>CAVWNT010000001.1:0-33775 GCA_963756415.1 uncultured beta proteobacterium
ACGACCTGATGACGGCGTCCGACCTGGGCTTCATGGCGAAGGCCTACATCGATCGCGCGCATGAGCCGGCGCGCGACGGCTATGGTGTCAACCGCCTGACCGACGTTCGCCAGCTCCCCGGGCTGCTCGGTCTATGACCGCGTTGAGCACCACGGCGCCGGACGTCGCGCCCGCGGCCGTGGAGGCGTTGGTCCGCCGCCTCTATGGCATCGAGGGTTCCACCCGGCCGCTGGCGGGCGAGCGTGACCAGAACTGCCTGGTGCAGGCGTCGGACGGCTGTCGCTATGTCTTCAAGATCAGCAATCCCTCCGAGCCGGCCGAGGTCGTCGACTTCCAGATCGCGGCGCTCGACCACATCGCCCGCGTGTCGCCGGGGCAACCGGTGCCGCGCGTCGTGCGGACACTGGAAGGACGCACGCACGGCACGGTCAGCGCTGGCGGAGGACGTTCACACACGCGTGCGCATGCTGACCTACCTGGACGGCATCCAGATCCGCGAGACCGAGCGCACCGCCGCACAGCGGCGTGCCATGGGCAGCGGCCTGGCCGGCTTGAACCACGCGCTGCACGGTTTCACGCATCCGGGCGCTGCGCATGACCTGCTGTGGAACGTCGCCACGGCGCATCGGCTGACCGAACAGCTCGACAGCCTCGTCGACGACAAGCGCCGCGCGCTGGCCCAAGCGTTCATGACGCGCTTCACGACACACGTGCTGCCGCGCCTGGCATCGCTGCGGGCGCAGGTGATCCACAACGACTACCACCTCTACAACGTGCTGGTCGCGCCCGACGATCAGGCGCGCATCGTGGGCATCATCGACTTCGGCGACATGGTGCACGCACCGCTCGTCGGCGAGGTGGCGACGGCGGCCGCCTTCCACATGGCCGGCAGCCCCGACCCTTTCGAGGGGCCGGCCGAGTTCGTGGCCGCCTATCACGCGGCGCTGCCGCTGACTGGCGCCGAACAGGAGGTCGTTGCCGATCTCATGGCGACGCGCCACCTCATCACGGCGCTGATCTCCGAGTGGCGCGCCGCGCGCTACCCCGAGAACCGCGCGTACATCATGCGTCACAACCCCGCAGCGTGGGAGGCCCTGTCCCAGATGGCGGACCTGTCCCGCAACACCGCACGTGACCGCCTGCTGGCGGGCCTGCAAACTGGAGTCCATCAATGAAGAGCACGACCGACCTGAACATGGTCAACGCCTACATCCCCGGCCGCGCCGACGTGAGCCCGGCCACCGCCGCGATGATCGCGCGCCGCGACGCCTTGCTCGGCCCGGCCTACCGCCTGATGTACGAGCGGCCGCTGCACATCGTGCGCGGCGAAGGCGCCTGGCTGATCGACCCGCAGGGGCGCCGCTATCTCGACGCCTACAACAACGTCACGTCGCTCGGGCATTGCCACCCGGCGGTGACCGAGGCGATCTGCCAGCAGGTGCAGACACTGGCCACCAATACGCGCTATCTGCACGACTCGATTCTCGAGCTGGCCGAGCGCCTGCTCGCGAGCGTGCCGCGAGACCCAGCTGGCCCACCTGATGTTGACCTGCACTGGCAGCGAGGCCAACGATCTCGCCTATCGCATTGCCAAGGTCCGCACCGGCGGCACCGGCGTGATCGTGACCGACACCGCGTATCACGGCATCACCGACACCGTCTCGAAGTTTTCGCCCTCGCTGGGCGTGACCGTCGATCTGGGCGAGCATGTGCGCCTGGTGCCGGCCCCGCGCCTGTACCACGCCGAAGGCGCAGACCTTTTCGAGCGCTTCACGCGCGACGTCGAGGCGGCAATCGCCGACTTGCAGCGCCACGGCATCAAGCCGGCCATGCTGATCGTCGATACGCTGTTCACCAGCGACGGCATCCTTCCCGGGCCGGCAGGCTTCCTGAAGGGCGCGGTCGACGCCATCAAGCGGGCGGGCGGCCTGTTCATTGCCGACGAAGTGCAACCCGGTTTCGGGCGCACCGGCGCACACCTGTGGGGCTTTCAGCGCCACGGTGTGCTGCCCGACATCGTCACGATGGGCAAACCGATGGGCAACGGCCAACCGATTGCGGGATTGCTGGCGACCGCCGACGTCCTGGCGGAGTTCGGCAAGACCTCGCGCTACTTCAACACCTTTGCGGGTAACACCGTCTCCTGTGTGGCGGCGCTGGCGGTGCTGGACACGATCGAGCGCGACCGGCTGGTGCAGCATGCGGCCAAGGTGGGCAAGGTGCTGCACGACGGCATCGCCGCGCTGGCCGGCCAGCACGGGGCCATCGGCGATGTGCGCGGCGCAGGCTTGTTTGTCGGAGTCGAACTCGTCAGCGACCGGGCATCGCGAACACCGGATCGCGAGCTCACGAGCCAGGTGGTCAATCGCATGCGCGACAAGGGCGTGCTGATCAGCGCCTGTGCGATGGGGCACAACGTGCTCAAGATCCGGCCGCCGCTGGTGCTGACGGCAGAGCAGGCCGGCCTGGTCATCCAGGCGCTGGACGAGTCCCTGGCCGAAGCGCAAGCGGCCGGCCGGAGCTAGGCGCAAGCGACGTCCGACGCTACGATCCATCGATGGGCCCTCCAGTTTGCCTCGACCGGTTCGACCTGAAGATCCTTGTGCACCTCGAGCGCGAGGGGCGCTGCTCGAACGTCGAGCTGGCCGACGCCGTGGGCCTGAGCCAGAGCCCGTGCCTCGTGCGGACGAAACGGCTGCAGGAAACCGGCGTGATCCGCGGCTATGGCGCGGACATCGCGCTGGAGAAGCTGGGCAACTGCGTGAGCGTCTTTTCCGAGGTGACGCTCGACAGTCATCGGCCGGCTGATTTCCGCAAGTTCGAACAGGCCGTTGATCGGCACCCCGAAATCGTCGAATGGTTCAATGTCAGTGGCGGCTACGACTATCTGTTGAAGATCGTGACGCCGAGCGTTGGCTATTTTCAGGAGCTGATGGAGCGCCTGCTGCAGGAAGACATCGGCATCGATAAGTTCACCAGCCGGATCGTCCTGCGCCAGTCATCCGGCAGGCGCACACAACCGCTGGGTCTCATCGCGGCGCAGCTCCATCGCGCCTGAGGGCCGCGATCACCGTGGGTACCTCAGACCGAGTGCGCCCGCGCCCGCCATCAAACCGAGATCCACGCCTGCGCCCAGGGCGCAAATGACCGCAGCTCGCCGAAAGCATCATCTGCCGAGGCCCGCTTCACAACCACATGAAGCGCGGCCCTGGGCCCTGAAAGCAGCATCACGCTGCGCGGCTCCGCACTTAAGCTCTTCGGCACAACGACACACCCGACAAGCCGATGAACACGAACCGCCTCGATGAACTTGCCGCGCTCGACCGCGCGCACCTCGTCCACCCCGTCGCCGCCTGGCGCCAGCACGAAGCAGCGCGGCCCGCTGCTGCTGACCGGCGCGCGCGGCGCCTGGCTCACCGACGCACACGGCCACGAACTGCTCGACGCCTTCGCCGGCCTGTGGTGCGTGAACGTCGGCTACGGCCAGGAGAGCGTGGTGCAGGCCGCCACCGCGCAGATGCGCCAGCTGCCCTACGCCACCGGCTACTTCGGCTTCGCCAGCGAGCCGGCGATCCGCCTGGCCGCGAAGCTGGCCGAGATCACGCCCGCCTCGCTGACGCGCGTCTACCTCACGCTCGGCGGCTCGGAGGCGGTCGACGCCGCGGTGCGCTTCATCGTGCAGTACTGGAACGCGACGCGGCCGGCCGGCGAAGAAGCACTTCATCGCGCTGGAGCGCGGCTACCACGGCTCGTCGTCCACCGGCGCCGGGCTGACCGCGCTGCCCGTCTTCCACCGCGGCTTCGACCTGCCGCTGGCCACGCAGCACCACATCCCCTCGCCCAACCCCTACCGCCATCCCGACGGGCGGCGACGCCGCAGGCGCTGATCGCGGCCTCGGTCGCGTCGCTGCGCGCCAAGGTGGCCGAGCTGGGCGCCGACAACGTGGCGGCCTTCTTCTGCGAGCCGATCCAGGGCTCGGGCGGCGTGATCGTGCCGCCCGCGGGCTGGCTGAAGGCGATGCGCGACGCGGCGCGCGAGCTCGACATCCTGTTCGTCGTCGACGAGGTCATCACCGGCTTCGGCCGCACCGGGCCGATGTTCGCCTGCGACGCCGAAGGCGTGTAGCCCGACCTGATGACGCTGGCCAAGGGCCTGACCTCGGGCTACGTGCCGATGGGCGCGACCATGCTGTCGGAGGAGGTCTACGCGACCATCGCCGACGGCGCGCCCGCCGGCGCGCCGATCGGCCACGGCGCCACCTACTCGGCGCACCCGGTCGGCGCCGCGGTGGCGCTGGAGGTGCTGCGGCTCTACGAGGAAGGCGGCGTGCTGGCCAACGGCCAGCGCGTCGCGCCGCGCTTCGCCGCCGGGCTGGAGGCGCTGCGCGCGCACCCGCTGGTCGGCGACGCGCGCCACCGCGGCCTGCTCGGCGCGCTGGAGCTGGTGAGCGACAAGGCCACCAAGCGGGCCTTCGACCCCGCGCTCGGCCTGCCCGACCGCATCTTCGCCGCCGCCTGGCGCAACGGCGTCGTCTTCCGCTGCTTCGGCGACGCGCATCGCTCGGCTTCGCGCCGGCGCTCACCTACACCGAAGCCGACTTCGACCAGCTCTTCGCGCGCCTGACGCGCACGCTGGACGACGTGCTCGCCGCAGCCCGAGGTGCGCGCCGCGCTGGCGATGAGAATGCCGGCACCCACCTGACTTCGCGAGCATCGCCATGACAGAAGCCTTCAAGCTCGACCGCCTGGATCTGCGCATCCTGGCGCAACTGCAGAAGAACGGCCGCATGACCAACGTCGATCTGGCCGACGCCGTGGGCCTGTCGCCCAGCCCCTGCCTGATCCGCGTGAAGCGGCTCGAGCAGGCCGGCTACATCGCCGGCTACGGCGCCCATCTGCGGCTGGAGAAGCTGGGCGACACGCTGACCGTGTTCACCGAGGTCACGCTGCAACGACCACCACCGCGAGGACTTCTTCCGCTTCGAGACCGCGATCCGCGACGTCGACGAGATCATGGAATGCCACCTGGTCAGCGGCGGCTACGACTACCTGCTGCGCTTCCTGACGCGCGGCGTCAACCACTACCAGCAGGTCATCGAAGGCCTGCTCGAGCGCAACATCGGCATCGAGAAGTACTTCAGCTACATCGTCATCAAGTCGCCGTTCGTGAAGACGCATTGCGCGATCGAGAAGCTGTTCCCCGAGCGCGCGGCTTGACGCTGTCACGCGGCTCCTGGGCCGAAGTGGGCAGGCCCGCGCCGCAAAGCCGCAAAAGCATCATCTGCCGGGGCCCGCTCGAGAACCGCAAGAAGCTCGGCATCGGGCCCCAACTGCAGCATCACGCTGCGGCGGCGTGCATGTAATCTCGTCAGCACGATGACGGCGCCGGAAGCCACGCCGATGGTCCTGCTGGCGACCGCGCGCGGCGCCACCGAGTGCAGCCCGCCCGAGCCCTTGATTCATGAAGAGATCACACCGATGAAGACACTGTTGCTGAACAAACAGGATGTAGGAGGCCTGATTTCCATGAAGGAAGTCATCGCGACGGTGGAGGAGGCGTACAAGGCCTTCAACAGCGGCCAGGTGAATCAACCGCCGTATACATGCATCCACCTGCCGCCACCCCGGGGCGAAATCGACTTCAAGTTGGGCTACTGCGAGGCCAACGAGATCATCTCGATGAAGGCCTCATCCGGCGGATTCCCGAACAACCCCACCGAGCACGGCGTGCCCAGCGGCATGGGAACCATCCTGCTGTTCGACGCCAGAACCTGCGCGCTCATCTGCGTGATGGATGGCAGCCTCATCACCGGCTTGAGAACCGGCGCCGCCGGAGCCGTTTCGGTGAAGGCGCTGGCCCGCAAGAACGCGAAGACCATCACCTCCATCGGCACCGGCAATCAGGCCCGGATGCAGATCCGCGCGATCCGGGAGGTGATGACGATCGAAACCATCCATGCCTGGAGCCACCACCCCCAGACACTCGCCCAGTACAAGGCCGACATCGAGCGCGAGTTCGACATCCCGGTGGTGATGGCGCGCTCCAAACAAGACGCGGTGGAACAGGCGGACATCCTCGTCACCACCACCCGCGGCAAAGGCTCGCTGGTGGAAGCCGCCTGGGTCCGACCCGGCACGCACATCGTCGCCATCGGCACGGACACGCAAGGCAAGCAGGAACTGGAGCCGAAGTCTTCCGCAACGCCAAGATCGTCAACGATTCGATCGCGCAGTGCGTCGAGAAGGGCGAAACCTGGCACCCGCTGCACAAGAACATCATCGGCAAGGACGACATCCACGCCGAGATCGGCGAGATCCTGCTGGGCAAGAAGCCGGGGCGCGAGACCGACGACGAGATCACGATCTTCGACTCGACGGGCATGGCCATCCAGGACAACACGACGTCGAACCTGATCTATCGCAACGCCATCGCCAGCAACACCGGCACGGCCTTCGAGTTCATTCGATCATGACGCCCCTGCTCGAGCACCCCACCCTTCGCGACATCCACCAAGCGCGGGAGCGGCTGAAACCGCACATCCGTCACACGCCCTTGCTGCGCGCCGAGAAGATGGAGACCACCCTCGGGTGCGAGGTGTACCTCAAACCCGAGACGCTGCAGATCACCGGGGCCTTCAAGATCCGGGGCGCGCTGAACAAGGCCCTGTCGCTGCCCCGCGAGGCCATTGCCAACGGCATCATCGCCACGTCTTCAGGCAACCATGCCCAGGGGCTGGCCTACGCAGCGCGGATGCTGGGTGTCAAGGCGCTTCTGGTGGTGCCGGTCACCACGCCGAAAATCAAGGTGGAAAACACCCGGGCGCTCGGCGCGGAGGTGATTCTGTTCGACGGCGACACCGCGGCGCGATGGAAACGGGTTTACGAGATCGCGGCAGAAAACCACTACGCCGTCGTGCACGCATTCGAGGACCCTATGGTCATGGCGGGCCAGGGAACCATTGGCTGCGAAATCCTGGAAGACCTGGCCGACGTGGACACCGTCATCATCCCCATGGGCGGCGGGGGTCTCATCTCCGGCATTGCCACCGCCATCAAGGAAACCAAACCCTCCGTGCGGGTGGTGGGCGCGGAACCAGCGCTGACCCCCAAGTACTTCCACAGCCGCATCAACAAGGAGCGCACTTCGCTGCCGCTGAAGAACACGATCGCCGACGGTTTGCGCATCAGCGTGCCGGGCCAGAACCCCTACCCCATCATCGAAAGGTACGTCGACGAGATCGTGCTGGTGGAAGACGAACACATCATCGAGGGCATGCGCATGCTGGCCAAGGACGCCAAGCTGATCGCAGAGCCGGCTGCCTCGATCGGCATTGGCGCCTTGCTGGCGGGTGGACTCAAGGTGACGCCGCAGGAAAAAGTCTGTGTGGTGTTGACAGGCGGCAACTGGGATCTGTGCGACCTTGCCAAGGTCTTTGACGGGGTGAATTGATCGCTCTCGAGTTTGGCGGTGCTAGGCTCGGGCCTGCACTGCAGCACCACGCTGCAGTAGTGCGCACGCAACCGACAAGAAGCACTTCATCGCGCTCGAGCGCGGCTACCTCGGCTCGTCGTCCACCGGCGCCGGGCTGACTGCGCTGCGCGTCAACTACTACCAGCGGGTCATCGAAGGGCTGCTCGAGCGCAATATCGGCGTCGAGACGCTCTTCAGCTACATCGTCATCAAGTCGCCGTTCGTCACGACGCATTGCCCGATCGAGAAGTTGTTCCCGAGCGCGCGGTCGGATACTGGTTCGCGATCAAAGATGAACAAACATGCGACTACTGACGGCGCATGGCTGACGCACAACGCACAGACTGCGTCTCAAGCTATTCCCGTTGATCGCAGCTTGCGACCCGTTCCCGCCGCTCGGCCTCACGCCGCCAGAGCCGGCAAGCAGTCGCTGAATCCGCTGGATGGCGCATCCAGATGTCGATCAGCCCGCACCATCCTCTGCTCCGTCCTCTGTCTTGTCGTAGGCCTTGCGCACCAGTTGTGCCAGCAAACGCGCAGGCTCGCTCAGGCTGCGACTCGCGCGATGGACGAGTCCGATGTCGCGATGGAAGGTGTGGCGGCCCAGATCGATCGATCGCACCGCCGCCGGCCAGCGTCGATCGCTCGCGGTCTGCGGCACCAAGGCGATGCCGACGCCGTTGGCGACGAGTCGGACGATTGCGTCGAGTTCGTCCAGCTCGCAAACCTCCTGCACGCTCAGGTGGGCGGCACGCAGGAAGCGATCGACCTGTCGACCGCCGAAGGATGCGCGGTTGTAGCGAACGAATGGCTGGCTCGAGAGCAGCTCGGCCCAATCCTCTCCTTCGACATGCCGCGGCACCAGCAGCCGGAACGGCTCATGCGCGAGCGTGGTCCAGCGCAGATCGCTGTGCAGCGAAAACGGCGGCCGGATGATCGCCGCCATGTCGATCTCGCCAGCGTCGACGAGGTCGAGCAGTTCCATCGACAGGCCTGGAACGACACGCGAACGTGGCAGTCGGGCGAATGCTTGCGGAGGCGCCAGATTGCCGCAGGCAGCAGCGAGCGTTGCACCGAGGCGATCGCTCCGATGTTGACCGGCGCCGCGGCCTGAGGCCCCGCTTTGCGCGAGCCCAGGTTGTTGTACAGCCGAATCAGCTCCTGCGCCTGCTCGAGCGTCTGTTGCCCCATCGCGTTCAGGCGCGCCGCCCGCCCCGTGCGATCGAAGAGCGCGAAGCCCAGCTCGGCTTCCAGCCGCTGCATCTGCGCGCTCACGGCGGCCTGCGTCAGGCCGATCTTGTTGCCCGCGGCGGCGAAGGTGCCCTCTCGGGTCACTGCAACGAAGGTCTTCAGCTCGCGGATCATTCATCAGTTCATTGATGCTCAGCCCAATATATATTGCTTTTGTTTTTTATGGCCATGGCTATGATTTCGGCACGGGTTTGACAACACCGTCGCTCAACGGCGTGGCCAGCGACCCGCTCACCTACCGAACCATCCGCTACAGCCATGCTTGCTCCCACCACGAATCCCGGACCGTTGTCACCCTTCCACGTCGCCTTCCCGGTGCACGACCTCGCGCTGGCGCGCAAGTTCTACGGCGAGACCCTCGGCTGCCCCGAAGGCCGCAGCGCGGACGACTGGATCGACTTCAACTTCTATGGCCACCAGATCGTGGCGCATCTGGCGCCCGACGAAACCGGCACGCGCACAGCGCAACGCGGTGGATGGGCACGGCGTGCCGGTGCGCCATTTCGGCATCGTGCTGCCGATGGCCGAATGGGAGAAGGCCGCACAGCGGCTGAAGGCCCAGGGCGTGGAGTTCGTGATCGAGCCGTACACGCGCTTCAAGGGCGAGCCCGGCGAGCAGGCCACGATGTTCTTCCTCGATCCGTCCGGCAACGCGCTGGAGATCAAGGCGTTCGGCGACATCGCGATGTTGTTTGCCAAGTAGGCCGCGACCAAGGCCATGAGTCACTTCCAGCGCGTTGCCCTCGAGCACGCGAGCCGCCTCGTCAACCACGGCCCGACCGTGCTGGTCACGAGCCGCAGTGCCGACGGCAAGCGGCGCAACGTGATGGCCGCGGCCTGGTCGATGCCGGTGGAGTTCACGCCGCCGCGCATCGCCATCGTGATCGACAAGCGCACCTTCACGCGCGAGCTGGTCAGCGACAGCGGCGCGTTCGGCATCTGCATCCCGGGCGCGGCCCTCGCCGACCTGACCTACGCCGTCGGCAGCTGCACGGGCCGCGAGACCGACAAGTTCTCCCGTTACGGCATCGAAGCGACGCCCGGCCCGGCACTCGGCGTGCCCTTGATCGAGGCAGGCTGCGCCGCCTGGCTCGAATGCCGCCTGATCCCGGAGCGCCACACGCGCAGGATGCCTATGACACCTGCTTCGGCGAGGTGCTCGCCGCGGCAGCCGACACGCGGGTGTTCGAGCATGGCCGCTGGTCGTTCCGCGACGACAACACCGCCCTGCAGACCATCCATCACCTGGGCGCAGGCAATTTCGTCCACGCCGGGCGCACGGTATCGGCCAAGGCGCTGAACTGACGCCGGCTCAACACTGCACGGAGAACGCCGCCATGTCATCGACGCTTGCGAACCTGTTGGACAACCAGCAGGGTGCCTACCGGGTCCTGCCTGGTGGAGCGGCCTACTGCACCGGCATCGTCCCGTACGACGGCTTCGAGGTCGTTCGCATCCAGCTGCGCTCCTGGTTGCCGCTCGACGAGGCCTATGCCTTCATCGAGCAGTACCTGAAGAAGCCAGGGCCGCCCGATCCAGGCCTTCTGCGGGATAGAGATGCGAGTCCCCGAGCAGCTCACGCCGGCGAACTGGTCGAGCTTCAATACGCCCTACCTCGCGCAGTTGCGGACATGGGGGCTCTTGCACGGCGACTACAGCAAGGTTTGCCGATCCAACATCGCACTCGCGTCTTTCGCTCCGCAAACTGCCCTCGGTGTGCGCCTTCAGCTTTACGGCACCGGCGTCGACCGAGGGGGTTTCGTTCTGCCTTTCGGGAACGGCCGATCTCGACTTGAATGACAAGATCATCGCGGAGCACGACACCCGTCCTGCGGCCATGAAGAAGCGGGCTCAGCACACCATCTCGGTGATAGGTTCGAGCCTGAGCAAGCTCGAGCCTTGTCCTGGAAGGACGCCCATCAGCTCGCCCTCTTTCATGTCTGCGAGATCCCAGACCTTTGGGAGCCGTCGGTGCTCGGCGTGGTCGGCGACGCCGTGCGGCAAGGCGTGATCGTGTATCGGGCTCGACCGCCCATCGTCGGTGGCGAGGTCGAACTCGAAGCGCGAGGGCACGCGCAGGGACTTGACCCTCTGATCGCACAGATCGGAGCAAGCGTTGAACGTTCTGGAATGCACCAGGACCGTCGGGGCCGGCGCGCCGCGAAGCTGACGCTGGTGGAGGCTCACTCTTAGCCGCCAGGAGCCCCAAGACTTCCTTTCGTCGACGGCCAGAACAACGGCCGCTGTGTGCCCCAAAGCGCAGATTGCTTCTATGGGTTTGAACGCAATTGCGTATGACGCAGCGTGCGAGCGCCTGAGGGTCGACCACCCGCAGTCGTCCGTGCGCCGTCGACACGGTGCGGGTCGCATTACGCGGCAAGCGCCATCTCGGCCACCGCGCAGAACCAGCGCACGCCGTGCGGCAGCGCGTCGTCGTTGAAGTCGTAGCAAGGGTGGTGCAGCGGGCGTTCGTCGCCGCCCTGGCCGAGCCAGAGGTAGGCGCCGGGCCGCTGCTCGCACCATGAACGCGAAGTCCTCGGAAGTGAACGCCGGCCGCGGCGCGACGCTGGCCTTCAGGCCGGCAACCTCGGCGGCCCGCAGCGCGAGTTGCGCCTCGGCCGCGCTGTTCACGGTGGCCGGGTAGTAGCGGTGGTACGTCACGTCGGCCTCGACGCCGTGCGCCAGCGCGATGCCGGCGGCCGCATCGCGCAGCGCGGCCTCGATGCGGTCCTGCGCCTGCGCGTCGAAGCTGCGCACCGTGCCGGTGACGGTGGCCTCGGCGGGCAGCACGTTGTGGCTGCTGCCGCCGTGCACGTGGGTGACGGACAGCACCGCCGATTCGGCCGGGTCGATGCGGCGCGAGACGATGGTGTTGAGCTGCGCCACGAGCTGGCTCGCCGCGAGCAGCACGTCGGGCGTGCGGTGCGGCTGCGCGGCATGGCCGCCGCGGCCGCGCAGCACGATGTCGAAGCGGTCGGCCGCGGCCATGATCGGACCCGGGCGCGTCTGCGCATGGCCCAGCGGCAGGTCGGGCCAGTTGTGCAGCGCGTACACCGCGTCGCACGGAAAGCGCTCGAACAGGCCCTGCTCGACCATCACGCGCGCGCCGCCGCGGCCTTCTTCGGCGGGCTGGAAGATGAAGTGCACCGTGCCGTCGAAGCGCCGCGTGCGCGCGAGCTGGCGCGCCGCGCCGAGCAGCATCGCGGTGTGGCCGTCGTGGCCGCAGCCGTGGTGCACGCCGGCGATGGCGGCTGGCATAGCCGAGGCGCGACTGCTCGGCGATCGGCAACGCATCCATGTCGGCGCGCAGGCCCACCGCGCGGCCGCTGCTGCCGTGGCGCAGCGTGCCGACGACGCCGGTGCCGGCCAGCCCCTCGTGCACCTCGAGCCCCAGCAGGCGCAACGAGGCGGCGACGATGCCGGCCGTGCGCCGCTCCTCGAACGCCAGTTCGGGGTGCGCGTGCAGGTCGCGCCGCAGCGCGACCAGCTCGGGAAGCAGGTCGTCGATCGTGTCCGGCCCCATGTTCTGCTGCGCCATCGGCGCGTGCCGTAAGCTGATGCCGCAGCTTAAGCGCAGTCGCGCGGTGCATGTTGCCGTTGTGTGGCGCCAGTTCGGCAGCCTCGTGCGCGATCGGGGCGCAGTCCGGCAGATCCCGCGGTCGATCGCGGCCGAGAATTTGTGTCCCGCCACGACACGACCGGCCCGCGATGAACCGTTCGTCCTCTCGCCAGGAAAGCGACTTCCTCGGCACCAGGAGCATCCCGGCCGCCGCCTACTGGGGCGTGCACACGGCGCGCGCGGTCGAGAACTTCCCGATCTCCGGCCAGCCGCTGTCGTGCATGCCCGAGCTGGTGCGCTCGCTCGCCTTCGTCAAGAAGGCGGCGGCGCAGGCCAACGTCGACCTCGGCGTGCTCGACGCGCGAGCGCGCCGGCGCTTCATCGCCGCGCCTGCGACGAGCTGATCGCCGGGCGGCTGCACGAGCAGTTCGTCGTCGACGTGATCCAGGGCGGTGCCGGCACGTCGACCAACATGAACGCCAACGAGGTGATCGCCAACCGCGCGCTCGAGCTGATGGGGCACGCGAAGGGCCGCTACGACGTGCTGCATCCGAACGACCATGTCAACGCGTCGCAGAGCACCAACGACGTCTACCCGACGGCGCTGCGCATGGCGGCCTGGATCGGCATCGGCGAACTGCTGCGCGCGATGGCCGCGCTGCGCCAGGCCTTCGAGGCCAAGGCCGCCGAGTTCGCGGACGTGCTGAAGATCGGCCGCACGCAGCTGCAGGACGCGGTGCCGATGACGCTCGGCCAGGAGTTCATGACCTACGCGGTGATGATCGGCGAGGACGAGCGCGCCTGCACGAGGCGCGCGCGCTGATCACCGAGGTCAACCTGGGCGCCACCGCCATCGGCACCGGCATCAACGCGCCGGCCGGCTACGCCGAGACGGTCGTGCCGCTGCTGGCGCAGATCAGCGGCGTGCCGGTGGTGAAGCGCGGCCCAACCTGGTCGAGGCGACGCAGGACACCGGCGCCTTCGTGCAGGTCTCGGGCGTGCTCAAGCGCGTGGCCTGCAAGCTGTCGCAAGACCTGCAACGACCTGCGGCTGCTGTCGTCCGGGCCGCAGGCGGGCTTCGGCGACATCCTGCTGCCGCCGCGGCAGGCCGGCTCGTCGATCATGCCGGGCAAGGTCAACCCGGTGATCCCCGAGGTGATGAACCAGGTGGCGTTCGAGGTCATCGGCAACGACGTGACGATCACGATGGCGGCCGAGGCCGGCCAGCTGCAGCTCAATGCCTTCGAGCCGATCATGGGCTGGTCGCTGCACAAGAGCGTACGCCACCTGCGCCAGGCCTGCCTGACGCTGCGCGTGAACTGCGTCGACGGCATCCAGGCCAACCGCGAGCTGCTGGCACGCCGGGTCGCCGAATCGGTGACGCTGGTGACCGCGCTCAACCCGATCATCGGCTACGAGAAGGCGGCGCTGATCGCGAAGACGGCGCTCGCCACCGGCGCGCACGATCGCCGACACCGCCCAGGCGCTCGGCGTCATGACGCGCCGCCGAGGTGCAGGCGCTGCTGGTGCCGGAGAAGCTGACGCGCCCGATGCGGCTGGAGGAATGAACACCGCGTCCCGCCGCGACAGCGCAACGTCACCGCGTCGTCATCGTCGGCGGCGGCGCAGGCGGGCTCGAGCTCGCGACGCGGCTCGGCGACCGGTTGGGGCGCCGCATCGACGTCACGCTGATCGACCGCGAGCGCGTGCACGTCTGGAAGCCCAAGCTGCACGAGATCGCTGCCGGCAGCATGGACATGTCGGCGCATGAGGTCGACTACCTGGCGCAGGCGCACTGGCATCGTTTCCGCTACCGCATCGGCGCGATGACCGGGCTGGACCGCGAGCGCCGCGAGGTTCACGTCGCCGCCTCGCACGACGACGCCGGCCGCGAGGTCACGCCGCAGCGCGCGTTCGGCTACGACACGCTGGTCATCGCGGTGGGCAGCCAGAGCAACGACTTCGGCACGCCGGGCGTGAGCGAGCACGCGATGATGCTGGAATCGCAGGCCGACGCGCGGCGCTTCCACGCCTGCATGGTCAACGCCTGCATCCGCGCGCATGCGCAGACGGCGCCGCTGCGTCCGGAGCAACTGAAGGTCGCGATCATCGGCGCCGGCGCCACCGGGGTCGAGCTGGCCGCGGAGCTGCACCGCACGACGCGCGAGGTGGTGGCCTACGGCCTCGACCGCGTCGATCCCGACAAGGACCTGCAGGTCAGCGTGATCGAAGCCGGTGACCGCGTGCTGCCGGCGCTGCCGCCGCGCCTGTCGCGGGCCACCGAGAACCTGCTCGCCAAGCTGGGCGTGCAGGTGCACACCGGCGCCCGCGTGGCCGAGGTGCTGCACGACGGCGTGAGGCTGGCCGACGGCCGCGTGCTGCCGGCGGAGCTGGTGGTGTGGGCAGCGGGCGTCAAGGCGCCGGACTTTCTGAAGGACCTCGGCGGGCTCGAGACCAATCGCATCAACCAGCTCGTCGTGCGACCGACGCTGCAGACGACGCACGACGACGACGTGTTCGCGATCGGCGACTGCGCGGCTTGCGCGTGGCCCGGCCACGGCACCGTGCCGCCGCGCGCCCAGGCCGCGCACCAGCAGGCGACGCACCTGTACAAGCAGATTCGAAGACGGCTGGCCGGCAAGCCGCTGCAGGACTATGCGTACCGCGATTTCGGCTCGCTGGTGTCGCTCGGCGAGTTCAGCACGGTGGGCAACATGATGGGCGGCCTCATCGGCGGCAGCCTGCTGGTCGAGGGTGCGTTCGCGCGCCTGATGTACCTGTCGCTGTACAAGATGCACGAACTCGCACTGCACGGCCCGGCAAAGGTGACGCTGGACACGCTGGCCCGGCTGATCACGCGGCGCACCGAGCCGCACGTGAAGCTGCATTGACATGGACGCGCTGCTGCTCGCCGGATCCAGTTCGGCTTCACGGTCTCGTTCCACATCGTCTTCCCCGGATTGACAGTCGGCTTGGCCAGCCACCTGGCCGTGCTGGAAGCGCGCTGCACACCGGGCGGCAGGTCTACATGGACCTGTATCACTTCTGGTCCGAAGGTATTTGCCGTCGCCTTCGGCATGGGCGTCGTCTCCGGGCTGGTGATGGCCTACCCGTTCGGCACCAACTGAGCGAATTCTCGCGTTGTGCCGGCGGCATCACCGGCCCGCTGCTGACCTACGAGGCGCTGACCGCGTTCTTCCTCGAACCGGGTGTCCTCGGCGTGATGCTGTTCGGCATGCAGCGTGTCGGGCCCGGGCTGCATTTCGTGGCGACACTCGCCGCGGCGGTGGGCACGCTGATCTCGTCGGCCTGGATCCTGGCTTCGAACAGCAGGATGCACACGCCGCAGGGACACGAGATCATCGACGGCCGCGTGGTGCCGGTCGACTGGCTCGCCGTCATCTTCAACCCCTCGTTCCCGTACCGGCTGACGCACATGGTGCTGGCCGCCTTCATCGCCACCGCACTGGTCGTCGGCGGCAGTGCAGCTTGGCACCTGCTGCGCGGCCGCAGCCACGAGCCGGTGCGCGTGATGCTGTCGATGGCGTTGTGGATGCTGCTGGCCGTGACGCCCTTGCAGGCGCTGGTCGGTGACGCGCACGGCCTGAACACGCTGAAATACCAGCTGGCCAAGCTGGCAGCGATCGAAGGCCACTGGGAGAACCATCCGGGTGAAGGCGTACCGCTGATCCTGTTCGGCTGGCCGACGTGCAGGCCGAGACGACACGGTGGAAGATCGAGGTTCCGCGTGTCGGCAGCCTGTTGCTGACGCACAGCAGGGACGGCCAGATCCCGGCATTGAAGGACTTCCCGCGCGCCGGCCGTCCGAACGCGACCATCGTCTTCTGGACCTTCCGTGTCATGGTCGGCCTGGCGATGCTGATGATCCTGTTGGCCCTGCTCGGTCTGTGGCTGCGCCGCGGCGTGCGCCTCTATCGTTCGCGGCCGTTCCTGCGCTTTGCGCTGTGGATGGGCCCCAGCGGGCTGGTCGCACTGCTCGCATGGCCGGCTTCGCGCTGGCCACCGGGCTGCGGGAAAGCAACGTGCGGCTGTTGTGCTGGCAGCAGGTCGACTGCAGCGCCGCACGGCCTGGGTGTTCGCCGATCAAGCGAGGGCCGGCAAGGACTTGCGCGTGCCGCTGAAGGATGCCGCGATGAACGTCCTGATCCACCGGCAGGGCCAGCACAGCCGATGGGTGTTCCCGGTGCCGCGATGGGAGACCCTCGACGCCGAGGCCGGCAGGTGGCCGACTCACCGACCGGCAAGATCAGCAATCACGCTTGGCAGAAGGCCCGCGCCCGCGCCGGGGTGCCATGGCTGCGGTTCCACGACTTGCGCCACACCTGGGCTAGCTGGCACGTGCAGGCCGAAACACCGCTGCCGGTGCTGCGCGAACTCGGCGGATGGGCCACTTTGGCGATGGTCGGGCGTTACGCCCACCTCGGCGTCAGCCATGTGGCGCAGTGGGCCGGGAACATCGACGGCGGTACAAATCCGGTACAGGTGCCGCCGTCAGATGCTGCCGAAGGGGGAATTCACTGGGGTGGCTGATGGGACTCGAACCCACGACAACAGGAATCACAATCCTGGACTCTACCAACTGAGCTACAGCCACCGCTGAGGCGACCGATTATAGTCGCGGCCCTCGTGCTCGCCCGCCGCGTCGCCGGCGCCACCGACCCCAACCAGGACCGGGTGGCGCTCAGCGGCCACCGCTCGTCGGGGTGCTTTCGCCGGCCAGGGCCTGCGCATTGACATCGACCTTGAAGCGGCCCTTCAACGCGTTGTAGTAGGCCTGCGCCTCGGCATTGCCGATGGCCTGTGCGTACTGTGCTTGCATGTTCTGTTCGCTGCCCAGCGCGGGGTCGCGCGGCAGGATCTGCGTGACCTTGCCGACCCAGTAGCCCTGCTCGCCCAGGTCCGCCATCACGGGCACCGGCAGCTTGGTCGACGGCGCCGCGAGCACCGCGTCGATCACCGCACGGGGCGTGCCTTGCGCGGAGGCGCGGCTGATGACCGCACTGCCGGGCAGCTTCACGTCCGCGCCCTGCTGCAGCTTGGCCAACTGCGCCTGCCCTTCCTGACGGGCCATCGCTGCGGCCTGCGCCGCCACCACCCGCTCGCGCACCTGGTCCTTGACCTCGGCCAGCGGCAAGGTTCGTGCGGGCGTGTATTCGACGATGCGCGCCGAGGCCAACTGGCTGGGCCCGACCTCGATCGCGTCGGTGTTGCGCTTGTCGCGCACCGCGTCGTTGCCGAACACCGCGTCGAGCAACTTGGCCGACGCCAGAGCGCCGGTGGCACCGGGCGCGGGTGTGCGTTGCACGGTGGCCGTGCGCTTGTCCAGCTTGAGCTTGTCGAGCACCGGTTGCAGGCTGTCGGACTGTTCGTAGACGGTGTTGCTGAACTGCTCGGCGGCTTCGGCATAACGCTTCTGCGCTTGTTGTTTGGCAACCTCGGCCTGGATCTCGGCGCGCACCGCCTCGAAGCTCTTCTTGTCGCCACCGCGCCGGTCGCTGAGCTGAATGATGTGGTAGCCGAAGTCCGATTCGACCAGGTTGCTGATCTCGCCCGGCTTCATCGCGTACACCGCGTCCTCGAAAGGCTTGACCATCGCGCCGCGGCCGAAGAAATCGAGGTCGCCTCCCTGCGCCGCGCTGCCGGGATCCTGGCTGTGTTGGCTCGCCAGTTCGGCGAACGACGCCGGAGCCTTGCGCACCTGTTGCAGCAACTCTTCGGCCCTGGCCTTGGCCTTGGCGCGATCGGCAGCCGACATGTCCTTGTCGGCCTTGATCAGGATGTGGCGGGCACGGCGTTCCTCGGCGGCGGTGTAGCGGCTGGCGTTCTCGTCGTAGTAGCGGCGCAGTTCGTCGTCGGAGATCGTCACACCCTTCATCAGCGCCTCGGTGTCGAGCACCACGTAGTCGATGCGCGCTTGCTCCGGCGCACGAAACTGCGCTTCGTGGCTCTTGTAGTAGGCCTCGATGTCGGCGTCGCCCGGATTCACCTTGGTGCGAAAGTCCTGCGTGTCGAACTGCTGGAACTGCACCTCGCGGCGCTGCAGCAGGGCATCGACCCCCAAGTCGACCACCGCCTTCGGCGCCAGCACCGTTTCACCCACGCCCTGCAGCACCTGGCGCGCCGCCAGGTCCTGGCGCAGCCGCTCGGCAAACTGCTGCGAACTCATGCCCTGGGCGATGAGCAGCTCACGGTTGACGCTGCCGTCGGGATTGCGCAACTGTGCAAACTGCGGGTCGGTGGCGAAGATGCGTTGCAGCCGCTCGTCGCTGACGCCCAGGTTCAGCTGCGCGGCGGCCGCCGTCAGCACCCGTTCGCGCACGATCGCATCGAGTGTCTCGCGACGGGCCTGGGGCGAATCGAACAGCTTCACATCGACGCCGGGCATCTGCTGACGCATGCGCTCGATGTTGCGCTGGTGTGCGGCGTCGAGTTCGGCGCGGCTGATGTCGCGGCCATCGACCTGCGCCACGGTGCCGGCGGCTTCGCTGGTGAAGCTGCTGTAGCCCTGCACGCCGAAGAAGACGAACGACGGGAATATGAGCAACACCAAAATGCCCTGGAACAGGCGGGTGTGCGAGCGTACGAATTCGAACATGGGAACAACCTTGGGCGCTGACGAAGATGTCGATGCTGTCAAAAAACAAAGGCGAACCGCAGTTCGCCTTCACCTGACAAGTCTTCGGGCCGTGCCTCGAGGACGCACCGGGCGACTGTTCGCCTGGTCGCATTCTAGATCAGTGCCTTCGCCCGCCTTGCGCCTGAGCCGATGACTGGTGGGTGCTGAGGGGTTCGAACCCCCGACCTACGCCGTGTAAAGGCGCCGCTCTGCCAGCTGAGCTAAGCACCCGCATCGCATGCGCGAGCCTACTTCAGCGCATCCTTCAAGGCCTTGCCGGGCCTGAAGCGCGGCACCTTGGCCGCCTTGATCTTGATGGCCGCGCCAGTGCGCGGGTTGCGCCCGGTGCGGGCCGCGCGCTTGCTGACCGCGAAGGTGCCGAAGCCGACGATCGTCACCGTGCCACTCTTTTTCAGCGTGGTCTTCACGCCGCCGACGATGGCGTCGAGCGCACGTGTCGCCGCGGCCTTGGAGATGTCGGCCTGCTTGGCGATGTGTTCGATCAACTCCGACTTGTTCATGTATGAACCCCTCTTGTCTTTGTGTGGAAAGTGTGGACGGGCGGTGGCGCAGCGCGCCACGACCATGAAGCTGCGAATGATTACAGCCCTGCCCATCGGCAGTGTCAACCCGTGCAGCAGGAAAAGCGACCTTGATTCTATGCTCAATCACCCCGTGAACCGGGGGGTTACAAGCGGGCTTGCACCGTTGACAACGGCCCGCAAAATCGAAACACGTCCGCGCAATTCAAGCCCCAACGTCCCTCATGTTGTGGAAGGCCCCTGCGACGACGCTGTCACCAAGGCCACGCCCACGGCCGTCAATACCAGGCCGAGCAGCATGCCCGGCGTGAACATCTCGCCGAACAGCCACCAGGCCGAGCAACGCGGTGCACGGCGGCACCAGGTACATCAGGCTGGACACCGCGGTGGCCGCACCACGTTGGATCAGCATGTACAGCAGCGAGCTGCCGCCCAGCGTCAGGCCCAAGCACCGACCAGGCCATCGCACCGATCAGCTCGGCGTGCGAAACGATGGCCTCGGCTTCGAACAGCGCCAGCGGCAGCGCACACCACCAGCGCGGCCAGCAGTTGCAGCGAGGCTGGCGCTGCGCACGTCGCAGGGTCCGACGAAGCGCTTCTGGTACAGCGTGCCGGCGGTGATGCCGAGCAGCGCCAGCACGCGCCAGCGTCAGGTTCCAGGCGTTCAGTTCGCCGCCGCCGAGCTTCGGCCACAGCACCAGCGCACGACCCGCCAGCCGAGCAGCAGGCCCAGCCATTGCCGGCGCCGACGCGCGCGGCGCCGCTGCGCGCCCTGGCGTGCCGCCACAGCGCCGTCAGCACCGGCTGCAGGCCGACCAGCAAGGCCACGGTGCCGGCGCCGATGCCGGCCTTGACCGCGCTCCACACACCGCCCAGGTAAGCCGCCTGCATCAGCACGCCGACCACCGCCAGGTGCGCCACCTGTGCAGCCGTTGCGCGGCCAGCCGGGCCGTGCCCAGCGCGATCCACAGCGCGAAGCAGGCGATCGACAGCGCGAAGCGCAGCGCCAGGAACTTCATCGGCGGCGCGTGTGCCATGCCGTAGCGCGCGACGATGAAGCCGGTGCTCCAGATCAGCACGAACACCCAGGGCATCGCGCGCAGCAGCGCGCCGCGGCGAGTCGCCGGCCATCGCTCAGTGCGCCTTGGCGCGAATCTCCGGCAGGGCCTTGCGCAGGTAGTAGACCATCGACCAGATGGTCAGCAGGCTGGCCAGGTAGATCAGGCCGGTGCCCCACAGCCGGGTGTCGATGAGGCCGAACAAGGCGCCGTCGTAGAGCAGGAACGGGATCGCCACCATCTGCACCACGGTCTTCAGCTTGCCCAGCATGTGCACCGCGACGCTGCGCGCCGCGCCGATCTGCGCCATCCACTCACGCAGCGCCGAGATGGCGATCTCGCGGCCGATGATGATGAAGGCCACCATCGCGTTGACGCGGTCGAGTTGCAGCAGGATCAGCAGCGCCGCGCAGACCAGGAACTTGTCGGCCACCGGGTCGAGGAAGGCACCGAACGACGAGGTCTGGTTCAGCCTGCGCGCCAGCCAGCCGTCGAGCCAGTCGGTCAGCGCACAGGCGACGAACATCGCCGTGGCCAGCGAGGTTGCGCGTCGCGCCGTCCACCGGCAGGTAGAACACGCCGACGATCAGCGGGATGGCAACGATGCGCGCCCACGTGAGCAGCGTCGGTATGGTGAAGAACATCGAAGCATTGTGCCCGCAAGGCTGCAGCGCCCCGCGCCGCGCAGTCAGTGCAGGGCGCGGTAGATCGACTCGGCCAGTTCGCGCGAGATGCCATCGACACCGGCCAGGTCGTCGACACCGGCGTTGCTCACGCCGCGCACGCCCCCGAAGCGCTGCAGCAGCAGCGCGCGTTTCTTCGGCCCGACGCCGGCGATGTCTTCGAGCCGGCTGCCACCGGTGCGAACGCGAGCGCGCCGCGCGCGCATGCCGGTGATCGCAAAGCGATGGGCCTCGTCGCGGATCTGCGCCACC
Organism: uncultured beta proteobacterium; assembly: GCA_963756415.1. Lineage (GTDB taxonomy): Bacteria > Pseudomonadota > Gammaproteobacteria > Burkholderiales > Burkholderiaceae_C > Rubrivivax. Next base: position 21,454 of record CAVWNT010000001.1, read on the forward strand.
AACATCAGCGCCGCCGAATCGTGGCCGAGCGCGATCTTCGACGCGGCCGTCGGCGAAGACCAGTTCCTCCAGGCCGACCTTGCGGCCTTCGCCCTTTTCAACTCCGACGATCAGCGACAGGTCCAGCCCGAGTTCGGCAAAGACCTCGCGGGCCACGCCGACCTGGCCACGCCCGCCATCGACCAGCACCAGGTCGGGCAAGGCGCGCGCCCGTCGATCCGGGTGGGTTGCCGGACGACACCACTTCGGCCAGCTTCGCATAACGACGCGTCAGCACCTGGCGCATCGCGGCGTAGTCGTCGCCGCCTTTCACGGCTTCGATGTTGAAACGCCGGTACTGGCTGGTCTGCATGCGGTGGTCCTCATAGACCACGCACGAGGCCTGCGTCGCTTCGCCGGCGGTGTGGCTGACGTCGAAACACTCGATGCGAAGACGCTCGGGCTCGGCGCAGGTCCAGGTCGAGCGCCTCGGCCAGCGCGCGGGTGCGTTCGCGCTGCGAGCCTTCTTCGGCGAGCAGGCGCGCCAACGCAATCTCCGCGCCCTTGATGGCCATGTCGAGCCAGATGCGCCGCTGCTCGCGCGGCTGGTGCTGCGCACGCACGCGTTGCCCCGACTGCAAGCCCACGGCTTCGATCAGACCGTCGTCGACCGCATGGCTGAGCACCAGCAGCGGCGGCACGACCTGCTCCAGGTAGTGCTGCGCGATGAAGGCTTCGAGCACCTGCTGGGCGGTGTCCTTGGGCCGGGCCGACTCGACGGGCGCGTCGTCGTCGATGGCGTCCAGCATTGCCGTGGCGTCTTCGACGTGCGACGGGAAATAGGCGCGGTCGCCCAGGTGCCGGTTGCCGCGCACCATCGCCAGGTTCACGCAGGCGCGCCCGCCGGCCACGCGCACCGCCAGGATGTCGACGTCGCGCTGGCCGCCGGACAGGCTGCTGTCGTCGACCGACTGCTGGTGCAGCACTCGCGACAGCGCGGCGATGCGGTCGCGCCATTCGGCAGCCTTTTCGTAGTCCTGGCGTTCGGCGCTGGCCGTCATCTGGCGCTGCAGTTCGTCGATCACCTGCTGCGGCTCGCCGAGCAGGAAACGCTCGGCATTGCGCACGTCCAGCGCATAGTCCTCGGGCGAGATCAGCTTCACGCAAGGGCCCGAGCAGCGGCGGATCTGGTGCAGCAGGCACGGCCGCGAGCGGTTCGCGAACACCGTGTCCTCGCAGGTGCGCAGCTGGAACACCTTCTGGATCAGCAGGATCGTTTCCTTCACCGCCCAGGCGCCGGGGTACGGGCCGAAGTAGCGGTGCTTGCGATCGACGCTGCCCCGGTAGTAGACGACACGGGGATAGCGCGTGCCGGCCGTGCCACCGGCGCCGTCGGCGCTGCCGGTGATCTTCAGGTAGGGGTAGCTCTTGTCGTCGCGGAACAGGATGTTGAACTTCGGGTTCAGCACCTTGATCAGGTTGTTCTCGAGCAGCAGCGCCTCGGCTTCGGTACGCACCACGGTGGTTTCCAGCGCGCGATGCGCGTCACCATGTGGCCGATGCGGGTGCCGCCGTGGTCCTTGTGGAAGTAGCTGGACACGCGCTTCTTCAGGTTGCGCGCCTTGCCGACGTACAGCACCTCGCCGCGCGCATCGAAGTAGCGGTACACGCCCGGCAGTCCGGGCAGCGCCGCGACCTCGGCCAGCAGCCGCTCGCGGGACGCCGCCAACGCGGCATCGGCGATCGGGGTCGGGGTCGGTGTCGGGGTCGGGGTCTGTCAGAGGCATCCATCAGCATCGATTTTGCCGGCTTCGATAATCACCCCATGCAGGCCCTGCGCTGGGACGTGTTCTGCCGCGTCATCGACAACCACGGCGACCTCGGCGTGTGCTGGCGTCTGGCGCGGGAACTGGCCACGCGCGGGCAGACGGTGCGGCTGTGGGTCGACGATCCCACGGCCCTCGGCTGGATGGCCCCGTCGGGTGCCGACCGCGTCGAAGTGCAGCACTGGACCCGGGCAACGACCCCACCGAGCACCCGGCGACGTGGTGATCGAAGCCTTCGGCTGCGACCCGCCCGACGTCCTTTGTGTCGCGCCATGGCCGCTGCCCGGCCCGCGCCGCTGTGGATCAACCTGGAGTACCTGAGCGCCGAAGCCTACGTCGAGCGCTGCCACGGCCTGCCGTCGCCGCAACAGGCCGGTCCCGGCCGGGGGCTGTTGAAGTGGTTCTTCTATCCCGGCTTCGATCCCGGCACCGGCGGGCTGCTGCGCGAAGCCGATCTGGCCTCGCGGCGCCTGGCATTCGATGCCACCGGCTGGCTCGGCACACTGGGCATCGAGCCGCGCGCGGGGGAGCGGCGGGTGAGCGTGTTTTGTTACGACGACGCGGCGCGCCCGGAACTGCTCGAAGGGCTGGCGGCTGCGCCCACCCTGCTGCTGCTGACGCCGGGGTCGCCGCGCCAGACGCTGCAGGCACTGGTGTGCGCCCAGGGACGGCGGTCCCACGTGCGCTGCGTCGAACTGCCATGGTTGTCGCAGCCCGACTACGACCACCTGCTGTGGGCCTGCGACCTGAACATCGTGCGGGGCGAGGATTCGCTGGTCCGGGCACTGTGGGCCGGGGCCCCGTTCGTGTGGCAGATCTATCCCGCAGCACGACGGCGCGCATGTGCCCAAGCTCGACGCCTTCCTCGATCTGTACCTGGGCGATGTCGATGTGCCGGTCGGGCTGCGCCAGCTGTGGCGGTCATTGAACGGCCTGGCGCCGGCGCCGTCGGACTGGCCCGATGCCCTCAGCTGGCAACGCCATGCCGCCCAACAGCGCCAGCGGCTCGGCTCACACGCCGACCTGGTGACCCAGCTGCTTCGATTCGTCGATGAAAAACGCTAAAATTGCGGGCTTTGCTCAACCCCCAGCTGCAAACGCGCGCGCCACGGCGCCCGCCGTGGCTGACACGGCCGCCGCACACGGCGGCCCTCGACGGAACACCTTATGAAAATCGCCCAGGACATTCGCGCCGGCAACGTCATCATGCAAGGCAAGGACCCGATGGTCGTGCTGAAGACCGAATACAGCCGCGGCGGGCGCAATTCGGCCACCGTGCGCATGAAGCTGAAGAGCCTGCTCAACGACACCAACACCGAGCTGGTGTTCAAGGCCGACGACAAGATGGAGCAGATCGTGCTGGACAAGAAGGAGTGCACCTATTCCTACTTCGCCGACCCGATGTACGCCTTCATGGACGCCGAATACAACCAGTTCGAGATCGAGTCGGAGAACATGGGCGACGCGATCCAGTACCTCGAAGACGCGATGCCGGTCGAAGTGGTCTTCTATGACGGCAAGGCCATCTCGGTCGAACTGCCGACGTCGCTGGTGCGAGAGATCACCTACACCGAACCGGCGGTCAAGGGCGACACCTCGGGCAAGGTCTTGAAACCGGCCAAGCTGGCCACCGGTTTCGAGATCTCGGTGCCGCTGTTCGTGGCCACCGGCGACAGGATCGAGATCGACACCCGCACGCACGAGTACCGCAAGCGCGTGTGATCCGGCGCGCCGGCCATCAGGGGGCACTGCGGTGCCCCTTTTTCATGTCCGGGCAGCACAATGCGGCCTGCGACCAAGGACCGACCCGATGCGCTTGACCGATCGCGAAGTGCCGTGAGCTTCGATTTCGACGCGGCGGTCCGTTCACCGTTTCTGATGCAGCCGGGGCTGCGCCGCTTGGCCCCCGCTGCCCACCACCTGAGCGTGTCGGCGCGTGACAGCGCCCACCTGCGGGAAAAGCTGGGCGTGCTGCGCGGACATGCCGAACGGGCGCTGCTGCAGACCCCGGGCTTCGACGCCGCTCCCGCGCTGTCCGTGCTGGCAGCCCGGGCCGCCTTCGAACACCCCAACGCCTTCGCATGGGACGGCCAGACAGCCACCGCGCAGCGGCTCGGCTGGCAGGTGCGCCGCGACGCTTCGGTGGCCGCGGTCGCCGGGCCACCGCCGATGCCCGAAGTCGGCGAATGCCTGCGCGGTCTGCCCGCGGCCTGGCGTCTGGCCGGGTTGTTGTGCCTGGCCTTCGTCGAGGACTTCGCCATCCTCGACGGACATAGCGCGTACATCCCCTGGCTGGCCGTGGCCCTGCCGTCCCACTGGGCGCCCGGCGACAAGGTCGGCCGCCATTTCGCCGAGGTGCATGCGCCCGTGGCCGACAACCAGCAACTGCTGGCCGCGGCCGCATGCGCCTGGCGCGGCTGGTCAGCGCGGGCACAGCGCTGGGAGCGTTTTGTCTGGAGCATCGGCACCGGTGCCCAGCTGAACCAGCACCCCTCGCTGCCGCGGCAGGCCTGGCGTTGCGGTGAGGTCGGCCTCCAGGCTTGCTGGCGCACCGAACGCCAGACCTTCCTGCCGGTACCCGATCGTGCGCAGGCGGTGTTCACGATACGGGTCGACGTGCAGCCGCTGTCCAGCGCGGTGGACAGCGGCGACAAGGCACGGCGGCTGCATGCGGCGGTGGCTTCGATGAGCGACGCGGTGCTGCACTATCGCGGCTTGCACGCGGTGCGCGACGAGTTGCTGACCTGGCTGGCGCAACGCGCCGAGACATGAACGGACCTGCCGAGGACGCAGTGGAGTTGCAACTGGGCTTCGGTCTGGGCCGGGATTTCCTGCAGCGCTGGCAGGCCTGCCGCGACGCCGTGCCGAGCGGCCGGCGGCTGCACTACGTGGTGATCGACGAACAACCGCCCAGCCGGGCGACGTTGCGCGAGGCCTGGACCTGCAGCCCTTTGGCCGAGCGGCCGAGGCCCTGATCGATCAGTGGCCGCCGCTGACCCCGGACCTGCATCGCCTGGGCTTCGACGCGGGCCGCGTGCAGCTGCTGCTGGCCGTCGGCCCGGCACGCCACTGGTTGCGCCAGCTCGAGCTGCAGGCCCACCGGCTGCGCCTGGAAGGGTCGACACCCAGGCCGACCCGGCTGGCGGGCGCTGCGCCTGGGCCGCGCGCTGGCGCGGCTGTCGGCACCTGGAGCGCTGCTGACCAGTCCGCTGGTGTCGACCGCGATGCGGCACGCGCTGAGCAGTGCCGGCTTCGAGATCGACGCCGGCGCCGAGCCTCCAAGCACGCTGTCGCCCGCTACGCGCCACGCTTCACACCCACGGGCCCACGGCGGGTTCGCCGACGCGGCGTCGAGCCCCCACACCGGGCGCTGATCGTCGGCGCCGGCCTGGCCGGGTGCGCCAGCGCGTGGGCGCTGGCCGAGGCCGGTTGGCACTCGCGTCTGATCGACCGCCACGAGGCCCCGGCACGGGAGGCCTCGGCGTCGCGGCCGGGCTGTTCCACGGCAGCGTTCACGCGCAGGACGGTGCGCATGCACGCTTCAACCGCGCCGCAGCACTCGAGGCCCACCGCGCGGTGCGCTGGCGCGATCGACGCGACACGCGGTGCAAGGGCCAGACCGACGGCCTGCTGCGCCTGGACACCACCGGCCGCAGCGCCGACGAGCTGCGTGCGATGCTGGCGGCCTCGGCCTTGCCGGCCGACTATGTGCAGGCACTCGATGCGGCGGCGGCCGGCGCGGCGCTGCGGTCTGCCGGTGCAACACCCGGCCTGGTTCTTTGCCGGCGGCGGTTGGGTGCATCCCGCCGGGCTGGCCGCGTCGTGGCTGCGCCGCGCCGGCACGATGAGCGAATTCGCCGGGTCGCGCCCGGTCCAGCGCATTCGGCAGACGCAAGGCCTTTGGCAGTTGCTCGACGCCCAAGGACGACTCATCGACAGCAGCGCCACGCTGATCCTGGCCAACGCCATCGATGCCTTGCGCCTGCTGGGCATGTCGGACGCACCGGTGGTGGCTGTGCGCGGCCAGCTCAGTGTGCTCGACCAGGCCGATGATGCGCCGCCGGCCCAAGGCTGGCACCCAGGCTGCCTGTTTCCGGCGACGGTTACGTGCTGCCCGCCGATCGACGGGACGCTGCTCTTCGGTGCAACCGCGCAACCCGGCGACGACGATGCGCGGGTGCGCGCCGAAGATCACCTGCACAACCTGCAACGGCTGCGGCGTCTGGTTCCCGGCAGCGTTCCCGAACTGCAGCCCGACAGGCTGCAAGGCCGGGTCGGCTGGCGCTGCGTCAGCAGCGATCGTTTGCCGTTGATCGGTGCGGCGCCCGGACCGCTGACAGCGCCTGCGCAAAGGCTGAGCCAGGTGCCCCGCCAGAGCGGTCTGTACGTGTTCACCGCATTGGGTTCGCGCGGTGTCGGCTGGGCTGCGTTGGGTGCTCAGGTGCTGGCCGCGATGATCGCCGGCGGCCCGGTACCGCTGGGTACCCCCCTGGTCGACGCCATCGACCCGGCCCGTTTTGCATTGCGCCGCGCACGCCGCGCGGCACCCCAGGTGGTTTGACCCCTTCAGGCCGTGCCGGCGCCCTCGCTGGGCCGGGCTGTCGGGTCGCCAGCCGCTGCCATCGGCGGAGTTGCCGTCGTCACCCTCCGGGCCGGTCTTGCGATCGGCCTTTTCCTTCAGCTTTTCTTCCTTCTTCTTTTTCTTGGCCAGCTCGCGCTGGCGCTTTTCGAACGAGTAGTTGGGTTTGGCCACGCGCCGTCCTTCCGGTGAATGAGGCTGAGATTGGACTACAAGCCGAAGGGTACGCGCTTTTCCGTCCCGCTCCGGTCAGAAGCGCAGCGTCCGCACGCCCTGCGCCGAGCCCACCAGGCACAGGCTGGCACGGTGCTGCGCGAACAGCCCGACCGTGACCACGCCGGGCCACTGGTTGATCTGCGCTGCTCCAGCGCCGCCGGGTCATCGATCACCAGGCCGTGCGCGTCGAGGATCGGACAGCCGTTGTCGGTGACGAACCCGGCACGCGGCACCACGCCGCGCACCCAGCGCCGATCGAGGCGCCGCGTCGACCTGGGCGACGGCCATCGGGATGACCTCGACCGGCAGCGCGAACGCGCCGAGCGTTTGCACACACTTGGATTCGTCGACGATGCAGACGAAGCGTTCGGCCAGATCGGCGACGATCTTCTCGCGGGTCAGAGCGCCGCCGCCGCCCTTGATCATGCAACCCCGGCATCGATCTCGTCGGCGCCGTCGACGTACACCGCGAGCTTGTCCACCGTGTTGCTGTCGACCACCGTGATGCCCAGCGCGCGCAGCCGCGCCGCACTGCGCTCGCTGCTGGACACGGCCCCGGCGATCTCGCCGCGGATGCCGCCGAGCGCGTCGATGAAGTGGTTCACGGTCGAACCGGTGCCCACGCCGACCAGCGTGCCACGCGGCACCTGCGCCAGGGCCGCGGCACCGACCATCGCCTTCAGTTCGTCCTGTGTCATCGGCCCGGATTATCGGCTGCGGCGCTGGGTCAGAATCGGCGGTCCAACTCTTGCGTGCCATGGCTGTCATTCCCTATGCGCTGAGCCGCCCATTCCTGTTCGGCCTGGATCCGGAACTCGCTCACGACCTGACCCTCGATGCCATCGCCCGGCTGCAGCACACGCCCGCGCGCTGCCTGTGGCAAGGCCGCCGAGTGCACGACCCGATACGCCTGGCGGGTCTGGATTTTCCGAACCGCATCGGCCTGGCGGCCGGGCTGGACAAGAACGGCCGGTGCATCGATGGCCTCGGCGCGATGGGATTCGGCTTCATCGAGGTCGGCACGGTGACGCCGCTGGCCCAGCCCGGCAACCCGAAACCGCGCCTGTTCCGGCTGCCAAAAGCCCACGCGCTGATCAACCGACTCGGTTTCAACAACCAGGGGCTGCAGGCCTTTGTCGCCAACGTGCGCCGTTCGCACCGCTTTCGCGCTGGCAGGCGGCATCGTCGGCCTGAACATCGGCAAGAACGCCGCCACGCCGATCGAACGGGCGGTCGACGACTACCTGGCCGGCCTGGAAGGCGTGTTCGCCCATGCCGACTATGTCGACGGTGAACATCTCCAGCCCGAACACCCAGAACCTGCGCGCAGCTGCAGGACGACGCCGCGCTCGACGCCCTGCTCGGCCCGCTGCAGCAGCGCCGCGCTGCAGTTGCAGGCCAGCCAGGGCCGCGAGGTGCCGATGTTCGTGAAGATCGCGCCCGACCTGGACGAGCTCCAGGTGCAGGCCATTGCGGCCGCGCTGCAGCAAACATGCGCATCGACGGCGTGATCGCCAGCAACACCACCTTGTCGCGCGACGCGGTTGCAGGCCAGCCGCATGCCGACGAAGCCGGCGGGCTGTCCGGCGCGCCGGTGCTCGAGGCCAGCAACCGGGTCATCCGCCTGCTGCGTTCGGCGCTGGGCCGTCGCTTCCCGATCATTGGCGTCGGCGGCGTGATGAGCGCGGCCGATGCCTGCAGCAAGATCGCCGCCGGCGCCGACCTGGTGCAGATCTACACCGGGCTGATCTACAAGGGCCCGGAACTGGTCGGCGAGGCGGCGGCGGCGGTCAAGGCGCTGGGCCGCTGAGGCTCATCGCAGCGCCTGCACCGCCAGCAACAGGCCGATCAGCAGCGGCTGGTGCAGCATGTAAAAGCTCAGCGGCCAGCGCCCCAGCACCACCAGCGGCCGCCACGCCCGGCGGCGGCGCTGCGCCGGACCACAGCGGCTGCGCGCGCATCAGCCACTGCCCGGCGGCCAGCCCGAACAGCATCACGCCCAGCCACGGCAGCACCGGCACGTAGTCCTCGGTCACCGGCTTGCGCGTCACCAGCCCGACCCAGTTGGCCAGGCGCGCGTGTCGAAAAACGGATGCTGCCGAGAAACTGCGGCATCAGGAGCACAGCAGGCCCAGCCGCCACAGCCAGCGCGCAGCGGCGCGGCCAGCCGGCGCCAGCACCAGCATCACCGCGATGCCGTGCAGCACGCCGAAGCTGATCCAGCTGTTCGGGAACATCCAGCGCCGAGGCCGACGCTGACCAGCACTGCACAGCCGGCAATCTGCGCCCAGCGCCGCCAGAACTTCGGCCAGCGCTGGCCGGCGTGCAGCGCCACCGCCATCGACAAGCCGGCGCAGAACAGGAACAGGCTGACGATGCAGGTGCGCTGCACGGTCCACAGCGGGTCGGTGATGAAGTTGTGCGTCGGCACCAGCCAGCCGAAGTGGTTCAGGTCGAAGGCGAAGTGGAACAGCGCCATCCACACCATCGCCACGCCGCGCAGCGCGTCGAGGCGCTCAAAGCGACCGCGGGCCGGGTTCACCACGACCGCGCTCCCGGCGACCAGCGCCTGGCGCAAGCGATCGGCTGGTGCAAGCGCCCCGGTCCCGCTGCTGCCTGCGAACCTGGACCCGAAAGCCGGTTGTCCGACACCCTCATGCCTGCCCCCTTCGACCGCACCTTACCGCAGTGTCGTCCGCCCACGGCGCGGGGCCCGGCGCAGCCGGCACGCCCGCACTGCCGACAGAGTCGATGACCGTGCGACGGCGTCGTGCAAACGCGGGGTCAGCGGCGGGTTGCCGTGGCCAGGAAGACCGCGCCGAACAGCAGGTCGCGCACCTCGAGCGCATCGACCCGCTCGGCCAGCAGGCTCCAGGGCCGGGCCAGCCCGTGCAGCGACGACACCGAACGCAGCGCCGCGCCCCAGACGAACAGGTTCACCGGCATCGCCCAGGGCGGCGCCCACTGCAGCCCGCTGGCCACCACCCGCGCGCCGGGTTTCAGGTGCGCCAGCAGGTGATCCAGCGCCTCGGGGCGGCGCAGGATGTCGTGGGTGAAGTGCAACAGCGCCGCATCGGCAGACCCGACCAGGCGCGCCTCCTCGACCGGGGAGCAGACCAGTTCGATGCCGCGTGGGCCCAGCTCGGACGCGCGCTGGCGGGCCAGCGAGATCATCTCGGGGCATTGTTCTATGCCGACGACCCGGCCGCCGGCGCCGACTCCTCGGCGCAGCAGCGCCAGGCTCAAGCCGGTGCCGCAGCCGACATCGATCACGGTGTCACCCGGGCGCAGCGCCAGACAGGCGATGGCCTGGCGCCGAATCGGCTCGAAACAGCGCCAGCTCCAGGTCGTAGGTGCTGGCGCGCCGGCCATACTGGGCCAGCGCGGCGCTTCGGTCCGGCCCGGTGGCGGACCTGGCAGCTCGCAGCCGTGGTCTCGTGTGCATAGGGCCGACCTTAACCCCAGCGGACAGCGATGAACAGGGTCGGGCCGAGCTCTGGATAAGATCGGCCCTCCAGACACCCACACTCACCCGATGGACCTGCAACTCAAAGGCAAACGCGCGCTCGTCACCGGCGGCAGCCGCGGCATCGGCAAGGCGATCGCCCGCGCGCTGGCGCAGGAAGGCGTGCGACGTCGCGCTGCTCGCGCGCGACGCGCAGGCGCTCGCCGGCCGCGGCGGCCGAACTCGCCGACGCAGACCGGCCGGCACGTCGTCGGCGTCGAGCGCCGACACGACCGACGACGAACAGGTGCGGCAGGCGGTGGCCGAGGCGGTGCGCCAGCTCGGCGGCGGCATCGACATCCTCGTCAACGCCGCCGCCGAACCGGCCGGCTTTGCCGCGCCGCCGCAAGCTGGCGCCGATCACCGGCGAGTTCTTCCACGCCGAGATGGACACCAAGGTGATGGGCTACCTGCGCTGCGCGCGCGAGGTCGCGCCGGGCATGCAGGCGCGCACGGCTGGGGCCGCATCGTCAACGTCAGCGGGCTGGCCGCGCGCCAGACCGGCAACACCGTCGGCAGCATCCGCAACGTCGCGGTCGCCGCGCTGACCAAGAACCTGGCCGACGAGCTCGGCCCGCACGGGCATCAACGTGACGGTGGTGCATCCCGGGCTCACGCGCACCGAGCGCACCGCGCCGCTGGTCGCCGCGCGGGCCGCGGCGCAGGGCGTCGACCGCAGGCGAGTCGAGGCGCAGATGGCGCAGCGGCAATTCGATCCACCGGATCGTCGACGCGCGCGAGGTCGCCGACGTCGTCGCGTTCCTGTGCTCGCCGAAGTCGCTCGCGATCAACGGCGACGTGATCGCCGCCGGCGGCGGCGCGCCGCGCAGCATCCACTACTGAAGCTCGGCGGCGCGCCCGGGTCGTGGCCTGGTGAACATGACTTGGCAGGTCATGGTCGCTCGTCGGCGGCTGCGATATCGTGCGGGCCATGCCGAGTTCGCATAGCCTGCCCCCGGTCGGCATTCAACTGCGCGAATGGCGACAGCGCCGCCGCCTGAGCCAGTTGGACCTGTCGCGCGGGCACGCCCAGGTGTCGACACGCCACCTGAGCTTCGTCGAGACGGGCCGTGCGCTGCCCAGCCGCGACATGGTGCGCGCGTCCTGGCGAACCGCCTGGAGGTGCCGCTGCGCGAGCGCAACCCATTGCTCACCGCCGCCGGTTATGCGCCGCTGTATGCCGAAACGCCGGCTTGGACCACCCCGACCTGCAAGCGGCGCGGCAAGCGGTGGAGCTGGTGCTGAAGGCGCACGAACCGTACCCGGCACTGGCGGTGGACAGGCACTGGCAGCTGGTGGCGCACAACCGCATGCTGCCGCTGCTGCTGCAGGGTCTGCCCGAGACACTGCTGGCCGCGCCGCTGAACGTGCTCCGGCTGAGCCTGCACCCCGAGGGCCTGGCGCCGCGCATCGTCAACCTGGCGCAATGGCGCGCGCACCTGCTGCATCGCCTGCACCAACAGGTGGCGGCACACGCCGATCCGGTGCTGGCCGCCTTGTTCGAGGAGTTGCAAGCCTACGACGCACCGCCGATCGAGTCCGCCCACGCACCGCAGGCGCAGGTCTTCGTGCCTCTGCAACTGGCCTCGCCGGTGGGCGTGCTGTCGTTCATCAGCACCGTCACGGTGTTCGGCACGCCGCACGACATCACGCTGTCGGAGCTGGCGCTGGTGACCTTCTTTCCCGCCGATGCAACGACCGCGCAGGCCTTGCACCAGCTGGCCGAGACCCAGATCGGGCCAGGTGCCCGTTAGCATAGCGGCCTGTTCCCAGCGGAGTCGTCGATGCAGGTGCTGTGCCTCGACCTTGAAGGCGTGCTCGTGCCCGAGGTCTGGATCGAGTTTTCCAAACGCACCGGCATCGCCGGCTTTCAGCGCACCACCCGAGATGAGCCGGACTACGACCGGCTGATGCGCTACCGGCTGGACCTGCTGGCACAACACCGGCTGCGGCTGCCCGACATCCAGCAGGTCATCGCCGGCATGGCGCCGTTGCCCGGCGCGTGCGAGTTCCTCGATGCTATGCGCCAGCGTTACCAGGTCATCATCCTGTCCGACACCTTCTACGAGTTTGCCGACCCGTTGATGCAGCAATTGGGCCGCCCGACGCTGTTCTGCCACCGGCTGCAGGTCGACGGCGACGGCGTGGTGCGCAACTACCAGCTGCGCCAGCCCGACCAGAAGAGCGTGGCGGTCAAGGCGCTGAGGGGGCTGAACT
>CAVWNT010000002.1:0-1766361 GCA_963756415.1 uncultured beta proteobacterium
TCGATGCCGACACCTGCACCGGCGATCACAGCTGCATCCGCATCTCGGGCTGTCCGTCGCTGACCGTCAAGCCCAATCCCGACCCGCTGCGCACCGACCCGGTGGCCGCGGTGCTCGACTCCTGCGTGGGCTGCGGCATGTGCGGCGAGGTCTCGCATGCGGCCGTGCTGTGCCCGTCGTTCTACCGGGCCGAGTTGATCAGCAACCCGAACCGATGGGATCGGCTGCGCGCACGGCTGCGCAGCACCGTCATCGGCGCGCTGCAGCGCCGCACCGAACGCCGGCTGGCGGCAGTGTCCATCTGAGGCACCGGAACCGCGCATGCCTTGCTCGTTTCAGCTGTCCAGCGCCACCGCCGCGTTGTTGCGGGCCCTGGTGCGGGCCACGCGCGCGAGCACCGCTCTCAGGCGATGAACGCCGCCGTGCAACCGATCAAGATCGCCATCCTGGCGATGGGCGGCGAAGGCGGTGGCGTGCTCGCCGACTGGATCGTCGACCTGGGCGAACGCCACGGCCACATCGCGCAGAGCACCTCGGTGGCGGGCGTCGCGCAGCGCACCGGCGCGACGATCTACTACCTCGAGCTGTTTCCCCGCGCCGCGGCCGAAGCCGATGGCCTGAGCCCGGTGCTGGCGATGATTCCCACGCCGGGCGATGTCGACGTGCTGATCGCCAGCGAGTTGATGGAGGCAGGCCGCGCGGTGCAGCGTGGCCTGGTCACGGCCGATCGCACCACGCTGATCGCGTCGACGCACCGGGTGTTTTCGATTGCCGAAAAGTCGGCGCTGGGCGACGGCAGCGCCGACGCGGTGGCGCTGGAACAGGCCTGCATCGCTGCCGCCAAATCCTTCATCCGCTTCGATATGGAAGAAGCCGGCCAGCGCAGCGGCAGCGTCATCAGCGCGGTGCTGTTCGGCGCGCTGTGCGCATCGGGCGTGCTGCCGTTTTCGCGCGCGGAATTCGAAGCGACCATCGAACGCGGCGGGGTCGGCGTGGCACCCAGCCTGCGCGGCTTCGCGCTGGGGCTGCAGCGCGCGCAGGCCGCGCCGGTGGCGGTGGCGGCGCCGGCTTCACCGCCCATCGCCGCCGCGCCCGCCAGCCACGCCAACCCCGCCGTCGATGCGCTGCTGCAGCGGCTGCGCCGGCAGTTCCCCGATGACACGTCGCGCGCGGTGCTCACCGAGGGCGTGCGCCGGCTGATCGACTACCAGGACATCGCCTACGCCGCGCTGTACCTCGACCGCCTGCAGCCGGTGGCGGAGCGCGGCGATGCCGCGCTGACCGCCGACGTGGCGCGTCATCTGGCGCTGTGGATGAGCTACGAGGACACCGTGCGCGTCGCCGATCTGAAGGTGCGCGCCAAGCGCTTCGAGCGCGTGCGCGCCGAGGTCAAGGCGGGCGACGCACAACTGCTCGACATCAACGAGTTCCTGCACCCGCGGCTGCAGGAAATCTGCGACACGCTGCCTGCCGGGCTCGGCCGCTGGCTGGCCGCGTCGTCGGCGCCGCGGCGTTTTGTAGAGCGCTTCACGTCGCAGGGGCGCATCGTCAAGACCAGCTCGTTGCGCGGCTACCTGCTGCTGTACGGGCTGGCCGGGTTGCGCCGCTGGCGGCGCAGCAGCCTGCGCTACCAGGTCGAGAACGCGCGCATCGAAGCCTGGCTGGCGCAGCTGCAGGTCGCACCGGCCGCGCTGGCGTTGGAGATCGCCCGCTGCCAGCGACTCGTCAAGGGCTACAGCGACACCCACGAGCGCGGCACGCGCAATTTCGATCAGCTGATGGTGGCTGCGCGCAAACTCGAGGGCCGCAGTGACGCGGCGGCCGCCTTGCAGCGCCTGCGCGACGCGGCGCTGGCCGACGAGCACGGCAAGGCCCTGGGCGCGGCGATGGCCGCCGCCGGGGTGTAGAAGAAAGGAGCATGGCCATGGACCGCTACACCGGCCCCACCGAAGACCTGAAGGCGAAGATCCTGGCGCTGGTGCAGCCCGATCGCGTGCACCGCGACCTGTACCTGAGCGAGGAGGTCTTCCGCCTCGAGCAGGAGCACTTCTTCGCCAACACCTGGAACTACGTCGGCCACACCAGCCAGGTGCCGAAGCCCGGCGACTACCTGACGGTGGAAATCGGCGCGCGGCCGTTGATCGTCGTTCGGCACAGCGAAGGCGACGACGGCATCCGCGTGCTGATGAACCGCTGCTCGCACAAGGGCTCGCGCGTGGTGTCGGCGCCCTGCGGCAACACCGGCAAGGTGTTTCGCTGCCCGTATCACGCGTGGACCTACCGCACCGACGGCTCGCTGCTGAACTTCCCGGTCAAGCAGGGCTACGAAGGCACGGCGGTGCGCGAATGCGAAAGCGGCCGCGGCCTGGTCGCGATCGACAACGTGCGCGTTCACCGTGGTTTCATCTTCGCGCGCATCAACCCCGCCGGGCCAGGCTTCGAGGACTACTTCGGCGACTCGTTGAGCTCGATCGACAACATGGCCGACCGCTCGCCCGAAGGCGAACTCGAGATCGCCGGTGGCTGCCTGCGCTATGCGCACCCGTGCAACTGGAAGATGTTCATCGAGAACCTGAACGACACCATGCACCCGATGGTGGTGCACGAGTCGTCTGCCGGCACGGCCGTGAAGATGTGGCTGGGCCAGCCGACCGATGCGCCCAAGCCGATGGCCATCGAGCAGTTCGCGCCGTTCATGTCCGACTACGACTTCTTCGACAAGATGGGCGTGCGCGTGTTCGACAACGGGCACAGTTTTTCGGGTGTCAACTTCAGCATCCACTCGAAGTATTCGGGCGTGCCGGGCTACGAAGAGGCGATGGTCGCGCGCTACGGCGAGCAGCGCGCGCACGACATCCTCGGCCTGGTGCGGCACAACACGGTGTACTTCCCGAACCTGACGATCAAGGGCGCGATCCAGACCATCCGCGTGGTCAAGCCGGTGGCGGTGGACAAGACCATCATCGAAAGCTGGACCTTCAGGCTCAAAGGCGCGCCGGCGCAGCTGCTCGAGCGCACCGCCACCTACAACCGGCTCATCAACTCACCCTTTTCGGTCGTCGGGCACGACGATCTGCACGCCTACCAGGGCATCCAGCAGGGGCTGCAGGCCAGCGGCAACGACTGGGTCAGCCTGCACCGCGATTTCGACCCGGCCGAGGTGGGGCAGAAAGAGGTCACCGCCAACGGCACCAGCGAGATCTCGATGCGCAACCAGTACCGCGCCTGGGCGAAATACATGACGTTGACGATGGTATGAACGCCATGCTTCAGCCCACCGACATCACCGCGGCGCACCTGGCCGAACTGATCTACGAAGAAGCGCGGCTGCTCGATGCGCGCCGTTTCGACGAGTGGAACGCGCTGTTCACCGACGACGCCATTTACTGGCTGCCGCTGCAGCACGAGCAGCCCGAAGGCGCCGAGCACACCTCGCACCTGTACGAAGACAAGCTGCTGCGCGAGCTGCGCGTGCAGCGGCTGAAGAGCCCGCGTGCTTTCTCGCAGCAGCCGATCAGCCGCTGCCAGCATCTGCTGCAGGCGCCGCATGTCGAAAGCCTGGACGCGGGCGTTAATGTTTTCGTCACGCGCACCGCGTTCCACTACAGCGAGGCGCGCGGCGACGAGGTGTTGATGCTGGTGGGCAACGCCGTGCATCGCTTCCGGGTGCAGCACGGCGCGCTGCGCATCGCGCACAAGCGTGTCAACCTGATCAACTGCGATGCGGCGCTGCCGTCGGTGCAGCTGTTCATCTGAAGCGCATGCATCCCACCGTCTTCGACACCTTCGCGCAGCGCGCGCAGCAGCAGCCGGATGCCGAGTTCCTGTGCATCGAGGCGGTCACCGCACAGGCCTACGGCATCGCAGCCGGCGTGCTGCACTACGGCGCCGCACTGGCGCGCATGCACGAGCTGCGTGATCGCTACGCCGCCGCCGGTTACGGCCACGGCCACCGCGCCGGCCTGCTGCTCGACAACCGGCCCGACTTCTTCGTGCACTGGTTCGCGCTCAATGCGCTGGGCGTCAGCGTGGTGCCGATCAACGGCGATCTGCGCGCCGCCGAGCTGGCCTATCTGCTGGCGCACAGCGAGCTGTGCCTGGCGATCGGCCTGCACGATCGTCTCGACGATCTGCACGCTGCCGCTGCGCCCGGCCGCGCGCCGGTGCTGCTGGGCCTCGACGATGACGGCACGGTGCCGGGTGCGCCGTTCGCTGCGCCGCAGGCGGGTGTGCCGATCACACGCGCCAGCGAATGTGCGCTGCTCTATACCTCGGGCACCACCGGGCGCCCGAAGGGCTGCGTGTTGAGCAACGACTATTTCTTGCTCGCCGGCGAGTGGTATGCGCGCGTCGGCGGGCTGTGCACGCTGCACGAAGGCCGCGAACGGCTCATCACGCCGCTGCCGCTGACGCACATGAACGCGATGGCCTACTCGGCGATGGCGATGATCACCACCGGCGGCTGCCTGGTGCAACTCGACCGCTTCCACCCGGCGTCGTGGTGGGCCTCGGTGCGCGAATCGCGCGCCACGGTGGCGCACTATCTGGGCGTGATGCCGGCGATGCTGCTCGGCGCCGCGCCATCGCTTGCCGATCGTGAGCATGCGGTGCGCTTCGGCTTCGGCGCCGGTGTCGACAAGCGTCAGCAGGCGGCTTTCGAAAGCCGCTTCGGTTTTCCGCTGCTCGAAGCGTGGGCGATGACCGAGACCGGTGCCGGTGCGGTGGTCATCGCCAACCACGAGCCGCGCCATGTCGGCCAGTCCTGTTTCGGGCGCGCGGCGGCCGAAGTCGAATGGCGGCTGGTCGGAGAAGATGGCCTCGACGTGCCACGCGGCGAGAACGGCGAGCTGTGGGTGCGCTCGGCCGGCGCCGACCCGATGCGCGGCTTCTTCAGCGAATACCTGAAGGACGCCGAAGCCACCGCCGAAGCCTGGGTCGACGGTTGGTTCCACACCGGCGACCTGGTGCGCGCCGATGCCGACGCCAACCTGTACTTCATCGACCGGCGCAAGAACGTCATCCGCCGCAGCGGCGAGAACATCTCGGCGGTGGAGGTGGAAAGTGTGCTCGCGCAGCACCCGGCGGTGCAGGCGGTGGCCGTGGCGGCTGCGCCCGATGCCGTGCGCGGCGACGAGGTGCTGGCCTGCGTGGTGCTGCGCGACGGCGCCAGCGCCGACGAAGCCACCGCTCGCGCGATCACCAGCCACGCCTTGCAGCAGCTGGCCTACTACAAGGCCCCCGGTTATGTCGCCTTCGTCGACGCGCTGCCGCTGACGGTGTCGCAGAAGGTGCAGCGCGCGCAGCTGAAGGCACTGGCGCAGGCGCTGCCCGGCCAAGCCGCATTGCATCGACACGCGTGCGATGAAGAAGCGCAGCGCATGACACGCCGCGGCTACGACGGCGTGGCGGTGGCGGTGCCGGTGACGGTGCCGTACGAACGTTTTTCGACGCACGGCGCGCCGTGGTTCCTGGGCCGCGTGATGGCCGAGCTGGTCAAGCAATCCGGCTTGGCCAAGGACGACATCGACGGCCTGTGCGTGTCCAGCTTCTCGCTCGGCCCCGACACCGCGGTCGGCCTGACACAGCACCTGGGCCTGAGCCCGCGCTGGCTCGATCATGTGCCGATGGGCGGCGCCTCGGGCGTGGTCGCCGTGCGCCGTGCGGCACGCGCGGTGCAGGCCGGCGATGCCGACGTCGTCGCCTGCATCTCGGGCGATACCAACCACGTCGATTCGTTCCGCCTGATGCTCGGCAGCTTCAGCGCCTTCGCGCGCGATGCCACCTGGCCCTACGGCTCGGGCGGCCCGAATTCGATGTTCGCGTTCATCACCGCGCATGCGATGCGTACACAAGGCGCGCGGCGCGAAGACTTCGGCCGCATCTGCGTGGCGCAGCGCGACAACGCCCAGGGCATCGAGCACGCGATGTTCAGCAAGCCGCTGACACTCGACGACTACATGAACGCCCGCGTCATCGCCGAGCCGATCCACCTGTTCGATTGCGTGATGCCGTGCGCCGGCGGCGACGGCGTGCTGGTGATGAGCGAGGCCCGCGCGCGCGATCTGGGCCTGCGCTTCGTCAACGTGCTGGCCGCCACCGAACGCCACAACGCCTATCGCGACGACCCGATCATGTGGCGCGGCGGCTGGTCGGTCGACCGCGACGAGTTGTACGCGATGGCCGGCGTGAAACCCGGCGATCTCGACTTCGTGCAGTTCTACGACGACTACCCGGTCATCGTCATGATGCAGTACGAAGGCCACGGCCTGTGCGGCGAAGGCGAGGGCGCCGAGTACGTGCGCAGCCACTACGCTCGGCGTCGGCGGCACGATGCCCACCAACACCAGCGGCGGCCAGTTGTCGATGGGCCAGGCCGGCGCTGCCGGCGGTTACCTGGGGCTGGTGGAAGCGGTGCGGCAGTTGACCGATGCGCCGCTGGGCAAGGCGGTGCCCGATGCGCAGATCGGCCTTGTCAGCGGCTTCGGCATGATCACCTACGACCGGTGCCTGTGCACCGGGGCGTTGATCCTGGGGAGGGGCCAATGAATGGCTGTCGCTTCCAGCGTGGCGCGCGGCCCGGGCTCGCGTTCTCCGGCCCACGCTCGCGGAGCGACCGCTCGGGTGCTCCAGCGTTCCCTCGTGAACACCTGCCAGGCGCCGCGTCGACAAGCGTGCCGCGAATGGGGCCTGCGCCCGCGAACCCGAACCGCACGCCTTCTCATCGCCCGGGCGTCTGCACCCGAACACAACGTGCGCCCATCGCAGTGTGGCGGTGGCAGCCGCGGGCGCAGGCCCCATTCGCGGCACGCTGGCGGGCGACGTGCCTGGCGGGTGATCACGAGGTGGCGTCGGTGCACAGCGATCGCCGCCCCGCGAGCGTGGGCCGGAGAACGCGGCTGACGCCGCCGCGCTGCCGCAGCGGCCTTGGCGCGCGGTCTGCGTTGGAGCAGAAAAAATGACCATGCCCCTGATGCGCCCCAAGCGCAAGAACCCGGTGCTGCGCTCGCGCCAGCCGACCTTGCCACCCGGCAGCCGCGGCCGCGTCGCGCTCGGCATGACGGCCGCCGCCGCCGAGGGCCGCTTCGAGCTGCAGGTGTGCGCCGACTGCGGCGCGGTGCAGTACCCGCCGCGCGAGGCCTGCCGCGTGTGCCTGTCGGCCACATTGAAGTGGACAGCGCAAAGCGGCGAAGGCGAACTGCTCAGCGAAACCACGCTGGCGCACAGCAACGACCTGTTCTTTCGCGAACGGCTGCCGTGGCGGCTGGGCCTGGTGCGGCTGGATGCCGGCGCCACGCTGATGCTGCATCTGCACGGCGACGTGCCGCCGCCGCCCACCCGAGTCAAGGTCGGTGCGCGGCTGGACCGTGCCGGCCAGGCGGTGCTGATCGCTTCGCCCCCCGAGGAGACCCCCGACATGGCACACGACCCGATGTTGCGCGAGATGGGCTGTGACCCGCGGTTCCGCAAGGTGCTGGTCACCGACGGCAAGACGGCGGTCGGCCAGGCGCTGGTGCAAGCGCTGGTGAAAGCCGGCGCCGATCTGGTGTGGGTCGGCCATGCCGAGCCGTGGAAGAAGCTGCCGGGGCTGGACGGCATCACCGCGTTGCCGCAGGTCACGCTGGTGCCGCTGGACCTGAGCAACGAGCGCTCGGTGAGCGAACTGGCCGGGGCCATCGCCGGCAAGGTCGACATCGTCATCAACAACGCCGAGGTTCACCGCACGCACGGCGTCGCCGGGCGCCGCGGCACCGACGTGGCACGCGCCGAGATGGACATCAACTACTTCGGCGCGCTGCGGCTGGCGCAGGAGTTCGGCACCCGCCCTCAAGGGCCGCGGCGCGGACGGCCAGGCCAACGCCATCGCCTGGGTCAACGTGCTGTCGATCTACGCACTGAGCAACTTCCCGCCGCACGGCACCTACTCGGCATCGAAGGCGGCGGCGTACTCGCTGGCGCAGTGCCTGCGCGCCGAGATGCGGCCCGCCGGCATCCGCGTGGTGAATGTCTTCCCGGGCCCGATCGACGATGAATGGAACCAGCTGATGCCGCCACCGAAGGTCACGCCCGCCGCACTCGCCAGCGCCATCGTCAAGGCGCTGCGCGACGGCATCGAGGACGTCTATCCCGGCGACGTGGCGCAGGAGTGGCTGGCGACGCTGGCGCGACAACCCGAAGGTGCTCGAGCGTGAACTGGCGGCGGGGAGCGGCACGTGATGAAACCGAGCGAGATCCTGAACGCGCTGGCCGGCGCGCTGGCCGGCGGCCAGATCCAGGTCATCGACCTGACGCAGACCCTGACGCCGGATTTCCCGCAGATCGCGCTGCCGCCCGAGTTCGGTCAGTGCTGGCCGTTCCGCATCGAGGAGGTGTCGAAGTACGACGAGCGCGGGCCCGGCTGGTACTGGAACAACTTCTCCTGCGGCGAGCACACCGGCACCCACTTCGATGCGCCGATCCACTGGATCTCGGGCCGCGACCTGCCGCACAACAGCGTCGACACCATCGAGCCCGGCAACTTCGTCGCGCCGGCGGTGGTGATCGACTGCTCGGCGCAGAGCGCCGCCGATGCCGACCATCTGCTGACGGTGGACGCGGTGCTGGCCTGGGAAAAGACGCACGGCCGCATCCCGGCCGGCGCCTGGGTGCTGATGCGCACCGACTGGTCCAAGCGCGCGCACGACCCGGAGGCCTACCAGAACTTCGACGAGACCGGCCAGCACACGCCCGGCCCCGATGCCGAGGTGGCGCGTTTCCTGGTCGAGCAACGCGGCGTGCTCGGCTTCGGCAGCGAGGCCATCGGCACCGATGCCGGCCAGGGCTACCACCTGCGCCCGCCGTACCCGTGCCACTACTACATGCACGGGGCCGGGCGCTACGGGCTGCAATGCCTGTGCAACCTCGACCTGCTGCCGGCCACCGGCAGCATGCTGATCTGCCCGCCGCTGAAGATCCAGAAAGGCAGCGGCAGCCCGTTGCGCGTGCTCGCGCTGGTGGCCGCGTCATGACCGCGCCGTCGCAACGCATGGCGGTGGTCACCGGCGGCAGCGCCGGCATCGGCGAAGCCATCTGCCGCCAGCTGCTCGACGAGGGCTGGGCGGTGGTGTCGATGGCGCGGCGTGCACCGAGCGTTCTCCCACGCGCACCTGCATCCGGTCGAGGTCGACCTGGCCGACCGCGTCGCCACCGCGCAGGCCGCCGACGACGTGGCGCACCGCTTCGCGCCCGACACGGTGATCCACAACGCCGGTGTCATCCTGCCGGCGCTGCTGGCCGACGTGAAGCTCGATGACCTCGACACGCTGGTCAACATCCACCTCGCCACCGCCGTGGTGCTGGCGCAGGCGTGTGTGCCGGCGATGAAGGCAGCCGCCTTCGGCCGCATCGTGCTGCTGAGCTCGCGCGGTGCGCTCGGCCTGGCCACGCGCACCGCCTACGCTGCCACCAAGGCCGGCATGCTCGGCATGGCGCGCACCTGGGCGCTGGAACTGGCGCCCTTCGGCATCACCGTCAACGTGGTCTCGCCGGGTCCGATCCAGACCGACATGTTCCACGGCGTCATACCGGTCGGTGACCCGAAGGTCGAGCAGATCGCCGCTGGCATCCCGGTCAAGCGCCTGGGCCAGCCGGACGATGTGGCACACGCGGTGCGCTTTTTCATCGACGAGCGTTCGGGCTTCACCACCGGCCAGGTGCTGTACGTCTGCGGCGGCACCAGTGTCGGAAGTCTGACCTTGTGAAGATGCAGGCCTCGGCGGTGGGCACGGCATCCGGCTGAAGGATCAACGCGGCGCGTGGCAAAGACCGCGCGGGCCAGCGGCGACATCGGCGTGGCGTGCGCGGTGCCAGCCGTTTGCTTGCTGTTCGCCATGCAAGCATCAGGTGGTCGCCGTGCAGGTGCTCACACAGCGCATCCGGTGCACCGGCCGGAAGCGCGGCCAAAACTGCGCCAGCGCCTGAAGCGAACTCGGTCGAAGGGCGCGGCTAGCTGCCGCCAGCTTCATCAGCAGCTTCGGCCTGCCGATGGCCCAGCCAGCGCCAGTGCCTGATTTCCGGCATGTCCTCGCCGTATTCGTTGACATGCGCGCGGTGCTCGGCCAGCTTGTCATGCGCCGCCTGCTGCGCCCGGTCTGAGCGTTGCTGCAGCCCTGGCACGCGGCGCATCACCGCCAGCGCCAGGTGGAAGCGGTCGAGTTCGTTGAGCACCGTCATGTCGAAAGGCGTGGTGGTGCTGCCCTCTTCGTTGTAGCCGTGCACGTGCAGGTTGCCGTGGTTGGTGCGGCTGTAGGTCAGGCGGTGGATCAGCTTCGGGTAGCCGTGGAAGGCGAAGATCACCGGCTTGTCGGCGGTGAACAGCGCATCGAACTCGGCACTCGGCAGGCCGTGTGGATGCTCGGTGTGCGGCTGCAGCTTCATCAGGTCGACGACGTTGATCACGCGCAGCTTCAGATCGGGAAACCAGCCGCGCAGCAGCATCACCGCGGCCAGCGTCTCGACCGTCGGCACGTCGCCGCAGCAGGCCATCACCACGTCCGGTTCGCCGCCGCCGTCGTTGCTGGCCCAGTGCCACACGCCCAGGCCGGCGGCGCAGTGCGCCTCGGCCGCCGTCCTGTCCAGCCACTGCGGCGAGGGCTGCTTGCCGGCCACCACCACGTTGACGTAGTTGCGGCTGCGCAGGCAGTGGTCGGTCACCGACAGCAGGGTGTTGGCATCGGGCGGCAGGTACACGCGGATGACCTCGGCCTTCTTGTTCACCACATGGTCGAGGAAGCCCGGGTCCTGGTGGCTGAAGCCGTTGTGGTCCTGGCGCCAGACGTGCGAGCTGAGCAGGATGTTCAACGACGCGATCGGCCGCCGCCAGGCGATGCCGTTGCACACCTTCAGCCACTTGGCATGCTGGTTGAACATCGAATCGACGATGTGGATGAAGGCCTCGTAGCACGAGAAGAAGCCGTGCCGGCCGGTCAGCAGGTAACCCTCGAGCCAGCCTTCGCACTGGTGTTCGCTGAGCACCTCCATCACGCGCCCATCCAGTGCGACGTGCGTGTCGCCGGGCAGGATCTGCGCGCCGGAGCAGCGGTCGGTTTCTTCGAACACCGCGTTCCAGCGGTTCGATGTCGTCTCGTCCGGGCTGACGATGCGGAAGTTGTGCGGGTTCTGCGCCATCACGTCGCGCAGCAGCTGGCCCTGCACGCGCGTCGCCTCGCCCGTCACGCTGCCGGGCTGCGGCACCGCCAGCGCCAGCGCGCGCCAGTCGGGCAGCTGCAGATCGCGCAGGAGCAGCCCGCCGTTCGCATGCGGGTTGGCGCCCATGCGCGCCGCGCCGCGCGGCGCCAGCGCGGCCAGCTCGCTGCGCAAGCGCCCGCTGTCGTCGAACAGCTCCTGCGGCCGATAGCTTTGCAGCCACTGCTCGAGCAGCTGCAGGTGTTCGGGTGATTCCAGGTCGCCGAAGGGCACCTGGTGCGATCGCCAGTTGCCCTCGCTGGGCTGGCCATCGACCTGCTTCGGCCCGGTCCAGCCCTTCGGCGAGCGCAGCACGATCATCGGCCAGCGCGGCCGTTCGAGCCGGCCATGCCGGCGCGCCTGTTCCTGCGCGTCGCGGATCTGGTCGAGCGCGTCGTCCAGCGCCGCCGCCATGCGCTGGTGCATCGCCGTGCGGCTCGTCGCCTTCGACGAAGATCGGGGTGTAGCCGTAGCCGCGCAGCAGCGCTTCCAGCTCGTCGTGCGGGATGCGCGCCAGCACCGTCGGGCCGGCGATCTTGTAGCCGTTGAGGTGCAGGATCGGCAGCACCGCACCGTCGCGGCGCGCATCGATGAACTTGTTCGAGTGCCAGGCCGTCGCCAGCGCGCCGGTCTCGGCCTCGCCGTCGCCGACCACGCACGCCACGATCAGATCGGGGTTGTCGAACACCGCACCGAAGGCGTGCGACAGCGAATAGCCGAGCTCGCCGCCTTCGTGGATCGAGCCCGGCGTCTCGGCCGACACGTGGCTCGGAATGCCGCCCGGGAACGAGAACTGCTTGAACAGCCGCTGCAGGCCCGTCTCGTCCTGGCTGACCTGCGGATAGACCTCGCTGTAGGTGCCTTCCAGATAGGTGTTGGCCACCATCGCCGGGCCGCCGTGGCCGGGGCCGGCGATGAAGATCATGTCCAGCGACCGCTCGACGATGACCCGGTTCAGGTGCACGTAGACGAAGTTCAGCCCCGGCGTGGTGCCCCAGTGGCCGAGCAGCCGCGGCTTGACATGGCTGCGTTGCAGCGGCTGCTTCAGCAGCGGGTTGTCGAGCAGGTAGATCTGGCCCACCGACAGGTAGTTCGCCGCGCGCCAGTAGGCATCGATGTGTTGCACGGCAGCGGGCGTGAGGGTGTCGGGTGTGTTCATCGGTGCCTTTCTCCGCGCTCGGCGCGGCACAGCCGCTGCGCATGCCGCGCAGCGATCCACTCTTCGTTGGTCGGCTCCACCGCCACCGCCACGCGGCTTTGTGCCGACGAGATCAGCGCGGCGTGGCGCTGGTTGGCGGCGTCGTCCAGCGCCACGCCGAACAGGCCGGCCAGTGCATGGCAGATGCGGGCGCGAAGTTCGGCGTTGTGCTCGCCGATGCCGGCGGTGAACACCAGCATGTCGAGCCCGCCCATGGCGGCGGCCAGCGCGCCGACCTCGTGCACGATGCGCCGCACGTACAGCGCCAGCGCCGCCTGCACGCGCGGGTTGTCGTGCTTCCAGCGGCAGCAGCTCGCGCGGATCGGCCGACACGCCCGACACACCGAGCAGGCCCGCTTCGTGGTACAGCAGCGCGCTGACCTGTTCGAGCGTCAGCTTCTCGATCTGCATCAGGTAGATCACCGCGCCCGGGTCGAGCGAGCCGCAGCGGGTGCCCATCATCAGCCCGTCGAGCGCCGAGAAGCCCATCGTCGTGCCGACACTGCGCAGCTCCTGCATCGCGCACAGGCTGGCGCCGCTGCCCAGGTGCGCGACGATGGTGTGGCCGCGCGCCGCGTCGCCGTGGCGCTCGGCCAGCGCGATCGATTGGTATTCGTACGACAGGCCGTGAAAGCCGAAGCGGCGCAGGCCGCGCTCCCACGCCGACCACGGCAGCGCCATCATCTGCTCCACCGGCGCCAGCGTGCGGTGAAAGGCGGTGTCGAAACAGGCGATCTGCGGCAGCTCGGGGTGCGCGGCCAGCCATTCGTCGATCGCTTCCAGTGCGTGGGGCTGGTGCAGCGGCGCCAGCGGGATGTACGACCGCAGGTCGGCGAGCACCGCGGCATCGACGCGGATCGGCTCGAAATACCGGGTGCCGCCGTGCACCACGCGGTGGGCCACCGCCATCAGGCCGGCGCCCTGCGCTTCGCGAGCCAGGCGCGCGCGCACGCGCTCTCGGATCTGCTGCAGCGCCGCGTGATAGGGCCGCTCGGCCGGCAGCGGCAGCGGTTGCGCCGGCTCGCCCGATGCCGCGAAATGCGGCGCCGGCCCGCCGATGCCTTCGACCTTGCCGTGCCACAGCGGCCGGCGCGGCAGCGGTGATTGAGCCGCGTCGAAGAGCGAGAACTTGATGCTCGACGAACCGCTGTTCAGCACCAGCAGCAGCGAATCGCTCATGGTTATCGAGGTCGCGCCCGGCTAGAACAGCGGCTGGCCATTGTCCAGCTGCACCCACGCCTGCAGCGATGTCGTGGTCAGCGCGCCGTAGTTGGACACGAACGCGACGTCGGCCGCATCGCGGCCGTAGGCGACCACGATGCGGCCGCCGCGCGGCTGGTCCTGCGTCGCGTCGAAGGTGTACCAGCGCCCGCCGATGTAGGCCTCGAACCAGGCGTGCAGGTCCATCGGATCGAGCTGGTACAGGTAGCCGACGACCATGCGCGCCGGGATGCGCAAGGCCCGGCACAGCGAGATGCCGATGTGCGAGAAATCGCGGCACACGCCCGCCTTGGCTTCGAGCGTGTCCATCGCGTCGGTGGTGGCGGTGCTGACACCGTACTGGTAGGCGATGTTCTGGTGCACCCAGGCGCGAATCGCCTCGACCTGGGCATAGCCGGCGGGCAGGCACCGGCAATCTGCAGCGCTTGTTCGACCATCTTGTCGCTCGGGCAATAGCGACTTTGCAGCATGAATTGCAGGGCGTCGTCCGGAAGCAGGCTGACGGCGGTGGCCGGCGCGTTCGGTTCCACCGCGATCACATCGTCGGTATCGACGATGGCGCTGAAGCGGATGCGCATGAGCCCGGGCGCGATCTCGAAGCGCTGGCACAGGTTGCCGTAGCTGTCGACATGCTCGGTGGCGCGCACCGGCGGATCGAACTGATAGCTCTCGCTGGCCAGCCACTGCGCCTGCCCGCTGCGCGGGCGCAGCATCGCAACGGTCGGGCAGGGCTCGGTGGCCTCCAGGGTCATGTCGCAGCCGGCAAACAGTCTCATCGGGGTTCCTTCATCAGGTGTGCGAAAAAAAGGGCAGGCAAGATTGCGGCCAGGCCATCGGTGCGGGAGCAGCCGGCCTGCTCAACCCGCTGCCGGCACCGGCTGACCGACGATGGCCGAGGGGCTCTGCGCGGCTGCCTCGGCCACCGGCATCGCGTCGCCCCATGACAGCACCAGCGCGCGCAGCTGCCCCATCAGATCGGCCGCCATCGATTCGAGCAATTCGAGCTCGCGCTGCGTCAACGAGCGCGGCCGCACGTCCAGGATGCACAAGGTGCCCAGCACGTGCTCACCGGCGTCGCGCAGTGGGGCGCCGGCATAAAAGCGCAGGCCCTTGTCCTTCAGCGCCGGATTGCCGGCAAAGCGCAGGTCGCGTGCCACATCAGGAACGACCATCGTGCGCCCGTTCGCGACGACATGGCCGCACAGCGACAAGGCCCGCGGCAGCTCCAGATCCTCGGCGCGCAGCGTGGCGCCCGACGCCGGGTCGGCGCCCGGCGATGCTTGTCCGAACAGGCTGGGGATGCGCTGCTGTTCGGCGTCGATCAGCGACACCATCGCGTGGGGCACGTCGAAGATGTCGGCGACACGGCGCGTGGCCGCCTCGAACAGCGGCCGCGCGCGGGCATCGAGCGCGCCGCTGGCGCGCAGCGCGGCGAGCCGGTCGACGTCGGATTCGGGCACCGCAGCGGGAAGATAACCGGCGCTCAGCTCGGTCCCCAGCGCATGGGCCAGCTGCATCAGTGCTTCGCTCAACGAGGTGACGACGGCATCGGCGCCCAGTTCCCGTCGGGCAGCCTCGTCGAGCAGCTCGGGCGGGGCGTTCCACAACGCCAGCACGATGTGCAGATGCGGCCAGCGCCGGCGCAGGCGGCGGCTGAAGGTCTGCGCGTGGGCCTGCGGCTGCGGGCTGAAGAACGACAGGCAGACCGTCTTCGCCGCCGACAGGTCGAGCCGGTCGATGTAGTCGGCGGTCACCAGCGAACTCGGGCGGTGCGTCGCCGCCACGCCGGCCAGCGACAGCGAATGCGCGAGCATGCGCGCGGCCAGCGTGTCGATCTCCCATCTGCCGCCGATGCACACCGCCGCTGCTGGGGCGCCAACGGCGTTCGGCGGGTGCTGTTCGATCAGGCCGTCGATCAGCGCGTCCATGCCGACGACCAGGCGGTGCCGATGCTCCGCGCTCGCGACGCGGCCGTGGTCGACGGTGGCCATGCGCAGCACCGGCAGGCCGGTGCTGTTGTAGAAGGCGGCGACATCGCCTTCGACCAGTTGTTCGGTCGCCACCTCGGCCGCCGCGTCGACCTCGCCGGCAAGCAGCCGCTGGTAGATGCGCGTCGAGGCATCCAGCGCGGGCTGGCTGCCGAGCAGCACGTCGAGGAAACTCAGCCGCGGCAGGTGGCGGCCGATCACCAGCAGGCACACCGTCAGCGGGGTCGACATGATCAGGCCGATGGGCCCCCACAGCGCGGTCCAGAAGGTCGCCGCCGCGATCAGCGAGATCGCCGACAGCCCGGTGCTGGCGCCATACAGCCAGGGCTCGACGAGGTTGTTGCTGAGCAGCTCGAGCAGCACGATCAGCCCCACCGTCCACAGCACCATGTTCCAGCCCGGATCGACCGCGAAGGCCAGCGCGATCGGCGCCACCGCGGCGATCATCGGCCCGACATAGGGCACGAAGCGCATGATCGCCGCGACCGCCCCCCACAAGATGGCGCCGGGCACGCCGATCAGCCACAGCCCCGCCGCCATCGGTATGCCGTAGCTGAGATTGACGACCAGCTGCATCGTCAGGTACTTGCTGATGCGCCGGCCGGCGTCGTCCATCGCATCGGTCGAGCGGTGCAGGCTGCCGCCCAGCAGACGCAGCATGCGGTCGCGCAGATCGTCGCGGTCGAGCAGCACCAGAAACACGAACACCAGCACGATGCCGGCGGTGGCCAGCGGCCCGCTGCCGGCTTCGAGCACGTCCAGGGCCTCCTGGAACGGCGTCTGCGACGTCGGCTCGATGCGCACGCGCTGCACCGGTGGCGGTTCTGCCCGCCGCGTCGGCTGGGCCACCGCAGGTGCCTCGACAGCGGCCTTGTCGACCTCTGCCTTGACCACCTTCAAGGTGTCGAAGGCGCCGTCGAACATGCCCGGCCCGAGCGCCGTCGAGCGCAGGTCGCGCAGCTTGCTCAGGATGTTGGTCTGATAGGTCGGCAGCTGGCGGCTCAGAGACGACACCTGGCTGCCCAGCGCCATGCCCGCCAGCGCAATCGCGCCGAGCGACAGGGCGACGACCAGCACCACCGCGGTGACACGCGACAGGCCGAGGCGTTTCAAGTACCCGACCAGCGGGTCGAGCACGAAGCCGAGCAACACCGCCAGTGCCAGCGGCACCAGGATGTCGCGCCCGAAGTACAAGCGCGGCGATGATGACTGCCGCGGTGCCCATGCCGACCAGCACGCGGATTTCGGGAAGCACCGATGCCAGCACGTCGAGGGTCGGCTTGGCGGGCCCCTGATCAATGGCAGACGCCTGCGCGACGCTGCGCTCGGCATCCTGACGGGCGGTACCGTCGCCCGTTCTGAGGCCACTGAGGGCGGGCACCGGCCCCGGCGTCGTCATCGCATTCCCTCCCTGGTGCACGCACCGCAAAACGCTCGAACAGTCGATGTCGCAGGGGCGGCCTATTCTGGTCGGCAGGCCGCCATCCGGGTTGCGGACGACGCGTTGCGTTGCTGTAGGAGAACAGGCGATTCGAGCGCCGCGCGGGCTCGTCACGCGCCTGCCCAGGCAAGCGCTGCCGTGGTCGGCGTGCTGTGAGCCAAAGGGGCTCGCCGCCTCGGCTTGGTCGCGCCGCACCCACGGCTGATCGACCCATTGGCGCCGACCGATGTGCGTCGGGACTTGTCGCCGCCGGGCGTGTGGAGCGCGGCTTTCCGCAGCGTAGCGGTTGAGCACGATCGCGCCAGCCGTTAAGGTCCCGTTCAGGCGCACATGTTCGAGGCTTCCAGACTCTTCATCAGCTACCGGCGCAGCGACGCGGAACGCACCGCCCGCGCGCTGTGCGAGGCCTTGCGCGCGCGCTTCGGCGCCGAGCGTGTGTTCTTCGACACCTCCGACATCCCCTTCGGCGAGGATTTCCAGCGTGTCGTGCACGAGCGCATCGCCGCCAGCGAGGTGGTGATCGTGGTCATCGGCCCGGGCTGGCTGAACGCCGCCAACGACCAGGGGCGCCGGCTGCTGCAAGACGACGACCCGGTGCGCTTCGAGCTTGAAACCGCGTTGCAGCTGGGCAAGCGCATCGTGCCGCTGCGTGTCGACGGCGCCACCGCGCCCGGCGCCGATGCATTGCCCGAAACCCTGCGCACGCTGGCGGTGCTGAACATGCCCGAGCTGCGCGGCGCCAGCTTCGACATCGACATCGACGAACTGGTGCGCCAGCTGCTGGGCCTGCCGCGGCCCGACCTCGGCTTCGGCGCGCGCCTGCGTGCCATCGCCAAGGGCGGCCCCGCGGCCACCTTGGTGCTGGTGGTCGCGCTGCTGGCCGCCAGCTGGACCGGCCTGTTCGATCTGCTCGGCCTGCACACCACCGCGCAGCGCTGGCTGCTGCGCGCCGGCGGCTTCGACGACGACAGCGCACCGGTGCTGCTGGTGACGATCGACGCGGCCAGCGAACGCGCGCTCGGCCGCGCCTTCGCGCCGGCCCAGGCGGCAGCGTGGCGGCGTGACCATGCGCGCCTGATCGACCGTGCGGCGCAGGCCGGCGCCAGCGCGATCGCCTTCGACCTGTTCTTCGAAACGCCGACCGAAGCCGACACCGCGCTGGCCGAGGCCGCCGCGCGCGCACGCCAGCGCCAGCCGCCGCTGCGCGTGATCTTCGGCGTGCGCACGCTGCGCGACGGCCAGCCGCTGCTGGCTCCCGCGCTGCGCGGTGCGGCGGCAGCGGGTTCGTTGTGCCTGACCGAACGCGGCGGCGGTGCGCTGTGGTCGGCGCCGCTGGCGGTGCTGCGGCCGCAGCAGGGCAGCGGCGGCGAACTGGTCGGCGCCGACACGCCCGCGCTGGCGCTGCTGGCGGTCGCCGGCGAGGGCTTGCGCGCGGCCGACCTGTCACGCCGCGAACTGCTCTTCGACGGCCCGCCGCGCAACCCGCCGCTGCGCTTCAGCACCGTCGAGCGCCAGCGCGTCGCGCTGCCCGGCTGCGCGATGAGCCAGGTCGGCGACGACCTGACGATGCTGCGGCTGCGGCTGTCGCGCGAAGGCTTCTGGCGCGAGCCGTCACGCAGCGCCAGCTACGCCGCCGCGCTGGACGAGGCAAGCTTGCCGGCAGCGCGCCTGAGCGGGCGCATCGTGCTCGTCGGCGTGACCACATTGACCGACAGCACGCCCGACGTGCACGCCATGCCCGACGGCTTCCGCCAGCGCACGCTGTTCGGCGTCGAGCTGCATGCCGACGCGATGCGCGCGCTGGCCGCCGCGCGCGTGCCGCGCCTGCCCACGCTCGACCGCCAGCTGGCGACCACGCTGCTGGCCTGCGCGCTCGGCGCCGGCGTGGCGGTGTGGGGCTTCGAGCGCAGCACCTGGCGACGGCGCGGCGTGCTGTTCGCGTTGGCCGCGGTCTGGCTGGGCGTCGCCTGGTGGCTGGCGCGGCACGATGTGCTGACCGATATCTTCATCGACCTGGCCGCCCTGTGCCTGGCGGCCGCCGCGATGCGCGCGGTGCAGGTGATGGCGCAGCGGCTGCGTGCTTTCAGGAGGATTTCCGCATGAACACCTTCATCGTTCGTCTGTGCGCCTGCCTGGGTGCGCTCGCCGTGCTGGCCGGTTGCGCCAGTGCACCGCAGGCGCCGACCATCCGGCTGCACAGCATCGTGCGCGATGCCGCGCCGGCCACGCCGCGCTGGCAAAGCGCCGACGCCGAAGCCGTCGGCCTGCGCGTGTGGCGCAATTTCGTGCCGCTGCGCGCCACAGCCGGCATGCCACTCCAGGCGGGCGACGTGGTGCAGACCGGGCCAGGCTCCGCCGTCTCGATCGTCTTCGAAGGCGGCCCCGGCGCCGGCACGGTGACGGTCGACGAATCCAGCCGCGTGCGCGTCGGCTCGCTGGAAGTGTTCTTCGGCCGCATCTTCGCCAACGTGCGCGGCCTGTTCGAAACCACCAGCGAGAACATCGTCGCCGGCGTCGAAGGCACCGCCTACCTGTTCGAAGTGGCGCGCGATCGCGACGTGCATGTGGCGGTGGCCGAAGGCGTCGTCGCCTGCACCGCCAAGGATGGCAGCTGGGTCGCGGTGCGCCTGCCCGCGGGCCAGTCGCTGCGCTCGGCCTACCCCAACCGGGCGGCGCCGCGCGTCGGCCCGGCCGACGCGCGTGAGCTGCGCGATGCCGCGGCCTGGGCCGCTGCGGTGGCGAAGGCGGGTGAGCCCGAGCCGCCGTCTTACGGCGGGCCGCAGTTCAACCTGGGCATTGGCGTGGGCGGCGGCAGCCGTGGTGGGAGAGACAACAAGCCGCAAACCCAGACCGAGACGCCGCGCAGGCACCAAGACGCCGGGCCGGAACTGAATTGCTGGGTCGCCGGGTGTGCCGGCGGAGTCCGCGGCGTAGGCGATGCGCAGCGCGTGCGACAGCGCCGGCTGCGTGCGGCAACGAACGGCGACGCGCTGTCGGCCATGCAGCGCCTCGACAGTCCGCATGCGCGGCGACATCGCGGAGCTGTCGATGTGCCAGCGAGTTGACTGGACCGCAGTGGCGCGATGCCAGCGTTCACTGCTGAGCCGGCATGCCGGCTTGCGCGTGCGTCGGCTCGACCGATCTTCGTAACGGCCAGGACTCGCAGCTCTGCGCTCGCTGCAGCATTCGAGTCGTCCGGCGGACGTTGCGTCCGCGAGTCAGCCGAACTCGCGGCGCTGCTCGAGCCGCTCATCGTCGACGTCTGCCAATCGTGACGGGCACGCGCTCGGGATCGCGACGACGTTGCGCCCGCGTCGGAACACGCTCACTGCTCGCGATCAAGGGCCGGAGTGCGCTCGATGCAGTCTGACCGGCAAGACGCGCCTATCCGTCGCGTCCGGCATTCTCGACGAGCTCATCGAGTTCGATCCTGCGTCCAGTCGGTGCGATCCGCGCCAAGCGCGCGGCAGCGTGAAGTCCGTCAGCTGTATCGACGCCACTGGTCACAGTGCGAGTCCTGCGCAAAGCGGCGACCGCGTTCTGGCTCGAAAGCTTTGCAGGCTCGGCAGGACGCCTGCAAGGTGCGACATCACGAGCTGCCATCGACGTCCCGCGAACGCTGCCTTCAGCGCCGAATGGCACTCACGAGCTCACGGCAAGGACGTCGCGGTCAGCCATTCTGCCAGAGTTGACATAGAACGCCCATGGCAAGGCGCGCTAGCGATCGAAGTGTACAGGCGATGCGCTGGCACGACGACGATCTTCGCTGCCTCGCGCCTCGCAACGAGTCTGGCCGCAGATTCCAGAAGCTTGCGATGCGACAGCCGGCGTCACGACGCATGCGACGCTCGAGCGAGTCGCACGGCCCATCGGCCGACGCTCGGGCGTCGACTCGGATCACGGCCGGCGACGCTCGCCGGCTATGCTCGACCGTCCGCAGATCGTTCGCACTTCGACCCATCGAGCATACAAGACTCATCGAGCATGGACGCCTGTGCGCAGGCATGGCGGCGCGTAGCGAGCGGACGCCATCTTGCCGACCAGTCGCCTCAGCACTGCTCAGCCGCCTCGACAGGCAGCACGCCGTGCTCGGTCACCAGAACGACGGCTCGCGCCGCATACGTCGGACTAGGCCGAAGCACTGGTCGACGACGGCTCGGCGTCTCGACGCTCTCCGATGCTTGAGCACTTCTCACGCGAATCGGACTTACGCGCGACTGCATCGGATGCGGCGCATGGCCTGCATTCGCGAGGCGCTGGTCGATCGACCTAGCACTTCGGCAGCACGCGCGACCGCGACTGCAAGTCTCGCCCAGCAGTGATGTCGGAGACGAGCCTGCTCGGCGCGAGCTGATCGAGCGGCTCGCGGTCTGGCTCATGCGGCGGATCCGAAGAACGCGCACGCCGAGGAGCCTGCGGCGCCATCGCCGCGCAGGACGTGGTCGGCAGCAGCCGCTGCCGATTCGCAGGCGGCCACGATTGCCGCTTGACGCAATGCACGAGCTACAGCGATGCAGCGAGCTGCATGCATCGCCAATTGCCGTGCCGCGCGGCGTGCTGACCTTCGACAACTGCTATGGAGCGGCACGCCGAGCGGTCGCGCGACTCTGCACAGTCTGAGGCCGTCGCTCAAACGAGCAAGCCGCCCTGCATCATGTGATCGTGTGATCCTTCCGACGCATTCGCGTCCGTTGGTGAAGACGCTGTGATCTCCGCAACGCCACAGTCAACTGAGCACCTGCCCACGGTCAGGGAAAATCACCGCCATGACCGCACCCACAAACACCCAGCCCGTGCTGATCGCCGGCGGCGGCATCGGCGGCATGGCGCTGGCGCTCACGCTGCACCAGATCGGCGTGCCCTGCATCGTGTTCGAGGCGGTGTCCGCGCTGAAGCCGCTGGGCGTGGGCATCAACCTGCAGCCCAACGCGGTGCGCGAGCTGTACGACCTGGGGCTCGACGAGCGGCAGCTCGACTCCATCGGCATCCAGGCGCGCGAGTGGGCGCTGGTCGGGCGCAACGGCAACGACATCTATGCCGAGCCGCGCGGGCTGCGCGCCGGCTATCGCTGGCCGCAGTATTCGCTGCACCGCGGCCAGCTGCAGATGCTGCTGTACCGGGCGGTGCTCGATCGCCTGGGCAGCGGCGCGGTGCGACTGGGCCAGCGTGTGGCCGGCTACCGCAACCGCAGCGACGGCGTCACGGTGCGCGTCGAAGCGCGGTGACGGCCAGCATCGACGAGGTCGACGGCCGGCTGCTGGTCGCCGCCGACGGCCTGCATTCGGCGGTGCGTGCGCAGATGTACCCGGCGCAGCCGCCGATCCAGTGGGGCGGCGCGATCATGTGGCGCGGCGTCACGCCCGGGCGTGCCGATCCGCAGCGGCGCGTCGTTCGTCGGCCTGGGCTCGCCTGCGGCACCGCGTGGTGCTGTACCCGATCTCGCCGCCCGATCCGCGACAGCGGCCTGGCGACGATCAACTGGATCGCCGAGATCACCGTCGACAACGCCGGCGGCTGGACACACGGCGACTGGAACCGCCGCGTCGGCGTGCACGAGTTCATCCACCACTTCGAGGGCTGGAACTTCGACTGGCTCGACGTGCCGGCGATGCTGCGCGGCGCCAGCGAGGTCTTCGAGTACCCGATGATCGACCGCGACCCGGTGCCCAGCTGGGTCGACGGCCACGTCGCGCTGCTCGGCGATGCCGCGCACGTGATGTACCCGGTGGGCTCCAACGGCGCCAGCCAGGCGATCGTCGACGCGCGCGTGCTCGGCGCGGCGATGCTCGAGCACGGCGTCGGCCCGGCGGCGCTGCAGGCCTACGACCAGCGGCTGTGCGCCGACATCTCGGCGCTGGTGCTGCGCAACCGCGGCGCCGGGCCGTTCGGGTTGCTCGGGCCTGGTCGACGAGCGCTGCGGCGGCGTCTTCGACGACATCGAGCAGGTCATCCCGGCGGCCGAGCGCGAGGCCTTCATGGCACGCTACAAGGCCGCCGCCGGTTATGCGATCGAGACGCTGAACGCAGCGCCGCCGACGATCGCCGCCGGTGCGCGCTGGCGCGGCGACTGAAAGGTCAGGCCCGTCGCGCCGCTGCGCGCCCAGCGGCGGACTACGCGCCGGCGTCGAGCAGCGGCGGCTGCAGCAGGTCGGCGTCGACATCCATCAGCACGCTGGCCAGCGCCAGCGAACGCCACAGCGGCTCGGGCATCTGCAATATGCGCTCGGGCGTTCGGGTGTGGGCGATCCACGCGGCGATCTGCGCATGCTGCTCCGGGGTCAGCAGCTTGCGGCCCAGCATTTCGTCCAGCGTATCCACCGATCGCCCTTTCCAACGGCCACGGCATCGGCGCGGCGCCGATGCACGGCCACGATTGTCAGCGGGTATCAAAAGGCGGCGGCAGCAGAAGGACTTGGCCGCCGCCGTCGGCATCGCCAGCGGGCGCTGTGCGCCGCCGCACCGGCTCAGCGGCTCAGCGGTTCTCGCCGCCGCCGTCCTTGCCCGGCGCGTGCACGTCTTCCTGGCTCACGTCTTCTTCATCGGCCGCGTCGGCAGCCGATTCGCGGTCGTCGGCGTCGGGCTCCAGGCCCGACTGCTGCGGTGCGCGCCGCGGCTCCAGCGCCAGCTCGACCAGGATCGGAAAGTGGTCGGAGCCGTAGGCCGGCAAGCGCTGGATGAGCGCCAGCGTGAAGTGCTCGCTGTGGAACAGGTGATCGAGCGGCCAGCGCAGCAATCGGTGCTCGGCATGGAAGGTGTTGAACATGCTGCGCCCGACACGCGGGTCGAGCAGCCCGCTGATCTTGCGGAACAGCCGGGTGGTGCGCGACCAGGCGACATCGTTGAGGTCGCCGGCGACGATCACCGGCTGGTCGGTCTCGGCGATGCTGCGGCCCACGATCACCAGCTCGGCATCGCGCTGCTTCGAACTCTCGTTCTCGGTCGGGCTCGGCGGCGCCGGGTGCAGGCAGTGCAAGCGCACGCGCTCGCCGCCAGGCAGCACCACCAGCGTGTGCATCGACGGCACGCCGTCCTCGACCAGGTACTGCACCTTCGCATCCTCCAGCGGCAGGCGCGAATACAGGTGCATGCCGTACAGGTTGTCGAGCGGGCACTTCAGCGCATGCGGGTACTCTTCTTCCAGCGTGTCCAGCTGCTGCTGCCACCAGCCATCGGTCTCCAGCGTGAGCAGCATGTGCGGCCGGTGCGTGCGCACCATCTGCAGCAGGCTGGCGGCGTTGTGGTTGTCCATCAGCACGTTGGTGACGAGCATGCGCACGCGCCGCTCGGGGCCCACGTCGCCGGTGTCCTTGACCTCCTGCGCAATCAAGCGCGTGAAGGGAAGGATCCACCAGGCCTGGTACAGCGTGCACGCGCCGGCCACGCCCAGCACGGCCCAGCTGGCGGGCTGCGTCAAGTCGAGCAGCGCCAGCGCCAGCACCACGATCACCAGCCCCAGCGCCGCGAACTGCAGCCGCGGAAAGTCGAGCCCGCGGATCCACCACACCTTGCTGCGCAGCAGCGACCCCGCGCTGAACACCAGCAGCGCGGCCGCCAGCGCGCCGAGGACCGCCAGCGCGCTCACGGCGCGGCGCAGACGTTGAACGTGGTGGCGCGGCTGCAGTGCACGGTCAGTACACCACCACCGAGCGGATCGACTCGCCCTTCTTCATCAGGTCGAAGCCTTCGTTGATGCGCTCCAGCGGCAGCCGGTGCGTGATCAGGTCGTCGATGTTGATCTTGCCGTCCATGTACCAGTCGACGATCTTCGGCACGTCGGTGCGGCCGCGCGCGCCGCCGAAGGCGCTGCCCAGCCAGACGCGGCCGGTGACGAGCTGGAACGGCCGCGTGCTGATCTCCTTGCCGGCTTCGGCGACGCCGATGATCACGCTCTTGCCCCAGCCGCGGTGGCAGCATTCCAGCGCCTGGCGCATCGTGGTGGTGTTGCCGATGCACTCGAAGCTGTAGTCGGCGCCGCCGTCGGTCAGCTGCACCAGGTGGTCGACGACGTTCTGGTGATCCTTCGGGTTGACGAAGTGCGTCATGCCGAACTGGCGCGCGATGGCCTCGCGCTGCGGGTTCAGGTCGACACCGATGATCTTGTTGGCGCCGACCATCTTCGCGCCCTGGATCACGTTGAGGCCAATGCCGCCGAGGCCGAACACGACCACGTTGGCGCCGGCCTCCACCTGCGCGGTGAACAGCACCGCGCCGACGCCGGTGGTGACGCCGCAGCCGATGTAGCAGATGGTGTCGAAGGGCGCGTCCTCGCGCACCTTGGCCAGCGCGATCTCGGGCACCACGATGTGGTTGGCGAAGGTGGACGTGCCCATGTAGTGGAACAGCGGCTTGCCGTCCTTCGAGAAGCGGCTGGTGCGCATCGGGCATCAGCCCCTTGCCCTGCGTGGCGCGGATCGCGGTGCACAGGTTGGTCTTGCGCGACAGGCAACTCTTGCACTGCCGGCATTCGGGCGTGTACAGCGGGATCACGTGGTCGCCGGCCTTCAGCGAGGTGACGCCGGCGCCGACCTCGAGCACGACGCCGGCGCCTTCGTGGCCCAGGATCGACGGGAACAGCCCTTCGCTGTCGGCGCCCGACAGCGTGTACAGGTCGGTGTGGCAGATGCCGGTGGCCTTGATCTCGACCAGCACCTCGCCGGCGCGCGGGCCTTCGAGATCGACCTCCTCGATGCTGAGCGGGGCATTCACGGTCCAGGCGACGGCGGCGCGTGTCTTCATCGGTGCGATCCTCGGGCGGTGGCTTCGGACCCGGCAGGATAGCCGGCGATGACATACTTTGACGCGACCCGCAACCGCGCACTGCGCAGGAGACGCCCGATGCAATACCAGGCCTTGCTGATCGAGAAGGAAGGCGGCGACTACCGCGCCAACGTCCGCACGCTCGACGACGACAACCTGCCCGAGGGCGATGTCACGGTGCGGGTGGACTACTCGACCATCAACTACAAGGACGGTCTGGCGATCACCGGCAAGGCACCGGTGGTGCGCAAGTTCCCGCTCGTCGCCGGCATCGATTTCGCCGGCACCGTCGAAGCCAGCAGCCACGCCGCGTGGAAGGCCGGCGACCGCGTCGTGCTCAACGGCTGGGGCGTCGGCGAGACACATTCCGGCGGGCTCGCCCAGCGCGCGCGGGTCAAGGGCGACTGGCTGGTGGCGCTGCCCGACAAGCTCAGCACGCGCCAGGCGATGGCCATCGGCACCGCCGGCTACACCGCGATGCTGTGCGTGATGGCGCTCGAACGCCACGGGCTTGAGCCCGGCGCCGGCGACGTGCTCGTCACCGGCGCCAACGGCGGTGTCGGCGGCGTGGCCATCACGCTGCTGTCGAAGCTGGGCTTTCGTGTCGTCGCCTCCACCGGCCGCACCGCCGAGGCCGATGCCCTGAAGGCCCTGGGCGCGGCCGAGGTCATCGACCGCGCCGAACTGGCAGCGCCCGGCAAGCCGATGGCCAAGGAGCGCTGGGCCGGCGTGGTCGATGCGGTGGGCAGCCACACGCTGGCCAATGCCTGCGCGGGCACCAAATACGGCGGCGCGGTGGCCGCCTGCGGGCTGGCCCAGGGCATGGACTTTCCGGCCAGCGTGGCGCCGTTCATCCTGCGCGGCATCACGCTGTACGGCATCGACAGCGTGATGGCGCCGAAGCCGCTGCGCGAGCGCGCCTGGCAGCGCCTGGCCGGTGATCTGGATCTGGGCAAGCTCGATGGCATGGTGCGCGAGATCGGCCTGTCCGAGGCCATCGGCGCCGGCGCCGAGATCCTGGCCGGGACCATCCGCGGCCGCGTGGTGGTGAACGTCAACGCCTGAGGCGGCCCGCCGCGCTCAGGCGTGCCGGTCAGGCGCGCAGCAGCGGGCTGACGCCGAACAGCCAGCGGTGCGCCCAGAAGGCGAACAGCGCCCAGGCGGCGAAGCCGATGACGACGGTGGCGAGGGTGCCGCCGGTCGTGCCGGGGGTGTAGCGGATGTCGCCGGCGCGGTCACGCTGGCGGGCGGCGCGAAAGTCGAGCACCGCCCACACCAGGAAGCTGCCGAACAGCAGCACGTCGGCGAGCGTGTTGTTGGCCAGCAGGTGCGCGATGGCCCACACCTTCACGCTCAGCACCATCGGGTGATGCAGGCGGTAGCGGATGTTGTTGCGCGGCACATAGGCGGCGGCCAGCAGCACGAACGCGATCAGCACCAGCAGCGCGGCCAGGTGGCGCGTCCACGTCGGCGAGGCCCACAACACGGTGGGCTGCAGGCGCGCTTCGCCGTAGCCCCACACGATCAGCACCAGCCCGAGCACCGACAGCAGCGAATAGATGCCCTTCCAGGTTCGTTCGCCGTGCCTGGCGATCTGGGCTTTGCGCCACGGCTCGGCAACGATGCGCACCGAGTGCAGCCCGAGAAACAGCACCAGGCCGATGATCAGATAGCTCATGGGTATGCGGGCAAGGGGACGAAGCCCGCATTCTGCTGCCTGTGGCGCAGCGCGCCCGCCGCGCGCGCCGCGGCTATGCTCGTGTGCAACGCGACCGACGGCGATCACCGATGCCCGATTCAAGCCCCACCACTGCAGCGCCCGGCCCTGAACCGCGGGCGCGGCCGATCCGCTTCTACTGGGAAGACTTCCCGGTCGGCAGCGCTCGACGCTTCGGCGAGATGCGCGTCACCCGCGAAGCCACGCTGGCCTTCGCACGCCAGTTCGACCCGCAACCGTTCCACATCGACGACGAGGCGGCGGCGGCATCGTTGTTCGGCCGGCTCAGCGCCAGCGGCTGGCACAGCTGCGCGATGGCGATGCGCATGATGTGCGACGAATACCTGCTCGAATCGTCGAGCCTGGGCTCGCCCGGCATCGACAACCTGCGCTGGCTGAAGCCGGTGTTTCCGGGCGACACGCTGCACATGCGCTACACGGTGCTGGCCGCGCGGGTGATGAGCAGCCGCCCGCATGTCGGCCTGGTGCAGCTCGACTGGCAGATGTCGAACCAGCACGACGAGGATGTGCTGTCGATGCAGGGCTGGGGCATGTTCGGCCGGCGCGACCCGACCGCGCTCACAGGCTGAAGTCGTAGTCGATCAGCAGCGGCGCGTGGTCGCTGAAGCGCTGCGCCAGGTAGATCTGCTCGCGCCGCGCCAGCGCGGCCAGCGCCGGCGTGGCCAGGTGGTAGTCGAGTCGCCAGCCGACGTTCTTGGCATAGGCCTGGCCGCGGTTGCTCCACCAGGTGTACTGGTCCGGCTTGTCGTTGAGCTGGCGGAAGACGTCGACGAGCCCGCCGCGGCCGAGCAGCTTGTCCATCCAGGCGCGCTCCTCGGGCAGGAAGCCCGAGTTCTTCAGGTTGCCTTTCCAGTTCTTCAGGTCGATCTGCCGGTGCGCGATGTTGATGTCGCCGACGAGGATGAAGTCGCGCTCCTTGCGCAGCCTTTGCAGGTGCGGGTACAGGCGCGCCAGGAAGCGGAACTTCGCCGCCTGCCGCAGTTCGCCGCTGGAGCCGCTGGGGAAGTAGCAGCTGATGATGCTGAAGCGGCGCTGCGCGGTGTCGAAGCGCGCCTCGACGTAGCGGCCCTCGGCATCGAACTCGCGGTTGCCGAAACCGATGCGCATCTCGCTGGGCGCGTGGCGCGTGTACAGGCCCACGCCGGCATAGCCCTTCTTCTGCGCCAGATGGAAATGGCCCCTCATCGTGCCCAGCACATCGAAGCGGTCGAGCAGGTGCTCGTGCTGGGCGCGCACCTCCTGCACACAAATACAATCGGCAAGCGTCTGCAACGCCCACGCTTCGAAGCCTTTGCTGGCGGCTGAACGGATGCCGTTCAGGTTCAATGAGACCAGTCGGAACACGAAGGATCGTCGATGAATGTGTTGCAACCGGACACCCTGGCGCGGGAGTTCGTCGATTTCGCGGTGCGCAGCGGGGTGTTGAGCTTCGGTGAGTTCGTCACCAAGGCCGGCCGGCTGTCGCCGTACTTCTTCAATGCCGGGGGCTTCGACGACGGCACCAAGCTGGGCCGGCTGGCGCAATTCTATGCACGCCGGCTGCAGGCCTCGGGCCTCGACTTCGACATGCTGTTCGGCCCCGCCTACAAGGGCATCACGCTGGCCGCGGCGGTGGCCATCGAGCTGTCCCGCGCGGGCCGCAACGTGCCCTTTGCCTACAACCGCAAGGAAACCAAGGACCACGGCGAGGGCGGCGACCTGGTCGGTGCCAAGGCGGCCGGGCGCGTGCTGATCATCGACGACGTGATGTCGGCGGGAACCTCGGTGCGCCAATCGATATCGCTCATCCGGGCGGCCGGCGCCACGCCGTGTGGCGTAGTGATCGCTTTGGACCGTCAAGAACGCGCCAGCGATGGCGAAAAGGATGTGAGCGGGTCAGCGGTGCAGTACGTCACGCGAGAGTTGCAACTGGACGTGGCGGCGATTGCGACCCTCGACGACTTGTTGCAGTATCTGCGGTCCACCGATGACGCGGCGCTGCAGGCCCACGCGGTGCCGGTGGCACGGTACCGAGATCGATACGGAGTTTGAATGCGCTTTCCGGCCCGCTGGCCCCTTCGCTGTTCGACCGCGCTGATGGCGCTGATCGGTGCTGCGCCGCTGGCGCAGGCGCAGGCGCCGGCTCAGCCGGCGAGCGCGGCGGGCATCTACTCCTGCGTCGACGACAGCGGCCGCAAGCTCACCGCCGACCGGCCCATCGCCGAATGCACGGCCAAGAACCAGCGCATGCTGAACCGCGATGGTTCGCTGAAGGCGGTCTTCCCGCCGATCCTGACGGTCGAAGAACGTGCCGACAAGGAAGCCCGCGAACGCGCCGCGGCCGTCGCGCGGGCGTCGCAGGCCGATGCCGTGCGCCGCGACCGCAACCTGCTGGCCCGTTATCCGAACGAGGCCTCGCACCACAAGGCGCGTGAGGCTGCTCTGGACACGGTGCGCGCGGCGATCCGCTCGCGTGATCGGCGGCTGGACGAGCTGGCGCTGGAGCGCGCGCCGCTGGAAGCCGAGGCCGAGTTCTACAAGGGCCGCGAGCCGCCGCTGAAGCTGCGCATCCTGCTCGACGCCAACGACGCGGCGGTGTTGGCGCAGCGCCAGTCGACCGCCAGCCAGCAGGCCGAATTCGAGCGCGTGAACAATCTGTACGACGACGAACTGGGGCGCCTGAAGCGCCTGTGGGCCGGTGCCACGCCCGGCTCGCTGGGCCCGCTGCCGAGCGAGCGGCTGCCCAGCCCGGTGGCCTCCAGCGCGTCCAGCGCCAAGCCCGGCAACCTGCGCTGAGCGTCGCCCGGCGCGGGCTCAGCCGAGCCGCTGGCGCAACAGCTCGGCCGCCTGCGCCGGATTGGCCTTGCCCTTGCTGGCTTTCATGACCTGGCCGACGAGGGCGTTGAAGGCCTTGTCCTTGCCGGCGCGGAATTCCTCGACCGAGCGGGCATTCGCGGCCAGCACCTGATCGACGATCGCCTGCGACGGCGGCGCTGTCGTCCATCTGCTTGAGACCGAGGCGCTCGATCAGCACATCGACATCGGCGCCGTCACCGGCCCACATCGTCTCGAACAACTGCCGTGCGCCGTTGTTCGAGATGCTGCCGTCGGCGACGCGGCGTATCAGCGCGGCCAGCTGCGCCGGCGCCAGCGGGCAGGCCTGGATGTCGATGCCCTGGGCATTGAGGCGCCGGGACATCTCGCCCATCATCCAGTTCGCCGCCAGCTTCGGCTGGCCGCAGCCGTCGCGCACCGCTTCGTAGTAGCGGGCGAAGGCCAGGCTGTGCGTCATCAGGGCCGCGTCGGCAGCGGCCAGGCCGTCGTCGCGTTGCAGCCGGGCCGCCATC
Organism: uncultured beta proteobacterium; assembly: GCA_963756415.1. Taxonomy (GTDB): domain Bacteria; phylum Pseudomonadota; class Gammaproteobacteria; order Burkholderiales; family Burkholderiaceae_C; genus Rubrivivax. The sequence continues at coordinate 30,890 of CAVWNT010000002.1, forward strand.
GCCGCCGGCAACTCGGGCATCTCGGCGCGCACCCGCTCGACCCACTCGGCAGCGATCACCAGCGGCGGCAGGTCGGGGTCGGGGAAGTAGCGGTAGTCGTGCGCATCTTCCTTGCTGCGCATGGCGCGGGTCTCGCCGTGGGCGGGGTCGAACAGCACCGTCGCCTGCTCGATCGCCAGCCCGTCCTCGAGCCGGTCGATCTGCCACTGCACCTCGAAATCGATGGCCTGCTGCAGGAAGCGAAACGAGTTCAGGTTCTTCACCTCGCGGCGTGTGCCCAGGCCTGCACCAGGGCGGCGCACCGACACGTTGGCATCGCAGCGGAAACTGCCCTCCTGCATGTTGCCGTCGCACACGTCCAGCCACACCACCAGCGCGTGCAGCGCCTTGGCGTATTCGACCGCCTGCGCGCTGCTGCGCATGTCGGGTTCGGTGACGATCTCGAGCAGCGGCGTGCCGGCGCGGTTCAGGTCGATGCCGGTGGCGCCGGCGTAGTCCTCGTGCAGCGACTTGCCGGCGTCTTCTTCGAGGTGCGCGCGGGTCAGCTGCACCCGGTGCGGCTGGCCGGCGACGAAAAAATCGAGGTGCCCGCCCTGCACCACCGGAATCTCGTACTGGCTGATCTGGTAGCCCTTGGGCAGGTCGGGGTAGAAGTAGTTCTTGCGCGCGAAGATCGACAGCGGCGCCACCTTGGCCTGCACCGCGAGGCCGAAGCGGATGGCGCGCTCGACCGCGCCGCGGTTGAGCACCGGCAAGGTGCCCGGCAGTGCCAGATCGACCGCCGACGCCTGCGTGTTCGGTGCGGCACCGAACTGCGTCGACGAGCCGCTGAATATCTTGCTGCGCGTCGACAGCTGGGCGTGCGTTTCCAGCCCGATGACGACCTCGAACCCGCGCACGAGCAAGGCATCGCTCACCGCAATACCTCGGTGCGTCGCACGCGCGCGGGCCGCTTGGGGCGGGTGTCGTTCATGGCGCGGCGGTATGGAAATCGGTGGCCTGCTGCAAGGCATGCGCGGCATGCAGCAGGCGGCCTTCGTCGAAATAGTTGCCGATCAGCTGCAGGCCCACCGGCATGCCGTGCGCGCCGAAGCCGGCCGGCACGCTCATGCCCGGCAGCCCGGCCAGGCTGGCCGGCAACGTGAAGATGTCGGCCAGGTAGGCTTTCACCGGATCGTCGTTCTGTTCGCCCAGGCGCCACGCCACGCTCGGCGCCACCGGGCCGGCGATCAGGTCGCAGCCGGCGAAGCAGGCCTGGAAATCGTCGGCGATCATGCGGCGCAGCTTCTGCGCCTGCAGGTAGTACGCATCGTAGTAGCCGTGGCTGAGCACATAGGTGCCGATCATGATGCGGCGCTTGACCTCGGCACCGAAGCCCTCGGCGCGGCTGCGCTCGTACAGGCTCTTCAGGTCGGTGTATGCGGCGGCGCGGTGGCCGAACTTGACGCCGTCGAAGCGCGACAGGTTCGAGCTCGCCTCGGCCGGCGCGATGATGTAGTACACCGGAATCGACAGCTCGGTGCGCGGCAGGCTGACATCGACCAGGCTGGCGCCGAGCTTTTCCAGCTCGCCCAGCGCAGCGCGCACGACTTCGCGCACATCGGCGGCCAGCGCGTCGGGGAAGAACTCGCGCGGCAGCCCGATGCGCAGGCCCTGCAGCGGCCGCGCCGCACCGGCGCCTTCGCGCGCCTGCCGCATCTGGGCATGAAAATCCTGCGGCGGCCGCTCGGCGCTGGTCGAGTCGCGGGCATCGAAGCCGCTCATCGCCGACAGCAGCAGCGCGCAGTCTTCGGCGCTGCGCGCCATCACGCCGGCCTGGTCGAGGCTGGAGGCAAACGCCACCATGCCCCAGCGCGAGCACACGCCGTAGCTGGGCTTGATGCCGGTGATGCCGGTGAAGCTGGCCGGCTGGCGGATCGAGCCGCCGGTGTCGGTGCCGGTCGCCGCCGGCACCAGCCGCGCCGCCACCGCCACCGCCGATCCGCCCGACGAGCCGCCCGGCACGCGCTGCACGTCCCACGGGTTGCGCGCGGGGCCGAAGGCCGAGTTCTCGTTCGCCGAGCCCATCGCAAATTCGTCGCAGTTCAACTTGCCGAGGCAGACCATGCCGGCCCCCGGCGCGCCCCCCGGCTCACCACTGCCCAGACGCGACACCACGGTGGCATCGAAGGGGCTGGCATAACCGGCCAGCATCTTCGAGCCGGCCGTGGTGGGCAGATCGCGGGTGGCGAAGATGTCCTTGTGCGCCACCGCGACACCGGTCAACGGATGCGCTTCGCCGCGTGCCAGTGCCGCATCGGCGGCGCGCGCCTGCGCCAGGCTGGCCTCCTCGTCGCGCGCCAGATACGCGCCCAGGTGCTCGAACTCGCCCGCGCGTGCCAGCAGGTGCCGCGTGAGTTCGACACTCGACAGCTGCCTGGCGCGCAGCGCCCGCGCTGTCTCGGCCACGCCCAGTTGATGCAGCGCCGACGTCATGGCCGGGCCTTCATTCGACCACCTTCGGCACCAGGAACAGGCCGTCGGCCAGCGACGGCGCGCTCTTCTGATTCAGCTCGCGCTGGTCGCCTTCGCTGACGACATCGTCGCGCAGGCGCAGATGCACCGGCGCGACGGCTGCGAGCGGCGTGTACAGCGGCTCGACACCGCGCGTGTCGACCGCGCTCATGCGCTCGACAACGTGAAAGAAGCCGTTCAGCTGGCTCAGCATCGCGGCCTGTTCGGCGCCGGACAACTCGAGCCGGGCGAGCAGGGCAATGCGCTTCACATCGGCTGAGGTCAGGGCCATCGGCAGGACTTGAACGGGGTTCGAAATGGGGGTGGGGAAGGGCTCAATTCGCTGCGCTGGCCAAGCCTGCCGCACGGTGGAATCGAAGGGCGGTAAGGTATTATCTTCGGTTATCTGCAAATCCCCCCCGAGCGGTGCGATGCTGCATGGCGGATTCACAGTTCCGGCCGCTCGAACGACCGCCACAACAGATCGCCACACCATCGCCACCGCCTTGCCGCAGCCCCTGTCGTTCCTTGCGCACGCGCACGGCGCGGTCGCTCCTGCCGCCCCTGCCGCGGCGCCGTCCCCGGTGACCGCGACGCCGCCCCCTATTCGATGACCGCCATGTTCGCATCCCTGCGCCGCTATTTCTCGACCGACCTCGCCATCGACCTGGGCACCGCCAACACGCTGATCTACGTGCGTGACAAGGGCATCGTGCTCGACGAGCCGTCGGTCGTCGCCATCCGCCACGAAGGCGGCCCGCACGGCAAGAAGACGATCCAGGCGGTGGGCAAGGAAGCCAAGGCGATGCTCGGCAAGGTGCCCGGCAACATCGAGGCCATCCGCCCGATGAAGGACGGCGTCATCGCCGACTTCACCGTCACCGAGCAGATGCTCAAGCAGTTCATCAAGATGGTGCACCCGCGTTCGATGATGCGGCCGAGCCCGCGCATCATCATCTGCGTGCCCTGCGGTTCGACGCAGGTGGAGCGCCGCGCCATCCGCGAATCGGCGCTCGGCGCCGGCGCGTCGGATGTGTACCTGATCGAAGAGCCGATGGCCGCGGCCATCGGCGCCGGGCTGCCGGTGTCCGAAGCCTCGGGTTCGATGGTCGTCGACATCGGCGGCGGCACCACCGAGGTCGGCGTCATCTCGCTCGGCGGCATGGTCTACAAGGGCAGCATCCGCGTCGGTGGCGACAAGTTCGACGAAACGCATCATCAACTACATCCGCCGCAACTACGGCATGCTGATCGGCGAGCCCACCGCCGAATCGATCAAGAAGAACATCGGCTCGGCCTTCCCCGGCTCCGAGGTGCGCGAGATCGAGGTCAAGGGCCGCAACCTCAGCGAAGGCGTGCCGCGCAGCTTCACCATCAGCAGCAACGAGATCCTCGAAGCGCTGACCGACCCGCTGAACCAGATGGTCTCGGCGGTGAAGAACGCGCTCGAGCAGACGCCGCCCGAACTCGGCGCCGACATCGCCGAGCGCGGCATGATGCTCACCGGCGGCGGCGCGCTGCTGCGCGATCTGGACCGCCTGCTGGCCGAAGAAACCGGCTTGCCGGTGCTGGTCGCCGAAGACCCGCTGACCTGCGTCGTGCGCGGCTGCGGCATGGCGCTGGAGCGCATGGACCGGCTGGGTGGCATCTTCACCTCGGAGTGACCGCCGCGCGCGCGTGACCGGCTGACGCAGGCTCGCCATGTCGTCCCTGGGCAGCATCGACCGCACGCCGCCGCCGTTCTTTCGGCAAGGCCCTTCGGCGCTGACCAAGCTGGTGTTCTTCTCTGCGCTGGCGCTGTTCCTGATGGTGGCCGATACGCGCTTCGAGTTTGCGCACCCGCTGCGTGCCGGCCTGGCCACCGCGTTGCTGCCCGTGCAGCGCACGCTGGCGGTGCCGGTGCAGCTGTGGCAGAACGGTTCGCAGTACCTGCGCGGGCTGAATGCCGCGCTCGCCGCCTCCGCCGCGGCCGAAGTGCGCCTGGCCGAACTGTCGGAAAGGGCCACCCGCGCCGAGCGCCTGACGCAGGAAAACGCCCGGCTGCGCGCGCTGCTCGACATGCGCCAGGCTTTGCCGGTGCGCAGCATCGCCGCCGATGTGCTCTATGAAGGCGCCGATGCGTTCTCGCGCAAGCTCTTCATCGACCGCGGCGTCACCCACGGCGTGCTGCCGGGATCGCCGGTGGTGGGACCCGACGGGGTGCTCGGCCAGGTGACGCGGGTCTTCCCGCTCAGTTCGCAGGTGACGCTGCTGATCGACAAGGATGCGGCCATCCCGGTGTTGAACGCACGCACGCGCGCGCGCAGTGCGGCCTTCGGCGGCGCCGGCGGCGGTGCGCTCGAACTGCGCTTCATGTCGCCGAACGCCGACGTGCAGGTCGGCGACCAGATGACCACCAGCGGGGTCGACGGGGTCTACCCGTCGGGTCTGCCGGTGGCGCGTGTGGTCACCGTCGAGCGCCGTGCCGAATCGGGATTCGCGCGCATCCTGCTCGCGCCCGACGCGCCGACCGACGGCGTGCGCCACGTGCTGGTGCTCGAGCCGGTGGGCCAGCAGCTGCCGCCGCGCGAGGACGAAGCCGCCGAGGTGCCCGCGCCACCGGCGCCGGCGCGCGAAGCCAAGGCGGCGCGCAAATGAGCCGGTCGTCGCCGGGGTGCTGCCGATGATCATGGGCCGTTCGACGAACCAGCTGCTGCTGCCGGTCAACCCCTTCTTCGTCGCACTGACGCTGCTGGTGGCGCTGGCCATCAACATGCTGCCTTTCGGCCGCCATGCCGCGCAGCCGGACATGCTGGCGCTGGTGCTGGTGTTCTGGAACGTGCACCAGCCGCGCCGCGTCGGCGTCGGTGTGGCCTTCCTCTTCGGGCTGGTGATGGACGTGCACCAAGGCGCGCTGCTGGGCCAGCATGCGCTGGCCTACACCCTGCTCAGCTATGGTGCGATCAGCGTGCACCGGCGACTGCTGTGGTTCAGCCTGGCCGAGCAGGCGGTGCAGATCCTGCCGTTATTCCTGGCCGCCACCTTGGTGTCGCTGATCGTGCGCATGCTGTCGGGCGGCATGTTCCCGGGCTGGCAGCTGCTGTTCGCGCCGCTTCTCGAAGCGATTCTGTGGCCGCTTGTCACCGCGCTGCTGCTGGCGCCACAGCGCCGCCCGCCCGATCCGGACCAGAATCGCCCCTTGTAGAGACGGTGCCGTGGCTGAACTGAAGAACCTGGAATCCGAGCTCGACCGCTTCAGGCTGCGGCTGCTGGCGGCCGGGTTGCTGGTTCTCGCCGGCTTCGGGCTGCTCGCGGCGCGACTGAGCTATCTGCAGGTGCACCGCCACGAAGACCTGGCGGCGCAGGCCGAGACCAACCGCACGGCGGTGCTGCCGATCGTGCCCAACCGCGGCCAGATCGTCGATCGCAACGGCGTCGTGCTGGCCACCAACTACTCGGCCTACACGCTGGAGATCACGCCGTCGAAGGTGGCCGATGTCGAAGCCACCATCGATCAGCTGAGCGAGCTGCTCGACATCGGCAACCGCGACCGCCGCCGCTTCAAGCGGCTGGTGGACGAGAACAAGCGCTTCGAGTCGCTGCCGATCCGCACCAAGCTCAGCGACGAGGAGGTGGCGCGTTTTGTCGCGCAGCGTTATCGCTTCCCGGGTGTCGACGTCAAGGCGCGGCTGTTCCGCAGCTACCCGCTGGGCGAGACCGGCAGCCACCTGCTGGGCTACATCGGCCGCATCAATCAGGCCGAAAAGGCCCAGATGGAAGACTGGGAAGACGAGCGGCTGGCGAATTACAAGGGCACCGAGTACATCGGCAAGCTCGGCCTCGAACAGAGCTACGAAGCGCAGCTGCATGGCCAGACCGGCTTCGAGCGCGTCGAGACCAGCGCCGGTGGGCGCGCGGTGCGCTCGCTGTCGCAGCCACGCGCCGACGCCGGGCGATACGCTGGTGCTGTCGATCGACATTCGGCTGCAGGCGCTGGTCGAGGACATGTTCGGCGACCGCCGTGGCGCGCTGGTGGCGATCGACCCGCGCAACGGCGAGGTGCTGGCCTTCGTCAGCAAGCCGACCTTCGACCCGAACCTGTTCGTCGATGGCATCGACGTCGAAAACTGGCGCGCGCTGAACGAATCGATCGACAAGCCGCTGCTCAACCGCGCCTTGCGCGGCACCTACCCGCCCGGTTCGACCTTCAAGCCGTTCATGGCCATGGCCGCGTTGAACAGCGGCAAACGCGCCGCCAGCACGGTGATCATGGACAACGCCAGCTTCACCTTCGGCAACCATGTCTTCCGCAGCCATGGCGACAAGGGCCTGGGGCCGGTGGACATGGTGCGATCGATCGTCAAGTCGAGCAACGTCTACTACTACTCGCTGGCCGCCGAGATGGGCGTCGACCTGATCCACGACCAACTCGAGCCGATGGGCTTCGGCCGCAAGACCGAGATCGATCTGCTCGGCGAATCATCGGGCCTGCTGCCATCGACCGAATGGAAGCGGCGCTACTACAAGCGCGCGCAACAGCAGAAGTGGTACGCGGGCGAGACCATCTCGCTGGGCATCGGCCAGGGCTACAACAGCTTCACCATGCTGCAGCTGGCCGACGCCACCGCCACGCTGGTCTCGGGCGGGCTGCGCTTCAAGCCGCGGCTGGTCAGCGAGATCGTCGACGTCGATACCGGCCACCGCACGCGCGTGGCCAGCGAGGCGCTCGAAGCCGCTGCCCTTCAAGCCCGAACACACCGAACTGATCCTGCGCGCGCTGTACGGCGTGACGCAGGAGGGCACCTCGGTGCGCTCGTTCGCCGGGCGCGCCGTACAAGAGCGGCGGCAAGACCGGCACCGCCCAGGCGGTGGGCATCAAGGCGAACCAGAAGTACGACGCCTCGAAGCTCGACGAACACAAGCGCGATCACTCGCTGTACATGGCCGCCGCGCCGCTGCCGGCGCCGACGATCGCGCTGGCGGTGGTGGTCGAGAACGCCGGCTTCGGCTCGGAAGCGGCGGCGCCGATGGCACGGCGTGTCATCGACTACGTGCTGCTCGGCCACTACCCCAGCGAGGAAGACATCGCGCTGACCCGCAAGGGCCAATCCGGCGCGCCGGTGGGTGTGCCGCGGCGCGCGGTCGACGTGCCGCTGCCCGGGCAGGTCTCATCGCCTCTGCGCCAGTGCCGCCAGTGCCGCCAGCCGCAAGCGCCGCACGCGCCGGCCGGCGAGGCCACACAACTCGCCGCCGCCACCCGCGATCGCCCATGAGCGTGGTGTTGCAACGCCCGACCTGGTGGCAGCGCCTGCGTCCGCTGGTGTTCAGCTTCGACCCGTGGCTGCTGCTGGCCATCGGCTGCCTGGCGGCGATCGGACTGGTCACGATGTACTCGGCCGGCTTCGACCACGGCACGCGCTTCGTCGACCACGGCCGCAACATGCTGCTGGCCATGGGCGTGATGCTGCTGGTCGCCCAGGTGTCGCCGCAGCGCATGCTGGCGCTGGCGGTGCCGCTGTACCTGGTCGGCCTGGCGCTGCTGGTGCTGGTGGCGCTGCCCGGCATCGGCATTCACAAGAAGGGCGCCACGCGCTGGCTCGATGTCGGCGTCGTCATCCAGCCCAGCGAGATCATGAAGATCGCCATGCCGCTGATGCTGGCCTGGTGGTTCCAGCGCCGCGAGGGCGCAGTTGCGCGCAATCGATTTCGTCAGTCGCTGCCGCGCTGCTGCTGGTGCCGGTGGGCCTGGTCGTCAAGCAGCCCGATCTGGGCACCTCGGTGCTGATCCTGCTGGCCGGGCTGTACGTGATCTTCTTTGCCGGCCTGTCGTGGATGCTGATCCTGCCGGTGCTGGGCGTCGGCGCGGTGGCGGTGCTGGCGATCGTGCTGAGCAGCTCGTCGATCTGCGCCGACGGCATCGACTGGCCGCTGCTGCACGACTACCAGCAAAACCGCGTGTGCACGCTGCTCGATCCCACGCGCGACCCGCTCGGCAAGGGCTTCCACATCATCCAGGGCCAGATCGCCATCGGCTCCGGCGGCCTTACCGGCAAGGGCCTGATGAACGGCACGCAGACGCACCTCGAGTTCATCCCCGAGCGCACCACCGATTTCATCTTCGCCGCCTACAGCGAGGAATTCGGCCTCGCCGGCGTGGTCACGCTGCTGTGCGCCTTCACCTTCCTGATCTTTCGCGGGCTGTGGATCGCCGGCACCGCGCCGACCGTCTTCACCCGGCTGCTGGCCGGCGCGGTGACGCTGAGCTTCTTCACCTACGCCTTCGTCAACATGGGCATGGTCAGCGGCATCCTGCCGGTGGTGGGCGTGCCGCTGCCGTTCATCAGCTACGGCGGCACCGCGATGGTCACCCTCGGCCTCGGCCTGGGCATGTTGATGTCGATCGCCAAGAGCCGGCGGCTGATGGTCAGCTGAGGTCTCAGCAGGAGCGGGTCATGGCCAGTGTGGGCATCATCGGTGTGGGCAGCATGGGCCTGGCGATGGCACTGCGCCTGCTCGATCGCGGCTGGTCGGTGGCGGTGCACGATATCGATCCGGCGCGCGAGCAGCTGGCGCGCGGCCATGGCGCGGTGGTGCACCCGCATGCGGCATCGCTGGCCCGTGCCTGCGGGCTGGTGATCGTGGCCGTGGTCGACGCGGCGCAGACCCGCGAGGTGCTGCTGGGCCGTGACGGTGCCGCCCGTGCGCTGGCGCCGGGCGCGGCGGTTCTGCTGTGCCCGACGATCGCGCCCGACGATGTCGAAGCGCTCGCCGCCGAGCTCACCGCCGGCGGCTGGCATGCGCTGGATGCGCCGATGTCCGGCGGCCCGGTGCGCGCCCGCGACGGCAGCATGAGCATGATGGTGGCCGGTGCCGATGCCGCCTTCGCCGCCGCCGCCGACGTGTTGGCCGACCTGTCGTCGTGTGTCTTCCGGGTCGGCACGCGCCCGGGTGACGGGGCGCGCACCAAGCTCGTCAACAACCTGCTGGCAACCGCCAACCTGGTGGCCGCGGCCGAAGCGCTGGACCTGGCCCGACGCCTGGGTCTCGACCCGCGCCGCACCGTCGACGTCATCGAGCGGTCCAGCGGCCAGAGCTGGATCGGCATCGACCGGCTGCGACGCCATGTCGCTGCCGACAGCGAGGTGCATGCACAAGGGGCGTTGCTGGCCAAGGATTCGGCGCTGGCCCTGCAGGCCGCGCGTGGCGTCGGCTGCGCCCCTGCCGTCGGCACGCGCGCGGCCGAGGTCTTCGCCGCCGCCTGTGCGCGACGGGCTGCTGCACGAGGACGATGCGCAGCTGTGCCGCTGGCTGGCCGCACAGCACGCGCCGCCGCACCGCGGCTAGGCGGCGAATTTCGATGCGCGCGGCGGCGGCTCAGGCGGCTGCAGGCAGCGCAGCGCGCCGAAGCGGCAGGCGCACCGTGACCAGCGTGCCCGGCGTGCGTTCGGGCGGGCCCTCGGTGTCGCGCGCGGCATCGATCGACACGTTGGCCGCGTGCTGCTGGGCGACTTCGCGCACGATGGCCAAGCCCAGGCCGCTGCCATCGACGCCGGTGCCGAGCGCGCGATAAAAGGGCTGGAAGACCAGTTCGCGCTGGTCCGGTGCGATGCCGGGCCCGGTGTCCTCGACCTGCAGCACCATCACCTGGCCGGGCTGATCGGCGAGCACGCGCACGGTCACCGTGCCGCCGGCCGGCGTGTAGATCAACGCGTTGTCGACCAGGTTGCGCACCATTTCGCGCACCAGCACCGGCTGGCCGTTCAGCGGCAGCGCGGCGCCATCGGCCGGCGCTTCGAAGCCCAGGTCGATGCCGTGGGACAGCGCCTGCGGCACGAAGTCGCGCACCGTCTGCAGCGCGATGGCGGCCAGATCCACCGGCTCTTCCTGCCAGGCCTGCTCGCGCCCCTCGGCCCGCGCCAGGGCCAGCAACTGGTTGACCGCATGCGCCGCGCGTTGGCTCGACAGCGCCATCTGGTGCAGCGAGCGCTTCAATGCGGCCATGTCGGTCGACCCCGACTCGATGTCGCGCACGGCCAGTTCGGCCTGCATGCGCATGCCCGCCAGCGGCGTCTTCAGCTGATGCGCGGCATCGGCGAGGAAGCGCTTCTGCGTGGTGATCGACTTGTCCAGCCTGGCCAGCAGGCCGTTGATCGCCCGCACCAGCGGCGTCACCTCGTCGGGCACGTCGAATTCGTTGATGGGGCTGAGGTCGCTGCTGGCGCGCTGGCGGATGCGCTGCTGAAGCCGGTCCAGCGGCTTGATGCCGTGCGACAGCGCAAACCACACCAGCACCACCGCCAGCGGCAGGATCAAGAACTGCGGCAGGATCACGCCCTTGATGATCTCGTTGGCCAGCACCGAGCGCTTGCCCAGCGTTTCGGCCAGCTGCACCAGCGCGTACTGCGTCTCCACCGGCCCCGGCAGCGCCACCCACAGGTAGGCCACGCGCACCTCCTCGCCGCGCATCGTCTCGTTGCGAAAGTGAACCTCGCCGGGCGCCAGATCGTCCACCGGCGGCACCGGCAGGCCGGCATCGCCGTCGACGAATTCGCCGCGCGTGCCCAGCACCTGGAAGAAGACCTGATCGCTGGCATCGCCGCGCAGGAAGTCGACCATCGCCCGCGGCATCGACAGCCGCTCGCCTTTCAAAGCGGGTGCCATCGCCGCCTGCACCGACACCTGCCGGGCGATCGAGCGCAGCACCAGCGCCAGGTCGCGGTCGAAGGGCTTGTGGGCGATGTTCTGCGCCACCAGGTAGGTCAGGAAGATGCTCATCGGCCACAGCAGCAGCAGCGGTGCCAGCATCCAGTCGAGGATCTCGCCGAACAGCGAGTGCTGTTCGTGTCGCGTGCTCGGGTGGCCCGAGGTGACCATCGCTTCAGGCCCGCGTGCCCGCTCGCTCAGCTGACCACCACCTTTTCCAGGCAGTAGCCCAGTCCGCGCACCGTGGCGATGCGGATCGGCCCCGCCTCGATCTTCTTGCGCAGCCGGTGCACATAGACCTCGATGGCATTGCTGCTGACCTCGTCGCCCCACTCGCACAGGTGCTCGACCAGCTGATCCTTGCTGACCAGCCGCCCGGCGCGCTGCAGCAGGACTTCGAGCAGGCTCAGTTCACGCGCCGACAGCTCGAGCATCTGCTCGTGCAGATAGGCCACGCGCCCGACGGCATCGAAACTCAAAGGACCGTGGCGAACCACCGTGGCCGCGCTGCCCATGCCCCGGCGCGTCAACGCCCGCACGCGCGCCTCGAGTTCCTGCAATGCGAAGGGTTTGGCCATGTAGTCGTCGGCGCCGAGGTCGAGGCCGCGCACGCGCTGCTCGATGCTGTCGGCCGCCGTCAGGATCAGCACCGGCACCGACGAGCCGCCGCCCGCGCAGGCGGCGCAGCACATCCAGGCCGTGCATCTTCGGCAGGCCGAGATCGAGAATGACGCAATCGAAAGCATGGTCGGCCAGCGCCGCATCGGCATCGCTGCCGTTGCTGACCTGGTCGGTGGCGTAGCCGGCGGCGCGCAGCGCGCGCAACAGCCCATCGGCCAGCACTTGATCGTCTTCGGCAACCAATATGCGCACCGTTGTCCCCTTGTTCAGCGGCCTGCTTGTTGGCCGCGATTGTAGGCAGCCGGGGGTGCCGACCCCCAAGAATGAACCCTCCCGCAGGGTCGATGCTGGGCGAATTCAACTGTACAAACATCCAGCTTCTGACATAATCGATGCCATCAAGGAGAAGCGCAATGGATGCACCGGTGAAGGGGCTGAACACGGAACGCGCGAAGGCGCTGCAGGCTGCGCTGGCGCAGATCGAAAAGCAGTTCGGCAAAGGCTCGATCATGCGGCTGGGCGACGGCGAGGTCATCGCCGACATCCAGGTGGTGTCGACCGGGTCGCTGGGGCTGGACATCGCGCTCGGCGTCGGCGGCTTGCCGCGCGGGCGGGTGATCGAGATCTACGGGCCCGAATCGTCGGGCAAGACCACGCTGACCTTGCAGGTCATCTCCGAGATGCAGAAGCTGCAGGGCGTGTGCGCCTTCATCGACGCCGAACACGCGCTGGACACCCAGTACGCGCAGAAGCTCGGCGTCAACCTGCAGGACCTGCTCATCAGCCAGCCCGACACCGGCGAGCAGGCGCTTGAGATCGTCGATGCGCTGGTGCGCTCGGGCTCCGTCGATCTGATCGTCGTCGACTCGGTGGCAGCGCTGACGCCCAAGGCCGAACTCGAAGGCGAGATGGGCGATTCGCTGCCCGGCCTGCAGGCACGGCTGATGAGCCAGGCGCTGCGCAAGCTCACGGCCACCATCAACAAGACCAACACCACGGTCATCTTCATCAACCAGATCCGCATGAAGATCGGCGTCATGTTCGGCAGCCCCGAAACCACCACCGGCGGCAATGCGCTGAAGTTCTACGCGTCGGTGCGTCTGGACATCCGCCGCATCGGTGCGATCAAGAAGGGCGACGAGGTCATCGGCAGCGAGACGCGCGTGAAGATCGTCAAGAACAAGGTCGCGCCGCCGTTCAAGACCGCCGAGTTCGACATCCTGTACGGCGAAGGCATCAGCCGCGAGGGCGAGATCATCGACCTCGGCGTCGAACGCGCGGGTGGTCGACAAGTCCGGCTCCTGGTACGCGTACAACGGCGAGAAGATCGGCCAGGGCAAGGACAACGCGCGCGAGTTCCTGCGCGAGAACCGCGACCTCGCGATCGAGATCGAGAACAAGGTGCGTGAATCGATGGGTGTGAGGCTGATCGGCACCGTCGCCGCCAGCGCCGAGGGCTGAGCGGGCCGAGCGCCGGCACGGCCCGGGCGGGCTGCTTCGCCATCAGAGCATGAAGCGCGGCGCGCTTTCGCTGCGGGCCCGGGCGATGGTCTGGCTGGCGCAGCGTGAGCAAAGCCGCAGCGAGTTGCGCCGCAAACTGATGCGCGTGGCCCTGCGTGCAGCGCAGCCCGACGATGGCCCCGCGGGTGACGGCGAAGACGCTGCCGCGCATTGCCGAGACGAAAGCCGAGGTCGAGGCGCTGCTCGATACGCTGCAGCAAGCCGATCTGCTCAGCGAGCAGCGTTTTGTCGATGGCCGGGTCCGCTCTCGGCAGCCGCGCTTCGGTACCAGGCGAATCCAGCAGGAACTGCAGCAACACGGCGTGCAGATGGACGACGAGCAACTTCGAGCGCTGCGCTCGAGCGAGTGGCAGCGCGCCAGCCAACTGTGGCTGCGACGGTTTTCACAGCCCTCGTGCGACCCGCGCGAGTGTGCGCGCCAGACGCGTTTTCTCGCGGGCCGCGGCTTTTCAGCCGAGGTGGTGCGTCGTGTGGTGGCCGGTCAACTGGCGCCGACGACCGACAGCACCGATTGAGCCACTGGTGATACTTGCAGGCGGCAGCGCCACGCGCCGCCGATGCCGCCGCGCTCTTTGCGCCTGCAGCTCGAGCCTGGCCCGGCGAAGGTGTCGGCGCACGCCCTGCAGCCCGCATTTTCAGCATGCTAAAGTGCCGCGCAAACGATCACCCGAGCAACGGTTCGCTGCGCGGGATGCGCAGCAGAACGGCCGCTGAACCGTGCCACAAAACCCTCTGCCCCCGGGTACGGCGCGCCGCGGCGGCTGTTGCCCGGGTCACCCCTCACGCCCACCCGTGCGAAGGCCGCGATGAAGATTCACGAATACCAAGGCAAGGACATCCTCAAGCGTTTCGGTGTGCCGGTGCCGCGCGGCTATCCGGCCTTCACCGTGCTCGAAGCCGATGAAGCGGCGCAGAAGCTCGGCGGCTCGGTGTGGGTGGTCAAGGCGCAGATCCATGCCGGCGGCCGCGGCAAGGGCGGCGGCGTCAAGGTGGCCAAGTCGCTGGAGCAAGTCAAACAGCAGGCGGCCCAGATTCTGGGCATGCAGCTGGTCACCCATCAGACGGGCCCGGGCGGCCAGAAGGTGCGTCGCCTGCTGATCGAAGAGGGCGCCGACATCCGCCATGAGTACTACGTTGCCGCACTGACCGACCGCGCGACGCAGAGCGTGGCGATGATGGCCAGCAGCGAGGGCGGCATGGACATCGAAGCCGTCGCGCACGACACGCCGGAAAAGATCCTGAAGGTGTTCGTCGACCCGCTGGTCGGGCTGACCGATGCCCAGGCGCTGGAACTGGCCGCGGGCATCGGCATCCCCGAGGCCAGCCAGCCGCAGGCCGTCGATGTCTTGAAGAAGCTCTACACCTGCTACATGGAGACCGACGCCAGCCTGGCCGAGATCAACCCGCTGATCCTCGAGGGTTCGATCGACGGCGCGCCGGGCGCGATCAAGGCGCTCGATGCCAAGTTCAACTTCGACAGCAACGCGCTGTACCGGCACCCCGACATCGTCGCCTGCCGCGATCTGGATGAAGAAGACGCGGCCGAAGTCGAAGCCAGCAAGTTCGATCTGAGCTACATCAGCCTGGACGGCAACATCGGCTGCCTGGTCAACGGCGCCGGGCTGGCGATGGCGACGATGGACACGATCAAGCTGTTCGGCGGCGAGCCGGCCAACTTCCTCGATGTCGGCGGCGGCGCCACCGCCGAGAAGGTGACCGAAGCGTTCAAGATCATGCTCGGCAACAAGAACGTCAAGGGCATCTTGGTCAACATCTTCGGCGGCATCATGCGCTGCGACACCATCGCCGAAGGCGTGATCGCGGCGTGCAAGGCGGTCAACCTGACGGTGCCGCTGGTGGTGCGCATGAAGGGCACCAACGAGGAGATCGGCAAGAAGCTGCTCGCCGACAGCGGCCTGCCGATCATCAGCGCCGACACGATGGCCGAAGCGGCGACCAAGATCGTTGCTGCAGTGAAATAGGGGCCGTCATGAGCATATTGATCGACAAGAACACCAAGGTCATCACGCAGGGCATCACCGGCAAGACGGGGCAGTTCCACACCCGCACCTGCCGCGAATACGCCAACGGCCGCAACTGCTTCGTCGCGGGTGTCAACCCCAAGCGCGCCGGTGAGGATTTCGAGGGCATCCCGATCTTTGCCGGCGTCAAGGAGGCCAAGGCGCAGACCGGTGCCACGCGTCAGCGTGATCTATGTGCCGCCGCCGGGAGCGGCCGCCGCCATCTGGGAAGCGGTCGAAGCCGAGCTCGATCTGGTGGTGTGCATCACCGAGGGCATTCCGGTCAAGGACATGCTGCTGGTGCGCAACCGCATGAAGCAGAAGGTGGCCGCCGGCGGCAAGGACACCATCCTGCTCGGCCCCAACTGCCCCGGCCTGATCACGCCCGACGAACTCAAGATCGGCATCATGCCCGGCCACATCCACCGCAAGGGGCGCATCGGCGTGGTCAGCCGCTCGGGCACCCTGACCTACGAAGCGGTGGCGCAGGTCACCGAGCTGGGGCTCGGGCAAAGCACCGCGGTGGGCATCGGCGGCGACCCGATCAACGGCCTGAAGCACATCGACATCATGCGCATGTTCAACGACGACCCGGACACCGACGCCGTGATCATGATCGGCGAGATCGGCGGGCCCGACGAGGCCGAAGCCGCGCGCTGGTGCAAGGCGAACATGAAAAAGCCGATCGTCGGCTTCATCGCCGGCGTCACGGCGCCGGCCGGCAAGCGCATGGGCCACGCCGGTGCGCTGATCTCCGGCGGCGCCGACACGGCCGATGCCAAGCTGGCGATCATGGAAGAGTGCGGCTTCACTGTCACCCGTGACCCGAGCGAGATGGCCAAGCTGCTCAAGCGCCTGCTCTGATCGTTGGGCCCGGCCGCGGGCCGGGCGACTTGCCCACGGGGTTCGAGGATTGCGTCACGGCGCCCGGTGCTGTGCGAGAGATGTGCGTGCTAGCGTCGGCGCCGCCTGTCCAGGCAGCTTCACTTCACCCCTTGCCCGTGCCGTCCCAACCCCGATCCGCTGCCGCCGATGCAACCGTCGCTGGCGCGCATCACGGTGCCGCGTCGCACATCGGCCCGTACCGCCTCGGACGCCGGCTGGGCCGCGGCGCGCTGGGCGAGGTCCATCTGGCGGTTCACACCGGCAGCGCTCAGGTGGTGGCGTTGAAGACCTTGCTGCCGCTGGCCGGCTGGGCCGACGACGAGGCCGCCGAAGCGCGCGCCCGGTTCCTCGCCGAAGCCGCGACCGCGCAGCGGCTGGCACATCCGGCGATCGTCAAGGTGCATGCCGCCGGCGACGATGCCGGGGTCGCCTGGCTGGCGATGGAAGTGCTGCGCGGTTGTGACCTCGACCGCTACACGCGCACGCCGCGGCTGCTGCCCGAGGCGCTGGTCGTGCGCATCGGCGAACAGCTGGCCCGCGCGCTGGCCCATGCCCACGCCCACGGCGTGGTGCACCGCGACATCAAGCCGGCGAACGTGATGTTCGATCTGCCCAGCGGCACCGTCAAGCTGACCGATTTCGGCATCGCCGGCCTCGCCGACATGAGCCGCACCCGCACCGGCGTCGTTCTCGGCACGCCGCTGTACATGGCGCCCGAACAACTGGCGGGTGCGCCGGCCGATGCGCGCAGCGACCAGTATTCGCTGGGCGTGCTGCTGTTCCATCTGTTCACCGGTCGCCTGCCGCATGAAGCGACGTCGCTGGGCGACCTGCTGCGCCAGGTGGCGCGCGACAGCGCCCCCAGCCTGCTCACGCTGCGCCCGGCGCTGCCGGCCGAATTGGCGGCCATCGTGGCCACCGCGCTGCAAAAGCAGCCCGCCGACCGCTACCCGCAAATCGGCGCGATGGCCGACGCCCTGGCGGCTTCGCCGCTGCACGACATGGCCGTCGGCGCGCCATGATGCACGCTTGGCGGCGGCGGCGATGGCGGCCTTCGCAGGCACAATCTTGTGTCTCATCCCTGCATCCGGCGCATTGAACGCGCCGTCCAGAGCGCTCATGACGTTCGAGTTCTTCGAAGCCCTGGACACCGGGCGCGCGCGCACCAACAACGAAGATTCGGTGAGCCTCGACCCCAGCGTCGGCCTGGCCGTGCTGGCCGACGGCATGGGCGGCTACAACGCCGGCGAGGTGGCCAGCAGCATGGCCACCTCGTTCGTCTGCACCGAGCTCGGCCGCTGGCTGCGCGAGGCCACCGACAGCGCCACCGACACCGAGGTGCGCCGGGCGATGGACATCTGCGTCGACAACGCCAACCGCGCCATCTTCAACGCCGCCAACTCCAACCCGCAGTACGCCGGCATGGGCACCACCTTGGTGGTGGCGGTGTTCCGCGAAGCGCGGGTGCTGGTCGGGCATGTCGGCGATTCGCGCGCCTACCGCTTGCGCGCCGGCAAGCTGCAGCAGATCACGCGCGACCACTCGTTGCTGCAGGAACAGATCGACGCCGGCCTCATCACGCAGGAGCAGGCCGCCTTCTCGGCCAACAAGAACCTGGTCACGCGCGCCATCGGCGTCGAGGACACCGTGCTGCTCGAATCGCACCTGCACGAGGTGCAACCGGGCGACCTGCTGCTGCTGTGTTCCGACGGCCTGTGCGACATGCTCGACGACGTCAGCATCAGCCAAGTGTTGCAGATGCACGAATCGCTGAGCGCCGCGGCCGGCGCGCTTGTCGATGCCGCCAACGATGCAGGCGGACGGGATAACATCTCCGTGATCCTGGTGCGTGCATCGGGTGGCGCGGGCTCGACGGGGCGTTCGTGGTGGCCATTTCGACGTTGACCCTGACGATGCTTCGGCGCGCTGCCGGCAAGGCAATGCCACTCCCGCCAGAACAAGAGGTTTCATGACATGGGCAAGCTGGTCGTTTCGCTCGACGGGGTGGTCATCAAGGAAGTCCAGATCACCAAGGACAAGACCACGCTCGGCCGGCGACCGTACAACGACATGGTCATCGACAACCTGGCGGTCAGCGGTGAGCACGCCGTGCTGCAGATGGTCGGCAACGATGTCTTCATCGAAGACCTGAACAGCACCAACGGCACCTACATCAACGGCAAGGCGATCAAGAAGCAGCTGCTGGCGCACAACGACACGGTCGAGATCGGCAAATACAAGATCAAGTACCTGACCGACGAGAGCGCCGACTACGAGAAGACCATGATCATGCGCCCGGGCGCCGGCGCGGCTGCGGCGGCGTCACCGCCGGCCTTCAGCGCATCGCTGCCGCCAAGCTCCGGCTTCGGCCCGCTCGGCGCCACCGGCGCCGGCACACCGGCGATCATCAAGGTTCTCAGCGGCGCCGCTTCCGGGCGTGAAGTGAGCCTGACCAAGGTCGTCACCACCGTCGGCAAGCCCGGCGTGCAGGTGGCGTCGATCACGCGGCGGCCATCCGGCTATGTGTTCGCGCATGTCGAGGGCAGCAGCCGCCCGGTCGTCAACGGCATGCCGCTGGCCGGCGAATCGGTGCCGCTGCGCAACGGCGACGTCATCGAACTGGCCGGCACGCAGATGCAGTTCATCTACCCGTGATGCGGCGTTGCGGTGCGGCCAGGCCGTGCCGCCACCGCGGTGACGGCCAAAGCACGTGAACGATGTCACGAACCGATCGTGCGGGCGAAGCCGCGCTCATCGGCGCGAGAAGGACTGCCCGCCGGACGTGTTGCGCGCCCTTGCCGCCACCGTCAACATCGTGGCCCGGCGACAGCGCTGACCTTTTGACCCTCCGGCTTGGCGCAGGCCCCGGCGCCGGCCCTTCCAGCTTCGGCTCGACTTCATGCAAATCCGCGTCCTCGGCTGTTCGGGTTCGATTGCCGCCGGCAGCCGCACCACGTCGTTCCTTCTCGACCACGACATCCTGATCGACGCCGGCACCGGCGTGGGCGATCTGACGCTGGACGAGATGGCGCGCATCGACCACATCTTCGTCAGCCATTCGCATCTCGACCATGTGCTGTCGATCGGCTTGCTGGCCGACAGCGTGGCGCGCCGCCGCGCTGTGTTGCAGCGCCCGCCGATCGTCGTGCACGCGCTGGCCGACACCTTGAGCGCGCTGCGAACCCACATCTTCAACGGCGTCATCTGGCCCGATTTCACGAAGCTGCCCGACGCGCTGCACCCGGTGCTGCGGCTCGAGGCGATCACCGTGGGGCAGCAGCTGCAACTCGGCGAGCGTTGCATCGAAGTCCTGCCGGCTTCGCACACCGTGCCGGCGGTGGGCTTCGCGGTGCGCGCGGGCAGCGCCTCGGCGCACGACGGCGCCTGGGTCTTCACCGGCGACACCGGGCCGAACCCGGCGCTGTGGGCGCGGCTGGCGCAGCTGCCGGTGGCCGCGCTGGTGATCGAAACCGCCTTCGCCGACGAAGAAGCCGAACTGGCGCGCATCAGCCGCCATCTGTGCCCGGCGATGTTGCGCGAGGAACTGGCGCGCTTCGATCGGGCGGTGGATGTCTACATCACCCACATCAAGCCCGGCGAGGTCGACGCGGTGATGGCCGAGATCGGCGCGACCGTGCTGGGCCACCGCATCCAGGTGCTTCGCACCGGGCAGGTGATGTCGCTGCCCGGCGCTGGCGGCTGACCCTCGCCGTCGATCGCCAGGTGACGATTCTTGTCAGCATCGGCCGGCCGGCGGCCCACCGGCTGTTACCGGAACGACGCAGCGTGTCGCCCAACGTGCAAATGCCACGCCGCGAGGCCCGTTTGAACGCCGGAAATGGCTGGCACGGGCCCTGCATTTGTAGTCGTGTCTCTTGTCCCAACCCTCTCCAAGGAGTTTTTGATGAAACGTGTTCAACAAGGTTTTACGCTGATCGAACTGATGATCGTCGTGGCGATCATCGGCATCCTGGCTGCGGTCGCGCTGCCGGCCTATCAGGACTACATCAAGAAGGCCAAGTTTTCTGAGGTCATCACGATGAGCGATGGCTACAAGACGGCTGTCGGCATCTGCTCGCAGGAAAACGCGGGTGTTCTGACCAGCTGCGATGCCGGCGCTGCCGGCATTCCTGCTGCGCCGGCCGCTACGCCGGCAGTGGCAAGCGTCACCGTCGTGGACGGCGTGATCACCGCCACCGCAACTGCCGCGGCTGGTGCCTTCACGTCGATTTTGACCCCGGCGCTCAACGCGGCTGGATCGGCCATCATCTGGACGCAGTCCGGCACCTGCTTGGCTGCGAACTACTGCAAGTAGTCGCCCGTCTGGCAGCTACTACAAAAGCACCCGCGATCCGGGTGCTTTTTCTATGGGCGGAAGGGCTGTACATCGCCTGTTAAGTCAGCCCTTCGTCAGGGCCGGCCACGGCGCTGCCGTCCGGCCCCAGCTCTACCGGCCGACGCTTGCTGGCGGCTGCCGTGTTGGCGCGCAGGGCGGATTTCTGCACTCTTTGCGCTGCGCGTGAGCGCAGGTCCCGAACCAGTTGGATACCGGGTGTTGCGGCGTTTGCCGTGACACGTGCTGGTGACTCAAGTACCGCACGCACGACCTGTCGTAGGCTGCGTTTGCGCGTGCGGAGATCGTGTCCCAGGGCGCGGTGCCCGCAACATCGTTGTTGCGGCCGCGTCGCTGTCTACTACCATGCGCTCCCCCTCACACCCACGATGCCTACCGCATCGAGCCCTTGACGACTCGCCCGCTGCCAGCGCCGCTGAACTCGCTCACCACGACTGTCGTGGCCATCGCCGCCGCCGCCGCCCCGTCGCTGCTGGCCTACAACGTCTCGCCATCGCCGACCTTCCTGAACCAGGCGCTGGCGCTGGCGCTGTGGGGATGGTTCGTGGCCTTGGCGGCGTTGCAGTGCGAGGTGCCGCATGCGGTGCGCCGCGCTGGCCGACAGCGCGATGCCGCTGGCGGCGCTGGCGTTGGTCGCACTGGCCGCCGCCGCCACCTGGCTGCTCGGCAGCCTGCCCGCGGGGCTGGCCTTGTCGGCGCTGGGCCTGCTGGCGGCCACCGCGCTGCTGCTGCTCGGCGGCGCGGTGGCGCGTGCCAGCCCGATCGCGATGAACGCTGTTCGTCGCCTTCTGCATCGGCTGGGTGGTGGCCGGCGTGCTCAACGCCGGCATCGGCATCGTGCAGGTGTTTGCGCCCGCCTTGCCGGACGGCGACTGGATCGCGCGCTCCAGCCTGGCCGGCCGCGCGGTCGGCAACCTGCGCCAGCCCAACCACCTCAGCAGCCTGCTGCTGTGGTCGGCGATCGCGGTGGTGCCGCTGCTCGAACTGGGCACGATTCGACGCGGCCTGGGCCGCGCCCTGTTCGCGCTGATGGTCTTCGCGGTGGTGCTGACCGCATCGCGCACCGGCGTGCTCGGCATCGGCCTGCTCACGCTGTGGGGGTTGCTCGGGCGGCGCCTGTCGCGCTCGACACGGGTGCTGCTGCTGAGCGCGCCGCTGTTGTACGCGCTGGCCTGGGGCGGCCTGGCGTTGTGGGCCGAGCTCAGCCACCATGCCTTCGGCGGCGAGGCGCGGCTGGCCGAGGCCGACCTGTCGGGCTCGCGCTTCGGCATCTGGGCCAACAGCCTGAGCCTGATACGCCAGCAGCCCTGGCTGGGGGTCGGTTTCGGCGAGTTCAATTTCGCCTGGAGCCTGACGCCGTTTCCGGGCCGCCCGACCGCCTTCTTCGATCACACCCACAACCTGCCGCTGCAGCTGGCGGTGGAACTCGGCCTGCCGCTGGCCGCGCTGATCCTGCTGCTGCTGCTGGTCAGCCTGTGGCAGGCCTGGCGGCTGGCCGGGCGCGCCGATGCGCCGATGGCTGTCGCGCTGCGCGGCGCCTGGATGATGCTGGTGCTGATCGGGGTGCACAGCCTGCTCGAATACCCGCTGTGGTACGCCTACTTCCTGTTGCCGACGGCGTGGCTGTGGGGCTTCGCGCTCGGCCGACCCGGCACGGCCGCCGAGGCCGCACCACCCGACGCGTCGCTCGCACCGCGCCGCACCGACGCGCGTGCTGTTCGTGCTGGGCCTGCTGACGGTGGTGCTGAGCGCGCTGTCGCTGGTGGACTACGCACGCGTCGTGCGCATCTTCTCGCCGGCGGCGCAGGCGGTGCCGCTGGCCGAGCGCATCGCCGACGGGCAGCGCAGCTGGCTGTTCGCCCACCATGCGGACTATGCGGCGGTGACCAGCGACGACGATGTCGTTCGCCGACGCACGCGACTTCCGTCGCGCCCCGCACTATCTGCTCGACACGCGCTTGATGATCGCCTGGGCGAAGGCGCTGGCGGCCGCGGGTGAACAGGACAAGGCGCGGCATCTGGCGCAACGCCTGCGCGAGTTCCGCAACCCGCTGGCGAAGGCGTTCTTTGCGCCCTGCGATGAGCCAGGGCAGGTGCAGCCACCGCCGTTCCAGTGCCAGCCGCCGCAGGTCGCGCTGCCCTGGAGCGCATTCACGCAGCCCTGACCGGGCCGACCCGCGCAGTGAACCCTGAGCCGGCGCAGCAGTCAGGCGCCGGCCGCCCAATCGCCCGACTTGCCGCCGTGCTTTTCGAGCACGCGGATATCGCCCATGACCATGCCCCGGTCGACCGCCTTGCACATGTCGTACACCGTGAGCAGGCCGATCTGCACGGCAGTCAGCGCTTCCATCTCGACGCCGGTGCGGCCCAGGCTTTCGACCTGCGCCGTGCAACGCACCTGCGCGTTCTCGGTCATCGATCTCGAAGTTCACCGCCACCCGCGTGATCGGCAGCGGATGGCACAGCGGCACCAGTTCCGAGGTGCGCTTGGCGGCCTGGATGGCGGCCACCCGGGCCACGCCGAGCACATCGCCCTTTCGCGCGCGTGCCCGATGCGATCAGCGCCAAGGTGGCCGGCTGCATGCGGATGTGGCCCCCGGCGCGCGCCATGCGGTGGGTTTCGGCCTTGCCGGCCACGTCGACCATGTGCGCCTGCCCCTCGGCATCGAAGTGGCTGAGGCCGGGGCTGGCGGGCGTCGAATTCACGGCAGGCTGTGTGGGCAGGGCGGAAATGGGCATCATAGCGACGACCCGCCAGCCGGCTGCCGCCTGCAAGGCAACCGCGGCCGTTGAACTTAATCACCGCTGGCGCTGACCAAAGACTCGATGCCGAGCCCACCGAGCGTGCCTCTACCTCCGCCGATGAACGCGACGATGCCCTTGCCCCCGATGCGGCGCTGGCGGCTGCGCCCGCTGGCGGGGCTGCTGGCCGCCGTGCTGATCGCACCGCTGCCGGTGGGTGTGCAGTCTCAGGTGCGGCTGCCCTCGCTGGGCGAGGCGGCGGCCGATGACTTCAGCGTCGGCACCGAACGCGCGCTGGGCGATCAGATCATGCGCGAGGTGCGGCGCGATCCCGACTACCTCGACGATCCGGTGCTGCTCGACTATGTGCAAGGCATCTGGCAGCCGCTGGTGGAAGCCGCCCGCAAGCGCGGCGACATCACGCCCGAAACCGAGCGCCAGCTGGCCTGGGAGATCTTTCTGGTTCGCGACCGCAGCGTCAACGCCTTTGCGCTTGCCGGGCGGCTTCGTCGGCGTGCACCTGGGCCTGATCGCCGCCACCGGCTCGACCGACGAGCTGGCAGCGGTGCTGGCACACGAGTTGTCGCACGTCACCCAGCGCCACATCGCGCGCCGCATCGTCAGCGCCAAGCAGACCACCTTGCTCAGCACCGCCGCGATGATCCTGGGCGTGCTGGCTGCCAGCAAGGCCGGCAGCGGCGACGGCGTGCAGGCGGCGGTGGCCGGTTCGCAGGCGGCGAACATGCAGGCGCAACTGAACTTCTCGCGCGACATGGAACGCGAGGCCGACCGGGTCGGCTTCGGTGTGCTCACCGACGCCGGCTACGCGAGCGCCGGCATGGCCGGCATGTTCGACAAGCTCGAACTGGCCAGCCGCATGAACGACACCGGCTCGTTCCCGTACCTGCGTTCGCACCCGCTGACCATCGAGCGCATCAGCGAGGCCCGTGCGCGCGCGGTGGCCTCGCCCGCGGGCCAGGCCGAAGACCCGCTGAACCATCGCCTGATGGGTGCGCGCTCGCGCGTGCTGATGGACGGCCAGATCCAGAGCCTTCGTCGCCTGCAGGACCGGCTGGGCAACAACCCGCTGATCGCCGTGGCCTCGCTGCCGCTCGACGAGCGCCTGCCGGTGCTGTATGGCGGCGCCTTCGCGGCGTCGCAGTTGCGCGAGGGCGAGCCGGCGAAGGCGGCCGTCAGCCAGGGCATCGATCTGCTCGACAAACAACAGCCCGCCAACCCCGCTGCACAACGCTCGTTCCTGTTGCTCGATGCGCAGCTGACCTTGCAACGCGGCGATGCAGCCGGCGCCATGCGGGTCCTCGACACCGCGGCGCTGCAGCCCCCGTCACGCGCGGCGTTGCTGCTGCGCGCGCAGGCGGCGTTGGGCGTGGCGCGCGGCGCCGGCGCCGACGCGTCCGCCAAGCAGTCGGGGCTGCACCGATGCGCCGAAGACCTGCAGAGCTGGGTCGCGCTGCACCGCGACGATGCGCTGGCCTGGGAGCTGCTGGGGCAGTGCGACCACGAACGCGGCGAGCCGCTGCGCAGCCTGCGCGCGCAGGCCGAGGCGCGCGCCGCGCTGGGTGACATCGCCGGGGCCATCGACCGGCTTCGCGCGGCACAGGCGCTGGTGCGCGCCGGCGGCAGCCAGGACCACATCGAGGCCTCGGTCATCGACGCGCGGCAGCGCCAACTGATGGCGCTGCAGCGCGAGCTGAATGCCGCGCTGCGCGGCGGATCCGCCGGTCAGCTGGCGCCCGGCGCGCGCTGAGCGCGCTTCGATTCCGCTGGCACGAGCGACCGGCGGCGGGGCTGTCGGTGGTGGTGGTCAGCGGGCAGAATCGACGCCACCGTCCGACTGCCTGCCGCCATGACCGCACCTGCCCCGCCGAGCGTTGACGCTGTTTTCGAAAGCCGGCTGCATTCGCTGCCGCTGATCGCCCGCGGCAAGGTGCGCGACAACCATGCGGTCGGCGCAGACCGCATGCTGATGGTCGCCAGCGACCGCATCTCGGCTTTCGACGTGGTCATGGGCCAGCCGATTCCGGGCAAGGGCCGGTTGCTGACGCGCATGGCGCTGTTCTGGTTCGAGCGCCTGGCGCACGTGGTGCCGAACCACCTGACCGGCGACGACCCGCTGGCGGTGGTGGCAGCCGACGAGCGCGCGCAGGTCGAAGGCCGTTCGATGCTGGTGCGGCGGCTGCGCCCGTTGCCGGTGGAGGCGGTGGTGCGCGGCTACCTGGCCGGTTCGGGCTGGGCCGAGTACCAGCGCAGCCGCAGCGTCTGCGGCGTGGCGTTGCCCGGCGGACTGCTCAATGCCTCGCGGCTGTCCGAGCCGATCTTCACACCCGCCACCAAGGCCGAGGCCGGCGCGCACGACCAGAACATCGACTTCGCGCAGATGTGCGGCCTCATCGGCGAAGACCTGGCGCGGCAGGTGCGGCAGGTGTCGTTGCAGCTGTATGTGCAGGCGGCCGATTTCGCGCTGCAGCGCGGCATCATCATCGCCGACACGAAGTTCGAATTCGGCCTCGACGACGATGGCCGCTTGACGCTGATGGACGAAATCCTGACGCCGGATTCGTCCCGCTTCTGGCCGGTCGACGGCTACCGCGAGGGCAGCAACCCGCCCAGCTTCGACAAGCAGTACCTGCGCGACTGGCTGGAATCGGTGCGCATCGACGGTCGGCCGTGGAACAAGCAGGCCCCCGCGCCGGTGCTGCCCGACGAGGTGCTGCGCCATACCGCGGCGAAGTACGCGCAGGCGCTGCGCATCCTGGAGGGATGAATGACCTCACGTCTGCTCGCGCGACTCGATGCGCAGATCGCCTCGGCCACCACACCTGCGGCTAAAGCGTGCCTTCAGCTACGCAAGGCCACGCTACCTGGCGCGACAGGGCCGCGAAGGCGAGGCCAGCAGCCATCGTCGCCGCGACCCGACAGGCCTTCGACAAGTCGCCGAACGCCGAGGTGACCGCGTGGGTCAGCCTGGTCGAAAGCCTGATCCAGTTCTACAGCCACCCGGGCCCGACGGCGATGGATCGGTTGCGCCGCGCCGACGCGCTGGCGCGGGCGATCGGCCATCCGGAGCTGATGGCGCTGTGCGCGGCGTGGCTGGCGCATATGGAGTTCAATGCCCGCCAGCATGCCGCAGATGGTGGACGCACGCCGCGAAGGCCTTGCAACTGGCCGAACCCTCGCATCACGCAACGCTAGCGAGGGTCAGCCTGGTGATCGCCGATGCTTTTCAGTACGCCGGCCGCTTGACCTGGCCAAGCCGTGGTACGCCGCAGTGCGAGATCACGCGTTGGCGGAAGGCGACGACTCAATGATCAGCGCGATGCTGCACAACAGCGCAACGTTTAGAGCCAACAACGTGCGACTGGCCGAGGCATTTGGCAATAGCCAGGCCGCGCAGGCCGCGCAAGCCTTGATGGAAGCAGACTCGACCAGCAACTTCGACATCGGCATCCGCACGAAATCGTTGACCGCTGTTTGTCCCGTTGATGCGAGCGCAATTGCTCAGACGTTCAAGGGCGGTACGCAGAAGCACTGGCGCTGTTCGATAGCAATCTGGAGCCGTGCTGACGAGCAGGGGATGGAGCGCATGAAACCAACTTCTGCTCGCGAGCAGGGCGCTATGTCAACTGCGGCTCGGCCGTCTGGACATGGCGCAGACAGGACATGTCAGCGGCGCTTGGCTAGCGATACCACTGACTGCGATCCAGACGACCTGGCGACGATGCATGCACTTGCTAGCAAAGATGTTCACGGAACTTGGACGAGCCGTCGCTCGCCAAGCAGCATCAGAAGCTGGCCGAGAAGCACTTGCTCGCCCATGAGATCTTGCAAGTTGATCTTCTGGAACAGAATGCGACAGAGACTTGCCGGCAACCTGCCAGAGGCGAGCGGCATGCCAGCCAACTGCTAGAGCACGCGCTCCATGATCACGTTGATGACCATGCTGCACAGCGTGTACAGCAACGAGCCGATCAAGGCGGCACCAAAGCCGGCAACGGCAAAGCCGTCGATCATCGACGCGGCAGCCCAGAACATCAGCGCGTTGATGACGAAGAGGAACAGGCCCAGCGTGAGCAGCGTGACTGGCAGCGTCAGCAGCACCAGCACCGGCCGCACCAGCGTGTTCAGCAAGCCGATGACGAGGGCCGCGATCAGCGCCGAGCCGTAGCCGACGAGAGCGACGCCGCCGTACAGGTGGGTCACCAGCAGCAACGCGCCGGCAAGCAAAAACCAACGGATCAGGAGTCTCATGCGCAAAGCATAGCTTCCTGCTCGCACGTTGCTGCTCAGGGCGTCGGGGATTGGCAACCACCGGGTACAAAACCGCTTCTCAGTCAATGGCCGTGGCATTAACATCCGCACGCTCCGGTGTAAGGCTACAAATCACGGGCGACAACAGCCCAGGCAGCGCCGGTCCATGTTCCTGAACCAGACGGAGAATGCAAATGGCAACTGCGAAGAAGGCCCCGGCCAAGAAGGCCCCGGCGAAGAAGGCACCGGCAAAGAAGTCTGCCGCCGAAAAAGCCTATAGCCAAGTCGGCTCCCGCCAAGACGGCTTCAGCAAAAACGGCGACGGCGAAGGCACCTGCCAAGAAGCGCGCACCCAGCGCGGCATTCATGAAGCTGATGACGCCCAGCCCCACGCTGGCGGCGGTCATCGGCGACAAGCCGCTGCCGCGCACCGAGGTGACCAAGAAGCTGTGGGACTACATCAAGAAAAATGACCTGCAGGACAAGGCCAAGCGCACGATGATCAATGCCGACGCCAAGTTGAAGGAAGTCTTCAAGAAGGCCCAGGTGTCGATGTTCGAGATGACCAAGCTGGTCAGCGCGCACCTGAAGTGATGTGCCGGCCCCCGCGGCAAGCGGGGGCCGCTTTCATTCGGCGCCGAGCCTGTCAGCCGCGCTGCAAGCGCCGCTCGACGAAGTCGAGCCGATCCTGCCCCCAGAACACCTCGCCGTCGATGACATAGCTCGGCGCGCCGAACACGCCTGCGTCGATCGCTGAGCGGGTGGCTGCCGCGTAGCGCTGCGCGATCGCCGGCGTTTTCGACATCGCCAACAGATCGTCCGGCAACGCACGTTCGTTCAGCAGCGCGGCCAGCGTGGCCTCGTCGTCGATGTTGCGTTGTTCGGCCCATACCGCGCCCAGCACCGCCTCGGTGAGCGTCAGCGCCGCTTCGCTGCCGTGCTGCGATGCCGCCGCCAGGATCAGCAGCGCCGCCTTGTCGCCCGGCACCGGGAAGAACGTCGGCTGAACGTGCAACGGCATCTGCAGCCACTCGCTGAACCGCTTCAGCTCGACCAGCCGGTAGGCCACCCGCTGCGGCGCGCGTTTGGCCAGCGGCAGGCCGCCCGAGACCGGAAACACCTGGCCGCCGAGGTCGATCGGCAGCACGTTGATCTCGGCGCCGGCCGCGCGCGCCATGGCCACCAGCCGCCGATGCCCCAGGTACGCCCACGGCGATTGCGGGGCCAGGTAGTAGTCGATCGTCGTTGCCATGGGGTTCCTCGGCGGGTCAGGCGATGGGTTCGGGTTGCGGTGTGGGCAGCGCCAGCAGTTTGGCCAGGTGATGGCCGGTGTGGCTGGCCGCGTGATCGGCGACCTGTTCCGGCGTCCCGGCAACCAGCACACGGCCGCCCCCAGCGCCGCCCTCCGGGCCCATGTCGATGACCCAGTCGGCGGTCTTGATCACGTCCAGATTGTGTTCGATGACGACGATGGTGTTGCCCGCATCGCGCAGCTGGTGCAGCACGCGCAGCAGCTGCGCGGTGTCGTGGAAATGCAGTCCCGTGGTCGGCTCGTCCAGGATGTACAGCGTGCGCCCGGTGTCGCGCTTGCTCAGCTCCAGCGCCAGCTTCACGCGCTGCGCTTCGCCGCCCGACAGCGTGGTCGCGCTCTGCCCCAGCTTGATGTAGCCCAGCCCCACGTCGAGCAGCGTGTGCAGCCGCCGCGCGATGTTCGGCACCGCGTTGAAGTAGCCGTGCGCTTCTTCCACCGTCATGCCCAGCACCTGGGTGATGTTGCGGCCCTTGTAGAGGATCTCCAGCGTCTCGCGGTTGTAGCGCGCGCCGTGGCACACGTCGCAGGGCACGTACATGTCGGGCAGGAAGTGCATCTCCACCTTGAGCACGCCGTCGCCCTGGCAGGCCTCGCAACGCCCGCCGGCGACGTTGAAGCTGAAGCGCCCCGGCCCGTAACCGCGTTCGCGCGCCGCCGGCACCTCGGCGAACAGCTCGCGCATCGGCGTGAACAGCCCGGTGTAGGTGGCCGGGTTGCTGCGCGGCGTGCGGCCGATCGGGCTCTGGTCGACGTTGATCACCTTGTCGAAGGCTTCCAGCCCTTCGATGGCGTCGTGCGGCGCCGGTTCGGCATGGCTCGAATACAGCTTGCGTGCCACCGCCGCGTACAGCGTGTCGTTGACCAGCGTGCTCTTGCCCGATCCCGACACGCCGGTGACGCAGGTCAGCAGGCCCGATCGGAATCTCGGCGCTGACGCCTTTCAGGTTGTTGCCGCGCGCGTTGACGATGCGCAGCATCGCCGGGGCATCGGGCTCGGGCAGCGCCGGCGCATGCCGCTCGGCGGGCACCTCGATGCGCAGCGTGCCGGCCATGTACTGCCCGGTCAGCGATTCGTCGCTGGCCTGCACCTGCGCCGGCGTGCCCTGTGCGATGACACGCCCGCCGTGCACGCCGGCGCCCAGGCCCATGTCGACCACATGGTCGGCGGCGCGGATCATGTCCTCGTCGTGTTCGACCACCAGCACCGAATTGCCCAGGTCGCGCAGCCGCTTCAAGGTGCCGATCAGGCGCTGGTTGTCGCGCTGGTGCAGGCCGATGCTCGGCTCGTCGAGCACGTACATCACGCCGGTCAGGCCGCTGCCGATCTGGCTGGCCAGCCGGATGCGCTGCGCCTCGCCGCCCGACAGCGTGTCGGCACCGCGATCCAGGCTCAGGTAGTTCAGGCCCGACGTCGTTGAGGAACTTCAGCCGCGAGCGGATCTCGCGCACGATCTTGTCGGCGATCTCGGCCTTGGCGCCTTGCAGCCGCAGCGTCTCGAAGTAGCGTCAGGCTGTCGGCCAGGGTCTTGTGCTCGACGGCGAAGATCGGCTCGCCGGGCACGCCGTCGTCTTGCTGCAGGAACACGTTGCGCGCCTCGCGCCGCAGCCGTGCGCCACCGCAATCGGGGCACGGCCTGGCCGCCTGCAGACGCGCCAGGTCCTCGCGCACCGCCGACGAATCGGTCTCGCGGTAGCGCCGTTCCAGGGTCGGCAGGATGCCTTCGAAGGGGTGCGAGCGCTTCACCGCGCGGGCCCGCCCCTTGGCGCCCTGCGCTTCATAGACGAAGGCGATCGGCTCGTCGCCGGAGCCGTGCAGCAGCACCTGCTGCGCCTGCGCCGGCAGCGCTTCGAACGGCGTGTCGACGTCGAAGCCGTAGTGCTTCGCCACACTTTGCAGCGTCGAGAAGGTGTAGGCGTTGCGCCGGTCCCAGCCCTTGATCGCGCCCGAGGCCAGGCTCAGGCTGGGAAAGGCGACCACGCGCGCGGCATCGAACACCGTCACCTGGCCGAGACCGCCGCAGCCCGGGCAGGCGCCGACCGGCGAGTTGAACGAAAACAGCCGCGGCTCCAGTTCGCTGAGCGAGTAGTTGCACACCGGGCAGCCGAACTTGCTGGAAAACAAGTGCTCGCCTGACGCTTCCTTGTTGTCCATCTCCAGGGCGATGGCGCGGCCCTCGGCGATGCGCAGCGCGGTCTCGAAGCTCTCCGCCAGCCGCTGCTGCAGGCCCGGCGCCACGCGCAGCCGGTCGACGACGACGTCGATGTCGTGCTTGTCGTTCTTCTTCAGCTTCGGCAGATCGGCGGCCTCGAACACCTCACCGGGCTTGCCGTTGGCGCCGATGCGAAAGCGCACATAACCCTGCGCCTGCATGTCCTGGAACAGCTCGACGAACTCGCCCTTGCGGTCGCGCGCCACCGGCGCCAGCACCATCAGCCGCGTGCCTTCGGGCAGGGCCAGCACCGCATCGACCATCTGGCTCACGCTCTGCGCCTGCAGCGCCAGGTGGTGGTCGGGGCAGAAGGGCGTGCCGGCGCGGGCGTACAGCAGGCGCAGGTAGTCGTGGATCTCGGTGATGGTGCCGACCGTCGAACGCGGGTTGTGGCTGGTCGCCTTCTGCTCGATGCTGATCGCCGGGCGACAGCCCTTCGATGACATCGACATCGGGCTTGTCCATCAGCTGCAGGAACTGCCGCGCATAGGCGCTCAGGCTTTCGACGTAGCGGCGCTGGCCTTCGGCGTACAGCGTGTCGAAGGCCAGGCTGGACTTGCCCGAACCCGACAACCCGGTGATCACCACCAGCGCGTGGCGCGGGATGTCCAGGTCGATGTTCTTCAGGTTGTGCGTGCGCGCGCCGCGGATGCGGATGGCGGGCGCTTCGAGGGACGGGTGGGTCGGCATGGGTCGTTCGCGGGCAACCGGACATGATATCGGCCATGCCCGCGGCGAGCGCCCTGGGCGACACCCGCCGCGTCCTGCGGGCCGCGCGACGGCAAGCTTCCTGCGCCACCCGGTCCGCCCGGTGGCGCAGCGCGAGGCCAGCAGCCTCAGCTCGACGTGCCCAGCACGCGCAGGATCTGCTCGCCGTAGGCCTCGAGCTTCTTGCTTCCGACGCCGCTGATGGCGGCGAGTGCATCGAGATCTCGCGGGCAGGCTTGAGCCATCTGCGCCAGCGTCGCGTCGTGGAAGATCACGAAGGCCGGCAGGTTGTGCTCGCGTGCGACACCCGCGCGCCATTCCTTCAGCGCGGCGAAGCGCTCCAGCCCAGCGTCGTCCAGCGGCACCGGCGCGCGTCTTTCCCTTCGCGGCGCGCGCCGCCTTGCCGCGGCCGCCCCCCTTGGGCGCAATCGTCGGCACACGCAGCAACAGCTGCACCTCGCCGCGCAGCACCGCGCGCGCGCTGTCGGCCAGCGCCAGCGTGCTGTATTCGCCTTCGACCTGCAGATGGCCGAGCGCGATCAGCTGGCGCAGCACCGAACGCCACTGCGTCTCGCTCAGATCGGCGCCGATGCCGAAGGTGCTCAGGGCCTCGTGCCCGCGCTGCACCACCTTGTCGCTGGCCTTGCCGCGCAGCACGTCGATCAGGTGCACCGCGCCGTAGTGCTGGCGGCCGTGCTGGTGGAAGCGATAGACGCAGCTCAGCGCCTTGCGCGCGGCCTCGGTGGCGTCCCAGGTGGCCGGCGCCTGCAGGCAGTTGTCGCAGTTGCCGCAGCGGGCGCCCAGGCCAGGGCCGGGGCTGGTCGCGCCTGCATAGGTCTCGCCGAAGTATTCGAGCAGCCGTGCGCGCCGGCAGTCGTGCGCCTCGGCCAGCGCCAGCAGCGCGTCGAGCTTGCCGCGCTGCAGCCGCTTGAACTCCTCTTCGGCCTCGCTCTCGTCGATCATGCGACGTTGATTGACCACGTCGGCCAGGCCATAGGCCATCCAGGCGTCGGCGGCTGTGCCGTCGCGGCCGGCGCGGCCGGTCTCCTGGTAATAGCCCTCGATGTTCTTCGGCAGGTCGAGGTGCGCGACGAAGCGCACGTCCGGCTTGTCGATGCCCATGCCGAAGGCGATCGTCGCCACCATCACGATGCCGTCCTCGCGCAGGAAGCGGTCCTGGTGGCGGCGCCGCACCGCGCTGTCGAGCCCGGCGTGGTACGGCAGCGCCTGCAGGCCTTCGGCGGCCAGCGCGTCGGCGATTTCCTGCACCCGCTTGCGCGTCTGGCAGTAGACGATGCCGGCGTCGCCGTCGTGTTCGTCGCGCAGAAAGCGCAGCAGCTGCGCGCGCGGGTTGGCGTCCTTCTCGACGATGGTGTAACGGATGTTCGGCCGGTCGAAGCTGCTGATGAAGGTGCGGGCGCTTTCCAGCTGCAGCCGCTGAATGATGTCGGCGCGGGTGTGCGCGTCGGCGGTGGCGGTGAGCGCGACGCGCGGCACGCCGGCGAAGCGTTCGTGCAGCACGCTCAGCCCCAGATATTCCTCGCGGAAATCGTGCCCCCACTGGCTGACGCAGTGCGCCTCGTCGATGGCGAACAGGCTGAGCAGCCGGCGCTCGTGCAACGAATCCAGCATCGCCAGAAAGCGCGGCGTCAGGATGCGTTCCGGCGCCGCGTACAGCAGCACCAGCCGGCCCGAGCGCAGCTCGCGCTCGATCGCCGATGCCTCGCTGCCGTCGAGGGTGCTGTTCAGGAAGTTGGCATGCACGCCGAGTTCCTCGAGCGCGCTGACCTGGTCGTGCATCAGCGCGATCAGCGGCG
The DNA here is from genome assembly GCA_963756415.1 of uncultured beta proteobacterium. GTDB lineage: Bacteria > Pseudomonadota > Gammaproteobacteria > Burkholderiales > Burkholderiaceae_C > Rubrivivax. Next base: position 64,525 of record CAVWNT010000002.1, read on the forward strand.
ACACCACCACCGTCACGCCGCGGCCGGCGCGGTGGCGCGCGATCGCCGGCACCTGGTAGCACAGGCTCTTGCCGGCACCAGTGGGCATCAGCACCAGCGCGTCGCCATCGGCGACGACATGCTCGATGATGTCGCGCTGCTGGCCGCGGAAGCTGTCGTAGCCGAAGGTGTCGCGCAGGATGGCCAGCGTGTCGGTGGCCGGCTCGAGGGCAGCGTCGGGGGTCATGTCCATGGGCTGCGCACGATGGTAAGGCAGCCTCCTGCTCTGCCATGATGGCCGCTTCCGACGAAGGAGGCCCCGATGAACGACGAGCCGACTGACAAGGCCCTGGCGCTGCGCCAGCGGCTGATCCGCAACTTCAACGATGCCGAGCTGCAGCGCGTGCACCGCGAACCGCTCTACGACGCGCGCTGCGTGCGGCTGGCCACCGGTACCGCGGCACACAAGCTGGGCATCGGCTTCGACATCCTCGAACCCGGCAAGCGCGGCTGCCCCTATCACTTCCACCATGCGCAGGAAGAGATGTTCGTCGTTCTCGAAGGCCGCGGCACGCTGCGCGTGGCCGGCGAGATGCTCGAGGTCGTCGCCGGCGATGTGGTCTTCATTCCCGCCGGGCCCGAGTACCCGCACCAGTTCATCAACACCTCGGACGCGCCGATGCGCTACCTGAGCATCAGCACGCGCGAAACGCCCGAGATCTGCGAGTACCCCGATTCGGGCAAGTACGCGGCCTACAGCGGCGATTTCGACGCCGTTCAGCACGCCTCGGCCTCGCTCGACTACTGGCACGGCGAGCCCTGAATCGCCGCGCAACGGGCCCCGCCCGAAAGCGGGCCCCCGTCGTCGTGCCACCGTGCGGGCGATGTCCGCCGTCGAGCCGGTCGCTATGATCGAGACACCGGATTTTCCCACCCGCAAGCAAGGAGTGCCCCATGGCTGCCGTCAACAAAGTCATCCTCATCGGCAACCTCGGCCGAGACCCCGAAGTGCGCTACGCGCCCAGCGGCTCGGCGATCGCCAACGTCACGCTGGCCACCACACGCAGCTGGAAGGACAAGACCTCGGGCGAGAAGGTCGACGAGACCGAATGGCACCGCGTGGTGTTCTACGACCGCCTGGCCGAAATCGCCGGCGAGTACCTGAAGAAGGGCAAGCAGGTCTACATCGAAGGCCGCCTGAAGACGCGCAAGTGGACCGACAAGGACGGCGTCGACAAATACACCACCGAGATCATCGCCAGCGAAATGACGATGCTCGGCAGCCGCGAAGGCATGGGCGGCGGCGGCGGCGGTGACGAAGGCGGCTACAGCAGCCGCGAGCGGCCTGCGGCCCGCCCGGCGCCGGGCGGCGGCAGTGCGCCGGCGTCGAAGCCGGCAGCCAAGTCGAGCACCGGCTTCGACGACATGGACGACGACATTCCGTTCTGACCGGGCCGCCGGCTGCGGCCGGGCCATTCAGCCCTTCAGCAGCGGCACGCCCCACAGCGTCCACGCCGCCACCAGCGCCCACACCGCCAGCGTGGCGAGCAGGTTGGTGCCGGCGTTGTTCTGCTTGAACAGCGCCGCGTTCCAGTAGGCGACGGTCTTGCCGGCCTGCGGCCAACCGGGCACGAAGCGGCGCACCCGTCGCGCAGTAGTCGTCGTAGGGCGCGCCGAAGATCGGCCGCAGGTGCGCTTCCTCGCGCTGCACGCGCGAATCCATGTACAGCCAGTAGCCGACGGTGAAGGCCAGCAGCAGCCACCACTGGCCGGCCAGCATCAGGAACCCCAGCACGATGAAATAGCGCCCCAGGTACATGGGGTTGCGCACCATCGTGTACGGCCCGCGCACGGTCAGCGTGGCGTTCTTGTCGAGCGAGGCGAAACACCAGATCTGGATCAACTCGCCCAGCATCGACACCACGAAGCCGGCCAGCAGCCACTGGCGTTGCACGAACGGCGCCAGCAGCACGATGACGACGATGCCGATCGGCACGCGCATCTTCACCAGAAAGCGGCGCATGCCGGGGTGCTGGACGAGGGTGTCGGAGGTTTCTTTCATGCCGTCATTCTCTGTCGGCCGGCGCGGCGCTGGCCGATCCGGCGGGCGGCGCCGTCTTGCGTGCGCCCAGGTAGCCGCGAAAGATCCACAGGCGCCGCCAGCGGTTCAGGCGCTCGAAGTCGGCGCGGCGCGCTGCACCCATCGTCTCGGGCTGCCACTGCAGCCACTTCTTGTACACGCCGCTCATGTCCAGGTCGTTGAACCAGTGGCGCAGCCGGCGCGGCATCCAGCGTGTCGACAGCGCGGCCTGGAAATCGATGATGCCGGGGCTGCCGTCGGGCTGCATCAGCAGGTTGCCGCCGCCGCGCGTGTCCAGGTGCACCAGGCCGCGGGCATGCACCTGCCGCAGCAAGGCCTCCAGCGCGATCAGGTAGGCGGTGCCGATGGCTGCGCCGTCGATTCCGGCCAGCGCGCGGCCGGGCACGAAGCGCGCGGCCATCGCGAAGGCGTCGACACGAAAGGCCCGGTCGGGGATGCCGCCGATGCCGTGCAGCCGCCGCAGCGCACGCACCTCGCGGCCGAGCAGGAAGCGCCCGATGGTGTGGCGCACGAGGAAGCTGCGCGACGAGAAATCCTTGAAGATCCAGTCGGTGCCGTGCAGGTGGATGCGCTCGACGCGGGCGTTGGCAAAGCGCCCGTCGCGCAACAGCTCGCGCGCCGCGCGGCTCAGCTCGTCGCGGACGAAGGCGGGCGGCGACGTCATGCCACGCCGCTACAGCCGCAGCACCGACAGCCACTCGAGCTGGGCTGCGCCGAGCGCGCTGTCGGGGGTCATCATGGCCATCTGCAGCGCGCGCCGGATGGCAGGGTCCTCCTCCGGCGGCGCATCCGCCAGCAGCGCATCGAGCAACGTGCGCGCGCGCGCCAGGCTGGCGCCGTACTGCTCGAAGATGGCGCCGACACTGACATGCAGCGCCGCGTCTTCGAGCCAGCAGTCGTAGTCGGTGACGATGCCGATGCTGGCGTAGCCCATCTGCGCCTCGCGCGCCAAAAACACCTCGGGCACGTTGGTCATGCCCACCAGGTGGCAGCCCGCCTGGCGCAGGAACAGGCTCTCGGCGCGGGTGCCCAGGCGCGGGCCTTCGACGCAGGCGTAGGTGACATCGCGGTGCAGCCGCATGTCCAGCTGCGCCGCCCGCGCCGCGACCCAGTCGACCAGGCGCGCACTGACCGGCTGCGCGGTCGAGACATGCGCGGCCACGCCGCCGCCGAAGAAGGTGCGCTCGCGCCCGCCCTTGGTCCAGTCGAAGTATTGGCTCGGCATCGCGAAGTCACCCGGGGCGATGTGCTCGGCCAGGCTGCCCACCGCCGAGAAGCCGAGCAGCTGCGTCGCGCCGGCGCGCTTCAGCGCAAAGATGTTGGCGCGGTAGTTCACCTCGTGCGGCAGCAGCTTGTGGCCGGCGCCGTGGCGCGCCAGGAACAGCAGCGGCTGCCCGCCGAGCCGCCCTTTGGCGATGACGCCCGACGGCGCGCCCGAACGGCGTGTGCGCATCGAGGCGCTCGTCCACGGTCATGCCGGGCAGGTCGTAGATGCCGGTGCCGCCGATGATCGCCAGCATGTGAGCCGTCCTCGAAGTCTGCTGTTTATCTGCGGCCATTCTGGCCGATGCGCGCGTCACTGCGGCAGCTGGTAGCGCGTGCTCGGGCCCTTGCCGATCTGAACCAGCAAGCCGCGGTCTGCGAGCTGGCCGAGGTGCTTGGATGCGGTCGCCAGCCCGACGCCGCACAGCCTGGCATAGCCGCTCTTGTTCACCGACCCGGCTTGCAGCACATGCTGCAACAGCTGGTCGCCGCGCTGCGGGCGCAGCAGGTCGGCGGCGGCGTTGTGCCACAGCGCGGCCAGACGCTGCTCGCGGCTGAGGCCGCGCTCGTAGCGCTCGCGCAGTTGCTCCATCTTCGGTGCAAACCGATCGCCGAGACCGTGGCGGTGCATCAACGCGACGGCGGCCTCGCGCTCCTCGACCGCGATGTCGACGTAGGCGCTCGCAATCGCCAGGTGCGCCTCGACCTGTTGTTCCGCCGCCAGCGGCAACGCCAGCGCGGCGCGGTGGCGCTGCACCTCGGCCATCTGCTCGAAGTGCGCGGCAAATTCGCCCGGCAGCAGGCGGTCGTAGAACTCGCCTTCGCGCGGGCCGAGGATCTCGCCCTTCAGCCGCCGCGTGGCCTCGGTGGCGGCCGGGTCGCCACCTTCGGGCCATGCCGCCAGCGCGGCGGCGCTGTGCGCATCGCCCTGGCGCTCGTCGTCGGCCTGGTCGTTGGCCTGGAAGCGCTTGTAGAAGGCCTCGGCCAGGTTGTAGTGCGCGCGCCCCACCAGCAGCGCGAGCCGCGCCCGCTGGCTCAGCTCGAGCGCTGTGTGGTAGTGCGCGATGGCGGCGTCGTACTTGCCCTGCCAGAAGTAGGTGGCGCCCAGGTGCAGGTGCGTCGCGGCCAGCGTTTCAGGCTCCACCGTGAAGCGCTGCGCCATGTCCAGCACACGCTGCGAATAGTCGATGGCGCGGGTGAAATCCTTGGCATCGCCGTAGATCAGGCTCAGGTTGCCGTAGGTCTTCAGGATCGCCTGCCGATCGCCCAGTCGTTCGTACAGGTGCAAGGCGCGGTGCTTGTGTTCGAGCGCGCGGCGCAGGTCGCCGCCGCGGCGCCAGTATTCGCCCCAGGTCTGTTCCAGGCCGGCGACCACCGCCAGGTCCTGCGTGCAGTGCTCGCGCAGATGCCTCGGCGCGATCGAGCACGGTCTTCGAGCGTGGGTCGTTGCGCAGCACGTACAGCCAGGCCAGCTTGACGAGCGTGTTGACATGTTCGATCAGCACCTCGGCATCGACGCGCCCGGGGTCGTCGTGCAACCCGGCCTGGCGCAGGCATTCGGCGCTTTCCTGGTAGCAGGCGAAGGCGCGGTCGCCATCGCGCGACTCGTTGAACTTGCCCAGCGCGCCGTAGGCGATGCCGAGCGCGAGGCTGTCGTGCGCGGCGTTGGCCAGCTGCAGCGCGGCCTCGCAGCTCTGCAGCTCGGCGCTGCCGTTGCCGCGCACCCGCCACAGACCGGCAAGCGCCAGGTTCAACTGGAAGCGCAGCCGCCAGTCGAGCGCGCGCTGCGAAAACTGCTGCACCAGCGCGTCGGTGTCGGCATGGCCGGCCAGCTCGACCCCGAAGCGCTTCAGCCCGTCGATGAAACCCGCGCTGTCGAGCGCCTGCAGCGTGTGCCACAGCACGCTGCGGCCGTCGCGGTCGACGCGCAGCGCGCGCTGGGCCTGCCGCGCATGCCAGGCACGGCGCGCCGGTGCGTCGGCGAGTGCCAGCAGCGCATGCACCTCGTGCTGCAGCCGGGCATCGCGCATCAGCGCGCGTTCGCCCTGTGCAGGCGCGTCGAACAGCGCCTCGATGCACAGCCGGCGTCCCCGATCGATGTGCCGGTAGACGGTGCTCGCGCCGACATTCCACAGGCCGCACAACTGCTCGATCGCCGATTCCTGCACGCGCGATCGGGGCGCGGCGCCGATCTCGGCCACCGGCATGAAGCCGAAGTGGCAGCCCAGCGCCAGCAACGGCCGCCACGCGCTGCGCTCGCGCCAGTCGTGTGGCGCGATGTCGCTCAGCCCGCTACCGCCGTCGGGGCGCAAGCCGGCCAGCGTGGCGCGCAGCCACAGCGTCCACACGGTGGCGGCATCGGCCGGCAGCGCATCGGCGGCCACAGCAACCAGCGGCGGCAGCAGGCGCCGCGCCAGAGCGGCTGTCAGCCGCGGCCGGCGCCGCAACAGCTCATCGAAGGTGCCCGCCTTGTGGGCCGCCAGCGCCTGGCCGAGCAGCAAGTCGGCATGCGGGCGCAACAGGCCGGTGGGCCGGGGCGAGCTAGGGGGGTGACGGAACATCGTGTTCGCGCATCATCTGCCGATCGTCCAGCGCCGACACGTTGTGGCGCAGGGATATGCGAAGCGATCGGACGTTGCGACGTTGCAAGCCAGTGTAGCGACGCAGTGCAACGAGGAGACGTCATGGCCCTGCCCACGCTGACCTTCCGCAAGCCCCCCGCCGCACCGACCGGTGCCGGCGTCACGCTGGTTGTCTACGCCCCTTTCGGCACCGATGCCGTGCTCAGCCGCTATCCCGGCAACACGCCGCTGAAGATCGCGCAGCACCCGCTGGTGCACAACCTCGTCGAGGTGGCGAAGAACGGTGTGCACGTCTCGGCGCTGATCGATCTGGTCGACGACGACACCTGGCTGGTCGAGATCACGGCCGGCAGCGCGCGATCGCTGCGCATCACCTCGCGCTGGAAACAGCAGATGGATGCCATCGGCAACCTGGCGGGCTTCCTGCGCCATACGCTGGCGCGGCGCCCCGGCACGGCCCTGGTGCTGGCGCTGGAAGGCCACGGCGCGGGCTACCTGCCGGAGCTCGACCTGAGCCAGCTGAACACCGCCAACCTGACGCAGGACGGCAGCATCGAATGGCACCTCAGCGCCGGCCAGGGCGCGCCGTTGCTGCCGATGGGCTCGCCGCTGCTGCCGATGGGTTCACCGCTGTTGCCGATGGGCTCGCCGCTGCTGCCGGTGAACCACCTGCCGCTGTCGAGCTGGGGCCTGGCGCAGGCCTTGAAGACCGGGCTCGGCGGCACGATGCCGTTGGCGGCGATTCACTTCAACAACTGCTTCAACATGTCGGTGGAGCTGCTGCACACGGTGGCGCCGTATGCCGAGTTCGCCACCGGCTACATGAACTACAACTTCTTCACCGCCGGCGAGGCTTACCCGGCGGTGTTCGCCAAGCTGAAGGCGGCCGGCAGCGCCAGCACCGAGCAACTCGCCAAATGGTTTGCCGAAGGCAACCGCGACCTGCTGGCCAGCAAATCCCACCACCCGAGCACCGGGGGCGTGGTGCAGCTGTCGCGCCTGCCCCTGATCGCCAAGCGCATCGACGCGCTCGCCAAGGCCTTGATCACCGCGCTGACCAGTGCCACCGCGGCGCAACGGCCGGCGGTGGTGAACGGCATCCGCCAGGCGATCTCGCGTGCGCAGCAGTACGACACGGTGGCGACGCAGGCGCTCGCGCTGCCCGACGAGCTGACCGACATCCGCAGCCTGGCCACCGAACTGCGGGCCTTCCCGCACAACGCCGCGGCGGTGCAGCAGGCCGCGAAGGACCTGCTCGCCGCGACCACCGGCATCAAGGCCTATGGCGCCACCGGTTCGCCGTGGACCGCGCCCGGCGTGCCGTGGGATTTTTCGCGCGCCGACCTGGCGATGAACATCCTGTGTCCCGACCCGGCCCTGCGCGGGCTGTGGGACTGGCGCTCGCCGTTCTACCTGCAGGTCGTGCCCGATCCCGGCATGCCGCCGGTGCAGCCGCAGGTCATCGATTTCCTGAAGACCACCGCCTGGGTGCCGTTCATCATCGAGTACCACAAGCAGGTGCCTTTCGTCGGCATCCTGCCGGCGGCGATACCGGAGTACCCGAGCTTCAACCGCAAGCACACGCTGCCGCCGAATACCTGATCGCCGCGGCGTCGGTTCGTCATCGTTCGCGCCCTGCATTCCCCCTGATGGGGGAGGCATCGAGCTCCCTGTCGCGCGCACCACGTTGCCGCGGCGCTTGCCGGCCCACGCCTTAGGGCCCCCCGAGGAGCGAGGCGGCACGGCGATCGTCTGCACATCGTCCGGCCGGCAGGGCCGTTCATCGACGTCGCACACGTCGCGTTGGGAAGGCGTCGCCGCTGCAATGGCGCCATGGCAGCACACCGCCGCCACCCGACGAAAGACGATCGATGAACTGGTTGCTGCTCAAGCCGATCCGGCCCTATGTGGCGCTGGCCGCGCTGGCCTCGCTGCTGTTGAACCTGGCGCTGGTGGTGCCGTCGCTGTACATGCTGCAGGTCTTCGACCGCGTCTTCTCCAGCCGCAGCATCGAAACGCTGGTCATGCTGGCGCTGTTCGCGCTGCTCGCGTTGGCCCTGGCCTTCTGCATGGACCGGTTGCGCGGCCGCTTGCTGGCACGCGCCGCGCAGCGCATCGATCAGTTGTTGGCGGCACCGGCGCTGCAGGCCGCGTTGAACGATGCAGCCCGCGGTGCCGACGCTGGCGAAGGCAGCGCGTTGCCCGACATCGCGCGGCTGCGCGGCTTCGTCGCCAGCCCGGCGCTGCAGGCGCTGTTCGATGCGCCGTGGCTGCCGGTGTACCTGCTGGTCATCTTCGCGCTGCACCCGGTGCTCGGCTGGGCGGCGCTCGCTTCGGCACTGGCGCTGCTGACGCTCGGCCTGTGCTCCGAGCGCTGCGTGCGCAGCGACGCCGAGCAGGTGATGCGCGGCGGCCAGGCCGCCGGGCAGCGCATCGATGCGCTGCGGCGCAATGCCGAGGTGCTGGTCGGCATGGGCATGGCCGGCCACGCGGTGGCCGCCTGGAGCCAGCTGCATGCCGGCGTGCAAGCCGCCCAGCTGCGCCTGAGCCAGACCGGCGGCACCTTGGCGGCCTGCGGGCGCATGCTGCGCCAGCTGGTGCAGGTGGCGATGCTCGGCACCGGCGCCTGGCTGGTGGTGGTCGGGCACGCGTCGCCGGGCATCATGATCGCGGCGACCTTGCTGCTCGGGCGCGCGCTGCAGCCGGTTGAGCATCTGATCGCCGGCTGGAAGGCGCTGGTCGAGGTGCGCAGCGCCTGGCACCGCCTGCAAACACAAGCTGTCGATGCGACCGGCGACAGCGCACTGCAATTGCCCGACTTGCGCGGCGAGCTGCGGCTGGAGCGCGCCAGCCTGCTGATGCCGGGGCAACGTGCGCCGTTGATCAAGCCGATCAGCCTGTCGCTGGCAGCCGGCGAAAGCCTGGGCCTGATCGGCGCCAGCGCGTCGGGCAAGACCATGCTGCTGCGCCTGATGCTGGGCCTGCGCCGGCCGAGCACCGGCGCGGTGCGGCTGGACGGCATCGAGCTGGCGAACTGGCCGGCCGCCCAGCTCGACGGGCGCATCGGCTACCTGCCGCAGGACGTGGAGCTGTTCGCCGGCAGCGTCGCCGCCAACATCGCCCGGCTCGGCACCATCGATTCGCAACAGGTCATCGAAGCCGCCCGGCTGGCCGGTGTGCACGAAATGATCAGCCGCCTGCCGCAGGCCTACGACACCGAACTCGGCGAGGCCGGCGCGGTGCTGTCCGGTGGCCAGCGGCAGCGCATCGCGCTGGCGCGCGCGGTCTACGGCGCGCCGAAGCTGGTGGTGCTGGACGAGCCCAACGCCAGCCTCGATGCCGAGGGCGACGAGGCGCTCGCCGCCGCACTGGCGACGCTGAAACAACGCGGCACGACGGTGGTGCTGGTCTCGCACCGCCCGGCGCTGATGCGCCATGTCGACCGGCTTGCGATCCTGCGCGACGGCGCGCTCGACATCTGCGGCCCGCGTGACGAGGTGCTGGCGCGGCTGCACGGCCAGACCGTGCGCCCGCTGCGCCGCGCCGAGCCTGCCGACGGCGAACTCGCGACTGCCACCCCCATTGCCCAAGGAGCCCACGCATGAACGCCACCCCCTCGCTCTCGCTGGCCGCGTTGCTGGCGCGTGCCGAAGCCGATGCCGAACAGGGCCGCGTGCTGGGCGCGCTGCGCTGGCAGCTGGTGTGGCCGGTGACGGTGGTGGCCGCGCTGGTGTGCGCCTGGGGCAGCCTGGCGCCGCTGTCCGGCGCGGTGGTGGCCAGCGGCCAGGTGCAGTCGGCGCTGGGGCGCAAGCCGGTGCAGCACCAGGAAGGCGGCATCGTGCGCGAAGTGCAGGTGCACGAAGGGCAGCAGGTGCGGGCCGGCGATGCGCTGCTGGTCATCGGCGACGTGCGCAGCGACGCCTCGCTCGACCTGCTGAACAAGCAGATGCGTGCCGAGCGGCTGCGCATGGTGCGTGCCGGTGCCGAACTGGCGATGGCCGCCCGCTTCGGCGCGCCGCCGGAACTGGCCGCCAGCGCGGACATGCTGACGCGCGAGCGCCAGCTGTTCGACTCGCGGCGCCAGACGCTGAACGAACAGCTGGCGGCGATGCAATCGCAATCGCGCGAGGCGAACGCGCGCATCGCTGCGCTGCGCGCGCAGCTGGGCGCGGCCGAGCGCGCCACGCAACTGGCGCGCGACGAACGCGACATCAATGCCGAGCTGGTGAAAAGCGGCTTCGTGCAGAAGACGCGGCTGCTCGGCATGGAGCGCAACGTGGCCGACACGCAGGCGCGCAGCGAGGCCACCCGCGGCCAGATCGCCGAGGCGCAGATGCAGCTGGGCAGCCTGGCCAATGCGATGGCGCAGGCGCGCGGCGTCTACCAGCAGCGCGCGGCCGACGACCAGAAGGATGCCGCCACCCGCGTGCGCGAACTCGAAGACCGGCTGCGCCCGTCGCAGGACCAGGTCGATCGGCAGATCGTGCGCGCGCCGGTCGACGGCACGGTGATCGGCCTGCGCGTGCGCACGCCGGGCACCGCGGTCGGGCCGCGCGAGCCGCTGCTGGAGATCGCGCCGTCGCAGGAAAAGCTGGTCGTCGACCTGCGCATCGATCCGCGCGACATCGAGCACGTGCGCATCGGCGATGCCGCCGAGGTGCGGCTGTCGGCCTTCGAGATGCGCAGCACGCCGTTGCTGCAGGCCACCGTCAGCGCGGTGGCGCCCGATGCGCTCAGCGACAGCGCCAGCGGGCAGGCGTGGTTCGCGGCGCAGGTCGAGGTGCAGCGCGACGAACTGCTGCGCAACCCGCAGCTGCGGCTGCAGGCCGGCATGCCGGCCGAGGTGTTCGTGACCACGCCGCCACGCAGCCTGCTGCAGTACCTGCTCGAGCCGCTCGGCATCTTCGCGCGTCGCGCGCTGCGCGAGCCGTGAGGCGGCGACGCGGTGCGAGCCCGATCTTGTCCAACTCACGCGAAAGGAGGTGTGCCATGTGCTGATCCCAAAAGAAACGCTCGCGGTTTCCCGCCGGCGCACGCCGATCAAGCGATGCCCGCCGCGCGACACGAGCGATGCGCTTTGAAACTCATTGATATCCCATACGTTTTCACTTCGATCTCTGGAGAAACATCATGACCATCGTCATCAACGGCGACGCCGGCAACAACGTCATCAACGCCGGCAGCATTGAAGACCACGACATCTTCGGCCTCGGCGGCAACGACACGCTGCACGGCAACGACGGCAACGACCTGCTCGACGGCGGCAGCGGCAGCGACCACATGGGCGGCGGCCGCGGCAACGACACCTACCGCGTCGATTCGGTCGGCGACTTCGTGCACGAGGCGGCGGGTGAAGGCACCGACACCGTCGAGGCCTCGATCAGCTACACCCTGGCGTCGAACTTCGAGAACCTGACGCTGACCGGTGTCGCGAACATCAACGCCACCGGCAACACGCTGAACAACTTCATCGTCGGCAACAGCGGCAACAACCGCATCGACGGCGGCGGCGGCAGCGACCACATGCACGGCGAGGCCGGCAACGACACCTATGTCGTCAACTCGACTGGCGATCTGGTGCACGAGTTCCTCAACGAAGGCACCGACACCGTCGAGTCGTCGATCACCTACACGCTGGGTGCGCACCTGGAGAACCTGACGCTCACCGGCGCGGCCGTGATCAACGGCACCGGCAACGAACTGGCGAACAGCATCAACGGCAACAACGCCGACAACGTGCTGAAAGGCCTGGCCGGCAACGACACGATGCACGGCAACGGCGGCAACGACACGCTCGACGGCGGCACGGGCGATGACCACATGGGCGGCGGCCTGGGCAACGACACCTACTACGTCGACTCGGTGGCCGACTACGTGCACGAGAGCGCCAATCAGGGCACCGACACGGTCTTCTCGCGCGCATCGAGCTTCACGCTCGGCAGCAACGTCGAGAACCTGACGCTGCAGGATGCCTCGTTCTCGATCGGCCCGGGCGGCGTGATCCTGTTGACGCCGGGCGGCGTGAACGGCACCGGCAACAGCGGCGCCAACACGATGACAGGCAATGCCCAAGCCAACCAGCTGAACGGCATGGCCGGCGACGACTTCATGCTCGGTGGCGGCGGCAACGACCGGCTCGACGGCGGCACCGGCAACGACCACATGCACGGTGACGCCGGCAACGACGTCTACATCGTCGATTCGGCCAGCGATCTGGTGCACGAGCTCGCCAATGAAGGCACCGACCTGGTCGAAGCGTCGGTGAGCTACACCATCAGCGACGTCGACGTGGAGAACCTGACGCTTACCGGCACCGGCAACATCAGCGGCACCGGCAACGCTTCGGCGAACGTGCTGGTCGGCAACAGCGGCAACAACACGCTGAACGGGCTGGGCGGTATCGACACGATGCGTGGCGGTGCCGGCAACGACCGCTACTACGTCGACCATGCGTCCGACCAGGTGATCGAGAACGCCGGCGAGGGCACAGACACGGTCTACGCCAGCGTCAGCGAAACCCTGACCGATGTCGATGTCGAGAACCTGACGCTCACCGGCGCAGCGGCGACCAGCGGCACCGGCAACGCCTCGGCGAACCACATCGACGGCAACTCGGCGGCCAACGTGCTGCGCGGGCTGGCCGGCAACGACCTGCTGCACGGCAACGGCGGCAACGACACGATCGAAGGCGGCACCGGTGCCGACGAGATCGGCGGCGGCGCCGGCAACGACGTGCTGCGTGCGGTGGCCAACGTGGCCTTCGTCGACGACGGCGCCGAGGATCGCTTCGTCTTCAACACGGCGCTGAACGCGGCGACCAACGTCGATCTGATCGACAAGGCGACGTTCATTGCCGGTGGCGGCGAAGGGCTCGACGACGAGATCGTGCTCGAGAACTCGATCTTCTCGGCGCTGCTGACCAACGGCGGGGGCAATGTCGGCACACTCGGCGCGGCGTACTACTTCGAGGGCGTCAGTTCCGGCAACGGCTTGTTCGATCCGGTGGGCATCTACAACAACACCGCCACCGGGCAGTTGTTCTACAACGCCAGCTTCGGCGTCGCCGGCGACAGCACGCTGTTCGCGGCCGTCAACCTGGCCGGCGTTGCCGGCGGCTCGGTCGTGCTGTCGGTCGAGGAGTTCTCGCTCGTCTGACGTGGCCAGGGGGCACCGCGAGGTGCCCCCTCCCGCACCGCAATGCCATCATCTTTGCAGGAGCTTCGCCATGCACGCTTCGAACGCCTTCCCTCCGCCGCGCGAGCATGCGACGCACGAGTTGCGCTTTCGCTCGCTGTTCCACGACGGCCGCGCGCTGTCGTTCCCGTGCGATGCCGCGGGCCAGGTGCCGCTGGACCTGTTGGCCGCGCGGCTGCGCGACAACTACCTGTACGCCCGCGCGGTCATCGGCCGCGAATTCCATGCGCCGGAAGTCATCGGCGCTGCGCTGCACTGACGTCCGAAGGATTCAGTCGCGCAGGGCGTGGCGCGGGCCGCAGGTGCCGCCCGCGCCGTTCGCCTCAGACGCCTCAGCCGGCATTCACCTGGATGCGCCGCGGCTGCGCCTGCTCCGACTTCGGAATGCGCAGCTTCAGCACGCCCTGTTTCAGCTCGGCACTGACTTTCGAGGCGTCCAGTTCCTTGCTCAAGGTGAACTGGCGCCGATAGCGCGAGCGAGCGACTTCGGCATGGTTGGCCTGCATGTCCTGCGGCAGGTCGAGACCCAGCTCGCCTTCGATGACGAGCATGTCATCGCCCTCGACGTGCACATTCAGCCGCTCCCGCGGCACCCCGGGCATGTCCGCATACAGCGTGATGCCGCCGGCGTCTTCCAGCACGTCCACCGGCGGGTGCAGTGCGGGCCGCTCCTGATCGCCCGCATCGCTGCCCTGTTGGCGGGTCGCCGCGCTGCCGTTGGATTGCGGACCGGTCTTGGTCAGGTCATTCATGATCTGCTCTCCTTCACAAAAGTGCGTTGCTCACTGGATCTCGATGCGCCGCGGCTGCGACGACTCGCGGCGCTTCATGCTCACGTGCAGCACGCCGTCGCGGTAGTCGGCGCGGATGCTGTCCGGATCGACGTCTTCGCTGAGGCTGAGGACGCGCCGGAAGCCCCCGGTGAAGCGCTCGTGGGTGTGCAGCGTGCCTTGTTCGTCGCTGGTCATGCCCTTGCGCTCGCCGGCCAGGCTGAGCACGCCGCGTTCGACATTGACGTCGATCGAATCCGGCTCCAGGCCGGGGGCGAAGGCGTAGACCTCCACCGAGGTCGGCGTGCCGCCGATGTTCAACGCCGGGAAGCCGCCGCGGCCCCGGCCGCGAATCGCCGGCATCGAATCGAGGCCGGAGCGCCAATCGCGCTGCAGTTGATCGAAGGCCTCGAAGAGGTCGCTGGGGAACAACGTCTGGTAAAGCATCGCCATCTCCTTTCGACTGGGTTGCGGACGCCCTCGCGGGGTGTCCATGACTCGCACAATGCGATCGGCGCGGGGACTTTCAAGGGGTCGGCGACATAACCGGGTGTGCCGGCAAAAGGCCGATCGACGGGGTACCCGCGGCGCGCTGCGGACGGTGGCCGCAGGCCGTGGACCGCAGCTGTTTCGGCAGCAATCGGGGTGCCCGCAGCGGACGATCACGCGTGCACGTGATCGCCCACCACCCGCATCAGGCCCGCATCAGGCCTTCAGCCGGTAGCCGGTGCGAAAGATCCACATCACGCCGCCCAGGCACAGCAGCAGGAAGACGAAGGTCATGCCCACGCTGATGGCGACACCGACGTCGGCGCTGCCGTAGAAGCTCCAGCGGAAGGCGCTGACCAGATAGACCACCGGGTTGAACAGCGTGATCTTCTGCCACAGCGGCGGCAGCATGCTGATCGAATAGAAGCTGCCGCCCGAGGAAGGTCAGCGGCGTGACGATCATCAGCGGCACCAGCTGCAGTTTCTCGAAGCTGTCGGCCCAGATGCCGATGATGAAACCGAACAGGCTGAAGGTGACCGCGGTCAGCACCAGGAAGGCGAGCATCCACACCGGGTGGGCCACCGAATAGTCGACGAACAGCCGCGCGGTGGCCAGGATCAACAAGCCCAGGATGATCGACTTGCAGGCCGCCGCGCCGACATAGCCGATGACGATCTCGACGGCCGAGATCGGTGCCGACAGCACCTCGTAGATGGTGCCCGAGAACTTCGGCATGTAGATGCCGAACGACGCGTTCGAGATGCTCTGCGTCAGGATCGACAGCATGATCAGCCCGGGCACGATGAAGGCGCCGTAGCTGACACCGTCGATCGACTGCATGCGCGAGCCGATGGCCGAGCCGAAGACGACGAAGTACAGCGACGTCGACAGCACCGGCGAGGCGATGCTGCCCAGCAGGGTGCGCCGGGTGCGCGCCATCTCGAACAGGAAGATGGCCAGGATCGGCGTGGCGGTTCATGCCGGTCGATGCTCTTCTTCTTCGGTGACCAGGCCGACGAAGATGTCCTCGAGCGAACTCTGCGCCGTCTGCAGGTCCTTGAAGTCGATGCCGGCGGCGGCCAGCGCGCTTCAGCAGCTCGGCGATGCCGGACTGGTCGCGCTGCGCGTCGAAGGTGAAGACCAGGTCCTGGCCGTCGGCCGACAGCGCCAGGTCGAAGGCGGCCAGGCTGTGCGGCAGCGTCGGCCAGCGGCGCCGCCAGGTGCAGGGTCAGCTGCTTCTTGCCCAGCTTGCTGCATCAGGCGCGCGGTGTCCTCGACGAGGATGATCTCGCCCTTGCGGATGACGCCGATGCGCTGCGCCATCTCCTCGGCTTCTTCGATGTAGTGCGTGGTCAGGATGATGGTCACGCCGGTGTCCTGCAGGCCGCGCACCATCTGCCACATGTCGCGGCGCAGTTCGACATCGACGCCGGCGGTGGGCTCGTCGAGGAACAGGATCTTCGGCTCGTGGCTCGAGCGCCTTGGCGATCATCACGCGGCGCTTCATGCCGCCCGACAAGGTCAGGATGCGTCGCGTCCTTCTTGTCCCACAGCGACAGCGCGCGCAGCACCTTCTCGATGTGCGCGTCGTCGCCGGCGCAGCCGAACAGCCCGCGGCTGAAGCGCACCGTGTTCCACACGCGTTTCGAAGGTGTCGGTGGAGATCTCCTGCGGCACCAGGCCGATCAGCCGCGCGCGCGGCGCGCCAGTCGCGGTGGATGTCGTGCCCATCCGACGGTGACGGTGCCGCTGCTGGCGTTGACGATGCCGCAGACGATGCTGATCAGCGTGGTCTTGCCGGCCCCGTTGGGCCCGAGCAGCGCGAGGATTTCGCCGCGCCGGATGTCGAGATCGACGTTCTTGAGCGCCTGGAAGCCCGACGCATAGGTCTTGCTCAGGCCCTTGATCGAGATGATCGTGCGCATGCACGGCATTGTCGGCCACGGCCGAGCCGGCCGTCGGAGCGGCGCCTTCGCTACACCGCCGCTTCAGCAGCCGGCGGTGGTGGCCGGCTCAGGCCAGCGCCGGTGCGGCGGTGCTGGGCTGTGCGGGCAGATCCTGCAGGTGCCGGGCATCGGCCCAGCGCACGACTTGCAGGTGCCGTCGTCGAGACGCAGGCGGTTGATACCGGCATTCGGGATGTCGCAGGCGCGCGCGCCGTGCAACGGCAGCGCGTGCGCGGTGCGCCACAACATGTCGAGCACACCGCCGTGGGTCACCACCACCACGCGGCGGCCGGCGTGCTGCTGCGCCACGTCGTGCAGCGCCGCGCGCACCCGGCTGCAGAAGCGGCTGGTGCATTCACCCTGCGGCAGTTCGTAGTCGGCATCGTGAGCCAGCCACTGCGACCACAGTTGCGAATGCCGGGCCTGGATGTCCGGCAGGTCGAGCCCCTCGAGCACGCCGAACGATTGTTCGCGCCACGCGCTGTGCACGGTGGCGCGCAGGCCGAGTGCGTTTTCCAATGGCGCCGCGGTCTGCCGCGCACGCATCAGGTCGCTGCAGACGATGACGTCCACCGCTTCGCCGGCAAGTGCGCCCGCCATGCGGCGCGCCTGCTCATGGCCGGTGGCGTTCAGCGGCACATCGATCTGGCCCTGGAAACGCAGCTGGCGGTTCCAGTCGGTTTCGCCGTGGCGCACGACGATCAGTTCGGTCATGGTGTGTTCAGGTGATCAACGAGCGCCAGAGTATGGGCGCGGGGCGCTGCCAAACGATGACAGCGCAGGCGAGGGCAGCTGCCGCGGTGTGTCATCTGGCGCAGCCACTGCCGCCGGCCGGGCCGACCTGGCCGGCCCCGATGGCCGACTTGCTGCGATCGATCGGCTGGATGCCCTGGGCCAGCAGCGGGGCCAGCACCTTGTCGCGGAAGGCTGCCAGATCGCGCCGGCGTGTCGCGCGCCAGGCGCGAGGCCTCCAGCAAGGTGCTGCCGTCGGCCATGCGCCACTGCTCGACCTTCAGCTTGCCCGCCTCGAGGCGCAGCATGCGTGCTGGCGCAGCCCTTCGGGCTGCGCCGCCAGCGCGGCCGGGACCTGCAACTGCAGATCCGTCGACTGCATGGCTGCAGCTGCGCGACCAGGCCTTGCGCGTGTCGTCACGGCCCATGAAGGTGACGTCGGCCTCGTCCTTGCGCTTTTGCGGCGTCGGCAACGGGCAGGCCCAGTTCTTCAGCGTCGGCTGTCGCCGGCAGCGGCTCGTGGCCGCGCAACTTGTAGGTCAGCTCGGCTTCGTCGGCCGACTGCGCGCTTGCGCATGATCGCGTCGAAACCCGGCGGCGGCGTTTCGGGCGCGGTGACGTCGAAGTACTGCACCTCGTATTCGCTGCGTCTCGTCGACGCTCAGCTTGCAGGGCCTTCAGCGCATCGGCAGCGCTGGCCGGGCCGCCCTGCGTCGGATCCCAGCGCACCGAGTATTCGGCGCCGGCCGGCTTGCGCCGTCGACGCTGGCCGACAGCCACAGCGCGCAGGCGGCCGCCAGCACGATGTGCAAGCAGCGACTCGTCACCGGCACCGCGCGCACGCGGCTCAGGCGCCCAGCTCGGCGTACTTGACGCTGCAGCCGTAGGGCGCGGCGGTGGCCATGCTGACCGGCTTGCCGGCCAGCGACTCGCCGAGCGCCGCGCGCACGATAGTTCTTCGCCGTCTTCACGTCGGCCGGGTTGGCCGAGCGCT
The DNA here is from genome assembly GCA_963756415.1 of uncultured beta proteobacterium. GTDB lineage: Bacteria > Pseudomonadota > Gammaproteobacteria > Burkholderiales > Burkholderiaceae_C > Rubrivivax. Next base: position 82,576 of record CAVWNT010000002.1, read on the forward strand.
TGTCGTCGATGCCGCCGGCATAGACCAGCACGCCGTTCGGGTCGATGACGTACATGTGCGGCGTGGTGCGCGCGCCGTAGGCCTGGCCGACCTTGCCGCTGTCGTCCATCAGCAGCGCGGTCGGCGCGGCGCCCCATTCCTTGTACTGGCGCGCAGCGCGGCCGGCGCCAGGTAGTCGCCGTGGCCCTTGGCGGTGGAGCTGATGCTCAGCCAGACCACGTTCTTGGCGGTGAAGTCCTTCTGCAGCGACTGCATGTTCTGCGAGCCGTAGTGCTTCTGCACGAACGGGCAGCCGGGGTTGGTCCATTCCAGCACCACGTGCTTGCCCTTGAAGTCGGCCAGCGCTGACCGGCTTGCCGCTGGCGTCGACCAGTTCGAAGCCGGGCGCGGCCTGGCCGACGCTGGCCGCGCGGCGTGCAGTGCCAGCGGCGCCAGCAGCAGTGCGGCACCGGCGGCCAGGGCCGCGCGGCGCGGGATCGTCGACGGTTCATCGTCGTTCACTCCGGTGAGGCGGTGCAGGGTGGCCAGCGCGTCGCGCACGAGCGCCGACGCTCAGCATCTCGGGCAGCAGCAGCGGTGTCGCGGCCCGGGCCGGTACAGCGCATACACCGGCACGCCGTTGCGGCCCAGCGCGGCCAGCGCCGCGGTGATGGCGGCGTCGCGGCGTGTCCAGTCGGCGCGCATCAGCGTCACCTTCGATTGTTCGAAGGCGGCCAGCGTGTCGTCGATGTTCAGCACCAGCCGCTTGTTGACCTGGCAGCTGACGCACCAGGCGGCGGTGAAATCGACGAACACCGGCTGGCCGGCGGCCGACCAGCGCGATCGAGCCGCTGGCGGTCGTAGGGCAGCCAGGCGCTGCGTCGGCGCGTGGCGCGCTCGCTGCGCGGCGCACGACGCCGGCGTGCTCGGCCGGCAGCAGCGCGGGCCAGCTCCAGCACCAGCAGCGCCAGCACCGCCACCACGCCAGCCAGCCGGCCGGCCGCGCCGCGCGCCAGCCCGACATGCGCCAGCCACACCACCAGCCCCAGGCCGACCACCGCCATCATCAGCCGCGCCATCGCGCCGACGCCGGCCTGCTGGCCCAGCACCCACAGCAGCCACACCGCGGTGGCGAACATCGGGAAGGCCAGGCCCTGCTTCAGGTGCAGCATCCACGGCCCCGGCCGGGGCAGCCGCGTGCGCCAGCCGGGCAGCACGGTCAGCAGCATGAACGGCAGCGCCATGCCCAGGCCGAGCGCGGCGAACACCGCCAGCGCCATCGCCGCCGACTGCGTCATCGCAAAACCCAGCGCCGCGCCCATGAACGGCGCGGTGCAGGGACTGGCGGCGACCACCGCGAGCACGCCGCAGGCGAAGGCGTCGGTGGCCGGCCGCTGGGCGCGCCAGTCGGCCAGCCGCTGCGGCAGCCAGCTGCCGGAATTCGAGCGCGCCGATCAGGTTCAGCCCGATGGCGAAGAACAGCAGCGCGAGCACGAACACCACCCCCGGCTCCTGCAGCTGGAAGCCCCAGCCGACGGCACTGCCGGCGCCGTGCAGCGCGATCAGCGCGGCCGGCCAGCGCGCAGGAAGCTGAGCACCACGCCGGCCGCCGTAGGCCAGCGCCTGGCTGCGCAGCGCCGTCGGCTGCAGGCGCCTGCTTGGTCAGGCTGAGCAGCTTGATCGACAGCACCGGGAAGACACACGGCATCAGGTTCAGCACCATGCCGCCGACGAAGGCCAGCAGCAGCGCGCGCCCACACGCCGAAGGCACGGCGCCGGCCATCGTCGTCACGCCGCCGGCAGCGGCGCGCGGCCCGCGGTGCGACGGCGCGCCATGCGCCACCGCGCCCGTCGGGCAGCGACAGCGTGGGCACCGTGCGCCACGGCGCGCTGAACTCGACGCTGCGCCGCGCGCCGCCCCACGGCGTCGGCGCCGCCGGCCGGTCGCGCGACGGCAATGCCCGTCAGCGCCGCCGGCGCGGCTGGCGTTGGCCGACCAGCGACAGCTTCAGCGCATAGCCCCGCGGCGTGCGGTACAGCGCATGCGCGCGCCGGTTCGATCAGCTGTTCGTCGTACGGGAAGCACCTGCAGCGGCCGGCCACGCCGCGGCGCACCGCGCCGGCGGCCGCCGGCTCGAAGCGTCAGCAGCAACTCGCGGCCGCTTTGCTGCACCGACGCCGTGCCAGCCGTCGGCAGCGGCAGCGCTTGCTCGGCGGCGGCCTGCGCGAACAGCGCGGCCGCGCGCTGGGCCGAGCCGCGGCGGCGCCGGCGGCGACCACCGGCAGCGACAGCTCGAGCGTGCCGCTTTCGGGCATGCACACGTCCTGGCACACCAGCCAGTCGGCGCGCGCCTGCAGCGTCAGCGGGCTGCCGGGCCGCGGCATCGGCCGGGCGCGGTGAAGGCCTGCGGCAGCAGCAGCTCGTCTTCGTAGCCGTAGTTCACCAGCGGGCCGATCGGCAGCCGCTTCGGCGCCGGCCATTCGATCGCGCCGATGCGCGCGCCGTCGGGCAGCGTCCAGCTCAGCGGTCGTCGGCAGGCCCGAATCGCCGGGGTTGCGCCAGTAGGTGTGCCAGTGCGGGATGTGTTCGAGCAGCAGGCCGACCCGCACCGTCTGCCCCGGCTGCACCGCGCTCACGTCGGCGACCAGCTCGGCGCTGACATGCTCGGTCTTGACCGCCTGGGCTGCGACCGCCGCGCCGGCGCAGGGCCAGCAGTCAGGCTCAGGCAACAGGGTCCACAAAGGGGGCAAGTCGGCTCCGGCGAGTGCGCGTCGGCGCGGTCGACAGCGCGCAGTCTGCCTGCAAAGCAGCGCTCGGTGGGCTCGGGCGGCGCAAAGCCCCTGGCAGACTGCGCGCCATGCCCACCATCGCTGCTGCTGCCCGGCCTGGCCTGCGATGCCGCGCTGTGGCGCGAGCAGCAGGCCGGCATTGTCGACGCTCGGGCCCGGTGCGGGTCGGCGACGCCCACACGCCGCTTCGACAACCTGCCCGGATGGCCGCGGCGTTGCTGGACCGAGCAACGCCGGCCAGCTGCGGCTGATCGGCTGCGTCGATGGGCGGCATGCTGGCGCTGGAGATGGTGCGCCAGGCGCCGCAGCGCGTCGCGGCGCTGGCGCTGCTGGGCAGCAGCGCACGGCCCGACACCGCCGAGCTGCTGCAACTGCGCGCGCGAGGCCATCCGGCTGTTCGAGCAGGGGCGCATGCTGGAGGTGCTGCGCGCCAACGTGGCCTTCGCCTTCGACCCGGAAAACGCCGGAAGCGGCCCGGTCTGGTGCAGGGCTACCTGGACATGATCGTGCGCGCCGGCGCGCGGCAGCTGATCGCGCAGAACCGCGCGCGTGATGGCGCGGCCCGACAGCCGCGCCGCTGCTGCCGTCGATTCGCTGCCCGACGCTGGTGGTCTGCGGCGCGAGCGACCTGCTGACGCCGCCGGAATGTTCGCGCGAGATGGCCGCGGCGATACCCGGCGCGCGCCTGGAAATGATCGACGATGTGGGCACATGCTTACGCTGGAGCAGCCGGAGCACGTCAGCGCGCTACTGCACGACTGGCTCGCGCTGCGCTCGACGGCCGCTGCGCCGCATCCGGCAGCGCCTGTCGATGACACCGCCGCCGAGGCAGACCTCGCCGTCGTACAGCACCGCCGACTGCCCCGGCGTGACCGCCCACTGCGGCGTGTCGAAGTCGAGCCGCAGCGCTCGGCCGTCGGCGCAGCGACAGCGCGCAGGCCGCGTCGGCCTGCCGGTAGCGCGTCTTGGCGGCGTAGCGCGCCCGGCGCCGGCGCGCGCGCCGGCGACCCAGCTCGCGTCGTCGGCGTCCAGCGCGCGTCGACAGCAGCCACGGATGGTCGTGGCCCTGCACCACCTGCAGCACGTTGTGCTCGCAGGTCCTTGCGCGCCACGAACCAGGGCGCGTGTTCGGCGCCGCCGCGTGCCGCGCCGCGTGCCTTGACGCCGCCGATGCCCAGGCCCTGGCGCTGGCCGAGCGTGTAGAAGCTCAGGCCCGATGTGGCGGCCCAGCGTGCGGCCGCGCTCGTCGCGGATCGGCCCCGGCTGCGTGCGCCAGGTAGCGGTTCAGGAACTCGCGGAACGGCCGCTCGCCGATGAAGCAGATGCCGGTCGAGTCCTTCTTCTGCGCGTTCGGCAGGCCGATCTCGGCGGCGATGCGGCGCACCTCGGTCTTCGGCAGTTCGCCGACCGGGAACAGCGTGCTCGACAGCTGCGCCTGGTTCAGGCGGTGCAGGAAGTAGCTCTGGTCCTTCAGCGGGTCCAGCCCCTTGAGCAGTTCGAAGCGCCCGCCGCGGCTGGCGCACGCGGGCGTAGTGGCCGGTGGCGATGTTCTCGGCGCCCAGGCGCATCGCATGGTCGAGGAAGGCCTTGAACTTGATCTCGGCGTTGCACAGCACGTCGGGGTTCGGCGTGCGCCCGGCCTGGTATTCGCGCAGGAACTCGGCGAACACGCGGTCCTTGTATTCGGCGGCGAAGTTGACGTGTTCGATCTCGATGCCGATCACGTCGGCCACCGCGGCGGCGTCGACGAAGTCGATGTTGGCGCTGCAGTAGTCGTCGTCGTCGTCGTCTTCCCAGTTCTTCATGAAGAGGCCGACCACCTCGTGGCCCTGCCGCTTGAGCAGCCAGGCGCTGACGGCCGAATCGACGCCGCCGCTCAGGCCCACCACGATGCGCTGCTTTTTCACCCGCCGATTATCGGCGGGTGCCCCGGCGCGCGGGCGCGCGACCCACCACGCAACGCCGCACGGTGCTGTACGCTGAACGCCCGGTGCTGCGGCACCCGATCCGCGTGAGCAGGGAGGCACAGGCGCAATGGCAATCTTCGACAAACAACCGCTGGCCAGGGAATCACGGCGATGACGTTGAACCACACCCATGACGCGCAGGCGCGCAGCTGGCTCGACGCGGCGAACATCGCCGGCATCGACTTTCCGATCCAGAACCTGCCGCTGGGCGTGTTCCGCCGCAAGGGCACCGCCGAAGCCTTCCGCGGTGGCGTGGCCATCGGCGACCAGGTCCTCGACCTGGGCGCTGGCCGCTGCGCACCTGCCGGCCGATGCGCGGGCGGCGGCCGAGGCCTGTGCGGCAAGCCGACGCTGAATGCGCTGCTCGCACATGGGCCCCGGCGCCTGGCGCGCATTGCGCCACGGCCTGTTCGCGGCACTGCACAGCACTGCCGATGCCACCACGGTGCAGGCGCTGCGCGCTGCGCTGCTGCCGCTGGCCGACATCGAACATGCCGTGCCGGTGCGCATCGGCGACTACACCGACTTCTACACCTCGCTCGACCACGCCGCCAACGTCGGCAAGCTGATGAGCCCGCCGCTGCCGGTGATGGCCAACTTCCGCTGGCTGCCGATCGCCTACCACGGCCGCGCGTCGAGCATCGGCGTCAGCGGCCAGCGTTTTCGCCGGCCGCTCGGCCAGATCGATGGCGCCGGGCGCCGAGGCGCCGACCGTCGGGCCTGCGCGCGGCTCGACTACGAGCTCGAGATGGGCATCTTCATCGGCCGCGGCAATGCGCAGGGCGAGCCGATCACGATCGACGAGGCCGAAGCGCACATCTTCGGCATGTGCCTGCTCAACGACTGGTCGGCCCGCGACCATCAGTTCTGGGAGATGGCGCCGCTCGGGCCGTTCCTGGGCAAGAACTTCGCGACCACCGTGTCACCGTGGATCGTCAGCATGGAAGCGCTGGCGCCGTTTCGCCTGCCGTGGACGCGCGCGGCCGCCGATCCGCAGCCGCTGCCTTACCTGGACGGCCAGGGCAACCGTGAGGCCGGGGCCCTGGACATCCACCTCGACGTGCATCTGGATACCGCGCTGCGCCGCAGCATGGGCGTGGCGCCGGCGCCGCTGTCGCGCACCAGCTTCCGCCACCAGTACTGGACCGTCGCGCAGATGGTGACGCAGCACACCGTGGGCGGCTGCAACCTGCAGCCCGGTGATCTGCTGGGCACCGGCACCATCAGCGGCCCCGGGGCGGGCGAAGCCGGCGCGATCATCGAACTGAGCGAGGGCGGGCGCAAGGTGCTGAAGCTCGAAGGCTCGAACGAGGAGCGCACCTTCTTGCTCGACGGCGACGCCGTGATCCTGCGCGGCTGGTGCGAAGCGCCCGGTCATGCGCGCATCGGTTTCGGCGAATGCATGGGCGAGGTGCTGCCGGCCCTCAGGTCATGATCTGCGGCGCGAACAGGCTGGCATCGACGTTCAGCAGCGCCAACGGGTAGCGCTTGCCGGCGCGGTGGTCGGCCACGCAGCGCCACAGCAGCGGGCTGCGGTGCCGCGCAGCGCTGGCCTCGATCTCGTCGGGTGTGAGCCACAGCGTGCGCACGATGCCGTCGTCCAGCGGTCTCGCGGCATCCGGCTCGCCGACCGTGCCGCAGAAGGCGAAGCGCAGGTAGGTCACCTCCTCGCCGGTGCCAGGGCGCTGCAGGCGTGCCAGGTACACACCGACCAGCGCCTGCGGCTCGAAGTGGCAGGCGGTTTCTTCCAGCGTTTCGCGCACCACCGCCTGCAGCAGCGATTCACCGGCGTCCAGATGGCCCGCCGGATTGTTCAGCCGCAGGCCTTCGGGCGTGTGTTCTTCGACCAGCAGGTAGCGCCCGGCGCGTTCGACGAGGGCCGCGACGGTGACGCTGGGGCGTAAACGCTCGGTGAACGGCATGCAACGATCGTAGCCGGCGAGCCGCGCGGGCTGCGATGCCGCGGCTGCATCGTGTGTTAGCTTCGCGCGCCTGAAGACCACAACACAGATACGAGGAGTACCGCCATGCGCATCGGAGTGCCCAAGGAGACGGCCGACGGCGAGAAGCGCGTCGCCACCGTGCCCGACGTGGTGCAAAAGCTCGTCAAGCTGGGCTTTTCGGTGGCGGTGCAAAGCGGCGCCGGGGATGCGGCGAACTTCGCCGACGACACCTACCGGCCGCCGGCGCCGAGATCGTGCCCACGCGCCGCCGCACTGTGTCGCGGCCTCGGACATCGTGTTCAAGGTGCGCGCGCCGAGCCCGCAGGAAGTGGGCCTGCTGCGCGAAGGCAGCACGCTGATCGGCTTCATCTGGCCGGCGCAGAACCCCGAACTGATGCAGCAGCTGGCGGCGCGCAAGGTCACCGTGCTGGCCATCGACGCGTTGCCGCGGCAGCTGTCGCGCGCGCAGAAGATGGACGCGCTGACCTCGATGGCCGGCATCAGCGGCTACCGCGCGGTGATCGAGGCGGCCAACGCCTTCGACCGCTTCTTCAACGGCCAGATCACGGCCGCCGGCAAGGTGCCGCCGGCCAAGGTGTTCATCGCCGGCGCCGGTGTCGCCGGCCTGGCGGCGATCGGCACCGCCTCCAACCTGGGCGCGATCGTGCGCGCCAACGACACCCGCGCCGAAGTCGCCGACCAGGTGGTGTCGCTGGGCGGCGAATTCGTCAAGGTCGACTACGAGGAAGAAGGCGCGGGCGGCGGCGGCTACGCCAAGGTCATGAGCGAAGGCTTCCTGGCCGCGCAGCGCGACGATGTACGCGCAGCAGGCCAAGGATGCCGACATCATCATCACCACCGCGCTGATCCCGGGCAAGCCGGCGCCGAAGCTGATCACCGCCGAGATGGTGCGCAGCATGAAGCCGGGCAGCGTGATCGTCGACATGGCCGCCGAGCAGGGCGGCAACTGCGAACTGACCGAGCCCGGACAGGCGGTGGTCAAGCACGGCGTGACGATCATCGGCTACACCGACCTGGTCAGCCGCCTGGCCAAGCAGTCGTCGACGCTGTACTCGAACAACCTGCTGCGCCTGACCGAGGAGCTGTGCAAGACCAAGGACGGCGTCATCGACGTCAACATGGAAGACGACGCCATCCGCGGCCTGACCGTCATCAAGGACGGCAGCATCACCTGGCCGCGCGCCGCCGCTGAAGGTGGCGGCGCCGCCGGCGCCGAAGGCGCGCGATGCCCGCGGCACCGAAGGGCCACGGGCATGGCGCAGCCGAGCCGATGGCCGCGAAGACGCTGGTCACCGTGTTCGGCGTCGGCGCGATCGTGTTCCTGCTCGTCGGCCTGTATGCGCCGCTCAGCTTCCTCGTCGCACTTCACGGTCTTCGTGCTGGCCTGCTTCGTCGGCTACATGGTGGTGTGGAACGTGACGCCCGTCGCTGCACACGCCGCTGATGAGCGTGACCAACGCCATCTCGTCGATCATCGCCATCGGCGCGCTGGTGCAGATCGCGCCGCCGCTGGTCGGCGCCGACGCCGGCCGGCCGAACGGGCTGATCCTCGGCCTGGCGTTTTTCGCGCTGGCGCTGACGGCCGTCAACATGTTCGGCGGCTTCGCGGTCACGCGGCGCATGCTGGCGATGTTCCGCAAATAAGGGCAACGAACATGAGCTCCAGTCTTGCCACCGTCTGCTACATCGCCGCGACGATCCTGTTCATCCTCAGCCTCGGCGGCCTCGCCAACCCCGAGACCGCGCGCCGCGGCAACCTGTTCGGCATCGTCGGCATGGCGCTGGCCGTGCTGGCCACCGTGCTCGGGCCGCGTGTCACGCCGGCCGGCTACGCCTGGATCATCGGCGCGCTCGTCGTCGGCGGCAGCGTCGGCCTGTATGCGGCGAAAAAAGTGCAGATGACGCAGATGCCCGAACTGGTGGCGCTGATGCACAGCCTGGTCGGGCTGGCCGCGTGCCTGGTCGGCTTCGCCAGCTACGTCGACACCTCGACGGTGTTTCCCACCGCCGCCGAGAAGTCGATCCACGAGATCGAGATCTACATCGGCATCCTCATCGGCGCGGTCACCTTCTCCGGCTCGATCGTCGCCTTCGGCAAGCTGTCGGGCAAGATCGGCGGCAAGCCGCTGCTGCTGCCCGGGCGCCACTGGATGAACCTGGCCGGCCTGCTGATCGTGATCATCTTCGGCCGCGTCTTCGTGCAGGCCGACAGCACCGGCGGCGGCATGGCCGCGCTGCTGGTGATGACGCTGATCGCGCTGCTGTTCGGCGTGCACATGGTGATGGCCATCGGCGGCGCCGACATGCCGGTGGTGGTGTCGATGCTGAACAGCTACTCGGGCTGGGCCGCGGCGGCCACCGGCTTCATGCTCAGCAACGATCTGCTGATCGTCGTCGGCGCGCTGGTCGGCCGCTCGGGCGCGATCCTGTCAGCTACATCATGTGCCGGGCGATGAACCGCAACTTCATCAGCGTCATCGCCGGCGGCTTCGGCACCGGCGGCGGCGCGCCCGCAGCCGCGGCCGACGGCGCGCAGCCGGCCGGCGAGGTGACGCCGATCAGCGCGGTGGAAACCGCCGAGCTGCTGCGCGATGCGAAGAACGTCGTCATCGTGCCCGGCTACGGCATGGCGGTGGCGCAGGCGCAGCACACGGTGTTCGAGATCACCAAGCTGCTGCGCGACAAGGGCGTCAAGGTGCGCTTCGGCATCCACCCGGTGGCCGGGCGCATGCCCGGCCACATGAACGTGCTGCTGGCCGAGGCCAAGGTGCCCTACGACATCGTGATGGAGATGGACGAGATCAACGAGGATTTCCCCGACACCGACGTGTCGATGGTCATCGGCGCCAACGACATCGTCAACCCGGCCGCGCAGGACGACCCGACCAGCCCGATCGCCGGCATGCCGGTGCTGGAGGTGTGGAAGGCGCGCAACTCGATCGTCATGAAGCGCAGCATGGCCCGCGGCTACGCCGGCGTCGACAACCCGCTGTTCTACAAGGAGAACAACCGCATGCTCTTCGGCGACGCGAAGAAGATGCTCGACGAGGTGCTGGTGGCGTTGAGGGGCTGAGCGGGCCGTCGGATCATGCCCGCAGCAAGACGGGTGACTTCTTCCCCTCTTTTTGCGATGCACGGAAGGCCGCGCCTGCCGATGATCCGGTCAAGCGCTTCAGCCGGATCACCGGGATGCGCCGCGGCACCCACCCTGCGCCGCCAGGGCGCGTGACGCGCAGGGCAGGCGGCGCGAAGGGCCAGCCATGCAAACCCAGACTTCAGCTCCCCGCGAGACAGCGTGTACCGGTCACGAACTGCGCTTTGCCTCTCTCTACGATCCGGGGCGCTGCGTGGCGGTACCGTGCGACGCCAGCGGCAAGGTCGATCTCGACGCGTTGCCACAGCGCATGCTGAACAGCATACCTCGGCGCGCGCGCGATGGTCGGGCGCGAGTACGCGTTTCCAGTGGTCCAGCGGGCCCACTGAATCGAGCCACGCCGGCCACGGGCGCGGCGCTTTCTCAGGCAGGCGCCAGTTGCCGGCGCCGCCACAGCCAGCGCGCCACCGGCAACAACCACACCAGCAGCACCACCGCTCCCAGCACGCCGGCGATCGGCCGCTCGAAGAAGGCGAGCACGTTGCCGTCGGCCTTGATCAGGCTGCTGAAGAAGTTCTGCTCGAGCATCGAGCCCAGCACCACGCCGAGGATGGTCGGCGCCACCGGGAAGCCCCAGCGTTCCATGCCGAAGGCGACGATGCCGGCGATCAGCATCACCCACACGCCGAACAGGCTGTTGTTGATGGCGTAGCTGCCGACGATGCAGAACAGCAGGATCAGCGGCATCAACAGCCGCGCCGGAATGCGCAGGATGCGCGTGGCCACCTTGATGGCGATGAAGCCCAGCGGCAGCATCAGCAGCTGCGCGAGCATGAAGACGATGAACACCGCGTAGATGTTCTGCGGGTTGTTGACGAACAAGGTCGGCCCCGGGTTCATGCCCTTCAGGTACAGCACGCCGATGGCGATGGCGGTGATCGAATCGCCCGGAATGCCGAACACCAGCGCCGGGATCCAGGCGCCGCCGAGCGCGGCGTTGTTGGCCGCGCCGGACTCGACGATGCCTTCGACATGGCCGGTGCCGAACTTCTTCGGTTCCTTCGAAAATCGCTTCGATACCGCGTAGGCCATCCAGGCGGCGATGTCGGCACCGGCCCCGGGCAGCGCCCCGACCAGCGTGCCCAGGGTCGCACCACGGAACAGCGGCAGCGGGTAGCGCTTGATCAGCGCCCACATGCCGGCGAAGACGTTGCCGAAGGGCTTGTCCTCGACCGTCGGCGGCTTGTCGACCACCACCGCAAAACGCAGGATCTCGGACACCGCAAACATGCCGATCATCAGCGGGATCAGCGGGATGCCGCCCATCATCTCGGCATTGCCGAAGGTGTAGCGCGCCGCGGCGGCCGGATTCTCCAGCCCGACGACCGATATCAGCAGCCCCAGCAGCAGCGAGACGACACCCTTCAGCGGGTCGGCGCCGGCGATGAAGATGGCGCAGGAAAAGCCCAGCATCACCAGCCAGAAGTACTCGAACGAGCTGAACTGCAGCGCCACCTCGGCCAGCGCCGGGGCGGCCAGGACGAGCACGATGACGCCGAAGATGCCGCCCAGCACCGAAAACACCAGCCCGGCGCCGAGCGCGGTCTCGGCCTGGCCCTTGCGTGTCATCAGGTAGGCCTCGTCGGCGTAGGCGGCCGACGCCGGCGTGCCGGGCATGCGCAGCAACGCGCTGGGGATGTCGCCGGAAAAGATCGCCATCGCGGTGGCGGTGACGATGGCCGCCACCGCCGGCACCGGTGCCATGAAAAAGGTCACCGGCACCAGCAGTGCGGTGGCCATGGTCGCCGTCAGCCCGGGAATCGCACCGACGAACAGGCCGTAGGCGGCCGACAGCACGATGACCAGCAGCACATAGGGTTCGAAGACCAGCCCGAAGGCGGTGGCGACAGCGTCCATGTCAGTGGCGCGCGGCCGCCCGAAGGCACTGACCGCCCCCTCGGGGGGCAGCGAACGAACGTGAGCGTGGGGGCTGTTTCATGTCAATACAGCGGCGTCAGCCAGCCCCATGGCAGCGGCACGCGCAGCAGTTTGTAGAACACCAGATGAACCCCCAGCGTGCCCAGCAGCGACCAGACGAGGGCCACCGGCCAGCGCACGCGCAGCGCCAGAAACACCGCCAGCAGGCAAGGTGGCGCGATGATCAGGAAGCCCACCTGCTCGGACCACAGCAGATAGGCCAGCACCGCAGCGACCATCACCGCCGCGCTGCCGTAGTGCTCGGGTGCGCGCTGCGTCGTCGACGCGGCCGCCGGTGCGCGGCGCAGCATCAGCAATATCGCGCACAGCAACAAGCCGGCGCCGATCAGCATCGGCAGGAAAGCCGAGCCGAGCTTCTGGCCCGGCACCTGCGGAAAGTCGCGCGCCGTCCACAGCACGGCCAGCGCGAGAACGGCCAGGCCGATGCCGACCCAGCGGTCGCTGTGACGCACGGGTGCTGCCGATCTACTTGGCGATGCCCACGGCCGTCATCACGGTCTTCATGTCGGCGTCGCCCTTGGCCATGAAGCTGGCGAACTCCTTCGAGTCGCCCCACAGCATGCCGAAGCCGCGTTGCGCCATGAAGTCCTTGTACTCCTTGCTGTCATAGGCCTTCTTCACCGAGGCCTCGAGCTTGGCCTGCACATCGGCCGGGAGGCCCTTCGGCGCCGCGATGCCGCGCCAGGCACCGGAGGTCCAGCCCAGGCCGGTGGCTTCCTTCAGCGTCGGCACGTCGGGGAACAGCGCCGCGCGCTGGCCGGCCATCACGGTCAGCGCCTTCACCTTGCCGGCTTCGATCAGCGCGCGCGCCTCGGGCAGTGAGCACGGCACGAACTCGACGCCGCTGGCCACCAGGTCCTGCAGCCCCGGCGCGGCGCCGTTGCTCGGCACCCAGGGCACGCTTGCCGGGTCGATCTTGGCGTCGCTGAGCATGCCCGCCAGCGCCAGGTGCCAGATGCCGCCCTGGCCAGTGCCCGATGCCTTGAACTTGCCCGGATTGGCCTTGATGGCGGCGAGCGCGTCGTTCATGTTCTTGTAGGGCGAATCCGCGCGCACCTGGAAGCCGGCCGGGTCGAGGTTGACCAATGCGATCGGCGTGTAGCTGGCCGGGTTCAACTCGGTCAGTTTCTGGTGATGCATCATCGTGATCTCGACGGTGATCATGCCGATGGTGTAGCCATCCGGCGCGGCACTGGCGATGGCCGAATGCCCGACCACGCCCGAGCCGCCGGTGCGGTTGACCACGTTCACCGGCTGGCCCAGGTCCTTTTCCATCAGGCTGGCGATGAAGCGCGCCACAGCGTCGGTGCCGCCGCCCGCGCCCCACGGCACCACCAGCGTGACCGGCCGGTTCGGGTACTGCGCGAAGGCGCTGGCGGACAGGCACAGTGCCAGCGCGCCGAAGATTGCGGCGAAGAAGGGTCGGATCGAAGTGGCCAGGCGGTTCATTAAAAGCAGCTCCCAGAAAGATATGTCCGGCAGGCTCTGCCGGGCCGGCAAATTTGGCATCGGTGGGCTTCGTGGGCAACGCGGGGAAACCCCCTGCACGACGCGCCGCGGTGCGGGGGCATTGCATCAGGTCGGCATGGTCGGTGTGGCCGGGCAGGCGCCCACGGTCTTCGCCGGGCACAAGGCCGGCGGCACAGCGGCCGGCCGTGGACAGGGCTGTTGTCGCCGACACTTGCGCGCATGACCCTGCGCCTTTTCATCGCCGCGCCGCTGCGGCGCGAACTCGAAATCAAGCTGCCGGGGCCCGCTGCGCGCCATGTGCAGGTGCGCCGCCTGCAGCCCGGCGACGGTGTGCGCCTGTTCAACGGCGAGGGCGGCGAGTGGTCGGCGACGGTGCTGCACATGGGCCGCAGCGAGGTCGACGTGCGCGTCGACGCCCACGCCGCGGTCGAGCGTGAGCTGCCGTGTCGTGTCACGCTGGCCGTGGGCATGCCGGCCAACGAACGCATGGACGTGCTGGTCGAAAAGGCCACCGAGCTGGGTGTGCACACCATCCAGCCGCTGCTGTGCGAACGCTCGGTGCTGCGCCTGGCCGGCGAGCGGGCGACGCGCAAATGCGCCCACTGGCAGGCGATCGCGGTGGCTGCCAGTGAACAGTGCGGGCGCACGCAGGTGCCGCGGGTCGCGCCGGTGGCGGCGCTGTCGGCCTGGCTGCCCGGCCTGGGCATGCCGGCCGCGGGCGATGGCGATGGCGATGGCGACGGCCGCTGGCTGCTGAGCCTGAGCACCGATGCGAGCGCGTTGCCGCAGCGCTGGCGTGCGCAGCGATCGCTGACGATGCTCAGCGGCCCGGAAGGCGGGCTCGGTGCCGGCGAACAGTCGCTGGCGCTGCAGCACGGCTTCGTCGCGGTGCGGCTGGGGCCGCGGGTCTTGCGCGCCGACACCGCGCCGCTGGCCGCGCTGGCGTGGCTCGGTGTGCAGGCGCTGTCGCCCGCGCATGCACCTCCCTGCGCCGAGACGCCCCGCCCATGAATCGAAAGCTGCTGCTGTTGACGTTGTGCCAGGGCCTGTTCCTGACCAACAACGTGGTCTTCATCGCCATCAACGGGCTGGTCGGCCTGCAACTGGCGCCGACGGCCTGGATGGCCACCTTGCCGCTGACCGCCTACGTCGCCGGCGGCGCGTTGTGCACCGCGCTGGTGGCACGCCACCAGCGTGCCTTCGGCCGCCGCCGTGCCTTCCAGTTCGGCCTGCTGATGGGCATCGTCGCCACCAGCCTGTGCGCGCTGGCCGCCTGGCGCCACAGCTTCGGCCTGCTGATGCTGGGCACGCTGGTGGCCGGCTACTACCAGGCCAATGCCTCGCTGTACCGCTTCGCGGCCGCCGAGCTGGTGGCGCCGTCGGCGCGCGAGAAGGCCATCTCGTGGGTGCTGGCCGGCGGCATCCTCGGTGCCGTGCTCGGCCCCAACCTGGCCACCGCCACCATCGATCTGCTGGCCGAGCCTTTCACCGGCGCATACCTGTCGCTGGTGGCGGTGGCGTTGCTGGCGCTGCTGGTCGTCAGCTTCATCGACTTCCCGCCGATGCCCACCGCCGCGCAGATGTCCGGCGGCCGGCCGCTGCGCGAGATCGCCCGCCAGCCGGTGTTCGTCGTCGCCGTCGCGGCGGCGGCGCTCGGCTACGGCGTGATGAACCTGCTGATGGCGGCCACGCCGATCGCGATGGCGCAGTGCGCGCACCCGTTTTCGGCCGCCGCGCTGGTGCTCGAATGGCATGTGCTGGGCATGTTCGTGCCCAGCTTCTTCACCGGCCACCTGATCCGCCGCTTCGGCGCCTTGCCGGTGATGTTCGTCGGGCTGCTGTTGAACCTGGGCTGCGTCGCCTTCGCGCTGTCGGGCACCGACCTGATGCACTTCCTGGGCGCGCTGTTCGTGCTCGGCGTCGGCTGGAACTTCCTCTACACCGGCGGCACCACCTTGCTCGGCGAGTCCTACCGGCCCGAAGAACGCACCACCGCGCAGGCGGCGATGGATTTCTGCGTCTACAGCACGATGACGTTGACCTCCTTCAGCTCGGGCGCGCTGGTCACCACCGGCGGCTGGAGCTCGATGAACATCGGCAGCCTGCTGCCGCTGAGCCTGCTGGCGCTGGCACTGGGGTGGCTTGCCAGCCGGCGGCGTGCCGCACAGAATGCCCTTTCATCAGCAGCAGGAGAGTGACGATGGGTTTGCTGGACAGTCTGGGCGACGCGCTGGGCGGCGCGCAACAACAACCCGGACAGCCCGGAAGGGGCGGCTCGGCCGAATTGATCGCCGCGGTCATCGGCATGCTGGCGAGCGCGAGCGCGAGCGCGGGTGCGGGCAACCCGGGCGCCACCCGCGGCGGCGGCGGTCTGGCCGGGCTCATCGAAGCGTTCCAGGCCCACGGCCTCGGCGAGGTTGCCAATTCGTGGGTCGGCAGCGGGCAGAACCTGCCGGTGTCGGGCCAGCAGCTGGGGCAGGTGCTCGGGCAGCAGCAGATGTCCGATCTGGCCTCGCGCTTCGGCCTGTCCACCGGCGACCTGGGCGCGCAGCTGTCGCAATCCTTGCCGCAGGCCGTCGATCGCCTGACGCCCGACGGTCAGTTGCCAACGGGCGATCTGGGTGGCCTGGGCGGCTTGGGCGATCTGCTGGGCATGTTGAACCGGCGTTGAGCGGCTGCGATGCCGATCGATCTCGACCGGGAGCAGCGCCAGCAGGCGATCGCCTCGATCGAGCGCTACTTCAGCGCCAACATGGACGAGCCGATCGGCAACGTCGCCGCCGGCGGACTGCTCGGCTTCTTCCTCGAGGAAATCGCCCCGCTGGTCTACAACCGAGCGGTCGCCGATGTGCAGGAGCGGCTGCAGCTGCGCATCGCCGAGGTCGACATCGAGGTGCACGAAGAAGCGTTCGGGTACTGGCGCAAGTTCGATCGCAAGGGCAACCCGCCGCCGCGCCGCTGAGGCCGGTGCTGCGCATGCGCTGACGAGATGCACGTGCCGGGCGACGACCTCGATGTGCTGATCGTCGGCGCCGGTGTGTCCGGCATCGGCATGGGCTGCGCGCTGAAGACGCGTCTGCCCGGCAAATCCTTCGCCATCGTCGAGCGCCGCGCGAACATCGGCGGCACCTGGGATCTGTTCCGCTACCCGGGCGTGCGTTCCGATTCCGACATGCACACCTACGGCTACCGCTCGCGGCCGTGGGATCGCTTCACGGTGCTGGCCAGCGGCTCGACGATCCGCGACTACCTGGGCGAAACCGTGCGTGCGCACGGCCTCGAGCCGCACATCGTGCACGGGCTGAAGACGACCCACGCCAGCTGGTCATCGGCCGAACAGCGCTGGCTCGTCACCACGCAGGGTGAGACGGCGGCGCGACGTTTTCGCTGCCGCTGGCTGATCATGGCCACCGGCTACTACGACCACGACAGCGGGTACACGCCCGCCTTCGACGGCATCGATGCGTTCGACGGCCGCGTCGTGCATCCGCAGCACTGGCCCGCCGATCTCGACCTGAGCGGCCAGCGCGTCGTCGTGCTCGGCAGCGGCGCCACCGCGGTGACCCTGGTGCCGGCGATTGCCGACAGTGCCGCGCACGTGACGATGCTGCAGCGCTCGCCGAGCTACTTCTTTTCGGTGCCCACCGACGACCCGCTGACACGCGCGCTGAGCCGTGTCTTGCCGCGACGCCAGGCCTTCGCGCTGGCGCGCACGCGCAACCGGCTGCTGGCGCAGGCGCTGTACCAGGCCTCGCGCCGCTGGCCGCAGCGGGTGCGCAGGTTCTTGCTCGACCGCGTCGAAAAGCAGCTGCAGGGCCGCTGCGACGATGCGCCACTTCACGCCGGACTACATGCCCTGGGACCAGCGCCTGTGCATCGTGCCCGACGCCGACCTGTTCGGCGCCATCCGCAGCGGCAAGGCGTCGGTCGCCACCGACCGCATCGCCGGCTTCGAAGGGCGCACCATCCGGTTGCAGTCGGGCGCCACGCTCGAGGCCGACATCCTGGTCACCGCCACCGGGCTGCGGCTGCAGTCGTTCGGCGGCACGCAGATCACGGTCGACGGGCAGCCGGTCGAACCGGGGCAGCACCTGTTCTACAAGGGCGTGCTGCTGGACGAGGTACCCAACTTCGCCTGGATCGTCGGCTACATCAACGCCTCGTGGACGCTCAAAGCCGATCTGGCCAGTGCCTACCTGTGCCGGCTGCTCGAACACATGGACGCTGGCAACTTCGAGGTGGCGGTGGCGCGCGACCGGCAGGGCAGCCGGCTCGAAGGCTCGGTGTTCGGCAGCCTCGACGCCGGTTATGTGCGGCGCGCCGGTGATCAGCTGCCGCGCCAGGGCAGCCAGGCGCCGTGGCGCGTGACGCACCACTATCCCAGCGACCGGGCGATGCTGTTGCGCGCGCCGATCGATGACGGCGTGCTGGCCTTCGAAGGGCGGCGTGGCGACGAGATACCGGATGCCGCCGGGCCGGTCGGCGAAGCGCTCGCCGCCTGACAGCACCTGCTTCCGATCGACCCGGGCGGGCATCGGCGCCGCCCGAGCGGCGCTCAGCCCGGCGGCGCCGCGCGGGCAATCCCGGCCGGCCCTTTGGCGGCGCGTGCCGATCCGGCCACCAGGTCGAAGCGGAACAGGCGGCACTCGATCGGCCCGTTCCACATCGGCATGCGCCGGCTTTCCTTCAAGCGCATCGCGCCGGGCAGCTTCATGTCCGGGCTGAGCACCCAGGCGGTCCAGCCGGCGGCATGCTGCGTGTAGCTGCGCTTCCAGTGGCTGGCCAGCCGTGCGAAGAAGTCGTTCGGTGTGTCGCGGTCCTCGGCCGAGGCGCGCGCCGCCTTGCCGGCGATGTCGATGCGTTCGCCGTACGGCGGGTTCAGCATCAGCGTGCCCGGCAGATCGGCCGGCAGCAGCGGGGGCGGCCGCTCCAGTGCATCGCCGCCGTGAAATTCGATCGCCGCCTCGACACCCGCGCGGCGCGCGTTGCGGCGCGCGAAGTCGAGCATGCGGAACGACACGTCGCTGGCCGAGATCGGCACCGCCGACGCGTGCACCCGCGCCTGCGGCCTGGCTCTTCAAGCGCTGCATCGCGCCGCGCATCTCGGGCGTCGAAAACGGCAGCAGCCGCTCGAAGGCGAAGCGCCGCTTCAGCCCGGGGGCGATGCCGCAGGCGATCTGCGCGGCTTCGATGGCGATGGTGCCCGAGCCACAGCAGGGATCGTGCAACGCGCCGCCGGCCGCGGGCGTGCCGCGCCAGCCGGCAGCCGCCAGCATCGCCGCGGCGAGCGTTTCCTTCAGCGGCGCATCGCCCTTGTCCTCGCGCCAGCCGCGCTTGAACAGCGATTCGCCCGAAGCATCGACATACAGCGTGGCCTGCGTCTCGGCCAGGTGCAGCATCAACTGCAGGTCGGGCGTGCGGGTGTCGACGTTCGGCCGTTCGCCGCTGCGCTCGCGCAGCTGGTCGCACACCGCGTCCTTGACGCGCAGCGCGGCGAAGTTCAGGCTGCGCAGCGGCGAGCGCTGCGAGCTGGTGTCCACGCGCAGCGTATGCCGCGACGTGATCCACGCCGACCAGTCGACGCGCAGCGCCATCGCGTACACGTCGTCCTCGTGGCGATAGGCGGCGCTGGCGACCTCGATCAGCACCCGCTGCGCCAGGCGGCTGCCCAGGTTCAGCGCCATCAGGCCCTGCGCAGACGCCGTCGAGCGAGACGCCACCGCGGCGCACCTGCACCTCGCTGCCCGGCAGCAGCGCGCGCACCTCGTCGCCGAGCAGCGCTTCGACGCCGGCCGCGCAGGGCAGGAACAGATGCAGCGGTGCGTCGGCGCTCGTCACGGCGGTGCAGGGAATGCCGGGCGTCGCGCTACGGCGCCCGACGCAGGTTGGCCGGCGCGATCTTCAGCGCTTCGCGGTACTTGGCGACCGTGCGCCGGGCGACGCTGATGCCCTGCTCGTCGAGCATCTGGCTGAGCTGGTTGTCGCTCAGCGGCTTGTTCACGTCTTCGCTGGACACCAGCTGCTTGATCAGCGCGCGCACCGCGGTGCTGGAGGCGTTGCCGCCGGTCTCGGTGTTCAGCGACGAGCCGAAGAAGTACTTCAGCTCGAAGGTGCCCATCGGCGAGGCCAGGTACTTGGCGGTGGTGACACGCGAGATGGTGGATTCGTGCAGCCCCAGCTCGTCGGCGATCTCGCGCAGCACCAGCGGCTTCATCGCGATGGCGCCGTGGCTGAAGAAGTTCTTCTGCCGCTCGACGATGGCCTTCGACACGCGCAGGATGGTGTCGAAGCGCTGCTGGATGTTCTTCATGAACCAGCGCGCTTCCTGCAGGCGCGCGCTCAGGCCGGCGTGGTTGCCCGAACTTCCGCGGCTGCCGCGCACCGCCTGCGCATACAGGTCGTTGATGCGCAGGCGCGGCATCACGGCCTGGTTCAGCTCGACCTTCAGCCCGCGGCCCGAGCGCCGCACGACCACATCCGGCACCACCGCGTAGGTCTCGGTGTCCTCGAACGCCCGGCCCGGGCTTCGGCTCGCACATCACGATCATCGCCTGCGCCTGCTTGACCAGCGCCTCGTCGGCGCCGGTGGCCGCTGCCAGGCGCTTGAAGTCGCGCCGCGCCAGCAGTTCGAGGTGCTTGTCGCAGATGCGCAGCGCGATCGTCTGCGCCGCACAACTCGGCACCGCGCGCAGTTGCAGCGCCAGGCATTCGCCCAGCGTGCGCGCGCCGACGCCCAGCGGTTCCATGCTCTGCAGCCACTGCAGGGCGCAGCGCAGGCGCTGCATCAGGTCCTCGCGCGCCTCTTCGCCCTGCGCGTCCAGCATCTCGGCCAGGCGCTCGTGGATCTCTTCCAGGGTGTCGGCCAGGTAGCCGTCGCCGTTCAGCGATTCGAGCAGCACCTCGAGCGCGGCGCGGTCCTCGTCGCTGAGCCGCATGCCGGCCATCTGCGCGCGCAGGTGCTCCTGCAGCGAGATGGCGGCACCGCCGCGCTCGAAGTCGCCGCCGGCGTCGTCACCGGCTGCGCCGTTGCCCGGCGTGCCGGGTGTTTCGCGGATGCCGTCGAAGTCGTCGCCCTCGGTGCCGTTTTCCCAGTCCTCGCGCTCGGTGGTGCCGAATTCGGCGGCGTTGACTTCCTGCAGCGACGAGGCATCGCCGTCGCCCGCGTCGCCGGCCTCCCCGGCGCTGCCGTCGCCGTTCTCGGCGCTGGCCACCTCGGCCTGGCGCTGATCGGCCACCGCACGCTCGGATGGCGCGGTGTCGATGTGGTTGGCGTCCTCGTCGGGTTCGAGAAACGGGTTCTGTTCGAGCATCTGCTCGACTTCCTGCTGCAGCTCGAGCGTCGACAGCTGCAACAGCCGGATCGACTGCTGCAACTGCGGCGTCAGTGCCAGGTGCTGCGACAGGCGCACCTGCAACGAGGGCTTCATCGTCCCATGCCGCTACATGCGGAAGTTCTCGCCGAGGTACACCTTGCGCACCTCGGCGTTCTCGACGATCTGCGCCGGCGTGCCTTCGGCCAGCACCTGCCCGTCGTTGATGATGTAGGCGTGGTCGCAGATGCCCAGCGTCTCGCGCACGTTGTGGTCGGTGATGAGCACGCCGATGCCGCGCGAGCGCAGGAAACCGATGATGCGCTGGATCTCGATCACCGCGATCGGGTCGACACCGGCAAAGGGCTCGTCGAGCAGGATGAAACGCGGCTGCGTGGCCAGCGCGCGGGCGATCTCGACCCGCCGTCGCTCACCGCCCGACAGCGCCGGCGCCGGGGAATCGTGCAGCGCCTCGATGCCGAGCTCGTGCAGCAGGCGCTGCAACTGATCGTCGATGGTCGCCGACCTCAGCGCGCGCCCGTTGGCATCGAGCTGCAGTTCGAGCACCGCGCGGATGTTTTCCTCGACCGTCAACTTGCGAAAGATCGACGCTTCCTGCGGCAGGTACGACAGCCCCAGGCGCGAGCGCCGGTGGATCGGCAGGTTGTGCACCGGCTGCCCGTCGATGTGGATCTGCCCGGCATCGGCGCGCACCAGTCCCGACGACCATGTAGAAGGTGGTGGTCTTGCCGGCGCCGTTGGGGCCGAGCAGGCCCACCACTTCGCCGGCCGCGACTTCGAGGTTGACGTCCTTGACCACCGTGCGCGAGGCGTAGCTCTTGCGCAGACCGCGTGCATCGAGCCGGCTGACGCCGGGCGACAGGGCCAGCCGGCCGGGTGACGACAGCGATGTGTCCTTGACGAAGTCGAGCGCCGCCGGCGCGTTGGCCAGGTCGCGCAGGTCGCGCTCGGGCACCAGCGTGCTGGCCGGGCGCTCGCTCAACGCGGCGCCCCGAGTGATCGGGCGGGCTTCAGCGGCACGCCGCTGCCGGCCGCGGGCGGTGCCGCGTCGGCCGGGCTGCCTTCGGGCGGGGCGAACACGGCGCGCACGCGGCCGCCCGGGGTTGGCCGCGGTGCTGTCGCCGCCCTGCACCTTGAACAGCTCGCTGGTGTTGTCCCAGGTGATCAGCGCGCCATTGATCTCGTCGGCGACCTGCCCGGCGCGCAGCCGTTTCACCGACGCCTTGCCGTCGAAGCGCAGCGTGTCGGTGCGCCCGTCGTACTCGATGCGCTCGGCGCTGCCTTCGAGCGTCTCGTCGACGCCGTCGCGCTTTTGCCTGAAGCTGGCCGGCTGGCCGGCGGTGCCGGTGGCGATCGCCGAACGGAAGCCGTCGCTGGTCTCGCGCACTTCGACGCGCTCGGCACGGATCTGCATCGTGCCCTGCACGATGACCACGTTGCCGTTGAAGACCACCACCTGGCGTTGCAGATCCACGGTGCCGGGCTTGTCGGCCTCGATCACCATCGGCTTGCTGCGATCACCTTTCTCCGCGCGCGCGCCGGCGGGCCAGCCCAGACACAGCGATACGAACAGCGAAACAGCGAGGAGGGGAAGGCGACGGGACATGAGCGGCACGAAACTTGCGGTGCATTCTATGCGCAGCAATCGAGCACCCGACGGCCTGCCCGGCACCCAGATGGGTGCAAATCACGCCCGGCGGCAAATCATGCGCGCTGCCGTGCCCGTCGCAACCCACGCCGGCCGACGCAGCCCGCGTGCCGGCCCCCCGACAGCCAGCTGTCAGCCCGTCTTGCGCAAACCCTGCGCCAGTTTTTCGGCCACCGCCAATGCACGCTCGTTGCTGCCGGCCAGCGAACCCGACGTCAGGTATTGGCCCTGCACGCCGAGCGCGGGCACGCCGTCGATCTTGTAGGCCTCCGACAGCTGCTTGGCCTGGCGCTGCTTGGCCTGCACCGAGAACGACTTGAAATGGTCCGCGAACTTGGCGCCATCGATGCCGTTGGCCTTCATGAAGGCGACGATGTCGGCCTCCTTGTCGAGGCGCTGGCGCTGCACGTGGATGGCCTCGAAGACCTTGCGCTGCATGGCATCGACCTGGCCCATCGCCTCGAGCGCGAAGTAGATCTTCTGGTAGGTCTCGTACAACGCGTTGAAGCCGACCGGCACGCGCCGGAAGACCATGTACTCGGGCAGTTGCTTGGACCAGCCTTCAACGGCGGGCTCGAACGAGAAGCAGTGCGGGCAGCCATAGGAGAAGAACTCCACCACCTCCACCTTGCCGGCCGGCGCCGACACCGGTGCCGGCGGCGAGACCTTGACATAGTGCGTGCCCTCGACGGGGCCGCCCTGGGCGCGCGCTGATGGCAGTGCCAGGCCGGTGAGGCCGCCGGCCAGCGCCAGCTGCAGGGAAAAATCACGTCGGTTCATCGAATTCCTTTTGCTGCCTGAAGTCAGTGCCTGTGCAGGCGCATCGACGCATGGCTTGACCGGCCGCGGGCGGACAAAGTTCATTGCCGCTCGACGCGAACCAGGGTCGATTCCACGCTGGCCGAGGTCAGGCGTTCGAGCATGGCATCGACATCCGGGCGCTTTTCGTAGGGCCCCAGCCGGACCCGGTACACGGTGCGGCCGGCCTGCTCGCGCTCGACGATGCGTGCATCGAGCCCCATCAGCGCGAGCTTGGCGCGCTGCGCCTGCGCGTCTTCGGCACGTGAGTAGGCGCCCGCTTGCGCATAGTAGGTGAAAGGATCCGCGCCGGGTTTCAGCACCTTGGGCGGGGCTGAAGCGGCAAGCGCCGCAGGCCGCGGCGCCGGCGCGGCGGTGGTCATTGCCGGCGACGGCGGCGCTTTCATCGGTGCGGCGCGCCACGCCGGGGGCTGCTGCGGGCGCCGGCGGCGCGGCCGGGCGGGTGGGCGCCTTCGGGCCCAGCGCCGCATTCGGATCCCAGGTGCGGTTGCGCTCGATCTCGGCGGCGTCCTGCTCGGCGGTGCGCTGCGGCAACTTGTTGACAAAGGGCACCGGCACCTGGTTGACATACCAGGCCACCGCCAGCGCCACCAGCAAGCCGGCCAGCATGCCGACCACCAGCCCGATGGCAAATCCGCCGTTCTGCGAATGATTCCGCTTCGTCATGCGCCATTCTCCGCCAGCGCCGGCTGGCTGCGTTCCATCGCCTGCGGCGCACCGACGCCGAGGATCTGCAGGCCGTTGTGCAGCACCTGCGCGGGTGGCCGCGAGCAGCGCCATGCGCGCGCCGGCCAGCTCCGGATCGTCGACCAGAAAGCGCTCGGCGGCGTAGTAGCTGTGGAAGGCCGCGGCCAGTTCGCGCAGGTAGAAGGCCACGTCGTGCGGTGCCAGTTCAGCGGCGGCGCGCGCCAGCATCTCGGGGTATTCGGCGAGCTTGCGCATCAGTTGTTGTTCGGACGCTGCCACCAGCCGCTGCAGCGCGGCGGCCTGCGGCGTCTTGCCGCCGGCCTCGAACTGCGCCAGCACCGAACAGATGCGCGCATGGGCGTACTGCACGTAGAACACCGGGTTCTCGTCGTTGGCCTGCAGCGCCAGATCGATGTCGAAGACAAATTCGGTGTCGGCCTTGCGGCTGATCAGGAAGAAGCGCACCGCATCGCGGCTGGTCCAGTCGATCAGGTCGCGCAAGGTGACGTAGGAGCCGGCGCGCTTGGAGATCTTCACCTCCTGGCCGCCGCGCATCACCGTCACCATGCGGTGCAGGATGTACTCGGGAAAGCCCGCCGGCACGCCCAGCCCAGCCGCCTGCAGCCCCGCGCGCACGCGCGCCACGGTGCCGTGGTGGTCGGCGCCCTGGATGTCGACGACCTTGTCGAAGCCGCGCCTGAACTTGTCGAGGTGATAGGCCACGTCGGGCACGAAATAGGTGAACGAGGCCGCGTCCGGCGCCGCGCCCGACTTGCGCATCACGCGGTCCTTGTCGTCACCGTAGTCGGTGCTGCGCAGCCACAGCGCGCCGTCCTTCTCGTAGGTCTGGCCCTGCTCGACCAGGCGCTGCACCGTGGCCTCGACCTGGCCGCTGCTGTACAGGCTCGACTCGAGGAAATAGCGATCGAAGCGCACACCGAAGGCCTGCAGGTCCAGGTCCTGCTCGCGGCGCAGGTAGGCCACCGCGAACTCGCGGATCGCGTCGCGGTCCTGAATGTCGCCCGAGGCGGTGACGCTGCGGTCGTCGGCCTCGATGTGCGCCCGTGCCACGAAGGCGGCGGCGATGTCGGCGATGTAGTCGCCGTTGTAGGCCTCGCCGGGCCAGCCCTCGTCACCGGGGGCGAAACCCAGCAGCCGGTGCTGCACCGAGGACGTCAGCGTGGCGATCTGCACGCCGGCATCGTTGTAATAGAACTCGCGCTGCACCTGCCAGCCCTGCGTCTCGAACAGCTGGGCCAGGCTGTCGCCGAGCGCGGCCTGGCGGGCATGGCCGACATGCAGCGGGCCGGTCGGGTTGGCCGACACGAACTCGATCAGCACCCGTTTGCCGCTGGCATCTTCGCGCCCGAACCCGGCCGCCGAGCGGTTGATCTCCTCGACCACCGTCTGGCGCGCTGCATCCGACAGCCGCAGGTTGATGAAACCCGGCCCGGCGATCTCGATCGCCTGCACCCAGCGCTGCACGCTGGCCTCGCGTTGCAGCAGTTCGACCAGGCGCGCGGCCAGTTCGCGCGGGTTCTTCTTCAGCAAGCGCGCCAGCGGCATCGCCGCGGTGACGGCCAGATCGCCGTGTGCGGCCAGCTTCGGGGATTCGAAGGCGGCCGGCGGTGCGGCTGCAGCAGCCGGCGCCGGCTTCGGTGGCAAGTTCTGCCAGGGCCTTGCCCAGCGCGGCCCGCAGGGCCCTTTTCACTTCGATCATCGGCTGATTCTACTTTTTGCCCTGCCGGCTGGCGGCTGCCGCGGGCTGGACAGGCAGCGCTTTGCGGCCCTGTTCGGCGGACTGTCGTGGCCGCCGGCGCGGCACCATCGCGGCGACGCGACCATGCCCACCGACACCGCTTTCGAGACCCGCCGCCGAAGCGCCGACCTGCCGGCGCAGATCGGCAAGTACAGCGTGCGCGCCCGCCTCGGCGAAGGCGCCACCAGCGAGGTCTTCCTCGCCCACGACGCCTTCAACCAGCGCGAGGTGGCGATCAAGCGGGTGCGGGTCGGCGTCGCCGCCGACTCTGTCGAGGGTCATTTCCAGCAGCACTTCTTCGCCGCCGAGGCGGCGCTGGTCGGGCGCCTGCAGCACCCGAACGTGGTGCAGATCTACGATGCGGTCGACGACCCGGCCCTGCCCTACCTGGTGATGGAATACGTGCCCGGCGTGACCTTGCGCCGCTACTGCCGCGCCGACGCGCTGCTGTCGCTGGAGCAGGTGGTGGAAATCGGCTTCAAGTGCGCGATGGCGCTGGGCTACGTGTACCGCCAGGGGCTGATCCACCGCGATGTCAAGCCGGCCAACATCATCGCCAGCACGCGCAACGCGCTCGTCACCGACGTCAAGATCACCGATTTCGGCAGCGTGATGAACCTGAATGCCGAGCGCACGCAGGTGTTCCGCGTCGGCTCGCTGGCCTACATGCCGCCCGAGCAGCTCGACGGCGACGTGCTCGACTGCCGCGCCGACATCTACGCGCTGGCCGGCGTGCTGTACCACCTGATCGCCGGCAAGCCGCCGTTCGAAGCCGCCAGCCAGCCGGCGCTGATGCAGCAGATCTACCACGGCGAGCCGGCGCCGCTGCAGCAGCAGCGCGAAGGCGTGCCGGCGCGGCTGGACCAGCTCATCCGCCGGGGCCTGAGCAAGTCGCGCGATGACCGGCAGGCGGACTGGGAAAGCTTCGCGCAGGAGCTGTCGTCGCTGGTGACCGATCAGCAGCTGCCGCGCGGGCCGCTGCAGGGCGTGCTCGATTCCGAACGCTTCAACCTGCTGCGCTCGCTCGAATTCTTCTCCGGCTTCGGCGACGTCGAGCTGTGGGAGGTGGTGCACCGCGCGCAGTGGCAGCGCCTGCCCTTCGGCCATGCGCTGTACCGCGCCGGCGACAGCGGCAACAGCTTCCACATCATCGCCCAGGGCGAGGTCGATGTGTACCGCGGCGGCCAGCGTGTCGCGCAGATGGGCACCGGCACCTCGGTCGGCGAGATGGCCTACCTGGCGCCGAATCCCGACCTGCGCGTGCACAGCGCCGACGTGGTGGTGGCGCAGCCGGCGACGACGATCTCGTTCACCCCCGAGACGCTGGAGCAGCTCGGCCTGGCGACGCGGCGGCTGTTCGATGCGGCCTTCATCCGCGTGCTGGTGCGGCGGCTGCACGCGGCGAACGAAGCGCTGGTCGCGCCCGCGCGACGAATTCTCTGATCGACGCCGCCGCGGCTGCCGCGCGCGTGATTCAATGCGGCGCGGCCGGGCCTTCGGGTTCGCAGCCACGGCCGGGCGCAGCAACCACCATCATCGATCGGGAGTGAACATGATCAGAGCATCTGCCCTGTTGAGCGCCGCCATCGCGGCACTGTGTCTGGCGAGCACCGCGGCGCATGGCGCCAACGCCGCCTGCGAGGCCACGGCGGCGGAGAAGAAACTGGCCGGCGCCGCGTTGACCAGCTTCATGAAGAAGTGCGAGGCGGATGCCGGCGGCGCGGCGTCCTGCGAGGCGATGGCCGCCGAGAAGAAGCTCGCCGGCGCGGCCAAGACCAGCTTCGTCACCAAGTGCGAAAAGGACGGCGGCGCCAGCAGCAGCGCGGCGGCGGCCTGCGATGCCAAGGCGGCCGAGAAGAAGCTGGCCGGCGCGGCCAAGACCAGCTTCACGAAGAAGTGCGTCGCCGACGCCGGCGCCTGAATCCGCCAGCCGGCGGCTCAGGCCGGCGGCTGCCAGTACGCCGGGTCGCCGTAGCTGTGCTTGAGGAAGTCGATCCACAGCCGCACCCGCAGCGGCAGGTGCTTGCGCTGCGGGAACACCGCGTAGATGCCGTTGGGCGGCGCGGCGAAGTCGTCGAGCAGCGCCACCAGCCGGCCGTCGGCGATCTCGCCCTCGCACCTCCCAGGTGCTGCGCCAGGCGATGCCCAGGCCCTGCAGGCACCAGTCGTGCAGCACCTGGCCGTCGCTGCAGTCGAGCCGGCCGCCGGGCCGCAGGTGCGTCACGCTCGCCGTCGACCACGAAGGCCCAGCCGCGGGTCTGGCTGGCGTCGGTCGACAAGCGTCAGGCATTCGTGGCGTGACAGGTCGGCCGGGTGCCTGCGGCGTGCCGGCGCGCTCCAGGTAGCCGGGCGTGGCCACGCACAGGCGGCGGTTGTCGGCCAGGCGCACGCTGACCAGGCTGCGAATCGGGCAGGTCGCCGACGCGCACCGCGCAGTCGAAGCCTTCGTTGACGATGTCGACGACCCGGTCGCTGAGGTTCAGCGACACGCTGACGTCCGGGTGCTGCGCGATGAAGCCGCGGCACCAGCGGCGCGACGTGGCGGCGGCCGAAACCGGCCGGCGCGGTGATGCGCAGGTGGCCGCTGGCCTTGACGCCGCCGGCGCTGACGCTGGCCTCGGCATTGGCCAGATCGACCAGCAGGCGCTGGCAGTCCTCGAGGAAGGCGCTGCCTTCGTGGGTCAGCGTGATGCGCCGCGTGGTGCGCACCAGCAGCTTCACGCCCAGGCGCTCCTCGAGCGCGTCGATGCGCCGGCCGATCACCGCCGGCGCCACGCCTTCGGCCTGCGCGGCCGCGGTCAGGCTGCCCTTGGCGGCCACCGCCACGAACGATTCGATCTGCTTTAGCTGCGCCATCGCTTCTACATTACACGCATCGAGATCACAGCTGGCGCAATCTGTGGTGCTTCGTGCGCAAGCGCACTAGGCGCATCTGTGTCAACAAAGACGGACCTTTTGCGTGCCAAATGGCTGCACCGGTAACGAATAGAGTTCAGCCATGCCGTCCACCAAGCCCCCCGCGCGCGCCGCGTCGATCCCGAAGGCGGTGCTGTTCGACGCCTACGGCACGCTGTTCGACGTCTACAGCGTGGCGCTGCTCGGCGAACAGCTGTTCCCCGGCCTCGGCGAGCGCCTGAGCGTGCTCTGGCGCGACAAGCAGATCGAATACACGCGGCTGTGCTCGATGAGCGGCGGCCAGGGCCAGCACTACCGCCCGTTCTGGGACCTGACGCGCGCCGCCCTGCGCTATGCCGCGCTGCGCCTGGGCCTGACGCTGGACGCCGCGGCCGAAGACCAGCTGATGAACCAGTACCGCGCACCTGAGCGCCTTCCCCGAGAACAAGCGAGTGCTGCAGAGCCTGCACGAGCGCGGCATGCGCGCCGGCATCCTGAGCAACGGCGACCCCGACATGCTGGCGGTGGCGATCAAGAGCGCGGGCTTCGAAGCCTTGCTCGACCCGGTGCTCAGCGTGCACCCGATCAAGCGCTACAAGACCGACCCGGCCGCCTACGCGCTGGGCCCGCAGGCGCTGAAGCTGCCGGCGCGCGAGATCCTGTTCGTCTCCAGCAACTGCTGGGACGCGATCGGCGCCACCTGGTTCGGCTACACCACGCTGTGGGTCAACCGCGGCGGGCTGCCGCTCGAACAACTCGACACCGAGCCCACGCGCACCGGCAGCAGCCTGCGCGACGTGCTGGGACTTCTTCCCTGCCAACCCCTGAACCTTGCGAACACTTCGACATCGAGACTGCACGCACCACCGTCCACCGCCTGCAGGTCGACCACGCGCTTGCATCGCTTCATCGACGACCAGGTGCTGCCCGGCACCGGCGTCGACGCCGGCCGCCTTCTGGCACGGCTTCGACCCGATCGTGCACGACCTGGCGCCGAAGAACGCTGCGCTGCTGGCCGAACGCGACCGGCTGCAGACCGAACTCGACGCCTGGCACAAGGCCCACCCCGGCCCGATCCGGCGACACGAAGACCTACCGCGCCTTCCTGCGACCGGATCGGCTACCTGGTGGCCGCGCCGGCGCGGGTGAAGGTGACGACGACAGCAACGTCGATGCCGAACTGGCGCTGCAGGCCGGGCCGCAGCTGGTGGTGCCGATCACCAACGCGCGTTATGCGCTGAACGCCGCCAACGCGCGCTGGGGCTCGCTGTACGACGCGCTGTACGGCACCGACGTGATCGCCGAAGACGACGGCGCGGACAAGGGCAGCGGCTACAACCCGGTGCGCGGCGCCAAGGTCATCGACTACGCGCGCCATGTGCTCGACCGCTGCGCGCCGCTGAAGAAGGGCTCGCATGTCGACAGCACCGGCTACCGCGTCGAGGGCGGCGAGCTGCAGGTCAGCCTGAAGGACGGCAGCCGCAGCGGCCTGGCCCGGCCGGCGCAGTTGATCGGCTACCAGGGCGACGCGGCGTCGCCGTCGTCGGTGCTGCTGCAGCACAACGGGCTGCACCTGGACATCCGCATCGACCGCAGCACCGCCGATCGGCAAGAGCGACGCCGCCGGCGTCAGCGACCTGGTGCTGGAAGCGGCGCTGTCGACCATCCTCGACCTGGAAGATTCGGTGGCCGTGGTCGACGCCGACGACAAGGTGCAGGCCTACGGCAACTGGCTGGGCATCCTGAAGGGCACGCTGACCGAAGCAGGTGGCCAAGGGCGGCAAGACCTTCACGCGCGGCCTGAACCCCGACCGGCGCTACACCACGCCATCGGGCGGCGACGAAGTCGTGCTGCACGGCCGCTCGCTGCTGTTCGTGCGCAATGTCGGCCACCTGATGAACAACCCGGCGGTGCTGTGGGGCCCGGCCGACGCGCCCCAGGAGATCCCCGAAGGCATCCTCGACGCGCTGGTCACCACCACCATCGCGCTGCACGATCTGCAGGGCAAGTCGGCCAACGGCATCCGCAACAGCCGCGAGGGCTCGGTCTACATCGTCAAGCCGAAGATGCACGGCCCGGCCGAGGTGGCCTTCGCCGCCGAGCTGTTCGGCCGCGTCGAGAAGCTGCTCGGCCTGCCCGACAGCACCGTCAAGCTCGGCATCATGGACGAGGAGCGCCGCACCAGCGTCAACCTGAAGGCCTGCATCGCGGCCGCGACGAGCCGCGTCGCCTTCATCAACACCGGCTTCCTCGACCGCACCGGCGACGAGATGCACACCGCGATGCACGCCGGGCCGATGATGCGCAAGGGCGACATGAAAAGCAGCGCCTGGATCGCGGCCTACGAACGCAGCAACGTGCTGGTCGGCCTGCAGTGCGGCCTGCGCGGCAAGGCGCAGATCGGCAAGGGCATGTGGGCCATGCCCGACCTGATGGCGGCGATGCTGGAGCAGAAGATCGCGCACCCGCAGGCCGGCGCCAACACCGCCTGGGTGCCGTCGCCCACCGCGGCCACGCTGCACGCGCTGCACTACCACCAGGTGGACGTGGTCGCGGTGCAGAAGGCGCTGGAGAAGACCGCCAGCGATGCGGCCATCGACGCGCTGCTCAGCGGCCTGCTGATCGTGCCGGTGGTCAAGCGCGCCGACTGGTCCGACGCCGAGCGGCAGCAGGAACTGGACAACAACGCGCAGGGCATCCTGGGCTACGTGGTGCGCTGGATCGACCAGGGCGTGGGCTGCTCGAAGGTGCCCGACATCCACAACGTCGGCCTGATGGAAGACCGCGCCACGCTGCGCATCAGCAGCCAGCACATGGCCAACTGGCTGCTGCACGGCGTGGTGACGCAAGGCGCAGGTCAGGGCCACGCTGAAGCGCATGGCCAAGGTGGTCGACAGGCCAGAATGCCGGCGACCCGCTGTACCAGAACGATGGCCGGGCGCTTCGACGACATCGGCGGCGTTCCAGGCGGCCAGCGACCTGGTGTTCAAGGGCCTGGAGCAGCCCAGCGGCTACACCGAGCCGCTGCTGCATGCGTGGCGGTTGAAGGTCAAGGGCGGCCAGCGCGTTGAGCCGGCCCGGGTCCGGCGCCCTCAGGAACTGGCGATGCTCTTCAGCAGCGCGTCGGCTTCGCCGCGCTGCGGAAAGTCCTTGCCGGGCTTGAGCAAGGCCTCGAGCGTACTGCGCGCCTGCGCCTTGTCGCCGGACTGCAGATAGATCTTCGCCATCGTCAGCCGGAAGAGCGGGGTATTCGGCGCCTTCTCGATGGCCTGCTTCTGCACATCGATGGCCTGGGGAAATTGTTTGTCGGCCGCCAAGGCGGTGGCCATCGTGTCCAGGAACGCGGGTTGTCCGGGCACAGCCTTGTTGGCCGCTCGATCAGCGCCAAGGCGCCGGGCTTGTGCGCACTGAGCAACACGCTGGCCAGGTTGTTCAGCGCGATCGCATTGTCGGGTTGCAGCTGCAGCAGCTGCCGATAGTACTTTTCGGCGGCGTCAAAGCGGCCCTGCTCAGTGGCCGCGTCGCCGAGGTAGAACACGAACAGCGCGTCCTTCGGATGCGAGCGCTGCCAGGTTTCGGCGAACTGCGCCGCCTCGGCATCTTTCTTCGCCAGCAGCAGCGTGGCGTGCAGCCGCGCCGGTGCCTGCGCCGGGTTGTTCGTCCAGTGCTATCTGGAGGACCTGCTGGGCTGCCCGGTCGATCTGGTCACCGAAAAGGCCCTGCGGCCGCAGTTGCAGCCCTTCGTCGAGCGGGATGCGATTCATGTCTGAGGCTGGGCCCCGGCGCGAATGGCGGTTCTATGTCGAAGACATGGCGGCCTGCTGCGTCAAGGTGCTGGCCTACACGCAGGGAATCGATCGCGCCGGGTTTGCGAGTGATCCCATGCGCTGACGACGGCGACCTTGCGCAACCTCGAACTCATCGGCGAGGGCGCAACCCATGTTCCCGCCGAGGTGCGTACAGCAGGTCGCCCTTGAGGCGCCAGGCGTCGGCGCTATCCGGGTGTTGCCCGAGCAACTCGTCGGTGGCCGCCAGCGCGCTATCGAACTCGCCGGCGACGGCCTTCAATTGAGCCAGTGCGAGCAGGGCGGGCACCGATTGCGACTCCAGTGTCAGCACCTTGCCGAGCGCGGCGCGGGCCTTGTCCGTCGCGCCCTGTGCGCGGTAGGCGTCCGCCAGCACCAGCTGCAAGGCCACCATCGCCGCCTTGTCATCGAGTTCGACCTCGGCGAACTGCTGCGTCAACTTGTCGAATGCGCCCTGGCGCAGCACCGCCTGGGCCAGTGGCGGCGTCACCCGCGACGAAGGGTATTCGAGTTCCAGCGCACGGCGCAACTCGACTTCGGCACCTGCTGCATCGCCGCTTTCAAGCAGGGCCTGGCCGAGCAGAAAGCGCGCCTCGCCCGAAGACGGCTGCTGCTGCAGCGCGTTCTTCAATTGGATGATTGCCGCTTTGGGGTCGTCTTTCTGCAGGTAACTCTTGGCGGACGCCAGCAACTCGGTTTCCGACTTGCCGTCGCAGCCGGCCAGCGTTAGCAGGGCGGCCAGAGCAAGGCTGGGCAGCAGAAAGTTTTCGCACATGGGTCGCGCCTTCCGAGGAGGTCTACTCAGTGGCGGGCGGGCCACTCGGGACTCGGCAGTATCACGGCAGCGCCTGATGCTCGAAGAAAACTATCCATGACGAAATTGCGAAATTTCAGTTCATCAGTAAGGCCATCCACGGAGTGTCCGGAAAAATACTGCAGATAGGGAAAACACCACCACTTATCCCGGCGCCTTGGCTTTCAACCCCTCATTCGGGGGTGTCGACACGATTTACACCAATGATCTGTAGAACCACTCTCCAAAAAGAGAAATCTTGTAAAAACAATGATTTAAGAAACTGGCATGAATATCGCATGAAGGCTGTCGACACGTCTTGCTGTCACCGTTCATCACCGAGGTATTCCAATGAAACTGAAGAAGACAGTCCTGTCCATTCTTGGTGCGTCTGCGCTAATGGTGGGAGGCCAGGTGGGCGCTGTCGGCGTCGGCTTGGAGTTGATGTTGCTGGTCGATGTATCGGGTAGCGTCGATGCCACCGAATACAGCCTGCAGAAGACAGGTTACGCCAACGCCTTTAACAGCGCGGCCGTACAGAACGCCATCATGGCCAGCCAGGGCGGTGCCATCGCCGTGACTTACATCGAATGGTCAGGACAAGGCCAGATTTCGCAGCAGGTCGGCTGGACGCTGATCAACGACGCGACAAGCTCGCAAAGCTTTGCCACGGCCATTTCCGGGGTGAGTCGTGCCTTTTCGGGCAACACGGGGATTCAAAATGCGATGTTGACTACGGCAGGCTTGTTCGGCACCGAAACCGGTGGCACCTCGAACGGGTTCGAGTCTCAGCGTCAAGTCATGGACGTTTCCGGCGATGGCGCGGACAACAGCACCACTTCCTGCAACGTCGGTGCAAATGCTGCCTGCGGCAGAAATGCCGCGTTGGCCGCTGGCGTTGACACGATCAACGGCATCTACATCGTCGGCGAATCTGGTCTGGCCTCCTACTACGACAACAACGTGAAAGGCGGAACGGGCGGCTTTGCGGTGGCAGCTGCAAGCTTCGCCGATTTCGGCACCGCCATCGAAGGCAAGCTGATCCGTGAGATCAGCAACGTGCCGGAGCCAACCTCGCTGGCCCTGGTGGGTCTGGCATTGGTTGGTGCCGGCGCGGTGCGCCGCCGTACCGCCGCGAAGAGCTGATCGCTCCGGCGCTTTTTCGTTCACTGCAGAGGCCGCGCGAGCGGCCTCTTGCCTTTCAGGTGCAGCGGCGCCTTCAACGTGTCTCCGGCAACATCCGCCGCAGCGCCTCGAAGAACAGATCCGACTGCTCGCGCTCGCCCTGGATCTGCGCCGCCACGTGCGCCGACAGCGCGGCGTTCACCGGCGCCAACGGCCGCCCGGTGCTCATCGCCAGCACCTGGTGCAGGCAGGCGCGCTCGAGGTAGTACAGGTCGTCGTAGGCGTGCGCCACCGAAGCGCCGGTGACGATGACGCCGTGGTTGCCCAGAAAGCCGACGTCCTTGCCCTGCATCGCACGCGCGATGCGTTCGCCTTCGGCCCAGTCGAGCGCCAGCCCGTTGTAGTTCGCGTCGACGGCGATGCGGTTCATGAAGCGCATCGCGCCCTGGCTGGCGGTGGGGTCGAGCGCGCGGTCGGTGGTCAAGCGTCAGCGCGGTGGCGTAGGGCATGTGGGTGTGCAGCACCACCGCCGCCTGGCACACGCGGTGCACCGCGCCGTGGATGTACATCGCGGTCGGCTCGACGCGGTGGCGCCCCTGCAGCACACGCCCTTCGGCATCGACGAGCACGATGTCGTCGGCGCCGATCTCGCTCCAGTGCAGCCCGCGCGGGTTGATCAGGAAACGCTGGCTGTCGTCGGGCAGCGCCACGCTGAAGTGGTTGCACACGCCTTCGGACAGGCCGTGGTGTGCTGCCGCGCGCAGGGCCAGCGCCAGGTCGTCGCACAGGCGGGGGATCAGGCTGTCGGCATTGGGGTGGGCCATCGTCGTCTCCAGCAGCGGGGTTTCGGCGCGCAGCATCGCACAGCCCGCGGCTTTCGACGCGCTGCCTACAATTCGCAGCCGCCAATTTGTCGAGCTCCTTCCCTCCTGCGCTGACGATGCATCCCCTGCCCGATTCCTGCGACGTGCTGGTCATCGGTGCCGGCCCCGCCGGCAGCGCTTGCGCGCAGACGCTGGCGCAGCAGGGCCTGAAGGTGTTGCTCGCCGACCAGCACGCCTTCCCGCGCGACAAGGTCTGCGGCGACGGCTTGATTCCCGATGCCCACCGCGCGCTGCGCAAGCTGGGTGTGCACGACGAGGTGATGGCGCATGCGCAGACTGCCGCGCATGTCGGCTGCATCGGTTCGCGCGGCGGGCGCGTCGATGTGCCCGGCACCGTGGCCGTGTTGCCGCGCAAGGTGCTCGACGACATCCTGTGCCGCTCGGCGCAACGCGCCGGCGCCACGTTGCTGCCGCCGGCGCGCTTCGAAGCGCCCTTGCTCGAGGGTCAGCAGAGCGATGCGCTGCACCCGAGCCTTGCCGGGCGCGTGGTGGGCGCCACGCTGAGCATCGGTGGCACGCCCCATCTCGTCCGGGCACCGTGGCTGGTGCTGGCCACCGGCGCGGTGCCGCAGGCGGCCATCGCCGCCGGCGTGTGCGAACGGCGCACGCCCACCGGCATCGCGCTGCGCGGTTATGTGCACAACCCGGCCATGGTCGGGCGCATCCGCGCGCTCGAGATCGTCTGGCATGCGCGGCTCAAGCAAGGCTACGGCTGGATCTTTCCGTGCCCGGGTGGCATGTTCAACATCGGCGTCGGCCTGGCCGACTGCTTCGGCCTGGCGGGCAGCGGGCGGCTGCGCATGCGCGATGCCAACCTGCGCGAGATCTTCGACGCCTTCTGCGAGGTCTACGCGCCGGCGCGCGAGTTGATGGCCGGTGGCAGCTTGCAAGGCGGCCTCAAAGGCGCGCCGCTGCGCTGTTCGCTCGACGGCGCGTTGTATTCGCGCGCCGGCCTGCTGGCCACCGGCGAAGCCATCGGCAGCACCTACGACTTCAGCGGCGAGGGCATCGGCAAGGCGATGGAAACCGGCATGCTGGCCGCGCAGGCGCTGATCAAGGCGCGTGCGCAGAACCTCGACGACACCGCCACGCGCCGGCACTACGAGGCCAGCCTGCTGGCCTTGAAGCCGCGCTTCGAGCTGTACCGCAAGGCCAGCCGCGTCAATGCCCACCCGTGGCTGGCAGACCTGGTGATCTGGCGTGCGCAGCGCAGCGCGCGCATCCTGCGCCGCATGAGCGGCGTGCTCGAAGAAACCGGCAACCCCGGCAACCTGGTCAGCGTGCGCGGCATCGCCAAGCTGTTCCTGCCGATCCGCTGACACGCGCCATGTGCCAACTGCTCGGCATGAACGCCAACACGCCGACCGACGTGATGTTCTCGTTCACCGGGCTGGCCAAGCGCGCCGACGAGCACAAGGACGGCTTCGGCATCGCCTTCTTCGAAGACCGCGGGCTGCGCCTGTTCGTCGACCCGCACAGCGCGGTGCATTCGCCGGTGGCCGACATGGTGCGCGCCTACCCGATCCGAAGCGACAACGTCATCGCCCACATCCGCAAGGCCACCGTCGGCCGGGTGGCGCTGGAGAACACCCACCCCTTCCAGCGCGAGTTGTGGGGCCGCTACTGGGTCTTCGCGCACAACGGCGATCTGAAGGGTTTCCGCCCGTACCTGCACGGCGCCTTCCGGCCGGTGGGCGATACCGACAGCGAACTCGCCTTCTGCTGGCTGATGCAGGAGCTGGCCAAGGCGCATGCCGCGGTGCCGAGCATCGACGAGCTGAGCCACACGCTGCGCGAGCTGCTGCCCCGGCCCAGCCGGCACGGCAGCTTCAACGTGCTGCTGTCCAACGGGCAGGCACTGTGGGCGCACGGCACCACCCGCTTGCACTGGCTGCAGCGCCAGCATCCGTTTCGCCCCGCCCGTTTGGCCGACGAGGATCTGAGCATCGACTTCGCCGCGCTGACCACCCCGAGCGACCGGGTCGCCGTGGTCGCCACCGAGCCGTTGACCAGCGACGAGGAATGGCAGAGCTTTCCCAGCGGTGAGCTGAGGGTTTTCGTGGCCGGGGTGCCGCAGCCGATCGACTGATCGATCGACGTGCCGAGCCTGCCGATGCGTGCGCGCTGAACATCCGGCAGATGAGCGCCGACGAAACCCGCCAGGTGGGGAGCAGCGATCCGACCCTGGCAGCCGCCGAGAGGCAGAACAGGCGGCCCTGAGCCGGCTTGCGCGAGCCGCTCGGGCGGTATGTCGGGCAGGCACAATGGTTCGCATCCCTGCGCACCGTTGATCGACATGCCCGACATCCCGGTCCCCCGCTTCGACCAGTTCTACCGCCACCCCGAACTGACGCGCCTGCTCGACGACTACGCCGCGGCGCGCCCCGACCTGGTCAGCCTGCGCTCGCTCGGCAAGAGCCACGAAGGCCGCGACATCTGGCTGATGGTGCTGACCAACAGCCGACACCGGCGCGCACAGCGACAAGCCGGCCTTCTGGGTCGACGGCAACATCCACGCCGCCGAGCTCACCGCCAGCACCGCCTGCCTGTACTGGCTGCACCACCTGGTGCTGAACTTCGGCGTCGATGACGACGAAGGCCGGCGCATCACGCACCTGCTGAACACGCGCACGGTCTACATCTGCCCTCGGCTGAACCCCGACGGCGCCGAACTGGCGCTGGCCGACAAGCCGCGCCACATCCGCTCGTCGACACGCCCGTACCCGTTCGACGAAGCGCCGGTCGATGGCCTGGACATCGAAGACATCGACGGCGACGGCCGCGTGCTCAGCATGCGCGTGGCCGATGCACACGGCAGCTGGAAGAAGCACCCCGAAGACCCGCGGCTGATGGTGCCGCGCGAGCCCGGCGACATCGGCGGCGAGTATTTCCGCGTCATGCCCGAGGGCCTGCTGCGCAACTACGACGGCCTGAAGATCAGCGCCAACCCGAACCTCGAAGGGCTCGACCTGAACCGCAACTTCCCGGCCTACTGGCGCCAGGAGTTCGAACAGGCCGGCGCCGGCCCGTACCCGACCAGCGAGCCCGAGGTGCGCGCGATGGTGGACTTCGTCGCCAAGCACCCGAACATCGGTGCGGCGATCAGCTTCCACACCCACAGCGGCGTCATCCTGCGGCCGATGGGCACGCAGGCCGACACCGACATGACGCCCGAAGACCTGTGGGTCTACAAGCGTTTCAGCGAACTCGGCACCAAGCTCACCGGCTATCCGGCGATCAGCATCTTCCACGATTTCAAGTACCACCCGAAGGAGATCATCACCGGCACCCAGGACTGGCTCTACGAGCACCTCGGCGCGCTGTTCTGGACCGTGGAGCTGTGGGCGCCGAACCGCGAGGCCGGCATCACCGACTACGACTGGATCCACTGGTACCGCGAGCACCCGCCCGAGGACGACCTGAAGCTGCTGAAGTGGAGCGACGAGCATTGCGGCGGCCTGGCGCATGTCGACTGGCAGCCGTTCCAGCACCCGCAGCTGGGCGCGGTGGAAATCGGTGGCTGGGACAAGATGAACTACTGGCGCAACCCGCCGCCGCAGTTGCGCGAGCGCGAGGTGGCGCGGTTTCCCGGCGTGGATGACGCAGATCGCGCTGTCGCTGCCGAAGCTGGAACTGCTGCGCACCGAGGTGCGTGCGCTCGGCCCCGACACCTGGCGGGTGCGCTTCGCGGTCGCCAACAGCGGCTACCTGCCGGCCTACGTGAGCAAGCGCGCGCTCGAGCGCAAGGTGGTGCGCGGCGTGGTCTTCACCATCCATCTTGCCGACGGCTGCAGCCTGGTGCACGGGCGCGAGCGCATCGAGGGCCCGCAGCTCGAAGGCCATGCGCCGAAGGTGTCGATGCAGGCCTTCCTGCCCAACCGCGACATCACCGCCGACCGGGCGGTGGCCGAATGGGTGGTGCGTGCGCCGAAGGGCGCGCGCCTGGGTTTGACGGCCAGAGCCGACCGGGCCGGCGCCGTGCACACCGAGGTCAGTCTGGATTAGGCAAGCCTGCCGGCGCACCCTTGAATCGCTCCGCGAGCCAAGGGCGGCCGCTCAGCTCAGTTGAACTGCGTGAATGTGTCCTTCGAGCTGGCGTCGAGCGTGCGCATGCGCAGCTGGATGTTGCGTGCGCTGCTGCCGTCGCCGGTCAGCGCCGGAAACTGCGTCGCCGGCCCGCAGGTGGCGCTGATCGGCGCCACCGCAATGGCGCTGGTCTCGCCGCGCGTCACCGCCACCGCGCCCTGGTTCACCGAGCGGCCGTCGCCGAACGTGTAGACACCCCCCGAAGCCACCGTTTCAGCAAGCGGGTTCGCGATCCACGACAGCGTGAAACTGTCGGCCGCGGCGGCCAGCGCATCGGTCGGATCGAGCAGCCGTCGCGTCGCTGCATCGAACTGCACCCACTGCTGCACCACCGCGCTGGTCGCCGGCACCACCGGCGTGAGGATGCGTTTGTTGTAGCGGTGCCGCGCCACGGTCTCGCCGTCGTAGAAGAACTCGATCGTGTAGCTGGTCATCGCCCGCAATGCGCCGAAGTCGATGTAGTCGCTGCTGCCGGCCGGCCGGCCGTAGTCGAGCGGGTGTGCCCAGTTGACGAACTGTGTGTTGTTGGCACTGCCTTCGAACGGGTTGGGTCGGCGCGTGGTGGCCTCGCTGCCGGTCAGGCCCACGCTGCGGTGCAGGTAGAAGCGGTTGCCATCGTTGCTCGAGGGCGTGGCCGAGGCCACGTCGGTGCGGCCGTCCTTGCGGCGCACATTCATCCAGTTCTGGTTGCTGCAGATGGCCGGGTTGAGCCGCGTCAGCACCACGCCGGCGGCGGGCAGGCCGGGGCCCGTGACGCGGGCCGCGCGCAGCCCCGTGCTGCCGGGGCCGTCCTTGTTGACAAAGATGTTGAGCCCGGTGTCGAAGCGGCTGGTGGCGGCATTGGCGAAGGTGCCGGTGCCCGCATTCGGCGCCAGCTGTTCGCGACGCAGCAGCACCGGCTGGACTGACGATTGCACCTGCTGCTGGTCGCCATCCAGCAACCACTGGCCGGCCACTCCGACATCGGCTTCATCACGCACCAGCCGCCGTGCCACCGTGATGATGCTGCCGGCCGTGCCGTTGGCATCGCGGTAGCGCAGGTTCACCACGGCGCGATGGGCACCGGGGCCGTCGGCGTCGGGCAGCAGCAGCATCGTTTCGGGCGCCGAGAAGCTGGCGCCGACCATCGCGGGGTCATGCAACAGCGCGTAGAAGTATTGTCCGGCGCGAAAGCCGCCGTTCAGGAAGCCGTCACCGGTGACGATGCCGTCGCACGCGGCAGCCGCGTCGGTGACTTCGGGGCCACCGGCGGACAGCGGAATGCTGTCGTCCTTGGCCAGCACCCGCTCGGCCACCGGCAGCGCAAAGCAGGCGTTCAGCGCCTGTGCGATGCGGCGCAGTGTGGCCGACGCGTCGACAGCGGCCGGGGCCTGCACGCTTGCCGCCGCAACGGTGTTGGCATCGGCCAGCTGCACGATCGCATCCGGCTGGTCGACCGGCGCCATTGCCAGCTGGCCGTCGACGCTGGTGATCCGCACGGCCTCGATCAGACGATCACCGACGTCGCCGTCACGCGTGGCCGTGGCCGCCACCATCGGTGTTGCGAAGGGGTCGAAGCCGGCAGCAATACCCAGTGCGGCCAGCACCGGTGCCAGCTGCTCGAGCACCTTGGCCTTGATCTGTTCGAGTTGGCCAGTGTCGAGCAACGACGGGTCGCTCACCAGGGACAGCGCACTGTCGTCGGGCGCGAGTTGGCCGACGATGGCGGTCGTCAGCGGCGTGACATTGACCACTGCGATCGCGCCGGCAGCCGGCGTGACCGTGCCCACCGACA
Source organism: uncultured beta proteobacterium (assembly GCA_963756415.1). Classification (GTDB taxonomy): domain Bacteria; phylum Pseudomonadota; class Gammaproteobacteria; order Burkholderiales; family Burkholderiaceae_C; genus Rubrivivax. The sequence goes on from CAVWNT010000002.1 coordinate 123,446, forward strand.
CCATCGGCTGCACGCCGCCGCTGGGATCGGTGGCGACGACGATGAATGGCGCGGCCATGCCTTCCTTCAGGGTGCAGGTGAAATTGCCGTCGACGTCGCTGGCCAAGGCGGCCTGCTCGCAAACGGGCCTGCCCGCGTTATCGGTGATGCTGACACTCGCCGCCTCGACGGCCGCGCCGATGGCGACGGTCCCATTGACGGTGGCCGCGCTGACCGGCTGCGGTGCGGGTGCCGGCGGCAGCGGGTCGTCGGAGCCGCCGCAGGCGACAAGCGCGGCAGCGGCGATGGCGCCGAGATGAAGGGAGTGATTTGGTCTGCGCATGGTGGCGTCTCGAATGGCGCGCCCGGTTGGCGTGCGCCGATGGTCGCCACGCCCGCCATCGCGCGCATCCGCAAATCGCATGAGGCTGGTGTCATCACGGCTGGGGACACGCGAACCACCGGCGCGCGGCTCGAGGCGTTGGTTGCCGCAGGCCCTGAGGGTCCCCAGTGCCCTGGTCCGTCGAGGACCGATCGGACCTAGCGTGCGCGCGACAGCCAGCGCGCCAGCGTGGTACGCAGGCGCACCGGGTCGATCGGCTTGGTCAGGAAGTCGTTCATGCCGGCGGCCATCGCCTGTTCGCGTTCGCCGACCAGCGCCGCTGCGGTCAGCGCGATGATCGGCAACTGCTCGGCGCTGTGCGTGCGGCGCAGCTCGCGGGTGGCTTCGTAGCCGCTCATCACCGGCATCTGCACATCCATCAGCACGGCATCGAAGGGGCGGCCCTGCGGCCATGCCGTCGTGCACCACGGCCAGCGCCTGCCTGCCGTCGTGGGCCTGCGCGACATGCACACCCCATTGTTCGAGCTGCGCGACGGCGATGACCATGTTCACCGGGTTGTCCTCGACCATCAGCACGCGCGTGCCCTGCAAGGTCAGACCGGTGTCGTCGTCGGGCGCGACGGCGATGCTGCCCGAGGCCCTGGGCAGCGGCAGTTCGGCCCAGAAGCAGCTGCCCTGGCCGAGGGTGCTGTGCATGCCCACCCGGCCGCCCATCAACTCGGCCAGCTCGCGGCTGATCGGACAGGCCCAGCCCGGTGCCGCCGTAGCGCCGGGTGGTCGATTCGTCGGCCTGCGTGAAGGGCTTGAACAGTCGCGCCTGCGTCTCGGCGTCGATGCCCGGGCCGCTGTCGTGCACCTCGAAGCGCACGCGCTCGGCATCGAGCCGCTGCACCACCAGCCGCACCTCGCCGCGGGCCGTGAACTTCAGCGCGTTGCCGAGGAAGTTGTTGAGGATCTGGCGCGTGCGCAGCGGGTCGCCGCGCACCAGGCCGTCGATGCCCTCGCCGCACTGCAGCAGCAGCGAGATCTTGCCGGCATCGACCAGCGTGGCGTTGGTGCGCTGCAGCAGGTGCAGCAGCTCGGGCAGGTCGAAGGCGATGTTTTCCAGCTCGACGCGCCCGGCTTCGATCTTCGACACATCGAGGATGTCGGAGATGATCGCCGCCAGCGACTGCGCGGTGTCGACGATCTGCAGCAGGTACTGCTGGCGCCGCGTCTCGTCGATGCCGCTGGTACGCGCCAGCCCGGCCAGGCCGATCAGCCCGTGCAGCGGGGTGCGCAGTTCGTGGCTGGTGTTGGCCAGGAAGGCGCTCTTGGCGCGGTTGGCGGCCTCGGCGGCGTCGCGCGCGCGCGGCCAGCGCGGCTTCGACGTTGCGCCGATCGGTGATGTCGTCGACGATCCAGATCGTGCCGCCGTGGGCCGGGTGATCGGGGTCGATGGCGTGGCCGCCGACATGGGCCATGAAGGTGCTGCCGTCGAAGCGCCGCGCCAGCGTCTCGATGGCCACCGGTTCGCCGCGCGCCAGCGCCGGCCCCAACACCTCGCCGACCCTCGCGTAGGCCTCGTCGTCGGGCCATATCACGCGTCCCGGCTTGCCGACCAGGCTGCCCGGCGACCAGCCGAACATCTGCTCGAAGCGCGGGTTGGCGAGCACGACAGAGCTTGTCGCGGGTCACCGCGATGCCGACCGTGGCGTTCTGCAGGATCGCCTCGCGCTCGAGCTGCGCGCGCTCGCTTTCGCTGACGTCGCGCGCGTTGATCACCAGGTACTCGCGCCGGTCCATCTCGAATCGCGCGCCCGAGACCAGCATCGCCAGCTTGACGCCGTGCTTGGCGACGAATTCGGTGGGCATGTCCTGCACGTGCCCGTGCTCGCGCACATCGGCGACGAAACGCGCGCGGTCCTCCGGCCTGCGCCAGATGCCGACTTCCAGGCTGGTGCGTCCGACCACGTCGGCCGCGCTGTAGCCGGTGTGGCGCTCGAAGGTCTTGTTGACCATCGCGTAGCGGCCCGACTGCAGATCGGTCAGCGTGATCACGTCGGGGCTGGTGGCCACCAGATGCGACAGCATCGTCTCCGAACGGCGCACCGCGTCTTCGGCGTTCTTGCGGTCGGTGTCGTCGACGAAGATCGACAGCACCGCCGCGCTGCCCTCGGCCTCGACACGCACGCCGGTGGCGCGCACGACGATGCGCCGCCCGCGCTTGCCGAGCAGCCTGAACTCCGCCACCGGCAGCGCCTCGCCGATGGCCAGGTCCTGCAGTGCTTCGATGCGCCGACGCGCGCGTTCGCGCGAGTCGCCGCTTTCGTAGGCCGACAGCAGGTCGGTGCCGAGCATCGCATCGAGGTCGGCGTAACTCGAACAGCGTCAGCGCCGCCGGGTTGGCGTCGGCGATGCGACCGTTGACGTGCAGCACCAGCGGGGTCGGGATGTGCGTGAACAGGTCCTGGTAGCGCATCTCGGTGGCTGTGCAGCGCATCGCGTGCATCGACGTCGGCACTGACATCGCGGGCCACACCCCAGTAGCCCTGGAAGACGTCGCTGCTGGAAAGGCGCGGCTCGCCGCTGACGACGAAGTGCTGCGTCTTGCCCGCGCTGCCGCGCCAGCGCACGGGCAGGTCGCGGAAGGGCTCACGCGCTTCGAGATGGGCCTGCAGCAGGTCGAGCGTGTCGGCGTCGATGCCGGCCCCGTTCAGCTGCCAGGGCACCTGGCCCAGCAGGTCGGCAGCGAGGGCCGGTGCCAGCGCCGCGGGGTCGCTCGATTGCCGCTCGAAGGCGACCAGCCGATAGCCGCTGTCGATCTCCCAGTAGGCGTCGGCGGCAATCGCCAGCAGGCCGCGGAAGCGCTGCTCGCGCTCCTTGGCGCCGCGCACATGGCCGCCGACCACGCGCGACAGGATGCGCCCGCCAGCCAGCCCGGCGAAGATCACGCACAGGTGGAGCAGCACGCGCAGCAGCAGGTCGTCCAGCGGCAGCGGCGCGGTGCCGACGGCGAGCCAGCCGGTGTGTTGTGCGGTGGCGATGGCCAGCACCGTCGCGGCGCTGAGGGCGGCGACCCAGGTGCCGTGGCGGATGCCGGACACCGCACACACCGTGCAGGTCAGCAGACCGAAGAAGCCCATGCCCGGGGCGCTGACACCCCAGCCCAGCAGCACCGTCGACAACGCGACGACGGCGACCGTCGCCAGCGACAGCATCAGCACCAGGCGATCGATGTGCGCGCCACGCGCGCGTGTCGCCGCGACCCCGAGCGACGCCAGCGCCGCGAAGGCCACGGCCATCAGCACCCGGTGCGGCGTGGACAGGCCGGCCGAGACGAAGACGAACAGCAGCGCCACCAGGGCGGCCACCGCCGCCGCCGTGGCGAAGAAGTGGTGGCTGACCAGGCTCCGCACTTCGCGCTGTGCGCCGGCGCTGTCGTCGGGGGCGGTGCGGGACCTTGGCAAGGCAGTTGTCATCGCCCGCGGGACGCGGAACGACAAGGGGGACGCAGGGCTGCGATGGCGCGCAGTGTCACCCTTTTGTCAGCCCCGCCAGCCCCACTTTCCCACGAAGCAACACTCAGGCTGCGGGCCGGGCGCGGTTCAGCTCGCGCCGCGTGACATCTGCCACGGCGCGCGCGGCGACTGCGAAATCGGCGCCCGGCGAGGCGTACAGCACCGCACGCGACGAGCTGATCACCAACGGCGCCGGCGGGCTGCCGCCGCGCCAGCCGGCGCGCACGGTGGCAGCCGCGTCACCGCCCTGTGCGCCGATGCCGGGAATCAGCAGCGGCAGCGTCGGGGCCAGCTCGCGCACGCGCGCCAGTTCGTCCGGAAAGGTCGCGCCCACCACGAGCCCGATCTGCCCGTGCCGGTTCCAGTCGCCCGCGGCCAGCCGGGCGATGTGCTCGTACAGCTTGTCACCGCTGCGCAGCATCTGCGACTGCAGTTCGCTGCCGCCGGGGTTGGAGGTGCGGCACAGCAGGATCAGCCCCTTGTCGCGCCAGCGCAGATAGGGCTCCAGCGAATCGAAGCCCATCAGCGGCGACAGGGTCAGCGCATCGGCCTGGTAGCGCTCGAAGGCCTCGCGCGCGTACTGCTCGGCGGTGGCGCCGATGTCGCCGCGCTTGGCATCCAGGATCACCGGCACCTGCGGCGCCACGCGGCGCATGTAGGCCAGCAGCCGCTCGAGCTGCGCTTCGGCGCGCAGCGCGGCGAAGTAGGCGATCTGCGGCTTGAAGGCGCACACCAGGTCCTTGGTGGCATCGACGATGGCGGCGCAGAAGTCGAAGGTGCGTGCCGCGTCGCCGCGCCAGGCGAGCGGGAACTTCGACGGCTCGGGATCGAGGCCGACACACAGCATCGAATCGTTGGCGGCCTGCGCGGCGACCAGCTGATCGAAGAATTTCATGTCGGCTCAGATGCGCCGCGCCAGCGCCTCGGCGGCGCCGGTGTAGGTGGCCGGCGTCAACGCGCGCAGCCGCGTCTTGTCCGCGGCCGGGATGTCGAGCGTGTCGATGAAGCGCTTCATCGCCGCAGCGGTGATGGCCTTGCCGCGGGTCATCTTCTTCAGCTGCTCGTAGGGGTTGGGCAGGCGGTGGCGGCGCATCACCGTCTGCACCGCTTCGGCCAGCACTTCCCAGGCGCCGTCGAGGTCGGCGTGCAGCGCGGCCGGGTTCACTTCCAGCTTGTCCAGCCCGCGCAGCAGGCTGTCGAAGCCGAGCAGCGCGTGGCCGAAAGCCACGCCCATGTTGCGCAGCACGGTGCTGTCGCTCAGGTCGCGTTGCCAGCGGCTGATCGGCAGCTTGGCGCTGAAGTGCACCAGCAGCGCGTTGGCGATGCCGAGGTTGCCCTCGGCATTCTCGAAATCGATCGGGTTGACCTTGTGCGGCATCGTGCTCGAGCCGATCTCGCCTTCCTTCAGCCGCTGCTTGAAATAGCCCAGGCTGACATAGCCCCAGATGTCGCGCGCCAGGTCGATGAGCACGGTGTCGATGCGTGCCAGCGCGTCGAACAGCTCGGCCATGCCGTCGTGCGGCTCGATCTGGATCGTGTACGGGTTGAAGGCCAGCCCGAGCCGCTTTTCGACCACCCGGCGGCTGAAGGCCGGCCAGTCGAAATCGGGGTAGGCGGCCAGGTGCGCGTTGTAGTTGCCGACCGCGCCGTTCATCTTCGCCGGCAGCGGCACCGCGGCGAAGCGTTCGCGCGCGCCGATCAGCCGCGCCGCGACGTTGGCCAGTTCCTTGCCGAGCGTGGTCGGGCTGGCGCTTTGGCCATGGGTGCGGCTGAGCATCGGCTGCGCGGCCAGCGCGTGCGCCATGCCGCGCAGCCTGGCGATCAGCGCGTCCAGCGCCGGCAGCATCACATCGGCGCGTGCGTGCTTCAGCATCAGCGCGTGGCTGGTGTTGTTGATGTCCTCGCTGGTGCAGGCGAAGTGCACGAAGCCGGCCGCATCGAGCAGCGCGTCACGGCCTTCGAAACGGCTGTGCAGCCAGTATTCGACCGCCTTGACGTCGTGGTTGGTGGTGCGCTCGATGGCCTTGATCGCCAGTGCGTCCTGCGGCGCGAAGTCGGCGACCAGGCTGCGCAGCCAGCTGCGATCGGCCTTGCCCAGCGGCGCGAACTCGGCAAAGCCCGCATCCGACAGCGCGATGAACCACTCGACCTCGACCTGCACACGCCGGTGCATCAGGGCAAATTCACTGAGCAGCGGCCTCAGCGACTCGACCTTGGCGGCGTAGCGGCCGTCCAGTGGCGACAGCGCGGAAATGGCGGGCAGGGTCATCACAAGGGCCGCCGTGGCGACCGTCCGTTGAATCGGGGGGGATGGCTTCATTCTAGGGTCCGGCCCGACGTTGGAGGGCGCGCACCCGGTGTACAACGGTCGTGCCGGGGGCACCCCTGCCCGTTGCGGCGCCCCGAAAGACACCCCATGAACTGCGCGCTCGCGCCACCGACGACATGACCCAGCTGCTGTTCGAAACCGAGCGCCTGCTGGTGCGCGAGTTGCTGCCGCAGGACCTGGATGCGCTGCTCGCCGTGTATGGCGATGCCGAGGCGATGCGCTGGGTCGGCGACGGCCAGCCGATCACGCGCGAACAGTGTGAACGCTGGCTCGACGTCACCGACAACAACTACCGCCAGCGGGGCTACGGCATGGCGGCGCTGATCGAGCGCAACACCGCTTCGCTGGTCGGCTTCTGTGGCCTGGTGCATCCCGGTGGGCAGGCCGATGCCGAGATCAAGTACGCGCTGGCGCGCCGCTTCTGGGGCCAGGGCCTGGCCACCGAGGCGGTGCGCGGCATGCTCGCCTACGGCCAGCGCAGGTTCAGCCTGCACCATGTCATCGCCACCGTCGCGCCGCAGAACGAAGCCTCGCAACGGGTGCTGGGCAAGGCCGGGCTGCGGCCGGCCGATGTGCGGCGCAACGACGACGGCAGCAGCACGCAGGTCTTCGCCTGGAATCCGGCGCTGTCATGACCGCTGCATCGAAGCCCGACATCGCCAGCCTGCGCATCGACGGCGCGCGGCTGTGGGCCTCGCTGATGGAACTGGCCGCCATCGGCGCCACGGCCAAGGGCGGTGTGTGCCGCCTGGCGCTCAGCGATCTCGACCGGCAGGGACGCGACCAGGTCAGCCGCTGGGCGCGCGAGGCCGGCCTGCAGCTGTCGATCGACAAGATCGGCAACGGCTTCATGCGCCGGCCGGGGCGCGACAACAGCCTGCCGCCGATCGTCACCGGCAGCCACATCGACACGCAGCCCACCGGCGGCAAGTTCGACGGCAACTACGGCGTGCTCGCCGGGCTGGAGGTGGTGCGCACGCTCAACGACCACGGCATCGTCACCGAGGCGCCGATCGAAGTGGTGTGGTGGACCAACGAAGAAGGCTCTCGCTTCGTGCCGGTGATGATGGGCTCGGGTGTGTTCGCCAAGGCGATCACGCTGGAGCACGCCTACGCGGCCACCGACCTCGACGGCCACAGCGTGCACGACGAGCTGCAGCGCATCGGCTACCTCGGCGACGCCGAACCCGGCGCGCACCCGATCGGCGCGTATTTCGAGACGCACATCGAACAGGGCCCGGTGCTCGAGGACCACGCGGTGACCATCGGCGTGGTCACCGGGGTGCTCGGCATCCGCTGGTACGACTGCACCGTCACCGGCATGGAAGCGCACGCCGGCCCGACGCCGATGGCGCTGCGCAAGGATGCGCTGCAGGTGGCCGCCGAACTGATGCGCGAGGTGGTGGCGTGCGCGCACCGCCATCCGCCACACGGCCGCGGCACGGTGGGCATGGTGCAGGTGTTCCCGAACAGCCGCAACGTGATCCCCGGGCGGGTGAAATTCAGCATCGACCTGCGCAATGCCGACGATGCGCTGGTCGATGCGATGGATGCAGACATCCGCGCCGTCGCCGAGCGGCTGAGCGAGCGCAGCGGGCTGCCGATCGGCATCGAAGCGGTGTCGGCCTACCCGGCGCAGCCGTTCCATGCCGAATGTGTCGACGCGGTGGCGCGTGCCGCCCAGCGGCTGGGTTACAGCCACATGCCGGTGGTCTCGGGCGCCGGGCACGACGCGGTGTACATGGCGCGCCTGGCGCCGACCGGCATGATCTTCATTCCGTGCAAGGACGGCATCAGCCACAACGAGATCGAAGACGCCCAGCCCGAGCACATCAGCGCCGGCTGCAACGTGCTGCTGCACACGATGCTCGAGCGCGCCGGGGTACCGGCCTGACGCTGCGCGGCCCGGCCGCCATCGGGTTGCTGCAGGCATCATCACGATGCAGGCCTTCGAGCAACACGCGAGCGCCCGTCCGTGTGCGCGGCGACGCAGTCGCGCCGGCCGCGCGGCCCTGAGCGCAGCTGCCGGCTCAGGGCTTGAAGGGGTTGGCGGTGGTGAACCACAACGCGATGCCGGTGCTGATGATGAAGGCGCCGTCGATCAGGCCCATCAGCAGGAAGACCTTCGACTGCAGCTCGCCCATCAGCTCCGGCTGGCGTGCCGACGCTTCGAGAAACTTCGCACCCATCACGCCGATGCCCAGGCCCGAGCCGATGGCCGCCAGGCCGATCAGGTGTCCGACAGCCAGCGGAACCAGGTCGATGCCGTTCATGCAGTGCTCCTGTTGTGAAGTGGCGATGCCTGCATCTTCGCGGGGGCGCGTCGTGCCGTCGATGACGCGGCAGGTCATGTTCGCTGCGGCACACCGACCCCTCGGCGCATCCGCGTGCGGTAACAGACGCTGCCGGATGGCCCGGTGCGCCCCTGCAAAGCAGTGGCAGCAACGCCACAGGGCGCTGGCTAGAATCGATCGACCCCAGGGAAAAGCCTTCAGAAAATGAAACTCATCGGTTCGCTCACCAGCCCCTACGTTCGCAAGGTGCGCGTCGTGATGATGGAAAAAAAGCTCGATTGCCAGCTGGTGCTCGAGGACGTCTGGGGCAGCGATGTGGTGCTGAAGTCGAACCCGCTGGGCAAGGTGCCGTGCCTGGTGATGGACGGGGGCGAGGCGGTCTTCGATTCGCGCGTCATCGTCGAATACCTCGACACGCTGTCGCCGGTGGGCAAGCTGATTCCCGCCGCCGGGCGCGAACGGGTCGAGGTGCGCACCTGGGAGGCGCTGGCCGACGGCGTGCTGGATGCCAGCATCCTCGCCCGGCTCGAAAAGACCTGGCCTGGGCGCAGCGCCGAACAGCGCTCGCAGGCCTGGATCGATCGCCAGATGAGCCGCGTCGATGCCGCGCTGGCGGCGATGGCCAAGGGCCTCGCCGACAAGCCCTACTGCATGGGCATCCACTTCACGCTCGCCGACGTGGCCGTCGGCTGTGCGCTGAGCTATCTGGACTTCCGCTTTCCGGCCATCGACTGGCGCGCCAGCCACGCCGGCCTGTCGCGCCTGCACGAGAAGCTGGCCGCGCGCCAGAGCTTCATCGACACCGCACCGCCGGCGTAGTTCATCGGCGCGCCGCCCGCGGCTGGGACGCCGCGCAACGGCTCAGCTCAGCAGGCCCCAGGTCGACGCGTCCGGCGCCGGCATCGCCTCGACATCGGGTGACTGGGCGGCGAAGCTGTCGGCACTGGCCAGCGACCAGTACAGCCTGAACACCGCATGCGGCCAGTCGCACTCGCCGCGCGCCGGGGCCAGCAGCGAGCCAGCCGCCACGAACGGCAGCACGTTCGCCAGCAGGCGCACCTCGTCGTTGGCCGCGCGCCGCACGATGTGGAAGGCGCTGATCTCGCCGGGGTGCTGCAGGCCGGCGGCCTGCACCAGTTCCTTCAGCGCCTTCAGCGTGTTCTCGTGGAAGCGGAACACACGCTCGGTCTTGTCGGGCACCACCAGAGCCTTCTGGCGCTGCGGATCCTGCGAGGTCACGCCGGTCGGGCACGCGCCGGTGTGGCAGCTCTGGGCCTGGATGCAGCCCAGCGCGAACATGAAGCCGCGCGCGGCGTTGCACCAGTCGGCGCCGAGCGCCAGCGCGCGGGCGATGTCGAAGGCACTGATGACCTTGCCGGCGCAGCCGAGCTTGATGCGATCGCGCAGGCCCAGGCCGGTGAGCGAGTTGTGCACCAGCAGCAGGCCTTCCTGCAGCGGTGCGCCGACATGGTCGGTGAACTCCAGCGGCGCTGCGCCGGTGCCGCCCTCGCCGCCGTCGACGACGATGAAATCCGGCGTGATGCCGGTGTCGAGCATCGCCTTGCAGATGGCGAACCACTCCCACGGGTGGCCGATGCACAGCTTGAAGCCCACCGGCTTGCCGCCGGACAGCTCGCGCAGCCGCTCGATGAACTGCATCATCTCGCGCGGCGTCGTGAAGGCGCTGTGGCAGGCCGGGCTGACGCAGTCGACGCCCTGCGGCACGCCGCGCGCCGCAGCGATCTCCGGCGTCACCTTCGGGCCGGGCAGCACGCCGCCGTGGCCGGGCTTGGCGCCCTGGCTGAGCTTGATCTCGATCATCTTCACCTGCGCATCGCGCGCGGTGGCCGCGAAGCGCCTGCGCATCGAAGCGGCCGGCGGCGTCGCGGCAGCCGAAGTAGCCCGAGCCGATCTCCCAGATCAGGTCGCCGCCGTGCACGCGGTGGTACTGGCTGACCGACCCTTCGCCGGTGTCGTGCGCGAAGTTGCCGCGCTTGCGCGCCGCCGTTCAGTGCCAGGATGGCGTTGGCGCTGAGCGAGCCGAAGCTCATCGCCGAGATGTTGAAGATGCTGGCCGAGTAGGGCTGCGCCCGGCCGGCGCCGATGGTGACGCGAAAGTCGTGCGTCGCCAGCCGGGTCGGCGCGATCGAGTGGTTGATCCATTCGTAGCCGTTGGCATGCACGTTCATCTGCGTGCCGAACGGGCGCTTGTCGGAATCGACCTTGGCACGCTGATAGACCAGCGAACGCTGCTGGCGCGAGAACGGCGCCGACTCGTGGTCGGGTTCGATGAAGTACTGGCGGATCTCGGGACGGATGTATTCGAGCAGGTAGCGCACATGGCCGATCACCGGGTAGTTGCGCAGCACCGAACGCCGCGTCTGCCGGGTGTCGCGCCAGCCGAGCAAGGTCAGGCCACTGAACAGCAGCACCGGCAACATGCCGCTGCCGATCGTCACGGCCGCCAGCAGCGACAGCAGCGTGGCCAGTGCGCACAGCAGCCACACCGCGTAGCGCACGGGCAGCAGGCGGTCGAGTCGGGCGAGCCATTCGCGCATCGGCGATCCTTCGGCGGGGGCGTGCAAGCGCACGGTCCTGTATTGGGCGCCGATATACTGCGCACCTCAGCGCCGATTTGGACCCCATTGCGGGCGCTTTATCAAATGCAGCTAAAGCGGCGCACCCGGTGTGGCGCACAGCTCGCGCACCGGGTTTTTGTTTTTTGAGCATGTCTCCTGCAGCGCCGGTCATCCCGCAGTCGATGCACTTTGCCGCGGCATTGCCGCTGCGCAGCGGTGCGCGCCTGCGCGACTACACGCTGGTCTACGAAACCTACGGCCGCCTGAACGCCGCCCGCAGCAATGCGGTGCTGGTGTGCCATGCGCTCAATGCCAGCCACCATGCCGCCGGCCGCCACGCCGACGACACACCCGGCTGGTGGGACAACCTGATCGGCCCGGGCAAGCCGCTCGACACCGACCACTTCTTCGTCGTCAGCATCAACAACCCGGGTTCGTGTTTCGGCAGCACCGGGCCGATGAGCGCCAATCCCGACGCCACCGACGGCCAGCAAGATCGGCCCTACGGCGCCGACTTCCCGGTGGTGACGGTCGAGGACTGGGTCGATGCGCAGGCGCTGCTGATCGAGCGCCTGGGCATCGGGCAGCTGGCCGCGGTCATCGGCGGCAGCCTGGGCGGCATGCAGGCGCTGGCCTGGACGCTGCGCCACCCGCAGCGGGTGCGCCATTGCATCGCCATCGCCACCGCGCCGAACCTGTCGGCGCAGAACATCGCCTTCAACGAGGTGGCGCGCCGCGCCATCGTCACCGACCCCGACTTCCACGGCGGGCACTACCAGGTGGCGGGCGCGGTGCCGCGGCGCGGGCTGCGCGTGGCGCGCATGCTCGGTCACATCACCTACCTGTCCGACGATTCGATGGACAGCAAGTTCGGCCGCGCGCTGCGCTCGGCGCAACCGGCCTACAGCACGCAGGAAATCGAGTTCCAGATCGAAAGCTACCTGCGCCACCAGGCGGACAAGTTCAGCGAGTACTTCGACGCCAACACCTACCTGCTGATCACGCGCGCACTCGACTATTTCGACCCGGCCCTCGAGCACGGCGGCAACCTGGCGCGTGCGATGGCGCCGGCGCTGCACAACCGGTTCCTGGTCATCAGCTTCAGCACCGACTGGCGCTTCGCGCCGGAGCGCTCGCGCGAGATCGTGAAGGCGCTGGTGGACAACCGCATCGACGTCAGCTACGCCGAGATCGATGCGCCGCACGGCCACGACGCTTTCCTGCTCGACGACGCGCGCTATCACGGCGTGCTCAGGGCCTACTTCGAGCGCGTCGCGGCGCAGACCCCGACATGAGCGAACGCGCCGATCTCGAGATCATCGCCAGCCTGGTGCCCGCGGGATCGCGGGTGCTCGACCTGGGCTGTGGCGGCGGCGAACTGCTCGCCCACCTGCAGCAGCACCGCGGCTGCAGCGGCTACGGCATCGAGATCGCCGATGCCAACGTGCTGGCCTGCACGCAGCGCGGCGTGAACGTCATCCAGCTCAACCTCGAAGAAGGCCTGGCGCTGTTCGAGGACCGCAGCTTCGACGTGGTGCTGCAGCTGGAGACACTGCAGAACCTGCGCAACACCGAGAACATGCTCCGCGAAACGGCGCGCGTGGGCCGCATCGGCATCGTCAGTTTTCCCAACTTCGCACATTGGCCGAACCGGCTGCGCGTGCTCGGCGGGCGCATGCCGGTGACCAAGGCGCTGCCCTACCAGTGGTACGACACGCCCAACATCCGCGTCGGCACCCATGCCGATTTCGAGGTCCTCGCGCGCAAGACCGGGCTGCAGATCATCGACAGCTTCGGCCTGCAGCGCGGGCGCGTGCTGCGCCGCTGGCCGAATCTGCGCGCCGGCGTGGCGGTGTTCAAGTTCGAACGTGCGTGACACGCGCGCAGCCGCCGTGACGGCAGGCGGGCCGGCGAGGCGGCACCGGCAGCCCTTGCCGCGAGCCGGTATAAAGCAGCCTTTTGCCCTGCACAGGGTCACCCCACATTTGAGGCCGCACGCACCGTTCGCGCGCGCCTGGAGGAATCGGATGTCCAGGATGGTGCCGCCGCGGTCCGCGCGCACGACTTCGCGCGGCGCGGCCGCCGCGTGGCTGTGCTGCGCCGTGCTGCTGTTCGCCGGTTGTGATTCGAAGCCCGCCGCGCCGGCCGGCCGGCGGCGGGCAGCCGCCGCCGCCCGAGGTCGGCGTGGTCACGGTCAAGCCGCGCACGCTCGAGCTGAGCAGCGAACTGCCCGGCCGGCTGGAGGCCTCGCGTGTGGCGCAGGTGCGCGCGCGTGCCGCCGGCATCCTGCAAAAGCGGGTCTTCAGCGAGGGCAGCGAAGTCAAGGCCGGGCAGGTGCTGTTCCGCATCGACCCCGCGCCCTACGAAGCCGCCTATGCCAGCGCGCAGGCGGTGCAGGCGCGCGCGCAGGCCAACCTGACGCAGGCCGCGGCCCAGGCCGAGCGTTTCAAGCCGCTGCTCGATGCCAACGCCATCAGCAAGCAGGAATACATCAATGCGGTGTCGGCGCAGAAGCAGGGCGAGGCCGAGGTGGCGGCCGCCAAGGCGGCGCTGCTGACGGCGCAGATCAACCGCGGCTACGCCACCGTGACGGCGCCGATCGCCGGGCGCATCGGCCGCGCGCTGGTGACCGAGGGCGCGCTTGTCGGCCAGGGCGAGCCGACGCCGCTGGCGCTGATCCAGCAGATCGATCCGATGTACCTGAACTTCACGCAGCCGGCGGCCGAGGTGCTGCGGCTGCGCCGCGACATCGAAAGCGGCCGCGTCAAGCGCGCCGGTGGTGGCGATGCGCGGCAGGTGAAGATCGTGCTCGACGACGGCAGCCTGTATGAGTACCCGGGCAAGTTGCTGTTCTCCGACCTGAGCGTCGACCAGAGCACCGGCCAGGTGACGTTGCGCGCCGAGGTGCCCAATCCCAAGGGCCTGCTGCTGCCGGGCATGTACGTGCGTGTGCGGCTCGACCAGGCGCGGCTCGACGACGCGATCACCTTGCCGCAGCAGGCGGTCACCCGCGGGCCCACCGGCGACAGCGTGATGGTGGTCGGCGCCGACGGCAGCGTGGCACCTCGGCAGATCAAGGTCGGTTCGGTGCAGCAGGGGCAGTGGCTGGTGCTCGACGGGGTGAAGCCCGGCGAACAGGTGATGGTCGACGGCTTCCAGAAGCTGCGCGGCGGGCCGGTGAAGCCGGTGCCCTGGAGTGCGTCGGCCGCCGGCGCAGCGCCGGCGCGGGGCGCCAGCGCCAGCGCCGGGCCCCCGGCCTCGGCGCCGCGCGCGGCCTCCGGCGTCTGAGGAAGAGCCCGCATGGCCGCCTTCTTCATCGAACGCCCGATCTTCGCCTGGGTCATCGCGCTGTTCATCCTGGTGATGGGCGGCGTGGCGATCACGCAGCTGCCGGTGGCGCAGTACCCGAGCGTCGCGCCGCCGTCGATCGTCATTTCCACCGCCTACCCCGGTGCGTCCGCGCAGACGCTCGAGGACAGCGTGATCAGCATCATCGAGCGCGAGATGAACGGCTCGCCGGGGCTGATCTACATGGAGTCGATCAGCCAGGCCAACGGCACCGGCCAGATCACGCTGAGCTTCGAGCCCGGCACCGACCCCGACAAGGCCCAGGTCGACGTGCAGAACCGCCTCGGCCGCGCCACGCCGCGGCTGCCGGCGGCGGTGACGCAGCAGGGCGTGCGCGTGGACAAGGCACGCTCGAACTTCCTGCTCTTCACCATCCTGTCGTCGGACGATCCGGCCTTCACGCCGGTGGCGCTGGGCGACTACGCTTCGCGCGCGGTGTTGCCCGAATTGCAGCGCGTGCCGGGGGTCGGCCAGGCGCAGCTGTTCGGCACCGAGCGGGCGATGCGGGTCTGGATCGATCCCGCCAGGCTGGTCGGCTTCAACCTGTCGCCGCAGGACGTGACGAATGCCATCCGCGGGCAGAACGCGCAGGTCTCGTCCGGCACCATCGGCGAACTGCCCAACCTGGCCGATCAGGCGATCTTCGCGACGGTGGTCGTCAACGGCCAGTTGACCAACGTCGAGCAGTTCGGCGACATCGTGCTGCGCGCCAATGCCGACGGTTCGTCGGTGCGCCTGAAGGACGTGGCGCGCCTGGAACTGGGCGCGCAGGGCTACGCCACCTCGGCGCGGCTGAACGGCAAGCCGTCCACCGGCATCGGCGTGCAGCTGTCGCCCACCGGCAACGCGCTGGCCACCGCCGAAGCGATCCGCGTGCGCATGGAGGAGCTGTCGAAGTTCTTTCCCGCAGGGAGTGAAGTACAGCATTCCCTACGACAGCTCGCGCTTCGTCGCGATCTCGATCCGCCAGGTGGTCGAGACGCTGCTCGAGGCGGTGGCGCTGGTGTTCGTGGTCATGTTCCTGTTCCTGCAGAACTTCCGCTACACGCTGATCCCGACCATCGTCGTGCCGGTGGCGCTGATGGGCAGCTTCGCGGTGCTGCTGAGCCTGGGCTTCTCGATCAACGTGCTGACCATGTTCGCGATGGTGCTGGTCATCGGCATCGTCGTCGACGATGCCATCGTGGTCGTCGAGAACGTCGAGCGCATCATGGCCGAGGAAGGCCTGCCGCCGCTGCAGGCCACGCGCAAGGCGATGGGGCAGATCTCCGGGGCCATCGTCGGCGTCACCGTGGTGCTGGTGTCGGTGTTCGTGCCGCTGGCCTTCTTCGCCGGCTCGGTGGGCAACATCTATCGCCAGTTCTCGGCCGTGATGGTGTCGTCGATCCTGTTCTCGGCCTTCCTGGCGCTGTCGCTGACGCCGGCGCTGTGCGCCACCTTGCTCAAACCGGTGGAAGCCGGCCACAAACATGTCAAGGGCGGCTTCTTCGGCATGTTCAACCGCGGCTTCGCCCGCACCGCCAAGGGTTACGAGGGCGTCGTCGCCAGGATGCTGCGCCGCTCGGCGTGGTGGCTGATCGTCTACACGGCGGTGATCGGCGCGGTGGCCGTGCTGGTGTTGCGGCTGCCGACCTCGTTCCTGCCGGCCGAGGACCAGGGATACATGATCGTCAACGTGCAGCTGCCGCCGGGGGCGACGCAGAACCGCACGCTCGAGGTGATGCAGCAGGTCGAAGGCTTCATCCTGAAACAGCCCGAGGTGCAGAGCATGGTCAGCGTGCTCGGCTTCAGCTTTTCCGGCACCGGCCAGAACGCCGCGCTCGCCTTCGTCACGCTGAAGGACTGGGACCAGCGCGAGGGCGCCGAACACACCGCGCAGGCACTGGCCGGGCGTGCCTTCGGCGCGCTGTCGCGCATCCGCGATGCCTTCATCTTCCCGCTGAGCCCGCCGCCGATCCCCGAACTGGGCACCGGCTCGGGCTTCGCCTTCCGCCTGCAGGACCGCGGCGGCAACGGCCACGAGGCGCTGCTCGCGGCGCGCAACCAGCTGCTCGGCATGGCCGGAAAGAGCAAGCTGCTGTCGCAGGTGCGGCCCGACGGCCTGGAAGATGCGCCGCAGCTGCAGCTCGACATCGACCGCGACAAGGCCAACGCGCTCGGCGTGCCCTTCGAGGCCATCAACGCGGTCGTGTCGACCGCGCTCGGCTCGGCCTACGTCAACGACTTCCCGAACGCCGGGCGGCTGCAGCGCGTGGTGGTGCAGGCCGATGCGTCGGCGCGCATGCAGCCCGACGATCTGCTGCAGCTGAACGTGCTCAGCAGCGCCGGCAAGCCGGTGCCGCTGTCGGCCTTCGCCAGTACCAGGTGGGTCACCGGGCCGATGCAGACGGTGCGCTACAACGGCTATCCGACGATGCGCATCTCGGGCGACGCGGCGCCGGGCGGCAGCTCGGGCACCGCGCTGGAGGAAATGGAACGGCTGGCGCAACAGTTGCCGGCCGGCTTCGCCTACGAGTGGACGGCGCTGGCGCGCGAGGAGAAGCTGTCCGGCTCGACCGCCACCATCCTGCTCGGCTTCTCGCTGCTGGCGGTGTTCCTGAGCCTGGCCGCGCTGTACGAGAGCTGGTCGATCCCGCTGGCGGTGATCCTGGTGGTGCCGCTGGGGGTGTTCGGCGTCGTCGCTGCGGCCACCATCGGTGGGCTGTCGAACGACATCTACTTCAAGGTCGGCCTCATCACCATCATCGGGCTGGCGGCGAAGAACGCGGTGCTGATCATCGAGTTCGCGAAGAACGCGCAGGAGCGCGGCGCCGATGTGGTCGCGGCGGTGCTCGAAGCCGCCCACCTGCGTTTTCGTCCGATCGTGATGACCTCGCTGGCCTTCATCTTCGGCGTGCTGCCGCTGGCGCTGGCCAGCGGCGCCGGCTCGGCGGCGCAGCGCGTGATCGGTGTCGGCGTGATCGGCGGCATGCTCAGCGCCACCGTTCTCGGGCTGCTGTTCGTGCCGATCTTCTTCGTCGTCGTGCGCCGCATCTTCAAGTTCAAGCCGCGCGGGGCGGCGGGCGGCGCCGCTGCCGGCGCGCCGCCGGCGACGGCCGGCGAGGGTGCGGCATGAAGCGCCTGACCTCGATCGCGATCGTCGGCGCGTTGCTGGGCGGCTGCAGCTCGATGGCGCCGAGCTACGAGCGCCCGCCGTTGGCGGTGGCCAGCAGCTACCCGGACACCGACCCGGCGCCGGCCGACATCGTGGCTGCCGATCTGGCCTGGCAGCAGTTTTTCGTCGACCCGCGCATGAAGCGCCTGATCGAGTTGTCGCTGGTGAACAACCGCGATCTGCGCGTGGCGGTGCTGAACATCGAGCGCACACGCGCGCTGTACCAGATCCAGCGTTCGTTCGAAGTGCCCAACGTGGCGCTCGGCGCCACCGGCCTGGCCGAACCCAACATCAACGGCAGTGGCACCAGCACCTACTACACCGCCGGCTTGAACATCACCGGCTACGAGCTCGATCTGTTCGGCCGCGTGCGCAGCTTGAGCGACGTGGCGCTGCAGCAGTTCTTCGCCAGCGAAGAGGCGCGCAAGGCGGCGCAGATCAGCCTCATCGCGGCGGTCGCCAACACCTACCTGACCGTGCTCGCCGACGAGGAGCAGTTGGAGGTCGCGCGCCAGACACTCGACAGCCGCGAGCAGAGCTACAACCTGATCAAGCTGCGCTACGACAACGGCGCCGCCTCGCAGTTCGACTTTGCGCAGGCGGTGACCTTGATCGAAGGCGCACGCGCGGCGCTGGCCCTGCTGCGCCGCCAGCGTCTGCAGGACCTGAACGCGCTGGTGCTGCTGGTCGGCCAGCCGCTGCCCGGCGACCTGCCGGCGGGGCTGGCGCTGGAACAGCAAGGGCTTCTCGCCGACCTGCCGGCGGGCCTGCCGTCGGAACTGCTCGAGCGCCGCCCCGACGTGCGCCAGGCCGAGCGGCAACTGAAGGCGACGAATGCCAACATCGGCGCGGCGCGCGCCGCGTTCTTCCCGCGCATCACGCTCACCGGCAGCGTCGGCCTGGCCAGCGAAGACCTGGGCGGCCTGTTCAGCAACCGCGCCTGGCAGTTCGCGCCGCGCATCACGCTGCCGATCTTCGATGCCGGTGCCAACCAGGCCAACCTCGAGGTCAGCCAGGCCAACCGCGACATCGCGGTGGCGCAGTACGAGCGCACCGTGCAGGGCGCCTTTCGCGAAGTCGCCGATTCGCTGGCCGGCCGTGCCAACCTGGGCGAGCAGCTGCGTGCCCAGCGTGCGCAGGCCGAAGCCGAGGCCACGCGCCTGCGGCTGGCCGACCTGCGCTACAGCAACGGCGCCTCCAGCTTTCTCGAGGTGCTCGATGCGCAGCGCGCGCTGTTCCAGGTGCAGCAGGCGGTGGTCATCGTGCAGGCGCAGCAGGTGCAGAACCTGGTGACGCTGTACAAGGTGCTTGGCGGCGGCTGGATCGACCCGGTGAACTGAAGCGTGACCCCGCTGCCGGCGACGATGACCAGCGCGGGCGGCGCCCGGCTGCATCTGCAATGGTGGCCGCTGGCACGGGCCGACAGGGTGCGCGGCACGGTGCTGATCGTGCACGGCCTGGGTGAGCACATCGGCCGCTACGGCAACGTCGCCGACAGACTGAATGCCTGCGGCTGGCAGGTGGTCGGCCACGACCAGCACGGCCATGGCCGCAGCGACGGTGCGCGCGGTGCGCTGCCGGCCGACGACACGCTGCTGGTGGACCTGGCGCAGTTGATCGATCTCGTGCGCGCCACCTGGCCGGGCCCGCTGGTGCTGCTCGGCCACAGCGTGGGCGGGCTGGTGGCGGCGCGCTTGGTTGCCGGCGCCACACCGGCACCCTGGCAACGGCGCGTCGATGCGCTGGTGTTGTCGTCTCCGGCGCTCGATCCCGGCCTGTCGTCATTCCAGAAGGCGCTGCTGGCGCTGCTCGGCCGGCCGGCGCCGAACCTGGCGGTGGGCAACGGGCTGAAGCCGCAATGGCTGTCGCACGACGCGGCCGTGGTGCAGGCCTACATCGACGACCCGCTGGTGCACGACCGCATCACCCCGCGGCTGGCGACGTTCATCGTCGAAGGCGCGCGGGCGGTGATCGAGCGGGCGCCCCGCTGGCCGCTGCCCACCCTGCTGCTGTACGCCGGCGCCGACCGGTGTGTGGCGCCGGCCGGCAGCGCCGCCTTCGCCGCCACGGCGCCAGCGGCGCTCGTGACGCACCGGGCCTTCGACACGATGTACCACGAGATCTTCAACGAGCCCGACAAGGCGGCGGTGTTTGCCGTGCTCGAACCCTGGCTGGCGGAACTGGCCGGCTGAGGCCGGATCAATCGCGGGTTCAGTCGTACGAGACTTCACAGCCCGACTGCCGATGCCCGCGCCCGCGCCCGCGCCACCCCTGCTGTGGATCGATGACGACACGCCGTTCCCGCCCACGTCGCTCGCCTGGGGCGACGACAGCGATGCGCCGGGCCTGCTGGCGGCCGGCGGCGCGCTGGGCACGCAGCGCCTGGACGAGGCCTACCGGCACGGCATCTTCCCGTGGTTCGCACCCGGCCAGCCGGTGTTGTGGTGGAGTCCCGACCCGCGCATGGTGCTGCCGGTGGAGCAGTTCCGCGTGTCGAAGACATTCGCCAAGACGCTGCGCCGCTTCGTGCGCAGCAGCGGCCACCGCATCCGCATCGACGCTGATTTCGACGCCGTCATCGAGGCCTGCGCCGGCACGCCGCGCGCCGGCCAGGCCGGCACCTGGATCGTGCCGCAGATGGTGCGCGCCTACCGGGCGTGGCACCGCGCGGGCCGCGTGCACAGCGTCGAAACCTGGATCGACGGGCAGCTCGTCGGCGGCCTGTACTGCGTCGCCATCGGCCGCATGGTGTTCGGCGAATCGATGTTCGCATGGCGCACCGACGCCTCGAAGATCGCGCTGGCGGCGCTGGTGTGCTTCTGTCGCCACCACGGCGTCGGCCTGATCGATTGCCAGCAGGACACCGCGCACCTGGCATCGATGGGCGCCCGGCCGATCGCACGCAGCGACTTCGAAGCGCACCTGTCCCGCACGCTGGGGGCGCCGGCGATTGCCGATTGGACCTATGATGAATCGCACTGGGCCCAGCTGGCGGTGCTGGCCCGTTCACCCGGCGACGATCCGCACGACCAGAGCACGTGACGCACCCCAAGGAACTCCCGCTGTCGTCGTTGCAGTTCTATGCCACGGCGCCCTACCCGTGCAGCTACCTGCCGCTGCACCAGGCGCGTTCGCAGGTCGCCACCCCCAGCCACCTGATCAACGCCGACGTCTATTCGGGCCTGGTGGCGAACGGCTTCAGACGCAGCGGCATGTTCACCTACCGCCCGCACTGCGACGGCTGCCGCGCCTGCGTGCCGCTGCGCGTGCCGGTGGTCGATTTCACGCCTTCGCGCAGCCAGCGGCGGGCCTGGAAAGCCCACGGCCACCTGCAGTCGCGGGTGTTGCGGCTGGGCTTCGTTCCCGAGCACTACCAGCTGTACCTGCGCTACCAGGCCGGGCGCCACTCGGGCGGCGGCATGGATCACGACAGCATCGACCAGTACACGCAGTTCCTGCTGCAAAGCCGCGTCAATTCACGGCTGGTGGAGTTTCGCGAACCGGCAGTCGACGGCAACGGCAACGGCGCGCTGAAGATGGTGTCGATCCTGGATGTGCTGAACGACGGCATCTCGGCCGTCTACACCTTCTACGAACCCGACGCGGCCGCCAGCTACGGCACCTACAGCGTGCTGTGGCAGATCGAGCAGACGCGTCAGCTGAAGCTGCGCCACGTCTACCTGGGCTACTGGATCGAACACAGCCCGAAGATGGCCTACAAGGCGCAGTTCCGGCCGCACCAGGTGCTGGTGGACGGGCGCTGGCAGGCGGGCGCGGTGACGGCGTCCTGAGGGCTCAACCTGCGTCTAGGCGCGGCGGCGCCAGCGCGCCATCCCGCCGACCGCGGCCAAACCCAGGAACATCAGCCCCCACGTGGCCGGCTCCGGCACCGGCACCGCGACGACGTCGAACGAACCGTCGGCCTGCAGCTGCAGCGTGGTCACATCGAAGGCACTCGACACCGCGGTGATCTGCGCGCCGTTGATCACTGTCGACCAATTCTGGTTGACGCCGAAGGTGCTCGACAGCCCGACGTCGGCATTGCCGACCGCGGCGCGCAGGAAGGTGTCGAGATCGAACTGGCCGCTCGCGGCAAAGGCGTTCGGGTCGGTGCTGCCGATGAAGTTGAAGACCACCCCGAAGTTGTAGAGGTTGAAGGTCGCTTGCGGGCCCAGCACCAGTTCGTCGAAGGCATAGCTGCCGTTGCCGATGTCCTCGATGTCGAGAATCAGCTGGCTGCCCGGTAGCGTCAAGATGTTGCAGTTGATGCGCAGGCGCCCCGGCGAGTTGCCCGGGCTGATGATGCCGCCGACGATGACGTCGCCGACGACATTGAGCACGCCGTTGTTGCCGGTGAGGATGCTGCCGGCGCCGATTTCGAACTTGCCGGCATTGATGGTGCTGTCGTTGAGCACCACGGTGCCACTGCCGCCGATTGACTGCGCCTGGTTGTTGTACGGTGCGCTGACACCGATGCCGACATAGCCGGCGCTCAAGGTCGAGCCGCCGGTGAGGATCAGCGTGCCGACCGAACCCGGCTCGCGCGCGACGTAGACCGCGCCGTCACCGGCGTCGATGCTGCTGGCGCCGCTGAGCGTGGCGGTGCCGACGCCGCTGCGGCCGATGTTCACCTCGGCCAGCCCGGCGCCGGCCACCAGGCGGATCTGCGATGCGCCCGAGAGGGCCAGCGTGCCGGAGCCGCCTGGCAATGACGAGCCGCCCAGATTCAGCGCAGCGCCGGCGGTGCCGGCGTTGGTGATGGTCACCAGGCTGCCGTCTCGGATGTCGGCCACACCGCTGCCCGACAACGCGCCGATGGTCAGGCCAGCGCCGAATTCGGTGCCGTTCAGGTTCTTCTGGCCACTGAGCTCGATCGTGCTGGCACTGACATCCAGCCTGCCGATGCCAGTGGCTACGCGGCCGACGTTGAAGAATGTCGCCGTGACCTTGGCCTGGTCGCTGACGGTGAGCGCACCAGAGCCGCCGCGGCCCACCGAGACGCGCCCGATATCGCCCTCGGCGCGCAACTCGCTGCCCAGCCCGCTGACCGTGGCCGTGGCGCTGCCGCCGGCGTCGACATCGTTGCGGCCACCGAACTGGATCTCGTTGCCCCGCAGCCACGAGCCACTGGCAACGCTGAGGTTGCCCACACCGCCGGGCGAGCGGCCGAAGTCAATGGTGCCGCTTGTACCGACATCGATGAAGCTGGCGCCGGACAGGGTGACCGTGCCGGTGCCCGATCGACCGGCACTGAAACCGTTGCCGAGAAGCGGCCCGCCGATGACGATCGAGGAGCCATCGCTCAGCGTCACCGCGCCGGTGCCGCCGCTGGCGAAGCCATCGCCACCGACGGCCATGCCGCTGGTGAACAGGGTGGGCGTGATCGTGAAGCTTGCGCCGTTGCTCATGTTGAGCACGCCACTGCCGCCGGTGCCGCGGCCGATGGTCGACCCGGCGCCGACCGCCGGATCGGTGTTCGTGCGAAAGCCGCTCAGCGCCACCGTGGCGTTGTTGATGTTCAGCGTTCCGTTGCCGAAGACGCCGACCGACACGCTGGTTGATTCGACCACCGCCTGATCGAGCACATCGAGCGTGCCGCTCGCGAACTCACCGCCGCTGTTGCCGCGGCCGACGCTGACAAACGCGTCGTTGCCACTGACCACGATCTTCGAATTCAGCCCGCTGACGGTGGCGGTGCCGGTGCCGGGCAGCGAGTCGCCGCGCCCGCCGATGAACAAGCCGGTGGTGCGGCTGTTGGCCAGCGTGGAGGCGGCATTGCCGGCGAGGATCAGCTGCCCGCCGTCGTTCACCACCAAAGTGCCTGAACTGGTCAACGGGTTGTCGTAGCCGATGCCGACGAAGGGGTTGTTGTTGTCGCCGACACCCGGCGCCGGGAGGTTCGAGCTGCCGATGACCTGGACCCGCGAGCCGGCGCCGGTGATCAGCAGGCTGCCGCTGGCGTTGGCGCCGCGGCCCAGCCCGAGACCGATGCTGTGGCCCGTGATGCTGGAATCACCGCCGTTCTGCGCAATCGTCCAGACACCGCCGCCACTGACCGTGGCCACCCCGGTGCCGCCGTCGCGCCCGAGGTATGTGAAAGCCGGGCCGTTGACACCCGGCGCTTGATTGGCGCCCACACCGAGCTGGTCGATGCGCGAGCCGATGCCGTCGAGCAACAGCGTGCCTTTGGCGCCGTCGCGGCCGACGTTGATGTACAGCGCCGTGGCCGACGCGCCGGCGAGCACGCTGAACGAGCTGCCGAGCCCGTCTGCCGTGGCGCCACTGCGCCCGACCTGCAACACCGGGTTGATGCCGACGACATCGAGCCTGGAGCCGGATCCGGTGACGCTCACGATCCCTTTGCCACCGTTGACGCCGATGTTGACGAAGTCGTTCGGTCCCGCTCCGCTGCTGCCGTCCACGCGCAGCATGCCGCCGTTGCTTACGTTCACGGTGCCCTGGCCACCGACGTTCTGGCCGACGGTCAGGCCCGCGGACGTGTTGTCGATGCTGTTGTGTGTCAACAGCCAGGCCGATCCTGCACCGTTGACGTTCACGGTGCCAAAGGCGCGCTCCTGGCCATTGCCGTTGGGCGAAGCGTTGTTGATGCCGACGGTGCTGCGCTCGGTGGCGAACAAGCCGCCGGCGAGCACGTTGACGAAGGCATTGGTGGTGCCGCCTGGCGTACCGAAGGCGGAGGAGTTCGGCGGGTTGGTGAACACCGAACTCTGGCCGATCGTCGTGTTGAACAGCGTGCGCACCTGCGATCCCGCGCCGGTGATGCTCAGCGTCGCCGTTGAGCCGGCCCCATTGCCCACATAGCTGCCGCAGAAGTTGCCGGTGCAAACCGCCGGATTCAGCGTGGCATCGACGACAGCACCGCTGGACACGGTCAGGGTGCCGGTGCCCCAACTGCCGACTCCAAGCCGGCCGCTGGTGCCGCCGAGTTCGACGCGCGTGCCGGCGCCGGACGCCGCGAAGCTGCCGGTGCCGTTGCCGGCTGTGCCGATGGCCAGGCCGTCGGCCTTCAGCAGCGCGCCTGCCATCGCCGAGAAGCTGCCGACGCCGCCGTTGCCGATGTAAACCGTGTCGCCGGTGAAATCCAGGCTCGACGGATTGCCTGCATAGGGCAGCAGGTTGTTCGGGAAGGTGTTGTTCGCACCGGCCTGGCTGAACGACTGTGCAAGTGCCGGCCCGGCCCCGAAAAGCACCAGGGCGGCGGCGATCGCCACCGGGTTGCGCAAGAACGGCTTCACGACGAGGCTCATGGTGCGATGGCTGCCGAAGAGCCCGCAAGGGCGACCGCGCGATGCTAGATCGGCAGCAATTCACGCCGTCATCAACTTTGGGGAGCCACCCCCAGGCCCGGGGGTGTGACGAGTACAGATGTAACCGCGGCGGCCAGCACGATCTGACGGGCCGCCTGCAGGGCGCGCGCCTGCAACGCCTGGGTGGCCACCAGCACCGCATGCTGCGGGCCATACACGGCCAGCAGCACCGTCGCCGCGCGCGCGGCGATGGTGGCCGCTTCGTCGGCGGCGCCCTGCGCCAGGCGCACTTCGGCCAGGCAGATCAGCGCCCAGGCGGTCCACTCGTGGTCGGGGCCGAAGCTGGCCTCCCAGATGCGCAGGCTGCTGCGAGCGAGCGGCTCGGCCTCGTCGAGCCGGCCGAGCGCGCGCAGCGTCTCGGCCAGGTGCCACATCGACAGCCCCGCGTCGGGGTGGTCGGCCGGCAGGCAGCGCTGCTGCACCGCCAGCGCCTGGCGGATCAGCGGTTCGGCCGCCGCGTTTTCACCTTTCTTATTCAGCACTTCGCCCAGCGCGGTCTGCGCGAAGGCGGTGTCGCTGTGCTCGGCGCCGTGGTTGCTTTCGTGGCTTCGCAGCACGCGGCGAAACAGCGCCTCGGCTTCGTCCAGCCGGTCCAGCTCGACCATCGCCTTGGCCAGGTTGTCGAGCACGTTCAAGGTCAGCGCGTGGTCGGCGCCGAAGTGGCGTTCGCGGATGTCCAGCGCGCGGCGGAAGAAAGGTTCGGCGCTGGCCAGGTCGCCACGCCCGGAGTGCCAACCACCGAGAGCGGCCAGCGTGGCGGCGATGTCGGGGTGGTCGGCGGCCAGCGTCCGCTCCTGGATGCCGATGGCGCGTTGCAGCAGCGGCGCGGCATCCTGTGCGCCGCCTTGCATGTGCAGCACGCCGGCCAGGTTGCGCAGCGCGCGGGCCGTCTTCAGGTCCTCGGCACCCACCACACGCTCGCAGATGCCCACCACCTGTTCGGCCAGCGGGCGCAGCGTCTGCGCCGCGTAGGCGTTCAGGTAATGCAGGAACTGGCTGTCGAACCAGTCGACATAGCCTGCGGGATCGGCCTGGCCCAAGTGGTACTGCGCTTCGGCCAGCGCGCGGCAGTGCGCGGGGTTCACCTCGTGCTCGCTGCGCACTTCGGCGCGCGCGCGCCAGAAGCTGCCGACCCGCGCATGGCCCTCGCGTTTCGGCACCTTGAGCACGCTGTCGTAGGTGACCTGGTGCAGCAGGTGGTGCTGGAAGGCGTACTCGCGGATGTCGTCGAACAGCGCGGCGTCGCGCCGCACCACCAACTGCTTGCGCAGCAGCACCGGCAGCATCGACAGCGCTTCGCTGTCGATGGCCGCCAGCGCGTCGTCCCAGAAAACGTGGCCGACGATCGCGGCCTGCTGCAACGCGCGACGGCCGGGCGGCGTCAGTGCGTCCAGCCGCGCCTGCAGCACCCCCGTCAGCGTCGCCGGCACATGCGCCTGCACCAGCTTGTCGGGCAGCACCCGCCAGACGCCATCGTCGACGACGATGACGCCGTCGTCGATGAGCATCTTGACCAGCTCTTCCATGTAGAACGGGTTGCCCTCGGCGCCCTGCGTCAGCAGCGCGCGCAGCTGCGGCGGCACCTGCGCCATGTGGCTCAGCAGTGCGCCGGCCAGTTCCTGGCTGAGCGCGCCGTCGAGCGGTTTCAGGTCGAGCCGCTGGTGTGCCGGCTGGTCGCGGCCCCAGTCGGCATGCGCCTCGAACACGGTCTGGCGGGTCAGCGTCAGGCTCAGCAGCGGCAGGTCGCCGTCGCGTTCGAGCAGGTGGTGCATGAACTCCATCGACAGCGCATCGGCCCAGTGCAGATCGTCCAGCACCACCACCACCACCGGCCGTTGCTGCGCCAGCCGGCGCAGGAGCAGCGCGCCGGCGTCGAAGGCCAGCGCCTTGAAGCGCGTGTCGTCGCCGAGCAGATCGCGCACGTGCGGGCTGGTCGCGAAGTCGAGCCCGATCAGGTGGCCCAGCAGATGCACCGGTGCGTCGCCTTCGGCCGCGAACAGCGGCGACAGCGCTGTCACCAGCTTGTCGCGCGCGAGCTCGGGTGCATCGGCCTCGCTGATCTGCAGGTGGCGCTGCAACATGTTGCGCAGCACGCCGTAGGGCTGCAGCGCGCTGCGCGGGTGGGCCCGGCCCAGCAGCAGCCAGCAGCGGCTGAGATCGAGCGTGTGCTGGAACTCCGCCAGCAGCCGGCTCTTGCCCAAACCCGCTTCGCCGACCACGGTGACGGCCCGTGCGCGATGCTCGGCCACCGCGGCGTCGAAGCAGCCCTGCAGCACCTGCAACTCGGCGTCGCGCCCGACCATGCGCGTGTGCACCCCCTCGATGCCGCGCGGGCTTTCGCGCAGCGTGGCTGGCACCGCGCGTTCGACCAGGTAGCTGCGCAGCGGTTCGGCCACGCCCTTGACGCTGATCGGCTCTTGCTCGACGACCTCGAAGATGCCGCGCACATGGCGCCAGCTGTCGTGGCTGATGCGCAGCCGCCCCGGCGGCGCGCTTTGTTCCATGCGCGCGGCGACGTTGACGGTGGCCCCGCGGATGCTGCCGTCGGCATCGACGCCGCCGCCGAGCAGCACGCGGCCGGTGTGCACGCCGGCCCGCACGTTGAAATCCGGCACCCCGTGCTGCCGGCGCACCTGGGGCGCCAGCAGGCGCGCCGCCTCGATGATGCCCAGCCCGGCGCGCACCGCGGCTTCGACATCGTCCTCGCGCGACTCCTGCGAGCCGAACGCGGCCAGCATGCCGTCGCCGGTGTACTGCAGCACCCGGCCGTGTTCGGCGCGCACGACGGCCGTGAAACGTTCGAGCGCGCCGTCCATCACCGCATGGATCGTCTCCGGGTCGAGCTGCTGGCCCATCGCCGTCGACCCGACGACATCGACGAACAGCACCGATACCTGCTTGAGCTGTTGCGCGGGCACGGCCGCGGCAGCGTCGACCAGGGCCGCGAGGCTGTCGCGCAGCGGGCCCAGCGCGCTGTCGACCACGGCATCACCGAGCAACGCGCGCTGCGCCTCGAGTGCGGCGATCGTCGCGACAAGCTGCGCGGGTGTGGTCGTGCTCATCCGATGCGGCGCATGAAACCCTTTGTCGGCGCCCACCATTGGACGTCACCCTCTGTCGGGGCGTCGCCGCCATCGCCGAGTGCGATGCGCTCGGCGCCGAGCAGCCAGCCGCAGCGGCCGTCGCCCAGGTCCAGGCAGCGCAGCGGTGCGTCACTGCCCAGTTGCAACAAGGCCCGCGCCGACATGTCGGCTGAAGGCCAATGCTGGCGCACCAGCGCCGCGCGCGCATCCCCAATGCGGGTGAAAAGAACATGCTGCACCGGCATCGTCGCCAGTTGCCGCAGCGAGCGCATCTGCGCCGCGTCGCCCGGATCGGCATCGACGACGGCCGCCACCGTGCCGGCGCCATCGACCACCAGGTAGGCGTTGTGGTGTTCGCCGGCGACGCGCCACAGCCGCGGCGACAACTGCGTCACGTCGCCGCTCTGCAGCTCGCAGCGTGTGTCGCCACGGCCGTCGGGATCGAGAAGGGCCACTTCGGCATAGGCCGCCTCGCTGTCGATGACGAAGCGCACCCCGCTGCGGCCCAGTGCCGGGCGCGGAAAGATGCGCGGCACGCCGCGCAGCGCCAGCGCCTGCTCGAAGCCGGCCTGCGCGCTGGCCAGGTCGCGGATGCTGTGCAGCACCTTCTGCGTCACGTTCAGCAGCTTCAGCCCGCGCTGCGCATCGAGCGCTTCGTCCGGCGTCAGCCACAGCAGTTCCAGCGCTTCGCCCATGTCGGGCTGCGCGTGCTGGGCCGGCGGAGCGACACGCACGAAAAAGCGCGTGTCGAAGCGTTTGGGGCGTGTCACCGGGGTCAGCCAGTGGGCGAAGTACGCCATCTGGCGCAGATCGAGCAGCCAACGCTGCGATCGGCACAGCTCGACGATGCCGGCCTCGCCGCGATGCAAGGCGGCGCGCCATTCGCGCAGCGTGTTCTCGTGTGCCTGCACGTCGATCGGCCGCCCGTCGGCTTCGCAGGCGTAGAGCAGGCCGACTTCCTCGAAGCTTTCGCGCACCGCGGCGATGAAGTAGTCCAGCCCGCCCTCGGGCAGGCCCAGCCGGGCACTGGCGACGCGGTCGTCGAGGCCCAGGCAGTGCGCATGCGCGTCGGCATCGGCGCGATCGAGCACACCGCCCGGAAAGACGCACATGCCGCTGCGAAAATCGTTGTCGCCGCGCTCCGGCCGTCGCATCAGCAGCACCTCGGTGCCGCGCGGGCCGTCGCGCAGGATCAGCAGCGACGCGGCGGCGCGGATGTTGGGGCCGGTGGTGGCGGTCACGCTGAATCGATCCCGTGCGTCACGCCTGCAGCGCCACGCCGTCGGCCAGCAGCGCAGCGATCTCGTCGGCGCGGAAGCCGGCTTCGACCAGCACCTGATCGGTGTGCGCGCCGACCACCGGCGCCGGCCGCGGCATGTCGGCGCCGGTGCGGTCGAAGCGCGGTGCCGGCGCCGGCTGCACGACGCCGTTGAGTTCGATGAAGGAGCCGCGCGCGCGGGCATGGGCATGCTTCGGCGCTTCATCGATGCCCAACACCGGCGCAAAGCACGCGTCGCTGCCTTCGAGCAGCGCACAGCACTCGTCGCGGCTCTTGCTGCCGATGGCGGCTGCAATGGCCCGACGCAACGCCGGCCACTGGCTGCGATCGTGCTGCGTCTCGATGAATTTTTCGTCCAGCCCCAGCCGCTGCACCAGTTCGGCGAAGAACTTCGGCTCCAGCGCCGCGATCGCCACATGGCGCTGGTCGGCGGTCGGGTAGGTGTCGTAGAACGGCGCGCCACCGTCGAGCAGGTTGCTGCCGCGCTGATCCTTCCAGGCGCCGCTGGCGTGCATGCCGTAGAAGATCGACATCAGCGAGCCGGCACCGTCGACCATCGCCGCATCGACCACCTGGCCGCGGCCCGACGCCTGCCGCTCGAACAGCGCCGCCATCAGGCCGAAGGCCAGGTACAGCGAGCCGCCGCCGTAATCACCGACCAGGTTCAACGGCGGCACCGGCTTGCCGTCGCCGGGCCCGATGGCATGCAGCGCACCGGTCAGCGCGATGTAGTTCAGGTCGTGCCCGGCGGCCTGCGCCAGCGGGCCGCTCTGGCCGAAGCCGGTCATGCGGCCGTAGACCAGCCCGGCATTCCGTGCATGGCAATCGGCCGGCCCCAGGCCCAGGCGTTCGGCGACGCCGGGCCGAAACCCTTCGATGAGCACGTCGGCGTGATCGATCAGGCGCAGCACCGCATCGCGGCCGGCGGGCGCCTTCAGGTCCAGCGCCACCGAGCGCCGGCCGCGGCCGGTGATCTCGAAGCGCTTGTCGATCGGCACGCCCAGGCCGCTCGGTTCGACACGGTCGATGCGGATCACGTCGGCGCCCTGGTCGGCGAGCAGCATCGCGCACATCGGGCCCGGTCCGATGCTGGCCAATTCGATGACACGCAATCCTTGCAACGGTCCCATGGCGGGTGCCTCGTGGTGAAGAGGGTTGGAGATGAACGACAGACGACAGCCGCAGTTTGCCCCAAGCCCGCCGGGCGGCTAAGCTGTGGCCGATGAACCGACCACGAGGGCCTGCAGCGCTGGTTCGGCGAGATGCCGATCGCGCCGAAGGACGGCTGGCAGAAGGAGGACGACGGCTACCTGGTCGGCATCGTCCGGGACGACCGACAGCAGGCCTCGTTCGTGTGCATCTTCGTTGCCGCCGACATCACGCGCGGGCCGGTGGCGCGCATTCGCGTGCCGCACGGCTTGCATGCCACCTGGATCAGCGCGCAGCGCCTGCAGCATGGCTTCCGAGTCGGATATGAAACCGGTGCTGGTGCTGCTGCACGGCCTGCTCAACGACGAGCGTGTGTGGCAGCCGGTGGCCGAGCGGCTGGCCGGGTGCGCCGACATCCGCATCCCCAACCTGCGGCGCCAGCGCAGCATGGCGCAGATGTCGGCCGATGTCTGGGCCTCGCTGGCCGAGGTGCCCGCCGCCACACCGGTTGCGCTGGCCGGCTTCTCGATGGGCGGCTACGTGGCGCAGCAGATGCTGGCCGATGCGCCGCGCACGGTGGCCGCGCTGGCGCTGATCGACACCTCGTGCCGCCCGGAGGCTCCCGACAACATCCCGCTGCGCGAGGCGACGATGGCCGGTCTGCGGCGCGACATGCAGGCCGAGACGCTGGCCATCATCCGTCGCGGCGTGCATGCCAGCCACCTCGGCGATGCGGCGCTGCTCGAACGCGGCCAGCGCATCATGCTGGGTGTGGGCGCCGAGGCGGCGATCGGCCAGCTGCACGCGATCATCGGCCGCGGTGATCACCGGGCGCTGCTGGCGACGCTGACGATGCCCACGCTGGTGCTGTGCGGGCGCACCGATCAGGTCACGCCGCTGGCGCGCTCGCAGGAGGCGGCAGCGCTGATTCCCGGCGCTGTGCTGGCGATCGTCGAACAGGCTGGCCACTGGGCGCCGCTGGAACAGCCCGAGGCGGTTGCGCAGCACCTGCAACGCTGGCTCGCCGCGATCGGCTGAGGGCCAAAAGAAAGCGGGCCCTCGGGCCCGCTGTTGCCGGCTGCCGCAGCCGCGGCAGCATCCGAATCAAGCCTGGCGGCGGCGGGCCATGAAACCGACGGCAGCGAGGCCGGCCAGCAACATCGCGTAGGTGCCGGGCTCGGGCACCGCCGTCACCGACATGTCCACCGAATACAGCGCCTGCGCATTGGGCATGCCCGTCAGCGACAGCACCAGCGGCGTGACAGCGCTCGAGTCCAGATAGCCGAGCGTCACGCGGCCGAAGGAGAGCATATCGACGGCCTGGCCGTTCAGGTTGGCGCTCAGGCCGGTGATGCTTTGTGCGCTCACCGTCAGCAGAAAGTCGTAGGTGCCGGCGGCCAGGTTGGTGAAGGTGATGACGTCGTCACCCCCGTCCAGCACCGGCGAGGTGGCGGTGAACGAGGCGGCACCCGACGACAGATCGATGGTCTGGTCGGCGGCGAAGGCCGGCGCTGCCAGCGCGCACATGGCGGCAGCAGCAAGGGCATGTTTCAGATTCATGAATGGAGACTCCCTGAGAACGATTGGATCGATGACGAGCGGACAGTGTGGTCAACTCTGACCTCAATTTAGCGGTGTCGCTCCGGTGCTCCCATCCCGCGGGCGCGGGGTCCCCCTGAAACGCCGGGTGCTGTTCGGTGCAGCGCCGGCGCCGCTCGGCATCCCGGCGCCGACAACGGGGCGACGATCGCGGCGCGGCTGCTGGCGGCGGTCTCGCGTATGGTGTGGTCACTCGACGACAAGGAATTCCGCAGCGATGGACCCGATCGTGCTGGCGCGCATGCAGTTCGCGGCCAATATCAGCTTCCACATCCTGTTTCCGACGATCACCATCGCGCTCGGCTGGATGCTGCTGTTCTATCGCCTGCGCTGGCTGGCCACCGAGAACGCCGCCTGGCTGCGTGCCTACCGCTTCTGGACCAAGGTCTTCGCACTCAGCTTCGCACTCGGCGTGGTGTCGGGCATCACCATGAGTTTCCAGTTCGGCACCAATTGGCCCGGCTTCATGGAAACGGTCGGCAACGTCGCCGGCCCGCTGCTGGGCTACGAGGTGCTGACGGCGTTTTTCCTCGAGGCCGGCTTCCTCGGCATCATGCTGTTCGGCCACGGCCGTGTCAGCGAACGCGTGCACCTGCTGGCCACCGCGCTGGTGGCCATCGGCACCACGCTCAGTGCCTTCTGGATCCTGGCGTTGAACTCGTGGATGCAGACGCCCACCGGTCACGAAGTCGTCGCCGGCGAGTTCCATGTCGTGAGCTGGCTGCAGGTGATCTTCAACCCGTCGTTCCCGTACCGCTTCACGCACATGTTGCTGGCCTCGGCCCTGACGGTGTCGTTCCTCAGCGCGGGCCTGTCGGCCTGGCAGTTGCTGCGCGGGCGGGCCAACGATTCGACGCCGAAGGTGCTGCGTGTCGGGCTGACGCTGGCTGCGCTGCTGATCCCGCTGCAGATCTTCGTCGGTGACCAGCACGGCTTGAACACGCTCGAACACCAGCCGCAGAAGGTGGCGGCGATGGAAGGGTTGTGGCATACGGAGCGCGGCGCGCCGCTGCTGCTGTTCGCCTGGCCCGATGCAGCCGAACGGCGCAACCGGTACGAGGTGGCGATTCCCAACATGGCCAGCCTGATCCTGACGCACCGGCTCGACGGCGAGGTCAAGGGCCTGAACGAATTCGAAGGCGCGCACCCGCCGGTGGCGCCGGTGTTCTTCGCCTTTCGCGCCATGGTCGGCACCGGCATGTTGATGCTGCTGACCAGTTTCGTCGGCTGCGCGCTGCTGTGGCGCGCGAAGTGGCGTGCCGACGCGTTGCCGCGCTGGCTGCTGTGGGCGCTGTCGGGCATGACCTTCTCGGGCTGGGTGGCCACGCTGGCCGGTTGGTACGTCACCGAGATCGGCCGCCAGCCGTTCATCGTCTATGGCCTGGTGCGCACCGCCGACATGGCCTCGGACGTGACGGCGCCGATGATTGCCGCCACGCTGGCGATGTACATCGCGCTGTACCTGGCGCTGATCGTGGCCTACATCGGCGTGCTCGGCTACATGGCACTGAAGGCCGACGATCTGGTGGCGCCGAACCCTGGCAAGCCGCCGATGGCGGTGCCGGGCGGCACCGAGCCCGCCGCCGGCAACGCAGCCTGAGGACGCCATGAGCTTCGATCAATCGCTGCCGGTGGTGTTCATGGCGCTGATGGGCCTGTCGATGCTGATCTACGTCGTCAGCGACGGCTACGACCTGGGCGTGGGCATGTTGATGCCCCGCGCCAGCGCCGAGGAAAAGGACGTGCTGATCGCCTCGATCGGCCCGTTCTGGGATGCCAACGAAACCTGGCTGGTGCTCGGCGTGGGCATCCTGCTGGTGGCTTTCCCGAAGGCGCACGGCGCGGTGCTGCAGGCGCTGTATCTGCCGGTGGCGCTGATGCTCGTCGGCTTGATCCTGCGCGGCGTCGCCTTCGACTTCCGCGTCAAGGCACGGGTGGCGCACAAGGCGCGCTGGGACCGGCTGTTCTTCGCCGGCTCGACCTTGGCGGCGATGTCGCAGGGCTGGATGCTCGGGCGCTACATCAGCGGGTTCGGCAGCGGCTGGAACTACCCGGTGTTCGCCGCGGCCATCGCCGTCGCGCTGCCGATGGCGTATGTGCTGATGGGCGCCACCTGGCTGGTGATGAAGACCGAAGGCGAGCTGCAGGCCAAGGCCATCGGCTGGGCCAAGCTGGCCTGGGCGCCGATGGTCGCCGGGCTGGTGCTGATCTCGCTGGCCACGCCGTGGATCAGCGAAACCGTGCGCGAGCGCTGGTTCTCGCTGCCCGCGTTCATCGCGCTGGCCGCCATTCCGCTGATGACCGCGGCCGCGCTGCTGGCGGTGTGGGCGTTGCTGCACACGCGCGCCGTGCGCGGCGCCATGAGCTGGTTGCCGTTCGTGCTGTTGATCCTGGTCTTCGTGCTCGGCTTCCTCGGCCTGGCCTACAGCATCTACCCGTTCGTCATCATCGACCGCATGACCGTGTGGCAGGCGGCCAGCAGCCCGGCCGCGCTGAAGGTCATCCTGATCGGCGTGTGCATCTCGGTGCCGGCCATCGTTGCCTACACGGTTTTTTCGTACTGGGTGTTCCGCGGCAAGGCCAGCGAGCTGCGCTACGCCTGAGCGCGGGCGCTCGGCCCGCGGCGTGCACTGCGCCGCAGGCTCGGGAAATCGGCGTTGCCGTGTCTGCCCGATGCCGACACCGCGCCGCCGAGCGGTTAGCCTTCACGCCCATGACCGACCGAGCCATACCCCGCCGCGCCCTGGTTCTGATGGTCGTGCTGACCCTGGTGTGGGGCACCAACTGGCCGCTGTTCACCTTCGCGGTGCGCGAGATCTCGGTGTGGACCTTCCGCGCCGTCGCGGTGACGATGGCCGGCGTGGCGCTGCTGGCGGTGGCGCGCTCGCGCGGCCTGTCGCTGGTGGTGCCGCGCCCCTACTGGCCGACGATCTGCATCGGCACTTTTTTCTATCTGATCATCTGGAACATCGCCAGCACCTATTCGGCGATCCTCATTCCCTCGGGCCAGTCGGCGGTGCTCGGCTTCACGATGCCGTTGTGGTCGGCGCTGATTTCCTGGGCGCTGCTGGGCGAACGCCTCGGCGGGCGGCTGTTGCTGGCGGTGCTGCTGGGTTGCGCCGCGGTGCTGCTGCTGATGGTGCCGGGGCTCGACGCCTACACGCGCGCGCCGCTGGGCTTTGCGCTCGGCCTGCTCGCCGGGCTGGGCTGGGCCATCGGCACCTTGGTGCTCAAGCGCGGCAACGTCAAGGTCAATGCACTGGTGCTGACCGGCTGGCAGCTGCTGATCGCCGCGGTGCCCACCACCATCGGCGCGCTGGTGCTCGCCGAAGGGCCGTGGTTCATGCCGTCGTGGCAGACCATCGTGGTGGTGTCGTACATCGCGCTGGTGCCGATGAGCATCGGCAATGCGGCCTGGTTCTCGATCGTCGGCATGCTGCCGGTCAACATCGCCGGGCTGTCGTCGGTGATGGTGCCGATCGTGGCCATGCTGTCGGGCGCGCTGGTGCATGGCGAGCCGCTCGGGCTGCTGCAGTGGGCGGCGATGGCCTGCACGGTGGCGTCGCTGTCGCTGGTGCTGCTGAGATCGCCGTCGCGCTGAGCGGCGGTGCGGGCGGCTTCAGCGCGGTGCGGCTGCAAGCACGGGGGCAGGTTGGGCCGCGCGCCAGGCGATCGGCGTGGCCCCTGCCCAGCGCTTGAAGGCACGCGTGAAAGCTGCCGCGTCGGAATAGTGCAGCGCCGCGGCGATCTGCGCCGCCGGCAGCCGCGTGTCGCGCAGCAACTGCGCCGCCAGGTCGAAACGCGTCTGGCGGCCGATCTGCTGCAGGCTGGTGCCCTCGTCGGCCAGGCGCCGGCGCAGGGCGCGCTCGTGCAGGCCGAAGAAATGCGCCAGGTGCGCGGCCGAATCGGTGCCGGCGAAGATCATCCGGTGCAGCGCCCGCTGCACCTTGTCGGACAGCGGGGCGTTCTGCGCCTGCACCGCGGCGCGCAGTTGCGCATCGAGCGCGGCATGGCGCACCGGGTCGGCGCCGTCGATGCGGTGCGCCAGCCAGCGCGCGGGGAAGCTCACCGCGCTGAGATCGGCGTCGAAGCGCAACGGCGCATCGAACAGGCGCGTGTAGGGCGCAGCATCTTGCGGTGCGGCATGGGCCAGGCTGACCTCGCTGGCGCGCCACTCGCTGCCGCACAGCGCACGCAGCAGCAGGTACACCACCGCCATGGCCAGGCCATAGATCTGCGTCGCGCCCGGCGTGAACGACTGGTTGATCGAGTAGCCCATGCAC
Source organism: uncultured beta proteobacterium (assembly GCA_963756415.1). GTDB lineage: Bacteria > Pseudomonadota > Gammaproteobacteria > Burkholderiales > Burkholderiaceae_C > Rubrivivax. The sequence goes on from CAVWNT010000002.1 coordinate 159,693, forward strand.
ACCCGCGTGCGGCCCAGGCGCAGCAGCACCGGCACGGCGCCTGCATCGTGCCAGCTCAGGTACAGCACCAGGCATTCGAGCGCCTCGCCGACGCTGGTGCAGTTCAGCACCAGCTCATGCAGCACGCCCAGCGTGCGGCCGTCGAAACGCTGCCCGACCAGCAGCCCGAAATGCGGGCAGCCGGTGGACCGTGCGCTGAGCTCGAGCAACTGGCTGAGCTGGGCGTACGAGGCACGGTTGTCGGCATCGCCGAACAACGCCGTGTCCAGGCCCGCCGAGGCCAGCAGCGGGGACGGATCGACGCCCAGTTCGCGCAGCAGCGCGGGCACCGGCAGCAGCGGCCCCATGCGTATCTCGACGGCATCGCCGAGCGCGGCTGCGCGATCGGGCGCGGGCCTCGCCGGCTGGCCGGTCGGGTGGTGGGCGTCGTCCATCGATCGAGGTTGCCGGTGGCCCTTGTTGTCGGGGGCCGATGCCGCCCGTGTCCGAAAAGGTCAATGCATTTTGACGCACCTGCACATAGAGTCCTGGGTTGACCGCGTCGCCCGGCCCTCTTCAGCTGCCGGGACGGCATCGACAACCGCGTGAACCCGTGCAAGGCCATCTCATGACATCGACACCCACCTGGTTGCGCGCCCTTGTCGCGCTGATTGCGGGTTTGCTGGCGGCGGGGGCAGGCGCCCAGCAGCCCGGCAACGCGCGCACGCAGCCCGCGCAGCAGGTCACCGGCACAGTGGGTTCGCCCAGCGCCACCACCACCGTCAGCCCCAGCCAGCTGCCGGCGCCCGATCCCGCCTTCGGCGGCGTCATCAAGGACGGTGCGCTGCAGTCGAAGTCGTGGTGGGCACCGCGCGTGGTGCCGCCGAAGGGCGCACCGAACGTGCTGTTGATCATCACCGACGACGCCGGCTTCGGCGTGCCCAGCACCTTCGGCGGTGTGATCCCGACGCCGACGATGGACCGCATCGCCAGCGAAGGGCTGCGCTACAACCGTGTCTTCTCGACCGCGCTGTGCTCGCCCACGCGCGCCGCGCTGATCACCGGGCGCAACCACCATTCGGTGGGCTTCGGCGTGATCTCCGAGCAGTCGACCGGCTTCCCCGGCTACAACAGCATCATCGGCGTGGACAACGCGACCATCGGCCGCATCCTGCTCGACAACGGCTACAACACCTCGTGGTTCGGCAAGAACCACAACACGCCGGCGTTCCAGGCCAGCCAGACCGGGCCCTTCACACAATGGCCCACCGGCATGGGCTTCGAATATTTCTACGGCTTCGTCGGTGGCGACGCCAACCAGTGGCAGCCGAACCTGTTCCGGAGCACCACGCAGATCTATCCGTTCAAGGGCCAGGAGGGCACCTGGAACCTGATCACCGGCATGGCCGACGACGCCATCGACTGGATGAGCCGGATGCACCAGACCGACCCGAGCAAGCCGGTGTTCATCAAGTACGCGCCGGGCGCGACGCATGCGCCGCACCACCCGACCAAGGAGTGGGTCGACAAGATCGAGGCGATGCACCTGTTCGACGACGGCTACGAGAAGCTGCGCGAGCGCATCTTCGAAAACCAGAAGAAGCTCGGTGTGGTGCCGAGCGATGCGAAGCTGACCCCGTGGCCGAAAGACGTGCTGCCGCCGTGGGACACCTTGAGCGCCGAGGCGAAGAAGCTCTACATCCGCCAGGTGAACGTGTTCGCGGCCTATGCCGCGTACAGCGATTTCGAGATCGGCCGGGTCATCAAGGGTTTCGAGGACCTCGGCAAGCTCGACAACACGCTCATCATCTACATCAACGGCGACAACGGCACCAGCGCCGAAGGCGGGCCGCTGGGCACGCCCAACGAGGTGGCCTTCTTCAACGGCGTGTCCGTGCCGGTGGACGTGCAGATGAAGTTCTACGACGTGTGGGGCACCGAAGCCACCTACAACCACATGTCGGCCGGCTGGTCGTGGGCCTTCGACACGCCGTTCGACTGGTTCAAGCAGAACGCCTCGCGCCTGGGCGGCATCAACCAGAACATGGTCGTGTCGTGGCCGGCGCGCATCAAGGACAAGGGCGGCCTGCGCGAGCAGTTCACCCATGTCATCGACGTCATGCCGACGATCCTGGAAGCGGCCGGCATCAAGGCGCCGGCGATGGTCGACGGCATCAAGCAAAAGCCGATCGAAGGCACCAGCTTCCTGTACACCTTCGACGCGGCCAACGCGAAGGCGCCGTCGCGGCACAAGACGCAGTACTTCGAGATGATGGGCCAGTGGGCCGTCTACCACGACGGCTGGCTGCTCAGCACCAAGGTCAACCGCGCACCGTGGGAAGCCTTCGGCGCGGCCAACCCCGACCCGCTGAACAACCAGGTGTTCCAGCTCTACGACCTCGGCAAGAGCTGGAACCAGGCCGACGACATCGCCGCGCAGCACCCGCAGAAGGTCGCGGAGATGCGCAAGATGTTCGTCGCCGAGGCGAAGAAGTACCAGGTCTTCCCGCTCGACGCCTCGGTCGCCGCGCGGCTGGTGGCGCCGCGGCCGAACATCACCGCCGGGCGCACCGAGTTCGTCTACACGCGGCCGATGGTCGGGCTGCCGCAGGGCGATTCGCCGGCGCTGCTCAACACCTCGTACACCATCACCGCCGACATCGAGGTGCCGGCCGGCGGTGCCGAAGGCATGTTGCTGACCTCGGGCGGCCGCTTCGCCGGCTACGGTTTCTACCTGCTCAAGGGCAAGCCGGTGTTCCTGTGGAACCTGGTCGACCTGGAACGCATCAAGTGGGAGGGCGCGGAGGCGCTGACGCCCGGGCCGGCACACGGTCGAGTTCGACTTCAAGTACGACGGCATCGGTGCCGGCACGCTGGCGTTCAACAGCTTCAGCGGGCTCGCCCAGCCCGGCACCGGCACGCTCAAGGTCGACGGCAAGGTGGTCGCCACCAAGAGAATGGAAAAGACCCTGCCGATGATCCTGCAGTGGGACGAGAGCTTCGACGTCGGCTCCGACACCCTGACCGGCGTCAACGACGCCGACTACAAGCCGCCGTTCGCCTTCACCGGCAAGCTGAACAAGCTGACGCTCAAGGTCGATCGGCCGCAGCTGACGCCGGCAGACATCAAGACGCTGCAAGCGGCGATGAAGGAAAAGGCCAAGGCCGACTGATCCGGCCCGCGGCGCTTTGGTAACCGGGGCGGCAACATTGCCGGACCATTGGGCAGTTGCTGCCGCACACACCCTTCTGTTCTGCTGAAAGAGACCCCGTTCATGACCACCCGACGCAAACTCATCACCACCGCGGCGCTGGCCGGCATGGCCGCCGCATCGACATCCACCCGCGCCCAGGCCAAGCAGGCCGACTTCCTGTTCGTGCAGAACGCCGCCTCGATGAGCTATGCCGACGGCAAGCTCACGTTGAAGGGCGTCAGCCCGGTGACGGTGTTCTTCAGCGACCGGCCCGAGCGCATCGCCGGCAACATGGCCACGCAGGTGTTCGTGCCCTTCTGGAACGACGGCAAGGACAGCTTCGCCAAGGACAACCCGAACGCCAACCTGTCGGTGCTGGAGAAGGACAAGTTCAATGCCGACATCGTCGTCACGCTGTCGAACCCGGTGCTCAAAGGCGACCAGCTGAGCTACGACGTCAAGGTGCTCGAAGGCACGATGCCGGCCAGCGGCGGCCCGGCTTCGCTGTTCATCGATGTCATCGGCATGCCGCTGACGCCGGTGTCGTACGCCGGCGTGGCGCGGCGCACCGCCTACCGGCGTGCGGTGGTGTGGCGCTGAAGGCTGCACAGAGTGTCGTCGCGCGCTGCTGGCCGGCCCTCGCCGGCCGAGCCGCGCCTTGAAATTCACTGGAGAACCCGACCATGACGATCATTTCCGCGGCCCGCCCGGTCCTGCTGGCGGCGCTGGTGGGCCTTGCCGGCAGCGTGCTGTCGTTGCCGACGGCTGCCGCCGATGCGCCCGCCAAGGACAGTAGCAGGGCGAAGGCGCTGGACAAGGCGATGACGCCCGGCGAAGGCCAGCAGCGTCTGGAGCCGATGATCGGCAGCTTCGATGTCACCGTGCTGGTGTGGCTCGACGCCAAGAAGCCGCCCCTGGAGTACAAGGGCAGTTCGGTCAACAGCTGGACGCTGGGTGGCCGCTACGTGCAGACCATGCTCGTCACCGCGATGGACGGCGAGCCCTTCGAGGGCATCGGCTACTACGGCTTCGACAACACCAGCAAGAGCTACCAGGCCGTCTGGATGGACAACGGCAGCACCGGCATCAGCCTGTACCGCGGCACGATGGACAAGTCCGGTCGCACGGCGGTGCTGAACAGCCTCGAGGCCGCCGCTGTCGGCGCCAAGCCGGTGCAGGTCGAGATGCGCGTCAGCATCGCCGAAGGCGGCGATCACGTCACGCAGCTGTGGGGCGCGCCGCGCGGCGGCAAGGCCTTCAAGATGATGGAACTGCGCAGCGTGCGCGCCAAGAAGTGAGCGCAACCAGGAGACCCCGAATGTCCGACAACCAAAAGCGCCGACCCCTGCCCCGTCGCGGTCTGATCCTGGGCACGGCCCTGCTGGCGGCGTCGACCCCGTCGTGGGCCATCCTGGGCGTGTGGCGCCGCGCCGCACGCCGCACGGTGATCGTCGCCGGTGCGGCCACCGCCGCCGTGGCCACCACGGCCGCGGTCGCCAACGCCGATGCCGCGGCCGCCAACCAGGCGGCCGCCGCCAAGTCGGCTGCCGATGCTTCGGCGGCGGCCGCTCAGCAGGCCCAGACCGCCGCGGCGCAGGCGCAGGCCGGCGCCGCCCAGGCCAATTCGCCGCAACAGAAGCTGAAGGAGCTGCAGTCGCTGTACGACCAGAAGCTGATCAGCGACAGCGACTACGAGGCGGCGAAGAAGAAGATCCTCAGCCAGCTGACGCAGTAGCCGCGCAGGCCGGTCTCATGAGCGGTCGCGGGCGGGCGCGGCCGCATGCCGCTCGCGCAGCTCGCGCTTGAGCACCTTGCCGATGGCGCTGCGCGGCAGCTCGTCGATGAAGTGCAGGTCGGCCAGCCGCTGCGTCTTGCCCACGCGCTGGTTGAACCAGTGCAGCAGCACCTCGGCGCCGGTGCTGTCGCCGGCCGTGCGCACAACATAGGCCACCGGCGTCTCGCCCCATTGTTCGGACGGCACGCCCACCACGGCCGCCTCGGCCACCGCCGGGTGCTCGCGCAGCACGCTTTCCAGGTCGCTGGGGTAGATGTTGAAGCCGCCGCTGATGACCATGTCCTTGCGCCGGTCGAACAGGATCAGGAAGCCGTCGGCATCGAAGCGGCCGATATCACCGGTGCGGATGAAGCGCTTGCCGGTGCTGTCGTACCACTCGGCCTCGCGCGTCTTTTCGGGCTGGCCGTGGTAGCCGATCATCATGCCGGGCGAGTGGCCGACGACCTCGCCGGCCTCGCCCTTCGGCATCTCCACCCCCTGTTCGTCGATCAGGCGGATGTCATGGCCGTCGACGGGCGGGCCGACGGTGTGCAGCTTGTCAGGGTGCTCGTGGGCGTTGAGGATGCAGCTGCCGCCGCCTTCGGTCATGCCGTAGAACTCGACCAGCCCGCCCGGCCAGCGCTTCAGCACGTCGGCCTTCAATGCCGCGTCGAAGGGCGCGCTGGTGCAGAACTTCATGTGGAAGCTGCGCAGGTCGTGGCGGTCGAAATCGGCTGACGCCATCAGCCGCCGGTACTGCACCGGCACCAGCATCGTGTGGGTGGCACGCACCTGCTGCGCCAGCGCCAGGTAGGCGGCCGCGTCGAACTTGGCCATCAGGTGCACCGTGCCGCCGTAGGCCAGCGACGGAAAGAACACCACCAGCGTGGTGTTCGAATACAGCGGCGTCGACAGCAGCGTGATGGTGTCTGCACCGTAGCCGTAGGTCTGGCCGCGCATGACATGCGTCCAGCGCATGCCGTGCGACTGCACGATGCCCTTCGGCGTGCCGGTGGTGCCGCTGGAATAGATGATGTTGAACGGCCACCCGGGCTGCAGCGCCAGCTCGGCAGGCCGCGTGCCTTCGGCCACCAGCCAGTCGTCGAGCGCGGTGCCGGCGATGCCGTCGCCGAGGGTGATGCAGCGCGTGCGCGCGCCGCTGTCGGCCAGCAACGCCGCGGCGGCGCCATCGGCGAACAGCAGGCGCGCGTCCGAATCGGCCAGCATCGAGCCGAACTGCTCGGCGGTGACCGACGGCGCCAGCGGCGCCACCGCCACACCGGCGCGCAGCGCGCCGAGGAACACCACGCCATACAGCGGCGCGCTGTGCGCGCAGATGGCGATGCTCTGGCCCTGCTGCACGCCATCGCGCTGCAACGAGGCGGCCACGCGGTCCATCAGGGCATCGAGTTCGCCGAAGCTGATGACCCGTTCGCCCTGTACCAGCGCCGGATGGCCGGGTCGGGCCAGCGCATGCTCGCGCACCAGTTCGGGCACGGTGCGAAACGGCGGCAGGCTGTCGGCGGCCTGGGCGGCCAGGTCTTGCGGGCGCGTGCTCATCGGTGCATCGCCCAGTGCTTTGGAAGGAACATCGTCGGCATCGGCAGTCTCCCCGGCGCGGCGTGCGCCTCGGCACAGAATACCGCGCCGCCGGGCGGCCGCTGTCTACAACAGCTGCTCGGGCACGAACGGGCTGAGCAGCGAATTGTTGAAGCGCATCCAGAAGGTGGCCTCGGGTTCTTCGCTCAGCACCACCTGCGTGCCGTCTTCGATCGACAGCCATTCGAGCGCGCCGTCGTCGTTCAGGCGCACGCGCCAGGCACTTTGCAGCCGGCTGATGTCGATCACGCGCAGCAGTTCGCGCGCCAGTTCGGGGCTGTCGATGAACAGGCCGAGTTCGGTGTTCTGCGTGTCCGAGCGCGGGTCGAGGTTCATCGAGCCGATGAACACCGTGCGCCTGTCGACGACCGCGGTCTTGGCATGCAGGCGGCCGAAGGACGAACCGAACAGGCCCAGCCGCTTGGTCTGGCGCGTGCGTTCGGGGCTCAGCTCGTACAGCTGCACGCCGTAGTTCAGCAGCCGCTCGCGGTAACGCGCATAGCCGGTGTGCACCAGCGGCTCGTCGGTGGCGGCCAGCGAATTGGTCAGCACGGTGACCTTGACGTTGCGCTGGCCCAGCGCTTCGAAGGCGCCGATGCCGAGCGGGCCGGGAATCATGTACGGGCTGGTGATGACCAGATCGGCCTTCGCGGTCCAGATCTTCATGCGCATGGCGGTGCTGGCGCTCTTTTCGCGCGCTTCCTGCGGCGTCAGCGTGTCGCGCTTGTCCGGCGGGTCGGCGAAGGCCGTCGCCGGCGCCCAGATCAGCCCGATGCGGCCGCCCGCCAGCTCCTCGCCGACCGGCCCGTAGCCCAGCACATCGACAGCGGGCATCGCGCGCCGCGGGTCTTCGATGCCGGGCTGGGGAGCATCGCGGGCACCCAGCTCGCCGGGGGCCACCAGCGCCTGCACCGGATAGACCACCTCGCTGTTCCAGTACTTGTCGAAGATGGCCTGCAACTGCGGGATCACCGCACCCATCATGAACACGTCCATGTCGACGAAGTTGCCGCTGGCGTTGAGCATGAAGTATTCGTCGGCGATGTTGCGCCCGCCGGCGATGGCCACCGCACCGTCGGCGATGAACAGCTTGTTGTGCATGCGGTGGTTGATGCGGTACAGATCGAACAGCGAGCCGGCGAAGCGCCCGGCCGTCGAGCCGCGCAGGCAGCAGAAGGGATTGAACAGCCGCACCTCGACGTTCGGCAGCTCGGCCAGCGCACGCAGCGCGCCGTCGGTGTGCACGGTGTACAGGTCGTCGACCAGCAGGCGCACGCGCACGCCACGCGCGGCCGCCTCCTGCAAGGTGCGCAACAGCAGCTGGCCGGTGTAGTCGTTTTCGATGACGTAGTACTGCAGGTCCAGGCTGTGGCGGGCGCGCTGCGCGCTGGCGATGCGCGCGTCCAGCGCGAAGGCGCCGAGCGGCAGCAGCCTGAATCCCGACAGGCCGCCCGGCGGTGTGGAGGCCGCGGCGATCTGCGCCAGGCTGCTGTCGGCGCGCGGCGCCAGCGCAGCGGACACCGGCTTGTTCTCCGGAGCCGGCAACGTGCCGCAGCCGAGCAGTGCGAGCGTCGCGACAAGACACAGCAGCCATGCCGGGCCGCGGGCGCGGCTGCGACGGGCACGCGAATCCGCTGTCGGCGCAGGGGCATCCCGGGAATCGGCCTTCTGGCAAGATGCCCGCGAGCCGATTTGTTCTGAGGAGAGGGTCATGAAGAGGTCACTGGCGTTGTTGATGATGTGGGTCGCCGTCGTGTTGCCTGCACGCGCCGCGCTCGACATCGGTGACAAGGCGCCCGATTTCAGCGTCAAGGCCGCGCTCGGCGGCAACGTGTTCCAGTACTCGCTGGCCGAGGCGCTGGCCAAGGGGCCGGTGGTGCTGTACTTCTTTCCGGCGGCGTTTTCGCAGGGCTGCTCGATCGAGGCGCACCAGTTTGCCGAGGCCATGCCCAGCTTCGCGGCGCTGGGCGCTTCGGTCATCGGCGTGTCGGGCGACGAGATCGACGCCATCACCAAGTTCTCGGTGCAGGTCTGCCAGGGCAAGTTTCCGGTCGCCGCAGATGATCAGAAGAAGGTCATCGCCGCCTACGACGCCGCCATGACGATCATGCCGGACTTCGCCAACCGGGTGTCGTACGTCATCGCGCCGAACGGCACCGTGGTCTCGAGCTACCTGAGCCTGAACCCGAACAAGCATGTCGAACGCATGCTCGCGGCGGTGGAGCAATGGCGCAAGACCGCCGCCGCGGCCAAGGGCGAGGTACGGGCCAAGGGCCCTTGACGCATCCGCGGCCCGTTCCCGGTGGGATAGACTTTCGAACATGTTGATGTCTTGCAAGCAAAGGTCACACGACCGGGGAGCCTGGCCCTGGCGTCGGTCAAACAACGTGCTTTGACCTGCTTGCCGCTGGCCTTGTGCCAGTGCCCGGCCCCCCATGACGATGCATACGCGTGGCGGGCCCAACCGGATTCGATGCCTGGCCTGGAACATTCTCCAGGCCGCTCGAAGTGTCGAGGGACCGACGTGATCACCGAACTTGAATTCAACAGCCTGAGCGCGCAGGGCTTCAACCGCATCCCGCTCATCGCCGAGGCCTTCGCCGACCTCGAAACACCGCTGTCGCTGTACCTGAAGCTGGCCTGCGCCGAAGGCGGCGGCAAGCACAGCTTCCTGCTCGAAAGCGTGGTCGGCGGCGAACGTTTCGGGCGCTATTCGTTCATCGGCCTGCCGGCGCGCACGCTGCTGCGCGCCAACGGCTTCCACACCGAGGTGGTGACCGACGGGCGCGTGGTGGAAAGTGCGCAGGGCAACCCGCTGGACTTCATCGCCGAATACCAGAAGCGCTTCAAGGTGGCGCTGCGCCCCGGGCTGCCGCGCTTTTGCGGCGGGCTGGCCGGCTATTTCGGCTACGACGCGGTGCGCTACGTCGAGCCGCGGCTGGCCGGCACGTGGAAGGACGGCGGCATCGACACGCCCGACATCCTGCTGCTGCAATGCGAGGAGCTGGCGGTCATCGACAACCTGTCGGGGCGGCTGTACCTGATCGTCTATGCCGATCCGGCGCAGAACGAGGCCTTCGCCAAGGCCAAGCGGCGCCTGGCCAGCCTGGGCGACAAGCTGCACTACAGCGTCACCGCGCCGCCGGTCAAGCGCGGCGCGTCGCATGCGGTGCAGCGTGATTTCAAGAAGGCCGACTACATCGCCGCGGTGCTGAAGGCCAAGGAATACATCGCCGCCGGCGACATGATGCAGGTGCAGGTGGGGCAGCGGCTGCACAAGCGCTACACCGAATCGCCGCTGAGTCTGTACCGCGCGCTGCGCTCGCTGAACCCGTCGCCGTACATGTACTTCTACGACATGGGCGATTTCCAGATCGTCGGCGCCTCGCCGGAGATCCTGGTGCGCCAGGAGAGCACGCCCGAGGGGCGAAAGATCACCATCCGCCCGCTGGCCGGCACACGCGCACGCGGTGCCACGAGCGAGCAGGATCTGGCGCTGGAGCGAGAGCTGCAAGCCGACCCGAAGGAACGCGCCGAACACGTGATGCTGATCGACCTGGCGCGCAACGACATCGGGCGCATCGCGCAGGTCGGCAGCGTCAAGGTCACCGAGGCCTTCGCCGTCGAGCGCTATTCGCACGTGATGCACATCGTCAGCAATGTCGAAGGCCTGTTGCTCGACGGCATGAGCAGCCTCGATGTGCTGCGCGCCACCTTTCCGGCCGGCACCTTGTCGGGCGCGCCGAAGGTGCGGGCGATGGAGATCATCGACGAGCTCGAGCCGGTCAAGCGTGGCATCTACGGCGGCGCCTGCGGCTACCTCAGCTTTGCCGGCGACATGGACGTGGCCATCGCGATCCGCACCGGCATCGTCAAGGACGGCGTGCTGCATGTGCAGGCCGCGGCCGGCGTGGTCGCCGATTCGGTGCCCGAGGCCGAGTGGGCCGAGACCGAGGCCAAGGCGCGTGCGCTGCTGCGCGCCGCCGAACTGGTCGAGGAGGGTTTCTAAATGCTGCTGATGATCGACAACTACGACAGCTTCACCTACAACCTGGTGCAGTACTTCGGTGAACTCGGCGAGGACGTGCGTGTGTTCCGCAACGACCAGATCACGCTCGAAGGCATCGCCGAATTGCAACCGCACCGGCTGGTGTTGTCGCCGGGGCCGTGCACGCCGGCCGAGGCCGGCATCTGCATCGATGCGATCCGCCACTTCCAGGGCAAGCTGCCGATCCTGGGCGTGTGCCTGGGGCACCAGGCCATCGGCGCGGCGCTCGGTGGCCGGGTGGTGCGGGCGGGTCGACAGATGCATGGCAAGACCAGCGTCATCAGCACCGACCGGCGCGGCGTGTATGCCGGGTTGCCGCAGCAGTTCACCGTCAACCGCTATCACTCGCTGGTGATCGACAAGGCCAGTCTGCCGGCCGAGCTGGAGGTGAGCGCCACCGCTGACGACGACGGCGAGATCATGGGCGTGCGCCATCGCGACCTGGCCGCGACCGCAACACCGCTGGAAGGGGTGCAGTTCCACCCCGAGTCGATGATCAGCGAGCACGGCCACGCGCTGCTGAAGAACTTCCTGGAGCACCGTGCATGAGTGAGCCCCTGATCGATCTGCGCAGCGACACGGTGACGCGGCCCACCGCCGCGATGCGCGAGGCGATGGCGCGCGCGCCGCTGGGCGACGATGTCTTCGGCGACGACCCGTCGGTCAACGCGCTGCAGGAACACATCGCGGCGCTGCTCGGCAAGCCGGCGGCGCTGTTCATGCCCACCGGCACGCAGAGCAATCTGGCGGCGATCATGAGCCACTGCGGCCGCGGCGACGAGTACATCGTCGGCCAGGGCGCACACACCTACCGCTACGAAGGGGGCGGCGCGGCGGTGCTGGGCAGCGTGCAGCCGCAGCCGCTCGTCAACCAGACCGACGGCACGCTGGCGTTGGCCGACATCGAGGCCGCGATCAAGCCCGACGACGAGCACTTCGCGCGCACGCGGCTGCTGGCGCTGGAAAACACCATCGGCGGCAAGGTGCTGCCGCCGCATTACGTGGCGCAAGCCACCGCGCTGGCCCATGCGCGCGGATTGAAGACCCACCTCGACGGCGCACGGCTGTTCAACGCGGCGGTGAAGCAAGGCGTGCCGGCCGCGCAGCTGGTGCGCGACTTCGATTCGGTGTCGGTGTGTTTCAGCAAGGGGCTCGGCGCGCCGGTCGGCTCGGCGCTGATCGGTGAGCACGATTTCATCCGCCGTGCGCACCGCGTGCGCAAGATGCTCGGGGGCGGCATGCGCCAGGCCGGGGTGCTGGCGGCGGCGGCGCAGCATGCGCTGGAGCATCACGTGCAGCGCCTCGCCGACGACCACGCGCTGGCTGCGCGGCTGGCCGAAGGCTTCGCCGGCATCGACGGCCTGAGCGTGGTCGCGCCGCAGACGAACATCGTCTTCGCCACCGTCACCGACGGTCGCGCCGCGGCCTTGCTCGAACACCTGAAATCGCACGGCGTGCTGGCCACCGGGATGATCGGCCTGCGCTTCGTCACCCACCTCGACGTGGACGCCGCCGGCATCGACCGAGCCGTCGCCGCGGTGCGGTCTTTTTTCAAGGATCAATGACATGCCGATCACCGATCTCGATGCGCTGACGCGCACCATCGACCACCGCGAGATCTTCCACGACGAGATGCTGGCGCTGGTGCGTCGCATCATGAGCGGCGAGATGTCGCCGGTGATGATGGCAGCGATGCTGATCGGCCTGCGCGTGAAGAAGGAAACCATCGGCGAGATCACCGCCGCGGCGCAGGTCATGCGCGAGTTCTCGACCAAGGTCGAGGTGGCCGATCGGGCTCACCTGGTGGATATCGTCGGCACCGGCGGCGACGGCTCGCACAGCTTCAACATCTCCACCTGTGCCATGTTCGTCGCCGCCGCTGCCGGCGCCAAGGTCAGCAAACACGGCAACCGCAGCGTCAGCAGCAAGAGCGGCAGCGCCGACGTGCTCGAGGCGCTGGGCGTGCCGATGAGCCTGCCGCCGCAGGCCATCGCGCGCTGCATCGCCGATACCGGCATCGGCTTCATGTTCGCGCCTGCGCACCACCCGGCGATGAAAAACGTGGCGCCGGTGCGCAAGGAACTGGGCGTGCGCACGATCTTCAACATCCTCGGGCCGCTGACGAACCCGGCCGATGCGCCGAACATCCTGATGGGCGTGTTCCACCCCGATCTGGTCGGCATCCAGGTGCGTGCACTGCAGCGCCTGGGTGCCGAACATGCGGTGGTGGTGTTCGGCCGCGACGGCATGGACGAGGTGTCGCTGGGCGCGTCGACGATGGTCGGTGAGTACAAGAACGGCGCCATCAGCGAGTACGAGATCCATCCCGAGGATTTCGGCCTGACGATGGCCGGCAACCGCGCGCTGAAGGTGGAATCGGTGGCGCAGTCGAAGGCCATGCTGCTGTCGGTGCTGGACAACGAAGCCGGCCCGGCGCGTGACATCGTCATGCTCAACGCCGGCGTGGCGTTGTATGCGGCGAACGTCGCGCCGTCGATGCGCGACGGCGTGGTCCTGGCCCGCGAGGCGCTGGCCTCGGGCCGCGCGCGCGAGCGCATGCAACTGTTCATCGAACGAACACAAGCGCTGGCGGCGACATGATGCGCACGCGGCTTGACCGAGGGCGCGGCGCATGAGCGACATCCTGCAACGCATCGTCGCGGTCAAGCGCGACGAAATTGCCGCGGCGAAGCGCCTGAAGGATGGCGCGGCGATGCGCCGCGAGGCCGAAGCGCGCAGCGAGCGCCGTGACTTCGTGGCGGCGCTGCGCCGCAAGGTGGCGGCCGCGCAGCCGGCGGTGATCGCCGAGATCAAGAAGGCCAGCCCGAGCAAAGGGGTGCTGCGCGAGCACTTCGTGCCGGCGCAGATCGCTGCGTCCTACGCGGCCAGCGGCGCGGCCGCGTTGAGCGTGCTCACCGACGCCCAGTTCTTTCAGGGCTCGGCAGACCACCTGCGGCAGGCCCGCGACGCCTGCGCGCTGCCGTTGCTGCGCAAGGACTTCATCGTCGATGCCTACCAGGTCGACCAGTCGTGCGCCTGGGGCGCGGATGCCATCTTGCTGATCGCCGCCTGCCTGGACGACGCGCAGATGGCCGATCTGGAAAGCCAGGCGCTGAGCCTGGGCTTGGCGGTGCTGGTCGAAGTGCACGACGGCAGCGAACTGCAGCGGGCGCTGCGCCTGCGCACGCCGCTGCTGGGCATCAACAACCGCAATCTGCGCACCTTCGAGGTCACGCTCGACACCACGCTCGGGCTGCTCGACCAGGTGCCGGCCGAGCGGCTGCTGATCACCGAAAGCGGCATCCTCGGCCGCGCCGACGTCGCGCGCATGCGCGCTGCCGGCGTGCACGGCTTTCTCGTCGGCGAAGCCTTCATGCGCGCCGACGACCCGGGGGCGGCACTGGCCACGCTGTTCGGTTGAACGCACCCGTCGAGCCGCTGCAAACGTCGATCGAGCGTGTCGACAACGACTGGGCGCCGCTGCTGCATGCCTGGCGAGACTCGGGTGCCGGGCGCCAGCTGATCCAGCGCCTGGCTGCCCGGCAGGCCGCCGGCGCGACCATCTATCCGGCTGATGTATTCCGCGCGCTGCGGCTGACACCCTTGACCAACGTGCGGGTATTGATCCTGGGCCAGGACCCCTACCACGGCCCCGGCCAGGCCGACGGGCTGGCGTTTTCGGTGCCGGCGGGCCAACCGGTGCCGCCGAGCCTGCGCAACATCTTCGCCGAGCTGCGGCGCGATCTGGGTGTCGAGGCGCCGGCATCGGGCAGCCTGCAGCCCTGGGCCACCGCCGGGGTATTGCTGCTGAACAGCAGCCTCAGCGTCGAGCGCGGGCTGGCGGGCAGCCACTCGCATCTGGGTTGGGAAGCGCTCACTGACGAAATTGTGTCTGCAGTATCGAAGCATCGACATCCCACCGTGTTCATGCTCTGGGGGGCGCATGCGCAGCGCAAGGCGAGCCTGATCGATGGCACCCGGCACCTGCTGCTGCAGTGCAACCACCCGTCCCCGCTGTCCGCCCGACGCGGCCCGCTGCCGTTCATCGGCTGCGGGCATTTCAGCCGGGCCAGCACCTTCCTGGCCGCCGTCGATGCGGCGGCGCCGGTGCTCGATTGGCGGCTGCCGACGCCACCTTCACCTGTCGGGGCAGGGTAAAAAGGCGTGCCGAAAGTGGTATAGTCTGCGGTTCGCCTCGGAGGGGTGCCCGAGTGGCTAAAGGGGGCAGACTGTAAATCTGTTGGCTTACGCCTACGCTGGTTCGAATCCAGCCTCCTCCACCAGGTGTTTCAAGCAAGTACTGAAGACTCGAAGTCAAGGGCGGGTGCGTTGGATGCGCCGGCCGGATCTCCCGGGCGGGAGTAGTTCAGTGGCAGAACCTTAGCCTTCCAAGCTAATGACGCGGGTTCGATTCCCGCTTCCCGCTCCAGCCTGAACCGGTTCGGGTTGAGAAGGGCGGGGTCGTCACCGGCCTGCACATGCCAAGTGTGCAGGCCCGTGCCGATGCCCATGTGGCTCAGTGGTAGAGCACTCCCTTGGTAAGGGAGAGGTCGCGCGTTCGATCCGCGCCATGGGCACCAATCGCAGTCAGGCACTCGTCACGCATTCGTTTTTCGGAGCAGCAACATGGGAAAAGGCAAATTCGATCGCAGCAAGCCGCACGTGAACGTCGGCACGATTGGTCACGTCGATCATGGCAAGACCACGTTGACCGCGGCGATCACGACCGTGCTGTCGGCGAAGTTCGGCGGTGAAGCCAAGGCGTACGACCAGATCGACGCGGCGCCGGAAGAAAAGGCGCGCGGCATCACCATCAACACCGCGCACGTCGAATACGAAACCGCCAAGCGCCACTACGCGCACGTCGACTGCCCCGGGCACGCCGACTACATCAAGAACATGATCACCGGGGCGGCGCAGATGGACGGCGCCATCTTGGTCGTCTCGGCCGCCGACGGCCCCATGCCCCAAACGCGCGAGCACATCCTGCTGGCGCGCCAGGTCGGCGTGCCCTACATCATCGTGTTCCTGAACAAGTGCGACATGGTCGACGACGCCGAGTTGCTCGAACTCGTCGAGATGGAAGTGCGCGAACTGCTCGACAAGTACGAATTCCCCGGCGACGACACCCCCATCATCCACGGCAGCGCCAAGCTGGCCATCGAAGGCGACAAGGGTGAACAAGGCGAACAAGCCATCCTGAAGCTGGCCGATGCGCTGGACAGCTACATCCCGCAGCCCGAGCGGGCCGTCGACGGCGCCTTCCTGATGCCCGTCGAAGACGTCTTCTCCATCTCCGGACGCGGCACCGTCGTCACCGGAAGAGTCGAGCGCGGCATCATCAAGGTCGGCGAGGAAATCGAGATCGTCGGCATCGCCGCCACGCAAAAGACCACCTGCACCGGCGTGGAGATGTTCCGCAAACTGCTCGACCAGGGCCAGGCCGGCGACAACGTGGGCATCTTGCTGCGCGGCACCAAGCGCGAAGACGTGCAGCGCGGGCAGGTCCTGTGCAAGCCCGGCAGCGTCAAGCCGCACACCCACTTCACGGCCGAGATCTACGTGCTGAGCAAGGAAGAGGGCGGACGGCACACCCCGTTCTTCAGCAACTACCGCCCGCAGTTCTACTTCCGCACGACCGACGTCACCGGCGCGGTGGAGCTGCCCAAGGACAAGGAGATGGTCATGCCCGGCGACAACGTCAGCATCACCGTCAAGCTGATCAACCCGATCGCCATGGAAGAGGGCCTGCGCTTCGCCATCCGCGAGGGCGGCAGAACCGTCGGCGCCGGCGTGGTGGCCAAGATCATCGAATAAATCGAGAAGGCTGCAGGGGCATAGCTCAATTGGCAGAGCGTCGGTCTCCAAAACCGAAGGTTGGGGGTTCGATTCCCTCTGCCCCTGCCACCCCGGGCCGTGGCCTGGGGTTGCAGCCGCAAGCACACCGGGCCGGCGTGGGCCGGTACCAGGCATTGAATAGGAAAGCATGAGCGCGAACACACAAGTCGAGACCGTCTCGACCGGCGCCGACAAGGCCAAGCTGGCCGGCGCCGCCGTGCTGCTGGTGGCCGGGCTGGCCGCGTTCTACGTGCTCAGCAAGCAGGACCTGTGGCAGCGCGTGGCTGCCTTGATCGTGCTGCTGGCAGCCGCGGTGGCGCTGTTCTTCACCTCCGAATCGGGCAAACAACTGATCGCGTTCGGGCGCGACGCGGTGCGCGAGGCGAAGAAGGTGGTCTGGCCATCGCGCAAGGAAGCGATGCAGATGACCGGCTACGTGTTCGCCTTCGTCTTTGTCATGGCCCTGTTCCTGTGGGTCACCGACAAGACGCTCGAGTGGGTGCTGTACGACCTGGTGCTGGGCTGGAAACGCTGAAGGAACGAGCCATGACGACACACGATCAGGTCGAGAGCATCATTCCCGCCGGGCCCGAGGCCGCGGCCACGCCGAGCGCACTGCGCTGGTATGTGGTGCATGCCTATTCGGGCATGGAAAAGGCCGTCGAGCGCAACATCCGCGAGCGCATCGAGCGCGCCGGCATGCACGACAAGTTCGGCCGCATCCTGGTGCCCACCGAGGAGGTGGTCGAGCTGAAGAACGGCAAGAAGTCGGTCACCGAGCGACGTTTCTTCCCCGGCTATGTGCTGGTGGAGATGGTCATGGACGACGAGTCCTGGCATCTGATCAAGCACACCAGCAAGGTCACCGGTTTTGTCGGCGGCGCGCGCAACCGCCCGGCGCCGATTTCCGAGGCCGAGGTGATGAAGATCGTCAACCAGATGCAAGAAGGCGTCGACAAGCCGCGCCCGAAGGTGCTGTGGCAGGTGGGCGAGCTGGTGCGCGTCAAGGACGGTCCGTTCACCGACTTCAACGGTGCGGTCGAAGAGGCCAACTACGAGAAGTCGAAGGTGCGCGTGTCGGTGACCATCTTCGGTCGCGCCACGCCGGTCGAACTCGATTTCGCCCAGGTCGAAAAGGTCTGAGCAACGTCGCGGGCGCAGCCGACCCGGCGCCCAGCGGCTTTCATTGACGGGTCAGTTGACGAGGAGCTGCGACGGCCGCGAGGTCCGACCGGCGCTTGAACTCGACAGGAGCCATTCATGGCAAAGAAGATAGTCGGCTTCATCAAGCTGCAAATTCCGGCCGGCAAGGCCAACCCGTCGCCGCCGGTGGGCCCGGCGCTGGGCCAGCGTGGCCTGAACATCATGGAGTTCTGCAAGGCGTTCAACGCGCAGACCCAAGGCGTCGAGCCGGGCCTGATGCTGCCGGTGGTGATCACGGCGTTTGCCGACAAGTCCTTCACCTTCGTCATCAAGACGCCGCCGGCGACCGTGCTGATCAAGAAGGCGCTGAAGCTGGAGAAGGGGTCGGCCAAGGCGCACCTGGACAAGGTCGGCACGATCACTCGGGCGCAGCTCGAGGAAATCGCCAAGACCAAGATGAAGGACCTGACGGCCGCCGACCTGGACGCCGCGGTCAAGACCATCGCCGGCTCCGCCCGCGCGATGGGTGTCACGGTGGAAGGGGTCTGAGATGGCACACATCAGCAAGCGCCAGAAGGCGCTCGACGGCAAGGTCGACAGCCTGAAGCTGTACACGATCGGTGATGCGCTGGGCATCGTCAAGGATTGCGCCACCGCCAAGTTCGATGAGTCGATCGATGTCGCGGTGCAGCTCGGCATCGATGCCAAGAAGTCCGACCAGGTGGTGCGTGGTGCCGTGGTGCTGCCCAACGGCACCGGCAAGAGCAAGCGCGTGGCCGTGTTCGCACAAGGCGCCAAGGCCGAAGAAGCCAAGGCAGCCGGCGCCGACATCGTCGGCATGGACGATCTGGCCGCCGAGATCAAGGCCGGCAAGATGGATTTCGATATCGTCATCGCCTCGCCCGACACCATGCGCGTGGTCGGCACGCTCGGCCAGATCCTCGGCCCGCGCGGGCTGATGCCGAACCCGAAGGTGGGCACGGTCACCGCCGACGTCGCCACCGCGGTGAAAAACGCCAAGGCCGGCCAGGTGCAGTTCCGGGTCGACAAGGCCGGCATCGTGCATTCGACCATCGGCCGGCGCTCGTTCGAGACCGACAAGCTGAACGGCAACCTGCTGGCGCTGATCGATGCGTTGAACAAGGCCAAGCCGGCGAGCAGCAAGGGTGTGTACCTGCGCAAGGTGGCGGTGTCTTCGACGATGGGCGTGGGCGTGCGCGTGGATACCACCTCGCTGGTCGCCGCGGCGCAGGCCTGAACTGAATTTGGATTGAGCGTTTGGATTGAGCGCGGTTCGCCGCGCGAGAGATGGTGGGCCGGGGCGGCCGCGCAAGCGACAGCCCCGGGTCATCCAAGACCGCTGGTGGGACCCACCCTTCGCCGGGTGAGCCCCTTAATCGAAGCCCGATGGCCGGACAGGCCCGAAGGTTGCAACCAGCGCAGATGGCGGTCCCGCCGGACAGGGTTCAAGGCCGATGCGACGTTTTGCGGCGCATCGGTCGGGTGGTCTGAAAGGTCTGGTCGCTGATTGATGGCTGCCCTGGACAACCTGCAAGGGTTGCAAGGGCGTTGATAAAGGAGTGGACCTTTGAGTCTGAATCGCAACGAGAAGGAAGCCGTGGTGGCCGACGTCGCAGGCCAGGTGGCCCGCGCACAGACGCTGGCGCTGGCCGAATACCGGGGCCTCAGCGTGGAAAACCTCAATGCACTGCGCCGTCAGGCGCGCGACAAGGGCGTCTATCTTCACGTGCTGAAGAATTCGCTGGCCCGTCGCGCGGTGGCCGGCTCCGCATTCGAGGTCGCCCAGGAGCGCATGGTCGGCCCGTTGATCTATGGCTTTTCCGAGGACGCCGTGGCTGCGGCCAAGGTGCTCGCGGACTATGCCAAGAGCAACGACAAGCTGATCCTCACCGGCGGGGCCCATGCCGGCAAGGCGCTGGATGCCGACGGGGTCAAGGCCCTGGCCGCGATCCCCAGCAAGGACGTGCTGCTGGCCCAGCTGCTGGGCCTGATGCAGTCGCCGATCTCGCGCTTTGCGCGGGTGCTGGCGGCGATTGCCGAGAAGCGCGCCGAGCCCGCGGCGGAAGAGGCCGTTGCCGAAGCGCCCGCTGGCGACGCGCCGGCCGGCGAAGCGGTCGATGCCCCCGCTGCCGCCTGAATCCCATTCAACCAACTGAACTTTCCCCAACGAGGAATCCCAAATGTCATTCGACAAAGACGCATTCATGAGCGCACTGGACAGCATGTCCGTGATGGATCTCAATGACCTGGTCAAGGCCATCGAGGAAAAATTCGGCGTCTCGGCCGCCGCGATGTCGGCACCCGCCGCCGGTGGCGCGGGCGGTGCCGCCGCCGCCGTGGTCGAGGAGCAGACCGAGTTCACGCTGATGCTGACCGAGATCGGCGCCAACAAGGTGTCGGTGATCAAGGTGGTTCGCGAACTCACCGGCCTGGGCCTGAAAGAAGCCAAGGACCTGGTCGACGGCGCACCGAAGCCGGTCAAGGAAGCCATTTCCAAGGCCGACGCCGAAGCGGGCAAGAAGAAGCTCGAGGACGCGGGTGCCAAGGCTGCACTGAAGTGATGTGAGTCGACTGCGCAGCCGGGCCAACGCCCGCCTGCGCAAGCTGCTGGAGAGCAGCGCAAAGCCACACTTCGGTGTCGGTTTTGCAGTGTTCTCTGATCCGACTGCAGGGAACAGGTTTGGTCGGGCCGCGGTGCAATGCCGCGGTTGTCCGCCAGCGGTTGGTAGTGGCCAACCACCAAGCATCGAGTCCAAGCGGCGCGTTCGCGCCGCCTTCTGGACGCCAGTCGCCGACGAAGCGGGTATCAGCCGATCCAAGGCCGATCACCCGTTCATGGCACGGAGTATTCATGGCCCAAGCAACCCCCTACAGCTTCACCGAGCGCAAGCGCATTCGCAAGAGCTTCGGCAAGCGCGAGAGCGTTCTCAAGGTCCCCTACCTGCTGACGATGCAGCGCGAGTCGTATGTCGCGTTCCTGCAAAAGGAAGTGGCACCGGCCAAACGCACTGCCCGAAGGGCTGCAGGCTGCGTTCCTGTCGGCGTTCCCGATCGTCTCGCACAACGGCTTCGTCGAGATGAAGTTCCTCGAGTACTCGATGGCGCGCCCGGCCTTCGACGTGCGTGAATGCCAGCAGCGCGGCCTGACCTACGCCGGCGCGGTGCGCGCGAAGCTGCAGATGATCATCTACGACCGTGAATCGCACCCGGCGAAGGCGGTCAAGGAGATCAAGGAGCAAGAGGTCTACATGGGCGAAGTGCCGCTCATGACCGACTACGGCTCGTTCATCGTCAACGGCACCGAGCGTGTCATCGTCAGCCAGCTGCACCGCAGCCCCGGCGTGTTCTTCGAGCACGACAAGGGCAAGACCCACTCGTCCGGCAAGCTGCTGTTCTCGGCGCGCATCATTCCGTACCGTGGCTCGTGGCTCGATTTCGAGTTCGATCCGAAGGACATCCTGTACTTCCGCGTCGATCGCCGCCGCAAGATGCCGGTGACGATCCTGCTCAAGGCCATCGGCCTGAACCCCGAATCGATCCTGGCGCACTTCTTCGTCAACGACAACTTCCGCCTGATGGACAGCGGCGCACAGCTCGAGTTCGTGCCCGAGCGCCTGCGCGGCGAAGTGGCGCGTTTCGACATCACCGACAAGGCCGGCAACGTCGTCGTCGAGAAGGACAAGCGCATCACCGCGCGCCATGTGCGCCAGCTCGAACAGGCCGGCACCGGCTTCGTGTCGGTGCCCGAGGACTACCTGGTCGGGCGCACCGTCGCGCGCAACATGGTCGATGCCGAGACCGGCGAGATCATCGCCAAGGCCAACGACGAGTTGACCGAGAGCCTGTTGAAGAAGCTGCGTGCTGCCGGCATCAAGGAAGTGCAGTGCATCTTCACCAACGAGCTGAACCAGGGCGCCTACATCAGCCAGACGCTGGCCTCGGATGAAACCGCCGACCAGCTGGCCGCGCGCGTGGCCATCTACCGCATGATGCGCCCCGGCGAGCCGCCGACCGAAGACGCGGTCGAGGCGCTGTTCCATCGCCTGTTCTACAGCGCCGACACCTACGACCTGAGCCGCGTCGGGCGCATGAAGTTCAACGCCCGCGTCGGGCGTGATGCCCCCGAAGGCGCGATGACCTTGAGCAACGAGGACATCCTCGACGTGGTCAAGATCCTCGTCGACCTGCGCAACGGCAACGGCGAGGTCGACGACATCGACCACCTGGGCAACCGGCGTGTGCGCTGTGTCGGCGAACTGGCCGAAAACCAGTACCGCAGCGGCCTGGCGCGCATCGAGAAGGCGGTCAAGGAGCGTCTCGGCCAGGCCGAGACCGAAGCGCTGATGCCGCACGACCTGATCAACAGCAAGCCGATCAGCGCGGCGTTGAAGGAGTTCTTCGGTGCGTCGCAGCTGTCGCAGTTCATGGACCAGACCAACCCGCTGAGCGAGATCACGCACAAGCGGCGTGTCTCGGCCCTCGGCCCGGGCGGCCTGACGCGCGAGCGCGCCGGCTTCGAGGTGCGCGACGTGCACCCGACGCACTACGGACGTGTGTGCCCGATCGAGACGCCGGAAGGCCCGAACATCGGCCTGATCAACTCGCTGGCGCTGTATGCGCAGTTGAACGAGTACGGTTTCCTCGAAACGCCGTATCGCCGTGTCAACGGCAGCACCGTGACGATGGACATCGACTATCTGTCGGCGATCGAAGAAGGCAAGTACGTCATCGCACAGGCCAACGCCTCGCTCGACGGCGAAGGCAAGCTGGTCGATGAGCTGGTGTCGGCGCGCGAGAACGGCGAATCGGTGCTGGTCTCGCCCGAGCGGGTGCAGTACATGGACGTGGCGCCGACGCAGATCGTGTCGGTGGCCGCATCGCTGGTGCCGTTCCTCGAGCACGACGACGCCAACCGGGCGTTGATGGGCGCCAACATGCAGCGCCAGGCCGTGCCGACCCTGCGCCCCGAAAAGGCGCTGGTGGGCACCGGCGTGGAGCGCGTGGCCGCGGTCGATTCCGGCACCGTCGTCGTCGCCAAGCGCGGCGGCGTGGTCGACTACATCGACACCAACCGCATCGTCATCCGCGTCAACGACAAGGAGACGGCGGCGGGCGAAGTCGGTGTCGACATCTACAACCTGATCAAGTACCAGCGCAGCAACCAGAACACCAACATCCACCAGCGTCCGATCGTCCGGCGCGGTGATGTGGTGGCCGCGGGCGACGTGGTCGCCGACGGTGCTTCGACCGACCTGGGTGAACTGGCGCTGGGCCAGAACATGCTGGTCGCGTTCATGCCCTGGAACGGCTACAACTTCGAAGACTCGATCCTGATCAGCGAACGGGTCGTCGCCGACGACCGCTACACCTCGATCCACATCGAGGAACTGGTGGTGATGGCGCGCGACACCAAGCTGGGCAGCGAGGACATCACGCGCGACATCCCGAACCTGAGCGAGCAGCAACTGGCGCGCCTGGACGAATCGGGCATCGTCTATGTCGGTGCCGAAGTGAACCCCGGCGACGTGCTGGTGGGCAAGGTCACGCCGAAGGGCGAGACCACGTTGACCCCGGAAGAGAAGCTGCTGCGCGCGATCTTCGGCGAGAAGGCCTCCGACGTGAAGGACACCTCGCTGCGGGTCGACCAGGGCACCAACGGCACCGTCATCGACGTGCAGGTCTTCACCCGTGAAGGCATCGTGCGCGACAAGCGCGCGCAGCAGATCATCGACGACGAGCTGAAGCGCTTCCGCCTCGACCTGAACGACCAGATGCGCATCGTCGAGGCCGACGCCTTCGACCGCATCGAGAAGCTGCTGATCGGCAAGCCGGCCAACGGCGGCCCGCAGAAGATCGCCAAGGGCACCGTCATCGACAAGGCCTATCTCGAGTCGGTGGACAAGTACCACTGGTTCGACATCCGCCCGGCCGACGAGGACCTGGCCAACCAGCTGGAGAGCATCCGCAACTCCAACGAGCAGACGCGCCATGGCTTCGACATCTCGTTCGAAGAGAAGAAGAAGAAGCTGACACAAGGCGACGAACTGCCGGCCGGCGTGTTGAAGATGGTCAAGGTCTACCTGGCCGTCAAGCGCCGCCTGCAGCCGGGCGACAAGATGGCCGGCCGCCACGGCAACAAGGGTGTGGTGTCGAAGATCGTGCCGGTCGAGGACATGCCGTACATGGTCGACGGCACCCCCGCCGACATCGTGTTGAACCCGCTGGGCGTGCCTTCGCGCATGAACGTCGGGCAGGTGCTCGAAGTGCACCTGGGCTGGGCCGGCAAGGGCATCGGCCAGCGCATCGGCAACATGCTGCAGGAACAGTCCAAGGTGGCTGAACTGCGCAAGTTCTTCGATGAGCTGTACAACAAGTCCGGCGGCAAGACCGCGGCACTCGACGGCATGGACGACGAGCAGATCCTCGAGATGGCGCACAACCTGCAGCACGGTGTGCCCTTCGCCACGCCGGTGTTCGACGGTGCGTCCGAAGCCGAGATCCGCGCAATGCTGAAGCTGGCCTATCCGGACGACATCGCTGCCGCCAAGGGGCTGACCGCCACGCGCACCCAGGCCACCTTGCACGACGGCCGCTCCGGCGAAGCCTTCGAGCGGCCGGTGACGGTGGGCTACATGCACGTGCTGAAGCTGCACCACCTGGTGGACGACAAGATGCACGCGCGTTCCACCGGCCCGTACAGCCTGGTGACCCAGCAGCCGCTGGGCGGCAAGGCGCAGTTCGGCGGCCAGCGCTTCGGCGAGATGGAGGTCTGGGCGCTCGAAGCCTACGGCGCGAGCTACATCCTGCAGGAAATGCTGACCGTCAAGTCCGACGACGTCAACGGCCGCACCAAGGTGTACGAGAGCATCGTCAAGGGCGAACACGCCATCGAAGCCGGCATGCCGGAATCGTTCAATGTGCTGGTGAAAGAGATCCGCTCTCTTGGCATCGACATTGAACTGGAAAAAAACTAAGGAGCTGAAGCATGAAGGGACTACTCGACCTTTTCAAGCAATTCACCCCCGATGAGCATTTCGATGCCATCAGGATCGGACTCGCCAGCCCGGAGAAGATCCGCAGCTGGTCGTTCGGCGAGGTGAAGAAGCCCGAGACCATCAACTACCGCACCTTCAAGCCCGAACGCGACGGCCTGTTCTGCGCCAAGATCTTCGGCCCGATCAAGGACTACGAGTGCCTGTGCGGCAAGTACAAGCGCCTGAAGCACCGTGGCGTGATCTGCGAGAAGTGCGGTGTCGAGGTCACGCAGACCAAGGTGCGCCGCGAGCGCATGGGTCACATCGACCTGGCCGCGCCGTGCGCGCACATCTGGTTCCTGAAGAGCCTGCCCAGCCGTCTCGGCCTGGTGCTCGACATGACCCTGCGCGACATCGAGCGCGTGCTGTACTTCGAAGCCTACGTCGTCGTCGATCCGGGCATGACGCCGCTGAAGAAGTTCTCGATCATGACCGAGGACGACTACGAGGCCAAGCGTGTCGAATACGGCGAAGAGTTCGTCGCGCTGATGGGTGCCGAGGGCATCAAGAAGCTGCTCGAAGAGCTGGACCTGGACGTCGAGATCGACAAGATCAAGAACGACGCCACCGGCTCCGAACTGAAGATCAAGAAGAACAGCAAGCGCCAGAAGGTGATGGAAGCCTTCAAGAAGAGCGGCATCAAGCCGCACTGGATGGTGCTGCAGGTGCTGCCGGTGCTGCCGCCGGATCTGCGTCCGCTGGTGCCGCTGGATGGCGGCCGCTTCGCGACCTCCGACCTGAACGACCTGTACCGGCGTGTCATCAACCGCAACAACCGCCTGGCGCGGCTGCTGGAGCTGAAGGCGCCCGGAGATCATCGTGCGCAACGAAAAGCGCATGCTGCAGGAGGCGGTCGATTCGCTGCTCGACAACGGCCGTCGCGGCAAGGCCATGACCGGCGCGAACAAGCGCGCGCTGAAGTCGCTGGCCGACATGATCAAGGGCAAGAGCGGCCGCTTCCGCCAGAACCTGCTGGGCAAGCGTGTCGACTACTCGGGCCGTTCGGTGATCGTCGTCGGCCCGACGCTTGAAGCTGCACCAGTGCGGCTTGCCGAAGCTGATGGCGCTGGAGCTGTTCAAGCCGTTCATCTTCAGCCGGCTCGAGGCGATGGCGATCGCCACCACCATCAAGGCGGCGAAGAAGGAAGTCGAATCCGGCACGCCGGTGGTGTGGGACATCCTCGAGGAAGTCATCAAGGAACACCCGGTGCTGCTGAACCGCGCGCCGACCTTGCACCGCCTGGGCATCCAGGCCTTCGAGCCGGTGTTGATCGAAGGCAAGGCGATCCAGCTGCATCCGCTGGTGTGCTCGGCCTTCAACGCCGACTTCGACGGCGACCAGATGGCGGTGCACGTGCCGTTGTCGATCGAAGCGCAGATGGAAGCGCGCACCCTGATGCTGGCGTCGAACAACGTGTTGTTCCCGGCCTCGGGCGAACCGTCGATCGTGCCCAGCCAGGACGTGGTGCTGGGCCTGTACTACGCCACCCGCGAGCGCATCAACGGCAAGGGCGAGGGCATGGTGTTCTCGGACGTGACCGAGATGCTGCGGGCGCTGGACAACGACGCGGTGGAGATCACCGCGCGCGTCAGCGTGCGCCTGACTGAACATGTCAAGGGCGAGGTCGATGGCGAGTTCGAGCCGGTGACGAGCCTGGTCGCGACCACCGTCGGCCGCGCGCTGCTGTCGGAGATCCTGCCGAAGGGGCTGCCGTTCTCGAACATCAACAAGGCGCTGAAGAAGAAGGAGATCTCGCGCCTGATCAACGTCAGCTTCCGCAAGTGCGGCCTGAAAGAGACGGTGATCTTCGCCGACAAGCTGCTGCAGGCCGGTTTCAAGCTGGCCACCCGCGCCGGCATCTCGATCTGCATCGACGACATGCTGGTGCCGGCTCAGAAGCCCAAGCTGATCGAGAAGGCCGAGAAGGAAGTCAAGGAGATCGAGCAGCAGTACGTCTCGGGCCTGGTCACCGCCGGCGAGCGCTACAACAAGGTGGTCGACATCTGGGGCAAGACCGGCGACGAGGTCGGCAAGGTCATGATGGCCCAGCTGAGCAAGCAGAAGGTCAAGGACCGCCACGGCAACGAAGTCGAGCAGGAGTCGTTCAACTCGATCTACATGATGGCCGACTCGGGCGCGCGCGGTTCGGCCGCGCAGATCCGCCAGCTGGCCGGCATGCGCGGGCTGATGGCCAAGCCGGACGGCTCGATCATCGAGACGCCGATCACGGCCAACTTCCGTGAAGGCCTGAACGTGCTGCAGTACTTCATCTCCACCCACGGCGCCCGCAAGGGCCTGGCGGACACGGCGCTGAAGACGGCGAACTCGGGCTACCTGACGCGCCGGCTGGTCGACGTGACACAGGACCTGGTCGTCATCGAGCAGGACTGCGGCACGCACAACGGCATCGCCATGCGCGCGCTGATCGAAGGCGGCGAGGTCATCGAATCGCTGCGCGACCGCATCCTCGGTCGTGTCACCGCCATCGAGGTGCAGCACCCGGAGACGCAGGCCACCATCCTGCCGGCCGGCGAGATGCTCGACGAAGACGCGCTGGACATGCTCGAAGCCGCGGGGGCGGACGAGGTCAAGGTGCGCACCCCGTTGACCTGCGCCACGCGCTTCGGCCTGTGCGCCAAGTGCTACGGGCGCGACCTGGGCCGCGGCGGCCTGGTCAACACCGGCGAGGCGGTGGGCGTGATCGCCGCGCAGTCGATCGGCGAGCCCGGCACGCAGTTGACGATGCGCACCTTCCACATCGGCGGTGCGGCTTCGCGTGCGGCGGTGGCCAACAGCGTGGAAGCCAAGTCCGACGGCGTGGTCGGCTTCAACGTGACGATGCGCTATGTCACCAACGGCAAGGACGAACAGGTGGTGATTTCGCGTTCCGGCGAGATCGTCATCGCCGACGCCCACGGCCGCGAGCGCGAGCGCCACAAGGTGCCGTACGGCGCGTTGTTGAACGTCAAGGCCGATCAGAGCCTGAAGGCCGGCACCGTGCTGGCCACCTGGGACCCGCTGACGCGGCCGATCATCACCGAGTTCGCCGGCAAGGCGAAGTTCGAGAACGTCGAAGAAGGCGTCACGGTGGCGCGGCAGCTCGACGAGGTGACGGGCCTGTCGACGCTGGTGGTCATCGATCCGAAGCGTCGCGGCGCGACCAAGGTGGTGCGCCCGCAGGTCAAGCTGCTCGATGCAGCGGGTTCGGAAGTGAAGATCCCGGGCACCGACCACTCGGTGACGATCAGCTTCCCGATCGGATCGCTGGTGCAGATCCGCGACGGTCAGGATCTGAAGCCTGGCGAGGTGCTGGCGCGCATCCCGGTCGAAGGCCAGAAGACGCGCGACATCACCGGCGGTCTGCCGCGTGTGGCCGAGCTGTTCGAAGCACGCAGCCCGAAGGACAAGGGCACGCTTGGCCGAGCAGACCGGCACGGTGTCGTTCGGCAAGGAAACCAAGGGCAAGGTGCGGCTGCAGATCACCGACCCGGAAGGCAAGGTCTACGAAGAGCTGGTGCCGAAGGAGAAGAACATCCTGGTGCACGAAGGCCAGGTGGTGAACAAGGGCGAGTCGATCGTCGACGGGCCGGCCGAACCGCAGGACATCCTGCGCCTGCTGGGCGTGGAGGAACTGGCGCGCTACATCGTCGACGAGGTGCAGGACGTCTATCGCCTGCAGGGCGTGAAGATCAACGACAAGCACATCGAGGTGATCGTGCGCCAGATGCTGCGTCGGGTGCAGATCACCGGCGTCGGCGACAGCCAGTACATCTCGGGCGAGCAGGTCGAGCGTTCCGAGCTGTTCGGCACCAACGACAAGTTGCGTGCCGACGGCAAGCAGCCGGCGACCTACTCGGACCTGCTGCTGGGCATCACCAAGGCGTCGCTGTCCACCGACTCGTTCATCTCGGCAGCGTCGTTCCAGGAGACCACGCGCGTGCTGACCGAGGCCGCGATCATGGGCAAGCGCGACGAGCTGCGCGGGCTGAAGGAAAACGTCATCGTCGGGCGGCTGATTCCGGCCGGCACCGGCATGGCGTTCCACCAGGCGCGCAAGGCCAAGGAAGCGATGGACGAGACCGAGCGTCGGGCCATCGCCCTGCAAGAAGCCGAGGAACTGGCGGCCGTGCAGATGGCGGGAGTCGATGCCGCGACCGAGGCCGCCGCGCTTGCAGGCAGCGGGCGGGGAAGCTGCCGAATAAGCGCCCGCACGATGTGAGCGAAAGGGCGGCTGCGGCCGCCCTTTCTTTTGACACCTCGTGTCAGGCCATCGCGGCGGCTGTCCAGTCGGCCGGACGCAACACCAACACGCCGGCACGCTGTGCGGCGCGCGACAGTTCGAGCAGGGCACGATCGCGGGTGAACAGCCAGCGCGCGCCGATGGCGAGGGCCAGGTCGATGAACTTCTGGTCGTCGGGGTCCCTGCAGGTCGAGCGATGGCTTCGGCGGCAACGACGCTGCCGAAGGAGTGGCGTGTTGCGGCAACGGCACCAGGATCACGTGTTCGTCGAAGCAGGCCAACACTCGCTGGGCGTCGGGCCGCCAGCGGGCCAGTGCCGGGCGCGGCAGCACGTGGGCCAGCTCGTCGCGCATCGACGGCGTCGCGTGCCAGACCATGCGGCGTGCGGTGATCCGCTGCGCCAGCTCAGAACACGGGCGGTCTGCAAAAACCAGCCAGTCCAGCACGGTGTTGGTGTCGAGAACCACCCTGGGCGGGGCTGCGCAATCGTCTCGTTCGGAGGGGACATCTTGCTGCAGTTGCACCGTGCGAATATAATGGAAGGCTTTTCAGCAAATTGCGCCTCGGTCGCCTGTGGGTGACGCGGCGGGGCGGCGGGCCTTCAGGGTGTGTGGCGTACGCTCAGGCAGCGCAGCCCCCGGTCAAGAAGCTGAACGACACCCCTTTTCCCGAACACAGGTTTCCTATGCCAACCATCAACCAGCTCGTGCGCCACGGTCGCCAGACCGAGATCACGAAGTCCAAGTCGCCGGCCCTGCAGGGTGGCCCGCAGCGGCGCGGCGTGTGCACGCGCGTGTACACCACGACGCCCAAGAAGCCCAACTCGGCGCTGCGCAAGGTGGCCAAGGTGCGGCTGACCAACGGCTTCGAGATCATCAGCTACATCGGCGGCGAAGGGCACAACCTGCAGGAGCACAGCGTGGTGCTGGTGCGCGGCGGTCGGGTCAAGGATCTGCCGGGTGTTCGCTACCACATCGTGCGCGGCTCGCTCGACCTGCAGGGGGTCAAGGACCGCAAGCAGTCGCGCTCGAAGTACGGCGCGAAGCGTCCGAAGAAGAGCTGATCCGCAGCGCATCACCGGGCGGCGCGATGCATGCGTTGCCCTCCCCACGGCTGGCACCGCCGGTGCCGCCGAGTAAGTGCCCGGTCCCGATGGCCGGGCGAGGGTCGCCCTCGAAGTGCGGCCCAACTGAACCGAAGAAGGAAGTTTGAAATGCCACGTCGTCGCGAAGTCCCCAAACGCGAAATCCTGCCCGACCCGAAATTCGGTTCGGTGGATCTGTCGAAGTTCATGAACGTGATCATGGAAGGCGGCAAGAAGGCGATCGCCGAACGCATCATCTACGGTGCCCTCGAGCAGATCGAGACCAAGGCCGGCAAGGATCCGCTGGAAATCTTCGTCGTCGCGCTGAACAACATCAAGCCGATGGTCGAGGTGAAGTCGCGTCGTGTCGGTGGTGCGAACTATCAGGTGCCGGTCGAAGTGCGCCCGGTGCGCCGGGTCGCGCTGGCGATGCGTTGGCTGAAGGAATCGGCGCGCAAGCGCGGCGAGAAGTCGATGTCGCAGCGCCTGGCGAACGAGCTGCTCGAAGCCAGCGAAGGCCGCGGCGGCGCGATGAAAAAACGCGACGAAGTCCATCGCATGGCCGAAGCCAACAAGGCCTTCTCGCACTTCCGCTTCTAGATCGAGCAAGCACCCGCAAACGTCTTCCGGCCGCCTTTACGGGTTATCACTGACCCGAGGGCGGCCCCTGTATTTGGAGTTTCATCATGGCCCGCAAGACCCCCATCGAGCGCTATCGCAACATCGGCATCTCGGCACACATCGATGCCGGCAAGACGACGACGACCGAGCGCATCCTGTTCTACACCGGTGTCAACCACAAGATCGGTGAAGTGCACGACGGCGCGGCCACGATGGACTGGATGGCGCAGGAGCAAGAGCGCGGCATCACCATCACGTCAGCGGCAACGACCTGCTTCTGGAAGGGCATGGACCTGGCCACGCCCGAGCACCGCATCAACATCATCGACACCCCGGGCCACGTCGACTTCACCATCGAAGTCGAGCGCAGCATGCGCGTGCTCGATGGCGCGTGCATGGTCTATTGCGCGGTGGGCGGCGTGCAGCCGCAAAGCGAAACCGTCTGGCGCCAGGCCAACAAGTACCGCGTGCCGCGGCTGATGTTCGTCAACAAGATGGACCGCACCGGCGCGAACTTCTACAAGGTCTATGAGCAGATGAAGGTGCGGCTGAAGGCCAACCCGGTGCCGATCGTGGTGCCGATCGGCGCTGAGGAAAACTTCACCGGTGTCGTCGACCTGTTGAAGATGAAGGCCATCATCTGGGACGAGGCCAGCCAGGGCATGAAGTTCGACTTCCGCGAGATCCCGCCCGAGTTGCAGGCCGAGGCGCAGAAGTGGCGCGAGTACATGGTCGAGGCCGCTGCCGAAGCCAGCGAAGAGCTGATGAACAAGTACCTGGAATCGGGCGAGCTGTCCGAGGCCGAGATCAAGCTCGGCCTGCGCACGCGCACGCTCGCCGCCGAGATCCAGCCGATGTTCTGCGGCTCGGCGTTCAAGAACAAGGGCGTGCAGCGCATGCTCGACGGCGTCATCGACTTCATGCCCTCGCCGATCGACGTGCCGCCGGTGCCGGGCACCGACGACGACGACAAGGAGGTGGTGCGCCGTGCTGCCGACGACGAGAAGTTCGCCGCGCTGGCCTTCAAGCTGATGACCGACCCCTATGTCGGCCAGCTGACTTTCGTGCGTGTCTACTCCGGCGTGCTGAAGTCGGGCGATTCGGTGTTCAACCCGATCCGCGGCAAGAAAGAGCGCATCGGCCGCATCCTGCAGATGCACGCCAACCAGCGCGAAGAGATCAAGGAGATCCTGGCCGGCGACATCGCCGCCTGCGTGGGCCTGAAGGACGTCACCACGGGCGAGACCCTGTGCGACCCGGACGCCATCATCACGCTGGAGAAGATGGTCTTCCCCGAGCCGGTGATCTCGCAGGCGGTCGAGCCGAAGACCAAGCCCGACCAGGAAAAGATGGGCATCGCGCTGGGCCGTCTCGCTCAGGAGGATCCGTCGTTCCGCGTGCGCACCGACGAGGAGAGCGGCCAGACCATCATCTCCGGCATGGGTGAGTTGCACCTGGAAATCATCGTCGACCGCATGAAGCGCGAATTCGGCGTGGAAGCGAACGTCGGCAAGCCGCAGGTGGCCTACCGCGAGACGATCCGCAAGGGCGTGTCCGACATCGAAGGCAAGTTCGTGCGGCAGTCCGGCGGCAAGGGCCAGTACGGCCATGTGGTGCTGAGCATCGAGCCGCAGGAGCCCGGCAAGGGTTTCGAGTTCGTCGACGCCATCAAGGGGGGTGTGGTGCCGCGCGAGTTCATCCCCGCGGTGAAGAAGGGCGTCGAGGAATCGCTGCCCACCGGGGTGCTGGCCGGCTATCCGGTGGTCGACGTGAAGGTCACGCTGACCTTCGGTTCGTACCATGAGGTGGACTCGAACGAGAACGCGTTCAAGATGGCCGCGTCGCTGGGCTTCAAGGACGGCTGCCGCAAGGCCCAGCCGGTGATCCTGGAGCCGATGATGGCGGTGGAAGTCGAGACGCCCGAGGACTACGCCGGCAACGTGATGGGCGACCTGTCGTCACGCCGCGGCATGGTGCAGGGCATGGACGACATGCCCGGCGGCGGCAAGGTCATCAAGGCCGAGGTGCCGTTGTCGGAGATGTTCGGCTACTCGACCACGCTGCGCTCGATGAGCCAGGGCCGCGCCACCTACACGATGGAGTTCAAGCACTACAGCGAGGCGCCCAAGAATGTCGCCGACGCCATCATCACGGCACGGGGCAAGTAAGAAGGCAGGATCGATCGGTCTTCGGTGATGCGCCGTCTGCTGCCAGTGGCAGACGAACGAGCGGATCACCGGAAACCTTAACCGCATCACTGGTGTTGTTCTTTTGATTCAGGAGTGAGAGACATGGGAAAAGGCAAATTCGATCGCAGCAAGCCGCACGTGAACGTCGGCACGATTGGTCACGTCGATCATGGCAAGACCACGTTGACCGCGGCGATCACGACCGTGCTGTCGGCGAAGTTCGGCGGTGAAGCCAAGGCGTACGACCAGATCGACGCGGCGCCGGAAGAAAAGGCGCGCGGCATCACCATCAACACCGCGCACGTCGAATACGAAACCGCCAAGCGCCACTACGCGCACGTCGACTGCCCCGGGCACGCCGACTACATCAAGAACATGATCACCGGTGCGGCGCAGATGGACGGCGCCATCTTGGTCGTCTCGGCCGCCGACGGCCCCATGCCCCAAACGCGCGAGCACATCCTGCTGGCGCGCCAGGTCGGCGTGCCCTACATCATCGTGTTCCTGAACAAGTGCGACATGGTCGACGACGCCGAGTTGCTCGAACTCGTCGAGATGGAAGTGCGCGAACTGCTCGACAAGTACGAATTCCCCGGCGACGACACCCCCATCATCCACGGCAGCGCCAAGCTGGCCATCGAAGGCGACAAGGGTGAACAAGGCGAACAAGCCATCCTGAAGCTGGCCGACGCGCTGGACAGCTACATCCCGCAGCCCGAGCGGGCCGTCGACGGCGCCTTCCTGATGCCCGTCGAAGACGTCTTCTCCATCTCCGGACGCGGCACCGTCGTCACCGGAAGAGTCGAGCGCGGCATCATCAAGGTCGGCGAGGAAATCGAGATCGTCGGCATCGCCGCCACGCAAAAGACCACCTGCACCGGCGTGGAGATGTTCCGCAAGCTGCTCGACCAGGGCCAGGCCGGCGACAACGTGGGCATCTTGCTGCGCGGCACCAAGCGCGAAGACGTGCAGCGCGGGCAGGTGCTGTGCAAGCCCGGCAGCGGTCAAGCCGCACACCCACTTCACGGCCGAGATCTACGTGCTGAGCAAGGAAGAGGGCGGACGTCACACCCCGTTCTTCAGCAACTACCGCCCGCAGTTCTACTTCCGCACGACCGACGTCACCGGCGCGGTGGAACTGCCCAAGGACAAGGAGATGGTCATGCCCGGCGACAACGTCAGCATCACCGTCAAGCTGATCAACCCGATCGCCATGGAAGAGGGCCTGCGCTTCGCCATCCGCGAGGGCGGCAGAACCGTCGGCGCCGGCGTGGTGGCCAAGATCATCGAATAGGGCGAAGGTGTCGCCGGTCGGCGCCCCTCGCGGGGGGCCGACCTTCAAGCGCTTTCGTTTGCAGCCCGCCGTGCTGCACGCTCTTTGAAAGAACATCATGCAAAAGCAGAAGATCCGCATCCGCCTGAAGGCCTTCGACTACAAGCTGATCGACCAGTCGGCACTCGAGATCGTCGATACCGCCAAACGCACCGGCGCCATCGTGCGTGGCCCCGTGCCGTTGCCCACGCGCATGCAGCGTTTCGACATCCTGCGCTCGCCGCACGTCAACAAGACATCGCGCGACCAGTTCGAGATTCGCACCCATCAGCGCCTGATGGACATCGTCGATCCGACCGACAAGACCGTCGACGCACTGATGAAGCTGGATCTGCCGGCCGGCGTCGACGTCGAGATCAAGCTGCAGTGAGGGCTTGATCTTCGAGCGGTGCTTGTGAGCACCGTCTCAACTGTTATACTCGTAGGCTTTTCGCGGTGCACCCGATATGGGACGCGCACGCCAAATCACCAGCCCGGCCAATCGATGTCGGGTTTGTCAAACAAAGGCTCCTGCAACGGAGCTGGAGAATATCCATGAGTCTGAGCCATCGTCTCGGATTGCTGGGCCGCAAGGTGGGCATGATGCGCATCTTCACGGACGACGGTGACACCGTTCCCGTGACGGTGCTCGACGTGTCCGACAACCGGGTCACCCAGATCAAGACAGACGCCGTTGACGGCTACGCGTCCGTGCAAGTGGCGTTCGGTTCGCGCAAGCCCTCGCGCGTCAGCAAGCCCGAAGCCGGGCATTTGGCGAAAGCCGGGGTGCTGGCCGGCGAGATCCTGCGCGAGTTCCGGGTCAGCCCCGAAATCGCAGCCGAGTACAAGCCGGGCAGCACGCTGCCGGTGGCCATGTTCACGGTCGGGCAGGCGGTCGATGTGCAAGGCACATCGATCGGCAAGGGCTTCACCGGCACCATCAAGCGTCACAACTTCAAGTCGCAGCGTGCGTCTCACGGCAACAGCCGTTCGCACAACGTGCCGGGCTCGATCTCGATGGCGCAGGACCCGGGCCGCGTGTTCCCCGGCAAGAAGATGTCGGGTCATCGGGGCGACGTGACCGTGACGACGCAGAACCTCGACGTCGTGCGCATCGACGAAGCGCGCCAGCTGCTGCTGGTGCGCGGCGCGGTGCCGGGTGCCAAGAATGGCCACGTGGTCGTGCGCCATGCCATCAAGGCGAAGGCGCAGAACAAGGGAGCCAACTGATGCAGCTCGAGCTCCTCAATGACCAGGGCCAGGCGACTTCGAAGGTCGACGCGCCCGACACGGTATTCGCCCGCGACTACAACGAAGCGCTGGTGCACCAGGTGGTGGTGGCTTTCCAGGCCAATGCCCGTCAGGGTACCCGCGCGCAGAAGGACCGGGGCACGGTGGCGCACAGCACCAAGCGCCCGTGGCGTCAAAAGGGCACCGGCCGCGCACGCGCCGGCATGACCTCGTCGCCGCTGTGGCGCGGGGGTGGTCGCATCTTCCCGAACACGCCGGACGAGAACTTCTCGCACAAGGTGAACAAGAAGATGTACCGCGCCGGCATGGCGTCGATCCTGTCGCAACTGGCCCGCGATGGTCGTCTGGCCGTGGTCGACAGCTTGAGCGTCGATTCGCCGAAGACCAAGGCGCTGGCGCAGAAGTTCAAGGCGATGGGGCTGACCTCGGTCATGGTCATCGCCGAGACGGTCGACGACAACCTGGCGCTGGCTTCGCGCAACCTGGCCAACGTGCTGGTCGTCGAGCCGCGTTACGCCGATCCGCTGTCGCTGGTGTACTACAAGAAGGTGCTGGTCACCAAAGGCGCCCTCGACAAGCTCAAGGAGATGTTCGCATGAACGCCGCTGCGAATGCCAAGCAAGCCAAGGCTGTTCAAAAGCCTGCCGAGTCGCGACTGACGCAGGTGCTGGTGGCGCCGATCGTGTCCGAGAAGGCCACACGCGTGGCCGAGAAGAACAACCAGGTGCTGTTCAAGGTGCTGCGCGATTCGACCAAGCCTGAGATCAAGGCCGCTGTCGAGTTGCTGTTCAAGGTCGAGGTGGCGTCGGTCCAGGTGGTCAATCACAAGGGCAAGTCGAAACGCTTCGGCCGTTCGATGGGTCGCCGCGATCATGTGCGCAAGGCCTATGTGTGCCTGAAGCCGGGCCAGGAGCTCAACTTCTCCGGGGAGGCCGCGTAATGGCCGTCATCAAGGTCAAGCCGACATCGCCGGGCCGCCGCGCGGTGGTCAAGGTCGTGCACAAGCACTTGCACAAGGGCAAGCCGGAAGCCGCGCTGCTGGAGCCGCAGTTCCAGCATTCGGGGCGCAACAACAACGGCCACATCACGATCCGCCACAAGGGCGGCGGGCACAAGCACCACTATCGGGTGGTCGACTTCGTCCGCAACAAGGACGGCATCCCGGCCAAGGTCGAACGCATCGAATACGACCCGAACCGCAGCGCCCACATCGCGCTGGTGTGTTATGCCGACGGCGAGCGCCGCTACATCATCGCCCCGCGCGGTCTCGAAGCGGGCGCGACCGTGGTCAGCGGCGCGGAGGCGCCGATCAAGGCCGGCAACACGCTGCCGATCCGCAACATCCCGGTCGGCTCGACGATCCACTGCGTCGAGATGCTGCCCGGCAAGGGCGCGCAGATCGCGCGTTCGGCCGGCACCAAGGTGACGTTGATGGCGCGCGAAGGGGTCTATGCGCAGGTGCGGCTGCGTTCGGGCGAGGTGCGCAAGATCCACATCGACTGCCGCGCCACCATCGGTGAGGTCAGCAACGAAGAACACAACCTGCGCCAGTACGGCAAGGCCGGCGCGCGCCGCTGGAAGGGCATCCGCCCGACCGTGC
This sequence comes from uncultured beta proteobacterium, assembly GCA_963756415.1. GTDB lineage: Bacteria > Pseudomonadota > Gammaproteobacteria > Burkholderiales > Burkholderiaceae_C > Rubrivivax. The sequence continues at coordinate 196,621 of CAVWNT010000002.1, forward strand.
GTGGCGTGGCGATGAACCCGGTGGACCACCCGCACGGCGGCGGTGAAGGCCGCACCGGCGAAGGCCAGGAGCCGGTGTCGCCGTGGAACACCTTGACCAAAGGCTACCGCACCCGCAGCAACAAGCGCACGCAGACGATGATCGTCTCGCGCCGCAAGAAGTAAGAGGCCGCACATGGCACGCTCACTGAAGAAGGGCCCGTTCGTCGACCATCACCTGATGGCCAAGGTCGACAAGGCGGCCGCCACCAAGGACAAGCGCCCGGTCAAGACCTGGTCGCGTCGCTCGACGATCCTGCCCGAGTTCATCGGTCTGACGATCGCGGTGCACAACGGCAAGCAGCACGTGCCGTTGTATGTGACCGATCAGATGGTCGGCCACAAGCTCGGCGAGTTTGCGCAGACGCGCACATTCAAAGGGCACCCGGCCGACAAGAAGGCGAAGAGGTAAGGAGCCGACATGCAAACCAAAGCAAGCGTGCGCGGTGTGCGCCTGTCATGTGACAAGGGCCGGCTGGTGGCCGACATGATTCGTGGCAGGCCAGTCGCCAAGGCGCTCGACATCCTGGCCTTCACGCAGAAGAAGGCGGCCGTCATCATCCGCAAGGCAGTGGCCTCGGCAATCGCCAATGCCGAACACAACGACGGTGCAGACATCGACGAGTTGAAGATCACCTCGATCTACGTCGAGCAAGGCACCACGCTGTCGCGCTCGTCGGCGCGGGCCAAGGGCCGCGGCAACCGCATCAGCAAACCCACGTGCCACATCTACGTGACGGTCGGCAACTAAGCGCAAGGGCTGAACAGACATGGGACAAAAGATCCACCCGACCGGCTTTCGCCTTCCCGTCACGCGGGCTTGGGCGTCGCGCTGGTTCGCGAACAAGCACAACTTCAGCAAGATGCTTGCCGAAGATTTGCACGTGCGCGAGTTCCTGAAGGCCAGGCTCAAGAGTGCCGCGGTGTCGCGCATCCTGATCGAGCGGCCGGCGAAGAACGCACGCATCACGATCTATTCGGCCCGGCCGGGGGTGGTGATCGGCAAGAAGGGCGAGGACATCGAGAACCTGAAGACCGAGCTGGCGCGCCGCCTGGGTGTGCCGGTCGCGGTGAACATCGAAGAGGTGCGCAAGCCCGAAATCGATGCCCAGCTGATCGCCGACAGCATCACGCAGCAGCTCGAGCGGCGCATCATGTTCCGTCGCGCGATGAAGCGCGCGATGCAAAACGCGATGCGCCTGGGCGCGCAGGGCATCAAGATCATGTCCTCGGGCCGCCTGAACGGCATCGAAATCGCTCGCTGCGAGTGGTACCGCGAAGGGCGCGTGCCCCTGCACACGCTCAAGGCCGAGATCGACTACGGCTTTTCCGAAGCGAAGACCACCTACGGGGTGATCGGCGTCAAGGTGTGGGTCTATCGCGGCGATCGGCTGGCGCACGGTGAGGCGCCGGCAGCCAACGGGCGTCCGGAATCGAACGACGACGATCGTCGAAACCGCCGTCCGCCGCGCCCCGGTGCGCCGGGAGGCCCTGCCGGCCCGGGTGGACGCGGTCGTCCGGCCGGCGAGCGCCCCGCGCGCGCCCCTGTTGCCGCGTCAGCGGACAAGCCAGCCGAAGCAGGTGCTGGCGGCGACGCCCCGAAGGCGCCGACCGTCAAGCGCGTGCGCAAGGCACCCGCTCCGCCTGCTGCGGCCGGCGAGAGCAAAGGAGAATAAAAAATGATGCAACCCGCACGCCGCAAGTTCCGCAAGGAACAGAAGGGGCGCAACACCGGTGTAGCCACACGTGGCGCCAAGGTCTCGTTCGGCGAATTCGGCCTGAAGGCCACCGAACGCGGCCGCCTGACGGCCCGCCAGATCGAAGCCGCGCGCCGTGCCATCTCGCGCCACATCAAGCGCGGTGGCCGCATCTTCATTCGCATCTTTCCGGACAAGCCGATCTCGCACAAGCCTGCCGAAGTCCGCATGGGCAACGGCAAGGGCAACCCCGAGTACTACGTGGCCGAGATCCAGCCCGGCAAGGTGCTTTACGAGCTCAATGGCGTGCCCGAGACGCTGGCACGCGAGGCGTTCCAGCTCGCCTCGGCGAAACTGCCGCTGAGCACCACCTTTGTCGTGCGCCAGATCGGCGCGTAGAGCGACAGCCAAGGATCCACCATGAAGACCAGTGAAATGCGCGCCAAGGACGTGGCCGCCCTCGAGAAGGAAGTTGCCGAGCTGTTGCGCGCGCACTTCGGGCTGCGCATGCAAAAGGGCACGCAGCAATTGACCAACCATTCGATGCTGCGCAAGACGCGCCGCGATGTCGCGCGCGTCAAGACGGTCATCGGCGAGAAGAAGAGGGCAGCCAAATGAGCGAGACCACGACACAGGCGGCCGCCGCGCCGGTGAAGAACACACGCACACTGGTCGGTCAGGTGGTCAGCGACAAGCGCGACAAGACGGTTGCCGTGCTCGTCGAGCGGCGCGTCACGCACGCGCTGTACGGCAAGATCGTGGCGCGTTCGCGCAAGTACCACGCACACGACGAGAACGGTGAATACAAGCTCGGCGACACGGTCGAGATCGCCGAGGGGCGCCCGATCTCGAAGACCAAGAGCTGGGTGGTCACGCGGCTGGTGAAGCGGGCCGAGCTGGTCTGAGTTAACAGCGCGCTTGGCAGCGGGTCTTTGCCCGCTGCATCACCCACGGGCCGTGACGCCGACATACTGGCTGCCGGCCATTTTCATTTCTGCTCACCACGGGCATCGGGACAGGAGACGAACATGCTGAAAGTCGGAGACAAGCTTCCCGCGGGAACGCTGCAGGAATTCATCGAGGTCGAGGGCAATGGCTGCTCGATCGGCCCCAACGCCGTGGACATCGGCAAGGCGACTGCCGGCAAGACGGTGGCAATCTTTGCGTTGCCCGGTGCCTTCACGCCCACCTGCTCGGCCAAGCACGTGCCGGGTTTCGTCGAGCACGCGGCTGACTTCAAGGCCGCCGGTGTGGACGACATCTGGTGTGTGTCGGTCAACGACGCGTTCGTGATGGGCGCCTGGGCCCGCGAGCAGAAGTCCGGCGGCAAGGTGCGCATGATGGCCGATGGCAGCGCCGACTTCGCCAAGGCCACCGGCTTGACGCTCGACCTCAACTCGCGCGGGATGGGATTGCGCTCGAACCGCTATTCGATGCTGGTGGTCGACGGGGTGGTCAAGTCGTTGAATGTCGAGGCACCGGGCAAGTTCGAGGTCAGCGACGCCGACACCTTGCTGGGCCAGGCCAAATCCGTCAAGGCCTGAGCCGAGCCGCCACTCGAGTCCCCGCGGGCGTTGAAGCCTTGACCCGACTAACGAAATAGTGGCATAATCGAAGGCTGCGCTGAAGGTTTCGCTGTCATCACGGCAGCGCAGCCCGACAGATCCGCCCCAAGTACCGACGACGCCTGAACAAGGGCAGTCGGCCGACGGGCCCAAGACTGACCGCAATGCGGTGGCTTCAAAGGCCACCAGGGCGGCCAAGTTGGGAACTGAGACGATCATGATTCAAATGCAATCGCGGCTCGATGTCGCCGACAACACGGGCGCGAAGTCCGTCATGTGTATCAAGGTGCTTGGTGGCTCGAAGCGGCGTTATGCCGGCATTGGCGATGTCATCAAGGTCAGCATCAAGGAAGCCGCCCCGCGCGGTCGCGTCAAGAAGGGCGAGGTGTACAGCGCGGTGGTGGTTCGCACAGCCAAGGGCGTGCGCCGTCAGGACGGCTCGCTGATCAAGTTCGACGGCAACGCCGCCGTGTTGCTCAACGCCAAGCTGGAGCCGGTCGGCACGCGCATCTTCGGGCCGGTGACGCGCGAGTTGCGCACCGAGAAATTCATGAAGATCGTCTCGCTCGCCCCCGAGGTGTTGTAAGACACCCCAGGCCAAAGGATTCAAGGCATGAACAAGATTCGCAAGGGCGACCAGGTCATCGTGTTGACCGGTCGCGACAAGGGCAAACGCGGCACGGTGAGCCGCCGCGTCGATGACGAGCACCTGATCGTCGACGGCATCAACATGGTCAAGAAGCACGTCAAGCCGAACCCGATGAAGGGCAGCACCGGCGGCGTGGTGGACAAGACGATGCCGATCCACCAGTCCAACGTGGCCATCTACAACGCGGCCACGTCGAAGGCCGACCGCGTCTCGATCAAGCTGCTGGCGAATGGCGACAAGGTGCGCACCTATCGCTCCAGCGGCGAACAGATCAAGGCCTGAGCAAGCAAGGAACGATGACCATGGCGCAAGCACAAACCGCCCCCGCGCAGGCCGCCCGGCTGCAGACGCACTACCGCGAGAAGATCGTTCCCGATCTGATGGCCAAGTTCGGCTTCAAGTCGGTGATGCAGGTCCCGCGCCTGACGAAGATCACACTGAACATGGGTGTCAGCGAGGCCGTTGCCGACAAGAAGGTGATGGACCACGCTGTCGGTGATCTGACCAAGATCTCTGGTCAGAAGCCGGTGGTCACCAAGTCGAAGAAGCCGATCGCCGGTTTCAAGATTCGCGAGAACGTGCCGGTGGGCTGCATGGTCACGCTGCGCGGCGTGCGCATGTACGAGTTCCTCGACCGCTTTGTCACGATCGCGTTGCCGCGGGTGCGTGATTTCCGCGGCATCTCCGGCCGCGCCTTCGATGGCCGCGGCAACTACAACGTGGGCGTCACCGAGCAGATCATCTTCCCGGAAATCGACTACGACAAGGTGGACGCGATCCGTGGGCTGAACATCAGCATCACGACCAGTGCGCGCACCGATGACGAGTGCAAGGCGCTGCTGTCCGCGTTTCGCTTCCCGTTCAAGAACTGAGGTCCCCTTTGGCCAAAAAATCTCTCATTCAACGGCAGGAAAAGCGCGAAAAGCTGGTGGCTCGCTTCGCCAAGAAGCACACCGAGCTGTCGGCCATCGCCAACGACGCGAAGAAGTCCGACGAGGAGCGCTACGCCGCCCGTCTGGAGTTGCAGAAGCTGCCGCGCAATGCCAACCCCACGCGCCTTCGCAACCGCTGCGAACTCACCGGGCGCCCGCGCGGCACGTTCCGCATGTTCGGCCTGGGCCGCAGCAAGATTCGTGATCTCGCCTTCAAGGGCGACATCCCCGGCGTGATCAAGGCAAGCTGGTAATCAAAGCCAGGCCATCGAGCGCAGGCACGAGCAGGAGTACTTCCCCATGAGCATGAGTGATCCCATCGCCGACATGTTGACGCGCATCCGCAACGCGCAAGCCGTTGACAAGGCTGTGGCATCGATGCCCTCTTCGAAGATCAAGGTCGCCATCGCGCAGGTCTTGAAGGACGAGGGTTACATCGAAGGCTTTTCGGTGCGCACCGACGATGGCAAGAGCCAGTTGGACATCGAGCTGAAGTACTACGGCGGCCGTCCGGTGATCGAGCGCATCGAACGTGTCAGCCGACCGGGCCTGCGCGTGTATCGCGGCCGCGAAGCCATTCCGGCCGTGATGAACGGTCTCGGGCGTGGCCATCGTCACCACGCCCCAGGGCGTCATGACCGACCGCAAGGCGCGTCAGACCGGTGTCGGCGGCGAAGTCTTGTGCTACGTGGCTTGACGCCGGACAACGAAGGGACGCTTCTCATGTCACGAGTAGGAAAGATGCCGCTGACCATTCCACAAGGTGTGGAAGTCTCGCTCAGCGGTGAACAGATTGCCGTCAAGGGCAGCCGGGGCTCGCTGGCGCGGCCCATGCATGCGCTGGTGAAGGTCAAGAACGACGCTGGCGTCTTGTCGTTCGCACCCGCCAACGACAGCGTGGCCGCCGGCGCCATGAGCGGCACGATGCGCGCATTGGTGGCGAACATGGTCACCGGTGTCAGCAGCGGCTTCGAGCGCAAGTTGAATCTCGTCGGCGTCGGTTTCCGTGCGCAGGCGCAGGGCCAGAAGCTGAACCTGCAGATCGGCTTCTCGCACCCGGTGGTGAAGGAAATGCCCGATGGCGTGAAGGTTGAAACGCCGACGCAGACCGAGATCATCATCAAGGGCGTCGATCGTCAGTCGGTGGGGCAGGTGGCCGCCGAAGTGCGTGCGCTGCGCCCGCCAGAGCCCTACAAGGGCAAGGGCATCCGCTATTCCGATGAGCGGGTGAGCCTGAAAGAGACCAAGAAGAAGTAAGGAGCGCACATCATGTTGAACAAGAAGGAACAGCGGCTGCGGCGCTCACGCCAGACCCGCCTGCGCATTGCCAAGCAAGTCGCCGTGCGCCTGACGGTGCACCGCTCCAATCTTCACGTCTATGCCAATGTGGTGTCCGATGACGGCACCCAGGTGTTGGCCAGCGCGTCGACCGTCGAAAAGGCCGTGCGTGAAGAACTCGGCGGCAGCGGCAAAGGGGGCAGTGCGGCAGCGGCGGTCATCGTCGGGCGGCGCATTGCCGAGAAGGCCAAGGCGGCTGGCATCGAGAAGGTCGCCTTCGATCGCTCGGGCTTCGCTTTCCACGGCCGCGTCAAGGCGCTGGCAGAGGCCGCGCGCGAAGCCGGCCTGCAGTTCTGAGCCCGATCAGATAAGGACAACCATTCATGGCTAAGTTTCAACCCCGTGCACAGTCTGAAGGCAGTGATGACGGCCTGAAGGAAAAGATGATCGCGGTCAACCGCGTGACCAAGGTGGTCAAGGGCGGGCGCACGCTCAGCTTCGCCGCGTTGACGGTGGTCGGCGACGGTGACGGGCGCATCGGCATGGGCAAGGGCAAGGCCAAGGAAGTGCCGGTGGCGGTGCAGAAGGCGATGGAAGACGCGCGCCGCAACCTGATCAAGGTGTCACTGAAGAACGGCACCATTCACCACAACGTGCGCGGCGAGCACGGCGCGGCAAAGGTCCTGATGGCGCCGGCGAAGCCGGGTGACGGCATCATCGCCGGCGGCCCGATGCGCGCCGTCTTCGAAGTCATGGGCGTCACCGACATCGTGGCCAAGAGCCTGGGGTCGAGCAACCCGTACAACATGGTGCGCGCCACCTTGCACGCGTTGAAGATCTCGACCACGCCGGCCGAGGTGGCTGCCAAGCGCGGCAAGTCGGTCGAAGACATCCTCGCCTGACGCACCGGCAAACCCTGAGAGAGACACGACATGTCGGACAGCAAAACCGTCAAGATCAAACTGGTCAGAAGCCCGATCGGCACCAAGCAGTCGCACCGGGACACGGTGCGCGGCCTGGGCCTGCGCAAGCTGAACAGCCAATCCGAGCTGCAGGACACGCCGGCCGTGCGCGGCATGATCAACAAGATCGCGTACCTGGTGCAGGTGCTCTGAAGCGTGACGCGCGAACGAGTTGAAGCGCAGTGAAGCGGGAACTGAAATGGAACTGAACAGCATCAAACCATCGCCAGGGGCCAAGCGCCCGCGGCGTCGTGTCGGCCGCGGCATCGGCAGCGGCCTGGGCAAGACCGCCGGGCGCGGCCACAAGGGCCAGAAATCGCGTGCCGGCGGCTTTCACAAGGTCGGCTTCGAAGGCGGTCAGATGCCGATGCAGCGGCGCCTGCCGAAGCGCGGCTTCAAGTCCACCACCGGCCGCTTCAATGCCGAAGTGACGCTGGCCGACCTGCAACGCCTGGGCGCGGCCGAGGTCGACCTGCTGGCGCTGAAACAAGCTGGCCTGGTCGGCGAACTCACGCGCGCGGTGAAGGTCATCAAGACCGGCGAACTGAGCAGCAAGGTGGCCCTCAAGGGCATCACCGCGACGGCCGGCGCCAAGGCCGCCATCGAGGCGGCGGGCGGCTCGGTCGCCTGACCACGAATTTGTCTTTCTGATCAGCTGTGGCTACCCAATCCTCCTCCCTCGCCAAAAGCGGAAAGTTCGGTGACCTGCGTCGCCGGCTGTTCTTTCTGGTGGGTGCGCTGGTGGTCTACCGGCTGGGCGCCCACATCCCCGTGCCGGGCATCGATCCGACGCAGCTCGAGCAGTTGTTCAAGGGCCAGCAGGGCGGCATCCTGAGCCTGTTCAACATGTTCTCGGGCGGCGCGCTGTCGCGCTTCACCGTGTTCGCGCTGGGCATCATGCCGTACATCTCGGCGTCGATCATCATGCAGTTGATGACCTACGTGGTGCCCACGCTCGAAGCGATCAAGAAAGAGGGTGAGTCGGGACGGCGCAAGATCACCCAGTACACGCGCTACGGCACGCTGGGGCTGGCATTGTTCCAGTCGATGGGCATCGCGCTGGCGCTGGAAGGCTCGCCGGGCCTGGTCATCAACCCCGGCATGGGATTTCGCATGACTGCCGTGGTCAGCTTGGTCGCGGGCACCATGTTCCTGATGTGGCTCGGCGAGCAGATCACCGAGCGCGGGCTGGGCAACGGCATTTCGATCCTCATCTTTGCAGGCATCGTCGCCGGGCTGCCCAGTGCGATCGGCGGCCTGTTCGAGCTCGTGCGCACCGGCTCGATGAGCATCTTCGCCAGCCTGTTCATCATCGTCGTGGTGGTGCTGGTGACCTTTGTCGTCGTCTTCGTCGAGCGCGGGCAACGCAAGATACTGGTCAATTATGCGAAGCGGCAGGTCGGCAACAAGGTCTACGGCGGGCAGTCTTCGCACCTGCCGTTGAAGCTGAACATGTCGGGCGTGATCCCGCCGATCTTCGCCAGCTCGATCATCCTGCTGCCGGCCACCGTGGTGGGCTGGTTCGCCACCGGCGAAGGCATGCGCTGGCTGCGCGACATCTCCGGCGCGCTGTCGCCGGGTCAGCCGATCTACGTGTTGCTGTATGCCGCGATGATCATCTTCTTCTGTTTCTTCTACACCGCGCTGGTGTTCAACAGCCGCGAGACGGCGGACAACCTGAAGAAGAGCGGCGCATTCATTCCGGGCATCCGTCCCGGCGAGCAGACGGCGAAGTACATCGACCGCATCCTGTCGCGCCTGACCCTGGTCGGCGCCATCTACATCACGTTGGTGTGCCTGCTGCCGGAGTTTCTGGTGCTGAAGTACAACGTGCCGTTCTACTTCGGCGGCACCTCGTTGCTGATCATCGTCGTTGTCACGATGGACTTCTGGGCCCAGGTTCAGAGCTACGTGATGAGCCAGCAGTACGAGTCGCTGCTGAAGAAGGCCAACTTCAAGGCCAGCTGAGCGAAGCGACCAAGACCACACATGTCCAAGGACGACGTCATCCAGATGCAGGGCGAGATTCTCGAGAACCTGCCCAATGCGACCTTCCGCGTGAAGCTGGAGAACAGCCATGTCGTGCTCGGGCACATATCCGGCAAGATGCGCATGCACTACATCCGCATCCTGCCGGGCGACAAGGTGACAGTTGAGCTGACCCCCTACGATCTGACCCGCGCGCGCATCGTGTTTCGCGCGAAGTGATGGCTGAATCGACATCCAGGCAAGCAAGGAGAATGAAATGAAAGTCGCTGCATCGGTGAAGAAGATGTGCCGCCACTGCAAGGTCATCCGCCGCAAAGGCGTGGTGCGGGTGATTTGCACCGACCCGCGCCACAAGCAGCGCCAGGGTTGAACCGCGCCCGACGCGAATTGAACTGAAGGAATCGACATGGCACGAATTGCTGGCATCAACATCCCGCCGCACAAACACGCCGAGATCGGTCTGACCTCGATCTTCGGCATCGGTCGTCCGACTGCGCAGAAGATCTGCGAAGCGGTGGGCATCGCCCACTCGAAGAAGATCAAGGACCTGTCCGACAGCGACCTGGAACGCATCCGCGACGAGATCGGCCGCATCACGATCGAGGGCGACCTGCGTCGCGAGATCTCGATCAACATCAAGCGCCTGATGGATCTGGGCTGCTACCGTGGCTTGCGTCATCGCCGCGGCTTGCCGATGCGCGGCCAGCGCACCCGCACCAACGCGCGCACCCGCAAGGGTCCGCGCAAGGCCGCCGCGTCGCTGAAGAAATAAGCCGCACGGCACCGCCCTTTGAAGCTTTAGGAAGAACCAAGACATGGCCAAGGCACCTGGCAACACCGCCGCGCGGCGGGTGAGCAAGAAAGTCCGCAAGAACATCGCCGACGGCATTGCTCATGTGCACGCGTCGTTCAACAACACCATCATCACCATCACCGACCGGCAGGGCTCGGCTCTGGCGTGGGCGTCCAGCGGCGGCCAGGGTTTCAAGGGCTCGCGCAAGTCGACGCCCTTCGCGGCTCAGGTGGCGGCCGAGATGGCCGGGCGTGCCGCGCAGGAGCAGGGCATCAAGAACCTCGACGTGCGCATCAAGGGCCCGGGCCCGGGGCGCGAGTCGTCGGTGCGCGCCTTGGCGGCACTGGGCATCCGCATCAATCTGATCTCGGATGTGACGCCCATCCCGCACAACGGCTGTCGCCCGCAGAAGCGCCGCCGCATCTGAGCGCGGCCCTGCGCGCCCAGTCAGCAGCATCTCCAGCTTCACTTTATAATCAAAGGTTCCCCGCGCAACCGACCGGGCTTCGTTCCGGCCGCGTCGGCGCCATCCCTCACAGGCAAGGCCTGTGCAAGCCCACTGTCTGAGCGACATCAAGATCAGCCAGACTTGCGCGGCGGCTCCAGCTGAGCCGGCCGCGTCAGACGCTACTCACAAGGACATCTCGTGGCACGTTATCTCGGACCCAAGGCGAAGCTTTCGCGTCGCGAAGGCACTGATCTTTTCCTCAAGAGCGCCCGCCGCCCGATCGGCGACAAGGCCAAGTTCGACAGCAAGCCCGGTCAGCACGGCCGCACCAGCGGCTCGCGCACTTCCGATTTTGGCCTGCAGCTTCGCGAGAAGCAGAAGGTCAAGCGCATGTACGGCGTGCTCGAACGCCAATTCCGTCGCTACTTCGCCGAGGCAGAGCGCCGCCGCGGCAACACGGGTGCCAACCTGCTCGGGTTGCTCGAGTCCCGCCTGGACAACGTCGTCTATCGCATGGGCTTCGGTTCGACCCGCGCCGAAGCACGGCAGCTGGTCTCGCACAAGGCCGTCACCGTGAACGCGCAGGTGGTCAACATCGCCTCGTATCTGGTCAAGGCCGGTGATGCGGTGTCGATCCGCGAGAACGCCAAGAAGCAATTGCGCGTGCAGGACGCGCTGAAGCTGGCCAGTGGCATCGGACTGCCCGATTGGGTGCAGGTGGACGCCGACAAGTTGGAAGGTGTCTTCAAGAAGATTCCCGATCGCGACCAGTACGGCGCCGAGATCAACGAGTCGCTGATCGTCGAGTTGTATTCGCGCTGACGGTCACTGAAGGCCGTGCGGGTGCGTCGTGCACCCGGCGCGGCAGTGCACGCCGTGTTTGCCGGGCACGCGTGTTGCCAAAAGTACGCCCCGGCCAATGTCCATCAGCCTTATCGGTGTAACGAGCCGAGGGTATTGAGAGGAACAGGAAGTTCATGCAAACCAACCTTCTTAAACCCAACAAAGCCATTCAGATCGAGCCGCTCGGCGGCAATCGGGCCAAGGTCACTCTGGAGCCCTTCGAGCGTGGCTACGGGCACACGCTGGGCAATGCGCTGCGTCGCGTGCTGCTGTCGTCGATGGTCGGCCATGCGCCCACCGAGGTGACGATCGCCGGCGTGCTGCACGAGTACTCCACCGTCGACGGCGTGCAGGAAGATGTCGTGCACATCATGCTCAACCTGAAGGGTGTGGTGTTTCGGCTGCACAACCGTGACGAGGTCACGCTGGTGCTGCGCAAGGAGGGCGAGGGCCCGGTCACCGCGGGCGACATCCAGACGCCGCACGACGTCGAGATCATCAATGCCGACCACGTCATCGCGCACCTGTCGCAGGGTGGCAAGCTCGACATGCAGATCAAGGTCGAGAAGGGTCGGGGTTATGTGCCCGGCACGCTGCGCCGTTTCGGCGACGAGCCGAGCAAGGCGATCGGCCGCATCGTGCTCGACGCATCCTTCTCGCCGGTGCACCGCGTGAGCTATGCGGTCGAAAACGCCCGCGTCGAGCAGCGCACCGACCTCGACAAGCTGGTCATGGAAATCCAGACCAACGGCGCTATCTCACCCGAAGAGGCGATCCGCGCTTCGGCCAAGATCCTGTGCGAGCAGCTGGCGATCTTCGCGCAGCTCCCACCCGACGGTCAGGGCATCATCGAGGCGTTCCCGCATCCGACGCAGGCGGTCGATCCGATCCTGCTGCGTCCTGTCGACGAGCTCGAGCTGACCGTGCGTTCGGCGAACTGCCTGAAGGCCGAGAACATCTACTACATCGGCGACCTGATCCAGCGCACCGAAACCGAATTGCTGAAGACGCCCAACCTGGGCCGCAAGTCCCTCAACGAAATCAAGGAAGTGCTGGCTTCGCGCGGGTTGACGCTCGGTGCGCGCCTGGAAAACTGGCCGCCGCAGAACCTCGACAAGCGCTGAAGGCCGCCGGGCCTCAGCACATCGACGCGGTGGCCTGAGCCACCCGGTGCAATCCCAGGTACCTGACACGGCCTGGGTCAATAAAGCGAGAAAGGAAGGCGCACTATGCGACACCGTCACGGGCTCAGAAAGCTCAACCGCACCAGCGAACATCGCCAGGCGATGCTGCGCAACATGTGCAATTCGCTGCTTCGGCACGAGGCCATCAAGACCACGTTGCCGAAGGCGAAGGAACTGCGCCGCGTGGTCGAGCCGCTCATCACACTGGGCAAGGACGCCACGCTGGCGAATCGCCGCCTGGCGTTCAACCGCACCCGCGACCGCGACATCGTCGGCAAGCTTTTCGATGAACTCGGACCGCGCTACAAGGCGCGCCCGGGTGGCTACACGCGCATTCTGAAGATGGGCTTCCGCGTCGGCGACAACGCACCGATGGCCTTTGTCGAACTGGTCGATCGGCCCGAGCCGGTGGCCGCCGATGCAGGCGCCGAGAGCACCGACGACTAACGCGTGCAACGCAAGATGCTGATATGATGCAAGGCTTCGGACGCGGGGTGGAGCAGTCTGGTAGCTCGTTGGGCTCATAACCCAAAGGTCGTTGGTTCAAATCCAGCCCCCGCAACCAAAATTCTCGAACAAAAACAACAACTTAGAATTCGCTAGCGCCGACCGGAAGGTCGGCGTTTTGCGTTGTGGCCCTTTGTGGCCCAAGTTTGGCCCACCCGTGGCCCGCGTCTCGCGCCCCACTTGCCAAATTGACCGTTGGGCTCATGGCCCAGCCGACGACCATTGGGGTGAAATCGGGACCATTGGGCTGGATATCCAACAGTCAGGTGAATCCATGACCGTGTTGGGACGCTGGCCCATTCTGTTAGGCCACAAATGGGATGCTGAGGCCACAGACGATGTCTTGACACGTGGCAGGTGTGTGCCAAGCCCACATCAAGGTCCGGAACGAGCTTTAGGGAGTCCACCGATAGCGTTCACAACTTCGTGGGCCATGACATGAAAGTCGCATGCTCACAAGTTCATTACCCGTGCCTACCGAATCGCGGTGCCCGTCCCCAGCCCGCCGGACTTCATCCCAGTTGCCCGTAAGAGACTCGCTTTTTGCGCCGAAGGTGCTTGTGCGGATAGTCGGCTGCCATTCGGCGCAGAAACTAGACCTCACCTCGAACCCTCGATGACTGCTATGTGAGGGACAGCAGCCGCAAGTTTCCGTCATCCCGATGGCAGCCCTCGACCCCAAACCGGCCTGTCAGCATTCAGGATTGCTCGCTTGAAAGCGGTCAGATTGACTACTCGATGTCGGACTTCAAGCGCGTGGTGTCGCCTTGCGCAGAACCGGCACCATTCGCCAGGCTGTAGGGTCGTTGCTGAACGGCAGGGGTGCCGCCAGCGAACCCAGCCATTCGACGAGCTCGAAGTCGCCGCAGGCGCGGACGAGCGCGTCGAACTCGTTGGCCGTGAAGCGGCGCTGACGTGCACGTTCGACAAGTTGTCCGCTGCCGTGCGGGCCCGACCAGTTCAACTTGACCGTGACCTCGTCCACCTGCGTGATCGGGTCGAAGGTGTCACCTTCGGCACCCCACTGCATGTCTACGCGAAACCCGTCCTCTTCGGACGTCCATTTCGTGTTGGTGGACGAACCGGTGCCGAAGGTATCGCGCGGATGCGACATCTCGAGTACGTACAGGCCACCAGCGGCCAGGTGTTGCGCGACGCAGCTCAGGTGGCGCAGCACGGCGGCGTTGTCTAGGAGGTAGCTGGCCGAATCCATTGGTAGGACCGCGAGATCAAAACGCTGGGTAAGCTGGAAGCCGCACATGTCGGCGCACACCGCCGTCAGGTGCACGCCGTCGTGTGCCGCGCGCTCGAGGGCGTAGTCCACCATTGATTGCGTCAAGTCGAGCGCCGTTGCCGCAACACCGCGGCGGGCAAACTCGCGAGCATGGCGTCCCGGCCCGGCGGCAAGCTCGATCATCGAAGTCAGGGGGCACGCCGCGTGCCTCGACACCAGAGCGGCCAGGGTGTTGCATTCAGAAGGAATGTCGCGAAAGCCGAATGCCACATCGTAGGCGCGGGCGTGCTGATAGATGCATTGGTGATTCCGGTCCATTGCCTACGCCTGCGGCGGCATGTCACGACTCGCAGCATGACACAGGCGCACACCCTGCCGAGTGGCGGGCTCCGGCCGCCGAAGATTAGGCGCTGGTCGGCGACCCTCGACCCACTTCGGTCATCCGTGCTTGTCGATTGAGGGCCGCGAAGCGGACGCTCAATGAGGGGGTTCGCAAGATGCTCATCCAGCCTGCAGCGCGGCCTGCGCTGCAAGACAGCGTTCGAGCAGGCGCGGCGCTTCCATCCGCTGCGTCCAAGCAGCAAAGTCGTCGGAAGGACCGCGCCAGCGCAGCTGGTCCACCCGTTTGAACAGACGCGCATCGTTGCGCAAAGTGGCGAGCCGCTTGAACAGCAGCGCCTCCTTGTGGCGCGTGCCGAGCAACTCGGGCGGGAACGCCTCGATCGGCCCATACCGATTCAACAGGCGTGCAGCGCCCACCGCGCCGATGCCGGAAACGCCAGGGTAGCCATCCGCGGCGTCGCCCACCAGCGCAAGAAAGTCCGGAATCAGCGCCGGTTCCACGCCGAACTTCGCGCGCACGCCCGCGGCATCGCGAATCGTCTTGGCCCTGCGGTCCACCTGCACGACGCGCTCGCCTTCCACGCATTGAGCCAGGTCCTTGTCGGGGGTCCAAATGCAGACCTTCTGCACCTGTTCATCCTTGGCAGCCAGGCATGCCGCTGATGCCAGCGCATCGTCGGCCTCCAATTCGGTCATCGGCCATATGGTGACCCCCATCGCTGCGAGCGCGTCCTCCAACGGATGAAACTGGGCCCACAGCGCCGGATCGATGCCCTCGCCGGTTTTATAGCCCGCCCACAGGCGGTTGCGGAACGACTCGATTACGTGGTCGGTGGCCACACCGATGTGCGCCTCGCCGCGCTCGACGAACTCCAATACGCTGTGCAGTACACCCACGGCCGCACCGAAGGGCAGGTCTTTCCCCTTGTTGAAGCGGCGCTGGCCGTAGAAGTGGCGAAACAGCTCGTACGTGCCGTCGATAAGGTGAACCACGATCGCGCGGTCGGGTTCAGCGGGACGTCGAGATGGGGTTGCCACACCGCCATTGTTCACGCCTGGCGGGCCGTTGGCGCGGCGCATCCATGGCAGCGGCACCGTAGCGCTCACGCGCAAGCCGCCCACCCGAAGAGATCGCCAAAACAGCTCGGAGACGAGGCACGCACGCTGCGGCCGTTGCAGGCGGCGGCAGTCACTTGCCGCACGCCTTGCACCCTCGCGCCGGGCACAAGTGATGCTGCAAGGTGCGACGTCGTGCGAGGACGCAGCCCGACAGCCCGTGCACAGACATCCACGGCTTCAGCCTGCATGCGGCAGTGGGGTGCGAATTGACCGCACGCAGTGGAGCAGGCTTGCCGCCACATCACCCGGCCGGCACTACTGACGAGCGGGTGTGTGTGCACCTCAACGACAATGTCCGTGCAGTAGCACGTCGAGGGCGGATGATGGATCTGCGATGGCCACGGAGCACGCTGGCGCTGGCCGGCATCGCGGTGCTGGCTGCGGCGGCTTGCGGCACCTACCGGCCGCGGGATGTCAAGCCGGGCATGGGCGAGGCCGAGGTCGCCGCGCTAATCGGCCGGCCCACCGGCCACTACCCGGGGCTGAACGGCCAGACGCGGGTCGAGTTCGCGACCGGCCCCTACGGGCGGGTCACTTGGATGGTCGACCTCGACGCGTCGGGCAAGGTCATCGATGCGCCCGAGCAGGTGCTGAACGAGGCCCACTTCAGTTGGATCCAGCAGAACTCGCGCGACCGCGATTCGAAATGGCTGCTCTACAACCTCGGCCGCCCGGGCGAGGTGATGCGCCTGGGCTGGATCGGCGGGCAAGTGTGGTCGTGGCGTTATCCGACCTTCGACTGCCTGTGGTTCCAGGTGACGGTCAACGACGACGGCAGCTTGCGCGATGGCGGTGGCTACGGCATCGACCCGCGCTGCGACGCACCGAGCGACAGGGGCGCTTGGCGCCGGTGAGCGTGATCAATCCGCCCTACGGCGTCCCGAACGTCGACACCCCGATGGCCAACGTCAGCTGACCGCATGATCATCAGTTAAATGACGGCTTACTGGCGCCGAGTTCGTATGCATGGCCGGCAAGCCGCGACCACACCTGACTGTCAACCTGCAGGACTGCCGCCTAATAGCAGTCGCCCGCAACAGCGGAGGGAGGCTAACGATGGCGCTTGCGTCCTACAACCGCTGACCGTCGTTCGCATCAAGGCCGCCAGCGGTGGCACCTGACGCTGGGGTCGGCCGTGGACCGCGGCGCGCCTAATGGCTGCCGGGCTTGGCGAGTGTGAACTCGCCGGCCGCGTGGAACGGCGGGTGGGGCACCAGCCACAGCTGGCCGAGGTCGGCGCCTGCATCGGGAGCCCGCAGGTCGGCGGCGTCTAAACCTAAGGCGCCTGTCGCTCCAATGCCGAAGGTGAGCCCATCGCGGTCGCAGCGCCGTTAACGGACGACGCGCGGGCAGTTGCTGCGGCTGCGGATTGGCTAGGTCGATCGAAGTGCGATGATGGATCGGCGCAATCGACACTGGGCTGCCCGCGGCTTCGGGTACTTCCGACACCCTCACCGCCATCGCGATTCGATGTCACGGAGACATTTATGTTGCCACTTGCCGGATATGCCGAACGCCTGTCCGCCCGACCAGGACAGACGCTTCGATTTCACGTCGCCAATGCGACGGGTGCCAGTGTGGTGGCCAGCGTCGTGCGCGTGTGCTGCGCAGATCCCAATCCCGCGATCGGTGGAATCCGGACCGAGCCGGTCTCAATCGATGTCACGACCCTCGCTGAACCCGGTCCACAAGACGTTCTTGCTGGCTCGTACGCCGTCTTGGGACGCCCGGGCATGCTTCGTCACGCCAGCGACTGCACTTTTTCCCTCCGGGTTCATCCGACGCTCGCATTGACGCGCCGCCAAGTCATCATGTCCTACCTCGACGACAGCGGTCGGGGCATCGCACTCGAGCTCACGCCGACGATGACCTTGCGCGGCACCGTCGGCACCGGGGCCCGCCCAGCCACGGTGGAGACCGCCTCGCCGATATCACTGCATGCCTGGACCGGCGTCACGCTGATCGTTGATGCAGCGAGCAAGAAACTGACTCTGACGGCAAGCCCGCTCGAGGACGGGGCGGCAAGCCATTGCGCAGGAATGACCTTGACGTCGGCCCCGGCCTTGGATGCGCAGTCACGCCGTCTGAGTCTTGCGAGTGCCAGCGACACGGCGGCGATCGACACGTTCAACGGTCGCCTTGAACATCCCGTGCTTGTGTCTCGGCAACAGTCGGGCCCGGATGGCGCTGATGCCGCGACCGGCGCGGCCGGCGCGGCCGACGCGGCCTGCATCGGCGACTGGGATTTCGCCCTGGAGATGCACACCCAGCGAATCATCGACACCGGGCAACTTGGGCACCACGGTGAACTCGTCAACACGCCGACCCGGGCGGTCTGCGGCTCGCGCTGGACAGGACAGGAGCACTGCTTTCGCCATGCCCCCGAGCAATACGCCGCCATCCACTTCCACGACGACGATCTCGACGACTGCCGCTGGCCCGCCACGCATGCGGTGACATTGCCCGAGGGCTTCAAGTCGGATGCCTACGCGCTGGTGCTGAAGGCCGGTGACACCGAGGAGAACATTCCCTTTTTCGTCGTGCCTCCGAAAGGCCGGGCGACGGCAAGGATCGCGGTTCTGGTCTCGACCTATACCTACACGGTCTATGGCAACCACGCTCGACCCGAATGGATGAACGATCCTGCATGGCGGGCAGCCCATGTGGCCCAGACAGAGGCTTGGCATGCCTATCCCTACAACCCGGGTGAACACCGCGACTATGGCTTGTCGACGTACAACAACCACACCGACGGCTCCGGCATTGCGCTGGTCAGTTGGCGACGTCCGATGCTCAATCTGCGCATCGGCTACATCACCTACCCCTACCCCGAGATCCGCGGCTCGGGCCTGCGCCACTATCCGGCGGACAGTCACCTGCTGATGTGGCTTGCCCACATGGGCCACGATGTCGATCTCATCACCGACGATGAGTTGCACCACGAGGGCAGTGCGCTGCTCGCGCAATACAAGGTCGTCGTGACGGGTTCGCACCCCGAGTACCACACGCCGCAGATGCTCGACGCGCTGCAAACCTATCGAGACAGCGGTGGCAAGCTCGTCTATCTCGGCGGCAACGGGTTCTACTGGAAGATCGCGCTCGACCCTGCCCGCGACGGCGTCATCGAGATTCGCCGCGGCGAGGGCGGGATTCGGGCCTGGGCTGCCGAACCTGGCGAGTATTACAACCAGTTTGACGCGCAGTACGGCGGACTGTGGCGGCGCAACGCGAGACCACCGCAGAAGCTGGTGGGCGTGGGCTTTACAGCGCAGGGCAATTTCGTCGGATCACACTACCGCATCAATCCGGCGGCGCGCACGAATCCGAAGGTCAGCTGGATCTTCGAGGGGGTTGCTGCCGAGACCGTTGGCGGCGAGGGCTTTTCCGGGCGCGGAGCAGCCGGCTTCGAACTCGACCGCGTCGACAAGCGCCTTGGCTCGCCCGAGAGTGCCATCGTGGTCGCCAGCTCGGAGAATCATCCCCTGGAGGCGCCCTGGATGCTTGTGCCCGAAGAACAGCTCACGCACATCACCACCATCCCAGGCCAGCCGCACAAGGCGTTGATCCGAGCTGATATGACCTGGTTCGATTGCCCGCGCGGCGGCGAAGTCTTTTCGGTCGGCTCGATCACCTTCTGCGGTTCTCTGCCGGTTGATAACTTCGACAACGACATTTCGCGCATCCTTGACAACGTGTTGAAGCGGTTCAGCCGTTGATCCCGCCCGTCGCTGCTGGCGGTGCGGGCAGTCCTGACCCATTCTCGCGGCGGCACGGACCGGTAACACATCCTGATGGCTCGTCTGTCTCCAATCCTTCAAACTCGATGACCGCTTACTGGCGCCGAGATCGGGTGCATGACCGGCAAGGCCCGACCCAAAGCCGGCATTCAATCGCCGTGATTGACAACCTCGAAGCGGTCGTTCGCTAGCCGAGCCACATCCAACCGCCGGGCCTGGCCGAAGGTCGGCCAGTTCGCTTCGAGCTCGGAAGCGACGGGACGGCGGCTTTTCACTGTGGATCACGGGGACACCCTGCACGGTCAGAGCGCGCGGGCGGGGAGCAGGTCACGACAACCGACGTCACCTGCGACCGTTCACGCGCAGCGTGAAGGTCAAGCGATCCCGGGCACCGGAACGAGCCGACGCACGTGAATGCCAGTGGGCCGTAGCGCATACCGGGCGCCAGAGCGCCACGCCACCTACTGCGTCGAGCAGGCGAAGCTCGCTGCGTCGTTGGCGTTGCCTGCGCCGTCGTAGCGCGGGTAAGAAGGGTACTTGCACACCGGCCGCGACAGAACAGTGCCGCCGCAGGCGTCGAGCTTGCGATGCACCAGCGCCTGGCCTGACGGCGGCGTCCCGCTTTCCACCCAAGTCGCCACCGCCTGCAACAAGTCCACCTTGTCAGGCCCGACACTGCCGCCGCAATGGCCGAAGCCCGGTGCGAGGAAAAGCTCGACCACCTTGTCGGCCTCCGCTTGGCCCAACGTGCTCACCACCCGGTCGTAGTAGTTCGAGTTGTCCTTCGGGCTGACCGAGGTGTCGGTGGTGCCGTTCCACATGATCAGCTTCGCGCCGCGTGCCAACAGTGCGCTCAGATCCGGGTCGGCCGCGCTGAACATGCTGCCGATCACGCTCATCGCCGGCAGCCAGTCGTCTGCCGACCAGGTCGCGGTGTCGAAGCAGGGTGGGCGGGTGATGAACGAACGCACGAAGCCGTCGGAGAACAGGCCTTGCAGCGAATCACCGAGCGCGGGTGACGGCCAGATGTACTCACCCCATCCGTTTGGCGAGTTCTCGCCGCCGAAGTAATAGCCGGTGTGCGACCAGGCGCCGTCGGCACTGGTGATGCCGGTGGTGATGGCGTTCACGGTGGCAAGCTGGGCGTCGGACAGGCAGGTGTCGCCCGTGTCGATACCGCCGGCGCAGCGCAGCGGCGCGGGGTCGAAGGTGCAGGCGGCCGGCTTGGAGATGATGCCGTCGGCGACGCCGTCCAAGATGTCGCATTGCGCGAGTACCGAGTTGGCCAGCAGTGTCTGCTTGGCCGCGTTCAGTGTGCCGGCAGCGACACGCGTGTGCTTGGCGATGCGGTTGAACTGCATGAACAGTCCCATGATGTTGCCCGCCGGCGCGCGTGCCACGATGCCGTCGAAGTCCTGCGGGTAGCGCTGCGCCTGCATCGTCGCGTCGTGCCCACCCATCGAGCAACCTTCGAAATAGCTCCTCTCCGGCGCGCTTCCGTAGGCCATCTCGATCAATTCCTTGCCCAGCGGCAGCGCTTGGTGCTCGAACTGATACGTGAAGTCGGTCAGCTGCACCGGGTCTTAAGCGAACTCAGCCTTGAAGTAGTCGACGATCGAAGCCGGCGCGTCGTGGCCGCCGTTGCTGGCCAAGGTGGCGTAGCGCTGGCTGAAGATCGACGGGCTGTGGTACGTGGCGGTGGCGCTTGCGATGTGTTGACTTCAGCTGCCTAGCCATGCGTCAGCCAACGTTAGAGCAATCAAGTCGCTCGTGGCCGGAGCCGGTTGCCGTCGACTATGGAGCCGCGAGGATCTGGCTCGTCGACATCAGGCTTACAGCGGCGTAGCCACCTTCCCTACGCCGCTCGCAGAGCGCTTTGTCGGTGTGTTGTGTGGAATGCTCGCGATCGCGTCGGCGTAGACGTTGCCGCCGCTCGAGATGTGCGTCGTCATCGCGCGGTACGCGGCCTCTTCGTCGCCGGCCAGGATCGCGGCGATGATCGCTTGGTGCTCGATGAACGAGTTCGGAATGCGGTGTGGCCTGTCGAACATCGCACGCTGCGGGTGACGCATGCGCAGGCGCATCGACCGCAACTGCTGCGCCAGCATGTCGTTCAGGCTGCCGTCGTAGATGATCTCGTGGAAGCTGCGGTTGGCCCTCGCATACGCCACAGGGTCGTCGTCGGCCGCCGCACGCCGGCAATCCTCGTTGGCCTGCTCCAGCTGCTTGCGCTGCACCGCCGGCATGCGCCGCGCCGACAGCCGTGCGGCCAGACCTTCGAGTTCCAGCAGGATCTCGAGCATCGACGACGTACTCGGCAAGCGACAAGGTCGCGACGACCACACCCTGCCGCGGCACCGTCGTCACCAGCCCGGCGGCGATGAGCTGCTGGATCGCCTCGCGCGCAGGTGTGCGCGACACCTCGAAGCGCGCCATCAACTCGTGTTCGTCGATGCGCGAGCCGGCATCGAGCGTGCCGGCCCTGATTTCGCTTTCCAGTGCGGCGCGGATCTTGTCGGCGAGGTTGATGCGAGGCGTGTCGAGGCATGGCTGAAGAGCGTATCAGCGAATTGCGGCGTCGTTGCCCGAAGCAGCGGCACGATCGCCGAGCGCGGCGTCGAAGCGTTCGAAGCGGGCGGCAGCAAAGGCAGGTCGACGGCGCACTCGTGCCCACCAGTCGTGAACTCGTGGATGTGCCTGCTGGCTCAGCGCTGCAGGCGCGAGTTCGTCGATGCGCGCAATGAACGGCACTGCTGCGATGTCGGCCAACGAGTATGCGCCGCCCACCAGCCAGCCTGACCCGTCGAGCATGCCCTCCATCTTGTCGACCAGCAGCAGCAGCTTGTCCAGCGCCGCGCGCTTTTCCTCGTCGGTGTACGGGCTGCCGCGCGATGCGCACCCATGCTTCGCGTCGTTCGCTCGTCGGGATGCGGTCCAGCCGTTGCTGCAGCTCCGCGTCGCTCCACTGGCTGGCAGCAGGCTGCAGCGCGATGCTCCAGTTCAGGATCAGCAGGTTCGGCAGCGACTTCTCGTCGGTCCAGCGCACGAAGTTGCGCATCACCGCTCGGTCGTAGGGGTCGGCCGGGCGCAGCGGCGGATCGGGGTGAAGGTCGTCGAGGTACTCGCAGATCGTCGAGCTCTCGTACAGCGACCGCCCGGGCGCGATCAGCAGCGCCGGCACCACGCCGTTCGGGTTCATCGCCAGGTATTCGGGTGAGTGGTGTTCCTGCCGGCTCATGTCGATGGGCACGCTCTCGTAGTGCACACCCTTCTCGGCAAGACACAGCCGCACGCGCCGCGAGGCACTGGACAACCAACCGTGGAAGAGTTTCATGCGATGGCTCAGGGAATCAGCACCGGCGCACCAGCGGTCATGCGGCCTTCGAGCTCGATGGTGCGCGCGCCGCACGTCTGCCAGCGCATAACGGTGCTTCACTTCCAGCTGGACATGACCCTCGCGCACCGCGTCGAACAGCGCCCGCTGCGGAGCGTCGCAGGTCGGCCGCGGTGGCGATGAAGCTGCGCAGCGTGGGCCGCGACACGCTCAGCGACTTGGCGTGCAGCAGCTGCAGGTCGAAGCCTTCGACGTCGCCTGATGCGGTGCCGTAGTTGATGGCCAGGCCGAGCGTCTTCAGGCACTTGCAGCGAGGGCACGAACACGTCCTTGCCGACCGCGTCGTAGACCACCTCCACGCCGTCACCGCCGGTGAGCGTCCAGCGTGCGCGCGACGAAGTCCTCGCGGCGGTAGTCGATGACATGGTGGCAACCGTGCGCCTGCGCCACCGCGGCTTTGGCCTCGGAGCCGACCGTGCCGATGACGGTGGCGCCCAGCGCCCGCGCCCACTGCGACAGGATCACGCCCATGCCACCGGCGGCGGCGTGCACCAGCACGCGGTCTCCCGGCTTCACGACGTACAGCCGGCGCAGCAGGTATTCCGCGGTCAGCCCGCGCAGCATGTTCGCGCCGGCCACTTCCTGCGAGAAGCCGTCGGGCAACGGGATCACCCGCGAAGCCTGCACGTTGCGGAGCGCCTGATAGGCGCCGGGCTGGAAATAGGCGACGGACTGCCCGGGGTGAAGGTCGTCGACGCGTCGCCGACCGCCTCGACGACGCCCGCGCCCTGGGCACCTAGGACGATGGGAAAGGGCGCGCTGGCGTGCGGTCCGTGCGCCCCCTTGCGCTGGTAGATGTCGGCGAAGTTCAGGCCGATCGCTGTCTGGCGGATCTGCACTTCGCCACGTCCAGGCGCGAGGACGTCGACCCGTACCGACTCCAGAACCTCCGGGCCGCCGTGTCGGTGGATGAGGATGGCTGAGCTTTGCATACGCCATTACACGGTGAGTGGGCACCGCATTGATATGCGTATAAACACCTGTATGTATTTTTATGGAAGCACAAAGCATACTGCAGACCGACGTGTCGCACGGCACCGCCCACATCAATTCAGGAGACGACCCATGACCCTGCGCAGACGACAGTTCGGCGTGTTGACGGCCGCGGCGCTGACCGCGCCCTGGAGCTTGCGCGCGCCAGTCCGCCGACATGGCCGCGCTGTACGAGGCTGCCAAGAAAGAAGGCGAACTGACCTGGTACACGGTGCCCTACACCTCGGAGACGGCCGAGCGCATCGGCCGCACCTTCACCGCGCGCTACCCGGGCGTGAAGGTCAACGTGGTGCGCACCACCGCGCAGGTGGCGTTCCAGCGGCTGAACCAGGACCTGAAGGCCGGCACGCCGAACTGCGACGTCTTCACCTCCACCGATCTGGCGCACTACGTCGACCTGAAGGCGCGCAAGCTGCTGCTGAAGTACCGGCCGGCCGCGGTGGCGCTGCAGGACAAGCGCGTGCAGAACATGGACCCGGACGACTATTTCCATGCCTCCAGCGCGTTCATGATGGGCCTGGTCTACAACACCGCCAAGGTGCAGCGGCGCGGCCATTCCGAACAGCTGGACCGACGCTCGCCGACCCGAAGTGGAGCGGTGCGGCGCTGGTCGCGCACCCGGCCTACAGCGGCGCGGCGGGTGCCTGGTGCATCGAGATGCGCAAGCTGTACGGCGACGGCTGGTTCAAGAAGCTGGCGGCGAACAAGGTGCACGTGGGCCGCTCGACCATCGACGCGGTGACCAGCGTGATCTCCGGCGAGTCGCTCGATCTCCGGCCGGCCCGATGAGCCTGGCCGCACGCTCGGCGGCCAAGGGCAACCCGGTGGCGACGCTGGCGCCGAAGGAAGGCCCGGTGCTGATCCTGTCGCCGTCCGCCATCATGGCCAACACGCGCCACCCGAACGCATCCAAGCTGTTCATGGAATGGCTGCTCGGCAGCGAGGACACCGAACAGATCACGATCGAGGAATTCGGCGTGCCGCTGCGTGTCGGCGCGAAGAGCCGCGCCCGGCGTGCTCGCGCTGGCCGAGGCCAACCCGCTGCTGGCGCCGACGCCGACCGACATGGTCGCCGAGCATCCCGAAGGTGATCGAGCTGTGGAAGGACGCGTTTGGTGTCTGAAGCCGTGCTCACCCCGGCGGCGGCCTATCGCCGCGCGCCGGGGCGCTTCGCCGACCCGGCGTTCTGGCTGTTCGCGGTTCCTGATCGCGCTGCTGGTCCTGCTGGTCGCCAACCCGATCCTGCGGCTGGTGTGGGACAGCTTCCACACCGCCGACGGTGCGCTGTCGCTGCAGCAGCTACGTGTCGGCGCTCGGGCGCGGCGCGCCACCTGCAGGCGCTGCTGAACTCGCTGTACCTGGGCGCGGCCGTCACCGTGCTGGCGCTGTGCCTGGGCGTGCCGCTGGCGCTGGCCGTGTCGCGCACCAACATGCCGGGGCGCGGCTTCACGCACCTGAGCGTGCTGGCGGCGTTCGTGATGCCCAACTTCCTGGGTGCGATCGCGTGGATCCTGCTCGCCGGGCCGAACGCGGGCTGGCTCAACCGGCTGTGGCTGGAAATCTTCGGCGGCGACAAGGGGCCGTTCAACGTCTTCAGCTTCTGGGGCCTGGCCTTCGTGATCGCGCTGTACACCTACCCGCTGATCTACGTGTTCACCAAGTCGGCGCTCGACCTGGTCTCGACCGAGCTGGAAGACGCGGCCGCGATCCACGGCGCCGGCAAGTTCCAGACGATGGCGCGCGTGACCCTGCCGCTGGTGCTGCCGTCGATCATCGGCGCCGGCATCCTGATCTTCCTGGAAGCGATCGCGCTGTACGGCACGCCGGCGCTGATCGCCATCCCGGCCGCGCATCAACCTGGCGACCACGCAGCTGGTGTCGTTCTTCCAGTACCCGCTGCAGGTGGAGCAGGCGGCGGCGTTCTCGATGCCGATCCTGCTGCTGACCGTGGTGATGCTGATGCTGCAGCGCCGGCTGCTGGCGCGGCGCGGCTACGTGTCGGTGTCGGGCAAGGGCGGCGAGCGCCGGCCCTTCGACATCGGCGCGTGGAAGTGGGTGCTGCTGGCCTATTCGGTGCTGGTGGCCGTGCTCACCGTGGTGATGCCGCTGATCATCCTGGTGCTGGCCTCGCTGTCCAAGGCCTGGGGGCGCGGGCTGGCGGCCGGCAACCTGACGCTGGCGAACTTCCACGCGATCTTCTTCGAGCAGCTGACGGTGCGCTCGGCGCTGGTCAACACGGTGCTGTATTCGGCGGCCGACCGGCGCTGGTCTGCGTGGTCATGGGCGTGTGCATCGCCTACGCGACGCAGCGGCGCATCACGCCGTTCCCGGCCTTCGTGCAGTTCCTGGCGCTGGCGCCGGTGGCGGTGCCCGGGCTGATCCTGGCCATCGGGCTGTACTCGGCCTATGCCGGGCCGCCGTTCTCGCTGTACGGCATGGGCGTGCTGATCGTGATCGCCTTCACCACGCGCTTCCTGCCCATCGCGGTGGTGGCCAGCGCGGCCGGCGTGCGCGCGCTCAACCCCGAGCTGGAAGAGGCGGTGCGCATCCTCGGCGGCGGGCGCATCACGGTGCTGGCCCGGGTGGTGGTGCCGCTGCTGAAGAAGACGCTGGTCGGCGCGTTCATCCTGGTCTTCGTGATCTGCACGAAGGAGCTGTCCACCGCCGTGTTCCTCACCGGCCCGGCGTCGCGCGTGGTGTCGGTGCTGACCTGGACCTGAGCGAGCAGGGCAACTACGAAATGCTGGCGGCGATGGGCGTGGTGCTGGTGGTGATCGTGACGCTTGGTCGTCGCGCTCGGCATGAAGGTGGCCGGGCGTGACTTCATGCTGCGGCGTCTGATGAACACGGAAATCCAATGGCGAAGCTTGAACTGAAGGACGTGCGCAAGACCTACGGCAACGTGGCCGTGGTCAACGACGTCAGCCTGCAGCTGGAGCGCGGCGAACTGGTCACCTTGCTCGGCCCGTCGGGCTGCGGCAAGACCACCACCTTGCGCATGATCGCCGGCTTCATCGAACTCAGCGGCGGCAGCATCTGCGTCGACGGCACCGAGATCTCGTCGCCGCAGCGCTGCGTGCCGCCCGAGCACCGCGGCATGTCGATGATCTTCCAGAGCTACGCGATCTGGCCGAACATGACGGTGGCCGAAAACGTCGGCTTCGGCCTGGGCGTGCGCAAGCTGCCGGCGGCCGAGATCCGCCAGCGGGTCGGCGAGATGCTGGACGGTGGTCAAGCTCGACGCGCTGGCGCAGCGCTACCCGGCCGAGCTGTCCGGCGGGCAGCAGCAGCGCGTGGCGCTGGCGCGCGCGATGATCGTGCGCCCCGAGGTGCTGCTGCTCGACGAGCCGCTGTCCAACCTGGACGCGAACCTGCGCGAGGAGATGGCCTCGGAAATCCGCCGGCTGCACGACGAGTTCCGCTTCACCACGGTGTACGTCACGCACGACCAGGCCGAGGCGATGACGATCTCGGACCGCATCGCGGTGCTGAACCACGGCAAGCTGGAACAGATCGACACGCCGTGGAACCTGTACAACCGCCCGCGCACGCCGTTCGTCGCCGGCTTCATCGGCAAGACCAACCTGGTCAACGGCTCGCTCAGCGACGGCCGCATGCGGCTGGACGGCTGGGGCGAGAGCATCCCGGTGCCCGCTGCCGGCACGAACGGCCGCGCCGACGTGCAGGTGTCGATCCGGCCGCAGTCGCTGTTCCTCGGCGCGGCCCACGGCAATGCGCTGCCGCTGGGTGCGGCGGCCGTGGTCGCGCGCACCTACCTGGGCGAGTACTGGGACTACGTCGTGCGCCCGGCCGGCAGCGGGCCGACGTTGAAGGTGCACGCGCCGCCGGGCAGCGTGTTCGACCTCGGCCAGGAGTCGGTGCTGTTTGTCGACCCCGACGGCATCGCCGCCGTCAGCTGAGCCGCACAGGAATGTTCACACCCATGTCCGCCCCCTCCAATTCGTCGCTGCCCCTGTCGGGCTACCAGGTGCTCGACCTGACCATCGCCCGTGCCGGCCCGGCGGCCGTGCGACTGCTCAGCCGACTGGGGCGCCGACGTGGTGCGCATCGACCCGCCCGAACGCGCGCCGACGCTCGGCCAGCGGCGCGGCTCGGACGAGCAGAACCTGCACCGCAACAAGCGCAGCCTGGGCCTGAACCTGAAGACGCCACAAGGCGCCGAGGTGCTGAAGCGCCTGATCGAACGCAGCGACGTGGTGGTCGAGAACTTCCGCGCCGCGGTCAAGCAGCGCCTGGGGCTGGGCTACGAGGCGCTGTGCGGCATCAACCCGCGCATCATCCTGGCCAGCATCTCCGGCTTCGGCCAGACCGGGCCCTATGCGAGCGGCCCGGCGTGGACCAGATGGTGCAGGGCCTGTCGGGCCTGATGCTCGGTGACCGGCGAGCCGGGCCGCGGGCCGTGGCGGGCCGGCATCGCGATTTCCGACACCACCGCCGGCATGTTCCTCGGCCAGGGCATCCTGCTCGCGCTGCTGCACCGCGAGCGCACCGGGCAGGGCCAGTGGGTTCACACCTCGCTGCTCGAGGGCATGCTCAACAAGCTGGACTTCCAGGGCGCGCGCTACACGGTCGACGGGCAGGTGCCGGGGCAGGAGGGCAATTCGCACCCGACGCTGGTGCCGATGGGCACCTTCGAGGCCAAGGACGGCCAGGTCAACATCTGCGCGCCGGGTGCGGCGATGTGGGCCAAGCTGTGCCAGGGCCTGGGCGCACAGGCGCTGTTCGACAACCCGCTGTACAAGGACCCGGCATCGCGCCTGGCCCACCGGCATGCGCTGGAGCGCGAGATCGCCGCCATCACGCGCCAGCGCAGCGTGGCCGAACTGGTCGACAGCCTGAACCCGCTGGGGGTGCCGTGCGGGCCGCTGTACGACATCGGCCAGGCGTTCGAGGATGCGCAGGCGAAACACCTGCGCATGACGCGGCCCGCACACTCACCGCGAACTGGGCGACCTGCCGCTGCTGCGTTCGCCGATCAACCTGTCCGCGCTGCCCGCACCCGGAGCGCTTCCAGCGCGCGGCGCCGGACGCGGGCGAGCACACCGATGCGGTGCTGCGCGGAACTGGGCTACGACGCGGCCGGCGTCGCAAGCCTGCGCCAATCGGGAGCCGTGGCATGACGAACAACCGCACGCTGACGCTGGGCACCGAGCGCATCCTCGCCGAGGTTCGCGACGGCATCGGCTGGATCACCTTCAACCACCCGCAGCGGCGCAACGCGATGTCGCTGGAGATGTGGCGCGGCCTGGGCGTCGCTGCCGAAGCGTTCGAAGCCGACCCGGCGGTGCGCGTGGTGGTGCTGCGCGGCGCCGGCGGCAAGGCCTTCGTCTCCGGCGCCGACATCTCCGAATTCGACGCGCACCGCGCCGATGCGACGCAGAAGAAGAGCTACGACGAGATCGCCGGCCGCGGCCACGCCGGCCTGGCCCATCTGTCGAAGCCGCTGATCGCGATGATCGATGGCTACTGCGTGGGCGGCGGGCTGGCCATCGCGCTGGCCGCCGACATCCGCTTCGCGACCAGCGCTTCGCGTTTCGCGATCCCCGCGGCGCGGCTCGGCCTGGGCTACGACTACCGCGGCCTGGCCGGCCTGGCGCGGCTGGTCGGCCCGTCGGTGGCCAAGGACATCCTGTTCAGCGCGCGCTTCATCGAAGCCGACGAGGCGCTGCGCCTGGGGCTGGTGAACTTCGTCGTCGACGCCGCGCAGATCGAGCAGGCGGTGGGCGCCTATGCCGAGCGCGTGGCGGCGAACGCGCCGTTGACGGTGCATGCCGCCAAGGCCGCGATGCAGGTCTTCGAACGTTATGCCGACACCGAGGACGCAGCGCAGATCGCCACGCTGGTATCCCGCTGCTTCGACAGCGCGGACTACAAGGAAGGCCGCCGCGCCTTCCTCGAGAAGCGCACACCGCAGTTCAACGGCCGATGAGCATGGACACACCCGAACTCAGCATCGACGGCGCGGTCGCGACCATCACCTTGCGCCGCCCGGAGCAGGCCAACCGGCTGTCGCCGCAGGACCTGGAGCAGCTGGCCACGCTGCTGGCAGCAGGTGAACGGCATGGCCGACGTGCTGGTGCTGCTTGCTGCGCGGCAGCGGCAAGTATTTCTGCAGCGGCTACGACATCGGCAGCATCGGCGCGCAGCGCCCGGTCGACTTCGCCGGTGTGGTGGACGCGCTCGAACAGGTGCGGCCGGTCAGCATCGCGGTGCTGCACGGCGGCGTGTACGGCGGCGCCACCGACCTGGCGCTGGCCTGCGACTTCCGGGTGGGCTGCCGAGGGCACCGACATGTTCATGCCGGCGGCGCGGCTGGGCCTGCACTACTACCAGAGCGGACTCGAGCGCTACGTCACCCGGCTCGGGCTGGACAACGCGAAGCGGCTGTTCCTGACCGCGGAGAAGCTCGACGCGCAGCAGATGAAGGCGGTCGGCTTCCTGACCCATCTGGTCGAGTCGGCTCAACTGGACGACGAAGTCGCCCGCCTCGCGCAGACCTGCGCCGCGATGGCGCCGATCGCGTTGCTGGGCATGAAGCGCCACCTGAACCGCATCGCGCGCGGCACGTTGGATGTCGACGCGCTGCAGGCCGACATGCGCCGCGCGATCGAATCGGACGACCTGCGCGAGGGGCAGGCCGCCTGGGCAGACAGGCGCACCCCTCGGTTCAAAGGGCGATAGGCCACCTACCTGTAGACGAGGCTTTAACTCAGAATTGGCAAACGCCGACCGAACAGGTCGGCGTTTTGCTTTGTGACGATGTTTGTGACGTCACAAGACTCACGTTGCGCTCGATCGACCATTGGGCTTGTGACGTATCCGGAACGTATGCGCATGCGCTGGCGATCGCGCCGGTGGTTCGCCTGCGTCACCCGATGCAGATCAGCACGGCGCGGGCGCATTGCAAGAATCCCGTCAGTGGATGAGGCGACTGCCACGGTCTCGTTGAGTTGCGCCCGCGGCCCTTGCGGGTGCTGAAGCCAGACGCCACCGAACCTGCGGTTGCGCGCCCGCCCGCGCCATGTGGCGTCGTCAGCCGCCCGCGAAGTCGAACGGTGACGCCAATTTCAAGTGCTGGACCCATCGATTGTTCGGCATTGGCCCCATGGCGTGTTGCGAGGCGTTTTAGAGTGCGCGTTGTCCTGCCGGCGTGGCCCGGCGCAACTACCGAGTGGAGATCGAAGATGAACACGCCGATTCGACGCCGCGCCGCGGGCGCCTTGATTGCGGCAGGCGCCGCCGCGCTGTTGTGCCTGCCCGCGCAGGCGCAGGAACCGAAGCGCGGTGGTACGTTCGTCGTCGGATCGACCCAGGTCGCGCGCCATCTGAACGGCGCCGTGCAATCGGGCGTGGCCACGGCAATGCCATCGACACAGCTGTTCGCCAGCCCGCTGCGATTCGACGACAAGTGGAAGCCGCAACCCTACCTGGCCGAAAGCTGGAAGCTGGCCGAGGACGGCAAGTCGCTGACGCTGAACCTGCGCAAGAACGCGGTGTTCCACGACGGCAAGCCGATCACCTCGGCCGACGTCGCCTTCTCGATCATGGCGATCAAGGCCAACCACCCGTTCCAGACGATGATGGGCCCGGTCGAGAAGGTCGACACACCCGACGCCCACACCGCCATCATCCGCATGAGCGAGCCGCACCCGGCGATCGTGCTGGCGATGTCGCCGGCGCTGTGCCCGATCCTGCCCAAGCACATCTACGACGACGGCGACCTGAAGGCGCACCCGCGCAACAGCAACGACGTGGTCGGCTCGGGCCCGTTCAAGCTGGCCGAGTTCAGTGCCGGCAAGCGCATCGTGCTCGAGCGCTTCGACAAGTTCTTCCTGCCGGGCAAGCCCTACCTCGACAAGATCATCTTCAGCATCTCGCCGGATGCCTCGACGCCTGATGCTCAGCCTGGAGCGCGGCGAGATCCAGATGCTGCCGTTCGTGACGGTGACCAGCGACCTGCGCCGCCTGAAGGACGACAAGAACATCTTCCTCACCGACAAGGGCTACGAGGGCATCGGCCCGCTCAACTGGCTGGCCTTCAACCTCGAACGCAAGCCGCTGTCGGACGTCAAGGTGCGCAAGGCGATCGCCACGGCGATCGACAAGAAGTTCATCACCAAGGCGCTGATGGGCGGCTTCGCCACGGTGGCCGACGGCCCGATCGTGCCGAGCAGCCCGTTGGCGTCGAGCGATCTGGTGCGCTACCCGTTCGACCTGAAGAAGGCCGCGGCCATGCTCGACGAAGCCGGCTACAAGGCCGACAGCAACGGCGAGCGCTTCAAGCTGACCATCGACTACCTGCCGGGGCCGGACGACCAGCAGAAGCAACGTGGCGGAGTACATGCGCGGCCAGCTGAAGAAGATCGGCGTCATGGTCGAGGTGCGCGCCTCGGCCGACTTCCCGGCCTGGGCCAAGCGGCTGGCGTCGCACGATTTCGACATGTCGATGGACCAGGTCTTCAACTGGGGCGATCCGGTCATCGGCGTGCACCGCACCTACCTGTCGAGCAACATCCGCCCGATCGTCTGGACCAACACGCAGTCGTACAAGAACAGCGAAGGTCGACCAGTTGCTGACCACCGCCGGCGGCGTGCTCGATCCGGCCAAGCGCAAGGCCTACTACGCCACCTTCGAGAAGATCGTCACCGACGACCTGCCGATCGAGTTCATCAACGTGGTGCCCTTCCACACCGCGGCGAGCAAGAAGGTCGGCAACGTGCCGCTGACGATCTGGGGCCCGATGTCGCCCTACGACGAGGTCTTCCTGAAGTAGCCGGCGCCGCGCGGCAGCACCTCCTTCGTCATGTCGACAGCTTCGGTACTTGGTGAGCCACCTGCTCCAGGGCCTGGCGCTGGTGCTGGCGGTGGTGGTGCTGAACTTCGTGCTGGTGCACGCCGCACCCGGCGATCCGGTCGAGACCATCGCCGGCGCCAGCGGCGGCATGAGCGAGGATCTGAAGGCCCAGCTGCGCACGCAGTACGGGCTCGACAAGCCGCTGCCGGTGCAGCTCGGCGTGTACCTCGACAAGGTGCTGCACGGCGACCTGGGCCATTCGTACTTCTTCAACCTGCCGGTGTCCGGGCTCATCGCCGAGCGGCTGCCGGCGACCTTGCTGCTGGTGATCTGTCTCGGTGTTGCTGGCGTTCGTCGTCGGCACGGCACTGGGTGTGCTCTCGTCGCGACGGCCGAACGGACCGTTGTCGCAGGCGATCACCGTGTTTTCGATGGTCGGTTTCGCGGCGCCGGTGTTCTGGACCGGCATCATGCTGATCATCGTGTTCGCGGCCAAGTGTACCGTGGTTTCCGGTGTCGGGCATGCGCGCCATCGAGTCGACGGCCAGCGCCGGCACCCTCGGCGACATGCTCGACGTGGCGCACCACCTGGTGCTGCCCGACGCTGACCTTGTCGCTGGTCTACCTGGCGCAGTACAGCCGGCTGGCCCGCGCTTCGATGCTCGACGTGCTGGGCAGCGACTATGTGCGCACCGCGCGCGCCAAGGGCCTGCCCGAGCGCGTCGTTCTGTACAAGCACGCGTCTGCGCAATGCGGTGCTGCCGGTGATCACGGTGCTCGGCCTGCAGTTCGGCAACGTGCTCGCCGGCGCGATCCTGGTCGAGACGGTCTTCAACTGGCCCGGGCTCGGGCCGTCTGGCCTTCGAGTCGGTGCTGCGCCGCGACTACCCGACGATCCTCGGCGTGCTGCTGTTCTCGGCGGTCGTGGTGGTGGTGATGAACCTGCTCACCGACTTCGCCTACCGGTTGATCGACCCGCGGATCAAGGTCAAATGAGCACCTCCTTGCCAGCGTCTGGTGCACCGACAGCGGTGCCCGTGCCAAAAGTCGACCATCCGAGCGTCGAGGCGCTGCGCATGTTCCTGCGCAACCCGTCGGCGATCGCCGGCTTGCTGATGCTGGGCATCGTGTTGCTGATCACGCTGCTCGGTCCGATGCTCTACCGAGCCGATCCGTTCGAGATTCGCACCGCCCCGATGACGCCGCCGTTCAGCGAAGACGCCTGGCTCGGCACCGACTACCTCGGCCGCGACGTGCTGACCACGCTGATCTACGGCGGCCGCACGACCTTGCTGGTCGGGGCGGTCGCGGCGCTGCTGTCGGTGGTGATCGGCGTGACCATCGGTGCGTTCGCCGGCTTCTATGGCGGCCGCGTCGATGCGGTACTGATGCGCTTCACCGAGTTCTTCCAGGTCTTGCCGGCGCTGCTGTTCGCGATGGTGGTGGTGACCTTGTTCTCGCCGACGATACCTGACGGTGATCCTGGCCATCGGCATCGTCAGCTGGACGCCGCACCGCGCGCTTGACGCGGGCCGAGTTCATGAAGGTGCGCGACCAGGAGTTCGTGCGGGCCGAGCGCGCCATCGGCGCAGGCAATGCGCGGCTGATCTGGAAGGTGATCCTGCCCAACGCGTTCCCGCCGTTGGTGGTCTCGGCCACGCTGGCCGTCGGCATCGCCATCCTGTTCGAGGCCGGCCTGTCGTTTCTCGGCCTGGGCGACCCGAACCAGATGAGCTGGGGCCTGATGATCGGCTCCAGCCGCGCCTATGTGCTGACCAGCTGGTGGGCGGTGACCTTTCCGGGCGCGGCGATCTTCGTCACCGTGCTGGCCGTCAGCCTGATCGGCGACGGGCTGAACGACGCGTTGAACCCGAAACTGAGGGAGCGGTGATGTCCGACGCACGACACTCCGCTGCTGAAGGTCGAAGACCTGCACGTCGAGTTCCAGCACCCGCCGCGGCGCAGCGACGGTGCTGAACGGCGTCGACTTCCAGATTCGCAGCGGCGAGACGCTGTGTGTGGTCGGCGAGTCGGGCTGCGGCAAGAGCATGACCGCGCTGGCGCTGCTGCGGCTGATCCCCTCGCCGCCGGGGCGGATCAGCGCGGCCGGGTCCTGTTTCAGGGCGAGGACCTGCTGCAAGCCAGCGACGCGCGCATGCGCGAGGTGCGCGGCAACCGCATCTCGATGATCTTCCAGGAGCCGATGACCTCGCTGAACCCGGTGTTCACGCGTCGGCGACCAGATCGGCGAGATCGCTGCGCCTGCATGCCGGTCTCGACGGCCGCGGCGGCGCGCGAGCAGCGCCATCGAGATGCTGCGCCAGGTGGGCATTCCGGCGCCCGAGCGCCGCGTCGACGAATACCCGCACCAGTTGTCCGGCGGCATGCGCCAGCGCGTGATGATCGCGATGGCGCTGGCCTGCCGGCCCGACATCCTGATCGCCGACGAGCCGACCACCGCGCTCGACGTCACGGTGCAGGCGCAGATCTTCGATCTGCTGCGCGAGTCTGCAGCGCGACAAGGGCACGGCCATCATGTTCATCACCCACGACATGGGCGCGGTCGCCGAAATGGCCGACCGGGTGATGGTGATGTATGCCGGACGCATCATCGAGCAAGGCACCTGCGCCGAAGTGCTGAGCGCAGCCGCGGCATCCGTACACCCAGGGGCTGATTGCCTGCCTGCCCGAACTGGGCAGCAGCCAGCTGCGAGCGAGCGCGCCGAACTGGTCGAGATCGCCGGCGTCGTGCCGTCCATCTGGGAGTTGGGCACGGGCTGCGCCTTCCGCGAGCGTTGCCCGCATGCCATGCCGCGCTGCGCGAGCGAGGTGCCGCCGCTGTTCCGCAGCGCCGACGGCCACGGTGCCGCCTGCTGGCTGGTCGAGCGAGCCCGAGCTCGAGGAGGTCGGCCGCATGAACGCGCCGCAGCGGGATAACGAGCTGTTGCTGTCGGTGCAGCGACCTGAAGGTGCACTTTCCGCGCCGAAGAAGCGGCTGGTTCAAGCCCCAGCTGTGGTGCGTGCGGTCGACGGCGTGTCGTTCGAGGTGCGGCGTGGCAGCACGCTGGCGCGTGGTCGGCGAGTCCGGTTCCGGCAAGACCACGACGGCGCTGGCGGTGATGCGCCTGGCGCCGGTCACGGCAGGCAGCATGCGACCTGGGCGACACCGATCTGGTCGCGCTCGAAGGCGAAGACCTGCGCCAGGTGCGCCGGCGCATGCAGTTCATCTTCCAGGACCCGTTCTCTTCGCTGAACCCGCGCCAGCGCGCCGGCGACGCGGTGCGCTCGCCGCTCGAGCTGATGGACATCGGCACCCCGGCCGACCGCGCAGCCCGGGTCGCCGAGCTGTTCGACGCAGGTCGGCCTGCGGCCCGAGCAGCAGCAGCTGTTTCCGCACCAGTTCTCCGGCGGCCAGCGCCAGCGCATCAACATCGCGCGGGCGCTGGCCACGCAGCCCGAACTGGTGATCTGCGACGAGCCGGTGTCGGCACTCGACGTGGCGGTGCGGGCCCAGGTGCTCAACCTGCTGGCGCAACTGCAGCGCGAACTCGGGCTGACCTACCTGTTCATCTCGCACGACATGGCGGTGGTCGAGCACATCTGCGACGACATCGCGGTGATGTACCTGGGGCAGATCGTCGAGCGCGCGCCGCGCCGGCAGTTCTTCGCCAAGCCGCTGCATCCCTACAGCGTGGCGCTGATGTCGGCGGTGCCGACCGTGCATGGCGGGCGCCAGCGTGCGGCGCTGCGCATCAAGCTCAGCGGCGATCCACCGAGCCCGATCGATCCGCCGCCGGGCTGCCGCTTCGCCGGCCGCTGCCCGGTGGCCGAGCCGGCCTGCAGCGCCGAGCTGCCGCCGCTGCGCGAAGTCGAACCCGGCCACTGGGTGCGCTGCCGGCGCATCGACGTGGTCGACGGCACGGCACGGCCGATCCTGCAGCTGCCTGGCGCCTGATGAACGACCTGCTGGTGCGCGGCGCGCGGCGCTGGCAGCACGGCGTCGACGACGTCGCGATGCACGACGGCCGCATCGTCGCCATCGGCCGCCGCGCCGCCGAGCAGCCGGCCGCCGAAGTCATCGACGCTGCCGGCTGCCTGCTGCTGCCCGGGCTGGTCGATGGCCACGCCCACCTGGACAAGACGCTGTGGGGCACGCCCTGGCATTCGCACTGCAGCGGCCCCACGCTGCTCGAACGCATCGACAACGAACGCCGCGTGATGCGCGAACTGGGCTTGTCGGTGCAACGGCAAAGCACGCGCCTGGTGCGGCACATGGTCGCGCGCGGTACCACGCAGGTGCGCACGCATGTCGACGTGGCGCCCGAACTGGGGCTGCACGCGCTGCACGGCGTGATGGCCATGCGCGAGGCCGAACGCGCGCTCATCGATGTGCAGATCGTCGCCTTCCCGCAGCTCGGCGTGATCCGCCAGGCGGGCACGCTCGACCTGCTCGATGCCGCCGTGCGTGACGGCGCCGAAGTCATCGGCGGGCTCGACCCGACAGCCATCGATGGCGACGCGGCCGGCCAGTTGAACGGCCTGTTCGCGATTGCCGCGCGGCACGGTTGCGGCATCGACATTCATCTGCACGAACGGGGCGAACAGGGCGCGCACAGCATCGACATGATCTGCGACCGCAGTGGCGCACTCGGGCTGGACGGCCGCGTGGCGATCAGCCACGCCTTCTGCCTGGGCACGCTCGAAGCGGCGCGCCTGGACACGCTGCTGGCGCGCATGCAGCGCCACGACATCGCCGTCATGAGCCATGCGCCGGCCGGCTACACGCCGTTCCCGCCGCTGCGTGTGCTGGCCGACCACGGCATCCGGCTGTTCAGCGGCTCCGATGGTGTGCGCGACACGTGGACGCCGCTGAACACCGCCGACATGCTGCAGCGTGCCTGGCTGTTGGCCTACAACAGCGGTTTTCGCGACGATGCCGATCTGGAACTGGTGCTGCGCATGTGCACCCACGGCGGCGCCCAGGTGCTCGGTGCCGTCGGCTACGGCGTGGAGGTTGGCGACCGTGCCGACCTGCTGCTGGTCGAGGCCGAGAACGGCGCCGAGGCCGTGGCCATGCAAGCGCCGCGCCGATGGGTCGTCAAACACGGCAAGGTGGTGGCGCGCGACGGCCAGATCGTCGCGGCCCCGGGTTTGGCGGTCTGATCGGCATGGCGTCGTGGGGCTTGCTTGGCGTGGCTGTCGCCGTTGGCGCGGCGGTGCCCCTGCAGTCGGCCATCAATGCGCAGATGGGCCGGGTCCTGGGGCATCCGTTGTACGGCGCCTTGGCCAACACCACGGTGGCCAGCCTGTGCCTGCTGGCGCTGCTGCCGGTGTTTCGAATGCCCGCGCCAGCCATGCGGCAGGCCGCGCTCGGCCCATGGTGGCTGTGGAGCGGCGGTTTCATCGGTGCGGCGTTCGTCTTCGGGGCGTTGTTCGTCGCGCCGCGCATCGGCGCCGCGCCATTCGTCGCCGCGACCATCTTCGGCAGCGTTGTCGCGTCGCTGCTCATCGACCACTTTGCGCTGCTCGGCTTTGCGCTGCAGCCGATTTCGCCGACGCGCCTGCTGGCCGTCGCCTTCGTGCTTGCCGGACTGCTGCTGCTGCAGTTCGGCCCGCGCTGATTCCACCTCGACGAGAGAACCCGCACCGTGACCCCCACCACTGTCTATGTCGCCCGCAAGATCATCACGATGAACCCGCGCCAGCCCAGCGCCACGCACATCGCGGTGCGCGACGGGCGTGTGCTGGCCGTGGGCGATCTGAAGCGCGTGCAGGCCTGGGGCAAGTTCGATCTGGACGAGCGCTTCGCCGACAAGGTGCTGATGCCGGGCCTGATCGAAGGGCATTGCCATTTGAAGGAGGGTTCGGTGTGGGACCAACCCTACCTGGGCTGGTTCGAGCGCCGCGACCCGCAGGGCAAGGTCTGGCCGGGCCTGGATTCGATGGACGCGGTGGTCGCCAAGCTGAAGGAACTCGATGCGCAGATGACGGCCGCCGGCAAGGGCGACGAGCAGCCGCTGCTGTGCTGGGGCTTCGATCCGATCTACTTCGGTGGCGAGCGCATGACGGTGCAGCACCTCGACCGTGCCAGCGCCACCCGGCCGATCGTCGTGTCGCACTCCAACGGCCACGTGATGAACGTCAACAGCACGATGCTGCAGCTGGCCGGCATCGACCGCGATGCCGAGACCGTCGGGGTGATGAAGTTCGACAACGGCGAGCCCACCGGCGAACTGCAGGAGCCGGCGGCCATGTTCCTGGTGGTGCGCAAGGTGGGCAGCGCCGGCTTGCTGGTGCCGATGGACGACGCCGGCATGCACAACTTTGCCGCCATCGCGCGCATGCAGGGTGTGACCACCGCCACCGATCTGGTGAATCGGCTGACGCCCGACGATGTGGCGGTGCTCGAACGCTGCTGCAATGCAGACGATTTCAGCGTGCGCATCGCACCGGCGTTCCAGGCCTTCCACGGCACGCACGGTGCGGCCGAAGGCGCGGCGCACGTCAAGCAGCTGATGAAGGGCAACACCGACCGGCTGCGCTACGGCCTGGTGAAGATGATGATGGACGGCTCGATCCAGGGCTTCTCCGCGCGTCTGCGCTGGCCGGGCTATTTCAACGGTGCACCCAACGGCATCTGGGTCACCTCGCCGGCGCAGTACGAGGCCGATTTCGAAACCTATCACCGCGCCGGGCTGACGGTGCACACCCACACCAACGGCGACGAGGCCAGCGAAGCCGCCATCGATGCCATCGAGCGGGTGCTGTCGCGGGCTGCGCGCGCCGACCACCGGCACACCTTGCAGCACGGCCAGATGATCGACGCCGCCATGTTCCGGCGCATGGCGGCATTGGGGCTGTGCGCGAACCTCTTCGCCAACCACGTCTGGTATTGGGGCGAGCAGCACCTGTCGATGACCATGGGCCCCGATCGCGCCGCGCGCCTGGACGCGTGCCGCAGCGCGCTCGACGCAGGGGTGCCGCTGGCCATCCACTCCGATGCACCGGTCACGCCGCTGGGCCCGCTGTTCACCGCCTGGTGCGCGGTGAACCGCATCACACCGTCAGGCCGCGTGCTCGGCGAGGCCGAGCGCATCAGCGTCGAGGAGGCCCTGCGTGCGATCACGCTCGGCGCAGCCTGGACCCTGAAGCTCGACCACGAACTGGGCAGCCTGGAGATCGGCAAGCGCGCCGATTTCTGCGTCCTCGACGAAGACCCGACCGCCGTCGAGCCGCTGCGCCTGCGCGATCTGAAGGTGTGGGGCACCGTGCTGTCCGGGCGGGTGTTCGCGGCCGCCTGAAGCGCCGGTTCGCAGCGTTCAAGAGGCATCGCCATGTCACGCATCAGGGGGCTTTGCCTGCTCGGCCACAGCCCGACTTTCGCTTCAAGCGCCGGGTTGCACGCGATGGGCGTTCTCGGCATCGCGCTGGACGGGCGGCCGACATGAGGCCACCGCTTGCGCCGCGGATTCCGTTGACGGTCATCGGCGGCTTTTTGGGCGCCGGCAAGACCACCTTGCTCAACCGCCTGCTGAGCGGTGGGCACAAGCGGCGCATGGCCGTGCTGGTCAACGATTTCGGCGCCATCAACATCGACGCCAGGCTGGTGGAGGCAAGCTCGGGCGACACGATCGCGCTGAGCAACGGCTGCGTGTGTTGTTCGATCGGCGACGACCTGAGCCGCGCGTTGATCGGGGTGCTCGATGCAAGCCCGCCGTTCGACGCGGTGGTCATCGAAGCCAGCGGCGTTTCCGATCCCTGGAAGATCGCGCAGGTCGGGTCTGGCCGACCCACAGCTGTCGCTGCACGGCGTGATCGTGCTGGTCGATGCGGCGGCGGCCCTCGATCAGGCGGCCGACCCCTTGCTCGCCGACACGCTGCAGCGCCAGTTGCGGGCCGCCGACCTGGTGGTGCTGAACAAGATCGACCGGGCGGACGCGGTGCAACTGCAGAATGTTCGCGCCTGGGTCGAAGCGGTTGCCGGCAAGACGCCTCAGTTCGAAACCGAGCAGGCAAGGCTTCCGGCGCCGCTGCTCGACCTGCCGCAGCCGGACCTGCAGCAACGTGGTCAGCAGGATTGCGAGGGCGCGTCGTGCGGCCATGCGTCGCGCACGACACAGCGCACGACCATGCGCACGACCATGGCCAGATCTTCGAGAGCTGGTCCCTGCGACCTGACGGTCCGCTGCGGGTCGGCGCTCTGCGCCAACTGCTGGCGGACATGCCGGCCGGCGTGCTGCGCCTGAAGGGCCTGGTGCGCAGCGACGAACACGGCTGGTCTGAACTGCAGTTCGCCGGCAGGCACGGCAGTGTGCGACGCACCGTGGCGCCACTCGATGCCGTGGCCGCGGTGGTGGCCCTCGGTCTGCGCGACCGTCTGCCCCGCGCAGCGCTGCAGCAGGCCTTCGCCGCGGCGGCCGTTTTGCCTGCTCGCGATGACCCTCGGCCCGAGGCGCAGGGCACGCGGCCTGGCTGAGGGAAGAAAGCTTCACTGAAGCAGCGTGTCGGCGGCTTCGGCGTTCAAGCACCGAAGTCGTTGCTCTGCAAGCCGCAAAGATGGCCCCGAAGAGTTTGCGCAAGGCCGTAGCCTGCATCGGATTGCGCATAAGCAACTGCGATTTGATTCGTTGGCCGTTGGCGTCGCGATGTCCAGCATGCGCGCCTTCCTCCTCTTTTCCGGATTGCCGATGACCCGCCTGACCCTGGTTCGCCGTTCGCTGCTGCTGCGGCCCGCCTGAGGTTGTCGGCATCCAGCAGCAGCCGTTCGACGATGGCCAGCACCGCCTTGCCCGGCGGCGTCAGGCCGGTGAGGCGCTTGCCCGCGCGGTGGAACAGCTCGATGCCGAACTCGCTTTCCAGTTCGCGAATCTGCCGGCTGACACCCGGCTGCGAGGTGTGCAAAGCGGCAGCCACGCCGGTCAGGTTGAATCCCTGGCGCACGGTCTCGCGCACCGAGCGCAGCTGCTGGAAGTTCACGTGCTCATCTGAGGCGATAGGCGATTTCGTATTATCGGCAGCTGATCTGACGCGGGAATTGCTGACACGTCTGCCGGATCAGACGTCGCGCGCAAGGCGGGCCCCCATTCATGCAATACCACCTGAACGGCTTCAAGCCCGGTGATCCTGCGCAGGCCGAAGTGCCTGACGAAGCGCTGCCTGGCGGCGAGCACGCCGCGATGCCCGACGAGGTCGATGTGCTGATCGTCGGCTGCGGCCCTGCCGGGCTGACGCTGGCCGCCCAGCTGGCCCGCTTTGCCACGATCCGCACGCGCATCGTCGAGCAGAAGCCCGGGCCGCTGCAGCTGGGGCAGGCCGACGGCATCGCCTGCCGATCGATGGAGATGTTCGAAGCCTTCGGCTTCGCACACCAGGTGCTCGCCGAGTCGTACTGGGTCAACGAGACGAGCTTCTGGCGCCCCGCGCCGGGCGGTGACGGGATCGTCCGCGCCAACCGCATCCAGGATGTCGAGGACGGGCTGTCGGAGTTTCCGCACACGATCCTCAACCAGGCCCGCGTGCACGACTTCTACTTGCAGGCGATGCGGCAGAGTGCCACGCGGTTGCAGCCCGACTACGACCGTCGCCTGATCGACCTGCGCGTGGAGGTTGAAACACAGCCATCCCGTGCACGTGACGCTGCAGCGCACCGATGCCGGGCATGAAACCGAAACGATCGCCATGCGCGCGCGCTACGTGGTCGGCTGCGACGGCGCGCGCAGCGCGGTGCGAAAGGCGCTCGGCCACACATTGCGCGGCGACAGCGCCAACAAGGTCTGGGGGGTGATGGACGTCCTGGCCGTCAGCGACTTTCCCGACATTCGCCTGAAGTGCGCGATCCAGTCGGCGCGCGAAGGCAGCATGCTGATCATTCCGCGTGAAGGCGGCTATCTGGTGCGGATGTACATCGAGCTCGATTCGCTGGCGCCAGCGCAACGTGTCGCCGACCGGCACATCACGGCCGATCAGCTGATCGCCGCGGCCCAGCGCATCCTGCACCCCCACGTGCTGGCGGTGAAGGAAGTCGCCTGGTGGTCGGCCTACGAGATCGGGCAGCGCGTCAGCGACAGCTTCGACGACGTGCCGGACGATGCCCGCCACACGCGCACGCCGCATGTCTTCGTCGCCGGCGATGCCTGCCACACGCACAGCCCGAAAGCCGGCCAGGGCATGAACGTGTCGATGGCCGACGCCTTCAACCTGGGCTGGAAACTGGCCGCGGTGCTGCTGGACCAGGCCGACGCAAGACTGCTGCACACCTACAGCCAGGAGCGTCGCGCCAAGGCCAAGGAACTGATCGAGTTCGACCGCGACATGGCGCGGCTGTTCA
This sequence comes from uncultured beta proteobacterium, assembly GCA_963756415.1. Lineage (GTDB taxonomy): Bacteria > Pseudomonadota > Gammaproteobacteria > Burkholderiales > Burkholderiaceae_C > Rubrivivax. The sequence goes on from CAVWNT010000002.1 coordinate 239,468, forward strand.
GCGCCAGGGACGGCGCCGATCCGTCCGGGTTCCAGCGCTACTTCGCCCAGCACGGCCGCTACACGGCCGGTGTCGAAACGCGCTACGACCCGTCAGCCGTCGTCGCCGCCGGCACCCATCAGCATCTGGCAACCGGGCTGCCGATCGGCCAGCGTTTTCACTCGGCTGCGGTGGTGCGGCTGGCGGATGCCAAGCCCGTGCAGCTCGGCCACACCGTCAAGGCCGACGGCCGCTGGCGCCTGTTTGCCTTCGCCGCAGCGGGTGATGCGTCGGCGCCGGGCAGTGGCATCGGCGCGCTGTGTGATTTCCTGGCCGGCGACCCCGCGTCGCCGGTGCTGCGCTACACGCCGCCCGGCGCCGATGTCGACGCGGTGATCGATGTGCGCGCGGTGTTCCAGCAGGCTCACCGTGAGCTCGATCTGTCGGCGATGCACCCGTTCCTGAAACCGGCCAAGGGACGCTACGGCCTGATCGACTACGAGAAGATCTTCTGCGCCGAGCGCAGCGACGGGCGCGACATCTTCGCGCTGCGCGGCATCCACCGCGACCACGGCTGCCTGGTCGTGGTGCGGCCCGACCAGTTCGTCGCCCATGTGCTGCCGCTGCAGGCGACGGCCGGTTTGTGCGCCTTCTTCGCGGGCTTCATGCGCGCACCGCGCTGAGCGCTCGGCCGCGTGTTCAGTCGAGCAGCACTTCGGTGTCGCCGGGCTCGGCCACACAGTCGGCGGCCAGTGCCTGCCAGCCGTGGCGCACCACGATGCGGCGCTCGCTGTGGCAGAACTCGATGCGCCGCGCGTGCGGCGCGACCGCGCGCACCAGCGCCTCGATCGATGCGGGCATGCTGACGCGAAACAGCTGCTGGCCGGGCGCCGGCGGCGGGTGATCGTCGGTGTGCAGCCACGGCACCGCCAGCCCGGCCAGCATCAGCAAGGGGTTGTCGATGGCGAAGGCGGGTCGGCTGATAGCCCTGCGCAAGCAGCCACTGCTGCGCCGCGGGACGCAGGTCGCGATCGTCGCCGTCGAGGCCTCCCCAGGCCACCGCCAGCATCTCGGCGACCCACTGGTTGCAGTTCTGATACTGCAGGCCGAAGGCATAGGCGTTGGCGCTGTATCGGGTGCCGAGCAGACGCAGCGCCGCAGCGTTGTCGAGTGTGATCCGCTGCAGTGCCTGGGTTGCGGCGTCGGGCAGCAGCAGCGCCGAGACATGGCCGATCGACGGATCCCGCGTGCCGACGACGAAGCCGGCCATGCCCTGATCGAACACGCGCGGCTTGCGCAGCTCGCAGTCGTAGTACAGCTGGCGCACCGACCAGGGCGCGGCGTCGGGGCTGGCCTGCAGCGCGATGCCCGCGTGCGAATAGCGCAGACCGAAGCGGCTCAGATCGAGGCCGGAACGCGACACGATGGCCAGCGCGTGGCCGGACGAATCGAGCTCCGACTTGATGACGGCTGCAAATCGCAGCAGCCGGTCTTGTTGTGCAGCTTCGAGTTCTTCGGCGGCGTCACAGTGACGCAGCGCACCGGCGCTGCAGACGCCCGCCCACAGCAGCATCGACCCGGCGCCGAGCAGGGCCAGCGCGGTGCGCAGGCGCATCGTTCACAAGGTCACCGGCCGCGCGGCGAGCTCGCGCGACCACGCGTCATCGATCACCAGGAAGAAGGCCAGCCGGGTCTCGGCGGCGGCGAACTCGGTGCCATACGGCCGCGGGCGTGCGATCACCGCGCTGCCGACGACCAGCCCGCTGCGTTCGAAGCCGCGCCGCGGCACCTGCAGAACCAGCCCCGGGCGCGCAGCCAGGCCGTCGTCCTGCGGCTGCATCGTCAGACGCAGCGTATCGGGCTGTTCGGGCAACGCAGCCACCTCGACGATGCGGTAGGGGCCCGCCGCGGTGCCGCCGGTCTTGCTCGAACTGTCGCTCGACGTGTCGCTCGATGCCGAACTGGCCGATGACGCCGACGAGCCGCCGGCGGCCGACGACGCGGCCAGGCTGTCGGCCAGCGCGGCAGGAGCCGGCAAGACCACGGCCACGGCCGACGCGAACAGCGCGAGGGAGGCACGAGATGCAGGACGACGCTTCATGTCACCTCTCCGAAAGTCGAAAGACTTGCCGCGCGACGCCGCTTCAGCGCGCGCGCGGCGACGACGCACCGCTGTCGATCTCGCGCACCGCCACATCGACCACCTCGCCGCCGCCGGCCCTGGCCGAGGCGCGCGCGCCGGCGGCCGATCGCCAGCGCAGATCGGCCGGGGCGATGCGCCGACCGCGCACCAGGCCGACCAGCAGCGCACCGGTGGCCAGCACCATGCCCAGCATCAGCGCGCCGAAGAACATGAACAGGGCCAGCGCGGCCAGCCCGAGGGTCAGCGCAAAAGCCAGCAGGCGGGACCACCAGGTGAGAACAGGACGTTGTTGTGCATGCATGAGCATCGGATTGTGCCCAAGCGGCGAAGTTCCTCGCCGGGCAGGCGCGAGGCCGGCGCAATGCCAGAATGGCTCGCGCCGCAACCGCTGCGCACCAAGCACCGGCACCGGTGCGCCGCGCAGACCTCGATCAAAGGAGAGCGCCGTATGTCCACCGCTGAACTGCTGGCCCCGCTGCATGAACAGATGACGCATTGGCGCCGCGACATCCACGCCCATCCCGAGCTCGGGTTCGAGGAACAACGCACGGCGGATCTGGTTGCCCGGCAACTGCAGTCCTTCGGCATCGAGGTGCACCGTGGCGTGGGCAAGACCGGTGTGGTCGGCGTGCTGCGCAGCGGATCGAGCACCCGTTCGGTGGGCCTGCGCGCCGACATGGACGCGCTGCCGATCGCCGAGGCGAACAGCTTCGCGCACCGGTCGCAGCACGCGGGCGTGATGCATGCCTGCGGTCACGACGGCCACACCGCGATGCTGCTCGGCGCGGCCGGCCATCTGGCGCGCACGCGCGCGTTCGACGGCGTCGTCAACTTCATCTTCCAGCCCGCCGAGGAGGGCCTGGGCGGTGCGCGCGCGATGATCGACGACGGCCTGTTCGAGCGCTTTCCGTGCCAGACGATCTTCGGCATGCACAACCGGCCGAGCCTGCCGCTGGGCCACTTCGCGGTGCGCTCCGGCCCGATGATGGCCGGCGGTGCCTTCTTCGACATCCGCGTCACCGGCAAGGGCGCCCACGGCGCGCGACCCGAGACCGGTGTCGATGCCGCGCTGGCGGCGGCACAGATCGCGGTGTCGCTGCAGAGCATCGTCTCGCGCAACGTGGCGCCGGTGCAGACGGCCGTGGTGTCGGTGACGCGCATCCATGCCGGCGACGCCTACAACGTGATCCCGCAGACGGCCGCGCTGGGCGGCACCGTGCGCGCCTTCTCGCACGAGGTGATGGCGCAGGTCGAAACCGCGATGCGCCGCATCGCCGAGGGCACCGCGGCGGCGTTCGGCGCCAGCGCCGAGGTCGATTTCCGCGCGCTGTTCGCGCCCACCATCAACGACGCCGAGCAGGCCGAGTTCGCCGCGCGCATCTGCACCGAGCTGGTCGGCGCCGAGAAGGTGGACCGCACGCCGCCGTTGATCATGGCGTCGGAGGATTTTTCGGCCATGCTGCAGTGTGTGCCGGGCTGCTACATCAACATCGGCAACGGCCACGCCAACGGCGACAGCGGCTGCGAGGTGCACAACCCGGCCTACGATTTCAACGACGCGGCGCTGCCGCTGGGCGCCGCCTTCTTCGCCCGGCTGGTGCAGACGCGGCTGAGCGCCGATAGCCGATAGCCGATTCAACAGGAGAACCGACATGCCAGCTGCCGAGTTGCAGACCTTGCGCTACGCCGTCGACGACGGCGTGGCCACCATCACGCTGAACCGCCCCGACAAGCTCAACGCCTTCACCGCGCAGATGCGCGACGAGCTGATCGCCGCGTTCGACCGCACCGACGCCGACGATGCGGTGCGCGCGGTCATCGTCACCGGCGCCGGCCGTGCCTTCTGTGCCGGCGCCGACCTGTCCGAGGGCGGCAAGACCTTCGACTACGCGGCACGCGGCGATGCCGCACGGGATGCCTACCGCGTCGGCGATGTCTACCGCGATGGCGGCGGGCTGGTCACGCTGCGCATCTTCCGCAGCCTGAAGCCGGTGATCGGCGCCATCAACGGCCCGGCGGTCGGCATCGGCATGACCATGCAGCTGCCGATGGACATCCGCATGGCATCCAGCGAGGCGCGTTTCGGCTTCGTCTTCGCGCGCCGCGGCGTCACGCCCGAGGCCGCCTCGACCTGGTTCCTGCCGCGCCTGGTGGGCATGCAGAGTGCGCTTGAATGGTGCTTCACCGGGCGTGTGTTCGGCGCCGCCGAAGCGCTCGAACGTGGGCTGGTGCGCTCGGTGCATGCACCGGCCGATCTGCTCGGCGCGGCGCATGCGCTGGCGCGCGAGATCGCCGACAACACCGCGCCGGTTTCGGTGGCGCTGGCGCGGCAGATGTTGTGGCGCATGGCCGGCGCCGAGCACCCGATGCATGCACACCGTCTGGACAGCCGCGCCATCCAGTCGCGTGGGCAATCCGCCGACGCCCGCGAGGGCATCGCCGCGTTCCTCGACAAGCGTGCCCCGGCCTACCCGAACAAGGTCTCCAGCGACCTGCCCGACTTCTTCGACTGGTCCCAGGAACCCCCGTTCGAATGACGATGCGTGCACGCGACGACGGGGCGGAAGGCGGCAGCGATTTCGACGTGCTGATCGTCGGTGCCGGCATTTCCGGCATCGGCGCGGCCTATCACCTGCAGCAGCAGTGCCCCGGCAAGCGCTTCGTGGTCCTCGAGACGCAGGGCGGTTTTGGCGGCACCTGGCGCACCCACACCTACCCCGGCATCCGCTCCGACAGCGACCTGTTCACCTTCGGCTACCGCTTCAAACCCTGGGTCGGCGCGCCGATCGCCAGCGCCGCCGAGATCCTGCGCTACCTGGGCGAGGTCATCGACGACAACCAGCTCGCCGCGCACATCCGCTACCGGCACCGCATCGTCGCGGCCAGTTGGTCAAGCCGTGACAAGCGCTGGCACATCGAGGCGCAGCGCACGCGCGACGACGGCGAATCGTGCGAGACCGTGCATCTCAGCGCCAGCTTTCTGTACATGTGTCAGGGCTACTACCGGCACGAACACGGCTACACGCCTGAATGGCCGGGCATCGACCGCTTCGAAGGCGAGCTGGTGCATCCGCAGCGCTGGCCGCAGGACATCGACCTGGGCGGCAAGCGGGTGGTGGTGATCGGCTCCGGGGCCACCGCCGCGACCTTGATTCCGGCCATCGCCGCGCAGTGCGCGCACGTGACGATGCTGCAGCGCTCGCCGACCTTCTTCATCACCGGGCGCAACGCCAACGACCTGGCCGACATGTTGCGCCAGCTCGACATCCCGCCCGAATGGACGCACGAGATCGTGCGCCGCAAGGTGCTGTTCGACCAGGCCCAGTTCACGCGCCGCTGCACGGCCGAACCCGAAGTGGTTCGCGCCGAGTTGCTGGCCGGCGTGCGCGCCGCCCTCGGCCCCGGCTTCGAAGACGAGGTGGACAGGCACTTCACGCCCCGCTATCGACCCTGGCAACAACGCATCGCCTTCGTGCCCAACGGCGACCTGTTCAAGAGCATCCGCGAGGGCCACGCGTCGGTGGTCACCGACCAGATCGAAGCTTTCACCGCCGGCGGCATCCGTTTGCAGTCGGGCGCACAGCTGGACGCCGACGTGGTGGTCAGCGCCACCGGTTTCGATCTCAGCGTGCTCGGCGACATCCGCTTCACGATCGACGGCCAGCCGCTCGATTTCGCCAGCACGATCAGCTACCGCGGCGCGATGTTCACCGGCGTGCCGAACATGGCCTGGGTGTTCGGCTACTTCCGTGCCAGCTGGACCTTGCGCGCCGACCTGCTGAGCGATTTTGTCTGCCGCCTGCTGAACCACATGCAGCACATCGGCGCGCAGGTGGTGACACCCGCGCTGCGTGATCAGGACCGGGGCCTGCCCACGCTGCCGTGGGTGGAGGCCGACAACTTCAACCCCGGCTACATCGCGCGTGGCGTCGGCGCACTGCCCCGGCAACTGGCGCAAACGCCGTGGCGGCACGAGCAGGATTACTGGACCGAGAAGGACGAATTGCCGCGTGCCGATCTGGACGACGGCGCGCTGGTCTACGACTGATCGGGCTTCAGCGCCGGGCCGCCTTGCGCGCCGCTTCGGCCGTGGGCAGCGCCGTCGTGCAGGGGTCCTCGGGAGCGCTCTCGCCAAAATCCAGGAAGGCCAGCAACGCGGCGGGCGGCGCGATCAATCCCAGCGCCACCGCCGCCACCACCTTGCCCACCAACTGGCCACCTTCGATGCCGACCGCGGGATCGGCCAGCGTGCCGGTGACGCGGATCGGCGTGCGCAGGGTCAGCGGCGAAAAGTCCTTCGGCAGCGAGGTCACCCGCAGGTCCAGCTGCTCGTCGTTCAGGTTGATCGTGCCGGCGGCGATCAACACACTGTCGCTGGTGTCGGCCAGCGCGCGCAGGGTGCTGAACACCCCGTTTTCGACATCGAGCGCGACACGCGCGCACTTCAGCTCCAGCGGACGGTCGCCGCGCACCGCCACACCCAGGGCGTCGGCGATGTCGAGACCGACCGCTTCCACCGCCAGGTGCGAGATCGTGCCGGCGCGCAGCCGAGCCTGCGCCTGGCCGTCCAGGCTGCCCAGGATCTGGGCCGTCGAGCGGCCGCGGCCGGTGACTTTCAGGCGCGCCAGCAGTTCGCCGGTCAGGTAGTCGGGCGAGGTGGGCTTCGGCGCATCGGCAGCAGCCGGCGCCTCGTTCTTCAGCCCGCGCAGCCAGCGGGCGATCTCGACACCGCTGAAGCGAAGATCGGCGTTCCACAACGCAGCCTCCCCGGTGCCGTCGAGGCCCGTGGTGCCCCACATGCGCCCGCCGGCAAGCTGCGCCTCGATCTTCTGCAACTGCAGCCGCCCGTCGTCGAGCACCACCTGTGTGCGCAGGCCGCGCAGCGGCGCCACCTGGCTGCTGCCCAGGTCGAGTGCGTCGATGGCGACGGCCACGTCAGCATCCATCGCCAGCAGCGACGGCAGGTCGAACTCGCGCGTCGGCAAGACCCGTTCGCCGCGCCGGTCGACCACCACCGCGCCCGCGCCACCTTCGCCGCCCGTGCCCACCGCCGGACCCAGATCCGACAGCAGCAGCCGACTGCCGTTGAGCGAACCGCTCAGCTTGCCCGGCTTCTGCGTGCTGTCGAAGACGAAGTCGCCGCCCAGGCGGCTGCTGCCGATGTGGAAGCGGTGCGCCACCAGCTTCCACACCCCCGCATCGTGCGACAGTTTCGCGTCCAGATCGAAGGCCGGCGTGCGCGGCAAGGTCAACCCCAGCGGATCGCCGACTGCCGCCAGCGACGGGCCGGAGAACTGCAATTCGCCAGACAGGCGCTGGGCATCGAGCATCGAGGACGCGGTGCCAACGAAGCGGAGTTTCGAACGCCCGGCCGTGCCTTCGAATCCGCAGCGGCGCGGCCACCGGCCGGTCCGCATCGGCACGATCGCTGCGCAGCAGCGGCAAGGCGCCACCGGCCTCGATGGCCAGGTCGAGCGGGAGCGCGCGCACCAGGCCCGTGGCCTTGGCCTCGTAGCCGGGCTGTCCCGCCCCTTCGACACCGTGCACCGCGACATCGATGTGGGTGGCCAGCGGTGCATCGGTGAACCGGAGCTGGCCGCGCGCGATCGACAGCCGGTCGAAGCGCGGCAGCTCGCTGTCCTCGTCATCGCTCTGCGGCCCGAAGATCTGCCAGCTGGCGCGGCCGTCCATGTCGCGCACCAGTTGCAGATCCAGCGTCTGGGCGTGCAGCGAGCGCAGCCGCAGCGTCTGGCCGCGCCAGGCCCGCCACAGGTCGCCCCAGCGCCAGCTCAGCGTGACCTCGGTGGCATCGAGCAGGTGGTCGAGCCCCGGGTAGGGGGGTGAGGAGACTTCGAGATGCTGCACCGACACATGCGGCTGCCAGAACAGACGCGCGGAGAAGTCACCCTCGAAGGTGACTTCCGCCTCGGTGGCACTTTGCGCCAGGGCTTGCACCGGCCGCTTCAGGAACGGCCACTGCAGCAGCTCGCCGATCAGCAAGGCCAGCGCCAACAGCAGCACCGCGCCGCCGACGATCCAGCGGGTGAGCCACCATCGTCGCGCGCGTGCCGGACCGGGCTGACTCATGCCGCGGCCTCAACGGTCAACGGGCAGGGTCAACGACGTGCGGGCTCTTTGCCGGCGCGTTCGGCATCCAGCATTTCTTGCGCCGTCTTCTCCGATTCGGGTTTGGCGGCTTCGGCAGCCGGCTCGACCTTGCCGTCCTTGACAAATTCCTCGGTCTTGCGACGGTAGTTGCGCGCTGCGGTGTAGTTGCCCTCGCCCTGCAGGTCGGGGTTGTCGTCCTTGGGGGTTTCAGCGGTGCTCATGTCGGGTGCTCCAGTTCAACGTGAAGGGGTGGGCGAACGGGCATGGTTGCGCCGCGAGCTCTCGTTCAATGTCAGGTCGCGGCGAATCGCCGTGTCAGCGAAGATGCCGTCGAAGCCGAGGCGCCGATTTGGCGGCGCTGTCCTACAGCAACGCGCTCTGACGATACGGGCCAAGGCGGCGGCTTCGGCGCACACTGCGCACAACCTGACTGTCAATCAACCATGAAAACCGCATCTGATTCAGCGACGCATCCACCAGGCAAGTCGCCCTCCAAGCCGCAACCGCGTTCGGGTCGCAAGACCGCCGAGCCGGTCGACAAGGGCGCCACCGGTCAGTTGCCCCACGAGCGCGACCAGACGCCCGAGTCGGCCGGCGACGAGCCGCGCGACGACATGCGCCAGGCACACGAAGACATCGAGTCGGGTCAGGTCGACACCGACATGCGTGCCACCCCGGGGCTCGACGCTGCGCAACGCAAGAAGCTGGTCAAGACGCCGCGCTGAGATCCTGCGCACCTTGCCCGGTGCGCGTCGCCGGTGCATTGCGGAACGAACCGTAGCGCTGCGCGTACAGCCAGGTGAATTCGGCGCCGACCAGGAAGATCTGCGCCGAGAAGTAGACCCACACCAGCAACGCCACCACCGAACTGGCGGCGCCGAAGCCCGAGGCCACGCCGCTGCTGCCGATGTACAGCCCGATCAGCGTCTTGCCGATCGAAAACAGCATCGCGGTGCCGGCCGCGCCGATGAACACGTCGCGCCAGGCGATGCGCGCGGTGGGCATCAGCTTGTAGATCATCGCGAACAGCATCGTGATGAGGCCGAAGCCGACGATGAAGTTGGTGATGGCCAGCGCCACCGTCCAGGCCCCGAACATCGGCGCCCACCAGCGCCCGAGCACGCTGATCGCCGCACTGGCGACGAGCGAGACGATGAGCAGGAAGCCCACGCCGAGCACCAGGCCGAACGAAATCAGGCGCAGGCGCAGGAACTTCAGCCAACCGGGGCGGGCGGTGCGTGGCGGCACGCGCCAGATCACGTCGAGCGCGCCTTGCAGTTCGGCGAACACGGTGGTCGCGCCGATCAGCAGCAGGCCGGCGCTGATGAGTGCACCGACACCCGATTTCTGGTCGCTGCCGACGCTTTCGAGCAGCCCTTGCACGGCCGCGGCGCCGTCGTTGCCGAGCATGCCGCGCAGTTCGTCGAAGATGGCGCCGCGGGCCGCCTCGGCACCGAACACCGAGCCCGCCACCGCGATCACGATCAGCAACAACGGCGCGATCGAGAACAGCGCGTAATACGCCAGCGCCGCGCCCATGCTCGGCGCGCGGTCGTCGATCCAGCGCGAGATCGCGTCGACGCTCAGGCGCCACATGCCGCGCCAGCCGGGCCAGCGCGAGGCCGTGGCGGGACGCGGGTGCGTGGCTCCGCGGTCGGGGGTCGGCGCCGTCACCGCACGCCTTCGACCGGCGTCGAATCCTGCCCGGCAGCGGTGGCGTCGATGACTTGATGGTCACCCAGACCGATCGGCCTGGACGCCACCACCGAAGCTGCCATCGCTGCCATGCGCAGCACCGTGCTGTCGGGGCCGTCCCACAGGTCGGCACGATGCGGCGTGAACTTCAGCAGCGCCAGATCGGGATCGGACGGGCCTTCTGGAAACCAGGGCTTCGCCATCGCCGTCCACAGTTGATCCTGCAGCGCCAGGTCGATGCGCAGATCGGCATGGCCCGCGATCGACACGTATTTGCCATCGCCTTCGTCGCTGAACGCGAGGTTGGCGCTTTGCCCGCGGGTGCCGAGCAACGGGTGCATCGTGCGCTGCGAGGTGAAGAACCAGATGCAGCCGTCGCTGTCCATCAGCAGCGGTGTCAATGGCCGGCTGACGAATGCCATGTCGCCAGCTTCGGCGGGGCCGGTTTCGCACAGGGTCAACATGGCCACGCGACTGTGTTCGATCTTCTCGGCCACGCGGGCCAGGCCCTCGTGCACCTGGGTCTGAACCTTCATGAGGCGGCCGGTTGATCGCCGGCGCTGCCGTTGGCGCCCTGGTCGCGCGCGTCGTCGCCCCGGGGTTCCGTGCCGCCGTAATACCAGCGGCGCACATCATCGAGCCACGCATCGCGCTGGTCTTCGAGAATCGGCTGAGGCGCCGGAGCGCAGGCTTGTGTCGCGGCATGCAGCATGGCTGGCTCCGTCAAATGGGTGAGGATGAAGACGAGGAAAGAGGCCGCCAGTTTGCGCAGTCGACGGGCGTTTCTTCAGCAGTCCGCATCGGGTCGCCCCGTGGGAGAGCCCGCGGTTGCCGGGTAGGACGGGGCTGACAAGCCGAAGCGCCCGCACCGCTGCGCCGCTTGTAGGCGGGGTCCGACAGCGGCGAGCGGCGTGATCCGCGCCGGGTGCGTGGCGGCGGCCGATGGCCGGGCGCGATGTCGAGGAAGAAGATCGGCCGACCGTCCTTTTTCCACCGGAGCCCGCGCATGAGCGATACCAGCGAAGTCCTCAACGACAACACCAGCTTCGGCACCTTCAAGCCGGTGGGACATGTGTTGCTGGGCATCAAGCCCGACAACGACCGTGACGCTGTCATCGGTGCCTTGCGTGACAGCGGGATCGCTTCCGGATCGATGACGGTGTTCACGCCGCGCGAGACGGTCGAGGAGATGCGAAGCATGATCGACGATGCCAGCCTGCTGGCCGGCTTCGGCTACGAGATCACCGCGATGCGCCGGCTGCTGAAGCTGTCGACCGAAGGGTTTCGCTGGTTGCTGGTGAAAGTCGACAGCCTCGAGGACGCACAGGGCGTCGCCGAGATTGCCAAGGCGAACGACGTCGCCCTGGCTTGGCACTACCGCCTGTTGACGGTCGAGGAATTGTTCTGACGCGGGCGTGCGATCAACTGCCCGCTGTTCCGACCGCGGGCGCCTGACGGTACGGCTCGTCGAAATCCAGGAAGTCGTGCTCGGCCCGTGCGGCGCGTTCCCAATCGCGCACCGAGTCCAGTGACCCCACCCGCTCGACATAGGCCGCCACATCGGCCGACAGCGGCAGCGCGTAGGTGCGCAGGCGCGAGCACACGGGTGCGAAATAGGCGTCGATCGCACCGAAGGCGCCGTACAGCATCGGCCCCGCGCTGACCTGCAGCAGCGGCGCCCACATCTCTTCCAGGCGTGCGACGTCGCGTTGCAACGGCGTCGATTCGCGCCACACCCGGGCGCCGACATCGGCCAGGTCGGCCTCGATGTTCATCGGGCACAGCGTGCGCAGCGCGCTGAAGCCGGCGTGCATCTCGGCGCACAGGCTGCGCGCGCGCGCACGTTGCAGGCGATCGGTGGGCCACACCCCGGCAAAGTTCTCGTGCAGGAATTCGACGATGGCCAGCGTGTCCCACACGGCGAAGCCGTCGTCGACGAGCACCGGCACCTTCGCGCCCGCGCCGAGCGGCCCGAGTGCGCCCAGCGTGCGCCGGAACTCCGAGCCTTCGCTGAAGTCCAGACGCAGCTTGATCTCGTCGAATGCGATGCCCAGCTCGCGCATCAACAGCCACGGCCGCATCGACCAGGTCGAGTAGTTCTTGTTGCCGATGTACAGCTGCAGCGCCATGACCAGTTTGGTTGATGAGGACGTTTGCGTCAGGTGCGAAGCGCGGGTGCTACAGCGCCCCGCGCTTGGAGCGCCAGTTGTCGAAGCGCGCGACGCCCTTGCCACTGGCGAGGTACGACGGCGCCACCGCCTGCAGCGACATCGGCTCGATGCCCAGCGCCGCAAGGCCGGGCAGGGTGCCGGTGGCGACGTTCGGCACGCGCATCGAATCGAGGTTGTCGCGCGACATCAGCGGCGCGCCGGGCAGCAGCTCCATCGCCGCCGCCTGCCATCGGCCGAGGGCATCGGGCAGCGGCCAGATGGCGCGTTCGTTGCCGCTCAGACGCCCGGCCAGCCGCACCAGCTCGGCCAGCGTGCAGGTGGCCGGACCGGCGCACTCGTAGATCTGGCCGCTGGTCTGCGGGCGGTCGAGGCAGCGCACGCAGGGCTTCGGCCACGTCGCCCACCCACACCGGCTGGAAGCGCGCCGACGCGCCCGCCAGCGGCAGCACCGGAAACAGCGCCTGCAAGCGTGCGAACAGGTTCAGGAAGCGATCGTCGGCGCCGAACATCACCGACGGGCGCAGCACGCTCAGGCGCAGCGGCGCATCGCGCAGCAGCGATTCGGCTTCGGTCTTGCTGCGCAGGTAGTGCGAAGGCGCCTGCGGCCCGACACCGAGCGCGCTGACGTGCAGCACACGGGTCACGCCGCTGCGCGCGCACAGCATGGCCAGGCGGCGCGCCAGCGCGACATGCACGTGATCGAAATCGCCCGCGCTGCCGTGCAGGATGGCGACCAGGTTGATCACCGCATCGTGCCCGTCGATGGCACGCGCCAGTTGCACATCGTCGTGAACATCACATTCGATCGGGTCGACGATGGGCAGCGGCTGCAGCGACTGCGCATGGTTCAGGCGTCGCGTGGGCACCGTCAGGCGGGTGCCGCAGCCGCGGTCGGCCACCCGTTCGGCGAATGCGCGGCCGACGAAGCCGGTACCGCCCAGGACGAGCACGCGGCGCGAGCGGTTCATCGAACGACCTCTGCGCTGCGCGCGATGGTGAGTGCCGCCATCGAAGGCGCTGAGCGCGCGCTCATGGCAGATCCGGATTGCCGGGCCGTTCGCTGCTGCCGCGCGGGCCGACATCGGGGCCCAGGCGAAGCTTCAGCGGCGTCGGCTGGCCGGCGATGAGGGCGCTGTAGTAGACCGAGTTCGACAGCACCTTCTTGACATAGTCGCGGGTCTCGCTGAACGGGATGTTCTCGGCCCACGCGGCCGGTTCGAGCACGGCGCCTTCGCGCCAGCGGCGCGGGCGCCCCGGCCCGGCGTTGTAGGCGGCAGTGGCCAGGGCCATCGAGCCGTCGAACTCGTCCATCAGCAGCTTCAGGTAGCTGGTGCCGAGCAGCAGGTTCATGTCGCGGTCGTTGATCTGCGCGTTGCTGTACGGCACGCCGACCTTCTTCGCCGTCCAGCGGGCGGTGGCCGGCATCAGCTGCATCAGCCCGGAGGCGCCGGCGCCGGAGCGGATGTCGATGATGAAGCGCGACTCCTGGCGGATCAGCCCGTAGACGAAGGCCGGGTCGAGCCCGGCGCGTTCGGCCTGCGCCAGCACATCGCCGCGGTAGGGCATCGGAAAGCGCTGCGCGACGTCGATCTCCTTCGCGCGTGCGCTCGCTGGTGTTGATGCAGCGGTCCCAGACCTCGTTGTCGCAGGCCAGTTGCGCGGCGGCGAGCAGCTCGCGATCGCCCATGCCTCGGACGCTGAAGTTCCATTCGCGCACGCCTTCGCTGCGCAGCCCGAGCCGGAACGAGACCAGCGCGCGCGTCAGGCCGGGGTTGCGCACGGCGGCGTCGCGTTCGGCGGCCGTCAGCGGCGCCGGCGCGGGCGGCAGCATCACGGCGCCGCCGAGGTTCTCGCGCGCCAGCTTGCCGTAGAAGCTCAGCTCGCCGGCGATCGCTTCGAGTGCCGTGCTGGCGGCGAGGCGGTCCGCTTCGCCGGCGTCGCCGCGCCGCGCCAACGCCTGCTGCGCGCGTGCGCGCCAGTAGACCCAGGTCGGGTCGACCTGGTCGGCGGCGCCGAGGGCCTGAACCGCCTTCTCCACGCGCGTCCAGCGCTCCTTGTCCGAGCCCCCCTGGCGCAGCGCGGCCCGCGCCTGCCACACGAGCATGTCGTCGGTCCACGGCGCCAGTGCGCGTTGGGCCGGGCTCGCCTTGTCGCGCAGCGCGCTGGCCTTCAGGTAGTGCGCCCAGGCGTCGTTCGACAGCTCGATGGCGGCGTACTGGCCGACCCCGGCCCAGGCCAGCGCCGCGAGCTGGTTGGGCAGCGCGCGCTGCCAGCGGCTGTCGAGCAGCTCGGCCACGGGCTGCGGTTCGGTGCGGGCCAGTCGCAGCAATGCCAATGTGGCCAGCTCGGCCTGCTGGCCGTCGACGGGCACGCTCGCTCGCTGCAGCCAGCGCAGTGGGTTCTTCATCAGCTCGCGCACCGCGGCATCGACCTCGGGGCCGAGCAGCACGGCGGCGGCACGCGCGGCGCTGGCGCGGTTGGCGATCACCGACAGCCGCACCTTCTGCCAGACCTCTGCGGGGCCGAACGCCCCGGCCTGGAACAGCGTGTCGGCCAGCAGCGTGCAGCCATCGTCGGCATCGCGCTGCTCGAACCAGGCGCGCTGCGGGCTTCGGCGCGCACGTCGTTGCCGGCGAGGTGCCGGGTGTACAGCGCATAGCAGCTGACCTCGCGGTCGTCGTTCATGCGAAAGCGCGGGTAGTCGCGCACCAGGTTGTCCCAGTCGCGGCGCTTGCCGAGTTCCAGCAGCCAGTCGTTGCGCAGGCGGTCTTCGACGTAGGTGTCGGGCCAGCGGGCATAGAACGTCTCGACCTCGCCGGCGCTGGCGCTGTCGAGGCGGTTGCTCAGCTCCCAGTAGTCGACCCACTGCGCCAGCGGGTGGCCGACGACCGCCTTGCGCGCCGCGGCCAGCGCGCCGAGATCCTTCTTGCGCAAGGCCTCGCGGGCTTCGACGACGAGGGCATCCTTGTCCTGGGCGCGCGCCGGCAAGGTGCCCAGCAGCGCCGGCACGAGCAGCAGCGCAACGAACCAGTTGCCGGGGCGGCGACGGGCGACGAGTCGGGAAAGGGCAGTCAGGGACACGGAGCGATCGGGTATCGGGTGCAACGAAGGCGCATTTTTGCATCTGCGCGCCGAAGCCTCTTCACCCTCGGCCGCGCTCGGTCTTGCGCGGCGCGGCCGAACGTGCCGTCGTGCCGCTGCGCTGGCGCGCCGGCGGCCGGGCGTGGCGGGCGCGCAGCGCGGCCTGCAGCGCCAGCAGACCCCAGGGCTGCATCTCCTCGGGCGATTCCATGGCTTGCGGCGGCGCGGTCCAGTAGCTCAACGTCACCGGCGTCGCGTGGCCGCGATAGACGAAGGGCTGGCATCGCGCGGCCTCGAATCGCGGGCGTGTTTCGGCGTCGACCTTCAGATACAGCCGCTGGCCGAGGATCAGCGCGACGAACAGCTCGTTCAGGTACAGCCCGTGGCCGCCGAACATGCGCCGCGCGCGCACCGCGCCCAGCGGCGCCAGCAGCTCGGCGCAGTGTTCGACCAGTTCCGAGCCGGGCATCGCTTGTCTCGTGTGGGAAGGGCGCACAGCCGACGGGCTCGGCGCCGCCACAATCATGGGCTGCCAACAGCGGGTGCGCAATGTCTGCCATGTCGGATTCTTCAGATTCGTTCAAGCTGTCCTTCGAGCCGACCCGCGACAAGGCCTTGCTGCGCCGCCAGCTGCAGGCCGAGCGCCAGTCGATGATCGACCGCCACGCCGCGCTCGGTGCAGCTGCAGGAGGTGCTGCGCGTGTGGCTGGTGAGCCGCCCCGAGAGCAGCATCGGCGCCTACTGGCCGATCAAGGGCGAGTTCGATGCGCTGCCGGCGCTGTTCCGCTGGAGCGAGGCCGAAGCCGGCCGACGCATCGGGCTGCCGGTGATCGAACCGCGACACCAAGCAGCTGCGCTTCCATGTCTGGTACCCGGGCTGCGCGATGGAAGAAGACGCCTACGGCATCCCGAAGCCGAAGGACACCGCGGCCTTCGAGCCGGCGCTGCTGCTGGTGCCGTGTGTCGGCTTCGGCCCGGCCGGCTTGCGCCTGGGCTACGGCGGCGGCTTCTACGACCGCACGCTGGCGAGCGCTGAGCCCGCGGCCCTTCACCGTCGGCGTCGGCTACGCGCACGGCCATCGTGCCGTGGCTGCAGGCCGCAGCCGCACGACGTGCCGCTGGATGCGATGCTGACCGAGGACGGCGTGCTGCATCCGCGCGAGCTGAGCGCGCCGTCAGCCGGTGCGCGCCAGGCCCAGCCGGGCGCACAGCTCGGCGGTCAGCGCGCTCTGGTTCATCGTGTAGAAGTGCAGCCCCGGCGCGCCGCCGGCCAGCAGCCGTTCGCACAGCGCGGTGACGACGTCGAGCCCGAAGGCGCGCATCGATGCCGCGTCGTCCATGAAGCTTTCCATCTTCAGCATCACCCAGCGCGGGATCTCGATGCCGTCGCGCGCGGCGAACTGGGCGATGCGCGCGAAGTTGTGGAACGGCATGATGCCCGGCACCACCGGCACCTCGGCGCCGAGGCGGCGGGTCTGCGTCGACGAAGTGGAAGTACGCGTCGGGGTTGAAGAAGAACTGCGTGATCGCGGCGTCGGCGCCGCACTTCACCTTGTCGACGTAGTGCTGCAGGTCGCGCCCGGCATAGCGCTGCTGCGGGTGGTATTCGGGATAGGCGGCGACTTCGATGTGCCAGTCGTCGCCCTGGGTCTCGCGCACGAAGCGCACCAGCTCGGCGGCATAGCGGAAGTCACCCGACTGCGCGGTGCCGCTGGGCAGGTCGCCGCGCAGCGCCACCAGGCGGCGGATGTTCTGCGCACGATAGGTCTGCCAGCGTCTCGATCAGCGCACCGCGCGTGGAGCCGACGCACGACAGGTGCGGCGCCGCCTCGTGGCCGGCCTGCGGCGATCGCCTGCACGGTGTGCAGCGTCTTGTCGCGGGTGCTGCCGCCGGCGCCGTAGGTGACGCTGAAGAACTCGGGCTGCAGCGCGCCGAGCTGCTGCACGACGACCTTCAGCTTGTCGTCGCCGACCGGTGTGTTGGGTGGGAAGAACTCGAAGCTGACAGGAACGGGCTGGCTCATGGTGTGGGTGCCGCTGGCATGCGGCTGAAGAGGTTGTCAGCAGTCCACGACGGGTCGAAGCGAAGCGGCATGGCGCCGCGCGATCCGGCACTCTGCTTCGGCCTTCAGCAGCGCGCAGTACTGCGCCGACCGCGGCGCAGGACCTGCGGCGGCCCACCGTGGCGCCTCGCCGCCGCTTCAGTAGCGGTAGGTGTCGGGCTTGTACGGGCCCTTGCTTGGGCACGCCGATGTAGGCCGCCTGCTCGTCGCTGAGCTCGCTGAGCATCGCGCCGATCTTCTTCAGGTGCAGCCGCGCCACCTTCTCGTCCAGGTGCTTGGGCAGCACGTAGACCTTGCCCACCGCGTAGCTGTCGCTGGTGCGTGAACAGCTCGATCTGCGCGATCGTCTGGTTGGCGAAGCTCGAGCTCATCACGAAGCTCGGGTGCCCGGTGCCGCAGCCCAGGTTCACCAGCCGGCCCTTGGCGAGCAGGATGATGCGCTTGCCGTCCGGGAAGATCACATGGTCGACCTGCGGCTTGATCTCGTCCCACTCGCACTTGTCGAGCGCGGCGACGTCGATCTCGTTGTCGAAGTGGCCGATGTTGCACACGATCGCCTGGTCCTTCATCGCCGCCATGTGCTTGTAGGTGATGACCGACTTGTTGCCGGTGCACGACACGAAGATGTCGGCCTTGTCGGCGGCGTACTCCATGGTCACGACCTTGTAGCCTTCCATCGCCGCCTGCAGCGCGTTGATCGGGTCGATCTCGGTCACCCACACCTGCGCGCTCAGCGCGCGCAGCGCCTGCGCCGAGCCCTTGCCGACGTCGCCGTAGCCGGCCACGCAGGCCACCTTGCCGGCGATCATCACGTCGGTGGCGCGCTTGATCGCGTCGACCAGGCTCTCGCGGCAGCCGTACAGGTTGTCGAACTTGCTCTTGGTGACGCTGTCGTTGACGTTGATGGCGCGGAACAGCAGCGTGCCCTTGACGCTCATCTCGTTCAGGCGGTGCACGCCGGTGGTGGTCTCTTCGGTCACGCCGATGATCTGCGCCGCACTTGCGCGTGTACCAGGTCGCGTCCTGCGCCAGCTTGGCCTTGATGGCGGCGAACAGGCAGGTCTCTTCTTCGCTGGTGGGCTTGGCGATCAGCGAGGCGTCCTTCTCGGCGCGCTGGCCCAGGTGCATCAGCAGCGTCGCGTCGCCGCCGTCGTCGAGGATCATGTTCGGGCCTTCGCCGTCGGCGCCCTTGGCGCCGAACTCGAAGATGCGGTGGGTGTAGTCCCAGTAGTCGGCCAGGCTCTCGCCCTTGTAGGCGAACACCGGCGTGCCCTGCGCGACCAGCGCGGCGGCGGCATGGTCCTGGGTGCTGAAGATGTTGCACGAGGCCCAGCGCACCTGGGCGCCCAGCGCCTGCAGCGTCTCCACCAGCACCGCGGTCTGGATCGTCATGTGCAGGCTGCCGGTGATGCGCGCGCCCTTCAGCGGCTGCGCCTTCGCGAATTCCTCGCGGATCGCCATCAGACCCGGCATCTCGGTCTCGGCGATCTTGATTTCCTTGCGGCCCCAGGCGGCAAGGGACAGGTCGGCGACGATGAAATCGTCTTTGGCGGGGCTTTTCAGTACGGCGTTCATGCAGGTTCTCCAGGATTGAGGACCCGCACGCACGGTCAGGCGAAGGTTCGCTGCTGCTCACCCACGAAACCGGTTCGTGCGGGTGAGCGCGGTTGCAAGGGTGGATCACCGAGCCTGGCCTTCGAACCGCAATGCGGCGAAGGTTGCAACGCTCCTCGGCAGGACAGCGATTGTATTCGGTGTCCTGCGCCACCGGGCAAGCCGAGGCCGCGCGCGGGGCTTTGCCGGCGGCGGGTCGTGACACACTGCCCGGCATGTCCACCGCCACCGGGCACCCAGCCGCACCCTGGTCGCAATGCCCGCGCGCGCGGCTGTCGCGCGTCCGTGGCGTGCTCACCGACATCGACGACACGCTGACCTGCGATGGGCAGATCGAGGCCGCTGGCCTGCACGCGCTGGCCGATCTGCACGCGGCGGGCGCTGCCGGTGATGGCCATCACCGGCCGGCCGATGGGCTGGAGCGAGGGCTTCGCGATGCAGTGGCCGCTGGCGGCGATCGTGGCCGAGAACGGTGCTGTCGCGCTGTGGCGCGAGGGCGACCCGACTGCGCACCGAGTTCGTGCAGGATCTCGACACCCGCAACCGCAACAGCGCGCTGTCTGAGCGCGGCGGCGCGCGCAGATCCTGCGCGAGGTGCCCGGCGCCACGCTGGCGCGCGACAGCGCCGGGCGGCGCACCGACATCGCCATCGATCACAGCGAGTTCGTGCATCTCGCGCCGCAGCGCATCGAGCAGGTGGTGAAGTTGATGCAGGCCGCGGGCATGAATGCCACCGTCAGCTCGATCCACATCAACGGCTGGTTCGGCGACCACGACAAGCTCAGCGGTGCCCGCTGGATGGTTCGGCGCCTGCTCGGGCGCGACCTCGATCGGCGAGCGGGACGACTGGCTCTACGTCGGCGATTCGACCAACGACCAGCAGATGTTCGGCCACTTCCCGCTCAGCATCGGCGTGGCGAACCTGCACCGGTTCGCCGCGCAGTTGCACACCTGGCCGACCTACATCACCGCCGGCGAGCGGGGCGCCGGCTTTGCGCAGGTGGTGCAGCGGGTGCTGGGCGCGCGCGCCCGCGCCGTCAACTTGCCGGCTGGTCCGACAGCTTGATCTGCGGGTCCATCGACATCATCGTTGCCGGACCGTAGATGGTGGCGAAGGCCACGTCCTTGGCGTCCTGACCGGTCGCGATGCGCACGAATTGATCCAGCGGCGACATGCGCGTCGGATCGAACAGCACCCAGCGCCCGCCCAGATAGGCCTCGAACATGGCGTGGAAATCGGTCGGCGGCTCGTCGAAGATGGCATAGCCCACCACCAGACGCGCCGGGATGTTCAACGCGCGGCAGAAGGTGATGCCCAGGTGCGCGAAGTCGCGGCACACGCCGGCGCGCTGCACGAACACATCGCGCGCGGTGGTGGTGGCCTGCGACGAGCCGATGCGGTATTCGACGTTGGCGTGGATCCAGTCACAGATCGATTGCACGCGCGAGCGCCCCGGCGGCAAGCCGCCGAACATCTTCTGCGCGGCGCCGCTGAGCAGGTCGGATTCGCAGTAGCGCGAACTCACCAGCCGCTGCAACACCTCATCGGGCAAGTTCGCGATCGGCACTTCCTTCAGCTCTTCGTCGGCAGCGGCCAGCTGCGCGGGCCGCACGCGCGCCTGGTAGCGCAACTGCAAGGTGCCGGCGTCGGCGTGCAGGCGGGTGTGCCGGTGGCCGAGCAAGGGGTCGGCGAAGACACGCACCGGCAGCTCCGGCGTGACGCGTCAGCGATTCGTCCAGCACCTGCTGGCCCATGCCGTGCAGCGCGTGAATCTGGAACAGGAATTCGGCCGGCCCGGCCACTTCGTACAGCAGCGTGCAATCGATGTCGAGCGTGGGCGCGGCGGATTCGGCCTCGCCGCGCCCGGGATTGCGGGAGACGGTGCTGGTGGATTCGGTCGGGCGCTGGGCCAGTTCAGTGGTGGACATGATCGGGAAATGCCGTGGAAGTGCGCAATCGGGCATTGGGCCAGGCCGCGGACGCGCACGTCCATCGGAAGCGCTCGCTGCGGCGCTGTAGGACAACGCCTTTGCGCTGCCGCAGCCGCTGCGGTTCAGCCGGGCAAGCCGAGGAAGCTGGCCGACGGCGTCGAGCTCGGCGTCCAGCGCGTCGGCGAAAGCCGCATCGCGTGGCGCCTTGCCGGCCACGTACCCCAGCTCGGCATGCAACCGGCCCTGGCGCACCGACAGGTTGCCCCAGCCGATGACCTGGCCGCGCCACAGCATCGGCAGCGCGTAGTGCCCGAGCTGGCGCTTCGCCGCCGGCGTGTAGGCCTCGAAACGGTAGGCCCAGCCCCAGAACAGCTCGAAGCGGCGGCGGTCCCACACGATCGGATCGAACGGCGCCAGCAGGCGCAGCTGCGTCGTCGATGCGGTGGCGCTGGCTGCGCGGATTCTCGCCGGCCGGCCACACCCAGTCGATGCCGTCGACCTCGGCCCGCGGCAGCCGGGCGCGGGCGCGCGCCAGCGTGGCCGCACGCTGGTCGCGCCATTGCGGCACGCCGCCCATCAACAGGCTGAGCAAGCTGCCCCAGCGTGCGCGCCGGCAGCGGCGCGTACTTGCGCCACCAGCACATCGACCAGGGCATCGAGACGCGCGTCGCGTTCGGCGTCATCGGCCGCGGCCGGGGTCGGCTCGCGCGCCGCGTACACACGCACGCCGCCGTCGCGCCGCGCGATGCGCAACAGGCCGCGGTAGTGCATGCCGTCGAGCAGCTCGGTGCTGGCGTTGCTGTTGCCGCCGAACCAGTTGCGCACGCGACCGTGCTGGAAGTGCAGATCGACCTCGCGCGGATGCACCGCGCCGCGTTCGCGCACGAAGGCCAGCACCTGCGTGCGCCTGCGCGCAGCGCGCTTCGGTCCACGACGGCGCGGGCCACGCGCGGATGCATCAGCGCCTGCACCTGGCGCGAGACGAAGCCGTAGTTGACGAAGAAGTCTTCCTCGATCGGCAGCCGCGGGTAGCGGCGTTCCAGATCGCCGGCCCGGTAGCCGCGCACGCGGTGGCGCAGCGTCAGGTCCTGGGCGCGCGCCGGCGCGCGCATCGGGTCGGCCTGCACGAAGCCCAGCCGCGCCAGCGCCTTCGGCAAGCGTGGTGGGCGCGAACAGGGTGCGCGCGACGGCATGGCGGCGCAGGTCGTCGAGGGTCGGCTTCGGCACGGCGCGCAGATGTTAGCGCCGGGGTAGCGCCGGCACCGTTCGCCCATGGCTTTGCCACACTGTCCGGCCTGCGTGTGTAAGCTGGCATGCCGTTGCAGCGACTGTCGCTGCAAGAGCCGACATCGCACCTGCGTGCGGCCGAACCGTCAGGAGCCGCCGATGAACACCTTCAAGTCAATCCTGCTGTGCGCGTTGGGCTGGGGGTGCACGCTGATGGCACACGCCGCCGACGGGCTTGTCGCGCTGAAGAGCCCTTACAGCGCAGCGCAGACGCTGACACGTTTCGAAGATCTCGCCAAGCAGCGCGATCTGGTGATCTTCGCGCGCATCGACCATGCCGCCGGCGCGGCCAAGATCGGCAAGACCCTGCGTCCGACCGAGGTGCTGATCTTCGGCAATCCCCAGGGCGGCACGCCGTTCATGGCGTGCGCGCAGTCGGTGGGCATCGACCTGCCGCTGAAGGCGCTGGCCTGGCAGGACGCGGCCGGGCAGGTCTGGCTCGGCTACAACGACCCGGCGTGGCTGGCGCAACGCCATGGCGTCGCGAGCTGTGCCGTGGCGGCGAATCTGGCGACGGCACTGGGCCAGCTGGCCGAAGCGGCGACCGCGAAGTAGGCGGCGCTGCGCACCCTGGGCGGGCGGCAGTACCTGTCCCGCCAGCGATAGACGCTGCGCTGCGCGGGGCTTAGCCTGCACCGCCGCCGACCTGGCAGCCCTTCACTTCGAGTCTGCCGTGTCCCCGTTGCGCGACCTGCGCCCCGCCTTGCCGATCCTGATCGGCGCTTCGGTGATGCTCAGCCTGGCGATGGGACTGCGCCAGAGCCTGGGCCTGTTCATGCCGCCGCTGACGCGCGACACCGGCATCTCGGTGGCCGACTTCACGCTGGCGATCGCGGTGCAGAACCTGGCCTGGGGTTTCCTGCAGCCGCTGGCCGGCGCCTGGGCGGCGCGGCTGGGCATGCGCCGCCTGATGGTCGGTGGCGCGCTGCTCTACACCGCCGGCCTGGTGCTGCTGGCCACCGCGCAGGGCCTCGTCGGCGTGATGCTCGGCGCGGGCGTGTGCATCGGCGCGGCGCTGGCCTGCAACGGCAGCGCGCTGGCCTTGGCCGCCGCGGCGCGCCCGGTGCAGCGTGGCGTCGCGCAGCCTGGTGCTGGGCATCGTCTCGGCGGCCGGCTCGCTGGGTGCGATGCTGGCGGCACCGCATCGGCCAGGGCCTGGCGCAGGCCCTGGGCTGGCGCGCCGGCGTGTGGGGCTTCGTCGCTGCTGGCACTGCTGATGGTGCCAGCCGCCTGGGCCGCGGGCCGCGTCGATGCCCTGCCGCTGCCGCCCAAGCCCGGCGAAAGCGACAGCGCGCGCGCCGCGCTGCGCGTGGCGCTGCGCAATCCGATGTTCGTGGTGCTGTCGGTGGCCTATTTCGTCTGCGGCATGCAGCTGGTGTTTCTCACCACCCACCTGCCGGCGTACCTGGACATCTGCGGCATGGACCCGATGCTCGGCGCGCAGGCGCTGGGCATGGTCGGGGCCTTCAACGTGCTCGGCAGCCTGTTCTTCGGCTGGGCCGGCGGGCGCTTCAACAAGCTGCTGCTGCTCGGGGGCATCTACACGCTGCGCTCGCTGGCGCTGCTGTGGTACTTCACCGCGCTGCCCACGCCGGCGGGCACGCTGGTCTTCGCCGCGATCATGGGCTTTCTGTGGCTGGGCGTGGTGCCGCTGGTCATCGGCTGGATCGTCGACACCTTCGGCCTGCGCTGGCAGGCGATGCTCGGCGGCGTGGCCTTCGTCGGCCATCAGCTGGGCAGCTTCGTCGGCGCCTTCGGCGGCGGACTGGTGCTGCAGCTGGCCGGCTCGTACACGCTCGCCTGGCAGTTCGGCGTGGCGCTGGGCCTGGCCGCGGGGCTGGTGCAGGGCGGCTATGCGTGGTGGCGCGACGGCGGCGGCGCCGGCAGGCTCAAGCTGGGCTGAAGCGCGACGGATCGAAGCATCGACGGGCCGGGCCTGCGCTCGGCACGTCGCGCAGCGCCCTTACAGGCCCGCCGCTGCACGCAGCGCGGCGCCTGTGGCTACGGCCGGCGCTTGCGGCCTGACTTCGCTGGCGCGAAGTCGAGCCTGCGCCGCAAGGCCCAGGGTCGCCGACGCGACGCCGGGCCTACAGCCCGGCCGCTGCGCGCAGCGCATGGGCCTTGTCCGTGCGCTCCCAGGTGAACTCGGGCTCTTCGCGGCCGAAGTGACCGTAGGCGGCGGTCTTCTCGTAGATCGGGCGCAGCAGGTCGAGCATCTGGATGATGCCCTTCGGGCGCAGGTCGAAGTGCTCGGCGACCAGCGCGGCGAGCTTGTCGTCGCTGATCACGCCGGTGCCTTCGGTGTAGACGGTGATGTTCATCGGCTTGGCCACGCCGATGGCGTAGGCCACCTGGATCTGGCACTGCCGCGCCAGGCCGGCGGCGACGATGTTCTTGGCCACGTAGCGCGCGGCGTAGGCGGCCGAGCGGTCGACCTTGCTCGGGTCCTTGCCGCTGAAGGCGCCGCCGCCGTGCGGGCAGGCGCCGCCGTAGGTGTCGACGATGATCTTGCGGCCGGTCAGGCCGCAGTCGCCCTGCGGGCCGCCGACGACGAAGCGGCCGGTCGGGTTGACCAGGTACTTGGTGTCCTTCAGCCATTCCTTCGGCAGCACCGGCTTGATGATCTGCTCGATCACCGCCTCGATGAACTCGGGCTTCATCTTGCTGCCCAGGCTGTATTCGGGCGCGTGCTGGCTGCACAGCACCACGGTGTCGATGCTGTGCGGCTTGCCGTCGACATAACGCATCGTCACCTGGCTCTTCGCGTCGGGGCGCAGGAAGGGCATGCGGCCGTCCTTGCGCAACTGCGCCTGGCGCTCGACCAGCCGGTGCGCGTAGTAGATCGGCGCCGGCATCAGCTCGGGCGTCTCGTCGCAGGCGTAGCCGAACATCAGGCCCTGGTCGCCGGCGCCGGTGTTCAGGTGGTCGTCGCTGGCGTGGTCGACGCCCTGCGCGATGTCGTTGCTCTGCTTGTCGTAGCAGACCATCACCGCGCAGCCCTTGTAGTCGATGCCGTATTCGGTGTTGTCGTAGCCGATGCGCTTGATGGTGTCGCGCGCCACCTGGATGTAGTCGACGTGCGCGTTGGTGGTGATCTCGCCGGCCAGCACCACCAGCCCGGTGTTGCACAGCGTCTCGGCGGCGACGCGGCTGCGCGGGTCCTGCTTGAAGATCGCGTCGAGAATGGCGTCCGAGATCTGGTCGGAGACCTTGTCGGGGTGGCCTTCGGAGACGGATTCGGATGTGAAGAGAAAGTCGTTCGACACTTTTAAACTCCTGGGTCGGTTGCACGTTGCGTTGCCGGCCAAGACCCTGGAGAGCGGCGAACGCTTTAGCAGAATTTCTACGGCCCGCTCGAGCTCGACGTGGCCGGCAAGTCGGGTCGACCTGCGCGGCGCCCTGCAAGTAGTTCATAACTCGGCGCCGGCCGCATTATACGAAGCCCATGCTGTCCTGCTGCGCTGGTTGTCCCGCCGCTCGCTGCGCTTTCTGCACGCCGTCGGCGCGCGTGCTCGGCTGGATCGACCTACGCTGCTGTCGCCCAGCTACCGGCGCCGGCTGCAGCGCCAACGCCGCGCTGGCCGGCGTGAGCGCCGGCGCAGCGCCGCGCGGCCGGTCGCCGAAGCCGGCAAGCTGGTGCTCGAGACGCCGCGGCTGTGGCTGCGCCCGGCGCGACAGCCGATCGCCGACCCGCTGCGTCTGGGACGGCGCAGACGTGATCGAGCAGCTGCCTGGCGAAGGCGCGCGGCCTGATGCTGCTGACGCCGCATCTGGGCAGCTTCGAGGTCTGTGCGCAGGCCTATGCGCAGCGTTTCGGCGCGCGCCAGCCGATCACCGTGCTGTACCGCCCGGCACGCCAGCGCGTGCTGCGCGAACTGCAGGAGAGTGCGCGCGCGCGCCCGGCGCTGGCCACCGCGCCGGCCACGCTGGCGGCGTGCGGCAGATGCTGCGCGCGCTGCGGCGCGGCGAGACGGTCGGCCTGCTGCCCGACCAGGTGCCGCCCGACGGCCTGGGCGTGTGGGCCGACTTCTTCGGCGCAGCCGGCCTACACGATGACGCTGGCGGCGCGGCTGGCGCAACAATCGGGTGCGCCGATCGCTGCTGATCTGGTGCGAGCGGCTGCCGCGCGGCGCCGGCTTCCAGCTGCGCGTGCAGCCGCTCGGTGAGCCGCTGCCGACGACGGCGCCCGACGCCGACCGCCGGGCTGCAGCGCGCGCAGGCTGAAACAATCAACCGGGCGATGCAGCAGCTGATCATGCAATGCCCGCAGCAGTACCTGTGGGGCTACAACCGCTACAAGCAGCCGCGCCGCGCTGCCGATGGCGACGGCGCGCAGTCGTGATCGAGCGCGCTGGCGCGCACGCGGCTGCTGGCGCTGCTGTGGCTGGTGCACTGGCTGCCGCTGGGCGTGCAGGCGGCGCTCGGCAGCGGCCTGGGCCGGCTGCTGCACGCGCTGGCCGCGCAGCCGGCGCCATGTCGCGCGGCGCAACGTCGAACTGTGCCTGCCGCGAACTGGCCGCAGCCGAGCGCGATGCGCTGGTGCGCGAGCACTTCCGCTGGCTCGGCCGCAGCCTGCTCGAACGGCCGCTGCTGTGGTACGCGAGCCCCGAGCGGCTGCGCCGGCTGATCCATGTCGAAGGCGACGTCAAGCTGGCCGAACGCAGCGAGCGGCCGGTGATGTGGCTGGTGCCGCACTTCATGGCGCTGGACGTGGCCGGCACGGCGACGCAGCTGTTCCAGACGCAACCCGGTCGGCTCGATCTACCAGAAGCAGAGCAACCCGGTCTTCGACGCTGCGGTGCGCGCCGGGCGCGTGCGCTTCGGCCAGGGCGACATCTTCCCGCGCAGCGACACCGCGCTGCCGCTGGTGCGCGCGATCCGCCGCGGCTTCGCGTTCTTCAACCTGCCCGACATGGATTTCGGCATCAAGGATGCCGCCTTCGTGCCCTTCTTCGGCGTGCCGGCGGCGACGCTGCTGGCGCCGTCGAAGCTGGCGCGTTCGCTGGACATGGTCGTGCAGCCGGTGCTGGCCGAGACTGCTGCCGCGGCGGCCAGGGCTACCGCGTGCGCTTCCTGCCGCCGTGGACCGACTGGCCCAGCGACGACGCCGCTGGCCGACACCGCTGCGCATGAACCGGTGGATCGAAGACGCAGATCCGCGCCAACCCGGCGCAGTACCTGTGGGTGCACAAGCGCTTCAAGACGCGGCCCGCCGGGCGAGCCGAGCCTGTATGACTGAATCTGCGCGACTGGGCGGCACACATAATCGGCGCATGAAGCTGCCCTTCACCAAGATGCAGGGCGCCGGCAACGACTTCGTCGTGCTCGACGCCAGCGCCGGGCGCCGCTGGAGCTGACGCCGGCGCAGTACCGCGCGCTGGCCGACCGCCACTTCGGCATCGGCGCCGACCAGATCCTGGTCGTCGACCGCAGCACGCACGCCGGGCGTCGACTTCGGCTACCGCATCTTCAACGCGCAGCGGCGACGAGGTCGAACACTGCGGCAACGGCGCGCGCTGCTTCGTGCGCTACGTGCGCGACAAGGGCCTGTCCGGCAAGGATCGCGCTTGCGCGTCGAGACCGTCAACCGCCATGATCGAGCTGCAGCTGCGCGACGACGGCCGCGTCACCGTCGACATGGACGGCGCCGCAGTTCGAGCACGCGCAGCTGCCGTTCGACGCCGACGGCCTGACGCCGCGCGCCGCTCGGCGATTTCGAGTTGTGGCCGCTGGAGCTGATCGACGGCACGGTCGAGGTGGCGGTGCTGTCGATGGGCAACCCGCACGCGGTGCAGCGCGTCGACGATGTCGACACGCGCCGACGTGGCCTCGCTCGGCCCCGAGATCGAGGTGCTCGACTGTTTCCCGCACAAGGTCAACGCCGGCTTCATGCAGGTGCTGTCGCGCAGCCACATCCGGCTGCGCGTGTTCGAGCGCGGCGCCGGCGAGACGCTGGCCTGCGGCACCGGCGCCTGCGCGGCGGTGGTCGCCGGCATCCGTCTGGGCTGGCTCGACGGGCAGGTCGATGTCGACATGCACGGCGGGCGGCTGCACATCGAATGGGCCGGCATGGGCTCGCGCCGGTGCTGATGACCGGCCCGGCCGAAACCGTTTTCGAAGGAGAGATCGAACTGTGAACAACGCGGCCATCCATGGCGTCCAGGGCATCACCGAAGCCGACATCGCCAACTACCTGGTCAACACGCCCGGCTTCTTCGACCGCCATGCCGAGCTGCTGGCCACCGTCCAGCTGACCAGCCCGCACGGCCAGCGCGCGGTGTCGCTGCAGGAGCGGCAGATGGAAATGCTGCGCGAGCGCATCAAGGGGCTGGAGCACAAGATCGTCGAGATGATCCGCAACGGCCAGGACAACGTGTCGATCGCCGACCGGCTGCACGAGTGGACACGCCGCGTGCTGCTGACCGCCGATGCGGCCGAGCTGCCGCGCGTGCTGATCGATGACCTGCAGCAGCGCTTCCAGATTCCGCAGGCTGCGATTCGCCTGTGGGACGTCGCCGAAGCCTATGCGGCGCTGCCGTTCGCGGCCGGTGTCAGCAGCGATGTGCACAGCCTGGCATCGAGCCTGAGCCTGCCCTATTGCGGCGTCAATGCCGGCTTCGAGGCTTCGGGCTGGTTCGAAGGCGCCAGCCGTGCTGTCGATGGCGATGGTGCCGCTGCGCGTGGCCGACAGGCGCACCGGCCTTCGGGCTGCTGGTGCTGGGCTCGCCCGACGCGACACGCTATGCGCGCCGAGATGGGCACCGAGTTCCTGTCGCGCATCGGCGAGTTGGCCAGCGCCGCGCTGTCGCGGCTGGTCGCCGCCGACTGAAGGCCGTGGCCACCGCTGCCGCGCCCGCTGCGGCGGCCAGCGAGCTGGCCCCCGAACTGCGGCGCTACCTCGAACACCTCGAAGTCGAGCGGCGGCTGGCGCCGCGCAGCGTGCGCATGGTGCACGATGCGCTCGTGCGGCTGCAGCACCTCGCGGCCGAGCAGCCGGTGGCGCTGCAACAGGTGCAGCCGCACCATGTGCGGCGCTGGGCGGCGCGGCTGCGCATGCAGCCGCTGGCGCCGCGCAGCATCGCCATCGTGCTGTCGGCCTGGCGCGGCCTGTATCGCTGGTGGGGCCGGCAGGGTCTGGTGCAGGTCAATCCGGTCGAAGGCGTGCGCGCGCCGAAGGCCGGCAAGCCGTTGCCGAAGGCGCTGTCGGTCGAGCAGGCGGTGGCGCTGTCGTCGCACCAGGCGGCCAGCGGCAACGCGGTGCTGGCGGCACGCGACCACTGCGTCGTCGAGCTGCTCTACGGCTGCGGGCTGCGCGTGGCCGAACTGGTCGGGCTCGACCTGCGCGCCGGTGCCCATGCCGCCGGCTGGATCGATGCCGCCGATGCCAGCGCGCATGTGCTCGGCAAGGGCAGCAAGCGGCGCAGCGTGCCGGTGGGCGCGCCGGCGCTGGCGGCGCTGCAAGGCTGGCTGTCGCTGCGCTCGCAGCTGGCCGACGGCCGACGAGCCGGCGCTGCTGGTCAGCAGCCGCGGCACGCCGGCTGAGCCCCAGCCAGGTGCGCTCGCGCCTGCGCCTGCTGGCGTTGCAGGCCGGGCTGCCGACACATGTGCACCCGCACATGCTGCGCCACAGTTTCGCCTCGCACCTGCTGCAATCGAGCGGCGACCTGCGCGCGGTGCAGGAGCTGCTGGGCCACGCCAGCATCAGCTACCACGCAGGTCTATACGCGGCTGGACTTCCAGCACCTGGCGAAGGTCTACGACGCGGCGCACCCGCGGGCACGCAAGCGCGATCCGCCGGGCTGAGGCGCGATGAACCGGTCATCGGGCGCATGCGCCTGACCCAGGCAGCGTGCTTTGAGTTGTCCCGCTGCTACACCAAAGCGCAGTGCGCAGCCGCTGCTATTTGTGGACGTGGCGCTTCGGTGTTTACGAGGTTGACAGCCGGATGGCGCCAAAACGACCATTCCAGCCCTTTTGTAACAACCTGACCCGCGCTGCGCGGCGCGGGTCTTCAGGAGAGCCTTCGATGCACCGCACGTTCAGATACTTGATGCTGGCGGCCGCTGCCGCGGCCGTTGCCGCCTGCGGCGGCGGTGATCCGGACACCTCGGCACAGGGCCGCGAGTCGCCGCTGGCCAAGCGCACGCAGCGCATGGAGGCACGGCTGCTGGCCTTGGCCGCACCGGCCGGTGCGGGCACTTCCAAGGTCGATTCAAGGCTCGCTCGAGCGCGCGGCAGCGTCCAGGTGTGGGTCTCGCTGGACGACACCTCGGTGGCCAGCTACAAGGCCGCCGAGCTGGAGGCGCAAGGCGTCGACATGCAATCCCGCGGCCTGGCGGGCGCGTCGGTGGCGCGGCTGCCCGATGCCGCCGATACCGCGTTGAAGGCGCGTGCGCGATCGCACCGCGACACGCTGCGCGGCAAGCAGGACACGCTGATGAGCCAGTTGCGCGGCATGGGCGCCACCGAACTGGGCCGCGTGCAGGTCGCGCACAACGCCGTGGCGGTGTCGGTGGATGCCGCCTCGCTGGCCGCCATCGCGCAACTGCCCGGCGTGGCACGGGTGCGCCCGGTGATCCACTACGAGCTCGACCTCAGCGAGACGGTGCCCTATGTCGGCGGCGCGCTGGTGCAGGCCTCGGGCGTCACCGGCAAGGGCGTGAGGGTGGCCGTGCTCGATTCCGGCATCGACTACACGCACCGCAACCTGGGCGGCGCCGGCACCGCCGCAGCCTATGCCGCCGCCTACGGCGCCGGCCCCGGCGATGCGCTGCAGACCACGCGCGACGGCCTGTTCCCCACCGCCAAGGTCGTCGATGGCTTCGACTTCGTCGGTGAGGCCTGGCCGCAACGGCGACCGCAGGCGAAGACGCGGACCCGATCGACTACGGCAAGGCCACGGCACGCACGTCGCCGACATCATCGCCGGCGTCGGCCCGAACAAGGGCATGGCGCCGGGCGCTTCGCTCGTGGCGGTGAAGGTCTGCAGCGCGGTCGCCACCTCGTGCAACGGCGTCGCGCTGCTGCAAGGGCATGGATTTCGCGCTCGACCCGAACGGCGACGGCGACACCAGCGACGCGGTCGACGTGATCAACATGTCGCTCGGTTCCAGCTACGGCCAGGAGCAGGACGACCTGACGCTGGCGGCCGAGCAATGCCGTCAAGCTCGGCGTGGTGGTGGTGACCTCGGCCGGCAACTCGGCCAACCTGCCTTACGTCGCCGGTTCGCCGTCCACCGGCGTCGGCGTGCTCAGCGTCGCGCAGACCCAGACGCCGAGCGCCACTGCGATTCCGCTGGTGGTCAACTCGCCGGCGTCGATCGCCGGCGTGTACGCCAACACGCAGACCTGGACTTGGGCGCCGATCGGCTCCGGCGTCACCGGCGACGTGGTGTTCTATGGGCGCGGCTGCCCGGCTGGCAGCGTGGCGCCCGGCAGTCCGGCGGATCCGGTGCTGACCAGCCCGGCCGGCAAGATCGCCCTCATCGACCGCGGCGCCTGCTCGGTCAGCCTGAAGGTCGACAAGGCGGTCGAGGAGGGCGCCACCGGCGTGCTCATCGGCCTGGTCGCCCCGGGCGACGCGGTTTCCTTCTCGCTACGGCGGTGGCGACGACTTCGCGC
Organism: uncultured beta proteobacterium; assembly: GCA_963756415.1. Taxonomy (GTDB): domain Bacteria; phylum Pseudomonadota; class Gammaproteobacteria; order Burkholderiales; family Burkholderiaceae_C; genus Rubrivivax. Next base: position 271,162 of record CAVWNT010000002.1, read on the forward strand.
CCACGCTGGTCATCCAGCAGGTGCTGTCGAACAGCATCAAATCGCGCCTGAGCGCCAGCCAGGCTGTCAGCGTGACGATGTCACCGGCCAGCGCCATCAGCCTGATCGGCAGCATGGCCAGCAGCTCTTCGCGGGGCCCGGCGTACAGCACGCAGCACATCAAGCCGGAAATCGGCGCGCCGGGCGCATCGCTATCGGCCGAAGCCGGCACCGGCGACGGCGAGACCGCCTTCGGCGGCACGTCGGGTGCGGCACCGATGGTGTCGGGCGCGGCGGCGCTGTTGATCGAGGCATTTCCGAGGCGCTCGCCCGAGCGCATCAAGGCGATGCTGATGAACAGCGCCAACAACGTGGTCTACACCAACCCGGCGCTGCTGCCCGGCGAACTGGCACCGATCACCCGCATCGGCGCAGGCGAGTTGCGCGTCGACCGTGCCATCGGCACTGAACACCGTGGCCTGGAACCGCAAGACGAAGTCGGCCGCGCTGTCGTTCGGCGCTCACGAGGTGTCCAAGCAAGACCACGCTCGAGCTGCCGCTGCGCATCGACAACCTGTCGGACGTGGACAAGACCTACGTCATCACGCCCAGCTACCGCTTTGCCGACGACCAGGCCACCGGCGCGGTGTCGATCACCGCCAAGCGCTCGGTGCGCGTGGCGCGCGCGCAGCCACCAGGACGTCGACGTCAAGCTGGTCATCGACCCGGCGCGGCTGCCTTCGTGGACGCTGAACGGGGGCTCGCTGGGCGGCAGCGGCGACCTGCTCAATGCGCCGGAGTACGACGGCTACCTGACGCTGACCTCCGGCGCCGAGAAGCTGACGGTGCCGTGGCATGTGCTGCCGCGCAAGGCGGCGGACGAACGTCGCCACGTTGCAGGAAAAGCGCGGCACATACGCGGTCAAGCTGGTCAACGGCGGCGCGGAGGTGGGTGACTTCGACCTGTTCTCGCTGCTCGGCACCAGCTCGAAGATCCCGCGCGCCGACCTGCCGAAAGCCGGCGACAACTTCGCCGTGGTCGACATCCGCGCCTTCGGCGTGCGCTACCTGCCGGCGGCGGTGTTCGGCGACGACTACCTCGAGTTCGCGATCAGCACGCAAGGCCGGCGCGCGCACCCGAACTACCCGGCCGAGTTCGATGTCTACATCGACGTGGACGGTGACGGGGTCGATGATTTTGTCGTCTACAACGGCGAGAGCGGCGGTTTTGCGGTCAGCGGTCAGAACGTGGTCAATGTGCTGAATCTGGCCACCGGGGCTGGCGGCGCGTACTTCTACAGCGACGCCGACCTGAACTCGGGCAACATCATCATGACCGTGCCGATGGCGGTGATGGGGCTGTCGCCGGGCACGACGGTCGGCTTGTCGGTGTATGCCTTCGACAACTATTTCACCGGCGACTTGACCGACGCCATCACCGGCAAGCGATTCACCCCCGGCCGCGAGCGCTACACGGCGGCCGACCTGCCGTTCGACAGCACCCCTGCGAAGGGCCGCAGCACGGCGGCGTTGCAGACCACTGCGGTGCCGAATGCCGAGTCGACCGAGATCGGCGTGTTGGTGATGCACCGCCGCAACGACGGGGCCGAGGCCGACGTGCTGCGCATTCGCTGATCGGCACTGCCAGGGACGCGCAGGCGTCCCGTTCGTTGAAGGGCCGCGAAAGCGGCCCTTTCTGTTGGCGCCTCAGCCGCGGCGGCGGCAAGGTGATCGCCGGATCGAACTTGGCACGTTCAACGCTGAAGAACGCCTTCACCTGCCGCACGTTGGCGTCCTGCGTGAACAGGCGATCGACCAGCGCCTGGTACGCGGGCATGTCGGCACACCAGGCGACAAGCACGAAATCGGGCCCGGGCGAGACGCGGTAACACTGCTGCACGGTGCGCTCAGCCACCGCACGCTGCTGGAAGGCCGCCAGATGCTCGGCCCCCTGCCGGTCGAGCGTGACTTCGACGATGGCGGTCAGGCCCTGGCGCAAAGTGCGCCGGCGAGAGCAAGGCCACCTGGCGTTCGATGACCCCGCTGTCCACCAGGCGCCGGACGCGCCGCATGCAGGTAGCGGGCGAGATGTGAGCCTGCTCGGCAAGCGACTGGTTGGACAGCGAGGCGTCGCGCTGCAGCAATTCGAGCAGCCGGACGTCGGTACTGTCCAGCGCCGGATTGGATGAAGACATTTGAACGATCTGTGCCGAGAGAATGCGCCATTATTTCACTCACCGGACAGGCTTTGCGAGTTTCATCCATCCTGATCGCAACAATGCAACCAAATTTCACGCTTAGGCTCCTACGATCCGGCTCGTCCCAGCTTGATTGAAAGCAATTTCCCATGTGTGGCATCGTCGGCGCCGTCAGTCCTCGCAACATCGTGCCGGTCCTGGTCGAGGGGCTCAGGCGCCTTGAGTACCGAGGCTACGACTCGTGCGGGGTGGCGGTGCACCAAGGCGGCGAGCTTCGGCGCACCCGCAGCACCGCCCGCGTGGCCGCAGCTGGCGGCGCATGTTGCCGAAGAGGGCATCGACAGCGGCACCGGCATCGCGCACACGCGTTGGGCGACCCACGGTGCGCCGGCGATGCACAACGCCCATCCGCACTTCTCGGGCAACCGCATCGCCTTGGTGCACAACGGCATCATCGAGAACCACGACGAACTGCGCGCCGAGCTGATGCAGCGCGGCTTTGTCTTCAGCAGCCAGACCGACACCGAGGTCATCGCGCACCTGGTTCAGCACCTCTACGACGGTGACCTGTTCGACGCGGTGCAGCGCGCCACGCTGCGCTTGAAGGGCGCCTACGCGATCGCCGTGTTCTGCCGCGATGAACCGCAGCGCGTGGTCGGCGCCCGCGAAGGTTCGCCGCTGATCCTGGGCATCGGCAAGGGCGAGAACTTCATGGCCTCCGACGCCATGGCGCTGGCCGGTGTGACCGACCAGATCGTCTATCTCGAAGAAGGCGACGTCGTCGATCTGCAACTGGGCAAGGTCTGGATCAGCGCTGCGCCAGGAAGGCGGCCGCTTCGCCCCGGTGACGCGCCCGGTGCGCACGGTGCTGGCGCACAGCGGCGCCGCCGAACTGGGGCCGTACCGGCACTACATGCAAAAGGAGATCTTCGAGCAGCCGCGCGCGATCGCCGACACGCTGGACGCGGTGCCCGGTGTCACGCCCGAGCTGTTCGGCGACGGCGCCTTCGCGGTGTTCAAGGAGGTCGAGCAGGTGCTGATCCTCGCCTGTGGCACCAGCTTCTATGCCGGGCTGCACGGCCAAGGCCTGGCTGGAATCGATCGCCGGCATTCCCACGGCGGTGGAGGTGGCCAGCGAATACCGCTACCGGCAAAGCGTGCCCAACCCGCGCACGCTGGTCGTCACCATCACCCAGAGCGGCGAAACCGCCGACACGCTGGCGGCGCTGAAACATGCGCGCGCGCTGGGCATGGCCCACACGCTGACGATCTGCAACGTCGACAGCAGCGCGATGGTGCGCGAGTGCCGCTTCGCCTACATCACCCGCGCCGGCATCGAGGTGGGGGTGGCGTCGACCAAGGCCTTCACCACGCAGTTGGTCGGGCCTGTTCCTGCTGACGCCTGTCGCTGGCCCAGGTGCGCGGCCGACTGAGCGATGCGCAGGAAGAACGAACACCTGAAGGCGTTGCGCCACCTGCCGGTTGCCGTGCAGGCGGTGCTGGCGCTGGAGCCGCAGGTCATCGCCTGGTCCGAAGACTTCGCGCGCAAGGAACACGCGCTGTTCCTGGGCCGCGGGCTGCATTACCCGATCGCGCTGGAAGGCGCGCTGAAGCTGAAGGAGATCAGCTACATCCACGCCGAGGCCTACCCGGCCGGCGAGCTGAAGCACGGCCCGCTGGCGCTGGTGACCGCGCAGATGCCGGTGGTGACGATCGCGCCGAACGACACGCTGCTGGACAAGCTGAAGAGCAACATGCAGGAAGTGCGCGCCCGCGGCGGCGAGCTGTACGTGTTTGCCGACGCCGATACGCGCATCGACAGCGAAGAGGGCGTGCACGTCATCCGCATGCCCGAGCACTACGGCGTGCTCTCGCCGCTGCTGCACGTGGTGCCGCTGCAGCTGCTGGCGTATCACACCGCGTGCGCGCGCGGCACCGATGTCGACAAGCCGCGCAATCTGGCCAAGAGCGTGACGGTCGAATGACCGGCCAGCGCGGGCGACGACCCGTTTCGAAACCTGCCCGGACTTCGCGAGCGAATCACGCCGGCAGCGCAATCCGCGTTGCGCGTGACGCCCGAGGTGCTGGCGATGTGGACCGATCGCGCACGGGTGCTCGGGCGCCCGGCCAACTGGCGCTGGTCCGACGAGGCGATCGAAGCCTCGCGTCGGGCCGTGCTCGGGCATCTGCCGGAGCGGGAGGACCTGTGGATCTTCGGCTACGGCTCGCTGATGTGGGACCCTGGCATCGTCTTCACCGAAGTCAGGCTGGCCGAACTGCCCGGCTACCAGCGGCGCTTTTCGTACCGCACGACCCTCGGGCGCGGTTGCCCCGAGCGGCCCGGGCTGATGCTGGCCATCGAACGCAGCGCCGGTGATTGCCACGGGCTGGCCTTTCGTGTGGCAGCCGATGCGGTGCTCGCCGAGACGACGATCGTTTGGCGCCGCGAGATGATCCGCGGCGGCTACAGCCCGGCGCTGTTACCGCTGCACACGCCGCAAGGGCCTCTGACCGCGCTGGCTTTCGCGCCCAACCTCGGCCACGCCGACTACGTGGGTGAACTGCCGATGACGCAGACAGCCGCGATCATCGCCTGCGGCGAAGGTGTGCTGGGCAGCAACCGGCAGTACCTGGAATATCTGGTGGCGCAGCTCGACCATCTGGCCATCGACGACCCCTACATGAGCGAACTGCTCGAGCACGTGCGATTGGCCGCCGCGACACCCGGCTGATGCCGCCAGAAGCGGGCAACTGCTAGCTTGCGCCGCCCCATCCCTGCAAGCCCTCGTGCACACATGCGAAGCGAAAACTGAGCGGGGCGGAATGTGTCGTGCAGAAGAAAAGCGGCGCGCGATCCGCGTTCACGCGCCGGCTACAAAACCTAGATTCGGGCTCAGCGTGGCGTGATGATCGACGTCGGGCCCGCACCGGCGGCAACCGGGCTGTTGGCCTGCGCAGTCAGCGCTCCTGTTGTCGCGTTGATGGCAAAGGCCGACACGTTGTTGCTGGCGAGGTTGGCCACGTACAGCGTACTTTCCGGACGGGTCGATCGACACGCGACTGCGGGCTGGTACCGGTGGCAAACGGACTCCGGCGATGCCGTCAGCGCGCCGTTTGCCGCATTGATCGAATAGGCCGACAGGTTGTGTCCATTCACGTTGGCGACGTAGGCGTATTTGCCGGTCGGGTCGACGGCGATCGCGAACGGCCCGTCGCCGGCGCTACTGTAGCGCCCAGCGACGTCAAGGCGCCGGTCGTGGGTATTGACCGCGAACGACGAGATGTCATTGGATCCGGGTTGGCCACGTACGCATAGTTGCCAGTGGGGTGGATGGCCATCGCGTACGCACTTGTGCCCGCGGGGTAGGGGCTTCCGCCCACCAGTGCCAAGGCGCCGGTGGTGGCATCGATGGCATAGGCTGAAACGCTGCTGGCTTGGTTCACCGCGTAGAGGAATTTGCCTGCGGGGTCGATGTTGACCGCGACCGGACCGGTGGCGTGGCAAACGGGCTGCCGGCGATCGACATCAGCGTGCCGGCCTGGGATTGATGGAATACGGACCGAGATATTGCTCGAGCCGCCATTGGCGGCATAGGCAAACTTGCCTGTCGGATCGACCGCCAGCGATACAGGGTGGGTGCCCGCCCAACCGTACCCGTGGCGGCTGAGCACGCCGGTGGCGGCATTGACGGTATAGGTCGAGCCGTCGATGCGAGGTGCCCCGGTAGCAAGGTTACGGGAACGCCGAAATTGGCGACGTAGGCGAACAAGCCAGTCGGATCGACCACCACCGTGCGCGGCTTCGAACCAGCGCTACGGACCACTTGGCGACCGGCGCCAACGCGCCGACTGGCCGCGTCGACGGCTGAAGCGACCACGGTTGCACTGGTTTTCGTTCGTGACGTAAGCGAAATCGCGGAGCAAAGCCGACGCAGGTGACGGTGACGCTCGACACGTTCGCCGCCACGACCGTGCCCGTGCCGTTGGCGATCGAGCACGTCTGCCTGGGCACCGTCGGGCTGGCTCTTGACCGTGACGTCGTACGGTCGCGCCACGTGGCAAGAGGTGGGCAAAGGCGAAGAGAGCCGTCGTCGCCGCGACCGTAAGATCGCGCCGCCGTTGTCCTGCAGGACGAGGCCACTTCCAGTCAGAGCCACTGACTGCACCACCGACGGTGTAGGTGGCTGCAGGCGGCGCAACGGATGTCCCCCGCCTCCGCCGCATGCCGAGAGGCGCGAAGGCAGCAGCTGCTGCGATAGCGATTGAAACCAGTGAACGACGAGATCTCGAGTGAGTCATTGAGTCGATAAATTGAGCGCAGCGGTTGCGCGGTGCTGCAGAGTCTGTAGATCCAGATCGCCATTGAAGAAGCTCGCCAGGAGCTGCCGATCGAGACGATCGTAGCCAGGTCGGGCGGCCCCAGCACCCGCATTCGGGCGAAGGCGTCGTAATGTCTACGCCCACGGGGGGCCTGGCAGCGACAGCCCGATGTGATGCTGCGCAGCCACAGCAGAAGTAAAAAGAGGCGACCCTAGGTCGCCTCTGCGTGCTGCGCTGCATTCAGCAGCGCGACAACTTTCAGCCGTTGCGGCGGCGACGAGCCATGAAGCCGATGGCGCCCAGACCGGCAAGCATCAGCGCGTATAGTCTCGGGTTCCGGCACAGCGGTCACGTTCATCGTGCCCGAGTACGTGGAATTGACACCGGCAGTCGCGTCGGTGGTTCCCATCACGACCAGGGTCAGGTCGCCCATCGATTGCACCGGCGACGGCGTGTACGCAAAGTCGGCTGGGCCCGTCGCACTGCCCAGCGTCAGATGCGACGCCATTCAACAGTAGCGCTCGTGAAGTCGATGTTCTGGACCAGCGCCCAGGTTGATGGTGATGACGCTGGCCGCAGCGAACACATTGGCCACGTTGGCAAACGTGATCGTGTCGGTGAAGTCGGTTCGAATCGAAGTGCGTGACCGTGAAGCCGGCGGTGCCGTTATCCAGAGTCAGCGTCGTCGTCTACGTTGTTGGCGCTTGCGCCAACTGCAAACGATGCAACTGCCGCAGCAATTGCCAATTTCTTAAGGTTCATGTCCATCCCTCCAATTTGTGATTCAATTGCCATGCGGCCCCCCGCAGGCTTCCGATGGCAATAGTAGTGAGGTGGGCGACCACCTGTACCCCCCAGTTAAGGGGTGAGTGTATCACCTTGTGTCGCGAAGCGCTTGTCGGGGTCTTCACGGATACGTGGCAGCCCTGCGGATGGGTGGTGTGATGCTCGTAGGCGTGCGAAAGCCGAGCGAAGGGCCAGATGACAAATCTGTAGTGCAGCTGGCTGCGCCTTGCTGCCCCTTGGGCATCGAAATTGTCGATCTCAGCCAATCGAAACTCAGATAACTTACAAGTGTGTAGATACTTTCCAGGAAAGTGCTATACACAAATGTTCTTGCTGATGCGATAGCACACGTCAGCCGAACGCCTCCACCTGCGGCCGGCGAAGACTGGAAGCATTCCGAGGTCGCTCAACGCACGAACCAGGTCCACTGCGAAATTCGCCGCCGGCACGGGCCGCGTACCCGGCCAAATGGGTTCGCGCCACCACCACTGCGAATGTTGCGGACTGGCGACAGTTCGAACTGGACCGCGGCCCGCAGTTTGGCCCTGCTCGCCACCCCGCACCGGGGGGCATGACACCATCGTCTTCCTCCGGCCGGGCGACGGCCAATCCAGAAGGCGCACCGATGAAGCTGGCCCTCGGTATTCGCAAGCATGGATTTCGCAAGTGGTACGAGCGCCAGCTGTTGCAGAGCCACGCCGCGATGGCATTGGCGTTGACTCTGCCTGATCGGCGTCATGGCGTCCTTCGATCGATCACCGAAGTGGCTGGCTGGCCCGACACCCTGGGCGACATCATGACGCTGGTGGCTGTGCGGTGCCACCGGGCTGTGGGCTTTGCGTCGCTACCTGCGCTTGCTGACCCATGCGAACGCCGTGGCCAGCCAGGCCGATTGCCCGTCGTGTGGCGTCTACGCGCGAATTCAAGCTGATTCGCGTCGAGGGATCGGCGAACAGTCCGTGGTCGCGTGCCGTGGCTGCGACCACCATTGGACGATCAACGGTTGAAGGGTGAACCCGAGCGACGCGGCAGATCGGCGCCGGTCTCACAACATGTGGCTGCGGTCGCCTTCGGCAAAGCCGGTGGCGCCGAACGGCTCGCCCTGCACCAGCCCTATGACCTCGAAAAGTTCGCCCATCTCATGCTCGTTCACCAGGCGCAAGCCGGCGTTGCGCTCACGTGGCCCGGTGTTCTGCAGCAGGTCGGCCAGAACCACAGTTGAGCAGGAACCGCGCCTGCGAGGTGTAACCCAGCACCGTCAAACCGGCGTCCTGCGCCGCGAGTGCCATGGCGCTGAAGTTGACGTGCGCGGTGATGTCCTTCAATCCGACATCGACCAGCGGGTCTGGTCGATGCGATGCCCGCGGTGGCACGTCAGGGTGCCGCGATGCGCTGCGGGTGGTAATACTCGGCATCCGGAAACCGTAGTCGATGAAGAAGGCCGCGCCGCGCTCAGGTGCGCGGCCAAGGTGCGCACAAAGCTTCAGCCTGCGCATGGACCTCGACGACGCTGCCAGCCTCGAAATCGACCTGCACCGGCGGTCGCAGCGGACCTGGTCCTGCCAACATCGCCCCTTCGGCCAGGCCCACGCCACGCTGCTGCCATGATGGCCGGTCCAGTGCGGCAATTGCACGGGCATCGCATCGAGCAGTTCATTGCCCAGCACCACGCCGTGCAGCTTGCTGGCAACCGGTCGTGCCATGTCACTCGATCGCGCCAGGCTGCAGCGCCTGCGCCTGGCGCTCGCGCAGAGTCGCCGACAACTCGACGATGCGGTAGTTGCTCACGCGCTCGCCCAGCACCTCGAGCAGCTGCACTGCCAGCGCACCGGAACCGGCGCCAAATTCCCACACCGCATCGGTGCCGGTGCGCGCCAGCGCTTCGTCCACCTGCACCGCCAGCGAGCGGCCGAACAGCGCAGACATCTCCGGCGCGGTGACGAAAATCGCTGCCCGATTCGGCATCACACCGAACTGGCGGCTGCTGTTCGCGTATAGCCGAGGCCCGGCTCGTAGAGGGCCATGGCCATGAACAATCGAAAGGCAGCCAGCCGCCGTGGCTGCGGATGGCCGGGCGAATCAAGGCCACTCAGGCGCGCCGATAAACTCGCAGACTCGTCTGTCGACATGCGTCATTCTAGAAACACATGATCCGCGTCCGGTTGCATTGATCACCGGCAGCGCGCGCCGGCTCGCCCGCGAAATCGCGCTCGAGCTGGCGCGACACGGCTGGGACCTGGCGCTGCACTACCGCAGCTCCGAGGCCGAGGCGCAGGCCACGTTGGCCGACGTGCGGGCGCTGGTGCGCAGCGGCCCTGCTGCGCGCCGATCTGGCCGACGAGGCGGCTTGTCGCGACTGCTGCCCGCCGCGCTGCGCCACTTCGACGGGGTGCAGGCGGTGGTGAACAACGCCTCGCTGTTCGAGCACGACGATGCGCTGAGCTTCACCTACGCGTCGATGCAACGCCACTGGCGCAGCAACGTGGGGCCGGCGGTGCTGCTGGCGCAGGCGCTGCAGCCAGCTCCAGGCGCAGGGCCGCGAGGCCGCGGATGTGCTGATCAACCTGCTCGACCAGAAGCTGGAATCCGAACCCGGATCATCTTCGTACACGCTGTCGAAGGCTGCTCTGCAAGCTGCCACCACCTTGCTGGCGCAGGCCCTTGGCGCCGTCGGTGCGGGTGTGCGGCGTCGCGCCGGGTGTCACGCTGCCGTCGGGCGAGATGGACGACGAGCAGTTCGACCGCGCCCACCGCCTGACGCCGCTGCAGCGTTCGTCGACCGCCGCCGATGTCGCGCGGTCGGTGCGCTTCCTGCTCGAGTCGCCGGCCATCACCGGCACCACGCTGATCGTCGATGGCGGGCAGCACCTGGCCGCGCAGTCGCGCGATGTGATGTTCCTGGCGGGCCGTTCGACATGATGCAGCTTGCTGCACGATCCGCGGTTTGCCGATTGCCGGCGCATGTTCCTGAGCAACTACGCGGTTGGATCAACATCGGCGTTCACGACTTCGAGAAGAAGGCGTGAGCAGCGCGTGTTGATCAACGTCGAGCTGTCGTGCCGCTGGCTGTGTCCACACCGCGTGCCGACCAGCTCGCCGAAGTGCTCGACTACGACTTCATCCGCCGCACCGTGTCGCGAGCGCGTGTCGCAGGGCCACGTCCACCTGCAGGAAACGTTGGCCGACGATCTGCTGCGCGCGATGCTCGCCCATCCGCACGTGCGCGCGCGCGCGCGTCAGCACCGAAAGCCCGACGTCTATCCCGACTGCGAAGCCGTCGGCGTCGAAGTCTTCGGCGTCAAACCGTCCTGATACGAGCCGCCACCATGAACGCGATCACCGGGCCATTCCCATCGACGCGCCTGCGCGAGCGCGCAAGCGCTCCTTCGAGATCAACAAGCTGAGCAAGCGGCTGCACCGCCAGGTCGGCCAGGCCATCGCCGACTTCAACATGATCGAGGCCGGCGACAAGGTCATGGTCTGCCTGTCGGGCGGCAAGGACAGCTACGCGCTGCTCGACGTGCTGCTGCAGCTGCGCGAGCGCGCGCCGGTCCGCTTCGAGCTGGTCGCCGTCAACCTCGACCAGAAGCAGCCCGGCTTTCCGGCCCACGTGCTGCCCGACTACCTGCGCGCGCTGGGCGTGCCGTTCCACATCGAAAACCAGGACACCTACTCGATCGTCAAGCGCCTGATCCCCGAGGGCCAGACGATGTGCAGCCTGTGCTCGCGCCTGCGCCGCGGCATCCTGTACCGCGTCGCCGGCGAGCTGGGCGCCACCAAGATCGCGCTCGGCCACCACCGCGACGACATGGTCGTGACGATGATGATGAACATGTTCTTCGGCGGCCGCCTCAAGGGCATGCCGGCGAAGCTGGTCAGCGACGACGGCCGACACATGGTCATCCGGCCGCTGGCCTATGTCGCCGAGACCGACTGGAACGATGGGCCGCGCACCGCGCCTTCCCGATCATTCCGTGCACGCTGTGCGGCAATCAGGACGATCTGCAGCGGGTTCGCATCCGCGCGATGGTGCGCGAATGGGAGCGCGAGTATCCGGGCCGCACCGACAACATGCTGCGCGCGATGGCGCACGTGGTGCCTTCGCACCTGATGGACCCGAAGCTGTACCCGTTCGCCACCGCCGTGGCCCACGGCCGGGCCGATGCCGATGGCGACAAGGCCTTCGATGCCGACGAGCGCTGTGCCCCGCGCGGCGCGGTCACTGCCGCAACCATCGCCATGCCGCCGCCGCGTCGTTCAACCGGGGGCGGCCTGATTGATCAGTGAACGCACATCGTCCTCGTAACCCTTGAGCTTGTCGCGCGCAAAGCGACGCTGGGCCTGCGTCGTCGTGTTGTGCAACTGCGATGCCACCTGGCAGTTGTAATCGGTCAGCCGCTGCAAAGACGGTGCGTACGCCGCCGATGGCGGCTGCGTGCGCGCAGCCAGCGCCTGCAGCTCGGACAGCACCTTCGCTCGCTCCACTGCGGCCGCGCCGCTGGCCGACAGGCGGCGCAGCGTGCCGAGGATGTCGCGTTGGCGGCGTTGCCGCTCGGCCAACCAGAACTCGGCATCGAAGGGGAAGCGGCCATCGCCGCAGCAAGCAGGCGTCGTTGTTCGTCGTTGAGCGGCCCGTACAGCGTCTCGCCTCGATCGACCACGCGCTCGACCATGCTGTCCAGGCGCCGCTCGGCACTGCCGCTCAGGTATTCGTCGCGATAGTCCTCGTTGAGCTTGCGAAAGTGGCGCTCGATGTGGGTCAGTTCTTCGCTGCTCAAGCCGGGAACGATCGGCGCCGCGAGCAGCACGGCCTGGTCGAGCCCGGTGGATACGCGCTGGCGAAGCACGTCGGCCCAGCGGCACAGCTGCGCTGCGGTCACCGGCTGCAGAACCTCGCTCTGCGCCTTCATCAGCAGCGCTGCATAGTCGGGCAGCTGGCTGCGCCGGTGCCAGACGAACCATTGCTGAACGGCCTGCTTGACCGCCGGTGTCTGTGCGGCATTGAAATCGACATAGCCGTCGAGCCACCACCAGGCCAGCGTCTCGCCCTGGTTGTAGCTCACACGCACAGCGCTGCAGCCGCCCAGCAGACACAGGCACAGCCCGATAATCGCCGCCTTCAGCGAGACCGACCGCGCACACGAAAATAAAGACAGACGCATGGCAATCAACATCGTGATCATGGCTGCCGGCAAGGGCACCCGGATGAAATCGGCACTGCCGAAGGTGCTGCACCGGTTGGCCGGCACCAGCCTATTGCAGCATGTGCTGAATACCTGTGCGCCATTGCGGGCCAGCCGCACGGTGCTGGTCGTCGGGCATGGCGCCGAAGCGGTCGAGGCGGCGGCTGGCGCCGCGGGCCGGCGTCTTCGTGCTGCAGCAGCCGCAACTGGGCACCGGCCATGCGGTGCAGCAGGCGGTGCCGCAGCTGGACGACGACGCGGCCGCGACATTGGTGCTCAACGGCGATGTGCCGCTGATCCGCAGCGACACCGCCGCCGCGCTGGCCGAGGCCTGCGGTGGCACCCGCTGGCGCTGCTGACGGTGCGACTGCCGATCCGTCGGGTTACGGGCGCATCGTGCGCGACGCGGCCGGCCGCGTGCTGGGCATCGTCGAGCACAAGGACGCCGACGCGCAGCAACTGCGCATCGACGAGGTCTACACCGGCATGCTCGCCGCGCCCACCGCGGCGCTGAAGCGCTGGGTGATGGCGCTGACCGATGACAACCGGCAGCACGAGTACTACCTGACCGACATCGTCGCGATGGCGGTGGCCGAAGGCATCGAGGTGGTCACGCGCGGGCGACGAGCGAGATCGAGGTGCTGGGTGTCAACAGCCCCGCGCAGCTGGCGGCACTCGAACGGCAGGTGCAACGCCGCCAGGCCGACGAGTTGATGGATGCCGGCGTGCGGCTGGCCGATCCGGCACGCTTCGACCTGCGCGGCGCGCTGCACTGCGGCGTCGATGTCGAGATCGACATCGGCTACCTATTCGAAGGCGAGGTGACGCTCGGCGATGGCGTTCGCATCGGCGCCCATTGCCTGCTGCGCGACACGCAGGTGGCGGCCGGCGTGCGCATCGAAGCCTTCAGTCACCTGGAGGGTGCGCGGGTGGGCGTCGCATCACGCATCGGCCCATTGCGCGGCTGCGGCCCGGCGCCGAGCTCGGCCAGGACGTGCACATCGGCAACTTCGTCGAGGTCAAGAACAGCACGCTGGGCGATGGCGCGAAGGCCAACCACCTGGCGTACCTGGGCGATGCGAGTGTCGGGCGCGCGTCAATTTCGGCGCCGGCAGCATCACGGCCAACTACGACGGCGCGAACAAGCACCGCACCGTCATCGGCGACGACGTGCACGTCGGCTCCAACTGCGTGCTGGTGGCGCCGATCGCGATCGGTGCAGGGGCCACGATCGGCGGCGGATCGACCCTGGCCAAGGATGCGCCGGCTGGCCAGCTGAGCGTGGCCAGGGCGCGGCAGTCCACAGTGTCGGGTTGGCAGCGCCCCGAGAAGGACGCCGCGTCTGAGCCGCGCTGGTCATCCGCCGCGGTGGGTCATCGGGGCGGTGATCGAGCAGACGCCGGCGGTGGTGGCGCGCGCGTAGCGCCGCGGCATTTGTCGATCGGGTTGGCTGCCCGTCACGCCGGGGGCAGGGCCGCGGCAGGTCGGCGGCCAGGCACAGGTCGGCCCAGGCGCGCGCCTTGTCGGGCAGGTTGCGCAGCAGGTAGGCCGGGTGGTAGGTGACGATCACCGGCACGCCGAGGTACTCGTGCACGCGCCCGCGCAGCCGGCCGATCGGCTCGTCGCTGCGCAGCAGCGCCTGCGCCGCGAAGCGTCCCATCGCGAGGATGACGCGCGGCTGCACCAGCGCGATCTGGCGCGCGAGAAACGGCGCGCACGCGCCAGTCTCGTCGGGCAGCGGGTTGCGGTTGCCCGGCGGCCGGCACTTCAAGCGTGTTGGCGATGAACACCTGGCGTTCGGGTCGGGCGGATCGCGCGTCAGGCCGAGCGCGCGCAGCATGTTGTCGAGCAGCGGCCCGGTCGGCCGACGAAGGGCTCGCCCTGCCGGTCTTCGTGTTCGCCGGGGCCTCGCCGACGATCATCCAGTGCGCCCGCGGGTGACCGACGCCGAACACCGTTTGCGCGACGCGACGCGCACAGCGCGCAGGCCCGGCACGCGCTGACCGCCGCGCGCAGTTCGGGCCAGTCGAGCGCATCGATGCGGCCGCGCACATCGGCGGCACCGGGTTGCGCCGCGGCAGCCGACGTCGGCGCTGCACGAGCCACTGAACAGCGGCTGCTGGCGCCGCCGATGAGAGCGACGGCCGCAGCATGGCGGGTCGACGGCGCAGCCGCGCCCGTTGCGGCTCCCCTGGCGACTCCGACGGCGGCGGCGCGAACACACGCACGCCGATCTCGCGCAGCATCGCGCGCTGACGTTCACTCCAGCGCATCGGTCGCTCGCGTCGGCGTCAGCAACAGTCGCATGACCTGGGCATCCTCGCGCGCGCCGTGTCCGGCCGGGTAGTAACCACGGCGCATGCCCATGTCGTCGAAGCCGTAGCGGCGGTAGATTGCCGCGGCGCGCGTATTGCTGACGCGCACCTCGAGCCACAGCGACTGCGCATCGGCCGCACGCGCAGACTCGACCAGGTCGGCGAGCAAGCGCAGCGACAGGCCGCGCCTTTGCCAGGCCGGTGCGACGGTCAGATTCAGCAGGTGCATCTCCTGCACACCGGCCATCGCGACGTAGTAGGCCAGCGCCTCACCGCGGCCGTCGCGCAGCAGCCGCCCGAGGTACCCGGCTGCCAGCGAATCGACGAAGTTGCCCCGCGTCCACGGAAAATCGTAGGCCTGTCGCTCGATCACCAGCACGGCATCGAGGTCGTCGATCGTCATCGGCGCGGTGGCACGCAGTCCGCGACCAGGTTGTGACTCAGGCGAGCGCTCATGCGGCGCTCTGCGTTCATGCCGCCTTGACTGCGAGCGCGCGTCGACCGTCGTCAGCGCAACCTTGTCGCGCAGGTACAGCGGCAAGGCCTGCGCGGCATCGACCGCTGCGCCGCGCTGCCAGGCCGCGCGCGCCAGGCGGGCCAGCGCAGCACCGCGGTCATGCGGCCGCGCGACGCGCAGCGCATTGCCGCTGGGCAGTCGCTCGCCGAACGCGTCGAGCGCCGTTCCCGCCACACAGGCCGGGGGCTCCTGTAGCCAGGCCTGCGCCAGCGCCGCGACCGGCCATAACGCAGGCTCGTGCGTGGCCTGCCAGTGCCCGTCGACGCGGCGGTACGCTGCGGCATAGACCTCGTCCATGCGCGCGTCGACCGCGACCCACAGCCGCTGAGCGGCCGCTCCGTGCTGGTGGGCCGCGTCTTCGGCGACCAGTGCCAGGCTGTCGAGCGGCAGCACCGGCAATCCGGCGCCGAAGGCCAATCCCTGCGTCACCGAACACGCGGTGCGAAGCCCGGTGAATGCGCCTGGGCCGCGGCCGAACGCCAAGGCATCGAGCGCGGCAAGTTCCAACCCTGCATGCGGCCAACAATTCGAAGACCAGCGGCAGCAGCCGCAACGACGCCTGCGCGCCGCCGGTCTCTTCGGCATGCCATTGCCGATCGCCGTCGATGACGGCCACCAGCATGCACTCGCCGGCCGTATCCAGCGCGAGCAGCCGCGGCGCGCGGGGATTTGCAGACGCTGCCGAAGGGGTCATGCGGTCAGTGTAAGTCGGCCTGCGTGCGATCATCGGCACCGATGAGGCCGCCGCTGTTCTGCCGTGCCGGCCGCGCTGTGCGCAGCGGTCGCCGCGCGCGCGCCGCGGCCGTGGCGCGGCCGGGGCCGCCCAGCCGTGGCCGAGGTCGACGCCGCGCTGCAGCGCGAACGGATCCCGCTCGATGCGGTCGTCGGTGCTGGTGCAGGAGGTCGGCAACGGCACGGCGCGGCTGGCGCACCACGCGCAACGACCGGTCAACCCGGCATCGCTGGCCAAGCTGCTGACCACCTATGCCGCGCTCGACCAGCTCGGGCCCGCGTTCACGTGGAAAACACCGGTCTGGCTGGTCGGCCCCGTCAGTGCCGCAGGACGGCGTGCGGCGTACTGGGCCGCGTGCACATCAAGGGCCGCGGCGACCCCAAGCTGACGCTCGAGCGGCTGTGGCTGCTGCTGCTGCGAGTGCGCCAGATGGGCATCGACGAGATCCGCGGCGACATCGTGCTCGACCAGACAGCGCTTCGCAGGCGCCGAAGGGTCGACCGCCGAGTTCGACAACGAGCCGCTGCGCCCGTACAACGCGCGCCCGCAGGCGCTGCTGCTGAACTGAACGCGGTGATCTACACCTTCACGCCCGATCCGGTGCGCGGCGTCGCGCTGGTCTCGGCCGAACCGCCGCTGCCGGCGTGCAGGTCGACGCCACCGTGCCGCTGGCCGCCGGGCCCTGCGACGACTGGCGCGCCGCGCTCAAGGCGACCTCCGGCGACCCCGACCGGCTGCGCTTTGCCGGCCAGTACCCTGCGCCTGTGCGGCGAGCGCAGCTGGCCGCTGGCCGACGGTCGACCCGCGGCAGTACGCATCGCGCGCTGCTGGCGACGTTGTGGCGGAATCGGGCGGGCGCCTGACCGGCGTCGTGCGTGAAGGCCCGGCGCCCGACGGCGTCAGGCCGACGTTCGAGCTGACGTCGCCGCCACTGGGCGACATCGTGCGCGACATCAACAAGTACAGCAACAACGTGATGGCGCAGCAGCTGCTGCTGACGTTGGCGCTGCAGGCAGCCCGGGGCCACCGTGGCCACGCCTGAAGGTGCGCGCGCGGCGCTGCGCTCCTGGTTGGCGAGCCGCCTCGGTGCGTCGCTCGACGCGGTGGTGATCGACAACGGCTCGGGGCTGTCGCGCGAGACGCGCATGTCGGCCGCGTTGCTGGCGCGACTGCTGCAATGCGGCTGGGCCAGCGCCGGTGATGCCCGAGCTGATGGCTCGCTGCCGGTCACCGGCACTCGACGGCACGCTGCGGCGCATCGCGCGCCAGCGCCGGTCGGCGCACCTGAAGACCGGCTCGCTGCGCGATGTCGCCGGCCTGGCCGGCTATGTGCTGGTGCCAGCGGCAAGCGCTACGTGCTGGTGGCGAGTCGTCAACCACGCCAACGCCAATGCGGCGCGGCCGGCGCTCGAGGCGCTGGTGCAGTGGAGCCTGCGCGACGCGCCCGCCGTTGACCTGGCTGGGGCGCGTGACTCAGAACGGGTTGCCCAGGGCCCGACCGCGGGCGAAGTTGCCCAGGTTCAGGTGCGCGGTGGACCCCCATCCACAGGTCGCTTGCCCACAGCCAGGTGGTGGCGGCATTGCCGTGGTGGCGACCAGCGTGTTGGTGCTGCAGTTGGGCAGCGGTACCGAGCACACGCCCGGCGTCACGTTCGTCAGCCCGTATTGCGTCGGGTTGTTGAAGCCGGCATTGATCAGCGCATCGAGTTCGACCAGGCCGATGAAACGCCCGTCGTTGACGATGTTGACGCGCACGGCGGTGTTGAAGGCGTTGCTGAAGTTGGTCAGCAAGGCCGACCGCTGGGCATCGCCACTGGTGATGGCCTCGCGCAGCGCATAAGGCGTCAGGCCCATCAGCGGGATCGTCGACAGCACCACCCGCGGACCCAGCTGGGTCAGCGCGTTGATCTGCAGGCCCAGGCGTTCGCCGCGCTTCTGCAACTCGGCCACGATGGCGTTGGCGGTCGTCCGCGGTGGGATTGGGCAGGTACTGGTTCTGGTACAGATCGAGCACGTCGTTGGCACCTATCAGCACGGTCGCGATGTCGGTGCTGGTGAAGCCGCCACCGACAGCCTGCGCGTCAGCGATCTGCGCTTCGAAGTCGAGCGACGTCGCGCCCACCTTGGCATAGATCCGCGCCTGCGGAACCAGCACACCGGTGGTGTTGCAGTCTTCGAAGGCGAACAGGTAGGTGTTGGCCAGCACCTGCGTCCACAGCGGGCGCAGCGTGCAGTCGACCGCGCCGTTGGCGTCGAGGGCGTTGACGCTGTACTTGCGCCCGCGACTGCCGCCCGCCTGATCGGTGAGCACGCTCATCTCGTCGCCGAAGACCAGCATCCGCGTCGGTGCGAACGGATCGATCTGTTCGGTGCCGCCGCCACACGAGGCCACCAGGCCCAGGCCAAAGGCCAGGGCCAACGCAGCGCCGCACCGTCTTGCTGTCAATCTGTGCATCATTTGCCGGATCATAGGGAGGGTCGGGAATCTCAGTGGGCTGAGGCACGCGTCAATCGGTCACGCACGGCATCCCATGCGGGCTCGTCAGGGGGCTGTTCAACCCAGATGAGCTGTGCGCCGCGGCTGTCGAACTCACGCAGCACCGCAAACAGTTCGTGGGCCACCGCGGCCGCGGTGGTGGGCATGCGCCGGTGTTCGATGGGGCGGCGAACCCCTTCGTGCGAGCGCGAATATACCGCCAGCTTCAGCGGCAGCGCACCCTCGCCGAGCAGCCTGGCGGCGTCGCGGATCTGCGCGGCACTCATCAGCCGCACCTTGGCCGACGGCGCGTAGTGCGATGCCAGCGTGCCCGGCGCGCGGGGTGATCGGGCATCCGGCAGGCGCAGGCCGTGGCCCAGGCACTGCTCGATCTGCGCGCGCGACAGTATGCCCGGGCGCAACAGGGTCGGCGCCTCGCCTGAGCAATCGACGATCGTCGATTCAATGCCGCCGGGGCAATCGCCCGCATCCAGCACCCACAACGACTCGCCCAGCTCATCGCGCACATGCGCCGCGCAGGTGGCGCTGACACGGCCGAATCGGTTCGCGCTCGGCGCGGCGACCCCGGCACGCCCAGACGCAGCGCCGCGCCCAGCAGCGCATGGGCCACGCCATGCGCCGGCACGCGCAACCCGATGCTGCCCTGGCCACCGGCGGCAGCAGCCGCCAGCGACGGCTGGCGGCGCACGATCAGGGTCAGCGCGCCGGGCCAGAAGGCGTCGGCCAGCGTCTGCGCAGCGCCTGGCCATTCGAGCGCGAAGCAGCGTGCTGCGTCGACATCGACCGTGTGCACGATCAACGGGTGCGCGGCGGGACGGCCCTTGGCGGCGAAGATGGCGGCGACCGCCGCGTCGTCGTCGGCACGGGCACCGAGGCCATACACCGTCTCGGTGGCAAAGGCGAGCAAGTCGCCGTCCGCCAGGTGGCGCGCTGCCGCCTCGATGGCCTGCGGGTCGGCCGCTTGCAGCGTCGGCATCAGGGCAGCGCCAGGCCCAGGCGGGTGGCGGCCTCCCGCGCCACCGACAGTGCAGCCTTCGCGCTGGCGGCGGTGACGGTCAGGTGCCCCATCTTGCGGCCGCGGCGCGGCTCGAGCTTGCCGTACAGGTGCAGGTGCACACCGTGCAAGGCCAGCACCGCGTGCCATGGCGGCGTCGCGCCGGCATCCTGCGGCCACAGGTCGCCGAGCAGGTTCAACATCACCGCCGCACTGTGCTGGCGCGGCGCCGGCAGCGGCAGGCCGGCCATGCAACGCACCTGCAATTCGAACTGCGAAACGTCGCAGGCATCGATGCTGTAGTGCCCCGAGTTGTGAGGCCGTGGCGCCATCTCGTTGGCCACCAGCGTGCCGTCGCGCAGCACGAACAATTCGACGCACAGCACGCCGACGTACTGCATGCGCTCGGCGAGGGTGCCGGCCAGCGCCACCGCATGCGCGGCCTGTTGATCCGACAGGCTCGGCGCCGGCACCTGCGTGACGGCCAGGATGCCGTCGCGGTGCAGGTTCTGCTGCACCGGCAGGTGCACCCAGCGTCCGTCCTCGCCGCGCGCGACGATGACACTGATCTCGCAGTGCAGCGGCAGACGTTTTTCGAGCACACAGGTGACGCCGCCGAGCTGTTGCCAGGCGGCGGCCAGTTCGTGCGGCGTGGTCACGTCGACCTGGCCCTTGCCGTCGTAGCCCAGCTCGGCCGTTTTCAGGATGGCAGGGAACAGCGCCGCATCGACGCTGGCCAGGTCGGCTTCGGCGGCGATGATGGCGTGCGGTGCACACGGCACGCCGCAGCGTGCGAAGAAGCTCTTTTCATGCTGTCGTCGCTGGCAGATGGCCACCGCATCGGCGCCGGGGGCCACCGGGCGGCTGCCGGCCAGTCGCGCAAGAGCCGCCGCCGGCACATTCTCGAATTCGGTGGTGATCGCCGCGCAGTGCCGCTGCATCAGGGCCAGCGCGTCTTCATCGAGGTAGTCGGCGCGCACATGCCGGTGCGACACCGTGCCCGCCGGACTGTGCACATCGGGGTCGAGCACCGCGGTGCGATAGCCCATCGCCTGCGCCGCATGCACAAACATGCGCGCCAGCTGGCCGCCGCCCATCACGCCGAGCATGGCCGGCTGGCCGTCCACGTCAGCGCCGGGCAGGATCGCCGCGCTCACTTCAGCTCGGCGTCCATGGCGCGCGCGGCATCGCTTTGACGCGCGCGCCATGCGGCGAGTTGCTCGCGCAGGCTGGCATCGTGAAGGGCCAGCATGGCGACGACGAACAGCGCCGCGTTGGCAGCGCCGGCGTCGCCGATCGCGAAGGTGGCCACCGGAACGCCGCGCGGCATCTGCACGATCGAATGCAGCGAATCGACGCCCTGCAGATGGCGGCTGGCCACCGGCACACCCAGCACCGGCAGCGTCGTCTTCGCCGCCAGCATGCCGGGCAGGTGGGCGGCACCGCCGGCCCCGGCGATGAGCGCCTTCAGACCACGCTGCGCGGCGCCTTGCGCGTAGGCGAACATCTCGTCGGGCATGCGGTGGGCGCTGATCACCCGCGCTTCATGCGCAATGCCGAACTCACTGAGAATCTGCGCGGCATTTTTCAGGGTTGGCCAGTCGCTGGCAGAGCCCATCAGAACGCCGACCAAGGGGGCTGCACCAGGCAAGGGCGACTCCGGTCAAGCGGAACAGGAATTGTAGGTGGCGGGTCGGCGGTCTTCGGTGACTGGCCACAGCGGTGCTTTGTACGGCACCGGCGTTGGAGGCTATCCTTTGCGGCCCGACCACCCAGCCTTTGAAACGCACCATGTCACATTCACTGATCGTGCTGCCCGACGACGGCGCGCGTCCGCTGATCGATGCGCTGAATGGCGCGAAGTCGTCGGTCAACATCCGCATGTTCCTGTTCACCGACCCGGACATGGTGCAGGCCGTGATCGCCGCCGAACAGCGCGGCGTGAAGGTGCGCGTGATGCTGAACCCGGCGCGCCGGGACGGCTCGGCCGAGAACGAAGAAACGCGCAAGGCGCTGGAAAAGGCCGGCGTGACAGTCAGCGACAGCAGCCCCGAGTTTGCGTTGACGCACCAGAAATCGATGGTCATCGACGACAGCGTCGGCTTCGTCGAATCGCTGAACTGGGAAACCCGCGACCTGACGCAGACGCGCGACTATGCGGTGGTCACCACCGATGCGCTGGAAGTCGGCGAGATGCTGAAATGCTTCGAGGCCGACTGGCAGCACAAGAAGTTCGAGCCCGATCCGAATTCGACGCTGATCTGGTGCCCGAACAACGGCCGCGAACGCATCGCCGCGTTCATCGACGCCGCGCGCGACACGCTGTGGCTGCAAAACGAGCGCTACCAGGACACGGTCATCGTCGAACGGCT
Source organism: uncultured beta proteobacterium (assembly GCA_963756415.1). GTDB lineage: Bacteria > Pseudomonadota > Gammaproteobacteria > Burkholderiales > Burkholderiaceae_C > Rubrivivax. Next base: position 293,056 of record CAVWNT010000002.1, read on the forward strand.
GGTGCGCGCGATGCGCCGCGGCGTCAAGGTGCACATCATGGCGCGACCGCCGCACAACCTGAAGGCCAACAAGCTGGCCGAAGGCGTCGGCGGCCTGCGCATCATGAACGACGTCGGGGCCAAGGTGCACCGGCTGAAAAAGCTGAAGCTGCACGGCAAGATGCTGCTGGCCGACGGCAAGCGTGCGATCGTCGGTTCGATCAACCTGGCCCCGGGCAGCTTCGATGCGCGCCGCGAACTGGCCATCGAGACCGATGCGCGCCATGTCATCGATCGGCTCAATGCGACGACCCGTTTCGACTGGGACAACTCACGTTCGATCGATCTCAGCGACGAGGGCCTGCTCGCCGATCTGGACAAGCGCCACCACGGCGATGAAGGTGCCGACGTGCTGGCGCTGCACCGCAAGCCGACCCAAGGCAAGGGCGACAAGGGCGAAAAGGGCCACAAGAGCGAGAAGCGCGAGAAGAGCGAGAAGAGCGAAAAGAAGTAGCGCGGCGCGGCGCTCAGCCGGCGAACAGCGCGCGGGCGTGCAGCCCGAGCCCCTGCGCCACGCTGGCAAAACGGTCGCCGCGCACCAGATGCGCGGCCGGAAACTGCTCGGCGATGCGCTGCACCAGCGGCTGCAGACCGGTCGAGCCGCCGGTGAATACAGCACGTCCACCGCCGTCGGCGGCCACGCCGGCCTGCGCCGAGCCGTGTCGCGTGCGGCCAGCACGATGCGCTGCACCTCGTGCTCGATCGCGGCGGCCGCTTCGCTTCATGCGCAGTGGCGCGCTCAGCCCCGGCTCCAGCAGCCCGAGGTCGATCGTGCGTGTCGCCGTGCAACGCGACCTCGATCTTGGCCTGCTCGGCCGCGGCCGCCAGCGCGTGGCCGAGTCGCTGCTGCAGCGTGCGCAGCAGGCGCGCGTGATGGCGCGCATCGTCGTACCAGCCTTTCATGCCACGCAGTTCGCTCACACGCGCCGGCGCGTACACGGTGTTGATCAGGTGCCAGGTGGCGAGGTCGAAGTACACGCCGCTGGGCACCTCGCGCGAGTCCTCGCCGGGCCGTGCCGGCCGGCGCGCACCGTAGCCCAGCAGCGGCAGGATGCTGGCCAGTTCGATGTGGCGGTCGAAGTCGGTGCCGGCCAGGTGCACGCCGTGGTTGGCCAGGATGTCGTCACGGCGCTCGGCACGGCCGCGCCGCGCCGGGCCCACGCGCACCAGCGAGAAGTCGGATGTGCCGCCGCCGATGTCGGCCACCAGCACCAGCTGTTCGCGGTCGACGTGGCTTTCGTGGTCCAGCGCGGCGGCGATCGGTTCGAACTGGAACCGCACCTCGTCGAAGCCCGACCTGCCGCGCCGCGGTCGTGCAGCGCCGCCTGCGCCTGCGCGTCGCGCGCCGGGTCGTCGTCGACGAAGAACACCGGGCGGCCCAGCACCACGCGCGCGCAGCGGCATGGCCCGCCTCGGCCTCGGCGACAGCTTCAGGCGGCGCAGGTAGCCGGCCACCACGTCGCGGTAGCGCACCGCGCGGCCGGCGCCGATGTCGGTGCTCTGGTCGAGCAGACTCGAGCCGAGGATGCTCTTCATCGAACGCATCAGACGGCCCGTCGATGCCTTCGACATACGCGGCCATCGCCGCACGGCCGTACAGCCGCTCGGCCTGCACTTCGTGCGCCGGCGTGTCGGCGCGGTAGAACACCGCGGTGGGCATGGTCGCGAGGCCGGGTTCGAGTTCGACCAGCCGCACACCGCCACCGCCACGCGCGGCAGCGCCACCGCCGAGTTGGAGGTGCCGAAGTCGATGGCCACGAAGCCGCGGCCGGCGTCGGCGGGAACCTTGCGCATGCCGCTGGGCCGCTGCACCGGTGGCGCCGCCGGCTGCAGCAAACGTCGCGTTACACCACCGTCTGTGCCAACTCGCCGCTCGAATAGGCCTTGGCCACGTCGTCCAGAGCACGCGGTTTGATCTTCGCGCCCTGGCCCTCGCAGCCGAACTCGCTGTAGCGCTGCTTGCAGATCTGCCTTGGCCGCTTCGCGCGCCGGCTTCAGCCAGTCGCGCGGGTCGAACTTGCCCGGGTTTTCGGCCAGGAACTTGCGCATCGCGCCGGTCATCGCCAGGCGCAGGTCGGTGTCGATGTTGACCTTGCGCACGCCGTGCTTGATGGCTTCCTGGATTTCTTCGACCGGCACGCCGTAGGTTTCCTTCATGTCGCCGCCGTACTGGTGGATGATCGCCAGCAAGTCCTGCGGCACCGACGACGAACCGTGCATCACCAGGTGGGTGTTCGGGATGCGCTTGTGGATTTCCTTGATGCGGTCGATCGCCAGGATGTCGCCGGTGGGCTTGCGGTGAACTTGTAGGCGCCGTGGCTGGTGCCGATGGCGATGGCCAGCGCGTCGAGCTGGGTGCGCTTGACGAAGTCGGCGGCCTGCTCGGGGTCGGTCAGCAGCTGCTCGCGCGTCATGGTCGCCTTCGGCGCCGTGGCCGTCTTCCTTGTCGCCATGCATGGTTTCCAGCGAACCCAGGCAGCCCAGCTCGCCTTCGACCGTGACGCCGCAGGCGTGCGCCATGTCGACGACCTTGCGCGTCACGTCGACGTTGTAGTCGTAGCTCGGCGATGCGTCTTGCCGTCCGCTTCCAGCGAGCCGTCCATCATCACCGAGCAGAAGCCCAGGTCGATGGCGCCCTGGCAGACGTCGGGGCTCTGGCCGTGGTCCTGGTGCATCACCAGCGGGATGTCGGATAGGCTTCGATCGCCGCCAGGATCAGGTGCTTCAGGAAGGGCTCGCCGGCGTATTTGCGCGCACCGGCGCAGGCCTGCAGGATCACCGGGGCGCCGACTTCCTCGGCCGGCTTCCATGACGGCCTGCACCTGCTCGAGGTTGTTGACGTTGAAGGCCGGAATGCCGTAGCCGTTTCGGCGGCATGGTCCAGCAGTTGGCGCATGGAGACGAGTGGCATGGCAGCGATCCTCGCGAAGTACAGGTGCGACGGAGCGAAGCGTGCACGCGAATTTGTAACGCAGCCCGGTTGCGCCTTCGCGCGGCGAAGTCGGCCGCGCCTGCACCCGCTGGGCCGATCCCAGCGAAGCCGCTGCCGGCCGTGGCCGCTGCAGCTCCAGCGCCGGCAGATCTTCAGCATGTTGGTGCCGCCCGGCGCGCCCATCGGCTCGCCGCAGGTGATGGCGTAGATGTCGCCCGCTGGCGACGATGCCGCGCTTCTTCAGGTGCGCCTCGGCCTCGGCCAGCGCCATGTCGCGCTCGGCGCTCTGGTCCATCAGCAGCGGCCGCACGTTGCGGTACAGCGCCATCTTGCGCTGCGTCGCCAGCTTGGGCGTCAGCGCGTAGATCGGGATGTGGATGCGGTGCCGGCTCATCCACAGCGCGGTCGAGCCGCGAGTCGGTCAGCGCCACGATGGCCTTGCAGCCCAGGTGGTAGGCGGTGAACAGCGCGCCCATGGCGATGGACTGGTCGATGCGCGCGAAGGTCATGCCGGTGAAGTCGGCGTCCAGCTTCACGTCCTCGGCCTTCTCGGCTTCGGCGCAGATGTTGGCCATCTCGCTCGATGGTCTCCAGCGGGTAGCTGCCGGCGGCGGTCTCGGCGCTGAGCATCACGGCGTCGGTGCCGTCGAGCACCGCGTTGGCCACGTCGCTGACCTCGGCGCGCGTCGGCACCGGGTTGGTGATCATCGACTCCATCATCTGCGTGGCGGTGATGACCACCTTGTCGAGCTCGCGCGCCATGCGGATCATGCGTCTTCTGCAGCGCCGGCACGGCGGCGTTGCCGACCTCGACCGCCAGGTCGCCGCGCGCGACCATGATGCCGTCGCTGGCCTTGCAGGATGGATTCCAGGTTGCGGGATCGCCTCGGCGCGCTCGATCTTGGCGATCAGGCCCGGCTTGTGGCGGTACTCGGCGCCGGCCACGTTGCACAGCTGGCGCGCCATCTCCATGTCGGTGGCGTTCTTCGGGAAAGCTCACCGCCACGTAGTCGGCCTGGAAGCTCATCGCGGTGCGGATGTCCTCCATGTCCTTGGCCGTCAGCGCCGGCGCGGTCAGGCCGCCGCCCTGCTTGTTGATGCCCTTGTTGTTGGACAGCACGCCGCCGAGCTTGACGGTGGTGTGCACCTGCTCGCCCTGCACCGCGTCGACCGTCAGCACGATCAGGCCGTCGTTGAGCAGCAGCGTGTCGCCGGGCTTGCACGTCGCGCGGCAGTTCCTTGTAGTCCAGGCCCACGCCGTCGATGTCGCCCGGCTCGGTGCGCGAGGCGTCGAGCACGAACTTCATGCCCGGCTCCAGCTGCACCTTGCCGTCGGCGAACTTGCCGACGCGGATCTTCGGGCCCTGCAGGTCGGCCATGATGGCCACCTCGCGGCCGGCGCGCTGCGCGGCCTCGCGCACCAGCGTGGCGCGGTCGATGTGGTCCTGCGCCGTGCCGTGGCTGAAGTTCAGCCGCACGACGTTGACGCCGGCGCGGATCATCTGCTCCAGCAGCTCGGGGTCGCTGGACGCGGGGCCGAGGGTGGCGACGATCTTGGTGGCGCGACGGTGCCATGGGCGGTCTCCGTGTAATCGAGTTTCGGATTCTGCACATGGATGGTGCCGGTGCGGTTACGCCAGCCGCGCCGGCGCTCAGCCCGGCGCGCGCTCTGCCAGGATCTCGAAGCGCCGGCAGCGTCTTGCCTTCCAGCACTTCCAGGAAGGCGCCGCCGCCGGTGGAGATGTAGCCCACGTCCTTCTCGATGCCGTACTTGGCGATGGCCGCCAGCGTGTCGCCGCCGCCGGCGATGCTGAAGGCGCTGGCGAGTCGGCGATGGCGCGCGCGATGGTTTCGGTGCCGTCCGCGAACGCGTCGAACTCGAACACGCCGACCGGGCCGTTCCAGACGATGGTGCCGGCCGGCCTTCAGCTGCGCCGCCAGCCGCGCCGCGGTCTTCGGGCCGATGTCGAGGATCAGGTCGTCGTCGGCCACGTCGGCGGCCGCCTTCACGGTGGCCGGCGCGTCGGCGGCGAAGGTCTTGGCCGTCACCACGTCGGTCGGGAATCGGCACCTCGGCGCCGCGCGCCTTCATCGCCTCGATCACGGCCCTGCGCCTCGCCCACCAGGTCGGCCTCGGCCAGCGACTTGCCGATCGGCAGGCCGGCGGCCAGCAGGAAGGTGTTGGCGATGCCGCCGCCCACGATCAGCTGGTCGACGTTGCCTGGCCAGCGCCTTGCAGGATGGTGAGCTTGGTCGAGACCTTGGAGCCGGCGACGATGGCCACCAGCGGCCGCTTCGGGTTGGCCAGCGCCTTGGCGATGGCGTCGATCTCGGCGGCCAGCAGCGGGCCGGCGCAGGCGATCGGCGCGAACTGCGCGATGCCGTAGGTCGAGGCCTCGGCGCGGTGCGCGGTGCCGAAGGCGTCGTGCACGAAGATGTCGCACAGCGCGGCCATCTTCTGCGCCAGCGCCGGGGTCGTTCTTCTTCTCGCCCTTGTTGACGCGGCAGTTCTCCAGCAGCACCAGCTGCGCCGGGCTGCACGTCGCACGCCGTCGACCCAGTCGCGCCACCAGCGGCACCGTCGCGGCCCAGCAGTTCGGCCAGGCGCGTCGGCCACCGGCGCCAGCGAGTCCTCGGGCTTGAACTCGCCTTCGGTCGGCCGGCCCAGGTGCGAGGTGACCATCACCGCCGCGCCGGCGTCCAGCGCCATGCTGGATGCAGGGCATCGAGGCGCGGATGCGCGTGTCTTCGGTGATGTTGCCCGGCGTCGTCCTGCGGCACGTTGAGGTCGGCGCGGATGAAGACGCGCTGGCCGGCCACGCGGCCGGCGCACAGGTCGGCAAAAGCGGAGGACTGTTCATGTGTCCGGACCGAGGAAGGGGCGAAGCGCATCCGCCGCGACCCGCCGATTATCAGGAATCGCGCTTGATAGCATAGGCCTCTTCGGCCGGCTTGTCGGTTTCGGCGTCCTTGGCTGCGGCGGCCGGCTTCGAGGCGATGTCGGTGGCCGGCGTGCCCTGCGGGGCCAGCGATTCGATCTGGTTCTCGCGCATGTAGTCGTTCATTTCGCGCCAGCCGGCGAACACCGCGGCCTTGTCGGACTTGCGGTTCATCGTGAAGCAGTCCTCTAGCGCACGCCCGGCGTGGCGGCAGGCGCCGCCGACCGCACGGCCCTCGGCGTCCTTGCGCGCGGCCGCCGCGTCGGCCGATTCGATGCCGAGCATGTCGCAGCCGGCCAGCAGCGCGGCGGCAAGCAACAGGGCGGACGGGCGAAGTGGCGACATGGGCAGCACGCTCGGGCGATTTAGGAGCGCGCTTGCGGCCGCAGCCGCGGCGACTTACTGCGGGCGCGAGCGAAAGCCGCCGGGCCCGAGTCGCTAGCCCGGGCGCATGCGAACTCGACCATAGCGAGGCGCTTGCCGCCCGGCCGCTGCACCTGCATCACGCGCAACGCGCCTCCGCCGCATGGCACGTCGCGGCGTCCTCGGTCACGCAACGACCGGCCGACGGCGCAGCCGTCGGCGGATCGACGCGGCACACGCCGCCAGATTTTCAGCGATCGCCCGCCGAGTCGGCGCTGGCGCCGGGAACGGGTCGAAGGCGCGGATGCGTCGTTCGATCACCGCGGCGCGGCTCGCGACCAGTCGATCGGCGCCTCGGACTTGTCGATCTTGTGCGCGTAGCGACGCCCGGCCGGGCTGCGGCGCTGCGGCGCAGACGTGCCAGCGCAAGCGCGTCAGCGCCGCCGACGATCAGCCGGCGCGCCGAGCTCGGCCAGGCGCGTCGCGCAGCGTCCGGTGGTGTCGTCGGCGCGCGATCGCGAGCGCTTCGGTCAGCAGCATGTCGCCGGTGTCCAGGCCGGCATCCATCTGCATGATGGTGATGCCGGTGCGCGGCATCGCCGGCCTCGATCGCGCGCTGGATCGGCGCGGCGCCGCGCCAGCGCGGCAGCAGCGACGCGTGGATGTTCAGGCAGCCCAGACGCGGCGCGACCAGCACCCACTGCGGGCAGGATCAGGCCGTACGCCGCGACCACCATCGCATCGGGGCGCGCGCGCGCATCGCGTCGCGGGCGATGCCGGCGTCCTGCGCGAGACGGACCGTCAAGGCGCAGGCCGCGCGGCTGCAACGGATCCCGCCAGCCGCGTTCGAGCGCAGTTGCTTGCGCCGGCGGCGGTGGCTGCAAGTTCAGGGGATGCCGCGGCCGGCGTTCGAGCGCCCGCGGGCGGGTCCGGGCAAGGTCGGCCCACGCGAGGCGGGCACCTCGGGAGCCGGCGCGCGAGCGATGGCGTGAGGTACACCCAGGGCCTGACGTCGCGCAGCGGTACGTCAAGTCGGGGCGCGTGGCCGCCGCGACCACGGCCGCCGTCCGCCGCAGCGGATTGCCGATCCGGGGAAGCTCGGTGAGCGCCTCGCCACCTTGCCGGGCTCGCATCGACCATCCAGGCGCCGACCGGCCGCTCAGTACTGCAGGCGCGCGGCGGTCGCGAAGACGCGCTGTGGCTGGCCCGGTCGGGCGGCGCGTCGTGCGGGGCGCCTCTGGATGTGGGGCCGCCCGCGCGCGGCTGCTTCGTAGGAGGCAGCACCGGCCCACAGTGATTTGCGACCGCGGACCCTGAGGGGCGGGGATAAGGAACGGGTCGGCGCAGGCGCGCTCCGTGCGCGCCTCGCCAGATCATCTCTGACCGGTTGCGTGCTGCCCACGAACACCTTGCCCGAGCAGGTGGCCCGTCGGCTGGATCGACACGGCCAGGATGCCTTCGGCCCGGATCTCGCGGTCGAGCGCTGGCGTCCAGCGCCGTCACCTGATTGCCGTGGCGCGTTCGACGCCGTCGAAGATGCCCGGCACCGACAGGCAACCCTCGTCGGCGTCGACCTGCTCGTCGCGGCGGCCCAGGTGATCTCGGGGTTGATCAGCACGCGGCGGCGGTCGTGGCTCTCCGACACGTCGACGACGACGATGCGCTCGTGCACGTCGATCTGGGTCGCCGCCAGGCCGATGCCGTCGTTGTCGTACATCGTCTCGATCATGTCGTCGACGAGCGCGCGCACCGGTCGTCGACGGCGGCCACCGGTTTGGCCACCGTATGCAGGCGGGTCGGGAAAGCAAAGGATCGAAAGCAGGGCCATGGCGGATCGGGGTCGGGCCGCCAGGCGGCCTGGAAGGCGGTCAACGTGGGTCAACGAGCGGCGATTCGCGGCACTTTTGGCAGGCTTCCGGCAGACGGCCGGCATCACAATTCGTTGCGCTATCAAGGGCTTAAGGGCAGATTGCTAGAACACAGCTAAGCCTTTCGGCGGCTTTGCGCTCACGTTGACGACGCAGCACCGATGACCAAGAGTGTGATTGTGTCATCGCGCATTTGCCTTGACCCGCGCCCTGGAGCGATACACCATGACCAGACCCCGTTTCTGTCGCCGTCGCCGGTTAGCCTGCCTGCGCTCGCCTTTGCTGGCGGCGGGTTCCAGCGGCGTGGCAGGCCGCCGAGCCAACTTCCCGATTACCCCGCAGCAGCGCTCCACCGCTCAGCAGGTGGCGCAGGCCGGGGTGCCGCTGTCCGAGCTGGCGCCCGACGCGCCGGACGAGCACACCGTGAAGCGCGGCGACACGCTCTGGGCCATTTCCGGCATGTTCCTCGCAGCCCGTGGCGCTGGCCCGAGCTGTGGGGCATGAACATCGAGGAGGTGCGCAACCCGCACCTGATCTACCCGGGCCAGCAGCTGGTCCTGGAAAAGAACGACGGCCGCGCCCGCTTCGCTGCGCAGGGCGGCGCCGGGCGCCGGGCGACAGCGTGAATCCGAGCCCGCGCGTGCGCGCCACCTGCCGACAACGATGCCACGGCTCGATACCGCTGCACCTGATCGAGCCGTTCCTGGCCGAGGCGATCACTCCGACGACCAGTTGCTCCTGGCCCCGCGCATCGTCGCCGCGCCGGAAGGCCGTGTCAGCATGTACGGGCCGGGTCGCCTATGTGCTGGGCGAGCTGGGGCAGCCCGCGACTACCGCGTGTTCCGCGAACCAAGCCGCTGCTCGACCCGGCACCAAGGCCGTGCTGGGCTACGAAGCCCGGTACCTCGGCAACGCCGAGCTCGGTCGCCGGGCGCAACATCGTCGACGCGAAGGGCAACCCCGAAGTGGTGCCGGCACTGTCGATCAAGTCGGCTCGGCGGAGGAAATGCGGGTCGGCGACCGCCTGGTGCCGGAGCCGCCGCGCCAGCTCGACGCCTATGTGCCGCAGGCGCCGAACGGCGCCGTCGACGGTCGCGTCGTGTCGATGTACGGCGATGGGCCTCGTGCCGGCCAGAACCAGGTGGTCGTCATCAACAAGGGCACGCGCGACGGCATCGAAGCGCGGCCACGTGCTGGCGATCTGGCGTCAGGGCGGGCGCGCCGTCGATCGCTTAGAGGACAAGAAGACGCAACTGCAGCTGCCCGACGAGCGCAACGGCCTGCTGATGGTGTTCCGGCCTTCGACAAGGCTCTCGTACGCGTTGATCATCACGATCAACGTGCAGGTGATCATCGGCGACCGCGTCACCAGCCCTGATCCGCCGGCTCGCCATGCTCGACAGCGACGAGCTCGCGAGCTGGCTCCGCCTGCTCGACAGCCCGGGACTCGGCGCGATGGCGTGCGCCGGCTGCTGGCGGCCTTCGGCTCGCCGGAGGCGATAATCCAGTCCTCTCCCAGGCCCGCCGACAGGTGGTCGGGCCCGCGCCGAAGCCGGCACGCCGAGCCGCCGCCGCTGGACGAGCCGGGCCGCAGCACCTGCGGTGGTGGCGCGCCGCACGCCGCGCATCACGTGCTCACGCTGGCCGATGCCGACTACCCGGCGGAGTTGCTGCAGACCGCCGATCCGCCGCTGATGCTGTACCTGCGGGGCGGCTCGGCCTGCTTGCCGAGCCCGGCTCGCCGTCGTCGGCAGCCGCAACCCGACGCCGCAGGGCCTGGACAACGCGCGCGCGTTCGCCCGCGGCTTCGAGCCGCGAACGCGTGCGTCGTCTCCGGGCTGGCGCTCGGCGTCGACGGCGCGGCGCATGAAGGGGCGCTCGATGCGCAGGCGCGCCGGCTCGCCACGATCGCGGTGGTCGGCACCGGCCTGGACCGCGTCTACCCGCCGCCACCCGCATCTGGCCCACCGCATCGCGCGACGACGGTGCTGGTGTCAGCGAATATCCGCTCGGCACGCCGCCGCTGCCGAGCAACTTTCCCGCAGCGCAACCGCATCATCGCCGGCCTGTCGCCAGGGCACGCTGGTGGTCGAGGCGGCGCTGCAGTCGGGCTCGCTGATCACCGCGCGCTGGCGCTGCCGAGCGGGGCAAGGAGGTGTTCGCGATCCCCGGCTCGATCCATTCGCCGCAGTCGCGCGGCTGCCACGCGCTGCTCCGGCAGGGCGCCAAGCTGGTGGAGACCGCGCAGGACGTCGTCTGGAGGAACTGCGGCCCTGGCGGCGCCGCCGCGCGCCACCGGCTGCCGACGAGCGACGCCGAGCGGCACGCCGGCGGCGGCAGACGCGCTGCTGGAGGCGCTGGGCTTCGACCCGGTGAGCCTGGACGCGCTGATCGCGCGCACCGGCTGGCCGGGCACGTGTCAGTGCGCAGCCTGCTCGAACTCGAACTCGCCGGCGCGTGTCGCACGCCTGCCCGGCGGGCTGTTCCACGCAGCGCGCGCGCGCCTGAGGCAGCGCCAGCCGGCGCATCGCGGGCGCTGGGTTATAGTGGTTTCATGTTCGAAGTGCTGGTCTTCGTCTACGAAAACTACTGGCGCGCCGATGCCTGCCCCGGGCTCCAGCAGCTGTCGCGCAAGCTCAGCGCCCAGTCGGCTTCGAAGCGACGAGATCCACGATGCGCTGCTCTGGCTCGATGGCCTCAACCGCGCGCGCGAATCGCCGCGCACCGGCAGCCGCAGGGCACCGCAGTGCCTGCGCCGTGACCCTCCGAGGCCGAGCATGCGGTCTGCTCGGCGACAGGACACCTGGGCGCGAGTGCCTGGGCTTCATCAGCTTCCTCGAATCCTCCGGCGTGCTGCCGGCGCCGATGCGCGAGATCGTGATCGACCGCGCGATGGCCGCCCCCGGCGACGGCCCGGTCGGCGCTCGACGACCTGAAGATCATCGTGCTGATGGTGTACTGGAGCTTCGGCGAGGAGCCCGACGCGCTGGTCCTCGACGAGCTGTGCGACGACCCCGAGGACCGGCTGACCGCTACCGCTGCCGCGGCGCGGTGGCTCAGTTCAGCAGCCGCTCCGAATCGACATCCAGCTTGGCCAGCGCGCTCGCGCGTGGCGCGCACGTCAGCGCCTCGTCCTCCGCCGGCAGCAGCAGCCCGGCCTGCAGGTAGGCCGCCAGCCGGCTGCTGCTGGAACAGTAGCAGCGGCCCTGCGGCGGGACGAACAGGCGCAGCTGCTTGCGCAGTCGCCGCGCCAGGCGAACTGCACGGCCTCGTTGTCGGCCGTTGTGGTCGAGCATGAACCAGTTGCCGAGCTGCAGCTCGCGCGCCCAGGCCACCATCGCCGGCGTCGGCATCGAGCCGCCGTCGGCCACCACCTCGATTCGGGGCTCTCGTGCCCAGACAGGTCGAAGCACCATCGCTCGTCGATCGGTCACGTCGGCGGCGTCGTGGCAGCAGTCTTCCAGGTTCCAGCCGCTCGGCCAGCTCGCGCAGCCGCTCGGCGGGGATCGCCTCGGTCTTGGCAGTGAAGGCGTCGGCCAGCGAGTTGTTCGAGGACTGATGTGCTCGTCCTGCCTGGCCGCTGTCGATGCCGGCCGAGGCCATGCCCTCGCGCAGCGCTTCAGCAGCAGCGGCAGGCGGCGGATGACCTCGGCGCGCTCCTCGCGCGTGGGCTTGGCGCTGGCGGCCCAGATCAGGTCGGCGGCGGCTCGCTTCATGGCCCGCGTCTCCTCGCCCTGGGCGCCGTACCGCACCGCGGTCATCGCCAGCACGTCGGCCCAGACCTGGAACAGGAACTCGCGCACGCCCTCCTGCACCGGCACCTCGTTGAGCATGCGGCGCAGCTCGATGGTGTACTGGATCGCCAGCGTCTCGTGCTGCTCGACCTGCTGCGCCAGCGACACGCCCTTGCGCGTGGCCTCGTTCTCGGTGCTGGAAGTAGTGCTCGAGGAATTTCTCGAACTCGGCCAGCACCGTCTGGAAGACGCGCCGGCCGGTGTCGGGGTAGGGCTCGATGACCTGGACGACGCGCTTGATCTCCGTCTCGAGCGCTCGCCGATGCTGCGCGTGGCGGCGTCGAAGCCCATCACGCACGAGCCCATGCGGTCGATCAGCCGGCGCGCCGGGTGCTCGAGGGTGCCGAAGAAGTCGGGCTCGGCGACCGCCACGCGCAGCACCGGCATCTGCAGCCGCGCGAACCAGACGCGCACGCGTGGCCGGAATGCGGTCCTCGGTCAGGATGCTCTGGAACATCAGCGCCACGATCTCGATCGTGGCGCGCTCCTCGGGTCGAGGCGGCCGCCTTCTTCAGCACCTGCTTGCGCTGGTGCAGCTCCTCGACCAGCGACCGGCGTCGTGACGGTCGGCTCGCCGGCCGCGCGTGGTGGCTGCCCCGACACGCTGGCGAATGCCCTGCTGCGCCTGGTTGATCGCTCGGCCAGCGCCGGCGACAGCGCGCACCGCCTGGCGTCGAGCCGGCGAACTTCGGGCACGTGCCGTCCGACCAGCCGGTTGAGCTGGCCGAGCACCGCCTCGGCATGTTCGCCGCTGCGCGCCAGCGGCGTGGTGCGCGTCATCATGCCGGGTTTCGTCGCGACGCCGCCGTGGCCCGGGTAGTCGCGCCGGCGCCGCTGCCGGCTGGCCGCCGGTGCCGCTGGCCCGTGCCGGCCACGCCCGGTGCCGCCGCCGCCGGCCGGAACCTGCCGCCGCTGCGCTGCCGAACCGCCTGTCGGCGCCGCGCCGCCGCATGCCGGTCGCCGAAGCCTGAACTGCCGCCGAGTGGCCGCTCGCGCCGCCCCGCCACCGCCCCCGCCGCCGAAGCCGCTGGTCGGTCGCTGGCCCGTGCGCGAGCGGCGGATGAAGGCCGCAGGTCGACCTCGGGCAGCACGCCCTGCTCGACCAGCCAGCGGTTGGTCTCGTGGTAGGCCTCCTCGACCAGCAGCGCGAACTCGTCGTGCAGCACCGCTGCAGCTCGCGCCAGCCTCGCAGCGTGCAGCCCGGCGCGCGCGCCAGGCGTCGACGACGATGCGCGCCAGCACGTGGGCGCGCAGCATGTCGTGCGGGTCGAGCTCGCTCGCGGCCCTCGAGGTGCGCGATGCGCGAGCGCAGGTCGGCGAACTCCCACGACGCGCGGTCCATGATCGCCAGCGCCAGCCGCGAGTGACGATCTCGAGCTCGATCGTGTCGTCGCCGACCAGCGTCAGCGGCCCCGCTGCGCCGGGCGGCGGCAGATCGCGCCGGGCGCGAGCGCCGACACGCCGGGCAGCAGCACCTGGCGCAGGCCGCGACGATGCCGCGGTGCCAGGCTGCGCGCCCTTGTTGCAGCTCCTGCACCAGGTCGCGCCGGCGCTGGAGCGCGCGTGCTCGGACGGCTTGTCGAGCAGCGCGCGCGGCGCTCTCGCGCAGATGCGTCTGACCGGCGCCGGCAGACGCCTTGACCAGCTGCCTCGGTGTAGACGCTGCCGCGCCTGCCGGCCAGTAGAGCGGGCGCGGCGCTGGTGGCCATTGACGAGCGGATGATCGGTGCCGTGTGCAGGAGGGCGTTGCACGCCTCACTCTACACCACGGCGCCGGCGTTCGGGTCGTTCGGGTCGCTGCTCCTTGGCCGCCGGCCTTGACCAGGTCCTCGCGCTTGACGCCCAGCCACATCGCGATGGCGGCGGCGACGAAGACCGAGGAATAGATGCCGAAGCAGGATGCCGATGGTCAGCGCCAGCGCGAAGTAGTGCAGCGTCGGGCCGCCGAACAGCAGCATCGACAGCACCATGATCTGGGTGGAGCCGTGGGTGATGATGGTGCGGCTGATGGTGCGAGGTGATCGCGTTGTCGATGATCTGCGACCGTGTTCATCTTGCGGTAGCGGCGGAAGTTCTCGCGGATCCGGTCGAAGATCACCACCGATTCGTTGACCGAATAGCCCAGCACCGCCAGCACCGCCGCCAGCACCGCCAGCGAGAACTCCCACTGGAAGAAGGCGAAGAAGCCCAGGATGATGACCACGTCGTGCAGGTTGGCGATGATGGCGGCCACCGCGAACTTCCACTCGAAGCGGAACGCCAGGTAGATCATGATGCCGACCACCACCATGCCCAGCGCCTTCAGGCCGTCGGTCGCCAGTTCCTCGCCGACCTGCGGCCCGACGAACTCGGTGCGCTGCAGCGCAGCGGCTCGCCACCGCCGGCGGCGCAGACCTGCGGCTGATCGCCTCGCCCTTGTCGTGACGCCTGGTGCCAGCACGCCGCCTCGGCCTTGCACAGCGCGTCGAGACGCGGTCACAGTTCGCCTTGCTTGACGCCGTCGGCACCGGCAGGCGGATCAGCACGTCGCGCGAGGTGCCGAAGTTCTGCACCTGCACGTCGGCGAAGCCCAGCCGCTCGACGGTCTCGCGCACCTTGCCGACGTCGGCCGACTGCGCGTAGCCGACCTCCATCACCGTGCCGCCGGTGAACTCCACCGACAGGTGCAGGCCCGCGCGTGACCAGGAAGAACACCGCCAGCGGCGAAGGTGAGCGAACGAGATGACGTTGAACACCAGCGCGTGGCGCATGAACGGGATGTCGCGGCGGATCTGGAAGAATTCCATGGTGCTCGCTTCTCGCTGCGCTCAGGCTTCGGCCTTCAGGCCTTCAGCGCTGCCGGGCGTCGGGCGCCAGACCGTGCCGATCGACACCGACTTGAGCTTCTTTTGCCGGCCGTACCAGAGGTTGACCAGGCCGCGCGAGAAGAACACGGCCGAGAACATCGAGGTCAGGATGCCGATGCAGTGCACCACCGCGAAGCCGCGCACCGGGCCCGGAGCCGAAGGCCAGCAGCGCGAGGCCGGCGATCAGCGTGGTGACGTTGGAGTCGAGGATGGTGCCCCAGGCGCGGTCGTAGCCGGCGTGGATGGCCGCCTGCGGCGACGCGCCGTTGCGCAGTTCCTCGCGCACGCGCTCGTTGATCAGCACGTTGGAGTCGATCGCCATGCCCAGCGCCAGCGCCATGGCCGCCATGCCCGGCAGCGTCAGCGTGGCCTGCAGCATCGACAGCACCGCCACCAGCAGCAGCAGGTTGACGGCCAGCGCCAGCGTCGAGAACACGCCGAACAGCATGTAGTAGACGCACATGAAGACGGCAGATGCCGCGAAGCCCGCAGATCACGCTGTCGAAGCCCTTGTCGATGTTCTCGGCGCCCAGGCTCGGGCCGATGGTGCGTTCCTCGATGATCTCCATCGGCGCGGCCAGCGAGCCGGCGCGCAGCAGCAGCGCCAGGTCGTTGGCCTCGATGGTGGTCATGCGGCCCGGAGATCTGGACCCGGCCGCCGCCGATCTCGCCGCGGATCACCGGCGCGGTGACGCACCTCGCCCTTGCCCTTTTCGAACAGCAGGATGGCCATGCGCTTGCCGACGTTCTCGCGCGTGACGTCGCGGAAGATGCGCGCGCCCTTGGCGTCCAGCGTCAGGTGCGACCGCGGCTTCCTGCGTCTGGCGTCGAAGCCGGGCTGCGCGTCGGTCAGGTTCTCGCCGGTAACGATCACCTGCTTCTTGACGATCACCGGCGCGGCCGTCGCGCTCGAGATAGCGCTCGGAGCCGAACGGCACCGGCCCGCCGCCGCGCTCGGCCGCGCGCGCCTCGGCGCTTTCGTCGACCAGGCGCACCTCCAGCGTGGCGGTGCGGCCCAGGATGTCCTTGGCCTTGGCGGTGTCCTGCACGCCGGGCAGCTGCACCACGATGCGGTCCAGGCCCTGCTGCTGGATCACCGGCTCGGCCACGCCGAGCTCGTTGATCCGGTTGTGCAGCGTCACCATGTTCTGCTTGAGCGCCTGGTCCTGCACGCGGCGGGCCGCCTCGGGCTTGATGGTGGCGGTGAGCTTGTAGTCGCCGCTGCCGTCGGCGCCATCGCGTCCACTGCAGGTCGGGGAACTGGTCCTCGAGCAGCGTGCGCGCGGCGCTCCAGCGTCGCGGCGTCGCGGAAGCGCACCTCGATGGCCTGGCCGTTGCGGGTGATGCCGCCGTGGCGGATGTTCTTCTCGCGCAGCAGCGGTGCGCAGGTCGCCGGCCAGCGACTCGGCCTTCTTGGTCAGCGCCGCCTGCATGTCGACCTGCAGCATGAAGTGCACGCCGCCGCGCAGGTCCAGGCCCAGGTACATCGGCAGCGCGTGCAGCGCGGCCAGCCAGGCCGGCGAGCGCGACAGCAGGTTCAGCGCGACGACGTAGGACGGGTCGGCGGGATCGGGCACCAGCGCCTTCTGGATCGCGTCCTTGGCCTTGAGCTGCGTCGTCGGTGTCGGCCAGCCGCGCCTTGCACCGAGTTGCCGTCGAGCGTGCACGAGGTCGGGCTTGATGCCGGCGGCCGCCAGCGCCTGCTCGCACCCGGGCCTGCGTAGTCGGCGTCGACCTTGACGGTCGATCTTGCCGCGGACACCTGCACCGCCGGCGCCTCGCCGAAGAAATTGGGCAGGGTGTAGAGCACCCCCACCAGCAGCGCGATCACGATGATCGCGTACTTCCAGACCGGGTATCGGTTCATGATGTCCTGTGGCGGCGCACGCGCGCGCATGCGCCTGGGCACGCCGTGCCCTGCGTCGGAATTACTTGATGGTGCCCTTGGGCAGCACCTGCACCACGGCGCTGCGCTGCACCTGCACTTCGACGCCGTTGGCGATCTCGACGCTGCAGGTAGGTGTCGCCCAGCTTGGTGACCGTGCCCAGCACGCCGCCGGCGGTGGCGACTTCGTCGCCCTTGGCCAGCGCCTCGATCATGGCGCGGTGCTCCTTCTGGCGCTTCATCTGCGGGCGGATCATCACGAAGTACAGCACCACGAACATCAGCACCAGCGGCAGCATGCTGCAGCAGGGAGGACTGCATGTCGCCGGCAGCGGCGGCCGGGGCGGTCTGGGCGAAGGCGGAGGAAATGAACACGGTAAGGATTCCTTGTGGCCATGCCCGCGGCAGGGCGGGCGGAATTGCGGATTTTAGGCTGCAGCGCAAAGCCGGCCGCCAGCCGCAGGCCGCCGGGCGGCCAGCGGGTGCTGCGCGGGTCAGTCGAAGTGCTCGTCAGCCGGGTCGATGCCGGCACCCCGGATGTTACCGACGCTCGCGCAGTTCAACGCGAGCGGGCGGCACGGGTGTCGTTGTTGGTGGCGGTGGCGGTCGTTCAGCCCTGCTGCGGTGGGTGAAGGGTGGGCCGGCCGCGCCCACCGCCGGCGGGTTGTCGCGTGTGGCGCGGCCGCTACAGTCGCGCGCATGAACCGCATCGGGCGAGTTCCTCAGCCGAACACATCGGCATCGAGCTGTGGGTGGCCACGCTGATCGGCATCGCGCTGGTCACCATCCTGGTCAACCAGATCGCGCAGGTGCTGCTGCGCCAGTGCCGCCACGGTCACCGCCAAGACCACCACGGTGTGGGACGACGCGCTGGTGCAGACCGCCAGCCGGCCGATCCTGGTCGGCCATCTGGGTGGCTCGGCGTCAGCTTCATGGCGCGGGTGCTGCAGCGGCAGGTCGAGGAGCCCTTCCTGCCCGAGGTGCTGGCGCTGCGCGACGTGGCGCTGATCGTGCTGCGTCGGCCTGGTTCCTGCTGCGCTTCATCGGCAAGGTCGGCCGCAACATCGTCAGCGGGCGTCAGCAGCGCGGCGAGGTCGTCGATCCGACCACGATCGACGCGCTGGGCAAGCTGGCGCGGCTGGTCACGCTGGTGGTGGTGCTGCTGATGGTGGCGCAGACGCTGGGCTTCCAGATCACCGGGCTGCTGGCGCTGGGCGGCGTCGGCGGCATCGCGGTGGGCTTCGCCGCCAAGGACATCCTGGCCAACTTCTTCGGCGGGCTGGCGATCTACCTCGACCGGCCCTTCGTCGTCGGCGAGTGGATCCGCTCGCCCGACAAGGAGCTGGAAGGCACGGTCGAATACATCAGCTGGCGCCACACGCGCATCCGCGGCTTCAACAAGAACCCGATCTACGTGCCCAACTCGGTCTTCGCCACCATCCTGGTCGAGAACCCGTCGCGCATGAGCCATCGGCGCATCAAGGAAACCATCGGCCTGCGCTACGACGACTTCGGCGTGGTGGCGGCGGTGGTGGCCGACATCCGGGCGATGATGCAGGAGCACCCCGACATCGATGCCACGCAGACGCTGATCGTCAACTTCAACCAGTTCGGCGCCTCGTCGCTCGATCTGATGATCTACGCCTTCACGCGCACCACGGTGTGGGTCGACTACCACGCCGTCAAGCAGGACGTGCTGCTGAAGATCGGCCAAATCATCGCCGGCCATGGCGCCGAGATCGCCTTTCCGACGCAGACCTTGCACCTGCAGGAAGCGCAGGCGCCGGCCACACCGGCTTCGGCGCAGGCTTCGCGGTTCGACCGGGTAGTCGCCGCCGGCGGCCTGCAATCGATCGAAGCTCAGTGCGGCGGCTGGCGCTGCCAGCGCACAGCGCAGCGCGTCGCCCACCCGCAGCCAGCCGCCCTGCAGCACGCGGGCGGTCACGCCGCCGTGGCCGCGCATCATGTTCAGCCCGCCGCTGCCGAGCAGGGCTTCCATGCGCGCACACGGGTCGCAGGGCCCGGTGACCTGCAGCACCACCTCGTCGCCGATGTGCAGCTGCAGCGCCTGATCGGCGAAGGGCGAGCGCGCCGACAGCAGGTTGAAGCCCGATACCAGCAGGTTGCGCCGCAGGCCGGTGGCGTCGATGGCGGCGCGGCCGCTCCACGCCGCCAGCAGCGGCAGGTGTTCGGCTCTGCATCAGCGTCACCTGGCGTTTGCCGCCGCCGCGCCGGTTGCCGACGCTTGGCCGCGCTGCGGTCGCCGTCTAGGCCGCGCTCGGCCAGGGCCTGCGCCGCGGCCACGCTCACCGCGGCCTGGCCGCGTGCCGGGCGCAGCACGATGGCATCGAGACGTCCGCTGCGGCCGAACTGCGCGAGCAGACGCCGCAGTTCGCTCAACCGGCCACCCAGCCGCCGCAGACCGGGAACACCTGGCCGACGAAACAGGCGGCGGCGTCGCTGGCCAGGTAGGCGGCGAACAGCGCATCCTCGTCGCCCGAGACCAGCCGGCCCAGCGGCACCTCGCGCTGCAGGCGGTCCTGGAACGCCGGGTTGGCCTGCACCTCGGCCGGAAAAGTAGGTCGGGTTGTCGACGAAGTTCTGCGCGATCGCATTCAGCTGGATGCCGTCGCGCGCCAGCTCGACGCCCGCCGCGCGCACATAGCCCAGTTGCGCGCCGCGGGCCGCGCTGTAGGTGGAGGTGCGCTTCATGCCGCGCAGCGCCGAGGCGCTGCCGATGACGACGATGCGCCCGCTGCCGCGCGCACGCATCTGCGGCAGCACCGCGCGCACCAGGCGCGGCAACGGATCGACCAGGTGCGCGAAGACGCTGCGCCACTCGTCGTCGTCGACATCGCCCAGCGCGGTGGACGGCGCCGGCAGCGCCAGGTGCGCGACCAGCACGTCGATGGCACCGGCCTCGCCGACCACCTGCGCGGCCAGCCCCGGGTCGGTGCCGAGCGCTCGCGCGTCGGCCCGCACCGCCGCGCCGAGCGCGGTAAACACGCGCACCAGCGCCGGGCCCATGAATTCGCCGCACTGCGTGATGAGCACGCGCCGGTCTTGCAGGTCGAGCAGCTTCATGGCTGCAGCCTACCGGAAAAGCGAGCCGCCACGGCAGTTGCCGATCGGCGTGCGCGCGACGGGACGACGCGGTCAGGCCGCCGGCGGCGGGCCTTTGCCGTCGTTGCCGCCCTTGCGCCGACGCAGCCGTTCGCGCCGCGCCACGGCCTTGACCTCCTGGCAGCGGCGCACGATCTCGACCAGCAGGCTGCCCGACCAGCCGATGCTGAACAGCCCCGACAACGCGAGGAAGGGCGCCAGCATGTGCCAGCCCGGCGGCACGCCGAAGTTGCCGTAGCCGACCGCGGTGTAGGTGTTGGCGGCGATGAAGCCGGCGTCGCGCCAGCCATCGACCAGATCGAAGTTCACCAGCGCTGCGGCCCAGATGTAGATCTCGAGCAGGTGCAGGATCAGCAACAGCACCACCGCGCCGCTCATCGTCACGTCGGGCTGCCAGGTCGAAGGCCGCTCGTGCAGCTTGAGCATGCGGTAGTCGAAACGCGCCGTCACCAGGCGCAGGCCGGTGGCGTGCACCAGCACGATGATCAGCATCATCGCGCCGCCGACGAACAGGTCGGGAGCGGGCATGAAGTTCTGCAGCTGCTCGAACACCCGCAGATGGCCCAGCTCGGTGACCGCGCCTTCCACCGCCTGCAGCCCTCGCTGCACCTCGCCGCCGGCCTGTGAAGCGGCCTGTGCCAGCAGCGTGCCGTCGCCGCCGGGACGGGTGTCGGTGTGGGCAAGGTCTGACAACGCCATGGGTGCAGTGCGCCGGGAAAGCGTGGAATTGCCGCGTGTCGGTTCGGCCGGGAATCATAGGTGCTGGCCGGTCGGCGACGGCGAAGCGCGCGACAATCGACGGCTTGCCCGCTCAGGCGTTGAAGCGGGCCACACCACATCAGGGGGCAAGCCATGGATCTGCAGGTACCGATCGTCGTCGTCGATGAGTTGACCGAATCGGTGATCAGGTCGAATGCCGTGCTCGATCTGGCCAGCGGCGAGATTCGCGGCCTGGAGTTCGACGACTACGACGCGGCATTGAACGGCCTGCCGGCCGAGGACCCGTCCTACGAATTCACCTCGGGAACGCTGTCCAACATGGGACGCGAAGTCGAGTTCCGCATCGAGGTCGATGTGCTGAGCGGCAAATATTCGGTCACCGCCAGCGAATTGCTCGAGCTCAAGGGCCGCGCCGCCAAGCTGTTCACGCGCCCGCCGGGCTGACAGCGGCCGCGCCGCGCGTGCCGGTTCAGGTCGAACGGCCGTCGTTGGCGATCACCTGGCAGCCCGCGATGCGCCAGCCGCCGCCGGCGTGCGCCTGCAGGCTGTACAGCGCCAGCCACATGCGGCCCTCGCGGTCGGTCAGCTGCACCGGTTGCAGCACCTGCCCGTCGGCGCGGCGCGGCGCCAGGAAGGTGACGGCCGCCGGGCGCAGCACCATCGGGTAGCTGCTGCGCACCATCTGCATGAAACGTTCGGCATCGCCGAACAGCTCGCGGATGCCGCCGGCGGCGTACGAGAACGCACGCGCTGCGTCGTCGGCCGCGAAGGCATCGAGCTGCGCGCGCACCACCGCGCGCACCGCGCTCGCCTCGGATGGCCGGCACGGGTGCCGGCCGTTCATCGGCTGCCCGCACGGCCGACGGCGCACGACAGCAGCAGCGCCAGCCACGCCAGCCAGGAGCGGCGCGAATCCGGCTGCTTCACCGGGTCGGCTCTCAACGCGCTGCTCACGCGCGGGCGCCGGGCCGTTCGGCGGTGCGGTCGCGCCAGGCCTGCAGATGCGCCAGCCCTTCGTCGCCGGGCCGGTAGCGCATCAACCCCTTGGCGAAGTCGAGGGCGCACAGGGCGGTGATGTCGGCGATGGTGAAGCGCTCGCCGGCCACGAACGGCTGCACGGCCAGCCGGCTGTCGAGCCAGGCCGCCACCTCGCGCACCCGTTGGCCCTGCGCCTGGCCGAATTCGGCGAACTGCCGGCCTTCGAGCACCGCCAGCCCCGGATGGGTGTGGCGGATGCAGCTGGCCACCGCGGCGAACAGGTACAGCTCGACCTGTCGATCGTGCATCTCGATGAAGGCGCGCTCGTCGGTGTCGCGGCCCATCAGGTTCGGCTCGGGGTGCAGGCCTTCGAGATAGGTGCAGATGGCGCGCGATTCGCTCAGGCAGCGGCCGTCGTCGAGTTCGAGCACCGGCACCTTCGACAGCGGGCTGCGCGCGACGAACGCGGCGCTGCGGTGTTCGCCGGCGTTCAGGTCGACATCGACCCGCTCGATGCCTTCGATGCCCTTTTCGGCGATGAACATCGTGACCCGGCGGGGGTTCGGGGCGCGGGGCGCGACATGCAGTTTCATGGGCGGGATGTCTTTCGGGCAGGTGGCTCGAGCGTACCGCAGCGTCGGGCGCCGCGTGCCGGGCCATGGAGCGACCCGTCGGCTATGCTCGCCGCTCGCTACAGCCCGCCGCACCCCATGAGCCTTCGCGCCGCCATTGCCGCATCGGTGGCCTACGACACCATCATGGTGTTCGACGGCAAGTTCACCGATCACATCCTGCCCGACCAGATCCACAAGATCAATCTGTCGTTCCTGTCGCCGCGCATGCGCCGCGAATACGGCGGTTGTGCCGGCAACATCGCCTACAACTACAAGCTGATCGGCGGCGAGCCGGTGCCGATGGCGATGGTCGGCGACGACTTCGGCCCCTACCGCGAGCACTTCGAACGCTGCGGCATCGATCAGGCGCTGCCTGCAGCTGGCGGCCGACCAGTACACCGCGCAGTGTTTCATCGTCACCGATCTGCACAACAACCAGCTCGCCGGTTTCCACCCCGGCGCGATGGGTGCGTCGGCCGGCATCGATGTCGCCAGCGCCGGCAAGGTGGTGTGCGGCCTGGTCGGCCCCGATGCCAAGGACGCGATGCAGCTGCATGCGCAGCAGATGGCTGCCGCGAAGCTGCCGTTCGTGCTCGATCCGGGCCAGAACATCGTGCTCTTCGACGGCGCCGAACTGCTGGCGCTGATCGCGCTGGCGCCGGTGCTGGTGTGCAACGACTACGAAGCCGAGCTGATCGCCGACAAGACCGGCGTGCCGGTGGGCCAGCTGGCGCAGCGCGTGCCGACCCTGATCGTCACCCGCGGCGCCGAGGGCTCGTTCGTCTACCAGGATGGCCGCAAGCAGGTGGTGGCCCCGGTGCCGGCTCACGACGTGAAGGATCCCACCGGCTGCGGCGATGCCTACCGCGCCGGGCTGCTGCTGGCGCTGGCCAAGGGGCTGCCGCTGTTGCAGGGCGCGCAGCTCGGCAGCGTGCTCGGCGCCATCAAGATCGGCACGCTGGGCTGCCAGAACCACCGGCCGACGCTGGAGCAGATTCGCACCAGCTACGTCGCGCACTACGGCGCCTGGCCGTTCTAGGCTGAGCTGAGCTTCGGCCAGCCGGGCCGCGCCCGTTCGCTCGATCCAACGCGGCGGCGCCCGGGATGGCCTTCGACGATCCGTCACGCACGCTGAGCGCACGGCTGCGCGAAAGTATCGTCGGCGCCGGGCCGCTGCTGGTGATCCTGCTGCTGGTGCTGGCGGCGGCGGCGCTGGTCGCGGCCTATCGCTGGCTCGATCCGACGCCCGAGCGGCGGCTGGTCATCGCCACCGGCCCGGCACAGGGCGCCTACGCCGAGTTCGCCAAGCGCTACCAGCCGCTGCTGCGCGCCAGCGGCGTGACGCTGGAATTGCGCGCCACGCAAGGCTCGGGCGAGAACCTGGCGCTGTTGCGCGCGAGTGATTCCGGTGTGCAGGCGGCCTTCGTGCAAAACGGCGGCGATGCCACATCGCCCGGCCCCGAATCGCCGCTGCGCTCGCTCGGCAGCGTCGCGGTCGAGCCGCTGTGGCTTTTCTACAGTGGCGCCGCGGCGCGCGCGAAGCTGGGCAGCGACGAGATGAACCGGTTGTCGCAACTGACAGGCTGGCGCGTCAACACCGGTGCCGCCGGCAGCGGTGATCGCGCGCTGTTCCTGCAACTGGCCGAAGCGAACGGCCTGGACCGCCAGGCGCTGCAGCTCAGCGACGGGGCCACCGTGCCGGCGGTGGTCGATCTGCTGCAGCGGCGCATCGATGCGCTGCTGCTGGTCTCGGCGGCCGAGGCGCCGCTGGTGCAGTACCTGCTGCAGACCCCGCAGGTGCGGCTGCTCGACTTCGCGCAGGCCGAGGCCTATGCGCTGCGATTTCCGTTCCTGCGCGCACTGACGCTGCCGCGCGGGGTCATCGATCTGGCCGCCGACCGGCCGCCGCGCGACCTGCATCTGGTCGCCACCACCACCTCGCTGGTCGTGCGCGGCGATCTGCACCCGGCGCTGGTGCAACTGCTGGTGCAGGCCGCTGCCGAGGCGCACAACGACGCCGGCTGGTTCCACCGCGCCGGCGAGTTTCCGAACGCGACGGCACCGGCCTTTCCGCTGGCGCCCGAGGCGCAGCGCTTCTACCGTGACGGCGTGCCGTGGCTGCAGCGCCACCTGCCGTTCTGGCTGGCCAACTTCATCGAGCGCATGTGGATCGTGGTGCTGCCGCTGGTGGCGGTGACGATCCCGCTGTCACGTTTGCTGCCGCCGCTGATCGAGCTGCGCGTGCGCTCGCGCGTGTACCGCTGGTACGCCCATTTGCGCGCCCTCGAACGTTCCCTGGAAGCACCCGATGCCGACCACGCGTCGCTGCGCAAGGCGCTCGAACGCATCGACGCCCAGGTCGAACACGTCGGCGTGCCGCTGGCCTACACACACGAGCTGTACGAGCTGCGCAGCCACATCCATCTGGTGCGCCAACGCCTGCTCGGCGCGCCCGCTCAAGGGTAGAACAGCTCGACCGTGTAGCCGTTGACCGGGCGCTCGCCGCTGTCGTCGAGCGCGCTCAGATCGAGCAGCCCCTGCAGCGCCAGTTCGGCGCGCGGCGCCAGCACCGTGCCTGGTGCGCCCAGCTCGCGCGCGTTCAGCACGCGCCGCACCAGCGTGCGGCCCTGGGCATCGGTCAGGCTCAGGTCGATGGCCGGCATCAGCACCTCGGTGTCGGCGCGGTTGTTCAGCACCAGCGACAGCTGGTAGCGGGCCACGCCTTCGGCGCGCAGCAAGCCGCTGCTGTCCACGCTGAGCGCGTCGATGCGCCGCGGCGCTTCGACGCGGCAGCCGGCCAGCTGGCAGGCGCGCTGCAGCCACGGCCGTGCCGACGGCCACTGCGCCGCCAGCGCATCGCGGTCGTGCAGCGCCAGCTGCGCCGCCAGCGCGCCCGCCAGCACCAGCGCCAGCAGCGCCAGCGCGGTGCGCACCGCCGGTCGCTGCCAGCGCGCGGCGCTCTCGGCGCGGCGCAGGAATTCCGGCGTCGGCGGTTCGTGCCCGAGCAGCGCGCCGATCGGCTGATCCAGCGGATCCAGCGCTGCCGGCTCGGCTTCGCGAGGATCATCGATGGCCAGTGGCTCCCAGGCCTCGCCGACGGCGGCTGGCGGCACCTCGACCGACGATGGCGTTTCCAGCGGCGTCAGTGCGGCATAGACGGCGGCCAGTTCGCGCTCGGCGTCGTGTGTGCCGGTGTCGTCGGCGGCGGTGGCGGGCGACTCGCCGGCCTCGACTTCGCTGGCTTCCGGCTGCGTCACCGCCTGCATCAGCGCATCGATGCGCAGTGCCGACGGCTCCTCCAGCGTGGCGCGCTCGTCGGCGGCGAAGGCCGGTGGGCTGTCGGCCGCTGCGGCGACGCTGTCGTCCTGATCGAGATCGAACAGGCCGTCGACGGCGTTGAAGACGTCGGAACAGCGGCCGCACCGCACCCAGCCCTCGGACACCTTCAACTGATCCTGCACGACGCGGAACACCGTGCCGCAGGCCGGGCAGCGCGTGACCAGGCTCATCGGGCGGCCGGGGCGTGCGCCCGCTGCCCGATCATCAGCACCCAGCCGTCCTCAAGCTGGTCCACCTGCAGCGGCAGCCAGGGCGCGTAGGCGGCGCACAGCTCGTCGGCCTGGCGTTCGAGGATGCCGGCCAGCACCAGGTGGCCGCCCGGTGCCACATGCGCGGCCAGCATCGGCGCCAGCAGCTTCAGCGGCGTGGCCAGGATGTTGGCCAGCACGACGCCGTATTCGCCGGCCGCGAGCTCGGGTGGGCCGCAGTTCAGCTGCACGCCGTTGTCGGCTGCGTTGCCGGCACTGGCGGCGACCGCGGCGGGGTCGATGTCCACCGCATCGATGTCGCGCGCACCGTGCAGCGCGGCGCCGATGGCCAGGATGCCCGATCCGCACCCGTAGTCGAGCACCCGCACACGGCCATCGCGCAGCAACGCATGCTGCTGCGCCAGCCAGCGCAGACACATGCGCGTGGTCGGGTGGGTGCCGGTGCCGAAGGCCAGCCCCGGGTCGAGGCGGATGACGGTGCGGGCCGCGTCCGGCACCGCATGCCAGCTGGGCACCACCCAGAAGCCGGCGCTGATCTCGACCGGCGCGAACTGCGCCTGTGTCACACGCACCCAGTCCTGGTCGGGCACTTCGTGCACCTGGGCCGCGGGCAGCGCGGCGGCATGGCGCGCGCTCAGCGCAGCGGCCGCGGCATCGGCCGCTGCGCGCTCGACGAACAAGGCGCGCACCGACGACTGCGGCCAGGCTTGCTGCGCGGTCGGCAGCCCCGGTTCGCCGAACAGCGCCTGCTCGGCGTCACTGCCGGCGTCGGCGTCCTCCACCGACACGCTGGTCGCCTGCAGGTCGTCGATCAGCTCGTCGCACAGCGTTTCCACCAGCGGCAGCGGCGCGCGCAGCAGCAGCTCGAACATGGCCCGGCGCCGGCTACCGCCAATCGCAGCGATGCAGCCGCGGCGTCACCGTTTGTGCTGGCTGAGCCAGCCTTCGAGGTAGTCGATGCCGGTGCCGCCTTCGATGAACTTGGCATCGACCATCAGTTCGCGGTGCAGCGGGATGTTGGTCTGGATGCCCTCGACCACCGTTTCCGACAGCGCGGTGCGCATGCGCGCCAGCGCCTGCTCGCGGGTGTCGCCGTGCACGATGATCTTGCCGATCATCGAATCGTAGTTCGGCGGCACCACGTAGTTGGTATAGGCGTGCGAATCGACCCGCACACCGGGCCCGCCGGGCGGGTGCCACATGGTGATGCGCCCCGGCGAGGGCGTGAACTTGTAGGCGTCCTCGGCATTGATGCGGCACTCGATGGCGTGGCCGCGCATCTGGATCGCGCGCTGTGTGAAGGGCAGCTTCTCACCGGCCGCCACGCGGATCTGCATCTGCACGATGTCGATGCCGGTGACCATCTCGGTGACCGGGTGCTCGACCTGCACACGCGTGTTCATCTCGATGAAATAGAACTCGCCGTTCTCGTACAGGAACTCGAAGGTGCCGGCGCCGCGGTAGCCGATCTTCTTGCACGCCGCCGCGCAGCGGTCGCCGATGCGCTCGATGGTGCGCCGGGCGATGCCGGGCGCCGGCGCTTCTTCGATGATCTTCTGGTGGCGGCGCTGCATCGAACAATCGCGCTCGCCCAGCCAGACCGCGTTCTTGTGCTCGTCGGCGAGCACCTGGATCTCGACATGGCGCGGGTGCTCGAGAAACTTCTCCATGTACAGCGCCGGGTTGCCGAAGGCCGATGCGGCTTCGGCGCGGGTGGTCTGCACGGCATGGATCAGCGCGGCTTCGGTGTGCACCACGCGCATGCCGCGCCCGCCGCCGCCGCCGGCGGCCTTGACGATCACCGGGTAGCCGATCGCGCGCGCCAGCTTGACGACTTCCTTCGGGTCGTCGGGCAGCACGTCCGGCGTGCCGGGCACGCACGGCACGCCGGCCTTCAGCATCGCCTGCTTGGCCGCCACCTTGTCGCCCATCACGCGGATCGATGCCGGCGTCGGGCCGATGAAGACGAAGCCGCTGCGCTCGACGCGCTCGGCGAAGTCGGCGTTTTCCGACAGGAAGCCGTAGCCGGGGTGGATCGCCTCGGCATCGGTGACCTCGGCGGTGGAGATGATCGCCGGCATGCTCAGGTAGCTCAGTGCCGACGGCGCCGGGCCGATGCACACCGCTTCGTCGGCCAGCTTGACGTACTTGGCGTCGCGGTCGGCCTGCGAATACACGATCACCGACTGGATGCCCATCTCGCGGCAGGCACGCTGGATGCGCAGTGCGATCTCGCCGCGGTTGGCAATCAGGATTTTCTTGAACATGGAGGTGCGCGGCTCAACCGCATCCGCGTGCTTCGCACGCAGTGCAATTTGGCTTCGCCGAAACGCCTGCGGCGTTTTCGCCGCGATTGGCAATCAGAATTTTCTTGAACATGGGGCCTTCGGGCGCTATCGCCGGTGAGCGGCGCTTGTCAGGCGCATCAGGCAATGACAAACAGCGGCTGGCCGAACTCGACCGACTGCCCGTTCTCGCACAGCACCTTGGTCACCGTGCCCGACCGGGTGGCTTCGATCTCGTTCATGATCTTCATCGCCTCGATGATGCAGATCGGCTCGCCTTCCTTGACGCTGCTGCCGACATCGACCAGCGGCGCACCACCCTGGCTCGACGAGCGGTAGAAGGTGCCGACCATCGGCGAGGTCACCACATGGTCGCTGTCCGCCGCCTGTTCGGCTGCCGCCGAGGCCGTGTCGGCGGCGGGCGTCGACACTGCCGCAGCCGATGTTGCCAACGCCGGCGCCGGTGCCGGCAGCGCCCCGGATGAAGATGCCGCCCCCGCCTTGACGATGCGCACCTTGCCCTCGGCTTCGGTGATCTCCAATTCGGCGATGTTCGATTCCGACACCAGATCGATCAGGGTCTTGAGCTTGCGCAAGTCCATGGGGCTCCTCTTCTCGCCGTGGGCGGCCTGTCGCCGTGCGGTGTGTCCGGGCGTGGGCTGGCGTCTTCGGGCGAGGACGCTCACGGCAGCTTGAACGCCGGTGACTGAATGCCACCGGCGGCGGATTGTGCATCAAAGGCGATTGCGGGCGGCTGGATACGAGCAGACCGCGCAGCGTGAATCCCTTGTTTTCAGTGCACGTTCAAATCCGATGCGCGCTGTTGATGAAAGACCCGCGCTGTAGCGCGGGCGGCAGACTCAAAGCGGCCTGACCCATCCCATCAACTCGTCGTAGCTGGTCTCGCCCAGGCGCTGGTGCACCGCGCGGCCCTGGCGATCGAAGACGACGGTGAACGGCAGCACCCCGGCACTGTTGCCCAACTGGCGCGACAGTTCGATCCCGGCCATGCCGGCCAGACCCACCGGAAAGCCCAGCGGAGATCTGGCAAGAAATTCCTGCACCGGTGCCAGCCGGTCCACGGCCAGGCCGATGACCTGCGTCTTGCCGGCCTGGTCGCGGTGAAAGCGGTTCAGTTCCGGCAGCTCGTGGATGCACGGGGCGCACCAGGTGGCCCAGAAGTTCAACACCAGCACCCGCCCACGCTGTTCGGCCATCACCAGCTCGCCGCCCTCGGGGCGCGCGAACCGCTGCGCCCAGAGGTCGGCTCCCGCCGGCGCCGCGGGCGCGGCGGCGGGGGCCGAGGAGTGGCTGCGCCACCAGGACACGCCGGCGCCTGCGGCGGCGGCTGCGGCGCCGGCCGCGATCAACAGTTTCCTGCGCGACGCGGCGCTGCTCATGGCACAGGCAAGCTGCGGCGCGGGGGATGGCACCGCGCCGCGCAGCCGCCGCGCCGAGCCGATGGCAGGCGGGCGCGGTTCACGGTGTGGCGGGCGCCGGCGCCAGCAGCCGTTGCAGCGCCAGCGCATCGCCGCGCCAGCTGCGCCCGCGTGCATCGGGTTTGAGAGCGCCGCGCTGGTCGTCGAGGTCACGCACGGCCAGATGGATGGTGACGGTGTCGTTCAGCTGCTCGCTGAATTCGGCCACCCGCAGGAAATCGACCTGCGCGTCGCCGCCCGGGCCTTCCGCGTCGTAGTGAATGCCCTGGTTGATGAGGGCGATTTCGGCGCCCTTCGGGTCGTCGCAGTACAGGTCGAGGTGAATCGACGATTGGCGCGTGGCGGTGCCGCGCCACACCGCGCCGCTCAGGTGGGGGCGGAACTCGGCCAGACGCTGCATCCAGCGCGCGGCAATGGTGCGCAGCGCCTGCAGCTCGGCCGGTTGCGTGTCGGCACAGAACAGGTCGAGGTACGCGCGCACCTCGTCTTCGACACGCTCGTTGCTGGGCAGCTCGGTGCCGGGTCGCGCGCGGCGCTGCAGCTGGCGCGCCGCCTTGCGCTTGGCAGGCCCGTACTCCATGCCCTCTTCCACCACCAGACGCGCAGCCCCGGCGGCGATCTCGTCGGTTATCGAAGGCGTCATCCGCGCATTTTAGGACTGCCCCCTCACCCGTCGCGGGTGGCAACGCGATGGCCTCACGGTACCTGCACCGCGCCCATGCGGGCGACGATGGTGGCGGCACGCGCGCCGACGTAGGCCGAGCCGGGCCGCTTCTGGAAGCGCTTGGGCGCCGGCAGCATCACCGCCAGGCGTGCGGCTTCGTCGGGCCCGAGCTGCGCCGCGTCCTTGCCGAAATAGTGGCGCGCGGCGGCCTGGGCGCCGAAGATGCCTTCGCCCCATTCGACGCTGTTCAGGTAGATCTCGAGGATGCGCCGTTTCGACAGCATCGATTCGAGCAGCGTGGTCAGCACCAGCTCCTGTGCCTTGCGCAGCGTGGTGCGCTCGCCCGACAGGAACAGGTTCTTGGCCAGCTGCTGGCTGATGGTCGAGCCGCCGACCACCTTCGGGGCACGCGATTCGCGGCCGGGCCGGACCGCCTGCGCATCGAAGCGCGCCTCGGCACGCTGGTTGCGTTCCCAGGCCCGCTCGATGGCCTCCCATTCGACACCGCTGTGTTCGACGAAGCCGGCATCCTCGCTGGCGATCACCGCCCGTTTCAGGTGCGGGCTGATGCGCTCGTAGGGCACCCACTGCTGACGCCATTCGCCGCGCGCCGGCTCTGGCCGAGCAGCCGCCAGGCCTCGCTGCGCTGGAAGCTGGTCGATGCGGGGTTGGTGAAGATCAACGCGCCGATCTGCAGCGCAAAAGCCACCTGCAAGGCCAGCGCACACATCACCAGCAGCGCGAGCGCGCGCCAGGCGGCACGTTTCCAGCGGCTCATGCCCAGCCCGCTGCCGGGCCTGCGGAATCGGTGCCCAGGGTCGCGGTGAGGGGGCGGTGGTGGCGGCAGCTGAAGGTCATCGCTGCTCGAGCGATCGCGCCTGTGTCACGCTGCCCGCGTCCGCGGTCAAGCTGTCGCGCAAGGCGTGCAGCACCGGCGCGGTGTGCGGCAGCATCCCGCGCCAGACGAAGAAGGCCTCGGCCGCCTGTTCGACCAGCATGCCCAGGCCA
The DNA here is from genome assembly GCA_963756415.1 of uncultured beta proteobacterium. Lineage (GTDB taxonomy): Bacteria > Pseudomonadota > Gammaproteobacteria > Burkholderiales > Burkholderiaceae_C > Rubrivivax. The sequence continues at coordinate 324,101 of CAVWNT010000002.1, forward strand.
TCGCGCGCCGTGGCGCCGGCATCGCGGGCCCAGCGCAGGAAGGGATCGGCGGGTGCGCCGTACATCAGGTCGATGGCCAACGCCTGCGCGTGCCAGCACCTGCGCAGACACCGGCACCGCGGCGCCGTGCAGGCTGCTGGCGCTGCTGTTCAGCACCAGGTCGAAACGCTGCGCCGCGCCCGGCTCGGCTTCGTCCAGCGCGGCAGCCTGCAGCGCGACCCGGTGATCGGCGGCCCAGCCGGCATGGCGGCGCACCAGCGCATGGGCCTTGGCCGGCGTGCGGTTGACGACACGGATCAGCGCCGGCCGCGCCGCGATCAACGGCCCGAGCACACCGGCAGCGGCGCCGCCGGCGCCGATCAGCAACACGCGGCTGCCGGCCAGTGCGAAGCCGGCGTTGACGGTGATGTCGCGCACCAGGCCGATGCCGTCGGTGTTGTCGGCGAGCCAGCCGTCGGCATCGAAGCGCAGCACGTTGGCCGCCTGCGCCAGCTGCGCGCGCGCCGTCACCTCGCGCGCCAATGCGGCCGACTGGAACTTGAACGGCACCGTCACGTTGCAGCCTGCGGCACCGCTGCCGGCGAAGGCGCGGATGGTCTCAGCGAAAGCCGTCGAGCGCGCATTCCAGCCGCCCGTACTCGATCGCTTCGCCGGTCTGGCGCGCGAACTGCGCGTGGATGAACGGCGACTGGCTGTGCCGCACCGGGTGGCCGATGACCGCGTAGCGTGCGACCGGCTTCATTGCGCGTTGCTCAGGCTGGTTTCGAGCCCGTCCTCGCGCGTGAAGCGAAAGCGCGAGGTGATGACGATCTGATCTGCCTGCCGTCGCATCTCGGCGCTGAAGTCGCCGAACGGCGAGGCCGCGCGCACGATCGCCACGGCGCGCTGGTCGAGCGCGCGCTGGCTCGACGAGCGCACGATCTCGGCATCGACGACGTGGCCCTGGTTGTCGACGGTGACGTTCATCGTCAGCTCGCCGTACAGCTTCTTGCCTTTCACCTCGGGAAAATCGCGCGTGCCGCGCGCTTCGATCTTGCGCCGCAGCGCGTCGTAGTAGATCGCGTAGACCTCTTCCCGCGTCGCCGGGCTGATGTAGCGCTTCTTGGGACGCGCGTTCTCGTCGTTGATGCGTTTCTCGATCTCGGCCAGCAGCCGCAGCAGCTGGCGGCGGCGCTCGTCCTGGTCGGCCTGGTCCGGCTTGCCCTGCTCGCGTTTCGGATCGGGCGGCGGCAGCGCCGCCACCGCGCGACGGATCTGCGCCAGCAGCTGCTGCTGCTCTTCCTGCAGCGTGTCGATGCGCTTGTGCGCATCGGCCGGCGCATCGCCGACCTCGAGCTGGGTGGTCGGCGGCAGCGGCGAGGTGGCGCGTCCCTTGTCGGCCTCGCCGCCGCCGGCCAGGCTGGCCTGCGCGATGGCCTGCGCCTGCGTCGGCTTTTCGGTCGAGCGTGCATTGACCAGGATCACTTCGAGCGGCGTGTCGTCGAACACGCGGTTGAAACTTTCCGGTGCCACCACCCGCACCGTCAGCGCCGCCGCGTGCACGCCCAGCGACACCAGCAAGGCCCAGTGCATCGCGGACAGGTTCTTCCAGCGCATCGGTTCGCGACGCCTTCAGTCGGTGGCGGCCGCGGCGCCGCCGGCGCCGTCTTCGCCGGCGGCCACGTCGATGGCCAGGCGCAGGCCGCCGGCGCTGTCGTCGGCGTCCTCATCGGCGTCGGCCGGCGCATCGGCAGCAGCCGGCACCGCGGCCTCGTCGAGCCGCGCGACGAACGTGCCGTGCACCTCCAGCGTGAGCAGGTCGATGCCGCCGATGCGCACGCGCACATGGCTGCCCCGCGGCAGGTTCTCGGTGCCGGTGGCGCGGAACACCAGCGGCAGCGTGTCGGCGCGCACCAGGCCGTCCTTCAACGTCATCGCGTCGATTTCGGCCACGTCGTGCTGCTGCAGCCAGCGCAGTGTCCAGAAGCGTTCGATGCCGTTCTGGAAATCGTTGTAGGCCGCGTAGGCGGCATCGAAGCTGCCGATGACCGCGAACAGCGAGGCGTCCTTCGGCTTGAAGGGCGCGGCCAGCGCCGCGGTGCGGCCGTGCCGCGCGCACGCGATCAGCTGCCACTGGTTCAGCAGATCGACGTAGCGCCGCAGCGGCGAGGTGCACCAGGCGTACTGCGCCACGCCCATGCCGGCATGCGGCGCGGGGCGCGTGCCCATGCGCACCTTCACGCCCGGCGCCATGCTCGCCTGGCTGCGGTAGATGCCGGGCACGCCACACTCGTCGAGCCAGCGGCCCCAGGTGCTGTTGGCCAGGATCATCGCTTCGGACACGACCAGGTCGAGCGCCGAGCCGCGGGGGCGGGTGCTGATGCTGACCCGTTCGTCACCGCTCGGCTCGGTGCCGTCGTCGGCGGTGTCGGTGTCGAGGCGGAAGTTGTAGTCGGGCCGGTTGAAGATCTCGGGCTTGCCCCGCACCACTTCGCGCTGCGCCTTCAGGTGGCGAGCCAGCCGGTGCGCGAAGGCCAGCTCGGCGGCATGCGGGTAGTCGGCCGGCGAATCGCCGGTCAAGGTGGCTTCGCTGATCACGCCGTCGAGCCGGTCGTGACGCAGGTTGGTGGCGATGTGCACGCGCTCGAGCACGGTGTGGCTGCCCTGCACCTCGAGCGTGGCCTCGTCGAGGCTGACATACAGCGACACCGCGGCGCAGTCGCGCCCTTCGACCAGCGTGAAGGCCTGCACCACCTCGTCGGGCAGCATGGTCAGCTTCCAGCCCGGCATGTAGACGGTCGACAGCCGCTCGCGCGCGACTTTGTCGAGCGCCGAATCGGCCAGCAGCGCCAGCCCCGGCGCGGCGATGTGCACGCCGAACAGCACCGTGCCGCTGCCCAGGCCCTGCACCGACAGCGCGTCGTCGATCTCGGTCGTCGCCGAATCGTCGATCGAGAACGCCTGCGCCGGCGACAGCGGCAGCGCTTCCTTGATCGTCGGCACCTCCAGCGGCGGGAACTGCGTGCCCTTCGGAAAGGTCTCGAACAGGAAGCGCCGCCAATGGAACTGGTAGGCGCTGTGAATGGCGCCCGCCGCCTTCAGCAAGTCGAGCGGCGCGCGCTGCGTGCGCTGCGCGGCGGCGACCACCGCCTTGTATTCGGCGCCGTTCTTGTCGGGTTTGAACAGGATGCGGTACAGCTGCTCGCGGATCGGCGCCGGGCACTCGCCGGCCGCCAGCTGCGTGGCCCAGTCGTCGATCTGCGCCGCCTGCTGCTTCTTGCGCTCGATGCCCAGCAGCGCGGCCTTGACCATCTCTTCGGGCGCCTTCTTGAACAGGCCCTTGCCGACACGGCGAAAGTAGTGCGGCGCCTCGAACAGGCGCAGCAACGCCGCGGCCTGCTTGTCGGCACCGGCGGCGGCATCGAAATAGTCGCGCGCGAACTCGACGAAGCCGAAGTCGGCCTCGGGTGCAAATTCCCAGGCCAGATCGAGATCGATGTCCTGCGCCAGGGTCTTCGCCTGCGCCATCAACTCGGCCGGTGCCGGCTCGGCGAAGCGCAGCAACACATGGGCGCTCTTGAGCTTCACGCGCTTGCCACTTTCCAGCTCGATCTGGACCGAGGTGTCGGCTTCCGACATCAGCCTGCCGGCGATGAACTTGCCGCCCTCTTCGAACAATGCATACATGGGCACGATTGTCGCCGCTGGGTGGCGGCTGGAAGCCGGGGCGATCGGGGCGACAGGCCTAAACCGTCATGCCACCCGAGACTTCGATCACCGCGCCGTTGATGTAGGCGGCCTCGTCGCTGGCCAGGAAGGCGTACACGTCGGCGATTTCCTCGGGCTTGCCCAGGCGGCCCAGCGGCACCTGGTCGCGCATGCGCTGCAACACCTTGTCGGGGATGCTGGCCAGGATCGGCGTTTCGATGAAACCGGGCGCCACCGCATTCACGCGCACGCCCTTGGGCCCCAGTTCGCGGCTCCAGGTCTTGGTGAAGCCGATGACGCCGAACTTCGACGCTGCATAGTTGCTCTGGCCGAAGTTGCCGTACAGGCCGACCACGCTGCTGGCGTTGAGGATCACACCGCGGCCGCGTTCGACCATGCCGTGCGAGACCGCCTGCGCGCAGTGAAAGACACCGCGCAGGTTGACATCGATCACCGCGTCGAACTGCGCCAGGCTCATCTTCTGCAGCCGCGCATCCTGGGTGATGCCGGCGTTGTTGACGAGCACGTCGATGCGGCCATGGCGCGCCAGCACCGCGGCCACCATGGCGTCGACCTGTTCGCGCCGGGTGACATCGACGACATGGCCTTCGGCCTGGGCACCGGCGGCCCTGCAGGCGGCCAGCGATGTGTCGATGGCGTCGGGGCGCAGGTCGCACACGATCACGCTCGCGCCTTCGCGGGCGAACTTCAGTGCGGTGGCCGCGCCGATGCCCTGGGCGGCGCCGGTGATGACGGCAATTCGATTCTTCAGTCTCATGCGTTCAGCTTCAGGAAGCGAAGGATGTGGGGCAGGTGGTCGTCGAAGTCGCTCAGGCCATGGTCGCTGCCTTCGATCAGGCGCACCGTCATGCCGGCACAGGCGGCCACCATCTCGCGCCAGTTGAGCACCTCGTCGCCCTTGGCGATCAGCGCAAAAGCGCGTTCGGGATGGGTCATTTCAGGCACTTCGAGTTCGCGCAACTGGTCGATGTAGTCGGCGCGAAACTCGAAGCTCATGCTCGGGTCGTGGAACATCGGCAACATGCCGACGTACGGCGCCAGGTCGCGTGCCGGCGCCACCGCCGGGTTGAGCAGCACCGCGCGGCAGCCACGCTGCTCGGCCACGAAACGCGCGTAGTAGCCGCCCAGCGAACTGCCCATCACCGCCATCTGCGCCGCCGGCCAGCCGTGCACCGCCTCGTCGATCAGCGCGATCGCCTCGCGCGGCGAGGGCGGCAGTGCCGGGCAGGCCCAGTGCAGATCGGGGCGCTGCTGCTGCACCCACTGCGCCATGCGCCGCGACTTGGTGGATTGCGGCGACGAACGAAAGCCGTGCAGATAGAGCAGGTGGGTCGGCGCCGCAGCCTGGGCAGCGGGATCGCCGCTCATCGGCGCTTGGCCGCCAGCGCGCGCAGCAGCTTGTCGTGCACGCCGCCGAAGCCGCCGTTGCTCATGCACAGCACATGGTCGCCGCTGCGCGCGGCGGCCACCACGGCGGCCACCAGCGTGTCGATGTCGTCGCACACCTGCGCCTGCTCGCCCATCGGCGCCAGCGCTTCGTGTGCGTCCCAGCCGAGGTTGGCGGCGTGGCAGAAGGCCAGGTCGGCGTCTTCCAGCGCCCACGGCAGCTGGGCCTTCATCGCCCCCAGCTTCATCGTGTTCGAGCGCGGTTCGAAGACCGCCAGGATGCGCTGCACCCCGACCTTGCGGCGCAGGCCGTCGAGGGTGGTGCGCATCGCGCTCGGGTGGTGGGCGAAGTCGTCGTAGACGCTGATGCCGCGCACCTGCCCGCGCAGTTCGAGGCGGCGGCGCACGTTGGCGAAGCGCCCGAGCGAGGCGGCAGCGGCTTCGGTGGGCACCCCGACATGTTCGGCGGCCGCGATCGCGGCCAGTGCGTTGAGCTGGTTGTGCTCGCCCAGCAGCGGCCAGTCGACGCGCCCGACGAGCAAGCCGCCGCGCAGGATGTCGAAGCCGCTGGGCTCGCCGCGGGCGCGCAATGCGCCGGGCTCTTCGTTGCGCGTGCCGAAGCGCTGCACGCTGCTCCAGCAGCCCCGCGCCAGCACGCGCTGCAGCGCTTCATCGCGCGCATTGACGACCAGCCGTCCCGAGGCCGGCACCGTGCGCACCAGGTGGTGGAACTGGGTCTCGATCGCGCCCAGATCGGCAAAGATGTCGGCGTGATCGAACTCGAGGTTGTTCAGCACCGCGGTGCGCGGCCGGTAGTGCACGAACTTGCTGCGCTTGTCGAAGAACGCGGTGTCGTATTCGTCGGCCTCGATGACGAACGACGTGCCTGTGCCCAGCCGCGCGGAGACCTCGAAATTCAGCGGCACGCCGCCGACCAGGAAGCCCGGCGCGAGGCCGTTGTCCTCGAGCACCCAGGCGAGCATCGCGCTGGTGGTGGTCTTGCCGTGCGTGCCGGCTACCGCCAGCACGTGGCGCCCCGGCAGGATGTGCTCGGCCAGCCACTGCGGCCCGCTGCTGTAGCGCGCCCCGGCATCGAGCAGCGCTTCGAGCAGCGGGTTGCCACGCGTGACGACGTTGCCGATGACGAACTGGTCGGGCGCGAAGGCCATCTGGTCGGCAGCGAAGCCCTCGACCAGCGCGATGTCGAGCGCACGCAGCTGATCGCTCATCGGCGGATAGACGTTGGTGTCGCAGCCGGTGACCCGGTGCCCGGCCTCGCGCGCCAGCGCGGCCAGCCCGCCCATGAACGTGCCGCAGATGCCGAGGATGTGGATGTGCATCGCGACGATTCTAGAAGCCGGCTTTCGCCGGCGGCCGCGCTGCGCCAGACAATGCCGCGATGTTCGAGTGGATCGTCTCCGACCCCTACGCCTACCCGGTGCTCGAGGTGCTGCACATCGTCGGCATTGCGCTGCTGGTGGGCAACCTGGTGCTGTTCGAGATGCGCGTGTGCGGCTTCGGCTTGCAGCTGCCGGTGCAGCCGCTGGCCGAACTGGCGCTGCGCCTGTCGCTGGCCGGCTTTGCGCTGATCCTCGTCAGCGGGCTGCTGATGTTCGCCGGCCAGCCCAGCGAGATGCTGGCCAACACCGCCTTCGTGCTGAAGATGGGCCTGGTGGCGTGTGCCGGGCTCAATGCGGCGCTGTTCCATGTCCGCGGCGGCGTGCGGCGCCTGGACCGCACTGCGCGGCTGCAGACCGTGCTGTCGATGGGGCTTTGGCTGGCGGTCATCATCTGCGGGCGCTGGATCGCCTACCAATGAAAGGAAACTCACCATGCAACGCCGCCACCTGCTGATCGCTGCCCCTGCACTGCTCGCCCTCAATGCCCGCGCCCACCACGGCTGGAGCAGCTTCGACCAGAACAAGCCGATCTACCTGCAAGGCAAGGCGGCCAAGGTGGCATGGCGAAACCCGCATGCCGAACTGATGCTCGACGTCGATGCCGACCTGGCGCTGCCGGCCGACCTGAAGCAGCGCACGCCGCCGGCGCAGACCGCGTCGGTCGATGGCGCGGCGATCCTGGCCAATGCGCGGCTGCCCACGCGCAAGGACAAGACCTGGGAAATCGAGCTGGCGCCGCTGACGCGCATGCAGGCCTGGAACGTGCCCGAGATCAAGGTCGGCGACACCGTGGCGCTGATCGGCTTCACCTTCGCCGACGAGAAGGGCGAGGCGGTGATGCGCGCCGAGTATCTGTTCGTCGGCGGCAAGGCCTACGGTCTGCGCTCGTCGCCGGCCTGATTCGCCGCGGCGCGGATTTGGTACCCTGCCGCGAACATGCAACGCGTCTACGTCATCGGCACCGCCTGCACCGCCTTCGGCAAACATGCGGCGCTGTCGTTCCAGGACCTGTCGCGCTGGGCCTACAGCGACCTGCTCGTCGATTGCGGGCTCGATGCCCACGGCGCAACGCTGATCGAGCAGGCCTGGTTCGGCAACTGCGGCATGGGCCAGTGGGGGCAGGGCGGCATCCGCGGCCAGGTCGCGTTCACGCCGCTGGTGGAAGAAGGGTTGTTCCCCGAACGCGTGCCGATGATCAATGTCGAAGGCGGCTGCGCGACGGCATCGTTCGCCTTCCACGGCGCGTGCAAGGACATCCTGTCGGGCGAGGCGCAGGTGAGCCTGGCGCTGGGTGTCGAAAAGCTCGTCAGCCCCGACGAACCGGCACGCACGCAGGCGATCTTCGCAACCGGCATCGATCAGCTCGAGCCGCAGCGCTGGCACGACTACTACACCCGCGCCGGTGATGAATCCGGCAAGCCCTTTGCCACCGGCCCGGGCCGCACCGTGTTCATGGACACCTATGCGATGCAGGCCGCCTGGCACATGCGCCGCCATGGCACCACGCAGCGGCAGATCGCCATCGGTGCGGCGAAGAACCACCACCACGGCAGCCTCAATCCGAAGGCGCAGTACCGCTTCGAGCTGACGGTGGACGAGGTGCTGGCCGATCGCGAGGTGAGCTGGCCGCTGACACGCGCGATGTGTTCACCGCTGGGTGACGGCGCCGCCGCGGCGCTGCTGTGTTCCGAATCGGCGCTGGCGAACTTTCCGAAGGCGGTGCAGGACCGTGCGGTGCGCGTGCGCACCAGCCAGCTGGCCGGGGGCAAGTACCGCCGGCTCGACGAGCCGGGGCTGTCGCGCATCGCGGCCGACAAGGCCTATGCGCGCAGCGGCCTCAAACCCGCCGACATGCACCTGGCCGAGGTGCACGATGCGACCTCGTTCTGCGAGCTGTATCAACTGGAGATGCTGCGCCTGTGCGAAGACGGGCAGGGCGGGCGCTTCGTCGAAAGCGGCGCGGCCGCTCTCGGCGGCAAGCTGCCGGTGAATGTGTCCGGCGGGCTGGTGTCGAAGGGCCACCCGGTGGGGGCCACCGGGCTGTCGATGGTGCACGAGATGTGCCTGCAGCTGCGCGGCGAGGCCGGTGCGCGGCAGGTCGAAGGCGCGGCACTGGGCATCATCGAGAACGGCGGCGGTGTGATGGGTTTCGACGAGGCGGCCTGCGCGGTGCACATCCTGGAAAAGAGCCGTTGAAGAGCCCGGCCACCGGGGCGCCTCGACTTGCAGGCGTCTGCGAAGATCGGCCCATGCCCGACACCATCGACTACCACCCCGAAGACCCGGCCACGCTGGCCGACCCGTATGCGCTGTTCACCCGCCTGCGCGACGAAGACCCGTGCCACTGGAGCCCGCGGCTGAAAAGCTGGGTGCTCACCCGTTACGACGACGTGAAGGCGGTCACCCAGGACGGCAAGCTGTCGTCGAACCGGCTGCAGCCGTTCTTCGCCGCGATGCCGGGTGAGGAAGCGAAGAAGATCGGCGACATCATCCGTTACCTGTCGTTGTGGATGGTGTTCAAGGATCCGCCGCAGCACACGCGGCTGCGCCGCCTGACTTCGAAGGTGCTGCATGTGAAGTCGATGCAGGGCATGCGGCCGCAGATCGAAGACATCGCGGCGTGGCTGCTCGACGGCCTGCGCGGCAACGACGAGTTCGATTTCATCGCCGAATTTGCCGGCCCGCTGCCGTGCCTGGTGATCATGGCCATGCTCGGTGTGCCGCGCGAGGATCTGGCCCTGATGAAGCGGCTGTCGGACGACATGGCGCTGTTCATCGGGTCGTCGCGGGTGTCGGCCGAGAAGTACGACACCGCGCAAGTGGCGACGCACGAGATGGCGGCGTACTTTCGCCGGCTGATCGCGCTGCGTCGCGACGCCCCGGGCGATGACATGCTCAGCCAGCTGGTGCATCTGCGCGACGGCGACGACCGCCTGAGCGACGACGAACTGATCGCCACCTGCATCCTGCTGCTGTTCGCCGGCCACGAGACGACCACCAACCACATCGCCAACGGGCTGCTGTCGCTGATGCGCTTTCCGGCGCAGATGCACAAGCTGCGCGACGAGCCATCGCTGACGAACGCGGCGGTCGAGGAACTGCTGCGCCACGAAGGCCCGTCGGGTGCGCAGGTGCGCATCGTGCAGGTCGAGCACCAGCGCCATGGCAAGACCTTGAGGCAGGGCGATCGCCTGTTCATGATGCTCAATGCCGCCAACCGCGATCCGCGCGCCTATGCCAGACCCGATCTGCTCGATATCGAGCGCGATGGCCCGGCCCACCTGACCTTCGGCTACGGCGCGCACATCTGCCTGGGATTCCCGCTGGCGCGCACCGAGGGCCAGGTGGCTTTTGCGGCGCTGATGCGGCGCTACGCGCAGATCGAACCGGCGACGCGCACGCAGACCTGGCTGAACTCGCTGGTCTTTCGCGGCATGACGGCGTTGCCGGTGCGGGTGCGGCTGGCCTGAGGCCCCGGCGGGCGACAATCGACACACGCGGCGACGGCCCTTGAAAGGCGCGAGCGCGCCCCTATCTCGTTGGCGAGGCGCCGCCGTTCCCTGCGCCACGCGCCACCGATTCATCTCACTCGAAGACCATGGACAAACAAACCCTTTCCTTTCAGGCCGAGGTCAAGCAGATCCTGCACCTCGTCACCCACTCGCTGTACTCCAACAAGGAGATCTTCCTGCGCGAGCTGATCTCCAACGCGTCCGATGCCTGCGACAAGCTGCGCTTCGAGGCGCTGGACGATGCCGCGCTGTACGAGGAGCAGCCCAACCTCGAGGTGCGGGTGTTCTTCGACAAGGATGCGAAGACGCTGACGGTGCGCGACAACGGCATCGGCATGAGCGCCGAAGAAGCCGTCGCCCACCTCGGCACCATCGCCAAGAGCGGCACGCGCGAGTTCCTGTCGCGGCTCGAAGGCGACAAGAAGAAGGACGCCAACCTGATCGGCCAGTTCGGCGTCGGCTTCTACTCCGGCTTCATCGTCGCCGACCGCATCACCGTCGAATCGCGCCGCGCCGGCCTGAAGGCCGACGAAGGCGTGCGCTGGAGCAGCGACGGTTCGGGTGAGTTCGAAGTCGAGGCCATCGACAAGCCCGGGCGCGGCACCGACGTGGTGCTGCACCTGCGCGAAGGCGAGGAGGAGTTTCTCTCTGCCTGGAAGCTGAAGTCGATCATCAGCAAGTATTCCGACCACATCTCGCTGCCGATCCTGATGCAGAAGGAGGAGTGGGACAGCGAGAAGAAGGAGCAGGTCGTCAAGGACGAGTGGGAGACGGTGAACAAGGCCTCGGCGCTGTGGACGCGGCCGAAGAGCGACGTCACCGACACCCAGTACCAGGAGTTCTACAAGCAGATCAGCTACGACAACGATCCGCCGCTGGCCTACACGCACAACCGCGTCGAGGGCCGCAGCGAATACACGCAGCTGCTGTACATCCCCGGCAAGGCGCCGTTCGACTTGTGGAACCGTGACAAGCGCGGCGGCGTCAAGCTGTACGTCAAGCGCGTGTTCATCATGGACGACGCCGAGGCGCTGATGCCGGTGTACCTGCGCTTCGTCAAGGGGGTCATCGATTCGGCCGACCTGCCGTTGAACGTCAGCCGCGAGTTGCTGCAGGAAAGCCGCGACGTCAAGGCCATCCGCGAAGGCTCGACCAAACGCGTGCTGGGCATGCTCGAATCACTCGCCGACAGCGAGGACCAGGGCGACAAGGACAAGTACGCCAAGTTCTGGGCCGACTTCGGCGCGGTGCTGAAGGAAGGCCTGGGCGAGGACCACGCCAACGCCGAGCGCCTGGCCAAGCTGCTGCGTTTTGCCAGCACGCACGCCGATGCCGGCGTGTCGTTCGCCGACTACGTGTCGCGCATGAAAGAAGGCCAGGAAGCGATCTACTACATCACGGCCGACAACCTGGCCACCGCCAAGAGCAGCCCGCAACTCGAGATCTTCCGCAAGAAGGGCATCGAGGTGCTGCTGCTGGTCGATCGCGTCGACGAGTGGATGCTCAGCCACCTCTACGAGTTCGAGGGCAAGACGCTGCAAAGCGTGGCCAAGGGCGCATTCGACCTCGGCAAGCTGCAGGACGACGAAGAGAAGAAACAAGCCGAGGAAGCGGCCAACGAATTCAAGCCGGTGCTCGAGCGGCTGAAGGCTGCGTTGAAAGACCGCGCCAAGGATGTGCGGGTGACGACGCGGCTGGTCGATTCGCCGGCCTGCATCGTCGTCGACGAAGGCGACATGAGCGGCCACCTGGCGCGGTTGCTGAAGCAGGCCGGGCAGGACGCGCCGAAATCGCTGCCGACATTGGAAGTGAATGCCGGTCATGCGCTGGTGAAGCGGCTCGAAAGCGACGAGCGCTTCGACGACCTGGCGCAGATCATCTTCGACCAGGCGCTGCTCGCCGAAGGCGGCAGCCTCGAAGACCCGGCCGCTTACGTGCAGCGCGTCAACCGTTTGTTGGTGGCCTGACAAGGCCCCGATGCAGGGCGCTCAGCCCTGCATCGCCTCGACCTGTTCGCGCAGCTGCGTGGCCTGCTCCGACCAGTAGGCCGCCGTGTCGAACCACGGAAACGCGCGCGGAAAGGCCGGGTCGTGCCAGCGTTCGGCCAGCCAGGCGCTGTGGCGCAGCATGCGCAGCGTGCGCAGCGGCTCGACCAGCGCCAGTTCGCGCTCGTCGAAGGGCATGAACTGGCGATAGCCTTTCAACAGCAGCCGCATCTGCGCGGCCATCGAGTCCGCATCGCCCGACACCAGCATCCACAGGTCCTGCACCGCCGGGCCCATGCAGGCATCGTCCAGATCGACCACGTGCGGGCCTTCGTCGCGCCACAGCACATTGCCCGGGTGGCAATCGCCGTGCAGGCGCAGCTGCGGCCGCGCGCCGGTGCGCTCGAAAGCCTCGCCCAGGCAGTCGATGGCCGCGTCGCAGGCCTGTCGCCAGGCCGGCAGGTGTTCATCGGCGATGAAGCGGCCCCGCACCAGCAGCTCGCGCGCCGCATGGGCATCGGCCAGCGGCTGCATGTGGCGCCGGTGCACGAAGGCCTGCTTGCGCCCGACGAGGTGCATGCGGGCGATGAAGCGGCCCAGCCACTGCAGCGTGTGCGCATCGTCGAGCTCGGGCGCGCGCCCGGCACAGCGCCGGCTGACCGAAAAGCGATGCAGCGTGGGCCCGGTGTGCACGCGCGCCAGCGTGGTGGCCGAGTCACCGCCCGACACCGCACCCAACGACATCGGCGCCACCACCGGCACCTCTTCGTGCTCGAGCTCGAGCGCAAACAAGTGTTCCTCGATGATCTGAGCATCGCTCCAGCGCGCCGGCCGATAGAACTTGGCGACCACCGCCGAGCCGTCCTCGAGAAACACCTGGAAGACGCGGTTCTCATACGAATTGAGCTGCAGGATGCGGCCATCGCCGCGCAGGCCCGCTTGCTCGAGGGCATCCAGCACCTGTGTCGGTGTCAGGTCGGCGTAGCCGTTGTCGGCGGTCGCGGGGCTGTCAACGCTGAGCGGCATGGCGCCGCATGCTACGCGCGGGCCAATCGAGCGCGCTCAGTGATGGGTGCGCGACGGGCCGCCGGCCGCAGGACGCCGCGCCTCGTCGGCCGGCGCATCCACCAGCGCACCGCGTGTCGGCACGCCGCCACGCAGGATGCCGCCCAGCGTACCGAATCCGCTGTCGAGCGTGCCCGAGCGGCTCTCGGCACCGAAGAACGAATCCTGAAAGAAGCCCGAGTCGTGCCACAGCACCGAGCGTTCGCGCCGCCGTGCCGCCACCGCGGCGGCGATCGGGTCGCGCGCATCCGGTGCGCCGGCGCTGCCGTGCGCGGGCCGCGACGGGGCATTGCCGTGCGGCACCAGCAGCTGAAGTTCGGGGATCGAAGGCAGGTGGTCGATCGAACAACGCACGTAGCGCACGCGGCACGCGCCGAGCACGGCCTTCTTGATCTGCAGCACACGGCGCGATCCGGTGCGGTCGCTGTCCAGATCGATGGCGGCGAGCACCCGCCCGTTGGCGCTGCAGATGGCAAAGGTGATGTGGATGGCGCCGAGCAACTCGTACCAGTAGCGCACCTGCTGAGGATCGGTGGGCTGGCAGAAGCGCACCAGCGGCAGCTTCGACAGCACGATGTGGTGCGGCAGCGCCTCGCGCAACTGGCGGTAGACGCGGCGCTCATCGGTGCTGAACACCGGGCGCGCAGTCAGAGCCCATTCGGCGGGCAGCGGCGCCGGCTGGGCCGGGCGTGTGCGCAGCATCCACAGCGCCAGGATCACCAGGCACAGGGCCAGCGCGGCCAGCGCGACGATCCATGGAAGGGTCTGCTGCATGACGATGAAGACGGGGGGAGCCGAGCGCCGGTCGAAGCTGGGCGCGAGCAGCGATGTGTGGGCGACGATGCTACAACGCGGGCCTGACCAGCGGGCCCCAAGCAGCCGGCCGATCACGCCGTCCGCGGGCAGGAAAACCCCTATCTACGAAAGCCGAGCGACGATGTGGGGTGCACACATCACTCGGCGGTGGCCTGCGTGTCGCTGGCCGTTGCGGACTCTTCCCGTTGACGACGGTGGATGAGTTCGCCGACGCAGCGGGCGTGCACCTTCAGGTTGAAATCCAGCTCGGCTGCCTGCCCTTCGACCAGCGCCTCGACCTGGCTCGCCAGGTTGTCCGGCGGCAGACGCAACCAGGCCTGCGATTCAGGGCCTTCGCGTTCTATCCGTGCACCGGCGTTGCGGGCAATGCGCAGCATGGCCGTGTTCTCGCTCAACGCGTGGATCAGCAGCGAATCGATATGCCGGTTGCGGGCGTGCAGCGAGGCGCGATCGAACAGGCGCGCACCGAATCCACGCCCACGGTAGGCCTTTGCCACCGAGACGCCGAATTCGGCGCTGGTGCACGGCGCAGCGCCGGCGGTCAGGCATGCCAGGTGCGCCAGCGCGATCAGTTCGAGGCGCCGATTGAAGATGCCGAATACCTCGTCGCGCTCGAAGTCGAGCAGATCGACATAGCGGCCGATCTGCCCGTCAGACGCCATGTGCCCGAAGCGCAGGTAACGATCGCGCGGCTCCAGGCTCAGCAGGTGGCCGAGAATGGCCGGCCGATGGCGGCTGGACAGCGAGCGGATCGGGATCCACCTGAAGCCCCTGTCTGCTGGCTTGGTCGAGGTGTCCTCCGCCGCCGTGACGCGGGAAGCGTCGTCGGATGGATTCATGGTGTGCCTTGCATAAGTAGTTACCCTAATCCTACCGGCTCTCGCTAGAGAGACGAGTCCAGCACGCCTTCCCAGCCCGCTGCGCGACAACCGGTTGCGGTATACAATCAAAGGTTCACCCGGTAAAGGCGGGGTGGAGCCGGTCAATCCGCTGGAAGTGCAGCGCGCGGGGCCAGTGCAGATCAGCCCGAGAGGCCGCCCGAAACAAGCGGCGCCGAGGGTGCGATGGCCAGGCTCGAACAGCCGTGTACTGGCCTGCATTTTCCGATGCAGGCGTTACCTGCGAGATTTCATGAAGACCTTCAGCGCCAAACCGGCCGAAGTGACGCATGAATGGTTTGTGATCGACGCCACCGACAAGGTGCTCGGACGTGTTGCCAGCGAAGTGGCACTCCGTTTGCGCGGCAAGCACAAGGCCATTTACACGCCTCACGTCGACACCGGTGATTTCATCGTCATCGTCAATGCCGAAAAGATCCGTGTCACCGGCAACAAGGCCGACGACAAGATCTACTACCGCCACACCGGCTACCCCGGCGGCATCCGCGCCACGTCGTTCAAGGACATGCAGGCGCGGCATCCGGGCCGTGCCATCGAGAAGGCCGTCAAGGGCATGCTGCCCAAGGGCCCGCTCGGCTACGCGATGATCAAGAAGCTGAAGGTCTATGCCGGTGCCACGCACCCGCACACCGCCCAGCAGCCCAAGGCGCTCGAACTCTAAGGAATGGCGATGATCGGTAACTGGAACTACGGCACCGGCCGGCGCAAATCCTCGGTGGCGCGGGTGTTCATGAAAAAGGGCAATGGCCTGATCACCATCAACGGCAAGGCGATCGACGAATATTTCGGTCGCCAGACCTCGATCATGATCGCGCGCCAGCCGCTGCTGCTGACCGCCAACGATGCGGCTTTCGACTTCCGCATCAACGTGCGCGGCGGCGGCGAATCCGGCCAGGCCGGCGCGGTGCGCCACGGCATCACGCGCGCGTTGATCGACTACGACGCGGCGCTGAAGCCCGAACTCAGCCGCGCCGGGTTCGTCACCCGCGATGCGCGCGAGGTCGAGCGCAAGAAGGTCGGTCTGCACGGCGCGCGCCGTCGCAAGCAGTTCAGCAAGCGCTGAGCCTGCCCGGGCCGCCGACGATGCCGGGCTGACCGGCTCCCACCGATGCGCTGGAAGCTGTTGCGACGCCGCCTGTCGATCAGCGCCCCGCGCGTGATCGTGCGCAGCCACCTGCCGTGGCCACTGCGGTGGGTGGTGGTGGCGCTGACGCTCGGGCTTCTGCGGCGCAGTGGCCCTGTGGGCTTTCGAGTTCGGCAAGGACATCGCCGGTGTCGGACAGCAGCAGGCGGAACTGGCGCGCCTGCGCGTCGAGGTGGCGCAGCTTCGCGAGGAGCGCGAGAAGTCGCAGTCGATGGTCAACACCGCCGATAGCCTGTTGAAGACCGAGACCGTGGCACGCGATCGCGTCTCGCAGGCCCTGCGCCAGGCCGAAGCCGAGAACCTCGAGTTGAAGGCCGATCTGGGCTTCTTCAAGCGGCTGCTGCCCACCGCCGGCAAGGAGGGCCTGTCGATCCGCTCATTGCAGGCCGAGGTCAAGACGCCGGGCACGCTGCGGTATCAGATGCTGGTGATGCAAAACGGCAAGACCGCCGCCGACTTCGTCGGCCGTTACGAGATCGAACTGGCCGGGACCTTGGCAGGCGAACCCTGGAAGCTGAAGTCGGCGCAACCCGGCAAGTCACTGCAGGTCCACCAGGTGCTGCGCGTGGAGGGCACGGTTCTGCATCCCGAAACGGCCGTGGTAAAAACGGTCGAAATCAAGGTCAGTGACCTCAAAGGGAACGTTGTCGCCACCCAGAGCATCGATGCTTGAGTGAGCCGGCGCACGTTGTGCTGACGCAGGAGACAGGTCATGTGGTTCAAAGTCAAACGTCAGGTGCCGATCCGCAACCTGATCAGCGAAAGTGCGGTGCTGCGCGGTGAGTTGCGCTTCGTCGACGGGCTGCGCATCGACGGCGAGGTGCACGGCGATGTGCTGGCCATGCCGGGCTCGGGCAGCAGCCTGGTCGTGATCAGCGAAGGTGCGCGCGTGCACGGCAAGGTCAAGGCAGGTCACATCATCATCAGCGGGCAGGTCAACGGGCCGGTCGAATGCGATGAGTTGCTGGAGCTGCAGCCGAAGGCGCGGGTGGCGGGCGACATCCGCTACGGCACGCTGGAGATGCACCTGGGCGCTCGGGTCGAGGGTGAATTGCGCACCATGAAGTCCGCCGATCGGCCCGCGTTGAAGCTGGCCGTGTCGAAGGAAGCTTGAACACACGTCGCCTGGCACCATCTGCTAGGCTGTAGGCATTGCAAAGGAGTTCCCATGAACGCATCAGCACAAGCGGTCGATACCGTGTCCAACGACATGAACGAGATGCCGCCGCCCCTGATCTTCACCGACAGCGCCGCCAACAAGGTGCGTGAACTGGTCGACGAAGAAGGCAACCCGGAACTGAAGCTGCGCGTGTTCGTGCAAGGCGGCGGCTGCTCCGGTTTCCAGTACGGCTTCACCTTCGACGAGGTCATCAACGAAGACGACACGCAGATGGCGAAGAACGGCGTCACCCTGCTGATCGACGCGATGAGCCTGCAGTATCTCGGCGGTGCGGAGATCGACTACAAGGAAGATCTGCAGGGTGCGCAGTTCGTGATCAAGAATCCCAACGCCACCACCACCTGCGGCTGCGGCTCGAGCTTCTCGGCCTGACACTGCCGGGGTCTTGCTGCCTCAGGCCGGGTACAGCGCGCCGAGCAAACGCGGACCGCGCGCCCCCGTGACCTCGGGCAGGTTGCCGGGCCGCCGCTCGATGAAGTCGGCGGCCAACGACGCGAACGCCAGCGCCTCGACCTGATCGGGTGTCGACACCGCGCACAGACGTGCTGTGCACGGCAACGGCGCCCAGCAGCGACTGCAAGCGCTGCATCAGGAAACCGTTGAAGGCGCCACCGCCGCAGACCAGCATCTCACTGGTCTGCGGGGCATGCCGAAGCAGCGCCTGAACGGCACTCGTCGCCGTCAGTTCGAGCAGCGTGGCCTGCACATCGACAGCGGCCGGCGCGGTACCCAGCCTGCGCAGGGCTGCGTGCAAGCCAGTCCAGATTGAACAGGTCGCGCCCGGTGCTTTTCGGCGGCGGCAGCGCGAAGAACGGTTCGGCCAACAGCGTGCTCAGCAGCGCCGAATCGACGCGGCCGCGGGCTGCCCAGGCTCCGTCGCTGTCGTAGGCCGTGCCACGGTGCCGCTGGCACCAGCCGTCGAGCAGCGCGTTGCCCGGGCCGCAATCGAAACCCCGAACCGCGCCCTGCGGCGCCAGCAAGCTCAGGTTGCCGATGCCACCCAGGTTCAACACCGCCACGTGCCGCAGGGGGTCGGCGAAGCGCCGGGCATGGAAAGCCGGCGCCAACGGCGCACCCTGGCCGCCGGCCGCGAGGTCGCGTGACCTGAAATCACAGACCACGTCGATGCCGCACAGCTCGGCCAGCAACGCACCGTTGATCAGCTGGACGGTGTAGCCGCCGCTGGCATCGGCTTGCGGCTGGTGGCGGACGGTCTGGCCGTGCGCGCCGATGGCGCGAACACTCGCCGCGCGCCACCGCCGCCTCGGCCAGCAACCGGTGCACCACGCCGGCATAGACCTGCGCGATGCGCGTTGGCTGCCAGCGCGGCCCGGTGAATTTCGTCCTCGGCGCGTGTGTTCAGCCTGAGCAAGCTGTCACGCAGCAGTTGATCGAAGGGCAGGTGTGCGTGGCACAACACGGTCTGTGCCGGTGCCTGCGCAGCCTGTGGCTGCTTCGAACCGAACCAGCACGCCGTCGACGCCGTCCAGCGAAGTGCCGGACATCAGGCCGATGTACATCGCGGCGGCCGTGCGCGGCCGGGCCTATTCGACCACGCTGGCGGTGCCGCCGACCATCGTCTGCGCCACCTCGAGTTGCGATCTGACGCTGCGCGCCTGCTCGACAAAGCGCGGGCGCATGCGGCTGTCGATGGCGAAGGTCTCGGAAGCCTTGGCCACGCGCAGCGGATCCTGATGTTCGCCGTTGACGCGGAACTCGAAATGCAGATGCGGTCCGGTGGCCCAGCCGGTCGCGCCGACCAAGCCGATCGTCTGCGCCTGGTCGAGCTTCTGCCCCTTGCGCACGAGGATGCGGCTGAGGTGCGCGTACAGCGTGCTGCGCTGGTTGCCGTGGTGCACCTCGACGACGTTGCCGTAGCCGTTCTGCCAACCGGCAAACTCGACCGTGCCATCGCCGATGGTGCGCACCGGCGTGCCGGAAGGCGCGCCGTAGTCCACGCCGAGATGGCGGCGCCAGGTGCGCAACAGCGGGTGAAAGCGCATCGCGAAGCCGGAGGTCACGCGCGAGAAGCTCATCGGGCTGGACAGGAACACGCGGCGCTTGCTCTGGCCATCGAAATCGAAGTAGGCGCCCTTGCCCGACGCGTCCGCGAACCACATCGCCTGATACGCCTTGCCGGCGTTGACGAACTCGGCCGACAGCACGCGGCCCGTGGACGGCCCCCAGGTGACCGGCTCGCCGTCGGCGGTCAGCGCTTCATAGACCACGCTGAAGGTATCGCCCTTGCGCAGCTCGCGGTGAAAGTCGATGTCGGTGGCAAACATCTCGGCCACCTGCACGGCCACCGCATCGGGTATGCCGGCTTCGTCGGTGGCTGCGAACAGGCTCGAGCGGATGGTGCCGCTGGCCAGTCGGGCCTCACCCACCAGCGCGGCGACTTCCAGCTGGCTGCGCCACTGACCGTCCTGCTGACGGATGCTCAAGCGTGAGAACCGGGGTTGCCGCTGGGCGTCATCGCTGGCGGCATAACGGGCGACCAGTTCGACCAAGGCGCCATCGGCCCGCGCCCGCGCCTGCACCATCTTGCCGCGCACGATCTTCGAACAGGCCTTTGGCGAGCGCGTCGGCACGCAGGAAACTTGCGGCATCGGGATCCTGCACGCCCAGCTTGCGCAGCAGGCTGTCGACGGTGTCGCCGGGTGCAGTGACCACGCTGCGCGACAGTTCCAGCTCCTGGTCGGCCAGCGCTTCGAGCTGGCTGTGCACGCCCGTCGGCGTGACGCTGCGGGCCAGCAGCCGCTGGGGCAGCTCGGCCGGGTCGGGCAGCAAAGGCGCCACACCGAAGGCCGCGACGGCGAAGCCGCCCAGCAGGCACACCGCGGCAACACCCAGGGCACGCGAATGGCGCGACAGCGAACGCGAAGGAACGAGAATTGAATGGCTCGAACGGCTCGATGGACATCGGCGGTCAGCGCGGGGAATGGCCCCGTGGTTGATGGCACGTCGCCGCGCCGGTGGACACCACAGCCACGGACCGAGGGCGGCGTGGCTCCACTAGAATGATCAGGTGGTTCGCAAGGCACGCGCCTCTCGCAAGGCTGCGCCAATGGGGCCGAAGTATAACAAGCGACCAGACGGCGAACGTCGGAAATGGCCGCCCTACGGCTTGCAATCAAGATGTCAGAAGCCCTCGTCAGTCGCCTCGACCGTCCTGATATCGACGAAGAGGTGCTCGCTGCGCTGGCGGTGACGCGGCGCGGATGTGACGAGTTGCTGCCCGAGGCCGAATGGCTGCGCAAGCTGACACGCTCGGCAGCCGAGAAGCGGCCGCTGCGCATCAAGCTGGGCCTGGACCCGACGGCGCCCGACCTGCACATCGGCCACACCGTGGTGCTGAACAAGCTGCGCCAGCTGCAGGACCTGGGCCACACGGTGATCTTCCTGATCGGCGACTTCACCTCGATGATCGGCGACCCGTCGGGGCGCAACCAGACGCGCCCGCCGCTGACACGCGAGCAGATCGAGGCCAACGCCGCCACCTACTACGCGCAGGCCAGCCTGGTGCTCGACCCCGAGCGCACCGAGATTCGCTACAACAGCGAATGGAGCGATGCGCTGGGCGCGCGCGGCATGATCCAGCTCGCCTCGCGCTACACGGTGGCGCGCATGCTCGAGCGCGACGACTTCACCAAGCGCTACAAGGCCGGCACGCCGATCAGCGTGCACGAGCTGCTGTATCCGTTGATGCAGGGCTACGACTCGGTGGCGCTGAAGAGCGACCTCGAACTCGGCGGCACCGACCAGAAGTTCAACCTGCTGGTCGGGCGCGCGCTGCAAAGCGAATACGGCCAGGAGCCGCAGTGCATCCTGACGATGCCGCTGCTCGAGGGCCTGGACGGCGTCGAGAAGATGTCGAAGAGCAAGGGCAACACGGTGGGCATCACCGAAGATGCCAACAGCATGTTCGCCAAGCTGCTGTCGATCAGCGACGACATGATGTGGCGCTACTTCACGCTGCTGTCGTTTCGCAGCGAGGCCGAGATCGCCGGGTTGCAATCCCAGGTCGCGCAGGGGCGCAACCCGAAGGAAGCCAAGGTGCTGCTGGCGGCGGAGATCACCGCACGCTTCCACGACAGTGCCGCGGCCGAGCGCGCGCAGGCCGACTTCGAACTGCGCGCGCGCGGCGGTATCCCCCAGGACCTCGCAACAGTCGAACTCGGCGGCGCGCCGCTGTCGATCGGCAGCCTGCTCAAGCAGGCCAGCCTGGTGCCCAGCACCAGCGAGGCGTTGCGGCTGGTCGATCAAGGCGGCGTGCGCATCGACGGTGTGGTCGTCTCCGACAAGGCGCTGAAGCTGCCGGCCGGCAGCTTCGTGGTGCAGGTGGGCAAGCGCAAGTTCGCGCGTGTCGAGCTGGTGCCATGAGGCGCCGCGACTGCATGGCATGGGTCGGTGCCGCCGGGCTGGCATGCACCGCGGCGGCCGTGGCCAAGCCCGATGCGCAGGAGCAGGCGCGCATCGAGCGCCTGATCCTGGCCGTGGGCAAGCGCAGCGACATCGTCTTCATCCGCAACGGCAAGGAATACAACTGCGCGCAGGCCGCCGAGTTCCTCGAAGGCAAGCTGAAGTGGCGCAGCGGCAAGGTGAACAACGTGCAGGAGTTCATCGACCAGGTCGGCACGCGCTCGACCACCAGCGGCGACGTCTACCAGGTGCGCATGAAGGACGGCACCGTGCTGCCCAGCGCGGCATTTCTGCGCCAGGAGCTCGAGCGCATCGAAAAGCCGCAGTGATGCTGGCGCTGCTGCAGCGTGTGGCTTCAGCCCGCGTCGAGGTGGCCGGCGTGGAAATCGGCGCCATCGAGCGGGGCTTGCTGGTGCTGGTGTGTGCCGAGCCCGCCGACACCTCGGCCATTGCCGAGCGCCTGCTCGACAAGATCCTCAAGCTGCGCATCTTCGCCGATGCGGCGGGCAAGATGAATCGCAGCGTGCAGGACGTCGCGGGCGGCTTGCTGCTGGTCTCGCAGTTCACGCTGGCCGCCGACACCGCGGCTGGCAACCGGCCCGGTTTCGGCGCGGCGGCTGCACCGCAGCAGGCCGCAGCGCTCTATGACCACATGCTGAAGCAGGCGCGCGAGCGCCACGCGCCGGTGGCCGCCGGCCGCTTCGGCGCCGACATGCAGGTGCACCTGATCAACGACGGGCCGGTGACGATTCCGCTGACCGTGCGTTGACGGTGGCGCCAACCCAACCGCTGCCATCGGTCATACCCATCGCGCAGGCGCATTCACCGCCTGCGCGTCGGGGAGCCATTCCCTACCGATAGCTGCGAGCGTCCTCGATCAGCTTGCCATCGTTGGCCAGGCTCCCGGGCGCCACCAGCACGACATCGGCGCGCAGCTTGGTCAGCTCGCGCAGGCTGTCGCGCAAGGTACCGACCCATGCCGCCGGGCTGCCCGGCACTTCGGCATGCAGCGTCAGCTGGTCGTCGGCCATTTCGCCACTCACCACCAGCCGCAGCTTCAGCACCTCGGGATGGCGCTTCAGCAGTTCGGCGACCTGGCCGGGGTGCACGAACATGCCGCGCACCTTGGTGGTCTGGTCGGCGCGGCCCAGCCAGCCCTTGATGCGCGTGTTGGTGCGCCCGGTGGGGCAGGGGCCGGCCAGCACCGCGCTCAGGTCGCCGGTCGCGAAGCGCAACAACGGGTAGTCGGGGTTCAGCGTCGTCACCACCAGCTCGCCGACCTCGCCGTCGGGCACCGGGTCGCCGGTGCCGGGGCGCACGATCTCGACGATCACGCCCTCGTCCAGCACCAGCCCGTCGCGGGCGGCGGTTTCGTAGGCCACCAGGCCCAGATCGGCGGTGCCATAACTTTGGTAGGCGGCGACACCGCGTGCGCCGAACCAATCGCGCAGCGACGGCGGAAACGCCTCGCCGCCGACCGACGCCTTGCGCAGCGACGGCAACGCCAGCGCCATCGCGTCGGCCTTCTCCAGCGCGATGCGCAGGAAGCTGGGCGTGCCGGCATATGCGTCGGGCCGCAGTTCGGACATCGCCTGCACCTGCAGCTCGGTGTTGCCCACGCCGCCGGGGAACACCGTGCAGCCGATGGCATGTGCAGCGGTTTCCATCATCGAGCCGGCCGGCGTCAGGTGATAACCGAAGCTGTTGTGCACCAGGTCGCCGGCGCGGAAGCCGGCGGCAAACAGCGCGCGTGCCATGCGCCAGTAGTCGGCGGCGTGGCCTTCGGGTTCGTAGATCGGCCCGGGTGACTGGAACACGCGCCGAGCGCGCTGTGCAGCGGCGCGCGCCGCGCCCCAGCCGATGGCGGCAAGGCCGCCGAAGGGGTCGCTGGCGCGCCGTGCGCGCTGGCGTTCGAGCAGATCGTGCTTGCGCACCACGGGCAGTTCGGCAAGCGCCGCACGGCTGGTGATCGAACGCGCATCCACACCTCGCAGCGTTTCGGCGAACGCCGGCGCATGGGCTTGTGCGTGGGCCACCTGCAGCGGCAGCGCCGCCATCAACGCCGCCTCGCGTTGGCCGGCATCGCGCACTTCGAGCGTGTCGAAGTGCTCGCCATCGGGGGTTTGCCGCGGGCTCATTCGTCGCTGCTCCAGCGCGCCAGCGTGCGCCTGACCTGTTCGATGAAGTCGCGCACCTCGGCGCTGGAGCGCATCTTGTGCGGCGTCCATTCCGGCACCTGGCGGGCGCGTTTGGCCAGGCGGGCGTCGATGTGGTCGTCGGCTGCTGCCAGTTCAACCACCGCACGGCCCTTCAACTCGAAGCGCGCGCCGCGTTCGCTCAGTTTCAGGTCGCGCAACTGGCGCTTCAGCGACACCAGCGCGCCCGGCGCATCGAACGGCGGCGGGTTGAAACCAAATTCACTTTCGCTCATGGCTGGCACCCCGATCAGGCCAGCCAGCGCTTGCGGCGCCGGTAGCTCTTGACGCCCCTGAAGCTGCTTCTGTCGCCACCGCCCATGCCCAAATAGAACTCCTTCACGTCCTCGTTCTCACGCAATTCTGCAGCCACGCCGTCCATGACGATGCGGCCGTTCTCGAGGATGTAGCCGTAGTCGGCATAGCGCAGCGCCATGTTGGTGTTCTGCTCGGCGAGCAAGAAGGTGACCCGTTCCTTGCTGTTCAAGTCCTTGACGATCTCGAACACCTCCTCGACGATCTGCGGCGCCAGGCCCATCGACGGCTCGTCGAGCAGCACCATTGTCGGGTTGGCCATCAAGGCACGACCGATGGCGCACATCTGCTGCTCGCCGCCAGAGGTATAGGCCGCCTGCGAGCTGCGCCGCACTTTCAGGCGCGGGAAGTACGCATACACCTTGTCCAGCGTCGCGGCGACGGCGCCTTTGCCGTCCTTGCGCGTGTAGGCGCCGGTGAGCAGGTTCTCCTCGATCGTCAGGTGGGCAAAGCAGTGGCGGCCTTCCATCACCTGAATGACACCGCGCTCGACCATGTCGGAGGTGCTGAAGCGTTCGATGCGTTCGCCGCGCAGTTCGACCGAGCCCTTGGTGATCTCGCCACGCTCGCCGCGCAGCAGGTTGCTGAGCGCGCGCAAGGTGGTTGTCTTGCCGGCCCCGTTGCCGCCGAGCAGCGCCACCACCTTGCCCTCGGGCACCTGCAACGACACGCCCTTCAACACCAGGATGACGTGGTTGTAGATGACCTCGATGCCGTTGACGTTGATCAGGATGTTCGACATGTTGTTGCGATCTCTCGGCTCATCGAAGCGTCGCAGGCGGCGCTTCGATGAGGGCTCCCGCGGGAGCCCGCGCCGCCGGGCGAGGCCCGGCGCGACCAGCGACTTGCCGCGTGGGCTGCGCTGATTCAGGCCTGGCAGTCCTCCGTCGTGCGCGCCGGCAGCTTCTTGTCGGCGGCGTACTTCGCCGCCGATGACTTGATCATCGGCTTGATGATCTGCTCGTCGGACTGCAACCAGTCCGGGGCGAAGACCCATTTCGTCCCGTCCCAGGTGTGGATGCGCGCATAGTTCGAACCCATGTGATCGACACACGAGGTGCTGATCGGCCGCATCACGCCGGCGAAGCCCAGCGCATCGAGCTTCTTCTGGTCGAGCGCCAGGTTCTCCAGCCCCCAGCGCACCTGTTCACCGGTCATGACCTTGCCCTTGCCGAAGCGCTCCTGCGCCCGCTTCACGCCCTCGACGGCGAGCATCGCCGAGATCACACCGCGCATGTACAGCACCTGGCCGACCTGCTCCTTCGGCCCGCTGCCCTCGCCCTTGGCATAGACCTTGGCCAGCATGTCCTGCGTCACCTTCGCGTTCGGCTCGGCGCCATGTTGCATCGCCAGCGCGTTGTAGCCCTTGGCGCCGGCACCGACGTCCTTCACATCGGGTTCGGCACCCGACCACCACACGCCGTACATCTTGTCGCGCGGGTAGCCGGTGGCCACCGCTTCCTTCAGCGCGGCGGAGTTCATCACCCCCCAGCCCCACAGGAAGACGAAGTCCGGCCGCTGCTGGCGGATCTGCAGCCAGGTCGACTTCTGCTCGACGCCCGGGTGCGTGACCGGCAGCAGCAGCAGCTTGAAGCCCAGTTGCTTGCTGCGCTCCTCGAGCAGCGCGATCGGCTCCTTGCCGAAGGGGCTGTCGTGATAGACCAGCGCGATGGTCTTGCCCTTGAGCTTGTCGAGGCCGCCTTCTTTCTTGCCCACGTACTGCACCAGCATGTCGGCGGCCGTCCAGTAGGTGCCCATCAGCGGGAAGTTCCACTTGAAGACCATGCCGTCGGCGCTGTCGGAGCGGCCGTAGCCGGCGGTGATGAGCGGGATCTTGTCGCCCGGCGCCTTCTCGGTGAGGGCGAAGGTGATGCCGGTGGACAGCGGCTGGAACACCGTGGCGCCGCCGTTCTTGCCCTTGAGCCGCTCATAACATTCGACGCCCTTGTCGGTGGCGTAGCCGGTCTCGCATTCCTCCCAGATTGCCTTCACGCCGTTGATGCCGCCGTTGGCATTGACCAGCTTCAGGTAGTCGGCCATGCCGTCGGCGAAGGGCACGCCGTTGGGCGCATAGGCGCCGGTGCGATAGACGAGCAGCGGGAAGAACTGCTCCTTCGCCTGTGCGAAGGCGGCTGGCGCGGTGGCCAGGCTGCCGATGGCCGCGACGGCGAGGGCCGCCGCGCTGATCAGGGACTTGAGTTTCATGTCTGCCTCCAGGGGTGAAAAGCACTTGCGGGTGCGGTGAAAAAGGTCTGCGCCGGGCATGGGATCAAGCGCCGAGTTCGTGAGGGCCGTTCGATGTCGAGCTCAATGCGGGAACGGCCACAGCCGCAGTTTTTCCTTGCCCATCGACCACAGCCGTGCCAGGCCGTGCGGCTCGACGATCAGGAAGAAGACGATCAGCGCACCGAAGATCATGAAGGTCAGGTGCGAGGCCAGTGCGGTGTCGATCGGGATGCCGAACCAGTACGGCATGTTGTCGAGCACGATCGGCGTGATGACGATGAAGGCCGCACCGAAGAAGCTGCCCATGATCGAGCCGAGCCCGCCGATGATGATCATGAACAGCAGGTCGAAGGATCGGTTGATGTTGAAGGCGGCCGGCTCCCACGAGCCGAGGTGCACGAAGCCCCACAGTGCGCCGGCGACGCCGACGATGAAGCTGCTGACCGCGAACGCGGTGAGCTTGGCGTACACCGGCCGGATGCCGATGACGCTGGCGGCCACGTCCATGTCGCGGATCGCCATCCATTCGCGCCCGATGGCGCCGCGCACCAGGTTCTTCGCCAGCAGCGCGAAGACGGTGACGAAGGTCAGGCAGAACAGGTACTTGCTCACCGGCGACTGGATCGGCAAGCCGAACACGTTCAGGCCGGCCACGTTGACCGAACCCGAGGCCGACTGGTTGGTGAACCACGAGATGCGCAGGAACGCCCAGTCGACGAAGAACTGCGCCGCCAGTGTGGCCACGGCCAGGTACAGGCCCTTGATGCGCAGCGACGGGATGCCGAAGAACACGCCCACGACGGTGGCGCACAGCCCGCCCAGCAGCAGCGAGGCGATCAGCGGCATGCCCTCGATGCGCACCTGGAAGTTGTAGGCCGCATAGGCGCCCACCGCCATGAACGCACCGGTGCCCAGCGAGATCTGCCCGCAGTAGCCGACCAGGATGTTCAGCCCGATGGCTGCGAGCGACAGGATCAGGAACGGAATGAGGATGGCGCGGAACAGGTACTCGGATGCGCCGAGGGGCACGACGACGAAGGCCAGCACCAGCAGCAGCGCGATCGCGATGCGGTCCTGCCGGATCGGGAAGATCTGGTCGTCGGACCGGTAGCTGGTCTTGAACTGGCCGTTCTCGCGATAGAACATGGTGCTTGGTCCGGGGTTCTTTTGGCTGCGGCCCGCTTCGCTTAACCTGGCTTTGCCAAGTTAGCCTGCGCCGAAAAATCATTGGCCGCGTTCATACGCGATCAATGATTTTTTCGCCGAACAGCCCCTGCGGTCGAAACAGCAGGAACACCAGCGCCAGCACGTAGGCGAACCAGATCTCGATGCCGCCACCGAAGAACGGGCCGATGTAGATCTCCGACAGCTTCTCGCCCACGCCGATGATCAGCCCGCCGATGATCGCCCCCGGCACCGAGGTCAGCCCGCCGAGGATGACCACCGGCAGCGCCTTCAGCGCGATCTGCGACAGCGAGAACTGCACGCCCAGCTTGCTGCCCCAGATGACACCGGCCACCAGCGCCACGATGCCGGCCACCGACCACACGATGATCCAGATGCGGTTCAACGGGATGCCGATCGACTGCGCGGCCTGATGGTCGTCGGCCACTGCCCGCAATGCGCGTCCGGTGGCTGTCTTCTGGAAGAACAGCGCCAGCAGCGCCACCAGCAGCGCCGCGACGATGGCGGCGATGACGTCTTCCTTGTTGATCAGGATGCCGCCGGGGAAGACGTTGTCGAACAGGAACACCGGCTCCTTCGGCATGCCCACGTCGATGGGATAGATGTCGCTGCCGAACACCGTCTGGCCGAAGCCGTCGAGGAAGTAGCTCACGCCCAGCGTGGCCATCAGCAAGGTGATGCCTTCCTGGTTGACCAGCTTGCCCAGCACGTAGCGCTCGATCACCCAGGCCACGCCGATCATCACCAGCGCCGCGGCGATGAAGCCGAGCACGTTGCCGAGGATCTGGCTGTCGAAGCCCAGCCAGCGCGGGATCCATTCGGAAAAACGCGCCATCGCCAGCGCCGCGAACAGCACCATCGCGCCTTGCGCGAAGTTGAACACGCCGCTGGCCTTGTAGATGAGCACGAAGCCCAACGCGATCAGCGAATACAGCATGCCGGCCATCAGGCCGCCGATCACGGTTTCGATGAAGAACGCCATCGTTGCGCCCGCTCAGTGGCCGGTGCCCAGATAGGCACTGATGACATCGGGGTTGGCGCGCACCTCGTCGGGCGTGCCGTCGCCGATCTTCTTGCCGTAGTCGAGCACCACCACGCGGTCGGAGATGTCCATGACCACGCTCATGTCGTGCTCGATGAGCACGATGGTGGTGCCGAACTCCTCGTTGACGTCGAGGATGAAGCGGCTCATGTCCTGCTTTTCCTCGACGTTCATGCCGGCCATCGGCTCGTCGAGCAGCAGCACCTGCGGCTCCATCGCCAGTGCGCGGCCCAGGTCGACGCGCTTCTGCAGGCCGTAGGGCAGGCGCCCGACGGGTGTCTTGCGGTAGGGCTGGATCTCGAGGAAATCGATGATGCGTTCGACGAACAGCCGCTGCTCGGTCTCTTCGCGCTGCGCCGGGCCGATGCGCAGCGCCTGAAGAAACAGGTTGCATGTCATCTTCAGGTTGCGCCCGGTCATGATGTTGTCGAGCACGCTCATGCCCTTGAACAACGCCAGGCTCTGGAAGGTGCGCGCGATGCCCATCTCCGCCACCTGGCGCGAGTTCATGTTGGCGAAGGTCTGGCCGCGAAAGGTGATCGAGCCCTGCTGCGGCTGGTACACGCCGTTGATGCAGTTCAGCATCGAGCTCTTGCCGGCGCCGTTGGGGCCGATGATGGCGCGCACCTCGTGCTCGCGCACGTCGAAGCTGATGTCGCTGAGCGCCTTCACGCCGCCGAAAGCCAGGCTGATGTTGTCGACCTTCAGGATGACATCGCCGAAGCGGCGCGGCGCGGCAGGCGCCGCGTCGGCGGGCGAGCTCGGCTCGTCGAGCATGCTGTTCATGCGGCCCTGCGCAGCGCAGGCATCACCTGCGCATCGGCGATCTTCAGTTCGGCCGCGACCTGCCCGACGCGCCCGTCCTCGAACCTCACCGGCGTTTCGATGTACTGGCTGGGCAGGCCGGCGTACAGCGCATCGACCAGCACCTGGTAGCGCTCGCCGATGTAGCCGCGACGCACCTTGCGCGTGCGTGTCAGCTCGCCGTCGTCGGCGTCGAGTTCCTTGTGCAGGATCAGGAAGCGGCTGACCTGGCTGCCGGCCAGCTTGTCGTCGGTGGCCAGATCGGCATTGACCTTCTGCACACACTGCTGGATCAGTGCATAGACCTCGGGTTTCTGCGCCAGATCGGTGTAGCCGCCGTAGGCCAGGTTGCGCTTTTCGGCCCAGTTGCCCACCGCATCGCTGTCGATGTTGATGAACGCGCACACCGTCGCGCGGCCGTCGCCGAAGGCCACCGCTTCCTTGATGTACGGGAAGAACTTGAGCTTGTTCTCGACGTACTTGGGCGCAAACATCGCGCCGTCGTGCGCGCCGCCGACGATGCGGCCGACATCCTTGGCGCGGTCGATGATCTTCAGGTGGCCGCCGGCATCGAGGAAACCGGCGTCGCCGGTGCGGTACCAGCCGTCGGCCGTCAGCACCTCGGCGGTGGCGGTCGGGTTCTTGTAGTACTCCCTCAGCAGCCCCGGTGACTTGACCAGGATTTCGCCCGCTTCGGTGAGCTTGATCTGCACGCCGTCGATCGGCACGCCCACCGTGTCGGCCCTGGCCTCGTGGTCAGGCTGCAGGCACACGAACACGGCCGTTTCGGTGCTGCCGTAGAGCTGCTTCAGGTTGACGCCGATCGAGCGGTAGAAGGTGAACAGATCGGGCCCGATGGCCTCGCCCGCGGTGTACGCCACACGCACCCGCGACAGCCCGAGCGTGTTGCGCAGCGGGCCGTAGATGAGCAGATCGCCCAGCCGGTAACGCAGCCGGTCGAAGCCCGACACCGGCCTGCAGTCAATGATCGCCGGGCCGACGCGCCGCGCCAGGGCCATGAAGTGATCGAACAGCGCCTTCTTCAGCCGCCCGGCGTCTTCCATGCGGATCATCACGCTGGTCAGCATCGCTTCGAAGATGCGCGGCGGCGCGAAGTAGTAGGTCGGGCCGATCTCGTTCAGGTCGATGTTCACCGTCGCCGCCGATTCGGGGCAATTGACGACATAGCCGCAGGCCAGCCATTGCGCATAGCTGAAGATGTTCTGGCCGATCCAGGCCGGCGGCATGTAGGCCAGCACTTCGTCGTCGGGGCCGAGCTTGTCGAAGCGCGCGCCCGCCGCGGCGCGGTCGAGCAGGCTCAGGTGCGTGTGCACCACGCCTTTCGGGTTGCCGGTGGTGCCGGAGGTGAAGAACATCGCCGCGATGTCGTTGGCATCGGCCTGGGCCACTTCGGCATCGAAGAAGCCGGGGTACGCCTGCAGGTGCGCGCGGCCTGCCTTGAGCAGCGCGTCGATCGACGCCAGCCCCGGCTCGTCGTAGTCGCGAAGACCGCGCGCGTCGTCGAACCAGATGTGCGCGAGCTGCGGGCACTGCTCGCGCAACTCCAGCATCTTGTCGACCTGCTCCTGGTCTTCGACAACCGCAAAGGCGACCTCGGCGTTGTTGATCGGAAAGGCGAACTCGGCCGCTGCCGCGTCCTGGTACAGCGGCACCGGCACCGCGCCGAGCGACTGCGCCGCCAGCGTGCACGCGGTGAGCCGCGGCCGGTTCGAACCCACCACCACCAGGTGCTGGCCGCGCTGCAGCCCGGCCGCCGCCAGCCCGCAGGCCAGCTCACGCACCAACTGCGCCAGCGCGCCCCAGTTCAGCGTTTGCCAGATGCCGTATTCCTTCTCGCGCAGCGCCGCCGCGCCTGGGCGCTTGGCGGCATGTTCGAGCATCAGACGCGGGAAGGTCGTCTGCACGGTTGGACACTCCTGAGGCGGTCGCGCGCCAGCTGAGGCTGAGCACGCATCGACGACCACTGTACGGTCTGGTTTGACGCCGTGCTGTCGTTGTAACGACAATGTTGGGGTTCGAGCGAACAGTGTTTTCCCTGCCAGTGCCGCGATGAACCCCGCCCCGATCACGCCTGAGCCAGCCCCCGCGTCGCGCGCGCCGCGACTACTGGAACGCGCGCGCCCGTTGCATGCCAGCGAACTGGCAGCCATCGGCTGGCTCGCCGAACTGCGGCCCGACGAGCGCGCCCGCGCCGGCGCCGACCTCAAGGTGGTGCAGGTGGCCGCCGGCGAGTTGCTGTGCCGCATCGGCCGGCCGGCCAGCTACTGGTTCGGCGTGCTCGACGGGCTGTTGAAGATGAGCAACGACAGTGCGCTGGGCGTGCCCATCACCTTCACCGGTGTGGCGCCCGGCGGCTGGTTCGGCGAAGGCACCGTCATCAAGCGCGAGCCCTACCGCTACAACATGCAGGCGCTGCGCAAGAGCGTCGTCGCCGGCCTGAGCGTGGACACCTTTCACTGGCTGCTCGATCGCAGCATCCCGTTCAACCATTTCATCGCCCGCCAGCTGAACGAGCGACTGGGCCAGTTCATCGCCGCGCGCGAGATCGACCGCATGAGCGACCCGGATGGGCGTGTGGCACGCAGCCTGTCGGCGCTGTTCCACCCGGTGCTGTACCCGAGCGTCAACGGCGTGCTGCGCATTACGCAGCTGGAGCTGGGCTACCTGGTGGGGCTGTCGCGCCAGCGTGTCAACGAGGCGCTGCGCGTGCTGCAGGCGGGGGGCCTGATCCGCATCGAATACGGCGGCTTGCGCGTGCTGGATATCGAGGGGCTGCGGGGGTTTGGGGGAGGGTGAGCGGCCTGCACCGCAGGAGCAGCGTTGTCATTGCAAGGAACGGGCGGTGATGGGCAGCGTGCGAGACACGCTGCCGTCCCGTCCGGATGCCTCCGACGTCAAGTGGACTGGACGGCAATGTCGAAGCGCGTCGCCGTCGCACGGTTGCCCGGCATTGCCGGGCAACGCCCCATCATCTGCCAGAGCGTGCGCGACGGGCAAAGGCGAGCACACCGAAGCCGCCCAGCATCATCAACCACGCAGAAGGCTCCGGCACTGCGCTGGCAACTTGCAATGAAGTGCCTTCGAAGGTGACCGGCACCACTTCGGCGTTCATGTTGCTGAACGGGAAGAACGCGCTGTCGAGCACATTGATGCCCGCCATACCGGCGGCCTTGGCGCGGAAATCAATGGTCGCAATGGCGAAGCTGCCCTCCATCGATCCGAAAATGTTGAAGCTCATGTCCGTGACAGTGCCGGCAGCGTTGTCCGTGGTGCCCGCGTCAACGAAGAAGCTCCACGCCGGGTCGAAGCTGACCGACAGGAGCTCGATCAGATCCGCGGAAAAGCTCAAATCGACACCGCCGCCGACGATCGGCATGAAATCCTGCCCTCTCAGCGCGACCGAAAAGACCGAGCCGGCAACAATCGGCGCGTCCGGACCGTCAAGCACCACCTTCGGCGCCGCCGCCACGGCGTGCGCCGGTCCGGCGCACGTCAACGCAGCGGCCAGTGCCAGCGCAGAGCGCGCGGCCCATCCTCTCGCATTCGTTTTCATTTGATCTCTCCTCGTTGCACAAAGATATTACAGGTCGCCCACCGGCTTGCCAAATCGCGACTGGAACTGAGCCAAGTCGAGCGCGTTCACGCCGCCGTCGCCGTTCATGTCGGCATTCGCATTGAAGTTCGCCTGCCCGGTTCGCGAGCCGAAGCTCTGGCGGAACAGCGCCAGATCCAGCGCATTGACAGCCCTGTCGTTGTTCAAGTCCGCATCGCACGCGTTGCCGAATCCGTCTCTGTCGCTGTCGAGCTGGCTGGCGTTGGCAGTGTTCTTGCAGTTGTCCACATTGTCGGCAAAGCCATCGTTGTCGCGGTCGCTGACACCCATTCCCAGGCCCGAGCGAATCCACTGGTTGATCAGCGCCAGGCCGCTGGCGTCGACCACCGAGGTGGCCAGCGGCGGCATGCGTCCCAGCTCCAGCGTGCCCATGCGGTGGCTGACGATCGACTTCTCGGGGCTGCCGGGAACGATCAGCCGAGCCCCGGGAATCCCGAAATCGGACTGCGAGGGAATCACGTTGATCGCCCCGATGCTCAGCCCGGGCAGCGAATACCGGAAGTCTTCGGGACCTTGACCGGGCCCGTTGGGCCGGTGGCACATCGCGCAGTTGCTATGCAGATACGAGCGCGCGCGCTTGTCGACGGCCTGCGACGTGTCGGACGGCATCGCCAGCTTGTCCAGCATCGATGGAGCGACACCCAACGGGACGTTGAACATGCCGATCGCATCCAGCGTGTGCAACTGGTTCGCCGTGCGGTTGGTGCTGGGGTAGCGCAGGTCCCGGTTCAGCTGTGCTGTCTCCAAGCCCAGCGTGTGCCCGGCGGCTTCGGTGTGGCACGCCAAGCATTGATTGCGACTGGGGAAGGTCCACTGCTGGCCCTCCACGGTCTTGACCTTGCCCGAAGGTAGCAACGACGCGTCGGTTTGCTCATCGTTCCATTCGTAGGTGTAGCCGGCCCAGGTGCCATCGTCGTGACGCGCGAACAGCCGCGTTTCGACAAGACGGCCCTTGATGCGAAAGCTCTTGACCGTGACTGAGCCGATCGGCAACGTGAAATCGCCATCCAGCGCACGGGCGATCGTGGTGCCATTTGGGAGTGCGAGCCACCGCTCTTTGGCAGCGCCGTCCGACCACAGTGGCGAGTTGACGTCGTAGGGAACAAGGCCGGGCCCGGGCAGCGACGGGTTTGCCGCGTCCATGCATCCGGTCAGCGACAGTTTGGCTGGGAAAGAACCTGTAAC
The DNA here is from genome assembly GCA_963756415.1 of uncultured beta proteobacterium. Classification (GTDB taxonomy): domain Bacteria; phylum Pseudomonadota; class Gammaproteobacteria; order Burkholderiales; family Burkholderiaceae_C; genus Rubrivivax. The sequence continues at coordinate 358,204 of CAVWNT010000002.1, forward strand.
GATGGTGCCCGGCATCAACTGCTGCACTTTGCCGCGTGTGACGATGAACATTTCCCCGTCTTCGTCCTGAGCGAACGATGTAAGAGCGCCAGGTTGGCGAAATAGCAAGCGGCCCTCGGCTTTGCCTGCCTGGTCATACTCGAGCGCAAAAATGCGACCCCCCGATGTTTCTGCGAAAACATACTTTCCGCGGAGTTCCGGAATCTTTGCGCCGTGATACTTGTAGCCGCCGATGATCGCCATCGACGGTACTTCGGCGGTATGCGGCAGTTCGAACACCGGATCGATCATCCCGGCAGAAACACACGAGGCGCTCTCAAAGCAATGGCCGCCTTCCCTTATCGGCCAACCGTAATTTCCGCCCTTGACGACGTGATTCACCTCTTCCCACAACAGCGCCCCTACGTCCCCCATCCATATTTCGCCGGTCGCGCTGTCGAATGACCATTTCCAGGGGTTTCTAAAGCCGCTGGCAAATATCTCGGGTCGTGCATTGGGAGTTGCCAGAAACGGATTCGTGGAAGGAACCACGTAGCCGGGACTGCTGTCGACATTGATGCGGATCATCTTTCCGAGAAGGCTGCGAAGGTCCTGCGCTGGGGTGCGTTGATTGCCTTCGCCAAAGGCGGCATACAAAAATCCGTCGGGTCCGAACTTGAGCGTTCCTCCCCAGTGGTACAGCTTCGTCCTTCCGGTGCGGATGAGCACCTCCTCGCTGGACATGTCGAGGGTCAGGCCGCCATCGCGGCTGATGAAGCGAGACAGCCTTGCCTCGACGGGCGTACTCGCAGTACCCGGCGCGCTGTAGTAGACAAATACAAAGCCATTGACAGAAAACCTGGGATGCAGCGCCATGCCCAGCAGACCCATTTCCTGGCTTACGGCAGTGCCTAACTGTCGGGTGATGCGAGTCGAAAAGTCTGCAAAGACACCTGCGTACGTGAAAGTTTTGTCGACCGGTGAGCGATCGAATCGTTGAATCGGCCCCTCACGGTCGAGCAGGTACCAGCGATTGGGTTGGCCCGGCGCCTGGACGAATGCAGTTCCGAGCGTCGATGGATCGGGGGTGACGAGCGCCGTTCGCAACGAAATCGGTTCGGCTTCGGGCGGCTTTGCAGGCAACCTGCAAGTAGTGTTCGTGGGACGCGAACTCAGGCCTGATAGAGGTGCCTGATCGTGTTGGACTTGTGTTGCTGCATTTGCATTCGAAGTGATTGCAGTAAGAGCCACAAAGATCAGCGAGATGCAACGATTCCTAGCCGATGTATTCATTCAAGCCTCACGAAACACGCATTGACAGACCGCGACGAGTTCTTCGCCTTGTGCACACGGGCGCTGTTGCGTATCGCCCGCACCGAATGCCGGGCCGATTTTCCGTTACATGTCTTTGCACGAATACCACCCGTTTGCGGGAGAGTGCGGCAAGAATGACCCCACCATGAAGTCACCATCTCTCGCTCCTCCAACGCAAGCGCCGCAGCTGTGGCAATCGTTCTCATTGCAGGGCTTCAACATGCGGGCCTTCATCCGAGTGACCACCGCTGACCCCGTCGGCAGTCGCTGTTGGGCTCGGCACGCGCCCCAGCGTGTGACCTCACCAGCCTCTTTCTCGTCTGGCGGCCGCGTGCAGCTGCCGCCGCAAACCTGAGCCTCGTTCGACCGGCGAGTGGCAGACGAGTCTGCTACGCGGGTGGCAGTGCGTGTGCACCCGTTCTGCTAACGCGTTGGTTTGACCGACCGTAGCGGCCGCGATGACACAAGCGTCTTACCGGTGCTTGCAACTGGATCCATCCCGGATATCACCTTGCAGCAGACGGCGCCGAAAGTCTGACTGTGTTCTTAGCCCAAGTAGGGAGTCCTGTGACTGCGCAGCGTGTCCAGTTTTGTTTCGTCTTTCTGTCGACGGTGCTCTCGTCGTTGCTTCTATCAGGCTGTGGTGGCGCGGAGCCAGCAGCGCAACTCGATCGTTCTGCAACCAAATACTCAGCTGCGCTGGCTGACTCGGAAATCGCACCCGAACCCAGCAACGATCAGGATGAGGAGCGATTCGACACGTACGAGGATCTCGACAAGGAGTTCCGCGAGGCGGCGCTGGCTCGCCCGTCGTCCGAGGCTGAAGTGGTGCCGCAGGATGAAGCGGCTGCCATGAGCGCTGCCGTCGGATCAGACCTGGAAGTTCGAGTGACGTCGTCGCCACCCACTAAAGCGGTGTCTTCGCTCGCTAGCCAGTCCCAGTTGATGGCAGAACCTGTCGTCAACGTCGGCAAGGAAACACTGGAGAACAGAGCTGCGAGCAAGTGTAGCCGGATGTTCGCGGGCTTCGACAGCGGAGAGTTTCTGGACCCCAGGCCCGACGGTCAGACCGAGTTGCTCAGCGGGACTGATTTCAACAAGTTCAAGCCAGTGGTTCAATACGAGGGCGGGACTGTCCACGAGCGCAGCGCAACGATCACCACTGATCCGAAAAGCAGCAGCAACCGGGCACTGCGATTCAGATTGCTGGAAGCCAACGTTGCGGACAACAACGGCTACGTCAGCAAGGGACGGGTGCAACTCAATCTCTATGTCAACTCGGGGGTGGTCAGTCGGGAACTTACCGTCGCGGTCAGCATGTACTTGACGCCCGATCTATTGGCGCTCGATTCGATCCCGCAGACTTTCAACTTCCTGACGCTGTCGGAGTGGTGGAACGATCCGCACTGGACCAACAGCCGATATCCCTTCAGGATCGGACTGAACATCGTCAAGACCGACCGCACGCCCGGCGCGCCGCTGCAGTTCATGGCAAGTTCCGCCTCGCTGGACACGAGGACGAATGTGTGGAGTTCGGTGTGGAAAGAGGTGAACACTCGAGCCACTGTGCCGATTGGTGAATGGGTAAGGCTGGAGTATTTCATCCGTGAAGGCAATGCGGGTAAAGGGAGATTCAAGCTCGCACTGGTTCGTGAGGACAATCGCCGCACCGTCTTGTTCGACGTCACAAACTGGACTCATCACCCGAGCGACCCGGCTCCGGATGGAATATCACATTTCAATCCGATGAAGTTCTACACGTCGCGGCAGTTAATTGATTACTTGCGGGGCAAGGGGAAAACTCCGCAAGTGCTGTGGGATGACTTCGCCGTTCGCTCTTGCGATTAGCCTTCAAGCCGGGTGTGGCGCACTCGCCGCAGGTGCGCCGCTACCCCGTATTGCCTTTCTCTTCTTCTCAGCGCTGCAGAGCAGAGCAGATGCGAACGCGAGCCGTCATTGGCCATAACATCCTGTTCACTGACAGCAGGATGTCTGCGACGCCGGGATGCCAATGCCGAAAGTAAGTGTCATCGTGCCCACGTTCAATGCCGGGGAGCACATCGACCGCACGCTGCAAAGCGTGACGGCGCAGAGCCTTGAAGACATTGAGATCGTCGTTGTCGATGATGCTTCGACGGACGACACTGTGGAGCGGGTAGATCGCTTGGGTCGACTTGACCGCCGTATTCGGTCGTTCCGCAATGAGCGCAACCGCGGTCCCAGCTTCACTAGAAACTCGGCGATTCAGAAGGCAACCGGCGTCTGGATCGCGATACTCGACGCCGACGATTGCATGCGCGCCGATCGGCTCGAAGTGATGACTTCGCAGGCCGAAGCACATGCGTACGAGATTCTCGCGGACGATGTCTTGTTCGTGCGTCGCCACGGCGACGCGGCGTTCGACCGACTGTTCACCGATGAGCTTGTCGACGACCAGGCAGTTCGCGAACTCGATGCCCGCACCTTTCTGAAGCTCAACCCGCCCGGCGGCAGCCGCGGAATAGGACTGATCAAACCCATCATTCGAGCCGATCGATTGCGGGCGAGTGGAATCCGCTACCGGGAGGATCTGCGGCTGGCGGAGGACCTCTTCTTTTACCTCGAACTACTGATGACGGGAGCGAGGGCGGGGCTCATGCGACCGGGGATGTACGAGTATCTTGTGCGCGCAGACTCACTGTCCAGAACAAAGAACGAGACGGATGTCATCCGCATGATCCAGTCCTACGATTCGATCATCGCAAGCACGAGCGCGCAAGGGTCGCCGGACATCTCGCGCCTCCTGCTGAGTCAACGACGCGAAATGGAGTCGTACAGTTTGCCCCGGCACCGCTTCATCAGCGCGCTGCGACAGGGGAACTTGGCGACTTGTGTTCGCTTGCTCTGGGCACACCCTGCCTTGCCCGGGCGAATGCTGAGGCGCAAACTTGTCGACAAGCCCGTTGCCAGGCCAAGATCCACCTGAGTGGAGGCACGCCTAGGACTTCGGCACAAACGATAGGACGTGCCGAACCGATACCCGCGGCGAGTTGCAGATGGCATAGCCAGGCCGGTAGTGCCCGACCGCGATGAACATGATCACGATCTCTTCGTCGGGAATGTTGAACGCACGCCTGAACGCCCGGTCGACGGGTGCTTCGTTGTTCCAGTTCAACGGACAACTCGCAAGACCCAGCGTGTGCAAGGCCATCATCAGCGACATCGCAAACAGCCCGCCGTCGATCCAGCCCTGATTCCGCTCTCCCGCGAACACGAACGATCCGAGGGTCGAAGTGACGACCAGCAGACGGTTGATCGTGTGCCCAAAACCACGGTTGCCATTCTGGTACAGCAAGGCGCGGTCGATGGTTTCCCTGTCCTCGAGACAGCGAACCCGCCAACCTTGGCGGTTGCAGACGGAAGGCGAGTGCAGGGCCAGTTGCACAGCTTCTTCGATCAACTCGAGCGGCACATCGTCAGGCGCGAAATCACGAATCGAGCGCCGCCCGGCGAAGATCCGATCGCGAACGTCGCGCTCGAGCTGCTGCGGCACCTCTCGAGGCAGCTCTCCATCGCCGAGCGGCGCTTGGTGCTTCGTGGGCAGGGTCTGCACCCGGGCTGAGACTTCATCGAGAAACGGAGACGAAAGATCGCGGCGCCGGTGCCAGTCGAGGTACGCATTCAGTGCGTCGTGAGCAGCCAACGTCGCTTCGCAGTCCCGATACTCGTCGCCGTAGCGATCGAGCAAGCCGAAGAGCTTGCGCAATGGCTTCTGACCGAAGAAGGGCCGTGGCTGCGGCAGAGACAGCCCCTTTTCCAACTGGTGGTACGCCATCGTGACCAACGCCGAATACTGCGTTTCATTGCGTGGCGCTGCCCCCAAGGCACTCGCTGATGCAAACCGACGCGCGTCGTAGAAGAAGTTCGGAACCAATCTCATCCGCGAACGCAAGCGCTTGGCTTGTTCGAGCAACGGCCTCGGCAGCAGGCGCTTCAAACTCTGGTACGGCCCTGATGGTGTCAGGCTCTCGACTGCTTCTGCCATGGTCAATCTGATCGTCTAGGGTGTGCAGTGAGGAGTTCAGTCCACGTCAGGTTGCCCGCGCGCAGTCCGGTCATGGCTCGAGCTCGGGACACGACGCAGGTGTTGGCGCACTGCACACGCGCAGTTCCAGGTCGTCCCAGTAGAGCTTCACGCTCTTCTCACGGGCTTTGACAGCATTCACCAAACGCCCGGACGAATAGAGCTTGATCGGGTTCAGGTGGCTGAGCCCGTCCGGCTGCCCGTCGTCAGGGTGCCGGGTGAAATCGTGTATGTCGAAGACAGTGACAGAAGGCTGCCCATCCACGGTCACCGAAAGAAAGAATCTTCCGCGGGAGTGGTCTCCTTCGCGAAAGTAGTAATCAAGCGTCATCCATTTGCCGATGGGAACGGCAAAGCCCCTGTTCAATCCGGCCCATATGGGCGGCTTCCACTTCCGCGTCCCGCCATCGAGCGTCTGCGCTGTCACGCTGAAGTAGAGGTCACTGCCCTGGCGGGCGTCAGGCTTGTGTAGCGCGACCGAGATGCGGAAAGGGAATGCTTCCTTTGTCCACGATGCGTTGTTCCACCATTCGGACAGCGTCAGCCAGTTGAACGAAAAGCCCAGGCCGCGTACGGCTTCAAAATCGGGGTCGAGCATGAGACGCACCGATTGGCGCAATTCCTGAACGTTGCGGTTCCCATACAAGTTGAGCTGGACTCTGCCCTTGTCCCCCTTGCCGCTCTTGCTTCTGACGTTGGGGCTGGACAGCCGCATCTCCAGAACATGATTCCCGGGGCGAAGCGGATCGTCGACGACCACAGCCTCACGCTCGCTCCGGTCGCCGCCTTCGTACTGGATGCGCGGCTTGGCCATCGTGACGCGAGACGAGCCGCTTCTGGCTGCCCTGCCTGACGATCCCGGTCCATCGAACCCCTTGGTCAGCGTCGAAAACTGCGCGTCCTTCTCCTCCACAGTCATCGTGCCGTCTTCGAAGCGCAGCGACATTTCATCGACTTGCGCATGGGCGCCGCTGCTGACAAGCAGCAGCACTCCCACAGCAGCAATCAAGCGCATCGACCTTCCCTCTTCATCAGTGTCTCAGCCGATCATGCCGAGGACACCGACAGGTTTGCCCGCGTCATCTCATCGATCAACAGTTTCGTCTGGCGAATGTTGCCGCGACCGGATGCGCCGAAGACGATCGATTCGATACGCGGCATCGCGCAGACGTACTCGATCGCCTCGCGCGGCGGGATGGCGCCGGACGCAAGCACCGACATCGCGATCGGCCTGAACTGCCTGTGGTTGATGGCATCCTCGTACGCCTCAATCCGCCGCACATTCGAAAGCCGATCTTGTTGACGTTGGCGCAGACGATCGGGTTGCGAATGCTCCGCTCTTCCAGCACGTCAAGCAATCGCGGCAGGTTCATCGTGATGAAGCCGGGCTCGGCGCCATAGCGCTCGCGCACGTGGCGATCGAAGATGGCAAAGGCATCGTAGAACTCGAGTCCGAGCAGCAGATCGGTGATGACGTTCTGCATGAAGACGACCGGCGTTGTCAGCCCCTTGAACATCTTCATCTCGGCATCCACGAGCTGGCAAAGGATGGTGTCGACGTCCTTCGTCGCAAGCGCCATGCCGCCCTTGATCATTGCCGACATCGCCCCATCCTGTGGCAGGAACAAGCGCAGCGCGTCGAGCATGCCATGCTCGGTGACCGCATTGGCGTACTTGTGCGCGTACGGCATGCAGGGATAGAAGCGATAGTCCGGATACTTCGACCCGTTCTCACGAAAGTATTGGCACACGTCTGCGATGCGATCGTGTGTGGTGCACATGAAGGTGCGTATGCCCTCCTGATAGGCGGCGTCGAGGACGTCGATGATCGCAGCCGTGTCGCGGAAGCGCATCGATTGAGATCGCGCCTTGTCTTCCGACATGTGGTTGACACCAAAGAACTGGTTGTCGCCGAACAGCACCCTGTCCATGCTGTGCATCTGTCTTGACCCCTTGAACCGCTCAGCTGAAAAGCTTGGAAAGAAAACCGCGGCCTTCGCCACGAACAGCAGTCGGCTGCGGCAATTGCCGCTCGCCGCTGACGCGATCGTCCAGGATCATCTGCACCACCCGATCGGTGTCCAGTGCCGAGTGGAAGGTGTTCTCGCCATCTCGGCGGCCGGACTCGATGCTTCTGGCGAAGTAGTCGACCTGCGCCGAGTACTCCTCGCCGCGCAGGTAGATACCAGACCTCTTGCGGTCAGGTCGGTCGTGTAGCGCATCGTCCATCCCGCCGGCGCACCTGGCAGCGCGGCATGCGGCTCGCGCAGGTAGATCTGGCACTCCTGCCGGTCCGCGATGATGCGTCCGTTGCTGCCCCAGACCGAGACCTTGGTCGACATCTTGCGAAAGCTCTCGTCGCTCCAGTTGACGCAGAGTTGGCCGCTGGCGCCGCTGCCGTAGTACAGCGAGCAGTAGATCTCGTCGTCGACATCCTTCGAGAAGACGGAGTTGCGAACCACACCGCCGACCGATTCCGGCGGCCCGACGATGAAGTTGACCAGGTCGATGGCGTGGCATGCGTAGTCGTACAGGGCGCCACCACCCTCGGTCTTGTCCGATCGCCACGTGCTGCCCTTGGGGCGCAGCACCACCGGCCCGTACGCCTCGGAGCGAATGTGGTGCACCTTGCCCAGCGCGCCCGCCTTGACGACACGCGCCGCTTCCTGGAACGCACCGACGAACCGAAAGTGATAGCCCACCTGGGTGACGAGTTGCTTTCGATCGGCCAGATCGACCAACGCTTCGCCATCCTTCACACTCAGCACGAACGGCTTTTCACAGAAGACGTGCAGTCCCTTGTCGAGAGCCCTACCGACCATGTGCGCGTGAAGCTTCGACGGCGTGGCGATCACGATTGCATCGAGAGGCTCCCGATCGAGCAGCTCGTCGAACTTCTCGTAGCACTTCAACCCGGTGTGTTTTGCCAGGATCTCGTTGACGTACTTCGTCGGGTCACAGGCGGCGACCAGCTGCAATGACGGGTGACTGCGGAACAGGGCGAGATGGGACAGCCCCATCTTGCCCAGGCCGACGACTGCGGTGCGAATCACTTGAACTTCCTAGGTTTGCGGTTGCCGACGCTGGGCCGGTGGCCATTGGATTCGGGCTTCATCGTTGCCGTGGTGCGGCGATGAAGCTGCGAACATTCTCGATCAGCTCGGGGCTGGCAAACGATGCCGCCTTCTCGCTGGGTTGGGTAATTCTGCCGGAGACAAAATCGCCAAGCAGGCGATGCAAGTCGGCGGTGTCCTTGGCAATCCAGATGCCTGGCCGGTCGGCAAGCCAGTCGGTCGCATGCATCTGGTGGTCGGAGGTGTGCTCGCCCAGTTCATAGATGCGGGGCAACAGCACGATGGGCTTCTGCGCCTGCATCGCAGTGATGATCGAACCCATGCCGAGGTGCGCCACGACCAGATCACAACCGGCAATCGCGTTGTTGAATTCGTTCGTGCGCATCATCCGCACCCACCGCGCATGCTTCGGCTCGTACGCGCCCGCACCAATTTGGACCAGCATGTCCCGGCTGCGGTTGTGTTCTGCCCAAGCGTCGGCTGCCTGGGCCAGGCGGTCGAAAGGGAACATCGAACCCACGGTCACGAAGATCACAGCGTGCGTCCCCAAAATTCGATGCCGTTCGCGGCCGCGACCTCGGGCCATTGACTGACACACCGGTGGGCCACCCGGATCGCCTTGCGCCCCGAGGTCGACATCTCCTTGACGTTCGCGATGCTGTCGATCCACAGCGTGCGCGCGCCGACGAGCCGTCCGAAGGCGACGCAGAAAAGGGCCGGCGCCGAGCCCGTCGTCACGATCACGTCAGGCCGCTCACGCAGCACGATCCACAGCATGCGTACCGCCACGGCAAGGAAGGCGAGCTTGTTCTTGCGCGACGCGTCTCTGAACTGGTAGTAGCGATGCCCCGGCACTTCGTCCGCGGAGCCCGGTTGCACACTCGCATAGACCACCTCGCAGTCGCCGAAGGCGGGACGCAGTCTCAACAGCTGAACCCAGTGGCCGCCCCCTGAGGCGACAGCGAGCAACCTCGTCATGTCAGTTCCTGCCCTTTGGCAATCGGTTTCAAGCTGTCGAGCCAGAGGCTTTCGACACGCGGGTAGACGGAATGTGCAGAAAAGTCGGCTTCGAAGCGGCGGGATCCGGCCTGCGCGACCTGCTCACGCGCGTCGTCGCTGGTCATCACGCTGGACAGCGCCCTGCCCAGCGCCTCGGCGTCCCCGGGCTCGATCAACACGCCGCAGCCGTCATCGAGCACCGCGGGAATGCCCCCGACACGTGTGGAGACAACGCAGTTGCGGCGTGCCATGGCCTCGAGAATGAACATCGGCATGGCCTCGTCGCGCGAGGGCAGCACGGCGATGCGAGCTGCGGTCGAGCAGCGACATCAGGGCTTCGTGGGACAGCGCGCCGACGAATTCGGCATCGGGGAGGGCGCGATCGACAACGTCAGCCTCCAGAACCGGCCCGGCAACCACCAAGCGCCAGCCCTTTCCCGCACAGTGGGCGCGCCACGCCTGCACCAGCAGGTCAATGCCCTTTCGCTTCGACACCGCGCCTCCGAACACGACGAGCCGTTCCTTGCCGACGTGTTGACCGCCGGGCACCGCGTTGGGCACCAGCGCGACACGATCCGCTCCGACCATCCGTTGCACTTCGGCCTTGGTGGCGTCGCTGAGCGCGATCACGCGCTTCGCCCGCGAAAGCACCGCGCGAACCAGCGCGGGACGGCGACGGCTGAATGGGACGAAGCTGCTGCCATGCAAGTGCGCGACGGTTCCGGCGCCCCGAAAGCTCGCCAAGGCCAGCAGCGCGCCTTCGCGCACAAACGAGCCGCCCTGTGACAGATGGACGACAACGACGCTGCGCTGCGCGTCGCGCAAGGTGATGAGCTGAAACGCTGCGCGCAGGAACAGCCCGAGGGCGCGAAACCCGTGCGTGCCGTCTCGAGACACAATGATTCCCGGCGCAACCTTCTCGAAGGGCCAGCGCAAGTAACCGTTGACCACCTGTGTCATCCCACCCGGCACCTCGCCGCGTCGACCGACGTGCCACACGGGTGTCTGCGTCGCGGCCTTGTACCCGACCGAGCCTGTGTCTGCCTGCATCATCTTGCTTCGCGTGCGGCGTCGGTCCAGGCGGGGCGCCGGGCCAGCAGCGCGACGATCTCGTCTCTGACCTGCTGAAGCTCGACGCGTATGGCCGGCAAGCGTGCAAGTGCATCCGGCCCTTTGTCGGCGAGCAGTTGCAACCTGGCCGAAATCGTCTGGCTATCCAGTGAGGTGGTGGCGAAGGCCACGCCGCCGATCCCGGCGGCGTCGAAGTGGCGTGCGATCTTGTCGGACCCGTCGTTCAGTGGGGCGAGCGGGATCGCGCCGTGCGTGTACGCCGAGATCAAGACGTGCAGCCGGTCGCTGACCACCGCCCGCGTTCGCCGGTACACGTTTCGAAGCTGAGCCTCCTGCTCGGCGTGCCCTGCGCCGTCCCAGTTCAGCAGGCGACCCCCGAGTTCGGCGGCAAGCGCGGCAGAGCGTGGGGCATCGCGCGCGACCTGGGTGATGATCTGGATCGTCAGGCCCTGTGACTGCGCGAACTGACGCACCCCCTCGATCCAGGCCCGCGGCAGCATCGGGCGGTCACCCCTCATCGAGATGGTCAGCAGATCGCGGGGTGCCGGACGCAGCGCGACTTCGGTGGGATCACCTTCGCCAAAGGCAAGATCCGGCATCACCTGCCCGCGACCCATGTAGTGAGCAGTGCCGCTGTCACGCCACCACACCCGGTTTGCGAGCAGCACCGAAGGGGCAATCAGCCACTTCGGAATCAAGGCCACATTGCGCGTCCCGGCGCCCACCCGCAGCACCTTGCCCCCGCGCAGGCGGACCAGCGCCGCCAGAGGCGCCATCGCAAGATGCTCTTTGGTTCCGAGCAGGGTCAGCTGTATCTCGCCAGGCTTGAACACGTAGCTGGCCGTGCCCTGCGAAGCGCGCGCGAGGGCGGCTCGGTACCAGGCCAGGAAAGAGCTGTACGACACATCCTGTGGCGACAGTTCGAGCGACTGTTCGTAGCCGTCGTGCGCGGCGCCCACGAAGACGTGCAGCCGTCCTGCCGGGCGGAGCCAGCGCAGGAGTTGCCGGCGCAAGATGATGTCGCCGATGTTTTCATACTGACCGATTGCAGGGACAAAGATGTCGTGAACGGTCTGCGGGAGAGACGGTGCCATTGATCTCGAGATTTTTTGGCTAGTTGCCGCTTGCTGACACAAGCGGGCGCAACCAGTTCAGGTTCCGTTTGACTGCGGCCTGCAGGATCGCGACGTCGCGTGCGACGAGCGGTTTGACCAGCGGCAGTTGTACCAGCAATGTCAAGCCGAACACCACGGCGCCACCCCATGCAGGAAGCACGTTCCGCGCCAACCACGCCATCACGAACGCGACTCCCAGCGCCAGGGCGAAGCGCATCAATCCGCGTGTATCAAGTTGCATCCGTGCGGATGAAGCCTGAATCAACCACGTCGTGAAACTTGCGCGGATCAGCATCGCGAGAAACAGCCCGGCGGCGGCGGCAGTGAGCGAGTAAAGACTCCCGATCGCAACGAAGAACGGGACCAGCGGTGCGAGCAGACCCGCCCCAAGCACCTTGTCGGAGCGCTTGTGGATGGTCAGGACGATCGCGTTGACCTGGGCCTGCGCCATCGACACCAACGCCAGTGACATCGCCGTCATGGTCAACCCGGCGCCTTGTACTTTTCCACCGGACAGCGCTGCGACCATGGCGTCTCCGCCGATGAACACCAAGGGGACGATGGGCCATACCAGCAGCACGTTGGACTTGCAGAGCAGGCCGCAAGCATCCGCAAGGAGCCGGCCCTCGCCTTTCAGGCGCGCAGCGATCAACATCGGGCGGACGAGGTTGACCAGCAACAGCGACGGAAGCAACTTGTTGACCTGCGCCAGCAGCGACTGCATGAAGCCGAACTGACCCGCGGCTTCGAGTCCCAGTACGCGCGCCACGACCAGCCTCAGTGCGCCCGCCGCCGCGAAAGTGTTCAACAGTTGGGAGCCGGCCATCTGCCAGCCGAAACGCACGATCTCCCCACGTCTGAAAACGCGCTGGCCGTCCGGGCGGATGGTTGCCAGCTGGCGGTAGAGCATGACTTCGGCGAGCAGCCAGCATCCCAGCGCGCAACCTGCTTCGACCCAGAGCATGTTCGTCGCGTCGAGGGAGTGTGTGGCCATCAGGGCAAAGAGACCGATCAGGCGCCCCAGCGCATAAACAAGCCTGGCGATCTGCGCATGCTTCTGGTCGAGCAAGGCTTCGAGAAGTGTTTCGACGAACTCCGCAGCCAGCAGGCCGACGATGACCAGGCATGCCAGATAGCCAGGAACACGAACGTCATCGGGAAAGCCGATCCAGCTGATCGCGGACTGCCAAGTCAGCAGCAGCACGACGGCGGCGAGCGCCAGCATCGCGCCCCGCGCAAGCCTCAGGCACCGCACGAAACGGCGGAATTGGTCAACCGTGGCGTGGGTGGCCATCTCCGGCAAGAACTGTTGCGCCACCGGGAGGATGCCGAGAGAGCTCAGCGGCCGGATCAGGTCCGCAAGGCCGACCACGACAAGATAGATGCCGTAGTCGCTCACCGTCATCGCCCGCACGGCCATCAAGGTGAAGACGACGGTCACCAGCCCTTGCAGGGCGCGCCCCAGCAAGAAGTGCTTGAGCGACGCGCGAAAGCGTTGCCCGCTAAACGGATTCATCGACAACCTGGGTGACTTGCAGGTTCGCTTCACCGGAAAACCCGGCTGGAAAGAAGATCACCGCGCCGGCGTACAGGGCCGACAGCTCGCCGATCGAAGTTTCCTGCGGCGGATGGAATGTCCGCCGCTCGGGCCTTGGCCTGGAAGGCGGCATGGGAGCAGGCGACACCGGCTCCGCGCCGACCCATCGGTTACACCGGCGGACTTGGATGCATGCTCTCGGCTGGCTTGCCCAGCAGGTCCCGATGGCCACTTATGGCGTGGGCAGGTGGCCGGCGGCGGGCCCGCGCAGACCGAAGCTGGACAAGGAGCTCGATTGGCGAAACCGACCGTGACGTGTGATCGACACCTGATCGCGCTCTTCCTGCCGCCCACGGGCCGCGCGAAGCTCCTGCCAGGCGACACCGACAAAGACCAGCGCCATCAGCCCACCGTGGGGTTCGGACAGCACGTTGCCGGAAGGAGAGACGAGCAACAGGAAAACCAACCCGACGATCGCATAGACCACGCGACGGTGCAGCTTGGCGTTGCTGCTGGTGACGGGGAGCCGCAGCCAGGACACGACCTGCCGCAACACGATCAGATAGACCACCAGGTGCGCGATCAGCCCGAGCCAGCCTGTCTCGGCGATATAGCGCGACCAGAACGCATCCTGCAGGTAGCTCTGCGAGGTCCTGAACCACCAGAAGGCGTTGTAGCCAAGATCAATGAACTGACTCTGATCGAATCGCACCGAGCCAACGCTCGCAAAGGTGCCGAACCCCGAGCCGAGGGGCCAGTAGCGGTTGGCAATATCGAACGAGTCGCCATAGAGGACGGCACGGGCTGCCAACCTGCCGTAGCCGGGCCCGATGCCGAAATTCGCGAGCTCGTTGTTGATCGTGGCGGGCATCACCTGGTAGAGCACCAGTGCAACCGGTATTGCTGCCGCGACGGCAATCAGAAGGAGCGCAGAGAAAGTCGGTCGCCATTTCGACACGGCGAACGCGAGAACCAGCGCGAGCAGACACGCCGCCAGTTCCTGCCGCTGCCCCGCTGCAACGACCAGGGCCAGATAGACCGCTGACAACATCAGCATCCAAAAACGCTGTCTCTTGTCCATCAGCGCATTCACGAAACAGAACAACGCAAAGCAGCCGACGATGGCCGCCATGACCGCGGGGTGTGTGAACAGGCCGAGCGCGCGAGGAACGCCAGGCAGGAAGGGGTTGTCGCCCGGCAAGGATTCACGGTCGGAAAGTACTGCCGCATAGGCCGCAGGGGCAAACCATTGCAGCGCGACCAACACCACCAAAGGCAGCCAGGTCCAGCGAAGAAGGCGCTGAAACGCGTTGTCGCTTGTCGAACTCCAGGTGAGTGCGGCGCCAAGACCGAGGAGCACGAAGGGCTTGACCGACATCAACATCGAATAGATCGCCGGTACCGTCTGCGAGCGCCCCAGCACGCTGCTGAGCAACCCGATCACATAGAACGATGCAGTCAGGGCGAGGATCAGCGCGATGGGCCTGGATGTTCGTGCGGCAGGCAGCACCGACAGCATCACCAGGGGTACACAAAGCAAGAGCAGGGCAGTCGACACCGAAGAGAGGTTGATGCGAAGCACCGACGACACGAGGGAACTGCCGAACAAGGTCAGCACCAGCACCCAGAACATCAAGTCGTGCCTTGGGCCCAATACCATCACGAACAAGGCAAAGCCGATCGGCACGAGCAGAAGCGCGCTCAGGAGTGCCGCCAGCAGCAACTGCCCGAGCGCCAGCGCCAGGGCCGCGAACACGCCGATCGAGAGCACGGCCACGAGCAGCCCGGCCCTGGCCACGCCACCCGCTCTGCCTTGGCGCCTCGCTCGGGGAATCACGGGCTTGTGGGTCGGGCTTATGACAGCACCTTTGAATCGGAACTGAGGTGCGACTGCCGTTTACGGCCCGCATCTGTGGCCGATGGCGACATGCCAAGGCAGTCGCTCAGGTAGGCCAGCGATGCCTGCAGACGCTGGGCGATCGGACCATTGACGGCATCGAACCTGTAGTGGCCGACGAGCGCTTCTTCCAGCGGTGCATCCCCTGTCCAGACGCGCGATTGCAGGCCCAGCTCGTCGACGAGATCGGTTCGCTTGTTGCTCTGCTTGCGCCCCAGAACAACAAAATTGGCGCCCATCAACACAGAGAAGATGGTGCCGTGGAAGGTGTCGGTGGCCACTGCAGCAGCAGAGCGCAACAGCCCGAGAAATTCGAACGGCGAGGCCGCGACCTGTTCGTCTGCCCAAGGGTGAAGAAGACCCGTCACCACCAACTTCAAACCGTGTTGGCTGGCGTAGCGTTTGAGGCTGGCCAGCGTCGTGTCGTCCAAGGCGTACGAGTAAACGAGCAATGTCTTCTGTCGCTCAGAAGCGCGAACATGCGGCTCCCAATCGATCAGGAAGGTCGGGTCGACAACACGGGTCACGTTGCGCCCGGTCAACTGCGCCACCGCAGCGACGGTGCGGGAGTCACGCCCGGACAGGTCGTCTATTCGCTGCAGGCCTGCTCGGGCGTCAGCTGAAGCCGCCAACTGCGCGGCAGTGCTCTGGCCCATGCTGGGGGCATACGCGCTGATTCGCTGGGCGTCGAGTCCGAGCCCGAAGAACTCCGGGCAGGAACGAAAGCTGCGATTTGCAACGCTCCACACTTCGTCACTGCCGATGAAGACCTGCGACAGCGAAGTGGAGCCCCTGCGCAGCGTGGAAAGGTGTTCGGATACCGACGCATCCAGAAGACCAGCCT
The DNA here is from genome assembly GCA_963756415.1 of uncultured beta proteobacterium. Taxonomy (GTDB): domain Bacteria; phylum Pseudomonadota; class Gammaproteobacteria; order Burkholderiales; family Burkholderiaceae_C; genus Rubrivivax. The sequence continues at coordinate 374,097 of CAVWNT010000002.1, forward strand.
GTCGGTGGCCGATCCAGCCGTTGCGAGCGAGTTGACGCAAGCGCCTGACCACGCGCTTCGGAAGCGCGGGGCGGTAATCCACATCGATGAAGGCCGTGTCCCGACCACGTCCGCGCAGATACTGCTGGAGCGCGAAGGCCTGCAGGAACGCGCCGAAGTTGGCCGACTGGTGAAGCGTGACGATGCCGGTGAGCATCATCAACCCGCACCCGACTGTCTCGGCTGGCGGCGCGACGCTGCTCAGGTGCCTGCTTTCGTCCGCCGCAGAGATGGACCGCCAAAGACCCGGTCACGTTGCGGCTCTGGCATCGCCGCGGCCATCTCCCTCAAAAAGCGGATCTGGCGCTGATCTGCCTTCGCGGCGTCTCTGTCGATAGTCGAAACGCGAACCAACATGCCGTCGGGGATCAGGCCTCGCAATCCGTAGCGCAACTGCGCGAGCTTCTGTTCGGTGCCGCTGGTGGTCGTCTGCTCGGCGATGACGATCCAGTAGGTGACCGGTTCGTAGCGGGCGCCCAGCTTCGACTCGAGTTGCCGGGCCGAGACCTGGCGGTCCGCGATGTTCAGGTTCACGCGCCGGTTGCCGGTGATCTGAAAGCCCTGCGCCGGGTAGCAGACTTCCGGCCGGTGCGCGCTGGTGCCGTCGGACTGGTCGCCACCGTACGCCACCGACAGCATCACCCGCTCGCCTTTGTCGTTGACGTAGTTGCGGCTCAAGGTCTGGTTGTAGATCTTGTTCAACAGTTCGGCCTGGTCTGGTGAAATCACCTGCCAGCGGCATGCGCGTGTCTTCGCGCCATTCCGCCGAACGACCGGGGGAACAGTGTTTCCAGATCGATTTTCGGGCGCATGTCGGCCATGTGGCGGGTGGGTGTCCAGACGTGCGAACCCCAAGCCGCGCAGACCATCAGCGCGAGCACCATCAGGGCTGACCAACGACGTGAACTCATCGTGTGCGCCGTGATCCGGGCATGAACAAGCCCAGGAACTTGTCTGTCAGCAGCATGAGCATCAGCGCCACCATGAACAGCACCATGCCGGCAAACCCGTGCACGAAGCCCTGACCGGCCTCGTCGCCGAAGTGGTAGGTCACCAGCACGAGGATCATCACGCGCACGATGTTGGCGAGAAAGGCAATCGGAATCAGCAGCAGCGCCAGTGTCACGTTGCGCTTGACGTTGGTGTAGTTCATCAGGTTCATGTACAGCATGCCCAGCGCTTCCAGCGTGAACATGCTGTTCAGGCCAGCGCAGGCGTCGGCCACCAGCAACTGGTAAGGGCCCACGCTCATGATCACACCGGTGCGCGCGACGGGATAGCCCAGTTCGTAGAGCAACGCAGCTGGCGACAGCGGACACGGCCAGCTTCAACGGGCCCGTGACGGCAGCCACCAGCGCCGCTGGCAGCGGCACCATGAACAGCAGGAAGAACAGCGGGAACCACGCCAGCCGCAATGCCCGCTTGCCCTTGAACAGCAGCAGAAGCGAAACCAGCACCAAGATTTGCGAGCCGATCTCGAACATGATGATGCTGCTGCGACCGGCCCATCGCGTACAGCACCAGCGCGAACACGAGCAACGGCCAGCCCAGCCATGGCATCGGCTGTTGCGGCGCACGGCGCCAGTTCGTGGCGCTTGGAGAACAGCAGCCAGGCACTGACGGCCAGGATGATCGGACCGTGCCCTTGCTCGTCCGATGCCCAGATCGTGCGTCGACAGGTCGGCATACGACGGCAGGTAGAGCAGCGCGAAGCCGACCAGCAGCAGGCCGAACACCAGCAGATCGATCCCTGCGGGAAACGATCGGCCGGCGGCTCGCGCTGATCGGCAGCAGGCTGCACGGCGCTCATCCTCAGAACTCGTTGACTATCACGCCGGCCAGCTTCGCCGAACTCTCGGAGATGGTCGGCGACCAGATCCTCCAGGTTCCGCACCTGCGCCTTGTCTTGCGCGCCACGACCAGGGCCGCGCCACAACGCGCGGCGATGACCGTCGCTGTCGCTGCCGTACTCGCCGCCGGCGTGTCGACAACCACATGATCGAACTTGCTGACCAGTTCGCGCATCAACAGACCGAAGGCCGGTCGTTCGACCAGTTCCAGAGGGTTGGGCGGGGTGATGCCAACCGGCAGCAGGAACAGGCTGGTCACGCCCGGCACCTGCTGCACCACCTGGCTCTCAACCCGTCCCGGACAGGATTCCCGACAGGCCCGAGTTGTTGCTCAGGTTGAAGACTTCGTGTTGGCGAGGCCCGCGCATGTCGGCATCCACCAGCAGGGTGCGGCCGCCCAGTTGCGCCAATGTGACCGCCAGATTGGCGGCAAAGAAGCGTTTTGCCGTCACCGGAATTGGGGCTGACGACAGCCAGTGCACGGCGCGGTTCCTGTTGCTCGTTGAACACGCGCATCATCAGTTGACTGCGGATGGCCCGGAAAGATTCCGCCTGCACCGAAAACGGCTGATTCAGCGCGACCAGTTCCGGGCTGGCCTTGCGTTGTTCTTCGGCGGCGTAGGGGTAGTGGAACTGCTGCGCCAGCGCGAACAGCACGTCGTCGGTGCTGGCGAACCCGAGCTGGATGGCCGCCTCGCCAAAGCGGATGCCATGCTCGCGCTGGCGCGCCAGGATCTGCTCGACCTGCTCCGCCGAAAGATTGCGCGTTTCGCCGATGATGTCGCCGATAGACCGGTCGAGCACCGTGCTGCGCGGCTTGTCCGTCTGCGCGTCGGCAGCGGCTGAAACTCGTGCACCGTGGAGTCGCGAAACTTCGCCATCAGTCAGGCCCCTTTGGCAGGAGCCGCAAGGCGCCCGACCATGCGTTGCTGGGCGAGGGAAGGCTTGTTGCCACCCAGCAGCGCGCGTGACGTCGGCTTGGGCAGGATGCCGATCACCGCCAGACCGAGTGTCTCTGCCACGTCATCGACCCCGCGAATGCGCCGGTCCATCATCTCGAGCAGCAGCGCAATGCCGATGGCAAGCAGGACAGGCCGAGCACCACCGACAGCGCGGTGTTGAGCACAACGCGTGGCGATGACGGGAGCAATGGCGGCGTCGCCACCGTCAGCAGATGAATGTTGCTCTGCGTGTTCTGACTTTCGAGCGAACTCTGGTTCAAGCGCTGCGTGACAAGTTCGAAAGCGCGCTGTGCAGCTTTCCACGTCGCGCAGCAACACCGACCCTCGTCGCGCACCGCCTTCAGGCGCAACACCTTGGTGCGCTGCGCCTCCAGCGACGCCCGAACGTCGGCGACACGTTGACGCGTGATGTTGTTGCTGACGCCAACACCGCTGGTGACACGCCTGACTTCTGCGTCGACCTTGCTGCGCAGCGCGGCGATGTTGGCCTTGGCTTCCACCACCTGCGGGTGCGTAGTCGCCCAGGCGCGCCTGCAGTTCCTGAAGCTTGGCTTCGGCACGCGACAGGTCGGCTTTCAGACCAGAAATCAAAGGGTTGTTCAGCACTTCCTGCATCTTGTCGGCCGACTCGCCACGAGCCTGTGCCTGGCGGCTGCCGGATTCCGATGCCAGGGCTTGCAGCATGACGGCCTGCGACGACAACTCGTTCAAGCGTGCGTTCTCGATGTCCAAACGCTCGTCGCTGGCGATGATGCCGTTCTCCTTCTGAAAGGCCGACAGTTTCGATTGCGCCTTCTCCAGAGCATCGCGGGCTTCCTTTGCACGCGTGTCGAAGAAGGTCGAATACTGCTTCGCCGGCTCGACTCGCAGTTCCAGCGTGGTCTGCAAGTACGCTTGCACGAAGGCGTTGGCCATTGCCGCTGCAAAGCCTGCATCCGGTGCCTTGTACGACACGGTGATGACACTCGATTCACGCGACGGCTTGACCTCCAGCTGCTTCTGGAAAAATGTGACCATCCAGGTCTCGATGCTGCCTTGGCCTTCGGTGTCCTGCAGCCAAAGCTCGCGCACCTGAGGGTTGTCGGCCAGCCTTAGATTGCGAATCACGCGCAAGGCCACGCGTTCGCTCATGATCACGTCGACCTGGGTGGCCATGAACCCGGACGATGCGAGGCCGGTGGAGATCAGTGCCACCGGGTCCGGCTTGAAATCCGCCACCACCGAGGCATTGGCGGTGTACTGCTTCGGCAACAGCAAACTCACAGCCACCGTCGTGCCCACCGTCAGCACGAAAACCAGCAGGGCAGCCAGCCATCGTGCTTTGAGGATGGAAAGAACTTGCCCGAAACTCATGCTCGGTTCTCCCTGAATGAACGCAGTCCATGCGCAAAGAACGGCAGATGGCAGCGGGAGTAAACCCTGATGCCATCGACCGCCCACGAGTGTAGCGGCGAAGCAGATCCGCTGCCTACCCCGCTTCTGGGGGGCGCAGTCGTACGTCTGCTGCGAATGTGAACAACGGCCATATCGGCTCGACAGCGCTCCATAGAATCGGGCGGCCATGGGCCTTTCGACAATTCTTCTGCTAGGCATGAACGGCCAGGTCGGCTGGGAACTGCAGCGCGCTCTGGCGCCGCTGGGTGAGCTCGTGGCGCTCGATTTCGACAGCCCAGGCCCGCTGGGTGCAGACTTCACCCGCCCCGATACCTTGGCCGACACGGTGCGCAGCGTCGCCCCGGCGATCATCGTCAACGCGGCCGCGCACACCGCGGTCGATCGTGCCGAAGGCGAAAGTGAGCTGGCGCACACGATCAATGCCGCTGCTCCGGCGGTGCTGGCGCAGGAGGCGGCGCGCCTGGGCGCCTGGCTTTTGCACTACAGCACCGACTACGTCTTCGATGGCAGCGGCACCACGCCCTGGGTGGAGGATTCGCCGGCTGGGCCATTGAACGTCTACGGCCGCACCAAGCTCGCGGGTGAGCAGGCCATTCGCGCCAGCGGTTGCCGGCACCTGATCCTGCGCACCAGCTGGGTGTATGCGGCCCGCGGCGGCAACTTCGCCAAGACCATGCTGAAGCTGGCCACTGGAGCGCGATGAGCTGTCGATCATCGACGACCAGATCGGCGCGCCCACCGGCGCCGAACTGCTCGCGGATCTGAGCGCGCACATGCTGCGCCGGGTGGCGCAGCAGCCGTCGCTGTCGGGCACCTACCACGCCGTGGCAGCCGGTGAAACCAGCTGGCACGGCTATGCCCGCCATGTCATCGAGTTCGCCCGCGCCGCCGGCAGGCCGATCAAGGTCGGCAGCGATGCCATCCGGCCCGTGCCCAGCAGCGCGTTTGCCACCGCTGCGAAGCGGCCACTCAATTCGCGCCTGAATACTTCCAAGCTGCAGCAGGCTTTCGATCTCACATTGCCGCCGTGGCAGCTTGGCGTCGAGCGCATGCTGCGCGAGCTGTTGGGTCCAGCCTGAGCGCCCGTTTTTTTCCAGTCCCCTATCGACCTGACACGCATTGCCGATGACTTCAACTCCCCCTTCACGCCGCGGCATCATCCTCGCCGGCGGTTCCGGCTCGCGGCTTCACCCGGCCACGCTGTCGATCAGCAAGCAGCTGCTGCCGGTGTACGACAAGCCGATGGTTTACTACCCGCTGGCCACGCTGATGCTGGCCGGCATCCGCGAGATCCTGCTGATCAGCACGCCGCAGGACACGCCGCGTTTCGAGGCGCTGCTCGGCGATGGCGCGCGCTGGGGGCTGGACATCCGCTACTGCGTGCAACCCAGCCCCGACGGCCTGGCGCAGGCCTTCGTGCTCGGGCGGCGCTTCGTCAACGGCCAGCCCAGCGCGCTGGTGCTCGGCGACAACATCTTCTACGGCCACGATTTCCAGGGCCTGCTGCACAGCGCCGCGTCACGCGCGGGCGGCGCCACCGTGTTCGCCTATCACGTGCACGATCCCCAACGCTACGGCGTGGTCGCCTTCGATGATCGCCAGCGCGCGCTCAGCATCGAGGAGAAGCCCGTGCAACCGAAGAGCAACTATGCCGTCACCGGGCTGTATTTCTACGACGAGCAGGTCTGCGACATCGCCGCCGGCATCAAGCCGTCGGCGCGCGGTGAGCTGGAAATCACGACCGTGAACGAGTGTTATCTGCAGCAGGCACAGCTCGAGGTGGAGATCATGGGCCGCGGTTACGCCTGGCTCGATACCGGCACGCATGACAGCCTGTTGGAAGCGGGCCAATTCATTGCCACCCTGGAAAAGCGCCAGGGCCTGAAGGTCGCCTGCCCTGAGGAAATCGCCTTTCGCGCAGGCTGGATCAGCCGCGACCAACTCGAGGCGCTGGCGCAGCCGATGCTGAAGAACGGCTATGGCCAATACCTGATGCAGGTGGCCACCACAAGAATCTATTGAACATGATCACGTCCATGATCCGAACCGAGCGATGAAGGTCATCCCAACCCGCATCGAGGGGGTGCTGATCCTCGAGCCCAAGGTGTTCGGTGATGAGCGGGGTTTTTTCCTCGAAAGCTTCAACCAGCTGGCATTCGATGCCGCCGTCGGGGCCCACGTCAGCTTCGTGCAGGACAACCACTCGCGCTCGGCGCGCGGCGTGCTGCGCGGGCTGCACTATCAGGTTGCGCCCCATGCGCAGGGCAAGCTGGTGCGGGTCAGCCACGGCGCCGTGTTCGATGTCGCGGTGGATGTGCGCCCCGGCAGCGCCACTTTCGGCCACTGGGCGGGGGCCGAGCTCAGCGCGGCCAACCACCGCCAGCTGTGGTTGCCGCCGGGCATCGCGCACGGTTTCATGGTCACCAGCGAGACAGCCGACTTTCTTTACAAGACGACCGCCTATTACAGCCCGCAGGCCGAGCGCAGCATCCGCTGGAACGATCCGGCCATCGGCATCGAATGGCCGGCGATCGATGCCCCGCTGCTGCTGTCGCCGAAGGATCAGTCGGCCGCGCTGTTCGCCGACGCCAGCTTCTGAGCACCCGGCCGGCGACCGCTCAGGCGCTGGCGGACAGCAGACGGCGGCTCAGCGCGACGTGCCGGCGCTTCGGCGCTGCGCCGCCCGTGACGGTCAGTTGACGAACCCGATCGGTGCACGGCGCGCCCCGGCATCGGGCAGGTCGGCCAGCACCAGCGTCGCGCGTCCGTCGAGCCGGGCGTTGCCGAAGGCCGTCATCCAGGCGCGGCGCATCTCGCGCGGCGCCATGCCGCCCAGCTTCTCCAGCACGGCGTCTGCATGGCGTCTCGTCGAAGCGCCGGCCCCAGTCGTGCTCGGCGCGGATGCCCTGGTACAGCCGCAGCGCGATGGCGCGGGCCGCATCGCGGTCGGGTGCGTGCACCTCGTGCACGTTCATGCGGTTGAGGATCGGGTCGGGAATGGCATGCTCGTCGTTGGCGGTGGCGACCCAGATGACCTGGCTGGCGTCGATCGAGACATCGGCAAATTCGTCGGTAAAGGTGGCCGCGGTGTCGTGCTCGAGCAGGCCGTACAACGCGCCCAGCGGATCGTAGGCGTGCTCGCCGCGGGCCTTGTCGATCTCGTCGACCACCATCACCGGGTTGGCGTAGGCGCCGTCGACCAGCGTTTCGAAGATCTTGCCCGGCCGCGCGCCTTTCCACTGGCTGGATGCACCACTGAGCACCCAGCCGGCAGTCAGCGAACTCATCGACACGAAGCCCAGGCCGGTGCCGAGCAGCTGCGACACACAGCGCGCGAAATGCGTCTTGCCGATGCCCGGCGGGCCGAGCAGCAGCATCGGCGTGATCTCGAGCCCGTCGCGGCTGTCGTGGCACAGCACCAGCTGGCGCTTGATGTCGTCGAGCACCGCGGCGAAGTTCGGCAACTCGTCGTACAGGTGTTCCATCGCCGGCAGGCCCGAGGGCTTGACCTGGAAGCGCTCGGGGCCCTTTTCGAGCATGCGCTCGTAGGTCGCGCGCAGCGTCTCGTGGTCGCGCTGCGGCAGCTTGTCGAGGCGCTTTTCGACATCGCTGGCGCTGTACAGGCTGCGCATGCGGGCCAGCGGGATGCCGTGGGTGGCTTGACTCAGCGACACCAGATCATGACCTTGAGACATGCGACAGACTCCCGTTCGACTGCACAGTTGCATTCAAGCAAATGCCGGGCCATTCGAACAGCTGGAGATCACCCGCGTTTGCGGGTCTGATGGTTCGGCAGCACTCGGTGACCAGGAGTGACGGCGTGTGCGCCTCCGGGCTCGCACGCGCCGCGGACTTATTTGACCCAGGTGTTCAGCTGGATGATCGGCAGCAGCACTGCCAGCACGATCAGCATCACCACCACGCCCATGACCACGATCAGCAGCGGCTCCAGGATCGTCGCCAATGCCATCGCGCGGCGCTGCACCTCGGCCGACAGCTGCGCCGCGGCGCGGCCCAGCATCACCGGCAGCTGGCCGGTCTGTTCACCCAGGCGCGCGAACATCGCCAGCAGCCCCGGGAAGCGCTTCTTCGCGGCCATCGCCGAGGCCAGCGGCGCGCCTTCGCGCACCTGCACCAGCGCATCCATCGCGTCGGCGCGCATGGCGCGGTTGCCGAGTGTCTCGGCAGCGGCCTGCAAGGCCTTCAGGATCGGCACCCCGGCACCGGCCAGCATCGCCAAGGTGCTGGCGAAGCGCGCGGCGTTGTAGCCGCGCGCCAGGCGGCCGAACAGCGGCGCGTTCAGCATCGCCGCGTCGCTGCGCTCGCGGAACAACGGCGCGCGACGCAGCAGCGTGAAGCTGCCGATGCCGGCGACAAGGCCCAGCAGCATCAGCCAGCCGTAGCCGCGCACGAAGGCGCTGATCGCCAGCATCGCCACGGTGAGCGTCGGCAACGCCCGTTTCGAGCTGGTGAACACCGCGGCCACCTGCGGCACCACGTAGGTGACCAGGAAGATGACGATGACGACGGCGATCAGCGACACGATCGCCGGATACAGCATGGCACCCAGCAGCTTGGCCTTCAGCGCCTGGCGTTCTTCCAGGTCGTCGGCAAGCTTTTCCAGCACCAGGCCGAGCGCACCACTTTGTTCACCGGCAGCGACCACCGCGCGGTAGACCTCGTCGAACTCGCGCGGCGCGCTGGCCAGCGCACGGGCGAACGGCGCGCCGGCATTGACCTCGCTTTTCAGGTGCGCAATCAGCTCGCGCTGGCGCGGGTTCTCGCTTTCGTCGGCCAGTGCGCTGAGCGCGCGTTCGAGCGGCAGGCCGGCGCCGACCAGCCCGGCGATCTGGCGCGTCCACACCGCCAGCGCGGTGGCGTCGAAGACACGGCGCGTGAAGCGTCGCGCAACGCCGTCGTTGGCCGCCGAGGTGACCACGTTGACGGCCAGTGGCACCAGCGCTTGCGCGCGCAGCTGCGTGCGCGCGGCCTTGGCGTTCTCGGCTTCGAGCAGCCCGGTGGAGGTCTTGCCGCTGGCGTCGAGGGCTTCGAATCGGTACGCGGGCATGGTTGCAGGCGCCGTCAGTCGCGCGTCACGCTGAGCACTTCTTCCATCGAGGTGATGCCGGCATCGATCAGCCGCTGGCCGTCCTCGCGCATCGAACGCAGGCCGTTCGCTTCGGCGGCGACGAAGATCTGGCTCTCGGCGGCGCGGTTGTGGATCAGCGAGCGCACCTTGTCGTCGGCCACCATCAGCTCGTACACGCCGGTGCGGCCCTTGTAGCCGGTGTGGCTGCAGTGCGCGCAGCCCACCGGGTGCCAGCGGCCGTGTTCGTCCTCGCGCCGGCAATGCACGCACAGCTTGCGCACCAGGCGCTGCGCGAGCACGCCGAGCAGGCTCGAGCTGAGCAGGAACGGCTCGACCCCCATGTCGGTCAGCCGCGTCACCGTCGACGGCGCGTCGTTGGTGTGCACCGTGGCCAGCACCAGGTGGCCGGTGAGCGAGGCCTGGATCGCGATCGACGCGGTTTCGTAGTCGCGGATCTCGCCGATCATGATCACGTCCGGGTCCTGGCGCAGGATCGCGCGCAGCGCCTTGGCGAAGGTCAGGTCGATCTTCGGATTGACCTGCGTCTGGCCGATGCCGGGCAGCTCGTATTCGATCGGGTCTTCGACCGTCAGCAGGTTGGTGCCGCGGGTGTCGATGCGGCCCAGCGAGGCATACAGCGTCGTCGTCTTGCCCGAGCCGGTGGGCCCGGTGACGAGCACGATGCCGTGCGGCTGGTGCACCAGGCGGTCGAAGGCGGTGAGCACGTCGCCGCTCATGCCCAGGCCTTCGAGCGTGAACTTCGATTCGTTCTTGTCGAGCAGGCGCAGCACCGCGCGCTCGCCGTGCGCCGAGGCCAGGGTCGACACGCGCACGTCGACGGCGCGGCCGCCGATGCGCAGGCTGATGCGCCCGTCCTGCGGCATGCGCTTTTCGGCGATGTCGAGCTCGGCCATGATCTTCAGCCGGCTGATCAGCGCGGCGTGCAACGCGCGGTTCGGCTGCACCACCTCGCGCAGGTTGCCGTCGACACGGAAGCGCACCGAGCTGGAACGTTCGTAGGGCTCGATGTGGATGTCGCTGGCGCCGTCCTTCACCGCCTGCGTCAGCAGCGCATTGAGCATGCGGATGATCGGTGCGTCGTTGCTCGCTTCCAGCAGGTCCTCGACCGCCGGCAGCTCCTGCATCAGCCGGCTCAGATCGACCGCGCTCTCGACCTCGCCGACGACGGCAGCAGCGCTCGATTCGGCGCCGGCATAGGCCACCGCGATGCGGTTGACCAGCGTCTCGGCCGGTTCGCTTTCGAAGGCGTCGACATCGAACAGCCGCGTGACTTCGGACAGTGCGCTCGCCGGCGTGGTCTCGGCGGCCCACAGCAGCAGCTGGCTGCCGTCGTTCTCGAGCAGCAGCGTGTTCGCCCGGGCGAAGGCGTAGGGCAAGCGGGTGGCGGGTGCCCATCGCTGCTCAGCCGGCCTCGTCCGGCACCACGTCGGGCGGCGGCGCACGCGGCACCGGCGCGGCCGATGCCGGCGGCGCCGGCGCAGCGGGCACGGCCGGCTGCTGCGGCAGTGACAACGGCGGCGGCACCGGGCCGTTGCGCAGCGACGGCGCGCCCACCGGCGACGGCGTCTGCATCGGCGCCACCGGGGCGTCGTTGATCGGCATCACCACGCTCTGGCGGGGCTGCCCCAGGTTCTGCTGCTGGGCGCGGATCAGGTCGTAGCGGTCGAGCGAAAGCGCATTCGAATCGGCCTGGCTGCGAATCACCATCGGACGCAGGAAGACCATCAGGTTGCTCTTCGTGCGCGTGCGGCTGTCGCTGCGGAACAGCGGCCCCACGATCGGCAGGTTGCCCAGGAAGGGCACCTGGCTGACGTTGCCGCCGTATTCGTCCTTCAGCAGCCCGCCCAGCACCATGATCTGGCCGTCGTCGACGACGACGGTGGTTTCGATGGCGCTCTTGTCGGTGGTCAGCCCCTGCGGCGACAAGCGGCTCGAAGGCACCACGGTGGAGTTCTCCTGGTAGATCACCAGCCGGATCGTGCCCGATTCGCCGATCTGCGGGCGGATGCGCAAGGTCAGCCCCACGTCCTTGCGCTCGATGGTCTGGAACGGGTTGCTGGCGCCCGAGGTGCCGGTGGTGAACGAGCCGGTGATGAACGGCACGTTCTGGCCGATGACGATCTTCGCCTCCTCGTTGTCCAGCGAGACCAGGTTCGGCGTCGACAGCACATTGGCATCGGCCTTGGTTTCGAGGAAACGCGCCAGCGCGCCGATGTTGTAGAAGTCGCCGAACTTCTTGATCACGCCGATGTTCAGGCCCGGCGGCAACGCCACCGCGGCCAGGCCGGTGAGCCCCTGGTTGATGGCGGCGGTGGTGGTGGTGATGTTCGGCTGGCCGTAGTTGGTGCCGCCGACGATGTTGGTGTTGTCGCCGCTGTTGCCCGAAATGGCCTGCCACTGGATGCCGATGTCGGCGGCCTTGTCGGCATCGACCTTGACGATCATCGATTCGATGTAAACCTGCGCGCGGCGCGAATCGAGCTGGTCGATGACGTTGCGCAGCTGCCGGTACAGCGGCTCGGGCGCGGTGATGATCAGCGAGTTCGTCGACGGGTCGGCCTGGATGAAGCCGCCGGTCGACGGCCCTGCCGATTCGGAAACCGGCGCGGTGCCCGGGGTGGCGCCGCCACCCAGCGCGGTGCCGCCACCGATGCCGCCGGCGCTGGTGCCACCGATACCACCGATGCCGCCGCCGATGCCGGTGTTGCGCAGCGGGCTGGCGCTGCTGCCGCCGCCACCGCTACCGCCACCGCCGAAGCTGTCGCCGGCGCTGAAGGCCGCGCGCAGCACCGTGGCCAGCTTCACCGAGTCGGCGTTCTTCAGGTACACCACGTGGATGTTGCCGGCCGCCGTGCCCGGCGGCGTGGGCCGGTCGAGCTTGGCGATGATCGAACGCAGTTCGAGAAGCCGCGCCGGGTTGGCGGCACGCAGGATCAGCGCGTTGCTGCGTGCATCGACCATCACCGTGACCCCGCCGCTGCCGCCGCCAGCCGCGGCCGCGCGCCCGGGCACGTTCGGGATCGGCGTGGGGCTGCCGCCGCCCCCGTCGGCCAGCCGCTGCACGATCGGCGCCAGGTCGCTGGCCACCGCGTGCTGCAGCGGGATCACCTCGACATCGGTGCTGCCCGGCTGATCGAGCGCGGCGATGATCTTGGCGATGCGGCGCAGGTTGTCGGCGTAGTCGGTGATGACCAGCGAGTTGTTGCCCAGGCTGGCATTGATGGTGTTGTTGGCGCTGATCAGCGGGCGCAGCACGGCCACCAGGTTGTTCGGGTTCTCGTGCGTCAGCGGAAAGATCTGCGTGATGATCTGGTCGCCGCGCAGCCCGACGTCGCCGATCGACACCGTGCCGGTCTGCAGCTTGGCCTCGGCCTCGGGCAGCACCTTCAGCAGCCCGCCGTTCTCGATCACCGTGAAGCCCAGGCCGCGCAGCGCCGACAGGTAGTTCAGGTAGGCCTCGCGCACGGTCAGCGGCTGATCGCTGTACAGCGTCATCGTGCCCTTGACACGCGGGTCGATCGCGATCTGCCGGTCGATCATCGCGCCCATCGCGCGAGTCACCGCCTCGACGTCGGCGTTGACGAAGTTGAGCGTCACCGGCGCGCGCGACTTCAGTGCCGCGCTGTGGGCGCCAGGCACTGCAGGCGGGGTCTGTGCGGGCACTGTCGGCGCGCTCACCAGCAGTGCGGCCAGCACGCTGCAGGTGGCACGCGAACGCATGCTGCGCTGTGTCATGGTCATCCGATCGAGAGAATGGACACGGCGCCCTGGCGCTTGCCCAGTATGTTCAAAAGATTGTCGAGCGCGCTTTCGAAGCCGGGCGCGGCCTTGGCCTCGCCGCGGAAGCGGAAGCGTGAATCGGTCCACTGGCCGGCGCCGCTAAGCAGCAGCGCACCGTCGAGCGTGCTCAGTTGCAGCGACGGCGTGCTGCCGCTGCCGTCGAGCAACAACCGGTAGCTGCCCAGGCGTTCGAGCGGGGATAGCCGCGACGACAGGTTGGTCAGCTCCAACTCGGCGCGCCCGTTGAGCCGCCAGCGCCCGCGGGCGACTTCCAGGGTCAGCCCCGGGCTGGCCAGGCGCAGGCTGCCGCCCGGCTGCAGCGTGTTCCACGGTGCGCCCAGCCCCATCAGCCAGGCGGCCGGCCACTCGCCCAGGCTGGCCGCGCCCGGCAGCAGCTGCACCGAGTAGCTGCCCAGGCCCGGGCGCACCAGCAGCTGCGCATCGGCGCTCATGCAGCAGTCCTGGCGCAGACGCACCTCGAGGGCCCCGGCCAGCACCCGCAGCCCGAGCGACCATTGCAGCCGTCCGGGCAGCAGCGCCGCGCTGCGGCTCTGTGGCCCGCCGCCGAGCACCGGCACCGCGCTGCCGTGCCAGACCGTGCCGCGCGCATCGGCCAGCAGCAGCCGCCCGCCACTGGCCGACGACACCGATGCGGCCAGCCAGGTGGCCGGCGCAAAGGCAATCAACGCCACGATCGCGCCGCAGATGAAGCCGGCCCAGCCGAAGCGGGCCACCGCTTTGCGCGTGCGCTGCCACGCCGCCTGCGCCAGCGTCGATTCGAGGAACTGGGTGCTGACGGCGCGCCGCGACGCGCGCCGCGCCCACCAGGCGCGTGGGCTCAGGATCAAGGCGCCGCTCCCAGGCTGAGCACGATGCTGCCGCTGTAACCCTGGGCACTGCGCGACAGCTGCGCCTCGACCGGTCGGGCGCGTGCGCCCGAGCGCGCCTCGGACAGCCACTCGCGCAGCTGCTCGCTGCTGGCGCCGGTGAGGGTGAGCACGGCCCGATCGCCTTGCAGGCTGAGGCGGCCGTTGGCGCCGAGCCGCTCGCTGGCCGATCTGAGTGCCAGCGTGGCAGCCTCGGTGCTCAGGCTCGGCGCGGCGCGCAACTCGCTGGCTTCGGCGGCCAATGCGCGCATGGCCTGTGTCTGGGCTTCGAGAAGCGCGATGCGCGCCGGCGCTTCCCGCAGCGTCCTCCACGCGGGCTGCACGGCAAGCGCCCACACGGCGAAAGCGCCGACGACCAGCCCCATCAGGGCAACCAGCCCGCGGTCGCGCGGCGACAGCGACCGCCAGCGCGTGCGCAGCACCGTGCTGCGCGCAGCCCATGCCGGCGGCAACAGCGGACGTGATCGGCGACGACCGACCGGCAGGGCGCTCAAGGCCGGCTCCTCATGACGGGGACCCCGCGGCGGCGCGGCTCAGCGTGATGCGCCCATCGTCGCTTTCGACAGCCCACCCGCCGGGACGCAGCCGGTCGCGAAACTGCGCCAGCTGCTGCTCGTTCCAGCCCGCCGCGGCGAGCGTGAGCTTGTCGCCTTCGAAGCGCAGCGTGCGCACCGCGCCCTGCGCTTCCGGCCAGGCCGAGGCCGCGGCGCCGAGCAAGGCCTCGAGATCGTTGTCGCCGGCTCGCCCGGCAGCGGCGCGCAGCGCGTCGGTCTCGCGACGCATCTGCAGCGGTGCATCGAGCACCGTGCGCAGCTTCGGGTAGGTGGCGCGCAGCAGCGCTTCTTGTTCGCGCTGCGCGCCGGCGATGGCACTGCGCTGCTGCCAGGCCCAGGCGTTCAGGCCCAGCAGCTGCAACGCGGCCAGCGCGACCAGACCGATGCGCACCGGCCGCCAGCCGGGGCTGAAGAAGCGCCGCGACAGGTCACGCAACGCCAGCGTGCCGCGATGGCGCGCGGCGAGGTCGAACTGGCGCAGATTCCACAACGAGCGTGCCGATTGCAAAGCCCGTTCGGCCTCGGTGAGCACCGTGACGCTGGCGCCGAGCCAGCGTTCGGCCGGCGCGGCGGTGGCCGGCGTGGCGGTCCAGCGGGTCGGCTGCACGCTCATCGCCGCCAGCTTCGAACGGGCCAGCGTGCCTTGCATCGGCATCGTCGCCTGGCCGGCGACATCGGCGAAGCTGAGCAAGATGGTGGTGCGGCCATCGGCGCGCGGTGACGATTCGAAGAAATGGCCGACCGGTGCGTCACCGGGCCAGATCGACGGCACCACGCGCTCGATGGCCAGGCCGGCCTTTTCCAGCTTCTCGAGTTCGCCGCGCAGCCAGCCCTTGTTCATCACCGCCACCCAGGCCGGCTGGGCAGCGGCGGCATCCGCCGGCAGCGCCAGGTGCAGAGCGTCGTCGTCTTCGAGCAGTTGCTCTTCCAGAACCCCGCCCAGCGCGGCGCGCAAACGCCCCGCCGGCGCCTTCGGCACGCTCAGGTGGTGCCAGGCGACATCGTTGTCGTCGAGCACCGCGACCACGCTGTCGGCACGCGGCAGCAGGGAAGCGCGGGCGCGGCCCTGGCTGCCGACCTGCAAACCGTCGGGGCTGAGCACGTAGGTGTAGCCCTCGCCGGCAGTATTCGGCGACGACGTTTCGCTCAGCGCGCCCAGACGCGCACGCGGTGCAATGAGGATGATCAGAACAGACATGAGGGCCGCAGTCGGCTCGGGGTTCGGATGGTTATACCAATCTTCGCCGCATGAAAATCAAAGGCTTAGCCCGGCTTTCTGTAGGCTGTTCGCAGCTTTGGCCGAAGGCCGGGGTGTGCGATCAAGGACCGTCGACGCGCACCGAGTAGCGTTCACGCAGGATTGCGATCACCTTTCGGTCGCGACGTTCCACCAGCGCGCGCTCTTCCAGCACACGACCCTCGAGGCGCAGGCGTCCGGAAATTTCGAAGTAACTGGAGTTCACGCCGATCAGGGCACCGTCGACAGGGGTGTCCTTGGGCAATTGGGCGCGGGCAGCGGCGATGGACTGGAACGGATCGCGCTCGCGCGCCTGCACCAGCCGTTGCGCGCTGCTCGCATCGAGCCCTTCGACGACTGCGGCGAGCACCTCTTTCGAGGCGGTGTTCAGGTTCAACGGCGTGGCCACCGGCAGCACCTCGACGAACGGCTTCAGCCGCTGCACCACCTGCGCGTCCAGCCCCAGCCAAACCAGTTGCGCCACGGTGCGCGGCGGCAGCGGCGCGCTGGCCCGCTCGGCGTCGTTGACGCCGGCGCTTTCGGCGCCGGGCGCCGGCCAGGCGGCGGCCAGGCCGGAGGCGATGACATCGGCGGTTTCCGGTGGCACGTCGGCGCTTTCGCACAGACGTTGCAGCACCGCCAGCTGCGTGTCGACGACCTTGCCGTCCTGCACCAGGTGGCGCAGGTTGTAGCGCGACTGCGCATCGCGGATGCTGCCGGAGATGAAGGCCTCGGGCGCCCCGTCGAGCGTGTTGTTGCGGTCCTGTGCCAGGAAGGTGGACAGCTGTGCCTCGGCCAGTGGCGTGGCCCAGATCTCGCCCAGGTGGTCGCTGGCGGTGCGCTTGTCCTCGCGCAGGATCAGCCGGCCCCAGTCGAGCGCGCCGGTGAGGATCCAGGCCGCCTGCGTGCGGGCCCGCTCGGCCCCTTCGACCTGCACCGCGCGCCACTGCTGCCACACCATGCCGGCGGCCATCGTGCTGACCAAGGTCAGGATGACCATCGCCACCAGCAAGGCGGCGCCGCGCTGGCGGCGCTGCGGCCCGTCAGCGGCCTGCGGCGCCGGCCGGTCGCGTTGCCAGCTGCTTTCATGGCTGCAGCACCACGTCGCGCGTCAGCGTCTGCTCGCCCAGCGCCAGCACCAGCCGCACGCCGCTGATGTCGGTGCCGCTGGATTGCGAATTGCTCCAGGCGTTGCCGCGATAGAAATACACCTGGATGTCGGACACGCCTTGCAGCATCAGCAGCTGGCCTGGCTCGTTGCCGAGCAGCTGCTGGCTTTGCAGCAAGCTTTGCTGCAGCTCGCCGGTGCGTGTGACGACCGGCCCGGCCCAGCGCTGCCAGCGCTGGCCGCGCAGCGACCAGGCGACCATCTGCACCCCGGAATCGACGCTGCGCACCAGGCGCAACGTGGCGCCGTCGAAGGCCAGCGCCGGCACCGCCGGTGATTCGTACAGCGCGGCCAGATCGCTTTCCCACTGCGCCACCACCGTGTTCAGGCGCAGGCTGCGGTCGATGTCGGCCTGGCTCGCGTCACGCGCCTTCGACATGCCGTCGATGCCGCGCCAGGCCATGCCGCTGAGCACGGCCAGGATCAGCAGCGCGACCAG
Organism: uncultured beta proteobacterium; assembly: GCA_963756415.1. GTDB lineage: Bacteria > Pseudomonadota > Gammaproteobacteria > Burkholderiales > Burkholderiaceae_C > Rubrivivax. The sequence goes on from CAVWNT010000002.1 coordinate 391,518, forward strand.
CACCTCGACGAGCGTGAAGCCGCGGCAGCGGCGCGGTGCGGCCGGTGTGTTGCAGCGCGCGCTGGTTCCGCTCATTCAGAAGGGCGACACGACGGTCGACAGGGTGACCAGCACGCGGCCGTCGGCATCGCGGATGAGCGCATCGATGCGGCGGAAATTGGGATTCGGCGTGGTCGCCGCGATCATCGTGCCGCGGTAGCTGCGGCCGAGCTGTTCGCAGGCGAATTCGACTTCGCCGACGCCGGGCACCTGCTTCGACAGCTTCAGGTTGGCGAGATAGTTGTCGGCACACCACTGCGCGGCGATGACGTCCTGCAGCCGTTGGGCGTTGTCGATCACCGAGCCGGCGGCACGCATGCCGGCGCCGAGCGCAACGGCGACCACGGCCACCGCCACCAGCACCTCGACCAGCGTGAAGCCGCCCGCGCCGCGCTTCATCGGGGCGGGCCTTCGCTGGTGACGACGAACGGGCCCAGGCCATCGGTGTGCAGGCTCAGGCGCTGATCGTCCAGTCGCAGCACGATGCAGCTGCTCGCCGATCAACGGTTCCGGCCCGAGGCGCACGGCGCCACCGGCGGCGACGTCCGCGCGCACTTGCGGATCGAGCCAGCGACGCGGCATCTCGGACTGGGGGTCCAGGCCGATGAAGCGAAAGTCCTCACCGTCGGCGCGCCCTTGCGGCACCCAGCGCACGCCCAGACCGGAGGCGCGCGATTCGGCCCGTGCCGACTCGAGCAGCGCGCTCAGCCGGGCGGCTTCTTGCTCCAGGCGCGTCGCCGCCGGGTCGCGCAGCGACAGGCTGATCATGGCGGCAGCAACGGCGATGAGCGCCACCACCACGATCAGCTCGATGAGCGTGAAGCCGCTGCAGCGCCGGCGGCCGCCGTGGCGGGCCGACCGCCGGAGGCTGGCCGTGGCGGCTGGGCGGGAGGGCTTCATCGCTGAAGTGCGCAGCGGCACCGGGGCCGCTTTCGGACGGCTGCCGCTATTGCCAGGAGCCGATGTCGGCGTTGTTGCCTTCACCAGCCGGCCACGCCATCGGCACCGAAGCTGAAGATGTCGATCGCGCCGTTGACGCCGGGATTCAGGTACTGGTACTGCCGGCCCCACGGATCGGCCGGCAGCTTGTCGAGGTACGGCTTCCAGTTCGGCGGCACCGGGCTGACCGTGGGTTTGCGCACCAGCGCGTCGAGACCCTGCTCGGCGCTGGGAAAGCGCTGGTTGTCGAGCTTGTAGAGCTTCAGCGCCTGCATCAGGTTGTTGACATCGGTGCGTGCAGCGGTGACGCGCGCGTCGTCGGCACGGTCGAGCACGTTGGGCACGATCAGCGCGGCCAGCACGCCGATGATGACCAGCACCACCATCAGCTCGATCAGCGTGAAGCCGCGCACGTTTGTCGTACGCGCTGAGGAGCGCATGCTCTTGGGCACAACTGCAATGGCCATCGATGACATGATAATCGTCGCATGGTGTCGCGCCTCGCAGCGTTCGTGATCTGGGCCGCAGTTGCCGCCAGCGCTGTGTTCTGGTCGGCACGCCTGTGGGCGACACCGACGCCGGTGCCGGCCCATGCCACGCTGGTATCGACCGCGTCTGCTTCGCGTGGCGACCTGGCGCGGCTGTTCGGCACCACCGCGGTGGCCGTCGCGCCCGTCTCCGGCGCGCCGCTGGCGGTCCCCGATGCGCGTTTTCAACTCGTCGGCGTGGTGGCGCCGCGCTCGCCCGCGGCGAGTGCCGAGGGCCTGGCGGTGATCGCTTTCGATGGCAAGCCTGCGCGAGCCTACCGCGTGGGCATGCCGGTCGACGGGGAGCTGGTGCTGCTGTCGGTGCATGCGCGCGGTGCCGCGCTCGGTGCGCCTGGCGACGAGGCGAGCGTCACGCTGGACCTGCCGCTGCTGCCGCCGCCGCAGACCGGCACGCTGGCCGGGCTGGACAGCGCGGGCGATGCCGGCATGGGCGGCCCGGGTGCGGCTCGCGCGCCGATTGCACTGCCACCGGCCGCCGCGCGGCCTGCGCCGCCGCAGGCGGTACGCCGCGCCGCGCCGGCGCGCGGTCAGAAGCCGCTGTAGCGGCTCAGCCGGCCGCTTCGGGTGCGGGCGTCGCGGCCGCGGAAGCCCCCAGCGCGCCGAGTTGCGACGGCCCGGCCGTCTCGCCGTCGACCACTTCGGTCAACAGCGCGGCCGCCGCGCTGACCAGCGGCCAGGCCAGCGTGGCGCCGGTGCCGTCGGTGCTGTCCATGCCCAGCTCGAGCAGGGCCGAGGCGCGAAACAGGTGCAGCGCATTGTCCAGACCGCGGTGCGAGTGGCTGCGGCAGAACACGCAGTAGTCGGTGACCGGCGTGGCGATGCGCGAGGCCAGCATCAGCGCGGCACAGGCGGCCATGCCGTCGATCATCAGCAGGTGACGCTTGCTGGCCGCGACCAGCATCACGCCGACCATCATCGCGATTTCGAAACCACCGAATGCGGCCAGCACCTCGATCGGCTCGGTGGTGTCGCGGTGGCGGCCCTGGGCGCCCTGGGCGATGACCATCAGATGGGCAAGCTGGTCGGGGTTCATCTGCGGGCCGGCGACGAGCAGATCGCGCACCGCGCAATCGGCCAGCCGCGACAGCACCAGCGCGGCACTGAGATGCGAACCCACGCCGAGGCCGGCGCAGATGAGCACGTTGCCGCGCAGGCTGTCGCCGATCTCCATGCCGGCGCGCATGGCCGCGTGCGCCTGATCGAGTGTCATCGCAGCGGTGACCCGCGCATTGCGCGTGCCATGGGCGATCTTGCGCAACATCAGCCGATCGTGGCCGGGAATGTCTTCGGCAACGCCGGCATCGACCACGGTCAGCATGATGTTCTGGAAGCGCGCGAATGCCGCCAGCGGCAGCTGCCCGCTCAGCAGGTGGTGCACCTGCTGATGCGTCTGGCGCTGGGCCGGCGCCACGATGCCATCGACCGCCAGGCCATGGTCGGCGGCGAAGACGAGCATTTGCGGATCGTGGAAGCGCGGCTTCAGCGTGTTCTGCATCAGCCCCAGGCGCAGCGCCAACGGCTCCAGTTCGCCCAGGCTGCCGGCGGTTTCGCCGCGCCGCTGCAGCTTCTCGGCCAGCGCCCGTTCCAGCGCCGCATTCGACGTCGGTGAGATGAGTGAACGGCTGACCGCCATGGGCTCGCAGTGTAGGGCGCGCGCAGCCTCGTCGTCTTCAGCGCAGGAACAGCCGATACACCGGATTGGCGGACTCTTCCACGAACGGATAGGCCAGCCCTTCGAGGAAGTCGCGGAACGCGCGCCTCGTCGGCGGGCGGCACCTGGATGCCGACCAGGATGCGGCCGAAGTCGGCACCCTGGTTGCGGTAGTGGAACAAGCTGATGTTCCAGGTCGGGTGCATCGACGACAGGAAGCGCATCAACGCGCCCGGCCGCTCGGGAAAGACGAAGCGGAACAGCCGCTCGTCGCGGGCCAGCGCCGACTGCCCGCCGACCATGTGGCGCACATGGGTCTTGGCCAGTTCGTCGTCGGTCAGGTCGACGGTGGCGAAGCCGTGCCGCACGAAGCTGCGCGCGATGCGCCGTGCTTCGTCCGGCCGGTTGATCGTCAGCCCGACGAAGACGTGGGCCACCTGCGCATCGGCGATGCGGTAGTTGAACTCGGTCACCTGGCGCGGCTGCGCCGGTGTGCCGATCAGTTCGCAGAAGCGTTTGAAGGAGCCGCGCTCCTCGGGAATGGTGACCGCGAACAGGGCCTCACGCTGCTCGCCGATCTCGGCGCGCTCGGCGACGAAGCGCAGGCGGTCGAAATTCATGTTCGCACCGCAGGTGATGGCCACCAGCGTCTTGCCCTTCAGACCGTGCGTCTCGGCGTACTGTTTGAGCGCCGCCACGCCCATCGCACCGGACGGTTCGAGCACGCTGCGTGTGTCCTGGAAGACATCCTTGATGGCGGCGCACACCGCGTCGGTATCGACCACCACGTAGTCATCGACGAGCGCGCGCGCCAGCCTGAAGGTTTCGACACCGACCTGCGCCACCGCGGTGCCGTCGGCGAACAGGCCGACATCGGCGAGCCGGACCCGCTTGCCCGCCTTCACCGAACGCAGCATGGCGTCCGAATCGACGCTTTGCACGCCGATCACCTTGACCTGCGGTCGCACCGCCTTGATGTAGGCCGCCACGCCCGAGATCAACCCGCCGCCGCCGACGGCGACGAAGACCGCGTCGAGCGGGCCTTGGTGCTGGCGCAATATTTCCATCGCCACCGTGCCCTGGCCGGCGATGACGTCGGGGTCGTCGAAGGGGTGCACAAAACTCATGCCGCGGCTGGTTTCGAGTTCCAGCGCCTTGGCGTAGGCATCGGCAAAGCTGTCGCCGTGCAGCAGCACTTCGGCGCCGAGTGCGTGCACCGCGTCGACCTTCAACTTCGGCGCCGTCACCGGCATCACCACCAGGGCCTTGCAGCCCAGCTTGCGCGCGCTCAGCGCGACACCCTGGGCGTGATTGCCGGCCGACGCGCAGATGACACCGCGGGCGCGCTGCTCCGGCGTCAGGTGCGCCATCTTGTTGTAGGCGCCGCGCAGCTTGAAGCTGAACACCGACTGCTGATCTTCGCGCTTGAGCAGCACCTGGTTGCCGATGCGTCGCGACAGATTGCGCGCCACATCCAGTGCCCGATTCGACCGCCACGTCGTACACCCGGGCGGTGAGGATCCGCTGCAGGTAGGCGCTCAGGTCGGCCGCTCGGAGACGCCCACGCGCGGGCGCGGCGGTCGGGGTGGCGGTGGGCGTGATGTTCAAGGCGTCATTGCGGCGTCGATGCGGGCGTCGCATCCGTCGAGGTGCCGTCGTGCGGGCGGCCGATGATACGGGCGCACCGACGGCGCAAGAAAAAAGCCCAAGGCCTTGCGGCCCTGGGCTGAATCCACCCTTTCGGAAGGTGGAGGAGACAATCGCTGCGGGTGCGAACCCGCCATGGAACAAAGTCTAGCAGCCGCAATGTTGCATCGCAACATCAGCGGTGTTGATTCGAAGCAAATTGGAGGGTGCAGCCTAAACTGCACCGTGCGCGGCGCGCACCAATCCGACAACTTGTGCACATCGCCATGACGCCGCTGCCCCATCTTGGCGAACGGCGCACTGCAGCGAGGAACCACGATGGAATGCACTGTTCGCTGGCATGCCGATGCCGGCATGGCCTTTGTCGGCGAAACCGGCAGTGGGCACCTGTTGACGATGGACGGTGCCGCCGATGGCGGTGGCCGCAACCTGGCACCGCGGCCGATGGAAACCGTGCTCGCGGGTACCGGTGCGTGCGCGGCCTACGACGTGGTGCTGATCCTGAAGCGCGGCCGGCATGCGGTCACGGGCTGCGAGGTGCGACTCAGTGCCGAGCGCGCGACGACCGACCCGAAGGTGTTCACGCGCATCCACATGCACTTCGTGGTCAGCGGGCGCGGCCTCGACGGGCAGGCCGTGGCACGGGCCATCAAGCTGTCACACGAGAAATACTGTTCAGCCAGCGCGATGCTGAACAAGACCGCCACGATGAGCACCGACCACGAGATCGTCGATACCTCGACGCCATAAGCGCTGCGCCGCCATGGCCGGGCGCCGCGCCTGGAATTGGCTCAGATGCGATGGGCGATGCTGGTCATCACCTTTGCCAGCCCACGCATCGCCCAGCGAGCGGGTGCCGGCAATTCGCGTGCACCCGCCGCCCGCGCCTGCGCCGCATGCTGGGCTTCGTCAGCCTGCATCTGCGCGACGATGGCGCGCGAGCTGTCGTCTGCGCCGGGGAGCCGGGTCAGATGCAGCTGCAGATGCTGTTCCACCTGACGTTCGGTCTCGACGACGAAGCCCAGACTGATTTCGCGGCCCAGCGCGCCGGCCAGCAGGCCGATGCCGAAGGCACCGGCGTACCAAAGCGGATTCAACGCGCTGGTGCGTGCGTCGAGTTGGTCGAGGCGGCCGTGCGTCCAGGCCAGATGATCGGTCTCGTCGCGGGCCGCCAGCTCGAACTGCCGGCGCAGCGCCGCATCCGGGCTCGCCAGCGACTGCGCGTTGTACAGCGCCTGTGCACACACCTCGCCGACATGATTAACACGCATCAGCGATCCGGACAGGCGCCGCTGCCCAGGGGTGAGAACGGTTTCGGCGCCCGGCATGGCGGCGGGACTGGCGCGCGAGGCGCTGTACACGCCCGACAGCGTGCGCAGGGCGTTGTCGGCGCAGTTCAATAGTCGATCGATTTCCAAGCTCGGGTTTTCCAGAAGCGCGGTTTGAGCCGTCGCCAGGGATTATCTTCGCCGGCAGGGGCGCAACGATTCGCAGGGTTGTCGGCAGGTCCGAACCTTGCTTTCCGCGACTGACTGCAACTGTTGCTCGTTGTTGCCAGACAACGAATGGCTGCTCTTTCAAGGTCAAACCTTTGCCAGCGCGGCGGCGCTCTGGTGCAATGCGTTAACTTCTGATGAGGGGTTAGGTCTGATCACCCCGCAAGTCGCGAATCGATCAGGTCTTCGTCATAAACCTAGGAGAAAGTTGCAATGAAAAAATCAGTTCTCGCCCTTGCCGTGCTCGGCTCGTTCGCCGGTGTGGCAGCGGCCCAAGGGTCGGTGACGCTGTTCGGTATCGTCGACTTGAACGTGCGCACCGTGGACAACAACGAGCGCAGCTACTCGCTCAGCCAGGACGGCATGTCCAGCAGCCGCCTCGGCTTCCGTGGCGTCGAGGATCTCGGCGGTGGTTTGAAGGCCAGCTTCTGGCTGGAAGCCGCGCTCGGCCCGGACACCGGCACCGGCACCAGCAGCTATGGCAACGGTGACCGTGCCAACGGCGCTCTGGTGTTCCAACGCCGCTCGACCCTCAGCCTGTCGAACCGCTGGGGCGAACTGCGCCTTGGCCGCGACTACACGCCGCAGTTCTGGAACATCACCGTGTTCGATCCGTTCGGCACCAACGGTGTCGGATCGCAGCTGAACATGTTCATCGAGGCCAATTCGGTACAGGGTTCCGCCGGCGCGTATGGCACAGTGGTTCGCGCCAACAACATGGTCCAGTACATTCTGCCGAACGGCGTCTTCGGTCCTGGCCTTTACGGTCAGCTGTCGGTGGCCGCCGGTGAAGCCGCTGTCGCCAACAAGATGTTCGGTGGCCGCATCGGTTACGCCGCGGGCCCGTTCAACGTCGCTGCAGCGTATTCGGATACCGATGTCAGCATCAACGGCGACATCACCGCGTCGAACTGGAACGTGGCCGGTTCGTGGGACTTCAAGATCCTGAAGCTGTCGGCGTTCTACGGCGAAATCGAAGTCGACGGGCTCGTGGGCGGCAAGGCCGGCCAGGAAAACTGGTTTGTCGGCCTGTCGGCTCCGCTGGGCCAGGCCAACCTTAAGGCCAGCTGGGGCCAGGTTGACGGCACGGGGCTGTCGAACAGCCGTGGTGCCAAGCAGTGGGTGCTGGGTGCGGACTACAACCTGTCGAAGCGCACGGCGGTCTACGCGACCTGGTCGTCGATCAACAACAACGCCACCAGCAACTTCCGCGTCGCCGCGCAAGGTGATCTGACAGCGGGCGAGAACTCAAGCGGCGCCGAAATCGGCGTGCGTCACAGCTTCTGATCAGGCGAGCCGTACAGGCAAACCCTGCTTCGAGCAAAGGCCGCCTTCGGGCGGCCTTTTTCATGACACGATGATGGCCATGGGGCGCACCGGTGCATGGATTGCAAAAGCTTCGTCGGCGCTGCCGATCGCGCTGACGATGGCCGCCTGCCAGACACCGCCGGCCTCGCCGGAGACTGATGCGCCGCGCGCTTCGCGGTGGACCGACGCGTGGAGCAGCTTCGAGCTGCCGGGCAAACAGGCCACGCGCTATATGCCGGTGCAACACGACCGGCGCTGGGTGCTGCATGCCACGTCGCAGCGGGCGGCCAGCGTGCATCGACGCTCGATGCACGTGCCGTCCGATCAAGTGGGGTGGCTGAACTTCTCCTGGAAGGTGGCCGCGCTGATCGACGAAGGCGATGTGCGACGTGCCGATACCGAGGACGCCCCGGTGCGCGTGGTGCTGGCCTTCGATGGCGACCCGGCGCGTCTGAGCGCGCGCAACCGCATGATGTTCGATCTGATGCAGGCGCTGAGCGGCGAACCGCCTCCGTTCGCCACCTTGATGTATGTCTGGGACGGCCGGGCGCCGATCGACACGCTGGTGATCAACGAGCGCACCGACCGCGTGCGCCAGATCGTCGTCGAATCGGGCCCCGCCCATGTGGGCACCTGGCGCAACTACTCGCGCGACGTCGTCGCCGACTTCCAGCGCGCCTATGGCGAAAAGCCCGGTGCCTTGCTGGGTGTGGCGGTGATGACGGACAGCGACAACACACGCTCGCAAGCGGAAGCCTGGTATGGAGAGATCAGCCTGACCCCTCGATCCGTCGGCGCGGCGCCATGATCGGCGACAACGAGGCGTGGGCTACTGCCCGCAGGCAAGCGTTGGCGCCTGCTCTCGAGCAAGCCCGCCGTTGGGCATCGGCGCGCACCGCCCGCGTAGCGCTGAAGCGATGCTTGCCTTCATTCTTCGCCGTCTGGCGCAGGCGTTCCTGGTGATGCTTGCGGTTGCCTTCATCGCCTTCATGCTGTTCCAGTATGTCGGCGATCCGGTGGCCAGCATGCTTGGCCAGGACGCCACCGCCGAACAGCGCGACGACCTGCGCAGGTCGCTTGGCCTCGATGAGCCGTTCCCGGTGCAGTTCGCCCATTTCGTGGGCAACGCGGTGCAAGGCGACTTCGGGGTCAGCCTGCGCCAGGGCCGGCGTGTGTCCACCTTGATCGTCGAGCGCTTGCCGGCGACGCTCGAGCTGTCGATGGTGGCGGCGGTGCTGGCGCTGGTGGTCGGCATCCCGCTCGGTGTCTTTGCCGCGCTGCGTCGTGGCACCTTCGCGTCTCAGGTGGCGATGACGGTGTCGCTGCTCGGCGTGTCGTTGCCGACCTTCCTGATCGGCATCCTGCTGATCCTGATCTTCTCGGTGACCTTGAAGTGGCTGCCCAGCTTCGGGCGTGGCGACACGGTCGACCTGGGCGGCTGGAGCACCGGGCTGCTCAGCGTCGACGGCTGGAAGCACCTGATCCTGCCGGCCATCACGCTGTCGGTTTTCCAGCTGGCGCTGATCGTGCGGCTGGTGCGCGCCGAGATGCTCGAGGTGCTGCGCACCGACTACATCAAATTTGCGCGCGCGCGTGGCCTGCCCAACCGCGCGGTCTATTTCGGTCATGCGCTGAAGAACACGCTGGTGCCGGTGATGACCATCACCGGGCTGCAACTGGGCGCGCTGATCGCCTTTGCCATCATCACCGAGACCGTGTTCCAGTGGCCGGGCATGGGCCTGTTGTTCATCCAGGCGGTGCAATTCGCCGACGTGCCGGTGATGGCCGCCTACCTGTGCCTGGTGGCGCTGATCTTCGTCATCGTCAACCTGGTCGTCGACTTGCTGTATTTCGCCGTCGATCCGCGCCTGCGCATCGAGAAGCCGGCTGGAGGCCATTGACGATGAGCGCGACACCGAAGCTGACGCAAGCGCCCCCCAAGCCGCCAGGGGCGCTGGTGCGTTTTTTCAATGGTGACGTGTGGCACAGCTTTCGCAGTTCGCCGATGGCGGTCACGGCAGCGGTCATCGCCGCGGTGTGCCTGTTCTGCGCCGTCTTCGCCGGCTGGGTGGCGCCGCACAATCCCTTCGACCTGGCCAGCGTCAACCTGAGCGATTCGCGGCTGCCACCGGCCTGGGAGGAAGGCGGCTCGCGCGACTACCTGCTCGGCACCGACGACCAGGGCCGCGACATCCTGTCGGCGATCATGTACGGCGCGCGCATCTCGCTGTTCGTCGGTGTGGCCTCGGTGCTGGTGTCGCTGGTGGTCGGTGTCAGCCTGGGCCTGCTGGCGGGCTTCGCCGGCGGCAAGATCGATGCATTGATCATGCGCGTGTGCGACGTGATGCTGTCGTTCCCGTCGCTGCTGGTGGCGCTGCTGATCGACGGTGTCGGTCGTGCCATGTTCCCCAACGCGCCCGAGTCGCTGGCCTTCGGCGTGCTGATCGTCGCCATCTCGTTGACCGGCTGGGTGCAGTACGCGCGCACGGTGCGCGGCTCGACCTTGGTCGAGCGCAACCGCGAGTACGTGCAGGCCGCGCGTGTCATCGGCGTCAAGCCCTCACGCATCATGTGGCGCCATGTGCTGCCCAACGTGATGGGCCCGGTGCTGGTGCTGGCCACCATCCATGTGCCGTTCGCGATCCTCACCGAGGCCACGCTGTCGTTCCTGGGCGTGGGCGTGCCGCCGACGTCGCCCTCGCTGGGCACGCTGATCCGTATCGGCAACGATTTCCTGTTCAGCGGCGAATGGTGGATCACCATCTTCCCCGGCGCGATGCTGGTGTTGATCGCGCTCAGCGTGAACCTGCTCGGCGACTGGTTGCGCGACGCACTGAACCCCAAACTGAGATGAGCCGACCCCTGCTCGAAGTACGCCACCTGCGCGTCGAATTCCCCGGCCGGCACGGCACGCTGCTGGCGCTCGACGACATCTCCTTCGATATCGCGCCGGGGGAGATCCTCGGTGTGGTCGGTGAATCCGGCGCCGGCAAGTCGCTCACCGGCGCGGCCATCATCGGCCTGCTCGAGCCGCCGGGGCGCATCGCCGGCGGCGAGATCATCCTCGGCGGGCAACGCATCGATCAACTGCCCGACGAGCAGATGCGCGCCATCCGCGGCAAGCGCATCGGCGCCATCTTCCAGGACCCGTTGACCTCGCTGAACCCGCTGTACAGCATCGGCCGCCAGCTGGTCGAGACGATCCTCACGCACCTGCCGGTCAGTGCCGAGGAAGCGCGTCGCCGCGCGGTGCGCCTGCTGCAGGAAACCGGCATCCCGGCGGCCGAAGAGCGGCTCGACCAATACCCGCACCAGTTCTCCGGCGGCATGCGGCAGCGCGTGGTGATCGCGCTGGCGCTGGCCGCCGAGCCGGAACTGATCGTCGCCGACGAGCCGACCACGGCGCTGGACGTGTCGATCCAGGCGCAGATCATTTCGTTGCTGAAGCGGCTGTGCAAGGAGCATGGCGCAGCGGTGATGCTGGTGACCCACGACATGGGTGTCATCGCCGAGACCTGCGACCGTGTGGCGGTGATGTATGCCGGGCGCATCGGCGAGATCGGTCCGGTCGGCGCCGTCATCCACCAGCCGGCGCACCCTTACACGAGCGGCCTGATGGGCTCGATTCCGGCGATGGACGACACCCGCGATCGGCTGCTGCAGATCGACGGCGCGATGCCGCGGCTGAACGCCATTCCCAGCGGCTGCGCCTTCAACCCGCGCTGCCCGCAGGTGATGCCACGCTGCCGCGTCGAGCGTCCCGATCTGCTCGCTGCCGGTGCCACGCGCGCCGCTTGCTGGCTGCATGCGCCCGGGACAAGCGCGTGAGCGCGCCGGGCCGCTCCCAAGCGCTCATCCCGCAGCGCGCAGCGACGCAGGTCAGTCCAGTGAGCGCGCTCGTCCAGGTCAGCGATCTGGCCAAGGTGTTCGATGTCTCGCCGCCGTGGCTGAACCGCGTCATCGAACGCAAGCCGCGCCAGTTCGTGCATGCCGTGGACGGTGTCAGCTTCGCCATCGACAAGGGCACCACGCTGGCGCTGGTCGGTGAATCGGGCTGTGGCAAGAGCACCGTGGCCCGGCTGCTGGTCGGGCTGTACGCACCGACGCACGGCAGCGTGCATTTCGACGGCCAGGACACCAGCGTGCTGCAGGCCTCGCCGGCCGAACTGCGCACGCTGCGCCGGCGCATGCAGATGATCTTCCAGGACCCGTACGCCAGCCTGAACCCGCGCTGGACCGTGCTGGACATCATCGGCGAGCCGCTGCGCGAGCACGGGCTGTGCAGCAGCGACGCCGAACTGCACGCCCGGGTGGGCGAACTGTTGCAGTCGGTGGGCCTGGCGGCAGCCGACACCACGAAGTTTCCGCACCAGTTCTCGGGAGGCCAGCGCCAGCGCGTCTCGATCGCGCGTGCGCTGGCCACGCAGCCCGAGTTCCTCGTCTGCGACGAGCCGACGTCGGCGCTGGACGTGTCGGTGCAGGCGCAGGTCCTCAACATCATGAAGGACCTGCAGCGCCGCCACGGCCTGACCTACCTGTTCATCTCGCACAACCTGGCGGTGGTGCGCCATGTCAGCGACACCGTGGGCGTGATGTACCTCGGGCGCCTGGTCGAACTGGCGCCGAAGCCGGCGCTGTTCGCGCGGCCGCGCCATCCGTACACGCGCATGCTGCTCGATGCGATTCCCGACATCCACATGTCGGGGCGTGCACGCACGCCGGTGCAGGGCGAGGTGCCGAACCCGTTGAACCCGCCGAGCGGTTGCGCATTCCATCCGCGTTGCCCGTTGGCCAATGCACGCTGCTCGGCCGAACGCCCCCAGCTGCTGGCCATCGGCGGGGTGCAGGTCGCCTGCCATGCGGTGCAGGAGGGCCGCGACTGACGCACCCGCACCCGTGCTGGTGTTTCAGTCCAAGGTCAGTTCGTCCTGCCACAGCGACGGAAGGCTTTCGCGCCGCCGGATCAGCCGCGGCTCGCCGTCGACGATCAGCACTTCGGCAGCCCGCGCACGGCTGTTGTAGTTGCTGGCCATCGCCATCGCATAGGCCCCCGCCGACAGCACGGCGAGAATGTCGCCGCCTTGCAGCGCCAGCGCGCGCTGGCGGCCGAGCCAGTCGCCCGATTCGCACACCGGGCCGACCACGTCCCACAGGTGCACCGCGCCGGTGCCGACTCGGCACGGCTCGATGGCCATCCACGACTGGTACAGCGCCGGGCGCAGCAGATCGTTCATCGCCGCATCGACGATGCAGAAGTTCTTCGCTCCCGGGCTGGCGGGGTCGGCAGCCGGTTTCAGATACAGCACCTCGGTCAACATCACGCCGGCATTGCCCACCAGCGAGCGACCGGGTTCGAACATCAGCATGCGCTGGCCATGGCCGCGCCCGTCGATATGCCGCAGCAGCTGCGCCACCAGCTCGTCCGGCCGCGGCGGCGTTTCGCCGTGATAGTCGATGCCCAGGCCGCCGCCGAGATCGAGGTGGTCGATGGCAATGCCCTCGGCCTCCACCGCCTCGATCAGATCGAGCAGCCGGTCGAGTGCGTCGAGGTAGGGCGCCACCTGCGTGATCTGCGAACCGATGTGGCAATCGATGCCGACCACCTTCAACCCCGGCAGATCGGCGGCACGCCGGTAGCAGGCCACGGCACGATCGTGGGCGATGCCGAACTTGTTGTCCTTCAGCCCGGTCGAGATGTAGGGGTGCGTGCGGGCATCCACGTCCGGGTTGATGCGCAGGCTGATCGGGGCGACGTGGCCGCCGGCATGCGCCTCGGCCGACAGCAGCTCGAGCTCGGCCTCGCTTTCGACATTGAAGCAGCGCACCCCGACCTGCAGCGCACGCCGCATCTCCGCGCGCGTCTTGCCGACACCCGAGAAGACGATCCGCGACGGCTCGGCGCCCACGGCCAGCGCGCGTTCGAGTTCGCCACCGGAGACGATGTCGAAACCGCAGCCGGCGCGTTGCAGGGTCTGCAGCAGCGCCAGGCTCGAATTGGCCTTCATCGCGTAACACAGCAGGTGCGGCCGCCCGGCGAGCGCGCCCATATAGGCTGCGGCCGCATCGAGCACCGCACGCTGCGAGTAGACGAATAGCGGCGTGCCGAAGCGGCGTGCCAGCGCTTCGAGCGAGCAGCCATCAAGCAGCAACTCGTCGTGCGTTTGGCCCGCGACCGATGCTCGCGCCAGATAGGGACTACCGGGCAGGCTCATCGCTGGGGTGCGCTGGCCGCGGCGGCGGAAGTGTTGGCGGGCGCCACATCGCCGTTCGTCGCCGGCAGGATCAGCGCGCCTTTTTGGCCGCAAGCGGCGGCGAGAAGGCCGATCAGCAGCACCAGAAGCACCTTCGGCCGCGGGGTGGACGCGCAAGCGGGGCGAGGCGACGCCGCTACACTCGTTTGCAATGTCCCCCGCATGCCTGAGATTGTAGCCACGCGTTTTTGCCCATGAGCCCGGCCCCAGCCCCCACGCCCTTGCCCGAGGCGGAATACCGCCGGCTCAGCGACGCCGTGCTGCAGCGCATCGAGGCCATCGCCGACCGGTGGCTGCAGGACGATGTGATCGACATCGACACACAGCGCACCGGCGGGTTGCTGGAACTGGTGTTTCCCGATGACAGCCGCATCGTCGTCAACACCCAGCCGCCGCTGCAGGAAATCTGGCTCGCGGCCCGTGGCGGTGGCTTCCACTTCCGCCATGTCGACGGGCGCTGGCTCGACACGCGCGACGGCGGCGAGTTCTATGCCGCACTGTCCCAGCATGCCAGCTTGCAGGGCGGGCGCGAACTGACGCTGGCGCCCTGAGACGACGCCGGCAGCGCTGGCCGGCGCGAAGTCTGGGGCCTCAGCGCCTGAACAGGTCGAGGATGCTGCTGCGCTCCTCGGTCGTCGGTGGTGCCGGCAGCACATCCTCCAGCCCCAGGCTGGTGACGCCCGCGCCGCCGGCGTACTCTTCGAAACGCCAGTCGCCGCCTTCGAAGATCACGCCCTCGGGCGGCGACAAGTCCTGCACCGCAACGCCTTTCAACGCGTGTTTCATGAAGTCGATCCACACCGGCAGCGCCAGCACGCCACCGGTTTCGCGTTCGCCCAGCTTGCGCGGCGTGTCGTAGCCGATCCACACCACCGCCACCAGGGTGGGGTGGAAGCCGGTGAACCAGGCGTCGAGCGAATCGTTGGTGGTGCCGGTCTTGCCGAAGATGTCGCCGCGCCCCAGCGCGCGCTTGGCTGAAGCCGCGGTGCCGGAGCGTGTGACCTCCTGCAGCAGCGTGTTCATCACGAAGGCGTTGCGCGCATCGAGCACGCGCTTCGATTCGTCGAGCTCGACGATCTCGCTTTGCTGCAGCACCGCACCCTTGGTGTCGGCGACCTTCGAGATCAGCACCGGCGCCGTCAGATAGCCGCCGTTGGCGAAGACGCCGTAGGCGGTGGCCATCTGCAGCGGTGTGGCCGAACCGGCACCCAGAGCCATGGTCAGGAACGCCGGATGTTTGTCGGCCTCGAAGCCGAAGTGCCCGATCCAGTCCTGCGCGAAGGGCGGGCCGATCGACTGCAGGATGCGGATCGAGACCATGTTCTTCGACTTGGCCAATGCGGTTCGCAGCGGCATCGGCCCTTCGAACTTGCCGTCGTAGTTCTTCGGCTCCCAGGGCTGGCTGCCGGTGGCGCCGGCGTCGAAGAACAGCGGTGCATCGTTGATGAGGGTCGACGGCGTGAAGCCCTTTTCCAGCGCCGCCGAATAGATGAAGGGCTTGAAGCTCGAACCCGGCTGGCGCAGCGCCTGCGTGACATGGTTGAACTTCGAGCGTGCGTAGTCGAAGCCGCCGACCAGGGCGCGGATGGCGCCGGTGCGTGGATCGACCGCCACCAGAGCCCCCTCGACCTCGGGCAGCTGGGTCAACGACCATTCGCCCTTGCCGCCATCGACGGCACGCACCACGGCGCCGCGGCGGATCTCCTTCTTCGGCCCGGCCTTCGACGACAGGCCCGAGGCGACCGGTTTCAGGCCGTTGCCGCTGACGGTGATGGTCTGGCCGTCCTGCAGCATCGCCACCACCTTCGACGACGACGCCTGCAGCACCACCGCGGCACGCAACTCGTCGTTGTCCGCGTGTTCGGCCAACGCTTCGGCGACACGTTCATCGAGCTGCGCCGCATCGGCGGGCAGATCGACATAGGCCTCGGGGCCGCGATAGAACTGGCGCTGTTCGTAGGTCAGCAGGCCGCGGCGCAAGGCCCGGTAGGCCGCGCCCTGGTCGGCCGAGTTGATGGTCAGCGTGACGACCAGCCCCCGTGTGTAGGCCTCGGCGCCGTATTGGGCGAACACCAGCTGACGCGCCGTCTCGACCGCGAACTCGGCATGCACCGGCACCGTCGACGGCGTGCGGTAGCGCAGCACCTCGGCGCGTGCCTGCTCGACCTGCGCGGCGCTGACGAACCCTTGCTCGAGCATCTGGTTCAGCACCGTGTGCTGCAGTTGCACGGCGCGTTTGGGGTTGCTGATCGGGTTGTAGGCCGACGGCGCGCGGGGCAGGGCCGCCAACATCGCGGCCTGCGCCAGCGTGACGTCCTTCAGCGGCGTGCCGAAGTAGGTTTCGCTGGCGGCGGCAAATCCGAACGCGCGCTGGCCCAGGTAGATCTGGTTCATGTACAGCTCGAGAATCTGCTCCTTGCTGAGCAGCCGCTCGATCTTCAAGGTCAGCAACAACTCGTAGATCTTGCGTGTGTAGGTCTTCTCGGTGGACAGGTAGAAGTTCTTCGCCACCTGCATGGTGATGGTCGAGCCGCCCTGGCTGCGCGCTTCGCGCAGGTTGGCGATCGCCGCACGCAGCACGCCCTTGTAGTCGATGCCGGCGTGTTCGTAGAAGCGGGCATCCTCGGCCGCCAGCACCGCCTGCTGCATCACCTTCGGAATCAGGCCAATGGGTGTGAAGTTGCGCCTTTCTTCACCAAATTCTCCCAGCAGCAGACCGTCAGCAGCGTAGATTCGCATCGGCAGCTTGGGCCGGTAGTCGGCCAGACCATCGATGGGCGGCACGTTCGGAAACGCCACGGCCACCGCGATGCCCACCAGCACCAACAACCCCAACAAACCGGTCGCGGCCAAGCCGGCCGTCCACATGAATATTTTCGCCAACCTGCGCACCACACGGCCACCGCTCGAAGCGGCGGGTGCATCGCCCGATCGGTCGTCTGGGAGGGCCTTGGGCCGGGGGCTGTTCATTCGGGTGGCGCTGCGCGAAGAGCGGATTATAGAAAGTGCACGGTCGGCCGAAGACACAGCCTGCGAGCCTTGCATGCGCAGCGGGCGCAGGGTCTTGCAGGGCCGCGCCGGACACCATTCACACGATGCATTTGCGGCTTGTTTCAGGTGCTGTTCGATACGTCGGGCCAGCACAACGAGAGGCAAACTTCGAAGGGCGTTTTTCCTTTGGGCACAACGGCCTTGCTGCTAGGATTCAAGTAACTTCTCAACATTGACGAAGCCCCTCGCCGGGCTGGTCAGGAGTCTGGTGTGTCGAGTTTTCTCGGACGGCTTTTCGGGCAGAAGCACCCCCCCGCCATCGGGCTGGATATCAGTGCGTCCAGCGTCAAGCTGGTCGAACTGGGCCGCTCCGGCAACGGCGACTTCGTCATCGAGCGCTTCGCATCGGAGCCCTTCGAGAAGGGCTGGATCACCGACGGGCAGATCGAGAAGTTCGACGAGGTCGCCGAAGCGGTGCGGCGGGTCGTCAACAAGAGCGGCACACGCACCAAGCATGTGGTGATGGCGATGCCGCAATCGGCGGTGATCACGAAGAAGATCATGCTGCCGGCCGGCTTGCGTGACGAAGAGATGGAAGTGCAGGTCGAATCCGAGGCCAACCAGTACATCCCGTTCTCGCTCGACGAGGTCAGTCTCGACTTCTGCGTCATCGGCCCCAGCACCACGTCCGCCGGCGATGTCGAGGTGCTGATCGCCGCATCGCGCAAGGACCGTGTGCAGGATCGCCAGGGCTTGGCCGAAGCCGCCGGCCTGCGACCGGTGGTGCTGGACATCGAGTCGCATGCTTCGCGACTGGCGATGGCAAGGCTCATCGAGGCCTTGCCCAACGAGGGGCGCGATGCGCTCGTCGCCTTGTTCGAGATCGGCGCCGACACCACCAGCCTGAAGGTGCTGCGCGACGACGAGATGTTGTACGACCGCGACCAGGCCTTCGGCGGCTCGCAGTTGACGCAACTGATCTCGCGGCAGTACGGCTTCTCGTTCGAAGAGGCCGAGACGAAGAAGCTGGCCAACGACCTGCCCGAGGACTACGAATCGGTGATCCTGGTGCCCTTCGTCGACAGCCTGTCGCAGGAAATCGGCCGCGCGCTGCAGTATTTTTTCACCAGCACGCCGCACCACAAGGTGCACTACGTGATGCTGGCCGGCGGCACCGCGACCTTGCCGGGCCTGAAGGATCGTGTCACCGAGCTGACCGGCTTCGCCTCGCAGGTCGTCGATCCGTTCGCGCAGATGAAGATCGGCTCGTCGGTGCGTGAATCGGCGTTGCGCCGCGAAGCGCCTTCTTATCTGACGGCCTGCGGTCTGGCCATGCGGAGGTTCGTTCAGTGATTCTGATCAACCTGCTTCCTCACCGCGAGGAAAAGCGGCGCCAGCGCAAGCAGGCCTTCTTCGCCGCCCTGGTGGCCTGTGCGTTGCTGGGCCTGGTCATCGCCGGCATCTGGTACGGCGTGCTGCAGCAGCTGACGGCTGCGCAGCAGTCGCGCAACGACTTCCTGAAGTCCGAGATCGCCCGGCTCGAAACGCAGATCAAGGACATCGCCAACCTGCGCGCCGAGATCGAGGCGCTGAAAGCGCGCCAGAAGTCTGTCGAGGATCTGCAGACCGATCGCAACATCCCGGTCTATCTGCTCGACGAGCTGGTCAAGCAGACGCCCGAAGGTGTCTTCCTGACCAACGTCAAGCAGACCGGCAACACGGTGCTGGTCACCGGCATGGCGCAGACCAACGAACGGGTGTCGGAGTTCCTGCGCAACACGCTGTACAGCTCGCCGTGGCTGGAGCGGCCCGAGCTGATCGAGATCAAGGCCGCCAAGCCTGTGGCCGGCGCACGCGAACAGCGCCGCCTGAACGAGTTCTCGATGCGCCTGGCCATCAAGCGCCCGCAGGCTCAAGCCGCCGAACCCGTCGCGTCCGCGGCGAAGAAGTCACCCTGAGCCCGCCATGAACGCCAAGGCCGCCAACCCCAATTTCGCCGTCAGCAGCATGCTGGAAAACGCCGCGTCGCAGTTCCGCGGGCTGAACCCGAAGGAGCCGGGCCAGTGGCCGACGCTGCCGAAGATGGCGAGCTGTGTCGCCGCCGTCGCCGCCGTGGTGGTGGCCTGCTGGTTCGCGGTGCTGTCGGATGCCGCCGACGAGCTCGAAGCCGAACGCAACCGCGAGCCGGCGCTGAAGGCCGACTACGTCAGCAAGCTCGGCCAGGCCGTCAACCTGGGTGAGCTGCGCAAGCAGAAGCTGCAGGTGCAGGAATACGTCACGCAGCTCGAAAAGCAACTGCCCGGCAAGGCCGAGATGGATGCGCTGCTGTCCGACATCAACCAGGCCGGTCTCGGCCGCGGCTTGCAGTTCGAGCTGTTCCGCCCGGGGCAGGTCGAGGTCAAGGACTACTACGCCGAACTGCCGATCACGCTGCGCGTCAGCGGACGCTACAACGACATGGGCTCCTTCGCCGCCGACGTGGCCAACCTGTCGCGCATCGTCACCTTGCACGATCTGACGATCTCGCCGCTGACCGCCAACAACCCGACCGGCCCGTTGGCGATGGACGCCACGGCGCGCACCTACCGCTACCTGGACGCCAGCGAAGTCGCCGAACAGAAGAAGGCCGCCGCCGAGAAGGCCGCCGCCAAGGCCAAGGGAGCGAAAAAATGAGGCCCGTCGTGAAGCCCGGCCGCGCGCCTCTGGCAGCACTCGCGCTGCTGATGCTGGCGGGTTGCGGCGCCGAGAACGAGGAACTGCAGGGCTGGATGGCGCGCCAGCAGCGCGACGTCAAGCCGAACGTGTCGCCGCTGTCGCCGCCGACCAAGTTCGATCCGCAGCCCTTCACCTCGGCCGATGCGGTCGACCCGTTCAGCGCGCAGAAGCTCACGGTGGCCCTGAAGATGGAAGCGCGCCAGCCGAACTCGCTGCTCGGCGCCGAGCTGAACCGGCGCAAGGAACCGCTCGAGTCGTATCCGCTGGACAGCATGGTGATGGTCGGCAGCGTGGCCAAGTCCGAGACGCCGTTTGCGCTGCTGAAGGTCGACAACCTGCTCTATCAGGTCAAGCCCGGCGACCACGTCGGCCAGAACTACGGCCGCATCACCAAGATCACCGAGACCCAGATCGTGCTGCGCGAGATCGTGCAGGACGCGGCGGGCGAATGGATCGAACGCCCGAGCACGCTGCAGCTGCAGGAGCGGGGACGATGAAGATGACACTGGAGAACCGCACTATGCACAAGTGGCGCGCCACTTTGATCGCCTTGGCCCTGGCGTTGCCGATCGGCGCCTTCGCCCAGAACATGATCAAGTCGATCAGCAGCTCTCAGCAGTCCGGCAGCGATGTCGTGCGCGTCGAGTTGAGCGAGCCGCTGGCCGCGCTGCCGGCGGGTTTTGCCATCCAGGCGCCGCCACGCGTGGCGATCGACCTGCCGGGCGTGCGCAACGGGCTGGGCAAGAATTCGGTCGAGATCAACCAGGGCAACCTGCGTTCGGCCTCGGTGGCGCAGGCCGGTGACCGCAGCCGCCTGGTGCTCAACCTGCGCCAGGCCGCCAGCTACCAGGTGCAACTGCAAGGCTCGGCGCTGATCGTCACGCTCGACGCCGCCGGCCCGGCCGCGGTGGCCGCGGCGCCGACGACGCAGTTCGCCGCGCCGCAGAACGAGCAGTCGCAAAGCATCGCCGATGTCGATTTCCGGCGCGGCAGCGACGGCGCCGGCCGTGTCATCGTCGACTTGCCCAGCAACCAGGTGGGCGTGGACATCCGCCAGCAGGGCCAGACGCTGGTGGTCGAGTTCCTGCGCTCGACCTTGCCCGAACGGCTGCGTCGGCGTCTGGACGTGGCCGACTTCGGCACCCCGGTGCAGAACGTCTCCACCTTCCAAAGTGGCGACCGGGTGCGCATGGTGGTCGAGCCGCGCGGCTCGTGGGAACACAGCGCCTACCAGACCGACAACCAGTTCGTGCTCGAGGTGCGGCCGCTGAAGGTCGACCCGAACAAGCTGGTGCAGGGCCAGGGCTTCCAGGGCGAGAAGCTGAGCCTGAACTTCCAGAACATCGAGGTGCGTGCGCTGCTGCAGGTCATCGCCGACTTCACCAACTTCAACGTCGTCACCAGCGACAGCGTCACCGGCAACGTGACCTTGCGCCTGAAGGACGTGCCGTGGGATCAGGCGCTGGACATCATCCTGCAGAGCAAGGGCCTGGGCGTGCGCAAGAACGGCAACGTGCTGTGGATCGCGCCGAAGGAGGAGCTTGCCAACCGCGAGCAGGTCGAACTCGAGTCGAAGAAGAAGATCGCCGAACTCGAACCGGTGCGCACGCAGTCCTTCCAGCTCAACTACACCAAGGCCGAGACCATCGCCAAGAGCCTGGTCGGCTCGGCGCTGGTGGCGCAGGCCGTCGACAACGCCACCGGCCAGAACGCCGGGCGCATCCTGTCGCCGCGCGGCAGCGTGATCTTCGAGCAGCGCACCAACCAGCTGTTTGTCACCGACATCCCGTCGAAGCTGGAAGAGGTGCAGGGGCTGATCGCGAAGATCGACATCCCGGTGCGCCAGGTGCTGATCGAGGCGCGCATCGTCGAGGCCACCGATTCCTTCGGCCGCAGCCTGGGCGTGAAGCTGGGCTTCGCCAACCTCAGCGGCCCGCCGACCTCCGGCCCCGGTGCGCAGGTGGGAGGCAACTACGCGGCCATCGGCGCGCAGACCGGCCAGGGCCCGGCGACCGAGTTCGTCAACACGCAGTTCGTCAACCTGCCGGCGAACACGGGCTCGCTCGGCGCCGCCGCGGCGACCTTCGCGCTGTCGCTGTTCGGCTCGTCGGCCGACAAGTTCCTGAACCTGGAGCTGTCGGCGCTGGAAAGCGACGGCAAGGGCAAGATCATCTCCAGCCCGCGGGTCATCACCGCCGACCAGGTGTCGGCGCTGATCGAGCAGGGCACCGAGCTGCCCTACCAGGCGGCCACCTCCAGCGGTGCCACCTCGGTGCAGTTCCGCAAGGCCAACCTGAAGCTGGAAGTGACGCCGCAGATCACGCCCGAGGGCCACGTCATCCTCGACCTCGATGTCAACAAGGACAGCGTCGGCCAGCCCACGCTGTCGGGCTTCGCCATCGACACCAAGCATGTGCGCACCCAGGTGCTGGTCGAGAACGGCGGCACGGTGGTGATCGGCGGCATCTTCACGCAGACCGACCAGGACACCATCAACAAGGTGCCGCTGCTGGGTGACATCCCTTATGTGGGCGCGCTGTTCAGGAACACGCTGCGCTCGTCGCAGAAGACCGAGCTGCTGGTGTTCATCACCCCGAAGATCGTCACCGACCGCGCCACGGCACGCTGATACGACCATGAACTTGAACATGCATACACATTCTTCGGCGTCCCGCGTGTCTGGCTCGACGGGCGCACGCATCGTCCACGCTGCCGCGCTGCTGTGCCTGGCAGTCGTCGTCGGCGCCTGCGGCGGCGGCGGCGATGCGGCCGGCATTCCGCCGCCGTTCGGCGGCGAAGTGCCGCCGACCGAAGGCGGCGCATCGGGCGCGCCGGTGGCATCGAACCTGTCGCTGACGCTCAGTTCGACCAGCCTGGCCAACACAGGCAGCGGCACGTTGAAGGCGACGGTGACGGCGGTGGATGTCAACGGCAACACGGTCGCCGAGATCCCGGTCACGGTGCAGGTCAACAACGACGCCGTCGCCACGGTGAGCGGTCCGACGACAAACGCGCTCGGGGTCGTCGAGGCCGATATCGGCGTCGGCGCGAATCAAGCCAACCGGGTTGTCACCGTCACTGCCATCAGCGGCTCGCTGTCGCGCACCGCGACCTTCCAGGTGGTCGGCGCGAACCTGGTCGCCACCCCGCTGCCGGCGGTCATCGTGCCCGGTGCGCCAGGCCAGGTCGATTTCCGCCTGCTCGACGCCAACTCGAATCCGATGGTCGGGCAGACGATCCTGGTCAGCGGTGTGTCCGCGGTCGAGGTGTCCGGCGTGACCGGCAGCAATGGCGACTACAGCTACACCTACACGGCCCCGGCCGCCGGCGGCAACCTGGACATCAAGGCCAGCGCGGGCGGCGTGTCGACGACGCAGACCGTGCTGGTGCAGTCGGGCAGCGGCACCATTCCACCGGCCCAGTTGGCGGTGCAGTCCGCTTCGGTGGCGGCGAACCCGAGCGTGGTGTCGGTGAACACCGCGACGACGAGCAACCGCTCCGAGATCCGGGCGCTGTTCCTCGGCGCGAACAACGCGCCGGTGAAGAACGTGCGCGTGCGCTTCGATCTGGCGGGTGACCCCAACAGCATCGGCGGCAGTTTCACGTCGGGCACCAACGTGGTCTACAGCGACGTCAACGGCGTGGCCACGGCCGCCTATGTGCCTGGCAGCCGCTTCAGCCCGACGGACGGCGTCACGGTTCGCGCGTGCTGGTCGAACAACGACTTCGCGGCGAACGCCTGCCCGAACCAGACTGTCACCACGCTCACCGTCATTTCGGAAGCCCTGTCGGTGTCGATCGGCAGCAACGCGCTGATCGAAGTCGGGCCCTCCGGGCTGGACTACATCAAGCGCTATCTGGTGCAGGTCAACGATTCGTCCGGGCTGGCCAAGGCCGGTGTCCAGATCTCGCCGTCGATCGACCTGGTGCGCTACTTCAAAGGTGAATGGGTCGTCGTTGGCGACAAGTGGGCCAAGGCGCAGCTGGCCTCGTGCGACAACGAGGACCTCAACCGCAACGGCGTGATGCAGGTCTATGCCAACGGTGCCGTCGAAGACGCAAACGGCACCGGCAAGCTGGAGCCGCGCAAGGCGGATGTGAACATCAGCTTCGTCGGCTCGTCGACCACCAACAGCGACGGTCAGGTGGTGCTGAAGATCACCTACCCGCAGAGCATGGCTTCCTGGCTGGAATTCAACATCCTGGTGGCGGCATCGGGAGTTGCCGGCACCGAAGGGCGCACCAGCTTCCAGGGCGTGCTGCCGGTGCTGGCCGATGCCATCAGCGATGCCGACGTCGAGCCCGCCTTCCGCCTCGGCCCCTATGGTGTGCAGGGCAGCCCGACGGTGCTGACCGTGAACCCCGAAGGCCAGCAGGGCCTGCTGTGCACGAACAAGAACTGATGTGAACATCGCGCTGGTCGGCATGCCGGGCTGTGGCAAGTCCACGGTCGCCCGGCATCTGGCCCGGCATCTGGGCCTGGCCGTCAACGACAGCGACCACGCCATCGAACAGCGCATCGGCATGCCGATCCGCAGCTTCTTCGACACCCACGGCGAGGCGGCGTTTCGCGACATCGAGGAGCAGCTCATCGGCGAGCTGTGTGCCGGCGATGGCCAGGTGCTGGCCACCGGCGGCGGGGCGGTGCTGCGCGAAACGAGCCGCCAGCACCTGGCCGCGCGCTGCCACGTGTTTTACCTGCGCTCGACCCCGGAAGACCTGTTCCGCCGCCTGCGCCACGACTCTCACCGTCCGCTGCTGCAGGTGGCCGACCCGCTGCGTCGGCTGCGCGAGCTGTTCCGCGAGCGCGATCCGCTGTACCGCCGGGTCGCGCACTATGTCGTCGAGACCGGCCGCCCGTCGGTGCCCTCGCTGGTCAACATGGTGCTGATGCAACTCGAGCTGGCCGGGCTGGTCGATGCGAGCGTGGTGCCGTCGCCGGTGGACGCCCGCGCACGCGGCGCGAACGCCTGACCGCCAGGCGGCGGCGCAAGCTGCCGCAGGGGGGCGCCGTACACTGGCGGCGATGCAAGTTGCCGCCCTCGAAGCCCGCGCCGTGACGGTCGATACCGGCCGCCAGCGCTACGACATCGTCATCGGCGAGAACCTGCTCGGCGACGACACCAGCTGGGCCGGCCTGCCGCCGGCGTCGCAGGTGTTCATCGTCAGCAACCCGACCGTGGCGGCCCTGTACGGCGAAGCGCTGCGTGTCGCGTTGCGGCGCCGGTACCGTGACGTGTCGATGCTCGAGTTGCCCGACGGCGAGCAGTTCAAGGACTGGCGCCACGCTGAACCTGATCTTCGACCGGCTGCTCGCCGAGGGCTGCGACCGGCGCACGCTGCTGTTCGCGCTCGGCGGCGGCGTGATCGGTGACATCAGCGGTTTTGCCGCGGCGTGTTACATGCGCGGCATCGGCTATGTGCAGGTGCCGACCACCTTGCTGGCGCAGGTCGATTCGTCGGTGGGTGGCAAGACGGCCATCAACCACCCGGCCGGCAAGAACATGATCGGTGCCTTCCACCAGCCGCTGCGCGTGGTCTGCGACCTGGGCACCTTGAACAGCCTGCCGATGCGCGAGCTGCGCGCCGGCCTGGCCGAGGTCATCAAGTACGGCCCGATCGCCGATGCCGGATTCCTGGGCTGGATCGAAGACAACCTCGATGCGCTGCTGGCGCGCGAGCCGGCGGCGCTGGCGCATGCGGTGCGGCGCAGCTGCGAGATCAAGGCGCAGGTCGTCGGTGCCGACGAGCGCGAGAGCGGCCTGCGCGCGATCCTCAACTTCGGCCACACCTTCGGCCACGCCATCGAAACCGGTCTCGGCCATGGCCGGTGGCTGCACGGCGAGGCGGTGGCCTGCGGCATGGTCATGGCCAGCGAGCTGTCGGTGCGGCTGGGCCTGATGCCCGCGGCCTTCGTCGAGCGCATGCGCAGCCTGATCGTGCGCGCCGGGCTGCCGGTGCGCGGCCCCGACCTGGGCGCCGATCGTTACCTCGAACTGATGCGCATCGACAAGAAGGCCGAAGGCGGCGAAATCCGCTTCGTCGTCATCGATGCGCTCGGCTCGGCGAGCGTGCGCACCGCTGACGATGCCACCGTGCGCGAGGTACTGGCCGCCCATGTCGGCGACTGACATCGCGCCGGCAATGCCGGCCGCGAACAACACCGGCGGCCTGGCACCCTGGGCCAGCGATTCGCGCCGCAGCCGCGGCCGGCTCTTCGACGAGCCGACGTCGGCGGACGCCCGCGACAACTTTCATCGCGACCGCGAGCGCATCGTGCACAGCACCGCGTTCCGGCGCCTGATGTACAAGACGCAGGTCTTCGTCAACCACGAAGGCGACCTGTTCCGCACGCGCCTGACGCACTCGCTCGAGGTGGCGCAACTGGCGCGCTCGATGGCCCGATCGCTGCGCCTGAACGAGGATCTGGTGGAGGCCATCTCGCTGGCCCACGACCTGGGTCACACCCCTTTCGGGCATGCCGGGCAGGATGCGCTGCACGAGTGCATGCGCGAACACGGCGGTTTCGAGCACAACCTGCAGAGCCTGCGCGTGGTCGATTCGCTGGAGCAGCGCTACCCGGGCTTCGATGGCCTGAACCTGTGCTTCGAGACCCGCGAGGGCATCCTGAAGCACTGTGTGCGCCGGCATGCGCAGCGGCTCGAGGACAGGCGCCCCGGTGATGTCGGCAGGCGCTTCCTCGAAGGCACACAGGCGTCGCTGGAAGCGCAGCTGGTCAATCTCGCCGACGAGATGGCCTACAGCGCGCACGACATCGACGACGGCGTGCGTTCCGGGCTGCTCGAGCTGGAGCAGCTGCTCGAGGTGCCGCTGTTCCGGCACTGCCACGACCGCGTGATGGCCGACTGGCCGGCGTTGGCGGCCGCGCCTGGCCAGCGCGTCGCGCTGTTCGAGATCATCCGCTGCATGCTGCGGGCGATGGCCGACGACCTGGTCGCCCACACCGCCGCGGCGCTCGCGCGGCACGCGCCGGCCGATGCCCAGGCGGTGCGCGCCGCACCGCCGCTGGTCGGCTTCAGTGCGCCGATGCGCCAGGCCTGCACCGAGCTGAAGCGCTTTCTGTTCAGCCATCTGTACCGGCACCCGCAGGTCAGGTTGAACACCGAACGTGCGCGCCAGGTGGTGGCGGAGCTGTTCGCCGCCTATGTGGCCCAGCCCGGACAGATGCCCGACGACTATGCGCAGCAGGTGCGCCGCGAGCGCGGCGTGGCCGATTACATCGCGGGCATGACCGACCGTTTCGCGGTGCGCGAGCACCAGCGCCTGAGCGGGCGTTCGCCGTTCGGCGCGGCGGCTTGAACCGCGCACGCAGCTGCACCGACATGGCCCGCCAGCCGCGTCTTGTCGTGCCCGGCCAGCCGCACTACCTGGTGCAGCGCGGCCACAACGGCCAGCCGGTGTTCATCGACGACGTCGACCGCGACACTTTCGTGCAGATGCTCGCCGACGCGGCGCGCGCCGAACGCGTGGTGGTGCACGCGCATGTGCTGATGCCGGCGCAGGTGCGGCTGCTGGTGATGCCGCTCGAGGCCGACTCGCTGGGCCGCATGATGCAGTCGTTGGGCCGGCAGTACGGCGCCCGCTTCAATCGCCGCCATCGCCGCGCGGGCACGTTGTGGGAGGGGCGCTTTCGCACCGCGGTGGTCGAGCCGGGCCCCTGCGTGCTGCACTGCATGCAACTGATCGACGCCAGCGCTGTGCAAGGCGACGCGGCCGGCTCGTTGCAGCCGTCGCGCTGGTCGAGCGCGGCGCACCGGCTGGGTCTGAAGCGGGATGCGCTGGTCAGCGACCCGCCCGAATTCTGGCGCCTGGGAAACACCCCCTTCGAACGCGAAGCCGCGTACCGCGAGTTGCTGCTGCAGGGCGTCGATGACAACGCCAGTGAAGCGCTCGAACGCGCCGCAGTGGCCGGACGCGCCTGGGGCTCGGCGGCGTTCCTGGCGCGCCTGAGCGAAAGCACCGGTCGCATCACGCAGCCGCGACCGCGGGGCCGGCCAGCGAAAGCCGGGGCGGCAAGCGGCTGACGCCTTCGGTGCGTGCGGCCTGGCACGCAACCTGCACACGCTGCGCCGGGGGCGCCGGGTGAACGACGCGACACGGCGCGACACGGCGGGGCACGGCGAGACCGTGAGATAACGGAAACTGATGCGTCCCCATTTTCTATCCTGCAGCTGGCGCGTATTCCTTAAATGATCTCTGTCCCTATTTAAAACCTGTCATGCCTTACGCTGCACTGCAATAATCCGCGTCCGCAATCCCGACCAGCGAGAGCCTCATGCACAACCCCGTCGACACCACGACCGCCGGCCTGCCGTCTGCCGTGCGCAGCGCCCGGCCCCCCGCGCAGCAAGGGCTGTACGACCCGGCCAACGAGCACGATGCCTGTGGGCTGGGCTTCGTCGCGCAGATCAAGGGGCTGAAGTCGCACTCGATCATCGAGCAGGGGCTGCTGATCCTGGAGAACCTCGACCACCGCGGTGCCGTCGGTGCCGACAAGCTGATGGGCGACGGTGCCGGCATCCTGATCCAGCTGCCCGACGACTACTACCGCGAGGAGATGCGCGCGCAGGGCATCGAGCTGCCGCCGCCGCTGGAATACGGCGTCGGCATGATCTTCCTGCCCAAGGAACACGCGTCGCGACTGGCCTGCGTGCAGGAAGTCGAGCGCGCGATCCAGCGTGAGGGCCAGGTGCTGCTGGGCTGGCGCGAAGTGCCGGTGGACACCGACATGCCGATGTCGCCGACGGTGCGCGAGAAGGAGCCGCTGATCCGCCAGGTCTTCATCGGCCGCGGCCCCGACGTGATCGTGCCCGATGCGCTGGAGCGCAAGCTGTACGTCATCCGCCGCACCGCGGCGCGCGCGATCCAGGCGCTGAACCTGACCCATGGCCGCGAGTACTACGTGACCAGCATGAGCTGCCGCACGGTGGTCTACAAGGGCCTGCTGCTGGCCAACCAGGTCGGGCGGTATTACAAGGACCTGGCCGACCCGCGCGCCACCTCGGCGTTCGCGTTGGTGCACCAGCGCTTTTCCACCAACACCTTTCCGGAATGGGCGCTGGCGCACCCGTACCGCATGGTGGCGCACAACGGCGAGATCAACACCGTCAAGGGCAACTTCAACTGGATGCGCGCGCGCGAAGGGGTGATGAAGTCGCCGGTGCTCGGCGAGGACCTGCTCAAGCTGTACCCGATCACCTTCGAAGGCCAGAGCGACACCGCCACCTTCGACAACGCGCTCGAACTGCTGACGATGGCCGGCTATCCGCTGGCGCACGCGGCGATGATGATGATTCCCGAGGCGTGGGAACAGCACGAGCACATGGACCCGCGCCGCCGCGCGTTCTACGAATACCACGCGGCGATGATGGAGCCGTGGGACGGCCCGGCCGCGATCGCCTTCACCGACGGCAAGCAGATCGGCGCCACGCTCGACCGCAACGGCCTGCGGCCTGCAAGGTACATCGTCACCGACGACGACCTGGTGGTGATGGGCTCGGAATCCGGCGTGCTGCCGATCCCCGAAAACCGCATCGTGCGCAAGTGGCGGCTGCAGCCGGGCAAGATGTTCCTGATCGACTTCGAGCAGGGCCGCATCATCGACGACGAAGAGCTGAAGAACCAGCTCGCCTTCGCCAAGCCCTACCGCCAGTGGATCGAGACGGTGCGCGTGCGCCTCGATTCGATCGATGCCAAGGGCAGCGTCGGCACCTTCAAGGACAGCCTGCTCGACCGCCAGCAGGCCTTCGGCTACACCCAGGAAGACCTGAAGTTCCTGATGAGCCCGATGGCCACGCTGGGCGAAGAGGGCACCGGCTCGATGGGCAACGACTCCCCGCTGGCGGTGCTGTCGGATCGGAACAAGCCGCTGTACCTGTACTTCAAGCAGCTGTTCGCGCAGGTCACCAACCCGCCGATCGATCCGATCCGCGAAGCCATCGTGATGAGCCTGAACAGCTTCATCGGGCCGAAGCCGAACCTGCTCGACATCAACGCGGTGAACCCGCCGATGCGCCTGGAAGTCAACCAGCCGGTGCTCGACTTCGACGGCATGGCGCGGCTGCGCGACATCGAGCAGCACACCTCGGGCAAGTTCCGCAGCTACGAACTCGACATCTGCTACCCGGCGCACTGGGGCCGCGAGGGGGTCGAGGCGCAGCTGGCCTCGCTGTGCGCCGAAAGTGTCGACGCCATCCGCAGCGGGCACAACATCATCGTCATCAGCGACCGCCACATGGACCGCGACCACGTCGCCATCCCGGCGCTGCTGGCGCTGTCGGCGGTGCATCACCATCTGGTTCGCGCCGGCCTGCGCACCACCGCCGGCCTGGTGGTGGAGACCGGCAGTGCACGCGAGGTGCACCACTTCGCGGTGCTGGCCGGCTATGGCGCCGAAGCCGTGCATCCGTATCTGGCGCTGGAAACACTGACCCGGCTGCATGCCGAACTGCCCGGCGAGCTGTCGGCCGACAAGGCCATCGCCCATTACATCAAGGCGGTGGGCAAGGGCCTGAGCAAGATCATGTCGAAGATGGGCGTGTCGACATACATGTCGTACTGCGGCGCGCAGCTGTTCGAGGCCATCGGCCTGGAGCGCTCGTTCGTCGACCGGTACTTCCGCGGCACCGCATCGCAGATCGGCGGCATCGGCGTGTTCGAAGTCGCCGAAGAGGCGGTGCGCATGCACCGCGCCGCCTTCGGCAACGACCCGGTGCTGGCCGGCATGCTCGACGCCGGCGGCGAATACGCCTGGCGGGTGCGCGGCGAAGAACACATGTGGACGCCCGATGCCATCGCCAAGCTGCAGCACAGCGCGCGCTCGGGGCGCTTCGACACCTACAAGGACTACGCGCAGATCATCAACGACCAGAGCAAGCGCCACATGACCTTGCGCGGCCTGTTCGAGTTCAGGGTCGACCCGGCGAAGGCGATTCCGCTCGAGCAGGTCGAAAGTGCCGTCGAGATCGTCAAGCGCTTCGCCACCGGCGCGATGTCGCTCGGCTCGATCAGCACCGAAGCGCACAGCACGCTGGCGGTGGCGATGAACCGCATCGGCGGCAAGAGCAACACCGGCGAAGGCGGTGAAGACCCGGCGCGCTACCGCAACGAACTGAAAGGCATCCCGATCACCGCCGGCACCACCTTGGGCGATGTGATGGGGCACAACGTCGTCGAGGCCGACTACGCACTCGCTGCCGGCGACAGCCTGCGCTCGAAGATCAAGCAGGTGGCGTCGGGGCGCTTCGGCGTGACCACCGAATACCTGGCCAGCGCCGACCAGATCCAGATCAAGATGGCGCAGGGCGCCAAGCCCGGCGAGGGCGGCCAGCTGCCGGGCGGCAAGGTCAGCGACTACATCGGCTTGCTGCGCTACAGCGTGCCCGGCGTCGGCCTGATCTCGCCGCCGCCGCACCACGACATCTATTCGATCGAGGACCTGGCGCAGCTGATCCACGACCTGAAGAACGCCAACCCGCGCGCCGACATCAGCGTCAAGCTGGTGTCCGAGGTCGGTGTCGGCACCATCGCCGCCGGCGTGGCCAAGTGCAAGGCCGATCACGTCGTCATCGCCGGCCACGACGGCGGCACCGGCGCGTCGCCGTGGAGCAGCATCAAGCATGCCGGCACGCCGTGGGAACTGGGCCTGGCCGAAACGCAGCAGACGCTGGTGCTGAACCGGCTGCGCTCGCGCATCCGCGTGCAGGCCGACGGCCAGATGAAGACCGGCCGCGACGTCGTCATCGGCGCGCTGCTCGGCGCCGACGAGTTCGGCTTCGCCACCGCGCCGCTGGTGGCCGAGGGCTGCATCATGATGCGCAAGTGCCACCTCAACACCTGCCCGGTGGGCGTGGCCACGCAGGACCCGGTGCTGCGCAAGAAGTTCACCGGCCGGCCCGAGCATGTCGTCAACTTCTTCTTCTTCGTCGCCGAGGAAGCGCGCCAGATCATGGCCACGCTCGGCATCGCCAAGTTCGACGACCTGATCGGCCGCGCCGACCTGCTCGACACCCGCGCCGGCATCCAGCACTGGAAGGCGAAGGGGCTCGACTTCAGCCGCGTCTTCCACCTGCCCGACGTGCCCGCCGACGTCTCGCGCCGGCAGATCGAGGTGCAGGATCACGGCCTCGACCGCGCGCTCGACAAGCACCTGATCGAGCGCTGCGAGAGTGCACTCGAACGTGGCGAGAAGGTGCAGATCATGCACAGCGTGCGCAACGTCAACCGCAGCGTGGCGGCGATGCTGTCGGGCGAACTGGTGCGCCGGCGCCCCGAAGGCCTGCCCGACGACACCATCTTCATGCAGATGGAAGGCACCGGCGGCCAGAGCTTCGGCGCCTTCCTGGCCAAGGGCATCACGCTGTACCTGATCGGCGACGCCAACGACTACACCGGCAAGGGGCTGTCGGGCGGGCGCGTGGTGGTGCGCCCGAGCATCGACTTCCGCGGCGAATCGACGCGCAACCTGGTCGTCGGCAACACGGTGCTGTACGGCGCCACCAGCGGCGAGGCCTTCTTCCGCGGCGTCGCCGGCGAGCGTTTTGCGGTGCGCCTGTCGGGCGCCAGCGCGGTGGTCGAAGGCACCGGCGATCACGGCTGCGAGTACATGACCGGCGGCACCGCCGTCGTGCTCGGCCTGACCGGGCGCAACTTCGCCGCCGGCATGTCCGGCGGGGTGGCCTACGTCTACGACGAGGACGGCTTGTTCGCCTCGCGCTGCAACCCGACCATGGTGGCGCTGGACAAGGTGCTGCCGAAGGCCGAACAAGACGGCGATGCCGCCGGCTGGCACAAGGGCCAGGCCGACGAGCCGATGCTGAAATCGATGATCGAGGCGCACCACAAGTGGACCGGCTCGCTGCGCGCGCGCGAGATCCTCGACCGCTGGGCCGATTGCCGGGGGCGCTTCGTCAAGGTCTTCCCGCACGAGTACAAGCGCGCGCTGGCCCGGTTGAGCGCTGCGCAGCAATCCGACGCCACCATCGAGCGGGCGAAACAGACGGCCAGCGTGCCGGCCAAGTGAATCCAGGAAAAGAACATGGGCAAGGTCACCGGTTTTCTTGAATATCCCCGGCTCGAAGAAGGCCACGCGCCGGTCGAGCAGCGCGTGCGGCACTACAAGGAGTTCGTCATCGCGTTGAACGACGGACAGGCCAAGATTCAGGGCGCGCGCTGCATGGATTGCGGCACGCCGTTCTGCGTCAGCGGCTGCCCGGTCAACAACATCATTCCCGACTTCAACGACCTCGTCTTCCGCGACGACTGGAAGCGGGCCATCGACACGCTGCATTCGACCAACAACTTCCCCGAGTTCACCGGCCGTGTCTGCCCCGCGCCGTGCGAGGCGGCGTGTGTGTTGAACGTCAACGACGACCCGGTGGGCATCAAGTCGATCGAACACGCGATCATCGACCGCGCCTGGGCCGAAGGCTGGGTGCTGCCGCAGCCCGCCGCCGTGAAGACCGGCAAGCGCGTCGCGGTGATCGGCTCGGGCCCGGCCGGGCTGGCGGCGGCGCAGCAGCTGGCGCGTGCCGGCCACGAGGTGACGGTGTTCGAGAAGAACGATCGCATCGGCGGGCTGCTGCGCTACGGCATCCCCGACTTCAAGATGGAGAAGTCGCACATCGACCGGCGCATCGAGCAGATGCAGCGCGAAGGCGTGGTGTTTCGCACCGGGGTGCTGGTGGGCACGCTCGGCGACGGCAGCAAGGTCACCAACCATGCCGCGCAGACCCTCGATGCGCCGTCGCTGCTGGCCGATTTCGACGCGGTGCTGCTCAGCGGCGGTGCCGAACAAAGCCGCGACCTGCCGGTGCCGGGGCGTGATCTTTCCGGCGTGCATTTCGCGATGGAGTTTCTGCCGCCGCAGAACAAGATCGTCGCCGGCGACAAGCTCAAGGGCCAGATCCGCGCCGACGGCAAGCAGGTGGTGGTCATCGGCGGTGGTGACACCGGCAGCGACTGTGTGGGCACCAGCAACCGCCACGGTGCGGCCAGCGTGACGCAGTTCGAGCTGATGCCGATACCGCCCGAAGCCGAGAACAAGGCGTTGACCTGGCCCTACTGGCCCTACAAGCTGCGCACCAGTTCGAGCCACGAAGAGGGCTGCGAGCGCGCCTTCGCCATCGCCACCAAGTCCTTCGTCGGCGGCAGCGGCAAGGACAAGGGCAAGTTGAAGGCGCTGCGCACGGTCAAGGTCGAATGGAACAACGGCCAGATGGTCGAGGTGCCCGGCAGCGAGCAGGAAATCCCCTGCGAGCTGGTGTTGCTGGCGATGGGATTCGTCAGCCCGGTGGCGGCGATGCTGGAGGCCTTCGGGGTCGAGCGCGATGCGCGCGGCAACGCACGCGCGCCCACCGAATCGGCCGGCGCCTACAAGACCAATGTGCACAAGGTGTTTGCCGCCGGCGACATGCGACGCGGCCAGAGCCTGATCGTGTGGGCGATCCGCGAAGGGCGCCAGGCGGCCCGTGCGGTCGACGAGTACCTGATGGGCAGCAGCGCGCTGCCGAACTGAATTCGGCAACAACGGGGCTGCGCGCACCGGGTTGGGTGCTGCGCGCAGCACCGGGTTGTGTGACATTGCGCAACCCCTCACCCGAGCCTGTCTGGATACGGGGGGATCGGCTCGGCACCGAGGACGTGCGTGAGACAATCACTGCCCGTTGCAGCATGCCGTTGGCAAGGCCCCCGCGCCGCCGCGGTGCGATGCTGCCCCCGAACCGAACCTGGCCGTGTTGCCCTGCGTGGCGGCACCTCGATGCTTGGACACCCTGATTGAGATCGACCACGTCAGCTTCGGCTACGACGCTTCGCGCACGATCCTGAACGACGTGTCGCTGCGCTTCGGGCGCGGCAAGGTCACCGCCATCCTCGGCGGCTCGGGTTGCGGCAAGACCACGTTGCTGCGGCTCATCGCCGGCGTGCATCCGGTCAACCAGGGCCGTGTGGTCTTCGACGGCGAGGTGGTCGATGCCGCCGACAAGTCGCAGCTGTATCGCCTGCGTCGGCGTCTGGGCATGCTGTTCCAGTTCGGCGCGTTGTTCACCGACCTGAGCGTGTTCGACAACGTCGCCTTCCCGCTGCGCGAGCACACCGACCTGCCCGAGCCGATGATCCGCGACATCGTGCTGATGAAGCTCGATGCCGTGGGCCTGCGCGGCGCCGCGCAGCTGCGCATCTCGGAAGTCTCGGGCGGCATGGCACGGCGCATCGCGCTGGCCCGCGCGATGGCGCTGGACCCCGAACTGATCATGTTCGACGAGCCCTTCGCCGGGCTCGACCCGATCTCGATGGGCGTGGCCGCCAACCTGATCCGCCAGCTCAACGACACCACCGGTGCCACCTCGCTGCTGGTCTCGCACGACGTGCAGCAGTGTTTTTCGATCTGCGACTACGCCTACTTGCTGTCGGCGCAGGGGCGGGTGGTGGCACATGGCCGTGCCGATGAGCTGAAGGCCTCCGAGCACCCGGAGGTGCGCCAGTTCATCCGCGGCGAGCCCGACGGCCCGGTGCGTTTCCACTACCCGGCGCCACCGCTGGCGCAGGATCTGGGGCTGACGGCATGACAGCGCTGCACGTGTGCCCGGCACGCACGGTGCAGGGTGCCTTGCACGGGGCGGCGCGGTGACGGCGGTGCTGGCCGGCATCGGCCGCCTGACGCTGCACGGCCTGCGCTCGCTGGGCCGCTCGGCCTTCTTCTTCGTCGACCTGCTGCGCTTCGCGCCCTTGGCGCTGCGCCGCTTCGGCCTGGTGCTGGCGCAGGTGCACGCCATCGGCAACCGCTCGCTGCTGATCATCGCCGCGTCGGGCATGGCGGTGGGCTTCGTGCTGGCGCTGCAGATGTATTACGCGCTGGTCACCTACGGCGCCGCCGAAAGCCTCGGGCTGATCGTCAACCTGGCGCTGGTGCGCGAGCTCGGCCCGGTGATCACCGCGCTGCTGTTCGCCGGACGTGCCGGCACCTCGCTGACCGCGGAGATCGGGCTGATGAAGGCCGGCGAACAACTCGCGGCGATGGAGCTGATGGCCATCGACCCGCGTGCGCGTGTGCTCGCGCCGCGCTTCATCGCCGGCGTCGTGTCGATGCCGATCCTGGCGCTGGTGTTCTCGGCGGTGGGCATCCTGGGCGCCTACGTGGTCGCGGTGCTGCTGATCGGTGTCGACGCCGGCAACTTCTGGTCGATCATGCAGTCGCGGGTCGATGTCTGGCGCGACCTGGGCAACGGCATCGTCAAGAGCGCGGTATTCGGCATCATCTGCACCTTCGTCGCGCTGTACCAGGGTTATGAAGCGACAGGCCACCCCCGAAGGCGTCGCCCGCGCCACCACGCGCACCGTGGTGGTCTCGTCGCTGGCCGTGCTGGGCATGGACTTCATCCTCACCGCCCTGATGTTCTCGACCCCTTGACAACGCCCACCTGCTGATCATGTCGACTAGAACGATCGAAACCCTCGTCGGCGGCTTCGTGCTGCTGGGCCTGGCCGCGCTGCTGTTCCTGGCGCTGAAGGCGGCCAACCTGGGCAACTTCACCGGCGGCGACAGCTACACGCTGCAGGCCCGCTTCGACAACATCGGCGGCTTGAAGGTGCGCGCGCCGGTGCGCAGTGCCGGCGTCACTGTCGGCCGTGTGGTTGGCATCAGCCTCGATCCGGCCAGCTACCAAGGCGTGGTCAGCATGGACATCCACAGCGGCATGCAGTTCCCGAAGGACAGTTCGGCGAAGATCCTGACCGCCGGGCTGCTCGGTGACCAATACATCGGCCTGGAAGCCGGTGTCGACGACAAGCCGCTGGCTGCTGGCGCAACCATCACGCAGACGCAATCGGCGCTGGTGCTGGAAAACCTGATCGGCCAGTTCCTGTTCAGCAAGGCCGCAGATGCCGGCTCGGAAGGTGGGGCAAACAAGTGAACACGATGCGACGCCTGCGTTGGCTGCTGGCCGGCCTGGCCCTGGTGAGCACGCTGGCCGGTGCACAGGGCCGCGCGCCGCTGAGCGACGATGTCGTTGCAGCCGACGACACCCGCGTCGTCGATCCGTGGGAGACCTTCAACCGCGCCATGTTCGGCGTCAACCAGGTGCTCGACGATGACCTGCTGCTGCCACTCGCCGAGGCCTATGTCGAGCTGGTGCCGTCGCTGATCCGCACCGGCGTAAGCAACGTCTTCGCCAATGCCGCCGATCTGTGGTCGGCGGTCAACCAGATGCTGCAGGGCAAGGCCGAGAACGCGACGGTGATGACGCTGCGTTTCGCCACCAACACGGTGTTCGGCGTCGCCGGCATTCTGGACATCGCGACCGAGCTGGGCATGGAACGCAAGCCCGAGGACTTCGGCCAGACCCTGGGCGTGTGGGGCCTGCCGCCGGGCAACTACCTGGTGCTGCCGTTCTTCGGGCCCTCGACGGTGCGCGATGCCGCCGGGCTGCCCCTGGACGTGGCGGCGTCGCCGGCGTTCGCCATCGACCAGGGCTCGTTCCGGCCGGTGACCACGGTGCTGCAGATCATCAACACGCGCGCCGGCTTGCTCGGCGCCAGCCGGGCGCTCGACCAGATCGCGCTGGACAAGTACAGCTTCGTGCGCGAAGCGTTCCTGGCGCAGAGGCTGAACATGGTTTTCGACGGCAACCCGCCGGACGCCTGGGAGCCGGACGCGCCGCTGAAGTGACATCGCCGTGTCGGAATCGGCACCCGTTGCTGCTGCGCTATCGTGTCCGGTGGCGAAAGCGAAGCGCAGATCGACCCCGCTTTTGAGCGCGGCACTTTGGCGCACGCACCCAATCAAACAGGCATGAACATGAATCGATCGACCTTCAACTCGCTGATTTTTCTGGCTGCCGTTTGCGTGGCGCTGCCGCTGCGCGCGCAGACCGCGCCGACGGCACCCGATGCGCTGGTGATGCAGATCTCCACCGAGGTCATCGACTCGGTCAAGGCCGACAAGGCGATCCAGTCCGGCGATGTCGGCAGGATCATCGCGCTGGTGGACAGCAAGGTGATGCCGCATGTCGACTTCAAGCGCATGACCGAATCGGCTGTCGGCCGCAACTGGAAGGGCGCCACGCCCGAGCAGCACAAGCGGCTGCAGGATGAATTCAAGACCTTGCTGGTGCGCAGCTATGCCGGCGCGTTGACGCAGGTCAAGGACCAGACGGTGGAGCTCAAGCGCATGCGCGGCAAGCCCGAAGAAGGCAATGTCGAGGTGCAGACCGAGGTGCGCGGCAGCGGCGAACCGGTGCGCCTGGACTACCGGCTGGAACAGACCGCTGACGGCTGGAAGATCTACAACGTCAACGTCGTCGGCGTGTGGCTGGTCGATCAGTACCGCAGCGTCTTCACCCAGAAGATCTCGGCCGGCGGTGTCGACGGGCTGATCGCCTGGCTGGCGCAGCGCAACGGCGGCAAGAGCTGAGTCGTGTGCGACATGCGCGCTGACATGCGCGGCAACGCGCGCCTGATTCGATCGCCATGCAACTGCCGGCCACACTGACGCTGGCGCAGGCCCGCGCCGCGTGGGAACAGCTGGCGCAGGCCGGCCCGCGCGATGCGGCGGCAGCGCCGATGTTCAGTGTCGATGCCACGGCGCTGCGCGAGTTCGACACCGCTGCGCTGGCGCTGCTGCTGCAGGCCCGCCGGCAGGCGCAGGCCGAGGGCCGCGGATTCGAAGTGGCCGGCGCTCCGCACAAGCTGGTCCAGCTCGCCCGCCTGTACGGCGTCGACGGGTTGCTCGGCCTGCAGCCCGCGCGCTGATTCCGCTTTAGCAGCGAGCGTCGAGCGCTGCCGCGCACCGGCTTCATCGCACCGGCGCTGCCGCACGCCCCTCGATTGCCCTGGTTTGTCCCGATGTGCGATGTCGCCGTGGCGACTTGTCCGGACCGTCGCGCCCGCTTAGGCTGCGCCGATGCGCGCTACCGCGCCGCACACACCAGGAGACTCGAGATGATCCGACCTTCCACCTTTTCCGCACCCTCGGGCCTGCGGCTTGCACTCGGCGCGTGCCTGGCCTCGCTGGCACTGATCGCGGCATGCGGCGGCGACGACGACGTCGCCGCGGTGCCCGAGCCCGAGCGGCCGCAGGACACGCGCACCTTCACCATCAACACGCCCGAGACCACCTTCCCGGCGCTCGCCGGCAGCGCCGTCGCCACCGACCGCTGGAGCGGCGAGCTCGACGGCGCCGCCTACCGCGTCGAGGTGCCGCAGACCGGCTGGAACGGACAACTGGTGATGTGGGCACACGGCTATCGCGGCACCGGCGCCGATGTCTCGGCCTACGGCTCGATGGTGCCGATCATGCGCAAGTATCTGCTCGACAACGGCTACGCCTGGGCCGCGTCGAGCTACTCGAGGAACTACTACGACGTGCGCGCCGGTGTCGAGGACACCAATGCGCTGGCGAACGAGTTCGTCGCCATCGGCGCGGCCAACGGCCGCACGCTGGCCGTGCCCGTCAAGTACTTCATCGCCGGTGTGTCGATGGGTGGCCACATCACCGGCGCCGCCATCGACGCCGAAGCGCAGCAATACGCCAACAACAAGGTCAAGTACAACGGCGCGATGCCGATGTGCGGCGTGCTTGGCGACACCGAGCTGTTCAACTACTTCGCCGGCTACCAGGTGGCCGCGCAGCAGCTGGCCGGCGTGCCGATGAGCGCATTCCCGCAGACGGTGGACTTCGCCACGCTGGCGCCGACGATCCAGGCTGCGCTGTGGACCACCTTCCCGACGGTGACCAATGCGCAGGGCGACAAGCTGAAGAACATCGTCATGAACCTCAGCGGCGGCAATCGGCCGTTCTATGCCGAGGGCTGGGCCAACGCCGGCAACCAGGGCAACATCTGGTCCTCGCTGGGCGGTGACGGCAGCATCAGCGGCATCCTGAACGAAAACGTCCTCGACACCACGGGGCTGTTCTACAAGGTCGATGCGTCGAGTCCGGATACCACCGCGCTCGACACCGCTTTCAATGCCGCAGCATTCAAGATCACGCCCACCCCCGATGCCAACCGGCTGCGCCGCGACGGGCTGCGCTGGATCCCGCAGGCGAACGCCAACATCGACATCCCGGTCGTGTCGCTGCACACCTTGGGCGACCTGTTCGTGCCGTTCAAGATGGAGCAGGTCTACTTCGAGCGCGCCAAGGCGCTGGGAACCGACCGTTGGCTGGTGCAACGTGCGATCCGCGATGTCGGTCACTGTGCGTTCACTGCCGCCGAAGCCACCGCGGCGTTCGATGCGCTGGTGAAGTGGGAAGCCGGTGGCCCGAAGCCGGCCGGTGACGACGTCACCACACCGGCCGTGGTGGCCTCGCCGACCTACGGTTGTGCGTTCACCGACAACACGCCCAGCGCCCAGGACTACACCGCGCCGCAGGTGCGTGCAGCCTTCCAGGCCAACTACCCGGCCTGCCCGGTGCCATGAGCGGGGCGGGCCGGCCGGCGCCGAAGGGCTGCCGGTCGGCCTGTCAGCTGCCGATCAGGCCGCCGTCGCGCTTGCGGATCACGACCGTCGCCGAGCGCGGGCGCCCGCCGCTGGCGTAGTCGGGCCAGTTCGAATACTTGGCAGGGTCTGCCGGATCGCTGCGGTCGCTCGGCGTCTCGCCCGGATGCTGCACGTTGATGAACATCGTGCGGCCGTCGGGCGTCAGCGCGCAGGCGGTGATCTCGCAATTGACCGGGCCGGTGAGGAAGCGCCGCGTCTGTCCGCTGCGCACGTCGCAGGCCAGCATCTGGTTGTTGCCGACGTTTTTCAGCTCGCCCTTGTACATCTGCGTGGCGTGCGCATCGGTCTGGATCCACAGCACACCGCGTGCATCGAAGGTGATGCCGTCGGGGCAGGCGTAGATGTCGCCGACGATGTTGCCCTTGGCTTCGGCGCGCGCATTGGCCGGGTCGCCGGCCAGCACCAGGTGGTTCCAACTGAAGGTGGTGGCGTCGAAATCGTTGTCCTCGTGCCAGCGGATGATCTGGCCGAAGACGTTGTCGGCGCGCGGGTTGGCGGCATCGACGCCGGGAAACCCGGCCTTGCCGCGGCTGCTGTTGTTGGTCAGCGTGCAATACACCCAGCCGCTGTGCGGATCGATCGTCAGCCACTCGGGTCGATCCATCTTGGTCGCGCCGAGCAGGTCGCTGGCCTGCCGAGCCTTGATCAGCACTTCGCCCTGGTCGGCAAAGCCGTTGGCGGCGGTGAGCGGGCCGCTGCCGTGTGTCAGCGCCATCCAGCGGCCGCTGCCATCGGCATCGAAGCGCGCCACGTGCAGCGTGCCGTGGTCGAGCAGCGTGGCGTTGGCCCTGGCGCCGCCGGGGACCATGCGGTCGCGGCTGACGAACTTGTAGATGTATTCGAAGCGCGCGTCCTCGCCCGAATAGACCACCGCGCGGCCGTCCGGGTCATCGCCACCCAGGCGCCTTCGTGGGCGGCGCGGCCCAGCGCGGTGCGCTTGATCGGCGTCGAGGTCGGGTCGTAGGGGTCGACCTCGACCACCCAGCCGAAGCGGTTCGGCTCGTTCGGGTTCTGCCGGGCATCGAAGCGCGCATCGGACTTCTCCCACTTGTAGAAGCCGTCCTTGCGCATCCCCCAACGCTTGTCGTGCGCCGAGATGTCGTCGCCGCCGCCGAAATAGAACATGAAGTTCTCTTCGCCCGACAGGTAGGTGCCCCACGGCGTCTGGCTCGCCGCGCAGTTGTTCAAGGTGCCGAGCACGCGCGTACCCGACGGATCGGCCGACGTTTTCATCAACGCATGGCCGGCGGCGGGGCCGCGCACTTCGAAAGGCGCGTCCATCGGCAGTCGCCGGGCGTAACGTGACGGGCGCACCATCTGCCAGGCATCGCCTTTCAGTTCGACTTCGATCACCGACAGGCCGTGCGCGGCCTGGCTCTTCTTGACCTTCTCGGCCGTCATGTCGGCAAAACCGCCGACGTGCAGCAGGCCGTCGTCGGTGTACTCGTGGTTCATCGCCAGCAGCCCGTGCGAACTGCTGCCTGCGAGCGGGAAATACGCCATGCCGTCATGGTGCATGCCCATCTGCACCGACTGTTCGGCGGCCGTGTTCGAGCCGTCGGCCTTCCACGCCGGCATGTTGCCGGCCACGCCCACCGGCTCCCCCCAGGCAGCGAAAGCGGTGGCGACATAACCGTCGGGCACCACCAGCTTGTCGGTGGCGTCGACGGCGATGCCCTTGAAGCCGATGAGGGGCGCTGCCGCTGGCGGCGTGTCGGCTGCGCAGCCGACCAGCAGCGGCGCGTACAGCGCCGCCGCGGTGAAGCCCAGCGTGCCGCGCAACACCAGCCGGCGCGCCGGATCGCTGAGCTCGTGGATGTGCGGGTTGCACGAGGAGTTGCTGTCCTCCATCGTGTCGAAGTTCTTCGCAGCCATGCTTGCTCCTTGCTGTGCGGCCGACATTGTGTGCATCAGCGGCGCCAGCGGCAACAGCCGCGCAAGCGCCGTGTGCGGCCTCTATCATTTGCGCCGATGCCTGCACCTCAGTTGCCCCATCCCGCACCGGGCGAGCGCCATTTCGTCTTCGATTTCGGCGGCGTGCTGTTCAACTGGCAACCCCATGAACTGCTGCGCCGCACGCTGCCGCAACAGGCGATCGACGAGCCCAGTGCCCGCCATTGGGTGCAACAGGTGTTCGAGAACTACGGCGGTGACTGGGGCGAGTTCGACCGCGGCACGGTGTCGCCGGCCGAACTGGTGCTGCGCATCGCCGTTCGCACCGGGTTGTCGGCGGCCGCCGTGCAGGCGGTGGTGGACGCGGTGCCGGCCGAACTGCAGCCGCAGGCCGCGACGGTGGCTTTGCTCGGGCGCTTGCGCACGGCCGGCCACCGGCTGTTCTATCTGTCGAACATGCCG
This sequence comes from uncultured beta proteobacterium, assembly GCA_963756415.1. GTDB lineage: Bacteria > Pseudomonadota > Gammaproteobacteria > Burkholderiales > Burkholderiaceae_C > Rubrivivax. Next base: position 433,978 of record CAVWNT010000002.1, read on the forward strand.
CAGCCGTTTGCCGAGCACCTCGAACGCACCCACCCGTTCGTCGGCTGGTTCGAAGACGGCGTGTTCTCGTCACGTGTGCAGCACATCAAGCCCGAGCCGGCCATCTTTGCGCTGGCGGCACGACGTTTCGGCCTGCTGCCGACGAGCCTGATGTTCATCGACGATGTCGAGCACAACGTGCGCGCCGCCCGGGTCGCTGGCTGGAACGCTCAGCACTTCGTCGATGCCGAGCAATGCGAAGCGGGGCTGCGCGAGCAGGGCTGGCTCTGACCAAAGCCTGCGGCTGCGTTGCACAGGCAAGCCACCCTTGGGCGCTGCCCGATCACCAGGTTCGTCCAGGCCCGATGCACCTGTAACGGGCACGCGCTCAGGGGCCTGCTTCACGGTGGCATTGGTGTTTTCGCGCCTTGCACCGGCTCCCTCTATCGGTGCACAGTCCGGGCCACCGCCGCGCCAGGGACGGCGGGGCTGCGCACCGGCTCGGCCTCGATCTTGCTTTTGTGCTGATCGTCCTGGTGTCAACCACCTTGATCGACTAATCCTGGAGTTTCACGATGCACCCAAAACGTCTGCTCGCAACCGCTGTGCTGGCCACCGGCCTGGTCGCCGCCCCGGCTGCCTTTGCCGGCAAGGATCTCGACGCCATCAAATCGCGCGGGGCGCTGATCTGCGGCGTCAGCACCGGGCTGGCCGGCTTTTCCGCCGCCGACAGCCAGGGCAAGTGGACCGGGCTGGATGTGGACTACTGCCGCGCGCTGGCCGCGGCGATCCTGTCCGATGGCAACAAGGTGCGCTACTCGCCGCTGACCGCGCCGCAGCGTTTCACGGCACTGCAGTCGGGCGAGATCGACGTGCTGTCGCGCAACACCACCTGGACGCTGACCCGCGACGCCTCGCTGGGCATGTTCTTCGTCGGTGTGAGCTTCTATGACGGCCAGGGCTTCATGGTGCCGAAGAGCCTGAACGTGAAGAGCGCCAAGCAGATGAAGGGCGCCACCGTGTGTGTGCAGTCCGGCACCACCACCGAGCTGAACCTCACCGACTACTCGCGTGCCAACAGCCTCGACCTGAAGCCGGTGGTGTTTGCCGACCTGGCCGCCACCAACGCCGCCTTCTTCGCCGGCCGTTGTCAGGTCTACACCACCGACGCCTCGGGCCTGGCGTCGATCCGCAGCAAGGAAGCGAAGAACCCGGCCGACTACGTGATCCTGCCCGAGCTGATCTCGAAGGAGCCGCTGGGCCCGGCGGTTCGCCGCGGTGACGACGAGTACTTCACCATCGCCCGCTGGGTGCTGAACGCGCTGATCGATGCCGAGGAGCTGGGCATCACGCAGGCCAATGTCGACGAGATGAAGGCCAACAGCAAGAACCCGAACGTGATGCGTGTGCTGGGGTCCGGCACCGAAGACACCGGCAAGCTGCTCGGCCTGGACAAGGAATGGGCCTACCGCGCGATCAAGACCACCGGCAACTACGGCGAGATCTTCGAGCGCAATGTCGGCGAGAAGACGCCGCTGGACCTGCCACGCGGCAGCAACGCGTCGTGGACCAAGGGTGGGCTGATGTTCGCCCCGCCGCTGCGCTGATCGATCTGCGCGCGCCGGTCCGGCGCGCGCACCTGCCGCATCCGGTCCGCCCGCGCGCGGCGACCTTCAGGCCCCGACGCGAAAATGTCCTCGAGCGCACGCGTACCGAAACCAAAGCCGATCGACTGGTCCTGGCGCAGCCGCAGGGTACGCGGCTGGGTCTATCAGGCACTGGCGCTGCTGTGCATCGGCGGCGCGGTCTGGTTCCTGGCCTACAACACCCAGGAAAACATGCGGGTGCGTGGCATCCAGAGCGGCTTCGATTTTCTCGGCCAGGCCGCGGGCTTCGACATCGGCGAGACGATGATCGCCTACAACCCCAGCGAGAGCTACGGCAAGGCCCTGTTCGTCGGCGTGTTGAACACGCTGCGCGTGGCCGTCATCGGCATCATCCTGACGACCATCATCGGCGTGCTGATGGGCATCGGCCGCTTCTCGAGCAACGCGCTGGTGCGGGGCCTGTGCTACGGCTATGTCGAGACCTTCCGCAACATCCCGGTGCTGCTGCAGCTGTTGATGTGGTACCTGTTCTTCGTCGAGGTGCTGCCGCCGCCGCAAGCGGCGTGGAATGCGGCTGACCTGTTCTACCTGAGCAAGGGCGGCTTCTCGTTCCCGGCGCCGGTGTGGGCGCCCGGCTTTGCGTGGATGGCGCTGGGCGGGGTGATCGGCCTGATCGTCGGCGCGGTCTGGCGGCGCAGGGCGCAACACGAGTTCGAGCGCACCGGCCAGGACCGCAACCGCTGGTGGGTGCCGGTGCTGGCCTTCTTCGGCCTGGCGCTGCTGGGCTGGGCGCTGGGCGGCGCGCCGCATCAATGGTCACGGCCCGAGCAGCTGGCGTTCATGGTCGATGGCGGCATCAGCGCGACGCCCGAATTCATGGCGGTGCTGATCGGCCTGGTGCTGTACACCGGCTCCTTCATCGCCGAGGTGGTGCGCGGCGGCATCCAGTCGGTGTCGCAAGGGCAGAGCGAAGCGGCCAGCGCGCTGGGGCTGTCGCGCCGCCTGGCGATGCGCCTGGTGGTGCTGCCGCAGGCCCTGCGCGTGATCATTCCGCCGCTGACCAACCAGTACCTGAACCTGACCAAGAACTCCTCGCTGGCGGTGGCCATCGGCTACCCCGACCTGGTGTCCACCGCCACCACCACCTTGAACCAGACCGGCCGTGCGGTGGAATGCATCTCGATCATCATGCTCGTGTACCTGAGCACCTCGCTGAGCACCTCGGCGCTGATGAACTGGTACAACAAGCGTGTCGCCATCAAGGAGCGTTGATGGGACATGCAGCATGAGTGCGGTGTTCGTGCCGCTCACGCCGCGCAAGCCGCCGGCGGGTACCGAAGGCGTGATGCCGTGGCTGCGGCGCAACCTGTTCGGCGGCTGGAAGAACACACTCGTCACGCTGGCCGTGCTTGCGCTGGCGCTGTATGTCGTTCCGCAGCTGCTGAACTGGGCCGTGCTGCGGGCCGTCTTCGATGCCAACGCCGATGCCTGCCAGGCGGCGCGCGGCACCGGTGCGTGCTGGGGGGTGATCGCCGAGAAGTGGCGCCTGATCATCTTCGGCCGCTATCCCTTCGACCAGCAGTGGCGGCCCGAGATCGCCACCATCGTGATGGTGCTGGCGGTGATGACCAGTTGCATCCGCTGGTTCTGGAAACCCTGGCTGGCGCTGATGTGGGTGGTGGTGCTGGCGGTGTTCTTCGTGCTGATGGCCGGCGGCGTGTTCGGCCTCGAACCGGTGCGCACCGATCTGTGGGGTGGGCTGCCGCTGACGGTGATGCTGGCCACCTTGTCGATCTTCATGGCCTTCCCGCTGTCGGTGCTGGTGGCGCTGGGCCGGCGCAGCGACCTGCCGGCGATCCGCACCGCCTGCATCGTCTACATCGAGCTGATCCGCGGCGTGCCGCTGATCAGCGTGCTGTTCATGGCCTCGTTCATGTTCCCGCTGTTCATGCCGCAGGGCATGACCATCGATGTGCTGGTGCGCGTGCTGGTGGGCATCACGCTGTTCGCCGCCGCCTACATGGCCGAGATCGTGCGCGGCGGGCTGCAGGCGATCCCCAACGGCCAGCTCGAGGCCGCCTCCACGCTCGGGCTGAGCTACTGGCAGACGCAGCGCAAGATCGTGCTGCCGCAGGCGCTGGCGATGGTGGTGCCGAGCATGATGAACAACTTCATCAGCATCTTCAAGGACACCTCGCTGGTGACCATCGTCTCGCTGTACGAACTCACCGGCGCGCTCGGCCTGGCGCTGAACTCCGACGTCAACTGGCGCCCGTTCAAGATCGAGGGCTACCTGTTCATCACCGCCATCTACTTCAGCTTCTGCTTCGCGATGTCACGCTACAGCCTGTGGGTGGAAAAACAAATCAGTGTCAGCAAGGCGCGTTGAACATGAGCGAACCGATCATCCAATTCGACAAGGTCAACAAGTGGTACGGCAACGATTTCCACGCCCTGCGCGACATCGATCTGAATGTCGAGAAGGGTGAGCGCATCGTCATCTGCGGCCCCTCCGGTTCGGGCAAGTCGACGCTGATCCGCTGCGTCAACGCACTCGAGCCGTATCAGCAAGGGTCGGTGACCGTCGACGGCACCGTGCTCGGCGACGACATCAAGTCGGTCGAGCTGGTGCGCAAGAAGGTCGGCATGGTGTTCCAGCAGTTCAACCTGTTCCCGCACCTGACCGTGCTGGACAACCTGACGCTGTCGCCGATGTGGGTGGGCCACCTGCCCAAGAAGCAGGCCGAAGAACGCGCCATGCAACAACTCGAACGGGTGCAGATCGCCGAGCAGGCGCTGAAGTACCCACTGCAGCTGTCGGGTGGTCAGCAGCAGCGCGTGGCCATCGCGCGCGCGCTGTGCCTGACACCGAAGATCATGCTCTTCGACGAGCCGACCTCGGCGCTCGACCCCGAGATGATCAACGAGGTGCTCGACGTGATGATCGAGCTGGCCAAGCAGGGCATCACGATGTTGTGCGTGACGCACGAGATGGGCTTTGCGCGCAGCGTCGCCGACCGCGTCATCTTCATGGACCAGGGCCAGATCGTCGAGCAGAACACGCCCGAGGAGTTCTTCGCCCACCCGAAGAACGAGCGCACGCGCGATTTCCTGTCGAAGATCATCGCGCACTGAGCGCTGCCGGCGCGCACGGCCCGCGCCGGCGATGGTTGCTGGTTGGTCAGGCGGCGGTCAGGCCGGCCACGGCCTGGCGGGCCGCTTCGACACCCTGCTCGACGATGCGTGACTTCCACGCACCGGTATCGGTGTAGAAGGCGTCGCGCAGTTGTTTCTTGATCGCGGCGCGCTGCGCCGGCGCCGCGTCGGGATGGTTCTCGAGCCATTGGTCGGCGCGCAGCGCGTCGATCACCTGGTCGAACGGCACCGTTCCGTATTCGAGTGCGATGCCGGTGTATTCGGCCTGCGGGCACTCCTGCATCGCGGCCAGCCACATCAGCCCGGTCAGCGGCGCCGATTCGGAACTGCCGTCGTAGATCGAGGTCACCGCATCGCCCCACCAGGCGCGCGCGCGGGCGATGGCGGCGGCGTCGTCGACCCCGGCAAAGATGCGCTCGCCATGGCCGTTCGGGCCGAGGCCGGTGTGCAGGTCGATCCAGCCCAGGCGCCGGCATCGCCGAGCGTGATCGCGCAGCACGTGGCGCAGTGTCTGCTGACTCCAGGTCGGGTTGCGCCCGCCGTAGAACAGGCCCTGCGGGTACTCGTACTGGCCGCCGGAGACCGCCGCCTGCAACCCCTTCTGGCCATGTTCGGCGATGAAGGCGGCGATGCCGGCCTTGACCTCGGGTGACGGCGGCCAGTTGGCCGGCACCAGCAGATGGGCAAGGCGCGCATAGGCCTCGTTGTGCGGCAGCGGTTGGTCGAAATCCTGGAAGTTGCGGTTCAGGTCGACGTTCTCGTGCGTGGTGCGGCGCAGCCACGAAAAGCCGTAGGGGTTGAGGCCGTGGATGTAGAGCAGCGCCACGCCGGCCTTGTCCGCCTGGGCGTGGAAGGTGGTGTCGGCCAGCAGCGCGTTCTGCACGCCCGAGCCGCAGTAGCCCTCGACGCCGTGGCAGGCGCTGCTGATGATCAGCAGCGCATCGGCATCGGCCGCGCCGCGCCGCGCCACATCCATCGCCAGCGCCTCGCCGTCGCGGCCGAGCAGCGGATGGGCGTGCGATTGCAGCTGCAGGCCGGCGCCCTCGGCGGCGGCCAGGAACTTCTGCGCGCGCTTCGGCGTAACGCTGCGCGAAGCAGGCGGAGACGTTCACCGGGGCGGCCTTCAGCGCGGGCTGGCCAGCCACTTTTCGGCCATGCGCACCCAGGCTGTCGCGCCCAGCGGGATCAGGTCGTCGTTGAAGTCGTAGCTCGGGTTGTGCAGCATGCACGGGCCCAGGCCGTGCCCGCCTTCGCGGTGCGCGCCATCGCCGTTGCCGATCAGGAAGTAGCAGCCGGGCTTCTTCTCGAGGAAGTAGCTGAAGTCCTCCGAGCCCATCGTCGGTTCGAACTCGAGCACGTTGTCGGCGCCGACCACCTCGCCGAGCAGTTCGCGCGCGAACTCGGTCTCGGCGACATGGTTGACGGTGGACGGGTAGTTGCGCTTGAACTCGAATTCGCACGTCGCCTCGAAGGCCGCGCAGGTGTTCTCGGCGATGACCTTCATGCGCCGCTCGATCAGATCGAGCACCTCGGTGGTGAAGGTGCGCACGGTGCCCTGGATCTCGCACGCATCGGGCACCACGTTGGTCGCCTCGCCGGCGTGGATCATCGTCACCGAGATCACCGCGGTTTCGATCGGCCGCTTGTTGCGCGTGACGATGGTCTGGAAGGCCTGCACCATCTGGCAGGCCACCGGCACCGGATCGATGCCGTTGTGCGGCAACGCCGCATGCGAGCCCTTGCCGCGCACCGTGATCTTGAACTCGTTGCTGCTGGCGAACACCGGCCCGGCCTTCAACGCGAACTGGCCCACCGCCATGCCGGGCCAGTTGTGCGCGCCGAAGATGGCCTCCATCGGAAACTTCTCGAACAGGCCGTCCTTCATCATCTCGCGCGCGCCGCCGCCACCCTCTTCGGCGGGCTGGAAGATCAGGTAGACGGTGCCATCGAAGTTGCGGTGTTTCGACAGGTGCCGCGCCGCCGCCAGCAGCATCGCGGTGTGGCCGTCGTGGCCGCAGGCGTGCATCTTGCCGGGGTGCTGGCTGGCGTGCGCGAACTTGTTGTGCTCGGTCATCGGCAAAGCGTCGATGTCGGCACGCAGGCCCAGCGCGCGTTTGGACGTGCCGTTGGAGACGATGCCCACCACGCCGGTGGTGCCCAGGCCGCGATGCACCTCGATGCCCCAGTCGGTGAGGGCCTTGGCGATGACATCGGCCGTGCGCACCTCCTGGAAACAAAGCTCCGGGTGGGCATGGATGTCACGCCGCATCGCGGTGATGCTGGCGGCGTCGGCGAGTATCGATTCGATCATCTTCATGGCGGCTCCAGGGTGACGGCAGGTCTGAAATCCATCTTACCCGCAGCAAAGGCCATCGACCCCGCGTGCGGGCCGTGGGGCGGCGGCGGCGTCATACTGACAGCCGATGCGCTGCCGGCCTCGAGCCCAGCTCAGCGCGAGGAGACCGCCATGCACCGATCGATCGCGATCCTGATCGCCACCGCCTTGCTCGCCGGTTGTGCGGCCACACAACTCGATGCCAACGTGCACACACAAGGCACCTGGCCGAATGGCCGCACGCCGGGCACCTATGCCTTCCAGCGCCTGCCGTCGCAGGCCGATGCGCCGGAACAGGTGCTGATCGAAGCCGATGCGCGCGCCGCACTGGCACGCGCCGGCTTCAAGGCAGCGCAGGACGCCGCGCCCGACGTGCTGGTGCAGTTGTCGCGTCGCAGCGGGCAGGTCGGTGGTTACGGCGGAACCTTCGGTGCACCGTTCGGCGCACCGTACGGATTCGGCGGCATGTACGGCGGCGCGTGGCGCGGTGGGCCCTGGGGCTGGGGCTACGGCGCGGGCTGGGCGCTGGCGCCCTACGACATCGCACCGGTCTATGTCAGCGAAGTGGCGGTGCTGATCGTCGATGCCCGCACGCAGGCCTCGCTGTACGAAAGCCGCGCGCGCAGCGACACCTACGCCGGCGGTGACCGGCAGGTGTGGTCGGCCCTGTTCGAGGCGGCACTGCGCGACTTCCCCTACAACGCCGTCAGCCCGCGGCAGGTGGTGGTGAACCTGGCCCCGGCGGCGGCGGCTGCCAGCGCCGCGCAATAGGCGCGACGCGGCAGGGCGGTCAGCGCGCCGATCACTTCGGCACGATGACCGTGTCGACGACGTGGATCACGCCGTTGTCGGCAACGATGTCGACCGCGGTCACCTTGGCCGCGTCGACCGTCACCCCGCCAGCGGTGGCGACAGTCAGTTCGTAGCCCTGCGCCGTCTTCACTTTGCCGGCCTTGACGTCGCCGGACATCACCTTGGCCGGCACCACGTGGGCCAGCAAGACGGCGCTGAGCTTTTCCTTGTTGGCCAGCAATGCATCCAGATCGGCCTTCGGGATCTTGGCAAACGCCGCGTCGGTGGGCGCAAACACCGTGTACGGGCCCTTGCCCTTGAGGGTGTCGACCAAGCCGGCAGCGGTCGCGGCGGCCAGCAGGGTGTTGAAGTTGCCGGCCGCGGCAGCGGTTTCGACGATGTCCTTGGCCTGCGCCGACAGCGCGGCGATCGACAGGACGGAGATGGTGAGCAGCTTTTTCATGGTCGGGAATCCTTCAGGTTGGACGGGCAGATAGACGGAGTGGCCGGCTGTCGCGGCCTGCACGCCTTCGAACAAGCCCGCAGAACCACAACCGACAACCGCAATTTAACCTAATCGGTCTCTATGTGAACTAAAGGGTCATTTGTAGACTGCGTAGTTCAAGTCTCCGCCAACGGGGGTCGCGCTCCAGGCGTGTCATCCCGCTCGCGTCACCGAACTTGCTCGCGGCCGTGGCTCGGCTATGCTGGGTTTTCAGCAACCAGTTCGAAAGGCCGACATGGGCAAAACCGTCACCTTCACCCGCCCCGATGGCAAGGACGTGCAGGGTTATCTGGCCGAGCCCGCCAAGACCGAAGGGGCCCCCGGCCTGGTGGTGTTGCAGGAATGGTGGGGCGTGAACCAGCAGATTCGTGGCGTCGCCGACCGCTTTGCCGAGGCGGGCTACGTGGCGCTGGTGCCAGATCTGTTCCGAGGCAAGTCGACTGTCGAAGCGGCCGAGGCCGAACACCTGATGACGCAGCTCGATTTTGCGGATGCCGCCGGCCAGGACGTGCGCGGCGCGGCGCAGTACCTGAAGTCGCGCTGCGCCAAGGTCGGCGTCACCGGTTTTTGCATGGGCGGCGCATTGACGCTGCTGGCCGTGGTGAACGTGCCCGAGGTCGATGCGGCGGTGGTGTGGTACGGGTTCCCGCCGCTGCAATACATCGACGCGGCGAAGATCAAGGTGCCGCTGCTCGGCCATTACGCGCTCGACGACGTGCCGTTCCCGATCGCCACGGTGAACGAGCTGGAAGACAAGCTGCGTGCGGCCGAGGTCGATTTCGAGTTCCATCGTTACCCTGCGCAGCACGCCTTCGCCAACGAAACGCAGGTCGGCGCGCACAAGCTGCCGATCACCGAGTACCACCCCGAAGCGGCGGCGCTGGCGTGGACCCGCACGCTCGCCTTCTTCGATCGGCACCTGCGCTGAGACAAAACGGTGCGCACGGCTGTGCGGTTTTGCCGCACCGGGGCCGGCAGCAACGCGCGCAGCCCCGGATCCGGGGGGCGGCGCGCGAACGGCTCGGCTCTTGTTCATGCGCCAATGCATCCATGCGCATCGCTACCGCGTACATCGCTGTGGCCGGCCGGATCCGCTGACCGGTGTCTGCTGTTCCCGTCGCCCTGCGACGTGTCGCACGTGTAGCCCCACTTGAAAGCCCGCCATGACCCACCGCACCACCGCTCATCTGTTCAAGCGCACCGCCGTGGTGCTGGCCATTTCGGTGGCGTTGCCGGGCGCCGTGCTGGCGGCGGTCAATGCGCCGGCCAGTTTTGCCGCGACTGTCGCCGGCGTCGATGCGATGGGGATGCCCGGGGGCACGGCCACGGTGCACTTCGATTTCGATTTCGGCAGCGGCGTGTCGGTCTCCACCGCGATCTTTTCGCTGCAATGGGATCCGTCGCTGCTGAGCGCGGTCGGTGCGGCGGCCAGCTACAACGGCGTGCCGATCGACGTCGCTGCGGCGCTGTCGGCGGCCGGCACCTACGAGCCGCTGTTCACGCCCGAGGCCGGCAACTTCGGCGCGTTGTGGTCGGCCTACGATCAGAACTTCGACCCGCTGCCGCCGCTGAACCTGTCGGGCCCGGCGCGGCTGAGCTTCACCTACGCGCTCGACGGCGCCTTTGCGGTCCCCGGCCGCACCGATGTAGCGCTGTCGCTGCTGCTGGCCGACGACCTCGGCAACCCGCTGGCGCCGCTCGACGCGGTGGCTTCGATCAGCGCGGTGCCCGAGCCCGCCCATTGGGCGATGCTGCTGGCCGGCGGCGCGGGGGTGCTGGCGGTGACGCGGCGCCGTCGCAACACTGCTGCCTGAGCCCCAGCCCAGCCGAAGCCGGCCACCGGCCCGCTGCGCCGACGTGCGCTGTGCCATCATTTCGCATGAAGGTGGCTGAAGCAATCGATGTCGTGCGCGCGGCCTGCCCGCACGACTGCCCCGACACCTGCGCGATGCAGGTCAGCGTGCAGGCCGGCAAGGTGGTGCGCATCCAGGGCGATGCGGCGCACCCGACCACGCACGGCGCGCTGTGCACCAAGGTCTCGCGCTATGCCGAGCGCACCTACCACGCCGAACGCGTGCTGACGCCGCTGAAGCGGGTCGGCGCCAAGGGCGCGGGACGCTTCGAAGCCGTCGGCTGGGACGAGGCCCTGGCCGACATCGCGGCGCGTCTGAAGGAGATTGCCGCACGTGATGCGCAGGCCATCGTGCCGTACAGCTACGCCGGCACGATGGGTCTGCTGCAGGGCGAAAGCATGGCCGGGCGCTTCTTCAACCGGCTCGGCGCGTCGCGCCTGGATCGCACCATCTGCGCCAGCGCCGGCGGCGAGGCACTGGCCGCGACCTACGGCGCCAAGGTCGGCATGCACGTCGAGCATTACGCCGACAGCCGCCTGATCTTGATCTGGGGCAGCAACTCGATCGCGTCGAACCTGCACTTCTGGACCTTCGCGCAGCAGGCCAAGCGCCAGGGCGCGAAGCTGGTGTGCATCGACCCGCGGCGCACCGAGACCGCCGACAAATGCCACCAGCACCTGGCGCTGCTGCCGGGCACCGATGGCGCGCTGGCGCTCGGCCTGATGCACGAGTTGATCAGCCACGACTGGCTCGACCACGACTGGCTCGATCGGCATGTCGATGGCTGGCCCGCGCTGCGCGAGCGGGCGCTGGCCTGGCCGCCCGAGCGTGCCGCCGAAGTCTGCGGCCTGCAGGCCGAACAGATCCGCGGCCTGGCACACGACTATGCGCACACCCGGCCGGCGGCGATCCGCCTGAACTACGGCATGCAACGCGTGCGCGGCGGCGGCAATGCCACGCGGCTGATCGCGATGCTGCCGTGCCTGGTCGGCGCCTGGCGGCATCGCGGCGGTGGCCTGCTGCTGTCGACGTCGGGCTGGTTCGCGCCGGTGCGCGACGACGCCGCGCTGCAGCGGCCCGAACTGCTCGCCGGCCGCCAACCGCGCACGCTGAACATGAGCACCATCGGCGACGACCTGCTGCGCGAGGCCGCACCCGGTTTCGGTCCGCGCGTCGAGGCGCTGATCGTCTACAACAGCAACCCGGTGGCGGTGGCGCCCGAAAGCGGCAAGGTGGTGGCCGGCTTCGCGCGCGAGGACCTCTTCACCGTCGTGCTCGAGCACTTCCTCACCGACACCGCCGACCATGCCGACTACGTGCTGCCGGCGACCACCCAGCTCGAGCACCTGGACGTGCATGTCTCGTACGGCCACACCTACGTGCTGATCAACGAGGCCGCGATCGCGCCGCTCGGCCAGGCCCGGCCGAACACGCAGATCTTTCGTGATCTGGCGCGGCACATGGGGTACCACGACGCGTGTTTCGCCGACGACGACGAGACGCTGCTGCACAGTGCCTTCAAGGCCGGCACGATCGACATCGCCGCGCTGCGCAAGCACGGCTGGGTCAAGCTGCCGTTGGCTGAAGCACCGTTTGCCGACGGTGGTTTTCCGACCGCCAACGGCAAGGTGCAGGTCGATGTGCCCGGCCTCGGCGTGCCCGATCATGTGCCGGCCTATGAAAGCCGCCAGTCGGCGCCGGACCTGGCTGCGCGCTATCCGCTGGCGATGATCTCGCCGCCGGCGCGCAACTTCCTCAATTCGAGCTTCGTCAACATGCAAAGCCTGCGCGACATCGAGGGCGAGCCGCTGCTCGAGATGCATGCCGACGACGCTGCCGCCCGCGGCATTCACGACGGCGCACGTGTGCGCGTGTTCAACGACCGCGGCAGCTACCTGTGCACCGGCCGAATCAGCGCGCGGGCGCGCGCGGGCGTGGTCAACGGCCTGGGCATCTGGTGGCGCAAGCTGGGGCTGGAAGGCACCAACGTCAACCAGCTGACGCACCAGCGGCTGACCGACATCGGCCGCGCGCCGACCTTCTACGACTGCCTGGTGGACGTGCGGCCCGCGCCGTAGACGATGGCCTTGGCCGCGGTGCTGACGACACAGCCGTGCGACGCCTGCGCACGGCGCTGATGGCCCTGTCCGCGCTGGCTGCGGTGGTGCTGACGGCCGCCGCCGTGATGTGCCTGGGCAGCGGCTGCAGCAGCATCGGCTACTACGCGCAGTCGGTGTCGGGGCATGTCGACCTGATGCGCCGGGCGCGGCCGGTCGACAGCTGGCTGGCCGACGACGCCGCCAGCACCCCGTTGAAGCAGCGGCTGCAACTGGCGCAGCAGATGCGTGTTTTCTCGGTGCACACCTTGAAGCTGCCCGACAACGCCAGCTACACCTCGTTCGCCGACCTGCAGCGCCCCGCCGCGGTGTGGAACGTGGTCGCTGCACCGCAGCTGTCGCTGAAGCTGAAGACCTGGTGCTACCCGGTCACCGGGTGCGTGGGCTACCGCGGCTACTTCGACCGCGCCGAGGCCGATGCACTGGCCGAGCAGTTGCGCCGCGAGGGCTGGCAGGCCAGCGTCTATGGCGTGCCGGCGTATTCAACGCTCGGCTGGACCAACTGGCTCGGCGGTGATCCGCTGCTCAACACCTTCGTCAATGGCAGCGAAGGCGAGCTGGCGCGGCTGATCTTCCACGAGCTGGCGCACCAGCAGGTGTATGCCGCCGACGACACGACCTACAACGAATCCTTCGCCACCGCGGTCGAGCGCATCGGCGTCGGGCTGTGGTTCGATGCGCATGGCAGCGCGGCGGCACGCGAGCAGTACCGCGACATCGAAGCCCGCCGCCGCGATTTTCGGCAGCTCACCGCGCGCTACCGCGAACGCCTGCAAGCGCTGTACGCAGGCCCGTTGGACGAGCGCGCCAAACTGGCCGCGCGCGATGCCTTGATGCACGACATGCAGGCCGATTACCAGCGGCTGAAGGACGGCGCCTGGGCGGGTTTCGCCGGCTACGACCGCTGGTTCGCCGCGGCCAACAACGCCTCGCTGGGCGTGCTGGCCGCCTACACCGAGTGGGCCGACGACTTCGAGCGGCTGTACGTCGCGCAGGGGCGCGACTTCACACGCTTCTATGCCGAAGTCGCGCGGCTGGCCGCGTTGCCGAAGGCCGAGCGGCATGCCGCGCTGCAGGCGCTACAGTAGGCGCCAGCAAGGAGACGCGCGTGGCCGACATCCACATCCACCGTACCCACAGCCTGGGGCTGCCGAAGGCGCGTCAGATCGCCTGGCAATGGGCCGAGGAGGTCGAGGCGAAGTTCGACATGGAGTGCACGGTCAGCGAAGGCGAGGTCTGCGACACGGTCGACTTCAAGCGCTCGGGTGTCAAGGGCAGCTTGCTGGTGGCAGCCGACAGCTTCGAGTTGAAGGCGCAACTCGGCTTCTTGCTCGGCGCTTTCAGCCGCACCATCGAAAGCGAGATCGAGAAGAACCTCGACATGCTGCTGGCCAGCAGCGAGGCGAGCGCCAAGACGGCTGGCCGGCGCACCGCGGCGGCTAAACCGGCGGCCAAGACGGCCAAGCCAGCCAAGACGGCCAAGCCCGCTGCGGGCGCGAAGAGCGCGCGCAAGTAAGGTCCAGCGCCGCGGCGGGCAACGAGGCCGGCGCCGCCGCAAGCGGCTACTTCAGCGATTCGACGGTGTCGATGTATTCCTGCATCGCCTCGTCGCGGTCCTTGCCCTTCAGCTCGTTCCACGCGTCCCACTTGGCACGCCCGACCATGTCGGTGAAACCGGGGCGCTTGCCGTCGACATCGCCGCCGCTGCCCTGTTTGTACAGCGCGTACAACTTCAGCAAGGTCATGTTGTCCGGCTTTTCGCTCAGCGATTTGCTGTCGGTCGACCGCTTGTTCGAACTGGGCCTTCAGGGTGGACATGGAACGTCTCTCCGGTGGGTGAAAATGATCCTGCGCAGTGCCATCTTAACCAGCCGGCGCGCTCATAAAAACAAGCCACACAGGAGCCAACATGGCCGCCACCACCGAGCGCATGAGCCGCGTCGACAACGCCTGGCTGCGCATGGACAACGACGTCAACCTGATGATGATCGTCGGGGTGTGGCTGCTCGAGCCGGGCATCGCCTACGACGTGCTGTGCCAGCGGGTCGCCGAGCGTTTGCTGAAGTACCCGCGCTTTCGCCAGAAGGTGAGTGTCGATGCGCTCGGCGCCAGCTGGGTCGAGGACGAGGATTTCGACATCCACCGGCAGGTGGTGCGCGAGACGCTGCCGCGCCGACGCGGCCAGAGCGAGCGCGAGGCGCTGCAGGCGCGCTGCGGCGAGATCGCGACCACGCCGCTGGACCCGGCGCGGCCGCTGTGGCAGTTCCACCTCATCGAGCGGCACGGCAGCGGCAGCGCGCTGCTGGTGCGCATCCACCATTGCATCGGCGACGGCATCTCGCTGACCTCGGTGGTGATGTCGATCACCGACGGCGGCCAGGACCCACCGCAGCGCCGGCCCAAGGCGGCGCCGGACGACGATGACGACTGGCTCGCGCGCAGCGTCATCCGCCCGCTCACCGGCATGGCGGTCAAGGCCATCGATCTGTCGGGCGACGGCGTGTCGCGCTCGATGGGCGTGCTGGCGCAGCCGCAATCGAATGTCCACGATCTGGGTCGCGCCGGCCTGCGCCTGGCCGCGGACCTGGCCGCGCTGGCGCTGATGGAAGACGATTCACCGACCGTGCTCAAGGGCAAGCCGGTGGGCCGCAAGTGCGTGGCCTGGGGCGAGCCGATCGCGCTGGACGAGGTCAAGTGCGTCGGCAAGGCCTTGGGCGCGTCGATCAACGATGTGCTGCTGGCCTGTGTCGCCGGCGCGCTCGGTGCCTATCTGCGCGAGCAGGGTGACGAGCCGGCGGGCAAGGCCATCCGTGCGATGGTGCCGGTCAACCTGCGGCCGCTGGATGAAGCCTACAAGCTCGGCAACCGTTTCGGGCTGGCACCGCTGCTGTTGCCGGTGGGCCTGGCCAACCCGGTGCAGCGGGTGTTCGCCGTGCGCGCCGGCATGGCCGCGCTGAAGGGCAGCTACCAGCCGCTTCTGGCGTTCGGCGTGCTGGCTGTGGCGGGGCTGCTGAACAAGAGCGCGCAGGATGCCTTGCTCGACCTGTTCGGCAAGAAGGCGACCGCGGTGATGACCAATGTGCCGGGCCCGGCGAAGGCCCTGACGTTCTGCGGCTCGACGCTGCGGCAGACCATGTTCTGGGTGCCGCAGTCGGGCGACATCGGCGTCGGCGTGAGCATCTTTTCGTACGCCGGCGGCGTGCAGTTCTCGCTCATCACCGACGAGCGGCTGTGCCCCGAGCCGCAGCAGATCATCGACCGCTTCGCGCCCGAGTTCGAATCGCTGCTGACGCTGACGATGATGCTGCCGTGGGCCGGTGAGCCGATCGACTGATCGCGTCCGCGCGCGAGTCTCAGTCGCGCTCGCCGGCGAGCACGTCAGTCGTGCATCGAGGCGCGCGCCAATTCGACATGAAGCCGTTCCGTCGCATCCATCGGCGTGCACTGCGCCGCCTGCGCATACAGCCGATCGGCCTCGGCGTGCTGCCGCTCGCCTTCGATCATCACCAGCGCAGTGGCGTATTCGATGCGCGCAATCGCCGATGCCGGGTTCAGCTCGAGCGCATGCCTGAACAGCTTCAACCCGAGGCCACCATCGGCACCCTGGGCGCGGCCGAGCAGCTTGCCGACCTTGTCGATGACCTCGGCGTGAAAGGCACCGAGCGCGACATGCGCATCGGCATGGGCCGGCGCCAGCTCGATCGCGGTTTCCAGTGAGGAGCGGACCCTGAGGCCCAGCCCCTGCGCCAGTGCCTTGACCACGCTGATGACCTGGCTGTAGCGGCCCAGCGCATAGGCACGCCAGTAGTGCGCGCTGGCGTTGCCGGGTTCGCGGCGCGCCTGCGCCTCGGCGCGCTCGGCCACCTCCAGAAACATCGCCAGCTTGCGCGACTCGCTGCGCTGCAGATAGGTGGCCTGCATCGCCTGCGCCTTGTTCGCCACGGTGATGCCGGCCCCGCCCGCCGCCAGCCCGGCATCGAAGGCCTTGCGGAACTCGCCGCCATGGCAGTGGGCCCAGGCGGCCAGCACCGCGTCGTCCAGCGGCAGCGGCTCGGCATCGCCGGCGTGCAGCCGCGGCCAGTGCTTCTTCAGCGCGGCGCTCGAGCGCAGGTAGGGCGCGTTGTCGTACGGGAACGGGCTCCAGGCGCTCATGCGGGTCACGACCGCTCAGGCCGGCAGCAGGTACTCGCCGACGAGCGTGTTCAGATGCTGGCGCGATGGCGCATCGATGTACGGCATCAGCAGGCTGAGCACATGGTAGGCGCCGCGCGCCAGTGCCGCGCCGGCGTTCTCGGGCTCGAGTGCCTTGCGCGGGTCGCGCACGTACTCGTAGCTCAGCCAGTAGGTCAGCACCACCACCATCGCGTTGCGCCACCGCTTCGGCCTGGCGCGCATCGATGCCGGACGTGTTGTCCGCGGCCAGTGCATCGAGCACCTGGCGCACCGCGTGCCGACTTGTTCTTCAGCACGAACTGGAAGTGCGTTTCGAGGCGGCGGTTCTTCGACAGCAGGTCGTTCAGGTCGCGGTACAGGAAGCGGTACTGCCAGATCAGCTCGAACAGCATGTGGAAGAACAGCCACGCGTCCTCGATGTTCGACACGCCTTCGGCTGCGCGCAGCAATTCGTCGAGCGCGGCTTCGTAGCGGCCGAACAGGCTGTTGATCAGCTCGTCCTTGGCCGGGTAGTGGTAGTACAGGTTGCCGGGGCTGATGCTCAGCTCGGCCGAGATCAGCGTGGTGCTGACATTCGGTTCGCCGAAGCGGTTGAACAGCTCCAGCGTGACTTCGAGGATGCGTTCGGCCGTGCGGCGCGGTTTCTTGGTGGCCATGTGGGGCGCAATCTAGCACCAACCCCAGTCGCACGCCGCTGCCTAGAATCACCGTCCCATGCCCGCCGTGTCGTTCCAGAACGTGTGCAAGACCTATCGCGGCGAGCGCGCGCCGCTGCGTGCGCTGGACGACGTCTGCTTCGATATCCAGCGCGGCGAGTTCTTCGGCCTGCTCGGCCCCAACGGCGCGGGCAAGACCACCTTGATCAGCATCCTCGCCGGCCTGGCGCGCGCCAGCGAGGGGCGCGTCACCGTGATGGGCCACGACGTGATCACCGACTACGCCGCGGCGCGCAAGGCGATCGGCGTGGTGCCGCAGGAACTGGTCTTCGACCCTTTCTTCAGCGTGCGCGAGACCTTGCGCATTCAAAGCGGCTACTTCGGCGTGCGCAACAACGACGCGTGGATCGACGAACTGCTCAGCGGCCTGGGCCTGGCCGACAAGGCAGGCTCGAACATGCGCGCGCTGTCCGGTGGCATGAAGCGGCGTGTGCTGGTGGCGCAGGCGCTGGTGCACCGCCCGCCGGTGATCGTGCTCGACGAGCCCACCGCCGGCGTCGATGTCGAGTTGCGCCAGACCCTGTGGCAGTTCATCGCGCGGCTCAACCGCGAGGGACACACGGTGCTGCTGACCACCCACTACCTGGAAGAGGCCGAGGCGCTGTGCGGGCGCATCGCGATGCTGAAGAAGGGGCGCGTCGTCGCGCTCGACCGCACCGCCAACCTGCTCGCCGGTACCGCCAGCACGATGCTGCGCTTCAAGACCGACGACCGTCTGCCGCCGGAGATCGCCGCCACGCGCGCGTCACCGGGCGCATCGCGCAGGTCACGGCACACGATGCGGCCGAGGTCGAATCGATCTTGGCGCAATTGCGCGAAGGCGGTGTGCGCATCGAAGAACTCGAGATCGGCCGCGCCGACCTCGAAGACGTCTTTCTCGAGATCATGCAGGGCGCACCGACCACCTGATGACTCGGCCGGCGCGTGTATCGTGCGTCGATGTCCGCTTCGATTCCTGCATTCCCCGGCGTGCGCACGCTGCTGTACAAGGAAGTGCTGCGCTTCTGGAAGGTCGGCTTCCAGACCGTCGGCGCGCCGGTGCTGACGGCGATGATGTACCTGCTGATCTTCGGCCATGTGCTGTCGGACAAGGTGCAGGTCTTCGACAAGGTGCCCTACACCAGCTTCCTGATTCCCGGGCTGGTGATGATGAGCGTGCTGCAGAACAGCTTTGCCAACAGCGCCAGTTCGCTGGTGCAAAGCAAGATCACCGGCAACCTGGTGTTCCTGCTCGTCACGCCGCTGTCGCCGGCGGCCTGGTTCGCGGCCTACGTCGGCGCGGCGGTGGTGCGCGGCGTGTGCGTGGGCCTGGGCGTGTTCGCGGTGACGGTGTGGTTCTCGCCCACCGGCATGGTCAATGTCGCCTGGGTGCTGGTGTTCGCCGTGCTGGGCGCCGGCCTGATGGGTGCGCTCGGGCGTCATCGCCGGGCTGTGGGCCGAGAAGTTCGACCAGATGGCCGCCTTCCAGAACTTCATCATCATGCCGATGACGTTCCTGTCGGGCGTGTTCTATTCGGTGCACTCGTTGCCGCCGTTCTGGTACGGCATCAGCCACCTGAACCCGTTTTTCTACATGATCGACGGCTTCCGGCGCGGCTTCTTCGGCGCCAGCGACGTCTCGCCGTGGCTCAGCCTGGCCGTGGTGGGCGGTGGCTTCGTGTTGGTATCTGCCATCGCGCTGCACCTTCTGAGGTCCGGCTACAAGCTGCGCCACTGATCCGTTGCAGTTAGTAACCGGCAGCGCGCAGTGGGCATTGCGAGGCCTGCGGCCCGAGCCTATGCTGCGTCCCTCGTGCGATGCGCGCCTGCCCTGTCGGCGCCCGCGTCATCCTCGAATAACCACTGCGGAGACTCTTTCATGCGATACGTTCGGTTGCTGACTGCGCTTGCCACTGCCGGTTGCATCGGGTTGCCTGCCTGGGCCCAGCAAACGCCGCCCCCGGCCGACGATCCGGGTTGGGCCAAGGGCCGGCCGAAGACCGAAGCGGCGATGAAGATGGCGCCGGTGCCGTCGTTCCCGATTCCCACCGCGGCCGAGAACCTGCCCACGTCGAAGTTCAAGCTGCCGCCCGGCTTCAAGGTCGAGACCTGGGCGTCGGGCGTGCTCGATGCGCGCGGGCTGCGCCAGGGCGCCAAGGGCAACATCTTCGTCAGTTCGCTGTTCGTGGCGAACAAGGTCTATGTGATTCCCGAGCAGGGCAAGCACGAGGCCAAGGTGATCATCGACAAGATGCCGCTGGCCACCGGCATCGCGCTGCACAAGGGCAGCCTGTACCTGGCGACGAACACCAAGATCGTGCGCTACGACAACATCGAGGACAAGCTCGACAACCCCGGCGAGCCCACGGTCATCTACGACAAGCTGCCCGGCGGTACCGACCACAGCTGGAAGTTCCTGCGCATCCGCGATGACAAGCTGTACTTCGCGATCGGCGCGCCGTGCAACATCTGCGACCCGGGCGAGTACGCCAAGATCTATCGCATGGACCTCGACGGCAAGAACATGGAGACCATCGCCTCGGGCGTGCGCAACACCGTGGGCTTCGACTTCGACCCGAAGACCGGTGACCTGTGGTTCACCGACAACGGCCGCGACTGGTTCAGCGAGGAATTGCCGAACGACGAACTCAACCGCGTGAGCAAGCCGGGCCAGCAGCACTTCGGCTTTCCGTTCTGCCATCAGGGCAGCATTCCCGACCCCGAGTTCGGATGGGGCAAGTCCTGCGACGACTACGTCAAGCCCGTCGCCTTGCTCGGGCCGCATGCCGGCGCGCTGGGCATGACCTTCTACACCGGCAAGATGTTCCCGGCCAAGTACCAGGGCGCGATCTTCCTCGCCCGCCACGGCCCCTGGAACCGCACCAAGAAGTACGCCGACATCTCGGTGGCCTTCCTCGACGGCAAGGGTGGTGCGAAGGTGGAGCCGTTCATGACCGGCTTCGTCGAGAACAACACTTACCTCGGTCGCCCGGTCGACTTCCTGGTGATGAAGGACGGCTCGATGCTGGTCAGCGATGACCACGCCGGGGCGATCTACCGCATCAGCTACGCGCAAGTGATGAGGGCCTGGGCCGCACGCCTGGCGACAGGCTCGGCGGTGCTGGCCCTGGTGGCGCTGTCTGCACAAGCCTTCGGCCAGACCCAGGCCGTGAAGCCGGCCGCTGCGGCGGGCGGCACCTACGAGCAGCGTTTTGCCACGCTGTGCGCGGCGTGCCACGGCGCCAATGGACGCAGCGACACGCCGATGATGCCGGTGCTGGCCGGCCAGCCGTCGTTCTATGCCATCACGCAGTTGTTTCTGTTCCGCGAGGGGCGGCGCAGCAACGAAGGCATGACCGCCGTGGCCAAGACGCTGAGCGACAACGACATGCGCGGTTTCGCCGACTACATCGGCACGCTGCCGCCGGTGCCGGCGCCACCGCCGGCGACACCGGCCGACGCAGCGCGCATCGACAAGGCCCGCGCGCTGGCGCTGCAATACAAGTGCGTGTTCTGCCACGGCGCCGATTTTGCTGGCGGGCAGCAGGTGCCGCGCCTGGCTGGCCAGCGCGAGGATTACCTGCGGCACGCGCTGCACGGCTACCGCACCGGCACGCGCGCCGGCTACACCGCGGCGATGTCCGAAGCGCTGGCCGGCGTGAGCGCGGCCGAACTCGACGACCTGGCCTACTACCTGGCGCGCTTCGTGCCAGCCCCGGCGCCGAAGTGAGCAGGCAGGGCCGTCGACGATAATCCGGCGATCATGTCCGAGCCCACCGCGCAGCAGGTCAGCGAATTCATCCGCGCGGGCCTGCCGTGCGAGCACCTGGATGTCGAGGGCGACGGCCGGCACTTCTTCGCCACCATCGTGTCGGCCGACTTCGAAGGGCTGGCACGCGTGCGCCGCCACCAGCGCGTCTACGCGGCCCTCGGCGATAGAATGCGCGAGCAGATCCACGCCTTGTCGATGAAGACCCTCACCCCCGCAGAATGGGCCGCGCAAGGCGCGGTCGGCGGTGGCGTGGCGGCCGGCCACCACCCTCATTGACGTTGCCCCCGGCGCGCCCGGGCGGCATCGGTGGTGTCCACCGTGCTTGCCATGCGCTGCCTGCGGTGCGTTGCAGCCAGAGCGCTCAACTCCATGGACAAACTCCTGATACGCGGCGGCCGGCCGTTGAACGGCGAGGTGCCGATTTCCGGCGCCAAGAATGCCGCGCTGCCGCAGCTGTGCGCGGCGCTGCTGAGCGCCGAGCCGGTGCACCTGCGCAATGTGCCGCAGCTGCAGGACGTGGCCACGATCCTGAAGCTGCTGCGCCACATGGGCGTGAATGTCGAACGCAGCGACGACGATGCCGATCGGCTGATCGTCGATGCGGCGAACATCGCGCGCGCCGAGGCGCCGTATGACCTGGTCAAGACGATGCGTGCCAGCATCATGGTGCTGGGCCCGCTGCTGGCGCGTTGCGGCCACGCGCGGGTGTCGCTGCCCGGCGGCTGTGCGATCGGGTCGCGTCCGGTCGATCAGCACATCAAGGGCCTGCAACTGATGGGCGCCGACATCGCCGTCGAGCACGGCTACATCGTGGCCCGCTGCGAGCGGCTGCAAGGTGCGCGCATCACCACCGACATGGTCACCGTCACCGGCACCGAGAACCTGTTGATGGCGGCCACGCTGGCGGCCGGAGAAACGGTGCTGGAGAACGCCGCGCAGGAACCCGAGGTCACCGACCTGGCGGACATGCTGGTGGCGATGGGCGCACGCATCGAAGGCCAGGGCAGCGGGTGCATCCACGTGCAAGGCGTCGATGCGCTGCATGCGCCGGTGGGGGGGCACGCCGTGATCCCCGACCGCATCGAGGCCGGCACCTTCCTGTGCGCGGTGGTCGCCACCGGCGGTGATGTGCTGCTGCGCGGCGCGCGGGCCGAGCATCTGGCGGTGGTCATCGACAAGCTGCGCGAGGCCGGCGCGCAGATCGAAGCCGGTGACGGCTGGATCCGGGTGCGCGCGCACGGCCGTCCCCGTTCGGTCAGCATCCGCACCAGCGAATACCCATTGTTCCCGACCGACATGCAGGCGCAGTTCATGGTGCTGAACTGCATCGCCGAGGGCTCGGCGCTGGTCACCGAGACGATCTTCGAGAACCGCTTCATGCACGTCGACGAGTTGTTGCGCCTGGGCGCGAGCATCGAGGTCGATGGCCACACCGCGCGGGTGCAGGGTGTGCCCCGGCTGTCGGCCGCCACCGTGATGGCCACCGACCTGCGCGCTTCGGCCAGCCTGGTGATCGCCGGCCTGGTGGCCGACGGCGACACCGTCGTCGATCGCATCTACCACCTCGATCGCGGCTACGACCGCATGGAAGCGAAGCTGCGGCGCGTGGGCGCCGACATCGAGCGCATCAAGTGAAGCCGCCGCTGATCACCTTCGCGCTGTCGAAGGGCCGCATCTTCGACGAGACCCTGCCGCTGCTGGCCGCTGCCGGGCTGCACATCGACGAGGATCCCGAGACCAGCCGCAAGCTCATCCTGCCGACGCGCCGCGCCGATGTGCGCGTGGTGCTGGTGCGCGCCAGCGATGTGCCGACCTATGTGCAGTTCGGCGGCGCCGACCTCGGCGTGGCCGGCAAGGACGTGCTCATCGAACACGGCGGCGCCGGGCTGTACCAGCCGCTCGATCTGCGCATTGCGCGCTGCCGCATGAGCGTGGCCACACGCGACGATTTCGACTACACCTCGGCGGTGCGCCAGGGCTCGCGGCTGCGCGTGGCCACCAAGTACACGGCCACCGCGCGGCGTCATTTCGGCGACAAGGGCGTGCATGTCGATCTGATCAAGCTGTATGGCTCGATGGAACTGGCGCCGCTGACCGGGCTGGCCGATGCCATCGTCGATCTGGTCTCCAGCGGCGCGACGCTGGCGGCGAACCATCTGGTCGAGGTGGAACGCATCATGGACATCTCGGCGCGGCTGGTGGTGAACCAGGCGGCGCTGAAGCTCAAGCGCGAGCCGATGCGCGCGTTGATCGATGCTCTCGAGGCGGCGGTGCAGCCATGAGCAAGGTTTCGATCGCCCGGCTCGACAGCCGTGACGCCGATTTCGACGCCGCGCTCGAGCGGGTGCTGCACTGGTCGGCCGAGACCGACCACGCGATCGAGCAGCGGGTGGCGGCGATCCTCGACGATGTCAAGCTGCGCGGCGATGCGGCGCTGCTCGAATACACCGCGCGCTTCGATGGCGTGGTGGCCAGTTCAGTGGCGGCACTCGAGATCGGCCGCGACGAACTTCGCGAGGCTTTCGACACCGTTCCCGCTGCGCAGCGCGATGCGCTGCAGGCGGCCGCGAAGCGCGTGCGCAGCTTCCACCAGCGCCAGCTGCAGGCCAGCGCGCGCAGCTTCAGCTACCGGGACGAGGACGGCACGCTGCTCGGCCAGAAGGTCACGCCGCTCGACCGGGTCGGCATCTATGTGCCCGGCGGCAAGGCGGCCTACCCGTCGAGCGTGTTGATGAACGCGCTGCCGGCGCAAGTCGCCGGCGTCGGCGAGATCGTGATGGTGGTGCCCACACCGGGCGGCGTGAAGAACGCGCTGGTGCTGGCCGCTGCCCATGTGGCGGGCGTGCACCGGGTGTTCACGCTCGGCGGCGCGCAGGCAGTGGCCGCGCTGGCCTTCGGCACCGGCACCGTGCCGCGCGTCGACAAGATCGTCGGCCCCGGCAATGCCTATGTCGCCAGCGCCAAGCGGCGCGTCTTCGGCGAGGTGGGCATCGACATGATTGCCGGGCCCAGCGAAATCCTGGTGCTGGCCGATGGCAGCACACCGCCCGACTGGGTGGCGATGGACCTGTTCAGCCAGGCCGAACACGACGAGATGGCGCAGAGCATCCTGCTGTGCCCCGATGCCGACTATCTCGACGCGGTGCAGCAGGCCATCGATCGGCTGCTGCCCGAGATGCCGCGGCACGCGGTCATCCGCGCCTCGCTGGAAAGTCGCGGCGCGCTGATCCGCACCCGCTCGATGCACGAGTCGTGTGCGATCAGCAACCGCATCGCGCCCGAGCATCTCGAAGTCAGCACCGTCGACCCGCACCGCTGGCAGCCGCTGCTGCGCCATGCCGGCGCCATCTTCCTCGGCGCCTACACCAGCGAAAGCCTGGGCGACTACTGCGCCGGGCCGAACCACGTGCTGCCCACCGCCGGCAGCGCGCGCTTCAGTTCGCCGCTCGGCGTGTACGACTTCGTCAAACGCAGCAGCCTGATCGAGGTCAGCGCCGTCGGCGCCGCGCGGCTGGGGCCGATCGCCGCCGAACTGGCGCACGGCGAAGGGCTGCATGCGCACGCGCAGGCTGCGCGGCTGCGCCTGGGCGCTGAACTGCCCAGCGCGGCGGTGTCGGGCTTCAATGTCCGCGCGGTCGATGCCGACAATCTCGATGCGCTGCTGAAGTTGGCGGTGGCGCCGCAGCAGCGCGAGTTTGTCGCCGACGTCGCTCGCTCGCTGGCGCAGGCGGCCTACCAGCCTGCCGGTCGGCCGCTGGGGCTGTTCGACGGTGAGCGGCCGGTGGGCTTTCTGCTGCTCTACGATGCGCGCCGTGACGCGGACGACTCTGCCGATCAACTCTATGTCTGGCGGCTGATGATCGATGCCACCGAGCAGGGCAAGGGCTATGGCCGCCAGGCGATGGCCTGGGTCATCGAAGAAGCGCGCAGCATGGCCGTGGCGCGGGTCGCCCTGGCGCATGTCGAGGCCAATCCGGCGGGCGCCTTCTACGAGAAGCTGGGTTTCAGCTACACCGGCAAGGTCGAGGACGGAGAGCTCGAGATGAGCTTCGCCGTGCCGGCCGGCAAGCCATGACGCCACTGTCGCAGCGCATCCGGCACACGCTGCGCCAGGACGTGCAATCGATGCACGCCTATGCGGTCCAGCCGAGCGCCGGGCTGGTCAAGCTCGATGCGATGGAGAACCCGTTCCGCTTGCCGGCCGCGTTGCAGCGCGAGCTGGGCGAGCGGCTGGCGGCGGTGGCGATCAACCGCTACCCGGGCGCGCGGATCGATGATGTCGTCGCGGCGCTGTCGGCGCACATCGCACTGCCCGACGGGTGCGCGCTGATGCTGGGCAACGGCTCGGACGAGCTGATCTCGCTGCTGGCGATGGCCTGCGATGTGCCCGGTGCGAGCATCCTGGCGCCGATGCCGGGCTTCGTGATGTATCCGATGTCCGCGCAGCTGCAGGGCCTGCAGTTCGTCGGCGTGCCGCTGGGCGTCAACTTCGAGCTCGATGAACAGGCGATGCTCGCGGCGATCGAAAAGCACCGTCCCGCCATCACCTACCTCGCCTACCCGAACAACCCGACTGCCAATCTCTTCGACGATGCGGTGATCGAGCGCATCGTCGCCGCGGTCGGCCGGCAGCACGGTCTGGTGGTGTTCGACGAGGCCTACCAGCCCTTTTCGTCGCGCAGCTGGTTGCCGCGGATGACGCGGCACGATCATGTGCTGGTGATGCGCACCTTGAGCAAGTTCGGGCTGGCGGGCGTGCGGCTGGGCTACCTGGTCGGTGCCGCGGCGCTGATCGAGCAGGTGAACAAGGTGCGTCCGCCGTACAACATCAGCGTGCTCAACGCCGAGGCCACGCTGTTTGCGCTGGACCACGCCGACGAATATGCGCGCCAGGCCGCGGTGCTGGTCGAGCAGCGCGAACGGCTGCAGTCGGCGCTGCGCCAATTGCCCGGCGACGTGCAGGTTTTTGCCAGCGAGGCGAACATGATCCTGATGCGGGTTGCGCGATGCCGCGCGCACCTTCGAAGGCATGAAGGCGCGCGGCGTGCTGATCAAGAACGTGTCGGCGATGCACCCGCTGCTGGCCAACTGCCTGCGCCTGACCGTCGGCGCGCCGGATGAAAATACGCTGATGCTCGCCGCGCTGGCGGCAAGCCTTTGATTGATGAACATGAATCGCGCCGCCGACGTCCAACGCAACACCAAGGAAACGCAGATCCACGTGCGCATCGGCCTCGATGGCAGCGGCCACGCCGAGCTGAGCACCGGCATCGGCTTCTTCGACCACATGCTCGACCAGATCGCCCGCCACGGCCTCATCGATCTGTTCGTCGATGCCAAGGGCGATCTGCACATCGACGGCCACCACACGGTCGAGGATGTGGGCATCACGCTTGGCATGGCGGTCGCGCAGGCACTCGGCGACAAGGCCGGTCTGACCCGCTACGGCCACGCCTATGTGCCGCTGGATGAAGCGCTGTCGCGGGTGGTGATCGATTTTTCCGGCCGCCCCGGGTTGCACATGCAGGTGCCGTTCAAGTCCGGCCAGGTCGGCGGCTTCGACACGCAACTGGCCTTCGAGTTCTTCCAGGGCTTCGCCAACCATGCGCTGGCGACGGTGCACATCGACAACCTGAAGGGCGAAAACGCACACCACCAGTGCGAGACGATCTTCAAGGCTTTCGGCCGCGCGCTGCGCATGGCGACCACGCTGGATGCCCGCACCGCGGGCGTGATCCCCTCGACCAAAGGCAGCCTGTAGGACGCTGGCGATGGCACGCACGGTGGCGGTGGTGGATTACGGCATGGGCAACCTGCGCTCGGTGTCGCAGGCGGTTGTGCACGCTGCCGCCGGCAGCGGCTTCGACGTGATCGTCACCTCGCAGCCCGAACAGGTGCGCGCCGCCGAGCGCGTGGTGCTGCCGGGGCAGGGCGCGATGCGCGACTGCATGCGCGAACTGCACGACTCGGGGTTGAAGGACGCGGTGCTCGAAGCGGCCGCGCACAAGCCGCTGATGGGCGTGTGCGTGGGCATGCAGATGCTGCTCGACCACAGCGAGGAACAGGACACGCCGGGCCTGGGCCTGATCGGCGGGCGCGTGCTGCGCTTCGACCTCGACGGCCAGCGGCAACCCGATGGCAGCCGCTACAAGCTGCCGCAGATGGGCTGGAACCGGGTGCACCAGACGGCACACGACGGGCGCGCGCACCCGATGTGGCGCGAGGTGCCCGACGCCGCCTACTTCTATTTCCTGCACAGCTATCACGTCGGCGAGACCGACCCGCGTCTGATCGCCGCGCAAACCGACTACGGCGTGCGCTTTACCAGTGCGGTGGCGCGCGATAACATTTTTGCGACCCAGTTCCATCCTGAAAAGAGCGCCCGGCACGGCCTGGTTCTGTACCGGAACTTCCTGCACTGGGCGCCCTGAAAACCCCTGCCGCGCAGTCCCGACCATGTTGCTGATTCCCGCCATCGACCTCAAAGACGGCAAGTGCGTGCGCCTCGAGCAAGGCGACATGAACGTGTCCACCACCTTCGGCGACGACCCGGCGGCGATGGCGCGGCGCTGGCTGGATGCCGGCGCGCGCCGGCTGCACCTGGTCGACCTGAACGGTGCCTTCGCCGGCAAGCCGGTGAACGAAGGCGCGGTGAAGGCGATCCTGCGCGAGATCGACGGCGCGATTCCGGTGCAGCTGGGCGGCGGGCTGCGCGACCTGGACACCATCGAGCGCTACCTCGACGACGGCCTGAGCTACGTCATCATCGGCACCGCGGCGGTGAAGAACCCGGGCCTGCTGCACGATGCGTGCAACGCCTTCGGCGGCCACATCATCGTCGGCCTCGATGCCAAGGACGGCAAGGTGGCCACGGACGGCTGGAGCAAGCTCACCGGGCACGAGGTCATCGACCTGGCGAAGAAGTTCGAGGACTACGGCATCGAAGGCCTGATCTACACCGACATCGGCCGCGACGGCATGCTCACCGGCATCAACATCGAGGCCACCGTGAGGCTGGCGCGATCGCTGAGCGTTCCGGTCATCGCCTCGGGCGGGCTGTCCGACATGGCCGACATCGAGCGGCTGTGCGCGGTCGAAGGCGACGGCATCAGCGGCGTCATCTGCGGCCGCTCGATCTACACCGGCGCGCTCGACTTCACCGCCGCGCAGGCCCACGCCGACGCGTGGGTCGAAGACTGAGCGCGCCGCGGTGCTGGCCAAACGCATCATTCCCTGCCTCGACGTGACCGGTGGTCGCGTGGTCAAGGGCGTCAACTTCGTCGCGCTGCGCGATGCCGGCGACCCGGTCGAGATCGCCGCGCGCTACAACGAGCAGGGCGCCGACGAGCTGACCTTCCTCGACATCACCGCGACCAGCGACCAGCGCGATGTGATCCTGCACATCATCGAGGCAGTCGCCTCGCAGGTGTTCATCCCGCTGACCGTCGGCGGCGGCGTGCGCACCGTGGCCGATGTGCGCCGCTTGCTCAACGCCGGTGCCGACAAGGTCAGCTTCAATTCGGCGGCGGTGACGAACCCGCAGGTCATCCGCGAGGCGTCCGACAAATACGGTGCGCAGTGCATCGTCGTGGCCATCGATGCCAAGCGGCGCGGCGGCGCCGAACTCGAAGCCCGCGGCGCCGGCTGGGATGTCTACACCCACGGCGGGCGCCACAACGTCGGCCTCGACGCGGTGGCCTGGGCCACGCAGATGGCGCAGTGGGGGGCCGGCGAGATCCTGCTCACCAGCATGGACCGCGACGGCACCCGCGTCGGCTTCGATCTGGAACTGACGCGCGCGGTCAGCGATGCGGTGCCGGTGCCGGTGATCGCTTCGGGCGGCGTCGGCAGCCTGCAGCACCTGGCCGACGGCATCCGCATCGGGGGCGCCGATGCCGTGCTGGCCGCGAGCATCTTCCACTACGGCGAGCACACCATCGGCCAGGCCAAGGCGCTGCTGGCCCAGCAGGGCATCGCGGTGCGGCAATGAGCGCGTGGTGAGCAGCAAACGGCCGCCTCACGCGGTGCGCATCATCGGCGGCACCTTCAAGCGCAGCAAGCTGCCGGTCGCCGACCGTCCTGGCCTGCGCCCGACGCCCGACCGTGTGCGCGAGACGCTGTTCAACTGGCTCGGACAGGACCTGAGCGGCTGGCGCTGCGTCGATGCCTTCGCCGGCAGCGGTGCGCTGGGCTTCGAGGCGGCGTCGCGCGGTGCGGAGCAGGTGCTGCTGCTGGAAGCCGATCGCACCTTGGCCGAAGGCCTCGAGGCCACCCGCGCTCGCCTGGGCGCCAGCAGCGTGGTGGTCCGGTGCACCGATGCGCTGGCCTGGCTGGCGCGGGCGGATGGCGGCAGTGCCGATCTGGTCTTCCTCGACCCGCCCTTCGACAGCCAACTGCTGATGCCCGCGCTGCTGGCCTGTGGCCGGCTGCTGCGCGACGACAGCGCACTGGTCTACATCGAATCGCGCGCCGCCGTGATCGACCCGCCCGCGGGCTGGGCCCTGCAACGACAGTCGAAAGCGGGCGCGGTGCACTTTGCACTGCTGCGTCGGGCATGATCCGGCGCCTTCTTCGCGCGCACTACACTGCAAGATCACGATTGCGCAGCGAGAGGACATCGCCTTGACCACCGTGACACCGCTGATTGCCGTGTATCCCGGCACTTTCGATCCGATGACGCTGGGCCATGAAGACCTGATGCGCCGCGGGGCCCACCTGTTCGACAAGCTGATCCTGGCGGTGGCGGCCGGCCACCACAAGCGCGCGATGTTCAGCGTCGATGAGCGCCTGGACATGGCCGCGGAGATCGCCGCGCCCTATCCGAACGTCGAGGTGCTGGCCTTTCGTGGCCTGCTGCGCGACTTCGTCGTCGCCCACAACGGCGACGTGGTGCTGCGCGGGCTGCGCGCGATGAGCGACTTCGATTACGAGTTCCAGATGGCGGGCATGAACCGCCAGTTGATGCCCGAGGTCGAAACGCTGTTCCTGACGCCGTCGGACCAGTACCAGTTCATCAGCGGCACCTTCGTGCGCGAGATCGCGATGCTCGGTGGCGACGTGTCGAAGTTCGTCACCCCGTCGGTGTTGCGGCGCCTGCGCGAACGGGTCTCTCAGGCTGACGAATGAGCGACGGCAGGCGCAAGGAGGCCGCATGGCCCTGCTGATCACCGACGAATGCATCAACTGCGACGTGTGCGAGCCCGAGTGCCCGAACGAGGCCATCTCGATGGGCATCGAGATCTACCAGATCGATCCGGGCAAGTGCACCGAGTGTGTCGGCCACTTCGATGAGCCGCAGTGTGTGCAGGTCTGTCCGGTCAATTGCATTCCGCTGGACCCGCAGCATGTGGAAAGCAACGAGCAGCTGTGGGCGAAGTACCGCCGGCTGACCAGGCCGGATGCCGATGCCGCCGGGCCCTGCGCCACGCCGCCAACCGGATCCGGCACGTAGCGCCCGGCTGATCGTGTGGGGCCGCGCCGGTGGCGGCTTGGCGATCGCTAGTTCGGCTTCGCGCCGTCGGGTGCAGCGCGCATTGCCGGGCTCATGTTCGGATCTTCGACGCCGGCCTTCGCCTTGCCCTTGCTCTTGCCCTTGGCGGACGAGGCTGTGGCCTCGGACGCACTGGCTACACCATCGTTCTTGATTCCGGCCGCCGTCTGGCCCTTGGCCGCCGCCTCGCGCTGACGACGCTCGGCGGCCAGCTTGTCGGCCTGCCGGGCATCGCGCGCAGCCACGTCGCGCGCTGCGCGCTGCTGTTCGGCCGAGCGCGAATCTTCGGTGGTCACCGCCCGGCCGTCGGCGCAGGGCGTCTGCGAATACTGGCGGCCATCGGGTCCGCAGCGGTAGACCGTCTGCGGCGGCCCGGCCCAGGCGGCCAGCGTCGTGAGTGCGACGACCAGCGCGATGACCCCCCGGACGGCGACCGTCGCCGGGGGCACCGGGCTCAGGCCGCGCTGTGCGACGCGGGGGCCGCCGTAAAACAGGCTATTCATGTCGCTCCTCGGAGGCCGGTAGCGGCGCCTTGGCCGCCGCATCGACGACAGCGGCGGCCTTGGGGCGCGGCGGCTTGACATGCACCTTCATCATCGCGCGCTCCATGTCGGCGGCCAGCAGCAGATCGAGCACCTCGATCGAGCGCTCGATCGAGGACACGATCTGCTCGCGCTGCTCGGCCGGCGGCCTGCGCAGCACGTAGTCGACGACCTCGGCTTTCACGCCCGGGTGCCCGATGCCCAGCCGCAGTCGCCAGTAGTCGGTGGAACCGAGTTGGGCGTGGATGTCCTTCAGGCCGTTGTGACCGGCATGGCTGCCACCTTGCTTGACCTTGGCCTGCCCGGGCATCAGGTCGAGCTCGTCGTGCACGACGAGGATGTGCTCGGGCTCGATCTTGTAGAAGCGCGCCAGCGCGGCCACCGCCTTGCCGGACAGGTTCATGAAGGTCATCGGCTTGAGCAACCACACATTGCCCGCACGGCCGGCCTGGCCGAAGAAGGCCCGCTGCGGCAGCAGCGTCGCCCCCAGCTTGCGCGCAGCGGCGTCGATCCACCAGAAGCCGGCGTTGTGCCGCGTGGCTTCGTATTCAGGGCCTGGGTTTCCCAGGCCGACAAGCAGGCGAATCATGGCAATGGGCGAGCGCGGACGAGTGGCAGCCGAAAGCGACTGCGACAAATTCTAGGGGCCGATGTTGCCGCGGTCGCGAAACTTCGTCGCATCGACGGCCATTGAGAGGCCTCGAAAAGCACAGACCCCGCCGAAGCGGGGCCCGTGTGAACGCCCGGTGGTGCCGGATGCTTACTTCTTGTTCTGCTTCTCGTTCTTCTTGGCCTTCGCCGGCGCCGCGGCACTGGCCACCACGACGGTGTCGGCGGGCGCTTCTTCTTCGATGCGCGGCGCGTTGGCCGACACGATGACCGGATTCAGGCTGCCGTGACGCACGAACTTGATGCCCTCAGGCAGCTTCAGGTCGCGCGCATGGATCGATTGCCCCTTGACCAGGTGTGCCAGATCGATGGTGATGAACTCGGGCAATTGCGAGGCCAGGCATTCCACATCGAGTTCGGTCATGACGTGGTTGACCAGGCACTTGTCGGTCTTCACCGCCACCGACTCCTCTTCATTGACGAAGTGCAGCGGCACCTTCTTGTGCACGCGGGTGGTGTCGTCGACGCGCTGGAAATCGACGTGCAGGATGATCTGCTTCCACGGGTGCATCTGGAAGTCGCGCAGCAGCACCTTCTGCACGTTGCCCGACAGTTCCATCTCGAGGATCGACGAGTGGAAGGCTTCCTTCTTCAGCGCGAAGAACAGCGCGTTGTGATCCAGCTCGATCATGGCCGGCGTGCCGGCTCCATAGACGATGCCGGGAACCTTGGCGGCATTGCGCAGGCGGCGGCTCGCTCCGGTCCCCTGCTGCGTGCGCTCGAATGCGACGAATTTCATGTGTTGACTC
This sequence comes from uncultured beta proteobacterium, assembly GCA_963756415.1. Classification (GTDB taxonomy): domain Bacteria; phylum Pseudomonadota; class Gammaproteobacteria; order Burkholderiales; family Burkholderiaceae_C; genus Rubrivivax. The sequence goes on from CAVWNT010000002.1 coordinate 466,412, forward strand.
CAAACAGACAAGGTGCCCGCGACCAGGCACCAGAAAAGACGGGCCAATGCGACCCGTCACCTTGAAGGGCCCGCACCAGCGAGCCCGCTCATTCGATTTCTAGAAGTTGCTGTTCTGCTCCGCGAACAGCGAGGTCACCGATTCACCGTCGCTGATGCGGCGGATGGTCTCGGCGAACAGGAAGGCCACCGACAGCTGGCGGATGTTCTTGCACGCCCTGGCGTCGTCGCCCAGCGGAATGGTGTTGCTGATGACGACTTCGTCGATCTTCGACTGGCTGATGCGCTCGATCGCCGGGCCGGAGAACACCGGATGGGTGCAGTAGGCATACACGCGCCGGGCGCCCCGTTCCTTCAGCACATCGGCGGCACCGACCAGCGTGCCGGCGGTGTCGATCATGTCGTCCATGATCACGCAGTGGCGGCCGTCGATTTCGCCGATGACGTGCATCACCTCGGATTCGTTGGCGCTGGCGCGGCGCTTGTCGATGATCGCCAGATCGCAGCCCAGCTGCTTGGCCATCGCCCGTGCCCGCACGACACCGCCGACATCGGGCGAGACCACCACCAGATCGGGATAGCTCTTGCTCTTGAGGTCGGACAACAGCACCGGCGAGGCGTAGATGTTGTCGACCGGGATGTCGAAGAAGCCCTGGATCTGGTCGGCGTGCAGGTCCATCGTCAGCAAGCGCTCGACACCCACCGTCTGCAACATGTCGGCGACCACCTTGGCGCTGATCGGCACCCGCGTCGAACGCGGCCGCCGATCCTGCCGCGCGTAACCGAAGTACGGCATCACGGCGGTGATGCGGCGCGCGCTGGCGCGTTTCAGTGCATCGACCAGGATGCACAGCTCCATCAGGTTTTCGTTGGTCGGCGCGCAGGTGGGCTGTACGACGAAGATGTCCCGGGCGCGCACGTTCTGCCGCACCTCGACACGCACCTCGCCGTCGGAGAAGCGCCCGACCAGCGCCTGCCCCATCTCGACGCCCAACTGCGAGGCGATTTCCTGGGCCAGCGCCGGATTGGCGTTGCCGGTGAACAGGACCGTGTTGAACAGCACCGCAGCTCTTTCGTCGGGTGTCGAGACCTCGGCCGCCATCAGGCGGCGCGGCTGTCACGACGGTGGACTTGGCAGGGGAGGAAGGACTCGAACCCTCGCATGTCGGAATCAAAATCCGATGCCTTGACCAACTTGGCGACTCCCCTACACAGGCCGCGGATTGCGCCGCGGCCTTTGACCTGTTCTTCAGTCGGCCCAGCCCCGCAACGGGTGATGGTCCAGACTGCGACACCTGCGAACGACCCAATCGGCTCGCGCATCCTGCGCAAGTTCGGTCGCCTCGGCACCCTTCGCCGTGTCGATCCTCGCAAACACCGCGCTCCCCGAACCCGACATGCGGCTGTTGCCGAAGCGGCCTTGCAACCATTCGGCAACGGTACGCACCTCGGGGCAGCTGTCCTGGGCCACCGGCTGCAGATCGTTGCGGCCGAAGATGGCGCCCGTTCCGGCACTGTACAACCCGGTGAGCCTGGCGTTTTCAATCAAGCCCGCGAGTATAACGGGTTCGCTGTCACGCTTCAGCCCGGCGTGGCCGAAGATGTCGCCCGTTGCCACCGAGGACGCGGGCTTGACGACCAGGTAGGCCTGTGGCGGCAGCGACACCGGGGTCAAGCGCTCGCCGATGCCCTCGACCAGCGCGTTGTGCCCGCCGATGAAAAACGGCACGTCGGCACCGATGCCCGCGGCCAGGTCCGCAAGCTGCCGGCGCGGCCAGTGCAGACGCCACAGCCGGTTCAGCGCGAGCAGTGTGGTCGCCGCGTCCGAACTGCCGCCGCCCAGCCCGGCGCCCCACGGCACCTGCTTGTCGATCGAGATGTCGGCGCCCAGCGGGCAGCCGCTGCGCGCCTGCAGCGCACGCGCCGCGCGCAGGCACAGGTCATCCGCGGGCAGCGCCGCGCCCAGGTCGTGCCGCTGCAGCCGCCCGTCGGCGCGGCAACTCCACATGCAGGGTGTCGCACCAGTCGATGAGCACGAACAGCGATTGCAGCAGGTGCATGCCGTCCTCGCGCCGGCCCACCACGTGCAGGAACAGGTTCAGCTTGGCGGGAGCCGGCAGATCGAAAAACGCGCGCGGCATCGTCGTTTCGATCAGGGCTTGCCGTCGAGGCGCACGCGCAACACCACGCTGCTGGGCGTGCGTCGCTCGGCACGCACCCAGCCCTGGTCGTAGCGGCTCAGGTCGACTTCCCAGTCGAGTTGCTCGAAGCCCGCGCCGGGCAAGGGCCGGCTCGGCGCATCGGGCCACGGCCGCGCGTTCAGCCAGTCGGGCAATGCGCGCAGTGGCAGGCTCTCGCCCAACGTTTCGCGCGACAGGCTGTCGAGATCGGCGAAGCGGCGCTCGCCGTCCGGCGTGATCAGGCGCGCCTCGCCCGCGCCCCACTGCGCCGAGGCCATCGCGATGCCCAGCGGTGAACTCAGCTGCAAGCGGCCCTGTTCGGCGGTGCCGATGAGGTCGAAGGCGGCAGAAAACCGCTGTTCGACACGGTCGGGGCTGCCCTGAACCTGGATCGACATCCGCCCCGACAGCACCGGCCCCTCAGGGCCGCCTGTCAGCGGCGTCGCGCAACCGGCTGCTGCAAGTGCGGCCGACAGTGCAAGAACCCGAAATGCGCGTGCCGGCCGAGGCACCACCTCACGACCCGGCCTTCAGCCGCACCAGGGTCTCGCGCAGCACGTCGTTGGCGGCATCGCGCGTGCGGGCTTCGGCCCACACGCGGCGCGCCTCGTCCTGCTGGCCCGCCGCCCACAGCACCTCGCCCAGGTGCGCGGCAATTTCGGTGTCGGGGCGAATCTTGTAGGCGATGCGCAGCAAGCGCAGCGCTTCCTGCGTGTTGCCGAGCCGAAACTCGACCCAGCCCAGGCTGTCGGTGATGAACGGGTCACCCGGCAGCAGCTCCAGCGCGCGCTGGATCAGTTGTTTGGCCTCGGGCAGACGGCTGTTGCGTTCGGCGAGCGAATAGCCGAGTGCGTTGTACGCGTGGGCATGTTCCGGCTTCATCGCGATGACACGGCGCAGCAGTTGCTCCATGAGCTCGAGCCGTTCGAGCTTCTCAGCCATCATGGCTTGTTCGTACAACAGGTCAGCGTCGTCGGGAAAGCGTTTGCTGGCCGCTTCGAGCACGGCGAAGGCTTCCTGCCACTGCTTCACCTCGCGCAGCACCTGCGCTTCGGCGATCAGCTTGGAGCGGGCATCGTCGGTCCCGCGCTCCGGTGCGCGGCGCACCAGTTCCCGCGCCTCGTCCACCTTGCCCTGCCGCGCCAGCAGCGAAGCACGGCGCACCTGGACCTCGAGCGCGCGCTGCGGGTTGTCGATCTTGGCCAGCCAGACTTCGGCGCCGGCCAGGTCACCGCGCTTCTCGGCGGCCTGTGCCAGCAGCAGCCAGGCCTGGGTCAGGCCCTGTTCGCTGGGGGCGCCTGCTTCTGCGTCGACATCCGCCTCGGCGTCGGCGTCGGCATCCGCCGCCGGCCCTTTCGACTGCAGCTGAACATAGTGCAGCAGGGCCTGCTCGGCCGCCAGCGGATCGCGCAATTCCAGCTTCAGCGCACCCAGCGTCAGCCAGGGTGCGGCCAGCTCGGGCTGCAGGCGCGTGATGGTCTCGACCTGCGCCAGCGCATCGGGATAGCGCTGGGCGTTGACCAGCACGGCGGCATACGCGCGACGCACGCCGGTCTCGGCATCGGGCGTGGCCAGATAGGCACTGACCATGCCTTCGGCGCGCGGCTGCTTGGGCATCATCTCCAGCGCCAGCAGGGCCGGCCCCGGTGACGTCGGCGCGGTGTCGTAGGCCTGGCGAAGAAGCTCCCAGGCGCGATCGACATCACCGGCCATCAACCACGCGCGGCTGCTGGCGACCTGCGCGGCGGCCCGCGTCGGCTGCGCTTCGGCATAGGGTTTCAGCACCTCTTCGAGCAGCGTGGCGATCTGGCGCTTGTCGGCCGCGCGGACCACATACCGCGGCAGGTTGGTGATCGCTGCGGGCTGCGCGACCGCAGGGGTGGCCTCGAGCAACGCGCGCATCGGTTCGCCGACTTCGCCGGGACGGTTCAGCGACAGCAGGATCTGCAGCTCGAGCTGGATCGGCTCGATCGCCGTGGGTGCCGCCGCGCGCCAGGCCTTGGCCGCTGCCAGCGCCTCATCGCCGGCGCGCGAGCGCAGTGCGACTTCGGTGGCGCGACGGTAGAGCTGCTCGTCGCCGGTGCGGCGTGCCGCATCGAGCATCACCTGGTAGGCGTTGCCGGCGCGGCCGGCGCTGAACTCGATCTCACCGATCAGCAGCTGATAGAACAGCGGCGCGTCGATCTGCGAATTTGCCACCGGCGCGCTTGCGGCCGCCTGCGCTGGCACTGCAGGCTGGGCCAGCGTCAAGCCACTGCCCGCCAGCAGCATCGAGGTGGCCGCCCATCGCATCGTGGCGTGTCGCCACAGGGGCCAAAGGGTCATCGGGACTCCAATTCTCAGCGTTTCATTCTCACATAATGGGTTGCGCCGGCCCCGGCACGGGCCCTTCATCCACGCGCCGAGGTCGGAGAACCGGGCCGCGTCGGTTTTTCACCAAGCTTATGCCCGAACTGCCCGAGGTCGAAGTCACAAGACGCAGCATCGGTGTGCGTTTGCACGGTGCGCGCGTGCTCGCCGTGCGCGTCGGCAAACCGTTGCGCTGGCCGCTGGGCATCGCCCCCGAATCGTTGATCGGATTGCGCGTGGGCGATGTCGGACGGCGCGGCAAGTACCTGTGGCTGCCGCTGCAACGCGAGCCGGCCGCGCCGCCGGCCGGTCAGGACGGCGGCCTGCTGCTGCACCTGGGCATGTCCGGGTCGCTGGCACTGCTCGATGCCTGCGGCCCACCCGGCCCGCACGAGCACTTCGACCTGGCCACCTCGCAGGGCACCTTGCGGCTGACCGACCCGCGCCGCTTCGGCGCCGTGCTGTGGTCCGACAGCCTGCAGGTCGCCCCAGCGGCCGTGCTGCTGTCACGCCTGGGTGCCGAACCCTTCGACCCGGGTCTGGACGCGGCCGCCTTTCATGCTGCCCTGCGCGGCCGGCGTGTGTCGATCAAGGAACTGCTGCTGGGCGGGCAGGTGATCGTCGGCGCCGGCAACATCTATGCGTGCGAAGCGTTGTTCGGCGCCGGCATCGACCCGCGCACGCGCAGCGCGCGCCTCAGCCGCCCGGCGTGCGCGCGGTTGCTGCAGGCGCTGCGCCAGACGCTGACGCGGGCGCTCGAAGTGGGCGGCTCGACGCTGCGTGATTTTCGTGATGCGCACGGCGCCGGCGGCCGCTTCCAGGCCGAGGCCAAGGTGTACGGGCGCGAAGGCCAGCCGTGCCACGTCTGCGGCGCGCCGGTGCGGCGCATCGTGCAGGCGCAGCGCTCGACCTACTTCTGCCCGAACTGCCAGCGGCGCAGCTGAAGCCCGCCGTCGCGGGGCCGCTGCGCATGCGCCGTGAAAGGCAATCGCGCAAAGCTGCACACCAGTTGTTGTCAGCAGGTGTATCGCGCTCGTCAGGCCCTGCAGGGGCTGCGCTAGCATGACCCGAGGCATCTGTCATGCCCTGCGATCACGCGATGAAAACCCCTTTGTCCCAGCAACTCGATGGGCTTGCCGCCTGGCGCGGTGAGCTGCAGCGGCACATCGCCGAGCTGGCGAAATTCCTTGCCCAGAACGAGCTCGCCGCGCAGGCCGAGCGCGCCGCCATCGACTCGCTGGGCAGCAAGCTCGCCGCCGACAAGCTGGTGCTGGCCTGTGTGGCCGAGGTCTCGCGGGGCAAGTCCGAGTTGCTGAACGCGATCTTCTTCGCCGATGCGGGGCGGCGCGTGCTGCCGGCCACGCCGGGGCGCACGACGATGTGCCCGGTCGAGCTGCACTTTCGCGCCGGCCAACCGGCCGAACTGGCCTTGCTGCCGATCGACACGCGGCTGCAAGGCGCTGCGCTGGCCGAGTTGCGCCAGCAGCCGGCCGCGTGGCAGCGGCTGGGCCTGGATCCGCGCAACCCCGACGGGCTCAGCGAGGCGCTGCTGCTGGTCACGCAGACGCGCCGTGTCAGCACCGACGAGGCGGCCGCGCTGGGGCTGTGGAGCGACAGCGAGCCCGCCGACAACCCACCGCTCGGCGCCGACGGGCTCGTCGAGGTGCCGGCCTGGCGCCATGCGTTGATCAACTACCCGCACCCGCTGCTCGAACGCGGACTGGTGGTCATCGACACGCCGGGGCTGAATGCGGTCGGCGCCGAGCCGGACCTGACGCTGTCGCTGCTGCCGTCTGCGCATGCGGTGGTCTTCCTCGTCGGCGCCGATACCGGCGTCACACGCTCCGATCTGACGATCTGGAACGAACATCTGGGCGGTGTCGCACTCGAACGTTTCGTGGTGCTGAACAAGATCGACATCCTCGACGACCCGCTGTCCAGCGAAGCGGTGGTGGCCGAGCAGGTGCAACGCCAGCGGCGTGCGATCGCGCAGAGCCTGGGTGTGCCACCGGCGCGGGTGTTCGCGCTGTCGGCACGCGACGCGCTGGCCGCGCGCGTGCATGGCGACGTCGCGGCGCTGGCCGCCAGCGGCCTGCCGACGCTGGAAGCGGCATTGGCCGCCGAACTGCTGCCGCGGCAGCAGGCCGTGCTGTCGCAGGCCACCGAGGCCACGCTGCTGCAGGTGCGCCAGGCGGCGGCTCGGCGCCTGGGCGAGCGGCGCCGCCACATCACCGAGCAGACGCTGGAGTTGCGCGGCCTGCGGGGCAAGAGCGGCGCCAAGGTCGGCGCGATGCTCAAGCGGCTCGAGGCCGAGATGGCCGAATTCGAGCCCTGCCACGCGCGGCTGGCAGCGCTGCGTTCGGTGCATCTGCGCATGATGCGCAAGGCGCTGGCCTTGCTGTCCAGCGACGCGCTGCGCCGCGAGGTGGCGAGCATGCAGACTGCTTTCGGGGCCACGCCGCTGAAGCTCGGCGCGCGCAAGGCTTTCGCCGAGCTGTGCCAACGCCTGCGCCGTTCGCTGGCCGCTGCCGGCGAAGGCGCCGACGAAATGCACCAGATGCTGGCCGGAAGCTTCCGGCAACTGAACACCGAGTTCGGCTTCGCCTTCAACATGGTGGCCGGCCCCGCCTTGCGCCGTTATGTGGACGAACTCGACATGATCGAGCGCAGCTACGGCCGCTACCTGGCACCGACGCAGGCCTGGCGCTTGTCGGGCGCCGGCTTCATGGAGCAGTTCCAGCGCATGCTGGTGTCGAAGTTGCGCACCGTGTTCGAAAGTGCCGCCGGCGACATCGAGCTGTGGGGCAAGGGCGCGTCGTCGCAGGTCGAGCTGCAGCTGCGCGAACGCAGGGCTGCCTTCGAACACCGCCACCAGGCGCTGCAGCGTGTGCAGGGTGCTGCCGGCGAACTCGAGTCGCGCATCGCCGAGGTCGAAGCGCAGGACAAGAACCTGGCCAGCCTGATGTGGCGGCTCGACCACATGGCCAATCGCATCCTGGCGGTGGCCGAGGCGGCGCCCACCGCACCCACGGCCATCCGTTCGCCACGGGCCGTGGGCGTCGTTCCGCAGCCCGAACCCGCACACGTCGCCGCTGTCGTCTGATGGCCGCCGGCACGGCCTTCGCGCAGCGCGTGATCCGCTGGCAGCGCCTCCACGGCCGTCACGGCCTGCCGTGGCAGGGCACACGCGACCCGTATCGCGTGTGGCTGTCCGAGATCATGCTGCAGCAGACCCAGGTGGCGACCGTGATCGACTACTACGGCCGCTTCCTGCTGCGTTTTCCCGACCTGCGTGCGCTGGCTGCGGCACCGCTGGACGACGTGCTGGCCCTGTGGAGCGGCCTGGGCTACTACAGCCGCGCGCGCAACCTGCACCGATGCGCGCAGCGCGTGCAGCAGGATTTCGGCGGTGAGTTCCCGCGCAGCGCGGCGGCGCTGGGCGAACTGCCCGGCATCGGCCGTTCGACAGCCGCAGCGATCGCCGCGTTCTGCTTCGGCGAACGCGTGGCGATCCTCGACGGCAACGTCAAGCGCGTGCTCAGCCGCGCGCTCGGCTTCGGCGACGACCTGGCGGTGGTGGCCCACCAAAAGCGACTGTGGCAGATCGCCGAGTCGCTGTTGCCACCACGGCAGGTCGACATCTACACGCAGGGCCTGATGGACCTGGGGGCCACGCTGTGCACCACCCGTGAGCCGCGCTGCGCTGCGTGTCCGCTGCAATCCGACTGTGTCGCTCATCGGCAGGGGCGCGTGCAGGACTACCCGCGCAAGTCGCGCCGCAGCCTGCGGGGCCGGCGCGAGAACGCCCTGCTCTGGCTGGCCCAGGGTCAGCAGCTGTGGCTGGTGCGACGGGCGGAAAGCGGCGTATGGGCCGGCCTGTGGAGCCTGCCCGAGTTCGCCGATCTGCCCAGCCTGCAGGCGGCGTTGGTCGACTGGCCTGGGCGCAGCGAAGAACTGCCGGCCATCGACCATGCACTGACCCATTTCGATTGGCGACTGTGGCCGCTGCGCTGGACGTTGCCGGCTCGTCTGGGCGCCGCGCGGATGCAGGCGCTGACCGATGCGCTGCCGAGCGGGCGCTGGGTCGATCGCCGGCGAGGCGCTGCAGATGGGCCTGAGCGCGCCTGTGCGCCGCTTGATCGAGGCCGGCGCGCAATAACGGTAGCGGCGCAAGGCGCTCGAGCCCACCGCGACACGCGCGCATCAATCCTCGACCACGCCCTTGCCTCGCAGGTACTCGTGCACCAGCTGCAGCCGGATGTCCGGCTCCTGCAGTTCCATCAGCTTCTGCTTGGCGCCGAGCGCGATCGGCAGGATCTCGCACCAGCGGTTGGCCACCCAGCCGGCCTCGTCCAGACGATAGGGTTCGTTGAACGGCACCGAGCCCTGGGCCTTCAACGAGGCGATGGCGCTGGCCAGGGCCTTGACGGTGGGCAGCATCTCGGGCGCCGGCGCCAGCTCGGCGTCATCGGGCAACAGCGCGAAGGCGGTGGTCCACAGGCCATCGGACTCCTGCTTCGGCTGGCCGAGCAGATTGAAGCGCTGGGTGCCGGTGCAGCGCACGCGCAGCAAGCCGGCCTGTTCGCTGTCGACATCGTCGAGCCGTGCCAGCACGCCGGTCGACTCGAATCGGGCATCGTGCTGGCCGGCGCGCACATCGCTGCCTTGCAGCAGGCACACGACGCCGAAGGGCCGTCGGCGGCGCAGGCAATCGGTGACCAGATCGAGGTAGCGGGCCTCGAACACCTTCAGGCCCAGCAGGCCACCGGGGAACAGCACCGAACGCAGCGGAAACAGCGGCAGCATGTCGTCTTCGCCACCGCCGCCATTGCCGCCATTCGAGGCGCGGGTCGGATGCTCGGCGATCACCATCGGGCGTGGAGCGCACATCGGCGGCGAAAGTTCATTCGCGGGCGTCCAGTTCGCGGTGCCGCACCAGCGTGGCACTGCGGTCGGCAAAACGCCGCGCCAGGCTTTCGGCCAGATAGACCGAGCGGTGCTGGCCTCCGGTGCAGCCGATGGCCACGGTGAGGTAGCTGCGCTGGTCGGCCTCGAAGGCGCCCAGCCAGCGCCGCAGGAAGGCTTCGATCTGGCCCATCACCTCGTCGACCTCGGGCTGCGCCTGCAGGTACTGCGCCACCACCTCGTCGCGGCCGCTGAGCGCGCGCAGCTCGCGGATGTAGTACGGGTTGGGCAACATGCGCACATCGAAGACATAGTCGGCATCGAGCGGCACGCCGTACTTGAAGGCGAAGGATTCGAACACCAGCGTCAGCACGCTGGTGCCGCGCGGCGACCAGGTCGCGCACCCAGTTGCGCAGCTGGGCCGGGCGCAGCTGGCTGGTGTCGATGATGGTGGAGACATCCCGCAGCGCAGCCAGCAGCTCGCGTTCGAGCTCGATGGCGTCGATCAGCGCACGCGACGCCGTCTCCGGCGGCGACCGCACTCGACAGCGGGTGCGGCCGCCGCGTTTCCGAGAAGCGCCGCACCAGCGCATCGGTGCTGGCATCGAGAAACAGCGAGCGGATCTGCACACCTTCTTGCTGCAGCTCGTCGATCAGCGGCACCAGGTTGGGCAGGCTGGCGGCGGTGCGCACATCCACCGCCACCGCGATGCGGTCGGTGAAGCGATCGTGCTCGAGGCGGATCAATTCGCGCAACAGTTCGGGCGGCAGGTTGTCGACACAGAAGAAGCCGGCGTCTTCCAGCGCGTGCAGCGCCACCGACTTGCCACCGCCGGAGATGCCGGTGACCAGCACCACCTCGCGCTGCGGCGCAGCGTCGTGCGGTGCGGTGGCGGATGCCGGCAGGTCGCCGAGGTCGTGTCGCTGTCGTGCGCGGCGTTCACTGCGCCACCTTCTTCGCTTTCGGTGATGCCGGAATGTCGCTGCCGCTGAGCATCGCTTCGGCATGGGCGCGGCTGGCCGATGTCAGCCGTTCGCCGCCGAGCATGCGCGCCACCTCGGCGACGCGTTCCTCGCCGCTGACGGCCTGCACCTGCGTCAGCGTGGCCGCGCCCTGCGCCGCCTTGCTGACCTGGAAATGATGGTCGGCGCAGGCCGCCACCTGCGCCAGGTGCGTCACCGCCAGCACCTGGCTGCTGGCGCCCAGCTGTTTCATCAGCCGGCCCACCGAGTAGGCCACGGTGCCACCGACCCCGGCATCGATCTCGTCGAAGATCATGATCGACGCATTCGTGCCGGCGGCCGCCCCGGACTGCGCCGTGGTGACGGCAATTGCCAGCGCCAGCCGCGACAGCTCGCCGCCCGAGGCCACCTTGGCCAAGGGCCTGGGTGTGCTGCCGGCATGGCCGGCCACGCGCAGTTCGACACTTTCCAGGCCGAAGGATTGCGGCGCCTCCTGCGCCACCAGCGCCACCTCGAAGCTGCCCCCGGCCATGCCCAGTTCCTGCATCGCCTGCGTCACACGCGCCGCCAGCTTCGGCGCCGCCACCTTGCGCAGCCGCTGAATGCGAAGCGCCTCGGTGTGCCAGCGCTTGCGTGCCTCGTCGCTGGCGCGCTGCAGCGCGTCGATGTCCGCGGCCGCGTCGAGTTCGCGCAACTCGGCTTGCCAGGCCTGCAGCAACGCCGGCAGTTCATTCGGGGCGCGCCGGTAGCGGCGCGCCAGCGACAGCCACGCGGCCAGCCGGTCGTCGAGCTGCGCCAGGCGCTGCGGATCGGGCTCGTTGTGGCCGAGCGTGCCGTGCAGCGTGTGCGCGGCATCCTGCACCTGGGCCTGCGCAGCCTGCAGCACCTCGACCACCGCCTGCAGCGAGGCATCGTGCGCCGTCACCGTCTGCAGCGCGGCAATGGCCTGCGAGATCAGCGCATCGGCGGCCGGTTCGTCTTCCGACAGCGCGGCCAGCGCGGTGCGCGCGCCGTCGAGCAGGCCTTGCGCATGCGCCAGCCGCTGATGTTCGGTGTTCAGCTCGTCCCACTCGTGGTCGCCGGGCGCCAGCTTGTCCACTTCGCCGATCTGCCAGGCCAGCCGCTCGCGTTCGCGCTGCAGCGAATCGGTGCGTTGTCGCGCATCTTCCAGCGCCGCTTCGGCCGCTTTCCACGCCTGCCAGAGCGTGCCGAGCGCGGCGGTGTCGGCGCCGGCCTGGCGGTCGAGCAGCGCGCGCACCGCCGCCGGGCGGGTCAGGCTCTGCCAGGCGTGCTGGCCGTGTATGTCGACCAGCGCTTCGCCGGCCTCGCGCAGCTGCGCCACCGTCGCCGGCCGGCCATTGATCCAGGCGCGGCTCTTGCCCTGGGTGTCGATGCTGCGGCGCAGCAGCAGGCGCCCGTCATCGGCGTCGTCGTCGGCGGCGAAACCGGTCTCGTCGAGCCAGCCGCGCAGCGACCCGGGCACGTCGAACTCGGCACTGACTTCGGCGCGCGTGGCGCCTTCGCGCACCAGGCCGGCATCACCGCGTGCGCCGAGCGCCAGCTGCAGCGCATCGATCAGGATCGACTTGCCGGCGCCGGTCTCGCCGCTGAGCACGCTGAAGCCGGCGGCGAGTTCGATCTCGAGCCGGCTGACCAGCACGACATCCTGCAGCGCGAGGCGGTGCAACATCAAGACACCCGTGCTCGAGCTAGACCACGCCTTCGTACCAGCGCAGCTTGCGGCGCAAGGTGGCGTAGTAGCTCCAGCCGCGCGGGTGCAGGAAGCGCACCTTGTGCTCGGAGCGGCGCACGCGCACCTGGTCGCCGTGCATCAGGCTGGCCAGCGTCTGCATGTCGAAGTTGGCCGATGACGTCGCGCCCCGACACCACCTCGATGCACACCTCGCCGACATCGGGCAGCACGATCGGACGGTTCGACAAGGTGTGCGAGGCGATCGGCACCAGCAGCCAGCCGGCGATGCCGGGGTGCACGATGGGCCCGCCGGCCGACAGCGAATAGGCGGTGCTGCCGGTGGGCGAGGCGACGATCAAGCCATCGGCGCGCAGGTTGGCGACAAATTCGTCGCCGATGTCGACCCGCAACTCGACCATGCTGGCGGTGGCGCCGCGGCTGACGACCACGTCGTTCATCGACAGGCCATCGAAGATCTTGTGCCCGTCGCGCCACACGCCGCCTTCGATCATCGCGCGCATGTCTTCTTCGTAGTCGCCGGCGACCATGCTTTGCAGCGCTTCGCGGTAGTGGCCCACCGGCACGTCGGTGATGAAGCCCAGCCGGCCCTGGTTGATGCCCACCAGCGGCAGGTCGTAGCGCGCCAGTTCGCGTGCGATGCCGAGCATGGTGCCGTCGCCGCCGACGACCACCGCCAGATCGCAGCGCGCGCCCAGTGCGGCGGCATCGAGTGCTTCGTAATCGGTGACGCCGGTGTTCAGCGCGGTGGCCTTTTCGAACGACACCTCGAGCCCGAGGCCGACCAGGAATTGCGCGATTTCCTCGAGCATCGGGCGAATGCCCTGGGCCTGGTATTTGCCCACCAGGGCCGCATGGACGAAGCGCTTGGGCATGTGGATCATTACACCATAGGCCCCCTGCGCCGACGGCTGCGAAGGACGGTGTCCGTACAATCGAAGCCATGCTCGACGCCCGTGCCAAGACGCTGTTGAAAGCGCTTGTCGAACGCTACATCGCCGATGGCCAGCCGATCGGTTCGCGCACGCTGTCGCGGGCTTCGGGGCTGGAACTGTCGCCGGCGACCATCCGCAACGTGATGGCCGATCTGGAGGAGATGGGGCTCATCGCCAGCCCGCACACCTCGGCCGGTCGCGTGCCCACCGCGCGCGGCTACCGGCTGTTCGTCGACACCATGCTGACCGCGCAGCCGATCGACATGGCACGCGCAACGGCCGACATGGCGGCAGCGCGCGAGCACCTGCACCCTGATCAGCCGCAACGGGTGATCGCGCAGGCCGCGCAGCTGCTGTCCAGCCTGTCGAGCTTCGTCGGCGTGGTCGCCGCACCGCGCAAGGCCAGCGTGTTCCACCACATCGAGTTCCTGCGCCTGGGCGAGCGGCGTGTGCTGGTGATCCTGGTGGCACCCGACGGCGATGTGCAGAACCGCGTCGTCTTCACCGCGCGCGACCACACGCAGTCCGAACTGATCGAAGCCACCAACTACCTGAATGCGCACTACGCCGGCCTCAGCATCGAGGAGGTGCGCGAACGCCTGAAGCGCGAGATCGAAGCGCTGCGCAGCGAGATCGCCGCGCTGATGCAGGCGGCCGTGCAGGCCGGCAGCGAGGTGCTCGCCGAAAGCACCGAACAGGTGGTGGTCAGCGGCGAACGCAACCTGCTGGCCGTGCCGGCGCTCGGGCCACGACATGGGCAGCCTGCGCAAGCTGTTCGACGTGTTCGAGCAGAAGACCGAGCTGATGCGGCTGCTCGACGTCAGCAGCCGTGCCGAAGGCGTGCGCATCTACATCGGCGGCGAAAGCCGGGTGGTGCCTTTCGAGGAACTCTCGGTGGTCACCGCGCCCTACGAAGTCGACGGCCGCATCGTCGGCACGCTGGGCGTCATCGGCCCGACGCGCATGCCCTACGAGCGCATGATCCAGATCGTCGACATCACGTCGAGGCTGGTCGGCCAGGCGCTGAGCCACAAGTAGGCGCTGCCTACAATCGCCGGCGTACGGGCCGTTAGCTCAGTTGGTTAGAGCAGAGGACTCATAATCCTTTGGTCGTTGGTTCAAGTCCAACACGGCCTACCAATCACAGGCTGTTCCTGCACATCACGCATCGGTCGGCGGCTGCTCACGCCACCCTGACAGCAGCTCGAGCAGCGCGGCCAAGTCCAGCGGCTTGACGAGATGGTGATCGAAGCCGGCGGCTTCGCTCTCGCGGCGGTCGCTGTCCTGGCCCCAGCCCGTCTGCGCGATCAACAGCATCGCCGCACCCCAGGGCTCGGCGCGGATGCGGCGGCAAACCGCATGGCCGTCGAGCACCGGCATGCCGATGTCCAGCAGCACCACGTCGGGCCGCCATGACTCGGCCATCTGCAGCGCCTGCAGCCCGTCGTACGCGACCCGCACGGTGTGACCTTCGGCTTCCAGCAGCCGCGCGATGCTGTCGCCGATGTCGCGCAGATCGTCTGCCACCAGCACGCGACGCGGCGTGGCCCGCGCCGCGATTGTCGGCAGATGTGCGATGCTGGGCGGCGGCATGTGCTGTTCGCCGTCGAGCGGCAGCGCCACCTCGAATCGGCTGCCCCGGCCGAGCCCGGGGCTGTGCACGCTGATGCGCCCGCCGTGCAGCTCCACCAGGCCCTTGCCCAGCGCCAGGCCGATGCCCAACCCCTTGTCGGAGGTGCCGCCGGGCACGTCGACATGCCCGAACAGCTCGAAGATCTGCGCATGGTGCTGTGGCTCGATGCCGATGCCGTTGTCGACGACGAGGACGTGGGCCTCGCCGCGGCGACGCCGCGCGCTCAGCGTGATCTCGCCTTCGGCCGGTGTGTACTTGGCCGCGTTGATGAGCAGGTTGGAAAAGACCTGCGCAAGGCGTGTGTGGTCGCCGTCGAGCGGCAGCGGCTGGTCGTCGATGTCGAGCTTCAGCCGGTGCCGCGCCGCGGCGATGTGCGGTTGTGCAGTCTCCACCGCGAGTTCGATCGCGGCGCGCAGGTCGATCGGCGCGCGCCGCAGCCGGTGTTGCCCCTGCGCGAGCCGGGAGCCATCGAGCAGGTCGTCGAGCAGCCGCGTCATCTGCCCGATCTGCCGGTCGATGACCTCGAGGCACCAGGTCACGGTGGGCTCGGCGGCAGCGACACGGTGCAGGATGCCGGTCGCGTTGCGCACCGGCGCCAACGGGTTGCGCAGCTCGTGCGCGAGCACGGCGATGAACTCGTCCTTGCGCCGGTCGGCCTCGCGAAGCATCTTCTCGGTGCGCTTGCGCTCGCTGATGTCCATGACGATGCCGAACGAGCGGCTCATTGCGCCGCCGTCGCTGTAGTCGGCCTGCCCGCGCATCGCCAGCCAGCGCTCCGCGCCCGGCGCCGCGATACGGAACTCCAGCGCCACCGGCTGCCGCGCGTCGAGCGCGGCGCTCCTCGCCTCGGTGACGGACGTCCGGTCAGCGGGATGGATCAGCGCCGCCACCGTCTCGGGCGTCGGCACGAATGCACGCGGGTCGACCCCGAACAGCGCGTACGTCTCCGGGGACCACCACAGCAGGTTGTCCCTGGTGTTCAGTTCGTAGGCGCCCATCTGGCCGGATGCGAGCGCCAGGCCAAGCCGCTCGCGTTCGATGCGCAGGCGTTCTTCCGATGCGCGGCGCTCGGTGACGTCGGCCATGATGCTGACGAGGCGCAGGGGTTGGCCGAGCGCGCCGCGCTGCGTGACCAGACCGCGGCCGAGCAGCCAGCGGATCGACCCGTCGGGCCGAACGATGCGGTACTCGGCAGCAAAGGAATCCTGGCGGTCGGCGAGCTCCCGGAACTTGGTCACCCAGTGGCGATCGTCCGGATGGATCGCGCGCACGTACTCGTCGTCGGGGCCGTCGACCTGGCCGCGCCCCTCGGGCAACTGGAAGCCGAACAGCGCCATGCCCTCCTGTGACCAGGTTCGGGTGTTCTTCGCTCGGTCGGTTTCCCACGACCCCATGCGCCCGGCGTTCAGCGCCGCACGGAAAGAGGCCTCGCTGCCCCGCAGTTCCTGCTCCAGCGCCGCGCGTTCGGTGACGTCGCTGCCGACGAGCACGATGCCCGGTTCGTCTGCCGTCGCCTCGGCGAGCGGCTGGCAGACGAAATCGAGGATCCGCTCGTCGATCTCGTGCTCTCCCGCGGCGTGCACCCGGCATCGCGCACCGGCCAGCGTGCGGCGCGCGGCACCGTTTCGCACCTCGTCCAGCAGCGCGACGATGCCCTGTTCGACAGCGTCGGGCCAGGCCCGCGCCAGCGGCTGCCCGATGCGCACCGGGGCACCGACCAGATCGAAAAAGCGCCGGTTGGCGTCGGCGACGCGGTGCGTGGCACCGCGCACGAGCACCAGGACCGTCGGCGCCTGGTCGAACCACGGGGCGGCGCCCGAAGAAGGGCCGTCGGCAGCGCCGCCCGGTGGCAACGGTGCCCCCGAGTCATCATCTGAAGTCTGGTCCATCGCGGATCCGTCGGGGGCTCTCGCCCGGTGACGCACGCGGGTAACGCACGCCGGCAGCCGCTGACTCTAACCGGCCGAAACGCCGCGACGCCGCGCCGTGTTTCGATCAGGCGACCGATGGGTCGCCGGCGCTAGGCGTGGGCCGCGATGTCGGCCTGCAGGTCATGCCCGTACAGCCATGCGCTCTGGCGCAGCGGGTCGCCGTGGGCAAAGTCGGCATCGCGCTGCTGTTGCGCCGCACCGTCGGGCAGGTGGTTGTTCACCTCGCGGCCGCGACTCATCAGCTGCACCTGGCTGGCACGCGGGCGGCGAATCGCCTCGTAGCGTTGCAGCGCCTGCGGCACCGCCGCGCTGCCGATCTTGTGCAGGCACGCGCCAAGCACGGCCGCGTCCTCCACCGCCTGCGCCGCGCCCTGGGCGAAAAACGGCAGCATCGCATGCGCCGCATCGCCGAGCAGCGCGATGCGGCGATCGGTCCAGCGCTCGATCGGCGCGCGGTCGAACAGCGCCCAGCGCCGGGTGCTGGTGGCCGCGGCGATCAACTGATGCAAGCGCGGATCCCAGCCATCGAAGGCTTCGGCCAGGTCTTCGACGCGACCCTCGGCGGTCCAGGATTCGACCTGCCAGTCACCGGCCGGCACGATGGCGACGACGTTGACCCAACGCCCGGCACTGATCGGGTAGTGCACAAAGTGCCGGCCCGGCCCCAGCCACAGCGTTTGCACCGCACGCAGCGCCATCGGCGGTGCGCTGTCGGCCGGCACCAGGCAACGAAACGCGCACAGCCCGGAAAAGTGCGTGTCGACCTGCGGTGTCAGCGTCTGCCGCACCTGCGAATGGATGCCGTCGGCGGCGATCAGCACGTCGGCCTCGGCATGCTCGACGGCACCCGATGTCGTCACCAGGCTCAGCTCGACACGATCGGCCCGCTGCGTCACCTCGACACCACGACGACCGAGCCGCAGCACCTCGGGCGGCAGCGCCTGCTGGAACAGCGTGAGCAGGTCCGCGCGGTGCGCGACGTAGCAGTGCGCACCGTACAGCGCCACGCAGGCATCGCCCATCGGTTGCGAGAACAACACCCGCCCGTCCTGCCAGCGGCGGAACTCCCAAGCCGCATCGAGGCGGACCGCAAAGTCTTCGAGCTTGCGCACCAGCCCGAGCGGGGCCAGCGCACGCACCATGTTCGGCGGCACCACGATGCCTGCGCCGGCTTCACGCAGGTGCGGCGTCTGTTCATAGACTGTGACCTCAAGGCCGGCGCGGCGCAGAAACAGCGCGGCGGCCAGGCCCGCAAGCCCGCCACCGAGGATTGCAACGCGCAACGGCTTCGACATGCTCATGGCCGGATCCTCGCCGATGTTGCCGCAGGGCGCGGCGGGCTGCCGACAGGCCACACGGGGGGCCCGATGTCGCCGCGTGTGGGCAGCGCAGGTTGTCGGCGTGCCGTGACCCGGTGGCGACGAGACAGCGCCGGCTTCAGAACGGCTTCAGCGCGGCATCGAGCGCATGGGCCAGCGAATCGACATCGGCCTTCGTGGCACAAAGCGGCGGGTTGATCTTCAGCACGTTGTGCTGCGCGCCGCACAGGCCGACCACGATGCCGGCCTGCAGCAGCCGCTGTTGAAGCTGCTGCGCTTCGTCGGCGGCGGGCTCGCGTGATGCCCGATCGCTGACCAGTTCGATGCCGCGCAGCAGTCCGCGGCCGCGCACGTCGCCGATCAGCGCATGCCGCCTGGCAAGCCCGGCGAAGGTGGCTTCGAAATGGTCGCCGACGTGTTTTGCGTTGGCCTGCAGGCGATCGGCGTCGATGGCCTGCAGCACTGCCCGTCCGGCAGCGCATGAAACGGGGTTCGATCCGTAGGTGTTGAAGAACATGCGCCGCGCCATGGCCTGCGCGATCTCGCGGCGGGTCACCACCGCGGCGATCGGAAAGCCGTTGCCGATGCCCTTGGACATGACGATCGCATCGGGCACCACGCCGTGCGCGGCGAACCCCCAGAAGTGCTCGCCGGTGCGACCGAAGCCGGTCTGCACCTCATCGGCGATCAACAGGCCGCCGGCGGCACGTACCCGCTGCGCGGCGCCTTCCATGTAGCCTGCGGGCATCTCGACGATGCCGCCATAACCCTGGATCGGCTCGATGAGCATCGCTGCCAGCGAACCCGAAGTGGCGGTGGCGATGCAACGCTCGAGCTCGCGCAGGTAGGGCAGGGCCTCGGGGCCGAACAGGCCGCGATAGGGGTGCGGCGCGATCACGCTGACGAATCCCGGCGCCGGCGGCAGCGGCTGGCGCGCGCCGCCGATGCCGGTGGCGGCGCCGGCGGTGAACTGCATGCCGTGGTAGGCATCGCGCAGGCTCAGCACCTCGAAGTTGCCGCTGTGCAGCCGCGCCATCATCACCGCCAGGTCGATCGCCTCGGCGCCGCTGTTGACGAAGTGCACCACCCAGTCGTGCCCGGCCGGCAGGCGTGCCACCAGCTCCTCGGCGAAATGCGCGGCCTGCGGGTGGTCGTAGACGGTGGTCACATGCTGGATGTCGTCGAGCTGCGCGCGCACCGCCGCGTCGACGCCGGGGTGGCAGTAGCCGACGCTGATGCACACGTTCTGCGCCATGCAGTCGAGGTGGCGGCGACCTTCCAGGTCGTACAGGTACTGGCCGCTGCCGCGCCGCCAGGCCTTGGGCTGCTCGTAGGCGGTGAAGGTAGCCAGCGCCGGTGAGAGGAACTGCCGCCGACGCTCGGCCATGCGCCCGGCGTGCCAGTCGATGGGCGGCGGCTGCATGCATGGAACAGGCGTCGCTTGCCCTTCCATTTCAACCCGGGGGAGGGAACGACGAAGTCATCGGCCGACAACGATCAATACGTCGCCTTGATGGTCGCGGACCTGGCGCCTTCGTCGCGCACCACCTTCAGAGCCGATTTCAGCGCGGCGAAATACTCGTCGAGCGACGGTGCCTGCATCATCGACAGCATGCGGTGGATGGCGCGCGGCTTCTGCACCAAGCCGGGCAGCCAGCCGCTTTGCGCCATGACTTCGGCGACGCGGAAGATGTCGGCGTCGTGCGAGCCGTAGGCGACGATCGACAGGTGTGGATTGCCCAGCACGTACAGGCCCTCGATGGCTTCGAGGCCGTGCCGGTAGTCGTCGATGAAGGCCATCAGCTTGCCGGCAATGTCCTTGTAGCCTTCCACTCCCAGGAACTGGAACGTCGCCCACGCTCCGGCCACGCCGCCCGCTGGGCGGGTGCCCACCAGTGTGCTGGTGAAGAAGCGACCGTTGGGCCACTCGTTGAAGTCGAAGTGATGGTGCTGCGCCTTGTCGGCGTCGCGGTAGAAGACGGTCGAGGCGGGCTTCGGGCAAAAGCCGAACTTGTGCAGGTCTGCCGAGATCGATGACACCCCGGGCACGCCGAAATCGAAGTCCGGGATGTCGCGGCCGATCTGCCGCACGAAGGGCGCGAGGTAGCCACCGACACAGGCATCGACGTGCAGCCACACATCGCGGCGTTGGGCCAGCGAACCGAGATCGGAGATCGGGTCGATGGCGCCGAACGGGAAGCTCGGCGCCGAGCCGACGATCATGATCGTGTCGGCGTCCATCGCCTGGTCCAGTGCCGCCACGTCGGTTCGGAAGTCCGCGCCCACCGGCACCCGTGCGCACCGCCAGGTCCATCAGCTTGGCGGCCTTGTTGAAGGCCGGGTGCACCGATTCGGCCATCACCAGATTGCCGCGGTGCGTGCTGTCGCCACGTCGCTTGCGGTTCCAGTCGCGGCAGGTCTGCACCGCCTGGATGATGCTTTCGGTGCCGCCGGTGGACATGAACCCCTGCGCCTCGGCGGGCGCATGAAACAGTTCCAGCGCCATCTCGACGATGTCGGTCTCCATGCGCTTGACGCTGGGAAACGCGCGGCCGCCGCCGAGGGCGTTCTCGGAGAAATATTCAAAGAAGCCGTCGCGCCCGATTCGGCTCAACTCGTCGGTCGCCTTGAATACGAACAACGGCACGCGCCCATGCTGCCAGTCGGCGTCACCCGACTTCAGATCGCGCATCTGTGCGATCACCTCGTCGTGCTGGCGGCCCTTGATCGGAAGCGACTTGCGCATGCTGCGGTCCTTCAGAAGTCAAGTTTCAGTATATTAGGCCGCGATGGGCAAGCGGCTACTCACCCTCTACGGCGTCCTCGGCTTCGGCTTCCTGTATCTGCCCATCTTCTTCCTGGTGCTGTTTTCGTTCAACGACTACATCATTCCGTCGTTGCCGTTCCGCGGCTTCACGTTGAAGTGGTACCGCGAACTGGGCTATGACTTCGTGCTTGCACGACGCGCTGTACAGCAGCCTGTTCATCGCCACCTGCACGACCATCGTGTCGACCGTGCTGGGCACCGCCGCAGCCTTCCCGCTGGTGCGCTGCACCTACCGCTTCAAGCAGACGAGTCAGTTGCTGGTGATCGTGCCGATGATCATTCCGCACTTCCTGATGGGCGTGGCACTGCTGCTGTTCTTCGCCTTCGTCAAGCTGCCGCTGTCGCAACTGACGATCATCCTCGGCCACATCGTCTTCACGTTGCCCTTCGCGGTGCTGATCGTGTCGACGCGGTTGTACGGCTTCGACCGCACGCTCGAACGCGCAGCGGGCGATCTGGGCGCCAATGCGGTGCGCACCTTCTGGCACGTCACCTTGCCGCTCATCCTGCCCGGCGTCGTCGGCGCGGCGCTGCTGGTGTTCACCTTGTCGATGGACGAGTTCCTGATCACCTATTTCGTCTCGGGTCAGAAGGGCACCTTGACGATGTACATCTGGAGCCTGTTGAAGGACGGCATCGCTCCGCGAGTCAACGCCTTGGCCAGTGCGCTGCTGGGGGCCACGTTCGTGTTGCTGGCGTTCGGCGCATGGGTGATGGAACGCGGCCGCGGTGGCAATCCGCGGCTGCGGTCGACCGAATGAACGACCGGATGAGCGGCGATGCCGCTGACCAACCGGTCGCCGCGGTCGAACTGCGGGGGGTGACCAAGACTTTCGGCGCCGCCGTGGCGCTGGACGGCATCTCCCTGACGATCCGCAAGGGCGAGTTCTTCTCGCTGCTCGGCGCCAGCGGCTGTGGCAAGACCACGACCTTGAACCTGATCGGCGGCTTCGAGTCGGCCACCAGCGGCACCCTGTTGATCGACGGCCAGCCGGTGCAGGACACGCCGGCGCATGCACGCCCGGTGAACACCGTGTTCCAGAGCTATGCGCTGTTTCCGCACATGAGCGTGGCGCAGAACGTCGAGTTCGGGCTGCGCATGAAAAAGGTGCCGGTGGCTCAACGGCGCGAAGCGGTGAGCGAGATGCTGCGACTCGTCTCGCTGGAAGGTTATGACCAGCGGCGTCCGAACCAGCTCAGCGGCGGTCAACGCCAGCGGGTGGCGCTGGCACGAGCGCTCATCAACCGGCCCTCGGTGCTGTTGCTCGACGAGCCGCTCGGGGCGCTCGACCTGAAGCTGCGCAAGCTGATGCAGGCCGAGTTGACGCGCATCCAGCGGCAGGTCGGCATCACCTTCGTCTATGTCACGCACGATCAGGAAGAAGCCCTGGCGATGTCGGACCGCATCGCGGTCATGGATCACGGCCGTCTGTTGCAGGTCGGCACGCCGACCGAGATCTACGATCGGCCGGCGAATCGCGGTGTGATGGAGTTCATCGGCACCGTCAATGCCTTCGAAGGCCGCTGCCGCGGCAGTGCGAGCCAGGGTGGTGTCGTCAGTGTCGACATCGAAGGCGGCATCGTCGAGGGCATTGCCAATGGGGCGATGAGCAGTGGGTCGGCGGCCACCCTGCTGGTGCGCCCCGAGCGCATCCGCCTGACGACGCAGCCGGCGGATTCGGGCCCGGTGGTGCGTGGCACGGTGGGCAAGATCGCGCACCTGGGATTCGTCACCCACTGCACGGTGCGCCTGCCGAATGGCCGCGACGTGCTGGCCTTCAAGCTCAATGTCGAAGGCAGTCGCTTCGACGGCCTCACTGGAGGTCAGGCGGTGTTTCTCTCCTGGCAAGCAAACGATGCGCACGTGTTTCCTGCGGACGCGCAAACCCAACCCATTGAGGCGCCGCAGGCCGCGCTTCGTTGACATCCCGGAGCTGGACATGAACCAAGCCTTTGCAAGACGCCACTTCATCAAGCAGGCCGCATTGGCCGGTGCCGCCGTCGGTGCGGCAGCTCTGGGCGGCTGGCCGCGCAGCGCGGCTGCCGCAGGCAATGTCAACTGGCTGGCCTGGGGCGGCCACGTCGAGCCGCAGGGCATCAAGAGTTTCTTCGACGTCTCCGGCATCCGCGTCAACCACATCGGCATGAGCGGCAACGCCGAAACCTTCGCCAAGCTGAAGCTGTCGGGCACCGCGCAGTACGACCTGTTCGAAGCCGATGGCCTGTGGCCGGTGCGCTACAACCAGGAAAGCATGATCGAGCCGATCGACCTGGAAACGATCCCGAACGTCGCCAAGAACATGTACCCGGAATTCAAGAAGATCCCGGCGCTGCAGGCCGGCGGCGGCAAGATGCTGATCGTGCCCTGGGGCTGGAACCCGACGGTGCTGGTCTACAACAAGAGCAAGGTGAGCACGCCGCCGACCTCGTACGAAGCACTGCTCGACCCGAAGTACAAGGGCCATGTCAGCTTCAGCGATCAGCACGAGTTCATGTGGCCGGTGGCGGCGATGCTGCTGGGTTATGAAGACCCGTTCGCGATGAACAAGGCGCAGCTGGACAAGTGCAAGGACATCCTGATCCGCATCAAGCGCAACGCGCCGACGATCGCCAAGGGCTGGAACGAGCAGCTGCGCATGTATGTCGAGGAGACCACCTGGCTCGGCCTGTCGTCGCCGGGCCGGGCGTTGACGGTGCAGTCGTCCGGCGGACCGCAGATGGGTTGGCAAAGCCCGAAGGAGGGCTACTACGGCTGGATCGACGGCGACATGCTGGTCAAGGGGTCGCCGAACCGCGAGGCCGCGCTGGCGTGGATCAACCACATTCACAGCCCCGAGTACGTGGCGATGAACTTCAAGCGGCTGCAACGCGGTGCGGCCAACCGCGCGGGCGTCGAACTGATGAAGAAGGAAGGCCTGACCGAGATGGTCAAGGCCAACCTGATGGATCAGCCCGAGGTCGCGCTGAAGATGCGCCTGATCGCCGCGCCTCCGAACCAGGACGAATACGCGGCCGCATGGAGCGAGGTTCTTGCCGCCTGACAGTCGGGTTCGTTCATGACGCTCGCGCGCGACCGCGACCGGGCCCTGCTGTGGGGCCTGATGCCGATGTTCGTGGTGCAGATCGCGTTGTTCGTCGTGCCGCTGGCGATCATGTTCGTCTACAGCTTCTGGACGACGCGCAACTTCCAGATCGTCATGGAGTGGACGCTGGCCAACTACCGCGTCTTCTTCGAAAGCTGGACCTATCCCAGGGTGCTGCTGCGCACCCTGGTCACGGCCGTGATCATCACCGTGCTGACGATCCTGATGGCCTACCCGCTGGCGTATTTCATCGTGCGCTACACGCAGCGTTGGCAAAAGCTGCTGCTGGCCGCTGTGATCCTGTCGTTCTGGACCAGCGGCCTGCTGCGCGCCTATGCGTGGATGGCGTTGCTGGGAGACGGCGGCATCATCAACAAGGGGCTGCGCACGCTGGGCCTGATCGATTCGCCTCTGCCGTTCTTGCTGTACAGCCCCTTCGCGGTGGTGCTGGTGATGACCTACTTCTCGCTGCCCTTCGCGGTCATCGCGATCTACGCGTCGCTGGAGAAGATGGACTGGGCTTTGGTGGATGCGGCGTCGGATCTGGGCGCCTCGCCGCTTCGCGCGTTCCGATACGTGACCTTGCCGCAGACCATGCCGGGCGTGATCTCGGCGACGATTCTGACCTTCGTGCCGCTGACGGGCATGTTCTTCGTGCCGATGCTGATGGGCGACGCTTCCAGCGTGATGATCGCGCCCCTGATCGCCAACCAGATGCAGGCCTTCCAGCTCGGCCTGGGTGCGGCGCTGTCATTCATCGTGGCGCTGGTGGTGATGGGGGCTCTGGCGCTGTCGTGGCGCCACATCCGGATCGAAGGCACTAGCGCTTAGCGGCTGCATCGGCCTCGGCATGGCCAAGGATTTGCTGCCGGCGCAAGAATGGCGCCTCACCGCTCCCGCCCCTGAAGTTCCGATGTGCAAAGTCCCATTCGCCCTGTGCATCGCCTGGCTGGCGCTGCAGCCTGCCGAGGCCGGCGCCGAATCGCTGCGCTGCAACGGCTACAGCACGGCTGAAGGCGATTCGAAGCTGTCGGTGCTCTACAAGTGCGGCGAGCCTTTGCTGAAGGACGCCTTCTGCGCGCCGCTGTACAGCACGCAGTCGCCGTACCCGCTGCCCCAGCCCTTCGCCGGCGCGGTGCTGCCTTGCCAGCTGATCGAAGAGTGGCTGTACGACCGCGGCCCCGGCAACCTGATGGCCACGGTGCGCTTCCGGGCCGGCCAGGTGCTGTCGATCCGCTATTCGCGCGGTCCGCAGTAGCCCGGCGCGCCCCTCGGTCAGGCGGTCTGCGCCGCCAGTTCGCGCAACGCGTTCTCGAACACTTCCGGCGGCTGGCCACCCTGGATCAGGTGCTTGTCGTCGATGATCACCGACGGCACCGACGAGATGCCCAGCTGCTGGAAGTGCCGTTCGCGCTCGCGCACCGCATCGGCGTATTCGTCGCTTTGCAGGATCTCGCGCGCGCGCTGCACATCCAGCCCCACTTCGCCGGCCAGACGCAGCAGCACGTCGGGTGCACTGGGGTTCTCGGCACGTGTGTGATAGGCGGCCAGCAACGCATGTTTCAGCTCGCGTTGTCTGCCCTCGAGCCCGGCCCAGTGCAGCAGCCGATGGGCGTCGAAGGTGTTCCACACATGCGGCCTGTCGCCGAAGGTGAAGCCCACCGCCGCGCCACGCTCGCGGATGGTCGCGCGCGACTGCGCCAGCTGTTCGGGTGAGGCGCCGTATTTCTTGCCCAGGTAGGCGATGGTCTCCTCGCCCTGCGGACCCATCGTCGGGTTCAGTTCGAAGGGCTGGAAATGCAACTCCACCGGCACCTCGTCGCCCAGTCGCTTCAGCGCGATCTCGAGCGAATTGAGCCCCACCGCACACCACGGGCAGGCCACGTCGGACACGAAGTCGATCTTCATCGGGGTCTCGCTTTCAGGTAGTCGATGCCAACGGCAATTTTCCGCTCAGGCGCGTCGCAGCGTTGGTCACGGTCGATTCACCCCGTTCACGGCACGCCATGCCGTCGCGATCTCCGGCGCGGGCTTGCCGTTCAGCGCGGCGAGCATGAGCCACCACGCGGCTGATCGAGGTGGGCAGCGGCGAAGGCATGCGCTAGAGTCGTCGGACACATTCAAGGCGCTCATCGTATGCCGCGGCGCTGCACACCACCATGAAACACCCCGTCGGATTGATCGGCCTCGGCGCGATGGGCGCCGGCATCGCCGCCACGCTGCGCGGCAAGGGCCATGCGCTGCACGTGTGCGATGCCCGAGCGGGTGTCGCGCGGCAGTTTGCCGAGCACGGCGGCCAGGCCTGCGACACGCCAGCAGAGGTGGCGCGATCGTGCAAGGTGCTGGTCAGCGTGGTGGTGAATGCGGCGCAGACCGAAGCGGTGCTGTTCGGCGACGGCGGCGCGGCCGCCACGATGCAGCCGGGCAGCGTGTTCATCATGTGCAGCACCGTCGATCCGAACTGGTCGGTGGCGCTGGAGAGCCGGCTCGCCGAGGCCGGCATCCTGTACATCGATGCGCCGATCTCCGGCGGCGCCGCCAAGGCCGCCAGTGGCCAGATGACGGTGATGAGCTCGGCGCGGCCCGAAGCCTATGCGGCAGCCGGCACGGTGCTCGACGACATGGCCGGCAAGGTCTATCGACTCGGTGATCGGGCCGGTGCCGGCAGCAAGGTCAAGGTCATCAACCAGCTGCTCGCCGGGGTGCACATCGCCGCTGCCGCCGAGGCGATGGCGCTGGGCCTGCGCGAAGGTGTCGATGCGGCGGCGCTGTACGAGGTCATCACCCACAGCGCCGGCAACAGCTGGATGTTCGAGAACCGCATGGCGCACGTGCTGGCCGGCGACTACACACCGTTGTCGGCGGTCGACATCTTCGTCAAGGACCTCGGGCTGGTGCTCGACATGGCGCGCGCCAGCAAGTTCCCGCTGCCGTTGTCCAGCACCGCGCACCAGATGTTCATGCAGGCGTCGACGGCGGGCTTCGCGCGCGAGGACGACAGCGCGGTGATCAAGATCTTTCCCGGCATCGAGTTGCCCGCGGCCAACGACCGATCAGGCACTGACTAGGCATTGCGCGACAAGGTCTGCACATAGTCGTGCAGCGCGGTGTGCAAGGTCGAGACGCGGTATTCCACCGGCTTGTCGCCGAAGGTCAGCGCGGTGCGGCGCACCTGCAGCATCGGCGTGCCCGCGGCCACACCGAGCACGCGCGCGGTGCCGCGGTCGGCGGCGATGGCGCTGGCGCGCTCGAGTGCGCGCACCACGGTGATGGCAAATTCGTCCTGGTACAGCCGGTAGAGGGTGCCGGGGCGTTCGCGCAGGCGCTTTTCGCTGAAGGCGCGGAACAGCGTGGCCGGCAGCACGATGCGGTCGTGCACCACCGCGCGGCCCTGCAGCGCCAGGCGGTTCTCGAACAGCCAGGCGGTCTCGCCGGGCTTGCGGCCCAGGGCCTCGGCCGCGGCCTCGTCGAGCCGGCCGCGTTCGAAGTGCAGCAGTTCCACGCTCGGCGCCTCGCGCAGCCCGTCGTTGCGTTCGACGTGGAAGAACTGGAACAGGAAGCGCTCGGCGCTGTGGGTGGCGACGAAGGTGCCGCGGCCCTGGCGGCGCACCAGGATGTGCTCGGCCACCAGCTCGCTCGACCGCCTGGCGCAGCGTGCCGATCGACACCTCGAAGGCGGCGGCGAGCACGGTCTCGTTGTCCAGCACCGCGCCCGGTGCCAGCGAGCCGTCTTCGATGGCGCGCAGCAGCGCGCGCTTGACGGCGCGGTACAGCGGCATGCCGGCGGCATGCGGTGCGATCGGCTCGAACGGCTCGGACGGCCCGAGCGACGAAGGGCGGCGGGCGGCCTGGCGCATGCCGCATTGTGCGGGCCGTGCACCGAAGTCATCAAGTCATCTGGATGACCTGTTTGACACCCGCGGCAGGGGCTCTAGGATGCGCAGTTGCACGGCCACGGATGGTCGTGCGCCGAATGACGCAGTTGAACGCGGGAGCGACGCAGATGATTCATTTCGTATTGCACGACGCCCAGCGACACCGTGGCGGTGGTCGTGGTCGAAGGGGTGAAGGCCGGCACGGCGCTGACCGGCTGGATCATGGACGAGGACCAGCACGATCGACGCTGAAGGCCCTGCAGGACATCCCGATCGGCCACAAGGTGGCGCTGAAGGACATGGCGGTGGGCGACACCGTCATCAAGTACGGCATCGACATGGGCAAGGTGGTCGCGCCGATCAAGGCGGGCGAACACGCCCACGTGCACAACATCAAGACCAAGCGGTGGTAATCGAGATGGTAAACACGACAGCAGTCATCGACAAAGACACGACCTTCCTCGGCTACCGGCGCGAGAACGGCCGCGTCGGCGTTCGCAACCACGTCATCATCCTGCCGCTGGACGACCTGTCCAACGCGGCGGCCGAGGCGGTGGCGCACAACATCAAGGGCGCGATGGCGATTCCGCACCCGTACGGCCGGCTGCAGTTCGGCGCCGACCTGGAGCTGCACTTCCGCACGCTGATCGGCACCGGCTGCAACCCGAACGTGGCGGCGGTGGTGGTGATCGGCATCGAGGACGGCTGGACGCAGAAGGTGGTCGACGGCATCAAGGCCACCGGCAAGCCGGTGATGCGGCTTCGGCATCGAACTGCACGGCGACCACGACACCATCATGCGCGCCAGCAAGGCGGCGCGCGAGTACGTGCAGTGGGCCAGCGAGAAGCAGCGCGAGGCCTGCGCCGATCTCCGAGCTGTGGGTCACCACCAAGTGCGGCGAGAGCGACACCACCAGCGGCTGCGGCGCCAACCCGACGGTCGGCAACGCCTTCGACAAGCTGCACGCGCCTGGGCAACTACCTGTGCTTCGGCGAGACCACCGAGCTCACCGGCGGCGAGCACATCGTCGCCGAGCGCTGCGCCAACGACGCGGTGCGCGAGCAGTTCATGTTCATGTTCGACCGCTACCAGGACGTGATCAACCGCCACAAGACCAGCGACCTGTCCGACAGCCAGCCGACCAAGGGCAACATCGCCGGCGGCCTGACGACGATCGAGGAAAAGGCGCTCGGCAACATCCAGAAGATCGGCAAGAGCTGCACGGTCGACGGCGTGCATCGACAAGGCCGAGATGCCCACGCACCCGGGCCTGTGGTTCATGGATTCGTCGTCGCGCCGCGGCCGAGATGGTGACGCTGTGCGCGGCCTCGGGCTACGCGGTGCACTTCTTCCCGACCGGCCAGGGCAACGTCATCGGCAACCCGATCGTGCCGGTGATCAAGCTCTGCGCCAACCCGCGCACGGTGCGCACGATGAGCGAGCACATCGACGTCGACGTCACCGGGCTGCTGCAGCGCGAGATCACGCTCGACCAGGCCGGCGACAAGCTGCTCGAGAACATGCTGCGCACCGCCAACGGCCGGCTCACCGCGGCCGAGGCGCTGGGCCATCGCGAGTTCGTGCTGACGCGGCTGTACGAAAGCGCCTGACGCATCGCGCCGCGCCCGGCGGTGGCAGGCGCGCAATTCTGGAAGGACAGCGAGATGAGCAAACACCGCATCGCGGTGCTGGCCGGCGACGGCATCGGCAAGGAAGTGATGCCCGAGGGGCTGCGCGTGCTCGATGCCGCGGCGCGCCGCTTCGGCATCGATGTCGAATGCGACACCTTCGATTTCGCCAGCTGCGACTACCACGCGAAACACGGGCAGATGATGCCCGACGACTGGCAGGACCGCATCGGCGGCCACGAGGCGATCTTCTACGGTGCCGTCGGCTGGCCGGCGAGCCTGCCCGACCATGTCTCGCTGTGGGGCTCGCTGCTGAAGTTCCGGCGTGATTTCGACCAGTACGTGAACCTGCGGCCGGTCAAGCTGATGCCCGGCGTGCGCAGCCCGCTGGTCGATGCCAAGGGCCAGGCGCTGGCCGCCGGCGCGATCGACATGATGATCGTGCGCGAGAACACCGAAGGCGAGTACTCCAGTGTCGGTGGGCGCATGTTCGCCGGCACCGAGCGCGAGTTCGTCACGCAGCAGACGGTGATGACGCGCATCGGTGTCGACCGGGTGCTGAAGTTCGCGTTCGAACTGGCGATGCGCCGGCCGCGCCGCAAGCTGACCTCGGCGACCAAGAGCAACGGCATCTCGATCACGATGCCTTATTGGGACGAGCGCGTGGCGGCGATGAGCAAGCACTATCCCGATGTCACGGTGGACCAGTTCCACATCGACATCCTCAGCGCCCACTTCGTGCAGCGGCCGCAGATCTTCGATGTGGTGGTGGCGTCCAACCTGTTCGGCGACATCCTGTCCGATCTGGGCCCGGCGTGCACCGGCACCATCGGCATCGCGCCGTCGGCCAACCTGAACCCGACACGTGAATGGCCGAGCCTGTTCGAGCCGGTGCACGGCTCGGCGCCAGACATCGCCGGCAAGGGCATCGCCAACCCGATCGGCCAGATCTGGAGCGCCGCGCTGATGCTCGATTTCCTCGGCCACCGTGAAGCGCACGATGCGGTTCTCGCCGCCATCGAAGCGGTGCTGGCCGACCCGCAGGCCCCGCGCACGCGCGACCTGGGTGGCACGGCCGGCACCGCCGACGTGGGCCGTGCCATCGCCGAGCTGCTGGGCTCTGCGCCTGTGGACGTCACACGGGGGTAAGAGCCGATGACGTGCGCGCCGCCTTGCGGCATCGTTCGCGGCTGCTGCACCTGCACTTTCTGGAGACCACGATGAAGACCCTTGCACACATCGCCGCTGTCGCGGTTCTGGCCACCGTTTCGACGCCGCTGCTGGCCGCCGGCTATCCCGACAAGACCGTCAACTACATCATCCCGTTCGGCCCGGGCGGTGAATCCGACATCTCCGCGCGGCTGCAGGAGCCGGTGTTCAAGAAGCTCACCGGCCAGAGCCTGGCGATCCAGTACAAGGCCGGCGCCGGTGGCGCGGCCGGCTGGTCGCAGCTCAACGGCATGACCGGCGACGGCTACACGGTGATGGGCACCAACCTGCCGCACATCGTGCTGCAGCCGCTGGAAAAGGATGTCGGCTACAAGACCGACGAGATCACCACCGTCTACTGGTTCCACTACACGCCCGATGCGCTGCTGGTGCCGGCCGACAGCCCGGTCGAAGACGCTGAAGGACTTCATCGATATCGCCAAGAAGTCGCCCGGCGCCACCACGCTGTCGGGTTCGGGCACCAACTCGGCCAACCACCTGGCGCAGCAGCAGTTCGACAAGCTGGCCGGCATCAAGACCACCTACGTGCCGTTCGGCGGCACCGGGCCGTCGAACACCGCGCTGCTCGGCAAGCAGGTGGCCGGCAGCTGGGGCTACACCACGGTGCAGATGCAGCTCGGCGACCAGGTGCGCTGCCTGGCGGTGGCGATGGAGCAGCGCCACCCGAAGCTGCCCAACTGCCCGACCTTCAAGGAGCAGGGCTTCAACCTGGTCGGCGGCGCTTACCGCGGCGTCGCGGTGCCGAAAGTCGACGCCGGCCGACGTGCAGGCCAAGCTGGCCGAGATCCTGGCCAAGATCAACGCCGACCCCGAGTTCATCAGAAGATGGAAGACGGCGGCTTCGCGATGCTGAACGTCGGCCCGGCGCAGATGCCGGCCTTCATGGCCGAGATCAAGGCCCGCTACGAAGGGCTGGCCAAGGACATGGGCATCGTCAAGAAGTAGGCCGGGCCGCGCTGACACGGCATGGGCACCGCCGAGTACCTGCTGGCGGCGCTGACGCCGCTGAACCTGCTGCTGGCGCTGGGCGGGGTCGTCGCCGGCACCGTCATCGGCGCGCTGCCGGGGCTGACCGCGACGATGGCGGTGGCGGTGCTGGTGCCGTTCACCTTCTCGATGGAGCCGGCGGCGGCGCTGATCGCGCTCGGCGCCATCTACACCGGCGCGATCTACGGCGGCGCCTACGCCGCCATCCTGCTCAACACGCCGGGCACGCCGTCGTCGATCGCCACCACCTTCGACGGCTACCCGATGGCGCGCGCCGGCAACGGCGACCTGGCCTTGACCCTGGCCTGCCTGGCCTCGGTGGTGGGCGGGCTGGTCGGTGCCGGCTTCCTGCTGCTGCTGGCACCGCCGATGGCCACCGTGGCGCTGAAGTTCGGCCCGGTCGAATACTTCTGGCTGGCGATCTTCGGCCTGACGCTGATCGCCTCGCTCGGTGAAGGCAGCACGCTGAAGGGCCTGATCGGCGGCGGCCTGGGGCTGCTGCTGTCGATGGTCGGCGTGGCCGAAGTCGGCGGCGACATCCGCTATGTCGGCGACTCCAAGGCCCTGCTCGGCGGCATCGACGTGGTCTCGGCGCTGATCGGGCTGTACTGCATCCCGGTGCTGATCGAGCTGGTGGCCACGCCGGCCGCGCACCTCGACGCCGGCAGCCGGGTCGCCGGCTTCCGGCTGCGCGAGGCCGGCGCGGCGCTGGCGCGCAGCAAGTTCAACCTGGCCCGCAGTTCGATCATCGGCACCGTGGTCGGCATCCTGCCGGGCGCGGGCGGCTCGATCGCCTCGCTGGTGGCCTATTCGGAGGCCAAGCGCTCGTCGCCGCGCAGCGCCAACTTCGGCAAGGGCGAGCCCGACGGCGTCATCGCCACCGAATCGGCCAACAACGCCACCGTCGGCGGCGGCTTCATCCCGACGCTGGTGCTCGGCATTCCGGGCACGCCGCCCGACGCCATCATCCTCGGCGCGCTGCTGGTGCAGGGCATCCGCACCGGGCCGACGCTGTTCACGCAGCAGGCGCCGATCGTCTACACCTTCATCTGGGGCCTGATCCTGGCCACGATGCATCATGCTGCCGGTGGGCCTGCTGATCGGCCGCTTCGCGTTCCGCTCGATCGTCGCCATCCCGAAGGCGGTGCTGGTGCCGTGCGTGGCGCTGCTCACGGTGCTGGGCAGCTTCGCGGTGCACAACAACGTGCACGAGGTGCAGCAGATGGTGGTGCTCGGCGTGGCCGCCTGGGTGCTGGCGCGCATGGGCTTCAGCGCCTCGCCGATCGTGCTCGGGCTGATCCTCGGCGTCATCGCCGAGCGCGGCTTTGTGCAGGGCCACCTGATCGGCGGCGCGCGCGGCGATGTCTGGGCCGAGTTCTTCGCCCGCCCGATCTCGATGGGCATCATCGCCTTCATCGCACTCGGGCTGCTGTGGCCGTGGTGGCAGGCGCGCCGTGCGCGGCGGGTGGCCGCATGGCTGAGGCGCCCCCACGCATCGACCGCGCCGGCATCGTCGGCTGCGCTGCTGGCGGTGGTGCTCGGCGCCGCGGCGGTGTGGGCGGCACGCGACTTCTCCGACCTCGGCGCGGTCTTCCCGCGCACGATCGGCTCGCTGCTGGTGGTGCTGGGCGTGGCCTACACCGTGCTGGCGCTGCGCGGGCGCGGCGCGCCGGTCGAGCCGCTGCAAGGCTCGGCGTCACGCCGCATCGGCGTCGCGCTGGTGATGCTGGCCTGGGGCTTTCGCGCTCGGCCCGCTGGGCTTCGTTGCCAGCAGCGCCGCGGCGATGGCCTTGCTGCTGGTGCTCGCCAACCACGGCCGCTGGACGTTGCGCCACGCGCTGCTGTATGCCGGCTCGGCCGGTGTGGTGCTGGCGGCTTTCTATGTCCTGTTCAAGCATGCGCTGAACGTGCCTCTGCCTTGATCATTCCTGCGTTTGTCACCGATGAAAATCCTGATCACCGAATTCATGGACGAGCGCGCCGTCGAGCAGCTGCGTGCACACCACGACGTCCGCTACGAGCCCACGCTGGTCGACGACACACCGCAGCTGCTCGCCGCAGCCGCCGACGCCGATGCCCTGATCGTGCGCAACCGCACCCAGGTGCGCGGCGATCTGCTGGCGGCGCTGCAACGCTGCCGGGTTGTCGGACGCCTCGGCGTCGGGCTGGACAACATCGACGTGCAAGGCTGCCAGGCGCGCGGCATCCAGGTCATCCCGGCCACCGGCGCCAATGCGCTGAGCGTGGCCGAATACGTGCTCGGCAGCGCGCTGCTGCTGTTGCGCGGCGCCTTCGGCGCCAGCGCGGCGGTGGCGGCAGGGCAGTGGCCGCGCGCGGCGCTGTCGTCGGGCCGCGAGATCGGCGGCAAGACAACTCGGCCTGATCGGCTTCGGCTCGATCGGGCAACTCACCGCCGGGCTGGCACGCGGCCTCGGGCTGCAGGTGATGGCCTTCGACGCGATGATGGATCGCGACCACCCGGCATTCGCCGATGGCACGGTGCGATTCGCCGGCCTCGACGAACTGGTGCGCAGCGCCGACATCGTCAGCCTGCACGTGCCGCTGGTCGACGCCACGCGCGGCCTGTTCGATGCCGCGCGCATCGCCTCGATGAAACCCGGCGCGGTGCTGATCAACACCGCACGCGGCGGCATCGTCGATGAGGTGGCGCTGGCCGCGGCGTTGAAGAGCGGGCACCTCGGCGGCGCCGCCATCGACGTCTTCGCCGACGAGCCGCTGCCGGCGACGGCGCACTTCGAAGGCTGCCCCAACCTGCTGCTGACACCGCACATCGCCGGCGTCTCGGCCGAATCGAACGAGCGCGTCAGCTTCCTCATCGCCGAGCGGGTGCTCGAGGTGCTGAAATGAAGCTGACGCTCGACGAAGCCGCCAGCCGCATCGCCGCCGCGCTGCGCGCCGCCGGCGCCAACGACGCGATGGCCGCACTGCACCGCGCGGGCGCTGGTGCTGGCCGAAGCGCAGGGTCAGAGCGGGCACGGGCTGTCGCGGGTGCTGCAGTACATCACGCACCTGCGCAACGGGCGTGTCGTCGGCCACGCCGTGGCCAAGGTGGCACGGCGCAAGGGCGCGACGCGTGCTCGTCGATGCCGGCGAAGGCCTGGCCTTCCCGGCCTGCGAACTGGCGGTGGCCGAGGCGGTGCGCCTGGCCCGCGAGCACGGCGTCGCGCTGGCCGGGGTGGCCAACAGCCACCACTGCGGCGTCGTCGTCGACCACCTGCGCGCGGCAGCGGCGGCCGGCTGGTCGGCCTCGGCTTCTCGAACTCGCCGGCGGCGATGCCGGCCGCCGGCGGCAAGCACCCGATCTTCGGCACCAACCCGGTGGCGGCGGTGTTTCCGCGCCGCGACGCCGATCCGCTGCTGATCGACCTGAGCCTGAGCGAGGTCGCGCGCGGCAAGGTGATGGTGGCGGCGAAGAAGGGCAGCCGATCCCGCCGGGCTGGGCGCTCGATGCCGCCGGGCAGCCGACCACCGACGCGCAGGCGGCGCTCGACAGGCTCGATGCTGCCGCTGGGCGCGGCGTCGTCGCCGAAGGGCGCGATGCTGGCGCTGGTGGTCGAACTGCTGGTCACGGCCGTGATCGGCGCGAACTTCGGCTTCGAGGCCTCGAGCTTCTTCGTCGACGAAGGCAACCGGCCGCATCTGGGGCAGCTGTTCGTCGTCATCGACCCGGGCGCGCTGGCCGGCAGCGCGGCCTACTTCGAGCGCATCGAGGTGCTGATCACCGAGATGGCTGAAGGACGACGGCGTGCGGCTGCCCGGCGCCCGGCGCGAGGCGCTGCGTCGGCGCGCCGAAGGCGACGGCATCGAGTTGCCCGATGCGCTGCTGCTGGCCTGGCAGCAGGCGCTGGCGTAGATTGCGCCGGCGGGCACACACCACACCGGAGACAGACATGGCCAACAAGCAAGAGCTGAAGCTGATCGACATCGCGCGCCGCTACAAGCACATTCGCCCGGTGCCGCGCATGCCCAACTTCGCCGCGTGGATCGAAGACGTCGACCTGACCCGACCGCTCGGCGCGGCGGTCAAGACCGAACTGCGCCGCGCGCTGTTCGACTTCGAGGTCATCTTCTTCCGCCCGCAGACGCTGAGCGACCGACCAGCATGCCGCGCTCGGCAAGGTCTTCGGCCCGGTCTCGGCCGGCTCGTACTTCGAGCGCAAGCCCGGCGCACCGGAAGTGGAGATGATCGTCTCCGACCGCGCGCATCCGCCGAGCATCGACAACTGGCACACCGACATCAGCTGGAAGCCGTCGCCCCCGCTGGGCACCGCGATCCAGATCACCGTCACGCCGCCGGCCGGCGGCAACACCTGCTGGGTCAGCACCAGCAAGGCCTACGACTGGCTGTCGCCGGGCATGCAGAGCTATCTCGAAGGCCTGAGCGCGGTGCACAGCTGGGAGGTGTCGGGCTTTCGCGAGTTCCTCGGGCAAAAGGGCGACGACGCGCTGATCGCCGCCATCAAGGCCTTCAAGCCGGTGACCCATCCGGTGGTGCGCGTGAACCCCGATTCGGGGCGCAAGTGCATCTTCGTCAATGCCGATTTCACGCGCAACATCGTCGGCATCGACCGCCACGAGGCGCGCGGCATGCTGCACTTCCTGCTCGACTGGATGAAGAAGCCCGAGTTCATGGTGCACCACCAGTGGGAAGCCGGCGGCATCGCGGTGTGGGACAACCGCAGCACGCAGCACTACGCGGTGGCCGACTACTGGCCGCACCACCGTGTCAACCAGCGTGTGACCTTCGATGTGCCGCAGCCCGCCCAGGCCTCCGCGAAGGCGCCCGCGCGCAAGGCGGCCGCCACCGCGCCGGCGAAGTCGCTCGCCGGCAACGGCCGCACACGGCCGGCTGCTGCCGCGCGCTGATCTCAGCGCGAGCGGGGCCGCGGCGGCGCGCTCGAGCCGCGCAGCACCAGCTCGACGTCGATCTCCTGCTGCTGCGGCACCGCCGAACCGCCTTCCAGGCGGTCGAGCAGGTAGTCGGCCGCCAGCGTCCACATGCGCTCGGTGGGCACGCACATCGTCGTCAGCGCCGGCGCGCCAGTGGCGCGACAGTTCGAGGTCGTCGAAGCCCACCACCGACATCTGGCGCGGCACGTCGATGCCCTGCGCCTGGCATTCGAGCATCGCGCCCCACGCGAGCACGTCGTTGCCGCACACCAGCGCGGTGGGCGCCGGCGTCGCGGCGAGCAACGCGCGTGCGCCCTCGCGGGCACCCTGCAAGGTGTAGGCCGCCTCGGCGAGCGCGCTGGCCGGCAGCTTCAGCCGCGCCGCCGCCAGCGCCTCGCGCACGCCGACGATGCGATCGCTGGCGCGGTCGTTGCCGGCGCCAAGGCCAGCCAGCATGGCGATGCGGCGGTGGCCCAGATCGAGCAGGTAGCGCACGGCGCGCACGATCGCCTCGCGGTTGCGAAAGCCCACGCACGCCGCACCGGCCGGCGCCGGGAAGCTGCCGGTGTGCACCCATGGCAGGCCGCGCTGCGCCAGCAGGGCCAGCAGCGACGGCCGCTGGCTCAACGCCGGTCAGCGCCAGCGCATCGACGCCGCGCTTCAGCAGCGCCAGCGCCTGGGTTTCCTCCTGCAGCGCGTCGTAGTCGCTGAAGGCGAGCAGCACCACCTGGCCGGCTCGCGCCATGCGCTTCTGGAAGGCCTGCAGGCCGCGCGCGAAGATGGCGTTGTCGACCGTCGGCACGATCACGCCGACGGTGCCGCTGCGCCGCAGCGACAACGCGCGCGCGCCGGCGTGGGCCACGTAGCCGAGCCGCGTCACCGCGTCGAGCACCTGTGCACGCAAGGCCGGGCGCACGCTGAGCGGCTGGTTCAGCGTGCGCGAGACCGTGGCCGTGGAGACGCCGGCGGCGTGCGCCACGTCTTCGACCGTCGGCGTGTGGGGAGGGTTCATGCCTGAAATCGCTTACAACGATTCTAGGCAACCGCGGCGCGACCTCGGTGCATAGGGAAAGCCCCGACTTTCGGGGCGACGACGCGGGTTGACACCCGCGCGGCATGCCGCCCGATCATCTGTAAGCGCTTACAGCCTCGACCGCCCACGCTCCCGGCACCGCATCGCGCCCCCTTCGATGAACCCGCTCACGCTGCGCCGCTATTCGTACCGCCTGTCGGCGGCGCTCGGCCTGGCCTATGGGCTGTACGTGGTGGTGACGAAGGCGATGCCGGGCGGCGGCCGCGGGCCGCTGGGCGAACTGGGCGAGTTCCTGCTCGTCCTTGCCGCGGTCACGTCGTTGTCGATCGGCCTGTTCGCCGACGAGGCGGTGCGCGACCGCGACCCAGCCATGCCCGCCCCAGGCACGCCGCCCACACCCGTCACGCAGCCAACAGGAGACACACGATGAACCCGATCGAGACCCTGCAACACCTCCAGCAGGAGCGGCGCCGCTTCCTGCGCGCCACGCGCCGCTACGGCTTCACCGCCGCGGTGCTGGGCCTGGGCGGCGGCTTCCTCGACCGACCGCCAGGCGATGGCGCAGACCATGGCCGACGAGGAGAAGAAGCAGAAGGCGGCGAAGGCGACGATGATCTTCGCCACCGAATACAAGATCGAGGACTACGTGCGCTACCCGATCATGCAGGCCAAGTTCAAGGACAACATCGAGGCGCAGTCGAAGGGCCAGATCTACGTCAAGCTGCACCCGGCCGGGCAGCTGGGCATCGGCGCGGCGCTGGCGCAGAAGGTGCAGGCCGGCACGGTGCAGGGTGGCGGCGTGTCGCTGTCGAACTTCAGCCCGTACGCGCCGGTGGTCGACCTGATCAACATCCCCTACTGGTGCGGCGACAACCAGCGCTTCGCCAACCTCGTCACCAGCAAGGCCTGGAACGACGAGATCACGCCCAAGGTCAACGCCAAGGGCTACCAGCCGCTGTTCTATTTCACGGTCGATCCGCGCACCGTGGCCAGCCGCAAGGGCTTCAAGGTGATCAAGGTGCCGGCCGACATGCAGGGCATGAAGATGCGCGTGCCGCCGAGCAAGCTGCTGCAGACCTTCTACCGGCTGACCGGCGCCAACCCGACGGTGGTGCCGTGGGGCGAGACGGCCACCGCCATCAAGCAGGGCGTGGCCGACGGGCTCGACCCGGCCATCGCCGCGCTGGCCACCTTCGGCTTCCAGGACCTGCTGTCGCAACATCTCG
Organism: uncultured beta proteobacterium; assembly: GCA_963756415.1. Taxonomy (GTDB): domain Bacteria; phylum Pseudomonadota; class Gammaproteobacteria; order Burkholderiales; family Burkholderiaceae_C; genus Rubrivivax. The sequence continues at coordinate 505,138 of CAVWNT010000002.1, forward strand.
TACGTGCGCTCGGTGCCCGACGCGCAGATGTTCGCCGCCAACGCGGCGTGGTACCAGCAACTGCCGGACGACCTGCGCAAGGCCATCGACGCCGCCAGCGAGCAGACGCAGATCGAGACCTTCGCGCAGATCGCGCCGGCGCGCACCGAGTCGATGCGCCTGCTGCGCGCCGGCGGCTGCGAGTTCTACAACCCCAGCGACGCCGAGATGAAGCAGTGGGTCGAGACCTGCGGCGAGCAGCGCAAGGAATACGACGAGTTCAAGGTCCAGTTCGCCGGATCGATGGCCGCCTTCGACGGGTTCAAGAAGGCCGCCAACACGCAGGGGCCGATCACGGTGCCTGAATTCAAGTTGTGATCGACGCGGCTCCCACCTGCGGGCCACGCTGCGCCTCGGGGTGGGGCGAGCGCGGCACGAGCGGCATTGCGGCATGAACAAGGTCCTGCGCGCGCTCGACCGCGACGGCGAGCGCTGGGCGATGCTGGTGTTCTACAGCTTCTGCTGCATCGTCATCGTGCAGGAGGTGGTGCGCCGCTACGTGCTGAACTATTCGTCGGCCTGGGGCGAGGAGGCAGCGCGCTTCGCCTTCATCTACCTGGGCTGGATCGGCGCGGCCTATGCGGTGCGTGAACGGGCGCACATCCGCTTCGACATCGTGCTGCAGCGGCTGGCGCCGCGCGGCAAGGCCATCGTCTTCATCATCGCCGAGGTCGCCACCATCGTCTTCGCCTGCATGGCGCTGTACTGGAGCCTGCACACGATCGCCAGTTGCTCAAGTTCGACGGCCAGGCGCCGGTGCTGCGGGTCAACAAGGCCTGGTTCGAAGCGGCGGTGCCGATCGGCTTCGCGCTGGTCATCTTCCGCAGCCTGCAGGGCATGTGGCGCGACATCGGCGACCTGCGCGCCGGCCGCGAGCCGTTCGCCGGCAAGGCGATGTTCGAAGAGATGAACCCGATCGTCTGGTCCGTCGTCGGCCTGATGTCGCGCTGCTGCTGATCGGCGTGCCGTTCTGGGTGTCGATGGGCCTGGGCACGGTGGCGATGCTGGTCGGCACGCAGGCGCTGCCGCTGACCTGGTCGGCGAGGCGCTGTTCGAAGGCGTCGACTCGTTCGCGCTGATCGCGATCCCGCTGTTCGTGCTCACCGGCGATGCGATGGTGCGCACCGGCCTGGGCGAAAAGCTGCTCAACTTCGCCGAGGCCACCTTCGGCTCGATGCGCTCGGGTTTCGGCACCTCCACCGTGATGGGCTGCGGGCTGTTCGCCTGCATCTCCGGCTCGGATGCGGCCGATGCCGCGGCGGTCGGCCGGCTGACGATGGACCGGCTGGTCGAGCGCGGCTACCCGAAGCCCTATGCCTGCGCGCTGGTCGCCTCGGGCGCCTGCACCGGCATCCTGATTCCGCCGTCGATCGCCTACATCATCATCGGCCTGGTGCTCGGTGTCTCGGCCTCGACCTTGTTCCTGGCCGCGTTCATTCCCGGCGTGCTGGTGCTGGTCGCGGTCATGGTCACCAACGCGGTCATCAACCGCGTCAAGGGCTACGAACAGGCGCAGGGCCGCTTCGATCTGCAGCGCTGGCTGCGCGCGCTGTGGGATGCGAAGTACGCGCTGGCGATCCCGTTCATCATCCTCGGCGGCATCTACAGCGGCGTCTTCACGCCCACCGAATCGGCGGCGGTGGCGGTGTCGGTGGCGGTCGGCACCGGCTTCATCCAGAAGCGGCTGCACCCTGGCCGACTGCCCGGCGATGCTCGGCACCTCGGCACGCGTGTGCGGCGTGGTGATCCCGATCATCGCGGTGGCGCTGCTGTTCTCGCAGGCGCTGACCGTGCTGAACGTGCCGCAGCAGTTCGTCGCCTGGGTGATGGGCTTCGGCACCGACCGGACGGCCGTGATCCTGCTGCTTCCTGGCCATCTTCGCGGTCGCCGGCATGTTCATGGAAACCGGGCCGAACATCCTCGTCTTCGGCCCGCTGCTGTGGCCACTGGCCGATGCGGTGGGCATGAACCAGATCCACTTCTGCGTGTTCATGATCACCACGCTCGGCATGGGTTTCATCACGCCGCCGTTCGGCCTGAACCTGTTCGTCATGTCGGGGCTGACGCGGGTGCCGGTGGCGTCGATCGCCGCACGCGCGCTGCCCTTCGCCCTGGTGATGCTGGCGGTGTCGGCGCTGATCGGCTTCGTGCCGTGGATCTCGCTGGTCGTCGTCGGCCCTTAGATTGCGAATCGAGGATTTCCGATGTCCATCACCTACCTGAAGAAGGCGAGCAAGACGCCCGATACCGAAACCGCCACCGCGCAGAAGGTGGTCGCCGAGATGCTGGCGGCCATCGAGGCCGGCGGCGAACAGGCGGTGCGCGACTACGCCTCGAAGCTCGACAAGTGGGACGGCGACATCGTCATGAGCGCCGCGCAGATCGACGCGGCGGTGCAAGGACGTGCCTGCGCAGGTGCGCGCCGACATCGACTTCGCGGTCAAGCAGGTGCGCGATTTCGCGCTGGCGCAGAAGGCGTCGATCACGCGATGTGTCGGTGCCGCTGCACGCCGGCGTCACGGCCGGGCAGAAGGTGCTGCCGGTGAACGTGGTCGGCTGTTATGCGCCGGCCGGGCGCTATGCGCACATCGCCTCGGCCTACATGACCGTGACCACCGCCAAGGCGGCCGGCGTGAAGACGGTGATCGCCTGCTCGTCGCCGTTTCGCGGCGGCGGCATGCACCCGTATGTGCTGTACGCCTTCAGGGCCGCCGGCGCCGACGTCGTGATGACCCTCGGCGGCGTGCAGGCGATCGCCGCGATGGCCTACGGCCTGTTCACCGGCCAGCCGGCCGACGTGATCGTCGGCCCCGGCAACAAGTTCGTCGCCGAGGCCAAGCGCGCGCTGTTCGGCAAGGTCGGCATCGATGTCTTCGCCGGCCCGTCGGAAGTGGCGGTGATCGCCGACGCCAGCGCCGACGCGGCGATCGTCGCCAGCGACCTGGTCGGCCAGGCCGAGCACGGCCACGAGTCGCCGGCCTGGCTGTTCACCGATTCGACAGCGCTGGCCGAGGACGTGATGCAGCGCGTGCCGGCGCTGATCGATGCGCTGCCGCCGACCGCGCGCGATGCCGCCGGCGCCGCCTGGCGCGACTACGGCGAGGTGATCGTCTGCGACAGCCGCGAGGAGGTGGCGCAGGTGTCCGACCGCTACGCCAGCGAGCACCTCGAGGTGCATGCCGCCGATCTCGACTGGTGGCTGGGCCGCCTGACCAACTACGGCTCGCTGTTCCTCGGCGAGGAGACGACGGTGGCCTACGGCGACAAGGCCAGCGGCCCGAACCACGTGCTGCCGACCAAGGGCGCGGCGCGCTACTCGGGCGGCCTGTCGGTGCACAAGTTCATGAAGACGCTGACCTGGCAGCGCATGACGCGCGAGGCGGCCCGCGACATCGGCGAGGTCACCGCGCGCATCTCGCGGCTCGAAGGCATGGAAGGCCATGCCCGCACCGCCGACGATCGCCTGGCCAAGTATTTTCCCGGCCAGCGTTTCGACCTGGGCGAGCCGGTCAAGGTGTGACGATGACCTGGCTCGATCGAACCTTTTCGCTCGCCGGCCGCTGCGCGGTGGTCACCGGCGGCAACGCCGGCATCGGCGAGACGATGGCGCTGGCGCTGGGCCGCGCCGGCGCTTCGCTGTGGCTGGTCGCGCGCCGCGCCGACGCCTTGCAGGCCGCCGCCACGCGCCTGCGCAGCGAGGGCATCGTCTGCGACACGCTGGCCGCTCGACCTGGCGCGCGTCGAAGCGCTGCCGGCGGCGGGCAAGGCCATCGCCGAACACGCTGGCACGGTCGACATCCTGGTCAACGCCGCGGGCATCAACCTGCGCCAGCCCTTTGCCGAGGTCACGCCGCAGGGCTGGAACCAGCAGATCGCGCTGCACCTGTCGGCACCGTTTTTCCTCACCCAGGCGCTGGCCCCCGGCATGGCGCAGCGCGGCTACGGGCGCATCATCAACATCGCCTCGCTGCAGTCGACCCGCGCCTTCGCCAACGGCGCGCCGTACGGCGCCGGCAAGGGCGGCGTGGTGCAGCTGACACGCGCGATCGCGCAGGCCTGGTCGGGCCAGGGCGTCACCTGCAACGCCATCGGCCCGGGCTTCTTCCCCACCGACCTGACGGCAGCGGTGTTCGACGATCCCGAACTGGCGGCGATGCACGCCGCGCGCACCGCGATCGGTCGCAACGGCAGGCTCGACGACCTGCACGGCGCGACGGTGTTCCTGGCCAGCGCCGCCAGCGCCTACATCACCGGCCAGACGCTGATGGTCGACGGCGGCTACACCGCGCTTTGAGGAAAGCCGCATGAAAGCCTTGGTCTACACGCAGCCGAACGAAGTGCAGCTGCTGGAGCGCGACGCGCCCACGCTCGCCGACGGCGAGGTGGTGGTGCGCATCGACGCGGTCGGCATCTGCGGCTCCGACCTGCACGCCTATCACGGCCACGACCCGCGCCGCCAACCCGGGCTGGTGCTCGGCCACGAGTTCGCCGGCACCGTCATCGACAGTGCCAGCGGCGACTGGCCGATCGGCCGCCGTGTCACCGGCAACCCGCTGATCACCTGCGGCCACTGCGAATACTGCGTGCAGGGCCGCGACAACCTGTGCGCCCGGCGCACGATGGTCGGCATGACGCGCCCGGGCGCCTTCGCCGCAGCGCATGGGCATCCCGGGGCGTTGCCTGATCGAATTGCCGTCCACGCTGGACAGCGCGCACGCCGCGCTGACCGAGCCGGCTGCCACCGCGCTGCATGCGATCAACCTGTGCGACGCGTGCCCTGCACCGGCCGCTTTCCGAAGGGCGCGTGCTGGTGCTCGGCGGCGGCGCCATCGGCATGCTGGCGGCGCTGCTGCTGCGCCAGCGCGGTGTCGATCGCCTCGACGTCGCCGAGACCAACCCGCTGCGCCGCGCCTCGCTGCAGCAGCACGCGCGCTGCACCGCCTTCGATCCGCGCGAACGCGGCGCCGACGACAACGGCTTCGAGCTGGTCATCGATGCCGTCGGCAGCGCGCTCACCCGCAACGCGGCGCTGGCGGCGGTGAAGCCCGGCGGCGTGGTCATGCACATCGGCTTGCAGGACTGGGCCAGCGAGATCGACATGCGCAAGCTCACGCTGGCCGAGATCACGCTGCTCGGCACCTACACCTACAGCATGGCCGACCTGCGCGCCACGGTGGCGGCGCTGGCGCGCGGTGTCTTCGGCGATCTGGCGTGGATCGAGCGGCGCGCGCTGGCCGACGGCGCGCAGGCCTTCGACGACCTGCACCATGGCCGCGTGGCCTCGGCGAAGGTGGTGCTGGAGCCGGCCCATTGAGGCATTGAAGCAATGCGCGCGATCCACTTTCCCGGCCAGCAGCGCATCGACGTCGTCGATCGGCCGTGGCCGACCGTCGCCGAAGGCGAGGTCCTGCTGCGGGTGCAGCGCACCGCGCTGTGCGGCAGCGACGGCAAGCTGTGGCGCAACGGTGCCGCGCAGGTGCCGGGCCACGAGATCTTCGGCATCGTCGATCAACCCGGCCATGCATCGCACGGCCAGCGCTGTGCGGTCTACATCCCGGTGCATTGCGGCGACTGCGGATGCTGCCGGGCCGGGCTCACGCACACCTGCGAGCGCGAAGCGGGCCTGGTCGGCTGGAACCGCGACGGCGGTTATGCCGAAGCGCTGGCCGTGCCCGAACAATGCCTGCTGCCGATCCCCGACGACATCGACGACGACCTGGCGCCGCTGCTGCTCGACACCATCGGCACCGCCGCCCACGCGCTGCGCCTGGTGCAGCCGTTGCTGAAGGACCTGGCGTCGATGCGCGTGTTGATCACCGGGGCGGGGCCGGTCGGCCTGGGCGGGCTCATCGCGCTGCTCGACATGGGCGCGAAACACGTCAGCGTGTCCGATCCGCGCGCCAACCGCTGCGCACATGCGTCGTCGCTGGGTGCACACATCCACCCGGTGGGCGATCGCACCAGCCGCTTCGACCTGGTGCTCGAATCGAGCGGCAACCTGGCCGCGCGCGACCAGGCCCTGGAGGTGGTGGCCGCGCAGGGCGTGGTGCTGTGGGTCGGTGAAAGCGACCTGCCGTGGCCGGTCGTCGAAACCAAGGCGGTGCGGCGCAAGGATTTTTTCCTGGTGCGCTCGTTCTACTTTCCAAAAGGGGATCACGCCGCCAACCTGGCGCTGCTGCGGCGCCAGCGCGCGCGTTACGCCAGCTTGGTCGATGAGGTCTTCGATCTGGCCGCGATGCCGGCCGAATTCCCCCGCTTCATGACCGGTGAGCGCATCAAGCCGCTGATGCGCACCGGCGCCTGACGATGCCGCGCGCGCCGTTGTGGTTCGTCGGTCAGACCGTGCTCGACCAGGTCTGGCACATCGCCTCCTTCGGCACGCGCGGCGACAAGGGCGTGGCCAGCGCGTTCGACAGCCGCATCGGCGGCCTGGCGGGCAACGCCGCCGCCGCCGCGCAGGCGCTGCGCGACGCACGACACAGCCCCGCGGTGCGCTTGTTCAGTGCGCTCGGCGACGACGCGGCCGGCGAGCGTGTCGCCCAGCTGGCGGCGGCGAGCGGGCTGGATATGCGCGACGTGAGGCGCCTCGCCGGCGCGCGCACGCCGGTGTCGGCGGTGCTGATCGATGAGCGCGGCGAGCGCCAGGTGCACAACTTCCGCGGCGACGTGCTGCAGCGCGCGCCGCTGCCGGCGTGGCCCGCCGAATGTGCGGGTGTGATGGCCGATCCGCGCTGGCCGGCGGCCGCCGAAGCGGCGTTGATGCAGGCACGCGAGCGCGGTGTCGTGTCGGTGTTCGATGCCGAAGCCGCCGAAACCGCGGTGCTGCGCGCCCTGGTGCCGCTGGCGCAGTGGTGTGTGTTCTCGCGCGCGGGGCTGGCGGCGTGGGCCGCCGACGACCGCGCGACGCCGAACGAACTGCTGCAACGCGTGGTGCTGGCCGCCCCCAGCGCCGAGCGCGTGGTCACGCTGGGCGTGCACGGTGCGCTGTGGTTGCGCCCGGACGGCCAGACCCATCGCCTGCCGGCTTTCAATGTCGAGGTGCACGACAGCAACGGCGCCGGCGATGTCATGCACGGCGTGCTGCTGCTGTCGCTGGCCGAAGGCTTGCCTGCCGAGCAGGCGCTGCGCCGGGCGATGGCCGCGGCCGCGCTGTCGTGTCGCGGCAGCCTGCCCGACCGGCAGCAACTCGACAACTTCCTGCGGGAGCGTGAATGAGCGATCTGCACACGGCGGGCAAACGCTGGCGGCTGCGCCGCCTGGCCGACCGCGACGGCTTCTTCGCCATGGTCGCGATCGACCAGCGCCCGCCGATCTTCGCGCAGCTGGCGCACGCGCTGCACACCACGCCCGAGGCGCTGCCGTTCGCCGAGGTGCTGGCCGCCAAGCGGGTGCTGGCCGAAGGCTTCGCCGGGCACGCCAGCGCGATGCTGGTCGACCCCAACTGGGGCTATCCGGCGGTCGCCGATGTGCTCGACCCGGCTGCCGGGCTGCTGCTCACCTTGGAAGATCACCGCACCTCGCCCGACCGGCGCTCGTCGCTGATCGCCGATTGGAGCGTGGACAAGATCCGCGCGCTCGGCGGCGATGCCGTCAAGCTGCTGGCCTGGTACCACCCGCGCGCGTCGGCGGCGGTGCGCGAGCACCAGCAGGCGCTGGTGCAGCAGGTCGGCGAGCAGTGTGCGCGCTGCGACCTGCCGTTCGTGCTCGAGCTGCTGCTGTATCCGCTGCACAGCGACGATGCGGATGCCTACCGGGAAGACGCCGCCAAGCGCGCCGACGAGGTGCTGCACAGCGTCGAAGTCTTCGCCGCGGCGCGCTACCGGGTCGATCTGTTCAAGCTGGAAAGCCCGCTCGGCGCCGAGCAGGTGCCGGCGTTCGACGCGCCGGGCGCGGCCCACTGCGCCCGCTCGTTCGAGGCCCTGCACCGCGCCTGCGGCGATCGGCCCTGGGTGATGTTGTCGGCCGGTGCGTCGGCCGAGGCCTTCGAGCGCATCGTCGGCTACGCCGCGCGCGCCGGCGCGGCCGGTTTCCTGGCCGGGCGCTCGCTGTGGGCCGATGCGCTGCAGCGCTGGCCCGATCGGGCCGCGGTGTCTGCCGCGCTCGCCGACAGCGGCCTCGGCCGGCTGCGCCGGCTGCGCGGGCTGCTCAAAGAACACGGCAGGCCCTGGCAGCCGGCGGCCTGGCAGCCCGGCGTGGTCAGCGAAGGTGAGTTCGTCCGCGCGCGCTGAAGGCGGCGCCGCCGGCCGCGACGTCTTCTGGCGCTGCATCGGCCGCCACCATGACCGCTGGCACGCTGTGCCGCCCGGCACGCGGCCCGGCGGCTCAAGTGGCGGCGCCGCCGGTCGATGACGGCAGGTCATGGCCAGCCCCACCCACCCGCGATGCTTCAGGTCGATGTCCTGACGGCCTATGCGATCTGCGCCGCCGGCTCGCTCGTCGGCGCGCTGATCATGCGGCTGGTCGATTCGCCGCAGCCGCAGCTGCGGCGTGCCATCGAGCTGTGCATGCTCGCCTTCGTGGTGCTCGGTCTGTCGCTCGGCACGGTGTTCTGGGTCGCGCCGGCGTCGTCGCTGGTGGTGCAGGGCGTGCTGGCCGGTGGCACCGTCCTGTGCCTGGCGCTGTTCAATGCCGGGCTGACGCTGCTGGCCGGGCGGCCGTCGCCGAGTCGTCTGCAGATGGCGCTGCTGCTCGGCCTGTCGCTGCTGGTGGCGCTGGTCGCGCCGCTGTGGGGCACCACCGCAGCGTCACGCGCGCTGGTGGTGGCGATGGTCCTCACCGGCACGCTGATGACCTTCAACACCCGCGCGCTGCTGCTGCGCCCGCGCGACGTCACCGAGCGCGCCCTCGGTCTGGCGGTGCTGTCGCTGAGCGTGAGCAGCTGGCTGCGCGCGCTGATGTTCGGCGCCGCGCCGGGCGAGTCGCCGGCGCACCTGCTGCACTTGCCGCCGGCGCTGATGTCGCCCTACGCGGTGCTGTACGGCGTGCTGCCGATCCTGGTCGCCACGCTGCTGCTCAGCCTGGTCAACAGCCGCCTGCGCATCGACCTGAAGCAGCGCGCCAGCATCGACGAGCTGACCGGCGCACTGACGCGCCGGGCGCTGCGCGAGGCGGTGCCGGCGATGCTCGCCGGCACCACGCAGCGCGAAGGCGCGGTGGCGCTGCTGATGCTGGACATCGACCACTTCAAGGATGTCAACGACCGCTTCGGCCACGCCAGTGGCGACATCGTGCTGCGCGAGGCCGGCAAGCTGCTGCGCGAACAGCTGCGCACCGATGCGCTGCTGGCCCGTTTCGGCGGCGAGGAGTTCGTCGTGCTGGTGCCGGTCGGTGACCTGCGCGCGGCGCGGCTGGTCGCCGAACGCCTGCGCGAGGCGGTGGCGACGACGCCGTGGCGCGCCGTCGATGGCCGCCCGATGGGCGTGACACTGAGCGTGGGCGTGACGCTGATCGGCCCGCGCGAGCCCTTCGACACCGCGTTGCGACGCACCGACGAGGCGCTGTACCGCGCCAAGGGCGAAGGACGCAACCAGGTGCAGGTGGCGATGGAAGCGGCCGGCCGGCTGGCCTGATACGGCGCGCCACCCGGGCTTGCCGGCGCTGCGCCGGCAGCGGGTCATGCGTCGGGGATGGTCTCCACCTCGTCCAGCCAGACCACCGCTTCGCCATCGCTGGGCGCCCGCCAGTCGCCGCGCGGCGACAGCGAGCCGCCCGAGCCCACCTTCGGCCCGTTGGGCACGCAGCTGCGCTTGAACTGGCTGGTCTTGAAGAAGCGCCAGACGAAGGTGCGCAGGTGTTTCTTGATGCTGGCCAGGTCGTGGGCGCGACGCAGCACATGCGCGCCTTCGGGCCAGTCGCCGGCGTCGACGTCGTGCCAGGCGTGGTGCGCGAGGAAGGCCACCTTGCTCGGCGCGAAGCCGAAGCGAAGGATGTAGTACAGGCTGAAATCGTGCAGGTCGTACGGGCCGATGGTGTCTTCGGTGCTCTGGCCGGGCCGGCCGGCATCGTCGCCGGGCACCAGCTCGGGGCTGATCTCGGTGGCCAGGATGTCGAGCAGCACCTGGCTGCCGGTGGCCTCGGTCAACTGCGTTTCGGCGACCCAGCGCACCAGGTGCTTGATCAGCGTCTTCGGCACGCTGGCATTGACGTTGTAGTGCGACATGTGGTCGCCCACGCCATAGGTGCACCAGCCCAGCGCCAGTTCGCTCAGGTCACCGGTGCCGGCGACCAGCGCGTTGTGGAAGTTGGCGAGGCGGAACAGGTGGCTGGTGCGCTCGCCGGCCTGCACGTTTTCGAAGGTGATGTCGTACAGCGGCCGGCCCTCGGCGTACGGGTGGCCCAGGTCCTTCAGCATCTGTTCGCAGCTGGGGCGGATGTCGATCTCGCGCACCGCGCAGCCGACCGACTGCATCAGCGCGCGCGCCTGCGCCAGCGTGCGCTGGCTGGTGGCGAAGCCGGGCATCGTCACCGCCAGCACGTGGCTGCGCGGCAGCTTCAGCCGGTCCATCGCCTGCACGCACACCAGCAGCGCGTGGGTCGAATCGAGCCCGCCCGACACGCCGATGACCACCTTGTCGATGCCGCTGGCCGCCAGCCGCTGCTGCAGCGCGCTGACCTGGATGTCGTACACCTCGTGGCAGCGCCCATCGCGCGCGGTGCGGTCCGCCGGCACGTACGGGAAGCGCTCGACCACGCGCCGCAGCGGCACGGCGCCGGCAACCGGCGGTTGCGCGTCGAAGCTCACCGTGCGAAAGCGCGCCAGCGTGTCGGCATGCGCGGCCGCCGAGGCGCCGAAGCTGGTCTGGCGCATGCGTTCGCGCGACAGCCGCTCGATGTCGACATCGGCCGTGATCAGGTGCGAGCGATCGGCGAAGCGGGTCGATTCGGCCAGCAGCTGGCCGTTCTCGCAGACCATCGACTGGCCGTCCCAGGCCAGGTCGGTGGTCGATTCGCCGAATCCGGCCGATGAATAGAGGTAGGCGGCCAGGCAGCGCGCCGACTGCGAGGCGGCCAGCGCGTGGCGGTAGCCCGATTTGCCGACGGTGATGTTCGACGCCGACAGGTTGACCAGCACGGTCGCACCGGCCAGCGCCGCGAACGACGACGGCGGGATCGGCACCCACAGGTCTTCGCAGATCTCGACATGGAACTTGAAGCCGGCCAGATCGCTGGCGGCGAAGAGCAGTTCGGCGCCGAAGGGCACGCTGTGGCCGCACAGCTCGATCTGGCGCGACTGCGCGTGCGCAGCCGGATTGAACTGGCGTGCTTCGTAGAACTCGCCGTAGTTCGGCAGATAGCTCTTCGGCACCACGCCGAGCACGCGCCCGCGGTGCACGACGGCGGCACAGTTGAACAGCAGGTGATCGACACGCAGCGGCAGCCCGACGACGGCCACCGGCGCCAGCTCGGCCGTCGCGGCGCAGACGCTGGCCAGTGCCGCCTCGCAGGCGGCGAGCAAGGCGTGCTGGTGGAACAGGTCGTCGCAGGTGTAGCCCGACAGGCCGAGTTCGGGGAACACCACCAGCCGGGCGTGTGCGGCGGCCGCTTCCTGCAGCAGCGCGATCGTCTGCTGCGCGTTGAAGGCCGGGTCGGCGACACGGCACTGCGGCACCGCCACGGCGACGCGCGCGAAGCCGTGCCGGTACAGGTTGAAGAAGTGATCGCGGTCCAAGCGGGTTCTCCTCGGTTTTGACAACGCCGCATTCGCGCATGCCCGGCTGGTGGGGTCGATTGTCCGACACTCGCTGCACCGGTCTGCACCCGGCCGCTTCGACGCGGCACGGCCCGGGACGCGGCTGCAACGGGAGCGCCGATGTCGTCCGCGCAAGACCTCCGGGCGTTAGCATGGGATCGGCGGCGCGGCGCTTCGAAGCGTTGCCCTGCGCAGGCTTTGCACCCATGACGAAGACCCCCCTCATTCTTGCCTCCGCGGTCGTGTACGCGCTGTTTCTGGCGCTGCCGCTGGACGGTTGGGCACAGCAGCGCGGCAGCGGCCCGGGCGGCAAGGGCGCACGTGGCGGGTATGGCGGGCACGGCAGCGGCGCGCACGTGCGCCCGCCCGCAGGAACACCGCCGGGCGCGAGCCACTATGGCGCCCGGCCGGGCCGTGGTGTCTGGGTCGGCGCCCGCGCTCCCGTCTATCGCGGCGGCTATCCCGGCTGGCGTGGCGGTTACTGGGGTGCGCCGGTTGGCTGGGGCGCCGGCTGGGCAGGTTGGAACGCCGGCTGGCGTTGGGGTGCCGGCTGGGGGTGGGCGCCGGGCTGGTATGGCTATGGTTACGGCTATGGTGCGGGTTATGGGGCGGGTTGGCCCTGGTGGGGCGCCTGGCCGTGGGGTGTTTCGACGCTGGTCGTCAGCCAGGCCGCAACGATCAATGTCGATCCGGCGTGGGGCGATCCGACGCCACAGACGCGCCTGTTCGTCGAACAGGACCAAGCGCCGGCCGATGCGGCGCCGTCCACATCGGCGGCCGTGCCGGCCACCTCGCCGGGCGGCCACTGGTACTACTGCACCGCGCCGGCCGGCTACTTCCCCTATGTCAAGGACTGCAGCGAGCCGTGGTTGAAAGTCATTCCGGCGCCGCCCGGCCAGCAGCCCTCGCTGGCGGTGCAGCGATGAGGCCCGCCACGCCGGCTGCTGCTGGCGACGCTGGCTGGCAGTGCCGTGCTCGCCGGCTGCGCGGTCGTGCCCAGCGCGCCCAGCGTGCTGGTGCTGCCGGGCAGCCAGAAGAGCGCGCCGCAGTTCCAGGCCGACAACACGCAGTGCCAGCAGCAGGCGCAGGCGTTCGTTGCGCCGCAGGTCGATGCGGCCAACAACCAGGCGGCGGCGACCGCCGTGGCCAGCACCCTCATCGGCGCGGCGATCGGTGCGCTGTCGGGATCGGGCTACTACTACAACAGCGGCTCGGCGGCGGCCTGGGGTGCCGGCACCGGCCTGCTCGTGGGCAGCACGCTCGGCGCCGGCCAGTCGCAGGCGTCTTCGTTCAACCTGCAGCAGCGTTACGACGTGGCCTTCATGCAATGCATGTACGCGCTGGGCAATCAGGTGCCGGGCCAGGTGAGCGCGCGCAGGACGGCGCCGGTGCCGCGCCTGTATCCGCCGCCGAACACGCCGGCGCCGCAGATGCCGCCGCGCCAACACGCCGGCGCCGAACATTCCGCCGCCCGACACGCCGCCGCCGCTGGGCATCGCGCCCAAGGCCTGAGATCCCGCCGCAGCGCCGGCTACGCGTGCAACCGGCTGCTGCGCGGCACGCTGGCGAGCAGGAACTCCATCTGGTCCGACAGGATGCGCCGCCCGCGCAGGATCATGTCCTCGTGCAGGCTGGGCACGTAGGGCAGGTACAGCAGGCTCATGCGCGCTTCTTCGGGCAGGCGGTTGCCCTTGCGGCCGTTGCACGAGCGGCAGGCGGTGATGCAGTTCATCCAGCTGTCGGCGCCACCGCGCGAGACCGGCGTGATGTGCTCGCGCGTCAGGTCGTCGAAGTGGAACGTGCCGCCGCAGTAGGCGCACACATGCCGGTCGCGATTGAACAGCTTCGGATTGCTCAGCCCCGGCACCTGGCGCCAGGCGCGTGACGGGATCGAGCCGCGCACCGCGACGATCGGCTGCACTTCGATGCGCGACTGCAGGCCGCTCACGCGCTGGATGCCGCCGCGCAGGACCTGGAAGGTGTCGCCGAGTGTCCAGGCGACGGCGTCGCAGGCGTACAGCACCGCCGCCTCGCGCGGCGAGATCCAGGCCTGGGGTCGACCGGACACGTCGAGTTGGAGCACGTCCATAAGGCGCGAGCGTAATGCAAGTGGGCGACAGCGGGTTTGCGTTCAACTCAACGCACGGGCCGCCACCGCGGCGCACAGCGCCGTGCGCACGACAGCGCCGGTCTGGCGCGGCGTGCGGACAAGCGTGCATGGGTAAACCCGCGCCAGCTGACAAATCGCTCACGCTTTCTAGAACGCGGGCTCTAGAAAAGCGCCCGCATCCGCGGCCCGCGCCGGCGCTGTTCCGGCAAAATAGCACGATCGTTCGATTAACGGCTGCCGGCCTTTCGAACCCCTCACATCGACACCTGCCATGCAGCGCACACCGACCTTCGAATCGTCCGCCACCCGCTCGCTGCCCAAGGGGCTGGCGACGCGCGCCGCGATCCTCGAGTGCGCCGTCGGCCTGGCCTCGCAGATGGGCCTCGAAGGCCTGTCGATCGGCGCGCTGGCCGAAGTCGCCGGCATGAGCAAGTCGGGCGTGTTCGCCCACTTCGGCTCGCGCGAGGAACTGCAGATCGCGGTCATCCGCGAATACCACCGCCGCTTCGAAGACGAGGTGTTCTTCCCGGCGATGCTCGAGGCACGCGGCCTGCCGCGGCTGCGCGCGCTGTTCGAACGCTGGCTGCGGCGCGTGTCGGTGGAAGTCGATTCGGGCTGCATCTACATCAGCGGGGCGGTCGAGTTCGACGACCGGCCCGGCCCGGTGCGCGATGCGCTGGTCGGCATGATCCGTGCGTGGCAAGGTGCGTTGCAGCGCGCCATCCGCATCGCCGTCGATGCCGGCCACCTGCGCAGCGACACCGATGTGACGCAGATGTCGTTCGAGATGCACGGCCTGATCCTGGCGCTGCACCATGACGCGCGCCTGTTGCGGGCCACCGGTGCGCCCGATCGCGCGCGCGCCGGCTTCGAGCGCATCGTCGACCAGACGCTGCCCGCAGCGCTGCCCACCGGCAGCCCGCGGCGCTGATTTTTCCTTTTGCACTTTTTCTCAGCTGGAGTTCCACGATGCCCCAATACAACCCGCCGCTGCGCGACATGCAGTTCGTGCTGCACGAACTGCTGGGCGCGGTCGCCGAACTGAAGACGCTGCCGGCGCACCAGGACATCGATGCCGAGACGTTGAACTCGGTGCTCGAAGAAGGCGGCAAGTTCGCCGCCGACGTCGTCTTTCCGCTCAACATCAGCGGCGATGCCGAGGGCTGCAAGCTCGACGTCAAGAGCCACGAGGTCAGCACGCCCAGCGGCTTCAAGCAGGCCTATGCGCAGTATGTCGAAGGCGGCTGGCCGGCGATGGTGTGCGAGCCGGCCTACGGCGGCCAGGGCCTGCCGATCATCATGAGCCAGTGCCTGTTCGAGATGCTGAACTCGGCCAACCAGGCGTGGACCATGTACCCGGGGCTGTCGCACGGCGCCTACGCCTGCTTGCTGGAGCACGGCACCGACGAGCAGAAGGCGACCTACCTGCCGCACCTGGCCAAGGGCGACTGGACCGGCACCATGTGCCTGACCGAGCCGCAGTGCGGCACCGACCTCGGGCTGCTGCGCACCAAGGCCGAGCCGCAGGCCGACGGCAGCTACAAGCTCAGCGGGCAGAAGATCTTCATCTCGGCCGGCGAGCACGACCTGTGCGACAACATCATCCACCTGGTGCTGGCCCGGCTGCCCGATGCGCCGGCCGGCAGCAAGGGCATCTCGTTGTTCGTGGTGCCGAAGTTCATGGTCGCGGCCGACGGCGGCCTCGGCGAGCGCAACCCGATCTTCTGCGGCGCGCTCGAACACAAGATGGGCATCCACGGCAGCCCCACCTGCCAGATCAACCTCGACGGCGCCACCGGCACGCTGGTCGGCCAGCCGCACAAGGGCCTGGCGGCGATGTTCGTGATGATGAATGCGGCACGCCTGGGCGTGGGCAACCAGTCGCTCGGCCTGACGGAAGTGGCTTACCAGAACGCCGCCGCCTACGCCAAGGAACGCATCCAGATGCGCTCGCTGTCGGGCCCGAAGGCGCCCGACAAGCCGGCCGACCCGATCATCGTGCACCCCGATGTGCGCAAGATGCTGCTGACGGCGCGCGCCTATGCCGAAGGCGGCCGCGCGCTGGCGATGTACTGCGCGCTGCTGCTCGACAAGGAGCACGCCAGCGACGATGCCGACGAACGCAAGGAGGCCGGTGATCTGGTGTCGCTGCTGACGCCGATCGTCAAGGCCTTCCTCACCGACAACGGCTGGACGGCGACCTCGGCGTGCCTGCAGGTCTACGGCGGCCACGGCTACATCAAGGAATGGGGCATGGAGCAGTACGTGCGCGATGCCCGCATCAACATGATCTACGAGGGCACCAACACCATCCAGGCGCTCGATTTCCTGGGCCGCAAGGTGCTCGGCGACAACGGCGCCAAGCTGCGCAAGTTCGGCGCGCTGATCGAGCAGTTCGTCGACGAGCACGGCACCGACGAGGCGATGCAGGAGTTCGTCAACCCGCTCGCCGAGTTGGGCGACAAGGTCACCAAGCTGTCGACCGAACTGGGCATGAAGGCGCTGGGCAACGCCGACGAGGTGGGCGCGGCCGCCACCGACTACCTGCGCATCTGCGGCCATCTGGTGTTTGCCTACTTCTGGGCGCGCATGGCGCGCATCGCCCTGGACAAGCAGGACAGCGGCGATGCGTTCTATGCTGCCAAGCTGATGACCGCGCGCTTCTACTTCGCCAAGCTGCTGCCCGAGACGGCAGGCCTGATCCGCAGCGCGCGCTCCGGCATGGCGCCGCTGATGGCGATGGACGAAGCGCTGTTCTGAAAACGCCCGCCCCACCTTTCGGAGACACAACATGAAAAAAGTGCTCATCGCCACGCTGCTGGCCGCCGCCTCGGCGCTGGCCTTCGCACAGGCCACGCCGGCCGGGCTGTGGAAGACCATCGACGACGAAAGCAAGGCCGAGAAGTCGCTGATCCGCATCAGCGAAAGCGGCGGGGTCTACACCGGCAAGGTCGAGAAGATCCTCACCGACAAGGCCGACGCCACCTGCACCGAGTGCACCGACGAGCGCAAGGACAAGCCGATCGTCGGCATGACCGTCGTGCGCAACGTCAAGGCCAGCGACGACGACAAGGGCGTGTGGGAAGGCGGCGAGATCCTCGACCCGAACAACGGCAAGACCTACAAGGTGCGCCTGAAGCCGATCGACGGCGGCAAGAAGCTCGAAGTGCGCGGCTACATCGGCACGCCGCTGCTCGGGCGCACGCAGACCTGGGTGCGCGTCGAATAGGCGGCACCCCAACGAAGGATTTTCAGGAGCAAGCAGATGAGTCGATTCCAGGTTCGCAAGGTGGCGGTGCTCGGCGCCGGGGTGATGGGCGCGCAGATCGCTGCCCATCTGGTCAACTGCAAGGTGCCGGTGGTGTTGTTCGACCTGCCCGCCAAGACGGGCGCGAAGAATGGCATCGTCACCAAGGCTGTCGAAGGCCTGACGAAGCTGAAGCCCGCGCCGCTGGGCGTGGCCGAAGATGCCGCGCTGATCGGCCAGGCCAACTACGAAGAAGACCTGGAACTGCTGCGCGGCTGCGACCTGGTGATCGAGGCGATTGCCGAGCGCATGGACTGGAAACTCGATCTGTACCGGAAGATCGCGCCGTTCATCGCGCCGCACGCCATCGTCGCCAGCAACACCTCCGGGTTGTCGATCACGAAGCTGAGCGAAGCGCTGCCCGATGAGATCAAGCCGCGTTTCTGCGGCATCCACTTCTTCAACCCGCCGCGCTACATGGCGCTGGTCGAGTTGATCGACACGCCGACGACTGAGAGCCAGGTGCTCGACCAGCTCGAGGCCTTCGTCACCACCGGTCTCGGCAAGAACGTGGTGCGCGCGATGGACACGCCGAACTTCATCGCCAACCGGGTCGGCATCGCCGGCATGCTGGCGACGATGCTCGAAGCGGAGAAGGCGGGCCTCAGCTACGACGTCGTCGACGACCTCACCGGCAAGAAGCTCGGCCGCGCCAGCAGCGGCACCTTCCGCACCGCCGACGTGGTCGGTCTGGACACGATGGCGCATGTCATCAAGACCTTGCAGGACACGCTCAGCCCCGAGACCGACCCGTTCTACGCCAGCTTCGCCACGCCGACCGCATTGAAGACCTTGCTTGACGCCGGCGCGCTGGGCCAGAAGAGCGGGGCCGGCTTCTACAAGAAGGTCGGCAAGGAGATCCAGCGTTTCGATGCCGCCAGCGGCAACTACGTGGCCGGTGGCGGCAAGGCCGACGGCATCGTCGATCGCATCCTGAAGAAGCCGGCGCCCGAGCGGCTGAAGCTGCTGCACGATTCGAGCAGTCCGCAGGCTCAATTCCTGTGGGCGCTGCTGCGCAACAGCTTCCACTATGCGGCCGTGCACCTGGGCACGATCGCCACCAGCGCACGCGACATCGATTTTGCGATGCGCTGGGGCTTCGGCGTCAAGCAAGGCCCGTTCGAGCTGTGGCAGCAGGCAGGCTGGAAGCAGGTGGCGCAGTGGGTCAAGGACGACATCGACGCCGGCAAGGCGTTGAGCAGTGCGCCGCTGCCCGAGTGGGTGTTCGAAGGCCCGGTGGCATCGAACGGCGGCGTGCACACGCACGACGGTTCGTGGAGCGCGGCGCAGAAGAAGTTCGTGCCCTTGTCCAGCCTGCCGGTGTATCAACGCCAGCTGTTCCGCGAGAACGTGTTCGGCGCCACCGCCACCGAGCCGTCGCAGGCCGGGCGCACCGTGTTCGAGGATGAATCGATCCGGCTGTGGACACTCGATGCCGAGGTGCTGGTGGCCAGCATCAAGACCAAGGTGCACGCCATCGGCCCGGGTGTCATCGAAGGCCTGCTCAAGGGCGTGGCACTGGCCGAAACCGACTACAAGGGTCTTGTCATCTGGTCGGCCGACGACCCGTTCTCGTACGGTGCCGATCTGCAGGCGATGCTGCCGACCTTCATGAAGGGCGGCGCCAAGGCCATCGAGCCGGAAGAGAAAAAGCTGCAGCAGGCGATGCTGACGCTGCGCTATGCCAACGTGCCGACGGTGGCCGCGGTGCGTGGCATGGCGCTGGGCGGCGGCTGCGAGATCGCGGTGTACTGCGCCAAGCGTGTCGCACACATGGAAAGCTACATCGGGCTGGTCGAAGTCGGTGTCGGGCTGTTGCCCGGCGGCGGCGGCCTGACCTACATCGCCCGGCGGGCCGCAGAAATGGCCGCACCGGCCGGTGCCGATGTCTTTGCCTTCGTGCGTGAGGGCTTCACCAACGCGGCGATGGCCAAGGTGGGGACCAGTGCGATCGAAGGCCGCAAACTCGGTTACCTGCTGGACAGCGACGTCATCGTGCCGCACAAGGACGAGTTGCTGTTCGTTGCCATCGCGCAGGCCAAGGCCATGTTCGATTCCGGCTACCGCGCGCCGCTGCGCCGGCTGTTTCCGGTGGCCGGGCGCTCGGCCACCGCGACCATCAAGGGCCAGCTCGCCAACATGCGCGACGGCGGTTTCATCAGCGCCCACGATTTCCACATCAGCGGCCTGATCGCCGACGTGGTGTGCGGCGGCGATGTGCATGCCGGCGCGCTGGTCAACGAGGAGTACCTGATGGCACTGGAGCGCAAGCACTTCTGCTCGCTGCTCGAACACCCGAAGACTCAAGAACGCATCATGGGAATGATGCAGACCGGCAAGCCGGTGCGCAACTGATCGGAGCCAAGACATGAGCAAACAAGTTCAAGACGCCTACATCGTTGCCGCCACGCGCACGCCGATCGGCCGCTCGGGCCGCGGCTACTTCCGCCACACCCGCCCCGACGACCTGCTGATCGCGGCGATGCGCAGCGCGCTGGCGCAGGTGCCGGGCCTCGACCCGAAGGCGATCGAGGACGCCATCGTCGGCTGCTCGTTCCCGGAAGCCGAGCAGGGCATGAACATGGCCCGTGCTGCCGCGGTGCTCGCCGGCCTGCCGCACTCGGTGGCCGGTGTCACCGTCAACCGCTTCTGCGCCTCGGGCATCACCGCGCTGCAGATGGCCGCCGACCGCATCCGTGTCGGCGAGGCCGAGGTGATGTTCGCCGGCGGCGCCGAGAGCATGAGCCTGGTGCCGATGGGCGGCAGCAAGCCGTCGTTCAACCCCGAGGTGTTCGCGCGTGACGAGAACCTCGGCATCGCCTACGGCATGGGCCTGACGGCGGAGAAGGTGGCGGCGCAGTGGAAGGTCGGGCGCGAGGCGCAGGATGCGTTCGCGCTGCAATCGCACCTGCGGGCGCTGAAGGCGATCGAGGCCGGCGAGTTCAGCGACGAGATGACGCCGATCGAGATCGTCGACCGTCTCCCCGACCTGGCCAGCGGCGAGGTGACGATCAAGACGCGCACGGTGCATGTCGACGAGGGCCCGCGCCGGGACACCTCGGCCGAAGGGCTGGCCCGGCTCAGGCCGGTGTTCGCGGCGAAGGGCTCGGTCACCGCCGGCAACAGCTCGCAGACCAGCGACGGTGCCGGCGCGCTGATCGTCGCCAGCGAGAAGGCGGTCAAGCAGTTCGACCTGAAGCCGCTGGCGCGCTTCGTCAGCTTCGCGGTGCGCGGTGTCGACCCCAAGCTGATGGGCATCGGCCCGATCGAGGCCATTCCGGCGGCGCTGAAGCTGGCCGGGCTGAAGCAGGACGCGCTGGACTGGATCGAGCTGAACGAGGCCTTCGCCGCGCAGTCGCTGGCGGTGATCAACGAGCTCGGCCTCGACCCGTCCAAGGTCAACCCGATGGGCGGTGCGATCGCGCTCGGCCACCCGCTCGGTGCCACCGGCGCGATCCGTGCGGCCACCGTGGTGCACGCGCTGCGCCGCCACAATCTGAAGTACGGCATGGTCACGATGTGCGTGGGCATGGGCCAGGGTGCCGCCGGCATTCTCGAACGCGTCTGAGGAACACACATGAGCATCAAGTCCGCCACGTTGAACGGCGTCGCCACGATCGAGATCGCACGCCCCGAGAAGAAGAACGCGCTCACCGCCGCCATGTACCAGGCGATGGCCGATGCGCTGGTCGCGGCCAAGGCCGACAACGCCGTGCGCGCGGTGTTGATCACCGGGCAGCCGGGCATCTTCACCTCGGGCAACGACATCGAGGATTTCATGCAGCGCCCGGGCGCGTCGGGCGGCAATGGTGACCTGCCGTCGGTGCTGCAGTTCATGCACGCGCTGGTCGATTGCGACAAGCCGGTGATCGCCGCGGTCACCGGCGCGGCGATCGGCATCGGCACGACGATGCTGCTGCACTGCGACTTCGCCTTCGTCTCCGACGAGGCGCGGCTGGCGATGCCCTTTGTCGGTCTGGGCTTGTTGCCCGAGTTCGCCTCCAGCCTGCTGCTGCCGCAATTGATGGGTCACACCCGCGCGGCCGAGAAGCTGCTGCTGGGCGACCCGTTCACCGGCGCCGAGGCGGTGGAATGTGGCCTGGCCACCGCGGTGCTGCCGGCCGGTGAGGTGGCGAACCATGCGCGCCGCGTGGCCGAGCGCTTCAATGCGTTGCCGCCGGGTGCCGTGCGCGAGACCAAACGCCTGCTGCGCGGGCCCCGCACCGAGGCGGTGCTGAAGACCATCCGCGCCGAGAACGAATTGTTCGCCGCCCGTCTGCGCAGCCCCGAGGCGAAGGAAGCCTTCCAGGCCTTCTTCCAGAAGCGCAAGCCGGATTTCTCCAAGTTCTGAACCGGGCCCGGCGCGATGTCACTGGCGTGGAAGCTGATGCTGGCGCCGGTGCTGGTGACGCAGGCCGTGGCCACGCGCCGGCGCGCGCCGATCTTGCCCGAAGCCGAAGGGCCGCGCGAGGGCCGCACCGGCCGCGGCCGCGATCCGCTGCGCCTGCTGATCGCCGGGGATTCTTCGGCGGCGGGTGTCGGCGTGCTGCACCAGGATCAGGCCTTCGTCGGACACCTGACGCGCGAGCTGCACCGCCGCATGTCGCGACCGGTGCGCTGGAGCCTGCATGCGCGCTCCGGGTTGACCACGCAGCAGGTGCATGCGCTGCTGCGCGGGCAGCCGCTGCTGCGCAGCGAGCTGGCGGTGGTGGTCACCGGCGTCAATGACGTGCTCGACCTGGTCACGCCGCGGCGCGCGGTGCAGCATCGCGAAGCGCTCGCCGACTGGTTGTTGAGACATGCCGGCGTGCGCCATGTGTTCTTCACGCCGTTGCCGCCGATGCACCGCTTCCCGCTGCTGCCGCAGCCGCTGAAGCGCATCATCGGCGACGATGCCCGCGACCACAACGATGCGCTGGCACGCTGGGCGGCCACGCGCGGCGGTGTGTCCTTCGTGCCGATCGAGCTGGAACTGGCGGCCGAGCACATGGCGCACGACGGTTTCCACCCCGGCGAGCCGGTCTATCGCCACTGCGGCGATGCCGTCGCCGCCTTCATCGCGCAGACCTTCCACCAGGAGACGGCAACATGAACCTGAAGGACAAGACCCTGTTCATCACCGGCGCCTCGCGCGGCATCGGGCTGGCCATCGCCAAGCGTGCGGCGCAGGACGGCGCCAACATCGTCGTCGTCGCCAAGACCAGCGAGCCGAATTCGAGGCTGCCGGGCACGATCCACTCGGCTGCTGCCGAGATCGAAGCCGCCGGCGGCCAGGCGCTGGCGCTGCAGTGCGACATCCGCGACGAGGTCAGCGTGCAGGCGTCGGTCGAAGCGGCGGTGCAGCGCTTCGGCGGCATCGACATCCTGATCAACAACGCCAGCGCGATCAGCCTGACGCCGACGCCGGCCACGCCGATGAAGCGCTTCGACCTGATGTTCGGCGTCAACGTGCGCGGCACCTACTGCTGCACCCAGGCCTGCCTGGGCGAACTGATCAAGAGCGGCCAGGTCGGGCGCAACCCGCACGTGCTGAACATGAGCCCGCCGCTGAGCATGCGCGAGCACTGGTTCAAGAACCATGTCGCCTACACGATGGCCAAGTACGGCATGAGCATGTGCACGCTCGGCCACGCCGGCGAGTTCAGGCCGCACGGCATCGCGGTGAACAGCCTGTGGCCGCGCACCGCGATCGCCACCGCGGCGCTGCAGATGATCCCGGGTGTCGACATCGGCAAATGCCGCAAGCCGGAGATCCTGGCCGATGCCGCCTACCTGATCCTGACCAGCGACGCGAAGACAACCACCGGCAACTTCTTCATCGACGACACGCTGCTGGCCGAGCACGGCATCACCGACCTGGAGCAGTACAACGAGACGCCGGGCACCAAGGACCTGATCCCCGACTTCTTCGTCGATTGAGGCGCGGCGACGCTCAGCCGGCCAGCACCGCCCGTGGCTTGCCCTCGCGGTCGATGGCCACATAGGTCAGGTTCGCCTCGGTCACCTTGACCACGCGCAGATCGGCCGGGTTGCGCTCGGCGTAGACCTCGACGCGCACCGTGATCGAGGTCCTGCCCACACGTTCGACCTTGGCATAGAAGCTCAGCAGGTCGCCGATCGACACCGGCTGCTTGAAGACGAACTGGTTCACTGCCACGGTGGCGATGCGGCCCTTGGCGATGCGCGACGGCAGCACCGCGCCGGCCATGTCCACCTGCGCCATGATCCAGCCGCCGAAGACATCGCCGTTGCCGTTGACGTCGGCGGGCAGCGGCATCACCCGCAGCACCAGCGTGCTGCCGTCGGGCAAACTCAGGGGCCCACCCGGCTGCAGCGGGCTGTGGCTTGTTTCCTGGTCCATCGGCTTCACCTTCAGTGGGGCTGCGTCGGAAGATTCTTTCACGCCCCCCTCATCTCATGCGACGCACCGAAGCCGCCTTGCCCGCCCCGCTGGAGTTGCCCGGCCGCGCCGCGCCGCGTTCCGACTGGGCTGACGCTGCGCAAGCTGCTGCCGTACCTGTGGCGCTACCGCTGGCGCGTGGGCATCGCGCTGGCCTTCATGGTGGCGGCGAAGGCAGCCAACGTCGGCGTGCCGGTGCTGCTGAAATACCTGGTCGATTCGCTGTCGATCAAGCCCGGCGACGCGGCCGCGCTGCTGGTGGTGCCGGTGGGCCTGCTGGTGGCCTATGCCGGGCTGCGCCTGTGCACCTCGCTGTTCACCGAGCTGCGCGAGCTGATCTTCGCCAAGGCCACCGAAGGCGCGGCGCGCAGCATCTCGCTGCAGGTGTTCCGCCACCTGCATGCGTTGAGCCTGCGCTTCCATCTCGAACGGCAGACCGGCGGCATGACCCGCGACATCGAACGCGGCACGCGCGCGGTGCACTCGCTGATCTCGTATTCGCTGTACAGCATCGTGCCCACCTTGATCGAGATGGCGATGGTGCTGACCTTGCTCGCGATCAAGTTCGACCTGTGGTTCGCGTGGATCACCGGTGCGGCGCTGGTGGTCTACATCGCCTTCACCGTCACCGTCACCGAATGGCGCACGAAGTTCCGCCGCCAGATGAACGAGCTCGATTCGGTGGCGCACACCCATGCCATCGATTCGCTGCTGAACTACGAGACGGTCAAGTACTTCAACAACGAGGACTTCGAGGCCCGGCGCTACGACGAAAGCCTCGAGAAGCTGCGCCGTGCGGCGTTGAAGAGCCAGAGCACGCTGAGCCTGCTCAACACGGGTCAGCAACTGGTCATCGCCGCGGCGCTGGTGGCGATGTTGTGGCGCGCCACGCAGGGTGTCGTCGACGGCCGGCTGACGCTCGGCGACCTGGTGATGATCAACGCCTTCATGATCCAGCTGTACATCCCGCTGAACTTCCTGGGCGTGCTGTATCGGGAGATCAAGCAGAACCTGACCGACCTGGACAAGATGTTCCGCATGCTCGAAACCCACCGCGAGGTGGACGACGCGCCCGGCGCAGCGCCGCTGCAGGTCAGCGCACGGCACGGTGCGCTTCGAGCACGTGAACTTCGCCTACGAAGCGGCCCGGCCGATCCTGCACGACCTGAGCTTCGAGATCCCGGCCGGCAAGACGGTGGCGGTGGTGGGCCCGTCGGGGGCCGGCAAGTCGACGCTGGCGCGGCTGCTGTTCCGCTTCTACGACATTGCCAACGACGGCCGCGGCCGCATCACCATCGACGGCCAGGACATCCGGCAGGTGACGCAGGCCAGCCTGCGCCAGGCCATCGGCATCGTGCCGCAGGACACGGTGCTGTTCAACGACACGGTCGAATACAACATCGCCTACGGCCAGCCGGGCGCCTCACGCGAGCAGGTGGAAGCAGCCGCCCGGGCCTCGCACATCCATGCCTTCATCGCCGGCACGCCGAAGGGCTACGACACGATGGTCGGCGAGCGGGGCCTGAAACTGTCGGGCGGCGAGAAGCAGCGGGTGGCGATCGCGCGCACCTTGCTGAAGGACCCGCCGATCCTGATCTTCGACGAGGCCACCTCGGCGCTCGATTCGGCCAACGAACGCGCCATCCAGGCCGAGCTGAAAAGCGCCGCGCTGGGCAAGACCGCGCTGGTCATCGCGCACCGGCTGAGCACGGTCGTCGATGCGCATGAAATCGTCGTGCTCGACGGCGGCCGCGTGGTCGAGCGCGGTGCGCATGCCGCGCTGCTGGCGCAAGGCGGCCGTTATGCCGAGATGTGGCGGCTGCAGCGCGCCGACGAGGGTGCCGCAGCGGCGCGTTGACCGGCGGCGCCGCGCCGGTTCAGCCGCCGCGCCGACGGCGCACGGCCGCAGCGACGAGCAGCAGTCCGAGCCCGGCCATCGCGTAGGTCGAGGGCTCCGGCACCGGGATCACGCCGTCGATCGGCGTGAGCGAGCCGAAGGTGACGTTGTCGAACAGCGCCTGGCTCTGCAGGCCTTCGAAGCGCACCGAGCGCGCCTGACCGCTGAACGAGATCGCCCCGACCGACCAGGCACAGTAGCTGTTGTCTTCCAGCGTGCAGGTCGGCGTGGGGCGGAAGCTGTCGCTGCCCAGCGGCGTGCCGGTGCCGTCGAAGCCGTCGAACAGCGTGACGGTGATTGCCGCCGTTCGAGGCGTAATAGAAGGAAAAGCCGACCCCGAAGCCGCTGGCGTAGTTCAGCACCGGCGCGTCGCCGTCGTAGAACAGCGCCGTCACGCCCAGGTTGTTCAGCGGCGTGCCCGACTGCGTGTCCAGGAAGCGCTGGGCGAAGTTGCTGATGCCGTTGGCGGCCGTCGAGCGCAGCGCCAGCGCGCTGTCGCTGAACACCACGCCGTAATCGGCCGGGCCCAGCACCAGATCGGTCGAGCCGTCGGCGCTGCGCGAATAACCGCCGCCGTAGAACTGCCACACCTGGGCCGGCTCGTAGGTGCCGGTGGCGTCGGGCACCTGCGTGCCTTCGAAGCCGAGGCCGACGACGGCGAAATTGGCGCTGTAAGCCGGAAGCGCCGCCCCCAATGCGCTCAGCAGACAGATTCTCGTGAGGATTTTCATGTTGTCGGGCAGTGGGTGCGCGAAAGGGGATTGACCACAGGCGGCCAACCGGGGTTGGAATTGCAGCAACGAATGTAGCGAGCGCCACCGGCCCGGGCGAGCGCCGGACCCCCTTCGTTTCGGGGGAGATGGGTGTGCAATCGCGTAACGCCAGCGCGGCTCATCGCCTGCTTCCCACCATGCGGCAATGGCACGCGTCCGGTCGGGATGACCGGGCGTCACGCCGGTCTCGGCGGCCCGCCTCGCGCGAGCGACGACAATGCGCGGCCCGCAGCCTGCGCTCGAACAGACGCGCGCACGCGCGCCGACACCGTGATGCAAACGGCCCCGCCAAACCGCCTTCGATGACAAACCGCCTGACCCTGACCCGCCCCGACGACTGGCACCTGCACCTGCGCGATGGCGCTGCGCTGCAGGCGGTGGTCGCCGACAGCGCCCGCCAGTTCGCCCGCGCGCTGGTGATGCCCAACCTGAAGCCGCCGGTGACGACGGCGGTGCAGGCGGTCGCCTATCGCCAGCGCATCGTCGACGCGCTGCCGCCAGGGCGTGCCTTCGAGCCGCTGATGTCCCTGTACCTGACCGATCAGACCTCGGCCGACGAGATCGAGCGGGCCCACGCAGCCGGGGTGGTGGCGGTCAAGCTGTACCCGGCCGGCGCCACGACGAACAGCGACGCCGGCGTCACCGACCTGCGCAAGGCCTGGCCGGCGCTGCAGGCGATGCAGCGACTGGGCCTGCTGCTGCTGGTGCACGGCGAAGTGACCGATGCGCAGATCGATCTGTTCGACCGCGAGGCGGTGTTCATCGATCGGGTGCTGCGCCCGCTGCAGGCCGATTTTCCGCAACTGAAGATCGTCTTCGAACACATCACCACACGCGATGCGGCCCAGTACGTGGCCGAAGCCGGTGAGCACGTTGCCGCCACCGTCACCGCCCACCACCTGCTGTTCAACCGCAACGCCATCTTCGTCGGCGGCCTGCGGCCTCACTACTACTGCCTGCCGGTGCTCAAGCGCGAGCATCACCGCCTGGCGCTGGTCGCCGCCGCCACCAGCGGCTCGCCGAAATTCTTTCTCGGCACCGACAGCGCGCCGCATGCGGCCCACCTGAAGGAACATGCCGCGGCGTGCGCGGGCTGCTACACCGCCTTCAGCGCGATGGAGCTGTACGCGCAGGCCTTCGACGATGCCGGCGCGCTAGACCGGCTCGAAGGCTTCGCCAGCTTCTTCGGTGCCGACTTCTACGGCCTGCCGCGCAACCGCGACCAGGTGGCGCTGGTGCGCCAGCCCTGGCAGCTGCCCGAATCGCTGCCCTTCGGCGACGGCCGGCTCAAGCCGCTGTGCGGCGGCGAGACATTGGCCTGGCGATTGATCGACCACACCAGCGACGGAAGCAGCGCATGATCGAAAAACAACCCCGCATCGCGTTGCTCATCGACGCCGACAACTCGCCCGCCAGCAAGATCGACGTCATCCTCGCCGAACTGGCCAAGCTGGGCGTGGCCAACATCCGCCGCGCCTATGGCAACTGGAAGAAGGACGGCCTGAAGGGCTGGGAGGCGGTGCTGCACGAATACGCCATCCGCCCGGTGCAGCAGTTCGACTACAGCAAGGGCAAGAACGCCACCGACATGGGCATGGTCATCGAAGCGATGGACCTGCTCTACACCGACCAGCCCGACGCCTACGGCATCGTCAGTTCGGACAGCGACTTCACGCCGCTGGTGATGCACCTGAAGGCCAAGGGCGCGCTGGTGTTCGGCTTCGGCGCGCAGAAAACGCCGATGCCGTTCGTCAACGCCTGTTCGCGCTTCCTGTACCTCGAACACCTCGGCCGCAGCGATGTGGCCGCACCGATCCGCAAGACCAAGTCCGGCGCCGACAAGGCCGCCGGCGCACGCGACGGCAACGGCGAGGCCGGCGCGACCCGGCTCGACACCTCGGCGCTGAAACAGGATGCGCGGCTGGTGTCGCTGCTGCGCAATGCGGTGGAATCGGCGGTCGGCGAGGACGGCTGGTCGGCGTTGGGCCCGGTCGGCCAGCAGATCGGCAACCAGGCCTCCTTCGATCCGCGCAACTACGGCTATCGCAAGCTGATCGACCTGATCGAAGCCACCCAGCTGTTCGAGCTCGATCGCCGCGGCACGCAGGTCGTGCTGCGCGACAAGCGCAGCGCCAAACCGGCGCGCGTGCCCGAGAACGCGCCCGGTTCTTGAAGCTGTGCACCGACGCCCCATCTATTTCCCGCCACCACAACTCCGCTCGACATGAAACGCATCGCCCTGTTCCTGATGACCAACCTGGCCGTGATGGTGGTGCTGGGCATCGCCGTCAACGTGCTCGGCCTGAACCGCTTCCTGAACGAGAACGGCCTCGACCTGACCACGCTGCTGGGCTTCTCGCTGGTGATCGGCTTCGGCGGCGCCTTCATCTCGCTGCTGCTCAGCAAGACCATCGCCAAGGCCAGCACCGGCGCGCAGGTCATCAACGAGTCGAACGACCCGACGCATGCCTGGCTGGTGCAGACCGTGCAGCGCTTCGCCAGTTCGGCGGGCCTGAACATGCCCGAGGTGGCGATCTACGAAGGCGCGCCGAATGCGTTTGCCACCGGCGCGTTCAAGAACTCGGCGTTGGTGGCGGTGTCCACCGGCCTGCTGCAGTCGATGACGCGCGAGGAGGTCGAAGCCGTGATCGGCCATGAAGTGGCGCACGTGGCCAACGGCGACATGGTGACGATGACCCTGATCCAGGGGGTGATGAACACCTTCGTGGTCTTCATCTCGCGTGTGGTCGGCTACTTCGTCGACCGCGTGCTGCTGAAGAACGATCGCGGTCTGGGCATCGGCTACTACGCGACGACGATCGTGATGGACATCCTGCTCGGCTTCGTCGCAGCCATGATCGTCGCGTGGTTCTCGCGCCAGCGTGAGTTTCGTGCCGATGCCGGCGCGGCGCGCTTCATGGGCCAGCGGCAGCCGATGATCAACGCGCTGGCGCGCCTGGGCGGGCTCGACCCCGGCGAGATGCCGAAGACGCTGAAGGCGCTGGGCATCAGCTCGCGGCGCGGCGGCATGATGGCGCTGTTCTCCAGCCACCCGCCGATGGAAGAGCGCATCGCCCGCTTGCAGCAGGCCGCCTGACGGCGCGCCGCCGCGCGGCTTCAGCCGCCGGCGGCCTGCCGCTCCAGCAACGCGACGAACTGCTCCAGCGGCACGGGCTTGCTGAACAGGAAACCCTGGAAGGTGTCGCAGCCGAACTGGCGCACGCAGGCCAGCTGGCCGTCGGTCTCGATGCCCTCGGCGACCACCGTCATGCCCAGGTTGTGCCCCAGGTCGATGATGGTGCGCACGATGGCCAGGTCGGCGGTGCGGCCCGGCAGGTCGATGATGAAGCTGCGGTCGATCTTCAGCTCGTCGAGCGGAAAGCGCTTCAGGTAGCTCAGCGACGAATAGCCGGTGCCGAAGTCGTCGATCGACAGCGTCAGGCCCAGGTCCTTCAGCGCGTGCATCAACGCCAGGCTGCCGCCCAGGTCGTCCATCAGCATGCTCTCGGTCAGCTCGAGCACCAGCTGCTGCGCGGGCAGCCCGCTGTCGAACAGCGCCTGGCGCACCGTCGCGCACAGGTCGCCGCCCTGGAACTGCGGCTTGGCCACGTTGACCGCGATCTTCAGCGCGCGATGCCCGGCGCGCGACCATTGCGCGGCGTCGCGGCACGCGGTTTCGAGCACCCACTGCCCGATCGAGCCGATCAGGCCCAGCTCCTCGGCCAGCGAGATGAAGCGCCCCGGCGGCACCAGCCCGTGCTGCGGATGCAGCCAGCGCACCAGCGCCTCGGCACCGACGATGCGACCGGCGGCCACGTCGACCTTGGGCTGATAGTGCAGCAGCAGTTCGCCGCGCTGCACCGCGCCGCGCAGCTGCGAGCCCAGCGCCAGCCGTTCGTACGACCTGGCGTTCAGCTCCGCCGACGCAAACTGGAACTGCGACACGCCCTGCGAGCGGGCGTGTGAAGCCGCCAGGTCGGCGCTCTTGCGCAGCGCCTCGGACTGCAAACCATCGGCCGGCGAGACCGCGATGCCGACCCAGGCGGTGGCGACGGTGTCGTGCAGCCCCAGCAGCACCGGCTCGACGAGCGTGCTCATCAGCCGCTTGGCGGCCGCCTCGACCGCCAGCGCGTCGGCCAGGCCTTCGAGCAGCACCGCGAACTGATCGGTGCCCAGCCGCGCGACACGGGGTGCGCGTTCGCTGCTGGTGGCCAGCGACGAGCCGCGGTTCTCGGCGCTCGCGAACAGGTCGAGCCGGCGCGCCAGCACCTTGACCAGCGCGTCCGCGCTGGCGCGGTCGATGCCTTCGCGCAGCGTGCGGCACTCGGGCACGGTGATGCTGAACAGCGCCACCACGCCGCCGACAAGCTCGCGCCGCGCCAGCACCTCGTCCAACGCACGCTCGAACAGGTCCTGCGTCGGCAGCCCGGTGACGGGGTCGAAGTTCACCAGCCGCTTGTGGTACTGGTAGAAGGCCAGCGTGTTGCGCACGCGCAGCACCAGCTCACTCGAATCCACCGGCTTGGACAGGAAATCGGTGGCGCCGAGTTGCAGCGCGCGCAGCTTGGAATCGGCGCCGGTGGCCGCGGTGAGCACGATCACCGGCGTGTAGCGCAGCTGGCGGTCGGCGCGGATCGCCTCCAGCACCTCGAAGCCCGACATCTGCGGCATCATCAGATCGAGCAGCAGCACGCCGGGGTCCTCGCGGTGCAGCAGCCCCAGGGCCTGGCGCGGGTCGTTGCAGACGACGAAGTTGACGTAGCCCTCGTCCTCCAGATGAGCCTGGATCAGATCGGTCATCAACGGCTCGTCGTCGACCATCATCACCTTCGCGTCGAGCAGCGGCGAGCGCGCCGACTCGTCGTCGTCGAGGTCGAGCGTTTGGGTGGCAGCCCAGACATCCTGCTTCATGCGGCGACCTCCGCGCTGGCCTGGCTGGGCAGTGCCTGCCCGAGCTGGATGCGCTGATCCAGCTGCCGCAGCTCGTGCAGGATCGCTGCCGCGCCGTCGAGTTCGCCGGCCTTGGCCGCTGCCTCCAGCGCCTTCGCCGGTTCGAACAGCTCGTCGAAGCCCATGCTGCCGCCGGCGCCCTTCAGCCAGTGCGCCAGCGCCGCCAGTTCGTCGGCGTCGCGGGCGGCAGCGGCCGTGTGCATCTGCGCCAGCTTGCCCGGCAGCTGCTCGACGAAGCGCGCAACGATGCGCCCGAGCTTGGCGTGTCCGGCCAGCCGCGACACGATCGCCGGCGCGGACGTCTCGACCGACATCTGCACCGGCGTCTGCATCGGCGTCGGCGTCGGCGTCCCGGCCGAAATCTGCGCAGGCAACCCGGCCGGCACCGCCGCGACCGGCGCGTCCACCGCCTGCCCGTCGAGGCGCTGCGCCAGCTCGCGCAGCAGCGCATCGACATCGATCGGCTTGGTCTGGAAGCCGCTGAAACCGGCGGCTTCGAGTTCGCGCTCGAAACCCTTCATCGCATTCGCGGTCAGGGCGATGATCGGCAGCGTGCAGCCGCGCTCGCGCAGCAGCCGCGTCGCGGTCTGCCCGTCCATCACCGGCATCTGCATGTCCATCAGCACCAGATCGAAGTGCTCGGCGGCGATGCGCTCGAGCGCGAGCTGTCCGTTCTCGGCCTCGCTGACACGCAGGCCGACTTCCTCGAGCAGCACGCGCACCAGTTGGCGGTTCTCGGCACCGTCGTCGACGACCAGCACATGGGCCGGCGGGAACTGCCAATGCACCGCCGCCGCCGGCGCGGCCGCCGCGGCGGCGCGGCCCAGTGCGGCGGCATCGAGCATCGTCGCGCCGGACAGCTCGCCGGCGTCGAGCCACAGCGTGAAGGTCGTGCCCTGCCCGTAGACGGAGTGGGCGACGATGTCGCCGCCCATCGCGCGGGCGAAGCCGCGGCTGATGGTCAAGCCCAGGCCGGTGCCGCCGAAGCGCCGTGTCGTCGACGATTCGGCCTGCACGAAGGGTTCGAAGACGGTGTCGACCTTGTCGGCCGGAATGCCGATGCCGCTGTCGCGCACATCGATGCAGTAGCGCGTGCGCGCGCCATCGCGTTCGAGCCGCATCGCCACCTCGACGCTGCCGCGCTCGGTGAACTTGATGGCGTTGCCGATCAGGTTGGTCAGGATCTGGCGCAGCCGCGCCGCATCGCCTTCGATCACCGCCGGCAGCGGCTGCGGGAAGCCCACCGTCAGCGCCAGGCCCTTGTGCTGTGCGCGTTCGGCCAAGGTCAACACCACCTCGTGCGCCACCTGGTGCGGGGCGATCGGCATGCGTTCGGCTTCGAGACGGCCGGCCTCGACCTTCGACAGGTCGAGGATGTCGTTGATCAGGTTGAGCAGGTGCTTGCCGCTGGAATGGATGATGTCCAGGTGCTTCGACGGCATCGGCGCCATCGCGCAGCCCGCCGCGCCGCAGCACCTCGGTGAAGCCGAGGATGGCGTTCATCGGCGTGCGGATCTCGTGGCTCATGTTGGCCAGGAACTGGCTCTTCGCCTCGTTCGCCGCGTCGGCCTGTTCCTTGGCCGCACGCAGCGCGGCGCCGCGCTGCTCGAGTTCGGTGACGTCCTGGAAGCTGATCACCAGCGCCTGCAGCGTGCCGCGCTCGTCGACGATCGGCGAGCAGTTGGCGCGCAGCGAAAAGCGCACGCCGTCGGTGCGTTCGACATGCAGGTGCACGTCGCGCTGGGCCTGTTTCGACTCGCGCGCCAGCTGCCACGGCAGGGATTCGCGCACCACCGGCTCGTTGTCCTCGCGGCGCCAGCGCGAAATCCGACGGTGAGCGGCCGATCAGCCGCTGCTCGTCGATGCCGAGCATCGTCGCGGTGGACTTGTTGGCCAGCACGATGGCGCCGGCCGCGTCGATCACCACCAGGCCTTCGGTGAGGGTGTCGTAGGCGGCGCGCACGCGCTGCGGCACCGCGCGCGACGGATCGAGCTCGCGCAACATGCGCTTCAGATAGAACAGGAACGTCAGGCAGCACACGCCGAAGACGAAGCCGACCAGGCGCAGGCTCGGGTCCTGCAACTGGCCGCGCCAGCCGGCCTCACGCAGCGGCGGGAAACGCAGTTCGAGCCGGCCCCACGGCTGGCCCGCCTGCCACACCGGCACCACCACCTCGCTGTCGGTGGAATGCACGTGCGGCCCGCCCGACCAGTGGGCGGCGTGCTGCTGCAGATCGATCAGCAACGCGCCCTGCTGCGAACGCAGCCCCAGCGACAGCAGGCCGGGATTGCGCTGGCGCAGGAACTCCAGCGTCTCCTGCAGCGCCTCGGGCTGGCTCTCGTCGAGCAGTGCCGAGGTGGTCACCGCCAGCGTCTCGGCCAACGCCGCACGCTGTTGCCGCTGCAGCGCCTCGACGTCGGGAATCAGGCCCAGATAGGTGGCACCGAGCAGCACGCTGACGGTGAGCGCGGCCAGGCCCAGCGCCAGGTGCATGCGCGTGGATATCCACTTACCGAGCTTCGGCAAACGCATCAGCTTGACTCCGAAATCAACTTGGGGCGCGGCGGCGCGGCGCCGGGTTCAGCGGCGGCCGCAGCCGGCGCGGCCTTGGCGGCCGCGATGGCGGCGTCGGCGAGACGGGCCGGCGTCGGGCGGGACGCGGTGCCCTGTTCGAACAGGCGTTCGACCTCGCCGTCGTCGCCTGCCGCGTCCTTGCCGCGCGCCTTGCGGGCGCTGCCCGAAGCCGCCAGCACCGGCAGCGGGTCGATCATCTGCCACGCCGGCAGCGCCGACAGCATCGAACTCATCAGCACGCCGCCGCGCACCAGCCAGATCACGTAGCCGACCGACAGGCCGCTGGTCACGGCGATGCTCGAGGCCATCATGCCGCGCCGGGCCTCGGCCTGTTCGGTCAACTGCCGTTTCACCTCGTCGAGGCTGCGCGTCAGTTCGCCGCCCTGCAGCAGCTGTGCCATCGGCGCCAGCGTGATGTCGCCGAACTGCGGCACCAGCGCTTCGGCCAGCACCGCATCGGCGCGGCTGCCGGCCGATCGGCTGGCGGCGTTCTGGGCTGCTTCGGGGCTGGCCGCGGTGTCGCGGTTCGACAGCCCGTCGTCGGCAGCGCCCGTCACCTCGGCCGGGGCCGCGGCCATGGGCAAGGCCTCGGGCACGGCAGCGGGCGGCGGCGGGGTCGGCGCCGCTTCCGGGGCAGCCGGCTCCTTGGCCACCGGCGCTGCCGGCGCGGGGGGCGGCAGTGCCTCGGCGATCACCATCGGCACCAGCACCTCGGCCGCTGGCGCGGGGACGGGCGGGGCCGGCGGCGCGGGGACGGGCGGCGCCGGCGGCGCCGCGGCGACGCGAACCGCAAACAGCGTCTGTGCGGCCGCGCCGGCCGCATCGATGGCCACCAGCCGCACCACCAGCGCGCCGGCATCGTCCGCCTGCGGGCTGCCGACGAAGCTGCGCGTGGCGGCGTCGAAACGCAGCCATGTCGGCAGCGCCGTGCCGTCCGCGCGGGTGGCTTCGTAGCGCAGCGTGTCGCCGACATCGATGTCGGTGAAGGAGGGTGCCGCGAAGGTCCAGTTCAGTACCGCCCCGACCGCCACATCCAGGTCGGCGATCGGCAACGCCAGCTGTGGCGCGTCGTTGACGTTGGCCACCTTGAGCGCGAAATCGCCGTGCGCCGCGGCCCCGGCCGCATCGACGGCGTGCACCCGCACCAGCACCTGGCCGACATCGGCATTGGCCGGCGTGCCGCTGAAACGCTGCGTCGTCGCGTCGAAGCGCAGCCATGTCGGCAGCGCGCTGCCGTCGGCCAGCGTGGCGCTGAAGGTCAGGGTGTCGGCGCGGTCGACGTCGGTGAACGTGCCGGGCGGCAGCGTGAAGCCGAAGCTCAGGTCCTGCACCGCCGGCATTGCCACGATCGGATTCGCCAGTCGGGGGGCGTCGTTGCGGTCGTTGACGGTGAGTTCGAATGGCGTCGACACCGACGCCCCGGCCGTGTCGGTGGCGGTGACGGACAAGGTCAGCACGCCCACGTCGCCATTGCCCGGCGTGCCGCTGAAAGTCCCCGTGGAGGCGTCGAACGACAGCCAGGCCGGCAACGCCGCGCCGTCGGCCAGCGTGGCGCGATAGCTCAAGGTGTCGCCGGCATCGTTGTCGACAAAGGTGCCGCTGGGCAGCGTGAAGACGAAGCCCGTGTCCTGCGTCGCCGTCTGCGGCGCCAGCGCTTGCGCGAGCAGCGGCGCATCGTTGACCGCGGCCACGGTCAGATCGAAATCGCCGTAGGTCGAGGCACCGGCGCCATCGGTGGCGGTGATGCGCAGCGTGATCGTGCCGACATCGGCCGCGCCCGGCGTGCCGCTGAAGGTCACTGTCGCCGCGTCGAACGACAGCCAGGCGGGCAGTGCGGCGCCGCCGGCCAGCGTGGCGCTGTAGCTCAGCACGTCGCCGGCGTCGGCGTCGCTGAAGGTGTCGCCCGGCACGGTGAAGACAAACGCGACGTCCTCGCTGGCGACCTGGTCGGCCAGCGCTTCGGCCGACTCGGGCGCATCGTTGATCGGCCGCACGGTCAGCCGGCTGCTGAACTGATCGGCGCTGAAGGCGGTGCTGCCGCCGCTGACGGTGGTATCCGCCAGGTCGCCGGCGTTGCCGCTGCTGCGGTCCCAGGCGCGAAAGCTCAGGGCCGGATCGACGCTGCCGTTCCAGTCGGTGTCGGGCACGAAGCGCAGCACGCTGCCGGCATCGGCGGTGAGCAGGCGCGCGGCGCCGACGCCGACCGCGCCGAGATCGGCCCAGCTGGTGCCGCCGTCGGTGCTGAACTGCCAGTGGCCGTTGCCGGTGTCGGCAGCGGTGATCGCGATGCCGACCAGCGCGCCGGCATCGATGTCGCTGCTGTGGCCGGCGATCAGCACCGACACCGGCGTGCCGGCGCTGGACCCGTCGTCCTCGTCGATGGCGGCCAGGTCGTCGGCGCCGCTCAGCACCGGCGCGTCGTTCATCGGCAGCACGACGATGCCGCTGCTGGCGCTGGCACTGCTGAAGGCGAAGGCACCGCCGTTCAACGCCGCATCGGCGGTGCCGCCGGCCACGCCAGTGCTTTGGTCCCACGCGCGATAGCTCAGGCCCGCGCCGACGCTGCCGTTCCAGTCGGCGGCCGGGACAAAACGCACCGCGCTCAGCGCGTCGGCGGCGAGCAGCCGCGCGTTGCCCTCGCTGGCGCCGCCGAGGCCGGCCCAGGACACACCCCCGTCGCGGCTGTACTGCCATTGGCCGAAGCTGTCGTCGACACCGATGACGGCGATGCCCGCGACGGCGGCGCTGTCGATGTCGCTGCTCTGGCCTGCGATCAACGTCGCCACCAGGGTGCCCGCGTTGGCGCTGTCGTCTTCGTCGATCGCCGCCATCGAATTCGAACCGAGCAGCACCGGCGCATCGTTGACCGACACCAGGGCGATGGTGAAGCTGCGCGTCGCACTGTCGGCAATGCCGTCGTTGACCGTCAGCGACAGCACGCGCGACGTCGTGTTCGGCGCCTCGCTGCTGTTGTGGTAGGCCACCGAGCGCAGCGCCGACTGCCATTCGGCCACCGTGGCGGTGGCGCCGGCCGAACTCAGGCTCAGGGTCGCGCCGCTGAAGCTGGCGACGATGTTGCCCATGCTCAGCCCGTCGTTGGCGAACAGCAAGGTGTCCTCGGCGGCCTCGAAACCGGAGGCGAAGCGCAGTGACGCCGATGCCAGCGTCGGGTGGTCGGCGTCGCTCAGGACCAGCTGCGAATCGAGCACCGCAGCGGCGTCGTTCTCGACGTGGACGAGGCTGTTGCGCGACAACGTCAGCACCGGCAGGGCATCGATCGGCGACCGTGATCTGGATCGCGCCGCTGGCCACGCCCGCGCCGCCGGCGCCGCTGTTGCCGCCGTCGTCGACGGCTGATGTCGATGCGCGCCGCGCCGGCGCCGGTGGCGCTGAAGCTCAGCGTGTCGAGCGCCGCGTGCAGGTCGGCCAGGCTGCCGCGCAGCGACACCGTGGTGTCGCCGCTGCCGCTGCCCGACAGCAGCGTCAAGCCGGCCAGGCTGGCGAAGCTCAAGGTGCCGTTGCCCAGGCGCGGCCGTGCTCAGGCTCAGCTCGACGGCCGCGGTGCCGGCATCGACATCCGACAGGCGGATCGCATTGCCGTTGCCGGGCGTGAAGTCCAGCGGCGTCGGCAGCGGCGTGGCCTGCGTGCCGGGCAGCGTCAGGCGCGGCGCATCGTTGCGCGCGGCAACGCTGATCGCGATGCTGCCGCTGGTCGACTTGGCGCCGCCGCTGCCGCTGTTGCCCAGGTCGCTGACCGCCGAGGTCGATCTGGGCCGATCCGTTGTAGTCGGCACCCGGGCGGAAGCTCAGGCCGTTCAGCGCCGCATTGATGGCCGCCAGGCTGCCGTTGAACACCATCGCGGCGTTGTTGCTGCCGCTGCCGGTGACGAACGACAGCCCGGTGGTCTGGGCCAGGCTGAGCACGCCGTTGCTGCGAGCTGAGCGTGAACTGCAGCGCCGCCGCGCCGGCATCCACGTCGCTGACCTGCGGCGCGGCGGCCCCGCTGAGCACCAGCACGCCGTCCTCGTCGACCGCTTGCGCGCCGGGCAGCGTCAGCACCGGCGCGTCGTTCTGCGCCAGCACCGTGACGGTGAAGCTGGTGCTGACGCTGTTGCCGCCGTCCGAGACCGTCAGCGTGATGGTGGTGGCACCGCCGTTGGCGCTGCTGTTGGCGTTGGCCGCCGGGCTCAGGCTGACGAAGCGGTTGCCGGCGGTGCCGCCGAGCACCAGGTTGGCATTCGGCACCAGCGCGGTGTTGCTCGAGGTGGCGGTGACGACCAGGCTGTTCGGGTCGGTCTCGACATCGCCGATGACGAAGGCCACGCCGTTCAACGCGGTGTCCTCGTCGATGGTGCGGTTGGCGACCGCGCTGATCGTCGGCACGAAGCCGTACGGGTTGTACTCGTAGGCGCCGATGTCGGCGCGGCCGCCGTAGTAGGCGATGCCGCGCTGGTCGGCCGTCAGGCTGGTCACCGGGTTGGCCCGGTCGGTCGCCGCGCTGGCTGCGCCGATGGCGTGGGTGCGCGTGCCACCGCCGTTGTCGGCCAGCGCCGAGCAGCCCGGCGGCGGTGTTCTTGCGGTCGCCGGTGGCCGTGAAGCCCGAGGAGTTGTCGTCGCTGAGGTTGTAGCCCAGCGAGACGAGCGCGGTGTTGGTGTTGCCGCCGGTGTTGGCCGCGAACAGCGCGTTCTTGGTGTAGACCTTGTTGTCCTTGTCGTAGACGCCGCCGCCGTTGCCCGCGTCGGCACTGTTGTTGGCCACGGTGACGTGGTCGAGCGTGGCCTCGTCCTCGACGTGCAGGCCACCGCCCGGTATCGGCCGTGTTGCCGCTGACGGTGACGTTGCTCAAGCGTGTACGACCCGTCCTTGAGCCACGCGCCGCCGCCGGCCTTGGCGCTGTTGCCGGCGAGCGTGACGCGGGTCATCCACACCGTGCCGCTTTCGGCGCGCAGGCCGCCGCCTTCCTTGGCCGACGCCACGTTGTCGCGGATCTCGACGTCGCGCAGCGACAGCCAGGCGCCGTTGTCGTTGTAGATGCCGGCGCCGTCGGTCTGGTGGCTGCTGTTGCCGTTGTTGCGGATGACCGAGTTGGTGATCGTCAGCGTGCCGTCGTTGTAGATGCCGCCGCCCTTGCTGCTGCCGCTGCCGATGTTGTTCTGCACCACCACGTTGTCCAGCGTGGCGGTGACCGAGCTGCTGATGCGCAGACCTGCGCCGGTGTTGCTCTTGCCGGCTTCGACCGTCAGCCCGCTCATCGTCACCGTGCCGCTGCGCAGGTCGAACACGCGGTCGGCGCCGCCGCCGCGGATGATGGTGTTGGCCGCGCCGTTGCCGATGATGTTGACGCTGCCGTTGATGTCGAAGTCGCCACCGCTGTTGTTGTCGTCGCCACTGGACAGCGCCACCAGGTTGAAGGTGCCGTTGACGGCGAAGACGATGTTGTCGGTGCCGGCGTTGGCGTTGGCCTGGCTGATGGCCCAGCGCAGCGAGCCCGGGATCAGTCCGATGCCGAGGCCGTCGTTGGTGGTGGTGACGGTGTAGGTGGCCATCAGCCCCTGCCAGTGCGCCCGGAAGTCCGCGCTCGGCGCCAACGCCGCTTCGATGGGGCCGCGTTCGAATTCGAGCAGCCAGTCGCCACCGCGCGCCGCGGCCCCGGTCAGGTCGGTGCTGGCCGCGACGTCGGCGCCACTCAGTGCGGCCAGGTCGCGCACCAGCTGGCGGCCGCTGTCGCCGGCGGCCAGATCGCAGCCGTACAGCAGCAGGTCGGCGTCGGCGCTCAGCGAGGCGCCCCAGCCCGCCACCTCGCCGGCGCGCTGCAGCAGCGTCGCCGCGTCGAGTTGGGTGCGGCCCAGCTGCAGCACGCCGTCGCTGCCATGGCTGAGCACGTGCACCGCGGCGACACCGCTGCGCTTGCGCGAGGCTGGCGCTGATCACCGCCAGGCCGTCCTGCCCGGCCTCGATGCGCACGATGTCGATCGCCCGCCCGCCCGCACGCTGCGCCTGCAGGTCGGCGACAAGCTGGTCCGCGTCGGGCAGGCCGGCATCGACGAAGGCGATCTCGTGGCGCGACTCGGTCTGCGCCGGCGCCAGCGCCTGCAGCGACTGCCATGCCGTGCCGGCGCCGGCCAGCGGCAGCAGGTCGGCCGAATGCAGGATGCGCTCTTCCATCGTCTCGGCGACGGCGCGTGCGGACACCGGGGCGCTGCGCATGGGCGGTGCGAACGGCTGCGGCAGTATCTAGAGCAAGCCGCGGGCGCGCGCCGGGGCCGGCGCCGGCGGCGAGCGATCCGCCACCGGTGCCAGCTTCGGCACCGCCTTGTCGGCCGCCGCCTGCACCGGCAGGTCGGCCTTGCAACGCAGCCCGGCGGGCAGGGCATAGCCGGGGTTGGGCAGGCTCAGGCGCACCCGAAAGCTGTTGCTGGCCGCGTCGAGCACGCGGTCGACATGGCTGACGGTGGCGCTGAGCGCGCCCACGCCCGGCAGCTCGGGGCGGATGGTGACCGGCGTCGCCGCGCGCCAGCGCGCCGTACAGCGCGGTGGGCACCAGCAGCTCCACGCGCAGCGGGTCGATCACCGCCACGCGCATCACCGGGCGCTCCTCGACGCGCTCGCCGAGGTTGACATAGCGTTCGACGACGACGCCGTCGAAGGGGCTGCGCACCGTGCGCAGCGCCAGCTGGGCCTGGGCCACGCGGCGCTCCTCGATCCAGATGCGCTGCTGGCTGCGCGTCTGGGCGAGCTTCTGGGTCGCCACCTCGGCCTCGCCGCGCGATTGTTCGAGCGCCTGCTCGGAGACGAAGTTCTGCGCCACCAGCGCCTCGGCGCGTTTGACCTTCTGCTGCGCCAGCTCCAGGCTGGCCTGGGCGGCGCGCACGTCGGCATCGACGGCGGCGCGCGTGCTGGCCACGCCGGCGTTGGCGCGTTCGACTTCGGCGCGCAGCGAGACCAGTGCCTGGCCGGCGCTGACGCGGTCGCCGCGTTCGACCTCGAGCCGTTCGACCAGGCCGACCACCTGCGAGCCGATGTCGGCGACGCGGTCGGGTTCGATCAGGCAGCCCAGCGGTTTGGGCGCGGGCCCGGCGGCATGTGCGGGCAGCCCGGCGGCTGCGCTGCAGCCCAGCAGCAGGCTCAGCTGGACGGCCCGGCAAAGGCGAGTCGGCGTTCCCATTGCAGGTCCTGCTCCAGCAGGCTGCGCCGGG
The DNA here is from genome assembly GCA_963756415.1 of uncultured beta proteobacterium. GTDB lineage: Bacteria > Pseudomonadota > Gammaproteobacteria > Burkholderiales > Burkholderiaceae_C > Rubrivivax. The sequence continues at coordinate 546,077 of CAVWNT010000002.1, forward strand.
CGGCGGCGCGCCGACGTTCCTCGAGGTGCTGGGCCCAGCGTCGCTGCAGCGGCGCGAGCCAGGGCGAGGGGGCGGATGAAGGCGGCAGTGTGCATGGCGTGATATCGGCCACCGGGGCCGCGGTTTGATGGCTGAATGTGGCAAGAGACCAGATTTCGGCACTGCCGGGGTCGCCCTGTCGACCGGCGCGGCCGGCCAGTTGACGGTCCAGGCGCCGCGACGGGTTGTGCTGGCAGCACAGGACGTGAAGTCCGCCCGCCTTTCGCGCCGCATCGTCGAGTTCGATGTCGGTGCCGCGTCCGGCCATGCGCGTGGCCACGGTGATGCGCCCGGCGTGCCCGGCCGCGGCGACGATGGCGGCCTCGTCGGCATCGTTGATCGCATTCAGCACCCGGTGCTCGATGGCGGCGGCCTGCAGGTGCCGGGACAGCGACAGCGACGCCTCGACGCTGTCGGTGCCGATCAGCACCGGTCGGCCGCTGCGCTGCAGCTCGCCGGCACCGCACGGCGACGGCCGCCCAGCGCTGCGGCGCATCGGCGAAGCAGCGCTGCGGCCACTGCGCGCGGCGGCAGGCGCGGTGCGGCGCGATGCGCACCACCGGCACCGCATAGACGGCGCGCAGTTCGGCGCGCGCTTCCCACAACGTGCCGCTGATGCCGCACAGCCGCCAGTAGCGACGGAAAAAACGCTGGAACGTGATCTGCGCCACGGTCTCGGTCTCGGCCGGTGGCACCAGCCCTTCCTTCAGCGCCACCAGCGTGTGCAGGCCGCGCGACCAGACGCGCCCGGTGGCGACGCGGCCGGTGACCTCGTCGAGCAGTTCGATGGCGCCGTCACGCAGCAGGTAGTGGGCATCGCGGCGCATCAGGTGCAGCGCCGTCAACGCCAGCACGACCGCTTCGCGCCGGTAGCGCGCGCGCTGCCAGGGGCCGCGCAGCCCGGCGCACAGCGCCGCCAGGCGTTCTTCGCCGAGCGCGCTCAAGGTGACGGCGCGGTCGGCTTCGTCGAGCAGGTAGTCGCGCTCGCCGTCGAGCTGCCGCGCCAACGCCAGCGCCTGCCACAGGAAGGCGCGGCGCGCGGCCTGCGGCGCGCTGCGCGACAGGATCAGCGGCACCTCGGCCTCGTCGAGCAGGATGCTGTCGGCCTCGTCGAGCAGCGCCATGCACAGGCCGCGCATCAGCGGGGCCGGGCTGCTGCGGTCGACCAGGTCGCCGGCGATGCGGCGCAGCGAATCGGTGGCGCCGGCCTGGCCATCGCGCAGGAAGTCGAAGGCCAGATCCTTGGCCGTGGCATAGACGATGTCGTGGCGGTACTTGGCGCGCCGCGCGGCTTCGTCGTCGGCCGCATCCAGCGCGGCCACGCTGAGCCCGAGCGCGGCGTACAGCGGCGCCAGCCGGGCCGCGTCGCGCGCCGCCAGGTAGGCGTTGGCGGTGACCACGTGCACCGGCATCGCGGCCAGCGCGGCGACGGCCGCGGCCAGCGCGACGGCCAAGGTCTTGCCCTCGCCGGTGGCCATCTCGGCCATGCGGTTGTCGAGCAGCACCGCCGCGGCCAGGCGCTGCGTGTCGCGGGGCTGCTGCGCCAGCGTGTGCTCGGCGCAGGCGCAGGCGATGCCGAGCGCCTGCGCCAGCGCCGCACCGCGCAGGCCGTCGCGGCGCAGCGCCGCGCGCAGCATCGGCAGCGCCCGCGCCCGCGCCGCGGCGTCGAGACGCTGCCAGGCCTGCTGCTGCAGCCAGGGCCTCGCGCGCCACCGCGCGGCAGCCCGCGCGTGGCGCTGCGCCAGGCGAGCCTGCGCCGCGGCGGCGCGCCCGCCGTGGCCGGGCGCATCGGGTACAGGCCCCACACCGGCCCGGGGCGCGGCAGCACATGCGGCAGCCCGGCGGTCATTCAGATCTGCGCATTGAAGTGACGCGACACCTGCCGGCGCAGCTGCTGCGCCAGCTGCCACACCAGCGGCGAGCGTCCCGCGTCGATGCGCACCCAGGCGCGTTCACCGAGGCGCGCGCCGTCGCGGCCCGAGGCTTTCACGCAGCTGCACATCGAGCAGCACCACCGGCTGCAGCGGCTTCAGGTCGTGTTGATCGCGCGGGTCGGTCTGCACCGGCCCGCCGTGTCGGGCGCTGAGCGCCGCGCTGGGCAGCTGCAGCACCGCGCCGACGCTGTCGCGGCGCAACTGCGCGTCGTGCGCGGCCGCGGGTGCGCTGGCCAGGCGCACGCTGATGGTTTCGTGGCCGTCGCGCAGCTCGCGCGCCTCGGCCTCCGGCAGCGCCACGCGCACCGTCGCCGGCAGATCGTCGAGCACCTGGCCGAGCAGACTGCCGCGGCGCAGGTATTGGCCGGGCAGATCGCTCGCCTGCGGCAGCGCCAGCCGCCCATCGCGCTGGGCCCGCACCGACAGCGCCGCGGTGCGCTGTTCGATGCGCTGCAGCGCGGCCTGTGCCGCGCCGAGTTCGGCACGGGCGTCGCCGGCGCGCACCTCGCCGCCCGGCGCGGCCGGCGCGGGCAGCGCGTCGAACAGCCCGCGCTCTCGAGGGCCTGCACACGCGCCACCTGGCGCACCCACTCGCTGTTCAACTGGGCGTTTTCGAGCAGCAACACGACATCGCCGGCGTGCACCGCGTCGCCGTCGTGTTTCAGCACCGCCGCCACGACGCCCTCTTCGTCGGCGCGCAGCTGCGCCTGCTCGGGCGGCCAGACGACACCCTGCACCAGGGTGCGCTGCGGCCAGGGCAGGCACAACACGAGCAGCAGCGCGGCAGCGGCGCTGGCGCACAGGCGGCGCCAGCGCCGCGCGGTGCGCTGCCGCGCCAACGCGGCGCGGCGCAGCTGGCCGAGCAGCTGCCCGATCGGCTTGCACAGCAGCTGCCAGCCGAGCAGCGTGCCGGCGATGCCACCGAGCGCCCACGACAGCTGGCCGAGCCAGAACACCGCCAGCGTGCCGATGGCCAGCGACATCAGCCAGGCCAGCGGCGCGTAGGCCGCGAGCCAGAACGATTCGCCGCGCGCCACCGGCATCGCTTCGCTGCCGGGCAGGCGCAGCAGCCGCCGACACAGCACATCGAGCCACCAGGCGCGGCTGCGCGGCGCCAGGTTCGGCAGCTGCATCGCATCGCAGAAGATGTAGTAGCCGTCGAGCCGCTGCAGCGGGTTGGCGTTGAACAGCAGCGTCGACACACCGGCAATGGCCAGCGTGACGAAGGCGGCATCGCGAAGCATGCCGTCGTCGAGCCACAGCCACAGCGGCAGCGCCAGCGCGGCCAGGGCCAGTTCGCAGGCGATGCCGGCCGCGCTGACGGCGATGCGCTGGCGTCGCCGCGCGAAGCCGTTGGCGGCCGACGCATCGACGAAGGGCACCGGCATGAACAGCATGAAGGTGACACCGGCCTCGCGCACGCTGCCGCCCCAGCGGCGCACCGCCAGGCCGTGCGCCAGTTCGTGCAGCAGCTTGATCGGCAGGTACAGCAGCGTGGCCAGCAGCGCGAAGCGCGGCGTGGCCAGCCATTGCTGGGCATGGGCCCACAGCGCCGGCGCGTGCTGCAGCGCGAGCACCCCCAGCATCAGCTGCGACAGCAGCCACAGCACCAGCGCCGGATACGAAAACAGCGCCGAGCCCAGCGGCCGCAGCGCATCCAGCAGCCGCGACGGGTCGGCCAGCGGCACGCGCCAGGCGAGCAGCGAGGCGCGCTGTTTGGGCCGCGCCAGCTTGTCCAGGTGCGGCAGCAGCAGATCGAAATCGGCCGCGCGGTCGAAGTGCAGCAGCGACGCTTCGCGCAGTTGTGCCAGCAGATCGATGAGCTCGTCCTGCGTCATCGCGTCGGCATCGCGCTGCAAAGCCGCGTCCCACAGCTGCTGCACGCTGCGCCGCCCGTCCAGGCGCCCGGCGAGGGCATAGGCCGCTGCGTTCAAGCGCACGCTGCGCGCAGCTCCCGGCACCGACAGCAGCATCCAGGTGTCGCCGCGCACCCGCTGGCGCGACAGGCGCAAGTGGGGGGTCAGGCTGGGTTTCAGCGCGGCGACGCGGAACCAGCGCGGGCTGTAGACGGCGCTCATCGTCGCCCCGCTACAGCCACGCCCACCAGGCCAGCCGGATGCGCTGCAGCGCGTGGTGCGTCCAGGCCCACAGCGGCGGCATGCGCCCGACATCGAACTCGGCGCGACCGAGCAGCCCCGGGCGCAGCGCGGCCTCGGGCTGCAGCAGCTGGGCCTCGACCTCGAACACGTTGCGCCCGTCGACCGCCTTGGCCAGCGGCGCGATGCGCCGCACCCGCAGCGCCTGCTGCTGCCACGGCAGCGACGACAGCTTCAGCGCGCCGGCCTGGCCGGCATGCACCCGCTCGATGTCGATCTCGTCGATCTCGACGATGACGCGGTAGTCGCCCGCCGCCGCCAGCGTCAGCAGCGCGTCGCCCTGGCGCACCGGCGCACCGATCGACTGGCTCAGGTCGCCCTGGATGACCAGCGCGTCGAAGGGCGCGACGATGCGGTTGCGCAGCAGCTGCTCGTCGACCAGCGCGATCTGCGACTGCGCTTCGACCACGCGGGCCATGCTGGTCGATGCGAGCATGCGGTCGGCGCGTGCCATCGCACCGGCGTAGGCGTTTTCCTGTTGTGCCAGCTGGCTGTTCCAGCGCTCGCGTTCGAGCAGCAGATCCTGCTCGATCAGCTCGATCAGCGGCTGGCCGGCCTTGACCCGGTCGCCCGGGCGCACGTGCGCGACCTTCACGAAGCCGTCGCTCGGCGCCGACAGCACCCGCTGCTGCGCGCCTTCGATGCGTGCGCGCCCGCCGACATCGGTGGGCAACGGCACCAGCGCGCCGAACAGCAGCACGGCCAGGCCGGCAGCGAGCCAGCGGCGCCGGGCGCGCTGGTCGGGCTGGCGCAGGGCCGACCATGCACGCGCCAGGTCGCGACGCACACGCCGGTGCGCCGGTTCGGTGGCCTGCAGCATCCAGCGCAGCGCCGGTGCCGCCAGCATCAGCCGCTGTTCGAGGGCCGCCAGTTCGTGCGCGTCGAACGCCGCGCCTCGATGCCGCTCGACACAGACCACCGCGAAGACCTCGCCTTCGGCGCCGATCGGCACGCTGGCCACCGCACCACCGACCAGCCGCTGCAAGGCGCCGTGTTCGATGCAGATGGCATCGTTGTCGTCCCCGCCGTCAGCCGCCGGCAGCAGCGGCCAGCTCAGCGCCATGCGTTGCTCGACCGCTTCGTTCAACGCACCCAGCAGGCACTGCTCCAGATCCGGTGGCATGCGCGCCGGCTCCAGCTGGCTGCTGGCCAGAATCTGCAGGCGCGTGTGTTCACACAGCGCCAGCGTGACGCGGTCGAGCGCCAGGTCCGCGGCCAGCGCGCCGACCAGGCCGTGCGCAGCGGCCGCCAGCGAACCGGCGTTGAGGATGCGGGCGTACATCGCCAGCGCCGCCGGCGCCGCATCCCGAGCGGCAGCGTCCTCGGCGCGCGCGGTGGCCAGCCCCGGCATGGCCGGCGACCATGCCAAAGGCGACCGCGGCCAGGGCTCACCCATGGCCGGCGCGGGGAGCCGCTTGCGCGACCGACGGAAAAAGACCAAGGCTGCTGCTGTTCATCGGCATGCACGCATGCAAGGCGCGAAGGCACAACCCGGGTGCCGGGTTGCTCCATGCCGATTCTTGCGACAACGCCGCCTGCGGACTGGCCCGAACTGCGCCCGGAACAGCGGCCATCTCGGTGCATGCAGCGCTGCGCCGCGCCGCCCGCGGCGGCAGCTTGCCCGTGCAGCGACGAGCGCGCGCGGCCTTCCGGCCGGGCGCGGCGTGCTCAGGTCATGCGCTCAGCGCTGCGCCACGGCGGCGCGGCGGGCTGTCAGACGGGCAGGAAGCCCTCGATCGACAGGTAGCGCTCGCCGGTGTCGTAGTTGAAGCCCAGCACCGCGGCGCCGGCCGCCAGCTCGGGCAGCTTCTGCGCGATCGCCGCCAGCGTGGCGCCCGACGGAGATGCCCACCAGCATGCCTTCTTCGCGCGGCGCAGCGGCGCGCCATCTCGCGGGCGGCTTCGGCTTCGACCTGGATCACGCCGTCGAGCAGGTCGGTGTCGCAGGTTCTTCGGGATGAAGCCGGCGCCGATGCCCTGGATCGGGTGCGGCGACGGGCTGCGCCGCCGCGAGATCACCGGCGAGGCCGTCGGCTCGACCGCGAACACCTTCAGCTTGCGGCCACTTCTTCTTCAGCACCTGCGCGCAGCCGGTGATGTGGCCGCCGGTGCCGACGCCGGTGATCAGCACGTCGAGGCCCTCGGGGAAGTCGGCGGCGATCTCCGCGGCGGTGGTGCGCGCATGCACCTCGATGTTGGCCGGGTTCTCGAACTGCTGCGGCATCCACGCGCCCGGCGTGCGCGGCGACGATCTCCTCGGCCCGGGCGATCGAGCCCTTCATGCCCTTCTCGCGCGGCGTGAGGTCGAAGCTCGCGCCGTAGGCCAGCATCAGCCGGCGGCGCTCGACCGACATGCTGTCGGGCATCACCAGCACCAGCTTGTAGCCCTTGACGGCGGCGACCATCGCCAGGCCGATGCCGGTGTTGCCCGAGGTCGGCTCGACGATGGTGCCGCCGGGCTTCAGCGCGCCGGACTTCTCGGCGTCCTCGACCATCGACAGCGCGATGCGGTCCTTGATCGAGCCGCCCGGGTTGGCGCGCTCGGACTTGATCCACACCTGCTGCGTCCGGCGCCGAACAGGCGGTTGATGCGGATGTGCGGCGTGTTGCCGATGGTGTGCAGGATGTTGTCGGCTTTCATGCGGGTCTCCTTGCGGTGCGAGCTGGCAGCGCCATTGTGGCGATAATCGCACGCGTGAAGCACGCCAGACCGCCGCTGGTGCAAGTCTCGAAAGAGCGCACTGGAGGAACGTCCGGACTGCACAGGACAGCGTAGGAGCTAACGGCTGCTCCACCGCGAGGTGAGGATCAGAGCAACAGAGACGAGTCGGCGATGGGGCAACCCGTCCGGGTGAAACGGGCAATCTCTACGCGCAGCAACACCAAGTAGGCCACGCTGATCGGCGCGGCTCTGCCGCGCTAACGACCCCGGCCCGGGGCGAGTGGCGGGTAGGTGGCACCGAGCCGCGCAGGCGACCGGCGGCCCAGATTAATGGCGGTCACGGCGCGGCGCTCGCAAGGGCGCCGCGACGCACAGAATCCGGCTTATCGGCGGGCTTCACACTTTTCAGAACGGCAGCGGCGCGGCATAGTCATCCAGCGCCGGGCGCACCAGCGCCACCATCATCGCCACGCCGGTGTACAGGCCGATGAGTTGCGTCAGCTCGATCAGCTGCGCTTCGTCGAAGTGCTCGCGCAGACGCCCGTACAGCGCGTCGTCGACGACCCGCGTGCGAACCAGCGCATCGGCCAGCGCCATCGCCGCGCGCGGCGCGTCGTGCCACAGGGCCGGGTCCGGCTGCGCGCGGCGCGTATCGGCAATCTGTTCGGCGCTCAGGCCCATGCGGGCCGAAATCGTGCCCACATGCAGCTGCCATTCGTAGTCGTTGCCGGCGGCCACGCACACGCGCAGGATCACCGCCTCGCGCAGCGCGCGATCCAGCCAGCGCCGATCGAGCAGCCCGGTCGGGCCGAGCAGGTGGCTGTCGACCAGGTAGTTGAACAGGCCTTCGTTGCGTGCCACGGTGCGGAACAGCACCGGCGCGGTCATCGTCGTCGGCAGCAGGCGCGCCATGCGCTCGGCCACGGCGGGGGCGTAGGGGGGTTGAATCGGGGCAATGCGATGCATCGGCAATCTCCTTTCATCGAACAAGCTACCAAAACAGTAGCAAGGCACACGCTACCATATATGTAGCAGACTGTCAGAACCGGAGACCACCGCTGATGCCATCGAACGCGCGCCAGCTCGAAGCCAAGCAGGCGATCAACGAGGCGATGGCGCTGCTGCAGCGGCGCTGGATGCTGCGTGTGCTGTGGGAGTTGCGCGAACGCGCGCTGACCTTCAGGGCGCTGCAGTCGGCCTGTGGCGACATCTCGCCGACGGTGCTGAACCAGCGCCTGGCCGAACTGCGCGACGCCGCATTGCTGCAGCCGGGCGACGGCGGCTATGCGCTCACGGCCGCCGGGCTCGAACTGGTGGCTGCGTTCGAGCCGCTGTCGCGCTGGGCGGTGCGCTGGCGGCGCACGCTGCCCGGCTGACGCTCAGGCCGGCACGATCAGCGCGTGGCGCACCTGCCAGCGCAGCCCGCTGTCGGCGCTGGCGCCCAGCAAGCTCATCGCCAGCCCGGCGCGCTCATCGGCACTCAACGAGCGCCACAGGAAATCGCGCCCATTGCCGGCCTCGCCGGCGATGAACAGCTGCGAGCTGAGTTCGCCGAAAGCGGCGTGGCGCAGCTTGATGTGGATGTGCGGCGTGCGCCCCGGGTACGGCACCGGCTTGATGGTGCGAAAGCGCACGGCGCCCTGTGCATCGCTGCGGCTGGCGCCGAAGCCCTGGAAGCCGGCGTCGAAGCTGCCGGCACTCTGTGCAACGCCCGGGTGCCGGTAGGCCTGCAACGTGTCGCATTGCCAGATCTCGACCTCGGCGCCGTCGATGCGCCGGCCGCCGGCATCGGCCAGCTGCAGTTCGAGGCCGAGCAGCTCGCCGCGCGCCAGCCGCACCTGGCCGTCGTGCTGCACGCGGCTCAGGTCGGCATCCCAGTCGCGCCACTGTTCGCGCCAGGCGCGCGGCGGGTAGAACGGGCCGTCGGTCATCGGCGCCAGCGCGGCGCGCGGCGCGGCCCAGCGACGGCAAGCCGATGCCGGCGGCTGCTGCCGCCCCGGCCGCCAGCAGCAGTTGGCGGCGTTGAAAGGTCATGCCGGACTCCCTGCGGTTGAATGACCTGCATTGGAGCATCCGCCGCGCACCTTCGTTCCGATCGGGCACGGGCGCGGGCTGTCGCAGCGGCCCGATAGAATCAGGGTTTACACGAATTCGAACCGCGGCCCACTCGGTGACCGCGGCCCCACCTTCCCGATGAACCCCGACGCACAGACCCTGTGGCGCGGCCCGCGCTGGAGGCTGGCCGTGCTGCTGGCGTGCCTGGGCATGCTCGGGCCGTTCTCGATCGACACCTACCTGCCGGCCTTCACCGGCATCGCGGCATCGCTGGGCGCCACGCCGGTGCAGATGCAGCAGACGCTGTCGGCCTACCTGTTCGGCTTTGCCGTGCTGAACCTGTTCCACGGCGCGCTGTCCGACAGCGTCGGGCGCAAGCCGGTGATCCTGGTCGGCATCGGCATGTTCACGCTCGCCTCGGTCGGCTGCGCGTTGTCCGAATCGATCGGCCAGCTGGTGTTCTTCCGCGCGCTGCAGGGCATGAGCGCCGGCGCCGGCATGGTCGTCTCGCGCGCCATCATCCGCGACATGTTCCCGCCTGCCGATGCGCAGCGGGTGATGTCGCAGGTGACGATCTTCTTCGGCATCGCACCGGCGGTGGCACCGCTGTTCGGCGGCTGGCTGTTCGTCGCGCTGGGCTGGCATGCGGTGTTCTGGTTCCTGGCCGTCATCGGCGCCGCGTTGTGGCTGCTGATCTGGCAGCGGCTGCCCGAAACGCTGCACCCGGACATGCGCCAGCCGGTGGCCTTTCGCCCGCTGATGCGCGGCTACTGGCAGATGGGCACCAACCTGCAGCTTCCTGATGCTGGCGCTGGCCAGCGGCATCCCGTTCAACGGCATGTTCCTGTATGTGCTGAGCGCACCGGTGTGGCTGGGCGAGGTGCTGCAGCTGCAGCCCACGCAGTTCTTCTGGTTCTTCCTGCTCAGCGTGGCGGGCATCATGCTCGGTGCCTACGTGTCGGGCCGGCTGGCCGGGCGGCTGCGGCCGAAGTACCAGATCCGCCGCGGCTTCATCGTCATGCTCGCGGTGTCGCTGCTCAACGTGGCGCTGAACCTGACGCTGCCGCCGCACCCGAGTCTGGGCGCTGCTGACGGTGGCCGTGTTCTCGTTCGGCTGGGCGCTGATGGTGCCGGCGGTGACGCTGATGGTGCTCGACCTGGTGCCCGAGCGGCGCGGCATGGCCTCGTCGCTGCAGGCCTTCATCGGCAGCATGGCCAACGGCGTCGTCGCCGGCGTGATCGCGCCGCTGGTGATGCACTCGGCCGCTGGGTCTGGCGCTGACCTCGCTGGGCATGTTGTGCATCGGGCTGGTGGCGTGGGTGTGGGTCAAGCCGCGGGTGACCTGAGCGGCGGCATGGCTCAAGGCCGCGCGCTGCGGGCCGATACCGATGCATGGACAGCACATCCGCGAACGACGGGGCGTCGGCGGCGCCTGCCGTGCCGTCGGCCACGCCCGTGGCGGATGTCGCCACGGCGGACCCGGCCGCGGCGCCGGCGCGCGGCCGCCGGCTGTCGCCGAAGCTGCTCATCGTCGCCGGCGCGGCGACGCTGGTGCTTGCGCTGGGCGGCGGCGCCGCCGCTTTGCTGTGGCCCGCCACACCCGCCGCTGCCGACAAGGTCGCCAAGTCCGGCAAGCCCGCCAAGTCGCGCAAGCCCGCCAAGGCAGTGGCACCGCCTGCGGCCGCTTCGGCGGTCGAGGCAGTCGAGGTGGCAGCCTCCACGGCGCCGCGCGACACCACGCCGACAACGCCAGTGGCCAAGGAACCGGAGCCGTTGGTGGCGAGTGCGCCCGTCGTCGCCCACGGCCACACCCCGCGCCGCGCCACCGTCGGCCGATGCCGGCGTCGCGGCCGACGAGCAGCCGATCGACCGACTGCGCCGCCGCCTGGGCGAGGTCATCAGCGGCAAGGGGCAACTCGAAGCGATTGCCTCCGGCGATCTGCGGCTGCGCACACGCGCGACGCAGGCCGCGCTGGTGCCGACGAATCACAACCTGTCGCCCGGCGGCCCGCCGCCGGCAACCGGTGCGCGCGGCCGCACGGCCGCGACACCCGAGTCCGTTCGCTGGGCCTATGACGGCAAGACCGGCCCGCACGCCTGGGGCCGGCTGAGGCCGGAGTTCGCCACCTGTGGCAACGGGCAGCGGCAAAGCCCGATCGACATCCGCGACGGTGTGGCGCTGGATCTGGAGCCGCTGCAGTTCGACTACCGGGCGAGCGCGTTCGCGGTCATCGACAACGGGCACACGGTGCAGGTCAACGTGGCGCCGGGCAACTTCATCGAAGCGCAGGGCACACGCTGGCAGCTGCAGCAGTTCCACTTCCACCGGCCGTCGGAGGAGCGACTCGACGGGCGTCGCTTCGAGATGGTGGTGCACCTGGTGCACCGCCACGACGACGGCCGCCTGGCCATGCTGGCCGTGTTGCTCGAGCGCGGCGCCGCGCAACCGCTGCTGCAGACGGTGTGGAACCACCTGCCGCTGGAAAAACACGAGGAGGCGACGGCGCGGGTGATGCTCGACATCAACCAGCTGCTGCCCGACGACCGGCGCTACTACACCTACATGGGCTCGATGACCACGCCGCCGTGCAGCGAAGGCGTGCTGTGGCTGGTGCTGCAAAAGCCGGTGCAGCTGTCCGATCGGCAGATCGACATCTTCGCGCGCCTGTACCCGATGAACGCGCGACCGGTGCAAAGTGCGTCCGGCCGCATGATCAAGCAGTCGAACTGAGAGGCCGGCACCGGCGCGACAGCCGATTCAGGCGCTGCGCAGGCGCGGCTGCGGCGCGAACAGGCGCTGCATGTCATCGCGCAGCCGGTAGGCATCGGTGCTGGTGTCGATCGCCACGTCGGCCCAGCTGAGGCTCTGCCCCTGCTTCACCGCACGCGTCACCTTCAGCTGGTGCGCCAGCCCCAGCGGCAGCCCGCCGATGTGCATCGACGTTTCTGCCGGCAGCAGCTTGCCCCACACCGTGTAGCCGCCCTCGCCGTCGAGCATCTCGCCCACGCGCAGATCGCGCTTGGCGGTGGCCACCACGTCGGCGTTCCAGGCCGTGGCCACGCCGGTGGCCTCGCCGCGCAAGGCCACGCTGGCGACGCTGACACCGACCTCCAGGCCGATCAGGTGCCAGCGCTTGTAGAGCGTGAAGTAGCGTCCGCTCGGGATCGGTGTGCGCGTTGTATTCCTCGAAGCAGTTGCGGATGTAGTCGCTCTCGCCTTCGACCGTCACCCACACCCCCATGCGGATGTCGTAGCCGATGGCGCGGCCGTCGGTTTCGAGCGAGCTGATGACCTCGACCATGCCCTTGCGTTCGAGCACGCCGCCCTCTTCGCGCGGGCGCGTGACGAAGGGGATGTCCTCGACGCTGGCCGGCGGATACAGCAGGCCGTCGCTCGGCACGCCCAGGCCGGTGGCGTTGCTGACCGCGCAGCTTTCGATCGACGGCTTGCTGCCGTCGAGGAAGCTGTTGAACATCTTCGGGTTGAGCCCGCCGCGCTCGGCCTGTTCGGGTGTCAGGCCGTAATAACCCCAGACGGTGTCGGGCGTCGACTGGCTGAAATGCGGCAGCCACTTGTGCCCGCGCCCCGCCGCCACCACCGGGAAGCCGCAGGTGCGCGCCCAGTCCACCAGGTCGCAGATCAGCGCCGGCTGGTCGCCGAAAGCCAGCGAATAGATCACGCCGGCCTCGGCAGCGCGCCGCGCGAGCATCGGCCCGCACAGTGCATCGGCCTCGACGGTGACGTTGACGACATGTTTGCGCTGGGCGAACGCGGCCAGGATGTGCTCGACCGCGGCGACCGGGTTGCCGGTGCATTCGACGACGACGTCGATGCCCGGGTGCGCGACCAGCGCCTGCCAGTCGTCGCCGATGTGCGTGTTGCCGTTCCTGCACGCGGCGTCGAGCGACTCGGCGCGACAACGCTCGTCGGCCCAGCCGACACGCTTGAGGTTGGCGCGCGCGGCGGCCGGCGACAGGTCGGCGATGCCCACCAGGTGCACGCCCGGCGTGCGCGGAATCTGCGCCAGGTACATCGAGCCGAACTTGCCGGCGCCGATGAGGCCGATGCGCACCGGCCGACCCTCGGCCTGGCGTTGTTGCAGCTTGCTGAACAGGCTCATGACGGCTGCTCCTCGAGCACGTCGGACGAAGTCTGCAACGCGCTGTCGGGCAGGCCGTGCCGCCAGGGCAGGTCGACCGGTTCTTCGCGCAGCAGGCAGTCGTCGCCGAGGCACTCGATCGGGGTGAAATCGCGGTGGGCGATGTATTCGGGGCGCTTGAAGCGGCGGATGTGGTTGCTCACCGCGCACAGGCTCAGGTACACCGCGACCCGGTTCCACGGCGACAGGTTGGGGCACGAGGCATGCACCAGGCAGCCGTGGAACAGGATCATCGATCCGGCCGGGCCCTTCGGCGCGACGATGCCGCCATCGCGGCCGCCGGCGCGTTCGACCAGTTGCGCGATGAGTGCGTTGTCGACGGTCCACAGCGGGTAGCTGGTGGTGCTCAGGTCATGGTGGGCCTCGATCACGCCGCGGCGGTGGCTGCCGGGGATGAACATCAGCGGCCCGTTGAACTCGTTGACCTCGTCGAGGAAGATGGCCACGTTCATCGCCCGCGGCTCGGGCATCAGGTCGTCGTTGAGCCAGGTGCCGTAATCCTGGTGCCATTGCCACACGTCGCCTTCGAAGGCCATCTTGCCGTTGACCTTGAACTGGTGCATGTACAGCGCCTCGCCGTCCAGCAACTGCTGCACCGGCCGCACCATGCGCGGGTGGCGCGCCAGGCGCGCGAAGGGCGCGCTGTGCAGGTGCGCGGCAAAGCTGGTGCGCACCGCGTCGGATCCCTTCTCGCGCACGTTCCAGTGCTCGCGGCGGGCGTACAGCTCGGGCACCGCAGCGCTCAACCGGCGGGTTTCGTCGGCGCTGAAAAGTCCGGGGAAGAACAGATAGCCGTCGCGCTGGAACTGTTCGATCTGTTGGGCAGTGAGTTTCATCGTCGCGTGTCTCGGTGGCCTGGGGTTGAGTCGCAGCCGAGGCTGCAGCGTGAATTTGTCATCAGATCGGCCACTTGGCTAGTGCCGAAGACATAGCCGCCACCTCATGCGCGACTTTCAAAGCGACTCGCAAGTCCTTATTTTTGAAATCATTTTTCCATCGAGCATGTGAGAAACCCCAGCTAAGTACCTGATTTCATTGATTTTTTCCGACCGCCAGCCGTTGACCCTGTGATTCGTGTGCGATACAGTGGCGAATAGTGTGCTGTGGTGGTGAAAAGTGTCAGATTGGGTGTTTCGGGGGACTTCGGCGTTGGTGCTGGATGCAAAGGGCCGCATCAATGTACCGGTGCGCCACCGCGACCCGCTGCTCACGGCCTGCCAGGGCCAGCTGACGCTGACGCGCCACCCTGACGGCTACCTGCTGATCTATCCGCGGGCCACCTGGGAATCGGTCGAACGCGAGCTGATGGCGCTGAAGACGGCCTCCGACGGCTGGCGGCGCATCTTTCTGGGCAGCGCGGTCGATGCCGAGATCGACAGCGCCTCGCGCCTGCTGATCGCGCCCGAACTGCGCAGCGCCGCCGGGCTGGACAAGGAGGTGCTGCTGATCGGCACCGGGCGTCGCCTGGAGCTGTGGGACAAGCAGCGCCACGACGCCGTCGAGGCGCGCGTGGTCGCCGCCGGCATGACCGACGAAGTGCTCAGCCTGAGCCTTTGAATGACCGGCACCGCCGCATGGACGCACACCCCGGTGATGCCGCACGAGGCCGTGCAGGCGCTGGTCACCGCGCCCGACGGCATCTTCGTCGACGGCACCTTCGGCCGTGGCGGCCATGCGCGGCTGATCCTGTCGCGGCTGTCGCCGAGCGGGCAGCTGCATGCCTTCGACAAGGACCCGGCGGCGATCGCGGCCGGCGCGGCGCTGGCCGCCGATGCGCGGCTGCACCTGCATCACGCCAGCTTCGTGTCGATGCGCGAGCGCCTGGCCGCGGCCGGCATCACGCAGGTGCAGGGCGTGCTGCTCGACCTGGGTGTCAGCTCGCCGCAGATCGACGACCCCGAACGGGGTTTCAGCTTTCGCTTCGACGCCGCGCTGGACATGCGCATGGACACGACCCGCGGTGAGACCGCCGCGGACTTTCTGGCCCGCGCCGACGAGCGCGAACTGACACGGGTGATCCGCGACCATGGTGAAGAACGGTTTGCTTTTCAGGTTGCAAAGGCGATTGTTGCTCGCCGCGAAAGCGGGCAGCCCGTGCGCCGCACCACCGAGCTGGCCCAGGTCGTGGCTGGCGCGGTCAAAACCCGCGAGCCGGGCCAGAACCCTGCAACGCGCACATTTCAAGCTCTTCGGATTCACGTCAACGCCGAGCTCGAGGAGCTCGCCCAGGGCCTGAGCCACGCGCTCGAACTGCTCGCCCCCGCCGCGCGCCTGGTGATCATCAGCTTTCATTCGCTCGAAGACCGCATCGTGAAGCAGTTCATCGCCCGCGAAAGCCGCGCCGAGGTGGACCGCCGCGCGCCCTTCGCCGCGCCGAAGCCGACGCGGCTGAAGGCACTCGGGCGCGTGCGCGCATCGGTTGCCGAGGTGGCCGCCAATCCGCGTGCACGCTCGGCGATCCTGCGTGTGGCCGAACGCACCACCACAGCCAGCGAGGGTTCGGCGCGATGACCCGGCTGAACCTGCTGCTGCTCGCGCTGCTGCTCGGCAGCTGCCTGGTGCTGGTGAAGACCTCGTACGAATCGCGCCGGCTGTTCACCGCGCTCGAACGCGCGCGCGCCGAGCAGGCCACGCTGGACACGCAGTTCAAGCGGCTCGATGCCGAAGCGCAGGCGCAGGCCACCCATCTGCGTGTCGAGCAGGTGGCGCGCGAGAAGCTGCGCATGCGCAACGCGAGCCCGGCGATCACGCACTACGTCATCGATGACGGCCGCATGCCGGCGGCGCCGCCCGCGCCGATGCCGCCTGAACTGCCCGCGAAGGCGCCGCAATGAAGCGCGCCTTCACCAAGCCCGCGCGGCGCCACCCCAGCGTGCGCAACCTGAACTACGCCACCAGCCCGCTGCTGGCGTCGAAGACACCGCCGTGGCGCTCGCGGCTGCTGGTCGCGCTGGTCGGCAGCGCCTTCGCGGTGCTGGTCGGCCGCGCGGTGTACATCCAGATCATCGGCACCGACTTCTATCAGGAGCAGGGCGAAAAGCGCTATGCGCACATCGTCGACGTGCCGGCCAGCCGCGGACGCATCACCGACCGCAACGGCCTGGTGCTGGCGACGAGCGTGCCGGTGCCCTCGGTGTGGGCGGTGCCGAAGGATTTCACTGCCGACGTGCAGCAGCGCCGTGCGCTGGCGCGGCTGCTGGGGATGAGCAGCGCCGATCTGGAGCAGCAAGCTGCAGGGCAGCCGCAACTTCGCCTGGCTGGCGCGGCAGCTCGACGACGCGCGCTGGCAGCAGATCCACGCGCTGGGCTTGAAGGGTGTGCACCAGGTCAGCGAGTACCGGCGCACCTACCCCGAGGGCGAATCGGCGGCGCATGTGGTGGGCTTCACCGACATCGAGGAAAAGGGCCAGGAAGGCATCGAGCTGGCCTTCCAGCAGCAGCTGCAGGGCCGCGACGGCGCGCGCGGCCTGCTGCGTGACCGGCTCGGCCGGCCGGTGGAGGACAACGGCGAGCAGACCGACCCGGTCGATGGCCGCGAGGTGCGCCTGTCGATCGATTCGAAGGTGCAGTTCTTCGCCTACCAGCGCGTGCGCGAGGCGGTCGCCGAACACGGTGCCAAGGCCGGCAGCGTGGTGGTGCTGGATGTGCAGACCGGCGAGGTGCTGGCGCTGGCCAACTACCCCAGCTTCGACCCCGCCAACCGGCGCAACCTGTCCGGCGAGCAGCTGCGCAACCGCGCGCTGACCGACACCTTCGAGCCCGGCTCGACGATGAAGCCGTTCACCGTCGCGCTGGCGCTGGAAAGCGGGCGCGTCAGGCCCGACACCGTGATCCAGACGGCGCCCGGCCACATCAGCGTGGGCAGACGCACGATCCGCGATGCGCATCCGCACGGCCCGCTCACCGTGGCCCAGGTGATCCAGAAGTCGAGCAACGTGGGCACCGTGAAGATGGCGATGCAGATGGCGCCGCGCGAGATGTGGACGCTGTTCGACGAGGTCGGCGTGGGCACCAAGCCGCAGCTCGATTTCCCCGGTGCGGTGAGCGGCCGCCTGCGCCCGTACAAGACCTGGAAGCCGATCGAACAGGCGACGATGAGCTACGGCTACGGGCTGTCGGTGTCGTTGTTCCAGCTGGCGCGCGCCTACAGCGTCTTCGCCAACGACGGCGAGTTGCTGCCGGTGACGATGCTGCACCAGGAGGTGGCCGAACCGGGCGTGCGCGTGCTGACGGCGAAGACCGCGCAGACGGTGCGCGCGATGCTGCAGCTGGCCGCCGGGCCGGGTGGCACCGCGCCGAAGGCACAGACCACCGGCTATTCGGTGGGTGGCAAGACCGGCACCGCGCACAAGCAGATCGGCCGCCAGTACGCGGCCGACAAGTACCGCTCGTGGTTCGTCGGCATGGCGCCGATCGACAAGCCGCGCATCGTCGTCGCGGTGATGGTCGACGAGCCGAGCAAGGGCGTCTACTACGGTGGTGCGGTGGCCGCGCCGGTGTTCAGCCAGGTGGTGCAGCAGACGCTGCGCACGCTGGGCGTGGCCCCCGATCTGGAAGTCAACTCGCTCATCGCCGCCAACCCCGGCGTGGCCGAACGTGAAAGTTTCTGACGCCATGGCGCCGTCGCACCTGCACCGGCTGCCCGATGCCGCCGCGGCTGCGCACTGGCTGCGCGAACGCGTGCCCGGCACGCTGCACAGCGACAGCCGCGCGCTGGCGCCCGGCGACGGCCTGATCGCCTGGCCGGGGCAGCGCCACGATGCGCGCCGCTTCGTGCCGGCCGCGTTGCAGGCCGGCGCCGCGGCGTGCGTGGTCGAAGCCGACGCTGTCGAGGGCTACGGCTTCGCCGACGAGCGCATCGCCGCGCTGCCGCAGCTGGCCACGCAGGCCGGGGTGCTGGCCGATGCCTTCTTCGCCCAGCCCAGTCGGGCGCTCGACCTGCTGGCGATCACCGGCACCAACGGCAAGACCTCGACCAGCTGGTGGCTGGCGCATGCGCTGGCGCTGCTCGGCCGGCGCTGCGCGGTGATCGGCACGCTCGGCGCGGGCGAGCCCTTCAGCGGCGCCGGCAACGCCGTGGCCGAGCTGCAGGCCACCGGCTTGACGACACCCGACGCGGTGGCACTGCAGCGTGTGCTGCGCGGATTCGTCGACGGCGGCGTGCGCGCCTGCGCGATCGAGGCCTCGTCGATCGGGCTGCAGCAGCACCGGCTGGCCGGCTGCCACATCCGCGTCGCGCTGTTCAGCAACCTGACGCAGGACCATCTCGACCATCACCGCACGATGGCCGCCTACTGGGCCGCCAAGCGCGCGCTGTTCGACTGGCCCGGCCTGCATTCGGCGGTGGTCAACATCGACGATGCGCACGGCCGTCGGCTGGCCGCCGAACTGCGTGGCGCGCCGCTGTCGCTGTACACCTGCTCGAGCCAGGGCCGCGCGGCCGACCTGCGCGCCAGCGCCATCCGGCACGAAGAAGCAGGGCTGGCCTTCGAACTGCACGAGGGCGCGCACAACCGCGTCGTGCGCAGCCGGCTGATCGGCGACTTCAATGTCGCCAACCTGCTGCTGGTGGTCGGCGGGCTGCGTGCGCTCGGCGTTCCGCTGGACGAGGCGGTGGCCACGCTGGTGGCGCTCGAGCCGGTGCCCGGACGCATGCAGCGCGTGACATCCGACTGCAGCCGGCGCGCCCGACGTGGTCGTCGACTACGCCCACACCGCCGACGCGCTGGACAAGGCGCTGCAGGCGCTGCGGCCTTTCGCCGCGGCGCGGGGCGGGCGGCTGTGGTGCGTGTTCGGCTGCGGCGGCAACCGCGACGCCGGCAAGCGCGCGCCGATGGGCGCCGTGGCGCAGCGCCTGGCCGACCAGGTGGTGCTGACCAGCGACAACCCGCGCGACGAGCGACCGGCCGAGATCCTGGCGCAGATCGCCGCCGGCATGAAGGCCGGCATGCCGCCGCCGCTGATCATCGAAGACCGCCGCGCGGCCATCGTGCACGCGCTGCGCCACGCGCGCAGCGGCGATGTCGTGCTGGTGGCCGGCAAGGGCCACGAAACCACGCAGGAAATCGCCGGCCACAAGCGCACGTTTTCCGACGTCGCCGAAGCCGAGTGCGCGCTGCGCCAACGCGCGCGCGGAGCGGCCATGATGACGCTCGCCACGGCCCAGTCGATGCTGCCCGGCGCGCGAGCCGGTCGGCGACGGCGCCACGCCCTTCGTGCGCGTGCACAGCGACAGCCGCAGCCTGCAGCACGGCGACCTGTTCGTCGCGCTGCGCGGCGACAGCTTCGACGGCCATGCCTTCCTGGGCGCGGCGCGGCAGGCCGGTGCGGTGGCCGCGCTGGCCGAGCACGGCCTGGCCGAAGCCGGCCTGCCGGGCCTGCAGGTGGCCGACTCGCTGCAGGCGCTGCAGACCCTGTCGGCGGCCTGGCGGCGCCGCTTCACGCTGCCGTTGATCGCGGTCACCGGCAGCAACGGCAAGACCACGGTGACGCAGATGATCGCCGCCATCCTGCGCGCCGCGCACGGCGCGGCGCGCCTTCGCCACCGAGGGCAATTTCAACAACCACATCGGCGTGCCGCTGACCTTGCTGCGGCTGCGCGACGACGCGCACACGCAGCACCGCGCCGGTGTCATCGAACTGGGCATGAACCATCCCGGCGAGATCGCGCTGCTGGCCGAACTGGCCGCGCCGACGGTGGCGCTGGTCAACAACGCGCAGCGCGAGCACCAGGAGTTCATGGCCACGCGTGGAAGCGGCGGCGCGCGAGAACGGCGCGGTCATCGAGGCGCTGCCGGCCGATGGCGTGGCGGTGTTTCCGGCCGACGATGAATTCACGCCGCTGTGGCGGCGCATGGCCGGCGCCCGCCGCGTGCTCACCTTCGCCGTCGAAGGCCGCGGCCGACGTGCACGGCAACGCCACCTGGCAGGGCAGCCACTGGCGCGGTGCACGCTGCACACACCGGCCGGCGAGGCCGCCTTCGATCTGCATGTGCCCGGTCTGCACAACGTGAAGAACGCGCTCGCCGCGGCGGCGGCGGCGCTGGCCATCGGCACGCCGCTGCACGCCGTCGTGCAGGGCCTGCAGGATTTCCGGCCGGTCAGCGGCCGCTCGCGCCTGCTGCCGCGTCGCTGGCAGGGCGCGCGCGCTGATGCTGGTCGACGATGCCTACAACGCCAACCCGGATTCGGTGCGCGCGGCGATCGACGTGCTGGCCGCACTGCCCGGCCCGCGCTGGCTGCTGCTCGGCGACATGGGTGAAGTCGGCTCGCAGGGCCCGGCCTTCCATGCCGAGGTCGGCGCCTATGCGCGGCAGTGCGGCATCGAGCGGCTGTGGACGGTCGGCGCGCTGTGCGCGCATGCGGCTGCGGCCTATGGCGCCGGCGCGCGCCACTTCGACAGCGTCGATGCGCTGCTGGCTGCCGTGCCGACAGCCGAGTCCGCCGGCGCGGCGTTGGTCAAGGGCTCGAAGTTCATGCACATGCCGCGCGTCGTGCAGGCGCTGCTGCAATGCACGCAGGAGGCGCGCGATGCTGCTTAGCCTGAGCCAGTGGCTGGCCACCGCCTACCCGGACGACTTCAGCTTCCTGCGCGTGTTCCAGTACATCACCTTCCGCGCGGTGATGGCGGCGCTGACCGCGCTGCTCATCGGGCTGGCCTTCGGCCCCTGGGTCATCCGCCGCCTGACGCGCGCTGAAGATCGGCCAGCCGATCCGCGGCTACGGCATGGAATCGCACTTCAGCAAGAGCGGCACGCCGACGATGGGCGGCGTGCTGATCCTGATCGGCATCGGCATCTCCACCTTGCTGTGGTTCGACTGGAGCAACCGCTTCGTGTGGATCGTGCTGGTGGTGACCTTCGGCTTCGGCGCCATCGGCTGGGCCGACGACTGGCGCAAGGTGGTGAAGAAGGATCCCGAGGGCATGCCTTCGGGCGAAAAGTACCTGTGGCAGTCGGCGATCGGCCTGCTCGCCGCGCTGTACCTGGCCTTCAGCGTCTCCGAGACCTCGAACATGCGTGTGCTCGAGCTGTTCCTGCGCTGGGTCGGCAGCGGCTTTTCGAACGACCTGCCGCCGAAGGCCGACCTGATGGTGCCGTTCTTCAAGACCATCAGCTACCCGCTGGGCGTGTTCGGCTTCATCGCGATGACCTACTTCGTCATCGTCGGCGCCAGCAACGCCGTCAACCTCACCGACGGGCTCGACGGCCTGGCCATCATGCCGGTGGTGATGGTCGGCTCGGCACTCGGCCTGTTCGCCTACGTCGTCGGCAGCTCGGTGTATTCGAAGTACCTGCTGTTTCCCGTACATTCCCGGCGCCGGCGAGCTGCTGATCTTCTGCGCGGCGATGGCCGGTGCCGGGCTGGCGTTCCTGTGGTTCAACACGCACCCGGCGCAGGTCTTCATGGGCGATGTCGGCGCGCTCGCACTCGGCGGCGCGCTCGGCACCATCGCCGTCATCACGCGCCAGGAGTTCGTGCTCGCGATCATGGGCGGCGTGTTCGTCGTCGAGGCGTTGTCGGTGATCCTGCAGGTGAGCTGGTTCAAGTACACGCGCCGCCTGACCGGCACCGGCCGGCGCATCCTGAAGATCGCGCCGCTGCACCATCACTTCGAGAAGTCCGGCTGGACCGAGACGCAGGTGGTGGTGCGCTTCTGGATCATCACCATGCTGCTGTGCCTGATCGGCCTGGCCAGCCTGAAACTGCGATGAGCACGCTGCAAGGTCAATCGGTGCTGGTGCTCGGGCTCGGTCACTCCGGGCTGGCGATGGCGACGTGGTGTGCGCGCCAGGGTGCGACGGTGCGGGTGTGGGATTCGCGCGTGGGCAGCGACGATGCGCCGCCGATGGCCGCGGCGCTGCACGCCGCGCTGCCCGCGGTGCCGCTGAGCGGCGGCACGCTCGACGTGGCGGTGCTGAACGAGGTGCAGCGCGTGCTGAAGAGCCCGGGCCTGGCGCCGGCCGACGACCGCATCGCACCGCTGCTGGCGGCCGCGCGCGCGCGCGGCACGGTGGTGCAGGGCGAACTCGATCTGTTCATGGCCGCACTCGCCGACCTGCAGGCCGAGCGCGGCTACGCCCCGCAGCTGCTGGCCATCACCGGCACCAACGGCAAGACCACCACCACCGCGCTGACCGCGCTGCTGGTCGAACGCGCCGGCAAGCGCGTGGCCGCCGCCGGCAACATCGGGCCCGACCTTGCTCGACACGCTGGGCAGCGCGCTCGACGCTGCCGACACGCCGCTGCCCGAGGTGTGGGTGATGGAGCTGTCGAGCTTCCAGCTCGATGCGGTCGAGGGCTTCGAGCCCGCCGCGGCCACCGTGCTGAACCTGAGCCAGGACCATCTCGACTGGCACGGCGACATGGCCGCCTATGCCGCGGGCCAAGGCGCGTGTCTTCGGTGCGCAGACGGTGGCGGTGCTGAATCGCGACGACGCGCAGGTGATGGCGCTGCTGACGCCGGGCGCCGATGCGCCGTCGGGCAGGAAGCGCGCGCCGAAGCCGGTGCCTCGCCACAGCGTCAGCTTCGGCCTCGACGCGCCGGCGAAGGTCGGCGACTTCGGCTTCGTCGAACAGGCCGGCATGGCCTGGCTGGCACGTGCGGTGCCGGCCGAAGATTTCGGCCGCCGCCGCAAGGGCGAAGTCGAGCCGGCGCTGGTGCAGCTGCTGATGCCGGTCGATGCGCTGCGCGTGCGCGGCCGCCACAACGCCGCCAACGCGCTCGCCGCGCTGGCGCTGGCCATGGCCATCGGCTGCCCGCTGGCGCCGATGCTGCACGCGCTGCGCGAATACCGCGGCGAGCCGCATCGCGTGGCGCTGGTCGGCACCGTGCAGGGCATCGAGGCCTTCGACGACAGCAAGGGCACCAACGTCGGCGCCACCGTCGCCGCGCTCGAAGGGCTGGGCCTCGAGAAGGCGCCGGCGCGGCTGGTGGTGATCCTCGGCGGCGACGGCAAGGGCCAGGATTTTTCGCCGCTGGCCGCGCCGGTGGCGCGCTTCGCGCGCGCGGTGGCGCTGATCGGCCAGGATGCCGATGCGCTGGCCGACGTGCTGGCCGAATCGCTGGCCGCCGCGGCGGTGCCGCTGCAGCGCCACGACAGCCTGCCCGCCGCCACCGCCTGGTGTTTCGAGCAGGCGCGCGCCGGCGACGCGGTGCTGCTCAGCCCGGCCTGCGCCAGCTTCGACATGTTCCGCAACTACGTGCACCGCGCCGAGGTCTTCGTCGCCGCGGTGCACCAGCTGGCCGCCGATCACGGCGAGGTGCTGGCATGAACGCGATCGCCAGCCTGTGGGGCCGCTGGGCACGCCCGCCGAGCGACAAGCTGCCGGTGCGCGACCACCTGCCGCCCACCTCGCCGGCCGGCGCCAACCTGTCGGCCTTCGACCGCTCGCTGGTGCTGCTGACGCTGGCGCTGCTGGCCCTCGGCCTGGTGATGGTCTATTCGGCCTCGATCGCGCTGCCCGACAACCCGCGCTTCGCGCGCTACGCGCCGACCCACTTCCTGCTGCGCCACGCCATCTCGCTGAGCCTGGCTTTGGTGCTGGCGCTGCTGACCTTGCAGGTGCCGGTGAGCTGGTGGGAAAAACACGCCTCGGCGGTGTTCGTGGTCTCGCTGCTGCTGCTGGTGCTGGTGCTGGTGCCGCATGTCGGGCTGGCCGTCAACGGCGCGCGGCGCTGGCTGCCGCTGGGGGTCATGAACTTCCAGCCCAGCGAACTCGCCAAGCTGGCGATCGTGCTGTATGCCGCCGGCTACATGGTGCGCAAGATGGACGTCAAGGAAGACTTCCTGCAGGCGGTGTGGCCGATGGCGGTGGCGCTCGGTGTCATCGGCCTGCTGCTGCTGGCCGAACCCGACATGGGCGCGTTCCTGGTCATCGCGATGATCGCGCTGGGCATCCTGTTCCTCGGCGGCGTCAACGGGCGCATGTTCGCGCTCGGCGTGGCCGTGCTCGCCGGCGCCTTCGTGCTGATGATCGTGATGAGCCCGTGGCGCGCGCAGCGCATCTTCGCCTACCTCGACCCGTGGAACCCGCTGTATGCGCAGGGCAAGGCCTACCAGCTGACCCATTCGCTGATCGCCTTCGGCCGCGGCGAGATCTTCGGCCAGGGCCTGGGCAGCAGTGTCGAGAAGCTGCACTACCTGCCCGAGGCGCACACCGATTTCCTGCTCGCGGTGATCGGCGAGGAGCTCGGCTTCGTCGGCGTGTGCAGCGTCATCGTCGCCGTTCTTCTTGCTGACCCGGCGCATCTTCGTCATCGGCCGCCAGGCGGTGGCGCTCGACCGCGTCTTCGCCGGGCTGATGGTGCAGGGCGTGGGCATCTGGATGGGCGGCCAGGCCTTCATCAACATGGGCGTCAACCTGGGCGTGCTGCCGACCAAGGGGCTGACCCTGCCGCTGATGAGCTACGGCGGCTCGGCGATCGTCATCAACCTGATCGCGCTGGCCATCGTGCTGCGCGTGGACATCGAGAATCGAACGCTGATGCGCGGGGGCCGCGCATGAGCCACCTCGTGATCATGGCCGCCGGCACCGGCGGACACGTCATCCCCGGGCTGGCGGTGGCGCGCGAGATGCAGCAGCGCGGCTGGAGCATCAGCTGGCTGGGCACGCTGAGCGGCATGGAAAACCGCCTCGTGCCGGCGGCGCAGCATCGCGCTCGACCGCATCGCCTTCAACGGCCTGCGCGGCAACGGGCTGGTGGCACACGGTCACCGGTGGCTTGCGGCTGCTGAAGGCGTTCTGGGATTGCCTGGTCATCCTGCGCCGGCGTGGCGCCGCATGCGGTGCTGGGCATGGGCGGCTACGTGTGCTTTCCCGGCGGGCTGATGGCCTCGCTGCTGAACAAGCCGCTGGTGCTGGTCAACGCCGATGCCTCGCTGCTGCTGAGCAACAAGGCGCTGCTGCCGGTGGCCGATGCGGTGGCCTTCGGTTTCGACGGCGCCGCCGCGGCGAAGACACGCGGCGCGGTCGTCACCGGCAACCCGGTGCGCGCCGAGATCGAGGCCATCGCCGAGCCGGCGCTGCGTTACGCCACGCGCAGCGGGCCGCTGAAGCTGCTGGTGGTCGGCGGCAGCCTGGGCGCCAAGGTGCTGAACGACACGCTGCCGGCGGCGCTGAAGCTGATCGCCGAAGACCGGCGCCCGCAGGTCACGCACCAGAGCGGCGCCGCGCACATCGACGCCGTGCGCGCCGCTTACCGCGACGCCGGCGTGACCGCCGAGGTGCTGCCGTTCATCGACGACATGGCCGCGCGCCTGGCGGCGTGCGACGTGGTGGTGTGCCGCGCCGGCGCGGTGACGGTGAGCGAGCTGTGCGCCGCCGGGGTGCCGGCGATCCTGGTGCCGCTGATCGTCAGCACCACCGCGCACCAGCGCGACAACGCGGCGTACATGGCGCAGCACGGCGCGGCCGTGCACCAGCCGCAGGCGGAGCTGACGCCACAGGGCCTGGCCGCGCAGCTGCTGGCGCTGGAGCGCGGGGCGCTGCAGGAGATGGCGACGAAGGCGCGCGCACTGGCGCGCCCGCATGCCGCGGCGCGGGTCGCCGACCAGATCGAGCGCCTGGTGCGCAGGCAGGCCCGCGCATGAAACACGCGGTCAAGCACATCCACTTCGTCGCGAGCAACTTGAAGCCGACGAAGCGCGCAGTGGTTGGCATGGAGCGCCGCGCATGAAACACGCCGTCAAGCACATCCACTTCGTCGGCGTCGGCGGCACCGGCATGAGCGGCATCGCCGAGATCCTGCACAACCTGGGCTACACGGTGTCGGGCTCCGACCAGCAGGACAGCGCCACCTCGCGACGGCTGGCCGGCCTGGGCCTGCGCATCTTCATCGGCCACGACGCCGCGCACATCGTGGGCGCCGAGGCGGTGGTCACCTCGTCGGCGGTGACCAGCGACAACCCCGAGGTCATCGCCGCGCGCGCCCAGCGCGTGCCGGTGGTGCGCCGTGCGGTGATGCTGGCCGAGCTGATGCGGCTGAAGCAGGGCATCGCCATCGCCGGCACACACGGCAAGACGACCACCACCTCGCTGGTCACCAGCGTGCTCGCCGAGGCCGGCCTCGACCCGACCTTCGTCGTCGGCGGCCTGCTGCACAGCGCCGGCGCCAACTCGCGCCTCGGTGCCGGCGACTACATCGTCGTCGAGGCCGACGAGAGCGACGCGTCGTTCCTGAACCTGCTGCCGGTGCTCAGCGTGGTCACCAACATCGATGCCGACCACATGGAAACCTACGGTCACGACTTCGCACGGCTGAAAGGCGCGTTTGTCGACTTCGTGCACCGCATGCCGTTCTACGGCGCGGCGATCCTGTGCGCCGACGATCCGGGGCTGCGTTCGATCATCCCGATGATCTCGCGCCCGATCGTCACCTACGGCCTCGGCGAGGGCGTGATGGTGCGCGCGGTCGACGTGCAGGCGTTGCCCGGCGGCCAGATGCGCTTCGTCGCGCAGCGCCGCAATGGCAGCCCGATGCCGGACCTGCAGATCACCCTGAACCTGCCCGGCGAGCACAACGTGCGCAACGCGCTGGCCGCGCTGGCGGTGGCCACCGAACTGGAGCTGCCCGATGCGCCGATGGTCAAGGCGCTGGCCGAGTTCTCCGGTGTCGGCCGCCGCTTCCAGCGCTTCGGCGAGCTGAACGTGCCGGCCGCGCAGGGCGGCGGGCGCTTCACGCTCGTCGACGATTACGGGCACCACCCGGTGGAGATGGCGGCGGTGCTGTCCGCGGCGCGCGGCGCTTTCCCCGGGCGGCGGCTGGTGCTGGCCTTCCAGCCGCACCGCTACACACGCACACGCGACTGCTTCGAGGACTTCGTCAAGGTCATGGCCGGCGCCGACCTGCTGCTGCTGACCGAGGTCTATGCCGCCGGCGAAGCGCCGATCGTCGCCGCCGACGGCCGCGCGCTGGCGCGTGCGCTGCGCGTGGCCGGCAAGGTCGATCCGCTGTTCGTCGACGAGCCCGGCGAACTGGCCGATGTCATCGGTGAGCAGGTGCGCGACGGCGACGTCGTCATCGCGATGGGCGCGGGCTCGATCGCCAACGTGGCGCCGCGACTGGTCGAGCGGCTGGGGCAGGGGGGCAGCGCATGAACCCGAGCGAACTGGGCAAGGTAGCGGTGCTGATGGGCGGCGATTCAGCCGAGCGCCAGGTGTCGATCATGTCCGGCAGCGGCGTGCTGGCGGCGCTGCGCTCGCAGGGCATCGATGCCCAGGCCTTCGACCCTTCCGAGCGCGGCCTGCACGAGCTGAAGGCCGACGGCTTCGCGCGCGTCTTCATCGCCTTGCACGGCCGCCATGGCGAGGACGGCACGGTGCAAGGCGCGCTCGAACTGCTCGGCCTGCCGTACACCGGATCCGGCGTGATGGCCTCCGCCATCGCGATGGACAAGGTGATGACCAAGCGCGTGTGGCTGGCCGAGCAGCTGCCCACGCCGCAGTGGGTATGGCTGGGCGCCGACGAGCAGTCGCGCGAGCGGCTGCGCGAGGTGCCCGACCGGATCGGCCTGCCGCTGATCGTCAAGCCGCCGCGCGAGGGGTCGTCGATCGGCATCACCAAGGTGCGCGGCTATTCGCAGATGGAAGACGCGGTGCGGCTGGCCACCGGCTACGACCGCGATGTGCTGTGCGAGCAGTTCATCGACGGCATCGAGCTGACCTGCCCGGTGCTCGGCGACGGCGCCGCGGCCCGCGCGCTGCCGGTGGTGCGCATCGACGCGCCCGACGGCAACTACGACTTCGAGCACAAGTATTTCTCCGACGACACCGGCTACCGCTGCCCGAGCGGCCTGCCGCCCGAGGTCGAAGCCGAGGCGCAGCGGCTGTCGGTGGCCGCGTACCGCGCGCTGGGCTGCCGCGGCTGGGGCCGCGCCGACCTGATGCAGCGCGCGTCGGACGGCAAGCTGTTCCTGCTCGAGATGAACACCTCGCCGGGCATGACCTCGCATTCGCTGGTGCCGATGTCGGCACGCGCTGCCGGCTTGAGCTACGAACAGCTGTGTGTGCAGCTGCTGGCCGCAGCCACGCTCGACGGCGCGGCAGCGTCGCGAGCCGGAAAGGAAGCCGCCTGATGGCTGTGGCCACTCTGGACGCGCAGGCGCCGCTGCCCTTCGACGTGCGCCTGATGAACGGCGTGGCCAGCGCGCTGTACGTGCTGCTCGGCCTGGCGCTGCTCGGCGGCGCGCTGCTGTGGCTGGCGCGCGCGCCGTGGTTCGCGATCCGCGCCATCCAGCTCGAAGGCGACCTGCAGCGCAGCAACCTCAGCACCATCCGCGCCAACGCGACGCCGCGGCTGGCCGGCAACTTCGTCTCGCTCGATCTGGCCAGTGCGCGCGCGGCCTTCGAGGCGGTGCCGTGGGTGCGCCAGGCGCAGGTGCGCCGGGTGTGGCCCGATCGGCTGGCGGTGCACCTGGTCGAACACCAGCCGGCCGCCTGGTGGCAGGGCGACGACGGCAGCGAGCGGCTGGTCAACAGCCAGGGCGAGGTCTTCGAGGCCAATGCCGGCGATGTCGACGAGCAGTCGCTGCCGACGCTGACGGGCCCTGACGGCAGCTCGGCGCAGATGCTCGCGCTGTATCGCCGCCTGCAGCCGCTGTTCGATGCCGCCGGCATGCGGCTCGTTTTGCTCAAGCTGTCGGGCCGCGGCTCGTGGCGCGCCGAATTCGACGACGGCGCGGTGGTCGACATCGGCCGTGGCAGCGACGATGAACTGCTTGCGCGCTGCGCGCGTTTCCTGCGCACCGTCGGCCAGGTCAGCGCGCGTTACGCCGGCGCGATCGAACAGGCCGACTTGCGCCACACGCAGGGCTATGCACTGCGGCTGCGCGGCGTCACCACCACCTCGGCGGCCTCGGCGCCGGCCACGACGGCCACAAGGAAGAAGAACTGACATGGCCAAGGAATACAAGGATCTGGTGATCGGCCTGGACATCGGCACCGCCAAGGTGATGGTGGTGGTGGCCGAGGTGCTGCCCAGCGGCGAGCTGCGCGTGGCCGGCCTGGGCGTGTCGCCGACACACGGGCTGAAGCGCGGCGTGGTGGTCAACATCGACGCCACCGTGCAGAGCATCCAGCTGGCGCTGAAGGAGGCCGAGATGATGGCCGCCTGCAAGATCACCAGCGTCTACACCGGCATCACCGGCAGCCACATCCGCGGCCAGAACTCCACCGGCATGGTGATCGTGCGCGACAACCGCGAGGTCACGCCGGTGGACGTGGCGCGCGTCGTCGAAACCGCCAAGGCGATCAACATTCCGAACGACCAGCGGCTGCTGCTGGTCGAGCCGCAGGAATTCATCATCGACGGCCACGAGGTGAAGGAGCCGGTGGGCATGAGCGGCAGCCGCCTCGAGGTCAAGGTGCACATCGTCACCGGCGCGCAGAGCGCGGCCGAGAACATCCTGAAGTGCGTGCGCCGCTGCGGCCTCGAAGTCGAGCGGCTGGTGCTGAACCCGAGTGCCTCGAGCGCGGCGGTGCTCAGCGAGGACGAACGCGACCTGGGCGTGGCGCTGGTCGACATCGGCGCCGGCACCACCGACGTGGCCATCTTCACCGACGGCTCGATCCGCCACACCGCGGTGATCCCGATCGCCGGCGACCTGATCACCAGCGACATCGCGATGGCGCTGCGCACGCCGACCAAGGACGCCGAGGAGATCAAGGTCGAGTACGGCATGGCCAAGCAGCTGCTGGCCGACCCGAACCAGCAGGTCGAGGTGCCCGGGCCTCGGTGACCGCGCGCCGCGCATGTTGAGCCGCCAGGCGCTGGCCGGCGTCATCGAGCCGCGCATCGAGGAGATCTTCTCGCTGGTGCACCAGGTCATCCGCCAGAGCGGCTACGAGGAGCTGCTGTCGTCGGGGATCGTGCTGGCGGGTGGCTCGGCGGTGATGCCGGGCATGGTCGAACTGGGCGAGGACATCTTCCTGAAGCCGGTGCGCAAGGGCACGCCGCTGTACCGCGCGGCGCTGTCCGACATGGTGGCCAACCCGCGCTCGGCGACGGTGATGGGGCTGCTGGAAGAGGCGCGCTCGGCGCGCGCGCGCGGGCTGAAGGCGGCACAGCAGGCGGGGTCGGTGAAGAACATCGTCGGCCGTGCGAAGGATTGGTTCTTGGGCAATTTTTGAGGTGATCGAACAAGACACCGGCTTGATCCGGTGCGGCGTGTGAGGGGTGGGGTGCGTGAGGCGAAGTGGGATGGGTGCTTCTCTATTTTTTTTGGCAACTGCAATTTGGACCAGGAGGCTGGAATGGCTATCGAAATGATCGAGGAATTTGACCAGGGCACGCAGATCAAGGTGATCGGCGTCGGCGGTGGCGGCGGCAACGCCGTCGAGCACATGATTTCGCAGGGCGTGCAGGGGGTGCAGTTCGTCTGCGCCAACACCGACGCGCAGTCGCTGAACCGCAGCGGCGCCGGCGATCTGGTGCAGCTCGGCCACAGCGGCCTCGGCGCGGGCAGCAAGCCCGACGTCGGTCGCGCGGCGGCCGAGGAGGCGGTGGACGCGATCCGCGACGCGATCAGCGGCGCGCACATGCTGTTCATCACCGCCGGCATGGGCGGCGGCACCGGCACCGGCGCCGCACCGGTGATCGCGCGTGTGGCCAAGGAGATGGGCATCCTGACGGTGGGCGTGGTCACCAAGCCCTTCGAGTTCGAGGGCAAGCGCCGCGGCACGCAGGCCGACGCCGGTGTCGCCGAGCTGGAAGCGAACGTCGATTCGCTGATCGTGGTGCTGAACGAGAAGCTGCTCGAGGTGATGGGCGACGACGTCACGCAGGAGCAGGCCTTCGCGCACGCCAACGACGTGCTGAAGAACGCCGTCGGCGGCATCAGCGACATCATCCACGTGCCCGGCCTCGTCAACGTCGACTTCGAGGACGTGAAGACGGTGATGAGCGAGCCGGGCAAGGCGATGATGGGCACCGCGCAGGCCGGTGGCCCCGATCGCGCCACCAAGGCCGCCGAGCTGGCGGTGGCCTGCCCGCTGCTCGAAGGCATCGACCTGAGCGGCGCCAAGGGCGTGCTGGTGCTGATCGCCGCGAGCAAGGGCACCTTCAGGCTCGCCGAGAGCCGCAACGCGATGAACACCATCCGCCGCTATGCCGCCGACGACGCCCACGTCATCTTCGGCACCGCCTACGACGAAGGTCTGGGCGACCAGTTGCGCGTGACCGTCATCGCCACCGGTCTGTCGTCGGTGGCGCGGCGTGCGCAGCCGCCGCTGAGCGTGGTGCAGCAGCCTGCGCAGGCTTACGGTCTGCGCACCGGCACCGATGGGCTGCAGGTGATGAACCCGCAGCAGCAGCCGCAATCGGTGGCCGGCGGTGCGCCGGCGACGGCGACGCAGGACTACAGCAACATGAGCACGCCCAGCGTGTGGCGCACCGCACGCTCGCAAAGCGCAGCGGCGAAGGTCGAGGCGCTGTCGAGCAACGGCATGGACGAGATCGAAATCCCGGCGTTCCTGCGCAAGCAGGCGGATTGAAGCTCACAGACTGGTCTCGATAGGGGCGCTTCGGCGCCCCTTCTTTGCACCAAGCGCTCGCTCGACCAAGCGCAGATCACCGAGCCGCGCACCGCGCTGTGCGACATGGTGTTCCGGCTGGCCAGTGCGGGTTCAACCACGACACCGCCGCCGACCTGAACCGGCTCACAGCGCAGCGCACGGCAAGTGCGCCGTGAGGCTGTGCCGGCCCGTCGCCTCAGGTCTCGATGTCGCCGCGAATCGAATCGCGGCTGCGGGCGGCGCGCGCGCGGCCCAGCGTGGTGTCGAGCAGGCGCTGCAGCTTGTCGGTCGCGCCCTGGAAGGCTTCGCCGACATTGCCGGCGTCGTGGCTGACCGCCAGCGGCGTGCGCCCTGCCAGGCGCGCCTCGAGCTTGCAGCGCATGTCGGCATCGCCGCCGCGCGCCGCGTTGGCGTCGCTCAGGTGCACCTCGATGCGGGTCAGGTGGTCGCCGAAACGCGCCAGCTTGTCCTTCAGGGCGGTCTCGACCCAGGCGGCCATCGACTCGCGGCCCTCGATGTGGGTGTCGGTGTTCAGTTGGATCTGCATCGCCGTGTCCTTGCTGGTTGTCTCCAGGTAGGACCGGGCCTGCCGCCGATGGTTCAGGGCCGGTGGGAGAAGGCTACCTGGCCGCCACCTCGATGCTGCCCTTCATGCCCGGGTGCAAGCCGCAGATGTAGGCGATGTTGCCGGCCTCGTCGAACTGCAGCGTGGCGGTCTGGCCCTTCAGCATCACCTCGCTGCGCTGGCCGGTGGCGCCGACCAGGCTGATCTGGTGCGGCGTGTCGTCGCCGTTGGTCCAGGTGACGCGCTGGCCCGCGGTGACCTTGAGTGCCATCGGGCCGAAGCTGAAGCCGCTGATCGTCACGTCGAGCGGGCCGTCCTTCGCCGTCGCCCTGGCGTCGCTGGGGAAGCGGCCCGCCAGCTTGGCCATGTTGGTCAGGTAATCTTCCTTGGCGAACGGCAGGTGGCATTGGTAGCAGGCGCCCAGGTTGGCTTTGGCATTGACCTGGCCGTCGGGCGTGAACGACTGGTAGATCCAGTCGCCGTTGCGGATGTCGGCGGGGATGTCGGCACCCCAGCCGGCGCCTTTTTGCATGACGTTGACGGCGACCAGCTTGTCCTTGACGAAGCGGCCGTTGGCATCCTTCACCGGCACGCCGGCGGCATCGAGCTTGGCCGCGTAGGCGGCCAGCGTCAGCACCGTGCCATCGGGGATCGGCCGGCCGGCGCGTGCCGCCTCCACGGCTTCGGCCGAGCCGTAGAACTCGCGGTACTGCTTGGTGTCGAGGCGATCGACGGTGGCGTACTTGACGCCCTTGTCCCAGTCGGCCGGAAAGGCCACCTTGTTCGCGCCGGCCGGCACGGTGGTCTGCGCGAAGGCCAACGTGACCGCCGCCGTGCCGAGCCCCGCGGCGAGCAGTGCGATCGGGTGCCGTGTGCGGCGGGAAAGGGTCTGGCGCATCGACATCTCCTGGTGGGCAGCACATTGTGGGCCGCAGTGCATACGCGCGCTGGCGCACGGCGGATGCGCACCAGAATGTCGGTGCTGCGCTAGCATCGGTCGACATGGCGGCACGTGGCATCGGTGGTGGGGCTTGGTTCGGCGCGCGGTGCGTGCGGCGGTGCTCGACGCCATGCCGGGCCGGCGACTGTCGTGCCCGATGAGCCGTCGCGGCACGCCGATGCGCATCGAACGACATCGAGCGCACCGGCGATGACCTCGGTGCAAGACCCCCGCGTCGACGACAGGGGCGCTCCCACCGAAGCGGCCAACGGCGGCGACCTGTTCGTGGTCTTCAACCTCGGCTCGGGCGCCGGTGACGCCGCCACGGTGCGCCGCGACATCAAGCGCGCCTGCGCCGAGGCCGGTCGCAAATTGCAGTTGTTCGAAGTCGACAAACCGGAAGCGCTCGGCGAGATCGCTGCGCGCGCGGTGCGGCTGGCCCGCGAGGCCCAGGGCGTGGTCGTGGCGGCCGGCGGCGACGGCACGCTGAATGCCGTGGCGCAGGCCGTGCTGGGCACTGGCGTGCGCTTCGGTGTGCTGCCGCAGGGCACGTTCAACTATTTCAGCCGCACCCACGGCATTCCCGCCGACACCGCCCAGGCGATGCAGGTGCTGCTGCACGAGGCGGCGCATCCGGTTCAGGTGGGCCTGGTCAATGATCGTGTGTTCCTGGTCAATGCCAGTGTCGGGCTCTATTCGCAGCTGCTCGAGGACCGCGAAGGCTGGCAGCAGTACTTCGGCCGCAGCCGTGCGATCGCGGTGTTCGCCGCGCTGGGCACCCTGCTGCGCGGCTATCGCAGCCTTCGGCTGGAGGTCGAATGCGAAGGCCGTGCGCGCACGCTGCGCACACCCACGCTGTTTGTCGGCAACAACGCGCTGCAGATGCAGCAGATGGGCCTGTCACTCGCCGCCGACATCGACGCCGGGCGCCTGGCGGGCGTCATGCTGCGCCCGGTCGGCAGGCTGGAAATCCTGTGGTTGATGTGGCGCGGCGCGTTCGGCGGCCTCGGTGATGCCGACGAGCTGGTGCCGCTGTCGTTCAGTCGGCTGACCCTCCGCGCCGCACGCCCTTTCCGCCGCAGGCACATCAAGGTCGCCATCGACGGCGAAGTCATCTCGCTGCCGCGGCCGCTGACCTTCGCAGTCAGTGAGCAGCCGCTGTGGCTGATCCGCCCGCCAGGCATGGCGCAGGAACGACAGGCGCTGTCGCCATGAAGCCAGCGACCGTCGTTTTGCAGATCTCGGACCCGCACTTCGGCACCGAACAGCCGGCCGTCATCGCGGCGCTCGAAGCGCTGGTGCGTGCGCAGCGCCCGACGGTGCTGGTGCTGTCGGGGGACATCACGCAGCGCGCGCATCGCAGCCAGTTCAGCGCGGCCCGCGACTTCGTCGCCCGCCTGGGCATCGGCACCGTGCTCGCCATACCCGGCAATCACGACATCTCGCTGTTCAACCCGCTGGCCCGCTTGTTGTGGCCCTACGCCGGCTTCCGCCGCGCCTTCGGCAAGCAGCTCGAACCCCAGTGGCACAACGAGGCCCTGTGCGTGCTGACGGTGAAGACCACGCGGCGCTATCGCCATGTCGATGGCCAGGTCGACGCCGAACAGATCGAGCGCATCGCGCAGCGCCTGCAGCAGGCGCCGGCGACGGCCTGGCGCGTGGTCGTGGTGCACCAGCCGGTGGCGGTGATGCGCGAGAAGGACAAGCACAACCTGCTGCACGGGCGCGAGGCGGCCATCCGGCGCTGGGCCGAGGCCGGTGCCGATGTGGTCATGGGCGGCCACATCCACCTGCCCTTCGTGCTGCCGCTGCATGAGCGCGACCCGAGCCTGCCGCGCCGGCTGTGGGCGGTGCAGGCCGGCACCGCGACCAGCCGCCGCGTGCGCGCCGGGGCGCCCAATTCGGTCAACCTGCTGCGCATCGACAGCGCCGCGGCGGGCGCTGCACGGCCCGCGTTGCAGGTCGAGCGCTGGGACTATCTGCAAAGCGGCGCCGCCTTCGAGCGCGTGGCGGTCGATGTGCTCGACGATGCGCGCTGAAGCCGACGCGTTCCGGCCCTGCGTCGCGGCACCTTGCCCGCCGGGCGCCGCATACTGAGGGCCTGTCAGGCGACTTGTTGAGGCTTCCGATGACCGCAAATCCTTCGAATGCATCCGCGCGGCGTGCCGCTGCCGGCCTTGGTGCGGGCCGCATCGCGGTGTTGGCCGTTGCCGCCGCGATCGGTGGCTGTGCCACCTCGAACATCGATGCGCAGTGGGTCGACCCGCAGCTGAGCAGCAAGTCGCTGGCCGGCGCGAAGGTCTATGTCGCCTGCCAGGCGCCGGACCTGACCGTGCGCCGCGTCTGTGCCGACCAGCTGGCCGCCCAGGTGCGTGCCGCCGGTGCCACGCCGTTGTCGGCCGCCGATTCGGCCGACCCGGTGGACACCGCGCAGCCGGCCAATCCGGGCATGCTCGATGCTGCACGTGCGGCCGGTGCCAGCGTGGTGCTGAACGCGGTGGTCGCGCCCGACGCCAGCATCGTCAGCCCGGGGCCGTCGATCGGCTTCGGCATCGGGGGCTTCGGCGGTGGCTACCGCGGTGGCACCGGCGGCGGCATCGGGGTCTCGATGCCGGTCGGCGGGGGCTCGATCAGCACCGGCTATGCGGCCAACGGCTCGATCACCGATGTCGCCAGCGGCCGCCTGGTCTGGAGTGCGAAGGCGAGCACGCAGCCGTCGTCGAATGTCGGCGAGCAGATGGCCGAGCTGGCGCGCACGCTGCTCGAATCGGCACGCGGCTTCGGCCTGTTCAAGACCTGAGCGCCATCCGGGCGAAGATCTGCCTGGCCACCGCCTCGGCGACCTCGATGCCGTCGACGCCGGCGGACATGATGCCGCCGGCATAGCCGGCGCCTTCGCCTGCCGGATACAGCCCGGCGGTGTTGATGCTCTGCAGGTCGCGTGCCGCGCGTGATGCGCACAGGCGACGAGGTGCGCGTCTCGACGCCGGTCAACACCGCGTCGGGCATCGCGAAGCCGGCGATCTGGCGCTCGAATGCCGGCAGCGCTTCGCGGATCGCGGCCAGCGCGTAGTCGGGCAGGCTGGCGCAATCCGGTTGGGCCAGGTCGGTCGGCGTCACCCCCGGCTGGTACGACGGCAGCACCGCGCCGAACGCGGCCGAGCGCTGCCCGCGCAGGAAGTCGCCGACCCGCTGCGCCGGGCGCGCGATAGCCGCCGCCGCCGAGTTCGAAGGCCCGTGTTTCCCAGAAGCGCTGGAAGGCCACGCCGTCGAGCGGATCCACCGGGTCGGACGGCGCGCCGTCGCGCTGGCGGTAGTCGTGCGGCGTGATGCCGACGACGATGCCGGCATTGGCGTTGCGCTCGTTGCGCGAATACTGGCTCATGCCGTTGGTCACCACGCGCCCCTCTTCGGAGGTGGCCGCCACCACCGTGCCGCCCGGGCACATGCAGAAGCTGTACACCGCGCGCCCGTTGGCGGCGTGATGCACCAGCTTGTAGTCGGCCGCACCGAGGATCGGATGGCCGGCGTGATCGCCGAAGCGCGCGCGGTCGATCAGGCCCTGCGGGTGCTCGATGCGAAAGCCGATCGAAAACGGCTTGGCCTCGAGGCTCACGCCGCGCTGCTGCAGCATCGCGAAGGTGTCACGCGCGCTGTGGCCGAGGGCCAGCACCACGTGTTCGGCGTTCAACTGTTCGCCACCGGCGAGCTGCACGCCGCGCACCTGGCCGCCTTCGATGTGCAGGTCGGTCACCTGCTGGCCGAAGCGCACCTCGCCGCCCAGCGACTCGATGCGCGCGCGCATCTTCTCGACCACGCCCACCAGCCTGAAGGTGCCGATGTGCGGCTTGGCGACGTAGAGGATCTCCGCCGGCGCGCCGGCCTCGACGAACTCGTGCAGGACCTTGCGCGTCAGGTGGCGCGGATCGCTGATCTGGCTCCACAGCTTGCCGTCGGAAAAGGTGCCGGCACCGCCCTCGCCGAACTGCACATTCGATTGGGTGTCGAGCAGGCCCTGGCGCCACAGCCGCCAGGTGTCGCGGGTGCGTTCGCGCACCGCGCGGCCGCGTTCCAGCACGATCGGGCACAAGCCCATCTGCGCCAGCACCAGCGCGGCGAACAGGCCGCAAGGGCCGAATCCGACCACCACCGGGCGCGGCCCATCGGCCGCCCGGAAGTCGCTCGGCGCATGGCCGACCCACCGGTAGCGGGTGTCGGGCGTCGGGCGCACCTGCGCCGCAGCCGGCAGGGCCGCCAGCACGCTTGTTTCGTCGATGTCGTCGGCGAGTTCGCAGTCGATGCTGTAGATCAGCTGCGGGGCCGATCTGCGGCGTGCGTCCCAGGCGCGGCGCACCACGCTGAAACTCTTCAGTGCCGCGTGGTCGACCTGCAGCCGCTCGACGACGGCCTCGCGCAGCGCCGCTTCCGGGTGGTTCAGCGGCAGGCGAAGCTGGGTGATGCGCAGCATCGGCGCAGCCGGTCAGCGTGTGTTGCGGGCCGCGCGGCGCGTGCGGCGCCGCATGCGGATCAGCCGCCCTTCTTGGCGCGCTTGCCGGCGTTTTTCTTGCTGCGTGTGTGCGAGCCGCGCTCCAGGCTGATGCGCTGGCCCTTGCGCGGCGTCACCGTCACGCCAGCCGGCGCGGGGGGGCGGGGCGTGGCTTTGCGGTCGGCTTCGGTGATGATCTTGTTGCCCATGGCTGGCTTTCGTTGATGCGGTGAGGGTGCTGAGAACAACCG
This sequence comes from uncultured beta proteobacterium, assembly GCA_963756415.1. GTDB lineage: Bacteria > Pseudomonadota > Gammaproteobacteria > Burkholderiales > Burkholderiaceae_C > Rubrivivax. Next base: position 583,839 of record CAVWNT010000002.1, read on the forward strand.
CGTATTAGGCCACAGCGCGGCCGTCGGGTGGGTCGGGCCGGCCCCACCGCGCCCACTGGTCGACGATTCGCCGACAATCGGCGCATGCTTGCGCAACGCACCTTGAAGTCGATCACCCGCGCCGTCGGCCTGGGCGTGCACAGCGGCCACAAGGTCGAACTGACGCTGCGCCCGGCACCGCCCGACAGCGGCATCGTCTTTCGCCGCATCGACCTGCCGCTGCCGATCGACATCCCGGTGTCGGTGCAATCGGTCAGCGACACGCGCATGGCCACCACCATCTCGGCCGGCGGCGAGCAGGGTCAGCCGACCGTGCAGACCATCGAGCACCTGCTGTCGGCGTGTGCCGGCCTCGGCCTGGACAACCTGGTCATCGACATCACCGGCGAAGAAGTGCCGGTGCTCGACGGCTCGGCGGCGAGCTTCGTGTACCTGCTGCAAAGCGCCGGCATCGTGCTGCAGGATGCGCCCAAGCGTTTCCTGCGCGTGCTCGAGCCGGTCGAGATCCGCGAGGGCGAGGGCGCGTCGTTGAAGTGGGCACGGCTCGAACCGTACGAGGGCTATCGGCTCGCGTTCGAGATCGAGTTCAACCATCCGGCGGTCGATGCCACCGGCCAGCAGGTGGTGTTCGACTTCAGCGAAGGCCAGTACAAGCGCGACATCGCGCGTGCGCGCACCTTCGGCTTCGCCAAGGACGTGGAGATGATGCGCGCGCGCGGGCTCGGCCTGGGCGGCAGCATGGACAACGTCATCGTCATCGACGACAGCCGCGTGCTCAACAGCGACGGCCTGCGCTACGCGGACGAGTTCGCCAAGCACAAGATCCTCGATGCCATCGGCGACCTGCATGTGCTCGGTCAGCCGCTGCTGGCCAGCTACAGCGCCTTTCGCAGCGGCCATGCGTTGAACAACCGCCTGCTGCGCCAGTTGCTGGCCACGCCGACGGCGCACGAGACCGTCACTTTCGACGACGCCGAGCAGGCGCCGAAAGGCTTTGCCGAGCTGACGCCGGCATGGTGATCTTCAGGTTGGTGTTCGGGCTGCTGCTGTTCGGCAGCATCGGCTGCTTCGCCGCCTATGTGTTCACGCAAGAGCGCCTGTGGCTGCGGCGGGGCGTGCGCGTGCTCGCCGCCACCATCGTCATCGGCCTGCTGTTCTTCGTCGGCATGGTGATCGAGCGCCTGCTGTAGCGGCAGCAACGCGCGCCGTGCCGGCGTGTCGCGTTCAGAACAGGTGCTGGGCCAGGAATTGCAGGCTGCGGCCGTGCGCCAGCGCCGAGCTGGCGGCGTGATACGAGCCGCGCGCCCAGCAGTTGAAGCCGTGCTGCGCGCCTTCGTACACGTGCACCTGGGCGTCCTTGCCCTGCACCGCCGCACGCACCTTGTCCACCGCCGACAGCGGGATGTTGCTGTCGAGCGCGCCGTAGTGGAACTGGATCGGACACTGGATGCGCGGCGCCAGATCGAGCTTGTCCTGGATGCCACCGCCGTAGTAGGCGACGGCCGCGTCCACATCGCTCAGTGCGGCAGCCGTGTAGGCCAGGCGGCCGCCCATGCAGTAGCCGATGACGCCGGCCTTGCGGCCGTGCATGTGGGGCAGCGCGCGCAGCGTGCGCAGCGCCGCGAGCATGTCGCGCTGCAGATCATCGGCCTGCAGCGCGCCGGCCAGCGCACGGCCCTGTTGCACATCCTCGGCGCTGTAGCCCAGTTCGATGCGCGGCCGCTGTTGCCAGAACACATCCGGCGCCAGCACCGTGAAGCCGGCCAGTGCGTACTGTTCCGCGACGCCGCGGATGTGCGCGTTGACGCCGAAGATCTCCTGGTACAGCAACAGCCCCGGGCCGCTGCCGCCCGGCGGCAGCGCCAGGTAGGCCTCGCAAGGCCCGGCCTCGGTGGTGATCGAGATCCACGAGGTGCTGACAGGATGGTGCATGGCAAAGCTCCGGTCGGGGTGGTTTCAGACGCTGCGGCCCTTGCGGTAACGCGCCGGGGCTTTTGGCAGCGTCGAAGCTGACTGCGGCAGCGATCGTGCCATGGCGGCAAGCGACGCGCCGGCATGGGCGTGGGTGATGGCCAGCGCCGAGCGCATCGGCGGCATCCTTGCCGGGCGCGGCCGGCAGCGCCAGCAGCCGCCTGACCATTTCCTGCACCTGGAACTTGCTGGCATGGCCATGGCCGACGACCGCCTTCTTCAACTGCAGCGCGGTGTATTCGGCCACGCCGAGGTCGCTGGCCACCAGCGCGCACAGCGCCGCGCCGCGCGCCTGGCCGAGCAGCAGCGTGCTTTGCGGGTTGACGTTGACGAACACGATCTCGACGGTGGCACTGGTCGGCTGGTAGGTGCGCACCACCTCGCACACGCCGTCGAAGATGATCTTCAGCCGCGCCGGCAGGTTGCCGCAGCGCGGCTTCGCCGGTGCGGATGGTGCCGCTGGCGACGTAGTTCAGCTGCGCGCCATCGACATCGATGACACCGAAGCCGGTGCACTGCAGGCCCGGGTCGATGCCGAGGATGCGCGCGTTCATCGCCGCGCCGAATCCGAGGGCTGCGGCGGCGCATCCGCGAACAACATGCGGTGTGGCCAGTTCACAGCGCGAGGCTGGAATACCAGCGCAGCGAGTGGAAGAACACCGGCGCGGCGAAGCACAGCGGCGCCACGCGATCGAGCAGGCCGACAGCGCCGGTGAGCGAACTGTGGTTGCCCCACCAGCGCACGCCGGCATCCTTCTTCAGCGCGCGCATGACGAAGTCGCCGAGCGTGCCGCAGGCGCCCACCAGCAGCGCCCACACCACCGCCTGGCCGAGCGGCACCGGCGTGATCCAGAACAGCGCCGCGCCGGTCGCCGCCGCGCCGAGCGCGCCGCAGCCCCAGGCGCGGTACGAGAACGAGCGGTCGATGCGTCGCGCCACCGGGCGACGGCGCAGCCAGCGGCTCATCAGTTCCTGGCTGATCTGCGCTGCGGTGGTGACGCAGACGAGGAAGAACAGCAAGAAGGCCCCGCGCCCGGTGTAGCCGGGAAAATCGAGCAGCAACAGCGCCGGCGCATGGCTCAGCCCGAACACGCAGACCATGATGCCCCACTGGATCTTGGCGTTGCGCTCGAGAAAGCGCTCGGGGTCGCCGGCAAGCGCGCTCAACGCCGGTATGGCCAGGAACACATACACCGGGATGAACACGCTGAAGGCATCGAAGCTGCGCTGCCCGACCAGCACGTACTGCAGCGGCAGCACGATGAAAAACGCCAGCAGCAGGCTGCGGTGGTCGCTGCGCCGGGTGTGCGCCAGCGTGATGAATTCGCGCAGCGCCAGGAACGAAAAGACACCGAACAGCAGCGTCGCGCCGAGCGGGCCCGACAGCCATGACAGCCAGAAGACGACTGCGCCGATCCACAACGCGCGCAGATCGCGCCACAGCCGGTCCTGCAGATCGCTGGCGGCGGCATCGTGCCGCAGCGAGCGTGCGAACACCGCCGCCGAGGCCAGCGCCAGCGCGCCGAACAGCATCAGGAACAACAACGCGACCTGCTGGGTCACGTCGAGCGAACGCAGCGCCTCCATGCGCGGTTCAGGCCGGCGCGTGCAGCACGCTCACCCCGCGGCTCATGACCACGCCGGGCGCAGCGCCAGCACGGCAGCGCGGGCGCGTTCGAGAAACTCGCGCTTGCCTTCGGCGGCGCCGATCTTCAGCGGCACGCCAAAGGTCGCGGTGCACAGGATCGGCACCGGCACCACCTCGCCCTTGGGCATCACACGCTGCACGTTGTCGATCCACACCGGCACCAGCTGCACTTCGGGAAACTGTTCGGCGAGATGGAACAGGCCGCTCTTGAAGGCCTGCGGCTCGCCCTTGTTGCTGCGGGTGCCTTCGGGGAAGATGACCAGTGAATCGCCGTGGCGCAGCGCGTCGCTCAGCGGTTCCAGCGGGTCCTGGTCTTCGCCGTCGAGGCCCTGCGCCCGTGTGCGGCTGACATACACGGCATTGAACACCTCGCGCGTGATCCAGTGCCTGAAACGCGTGGCCGTCCAGTAGTCGCGCGCGGCGATCGGGCGCGTGCTGGCGCGCAGATCGGCCGGCAGCGCGGCCCAGATCAACACCCAGTCGAGGTGGCTCTGGTGGTTCGCGAAATAGATGCGCTGCAGCGCCTCGGGTGGGCAGCCGACCCAGTGACCCTGCGCGCCGGTGACCAGCCGCGCGATGAACGACACCAGCACGGCGGCACTGCGGGCGGCAATCGACATGCGGCGATGGTAGCGCCGCGTACCGGGTCATCCGGGCCCGGGCGCCGCGCTGTGTGCAGCCCTCAGGCGTTGGCGGCGAGCTGCTCGCGCGTGACGCCGCTGGCAATCGCTTCCTTGAACCAGCGCGGGCGCTGGCCGTGCCCGGTCCAGCCATTGCCCTTGTCGTCGCGAAAGCGGATCGGCGACTTGTTCTTCGGCTGGTTGCTCTTTGCGCTGCCCGTGGCGGTCTTTCTTGCGCGACGCGTCTTGCGCACTTTCGCCTGCGGGCCGGCGCCGAACAGCTCGTCGGCGCTGATGTCGTAGTGCTCGATCGCCTCACGGATGCGGGCCACCACGCCGGCCTTGTCCTTGTCCTTGATGCGCTGCGCGGCCTCTTGCAGCTTGTCGATCTGTCTCTGGATGTCAGCCAGGGTTCTTGCCATGTCGGTCTCCGGTACGTGTCTGCCGAGGCCGGCAGTTCAGGGATGCGCTGCTCGCGCGAATGCAACGGCGTGCACTGTAGACGAAGCGGCGGTCAGTGCCGGAAGTGCCGCGTGCCGGTGAACACCATCGCGATGCCGCGTTCGTCGGCCGCCGCGATGACCTCGTCGTCGCGCAGCGATCCGCCGGGTTGGATGACACACGCCGCGCCTTCGTCGATGACCACGTCCAGGCCGTCGCGAAAGGGAAAGAAGGCGTCGCTGGCCACTGCCGAGCCGGCCAGCGACAGGCCCGCGTTGCCGGCCTTGATGCGCGCGATGCGCGCCGAGTCGATGCGGCTCATCTGCCCGGCGCCGACGCCGAGTGTCATGCCGCCGCCGCAAAAGACGATGGCGTTGCTCTTCACGAACTTGGCCACCTTCCACGCGAACAGCAGGTCCTCGAGTTGTGGCGCGGTCGGCGCCAGTTGCGTGACCACCCGCAGCTCGGCGCCGCCGACGTTCTTCGCATCGCTGGTCTGCAGCAGCATGCCCCCGCCGATGCGCTTGAAGTCGAGCGCGTTGACCTCGCTGCCCAGCGGCACCTCGAGCAGCCGCAGGTTCTGCTTGGCCGCCAGCAACGCGCGCGCTGCCGGGGTGAAGCCCGGCGCGATCAGCACCTCGACGAACTGCTTGTGCTCGCCGATGCGCCGCGCGGTCGCTTCGTCGAGCGCGCGGTTGAAGGCCAGGATGCCGCCGAAGGCCGATGTCGGATCGGTCTGCCAGGCCTTGTCGTAGGCCTCGCTGATATCGGCCGCGACCGCCACGCCGCAGGGGTTGGCGTGCTTGACGATGACGCAGCACGGCGCGTCGAAGGTCTTCACACACTCCCAGGCCGCGTCGGCATCGGCGATGTTGTTGAAGCTGAGTTCCTTGCCCTGCAGTTGCGACCACTGCGCCAGTGCGCCGGCGTGCGGCTTCGCCTCGCGGTAGAAGGCCGCCGACTGGTGCGGGTTCTCGCCGTAGCGCAGCGTCTGCGTGCGTTGCAGCTGCAGGCTGAACACGTTCGGGAAGGGCTGGCGCTGCGGCACCGCCGCGGGCTTGTCCTCGACGCCGGCATCGAGCGCGCCCAGGTAGTTGCTGATCATGCCGTCGTAGGCGGCGGTGTGCGCGAACACCTTCTTCGCCAACCTGAAGCGCGATGCCACGCTGCACGCCGCCGTCGCTGCAGTTCGGCCAGCACCTGCGCGTAGTCGGCCGGGTCGATCAGCACCGTCACGTCGGCCCAGTTCTTGGCCGCCGCGCGCAACATCGCGGGCCCGCCGATGTCGATGTTCTCGATCGCTTCTTCGAGCGTGCAGTCGGCGCGCGCGGTGGCCTGCGCGAACGGGTACAGGTTGACCACCAGCAGGTCGATGGTGGCGATGCCGTGTTCGGCCAGCGAGGCCATGTGCGCGGGCAGGTCGCGCCGCGCCAGCAGGCCGCCGTGGATGCGCGGGTGCAGCGTCTTCACGCGCCCGTCGAGCATCTCGGGCAGGCCGGTGACCTCGGCCACCTCGGTCACCGCAAGGCCGGCCTGCGCCAGCAACCGCGCGGTGCCGCCGGTGGACAGCAGCCGCACCTGCTGCGCAGCCAGCTGGCGGGCGAACTCGACGATGCCGGTCTTGTCCGAGACGGAAATCAGCGCGGTCAGCAAAGCCATGGTTCGGGGGATCGTCTCGCGAGGTTGGCAAGGCGCAGCACGGTGCCGCGCCTTATTTGAGAAGTTTGTGGTCGATGAGCTTGCGGCGCAGCGTGTTGCGGTTCAGGCCCAGCCATTGCGCGGCCTTGCTCTGGTTGCCGTCGGCCTCGCGCATGATCACCTCGAGCAACGGCTTCTCGACGGTGTGCAGCACCATCTCGTGCACCGAATGCGGTTCGGCGCCGCGCAGGTCCTTGAAGTACTGCTCCAGGCTCGCGCGGATGCAATCCTCGATCTGGCGCTTGCTCACCGTCCGACCCTCGCCGGGGCTGCCGGCCCGTGCCCGATGTGTGCCTCACGCACAGCGTTCGGCCAGGTCGTCGTTGGCGGCGGCACTCGCCGGCTGCGGCAGCAGCAGGTGCTGCTCGGCGAGGCTGTCGAAGAAGGTGGCGACGGCACGCACCTGCGCCTCGGCATCGTCGAGCGTGTTCATCGCCGCGCGAAAGGCCTCGCCGCCGGGCAATGCGCGCACCGCCCAGCCGATGTGCTTGCGCGCGGTGCGCACACCCAGCGCCTCGCCGTACAGACGGTGGTGGTCGAGCAGGTGTTCGAGCAGCCAGTCGCGCACCTGCAGCGTGGCCGGCGGCGGCAGTTCGTTGTCGTGCTGCAGGCCATGGGCGATCTCGCGAAAGATCCACGGCCGCCCCTGCGCGGCACGGCCGATCATCAGCGCGTCGCAGCCGGTGTGCGCCAGCACCGCGCGTGCCTTGCGTGGTGAATCGATGTCGCCGTTGGCCACCACCGGGATGCGCAGCGCGGCCTTCACCGCGGCGACGGTGTCGTACTCGGCAAGCCCCTTGTAGCCCTGTTCGCGCGTGCGGCCGTGCACCACCACCAGCGCCACGCCGGCCTCCTGGGCGGCGCGCGACAGGCGCAGCGCATTGCGCTCGTCGGCACACCAGCCGGTGCGCATCTTCAGCGTCACCGGCACGCCGCGCGGCGTGCAGGCCGCGACCACCGCCTCGACGATGGCCAGCGCCAGCGGCTCGTCGCGCATCAGCGCCGAACCGGCGAACACGTTGCACACCTTCTTCGCCGGGCAGCCCATGTTGATGTCGATGATCTGCGCGCCGCGGTCGATGTTGTGGCGCGCCGCATCGGCCATCATCGCCGGGTCGGTGCCGGCGATCTGCACCGCCACCGGCGCGGCTTCGCCGTCGTGGTTGGCGCGGCGTGCGCTCTTCGGCGTGTCGCGCAGATCGGGCCGCGAGCTGATCATCTCGCTGACCGCATGGCCGGCGCCGAGGCGGCGGCACAGCTGACGGAACGGCCGGTCGGTGACCCCCGCCATCGGGGCGACGAACAAGTTGTTCGTGAGCGCGAACGCGCCGATGTGCATCTCGGTGGGGGCTTCAAGACCGGGGGAGGCGCAGTATAGCGGCGGGCCTTTGCAGTACCGGGGCCAGGCATGTGCGCGCATCGGCTGCCCATAATCGGCGCCGATGGAAGCCTGGCTGAACTCGTTGCTGGCAACGCTGGCGTTGCCGCAGTTCGGCCTGAGCACGGTGTTCGTGGTCGCGCTGATATCGGCTACCTTGCTGCCGCTGGGCTCGGAGCCGGCGGTGTTCGGGCTGGTCAAGCTGAACCCGGACCTGTTCTGGCCGGCGGTGCTGGTGGCCACCGCCGGCAACACCCTCGGCGGTGCGATCAGCTGGGCGATGGGCTACTTCGCCGAACGCACCTACGAACGGGTCACACACCACCCGCCGACGCAGGCGCGTGCGCTGCAGTGGTTGCAGCGCTTCGGCCCCAAGGCCTGCCTGGCCAGCTGGCTGCCGCTGGTCGGTGATCCGCTGTGCGCGGTGGCGGGCTGGCTGCGACTGGCCTTCTGGCCCTGCCTGCTGTACATGGCGATCGGCAAGTTCCTGCGCTTCCTGCTCATGACCGCCGCGCTGTTGTGGGTTTTCCCGGGGCAGTTCGGCGGCTGATCGAGCGCGGGCCGCAAGCAACAATGTGGCCTGCAATCACCGACCCTCGCAGCATGAGCGCCACATCCGCCTACGACAGCGTCACCGCCACGCACAGCCGCCTGTATCGCCTGGGCCACCTGCAATCGATGGCCGGCTGGGATCAGGCGGCCAACATGCCGCCGAAGGGCCAGCAGGCGCGCGCCGAGGCGCTGGGCGAGATGGCCGCGCTGCTGCACCGCATGCGCCACCGACCCGGCGCTGGGCGAACAGATCGAGCGCGCCGGGCAGGAGCCGCTGGACGATCTGCAGCGCGCCAACCTGCGCGAGATCCAGCGCAAGTGGCAGCAGGCGACCGCGTTGCCGGAAGAGCTGGTGCAGCGCCGCCAGCTGGCGACCTCGCGCTGCGAGCACGCCTGGCGCACCCAACGACCGGCCAACGACTGGGCCGGCTTCGTGCCGAACATGCGCGAGGTGCTGCGCATCGCGCGCGAGGAGGCCACGTTGCTGGCCGAACGCAGCGGGCAGTCGCGCTATGAAGCGATGATGGATCGCTTCGAGCCGGGCATGACCTGCGCCACGGTCGACCGCGTCTTCGGTGACCTGCGCCAGTGGCTGCCGGGGCTGATCCAGCAGGTCATCGAGCGCCAGGCGCGCCAGCCGCTGATCGTGCCCGAGGGGCCCTTCGCGTTGCCGGCGCAGCGCGCGCTGTGCGACCAGGTGATGCGCCTGCTCGGCTTCGACTTCGAGGCCGGCCGCCTCGACGTCAGCACCCACCCGTTCTGCGGCGGTGTGCCCGAAGACGTGCGCATGACCACGCGCTTTCGCGACGACGAATTCCTCGGCAGCCTGATGGGCACGGTGCACGAAACCGGCCACGGCCGCTACGAGCAGAACCTGCCGCGCGAGTGGCTCGGCCAGCCGGTGGCCGAGGCGCGATCGGCGGCGCTGCACGAAAGCCAGTCGCTGAGTTTCGAGATGCAGCTCGGCGGCCACCCCGGCTTCATGGCGCAGCTCGCACCGCGCCTGATCGAGACCTTCGGCGCACAGCCGGCGTTCACCGCCGACAACCTTCACCGCCTGATCACGCGCGTCAAGCCGGGCCTGATCCGCGTCGATGCCGACGAGGTGACCTACCCGGCGCACGTCATCCTGCGCTACGAGATCGAGCGGCCGCTGATCGAAGGCGAGATCGAGGTCGAGGACATCCCGGCGCTGTGGGACGCCAAGATGATGGAACTGCTCGGCCTCGACACACGCGGCAACTTCAAGGACGGGCCGCTGCAGGATGTGCACTGGCCGGAGGGCCTGTTCGGCTACTTCCCGTGTTATTCACTCGGCGCGATGTTCGCCGCGCAGTGGTTCGCGGCGATGTACAAGGCGCTGCCCGATCTGGACGCGCACATCCAGCGCGGCCATTTCACGCCGGTCTTCGATTGGCTGCAGCAGCAGATCTGGAGCCAGGGCAGCCGCTGGACCACCGACGAGCTGGCGCTGCGTGCCAGCGGCGAGCGTCTGAATCCGGCGCACTTCAAGGCGCACCTGCAGGCGCGCTACCTGGGCTGAACGGCCTGCGGCGACAGGCCGGCCGGCCCGTCGATCGGCAAGCTACTGAACGCCGATGCGCCCGGCGCCGGCGAAGCAGGTCGAGCCCGACTGGTCGGGGCACATCACCACGTAGGTGGCGCGCTTGCCGCAGCCGCTGACACCGATGGTGTATTCGGCGCGCTCGATGCCGAAGCGAAACGAGATCGGCTGCAGCGTCTCGCGGTTGATCAGCTGCGCGGTCGCCGCCGGGCAGTTCAACTCGAAGGCGCCGCGGCGCTGAGCCATGTTCAGCGCCTCGGGCTGCGCCTGATCGATGAACGGCGGGCCGCTGGCACAGCCCGCGACCATCGAGATCAGGGCCAGGGAAAAAAGGGTCGCCGGTCGCAGCATGGTGTCACTCCAGAGGGCAGCGGCGCGATGCTAGCGCAAGCCTCGGCGGCGCCGGCGCTCAGGCCGCACGCGCGGCCAGCGTGCGGTCGAGGTCGTTCAGCACCTCGTCCAGCCGCTGCAAGGTGCGCGCGGCGCGTGTGCGCGGTGGCTTGTGGCGGCCGACGAGCGTGCGCCGGGCATCGTCGAGCACCGCATCGTCGAGGCCCAGGCCGTGGCGCGCCAGCGTCGCCGTCAGCGTGGCGCGGCGCGAGCGCAGATCGGCACGCGTTTGCTGGTAGGCGTGTTCGGCCAGCGCGCGCCGTTCGCGGTAGCTGAAGGTGTTGGCCACGAACATCGCCGGGTCGTGGTGGTCGGGCTCGAAGAGCACGATGTCGGTGTGCGGGTGGCTGCGCTCGTAGCCTTTCATGCCGATTTCCAGCCGCGAATGAATCAGGCTGCGAAAGGTCTGGCTCAGCACCATCGGCAGACCGCCGGCGACCAGCGGCGGGATCGGCGCCATGCCGCCGCCGAGCACCCGGTGGCGTGCGGCGTGATGTGGCGGCGAAGGGCACCAGCGGGTTCAGGCAGATCATCAGGTCGAGCTCCATGTCGAGCAGCACGCTGGCGTGCAGCGTCTTCTTCAGCGCGCCGTCGACGAACCAGCGGCCGTCGATCGGCACCGGCGAGAACAGCCCCGGCAACGCGGCGCTGGCCGCCACCGCCTGCGAGATCGGCACATGGTCCCAGCCTGGCAGGCCGAATGGCGCGGTCTCACCGCTGTCCAGGTCGGTGGCCACCAGCACCAGCTTGTGCGGCAGCTGGCGAAAGTCGTTGCTGCGCCCCGGCGCACTCAACAGCCGGCGCACCTGCAGCTCCAGCGGGGCATGGCTGAAGATGCCGGTCGGCAGGGCACGGCCGAGCCGTTCCAGCGCCGACAGCAGCGAGCCGCGACGCAGCAGCCAATGCACGCCGGCCTGCGCGACCAGGCCCGGCAACGCGGCGGCGCGGCGCGCGAACTCGCCCCACGCCGGGCGCACGAACAGCGCCGGGTCGACGATGTCGTGGCGGTGGCCGTCGTTGCAGATGAAGGCCGCGCACATCTGCCGCGGCGTCATGCCGTTGGCCAGGCCGGCGGCGATGAAGCCGCCCGCCGAGACGCCGACATAACCGCTCAGGCGGTTGAAGTCCACGCCGACGAGCGCTTCTTGCAGCGCGCACAGCGCGCCGATCTCGTGGATCGCACCGAGCGGCCCGCCGCCGGCCAGCGCCAGGCCGATGCGCGGCGGCCGTGCAGACGGCTGGGCAACCGGCGCCGCGCTGCCGGTGTGGCGGGGCCGCATCGACAAGCGGCGTCAGCCGGTGCGCTTCTTGGCGGCCGCGCGTTTGCTGCCGGCCTTCGCCGTCGTCTTGGCGGCTGTCTTGACCGGCTTGGCGCGGGTCTGGGCAGCCGGTCGCGCCGCCTTCTTCGCCGCCGGTGGCGCGCCCTTCGACAGGCGCGCCACCGCCGCCGCCAGATCGTCGACGCGCTTGATCAGCGCATCGACGTCCTTCGCCGTCGGCACGCCGAGCTTGTTCATCGCCTTGGCGGTGCGCTGCTCGAAGATCGTCTCCAGCTTGTCCCAGTGCTGGCCGGCGCGGGCCGACACGTCGCCGGCCATCGCACTCATCTTGCCGGTGACTTCGCCGACCGCATCCTCGGCGGCGGTCTGCGTCTTGCGCTGCAGGCCCACGCCTTCCTTGATCAGCGCCTCGAACACCTTGGCGCGGCCTTCCTGGGCCTTGGCGAAGGCGCCCATGCCGGCCAGCCAGATCTGCTGCGCCGATTCCTTCACCGCGTGTGCCAGCTGGCTGTCGAACAGCCCCGCGGCGGGCGTGTCGCTGCTGGTCTGCTGCGTCTTCTTGACCATGTCTGTTCCTCGTTCAGTGAAACCCGCTGCAAGACGGGCACGGCACCACTGTAGGTCAATGTGTGCTTCGCGGCGGCGCCATTGTCTAGGCAGCCCGCTCTACCCGGCGTTCGGGAAAGCCTGACGCCGGGCCCATGCCCTAGCATCGAAAATCCGCCGCGATGGCATGACATCGCCTCACCACAGCAGGAGCAACGCATGCAGTACTTCGTCACCGGGGCCACCGGCTTCATCGGCAAGCGCCTGGTCAAGACGCTGCTCGCGCGGCGTGGTGCCACCGTGTACTTCCTGGTGCGCCCGGGCAGCGAGGGCAAGGTCGCCGACCTGCTCGACTACTGGGGCGTGTCGAAGGCGCGTGCCATCGCCGTCAGCGGCGACCTGACCGCGAAGAAGCTCGGTGTCTCGGCCGAGGCGATCAAGGCGCTGAAGGGCAAGATCGATCACCTCTATCACCTGGCGGCGGTGTACGACATGTCGGCCGATGCCGAAGCGCAGGTGGCGCCGAACATCGACGGCACGCGCAACATGGTCGAGTTCGCCAAGGCCATCGATGCCGGCCATGTGCACCATGTCAGCAGCATCGCCGCCGCGGGCCTGTACGAAGGCGTGTTCCGCGAGGACATGTTCGACGAGGCCGAGGGCCTCGACCACCCGTACTTCCATGACCAAGCACGAATCGGAAAAGATCGTGCGCAAGGAATGCAAGCGGCCGTGGACGGTGTATCGCCCGGCGCTGGTGGTCGGTGATTCGACGCACCGGCGAGATGGACAAGATCGACGGCCCGTACTACTTCTTCAAGCTGATCCAGCGCATGCGCGAGATCCTGCCGCCGTGGTTCCCGGCGGTGGGCATCGAAGGCGGGCGCTTCAACATCGTGCCGGTCGATTTCGTCGTCGCCGCGCTCGACCACATCAGCCACGCCCGCACCGCCATCGACGGCAAGTGCTACCACCTGGTCGATCCGGTCGGCTACCGCGTCGGCGATGTGCTCGACATCTTCAGCAAGGCCGCGCACGCGCCGAAGATGAACCTGTTCATCAACGCCGCGCTGTTCGGCTTCATCCCGAAGAGCGTGAAGAAGGGCCTGATGGCGCTGGCGCCGATGCGCCGCGTGCGCAACGCGGTGATGAAGGACCTGGGCTTCCCCGAGGACATGCTCGAGCTTCATCAACTACCCCACGCGCTTCGACCGGCGCGAGACCGACGCCGCGCTGAAGGGCAGCGGCATCGAATGCCCGAAGCTCGACACCTACGCCTGGCGGCTGTGGGACTACTGGGAGCGCCACCTCGACCCCGATCTGATGATCGACCGCAGCCTGAAGGGCACGGTCGGTGGCAAGGTGGTGCTGATCACCGGCGGCTCGTCGGGCATCGGGCTGTCGGCGGCGCAAGCGCTTCGCCGAGGCCGGCGCCATCACCGTCATCGCCGCGCGCGGCGAGGACAAGCTGGCCGAAGCGAAGGCCGAGATCGTCGAGCACGCCGGCAAGGATGCGCAGGTGTTCACCTATTCGGTCGACATCGCCGACGAAGCCGGCTGCGCGGCCTTCGTCAAGCAGCTGGAAGAAGAGCACGGCGGCGTCGATTTCCTGATCAACAACGCCGGGCGTTCGATCCGCCGCGCGATCGAGGCCAGCTACGACCGCTTCCACGACTTCGAGCGCACGATGACGCTGAACTACTTCGGCAGCCTGCGCATCACGATGGGCCTGCTGCCGGGCATGGTGACGAAGCGCAAGGGCCACGTCGTCAACATCAGCTCGATCAGCGTGCTCGTCAACGCGCCGCGCTTTTCGGCCTACGTGGCCAGCAAGGCCGCGCTCGACGCCTGGACGGCGTGTGCGTCGAGCGAATTCGCCGACCAGGGCGTGACCTTCACCACCGTCAACATGCCGCTGGTGCGCACGCCGATGACCGCGCCGACCAAGATCTACGACAGCATGCCGCTGCTGATGCCCGAAGAAGCCGCCGACATGATCGTGCGCGCCTGCGTCTACAAGCCGGTGCGCGTGGCCACGCGGCTGGGTGTCTTCGGCGAGGTGCTGCATGCCGCCGCGCCGCGCATCACGCAGATCGTCATGAACACCACCTTCCGCATGTTCCCCGACAGCGCGGCGGCCAAGGGCGACAAGGCCGCCAAGCCGGCGCTGTCGGCCGAAGCGGTGGCGATGGCGAACATGATGCGCGGCATCCATTTCTGATCCACGGCCAGGGAACCACGCTTGTTGAATCGACTTTCGGGCCGCCGCCGGCTGGCCGGGCTTTGGCTGCTGTGTGCGCTGGTCGGCTGCACGCACGTTGTCGCGCGACGCCTACGACGAGCGCTACGGCAAACCCGATCCCACGCGCTTCGACACGCCCGCGTTGCCGGCGAATGCCGAGCTGTCCTATCACGCGCAGATCCAGCCGATCCTGTCGCGGCGCTGCGTCGTCTGCCACGGCTGCTACGACGCGTCGTGCCAGCTCAAGCTCGGCGCCTGGGAAGGCGTGGCACGCGGCAGCAGCAAACAACCGGTGTACGACGCCGAGCGGCTGCGCGAGGCGCCGCCGACGCGCCTGTTCGTCGATGCGCAGCAGCCCTCGCAATGGCGCGGCAAGGGCTTCGACGCGGTGCTCAACGAACGCCGCGACACGCCCGAGGCCAATCTGGCGGGCAGCGTGCTGTACCAGAGCCTGGCGCTGAAGCAGCAGCATCCGCTGCCGGCCGGGCCGGTGCTCGGCGAGGACTTCGACTTCTCGATCGACCGCGACAACGCCTGCCCGCGCATCGACCAGTTCGCTGACCATGCGGCCGAACATCCGCTGGCCGGCATGCCCTACGGCCTGCCCGGCCTGAACGCCGACGAACAGGCCAAGCTCACACGCTGGCTGGCCGCGGGCTCGCCCTACGAAGGCGATGTGCCGCCGAGCACCGGTGCAAAGCGAGCAGGTGCGCCAGTGGGAGGCCTTTCTGAACGGGCCGTCGATGAAGGAGCGGCTGATGAGCCGCTACCTGTACGAGCACCTGTTCCTCGGCCACCTGCACTTCGATGCCGACCCCGCGCACCGGGCCTTTCGCATCGTGCGCTCGACCACACCGAGCGGCCAGCCGGTGCAGATCATCGCCACGCGCCGGCCCTACGACGATCCCGGGCACCGCGAACTTCTACTACCGGCTCGAACCCGAGCGCGAGGTGATCCTGGCGAAAACGCACATGCCGTACGCGCTGAATCCGGCGCGCATGGACAAGTACCGCCGCTGGTTCCTGACACCGCAGCCGGCGGTCAGCGCGCTGCCGTCGTACGACGTGGCGGTGGCATCGAATCCGTTCGTGGCCTTTCGCGACCTGTCCGCCGACGGGCGCTACCGCTTCCTGCTCGATGAAGCGCAGTTCTTCATCATGAACTTCATCAAGGGCCCGGTGTGCCGCGGCCAGGTGGCGGTGGACGTGATCCGCGACAACTTCTGGGTCTTCTTCATGGACCCGACGGCCAGCGCCGCCGAGGTGCAAATCGATGCGCTGCTGCGCCAGGCGCAGGCCATGCAACTGCCGGGCTCGCGCGGCAGCGATTCGGCGGCGATCGGGCCCTGGCTCGAGTACGCCCGCCAGGAACGCGCCTACCTGAAGGCCAAGTCGGCGTTGATCGACCAGGCCGTCGTGCGGGCCGCGCCCGGCTCGACTTGTCGCTGATCTGGAACGGGCAGGGCGAGGGCGGCGAGCGCAACGGCAATGCCGCGCTGACCATCTTCCGCCACTTCGACAACGCCTCGGTGGTGCAGGGGCTGGTCGGCGAGCCGCCGAAGACGGCCTGGGTCATCGGCTATGCGCTGTTCGAGCGCATCTACTACCTGCTGGTGTCGGGCTACGACGTGTATCGGCGATCTCGGCCACCAGCTCGACAGCCGCCTGTACATGGACTTCATGCGCATGGAAGGCGAGTTCAACTTCCTGCTGCTGCTGCCGCAGGATCGCCGCGCGCCGACCGCGGACGACTGGTACCGCAACGCCAACGACGAAGCGCGTGAATACGTCTACGGGCCGCACAACCGGATCGCTGCGCAAAGCGCCATCGACTACCGCACCGACGACGCCGCAACGCGAGCTGTACGCACTGCTCACGCAGCGGCTGCAGCCGGTGCTGAACACCCGCTTCGCGTTGTCGAACGTGGCCCAGCCCGCCTTGCGCGACGCGCTGGCCTCGCTGGCCACGGTGCGCGGTGCCAGCCTGTCGTGGCTGCCCGAGATGTCGGTGCTGCGTGTGGAGGATGGCGGCGCGCCACGCTACTTCACGCTGCTGCGCAACACCGCCCATGCGAACGTCACCCACCTGGTGCGCGAAAAGGGCGAACTGGTGCCGGCCGAGAACACGCTCACCGTGGTGCCGGGTTTCATCGGCGCCTACCCGAACGCCTTCTATCGACTGGACGCATCCCAGCTGCCGGCATTCGAAAAGGCGCTGCGCACGCTGGCGTCGCAGCAGGATTACCGCGCGCTGGCCGACCGTTTTGCGGTGCGCCGCACCAGCGCCGCGTTCTGGGCCTACAGCGATGCATTGCCCGAGGCTTACAGGGTGCAGGCGCCGCTCGAGGCGGGGCTGTTCGACCTGAACCGCTTCGAGAACCGCTGAGCTGCCCGCGGCCGGCCGCATGCCCGCGCACCCGATGGCCGAGCCACCTCCCGGCGAGCGTTTCGAGCAGGCCAAGGCGCACTTCCTGCAAGGCCTGCGCTGCCACCAGAGCGCCGACCACATCGGCGCCGAGCGGCACTACCGCGAATCGCTGGCGCTGCTGCCGGGCCGGCCGTCGACCTTGATCAACCTGGCGGCGACGCAACTGCGCCTGGCGCGGCCGCACGACGCGCTGGCCAGCGCCGATGCCGCGCTGGCGGCCGAGGCCGACAGCAACGATGCCTTGCTGCACCGCGCCACCGCGCTGGCACAGCTCGGACGCGCGAACGAGGCGCTGACGGCGTTCCGGCGCCTGCTCGAACTCGACCCGCGGCACGCGCTGGCCTGGAGCAGCAGCGGCAGCCTGCTGCGGGAAATGCAGCGGCCGGCCGAAGCGGCGGTGGCATTTCGCGAGGCGTTGCGACACGGCGCCGATGCCGAGCTGCACGCCTACTACCTGGCGGCCGTCGACGCCGACCCCGCGCCGCCGACGGCACCGCGGGCGTACGTGCAGCGTCTGTTCGACGACTACAGCGACGCCTTCGACGAGCACCTGCTCGGCCGCCTGCACTACCAGGCCCATCAGCGGCTGGTCGCGGGCCTCGTCGAGCAGGGTGGCGCTCGCTTCGCGTGCGCGCTCGATCTCGGCTGCGGCACCGGCCTGTGCGGTCCGCTGGTGCGCCCGCTGGTCGACCGGCTGATCGGCGTCGACCTGTCGGCGGGCATGTTGGCCAAGGCCGCCGAGCTGGGGGTCTATGACCGCCTGGAACACGCCGACCTGGTGCAGTACCTGACGCGCAGCGACGAGCCTTGCGACCTGATCCTGGCGGCCGACGTGTTCATCTACGTCGGTGAGCTGGAGCCGGTGTTCGAAGGCGCGCAACGCCTGATGGCGCGCGGCGTGTTGTGCTTTTCGGTCGAGACCGAAGCCCATTCCGGTGCCGACTACCGGTTGCTGCCGAGCCTGCGCTACGCACATTCGACGCCGTACCTGCTGCGCCTGGCCGCGAAGCACGGCTTCGAAGTCGCGGCCCTGCGCAGCGGGCCGGTCAGGCAGGACCAGCGCGAGGCCGTCGATGGTCTGTACGTGTACCTGAACCGGCGCTGACGCGCGGCGGCGTCAGTCGGCGAGCTTCAACACCAGCTTGCCGAAGTTCGCGCCGCTGAACAGCTTGTCGAGTGTGGACGGGAAGGCGGCGATGCCGCCTTCGACGACGTCTTCCTTGCTCTTCAGGCGGCCGTCCTTCAGGTGCGACGACAGCTCGGCGATCGCCGACGGGAAGCGCTTGGCGTAGTCGAAGACGACGATGCCTTCCATGCGCGCGCGGTTGACCAGCAGCGACAGGTAGTTCTTCGGGCCCTGCACCGGCGTGGTGTTGTTGTACTGGCTGATGGCGCCGCAGATGATGATGCGCGCCTTCGGCGCCAGCTTGGCCAGCACGTCGTCGAGGATCTCGCCGCCGACGTTGTCGAAGTAGATGTCGACACCCTTCGGGCAATGTTCCTTCAGGCCGGCGCGCACCGGGCCCGACCTTGTAGTCGATGCAGGCGTCGAAGCCGAGTTCGTCGACCACCCAGCGGCACTTGTCCGGCCCGCCGGCGATGCCGACGACACGGCAGCCCTTCAGCTTGGCCAGCTGCCCGACGGTCTGGCCGACCGCACCGGCGGCGCCCGAGACGACCAAGGTGTCGCCCGCCTTCGGCTGGCCGACATCCATCAGGCCGAAGTAGGCCGTCATGCCGGGCATGCCGAGCACGTTCAGCCACTGCGTCACGCTGCCCAGCGACAGGTCGATCTTGTGCAGGCCGGCGCGTTGCAGCTCGGCGGCGCCGCCACGCCAGTATTCCTGCACGCCGAGACCGCCGGCAACGGTGTCGCCGACGGCGAAGTCGGGTGAATTCGATGCCAGCACGCGGCCGATGCCGCCGGCACGCATCACCTCGCCGATGCCCACCGGCGCGATGTAGCTCTTGCCTTCGTTCATCCAGCCGCGCATCGCCGGGTCCAGCGACAGCGCCAGCGTTTGCACCAGCACCTCGCCGTCGCCCGGCGCGTTGACGGCCTCCTCGCTGAAGCGCCAGTTGTCGCGCACGACATGGCCAACCGGGCGCGAGGCCAGCCGCAGTTGGTGGTTGATGCGGTCGGTGTCGGTGCGGGTCATGGCAGGTCTTTCGTCGTCGGTGGGAATCAGCGCCATCGTAGGGCCGGCAAGGCGTGCGCGGCGTCGCGTGGGCGACGGCCGGCGTGCGGGTCAGGCGGCAGGCTCTTTCAGTCGCCGCGACGCCGGGCGTCGCCTTGCGCGTCGGGGCAGCGGTGCACTTCGAGCGTCACGTGGCGCAGCGTGCCCAGATCGTGCAGCCGCCGGTGGTACTCGGCGGTGGCCCGGGGCGCATCGGCGACCACGCTCAGCGCCGCGGCATGGGCCTGCGCGCCGATCTGCCAGACATGCAGGTCGGCCACCCGCGTGTCGCCGTCGGCTTCCATGCGCTGGCGAATCTGGCGCTGCAGCTCGACGTCGCCGTTGCCATCGATGAGCGCGCGGGTCGACACACCCAGCACACCCCAGCCCCAGCGGGCGATGATGACCGCGCCGAGCAGCGCCACCACCGGATCGAGCCAGCGCCAGCCGAACCACAGGCCACCGGCCAGCGCCGCCAGCGCCAGCACCGAGGTGAACAGGTCGGCCAGCACGTGCAGCCAGGCCGCACGAAAGTTGGTGTCGCCGTGGTGGTGGTCGTGGCCAGGTGCATGCGCGTGCCGGTGCTCGGGTGCGTGCGCGTGGGCATGCGTGTGCGCGCTGCTGTCGCCGCCGGCGCCGCCAGCCAGGTCTTGTCCGCCTGGCCGTGACAGCAGCCACGCGCTCGCCACATTCACCAGCAGGCCGAGGCACGCGACGAGCATCGCTTCGACGTAGGCGATCGGCGCCGGGTCGCGCAGGTGCTGCACCGCCTGCCACACCAGCGACGCCGACATCACCAGCAGCAGCAGGGCACTGCTGTAGGCGGCCAGCATCTCGATCTTCCAGCCGCCGAAGGCAAAGCGGCTGCTGCGCTGCGCGCGCTGGGCCAGGCGCATGGCCAGCGCGGCGCCGCCGAGGGCCAGCGCGTGGGTGCCCATGTGCCAGCCATCGGCGGTCAGCGCCAGCGAGCCGCTCCAGTAGCCGAACAGCAGCTCCACCACCATCGTCACCAGCGTCAGCGCCGTCACCCGCCACAGCGCGCGCGCCCGGGCATCGGCGCCCTCGGCGCCGTAGTGATGCTCGTGGGTGAACGGCGACAGGTCGTGCTGGTGCGTGCTCAATGATTTGCCTTCGTGCTGCGCACGTCGGAATCCACCTTTCCGGCGGTGGGGCGGGCTCATGCCGACACAGTCTTGCACAGCACCCGGTTGGTGGCGAGATGCCGTGTGGCCGGCAGGGCTGCCGACGCGAGCAACGGCAGCTCGATGACGGGTGCAACCCTACAATTCCGGCCATCCGTGTTCGCTCAGGTGTTGCCGCCATGACCCCAGCCGATCCGCATGACCTGAGCCACATCGCGCTGCGCGACAAGGCCGAGATCCTGTCGCAGGCGCTGCCGTACATCCGCAAGTTCCACGGCAAGACGATCGTCATCAAGTACGGCGGCAACGCGATGACCGACCCGGGCCTGCAGCAGGACTTCGCCGAGGATGTGGTGCTGCTGAAGCTGGTCGGCATGAACCCGGTGGTGGTGCACGGCGGCGGCCCGCAGATCGAGGAGGCGCTGAAGCGCCTGGGCAAGAAGGGCACCTTCATCCAGGGCATGCGTGTCACCGACGAGGAGACGATGGAGGTCGTCGAATGGGTGCTGGCCGGGCAGGTGCAGCAAGACATCGTCGGCCTGATCAACGTCGCCGGCGGCAAGGCGGTGGGCCTGACCGGCCGCGACGGCGGGCTGATCCGCGCGCGCAAGCTGCAGGTTGGTGGACCCGAAGGACCCGAGCATCGAACACGATGTCGGCCAGGTCGGCGAGATCGAATCGATCGACCCGTCGGTGGTCAAGGCCCTGCAGGACGACCAGTTCATCCCGGTCATCTCGCCGCTGGGTTTCGGTCGGGACAACGAGAACTACAACATCAACGCCGATGTCGTGGCCGGCAAGCTGGCCGAGGTGCTGAAGGCCGAGAAGCTGATGATGCTGACCAACACGCCCGGCGTGCTCGACAAGGACGGCAACCTGCTGACCAACCTGAGCGCGCGCGAGATCGACGACCTGTTCGCCGACGGCACGCTCAGCGGCGGCATGCTGCCGAAGATCGCCTCGGCGCTCGACGCGGCGAAGAACGGCGTCAACAGCGTGCACATCATCGACGGGCGCGTGCCGCACGCGATGCTGCTGGAGGTGCTCACCGACCAGGCCTACGGCACGATGATCCGCTCGCATTGAGCCCGAGTGCGAGTGCCGGCCCGAGCGCGAGCCCGTCGCGGCGGCGCCGGGTGTGGCTGTTCGACCTGGACGACACGCTGCACGATGCGGCGAATGCGTCGATGCCGGGGCTGGCGCTGTCCTTCGGCGAGTACATCCAGCGCGAACTGGGCCTGACGCAGACCGAATCCGACGCCTTGCGGCGCAGCTACTGGCAGCGCTACGGCGCCACCTTGCTCGGCCTGGTCCGGCACCACGGCGTCAGCGCCGCGCACTTCCTGCACCACACGCACCTGTTGCCCGGCCTGGAAGCGGCGATCAAGGGCCACCGCCCCGACATGCAGGCTGTCGCACAGCTGCGCGGGCGCAAGTACATCGTCACCAACGCACCGCGCGCGTATGCGCTGCGCGTGCTCGGCGTGCTCGGCATCACCGGCCTGTTCGACGGCATCGTCTCGATCGAGGACATGTGCATGTTCGGCGAACTGCGGCCGAAACCCGATGCGCGCATGTTCAGGCGGCTGCTGGCGCGGCTGCGGGTGGCGCCGGAACGCTGCGTGCTGGTCGAGGACAACCTGCACAACCAGCGCGCCGCGCGCCGCGTGGGCATGAAGACGGTGTGGATGCAGCGCTGGACGCGCCCGGCGGCCGCTCACGCCCACGTGCGCTGGTCCCGGCGCCCGGCCTATGTCGATCTGCGCGCGCGGCATCTGCGGGTGCTGCTGCAGCGACTGCCCTGAACAAGGCGCGCAGAATGTCCGGGATGATGCTGGCCAACCGAACTGGAGCAAGACCATGAGCCGCCCCGACCTGGATGCCTGGAAACACGACGGCGTGCGTGTCATCCCGGCCGACCGCCTGGATGGCAACACCGCGCAGACGCCGGGCATGGACCGCAAGGCGGCGATCAACTTCGCCCGCGTCGGCGCCAACAAGCTGTGGGCCGGCACGGTGCACATCCACCCCAATGCCAAGACCGGCGCGCACCACCACGGGCCGCTCGAAAGCGTGATCTACGTCGTCAAGGGCCGCGCGCGCATGCGCTGGGGCGAGGCGCTCGAGTTCGTCGCCGAGGCCGGGCCGGGCGATTTCATCTACGTGCCGCCGTTCGTGCCGCACCAGGAGATCAACGCCAGCGTCGATCAGACGCTCGAATGTGTGCTGGTGCGCAGCGACGGCGAGGCGGTGGCGGTGAACCTGGACATCACGCCTGCCGAAGCGCCGCGAGAACGTGCGCTGGATCGATCCCACGCATCCGCAGGGTTGATCGCCTGCAGCGCTTCGGCGCGCACCGAAGTCAGTGTTTACCTGCACGCGGCCGTAGCCCGGCCCTATGCCAGAATGAAGTTGCCCCTGCCGCTCGTGCACAAAAGCCCCGATGTCTGACCAACCCGCCAGCCCCGGCCAGATCGACGCGGCCGATGACGGCGACCCTTCGTTGCCCGCCGGCGAGCCGATCGAAGCCGCGGCGCCCGCAGCGCCGCACGAGCAGGGCGAGCAGGACGAAGACGCCGAGCAGGTGCCGGCAACTGGTGACGACGACATCATCGCGCCGGCGGCGGCCAAGACCACCACGCGCAAGCGCCCGAAGCCGGGCGAACGCCGGGTGCAGATCCTGCAGACGCTGGCGACGATGCTCGAACAGCCCGGCGCCGAACGCATCACCACCGCGGCGCTGGCGGCGCGTCTGCAGGTCAGCGAAGCCGCGCTGTACCGCCATTTCGCCAGCAAGGCGCAGATGTTCGAAGGGCTGATCGAATTCATCGAATCGAGCGTGTTCTCGCTGGTCAACCAGATCGCCGAGCGCGAGGCGCAGGGCAGCGCGCAGACGCAGCGCATCGTCACCGTGCTGCTGCAGTTCGGCGAGAAGAACCCGGGCATGACACGTGTGATGGTCGGCGATGCGCTGGTCTTCGAGCACGAGCGGCTGACCTCGCGCATGAACCTGTTCTTCGACCGCGTCGAATCGCAGTTGCGCCAGACCCTGCGCCACGCGGCCGAAAGCGCCGGCTCGAGCACGCCCACCGTCGATGCGCAGGCGATGGCCTCGGTGCTGACGGCCTTCAGCGTCGGGCGGCTGCAGCGCTACGCCCGCTCGGGCTTCAAGCGCATGCCCACCGAACACCTCGAACTGGCCCTGCTGCGTCTGAGTGTCTGAGATCGACGCGGCGCCCGCGCTCGCGGCGCCCTGGCCCCCTTTTGCCGACGGTGCCGGCGCCGCCATCGAAGTCGGCGGCATGCGCCTGCGCTTGCTGCCGCAGCGCGCGGCCTTCCTGCCCGAGATCGGCACCTTGCTGGTCGCCGATGCGCACATCGGCAAGGCGGTGTCGTTCCGCCGCCTCGGCGTGCCGGTGCCGCAAGGCACGACCAGCGAAACGCTGGGCCGGCTGAGCCGCTGCATCGCCGACAGCGGCGCCACGCGGGTCATCTTCCTCGGCGACTTCCTGCACTCGGTGCGCGCCCGCGCGCCCGACACGTTGGCGGCGCTGGCGCGCTGGCGCTTGCAGCACGCGCGGCTCGAACTGACCCTGGTGCGCGGCAACCACGACGGGCATGCCGGCGATCCGCCGCCGCGCTGGGCATGCGCTGTGTCGACGAGCCGCTGCGGGTGCGGGGCCTGGCGCTGTGCCACCACCCGCAGGTCGTGCCCGGCGCCTATGTGCTGGCCGGCCATCTGCATCCGGGCGTGGTGCTCGGTGCGCGCGGCTTCGAGCGCCTGCGGCTGCCGTGTTTTCACTTCGGCAACCACTGCGGCGTGCTGCCGGCCTTCGGCGCCTTCACCGGCTTGCACATCGTGCGCGCGGCGGCCGGTGAACGGGTCTTCGTCGTCGCCGACGACAGCGTGCGTGCGGTGCCGGGCTGAGCAGGGTGTCTACACTGCGCGCCATGAATCCTGGCCCGAACCCCGGCTCACTGAGCACCTGATCACACGCGCCGAATCGCTGCTGGCGCGCCTCGAAGCGGTGCTGCCGCATCCGCTGAGCGCGCCGGACTGGTCCGCGGCGAGCGCCTTTCGCTACCGCAAGCGCGGCGGCTCGGGGCTCATCGAGCCGGTGCGTCATGTGGCGCCGATCCGCCTGCACGAACTGGTCGAGGTCGAGCCGCAGAAGCAGCGGCTGCTGCGCAACACCGAGCAGTTCGTTGCCGGCCACAAGGCCAACAACGTGCTGCTCACCGGTGCGCGCGGCACCGGCAAGAGTTCGCTGATCAAGGCCTGCCTGAACGAGTTCGCGCCGCGCGGGCTGCGGCTGATCGAGGTCGACAAGACCGATCTGGTCGACCTGCCCGACATCGTCGATCTGGTCGCCGAGCGGCCCGAGCGCTTCATCGTCTATTGCGACGATCTGAGCTTCGACGAGGGCGAGCCGGGCTACAAGGCGCTGAAGTCGATCCTCGACGGCTCGGTGTCGCAGTCGTCGGACAACGTGCTGATCTACGCCACCAGCAACCGCCGCCACCTGCTGCCCGAGTACATGTCGGAGAACCTGAGCTACAAGCACACCGAGGACGGCGAGGTGCACCCGGGCGAGGTGGTGGAGGAGAAGATCTCGCTGTCCGAACGCTTCGGTTTGTGGATCAGCTTCTACCCGTTCACGCAGGCCGAATACCTGGCCATCGTCGCGCAGTGGCTGCGCGGCTTCGGTGTCGATGAGGCGGCGATCGCCGCCGCGCGCGCCGAATGCCTGGTGTGGGCACTCGAACGCGGCTCGCGCTCGGGGCGCGTGGCCTACCAGTTCGCGCGCGACTACTCGGGCCGGCACGGCGCGTGAACGACAGCCGCGGCGACGAACGCGCGCCGGTCGATGTCGCCGTCGGTGTGCTGATCGACGCGGCGGGGCGCTTCCTGTTGTGCTCGCGCCCGCCGGGCAAGGTCTACGCCGGCTACTGGGAGTTTCCGGGCGGCAAGCTGGAAGCGCGGCGAATCGGTCGAACAGGCGCTGCGCCGCGAATTGCACGAAGAACTCGGCATCCACGTCGACGAGGTGCAGCGCTGGCGCATCGAACGGGTCAGCTATGAACACGCCCACGTGCAGCTCAATTTCTGCAAGGTGCTGTCATGGCGCGGCGAGCTGCAGATGCTCGAAGGCCAGCAGATGGCCTGGCAGCTGCTGCCGCTGTCGGTGCACCCGGTGCTGCCCGGCACGGTGCCGGTGCTGCGATGGCTCGCCGCCGAGCGCGGCTTCGCCGGGGCCACGCACGCGGTGTGAGGCCGACGCCGGACGAGGGTGGTTGCTACACTGATTCGATGGAGTGGCTCGAAGACATCCGCTGGGACGCGCAGGGGCTGGTGCCGGTGATCGCGCAGGAAGTCGGCAGCAACGATGTGCTGATGTTCGCGTACATGAACCGCGAGGCGCTGAAGCGCACGGCGCAGACCGGTCAGGCGGTGTACTGGAGCCGCTCGCGCCAGCGGCTGTGGCACAAGGGCGAATCGTCCGGGCACTTCCAGCGCGTGCACGAGATCCGCATGGACTGCGACAACGACGTGCTGCTGCTGAAGATCACCCAGCTCGGACACGAGCCGGGCATCGCCTGCCACACCGGACGCCACAGCTGCTTCTTCCAGCGGCTGCGACGATCAGGCCTGGCACCGCGTCGAGCCGGTGCTGGTCGACCCGGAGACGATCTACCGATGAGCGACAAGCCGAGCGGCAACGACACGCTGGCGCGCCTGGCCGCGGTCATCGACACGCGGCGCCAGGGCGATGCGCAGAAAAGCTATGTCGCGCGCTTGTTTTCAGCCGGCACCGACGCCATGTTGAAAAAAGTGGGCGAGGAAGCCACCGAGGTGGTGATGGCCGGCAAGGACGGCGACCGCCAGCGCGTGATCAACGAAATCGCCGACCTGTGGTTCCATTCGATGATCGTGCTGGCCCACTTCGATCTCGCGCCGGCCGATGTGCTGGCCGAACTGGAGCGGCGCGAGGGCCTGTCGGGTCTGGAAGAGTTCGCGGCGCGCAAGATGCAGGCAAGGGAGGCAGGCACGACATGAACCAGACCCTCGAGCTGAACGACAGCCAGCGCTCGCTGAAGTCGATCGGCCACATCAGCTATCTGCTGCACCTGATCGTTGCCGTCGGCGCGGTGCTGCCCGGCACGCAGGCCAGCGTGGCGTTGCTGATCGTCGCCTTCGTCATCGATCTGGTGAAGAAGGACGAAGCCCGCGGCAGCTGGCAAGAATCCCATTTCAGCTGGCGCATCCGCACCGTGTTGTGGGCCGCGGTGCTGTACCTGGTGACCGCGCCGCTGTGGCTGCTGTTCTTCGTGCCCGGGTGGATCGCGTGGGGCATCATCTCGATCTGGTTCCTGTACCGCATCGTGCGTGGCTGGATGAACCTCAGCGCCAACGTCGCGATGCCGGGCCCCGGCGGCGCCTGAACCGGGAAGGCAAGCAGATGAACAGCGACCCCGATTGCATCTTCTGCAAGATCGCCGCCGGCAAGTTGCCGGCGAAGAAGGTGTTCGAAGACGATGAGTTGGTGGTCTTCCACGACATCCAGCCGTGGGCACCGGTGCATGTGCTGATCGTTCCGAAGGAGCACATCGCCACGCTGTACGACGTCGAGGCCCGGCACGATGCGCTGCTCGGCCGCATGCTGGGCATGGCGCCGCGGCTGATGCGCGAGCTGGGCGTCAGCAACGGCTTTCGCACGCTGGTCAACACCGGCGAAGACGGCCGCCAGGAAGTGCAGCATCTGCACATGCATGTCATCGGCGGCCCGCGGCCGTGGTTGAAGGGGTAGCCGCGCCCCGCAAGCAAGCGCGCAAAGCCGCACGCCGCGCGGGGCCTCGCGCCCCGCTGCCGCGGCAGGCGCGCACCTAGAATCCGCAATTCCCTGCAGGAGAGAAATCATGGGCTCATTCAGCATCTGGCATTGGCTGATCGTGTTGTTGGTGGTGGTGTTGATCTTCGGTACCAAGAAGCTGAAGAACATGGGCGCCGACCTGGGCGGAGCGGTCAAGGGCTTCAAGGACGGCGTCAAGAGCGGTGGCGAAACGGCGGCCGATCCGACCCTGCCGCCGCAGCAGGTCGGCAACCACAAGTCCGCGCACGACACCACGGTGGACGTCGAGGCGCGCACCAAATCCTGAGCCTCGCCGCCAGCGCCTTCGCCCGCCGCGGGCGGGCGTCGACGGCGGCAGCCTGAACGCCCGCATCCCCCCGCATGATCGACTTCGGCTTCGACAAGATTGCACTGATCGGCGCGGTGGCGCTGATCGTCATCGGCCCCGAGAAGTTGCCCAAGGTGGCGCGCACCGTGGGCCACATGCTGGGCAAGGCGCAGCGTTATGTGGCCGACGTGAAGGCCGAAGTCAACCGCTCGATCGAGCTCGACGAGCTGAAGAAGATGAAGACCGAGTTCGAGGACGCTGCGCGCAACGTCGAAAAGAGCGTCAGCGACGAGATGCAGCAGGCGAGTGCGGCGGTGAGCAGCGAGTGGACGTCGATGGGCGCGGCGGCCGATGGCACGCCCGGCCCGGCGCAGCCCTGGCAGCCCCCGCCGCCGGCGTACAAACACCCGAAGAAGCACTGGCGGCTGAAGCGCACGGCCATGCCGAATTGGTACAAGCAGCGCAACGGCATTCGTGCCAAGGCGCTGTCGGGGGCGGCGCGCGTGGCCCGCTTCCGACCGCAGGCCGGCAAGCCGTCGCCATGAACCCGCCGCATCGCCGCCACGGCGCACCGCAGCCGGTCGCCGCGCGGCGCAGCACGAAAGCACCGCGGTGAGCGACGACCCCAAGCCGCGCGACGAACTGGAAGGGACCGAGGCGCCGTTCGTCTCGCACCTGGTCGAACTGCGCGACCGGCTGATCCGCGTCTTTGTCGCCGTCGGCGTGTGTTTCGGCGCGTTGATGCTGTGGCCCGGCGCCGGCGAGCTGTACGACATGCTCGCGGCCCCGCTGGTGGCGAACCTGCCGGCCGGCGCCACGCTGATCGCCACCAACGTCATCTCGCCGTTTCTGGTGCCGCTGAAGATCACCTTGATGGCGGCCTTCATGCTGGCGCTGCCGGTGGTGCTGTACCAGGTGTGGGCCTTTGTCGCACCGGGTCTTTACAACCACGAGAAGCGCATGGTGCTGCCGCTGGTGGTGTCGAGCACGCTGCTGTTTTTTCTCGGCGTCGCCTTCTGCTACTTTTTCGTCTTCGGGCAGGTGTTCAAGTTCATCCAGAGCTTCGCGCCGAAGAGCATCACCGCGGCACCTGACATCGAGGCCTACCTGAGCTTCGTGATGACCATGTTCATCGCCTTCGGCGCGGCCTTCGAGGTGCCGGTGGCGGTGGTGGTGCTGGCGCGCCTGGGTGTGGTCAGCGTCGAGAAACTGCGCGCCTGGCGCGGCTACTTCATCGTCGGCGCGTTTGTCACCTCGGCCATCATCACCCCGCCCGATGTGGTCTCGCAGCTGGCGCTGGCGATCCCGATGTGCTTGCTCTACGAGGTCGGCATCTGGCTGGCGGTGGTGTTCAACAAGCACACCCAGGCGCCGAAGGGCGAGACCGACGCCGGCACCGCCGGCTGAGGCTCACTCGTCGGGGCGCGGCCGCTGCGGCGGGCGCTGGGCCACCTGCAGTTTCAGCTGCAGCGGCTGGTTGCCGCGCTGCACCGCCACCACCGCCTCGCTGTTCGGCTTCAATGCCGCCACTGCCGCGAGCAGCTGCACCGTGTTGACAACCGGCGCATCGGCAATCGCCACCACCACATCGCCCGGGCGCAGGCCGGCGCGGCTGGCCGGTCCGCCTTGCAGCACGCCGGTGATGAGCACGCCCTGGCTGACCGGCAGGCGCAGGCTGGCGGCCAGTTCGGCACTCAGGTCGCGCGGCTCGACGCCGATCCAGCCGCGCGTGACACGCCCGTCGGCGAGCAGCGCTTCCATCACCATGCGCGCGCTGTCGACAGGGATGGCGAAGCCGATGCCCATGCTGCCGCCGTTGCGGCTGTAGATGGCCGTGTTGATGCCGATCAGCTGCCCGCGCACGTCGACCAGCGCGCCGCCCGAGTTGCCCGGATTGATGGCCGCGTCGGTCTGGATGAAGTTCTCGAAGGTCGACAACCCGAGCCGGTTGCGGCCCAGCGCGCTGACGATGCCGGAGGTGACCGTCTGGCCGACATTGAACGGGTTGCCGATGGCCAGCACCACATCGCCGACCTGCATCCCCGCCGCGTCGCCGAGGGCGATCACCGGCAGCGCGTCGAGTTCGATCTGCAGCACCGCCAGGTCGGTCTCGGGATCGGTGCCGATCAGCTTGGCGCTGGCCTGACGGCCATCGGCGAGTTGCACATCGATGTCGTCGGCGCCTTCGACGACATGGTTGTTGGTCAGCACATAGCCGCTGGCCGAGACGATGACGCCCGATCCGAGGCCGACGCGCTGCTGGCGCGCGCCGCCGCCGCGGCCATCGCCGAAGAAGAAGCGGAACCAGGGGTCCTGCGTCCGGGGCTGCGCCGCACCGCGCGTCGACGGCGTCATGCTGGCCATCACGCTGACCACCGCCGGCGCTGCGCGGCGTGCGGCCTGGCTGTAGCTGGCCAGTGCCTCACCCGGCTGCGCGATCTGCGCAACCGGCTCGTCGCGCCTGGCCGGCGCGACCGCCACCGCATCGGCCGGCTGCGGCGCCAGCCACTGCGGCTTCAAGCGTCTCGACCACGAACAGAACAGCCAGCGCCACGGTGGCCGCTTGCGCGAACAGGAGCCAGATTCTTTTCAGCATCGTCGTCAAGGCTCGATTATCGAACCCGGCGCACGTGGCGTGTGGCCAGCGCCGACAATGGGCTCATGCCGTCCAAGCCTGTGCTGCTGACCATGGGCGATGCCTGCGGCATCGGGCCCGAGACGATCGTCAAGGCCTTCGCCAAGGGCGAGGCGGCCGATTGTGTGGTCGTCGGCGATGTGCAGGTGCTGCGCCGCGCCGCCGCGGCGCTGGGCGCCGACATGCCGGTCATGGCGCAGCTGGATGGGCTGGCAGAGCACGCCGAACTGCCGGCCGGCTGCCTGCCGGTGTGGCAGCCGGCAGATCTGCCCGCTGGCCTGGCCGCCCTGCCGTGGGGGCAGGTGCACCCCGACAGCGGCCGCGCCGCGCTGAGCTGCATCGAAGGTGCGGTGCAGCAGGTGCTGGCGGGGCAGGCGCTGGCGCTGGTGACGGCACCGGTGCACAAGGAGGCGCTGGCCGCCGCCGGCAGCCCCTTTCCCGGCCACACCGAAATGCTGCAGGCCTTGTGTGCCGGCGCGGGCACCGCGCCGCCGGTGCGCATGATGCTGGCCAACGGCGAACTGCGGGTGGTGCTGGTGACCATTCACCAGTCGTTGCGCCGCGCGATCGACGCCATCGACCACGGTGCGGTGCTCGACACCTTGCGCATCGTGCAGCGCAGCGCGGGTGCGTGGGGCATCAAGGCGCCGCGCATCGGCGTCGCCGGGCTCAACCCACATGCCGGCGAGGGCGGCCTGTTCGGCGACGAGGAACTGCGCATCATCGCCCCGGCGATCGCTGCCGCGCGCGCCGAGGGCATCGATGCGCGCGGCCCGTTCGCGCCCGACACGGTGTTCATGCGCGCGCGCCACACTGCCGCGCGCCCGGGCGAGTTCGACGTGGTGGTGGCGATGACACACGACCACGGCCTGATCCCGGTCAAGTACCTGGGTGTCGAGGACGGCGTCAACGTCACGCTCGGGCTTGCCGTTCGTGCGCACCAGCCCCGACCACGGCACCGCTTTCGACATCGCCGGCACCGGGCGTGGCCGACGCATCGAGCCTGATCGCGGCGCTGCGCATGGCGCGTGCGCTGGCTGCCGCGTCACCGCCGGGCTAAGTGCCGGCGCGCGTCAGTACGCCGCTCGCCGGTGCCTTCAACGCGGCCAGCTGCTTGCGCGCACGCGCGGTGGCGCGTTCGAGCAGGTAGCCGTTCTCGAACGCGCGCAGGCGCTCCGATTCGCACAGGCGCAGCAGCATGCGCTGCGTCATCGAGATGGCCTGCTTGTGCCGGCTGCCGCGGCTGAAGACGAAGAAGGTGCGGCCCGGGCTGACATGGCTCAGTCGCACCTTCTGCCACTTGCCTTCGAGGTGCATCTGGTAGGCGAAGCCGATCTGCACATGGTCGGCCAGCGACTTGCCGCGCACCGGCTCGACCGCATCGGGTGCCGGCAGGCCCTCGATGGTCTGGTCGGCGACGCTGACCTCCGGCTCGCTGCCGAGGTCGATGTCGACCTTGCCGTCCCAGTCGAAGGCGGCCTCGTCGACCAGGCCGATGCGCTGCGCTTCCTCGGCAGAAAAAGTCGGCGCGATGACCTCGTCGCGCAGCACCGGCACCTGCGCGTTCGGTGGCGGCAGCTCGTCGGCGGTGGGCATCGCCTCGCCGAGCGCGACATCGACCTGGCGCGCGAGCAGGTTGTAGTCGAGCGTGCGCAGCGCCTCGCCCTTCAACGACTCGGCATGCGCGGGCAGCAGCTGGCCGAAGAAGCCCTTCTTCGACGCGTCGGACCAGCCGATCAGGTCCATGCCCTCGTTCAGCTCCCGCATCAGCGTGGGCAGTTGCGCCAGGAAGGCCTTGCGCTGCGGCACCGAGCCCTTGGGCTGCACGCTCATGATCAGCTCGCGCCCGGCGTGGCGCAGCCGCGATACGCGGGCGCTGTCGGGACCGTCCTGGCGGGCGGCCACGCTCAGCGCCTGGCTCCACACCTGGCTGAGGAAATCGCGCACGAAGTCGGCCATCGGCAGCGGCTTGAGCAGCGCGCGCAGCTGCTGCGCATAGCGCTGCTGCAGCCGCAGATCGGTTTCCTTCTGCGCCAGCAGGCCGGCGGCATCGCCGTTGGCCTTCAGTTCACGGCCGTTTTGCTCGACGATGAAGGCTTCGAGCACCGACAGCTTGTGTTCGTAGACCTCGATCTGGTCGAAGTCGCCGGAGACGATCTCCTGCACCAGCTCGCGCACCAGCGCGACAAAACGCTGGCCCGACTCCGATTCGAAATCGTCGAAACCGCTGCCCAGCGAGGCGATGCGGTTGACGAAGCGGCGCACCGGATGCTTGCGCGACGAGAAGAAGCTGGCATCGCCGAGCGCGGCGCGCAGCACCGGCAGCTGCAGCCGCGCGATCTGGCGCGCCATCTGCGGCGCCACCTTCGGATCGGACAGGATCTGATCGAACAGCCCGGCGATGACGTCGATCACCATGTGATCGAGCGAGCCGGTCGAGGCTTGCCGCAGCGCGTCGCGGTGGGTGTGGATCAGGTTCGGCGCGATCGGGGCGGAAGTCGCGATCGCGCCGCCGAGAACCCCGTGCCCGTCGAAGACGCCCGCACCCGAAGGCCGGCCCTCGTGCTCAGCGGCGAACTGCGAGTCGCTGGCGGTGGCGTTGAAATCGGTGAACGCCAGGCGACGGATCAGCGACATCAAGCCGGCATCGACCTGGCCGATCGGGGTGCCGCCCATCGCTGCGCCGCCGTTCATCGAGCGCCGGAAGCCGCCGTGTGCACTCGACTGCGCTGCGGCGCCGTGGTCTGACAGCCGGCCGTCGCGGCTGGCGCGCCAGTCGCTCTGGCCGAAGGTCGAGCGCGCCGGATGCAGCCCGACAGTGCCGGCACCGGTGCTGGCACCGGCGTCGCCACCGTGCACGCTGTCCAGGCCGACGGCGCGGCTGCTGGTGTCGTAGCCCGACGTGCTGCGGCCGAAACCGGGATGCGGGCCGCGTTGTGACGGGCGGAACGACAGCGCGGTGGGTTTGACGCCGGCGGCGCGGAAGTCGGCGACGATGGCCGCGTAGGTCTTGGCCATGCCGGGTGCCAGCGCGCGTTCGAGTTCGCTGACCAGCACCTTCTGCAACTCGGCGCGGTCGGTGACCTCGCCGACGCCGCGCATCACCGCACCGCCGATGACCTCAGGGCGCAGCGGGTTGCGGGGTTTGTCGCTCGAACCGCCTGCCTGCATGGGCCGTGGCTGGCGAACAGCAGCGAGCCGATGAAGGTGTCCAGCTCGCGTTGTTCGTTCTCGCAGGCCTGGCCGATCTGCAGCCCGAAGCGTTCGGCCGAGACCTGCAGTTCGACCTCGCTGTTGTCGACCAGGCTGAGCGCGTCCCAGCTGGTTTCGGCCAGCACCGACTGGCCCGCTTCGCGCGGCAGGATCTCGCGCTCGACGCGGCGGTCGAGCGTTTCGTCGAAGGTCGTTGCAGAACACCGCCAGCTTGCGGTTCAGCTCGAACTGCGCGCTGAGCAGGCTGTCGCGCTGAAAGACGTTGGCCGACGCCAGCGCGGCGGTGCCCAGGCTGTCGACGCACTTTTCGGCGGCCACGCGCGCGGCGCCTTTGACGCGTTTCAGGGCGGCTTCGAAGGCCGCAGGCAGACCTGGTGCGTGGGGAGGGTTCATCGGGACGGATCAGTATGCAGCCTGCATCGGCGCAGCGACGCAGGCACTGGAGCCGTCCGGCCCGGACGCGCCGACTATTTCTTCAATGCGTCACGAATCTCGCGCAGCAGCACCACGTCCTCGGGCGTGGCCGCTGCCTTGGGCGGCTGCTCCGCGCGCTTGAGCCGATTGATCTGCCGCACCATGATGAAGATGATGAAAGCCAGGATGATGAAGTTCAGCGCAACGGTGAGGAAGCTGCCGTAGGCCAGCACGGCCCCGGCCTCGCGCGCCTCGGCCAGCGTTTCGGACGTCTGGCCGGCCAGTGGAAAGAAGTAGTTGTTGAAGTCGAGGCCGCCGAAGATGGTGCTGACCACCGGCATGATCAGGTCGGCGACGACCGAATCGACGATCTTGCCGAATGCGGCGCCGATGATCACGCCCACGGCCAGATCCATGACGTTGCCCTTGAGTGCAAAGGCCTTGAATTCGGTGGCGAAGCTCATGCAGTTCCTTCCGTTTGTCGGGGCCGCCGGCCCAGCGCCGCAGCTGCCGCAGTATTGCCCAAGCTTTGCGTTGCGCGCGCATGCACCCCCGCTGCCCGGACCTGCGCCCACCCTCGGATAGAATGCGCAGTTGTTCTGGACAGCTGTACAGAAGCCAAAGGCATAGCATGAGTGAGGCCCCAGTCGACAAGAGCCGACGCACCTGGATCGCGATTACCTGTGGCGCCGGCGCGGTCGGCGGCGCGGCCGTCGCGGTGCCCTTCCTGGCCAGCCTGGCGCCATCGGAGCGGGCCAAGGCCGCCGGCGCACCGGTGCAGGCGGATATCAGTGATCTGAAGCCGGGCACGATGATGACCATCGAGTGGCGTGGCAAGCCGGTGTGGATCATGCGGCGCACCGAGCAGCAGCTCGCCACGTTGAAGGCGTTGGAGGCCGAACTGGCCGATCCGTTTTCGAAGCGCAACCCCGATGAACTCACCCCGGCTTACGCGCGCAACGTGCCGCGTTCGATCAAGCCGGAAGTGTTCGTCTGCGTGGGCATCTGCACCCACCTGGGCTGTTCGCCGGTGGCCAAGTTCGAACCCGGCGCGCAGCCCTCGCTGCCCAGCGACTGGGAGGGCGGCTTTCTGTGCCCGTGCCACGGCTCGACCTTCGATCTCGCCGGGCGGGTGTTCAAGAACAAGCCCGCGCCGGACAACCTCGAAGTGCCCCCGTACCAGTTCCTGTCCGACACGCTGTTGTTGATCGGCGACGACACCAAGGCCTGAGCGGCCCCCACCGACGCAAAGAGAACCGCATGGCTGAATTCAAGCAAGCGCCGGCCGGCGCATCGCCGCCGCAGCAACTGCTGACCTGGGTGGACAACCGCTTCCCGGCGACCAAGCTCTTCAAGGAGCACATGTCGGAGTACTTCGCGCCGAAGAACTTCAATTTCTGGTACTTCTTCGGTTCGCTGGCGATGTTGGTGCTGGTGATCCAGATCGTCACCGGCATCTTCCTGGTGATGCACTACAAGCCCGATGCGGCGCTGGCCTTCGCATCGGTCGAGTACATCATGCGCGACGTGCCGTGGGGCTGGCTGATCCGCTACATGCATTCGACCGGGGCGAGCGCGTTTTTCATCGTCGTCTACCTGCACATGTTCCGCGGCATGATCTACGGCAGCTACCGCAAGCCGCGCGAACTGATCTGGATCTTCGGCTGCGCGATCTTCCTGTGCCTGATGGCCGAGGCCTTCTTCGGCTATCTGCTGCCCTGGGGTCAGATGTCGTACTGGGGCGCGCAGGTGATCGTCAACCTGTTCGCCGCCGTGCCCTTCGTCGGCCCCGACCTGGCGCTGCTGATCCGCGGTGACTACGTGGTCGGCGATGCGACGCTGAACCGCTTCTTCGCCTTCCACGTCATCGCCGTGCCGCTGGTGCTGCTGGGGCTGGTGGTGGCGCACATCATCGCGCTGCACGAGGTCGGCTCGAACAACCCCGACGGGGTCGAGATCAAGGCGCAGAAGGATGCCGCCGGCAAGCCGCTGGACGGCATCCCGTTTCATCCGTTCTATACGGTGCACGACCTGCTGGGCGTGTCGGTCTTCCTGGTCATCTTCAGCGCCATCATCTTCTTCGCGCCGGAGATGGGCGGCTACTTCCTCGAATACAACAACTTCATTCCGGCCGATCCGCTGAAGACGCCGCAGCACATCGCGCCGGTGTGGTACTTCACGCCGTTCTATTCGATGTTGCGCGCCACCACCGACACGATGGTCAACGTGGTGTGTGTCATCGCCGGTCTCGGCGCCTTGCTGGCGGCGCTGCGCGCGCCGATGAAGACCAAGATCGCGGCCGTGGTCGGTGCGGTCGTGCTCATCGGCCTGCTGAAGACCTTCGATGCGAAGTTCTGGGGCGTGGTGGTGATGGGCGCGGCCGTCATCATCCTGTTCTTCCTGCCCTGGCTCGACCACAGCCCGGTCAGGTCGATCCGCTACCGGCCGGACTGGCACCGCTGGGTGTACGGCGTGTTCGTGGTGTACTTCGCGGTGCTGGGCTATCTGGGCATCCAGCCGCCTTCCGACATCGGCACGCTGATCGCGCAGATCGGCACCTTGTTCTATTTCGGCTTCTTCTTGCTGATGCCCTGGTGGAGCCGGCTGGGCACCTTCAAGCCGGTTCCCGATCGTGTCGTCTTCCACGCGCACTGAGCAATTCGGCCCCGGTTGCCTCGATGAAAAAACTGCTGCTCTCCCTGTTGACCTTCGTGCTCACCGGCGTGTGCCTGGCGCCTGCCGCCCACGCCGCGAGTGAAGGCATCGCGCTGGACCGCTTTCCGAGCGAACGCGTGACCGACATGTCGGCGCTTCAGAACGGCGCCAAGCTGTTCGTCAACTACTGTCAGAACTGCCATTCGGCCAACTACATGCGCTACAACCGCATGCGCGACATCGGTCTGAACGACGAGCAGATCCGCGACAACCTGATGTTCGCCGGCAAGAAGGTCGGCGACATGATGTCCATCACGCTGGACCCGAACGACGCCAAGAACTGGCTCGGCGCGGCGCCGCCCGATCTGTCGGTGATCGCGCGCTCGCGTGCCAGCGCCTCGGGCAGCGGCGCCGACTACCTGTACACCTTCCTGCGCAGCTTCTACCGCGACACCAGCACCTTGACCGGCTGGAACAACCGCGCCTATCCCGAACACCGCGATGCCCCACGCGTTGTGGGAATTGCAGGGGCAGCAGACGAGCCGTGTTCGCCGAGGTGAAAGATCCGCACGACGCGAGCCGCACGGCGCATGTCTTCAAGGGCTACGAGCCCTTGGCCGCGGGTTCGATGACGCAGGCGCAGTACAACGAATCCGTCGCCGATCTGGTGGCCTTCCTGCAGTGGATGGGTGAGCCCGACCAGGGCAAGCGCGTGCAGCTGGGCGTGTTCGTGCTGCTGTGCCTGGGCCTGTTCACCGTGGTCGCCTGGCGCCTGAACGCTGCGTACTGGAAAGACATCAAGTAACCGAACCGGCCTGGCCGACAAGGCCGGGTCCGTTGTCCGCGCGCGGGGCCTGACCGGCCCGGCGCGCATGATTTTTTTGGCGCGACGCTGACCGTCGCACGAGGAGCCCTGCCCATGATGGTGCTGTATTCAGGAACGACCTGCCCCTATTCGCACCGCTGCCGCTTCGTGCTGTTCGAAAAGGGCATGGATTTCGAGATCCGCGATGTCGATCTGTTCGCCAAACCCGAAGACATCGCGCTGATGAACCCGTACAACGAGGTGCCGATCCTGGTCGAGCGCGACCTGATTCTGTACGAGTCGCACATCATCAACGAGTACATCGACGAGCGCTTCCCGCATCCGCAACTGATGCCGGGCGACCCGGTGGCCCGTGCCCGCGTGCGCCTGTTCCTGTTCAATTTCGAGAAGGAACTGTTCGCCAACGTCAACCTGCTCGAATCGCGCGGCGTCAAGGCCACCGAGCGCCAGCTCGAGAAGGGGCGCGAGCAGATCCGTGACCGCCTGACCCAGCTGGCGCCGATCTTCCTGAAGAACAAGTTCATGCTCGGCGACGATTTTTCGATGCTCGACGTGGCCATCGCGCCGCTGCTGTGGCGGCTCGACTACTACGGCATCGACCTGTCGAAGAACGCCCTGCCGCTGCTGAAGTATGCCGAGCGCATCTTCTCGCGGCCGGCCTACATCGAGGCGTTGACGCCGTCCGAGAAGGTGATGCGCCGCTGAACACGGTGGTGACGTCGCGCGCCGATGAACAAGCCCATCCAGCCTGATTCGCAGGGCACGTCCACGCGCCCGTACCTGATCCGGGCGCTGCACGACTGGTGTACCGACAACGGCTTCACACCCTACGTGGCGGTGTTCGTCGACGACAGCGTGCGCGTGCCGGTCGAGTACGTGAAGAACAACGAGATCGTGCTGAACATCGGCTTCGAGGCCACCACCGCGTTGAAGCTCGGCAACGAATTCATCGAGTTCAAGGCGCGTTTCGGCGGCGCGGCGCGCGAGATCGTGGTGCCGGTGGATCATGTCGTCGCCATCTATGCGCGCGAAAACGGCCAGGGCATGGCGTTTCCGGTGCCGACGGCGGCCAGCACCAGCGTCGACCCGCCAGCGATTGCGCCGGCGCCGCTGCGAGGCCTGCGACTGGCCAGCAGCGAGGCCGAGCAGGCGGTGCAGGACGATTCCCCGCCGGACGACGACCCGCCGGATCCTGCCGGCAGCGCCGGCGCGCGGCCGGCACTGAAGCGGGTCAAGTGAGCAGCGCGGGGCAGCCCGTAGAATTTTCGGAGCGCCGGCTTAGCTCAGTTGGTAGAGCACCCGCCTTGTAAGCGGAAGGTCGTCCGTTCGATTCGGACAGCCGGCACCACCCGTAGTTTTTACTGCCCGAGATCGCTCAACGCGTGCCCGAGCCGCTTGGCGCAGGGCCCGGCGGCGCGGGTCGGGCCAGGGGGGCTGGCGCCAGCACCTTGATCTTGATCGATGTGATCGGCTTGCCCTGGGCGCGCAGTGCGGCTTCGAAGCTGGGCAACAATTGACGCAGCTTGGCCGCCACCGCGCCGTTGCCGGCAAGCACGCACCAATCGCTGTCGCTCAGCGGCCCGGGCCGGGTCTGCGCCAGCAGATCGGGCGCAATAAGATGTCGGATGGCGTCGAAGCAGTCGCGCGACTGCTGCAGGCGCAGCAACAGGCTGGCCAGCGGCACGCTGTTGTCCAGTGCCCGCGCCAGCGGCAGGGCTCGACCGTCCTGAATCGACCCGGCGGCAGGGGCAGCCTTGTATGCCATTGTGGAGAGTCTAGCGATGCAGATCCTGATCACGCACGGCCACCTGGCCAAGACCCGGGTGATGCAGTT
Source organism: uncultured beta proteobacterium (assembly GCA_963756415.1). GTDB lineage: Bacteria > Pseudomonadota > Gammaproteobacteria > Burkholderiales > Burkholderiaceae_C > Rubrivivax. The sequence goes on from CAVWNT010000002.1 coordinate 622,672, forward strand.
CAGTCGGCTGAAGATCGTGGCAGCTGCGCTGCTGTTGATGCTGCTGCTGGTCTTGTTCTCCGGCACCGTGTACCACTTCGTCTTCCTCAAGGCCGCCCGCGAAGGCTGGCCGGTGGTCAGCCAGCTGGTGCGCTGGGTGGTGCGTGACGAGTTCGCCCAACGCGATCGTTTCATGCGCGAGAACCTCGACGCGATGGCCGAGAAGGTCGGCGAGCTGCAGGCCAAGCTGGTCAAGCTGGAGGCGGCGAGCGAGCGTGTCTCCGGCCTGGTCGGCGTCAAGGCCGATGAGCTGAAGCCGCTGGCCGGCGGGGGCGGCAAGGGCGGGCCCTTCGTGCCGCTGTCGCGCCCGTCGCTGTCTCAGCTGACACAGACGCTCGACAGCCTCGATGAACTGACCGAGCAGAACCTCGATCTGTACACGCTGCTGGAATCGCAGCTGCTGGAAAGCCGCTTGAAGACGCTGCTGATTCCCAGCATCGCGCCGGTGGATGGCCCGGTCGGCTCGGGTTTCGGCTTTCGGCACGATCCGTTCAGCGGCCGCGCGGCGCTGCACACGGGGCTCGATTTCCCTGCTGCCGGCGGCACTGCGGTGGTCGCCGCTGCGGGGGGCGTGCTGGTGACGCAGGAGTGGCACGCGCAATACGGTCGCATGGTCGAGATCGACCATGGCAACGGCCTGCTGACCCGCTATGCGCACCTGTCGCGATCGCTGGGCAGCGTCGGCGATATCGTGCAACGCGGCCAGACCATCGGTGCGGTCGGCAGCAGCGGCCGCTCCACCGGCCCGCACCTGCACTTCGAAGTGTTGCTGCAGGGCGTGCCGCAGAATCCCGCCAAGTTCCTGGCCCGCGCTGCAACACCGGCCCAGATCGCCCAGTCCGGCACCGCGCGCTGAGGCGTGGCGTGGCGCGGCAAGGCGGCGTCGAAGAAGGGGCGAATGCTAAACTGCGCGCCCCGGTGGATGCAGCGGCCTTGCAATGGTCGATGGCCGCTCCCACCTGAACCCTTCAAGTTCGGCGTCGTGATTTGATGTCGCTGCGCCCCATGGCGTCGACATGCGGCGCTGTCTTTCACCCCGTGACGCCGCATGTTGCCCAAGATCCTGACCCAGATTTTTGGTAGTCGAAACGATCGACTGCTGAAGGACTACCGTCGCACGGCGCAGGAGATCAACGCGCTCGAGCCGAAGTTCGAGGCCCTCGACGATGCCGCGCTGCGCGCGATGACCGAGCGCTTTCGCGAACGGCTGGCGGCGGGTGAAACACTCGACCAGCTGTTGCCCGAGGCCTTTGCGGTGGTGCGCGAAGGCGGCAAGCGCACCTTGAAGATGCGTCACTTCGACGTGCAGCTGATCGGCGGCATCGCATTGCACCAGGGCAAGATCGCCGAGATGGGCACCGGCGAGGGCAAGACGCTGGCCGCGACGCTGCCGGTGTACCTCAACGCGCTCGGCGGCAAGGGCGTGCACGTGGTCACGGTCAACGACTACCTGGCGCGTCGCGACGCCGAGTGGATGGGGCGGCTGTACGGCTTCCTGGGCCTGAGCGTCGGCGTCAACGTGCCGGGCATGACGCGCGAGGAAAAGCAGGCGGCCTACCGCGCCGATGTCACCTACGGCACCAACAACGAATTCGGCTTCGACTACCTGCGCGACAACATGGTCTACGAGGTCGCCGACCGCGTCGCGCGCGGGCTGTCGTACGCCATCGTCGACGAGGTCGATTCGATCCTCATCGACGAAGCCCGCACGCCGCTGATCATCAGCGGCCAGGCCGAAGACCACACCGAGATGTACGTGCGCATCAACGCGGTCGTGCCGGCGCTGAAGAAGCAGATCGGCGAAGCCGACACGCGCACCGGCGAAGGTGTCATCGACCCGGGCGACTTCACCGTCGACGAGAAGACGCAGCAGGTGTTCCTGACCGAAGACGGGCACGAGCGTGCCGAGACGATCCTGTCCGAGGCCGGGCTGCTGCCCGAAGGCGCCAGCCTGTACGACCCGGCCAACATCTCGCTGATGCACCATGTGTACGCCGCGCTGCGGGCCAACCACCTCTACCACCGCGATCAGCACTACGTGGTGCAAAACGGCGAGGTGATCATCGTCGACGAGTTCACCGGCCGGCTGATGACCGGGCGGCGCTGGTCCGACGGCCTGCACCAGGCGGTCGAGGCCAAGGAAGGCGTGCAGATCCAGAGCGAGAACCAGACGCTGGCGTCGGTGACGTTCCAGAACTACTTCCGCATGTACGCCAAGCTCGGCGGCATGACCGGCACCGCCGATACCGAGGCGTTCGAGTTCCAGGAGATCTACGGCCTGGAAACGGTGGTCATTCCACCGAACAAGCCGACCAACCGCAAGGACGAACTCGACCTGATCTACAAGACCTCGCCGGAGAAGTACAGGGCCGTGATCGAGGACATCCGCGACTGCCACCAGCGCGGGCAGCCGGTGCTGGTGGGCACCACCTCGATCGAGAACTCCGAGCTGATCTCGGGGCTGCTGAACGAGGCCGAGCTGCCGCACCAGGTGCTCAACGCCAAGCAGCATGCCAAGGAAGCCGAGATCGTGGCGCAGGCCGGCCGCCCTGGCGTCATCACCATCGCCACCAACATGGCCGGGCGCGGCACCGACATCGTGCTCGGCGGCAATGTCGAGAACCAGGTGCAGATCATCAACGCCGACGACACGTTGAGCGACGAGGACAAGGCCGCGCGCAGCCGCCAGCTGCACGACGAGTGGCAGGGCCTGCACGAGCAGGTCAAGGCGCAGGGCGGCTTGCGCATCATCGCCACCGAGCGCCACGAAAGCCGGCGCATCGACAACCAGCTGCGCGGCCGCTCGGGCCGCCAGGGCGACCCGGGTGCGAGCCGCTTCTACCTGTCGCTGGACGATTCGCTGATGCGCATCTTCGCCGGCGACCGCGTGCGCGCGATCATGGACAAGCTGAAGATGCCCGAAGGCGAGGCCATCGAGGCCGGCATCGTCAGCCGCAGCATCGAAGGCGCGCAGCGCAAGGTCGAGGCGCGCAACTTCGACATCCGCAAGCAGCTGCTCGAATACGACGACGTCAGCAACGACCAGCGCAAGGTCATCTACCAGCAGCGCAACGAGATCCTCGAAGCCACCGTCGCTCGACGATCAGATCGCCAACCTGCGGCGCAGCGCGATGACCGACGTGGTGCGCACCTACGTGCCCGCCGAGAGCCTCGAAGAGCAGTGGGATCTGGCCGGCCTCGAAGCGGTGCTGAAGGACGAGTGGCAGCTCGATGTGCCGCTGCGCGAGCAGGTCGACGCCAGCGACACCATCACCGACGACGACATCGTCGACAAGGTGGTGGCCGCGGCCGATGCGCTGTTCACCAGCAAGCTGCAGGCGGTCGGCGCCGAGCAGTTCACGCCGTTCATGCGCATGGTGCTGCTGCAGTCGATGGACAGCCACTGGCGCGAGCACCTGGCGGCGCTCGACTACCTGCGCCAGGGCATCCACCTGCGCGGCTATGCGCAGAAGAACCCGAAGCAGGAATACAAGCGCGAGGCCTTCGAGCTGTTCTCGCAGCTGCTCGACGTGGTCAAGCTGGAAGTGACGCGGCTGCTGATGACGGTGCGCATCCAGTCGCAGGAACAGGTGGCGCAGGCGGCCGAGGACATCGAGCAGCGTGCCGCAGCACGTCGGCAACGATCACCTACACGCACCCCAACGAGGACGGCAGCGTGTCCTCGGAGGCCGCCGGCGGCGCGCAAGCCGCGCTGGCCACCGCGACGATGCCCAAGGTCGGCCGCAACGAACCCTGCCCCTGCGGCAGCGGCAAGAAGTTCAAGAACTGCCACGGCAAGCTGGCCTGAGCGCAGCCCCGCGCCGGCCGGCCGGTCGCGCGCGGCTGTCAGTCACCGCGACTCCATAGAATCGGCGACCCGCAGCGTCCCCGGAGTGCAGCCATGCCTGTGAACCTTTCGGCTCCCGATCCCGCCGCGCTGCATGCCGTGGCCGGCGTGCAGCTGGGCGTGACGATGGCCGGCATGCGCAAGGCCGGCAAACGTGATCTGGTGGTGATGGTGCTGGACGCCGGCAGCTCCGTCGCCGGCGTGTTCACGCGCAACCGCTTCTGCGCCGCGCCGGTGCAGGTGTGCCGCGAACATCTGGCGTCAGGGCGGCGGTCGGAAGCGGCATTCGCGCCTTGCTCGTCAACACCGGCAATGCCAACGCGGGCACCGGTGCCGATGGCCTGGCACGCGCGCGCCGCAGCTGCGCCGCGCTGGCCGGCCGTCTGGGGATCGCGCCCGAGCAGGTGCTGCCGTTTTCCACCGGCGTGATCATGGAGACGCTGCCGGTCGAGCGCATCGAAGCCGGTCTTGCCGTGCGGCGCTCGAGCAGCTGTCGCCGAACGGCTGGGCCGAGGCCGCGCAGGGCATCATGACCACCGACACGGTGGCCAAGGCGGCGTCGCGGCGCATCAGCCTGGGCGGCAGGCCGGTGCACATCACCGGCATCGCCAAGGGCGCCGGCATGATCCGGCCGAACATGGCGACGATGCTCGGCTTCATCGCCACCGATGCGGCCATCGCGCCGGCGCTGCTGCAGCAGCTGGTGCAGGACGCGGCCGACGCCTCGTTCAACCGCATCACCATCGACGGCGACACCTCGACCAACGATTCGCTGATGCTGATCGCCACGCACCGCGCCGGCCATGCGCCGATCGACGATTGCGACGGCGGCGACGGCGCGGCCTTTCGCGAAGCGCTGTTCGATGTCGCACGGCAGCTTGCGCAGGCCATCGTGCGCGACGGCGAAGGCGCCACCAAGTTCATCACCGTGCAGGTCGAGGGCGGCCGGGACGAGGCCGAATGCCGGCAGGTGGCGTATGCCATCGCCCATTCGCCGCTGGTCAAGACGGCTTTTTTCGCCAGCGACCCGAACCTCGGCCGCATCCTCGCCGCGGTCGGTTATGCCGGCCTCGACGACCTCGATCAGGGCCTGATCGAGATGCACCTGGACGACGTGCACGTGGTCACGCAAGGCGGTCGTCATCCGGCCTACCGCGAGGAAGACGGCCAGCGGGTGATGAAGCGCGCCGAGATCGGCGTGCGCATCGGCTTGAACCGCGGCAGCGCGCGCACCACCGTCTGGACCTGCGATCTGTCGCACGACTACGTCAGCATCAACGCCGACTACCGAAGCTAGAGGATGCCCGGCGCCGGGCTTTGATCCAGACTGCCGGGCAGTCGAACGGTCTCATTCCATCCGTGATCGCCATCACCACGACGCTCGCCACGATGCGCCGGCATTTCACGTTGCCTGCGGGCGATCTGCTGCGCGATGCCGTCTATCGCCGGCTGTGGACCTCGATCCTGATCAGCACCTTCGGCGGCCAGGTGACCTTGCTGGCGTTGCCGCTGACCGCGGCCGTGCTGTTGCGCGCCACCCCGTGGCAGATGGGGCTGCTGGGCGCGATCGAGATCGCGCCGTTCGTGCTCTTCTCGTTGCCCGCGGGCGTGTGGCTGGATCGTGTGCGCAAGCTGCCGGTTTATGTCGTCGGCGAATGCATCCTGGCGCTGGCGCTGGCCGGCGTGCCCATCGCCTGGTGGCTGGGTGTTCTGTCGATGAGCGGCCTGTATGTGATCGGCTTCGTCATCGGCACGGTGGCGACCGTGTCCGGCTCGGCGGCGCAGATCGTGCTGACGCAGATCGTGCCGCGCTCGCGGCTGGTCGAAGCGCATGCCAAGAATGCGCTCGCCAGCTCCGGCGCCGAAGTTGCCGGGCCCGGTTTTGCCGGCGTGCTGATCAAGCTCGTCGGTGCGCCGCTCGCGCTGCTGGCCGATGCGCTGATGCTGTTGTGTTCGGCCCTCATCCTGCGTGGCATCCACATCGACGAGCGGCGTCAGAAGCCGGCCGAGACCCATTTCTGGCGCGAGCTGAAGGACGGCTTGCACTTCGTCACCGGGCAGCGCCTGCTGGTCAGCCTGGCGGTGCTGGTCGGCGGCTGGCAGTTTTGCAATCAGGCCGCGATGGTGGTGCAGATCCTGTTTGCCACGCGCCGCCTCGGACTGTCGGAACAGGCGGTCGGGCTGAGCTACGTGGCGCTCGGCGTGGGCACCGTGCTGGCCAGTGTCTTCGGCCATCGCTTCTCGCGCCGTGTCGGCCCCGGGCCGAGTCTGCTGTGGGGCATGGTGATCTGCGCGGTCGGCTGGCTGCTGCTGTCGCTGTTGCCGGCCAATGCCTGGGGCGTGGCCGGCTTTGCGCTGACGCTGGGTCTGTCGGGCGTGGGTGCGGTGCTGATCTTCATCAACTTCCTGGCCCTGCGCCAGGCCGTCACGCCCGAGGCGATGCTCGGCCGCATGACCGCCACCATGCGCTGGCTGTGCCTGATCCCGGCCGGGCCGGGTGCGCTGCTCGGCGGCTACCTGGGTGAACATTTCGGCCTGCGTTCGGCGCTGCTGGGCGCCGGCCTCGGCGCGCTGCTGCTGGTGCTGTACGGCTGGCACCGCCCGGAGATCCGCCGGCTGATGGTGCTGCCTTCAATACCGGCCGGCGCCACTGCGGTCCCGAACACCGTCGCAGCGGCCGCCGCAGCGGCGGATTGACCCGACCTGCTCGGCGCAGCGCCTGGGTCGCGTGCTCAGCGCCCGGCGGCCGGCCGCGCGCCGGCGGGCGCAAACCGATCCACCGCATCGGTGATCAGGCCGTCGATGCCGAGCCGTTGCAGCCGTTCGGCGTCGGCACTGTCGTTGACCGTGTAACACAGCGCCCGCAGCCCCGCATCGCGCAGCGCTGCAACCAGCGCAGCGTCCATCAGCTTGTGCTCGGTCACGACCGCCACGCAGCCCAGCGCGCGTGCGCGGTCGAACCAGCCGTCCCACAATTTGTCCAGCAGCAGCGCGCGCGGCAGGGCCGGTTGGGCCTCGGCCGCCGCCGCCAGCGACTGGGGCTGAAACGAACTCAGCAGAGGCGGCACCGCAGCCGCGTCCCAGCTTGCCACCACCGCGTCGGCGATCACCGCGCCGGTGCGCGCTTCGAGTCCCGGCGTCGGCTTGATCTCGATGTTCAGCAAGTAGGCGTTGGCCTGCACCCAGCGGGCGATCGCCTCGAGGGTGGGCAGCGGCTCACCGGCGTAGGCACGGCTGTGCCAGCCGCCCGCGTCGAGCTGCGACAACGCCGACCATGTCGAGTCGCCGGCCCGCCCGTGGCCCGATGTCGTGCGTTGCAAGGTGTCGTCGTGCAGCAGGAACGGCACCCCGTCGGCACTGAGCTTGACGTCGCATTCGAAGGCCCGGTAGCCGTGGCGCGCGCCCAGGCGGAATGCCGCCAGGGTGTTCTCCGGGGCCAGCTTGCCGGCGCCGCGGTGGGCGATCCACAGCGGGTAGGGCCACGGCGCTGCGATGTCGCTCAAACCCGCTTGCCGCTTTGTGCGTCGAACCAGTGCAGACGCTGCGCGTTCACCACCAGGTGCAATCGATGCCCCGGCGGCGGCGAGGCGACGGTGCCGTCGATGCGCACCGTGAACAGCGATGCGCCCATGCGGCAATACACCAGCCGCTCGGCCCCGAGCGTTTCGACGACCTCGACCTGCAGCGACCAGCCGCCGGCGTCGGCCAGTTCGGCGTGTTCCGGGCGCAGCCCGAGCACCAGCGCACCATCGCGTGGCGCGGCCTCGGGCAGCGGCAGCAGCAGATCGCCGACCCGGAAGTTCGCACCCTCGGCGTTACCTTCGATCAGGTTCATCGGCGGCGAGCCGATGAAGCCGGCGACGAAGGTGCTGGCTGGCGTCGAATAGACCTCGTCGGGTGTGCCGATCTGCTCGATGCGCCCGGCGTTCAACACCATCATGCGCTGCGCCAGGGTCATGGCCTCGACCTGGTCGTGGGTGACGAACAGCGAGGTGATGCCCAGTTCGCGGTGCAGCTTCTGGATTTCCAGGCGCGTCTGTGCGCGCAGCTTGGCATCCAGGTTGGACAGCGGCTCGTCGAACAGGAACACAGAGGGCTCGCGCACGATGGCGCGGCCCATCGCCACGCGCTGGCGCTGCCCGCCGGACAGCTCGCGCGGACGGCGCTGCAGGTAGGGCCCGAGTTCGAGGATCTTCGCCGCCTTGTCGACGCGCTGGCGGATCTGCTCGGCGGGCACCTTGCGGATCTTCAGCCCGTAGGCCATGTTGTCGAACACGCTCATGTGCGGATACAGCGCGTAGTTCTGGAACACCATCGCGATGTCGCGGTCGGCCGGCTCGAGCTGGTTGACGACACGATCGCGGATGGCGATTTCGCCGTCGGAGATTTCTTCCAGGCCGGCCACCATGCGCAGCAAGGTGCTCTTGCCGCAGCCGGAGGGGCCGACGATGACGACGAACTCGCCGCTGTCGATCTCGGCGTTGATGCCGTGGATCACCTGCACGGCCGAAGCGCCGCGGCCATAGCGTTTGCTGACGTTGCGAAGGGAGATGGCGGACATGGTTCGTGTGCTTATTTTTCGGTATCGACCAGGCCCTTGACGAACCACTTCTGCATCAGCAGCACCACCAGCGCCGGCGGGATCATCGCCAGGATCGCGGTGGCCATGACGATGTTCCATTCGTTGGCCGCATCACCCCCGGAAATCATGCGCTTGATGCCCATCACCACCGGGTACATGTCTTCGCTGGTGGTCACCAGCAGCGGCCACAGGTACTGGTTCCAGCCGTAGATGAACTGGATCACGAACAGCGCGGCGATGCTGGTGGTCGACAGCGGCAGCAGCACGTCTTTGAAAAAGCGCAACGGCCCGGCACCATCGACGCGTGCCGCTTCGACCAGCTCGTCGGGCACGGTGAGGAAAAACTGGCGGAACAGGAAGGTGGCGGTGGCCGAAGCGATCAGCGGCACCGTCAGCCCGGCGTAGCTGTTCAGCATGCCCAGGTCGGACACCACCTGGTAGGTCGGGCCGATGCGCACCTCCACCGGCAGCATCAAGGTGACGAAGATCGCCCAGAAGAAGAACATGCGCCCGGGGAAGCGGAAGTAGACGATGGCGAAGGCCGACAGCAGCGAAATCGCGATCTTGCCGATGGCGATGACCAGCGCGGTGATCAGGCTGACGATCATCATGCGGCCGACCGGCGCGGTGGACGCCGCGCCCTCGCTGCTGCCCATGATCGCGGCGCGGTAGTTGTCGATGAAGTGCGGCCCGGGCAGCAGCGGCATCGGCACCTGCACGATGTCCTGCGCGGTGTGGGTCGAGGCGACGAAAGTGATGTACAGCGGAAAGGCGATGACGATCACACCCAGGATCAGCACCAGGTGCGAGATGAAGGTGGCCAGCGGGCGGTGTTCGACCATGTCAGTACCGCCCGGCCGCCCGAAGGTACTGATCCGCCTTCGCGGGGGGCAGCGAGCGAAGCGAGTGTGAAGGCTCTTTCATTCAGTAGTTGACCTTCTTCTCGACGTAGCGGAACTGCACCACCGTCAGCGCGATGACGATGACCATCAGCACCACCGACTGCGCCGCCGAGCCGCCCAGGTCGAGCGCCTTGAAACCGTCGTAGTAGACCTTGTAGACCAGGATCGCCGTGTCCTTGCCGGGGCCGCCTTCGGTGGCCGCATCGATGATCGCGAAGGTGTCGAAGAAGGCGTACACGACGTTGATCACCAGCAGGAAGAAGGTGGTCGGCGTCAGCAGCGGAAAGACGATGGTCCAGAAGCGCCGCCACGGGCCGGCGCCGTCGATCGCGGCCGCCTCGATGAGGCTTTTCGGGATCGACTGCAGCCCGGCGAGGAAGAACAGGAAGTTGTACGAGATCTGCTTCCACACCGCCGCCATGACGATCAGTGTCATCGCCTGCCCGCTGTCGAGCAGGTGGTTCCACTGGATGCCGACGGCGCGCAGCGCGAAGCTGATGACGCCGATCGACGGTGCGAACATGAACAGCCACAGCACCCCGGCCACCGCCGGTGCCACGGCATACGGCCAGATCAGCAGCAGCTTGTACACGCCGGCACCGCGCAACACGCGATCGGCGAACACCGCCAGCGCCAACGCCAGGCTCAGGCCGAAGCCGGCGACCAGCGCCGAGAACACCGCGGTGGTCTTGAACGACGCCAGGTAACTGTCGTCGGCCCACAGGCGGCGGAAGTTGTCCAGCCCGACCCACTCGACGGAGGTGCCGAAGGCGTCCTGCTGCTGCAGCGACTGCAGCAGCGCCTGCGCGGCCGGCCAGAAGAAGAACACCGCGATGACGGCCACCTGCGGCGCCAGCAGCGCCCACGGCAACCAGCGGCTCTTGAAACGCACGCGCTTTTCGACGGCCAAGAGACTGCCTCAGGTATCAATCATGAGCGGCCGCTGCCCGTCTGTTCGAGACGCGCAGGGCCGGGTTGTCATGCCGCCCGACGAGCAAGGGCTTCAGCCCTTGTTCGCCTTCTCGAAGCGCTCGAGCTGCTCGTTGCCGCGCTTGACCGCCGCGTCCAGCGCGTCCTTGGCCGATTTCTTGCCGGCCCAGACCTGCTCGAGTTCTTCTTCCATGATGGCGCGGACCTGCACGAAGTTGCCCAGCCGGATGCCGCGCGACTTGTCGGTGGTCTTGCGGATCATCTGGTTGACCGCCGTCTCGGTGCCCGGGTTCTCCTTGTAGAAGCCCGTCTTCTCGGTCAGCTGGAACGACGCCAGCGTGATCGGCAGGTAGCCGGTGCGCTGGTGGCTCTTGGCCTGGGTTTCGGGGTTGGTGAGGTAGTTGAAGAACTGCGCCACGCCCTTGTATTCGGCCGGCTTCTTGCCCGACATCACCCACAGCGAGGCGCCGCCGATGACCGTGTTCTGCGGCGCGCCGGCCACCTCGGGGTAGTACGGCAGCGGCGCGATGCCGAAGTCGAACTTGGCGTTTTTCTTGATGCTCGCGTAGGTCGACGAGCTGGCGGTGGCCATCGCGCATTCGCCCGAGTAGAACGGCGCATCGCCCTTGTTGCCGCGGCCGCGGTACTGGAACAGCCCCTGCTGCGCCATGTTGGCCAGGTTTTCGATATGCCGCACATGCAGCGGGCTGTTGAAGGCCAGGCGCGAGCTGGTGCCGCCGAAACCGTTGTTCTGCGTTGCGAACAAGGTGTTGTGCCAGGTCGAGAAGCTCTCGAGCTGGGTCCAGGTCTGCCAGCTGGTGGTGAACGGGCACTCCACGCCCGAAGCCTTCAGCTTGGCCGCGGCGCGCACCAGTTCCGGCCAGGTGGCCGGCGGCTTGTTCGGATCCAGCCCGGCCTTCTTGAACAGATCCTTGTTGTAGTTCAGCACCGTCGTCGAGCTGTTGAACGGGAAGCTCAGCATCTGCCCGTTCGGAGCCGTGTAGTAGCCGACCACGGCCGGGATGTAGGCCTTGGGGTCGAACTTGTAGCCGGCGTCGCTCAACACCTTGCCGACCGGCACGATCGCGCCCTTCGAGGCCATCATCGTCGCCGTGCCGACTTCGAACACCTGCAGGATGTGCGGCGCGTTGCCGGCGCGAAAGGCGGCGATCGATGCCGTCATCGCCTCGTCGTAGGTGCCCTTGTAGGTCGGCACCACCTTGTATTCCTTCTGGCTGGCATTGAAGCCGTTGGCCAGGTCGACGACCCAGTCGTTCAGGCCGCCGGTCATCGAATGCCACCACTGGATTTCGGTCTGTGCCGCGGCGGGTGTGGCGACGAATGCGAGGGCAGACAGCGCCGACAGCGCAGCGAATTTCAATTTCATGACTTCTCCGTGACGCACCTGGGGCGCAAGGCGCGTGAGTGTGCGGGGGTTTTGTGACAGCTGCGTTTCTGTCATGGAAGGCGCCTGCTGGGCATGCGGGATTACCCGCCGCGAGGGTGTTGACACACGCCGACCCGCCGCAGTGTTCATGCTGCGCTGCGGTACGATGGTTGTCCAAGTGGAGGAAGCGGGCCGAGCCGCGTTGCACCGGCCCGCAAATAGATGAATGCACCGCTCCTGATCGAGCCCGTGGCTGTCGAGACGCCACCCGGCGCGTCCGGAACGCCTGGCCAGCGCGATGCCGGCCGGCCGCCTCGGCTGCGCGAGATCCCGTACAACTACACCTCGTTCTCCGACCGCGAGATCGTGATGCGGCTGCTCGGCGCGCGCGCCTGGCAACTGCTCGACAAGCTGCGTGCCGAACGGCGCACCGGCCGCTCGGCGCGCATGCTGTACGAGGTGCTGGGCGACATCTGGGTGGTGCAGCGCAACCCCTATCTCGAAGACGATCTGCTCGACAACCCGAAGCGGCGCATGCTGCTGATCGAGGCCCTGCAGCACCGGCTCAACGAGGTCGAAGCCCGGCGCCAGCCGGAGCCATCGGACGCGGCCGACACGATGTCGCGCGCTGCGCGCGACACGCAGGTCGGCGAACTGCTGCAGCTCGCGCGCGCCGCGGTGCAGCGCTTTTCCGACCATTTCCGCGAAGTCTGGGATCTGCGCCAGCGCGCCCGCAAGGTGCTGGGGCGGCGCACCGCGCACGACAACATCAAGTTCGACGGCCTGTCGCGGGTGTCGCATGTCACCGACGCCACCGACTGGCGCATCGAGTACCCCTTCGTCGTGCTCACGCCCGACAGCGAACAGGAACTGGCCGGCGTGGTGCAGGCCTGCATCGAACTGGGGCTGACGATCATTCCCCGCGGCGGTGGCACCGGCTACACCGGCGGCGCCATTCCGCTGAGCTGGCGCAGCGCGGTCATCAACACCGAAAAGCTCGAGGCCATGAGCGAGGTGGAAATGCTCGTGCTGCCGGGGCTCGACACGGCGGTGGCGACCATCTACAGCGAAGCCGGCGTGGTCACGCAGCGCGTGGCCGACGCCGCCGAGCGCGCGGGTTTTGTCTTCGCCGTCGATCCCACATCGGCCGAAGCCAGCTGTGTCGGCGGCAACATCGCGATGAACGCCGGCGGCAAGAAGGCGGTGTTGTGGGGCACCGCGCTGGACAACCTGGTGTCGTGGCGCATGGTCACGCCCGATGCCGGCTGGCTGGAGGTGGTGCGGCTGAACCACAACCTGGGCAAGATCCACGATGCCCCGATGGCGAGCTTCGAGTTGCGCTGGTTCGAGGCCGACGGCAAGACCCTGCAACGCAGCGAACGGCTCGACATCCCGGGCAGCCGCTTTCGCAAGGAAGGCCTGGGCAAGGACGTCACCGACAAGTTCCTGTCGGGTCTGCCCGGGGTGCAGAAAGAAGGCTGCGACGGCCTCATCAGCTCGGCGCGCTGGCTGGTGCACCGCATGCCCAAGCATGTGCGCACCGTGTGCCTGGAATTCTTCGGCGCGGCGCGTGATGCGGTGCCGTCGATCGTCGAGATCCGCGACTTCATGTTCGCCGAGAGCCAACGCGGCGGCGCCATCCTGGCCGGCCTGGAACACCTCGACCAGCGCTACCTGAAGGCCGTGGGCTACGCCACGAAGAGCAAGCGCGGCGGTGCCGGCGGCGCGCTGCCGAAGATGGCGTTGTTCGGCGACATCGTCGGCGACGATGCCGACGTGGTGGCACGCGCCACCAGCGAGGTGGTGCGCATCGCCAACAGCCGCTCGGGCGAAGGCTTCGTTGCCGTCAGCGCCGACGCGCGCAAGACCTTCTGGCTCGATCGCAAGCGCACCGCCGCGATCGCCAAGCACACCAACGCCTTCAAGGTCAACGAGGATGTGGTCATTCCGCTGCCGCGGATGGCCGAGTACACCGACGGCATCGAGCGCATCAACATCGAGTTGAGCCTGCGCAACAAGCTGCAGCTGATCGACCGGCTCGAGCAGTTCTTCGCCGAAGGGCCGCTGCCGTTGGGGCAGGGCGACGATGCGCTGGGCATTCCGCGCAGCGAACTGCTCGGCGACCGGGTGCAGCCGTGCGCTGCAGCTGCTGCGCGACGTGCGCGCGCTGTGGTCGCACTGGCTGGCCGAACTGGATGTGGTGCAGCCCGACAGCGGCCGCAGCTTCTTCGAGCAGCTGCAGGACCACAGCCTGCGTGCGTCGTGGAAGACACAGCTGCTCGAACCGCTGCGCAGCCTGTTTGCCGGCGCCGCGTTCCCGGCCGTGCTCGAGGCCTGCCAGGCGATCCACAAGGAGGTGCTGCACGGCCGCGTGTGGATTGCGCTGCACATGCACGCCGGCGACGGCAACGTGCACACCAACATCCCGGTCAACAGCGACGACTACCCGATGCTGCAGACCGCGCACGAGGCGGTCGGGCGCATCATGGTGCTGGCACGCAGCCTGGACGGCGTGATCTCGGGCGAGCACGGCATCGGCATCACCAAGCTCGAGTATCTGACCGACGACGAGCTGCGCGGCTTTGCCGACTACAAGCAGCGCATCGATCCCGAAGGCCGCTTCAACAAGGGCAAGCTGCTGCGCGACGGCGAAAGCGCCGACACGCGCGCCGCCGACCTGCGCCATGCCTACACGCCCAGCTTCGGGCTGATGGGGCACGAGTCGCTGATCATGCAGCAAAGCGACATCGGCGCCATCGCCGACAGCATCAAGGACTGCCTGCGCTGCGGCAAGTGCAAGCCGGCCTGCGCGACGCACGTGCCGCGCGCCAACCTGCTGTACAGCCCGCGCAACAAGATCCTGGCCACCTCGCTGCTGGTCGAGGCCTTCCTGTACGAGGAGCAGACGCGCCGCGGCGTCAGCCTCAAACACTGGGAGGAGTTCGAGGATGTCGCCGACCATTGCACCGTGTGCCACAAGTGCTTGGCACCCTGCCCGGTCGACATCGATTTCGGCGATGTGTCGATGAACATGCGCAACCTGCTGCGCAAGATGGGCAAGAAGAGCTTCAGGCCGGGCAATGCGGCGGCGATGTTGATGCTCAATGCGACCAGCCCGCAGACCATCAAGGTGGTGCGCGCCGGCATGGTCGGCATCGGCTTCAAGGCGCAACGGGTCGCCAACGAGTTGCTGCAGCGGGTCGCGCGGCGGCAGACCAAGGCGCCCGCCGGCGACCGTCGGCACCGCGCCGTTGAAGGAGCAGGTGATCCACTTCATCAACAAGAAGCTGCCCGGCGGGCTGCCCAAACGCACCGCGCGGGCGCTGCTGGACATCGAGGACAAGAATTACGTGCCGATCATCCGCAACCCGGCGACGACCAGTGCCGAATCGGAAGGGGTGTTCTATTTCCCGGGCTGCGGCTCGGAGCGGCTGTTCTCGCAGGTCGGGCTGGCGACGCAGGCGATGTTGTGGCATGCCGGCGTGCAGACGGTGCTGCCGCCGGGCTACCTGTGCTGCGGCTACCCGCAGCGCGGATCGGGCCAGTTCGACAAGGCGGACAAGATCATCACCGACAACCGGGTGCTGTTCCACCGCGTGGCCAACACGCTGAACTACCTCGACATCAAGACCGTGGTCGTCAGTTGCGGCACCTGCTACGACCAGTTGCAGGGCTACAAGTTCGAGGAGATCTTCCCCGGCTCCCGCATCGTCGACATCCACGAATTTCTGCTCGAGAAGGGCATCGTGCTGCCGTCCGGCGGCGCGGCGGGTTACCTGTACCACGACCCCTGCCACAGCCCGATGAAGCAGCAGGCGCCGATGAAGACGGTGACGGCGCTGCTCGGCCCCGACGTGCTGGAAAGCAAGCGCTGCTGCGGCGAAAGCGGCACCCTGGGTGTGACACGGCCGGACATCGCCACGCAGGTGCGGTTTCGCAAGGAAGAAGAGCTGCGCGGCGACGTGGCTGCG
Source organism: uncultured beta proteobacterium (assembly GCA_963756415.1). GTDB lineage: Bacteria > Pseudomonadota > Gammaproteobacteria > Burkholderiales > Burkholderiaceae_C > Rubrivivax. Next base: position 638,330 of record CAVWNT010000002.1, read on the forward strand.
CTGCGCAAGACCGGCAGCGTGGCGGCCGACGCGACGGTGAAGATCCTGACCTCGTGCCCGAGCTGCCTGCAGGGTCTGAGCCGCTACCGTGACGACCTCGACAGCGGTCTGCTCGAAGCCGACTACATCGTCGTGGAGATGGCCCGCCACATCCTCGGTGCCGACTGGATGAGCGACTATGTCAAAAGCGCCAACGACGGCGGCATCGAGCGGGTGCTGGTGTGACCGGCGGGGGCGGCGGGGTCGGTTCACAATGTTCTCTTCTTCTTCTGCGTGATCGGGACTTCGATGCGAGGCGAACAATGGCCGGACTGACCGCCAGCAGTGCCCGGGCGACATCGCTGACGGTGCACCAGGCTTCGCGCGTGCTCGAGGTCGGCTTCGACGACGGTGCCGTGTTCCACCTGCCTTTCGAGCTGATGCGGGTGTATTCACCGTCGGCCGAGGTGCAGGGCCACGGGCCGGGTCAGGAAGTGCTGCAGACCGGCAAGCGCGAGGTCGGCATCGACGCCATCGAGGCGGTCGGGCTGTATGCGGTGCAACCGCGTTTCAGCGACGGCCACGACACCGGCATCTTCTCCTGGGAGTACCTCTACTTTCTCGGCTCGCAGCAGGATCGCTTGTGGCAGCAATACGAGAAGCGTCTTGCCGACGCCGGTGTCGACCGCGACCAGCCGATGACGGCCGCCGCCACGCGGCGCGTGTGGCCACGCGCACTGAGCCTGCCGGTGACGCTGCCATGAGCAAGACCGATTTCGGCTACACGCAGGTCGACGAGGGCGACAAGGCGGGCCGCGTGCGCGGCGTGTTCGATTCGGTGGCGTCGAAGTACGACCTGATGAACGACCTGATGTCGTTGGGCATGCACCGTGCCTGGAAGGCCTACACGGTGGCGGTGGCGGGTGTGCGCATCGGCGACAAGGTGCTCGACATCGCCGGTGGCACCGGCGACCTGGCGCGTGCATTCGCCGCCGAGGCGGGCGCCACCGGCCTGGTGGTGCACACCGACATCAACGAAGCCATGCTCGGCGTCGGCCGCGATCGACTGGTCGATGCCGGTGTGGTGCTGCCGACCGCCGCCTGCGATGCCGAGAAACTGCCGTTTCGCGACGGCGAGTTCGATCTGGTCAGCGTCGCCTTCGGCCTGCGCAACATGACCCACAAGCCGGCGGCCTTGGCCGACATGTGCCGCGTGTTGCGCCCGGGCGGGCGCCTGCTGGTGCTGGAGTTCTCGAAGATCGCCGCCGCGCTGCAAAAGCCCTACGACTGGTATTCGTTCAATGTGCTGCCGCTGCTGGGCCGCTGGGTGGCCAACGACAGCCAGAGCTACCGCTATCTGGCCGAGTCGATCCGCATGCACCCGGCACAGCAGGAGCTGAAGGACATGATGAAGGGCGCCGGCTTCGGCCATGTCGACGTGCACAACCTCAGCGCCGGCGCCGTGGCGCTGCACGTGGGCATCCGCTGCTGAGCGCGTGTCGTTGTTCACGCTCGGTGAAAGCCGCGCCGGCGCGCTGGCGCGGCGCAACCGAAAGCGAATTCGTCGACCGTACACTTGCGGGTTGGCGTGGTCGTTCGGCCCTGCGGGCACGAACTCACGCAACCCAGCTCACTCCCCATTGCCAGCGTGCAGGAGCACATCCAGATGAATAGAGTGGTTCGAACATCATCGCGCAGCCTGCACACCGCTGCGCTCGTCGTGGCGCTCGGGTCGGTGCTGCTCGTCGGTTGCGGTGACAAGAAGAAGGAAGGCGGTGCCTCGCAGACGGCCGTCAAGGTGAACAAGGAAGAGATCACGGTTCACCAGATCAACTACCTGCTGCAGCAGCAGCGCGGTCTGCGGCCGGAGCAGGCCGACGCGGCCTCGAAGCAGATCCTGGAGCGACTGATCGACCAGGAACTGGCCTTGCAGAAGGCCAACGAGATGAAGCTCGACCGCGACCCGCGCGTGATGCAGCAGCTAGAAGCCGCCAAGCGCGAGGTCATCTCGCGCGCCTACCTCGATCGCGCCGGCGAAGGGGTGACCAAGCCGACCGCCGAGGAGATCAGCAAGTACTACGAGGATCAGCCGGCGCTGTTCAAGGACCGCCGGGTCTACAGCCTGCAGGAAATCGCGGTGGAGGCCACGCCGGAACAGATTCCGGTGCTGAAGGCACGGCTGGAAGCGTCGAAGAACGTCGGGGAATTCGTCGAATACCTGAAGGCGAACGACTTCCGCTTCAGCGGCAACCAGGCGGTGCGCGCTGCCGAGCAGTTGCCGCTGGCCAGCCTGCAGACCTTCGCCAAGCTGAAGGACGGCCAGGCGCTGCTGAACGTCACGCCAACGGGCGCGCAGGTGATCGTGCTTGCCGGCTCCCGCGCGCAGCCGGTGACGCTGGAGCAGGCCAGGCCGGCGATCGAGCAGTTCATCCTCAATGAACGCAAGCGCGAGATCATCGCCAAGGATCTGAAGGCGATGCGCGATGCGGCCACGATCCAGTATGTCGGCAAGTATGCCGAGGCGGCGGCTTCAGCGCCTGCCGCGGCCAACGCGACCGAGGCGCCGGCGCCATCACCCGCACCCGCGCCCGCACCGGCCGCGGCCTCAGGACTGGACGCTTCTTCAATTTCGAAAGGGATGGGCCTCAAATGACAACGACACGATCTCGGCTCGCGGGCGTCCTGACGGCGCTGTGCCTGGGCTTGTGCGCGGCACTGGTGAGCCCAGCCGCGCTGGCACAAGCGAAGGCTGAATCGCCCAATGAATACATGCTGGGCGCCGGCGACGTGGTGCGCATCACGGTGTTCCAGAACCCCGATCTGACGCTCGAAGCCCGCATCGGCGAAGCCGGCCTGATCAGCTATCCGCTGCTGGGCACGGTGCGTCTGGGCGGCATGACCGTGCGGCAGGCGGAAAAGGCCGTGGCCGACGGTCTGCGCACCGGCAACTTCGTCAAGCAGCCGCAGGTCAGCCTGCTGGTGGTGCAGGTGCGCGGCAACCAGGCCAGCGTGCTGGGCCAGGTGAACCGGCCCGGCCGCTTCCCGATCGAGCAGGCCGACATGCGGCTGTCCGATCTGCTGGCACTGGCCGGCGGCATCACCGCCACCGGCGCCGACACGATCACGCTCGTGGGCACCCGCGACGGCAAGCCGTTTCGCAAGACCATCGACCTGCCGGGCATCTTCCGCGGCGACAACCGCGACAACGACGTGCCGGTGCAGAACAGCGATGTCGTCTACGTGGAACGCGCGCCGGTGATCTACATCTACGGCGAGGTGCAGCGCCCGGGTGCGTTCCGCCTGGAACGCGACATGACCGTGATGCAGGCGCTGGCGGCTGGCGGCGGCCTGAACCTGCGCGGTACCGAGAAAGGGCTGCGCGTGCACCGCAGGGGCGCTGACGGCAAGATGCAGGTGCTGACACCGTCGCTCGACGACCCGCTGCGTGAAGGCGACGTGGTCTATGTGAAGGAAAGCCTGTTCTGATGAGCCGCGCCGTGGCCCGCGCGGCGTGCGGCCGCGCTGCATGCGGCCCGACGTCGGCGTGACCCACGCCACGAAGGCGGGCGGAAGAACCGCCCGGCGGGCACACGCCGGCGCGCGCAGACCGGATACTTGCGCTGCGCCTGCGCCGTCGACGATGTCCCGGGTCGACGGACCACGGCATCGCTGACAGCGCTCCACCCGCGACGACGGCCTGCCGGACATACCGGCCGACCGTCCCGCTGCCCACGCACAGGACACCATCGACGTGAAGATTCTCGTCACCGGCGCTGCCGGTTTCATCGGCATGCACGTGTCGCAGCTGTTGCTCGCGCGCGGCGACACGGTGGTCGGCCTGGACAACCTCAACGACTACTACGACCCGAGCCTGAAGCACGACCGGCTGGCACGCCTGATGTCGCAGCCCAGCTTCGAGTTCGTTCGGCTCGACGTCGGCGACCGCGAGGGCATGGCGGCGCTGTTCGCACAGCACGGCTTCGAGCGGGTGGTGCACCTGGCCGCGCAGGCCGGCGTGCGCTATTCGCTGCAGAACCCGCACGCCTACATCGACAGCAACATCGTCGGCTTCATGAACGTGCTGGAGGGCTGCCGCCATCACCGGCGTGCAGCATCTGGCCTATGCATCGAGCTCGAGCGTGTACGGCGGCAACACGCGCATGCCGTTTTCCGAGCACGACAACATCGACCACCCGGTGAGCATGTACGCGGCGACGAAGAAGGCCAACGAGCTGATGGCGCACACCTACAGCCACCTGTTCGGCCTGCCGACGACCGGGCTGCGCTTCTTCACCGTCTACGGGCCGTGGGGCCGGCCCGGACATGGCGCTGTTCCTGTTCACGCGGGCGATCCTGGAAGGCCGCGCCATCGACGTCTTCAACCACGGCCGCATGGTGCGCGACTTCACCTACATCGACGACATCGCCGACGGCGTGGTGCAGGTGCTCGACCGGCCGGCCACCGCCGACCCCGGCTTCGACCCGGCGCAGCCCGACCCGGCACGCAGCGGCGGCGCCGTACCGCGTGTTCAACATCGGCAACAGCCAGCCGGTGCGAGCTGATGAGCTTCATCGAAGCCATCGAACAGTCGCTCGGCACGCACGGCGAAGAAGAACTTCCTGCCGCTGCAGGACGGCGACGTGCCGGCCACCTTTGCCGATGTCTCCGAACTGACGGCATGGACCGGCTTCGCCCCCGACACGCCGGTGCCGGTGGGCATCGCGCGTTTCGTCGACTGGTATCGCGGCTACTACCGCACCTGAACCACCGCACCGGGCCAGCATGACGGCGGCGCCGCCCGACCCCGTCGTGCATTCGATCTGCAACCAGGGCTTCGAGAAGCGCACATGACCACCATCGCCGTCATCGGTCTGGGCTACGTCGGCCTGCCGCTGGCCGTCGAGTTCGGCAAGAAGTACAAGACACTCGGCTTCGATCTGTCCGCTGACAAGGTGGCCGCCTACACGCGCCATGTCGATCCCACCGGCGAGGTGAGCAGCGACGAGTTGCGTGCAGCGACGCAACTCAGCTGCAGCACCGACCTGGCCCTGCTGCGCGAGGCCGACTTCATCGTCGTCGCGGTGCCCACGCCGGTCGGCGAGGCGCACCAGCCCGATTTCACGCCGCTGGTGAAGGCCTCGGAAAGCATCGGCAAGCACCTGAAGCGCGGCGCGATCGTGGTCTTCGAGTCGACGGTCTATCCGGGCGCCACCGAAGAGGTGTGCATTCCCGTCATCGAAAGGCACTCGGGCCTGCGCTGGAAGAGCGACTTCTTCGTCGGCTACAGCCCCGAGCGCATCAACCCCGGCGACAAGGAACGCACCGTCACGAAGATCGTCAAGGTGGTTTCCGGCGACACGCCGGACACGCTGGCCAAGGTGGCCGAGATCTACGGCAGTGTCATCACCGCGGGCGTGTATCCGGCCAGCAGCATCCGCGTCGCCGAGGCCGCGAAGGTGATCGAGAACACGCAGCGTGACCTGAACATCGCGCTGATGAACGAGCTGTCGCTGATCTTCCACCGCATCGGCATCGACACGCTCGAGGTGCTGAAGGCGGCCGGCACCAAATGGAACTTCCTGCCCTTTCGTCCCGGGCTGGTGGGCGGGCACTGCATCGGCGTCGACCCCTACTACCTGACGCACAAGGCCGAGATGCTGGGCTACACGCCGCAGGTCATCCTGGCCGGGCGGCGCATCAACGACGGCATGGGCAAGTTCGTGGCCGAGCAGACGGTCAAGCAGATGATCGCCAACGATCTGCAGGTCAAGGGCGGCACCGTCATCGTGCTGGGCATGACCTTCAAGGAAAACTGCCCCGACCTGCGCAACAGCAAGGTCATCGACGTGGTGCGCGAGCTGCAGAGCTTCGGCGCCGACGTGCTGATCCACGATCCGCTGGCCGATTCGGCCGAGTGCGAACACGAGTACGGTGTGACGCTGACGCCGTGGGATCAACTGCCGCCCGCGCTGGCCGTGGTGGCCGCTGTCTCGCACCGCGAGTACCTCGAGATGGGCGTCGCCGGGCTGACCAGCAAGCTGGTGCGCGGCGGCGTCTTCGTCGATGTCAAGAGCTGCTACGACGAGGCGCAGCTGAGCTCGGCCGGCTACAGCACCTGGCGCTTGTAGCGGCCTAGGCTGTTGCGCGCGCGGCGGCGGTCAGCCGCCCGATGGCGTGGTACTCGATGCCGGCGGCTTCGACCAGTTCGGGCGCATACATGTTGCGGCCGTCGAAGATCACCGCATGGCGCAGGCGCTCGCGCACGGCCTGGAAGTCGGGGCTGCGGAACTCCATCCACTCGGTCGCGATCAGCAGCGCATCGGCCCCGTCGAGCGTGTCCATCGCCCGTTCGGCGTAGCTCAAGGCCTGCTGCGGCGCCCAGGCTGATCTTCGCCTGCGGCATCGCGATCGGGTCGTAGGCGCACACGGTGGCGCCGCGCGCCGCCAGTTCCTCGACCAGCACCTGGCTCGGCGCCTCGCGCATGTCGTCGGTGTTGGGCTTGAAGGCCAGGCCCCACAGCGCAAAACGGCGCCCGCTGAGGTCGGCGCCGAAGCGCGCGCACCACCTTGTCGACCAGCACCCGCTTCTGCTGGTCGTTGGCGGCTTCGACCGCGCCGAGCACGTGCAGGGTCTGGCCGACATCGCGGGCGGTGTGGATCAGCGCCTTGACGTCCTTCGGAAAGCACGAGCCGCCATAGCCGCAGCCCGGAGTAGAGGAAGCCGAAGCCGATGCGCGGGTCGCTGCCGATGCCCTGGCGCACCTGCTCGATGTCGGCGCCCAGCCGCTCGGCCAGCAGCGCCAGCTCGTTCATGAAGCGAGATGCGCGTGGCCAGCATCGCGTTGGCGGCGTACTTGGTCAGCTCGGCCGAGCGCACGTCCATCACCACCAGCTTGTCGTGGCTGCGCTGGAACGGCGCGTACAGCGCGCGCATCAGCAGGATCGCCTGTTCGTCGTCGGCACCGACGACGATGCGGTCGGGGCGCATGAAGTCATCGACCGCCGCGCCTTCCTTCAGGAACTCCGGGTTCGAGACGACCGCATGCCGCACGTCGACACCGCGCGCAGCGCAGTTCTTCGGCGATCGCGGCGCGCACCTTGTCGGCCGTGCCCACCGGCACGGTGCTCTTGTCGACGATGACCTTGTAGTCGGTCATGTGGCGGCCGATGTTGCGCGCCGCGGCGAGCACGTGCTTGCAGGTCGGCGGAGCCGTCCTCGTCGGGCGGCGTGCCGACGGCGATGAACTGCAAGGTGCCGTGCGCCACGGCACGCTTGACGTCGGTGGTGAAGTGCAGCCGCCCGGCGGCCACGTTGCGCGCCACCACCTGGTCCAGCCCGGGTTCGTGGATCGGGATGCCGCCGCTGTCGAGCAGCGCGATCTTCGCTGCGTCGAGGTCGAGGCACAGCACGTCGTTGCCCATCTCGGCCAGGCACGCGCCCGAGACCAGTCCCACATAGCCGGTGCCGGTGACGGTGACTTTCATCTGCTGCTTCCCTGTTGTGTCGTCGTGGATGGATGGCGATCAGGCCGGCACACCGTAGTGCCGGCCGACCCACTCGCGGTAGGCCCCGCTTTGCACACGCGCCACCCAGGGGCCGTTGTCCAGGTACCACTGCACCGTCTTGCGAATGCCGGTGTCGAAGGTGTGTTCGGCACGCCAGCCGAGCTCGCTCTGAATCTTGCGCGCATCGATGGCGTAGCGGCGGTCGTGCCCGGGGCGGTCGGTGACGTGTGTGATCAGCCGTGAATGGGGGCCGGCCGGATCGGGGCGCAATTGATCGAGCAGCGTGCACACCGCCTGCACGATCTGGCGGTTGGTGCGCTCGTTGCCGCCGCCGACGTTGTAGGTCTCGCCCGGCCGGCCGTGGGCCAGCACCGTGCGGATGGCGCTGCAATGGTCGCTGACGTACAGCCAGTCGCGCACCTGCAGACCGTCACCGTAGACCGGCAGCGGCTTGCCGGCCAGCGCGTTGACGATCATCAGCGGGATCAGCTTTTCCGGGAAATGCAAAGGCCCGTAGTTGTTCGAGCAGTTGCTGGTCAACACCGGCAGGCCGTAGGTGTGGAACCACGCGCGCACCAGATGATCGCTGGCCGCCTTGCTCGCCGAATAGGGGCTGTTCGGCTGGTAGAGGTGCTCTTCGGTGAAGGCCGGCGCGTCGGCGCTCAGGCTGCCGTAAACCTCGTCGGTCGAGACATGGTGGAAGCGAAAGCGTCAGGCGCTCGCCTTCGGGCAGTGTCATCCAGTGGCTGCGCGCCGCTTCGAGCAGGTTGAAGGTGCCCTCGACATTGGTGCGCATGAACGCGCCTGGCCCGTGGATGCTGCGATCGACGTGGCTCTCGGCAGCGAAGTGCAGCACCGCGCGCGGCCGGTGCTGGGCCATCAGGCGGTCGAGCAGCGCACGGTCGCAGATGTCACCGTGCACGAAGACGTGGCGCGGATCGCCGTCGAGCGCGGCCAGGTTTTCCCGGTTGCCGGCATAGGTCAACGCGTCGAGGTTGAGCACGGGCTCGTCGTGCCGTGCCAGCCAGTCGAGCACGAAGTTGCTGCCGATGAAGCCGGCGCCGCCGGTGACCAGAATCATTGCGAACCTTGTGGAAAGTGTTGACGGTCCAGCGCGATCAGACTCGATCAGCCGCGGCCATAGCTGTCTTCGAAGCGCACGATGTCGTCTTCGCCGAGATAGCTGCCCGACTGCACCTCGATGATTTCCAGCGGCACCTTGCCCGGGTTGGCCAGGCGATGCACCTGGCCCACCGGGATGTAGGTGCTCTGGTTCTCGCTGAGCAGAATGACCTTGTCGCCGTTGGTGACCTCGGCCGTGCCCGACACGACGATCCAGTGCTCGGCGCGGTGGTGGTGCATCTGCAGGCTCAGGCTGGCGCCCGGCTTGACCATGATGCGCTTGACCTGGAAACGCGGGCCCGAATCGACACTGTCGTACCAGCCCCAGGGGCGGTGCACCTGACGGTGCAGCGTGGGTTCGTGGCGACCGTCGCCATGCAGACGATCGACGATGTGCTTGACATCCTGGCTGCGTCGCCGGTCGGCCACCAGCACCGCGTCGGCGGTCTCGACGACGACCACGTTGTCCAGGCCGATCACACCGACCAGCCGGCTGGTGGCATGCACCAGCGTGTCATGGCTGTCGTGCAGCAGCGCATCGCCGTGGACGGCGTTGCCGTCGGCGTCCTTGGCGCTGTGTTGCCACACCGCATCCCAGGCGCCCAGGTCGGACCAGTCGGCCGCCAGCGGCAGCATGCGGATGTCCACCCCTTCGGCGCCGGGGCACTTTTCCATCACCGCGTAGTCGACCGATTCGGCAGGAACCGCAGCGAAGGCGGCCTTGTCGGGGCGCACGAAGGGGCCGTCGATGCTGCGCGCGTCCCAGGCCGCGCGCGTGGCTGTGGCGATGTCCGGCCGAAAGCGCGTGAGCAGGCGCAGCCACACCGATGCGCGCACCACGAACATGCCGCTGTTCCAGTAGTAGCCGCCGTGTTCGACGTAGCGCACGGCGGTGGCCGGGTCGGGCTTCTCGACGAACTCGAGCACCGGCAGCGCCGGGTTTCCGTCGCTGCCGCCGCTGTCGCAGCGGATGTAGCCGAAGCCGGTTTCCGGCCGCTGCGGGGCGATGCCCAGGATCACCACCGCGTCGCTCGGCCGCCACCTGCACGGCTTGTTTCAAGGTCGGCGATGTAGGCGGCGTCGTCGCCGACGCGCTGATCGGCGGGTGTGACCACCAGCACCGGGTCCTGCCCGTCCTGCAGCGCAAACAACGCCGCCAGGGTCATCGCCGGCGCGGTGTTGCGCCCCGTCGGTTCGAGCAGCGAAGGTGGCCGCGGTGCGCAGCGGCGCTGGCAGCGCGGCAAGCTGATCGGCGGCCAGGAAACGATGCTCCTCGTTGCCCACCACACAGGGCGGCGCGATGCGGATGCTGCTCGTCGCCCAGCGCGCCCAGCCTCAGTGCCGCCTGCTGGAACAGGCTGTGCTTGCCGCTGCAGCACCAGGAACTGCTTGGGGAAGGTCGCGCGCGACAGCGGCCACAGGCGGGTGCCGCTGCCGCCGGCGATGATCACGGGTTGTACGCTGATGTCGCTCATGGTGTCTCGGGAGCGCTTCGAGGATAGCGACACAACGGACCTGCCGCTGGGTGCGCCGTGTTCATGTCGGCTCAGGGTTGGGGTGTGTCGAATCCCTGTGGATTCATCTGCTGCCAGCGCCAGCTGTCCTGGCACATGCGCTGCAGGTCGAGACGGGCCCGCCAATCCAGCAAGCTGGCCGGCGCGGGTCGGGTCGGCATAACAGGCGGCCACGTCGCCGGGACGCCGCGGCGCCACCACGAAGGGCACCGGGCGGCCGCTGACCCTGGCGAAGGCGTCGATGACTTCCATCACGCTGTGGCCCTGCCCGGTGCCCAGGTTGACGGTCATCGACGCGGCGCCGTCGAACAGCCTGGACAGCGCCGCCACATGACCGTCGGCCAGGTCGCAGACGTGGATGTAGTCGCGCACGCCGGTGCCGTCGGGGGTGTCGTAGTCGTCGCCGAAGATCTGCAGGGCCGCCCGGCGGCCGACCGCCACCTGGGCGACGTAGGGCATCAGATTGTTCGGCGTGCCGCGCGGGTCTTCGCCGATCAGGCCGCTCGGGTGGGCGCCGACCGGATTGAAGTAGCGCAGGCAGGCGACCCTGCAGATCGGCGTCGGCGGCGCACAGGTCGCGCAGCACGGTCTCGCCGATCAGCTTGGTCTGGCCGTACGGATTGGTTGCGCTCAGCGCGCGCGTCTTCGCTGATCGGCAGGGATTGCGGCACGCCGTAGACGGTGGCGCTCGAACTGAACACCAGCCGGCGGCAGTCGTGCTGCTGCATCGCATGGCACACGCTGAGCAGGCGCCCAGGTTGTTGCTGTAGTAGGCCAGCGGGCGCGGCCACCGATTCACCGACCGCCTTGAACGCGGCGAAGTGAACCACCGCGTGCGGACGATGCGTTGCGAACAGCCGCTGCATCGCCGCACGATCGCCGACGTCGGCGCGTTCGAACTCGGGTGTCGTGCCGGCCAGCGATGCCAACCGATCGAGCACCCGCGGCGAGCTGTTGGAGAAATCATCGACGCCGACCACGCGCCAGCCTTGCGCCAGCAGCGCCAGCCAGGTGTGCGAACCGATGTAGCCGGTGGCGCCGGTCAGCAAGACGGTGCGCTGGCTCATTGCAGGGCGAACTGGGCCGAACAGCTGGCCCCGTACGAGGTGTACGGCGTCAGCGTGATCGGGCTGCGGACTCGTCTGGTTGCGATCGTGCAAATTCACGTCGCAGGCCACCAGCCAGTTGCGCGAGGGTGTCCAGGTCGCGCCGAGCGAGGCCGAGGTGACGCGGTCTTTCGTCTCGACGACTCCCGCGTTGCGCAGCACCTCGTTGTCGCGCGTGTAGTAGTTCAGGGTCGCGTTGACCTTGATCTTCGACGTCGCGGCATAGCCCGCGGTCAGCCGCAGCGCGGCGGTCAGCTGGCTGGTATCACCCAGACTGACCGGCACCCCGCCGGAGATGTCGGTCAGGCCGCTGTTGGCCAGCGTGTCGTAGCTCACCAGCGCGCTGAAGTCGAGTTTGCCGGTGGGCCTGTACGCCCAGCGCAGGTAACCGGTGAGGCCCGACTGGTCCTGCGCGGCGAGACCGGTGTAGGTGATGTCGGTGTAGTTCAGCCGGCCGCTGAAGCGGGACAGGCCGCTGTAGTCCCACACGCCGCTGACGAAGATGTCGTAGCGATCGAACTCGCGGCCGATGGAGAAATAGTCGCCCTGGGTGTAGGTCAACCCGCTACCGAGCGTCAGTTGCCCGCTGAACTGCTTGCGCACGCCCAGCGTGATGGTTTCCTGGTCGAGTTCGTAGCGGGCGAACGGCACCGCGCTGTAGTGCACGCTGCTGTACCCGAGCCGGGCCGTGAACTGCAGCAGCGACAGCAGCCCGTAGTTCGCGGTGGCGAACAGCGCCGTGCTGGTCTGGATGTTCTTCTGGCGGCTCAAGGTGTCGTTGGTGCCGCCGTAGTTGCCCAGGCCCTGGCTGGCCGAGGCTGTCAGGGTGCCGGACAGGCGCTCGATGGTTTCCCAGTCCCAGCCGGCATTCACCGCGTAGCTGGTGTTGTCCAGCTCGCTGAGCTGGTTGTAGTAGTTGGTACTGAACGTTGGCGCTGCCGTAGAACCGCTGGCGGCGGTAAGGCTGATCGAAACCGGCCACCACGCCGGTGCTGCCCCAGCTGCTGCCCTGGGCAAAGGCGTCGGGCAACCTGAACGACGTTGGAGTCGTAGCTGAAGGCCTGCGTCAGGCCGATGTAGTACGGCGATGTTTCTGCGCGCGGCGAGGCCCGTCGTGCCAATCAAGGCCAGGGCGGCAAGCAGACGGCGATGTCGTGACGGCGAACGGGTCATTGAGGGTCTCCAGGGACGCGAGGCGCATGGGCGCGACAGCGCATCGTGAGCAGTCGGTGAGGTCGGCGGATCTCAGTGTGCATTGCGCGCCAGCAGCACCACCTTGACGGTGCGCGCGATGATCTGCAGATCCAGGCCCAGCGACCAGTTGCGCAGATATTCCAGATCGTATTCGACACGCGTCTGCATCTTCTCGACGGTGTCGGTCTCGCCGCGGTGGCCGTTGACCTGCGCCCAGCCGGTGATGCCCGGTTTGACCTTGTGGCGCACCATGTAGGCCTTGATCAGCTGACGGTACAGCTCGTTGTGCGCCACCGCGTGCGGGCGTGGGCCGACGATGCTCATGCGCCCTTGCAGCACGTTGACGAACTGCGGCAGCTCGTCCATCGAGGTGCGCCGGATGAAGGCGCCGAACGGCGTCACGCGCGGGTCGCCGCGGGTGGCCTGCCGGACCACCTGGCCGTTGTCCATGGCGCGCATCGAGCGAAACTTGTAGACGATGATCTCCTCGCCGTCGAGCCCGTTGCGACGTTGCCTGAAGATCGCCGGCCCGGGTGAGCTGAGCTTGACGCCGATCCAGATCAGCAGCAGCAGCGGCGAGATCAGCACCAGGATGATCGTCGCCAGCACGATGTCGCTGACGCGCTTGACGAGTTCGTTGGTGCCGGTGAACGGCGTCTCGCAGATGCCGACCACCGGCACGCCGTTCATGTCCTGCAAGCGGCCCTGGATGATGCTGATGCCGAACACGTCGGGCACGAAGAAGATCGACGCGGTGGTGCCTTGCAACTGCTCGAGCAGCTCGACGATGCGCGGCTGCGAACCCAGCGGCAGCGTGATGTAGACCTCGTGCACCGGGTGGCCCTGGATGAAGGGTGCCGCGTCCTTCAGCGTGCCCAGGCGCCGCACGGCGGCGTCGCTGTGCACGCGGTCGTCGGTGCGGTCATCGAAGTAGCCGAGGAAATCCACCCCCTGCTCGCGCCCTTCGAGCAGCGCCGTGGCCACCTTCACGCCCAGCGGGCCGGCGCCGATGACGATGGCGCCGCGCCGGTTGTGCGGCATGCTGGCCAACCAGTTCGCATAGCGCTGCCCGATGGCGATGGCCAGCCATTGCAGCACCGGCGTCAGCCCCGCCCACCACATCAGCACCTCGTGGTCGAAGAAGCCGAAGCTGGAAGTCGCGTAGGCGCACAGTGCCAGGATCACCAGCAGGCTCAGCCACGACAGCGTGACATCGACGGCGGCGCCGAGCAGGCTGTCCTTGAAGCGGTTCTTGCCGGGAAACGTCAGCGCCAGCACCAGCAGGCACAGCGTCAGGTCCGAGCGCACGATCGGTTCGTCGAACCAGAAGCACACCCCCAGGTAGCACAGCACCGCCACCGCCGGCTCGAGGATCGCCGCCACCAACGAGTTGACCGACTGCGGTGCGCTGTAGAAGGTTCGTTTGTAGCTGCGGTCTTCGAACATGGATGAATGACGCGAGGCTTTGCGGCCTCGGGGTCGCTGCACCCCGAACCCCCCTCGCATGACTTTTATGTGCGTTCTTTTTGCGCTGTCGCTGCGTTGCCGCGGTGACCCGGCGACAGCCCCAGGGCCATTGGCGAAGCAGCCGGGATTGTCCCCCAAACCCCGGCCGGGGCCGTCCCCGACTCCAGTGGGGCCGCGCGCCCTCGATCCCTACAATCCGGAAATGGTCCACACTTTGCAATCGCTGCTGGCGCCGGCGCTGATGAGCCGGCTGGTGCTGGTGATCAACCATGTGCTGGGCGCCGAGCCGGCAGCCACACAACGCCTGGCGCCCCATGCCGGGGCACTGATCACGGTGCAGTTCGACGGCTGGCCGTCGCTGTTGCCGGCGCCGCCGGCGTTGTTGTGGCGCGTGACGCCGGCCGGGCTGCTCGAATGGTGCGAGGCGCCGGTGCCGGGCGCTGAGCCCGCACTGCGTGTGCGCATCGATGGCAGCAACCCGCTGCGGCTGATGGCTGGTGCCGTCAGCGGGCAGATGCCGTCGGTGGACATCGACGGCGACGCCCAGCTGGCCGCCGACATCAACTGGCTGTTGCAGAACCTGCGCTGGGATGTCGCTGCCGACCTCGAACGCGTGTTCGGCCCCGCCGTCGCGCATGCCTTGCATCGCCTGGGCTCGGCGCTGGCCCGCGGCCTGCGCAGCGCGACCCAGAACGCTGCCGGTGTTGCCGAACGAATGCGACCGACGGCGCCATGAGGCGCCTGTTGCGCCTGGTCTTCATCGTCTACACGGTCCTGCGTTTCGGGCTCGATGAACTGGCGCTTTCGGGCTTCCAACAACGTTGGGTGCGCGCGCTGTCCTGGACCGTCACGCTCGGGCGCCGGTTCGATCAGCCGCGGGGTGTGCGCCTGCGCCTGGCGCTGGAGCGGCTGGGCCCGATCTTCGTCAAGTTCGGCCAGGTGCTGTCCACCCGCCGTGACCTGCTGCCGCTGGACGTGGCCGACGAACTGGCCAAGCTGCAGGACCGCGTGCCGCCGTTCCCGGCCGCGCAGGCCGCGTCGCTGGTCGAAAAGGCCTTCGGCAGGCGCCTGGACGAGCTGTTCGCCAGCTTCGATGCCGAGCCGGTGGCCAGCGCGTCGATCGCGCAGGTCCACTTCGCGACGCTGAAGAAGGGCGGCCGCGAGGTGGCGGTGAAGGTGTTGCGCCCGGGCGTGCTGCGCGGCCATCGACGACGACCTGACCTTGCTGCACACGCTGGCGCGCTGGGTCGAGCGGCTCAGCGCCGACGGCAAGCGCCTGCGTCCGCGCGAGGTGGTGGCCGAGTTCGACACCTACCTGCACGACGAGCTCGACCTGGTGCGCGAGGCCGCCAACGCCGCCCAGCTGCGGCGCAACATGCAGGATCTCGAGCTGGTGATGGTGCCCGAGATGATCTGGGAGCTGTGCACCTCCACCGTCATCGTCATGGAGCGCATGTACGGCATCCCGATCGGCCAGACCGCAGCGCCTGCGCGATGCCGGTGTCGACATTCCCAAGCTGGCGCGCGACGGCGTGACGATCTTCTTCACGCAGGTGTTTCGCGACGGCTACTTCCATGCCGACATGCACCCGGGCAACATCCAGGTCAGCACCGCGCCGGCCACCTTCGGACGCTACATCGCGCTCGATTTCGGCATCATCGGCACGCTCACCGAGTGGGACAAGGAATACCTGGCGCAGAACTTCATCGCCTTCTTCCGCCGCGACTACAAGCGCGTGGCCGAGTTGCATGTGGAATCGGGCTGGGTGCCGGCCGCAACCCGGGTCGATTCGCTCGAGAACGCGATCCGCGCCGTGTGCGAGCCGCACTTCGACCGGCCGCTGAAGGACATCTCGCTCGGCCAGGTGCTGATGCGGCTGTTCCAGACCTCGCGGCGCTTCAATGTCGAGATCCAGCCGCAGCTGGTGCTGCTGCAGAAGACCTTGCTCAACATCGAGGGCCTCGGCCGGGATCTCGATCCCGAGCTCGACCTGTGGAGCACGGCCAAGCCCTTTCTCGAGCGCTGGATGAACCAGCAGGTCGGCTGGCAGGGGCTGCTCGAACGCATGAAGAACGAAGCGCCGCGCTATGCCCAGCTGCTGCCCGAACTGCCGCGGCTGTTGCACCGCGCGCTGCAGCACCGCAGTGCCGACAGCGACGCCGGCGTCGATCGCCGCGACTGCTGAAAGAGCAGCGCCGCGCCCGCCGGGTGTGGCGCGCGCTGGTCTACACCGCGTTCGGCTTCGTCGCCGGCGGCCTGACGATGGGCGCC
This sequence comes from uncultured beta proteobacterium, assembly GCA_963756415.1. GTDB lineage: Bacteria > Pseudomonadota > Gammaproteobacteria > Burkholderiales > Burkholderiaceae_C > Rubrivivax. Next base: position 654,491 of record CAVWNT010000002.1, read on the forward strand.
TGGCTGCACTGGGGCGCCGCGTAGCGCGCGAGCCCGCGGCACGCGCCTGAGCAACGCCCGGGGCGACTCGTGCGGCAGCTGCCTTAGACTTTTGCGCCTTGTCTCAAGGTCGCGACGAAAGCGGAGAACCTCGTGCTGATCACCTTTGTCGGCCTGTACCTGGTCGTCACCATCACCATCGGCCTGCTTGCCGCACGGCGTGTGCACGGTTCGCGCGACTACCTGCTCGCCGGGCGCAGCCTGCCGCTGTACATCAACGTCGCGACCGTGTTCGCGACCTGGTTCGGTGCCGAAACCGTGCTGTCGGTCAGCGCCACCTTCGCCAAGGACGGCCTGAGCGGCGTGCCCGGCGACCCGTTCGGCGCCTCGTTGTGCCTGGTGCTGGCTGCGCTGCTGTTCGCGCAGGCTGTTCTACCGCATGAACCTGCTGACCATCGGCGACTTCTACCGCCAGCGCTACGGCAAGGCGGTCGAGGTGATGACCAGCGTGGCCATCGTGCTGTCGTACCTGGGCTGGACCTCGGCGCAGCTGACCGCGCTCGGCCTGGTCATCCACCTGCTGTCGGGCGGCGCCGCTCGACCTGAACACCGCGCATCCTCGTCGGCGCCGGCGTGGTGCTGGTGTACACCATCTTCGGCGGCATGTGGTCGGTGGCGATCACCGACCTGTTCCAGACGGTGGTCATCGTCATCGGGCTGTCGCTGGTGGCGTGGATCGTCGGCGACCTGGCCGGCGGCGCCGGCGAAGGTCATCTCGCAGGCCGCTGCCGACGGCAAGCTGACGATGTTCGCCGCCGACCTCGATGCCGCCGGGCTGTGGGCCATGGCCGGCGCCTTCTTCGCCTTCGCCTTCGGCTCGATTCCGCAGCAGGACGTGTTCCAGCGCATGACCAGCGCCAAGGACGAGAAGACCGCGGTGCGCGGCACCGTCATCGGCGGCCTGCGTCTACTTCTGCTTCGCCTTCGTGCCGATCTTCATCGCCTATGCGGCGCTGGTCGGCGACCCGGCGCTGGCCGCAGCTGTTCGATTCCGACGATGCACGCGAGATCCAGCGCATCCTGCCCGACGTGGTGCTCGGCAAGACGCCGTTGTGGGCGCAGATCCTGTTCTTCGGCGCGCTGCTGTCGGCGATCCTGTCGACCGCCAGCGGCGCGCTGCTGGCGCCGACGGCGACCTTCACCGAGAACATCCTGCGCCCGTTCGCCCCGCCGCTGAGCGACCGGGCGTTCCTGCTGGTGCTGCGGGTGGTGCTGTTGCTGTTCACCACCTGCGCACTGCTGTTCGCCATCAACAGCCGCAGCACCATGTACGAGATGGTGCAGAACGCCTACAACGTCACGCTCACCGGCGCCTTCGTGCCGTTGCTGGCGGGTGCGTACTGGCGGCGCGCGAGCACGCAGGGGGCGCTTTGCGCGGTCGTCTTCGGCATCGGCACCTGGCTGGTGTGCGACATCGTCGCCGCCGACGCGTTGGTGCCGCCCAATTTGGTCGGCCTGTTCGCCTCCGTCATCGGCATGCTGCTGGGCACGCTGGCGCCGCAATGGGTGGCCCACCGCGGGATGTCGACCGAAGAGGCCACCGCCCGCGCCGCGGCGAGCACCGCTTCGGCGCAGCATGCGCAGCGGGTCCGCCCGCGCCTTTGATCGGCAGATGGCGCCGCCTTGGCCGGGCGGAAAACCTATAATTGAGGGTTTTGCATCAGTTCAAACCCCATGCCGATCTACGCGTACAAGTGCGAGTCCTGCGGACACCGGCAGGATGCTTTGCAGAAGATGTCTGATCCGCCGCTGTCGGTCTGCCCGGCCTGCGGCGCGGCCAGCTATGTCAAGCAGCTCACCGCGGCCGGCTTTCAGCTCAAGGGTTCGGGCTGGTACGTGACCGATTTCCGGGGTGGCAACAGCGCTGCGGGCGCAGACAAGTCGGGCGACGAAGCGGCGCCGGCGAAGCCTGATGGCGGCGAGGTGAAAACCGCCGATACCGCCGCCAAACCGGCTGAGCAAGGCGCGGCGGCCAAGCCGGCTGCCACACCGGCCAGTGCGCCCGCGCCGGCCGCTGCCAAGCCCGCTGCCAGCAAGGCCGACACGCCCGCGACAGGATCGAAGTGAAAAAGTACCTGCTCGCCGGCCTGTTGGTGTGGACACCGCTGGCGATCACCTTCTGGGTGCTGTCGTGGCTGCTCGGTGCCATCGACGGCCTGTTCGCCTGGTTCCTGTACGGGCCGCAGGCCTTGCTGCCCGAATCGGCGCAATCGACCATCGAGCTGTTGCGCCGGGTGCCCGGCCTGGGGCTGATCGTGCTCGGCATCGGCGTGCTGCTGACCGGCGTGTTCGTCACCAACATCTTCGGCCAGTGGTGGTGGCGGCAGTGGAACCGCCTGATGAACAACATTCCGATCGTGCGGTCGATCTACAACTCGGTCAAGCAGGTCTCGGACACGCTGTTCTCCAGCAACGGCAACGCCTTTCGCGAGGCGGTGCTGGTGCAGTACCCGCGCGCCGGCGCCTGGACCATCGCCTTCGTCACCGGCAAGCCCGGCGGCGAGGTGGCCCAGCACCTGCCGGGCGGCTATGTCAGCGTCTATGTGCCGACCACACCCAATCCGACCTCGGGCTTCTTCCTGATGATGCCGCGCGCCGACGTGGTGCCGCTGGGCATGAGCGTCGACGAGGCGCTGAAGTACATCATCTCGATGGGCGTGGTGGCGCCACCGGCGCGGGTGGCCGAGATCGCGCGGGCGCGAAACCTGGTCGGCTGAGCGCGCCGGGCGGCGCGATCGGCCCGCTCCACACTTTGTCCACGCGCCCGGCGCCCGAAGCGCAACGCGCGCTGTGTTCCCTAGCATTGCCATGAGAAGCCATTCGATGAGAACCACCTATTGCGGCAGCGTCAGCGAAGCGCTGATGGGCCAGACCGTCACGCTGATGGGCTGGGCGCACCGCCGCCGCGACCACGGCGGCGTCATCTTCATCGACCTGCGCGACCGCGAAGGCCTGGTGCAGGTGGTGTGCGACCCCGACCGCGCGGCCACCTTCGCCATCGCCGAGGACGTGCGCAGCGAGTACTGCCTGAAGGTGGTCGGCACCGTGCGCGCCCGCCCCGAAGGCACGCACAACGCCAATCTCACCAGCGGCAAGGTCGAGTTGCTGTGCCACGAGCTCGAGGTGCTGAACCCGAGCCTGGCCCCGCCGTTCCAGATCGACGACGAGAACCTGTCGGAGACCACGCGCCTGACGCATCGCGTGCTCGACCTGCGCCGCCCGGCGATGCAGCGCAACCTGATGTTGCGCTACCGCGTGGCGATGGAGGTGCGCAAGTTCCTCGATGCCAACGGCTTCATCGACATCGAGACGCCGACTGCTGACGCGCAGCACGCCCGAGGGTGCGCGCGACTACCTGGTGCCCAGCCGCGTGCACGACGGGCAGTTCTTCGCGCTGCCGCAAAGCCCGCAGCTGTTCAAGCAGCTGCTGATGGTGGCCGGCTTCGACCGCTACTACCAGATCACCAAGTGCTTCCGCGACGAGGACCTGCGCGCCGATCGCCAGCCCGAGTTCACGCAGATCGACATCGAGACCTCGTTCCTCGAGCGAAGGCGAGATCCGCGCCATGTTCGAGCAGATGATCCGCACACGTGTTCCAGCACGCCATCGGTGTGGAGCTGCCGGCGTTCCCGGTCATGACGCTATGCCGAGGCGATGCGCCTGTACGGCTCGGACAAGCCCGACCTGCGCGTGAAGATGGCGTTGACCGAACTCACCGACGTGATGCAGGAGGTCGATTTCAAGGTCTTCTCGGCCCCGGCGCGCACGCCCGGCGGCCGCGTGGTCGCGCTGCGCGTGCCCGGCGGCGGCGACATGAGCCGCGGCGAGATCGACGCGCTACACCGAGTTCGTCAAGATCTACGGCGCCAAGGGGCTGGCGTGGATCAAGGTCAACCACATCGAGGCCGGGCAGGGCGAAGCCGAACTGCGCGCCGGCCTGCAGTCGCCGGTGGTGAAGAACCTCAACGACACGGCGCTGGCCGCCATCATCGAGCGCACCGGCGCGGTCAACGGCGACTTGCTGTTCTTCGGCGCCGACCAGGCCAAGGTGGTCAACGACGCGATGGGTGCGCTGCGCGTGAAGATCGGCCACAGCGAATTCGGCAAGGCGCGCAAGCTCGTCGAAGGCGAGTGGGAGCCGCTGTGGGTGGTCGATTTCCCGATGTTCGAACACGATGCCGAAGCCGGCCGCTGGAACGCCGTGCACCACCCCTTCACCGCGCCGAAGGACGGCCACGAGGACTGGCTCGACGACGATCCGGGGCGTTGCATCGCCAAGGCCTACGACATGGTGCTCAACGGCATCGAACTCGGCGGCGGCTCGGTGCGTATCCACCGCGAGGAGGTGCAGAGCAAGGTCTTCCGCGCGCTGAACATCGGCGCCGAGGAAGCCGCGGCGAAGTTCGGCTTCCTGCTCGATGCGCTGCAGTACGGCGCACCGCCGCACGGCGGCCTGGCCATCGGCCTGGATCGGCTGGTGATGCTGATGACCGGTGCCGATTCGCTGCGCGAGGTCATCGCCTTCCCGAAGACGCAGCGCGCACAGTGCCTGCTCACCGGCGCGCCGAGCGTGGTCGACGAGCAGCAGTTGCGTGATCTGCACATCCGGCTGCGCAACGCCCAGCTGGCGGCGCGATAGCCACGCGCTTGTCGTCGGTGGCCACTGACGTCGTGCCCGGGACCGCCGCGCCGCGGCCATTCAAGATCCCGCAATCGGTGCTGGTGGTGATCCACACGCCCGCGCTGCAGGTGCTGCTCATCGAACGCGCCGACAAGCCGGGCTTCTGGCAAAGCGTGACCGGCTCGAAGGACATGCTGGACGAGCCGCTCGAGCTGACCTGCCGGCGCGAAGTAGCCGAAGAAACCGGCATCGTCATCGGCAGCGCCGCGGTGCCTGCGCATGCGCTGCGTGACTGGCAGCTGCGCAACGTGTACGAGATCTACCTCACCTGGCGACACCGCTACGCTGTCGGCGTGACCCACAACACCGAGCACGTCTTCGGCCTGTGCGTGCCCGAGGGCACCGTCGTCACCTTGAACCCGCGCGAGCACACCGATCACCGCTGGCTGCCGTGGCGCGAGGCCGCCGACTGCTGCTTCTCGCCCAGCAACGCCGAGGCGGTGTTGATGTTGCCGCGCTTCGCCCAGGCCGACGCCGCATGAACCCGTTCTCGTCGTCGGTCATCGCACCGTCCACGCAGATGCCGCTCGACGTGCTGCGCGTGGCCACCTACAACATCCACAAGGGCGTGCGCGGCGTCGGCCCGCGCAAGCGGCTGGAGATCCACAACCTGGGGCTGGGCATCGAGGCGCTCGATGCCGACCTGGTGTTCCTGCAGGAAGTGCGCCTGAACAATTCGCGCGACCAGCGTCACTTCGCGCGCACCTGGTTCGGCTGGCCCGAGGGCGGGCAGGCCGACTTCCTGGCCCCGGAGGGCTACGCGGTGGCCTACCGCACCAACGCCTTCACCCGCCACGGCGAACATGGCAACGCGCTGCTGTCGCGCTGGGAGCTCGGCGACATCGCGCACCACGATGTCAGCGACCACCGCTTCGAGCAGCGCGGCCTGCTGCACGTGCCGGTGTCATGGAACGGGCGCACCGTGCATGCGGTGGTGGTGCACTTCGGGCTCGCCCACCGCAGCCGCATGCGCCAGGTGCTGCGGCTGGCCGACTTTGTGACGGCCCACGTGCCGGCCGGTGAACTGCTGGTCGTCGCCGGTGACTTCAACGACTGGAGCGAGCGCCTCGACGGGCCGATGCACGATGTCGGCCTGCACCGCGCGGTGGTGCCGGGCGCGCGCGCGCAGCAGCGGCTGACATTCCCGTCGCGCGTGCCGGTGTTCGCGATGGACCGCATCTATTCACGCGGGCTGATCTGCCGTTCCACCGCGGTGCCGCGGGGCAGCTCGTGGGCGCGCATGTCGGACCATCTGCCGCTGCTGGCGGATCTCGAACTGCCCTGACCCGTGCCTGCCGCGAATCGGGGCCCCGCAGGCGACGGCGATGCATCGCCGCTGTGGGCCTGGGATTCGTTGCCGCCGGGGCGCTTCGTCGGCGGCAACACCACACGCCTGCTGCGTGGCGGCGACCAGCTCTTCGCCGCCATGTGCCAGGCCATCGAGACGGCGCGGGTGAGTGTCTGGCTGGCGACCTACATCTTCGAGCTCGACGCGGCCGGCGAGCAGGTCTGCGCCGCGCTCGCCGCCGCGGCGCAGCGCGGCGTGACGGTGCGGGTGGTGGTCGACGGCTTCGGTGCACGCACCAGCCTGGCTGCCTTGCGCGAGCGGCTGGAGCCGGCAGCGGTGGCGATCGATGTCTTCCGCCCGCTCGACCGCTGGTGGTCGTGGCTGCAGCCGCAGCATCTGCGCCGGCTGCACCAGAAGCTGTGCGCGGTCGATGACCGGGTGGCCTTCGTCGGCGGCATCAACGTGCTCGACGACCGCCATGACCTGGTGCACGGCGAGCTGCTCGAGCCGCGCCTGGACTTTGCCGTCGAGCTGCGCGGCCCGGTCGCCCCGCTGGTGCAGCGCATGGTGCATGCGCTGAGCGTGCGCGCGCGCTTCGGCCGCAAGTGGCGCCAGCAGGTGCGCGAACTGGCGCACAGCCCGCGCCCGGTGGCCGACACCGTGCGTCTGCTGCGGGGCATGCGCGGCGCACCGTCCCCCGGCGCGGCAGACGAGCGGCGCGACGCGGCCGCCGGCGAGCCGCCGGTGCCGGTGGCCTTCGTCGTGCGCGACAACCTGCGCCAGCGCCGCTCGATCGAACGCAGCTACATCGCCGCGATGCGCCGTGCCCGGCACCGCATCGACATCGCCTGCCCCTACTTCTATCCGGGCCGCGCCTTCCTGCGCACCTTGCGCGCCGCCGCCGAGCGGGGCGTTCGCGTGCGGCTGTTGCTGCAGGGCATGGCCGACTACCGGCTGGCGGCGATGGCCGCGCAGGTGCTGTACGACGACCTGTTGCTGCGGGGTGTGCAGATCCACGAATACACGCCGTCGTTCCTGCACGCGAAGGTGGCGTTGGTCGACGACGACTGGGCCACCGTGGGCAGCTCCAACATCGATCCGCTGTCGCTGCTGCTCAACCTCGAAGCCAATGCGGTGGTGCGCGACGCCCAGTTCAGTGCGCAGCTGGGCGAGGCTTTCGACGCGGCGCTCGCACAGTCGCGGCAGGTGCTGCCGAGCGCACGCCGGGCCGGCTGGCGGCACTGGGCGACGCGCAACTTCGTGGCCTGGTGCTCGACCGTCTATCTGCGCCTGGCCGGCATCTACAAGCGCTATTGAGCGCGCGGCGCAGCATCGACCAGCGGGTCGGCGCCGAAGCGATTGGCGCCGATGGTGCCGCGCAGGAAGCCGTTTTCGATCAGCGCCCACAGCCAGCCGATCACCGGCACCAGCGCCACCAGCACCCACCAGCCGGACTTTCCGCGGTCGTGCCAGCGCTTGACCGACACCGCCAGCCCGGGCCAGAACAACAGCAGGTTGACGATGATGTCGGCCGGGCGCTCGCGCACACCGGCAATGCCCAGCAGCAGCAGCGCCAGCACGGCCACGCCGACCAGCGCCAGCACGCCGAAGATCCAGAAATCACGCCGCGACAGCCGCCCGTGCAGGCTCAGGTAGATCTGCGCCAGCGTCTTGTCGTCGTCGATGCCGATGCCGGCGTAGGGATGCTGCATCGGCACAGTATTTCACGCGCACCGGGCGCCCCACAATGAAGCGATGACGATGGCGAGCGTGCCGCCCGAGGGCCCGGATCTGGTCGTGCAGCGCCCCGAGGGGCTGTACTGCCCGGCGGGTGATTTTTTCATCGATCCGTGGCGGCCGGTGCAGCGCGCCGTCATCACCCATGCCCATGCCGACCATGCCCGCGTCGGCCACGCGCACTACCTGGCCAGCGCGCGCGGCGCCGGGCTGCTGAGGTCGCGGCTGGGCGATGTCTCGCTGCAGTCGCTGGCGTGGGGCGAAGCGGTGCATCTGAACGGCGTGCGCGTCAGCCTGCACCCGGCCGGCCATGTGCTGGGCTCCTCGCAGGTGCGCATCGAACATCGCGGCCGCGTGTGGGTCGCCTCGGGCGACTACTTCGTCAGCGGCGCCGGCGATCACAACCCCAGCTGCGATGCCTTCGAGCCGCTGCGCTGCGACTGCTTCATCACCGAATCGACCTTCGGGCTGCCGATCTACCGCTGGCGGCCGCAGGCCGAGCTGTTCGCCGAGGTCAACGCCTGGTGGCAGCACAACGCCGACGCCGGCCGCGCCAGCCTGCTGCTCGCCTACAGCCTGGGCAAGGCGCAGCGTGTGCTGTGCGGCATCGATGCCTCGATCGGGCCGATCGTCGTGCACGGCGCGGTCGACGCGCTGAACACGGTCTACCGCGCCGAGGGGGTGCCGCTGCCACCGACGCAGACCGTGCAGGACGGTGCGCCGCGCGATGCCTGGAAGCGCGCGCTGGTGGTCGCCCCGCCATCGGTGCACGGCAGCGCCTGGGCACGCCGCTTCGGCGACTTCGGCGATGCCTTCGCCAGCGGCTGGATGCAGCTGCGCGGCGCACGGCGTCGCCGCGGTGTCGATCGGGGCTTCGTCATCAGCGACCATGCCGACTGGCCCGGCCTGCAGCAGGCGATCGGTGCCACCGGTGCGACGCGGGTCATCGTCACGCACGGCTACGAGGCGGTGATGGTGCGCTGGCTCGGCGAGCAGGGCTTGCAGGCCGGCGCCTTCAAGACCGAATTCGGCGACGACGACGGGGAAACGCGCGCCGCCGCGGGCGCGGCATGAGGCCCAGCCGCTACCATTGAAGGCCATGGACAAGCCGAAGAACGACCGACCGCGCCATGTCGTGCCGATCAGCGAGCACGACCGGCCGCCGCGCCCCGAGGTCGACCCCACCCGCGTGCTCGACGGCTGGCGGCCCGATGCCGGGGCGCAGCCGTTCGACCCGACCCGCGTGCTCGACGGCTGGAAGCCCGAGGTGGCTCGCGATGCGCGGCGGCTCGATCCGTCGCTGCCGCTGATCGATGTGCTGAGCCCCTCGGCGCCCGTGTCGTCGTCAGCGCAGGGCGCGGTGCTCGACGAGCTGAACCTGGGCGCGGTGGCGCGCAGTGGCCGCGCCGACAAGTGGCATCGCGGCGAGCCCGGCGACGTCACCGACATCGAGGCGGTGTGGAAGCCGGGCAGCGATGTCTCCGAGGCCGCACACGGTTCGAGCCTGCGCCAGCACGGTGCCGACGACGAGCCGCTGACGGTGTGGCGCAAGGCCGGCGTCGCGCGGCTGCTGCCGCAGTGGAAGCCCGGCGCCTGGGTGGGTGCGTTGCGGCGCGTGTTCGGCGCGGTGTCGCAGGTGCACAGCACCCCCGACGGGCCGATCGTCGACACCTTCGCGCCGCACGTGCTGCTGGCGCTGTGGCCGCCGCTGGGCACGCAGATGCCGCTGCTGTCGCGTTGGCCGCAGCGGCTGCTGCTCAGCGCGGTGCATCCCGACGATGCCGGCGAGGCGCTGTTGCAGCTGCTGCCGGCGGATGCCGAACTGTGGCTGGCCGAACACGACATCGACTGGGCGCTGGCCGGCGAGGCGGTGTTGCTGCACGACCCGGGGCTGCGCGATTTCCAGCTGAAGGAGTTGCGCGCCTTCGTCGATGCCGAGCGGCAGGCCAACTGGGACCGGCTCAACCAGGCCTATCGGCTGCCCGCCGCGGGGCAGCCGATCGAGCGTGTCTAGAACGCGGTTCGCGGCGCGCGCTGCGCGCTGCGCATGAGGCGCTTCGCCGCGCTGTTCAACGCCCTCGACGCCAGCACCGGCACGCGCGACAAGGTCGACGCGCTGCGCGCGTACTTCGCCGCCGCGCAAGCCGAGGACGCGGCCTGGGCGGTGTACTTCCTGGCCGGCGGCAAGCCCCGGCAGGCGGTGCCGAGCGCGGTCCTGCGCGCCACCGCGATGCACGAGGCCGGCATCCCGCCGTGGCTGTTCGAGGAGTGTTACGAAGCCGTCGGCGACCTCGCCGAGACGCTGGCCCACGTGCTGCCGGCCGCCACCGCCACCTCCGACCTGGGGCTCGCCGAGTGGATCGAGCAGCGGCTGCTGCCGCTGCGCGGACAACCGGCGCAAACGCAGTCGGCGCTGCTCGCGCAGTGGTGGCGCGAACTCGATGCGCCGCAGCGCTTCCTGTTGACCAAGTTGATCGGCGGCGGCTTTCGCGTCGGCGTCAGCAAGCTGCTGGTGCAGCGCGCATTGGCCGAACTGGCCGGCATCGATGCCAAGGCCGTCGCGCAGCGCATGATGGGCTACACCGACGCCCACAGCCGCCCCAGCGCGGCGCGCTACCGCGCCTTGCTCGCCGAGCGCAGCGACGCCGATGCCGGCCAGCCCTATCCGTTTTTCCTGGCGCATGCGCTCGACGCCCCGGTCGACACCTTCGAGCAGCGCCTCGGCGCTCGCGACCAGTGGCTGGTGGAATGGAAGTACGACGGCATCCGCGCGCAGCTGGTGCGCCGCGGCGGCCAGTGCTGGCTGTGGTCGCGCGGCGAGGAGCTGATCACCGAACGCTTTCCCGGAGGTCTCGGCGCTCGCACAACGGCTGCCCGACGGCTGCGTGCTCGACGGCGAGATCCTGATCTGGCTCGACGATGCGCCGGCACCGTTTCAGAAGCTGCAGCAGCGCATCGGGCGCAAGACGCTGGGCAAGAAGCTGCTCGCCGAAGCGCCGGCCACCTTCATGGCCTACGACCTGCTGCAGTGGCAGGGCGAGGATCTGCGCGAGCTGCCGCAGCAGCAGCGGCGCCTGCTGCTGGAACAGGTGTGCGCCGATGCGCAGCTGCCGCTGTCGCCGCTGCTGGAGGATGCCGACTGGCCGGCGCTGGCGCAGCTGCGCGAGCACAGCCGCGCGCGCGGTGTCGAAGGCTTCATGCTGAAGCACCGGCTGTCGGCCTACGGCAGCGGGCGCAGCAAGGCCGGCGGTGTGTGGTGGAAATGGAAGATCGACCCGCTGCGCGTCGATTGCGTGCTGATCTATGCCCAGGCCGGCCACGGCCGCCGCGCCAGCGTCTACACCGACTACACCTTCGCGGTGTGGAGCCGTCCGCCCGACGATGCCGCCGAGGCGCAGGCGGTGGTCGAGGCGATCGCGCGGCGCGAACCGGCGCAACCCGGTGCGCTGCAGCTGCTGCCCTTCGCCAAGGCCTACTCGGGCCTGACCGATGAAGAGTTCACGCGCGTCGACCGGCTCATCCGCGCGCACACGGTCGAGAAGTTCGGGCCGGTGCGCAGCCTGCGGCCCAGCCTGGTCTTCGAACTCGGCTTCGAGGGCATCAACCGCAGCGCCCGCCACAAGAGCGGCATCGCGGTGCGCTTCCCGCGCATGCTGCGCATCCGTGACGACAAGCCGCTGCACGAGGCCGATTCGCTGGCCACGCTGCAAACGCTGCTCGGGCCATGAGCCGCGCGGGCGGTCCGCCGGGCGAAGGCCCGAACGCGCAGCCCGCAGCGTCGATCGTCAGCGCTGCGTTGCCTGCGCGCGCCGGCGCGCTGGCGCTGAAGGGCGGCGTGATCTTCCTCGGCGCGTTCCTGCTGTTCCTGCTGCAGCCGATCATCGCCAAGCTGATCCTGCCGCGCTTCGGCGGCAGCGTCGCGGTGTGGGCCACCTGCTTGGTGTTCTTCCAGGCGGCGATGCTGATCGGCTATGCCGGCGCGCACCGGCTGGTTCGCCACGACCACAGCGCCGGCCATCGGCACGCGCACCTGCTGCTGCTGCTGGCCAGCCTGGCGCTGCTGCCGATCGTGCCGTTGCGCATGGCGCCGTCGTTCGATGCGCTGGCGCCGGCGGTGCAGATCCTGCTGTTGCTGGTGCTCAGCATCGGCCTGCCGTTCACGCTGCTGGCGATGACCAGCCCGTTGCTGCAGGGCTGGCTGGCCCGCGACCTGCCGCAGCGCAACCCGTACCGGCTGTTCGCGCTGTCCAACCTGGCTTCGCTGGCCGCGCTGCTGGCCTACCCGTGGTTGATCGAGCCGTGGCTGCGCACCGCCACGCAGGCGCACCTGTGGTCCGCAGCCTACGCGATCTACGTCGGCCTGCTGTGCCTGATCAGCGTCTTCGGCCGCCGCCGCGCAGCCGCCGCCGACGCCGACGCCGCAAGGCCGCTGGCGCCCGACGACGGTCACCGGCGCGCGGGTCGACTGCAGGCCCTGGGCTGGATGGCGCTGGCGGCGCTCGGCAGCTACGAGCTGGTGGCCATCACCAACCACCTGACGCAGAACATCCCGTCGTTTCCGATGATGTGGATCCTGCCGCTGGCGCTGTACCTGCTGAGCTTCACGCTGTGTTTCGACAGCGACCGCTGGGTCGCGCCGGCTGCGCTGGCCACCGCGGCGCTGATCGCCTTGCTCGGCATGTGCGTGCTGCTGGTGTGGGAGCGTTCGCTCGGTGCGCCGGCGTGGCAGATGGTCGCCTGGCTGGCCTGTCTGTTTGCGCTGTGCATGTTCTGCCACGGCGAACTGGCGCGGCGGCGGCCGCACCCTTCGCAGCTGACCGGCTTCTACCTGTGCGTGTCGGCCGGCGGCGTCTTCGGCGGCGCGTTGGTGGGCCTGGCGGCACCGGCGCTGCTGCCGGGTTATTTCGAAGTCGAGATCGGCCTGCTGCTGCTCTCGCTGGCGGTCATGGCCTGCTGCTGGCCGCGGCGCGGCTGGGTGATGGCGGCGGCGCTGGTGCTGCTGTGTTCGGCCGGCACCGCCGTGCGGCGCATCGATGCCGCGACCAGCAACCTGCTGGCGGTGCAGCGCAATTTCTACGGTGTCATCCGGGTGCGCGATTTCGGCGATGCGGCGCGGCCGCACACGCTCGAGCGCGAACTGGTGCACGGGCGCATCCTGCATGGGCTGCAGCTGCGCGGCACGCCCGAGCGCGAACGCCAGCCGACCAGCTACTACACGCAGCACTCCGGTGTCGGCCGGCTGCTGCGCACCGGCGGCGTGTTCGGCGGGCGCGCGGTGTCGGTCGGCGCCGTCGGGCTCGGCGCGGGCACCATCGCCACCTACGGCAAGGCCGGCGACCACTACGTCTTCTACGAGATCGATGCCGCGATGGCCGATGCCGCGCGGCGCCACTTCACCTTTCTCGCCGATTCGCCCGCCGACGTGCAGGTGCGCATCGGCGATGGCCGGCTGCTGTTGCAGGCCGAAGCCCAGCAGCGTTTCGACGTGCTGGTGGTCGATGCGTTTTCCGGCGACTCGATCCCGGTGCACCTGCTGACGCGCGAAGCGGTGGCGCTGTACCGCGAGCGCATCGCCCCCGACGGCGTGATCGCGCTGCACCTGAGCAACCGCTACCTCGACCTGGTGCCGGTGGCCGCGCGCATCGCCGCCGATCTGGGCCTGCAGATGGCGCATGTGTCGGACGCGGGCGATGCCGATGGCCTGATCCGTTCGCCGTCGGACTGGGTGCTGCTGGCGCGCGACCGGCAGCTGCTCGACCTGCCGGTGATCGTCGAGGCGACGCTGCCGACACCCGATGTCGGCCACCGCCGCGCCTGGAGCGACGACTACAGCAACATCGTGCAGGTCATGCGCGGCGGCTGGGGGCGCTGACGGCGATTGCTTTGCTCGCCCGCTGATCAGCTCGCCAGCAGCAGCTTCAGGTAGTCGCGCGCACGCGCCTGGGCAAGCTGATCGAGCGCCAGCATCAGCGCCGCCTGCAGCACCAGACCCAGGCCGAACGCAAACCAGAACGGCCGCGCGCGCAGCAGCACCACCAGCGCCATGCCCAGCGCGAGCAGCCCGATCTCGATGCGCTTGTAGATCGCGAAGTTGTCGAGCACGGTGCGCAGGCGTGCGCTCTCGTCGGCCTTGAAGGCCGCCGGCTGCTGCTGCTGTTGGCGTGTCAACCGTTCGAGCTGCACATCGCTGCGAAGGTAGACGGTGGCGCCGACCACCAGCTGCACCAGCGCCACGGCCACCAGCGGGCCGGCCATGCCGCGCAGCACGCTGCGTGTGCGCAGCAGCCACGCGGCCCAGGCGATGGCGGCCACGCCGACGGCCATGAACACCACCGCCTGCAGCTTCTCGGCGCCGAAGTAGTCGGCGATGAACGCCGGCGTGTTCAGGGCGCGGCCCAGAGCTCGCGCATGGCCAGCGTGAAGCGCGACGCGACGGCGGCGGCGTTGTCCTGACGGTGTTCGCGCAGCACCCAGCGCCCGGCCACCATCACGTCGCGAAACGGCCGCCCGGGGCTGGAAAACACCAGCGCGTCGAGCCGCTGCGCGGGTGGCACGCCGAGCAGGCTGGCATCGTCGGTGTCGATCACCAGCAGGTCGGCACGCGCGCCCGGCTGCAGGCCCCAGCGGGTGAAGCCGGCGGCGCGACCGCCGCCATCGCTGAGCGACGACCACAGCCGCGCCGCCGTCGAGGGCTGGCCCAGCGCCGGTGCGGCGGCGATGTTGCGCTGGCGCAGCAGCAGCCGCTGGCCGTATTCGAGCCAGCGCAGCTCTTCGCGCCAGGCGCGTGTGACATGGCTGTCGGAGCCGATGGCCAACGGCACGCCGGCGCGCAGCCAGCCGGGCAGGTCGGCCAGGCCATCGCCCAGGTTGGCCTCGGTGGAAGGGCACAGCACCACGCCGGCGCCGCAGCGCGCCACCGCCTCGATCTCGGCCGGCGTGGCATGCGTGGCATGCACCAGCTGCCAGCGGGCGTCGGGCGCAGCGTGCGCCGGCCAGCCATTCGATCGGCCGCAGGCCGTGCGCGGCGAGGCAGGCCGCCACCTCGGCGGTCTGTTCAGCGATGTGGATGTGGATCGGCACGTCGCCACAAGCCTCTGCCAGCGCGGTGATGGCGGCCGGCTCGGCGGCGCGCAGCGAATGCACCGCGACGCCGGCACTCAGCCGCGCACGGCCGCTGGCCTGCACCGCATGCTGCAGATCGAGCACCGCCCGCACATCGCTGGCGAAGCGACGCTGGTCGTCGCGCAGGCCGGGCTGGTCGAAGCCCGCGCGCTGGTACAGCACCGGCAGCACGGTCAGGCCGATGCCGGCGTCGTCGGCGGCATCGGCCAGCGCCCAGCTCATCTGGGCGGCATCGTCGTACGGCGTGCCGTCGGGCCGATGGTGCAGGTAGTGGAATTCGCAGACCTGGGTGTAGCCGCCGCGCAGCAACTCGGCGTACAGCTGCGCAGCCACCGCGCGCAACTGCTGCGGGCCGATGCGCAGCGCCACGCGGTACATGCGATCGCGCCACGACCAGAAGTCGTCGTGTTCGTCGTCGCGCCGCTCGCTGAGGCCGGCGAAGGCACGCTGGAAGGCGTGGCTGTGCGCATTGACCAGGCCGGCGAGCACCGGGCCGGCCAGGCGCTCGGCCTGCTCGGGCGGCGCCACGCCGGCCTGCACGTCGGCCCAGTGGCCATCGGCGCCGATCTGCAGCAGCACGTCGTCGTGCCAGCGCCCGTGCCACCAGGCCTGCGGCGCCCACAGCAAGGTGGCGGCGCTCATCACGCGGCAGCGGCAGGGCGCCACTGCAGCATCGTGCGCACCATCTCGCGCAGCAGCGGCTGCACCCGCGCCGCGTGGGCTGCGTCCCAGGCGAACGGCGGGCTCTCGTCGCATGTAGGTGCGCCAGCACATCTCCAGCTGCACCGCATGCACGCCCTCCGCCGGTCGCCCGTACTGGCGCGTGATGTGCCCACCCTTGAAGCGGCCGTCGATGGCCACGGTGTAGGTGGTCTGCGCGTTCAGCAGATCTGCCAGCGCATCGCGCAGCGACGGCGCGCAGGCCTGCCCGGCGGCGGTGCCCAGGTTCAGGTCGGGCAGCTGGCCTTCGAACAACCACGGCAGGCGCGACTTGATGCTGTGGCCGTCGAAGACGATGGCATGGCCGTGCGTGCGCTTCAGCCGCGCCAGTTCGTCGCGCAAGGCGTCGTGATAGGGCTGCCAGTAGCTGCGCACGCGCTGCGCGACTTCGTCGGCGGCGGGCGCGCAGCCCTCGCGGTACAGCGGCTCGCCGGTGAAGAAGCGCGTCGGGCACAGCTCGGTGTTGTTGGCGCCGGCATACATCGGCTGGTTGTCGCTGGGCCGGTTCAGATCGACCACGTAGCGGCTGTGGCGCGGCACGATCAGGCTGGCGCCCATCTCGGCGACGAAGGCATACAGCCGTTCGAGAAACCAGTCGGTGTCTTCGACCTGCGCCGCACGTGCCACCAGCCGGGTCTGCAACTCGGGTGTCAACTGCGTGCCGGCGTGCGGCAGGCTGACCAGCAGCGGCGTGCTGCCCCGATGCAGGCTGAACACCGCGTCGTTCATGGCACGCTGGCGCCGATGTCGAGGCCGCCGACGACGCGGCGGCGGCAGGGGTTGTGGCCGAACCAGTAGGCCAGCTCGTTCGGATGATCGACATCCCAGGCCACGAAGTCGGCGCGCTGGCCGGCCACCAGCCGCCCGCGATCGTGCAGCCCGAGCGCGCGCGCGCCGTTGACGGTGACGCCGCGCAGCACTTCTTCCGGCGTCAGCCCGAACAGCGTGCAGCCCATGTTCAGCATCAGCAGCAGCGACAGGGTCGGCGACGAACCCGGGTTGTGGTCGCTGGCCAGCGCGATCGGCACCCCGGCCTCGCGCAGCGACTGCACCGGCGGCAGCTTCGTCTCGCGCAGGAAGTAGAAAGCGCCGGGCAGCAGCACCGCCACCGTGCCGGCCGCGGCCATCGCGCGCACGCCGGCTTCCGACAGGTGTTCGAGGTGGTCGCACGACAGCGCGCCGTACTCGGCGGCCAGCTGCGCACCGCCCTGGTCGCTGAGCTGCTCGGCATGCAGCTTCACCGGCAGGCGCAGTGCGCGCGCGGAGTCGAAGACGCGCCGCGTCTGCGCCGGCGTGAAGCCGATGCGGTCGCAGAAGGCATCGACGGCATCGACCAGGCCTTCGCCGTGCAGCACCGGCAGCCAGTGTTGCAGCGCGGTGATGTAGTCGTCGGCGCGGCCTTCGAACTCGGGCGGCAGCGCATGCGCCGACAGGCAGCTGGTGCGCACCGTCAGCGGCAGCGTGCGGCCCAGGCGGCGCGCGACGCGCAGGCAGCGCGCCTCGTGTTCGGCGCTCAGGCCGTAGCCCGACTTGATCTCGAGCGTGGTCACGCCCTCGGCCATCAGCGCACGCGCGCGCGCCGCGGCCGACGTGAACAGCTGCTCGTCGCTGGCCGCACGCGTGGCGGCCACGGTGGAGCGGATGCCACCGCCGGCGCGGGCGATGTCCTCGTAGCTGGCGCCTTGCAGGCGCAGTTCGAATTCACGCGCGCGCTGGCCGCCATAGACCAGGTGCGTGTGGCAGTCGACCAGGCCGGGCGTGACCCAGGCGCCGTGCAGATCGTGTTCATCGCCGACGGGTCACGTCCGCCGGCAGATCGGCCTCGGCGCCGACCCAGTGCAGCTGTTCGCCGACGACCAGCATCGCGCCGCGCTCGATGGCACCCCACGGCCGATCGCCGTGCAGCGTGGCCAGGCGCGCATTGCGCCACAAGGTGGCGGCGTTCATCGCGGCAGCGGATCGAAGGCCAGCCACCAGGCGCGCGGCTGCGCCGAGGCGCTGCGCAGCTGCCATGCGGCGTGGCTGTCCACGGACCAAACCAGCGTGAACGGGGCCAGGGGCCGTTCGGCGCCGCTGCCGTCGAGCAGGATGGCCGTGTCGGCACTGAACAGGGCGCGCAATGCTGCCGTCGAGTGCCACGCCTGGCCAGGCCGCGCGGCGGTCATCTCGCCGCGCCCGGCGCTGCGCCGGCACATCAGGTTCAGATCGCGCGTCGGCCCGTCGATCAGTTCGCACGCCGGCGCATCCTCGCCGCGAAAATGCGCCGCCGCGCCCTCGGCCACCACACGCTGCCAGCCGCCGGGCAGCTGCAGGCGCACGCCGTTGCCCTGCACCACGCTGAACCAGCGCTCGGCATCTTCATAGACCGAGAACGGCGAGTCGACGTCGATGTCGGCGACGCTGATGCGCGCCTGCCAGTGCGCCTCGTCCGGCCAGTGCAGCAGGTCACGCACCAGGCCCTTGCCGTTCTTCCACAGCGTCGGCGGCACGTCGTCGCAGCGCAACCGTGTTGATGTTCATGTCGCCTCCCACAACACCGGGAACAGCGCATCGTGCATCGGTGCGCCGGCCGGCAGCCGCTCGGCCAGGCCGGGAAATTCGGGCGAGGTGGTCCAGTGCCGCGGCGCATGGCGCACGTCGTCGCCGATGAAGCGCACCGAGAACACGCGCCGCCGCCGGTCGCCGTCGACGCCGCCGGCCGCGTGCAGCGCGAGCATGTGAAAGCAGACCACGTCGCCGGGCTCGATTTCCCAGCCCAGGATGCGATCGGCGTCGCGCTGCCGATCGATCTGCGGCAGATCGGCGAGGCTGCCTTCCGGGAACCACCGCGCCTGCTTGTCCTTGAAGGTGCGCGGCATCAACCACGGCCCGCGGTGCGAGCCGGCGAGGAATTCGAGCGTCGAATGGCGGCGCACCGGATCGACCGCGATCCACATGCTGCAGGTCTGGTCGCCGTCGATGTTGTAGTAGGGCTGGTCCTGGTGCCACGGCGTCGGCGACTGCGTGCCGGGCTCCTTGGTCAACATGTGGTCGTGGTACAGGCGGATGCAGCGGCTGCCGGTCAGCGCGCCGGCGGCGGCCGGCAGCGCCGATTCGAAGATCACGCGGCGGTAGGCCTCGTTGTGCTGCCAGTTGCAGAAATCCTCGATGAAGTGGCCCGGGTCACCGGCCGCGCTGGCCACCTTCGCCCGTGCGCTGGGCGCGGCCAGGTTGGCGTCGATGCCCTGGCGCAGCAGCGCCACTTCGGCGGGTGTCAACAGCTGGCGCAGGCATACCGCGCCATCGCGGCGGAAGGCCTCGATGTCCTGTGCGGTGCAACGGGCGGTGGCTGTGCTCATGGGCTGAATTGTCCCTGCAGCCGGTAGCGGGTGCCCGGGTGCACCAGCCGCGCCAGCGTGATCGGCACCGCCTGGCTGACGGTGCGCCGCAGCACCACCAGGCACGGCGCGTCGCGGGCGATGCCCAGCAGCCTGGCTTCGCGCGCGCTCGGCACGCCGGCCTCGATCGAATACTGCGCCTGCCACAGCGGCGCCACCTCGAGCAGATAGTGCGTCGGCGTGGTCTGCGTGAAATCGACGCCGAGGTAGTCGGGCGCGCTGGCCGGGTTGACGTAGCGGTCCTCGCACTGCAGCGCGACGCCGTTCTCGAAGTGCACGATCAGGGTGTGGAACACCGCCGCACCCCGCGCCAGGCCGAGCTGCAGCGCCAGGCCCGAGGTGGCCCGTTCGCGCCGCGCCAGGTGCACCACCGCGTGATGGCGGTGCCCGCGCGCGCTGATCTCGTCGTGCAGGTCGCGGATGTTCAAGGTCGACGACACCGGCGACAGGTGCGCGGCGAAGGTGCCCACGCCCTGCACCCGCTCGATCAGCCCTTCGGCGCGCAACTCGTTCAGCGCGCGGGTCACCGTCATGCGACTGACGCCGAACTGCGCCACCAGCTCGGCATCCGACGGCATCGGCGCGCCGCTCGGCCAGCGGCCCCGCGCCAGTTCGGCCTTCAGGTGCTGCTTGATGCGCGCGTAGGGCGCCACGGGCACGTCGCGGGCTGCGGTGCGTGTGAGGCCGCGCAAGGCCGGTTCGGCAAGCACCGTGTTCATCGGCACAGTCTAGTTGCATAGACTTGTCTAGGCAAGTACAGTGCGCTCCTGTCCTGACCTTCGCGAGGCCGCCATGTCCGACCTGTCCACCCAGACGCAGATTGCCCAGCCGCGACCGGTGCGTGCGCCGCGCGGCACCGAGCTGACTTGCCGCAACTGGCTCATCGAAGCCGCGTACCGCATGCTGCAGAACAACCTCGACCCGGAGGTGGCCGAGAACCCCGACGCGCTGGTGGTCTACGGCGGCATCGGCAAGGCGGCGCGCAACTGGGATTGTTTCGAGGCCATGCTGAAGGCCCTGCGCGACCTCGGCGAGGACGAGACCTTGCTGGTGCAGTCGGGCAAGCCGGTGGGCGTGTTCCGCACCCATGCCGATGCACCGCGGGTGCTGATCGCCAACTCCAACCTGGTGCCGAAGTGGGCCACCTGGGAACACTTCGACGAGCTCGACCGCAAGGGCCTGATGATGTACGGCCAGATGACCGCCGGCAGCTGGATCTACATCGGCAGCCAGGGCATCGTGCAGGGCACCTACGAAACCTTCGTCGAAGCCGGGCGCCAGCATTTCGGCGGCGACCTCGCAGGGCCGCTGGATCCTCACCGCCGGCCTCGGCGGCATGGGCGGCGCGCAGCCGCTGGCCGCGACCTTCGCCGGCGCCTGCTCGCTGAACATCGAATGCCAGCAAAGCCGCATCGATTTCCGCTTGCGCTCGAAGTACCTCGACGAGCAGGCCACCGACCTCGACGACGCGCTGGCGCGCATCGCCAGGCACACCGCTGCCGGCCGGGCGGTCTCCATCGGCCTGCTCGGCAATGCTGCCGAGCTGCTGCCCGAACTGGTCAAGCGCGCCCGCGCGGGTGGGCTGAAGCCCGACCTGGTCACCGACCAGACCAGCGCGCACGACCTGGTCAACGGCTACCTGCCGCCGGGCTGGAGCGTCGAGCGCTGGCAGGCGGCGCGCGCCGATGCGTCGCAGCACGCCGGGCTGCGCGCCGCGGCTGCGCAGGGCTGCGCGGTGCATGTGCAGGCCATGCTCGATTTCCAGGCCATGGGCATCCCGACGGTCGACTACGGCAACAACATCCGCCAGGTGGCCTTCGATGCCGGCGTGAGCAAGGCCTTCGACTTCCCCGGCTTCGTGCCGGCCTACGTGCGCCCGCTGTTCTGCCGCGGCAAGGGGCCGTTCCGCTGGGTCGCGCTGAGCGGCGACCCCGAGGACATCCGCAAGACCGACGCCAAGCTGAAGGAGCTGTTTCCCGAGGATGCGCAGCTGCACCGCTGGCTCGACATGGCCGGCGAGCGCATCGCCTTCCAGGGCCTGCCGGCGCGCATCTGCTGGATCGGCCTGGGCGAGCGGCATCGTGCCGGGCTGGCCTTCAACGAGATGGTGCGCAGCGGCGAGCTGAAGGCGCCGATCGTCATCGGCCGCGACCATCTCGACTCGGGCTCGGTGGCCAGCCCGAACCGCGAGACCGAATCGATGAAGGACGGCAGCGACGCGGTCTCCGACTGGCCGATGCTGAACGCGCTGCTCAACACCGCCGGCGGCGCCACCTGGGTCAGCCTGCACCACGGCGGCGGCGTCGGCATGGGCTATTCGCAGCACGCCGGCGTGGTCATCGTCTGCGACGGCAGCGAGGCGGCCGCCAAGCGCATCGAGCGCGTGCTGTGGAACGACCCGGCCAGCGGCGTCATGCGCCATGCCGATGCGGGCTACGACGAGGCCATCGCCTGCGCCCGCGAACAGGGCCTGAAGCTGCCGATGGTGGCGCGCTGATGCCGATGCTGCTGCAACCCGGCGCCTTCAGCCTCGAGCAGCTGCAGGCGCTGCACGGCGGCGGCGAAAGCCTGCAGATCGACGAGGCCGCACGCCGGGCCATCCGCGCCAGCGCCGCGGTGGTGCAGCGCGCCGCGGCCGGCGACGCGCCGGTATACGGCGTCAACACCGGCTTCGGCAAGCTGGCCAACCAGCGCATCAGCGCCGAGCAGCTCGACACCCTGCAGCTCAACCTGATCCGCTCGCACAGCGTCGGCGTCGGCGCGCCGCTGCCGGCGCCGGTGCTGCGGCTGATGCTGGCGATGAAGGCCGCCAGCCTGGCCCGTGGCCACTCGGGCGTGCGCGAGCAGGTCGTCGACACCTTGCTGGCGGTGCTGAACGCCGGGCTGGTGCCGTATGTGCCGTCGCAGGGCTCGGTGGGCGCGTCGGGTGATCTGGCGCCGCTGGCGCACATGACCTTGGCGCTGCTGGGCGAGGGCGAGATGTGGCTCGACGGCCGGCGCCTGCCGGCGCAGCCGTGCCTGCGCGATGCCGGCATCGAGCCGCTGCGCCTGCAGGCCAAGGAGGGGCTGGCGCTGATCAACGGCACGCAGACCTCGACCGCGCTGGCGCTGCACGCGCTGTTCAGTTTCGAGCCGGTGCTCGAAGCGGCGCTGGTGGTCGGCGCGCTGACGGTGGATGCGGCGCGTGGCAGCGACGGGCCGTTCGATCCGCGCATCCACCAGCTGCGCGGCCAGCCCGGGCAGATCGACGTGGCGATGTACTACCGCCGCTTGCTGGCCGGCAGCGGCATCCGCGAATCGCACCTCGAAGGCGACGACCGCGTGCAGGATCCGTACTCGCTGCGCTGCCAGCCGCAGGTGGTGGGCGCCTGCCTGGATCAGCTGCGCCACGCCGCGCTGGTGCTGCTGCGCGAGGCCAACGCGGTCACCGACAACCCGCTGGTGTTCGCCGAAGACGACACCATCCTGTCGGGCGGCAACTTCCACGCCGAGCCGGTGGCGCTGGCCTGCGATGCGATGGCGGTGGCCATCGCCGAGGTCGGCGCGATCGCCGAACGCCGCATCGCGATGCTGATCGATGCCGGCGTGTCGCGGCTGCCGCCGTTCCTGACCGCCGACGCCGGCCTGAATTCGGGTTTCATGATCGCGCATGTCACCGCCGCGGCATTGGCCAGCGAGAACAAGTCGATGGCGCACCCGGCCAGCGTCGACAGCCTGCCCACCAGCGCCAACCAGGAAGACCACGTCAGCATGGCCACCTTCGCCGCGCGCCGCTTGCTGCCGATGATCGACAACGTGGCGCACATCCTGGGCATCGAGCTGCTGGCCGCCGCGCAGGGCATCGAGTTCCTGCGCCCGCTGCGCAGCTCGCCCGCGCTCGAAGGCGCGCATGCGCTGCTGCGCCAGACCGTGCCGCCGATGGTGCAGGACCGCTACCTGGCGCCGGATATCGAAGCGGCCACGGCGCTGGTCGGCGACGGTTCGCTGGCGCGCATGTTGCGCAACCTGCCGGGGCTGCCGACGTTGTGGATACCGGCCTGAACGACGGCAGCGCGCGGCTGATCATCGCGCCGCTGGCGCCCGAACATGCCGGCGAACTCTTCGCGGCGCTGGACGACCCGGCGGTGCACCAGTGGCTCGATACGCCCGCGCCGGCCAGTGCCGAGGCGCTGGCGCAGGACATTCGGCGGCTGCAGCGGGGCCCCGCCGACGGCAACGAGTGCTGGCTCAACTGGGCCCTGCGCCGCCGCGACTCCGGCGCCTGCATCGGCACACTGCAGGCGACCGTGCAGGGCCATCAGCCGGCCTGGATCGGGTACGTGCTCGGCACTGCAGCCTGGCGGCAGGGTTTTGCCACCGAGGCACTGCGCTGGCTGATCGACGAGCTGCGCAGCGGCCACGGCGTGACGCTGCTGCGCGCCAGCGTCGACCCGCGCAACCACGCCTCGCTGCGGGTGCTCGAGCGCTGCGGCTTCGTCAACCTCGGGCCGCGCCCCGCCGACTTGCGCGGCCAGCCGTCCATCGACCTGCACTTCGAGCGCGAGATCTGAGGCTGTCGCTCGTCAGCGCCTGTGGCGGTCGAAACATCGGTGCTCGTCACGAGCGCCGGTTGCAACTTTGCTGCGCTGGCGGGGAACTCCAGCGTCGGCCCGATCGCGCATCAGCTTCCGCTCAGCCCGATCCGCACCTCCTGCGGCTGCAAGCCCTCGCCGGGCGCGAAGCGGAATACCAGCGTGCCCTTGCTGCCCGGCGCGATGCGCAGCTCGCACTGCGCGCCGCCGGCGAGCGTCATGCCTTCGCGGCAGCCGGCATCGGCCGGCAAGGTCCAGCCGTCGGCGCGCAGCAGCGCCAGCCGCGCCGGCGGTTCGCGCGCCGAGCGCGGGTTGTGGATCACGAGGCGCTCGCCCTGGCGCTCGGCGCGGCCGTCGCGCAGCGCACGCAGCCAAAGGCGGATGGCGTCCAGGCGCGCGTCGGTCAGCGCCGGGTCGGCCAGCAGCGACTCCATCGCGACGGCGCTCGGCTTCGCCATCTCCCGGCGCAGTGCCTTCGCATCGGCCGCCGCCGCGCCGGTGGCGACGATGCGGCCGGCGCTCGCATCCTGGCTCGGTGTCGGCGGCCGGCCGTGGCATGAGCCGCAGCTGCGCACGTAGATGCCGAACGGCAGCATGTACGCCGGCGGCTCGGTGCCGGGCGGCACCGGTGGGTCGGTGGCGGGCAGGGCCGTTGCCGTCCTCTCGGCCGGGTAGGCCGCCGGCGACGCAAGCAGCGCGCGCGCCCAGCCGGTGTGCGAGGTGAAGAAGAAGACCTTCCAGCGCTTGCCGTCGCGGCGCAGCCGCGCATAGGACGGGTCGCTGTCGAAGCTCTGCGCGTACTTGCCGTTCTTGCGCGGCAGCACGCCGATGCGCTGCTTCAGGTGCGCCGCGACCGCGCCGTCGGGCAGCGGCTGCAGGCTCACGATCTGCCATTCGAGGTCGGTGTTGCGGATGTTGTAGTCGAACAGGCCGAGCATCTTCTCGCGGCCCTTGAAGCGCCGATAGGCGCTGTCGTCGGCCTCGGTGAACCAGACATCGTCGCTGACGCAGGCATCGGCAAAGGCCTTCGGCACATGCCGGTTCCAGGCCGCGACGCAGCGTTCGAGCGCGGCGCGCACGCCCGCTTCGTCGGGCAATGGCGGCGCCGCGGACAGCGGCAGCGAGAAGCTGGCGATCAGCGTTGCGGCGATGCCGGCCAGGGTTCGTCGTTTCATCACTTCCTCCACGAAGGTGTGCAGGCGGCGGCGTTGGCGCAACGGCGCTGCCTCACGAGCGGCGATGAACCGTCAGCGCGTGGGGTTGGCGGTGGTCGGGATCGAGCACCGCCGCGATCGGCGTGATCTTGTCGGCCGGAAACCCCGAGCGCTTGGCGTGCTCGCGGATCAGCTCTGCGCTGGTCGCCTGGTAGACGCAGTAGACCTTGTCGCCGGCCACGTAGCTTTGCACCCACTGGATCTCCGGGCCCATGTTGTGCAGCACGGCATTCGACTTGGCTGCGCCGGCGCGCTTGTCGTCCGCGCTCATGTTGCTGGCGCCGGGAATGTCGCGTTCGATGATGAAGCGCTGCATCGGCGGCGCCGGGCTCGGGCTCTGCGCCCAGGCCGCTGGCAGGGCCGCGGCCAGTGCAAGAAAGGTCGTGACAGGGTATTTCATGGCTCGTCTCCGGTTGACGCGGCCCGCCTGCGTCGGCTTGCCGCTGATACGCACTCTGGCCGCCGCGGCAGCGCGTGTCCCGAACGAATCACGAAACCGCGCCGAAACCGGCGCTCGGCTGCGGCTGCGGCTGGGCCGGCTTTCGCGTCGGTACGCCATCGCGAGCGTCGGTGTCGCGGATCGGGCCTTTGCGCGATGATGTGCCAGCCCTGGGCGCTGGCACTTCCGCGGTCGGCCCCTGTGCAGTTCATCCGCAACGATCGGCCATGCAACGCGATGCACAAGCCCCCCTTGCCGGTGCGGCCACGCTTGCCTGGCCGGGTTTTGTGCTCGACCTGGCACGCGGTGAACTGCTCGATGAAGCGGGGCGGCCCACCGAGTTGCGAGCGCAGGCGCTGAAGGTGCTGCTGGCGCTCGGTGAACGGGCCGGGCAGGTGGTCGGCAAGGACGAGCTGATGCAGCATGTCTGGGGCCCGGTGGTGGTCACCGAGGATTCGCTGGTGCAGGCCATCGGCGACATCCGCCGCGTGCTCGGCGACCACGCCCATGCGCGCATCCGCACGGTGCCGCGGCGCGGCTACCTGCTGACCGTGGAGCCGCACGCGCCGGCTGCGGCGACGGCGCAGCCGGTGCCTGAAGCGCCGCCCGCATCAGCGCCTGCCCAGGCCGCTCGGTGGTGGCCGCGCTGGGCCGTGGGTGGCTTGATGCTGGCTGCGGTGATCGGCCTGGCTGCCTGGTGGCTGCCGCCGCGCGACAGCACACCACCGCGCTCGCTGGCCGTGCTGCCTTTCGAAGACGAGGGCGGCGCCGAGGACTGGTTCGTCGACGGTGTCACCGGCGACCTGACCGCGATCCTGGCCACCTGGCCGGAAGCGACAGTCATCGGTCGCGGCTCGACCGCCGGCTACAAGGGCAAGCAGGTCGACCCGCGCGAGCTGGGGCGCGAACTCGGCGTGCGTCATGTGCTGAGCGGCCGCGCCCGGCGCGAGGGTGACCAGGTGCGCCTGACGGTGTCGCTGACCGACACACGCTCGGGACAGGTGGTCTGGTCGGAGTTGCGCGATGTGCCACGCGCCGAACTGAGCGCGCTGGTCGGAGACGTCGCCGGCGGCATCGCGCGCACCTTGCTGGTGGAGTACGGCGACGCGGTGACGGCCGACGCCCAGGCACTCGCGCCGCAGCAGGCCCGCGCCGACGATCTGGCGATGCAGGGCACCGCCGAACTGCTGCGCAGCGTGTCGCGCGAAGGCTGGGAGCGCTCGCGCCAGCTGTTCGAGCAGGCGGTGCGCCTCGACCCGCAGTCGCCACGGGGCCTGTCGGGGGTGGCGCTTGCCAATGCCAACCTGGTGCTGTGGGACTGGACCGACGACCGCCAGGCGGCGATCTCGCGTGCCGAGCAGGCGCTGGCGCGGGCCGAGTTGATCGCGCCGGACAGGCTGGCCACGCGCCTGGCGCGCGCCAGCGTGGCCCACCTGCACCGCGACTACCCCGGGCTGCTGGTGATAGCCGACCAGCTTGCCGCCGATTTCCCGAACGAGCCGACCTCGCACCACCACCGCTGCTCGGCGCTGCTGCGCCTGGGTCAATTCGAGGAAAGCCTGGCCGCGTGCGGCCGCGCCATGCGCATCAGTCCGCGCGATTCGCGCCTGTCGGTGTGGCAGGGCCTGAGCGGCTTCAACCAGTTCCAGCTCGGCCGCCATGACCAGGCCGAGCAGTCGCTGCGCCAGTCGGTGCTGGCCAATCCGCGCGTGCCGTTCTACGGCGTGCTGCTGGCCGCGGCGGTGGCCGAGCAGGGCCGGCGCGACGAGGCTGCGCAGCTGCTCGCGCAGACCACGGCACGCCACCCCGGCTACCGCCAGGCATCGATCGCCGACTTCTGGGTCGCGCCCGATGCACGTTTCATCGCCGGGCGCGAGCGCCTGATCGTGCGGGCGGGCGAGCTGGGACTGCCGCCCTGACGGTGCGCATCGCCGGCACGGTGGTTGCTTGAGCACCGCTGCGCTGTCGCGGCACGGCCGGTGCCTGCCTGTGCCCTGATACTGGCGTCCTTTTCTGTCCACCACCCGAGGAGTGTTCATGCGTTTGCAGACAAGCTTGCTGGCCGGCGCCGCGCTGGCTTTGACGACCGCCGCGGCCGGCGCCCAGACGGCCGTCACCATCGGCATGTCGGGCTGGACCGGCTTCGCGCCGCTGACCCTGGCCAAGGAGGCCGGCCTGTTCAAGAAGCACGGCCTGGACGTGACGATCAAGAAGATTCCGCAGAAGGACCGCCACCTGGCGATGGCCAGCGGCGACATCCAGTGCGCGGCGACGACGGTCGAAACCTGGGTCGTGTGGAACGGCCAACGGCATTCCCACCACGCAGATCTTCCAGCTCGACAAGAGCTACGGCGCCGACGGCATGGTGGTCAAGCCGAACATCACGAAGATCAGCCGACCTGAAGGGCAAGACCGTCGCCGCCAGTGCGCCGGGCACCGCGCCGTACTTCACGCTTGGCCTGGTTCCTGAAGAAGAACGGCCTGTCGGTGAAGGACGTGACCGTCGTCAACCTCGAGCCGCAGGCCGCCGCCAACGCGATGATCGCCGGCACCGCCAACCTCGACGCCGCGATGACCTACGAGCCGTACCTGTCGGCGGTGCGCGACAAGCCCGAGGCCGGCAAGATCATCGCCACCACGCTCGACTACCCGATGATCATGGACACCTTCGGCTGCACGCCGAAGTTCCTGGCCGACAACCCGAAGGCGGCGAAGGCACTGGCCGACGGCTACTTCGACGCGGTGGCGATGATCAAGGCCGATCCGAAGAAGAGCTTCGAGATCATGGGCGCCGACGTGAAGCAGACCGGCCGAGAAGTTCGAGGCCAGCCAGAAGTACCTGCGCTGGCAGGACCGCGCCGCGAACCAGAAGTTCTTCGCCGGCGAACACGCGCAGTTCAGCAAGGAAGCGGCCGATCTGCTGCTCGAGGCCGGCGTCATCAAGCAGCTGCCGGACATGTCGAAGCTGGCCGACACGCAGTTCATCAAGTGATCGTCGGCGTCGCGCAGCGCCGGTCGCAGGGAGTCAGGACGGCATGAAGCCGCTGACCCCTGTGGCGCCGCTGGCGCGCATCGCGCTCGGCATCGCCTTCTTCGTGCTGTTCGTCGCCGTGTGGTCGGCGGCCACCTTCGGCGGCTGGGTCAACCCGATCTTCCTCGCCGACCCGCTGACGATGCTGCGCTCGGGCTGGACCCTGCTCACCGAGCAGGGCTTCGCGCTACGACATCGGCATGACCGTGTGGCGCGTGCTCGGCGGCTTCGTCATCGCCGCGCTGCTGGCGCGTGCCGCTGGGCGTGCTGATGGGCGCCTACAAGCCGATCGAGGCCTTCTTCGAACCCTTCGTCAGCTTCGCGCGCTACCTGCCGGCGTCGGCCTTCATCCCGCTGCTGATCCTGTGGGCCGGCATCGGCGAGGCGCAGAAGCTGGCGGTGATCTTCATCGGCAGCTTCTTCCAGCTGGTGCTGATGATCGCGGTGACGCGTCGGCAACACGCGGCGCGACCTGGTCGAGGCGGCCTACACGCTGGGCGTCTGCGACCGCGGCCTCATCCGCCGCGTGCTGATCCCCGGCGCCGCGCCCGAGATCGCCGAGACGCTGCGCATGGTGCTCGGCTGGGCCTGGACCTACGTCATCGTCGCCGAGCTGATCGGCGCGTCCAGCGGCATCGGCCACATGATCACCGACAGCCAGGCGCTGCTGGCCACCGACCAGATCATCTTCGGCATCATCGTCATCGGCCTGATCGGGCTGGTCAGCGACCTCGGCTTCAAGTGGGCCAACCGCAGCTTCTTTCCGTGGGCGCAGCTGGGGCGATGAACGTCCTGCAGATCCGCGGCGTCGAGCGCCGCTTCGACGACGGCACGCTGGCGCTGCAGGCGACCGACCTCGATGTCGCCGAGAACGATTTCATCACCATCCTCGGGCCCAGCGGCTGCGGCAAGAGCACCTTGCTGCGCATCGTCGCCGGGCTCGACACGCCGACCGCCGGCGAGGTGCTGCTCGACGGCCGGCGCATCGCGGGCCCCGGCGCCGACCGCGGCATGGTGTTCCAGAGCTACACGCTGTTCCCGTGGCTGACCGTGCTCGACAACGTCTGCTTCGGGCTGCGCGAACGCGGCCTGGCCGCGCGAGCGGCAGCGCGAGGTCGCGCACGGCTTCATCGCCAAGGTGGGCCTGAAGGGCTTCGAGCACCACCACCCGAAGCAGCTGTCGGGCGGCATGCAGCAGCGCACCGCGATGGCGCGCGCGCTGGCCAACGACCCGCGCATGCTGCTGATGGACGAGCCCTTCGGCGCGCTCGACCACCAGACGCGCGAGCTGATGCAGGAGCTGCTGCTGGGCATCTGGGAGGACGCAGCGCAAGACGGTGCTGTTCGTCACCCACGACATCGACGAGGCCATCTTCATGGCCAGCCGCGTGGTGGTGATGAGCGCGCGGCCCGGGCGCATCAAGCTCGACCGCGAGGTGGCGCTGGCGCACCCGCGCCACTATTCGGTGAAGACCTCCGCAATGTTTACCGAACTGAAGTCGGAGCTGACCGAAGCGGTGCGCGCCGAGGTGCTGGCGGCGCAGGCGCAGGCGGGCTGAAGCCGCCTGCGCTGCGCGCCAGCTGGCTGGCGTTCAAGCGCGCCGCGAGCGGCGCAGCGCGCCCAGCCCCAGCAGCCCGCCCATCAGCAGCGCCACGCTGGCCGGCTCGGGCACTGCGCTGACCTCGAACGCGAGGTTGCTCAGGCCGACGTTGAAGGCGGTGTCCTGCCATTCGATGACGAAGCCGGCCGTCGATGTCAGGTCGAAGCCGAAGCTGCTGGCCGACTGCGCGCCGCTGCCGACCGGGCCCGCGTAGCTGAAGCGCGTCGCCTGGCCGGCTTCGCTCACCGTCAGTCTCGTCGACAGCGTGTCTTCGAAGAAGGCACCCAGGTCCAGCCCCAGCAACCTCACCTGGTGGCCCGCCACCGGCGTCAGCGTGAGCCTGGCGTGCGAACGCGTGTCGCCGCCGTTGGCGAAGATCGCGCTGGGCAGGTCGTTGTAGCCGGGGCCATTCCAGCGCAGGCTGTCGCCGGGGGTGTTGACATCGGCATAGGCGACATCGACGAAGGCACTGTCGCCGTAGGCCTGGTTGACGAACGAGTAGTCGGAGCAGGCGCGCAGCGCGCCGACGCCGCTGGACGCTCGCGCGCACACGTTGTCGGGGAAGGTCAGCACGACCGCCTGGGCGGATGCAGCGCAAGCAATCGACGCGATGGCGCCGGCGATGGGACGAATTTTCATGAAAGCCTCCGGGTGTTGAACGATCAGACACGGCGGGCGCCTCATGCGCCCGCCGCCGGGACGCTACAAGCCAATCGCGTGCCAACGGCTGCGCAGGCGAGCACACCCCTTGCAACGGGGGCACTTCATCGTGGGTTCGAGAGCTGGCCGGCGCGCCGTCAACGGCGCCCGGGGCGCGCTACAGGCTCGGGTTGATCAGGAACTTCGCCCCGGTGGCGCGTTTGCCGTAGGCGGCGAAGGCATCCTTCTGCAGTGCGCCGGCCAGCGAGACCTCGCGGTCGTAGTGGCTGGCGAAGGTGGTCTTCAGTTCGGCCACCACACGCTGGCGCAACGCGTCGGCGCCTTTGGCACCGATCTTCTGCAGGAACGGGAACAGCAGCCAGCCGCCCATGCCCCAGGCCATGCCGAAGCTGCGCGAGAACTCGGTCGGCGACGGGTCGAGCATGCCGTACAGGTAGACCTGCTTGTGCGTGCTCGAGCCGTAGCGGCTGTATTCCTTGGCCTCGCGGTTCAGCGCCGCTTCCATCGCCGTCAGTATCTGTCCGGCAAGCTTGCCGCCGCCGATGGCATCGAAAGCCACGGTGGCGCCGGTGGCCGCCAGCGCGTCGGTGAGCTCGGCCATGAAGTTGTCGGACTCGGTGTTGCACACCCACTTCGCGCCCTGTTCCTTCAGCAGCTTGGCCTGTTCGGGCTTGCGCACGATGTTGACCAGGCCGATGCCGTCCTTCACGCAGATGCGGTTCAGCATCTGGCCCAGGTTGGACGCCGCCGCGGTGTGCACCAGCGCCCGGTGGCCCTCGCGCTTCATCGTCTCGACCATGCCGAGCGCGGTGAGCGGGTTGACGAAACAGCTGGCACCGTCGGCGGGCGTGGCATCGTCGGGCAGCACCAGGCACTGTTCGGCCTTGATGCTGCGGTACTGCGCGTACATCGCGCCGCCGATGAGCGCCACCGTCTTGCCCAGCAGCGCCTGCGCTGCCGCCGATTCGCCGGCCCTGACGACGACGCCGGCGCCCTCGTTGCCGACCGGCATCGATTCGTCGAGCCGGCCGGCCATGCCTTTCATGAACTTGTCCGGCACCGGCGCGGTCACGACCGGGTGGCTCGGCGCTGCCCGAGACCTTGGCCTTGGCCATGTCGGCGGCGCCGAACAGCAGGCCCAGGTCTGACGGGTTGATCGGCGTGGCCTCGATGCGCACCAGCACCTCGTCCTCGGCCGGCTTGGGCACCGGCACGTCGACCAGCGAGACCTCGAGTTCACCGCTGCGCTTGATCAGCGAGCGCAGCTGCCGGGCGGTGGCGGGCACGGCGTTGCTGCCGGGGTTGCTCTTGCCGGCGGTGCTGCTGTTGCCGGTGCTGCTGCCTTTGTTCTTGCTGCCGGCGGGGGTGCTGCTGCTCTTGCTGCTCTTGCTGCTCATTGCTTCGCTTTCGATGTTCTTCAGGGAAAAGGGGAGAGTACCCGGCCCGGGTGCGGTCAGGGTGGCGGGAATGGCGCGGCGACTTCAGGCGGGCGTCAGCCGTGTGCTGGCCGGTTCCTTCGCCACGGGCACCCGGCCGGTGGTCTGAGCGGCCTGCACCGGTGCGATGGTTCGCATCCCGCGTCTTTCGGTTGTTCTGGCACCCGAGGGTAGCGCGAGATGCCGGGGCTGGCTACCTGGCTGCCTGCAGCGACCCGATCGCGCGCGCGGCCACGCTGGTTGCGCTCAGCCGGCTCACGCAACCGCCAGCGCCGCGCGCAAGGCCGCGCTCGCGCCCAGGCGTCCCACCTCGATGCCGTTCCAGTTCACCAGGCGCGGTGCGCTGAAGTCGCGCATGAAGACGGTGTCGCTGTCGTCGAGATCGACGCAGGCCTCGATCAGCGCGGCCATCACCACCTCGGCGGCGCGGGCGTTGTTGCCGTCGTCGATCTTGATCGCCACGCCCAGGCCGCGCTCGGGCAGGGCCGCGCAGTACACGCCCTCGGCACCGACCTTGCAGAACACGCGTTCACCGAAGCGCTGCATCACGCGCGTGTCGAAGCGGCCGGTGCCGCCGACCATGAACGGTTCACGCGCCACCGCCCGGCGCAGCCGCCGCGCCGCATCGGCATGCTCGGGGCTCAACCCGATGGCCGGTGGCCACGCGCGCGAAGGCGACAGCCAGGTGCCGCAGCGGAATGCCGAAGGTCGGGATCGAACAGCCGTCGGTGCCGCGCGGCGCGTGCGCGCAGATCAAAGCCGGTGGTGGCCTGCAGCGCGTGGCCGACCTCGCGCATCACCGGGTGGTCGGCATCGACATAACCGCGCAGGAAGCTGCGCGCGTCATCTTCGTTGCGCTGCGCGGCCAGCGCACAGCCCAGGCAGACGAAGCCGGCGTGTTTGCCCGAGCAGTTGTTGTGCAGCGCGCTCGGGGTTTCGCCGCGCTGCGCCATC
The DNA here is from genome assembly GCA_963756415.1 of uncultured beta proteobacterium. Lineage (GTDB taxonomy): Bacteria > Pseudomonadota > Gammaproteobacteria > Burkholderiales > Burkholderiaceae_C > Rubrivivax. The sequence continues at coordinate 687,362 of CAVWNT010000002.1, forward strand.
TCGCGCTGGAAGGCCTCGCGGTAGGGCCAGTGCGCACCGCACTCGAGCACGCCCGCATCCAGCCCGGCCTTGGCCAGCATGCCGGCGGCGGTGGCCACATGCGTCGCCTCGCCGTTGTGCGAGGCGCAGGCCAGCGCCAGTTCGGCGTCGTCGAGTGCAAAACGATCGGCCGCGCCGCTGGCCACCAGCGGCAGCGCCTGCAGCACCTTCACCGCCGAGCGGCCGAACACCGGGCGTTCGATGTCGCCCAGCGAGCGCACACACGCGCCGTCGGCATCGAACACCGCGAAGGCGCCGGCATGCGCCGATTCGAGCATCTCGCCGCGCCAGGCTTCGACCACTACCGGGTTGCTGTTCATCGCCAAGGCTCCTGTTGCCGAACGCCAGGCACGGCGATGTCGAAGTGCAGCACCTGCTCGCGCACGCCGAGTTTGGCGTAGAGCGCAATCGCCGGCGCGTCACCTTCATCGGCCTGCACGAAGACGACCCAGGCACCGCTGTCGGCCGCCAACACCCGCAGGTGCTCGATCAACGCCGTCGCGATGCCCTGGCGCCGATGGGCTTCGGCCACCGCCAGGTCGTAGATGTAGATCTCGCTGCGCGGCTGCTCGAACTTCTTCAGCTCGTAGGCCGCCAGGCCGCCGACGACCTCGTCGCCCTTCAGCGCCACCAGCGCGAAGAAGCCCGCGCTGCCGAGCAGCTGGCGCAGGTAGGCCGCGTCGGGCCGCTGGCGGCCATAGGTGTCGACGTCGTCGAATGCCGTGCCGAAGGTGTTCAACAGGTCGTGCATCGGCGCCACGTCGTCGGCACCCAGACGGCGCACGGAGAAGGGGCTGGCCATCATGTCGCTGCCATTCTGGCGCAGGCGCAGGCGCTTGCCCGAGCGCGGGCATGGCCGAGCGCTTCGCGGGCAGAATTCGACGCATGCGATCGAACGACGATGCGTTGCGGCGCTTCTAGCGCACGGCACCTGGCCGTGCTGCTGGTGCTGGCGCAGCTTGCGTTGATGCAGCCGGCACTGGCCGCAGCTTCGGTGACCGATGCGCCCGACACCGCCGGCATGGGTGCCGTAACGGCCGTCACCGCGCCGCCGTTGGGCCGCCCGCGGGTGTGCCTGGTGCTGTCCGGCGGCGGTGCGCGCGGCGCGGCGCACATCGGCGTCATCAAGGTGCTCGAGGAGCTGAACGTGCCGGTCGATTGCATCGCCGGCACCAGCATGGGTGCCGTTGTCGGCGGCGCCTACGCCTCGGGCATGACGGTCGACGGCATGCTGCGTGCCATCGAGGGCATCACCTTCGACAGCCTGTTCACCGACAAGCCGCCGCGCAGCGAACAATCGATGCGCATCAAGGCCGACAGCTACCTGCCGCTGGCGGCACCGGAATTCGGCATTGCCAACGGCAGCCTGACGGCCCCGCAGGGCGTGGTCAGCGGCGTGCGCTGGAAGGGCAGCTGCGCGCGTTGGTGAAGGTCGGCGGCGGTGGCGATTTCGATCGGCTGCCGATCCCGTTTCGCGCGGTGGCCACCAGCCTGGGCGACGGCAGCATGGTGGTGTTCGAGCGCGGCCCGCTGGTCACCGCGATGCGCGCCAGCATGTCGGTGCCGGCGTTGATCGCGCCGCTGAACGTCAACGGCCAGGTGCTGGTCGACGGCGGGCTGGTGCGCAACCTGCCGATCGACGTGGCGCGTGCGATGGGTGCCGACGTGGTCATCGCGGTCAACCTGGGCACGCCGCTGCTGAAGCCGGAGCAGATCCAGGGCCTGAGCGACGTGGCCATGCAGACGCTGGGCATCCTGACCGAGCAGAACGTGCGCGAGTCGCTGCACCAGCTGCGCGACGGCGACGTGCTGATACAGCCGGCATTGGGCGACTTCTCGGCCGCCGATTTCGACGAGCTCGCCAAGACGGTGCCGATCGGCGAGGCCGCCGCGCGTGCGGCCGCGGCGCGCCTGCGGGCGCTGGCGCTGCCCGCGGCGGCGCATGCCGCGCTGCGCGCGCGCCAGGCGGTGGCCGCCCAGACGCTGCCGGCGCAGCGCATCGCCGCCATCCAGGTCAGCGGCAACCGTCGCGTCACCGCCGAGGTCATCCTGCAGCGCATGCAGACACAGGCCGGCGATGCCTACGATGCCGCGCAGATCGACCTGGACATGCGCCGCATCTTCGGCAGCGGCGACTTCGAAAGCGTGCGCCCCGATCTGCGCCACCAGGACGGCGAGGCGACGCTGGTCGTCGACGTCACCGAAAAGCCCTGGGGGCCGGACTACCTGCGTCTGGGCCTGGCGCTGAGTTCGGATCTCGGCCAGGACGCCACCTTCAACCTGTTCGCCAACTGGCGCTCGACCTGGCTCAACCGCTGGGGCGGCGAATGGCGCGGCAACCTGGTGCTCGGCAACGACGTGCTGCTGACGACCAGCCTGTACCAGCCGCTGTCGGACAGGCAGTATTTCTTCGTCGAACCCCGCTTCGCCGCCGGCATCACGCCGCTGTACATCTACAACGCCAACGTGCTGCTCAGCGAGTACCGAAGCCACGCCGTCGGTGCCGGCCTTGACCTGGGCGTGAACTTCAGCGCCTACGGCGAGGCCCGGCTGGGCGTCTACCGCGGCTACAGCCGCTACGAGCTGGCCACCGGGCCGCCGTTCCTGCCGGGGGATTTCAACGAGGACGTCGGTTTTGTGCAGGCGGCGGTGCGCATCGACCGCCTGGACAGCGTCAACTTCACGCGTTCCGGGTACCTGCTGTCGCTGAGCGCGCAGTCGTCGAAGGCGGCATTGGGCGCGTCGGACGACTACACCCGCTTCGAAGGCGCGGTGCGCGGCGCTTACTCGCTGGGCGATCACACGCTGCAACTCGCGCTGCGTGGCGGCAGTTCGTCGAACGGCGAGGATCTGCCCGCCTACGCGCTGTTCAAGCTGGGCGGTTTCCTGAACATGTCGGGCTACCGGCAGCAGCAGCTGCTGGGCACGCGCTATGCGTACGCCCAAGCGCTGTACCAGGTCAAGCTGGCGCAGCTGCCGTTGTTCGAAGGCGTCTATGGCGGGCTGGCCTACGAGGCCGCCGAGATGCCGCAGCTGCTGCCCACCAACGACAAGGGCCTGTTCCAGTCGGGCACCGCCTTCCTGGGCGCCGACACGCCACTCGGCGCCGCCTATTTCGGCCTCGGCTACGGCGGCGCCGGCAACCAGGCCGTGTACCTGTTCCTGGGGCGGCCGTTCTGAACAGCGTGAGCATGCATGTGGTCTCGGCGCACTGCATCGGCATCGATTTCAGCAGCGCGCCGACCCGGCTCCAAGTCGATCTGGCTGGCCGCCGGTGAGCGCAGCGGCGCGGTGGTGCGGCTGCAGTCGCTGCAGCCGCATGCCAGCCTGCGCAGCCTGGGCGATGCGCTGCGCGCGCCGGGCCCATGGGTCGGCGGCTTCGATCTGCCCTTCGGCCTGCCGCGCGAACTGGTCGAAGCGCTCGGCTGGCCGCTGCAGTGGCCGGCGTTGATGCACCACTACTGCGGCCTCGACGCGCGCGCAGATTCGCGCCACCTTCGAGGCCTTCTGCGCTGCGCGACCCGCCGGGCGCAAGTTCGCGCACCGCGCCTGCGACGGGCCGGCCGGCTCCAGCCCGTCGATGAAGTGGGTCAATCCGCCGGTGGCGCTGCATGCTGCATGCCGGCGTGCCGCTGCTGCTCGATGCCGGGCGTGCACCTGCCCGGGCTGCACGACGGCGACACGCAGCCGCGTCGCGCTCGAAGCCTACCCGGGCCTGCTGGCGCGCGAGCTGATCGGCCGGCGCTCGTACAAGAGCGACCAGCGCGCGCGCCACACCGGCGAGCGCGGCAGGCGCGCGACGACATCGTGCTGGCGCTGGAGCAGGGCCGCACGCGGCTCGGCCTGCGGCTGCAGCTGAGCGCCGCACAGCGCGACGGCGCTGATCGACGACGCGCAGCGCCGACCGCCTCGACGCGGTGCTGTGCCTGATGCAGGCCGCCTGGGCGGCAGGACAGCCGAACCACGGCCTGCCGGCACAGGTCGATCCCTCGAAGGCTGGATCGCCAGCGCCTGAATCCGATGGCTGGAGAACCCGCATCGCCGCAACCCACGCCGCAGGAAGAGTGGTTCGCGGCCCAGGGCTGGCAACCGTTCGACTTCCAGCGCGAGGTGTGGGCCGCGCTGCAGCAGGGCCGCAGCGGCCTGCTGCACGCCACCACCGGCTCGGGCAAGACCTACGCGGTGTGGCTGGGCGCGCTGGCGCGCGGCCGCGGCGCACCGCCGGCGACGCAGCGCCGGCGCTGCAGGTGCTGTGGCTCACGCCGATGCGCGCGCTGGCGGCCGACACCACGCGGGCGCTTGCAGCGGCCGCTGCCGGCGCTGGCGCCGGCCTGGACGCGTCGGCCAGCGCACCGGCGACACGCCGCCGCGCCGAACGCGCGCGGCAGGACCGGCGCCTGCCCACCGCGCTGGTGACCACGCCCGAGTCGCTGACCCTGATGCTGACGCGCGAGCACGCGCGCGAGGACCTGCAGGGCGTGCACACCGTGATCGTCGACGAATGGCACGAGCTGATCGGCAACAAGCGCGGCGTGCAGGTGCAGCTGGCGCTGGCGCGGCTGCGGCGCTGGCAGCCGGCGCTGGTGGTGTGGGGCCTGTCGGCGACGCTCGGCAACCTGGACGAGGCGATGCACAGCGCTGCTCGGCGCGAAGCCGGCGGCGCCGGCGCTGCTGGTGCGCGGCCGCATCGACAAGACAGCTGGTCATCGACACGCTGCTGCCGCACGAGCCCGGGCGCTTCTCCTGGGGCGGGCACCTGGGCGCGCAGATGCAGCAGCCGGTGGTGGACGAGATCGCGCGCGTCGGGCACCACGCTGGTCTTCACCAACGTGCGCTCGCAGGCCGAGATCTGGTACCAGCTGCTGCTGGAGGCGCGGCCCGAGTGGGCCGGCGAGCATCGCGCTGCACCACGGCTCGCTCGACCAGCGCGGTGCGCGAGTGGGTCGAAGCGGGCCTGAAGGACGGCACGCTGCGCGCCGTGGTGGCGACCTCGTCGCTGGACCTGGGCGTCGACTTCCTGCCGGTCGAGCGCGTGCTGCAGATCGGCAGCGCCAAGGGCGTGGCGCGGCTGCTGCAGCGCGCCGGCCGCAGCGGCCACGCGCCCGGGCGCGCCAGCCGCGTCACGCTGGTGCCGACCAACACGCTGGAGCTGGTCGAGGCGGCGGCCGCGCGCCGCGCCGCGCTGGCCGGCCGGTCGAGAAGCGCGCTGCCGCCCGACAAGCCGCTGGACGTGCTGGTGCAGCACCTGGTGACCGTGGCGCTGGGCGGCGGCTTCAGCGCCGAGGCGCTGTTCCGCGAGGTGCGCAGCGCGTGGAGCTACCGCAGCCTCACGCGCGAGGCCTTCGACTGGGCGCTGGACTTCGTCGAGCGCGGCGGCGACAGCCTGAAGGCCTATCCCGAATACCACCGCGTCGTGCTCGACGACGAGGGCCTGTACCGCGTGCCCGACCGCGGCATCGCCCTGCGCCACCGGCTGCAGGTCGGCACCATCGTCAGCGACGCCGTCGATGCAGGTGAAGTGGCTGAGCGGCGGCACGCTCGGGCAGATCGAGGAGGGCTTCATCGCGCGGCTGCAAGGCCGGCGACTGCTTCTGTCTTCGCCGGGCGGGTGCTCGAGTACGTGCGCACCCGCGACATGGCCGCCTACGTGCGCAAGGCGACGCAAGAACAAGGGCATCGTGCCGACCTGGGCCGGCGGGCGCATGGCCGCTGTCGGACGAGCTGTCGCGACGCCACGCTTGCAGGTGCTGGCCGGCTGCGCGCAGGGCGACTGGCTCGAGCCCGAGCTGCAAGGCGCCGAGCCGATGCTGCAGCGCGCAGATGCGGCTGTCGAAGCTGCCGACGCCGAACACGCTGCTGGTCGAACGCTTCCGCTCGCGCGAAGGCCATCACCTGTACATCTACCCCTTCGCCGGGCGGCAAGTGCACCTGGGGCTGGCCGCGCTGCTGGCCTGGCGGCTGGCGCGTCGCAGCCCAACACCTTCAGCATCAGCGTCAACGACTAGGGCTCGAGCTGCTCAGCGCGCACGAACCTCCGACCTGCGCGGCCTGCACGACCAGCACGCTGTTCGACAGCCGGCGAGCTGCTGCACGACGTGCTGGCCAGCCTGAACAGCAGCGAGCTGGCGCAGCGGCGCTTTCGCGAGATCGCGCGCGTCGCCGGGCTGGTGTTCAGCGGCTACCCGGGCGCGCCGAAGAGCACGCGGCAGCTGCAGGCGTCGTCGAGCCTGTTCTTCGAGGTCTTCCGCAAGTACGACGCCGGCAACCGGCTGCTCGGCCAGGCCGACAGCGAGGTGCTGGCGCAGGAGCTGGACATCGCCGCGGCTGCGCGCCAGCCTGGCGCGCATGCGCCGCGCTGAAGCTGCAGTTCGTCGAACTGGCGGCGCCGAGCCCGTTCAGCCTGCCGCTGATGGTGGAGCGCTTTCGCGAGCAGCTGACGACCGAGAAGCTGGCCGACCGGCTGGCGCGGCTGCTGAACGAAGCGCAACGCGGTGCTGGATGAGCAGGCGTGAGTGAGGGTTGCACGACGCTCGGCAGTGACCGCGGTCAAGGCAGCGATCGCCGACTCCGTAACCTTCGCGTGCGCGCAAGCGTTGCAGTGAGAAGAGCGACGAGGCGCACGACCAAGCCGTTGGTGCGCAGGAGCGAGTCGAGAAATGTGAGGCCTTTGACTACGACGCGCGGTTGGTGCTCGCGGCTCCCATGCCAGAACGCGAGTATCTGTAGTTCCGAGGCATCTGCGCGGTAGTAGACGAAGTAGCCGAGGCGGCTGAGGAAGAGGCGTCGAACACCGGGTGCGCGCGAGCCACTGTACTTGGCACCGATTGCCGGATGCTCTGCCAGCAATGCGACGGCTTCCCGCGACGTCTGCGCCAACTGCACCGGGTGCTGCGGGTCTGTTGATGAGCCACCACCCGGCGGCCCTGCGAACTTCATCGGCTGCGCGGGCAGAGATTTTGACCCGCAGCGCCACAGCTCAGCCGTGCTCAGGCAGCGACGAGAGCAGTTGTTCCAGGGTCACAAACTCTCCGCGCTCGATCTGCGTGATGGAGTCGAGGAGGGCGGTTTCCTGCGCGTCGCTCAGAGAGAACGCTCATCGGCCCCACGGGTGATGACGGTTACCTTGGCGCCCTCGGTGAGCGGCACGCCTTCGAGCACGATCTTGCCGTTGACGACGGTTCCGATTGCTACTTGCATGCGCCGATGGTACGCGGGATGGCATCAACGCAGAAGGCGTTGAGCGTGTCTGGATCGAGACTCCAACGACCAGTACTGCAGAGCGCGAGCACGTTGCGCACCCGGCGATCCTGATCGTGTCCGGGTGCTGCCGCGCCCGTTGGCTGCAAGTTCCATGCGCGCAGCGCCGGGCCTGCCTACCGCCCGGGCGCCACGCGCCGCAACAACACCATCTGCTGCGACGGCGGTGTGACGGTGACGTCGAAGGCGTGCCGTGTGCGCCCGCCCATCGCGGCCTGGATGCGCCGCACGTAGTTGCGCGTTTCGGCATACGGCGGCACACCCAGGTAGCGTTCGACGGCCCGTTCACCGGCGTTGTAGGCCGCGGCCACGAGCACGATGTCGCCTTCGAAGAAGGCCATCAGCCAGCGCAGGTAGGCCATGCCGCCGCGGATGTTCTGTGCCGGGTCGAGCGCATCGCGCACGCCGAAGCGCGTCGCGGTACCGGGGATCAGCTGCATCAGGCCCTGCGCATTGCGCGGCGACAGCGCCAGCGGGTCGAAGTTCGATTCGGTGGCCATGATGGCCAGCACCAGCTGCGGCTCGAGCTTGTATTCGGGCGCGATGATGTTGACGAAGTTGACGATCGCTGCCGGCGCGTTGGCGGCGATCGGCGGCATGGCGGCGGCGGCAGCGGCGCGCCGGCCTGCAGCGGCGGGCGCTTGGCGCCGGGCGCCGGTTCGGCTTCGGCCTCGGGCTGGCGCAGGCACGGCGGTGGCGCGCCGCGCGGCGTGCCCATCGACCTGGCCATGTTCTGCGCCTGCCGGTGGCCCTGCTCGGCGGCGGCGACGAACAGGTGCGCGGCAGTGGCGTCGTCGCGTTCGATGCCGCGCGAATTGGTCAGCATCCAGGCCAGGCTGTATTGCGATTCGGCATCGCCGTAACGCGCCGCGCGGCAATACAGCTCGGCGGCACGCACCGGGTCGCGCGGCAGGTCGCTGCCGTGTTCGTAGCGCTGCGCCTCGCGTCGCCAGCCGAGCACCCGCTCGGGCACCACCACGCCGCTTTCGGCCGGCGGCGTGGCCGGTCGCGGCAGGCCGTCCAGCGTCAGCACCGGGTCGTTGGCCCTGGGCGGCCACGCGCCACTGGCCAGGCCACATCAGCAGCGCGCAGGCCAGGGCGCGCCGCGCAGGCAGCAACGCAGAACGGGCCGAGCAGGCATGCGGGCAGGCATGCCGGCAGTCTAGCCAGCGCAGCGACTGCGCCATAGGTCACAGTCCACGCGCCGCAGCCGCCAGCCCCTGTTCCAGAATGCGCGGTCACCCTTCTGAATGCCGATGCCCGCCATGCTCGAAACGACTGTTGCTGCGCTGCTGCTGCTGGCGCTGCACGGCCCTTCGCGCCGTGGCCGTCGCTGCCAGCGCACCGATCGATGTCACCGGCCAGGTGTCGCGTGTCACCGATGGCGACAGCCTGTGGGTGGTGCTGGCGCCGGGCGGCGAAGCGCTGCAGGTGCGCCTGCTCGGCATCGACGCGCCGGAGATCTGCCAGACCGGCGGCGAGGAGGCGAAGCGGGCGTTGGCCGAACGTGGTGCAGGACCAGTCGGTCGCGCTGCGCACGCAGGGGCAGGACACCTACGGCCGCACGCTGGCCACGCTGTTCATCGACGGGCAGAACATCAACAAGACGATGGTGCAGGAAGGCCACGCCTGGAGCACGCGCTACAAGTACGACCGCGGCCCCTTCGTCGCCGACGAGCGCATGGCCAAGGCGCTGTCGCGCGGTCTGCATGCCCAGGGCGGCGCGGTGATGCCCAAGGATTTCCGCCGCAGCCACGGGCCTTGTGTCAACGCCAACGGCAGCGTCGCCGCGGTGGCGCCGTCGTCCGGCTCGGCACCGTCGAACGACATCGCCCAGGCGGCCGGCAGCAGCGCCGGCGGCTACCGCTGCGACGGCCGCACCCGTTGCTCGCAGATGGCCTCGTGTGCCGAAGCCACCTTCTTCCTGCGCCATTGCCCGGGTGTGAAGATGGACGGCAACCACGACGGCGTGCCGTGCGAGAAGCAGTGGTGCACGGCCGGAGCGGCGGGGCGCTGATCACAGCGCCGGCGAGCGTCACTTCATCCGCACCCAGCGCAGCTCGATCGCATCGTTGGGCCACTGCACCGCCTGCACGCCCTTGGCCAGCGCCCAGTTCAGCTTGCGCCGGTACAGCGGGATGTACGGCAGCTGTTCGTCGATCAGCCGCAGCGCGGTGCCGACCATCGCGCGGCGGCGCAGCAGGTCGGGCTCGATGCGGATGTTGTCGATCAGCACGTCGAGCTGCGGGTTGCTGTAGCGCCCGGCGTTGAAGGTGCCGAGGCCGCCCTTGTCATAGGTGCGGAACAGCGCGTTCAGCGAAGCCCACGCATCCGGGCTCGGCGTCCAGCCGAATTCGACGAAGCTGGCACTGGCCTGCGTCAGCTTGGGAAAGAACAGGTTGGTGCCCGACGAGCGCAGCGAGGCGCGGATGCCCACCTGCCGCAGCATGCCGGTGGCGGCGGTGCACACGTTCTCGCGCCAGGCGATGTTCACGCAGTCGAGCGTCACGTCGAAGCCGTCGGCATAACCGGCCGCCTTCAGCAGCGCGCGCGCCTTCGCCGGGTCGTATTGCAGCCGCCGGTCCAGCTCGGGCGGCGAGCCCTCGACGCGGGTCGACAGAAACGCGCCGGTGGCCACCGCCTGGCCGCGCAGCACCTTGTCGATGATCAGGTCGATGTTGACCGCGTGGTACACCGCCTGGCGCACGCGCAGGTCCTTGAACGGGTTGCGGTCCTTGAGGTCGCCGTTGACCAGCTCGTCGCGCGACTGGTCGAAGGTGAAGTACTGCTGGCCCAGGTCGGCGGTCTGCAACATCGTGAAGCGCGCGTCCTTCTGCAGCCGCGCGACATCCTGGAACGGCGGGTCGAGCACCAGGTCGATCTCGCCCGAGGCCAGCGCCGCCAGCCGCGTGGCGTCGGAGCGGATCACCACCAGCGTCACGTCATCGACATTGCCCGAGCGCTTGTCCGACCAGCCCCAGTAGCGCGGAAAGCGCTTCAGCACCGTCTTGATGTCGGGCTCGTAGCGCTCGAGCATGAACGGCCCGGTGCCGTTGGCGGACCGCGCGGCGTGCGTTTCCTGCTTGGCATTGAAATCCTGCGCCTTGTCGGCACCGTGCTGCAGCGACCAGGCCTTGTTCATCATCGGCATGAACACCAGTTTTTCGGGCAGCACCGCATCGGGCGCGGCCAGTTCGATGTCGATCGTCAGCGCATCGATCTTCTTCGCACCGGTGACGCCCTTGAGCTGGAAGGCGCGCTGCGACGGCGCCTGCAGCGCACGTTCGATCGAGAACACCGCGTCGTCGGCAGTGAACGCGCTGCCGTCATGGAACAGCACGTTCGGTCGCAGCTTGATGCGCCAGGTGTTGGCGTTGACCGGTTTCCATTCCAAGGCCAGCGCCGGTTCGAGCCTGAACTCGGCATCGCGGCCGATCAGCGAGTCATAGACCTGGAAGGCGACGCGGCTGTGGTACAGCAGCGCCAGCGCATGCGGGTCCATCGTCTGCGGGTCGAAGGCGCTGGCGATGCGCAGCTGGCGGCCCTGCGCCTGCGCACCGACCACCAGCATCGACAGCGCGAGCACGCACAGGCCGGCACGCAAAATGGATTTCATCGTCTCGGCTCGCTCGGCAAGTGGGAAGGGGTGTTGAGGCTGTCGAGGAAGGCCAGCAGGTCATCGATCTGCGCAGGGCTCAGGCGCAGCGGCACCAGCAGTTTCTCGCCATCGGCATGCAGCCGTTCCTCGGGCAAATCCGAGTAGTGCAACAGCACGTCGCGCAGGGTCGCCTTGCTGCCGTTGTGCATGTACGGCGCGGTGCGCGCCAGGTTGCGCAGCCCCGGCACCTTGAACTCGCCGAAGTTGCGGTGCTGCAGCTCGACATGCTGCGTGGCCGTGACGCTGCCGCGGCCGGCATCGTCGTTGAACGCGCCGAGCAGGTTGTAGCGGCTCGCGCTCAGCGCCTTGATGCCGCCGTGGCGGCCGCTGTCGACGCGCCCCGGCGCGACGAAATGCGGGATGCCGATGTCGTGGAACTCGCCGTTGGAAAAGGCGGGCCCGCTGTGGCAGACATGACAGCGCCCGGCGCCGATGAACAGCGCCAGCCCGCGCTGCGCGGCCAGTGGGTACGCCGCGGCGCGCGGCGCGATCGCCGCGCTGCACCGCGTCGCGAAAGTCGTCGAACGGGGTGCGCGGCGTGATCAGCGTTTCCTGGTACGCGGCCAGCGCCTTGGCCACGTCGATGGCGATGCGTTCGTCGTCGCGGCCCGGTGGCTCGCCGAAGACGGTGGTGTAGCCCTGGCGCAAGGCCGGCCGTTCACGCACCGCCTTGGCCACCTGCGGCAGGTTGCCGCCCATCTCGCGCGCCTCGAGCAGCGGGCGCAGGCTTTGGGCCCACAGGCTGTCGTTGGCACCGTCCCAGCCGAACCAGCGCTGCCGGGCCAGGTTCGCCAGGCCCAGCGTGTTGCGATCGCCGTGCGCCATGCCGCGTGCGGTCGGCCGGCCATCGGCGAAGCCGGCGCCCGGCCGGTGGCAGCTGGCGCACGAGACCTTGGCGTAGGGCGACAGGTGCCTGTCGTTGAACAGCAGCTCACCGAAGGCGATGGCCGCCGGCTGCCCGGACACGCGGTTCGACGGATCGCGCGCGATCGCCGGCGGCCACGGGCCGAAGGAGACGATGCGCGCGATGTCGGCATGGCTCAGCGGCGCCGGCAGCGGCTCGCCCTGCACCGCCAGGCACAGCAGGGCCGCAACTGCGCTGACGAGCCGCCGCTTCACTCGACCTGCAAGGTCTGGCTCAGGCGCTGCACCGTGTCGCCGCGGCGCACATCGAAGATCAGCTGCCAGCGCCCGGGCATGTGCAGCAGCAGCCCGTCGGCGCGGTAGTGTTGCGGGCCGAGGTTGCGCACGCTGGCGCGGTAGTTCATGCCGTGGCGGTGCTCGGGCATCTGCGCATCGACGCGCACCTCGTCGGCGGCCGGCGCTGCCGGGCACAGCACGAAGTCGATGCCGAAGTGCTGGCCGACCGGAATCGGCACCAGCGACGGCTTGAAGACCAGCACCAAACGCGCCTTCGGCGAGCCGCGTCGTGTTGTCGCCCAGCGAGCGCCCGCAGCCGTCATCGGCGGCATTCGCGGCGGCAACCGCGAGCCACAGCGCGGCGGCGAGCAAACGCCTCACTGCGCGCCCGCGCCTTTCCAGTGGCTGAACAGCGCCTCGGCATTGCGCCAGGCGATGCGCTCGGCCAGCGGCGCCGGCAGGTCGGCCAGCCAGGCGCGTGTCCAGTTGGCGTGCTCGCCGATGTAGTGCCAGCGCTCGGGCGTGAAGGTGTCGGTGCCGACGGTGAAACGATCGGGAAACTCGCTGAACAGCGCGCGCCATTCGGCAGGCACCTTGCCGGCGCCGCCGTGTTCGCTGCGAAAGGCCAGGTCGCACCACAGCTGCTTGTGTTTGCGCAACATCGCAGCGATCTGCTCGGGCCGCTCGAAGCCGGAATGCGCCCACAGGATGCGCGCCTGCGGGTCCTGCACGAACAGCCGCTCGATCGCATCGACATCCGAATGCGCATGCAGCACCAGCCCGTGCTGCCTGGCCAGTGCGACCATGCGCCGCGGCACCGGCCGGTCGGCATCGGCGCCGTAGAGATGGAACTCGCCGATGGCGGCGTAGCGGTGGCGTTTGAGCAGGTCTTCGAGGAAGCCGACGACGCTGTCGTCCTGCGTCCAGGTGCTGAGTTCGCCGCGGCTGCGGTAGGGCCGCAGCGACGGCAGCACCAGCTCGGGTGCTTCGGCGAACAGCGCCTGCGTGCCGGCGTCACCCGAACTGGACACCAGCGCACGCCTCAGCCCGGCCTTGCGCAGGATGGCGACGGCTTCCTTGGCCGACATCTGCGCGGCGGCATCGTGGCTGTAGTGCACGTGGGCATCGAAGATCGGCAGCTCGGCGGCTTGCGGCGCCGTGCCGCACAGGCCGAGCGCCAAACCCACGATCAACATGGTGCGCTGCATCGCATCAACTCCTGCAACAGTGAGGGTTCGACGATGCCATGCTGCGGCGCGCCCGCGCCTAGTCGATGCAGGGACTGCGGCTCAGGGAATCAGAAAGCCGCCGTCCACCGGCAGCGTGTGCCCGGTGACGAACGCAGCGCCGGGCGAACTCAGCCACAGCACCGCCGCCGCCACGTCCTCGGGCGTGCCCAGCCGGCCCAGCGGGTGGGCGGCCAGCACGCGCGGGGCACCCGGCGCATCGACGAGGCGCAGCCGTTCGGCCATCGGCGTGTGGATGACGCCGGGCGCGACGGCGTTGACGCGCACGCCGTGCTCGGCGTATTCCAGTGCGGCCGCCTTCGTCAGCCCGACCACGCCGTGTTTGCTGGCGTGATACGCAGCACCGATGCGGCTGCCCGACAGCCCGGCCACCGAGGCCATGTTGACGATCGCACCGCGTGTCTTCAGCAACGCCGGCAACTCGTGCTTCATGCACAGGAACACGCCGGTCAGGTTGACGGCGATGACCGCGTCCCAGTCGGCCAGCGCGTGCTCGGCCACCGGCACGCGCGCGCTGCCTTCGATGCCGGCGTTGTTGACCGCGACATCGAGCGCGCCGAAGCGCTGCAACGTGGCGGCCACCATCGCCTCGACCTGCGCCGGCTGCGTCACATCGACCGCGACGAAAGCCGCCGTGCTGCCCTGCTCGCGCAGCAGCTGCAGGCAGTGCTCGGCAGCCGGGCCGGGCCGGTCGGCGACCATCACCTGCGCCTGCTGCGCGCCGAAGGCCAGCGCGATGGCGCGGCCGATGCCGCCGCCGCCGCCGGTGACCAGCACCACCTTGCCTTCGAACATCGTGTCGCTCCCGAGCGTTGGATGGGACTGTTGGCTCAGCGGCCCGGCCGATTGAACGCAGGCGCCGGACTCATCGACTGCCGGGTGGCCATGCGCAGCGTTGTCGCACGATCGGCGCGGGTGGCGATCAATCCAGCACCAGCACTGGCCAGCCGCGACGCTGCGCCTCGGCGCGCAGCGCACCGTCGGGGTTGACGGCCACGGCATGCTGCACGGCGCACAGCAGCGGCAGGTCGTTGATCGAATCGCTGTACGCGGTGCTGTGGCACTCACTCAGCGTCGTGCCGCGTGCAGCCAGCCAGGCGTGAAGCCCGTGCACCTTGCCGTCGCGCATGTTCGGCAGGCCCAGGCAACGCCCGCTGAAGCAGCCCAGCGCATCCACCTGACACTCGGTGGCGAGCAGGTGGTCGATGCCCAGCGCGGCCGCCACCGGCTCGCCCAGGAAGCGGTTGGTGGCGGTGGTCAGCACCAGCAGGTCGCCGGCATCGCGCCGGCGGGCCAGCAGCGCGGCGGCCGACGGCCACAGGCGCGGCTTGATCTGCGTGTCGACGAAGTCGCTGCGCAGCGCCAACCAGTCGTCGCGGCGGCGCCCGGCGAGCGTGCCGATGTAGAAGTTGCAGAAGTCCTCGGTGCCCACCTGGCCGCTGCGGTAGTCGCGCGCCATGGCCTCGTTGCGTGGCTCGAAGGTGCTGCGCTCGAGCACGCCCTGGTCCATCAGGAAGCGCACCACAGCTCGTCGGTGTCGCCGTTCAGCAGCGTGTGGTCGAGATCGAACAGCGTCAGGCGCATCGGCGAGGGCGGTTCAGGGCGTGCGCAGGTGCCAGGCCTTCGGCCGCGTGAAGGCCTGGATGCCGTGGTGCGACAAGCGTCAGGCCGACGCCCGAATCGCCATGCCCTGACCACGGCAGGCGCGGGCTGACGCGGTCGCAGCAGTTCCAGTAGACGCTGCCGGCGTTGACCCGCGCCAGCAGCGCGCGCGACGCGCGCTTCGTCGGGCGTGTACACGCCGGCGGTGAGGCCGTAGCGGGTGTCGTTCATCAGCGCCAGCGCCTCGTCGTCGCTGCGCACCTTCTGGATGCCGATCAGCGGGCCGAAGCTTTCCTCGCGCATCAGCACCATGTCGTGGTTCACGTCGGTGAACACCGTCGGCTGCGTAGCCGTGGCCCGGCCCGGGCAGCCGCTCGCCGCCGCACAGCAGCGTCGCGCCCTTGGCCTTCGCGTCGGCCACCTGCTGCGTCGAGCACGTCGAGCTGCTGCGCGCGGGTGATCGCGCCGATGTAGGTGTCGTCGTGCATCGGGTCGCCGATCGCGCATGCCGCGCACGGCTGGCCAGGAAGTGCTCGACGAAGGCGTCGTGCACATCGTCGTGCACGTAGATGCGTTCGACCGAGCAGCAGCTCTGGCCGGTGTTGTACATCGCGCCATCGGCCAGGCTCTCGGCGGCGACCTTCGCATCGGCGTCGGCGCACACGTAGCTCGGGTCCTTGCCGCCGAGTTCGAGCTGCAGCTTGACCAGCCGCGGCGCCAGGGCCTGCGCGATGCGCACGCCGGTGGCGTGCAGCCGGTGAAGAACAGGCCGTCGATGTGCTGCTCCAGCAGCGCTGCGCCGACATCGCCGCCGCCGACCAGCGGCATGAACACATCGTGCGGCACGCCCGCGGCGTGCAGCAGCCGCGCGATGTGCAGGCCGCTCAGCGTGGCGAATTCGGACGGTTTGTACAGCACCGCGTTGCCGGTCAGCAGCGCCGGCACGATGACGTTGCAGCCGACGAACTACGGGTAGTTCCAGGCCGAGATGTTGGCCACCACGCCCAGCGGCGTCGTGGCTGATGCGCTCGCGCGTGCCGCCGTCGTCGTACACCGTCTTCGTCGGCGATGGCTGGCGCCGACCTGCTCGACGAAGAAGTCGATGCGCGCCAGCAGGCCGTTGAGTTCGTTGCGCGACTGGCTGATCGGCTTGCCGGTCTCGCCGCGTCAGCGTGGCGGCCAGCGTGTCGAGCTCGGTCGACGATGCCTTGGCGGAAGCGCTGCAGGCAGTCGATGCGCTCGGCCAGCGGCAGCGCGGCCCAGGCCGGTTGCGCGGCGCGGGCCGCTGGCTGCCTTGCGCGCCACCGCGGCCGCGTCGTCGCTGTCGAGCGCTGCGATCAGCTGCGCCGGTGGCGGGGTTGTGGATGTCGAGCATGGCGCTTGTCTACAGCGGGCGGGCGCGCCTTGCGCTCGCGCACCGCGTTCAGGAAGTCGTTCGAGGATCGGCTTGTCGTCGAGCTGCTCGGCATGCAAGGTCTGCTGGGCCATGAACTCGGGGTGCCACTGCATGCCGAAGACGTAGCTCGGGCCGTTCCAGCGCAGCGCTTCGACCAGCCCGTCGGGCACCGAATGCGCCTCGGCCGACCAGGTCGCGGCCCAGGTCTTCACCGCCTGGTGGTGGATCGTGTTGACGGCGACTTCGCCCTGCCGGGGTACAGCGCCGCCAGCGGCGTGCCGCCTTCGAGCCGCATGCCGTGGAAGCTGACGCTCGTAGTCCTCGAGGTCGCGGTGCGCGATCGACTCGCGGCAGCTGCGTGGCGATGTCCTGGTACAGCGTGCCGCCCATGTAGACGTTGAGCAGCTGGCAGGCCGCGGCAGATGCCGATGATCGGCTTGCCCGGCGTCGATGAAGGCCTTGACCAGCTGCATCTCGTACTCGTCGCGGATGCGGTCGCCGGCCCATTCCGGCTGCAGCGGCGTCTCGCCGTAGCTCTGCGGCGCCAGACGTCGTTGCCGCCCTGCAGCACCAGGCCGTCGAGCGCTTCGGCATAGGCGTGCAGGCTCATGTCCGAGCGCTCGATCAGGCCTTCGCGTTCGATCGGCGGAATCATCACCGCCAGCACGCTCGCGCGACATCACCCAGTGCGCCACCGACTGCTCGAGGTAGTGCAGCGTCTTGGTGTAGACGCCGCCCAGGTCGGGCACCGGCTTGATCGGGTAGTGGATGCGCGCCGAGATGCCGATCAGCAACGGGTCGCGTGCACGGCCATCACAGCGCCTGCGTCGAACAAGCGCTGGAAATCGGCCGGCGTGCACGGGCGCGGATTGGTCTGGCGCGCAGATGTCGGCGCTGGCGATCTCCACCAGCCGCGTCGAACTGCTCGCGCTGCACGCCGCGCGCGGCCAGGCCGCCGGTGATGCCGATCTGCGCCTTCAGCTGCGCCAGCCAGCCGACGAAGTCGTCGCCACCGCCCAGGCCGCACGACATGCGCCAGCTCGTCGAACTTGTCCGGCACCGCCTCGTGGTTCCAGCCCAGCACCGTCTCGATCATCAGCGCGTTGGCCAGGCCGTGGTGCAGGTCGCACACGGCGCCCAGCGCATGGGCGCAGGCGTGCACCGCGCCCAGGTCCTTCTGGAACGCGATCGCACCCATCATCGAGCCATCATCATGTCGCTGCGCGCCTGCGAGGTTGCCCGGCTCGTGCACCGCGGTGGCCAGCGCGCGCGCGCCGATGCGCAGCGCCTTCCAGCGCGATGCCGTCGCACAGCGGGTGGTAGGCCGGCGACAGGTAGCTTTCGATGTTGTGCGTCAGCGCGTCCATGCCGGTGGCCGCGGTGACTGCGGCCGGCAGCGCCAAGGTCAGCTCGGGGTCGGCGAAGACCGCCTGCGCCAGCAGCTTCGGGCTGAACACGATGCGCTTGAGGTGCGTGTCGTTCTCGCTCACCACCGACGAGCGGCCGACCTCGGAGCCGGTGCCGGCGGTGGTCGGCAGCGCCACGAAGTAGCGGCAGCTCGTTGACGATCGGCCGCACCTCCGGCTGGTCCCACACGTATTCGAGGATGTCGCCGTCGTGCACGGCCATCAGGCCGACCACCTTGGCCACGTCCAGCGCCGCGCCGCCGCCGAAGCCGATGACGCAGTCGGCGCCGTGCGCCTTGAAGGCGGCGGCACCGGCCATCACCTGGCGCGCAGGTCGGGTTGCCGAAGACGCCGTCGAACACCGCGACGTCCAGGCCGGCCAGGTGGCCGCGGAACTCGGCCATCACCGGCAGCGCGGCCAGCGCGTGGTCGGTGACGATCAGCGGGCGCTTGCAGCCGGCGTCGAGCAGGTGGC
This sequence comes from uncultured beta proteobacterium, assembly GCA_963756415.1. Taxonomy (GTDB): domain Bacteria; phylum Pseudomonadota; class Gammaproteobacteria; order Burkholderiales; family Burkholderiaceae_C; genus Rubrivivax. Next base: position 705,582 of record CAVWNT010000002.1, read on the forward strand.
GTGCCACCAGCTTGCGCGCGCCGGCGCCGAACTGGATGTCGTGGGGAAGGAGAAGCGGGTGATGGTCATCGCATCAAGGGCAGTGGCGAAACTTGCCGGCCAGCGCCGGCTTGCCGAATTGTTTCTGCAGCGGTGTGTCGGCGTCGATGCTGAGATAGCGCCCGGCTTCGTCCTCCATCGCCAGCAAGGTCAGGCCAGTGGGTGATCCTTCGCCGAGCAGCGCGAACTCGAAGCCGATCGGCGGCTGCGCGTTGCCGTAATAGCTGAACGCGGCCAGCGGCGCGGCGGTGTGCAGCTGCTTGCCGTCCGCGGCGAGCGCCAGCGACGCCGGGCCGACGGTCAGGCGCGTGCCCGGGCTCTTGGCGCAGTCGACGGCCCAGGTGCCGGCGTATCGGTTCAGCATTTCGATGTCGTGAGCGCTTTGCTGCGCCGCCAGCGCCGCAGCCGTGCCGAGCCAGAGCATGCAGGTCACGGTGCTGCGCTTCATCGGCGTTCCTCAGATGATCTCGAAGTATCGCTTCAGCTCCCAGTCGGTGACGCCGTCGAGCCACTGGCGCCACTCCCAGTCGCGGGTGGCCGCGAAGTGGTCGACGAAGGTGTCGCCGAGCCAGTCGCGCGCGACCGCCGAATCGCGGAAGTTGCGCGTCGTCTCGATCAGCGTGCGCGGCGCGCGCGGGATGTTCTCGGCGCCCTGGTTGGTGCCGGTGATCGGCGGCGCCGTCAGCTTCAGACCTTTTTCGACGCCGTGCAGCCCGGCCGCGATGACCGCGGCCATCGCCAGGTACGGGTTGACATCGGCGCCGGGGCAGCGCGTTTCCAGCCGGGTGGCCTTGGCGCTGCCGGCGATGACGCGAAAGCTGGCGGTGCGGTTGTCGATGCCCCAGGTCGGCTTGACCGGCGCCCAGAAGCCGTCGACCAGGCGCTTGTAGCTGTTGATGGTCGGCCAGATCATCGGCGCGAAATCCATCATGCACGCCACCTGGCCGGCGACGTAGCTTTCGAACAGCTTGCTCATCCTGCGCGGGCTCTTGGCGTCGAAGAACAGGTTGTTCTTGCCGTCGCGACAGGCTCTGGTGGATGTGGCCGCTGCAGCCCGGGTAGTCCTGGCTCCACTTGGCCATGAAGCTGGGCATGATGCCGAAGCGCTTGCCGATCTCCTTGGCGCCGGTCTTGAACAGGATCGCGCGGTCGGCCTGCTCCAGCGCCTCGCTGAAGGCCGATCGCGGCCTCGTACACGCCCGGGCCGGTTTCGGTGTGCAGGCCTTCGATCGGCACCTTGAAGGCCGGCCATCTCGTCCATCAGCGCGTTGAAGAAGTCGCGGTTGTCGTTCATGCGCAGCAGCGAATAGCCGAACATGCCGGGCGTCAGCGTGTGCGGGCCCACGCCCTGCTTGGCGGCCCAGCTCTCGCGGCGTCTCGCGGAAGTTGAACCACTCGAATTCCATGCCGGCCATCGGCATGCACGCCCAGCTTCTCGGCGCGCTTCAGCACGCGCTTCAGCGTCTGGCGCGGGCACACGCGCATAGCGGCGTGCCGTCGGCGTTGATGAACTCGCCCAGGAAGAAGCGGCACGCCGCCGTCCCACGGCACGTGGCGCGCGGTGTCCAGGTCGAGCCGCGCCAGCGCATCGGGAAAGCCGTGCTGCCAGCCGGTGACCTGCGTGTTGTCGTAGCAGTTGTCGGATGAATCCCAGCCGAAGACCACGTCGCAGAAACCGAAGCCGCCGTCGGCGCCCGGCTGCGCCGCGCCGAGGAACTTGTCGACGTGCAGGTACTTGCCGCGCAGCACGCCGTCGATGTCGCTGCACGCGACCTTGACCTTGCCGGTGCCGCTGGCACGCACCGCGGCGACAGCGGGATGTTCCTTGCCGGTCGTCTTCATGTGTGGTTCATGTGCTGATGCCCATCTCGCGCAGTGTGTCGGCCACCGCGCCGACCGCCTGTGTCATTTCATTGCGCCCGATGGCGCCGATGCAGCCGATGCGGAAGGTCTCCACCTCGGTCAGCTTGCCGGGATACAGGATGAAGCCGCGCTGCTTGGCGGCGGCGTAGAAGCGCCTGAACTCGTAGGCCGGGTGATCCGGGGCATGCCAGGTGACGATGATCGGCGCCTGCAGCGGCGGCTTCAGGAACGGCTTCAGCCCGAGCCGCGTCAGGCCGTCGATCAGCACCCGGCAGTTGTCGGCATAGCGCGCCAGCCGCGCCGGCTGGCCGCCTTCTTCGACGAACTGCGCCACCGCTTCGGCCAGCGCCACCATCACATGCGTGGGCGGCGTGAAACGCCACTGGCCGGTGCGCTGCATGTACTGGTGCTGGTCGTGCAGGTCCATCGCCAGGCTCTGGCTGCGTCCGGCGCAGGCATCGAGGATGGCCTTGCGCAGCAGCACGAAGCCCATGCCGGGCACGCCTTCGAGGCACTTGCCGCTGGCCGCCACCAGCGCGTCGAAGCGCATCGTGCGCGCGTCGATCGGCAGCGCGCCGAAGCTGCTCATCGCATCGACGATCAGGCCCTTGCCGTGGCGTTCGCACACCTGCGCCACCTCGGCCAGCGGGTTGAGCACGCCGGTGCCGGTTTCGCAGTGGATCAGCACCACGTGCGTGATGCTGCCGTCGTGCGCGAGCCGCTCGTCGAGCGCGGCCGGCGAGACGGCCGCGTCCTCGGCGAAGACCAGGCTGCTCGCGCGGCGGCCCATCAATTGCGTCAGCTTCACGGCCCGCTTGCAGTACGCACCGTTGTCCAGCACCAGCACATGCCCGTCGCGCGGCACGACGGTGGCCACCGCCGCCTCGACGCTGAAGGTGCCGCTGCCCTGCAACGGCACCAGCACGTGGCTGTCGCGGCCGTGCACGATGTCGAGCAACTGCGTGCGCAGCCGCGCCGTGACGGCGTTGAAGTCGTCGTCCCACGAGCCCCAATCCTTCAGCATCGCCAGCTTGGTGCGCAGCGTGGTCGTCAGCGGGCCGGGGGTGAGCAGGATGGGGTCGCGGTCCATGCGGGTCTCGTGCGGGATCGAAGACGGGGGCCTTGGCGCAGTCTAGCCGCGCCAGGCCTGCGTGCGGCGCTCGACCAGCCGCGACAGCGTCCAGAACAGCAGCGTCGCCACCGTCGAGGCGGCAGCGATCAGCAGCGCCATCGCCGCGGCCGCGCCGATCTCGCCGGCCTCGTCGAGGTTGAGGATGGCGATCGACGCCACCTTGGTGTCGGGCGAATACAGGAACACCACCGCCGAGATCGTCGTCATCGCGTTGACGAAGAAGTAGCGCGCGATGTCGACCAGCGCCGGCGTGCAGATCGGCAAGGTGACGCGCCAGAAGGTCTTGTAGAACGGCACCTTCAGCGATGCCGACACCGATTCGAACTCGGCATCGAGTGCCTTCAGCGCGGTCACCGCGGTCAGGTGGCCGGTGGTGTAGAAGTGCACGATGGTGCACAGGGTGAGCAAGGTCAGCGTGTGGTACAGCCCGTTCAACGGGTTGCCCGGCTCGTTGAAGAAGAAGATGTAGCCCAGGCCCAGCACCAGCCCCGGCACCGCCATCGGCAGCATCGCCAGCAGGCGCAGCAGGCCGTGCAGCGGCGCGGCGCCCCGGGTCTTCTCCAGCAGGTAGGCGCCGACGAAGACGAGCAGCGTGCCGAAGACGGCCGTGCCGGTGGCCATCAGCAGGCTGTTGACGAAGCCTTCGCCGACCTCGGCGTCGAACAGGCCCATCTGGTAGTGGCGCCAGCTGAAGGTGAGGTCGTAGGGCCAGAACTTGACGAACGAGGCGAACACCGCCATGCCCAGCATCGCCAGCATCAGCAGCGCGATGAGCGCGCAGTACAGGCTCATCACCGCGTCGTACAGCGGCGCGCGCTTGGGCCGGTACGGCACCGCGCGCGCGCTGAGCATCGCGGTCTGCTTGCGCTGCACCAGGTGGTCGACCGAGAAGGTCAGCAGCGCCGGGGCCAGCAGCAGCAGCGCCACCACGGCGCCCTTCTGGAAATCCTGCTGGCCGATGACGAGCTTGAACACGTCGGTGGCGAGCACGTTGAAGCTGCCGCCGATGACCTTGGGAATGCCGAAATCGGTGATGACCAAGGTGAAGGTCACCAGCGCCGCCGAGATCAGCCCGTAGCGCGCGCCGGGCAAGGTGATCGTCCAGAACTTGCGCGAGGCGCTGGTGCCCATCGCGTCGGCGGCTTCGTACAGCCGCGCATCGGCGGTGGCCAGCGCGGTCACCAGGATCATCAGCGCATGCGGGAACAGCGCAAAACACTCGGCCAGCACGATGCCCGGCGCGCCGTAGATCTGCGCGATGCCCGCCGCTTCGAGCCAGGACTTCAACGCGCCCTGGTTGCCGAACCAGTAGATCAGCGAGATCGCCGACAGCAGCGACGGCGCCAGCAGCGGGATCAGCGTGATGCCGCGCGCCAGCTTCTTCAGCGGCATGCGGCTGCGCGTCAGCGCATAGGCGAAGCCGAAGGCCGCCGGCACCGTGATCAGCGTCACCAGCGCCGACACCCACAGGCTGTTCCACAACGAATCGAGCAGCGCCGGCGTGCGCGCGTAGTCGATGAAGTTGGCCAGGCCCACCCACTGCTCGTCGCGCCCCTGCAGCGACTTGGCCAGGATCGACAGCAGCGGCGCAGCCAGGAACGCCAGCAGCACCAGCGCCACCGCCAGCAGCGCGAGATGCGCGATGCGATCGGTCCAGTGCCCGCGCAGCTTGACCGCGCGCAGCGGCGCGTTCAGCGTGGCGGTGGGCAGGGCGGTCGACATGTCAGGCGCCGGGCCCGTCGCGATCGATGAAGACAGTGCTGTTGTCGATGCGCCGGTCCTCGGCCACGCATGTCATCCCGCGCTGCATCTGCGCCGCGCCGGCTTCACGCCGGATCTGTCGGTGAAATCCGGTCAGCGCCAGGTCGGGGAAGGCGCAGACTTCGGCGCCCTCGTTGGCGGCTTGCGCCAGCAGCGCGACGATCTGGCGGGTGTGCTCCTCGCCCGTCCAGTGCATGCGCATCTGCGCGATCGCGACCGACAGCGCGCCGGCGCTCGGCAGTTCAGCCGAAGACATGCATGCGCTCGGGCAGCAGTCGCAGCGGCAGGCGCGAACCGACCTCGAGCTGCCGTTCGGCGAGGAAGTTCAGCGACAGCGTCAGGCTCAGCAAGCACTCGCCCAGCGGCGTGGCGCGCGCCTGCACCAGGCAGTACGAGCCCAGGAACTCGATCTTCTCGATGGTGGCCTCGAGCACGTTGACATCGCCCGGCGCGATCGGCTCGGCGACCACGTCCTCGGGGCGCAGGTAGACCGTGGTGACGGTGCCCGCCGCACCCCGGTGCGGGCAGTCGAAGTGCGCAGCGCCGACGCGCACCCGGTTGGCCTCGGTCAGCGTGCGCCGGCAGCACGTTGATGCGGCCGACGAAATCGGCGACGAAGGCGCTGGCCGGGTGGCGATAGACCTCCAGCGGCGTGCCCACCTGCTCGATCACGCCGTCTTTCATGACCACGATGCGGTCGGCCACCGCCAGCGCCTCTTCCTGGTCGTGCGTGACCATGATCGTGGTCACGCCGAGCTGGCGCTGCAGCGCGCGGATCTCCTGGCGCAGGTGCACGCGCACGATGGCATCCAGCGCCGACAGCGGCTCGTCCAGCAGCAGCAGCTTCGGCGACGTGGCCAGCGCGCGCGCCAGCGCGATGCGCTGCTGCTGGCCGCCCGACAACTGCGCCGGGAAGCGGGCTTCGCTGCCCGGCAGGCCGACCAGCGCCAGCAGCTCTTTCACGCGCGCTTCGATCTGTGCGCGCGGCAGCTTGCGGTTGACCAGCCCGTAGGCGACGTTGTCGTGCACGTTCAGGTTCGGAAACAGCGCGTACGACTGGAACACGATGCCGTAGTCGCGCTGCGCGGGTGGCAGCACGGAGATGTCGCGCCCGGCCATCTCGATGCGCCCGGCGCTTTGCGCCTCGAGCCCGGCCACCACGCGCAGCAAGGTGGTCTTGCCGCACCCGGACGGGCCGAGGAAGCAGACGAACTCGCCCTGCTGCACATCCAGCGCCACGTCCTTCAGCGCCGCGAAGCTGCCGAACAGCTTGTGGATGCCCGCCAGGCGCAGGAAAGGCGGCGCGCCGGTCGAGCGCGTGCCGCCGTCGGCTGCCACGGCTACTTCTTCGGCTCGGACTTGGCGTTGTAGCGCTGGTTCCATTCGGCCAGGATGCGTTCGCGGTTGTCCGCCGCCCAGGCGAAGTCCATCTTCACCAGGCGCGCCTCGTAGTCCTTCGGCACATTGGCCAGCGGCGCGGCCACCCCCGGCTGCGCGGTGATGGCGAAGTTCTTGCCGTACAGCAGCATCGCGTCCTTGCTCGAGGCCCAGTCGGCCAGCTTCTGCGCCGCGGCCATGTTCTTCGCGCCCTTGTGGATGGCGAAGGCTTCCAGGTCCCAGCCCAGGCCTTCCTTCGGGAAGATCAGCTCGATCGGCGCGCCCTTGGCCTTGTTGCTGTTGGCGCGGTATTCGAACGAGATGCCGACCACGTATTCGCCGGCGGCGGCCATGTTGCACGGCTTCGATCCCGAGTGCGTGTACTGCGCGATGTTCTCGTGCAGCGCATCCATGTACTTCCAGCCGCCGCCCTTGCCGTTGTCGTCGCCGAACAGCGTCAGCCAGGCGGTGACGTCGAAGAAGCCGGTGCCCGAGCTGGCCGGGTTCGGCATCACGATCTGGCCCTTGTAGACCGGCTTGGTCAGGTCCTTCCAGGTCACCGGCGCGGGGATGTTCTTCTTCTTCGCCTCGACCGTGTTGAAGCAGATCGTCGCGCCCCACACGTCCATGCCGAACCACGCGGGCGGGTTCTTCTTGTCGCGGTACTGGCTCATGATCGCGTCCAGGTTCATCGGCGCGTACGGCACCAGCATGCCCTGGTTGTTCAGCAGCGCCAGGCTCGACGCCGCCACACCCATCACCACGTCGGCCTGCGGGTTGGCCTTCTCGGCCAGCAGCTTGGCGGTGATGACGCCGGTGCTGTCGCGCACCCACTTGATCTCGATGCTCGGCTCGACCTTGTTGAAGGCCTCCTGGTAGGCCTTCAGCTGGTCGGTCTCGAGCGCGGTGTACACCAGCAGCGGCGTCTTGCCCTGCGCGAAGGCACCGGCGGCGGCCAGCAGCAACGAGCCCAGCAGGGCGGCTTTTCCGAACGACGGCATCATGGACGGCTCCTCGAAGGTGGTGGGGCAGGGCAAAGAACGCGGCGAGCTTATGACAGGCAGATGGCAGCGCCGTGACAGGCGTTGCCGCGCGATGGTGACGCCGTCGGGCGGGATTGTTGACAATCTACAGTCAGCCCCGGCCAGCGTCAACCGGGCCGCGCCCTGCTGTGACTTCATATGATCGAACCCATGCAAGACCCGGTCCAACCCATCGACGTGATCGACTGCCTGCGCCGTCACGCCGCGCTGCAATACGACGGCGAAGGGGTCACGCAGTTGCAGCATGCATGGCAGTGCGCGCAACTGGCGCACCGCGCCGGGGCATCGCCCGCGCTGCAACTGGCGGCCTGGCTGCACGATGTCGGGCATCTGCTCAGCGGGCTCGAAGGCTCGCCGACCTTGCACGGCATCGACGACCGCCACGAGGCGCTCGGCGCCGCGGTGCTGCGGCAGCGCTACGGGGCTGCGGTCAGCGACGCCGGTGGCCCGGCACGTGGATGCCAAGCGCTGCCTGGTCAGCACCCGGCCCGGCTATGCGGCATCGCTGTCGGCCGATTCGGTGCGCAGCCTGGCGCTGCAGGGCGGGCCGATGGACGCGCATCAGTGTGCCGCCTTCCTGCAGCAGCCCGGCGCCCGCGACGCGCTGCGGCTGCGCGTCTGGGACGACCTGGCCAAGCGGCCGCAGTGGTGCTTCACCAGCGAAGAGGCGGCGCTCGATGAGTTGACGGCGCTGCACCGGCGTGTCGTCGCCGAGCGCGCCACCGCCGGTTGAGACGGCCGCAGGGCGCGTTTTTCCGTCGCTGGATCCGATGCCGTGCGGCCGCACCGGCCGAAGTGTCTATTGTTGACAATCTGCACCTGCTGCGATTGAATGGACCGTTCTCCGCTGCCCCCGCGCCCGCCGCCGTGGGCGCAAGACATGGCTGCTCCCAAGACACCCACCGCCCCCACCGACACCGCGCACGGCGCCACCATCGCGCTGCTGCAGCAGCATTCGCTGACCACGCTGGTGCAGCGCGAGCTGCAGCGGCAGATCGTCACCGGCGCCTTGGTCGCCGGCAGCAAGCTGAACGAGGCCGACATCGCGGCGCAGCTGCGGGTGTCGCGCGGGCCGGTGCGCGAGGCCTTCCGCGCGCTCGAACAAAGCGGGCTGGTGCGCACCGAAAAGAACCGCGGCGTCTACGTGCGCCAGCTGTCGCTGGCCGAGGCCGACGAGATCTACGAGGTGCGCGCCGCGCTGGACGGCATGATCGGGCGCCTGGCGGCGCAGCGCATCCAGCCGGCGCAGCTGCAGCAGCTGCACGACATCATCAAGCGCATGCAGGCCGCCGGTCGCTCGCGCGATGTCGAAGCCTATTTCCCGCTCAACCTGCAGTTCCACGACCTGCTCGCCGAAGCCGCGGGCAACGCGGCACTGCTGACGCACTACCGGCGCATCGTCGACGAACTGACGCTGTTCCGCCACGAGACGCTGGCGCGCAATGCCGAGCACATCCCGGTGTCGACCAAGGCGCACGAGGCCATCGTCAACGCGGTGGCGAAGGCCGACGCCGTGCGCGCCGAGCGCCTGATGTTCGACCACGTGATCGACAGCCGCGAGCGGCTGCATGCGGCGCTGCGCCAGCCGACGCAGCGCGCGACGGCGAAGTCGGCACGCGCACGCCGCGCAGCGGCCTGAATCGGCTTGAACGGAGGAACCCCCGATGAACATGACCCGCAGCGACCGACCCGACGCCGTCACCGTCAACGGCATCCGCTACCGCTGGCCGAGCCGCCCGCTGGTGGTGGTGTGCATCGACGGCGGTGACCCGGCCTACCTCAGGCAGTTCCTTGCCGACGGGGCGATCCCGAACATCGCAGCCTTCATGCGCGAGGGCTTCTGCACCGTCGCCGACGGCACCGTGCCGAGCTTCACCTGCCCGAACAACATGTCGATCATCACCGGCACGCCGGCGTCGAAGCACGGCATCTCGGGCAACTACTACCTCGACGTGGCCAGCGGCGAGGCGGTGGTGATGACCGGGCCCGAGCTGCTGCGCGGCGACACCATCCTGGCCAAGTTCGCCGACGCCGGCGCCAAGGTGGTGAGCATCACCGCGAAGGACAAGCTGCGCCGCCAGCTGGGCAAGAACCTCGACCTGACGCGCGGCAACATCAGCTTTTCTTCCGAGCATGCGCACCGCTGCACGCTCGCCGACAACGGCATCGAGGGCGTGCTCGAACTGGTCGGCCAGCCGCTGCCCGACATGTATTCGATGGAGCTGTCGCTGTTCGTGCTCGATGCCGGCATCAAGCTGCTCGAGTGCGGCCACCGCGACCTGATGTACCTGTCGTTGACCGACTACGTGCAGCACAAGTACGCACCGAACGAGGGCGAGGCACGGCGCTTCTATCAGGCGCTCGACCAGCGTTTCGGCCGCCTGGCCCAACTCGGCGCGGTGCTGGCGCTGACCGCCGATCACGGCATGAACGACAAGTCCGACGCCGCCGGCGAGCCCAACGTCATCTGGCTGCAGGACCGGCTCGATGCGGCCTTCGGGCGCGACGACGTGCGCGTGGTGTGCCCGATCACCGATGCCTTCGTCGCGCACCACGGTGCGCTCGGCGGTTTCGTGCGCGTGTGGCTGCGCGGGCGCGCCACGGCGCAGCAGGTGATGGCCGCGCTGGTGGGCGTGCCGGGCATTCAATCGGTGCACGACAAGGCCGCCGCCTGCGCGCTGTTCGAGCTGCCGGCCGATCGCGAGGCCGATGTGGTGGTGATCGCCGATGCCGACACCTGCATCGGTGCGCGCGCCGCCGACCACGACCTGTCGGGGCTGGCCGGGCACCGGCTGCGCACGCACGGCGGCGTGTCCGAGGCCAAGGTGCCGATCATCATCAGCCGTGCATTGAACGACGAATACAAGCTGAAGGCCGGGCTGGGCACGTTGAAGAGCCACCAGGTGTTCGACTTCGCCTTGAACGGTGTAGCCTGAGGAGACCGAGATGAACGCCATTCCCACCGGACTCGATCGACCGCTGCGCGAAGGCTTGCGCATCGGCGGCGAGGTGCTGCACCGAGACCGTGTCATCGAGGTGCGCTACCCGTACACCGGCGAGGTCGTCGCCACCGTGCCGAAGGCCAGCGTCGACGACGTGCGCCGCGCGATGCACATCGCGCATCAGTACAAGCCGGTGCTGACGCGCTACGAGCGCTACCGGATCCTGATGCGCGCCGGCGAGATCATCGCCTCGCGCCGCGACTCGATCGCCCGCCTGATCACGCTCGAATCGGGGCTGTGCCTGAAGGATTCGACCTACGAGGTGGGGCGCGCGTCCGACGTGCTGCTGTTCGCCGCCAACCAGGCGCTGGTCGACGACGGGCAGGTGTTCTCGTGCGACCTGACGCACCACGGCAAGTCGCGCAAGGTGTACACGCTGCGCGAGCCGCTGCCCGGCGTGATCAGCGCCATCACGCCGTTCAATCACCCGTTGAACCAGGTCATCCACAAGGTGGCGCCGAGCGTGGCGACGAACAACCGCATGGTGCTCAAGCCGACCGAGAAGACGCCGCTGGCGGCCTTCGCGCTGGCCGACATCCTGTACGAAGCCGGGCTGCCGCCGCCGATGCTGCAGGTGCTGACCGGTGACCCGCAGGAGATCGCCGACGAGATGCTGACCCACGAACATGTCGACCTGGTCACCTTCACCGGCGGCGTGGCGGTGGGCAAGTACATCGCCGCGAAGGCGGTCTACAAGCGCACCGTGCTCGAACTCGGCGGCAACGACCCGCTGATCGTGATGGACGATGCCGACGTGAACAAGGCCGCCGAGCTGGCGGCTTCGGGCTCGTACAAGAACTCGGGCCAGCGCTGCACCGCGGTCAAGCGCATCCTGGTGCACGAGAAGGTGGCGGGTGCCTTCACCGAGGCCCTGCTCGAGAAGACCAGGGCCTGGACCTACGGCGACCCGCTCGACCCCCAGGTCGACATGGGCACGGTCATCGACGAAGCCGCCGCCACGCGCTTCGAATCGCTGGTCAACGACGCGGTGGCTGCCGGCGCGCGGCTGCTGCACGGCAACCGGCGCCGTGGCGCGTCGTATTCGCCCACGTTGATCGACCGCGTCGATGCGCAGATGCCGGTGGTCAAGCACGAGACCTTCGGCCCGGTCTCGCCGATCATCACCTTCACCGATCGCGACGAGGCGGTGCGGCTGGTCAACGGCACCGCCTACGGCCTGAGCAGCGGCGTGTGCACCAACCGCATGGACGACATCACGCACTTCGTGAAGGAGTTGGTGGTCGGCTCGGTGAACGTGTGGGAGGTGCCCGGTTACCGGATCGAACTGACGCCTTTTGGCGGCATCAAGGATTCGGGGCTGGGCTACAAGGAAGGCGTGCAGGAAGCCGTCAAGAGCTTCACCAACATCAAGACCTATTCACTGCCCTGGTAGACGACTTGTTCGGGATCCTTCCAGTTGCTTGATCTGCTGAACCTGCTGGCAGCCATCGCGCTGCTGGTGTGGGGCACCCACAACGTGCGCACCGGCATGTTGCGCGTGTTCGGCGAGAACCTGCGCCGCGTGCTGGCGCACAGTTTCGGCAACCGCTTCACCGCGCTGCTGTCCGGCCTGGGCGTGACCAGCCTGGTGCAGTCCAGCACCGCCACCTGCCTGATCGTCGCCTCGTTCGTCGGCAAGGGCCTGGTCACCACCGGCGCCGCGCTGGCGGTCATGCTCGGCGCCGACGTCGGCACCGCGGTGATGGTGATGGTCTTCTCCTTCGACCTGTCATGGCTGTCGCCGCTGCTGATCTTCGTCGGCGTGGTCCTGTTCACCGCGCGGCAGGGCAGCACCGCCGGTCGCATCGGCCGGGTGCTGATCGGCCTGGGACTGATCACGCTGGCGCTGCAGTTGATCGTCGGTGCCACCCGGCCCCTGACCGAGTCGCCGGCGGTGCGCGCGCTGCTGGTGGCGCTGCCCAGCGACCTGATGCTCGACATCCTGGTCGGCATGGTGCTGACGGTGCTGTCGTATTCCAGCCTGGCGATCGTGTTGCTCACCGCCACGCTGGCCGCGCAGGGCATGCTTCCCGAGCCGGTGGCCCTCGGGCTGGTGATCGGCGCCAATCTCGGCAGCGGTGTGCTGGCGATGCTCGCCACCGCCGGCGACACGCCCCAGGTGCGCCGCCTGCCGCTGGGCAACTTCATCTTCAAGGCGGTGGGCGCGCTGCTGGCGATTCCGCTGATGCCTTATGTCTTCGTGCTGTTGCAGCAGTCGGTGCCCAGCGTGCACCAGCAGGTGGTCGTCTTCCATCTGCTGTTCAACATCACGCTGGCGGTGCTGTTCATCGGCTTGACGCAGGTTGTCGGCCGGCTCGTCGAACGCTGGCTGCCCACACCGGCGCAGGGTGCCGACAGCACGCGGCCCGCCCATCTCGACCCGACCGCGCTGGGCACGCCGTCGCTGGCCATCAGCTGCGCGGCGCGCGAGGCGCTGCACCAGGCCGACGTGGTCGAGACCATGCTGCGCGGCATGCTGCCGGTGATCCGCGACAACGACCTGGTGCTGGCCGGCAAGCTGCGGCGCATGGACGACACCGTCGACGACCTGTATTCGGCGATCAAGTTCTACCTGACGCAGATCTCCAGCGAAGCGCTGTCCGAGCGCGAGGGCCGGCGCTGGACCGACATCGTCTCGTTCACCATCAACATGGAGCAGATCGGCGACATCATCGAACGCGTGCTGCAGGACGTGGAGGACAAGAAGATCCGCAAGGCGCGCAGCTTCTCCGACGCCGGCATGGCCGAGATCGCCCACCTGCACGAGCGGCTGCTGGCCAACCTGCGGCTGGCGATGAGCGTGTTCCTCGACGGCCACGCACGCGATGCGCAGCGGCTGCTGGAAGAGAAGGCGCGCTTTCGCGACCTCGAGCACGAGTACGCCGCCAGCCACATCGCGCGGTTGCAGGACAACACCGCGCAGAGCATCGAGACCAGCTCGCTGCACATCGACCTGATCAGTGAACTGAAGCGCATCAACTCGCTGCTGTGTTCGATCGCCTACCCGATTCTCGAATCGGCCGGTGCGCTGTCGAAGACGCGGCTGCGCGATTCGCGGCTGGGCGATCTGACGAGCGACGATGCCCACGGTTGATCGGTCGAGCGCGCAGCGTCGATGGCGCTGACCTGGCCGGTGGTGCTGGCGGTGCTGTGCGGCGCGTTGCTGCACGCCGGCTGGAATGCCTTCGTCAAGGCCAGCGACGACAAGGCGCTGGAGATGGTGCTGCTGCACCTGCTCGGCGGTGTCGTCGCGGTGCCGCTGCTGCTGTGGTTCGGGCTGCCGCGCGCGCAGGCCTGGCCGTACCTGCTGGCGTCGATGGGCATCCACTTCGCCTACTACATCGCCGTCGTCGGCGCCTACAAACACGGTGACCTGGGGCTGACCTACCCGGTGATGCGCGGCTTCGCGCCGCTGCTGGTGGCGCTGTGCAGCGTGGCCTTCATCGGCGAGACGCCGTCGCCGGGATCCTGGCTCGGCATCATCGCCATCAGCGTCGGCGTGGCGCTGGTCGGGCTGGCGCACCGCGGCAACTCCAGCCACGTCGGCAAGGCCCTCGCCTTCGCGCTGGCCAACGCGGCGATCATCGCCGCCTACACGCTGGTCGATGGCCTGGGCGTGCGTGCCTCGGCCGACGCGGCGCGCTACGTGCTGCTGCTGTTCGTCTTCGACGGCATCCCGTATGCGCTGCTGGTGTGGTGGCAACGCAGCCCGGCGCAACGCCGCGCCATGCTCGTGCATGCGCGGCGGCGCTGGCCGGTGGCCTCGCTCGGCGGCCTGGCGTCGCTGGGCTCGTACGGCATCGCGCTGTGGGCCATGACACGCGCGCCGGTGGCCTCGGTGGCCGCGCTGCGCGAGACCTCGGTGCTGTTCGCCGCGCTGCTCGGCACCTGGCTGTTGAAGGAGCCCTTCGGTGTGCAGCGCGCGCTGGGCACCGCCGTCATCGTCGCCGGCGTGATGGCGCTGCGGATGGGGTAGGGCGCAGCCTTCGACAGCTGCCGTGCGGCCACCGCGCCGTGAACGCTGTCAGACCCGTCCGACCTGGGCTTGAGCACCGTGGAGACGCGAACCCCAGCCGCTGAATGCCAGACTTGCTGCAATGCAACAAATCAGCGTCACTTCCATGCTCACTGCTGGCCATCAGCTCACGCCCCGAGGCGCTCCCTCGCTGGCATTGCTCGGCACCGAGGCCGTTCGAGCAGCTATCGAATACGCCGATTGGAGGATCCGCGCCCCGGTTGCCAGTGGCAACGGCGACGGGCATCCGGTCATCGTGTTTCCGGGCTTGGGAGGCGCGCACGCTTCGGTCGAGCCGCTGACGGCTTTCTGTCGAGGGCTGGGGTACGAGGCTTTCAACTGGGGGCGCGGCCTGAACCGCGGCCCACGCGGCGATGTCGACGCCTGGCTGCAGGAACTGGCAGAGCACGTGCAGCGGCTTGGCGCGGCAAGTGGGCGGCGCATGTCCCTGATCGGCTGGAGCCTCGGCGGCATCTATGCACGGGAGGTGGCGAAGATCCTCGAGGGCCGGGTGCGCCGCGTCATCACCATCGGCACGCCTTTCGGCGGCGGGCCGCGGACCACTCACGCTGCGTTGGCGTACAAGCTGTTGAGCGGCCAGGCTGCGCACCTTGACCCCAGGACGGCGCGCCGCCTGCTGAGTCCGCCCAGTGTTCCCACCACCTGCATCTACAGTCGCAGCGATGGGGTGGTGGCGTGGCAGGCCTGCGTACAGCCCGACCCTCCGCCGCACGTCGAGAACGTCGAAGTTCCGGGCAGCCATTGCGGCATGGGCTGGAACCGTCATGTGCTGGCCGTGGTCGCCGACCGGCTCTCGCAGTCCGCCGTGCGACGCGCCTCGCCCTTGCGCACGGCGAAGGGGCGAAGAAGGATCAGTCATGACTGAATGCGTGAGGGCGTGACCCGGCTGTACCGGAACACGCTACAAAGGCCCGCCTTCTCAGCGCCGTCGACCGTGAAGCACCGTCGAACCAGGCAAGGGTGAATGACGTGTGCTCACAGCGCGGTCGGGGCCAGCGCATGCGGCAGACTGCCGCACCTGAAGACCGCGCGGTCTTCGCGAGGATCGGCGCAGCACGCACCGCGATGCTGAGAATCGGCACCGCGGGCTGGTCCATTCCGCGCAGCGAAGCCCTCGCGTTTCCTGGCGACGGCCCACATCTGCAGCGCTATGCACGCAAGCTGTCGTGCGCTGAGATCAACACATCCTTTTACCGCAGCCATCGAGCCGAGATCTACCAACGGTGGGCAGCGCAGACGCCGAAAGACTTCCGCTTCTCCGTCAAGTTGCCTCGCGCCATCACCCACGACGGCAGGCTTCGCCACGCGCGCGAGCCGCTCCAGCGCTTCCTTGCCGAAGTTGCCGGCCTGGGCGACCGGCTCGCCGTGCTGCTGGTGCAGCTGCCACCTTCGCTGGCGTTCGAGGCCAGGCCGGTGCGAAATTTCTTTCGCCTGCTCGGTGACCAGGGGTTTGCCGGCGCGGTGGTCGTCGAAGCTCGGCACGCCAGCTGGTTCACCGCAGCTGCTGAACGTCTGCTGGTCGCCGAGCGCGTCTCGCGTGTCGGCGCAGACCCGGCGCTGTGTGCCGAGGCGCAGTGGCCCGGGGGTTGGCTGGGCGGCGACGGCGAGGGCCGCGCTGCTGTTCACTACCGCCGCTGGCACGGCTCGCCGCGCATGTACTGGTCACCCTATAGCTCGTCTTGGCTGAAGGCGCGCGCCGACGAGATTCTTGGGCAGTCGAGCGCCGGGGCTGAACAGTGGTGCATCTTCGACAACACCGCAGGCGGACAAGCACTGGCCAACGCAGCGACATTGCAGGCGATGTCGAAGCGGAAGCGCACGGCTGCGAGATCGTGACTTCCGCCGTTCGGCTGCCGCTGCGCCGTCGCACGTCTTACAGATGGGCGGGCGGCTGATGCCCGCGTAGAGGCGGGCCACGCGCATGCTGAGCCAGCGTATCTGCTGCGGTGCCGGTAACGGGTCGAGACGTCGCTTGCGATGTGCACCGCCAACGATTCGGCCCTGGACGGTGCCGGTAGGGGCCGCAGGCTTCTTGACGCGCACCGTTGCGGACAGTGCAGGTCTTCTCGAGGTTCAGTGGAGCGCAGCAATGCAGCGGTAGGGTAGCCGGTGGCGAGTGCCCGCACTCTGGCAGGCCAACTCCATGAACTGTGTAGCCGGTCAGCCGCTGTCCGTGTGGGCGGCAACCGACCTTTCGGCGACATTTGCAGTTCTGACTTGATCGCTCCAAAGCAATCGCTCGAGCCCCTACTTGGCAATCGGCTACGGCAACTGAATGGTCGAAGGACCGCGAGCTCACCCGGGCCTCGCAGCATCGAACGCCAGTCAGTACACGCCCATGTAGTCACGCTTGCCGATGGCGACACCGTTGTGGCGCAGAATGGCATACGCAGTGGTGACATGAAAGAAGAACTGCGGCAGGCCGTAGTTGGCCAGATAGGTTTGACCGACCAGCCTCTTCTCCTTCGGTGTGCCGGCACGCAAGACGATCTCCCTGCTTTCGCTGCCTTCGAACTGCGATGCGCTCAGGCCATCCAGAAAGTTCACCGTCTGGGCCAACAGGGCCTCGAGATCAGCAAAGCTCTTCTCTTGTCCCTCGTGGGTGGGGACCTCGACACCCGCCAGGCGTGCCGATACGCCGCGCGCAAAGTCGGCGGCGATCTGCACCTGCTTGGACAGCGCGAACATGTCCGGATACAGGCGCGCCTGCAGCAAGGCGTCGGGCTCGATCGAGTGGGCCGTGGCGTGCGTACTCGCCTGCGCCAGTACGGCTTTGAGCGCCATCAGCATTTGCTTGAAGACGGGAACGGCGAACGTATACATCGGACTGGTCATGGTCGTTCCTTGGTAGAAGTGAAGCTAGACGGCGACGGCATTCGAGGGTCGCCCCGCTGGGCCGAAGCCCAGTTGTTGCGCCAACGGCCAAGGTCTGGGGACGCGGATTCAGTGTAAGGGCGCGCCAAGGCTCGCATTGCGAACGCGCGATCGGCGGGGGCTGACCGATATCCACTGCGGACGTTGGAAATGTGAAGCGTGGCAGTCCGTCTCGTGCGGCGGATCTACGGGATCGAGATCGGGTTCGCGTGAACCCGCTGGCGACCCACAGCCGAGGTTCACAAGATCCAATCCCAAGCCGTGGAGCGGCCATTCGACATGTGGCTGAGTCGGTCGCGGGGGGCGGACTCCCAACTTCAACGCCCGGGCGGCAGAGAGCACCTTAACCCGCCATCGGTCTTCGGCCGCGAAGCAATTGCTGCGGACCGCTGATCATCGCCACTGGTACCACCTCCAACGGCTGCTGGACAAGTCGACGGGGGCATTGGGCGCAGAAGGGCGCTTGCGGCTGGCCAGCGCCCTTAACACGGGACGAGACGCGCAGCGCGTAGACGAGTTGCTGACTCCATCGCTTGCGGGCTTTGCGCCAGCCAACGTCCCTCATCGAACTCACGACTTACGTGCATATTCCGAGAAAACGTGCGACCGATTCCGGTCCGAACCGGCCACCATTTCCGATCGGTGGATGGTGAAGCAGAGGACGCTTCCAGGTGAACGTCTCGGTGATGGCGTTCATTTGCGCCGGCGATGACTGACCCCGAACACCCGGCGGTGGTCCCACAACGGTTGATGAAGAGGCGTGTTTAGTGAACTCGATGGCAAGAACGGTTTTTCCTCTGCTGATGGCGACACTGTTCGCGGTTGCATGTGGTGGTGGTGACAATACTGCCCCAGGTGATGGCAGCGTCGATAGTGTCCGGCCGACACTGAGTTATGTCGTGCCGTCCAACAACGACGTCGATGTGGCCATCAACACCAAGGTCACAGCGACGTTCAGCGAGGCCATGGGGGCTGCTTCGGCGATTTCGGCCTTCAGCCTGACTGATCTGACCAGCGGCTCTTCGGTGCCCGTGCAATCCGTCGAATACGATGCGTTCAACAAGATCCTCACGCTGACACCGCGGGGCACGCTGGGCGCCAATCGCCTGTTCCGGGCGACGGTGTCGACGGCGGCGAAGGATCTGGCCGACAACGCGCTGGCCGCAGACTATTCATGGACGTTCACGTCCTCGGCGATTGCTGATTTGACTCCGCCGACCGTCACTTCGTCGGCTCCGGTGAATGGCGCAACCGGCGTCGGCACCAACACCGCCGTGGCTGTGTCGTTCAGCGAAGCGATTGACGCTGGCACTCTGAACGGCGCGTTCTCGCTGAGCGACGGTGTGAACGCGGTGGCTGGCTTCATCACTTATATCGGTCAAGCAGCCGTCTTCAACCCGACATCGCCTTTGCTGGCCTCGACGACCTATACCGGCACCGTGAGCACGACCGTCAAGGATCTCGCAGGCAACGCGCTTGCGGCGAACTACGTATGGAGCTTCACGACGGGCACGACAGCGGATCTGACGCCGCCCAGTGCGATTTCGGTGATTCCTTTGCCGAACGCGACCGGCGTCGAGCAAAACACGGTCATCGCGGTGACCTTCGATCGCGCGATCTATCCATTCGTCTACGGCGCCGTCGACGGTCTTGTTGTTCCGGTCAGCATCGACTTCGCGACCAACACAGTCACGATGAAGCCGACGGCGCCGCTGCGCGCCAACGCTGGCTACAACACCAGCATCACGGCAAAGAGCCTTGCGGGCAGCACGATGACGTCGCCCTACGTCTGGGGCTTCGCGACTGGGCCGTAGTCGAGATGGGTTCAGCGCCGGGCGTGTCGCACTCGCACCAGGTATGAAGGGCGACCCAGATTGGACAACGCTGCACCGGTGGGTGGTGGCCAACGAGAGCGAGCCCCTGCGCGACACGCTGGATGCGGACTAAGAAGGTCACGGCCGTTGGGCGCGGCAACGATGCCGCCGAGGTTGAAGCCTGGCAACACCACCGCTCAGAAAGGTCCTCGCCGCCGTTGCCAGGGCTAGGCTGGCAAGCCAACCGAGTTCGAGGAGATGATCAAGAGCGACCCACCAGTACTTGCGGCGCGAATCGCCGTCCACATTGCTGCCAGTCGCGTCTTTACCGGATGCGAGTGCTTGGTCAGTCGAATTCAACGCCACATTGCCGAGCGTCAACCCTACTTTATATAACCGACTTGTTGGAGCAGGCAGAGCGAAGATTCGTATGACTGCAGTCCAGTCTTCTGCGGACGGTCACCTTGCTGCATTCCATCGTGACCGATGCACGCCAGCCGCCGCATGTCTCGCCTTCGTCGGGAGGTGCCGAGTGACCTCAGATGACCTCCACCGGCCCACCCGCAGCGGGCGAAGCTGCTGACCTGCTGCCGCACCGCCCGCTTGCCGCTGAACAGATGCGCTAGCCTGCGCAAATGCCCATCCCCAGCCAAGCGCGCATCGTCATCGTCGGCGGCGGCATTGCCGGTTGTTCGGTCGCCTACCACCTGAGCCTGATGGGCGAGCGCGATGTGCTGCTGCTCGAACAGGGCCAGCTCACCTGCGGCACCACCTGGCACGCTGCCGGGCTGATCGGCCAGATGCGCCCGAACCGCAACATGACGGCGATGAGCAAGTACGGCATCCAGCTGTATGCCGGGCTCGAGGCCGAGACTGGCCTGGCCACCGGCTGGAAACAGTGCGGCAGCCTCAACGTCGCCGCCAGCGCCGAGCGACTGAAGGTGTTCGCCAAGCAGGCGGCGCTGGCGCGCAGCTTCGGGGTCGAGGTCGAGCTGATCAGTGCGCAGCGCGCCGCCGAGCTGTATCCGCTGCTGCGCAGCGACGATCTGCACGGCGGGCTGTGGATTCCCGGCGACGGCAAGGCCAACCCGGCCGACCTGTGCATGTCGCTGGCCAAGGGTGCACGCAAGCGCGGGGTGCGCATCGTCGAGAACACCGAGGTCACCGGCGTGCTGAGCGAAGGCGGCCGTGTCAGCGGCGTGACCACCGCCGAGGGCAGCGTCGCCTGTGAGGTGATCGTCAACTGCGCCGGCCAGTGGGCGCGCCAGTTCGGTCGCATGGCCGGCGTCAACGTGCCGCTGTATTCGGCCGAGCATTTCTACATCGTCACCGACCGCATCGACGGCGTGTTCCCGATGCTGCCGGTGATGCGCGACCCCGACGGTTTCATCTACTACAAGGAAGAGGTCGGCGGGCTGCTGATGGGCGGCTTCGAACCGAAGGCCAAGCCGTGGCGGGTCGATCCGATCCCGTCCACCTTCCGCTTCGAACTGCTCGGCGAGGATTGGGACCAGTTCGAGCCGCTGATGCACAACGCGATGCACCGCACGCCGTGCCTGGAAAGCGCACGCGTGAAGATGCTGCTGAACGGGCCCGAGAGCTTCACCCCCGACGGCAACTTCATCCTCGGCGAAGCGCCCGAGCTGCGCCACTTCTACGTCGCCGCCGGCTTCAACTCGGCCGGCATCGCCAACTCAGGCGGCGCCGGCAAGCTGATGGCCGAGTGGATCGTCGGCGGCGAAGCGCCGGGTGACCTGTGGGACGTGGACATCCGCCGCTTCTCGTCGTTCAACGCCAACCGCCGGGCGCTGGCCGAGCGCACCGCCGAAACGCTGGGGCTGCACTACGCGATGCGCTGGCCGCGCCAGGAACTGCAATCGGCGCGGCCGCTGCGCTGCTCGCCGCTGTACGACACGTTGAAGGCCAAAGGCGCCGAGTTCGGCAGCAAGAACGGCTGGGAGCGCGCCAACTACTTTCGCCCCGGCGTCGACACGCCGAGCCCGCCGCACGGCCTGGGCACGCCGGGCTGGCTGCCGTGGATGCTGAACGAGCAGCGCGCCACACGCGAGGCCGTCGCGCTGTACGACCAGAGTTCGTTCGCCAAGCTGCAGCTGCAGGGCCGCGATGCCACCGCGGTGCTGCAGCGGCTGTGCGCCAACGACATCGACCGGCCGGTCGACGGCATGGTCTACACCGCGATGCTGAATGCGCGCGGCGGTTTCGAAAGCGACCTGACGGTGATCCGCACCGCGCTTGACACCTACCTGATCGTCACCGGTTCGGCGCAGGCCACGCGCGACGCCGACTGGATCGGGCGCCACATCGAAGCCGATCAACACGCGGTGCTCACCGACGTGAGCGCGCTGTACAGCGTGCTGTCATTGATGGGGCCGAACGCGCGCACGCTGCTGGCGCGCGTCAGCCCGGACGACCTGTCGCCGGCGGCGCTGAAGTTCTCGCACTCGCGCGTCATCGACCTCGGCCTGGCGCGGGTGCGCGCCGCGCGCATGAGCTACGTCGGCGGGCCCGGCTTCGAGCTGTACGTGCCGGTGGAGATGACACGCCATGTCTACGCCGCATTGATGGACGCGGGCGCCGACCTGGGCCTGCGCGATGCCGGCTACTACGCGCTCGATGCCTTGCGCATCGAGGCCGGGCGCCGCGCCTGGGGCGCCGAGCTGGGCCCCGACGAGAACCCCTTCGAGGCCGGGTTGGAATTCGCCGTGCGGCTGGACAAGCGCGACGACTTCATCGGCCGCGCGGCGCTGCTGGCCGCCCACGGCAAGCCCCTGCGCAAGAAGCTGCTGGGTTTTGTGCTCGCCGATGCGCACGCGTGGGTGTGGGGTGGCGAAGCCATCGTCGTCGATGGGCACACCGCGGGCGAGCTCTCGTCGGCCGGCTACAGTGCCCACAGGGGCAGCTGCGTCGCCCTGGGCTACGTGCGCGGCGCGGCTGCGCAGCAAGTGCACCAGGGCACACCGGTGCAGATCGATTTGTGGGGCGAGCCGGTCGCGGCCACTGCCTGGGACCGTTGGTGAGGACGTCGGTGGGCATGTTGGCGGGCTCCTTCTTGAGATGCGGGCTTGGCGCGACACCTGCCGGGCGCGGGCGGCTGGCCTGCACCGTGGCAGCCCTGATCGCGCTGGCCCCACTTGCCGCGCTGCCGTCGCCGGCCGCGGCGCAGTCGGTCGATGCCCTTGCACCGCAGCGTCACGACGCCCTGGTGCGCCTGGGCTACGAAACCGTCAAGTTGCCCGGCAGCGAAACCATGGGCTTGCTCGGCACCAGCTACCTGCTCGAGCTGCGGCCCGGCTTGTGCGTCGGCCCCGGCGTCTACAGCGCCATCAGCGGTCAGCGCGGGGGGCTGTTCGTGGTCGGCGCCGAAGCCGCGCTGTGTGTGGATCTGGCGGGGCCGCTGAGCCTGCGCGCGGGGCTGTTCGCGGGCGGCGGCGGCGGCGGGGCGGCGCCGGTGGGCAGCGGCCTGATGCTGCGCCCCCACGCCGACCTGATGTGGGACTTCGGCGCGGTGCGCGCCGGGGTGTCGGTGTCGCATGTGCGTTTTCCCAGCGGGCAGATCGACAGCAGCCAGTTCGGCGTGGTGTTCGAGATGGATACCGATTTCAGCTATCTGGCCCGCCCGGCATCGGCCGCGGCGCAGGCACCGCATCGCGGGCGTGCCGACGGCCTCGGTGTGGACCGCTTCGTCGCCGTCGCCGGCGCCTACTTTCCGGCCAGCGGCACGCTCGCCAACAGCGGGCAGCCGCTGCAATCGCGCATCGGCACCATCGGTGCGCGTGTCGATCATTTCATCACACCGGCCTTGTATGCCGGCCTCGAATCGAACGCCGCGGCCAGCGGCGGCGCTGCCGGCTATGCCGAATTCCTCGGCACGCTGGGCGTGCAGTCGCGGCTGGCGGACGACCGGCTGACGGTGGGCGGGCGCATCGCACTGGGCATGGCCGGTGGCGGTGACATTCCGGTGGGTGGCGGTCTGTTCGCCAAGGCCGCCGTCGATGCGGCGTGGCGACTGTCGCGTGACCTGAGCCTCGGGCTGGAAGCGGGATGGGCGACGGCGCCGCAGGGCAGCTTCAGCGCGCCCTTCGGTGCGCTGTCGTTGCGCTGGGATCTGGCGCCGCTGCCCGGCGAGCCGCGTGACGTGGCGGTGCAGGAATTCGCCGGCGGCATCGAGACCTGGCCGGATGCGGCGCGCAACGTCGGCCCGACCCACAGCCTGCAGAACGTCAGCTTCAAGTTCAACCGCTTTCTCGACGACACGCTGTACCTGAGCGCGCAGGTGCAAAGCGCCTACGGCGGCGATGCCGGCGCCTTCGCCGTCGGCCTGGTGGGGGGCGGCGCGCAGTGGCGGGTGCACGACAACCTGCGTCTGGGCCTGGAGTTGCTGGGCGGCGCGGCCGGCGGCGGCGGTGTCGACAGCGGCAGCGGCGCGGTCTACAAGCCGATGGCCTATGTGGGCCTGGACGTCGGCGCGCCGGTCTACCTGCGTTTCGGCGCCGGGCGCATCAGGTCGTTCAACGGCCCGCTCGACAGCAACGTGTTCGAGCTGTCGCTGGTGTTCGCCTACGGGGTCGAGGCGCGGCGCTGAGCGGGCTGAAGAACGTGCCGCTCAACCTTGCGCCAGCACGCGCGCACCGGCGAAGATCATCTGCACCGCGATCGCCGCCAGGATGATGCCCATCAGCCGCGTGATGATGTTCATGCCCTGCGCGCCCAGCAGCCGCGACGCCGGCACCGCCAGGCGCATCGCCACGTACGACAGGGCCGCCATCACGACGGCGACGCCGATCAGTGCGGCGTGCGCCGCGGCGCCGGACGCTTCGTGGGCGAAGACGATCGTCGTGGCGATGGCGCCGGGGCCGGCCATCAGCGGCAGCGCCAGCGGATACACCGCCGGGTCGTCCTGCGCCTGCGCGTCGCCGGGGGCGTGATGCATGCCGCTGGGCTTGGCATGCAACAGCGAATAGGCGATCGACAGCACGATCAGGCCGCCGGCGGTGCGCAGCCCGGCGATCGAGATCTGGAACGCGTCGAGCAGCACCGCGCCGACCAGCACACAGGTGACGAGGATCACCGCCACGGCGCTGGCCGCGACCGCGGCGATGCGCGCGCGTTCGGCGTCGGCACGCCCTTCGCTGACCGACAGGAACACCGGGATGTTGCCCACCGGGTTCATGATCGCGAACAGGGCCGCGAAGAACTTGACGATCTCTGTCCATTCCATGGCATGTGCTCGACTTCGCGCCGCTCGGCGCGGGCCGGCCAGTCTAGGTCAGCCGGGTTGCGACAAGCTGCGCAGCCGACTGCGTGAACTGGCGTCGTCGCCGGCTGCAGCAGCAGCGCGGGTATGGCGACGCGGCGATCGAGCCGTGCCCGTGTCAGGTGTCGGCGCCCTGTTCGCGCAGATGGCGCAGCAGCGCCATCGCCGCGGCGGGTGCGCGTTCCTTCGCGCCGCTGATGAAGAACAGGAACACATCGCGCGGCGCGGCCGTTCGCGGCCGGCGCGGCCGGTGCCGGCTCGATGCGCGGCAGCGCCGCCGGCTCGGCGCCGTCGCGCCATGCCCGCGCGCACGCGGCGATCTGCGCCAGCGCCTGCGCGCTGAAGCCCTCGTTCAGTGCCGACTGGCTGCGCATCAGCCGGCCGTAGACGAAGCCGCCGGTGATGTCGGCGAACGACGGGTAGTCGTCCGAATCGGTGAACACCGTGGCCACGCGGTGACGGCGCATCAGCGCCAGGAATTCGGCGCACATGAAACTCGCATGCCGCACGTCGACGCACGTGGCGCAGCGCGACGCCGCCGACACTGGTCGGCAGCAGCGCGAGGAAGGCGCCGAAGTCGTCGGCGTCGAAGACCTTGGTGGGTGCGAACTGCCACACGATCGGCCCCAGCTTCGGCGCCCAGCTCGGCGATGCCGCTGTCGACGAAACGCTGCACCGATTCGCCGGCCTCGGCGAGCACGCGCCGGTTGGTGGCGAAGCGCGAGGCCTTCAGCGCGAAGACGAAGCCGTCGGGCGCGGCGTCGCGCCACTTGGCGAAGGTGGCGGGTTTCTGCGTGCTGTAGTAGGTGCCGTTGACCTCGATCGCGCTGAGCTGGCGGCTGGCGTATTCCAGCTCGCGCGACTTGCGGCAGACCGGCCGGGTAGAAGGTGTCGCGCCACGGCTCGAAGGTCCAGCCGCCGATGCCCACGTGGATCCTGTCGTTCATCGCCGCTTCCTTCGTTGGCTTCAGCCGGCCGCGTCGATCGGCCACTTCGGGCGCCTGATCTTGCGGTAGGGCAGGCTTTTCAGATCGGCGCTGACGACACCCGGCGCGCCGACGTAGATGACGTGCTGCGCCACCTTCGAATAAGCGGCCTGGAAGTGCTGCGACGACTTGACGACGATGATCTTCATCGCCGCCAGGTCGACGCCGAGCTGGCTGAACAGGTCGGTGCCGATGGCCTGGTTGCGCACACTGATGAGCACGATGCGCACGCCGCCGGCGGTGGCCACGCAGGCGCTGTCGCCCAGCGCCGCGACGCTGTTCGACAGGCCGCTCATCATCATCTCGGGCTGCAGCGCCTCGACGGTCACGTCCAGGTCGAGCGGGTCGCCGGACAGCGGGCCGATCTTGCCGCCGATGCGCAGCTTCAGCCGCGCGCCGACGCCGGCATCGAAGGCGATGCGCACCGCCACCGGGTCCCACAGCGGGCCCAGGCAGGCCGGTGCGATGCCACGCTCGACCAGGCGCTGCAGGATGAAGGTCGAATCACCGGGCGCACCACCGCCCGGGTTGTCGGCGCTGTCGGCCAGCACCACCGGGCCGTGTCGACGTGGCCAGCGCTTCGTCGAGCGCGGCATCGACAGTCCGGCCACGGCAGGCCGAGGGCCTCGCGCATCGCGATCAGTTCGTCGGCCAGCTGGCGCGCCACCCGCTGCGCCTGGCGCCTCGTCGCCATCGGCATAGACCAGCAGCTTGCTGCCCATCTCGGCCACGTCGCCCCAGGCGAAGCCGTGCGTCACCGAGATCGACAGGATGCCGTCGTGGCCCTCGAGCGCCTGGATGCGTTCGACGAACGAGCGCGCCGGCTCGCGCGTGGTGTGCATCATCACCAGCATCTGGCAATCGACCACCGCCGCCACCGGCCGGATGCGTCGCTGCTGCGCGGCCAGGCACAGATCGACCAGCTCGAGGCCGCGCTCCAGCGCGTCGGTGTGCGGGTAGTGCTTGAACGACACCAGCACGTCGGCCTGCGCCACCATCAGCGGCGTCAGGTGGTTGTGCGGGTCGAGTTCGGCGCCGACGATGACGTCCGCGCCGACGAGCGCGCGCACGCGTTGCAGCAGGTCGCCCTCGCAGTCGTCGTAGCCGTCGGCGACCATCGCGCCGTGCAGCCCGAGCAGCACGATGTCCACCGGCAGCGCGGCGCGCAGGTCGTCGAGCAGCTCGTCGCGCAGCGTCTCGTAGGCGGCGCGGGTGGTGATGCCGCTGGGCTGCGCGGAGGCGACCATGCCTTCGATCAGCTGCCAGCCCAGCGGCCGGCCGCGCTGCCGCGCGGCGATCAGCGGGCCGGCGAACAGGCTCGGCTGCTCCGGGTGCTGGCCGGCCTTGTAGTAGCCGCGTTCGCGAAACGAACTCAGCCCGGTGGGCATCGGCGCGAAGGTGTTGGTCTCGGTGGCGAGCGAGGCGCTGAAGACACGCATGGAACGATCCTTCAAGGGGTGCGCTGCAGGCCGGGCCGCGCAGGCGACAGCATGCCGGCGTCGAGGCCGAAATCGGCGATGTGTGCGGGAATCGTCGCGCCCGCGCGCCAGCGCCGCGCAGGCTTCGCCCATCGCCGCCGAGGTCTGGATGCCGTAGCCGCCCTGCGCCGCCAGCCAGAAGAAGCCCGGCGCGTCGGCATCGAAGCCGCCGACCAGGTCGCCGTCGGCGACGAAGCTGCGCAGGCCGGCCCAGGTGCGCGTGGGCCGGCGGATCTGCAAGCGTGGTCATCGCCTCGATGCGGTGGATGCCCAGCGCGATGTCCAGTTCCTCGGGCTGCACGTCCTGCGGCTGCGTCGCGTCTTCGTTCGCCGGCGAGCCGAGCAGCAGGCCGGCATCGGGCTTGATGTACCAGCTTTCATCGACGGCGACCACACTCGGCCAGCCGGCCACCGCCACGCCCGGCTGGTGGCGCGAAGACAAACGCCGAGCGGCGCTTCGGCACCAGCCCGATCGGCGCCACGCCGGCCATGCGCGCGATCACGTCGCACCAGGCCCCGGCGGCGTTGATCAGCACCGGCGCCTCGAAGTCGCCCGCCGCGCGTGTGCACCTGCCAGTGCGCACCGCTGCGTTCGATGGCGCGCACCTCGGCGTGGCCGTGCACCCGGCCGCCATGCTGGCGCAGCGCTGCGCAGATAGCCCTGGTGCAGCGCGTGCACGTCGATGTCGCTGGCATCGGGCTCGTAGGCGGCGCCGAGCACGCGCTCGGGGCGCAGCACCGGCAGCATCTGCAGCGCCTGCTCGGCGTTCAGCCGGCGCGACAGCGGCGACATCGCTTGCAGCAGCGTGCAATGGGCATCGAGCAGCGGCGCCTGCCCGGGGGTGGCGACCAGCATCGCGCCGCGCGGCGACAGGATCGGATGCGTCGCAAAGCCCGCCGGCGGTGCATCGAAGAAAGCGCGGCTGGCGCGGGTCAGCGCGCGCACCTGCGGCGTGCCGTAGCTGGCCATGAACAACGCCGCCGAGCGGCCGGTGGTGTGGTAGCCCGGCTGCGCCTCGCGTTCGAGCAAGGTCACGCGACCGTGCGGTGCCAGCCAGTGGCCGATCGATGCGCCGGCGATGCCGCCGCCGATGATCAGGAAATCGCTGCGCTCGGCCATGCCGCGATGTTCACGGCGCAGCCAGCCACTTCAGCAGCTGCTGCGTGACGGTGGGGTGGTGCAGCAACTGCATGTGGTTCAGGCCGAAGAAGACATGCTGGTGATCGGCAGCGAAGCCGAGCGTGCGGCCGGCCTCGGCATGCAGCCCCAGCGCGCTGGGCAGCGGCACCAGGCCGTCGCCGACCAGGTTGTCGATCACGCGCCCGCCGAGCGCAGCGCGCATCCTGTCGGTGCTGGCGGCCAGCGCGTAACACGCCACCTGCTCGGGCAGCGGCACCGGCGTGCGCCGATCGGCAGCCGGCATCGAAGCGGCCCTCGGCGGGCGCATCGCCGTCGAGCAGCGCGCCATGGCGCAGGTCGGTGATGCCGGCGCTGCGCAGCTGCGCCAGCGCGGCGAAGGGCGCGCTGTACGGCGTGCGGCCGAGCATGCCGTCGACGAAGTGACCGGCGCGTTCGAGCGGTGCGCCATGGTGCGGCGTGCCCAGGAAGACGAGGTGCCGCAGCCGCTGCGGCCAGCGCATCGATTGTTGTTGTGCCTGGTGCAGCGCGCTGCGCATCACCAGCCCGCCCATGCTGTGCGCGAGCACGCTGATCGATTGCAGCGGCACCGGCCAGTGGCCGAGCAGCCGCTCCAGCTGCAGGGCCAGCTCGCGGCCGTTGTGCGCGACATGCTGGCCGCTGTTGTAGCGCACGCCGATGACTTCGGCGTCCAGCGCCGGCGCCAGCACATCGGCATGGCTGCGCCCGGGCGCGGCCGGCTGCCACTGCAGCTCGTTCATGCACAGGCCGTGCACCAGCAGCAGCACACGCGGCGACAGCGTGCCCGGCAGCGGTTCGAGATGCAGCGGGCGGCCGTGCAGGCGCAGGCTCATCGTCGTCGCCAGCGGGTTGTTGTCGGCGGCGAGCCGGTCGCCGATGACGCCGTTCAGCGCCGCCAGCAGCGCGGCCCGGCGCGGCGACTCGTCGAGCCGCGCCGCGGCATCGGGTGCGGGCACCAGGTGCGCCAGCACGCGCTCGGTGCCGCTGCCCACCAGCCGCGTCACGCCGCGCACGCTGCCGTGCACGGCAGCGGTCAAGCCGCGCGTGCGCCCGGGCAGCGGGCCGCCGGGAAAGCCGACCGTGGCCCACACCGCGCGGTTCACGCCCTCGGCAATGTCCGTCACGCCCAGCGTGGCATCGGTGGCCAGCCGCACGATGCCGCGCAGGTCGGCGGCCAGCGCGCGCGTGGCGGCGGTGGGCCCGGGTCTGGCTGCCATCACCTGCGCATCAGCGTGCTCTTGCCGAACAGGCTTTCGATCAGGTCCACCGCCAGCTCGGCGGTGCGGTTGCGCACGTCGAGCGCCGGGTTCAGCTCCATCACGTCGAGCGAGGCCAGCCGGCCGCAGTCGGCGATCATCTCCATGCACAGCTGCGCTTCGCGGTAGGTGGGCCCGCCGGGCACCGTGGTGCCGACGCCCGGGGCCAGATCGGCATCGAGAAAGTCGACGTCGAAGCTGACATGCAGGTGGGTGTTGACATCGAGCGTGGCCAGCGCCAGCTCCATCGTGTGGCGCATGCCCATCTCGTCGATGTAGCGCATGTCGAAGACTTCCAGCCCGGCTTCGTGCACCAGCCGCTTTTCGCCGGCATCGACGCTGCGGATGCCGATCTGGCGCAGCCACTTCGGGTTGATGGCCGGCACCTGCCCGCCGATCTCGATCAGCGCCTGCGGGCCATGGCCGCACAGGCAGGCCACCGGCATGCCGTGCAGGTTGCCGCTGGGGGTCAGGCTGCTGGTGTTGAAGTCGGCATGCGCATCGAGCCACAGCACCCGCAGCTTCTTGCCGCTGTCGCGGCAATGGCGGGCCACCGCGCTGATCGAGCCGATGCCCAGGCAATGGTCACCGCCGAGCAGCAGCGGCACACGGCCGAGCTGCAGCTCGGCCAGCACCGCCTCGTGCACCAGCCGGTTCCAGGCCACCACCTCGTCGAGGTGGCGGTAGCCCTCGCTGGCCGGCAGCCACGGGTTGGCCGGGCCGGCCAGGTTGCCGCGGTCGACGACATCGGCGTCATGGCCGCGCAGCACCTCGGCGATGCGCGCCACGCGCAATGCTTCGGGCCCCATGCTGGCGCCGCGGTGGCCGGCGCCGATGTCGGTGGGTGCGCCGATCAGGCTGAGCTGCCGCTGCATGGTGCGTCTAGATGTCGACGGCGAGGTCACCGGTCTGTGTCTCGGCGCCATTGAAATCGTATTCACGCTCGAGCACGGCCCAGGCTTCTTCGGCGCTTTCGACGAAGTGGAACAGGTTGACATCGCCGGGGCTGATCATGCCGGTCTCGATGAGCCAGTCGAAGTCGATCAGGCGCGTCCAGAACTCGCGGCCGAAAAGCAGGATCGGGCGGCGCCGCACCTTGCCGGTCTGCTGCAGCGTCATCACCTCGAACATCTCGTCGAGCGTGCCGAAACCGCCCGGGAAGCACACCAGCGCGATGCTGCGCATCAGGAAGTGCATCTTGCGCAGTGCGAAGTAGTGGAACTGGAAGCACAGCTCGGGCGTGATGTAGGGGTTGGGTGCCTGCTCGTGCGGCAGCACGATGTTCATGCCGATGCTCTTGCCGCCGACTTCGAAGGCGCCGCGGTTGCCGGCTTCCATGATGCCCGGGCCACCGCCGGTGACGACGTAGATCGGTGTGTCGTGGCTGCGTGAGCGCGTGGTGACCAGCGCGGCGAAGTCGCGCGCTTCGTCGTAGTAGCGGCTCATCGCCAGTTGCCCGCGCGCCAGCCGCAGCGCCGTCGCGTCATCGCCGGCTTCGGCATCGCGCAGGCGCTTCTTCGCGATCTCGGGCGGCAGCACCCGCGCGCTGCCGAAGATGACGATCGTCGATTCGATGCCCATGCGGTCCTGGACCATCTCGGGCTTGAGCAGTTCGAGCTGCATGCGCACCGGGCGCAACTCGTCGCGCAGCAGGAACTCGGTGTCCATGTAGGCCAGCCGGTAGGCGCTGTCCGGGCCGGCATAGCGTTCGGCGTTGGCCACCGCCTTCGCGTCTTCGCCGGCGGTCGGAAAATTGCGCGCGGTCAGGTCGTTGCGTTTGGCATCCATGCGGGATCGCTCTTCCATCTTTGCAGCTTAACCGTGATTCGACGCCGCACCGCGCCCCTGGCCGCCTGCGGCCCAGGCAGCGCGCGCCGTCGCACGTCGACGAACGGCATTCAACGTGAAGCGCACACGGTGCAGGCCGGATGGCGCGCGACCGCGATCTCCGACCACTGCATGGCGCGCGCATCGAGCATCTGCAAACGGCCCGCCAGCGAACTGCCGATGCCGGCCAGCAGCTTCAGCGCCTCGACCGCCTGCACCGTGCCGATGATGCCCACCAGCGGCGCGAACACGCCCATCGTCGCGCAGCGCGCGTCGGCGGTGGTGGCCTCGGGCGGGAACAGGCAGGCGTAACACGGTGCCTCGGCGCTGCGCGTGTCGTACACCGACACCTGGCCGTCGAAGCCGATCGCCGCCCCCGACACCAGCGGCCGGGCGTGGCGCACGCAGGCGCGGTTCACCGCCTGGCGGGTGGCGAAGTTGTCGCTGCAGTCGAGCACCACATCGGCAAGCGGCACCAGGCTGTCGAGCAGCGCCGCATCGGCGCGCTCGACGATCGCCTGCACCTGCACCTGCGGGTTGATCGCCAGCACGCTGCGCCGCGCCGATTCGGCCTTCGGCGTGCCCAGGCGCGACAGGTCGTGCGCGATCTGACGCTGCAGGTTGGTCAGATCGACCGCGTCGTCGTCGACGAGCGTGATGTGCCCGACGCCGGCCGTGCCCAGGTACAAAGCCACCGGCGAGCCGAGCCCGCCGGCACCGATGACCAGCGCGTGGCTGGCCAGCAGTCGCTGCTGGCCTTCGATGCCCAGGTCGTCGAGCAGGATGTGCCGCGAATAGCGCAGCAGGTCGTCGTCGGTCATGCGGTTGTGCGTTCAGGCGCCGGCAAACGACAAGGCCCGCTCGCGGCGGGCCTTGGCACAGGCAGCACGTGCCGATCAGTTGGCAGCGTCGGTCTCGGCCTTGCGTTCGACGGCGGTCTTGCTGACCATCACCGGGCGCTGGACGAGCTTGTTGACCGCCTGCATCAACTGGAAGTCCTCTGCGGTGCCGAATTCGGGCAGCGGCTTCAGCGGCTCCTTCTGCGCCGCCAGCTGCGCCTCGAGTTTCAGGCGGGCCTCGTCGCGTGCCTTCGTGCGCGCATCCTGCTTCTCCTCGTCGGCACCGACCAGGTGCTTCTGCAGATCGGCCTCGCGCATGCGCAGCGCGGCGAACACGTTGCCTTCGGCGGTCTCGTCGAGCCAGATGTCGGGGACCACGCCTTGCGCCTGGATGGTGCGGCCCGACGGCGTGTAGTAGCGCGCGGTGGTGATCTTCAGCGCGGTATCGGCCGACAGCGGGCGCACCGTCTGCACCGAGCCTTTGCCGAAGGTCTGTGCGCCCATGATGGTGGCGCGCTTGTGGTCCTGCAACGCGCCGGCGACGATCTCGCTGGCCGATGCCGAACCTTCGTTGACCAGCACCACCAGCGGCACCGTCTTCACCGCTGCCGGCAGCCGCTTCAGCGGATCGGAGCCGCCGCGGCGGGCGTAGTACTCCGGCGCGGCCTTGTAGGTGGCCTTCGATTCGGCGATCTGGCCGTTGGTGCTGACCACCACCACATCGGCAGGCAGGAACGCGGCCGAGATGGCCACCGCGGCGTCGAGCAGGCCACCGGGGTCGTTGCGCAGGTCGAGCACCAGACCCTTCAGGTTGGGATCCTGCTTGTACAGGTCTTCGAGCTTGCGCGCGAAATCATCGACGGTGCGTTCCTGGAACTGGCGCACACGCAACCAGGCGATGCCGGGTTCGATCATCTTCGCCGAGACGCTTTGCATGCGGATCTCTTCGCGCGTGATGACCACCGGGAAGCTGCGGCCCTCGCTCTTGCGGAAGATCATCAGCGAGACCTTGGTGTTCGGCTCGCCGCGCATGCGCTTGACCGCCTGGTCCATCGTCAGGCCCTTGACGGCGGTGTCGTCGATGCGGGTGATCAGGTCGCCCGACTTGATGCCGGCCTTGAAGGCCGGCGAGCCTTCGATCGGCGACTGCACCTTGACCAGCCCGTCTTCCATGCCGATCTCGATGCCCACGCCGACGAACTTGCCGCCGGTCTGCTCGCGGAATTCCTTCAGCGTCTTCTTGTCGAAATACTGCGAATGGGGATCGAGCCCGGCAACCATCCCGGCGATGGCGTCACCGATCAGCTTCTTCTCGTCCACCGACTCGACGTAGTCGCTCTTGACCATGCCGAACACCGCCGCCAGCTGTTGCAACTCTTCCAGCGGCAGCGGCGCGACATTGCCGCGGGCAAAAGCCTGCAGCTGGATGGTGGCGAGTGCGCCTGCCAGTGCGCCCACCGCGATCATCCCGGCAACCCTGAATTTGCTGTTCATTGCAATCCCCAACGACAAAAAGCCCTCGACCCAGTATAAAACCGGCCCGCCTGTCAGAGTGGGCCGCAGCCGGGAAAGTTGCAAGTACGGCGGGTCTATTGCCGCTTCGCCGCGATTCAGACGCGGCGGGCGTGCGCAACCACCCCTGCGCCGGCCTTCAACGCGCCGGGCAGGGCGCGCCCTGGGCGGCCCATCGGCTGAGCCAGGCAGCCGTCTGCGCGGCCGAATACGGCGCCGGCTCGCGCCCCGGCCCGGGTTTCCAGCCCCAGCCTACCAGCTCGTCGCGGGCCATATTTTCGGCCACCTGGGCCAGCGTGCGCCACCGCTGCGCGCCGGGTCCTTGATCTGCTCGCAGATCTGCGCGCTGCTCTTGCCCCACCACTGCATGGCCACCGGCGCCAGCAGCCACACGTGCGCGCCGGGTGGCCCGTGCGGCAGTTCGGCGTTGTGGTGGTTGTGGCAGGTGGTGCACCACAGGCCGTTCTCGGCCCCGATGCGGTCGGCGCCGCCGGTGATGTTCATGCCGTGCGGGGCGCACCGTGCGATGCCGTTGCGGGTCACCAGCCATACCGCGCGGCCATCCACAGCGCCATCGCGACCATCATCAGGTTCTCGGTCAGCGACACGAAGCCCAGCGGCACCTTGCTGTTGCCGCCCACGCAGGCGCACTTGAGTTCGCGCTTGTCGACGTACACCGCCTTGATCACCGACACCGCGCCGATGCCGCCGATGAACAGCGCCACCGGGATCGACAACCAGTTGAGCAGGCCGCCCACCATCAACACGCCGGCCAGCGCCTCGGCGAACGGGTAGATGTAGCCGTATCGCACCCAACGCTTCGCCAGCAGGTCGTAGTTGAGGAACATCGTGGAAAACTTCTCCACGTCCTGCAGCTTCTGCATGGCCAGCGCACACATCGAAAAGGCGATGAACCACTCGCCGGTGCGCACGCTCAGCCACGCGCCCGTGGCCACATGCGCGGCGATGAGCGCCATCAGCGCGCTGATGCCGAAGATGGCGATGACCGGCTGGTACGAGGTCGCCTCCGCGTCTTTGACCTGCAGCCCGAAAAATCGGCGCAACTCGTCGTACCCGCCCACACGTTGCGCACCGACGAAGGTCTGCGGCGTCGTCTCGACGCCGTGTTGCGCCTTGAAGGCGTCGGTCTGTTCGCGGGTTTTGAGGGGATGGTCCTGCACCGTGAAGCCCTGGCGCTCGAGCAGATCCTTCGACTTGAGGCCGTACGGGCAGGTGTGGTCGGGCATGACCATGCGGTAGAGCGCCGCGGTGCGGGTGCCGCTCTTGGATCCATCATCCATCGCTCGGTCTCCCGGTGAAGTTGCGCACCGCCTGCAACGGCGCGGCGTTATGGTTAGTGGCTTTTGCATTCCACGGGTTCATTCGATTACACCCACCAGCTGCCTGCGCGGCTGTCAGACGTCTCCTCTTTGCGCGCCGGCCGACCCTGCAGCGGTCACCGGCGCGGTGCTTTCGCCGGCCTGCGCGGCTGCAGGCCGGTCGTTCCGCGGTGCGCCCGCTCCTGGCTTGCCGGCGGCACGGTCGCATCGGCCAGCTCGTCCAGGATCGGGCAGTCCGGGCGGTCGTCGCCGTGGCAGCAGTGCACCAGGTGTTCGAGGGTGGTCTTCATCGCCAGCAGTTCCTGCGCCTTGCGCTGCAGTTCGACGATGTGCGCCTGCGGCCAGCGCCTTCACCTGGCGGCTCGAACGGCGGCGGTTGTGCCACAGGCCGACCAGCTCGCCGATCTGCTGGATCGAAAAGCCCAGGTCGCGCGCATGCCGGATGAAGCGCAGCGTGTGCACTTCGCGCTCGGTGTACTGCCGGTAGCCGCTTTCGGTGCGCTGCGGCTGCGGGAACAGCCCGACCTGCTCGTAGTGCCGGATCATCTTCGCCGACACGCCCGATGCGCCAGCGGCCTGTCCGATGTTCATCGCGTCCATGTGGAGGTCCCTCAAGCGGTGGCGGGTCGGGGTTGTTCGGTGGGCGACGGTGCGGCTGCCGCATCGCCCGATGCCCGCCAGCGGCGCAGCAGCAGCGCGTTGCCGACCACGCTGACACTGCTGAGGGCCATCGCCGCACCGGCGATCACCGGGTTCAGGTAGCCGAGGGCGGCCAGCGGGATGCCGATGACGTTGTAGGCAAAAGCCCAGAACAGGCCGCGCCGAATGGTGGCGACGGTGCGGCGGGATATGTCGAGCGCGTCGGCGACCAGGCGCGGATCGCCGCGCATCAAGCGTGATGCCGGCCGCCGCCATCGCCACGTCGGTGCCGGTGGACATGGCGATGCCCACGTCGGCCGCGGCCAGCGCCGGCGCGTCGTTGATGCCGTCGCCGACCATCGCCACCGTCTTGCCGCCGCTGCGCAGCGCCTGCACGATGGCCGCCTTGTCGCCAGGCAGCACCTCGGCGCGGAAGTCGTCGATGCCCAGCTCGCGCGCCACCCATGCGGCGCTGCCGGCGGTTGTCGCCGGTGAGCATCACGCTGGTGATGCCCAGCTGGTGCAGCCGCGCCACCGCGTCGCGGGCCGCGGCCTTCAGCCCGTCGCCGAAGGCCAGCAGGCCGAGCAGCTGCGTGGTTTCGCCGTCCTGCCGCATCAGCCACGACACGGTGCGCCCGTCGGCTTCGAGGCGTTGTGCATCCGCCGCCAGCGCACCGGCGTCGAGACCCTGTTCGCGCAGCAGGCGCCCGCTGCCGAGCAGCAGACGCTGGCCGTTCACGCGGGCCTGCAGGCCGCGCCCCGGCAGCGCCTGCGCATCGGCGGCATCGGGCACGGCCAGCCCTTCGGCCTGCACCTTGTCGAGCACCGCGCGCGCCAGCGGGTGTTCGCTGCTGCGTTGCAGCGCCGCCGCCAGCGACAGCACCTGCTCGCGGGTGCAGCCGGCCGCGGCGACCACCGCCACCAGCGACGGCCGGCCCTTCGGTCAGCGTGCCGGTCTTGTCGAAGGCCACGGTGCTCACCGCATGGGCCAGCTCCAGCGCCTGCGCATCCTTGATCAGGATGCCGTGGCGCGCGGCCACACCGGTGCCGGCCATGATCGCCGTCGGCGTGGCCAGCCCCAGCGCGCACGGGCAGGCGATGACCAGCACCGCCACCGCGTTCAGCACCGCCTGTTCCCAGTTGCCGGTGGCCAGCATCCAGCCCACCACGGTGAGCAGCGCGATCAGCCAGCACCACCGGCACGAAGACCGCGCTGACGCGGTCGACGATGCGCTGGATCGGCGCCTTGCCGGCCTGCGCCGACTCGACCATGCGGATGATGCGCGCCAGCGTGGTCTCGGTGCCGACGGCGAGCGTGTCGATGGCCAGCGCGCCTTCGGCGTTGATCGAGCCGCCGGTGACCTTGTCGCCGCGCGCCTTGGCCACCGGCAGGCTTTCGCCGGTGATCAGCGATTCGTCGACGTGGCTGCGGCCTTCGACCACCTCGCCGTCGACCGGCAGGCGCTCGCCGGGGCGCACCAGCACGCGGTCGCCGACCACCACCTGCTGCGACCGGCAGCTCCTGCTCGACGCCATCGCGCAGCACCCGCGCCGTCGCCGGCCGCAGCGCGTTCAGCGCACGGATGGCCTCGGTGGTCTGCCGCTTGGCGCGGCCTTCGAGCCATTTGCCGAGCAGCACCAGCGTGATGACCGCGGCCGAGGCCTCGAAGTACAGGTGCGGCATGCCGGCGCCGGCGTGCTGCCACAGCAGGTACAGCGACAGGCCATAGGCCGCCGAGGTGCCGATCGCCACCAGCAGATCCATGTTGCCGGCGCCGGCGCGCAGCGCCATCCAGCCGGCGCGGTAGAAGCGCCAGCCGAGGAAGAATTGCACCGGCGTGGCCAGCATCAGCTGCAGCCAGCCGCCGAGCATCCAGTGCGATGCCGAACAGCTGCAGCAGCATCGGCGCGACCAGCGGCAACGTCAGCGCGGTGCCCAGCGCCACCGGCCACCAGGCGGGAAGCCGCGCCTTCGCCGGCGCGGCATCGGCGCGCACGTCGCTGGCGCCGTAACCGGCCTGGCTGACAGCGGTTTGCAGCACCGCCACCGGCACGCTCGACAGCGCCTGCACGCTGGCGCGTTCGGTGGCCAGGTTCACCGATGGCCGACAGCACGCCGGGCACCTTCAGCAGCGCCTTCTCGACCCGTGCGACGCATGACGCGCAGGTCATGTCGGCGATCTGCAGCTCGGTGTTGCTGACGGCCACCGCGTAGCCCGCCTTGCGCACCGCCGCGGCCAGCGTGGCCGTGCCGACGCCGTGGTCGGTGCGGGCAAAGGCCTGTTCGGTCGCCAGGTTGACATGCGCCTCGTGCACGCCGGGCACCGCTTTCAGGGCCTTCTCGACGCGCGTCGCGCAGCTCGCACAGGTCATGCCGTCGATCTCGAGCGTCAGGCCCGTTCGGGCGTCGGCCGAAGTGAGGAGTGGGTTCATGGCAAATGCGCTAGCACGCTGGCGGTTCGTGATGCGCTGATCTTCAACGTTTCCATCATGGGAATGTCAAGCCCGGTGCCGTTTGACCCTTTGCCAACAAGAAAGGGCTTGACTATCCAATGGTGGGAAGGTTCAGACTAAGCGCTGTCCCACATGCTTCGAGGAGCCGACCATGATGACTTTTTCCGTCGATGACATGACCTGCGGCCATTGCGTCAGCACCATCACCAAGGCCGTCACCGCCATCGACCCTGCCGCCCGGGTGCAGGCCGACGTGGCCACGCACCGCGTGCAGATCGAGCCTGGCCGAGCCAGCGCCGAGCAACTGCGCAGCGCGATCGAACAAGCCGGGTACACGCCGGTGGCCGTCGACAACGCTGCCGGGTCGGCCGCCGAGGCGCAGGCAGCTGCGCCCAAGGGCGGTTGCTGCGGGTGATCAGAGGCGCGTGTGCAACCTATTCGAGGTTCTGCACCTGCTCGCGCAGTTGCTCGATGAGCACCTTCATCTCCACCGCCACGTTGGTCAGCTCCAGCGCCGCCGACTTCGAGCCCAGCGTGTTGGCCTCGCGCTGCAACTCCTGGATCAGGAAATCCAGCCGCTTGCCGACTTCCCCGCCGTTTTTCAGCAGACGCTCGACCTCGTCGAGGTGCGCGCGCAGGCGCGCCAGTTCCTCGGCCACGTCGATGCGGATGGCGTAGGCGGCGGCCTCGTTCAAGGCCCGCTCGCGGATGTTTTCCGCGCTCAGCGTTTGGGCCGCACCACTGGCCTGCAGCGCTTCGTTCCAGCGCTCGACGAAGCGTTGTTGCTGGCGTGCCACGACGGCCGGCACCAACGGCTCGGCTTCGGCCGCCAGCTCACGCAGCCGCACCAGCTTGTCGATCAGCACCGACACCAGACGCGCACCCTCGCGGGCACGCGCCTCGGCCAGGCCCTTGATGCAGCGCCGCGTCGCCTCGAGCGCCGCGTCGTCGAGCCGTTCGGGCAGCGCCGCGTTGCGACACCACAGCAGCGCTTCGTTGACCGACAGCGGCGCGGCCGTCTTCAGCCAGCCGCGGATGGTGTCGTCCAGGCGGCCCAGCCGGCTCAGCTGCTCGGCAGTCGGCTGCGGCCAGGTGTCGTCGCTGTCGCGCGCCGTCGACAAGCCGCAGCTCGATCTTGCCGCGCTTGAAGGCCGCGCCGATCAGCTCACGCATCGCCGGCTCGAGCCCGCGCATGTCGTCGGGCAGGCGCAGCGCGACATCGAGAAAACGCCCGTTGACCGAGCGCATGTCGATGTGCACGACACCGCGGGACTCCTTCGCCGTGGCAGGGTTGGCACTGTGCGGCGTCGCGGGGCCCGACGACGCGTTGGCGTAGCCGGTCATGCTGTAAACTGGCATGGAAATTGCCCCTAGCGAAACCACCGATTATGTCAAAGCCCAAACCCGCTCCGCTGCCCTCGGGCACGGTCGTCGGGGGCTACCAGATCGTGAAGAAGCTGGCCGCCGGGGGCTTCGGCGTGGTCTATCTGGCCGAGGACGACAAGCAGCACCTGGTCGCGTTGAAAGAGTACCTGCCGGCCTCGCTGGCCGAGCGGTCGCCCGGTGAACTGACCCCGCGCGTCAAGCCCGACAAGCAGCCGCTGTACCGCCTGGGGCTGAAGAGCTTTTTCGAAGAAGGGCGCTCGCTGGCGCAGATCTCGCACCCCAGCGTGGTCTCGGTGCTGAACTTCTTCCGCGAGAACGAAACCGTCTACATGGTGATGAACTACCTGCAGGGTGACACCTTGCAGGATTTCATCATCACCGCGCGCGACCTGAAGCGCGACAAGGTGTTCCGCGAATCGTCGATCCGCAGCCTGTTCGACGAGATCCTGCGCGGGCTGCGCATCGTGCACCAGCACAAGATGCTGCACCTGGACATCAAGCCGGCGAACATCTTCGTCACCAACGACAACAAGGCGGTGATGCTCGATTTCGGCGCCGCGCGCGAGGTGCTGAGCAAGGAAGGCAACTTCATCCGCCCGATGTACACACCCGGCTTCGCCGCGCCCGAGATGTACCGGCGCGACGGCACGCTCGGGCCGTGGACCGACATCTACGCCATCGGCGCGTGCATCTATGCCTGCATGCAGGGCTATCCGCCGAACGACGCGCCGCAGCGGCTGGAAAAGGATCGGCTCGCGTTGAGCCTGTCGCGGCTGCGCAATGTCTACAGCGACAACCTGATCGAGGTCACCGAGTGGTGCATGTCGCTCGACCCGCTGAGCCGGCCGCAAAGCGTGTTCGCGCTGCAGAAGGAGTTGTCGCGCGAGACCGAACGGCGCTACACCAAGCTGAGTTTCAGCGAGCGGTTGAAGCTGCAGCTGGAAACACTGAAGACAGGTGCCAAGGCATGAGGTTCATGGTCTATCAGGTCAGCCGCAAGGGCGGGCGTGAGAAGAACGAAGA
Source organism: uncultured beta proteobacterium (assembly GCA_963756415.1). Taxonomy (GTDB): domain Bacteria; phylum Pseudomonadota; class Gammaproteobacteria; order Burkholderiales; family Burkholderiaceae_C; genus Rubrivivax. The sequence continues at coordinate 745,697 of CAVWNT010000002.1, forward strand.
CCGCATGGGCTACTGCTACACGCGTGACGCCGGCCTGTTCGCGCTCGCCGACGGCATGGGCGGCCACCCCGAGGGCGAGGTCGCCTCGCAACTGGCGCTGCAGACCATCGCGGCGCGCTTCCAGCGCGATGCCAAACCGACGCTGGCCGAGCCGCTGCGCTTCCTGCACGACGCCATCATCGCCGGGCACCACCAGCTGCTGCGCTATGCCACCGAGCGCTCGCTGATCGACACCCCGCGCACGACCATCATCGCCTGCATGCTGCAGGGCAATGCCGCTTACTGGGCGCATTGCGGCGATTCGCGGCTGTATCTGGTGCGCGGCGGCAAGCTGATCGCGCGCACCCGCGACCATTCGTACACCGAGTTGCAGGAAACGATGGCGCACGCGCTGCCGGTGGCCGAGCGCATGAACCGCAACGTGCTCTTCACCTGTCTGGGCAGCCCGGGCAAGCCGGTGGTCGACACCGCCGGGCCGCTGCTGATGCTGCCGGGGGATCGCATCCTGTTGTGCAGCGACGGCTTGTGGGGCGCGGTCAACGATGCCGAGATCACCGAGCAGATGGCGCGCCAGGCGGTATCCGATGCGGTGCCCGAACTGGTCGAGACCGCGCTGCGCAACGCCGGGCCCAAGAGCGACAACGTCACCGTGCTGTGCATCGAGTGGGAATCGGCCGAGGACGGTGACAGCCGCAGCGGCGTGTCCACCGAGAACCTGGGTGACGAGGTCTTCGCATCGACCATCCAGGCCAGCATGATGGGCGACAGCGCGCCCGACGAGCTCGACGATGCCGAGATCGAACGCTCGATCCGCGAGATCAACGAGGCCATCCAGCGTTCGTCGCAGCGCAAGGGTTGAGCGCGCGGCGATGCCGCGACCCGGTCCGCACGGCGGGCCTATCGTTCCCGACCCTCTTCACTCCTTCCACCTCCGACATGACCGAATTCCAACGTTCCCAGGCGCGCGCGCACGATGCGCTGCGCCCCGTCACCATCACCCGCGGCTACACCGTGCATGCCGAAGGCTCGGTGCTGATCGCCTTCGGCGGCACCAAGGTGCTGTGCACCGCGTCGGTGGAAGAACGCGTGCCGCCGCACAAGCGCGGCAGCGGCGAAGGCTGGGTGACGGCCGAATACGGCATGTTGCCGCGCGCCACGCACACCCGCGGCGACCGTGAAGCCGCCCGCGGCAAACAAAGCGGCCGCACGCAGGAGATCCAGCGCCTGATCGGCCGTTCGCTGCGCAGCGTGTTCGATCTGAAGGTGCTCGGCGAACGCAGCATCCACCTCGACTGCGATGTGCTGCAGGCCGACGGCGGCACGCGCACCGCGGCCATCACCGGCGCCTGGGTGGCGGCGCACGACGCCGTCAGCTGGCTGCTGCGCGAGGGGCGCATCGCGGCCACGCCGATCCGTGATGCGGTGGCCGCCATCTCGGTGGGGCTGATCGACGGCACGGCCCTGCTGGATCTCGAATACAGCGAAGACTCCACCTGCGACACCGACATGAACGTGGTCATGACCGGCGCCGGTGGATTTGTCGAGGTGCAGGGCACGGCCGAAGGCGCCACCTTCTCGCGCCGCGAAATGGATGCGCTGCTGGCCCTGGCCGGCAAGGGCATCGCCGAACTGGTGGCCGCGCAGCGCCGGGCGCTCGACGCGGCCCTGCCCCAGTGACATCGGCCACCGCGGCACGGCATCCGCTGCGCCTGGTGCTGGCGTCGCACAACGCCGGCAAACTGGCCGAGTTGCGCGTGCTGTTCGGCGCGTTGCCGCTCGAACTGGTGGCGCAGCCGAGCCTGCAACTGGCCGAGGCCGACGAACCGCATGCGAGCTTCGTCGAAAACGCATTGGCGAAGGCGCGGCATGCAGCGCGTGGCAGCGGCGGCGCGGCGCTCGCCGATGATTCCGGCTTGTGCGTGCAGGCGCTCGACGGCGCACCGGGCGTGGTGTCGGCGCACTACGCCGATGTCGAACTGCCGGTAGGCGATCGCGAGGCCCAACGGCGCGTGCAGGATGCCGCCAACAACCGCCTGCTGCTGCAGCGGCTGCAAGGCATCGACGATCGTCGCGCCAGTTTTGTCTGCACGCTGGTCGCGGTGCGCAGCGAACACGACCCGCAGCCGCTGATCAGCACCGGCCGCTGGCGCGGCCGCATCCTGCCCGCGCCGCTCGGCGACGGCGGCTTCGGCTACGACCCGCTGCTGTTCATCGAGGAGGCCGGCTGCACGGTGGCGCAGATGCCGAGCGCGCAGAAGAACGCTCTGAGCCACCGCGCCCAGGCCTGCGCGCAGATGTGCGCGCTGTTGCAGACGCACTGGTTCGACGGCTGAAGCGGTGGCGCTGCCGGCGGTCGACCGCTACTTGCGCGCGGGCACCCTCAGCCTGCCGGCGCTGCCGCCGTTGTCGCTGTACGTGCACCTGCCGTGGTGCCTGAAGAAGTGCCCCTACTGCGATTTCAATTCGCACGAGATTGCCGGCACCCGAAAGATCGCGCTGCCCGGCGAAACACCGGCCGCGGCGAGCGCGGCGGCTGTTCCCGAGGCCCGCTATCTGCAGGCGTTGTGCGCCGATCTCGAAAGCGCCTTGCCGCTGGTGTGGGGGCGCCCGGTGGTGAGTGTGTTCATCGGCGGCGGCACGCCCAGCCTGTTCTCGCCCGACAGCATCGACCGGCTGCTCGCCGACATCCGCGCGCGCCTGCCGCTGGTGCCCGATTGCGAGATCACGCTCGAAGCCAATCCCGGCACCTTCGAGCGCGACCGCTTTCGCGCCTTCCGCGCGGCCGGCGTCACGCGGCTGTCGGTGGGCGTGCAGAGCTTCGACGACGAGCGGCTGCACGCCATCGGCCGCGTGCACGATGCGGCGCAGGCGCACGCGGCCGTCGAAGAGGCGCGGCGTTGTTTCGACACCTTCAACATCGACCTGATGTATGCGCTGCCCGGCCAGACGCTGGCGCAGTTGTGCGCCGACCTCGACACGGCGCTGGCCTATGCGCCGCCGCACCTGTCGCTGTATCACCTGACGCTGGAGCCGAACACCGTCTTCGCAACGCATCCGCCCGCCCACCTGCCCGATGACGATGCGGCGTCCGACATGCTCGATGCGGTCATCGAGCGCACGGCCGCCGCAGGCTTGCAGCGCTACGAGGTGTCGGCGTTCGCGCGCGAAGGGCATCGCTGCCGCCACAACCTGAACTACTGGCAGTTCGGCGACTACCTGGGCATCGGGGCCGGCGCGCACGGCAAGCTCAGCTTCCCGCACCGGGTGATGCGCCAGGTGCGCTGGCGCGAACCGAAAGCCTACATGGAGCAGGCGCTGGCCGGCCAGGCGATGTCGAACGAACACCAGCTGTCGCGGCGCCGAACTGGCGTTCGAGTTCATGCTCAATGCGCTGCGCCTGCGCGAAGGTTTTTCCTTCAGGCAGTTCAGCGAACGCACCGGGTTGCCGCTGTCGGCGATCGAAGCGGGGCTGCGCCAGGCCGGCGAACGCGGCCTGCTCGAGGCCGACCTGGTCGGCGCCCGCGCGAGCGCGCGCGGCTTCGATTTCCTCAACGATCTGCAGGCCCTGTTCCTGCCGCCGGCAAGCTGACGCAGACGCCGCGAGCAGCCCGGCTTTTGCCACGCATTTCGGGCCGTTGCACCGAGGACCCGCTGCTAGACTGCCCGAAGGACCGCGCCCTTGCTGCGCGGCACAAGGCTCGCCCGTTGGCCCGCACCGCGCCCGCACATTCATCGTCCCCACCGGCAGCGCAGGGTCTGGAACTCGAGCAGGCGCTGCAGTTGCTGCGCCAGTCGGGGCACGACCTGCCGGCCGGCGATGTCAGCGATCCGGCTTGGCTGCAGGCACTGATCAACTCGTTGGTGGACATGTCCAGCCGCGATGCGCTGACCGGGCTGGCCAATCGCCGCAGTTTCGACCTGGCGCTGGCGCGCGAGGTGGACCGCGTCGCGCGTGCCGGCGAACCGGCGCTGCTGCTGGCGCTGGACATCGATCTGTTCAAGCAGGTCAACGACACGCACGGCCATCCCAACGGCGACCTGGTGCTGAAGGCGGTGGCGGCGGCGCTGCTGGAGTGCGTGCGGCCGATGGACCTGGTCGCGCGCGTGGGCGGCGAGGAGTTCGCCATCATCATGCCCAACTGCGCCAGCAGCTTCGGCCAGACGGTGGCCGAGCGCGTGCGCCGGCGCGTCGAAAGCACGCCGGTCGCGATCGGGTTGACGCAGCACATCAGCGTCAGCATCAGTGTCGGCGGCGCCTTCGCGCCGCAGTGGGTGCGCTCGTCGGCGACGCTGTGGAAGGAGCGTGCCGATGCGCAGCTGTACCTTGCCAAGGCGCAGGGCCGCAACCGCGTTTGCATGGAGCCGGCCACGGTGTCGGTGGTCAGCGCCGAGGAGAAGGCGCTGCTGTTCGGAATCTCTCAGTTTCAGGAACTCGAATGAGCGCAGTGCGCGGCCCCACGGATGCCAGGCAGGCCAAGGCCCGAAGCGATACCGCGCGCGCGCGCATCACCGCCGTCACCAGCGGCAAGGGCGGCGTGGGCAAGACCTTCATCAGCGTCAACCTGGCCGCCGCGCTGGCGCGGCAGGGCCAGCGGGTGCTGGTGCTGGACGCCGATCTCGGCCTGGCCAACCTCGATGTGATGCTCAACCTGGCGCCGAAGATCACGCTGCACGATGTCTTCACCGGTCGCAGCTCGCTCGAGGACGCGATCATCCCGGCGCCCGGGGGCTTCCACGCGCTGCTCGCCGGCTCGGGCATGGTCGAGTATTCGCGCATGACGCCCGAGGTGCGCGAGCAGCTGCAGCAGGTCATCGACCGCGTGGCGCCGCGTTATGACCGCGTGCTGCTCGACACCGGGGCCGGCATCTCCGACGTGGTGCTGTATGCGGTGTCGATGGCCGACGACGTGTTGGTGGTGGCCACCCCCGAGCCGACCTCGATGACCGACGCCTACGCGACCATCAAGGTGCTGGCCACCACCCAGGGGCGTCGCGAGATGCAGGTGGTGGTGAACCAGACGCGTGTGCTCGGCGAAGGTCGCGCGGTGCGCGGCCAGCTGCAGCAGGTGGTGGATCGGTATGTGAACCCGGGGCTGGACTCACCGGTGCGGCTCGATCTGCTGGGCCAGATACCGCTCGACGTGGCGGTGCGCGATGCGGTGCTGCGCCGCCAGCTGCTGTTCGAGACCTTGCCCGGCTCGCCCGCGGCGCTGGCGGTCGCTGCCGTGGCGACCCGACTGATGGCGTGATTCCGGCGGCGTGTGCCGAGCCCGGCGCGTGCGCGCTTCCGCGGATCAATGACCGGTCGATTTCACGCCGCGCTGCAGCAGCACCAGCAACGCGCCGGCGCCGCCCTCGGGGCCGGTCGCCTGGGTGAATGCGATGACCTCGGCACACTGCGCCAGCCAGCGCTGCACCTTGGCCTTCAGCACCGGCTCGCGCCCCGGTGAACGATTGCCCTTGCCGTGCACCACGCGCACGCAGCGCTGGCCGCGGCGCAGCGCCAGGCGCACGAATTCGGCCAGTTGTTCGCGCGCCTCGTCACTGCGCAGGCCGTGCAGGTCAAGCTGCGCCTGGATCGCCCATTCACCGCGGCGCAGCCGGCTGACGACATCGGCGCCGATGCCGGCGCGGCGAAAGCTCAGGCCGTCGTCGGTGAGCAGCAGCGTCTCGATGTCGACCTCGTCCGACAGCGATTCGCGCAGCGCCGCACGTTCGTCCAGCTCGCGTTGCCGCGGCAGCGGCTCGGGCAACGGCGGCGTGCTGCCGGCACGACCGTGCTCGCGCAATGTCTGCACCTTGCCGACTGCGTCGGCGAAGGCATTGCGCTGCTGTTCGCGCCGACGCGCCTCGGCACGCTCGCGCTCCAGCGCTGCCGCGGCTTCGGCCTGGCGCCGCGCAAGCGCCTCGCGCAGCGGCGCCAGATCCTGCAGGCTGCGCGACTTCACAGCAGCCCCCGCTCGGCGAAGGACACCACCTGCCCCTGGCCGACGACCAGGTGGTCGAGCACACGCACATCGACCAGCTGCAACGCGCTCTTCAGCGTCTGCGTCAGGAACTCGTCGGCGCGCGACGGCTCGGCCAGCCCGGAGGGATGGTTGTGCGCCAGCACCACGGCCGCCGCGCGCAGCTCGAGCGCGCGGCGCACCACCTCGCGCGGGTAGACGCTGGTCTGGTTCAAGGTGCCGTGGAACATGTCCTCGAATTGCACCAGACGGTGCTGGCTGTCGAGAAACAGCACGGCAAAGACCTCCTGCGTGCGTGAGGCCAGTTGCAGCGTGACGAAATCCTTGACCTGCTGCGGTGTCGCGAACACCGGCGCCTGTCGCAGCTGCTGGGCCAGTGCGCGCCGCGCCATCTCGACCACCGCCGCCACCTCGGCGCGCTTGGCCGGCCCGAGGCCCTTGACCCCTTTCAGTTCGGCAACCTGGGTGTGCAGCAAACCGGCGAAGCCCCCGAACTGCGTCAGCACCGCCTCGGCCAGACCGAACACGCCGCGGCCCGGCAGCCCGGTGCGCAACAGCAGCGCCAGCAGCTCGATGTCGCTCAACGCGCCGGGCCCGCGGGCCAGCAGCTTCTCGCGCGGGCGTGTTTCGGCGGGCAGGTCCTTGATCGACATCGTGCGCCACGGCCACGCCCGTTGCCGGGCAACGCCGCCTCGTAGAATTCGCACCAGTCTATTCGACGCCAGCGACCCCCCGTCGCAGCGTTCTTCACCGTGAATCGTGTACAGCCCGGCTCTTTCCTGACCCTGCACTATCGGCTCTCCGGCGCCGATGGCGCGGACCTGGTCAACACCTTCAACGACAAGCCGGCGACCCTGTCGCTGGGCACCGGGCAGCTGGCGCCGGCGGTCGAGTCGCGGCTGCTCGGCCTCAGCGAAGGCACGCACGCGCGCTTCGAACTCGCTGCGGGCGAGGCTTTCGGGCCGCGCAACCCGCAGATGGTGCAGCGGGTGGGGCGCCGGCTGCTCGACGAGATGGGCGAAGCCGATGCGCAGTACCACAACGGCGATGTGGTCAGCTTTCCGACGCCCGATGGTCGCGGCACCTATGCCGGCGTGGTGCGCGAGGTGGGCGACGACTGGCTGCTGTTCGATTTCAACCACCCGCTGGCCGGGCAGCCGCTGCACTTCGAAGTGCAGCTGATCGGGGTGCTGTGACCATGGCGCCGGTGCACATCGAAGAAGTGGTGATGGCCGAACCGCGCGGCTTCTGCGCCGGGGTCGATCGCGCCATCGAAATCGTCGAGCGGGCGCTGCGCCGCTTCGGCCGGCCGATCTACGTGCGCCACGAGATCGTGCACAACACCTACGTCGTCAACGATCTGCAGGCCAAGGGGGCGATCTTCATCGAGGATCTGGCCGACGTGCCGCCCGGTGCCACGCTGGTGTTCAGCGCGCACGGGGTCAGCCAGGCGGTGCGCGCCGAAGCGGCGCAGCGCGGCTTTCAGGTCTTCGACGCCACCTGCCCGCTGGTGACCAAGGTGCACGTCGAAGTGGCCAAGCTGGCCAAGGAAGGCTACGAGTTCGTCATGATCGGCCACAAGGGGCATCCCGAGGTCGAAGGCACGATGGGCCAGCTGAACGACGGCATCTACCTGGTCGAGGACGTGGCCGATGTGCAGCGCGTGAGCCCGCGCGGCGACAAGCTGGCGGTGGTCACGCAGACCACCTTGAGCGTCGATGACGCGGCGCAGATCCTGGCCGAGGTGAAACGGCGCTTTCCGCATGTGCGCGAGCCGAAGAAGCAGGACATCTGCTATGCCACGCAGAACCGGCAGGACGCCGTCAAGGTGCTGGCGCCGGTGGTCGATGTGGTCATCGTCGTCGGCAGCCCGACCAGCAGCAACAGCAACCGGCTGCGCGAATTGCCCGAGCGGCTGGGCACGCCGGCGTACATGGTCGACAGCGCCGCCGATCTGAAGAGCGAATGGTTCGAAGGCCACCGCCGCGTCGGCTTGACGGCCGGCGCTTCGGCACCCGAGATCCTGGTGCAGCAGGTCATCGCGCGCTTGCGCGAGCTGGGCGCGTTGAGCGTGCGGCGCCTGCCCGGGGTGCGCGAGAACGTCGAGTTTCCGCTGCCGCTGGGGCTGGGCAACCGCAGCATGGGCCTGAGCGCCGACACCTCGCCGCGCGGCTGAATCCGCGTCGGGCGCCAGCCGGCGCTTTTCACCCACAGCACAGCACAGCACACCATGATCGACATCAACCTGTTGCGCCACGATCTGCCGACGGTGGTCGAGCGGCTGCAGATGCGCAAGACACCGCAGCCCTTCTTCGACGTCGATGCCTTCCGCGCGCTCGAAGCCGAGCGCAAGCGCATCCAGGTCGAGACCGAAGACCTGCAGGCGTCGCGCAACCGGCTGAGCAAGGAGATCGGGGGCATGAAGGCGCGCGGCGAGGATGCCGCAGCCAAGCTGGCGCAGGTCGGCGAGGTGGGCGAGACGATGCGCGCGCATGCCAGTCGGCTCGAAGGCATCCAGGGCGAACTGCACGAGATGCTGATGGCGCTGCCCAACCTGCCGCACGACAGCGTGCCGGCCGGTCGCGACGAGAGCGACAACGTCGAGCTGCGGCGCTGGGGCACGCCGCGCCACTTCGATTTCACGCCGAAGGACCATGTCGATCTGGGTGCGCCGCTCGGCCTGGACTTCGACACCGGCGCGAGGCTGTCGGGCGCGCGCTTCAGCTTCATGCGCGGCCCCATCGCCCGGCTGCACCGCGCGCTGGCGCAGTTCATGCTGGATGTGCAGACCACGCAGCACGGCTACACCGAGTGCCACACGCCGTACATCGTCAACCGCGAGGTGCTCGAAGGCACCGGCCAGCTGCCGAAGTTCGAGGACCAGATGTTCCGCGTGCTCAAGGGCAGCATCGCCGAAGAGGGCGAGCAGGCTGCGACGCAGTACCTGATCTCGACCAGCGAGATCTCGCTGACCAACAGCGTGCGCGACAGCATCCTCGACGCCGCCGCGCTGCCGATCAAGCTGACCGCGCACAGCCCGTGCTTTCGCTCCGAAGCCGGCAGTGCCGGGCGCGACACGCGCGGCATGATCCGCCAGCACCAGTTCGACAAGGTCGAGATGGTGCAGATCGTGCATCCCGATGCCAGCTACGACACGCTCGAGCAGATGGTCGGTCACGCCGAGCGGGTGCTGCAACTGCTCGAGCTGCCGTACCGCGTGGTCGCGCTGTGTGCCGGCGACCTCGGCTTCGGCAGCACCAAGACCTACGATCTGGAGGTGTGGCTGCCGGCGCAGGACACGTACCGCGAGATCAGCTCGTGCAGCAACTGCGAGGCCTTCCAGGCGCGGCGCATGCGCGCGCGCTTTCGCAATGCGCAGGGCAAGAACGACTGGGTGCACACGCTCAACGGTTCGGGCCTCGCGGTCGGGCGCACGCTGGTGGCGGTGCTCGAAAACGGCCAGCGCGCCGATGGCGGCATCGAGCTGCCGGCGGCCCTGCGGCCGTACCTCGGCGGGCTCGAGGTGCTGCGTGCCTGAGCGGCACCTCGACCCAGGCCAATCAACACCGGGAGTCCCGACATGAACAGCGACGAAGTTGCCGCGCGCTTGCTCGGCGCGCTCGACGGCGGCCACACCATCGAATGCCCCACGCAGCAGGCGGCCGGCTTCGATCTGCGGGCGGCATTCGCCGTCGCCGATGTGCTGCGCAGCCGTCGCATCGCGCGCGGCGAGCGCCCGTGCGGCTACAAGATCGGCTTCACCAACCGCAGCATCTGGCAACGCTACGGCGTGCACGCGCCGATCTGGGGGCCGGTGTGGGACAGCACCGTGCAGCAGCTCGACGGCACGACGGCGCAGGTGTCGCTGGCCGGCCTGTGCCAGCCGCGGCTGGAACCCGAAGTGGTGTTCGGCTTCGCACGCACGCCCCGGCCGGGCATGTCGCTCGCCGATCTGCAGGGCTGCCTGTCGTGGGCTGCGCACGGCTTCGAGATCGTGCACACGCACTTCGAGGGCTGGCGGTTCGCGGCCGCCGACAGCATGGCCGATTTCGCGCTGCACGGCCGCCTGTTCATCGGCCCCCACGTCGCCACCGACGACTGGCCCGACATGGCCCAGGACCTTGCGCAACTGCAGGTGCAACTGTGCAGTGCCGGCCAGGTGCGTGACAGCGGCCAGGGCGAGGTGGTGCTCGACGGCCCCTTGCACGCGTTGCAGCTGTGGGTCGATGCGATGGCCGAGCACACGCCGACATGGCACATCGAAGCCGGTGATGTCGTCACCACCGGCACCATCACCGATGCCTGGCCGCTGACGGCCGGAGAACGCTGGAGCACCCGTCTCAGCCCGACCCGACTGAGCGCGCTGACCCTCGATACAAGGGCGTGATGCCGGCTCGGCCGGGCCCGATCGGTGACCTACAATCCGCGCTTCGATTGACGAAGCTCGCACCGGATTGATGCAGGAGAGGTGGCAGAGTGGTCGAATGTACCTGACTCGAAATCAGGCGTACCGCAAGGTACCGCGGGTTCGAATCCCGCCCTCTCCGCCAGTGTTTGAGACAGTTCTCGTCAAGTTGACCAGTTGGTCTGGGTGTGGGCAAGACGCTCGCGTCTTGCCGCTGACTTCGGCAGTTTCAGCTGCGCTTGGTTCGCCGATCGGCACCTGGTTTTAGCCCTGCCATTGCGCCGCGCTCGCCGGTGTTGTGTGGAATAGGCCGAAGATCAGCCGCCCGCGCGCTAGCCCGTCCGCTGCCGGAGATCGCACGCATGTTTGATCACGTCAAGTTTGGTGTCAGCAGCTATGCAACAAGCAAGGCGTTCTTCCTCAAGGCACTCGAACCACTCGGCGTGACGGTCGCCACGGAGTGGCCGCCGAACGGCGTCGAACTGAGCCAGCCCGGGGGCACGGTTTCGTTGTGCCTGTATCAAACCGAGGAAAAGCCGGCGCAGCTGCACTTGGCGTTCACTGCCAAGAATCGACGGCAGGTCGACGCCTTCTACCGTGCTGCCCTGGCGGCGGGTGGCGAGGACAATGGTTCTCCTGGTCTTCGCCCGCAATACCACGCCAACTACTACGCGGCTTTTGTCATTGGCCCAGACGGGCACAACATCGAAGCGGTATGCCACGAATCCGGGGCTTGAGGTCTGCCTTGAAGTGCAACAGCGTCAGTGCCGGGCGAGGACTTCACTCGGTGTGCTGAAGCCCAGCCGTTCACGCGGCCGGATCTTGATTTCTTTGGCGATCCAGTCGCATTCTTCGCGTGTCATGGCCTCTTCATGCACGTGCTGTTGGGCAGCTGCTGTCGCACCAGGCCGTTGTTGCTCTCGTTGGTGCCGCGCACGCTGAGTGTCTTCACGAGCAGGTAGCCGCTGGCTCGCTCCACCCGGCTCGGCACGCCTTCTCGAACTCTGTCGGCCTCGCGCTGAGTCCGGCCTTGGGTGTTAGTCGCGCCAGCGCGCACGCCTGATCGGTGCTGCACGAGGCGCTCCGCCGCTACGGCGAGATGCCATCTGCATCGGGAAGCGTCGACGCGTAATCGCTGGCTTTCGCGAGGTCGTCGAGCCAGGCGGCGTAGGCGCTTTCCCGGTCGCCCGGATCGCCGCGCAGCAGGGCCGAAGGATGCAGCGTGATCAACACCTGCAGGCCATCGGCGCGCTGCAACCACTGACCCCGCTGCCGCGTCACCGCCACCGGGTGGCCCAGCAGCTGCCGCGCTGCGGTCGCCCCCAGCGCCACCAGTGCCGCCGGGCGCACCAGCTCGATCTCGCTTTCAAGCCAGTGCTGGCAGGCATCCGCTTCGCGTTGCGCGGGCGTCTTGTGCATGCGCCGCTTGCCGCGCGGCTCGTACTTGAAATGCTTGACGCCGTTGGTGATGTACAGCCGCTCGCGCAGCCAGCCCAGCTGCGCCATCGCGCGCTGCAGCAGCTGCCCCGAAGGGCCGACGAAGGGGCGGCCCTGCAGGTCTTCCTGATCGCCGGGCTGTTCACCGACCAGCATCAGCCGCGCGCCGATCGGCCCTTCGCCCCACACCGTCTGCGTGGCCAGCGCACCGAGCGGGCACTCGCGGCAGTTCGAGGCGGCTTCCCGCTGCGCCAGCCACAGCGCTGAGCGCTCGTCGACGTTGGCTGCAGCGCTGCCCTCGGGGCGTCGCTGCCCGGCACGCGCCGCAGGCACGCTGCGCGCCGCATCGCGCCGCGGACGCGCCAGCGCGCGCGCAGGCGTCGCCGCGCGTTCGATCATCTCGCCGCTGCGCTGCGGGGCTTGTGCCGAGAGCGCCGAGATCAGCTGCGCCTCGGGCAGGTTGGGCCAGTAGCGCCGCGGCATTTCCTTCTGCATCGCGTGCAGTTTCAGCCGCGCCGGGTTGAAGATGCTGCGGTAGTAGGTCAGCCACAACGCCTCGCCCGCGTCGGCCGCGGGCGCCTGCTGTCGGTTGCCACCGGGGCCGAAGGCGAGGTGTTCGCCGTCCCAGTGCACACTTCGCTGCGGCGTCAGCACGGCCCAGGCCATGTTGGCGAAACGGCGCATGAAGAAGGGCGCCACCGCCTCGACGATGTGGTGCTCCGGCTCGAACCACGCCACATGCAGCACCGCTTCACCGGGCCCACGCACGATCTGACGAAAGCGAACGAAGGCCTTCATCTTGTGCATGTCGCGCCGCACCGCCTGCGCCATCTGCCGCAGCGCGATCCACTCGGCATCGAGCGGGTCGTGGCGCAACCGCGGTTCGTGCTGCAGTCGCCACAGCAGACGGTACAGCCGGGCGAAGCGTTGCCGGTCGTGGTGCAGCACGACCTGGCGACACAGATCGACGAACCCGGCCGGAACGCGTGGCGCTTCTGCGATTGCGCCGGCAGGCGCGGCCCCGGTGCCGCCCGCCGGTGACAACCCGGCAGCCTCGTCTTCGGTGTCGGACGAGAACCCGCCGCCGCTCGCCTGCGGGTGAGGATCGGCGTGCTGCGGGCTGCTGCCTTCGTCAGCGGCAACGAACAGTTGCGGCGCGGCTTCGCCGGCGACCGACCAATGCACCGCATCGGGCGGCAATGCGCGCGCCAGCGCCGCGCGGGCCAGACGACGAAAACCGTCGAAATCGACTGCGTCGTGCAGCTCAGCGTTCATCGTCGAACAGGCCCGCCTGCACCGGCCGTGGCGCGGCCGTCGGCGCCTGCGGGCGGTGGCGGGGCCGGTGGTCGGCGAGTTCGACGAAGGGCAGCACCTTTTTCATCGGCACGCGCAGCCGCGCCAGATCGGCGCAGCGCAGGCGCCGCACGCGCCGCGCCATCAACAGCCGATCGACCCCGCGCACGCCCAGGCCGGGCACGCGCAGCAGCATTTCGCGCGGTGCGCGGTTCAGGTCGACCGGAAACCGCTCGGCGTGGGCCAGTGCCCAGGCGTGTTTCGGATCGACATCGAGCGACAGCAGGCCATCGTCGGCCGCGACGATCTCGTCGTGCGCGAAGCCGTAGAAGCGCATCAGCCAGTCGGCCTGATACAGGCGGTGTTCGCGCACCAGCGGCGGGGCGCGCAACGGCAATGCCCGCGCCGCGTCGGGGATCGGGCTGAAGGCGGAGAAATACACGCGACGCAGCGCGTACGAGCCGTACAGCGCGGCGCTGGTGGCCAGGATCGTGCGGTCGTCGCTGGCATCGGCGCCGACGATCATCTGCGTGCTCTGGCCCGCCGGCGCGAAGCGCGGTGCGGCGGCCCGCTTCGGCGGCAGATGCGGCCGCGAAGCCGCCGGTGCGGCCTTGCGTGCCTCCTTGGCTTCTTCGATATGGATGCGCAGCCGCGCCATCGAGCGGCGGATGCTGCCGCTGTCCTTCTGCGGCGCCAGGCTGTTCAGCCCCTGCGGCGTCGGCAGTTCGATGTTGATGCTCAGCCGGTCGGCGTGGCGCCCCGCGGCAGCCAGCAGCGCGGGCGAGGCTTCGGGGATCGTCTTCAGGTGGATGTAGCCCCGAAAGTCATGATCCTCGCGCAGGCAGCGCGCGACCTCGACCACCTGCTCCATCGTGTAGTCGGGGTCACGGATGATCCCGGAGCTGAGGAACAAGCCTTCGATGCAGTTGCGGCGGTAGAAGTCGAGCGTCAGGTGCACCACGTCGGCGACGCTGAAGCGCGCCCGCGGCACGTTGCTGCTGACGCGGTTGACGCAGTACAGGCAGTCGTAGATGCAGTAGTTGGTGAGCAGGATCTTCAGCAGCGAAATGCAGCGCCCATCGGGTGCGTAGCTGTGGCAGATGCCCATGCCGGTGGTCGAGCCGATGCCCTTGCCGGCGAGCGAATCGCGTTTGTCACCGCCGCTGGATGCGCACGAGGCGTCGTACTTGGCGGCGTCCGCCAGCAGCGCAAGCTTGTTCATCAGTTCCATGCACAAACTGTACGAAATTACAGCCTGACGTGTCGTCTGCGCGCGATGTCACCGGGCGTGGGAAGGGTCAACATGGCGTTGGTGCGACAATTTAAGCGAGCACATACTTCGAACAAGTCCTTCGAATCGGGTGCACGCGGAGCAGTATGATGCGTGCTTGCTGGCAACTCGAAGAGCAAGATCATGCATATAGAAGCCGCTGTCGATCTTGCCGGAGCATCGGAAGCGGAAGCGGGCGCCGGCGTGGCGATGTCGTCGAAAAATCCGTTCCTGGTCGCGTTGGGGGAACGGGCGCGGTCGCTGCGGGCCCGGCGCGGCCTTACGCGCAAGCAACTCGCCGCCGCGGCGGACGTCTCCGAGCGACACCTCGCCAACCTGGAGTACGGGGTCGGCAACGCGTCGATCCTGGTGCTGTTGCAGGTGGCGCAGGCGCTGCAGTGTTCGTTGGCCGAGATCACCGGCGACGTGACCACCGCGTCGGCCGAATGGCTGTTGATCCGCCAGATGCTGCAAGGGCGCGACGATGCCGAGCTGCGACGCGTGCGCCTCGCGCTGGCCGGCTTGTTGGGCATCGGCGGGCAGCAGGGACAGCGTGCATCGCGCATCGCGCTGATCGGTCTGCGCGGCGCGGGAAAATCGACCTTGGGCCGCATGCTCGCCGAAGATCTCGGATTTCCCTTCATCGAGCTCAGCCGCGAGATCGAGAAGCTGGCCGGTTGCAGCGTGGGCGAGATCCAGGCGCTGTACGGGCTCAACGCGTATCGGCGCTACGAGCGCCGCGCCATCGAAGAAGCGATCCAGACGCGCCCGGCGGCCGTCGTCGCCACGCCCGGTGGAGTGGTGTCCGATGCGGCGACCTTCAACCTGCTGCTGGCGAACTGCACCACGGTGTGGCTGCGCGCCGAGCCCGAGGATCACATGAAGCGGGTCGCCGCCCAGGGCGACATGCGGCCGATGGCCGCCAGCCAGGAAGCGATGGCCGATCTCAACGGCATCCTGGCCAGCCGCGTCGATCACTATTCGAAGGCGGACCTCAATGTGAACACCAGCGCCCAGGGTCTGCAGCGCACCTTTGCGCTGTTGCGCCAGCAGGTTGGCGAAGCCCTGGGGCTTTCATCACAACAGGCATAAAAATGCATGCTGTGTGACATGGTTCGGCAAAAACGTAATATGATGCATGTTCGGCGACAGGCCCTTCGCCGCTCGCCCCGTCTTGGAGACACACGATGACCAGCCCCGATCGCGTCGACTACCAGACCCACCCGGCCCAGTACCGACACTGGCAGCTGAAGTTCGAAGGGCCGGTGGCCACGCTGGCTGCCGACTTCGACGAGGACGGCGGCCTGCGCCCCGGCTACAAGCTCAAGCTGAACAGCTACGACCTGGGTGTGGACATCGAGCTGCACGACGCCATCAACCGCATCCGCTTCGAACATCCGGAGGTGCGCACGGTGGTGCTCACCAGCGCCAAGGACAAGGTGTTCTGTTCGGGCGCCAACATCTTCATGCTCGGCGTGTCGAGCCATGCGTGGAAGGTGAACTTCTGCAAGTTCACCAACGAGACCCGCAACGGGCTCGAGGATTCGTCGCGCCATTCGGGCCTGAAGTTTCTCGCCGCCGTCAACGGCGCCTGCGCCGGCGGCGGATACGAGGTGGCACTGGCCTGCGACGAGATCATCCTGGTCGATGACCGCTCGTCCTCGGTGAGCCTGCCCGAGGTGCCGTTGCTCGGCGTCTTGCCCGGCACCGGCGGCCTGACGCGGGTCACCGACAAGAAACACGTGCGCCACGATCTGGCCGACGTGTTCTGCACCAGCGTCGAAGGCGTGCGCGGGCAGAAGGCGAAGGATTGGCGGCTGGTCGACGACATCGCCAAGCCGGCGGTGTTCGCGCAGAAGGTGCAGGAGCGTGCCCTGCAGCTGGCGGCGCTGAGCGATCGCCCGGGTGATGCCAAGGGCGTGGCGCTGCCGCCGCTGCAGCGCGAGATCGAAGCCGATGCCCTGCGCTATTCGGTGGTCAGGGTCGAGATCGATCGCGCCCGGCGCACCGCCACTTTCACCGTCACTGCGCCAGCGGGTGACCAGCCGGCGGACATCGACGCCATCGAAGCCGCCGGCGCTGCGTGGTACCCGCTGGTGCTGGCGCGAGAGCTCGACGACGCGATCCTCGAGATGCGCACCAACGAACTCGACATCGGCACCTGGCTGATGAAGACCGAAGGGCAGGTCGCCGACGTGCTGGCGATGGATGCCACCTTGCAGGCGAACCGCCAGCATTGGCTGGTGCGCGAGACCATCGGCGCGCTGCGTCGCAGCTTCAGCCGGCTCGACGTGTCCTCGCGCAGCCTGTTCGCGTTGATCGATTCCGGCTCGTGTTTTGCCGGCACCTTGCTCGAGCTGGCGCTGGCCTGCGACCGCAGCTACCAGCTGGCGCTGCCCGACGATGCCGCATCGGCGCCGAAGATCGCGCTGTCCGAAGCCAACTTCGGCCTGTACACGATGGCCACCGGGCAGACGCGGCTGGCCCGGCGCTTCTACGATGAACCGGAACCGCTGGCGGCGGTGCGTGCGCAGCTGGGCCAGCCGCTCGACGCCGATGCCGCGTTTGCGCTCGGCCTGGTGACCAGCAACCCCGACGACATCGACTGGGCCGACGAAGTGCGCATCGCCATCGAAGAGCGGGTGTCGATGTCGCCCGACGCGCTCACCGGCATGGAAGCCAACCTGCGCTTCAACGGCACCGAGACGATGGCCACCCGCGTCTTCGGCCGCCTCACCGCCTGGCAGAACTGGATCTTCCAGCGCCCCAATGCGGTCGGCGACAAGGGCGCGTTGAAGGTCTACGGCAAGGGCGACAAGGCGCAGTTCGACTGGAATCGCGTCTGATCCTTCTGACCCTGGCGCAACCAACCACGCCCTTACGCCCCCTACGCACACACCACGGAGCAAAAGCATGAGCAGCATCGACTACGCACAGAAGATCCCCAACAACGTCAACCTCGCCGACGACCGCACCCTGCAACGCGCGCTGGAGAAGTGGCAGCCCGATTTCCTCGATTGGTGGGGCGATGTCGGCCCCGAGGGCTCGACCGATCACGAGGTCTACCTGCGCACCGCGGTCAGCGTCGATGCGCAGGGCTGGGCGCAGTTCGGCCACGTGAAGATGAAGGACTATCGCTGGGGCATCTTCCTGAACCCGGGCGATGCCGATCGCGCGATCCACTTCGGTGACCACAAGGGCGAGACGGCGTGGAGCGAGGTGCCCGGCGAGTACCGCGCCAACCTGCGCCGCATCATCGTCACGCAGGGCGACACCGAGCCGGCCTCGGTGGAACAGCAGCGCCACCTGGGGCTGACCGCGCCGAGCCAGTACGACCTGCGCAACCTGTACCAGATCAACGTCGAAGAAGGCCGCCACCTGTGGGCGATGGTCTATCTGCTGCACAAGCACTTCGGCCGCGACGGCCGCGAGGAGGCCGATTCGATGCTGGTGCGCCGCTCCGGCGACCAGAACAACCCGCGCATCCTCGGCGCCTTCAACGAAGCGACGCCGGACTGGCTGAGCTTCTTCATGTTCACCTACTTCACCGACCGCGACGGCAAGTTCCAGCTCAATGCACTCGCCGAAAGCGCGTTCGACCCGCTGGCGCGCACCACGCGCTTCATGCTCACCGAGGAGGCGCACCACATGTTCGTCGGCGAGAGCGGCGTCTCGCGTGTCATCGCGCGCACCTGCGCGGCGATGAACGAGCTGAAGACCGACGACGCGGCGCGCCTGCGCGCGGCCGGCGTCATCGATCTGGGCACCATCCAGCGCTACCTGAACTTCCACTACAGCGTGACCATCGACCTGTTCGGCGCCGACGAGTCGAGCAACGCCGCCACCTTCTACAGCTCGGGCCTGAAAGGCCGCTACGAAGAAGGCAAGCGCGACGACGACCACCAGTTGCGCGGGCAGACCTACAAGGTGCTGGAGGTCAAGGATGGCAAGCTCGTCGAGAAGGACGTGCCGATGTTGAACGCGCTCAACGAGGTGCTGCGCGACGACTTCATCAAGGATTCGGTGGCCGGCGTCGAGCGCTGGAACAAGGTCATCGCCAAGGCCGGCATCACCACGCGACTGAGCGTGCCGCACAAGGCCTTCCACCGCAACATCGGTTCGCTGTCGGCGCGTGAAGGTCTCGCCCGACGGCCGCGTCGTCGGCGAGGTCGAGTGGGCCGCGCATGTCGACCAGTGGCTGCCGAGCGCGGCCGACCGCGCCTTCGTCGCCTCGTTGATGGGGCGTGTCGTCGAGCCGGGCCGCTTCGCCAACTGGATCGCGCCGCCGGCGATCGGCATCAACCGGCAGCCGGCGGATTTCGAATACATCCGCTTCGGATGACGGCGATGGATGCTGCTGCCGAAACCGCTGTCATCAAGCAGCACCTGATCGACCCGGAGATCTGCATCCGCTGCAACACCTGCGAGGCCACGTGCCCGGTGCAGGCCATCACGCACGACGATCGCAACTACGTCGTCGATGCCGACAAGTGCAACCTGTGCATGGCCTGCATCTCGCCGTGCCCGACCGGCTCGATCGACAACTGGCGCGCGATGCCGCGCATCAAGGCCTACAGCACCGAGGAACAGCTCGGCTGGGACGAACTGCCCGAGGAACTGACACGCCGAGCAACTGGCCATCGAAGGCGTGAGCCTCGAGGACAGCCCGCCGGTGGTGGCGGCGGCGAGCGCCTCGCCGCTGCTGGCCAGCAACGAGGGCCCGGCCTTCGTCAGCACCGCGTACGGCGCGACGCTGCCGCCGTGGTCGGCGGCGCATGCCTACACCAACCTGTATGGGCCGAAGTCGGCGGCGCGCTCGATCGGCGCCACCGTCAGCGGCAACGTGCGGGTGACCGAGGTCGGGCGCGACTACGACACCCACCACATCGTGCTCGACTTCGGCGCGATGCCGTTCCCGGTGCTCGAAGGGCAGTCGATCGCCATCGTGCCGCCGGGCAGCGATGCCGCCGGCCGGCCGCACCATGCGCGCCAGTACTCGATCGCCAGCCCGCGCAACGGCGAGCGCCCGGGCTACAACAACGTCTCGCTGACGATCAAGCGCGTGCTCGAGGACCACCAGGGCAGGCCGGTGCGCGGCGTGGCCAGCAACTACCTGTGCGATCTGCAGGTCGGCGACAAGGTGCAGGTCATCGGCCCCTTCGGCAGCAGCTTCCTGATGCCGAACCATCCGCGCAGCCACATCGTGATGATCTGCACCGGCACCGGCTCGGCGCCGATGCGCGCGATGACCGAATGGCGACGCCGGCTGCGTGCCTCGGGCAAGTTCGAGGGCGGCAAGCTGATGCTGTTCTTCGGCGCGCGCACGGCCGCCGAGCTGCCGTACTTCGGCCCGCTGCAAAGCCTGCCGAAGGATTTCATCGACATCAACTTCGCTTTCTCGCGCGAAGCCGGCAAGCCCAAGACCTATGTGCAGGATGTGATGCGCCAGCGCGCGTCCGATCTGGCCCCGCTGCTGGCCGATCCGAACTGCTACTTCTACGTCTGCGGCCTGAAGAGCATGGAACAGGGCGTGGTGCTGGCGCTGCGCGATGTCGCCGAGCGGGCCGGGCTGGCGTGGGACACGATCGGCGCGGCGCTGAAGGCCGAAGGGCGCCTGCACCTCGAGACCTACTAGCGCGGGCTGGCGGCTCCCCGCGGGCCGGCGATCCCGCTACAGCGCATAGCGCTGCACCAGGCCGTAACTCAGCGCCGCCCACATGATCACGAACAGCGGCGTGCCGACACGCACGAAGTCGGCGAAGCGGTAGCCGCCGGCGTTCATCACCAGCAGGTTGGTCTGGTAGCCCATCGGCGTCGAATAGCACAGGTTGCAGCCGAACAGCACCGCCAGCACGAAGGGTTCGGGCGCAACGCCGATCGAACGCGCCAGCTCGATGCCCAGCGGCGTGCCGATCGCCGCCGCGGCGTTGTTGGACACGAAGTTCGTCAGCAGGCCCATCAGCGCCATCAGCAGCGCCAGCATCCAGCCCGGCCCCAGGCCCTGCGAGTACGCCGCCAGCTGTCGCGCCAGGTAGGCGCTGCCGCCGGTCAGCTCGAGCGCGTCGCCCAGCGCCAGGCTGGCCGCCACCAGCAGCACCACCTTCGCCGACAGCGACTGCGCCACCTCCTGCCATGACAGGCAGCGCGCGGCGAGCAGCACCAGCACACCGCCGAGCGCGGCCAGCGCGATCGGCAAGGTGCGCGTGGCGGCGAACAGCACCACCGCGGCCAGCACGCCCAGCGCCAGCGCGGCCTTGTGCTGTCGCGGCAGCGCGAAGCGTTGGTCGAGCAGCAGCCCGATGCCGTCGCGCTGGATGTCGCGCACCGCGCTCTCGGCGCCTTGCATCAGCAGGATGTCGCCGGCCGACAGGGTGCGCTCGCTGGGCCGTTCGCGCTGCCACGATTGCACGCCGCTGCGCAGGCGCAGGCCGACGACGGCGACACCGTAGCGCCCGGCGATGCGTTCGGAACGCACCGTGCGCCCGACCAGCGGCGACTGCGGCGTGACGATCATCTGGGCGACGACGGCCGGCAGCGGTGCATTGGGTTCGTCGGTGGTGGCCGGCGCCTCGGGCGGCGGCGCCTCGAGGTCGACGCCGTGCAGCTTGGCGCGCAGGCTGGCTTCGATGTCCTTCAGGTTCTCGGCCGTGTCCTGGATGATCAGCCGGTCGCCGGCGCGCAGCTTCAGCGACGGCAGCCGGGTCGGCGCGCGGCTGCCGCGCCGCACCTCCACCAGCTGCATGCGATGACCGGTGGCCTTGAACGCCTCGTGCAGCTCGCGGCCGTCGAGCCAGGATTGCGCCTCGACTTCGAGCTCCGACTCGAAGACCTGCTCCGACAGCTGTTCGCTGGATTGCTGCCGGACATGCGCCAGCAGCCGCGGCGCGACCAGCCACAGGTACAGCAGCGCGGGCACCGCCGCCACCGCGACCAGCGGCGCGAAGCTGAACATGCCGAACGGGCCCACGCCCAGGCTGGCGGCGATGGCCACGACGATCAGGTTGGTCGAGGTGCCGATGGTGGTGGCCATGCCGCCGATCAGCACCGCATAGTTCATCGGCAGCAACATGCCGCCGGCCGAGACCCGCGCGCGGCGCGCGGCGGCGATGACCAGCGGAATGAACAACACCACCACCGGCGTGTCGTTGACCACCGTGCTGGCACCGCCCGCTGCCAGCACCACCGCCAGCGGCGCCAGGCGCGGCGCGGCAGTGACCCACGAGGCCAGCAGGCGGGCCAGCGGTTCGAGCGCACCGGTGACCACCAGCGCGTTGCCGATGATCATCAACGAGCAGATGGCCACCAGCGCCGGGTGGCCGAAACCGGCAAAGAAGCGCATCGGGTCGACCGCGCCCTGCGCCGTCGTCAGCGGCCACACCGCAAACGCCAGCGGCAGCACCGCCAGCAGGCCCAGGCACACGGTGGCGATCGGCAGCCGATCCCAGATCAGCAATGCAAAGACGGCGGCGGCGAAGATCAACATGGCCACGCCATGCGCACCCAAGGTCAGCGAATTCGGGGCAGCGGCGAGCAGCGGATTCATCGAGCAACCTCAGGGCAAGGATCGGATGCGTGGGACGCAAGTTGTTCCAGCATTGCGCCATGCCGGGCACCCAGTTGACAAGCACCTTCGGCAAGGCCGACGCATAAGCAATCGATGTGCCTGCCCCGCCACGCGCAGGGTGTTCGTCCGCGCGCATTGTTGTCGCTCTCGATCGGGCTGAAAATGGCATCTCGACCGACCCTGCGACCACACACATGCGACCACCCCCGTTCAAGTTGAAGCGCTCGGTGCGCGCCCTCGCCGTCAGCGGCCTCGCGTTCGGCGCGCTGCTGTCGGTGCAGGCCCAGACCAGCGCCGCGCGGCCGTCGCAGCGCATCGTGGGCACGCACGACGCGCGCTGGCAGTCCAGTTTCGAAGCCTTCGCTGCCGCCGATCTGGTGCAGGCGCCGAAGGCCGGCGGCGTGGTCTTCGTCGGCAGCTCGTCGATCCGCCTGTGGGACGGCCTCGAGGAGGCTTTCGACACCCCGTCGACGATCATCAAGCGGGGCTTCGGGGGCTCGCGGCTGTCCGATTGTTCGTCCAACCTGAACCGCCTCGTGCTGCCCTACCGGCCGAGCGTGGTGGTGCTCTATGCCGGTGACAACGACCTTGCCGAAGGCGCCACGCCCGAGCAGGTGCTGCACAGCTTCGAAGCCTTCGTCAGCGGCGTGCGCGCCGAATTGCCCGAGACACGCATCGTCTACGTGTCGATCAAGCCGAGTCCGCTGCGCGAGTCGCTGATGGCGGCGGCCCACGTGGCGAACGGCTTGATCGCATCGTTCGCCAGGACCCAGCGGCAGGTCGACTTCATCGATGTGTATTCGAAGATGATCGACGCGCAGGGCCGCCCGCGCGCCGAACTCTACGGCGCCGACCGCCTGCACCTGAACAAGGCCGGCTACGCGCTGTGGCAGGGCGAGATCGCCGCGCTGCTCAAGCGCTGATCCCGACCGCACGGCGGGTCTTCAGCCGCGCGCGCAACCGGGCGCTGCGCTTGTCCAGCGCGCGGCTGCTCAGGGCGACCGCATACAGCACGGCAAAGCCGCTGACCAGGATCAACACGTCGATGGCCCAGGAGCGCGGTGCCTGGTCGGCTGCGCCGAAGATCGTCAGTGCGGTGAGCGCGATCACCAGGTGCGCGCAGAACACCGGCAGCGAGGCCTGGCCGAGTGTCTCGAGGATGCGCGATCGGGGCAGATGGCTTTTCAGCCACGGTGCGAAGTGCATCACCAGCACCAGCAGCGCGAAGAAATCGATCAGGCGCGCCGGCCCGATGTGCCATTTGTCGAACAGCAGGTTCAACTCCGGCCGGCCCGGAAACGGTGTCTGCCCGACGGCATGGCGCCAGACGAAGCCGACAACGGCGATGATCACCGCCACGCCCACCAGCCACGGCGGAAAGTGCGTGGGGCGGCGTGGCGCGACATCCAGCGTCGCGCCCATCCAGAGGCCCAACACCCACAGGAACTGCCAGCCCAGCACGTGGAAGGCGCCCAGTTCCTGGTATTTCACCGGCAGCCTGAACGCAGCATCGAAGATCTGGAACAGCCAGCGGCCGAGGTCGAACTGGGTGGCCAGCCACAACGCCACGCTGATCGCGAGAATGCCGCCCCAGCCCCGGTGCAGACCGTGCAGCAGCAGCAGCGGGCTGGCGAGCATGAACAGGATGTACATCGGCAGGATGTCCAGCAGCGCCGGGTTGTAGATCAGCGCCAGGCCGCTGAAGAACGCGGCGAAGGGCCGCTCCAGGTAGAACGCCAGCAGGTTCGTCACGGCCTCCTGATGGGCGACCGCGCCGACCGTGGCGATGATGATGAACGCGAACAGCAGCAGCCCGGCCTGGCAGGCATAGATCTTCAGCGCACGACCGAAGAAGGCCCGCTGCATCGCCTCGTCGCCGTCGCGACGGGCCTTGGCGCTGTAGACCATGCCGGCCATGAAGCCCGACAGCATCACGAAGCCCTCGGCCGCCGACACAAAACCGAAAGGCTGGCCGGTCGGCGAGGCGAAGCGGGTGGGCAGGTGCGTCAGCGTCATCAGCACCAGCAGCAGCCCGCGCATGGCGTCGAGGTCCCAACGGCGGTCGGCGTCTGCGGGCATCAGCGGCGGGGTGGCGGTTTGCTCGGCAAGGCTACCTGAGCGGGCGGCGTGCCCACAACCCCTAGCCGACGCGCACCCTGTGCGCAGCGCCGCGGCCGCGCTGCAGACGGCACCTCAGGGCGACTCAACGCGGTCCTCGCGGGCCCGCAGCGAGGCATCGAGATAGACGAACAGGTGTGGCAGCGCACGATGAATCTGCGCGGCGATGAAGAGCACGCCCAAGCGGGTCGCCGAAGGCGCCGGCGGTGGGCAGCGGCGGCCAGGCCCGGTTCACCTGCGCGGGCGCGGCGGCGCGCGCCGCCTTCGGTGCGCGCAGCCGCTGCACCAGCGCCTTCAACAACGGGAAGGCGAGGCCGAACAGGGCCAGCGCCATCACCGCACCGCTGATCGGGCGCGTGAAGAACACGGTCCAGTTGCCGTCGAAGCTGACCATCGTGGTCATGAAGTTGCTTTCGGCGAGCGGGCCGAGGATGGTGCCCAGCACCATCGGCGCGATCGGGAAGCCGAAGCGCTCGAACAGGAAGCCGACGGCGCCGAAGGCGGCGATGACATACAGATCCGACAGGTTGTTGCGCGCGGCGAAGGCGCCGACGAAGCAGAACAGCACCACGAACGCCGAGACGATGGCCTCGGGGGCATCGAGCACCTTGCACAGCGGCTTGATCGCGAAGTAGCCGAGCACGCACATGCCGACCAGCGCGATGAAGACCGCGGCGAAGACCACGTTGACCAGCGCCGGGCTGTTGACGAACACCTGCGGGCCGGGCTGGATGCCGTGCAGCAGGAAGGCCGCCAGGATGATCGCGGTGGCGCCGCTGCCCGGAATGCCCATCGCCAGCAGCGGCACCAGCGCACCGCCGACGGACGCGGTGGCGGCCGACTTGGCGGCGACGATGCCCTCGGGCGCGCCGCTGCCGAGCGCCTTGCCGTTCTTGCCGTACTGGCTCTCCAGGCCGTAGGCGACGAACGCCGACACCGTGGCGCCGGCACCCGGCACGATGCCGACCACGATGCCGGTGCCGGTACCGCGCAGGAAGGTCCACTTCAGCCGCAACATCTCGCGCAGCGACGGCAAGGTGGTCTTGAAGCGCGCGGCACCCTCGCCCTGCACGGTCGCGCCCTTGAAGCCGGTGTTCAGCCGCGTCAGCACCTCGCCGATGCCGTAGGCGCCGACCATCACCAGCAGGAACTCGATGCCGTCGAGCAAGAAGGGCTGGCCGAAGGCGAAGCGCTCGGCGCCGTAGAGGGTGTCGATGCCGACGGTGGCCAGGAACAGGCCGATGCACAGGCTGATCAGCGCGTTGACCACCGAGCCGCCCGACAGCGCGACCACGCTGGCCAGGCCGAAGAAGACGATGGCGAAGAACTCCGGCGACGAGAACTTCAGCGCCAGCGTGGCCACCGGCTTGGCCATCGCCACCATCAGGATGGCCGAGATCAGCCCGCCGACAAAGGCGCCCGACCAGCGACCAGCCCAGCGCCTGGGCGGCCTGGCCGCGGCGTGTCATCGCATAGCCGTCCCACAGCAGCGGCACGTCCATCGGCTCGCCGGGAATGCGGAACAGGATCGAGGTGATGGCGCCGGCATAGGTGCCCGAGACATACATCGCGGTCAGCAGGATCAGCGCCGACTCGACGCCCATCTTGTAGGTGAAGGGCAGCGCCAGCACGACGCCCATCACCAGCGTCAGGCCCGGCAGCACCGCCACCAGCATGCCCAGCACCAGACCGATGAGCATCGCCAGCAGGTTGGCCGGCACCAGGTGCGCCGCCACACCGCCCGCGAGGTTGAGCACGGTTTCCAATGAACGCCGCGTTCAGCGCACGCCGATGAGGTTCAGCAGCGCGATCGACAGCGCGCGGAAGGGCCCGGCGCCCAGCGGCAGCGAGATGTAGGCCACGCGCATGAACAGCACCACCATCGCCAATGCACCGCCCAGCGCCACCAGCGCATTCACGCCGGGGCGGCGAAAGCCGCCGGCGTGGTTGAAGCAGAACAGGAACAGCACGGTGGTGACGAAGAAGCCGAGCCAGTCGACGGCCACCACGAAGCCCAGGATCAGCGCCGCGCCGCTGAGCAGCATGCGCGGGTATTCGGGGGCCGCGACGTCATGCCCGGCGGCATCGCGGTCGTCGGCCGACGCGCCTGCCGCGGGGCCGGGCGTCACGCCTTCGGCGAGGCCGGGTTGCACAGGCGCGGGGCCCACGAGTGCGCGCCGCAGCGTCTCGAACAGCGCCAGCGCGCCCATGAACACGATCACCGCCTTGGGCCAGAAATCGGGGCCGATGCGCCCCGCCCCGCGCGCCGGTGTCGATCTGCTGCGCGGCGCGATACAGCGCGATCGACAGCAGCAGCAGCACGAAGTGCGGCAGGCAATGACGCAGGCGCGCGACGGGTGTCGACATTCAGCTGCGTCGGCCAGGACGGCCGGTGCCCGCACCGCCGCGTTCATCGCTTGCCGCCTACTTTTTCGGCAGGTTGCTCTGCAGGATCTGCAGTTCGTTGTCGAAGAAGGCGGCCGTCTGCGCGGCAGGCACGAAGCTGTTCGCAAAAGCCAGTTCCTCGCTGAGGTACTTCTTGAAATCGTCGCTCTGCGCCACCGCCTGCACGGCCGCCACCATCGTCGCCAGCTGCTTCGGGTCGGTGCCCGCGCGCATCACCAGCGAACGCCACTGGTTGATGGCGATCGGGAAGCCCGAGGCCTTGGCCAGCGCGATGCTTTCGTAGCCGACCTGCGGCTGCTCGGCGAAGAAGACGATCGGGCGCATCTGGTTGCTCTGCAGGAACGATTTGACATCGCCGGCCTGCTCGACCACCACGTCGGCATGCCCGCCGAGGATCGAGGCGTAGCGCTCGCCCGGCTGCGCGAACGGCACCACGCGAAACTTGGTGCCGGCGATGCGGTTCATCTGGTTGACGTGGATTTCGTCGGCGCTGCCGAAGCCGGTGACCGCCGCCTTCAGTTCGTTGACCTTGGCATCGGCGACCAGCTCGTCGAAGGTCTTCCACTTGGCATCGGTCTTGACGAACAGCCCGGTGGGCTGGCGGATCATCACCCCCAGCGGGGCCAGATCGGCCAGTTTCCAGCGCGCCGTGCCGCCGGCCAGCGTGCCCATCGTGTCGCCGATCAGCACGGCAATGCTCTGGCCATCGGCGGGCGCGCCGAGCAGCTTGCTGGTGCCGGTGTTGCCGGTGGCACCGGGCACGTTCAACACCGGCACCGAGACCTTCAGCTCGGGTTCGAGCAGCTTGCCCACACGTCGCGCCAACTGGTCGGCCCCGCCGCCCGCGCCCCAGGGCACGATGAATTCCACCGGCCGCGACGGGTAGGCGGCCTGCGCGCCGGCCTGGCGTGCCAGACCCGGCGCGCAGATCAGCGCAGCGCCGGCCTGCAGCAGCAGGCGGCGGTGGGGGCGGGCGGCTGCGGCGATATCGCGCGTCATGTCGGTCTCCTGGATGCGGGTGAGGGCGGCGAAGGTGGCGGCGCTCTCACGCCGGCCGGTCGATCGGGCTGCGCCACGATATTTGGCTTTGTCGGGTCTGTACAGTGAGGTTTGTTCGCGTGTCCAGCGCATGCCGACCCCGCCGGCGGCGCCGAACAAAGTCACGCCACGCCGCCGTCGCCGTGTGCCCTGCGTCGCATCGAAACGATAGAGTGCCGCTGCCCGCTTTGCAGGAGTTCGCCATGTCGCTTCCCCGCGTTGCTGTTCTGTCGGCCGCGCTGTGCCTGGCCTCGGCGCTGGCCGGCTGCGGGGTGGAGGTGGCGGGCACCGCGGCCACCGCAGCGTCGTTGCAGGCCACGCAGGCGCAGCAGGCGCAACAGCAGCAGCGGCAGATCGAGGACAAGCTGGGCGCGGCCTTGAAGGCCGGCGAGGACCGCGCCGCCGCGGCCGGTCAATAGCCGGTCGATAGCCGGTCGATAGCTGCCGCTCGCACCGCGGGCGGGCGGATCAGGCCTGCGCCTGCATCAACGCCGCCAGGAACTTCTCGCGCCACCAGTGCACGTCCTGCGCGCGGATGTTGGCCAGCAGCGTCTGGTGCCGTTCGCGGCGTTCTTCCAGCGGCATGTGCAGCGCGAGCTGGATCGCATCGGCGGTGCCGTGCGTGTCGTAGGGGTTGACCAGCAGCGCTTCGCTCCAGCTGCTCGGCCGCGCCGGCAAAGCGCGACAGCACCAGCACGCCGGGGTCGTCCGGGTCCTGCGCGGCGATGTATTCCTTGGCCACCAGGTTCATGCCGTCGCGCAGCGGCGTGACCAGCGCCACGCGGGCGGCGCGGTACAGCCCCGGCACGCGCTTGCGCGCGCACGGTGCGGTGCATGTAGCGGACCGGCATCCAGTCGAGATCGCCGAAGTCGCCGTTGATGGCGCCGCACAGGCCTTCCAGTTCGCGGCGGATGTCGCCGTAGGCCTCGACGTCTTCGCGCTGACGGCGCGGCGATCTGGAGCAGCGTCGCGCTCGCCGCAGTTGTCGGGGTGGCGTTCGAGCAGCGCGCGAAAGGCGCGGATGCGCTGCGGCAGGCCCTTCGAATAGTCGAGCCGGTCGACGCCGACCAGCAGCTGGCGGCCGCGGTACTGCTCGCGCAGACTGTCCAGCGTGGTCTGCGGCATCGCTGGCCTTCGACAAGCGCGGCGAACTCGTCGACATCGATGCCGATCGGGAAGGCGGCGGCGCGCAGCGTGCGGTTGAAGGCGCCGAAGCGTGCCGTCGCCGAGCTGCTTCGGCATCGGCTTCGGTGAGCAGGTAGCGCGTCGAAGTGCACCATGTCGGCCTGGCTCTGCAGGCCCACCAGGTCGTAGGCGAACAGCGCGCGCATCAGCCACTCGTGCTGCGGGTATCGCCGCCAGGATCAGCGGCGGCGGCAACGGGATGTGCAGGAAGAAGCCGATGCGCTGCCGGCAGCCCAGCGCGCGCAGTTCGGCGGCCAGCGGGATCAGGTGGTAGTCGTGCACCCAGATCACGTCGTCGGGCTGCAGCAGCGGCATCAGCTTGTGCGCGAACATGCGGTTGACGCGGCGGTAGCCGTCGATGTAGCCGGCATCGAAGTCGGCCAGGTCGAGCCGGTAGTGGAACACCGGCCACAGCACGCCGTTGGCGTAGCCCGAGGTAGTAGGCGTCGTGGTCCTCGCGGCACAGGTCGACGGTGGCCAGCGTGACGTTGCCGGCGCGCTGCACGTGCAGTTCGCCCTCGCCGGGCACACCGCCGTCGGCGGCATCGACGACGGTGCCGCTCGAGCCGAACCACAGCCCGCCGCTGCGCGCCAGCGATTCGCCCAGCGCCACGGCCAGGCCGCCGGCAGCGGGCTTGCGCGGATCGGCGACCCGGTTCGACACCACCACCAGGCGGCCCGTTCATGATGCGGCCGCCGGGGTGGACAGGCGTGCCGCGGTCGAGGCCAGCCAGCGGTGCACGGCCGCCGGATCGGGCAGGTGGTGGTCGGCCAGCGTCGGCCCGGCCCCGACCTTCACCGCCACGCCGCCCATCGACAGCACCGCCTCGAAGCCGCTTTCGTCGGTGACATCGTCACCGAAGAACCAGGGCCGGCGCCGCTGGAACGGTGCCTCGTGCATGAAGGCGCGCACCGCGGCGCCCTTGCTGGCGGCCTGCGGTTTCATCTCGATGACCATCTTGCCGTGCATCAGGGCCATGTCGCGGGTGAGGGCCAGCGCCTGGTTCATCGTGTGCAGGCACAGCGGTTCCAGTTCGCGCGCCAGGCGATAGTGCAAGGCGAGGGCGCCTTCCTTTTCTTCCAGGCGCAGGCCCGGGTGGGCCTCGACCAGCGATCGCACCAGCGCCGCCGCGGGCCGCAGGTCGATGGTCGGCAAGCGCTGCGTCACCCCGTCGGCGCCACGCCGTTCGACGCCGTGCACGCCGGCGGCACACAGCTTCAGCGGTTGCAGCAGGTGGTCGATCTGGGCCACCGGCCGCCCCGACACCACCGCCACGGCGCCGTTCAACAGCACCCGCAGCCGCTGCAGCAGGTTCGGCACCTCGGCCTGGACCGTGACGGCAACGGGGGTGAGCGCCAGATCGACCAGCGTGCCATCGAAGTCGACGAAGAGCGCGCCGTCTTCTGCGGCCAGCGGAGGTGGTTTCATGCCCATACCATAGCGGACGGCGCCTTCGCGCGCTTTGCGCGGGGCCGGTTCTGCCTCGCCGGGTGGGTTCACACAACTTTACGCGTGCCGCATGCGCCAGACACCGGGCCGGCGCAGCATGACTTCTGTCGAAACCCACAAGGAAGCGCAATGACCCGATTCTCCAACTCAGTCAAACTCGTCGCCGCCGGCACCCTGCTGGCACTGGCCGGCGGCGCGGGCACGCTCGCCGTCGCGGCACCGCACGGTGGCCACGGCGGACCCGCCGGCATGATGGGCGGCCAGATGATCGCCCGCATGCTCGACCGCGTCGATGCCAGCGCCGAACAGCGCGCGCAGATCAAGCAGATCACCGACGCCGCGGCCGCCGATCGCAAGGCCCAGCGCGACAGCGGCCGCACCCTGCGCGAGCAGATGCTGGCGCTGTTTGCGCAGCCCACGGTGGACGCACAGGCCGCCGAAGCGCTGCGCCAGCAGCAATTGGCAATGCACGATGCGCAGAGCAAGCGCATGCTGCAGACGATGCTGCAGATCAGCCAGGTGCTGACGCCGCAGCAGCGCCAGCAGCTGGTCGACGGCATCGGCCAGCGCCGGGACATGATGCAGCGCCACCAGCGCGAACGGCGCAACCTCGAAGCGCCGAAGGCCGGCAGCTGAAGGCGGCTTGCGGTCGGCGGGCCGCTATGCTGCCGCCGATCGCCTGCCGGGCCCGCCGTTCGCGGGCCCCGGCACCGCCGGAGCTGTTGCCCACCGCATGAACGAACGCCTGCTGCTGATCGACGACGACGCCCGCCTCAGTGCGATGGTCGTCGACTATCTGCGCGGCCACCGCTTCGCGATCGACAGTGTCGGCTCGCTCGCCGCCGGGCGCGAGCGGCTGGCACGTGAGCCCTACGACGCGTTGCTGCTCGACCTGATGCTGCCCGATGGCGATGGCCTGGCGCTGACGCGCGAGCTGCGTGCCGACAGCCGCACGCGGCGGCTGCCGCTGCTGATGCTGACCGCGCGCGGCGAGGCCACCGACCGCATCGTCGGCCTCGAGCTGGGCGCCGACGACTACCTGCCCAAACCCTTCGAGCCGCGCGAACTGCTGGCGCGCGTGCGCGCGCTGCTGCGCCGTGCACAAAGCGACGAGGCCGGCGCCGAGCTGCTGAACTTCGGTCGCCTGTGCATCGATCTGGGCTCGCGCCAGGCACGCCTGGACGGCCGGCCGTGCGAGCTCACCGGCCACCAGTTCGAACTGCTGGCGGTGCTGGCGAAGAACGCCGGGCGCGTGATGTCGCGCGACCGCATCATGGATCAGCTGAAGGGGCACCCGCTGGAGGCCTTCGACCGCAGCATCGATGTGCATGTCTCGCGCATCCGCGCGGCCATCGAAAGCGATCCGAAGGAGCCGCGCCGGGTGCTCACGGTGCGCGGCGCCGGCTACCTGTTCGCCAAGGTGCAGGACGGCGAACACGCAGCGCCGGTCGACGATCTGCGCGGCTGAACGCAGCC
Organism: uncultured beta proteobacterium; assembly: GCA_963756415.1. Classification (GTDB taxonomy): domain Bacteria; phylum Pseudomonadota; class Gammaproteobacteria; order Burkholderiales; family Burkholderiaceae_C; genus Rubrivivax. The sequence goes on from CAVWNT010000002.1 coordinate 777,306, forward strand.
ATGCGTTCGCTGTACCTGCGCATCTACCTGACCGTGCTGGCGGCGCTGGCGCTGTTCGCGCTGATGTCGGGCTGGCTGGTGCAACGCCACTTCGACAGCGAACGCGAGGCGATGCGCAGCTCGCTGAACGAGCGCGTGGTGGCCTGGGCCGAGCTGCTGCAGCGCTCGCTGCCGCCGGCCGCTGCACCGCAGGATGAACAGGCGGCGGCGCTGGTCGAGTGGTCCGCCCGCTTGCGCCTGCCGCTGGCGCTCGACGATGCCGGCGGCCGGCGCATCGCCGCCTCGCCGAGCTTCGAGCGGCGCGAAGGCGAGCCGCCGTCGCGCCGTGCGCAGGCCATCACGCTCGTCGATGGCCGCACGCTGTGGCTGATGCGGGGCCCGCCGCGCCAGTCGCGCGCCGCCCCGCCGGCCGGTGCGGGCATGGCCGGTGACGAGGCGGCGGGTGCGCGCAGCCCAAGGCCGCCGCGCACGATGCCGTGGTGGACGCTGCCGATGCCGCCGATCCTGCCCGGGGGCGCCGGCCTGGCGCTGCTGCTGCTGGTCATCTTCGGCGCCATCGCCGCCGGCGCCTGGCCGGTGGTGCGGCGCCTGACGCGCAGGCTCGAGGATCTGAAGCGCGGGGTCGAGGCCTTCGGCGCCGGTGCGCTGCACCAGCGGGTCGCCGAGGATGGTCGCGACGAGGTGGCGGCACTCGCGGCCAGCTTCAACCAGGCGGCCGCGCGCATCGAAGCGCTGCTCGGTTCGCACCGCAGCCTGCTGGCCAATGCCAGCCACGAGCTGCGCTCGCCGCTGGCGCGGCTGACGATGGCGGTGTCGCTGCTCGACGAGGCGCCGCCGGCACAACGCGAGCAGCTCAAGCGCGAGATCCGCACCAACATCGGCGAACTCGATGCGCTGGTCGAAGAAGTGCTGATGGCCAGCCGGCTCGATGCGCAGGCCAGCGACGCGGCCTTGCCGATGCAGCCGGTGGAACTGCTGGCGCTGGCCGCCGAGGAGGCCGTCGGCGATGGGTTCGGGCACGGGCCGGCCGCCGTGCAGGTCGACGGCGAGCCGGTGTGGGTCAACGGCGACGAGCGCCTGCTGCGACGCGCGCTGCGCAACCTGCTCGAGAACGCCCGCCGCTATGGCGGCGACGCGGTCGAGGTGCGTGTCGGCCGCGGTGCCGATGGCCACGCCGAGGTCGCGGTGTGCGATCGCGGCCCCGGCGTGCCGCAGGCCTATCGCGAGCGCATCTTCGAGGCCTTCTTCCGCCTGCCCGGCCATGCCGAGCGCGCCGGCGGTGTCGGCCTCGGGCTGGCGCTGGTCAGGCAGATCGCCCGGCATCATCGCGGCGAGGTGCGCTGTGTGCCGCGCGATGGCGGCGGCAGCTGCTTTTGCCTGCGTTTGCCTGCGGGTGCCAGCGGCGTAAGCTTGGCGCATGAACAACGCCAAGAGTCTTGATCTGGTGCTGCTCGGCGCCACCGGTTTCACTGGCCGCCAAGCGGTGCGTGCCGTGTTCCGGCAGCAGCCCACGGCACGCTGGGCCGTCGCCGGGCGCAACGCCGACAAGCTGCGCGCGGTGGTCGCCGAATGGCTGCCGCGCGGCGTGAGCGCGCCGCAGATCATCGTCGCCGACACCGGCGATGCGGCAGCGCTGGCCGCGATGGCGCAGCAGACGAAGGTGCTGTTCAACCTCGCCGGCCCGTACCACGCCAGCGGCGATGCGGTGGTGGCGGCGTGCATCGCCGCCGGCACGCACTACCTCGACCTGACCGGCGAGACCTTCTGGATCCAGCGGCTGGTGCGCGAGCAGCACGATGCGGCGGTGCGAGCCGGCGTGAAGATCATGCCCTGTGCCGGCTACGAGGCGCTGCCCTTCGACATCGCCAACCTGTGGGCCGCGCACCGGCTGCGCGAACACAGCGGACAGCCGGCGCGCCGCGTCAAGATCATCGTCAGCTTCACCGGCCGGCGCATCACGCGGCTGCAGGACACCGTCAGCGGCGGCACCGCGGCGACGATGGGCGAGGTGCTGGCGCACGACCGCACCGACTGCCTGCGCAACGTCGCGTGCCTGCTGCCGGCCGATGCGCGCCGATGCCGCCGGCGTCGCGCGGCGCAGCGCCTTGCACACCTTGCCGCGCTACGACGACGACGTGCAGGCGGTCACCGCGCCGACCTTGCCCGGCCCGTTCATCAACCCGCCGGTGCTGTTGCGCGGCGTCGCGCAGATCGATGACCCGACCTTGTTCGATGCGCAGTTCAGCTACCACGAAGGCACGCACATGGGCTCGCTGGTGGCCGGCGCCGAACGGCTGCCGCGGCCCGCGGCGCTGGCCTTGCAGTGGGCGGCGGCGGCGTCGTTGAGTGCGCCGCTGGCGAACATGGGCGCGGCGGTGGCCGGGCCGCTGCAGTTCCAGCGCGAGCCGCTGCGCCGGCTGATGAAGGCGCTGGCGCCGAAATCGGGCGCCGGCCCGAGCGAGGCCGCGCTCGACGGCAGCGGCTACGCCTTCGACGTCTTCGCCAGCAGCGCCGGTGGCGCGCGCTTTCGCGGCCGCGTCGAGGCCGCAGGGCCACCCGGGCTACCGCTCGACGCCCGAGATGGCGGTGTGCGTGGCGCTCGGCCTGGCCGATGGCTCGCTCGGTCGCACGCCGCAGGTCGGCATCGTCTCGCCGGCCGCCGGGCTCGGCGTGGAAGCGGCGATCGCGTTGTCGGCCGCCGGCGTCAGCTTCAGCGACGTCGGCTTCGACGGCGTCAGCGACGGCTGATCGTGCCGGGTGCCGCCGTGTGCTGGCGGCGCATCACCCACGCCAGCAAGGCGCTCATGCTCAGGCCGGCCAGCACCAGCCCGGCCGTCGCCGCCACCCAGAAGCCGCGCGCGCCCTGCAGCGCCGGCGGCGTCAGGCCGGTGACGTTGAAGCCGAGCACGTAGCCGCCGCTCAGCCCGACACCCCACAGGCACAGCGCGAACAGCAGCATCGGCACGGTGGCGATGCGCCAGGCGCGCAGCACGAACGAGGCGATCGCCTGCGCCGCATCGGCGGCATGGAACAGCGCCACCCAGGCCAGCAGCGGCAGCGCCGCGGCGATGACCAGCGGGTCGGGGGTGTACAGCCGCAGCAGCGGCTCGCGCAGCAGGTACACGACGGCGCCGACGACCGCTGCCAGCGCGGTGCCGATCTGCAGGCCGTGCCAGCCGACGCGCCGCGCGGCGCGCATGTCGTTGGCGCCGATGCGCTGCGCGACCAGCACGCCGGTGGCGTTGGCCAGCGCCATCGGCAGCATGAACAGCACCGACACCAGGTTGATCGCCAGCTGATGGCCGGCCACCGCGGTGGCACCGAGGCGGGCGATGAAGATGGCCATGAACGAGAAGGCGGTGATCTCGATCAGGATCGAGGCGCCCATCGGCACGCCCAGCCGCAGCTGGGCCGCCAGCGCCTTGCGGTCGGGCGCGCGCAGGCCGTGGCCGCGCAGCGCATAGGGCGCGTAGAAGTTGTCGTAGCGCAGCATCGCCAGCCCGGCCAGCACCTGCGCCCACATCGCGATGCAGGTGGCGATGCCACAGCCCAGCACGCCCAGCTCGGGTATGCCCAGCGACGGCACGCCGTAGATCATCGCCACCGACAGCGGCACCTTCAGCGCCAGGCCGCCGACCTGGATGACCATCACCGCCTTCGGCCGCGACACGGCATTGTTGAAGCCGCGGTAGGCGGCGAACAGCAGCGCCGCCGGCAACGAGAAGGCCAGCGCCATCAGGTACGCGCGCACCTTGGCCTCGACCTCGGGCGAGGCCTGCGACAACGCCAGGAACGGGGTCGGAAAGGCGAGCAGCGTGCTGCCCAGCACCGACAGCGCCAGCGCCACCCACACCGCCTGGTGCAGCTGCGCGCCGGCCTCGGGCAGGCGCCGCGCGCCGAACAGCTGGCCGACGATCGGCCCCAGCGCCAGCACCACGCCCATGAAGCCGATGAAGACCGTGATGTAGGCCGCGCCGCCGACCGCCAGCGCCGCCAGGTCGAGCGCCGAGTAGCGCGCCACCAGCACCGTGTCGACGGTGGCGAAGCCGATCACGGCCAGCTGGGCGATCAGCACCGGCCAGGCCAGGTGCAGGATGCGCCGCGCCGAATCGAGCCGGTTCTGGCGTGCCGGCCAGAGGTCGGCGGGCAGGTCCGGACACCGCTGCACAGCGTGCTGCGCGTCGACGGCGCTCAAGTCGGCGCCTTCGGTGCAGGCGGGTCCAGGCTCTGCGGCGCCGGGTGATCGTGCCCGAGCGACAGCCGCGCGCGTTCGGCATAGCGGTTGAAGCGCCAGGCCTTGGCCTCGAGCGTGATGCGCCGCCACACGCTGCGCTTCTGGCCCGGGCTGAAGGCCTGCCAGTGCTGCACTTCCTCGAAGCTGCGCCCGCAGCCCTTGCACACCGCGTCGCCCTGCGAGGTCGAGCAGATGGCGATGCACGGCGCATCGGGCGTCGAGGCGTACCAGTCCAGCCAGGCCGAGCGCGCGGCTGCCGGCATGCCGTGCTCTTCGCACTCGTCCTCGTGGTAGTACACCATCAGCGCATACACCTCGGCCAGCGCGCGCACCTCGGCACAGGCGCTGATGCCGTCGCTCGATGGCGAGCGTGCGCGCCACCAGTTGATGGCAGCTTCGACGTCGGTGATGTGCAGGGCGGCCATGATGCGCGGGCGAGGGGGCCGGAAGGATAGCGCCCGCCGCGCGTGTCACTGCACTGACACGCACGCGCGCTAGCCTCGAAGGGCTTGCACGGTCGCGACGCGGCTGCGCGCGGTTGCGCTGCCTTCGTGGCGCGCGCCGATCATTTCAGCGGAAGGAACACACTGTGGACGACATCGACGAGGACCGCGTGCGGCGCATGCAGCAGGACCTGGAAGACAGCTACGACGAGGAACTGGAACTGGAGTTGGCCGACCGCAATCTCGACGCACTGGCGCGCGAGCTGAGCGGCAGCGCGCCGGGCGACGACCGCGAGAAGCGCCGCGACTACTTCCGCGAGCTGTTCCGCCTGCAGGGCGAGCTGGTGAAGCTGCAGGACTGGGTGCAGCACACGCGGCACAAGGTGGTGATCGTCTTCGAAGGGCGCGATGCGGCCGGCAAGGGCGGCGTCATCAAGCGCATCACGCAGCGGCTGAACCCGCGCGTGTGCCGCGTCGCCGCGCTGCCGGCGCCGAACGACCGCGAACGCACGCAGTGGTACTTCCAGCGCTACGTGTCGCACCTGCCGGCGGCCGGCGAGATCGTGCTGTTCGACCGCAGCTGGTACAACCGCGCCGGCGTCGAGCGCGTGATGGGTTTCTGCAGCGACGACGAGGTCGAGGAGTTCTTCCGCTCGGTGCCCGAGTTCGAACGCATGCTGGTGCGCTCGGGCATCCAGCTGATCAAGTACTGGTTCTCGATCTCCGACGAGGAGCAGCACCTGCGCTTCCTCGGCCGCATCCACGACCCGCTGAAGCAGTGGAAGCTCAGCCCGATGGACCTGGAATCACGCACGCCGCTGGGAGGACTACACCGAGCGCCAAGGAAGTCATGCTCGAGCGCACGCACATCGCCGAAGCGCCGTGGTGGGTGGTGCAGGCCGACGACAAGAAGAAGGCGCGGCTGAACTGCATCGCCCACCTGCTGGGCCAGATGCGCTACAGCGACGTCGAGCGCGAGCCCATCGTGCTGCCGCAGCGCGAGCGCCACGAGGACTACGTGCGCCACCCGGTGCCGCGCGAGATCCAGGTGCCCGAGCGCTACTGAGCCGCGCCGGAAAATGAACCTGTCATGGCCGGGCCGATGCGTCGGGCACAGTGGCGAAGATCCGCTCAGCGCGAGGGCAGCTGCCCGCCGGTGTGGGCGTAGGTCTTGTTGGTGATCTGCCAGCGCCCGCCGATGCGCGCCACCGAAAAATAGTCGACGAAGTCGCAGCCCAGGAAGTCGGTCTCGACCAGAACCGCCACGCCGGCATCGCCCGCGAGGTCGATCGAGCGCACCACCGCCTTGTAGCGTGGGCCGGCCATGCCGGGTTGCGCCTGCACCATGTCGAAGAAGCCGCCGATCGGGATGTAGGTGTCCATCGAACCGATGTGGCCGAACATGCGCGCATCGGCATGAAAGGCCTGCTTCAGCTTGGCGACATCGCCGTTGGCGCCGTCGATGTAAAGCTGCACGAGCGCGCGAACGTCTTCGAGATCCTGCATCAGATCGGCCATGGTGTTTTCTCCTGGCGCTGGGTTGACAGAACAGAGCGTGCGCAGCGCGGTGTGCGCCGGGCGTGGGCATGCTATGCCGCCGTCGCCGGCACCGGGTCGCAAGGCATGGTCGCTGCAAGGTCTTCGAGCCGCGGTAGGCTGGCCGGCAACGACAGGAGATCGAACGAACATGTGCAATCGGCATTGGTGGATGGCTACGCGGGCAGGCCGCGCCTCGGCCCGGTCGGCCTGGGCGGCGCTGGTGTGTCTGCTGCTGATGCCGGCTGCGGCATCGGCGGCGGACGACGGCTGGTCGCTGGTGCAGCCGGGCACGGTGGTGGCGTTCCGGCATGCCAACGCCCCCGGCGTCGGCGACCCGGCGGCATTCGAGATTGGTGATTGCAGCACCCAGCGCAACCTCGACGACCGGGGCCGCGCCCAGGCGGTGCGCATCGGCGAGCAGTTCCGCCGTCGCGGCATCGCCGTCGGCGCGGTGCTCAGCTCACAGTGGTGCCGCACGCGCGAAACCGCTGCGCTGGCCTTCCCCGGCCAGGTGCGCGACGACAGCGCGTTGAATTCGCTGTTCGGCGCCAGCGAAAACACCACCCGCCAGACCGCGGCGGCGCGCGCCATCGTGGCCGCGTGGCGCGGGCCCGGCGTGCTGGTGCTGGTCACGCACCAGGTGAACATCAGCGCGCTGGCGCAGGTCTATGCGGCGTCGGGCGAAGGGGTGGTGCTGCGCGCCGCCGATGGCGGCGGCATCGAGGTGCTGGGGCGCGTGCAGCCCTGAGCTGCGCCGCGCAGGCTACGGCAGCGGCTTCTGATCGACGAAGATCAGCTGGTCGGTGGCGAAGCCCAGCGCCGCAGCGTTGGCCACCAGCCGATCGCGCGTGCGCGCATCGAGCGTGGGCGTGCGCGACAGCAGCCACAGGTAACCCTTGTCGGGCCCGCTGACCATCGCGAAGCGGTAGTCGGCATCGAGCACGAAGATGCCGTAGGCGCCGTAGAACGGGCCGAAGAACGACACCTTCAGGTGGCCGACATCGGGCCCTTCGACGAAGTAGGCCTTGCCGCGCGCTTCCTGCCACCGCTTGTCGCTTTCCGACCAGCCGCGGTTGATGACCTCGATGCCGCCATCGTCGCGCTTGTTGTACTGGGCCGTCACCCGTGACAGGCCGCGCTCGAAGGAATGGTCGAGCCGCGCAATCTCGTACCAGCGCCCGAGGTAACGATCGGCCTGGAAGCCGGCGACCGGCTCGATGTTGTCGGGCAGGCTGGTGCAGCCGGCGAGGGCGACGAGCAAGGCAGCGCAGAATTTTTTCATGGTTGCAAGCGTACCTTGGCCAGCGACGCGTCGACGTGTCGATTCATTCGCGGTCTCGCTTTCGCCGGTAGGGCCGCGCAGCGCGATTGCCAAGGAGTTGCAGCCCGCGCGCCGAGGCCGCGCAGCGTGCAGCGGTGCGACACCGCGGGAAAACGATTGCCCCATGCATTGGCGGAGGCATTAACGTATGCGTTAGTGAACGCGCCAACTTCCCCACACGCTGTGTCCGCCGCCCCCAGCCTGCAGCCCATCACGCTGAATGAGCTGACTTTTGTCGGCAGCGGCCTGGTGCGGCCGGAATGTGTGCTGGCCACGCGCTCGGGCGCGTTGTTCACGGCCGACTGGCGCGGCGGCGTGGCGATGACGCGGCCCGACGGCGGCCAGCAGCTGTTCGCCGCGCGACCGGCCGGCCGCTTCCAGGGCTCGCGGCCGCTGCGGCCCAACGGCATCGCGTTGTGCCGCGACGGCAGCTTCCTGCTCGCCGACCTCGGCGAAACGCTCGGCGGTGTCTACACGTTGTCGCGCGATGGCGCGCTGCGGCCTTTTGTCGAGAGCGTCGACGGCGTCGATCTGCCGCCGACCAACTTCGTCTTCCAGGATGGCGCCGGCCGCACCTGGATCACGGTCAGCACGCGCCGGGTGCCGCGCGCCGCCGCCTACCGGGCGGATGTCGCCGATGGTTTCATCGTGCTCGTCGATGAACGCGGCGCGCGCATCGTCGCCGACGGCCTGGGCTACACCAACGAGGCGATGCTGTCGCCCGATGGCCGCTGGCTGTATGTCAACGAGACCTTCGCGCGACGGCTGACACGCTTTCGGGTCGCCGACGACGGCGGCCTGAGCGCCCGCGAGACCGTCACCCGCTTCGGGCACGGCAGCTATCCCGACGGCCTGGCCTTCGACACGCAAGGCGGCGTGTGGGTCACCGGCATCATCAGCAACCGCGTGCTGCACGTGGCGCCCGACGGCGCGGTGACGGTGATGCTCGAGGACGCCGATCCGGCGCATGTCGAGTGGTGCGAGCAGGCCTATCTGGGCGGCACCCTCGGCAGGCCGCACCTGGACAAGGCCGCCGGCAGCGTGTTGCGAAACATCTCGAGCCTGGCTTTCGGCGGGCCCGACCGGCGCACCGCCTACCTGGGCTGCCTGCAGGGCGATGCCATCGCCACCTTTCGCGCGCCGGTGGCCGGCCATGCGCCGACGCACTGGATGTCCTGACCATGGCCCTCGTCTCCCGCAACGCCATCAACGCCGTCGCAACCAAGGCGCCGAAGCCGGCGTCGCGCGTCGACGAGGCCTATGCGACGCTGCGCCGGCGCATCCTCGACAACGTCTACCCGCCGGGCCACCAGGTGCTGGAAGGCGAACTCGCCGACGAACTGGGCATCAGCCGCACGCCGGTGCGCGAGGTGATGGTGCGGCTGGCGCACGAGGGGCTGGTCGAGGTGGTGCCGCGCCACGGCCTGCGCGTGTTGCCGGTGTCGGCCACCGACATGGCCGAGATCTACCTGGTGCTGACGGCGCTGGAATCGGCCGCTGCCGAACTGCTGGCCAGTCGCCGGCCGAGCGATGCCGAACTGAAGCCGATGGTCGATGCCACGCGCGACATGGCGCGGGCGCTGAAGGCCGACGACCTCGACGCGTGGGCGTCGGCCGATGCGCGCTTTCACCAACAGCTGATCGATCTCACCGGCAACCGCACGCTGAAGGATGCGGTGCAGCGCCTGGGCGACCGTGTGCACCGCGCCCGCCTGTTCACGTTGCGGCTGCGACCCAAGCCGACGAATTCCACGCGCGAGCACACGCAGTTGCTCGAACGCATCCGCGCCGGCGATGCGCCGGGGGCGGTGCAGATCAACCGCGAACATCGCCAACGCGCCAGCCGCGAGCTGCTGGCGATCTTCGAGCACTACCGCCTTCTTCAAATCTGACCGCCCCGACCATGAGCAACAAGACAAGCTTCGAAATCTGCGTGATGCCCGGCGACGGCATCGGTGTCGACGTGATCGACGCCACGCTGCCCATCCTGCAGAAGGTGCAGCGCGGTTTCGAGCTGCGCTTTTCCACCGCGCATGCCGGTGCGCAGCACTACAAGGCCACCGGCGATGCGCTGCCGCGCGCCGCCTTGGAAGCCGCGCGCAAGGCCGACGCCATCCTGTTCGGCGCGATGGGCTGGCCCGAGATCCGCTACCCCGACGGCACCGAGATCGCGCCGCAGCTCGATCTGCGTGTCGAGCTCGGCCTGTACGCCGGCGTGCGGCCCGCGCGTGCGATTCCCGGCATCCCGCTGCCGCTGGCCGACCCGCGCGCGAAGGCCATCGACCTGGTGGTGGTGCGCGAATCGACCGAAGGCCTGTTCGCCTCGCGCGGCAAGGGTGTCATCGACGACGACCGCGAAGCGCGCGACACGATGGTCATCACCCGCGCCGGCAGCGAGCGCGTGCACGACTTCGCCTTCAAGCTGGCACAGCGGCGCAAGCAGCGCGGCCTGCCCGGGCGCGTGACCTGCGTCGACAAGGCCAACGTGTTTCGCTCGATGGCCTTCTTCCGCAAGATCTTCGACGAGCGCGCGCTGCAGTTCCCCGACATCGAGGCGCGCCACCACTACATCGACGCCACCGCGCTCGACCTGGTGCGCAAGCCCTGGGAGTTCGACGTGCTGGTCACCGAGAACATGTTCGGCGACATCATCTCCGACCAGACCGCGGCGCTGGTCGGCGGCATGGGCATGGCGCCGTCGGCCGATGTGGGCGACCACCACGGCCTGTTCCAGCCCTGCCACGGCTCGGCCCCCGACATCGCCGGCCAGGGCAAGGCCAACCCCACGGCCACCATCCTGTCGGCGGCGCTGATGCTCGACTGGCTGGCCGAGCGCAGCGGCAACACGGCGATGGCCGATGCGGCGCGGCGCATCGAGCAGGCGGTGGACGCGGTATTTGCCGGCGGCAAGATCACGACCTACGAGTTCGGCGGCCGCGACGGCACGCAGGCGATCGCCGACGCAGTGGCGTCCAACCTGTAGAACGAGCCGGATCACACCGTGGCCAAGTTGCGTGTGCTGGGCGTCGGCGCCGGCTACTTCAGCCAGTTCCAGTACATGGGCTGGCAGCGCATCGACTCGGCCGAATGCGTGGCCATCGTCAACCGCGACGTGGCCAAGGCGCAGGCGCTGGCAGAGCGCTTCGGCATCGCCAAGGTGTACGCCAACTTCGACGCCGCGCTGGTCAGCGAGAGGCCCGACCTCGTCGACCTGATCACGCCGCCGGCGACGCACCGTGAGTTCGTCGCGATGGCGGTGTCGCGCGGCGTGGCCACGATCTGCCAGAAGCCGTTCGGCACCTCGTACGCGGAGGCGCTGGCCATGACCGACATGGCCGAAGCGCGCCAACGTGCCGCTGATCGTGCACGAGAACATCCGCTGGATGCCGTGGTACCGCGAAGCGCGCGAGCTGCATCGAGGCCGGCACGCTCGGCACGCTGCACTCGGTGGCCTTCCGCCTGCGCCCCGGAGACGGCCAGGGCCCACGCGCCTACCTCGACCGGCAGCCCTACTTCCAGCAGATGCCGCGGCTGCTGGTGTTCGAAACCGCGATCCACTGGATCGACACCTTCCGCTACCTGATGGGCGAGGTGCGCGGCGTGTATGCGCAGCTGCGCCGCATCAACCCGGTCATCGCCGGCGAGGACGCGGGTTACATCGTCTTCGAGTTCGACGGTGCGTCGACCGGCCTGTTCGACGGCAACCGCCTGAACGACCACGTGGCCAGCAATCCGCGCCGCACGATGGGCGAGATGTGGCTCGAAGGCTTCGCTCGGCGTGCTGCGCCTGGACGGCGAGGCGCGGCTGTGGTGGAAACCGCACCAGCAGGCCGAGCACGAGCATCTCTACGACCGCGGGCAGGACGACAGCTTCGGCGGCGGCGCGTGCGAATGGCTGCAGCGTCATGTGGTCGGCCACTTCACCCAAGGCGGGCCGTTGGAGAACACGGCCCGCGAGTACCTCGTCAATTTGGCCGTGCAGGAAGCGGTGTACCGCTCGGCGTCAACCGGCCGGCGCGTGCCGATGCGCCACTTCGACCCGCTGCAGCCGGAGGCGGTCGGCGCCGGCGCAGATTCTTCGTGACCGCAACCCACCCGATGGAGACAGCCATGAATCGTCAACACTTCGTTCACACCCTCGTTGCCGCCGCCACCTTGCTGGTGCTGCGCGGCCCCGGCCGGTGCGCAGACCGTGCTGAAGTTCAGCCACACCGACCAGCCCGGCGGGGCGCGCCAGAGGGCGGCGCTGCTGTTCGCCGAGAAGGTCGAGCAATACACCCAGGGCCGCTACAAGGTGCAGGTCTATCCGGCCGGGCAACTGGCCAACGACCCGAAGGCGGTCGAACAGCTGCAGCTCGGCGGCATCGACTTCACCGTCACCAGCACCGGCACCTATGCCACGCACATCCCCACGCTGAACCTGTCGCTGCTGCCGTACCTGGTGGAGAACTACGCGCAGGGCTGGAAGCTGTACGACGAATCGGCCTGGCTGAAGAAGCAGTTCGACAAGGCACCGGCGAAGGGCTTCCGCTTCGTCGCCACCTGGGAAGCGGGCTTTCGCGACATGACCACCAAGGAGCCGCTGGCCTCGCCCGCCGATGCCGCCGGCAAGAAGCTGCGCAGCTTCCCCAACGAGATGATGCGCTGGACGTTGGAAGGCATCGGCTTCAACCTGGTCATCATGCCGCTGCCCGAGGTCTATCTGGCGATCCAGCAGGGCGTGGTCAGCGGCCAGGAAAACCCGATCGACACCATCTTCGCCAACAAGTTCTACGAGGTGGCGCCGAACGTCACGCTGACGCACCACGTGTACAGCCCGATCCCGATGACGGTGTCGGAGAAGACCTGGCAGAAGTTGAGCCCCGCCGACCAGGCCGCGATCACCAAGGCGGGCCAGGAATCGGCCGACTTCATCCGCAAGGAAATCCAGAACAACGACGACAAGCAGCTGGCCGAGATGACCGCCAAGGGTGCGAAGGTGGCACGCCCGAACCTGGCGCCGTTCCGCGCGGCGGTGCAGCCGGTGTATGCCAAGGCGAAGGAGAAGTTCGGCGCCGACGTCGACGAATTCATCGCCGACGCCGACGCGGTGCGCAAGGCGCTGCCGGCCAAGTGATGGACTCGGCGGCACGACGCGGTTCGAACTTGCACGCGGCAGCGGTCGGGCTGCTGCCGGCGTCGCCGCCGGCGCCCGCGTTGTTGCGCTGGCTGGCGTGGGTCGTGGACTGGTCGATCGTGCTCATCGGCGCGGTGATGGCGACGCTGGTGTTTGCCAACGTCGTGATCCACAACATCTTCCATTCGGATGTCGCGTTCACCACCGAACTCGGCGAACTGTTGATGGTGTGGGTCACATTCCTGGGCGCGGCGTCGGCCACGCGCCGCGGCGCGCACATGGTGGTCGCCGAACTGATCGACCGGCTGACCGTGCGGATGCGACGTTTCGCCGATGCCGCCATCCAGCTGGTGGTGCTGCTCACCCTGGGCCTGCTGGCATGGTACGGCGTGGGCATCACCCAGGCCGGGTTCATGAGCGAGCTGACGGTGCTGCATTGGCCGATGGCCAGCCAGTATGCGGCGCTGCCGGTGGCCTCGGTCATCACCATGATTTTCGTGCTGTGGGACCTGGTGGGCATCGCCCGCGGCGATACCCGTGAGCAACGCTACGGCCGCGCAGTGCAAGGGGCACCCGAGTGATCCTGTTCCAGACCTTCGGCGCTTTCATCCTGTTCACGCTGCTCGGCGTGCCGCTGGTCTACGGCCTGCTGCTGGCCACGGTGGGCATGATCTGGTGGGCCAGCCTGAGCCACCCGCTGACATCGATCTTCCTCAGCTACATCGGCGGCGTCGAGCCGTTCATCCTGATCGCGGTGCCGCTGTTCGTGCTGGCCGGCGAGATCCTCTCGCGCGGCGGCGTGGGCTTGCGCATCGTCACCTTCGCCACCAGGTTGCTGGGGTTCCTGCCCGGCGGGCTGGGCATCAGCACGGTGGTCTCCAGCCTGATCTTCGGCGGTGTCTCGGGCTCGGCCATCGCCGACACCGCGGCCATCGGCTCGGTGATGACCCCGGCGATGATCCGCAAGGGCTACAGCCGGCCCTTTGCCGGCGCGCTGATGTCCACCGCCGGCACCCTGGCCATCGTCATGCCGCCGTCGATACCGATGCTGGTGTATGCCTTCGTCTCGGGCTCGTCGGTGCGCGATCTGTTCCTCGCCGGCGTGGTGCCGGCCTTCGCCTTCGCGCTGGGCTTGTGCCTGGTGTGTGCGTGGCACGGCAAGCGCACCGGCTGCGACAACGGTGAAGCCCGCGCCGCCAAGGGCGAGTTGTGGGCGGCCTTCGTGTCGGCGTTTCCGGCGCTGTTGATGCCGTTGATCATCCTCGGCGGCATCTGGAGCGGCCTGTTCACGCCCACCGAAGCGGCGGCGGTGGCCGCGGCCTACGGCCTGTTCGTGTCGATGGTGATCTACAAGGATCTGAAGCCGCGCGATCTGCCGGCGCTGATCCTCAAGGCCTTCACCACCAGCGCGGTGGTGATGGTGGTGATCGGCGCCACCTCGTGCCTGGCCTGGCTGATCACCGTCGAACAGGTGCCGGCGCAGATTGCCGAGCTGGTGAAACACTATGCGCACTCACCCTGGACCTTCCTGTTGCTGGTCAACGTGGCGATGCTGCTGCTGGGTTGTTTCATCGAGCCGGTGCCGGCGCTGATCCTGGCCGCGCCGCTGCTGGTGCCGCTGTCGCTGGCCTTCAAGATCGACCCGGTGCACCTGGGGCTGGTGATGACCTGCAATCTGGCGATCGGCCTGTACACCCCGCCGGTGGGCGGCACGTTGATGGTCGGCGCGCGGCTGGCCGGCGTGGGCATGGTGTCGGTGGTGCGCGCGCTGATGCCGCAGATGGCGATCAGCCTGGTGATCCTGATGATCATCACCTACGTGCCGTCGGTGGGCATGGCGCTGGTGCACCTGGCGCGGTAGGGCGAGCGCCGGGCCGCGCCTTCAGCTGCGAGACGCCTGCAGCGCCTGCTCCAGGTCGGCGATCAGATCGCCGGCATCCTCGATGCCGGTCGACAGGCGCAGCAGATCGGCGGGCACCGGCGATCCGGCGCCTTCGATGCTGGCACGGTGTTCGACCAGGCTTTCGGTGCCGCCGAGCGAGGTGGCGCGCTTCCACAGCCTGACGTTCGCGGCGGTGGCGATGGCCGCGGCTTCACCCCCCTTGACGCGGATCGACAACATGCCGCCGAAGCCGCCGTGCATCTGCCGTGCGGCCACGTCGTGGCCGGCAAAGCTCGGCAGCCCCGGGTAGAGAACCGCTTCGATGTGCGCGTGTCCTTCGAAGTGCTCGGCAATGTGCTGCGCCGAAGTGCAGGCCCGCTGCACACGCAGGTGCAGCGTGCGCAAGCCGCGCAGCAGCAGCCAGGCCTCGAAGCTGCCGAGCGTGCCGCCGAGTTGTGCACGAACGCTTTTGATGCGCTGCCAGACGGTGTCGTCGCGCGCCGCGATCAGCACCCCGGCGATCAGGTCGCTGTGGCCGTTCAGGTACTTGGTGGCGGCGTGCATGACGATGTCGGCGCCGTGTTCGATGGGCCGCGTGAGCAGCGGCGTGGCCACTGTCGAATCGACCGCCAGCCGCGCGCCGGCTTCGTGGGCGATCTTCGCCACCGCGGCGATGTCGGTGATGGTCCACAGCGGGTTGGCCGGCGTTTCCACCCACACCAGCTTGGTCCGGCCTGGCTTCACGGCGGCTTTGACCGTGGCGCTGTCGCTCATGTCGATCAGCTCGACCTGCAGGCCCCAGTGGCTGGCGAAGTTCAGCAGCCAGTTGCGCAGTGACCAATACATCACCTTCGGCGCCAGCACGTGGTCGCCCGGCGCCAGCGCCTGGAACACGGCCGTGGCCGCGGCCATGCCGGAGGCGAACAGCGCGGCACTGTGGCCCCTTTCCAGCGCGGCGATGACTGCCTCGGCCTGGTCGAAGGCCGGGTTGTCGGCGCGTGCGTAGACGCGGCCCGACCGGTAGCCGTTGTCGGCATCGCGCAGGTAGGTCGACGAGACGTGGATCGGCGGGATCACCGCTCGCGTGGTCTCGTCGATCCAGCCCAGGCCCTGCGCGGCGATGGTGTCGGGATGGGGCAGTGGCTCGTCCATGGCAGCGCGATCAGTAGTTGAGACCCATCGATTCGCGCACGTCGCGCATCGTCTGCTTGGCCACCGTGCGCGCGCGCTCGGTGCCGTTCTCGACGATCCACTGCACCTGCTTCGGGTTGCTCAGGTACTTCTCGGCACGCTCGCGCCAGGGCTGTTGCTCGGCCACGATGGCATCGATCACCGGCTGCTTGCAGTCCAGGCAACCGATGCCGGCGGTGGTGCAGCCCTTCACCACCCAGGCCTGGCGCTCGCTGTCGCTGTAGACCTTGTGGAACTGCCACACCGGGCACTTCTGCGGATCGCCGGGGTCGCTGCGGTGCACGCGCGCCGGGTCGGTGGGCATGCGCCTGATCTTGCGTTCCACCTCGGCGGGTTCCTCGCGCATCGCGATCGAGTTGCCGTAGCTCTTGCTCATCTTCGCGCCGTCCAGCCCGGGCAGCTTGGTGACTTCGGTGTGCAGCGCGCGCGGCTCGGTGAGGATGCTCTTGCCGGCGCCGCGCAGGTGGCCTTGCAGCAGCTCGCTGTCCTGCGCGGTCCAGCCGGCGATGCTGGCGGCGCAGCGCTGCAGCAAGGCCTCGCCCTTGGCAGCGGCTTCGTCGCTGCCGGTCTCGCCGAAGGCCTTGCGCTGCTTTTCGAAGTAGCGCGCGTCGTCCTTGCCCAGTTTGGCCAGCACCCCGGCCACCTGCGCTTCGAAGTCCGCCGCGCGGCCGTACAGGTGGTTGAAGCGCCGCGCCACCTCGCGTGTCAGCTCGACGTGCGAAGCCTGGTCTTCGCCGACCGGCACGAAGGCGGCCTTGTAGATCAGGATGTCGGCCGCCTGCAGCAGCGGGTAGCCGAGAAAGCCGTAGGTGGCCAGGTCGCGGTCCTTCAGCTTGTCGATCTGGTCCTTGTAGGTCGGCACGCGTTCCAGCCAGCCCAGCGGCGTGCCCATCGCCAGCAGGTGAACAGCTCGGCGTGCTCGGGCAGCCGGCTTTGCAGGAAGATGGTGCAGTTGTCGGGGTCGAGCCCGGCGGCCAGCCAGTCGGTGACCATCTCGTAGACGTACTGGCCGAGCACCTCGCGGCTTTCGTAGTGGGTGGTCAGCGCGTGCCAGTCGGCGACGAAATAGAAGCAGTCGTAGTCGTGCTGCAGCTTGACCCAGTTCTTCAAGGCGCCGTGGTAGTGGCCGAGGTGCATCGCCCCGGTGGGGCGCATGCCGGAGAGGACGCGGTCTCGCATGAGGGGGCTGCTGGGCAAAGCCGCGATTCTGGCAGACCGTACACTGCCGGCCCCATGCCAGCGCCATGAAGAACATCGTCATCCTGATCTCCGGTCGCGGCTCGAACATGGAGGCGATCGTGCAGCGCTGTGCCGCCGAAGGCTGGGCCGCGCGGGTGGCGGCGGTGATCGCCAACCGGGCCGATGCAGCGGGGCTGGCCTTCGCGCAGCGGCACGGCATCGCCACCGCGGTGGTCGATCACCGCGGCGTTCGCGTCGCGCGAGCTCTTCGATGCCGAACTGGCCCGGGTGGTGGCCGGCTTCGAGCCCGATCTGCTGCTGCTGGCCGGCTTCATGCGCATCCTGGGGGCGGGCTTCGTGCGTCGTTTCGAGGGCCGCATGCTCAACGTCCACCCCTCGCTGCTGCCGCTGTTTCCCGGCCTGCACACGCACCAGCGTGCGCTCGATGCCGGCTGCAAGCTGGCCGGCGCGACGGTGCATCTGGTCACGGCCGAGCTCGACCATGGGCCGATCGTCATGCAGTCGGTGGTGCCGGTGCTGCCCGATGACGATGCATCGACGCTGGCGCGACGTGTGCTGGCCACCGAGCACCTGATCTATCCGCGCGCGGTGCGCTGGTGGGTCGACGGGCAGCTGCACATCCGCGACGGGGTGGTCGTGCACCGCGGCGGTGAATCGCAGCTGCTGGTGTAGCGCCCCGATGCGACGCCTTGCTGCCAAGCCCACGCTGCTCGACCTGTGCGCCGAGCTGCTGGGCGCCGTGCTGCGCTTCGATGCGCCGGCCGATTCGGTCGTCTCGGGCTTTTTCAGGGCGCACCGGGGATTGGGCCAGCGCGAACGCCACACCCTTGCCGAAACGACCTACCAGGTGCTGCGCCAGCGGCTGTTGCTGCAGCACTTCGCACAAAGCGGCAGCGGCAGTGCCGAGCGCCGGCTGGCGATCGTTGCCTGGCAGGGCGATGCCGAGCTGCTGACCCAGCTGATCGAAGCGCACGAGCTGAGCTGGCTGGCGCGCTGCCACGCCGTCGATGCGGCCACGTTGAGCGACAAGCTGCGGCACAACCTGCCGGACTGGCTGGCCGGGGCCTTGCGCGCCGAACTCGACGAAGCGGGGTTTGTCGCGCTGGGCGATGCATTGAACACCGCCGCGCCGCTGGATCTGCGCGTGAACATGCACAAGGCCAAGCGCGAGGCGGTGATGCGCGCGCTGCACGAGGCCGGCATCGACTGCACCGCAACGCCGTATTCGCCGTGGGGCCTGCGCGTGAACGGCAAACCGGCGTTGACGAGGCTGGCGCTGTTCGAGCGCGGCGAAATCGAGGTGCAGGACGAGGGCAGCCAGCTGCTCGCGCTGCTGACCGACGCGCGGCGCGGCGAGATGGTGGTCGATTTCTGCGCCGGCGCGGGCGGCAAGACCCTCGCCCTCGGCGCCGCGATGCGCAACACCGGGCGCTTGTACGCCTACGACACCTCGGGTCACCGTCTGGCGGCGCTGAAGCCGCGGCTGGCGCGCAGCGGCCTGAGCAACGTGCACCCGGCGCAACTCACGCATGAACGCGATGAGCGCATCAAGCGGCTGGCCGGCAAGATCGACCGCGTGCTCATCGATGCGCCCTGTTCGGGCCTGGGCACGCTGCGCCGCAATCCCGATCTGAAATGGCGCCAGTCGCCCACCGCAGTGGCCGAGCTGCAGGTCAAGCAGCAGGCCATCCTGGACAGCGCGGCGCGGCTGCTCAAGCCGGGCGGGCGGCTGGTGTATGCGACGTGCAGCCTGCTGCGCGCCGAGAACGAGTTCATCGCGCAGGCCTTCGACGCCCTTCACGGCGATCGATTCGAGCGGCTCGATGTGGCCCCGCTGCTGCAGCAGGCGCACATCGAGCAGGCCCAGAGCCTGTGCCGTGATGGTTATTTGCGCCTGTGGCCCCATGTGCACGCCACCGACGGCTTCTTTGCCGCTGTCTGGCAGCGGCGCTGAGTGACACGAGCCGCGGCGACTTTTGCCGCAGTTCCGGGACTTTTGCCCGGCGCAGGAACCAAGATTGGGCAGCCCAGCCTAAGTGGTGCCCTGCCCCTGGCGGCCGGGTGCCGCTTACAATTCGATATCGGTCCGTTTCGCGGACTTTGAGGCACAACACAGAAATATGAACGAGATCCTGACAATGCGCGACGCGGTCGTCGACCTGCTGGCCCACGGCCTTCTGGGGGCGTCGGTGTGGCAGGTGGTGGTCGTGACGCTGGTGTTCACGCACATCACCATCGCCTGCGTCACCATCTTCCTGCACCGCGCGCAGGCGCACCGCGCGCTCGAACTGCACGCCATTCCGTCGCACTTCTTCCGGCTTTGGCTGTGGCTGACCACCGGCATGGTGACCAAGGAGTGGGTCGCCATCCACCGCAAGCACCACGCCAAGTGCGAAACCGAGGACGATCCGCACAGCCCCGTCACGCACGGCATCAAGACCGTGCTGTTGACCGGCAGCGAGCTGTACCGCGCCGAAGCCAAGGTGCAGGACACGCTCGACAAGTTCGGCCACAACACGCCCGACGACTGGATCGAGCGCAATCTGTACACCCGCTTTTCGTGGCAGGGCGTCGGCGTGATGCTGGTGCTCAACGTGCTGCTGTTCGGCGCGCTGGGCGCCACCGTGTGGGCGATCCAGATGGCGTGGATCCCGATCACCGCCGCCGGCATCATCAACGGCCTGGGCCACTGGTGGGGCTACCGCAACTTCGAGGCCGCCGACGCGTCGACCAACATCTCGCCGTGGGGCGTCATCATCGGCGGCGAGGAACTTCACAACAACCACCACACCTACCCGACCTCGGCCAAGATGTCGGTCAAGCCCTACGAGTTCGACATCGGCTGGCTCTACATCCGCAGCCTCGAACTGATGGGTCTGGCCAAGGTGCGCAAGGTGGCCCCGCAGTTGAAGCTCGGTGCGGTGCGTCCGATTGCCGACGACAAGACGCTGGAAGCCGTCATCGCCCACCGTTACGAGGTGATGGCCAACTACGCCAAGGAACTGAAGCGCGCTTGCGCCATCGAGATGGCGCGCATGCGCGCCAGCGGATCCCAGAGCGGCGCCCACTGGAAAAGCATGAATGCCGCGCGGCGCTGGCTGCACCGCGACGACGACAAGATCCCGCACGCCCAGAAGGCGTTGGTGGCCAAGGCGCTGGGCGACAGCCCGATGCTGGGCAAGCTGGTGGCGATGCGTGAGGAACTGCGCTCGCTGTGGACGCGCACCAACGTGTCGGCCGATCAGCTGGTGATCGACTTGCAGGCCTGGTGCAAGAAGGCCGAGGAAAGCGGCATCACCGCCTTGCAGGAGTTCTCGCTCAAGCTGCGCGCCGTGCACGCCTGACCGAGCGAGCCGAGGCGCCAATGAAAAACGGCCCGCTGAGCGGGCCGTTTTGCTTGGTGCGGTTACGCGCCGCGAGAAGCGCTTCAGCGCAGCTTCGTTTCCTTGTACAGCACGTGCTTGCGCGCGGTCGGGTCGAACTTCATGAACTCGAGCTTGCCCGGGGTGGTCTTCTTGTTCTTGCTGGTGGTGTAGAAGTGACCGGTGCCGGCCGATGATTCCAGCTTGATCTTCTCGCGTCCGCCTTTGGTGGCCATGGTTCAGTCCTCCTGTGGTTCAGGTTACAGCGCGCCGCGGGCGCGCAGGTCGGTGACCACCTGGTCGATGCCCACCTTGTCGATCAGCCGCAACGCGGCGTTGCTGATGCGCAGGCGCACCCAGCGATTTTCGCTTTCGACCCAGAAGCGGCGGTACTGCAGATTGGGCAGCCAGCGGCGCTTGGTCTTGTTGTTGGCGTGGGAGACGTTGTTTCCCACCATCGGGCCTTTGCCCGTGACCTGACAGACGCGTGCCATGACGCTTCTCCAATAAAGATCTGCTGCCGTTGCCGGCAAAGCCTGTGAGTATAACTCAGGCCTCCTGCTCGAGGAAACGCTGTGCGTCCAGGGCCGCCATGCAGCCGGTGCCCGCGCTGGTGATGGCCTGACGATAGACATGATCCTGCACGTCGCCGGCGGCGAATACGCCGGGCACGCTGGTCATCGTGGCCATGCCGCTGAGGCCGGAGCGGGTGATGACGTAGCCATCCTTCATCTCCAGCTGGCCCTTGAACAGTTCGGTGTTCGGTTGGTGGCCGATCGCAATGAAACAACCCTTCAGCTCGATCGTCGGCTGGCTGACGTCGCGAGTCGACTGCAGCCGCACGCCGGTGACGCCCGAGGCATCACCGAGCACCTCGTCGAGCGTGTGCCACAGGTGCAGCACCACGTTGCCGTCGCGGGCCTTGGCCATCAGCTTGTCGACCAGGATCGCCTCGGCGCGGAACTTGTCGCGCCGATGCACGACATGCACCGTGCGCGCGATGTTCGACAGGTACAGCGCCTCTTCGACCGCGGTGTTGCCGCCGCCGACCACGCACACGTCCTGGCCGCGATAGAAGAAGCCGTCGCAGGTGGCGCAGCCGCTGACGCCGCGGCCCATGAAGGCCTGTTCGCTGGGCAGGCCCAGGTACTTGGCGCTGGCGCCGGTGGCGACGATCAACGCATCGCAGCTGTACGCGCCGGCATCGCCGAACAGTGCGAACGGCCGCGCCGACAGGTCGACCCGGTGGATGTGGTCGCTGACGATCTGCGTGTCGAAACGCTCGGCGTGCTTCTGGAAGCGCTCCATCAGTTCAGGACCCTGCACGCCGTCCACATCGGCCGGCCAGTTGTCCACATCGGTGGTGGTCATCAACTGGCCGCCCGGCGCGATGCCGGTGATCAGCGACGGCTTCAGGTTGGCGCGCGCGGCGTAGACGGCAGCGCTGTAGCCGGCCGGGCCGGAGCCCAGGATCAGCACCTTGCTGTGGGTGGGCGAGGGTCGGCGGGGGCTGGTCATTCATGGGCAGGCGCGATGGAGGGCGGGTCGTGTCGCGCGAATCCGACGGGCACGCGCGGGCGATCAATGGAAATGGGGGTGTTAATGGCTCGCTTCAACGCTGTCGATGCTGACAGCGCTGGGCACAATGTAAGAATTGTAGTGAGCGTGGTGATGTACCGCGCTTCGCCATTCGTTGCCACCACGCCAAGGGGATTGTCGATGTCGCTGATGTCCAACCTGGACCTGATCCGCCGGGTGCCGCTGTTCTCTTTGCTGACCAACGACCAGGCCCAGTCGGTGGCCGACGCTGTGGTCAAGCGGCGCTTTCGTCGCGGCGAACTGGTGGTTGAACAAGGGCGCAAGAGCAACGCGCTGTTCATCCTGCTCAACGGGCGCGCGCGCGTGCTGACCTCCGATTCGCGCGGCCGCGAGGTCATCCTGGCGGTGCTCGAATCGGGCGACTACGTCGGCGAGATGAGTCTGATCGACAACGAGCCGCATTCGGCCACGGTGCGCGCCGAGGTGCAGACCGACATGCTGGTGCTGGCGCGCGCCGATTTCACCCGCTGCCTGCCCGAGAACTCCAGCATGGCGCACTCGGTGATGCGCGGCCTGGTGCGGCGGCTGCGCAACGCCGATCGGCAGATCGAATCGCTGGCGTTGCTCGACGTCTATGGCCGTGTCGCGCGCACCTTGCTGGACATGGCCGACGACGACAACGGCACCAAGATCATCCGCCACAAGGTCTCGCGCCAGGACATGGCCAAGGTTGTCGGCGCCTCGCGCGAGATGGTCAGCCGGGTCATGAAGGACCTCGAAGAACGCGGTGTCATCGAGACGCAGGAAAACGGCTCGGTGATCATCAAGGAACGTCTGCAGAACGACTGACGACCAGGCAGCGCACCGGCGCTCGAGCCTCACGGCGTGCGCTGCCCGGCGCTGACGATCGGCCACAATCGGGCCATGACATTTCCGCTCGGATCCTTGCGCGCTGAAGGTGCTTCGGCCAGCGTCGCAGGCGCCGCTGACGCCCCGCGCGCGTCCCGTCGCGGCGCGCGTGCCAAGTCGACGCCAACCGCGCCACCCGCCGCCCGCCGCTGGCGCCGACAGCTTCTGCTGTGGGGCGGCGCGGTGTTGTGGATGTTGCTGCTGCTGGCGCTGCTGACGCACGATGGCACCGATGCCGCCTTCACCACCTCGGGCGGTGGCGCCGCGGTGCACAACAAGGCCGGCCTGCTCGGCGCGTGGATCTCCGACCTGGGCTATTTCCTGCTCGGCTACTCGGTGTGGTGGCTGGTGCCGATCGGGCTTCGTGCCTGGTTCGGGGCACTGGCGCCGCGCGGCGCGGCTGCCGCCACCGCCCATCGCGCGCCCGCAGTGGTTTGGGTCGGCATCGCATTGCTGCTGGCAGCCAGCTGTGCGCTGGAGTGGACCCGGCTGTACCAGTGGGAGACGCACCTGCCAGGGCACGCCGGCGGCGTGCTCGGCTACACGCTCGGGCCGCTGTCGACACGCTGGCTGGGCTTCGCCGGATCGGGCGTGCTGTGGATCGCCGCGCTCGTCGCCGGCATGGCGCTGGCGCTGCAGTTCTCATGGCTGTCGCTGGCCGAATGGATCGGTGAGCGCATCGACAGCCTTCGCGAACTTCGCCAGCACCGCAAGGAACGCGCCGAGGACCGCCGCATCGGCGAGAAGGCGCTGATCGAGCGCGATCGCGACAGCAGCGCCGAGACGCCGGCCGTGCCGCTGTCGGTGGCGCCGCTGGTCATCGCGCCGGCGGTGATCGAGGTGCCGAAGTCCGAGCGCGTCGCCAAGGAAAGGCAGAAGCCGCTGTTCGTCGAACTCGCCGACACACGCCTGCCGCAGGTTGATCTGCTCGACGAGGCGCCGGCGCGCCAGGAAAGTGTGACCCCCGAATCGCTGGAGATGACCTCGCGGCTGATCGAGAAGAAGCTGAAGGATTTCGGTGTCGAAGTGCGTGTCGTCGCCGCCTCGCCCGGCCCGGTGATCACGCGCTACGAAATCGAGCCGGCGGTCGGCGTGAAGGGTGCGCAGGTCGTCAACCTGGCGAAGGATCTGGCGCGCTCGTTGTCGCTGGTCAGCATCCGCGTGGTCGAGACCATTCCGGGCAAGAACTACATGGCGCTGGAGCTGCCGAACGCGCGGCGCCAGACCATCCGGCTGGCGGAAATTCTCGGCTCGAAGGTCTACAACGACGCCGCCTCGCAGCTGACCATCGCGCTGGGCAAGGACATCGTCGGCAACCCGCTGGTGGCCGACCTGGCGAAGATGCCGCACTGCCTGGTCGCCGGCACCACCGGCGCGGGCAAGTCGGTGGGCATCAACGCGATGATCCTGAGCCTGCTGTACAAGGCCGAGGCGCGCGACGTGCGCCTGATCCTGATCGACCCGAAGATGCTCGAGCTGAGCGTCTACGAAGGCATTCCGCACCTGCTGTGCCCGGTCGTCATCGACATGAAGCAGGCAGCGCACGCGCTGAACTGGTGTGTCGCCGAGATGGAGCGGCGCTACAAGCTGATGAGCAAGCTGGGCGTGCGCAACCTGGCCGGCTACAACCGCAAGATCGCCGACGCCACCGACCGGGGCGAGACGATCCCCAACCCTTTCAGCCTGACGCCGGAGGCGCCCGAACCGCTGGAGCGGCTGCCGAACATCGTCGTGCTGATCGACGAACTCGCCGACCTGATGATGGTCGTGGGCAAGAAGATCGAGGAACTGATCGCGCGGCTGGCGCAGAAGGCCCGCGCCTGCGGCATCCACCTGGTGCTGGCCACGCAGCGGCCGAGCGTCGATGTCATCACCGGCCTCATCAAGGCCAACATTCCCACGCGCCTGAGCTTCCAGGTCAGCAGCAAGATCGACAGCCGCACCATCCTCGACCAGATGGGCGCCGAGGCGCTGCTCGGCCAGGGCGACATGCTGTATCTGGCGCCGGGCACCGGCCAGCCGGTTCGGGTGCACGGCGCCTTCGTCAGCGACGAGGAGGTGCACCGGGTGGTCGACTACCTGCGCAGCCAGGGTGAGCCGAACTACATCGAAGGGCTGCTCGAAGGCGGCGTGCTCGACGAGGACGAAGGGCTGTCGCCGCTCGAAGCCAGCGGCAACGGCGGCGGCGAGGCCGACCCGATGTACGACCAGGCGGTGGCCATCGTGCTGCAGCACCGACGGGCTTCGATCTCGCTGGTGCAGCGCCACCTGCGCATCGGCTACAACCGCGCTGCGCGCCTGCTCGAGCAGATGGAGAAGTCGGGTCTGGTGACGGCGATGGGCAACAACGGCAACCGCGACATCATCGCGCCCAAGCACTCCGAATGAGAGCGCTGTTGATCGCCCTTTGTCTGTGCGCGGCGCCGTGGTCGGCACACGCCGACGCGGTGGACACGCTGCGTGAGTTCGTGCGCGATGTGAAGTCGGGCAGCGCCACTTTCACGCAGACCGTGACCTCGGTAGACGGCGCACGCAAGAAGGTGTCCAGCGGCAGCTTCGAGTTCGTGCGACCCGGCCGCTTTCGCTTCGCCTACCGCAAGCCCTTCGAGCAGTTGATCGTCTCCGACGGCCAGCAGGTGTGGATCCACGACGTCGACCTCGACCAGGTGACGGTGCGCAAGACCAGCCAGGCGCTGGGGGCGACACCGGCGGCATTGCTCGCCGGCGCCTCGCTGGACAAGGAATTCGAGCTCATCGCGCAGCCACAGGAAGAGGGCCTGGACTGGGTGATGGCCAAGCCGCGCCAGCCAGACAGTGCCTTCCAGTCGATGCGCATCGGTTTCAAGGGCAAGGATCTGGCGGCAGTGGACATCCTGGATGCCTTCGGCCAGCGCTCGCGTCTTCAGTTCATCGGGTTCATGCCCAACGTGGCAATTCCAGATGCGAGTTTCCAGTTCGTGCCGCCGGCCGGTGTCGACGTGATCCGGCAGTGATCCGCGCAACCCTGCGGCCCGGGCGCAGGGTCCGTTCGGCATGCCGGCGCTTGTGTAAGCGCAGTTGAGGCAGGCCCTGCATCCGAGGGGGTGCAATCCGCAGGCCGCGGTGCCAGCATCCGCGCCGACCGCGCGTGCCGCGGCAAAACCTGTTGCCCCTGGGGAATCGCATGTTCGACATCGCAAAGCGCCGCACCTCGTCCGCCCTGTTCGCCGCGGCGGCGCTGGCGTTCATCGCCTGGGCGCCGGCCAAGGCCGATCCGATCCAGGTGGCGATCACGGTCGACAACTCCTACGCCCTCTTCCACGGCTCGCCGACGCAGGCGCTGGCCTTCGTGGGCAGCAACCCCAACTGGCCCGACACCGAGACCTACAGCTTCGACCTGCCGACCGACAGCTTCATCTACGTCGTCACGCAATCCGATCTGTCCACTGCGCAGGGATTTCTGGCGCAGTTCACGAACATGACGAACCAGCACCGGTTCTACAGCAATGATCCGCAGTGGCAGGTCGCCGCAACCGGCCGCTATGGCTTGGCACCCTATGACGGCACGACGGCCAGCCTGCTGGAGCTGACGACCGAGATCCAGAAGGCCAACGCCGGCAACAACCCGTCGGCGGGGTGGGTCGCCGCCACGGCGGGAGAGGCCAACGGCGCCGGGCCATGGGGCATGCGGCCGGACATCGACGCGGCGGCCCGCTGGGTGTGGTACGACAAGAAGCGCGATGGCTCGAACCCGACCCTGGGCAGTTACGACCACGACGAGTACCTGGTGTTCCGCATCGCAGTGGCCGCCGCGCCGGTGCCCGAGCCCGCCAGCATGCTGCTGATGACCCTGGGCCTGGCCGGCGTGGCCGGTTTCGCGCGCCGCCGACGCTGACGTCCTGAGCCTGGGGCGGCGACAATGCCGCGATGCAGGCACAGGACTCGCTGTTCGGCCCAAGCGGCGATGGCGGTGCCGCGACCCAGGTGCCGCTGGCCGAACGCCTGCGCCCACGCACGCTCGACGAGGTCGCCGGCCAGCAGCATCTGCTGGCCCCGGGCAAGCCGCTGCGGGTCGCCTTCGAATCGGCGCGGCTGCATTCGATGATCCTGTGGGGCCCGCCCGGCGTCGGCAAGACCACGCTGGCGCGGCTGCTGGCCACCGCGGTGCAGGCCGACTTTCACGTGCTGTCGGCAGTGCTGGCCGGCGTCAAGGACATCCGCGAAGTGGTCGAACGCGCGCAGGCGGCGCGGCGCGCGGGCCGCACCACGCTGGTGTTCGTCGACGAGGTGCACCGCTTCAACAAGTCGCAGCAGGATGCGTTCTTGCCGCACGTCGAATCGGGGCTGTTCACCTTCATCGGCGCGACCACCGAGAACCCGTCGTTCGAGGTCAATGCGGCGCTGTTGTCGCGCGCCACCGTGCACGTGCTGCACCCGCTGAATGCCGACGAGCTGGCTGCCCTGCTCGCCCGCGCCCGGGCGCTGCTGAACACCGCGCCGCTCAGCGATGCCGCGCGCGAGCGGCTGCTGGCCTTCGCCGACGGTGATGCGCGCCGGCTGCTCAACGCCTTCGAGAACCTGGCGCACGTCGCCGAACGCGAGGCGCCGGCGCTGATCGACGAGTCGATGCTCGAACGTGCGCTGGGTGAGCAGCTGCGCCGCTACGACAAGGGTGGCGACCAGTTCTACGACACCATCTCGGCGCTGCACAAATCGGTGCGCGGCTCGGATCCGGATGCCACGCTGTACTGGCTGGTGCGCATGCTCGACGGCGGCGTCGATGCGCGTTACCTGGCGCGCCGCCTGGTGCGCATGGCCAGCGAGGACATCGGCCTGGCCGACCCACGGGCGCTGCGCCTGGCACTGGACGCCACGGAAGTCTATGAACGGCTCGGCTCACCGGAAGGGGAGCTGGCGCTGGCGCAGGCGGCGGTGTATCTGGCGATGGCGCCGAAGTCGAACGCCGTCTACACCGCCTACAACCAGGTGCGCGCGCTGGTGCGCAGCGACGGCACGCGGCCGGTGCCGGCGCATCTGCGCAATGCGCCGACCGCGTTGATGAAATCCCTGGGCCACGGCCGCGGCTATCGTTATGCACACGACGAAAGCGGCGGCTTTGCCGCGGGTGAAAGTTATCTGCCCGAGGGTCTTCCGCAGGTGCGCTTCTACGAGCCGGTGGCTCGCGGGCTGGAGTCGCGCATCGCCGAGCGCCTGGCCGAGTTGCGCGCGCTGAACGCGGCGGCCACCGACGCCCCCGATCCGGCCCGCTGATCGAACGATCGGTTGGCAATCCAAGGGGGAAAGCCCGTGCTTGGCGGCCGGGGCTGCCACCCTAGAATGATTTTCAAGAACAAGGTGGCACGGCACGTGCATGCCGGGCCGGGGCCACTACAGGAGCGCAGCGATGGACACCTTCATCCAGCAGATCATCAACGGTCTGGTGCTCGGCAGCATGTATGCGCTGGTGGCTCTGGGCTACACGATGGTGTACGGCATCATCAACCTCATCAACTTCGCACACGGCGACGTGCTGATGATCGGTGCGCTGGTCAGCTGGACCGTGGTGGTGGCGCTGGCCGACACCGGCTGGCCGGGCTGGCTGCTGCTGCTGGTGTCGCTGATCGCCGCCATCGTCGTGTGCAGCACGCTGAACTTCGCGATCGAGAAGGTCGCCTACCGACCTTTGCGCAACGCGCCCCGGCTGGCGCCGCTGATCACCGCGCTCGGCATGAGCCTGCTGCTGCAGACACTGGCGATGATCATCTGGAAGCCGACCGTCAAGTCGTATCCGATCCTGTTGCCCAGCGAGCCTTTCCACATCGGCGGCGCGGTCATCAACACGGTGCAGATCATGATCCTGGTGTCGACCGCGGTCACGCTGGCTGCGCTGATGTTCCTCGTCAACCGCACCCGGCTCGGGCGCGCCATGCGCGCCACCGCCGAGAACCCGCGCGTGGCCAGCCTGATGGGCGTGCGGCCCGACACGGTGATCTCGGCCACCTTCATCATCGGCGCCGCGCTGGCTGCGCTGGCCGGTGTGATGTACGCCGCCAACTACGGCTCGGCGCAGCACACGATGGGCCTGCTGCCGGGGCTGAAGGCCTTCACCGCCGCGGTCTTCGGCGGCATCGGCAACCTCGCCGGTGCGATGGTCGGCGGCGTGCTGCTGGGCCTGATCGAAGCGCTCGGCGCCGGCTACATCGGCGACCTCACCGGCGGCGTGCTCGGCAGCCACTACCAGGACATCTTCGCCTTCATCGTGCTGATCCTGGTGCTGACGGTGCGCCCGCAAGGGCTGATGGGCGAACGTGTCGCCGATCGAGCTTGACGGGCGCGCACGATGAGAAACAAGTTCGTGGTCTTCTTCGTCAGCGGCGCCGCGCTGATCGTGTTGCCGCTGCTGGTGCAGCCCTTCGGCGACGCCTGGGTGCGCATCATCGACATCGCGCTGCTGTACGTGA
Organism: uncultured beta proteobacterium; assembly: GCA_963756415.1. GTDB lineage: Bacteria > Pseudomonadota > Gammaproteobacteria > Burkholderiales > Burkholderiaceae_C > Rubrivivax. The sequence goes on from CAVWNT010000002.1 coordinate 806,482, forward strand.
TGCTGGCGCTCGGGCTGAACATCGTCGTCGGCTACGCCGGCCTGCTCGATCTGGGCTATGTCGCGTTCTATGCCGTCGGCGCCTACATGTACGGGCTGATGGCGTCTCCGCACCTGTGGGAGACCTTCGCCTGGGTCAAGGCGATGTTTCCCGGCGGCCTGCACGCGCCGCTGTGGCTGGTGATTCCGTGCGGCGCGCTGCTGGCCGGCATCTTCGGCATCCTGCTCGGCGCGCCGACGCTGAAGCTGCGCGGCGACTACCTGGCCATCGTCACGCTCGGTTTCGGCGAGATCATCCGCGTGTTCCTGAACAACCTCGATGCGCCGGTCAACATCACCAACGGACCCAAGGGCCTGACCAACATCGACCCGGTGACCATCTTCGGGCTCAACCTGAGCCGCTCGCTCGAACTGTTCGGCCTGCAACTGTCATCGGTGACGCTGTACTACTACCTGTTCATGGTGATGGTCATCTTCACCATCATCATCTGCTACCGGCTCGAGCGCTCGCGCATCGGCCGCGCGTGGATGGCCATCCGCGAGGACGAGGTGGCGGCCAAGGCGATGGGCATCAACACGCGCAACATGAAGCTGCTCGCCTTCGGCATGGGCGCCACCTTCGGCGGCGTCTCGGGCACCATGTTCGCGTCGTTCCAGCGCTTCGTCTCGCCGGAGTCGTTCGCGCTGCAGGAGTCGATCATGATCGTGGCCATGGTGGTGCTGGGCGGCATCGGCCACATCCCGGGCGTCGTCATCGGCGCGCTGCTGCTGGCCGCGCTGCCCGAGGTGCTGCGCTACGTCGCCGACCCGCTGCAGGCGATGACCGGCGGACGCCTCGATGCCTCGATCCTGCGCCAGCTGCTGGTGGCGCTGGCGATGATCAGCATCATGCTGGCGCGTCCGCATGGCCTGTGGCCGTCGCCGGAGCACGGCAAGGCGGCACCTGCGCCGGCCGGCGGTGCGGCATGAACCGGCTCTTTCGCTACGGCCTGGGACGAGGGGCACGATGAGCGCGGTACTCAAGGTCGCGGGCGTGTCGAAGCGCTTCGGCGGCCTGCAGGCCCTGTCCGATGTCGGCATCACCATCGAGTCGGGCCAGGTGTACGGGCTGATCGGGCCCAACGGCGCCGGCAAGACCACCTTCTTCAATGTGCTGACTGGTCTGTACCTGCCTGATTCGGGCAGTTTCGAACTCGGCGGCAAGCCCTACAAACCTTCGGCGGTGCATGAGGTGGCGCGCGCCGGCATCGCACGCACGTTCCAGAACATCCGCCTGTTCGCCGAGATGACCGCGCTCGAGAACGTGATGGTCGGGCGCCACGTGCGCACCCATTCGGGGCTGATCGGCGCCGTCTTCCGCACCGGTGCCTTCAAGGCCGAGGAGATGGCGATCGCGCTGCGCGCCCAGGAACTGCTCGACTATGTGGGCATCGGCCACTTCGGCGAGTACAAGGCACGCACGTTGAGCTACGGTGACCAGCGGCGCCTGGAGATCGCGCGTGCGCTGGCCACCGACCCGACGCTGATCGCGCTGGATGAACCGGCCGCCGGCATGAACGCCACCGAAAAGATCGTGCTGCGCGAGCTGATCGACCGCATCCGCAACGACGGTCGCACGATCCTGCTGATCGAACACGACGTGAAGCTGGTGATGGGCCTGTGCGACCGCGTCACCGTGCTCGACTATGGCAAGCAGATCGCCGAAGGCACGCCCTACGACGTGCAGCGCAACGAGAAGGTGATCGAAGCCTATCTCGGCGCCGACCACAAGGTGCATTGATGGCTGCCACCGAGGGTCCGGCCGCGGCGAGCGAAGCCCTGTTGAAGGTCATCGACCTGAAGGTCGCGTACGGCGGCATCCAGGCCGTCAAGCAGGTCAATTTCGAGGTCCGCCAGGGCGAGCTGGTGAGCCTGATCGGCGCCAACGGTGCCGGCAAGACCACCACCTTGAAAGCCATCACCGGCCTGCAGCCGGTGGCCAGCGGCGACATCCAGTTCATGGGCCGCTCGATCAAGGGCCAGGGCGCCTGGGACCTGGTCAAGCAGGGCCTGGTGATGGTGCCCGAAGGACGCGGCTGCTTCACGCGCATGAGCATCACCGAGAACCTGATGATGGGTGCCTTCGTGCGCAAGGACGACGAGATCGATGCCGACATCGACAAGGTCTTCGTCATCTTCCCGCGCCTGAAGGAGCGCCGCAAGCAGCTGGCGGGCACCATGAGCGGTGGCGAGCAGCAGATGCTGGCGATGGGGCGTGCGCTGATGGCGCGGCCCAAGGTGCTGCTGATGGACGAGCCGTCGATGGGCCTGTCGCCGATCATGGTCGACAAGATCTTCGAGGTCGTCGAAACCATCCACGGCCAGGGCACGACGGTGCTGCTGGTCGAGCAGAACGCCAGCCGCGCGCTGCAGCTGGCCGATCGCGGCTATGTCATGGAATCGGGCGAGATCACGATGAGCGGCGACGCCAAGGCGCTGCTGAAGGATCCGAAGGTGAGGGCGGCTTACCTGGGCGAGTGACGGGGTGGCGGCTTCGCCGCTACAGTGCTCGCATGCTTTCCTTCGGCTTCGACAACACCTACGCGCGCCAGCTGCCGGGCAGCTTCGTGGCCTGGCAGCCGGCACCGGTGCCCGAACCGCGGCTGCTCTTTCTCAACCAGCCGCTGCTCGCCGAACTCGGCCTCGACGCGGCCGCGCTGCGCGATGCCGACGTCGCTGCGCTGTTTGCCGGCAACCAGCTGCCCGCCGATGCCGAGCCGATCGCGCAGGCCTACGCCGGGCACCAGTTCGGCGGCTTCTCGCCGCAGCTCGGCGATGGCCGCGCGCTGCTGCTGGGCGAATTGATCGACCGCAACGGGCAACGTCGCGACATCGCGCTGAAGGGCTCGGGCCGCACGCCGTTTTCCCGTGGCGGCGATGGCAAGGCGGCGGTCGGGCCGATGCTGCGCGAGGTGCTGATCGGCGAGGCGATGCATGCGCTCGGCATTCCGACCACGCGCGCGCTGGCCGTCGCCGCCACCGGCGAGACGGTGCAGCGCGAACTGCCGCTGCCCGGCGCGGTGCTGACGCGCGTGGCGGCCAGCCATCTGCGCGTGGGCACCTTCCAGTACTTCGCTGCGCGCGGCGACATCGATGCGCTGCGCCGGCTGGCCGACTACACGATTGCGCGCCACGATGACGCCCTGATCGATGCGCCTGATCGTTACCTCGGGCTGTTGCGCGCTGTATCCGCTCGCCAGGCCACGCTGATCGCGCAGTGGATGAACGTCGGCTTCATCCACGGCGTGATGAACACCGACAACATGGCGCTGTCGGGGCAGACCATCGACTACGGGCCGTGCGCGTTTGTCGAGGCCTACGATCCGGCCACCGTGTTCAGCAGCATCGACCACGGCGGCCGCTATGCGTATGCCAACCAGCCGCTGATCGCGCGCTGGAACCTGGCCCGATTTGCCGAGACGCTGCTGCCGCTGATCAGCGAATCGGACGCCGAGGATGCGCGCCAGCGTGCGGTGGCGCAGGCGCTCGAAGTCATCGACGCCTTCCCGGAGCTGTATGCCGCGGCGTTGTTGCGCGGCCAGCGCGCCAAGCTGGGCTTGGGTGCCGCGACGCCAGCCGACGACGCAGCCGACACGTCACTGGCCGCCGACTGGCTGGCGCTGCTGCAGACGCAGGCGGTCGACTTCACGCTGGCGTGGCGCCGCCTGGGCGATGCGGCCGACGAGGGCGATGGCCGCGAAGCAGAACTGAGCGGGCTGTTTTCCGATGCCGCAGCGCTGCAACAGTGGCTCGAGCGCTGGCGCGCGCGCTGCGCGCAGGACGACGCCGCGAGTGGCATCGCGTCCAGTGAGCGTGCGGCGCGCATGCGGCGCACGAACCCGTGGATCATCCCGCGCAACCACCGGGTCGAAGAAGCGCTGACGGCGGCGTCGAACGACGACGACCTGGCACCGTTCGAGCGGCTGCTCGACGCCTTGCGAAGCCCCTTCGACGAAACGCCGGCACACGCACCTTTTGCGCAGCCCGCGCCGGTCGACGTGACCGCCAGTTACCAGACCTTCTGCGGCACCTGACACCACGTCACGAGGCCGCTCGCACGCCCTTTGGGCAGCCGGCATCGTGTCTGCTCAACGAGCCGACACCACAGCGCGGCGGGCGATCGTCATGTGTGCGTGATGCCCGTGGCAAGCGGTGAACGAGGGCACCGGCGTCGCCCCAGCCACGCGTGTCTGGCCGAGGGCCTTCTCAGTGTTTGTCGGCTTCGGACGTGAACGCATCGGCGAAGAACTGGTCTTCGGGCAGGCCGCGCTGGGCGACGAAGTCGCGCTCGGCCGATTCCACCATCACCGGCGCACCGCAGGCATACACCTGGTGTGTCGACAGGTCGGCGATGTCGGCCATCACCTGCTCGTGCACCAGACCGGTGGCGCCGCCCCAGCCATCGTCGTCGCGCGGCTCCGACAGCACCGGCACGTAGCGCAAGTTGGGCAATTCCTGGCACGCCTGCACCGCCCAGTCGTGCAGGTAAAGGTCGGCACGCGTGCGGCAGCCCCAATAGAGCAGCGCCGGACGTTGCACGCGCTTGAGCAGCATGTGCTCGACGATGGCCTTGATCGGCGCGAAGCCGGTGCCGCTGGCCAGCAGCACGATCGGTGCATCGCTGTCCTCGCGCAGGAAGAAGCTGCCGAACGGGCCCTCGATGCGCAGGATGTCGCGTTCCTTCATGCCGGCGAAAACGTGATCGGTGAAGACGCCGCCGGGCATGTGCCGCAGGTGCAGTTCGAGCGCCGCCGGGCTGCCCAGGTTGTGCGCGGCGTTGGCCATCGAATACGAGCGCCGCGCGCCGTCGCGCAGGATGACCTCGACATACTGCCCGGCGCGGTACTGCAGGTTCTGGTTCGCCGGCAGTTGCAGCTTCATGATCGTCACGTCGCTGGCCACGCGCTGCAGGCTGAGCACGCGCGCGGGCATCTTCAGAATCGGAAAGTCACCGGCGCCGGGCACGCTGCGCGCCTCGACCAGGCAATCGGTCTGCGCCGCGGCGCAGCACGGCAGGATGAAGCCGGCTTCTTCTTCGGCCACCGACAGCGCCTTCAACTGATGGGCGCCGTGGATCACGCGCCCTTCGAGCAGCCGGCTCTTGCACGAGCCGCACGCGCCGTCACGACAGCCGTACGGCATGCCGATGCCCTGGCGGATGGCGGCCGAAAGGATCGGCTCGTCGCGCATCACCGTGAAGCTGCGTTGCGCGGGTTGAAGGGTGACGGTGAAGCTCATGGCAGGGGTGCGCGAGCGGACGGCGCGTGGGGTGGCACTGGCCTCGTAAACTGCCCGCAATTGTGCCCGCTGCTCCTCGCGTCCCACCGGCGCCCTTGCTTGCACGACCCACCTTCATGGCCATCGCAGCCCCTGCCGCCCACCGACCCACGCTGCTGATCGTCGGCTGCGGCGACATCGGCATGCGCGTGTTGAAGCTGCTGCGTGGCCATTGGCGTGTGCTGGCGCTGACCTCGAGTGCGTCGCGGCAGGCGCCGCTGCGTGCCGCCGGCGCGGTGCCGCTGCTGGGCGACCTGGATCAACCGGCGACGTTGGGGCGATGCGGCGCATTGGCCGATTCGGTGCTGCACCTGGCGCCGCCCGCGCCGGCGGGCAGCGTCGATACCCGCACGCGGCATCTGCTGACGGCGCTGGCGCGCGGCGGCCGGGTGGCGCGGCTCGTGTATGTCAGCACCAGCGGGGTGTATGGCGACTGCGCCGGTGAGCGTTTCGACGAGACGCGCGCCACCCACCCGCAGAGCGACCGTGCGCGCCGCCGTGTCGATGCCGAACAGCGCGTGCGCTGGTACGGCCGTGCACACGGCGTGCGCGTGAGCATCCTGCGCGTTCCGGGCATCTACGCCGCCGATCGCGCCGGCGGCCACCCGCGCGAAAGGCTGCTGCGCGGCACGCCGGTGCTGCGCGCCGAAGACGACGTCTACACCAACCACATCCACGCCGACGACCTGGCAAGGGCCTGCGTGGCCGCATTGCACCGCGGCCTGCCGCAGCGGGTGGTGCACGCCAGCGACGACAGCGAACTGCGCATGGGCGAGTACTTCGACCTTGCCGCCGATCTGTGCGGCCTGCCACGCCCGCCGCGCATCGGTCGCGACGAAGCGCGGGCACAGCTGTCGCCGATGCAGTGGAGCTTCATGCGCGAATCGCGACGCCTGGACAATGGCCGCCTGAAGCGCGAGCTGAAACTTCGCCTGCGCTACCCGAACGTCGCCGACGGCCTCGTCGCACCCACCCGATCCGACAACTTCGATCCCCGATGAAGACATTGCTGCTGACCCATCCGCTGCCGACGCGCGAGTTCGCCGCCGCCATCCGCGACATCGCGCCGCAGATCGAGTTGCTCGACAACCTGCCGACATCGACACAGACCGATTGGAGCGATGTCGAAGCGGTGCTCGGCTGGCGCTTTGCAGCCGGCGCCGTGCAGCGCCTGCCGCGCCTGCGCTGGGTCTGCGCGATCGGTGCCGGCGTCGACAAGCTGCTCGTCAGCGACCTGCCTGCATCGGTGCAGGTGTCGCGCATCGTCGATCTCGAACAGGACCGCGCGATCGCCCAATACGTGGCGCTGATGGCGCTGCGCCACGCCCGCGGATTGGCGCGCTACGAGGCCCAACAGCGGCTGCGCGCGTGGGATCGCCACCCCACCGGGGCGCTGCAATGCCGGGTCGGTGTGCTCGGCATGGGCGCGGTGGGCAAGGCGGTGGCCGAGCTGCTGATTCAGATCGGCTTTCAGGTGCAGGGCCACAGCCGCAGCGGCAGCCATGGCCTGCACGAGGTGCTGGCCGGCAGCGACATCGTCGTTTGTGCGCTGCCGCTGACCGCCGACACAGCCGGCATCTTGAACCGCGAGACCTTCGCCCTGATGCCGCGCGGCAGCTACCTGATCAACATCGCGCGCGGTGCACACGTGGTCGAGCCGGACCTGATCGCGGCCGTGCGGTCCGGCCACCTGGCGGGCGCTGCGCTGGACGTTCAGCAGCGCGAACCGATGGCAGCCGATGACCCGCTGTGGTCGGTCGAGGGCATCAGCATCACACCGCACATCGCCGGGCAATCGTCGCCGCAGGCGATCGCTGCGCAGTTCGTCGAAGGCTGGCAGCGTGTGTGTCGCGGCGAGGCGCCACCGAACCGGGTCGATCGCACGCGCGGATACTGACGCGCCTCAGATGCCCCCGGCGCGCTTGAGCGTCTTCATGCGATCCACCGCATGCAAGGTCAGCGTCTGCGTCTGGCCGCCGCGGACGATGTCGAGCCTCACATCGCGTTCGGCCGCACCGCCGCTCCACAGCGTCTTCCACAGCACTTCGAGCGCCGGTACTTCGGTGCCGTCGATGCGCACGATGCGGTCACCCGGTTCGAGGCCGGCCAGTTCAGCCGGGCTGTCCTTGTTGATGCGCGCCACCCGGATGCCGGCTTCGGTCTCGACGCAGTTCAAGCCCAGCCACGCGCGCTCGCTCGAGCGGGCGCTGCCGCGCGTGCGCAGATCATCCAGGATCGGCTCGAGCAGATCGATCGGCACGAACATGTTGCCGCTGAGCTTCGCTTCGCGCGGACCGAGTGCGTCGGCCACCAGCAGCGAGCCGACGCCGACCAGTTCGCCACGAGCGTTGAACAGCCCGGCGCCGCTGTGATCGGCACGCGCCGGAATGGTGAACAGCGCTGCATCGAGGTGGTACTCCCAGAACCCGGAGAAGCTGCGGCGCGACACCAGCGCGGCAACGCTGACGCCGCCGTCCTCGCCGCCGCTGACGATGGTCAACGGCTCGCGGTGCGACAGTGCAGCCGCCTTGCCCAGCGGCACGGCTTCGATGCGCAGCGGTGCCAGGGCCTGCAGCAGGCCGAAGCCGGTGGCCACGTCGTAGCCGAGCACACGCGCCGGTACGCTGCGCTCGCGGTCGAGTTCCAGCAGCACGACCTGCGCTTCGAGGATCAGATATCCGATGGTCAGCACGAGATCGTCGCCGATGACGATCCCTGAACCCTGCCGCATGTGGCCCAGCGTCGCTGCGCTGCGCGCATCGTCCACCGCCACCGCCTTCAATGCCACCACCGCTGCATTGGCGCGCGACAGCGCCAGCGATTGCATCTCGATCGGCGAAGGCGTTTGCGCCGACGCGTGCTGCGAACCCAGCAGCGCAGCGGCACAAACGGCGGCCATCACATAAGCACGGGGCAGCGCGACTCGCATGGCAGGGCGAAGAGCGACGACGGATTCATGATAGGTCGCTGGTCGCCATGCCGTCGGCAGGGCCTTGGCTTCAGCGCCTTCGCGATGCGCCGAAGGGCATCTGGCCGCGCCAGAAGCGGATCATCAGGAAGCCGCCGAGCATGCCGCCCAGGTGCGCGAAGTGCGCGATGCCGCTGCCGCCGTACAAGCCGAGCACCAGTTCGATGGCGCCGAACAGGATGACGAAGGTGCGCGCCTTCATCGGAATGGGCGGGAACAGCGGCATGATGATGCGGTTCGGGAACAGCATGCCGAAGGCCAGCAGCAGCCCGTACAACGCACCCGAGGCGCCGATGGTGGGCGAGTTCGAACCGCTCAGGCCGGTGAGCAGCAACTGCGTGCCGGCCGCGGTGATGGCGCAGGCGAGCAGGAACATCAGGTAGCGGCGTTGTCCCCACAGCCGCTCGAGCTCGGAGCCGAACATCCACAGCCCGAGCATGTTGAAGAACAGATGGAACAGGCTGCCGTGCAAGAACGCGTAGCTCACCGGCTGCCAGGGCCAGAACAGCCCGGTGTGCAGCGGCCACAGCGCGAACCAGATCTCCAACGGCACCAAAAAATTGATGCAGAAGACGGCCGTGCAGATGAGCATGAAGGCCTGGGTCAACGGCGGAATCGGTGGCATGGCGCGCGATGCGGATGCGGCAGGAACGACACGCGGCGCACGTGGGCGCCGCGGGCATTCAGCACAGTTTTGCAGTGGTGCCCGGGGCCGGACTCGAACCGGCACGCCTTGCGGCGCGGGATTTTGAGTCCCGTGCGTCTACCGATTTCGCCACCCGGGCAGACGGTTCTCATGCCTGGGCACGAGTGCCGCAAATTATCGCATGCACCCCGTGGGGGTGATGGGGAGGTGCGTTGACCGCGTCGTGGTGACTGCGACAATGGCACCCGCTTCAACCGACAAGCCCATGACGTCTTCATCTTCAGCCCCGCCCTACAAGACCCTTCAGGACACCATTGGCCACACGCCGCTGGTGCGGCTGCAACGGCTGCCCGGCGCTGAGAACGAAGCACGTGGCAATGTCATCCTGGGCAAGCTCGAGGGCAACAACCCGGCCGGTTCGGTGAAAGACAGGCCGGCCATCAGCATGATCCAGCGCGCCGAAGAACGCGGCGACATCCGACCCGGCGATACCTTGATCGAGGCCACCTCGGGCAACACCGGCATCGCGCTGGCGATGGCGGCGGCGATCCGCGGCTACCGCATGATCCTGGTGATGCCCGAAGACCTGTCGATCGAACGCGCGCAGACGATGAAGGCCTTCGGCGCCGAGCTGATCCTCACACCGCGTTCGGGCGGCATGGAATACGCACGCGATCTGGCCGAGCAGATGGTCGCCGACGGCAAGGGCCGCGTGCTCGACCAGTTCGCCAACGAGGACAACCCTCGCGTGCACTACGAGACCACCGGCCCCGAGATCTGGGCCGACACCGGCGGGCGCGTCACCCACTTCGTCAGCGCGATGGGCACCACCGGCACCATCACGGGCGTGTCGCGCTACCTGAAGGAACACAACGCGGGCGTGCGCATCGTCGGTGCGCAACCCAACGAAGGCTCGCGCATCCCGGGCATCCGCAAGTGGCCCGAGGCCTATCTGCCGAAGATCTACGACGCGCGCCATGTCGACGAGATCGTGCTCGTCAGCCAGGCCGATGCCGAGGACATGGCCCGGCGCCTGGCGCGCGAGGAGGGCCTGTTCGCGGGCATCTCGGCGGCCGGCGCGTGCTGGGTGGCGCTGCAGCTGGCGCGCTCGCTCGAGGGCGCCACCGTGGTCTTCATCGTCTGCGACCGCGGCGATCGCTACCTGTCCACCGGCGTCTTCCCGGCCTGAACCCATGCGTCACGAATACCGCTTCTGCCCGAACTGCGCCACCGCGCTCGAGTGGCTGCCGATGCCCGAGGATGGCGGCATCAAGGAGCGTCTGCGCTGCGCGCAGTGCGCGTGGTCGCACTGGAACAACCCGACGCCGGTGCTGGCTGCGGTCATCGAATGCAGCGATCGCGAGGGCCGGCTGCTGCTGGCACGCAACGCGGCCTGGTCGGGCAAGATGTTCGGCCTCATCACCGGTTTCATGGAAGCCGGTGAAACGCCCGAGGAAGGCATCGCCCGCGAGGTGGGTGAAGAAACCTCGCTGCAGGTCGAATCGTTGAGCCTGATCGGGGTCTACGACTTCCAGCGCATGAACCAGGTCATCATCGCCTACCACGCCGTCGCAAGCGGCGAGGTGACGCTGTCACCGGAACTCGCCGAATACCGGCTCTACACGCCGGCGGACGTGCGCTGCTGGCGCGCCGGCACCGGTTATGCACTCGCCGACTGGCTGCGTGCCCGCGGCCAGGAACCGCGTTTCATCGAACTGCCACCACGCGCCTGAGCAATCGGCCGAAGGACACACGCCCCATGGAAGCAAACAAAGAAGTCGACGCACGCGGCCTGAACTGTCCGCTGCCCATCCTGAAGGCGAAGAAGGCGTTGGCCGACATGCCCAGCGGCCAGGTGCTGAAGATACTGGCCACCGACCCGGGCTCGATGCGCGACTTCCAGGCCTTCGCGCGGCAGACCGGCAACGAACTGCTCGAACAGAGCAGCGAGGACAGCGAGTTCACGCACTACCTGCGGCGGCGCTGAAGGCGCCGCGGCGGGTCAGATCGTCAGCCCGCCGAGAAACTCGCGAAAGCCGTCGCCCAAGGTCGGGTGCGCCAGCGCCAGTTCGACATTGGCGCGCAGAAAGCCGTCCTTGCTGCCGCAGTCGTAGCGCTTGCCTTCGTAGCGGTAGGCGAACACCTTCTCGCGGCGCAGCAGCGAGGCGATGCCGTCGGTGAGCTGGATCTCGCCGCCGACACCGCGCGGCTGTGATTCGATTTCGTGGAACACCCCGGGCGTGAGGATGTAACGCCCGGCGACACCCAGGCGCGAAGGCGCCTCCTCGGGGGCCGGCTTCTCGACCATCTGCGTGATGTCGACGACGCGGTCGTTGACCTTGGTGCCGGCGACGATGCCGTAGCGGCGCGTGTGTTCGGCAGGGACCTCCTGCACCGCCAGGATCGAAGCGCGCCACTCTTCGTACTGCTCCACCATCTGCGCCAGCACCGGCGGGCTGCCGACCATCAGGTCGTCGGCAAGCAGCACCGCGAAGGGTTCGTTGCCCACCAGCCGCCGGCCGCACATCACGGCGTGGCCAAGGCCCAGCGCCTGCGCCTGGCGCACGTAGATGCACTCCATGTCGTCGGGCTTGACGCCGCGCACCACCTCCAGCAGCTCTTGCTTGCCCGCCTGTTCGAGGGCTACCTCCAGCTCGAAAGTCATGTCAAAGTGGTCTTCGATGGGCCGCTTGTGGCGCCCGGTGACGAAGATCATCTCGCGCACGCCCGCGGCATACGCTTCTTCAACGGCGTACTGGATCAGCGGCTTGTCCACCACCGGCAGCATCTCCTTGGGCTGCGCCTTGGTGGCGGGCAGGAACCGCGTACCCAGCCCGGCCACCGGGAAAATCGCCTTCTTGATCGTTGTTTTCATCTCGCCTCATGCACAGAACGACAGCTGCCGAAGATTGTGTCACGCACCCCGTGACCCACGCTGGCCAGGCCGCGCCGCACCGATGGATGTGCTGATCGTCGAGCCGATCGAGCCCGAGTTGCTGCAGTGGCTCGAATCGCGCCAGGCCACGCGCTATGCGCCGCAGCTCGAAGCCGATCCGCTCGCGCTGCGCCAGGCGCTGTTCAACGCCCGTGCCCTGCTGGCCTCGCCGGCGGTGGCGGTCGATGCGGCGATGCTGCAGGCGGCGCCGCTGCTGCGCGTGGTGGGCAGCATGGGGCTGGGCATCGAGCACATCGACATCGAGGCCTGTGCGCGCCACGGCGTCGACGTGGTGCGCCCCGGATCGGCCAGCGCCACCGCCGAGGCCGAATTTGCCGTCGGCGCGATGTTGCAGCTGCTGCGCCGCGTGCCGATTCGTGCCGCCGACGGCGCGCTGGTCGGCCGCGAGCTCGGCGGCGCCAGTGTCGGCCTGCTCGGCATGTCGGCCGCGGCACGTCCGCTGGCCGCGCTGCTGGGCGCCTTCGGCGCGCAGGTCAGCGGCTACGACCCGGCGCTGCACCGCAGCGACGGCCTGTGGCAGCGCTGGGCCATCGAGCCGGTGAGCCTGCGCGACCTGTTCGAGAAGAACGACGTGGTGTGCGTGCTGCTGAGCTACTTCAGCCGCTACAAGGGTTTGCTCGGCGAGCGCCACCTGGCCAGCTTGCAAGCCGGGGCAGGTGCTGGTCAATCTGGCGCGCTCGAGCCTGTTCGACGACAGCGCGCTGGCCGAGGTGCTGGGCTCGGGACGCATGGCGGCGGCGTGGTTCGACAGCATCGAACCGGGCTTGCTCGAACCCGGTCGGCCATTGCACACGATGCTGAACTTCCAGGCCACGCCGCGGGTGGCCGGCGTGACGCGCGAATCGCGCAGCCGCAATGCCTGGGCGGTGCTTCAGCGCATCGACATGATGCTGAACGAAACGCCCCGCGAGGGCGGCTTCAGGTCAACGAGGCCAGACGATCTGCCTGATCCTGAAGACGGGCCAGCGTCCGCGTGAACTCGTCCAGCCGCTGGCGTTCCTGATCGACCACCGCGGCCGGCGCGCGCTGCGCGAAGCTGGCGTTGCCGAGCTTGGCCCGGGTCTTGGCGATCTCGCCTTCGATGCGGGCGATCTCCTTGCTCAGGCGTGCGTGTTCGGTGGCCGGGTCGATCACGACTTCCAGCGCCAGCCGCACCTCGCCGACCACGGCCACCGGCGCGGCGCGGGTGGCCTGCACGAAGCCCGGCTCGTCGTCGAACACGCGCACCTGCGACACCCGCGCCAGCGCCTGCAGCAACGGCGCGGCTTCGGCGACAAAGGCGCCGTCGCCGAAGGTCAGCATCGGCACGCGCTCGGCCGGCGGCAGCTTCATTTCCGAACGCAGCGTGCGGCTGGCCCCGACCAGCGCCTTCAGCTTCGCCATCCAGGCATCGGCTGCCGCGTCGATGCGCTGCAGTTCGGCCTTCGGATAAGGCGCGTGGACCAGCATGTCGGCAGCACCCGCCGCCTTGCGGCCGGCCAGCGGCGCCACGTGCTCCCACAGCTCGGCGGTGATGAACGGCGTGATCGGGTGCAGCAGCCGCAGCACCGCTTCGAGCACGCGCAGCAGCGTGCGGCGCGCGGCGCGCTGCATCGCCGGCGTGCCGGTGGCCAGTTGCGACTTGGCGATCTCGAGGTACCAGTCGCAGTATTCGTCCCAGACGAAGGCGTAGACCGCGTTGGCGACGTTGTCGAGCCGGTAGTCGGCGAAGCCGCGCTCGACCGCGGCCTCGACACGCTGCAGCTCGTTGACGATCCAGCGGTCGGCCATCGAGAAGTGCATGTAGCCCTCGGGCCCGCAATCGTGGCTGCATTGTTCGATGCCGCGGTCGTGCGCGTCCAGACCTTGCACCTGCATCAGCACGAAGCGCGTGGCGTTCCACAGCTTGTTGCAGAAGTTGCGGTAGCCCTCGCAGCGCTTGCTGTCGAAGTTGATGTCGCGACCGAGGCTGGCGTAGCTGGCCATCGTGAAGCGCAGCGCATCGGCGCCGTAGGCCGGCATGCCTTCGGGGAATTCCTTGCCCAGCCGCGCGGCGACCTTCGGTGCGTTTTCCGGCCGGCGCAGACCGACCGTGGACTTCCTGATCAGCGTGTCCAGGCTGACACCTTCGATCAGGTCGACCGGGTCGAGCACGTTGCCCTCGCTCTTGCTCATCTTGTGGCCCTGCGCATCGCGCACCAGGCCGTGGATGTAGACGTCGCGGAACGGCACCTTGCCGGTGAAGTGCAAGGTCATCATGATCATCCGCGCGACCCAGAAGAAGATGATGTCGAAGCCGGTGACGAGCACGCTCGACGGCAGGAACAGGTCCTGCTCGATGGTCTTGCCGGGCCAGCCGAGAGTGGAAAACGGAAACTGCGCCGCCGAGTACCAGGTGTCGAGCACGTCCTCGTCGCGCGTCAGCTCACCGCGGTAGCCGGCGGCGTCGGCCTTGGCGCGCGCTTCGCCTTCGTCGCGGCCGACGAAGATCTCGCCGCCGCTGCCGTACCAGGCCGGGATCTGATGCCCCCACCACAGCTGGCGCGAGATGCACCAGTCCTGGATGTTGCCCATCCAGTGGTTCCAGGTGTTGACCCACTGCGGCGGCACGAAGCGCACGTCGCCGTTCTCGACCGCGCGCATCGCGCGCCCGGCGATCGATTCGCCGTCGCGCCCGGGCTGCGTCATGGCCATGAACCACTGGTCGGTCAGCATCGGCTCGACGACCTGGCCGGTGCGTGCGCAGCGCGGCACCATCAGCTTGTGCTTGCGCGTCTCGACGAGCAGGCCGAGTGCGTCGAGATCGGCCACCACCCGCTTGCGGGCCACGAAGCGGTCGAGCCCTCGGTAGGGCGCCGGCGCGTTGTCGTTGACCGTCGCATCGAGCGCCAGCACGCCGATCATCGGCAGGCCGTGGCGCAGGCCGACGGCATGGTCGTTGGCATCGTGCGCCGGCGTCACCTTGACCACGCCGGTGCCGAAGGCACGGTCGACATAGGCATCGGCGATGACCGGGATCGAACGGTCGCACAGCGGCAGCGCCACCTGCTTGCCGACGAGGTGTGCGTAGCGCTCGTCGTCGGGGTGCACCATCAGCGCGGTGTCGCCGAGCATCGTCTCCGGGCGCGTGGTGGCCACCACCAGCGAGCCGCTGCCGTCGACCAGCGGGTAGCGGATCAGCCACAGGAAGCCGTCCTCCTCCTCGCTCTCGACCTCGAGGTCGGAGACCGCGGAACGCAGCACCGGGTCCCAGCTCACCAGGCGCTTCTTGCGGTAGATCAGCCCTTCTTCATACAGCCGCACGAAGGTCTCGTTGACCACCGCCGACTGCGTCTCGTCCATCGTGAAGTACTCACGCGACCAGTCCACCGTGTCGCCCAGGCGGCGCATCTGCGCGGTGATCGTGTTGCCGCTGTGCTTCTTCCATTCCCACACGCGCGCGAGGAAGTTCTCGCGGCCGATGTCGTGCCGGCTGCTGCCTTCGTCCTGCAGCTGGCGCTCGACGACGATCTGCGTGGCGATGCCGGCGTGGTCGGTGCCGGGCAGCCACAGCGTGTTGTCGCCGCGCATGCGGTGGTAGCGCGTCAGCGCGTCCATGATCGTGTGATTGAAGCCGTGCCCCATGTGCAGCGTGCCGGTGACGTTCGGCGGCGGCAGCTGGATGCTGAACGACGGCTTCGTCGCGTCCAGCGATGCGGCGCCGCTTTGCGCCCACACCGGTGCCCACTTCGCCTCGATGGCGGCGGGTTCGAAGGACTTGGCAAGTTCGCTCATGGCAAGCGCAGGCGGTCTGGCGCGCGCCGTGGCGAGCCGACACCGTCGTGAAAGGGGGAGGGCGAAATTGTAGGTGGCCCCCGGCCGAGCGCTGCCCGTGCAAACCGTGGCGCGGACCGTCGTGCGCGCCGCGCGCCGTTGTCCTACAACCCGAGGTGGCGAAGAGCAGCTTTGCCAGGCAGGGCCAGCCGAGACAATTGCGAGGTCCGTACGTCACCGAGGAGCCGGCTTGAACCTGCGCAAGACCACCTGTTGCTGGCTCATGGCCTCGTCGATGCTGGTGGCGTGCGGTACACCCGTCGTCAACCCGGTCACTGGCGAGACCGAGCGCTCGGTGATGACCGAACAGCAGGAGATTGCAGCGGGCCGCGAAGCGCACCAGCAGGTGTTGCAGGAATACGGGGTCTACAACAAGCCGGAACTGCAGGCCTACGTGCGCGGTGTGGGCAGCAAGCTCGCGCAGCAGTCGCACCGGGCCAACCTGCCGTGGACTTTCACGGTGCTGGACAGCGACCAGATCAACGCATTTGCGCTGCCGGGCGGGTATGTCTACATCACCCGCGGCATCATGGCCTACCTGGAAAGCGAGGCTGAACTGGCCGGGGTGCTGGGCCACGAGATCGGCCACGTCACCGCGCGTCACGGCGCGCAGCGTGCCACCCGCGGCCAGACCGCCGGCTTCGGCGTGCTCGCCGCGACGGTGCTCGGCGCGGTGCTCGAAAGCCAGGGCTTCGGCGGCGCCACCGATCTGGCCAGCCAGGCCTCGCAGGCGGTCGCGGCCGGCTACATCGCCTCGTACAGCCGCGAGCAGGAGTTGCAGGCCGACCAGCTCGGTGCCGAATACCTGGCGCGCAACCGCTACGACCCGAACAACATGGTCGAGGTCATCAACGCGCTGAAAAGCCAGGAGCAGTTTGCAGCCGACGCGGCGCGGGCGCAGGGCGGTGCCGCACCGGCGCCGCGCAACAGCTGGCTGGCCTCGCACCCGAGCAACGAACAGCGCCTGCAGGAAATCCGCCAGATTGCGGCCGGCTACCAGGGCACCTACGGCGACGACGGCCGCGCCCGTTACCTTCGCGCCATCGACGGCATGACTTTCGGCGGCAGTGCCACCCAGGGCGTGGTGCGCGGGCAAAACTTCTATCACGAAGAACTCGGTGTGGCGATCACCGCGCCGCCGCAGTGGCGGGTGCAGAACACGCCCGAAGCGATCTCGCTGGTCAACGATGCCGGCGACGCCGCGCTGGTGGTGCGGCTGGCCCCGCCGGATGCGGGTGGCAGCCACGAGCAGATCATCCGCAAGCTGCTCGACCCCAGCGCCGGGCGCACCGAGAACCGCGACCTGAACGGGCTCGACGGCACCCACTTCGTCGGCAGCGTGAAGAACAAGCAGGGGCAGAGCCAGCGTGTCGAGCTGACGGTGGTCAGCGGGCCCGGCGGGCGCAACTACCTGCTTGTGTATGCCGCACGCGATGCAGCGGCACTGCAACGTGCGTCAGCTTCGTTGCGACAGGCGGAGATGTCGTTTCGGGCCTTGACCGCGGCCGACCGCCAGGCGGCGCGGGCCTGGGTGCTGGACACGGTGCCGATGCCCGCCGGCGGCTTCGAGCAGTTGGCGCGCTCTTCGCTGCTGAGCGGCGACAAGGTGGCGCAGCTGAAGCTGCTCAACGGTGTCTACGGGGGCGCCGCACCACCGGCGCCCGGCCAGCTGGTCAAGATCGTCAAGTAGCAGCCGGCTGCAGCCGAGCCGGCGCTGCCGGGCCTCACATCAGCAGGTGCTCGCCGGCGTTGTCGCCGCCCAGGATGACGTAGTTGACCTTGCGGATGTCGGCCAGCTGCGTGCCGCCGGCGTAGGAGATCGAACTCTGCACGTCCTCGCGCATCTCGCGCAGCGTGTCGGCCAGGCGGCCCTTGATCGGCTCGAGGATGCGCTTGCCCTCGACGTGTTTGTACTCGCCCTTGTTGAAATCGCTGGCCGAGCCGTAGTACTCCTTGAACAGCTTGCCGTCGACCTCGACCGTCTTGCCCGGCGATTCTTCGTGACCGGCGAACAGCGAGCCGATCATCACCATCGAGGCGCCGAAGCGGATGCTCTTGGCGATGTCGCCGTGGTCGCGGATGCCACCGTCGGCGATGATCGGCTTGGTTGCCACGCGCGCACACCACTTCAGCGCGCTCAGTTGCCAGCCGCCGGTGCCGAAGCCGGTCTTCAGCTTGGTGATGCACACCTTGCCCGGGCCGACGCCGACCTTGGTGGCATCGGCGCCCCAGTTCTCCAGATCGATCACCGCCTCGGGGGTAGCCACGTTGCCGGCGATGACGAAGGTGTCGGGCAGCTTGCTCTTGATGTAGTCGATCATGCGCTGCACGCTGTCGGCGTGGCCGTGCGCGATGTCGATGGTGATGTAGTCGGCCGCCAGTCCTTCGGCGGCCAGCGCATCGATGGCATCGCGGTCGGGCTGCTTCACGCCCGAGCTGATCGAGACATAAAGGCCCTTGTCGCGCATGCGCCGCGCGAACGCGATGTTGTCGGTGTCGAAGCGGTGCATCACGTAGAAGTGGTCGTGCGCCGCCAGCCACTGCGCGATCGCTTCGTCGAGCACCGTCTTCATGTTCGCCGGCACCACCGGCAGTGCAAAGCGGCGCGGCCCGAACTGCACCGACGCGTCGCATTCGCTGCGGCTTTGCACGCGGCACTTGCGCGGCAGCAGCAGGACGTTGTCGTAGTCGAAGATTTCCATGCGGCGCTTCCGGTGGTTTGAGCTGCGCGTTGTGCAGTGCGCGAGCCTGAGGCTGCGAGCGCCCGACCGGATGCCGGCTACGTGCCGGGCACTGCCAGTTCGAAGGCCCGGTGGCTCATTCTACGCGGCACGCCACCGGGCAGCAGGCTCCTAAAATGGGTCGATGAACGATGTGCAAGCGCGCGATGACAGCGCAGCGGCAGCGCCCCCCGCCAAGCTGCTGCAGAACCTGAATGCAGAGCAGCTGGCCGCGGTCACGCTGCCGGCCGAAGCCGCGCTGATCCTCGCCGGTGCCGGCTCGGGCAAGACACGTGTGCTGACCACCCGCATCGCCTGGCTGCTGCACACGGGCCAGGTCTCGCCCGGGGGCGTGCTGGCGGTCACGTTCACCAACAAGGCGGCCAAGGAAATGCTGGCGCGCTTGCAGAACATGCTGCCGGTGAACGTGCGCGGGATGTGGATCGGCACCTTCCACGGCCTGTGCAACCGCTTCCTGCGCACGCACTGGAAGCTGGCCGCGCTGCCGCAGGGCTTCCAGATCCTCGACATGCAGGATTCGCAGAGCGCCATCAAGCGCATCGTCAAGGCGATGAAGCTCGACGAGGACCGCTTCGCCGCCAAGCAGGTCAGCTGGTTCATCGCCAGCTCGAAGGAAGACGGTCGTCGGCCGAAGGATGTCGAGGTGCGCGACGAGCATTCGCGCAAGCTGGTCGAGATCTACCAGGCCTACGAAGACCAGTGCCAGCGCGAGGGCGTGGTCGACTTCGCCGAGCTGATGCTGCGCACCTACGAACTGCTGCGCGACAACGACCCGCTGCGCGAGCACTACCAGCAACGCTTTCGGCACGTGCTGGTCGATGAATTCCAGGACACCAACCGGCTGCAGTACGCGTGGCTGAAGATGTTCGCGCCACCGCGCAGCGGCCCGCCGGTGCAGGGGGTTTTCGCGGTCGGCGACGATGACCAGAGCATCTACGCCTTCCGCGGTGCCAAGGTCGGCAACATGGCCGACTTCGAGCGCGAGTACCGCGTCGCACAAGATCATCAAGCTGGAAGAGAACTACCGCAGCTTCGGCAACATCCTCGATTCGGCCAACGCCCTCATCTCGCACAACGCCAAGCGCCTGGGCAAGAACCTGCGCACCGAAGCCGGGCCCCGGCGAACCGGTGCGGGTGTTCGAATCGACCAGCGACTACGCCGAGGCGCAGTGGTTGCTGGAAGAGATGCAGGCGCTGCACCGTGCCGGCACGGCGCGCAGCGAGATCGCGCTGCTGTACCGCAGCAACGCGCAGTCGCGGGTGCTGGAAAGTGCGTTGTTCAACGCCGGCATTCCGTACCGCGTGTACGGCGGCCTGCGCTTTTTCGAGCGCGCCGAGATCAAGCACGCGCTGGCCTATCTGCGGCTGATCGAGAACCCCAACGACGACACCAGCTTCCTGCGTGTGGTGAACTTCCCCACGCGCGGCATCGGCGCACGCACCATCGAGCTGGTGCAGGACGCGGCCCGCGCCAGTGGCCGCAGCCTGAGCCAGAGCGTGGCCGCGGTGGCGGGCAAGGGCGGCTCGAACCTGGTCGCCTTCGTCGCGCTGATCGATGCGATGCGCACGGCCACGCGCGGCATGACGCTGCGGCACATCATCGACCACATGCTGCACGCGTCGGGCTTGCTCGACTTCTATCGCGTCGACAAGGAAGGGCAGGACCGCATCGAGAACCTGGAAGAGCTGATCAACGCCGCCGAAGCCTTCGTCACGCAGGAGGGCTTTGGCAAGGATGCGGTGGCGTTGCCGGTGGACGAACAGGGCGCCGGCGTGCCGCCCGGCACCATCGCCGCGGGCGCGCCGAAGGCGGTGGCCGCGCTCGACTACGAACCGGATGCCGACACCGGCGAGATCATGTCGCCGCTGGCCGCATTCCTGACGCATGCCGCGCTCGAAGCCGGCGACAACCAGGCGCAGGCCGGCCAGGATGCGATCCAGCTGATGACGGTGCATTCGGCCAAGGGCCTCGAGTTCGACGCGGTCTTCATCACCGGCATCGAAGAAGGCCTGTTTCCGCACGAGAACTCGCTGTCGGATGCCGACGGCGTGGAAGAAGAGCGCCGGCTGATGTACGTGGCCATCACGCGTGCACGCCAACGCCTGTACCTGAGCTTCAGCCAGACGCGCATGCTGCACGGCCAGACGCGCTACAACATCAAGAGCCGCTTCTTCGACGAGTTGCCCGAAGGCGCGTTGAAGTGGCTCTCACCGCGCAACGCCGGCTTCGGCTCGGGCCATGCGCGTGAATACCAGAGCGCCTGGGCGCGCGGCAGTGGTCTGGGTTTGATCGTCGGTGCTGGTCGCGTCGGCGCGCCCGCCGCACACGAACGTGGCGGCTTCGGCGCCGGGCCCAGCAGCACCACACACGGGAACGGCAGCGGGCTGCGCAGCGGCCAGGCGGTGTTTCACACCAAGTTCGGCGAAGGCGTGGTGCTGACGCTCGAAGGGCGCGGCCCGGATGCGCGCGCCCAGGTGAACTTCGGCCGTCACGGCCTGAAGTGGCTCGCGCTGGGCATCGCGAAGATCGCGCGATACCAGAACGCCTGGGCGCGCGGCAGTGGTCTGGGTTCGATCGTCGGTGCTGGTCGCGTCGGCGCATCCGCCGCACCCGAACGTGGCGGCTTCGGCGGCGGGCCCAGCAGCACCACACACGGCAACGGCAGCGGGCTGCGCAGCGGCCAGGCGGTGTTTCACACCAAGTTCGGCGAAGGCGTGGTGCTGACGCTCGAAGGGCGCGGCCCGGATGCCCGCGCCCAGGTCAACTTCGGCCGTCACGGCCTGAAATGGCTCGCGCTGGGCATCGCCAAGCTGACGCCGATCGATTGAGGCTGAAGCCTTCGGTCAAGCCCTGAACAAGAGGGCAAGAGGGCAAGAGGGGCGAAAGCTGAGACTGAGTTCGCAAAACGCCACTGTTTATGCGTTTGCGCACGGGGTTCCCCGGTTCGATGTGTCGCTCGGCCTGCCTACAATTCGGCAAGAGAATAGAAGCACAAGTGACATATCGTCACGGGAGCCAATCGATGGAAACCAGTTTGCGCGCTGCGGAACGTCTCCGTCTTGCTTTGCTCGGTGTCTTTCTTGCCGGATGTGCGGGGTCGCCGACATCTGACAGCGCTGTGCCTTCAACTACCGGCGCCTCGGTGCGCCAGGTCCTGGCCAATGACATGAATCAGTGCAGCGGCCGCACCGGCTACGTTCCGGCAAAGGTGGCTGCAGACGACAACAGGCTCGCGCCGAACGAGTTGCAATGGCGGCGTTGCATGTATGACGCGTTGAGCACCTACGCAAAGGCCTCGCCGGCCGTGGCACCGCAGATTCAGGCCCTGATCGATGGCGACATCGCGATGACGGCGGCGGTGAACGGCGGCACGATGACCCGCAACGCGCGCAAGGCGCAACTGCAGCAACTGGTTGCGCAGGTCGAGGCCGCGGAAGCACGTGCGGCCAGCGCTCAGCAACAGCAGTCGGAAGAGTACGTCAACACCATCAGCGCCATTCGCGCGCTCGGCCGCTAGCCGCGGTGTAGACCGCGCGGCGATGTGCCAGCGTCCGCACCATCGGGTGACCAGGCTTTCAGGCGTGGCCATGCTTCGCATCGGTGGCGATCGATTGCTTGGCTGCATCTGAGCCGCCACCGTGGCTGCATGGGTCGTTGACAACCCGACAACCTGGAGAGGACCGATGAACACGACCAGCAGGAAACGGCCGATGCGCATGGGAGCAGTGTCCTGTGCGTTGTTGGCAATGGCCGTTCAGGGGCGCGCTGCGGATGCGGCCGATCCGGCGATCGACCGGTTGGAGGCGCTGCAACGCCAAGTGAACGAACAAACTGCTCGAATCGAATCGCTGAAGCGATCCGTGGCGCAGGAAGAAGCGAAGCTGAACGAAGTCAAGAATGCGATTGGACGCGAGGTTCTAGACGCACAGCGCGCGCGCGGTGATGCGCCGGTTGCACAGTCTCAGGCTCCCGTGGCAACGCCCAGCGCAAACGCCGCCACCACGCCCCAACCGGTTGGGCAGGCTCCGACCAGCGAACAGCGAGCCGCCACGGCAGCGCAGAACCTCGATCTGCCCGGAGTGCTGACACCGGCCGGCAAGGGCGTGCTCGAGCCATCGTTGCAGTACGCATATTCATCCAGCAACCGCGTCGCGCTCGTCGGCTACACCGTGATCCCGGCGATCTTGATCGGCGTGATTGACGTGCGCGAAACGAACCGCAATACCTTCAATGCGGCGCTGACAGGTCGCTACGGTGTCACGAACCGCTTCGAACTCGAAGCGCGTGTGCCGTATGTTTACCGATCCGACACGAGCGTCGGTCGCGAGATATTGCAGGGTGCAGCGAACAACGTGGCGTTTGATGCCACCGGGAGTGGAATCGGCGACGTGGAGGTGACCGGCCGCTATCAATTCAACAGCGGGGGGGCCGACACCCCGTTCTACGTCGGCGCGCTGCGCCTGAAGACGCGCACCGGCACCGACCCATTCGAGGTCGAGACCTCGCGCAACATTCTTGGTCTGCGTGACGGCGTCCAGACCGAGTTGCCGACGGGGTCGGGATTCTTCGGCGCTGCAGCCGGCCTTGACCGTGCTGTACCCCTCAGACCCAGCTGTCTTCTTTGGAACCGTCAGCTATCTGTACAGCTTCAAACGCTCGAACGTGACACGTGTCACCGATGCCGGGCCGGAGGATCTCGGCACCATCCAACCGGGCGGCATATACGGTTTCAACTTCGGCATGGGCCTTGGGCTGAACGACAAATCATCCTTCAGCCTTGGCTATGACCACGCGTCTGTCGGCAAGACAAAGCAGAACGGCGTTGCAGCGGCAGATTCTGTGCGCGTGCAGTTGGGTACGCTGCAGTTGGGCTACTCCTATCGTCTCAGCAATGAACGAACGCTGGCGGTGACCCTTGGCGCCGGCCTGACACGCGACACGCCCGACGTGAGCCTGACCGTGCGGATGCCGACGACCTTCTGAAGCAAACGGCGGCGAGTCTTTCGCCGCTGTGCGGGCGCGCTCTGTCGTGGGACTAGCGTCGCAGCGAGTCGATCACCGCGCCGCGCAGGGAGGACTGCAGGTTGAGCCCCCGCAGAACGTTAAGGCTGTTGGCTGTCGCGTTGATGACGGTCAGGTTTTGAATCTTTTGACCGTCCAGCGTGTTCTGCACGACCGTGCCGTAAGAGGTTGTGGAGGTCGTGCCCGGGTTAAAGGTATTGCCCGAACCGCTCTGAATCAAAGCCAGCGCGCCCGCGTCAACCGCTTTGGAGGCGGCGCCAGCGGTAACCTTTCCCAAGTCGGACACATTCAGGCTGGTCGTCACGACCAGCGCACCGTTCATGTAAACCGCCCGCTCGACGCCGAAGGAGAGATTCAGCCCGTTGCTGACGAATCCGCCTCGAACACGGTCAAGCGATGTTTCACTGACGGCTACCCTGGCGTCGCCGAACGGACCCGTTTGCGAATCTGCCGTTGGCACCGGCGCCGGCTTGGACAAGGGCGATGCGCTGCTGTCTACCGGCATCGGCTGCGACAGATCGACATCGAGCGCCGTATGCCGATCAGCGGCATCTGGCAGATCCAGTGCGATATCGACTGTCCCGTTTGTCAGGCCCGAAGTCGCCCTGGCCATGCTGTTGAAGTTCTGAGGCTGGCCTTCCGACCCGGAAATCACGCTGGACTGGCCAGCCCGATCACCAGCGCTCATCGGCATGTCGGACAGCCTTTGCTGAGCTGTCTTCGATCGCGGCGCGCGCGGAGCCCGCAAATCGCCGCTGCGCTGGCGCACATCCAACAATGACTCCAACACCTTGTCTACTTGGGACGTCACTACCAGTTCTGGTGTGTCGATGCGGAACATTGGCAGCCCGTCCGGGGCGCTTGCCAGCACATGTTGCAGATTGCTGAGCACCTTGGTGGCCTGCGTGCCAATCTGGATACGGCGCGGCTGCACAAAGACGGAAATGCTGTCTCGCTGCGTCAACACCGCCGCCTCAACGCGCTCTGCCTGTTTGTTATCGACCCAGCCCGGAAAGCGGTCGGCGATCCGCTGGTGGGTGGCTGTGCCACCTAGCACAGTCACGTCGTCCAGCACGATGGCAGCCAAGCTGTCCATGACACGCGCAAGCTGATCCGGTGCTGTCGAATCGACGGCGGCCGCGGCCCGAACGGGTAGGTCAGCGGCAGCCACCTCATTTGTGTCGAATTGCTTTGACGCACTTTCAAGGGATCGCCGGAAAGCCGGGGGGCTCCTTTCAGCCCACGCGAACGTCTGGGGGATGGTCGTCGGCTGGCTGGCCTGCTGGGGAGTCGGCGAAGGCTCCGCTGCTTGGAACAGTGCTTTGAGAATTGGGGGCGCCGCTACGGTACGCGCTGATAGCACGTGTGTCGTTGCTTGCCGCGCCGATCCGTCGGCACGGACAAAAGCTGCGACGAAATCGTCGAGGGCGTCGCGGCCTGGGCGGTGAGCCTCCAGCCAGTTCCCGGAATCAGATTCAACCGACACCGATTCCGGAGTGAGACCGTTGTTCGAAGTGGCGTGCCTGACTGCCGCCATCGCTCTGGCGCGAGTTGCAGCGTCGATCCGCAGAGCCGATTGCCTTAGAACGCTGGTCTGGCCAGCTTCGGCCGCATCGCCCGCCACCGCGCCGTCCTTGGTGACATGTTCGTTCACCCAGACCTCGCCGAAGGCGAAGCTGGTGCCGCTGACGCCGATCAATGAGATCAGCAGTGCGAGTTTGGTAGGTCGATGCCGCATGAAGACGCGCAGATTGGCTTAGAAGTCTGCCGGCCCGAACTTGGGAATCACGATGCCCGCCAAACTGTCGCGGCCGATGGAACCGCCAATGGGTGCGGAAGGCACGACGTGCCAGTCCGCCGGCGCGTTGAACATGGCAACGTCCTGCTTGTTCGTAATGACGAACAGCACCGGATTGACCCATATCGACTTGAATGCGCCCGGCGTCAAAGCACGGGTGCCGCCAGCCGGATCGCCCAGCAGCACGCGCCCCTCGCGCAATCCCTTGACGACGACGAAGTGCATATAGCCGCTCTCGTTGATCAGCACGATGGCCGGAATATTGGCCGATGCGAGTTTGTCGAGCGGTTCCTGAAAGCCATCAGCCTCGAAGCCGTGTGCTGCGAGATAGCGTTTCATGTCGAGCAGCGAAAAGCCCTCGATTCGTATCTTGGCCTGGTCCCCGCGGCGATACATCTCATCGAAGACCGCGTCCTCGGTGACCGGGTAGTGGTAGTGGTGCGTCAGCAGGGTGGCGAGTGCCGCGGAGCCGCAGCTGAAGTCGTACTTCTGGCGGAAGGTAGCCGCGAACTTTTGCTCCTTGATGCTCATCACTGGCACCGAATAGGCTCCGCCGATCTCGTACGGCAGTGCAATGGACTCTGCCTCGACGGTCGAAACCGCGAGGCAGGCCAATGCTGCAGTCACTATGCGCAGATGCCTCATCACCTCGGGCTCATTTCAGTTGCACGTTGACGATGGTCGCGTTCTGAATGAGCACGTTGTTGCCTGAGTTCTGAATGACCACCGGCAGACCGCTCGCCCCAGAAAAAGGCGCCATCGGTAATGACATTCATTCCCGTGGTCAGGTTGCTGGCGTGGTTGTCGGCCACAACTCCCTTGAGCTGGTTCTCATTGAAGACACGATCGCCACCGCGCTTTGCGGCCAGCACTTCCGCAGTTACCGGCTTGCCGGCGAACAGCTTGCGCGCAACGGGCGCCGAAGCCGCAGACAGCGGCAGGTCCGCGGTTGAAACAGCGATTGCGGATGACGCTTCGACGGCGCCGTTGACCGACGGCGAAGTGCTCTGCGCGTCGGCGAAAGCCAGCTGTGTCCATGATGCGATCCCCAGCAGGGTCAAGCAGGTTAGTAGCTTGCGCTTGATGCGAAACATGAAACCTCCGTATTCGACAGTTGGAACCCGCCGGTGACCTTCAGGGCCCCGGCGGGAAATCACCTTACCTGCCGACGTTGAGGTTGGCCTGCACGTTGACGCTTTGCTGCGTGAGCGCGGCGATACCGGTGTTCTGGCTGATGATCATCACGCCAGCAGCCGACTGCGCCGTTGCACTCATGGTGTTGGACATGTTGAACGTGCCCGCTGTGACGGAGTTGCTTCCGCCCGCGCCGCCCGTACCACCTGCTGCACCATTGCCGACGCCACCCTCGGTTGCCGCAGCAGTGGCTGTGCCACCGGTGCCACCGCTTCCCGCTCCGCCAGCCGCTGCTGCGCCCGCGCCGCCAGCACCGCCGGTGCCGGTCGCACCCACAGCGCCCGTGCCCGTGGCGCCTGCGCCACCTGTTGCGCTGCCATTGCTGGCCGTCGTGCTCGCGCCACCGTTGGTGGCGCTGCCGTTGGACGCCGAGCCGCCCGCGCCGCCGTTGCCAGCAGTGTTGGTGGCCGTACCGCCGGCTGCGCCGTTGGCAGTGGCCGCGCCGCCCGTGCCGGTGTTCGAACCGCCGGTCGAGGTGGCCGTACCGGTGTTGCTGCCACTGCTGGCGGTTGCCGTGCCGCTGGTGGCTGCGCCGCCAGTGCCGGTCGACGAGCCGGTTGCCGCACCGCCGGTGCCGCTGGCAGAGCCTGTCGCCGCGCCGCCTGTATTGCTGGCGGTGTTGCTCGATGCGCCCGACGTCGCCGTGCCCGTCCCTGAGCCAGCGCCACCAGTGGATGTGCCTGCACCGGAGGTGCCCGTACCAGCGGTGCTGGTCGCACCGCCGCCATTGCCACCCGTGTTGGTGTCGCTGCCAGCACCGCCGTTGCCGGTGTTACCGCCGTTGCCACCACCGGCTTGCGCAGCTCCACCTTCCGCACCGCTTCCAGCCAGAGCGGCGCCGCCTTTGCCTGCGCCGCTGGCCAAGACACCGCCGCTGTTCGACTTCTGGCCCGAGGCCGCCAAGCCGCCGGCAGACAGATTTCCGGCTTCGCCAGCGCCCGCACGCGTCCGGTCCGAAGAGCGCGCATCGCCGCCAGCCGCATCCGTACCGGAGCTGGCGCTACCGGTGCCCTGCAAGTTGCCGGCCAACTGACCGCCATTCTTCCCAGCCGTGTCGCCACCGCTGGCGCGCGCGTCGCCGCCGCTGCCGCCACGCGCATTGCGCGCCGTGCCGCCATCACCTGCGTTCGCGCCGGTGGCGCTGCCGTTGGTGGCGCTGCCGTTCCTTGCGTTGCCGGCCGAGGCACTGCCGTTCGAAGCATCGCCGCCGGAGCCACCCATGCCGTCGCCGCCGTTGCCGCCGGAGCCGTTTCCGGCATTGCCGCCGCTGCCGCCCGACGAATTGCCGCCATTGCCGCCGGCGCCAGCACCGCCGCTGGTCGAGCCGCCCCTGGCGTTGCCGCCATAGCCAGCGCCGCCGTCGCCAGCGCTGCCGCCGTTGGTGTTACCGCTGCTGGTGGCGGTGTTGCCCAGACCGTTGACGCGGATGTTCGTCACCATGCCACTGAGCTTGCTCATCGCAACAGCGCTGCTGCTGTTGAAGGAGTTGCTGAAGTTGGCGGTGGCGGTGCTGCCGTTGTTGGCAGCGGCGTTGCCGTAATCCTGCGCCCTGGCCGATCCGCTGTTGTTGCGGTTGTCGCCGGCGCTCTTGTTGTTGTTCTGGTCCGACTGATTGCGGTTATCGGCCTGGTTGCGGTTGTCCGCCTGGTTGCGATTGTCGGTGTTGGTGCTCTTGTCGTTGTTGCGGTCCGAGTTGTTCGAATTGTCGGTGTTGACCGAACTGTCGCTCGACGCACTCGAATACTCGTTGGCGCTTGTTCCAGGGCCCTGGGTGGAATTGGCTGTGGCGTTTTGTGTGTTGTTGTCTGACCTCTTGCCGTTGTTGACAGTGGGGTTCGCCATGGCGGTGCCGAAGGCGAGGGCGATGGCGGATGCCAGAATTGTCTTCCTCATCGTGATGACTCCTAGAAAGGTAGTAGCTGTAGTGGCTCGTGAGTTGCACGGACTTGGCAGCGCGCCAATCCGTCGGAGCTGATGCAGCATTCGGGCCGTGGCAGCTCGCGTCGTCTAACCCGTTGTTGTGCAATCAAAAAGTCTGGTGGGGCTGCTGCTCAGCTGCTAGGACACGGCTTCACCGACGCTGTCTGTGTCGCGGTCTTGTGACACCGATCTCATCGCTTTCCTAAAGCGCGCAGAACACCTCAGGGCAGTACCGAGGTTTTGCTTAAGAATCAATGAGTTAGCTGCCTCTGTTCGACATCCCCCGCACTTTGGGGGGCGAAACAATACCGATACAGGTACTTACACTTAGACCGTCTGCGTTAACGACGCTTTTCCACAGCAACTGCAGATATCCCGGGATGCGCGGCGCGTGCGGCCGCCTTCAAGCCGAGGCGGATCGAGGGGCTCGGACGTCTCGTGCGCAGACACGAGCGCTGGAAGGTCACCGCCGGGGCGGTCTCAGGTGAGCTGTTGCTGGCCTATGCCGTGTTTGGCCATGAGCCGATACAAAGTCATGCGTGAGACGCCGAGTTGTTTCGCTGTCTCGGTGACGTTTTCGCCGGACTGCTGCAAATAGCTTGCAATCACGTCTTTTTCTGCGGTTTTGCGGGCAGTTCCCAGCGCATCCCAATTACGAGACACAGTGCTCTCACCCAAACCGAGATCTTGCGGTGCCACCAGCCGACCTTCAGCCATAACCACGGCGCGTCGCACCCGATTGATCAGTTCACGTACGTTGCCCGGCCATGGATGCCTGTTCATCGCCAGCACTGCGCGAAGGCTGAAGCCCTTCAGCTGGGCGCCGCGTTCATCGCCAAAACGAACGAAGAAGTGCTTCGCCAGCGTCTCGATGTCTGCGACACATTCCCGCAAGGCCGGAACGCGCAGCGGCACGACGTTCAGCCGGTAGTAGAGGTCTTCTCGAAATTTGCCTGCGGCCACTGCTTTTTCGAGATCCACATGCGTGGCGGCGATCACGCGCACGTTTACCGCGATGCTGCGTGTCGAACCCACCCGTGTGATCGTCCGTTCCTGCAGAAATCGCAGCAGGTTGGTCTGCAGCTCGATTGACAGATCGCCGATTTCATCGAGGAAGATGGTGCCCTCGTTGGCTGCTTCAATCAGGCCGCGGCCGTCCTTGTCGGCACCGGTGAATGCGCCCTTCGTATGGCCGAACAACTCGGACTGAATCAGCGCGGCCGGAATTGCGCCGCAGTTGACTGCCACGAACGGGTTGCCGGCGCGCGCCGATCGCTGGTGGATGGTCTGCGCCGCCAGTTCCTTTCCGCTGCCGCTTTCGCCGGTGACCAGCACCGTCGCGTCAACCTTGGCGACCCGACGGATCTTTCGCAGCAGTTCAAGGATGGCCGGGCTGTTGCCGATGATCGAGGCATCGCCACTGCGCGTCACCGGGACACGATCACTGTGTCGCAGGTTGGCCCGCCCCAGAGCGTGCCCCAGCATCGACGACAGGAAATCCGGGTCGATGGGAAGAGTGTGATGGTCGAACAGGTGGTTGACGATCAGGTCGCCGATGCCCGCGGTCTCAAGCGACTGCCGATCGAACACGCCGATCCATTCAAGGCCATCATGCGCACGCAAAAATTCGTCAAGCTCGGCGTGGACGGATTCATCGAGCTTGCCAGGCAAGAAAACCAGACCCACCAGCGGTTGCTCCGTGAGGATCAGGCGATGGGCTTCGCTGAAATCGGCAGCCACCAGCAAACGCCAGCCGGCCGCTTTGAGCGCCTGCAGGTTGTCAAGGTCGACGGGGCCGCGCTTGATGCAAAGCAAAGGCCGTTCACCAGCACCATACAAGGCAGTCATTTGTCTCTTGCGCCTTTGCTTCGTCTGACTGTGTTCAGTTCCCGAAGGCCTGCGCGTCTCCGTGGCTGAAAGGCAATCTACCTCGGCGGGAGTGCTCTAGACGATCGTCGGCTCCCCTCGTTCGTGGGGGGCGTTGTCGGCAATTTGGCACGGATCGGGGGGTCTAGGTGCCGCTGAACACCAATGTGTCATCAACACGATGGACAAGCACCCGTGCAGCTGTGCGGCGACCCGGCGGAAATCGCAGGGAGGCAGCTCAGCAGAGCCTGCCAGCGGGTGGGGCCGCGGCACCGCCGCATTTGGCAAAGATCACCATCACCCTGGCCGCTGGCCGACTGGTTGAAACTTGAGGGCGGGCGGCCTCAATCGGAGCGCCGCACCGCGAGCGTGTCCGGCGCGACGCTGAAGCAGCCGTTGTAGGTGAACAGCAGCGAGACGTAGAAGATGGTGGAGAACATCAAGCCGGCCGGCATCGCGATCAGGCCGGCCAGCTCGCGCATGTCGAGCAACGTGAACAGCAGCGCGGCAGCCATGCCGAAGGCGATGATGACCGCTGTCCAGGCCATCGAGTAGGCGAAGAACGCGCCCTTGCAGCGCCACAGCGCCAGGGTGCTGGAAAACAGCGACTGTCCAACGCTCTGTCCCTGCCAGTAGACCAGCGCCGGCGCGTGCCAGAAAGGGATCGACAGCGCTCCGGCGAGCCCGAAGCGGGTGATCATGCCCCATGCCAGTCGCGGGTCGGCGAGCAGCAATTCCATTTCGGCGCGCCCGGCATCGCCCTTGGCCATCAGCAGCTGCATCTGTTCGAAGCCGCCGCCGTCGACCCATTCAGCGAGCTGCATGATCGCCACCGTGGCCAGCGCGTACAGCGCGCACAAGGTCAGCAAGGCCGCGCGGCGCGGGCCGCCCTGGCGCAACGGCTCGATGAACTGCCCCGGATGCACTGGCCCGTCGTCGAGTGCCGAGCGGGTGGCGATCATGAAACCCAGGGTCAGCAGCGGCAGCGACATCAGCATGGCCACGCTGCCGATCACCGGCACCAGCGTGACCAGCAGCACGCTGACCAAAAACGCCGCGAACATGCCGGTGAAGGGCAGCGGCCGGCGCATGAACAGACGAAAGGATTGGCGCGTCCAGCGCACGCCTTCGGCGGCGGGAACGTGTTGAAGTGAAATGCTCATGGGGCGATGGAAGAAGCTCAGTGGGTCGCGGGCCACGGCGCGGCCCTGCGTTCGCGCAGCACGCGTTCGAAGTGTGCAGGGTCCTTGGGCTGCAGCAGCGTGGCCTCGCGCGGCAGGTGCCAATCCCACAGCCGCGACAGCCAGAAGCGCAGCGCGGCGGCGCGCAGCATCGTCGGCAAGGCGCGCCGTTCGGCGTCATCGAAGGCGCGCACCGCCTGGTAGGCCGCGCACAAGGCCGCGGCGTGGCTGTCGATCAGACGGCCGCTGTTCGGCTCGATGCACCAGTCGTTGAGGCACACCGCCAGGTCGAACAGCCAGGCATCGACGCCGGCGAAATAGAAGTCGAAGATCCCGCTGAGCTGCTGGCTGCGCTCGTCGAAAACCACGTTGTCGCAAAACAGGTCGGCGTGGATCGGGCCGCGCGGCAACGCGGTGCAGGCCTCGCTGCGGTCGAACGCCAGTTGCACGGCAAGTTCGTCCTGCAACAGCGTTGCGCGCTCACCGTCGAGGAACGGCAGCACCTGCGGCACCGTCTGTGCCCACCAGCGAGCGCCGCGCAGGTTGGGCTGATGCAGCGGGAAATCCCGGCCGGCCAGATGCATACGCGCCAGCATCCGCCCCATCTGCGCGCAGTGGGCTGCCGAAGGAGCCAGCACATGCTGTCCGTCGAGCCGGTTGACCAGCGCCGCCGGCTTGCCGCACAGGCTGTGCAGGATGCGGCCTTCGCCATCGGCCTGCGGATCGGGCACCGGCAGCCCGTGACGTGCCAGGTGCTGCATCAGGCGAAGGTAGAAGGGCAGTTGCTGCGGCGTCAATCGCTCGAACAGCGTCAGCACCCATTCACCGCGCTCGCTGCTGACGTAGTAGTTGGTGTTCTCGATGCCCGCGTTGATGCCGCGCAGAGCAGTCAGGCGCGCATGGCCGAGCCGCTGCAACAGGCCGGCGGCCTGCTCGATCGAGACCTCGGTATAGACCGCCATGCGCGATGGGGCGCGGCTCAGAACGGCGCGGCGCCGGCGATCAGAACGAGAACAGGCGCCAGAACGTGCGGCCTTCGT
The DNA here is from genome assembly GCA_963756415.1 of uncultured beta proteobacterium. Taxonomy (GTDB): domain Bacteria; phylum Pseudomonadota; class Gammaproteobacteria; order Burkholderiales; family Burkholderiaceae_C; genus Rubrivivax. Next base: position 838,922 of record CAVWNT010000002.1, read on the forward strand.
TGCGGCGGTCCTGCGACAGGTCACGCGCGTCGTCGTCGGTGCCGATCTCGTAGGCCGGCGCGCCGGCCACCTTGGACTGCACCACCACCTTGCGGTTGAGCCCGCGCACGCGCAACTCGTCGACGCGAACACCATCGTCCTCGCTGCGTGTGCGTTGCACCTTCGGCTCCGGCGTGCCGGCGTTGTCGGGTGCCGCGGCCGGGGCATCGGGCGCCGCGCGTGCGGCGCGCTGCACCAGCTGCCGCTCGGCATCGGCGTCGATGCGCACCGCTGGCGCTGCGGGCGCGGCAGCGGGCCGCACCGGTGCCGGGGCCTGTGCCCAGCAGGGCAGGCATACACAGGCAACGGCCGCTAACGATGCGCATTTCATGGTTCGATTCTAGGGTGTCCTCGACCTCCCGGCGGCCCGCATCGCGGCACGCAGCGGCCCGCGCCGGTGGCCGACAATCGCCGCCATGAGCGACAGATTGATGCTGCTGGTCGATGGCTCCAGCTACCTGTACCGGGCCTACCACGCGTTGCCCGATCTGCGCGGGCCGGACAACGTGCCCACCGGCGCCATCCACGGCTTCGTCGGCATGATGAAGTGGCTGCGCGATCGCTACCCGGCGGCGCACGCGGTGTGTGTCTTCGACGCCAAGGGAAAGACCTTCCGCGACGACTGGTACGCCGACTACAAGGCCACGCGCTCGCCGATGCCCGACCCGCTGCGCGAGCAGATCGAGCCGATTCACGAGGTGGTGCGACTGCTCGGCTGGCCGGTGCTGGAAGTGCCCGGCATCGAGGCCGACGATGCCATCGGCACGCTGGCGCGGGTGGCGGCGGCCGAGGGCCACAAGGTGCTGATCTCGACCGGCGACAAGGATCTGGCACAACTGGTCACGCCCGAAGTGACCTTGATCAACACCATGGCGCGGCCGCCCGAAATGCTCGATGTCGATGCGGTGCTGGCCAAGTTCGGAGTGCCGCCGGCGCGCATCGTCGACTACCTGTCGTTGATCGGCGATGCGGTGGACAACGTGCCCGGCGTCGACAAGGTCGGCCCCAAGACCGCGGCGCGGTGGCTTGCCGAACACGGCTCGCTCGAAGGCGTCATCGCTGCTGCCGGTGGCATCAAGGGCGCTGTCGGCGACAACCTGCGCCGCGCGCTCGAGTGGTTGCCGCAGGGCCGCCGGCTGGTGACCGTGCTCACCGACTGCGACCTGTCGGCGCATGTCTCGGGGTGGCCTTCGCTGGACGCGCTGGCGCTGCGCGAGATCGACAAGCCCGGCCTGCTCGACTTCTACGTGCGCTACGGTTTCAAGACCTGGCGCAAGGAACTGGAAGACAGTGTCACCGCGCCAGCGCCGGCCGCAGGCGCTGCTGCTGCCGCTGCGAGCGAAGTCGAACTGGCACGCGAGTACGAGACCATCCTCGACTGGCCCCGCTTCGATCACTGGTTGCAGCAGCTGCGGGCTGCCGAGCTGGTGGCGCTCGACAGCCAGACCGATTCGATCGACCCGATGCGCGCACGCATCGTCGGCATCTCGTTCGCGACCGTGCCGGGCCGCGGCGCCTACATCCCGTTGATGCACGACTACCCCGGTGCGCCGGCGCAGCTGCCGCTGGCCGAGGTGCTGGCGCGGCTGCAGCCGTGGCTGGAGGACGCCGGGGCGGCCAAGCTGGGTCAGAACATCAAGTACGGCGTGCAGGTGTTCGCCAACCACGGCATCGCGGTGCGCGGCTACCGGCACGACACCATGCTGCAGAGCTACGTGCTCGAGGCGCACAAGCCGCACGGCCTGGAAAGCCTGGCCGAACGCCACCTCGGCCGCACCGGCCTGAGCTACGAGCAGCTGTGCGGCAAGGGCGCGCACCAGATCGCTTTTTCACAGGTGGACATCGAACGTGCCACCACCTATGCGGCCGAAGACAGCGAGATGGCGCTGCATCTGCACACGGCGCTGTGGCCGCAGATCGCGGCCAGCGACGAGCTGCGCTTCGTCTACGAACGCATCGAGATGCCGACCAGCGCGGTGCTGCAGCGCATCGAACGCAACGGCGTGTTCGTCGATGCGCAGCGGCTGGCCGAACAGAGCAAGGAGCTGGGTGAACGCATCGTCGCGCTCGAGCAGCAGGCCTACGAGCTGGCCGGCCAACCCTTCAACCTGGGCAGCCCGAAGCAGATCGGCGAGGTGCTGTTCGGCAAGCTCGGGCTGCCGGTGTCGCGCAAGACCGCCAGTGGTGCGCCCAGCACCGACGAAGAGACGCTCGAAAAGCTCGCCGAGGACCACCCGCTGCCGCGGCGCATGCTCGAACACCGCAGCCTGTCGAAGCTGAAGGGCACCTACACCGACAAGCTGCCGCTGATGATCAACCCCGACACCGGCCGTGTGCACACGACCTATGGGCAGGCGGTGGCGGTCACCGGGCGGCTGGCCAGCAACGACCCCAATCTGCAGAACATCCCGATCCGCACCGTCGAGGGCCGTCGCGTGCGCGAGGCCTTTGTCGCGGCGCCGGGGCGTGTCATCGTCTCGGCCGACTACTCGCAGATCGAGCTGCGCATCATGGCGCACATCAGCGCCGATCCGCACCTGTTGCGCGCCTTCGCCGAAGGCATCGACGTGCACCGCGCCACCGCCAGCGAGGTCTTCACGGTGCCGGTGGCCGAGGTCAGCGCCGAGCAGCGCCGTTATGCCAAGACCATCAACTTCGGCCTCATCTACGGCATGGGCCCGTTCGGGCTGGCCAGCGCGCTGGGCATCGAGCAGAAGGCGGCGCGCGACTACATCGAGCGCTATTTCGCGCGCTTTGCCGGCGTCAAGCGCTACATGGACGACACGCGCGCCGCGGCGAAGGCCAACGGCTATGTCGAAACCGTCTTCGGGCGCCGGCTGTGGCTGCCCGAGATCAACAGTGGCAACGGCCCGCGCCGCAGCGGCGCCGAGCGCCAGGCCATCAATGCGCCGATGCAGGGCACCGCGGCCGACCTGATCAAGCTGGCGATGATCACGGTGCAGCAAGCGCTCGACGACGAGCGGCGCGCCACGCGCATGGTCATGCAGGTGCACGACGAACTGGTCTTCGAGGTGCCGCAGGACGAACTGGCGTGGGCGCGCGAAGCGGTGCCGCGGCTGATGGCCGGCGTCGCCGAGCTGAGCGTGCCGCTGCTGGCCGAGGTCGGTGTGGGCAACAACTGGGACGAGGCGCACTGAGCCGCCGCGCGAGAGGAAATCATCATGGCAACGATGCTGGTCATCCACGGTGCCTGGTCGGCCGGCTGGGCGTGGAAGAAGATGCGCCCGCTGCTGCGCGAACTGGGCCACGAGCTGTTCACGCCCACCTGCACCGGCCTCGGCGAACGCGCCCATGCCAGCAGCGCCCAGGTCGGCCTGGACACGCACATCGACGACATGGTGGCGGTGCTCGAATACGAAGACCTGCACGACGTGGTGCTGGTCGGCCACAGCTATGGCGGCATGGTCGCCACCGGCGTCGCCGAGCGCGCCGCGCACGCCTCGCGCAGCTGGTCTATCTGGATGCGTTCGTGCCGCAGGACGGTCAAAGCGTGTTCGATCTGATTCCGGCCAAGGCGCGCGAGCGCAACGAGGAACAGGCACGCAGCCACGGCGACGGCTGGCTGCTGCCGGCCAATCCGCTGCCGCCGGACACCGACGCCGGCCGATGTCGCCTGGGCGCTGCCGCGACGGCGCATGCAGCCGCTGCGGGCCTTCAGCTCGCCGGTGCGCCTCAGCGGTGCGGCCGACGCCCTGCCACGCAGCTACATCTACTGCACGCGCAGCGGCCCGGGCGATGTGTTCCGGCCCTTCGCCGACAACGCGCGCAGCCACACGGCCTGGCGTTACTTCGAACTCGACGCCAGCCACAACCCGCACATCACGATGCCCGAGACGCTGGCGCAGCTGCTGCACCGGATCGCGCTTCACGAAGGCGGCCCGCCGGCTGGCGCCTAGAGGAGCGGCTCTAGGGAAAACCCGCAAATTGGGGTGCGTCCTCTACGCCCTTTCGGCACAGTCAGGTCATTCCGGAGCACACGGTGTGCAACAGGTCTTCACGACAGCCGGAACGTTCACAACCAAACCGAATGGAGTCCGACATGTCCACCAAGAATCTGTCCACCGTTGCCAACGAAGTGATCCAGTCCTACGGCATCACCGCGATCAACGTCATCAACACCTACCGCTTCGGCGGCGAGCGCGTGCTCGGCTTCATGGACGAGCGTTTTGCCACCGCGGTCAACCGGGGCGCCGCGCTGTTGCGCAAGGATCTGCGCAGCAACCTGATCGATTCGCAGCAGCGTTTCAGCGGCTACTACGCCAAGGGCCTGCAGTTCGGCGCCGAGCGCGCTGAAAGCGTCGTCGGCGTGGCCATCGACCTGGCCGGCAAGGGCGTGAACATGGTTTCCGCCAACGCCGAGCGTTTCGAAGGCTCGGCCAACGCGATCGACATGATCAACCGCGTGGCGATGCCGGCGGCGAATGTGGTGCACACCGTCGTGGGCCGCATCGAAAAGGGCAGCAGCGCGATGGTCCGTCGTGTCTCGGGCAACGACGTGCCGGCCAAGGCGGTCGCCACGCGCAAGCTGAAGACGGTCAAGAGCGAAGCCGCCGCGACCCGCAAGCGCGTGGTCAAGACGGCCACCAAGCGCGTCGGCAATGCGGTGGCCAAGACCGCCACGCAGACCTCGAACGCCGCCCGCCGCGTCGGCCGCAAGGCCGATGCCGCTGCGACGCAGACCTCGAACGCGGCGCGTCGCGTGGCCCGCAAGGCCAGCGCCACCGCCAAGGCGGCCTGAAGCCGAACGCGGATCGAACGCGGCGCGCTGAACGCGCCGCACCGGTCGGCTGAGTTGACCAAGCGCCCCACCCGGGGCGCTTTGTCTTTGTGCGGCGACTGCGCGGCCGGGGCTGTCCCGGCGCTGTCATGGAAGCTTCCTAGAATCGCCGCCATGACCGACGACGACCGCCGCCGCAGTGCCTCCGAGCCGGGCGCCGTGGTGCGCGCCGCCGCCCCGGTGCTGAAGCTGCTGAGCCGCGAGAACGCGATTCTCGAATTCAACCGCCGCGTGCTGGCGCAGGCGCGGCGGCGCGACGTGCCGCTGCTCGAGCGGCTGCGCTACATCACCATCGTGTCGTCGAACCTCGACGAGTTCTTCGAGGTGCGCTTCGCCGATTTCATCGAAGCGGTGCGGCTGCCGGATGGCGCCGCGCGCAAGTCCGAACTGCTGGATGTGGTGGCCGCCGCGCATGCGCTGATCGACGAGCAGTACCGCCTGTTCAACGAGGGGGTGATGCCGGCGCTGCACGAGCGCGGCGTGGTCGTGCTCAACCATGCCGAACGCGATACCGAGCAGCGCCGCTGGGTGGCGCAGTTCTTCCGCCAGCAGGTGCAGCCGCTGCTGGTGCCGATCGGCCTGGACCCGTCGCACCCGTTCCCGCAGGTGGCCAACAAGCTGCTCAACTTCATCGCCCGGCTGGGCGGGCGCGATGCCTTCGGCCGCGAGAACCTGATCGCCATCGTCAAGGTGCCGCGCGCGCTGCCGCGGGTCATCCGGCTGCCCGATGCCATCTCGCACGGCCAGCAGGCGCATGTGCTGCTGACCAGCGTGATCCGTGCGCACCTCGAGGAGCTGTTCGCCGGGCGCACGGTGGAATCGTTCTCGCAGTTCCGCGTCACGCGCGATTCGGACCTGGACGTCGACGACGACGAGGTCACCAACCTGCGCCAGGCGCTGCGCACCGGCTTGTCGACGCGCCACTACGGACAGGCGATCCGCATGGAGGTGGTGGCCACCTGCCCCGATCGATCTGGCGCAGTTCCTGCTGACGCAGTTCGCGCTGCCCGAGGCGGCGCTGTACCGTGTCAACGGGCCGGTCAACCTGGGCCGCCTGACGCAGCTGATCGACCATGTGCGCAGCGACACGCTGCGCTTCGTCGCCCTTCGTGCCGCGCTGGCCGCACGCGCAGCTGCCGCAGCAGGTGTCGATCATCGCGCAGCTGCGCGGGCGCGATCTGCTGCTGCACCACCCGTTCCACAGCTTCGACCCGGTGGTGCAGTTCCTGCGCGAAGCGGTCGAAGACCCCGACGTGCTGGCCATCAAGCAGACCATCTACCGCACCGGCGCACAGAGCGTCCTGATGGAACTGCTGATCGAGGCGGCGCGCCGCGGCAAGGAAGTGATGTGCGTGGTGGAGCTGAAGGCGCGTTTCGACGAAGAGGCCAACATCAACTGGGCCGAGCGCCTGGAAGCGGTCGGCGCGCAGGTGGTCTACGGCATCGTCGGGCTGAAGACACACGCCAAGATGCTGCTGGTGACGCGTCGCGAGGGCAAGCGGCTGCGGCGCTATGTGCACCTGTCGACCGGCAACTACAACCCGCGCACCGCGCGCGCCGTACACCGACGTCGGCTATCTGACCGCCGACCCCGGGCTGACCACAGGATGCCGACGCGCTGTTCCAGCAACTGGCCAGCCAGGTCAAGGTCAAGGCGCCGCGCCACCTGGTGACGGCGCCGTTCGTGCTGCACCGGCGTCTGCTGGGCCACATCCACCAGGTGGCGGTGGCTGCGCGGCACGGCGCGCCGGCACGCATCGTCGCCAAGATCAATGCCCTGACCGATCCGGCGCTGATCCACGCGCTGGTCGCTGCCGGCTCGGCCGGCGCCAGCATCGACCTGGTGGTGCGCGGCGCGTGCATGCTGCCGCCGGCAGTGCCGGGCCTGAGCGAGAACATCCGCGTGCGCTCGGTGGTCGGCCGCTTCCTCGAACACACCCGGGTGATGTACTTCCGCTGGGGCGACAGCGACGACGACGAGGTGCTGTACCTGAGCAGCGCCGACTGGATGACGCGCAACATGCTCGGGCGCATCGAGCTGGCCTGGCCGGTGCGCGACAAGGCGCTGCGCCAGCGGGTCATCGACGAGTGCCTGGTGCCGTATCTGCACGACACGCTCGATGCCTGGACGCTGGCTGCCGATGGCCGCTACAGCCGCGTCGCCGAGCGCGGCATCAGCGCGCAGCAGGCGCTGATGCGACGTTATGCATTGAAGAAGGGCGAGACGACATGGACCTGATCCTGTGGCGGCACGCCGAAGCCGGCGAGTCCATCGAGGACGATCTGGCGGCAGACCTGAGCCGCCCGCTCACTGCCAAAGGCGAGAGGCAGGCGCAGCGCATGGCCGAATGGCTGAACCGCTTCGTGCCGGACAGCGCCCGCGTGCTCGTCAGCCCGGCGCTGCGCTGCCAGCAGACGGCACAGGCGCTGGGCCGCAAGTTCCAGACGCGCGAGGCGCTGGGCCCCGGCGGCGGCGTGGGCACCTTGCTGACACTGGCGCGCTGGCCCGAGCGCCGCGAGCCGGTGCTGGTCGTCGGCCACCAGCCGACGCTGGGTCTGGTGGCGGCCACGCTGATGGGCGGCGCAGCCGCCCTGTCGACCCCTGCGGGGCCGCACGACACGCCATCGTGGTCGGTTCGCAAGGGCGCGGTGTGGTGGCTGCGCCACCGCGAACGCGGCGGTGTCGCCGAGGTGGTGCTGGTGTCGGTGCGCTCGCCCGAAACGCTGTAGAACCGGATCAGCCTGTGGCCGATGTTGCTGCCCGCTGCGCCAGCAGGTCGACGACAGCGCCGGCCATCGTGCGCAGCTGTTCCACCTGGTCGGTGGCCAACCGGCGCGGCTGCACGTCGTAGGCGCACAGCGTGCCAACTGTCTTGCCGCGCGAGGCCAGCCGCGCCGCCGCGTAGAAGCGCACGAAGGGCCGCCCGACGACGAGCGGATTGTTCGCGAAGCGTCGATCGAGCAGCGTGTCCTCGACCACGATCAGGTCGTTGCGCGTGTTGAAGAACGATTCGCAGAACGAGGTTATCCGAGGCGATTGGGTCTGCTGGATGCCGACACACGATTTGAACCAGTCGCGCTCTTCATCGAGCAGGTTCACCATCGTGATCGGCACCGCCAGCGAGGTGGACAACAAGCGCGTCAGGTCGTCGTAGGCGGTTTCGGGGCTGGAATCGAGGATCGCGAGGCGCCGCAACTCGGCGAGCCGGGGGGGATCGTGTCGCATCGGCAGAATTCGAGGCAAGGACGTGGTCGTGCGCCGAGTCTAAAACCCCCAGACGGCGCCCCGTTGCCCGCCGGCCCCCGCTCGCCCTCAGGTCGTCGGCAGCTGCAGGCTCAGGTTGCCCTGGCGGGCCCACAGCTCGGCCTCCTCGCGCAGCAGGTGCAGCGTGCGCGGGTGGTCGGCGGCCCAGCCGGCGCTGAACTCGAGCTGCGCCTTGCGGCCGTCGCGACGCAGGCGCAGCGCGTGCGGGTCGATCGCGCCGCGCGCATGGCACTTGATGACCGCCAGGCGCAGGCACAGGGCCTGCCAGGCCACCGGGTCGTTGAGCAGGCTGTCCTCGAGCTTGCGCAGGCCGCCGCGCTGGCCCAGCACCAGCTCGCTGATGCGCCGCTGCTGGCTCTGCGAGAAGCCGGCCGCATCGACGTTGGCCACCAGGTAGGCGCTGTGCCGGTGGTGGTCGTGGTGCGACACCATCTGGCCGATCTCGTGCAGGTCGCAGGCCCAGCCGAGTTCGCGGCGCATTTCGCCGTCGGCCAGCTCGTCGCGGCGCACCACCGCGTCGTACAGCGCCTGCGCCAGCGTGCGCACGCGCGACGCCTGTTCGGTGGCCACGGCGAAGCGGGACTGCAGCTCGCGCACCGATTCGTCGCGCACGTCTTCGGGCTCGGCTTGGCGCAGCGCCTCGAGGCGTTCGCGCAGGTCGATGATCACGCCCTGGCGCAGCGCGCCGCGCGCCGGCACCAGGCTGTCGATGCCGAAGTGCGTGGCCAGCGTGTACAGGATCGCCAGGCCGCCGGGCAGCACCGCGCGCCGGTCGGCACGCAGCGCCGGCCACGACAGCTTGTCGGTGTGGCCGGCCTCGATGCACCCGGCGATGCACCAGCGCAAGCCGCGCGGCGTGATGCGCCCGTCGCTCTGGCCGGCGGCGGCGAGCAGCTGCGACACGGCGCTGACGGTGCCCGAGCAGCCCAGCGCCTCGCTCCAGTGTTGCGGCGCGAAGGGCTGCAGCGCCTCTTCGAGTTCGGCACCGGCGGCCACCTGCGCGGCACGAAAGGCCGCCTCGGTGAGGCGGCCGTCGGCGAAGAAGCGCATCGACAGGCTGACGCTGCCGACCTGGAACGATTCGGCGACCAGCGGCGTGCGGCCGCGCCCGAGGATCATCTCGGTCGAGCGCCCGCCGATGTCGACCACCAGGCGCGACGCGCGCGTCGGCTGCAGATGCGACACGCCGGCATAGATCAGGCGCGCTTCCTCGCGGCCCGAGATGACCTCGATCGGATAGCCGAGCTCCTTCTGCGCGCGCACCAGGAAGGCATTGCGGTTGCGCGCTTCGCGCAGCGTCTGCGTGGCCACCGCGCGCACCTGGCGGGCATCGAAACCTTCGAGCCGCACGGCGAAGCGGCGCAGGCAGTCCAGGCCGCGCTGCACGGTGGCTTCGGTGAGGTGGCCGTCGGCATCGAGCCCGCCACCCAGCCGCACCGTCTCCTTCAGGTAGTCGATGCGGCGGTACTGGCCGTGCTGCAGCTGGCCGATTTCGAGCCGGAAGCTGTTCGATCCCATGTCGATCGCCGCCAGGGGGCCGGAGAGCACGGGCAAGGAAATCTGCATCGCGCGATTGTGCACACCCGCCCATGACACGCGGCGTGCCAGGCGCCGGCCGCGGAGCCGCGATGCCTTCCTACAATGCGCAGCCCGGCCCGGCGCGGCCGCGGCCCGACTTCTGCCCCGTCAGGACCTTTGCATGCTGCAAGAACAGTTCGATTGCCCGCTGCCGATGCGCGAGTTCGCGGGCCGCGACGCCTTGCGCCCGATGCGTGGTTTGATCTGATCGCCGCTGCCCACGCCGGTATCGCGGGCGCGTGGCGCCCGCGCGCTGCCAGACGTCCATGCCGATAACGCTGACGCACATCGTCGTCGCCACGCTGGCCGGTGGCCTGTTGTCGGTGCTCATCGCCGCCAGCCTGACGGTGGCCGTGCTCAGCCGCCTGGTGCGTCACCTGGTCAGCCTGTCGGCCGGGGTGCTGCTGGGCACCGCGCTGCTGCATGTGCTGCCCGAGGCCTTCGAATCGACTGCCGACACGCACGCGCTGTTCCTCACCTTGCTCGGCCGGGCTGCTGTTCTTCTTCCTGCTCGAGAAGGCCGAGCTGTACCGGCACACCCACCACCACGAAGGCGACGGCCACCACCACCATCACGCCTTCGATTCCGAGCAGGCCGGCCGCGGCGGCTGGAGCGTGCTGATCGGCGACGGCATCCACAACTTCTGCGACGGCGTCATCATCGCGGCCGCCTTCCTGACCGACACGCGCCTGGGCATCGCGACCACGCTGGCCATCGTCGCGCACGAGATCCCGCAGGAGGTGGGCGACTACATCGTGCTGCTGAACGCGGGCTTCACACGCACCAAGGCGCTGCTGTTCAACGCGCTGTCGGGCCTGGCCGCGGTGCTCGGCGGCGTGCTCGGCTACTACGCCGTCGGCCCCTGGCAGGCGCTGTTTCCGTACCTGCTGGTGGTGGCCTCGAGCAGCTTCATCTACGTCGCGGTGGCCGACCTGCTGCCGCAGATGCAAAAGCGCCTGCCGTGGCGCGACACCGCCTCACAGATCGCCTGGCTGGGCGGCGGGCTGGCGCTGGTCACCGTGGCGCAGCAGCTGCTGCACCTGCACTGACGCGCCCCGTCACTTGACCACCAGCACCGGAATGCTGGAGTGGGTCAGCACCTTCTGCGTCTCGCTGCCCAGCAGCAGCGCCGACAGCCCGCGCCGCCCGTGCGATGCCATCACCACCAGGTCGCAGTTCTGCGTCTTGGCATGGTCGAGGATGGCTTCCCACGGATGCAGCGCCTCGACCGTGTGGCCCTGGCAGCGCAGACCGGCTTCGGTGGCCGCGCTGACCACCTCGCGCACGCGCTCGCCGGCGATGCGTTCCTGCGCATCGAAGAATTCCTGCGGCGGCACCGGCTGCATCTCCGAGATGGCGCTGTACGGAAACGGCTCCTTGACGCTGATGGCGAACATTTCGCCGCCGGTCGCGCGGGCCAGCGAGATGGCGCTCTGCACGGCCTTCTGGGTGACATCGGACCCGTCGGTGGCGATCAACAGGCGTTTGTACATGGTGCTCTCCTGGTGGGATGGCGGACGATCATGTTGGACCCGCGAGGTGCATCGCCGTTCCCCGGCATCAACCCTTCAACCCTGGGCCACCGGCCGCGCCGGATCGGCACTCCACTCGCTCCACGAACCCGGGTACAGCGCCGAGCCGGTGAGCCCGGCATGCTCCATCGCCAGCAGATTGTGGCAGGCGGTGACGCCCGATCCGCACTGGTGTACCCACTGCGCGGGCGCGCCCCCGAGCGCCGCGAACTCGGCGCGCAGCCGCTCGGCGGGCTTGAAACGGCCATCGCCCTGCAGGTTGTCCTTGAAGAAGCGGTTGTGGGCACCGGGAATGTGGCCGCCGACCGCATCGAGCGGTTCGACATCGCCGCGAAACCGCTCCGCGGCGCGGGCGTCGAGCACCGGCCGCGCGCCCAGCTGCGCGAGCAGCGCCGCCGCGTCGAGGGTCGGCATCGCCGGCGGCCGTGACGGATACGGCGGCTGCGGCGCGGCCGACGGTGCATCGGTGCTCAGCGCATGGCCGGCTGCCTGCCAGGCCTGCATGCCGCCGTCGAGCACCGCCACCGCGTCGTGGCCGAGCCAGCGCAGCAGCCACCAGGCGCGGGCCGCGTAGGGCAGGCCCTGGGCATCGACGCAGACCACCTGCACACCCGGCGCGATGCCCCACTCGCCGACGCGCCGGGCGAACGCGTCGCGCGCCGGCAGCGGATGGCGGCCGTTGCGTGCCGCTGAGGGGGCCCGACAACTCGTCGCCCAGATGCACATGGCGCGCGCCGGGCAGATGGCCGGCGTCGTAGGCGCGCCGCCCGGCCGCGGGGTCGGCCAGGTCGAAGCTGCAGTCGAGCACCACCGGCGCGTGGCCGCCTTGCCGCAGGGCCTGCAGTTGATCGACGGAGATGAGGGTCTTGTAGGTGGGCGGCATGGTGTTCAGATCTCGGTGGTGGACTTGGCCGGCTGGGGCATGCGCGCGAACAGCGTCGAAGCCAGGCCGGCCAGCACGATCAGTGCGATGCCCAGCAGCGACGGCCACGTCAGCTGTTCACCGAACAGGGCCACACCATAGCCGAGCGCGAACAGGATGCCGGTGTATTGCAGCCCGGCATTCGACAGCGTGGAGCCGATGGCGTAGGCGCGGGTGAGCATCAACTGCGCGCTGGTGGCGAGCACGCCGACCGCCAGCAGCAGCGCCGCACCACGCCAGCTGTGTGCACCGATGCCGGTCCACAACATCGATGCCGCGCCGGCGAGCACGCTGCCGAGCGAGAAGTAGAAGACGATGCGCGTTTCGGGCTCGCCGCGGCGGCCGAGCGTGGTCACCTGCAGGTAGGCCAGCGCCGGCGATCAGGCCCGACAGCAGGCCGGCCAGGCCGTGGCCCCACTGATCCTGGCCGAGGGTCGGCTGCAACACCAGCGCGACACCGGCGAAGCCGACCAGCACCGCGGCCAGCAGACGCGGATCGACGCGGTTGGCGCCGACCAGCACCGAGCCGCCCAGCAGGAACAGCGCCATCCACACCGACGACATGTAGTTCAGCGTCACCGCGGTGCCCAGCGGCAGCCCGCCGATGGCGTAGAACCACAGGCCGAGCGCGATGACACCGCACAGGCTGCGCCAGAAGTGCATCGCCGGCACGTCGGTGCGCAGGCTGTTGCCGCGCGAGCGGGCCACCGCCGCCGAGACGAGCACGCCGATCAGGCCGCGGTAGAAGACGATCTCGCCGGCCGCGTACTGCGCGGAGGCGAGCTTGACCGCCAGCCCCATGGTCGCGAACAGCAGCGACGCTGTCAGCATCAACAGCGGTGCCGGCATCGGTGGCAGCTGCAGCCCGCGCGCGGCGCTCAGCGCGTGCGCATCTCGCGCACCAGCCACTCGTGGAAGTGCTGCATGCCGTCTTCCATCGGGCTTTGATAGGGGCCGTGCTCGTCGTCGCCGCGCTGCATCAGCACCTTGCGCCCGGCATCCATGCGCAGCGCGATGTCGTCGTCCTCGGCGCAGGTCTCCATGTAGGCGGCCTGGTGCGCCTCGACGAATTCGCGTTCGAAGGCGGCGATCTCTTCCGGGTAGTAGAACTCGACCATGTTCAAGGTCTTCTGCGGGCCCAGCGGGTGCAAGGTCGAGACCACCAGCACATGCGGGTACCACTCGACCATGATGTTCGGGTAACACGTCAGCCAGATCGCGCCGAAGTTCGGCACCTGCTGGTCGCGGTACTTCAGCAGCGCCTGGTGCCACTGCGCGTAGGTCGGCGAGCCCGGACGGTCGAGCGCACGCTGCACGCCCACGCGCTGCACCGAGTGGTGCTCGGCGAAGCTCCAGGCGAGCTCGTCGCAGCTGACGAAGCCGCCCAGACCCGGGTGGAACGGCGCGACGTGGTAGTCCTCGAGATAGACCTCGATGAAGGTCTTCCAGTTGTAGTCGCACACGTGCATCTCGACCCGGTCGAGCACATGGCCGCTGAAATCGAGGCCGCTGAAATCGGCGCTGCCGCGAGCGTGGGGCGGCGGCGCGGCAGCGGCAGCCAGCGCATCGCCGATGTCGCGCCCGCCTTGCTCGAACAGCAGGCCGTGGCGCTCGTTCAGCGGCTGGTGCTTCAGGTGCAGGCACGGATCGGCGGCGAAATGCGGCGCGCCGACGAGCCGGCCCTGCAGGTCGTAGGTCCAGCGGTGGATCGGGCAGACGATGTGCTCGCGTGTGTGGCCACGCCCGCGCAGCATCAGCGCCTGGCGGTGGCGGCACACGTTCGATACCAGCTGCGGCCCATCGGCATTGCGCACCAGTGCGCGGCCCTCGGCTTCCTGCGGCAGCGTGTGGAAATCACCCGCTTCGGGCACCCACAACGAGTGACCCACATAACGCGGGCCGCGCTCGAACAGCTGCGTGCGTTCGGCGGCGAAGACGCCGTCGTCGAAGTAGCGGTGAACCGAGGGTTGGCTGTGCGGGTGGGTGGTTTCTTGCTCGAGAGCTGTGAGACGAATGCTCAGGTCGGACATGATCCAGAGGATCTCCATGAATGGGTATGTCGGCCCCCCACCCGGTGGCCCCGCGGGTGGGATTGCGCGGCTGCAAGCACGATGGCTGCAGGGCAAGCCGGCAATTCTACCCAGCGCCCTGCAGTTGCCGGCTGGCGCGCGCAGATGGCCCTGCAACGGGGCGTCTAAAATCTGGGACGCGCGGCACCTGCCGCCGATGCGCAAGCCCATGCCCCGCAGCCCCACCTCCCCGCCCGACACCGACCCGGCCCCCGCGCCCGAGAGCCTGTCCTACGAACAAGCGCTGGGCGAACTCGAACGCCTGGTGCAGGCGATGGAAAGTGCGCAGATGCCGCTCGACCAGATGCTGGCCAGCTACCGGCGTGGCAACGAACTGCTGCAGCTGTGCCATGGCCGACTGCAGGCGGTCGAAGCGCAGGTCAAGCTGCTCGACGACGGGCAGCTCAAGCCCTGGGCCGCCTCATGAACGTGGCGCGGACGGTTCAGGCAGCGCAGGCGATCGCGGACGACGACACATTCGGCGGCTGGGTCTGCGAAGAGCTGGCGGTGGTCGAAGCGGCGCTCGACCGCTGGGTGCCGCGTGATGCGCCGGCCGGCCTCGGCGAGGCGATGCGCTACGGCGTGCTCGACGGTGGCAAGCGGCTGCGCCCGCTGCTGGTGTTGGCCGCCGCGCGGGCGGTGCAAGGGCAGCGCGAGGCCGCGCTGCGGGCCGCGGTCGCGGTCGAACTGATCCACGCCTACTCGCTGGTCCACGACGACATGCCGTGCATGGACAACGATGTGCTGCGGCGCGGCAAGCCGACCGTGCACGTGCGCTTCGGCCAGGCGCAGGCGATGCTGGCCGGCGATGCCATGCAGGCGCTGGCCTTCGAGGTGCTGACACCCGACAGCGGCGTCGATGCCCCTTTGCAGGCGCGGCTGTGCGCGCTGCTGGCGCGCTCGGCCGGCCATGTCGGCATGGCCGGCGGCCAGGCCATCGACCTGGCCAGCATCGGCCGCCCGTTGAGCGAGCACGCGCTGCGCGACATGCACCGCCGCAAGACCGGCGCGCTGTTGCAGGCCAGCGTGGTGATGGGCGCCGCCTGCGGACATGCCGACCGGGCCAGCCACGATGCGCTGGCCGAATACGGCGCGGCCATCGGGCTGGCCTTTCAGGTCGTCGACGACATCCTCGATGTCACGCAGGAATCGCATCAGCTGGGCAAGACCGCCGGCAAGGACGTCGATGCGAACAAGCCGACCTACGTGTCGGTGCTGGGGCTGGCCGAGGCGCGGCGCAGCGCGCGTGCGCTGCATGCGCAGGCGCTGAGCGCCCTCGCGCGCTGCCGGCAGATGGACACGTCGACGCTGGCACGGCTGGCCGACACCGTGATCGAACGCGAGAGCTGAGTTGAACCAGCGCACCCGACCAAGTTGACATGAACAACAACATTCCCTTGCTGAGCACGGTGCAAAGCCCGGCCGACCTGCGCGGCATGACGCGCGAACAGCTGGTCACGCTGGCCGGCGAACTGCGCGAGTTCGTGCTGCGCAGCGTCAGCGAGACCGGCGGCCACCTCGGCAGCAACCTCGGCACCATCGAGCTGACGGTGGCGCTGCACCATGTTTTCAACACGCCGCACGACCGGCTGGTGTGGGACGTCGGCCACCAGACCTACGCGCACAAGATCCTGACCGGCCGGCGCGATCGCATGCACAGCCTGCGCCAGCTGGGCGGCATCGGTGGCTTTCCGCGCCGCGACGAAAGTGAATACGACACCTTCGGCACCGCGCATTCGTCGACCTCGATCTCGGCCGCGCTGGGCATGGCGCTGGCGTCGAAGCTGAAGGGCGAGGAGCGTCGCTGCGTCGCCGTCATCGGCGACGGCGCGATGAGCGCCGGCATGGCCTTCGAGGCGCTGAACAACGCCGGCGTCGCGCATGCCGGCCTGCTGGCCGACATGCTGGTGGTGCTGAACGACAACGACATGTCGATCAGCCCGCCGGTGGGCGCGCTGAACAAGTACCTGGCGCGGCTGATGAGCGGCAACTTCTACACCAGCGCGCGCGAAGGCGCCAAGAGCGTGCTGAAGAACACGCCGCTGTACGAGATCGCGCGGCGCTTCGAGGAACACGCCAAGGGCATGGTCGTGCCCGGCACGATCTTCGAGGAGTTCGGCTTCAACTACGTCGGCCCGATCGACGGCCACGACCTCGATGCGCTGATCCCGACCCTGGAGAACCTGCGCGCCGCGCGCGGCCCGCAGTTCCTGCACATCGTCACGCGCAAGGGCCAGGGCTACAAGCTGGCCGAGGCCGACCCGGTGAAGTACCACGCCGCGTCGGGCAAGTTCAACCCGCACGAGGGCTTCCCGGCAGTCAAGCCGGGCAAGCCGAGCTTCACGCAGGTCTTCGGCCAGTGGCTGTGCGACATGGCCGCGGCCGACGAGCGGCTGGTCGGCATCACGCCGGCGATGCGCGAAGGCTCGGGCATGGTCGAGTTCCAGCAGCGTTTTCCGAAGCGCTACTACGACGTCGGCATCGCCGAGCAGCATGCCGTCACCTTCGCCGCCGGCCTGGCCTGCGAGGGGCTGAAGCCGGTGGTCGCGATCTACAGCACCTTCCTGCAGCGCGGCTACGACCAGATGATCCACGACGTGGCGATCCAGAACCTGCCGGTGGTGTTTGCGCTCGACCGCGCCGGCATCGTCGGCGCCGACGGCGCCACCCACTGCGGTGCCTACGACATCGCCTACATCCGCTGCGTGCCGAACATGGCGCTGCTGACACCGTCGGACGAGAACCAGTGCCGCATGGCCTTGACCACCGCGTTCCGGCGCGACCACCCGGTGGCGGTGCGCTACCCGCGTGGCAGCGGCGTGGGCGTGTCGATCGATCCGACGCTGACCGAGCTGCCGTGGGGCCGCGCCGAATGGCGGCGGCGCAGCGGGCGCACGTCGGCCGCCGGCAGCCCGCGCATCGCGATCCTGGCCTTCGGCACCGTGCTGCACCCGGCGCTTTTGGCAGCCGAGGCGCTGGATGCCAGCGTCATCGACATGCGCTTCGTCAAGCCGCTCGACCAGGACGTGGTGCTGGAGGCCGCGCGCGCGCACGATGCCTTCGTCACCGTCGAGGAAGGCTGCGTGATGGGCGGGGCCGGCAGCGCGGTGGCCGAATGCCTGGCTGCCAACGGCGTCGCGTTGCCGCTGCTGCAACTGGGGCTGCCGGATCAGTTCATCGAACACGGCGATCCGGCCAAGCTGCTCGCACTGTGCGGGCTCGACGCCGCCGGCATCGAGAAGTCGGTGCAGCAGCGCTTCGGCAGCCATCTGAAGGTGGTCTGGCCGCTGGCGAAAGGCTGATCGCGGCCCCGCGCGGCGGGTACGCACCGCGCGCACGCGTCGGGCGGGCTACGTGTCTTCGACCGGGCGCTTGCGGTTCTGGCGCGCAAGCTCCGAATCCAGCTCGGCGCCGATCAGCGTGACGAACGCGCACAGCAAGAACCACATCAGCAGAATGACCACCGCGCCCATCGAGCCGTAGCTCTTGTTGTAGCTGCCGAAGTTGGACACGTACCAGGAAAACAGCGCCGAGCCGACGACCCACAGCAGTGTGGCCACGCCAGCGCCCCAGCTGACCCATTTCCAGCGCGCGTGCTCACGGCTCGGGCCGAAGCGGTACAGCACCCCCAGCGCGAGCGCGAACAGCAGCGCGACGAGCGGCCAGCGAAGGATGCCGATGGCGGTCTGGAGCAGGTTGTCCGAGCCCAGAAAACGATCCACCGCGGGCAGCAGCACGATCGTTGCGATCGCCACCACGCCCAGCAAGATCGCGCCGAGGGTCAGCAACAGGGCCAGCGCGGTGCGATGCAGGAAGCTGCGCTTTTCGGTCTCGTCGTAGGCCAGGTTCAACGCATCCATCAGCTTGCGCACGCCGACCGAGCTGCTCCACAGGGTCAGCAGCAACCCGCCGGCGACACCCAGCCCCAGGGCGCTGCGGTTGGAGTTGGCCAGTTCGCCCAGCTGGCCGGTCAACAGTTCGACAGCTTGCCCGGGCAAAAACGCGCTGAGTCGCGAGATCTGTTCGCTGACCTGCTGCGCTTCGAACACGAGCCCGTACAGCGACACCATCGCCGTCAGGGCCGGAAACACGGCCAGCAGGAAATAGAACGCCACGCCCGCGGCCACGATCGACAGGTTGTCCTGGCTGACCTGTCGCTTGACGCGCAGCAAGGTCTGGCCCCATCCGGCCTTGGACAACCCGTCGTCCCCGGCAGCGCTCGTCGAGCGTGCAAGCTCGGCGGCAGGGGCGCGCGCCATGTCGGCCTGAGACCTCGAAACGCGGTGTGCCAGCCCGGTGACCTTCAGCGCACCGACGATGGCCGCGATGAATGGGAAGCACCTGTGGCGCCCGCGCCATCGGAGCCGCTGAAGTCAGCGCTGCCATCGGCGGACTTGTGCCCAGGCCCCGGCTGCGCGCGGTTCGCGTCGCCACCGGACGATGCCGACAGCTCATCGTCGGCAGTGTCGATTGCAGATGCTGCGGCAACCTTTACCTTGTCCAGCTGCTCACGTCCGGCAGCCTTCGCCTCACCTTTCAGCCGATCGCTGGCCGAGCCGAGCAACTCGTCTTCCTGCCGGGTTCGCGGCGCCGAAGCCGCCAGCAACACCCCCACCGCCAAGCCGATCGCGCCGAGCGCCAGCGGCTGCTCGTGGATCAGATAGTCGTAGGCGCCGCGCACGCGCTCGCGGCCGTGCTGGGTGACCTCGCCGACGCGCTGCGCGTGTTGCTTCGCAGACGCTGCCGTGTCCGAAAGGCGCTGCACCGCGCCCCGCGTGCTGGCCGACACCTGATGCCCCAGGTCACTGACCTTGCCGCGCGCGCTGGCCATCTTGTCGCCGAGGCTGCCCGACTCGCCCTCGACCGCCGACCCCAGCGTGTAGGCTTGCGAGGTGTCGCTGCGGTGGCGGCCGTCCGAAAGCATCAGCCACGCCAGCCCGACGCCGACCAGGGCCAGCGGCAGCGGGTCGTTCTTGGCGGCGCGACCGAGATTGGTGACGTACTCGCGTGCGCCGTTGTGGCGCAGGTAATCGATGCCGTCATCGATCAGCTGGCGCGGCGCCAGGCGTTCTTCGATGGCGTCGAGCGTCTTGTCCAGGTGGCTGCGCGTCTGGCTGATGTCTTGCTGCAGTTCGCGTGTGTCGCGCGGGTCATCGTGATTCATTGCATGTGCTCCTTGACGAGGCGGCTGTCACGGCGAAGCGATTCAACGCTCCGCGACGGGGTCAGATTCTTGGCGCGCAGTTCACTGCGGCCACGAGCGAACAGGATGAAGCCGATCACCATCACCACGATGCCGACGATCAGCGGCGCCAGCCACGGCGCCTGATCCATCGGCAGATAGGGCAGCAGCGCATTGACGGCCGCCAGCATCAGCGCGATCAAGCCCACGAACGCGATGGCGGCGCCACCGGCGATGGCCCCCGCTGCACCGACGATCTGGTTCATCTTGTCCGACACATCGGCCTTGGCCAGCGCGGCCTCCTGCTGCACCAGCAGCGTCGTGTCGCGCCACAGCGAACTGAACAGCTGGCCCAGCGAGTGCTCACGCGGGCCGGTCCTTTCTCTGTCGCGCGCCAGGCGCGGGTCGGGTGGTTCATGTGCCGCAGCGCCGGCCGCGCGCGTCGGGTCGGCGTCGCTGCGGGCGCCATCGAATGTGCTGGTTTGCATGCTGGTCCCTTGTCAGTCAGTGTGAATTGGCAGATGGCGCTGCCGGCGCCGTGGTGTGCCGCGCGTGCTCGCTGCCGTCCGCTGCGCCGTCCTGGCTGGCCTTGAGGAAACGCGTGGTGGCGAAGCCGGCGGCCAATGCCAGCCCGAAGAACGCCAGCGGTTGTCGGTGCGCAAAGCTGTTCATGTCGCGAAGCAGCGAACCGACGTCCTTGTCGCGCAGGCTGCTCGACAGGCTGTCGAGCCGCTCGGCGGCGGATGCCGACAACTTCGAGATGCCGGCCGCATCGCCGTGCTGTCCGGGCTTGTCGGCGGCGCCGCGCAGCGCGTCGGCCACATCGTGCAGGCCCTGCGCGGCGGCGTCCTTGCGCTCATTGAGCCTGGTGCGCGCGCTTTCACGCGCGCCGTCCCACATCTCGCCGGCGTCTTGCTTGAGGCGCTCGGCGCTGTCGTCCAAACGCTGCGTGCCGCCGTGTGCCGACGCGTCGGTGGCGGCCTGGTCCCGTGCTGGCTGGCCGAACTCGTTGTGCTCGCTTGCTGTCATTCCTACCCCCCGCTGGTTTCCATCCCGACAATGTGGCAAGCCACGTGCCCACCGGCCGGCACACGGCGTATCGACACGCGATGTGCTGACACGCCAGCGACAGACGCACCCCCGCGCGCCGGGTACAAACGGTGGCATGCTGCGGGTTGCGACTTTGTTGACATGCCCACCCCATCGATGAGCAATCTGACCGACGCCCTGCACATCCCCGACACCCAGGGGGCGCATGACGACCGCCACCTGCCGATCCAGCGTGTCGGCGTGAAGGACGTGCGCTACCCGCTGCGTCTGCGCGTGGCCGGGGCGGTGCAGGCGACCGCTGCGCTGTGGAGCCTGGACGTGGCGCTGCCGGCGCAGCAAAAGGGCACCCACATGTCGCGCTTCATCGCCTGGCTCGATGCGCTGAGCACATCGGACGAGCCACTGGACGCCGACGAGCTGCGCCAGCGCCAAGCGCAGATGCTGCAGCAGCTGAACGCCAGCGAAGGCCGCATCGAAGCGCGCTTCAGCTTCTTCCTGCGCAAGCGCGCCCCGGTCTCCGGCCTGGCCAGCCTGCTCGACTACGAAGGCGGCTGGGTCGCCGAGACGCGCGGCGGCAGCAGCGCGGTGTTCGCCGAAGTCGGGGTGCCGGTGAAGTCGCTGTGCCCGTGCTCGAAGGAAATCTCCGACTACGGCGCGCACAACCAGCGGTCGATGGTGCGCATCCGGGTCGAGCTGCTGCAGCCGATCGAATGGCACGAGCTGGTGCGCCTGGCCGAGGACAACGCGTCGAGCGAACTGTGGCCGATGCTCAAGCGCGCCGACGAGAAGTGGGTCACCGAGCGGGCCTACGAAAACCCCAAGTTCGTCGAGGACCTGGTGCGCGATGTCGCGCTGGCGATCAACCGCGATGGGCGCATCGGGCGCTACAGCGTCGAGGTCGAGAACTTCGAGAGCATCCACAACCACTCGGCCTATGCGCGCATCGAGCGCACCTAGGCGCCGCATGGCGGGCGCGCTTGGCGCGACGCGGATGGTTGCGGCGGCGGCACATCGGCCGAAGGCAGGTGTGCGCGGCCACCACCGCAGCGCCTGCGCGCGCGCCGAGCGACCCTAGCCCGCGCCGTGGCCACGCTTCAGACGGCCGCCGCGATCCACGATCCGCTGCGCATCCGCGAAGCCGGCGCCGACCTGCTGTCGCTGGCGCTGATCGACGCGCGCAACCACACGCTCGCCTGGCTGGCTGCGTTCGAGCCGCACCTGCCTGCGTTGACGACATCGGCCGATGTCAACCCGCCGCTGTGGCTGACCGGGCATGCGGCATGGTTCCAGGAGTATTGGGTGGCACGTCATGTGCAGCGCCAGCGCGGCGAAAGGGCCGACGCCGGTGCGGTGCGGCTGGCCTCGATCGACCCGCTCAGCGACACGCTGTTCGACCCCGCGGCCCATTCGCGCAGCCAGCGCTGGAGCCTGTCGCTGCCCGCTGCGCAGGCGTTGCGCAGCTATCTGGCCGACACGCTCGAGACCACGCTCGACCTGCTCGCCGGCGCCGACGGCAGCGACGACGCACTGTTCGTCTACCGGCTGGTGCTGTACCACGAGGACCGCATCGGCGAGGCGCTCGCCGCCGCCGCACAGGCCTTGCAGCTGCCGGTGGAAGCCGCCGGCTCACCCTGGCCGCCGCGCCCCGCCCGCGCACCACGCGAAGCGCTGTGGTTCGGCGCGCAGCAGTTCATGCTCGGCTCCTCGCCGGGCGGCTTCGTGCCGGCCAACGAGCGCTGGGCGCACGAGGTGGCGGTGCTCGAATTCGAGATCGACGCGCAGGCATTGAGTTGGGCGCGTTATGCCGAGTTCGTCGCCGACGGCGGCTACGACGATGCGCGCTGCTGGTCGCCGGCCGGCTGGGCCTGGGTGCAGGCCGAAGGGCGGCGCGTGCCGCGCTACGTCGAGCAGATGCGCCAGGGCGTGATCGCGCAGCGCCAAGGGCAGATGCAGCGGGTCTCGACCGCGCAGGCGGCCGTGCATGTCACCCGCCACGAGGCCGCGGCGTGGTGTCGCTGGGCCGGCCGGCGCCTGCCCACCGAAGTCGAATGGGAACTGGCCGCGCTGGCCGGAGCGTCTCGCGGTTTTGTCTTCGGCGACGTCTTCGAATGGGCCGGCGGCAGCGCACGCGGCTGGCCGGGCCACGGCCCGGCGATGCCCGGGTTTTCCGCCATGCCGCAGCCTGAGCAGGCGCGCGATCGGCTGGGCGTGCTGCGCGGGGGCTCCTGGCTGACGCGGGCGCGCTGGCGGCACCCGCGGGCCCGCCGCTTTGCCGCTGTGCAGCGCGACGAACTGTTCTGCGGGTTTCGCAGCTGCGCCGTGTAGGACGCGCGGCCCGCGCAGCCGCCGGCGCGTGTCTTGAAACGGCACAGGGCAAGTGCTGTATGCACCCGCGCGGGGCGCCCCTATGATCTTTCGAGCCTGCGCGCCGCAGGCCCGACATCGGCCAGCAACCCTGCGCCAGAAGGAGACACAACGTGAGCGTGCAAGTATCCCTGACGGTCAATGGCAAGGCGGTCAGCGCCCAGGTCGATCCCCGAACCCTGCTGGTGCAGTTGCTGCGCGAGAACCTGCAGCTCACCGGCACCCATGTCGGCTGCGACACCGCGCAGTGCGGCGCCTGCACCGTGCACCTGAACGGGCGCGCGGTGAAATCGTGTTCGATGCTGGCCGCGCAGGCGCAGGGCGGTGAGGTGACCACCATCGAGGCCTTGGGCCAGAACGGCCAGATGCACCCGATGCAGGCGGCGTTTCGCGAGTGCCACGGCCTGCAGTGCGGCTTCTGCACGCCCGGCATGGTGATGTCGGCGGTGAAGCTGCTGGAAGACAACCCGAAGGCCAGCGAGAGGGAGATTCGCGAGGGGCTGGAAGGCAACATCTGCCGTTGCACCGGCTATCACAACATCGTCAAGGCGGTGCAGTTCTGCCAGTCGGGCAAGCAGCCCACAGCCGCCTGAACCTCAAGGAGCCTTCCATGACCGACCTGTCCAACTCGCCCATCGGCAAGCCGTTGCTGCGCCGCGAGGACGCGCGTTTCCTCACCGGCAGCGGCCAGTACACCGACGACGTGGTGCTGGCCAACCAGAGCTACGGCGTGTTCCTGCGCAGCCCCTACGCCCACGCGCGCATCAATGCGATCGACCTGGCAGCGGCCAAGGCCGCGCCGGGCGTGCTGGCCATCTTCACCGGCGCCGACCTGGCCGAGGCCAAGGTCGGCGGGCTGCCGTGCGGCTGGCTGATCCACAACATCGACGGCACGCCGATGAAGGAGCCGGCGCACCCGGTGCTGGCGCAGGGCAAGGTGCGCCATGTCGGTGACCAGGTGGCGCTGGTGGTGGCCGACACCTACCTGCAGGCCAAGGACGCGGCCGAGCTGATCGAGGTCGACTACGAAGAACTGAAGCCGGTGATGGACATCTCGTCGGTCGAAGCGGCCGGCGTGGCGGTGCACGACGACGTGCCGGACAACGTCTGCTACGACTGGGGCCACGGCGACAAGGCTGCCGTCGACGCCGCCTTCGCCAAGGCCGCGCACGTCAGCAAGTTGAGCTTCGTCAACAACCGGCTGATCCCGAACGCGATGGAGCCGCGCGCGGCCAACGCGGCCTACACCAAGCACGACCAGAGCTACACGCTGTACGTCGCCAACCAGAACCCGCACGTCGAGCGGCTGCTGATGTGCGCCTTCGTGCTCGGCCTGCCCGAATCGAAGGTCAGGGTCATCGCGCCGGATGTCGGCGGCGGCTTCGGCTCGAAGATCTTCCTGTACGCCGAGGACGTGGCGCTGGTGTGGGCCAGCAAGCATGTCGGCCGGCCGATCAAGTGGACCGCCGAGCGCAGCGAAGCGTTCCTCACCGATGCACACGGCCGCGACCACGCCACCACCGCTGAACTGGCGATGGACAAGGACGGCAACTTCCTGGCATTGAAGGTGCAGACGGTGGCCAACATGGGCGCCTACCTGTCCACCTTCGCGTCGAGCGTGCCCACCATCCTGTACGCCACCTTGCTGGCCGGGCAGTACAAGACGCCGGCGATCTATGCCAACGTCAAGGCGGTGTTCACCAACACCGCGCCGGTGGATGCCTACCGCGGCGCCGGACGGCCCGAAGCCACCTACGTGGTCGAGCGCATCGTCGAGACGGCGGCGCGCGACATGAAGATGGATCCGGCCGCGATCCGCCGCCAGAACTTCATCACCAGCTTCCCGTACGCCACGCCGGTGGGCCTGACCTACGACACCGGCGACTACGAAGCGCACCTGGCCAAGGCCATCCAGATGGCCGATGTCGCCGGCTATCCGGCGCGCAAGGCGGCTTCCGAGAAGAAGGGCAAGAAGCGCGGTCTGGGCTACAGCTGCTACATCGAAGCCTGCGGCCTGGCGCCGAGCAACATCGCCGGTGCGCTGGGCGCGCGCGCCGGTCTGTACGAAGCCGGCGAGGTGCGGGTGCACCCCACCGGCACGGTGACGGTGTTCACCGGCTCGCACAGCCACGGCCAGGGCCACGAGACGACCTTCGCGCAGGTGGTGGCGGGCAAGCTCGGCATCCCGGTCGAAAACGTCGAGATCGTGCACGGCGACACCGGCCGCGTGCCTTTCGGCATGGGCACCTACGGCAGCCGCTCGCTGTCGGTGGGCGGCACGGCCATCGTCAAGGCGGTCGACAAGGTGATTGCCAAGGGCAAGAAGATCGCGGCGCACCTGCTCGAAGCGGCCGACACCGACATCGAGTTCGAGAACGGCGAGTTCACCGTCAAGGGCACCGACAAGAAGGTGCCGTGGGGCAGCGTGTCGTTGACGGCCTACGTGCCGCACAACTACCCGCTCGACAAGCTGGAGCCGGGGCTGAACGAGAACGCCTTCTACGACCCGACCAACTTCACCTATCCGTCGGGCAGCTATGTGTGCGAGGTCGAGGTCGATCCTGAAACCGGCCGCACCACGGTCGAGAAGTTCACGGCCGTCGACGACTTCGGCAACATCGTCAACCCGATGATCGTCTCCGGCCAGGTGCACGGCGGCATCGCGCAGGGCCTGGGGCAGGCGATGATGGAGGGCTGCGTCTACGACAACGCCTCGGGCCAGCTGCTCACCGGCACGTACATGGATTACGCGATGCCGCGCGCCGACGACCTGCCCAACTTCGACGTCGACCACACCGTCACGCCTTGCACGCACAACCCGCTGGGCGTGAAGGGCTGCGGCGAGGCCGGCGCCATCGGCTCGCCGCCGGCGTTCATCAACGCGCTGACCGATGCGCTGGGGGTGAAGGACATCGCCATGCCGGCCACCGCCGAACGCGTCTGGCGCGCCGCCAACGGCATCGCCGCCTGAAGCCCGCACCAGCCCCGCACAGCCCCGCACAAGGAGACACACCATGTACAGCTTCGAATACCAGCGCCCCGCCGACCGTGGCGCCGCCACGGGTGCGCTGAAGGGTGACGCACGCTACCTGGCCGGTGGCCAGAGCCTGATCCAGGCGATGCGGCTGCGCCTGTCGCGCAGCGACACGCTGGTCGACCTGGGCGCGATCGCCGATCTCAAAGGCATCAAGGCGGATGGGAACAGCGTGACCATCGGCGCGATGACCACGCATGCCGCGGTGGCGCGGTCGGCCGAGGTGCAGAAGGCGATCCCCGCGCTGGCCGAACTGGCTGGCGGCATCGGCGACCAGATGGTGCGCAATGCCGGCACCCTCGGCGGCTCGATCGCCAATGCCGACCCGGCCGCGTGTTACCCGTCAGCGCTGCTGGCTCTGGGCGCGACCGTGACCACCGACAAGCGCAGCATCGCGGCAGCCGACTTCTTCACCGGCCTGTACGAAACGGCGCTGCAGCCGGGCGAGATGATCGTCTCGGTGAGCTTCCCGATCGTGCGCAAGGCGGCCTACATCAAGTACAAACAACCGGCCTCGCGCTTCGCACTGGTCGGTGTGTTCGTCGCGCAGGCCGGCGACGGCGTGCGTGTGGCGGTCACCGGCTGCAAGGCCACCGTGTTCCGCGCCACCGACATCGAGGCGGCACTGGCGAAGGATTTCAGCGCGGCGGCTGCCAAGGGCGTGAAGGTGGCGGCCAGCGGCATCAACGGCGACATGCACGGTTCGCCCGACTACCGCGCGGCGATGATCAGCGTGATGGCCGCGCGCGCGGTGGAAGCGGCGCTGGCGCGCTGAGCTGCGGCGCACGCGGCCTGCGGGCCGGGCGGGTGCGCAGGCATTCGCCCGCCGCACGTCGGCCCTCGGCGCCCTCGGCGCACCCGGTGCGTGCAGCGCAGCCGCGCCGGGGTCGCGCGACAATGTCGCCACCCTCCTGCACTCCACGGATGACATGAGCTCGACCCTGCCAACGTCGGTGGACGCGGTGATCGACCTGCTGGCCACCGAGAACTACGTCTGCGACCGCCAGCTCGGCACCGCGCTGTTCCTCAGCCTGAGCCTGAAACGCCCGCTGTTTCTCGAAGGTGCGCCGGGCGTCGGCAAGACCGAGCTGGGCAAGACGCTGGCCCGCTGCCTGAACACCGCGTTGCTGCGCGTGCAGTGCTACGAAGGGCTGGATGTGTCGCAGACCGCCTACGAGTGGAACGTGGCGCGGCAGATGATCGAGATCCGGCTCGCCGAGGCGGTGCACGAGACCGACCGCGCCGCGTTGACGAAGAACCTGTACTCGCGCCAGATGCTGATCGAGCGCCCGCTGCTGCAGGCCTTGACGCAGGATCGCTCGCCGGTGCTGCTGATCGACGAGCTCGACCGGGCCGACGAGCCCTTCGATGCCTTCTTGCTCGAGGTGCTGGCCGAGAACCAGCTGACGATCCCCGAGTTCGGCACCGTGCG
The DNA here is from genome assembly GCA_963756415.1 of uncultured beta proteobacterium. Taxonomy (GTDB): domain Bacteria; phylum Pseudomonadota; class Gammaproteobacteria; order Burkholderiales; family Burkholderiaceae_C; genus Rubrivivax. Next base: position 866,188 of record CAVWNT010000002.1, read on the forward strand.
CGCCGAGCACGCGCCGATCACGCTGATCACCAGCAACCGCACGCGCGAGATCCACGATGCGCTGAAGCGCCGCTGCCTGTACCACTGGGTCGGCTTCCCGAGCCTCGAGCGCGAGCTCGACATCGTGCGGCTGAAGGCGCCGGGGGCGTCCGAGCGGCTGTACCTGCAGGTGGTCGAGTTCGTGCAGCGCATGCGCTCGCTCGACCTGTTCAAGTCGCCCGGCGTGGCCGAGACGATCGACTGGACCAACGCGCTGCTGGCGCTGAACACGCTGCAGCTCGACCCGGCCAGCGTGCAGGACACGCTGGGTGTGCTGCTGAAGCACCAGGACGACATCGTGCGCATGCAAAACGGCGACACCGCCAAGCTGCTCGACGAGCTTCGCGCCAAGGCGCTGATCGATTGAGGGCCGCCGGAGCCGCGCCGTGATCGCCGACAACATCGTGCACTTCGCGCGCGTGCTGCGCAACGCCGGCATGGCGATCGGCCCCGACCGCGTGCTGGCGGCGCTGGCGGCGGTCGAACGGGTCGGTGTCGAACGCCGCGACGATGTGCACGCGGCGCTGAGCGCGGTGATGCTCGAGCGCCATGAGCAGCAGCTGCTGTTCGACGCCGCCTTCGATACCTTCTGGCGCGATCCGAAGCTGCTCGAACAGATGATGTACGCGCTGCTGCCCAAGGTCAGCGGTCGCGGCGACAAGGCGATGCCCAAGCGTGCCAACCGGCTCGCCGAGGCGTTGACGGTGCCACGTGAGCCCGCGCCGCCGAACCCGGCCAACAACAGCGCCGCCGAAGAGCACACCTTCGACGCGCAGTTCACCTACTCCGATCGTGAGCGCCTGCAGCAGGCCGATTTCGAGACCATGAGCACGGCCGAGTTCGAGCTGGCGAAGAAGCTGGCCGAAGAACTGCCGCTGCCGGTGCAGCCGGTGCGCCGGCGTCGCCACGAAGCGGCCACGCGCGCGCGCCCCGGCAGCCGCATCGATCTGCGCGCCACGCTGCAGCGCATGACACGCCAGCCGCACACCTTGCAGCCGGCCTACACCCGAGCGCGCGAGGAAACGCCGCAGATCGTCGTGCTGCTCGACATCTCCGGCTCGATGGAGCGTTATGCGCGGCTGCTGCTGCATTACGTGCACGGGTTGACGCGCCGCGCGCTGAAGGTGCACACGCTGACCTTCGGCACCCGCCTGACGAACATCACGCGCTGCCTGCAGCAGCGCGATCCCGATGCCGCGTTGCGGCTGGCCGACGAGCAGGTGCACGACTGGAAGGGCGGCACGCGCATCGCGTCGACCTTGCACGAGTTCAACCAGCGCTGGGCGCGCCGGCTGCTGGGCTCGAACGCGGCCGTGCTGCTGATCACCGACGGTCTCGATCGCGACGACCAGGGCGACCTGAGCGCGGTGGCGGCCCAGCTCGGGCGCATGACGCACCAGCTGGTGTGGCTGAACCCCTTGCTGCGCTACGACGGCTTCCAGGCCAAGGCCTCGGGCGTGCGCGCGCTGCTGCCGCATGTCGACCGTTTCCTGCCGGTGCACAACCTGGCCAGCCTGGCCGACCTCGGTGCGGCCCTGCGCGCACCGGCGCGGCCGACCACTCAATGGATGGGATGACAAGATGGAACTGCAAGGCGAACGACTGATCCCGGCATCGCTGGACGCCACCTGGGTGGCGTTGAACGACCCCGAGGTGCTGAAGGCCTGCATCGCCGGCTGCGAATCGCTCGAGCGCACCGGCGACGATTCGATGGCGGCGGTGGTGGCGGTGAAGGTCGGCCCGGTGAGCGCGCGCTTCAAGGGCAAGCTGAAGCTGAGCAACGTGCAACCGCCGAACAGCTACACCATCCACTTCGACGGCCAGGGCGGCGTGGCCGGCTTCGGCAAGGGCTCGGCCGATGTGGTCCTCGCCGCCGAGTCGCCGTCGCAGACGAAGCTGACCTACAACGCCCGCGCGCAGGTCGGCGGCAAGATGGCGCAGGTCGGCTCACGCCTGATCGATGCGGCAGCGGGCAAGATCACCGATGATTTCTTCAAGGCCTTCGAGGCGCACCTGCAGCCGCCGGCCGTGGCCGCCCCCGCGGTGGCGGCACCGGTGCCGGCAGCCAGCCGCGCCAACAAGCTGTGGTGGGTGGTCGGTGCGGTGGTCGTGCTCGTCGTCGTCTATCTGCTGTCGCGCTAGCGCGGAGTCGTCATGGACAGCCTCGATCTGCAGGTGCTCGGCCAGGCACGCGAATGGTTCAACGCCGGCCACAAGGTGTGGCTGGTCACCGTCATCGAAACCTGGGGCTCGGCGCCGCGCCCGCCGGGCGCGCTGCTGTGCCTGCGCGGCGACGGGCTGGTGGTCGGCTCGGTCTCGGGCGGCTGCATCGAGGACGATCTCATCGAACGCGTGCGCACCGGCGAGCGCGTCGACAAGCCGGCGCAGATCAACTACGGCGTCAGCAAGGAAGAGGCGGCGCGTTTCGGCCTGCCCTGCGGCGGCAACCTGCGCCTGGTGCAGGAGCCGCTGCGTTCGGTGGCCTGGATCGACGAGGTGCTGGCGCGCACCGCCCGGCACGAGCTGGTGGCGCGCACCTTGCATCTCGACAGCGGCGAGGTGGCGGTCGAAACCGCCACCCGCGGCGAGAGCTTCGATTTCGACGGCACGCGGCTGCGCGCGCTTGTTCGGCCCGCGCTGGCGGCTGCTGATCATCGGTGCCGGGCAGCTGTCGCGGGTGCTGGCGCAGATGGCGCTGGCGCTCGATTTCGAGGTCATCTGCTGCGACCCGCGCGAGGAATACCACCTCACCTGGGACATCCCGGGCACCACCTTCAGCAAGGCCATGCCCGACGACCTGGTGCTCGAACTGCAGCTCGATCCGCACAGCGCGGTGGTCGCGGTGACCCACGACCCGAAGCTCGACGACATGGTGCTGCTCGAGGCGCTGAAGTCGCCGGCCTTCTACATCGGTGCGCTCGGTTCGCGGGTCAACACCGCCGCGCGCAAGGAGCGGCTGGCGCTGTTCGATCTGGCGCCGGCCGAGATCGACCGGCTGCACGGCCCGGTCGGCCTCGATCTGGGTGGCAAGACGCCGGCCGAGATCGCGGTGTCGATCCTGGCCGAGATCACCGCGGTGAAGAACGGCGTCGCGCTGATGCAGAAGAAGGAAGGCTCGGCGCAGCCGTCGACTTCGGGTGCGAAGGCGCCGAGCCCGACCTGAGCCGCGCTGCAGCGGGCGCCGCGGGCCCGCTTATGGCGAAGTGAAGCCGAAGCGCGCCAGCACCGCCTGCGCGGCCGGTGAGCCGACGAAGGCGATGAACCGCTCGGCCAGCAGCGGCTGCTCGCTGCCGACGACCCGTGCGATCGGATACAGCACCGGCTGCGCCAGCGGCAGCACCAGGTCGATGCGCACCTTGTCCGCTTCGAGCAGTGCGTCGGTGCGGTAGACAAACCCGGCATCGACCTCGCCGCGGCTGACCGCATCCAGCACCGCGCGCACATCGGCCATGAACACCAGCTGGCGTCTGAGTGGCGTGAACAGGCGCTGCGCGTCGAGTGCGGCCTTGGCATAGCGGCCGGCGGGCACGTCGGCGACACGCCCGATGCCGATGCGCCGCACGTCAACGGCGAGCAGGTCGCGCAGCGTGCCCAGGCCGGCTGCGCGCGCTGCCGGCGTGACCAGCACCAGCTGGTTGCCGGCGAATTCGGTGCGCGTGCCGGCATCGATCAGCCGGCGCGACAGCGCGCGGTTCATCGTCTCGAGATCGGCGCTGGCGAAGACATCGACACGCGTGCCACGGGCGATCTGCGTCAACAGATCACCCGAGGACGCGAAGTTGAAACGGACCTCGATCGGCGGGTTGTCGGCGGTGAACATCCTGCCGAGCTCGCGCATCGCGTCCTGCAGGCTGGCGGCGGCCGACACGGTGACGGTCTGGGCGCCGCTGGCGCCCGCACCGATGAGCACACACCACACCAGACAGCGGCACAGCCAGCGGATCAACATGAATTCGGCAGTATCGAAACGGAGTCGGTGCCGACTATACAAAGCCAAAGCAGCGCGCCCGACGTCGCGCACGGCGGCACGCCGCCGCGGCGCCTCAGCCGTTGCTGCTGGCGCGCACCTCGTCGATGGTGGTGACCCCCGACCAGACCTTCTCGATGCCGTCCTGGCGCAGCGTGCGCAGGCCTTCGCCGCGGGCGGTGCGCAGCAGCTCGTCGCTGCGCTGGCCGCTCTGGATCAGATGGCGCAGCGCCGGGCTGATGGTCAGCAATTCGTGGATCGCGGCGCGGCCGCGGAAACCGCTGTTGTCGCAGCGCGTGCAGCCGGGGCTGTGGTGGTGCATCAACTTGCCGTGCTGGCCGAATCGTTCGCGCCAGCCGGCCAGCACCTGATCGGGTTGCGGCCGCGTCTGGGCTTCGCCGCAGGCATGCAGGTGGTCGGCCAGCAGCTCGTCGATCTGCGCCGGCGTGGCCTCGGTCGTTTCGCGGCAATCGGCGCACAGCCGCCGCACCAGCCGCTGCGCCAGCACGCCGAGCAGCGAATCGGCGAAGTTGAACGGGTCCATGCCCATGTCGAGCAGCCGCGTCACCGTCTCGGCGGCGCTGTTGGTGTGCAGCGTGGACAGCACCAGGTGGCCGGTCAGCGAGGCCTCGATCGCCACCTGCGCGGTCTCGCCGTCGCGGATCTCGCCGACCATGATGACGTCCGGATCGGCGCGCAGGAAGGCGCGCAGCGCCTTGGCGAAGGTCCAGTCGATCTTCGGGTTGACCTGCACCTGGCGCAGCCCCGGCTGGGTGATCTCGACCGGGTCTTCGGCGGTCCAGATCTTGCGCTCGGCCCGGTTGATGAAGCCCAGCACCGAATGCAGGGTCGTCGTCTTGCCCGAGCCGGTGGGGCCCACGCACAGCAGCATGCCGTAGGGCCGCTCGGCGGACTGCTTCAGCTGGCGCAGGTTGGCCTCGCTCAGCCCCAGCTTGTCGATCGGCAATGGCCGTGCCGACGCCAGCAGCCGCAGCACCGCGTCTTCGAGGCCGTTGGCGGTGGGGATCGTCGCCACGCGCAGTTCGAGCCGCTGGCCGGGCATGAACTTGGCGAAGTTGATCTTGCCGTCCTGCGGCTTGCGTCGCTCCGAGATGTCCAGGTCGCACATGATCTTCAGCCGCGCGATCATCGCGCTGCGGTAGGTGTGCGGCAGCTCCATGTACGGGCGCAGCAGCCCGTCCTTGCGGAAGCGGATGCGCACCTTCTCGCGCCCCGGCTGGCATTCGATGTGGATGTCCGACACGCCTTGCGTGTGCGCTTCGGAGATCATCGAGTTGATCAGCCGCACCAGCGAGTTGTCGGACTGCTCGATGGTGGCGTCTTCGCGGTCGTGCGTGTCGACGTGGTGCTGCTGTTCGAGCGATGCCAGCAGCTTGCTGGCGTCATCGGCATCGAATTCGACCGGCACGCTGGCATCGAGCCCGACGGTGCTGAATTCGACGTTGGCGCCGATGCGTTCATAGGCCTTGTGGATCGCCGGCGCCAGCGCGCGCGCATGGGCCAGCACCGGCACCACCTTGCCCTGCGCGGCGAATTCCAGGTCGTCGATCGCATCCGGGCGCGACGGGTCTTCCACCGCCACCACCAGGCGGCCGCCGCGCTGCATCAGCGGCAGCGCCAGCTGCCGGCCAGCCACCGCGTAGGGCAGCCGGGCCAGCGCCTCGGCCTCGGGCTGGAACACCGACACATCGACCAGCGGATAGCCCATCTTGCGCGCCAGCGCGGCCTGCAGGTCGTTGCGCGTGACCAGCCCGCGGCGCACCAGCAACTCGCCCAGCGGCACGCTGCGGTCGTCGCGCTGTTGCGACAGGGCCGCTTCGAGCTGTTCCGCGTTGATGAAGCCGAGCGCGATCAGGGCCTCGCCGATGCGCACCATCGGCATGCGCGCCTGCTCGCTGATGGCCGCTTCCAGTTCGTCGGCATCGACGATCTGGCGCATCAGCAGGATCTCGCCGACACGCTGCGCGCGCAGCTGGCGCTGCTCGCTCAGGCCGGCCTCGACATCCGGCAGCGACGCGGCCTGCGCCTGCACCAGCAACTCGCCGATGCGCTGGCCGATGTCCAGCGAGGTCCAGGCGCAGCGCGGCACGAAGCTGCGCTGCACGGTGCCGTCGGGATCGAGCGGCTCGAACAGGAACAGGCCGGCGTCGACCTGGTGGTGGCCGATGCTTTCGATATCGAGATCGGGTGCGCCGTCGAAGCGCAGGCGGATCGGCGTGGCCGGCGGGTGCGCCAGCTCGTCGCCGAAGGCTGGCGTCGATCGGCAGCCGCGGCAGCGCGCTCGTCAGCCGCAGGCGGCGGAACTGGGCGAAGCGCAGCGCGGTGGCCGAGCGCGTGTGGCCGACCTGCACCTGCGCGATCTCTTCGACCAGGTCCAGCCGCACCAGGGTGCCGCGGCTGACGCGGCCGTTGGTGCCTTCGATCTCGCACGGCTCGCTCGCCGACCACGGCACCGCCGCGGCGTAACAGGCATAGGGCGGCGTCGGCCACTCGAAGGCGTCGCCTTCGAGGCGGGGTGCGCCGGGCTTGCTGGCTGCCGCGACGGGCAGCAGCGTCAGGGGTGGGGACGACAGATCGGACATGGCGCTTTCCTGGGCGCAAAGGCCGCCCTTCGCCCGCGATCTTAGGCAGCGCCCGGTCTTCGCGATGCCGCGAAATGGCCCTCGCGAGGGCCCTTTATGGCGCGCTCGTCAGGCGAAGACGCCGGCCGTGTCCTGCATGCGCTGCACTGACCTCGCCCAGGTGATGCAGGCTGTCGCCGAAGCTCAGCTCGAGCATCGTCAGGCGCTTGAAGTAGTGCGCGCTGATGTATTCGTCGGTGACGCCGATGCCGCCATGCAGCTGGGTGCACTGCTGGCCGACGAAGCGCGCCGACGCGCCCAGCTGCACCTTGGCCTGCGACAGCGCACGGCGCCGCTGCGCCGGCGGCCTCGCCGAGCTTCAGGCTGGCGAAGTAGCTCATCGAGCGCGCCAGTTCCAGCTGCATCTTGACGTCGGCGACGCGGTGGCGCAGCGCCTGGAAGCTGGCGATCGGCACACCGAACTGCTTGCGCTGGTGCATGTAGTCGACGGTCACGGCGATCATCCGGTCCATCAACCCGACGCCTTCGGCGCACAGCGCGGCGATGCCGACATCGACACCGTGTTCGAGCGCCGCCAGGCCGTCGCGTGTGACGAGGGTGGCGGGGGTGTCGGCCAACACCAGGTCGGCGGCGCGCGCGCCGTCCTGCGTCGGATAGCCGCTGATCTGCACGCCGTCGGCGCCGGCCTCCACCAGGAACAAGGCGATGCCGTCGCGTCGCCCGCGCCGGTGCGTGCGCTGACGACGAAGGCATCGGCCTCGTCGCCCGCCGGCACGACGGTCTTGGTGCCGGTCAGCGTCCAGCCGCCCGGCCTTCTCGGTGGCCTTGGTGGCGACCTTGTTCAGCCGGTAGCGCGAGTCGACCTCCTGCTGCGCCAGCACCACCAGCGCCTCGCCGGCGGCGATCTTCGGCAGCCACGCGCCCTGCAGCGCGTCATCGGCACCGGACAGCAGGGTCGGCACCACCAGCGCGGCCTGCGCATACGGCGCATTGACCAGCCCGCGGCCGAGTTCTTCCATCACCACCATCGCCTCGACCGCGCCGAAGCCCATGCCGCCGTGCGCTTCGGGCACCGCCAGCCCGGCCAGCCCGAGTTCGTTGAGTTCGCCGAGCACCTCGCGGGTCTTGCCGCCGGCCTTGGCCAGCGCGTGGCGGCGCTCGAAGCGAAAAGCCCTTGTCGACCCAGCGCCGCACCGCGTCGCGAAGCTGCTCTTGTTCGTCGCTGAATTCGAAGTCCATGATGGTTTCCTCGTCGGTCTGACTGGAACCCCTTTCCTCGCGGAGGAAAGGGGCAGGGGAAAGGAGCCGTGTTTCCAGCCCCGGGCTGAAGCCGCAGGCTTCAGCCCAGCACGGTCTGGGCGACGATGTTGCGCTGCACCTCGTTGCTGCCGCCGTAGATCGTCGTCTTGCGCTGGTTGAAGTAGGTGCCGGCCAGCGGCAGCAGTTGCGCATTCATCGCCAGATCGCCCTGCCAGCCGGCTTCCATCGCCTCGCGCACATAGGGCACGGTGAGCGGGCCGCCGGCGAGCATCATCAGCTCGCTGTAGCGCTGCTGGATCTCGCTGCCGCGGATCTTCAGCAGGCCGGCGACGTCGAGGCTGTTCTTGCCGCTCTTCTCGGCCCACAGCACCCGCAGCACCATCATCTCCAGCGCCACCACGTCGATCTCGAGCAGCGCGATCTGGTCGCGAAAGCGCACGTCGTCGTACACGCCCTGCGACTTGGCGATGCGCTTGAGCCGTTCGAGCTCGCGCTTGGCGCGGTTGACGTCGGCGATGTTGGTGCGCTCGTGCGCGAGCAGGTGCTTGGCGTAGGTCCAGCCCTTGTTCTCCTCGCCGATCAGGTTCTCCGCCGGTACTTCGACGTTGTCGAACCAGACCTCGTTGACCTCGTGCTCGCCGTCCATCGTGATGATCGGGCGCACGGTGATGCCCTTGCTCTTCATGTCGATGAGCAGGAAGCTGATGCCGGTCTGCGGCTTGCCCTCGCTGCTGGTGCGCACCAGGCAGAAGATCCACTCGCCGTACTGGCCGAGCGTGGTCCAGGTCTTCTGGCCGTTGACGATGTACTTGTCGCCGAACTCGTCGAAACACGCTCGGCCTTGCACTTCAACGAGGCCAGGTCCGAACCCGAGCCCGGTTCGCTGTAACCCTGGCTCCACCAGACCTCGCCGCTGGCGATGCCGGGCAGGAAGCGCTTTTGCTGCTCGGCATTGCCGAAGGTCATGATCACCGGCGCCACCATCACCGGCCCGAAAGGCACGATGCGCGGCGCGCCGGCGCGCGCGCACTCTTCTTCGAACAGGTGCTTTTGCACCGAGTTCCAGCCCGGGCCGCCGAACTTCTCGGGCCAGTTGTAGATCAGCCAGCCCTTGCGCCCGAGGATCTTGGCCCAGCCCTGCTGCGCTTCGCGGTCGAGCCGCAAGGCGTTGTGCACCTTGTGGCTGGTTTCCTTGGGCAGGTGGTCCGCCACCCAGTCGCGGATCTGTTCGCGGAAATTCAGTTCGTCGGCGGTGAAGTTCAGGTCCATGGCGAGCGCTCCTCGGTGCGGCGATGCTTGTCAATCCGCTTTCTAGCACGATCGTGCCAAAGCGCCGTGTCGTCGACGGGACAAGCGCGCGCGGCGACGGCGCGTGTGGGGGAGCGTGCACCGCCGCCAATAATCGTGCATGACCCTCGTTGCGGCGCCGCCCCCCGACCGTGCGGCGCGCCATCCGGGCTTTGCCGGCACCGTCGCGGCGCTGGCCATCGGCCAGATCGTGTGCTGGGCATCGATGTTCTACGGCTTCTCGTCGTTCGTGCTGCCGATGCGCAACGAGCTGCACTGGGACGAGCCGACGATCATGGCCGCGCTGACCCTCGGCTTCACGGTGTGGGGTGCGCTGGCCTACGCGGTGGGTGCCGCCATCGACCGCGGCCACGGCCGCTGGGTGATGAGCGCCGGCGCGCTGCTCGGGGCGGTGGCGTTTGCCGGCTGGTCGTTCGTCAGCCAGCCGTGGATGTTGGCGGCGGTGTGGTTGCTGATGGGCGCGGCGATGGCGATGACGCTGTACGAGCCCGCGCTTCATGGTGCTGACCAAGCGCTACCCGCTGCGCTACCGCGACGGCATCACCGCGCTGACCTTGGTCGGCGGCTTTGCCAGCACGCTGTCGTTCCCGGCCGTCAACGGGCTGCTGGCGGCCGTCGGCTGGCGCGATGCGCTGCGCATCCTCGCCGCGCGTGTTGTTGCTGGTGGCGCTGCCGCTGCACTGGTGGGCCCTGCGCGGGCCCGCCGTCGTGGCGGCGCCGGCGGACACTTCCCGCGCGGCCGACAGCACGCTGCGCCAGGCTTTCCGGTTGCCCGCGTTCTGGTTGCTCACCGTGTGCTTCACGCTCTATGCCTTCGCGTCGGCGGCGCTGTGGGCGCACGTGATGCCGATCTTCGCCGCCAAGGGCTTCGACGCGCTGCAGGCCACCGCGGTGCTGGTCTGGTTCGGCCCGGCGCAGGTCGCGGGGCGGGTGCTGTACGTGTGGTGCGGCCGCGGCGTGCCGCTGCGCCGCCTGGGCGTGCTCGTGCTGGCCGGCATTCCGCTGTCGCTGCTGGTGCTGGCACTGGCCGGCACGCGCGCCTGGCTGCTGCTGTTCGCGGTGTTGTTCGGCATCGCCAACGGCCTGGTCACGATCCTGCGTGCTGCGATCGTGCCCGACTACTTCGGCCGCGCGCACCTCGGGCGCATCGGCGGGGCGATGACCGCCTGCAGCCTGCTGGCCCGCGCCATCGCGCCGCTGCTGGTGGCGTGGCTGCTGCTGGGGCTGGGCAGCTACACGCCGGTGCTGTTGCTGCTGGTGACGCTGGGCATCGTCTCGGCGACCACCTTCGTGCTGGCGCGCGCCCCGGGCCGCTGAAACGCGCTGCACAGCGCTAGTGCCGCTGCTCCAGGCGCATCATGTCGTTGTCGCGCCGCATCTGGAAGCGCGACAGGAAACTGTTGCCCAGCAGCACGTAGGGCATCGGCGCCGGCAGCACCACCGCTTCGACGTTGTTGACCACCACCTCGCCCACGCGCAGCGTCGACAACCTCACCCGCCGCACCGCGATGGCGCCGTTGGCGGTCTGCGTCACGGCCCGTTCGGCGTTGCGCAGATCCAGCCCGATGCGCTCGGCCTCGCTCTGGCTCAGCGCAACCAGCGTGGCGCCGGTGTCGACCATGAACTGCACCGGGCGGCCATTGATCGCGCCGGCCGATATGAAGTGGCCGCCCAGGCCTGCCGACAGCACGATCTCGCGCGCAGCGCTGGGGCCGTTGGTGCTGCCGCTGAGCCGCGCGGGCGCGGCGCCCAGGCGCAGCACGCTGCGCGTGCCACCGATGGCCACCTCGGCCTGGCCGTCACGCAGCTGCAGCAGCGTGACGCCGTTGAGCGTCTGCCCCACCGCCAGGCCGTGCGGCTGGCCATCGATGATCAGCAGCGCCTTGTGGTCGCTGTAGCTGCCGGCCAGCGAGACGCTCTGCGCGGCCGCCGCCGCGCTCAGGCCGAGGGCGAACAGCAGCGCGCACGCCGGGCCGAGGCCGCGATGACGACGCCGCGTTCAATCGCGGAAGTTGTCGAAGCTCAACGGCAACTCGGTCAGGTCGCGCTTCAGCTGCGCCATCGTCGCCTGCAGGTCGTCGCGCTTGGCGCCGGTGATGCGCACCGTGTCGCCCTGGATCGATGCCTGCACCTTCAGCTTCGATTGTTTGACCAGCGTCTGGATCTTCTTCGCGCTGTCGCTGTCGATGCCGACCTTCACCGGCACCGCCTGCTTGACCTTGTCGCCGCCGATCTTCTCGATCTTCGTCGAGAGGTCGAAGAAGCGCACGTCGACCCCGCGCTTGCTGAGCTTTTGCAGCAGCACGTCGCGCACCTGGCCGATCTGGAAATCGCTGTCGGCGAACAGGGTCAGCGTGCGCTCCTTGCCCTTGTCGAGCAGCTCGATGCGCGCGTCGGAGCCCTTGAAGTCGAAGCGGGTGCCGATCTCCTTGCTGGCCTGGTCGACGGCATTGCGCAGCTCGACAAAATCGGGTTCGAGCACGGCGTCGAAGCTGGGCATGGCGGAGTGGTCCGGGAAGTGGTGGCTTTGGGCGAAAATTCTGCCATGTCCCGACAACGCACCGGAACTGAATATCGAACGCCGCGCCAGCCTGCGTGGCCACAACACCTTCGGCCTGCCGGCGGTGGCGGCCACCTGGTTGCATCTGGGCAGCGCCGCCGACGTGCGGCGCGTCGTCGACCACCCCGAACTCGGCCCGGCGCCGAAGCTGATCCTCGGTGGCGGCAGCAACCTGGTGCTGACGCGCGATGTCGCCGCGGTGGTGCTGAAGGTCGAGATCATGGGCCGTCGCCTGGTCGACGAGACGCGCCGATGCCTGGATCGTCGAGGCCGGCGCCGGCGAGTCCTGGCACGGCGCTCGTCGAATGGACCCTGCGCCAGGGCCGCCCGGGGCTGGAGAACCTGGCGCTGATCCCGGGGCTGGTCGGCGCCTCGCCGGTGCAGAACATCGGCGCCTATGGCGTCGAGCTGAAGGATCGCTTCGAATCGCTCGACGGCGTCGACCTGGTCACCGGCCGCAGCGTGACGCTGAATGCCGCGCAGTGTGCGCTTCGGCTACCGCGACAGCGTCTTCAAGCACCTGCTCGCCGGCAAGACGCTGATCACGCACGTGCGCTTCCGCCTGCCCAAGCCGTGGCGGCCGGTGCTGGGCTACCTCGATCTGCAGCGCTGCATGCACGACACCGGCAACACCGACGCCCGACGCGGCGCACGGTGTTCGACTGGGTGTGCGCGATGCGCCGCGCGAAGCTGCCCGACCCGCAGGCCATCGGCAACGCCGGCAGCTTCTTCAAGAACCCGGTGGTCAGCGCCGAGCAGTGCCGCGACATCATCGGCCGCGACCCGTCGATCGTGCACTACCCGCTGCCCGACGGCAGCGCCAAGCTGGCCGCGGGCTGGCTCATCGATGCCTGCGGCTGGCAGGGCAAGTCGGTCGGCCGGCCGGCGTCTACGAACGCCAGGCGCTGGTGCTGGTCAACCGCGGCGATGCCATCGGCGCCGAGGTGATGACCTGGCGCGGGCGATCCAGGAAAGTGTCTACGGCCGCTTCGGCATCCGCCTGGAGCCCGAACCGGTGATCCTGTAGGCGCGCGCGCGGCGCGCTACTCCGTCACCGCCTCGAGCAGGCCGGCCGGCACGGCAGGCGTCGCGGCTGCGTGCGAGCTGGTTTCGAAGCGCTGCACCAGGCGTGCGATCTCGTGCGCCGGCACGTGCGGGGCGCCTTCCTGCAGCGCCAGCGCTGTCTTGGCCAGCGCGGCCAGGCCGAGGTTCAGCGCCGCGCCTCGCGCGGCGTGGGCGTGCACGCGCAACTCCAGCGCCTGGCCGTCGCGCAGCGCCACGCGCAGGCGCTGCGACCATCTGCGGCAGCTTGTTCGAAGAAGCTTTCCAGCAACGCCGTCAGGCGCTCGCGCGGCAACACGCGCAGCATCGTCGTCGAGAGCCTGCGTGATCGAGCAGCGCAGACGGCGTTTTCGGGCCACGACGCGGTGCCCGTCGGCGCCGCCGCGCTCGGCCGCCGGAACCGGCGTGCCGAACAGGCGCTGCAAGGTCGCACCGAGCTTGTCCGGGCTGACCGGCTTGGTCAGGAAGTCGTTCATGCCGGCCATCAGGCAGCGCTCGCGCGTCTGCGCGAAGGCATCGGCGGTGAGCGCGATGATCGGCACCGTCGACGACGCGCCGTCGGGCAACGCGCGGATCGCCTGGGTGGCGCCGATGCCGTCGAGCAGCGGCATGTGCAGATCCATCAGCACGATGTCGAACGGCCGTGCGCCTTCGCCGGCGGCGCGGCGTCTGCTGCACCGCCTGCATCGCCTGCACGGCTTCCAGCCCGTTGGCCACGAAGTAGCGCGTCGTGGCCCATGCCTTCGAGCAGCGCAGCCATGTACTTCGCGGTTGACCGGGTGGTCCTCGGCCACCAGCACGTGCAGCGGCGACGGGCCGCCCGGCGCTGCGCTGGCCGTCGGCGCGCGGGTCGCCTCGAGCGCGGCGCGCGGCATGCGACGGTCACGTCGCGCAGCGGCAGCGTCAGGCGAAAAGCGGCTGCCCTCGCCGAGCGCGCTGCGCACGGTGACGTCGCCGCCCATCAGCCGGGCCAGGCTGCGCGAGATCTCCAGCCCCAGCCCGGCGCCGCCATGGCGGCGCGCGCGGCGATTGATCGCCCTGCGAAAAGCGCTGGAACAGCCGCGCCAAGCGTCGCCTCGTCCATGCCGATGCCGGTGTCGGTGACCGATGAACTCGAGGCGTGGCGCGCCGGCCTGGTCCTGCCGCCCGCGCAAGCTCGAGCACCACCACGCCCGGTCGGAGAACTTGACCGCGTTGTTGAGCAGGTTGAACAGCACCTGCTTGATGCGCGTGGGGTCGGCCAGCACCCGTTCGGGCACGCGCGGATCGATCGTCGATGTGCAGCGACAGCGCCTTCTGCTGCGCCTGCGGCCGCATCAGCGCGTCGACTTCGCGCAGCAGTTCGCGCAGGTCGACGGCGCTGTCGGCCACCGACATGCGCCCGGATTCGAGCAACGACATGTCGAGGATGTCGTTGAGGATGGTCAGCAGGTGGTCGGCCGATTCGGTGGCGGTGCGCAGGTAGTCGATCTGGCGCGCGTTCAGCCCGGTATCGCGCAGCAGCGACAGCATGCCCAGCAGGCCATGGAACGGGGTGCGGATCTCGTGGCTCATGTTGGCCAGGAACGCGCTCTTGGCCTCGCTCGCCGATTCGGCCTGGCGCCGCGCCTCGCGCAGCCGGTCGGTCAGGTCGATCAGCGATTGCTGACGCTCACCGAGCTGACGCATCTGGCGCATCACCACCAGCGCGAAGATCAGCGTCAGCACCGACAGGCACACGATCAGCAGCAGCCCGACCTGGTTGTGCTGGCGCACCGCCAGGTTGCGCTGCTGTGATCTGCTGCGCCACGTGGTGCGCCGCGCTCAGCGACATCGAGTGGATCGGCCCGCTCAGCGCGTCCAGCTCGTCCTGCAGGCGCGCCAGACCGGCCCGGTCGAGCGGCGCCGTGGGAGATGGCCCGAGCAGTGCATCGGCTCGTTCGACGAAGCCCTTGACCTGGCGCAGCGGCGTCTCGAAATCGGCGTTGCCCATCATCAGCCGCAACGCCCGTTCGCTGTGCAGCAGCCCGATGCGGCTGACCCAGATGTCGTAGCGCAGTTGCAGCGCGTCGCGGTCGAGGTCTTCGCCCTCGAGACGCGAACGCAGCCATTGCTCGCGCAGGCGAAGGTATTCGGTTTCCATCTGGTACAGGCTGAGCACGACATAGTCGTCCTGGTAGATGACGGCCAGATTGAGCAGGCTGCTCTGGCGCATCTGCACCGCCGCAACCGAGACCAGCACCAGCGCCAGCAGGGCGCCCATGACGCTGAGCAGCGTCAGGCGCCGTCGCCGGGGCGCAGCAGCCGCAGCAGCGGTCATGACACCTCGATGGCCTTGCAGCTGCCAGGCGGCGCGGCTGTAGTAACAGCGCGTTGCGCAACTCGGCGCTGCTGTCGAACGGATAGATGATGAACAGCGGACCCTTGTCGCGCACCGACATCGGGCGGTCGTTCAGCAGCCGGGCCACCACCACGTCGATGCGCTCGCGCGTCGTCGAAGGGCAGGTCGACGCGGTAGTCGTTCAGCGCGATGGCGCGCAGCGTGGTGCCGCTGGCGCCGACCGCATCGAGCACGTCACGCAGCAGCGGGCCGGTGAACTTCATCGGCTCCGCAAACCACGGCGTGCGGGTGACGAAGCTGTGCGGCAGCGAAGGACTCGAGCATCGTCATGTCGAACTTCGCATCGGCGCCGGCGTTGGGCAGCGCGATCCTGCCGCTGACGGTCAGCACCACGCTGCCCGTCGGGCTCGGCAGCGGCGCGGCGGCGAACGCGGCCCGCGCCGCGCCGCCGCCCAGCAGCCACAGCGCCACGGCACGTCGCGACACGGCAGTGGTGCCACCGTGCGCCCACGAACGCACGGACCCTGGGTTTTTGCGATGCTCGAAGCTCGGCATGATTCGGCCGGGAGTGCGGGTTGCAGGCGGCGGATTGTAGGAGAGCACCCGCCCGACACCAGCACCGGCATGCCGCCCCGGACGCGCGGTGCGCGCCGTGCGGGGCAGCCGGCGTGTCTCCCGATTTACCCTGATGAAGAGAGTGCTGCGCACGCCGATGAGCTCGCACCCGGACGGCTCGAATAGCCGTTGCCGCACGGCGTCGCGCGGCAGAATCAGCCCTTGGTTGCGAGCGCCGCCGCCAGCGCTGGCAGCGGGTTGTCACACCGGCGGCCATTTTTCGGAAATTGACTGAGGTCAATCTTCTTTTGCGGCATCGGGCCGACCATTTCGGCATCGATTCTTTTTTGCGTTCACCAAGAACTTCGATCGGAGACAAGATGATCAAGCGCGGCTTCACTCTCACCCGCACGGGCCTGGCCCGGGGCTTGTCGGCGACGCTGTCGTCGCTGGCCCTGCTCGCCGCCGCACCGGCGATGGCCTGGGAACCCAGCAAGCCGGTCGAGTTCATCGTGCCCGCCGGCACCGGTGGCGGGGCCGACCAGATGGCGCGGTTGATCCAGGGCATCATCGTCAAGAACAACCTGATGAAGGAGTCGATGATCGTCGTCAACAAGTCCGGCGGCGCAGGTGCCGAAGGCTTTCTCGACGTCAAGGAAGCCAAGGGCAACCCGAACAAGATCATCATCACGCTGTCGAACCTGTTCACCACGCCGATGGCCACCGGGGTGCCCTTCAACTGGAAGGACCTGACGCCGGTGACGATGATGGCGCTCGACCAGTTCGTGCTGTGGGTCAACGCGGAGTCGCAGGTCAAGACGGCGCAGGAATATGTCGACGCGGTGAAGAAGTCCGGCGCCAGCAAGATGAAGATGGGCGGCACCGGCTCGAAGCAGGAAGACCAGATCATCACCGTCGGTCTCGAGAAGGCCACCGGCGCGAAGTTCATCTACGTGCCCTTCAAGGGCGGTGGCGAGGTGGCCGTGCAACTGGTCGGCAAGCACATCGATTCGAGCGTGAACAACCCGATCGAGGCGGTGGCGCAATGGCGCGCCGGCAAGCTGCGGCCGCTGTGCGTGTTCGACGACGCGCGCATGCCCTACAAGGACAAGGTCACCGACACGATGTCGTGGGGCGACATCCCGACCTGCAAGGAATCCGGTGTGCCGACCGATTACGTGATGCTGCGGGGCGTGTTCATGGCCCCGGGGGTCACGCCGGATCAGGTCGCGTTCTATGCCGATCTTCTGAAGAAGGTGCGCGAGACGCCGGAGTGGAAGGACTTCATGGAAAAGGGTGCGTTCAACACCACCGCGATTTCCGGTCCCGAGTTCGTCAAGTGGCTGACCACCACCGAAGCCACGCACCGCGAGTTGATGACCGAAGCCGGCTTCCTGGCGAAGTAACGGATCCGGCCTTGGCCCGTGGCGCTTTGCGCGCGGGCCCGGTCGATCGGTCGACCCACGCGGCGCTCGCGCCGCCTGCGCACGCTGTGGTGCGCCCCGGCGTTTGCTCAGCGCAGCGCCGTGCACGCCGCTGGCCGCGCAGTAGCGCGCCGGCTGACACCAGACGAAGGAGCAAGACATGCCCGAGCCGCACACCCCGAGCGACGCGCCGGCCAGCCCGGTGCTGGTGCGCAACCACACCGTCGATGCGGTGGTTGCCGTCATTGCCTTCATCGTCGGCGTGGTGGTGGTCTTCGAGGCGCGCCGGCTCGGCGCCAGCTGGACCGACGACGGCCCGGGTTCGGGCTACTTCCCGTTCTACATCGGGCTGATCGTGTGCATCTCGGCGCTCGGCATCCTGTTCCAGTCGCTGTTCGGCAAGGCCCGCGACACGGCGGCCTTCGTCGATCGCGAGCAATTCGGGCGCGTGCTGTCGGTGCTGCTGCCGGCCGGCATCTTCGTGCTGGCCATCGTCTTCGTGGGCATGTACATCGCCGCGGCCGTCTACATCGCGCTGTTCATGATCGTGCTGGGCAAGTACCGCGCGCTGCGCAGCAGCGTCGTCGGCGTGAGCGTCAGCGTGTTCTTCTTCCTGCTGTTCGAAGTCTGGTTCAAGGTGCCGCTGTACAAGGGCCGCCTCGATCCGCTGGGTTTCCTGGGCTACTGAATCTGCCGCATCCGCATCCGGAGTCGACTGCATGGAAGCATTGAGTTCGCTGTTCGGCGGCTTCGCCGTCATCCTCACGCCGATGAACATCGGCCTGATGTTCGTCGGCATCGTGCTCGGTGTGCTCATCGGCGTGCTGCCGGGGCTGGGTGGCGCCAACGGCGTGGCGATCCTGTTGCCGCTGACCTTCACGATGTCGCCGACCTCGGCGATCGTGATGCTGTCGTGCATCTACTGGGGCGCGCTGTTCGGCGGCGCGATCACCTCGATCCTGTTCAACATTCCCGGCGAACCGTGGTCGGTGGCGACCACCTTCGACGGCTATCCGATGGCCCAGCGCGGCAACGCCGGGCAGGCGCTGACGGCGGCGTTCACCTCGTCCTTCGTCGGTGCCTTCATCGCGGTGCTGATGATCACCTTCCTGGCGCCGCTGGTGGCCAGCTTCGCGCTCGAATTCGGCTCGCCGGAATTCTTCGCCGTCTACCTGCTCACCTTCTGCAGTTTCGTCGGCATGGGCAAGGGCTCGCCGTTCAAGATCCTGATCTCGATGGCGCTGGGCTTCGCACTCGCCTCGGTGGGCATGGACACGGTCACCGGCCAGCTGCGGCTGACCTTCGGCTTCCATGACCTGATGCGCGGCTTCGATTTCCTCATCGCGGTGATCGGCCTGTTCGGCATCGGCGAGATCCTGCTGTCGATGGAAGAGGGGCTGAAGTTCTCGGGCAAGTCGGCGAAGATCAACCCGAAGGTGGTCTGGCAGACCTGGAAGCAGCTGCCGCAGTACTGGGTCACCTCGCTGCGCAGTTCGCTGGTCGGCATCTGGATGGGCATCACCCCGGGCGGTGCGACACCCGCCTCGTTCATGAGCTACGGCCTGGCGAAGAAGATGTCGAAGAACGGGCCCCGTTTCGGCAGCGGCGAGATCGAGGGTGTGGTCGCCCCCGAAACCGCCGCGCACGCCGCCGGCACCAGCGCGCTGCTGCCGATGCTGGCCTTGGGCATCCCCGGTTCGCCGACGGCGGCGGTGCTGCTCGGCGGTCTGCTCATCTGGGGCCTGCAGCCGGGCCCGCTGCTGTTCGTCGAGCAGAAGGATTTTGTCTGGGGGCTGATCGCCAGCATGTACCTGGGCAACATCGTCGGCCTGATCGTGGTGCTGTCGACGGTGCCGCTGTTCGCATCGATCCTGCGCATCCCGTTTTCGATCATCGCGCCGGTGATCATCGTCATCTGCGCCATCGGTGCCTACACCGTCAGCACCGCGATGCTCGATGTCTGGTTCATGCTCGGCTTCGGCATCATCGGCTACGTCTTCAAGAAGCTCGACTATCCGTTGGCGCCGCTGGTGCTGGCGCTGGTGCTGGGCGACAAGGCGGAGAACGCGTTCAGGCAGTCGATGCTGGTGTCGCAGGGCGACCTGTCGATCATGTGGTCGAACTGGCTCGTCGGCTCGATCACCACGCTGGCGCTGCTGATGCTCTTCTGGCCGCTGATCGCGAAGGCGCTGGCGCTGGTGCGCCGGCCGAAGGCGGACGACCTGGCCGCGCAGCAGCCGGTGGACTGAGCCGCCTTCGCTAGACCTTCACCGGCAGCACGCGCGGTGGCTTCGGATCGCCGCGCCGCTTCAGCCGGCTCATCGTCTCGGTGGTGAGGTTCAGGTAAGCCGCCAGTTCCTTCTGCGGAATGCGCTCGTGCAGTTCGGGGTGCTTGCGCTTGAACCGGCGCACACGCCCCGGTGCATCGAGCAGGTGCATGGTGATGGTGTGCGCCATGATCTCGCTCATCAGGTGCATCACCTCGTACTCGAAGGTGGCCTTGACCTGCGGGTGGCGCTCCAGGAACGCCACCCACGTCGGCAGCGGCAGCTTCGCCACGCGCGCCTTGGTCACGCACACGATGCTGTACGGCGTGGGCGTGTTCAAGCGCCAGGCCGCGTAGCTGGTCTCCATGCCGCCGACATCGGCGAAGCGCAGGATCATCTCCTTCGCATCGGCATTGGTGACCACGCGCTTGAGGATGCCGCCGAGCACGAAGTACTGCTCCATCTCGTGCACGCCCTGGTGCAGCAGATGGTCGCCCTTCGCGCAGTCGATCACCACCAGATGTCGCTCCAGCTCGCGGCGCTGGTCCTCGTTCAGTTCGACCAGCGAGCGGTTGTGCCGCAGTTCGACGCGAATGACGTTGCGTTCGGGATGGTCGTCCAGGGGCTTCGAGTTCATCGGGTGTTCAGTTGGCGAAGCCCCCGCACGGACAATTTTTCAATCTTGACCATGGTCAACCGTGGTTCGACGAGTCGCTTCCTATCATAAGTCGAAGTCGCAACCCAACCTGCGGCAACGCAGCGGCCGAAGTGCTTCCAGGCGCGGTCGTCGATCTTTCCGGCAAACCACTCGCAACCACCATGAGCCACACCGCCAGCAGCGTCGAAACGGGTGCGCAGACCGACGGCTTCCAGCTTGTCATCGATGCGCTCAAGCTCAACGACATCGACACCGTCTTCGGCCTGCCGGGCATTCCGATCACCGATCTGACACGAAAGATGCAGGCCGAAGGCTTGCGTGTCATCTCCTTCCGCCATGAACAGAACGCCGGCAACGCCGCGGCCGCGGCCGGCTTCCTGACGCAAAAGCCCGGCATCTGCCTGACCGTGTCGGCACCCGGCTTCCTCAACGGGCTGACCGCGCTGGCCAACGCCACCACCAACTGCTTCCCGATGATCCTGATCAGCGGCTCGTCGCGAGCGCGAGATCGTCGATCTGCAGCAGGGCGACTACGAAGAGATGGACCAGCTGGCGATCGCCAAGCCGCTGTGCAAGGCGGCCTTTCGTGTGCTGCATGCCGAAGACATCGGCGTGGGCATCGCGCGCGCGATCCGTTCGGCGCTGTCGGGGCGCCCCGGCGGCGTCTACCTCGACCTGCCGGCCAAGCTGTTCGGCCAGACGATGGACGCCGAAGCGGGCCGGCGCTCGCTGATCAAGGTCGTCGATGCGGCGCCGCGCCAGATCCCGGCGCCGGATGCGGTGCAGCGCGCGCTCGACCTGCTGAAGGGCGCCAAGCGCCCGCTGATCCTGCTCGGCAAGGGCGCGGCCTACGCCCGTTGCGACGAGGCCATCCGCCAGCTGGTGGAGAAGACCGGTGTGCCCTACCTGCCGATGTCGATGGCCAAGGGGCTGCTGCCCGACACCCACGAGCAATCGGCGTCGGCCACCCGCTCGTACGTGCTCGCCGAGGCCGATGTGGTGGTGCTGATCGGCGCGCGGCTGAACTGGCTGCTGTCGCACGGCAAGGGCAAGACCTGGGGCGGCGCGAACGCGGCCACACGCCAGTTCATCCAGATCGACATCTCGCCCACCGAGGCCGACAGCAACGTGCCGATCGCCGCGCCGCTGGTCGGCGACATCGGCTCGTGCGTGCAGGCCTTGCTCGACGGCATCGGCAGCCAGTGGAAGCGGCCCCCCGCCGAGTGGACCGGCGCCATCGCCGAACGCAAGGACAAGAACCTGTCGAAGATGGCCGAGACGCTGGCGAAGAACCCCGAGCGCATGAACTTCCACAGCGCGCTGAACGTGATCCGCGACGTGGTCAAGGCCAACCCCGAGGCGATCGTCGTCAACGAGGGCGCCAACACGCTCGATTTCACGCGCAGCATCGTCGACATGGCGCTGCCGCGCAAACGCCTCGACGTGGGCACCTGGGGCATCATGGGCATCGGCATGGGCTTCGCGGTGGCCGCGGCGGTGACCACCGGCCACCCGGTGATCGCCATCGAAGGCGACAGCGCGTTCGGTTTCTCGGGCATGGAGGTCGAGACCATCTGCCGCTACGACCTGCCGGTGTGCGTGATCGTGTTCAACAACAACGGCGTGTACAAGGGCACCGACGTCAATCCGCGCGGCGGCGACATGGCGCCGACGCAGTTCGTCAAGGGCGCGCGCTACGACAAGCTGATGGAAGCCTTCGGCGGTGTCGGTGTCAACGCGACGACACCGGCCGAACTGGACACGGCGCTGAAGGAAGCGGTCGCCTCGGGCCGGCCCACCTTGATCAATGCCGTGATCGACGAAACGGCGGGCACCGAAAGCGGCCGCATCACCAGCCTGAACCCGCAGAGCGCGGCGAAGAAGATCT
Source organism: uncultured beta proteobacterium (assembly GCA_963756415.1). Classification (GTDB taxonomy): domain Bacteria; phylum Pseudomonadota; class Gammaproteobacteria; order Burkholderiales; family Burkholderiaceae_C; genus Rubrivivax. Next base: position 888,099 of record CAVWNT010000002.1, read on the forward strand.
GAATCCGGTCAACGAAGGAGAACTGATTTGAGCAAGGCACTCGACGGCGTGCGCATCCTGGACTTCACGCATGTGCAGTCCGGCCCCACCTGCACCCAGCTGCTGGCTTGGTTCGGTGCCGACGTGATCAAGGTCGAGAAGGCCGGTGAGGGCGACGCCACCCGCGGCCAGCTGCGCGACGTGCCCGACGCCGACAGCCTGTACTTCACGATGCTGAACCACAACAAGCGCTCGATCACGGTCAACACCAAGGACCCGAAGGGCAAGGAAGTGGTCGACCGGCTGATCAAGACCTGCGACGTGCTGGTCGAGAACTTCGCGCCCGGCGCGCTCGACCGCATGGGCTTCACCTGGGAGCACATCCAGTCGCTGAACCCGCGCATGATCGTCGCGTCGGTGAAGGGCTTCGGCCCCGGCAAGTACGAGGACTGCAAGGTCTACGAGAACGTCGCGCAGTGCGCCGGCGGCTCGGCCTCGACCACCGGCTTCGACGACGGCCCGCCGCTGGTCACCGGCGCGCAGATCGGCGATTCGGGCACCGGGCTGCACCTGGCGCTGGGCATCGTCGCCGCGCTGTACCAGCGCAACAGCAGCGGCCGCGGCCAGAAGGTGCTGGCGCCGATGCAGGATTCGGTGCTGAACCTGTGCCGCGTCAAGCTGCGCGACCAGCAGCGTCTCGACCGCACCGGCACGATGCACGAGTACCCGCAGTACCCGGACGGCGAGTTCGGCGCAGCGGTGCCGCGTGCCGGCAACGCTTCGGGCGGCGGGCAGCCCGGCTGGATCCTGAAGTGCAAGGGCTGGGAGACCGATCCCAACGCCTACATCTACTTCATCACGCAGGCGGCCGTGTGGCCGGCGATCTGCAAGGTCATCGGCGAGGAGGGCTGGATCACCGACCCCGAATACGCCAAGCCGCCGGCGCGCCTGAAGCACCTGAAGTCGATCTTCGCGCGCATCGAGCAGTGGACGATGACGAAGACCAAGTTCGAGGCGATGGACATCCTCAACGAATTCGACATCCCGTGCGGGCCGATCCTGTCGATGAAGGAGATCGCCGAAGACGAGGGCGCTGCGCGCCACCGGCACCGTGGTCGAGGTCGACCACCCGAAACGCGGCAAGTACCTGACGGTGGGCAACCCGATCAAGATGTCCGACAGCGCGACCGAGGTCAAGCGCTCGCCGCTGCTCGGCGAGCACACCGATGAAGTGATGTCGCAGCTGGGCTATTCGAGCGCCGACATCGCGGCCTTGCGCGACGCCAAGGTGATCTGAACTTTCGACGCATCTGCCAGGAGAACAGCATGGACAAGAACAAGGTTCGCAAGATTCTCGACGCCGTGCGCGCCGAGGGCCGTGATTCGCTGACCGCGCCGGAAGGCAAGCAGATCTGCGACGCCTACGGCATCGCGGTGCCGGGCGAGGGCGTGGCCAACAGCGCCGCCGAGGCCGCCAAGCTGGGCTCGGGCATGGGCTTCCCGGTGGTGATGAAGATCGTCTCGCCGGACATCCTGCACAAGACCGAAGCCGGCGGCGTGATCGTCGGCGTGGCCAGCGCCGACGACGCGTCGAAGGCCTACGACACGATCATCGCCAACGCGAAGCAGTACAAGGCGGACGCGAAGATCGTCGGCGTGCAGGTGCAGCAGATGATCAAGGGCGGCCAGGAGGTCATCGTCGGCGCGGTCACCGACGGCAGCTTCGGCAAGCTGGTGGCCTTCGGCCTGGGCGGCGTGCTGGTCGAGGTGCTGAAGGACATCACCTTCCGCCTGGCGCCGGCGAGCAAGGACGACGCGCTGTCGATGCTCGACGGCATCCAGGCCGCGGAAATGCTCAAGGGCGTGCGCGGCGGCGACGCGGTCAACCGCGACAAGCTCGCGGCCCTGATCGTCGGTGTCAGCCAGCTGGTCAGCGATTTCCCGGAAATCTCCGAGATGGACCTGAACCCGGTCTTCGCCAGCAAGGATTCAGGCGATCGCCGCCGACGTGCGCATCGTCGTCGACTTCAACCAGAAGCCGGCGCGCCATCGCCCGGCCGAGGCCGAGCGTCGTCAAGTCGATGAACCGCATGATGCAGCCGAAGTCGGTGGCGGTGATCGGCGCCTCCGACGAGGCCGGCAAGATCGGCAACTCGGTGATGAAGAACCTGATCAACGGCGGCTACAAGGGGCAGATCTATCCGATCCACCCGAAGGCGGCCGAGATCATGGGCCACAAGGCCTACAAGAGCGTCAAGGACGTGGCCGGCGAGATCGACACCGCGGTGTTCGCGATCCCTGCCAAGTTCGTCGCCGGCGCGCTCACCGAATGCGGCGAGAAGGGCATCGCCGGCGCGGTGCTGATCCCGTCCGGCTTCGCCGAGACCGGCAACCACGAAGGCCAGGAAGAGCTGGCCAAGATCGGCCACAAGTACAACATCCGCCTGATGGGGCCGAACATCTACGGCTTCTACTACACGCCGTCGAACCTGTGCGCGACCTTCTGCACCGCCTACGACGTCAAGGGCTCGGCGGCGCTGTCGTCGCAATCCGGCGGCATCGGCATGGCCATCATCGGCTTCTCGCCGCTCGGCGAAGATGGGCGTGTCGGCGATCGTCGGCCTGGGCAACAAGTCGGACATCGACGAGGACGATCTGCTGCTGTTCTTCGAGCAGGACCCGAACACCAAGGTCATCGCGCAGCACTGCGAAGACCTGAAGGACGGTCGCGCCTTCGCCGAAGTCGCCAAGCGCGTGTCGAAGAAGAAGCCGGTGATCATGCTCAAGGCCGGGCGCACCGCGGCCGGCGCCAAGGCCGCCAGCTCGCACACCGGCGCGCTGGCCGGCAACGACAAGATCTACGACGACGTGCTGCGCCAGTCCGGCGTGATCCGCGCCAAGAGCCTGCGCGACCTGCTCGACTTCGCGCGCGGCGTGCCGATCCTGCCGACGCCGAAGGGCGAGAACATCGTCATCATCACCGGCGCCGGCGGCTCGGGCGTGCTGCTGTCCGATGCCTGCGTCGACCAGGGGCTGAAGCTGATGCCGATGCCCGACGACCTGGACGCCGCGTTCCGCAAGTTCATCCCGCCCTTCGGCGCCGCCGGCAACCCGGTCGACATCACCGGCGGCGAGCCGCCGCAGACCTACAAGAACACCGTGCTGCTGGGCCTGAGCGACGCCGCGCATCCATGCGCTGATCCTGGGTTACTGGCACACCATCGTGACGCCGCCGATGGTGTTCGCCAAAATCATGGTCGAGGCGCGCGAGGAAATGCTCGCCAAGGGCATCGAGAAGCCGATGGTGGCGTCGCTGGCCGGTGACGTGGAAGTGGAGGAGGCTGCGCAATACCTGTACGAGCACGGCATTCCGGCGTATGCCTACTCGACCGAGATCCCGGTCGCGGTGCTGGGCGCCAAGTACCAGTGGGCGCGGGGGGCCGGGCTGCTGTAGGCAGCCGTGAAGCACGCGCCGCCAGCGGATGCCGACAGGCGGCCGGCCTGACGACCGAGACAACCGAGCGCTGATGAAAGCCACCGTCATTCCCATCGCTTCGCAAGACCCGGTGCGCCAGCGCAAGCGCGAGGCCCCGAAGGGCCGCCGTGCGAGCCCGGCCGCGCATGCGGTGGTGCGCGAACTGCTCGGCGATGCACCGCGCGCAGCGTGACTGCTGATCGAGCACCTGCACTGCCTTGCAGGACCGCTTCGGCCACCTGCAGCACCGACCACCTGGCCGCGCTCGCGCAGGCGATGCGGCTGGCGCAGACCGAGGTTTACGAGGTCGCCAGCTTCTATCACCACTTCGATATCGTGCAAGCGAGGGCGAGGTCGCACCGCCGGCGCTGACCGTGCGCGTGTGCGACGGGCTGTCGTGCGAGATGGCCGGCGCGCGCGACCTGCTGCGCGCGCCTGCCCGCGCTGCTCGGCCCGGCGGTGCGCGTCATCGCCGCGCCGTGCATCGGCCGCTGCGAGCAGGCGCCGGCGGCGGTGGTGGGCCAGCATCCGCTGCCGCGGCGCGACGTGTCGACACGGTGGTGGCCGCGGTCGGCGCGGGCCGCACCGTCGACCTGCCCGCGAGGCCACATCGACCTGGCGGCCTACAAGGCGCAGGGCGGCTATCGGCTGCTGCAGCAGTGCATCGCCGGCGAGCAGGACGTCGACTCGGTGATCCGCAGCCTGGAGGATTCGGGGCTGCGCGGCCTCGGCGGCGCCGGCTTCCCGACCGGGCGCAAGTGGCGCATCGTGCGCAACGAGCCGGCGCCGCGGCTGATGGCGGTGAACATCGACGAGGGCGAGCCCGGCACCTTCAAGGACCGCGTCTATCTCGAGCGCGATCCGCACCGCTTCCTCGAAGGCATGCTGATCGCCGCCTGGGCGGTGGGCATCGCGCGCATCTACGTCTACCTGCGCGACGAGTACCACGGCTGCCGCGCGATGCTCGAAGCCGAACTGGCCAAGCTGCGCGCCGAGCCGCCCTACCCGGGCATGCCGCGAGATCATCCTGCGCCGCGGCGCGGGCGCCTACATCTGCGGCGAAGAGTCGGCGATGATCGAATCGATCGAAGGCAAGCGCGGCATGCCGCGGCTGCGCCCGCCGTACGTCGCGCAGGTCGGGCCTGTTCGGCCGGCCGACGCTGGAACACAACTTCGAGACGCTGTACTGGGTGCGCGACATCGTCGAGAAGGGCGCCGAGTGGTTCGCCGCGCAGGGCCGCCACGGCCGCAAGGGGCTGCGCTCGTTCTCGGTGTCGGGGCGCGTCAGGCAGCCCGGGCGTGAAGCTCGCGCCGGCCGGCATCACGATGCGCGAACTGATCGACGAACATTGCGGCGGCATGGCCGATGGGCAGGCGCTTCTACGGCTACCTGCCCGGCGGTGCATCGGGCGGCATCCTGCCGGCGAGCCTGGGCGACGTGCCGCTCGATTTCGACACGCTTGCAGCCGCACGGCTGCTTCATCGGCTCGGCCGCGGTGATCGTGCTGTCCGATCGGACAGCGCGATCGGACGCGGCGCGCAACATGATGCGCTTCTTCGCGCACGAGTCCTGCGGCCAGTGCACGCCGTGCCGCAACGGCACCGCCAAGGCGTCGGCGCTGATCGACGCGCGACGACTGGGATCTGCCGTTGCTGGCCGACCTGTCGACGGTGATGCGCGATGCGTCGATCTGCGGCCTGGGCCAGGCCGCGCCGAACCCGGTCGATTGTGTGATCAAGTACTTCGCGCATGAACTCGATGCGCGCGCCAGCGGCGAGGTCGACGCGGCACTGAGCGCCGAGCAGGATGCGGCCCCGCCGAAGCCGCAGAAGGAGCTGCCATGAACGCCATCACCCGCAACGAAGCGGCTGCGCTCGACGCGCCGGTCGTCAGCTTCACACTCAACGGGCGCGAAGTGCAGGCGCCGTGCGAACGAGACGCTGATCGAGATCGCGCAGCGCGAGGGCGTCGAGATGCCGCGCCTGTGCTACACGCGCCGGCCTGGACGAGGTCGGCAACTGCCGCGCCTGCGTGGTCGAGATCGACGGCGAGCGCGTGCTGGCGCCGTCGTGCTGCCGCTTCGCCAGCGCCGGCATGAAGGTGCAGACGGCGAGCGAGCGCGCGCGCAAGTCGCAGAAGATGGTGCTCGAGCTGCTGCTGGCCGACATGCCCGAGCGCGACTACACGCGCCACAACGAGCTCGACCAGTGGGCCGCCAAGCTCGACGTCGGCAAGCCGCGCTTCGCGGCGCGCGCGCAGCCGCCGACCGACCTGTCGCACCCGGCGATCGCCGTCAACCTCGACGCCTGCATCCAGTGCACGCGCTGCCTGCGCGCCTGCCGCGACGAGCAGGTCAACGACGTCATCGGCCTGGCCTTTCGCGGCGAGCAGGCGAAGATCGTCTTCGACATGGACGACGCGATGGGCGCGTCCACCTGCGTGGCCTGCGGCGAGTGCGTGCAGGCCTGCCCGACCGGCGCGCTGATGCCGGCGCGCGATGCCGCGCTGACGGTGCCCGACAAGCAGGTGCCATCGGTGTGCCCGTACTGCGGCGTCGGCTGCCAGCTGACCTACAACGTCAAGGACAACAAGATCCTCTTCGTCGAAGGCCGCGACGGCCCCGCCAACCACGCGCGGCTGTGCGTCAAGGGGCGCTACGGCTTCGACTACGCGCACCACCCGCAGCGCCTGACGAAGCCGCTGATCCGCCGTGCCGATGCGCCGCCGAAGACGCGGCGACTTCGTGATGGACCCCGAGCGCGTGATGGACGTGTTCCGCGAAGCGAGCTGGGAAGAAGCGCTCGACTTCGCCGGCGGCAGGCTCAAGGACATCCGCGACACGCACGGCCCGAAGGCGCTGGCCGGTTTCGGTTCGGCCAAGGGCAGCAACGAAGAGGCCTACCTGTTCCAGAAGCTGGTGCGCACCGGCTTCGGCAGCAACAACGTCGACCACTGCACGCGGCTGTGCCACGCCTCGTCGGTGGTGGCGCTGCTCGAAGGCATCGGCTCGGGCGCGGTCAGCAACCCGGTGATGGACGTGACGAAGGCCGAGGTGGTGATCGTCATCGGCGCCAACCCGACGGTCAACCACCCGGTCGCCGCCACCTTCATCAAGAACGCGGCGAAGAACGGCACCAAGCTGATCGTCTGCGACCCGCGCCGCTCCGACCTGTCGCGCCTGGCGCACCGCTTCCTGCAGTTCAAGCCCGACACCGACGTGGCGATGCTGAACGCGCTGATGCACGTCATCGTCGAGGAAGGGCTCGTCGACGAGGCCTTCATCGCCAGCCGCACCATCGGCTACGACGAGCTGCGCAAGAACGTGGCCGGCTATGCGCCGGAGGCGATGGCGCCGATCTGCGGCATCGACGCCGAGACGCTGCGCGACGTGGCGCGGCTGTACGCGACGCTCGAAGGCTTCGATGATCCTGTGGGGCATGGGCATCAGCCAGCATGTGCACGGCACCGACAACGCGCGCTGCCTGATCGCGCTGGCGCTGATGACCGGCCAGATCGGCCGCGCAGGCACCGGCCTGCACCCGCTGCGCGGGCAGAACAACGTGCAGGGCGCCAGCGATGCCGGCCTGATCCCGATGATGCTGCCCGACTACCAGCACGTCAGCCGAGCCCGAGGTGCGCCAGCGCTTCGAAGCCGCCTGGCAGCTGCCGGCGGGCACGCTCGACGACAAGGTCGGGCTGACCGTGGTCGAGGTCATGCACGCCGCCAAGCGCGGCGAGATCAAGGGCATGTACGTGCAGGGCGAGAACCCGGCGATGTCCGACCCCGACGTGAACCATGCACGCGAGGCGCTGGCCGCACTCGACCACCTGGTGGTGCAGGACATCTTCCTCACCGAAACCGCCTACCTGGCCGACGTCATCCTGCCGGCCGGCGCCTTCCCGGAGAAGACCGGCACCTTCACCAACACCGACCGGCTGGTGCAGATGGGCCGCCAGGCCATCGATCCGCCCGGCGATGCGCGCCAGGATCTGTGGATCATCGAGCAGATCGCCAAGCGCCTCGGCCTGCGGCTGGAACTACGGCCATGTCAGCGAGGTGTTCGACGAGATGCGCAAGACCATGCCGAGCATCGCCGGCATCACCTGGGATCGGCTGGAACGCGAACATGCCGTCACCTACCCGTGCGAGAAGGAAGGCGACCCGGGCCAGCCGGTGGTGTTCGTCGACGACTTCCCGCGCGAAGGCGGCAAGGCGCGCTTCGTGCCGGCCGACATCATCCCGGCCGACGAGCGGCCCGATGCCGACTACCCGATGGTGCTGATCACCGGGCGCCAGCTCGAGCACTGGCACACCGGCAGCATGACGCGCCGCGCCAGCGTGCTCGATGCCATCGAGCCCGACCCGACGGCGCTGGTGCATCCGCTCGATCTGGCAGGCCTGGGCGTGCGGCCCGGCCAGGTGCTGACGATCGAATCGCGACGCGGCACGGTGTCGCTGTTCGCGCGCGCCGACGAAGGCACGCCGCGCGGTGCGGTGTTCGTGCCCTTCTGCTACTACGAAGCGGCGATCAACCGGCTGACCAACGCCGCGCTCGACCCGTTCGCCAAGATCCCCGAGTTCAAGTACTGCGCGGTGCGGGTGCTGCCCGGCGGCCCGGCGCCGGTGCAGGGCAGCTTCGGCGGCGGGCAGATCCTCGATCCGCTGCCGAGCTGAGCGTGTGGCGCCGCCGCGCCCCGGCAGCGCCGGGGTTGCCTGCTGCCCGACAATCGCCGTCACCGATCACCCTCTGAGCGCAGCGCACCGTTAGACCGCCATGGACATGTTCACCACGCCGGAGTTCTGGGTCGCCGTCGGCCAGATCATCATGATCGACATCCTGCTCGGCGGCGACAACGCGGTCGTGATCGCGCTGGCCTGTCGCAAGCTGCCGCCGAAGCAGCGCACGCAGGGCATCCTGTGGGGCACCGCCGGCGCCATCGTGCTGCGCATCATCCTGATCTTCTTCGCGCTGCAGCTGCTGGCGATTCCGTTCCTGAAGATCGTCGGTGCGCTGCTGCTGGTGTGGATCGGCGTCAAGCTGCTGGTGCCCGAACACGAGGGCGGTCACGGCGACATCGAAGGCAGCGACAAGCTGTGGGGTGCGGTGAAGACGGTGATCATCGCCGACCTGGTGATGAGCGTGGACAACGTCATCGCCATCGCCGGTGCCGCCGAGTCCACCGGCGGCGACCACAGCATGGTGCTGGTCATCTTCGGCGTGCTGGTCAGCATCCCGATCATCGTCTGGGGCAGCCAGATGGTGATCAAGCTGATGGATCGCTTCCCGATCATCATCACCCTGGGCGGCATGCTGCTCGGCTGGATCGCCGGCACGATGACGGTCACCGACCCGGCGCTGGTCAACCCGGAGGTGATGCCATCGTTCCCGAAAATCGGCGTCAGCGATGCGCTGCGCTACGGCGCCGGCGTCTTCGGCGCGCTGCTGGTGCTGGCCATCGGCAAGTGGATGACGGCACGTCGCGCGCGCAGCGCGGCGCCGGTCGAGGTTGCCGCCACGTCGCCGGGCGCCGGGCGGCTGCGCCGCATCTTGCTGGCGGTGGACGGTTCGGCGGCATCGCAGCGGGCTGTGCAGCACATCATCGACATGCGCCAGGACGTGGCTGATCCAGCCGCGCTGGAACTGCACCTGCTCAACGTGCAGCGCCCGGTGTCCGGTGATGTGTCGTCGTTCGTGGCCAGCAAGTCGCTCGACGAGTACTACGCCGAACTCGGCGAGAAGGGCATGGCCGCGGCGCGTGCGCTGCTCGTCGGCGCCGGCGTCGAGCACCACGCGCATCAACGCATCGGCTCGCCCGGCGAGACCATCGCCAAGGAAGCACAGGCCCGATCCTGCGACCTGATCGTGATGGGCACCAAGGGCGCCGGTGCGGCGGCCGCGCTGATGGGCTCGGTGGCGCAGAGCGCGCTCGAACACTCGACGGTGCCGGTGATGCTGGTGAAGTGACACGATCAGGCGCGCGGCGGCGCCGATCGTTCAGGCCGCCGGCTGCATGCGCAACTGGCCCTTTTCTTCTGCCATGGTGTGCGCCAGCAGCTTGACCAGCGCATAGACGGCATCGATGTGCGGCGTCGGCGTGCCGGTCAGGCGGCCCAGCTCGACCACCGAGCCGACCAGCGCATCGATCTCGGGCGCGCGACCGGCTTCGATGTCCTGCAGCATCGAGGTCTTGTGCTTGCCCACCTTCTCGGCGCCGGCGATGCGCTTGTCGAGCGAGACGCGAAAGGTGATGCCGAGCTTGTGCGCCACTGCCTGCGCCTCGCTCATCATGCTCGCCGCCAGCGCCGCGCGACAGCGGAAACTGGCAGATGTCGACCAGCGTGGCAGTGCGCCAGGCGCTGATCGGGTTGAAGGTCAGGTTGCCCCACAGCTTGAGCCAGATCTCGCTGCGGATGTCGTCGAGCACCGGCGCCTTGAAGCCGGCGCCTGTCGAAGGCCTGCGCGATGCGCTGCACACGTTCGCTGCGCGAGCCGTCGAGTTCGCCGAGCGGAAAGCGATCGCCCTCGATGTGCCTGACCACGCCGGGCGCGATCAGCTCGGAGGCCGGATAGACCACGCAGCCGATGATCTGCGCCGCCGGCAGCGTGCGCGCCAGCACGCCACCGGGATCGACGCTGTCGACGGTGCTGCCGGCGAGCGCACCGCCGTGGTCGTGGAAGTACCAGAACGGGATGCCGTTCTGCATCGTCACGCAGCAGCGTGTGCGGGCCCATCAGCTGCGGCAGGTCGGCGGCCACGGCTTCGACCTGATGCGCCTTCACCGCCAGCACCACGAGGTCCTGCACGCCGGTGTGTGCGTAGTCGTTGCTGGCCTCGACCTGGCGCGCGATCTGTTCGGTGCCGTCGTTCATGATCAGCTTCATGCCGTCGCGGCGGATCGCCGTGAGGTTGGCACCGCGCACGATGAAGGTGACCTCGATCGCCGGCCAGGGCCAGCTTGACGCCGACGTAGCCGCCGATCGCGCCGGCGCCGATGATGGCGATGTTCATGTTCGGTTGCCTTCCGCGGAGCAATGGGATGTGTCGAAGCGTCTGCAGACGTCCGGCTGTGCGCTTGGCTCCTTCCGAGGTGCCGACGGAGCAGGGGCGAACAGCGCGGGTCTGGTCAGAAGCCGGTCTGGCCTTCGTTGTACGCGACCCAGTCGCAGGACAGCGAACGCGGCGCGCGCGCGCCGATCAGCTGGCGCACGCGCACCATGCGCGAGACGATGGCATCGGCGAGGAAAGCCTCGTCGTAGGCCGTCAGCAGGTGCGATTGCGCATCGCGCAGGTAGTGCCGCGTCAGCGCACCGGCATCGCCGCTGCCGCGGCACAGGCGCTCGTAGGTGTCGGCATCCCAGTGCCAGCGCAGGCCCAGTTCGTGGAAGGCGGCATTGAAGGCATGGCGGTCGAGTTCGACGGCGTCTTCCGATGTGTATGCGGCGGTGTGGGCGGTGGTCATGGTGCGGCTCCAGGCGGGTGCGATGGCCTCAATGTAGGAGCGCGAAACGATAAAAGATAGTGAAAGTATTTAATCGAATGCATACATCATCGTTTATGATTTTCCCGCGCCCAACGCCTGCATGAAAAACGCCACGCTGCGCCAGCTCAAGGTCTTCGAAACCGTCGCGCGGCTGGGCAGCTTCTCGCGCGCCGCCGAAGAGCTGCACCTGACGCAGCCGGCGGTGTCGACGCAGGTGCGCACCTTGCAGGGCCATGTCGGCCAGCAGCTGTTCGACCAGTTCGGCAAGAAGATCCACCTCACGGCCGCGGGCAGCGAACTGCTGCACCACAGCCGGCTGATCATCCGGCAGTTCGCCGATGCCGAGGCGGCGATGGCGCGCATCGAGGGCGTCAGCGGCGGGCGCTTGAACGTCGCCGCGATCAGCGCCGGCGACTATTTCCTGCCGCGCCTGCTGGTCGAGTTCGCGCGCGCACACGCAGGTGTCCAGCTCAACCTGATGGTGCACAACCGGCAAGACCTGCTGGTGCAGCTGGCCGACAACCTGACCGACCTGGCGATCATGGTGCGCCCGCCCGACGATGCGGACACGGTCAACGAGGCCTTCGCACCGCACCCCTATGTCATCGTCGCCGCGTCGGGCCATGCACTGGCTGCGGCACCGCGCATCGCCATGACGCGCATCCTGCGCGAGCCGTTCATCGTGCGCGAACGGGGTTCCGACACCGCGGTGTCGATGGCCGAGGCCTTCGGCCGCCACATCGCGCAGCTGAACGTGGCCCTCGAGATCAAGAGCACCGAGACCATCAAGCAGGCGGTGCTGGCCGGCATGGGCATCGCCTTCCTGTCCGGCCACACGGTCAGCGCCGAGTTGCGCGCCGGCACGCTGGTGATGCTCGACGTGGTCGGCTTTCCGCGCCGGCTGCACTGGTACCTGGTGCGGCGCCGCCAGAAGCACCTGCCGCCGGCCGCGCTGGCGTTCCGCGACTTCCTGCTGCGCGACGGCGCGCGCCTGATCGATCAGATCGTGCCGGTGACAGCCGGCGCGCGGCGCTGAGCAGGCCGGCCGGCCGCGCGGGCTAGCGGCCCATCAAGGCGCGCACATGGGCCGCGCTGCCGCTGGCCAGGCCCTCGAGGCTGTAGCCGCCTTCGAGCACCGACACCACGCGCCCCTCGGCGCTGTCATCGGCCACCGCCATCAGCTCGCGCGTGATCCAGTGGAAATCGTCGTCGCTGAAGCGCAAGCCGCCCAGCGGATCCTTGTGGTGGGCATCGAAGCCGGCCGAGATGATCAGCAGCTGCGGCGCGAAGTCGCGCAGCGCCGGCAGCAGCTCGCCGAGCATGTGCTCGCGGAACTCGGCCGAACCGCTGCCGCGCGGCATCGGGATGTTGACGACGTTGCCGGCCACGCCGGCCTCGTGCCGCGCGCCGCTGCCGGGATAGAACGGCGACTGGTGGCACGAGCCGTAGAACAGCTCGGGGTCGGCATAGAACGCGTTCTGCGTGCCGTTGCCGTGGTGCACATCGAAGTCGACCACCGCCACGCGCTGCAGGCCGTGCGCATGCCGCGCATGCAAGGCCGCGATGGCGGCCTGGTTGAAGACACAGAAGCCCATCGCGCGGTCGGCCTCGGCGTGGTGGCCACACGGCCGCGTGGCGCAAAAGGCGTTGGCCGCCTCGCCGGCGACCACCGCATCGACTGCGGCGCAGGCGCCACCGACGCAGCGCAATACCGCCTGCCAGGTGCCGGGCGACATGACCGTGTCGCCGCCGTCGAGCACGGCGTGGCCTTCACGCGGTGCCAGCGCCTCGACTTCGTCGACGTAATGCGGCGAGTGCACCAGCAGCAGCTGCTCGCGGCGGGCCAGCGGCGCATCGCGCCAGGCGGCCTCGGCAAATTCGCTCGCGCGCAGCGCTTCGAGCACCGCGCTCAGCCGCGCCGGCGATTCGGGATGGCCGGGGCCGGGCGCGTGCGCCAGGCAGTCGTGGTGGGTGTAGAGCAATGTCGTCATGGCAGCCTCGCATCGGAAAGGGCAGTGTCCCATCTTCGCGACAGCGACGGCGCGCCGCGGCTCGGCTTGCACAGGCGCTATCGTGTTCGACTCTGCCGCGCACACGGGCCTGCCAAGCGATGAACATCAGCTGCGGATGAACACGAGCTTCGAGATCGATCGCGTCGGCGAGCGCCTGCTCGAAGAAGGCTACCGGCTGCTGGCCGCGCTGCCGTTGCTGGCGATGGCGCTGCTGGTGCTCTGGCTGGCCTGGCTGACGGGGCGCTGGCTGTCGCGGCGCACCTTGCTCGACCGTGTCGGCAGCCGCAACCCGTTCCTGCGTGACCTGGCCCGCACCACCTTGCGCTGGGCGGCCACCGGCATCGGTGCGCTGGTGGCGCTGGAAATACTCGACGCCACGGCGCTGGTCGGCGCCTTGCTCGGCACCGCGGGCGTGCTCGGCATCGCGCTGGGCTTCGCGTTCAAGGACACGCTGGAGAACTACCTGGCCGGCATCCTGATGAGCCTGCGCCAGCCCTTCGCGCCGCGCGACCATGTGGTGATCGACGGCAACGAAGGCTTCATCGTCTCGATGACCTCGCGCGCGACGGTGCTGATGACGCCCGACGGCAACCACCTGCGCCTGCCCAATGCACTCGTCTTTCGCAGCGTGACCTTGAACTACACGCGCAACCCGAGCCGGCGCTTCCAGTTCGATGTCGGCATCGGCGTCAACGAAGACCTGGTGCGCGCGCAGGGCCTTGCCGTCGACGAACTGCGGCAACTCGACGGTGTGTTGCACAAGCCGCCGCCGCGCGCGTACATCGCCGCGCTCGGCGATTCGAACGTGCAGCTGCGCGTGCAAGGATGGGTCGATCAGCGCAGCCACGAGTTCCTGCTCGTCAAGAGCGAGGCGATCCGCGTCGTCAAGCTGGCGCTCGAAGGTGCCGGCATCGATCTGCCCGAGCCGATCTACCGGCTGCAATTGACGCAGCGCGATGCCGCCGCGACAGCCGCCGACGTGCCGTCCCGCGCGCCGGTCGGGCGAGCGCCGCCGGCGCCGCCGGTGGACACGCGCGCGGTGCACGATGTGCGCGAGCAGATCGATGCCGAGGCGCCCGAGCGCAACGCGGCCGACCTGCTCAACCCGGCGGCGCCGCGCGAGTGAGGCGGCCCGCGAGGCAAGCGTCGCGGCGCTGAACTCGCGCCACAATGTCGATGTCACCGGGCGCCTCGGTGCCGAACAACGCCCGCCACCCCCATGCAAGGAGACACACCGACATGACACAGCGATTGGCCGGCAAGAAGGCCCTCGTCACCGCCGCCGGGCAGGGCATCGGGCGCGCCGTCGCGGAGGCTTTCGCCCGCGAAGGCGCGCAGGTGATCGCGACCGACATCAATCAGCACGCGCTGGCTGAACTGGCCAAGCTGCCCGGCATCGACGCACGCCAGCTCGACGTCACCGACGCCGGCGCCATCAGCGCGCTGGCCGGCGAACTGGGCGCGGTGCAGGTGCTGTTCAACGGTGCCGGCTTCGTGCACGCCGGCAGCGTGCTCGAGTGCGACGAGGCCGATTGGGACCTGGCCTTCAACCTGAACGTGCGGTCGATGTACCGGCTCATCCGCGCGCTGCTGCCGGCGATGCTGGCGCACCGCGAGGCCGGCGGCAGTGCCTCGTCGATCATCAACGTCGCCTCGGCTGCATCGAGCATCAAGGGCGTGCCCAACCGCTTTGTCTATGCCACCAGCAAGGCCGCGGTGATCGGCCTGACCAAGTCCGTCGCCGCCGATTTCATGACCCGCGGCATTCGCTGCAACGCCATCTGCCCCGGCACGGTGGAATCGCCGTCGCTGCGCCAGCGCATCGAAGCGCAGGCCAAGGCCAGCGGGCAGTCGGTGGCGCAGGTCGAAGCGGCCTTCGTCGCGCGCCAGCCGATGGGCCGTCTCGGCACCGCGAATGAAATCGCGATGCTGGCGGTGTACCTGGCCAGCGACGAATCGGCCTTCACCACCGGCACCAGCCAGGTCATCGACGGCGGCTGGAGCAACTGACCGCCGCCCCATCCTGTTGACCCCGACCGACCAAAGGAATCACGATGAAACTGCTTCGCCACGGCGCCAAGGGTGCCGAAAAGCCCGCTCTGCTGGACGCCCAGGGCGGCTTGCGCGACCTGTCGCAACACATGTCCGACATCGTCTGCGCGACGCTCACGCCAGGCAGCCTGCAGCGGCTGCGCGAACTCGACATCAACAGCTGCCCAAGCTCGGCAAACCGACGCGCATCGCACCGCCGTGGGGCGGCATGGGCAAGTTCGTCTGCGTCGGTCTGAACTATTCCGACCACGCCGCCGAGACCGGCAACCCGATTCCGAAAGAGCCGATCCTGTTCATGAAGCCGACCAGCGCACTGGTCGGTTGCAACGACCCGGTGGTGCTGCCGAAGGGTTCGGTGAAGAGCGACTGGGAAGTCGAACTCGGCATCGTCATCGGCAGCAAGGCACGCTATGTCGATGAAGACCAGGCGCTGAAGCATGTCGCCGGCTACTGCGTGGTCAACGATGTCTCCGAACGCGAATACCAGATCGAACGCGGCGGCACCTGGGACAAGGGCAAGGGCTGCGACACCTTCGGCCCGGTGGGCCCGTGGATGGTCACGGCCGACGAGGTGAAAGATCCGCAGGCGCTGTCGATGTGGCTCGACGTCAACGGCCAGCGCGTGCAGAACGGCAGCACCAAGACCATGATCTTCGGCGTCGCCGCGCTGGTCAGCTACATCAGCCGCTTCATGACGCTGTACCCGGGCGACCTGATCAGCACCGGCACGCCGCCGGGCGTGGGCATGGGCATGAAGCCGCCGCGCTACCTGAAGGCCGGCGACACGATGGTGGTCGGCATCGAGGGCCTGGGCGAACAGCACCAGACGGTGCATGCGTGGGATGCGGCGTTGATCGACGACTGAGGACGCTGCTCGCGGGTGACGCGGCCCGCGGGCGAACGCCGTTCAGCAAGGAAGAGCCATGTTCATCGCCGCCCCCGACGACTCGCCCGAGACCGCGCAGGTGTACCAGTCGAGCGCCGGCTCGCAGGGCTTCGTCATGAACCTGACCAAGGCCTGGGCCTGGCGAGCCGATGTCTTCGACGGCTTCGCGGCGCTGCGCGGCCAGCTGACGGGTGCCTCCACACTGAGCAAGCGCGACCTCGCGATCCTGGTCTGCGCAACCGCTGCCGAACTCGGCGACTCGTACTGCTCGCTGGCCTGGGGAAGGACGCTGGCGCAGGAGGCCGGCGCCGGCGTCGCCGCAGCCGTCATCGCGAACGTGGCCGACGGCAGCATGAGCGAACGCGATCGACGGCTGGCGGCCTGGGCGCGCAAGGTCGTTGCCGACGCCAACGCCACCACGCAGGCCGATGTGGAATCCCTGCGCGAGGTCGGGCTCGGTGACCGGGAGATCTTCGAGGCGACGGTCTTCATCGCCTTCCGACAGGCCTTCTCGACCGTCAACGACGCGCTGGGCGTCGCGCCGGACCATCAACTGGTCGACGCGGCCCCGGCCGAAGTTCGTGCCGCGGTTGGCTTCGGTCGTGCCGCTGCGCCCGCCTAGCCAAGGCTGTCCGCCGGCCGCACGTCGGCCCGGCCCACCGAGACCACCACCATGACCCGCTCGACTGCCCCCGTGATCCGCATCCATGCCGCCGATGACGTGGTCATCGCGCGCCACCAGCTGCTCGGCGGCACGCGGCTCGACGACGAAGGCGTCACCGTCAGCGGCCTGATCCCGCCGGGCCACAAGCTGGCGGTGCGGGCCATCGCCGCCGGCGCGCCGGTGCGGCGCTACAACCAGGTCATCGGCACCGCCAAGGTCGACATCGCGCCGGGCCAGCATGTGCACAGCCACAACCTCGAGTTCAGCAGCTTCGCTCGCGATCATGCGGTGGGCGAAGGCGTGGTGCCGACGGCGCCGGCGGCGCAGCCGGCCACCTTCCAGGGCATCGTGCGGCCGGACGGGCGCGTTGCGACGCGCAACTACATCGGCGTGCTGACCTCGGTGAACTGCTCGGCGACGGTGGCGCGCGCCATCGGTGACCACTTCCGCCGCGACGTCAATCCGCGCGCGCTCGAACGCTTCCCGCACGTCGACGGCGTGATCGCATTGACCCACGGTGCCGGCTGCGCCACCGACAGCGACGGCGAGCCGCTGCAGGTGCTGCGCCGCACGCTCGGCGGTTATGCGCGGCACCCGAACTTCGCCGCGCTGCTGCTCGTCGGGCTGGGCTGCGAGACGAACCAGATCAGCGGGCTGATGCAGCAGGAAGGCCTGGCCGAGAGCAGCCGCCTGCACAGCTTCAGCATCCAGGACACCGGCGGCACCGCGAAGACGGTGGCGCGCGGCATCGAGCTGATCGAGTGGATGCTGGAAGAGGCCAACCGCGTGCAGCGCCAGCCGGTCAGCGCCAGCCACATCATGGTCGGGCTGCAATGCGGGGGCTCCGACGGCTATTCGGGCATCAGCGCCAACCCGGCGCTGGGTGCCGCGGTCGATCGGCTGGTGCGCCACGGCGGCACGGCGATCCTCAGCGAATCACCCGAGATCTACGGCGGCGAGCACCTGCTGACGCGCCGCGCGGTGTCGCAGGCGGTGGCCGACAAGCTGCTCGCGCGCCTGCGCTGGTGGGAAGACTACTGCGCGCGCAACGGCGGCTCGATGGACAACAACCCATCGGCCGGCAACAAGGCCGGCGGGCTGACGACGATCCTGGAAAAGAGCCTCGGCGCCATCGCCAAGGGCGGCACCACGAACCTGGTCGATGTGGTCGACTACGCGCAGCCGGTCACCGCCAAGGGCCTGGTGTTCATGGACACGCCGGGCTACGACCCGGTGTCGGCGACCGGGCAGGTGGCCGGTGGTGCCAACCTGATCTGCTTCACCACCGGCCGCGGCTCGGCCTACGGCTGCGCGCCGTCGCCGTCGCTGAAGCTCAGCACCAACACCGCGCTGTGGCTGAAGCAGCAGGACGACATCGACATCAACTGCGGCGAGGTCATCGACGGCACCGCCGGCATCGACGAGACTCGGCGAGCGCATCTTCCAGCTGATGCTGCAGACCGCCTCGGGCCGCGCGACGAAGAGCGAGACGCACGGCTACGGGCAGAACGAGTTCGTGCCCTGGCAACTCGGCGCGGTGATGTAGCGGGCAACGGCATTCGATCGCTTGCCGCCGCCGAGAGGCTTGTGCTGTCGACTTGACGCAACTTCGCGGTAGGCCCTGATTGCGCTCAGATGGAGCGGTCCGTCGGCCGCCACACACCTTGGCGGCTCGCTGAGCTCAGCTCGCCGGCGGCAGTGACCGGAAGCCGCCGCGGCGGCTTCCGGCACTGGCCTACGACATCGTCGCGGTGCCTTGCAGACGACCGCTGGTGAAGCGTCGCACCAGCGGCGGCAGCAGCAGCATCGTCGCGGCGGCGATCCACAGGCCGATGCTGATCGGGCTCTCGACCAGGATGCCGAGTTCGCCGTTGGTGATCGACAGCGCGCGGCGCAGGTTCTGCTCCATCATGTCGCCGAGCACGAAGCCCAGGATCAGCGGCGCCATCGGCATGCCCTGCTTGCGCAGCAGGTAGCCGATGATGCCCAAGCACCGCCATCAGCACCAGGTCGAAGGTGGTGGCGTGCACCGAATACACGCCCACCGCGCTGACGGCCAGGATGCCCGGCACCAGCACCCAGTTCGGCACCTGCAGGATCTTGGTGAACACGCCGACCAGCGGGATGTTGATGAACAGCAGCATCACGTTGCCGATGAACATCGAGGCGATCAGCCCCCACACCAGCGCCGGCTGCTGCGTGAACAGCGCCGGCCCGGGCGTGATGTTGTACAGCGACAGCGCGCCGACCATCACCGCGGTGGTGCCCGAGCCGGGCACGCCCAGCGTCAGCATCGGCACGAAGCAGCCCGCCGCCGACGCGTTGTTCGCCGCCTCCGGCGCGGCCACGCCGCGGATGTCGCCTTCGCCGAAGGTGCCGCTGGCGCCGGCGAGGCGCTTTTCCATCGAATAGGTCATCGCGCTGGCGATGGTGGCGCCGGCACCGGGCAGCACGCCGACGACGAAGCCGACCACGCTGGAGCGCAGGGTCGCCCACCAGGTGTGCGCCATCTCCTTCAGGTTGAACAGGGTGCGGCCGGTCTCCTTGATCATCCCGGCGCTGCTGTGGTGCTGCTCGAGCATCAGCAGGATCTCGCTGATCGAGAACACGCCGATGACGACGACGATGAACTGGATGCCGTCGCACAGGTGCACGTCGCCGCCGGTGAAGCGGTAGACGCCCGAGTTCGAATCGAGCCCGACACGACGACAGCGACAACCCGATCACCGCGGCCAGGCCGGCCTTCATCGGCGCGTCGCCCATCAGGCCGGCGATGCAGGCGAAGGCAAAGCACATCAGCGCGAAGTACTCGGCCGGGCCGAAGGCCAGCGCCCAGCGCGCCAGCAGCGGCGCGAACAGCACGATGCCGATGGTGGCGACGATCGAGCCGACGAACGAGCTCCAGGCCGAGATCGACAGCGCGACGCCGCCGAGGCCCTTCTTCGCCATCGGGTAACCATCGAGCGCGGTCATGATCGCGCCGGCATCGCCCGGCACGTTGAGCAGGATCGACGAGATGCGCCCGCCGTATTCGCAGCCGATGTAGACGGCCGCCAGCAGGATCAGCGCCGTTTCGGGCGGCAGCTTCAGCGCGAAGGCCAGCGGCATCAGGATCGCGACGCCGTTGATCGGCCCCAGGCCGGGCAGCATGCCGACGATGGTGCCGATCAGCGCGCCGATGGCGGCCACCAGCAGGTTCATCGGCGACAGCGCGACGCGCGAAGCCGCCGGCCAGGTATTGCAGCGTTTCCATCAGCGGCCTCCGAGGATGAAGCTCAGCAGCCCGGTCGGCAGCACCACGTCGAGCAGCTTGTCGAACAGCAGGAACAGCACCAGCCCGAGGCCGACGCCGCCGGCCAGCGACTGCTTCCAGCTGCCGCCGAAGGCCATGCCCACCGGCACCGCCATCACCGCGGTGGCCAGCGTGAAGCCGAGCCACTGGAACAGCAGCGCGTAGATCACCACCGTCAGCGGCGCACAGGCCGATCGGCTGCAGCGCGCTCGGCGCTGAACATGCCGCTGCGCAGTGTCGGCTTCAGCACCAGCCAGGCGCCGCCGATGGCCATCAGCGCCGCCAGCAGCAGCGGGAAGGCGCGCGGGCCCGACCGGTTCGTAGGAGATGGCGGCAGCGTAGTCCTGCGCGGCCCAGGCCATGCCCGCGGCCGCGACCACGCACACCGCACCGAGGATGCGGTCACTCATGATGTTGTCTCCGGTGCCGGCGCATGCGTGCACGCTGGCTGTTGCGTTGAGCCGGGTGGCGCCGCCACCCGGTGCTGGGCCTGGCTTACTTGGCGACGGCCAGGCCGAACTCTTCGGCCAGCTTGCGATACGCCGTCACCTGCTTCTTGACGTAGGCGTCGGCCTCGGCGCCGACCAGGTCGAACGGGAACAGGCCGCGTTCGGCGCGCAGCTTGTCGAAGGCCGGCGTGTCCATCATCTTCTTGAAGGTGTCGGTCCAGGTCTTGAAGTCGGCGTCGCTGACCTTCGGGCCCATGAAGAAGCCGCGGATGATCGGCCACTCGATGTCCGACGCCCTGTTCCTTGGCGGTCGGGACGTTGGCCAGGTCGCCGGGCAGGCGCTTGTCGGACATCACCGCCAGCACGCGGATCTTCGAGCCGGCCTTCTCTGCTGCCGCGCTTCGGACGCGTCGCCCGAATAGACCTGCACGTGGCCGCCCTGCAGCGCGGTGATGGCCTCGCCGCCGCCTTCGAAGGCGACGAAGCGCATCGACTTCGGGTTCAGCCCGGCCGCCTTGGCGGTCAGCGCGGCCTTCATCCAGTCCTGGCTGCCGACGGTGCCGCCGGCGCCGAACACGACCTTGGTCGGGTCGGCCTTGACGGCGGCGATGCACGTCCTTCAGCGACTTGAACGGCGAGCTTTCGGCGACGACGATGGCGCCGTAGTCGGCGCCGATCAGCGGCCAGCCAGCGCACGTCGTTCTCGTTGTAGCGGCCGAACTTGCCCTGCGCCAGGTTCAGCAGCGAGCCGCCGGAGAAGGCGACGATGGTGTTGTCCTCGCCCGGGCGCTGCGCGACGATGGCGTTGTAGGCCACCGCGCCGATGCCGCCGGGCATGTAGGTGATGCGCATCGGGTCGGCGATGAACTTGCCCTCCATCAGCGCGCGCCTGCGCCAGCTTGCAGGTCAGGTCGAATCCGCCGCCGGGCTTGGCCGGGGCGATGCATTCGGTCTTGTCGAGCGGGCCGGCCGCGGCGCAGGCGGCGGCGCCGGCCAGGACCAGTGACGAGCAGCGGGCTCTTGAGTTTCATGGTGTCTCCAGGTGTTGAAGTCGCTCCGCAAGCCTGTACCGCCGCGGATGCAGGTCACTGTAGCGAGCGGAGACTTTCAGGCGCCTTTCAACGAATCGCCGAAATCCTTGGGGAAAACCCTGGACCGGCTGCGCCGTCCGCTGCTGCGCATGCCGAGCCGGCGGTGCCGAGCCGCGGCAGCAGCGATCGTCGCCGCCAGCCCGCGCCCGCCGGGCCCGTCGGCCAGCTGCAGCGCGCCGCCGATGCCGTTCGGCGATCGAGCGCACGATCGCCAGCCCGAGCCCGGTGCCCGGCTGGCTGGCGTTGCTGGCGCGAAAGAAGCGCTCGCCGGCACGGCGCCGTTCGTCGTGCGGGATGCCGGGCCCGTCGTCGATCACGCGATCAGCGCGGTGTGCTGGCCGGCCGCTGCCACCTGCACCGTGACCTGCGCCGCCGCGCGGCGTGTAGCGCAATGCGTTGTGCAGCAGGTTCGACAGCGCCTCCTTCAGCAGCGCCGGTTGCGCCAGCACCCACAGCGGCGTGGCGGCGGGCTCGAAGCCCAGGTCGATGCCGCGCGTCGCGTGCGTCCGTCCACCATTGCGCGCGTGCCGGCTTCGGCCAGCGCCGACAGATCGACCGCCTCGCGGCGGTTCGAAGCTCGGGCGCTGTCGGTGCGCGCCAGCGCCAGCATCTGGTTGGTCTGGCGCACGGTCTCGTCGAGCTGCAGCTTGATCGCCAGCAGCGCCTCGCGCATCGCCGGCGCATCGTGCTCGCGCAGCGCAACGCCGACCTGCGTGCGCCAGCGTGGTCAGCGGCGTGCGCAACTGGTGCGAGGCGTCGTCGACGAAGCGTCGCTGCGCCTCGGCCAGCTCGTCGGTTGCGCGCCACGTGCTGGTTGATGGCTTCGACCAGCGGCCGCACATCGGCCGGAATGCGCTCGGCCGAGATCGGCGCAGGTCGCGTGCCGATCGCGACGCCACTTCGGCGCGCAAGCGCTCCAGCGGGCCGCAGCGCCCAGCCGACCACCGCCAGCACCAGCAGCCCGCGGCCGCCAGCACCAGCAGCAGGTCGCGCGCCAGCGCCTGCAGCACCAGCGCGCGCGTGAACTCGCTGGCGCGAGCCCAGGGTCTCGGCCACCTGGATGACCACCCGCTGCGGTGCCGGGGCGCCGGCCAGCGGCCCGGTTCAGCACCCGCGCGTAGGAGCCGACGCGCACCGCTGCGCCGTAGTAGGTGGCGTCGCTGAACTGCGGCACGCCGGTGATCAGCGGCGCGCGCGGCGCCGGCAGGTCGGCATTGCCGATCTCGACCAGGCCGTCCTCGGTGGCCACGCGGTAGATACACCTGGCCGCTGGCGGTGAGCTCGAAGAACTCGAGCAGCCGGTACGGCAATTCGACGCCCAGGCCGCCGCTAGTCGGTCGAGATGTTGGCGTCCATCGCCTTGATCGCACCGTACAGCGAACGGTCGTAGGCCGCGTTCGCGGCATCGACCGCGGTGCGCCAGGTCAGCCCCACCTCGACGCCGCATGACCAGCAGCACGCCGGGCAGCAGCACGATCAACAGGGCGTTGCGCAGGCTCAGGCGGTGCCACGGGCCAGTGCCGCGGCGCTGCCGTGTCACGGCATCGCCTCGAGCACATAGCCCAGGCCGCGCAGCGTGGTGATCTGCACCGGGCTGTCATCGAGCCGCTTGCGCAGCCGGTGCACCAGCACTTCGACCGCTTCGGGGTTGACATCGTGCTCGTCGGAGAACACCCGCTCGATGATCTCCTTCTTCGACATCGGCTCGCCGCTGCGCTGGATCAGCGCACGCAGCACGGCGTGCTCGCGCGGGCGTCAGCGCCAGCGGCTCATGGTGCCAGGCGTGAACTGCTTCGACGCGCTGTCGTAGTTCAGCGCACCGCAGGCAAAGCGCGGGTGGTCGCTGCCGCGCGCGCGGCGGATCAGCGCCACCAGCCGCGCTTCGAGCTCGGCCAGTTCGAAGGGCTTGGCGAGGAAATCGTCGGCGCCTTCGTGCAGGCTGCTGACTCGCTCGATCAGCGAATCACGCGCCGTCAGGATCAGCACCGGCAGCCGCTGGTCGGCATCGCGCAGCTCGGCCAGCACGTCGTGCCCGCCGACACCGGGCAGGCCCAGGTCGAGCATCAGCGCGTCGTAGCCGGTGGCCTTCAGGCTGCGGCGCACCAGCCGCCCGTCGTCGACCCAGTCGACCTGGAAGTCGCTTTGCTGCAGCGCGCGCACCAGCCAGGTGGCCAGCTCGTGTTCGTCTTCGGCCAGCAGGATGCGCATGCTTGGAATGTGCTGGCGGGGCGCCGGCGCCACAAACTGGGACAATCACGGATTGTTCCGCCCGCGTCAACCCACCTTGTCTGCCCCCACTGCCGCCCCCGTCTCCGGCCCCGCGTCGATGCCCAAGGCGCTGAGCGCCTACCGCCCGTTCTGGGCCAAGCGCTTCGGCCCGGCGCCGTTCCTGCCGATGAGCCGCGCCGAGATGGACGCGCTCGGCTGGGACAGCTGCGACATCGTCATCGTCACCGGCGATGCCTATGTCGATCACCCGAGCTTCGGCATGGCGGTGATCGGCCGCGTGCTCGAGGCGCAGGGCTTTCGCGTCGGCATCATCGCGCAGCCCGACTGGCACAGCGCCGGAGCCGTTCAAGGCGCTGGGCAAGCCGAACCTGTTCTTCGGCGTCACCGCCGGCAACATGGATTCGATGATCAACCGCTACACCGCCGACCGCAAGATCGCGCAGCGACGACGCCTACACGCCCGGCGACGTCGGCGGCAAGCGGCCCGACCGCGCCGTCGCTGGTCTACGCGCAGCGCTGCCGCGAGGCCTTCAACGAGGTGCCGATCGTGCTCGGCGGCATCGAAGGCAGCCTGCGCCGCATCGCGCACTACGACTACTGGCAGGACAAGGTGCGCCGCTCGATCCTGGTCGATGCCAAGGGCGACCTGCTGCTGTACGGCAACGCCGAACGCGCGATCGTCGAGATCGCGCACCGGCTGGCGCGGCGCGAGCCGGTGCAGCAGATCACCGACGTGCGCGGCACGGCGTTCATGCGGCGCACCGGCGACCCGTCCGCCGACGGCTGGTTCGAGATCGATTCCACCGACGTCGACCAGCCGGGCCGCATCGACGAGCACATCAACCCCTACCAGAACACCGTCGAGCAGGCCGCGAGCCAGGGCGCGAGCTGTGCGAAGGAAGAGGGCGCGGCGCCGGGCGTTGCCGACCAGCCGATCACCTTCTTCTCCAACGGCGCGCCGAAGCTGATCGGCCGCTACAAGCTGCCGCCGCGCGAGCGCACCGTGATCCGCCTGCCGGCCTACGAGCAGGTGAAGAGCGACCCGGTGCTGTACGCGCATGCCAGCCGCGTGCTGCACCTGGAGACCAACCCGGGCAACGCACGCGCGCTGGTGCAGCGCCACGCCGACCGCGACGTGTGGCTGAACCCGCCGCCGATCCCGCTGAGCACCGCCGAGATGGACTGGGTGTTCGATCTGCCGTACGCGCGCTGCACCGCACCCGGCCTATGCCGACGAGACACGGCCGCCACGACGGCGCGACCAAGATCCCGGCCTGGGAGATGATCCGCTTCAGCGTCAACATCATGCGCGGCTGCTTCGGCGGCTGCACCTTCTGCTCGATCACCGAACACGAAGGCCGCATCATCCAGAGCCGCAGCGAGGACTCGGTGCTGCGCGAGATCGAGGACATCCGCGACAAGGTCAAGGGCTTCACCGGCGTCGTCAGCGACCTCGGCGGCCCGACCGCCAACATGTGGCGCATCGGCTGCAAGAGCCCGGCCATCGAAGCCGCGTGCCGCAAGCCCAGCTGCGTGTATCCCGGGCATCTGCCCGAACCTGAACACCGACCACGCGCCGCTGATCCGGCTGTACCGCAAGGCGCGCGCGATCACCGGCGTGAAGAAGGTGCTGATCGCCTCGGGCCTGCGCTACGACCTGGCGGTGAAGATCGCCCGAGTACATCAAGGAGCTGGTCACGCACCACGTCGGCGGCTACCTGAAGATCGCGCCCGAGCACACCGAGGGCGGGCCGCTGTCGAAGATGATGAAGCCCGGCATCGGCGCCTACGACCGCTTCAAGCAGCTGTTCGACGCGTCCAGCGCCGAGGCCGGCAAGAAGCAGTACCTGATCCCGTACTTCATCGCCGCGCACCCGGGCACCAGCGACGAGGACATGATGAACCTGGCGCTGTGGCTGAAGAAGAACGGCTTCCGCGCCGACCAGGTGCAGACCTTCTATCCCGAGCCCGATGGCCACCGCGACGGCGATGTACCACACCGGCCGCAACCCGCTGAAGGGCATCAGCCGCGACCCGGCCGCGCCGAGAAGGTGGACATCGTGCGCGGCGAACGCCGGCGCCGGCTGCACAAGGCCTTCCTGCGCTGGCACGACGCCAACAACTGGCCGCTGCTGCGCGAGGCGCTGATGGACATGGGCCGCGCCGACCTGATCGGCAACGGCAAGCAGCACCTGATCCCGACCTTCCAGCCGGCCGGCACCGGCAGCGCTGTCGACACGCGGCGACAACCAGCGAGCCGCACCGCCCCGGCGCGGCCGGCTGTGCAAGCACCGCAGGCCGGCCGGCTGTTGACCCAGCACACGGGACTGCCACCGCGCAGCCACGGTGCGGCAGCGCAGCGCAAGCCCGGCGGTGCGGCGCCGCGCCGCAAGCGCTAGGGCTGCGCGGGCTGCGCGAATGAAGTTCGTACAGCGCCTCTTCCAGGTCATGCATGGCCTGACGGCGGCACTCTTCGCCTGCGCGGCGATCATGCTGACCATCATCGCCGCGCGCATGGGGTGGCACGCGTTTGTCGGTGGGCTGGATGCCGCCGCGGCGCAGGAGATCATCGAAGCCGTCGGGCTGCTGGCGGCGGCTGTGGTCGCGCTGCAGATCGCCGAGACGATCAGCGAAGAGGAGGTCATTCGCGACGCCAACATCAGTGCGCCGACGCGGGTGCGCCGCTTCCTGTCGCGATTTTTCGTGGTCGTCATCGTCGCGCTGGCGATCGAAGGACTGGTGGCGACATTCAAGGCCAACCACGAGGACGCGTCGCAACTGCCGTACGCGGCCGGTCTGATCGCGGCGGTGGGTGTGCTGCTGGCGGCATGGGGCGTGTTCGTGCACCTCAACCGCTCCGCGGAAGAACTGGAACCCGAGGCCATGGCCGCTGCCAAACGCGAAGACAAGAAGCTGGAGGAATGACGGCCCTGTGCTGCGGTCCCTGACGCGGCCCGCACGGCCGGTTGAGCCGCACGCCGTGGTCGTTCGCGTGCTTCGCCTGGGCAGCGCCCGCCATCCCGACGAAGGCACCCGCATCGGCACGGTGCGCCGGCCGCCGCGGGGCGTGCCGAAGTCGCAGTTCGCGGCGCAGGACTGGTACGACGTGTGGTTTCCGAACCTGGCGCCGGCTGCGGCCACCGTGAAGCTCGCCCAGGCCGCGCAGACACCCGCGCAGTGGGCCGCCTTCAAGAAGCACTATCGCGCGCAGATGGCCGCACCCGATACGGCGCGCACCCTCGATCTGCTGGCCGCGCTGTCGCGGCATGCAAATTTCTCGGTCGGTTGTTACTGCGAGGACGAGGAGCGTTGCCACCGCTCGGTGCTGCGCGAGCTGCTGCTCGAGCGGGGGGCCTCGGTGGTGGCTGCAGGCTGAGCGCCCAGACCCTGCCAGCCGGCGATCGTCAATCGTCGAAGCGCCCCAGCCGCACCATCGTCGTGCCCAGCTTCAGGTGCGACATCGACGGCATCACCAGCACCGTGTTGTCGTAGGGCGCCACGATGCGCCGCTCGCCGTCGGTCGCGATCAGATCGCCGGCGTTCTCGATCACTTCCAGGCCCTGGAAATCGCGCACGAAGCGGAAGTCGAGACTCTCGGCGACCACCGCCTCGGTCACCCGCACCAGCCGCTGTGTGGCCGGTGGCTTCAGGCCGATGCGCGCCAGCGCCGGCGCCACGAAGGCATCGTCCAGGCTGCCCGCCTCGCGCAGGAAACGCAGCATCGTGTCCTTGGCGACATCGGCCGCGGCGGCTTCCCAGTGCTGGCCGCATTCGATCAGCAGCGCGGTGCGTGCATCGGCCGGGTCGCCGAAGCCGCCGCGTTCGATCATGCGCAGGCCGGCCGGGTGGCCGGTGTCGATCAACAACGTGCCGGGCACGCCGAGGCGGCGCGACAACGCGGCGCCCTTCTCGCCACCCCGCCGGTCGGCGCCGCAGACCATGATCGGCCGGCAGGCCTGGTGCATCGAATGGATGTCGAGCAGCCATTCGGCGGCATCGACGAAGGGGCGCAGCTCGCGCGCGCGCCGCCGCTCGATCGAATCGCCGCCGCCGTGCAGCACGTCGTCGGCCCAGACGCGGTTGAAATCCTCGTCGGCGTAGCGGCTGCGGTCGGGGTCGGTCGGGTCCCAGCGGGCATAAGCGGCGATGTTGCCGAAGGCCAAGGTCAGCCGGCCGCTCGCGACGGCCCAGTCGGCCTGTTGCGCCAGCAGCCAGTCGAGCGCGATGGCGCCGCAGATCTCGTTGCCGTGGGTCAGCGCCTGCACCATCACCTGCGGGCCGGGTTTGCCGGAATCGAAGCACCAGACATGCTCGGTGCCGGCATTGCCGCCCTGCCAGCGCGACAGGTCGGGGGCCTGCAGTTCGATCGGACGCGACTCGGTCATCTTCGCCACTCCAC
Source organism: uncultured beta proteobacterium (assembly GCA_963756415.1). Taxonomy (GTDB): domain Bacteria; phylum Pseudomonadota; class Gammaproteobacteria; order Burkholderiales; family Burkholderiaceae_C; genus Rubrivivax. Next base: position 916,111 of record CAVWNT010000002.1, read on the forward strand.
AACAATGCTCTGCACCGATTGTGGAAGCAAAACAGCCGCCCGAAGGCGGCTGTTCCAGGGCCGGGTGGCCCGGCTTACTCTGCTGCTGCTGGATGCCGGCGATGGCCCAGTTCGGGTTGTCGCCCCAGCGCACCAGGTGCCAGATCTCGTCGAAGGCGGCAGCCTCGGCGCCCACTTCTTCGCGGATCATGCCGTGGAAGCGCACGCTGACCACCTGCCGCTCGCCTTGTTTCTCCAGATCGAGCACCTGGGCATCGACCCGCACCACATCGGTCGTCTGCGGCTTGTTGTCACGATCCTGCAGCTCCAGCTTGCACACCGCGAACATCTCCGGCGTGGTGAAGTTGCGCAGGTCGTTCAGATCGCCGGCGTCATTGGCCGTCTGCATGCGGATGAAGATCATCTTGGCGATGCGCTCGAAGCCCTCGCGGTCGAAATCGGCCGGCAGCGAAGCCGGTGCGGCCCACGCGCTGGCAGCGGCGCCAGCGCCGGTTGGCACCGCAGCCGGGCCACTGGGCGGCATCGCCAGGCCTTCGAAACGTTGCGTCGGGGCGGCACCGGGCCGCACGTTGCCGCCGCCGGCCCCTGCGCCCACGGGCGCCTGCGGTGCCATGCGCCGCATCAGCATGCGCACCAGGAAGATGCCGCCGACCACCAGCAAGGCCAGCATCAGGAAGTTGCCGAAGGCTTCGCCCATGCCGAGATGGCTCATCAACGCGGCGATGCCCAGCCCGGCGGCCAGGCCGGCGATCGGGCCCATCCAGCTGCGCTTGCCCGCGGCCGCCGCGGCACCACCGGCCGCCGGCGTGGCGGGCGTGGCTTGTTGCGGCGCGGCAGGCGCCGGCTTCGACGGCATGCTGCGTTGCATGCCGCTGCCGCCACCGCCGCCGAAGCGGCGCGCATCGGCATCGAAGGGCATCAGCGACAGCGCGCTGCCCAAAGCCACCACACCTGCCAGAAGCCAGCTTCTCATCTTTTGTCCTTCAAGTCGGTTGACAAACACATGACGCCGCGGTCGGTTGTTTCAAGCCCCGCAAGGGCAGCCACCTCGGCGCGCACCAAAACCTATTCTAGGAGTGGCGCAAGCGCTCGAAGTTCCGTGCTTGCCCGTGCCTTCAAGTGGCTTCGTTCACGTTGTGCACCCGGATGCAGCTGTCGCCGAGGCTCACCTGCTGGCCCGCGCGGATCTTGCAGGTCTTGCGCAGTTCGCATTGCCCGTCGACCCGGACCTGGCCCGCACCCACCAGCGCCTTGGCCTGCCCGCCGCTGTGGGCCAGCCCGGTGGCCTTGAGCAGCGCGTCCAGCGTGATGTGCTCGCCGCGCAGCGCGAAGTCGATCGGTGTCATCGCGGCGCCTGCAAGCCGAATTCGCCCGCCAGCAGCGCATAGGAGTGGCGCCGCACCTGCGGGTCATGCGCCCAGGTGTTGATCACCAGTTCGTCGAGGTCGAAACGCGCCGCCAGCGCGCGCAGCTTGTCGGCCACCTGCGCGGCCGTGCCGACCACGGCCTTGCGCTGCGACGCCTCCAGCAGCGGCTTTTCATCGTCGCCGAAGCCGCGCGCGGCGATGTCGTCGGGCGCCTGCAGCGGGCCGAGCGCGCCGCGCGCGCGGTCCAGGCGCCAGCGCTCGCGGCTCAGCGCGTGGTGCCTGGCCTCGGCCTCGCTGTCGGCGGCCAGCGCCCACACGCAGATCGTCGGCTGCGGCTTGGGGTGGCGCTCGCTGGGCTTGTACAGCGAGCGGTACAGATCGAGCGCCTGTTCGGCGCCCTGGCCGTCGGTGAAGAAGTAGGCAAATGCGTAGGGCAGCCCGAAGTGCGCCGCCAGCTGCGCGCCGTAGTCCGAACTGCCGAGCACCCACACCTCGGGCAGGTGCGGCCCGCGCGGGTGGGCGATGACACCGTGGTGCGGCTGCCCGGCGGTCCACCACTGCAGGTCTCGGATCTGCTGCGGGAAGTTCTCGGCCGCCGCATAGGCGTTCGGGTTCAGCAACTGCGCGGTGCGCATGTCGGCACCCGGGGCGCGGCCGACGCCGAGGTCGATGCGCCCCGGCGCCAGCGCTTCGAGCACGCGGAACTGTTCGGCCACCTTCAGCGCCGCGTAGTGCGGCAGCATCACGCCGGCGCTGCCGATGCGGATGCGCGTGGTGCGTGCCGCGATCGCCGCCATCAGGATTTCCGGCGCGGTGCCGACGATGGTCGGCAAGCTGTGGTGCTCGCTCAGCCAGAAGCGGTGGTAGCCGAGCGTTTCGCAGTGTTGCGCCAGGCCGAGCGTGTCGCGGATGGCGGCGTCTTCGCCGGCGCCGGCCAGCGAAATCGATTGGTCAAGAACCGACAGTTTCATGCTGCAAGGATGACACGGGCCCTTCGACCGTGCTGGCCAGCGGCCTTGCCGACGCGCCGGCCTTGATCATGTCGGCGGCCTTCTCGCCGATCATGATCGTCGGCGCGTTGGTGTTGCCGCTGATCAGCCGCGGCATGATCGAGGCATCGACCACACGCAGCCCGTGAAGGCCGCGCACCCGCAGCTGGCTGTCGACCACGTCCATCGGCCCGCTGCCCATGCGGCAGGTGCCCACCGGGTGGTATTCGGTGTCGGCGTGCTGGCGGATGAACTGCTCGATCTGCTCGTCGCTCTGCGCCGCAGCCAGGTTCGGCAGCTCCTTGCCGCCCAGGCCCGCCAGCGCCGGTTGCGCCAGGATGCGGCGCAACTGCTTGAAGCCGCGCAGCATCACGTCCATGTCGACGCGCTCGCCGAAGAAGTTCGGGTCGATCAACGGTGCGACGAAGGGGTCGTTGCCGGCCAGCCTGACGCTGCCGCGGCTGGCCGGACGCAGCAGGCACACGTGGCACGAATAGCCGTGGCCGAACATCGTCTTGCGGCCGTGGTCGGCGAGCTTGCCGATGACGAAGTGCAGCTGCAGGTCGGGCAGCGGCTCTTCGGGTCGGCTCTTGATGAAGCCGCCGGCCTCGGCGAAATTGGTGGTCAGCATGCCGCTGCGCCGCTTGCGCCACTCGAAGATGCCCTGCAGCGCGTGCCACGCGCCGCTCGGCGACAGCCCGAAGGACTCGGTGAGCTTCGGCGCGTCGATCACCTGCACCAGGTTGATGTGGTCGTGCAATTGTTCGCCGACACCGGGCAGGTCGTGCCGCACGGCGATGCCGTGCGAGCGCAACTGTGCGGCCGGGCCGATGCCCGACAGCATCAGCACCTGCGGCGACTGCAGCGCGCCGGCGCACAGCAGCACCTCGCGCGCCGCTCTCAGCTGCTTCAGCTCACCGCCCCGGCCGCCGATGCGCACTTCCACGCCCACCGCGCGCTTGCCCTCCAGCAGGATGCGCGTGGTGTGCGCGTCGGTGATGACCTGCAGGTTGGGCCGCGACAGGTTGGGCCTCAGGTAAGCCTTGGCGGCGCTGAAGCGCTCGCCGTTCTTGAGCGTCACCTGGTACAGGCCCACGCCTTCCTGCGTGGCGCCGTTGAAGTCCGGGTTCAGCGGGTAGCCGGCCTGCTGTGCCGCCTCGACGAAGCGCGCGCCCAGGCGGTTCGGGCTGCGTTGGTCCATCACGTTCAACGGCCCGCCGGTGGCGTGCCATTCGCTGGCGCCGCGTTCGTTGTGCTCGGCCTTCAGGAAGTACGGCAGCACGTCGTTCCAGCCCCAGCCGGCGTTGCCCTGTGCGGCCCAGTGCTCGTAGTCCTCGCGCTGGCCGCGGACGTAGATCATCGCGTTGATCGAGCTCGATCCGCCGAGCACGCGCCCGCGCGGCTGGTAGCCGAGCCGGCCGTTCAGCCCGGCCTGCGGCACCGTGTCGAAGCCCCAGCTGGCCTGCCCGTTCTTGGCCAGCATCACCAGCCCGGCGGGGCAGTGGATCAGCACGCTGCTGTCGGCAGGGCCGGCCTCGAGCAGGCAGACCCGGACGGCCGGGTCTTCACTCAGCCGCGCGGCGAGCACACAGCCGGCCGAGCCGCCGCCGATGATGATGTAGTCGTGTTCAGTGGACACTGCCGCTTTCCTTTGCCGCAGGCGCTACGCCCGCGTGGTGACGGCAGTCAATGTAGCGGTTCGACCGGCGCCGGAACTAGGGTGGGCACTCCACCCTGGCGAGGGTGAACGCCCGCCGCAGGGCTCAGCGCAGGGGCATGTCGAGCAGCGCTTCCAGCTCGTCCAGCGCCTGCGCCGCCGAGGTGACCTTGATGGTGCGCATGCCCATCGCGCGCGCCGGCTTCAGGTTGATGCCCAGGTCGTCGAGATAGACACACGCCTCGGGCGCCACGCCGAGCAGCTCGCAGGTGTGGCGGTAGATGCGCGGATCGGGCTTGCGCAGGTTCAGCTTGCTCGATTCGACGACGTGTTCGAACAGCGCCATGATCTGCGCGATCTGCGCGGCCTTGTCGGGCGAGCGGGTCATCGACGGCCCGTGCCCGGCCGGCATGTTGTTGGTGATGCAGGCGATGCGGTACTTCGCGCGCACACGCTTCAGCGCCTCGACCATCTCGGGGCGCACCTCGCCGGCGATCAGTTCCAGCACACGCCGCCCCGACAGCTCGCCGCCGAGCGCGCGCGCCTCGGCCTCGAACAGTTCGGCGAAACCCACGGCATCGATCTCGGCCCGCTCCATGCGCGCCCAGGCGTTGTCGTCGGGATTGGCGGCGTTGATGCGGCGCACAAAATCGGTGGGCAGGCCCAGTTCGACTTCGTAGCGGTTGAAGGCATCGAAAGGACTCGACAAAATGACGCCGCCGAAATCCCAGAGCACGGCTTCTATGGCTGAATGCATGGCCCAGTCTAGCCGTGCGGCGTGGTGATCCTTGTCCCGGCCAGGACAGCGGCGCCGGCGGAAAATGAGACAGCCCAGGAGAAAGCGATGTTGATCTTCCGCCAGCTCTTCGACCCCACGTCATCGACCTACAGCTATCTGCTCGGTGACCAAGACAGCGGCGAGGCGCTGCTGATCGACCCGGTGTTCGAACAACTGCGCCGCGACGAGACGCTGCTGCGCGAGCTCGGCCTGCGCCTGGCGTGGACGCTGGAAACGCATGTGCATGCCGACCACGTCACCGGCGCGTGGCTGCTGCGCGAGCGCCAGGGCAGCCGCATCGCGCTGGCAGCCGACAGCGGCGCCAGCGGCGCCGACCGGCTGCTGCGCCACGGTGATCGCGTCGACTTCGGCGCGCGCCACCTGCAGGTGCGGGCCACGCCGGGCCACACCGCCGGCTGCCTGAGCTATGTGCTCGACGACGAGTCGCGTGTCTTCACCGGTGATTGCCTGATGATCCGCGGCTGCGGCCGCACCGATTTCCAGCAGGGTGACGCCGCCGCGCTGTACCGCTCGGTGCACGCGCAGCTGTTCAGCCTGCCGGGCCGCTGCGCCGTCTACCCGGCACACGACTACAACGGCCTGGCGGTCAGCAGCGTCGAGGAAGAACGGCGCTGCAACCCGCGCCTGGGCGGCGAGGTCGGCGAGGGCGACTTCACCGGCTTCATGAACCACCTCGGCCTGCCGCACCCGAAGAAGATGGACATCGCGGTGCCGGCCAACCTGCACTGCGGCCAGCCCGAAGGCGACGCGGTGCCGCCGGCCGATCCGCAGTGGGCGAAGCTGAACTTCAGCTTCGCCGGGCTGTGGGAGATCACCCCGCATGCGCTGGCCGAGGTGACGGCGAAGGTGCAGATCGTCGATGTGCGCGAGCCCGCAGAGTTTGCCCACGGCCTCGGCCACATCGACGGTGCGCTGCTGCTGCCGCTGGGTGAGCTGCAGCAGCGCAGCGGCGAATTGCCGCACGACCGGCCGCTGGTCGTCGTCTGCCGTTCGGGCGCGCGCTCGGCACGTGCGGCGGCGATGCTCGGCAAGGCCGGCTTTGCCGACGTCGCCAACCTGAGCGGGGGCATGCTGCGCTGGCGCGCCGAAGGTGGCGCGGTGAAAGGCGCCGGCGAGTAGCCGGTCGCTACCATCGCTTGCGCACCGCCGCGCAAGGAGACATCGCATGCCGCTGTACCTGACCCAGAGCCTGCACCGCGCCGTGCAGCGCAGCCCGCAGCGCACCGCCACCATCTGCGGCACGCGCCGCTACACCTATCGCCAGCACGCCGACCGGGTCGCGCGGCTGGCCGGGGCGTTGCAGTCGCTGGGCATGGCGCGCGGCGATCGCATCGGCATGCTGGCGCTGAACGGCGACCGCTATCTCGAATTCTTCTTCGGCACCTGGTGGGGCGGCGGGGCGGTGAACCCGGTCAACATCCGCTGGAGCGCGGCCGAGATCGCCTACTCGCTGGACGATTGCGACACGCGCATCCTGCTCGTCGACGAACAGTTCAAGGGCCTCGCCGCCGAGCTGCGCAGCCGCAGCACATCGCTGCAGACGCTGGTCTACACCGGCGACGGCGACACCCCCGACGGCATGCTGAACTACGAGGCCTTGCTGGCCGCGGCCACCCCGGCAGTGGATGCCGGCTGCGGTGGCCAGGATCTGGCCGGCGTGATGTACACCGGCGGCACCACCGGCTTCCCGAAGGGCGTGATGCTCAGCCACGAGGGGCTGTGCGCCAACGCGCTGGCCTTCGTCGGCGAAGGCATCGTGCAGGGCGACGCGCGCACGCTGCTGATCGCGCCGATGTTCCACATCGCCTGCGGCGCGATGATGCTCGGCAACGCGGCGGTCGGCGGCACCTTCGTCATTGCGCCGATGTTCACCCCGCTGGGCACCTTGCAGGTGATCCAGGAGCAGAAGGTGACACACACGCTGCTGGTGCCGACGATGATCCAGCTGGCCACCGACCACCCCGACGCCGACCAGTACGACCTGAGCAGCGTGCAGTCGATGGCCTACGGCGGCTCGGTGATCAGCGAGGCGGTGCTGCAGCGGGCGATGAAGCGCTTCCCCAGCGCCGGCTTCTTCCAGGCCTACGGCATGACCGAGCTGTCGCCGTGCGCCACCTACCTGAGCCCGGCCGACCACCGCGGCGACAGCGGCAAGCCGGGGCTGCTGCGCTCGGCCGGCCGCGCCAGCCTGAGCACCGAGGTGCGCATCGTCGACGAGCAGGGCCGCGAGGTGCCGCTGGGCACCGTCGGCGAGGTCGCGGTGCGCGGGCCGAACGTCATGCTCGGCTACTGGAACAAGCCCGAGCAGACGGCGGCCGCGGTGCGCGACGGCTGGATGCACACCGGCGACGGCGGGCGCATGGACGAGGACGGCTATCGTCTACATCGTCGACCGCATGAAGGACATGATCGTCAGCGGCGGCGAGAACGTCTATTCGGCCGAGGTCGAGAACGCGCTGTCGCAGCACCCGGCGGTGGCCGCCAGCGCGGTCATCGGCATCCCCAACGCGCAGTGGGGCGAGGCGGTGCACGCGGTGGTGGTGCTCAGGCCCGGCGCCAGCGCCGCGGCCGAGGAACTCAGCGAGCACTGCCACCAGCTGATCGCCGGCTACAAGTGCCCGCGCACGGTGGAGTTTCGCGACGCGCTGCCGATGACCGGCGCCGGCAAGATCCAGAAGACCGAACTGCGCAAGCCGTACTGGGAAGGGCAGAGCCGGGCGGTGAATTGAGTGCTTGAGCAGGCGGGCTGCGGGCCGCGCCTGTCAGGCCGCCAGCGGCGGCCGCGGAATCGGCCGCGCGGTCTCGTAGGCGCGCGCCGCGCGCAACACCAGCGCATCGCCGAACATCGGCCCGACGATCTGCAGCCCGATCGGCAGGCCGGCCTTCGTCAGCCCGCACGGGATGCTGCACGCCGGTTGCTGCGTCAGGTTGAAGGGGTATGAAAACGGCGTCCAGCCGAGCATGTCCTCGGGTGTCATCGGCGCCACGCCGGGCAGCCGGGCATCGAATGCCGGCACCGCCACCGCCGGCGTCACCAGCAGGTCGAAGCGCTGCATGAACTGGCGCATGTGCGAGCCCAGCGCGCCGCGCTCCAGCGTCAGGCGTGCCAGATCGAGCGCGCCGACCTGCGAGCCGAGTTGCGCCTCGGCGGCGAAGTCGGGATCGGTGAGCGCCTGTTGTCGGGCATCGAGCGTGTTCCAGATCGCCCAGGCGCCCGAGAACCACAGCCCGGTGCAGATGGGCAGCGGGTCTTCGATGCCGGGGTCGACCTGCTCGACGTGTGCGCCGAGCGTCTGCAGCAGCGCCACCGCCGCATCGACGGCGGCGGCGACTTCGGCATCGACATGCTTCGCGAAGCCGAGCTTCGGTGAGTAGGCCACCCGCAGGCCGCGAATGCCGCCGTCGAGCCCGTCGAGGTAGTCGCCGGCATCGGCCGGCAGCGACGTCCAGTCGCGCGCATCGGGTTGCTTGAGCACGTTCATCATCAATGCCGCATCGCGCACGCTCATCGTGTGCGGGCCCAGGTGTGCGACGGTGCCCATCGGCGACAGCGGGTAGGCCGGCACGCGGCCGAAGCTGGGCTTGAGGCCGAAGTTGCCGCAGAACGCCGCCGGGATGCGCACCGAGCCGGCCCCGTCGGTGCCCACCGACAGCGGCCCCATGCCGGCGGCCACCGCCGCGGCGGTGCCGCCCGACGACCCGCCCGGCGTCTTGCGTGCATCCCACGGGTTGCGGCTGATGCCGGTGAGCGGCGAGTTGGTCTCGCCCTTGCAGCCGAACTCGGGCGTGCAGGTCTTGCCCAGCAGCACCGCGCCGGCTTCGCGCAGCCGCGCGCTCGCCGGCGCATCGACATCCCAGCGCTGCTCGGCATTCACCGTCTGGCTGCCACGCAGCGTGGGCCAGCCCTTGGTCAGGATCAGGTCCTTGATCGAGGTCGGAACGCCGTCGAGCACGCCGAGCGGTTGACCCTTGGCCCAGCGCTCGGTGCTGTCGCGTGCCGATGCCAATGCCTCGTCGGGAGCCAGATGGCAGAACGCGTTCAAGCCCGGATTGAGCTTGTGGATGCGTGCCAGCACGGCCTGCGTGGCCTCCAGCGGCGAGGCCGCGCCGCGTTGGTACAGCGCGAGCAGTTCGCTGGCGGTGCAATCGGCGAGGTCGGTGGCGGTGGTGTCGGTCATGGCGTTCGGCAGCGTGGGGGTGAGCACATCCTAGTTCACGGCGCCGCGCGCTTGCGCGCAGCCCCGCCAGCCGACGATGCCGGGCTCGAACGGCTTTTCCGACGCGCCGGTGGCGCCGCCGCGTCCACCAGCTTGAGGAGGCGCGGCAGCGTTCGATTGCGGCGTCGTCGGCCGCGGAGTAGCCTTGCCGCCATGGATGCGTGGCGATCCCGGGCGGCAAGCCACCGGCATCGGTCGCAGCGTTGCCGAGTCGGCTGCGGCCCGAACGCAGCCATCTCCCGGCGCGCGCAGCCTGCCGTGGCTCGCCGACGAGGTGGTCGAATGAAGCGTCGCGCGTTTGTCGCTCGTGTCATCGCGCTCGGCACCCTGCCGGTGCTGCTTGCTGCACATCGACTACCGCTTTGCCGACGGTCGTTTCGAGCGTTTGCCGGCGTCGGCGCAGCGTGCGATCAGGACGATTTCCATCATCATGGCCGGCGCTGGTGATCCGGGCGATTTGCCGTGAGTCGTCGCCGAGCCTGGCGCGGCGACTATCGCTGCTGCTGCACACCGACGAGGTGATCCGATGATCGACCGCCGCCGCTTGATCGCCACCGCCGCCAGCAGCCTGCTCGCCGCACCGCTGGGTGGCCGCGCCCAGCCCATGCGCAGGGTCTACCGCATCGGCATCCTCGGCAACTTCGTCACCGCCGATGCCACCGGTCCGCAGCCGCGCAGCCCCTACTCGGCCGCGTTCGTGCGCGGCATGCGCGAGCTGGGTCATGACCACGGTGAACATTTCGTCACCGAGCCGCGCGGCAGCGCGGGCCAGCCGGCGCTGTTTCCCGCACTGGCCGACGAACTGGTCGGCCTGCGGCCCGACGTGATCGTGGCCGCCGGCCAGGCGCTGCCGGCGCTGAAGCGGGCGACGTCGACCGTGCCGATCGTGATGACTGCGGCCAACGACCCGGTGAGCCAGGGCTATGTGCACAGCCTTGCGCGCCCGGGGGGAACATGACCGGGATGAGCCTGCAGGCGATCGACACCACCGGCAAGCGGCTAGAGCTGCTCAAGCAACTGGTGCCGGGGGGCGCACCGGTGGCCGTGCTGTGGGACCGCGAGCAGTTGCCGAAGTGGCGTGCGGCCGAAGCCGCTGCCCGGGCGCGGGGCTGGAAGCTGCTGTCGATCGAGGTGCGCACCGCGGCCGACATCGACGGCGCTTTCAAGGCGGCGAGCGACGCGCGCGCAGGCGGCGTGATGGTGACGCCCAGCGGCGTCCTGTTCCCGCAGGCGCGCCGCGTCGCGGAACTGGCAGCCCTGTACGGCCTGCCCGCGATGTACGAGCTGCGGCCGCTGGTCGAGGCCGGCGGGCTGATCTCCTATGGCCCGGACATCGTCGAGGTCTGGCGGCGCGCGGCCGTGTATGTGGACAAGATCCTCAAAGGCGCCCGGCCGGCCGAACTGCCGGTTGAACAGCCGACCAAGTTCGAGCTGGTCATCAATCTGAAGGCCGCGCGGGCGCTGGGCATCACGATGCCGCCGTCGTTGCTGCTGAGGGCGGACGAGGTGATCGAATGAGGCGGCCGCCGATGCAGGCGATGGGTGCCGAAGCCCTGGGCAGCGTGCGGCTTGCGGGCGGACGAGGTGATGCAGTGATCTCGCGGCGAACCGTTTCGGCTGCTGCCGGCCTTGGCCTGTTGACCTTTCATCGGCTCGGTCGCGCGCAGCCAAACGCAGCGATGCGCCGCATCGGCGTGATGACGATAGGCTCACCCGACCCCGGTGCGCTCGAAGATCCGTTCAAGTCGGGCATGCGCGACCTCGGTTGGGTGGAGGGCCGCAACATCGAATACCGCACCGTCTTTGCCCGCGGCGACACCAGTCGTCTCGATGGCCTGGTCAAGGATCTCATCGCCCACCAGGTCGAGGTGATCGTCACCAGCAGCGCGGTCAGCACCGTGGCCGCGCAGCGCGCCACGAAGACCGTGCCGATCGTGATGACCTTCAGCGTCGACGCCGTCGGCAACGGCTTCGTCGCCAGCCTGGCCCGGCCGGGCGGCAACATCACCGGCATTTCCAATCAACTGCAGGATGTGTTCGGCAAACTCATCGAGCACCTGCACGTCATCGCGCCCAAGGCCCGGCGCGTGGCTTTCCTGGTGAACGAGAACAACCCCTCGCACGCCGCCTACTGGCTCGCGGCCCAGCGCATGTGCGCCAGGCTCGGCCTGGTGGCGCAGCGTGTCACAGCCAATGCGCCGGGTGAATTCGGCAGTGCCGTCGAGCACATCGTGGCGCAGCGGGCACAGGCGGTGGTGGTGCATGCCGACCCTGTTTTCAGCGCCCAGCGCGGCGCGCTGCATGGCAAGCTGCAGCAGGCGATGCTGCCGAGCGCCTTCAGTCTGCGTGAAGATGTGCTCGCTGGCGGACTGCTGAGTTACGGCCCTGATCTGCCGGCCAGTTTTCGCTATGCGGCGAAATACGTGGACAAGATTCTGAAAGGCGCCACGCCGGCCGATCTTCCGGTCGAGCAGCCGACCCAGTTCGACCTCGTCATCAACCTGAGGACGGCCAAGGCGCTGGGGCTGGCGATTCCGCAAGCGCTGCTGCTGCGCGCCGACGAGGTGATCGAATGACCCCGCTCTCGCTGCCCATGCTGTTGACGTGGAACATGCCGTTGGTGGCGGAGCGGCCTCTTTCGGTCGAACACGGCACGGCGCAGGCGCCGGGCAGCAAGCTGCCGCAGTCGCAGCTGGTGCGTGCGCGGGAGCTCACCCGATGAGGCGGCGCGCCGTTGTTTCCGGTGCGCTGAGCTGGTTCGGTGCGCCTGCCTTCGTCAACGCGCAGCCTGCGCGCCCACCGGGGAAGATCGGCTACCTGCATCCGCGCACGGTGGCCCCCGACCATGCCACCTTGAAGATTCTGCGACCCGTCTGGCAGGGGCTCGGATATGTCGAGGGCGACAGCCTGCTGCTGCGTTCGGCCGATGACGAAGCGGGCCGCCTGCCGGCGCTGGTGAAAGAGCTGGTCGCACAGGGAGCGGGCGTGTTGATCGTGGTCGGCGCGGCGGCCGTCAAGGCCGCCAGCCAGACCACCCGCAGCGTGCCGATCGTCGCCATCGACCTCGAGACCGACCCCGTTCGCGCCGGCTACGCGGCCAGCTTCGCGCGCCCCGGCGGCAACGTGACCGGGCTGTTCCTCGACCAGCCCTCGCTGGCCGGCAAATGGATCGACCTGCTGCGCGAGGCCGCGCCCGACATCGGCCGCCTCGCGTTGCTGTGGGATCGCAGCACGGGTGTCGATCAACTCGAGATCGCCAAGGCGGTGGCGCGGGCAAAGGGTTTCGACGCGGTGATGCTGGACCTCAGCCAGATGGGCAACTTCGACGATGCGCTGCGCCGGCTCAGCGGCACGCCGCGAACCGGCATCGTGCCGATGAGTTCGCCCGGCTTCGTGGTGGTGGCCGAGCGGCTTGCGGCGGCGGCGCGGAAGTACCGGCTGCCGACCATCGGCTTCCTGAAGGTCTATGCACGTGCCGGCGTGATGATGTCCTACGGGCCGATCCAGGAGCTCTATTTCGCCCGCGCCGTGGTGTTGGCCGACAAGCTGCTCAAGGGCGAAAAGGCCGCAGACATGCCGATCGAAGGACCCGACCGCTTCGAACTGGTGATCAATCTGAACACCGCGCGGGCGATCGGCATCACGATTCCGGCGTCGCTGCTGGTGCGCGCCGACGAGGTGATCGAATGAAGCCACGCCGCCGCGTGCTGTTCCGCACCGCCTGTGCCCTGACGTGCACGCTGCCCGCGGCGCAGGGGTGGGAGGCGCTGTCGGTGGTCGACGCGCGCGCGCATCGGTGCCGGCGTGGGCGCGGTCATGGACCCGCCCACACCCCGCGCCGACTAGCGCAGCGGGTGGCGCCAGCGCAGGCCTTTGAACCGGCTGAAGTCGCGGTCGGTGGTGATCCACTCGCAGCCGGCTTCGATGGCCATGGCAGCCAGGTAGGCGTCGGCGATGAGGTTTCCCTTGGCCGCGGCGTCGACGCACAGCGTCTGGAAGATGCTCCAGTGCCGAAGCCCGGGTGCCACCGGCACGACCTGCGGGCGGCTGCGCAACTGCTCACAGAAAACCAGCGCATCGGCAAGCGGGCTTGGCCGGGTGAAGACCTTCGGGTGGGTGACCACGCGGCAGAAGCCACTCAGCACCAGTTCGGAAAGGCCGAAGGCCTCGGGCCCGTTGACCAGGGCTTCGAGCCAGTCGCGGCAGGCCGCATGATGGGGCGCGTCTTCGCGATGCGCATGCACCAGCACATTCACATCGGCCAGCACCATCTCAATCGCCCATCAGCTCGAGCAGTGCAGCACTGTCGTCCAGGTCCACGCCGGCGCGCAGGCCGCCGCCCTTGCAGGTCTTCAGGCGCAGCGGCCGCGTGGCGTCCTTCGGGCGGCGGCGCGCCAGCGTTTCGCGCAGGGCTTGTTCCAGCAACGCCGTCAACGTGCTGCCGGTCTCGGCGGCGTGCTTCTTGGCCTCGGTCAAGAGGTGCGGGTCGAGGCGAACGGTGGTGCGCATATGTCAAAGCATATTCATCCAGCATCAATATGTCACTCGGACGGTGCCTGATCGTCGTGCCCCGCGTTCGTCGACGCTCGAGCGCTGGATGGATGAGCGCATGAGCGCCATCGACCCGACCCTGCAGCCCGTCGCCGAGGCGGTGGCGGGCGCACCGTTGCAGCCCGCGCCGGCGCACACCCCGTACCGCGGCCGCCTGTTCCGCAAATACCTGCTGCTGATCATGACGCTGGTCAGCCTGGCGCTGCTGGTGTCGGGCGGCATCGGCCTTTACTTCAGCTACCGCGAAGCGACCGCGTCGCTGGCCAGCCTGCAGCAGGAAAAGGCGATCAACGCCGCTTCGCGCATCGAACAGTACCTGCGCCAGGTGACGCAGCAGCTGCAATACGCCGCGCTGTCGCAGCTCGGTGCCGGCGATGTGGAACTGCGCCGCAACGAGTTCCTCAAGCTGATCCGCCAGGCGCCCGAGGTCACCGACATCTCGCTGATCGATGCCCAGGGGCGCGAGCAGATCGCCGAGTCGCGCCTGGGCATGAGCGTGGTCGGCTCGGGCAAGGACCGTTCGGCCGAGCCGGCCTTCACGCAGGCGCGGCGCGGTCAGCCGTGGTACGGGCCGGTGTACTTCCGCAAGGAGACCGAGCCGTACATGACGGTGGCGCTGCGTTCGGGTGGCGACAAGTCGCCGGTGACGGTGGCCGAGATCAACCTGAAGTTCATCTGGGACGTGGTCTCGCGCATCGAGATCGGCGAAAAGGGCAAGGCCTATGTGGTCGGCCGCGACGGTTACCTGGTGGCCGATCCGGACATCGGCCTGGTGCTGCGCAAGACGTCGATGAACGACCTGGCACACGTCAAGGCGGCGGCGGGCGGCGCACCGATGGGCGACGAGCCGGCGATGCTGTCGCACGACCTGGCAGGCACGCGGGTGCTGGTGTCGGTGGCACCGATCGAGACGCTGCAGTGGCGGGTCTTCGTCGAACAACCGGCCGCCGAGGTCTATGCGCGGCTGAACAAGTCGATCGGCTGGACGGCCGCGCTGCTGCTGGCCGGGCTGGTGGCCTCGGCGCTGGCCGCGTCGGCGCTGGCGCGCAGCATGGTGCGGCCGATCCGCACGCTCGACGAAGGCGCGCGGCGCATCGGCGCCGGCGAGCTGGATCAGCAGATCCACATCGACACCGGCGACGAACTGGAAGGGCTGGCCGAACAATTCAACCGCATGAGCACGCAGCTGCGCGAGTCGTACGCGGGGCTGGAGCGCAAGGTCGACGAGCGCACTTCGGAACTCACCGAGGCGCTCGAGCAGCAGACCGCCACCGCGGAAATCCTGCGCGTGATCAGCGGCTCGATCACCGACACCAAGCCGGTGTTCGATGCCATCGTGCGCAGCTGCCAGCGGCTGTTCGACGGCAAGGCGGTGGCGCTGGTGCTGCCGCGCGGTCGCATGATCGAAGGCACCGCCTTTGCCGACGACGGCAGCGGTGCCGATGCCGCGACGGTGTTGAAGCCCTGGCCGCTGGATCGGGGCAGCGGCGCGGGCAGTTGCATCCTCGATTCGCGACTCATCGTCGTATCCGACACCTACGAGGGCGCGAAGGAATTTTCCCGCATGCCTCAGCTGGCGATTGCGCTGGGCTACCGCTCGGCGCTGTTCGTGCCGCTGCTGCGCGAGGGCAAGTCGATCGGCTGCCTGACCGTGCTGCGTGCCACCACCGGCGACTTCTCGGCCAAGGAAGTTTCGCTCGCACAGACTTTTGCCGACCAGGCGGTGATCGCCATCGAGAACGTGCGCCTGTTCAACGAGACCCGCGAAGCGCTCGAGCAGCAGACCGCCATCAGCGAGGTGCTGCGTGTCATCAGCGGCACCACCACCGACATCGAGCCGGTGTTCGCCGCCATCATGGACAGTGCCACGCGCTTGTTCGGCGCGCCGATCGCCGCCGTGTTCCGCTACGACGGCCAGCTGGTGCACCTGGTGGCCACCAGGGGCTGGTCGCAAGCGTCGATCGACGATGCGGGCCGCCTGTATCCGGCGCCGCCGAATCCGCACAACGCCAGCGGCCGCGCCATCCTGTCCGGGCAGACGCAGACCATCTTCGACACGCACGACGACCCGGCATACGACGCGACCACCGCGCAACTCGGCCCATGGCGCCGCATGGTCGCCGCGCCGATGCTGAAGGATGGGCGGGCGCTGGGCGTGGTCGCCATCGCCTGGCCCGACCCCGGACCCACGCCGACGCGGCAGGCCGGCCTGATGCAGACCTTTGCCGACCAGGCGGTGATCGCGATCGAGAACGTGCGCCTGATCAGCGAGACCCAGGAAGCGCTGGAACAGCAGACGGCCACCGCCGAGGTGCTGCAGGTGATCAGCGCGTCGGTGGCCGATGCGACGCCGGTGTTCGACAAGATCCTGGCCAGCTGTCAGCGGCTGTTCGCGGGTGACGAGCTGGGGGCCACGCTGGTCGGCGACGATGGCCAGCTGCACCTGTGTGCCTCGCTGAGCAGCAGCGGCGCGCCGCGCGACCGCAGCTTCGCCCGCCCCTACCAGCACAGCGCCACCGAACTCGCGATCCGCGAACACCGCGTGCTGCACTACCCCGACGTTCTGGGTGCGGCCGACGTGCCCGAGACATTGCGGCAGATGAGCGCGACCCTGGGCACCCGCTCGGTACTGTTTGCGCCCATGTTGTGGGAAGGGCGCGGCGTGGGTGCGATCTTTGTCGCCCGCGTCGTCGCGCGGGCCTTCACCGACAAGGAGATCGCGCTGCTGCAGACCTTTGCCGATCAGGCGGTGATCGCGATCGAGAACACGCGGCTGTTCCGCGAGATCCAGGACAAGAGCCATCAGCTGGAAATCGCCAACCAGCACAAGAGCGAGTTCCTGGCCAACATGAGCCACGAGCTGCGCACGCCGCTGAACGCGGTCATCGGCTTTTCCGAGGTGCTGATCGAGCGCATGTTCGGCGAACTGAACGACAAGCAGGACGACTACCTGAAGGACATCCACAGCTCGGGCAAGCACCTGTTGTCGCTGATCAACGACATCCTCGACCTGTCGAAGATCGAAGCCGGGCGCATGGAGCTGGATGTCGACAATTTCGATGTGCCCGCCGCGCTGGCCAATGCGCTGACCTTGGTGCGCGAGCGGGCGCAACGCCACGGCATCGCGCTCGCGCTGCAGGTCGACCCGGCGGTGGGCGAGCTGCGTGCCGACGAGCGCAAGTTCAAGCAGATCATGCTCAACCTGCTGAGCAACGCGGTCAAGTTCACGCCGGACGGCGGCAGTGTCGGCGTGAGTGCGCGCTTCGCCGACGGCGTACTCGAGGTCGCGGTGGCCGACACCGGCATCGGCATCGCACCCGAGGATCAGGCGGCCGTGTTCGAGGAATTCCGCCAGGTCGGCCGGCACTACACCAACAAGCAGGAAGGCACCGGCCTCGGGCTGTCGCTGACGCGGCGCTTCGTCGAACTGCACGGCGGTACGATCCGCGTGCAAAGCGAGCCCGGCACGGGCTCGACCTTCAGCTTCACGTTGCCGGGGCAGCCATGAGTCCATCGCCCGGCCGCCCGCAGGTGGACTCGCTCCCGCTTGGCGGGACAGCGCGCAGCGCGAGGGTGTTCACATGAGAACCGTGCTCATCGTCGAAGACAACGAGAAGAACATGAAGCTGGCGCGCGACATCCTGCGCGCCAAGGGGTATGCGGTGCTCGAGGCGGTGAACGGCGAAAGCGGCGTGCAGCTGGCGCTGCAGCACAAGCCCGATCTGGTGCTGATGGACATCCAGCTGCCCGACATCAACGGCATCGAGGCCTTCGAGCGGATTCGCGCAAATCCCGGCACGGCGCAGGTGCCGGTGGTGGCCTTCACCGCCTCGGTCACGGCCGGCGACCGCAGCCGCATCGGCGATGCCGGTTTCGATGCCTTCCTGGGCAAGCCGATCAACCTGAAGGAGTTCGTCGAAACCGTGCGGCGCATCGCCGGGGAGCCGACGCCGTGACGCTGCCCGCGGCGAAGATCCTGGTCGTCGACGACACGCCGGCCAACGTCAAGCTGCTGGTCGACGTGCTCGGCGCCAAGGGTTATGCCGTCACCGCTGCCGCCAGCGGCGAAGAAGCGCTGGCACGCGTGGCCGAACAACTGCCCGACCTGGTGCTGCTCGACATCATGATGCCGGGGCTGTCGGGCTACGACGTGTGCCGCCGCATCCGCGCCGACCCGGCCACCGCGCTGCTGCCGGTGGTGCTGTGCACCTCGCTCGATGCGAAAAGCGAACGCCTCAACGGCATCGAGGCCGGCGCCGACGATTTCATTCCCAAGCCGATCAACCAGCAGGAACTGCTCGCGCGCGTGAAGTCGCTGCTGCGCATCAAGGCCCTGCAGGACGAGGTGCAGTCGCAGGCGGCGCAATTGGCCGAGTGGAACGTCAAGCTGGAGCAGCGGGTGCGCGAGCAGGTGGCGCAGGTCGACCGCCTCAGCCGGCTGAAGAGCTTCTTTTCGCCGCAACTGGCCGAGGCGATCGTCAACGGCGGCGGCGACGACCTGCTGAAGACACACCGGCGCGAGATCGCGGTCGTCTTCATCGACCTGCGCGGCTTCACCGCCTTCACCGACCGCGCCGAGCCCGAGGAGGTGATGGAGTTCCTGCACGATTTCCATGCGCGCATGGGGCGCCTGGTGCTGGCGCACGGCGGCACGCTGGAACGTTTTGCCGGCGATTCGGTGATGATCTTCTTCAACGACCCGGTGCCGATGGAGCGCCCGGCCGCGGCCGCGGTGCGCATGGCCCTGGACATGCAGATGGCCTTCCCACCGTTGGCCGACATCTGGCGCAGAAGCGGCTTCGACCTCGGGCTGGGCTGCGGCATCGCGATGGGCTATGCCACGCTCGGGCAGATCGGCTTCGAAGGCCGCTGGGACTATGCGGCCATCGGCGGTGTCACCAACCTGGCGGCGCGGCTGTGCAGCGAAGCCGCCGGCGGGCAGGTGCTGGTGGACCGCAAGGTGATGGCCCGCGTGGAAGGCTTGTTCAGTGCCGCCGAGGTCGGCGCGCTGACCCTGAAGGGCCTGACGCACCCGGTGCCGGCCTACGCCGTGACGGCGCTGCCGACCGACGCGTCGGCTCTGGCAGGCGTCGAAGAACCAGCGGTGAAGACGAGCTTCGACATCGAGGCTGAGCCCACGATCGGCACACCGAAGCCCGCGCGCTGACGGCGCGGCACGGCGCCCGAGCGACGGCCGTGCGGCGCGTCAGGCGATCGTCCCGCAGCGGGTGTGCCGATTGCCCCTGAGTCGATTCGCGGGCATCGGCCGGCCGGGTTCACCCCGGCGCGAGCCCGCCGCCGGCATCACCCGTCACCCTGGGGCCCTTCGATGAAACCACGCACCCTTTCTGTTGTCACGGTCCTTGCGCCCGCGGTCTGCGTGTCGATTCCAGCCGTTGCCGCAAGCCACCGGGCGCGCCGCGCGGTGCTCGTGCCCGGCCCGGGCTGGCTCCCGCACCGGGCTGCCGCGCCCACCGATCGAAACTGAGACGCACGATGTTCGAACGACAACCTCTGCGCCCGGGCAACTGCCACCGCATCCGCCGGGCGGCCGCTGCGCTGTGCGCCGCCGGCGCGCTGTGCACGACGGCGGCCACCGCGCAGCAGCAGACCGACGAGCTGCTCGGCCTGATCAACGACCGTCGCGCCTCTGCGCAGCAGTGCGCCGGCAAGCCGGTGGCGATGGCCGGGGCGCTGAGTGTCGACGACGCGCTGGCCAACGCACCGCCGGTTGCCGGCCGCGAGCTGCGCCAGGCCTTGCGCTCGGCCGGTTATTCGGCCTCGCGCTCGCTCACCATCACGCTGACGGGGCCGCGCGATGCCGCCTCGGCGATGCGCGTGCTGGCGAAGAACTACTGCCGCCAGCTGTCGAGCTCACGCTATTCGGACATCGGCATTTCACGCGACGGCAGGCACTGGCGCATCCTGCTCGCGCAGCCGGTGCTGTCGAGCGATCTCGGCCCGTGGCGCGCGGCCGGCATGCAGGTGCTCGAGCTCGTCAACGCCGCCCGCGCCGAACCCAGGCGCTGCGGCAAGCAGGACTTCGATGCCGCGCCGCCGGTGGCCTGGAACGCCAAGCTGGCGGCGACGGCGCTGGCGCACAGCAGCGACATGGCACGGCGCGACTACTTCGCCCACGAAGGGCCGCGCGGCTCGCGCGTCGACACGCGCGCCAGCCGCCACGATTACGACTGGCGCACCATCGGCGAGAACATCGCGGCCGGGCAAGGCTCGGCGCGCAAGGTGATGGCCGGCTGGCTGTCGAGCCCCGGCCACTGCGCCAACATCATGCGCGGCGATTTCAGTGAAATGGGCGCGGCCTACGCGGTCGAGCGCGACAGCAGCTCGACGATCTACTGGACGCAGGTGTTCGGCCGTCCGCCGACGGCGGCCGGCGGCCGTTGAGGCGCCGCGTGGGGCCGGGCAACGATCACACCGCCTGCGCCGCCGCCTTGTGGCGCTGCACGTCGCGCAGCAGCCGCTCGACGATCAGCTTCATGAAATAGAAGCCCAGCTTCGGGTTCTGGTAGTACAGGCGGTAGATCTGCTCGTCGGTCATCGTGTACAGCTCGCAGTCGGTCTCGCACACCACCGTCAGGGTGCGCCTCTTGTCCGGCGAGAACAGCGCGATCTCGCCGACCAGGCTGTCCATGCCGATGGTGGTGCCCACGCCTTCCAGGCGCAGCGTGCCGCTGGCCACGTAGAAGATCTCGTCGGCCTTGTCGCCCTCGCGGAACAGCACGTGCCCGGCCTTGTGCTTGTGCATGTGCATGTGCGGCAGCAGCCATTCCGACACCGGCGAGCGCTCGGTCACCGCCTCGATCTGCTTGGTCAGCCGCAGGATTTCCACCAGCCGCTTGGCATTGATCGGCAGCAGGATCGCGTTGAGCAGGAATTCGGGCAGCACCGCGAGTTTGCCGGCGTCGAACTCGAGGTGGAACACGCTGTAGACGATCAGTGCCACGTTGCTGCACAGTGACAGCACGCGCAGCGGCACCATGCCGCGCATGAAGTGGCTGGCCAGGTAGAACGCGGCGCCGAGCAGGCCGATGACGGTGATGAGGTCGAAGTGCATGGCGGTGACAGCAAGCAGCAGAAGGAGGTGGGGTGGGCCCGGAATTGTGTTGCATAAGCCGTGCGCCGCCGACGCAGGCACAGCGCTGCCACGCCGGCGCCGCACCGGCTTGCCGACACCGCCTTCTGCTAAATTGCGCGCACGATGCGCGACCGCCTGCCCTCCTCATCGCGCTACGGCCTGGTGGCCATCGGCTTTCACTGGCTGCTGGCACTGGCGCTGATCGGGGCCTTCAGCGTCGGCCTGTACATGCACGACCTGCCGTTCTCGGTGCAGCGGGTGAAGCTGTACAACTGGCACAAGTGGGCCGGCGTGACGATCCTGGCGCTGTCGTTGCTGCGGGTGCTGTGGCGGCTGACGCACCGGCCGCCGCCGTTTTCGCAGCGTGTGCTGGCCGCGATGCCGCCGTGGCAGCATCGCGCCGCCTCGTTCTCGCACTTCGCGATGTACGTTCTGTTCTTCGCCGTGCCGCTGCTGGGCTGGGCCTACAGTTCGGCGGCGGGCTTGCAGGTGGTCTGGTTCGGCGTGCTGCCGTTGCCGGACTTTGTGCCGGTGGACAAGGAATTCGCCAAAGAGGTGCTCAAGCCGCTGCACCGCTACGGCGCCTACACGCTGGCCGCGCTGGTGGTGCTGCACGTGGCGGCTGCCGTCAAGCACCAGTTCGTCGATCGAGACGGGCTGATGGCGCGCATGTGGCCCGCTGGCGCGTCATCGAACACATAGGAAGGTCGATATGAAGTGGTTGATTCGATTGGGCGTGGTCGCCGTGACGGGCGCTTTCGTCGCGACGGCGCAGGCCGATGCCGTGCTGCAGCCGGCACAGAGCGAGCTGAGCTTCATCACCAAGCAGATGGGCGTGCCGGTGGACGGGCGCTTCCGCAAGTTCGACGTCAAGCTCAAGCTCGACCCGAAGATGCCCGAGGCCGGCAGCGTCACCTTCACCATCGACATGGCCAGCGCCTCGCTCGGCGTGCCCGAATCCGATGCCGAGATGCCCAAGCCGATCTGGTTCAACACGGCCAAGTTTCCGCAGGCCACCTTCCAGTCCACCGCCATCAAGGGCCTGGGCGGGGGCAAGTTCGAAGTTGCCGGCAAGATCGCCATCAAGGGCACCTCGCGCGATCTGGTGGTGCCGGTGACGATCACCCAGTCGGGTGCCAACAGCGTCGCCACCGGCAGCTTCGTGCTCAAGCGGCTGGAGTTCAAGATCGGCGAAGAAGAGTGGGCCGACACCACGGTGGTCGCCAACGACATCACCGTGAAATTCAAGCTGGCGTTCACCGGCCTGGGCGCGTTGTGACCGGGCTCGCGCGCGCGGCCCTCGCAGGCGCCTTGGCGCTGTCGTGCTCGCCGCTGTCGGCACAGGCACCGAACTACGCCATCGACCCCACCCACACCTTCGTCAACTACGAAAACGGGCACTACGGCACCACCACCAACCGCGGCCGTTTCAGCACCAAGGACGGCACGCTGTTCTTCGACCGCGAGAACAAGCAGGGCAAGGTCGAGGTGGTGATGGACATCTCGTCGGTGAACACCGGCGTCGACTTCCTCAACCGGCAGATCCAGGGCAAGGACTTCTTCAATGTCGCCGACTACCCGACCGGCAAGTTCGTCTCCGACAAGTTCGTCTTCGATGGCGACAAGGTCAGCGAGGTGCACGGGCAACTGACCTTGCTGGACAAGACACACCCGGTGGTGCTGAAGGCGCAGAAGTTCAACTGCTACGTCAACCCGCTGTTCAAGCGAGAGGTCTGCGGCGGCGATTTCGAGACCACCATCCAGCGCAGCCAGTGGGGCGTGATGTGGGGCTTGCAGTTCGGCTTCGAGGACGCCGTCAAGCTGATCATCCAGATCGAAGCGATCAAGATGAAGTGAGGCGCCGGCGGCGTGCCGCGCCGCTGCCGACTACAGCAGGTCCTCCGGCGCCAGCACCGACAGCACCTCGAGCATCATGCGCGTCCAGATGTCGGTCTCGGGTTCCTCGACCAGCTCTTCTTCGCCGCCCCGGCCGGCCACCGACCATTGCAGATCCTGGCCGTTGGCAGCCAGCCGCACGCGGTACGCGCCCTGGCTCTTGATCACGTCGATCAGCTTCAGCACCTGCTGCGCCAGCGCCGGGCTGTCGATGAACAGCCCCATTTCGGTGTTGTGGCGGTCCGAGCGCGGGTCGAAGTTCATCGAGCCGATGAACACACGCTGGCGGTCGACGACCGCGCTCTTGGCATGCAGCCGGCCGATCG
This sequence comes from uncultured beta proteobacterium, assembly GCA_963756415.1. Taxonomy (GTDB): domain Bacteria; phylum Pseudomonadota; class Gammaproteobacteria; order Burkholderiales; family Burkholderiaceae_C; genus Rubrivivax. The sequence goes on from CAVWNT010000002.1 coordinate 939,009, forward strand.
AGGTGGAAAAGCGCCCCAGGCGCAGGCTGCGGCTGACGCGCACCGGGCTCAGCTCGTACAACTCCATGCCCAGCTCCAGCATCTGCGGGCGGTAGCGCCGGTAGCCGGTGTGCACCACCGGCTCGTCGGTCGCGGCCAGCGAGTTGGTGACGAGCGAGAACTTCACGTCGTACCGGCCCACCGCCGCCTTGAAGGTCTCGATGCCCTGCGCGCCCGGCACCAGGTACGGGCTGGTGATGACCACTTCCTTGCGCGCGCGGCGGATCAGTTCGATGACGTTGTAGCGCACGCTGTCGACATCGTCGATCGGCACCGCGCCATAGGTCGAGACACGGCCGATCGACTTGTCGGGCGAATCGGCGTAGGCGCGTGCGTTGGCCCAGATCAGGCCCAGCTTGCCGGCATCGAGCTCGGCAGCGATCGGGCCGTAGCCGAGCACATCGTTCGGCGGGGGCGCTTCCGGCTTGGGCGTGCCGCCGGTGCGACCGAGCACCTCGACCAGCACACCGCCGCCGGCCTCGGCGGGCAGTGCCGTGCGCCGTGTCAGCGGCATGTCGTCGGCCGAGGTCATGCGCTCGAACGCGGCCTGCAAGCGCCTGCGGCGACTGATCGGTGGGCACGATGGCGGCCAGCGGGTACACGCGCAGGCTGTTCCAGTAGTCGTCGAAGATGAATTCCAGGCGCGGCAGGATGCCGCCGATGACGAAGGTGTCGAGGTCGACGAAGTTGGCGCCCTCGCTGCTCATGAAATATTCGTCGGCGATGTTGCGTCCGCCGGCCACCGCCATCACACCGTCGGCGATGAACAGCTTGTTGTGCATGCGCCGGTTGACGCGACTGAACTCGTGCGCCGATGCGGCGAAGCGCGAGATGCAGCCCGTCGCGCCCGCTCGGGAACGGGTTGAACAGCCGGATCTCCAGGTTCGGCGTGGCGTTCAGCGCCAGCAGCAGCGCATCTTCGCCGGCGGTGTACAGATCGTCGAGCAGCAGGCGCACGCGCACGCCGCGCAGCGCCGCGTCGCGCAGCGCGCGCAGCAGGTAGCGGCCGGTGCGGTCGTTGTGGATCTGGTAGTACTGCACGTCGAGCGTGCGCTCGGCGCGTTGCACCAGTTCCAGCCGCGCCTGCAGCGCGAACTGGCCGGTCGGCATCAGGCGGAAACCGCTCAGCTCGGGGTCGAGCCGGGACGCCACGGCGATGCGCCCGAGCGCGGTGCCTTCGTCGGCGCCACCGGCCTTGACCGGCGTCGGGTCCGGGCGGTCGGGCAACTGGGCGCAGCCGACCAGGCACATCGCCGCCGCCAGCCAGGCCAGCCAGGCCAGCCGGCGCCCGGCATTCGCCCACGTGCGCGGTGCAAACCGCCGCGCGATCGGCGACGCAGGGGGCTGCTGCTCGGGGGTGGAGGGCACGGGCCGATGCTATCGGAGCGTCCAACCCCGGGCGCCGCCGCCCGCCGCCGGCATCAGCGCATCAGCGCAACTGCACGGTGGCGTCGGGGCCGCTGCCCTGCACGTAGACGGCGCTGCCAACGCGCAGCGCCGGGTTCACCTTCTGCGTGACGATCACCAGCACGCCGCTGTCCAGCCGCACCACGACCTGCTGGCCGACCTGCTTCTGCTCGTACTTGTTCTCGGCGTAGTTGCCACCCACCGCACCGGCGATCGCGCCCACCGCGATGGCCACATCCTTGCCGGTGCCGCCACCGACCAGGCTGCCCAGGCCGGCACCGGCCAGACTGCCCATGATCGCGCCGACGCCGAACTGGTGCGGGTGGTCGATCGGTACCTGCGTGATCTGCTCGACACGACCTTGCTGGATCGGCGCGGGCGCCTGGGCGCCGGGGGCGGCGCAGCCGCCGAGGATGAGCGCGAACGACAGCGCCAACGAAGTGATCAGGCTTGATTTCATGGTTTCGGGAAAAGTGGCGGAACAGCTCCGCGGGGCGCATCGTAGGCCATTCGCCGGCGCACCGCGCCACTGCGTCGGTGGCAGCGCCCGGGCGACGCGGTGCAGCCGCCGCCGATGCGCGGTCGGTGCGCTGGCGCGCCGGCTTCGGGAAAGTCCGGGCGATCGCAGCCGGGTCGCCCGCCGCCGGCGCAGGGCAGACTTGCAGCATCCAACACAGCACACGAACGCACCAGGAAGCCACCATGAACAGCGACCGCCCGCACGACAAGATCTGGCCCAAGCGCCTGCCCCGCGAGTTGCAGGTGCCGCGCACCACGCTGGGCAGCAATCTCGACGTGGCCGCGCTGCGCTACCCCGACAAGGCGGCGTTCATCTTCTTCGGCCGCGCGCTGCGCTATGCCGAACTGAAGGCGCAGGCCGAGGCGCTGGCCGGCTGGCTGCAGTCGGTGGGTGTGAAAAAGGGCGACCGCGTGGCGCTGTACATGCAGAACTGCCCGCAGTTCGTCGTCGCGGTGTACGGCATCCTGCGCGCCGATGCGGTGGTGGTGCCGGTGAACCCGATGAACCGCGCCGAGGAGTTCAGCCACTACATCACCGACCCGCAGACGAAGGCGGTGGTGTGCAGCGCCGACCTGGCCGGTTTCGTCGATGCTGCCAACCGCGCGCTGCCGGCCGCGCAGCGCGTGGCGCAGGTGCTGGTGACGCACTACGCCGATGCGATGCCCGACGGCGAGCTCGACGCCGCCGAAGCGCCCAACGACGACGTTGAAACAATGGCTGCTGGCGCGGCATGCGCTGCCCGCCGGCTTCACCGCCTGGACCGACGCGCTGGCGGCGGGCCATGTGCCCGGCCCTGCGACGGCACAGCCCGACGACCTGGCGCTGCTGCCCTACACCTCGGGCACGACCGGGCTGCCGAAGGGCTGCATGCACACCCATGCCACCTTGATGCACAACGCGGTGTCGGGCAGCTGGAGCCACAGCGGACCGGAGACGATCGCGCTGGGCGTGGTGCCGATGTTCCACATCACCGGCATGCTGGTGTGCGTGCTCGGCGCGGTGCATTCGGCGGCGACGATCGTGCTGATGCCACGCTGGGACCGCGAACTGGCCGGGCGGCTGATCTCCCGCTACCGCGTCACGCCACTGGACGGCGATTCCGACGATGGTCATCGACCTGTTCGGCAGCCCCAACTACAAGAGCTTCGACCTGAGCAGCCTGCGCAACATCGGCGGCGGCGGCGCGGCGATGCCGCAGGCGGTGGCGCAGCGGCTGGTGGACGAGTTCGGCCTGACCTTCGCCGAAGGTTACGGCCTGACCGAGACCGCCGCGCCGAGCCACTGCCAACCCGCCCGAACGCGCCAAGCTGCAGTGCCTGGGCATCCCGTACTTCGGCACCGACGCGCGCGTCGTCGACCCGGTGACGCTTCGAGGAACTGCCGGTGGGTGAAGCGGGCGAGATCATCATCCACGGCCCGCAGGTCTTCAAGGGCTACTGGGGCCACCCGGAAGCCACCGCCGCGGCCTTCATCGAGTTCGAAGGCAAGCGCTTCTTCCGCTCGGGCGACCTCGGCCGCATGGACGACGAGGGCTACTTCTTCATCACCGACCGGCTGAAACGCATGATCAACGCCAGCGGCTTCAAGGTCTGGCCGAGCGAGGTCGAACTGCTGCTGTTCAAGTGCCCGCTGGTGCAGGAGGCCTGCATCATCTCGGCGCACGACGCCTACCGGGGCGAGACCGTCAAGGCGGTGATCGTGCTGCGCGACGAGGCCAAGGCGACGGCGACCGCGCAGGACATCATCGACTGGGCGCGCGACCACATGGCCGCGTACAAGGTGCCGCGCATGGTCGAGTTCGTCGATGCGTTGCCCAAGTCGGGCTCGGGCAAGGTGATGTGGCGGCTGCTGCAGGACCAGCAGTCAGCGCCTGCCAAGGCCTGAGCCGGCATCAGGCGGCCTGTCCGCCACCGCGACATGCGGATGACCTTCGGCGGCGAAGGCATCGGCCGCGTGTTGGCCGCTGAAGGCGTGTCCAAATTCGGGGCGATGCCGAGCCGGCTCGCCATTCCGTGGCTCGCGGCGCTGGTGCTGAACGCCACGCCGATGCCGATCGCGATCTTGCTGCTGGCCGAGGCCGCGGCGGGGCTGCGCGCCGTGTGGCAGCGCCCGAAGCTGCGAGCCCTTGCCGCCATCGAGTCGCTGCTGGCTTTCGGCATGGCGCTCAGCGCCACCAGCTACATGATCTTCGTCAGCCGCGACATCGGTCTGCCACCGGCCAGCTGGGTATGACCGTCAGCGGTCAGGGCCGGCGGCCCCGTGGGCATCGCGCAGGCATTGCGCCTGCAGCGCCGCCCAGGCCTGCGGCCCGAGCTGGCGCAAGGTGCGCTGGTTGGCTTCGTAGATCGTCGCGGGCTCGGCGAAGGCCTGCAACGCGCGCTCGACGCTGGCCTCGCGCAGCAGGTGCAGCGTCGGGAACGGCGAGCGGTTGGTGGCGTTGCCGATGTCGTCCGCCTCGGTGCCGGCGAACCGGTACTGCGGATGGAAGCTGGCCACCTGCAGCACCCCTTCGAGCTCGAGTTCGCGCAGGCAGCGCATCGGCGTCGTCGAGGAACTGGTTGAAGTCAGCGAAGTCGTTCAGCACCGCCGGGTGCACCAGCAGCGTGGTGTCGATCGAGGTGGCCGGCGTGTCGCGCAGCAGCGCCATCTCGCGCGCCAGGTCGCGCAGCAGCGCCGTCGTGTCGCGCGCGTCGCTGCCGACCCAGCGCACCAGGCCCTTGCCGTGCACCGCCTTCGCGAACGGGCACAGGTTCAGGCCGATCACCGCGCGCTGCAGCCAGGCCTGCGTGGCGCGCCACCGCCTCGGCGGTGCACGACTCGGCAGCGGCGGCGCGGCTCAGAAACCCGACCCCGGTTGCTTCAGGAACTCGATCTCCTCGGGCGTCGATTCGCGTCCGAGCAACGCGTTGCGGTGCGGGAAGCGGCCGAAGCGCGCGACGATGTCGTGGTGCCGCTGCGCCCAGTCCATCAGCCCCGCCAGCGCGGGCTCGTCATCGGCCAGTTGCGCGAACAGGCGCAGCGATTCGCGCTGATCGGCGATGTCCTCCGAGTGTTCGAAGGGCAGGTAGACAAACTGGCGAAAGACACCCGGCAGGCCGCGCTCGCCGCCGTCGCGGCACAGCGCCCGCGCCGCGGCCAGCGCCAGCGCATCGCCGCTGAACATGCCGGCGCTGCCGCGTCGCGTGTTGCGCGTGAACTGGTCGAGCACGATGATCTGCGCCACCGCGCCGTTCGGCGACAACGCCCAAGCCGCCAGTTCGCCGCGCAACGCGCTGTCGATCAACGCGCCGAAATGCTCGCCGATGCGTGCGTCGAAGGCGTCGTCCTTGCTGAACCATTCCTTGCGCGTTTGCAGGTAGCCGGCTTCGCCGGGCACGCCGAACCAGAAGTCGAGCACCTCGGTGATGCGCGGGTCGGCCACAGCGGGGTTTTCATGATCGTTCGAGCAGATCGTGCGTCTCGGCATGGCGCTGCATGTAGCGCGCGCACGTAGCTGCACGACTGGCGCGCACCGTCCAGCCGGCGGCGCGGGCGTGGGCCAGCGCCGCCTTCACCAGTGCCGCTGCCACGCCCTGGCCCTCGGCGGCGGCCGGCACTTCGGTGTGCACGATGTTCATCAGCCGGCCCTGCAGGCGATAGACACATTCGGCCACGCCGCCGGCGACGTTCGGCTTCGAAGCGCGAGGCAGCCGCATCGTGGTTGACAGTGATCTCGTCGGGTGCCTTGTTCATGCCAGTTGTTGCCACAGGAAGCTGAATTCGAGCGCCAGCATGTCGGCGCGCTGGGCGTTGTCGGCGGCGCCGCCGTGGCCGCCTTCGATGTTCTCGTAGTACAGCACGCGCGTGCCGCTGCTGCAGCATGCGCGCGGCCATCTTGCGCGCATGGCCCGGGTGCACGCGGTCGTCGCGGGTCGAGGTGGTGAACAGCACCGCCGGCAGGCTGCTGCCGGCGCGCACGTTCTGGTACGGGCTGTAGCGGCCGATGAAGGCCCAGTCGGCGGGCTCGTCGGGGTCGCCGTATTCGGCCATCCACGACGCGCCGGCCAGCAGCCGGTGGTAGCGCCGCATGTCGAGCAGCGGCACCTGGCAGACCACGGCGCTTGAACAGCTCGGGCCGCTGCAGCATCACCGCGCCGACGAGCAGCCCGCCGTTGCTGCCGCCCTGGATGCCCAGGCGGCTGCGCGCCGGTGATGCCGCGTGCGATCAGGTCCTCGGCGACCGCGGCGAAGTCGTCGTAGCTGCGCTGGCGTTGTTCGCGCAGCGCCGCCTGGTGCCAGCGCGGGCCGTACTCGCCGCCGCCGCGGATGTTGGCGACGACGAAGACGCCGCCGCGGCGCAGCCAGGCGCGGCCGAGCGTGCCCGAGTACGCCGGCGTGCTTCGAGATCTCGAAGCCGCCGTAGCCGTAGAGCAGCGTCGGGTTGCCGCCGTCGGCGGGCCCGCCTTCGCGCGCCAGATGACGAAGTAGGGCACCCGCGTGCCGTCCGTCGAGGTGGCGAAGTGCTGCTCGGCGCGCATGCCGCTGCTGTCGAAGAAGCGCGGCCGCGACTTCAGCAGCTCGCGCGCATCGCTGCCGGTGTGGCCGAGCAGCAGCGAGTCGGGCGTCAGGAAGTCGGCTGTAGTTCAGCGCGTAGTGCTTCGGCCAGCGGGTCGTCGGCGAGCCAGCGGGTCGTGCCAGCGCCGCCACCGCCAGCGTGCCGGGAAACGGCGCGGCCACTTCGCGCCGCTGCCAGCGGCCATCGGCCGCGCTGCCATTCCTCGAGCCGGCTCGACACGTTGTCGAGCACGTTGAGCAGCACGTGGTGCGCGTGGTGCGTGAAGTCGGCCAGCGAACGTGTCGGCGCTGGGCGTGAACAGCGCCTGCAGCTCGCGCTCGCCGCGCAGGTAGGCGTCGGCGTCGGCGACCAGCAGCGCGCCGCGCGGCCAGGTGCGGCCGCCGACCGTGCCCAGTCGCTGCGCAGATGAATCAGCACCTGCGTCGCGCCAGAAGTCCAGCGATGCGTCGTCGGGCTTGTCGATCGGCAGCGCCCGCCCGTCGGCCGCAGCAGCCACATGCGCGCTGCGGTACATGTCGAGCGCGCGGCCGAACACCGTGCGCTCGAAGCCGGGCGTCGGATCGACGCTGACGAAGGCGGCGATGTCCTGCGCTTCGGCCTCGAACACCGTTGCCGCTTCGGCCAGCGGCTGACCGCGCCGCCAGTGCTTGATCGAGCGCGGATAGCCCGAGTCGGTCAGCGCTGCCGGCGCCGAAGTCGGTGCCGACGTAGACGTTGTCGGCATCGATCCAGCTGATGTCGCTCTTCGCCTCGGGCAGCGCGAAGCCGCCGTCGACGAAGGCCAGCCGCGTGCTGTCGAACTCGCGCACCACGGTCGCGTCGGCGCCGCCGCGCGACAGGCTGATCAGCCAGCGCTCGATAGGTCGGGCCCGAGCCCGTGCGCGCCGGCCCAGACCCAGTTCTCGCCTTCGGCAGCGCCGAGCGCGTCGAGGTCGATCAGCGTGTGCCAGTCGCGGCGCGGGCTTGCGGTATTCGTCGAGCGTGCAGCGCCGCCACAGACCGCGCGGCTGCTGCGCATCGCGCCACAGGTTGTACAGCCAGGGCCCGCGCCGCGTGACATACGGGATCTGCTCGGCCGAGTCGAGCACGGCCTGCAACCCGTCGCGCAGCGTGCGCGAAGGCGGGGTCGGCGGCGAGCACCGCCTGCGAGCTGCGGCGTTGCGCTCGCGCACCCAGGCCAGCGCGCGCTCGCCGTGCACCTCCTCGAGCCAGAGGAAGGGATCGTCCAGCTCGTCGGCGGGGTCGTTCGTCACAGGCATGTGCCAGTGTGGCACGCCGCTCAGGCCGACCCCCGCAGCCAGCGCCAAGACCCCAGCCAGGGCGAGCTGAGCGCGACGAAGGCCGCCACATTGAGCCACACGGTGAGCCAATGGGCGCGACGAAAACCCGCCTTCACCGACTTGTGGCGCAGCCACTGCTGCGCCAGCAGCGCGCCGGGCCAGCCGCCTGCCAGGCCGAGCAGCAACAGGCTGCGCTCGGCGACGCGCCAGCCACCGCTGCGCGCTGCCGACTTGTCGACCGCGTAGGCGCCGAAGCTGGCGAAGCTGAGCGCGACACAGGCCAGGCCGACGAGGTTGGGCACGTGCCACAGCGCGGCCAGCGCCAGATACAGCAGCGCGAAGGCGGGCACGGCGAACAAGCTGGCGCCACCCCATTCGGCAGCGCGCGGGCCGCGTCGGGCGCTGCGCCCGCGGCCGGTCTGCCGCGCGGGCCTCGAAGGCGCCAGGCGCACGCGCGCCGCGCGCTTCTTGCCGGCCGGGTTGAGCTCGACCTCGAACGACACACGCAGCCCCACCGCCGGTTGTCCGGCACGGGCCGGCAGCGCGGTGATGTGGCAGAAGATGTCCTGGCCGCCCTGGTCGGGTTCGATGAAACCGAAGGCGCGGTCTTGATCCCAGGACTTGATGCGGCCGTCGAACGGCATGGGCGATGCGGCGAAGTGGCGGACGTGCGCGTTATCGGCCGGCGGCGGCCGACATCAAGGCCTGCGGCGTGATCTCCACCGAACGCGTGGCATCGCTGACCCACACCTGGCCGTCCTGCACCGTCAGCTGCAGCTGCATCGAACGCTCGCACAGGCCGGCCAGCGCCTGGCTGTGCTCGGCCGGCAGCTGCCAGACATCGAGGTTGGTCAGCCGCGTCAGCTTGTTGCGGATGGCCGCCCACCAGATGGCGGTGGAGCTGCTGTAGGTGTAGAGCACCACCTGGCGCGCCTGGCCGGCGGCCTTGATCAGGCGGCGATCGTCGGGCTGGCCGACCTCGATCCATTGCCGCAGATCGCCGGCCAGGTCGTGGCGCCACAGGTCGGGCTCGTCGCTGTCCGACAGGCCCTTGGCAAAGGCCAGCGCGCCGTCGTCGGTGTCGTGCGGCACCTGCAGCGCGAAGGCCAGCAGCCGCACCATCAGCCGCTCGTCGGTTTCCGACGGGTGCCGCGCCAGGGTCAGCGTGTGGTCGGCGTACAGCTGCCGATCCATGTCGGCGATCTGCAAGCGTCGCCTTGTGGATGATCGATTTCAGCGCCACGCCGATGCCCGCGCGCAGCGCTTCATGACCGCATCTGCGCCGGCAGCCAGGTGGCGATCTGCGGGAACAGGTAGACCAGCGCCACCGCCCCCAGCATCAGCATGAAGAAGGGCAGCGTGACACGCGCGATGTAGCCGATCTCGCGCTGCGTCATGCCCTGCAGCACGAACAGGTTGAAGCCCACCGGCGGCGTGATCTGCGCCATCTCGACCACCAGCACGACGAAGATGCCGAACCACAGCAGGTCGATGCCGGCGGCCTGCACGGTCGGCAGGATGACGCCCATCGTCAGCACCACCATGCTGATGCCGTCGAGGAAACAGCCGAGCAGGATGTAGAAGAACATCAGCGCGATGATCAGCTGCACCTTCGTCAGGCCGAGGCCGCCGATCCATTCGGCCAGGTGCCGCGGCAGGCCGATGTAGCCCATGCTCAAGGTCAGGAAGGCGGCGCCGGCGAGGATCAGCGCGATCATGCAGTACAGCCGCGTGCCGCCGAGCAGCGAATCGCGGAAGGTGGCCCAGGTCAAGGTGCCCTGCGTGGCCGACAGCAGCAGCGCGCCGAGCACGCCCAGCGCCGCGGCTTCGGTGGCGGTGGCGATGCCGGAGTAGATCGAGCCGAGCACCGCCAGGATGAGCCCGATCACCGGCAGCAGGTGGCGCGATTCGCGCAGCTTGGCGGTGAAGCTCAGCCGCGCGTCGCGCGGCGGCACGCGCGTCGGGTTCAGCAGCGCCCACACCATCAGGTAGCCGGAGAACAGCAGCGCCAGCAGCGCGCCCGGCAACACGCCGGCGATGAACAGCTGCGAGATCGAGACATCGGTGCTGACGCCGTAGACGATCATGATGATCGACGGCGGGATCAGCAGCCCGAGCGTGCCCGAGCCGGCCAGCGAGCCGATCGAGATGCCGTCGGGGTAGCCGCGCTTCGACAGCTCGGGCAGGCTCATCTTGCCGATCGTCGCGCAGGTGGCGGCGCTCGACCCGGACACCGCGGCGAAGATCGCGCAGCCGACGACGTTGACATGCAGCAGCCGCCCGGGCAGCGCCTGCATCCACGGCGCCAGGCCGCGGAACATGTCCTGGCTCAGCCGCGTGCGGAACAGGATCTCGCCCATCCACACGAACAGCGGCAGCGCGGTCAGCGTCCAGCTCGACGAGCTGCCCCAGATCGTCACCGCCATCGCGTCGCCGGCCGGGCGCGAGCTGAACAGCTGCATGCCGATCCAGGCCACGCCCGACAGCGTCAGCCCGATCCACACGCCGCTGCCGAGGATCAGGAACAGCGCGGCGATCAGCAGCGCGGTGATGGCGATGTCGTTCATGGTGGCCCGCCGGGGCGGCCTTGCGACGGGGCGTCACTCATTGCGCAGCGCCTCGCCGTTGTTCGGCTGCACGCGCCGGCCCTGCAGCTCGAGCACCAGCTCGTCGATGAACGCGATGGTCAGGATCAGCGTGCCGGCGGCCATCGCCAGCTGCGGGATCCACAGCGGCGTGGCGTCGCTGGCGGTGGAGATGTCGTTGAAGCTGTGCGACTGCCAGGCCAGCCGGCAGCTGTAATACGCCGACAGCGCGGCCAGCGCCGCGGATGCCGCCAGCGCCCAGATCTCCAGCGCGCGGCGCGCGCTTCCGTGCAGGTGCGACAGCAGCAGCGTGACGCGGATGTGTTCGCCGCGCTTGAGCGTGTGCGCCAGCGCCAGGAAGCCGGCCGCGGCCATCAGGTAGCCGGCGTAGGCGTCGGTGCCCGGCACGTGGAAGTTCAGCTGGCGGCTGACGATCGACAGCAGCACCATCGCCAGCAGGCCGATCATGCACAGCGCCGCGGCCCACGCGGCGCCGTCGTAGAGGCCGTTCAGCGCGCGCCGCACAACCACGTTTCCGGCGCGACCGACGACTTACTTGCGGAAGTCGGCGACCAACTGCTTGCCCTCGGCGCCGGCCTTGTCGAGCCATTCGTCGAGCATCGTGTCGCCGACCTTCTTCATGTCGCTGGTCAATTGCGGCGACGGCTTCTCGATGGCCATGCCGCCGGCCTTCAGCTGTTCGATCGACTTGTTGTTCTCGACCTTGCTCGCCGCCCAGCCGCGGGTCTCGGCCTCGGCGGCGGCCTTCGTCACCGCGGCCTGCGTGGCCGCATCGAGCGCCTTGAAGGCGGCCGTGTTGACGATGACCGCGTTCTTCGGCAGCCAGGCCTGCGTGTCGTACCAGTACTTCAGGTGTTCGTAGGTCTTCGAGTTGACGCCGGTGGAGCCGCTGGACATGTAGCTCTCGACGACGCCGGTGGCCATCGCCTGCGGCAGCTCGGCGGCCTGCACCGTCACCGGCTGCGCGCCGACCAGTTCGGCGATGCGCGCGGTGGCCGGGCTGTACGCGCGCCACTTGACGCCCTTCAGGTCGGCCGCCGAGGCGATCGGCTTCTTCACGTAGATGCCCTGCGGCGGCCACGGCACCGCGTACAGCAGCATCATGCCCTGCTCGTTGAGCTTCTTTTCCATCATCGGCTTCTGCGCCTGGTACAGCTTCATCGCCGCGTCGTAGCTGTCGGCCAGGAAGGGCAGCCCGTCGGCGCCGTAGATCGGCCACTCGTTGGCGAAGTTGGCGAGCAGGATCTCGCCCGCCTGCGCCTGCCCGCCCTGCACCGCGCGCTTGATCTCGGGGGCCTTGAACAGCGCCGCGTTCGGGTGCACGGTGATCTTCAGCTTGCCGCCGCTGGCCTTGTCGATGTCGTCGGCGAACTGCTGGATGTTGGCGGTGTGGAAGTTGTTGGCCGGGTAGGCGGCCGGCAGGTCCCACTTGGTCTGCGCCTGGGCGGACAGCGCCACGGCGGCAGAGGCCGCGGCGACGGCGAGGGTGCGGGAGAGGTGCATGCTGGCTCCTGGATGGCTCGAAGAAGGGGTGTGAATGTGGGTCGAAGACCGACAGCTAGCATAGGCCATGCCCGCTGCCGATCAGCCCCGGGGCTTCCCGCGAACCGACGCCGCCCACCGGTGCACCCGACCATGCCGACGCTCGGCCTGCTGATGCTGCAGACGCGCTTCCCGCGGCCGCCGGGCGACATCGGCCACGCGGCCACGTTCGCCTTCGACGTGCAGCGCCGGGTGGTGCACGGCGCCACGCCCGAGCGTGTCGTGCGCGGCGGTGATGCGGCGCTGCTGCAGCCCTTCATCGACGGCGCGCGCGAGCTGGTCGCCGCCGGCTGCGACGCGATCTCGCACCAGCTGCGGCTTCCTGGCGCTGTGGCAGCGCGAGCTGCAGGCCGCGCTGCCGGTGCCGGTGTGGACCTCGTCGCTGCTGCAGCTGGCCGAGCAGGCCGCGCTGGGCCGCCGCTGCGGCGTCATCACCATCGACGCCGCGTCGCTGGGCCGCGCGCCATCTCGATGCCGTCGGGGCCGATGCGGCGACGCCGGTGGAAGGCATCACGCCGGGCTCGGCGCTGCAGCGCACGCTGATGCTCGACCTGGCCGAACTGGACGAAGCCGACGCCGAAGCCCAGGTGCTGGCCGCGGCCGCGCGGCTGCGTGCTCGCCATCCGCATGTCGACACCTGGTGCTGGAATGCACCAACCTGCCGCCCTATGCCGCCGCGCTGCGCGTGCACAGCGGCCTGCCGGTGCTCGACATCGTCACGCTGCTGAATCAGCGCATGGCGGCACAGCAGCGGCGCTCGAGAACTGCCGCCAGCGTCTGCGGCGTCGGCCATCGCTACCATCGGCGCGTCGAGACTGCCGGTGACCGCCATGACTTCTCCGATCGGATTTCGGCTGCCGCGCCTGTGCCTGCCACGCGCCGGCATCGACCTGCGTCGCTGGGCGGTGGTCGCCTGCGACCAGTACACCGCCGAGCCGCAGGTGTGGCAGCAGCTGGCGGACGACCATCGGCGATGCGCCGTCGACGCTGCACCTGATCCTGCCCGAGGCCTATCTGGGCGCGGCCGACGAGCCCGCGCGCATCGGCCGCATCCAGCAGACGATGCAGCGCTACCTGGACGAGGGGCTGCTGCACGAGCACGACGGTGCGGTGCTGGTCGAGCGCCGCCTCGGCGCTGTGACACGGCGCGGGCTGATGCTCGAACTCGATCTCGAGCACTACGATTTCAGCGCCGATTCGACGAGCCTGATCCGGCCCACCGAGGGCACCATCGTCGCGCGGCTGGCGCCGCGCATCGCGGTGCGCCGCGGCGCCGACGCTCGAGGTGCCGCACGTGCTGGTGCTGATCGACGACCCGCAGCACACCGTGATCGAACCGCTGGCCGCGGCGACCGATCAGCTGGAGCAGCTCTACGACACCGGGCTGCTGCTCGGCGGCGGGCACGTCACCGGCTTTGCCGTCGATGCGGCCCGCGCCCGAGCGCGCCGTGCAGGCGCTGCAGGACCTGGCCGCGCCGCAGGCTTTCGCCGCGCGCCACGGCGTGCCGGCGGGCACAGCGCCGCTGCTGTTCGCCGTCGGCGACGGCAACCACTCGCTGGCCACCGCGAAGTCGCTGTGGGACAGCGTCAAGGACACGCTGCCGGCCACGCACCGCAGCCGCTTCGCGCTCGTCGAGGTCGTCAACATCCACGATGCGGCGGTGGCGTTCGCGGCCATTCACCGCCTGCTGTTCGCGGTCGCCGGCGATGTGCGGCAGGCGCTGGCCGGGTTCTTCGGCAGCGCGCTGGTGTGCACCGAGGTGGCCAGCGCCGAGGCGCTGCGCGAGCGTGTCGATGCCGCAGCGCAGGCGGTGCACACGGCCGGGCTGATCGGCCCCGGCGCCCGCTTCACCGTGATCGAGGTGTCGGCGCCGACGCACACGCTGCCGGTGGCCACCTTCCAGGCCTTCATCGACAGCTTCGTCGCGCAGGGCGGCGCCACGCATGTCGACTACGTGCACGGTGACGAGGTGCTCGAGCGCCTGGCGCTGCAGCCGGGCCACGCCGGTTTCCACCTGCCCGCCGTGGGCAAGGACCAGCTGCTGCGGCGGGTGGTGCACGAAGGGCCGATGCCGCGCAAGGCCTTCTCGATGGGCGAAGCGCACGAGAAGCGCTTCTACGTCGAAGCGCGCCGCATCCGCGACGCGGCCGATGCGCCGTCGCGCTGACGGCCGCGGCACGCGCTCAGCGCATCAGCATCTCGGGCAGGCCGACCAGCACGGCGCCGCGTGCCTCCAGCGCGGCGCGCAGCTGCCGTGCGTTGGCCACCGCGCCGGGGGTGTCGCCGTGCACGCAGATGCTGTGCATCGGCGTCGGCAGCACCTTGCCGCTGCGCGCGACGATGCCGCCGGCATCGAGCATGCGCAGCACGTGGGCGACCACCGCGTCGTGTTCGTGCAGCACGGCGCCGCGCTCGCTGCGCGGCACCAGCGTGGCGGCATCGGTGTAGGCGCGGTCGGCGAACACCTCGGCGGCCATCGGCAGCCCGGCGCGTTCGGCGGCCGCGCACAGCTGCGACAGCGCCGGTGCCATCAGGATCAGCGTGCGGTCGACGGCACGCACCGCGCGCGCCACGCAGTCGGCCAGCGCGGCATCCTCGCAGGCCTGGTTGTTCAGCGCGCCGTGCGGCTTGACATGCGTGAGGCGGCCGCCTTCGGCCGCGGCGAAGGCGGCCAGCGCGCCGACCTGGTAGATCACGGCCGCTTCCACCTCGGCCGGCGCCAGCTGCATCGGCCGCCGGCCGAAGCCCTGCAGATCGGGGTAGGCCGGGTGTGCGCCGAGCGTCACGCCGGCGGCGAGCGCGGTGCGCACGGTCTTGCGCATGACCAGCGGGTCGCCGGCATGAAAGCCGCACGCGATGTTCGCCGAGCCGACCACCTGCAGCAGCGCCTCGTCCTCGCCCATCTTCCAGGCGCCGAACGATTCACCGAGGTCGGCGTTGAGGTTGATCTTCATGCAGTCATCCAGATTCGGAGGTGAACGACCGCTGATTCTGAAACAGGCCGCTCGCCGTCGCTCCAGGCAGCCGATGCGCCGCCGCAGGGGGCAGGCATGAAGCACGGCTTCCTGCCAGAGCATCGGGACGTTGCCGACACCTTACGATCCTGCCGATCCCGACGGCCGGCGGACGTGCCGAACGGTCTCCAGCCGACCAGTCCTGCCTGCCCGCTTCCACTTCCACTTCCATTTCCACTGCCCGCGTGTCGTCGCCCCGACCTTTTGTTCTCGCTGTTCTCGGCATCGCCTCGCTGTGCGCGCTGGATGCGGCCGTGAAGGGGCTGACGCAGACGTACGCGGTGGCCTATGCGGTGCTCGGTCGCTACGTGTTCGGCACCGTCTTCGCAGTGGCCGTCTGGTACTGGCAAGGCCGGCCGAGGCTGACGCGCGAAATGTGGCCTGCTCACCTGCTGCGCGGCACGCTGATCACGGTCACCGCCTTCTTGTTCTTCTTCGCCCTGACCCGGCTGGGCATGGCCGAGGCGATCACGCTGTCGTTCATCGCCCCGCTGCTGATCCCGCCGCTGGCGCACCTGTTTCTCGGCGAGAAGATGCGCGGGCCGGTCGTGCTGGCCGCCTTCGTGGGCTTTGCCGGCGTCTTGTTGACCGTTCAGGGCGCGCCGCGCTTCGACGGCGAGCGTGCCCTGGCGCTGGCCGCGATCCTGGGCGCGGCGCTGACGTATGCGCTGGCGGCGATCGTCATGCGCGCGCGCGCCGCCAAGGACGGCTCGACGTTGCTGACACTGACCAGCGCCGTCATCCCGATGGTGTTGCTGTCGCCTGCTGCGGTGGGCGCGCCCTTGCCGACCTGGTGGGCCCTGGGCCTGGCGGTCCTCGCGGGGTTGCTGGGCAATCTCGGCATTCAGCTGCTTGCGCGCGCCTATGCCGAGGCCGAGGCACAAGCACTCGGGGTGCTGGAATTCACCGCGTTGCCCTGGGCTGCGCTGTTCGGATGGCTGTTCTTCGATGAAGCGGTGCGCCCGCAGGTCTGGCTCGGCGCGGTGGTGATATTCGCCGCGTGTTGGTGGGTGGGGCGCGCCGAGCGCAAGCCGCCGGCAATCCTGCCGACGCCTCAGTAGTTCGCCATCGGGCAAGCCGGCCCTCGGAGCATCGAAACCGCCAGCGCCAACCACTGAATTTTCAGCATCAGGTTGCGCAGTGGATCCATTGCGTGGATAGCGCCCGAGGAGCGCCAACTGGCGGCAACGATCGCAACTGCGCCAGCTCAACCCTTCACACCGCTCATGCGCCGGCAATGCCCGGCGGCCCCGGCTCGACGCCGCTGACATGGCCAAGTTCAAGCTGCCGTTGGAGTCTCGGTGAGTGGACTGCCAGCATCAGACTGAATCGGTCGACGTCGCACGCTTGTCACGAAAGACGGCGTCGTCGCGAAGGGCAGCAGTGAACAGCGCCGATCCTAAGACGCCTCGCTCACCTTACCCGAGGCGCGCTGCTCGCGGATCTACTCGCCGATGAGCTGCATGTCCGACGATCGAAGCGACCTGCTGGCGTCGCACCAGCACCGTACAGCATCACGCGCGGGCAGCGTGCGCGCCGCGATTACTCGGACACAAGACACTCCCTGCCAGACATTCAAGCTGCATCTTGCATCCGAGATTGCCAAGACTGCGATCGCTGCTTGAGCATGAAGTCCGCCCAGATCGCGTCAAGTCATAGCGGTTGGACCGTCCATGAGCGGACACGATCTTACAGTCTGACGACAGCGAATACGATCCCGTCGCGAAACGACTATCACATATCGCGGTCACGCGGTTCCTGCCAGCGATGACGGTCGCGATCATGCACGCAATGCTCTTCATCGGCTCAGATCGCATGAGAACGGCTTGGGCATCTGCCAGGGATGCCAGTCTGCGAGACCTCGTGCAACACACTCGCAATATTCTTGAGCGACGCTGCATGCGTGGTCGCCGTCGCATCCAGCTGTTACCTTATGAACGTCCCGCGATCGCCTCAAGCTGAGCGAAGGCCAGGATGTATCACGACTCAGGGCAGCGAGCGGGCGGGCGAAGTCGAAGCGCTACTCCGCCGCAGGTCGGTGTTCGGCAGCTTTCAGAGCAACATGAACACGGACCATAGGGGGCGACCGAGGACATGATCGAACGCAGGCTTTGGGTGGCCATTACTTCGGTCTGCGTCGAAAGCTCAGGCGGTATGGAATGTGAGTCTCTCCCCAGGTCAGCAAAGGTGACAAAGGCGGCGTACCAAACTGGCTCGATAGCTCTGATCTGCAGTGTCTGGCACCTTTACTGAACCTAGCATTCCCGTGCTAAGCCGAGAGGCACTCGCGGACATCAGCGGCTCCACAAGGCTATCAGATCCGAGTAGCCGCTGTGTAGTCGATTCGTGTGCAATAGGGCGGACGACGTTATTATCAAATCTGCAAATCGCGCCGCAGCAGCTCTGTCGCATTCCAAGGAGCATATCTGAGGCGCCGAATCGTCGAGTGGCTGCGTAAGCTGTAGACCTTCGGCCATCGCTCGCGCCTATTTCGTGAAAGCGCGAGCGATTGTCTGAGCAGAAAGACTGACTTTCAAGTCGGACCGCTTTGGAAACTTCAGCCAGGTTGGGTTACTAGAACGAAACTCGGCAGTAAATTGACGGCAAATCGTAAAAAGAGCGACGTAAAAGGTAGCCGCGAAGCACGAGATTTCCAAACTCCAATGGAGATTCTTGGGGTTCCACCTACCAGTGATTTCGGATTCTTCTCTCGACTCGGATGAGCGCGGTATCGGCTGAAACCAATCGGTAAGCGCGTCGGTTGTAGACCGTAGCGAAGCGATACGGCCAAGGCCCTTCACGATACTCTTAGCTTGAGGCAGAATACTATCCGCTTCAGAGCTGTGCATAAGAACTGACTTATCGCTACCAGCACCATTACCGGATAGATATCAATTCCGGATATGCGATTGCTGAACTTCCTACGTTTGGGCGATCCGGATATTTAACGAGTCAATCAAACAACCCCGGCGAGAAATTGATTCAGCTGCAGCATGCGGCTGCGATTCAGGCTGCGTGGAAGCCAGTGGGTCCGAGAATGCTCGGCTCCATGGAAGCTCAGCCGTTCACGCATCGGGCGCAGAACGCCAGTCATCGAACTCTCGACGCGAACGCGCTCCAAGGCTATGAAAGAGCACCGCTTCGCTGCACTGCCGACAGACTGCGAAGGACGGCGAACCGATAGGAATTCGGGTACGTACGCGCCAGCGACCGCACCCGCTGCACTGCTGCCTATCACTGCGCACCTCGAACTGCGGCGCGCGGTTCATGTCGTGCTGGTGTCGGCCTGCAGCCAATGGCCGGCGTCAATCTGGCCGGCGGCGATGGCCGTTTCGAGTCGGCGGTACTCTCGGCTCGCCAAGCACGCCCACCGTGGCCCGGTGCTCTCCCGACATCGCATCGACCGCGCCGCTGACCAGGTTGGCGGCATACAGCGCCGCTTCGTCGATGCCGCCCGCCAGCAGCGGCCGGATCGACGCCAGCAACGCGCGCGTCGCGGCCTCGTGTTCGCGCGCCAGGCGTTCGCCGTCCTCGGCGCTGACCCACGTGAAGCGCAGCACCTGCCCGGGCCGCGCGGCGGCCACACGCGCCAGGTCGGCGCCGATGACGGTGCCGATCTTCGGGTAGCCGCCGGCGGTCTGCGCATCGGCCAGCAGCACGATCGGCAGGCCGTTGCCGGGCACCTGGATCGACCCCGGCACGGTGGCGTCGGAGACGATCTCGCGCGCACCGGCGTGCACCAGCGCCGGGCCGTCGAGGCGCACGCCCATGCGGTCGGCTTCGGCGCTGACGCGGTAGTCGTTGTGGCAGAAGGCCGCCCGTGTGTCGGCGTCGAAGTGGTCGGCCTGCGGGCCGGCGATGGCGCGGATCGGCCCGCTGGACGGTGGCGGCGGCTTGCCGAGCATCTGCTGCGCGCGCGTGCTGGCGGCGGCGACGGCCAGCCGCACCCCGGCACTGAGCGCGCGGCCGTCGAGGCCGCCGAGCGCGGCGCGCGCGTAGGTCGAGGCGCTGCCCAGCACCCGCGGCAGCGACAGGCCTTCGACGGCGATGACGACGATGCGGCCGCGTTCGACCCCGGTCACGCGCAGCGTGTCGCCGTCGTCGAGGCACAGCGTGCGCCAGCTGCCGAGCCGCTGCCGCTCGCCGCCGACGCTGGCTTCGAGCACGGCGTCGCCGGCCAGCGCCAGCCGCAGCGTGCCGCCGCGTGCGGCGAGGTGCGTGCCGCCGTCGAAACACTCGATCACCGGTGCGCCCGCGTGCGTTGCCGACCAGCGCGTTGGCGATGCGCATCAGCCGCGCATCGAGCACGCCGGCCCAGGGCACGCCGATGCGGCGATGGCCGCGCCGGCCCGCATCCTGCAGCGACGCGTAGGCGCCGGGCGACAGCACCTCGAGCTGCGGCGTGCCGTTCATGTCGTGCGGTCGTCGGCCTGCAGCCAATGGCCGGCGTCGATCTCGCCGGCCGCGATGGCCGCTTCGAGACGCCGGTACTCGGCACCGTCGACCGGCTCGAAGCGCACGCGGTCGGCGGGCGCCAGCAGCGCCGGCGCATCGCGGCGCGCATCGAACAGCGGCACCGGGCAGCGTGCCAGCAGGTGCCAGCCGCCCGGGCTCGCCCACGGGTAGACGACGGTCAGCCCGTTGGCGATGGCCACGCTGCCGGCGGGCACGCGCACCCGCGGCTCGCTGCGCCGCGGCAGGCGCAGCCTGTCGGGCAGGTCGCCCATGAACGGGAAGCCGGGCAGGAAGCCGAGCATGTACACGTGCACCTCGGTGCCGCTGTGCAGCGCGATGACCTCGTCCTCGCTGGCGCCGATGGCACGGGCGGTGGCGGCCAGGTCGGGTGCGGCGTCGCCTTCGTAGCACGCGGGCAGCCGCCAGCGGCGACCGGGCGCGGTCACCGCGCGCCGCATCGGCGCCGAGCAGCGGCTGCAGCGCATCGATCAACGCCGCGCGGCCGGTCGCCAGCGGGTCGAAGAACACCGTCAGCGAGCGGAACGTCGGCATCGTCTCGATCAGCCCCGGCAGCCGGCCGGCGGCGTGCTCGCGCGCGATCGCCGCATCGAGCGTGTTCACCGCGGCCAGCAGCGCCGGGTCGACGCGGTCGCCGAACTCGATGGTGAACGCGGCATCGCCGGCGTCGAGCACACGCGCTTTCACGAGGCTGGCACCGACGGCAATCCGCTCAGCCGCTGGCCAGCTGCTGGTTGAGCAGGTCGGTGACCAGCATCGCGCCCGGTGCATGGGTGATGCACAACGCCGGCCGCGCCTGCTGCAGCGCCGCCTGCGGCGTCACGCCGCAGGCCCAGAACACCGGCAGCTCGTGCGGCAGCACCTCGACGGCATCGCCGTAGTCGGGCTGTGCCAGATCGGCGATGCCGATCAGCGCCGGGTCGCCCAGGTGCACCGGCGCGCCGTGCACGGCCGGGAAGCGCGCGGTGATCTGCACCGCGCGGATGGCGTCGGCGGCGGCCAGCGGCCGCATCGACACCACCAGCGGGCCACCGAAGGGGCCGGCCGGCTGCGTGGCGAGGTGCGTGCGGTACATGGCCACGTTGCGGCGCTGCTCGACGTGGCGCAGGCGAATGCCCTCGGCGCGCATCGCCCACTCGAACGAGAACGAGCAGCCGATGGCGAAGGCGACCAGGTCGTCGCGCCAGAGCTCGCGCACATCGGTCGGTTCGCCGACCAGCTCGCCGTGACGCCAGACGCGGTAGCGCGGCAGGTCGCTGCGCAGGTCGATGTCCGCACCGAGTGTCGGCAGCCCACGCTGCCCCGGCTCGCCGACGGCGACCAGCGGGCACGGCTTCGGGTTGCGCTGGCAGTAGAGCAGGAAGTCGTGGGCATCGGCGGCCGGCAGCACCACCAGGTTGCACTGCACCAGGTCATCGGCGAGGCCGCTGGTGTGGCCGGCCAGCTCGCCGCTGCGCATGCGCCGGCGCAGTTCGGCACCGCGGCGTGCGGCATCGCTGTCGAAGGAAGGTGTCGTGGCCTGCATCGGGGCATTGGCAACAAGGGAGGTGCGACACATTCTGCCCGCCGCGCGGGGGGCCTGCGCGTGGCACGCACCGGCATCGACGGGCATGAACGTTGCATGAGCGTTGCATGAACGCGGGTAAGCTTCCCGGCTGCCGTTCCCTCGTCCCCACCCCGATCGGAGAAATCTCATGCTTGCATCGAAGCCCGCCCTGTGGGCGGCGTCCCTGGCGCTGTGTGTCGGCCTGGCCCACGAGGCACAGGCGCAGGCACAGGCCGCTGCCGAAGACCGAGCTGCGTGTCGTCGGCTCGATCTCGAGCCTGCCGCAGTACAAGGAGTTCGAGGTTCCGTTCTGGACCGTGACCTTGAAGGAGAAGTCGAACGGCGCGATCACCGCCGACATCAAGGGCTTCAACGAGATGGGGCTGAAGGGCCCCGAGGTGCTGCGCCTGATGGGCCAGGGCGTGATGGAGATCGGCGCGACGGTGATGGGTTACCTGGCCAGCGACGACCCGGCCAACGAGATGATCGACATGGCCGGGCTGCTGCCCGACGTGGCCACCGCGCGCCAGGTCACCGAGCAGCTCAAGCCCTTCTACGAGAAGCTGTACCGCGAGAAGTTCGGCGTCGAGCTGCTCGGCTTCGGCACCTACCCGGCGCAGGCGCTGTACTGCAACGCGCCGCTCAGCGGGCTGGCCGATGTCAAGGGCAAGAAGGTGCGCGCGGCCGGCCGTTCGCAATCCGAGCTGATCGCCGCGCTCGGCGGCACGCCGGTGACGCTGGCCTTCGGCGAGGTGGTGCCGGCGCTGCAGAACAAGACCGTCGACTGCGCCATCACCGGCACCCTGTCGGGCAACATCGCCAAGTGGAACGAGGTCACCACGCACCTGCTGGCGATGCCGCTGTCGTGGGGCCAGATCGCCTACGCCGCCAACGCCAAGACCTGGGCGGCGATGGACCCGCGCACGCGCGCGCTGATCGAAACCGAAGTCAAGGGGCTGGAGAAGGCGGTGTGGGACGCCGCCGGCAACTTCACGCAGCAGGGCTACGAGTGCAACGCCGGCACCGACAAGTGCACGCTCGGCACGAAGGGCAAGATGACCGTCGTGCAGCCGAGCGCGGCCGATGTGGCGCTGCTGAAGAAGGTGCTCGCCGAGACCACGCTGCCGACCTGGGCGCAGCGCTGCTCGGCGGCGTGTGTGGCCGAGTTCAACAAGACGATGACGCCGATCGTCGGTGTGACGCTGAAGAAGTAGCCGCGCCGTGCAAGCGCTGCTCGACGCCGCGCTCGGCGCGGCGCACCGCGCCTCGCGCGCCGCGGCGCTGGCCGCCGGCGCCCTGGTGCTGGCCGCGGCGGTGCTGGTGTCGGTGGATGTGCTGCTGCGCAAGTTCGCCGGCATCACGCTGGGTGGTGCCGACGAGCTGTCGGGCTACGCGCTGGCCATCGGCTCGGCCTGGTCCTTCGCCTTCGTGCTGCTGAACCGCGGCAACGTGCGCATCGACGCGCTGTACGAACGGCTGCCGCGCATCGGCGCCGCGGTGTGCGACATGCTCGCGGTGCTGGCGCTGCTCGGCTTCGTCAGCGTGGTCGCCTGGTACGGCGCCGGCGTGGTGGCGCAGTCGTGGCGTGTCGATGCCCATTCGAATTCAGCGCGCTGGCGGTGCCGCTGGCGGTGCCGCAGGCGCTGTGGTGGCTGGGTTATGCCTGGTTCGTGATGTGCGGGCTGCTGCTGCTGCTGCGTTCGAGCCTGGCCTTCATGGCCGCCGACTGGGCCGGCGTGAACCGGCTGGTGGGCGCACGCAGCGTGCGCGATGACGCCGCCGACGAAGTCGCCGCGGCCGTGCGCGCACCGTCCGCGCGCCACGACGGCGACGCGCCGTGATCACCACCGCGCTGTTCACGCTGCTGGCCCTGATGGCGCTGGCCATCCCGGTGGCCGCGGCGATGGGCGTGCTCGGCCTGGTGCTCGGCGCAGCTGTTCGCGTTCCTGCCGCTGAACCGCGCCGCCGGCGAGATCGCCTGGACCTCGAGCAACGAGTTCCTGCTCGTCGCGCTGCCGCTGTTCATCCTGCTCGGCGAGCTGCTGCTGCGCTCGGGGCTGGCCGAGAAGATGTACGGCGCGCTGGCGCGCTGGCTGTCGTGGCTGCCGGGCGGGCTGATGCACTCGAACATCGCCGCCTGCGCGATGTTCGCCGCCACCTCCGGGTCGAGCCTGGCCACCGCCGCGACGGTGGGCGCGGTGGCGCTGCCGCAGGCGCAACGCTTCGGCTACAACGAGCGGCTGTTCCTCGGCACGCTGGCCGCCGGCGGCACGCTCGGCATCCTCATCCCGCCGTCGATCAACATGATCATCTACGCGGTGCTGACCAACACCTCGGTGCCGCGGCTGTACCTGGCCGGCATCGTGCCCGGCGTGCTGCTGGCGCTGTCGTTCATGGTCATCGTCGCGGTGGCCTGCATGCTTCGGCCCGAATGGGGCGGGCGCCGGGTCACGTCCACGCTGGCGGCCTGCATCGCCGGGCTGGTGCACCTGCTGCCGCCGCTGGGCATCTTCCTCGTCGTGGTGGGGTCGATCTATGCCGGTCTGGCCACGCCCACCGAAGCCGCGTCGCTGGGCGTCATGGCCGGGCTGGCGCTGGCCTGGTGGAGCAAGGCGCTGAGCTGGTCGATGCTGAGCGAGGCGCTGCTCGGCACGATGCGCGTCGACCGGCATGATCATGCTCATCATCGTCGCCGCGTACTTCCTCAACTTCGTCATGTCGGCGATCGGGCTGACGACGAAGCTGACCGACGTGATCCAGACACCTCGGGCTGTCGAAGTGGCAGACGCTGGCCGCGGTGGTGGCGTTCTACGTCGTGCTCGGCTGCTTCATGGAAACGCTGTCGCTGATGATCACCACCATCCCGGTGGTCGCGCCGGTGATGCAGGCGCTGGGCTTCGACATGGTCTGGTTCGGCATCGTCATCATCGTGCTCGTCGAGGCGGCGCTGATCACGCCGCCGGTCGGGCTGAACCTGTTCGTGGTGCAGAACCTGCGCGAGCGCGGTTCGATGAACGACGTCATCATCGGCACCGCGCCGTTCGTCGTCGCGCTGTTCGTGCTGCTGCTGCTGCTGGCCTTCTTTCCGCAACTGGCGCTGTGGCTGCCGGCCTGGGTGAATCAATGACTGCACTGACATTCGATAGCGGCGACGCGGCCGCTGGCCTTCGCAGCCACGCGCCTGGTGGTCGCCGGCTGGACCGGGCGCGACCGCGCCGCCATCGAGCACCACATCGAGGAACTGGCGCGCCTGGGCGTGCCGCGGCCTTCGAGCGTGCCGGTGTACTACCGGCTGGCGCACGCGCTGCTGACACAGGACGACCGATGTCGAGGTGGCCGGCAACAGCAGTTCCGGCGAGGTCGAGCCGGTGCTGCTGCGTCACGGCGGGCCGCTGGTGGCTGACGGTCGGCTCGGACCACACCGACCGCGCCGCCGAGGCGCTGCCGGTGACGCACACGGTGGCGCTGTCGAAGCAGCTGTGTGCCAAGCCGGTGGCGCGCAGCGCCTGGGATTGGGAAGAGGTGCGGCCCCGCGCCGATGCCCTGCAGCTGCGTTCGTCGGTCTACGAAGGCGGGCAGTGGGTGCCGTATCAGCAGGGCACGCTGGCGTCGATCACGCCGCTGGCCGAGCTGCTGGCCGGGCTGCCGTCGGACGTGCCGGTGGCCGACGGCCTGGTGATGTTCTGCGGCACCCTCGGTGCCATCGCCAATGCGGCCGGCGCGACGATCCGGCCGGCACCGGCGATGCGGCTGGAGCTGATCGACCCGCAGGCGGCGCGCCGCATCGGCCACGAGTACCGCGTCACCGAACTTCCCTGGGTGGCCTGAACGGCCGCAACAAACATGCAGGAACAGGCCCCGTCGAACACGCGCTGGCAGTTCTGGATCGACCGCGGCGGCACCTTCACCGACGTCGTCGGCAAGCGGCCCGACGGCACGCTGGTGACGCACAAGCTGCTGTCAGCGAGAACCCGCGAGCAGTACCGCGACGCGGCGGTGGCCGGCATGCGCCACCTGCTCGGCCTGGCAGCCGGCGAGCCGATCACGCCCGAGCAGGTCGAGTGCGTGAAGATGGGCACCACGGTGGCCACCAACGCGCTGCTCGAACGCAAGGGCGAGCCGACGTTGCTGGTCATCACGCGCGGTTTCGGCGACGCGCTGCGCATCGCCTACCAGAACCGGCCGCGCCTGTTCGACCGCCACATCGTGCTGCCCGAGCTGCTGTACAGCCGCGTCATCGAGGCGCACGAGCGCGTCGCGGCCGACGGCGAGGTGATCGAGCCGCTGGACGAGGCGCACCTGCGCGGCGCGCTGCAGGCCGCCTTCGACGCCGGGCTGCGCAGCGTGGCGATCGTCTTCATGCACGGCTACCGCTTCACCGCGCACGAGGCCGCGGCGGCGCGCATCGCCGCGCGAGATCGGCTTCACGCAGATCAGCATCTCGCACGCAGTCAGCCCGCTGATGAAGTTCGTCAGCCGCGGCGACACCACCGTGGTCGACGCCTACCTGTCGCCGATCCTGCGCCGCTATGTCGAGCAGGTGGCCGCACGAGATGCCGGGCGTGAAGCTGTTCTTCATGCAGTCGTCGGGCGGCCTGACCGACGCGCACGCCTTCCAGGGCAAGGACGCGATCCTGTCCGGCCCGGCCGGCGGCATCGTCGGCATGGCGCGCACCGCGCAGCTGGCCGGCATCGACCAGGTGATCGGCTTCGACATGGGCGGCACCTCCACCGATGTCAGTCGCACTTCGCCGGCGAGTTCGAGCGCGAGTTCGAAACGCAGGTGGCCGGCGTGCGCATGCGCGCGCCGATGATGAGCATCCACACCGTGGCCGCCGGCGGCGGCTCGATGCTGGGTTTCGACGGCGCGCGCTTTCGCGTCGGGCCCGCAGAGCGCCGGCGCCAACCCGGGCCCGGCCAGCTACCGGCGCGGCGGGCCGCTGGCGGTGACCGATGCCAACGTGATGCTCGGCAAGATCCAGCCGGCGCTATTTCCCGAAGGTGTTCGGGCCGCGCGGCGACGAGGCGCTGGATCGCGAGGTGGTGGTGCGAGCAGTTCGCCGCGCTGGCCGCGCAGATCGAACGGCCACCGGCGTGCAGCGCAGCGCCGAGGCGGTGGCCGAAGGCTTCATCGACATCGCGGTGCAGCGCGATGGCCAACGCCATCAAGAAGATCTCGGTGGCGCGCGGCTACGACGTCACGCGCTACACGCTGCAGTGTTTCGGCGGTGCCGGCGGCCAGCACGCCTGCCGGTCGCCGATGCGCTGGGCATCGAGCGCGTGTTCGTCGCACCCGCTGGCCGGTGTGCTGTCGGCCTACGGCATGGGCCTGGCCGACCAGAGCGTGATGCGCGAGACAGGCGGTCGAGCTGCCGCTGGTCGAGGCGCTGGACAGCGTGTCGCAGACGCTCGACGGCCTGGCGGCGGACGCGCAGGCCGAGATGACGCGCCAGGGTCTGGCCCGTGCCGCGCTGCACATGCACCGCCGTGTGCACCTGCGCTACGACGGCACCGATTCGGCGCTGGTCGTGCCCTTCGGCAGCCTGGACCAGATGCAGCGCCTCGTTCGAGGCCGCCTACCGCCAGCGCTTCGCCTTCCTGATGAGCGAGCGGCGCTGGTCGTCGAGGCGGTGTCGGTCGAAGCGGTGGCCGCCGGCGACGCGCGCACCCGAAAGCGCACGGCCGATGCACGCGGCAGCGCCGGCGCCGGTGGCCGACACGGTGCAGCTGTTCAGCGGCGGCCGCTGGTGGCCGGCCGCGCTGGTGCAGCGCGAGCAGGCGCTGCCGGGCATGTTCATCGACGGCCCGGCGATCATCGCCGAGCACAATGCCACGACCGTCGTCGAACCCGGCTGGCGCGCGCAGGTGACCGCGCTCGACCACCTGCTGCTGCAGCGCGTGCAGCCGCGCGAGCAGCGCAGCGCGATCGGCACCACGGTCGATCCGGTGATGCTCGAGGTGTTCAACAACCTGTTCATGAACATCGCCGAGCAGATGGGCCTGCAGCTGCAGAACACCGCCTACTCGGTGAACATCAAGGAGCGGCTCGACTTTTCGCTGCGCGCTGTTCGACGCGCGACGGCAACCTGATCGCCAACGCACCGCACATGCCGGTGCACCTGGGCTCGATGAGCGAGATCGATCAAGACGGTGATCGCGCGACAACGCCGCCGCATGCGCCCCGGCGACGTGTACGTGCTCAACGACCCCTACCACGGCGGCACGCACCTGCCCGACGTGACGGTGATCACGCCGGTCTATCTGGCCGACGAGGCCGAAGCCCGACCTTCTACGTCGGCTCGCGCGGCCACCATGCCGACATCGGCGGCACCACGCCGGGCTCGATGCCGCCGTTTTCGACGCGCATCGAGGAAGAGGGCGTGCAGATCGACAACGTGCATGCTGGTCGAAGCCGCGGCGTGCTGCGCGAGGCGCGAGATGCTGGCGCTTGCTGCAAGGCGGCAAGCACCCGTCGCGCAACCCGCAGCAGAACATGGCCGACCTGAAGGCGCAGATCGCCGCCAACGAGAAGGGCGTGCAGGAGCTGCGCCGCATGGTCGAGCAGTTCGGCCTGGACGTGGTGCAGGCCTACATGCAGCCATGTGCAGGACAACGCCGAGGAATCGGTGCGCCGCGTCATCACCGAGCTGAAGGACGGCCGCTTCACCCTGCCGCTGGACAACGGCGCGCAGATCAGCGTGGCGATCCGCGTGAATGCCGACGGCGCGCAGCGCGGTGATCGATTTCACCGGCACCTCGGCGCAGCAGGCCAACAACTTCAACGCACCGACGGCGGTGTGCATGGCGGCGGTGCTGTATGTGTTCCGCACGCTGGTCGGACGACGACATCCCGCTCAACGCCGGCTGCCTGAAGCCGCTGCAGGTGCATCATCCCGGCCGGCTCGATGCTCAACCCGCAGCCGCCGGCGTCGGTGGTGGCCGGCAACGTCGAGACCTCGACCTGCATCACCAACGCGCTGTACGGCGCGCTCGGCGTGATGGCCGCCGGCCAGTGCACGATGAACAACTTCACCTTCGGCAACGCGCGCCACCAGTACTACGAGACGATCTCGGGCGGCAGCGGCGCCGGGCCGGGCTTCGACGGCACCACGGTGGTGCAGACGCACATGACCAACTCGCGCCTGACCGATCCCGAGGTGCTGGAGTTCCGCTTCCCGGTGCGCCTGGACAGCTACGCGATCCGCCGCGGCTCGGGCGGCGCCGGGCAGTGGCGCGGCGGCGACGGCGGCGTGCGGCGCGTGCGCTTCCTCGAAGACATGACGGCATCGATCCTGAGCAACGGCCGCCACCACGGCGCCTTCGGCATGGCCGGCGGCGAGCCGGGCGCGGTCGGCATCAACCGCATCGAACGTGCCGACGGGCGTGTCGAGGCGCTCGACCACATCGGCTCGGCACCGATGGGGCCCGGCGATGTGTTCGTCATCGAGACCCCCGGCGGCGGTGGTTATGGCGATGCCCCGCGGGCGAGCGCCGGTGTAAGAACCGCATAATTCCCCGCGACTGAATCAGCGTCGTCGCCATACCGGCCGGCATCCAATTGACAGGAGTTCTCATGAGCCATCGTTTGATCGTTTCGTCGGCGCTTGCCTCGGTGCTGGCGCTCGGTCTGGTCGGTCAGGCCGCCGCGCAGGAAAAGGGCAAGGAAAAGTGCTACGGCATCGCCAAGGCGGGCCAGAACGACTGCGGCAACCTCGCCGGCACGCACTCGTGCGCGGGCCAGTCGAAGACCGACAACTCGGTCGGCGACTGGAAGTACGTCGCCGCCGGCACCTGCAAGGAAATGAAGGGCATGAGCGAAGACGAGGCCAAGAAGAAGGCCAAGGGCTGATCGTTTCGTCGACCGGGTTGTCGCCATGACCGGCGCCGCCGCCGCGGGGCGTTTGCCCGCTGCCGGCATCGGCCTGCGCCAGCCGCACTACGACGAGGTGCTGAACCAGCGCCCGCCGCTCGGCTTCGTCGAGGTGCACTCCGAGAATTTCTTCGCCGACGGTGGCGCCGCGCTGGCGGTGCTGCGACGAGGCCCGCGCGCACTACCCGGTGAGCCTGCACGGCGTCGGCCTGGCGCTGGGCTCGGCCGCCGGGCTCGACGAGTGGCACCTGCAGCGGCTGCAGCGGCTGGTGCAGCGCATCGAGCCGGTGCGGGTCAGCGACCATGCCTGTTTTGCGCGCGCGCCGCGCGCAGCCGGCGCCGCGGTGCTGCACGGCAACGATCTGCTGCCGATCGCCTTCACCGACGAGTCGCTCGATCTGATGGTGGCGAACGTGCAGCGCGTGCAGGAGCGGCTGCGGCGGCCGCTGCTGGTCGAGAACCTGTCGGCCTACCTCGGCTGGGCCGACGACCACATCGGCGAGTGCGATTTCTTCAACCAGCTGACGCGGCGCAGCGGCTGCGGCGTGCTGCTCGATCGTGAACAACCTGGTCGTCAACGCGCTGAATGCCGGCGCTCGACCCGGTGCGCTCGGCGTGTGACTGGGTCGATGCCATCGACGCGGCGCAGCGTCGGCGAGATCCACCTCGCCGGCTTCAACGACTGCGGCGACATCGTCATCGACGACCACGGCAGCCGCGTGCACGCACCGGTGTGGCAGGTCTACGCGCCATGCGATGCAGCGCCTCGGGCCGCGGCCGACGCTGGTGGAATGGGACACCGACATCCCGGCGCTCGACGTGTTGCTGGCCGAGGCGGCTGCGGCCGATGTGTTGGCGCGGGCCGCGCAGCCGACGCTGGCGACGGTGCGCTGAGGCGATGGCCGACCGGGCCGAGACACCCGGCCGCGAAGCGGCACGCCAGCGTGCGTTGATGGCGGCGCTGGGCCACGACATCGAGCTGGATGGGCTGTCGCCGTGGCTGTGCGCCGATGCAGCCGGCGGGCCGACTGCCGGGCGCGGCTTGCTGGCCTATCGCGCCAACGCCGGCGCCTCGGCCGAACGGGCGCTGTCTGCCGCCTACCCGGTGCTGCGCCAGCTGCTCGGCGCGCCGTCGTTCGCCGCGCTGGCGCGCACGCTGTGGCAGCAGCAGCCGCCGACGCACGGCGACCTGGCACAGTTCGGCGCCGCGTTGCCGGCCTTCATCGAAACTGCCGCCGAACTGGCCGACGAGCCGTACCTGGCCGACTGCGCGCGGCTCGAATGGGCCGTGCACTGCTGCGAGATGGCCGCCGATGCGCCGGCCGCGCCGCAGGGGCTGGAACTGCTCGCCGACCACGACCCGGCCGAACTGCATCTGGCGATGCGCCCGGGCAGCAGCTTGTTGTCGTCGCGCTTTCCGGTGGCCACGCTCTGGGCCGCGCACCACAGCGACGCTGCGCAGCGCTTCGAGCCGGTGCGCGAGGCGCTCGCCGCGGCGCAGGCCGAACACGCCTTCGTGTGGCGCCAGGGCTGGCGCGCTGACGTGCTGCGGCTCGACGACAGCGATGCGGCCTTCACCCGCGCGCTGCTCGACGACAGCAGCCTGGCGCAGGCCTTGACCGGCGCCGGCGACGGTTTCGACTTCGCCGGCTGGCTGACACGGGCGCTGCAGGGCAGCTGGCTGGCCGCCGTGGTGGTGGCCGACTCGGCCGCGTGATCGAGCGCGTCGGCGCCCGCGGGTCAGGCAGCCCGCCGGCGCGCCACACAATCGAAACATGCTCGACCGCGCCGGCCTGTCGTTGTTGAAGCCGCTGCTCGCGCGCGGTGCGGCGTGGTTGCTGCGTGCCGGCGTGCAGGCCGACACGCGTGACCTGGGCCGGCTTTGCCATCGGCATCGCGGCGGCGCTGGCGATCGCGTGGCAACAACCGCTGGTCGGCCTGGCGCTGCTGCTGGCGAGCCGCCTGGCCGATGGCTTCGACGGCGCGTTGGCGCGCCTGACCAGCGCCACCGACCGCGGTGCCTTCCTCGACATCACGCTCGACTTCGTCTTCTACGCCAGCATCCCGCTGGCCTTCGCCTTCGCGGACCCGGCCGCGAACGCGCTGGCCGCGGCGCTGCTGCTGGCGGCCTTCATCGGCACCGGCTCGAGCTTCCTGGCCTTTTCGCTGCTCGCCGAGCGGCGCGGGCTGACGGCCGCCGACTATCCGCAAAAGGGCATCTACTACCTGGGTGGGCTGACCGAAGGCAGCGAAACGCTGATCTGCTTCGCGGCGATGTGCCTGTGGCCGCAGCACTTCGCTGTGCTCGCGCAGGTCTTCGCCGCGCTGTGCGTGCTGACCCTGGCCACGCGGCTGCGCGCCGGCTGGCGGCTGCTGGCGCCACCGTGATGGTGTACCTTCCGCACGCGGTGTCGGATTTCCGTCCGCGCGCCGACCCACCCCGATGAACAAACAGAAATGGCTGCTGCTGGCGGCGCTGCTGGCGGCGGTGGTGGCGTTCTTCGCCTTCGATCTGCAGCGCTTTTTCAGCCTGCAGTACATCCAGGAGCAGCGCGCCGGACTGCTGGCGATGTACGAGGCGCAACCGCT
Organism: uncultured beta proteobacterium; assembly: GCA_963756415.1. Classification (GTDB taxonomy): domain Bacteria; phylum Pseudomonadota; class Gammaproteobacteria; order Burkholderiales; family Burkholderiaceae_C; genus Rubrivivax. The sequence goes on from CAVWNT010000002.1 coordinate 970,451, forward strand.
GCGCGTGGCCGGCGGCTTCGTCGCCGTGTACGTGCTGGTGACCGCGCTGTCGCTGCCCGGCGCGGTGATCATGACCTTGCTCGGTGGCGCGCTGTTCGGGCTGCTGCTGGGCACGGTGCTGGTGTCGTTCGCCTCGGCGATCGGCGCCACGCTCGCTTTCCTGGTCTCTCGCTATGTGCTGCGCGACGCGGTCAAGTCGCGCTTCGGTGCGCGGCTGAAGGACATCGACAAGGGCATCGAGCGCGAAGGTGCGTTCTACCTGTTCACCTTGCGGCTGGTGCCGCTGTTCCCGTTCTTCGTCATCAACCTGCTGATGGGCTTGACGAACATGAAGGCGCGCACCTTCTACTGGGTCAGCCAGCTGGGCATGCTCGCCGGCACCGCGGTGTACGTCAATGCCGGCACCCAGTTGGCGCAGCTGCAATCGCTGTCGGGCATCGTGTCGCCGGGCCTGATCGGCAGCTTCGTGCTGCTCGGGGTGTTTCCGCTGCTGGCGAAGAAGATCGTCGATCTGATCAAGGCACGCAAGGTGTATGCGAAGTGGCCCAAGCCGCGGCGCTTCGATCGCAACATGGTCGTCATCGGTGCCGGCGCCGCCGGGCTCGTCACCAGCTACATCGCGGCGGTGGTCAAGGCCAAGGTGACCTTGATCGAGCGCCACAAGATGGGCGGCGATTGCCTGAACTACGGCTGCGTGCCGAGCAAGGCGCTGATCAAGACCGCCACGCTGGTGCACCAGATGCGCCACAGTGCGCAGTACGGCGTGGCCAGCGCGCAGTGGACGCTCGATTTCGCGCAGGTGATGCAGCGTGTGGCCGACGTCATCACACAGATCGAGCCGCACGATTCGGTCGAGCGCTACAACTCGCTCGGCGTGGAGGTGCTGCTGGGTGAGGCGCACATCGTCGACCCGTGGCAGGTGCGCGTGAGCCTGGCTGACGGCACACAACGCACCCTCAGCACCCGCAGCATCGTCATCGCCACCGGCGCGCAGCCCTTCGTGCCGCCGCTGCCGGGGCTGCAGGAGGTGGGCTGCCTGACCAGCGACACGCTGTGGACCTTGAAGCGAACTGCCACAGCGCCTGGTGGTGCTGGGTGGCGGGCCGATCGGCTGCGAACTGGCGCAGGCCTTCGCCCGCCTGGGATCGCGAGGTGACGCAGGTCGAGATGCTGCCGCGCATCATGGTGCGCGAGGACGAAGAGGTCTCGGCCTTCGCGAAGAAGACGCTCGAAGCCGATGGCGTGAAGCGTGCTCACCGGGCACAAGGCGCTGCGCTGCGAAACGCAGGGCGAGGACAAGTTCATCGTGCTCGAACACGCCGGCGGCACGCTGCGGGTCGGCTTCGACCAGCTGCTGTGCGCGGTCGGTCGCACGGCGCGGCTGAAGGGCTTCGGGCTCGAGGAGCTGGGCATCCCCTTCGACAAGACGGTGCACACCGACGACTGCCTGCGCACGCGCTATCCGAACATCCTCGCCGCCGGGGATGTGGCCGGGCCGTACCAGTTCACGCACACCGCGTCGCACCAGGCCTGGTACGCGGCGGTGAACGGCCTGTTCGGCGACTTCAAGCGTTTCAAGGCCGACTACTCGGTGATCCCGTGGACCACCTTCATCGACCCCGAGGTGGCGCGTGTGGGATTGAACGAACAGGAAGCGAAGGAGCAGGGCGTCGAGTTCGAGGTCACCCGCTACGCGCTCGCCGAACTCGACCGCGCCATCGCCGACAGTGCCACGCCGGGCTGGGTCAAGGTGCTGACGGTGCCGGGCAAGGACCGCATCCTGGGCGTCACCATCGTCGGCGTGCATGCCGGCGACCTGCTCGCCGAATACGTGCTGGCGATGCGCCACGGCCTCGGGCTGAACAAGATCATGGGCACCATCCACACCTATCCGACGCTGTCGGAGGCGAACAAGTACGTTGCCGGCGAGTGGAAGCGAAACCACCAGCCGCAACGCCTGCTGGCGTGGGTCGAACGCTTCCACACCTGGCGCCGTGGCTGAAATGCGCAAGATGCCGGCATGCAGGCGATGACGATCCGGTTGCGGCGCCTGGTGCTGCTGCTGATGCTGGCCGTGGCAGCACCGGCCTGGGCGCAGTTCGACCACAGCCACGCGCGCTGGAACGGCCTGCTGCAAAAGCATGTGCGCTGGCTCGACGACGGGGTGCAAAGCCGCGTCGACTACGCCGGCCTGCAGGCCGATCGCGCCGCGCTGGCGCAGGTGCTCGGCGCCTACAGCGCGCTCACGCCGGGCCAGTTCGCCGCCTTCGACCGTGCGCAGCAGATGGCCTTCCTGATCAATGCCTACAACGCCTTCACGGTCGAGCTGATCCTGACGCGCTATCCGGATCTGAAGTCGATCAAGGACCTGGGCACGCTGTTCACCGGGCCCTGGAAGATGACCTTCTTCTCGCTGCTCGGCGAGCAACGCAACCTGGACTGGATCGAACACGAGCAGTTGCGGCCGACCTTCGCCGACCCGCGCATCCACGCGGCCGTCAACTGCGCCTCGATCGGCTGCCCGGCGTTGCGGCCCGAGGCCTTTGTCGCGCCGAGGCTCGACGCGCAACTCGAAGACGGCATGCGGCGCTTTCTCGCCGACCGCACGCGCAACCGCATCGCCGACGGCAGGCTCGAGTTGAACCCGATCTTCAAGTGGTACCGCGAGGATTTCGAAGCCGGCCGCGAAGGCGGCCTGGCCGGCTATCTGGCGGCCTACGCCGCGCAGCTGGGCCGCACGACCGCCGGGCAGCAGCAGGTGCGCGAGCGCCGGTTGCCGATCGTCTTCCTCGACTACGACTGGTCGCTGAACGGGCAGGCGCGATGACGCGGGCGCCGCGAGCTGACGGCCCCCGCGCATGAAGCGCCTGGTGCTGCTCGGCGGCGGACATGCGCATGTGCACGTGTTGCACGACCTGGCCCGGCGCGCGCTGCGCGATGCCGAGGTGGTGCTGGTCAGCCCCTTCGAGGATTCGATCTATTCGGGCATGGTGCCGGGCTGGGTGGCCGGCCACTACGCACTCGACGATTGCCGCATCCCGGTGGCCGCGCTGGCGCGCGCCGGCGGGGTGCGCTTCGTGCGCGGTGCGGCGGCGCGGCTCGACGCCACGGCGCGCCAGGTCACGCTGGCCGACGGCAGCCTGCTCGACTACGACCTGCTCAGCATCGACACCGGCTCGGTGCTGCCGCGCGATGTCATTCCCGGTGCCCGGGTGCACGCGCTGCCGGTGCGGCCGATGGAACGCTTCGTCGCCCACCTCGGCGAAGTGCTGCAGGCGCCCGAGCTGCACGACATCGCCGTCATCGGCAGCGGCGCGGCCGGTGTCGAGCTGGCGATGGCACTGCAGCATCGCCTGGGCGCCGACGACAGCGTGCGCATCAGCGTGGTGTGCGGCGCACCCGAGCCGCTGGCCGGCTTTGCAACGGCCACGGTCGGCAAGGCGGTGCGTGCGCTGAAGCAGCGCCACATCACGCTGCTGCCCGACCTGTGCACGCAGATCCTGTCCGATCATGTGCAACTCGCGCAGGGCACGCGGCTGGCCTGCGACGTGGCCGTGCTGGCGCTGGGCAGCCATGCGCCGGCCTGGCTGCGCGACTCGGGGCTGGCGCTCGACAGCGGCGGCTACGTGCGCACCGGCGCCACCTTGCAAAGCGTCTCGCACCCGGAGGTCTTCGCTGCCGGCGATGTCGCCAGCCGCGACGACGCGCCGCATGCCAAGAGCGGCGTCTACGCGGTGCGCGCCGGCCCGCCGCTGGCGCACAACCTGCGGCGCCACGCGGCCGGCGCATCGCTGCGCCGCCACCGGCCGCCGCAGCGCACCTTGAACCTGCTGTCGTGCGGCCGCAAGACGGCCATCGCCTCCTGGGGCCGCTGGTCGGTGCAGGGCGACTGGGTGTGGTGGTGGAAGGACCGCATCGACCGCGGCTTCGTCGAGCGCTACCGCCGCGTCGTGGCGTCGAACGGCGCTATTCCGGCGTGAAGATGATCGCGATCACCGGCGGCACGCGGCCGTCGGTGTCGCGCGGCAGTTCGCCGGTGCGGTCGATGGCGCGCAGCACCGCGTCGTCCCAGTCCTTGTTGCCGCTGCTCTTGATCAGCCGGCGGCTGAGGATGGCGCCGCCCGGCGCCGCGCGCACCTCGACCTCGGCGGCGGGCTTGCCGCGGATGCTGTCGGTGAGCAGGATGTTCGGCCGGATGCGCGCCACCAGCTTGCCGGCATAACCCGCCGACGGTGCGGCGTCCTGCGCGGCGCTGCCGGTCGAGGTGCTCGCACCGGTCTGGCCGAGCAGGCGCTTCAGGTTGTCCTCACGCAGCTTGGCCAGCCGGTCTTCCTCGGCCTTTTGCTGCTGCGCCTGTTTCAGCTCGCGCTGGCGCGCTTCTTCCTTGGCCTGCGCTTCGCGCTGGGTCTTCTCGCGCGCGGCCTTCTCGGCCACCTCGCGTTCCTTCTTCTCGCGTTCGATCTTCTCGCGCGCAGCCTTTTCGCGCGCCAGTTGTTCGCGCTCGATCTTCAGCTGTTCGGCCTTCTCGCGTTCGATGCGCGCCAGGCGTTGCTGCTCGGCGGCGGCCGCGGCCTTGCGCGCCTTGTCGATGGCGATGTCGGCTTCAGGCGCCGGCGGGGTCGGCGGCTGCGGGCGCGGCACAGGCTGCGGCGCGGGTGTCGGCGGTGCCGGCGGGGCGACCACCGGCGGCGCCGGTGGTGGCGTCACCGGGCGCGGCGCGGCCTGCTGCGGCGTCGCCGCCCACAGCTCGGCTTCGATGGTGGCCGGCGTCTGGCTGCGCCACACCAGCGACACCGCCAGCGCCACCACCAGCAGGCCATGCACCACCAGCGACAGCAGCGCGCCGCGGCCCATGCCGGCGGGCGCGCGCGGGCGCAGCGCATCGCTGAGCCCGGCTTCCTGCACCGTGGTCGCCACCACCTCAGCCGCCTTGCTTGACGGCCAGCCCGACCCGCTTGATGCCGGCGCGCTGCAAGGTGTCCATGATCTTGACCACGCTGTCGTACTTGACGTTGCGGTCGGCGCTGATGACCACCGGCACCTGCTCGTCACCGGCCTGCGCCTTCTTCACCTGCGCCGCCAGCTGCGCCAGGGTCACCGGCAGCGCCTCGGCCTGATCGATCTGCAGGGTCAGACGTTCGTCCTTGCTCAAGGTGAGATCGATCTTGCGCGTTTCCTGCTGCCGCGCCTTGCCCACGCTGGGCAGATCGACGACGGCGGTGGTGATCAGCGGTGCGGTGACCATGAAGATGATCAGCAGCACCAGCATCACGTCGATGAACGGCACCATGTTGATGTCGTTCATCGCGCGCCGCCGGCGCGAGCCGGCGCGGGGGCTCACCGCGGCCATTCAGTGCCCGCTGGCCGATGCCAGCGCCGGCTGGCTGGCGCTGCGTTGCAGGATGTTGGAGAACTCCTCGATGAAGGTCTCCAGCTGGATGGCGATGCGGTCGATGTCGCGCGACAGCCGGTTGTAGGCGATCACCGCCGGGATCGCCGCGAACAGGCCGATCGCGGTGGCCACCAGGGCTTCGGCGATGCCCGGCGCGACGGTGGCCAGCGTCACCTGCTGCATGTTCGACAGGCCGACGAAGGCATGCATGATTCCCCACACGGTGCCGAACAGGCCGACATACGGCGACACCGAGCCGACCGAGGCGAGGAAGCTCAGGTTGCTCTCGATGACGTCGAGCTCGCGCTGCACGCTGGCGCGCATCGCACGCCGCGCGCCGTCGAGTTGCGCCACCGCATCGAGGCGCCGTTCACGCAGTTTCATGAACTCGCGCATGCCGCTGGCGAAGATGCGCTCCAGCGGCGCGGTGACGTGCTTGGCATTGCTCGCCTGCTGCAGTTCGGTGAGGCTGCGGCCGGACCAGAATTCACGCTCGAATTCGTCGTTGCCCATTCGCACCTTGCGCAGCCCGATCAGCTTGCCGAAGATCACCGCCCAGCTGACCATCGATACCAGCAGCAGCCCGACCATCACCAGCTGCACCACGAAGCTGGCGTTCAGCGCCAGCGTGACGATCGACAGGTCCTGGTTCATCGAATGTGTTTCATGATGGTGTCGGGAATGCGGCAGGGGCAGAAAGTTCCACCGGCGTCGTCGGGTCGGCGCACGCAGCCGATGCGGATCTCGCCTTCGGCGATCAATTGCGTCGTCACGCCAGGCCTGTTGTTCCAGGCGCAGCGAGGCGGCTTTGGCGTGGCGCACCCGTACCGTCACACGCAGCTGGTCGTCCAGCCGCGCTGAACGACGGTAGCGCACGGCGGTGTCGGAGACGATGAACATGACACCACTGTCCTGCAGCAGGCGTTGCTGCGAGAAGCCCAGCGTGCGCAGCCACTCGGTGCGCGCGCGTTCGAAGAACTTCAGGTAGTTGGCGTAGAAGACGACGCCGCCGGCGTCGGTGTCCTCCCAGTACACCCGCACCGGGTGACTGAAAGCTTCCACGGCGTGGGCGGGGTCGGGCAACACATTCATCGGCCCGCCGAATTATGCGTGAGCCCCTGGCGCCGCCCTCGACGCGCCCGCGTGGCCGTCAGCGTGGCCGTCAGCGCGTGGCGGTCGCGGCGGTGCCCGCCACACCGGGCGCGGCGGTGGCGCGGTACACCGGGCCCCACAGCGGGTGACCGGCCTCCGAGCGGCTCAGGGCAAAGGCCGCGTCGGCGGCGCGCGCCTGCTCGAATTCGGTCTTGCACAGATCGATCCGCTCGCTGGTGCAGGTGATGAAGGCCAGCAGCTTGTGCGCGGTGGCGCGATCGCGCGCGCTGCTCAGGCCATCGGCGAGTGCACTGCGCAGCGACGCCTCGGCCTTCGGGTACTGGCCGTCGTCGTAGGCGCGGATGCCGTCGAGCAAGGCGCGCTCGGCCGGGCGTTCCATCAGTTCGGCCAGCCCGCTGGACTGGGGCGGCGGCTTCGGCGCTTCGGCGCAGCCACCGAGCGTCGCAGCGACGATGCACAACGGCCACATCACGTGCCACACAGCGTTCATCGATGTTTGCTTCATGAACCGAAACGGTGCTTCAGCAGCACCGGCTGGTCGGGTTCGATCTGGACCTTGCGCACCAATGGCGGAAAGTCTTCGTTGCGCACGGTGATGGTGTGGCTGCCCTGCGGCAGCTCCAGCCGCGTCAGCGGCGGCGTGGTGCCGACCGCGCGGCCATCGACCTCGATCTGGCCCCACGGGCTGACGGCGATCTGCACCAGCCCCATCAGCACCGGTGCCACCACCGGCGGCTGCGGCTCGGCCGCGACCGGCGCCGGCTTGACCACCGCCTTGCGCACCTTCGCCGGCTTGGCCTTTGGCGGCTGCAGGCGTCTGCGATGGTGCCGACACCGGCGGCAGCGTCGCGGCGGCGCCGTCGGGACGCAGGTCGGCCGCCGTTTCAAGTGGCAGCGCGGCGGCCGCGGCCACCGGCGGCTCGGCCGGCGCGGTATCCCGCTCGATGGCGACGGGCACGGGCGGCACCGCGACGACCGCTGCCGCGACCGCCGCCGGCGCCTGCGCTGACGCTGCGCCACTGCCGGGCGTTCGCCGGGTCGGGCCAGCAGCGCCAGCCAGCCGCCGCCGATCAGCAGCAGCGCCGCCAGCAGCAGCGCGCGCAGGTGCGTCGTCGAAGCGCGTCTGCGCGTCGTCGATGCCGATGGGCGGCTTGCTGCCGGCAGCGCCGCCTCGGCGGCCTGTTCGAGGCCCCACTGGCGCAGCGCGTGGGCCATGTCGGCGGCACTGGCATAACGTTCGGCGGCATCACGTGCCATCGCGCGCGCGGCGATCGCCGACAGCGCGGGCGGCACCTCGGGGCACAGGTCGTGGATCGGCGCCGGGTGGTTGCTCAGCACCGCGGTGTGGATCTGTTCGAGCGTGTCGCCATCGAAGGCCTTGCGGCCGGTGAGCAGCTCGTACATCACCGCGCCCAGCGCATAGATGTCGGTGCGTGCATCGACATGGCCGCCTTGCAGCTGCTCGGGCGCCAGGTAGTGCGGTGAACCGGCGACCGCGCTGTCCAGTTCGGGGATGGCCGCGCGGTGCGCCACGCGGGCGATGCCGAAATCGAGCACCTTGGGCTTGTCGCGGCGGCTGAGGAAGATGTTCGCCGGCTTGATGTCGCAATGCACCACGCCGCGCGCGTGGGCGTAGGCCAGTGCGTCGGCGACGCGGCGCACCAGCACCGCGGCGGCCTGCGGCGCCGGGCGCCAGCCGGCGCGCAGCGCCTGGCGCAGGTCGCGCCCGCGCAGCCGCTCCATCGCGATGTAGACGCCGTGCGCCGACAGCCCGGCATCGTGCACGGTGACGATGTGCGGGTGGTTCAGCCCGGCGGCGGCACGCGCCTCGTTCAGGAACAGCGCGTCCAGCGACACCCGCGTCGGGGTGTCGATGTCGAACTGCAGCGTCTTCACCGCCACCATGCGCGACAGCAGCGGATCCCAGGCCTCGAACACGGTGCCCAGGCCGCCCTGGCCGAGCTGCTGCTTCAGCGCGTAGCGGCCGATGCTCGACAGCGTCGGCTTGGCCGCCACCTCGGCGTTGCCGGAATCGGGGGCCGCGTCGGGCGTCGAATCGGGGCCGAAGTCGGTGATGACATCGGGCACCGCGGCGTCGAGCGGCGGCGGCGGAACGCCCGCGTCGAGGTACGGTATCGACACCGTCGCGGCAAACGCCGAGCTGCCGAAGTCGCTGCCCTGGCGGCGCTGAAAGAGGCTATATCCCACAGCCACCGAGCTTAGGTGCTGGCGTGCGCACCCGGGCTTTGAAAAGCGTGGTCTTTGCCCGGTCGTTAACCGCTTGTGACCACTTTGTTCACGCCGCTGCCGGCGCGCTTGCGGGCGCGGGCGGATGGCCCAGTTCGCGCTGCAGGCGCTCGAACGCCGCGTGCAGATCCTGCATCGAGCTGGCGAACGACAGCCGCAGGTAGCGTTCGGCGGTGTGCGGCCCGAAGTCGCGGCCGGGTGTCAGCAGCACGTGCGCCTGGCGCATCATGCGGTCGCAGAAGTCCCAGCTGCTGCTGGCGTGCGCGCTGCAATCGGCCCACGCGTAGAAGGCGCCGTCGGGCACCACCGGCACCGTCAGCCCGAGCGCTTCGAGCGCCGGCACGACGAAGTCGCGACGTTCGCGAAAGCGCGCGCGGCGCGCCTCGTATTCGGCGATCACCGGCGCGTCGAAGCAGGCCAGCGCGGCATGCTGCGCCACGCTGGAGGCGCAGATGTACAGGTTCTGCGCCAGCTTCTCCACCGGTGCCACCAGCGCCGGCGGCAGCACCAGCCAGCCCAGGCGCCAGCCGGTCATGCCGAAATACTTCGAGAAGCTGTTGATCGAGATGACGTCGTCGCCGAGTTCGAGCGCGCTGTGGCCGTAGGCCTCGTCGAAGCTCAGGCCGAGATAGATCTCGTCGACCAGCGTGACGCCGCCGCGCTCGCGCACGGCAGCGACGATGGCCGCCATCTCGCGGCGTTCGATCGAGGTGCCGGTCGGGTTCGACGGCGAGGCCAGCAGCACGCCGCGGGTGTGTGGGTTCCAGTGCGCACGCACGGTGGCGGCGTCGAGCTGGAAGCGTGCCGCGGCACTCGGCCGGCAGCAAGCGTGGCGTGCGCACCGGCGGCGGCGACGAAGTGGCGGTTGCACGGATAGCACGGGTCGGGCATCAGCACCTCGTCGCCGGCCTCGAACAGCGCCAGCGTGGCCAGCTGCAGCGCCGCCGACGCACCGGCGGTGACGACGATGCGCTGCGGGTCGATGTCGAGGCCGAAGCGGCTGGCATACCAGGCCGAGATGCGTTCACGCAGCGCGCGCCAGGCCGGTGGCCTGCGTGTAGCGCGTGCGTCCCTCGCGCATGCAGGCCTCGGCGGCGCGCACCACCGCTGCCGGGGCCTGGAAGTCGGGCTCGCCGATGTTCAGGAAGATCATCGGCTCGCCGCCCTGGCGCGGGTCGCATGCGGCACTGCGCGCGACGACCTCGGCCGCCTTGGCGCATTCCATCACGTAGAAGGGCTCGATGTGCTCGAGCCGCGAGGCCAGCCGCATCAGGGCGTGCGCTGCGCGCGTGCGGCGCGTGCCGCCGCCACCTCGGCGGGACGCAACTCGGCGGCGGCCTTGTCGAGCACGCCGTTGACGTACTTGTGGCCATCGGTGCCGCCGAAGCTCTTGGCCAGTTCGACGCCTTCGTTGATGGCCACCCGGTACGGAATGTCCAGGCAGTGCTTCAGTTCGAAGGTGCCGATCAGCAGCACCGCGTGCTCGACCGGCGACAGCAGGCTGGTCTTGCGATCGACATGACGCGCGAGCAAGGCATCGAGCTCGCCGGCTTCGCGGATGCAGCCGCCCATCAGCGCATCCAGATGCTCGCGGTCGATGTTGTCGAAGGATTCGTGTTCCTGCAGGTGCGATTCGATCTCGGCCACGTCGGCCTTCGCCAGCAGCCACTGGTACAGGCCCTGCACCGCCAGTTCGCGCGAACGCCGGCGTGCCGAGCGGGCGGCGTTCTGCGCCTTGCGGTGCGCCGGGGGGGCCGGGGTGGCGGGGTCGGTGCTCATCACAGCTCGTCGAGCAGGTTCGCCATCTCGACCGCGACACGCGCGGCGTCGCGTCCCTTTTCTTCGCTTCGCGCCCAGGCCTGCTGCTCGTCGTCGACGGTGAGGATGGCGTTCGCGATCGGCAGCAGGTGGTCGAGCCCGACACGCGTGACGGCGGCGCCGCTTTGGTCGGCGACCAGTTCGAAGTGATAGGTCTCGCCGCGGATCACGCAGCCGATGGCGATCAGCGCGTCGTGCTCCTCGCCTTCGGCCAGGGCCTTCAGCGCCAGCGCGATCTCCAGCGCGCCGGGCACCTGCAGCACGCGGATGTCGCGTTCGGCCACCCCCAGCCGCAGCAACTCGGCCACGCAGGCGCTGGCCAGCGCCTGCGTGATCGGGTCGTTGAAGCGCGCGCGCACGATGCCGATGCGCAAGCCTTCGCCGTCGAGTGGGGCCTGCTCGGCCTTTGTCTGCTTCGCGCATGTTCGGGGTTCGGTCGCGTCAGCCGCGCGGCGCCACGAAGCCGGTGACTTCGAGGTTGTAGCCGGTCATGCTCGGCATCGGCCGCGGGTTGCCGAGCAGCTTCATGCGGCGCACGCCCAGCTCGCGCAGGATCTGCGCGCCGATGCCGTAGGTGCGCAGCGCCTGCGGCAGGTTCTTCGTGCGCAGCTCGGGCGTGTGCAACTGGCCCACCAGCGTCTCCACCGGGGTCACGCAATTGAGCAGCACGGCCAGGCCGCGCGGCGATTCCTGCAAGGTCTTCAAGGCCAGCGGCAGCGGCCACGAGTGGCGCGCGCCGTCGGCATCGAGCATGTCCAGCGCGGTGTACGGCTCGTGCACGCGCACCACCACCTCGTCGTCCGCCGACCACTGCCCGTGCGCCAGCGCCAGATGCAGACCGCCGGCATGGTCGCGGAAGGTGTGGCAGGTGAATTCGCCGTAGGGCGTTGTCATCGGCCGGCTGCCGGCACGCTGGATCAGGCTTTCGTTGCGGCTGCGATGGCCGATCAGGTCGGCGATGGTGCCGATCTTCAGGCCGTGTTCCTGCGCGAACAGCTCCAGGTCGCCCAGCCGGGCCATGGTGCCGTCGTCCTTCATGACCTCGCAGATCACGGCCGCCGGCTCCAGGCCCGCCATGCGCGCCAGATCGCAGCCGGCTTCGGTGTGGCCGGCGCGCATCAGCACACCGCCGTCCTGCGCCTGCAGCGGGAAGATGTGGCCCGGCTGCACCAGGTCGCTGGGCCGCGCGTCGCGCGCCACCGCGGCCTGCACCGTGCGCGCGCGGTCGGCGGCCGAGATGCCGGTGCTGACGCCCTCGGCAGCCTCGATCGAGACCGTGAACGGCGTGTTCAGGCGGGTGCCGTTGCGGTGGGTCATCGGCGGCAGCTGCAGGCGTTCGCAGCGTTCGCGGCTCAGGGTCAGGCAGATCAGGCCGCGGCCGAAGCGCGCCATGAAATTGATCGCCTGCGCGCTGACATGCTCGGCGGCCAGCACCAGATCGCCTTCGTTCTCGCGGTCTTCCTCGTCGACGAGGATGACCATGCGGCCGGCGGCAAGCTCGCTGACCAGTTCGGGCACAGGGGAAATCGGCATGCCTCGATTGTAGGTGGCCGGCTTTGCGGCTGCGGCCGCCGCGCCGCCGGTCAGGCCGCTGCCGGCAGCGCTGCCGAGCATGCGTTCGACGTAGCGCGCGATGAGGTCGATTTCCAGGTTCACGCGCGCGCCCACCGTCAGCCGGCCGAGCGTGGTCTGCTGCAGCGTGTGCGGGATCAGGTTGATGCTGAACTCGCAGCCGCCGTCGGTGTCGGCCACCTGGTTGACGGTCAGGCTGACGCCGTTGACGGTGACCGAGCCCTTGTAGGCGACGAAGCGCGCCAGTTCGCGCGGCGCCTGCACGCGCAGTTCCCAGTGTTCGCCGACGGCCGCGAAGTGGCTGATGCGGCCGACGCCATCGACATGGCCGGCCACGAGGTGGCCGCCGAGGCGGTCGTGCGCACGCAGCGCTTTTTCGAGGTTGACCGGGCCCGGCGTGTCGAGCCCCGCGGTCTTGTCCAGGCTTTCGGCGGAGATGTCGAGGCCGAAGCGCGAGCGTGCGACATCGAAGTCGGTGACGGTCATGCACGCGCCGTTGAGCGCGATGCTGTCGCCGTCGTGCACGTCGTCCAGGTAGCCGGCCGGGGCCTGCACCACCAGCCGCTTGCCGAACGACTCACCGCCGGGGGCGGGCTTGTGCATCGACGATCTCGCCGATGCCGGAAATGATGCCTGTGAACATCTCGGGTGCCTTGGTTCGAAGAATTCAATCGGATGCAGCGCGCCGCAACAGCATGCGCAGGTCACCACCGACGCGGTCGATGTGCGTGAAAGCAAAACGCTGCGCGTCGGCGAGATGTTGCAGCGGGCCCAGCACCGCCATCTCGCGGCCGGCACCGATCAGCATCGGCGCCAGGTAGATCAGCAGCTCGTCGACCAGCCCTTCGCGCAGCAACGACCCGTTGAGCTTGTGGCCGGCTTCGACATGCAGTTCGTTGACGCCGCGGCGCGCCAGATCGGTGAGCATCGCGGCCAGATCGACCTTCGACGCGGCGCCGGGCAGCTGGCACACCTCGGCGCCAGCCGCGCGAAGCCGATCCTGGGCCTGCACGTTCGCGCCGGCCGCATAGATCAGCACCTCGCCGGGCGGGGCCAGCACACGCGCGTGCGGCTGGCGTCTTCAGCTGCGAATCGACGATCACGCGCAGCGGCTGGCGCGCGCTGGGCACCAGCCGCACGTCCAGGCGCGGATCGTCCTCGAGCACGGTGCCGATGCCGCTGAGCACCGCCGACGCCCGGCGGCGAAAGGCATGGCCATCGGTGCGTGCAGGCTCGCCGGTGATCCACTGGCTGGTGCCGTCGTTCAACGCGGTGCGACCATCGAGCGAGGCCGCGATCTTCAGGCGCAGCCAGGGCCGCCCGCGCTGCATGCGCGACAGGAAGCCGATGTTGATGTCACGCGCCGCGGCCACCAGCTCGGCCTCGCCGGCGCACTCGGCATCGAGCACATCGACGACCACGCCGGCGGCACGCATGCGCGCGATGCCCTGGCCGGCGACGAGCGGGTTCGGATCGACCAGCGCCACCACCGCCCGCGCCAGCCCGGCGGCGACGAGTGCGTCGCAGCACGGCGGTGTGTGGCCCTGATGCGCACACGGCTCCAGCGTGACCCAGGCGGTGCCGCCTCGAAGGTCGATGCCGGCCGCGCGCGCCTCGCCCAGCGCCATCGCCTCGGCGTGGGCTTCGCCCGCTGCCTGCGTGTGGCCGCGGCCGACGACCGGCCGTCGGCGGCGGCGATCACGCAGCCGACGCGGGGGTTCGGGTCGCTCAGGCCGATGGCCTGGTGAGCCAGCAGCAGGGCGTCTTGCAGGTGGGCCCGGTCGGTTCCGCTGATCGGCATGGTGCAAGTCTAGCGACCCGCTTCAGGGCGCCGGCTACGGTGCAGGCTGGTGCGGCAGTGTGTTGCTGTTGACGAAGTCGCGCGCCGCTGGATTCGCCGGCACGTCGGTCGGGCAGTTGAACGCCACGCTGCCGTCGCCGGCCCGAATGACCAGGAAATTCTGGTCTGTCAGCGGCTGCTGCGCGGTGACGTTGCTGTAGGCGCGTGGATGTTGCTGGTTGGGTATGACGACCGCATCGCTTGCCGCGGGCGTGTAGCGGCAGACCCGGTAGCGGTCGAGGGCGACATCGGCCGCATCGGCCGCGATGACCCACGGCACGCCCGCCGGGACGGCCGGGACGGTGAAGGCCAGCGGCACCAACGTCGAGATACCCGACCAGATCCCACCCAGGCCGGTGAACACGGCGCAGAAGTACGGCACCGCGGTGCTCGTCGTCGCGGCCGTGTCGGGCGCGTCGGCAAAGCACAGGTGGTCGGGGTTCGGGTGGCCGGCGCTGGTGATCAGCATCGACACCGCCAGGTTGAGCGCCGGGCTGGTCGGGTTCTGAGCGTCTGCCGCGGTGGGTTGGACGATGCCGGTGCTGAAGCGCACAAAGCCCCTCAGCGCCTGACCGGTGGCGTTGTTGTTGCAGTTGGCGACGTCGGCTGCCGTGAGCGCATTCTGAGCGGTGGCGATGCCATTGCACATGCCGACGATTTCGCCCGTCAGGTTGTTGAAGACCAGGACAACGGTGGCGCCACTGCTGCCCGGCGGCTTCAAAGCCGCTGGTGCCGTCGCCCAGGTTCTTCGCGGACCTGGGGATGGCCGCGCTGCGCCCCAGCGGTTGGCGCAGCGGCGCGCCGTCCACCGGGGTCAGCGACAGCACGCCCGACAGCCGCGGGTCGGCGCCGGCGATGATGGTGCTGAGCGTAACGCTCTGCGTCTGGCCGCTGCGGTCCTGCCACGACACCACCGCCTGCAGCGACTTGTAGCCCTGCGCCGGCACGTCGGTGACGGTGCGCGTGAGCAGGTAGTCGGTGTTGGTGGTGTAGCCGTTCACCGGTGTGCCGCCCTGCGAGGCGATGTCGCCATAAGCCGGCAACCCGGCAGTGACGGGCAGCACTGCGAATCCGCGCCACGATTCGATGGCTTCCTCGGCGATGCGCACGGCCTCCGAGCGCTGCTTGGCGACATCGGAATTCAGCCGCATCGTGGACTGCAGCGCGACGATGGCCATCATGCCGAAGGCCATCACGGCCATCGCCACCACCGCCTCGATCAGCGACACACCGCGCTGAGCAGCGTGTTGGACAGGCTCTGCCGCGCATCAGAAATCCCTCCAGCTGCCCGGCACGCGCACCAGCGAGCCGGTAAACAGGCGCAGCCGCTCGAGGATCGCGCGGTCGTACTCGACTGTCGGCGCGCCGCTGCCGATGAAATTGCCCTCGGCGACCATCGCGCCGTGCACGACGGCGCCGCTGCCGGTGTTGATCCAATCCGGCGCTTGGCTGTAGACGAGGCCGAAGACTTCAATCGGTGTGGTGGCCAGGAAGTTGATGTTGCCGCTGGCGCCGATCAGCACCGGCTCAGCCGCGGAGCCAAGGCCCCCGGCGATGTCGGAGACCAGCGTCAGATCGCCATCGACCCAGATCGGCCGCCCCGGGTTGTCCTGCACCGCCTGCGCAAGCGCGGCGCTGCAGTCGGCTGCGCAGCCGCTGAGGGTGACCAACGCCGGCTGCGAGCGGTAGGTGGCCGGCGCCATGCGGAACAACGAGGTGAAAAATTGGGCCTCGGTCTGGGCCGACAGGCTGGCGTCGTTGGCCCGAACCGACAACTCGGTGGGGGTGCCGGGCACGGTGACCAGGTTGGCCATCACCGGCGTCGGCGGGTTGCCGCCGGCATTCAGTGTCACCCCGCCGATCGAGTTGTCGACGTTGACTCAGCGTGGTGTTGACCGCGGCATCAGCAAAATTGCCGCGAACGGTCAGGGCCGCACTCGGTGGCGTGGTCAGCGCACTGCTCAGCGCCAGCACCACGCTGACACGGGCGGCGGCCTCGCCGGCCGTGCCTTGGCCGCCTTGCAGGCAGGCCTCGTCGAGCCGGGTGCAGCCAGTGGATTCAATGCGTATGGCGCCGGTCTGGATCGGAGAGCCCGGCGAATGGACGTTGAAAAACCGCACCCGGAAGGCCGGGAACGCGCCTGCCCCGACCGGGGCGGCCAGCACCGGGCGCGGCGTCTGTCGGGCAGCTGCAGGTCCAGCCGGCGGCGCCCCGCACGCAGCTTGGCCAATGCGGAGGCCTGGCCGCCGCTGGTCCACGGCTTGGGCGTGTAGGTGTCGTCTGCCGGAACGATGTCCAGGTAGCGCGCACGAAAGCTGGTGTCGGCCACGTTGGCGCTGGGACTGCACGCCGCGTCGATGCGCCCGCCGAATTGAGCATCGCCTGTGCCCATTCGAGACCGGCTTCGGCGGCGTCGAACGCCTGCGTGCCGCGGTACTGGTTGGCCGAGATCTTCTGCTCGAAGATCAGGTTGCGGCTGGCGTAGGCGGCCACCAGCGAGATGATGAAGAAGATCACCATCACCACGATCAGCGTCGCCGCGCCGCGCTGCCGTGCTGCCGGGCTGTGGGCCAGTCTGTTCATGCTCATCGCGTCAGGCTGGGCAGTTGCCGATGTGGGTGTCGTTGCGCAGGCGCACGGTGGTGCGCACGCTGCGCTGCACGCTGGCGTCGCTGGGCGCCTGGCCGGCGATAGTCGACGGTGAGCAGGCGCACCTCCTGCACCGGCGGGCAGTTCAGCGCGCCGACCGGGCACGCCTTGCTGCATGCCAGCGCCAGCTGCTGCTTGTTCATCGTGACCAGGAAGGTGGTGACATTCAAGGTGTTCGCGTCGGTCAGCGCCTGCCAGTTGCCTTCGCCGAGCGCGGTCTGCACCACACCGCCCTGCAGCCTGAATCCGAGCCGCTCGGCGGGCAGTACCAGGCCGTCTTCCAGCGCATAGCTGTCGGCACGCGAATAGCTCACCAGCACGCTGTCGGCCTGTTGGCCATCGGCAAAATCGGCGCCGCCGGCGGTGGCGGTCACCGCTGCGTACGGGTTGGCCGCCAGTGCTGCGGCGCCCGGGAACCAGGCGGCATCACGTGCGCGCGCCCAGTGGCCGGCGCGCCGCAGTTCGCGGCCGACGATGTCGGCGGTCGCGCGCAGGTCCTGCTGCACCTGCGTTTCGAGCAGCAGCCGGCGGTTGTCACCGAGCTGCGCCACCAGCAGCGTCGCCGCGCCGGCGGCGACGAACATGCCGATGGCCACGCCGACCATCAGTTCGACGATCGACAGGCCCCGCTGGAGGCGCGGCGCGCTGGCACGCTTTGTCGGCAGGCGCTTCAACATTGCGGCACCGAGCCCACGGACGCGTCGGGCGAACACACGCTGGGCCGGCCGGCCGCGTTGACGATGGTGAGCAGCTTGCCGCCGGCGAGCGCTGTCCACCGAAACGCGAAAGTCGTCGGGCGCGCTGCTGCCCGACAGCCGCTCGAAAATGATGATGCGTCCGGTGGCGCTGCTGGCGGCCATGGCCACTCCGGTGGTCGTCGGAATCTTCACGGTCTTGATCTCCTCGCTGCCCGCCGCTGCAGACGTTGCCCGGCGCCCGGCTGCAGTCGCAGCGCGCCCCAGCCGGCAGCTTCGACATAGACCACGTAGCAGTTGTCGGCGCCTTCGCGAAAGCGCACGAAGCACATCGCGGTTGCGCCGGCTCGCCTCGCTGCGCGCGAACTGCAGGTCGGTGACGAGTTCGGCGTTGATGCCCTTGACCCGCTGCGCCGCGATCAGACCCTGCATCGACGGCGCCGCAATCGCCACCAGCACGCCGACCACCAGCACCGCGACCAGGGTCTCGATCAAGGTCAGACCGTGAGCGCGGCAACGCAACAAGCGCTTCATCAACGCGCCCAGCAGCGGTTGGGGTCGGTCAGCGGATCGGTCAGCGCACAGGCTCCGCCGCAGCCGCCGTATTGAATGTTGCCGCCGGCCATGCGCACGCGCAGCGTGCTGCAGTTTGCATCCGAGGCTTGCGAGGTGCCCGCCACCGCCTGCGCGGTGAGTGTGTAGCCGACACCGTTGGCGGCGTCGATGGCGATGCTGTAGTAGCCGGCCGGCGTCACGCCGGCGCTCAGGTTGGCCGGCACGTCGGCCAGCACGCTCGTGTAGCTGGAATTGTTGGCGCGCCAGCGTTCCTGGGCCTGCTGCACCTGGGCCAGCGAGTTGATGGCGTCGGCACGGCGCCCCTTGCGAACCGAGTCGAGGAACGACGGCAGCGCGATCGCCGCCAGCACACCGATGACCGCGATGACGATCATCAGTTCGATCAGCGTGAAGCCGTGGCTCGGGCGCGCGGCGTTCTGGGGCAGGGGGTTCGGCATGCGCTGCGGATTGTCGAGCGCCGCCGGCACGTATAGCGGCGCACCCGCCGCCGCCTGTCGGCCCGGGGCTGCCGCTGGTCGGTCCGAGGCGGCTACGCTTCAGCACGCGCGGTATCCGCTCAGCGCGGGTGCCGGCGAGCACGAGCGCACCCGGCCCATGATGTTCACCACCTGGTGGATGGCGCTGCCGTTGCGGCTGGTCAGGCGCACCGTCGCGGTGGGTGAGCTGGTGCCGCGCTGCGGGTCGAACAGCACCGAGCGCGAGTTCGACTGCAGCGCCAGCGAGTCGCGCGGCGGCGAAGTGCACCGTGCGCTCGGCCACCGCCGCGCCCTGGCACACGGCCGCGCCGCCGGCGTCGCAGCCGCAGGCGTTGGCCGCGCCGGTGTGGATGACGTAGCAGCTGCCGGCAGCGCCCGACTGAAAGCTGATGCGCAGCGGCGCGTTGCTCGCCACCGCCATCATGCGCGTGTGGTGGATGTCGGTTTCGAGTTGCGCCGCCGCGCCTTCGAGATGACGGCGCTGGATGGTGCCGTCGAAGCTGGGCACCGCGATGCCGGTCAACACGGCGACCACGCTCGTCGCGACCATCGTTTCGATCAGCGTGACCCCACGCTGCGAGCGCGGGATGCGGCGGGTCTGGGAGAGGGTTTTCATGCTGTCTTCCTGGCAGTGGATCGATGGATTCACTGTAGAAAAACGGCCCGCGTCGCGCGTCCCCACGGCGGGGGCTCGCGCGCGGCGCATTCGGGGGAGATCGGTGCTTCCCCCGTTCGGGGGTGGCCTGGCCGCAGGCTCAGATGTCGCGGATCAGCTGCCGGAACTCGTCGACGTCCTCGAAGCTGCGGTACACCGAGGCGAAGCGCACGTAGGCCACCTTGTCGATGCGCTTGAGCTCGCGCATCAGCAGCTCGCCCAGGCGCGAGCTGGGCACCTCGCGCGCCGACAGCGCCATCAGCTTGTCGTGGATGCGCTCCAGCGCGGCGTCGACCTGTTCGATGCTCACCGGCCGCTTGCGCAGCGCCAGCAGCATCGACGCGCGCAGCTTGGCCGGGTCGAACTCGACGCGCGCACCGTCCTTCTTGACCACCGCCGGCATCGCGATCTCGGCGCGTTCGTAGGTGGTGAAGCGCTTCTCGCAATGCTGGCAGCGGCGCCGCCGGCGCACCACGCCGCCTTCGTCGGATTCGCGCGTCTCGACGACCTGCGTCTCGTCGTGGCCGCAGTAGGGGCAGTGCATGGTCGCGCCGCCGCCGCGTCAGCGGTAGACCGGGAAGTCGCGCGTCAGCGCCGCCACCTTGGCGCGCACCTCGGCGACGCGCGATTCGTCGTCGGGCTTGTCGAGCACGTCGGCGATCAGGTGCGCGGTCTGCACCGCCTGCGCTTGGCCGAAGCCGCGTGTGGTCAGCGCCGGCGTGCCCAGGCGGATGCCGCTGGTGACCATCGGCTTTTGCGGGTCGTTGGGGATGCCGTTCTTGTTGCAGGTCATGTGCGCACGGCCCAGCAGGTCTTCGGCCTGCTTGCCGGTCAGGCCCTTGGGCCGCAGGTCGACGAGCATCAGGTGGCTTTCGGTGCGGCCGGAGACGATGCGCAGGCCGCGTTCGATCAGCGTGCGCGCCAGCGCGTCGGCGTTGCCCACCACCTGCTGCTGGTAGGCCTTGAACTCGGGTGCCAGCGCTTCGTGGAAGGCCACCGCCTTGGCGGCGATGACGTGCATCAGCGGCCCGCCCTGGATGCCCGGGAAGATCGCGCTGTTGATGGCCTTGGCCACCGCGTCCTTCATCAGGATGATGCCGCCGCGCGGGCCGCGCAGGCTCTTGTGCGTGGTCGAGGTCACCACGTCGGCGTGCGGCACCGGGTTCGGGTACACGCCGGCGGCGATCAGCCCGGCGTAGTGCGCCATGTCGACCATGAACACCGCGCCGACCGCCTTGGCCACCGCCGCGAAGCGGGCGAAATCGATGCGCAGCGAATAGGCCGAAGCGCCGGCGATGATCAGCTTCGGCTTGTGCTCGTGCGCCAGCCGCTCCATCGCGTCGTAGTCGATGGCCTCGTTGGCATCGAGCCCGTAGCTGACCACCTTGAACCACTTGCCGCTCATGTTCAGCGGCATGCCGTGGGTCAGGTGGCCGCCTTCGGCCAGGCTCATGCCCATGATCGTGTCGCCGGGCTTCAGCAGCCCGAAGAACACCGCCTGGTTGGCCTGCGAGCCGGAGTTCGGCTGCACGTTGGCATGCTCGGCGCCGAACAGCTGCTTGAGCCGGTCGATGGCGAGTTGCTCGACGACATCGACGTGTTCGCAGCCACCGTAGTAGCGCTTGCCGGGGTAGCCCTCGGCGTACTTGTTGGTCAGCTGCGAGCCCTGCGCGGCCATCACCGCCGGCGAACAGTAGTTCTCCGAAGCGATCAGCTCGATGTGCTCTTCCTGGCGCCGGTTCTCGGCCTGGATGGTGGCCCAGATGTCCGGGTCGACGTTGGCAAGCGTGGATTGGGAACGGTCGAACATGGCAGTCCTCGGCAGGTTGCAAGCCGTTGCGCCCGCCGTGCCCGCCCTGGCTGGCGGGAATCAGCGGGCTGAAGGCTGCCCAGGCGAACGGCTCGAACCGGTGCCGCTGGGCGCCGGGCGCGCTTCCCGGTGGTGGTCCACCTGCAGCCGGCGCCCTATGTGGGCGCCCGCCTTATCGCCAGTTGCGCGGCGGCTGCCAGTGTAGCGGCTCGCCAGCTGCGATCAGCGCACCAGGGCGACGCCCGGTTCGCCGGCCCAGCCGTCGGCATCGGTGGCCGGCGGTGTCCATTCGGCCACACGCGCCAGCGGCACGGGCCGGGGCTGCGTGGCCGGCGCGTTGGCCGGAACAGACTTGCCGCTGGCCACTCGCTTCAGGTAGTCCTGCTCCCACAGCACCTTGCCGATGTAGCCGCCGTCGTCGGGCAGGTTGGCCGCACCGACATACCAGCGCAGGCCTTCTTCGAGGCCGCCGGCACGGGCGATGCACTCGCGCAGCACCTGCACCCCGACCTTCAGGTTGCTGATCGGGTCGAAGGCCGCATGGTCGCCGCCGAAGGCTTCGTACTTGTCGCCATGGATGCGGGTCATCACCTGCATCAGTCCCTGTGCGCCGACCGCGCTCTGGGCGAACGGGTTGAAGCGCGACTCGATGGCGACGATCGCCAGGATCAGCGTCGGGTCGAGCTTGGTGCGCTCGCCGATCGTCCAGGCTTCCTGCACCAGCCGGCTGACCGGCTCGATCGCGACGCTGTAGCGACGCGAGATCCACTTCGCCACCGCCGCTTGCTGTTTGCTCAGTTCGTCGGGGTGCACGGCCGTGGCCCGCGCCACCGCGGCCGGTTCGGCCACCGACACCAGCATGTTGCCGGACTCTTCGGCACGCGCCTCGTGGCGCTGCTGCAGCCAGTCGAGCGCAAGCACTTCGGTCTGTTGGCGCAGTTCGCCGCGGCCGGCAACGAAGGCCACCGCCACCACCACCGCCAGCCCGAGCATGGCCAGCGTGTTGTGGCTGATCTCGAGCAGTCCATGGCCGATGTCGCGCACGACGACGCCGGCCGCGGCGGCTGCCGAATCAGCCCGGGTTCGCCAGGAATTTTGGCTTGCCATGATTCACCTTTCGTAGCCCTGTCGTGTCGCAGTGAAGTTCAGCCTGCCCGGCGGGCGGCCAACTTGCCGTCAACGCCACCACACAATCACTGCCTCGAATGTCTTCAGTCGACGTGCCGGTGGCGTGTGCTCCACCGCAGTCCTGTTCAGCGGCAAGGCGCATTCCCATCTCGGGTTAACCCTGCATCACCGAAATCTGAGCGGATTCTAAAAATCGAAATATATCGAGTCAAGCATAACAAAGACTTAATTAATTACTTTAAAGAATGATTTACAAGGACTTGCGGGACTTCGCCAGCCAGCTCGAGCGGCAGGGAAAGCTGTTGCGGGTGGCGCAAAGCGTCTCGCCCCGGCTGGAGATGACCGCCATCAGTGACCGTGTGCTGCAAGCCGGCGGTCCGGCGCTGTGGTTCGAGCGTCCCACCGGGCACGACATTCCCTGTCTGACCAATTTGTTCGGTACCCCTGAACGGGTGGCCCTGGGCATGGGGGCGGCGTCGGTGGCCGAGTTGCGCGAGGTCGGCACCTTGCTGGCGCGCTTGAAGGAACCCGATCCGCCGCGTGGCCTGAAGGACGCCGGCAAGCTGTGGCACATGGCCAAGGCGCTGTGGGACATGAAGCCGGCCGTGGTGCGCAGCGCCGCCTGCCAGCAGGTGGTGATCGAAGCGGGCGATGTCGACCTGCAGCGCCTGCCGGTGCAGACCTGCTGGCCGCTCGATGCCGGCCCGCTGATCACCTGGGGTCTGGTGGTCACGCGCGGGCCGCAGTCGGTGGCC
Source organism: uncultured beta proteobacterium (assembly GCA_963756415.1). GTDB lineage: Bacteria > Pseudomonadota > Gammaproteobacteria > Burkholderiales > Burkholderiaceae_C > Rubrivivax. Next base: position 993,178 of record CAVWNT010000002.1, read on the forward strand.
GCGCCGCGCCTGCGGCAGAACCTGGGCATCTACCGCCAGCAGCTCATCGGCCGGCGCCAGGTGATCATGCGCTGGCTGGCGCACCGCGGCGGCGCGCTCGATTTCCGGGACTTCGCGCGCGCCAATCCCGGCCAGGACTTTCCGCTCGCAGTGGCGCTCGGCGCCGACCCGGCGACGATCCTCGGCGCCGTCACGCCGGTGCCGGACAGCCTGTCGGAGTACCAGTTCGCCGGGCTGTTGCGCGGCGGCCGCACCGAGCTGGTCAACACCGGCGTCGGCGAGGGCGCACTGAAGCTGCAGGTGCCGGCGAGTGCCGAGTTCGTACTCGAAGGGCACATTCCGGTGGCGGCTGCAGGCTTCGCCGGCACCAGCGAGCGCGGCATCGCGCTGCAGGAACGCGGCGGCTACCTGCATGCGCTGGAAGGCCCCTTCGGCGATCACACCGGCTACTACAACGAACAGGACTGGTTCCCGGTCTTCGAGATCGATCGCCTCACGCACCGGCACGATCCGGTCTACCACTCGACCTACACCGGCAAGCCGCCCGACGAGCCGGCGGTGCTGGGTGTGGCGCTGAACGAGGTCTTCGTGCCGATCCTGCAGAAGCAGTTTGCCGAGATCGTCGACTTCTACCTGCCGCCCGAAGGCTGCAGCTACCGGCTGGCGGTGGTGTCGATCCGCAAGGCCTACGCCGGCCATGCCAAGCGCGTGATGTTCGGCATCTGGAGCTTCCTGCGCCAGTTCATGTACACCAAGTTCATCATCGTCACCGACGACGATGTCGACGTGCGCAACTGGAAGGAAGTGGTGTGGGCGATGACCACGCGCATGGACCCGGTGCGCGACATGACGCTGGTCGAGAACACGCCGATCGACTATCTGGACTTTGCCTCGCCGGTCAGCGGCCTGGGCGGCAAGGTGGGTCTGGATGCGACGCACAAGTGGCCCGGTGAGACGACACGCGAATGGGGGCGGGCGATCAGCATGGATGCCGAGGTCACGGCGCGCACCGCTGCGCTGGTCGAACAACTGCTGAGCGCCGCGCCGACCGAAGCGCCGGGGGGCTGAAAGGCCGGTGCGCCGTTCGTCGCCTGGCGCGAATTTTCGGTTGCGTCTAGGCCCGCAGTGGACTAAGGTTGAGGCGCCTGTTCAACAGGCAACACCGATGGCGCAGTCTCTGCGCGTCAGGAGCCCCGGACCACTCTCTCCGGCAGCCCCACAGGCGGTAAATACCGCCCGCCCCTTCAGGCCGAAAGGTTTGAAGGGGCAACGTCTTTATGAGCCCTTGATTTGTCGCGTTTGCGGCTTCGCGCCGATTCGGCGCGCCCCGACACCCTCAACCGAAGTTGCTTGCGGCGCCGAGCGCAGCCAGGCGCTGCGTGATGGCAAAAAATTCGCTCACGGTGTCATCGATGATCTGCTGCACCGGCTTGACGGCATGGATCAGGCCGGCCGTCTGCCCGGCCAGCGCCGGCGCGGCCTCCATGTCGCCGCCGAAGTACAGCGCGCGCAGCTCCTTGAAGGTGTCGGCCGGCATCAGGCCCTGTTCGTGGATTGCCGCGGTGCGCTGCGACTTCAACGCGCGGATGCACGGCGTCGACTTCGTGTTCAGCACCCAGGTGCCGGTGTCGCTGGCTTCGACGATGGCCGCCTTGTAGTTGGCGTGCACCGGGCTTTCGGCGCTGCTGACAAAACGCGTGCCCATCTGGATGCCCTCGGCGCCGAGCGCGAAGGCCGCCGCCATGCCGCGGCCATCGCAGATGCCGCCGGCGGCGATCAGCGGCACGTCGACGCGCTCGCGGATGGCCTGCAGCAGCACCAGCGTGGAGACTTCTTCCGGGTTCTTGAAACCGCCGCCTTCGGCGCCTTCGACGACCAGGCCGTCGACGCCGGCATCGACCGACTTGAGCGCCGCCTGCAAGGTCGGCACCGCGTGATAGACGACGATGCCGGCGTCGTGCAACGGCGCGACGAACTTCGCCGGGCTGCCCGCCGAGGTGGTGACGAAACGCACCCCCGAGGTGCAGACGAAGCGCAGCATGGCCTCGTCGCGAAGAAAGCGGATCGGCAGGTTGACGCCGTAGGGCAGGCCGCTGCCGCGCATGATCTCGATCTCGGCCTGGCAGGCCTCGGTCTCGCCCGACGAGGTTTCGATGATGCCCAGCCCACCGGCGCGCGAGACGGCGCTGGCCAGGGTGCTGCGGGCGATCCAGCCCATCGGCGCCTGCACGATCGGATAGCGGGCACCGGTGTGGGCGAGGACTCGGTTCATTGTTTGCTGCAGGCTGGGTAAAAGGTCATTGTGCGGGTCGGGCGGGCGCTTCGAGACGCTGCAGATGCCTGCGGCGCGCCCGCTCAGGCGCCGGCCAGCAGCGCCAGCATCTCGCGCAGCGCGGTGCGGGTCGACCTGATGCCGTCGCTGCTCGGCAGCCAGCGCAGCACCGGCGACAGCCCGCTTGCTGCCAGTTCCATCGGTGCGCCGACCACGGCGATGCCCCCACCGGTGGCGGCGATGGCGTCCTCGAACGCGCGCAGGCTGCGCCGCATGTGCCAACCGTGCGTGACCAGCACGATGCGCCGAATGCCGGCCTGGCGCAGCATCGGGACCGTCAACGCGGCGTTCTCGCGGGTGTCGCGCGATCGGGATTCGGTCCACGCCAGCGGGTAGCCGAACTCCTCGCGGGCAATGCGTGCGGCGATATCGGCCTCGGCCGGGCCGGGCGGTCTGTGCGTGGCCGACACCGCCGCTGTAGGCCACCGGCAGGCCGCCTCGGCGTGCCAGCCACAGCGCATAGCGCAGCCGCGCCAGGCCATCGATGCCCAGGTTGGCGGCACCGTACTCGCCTGCCTCGCCCTCGCGCCCGCCGCCCAGCACGACGATGGCGGTGGTGACCGCGGCGGAGGACACCGGCGCAGCCACGATCTGCTGCCACGGCGACGCCGGTGCGGGCCACAGGCGGTGTTGCAGCGCATCGCCGAGCGCCGCGGTGCTGCCGAACCAGATGCCGGCCGCGGCCGCCCACACCAGCCACCAGCCGCCGCGGCGCCGGCGGCCCACGCGCCAGGTGCCCCACAACATCACCGGCAGCAGCGGTGTCGGTGGCAGCAGCAGTGCGGTCAGCAACGGCTTCCACGTCGCCAGGTCGAGGTACGCAAACAGGTCGTTGGGCATGGCGCGGGATCGTCGGCACGGTCGGCGCCGCAGCGCACGGCACTGCTAGGATTGTTGCGGAAGGCTTCCCCTGCACATGACACCCGAGCTGCTGAACATCGTTTGTGTGTCCGACCGGGGCCGGGCCGGCAACGCGCGCTGCGGGGAGCCGGGTTGACGGCGACATGGCGTCCGCGATGGCCGTGGATGGTGGCCGCCGGCGCGCTGGCGCTGTGGGCGCTGGCCTGGTTCGGCGGGCCGCCGCTGCTGAAGTCGCAGATCGAGAAGCGGGGTTCGCAGGCGCTCGGGCGCGAACTGCGCGTCGATGCCATCGAAGTCAGCCCGCGCCTGCTGGCGGTGACGCTGCAAGGCCTGCGCATCGCCGGCACCGCCGGTGGCACTGACACCGATGTGCCGCCGCTGCTGCAGATCGAGCGTGTGCATCTGGATCTGCACATGCGTTCGCTGTGGCGCCTGGCGCCGGTGGTCGAGGCGATGCAGCTGACCGCGCCCAGACTGCACCTCACCCGGCTCGGCGATGGCCGCTACGACATCGATGACCTGATCGAGCGCTTCGCACCAGCAGACCCACCGCAGGCCGACGAGCCGCTGCGTTTTGCGCTGTTCAACCTGCAACTGAGCGATGGCGAACTGATCTTCGACGACCGGCCGGTCGGCCGCATCCACCGCCTCGGCGGCATCCGCCTCGACCTGCCGTTCCTGTCGAACCTGCCCGACGATGTGCAGATCGAGGTCGAGCCGCGCCTGGCTTTCGTGCTCGACGGCAGCGCCATCGACATCGGCGGCACGACCACGCCGTTTGCGCAGGGCCGCCGTTCGGCCTTCGAGCTGCGCTTCGACAAACTGCCGCTCGACGGCTGGTGGGTGTACTGGCCGAAACACCTGCCAGTGCGCGCCAGCGGCGGCGTGCTCGACAGCGCGCTGAGCATCGACTTCGAACAACGCGACGACGGGCGCAACAGCATCGTGCTGCGCGGCCGCGTCGACATCGATGGCATCGCGCTGCGTGCGGCGCACGACGACGCACCGCTGTTGCAGTGGAGCAAGCTGGCGGTGATGCTCGACGAGGTGCGCCCGCTCGAGCGTCGGGTGGGCCTGCAGTCGGTGCGCCTGGAAGGCCTGCGCGGGCAGCTGCGCCGTGACGCACAGGGCCGCCTGCAGCTGCCCGGGCTCGCCGCCGCTGCGCCGGGGGCTGGCGACGCCGGCACGCCGGCCGTCGTTGCCGCGGCCTCTGCGGCGTCCGCGGCTTCGGTGCCGGTGCCTGCCGCGCCGCCTTCGACCGCTTCGGCTGCGTCGGCCGCTTCGGCCGGTGGCGCGGGTGTTTCGTCGGCGTGGAGCCTCTCGCTGGCCAAGTTCGAGATCGACGCTGCGCGCATCGACTTCAGCGACGACAGCACCACGCCGCCGACGCAACTGGCGCTGGACGCGGTCACGCTGTCGTTGACCGAGGTGCGCTGGCCGGTCGAGACCGATGCCGCGTTGACCTTTCGCGCGCGGCTGCTGGCCGCCGATCAGCCGAGCGGCGACCTGGACGTCAAGGGCCAGCTGAACGATCGGCAGGCCCGGCTCGAGCTGTCGCTGCAGGATCTGCAGCTGGTGGCGGCCGCGCCTTACCTGCGCCCTTGGCTGCGCCCGCAGGTCAGCGGCAGCGCCAGCGCCGAGGCGCGCATCGACTGGGCATGGGGCGCTGCCGCGCCGCGCCAGTTGCTGGACGTGCCGATGCTGCGTGTGACCGGGTTCGCGCTGGATGACCTGCTGCCGCCCACGCGACCCGCCAGGCGCGGTGCGTCGGCCCGGGCGGGCAAGGCCGCCGCGCAGACGGCAGCGGCGGTGGCGGCCGTCGAAATCGCCGATCTGCGCGCCGATCTGCTGCAGCGCCAACTGTCGATCGGCGCCGTGCGGCTGCAGGATCCAGACGGTCGCGTTGCAGCGCGATGCCGGCTGGCGCTTCGCCGCCGAGCAATGGCTGCTGACGGCGCCGCCCGCCGACGGCGACGCGCGTTCGGTGCCGGCGGCCGCGCCCGACCCGGCGGCACCCGCATGGCGGGCCGCCCTCGGTGAGTTCGCCATCGACGGCGGGCGCCTGCGCTTCAGCGATGCGAAGGTCGGGCTGCCGACGCTCGAACTGTCGGCGCTGAAGCTGGGCGTCCAGGACTTGTCGTGGCCGCTTGCCAATGGCGCCGGCAGCTGGCGCACCCGGCTTTCGGCGCGCCTGTCGCAGCCGGGCGCTGCGCGTGTCGCCGCCAGCGAGCCGTCGGCCACGCTGCAATGGAACGGCACGCTCGCGCTGAAACCGTCAGCGGGCACCACCTCGGGTTCGGCAAAAGGCGAACTGCGCGTCGAGCGCTTTGCCGGTGCAGGCCTTGGCGCCGTACTTCGCGGCCAGCCTGCCGATCACCCTGCAGCGCGCCGAGGCCGGCTTTCGTGGCCAGGTCGATGTGCGCGGGTCGGCGCAGGCGCTCGACGGCGAGATCCGCGGCGATGCGCTGATCGCCGACGTGAGCGTGGCGGTGCGCGGCGCACAGGCGCAGCGCTCCGTGCCGGTGGCCCCGGCCGGCGCTGCCCCCGCCACCACGCCGGAGGTCGATCCGGCGCAGTTGCTGAGCTGGAACGCGATGGCGTTGAACGGCCTGTCGGTGCAGTTGCGCGCGGGTGCCAAGCCGCGTGTCGAGGTCGCCGAGTTGCGCCTGTCGGACTATTTCGCTCGCCTTGTCATCACCGAAGAGGGCCGCTTGAATCTGCAGACCCTGGCGACGCCGCGCGGCGACAACATCCCGCCCGCGACGAGCGCGGCCAGCGAGGCCAGCGCTGAACCCTCGTCCCGCTGGAGCCGCCTGCCGGTCGAGCTGGTGCTGGGCTCGACGCAGCTGAGCAACGGCCAGGTCGAGTTCGAGGATCTGTTCGTGCGCCCCAACTACCGCGCCCGGCTCAGCGAGCTGAGCGGGCGCATCGGCCGCTTCGACAGCACCCGGCGCGAGATGGCGACGATCGAACTCGACGGCCGCGTGGCCGGCACCGGCCTGCTGCAGATCGGCGGTGCCATCAACCCGGTCGCCGAGCCGCCGGCGCTGGACATCACCGCCAAGGCCACCGACATCGAACTGCCGGGCCTGACGCCTTACGCGTCGAAGTACGCCGGCTACCCGATCGAACGGGGCAAGCTGAGCATCGACGTGACGTACAAGATCGACGAGCAGGGCAAGCTCGAGGCACGCAACCAGATCATCGTCAACCAGCTCGTGCTGGGCCCCAAATCCGACAGCCCCGATGCCACCAGCCTGCCGGTGCGATTGGCGGTGGCGCTGCTGCAGGACCGCAATGGCGTGATCGACATCGACCTGCCGCTGTCGGGCTCGCTCGACGACCCGCAGTTCAGCCTCGGCGGGTTGATCCTGAAGGCCATCGTCAATCTGTTCACCAAGGTCGTCACCGCGCCGTTCTCGCTGCTCGGCGGCGGTGCCGACGGCAAGGGCTTGAGCCGCATCGAGTTCCAGCCCGGCACGGCGAGCATCACCGACGCCTCGCAGGCGGCACTCGACAAGGTGGCCACGGCGTTGAACGACCGGCCCGCGCTGAACCTGAACATCAGCCGGCCAGGCCGATGCGCGCAGCGAAGCCGCCGCGATGCAGACGGCCGCGTTCGAGCAGCGCCTGCGCGACGAGCAGCGCCGCGAGCGCGCGCGCGGCGCGCTGGGCAATGCCGCCGATGCCGATGCGCCGCTGGCGCCGTTGTCGGCGCCGCAGCGGGCACGGCTGGTCGAGCGCCTGTATGCCGAATCGCGCGCCGCACAGCCCGCCGCAGCCGCGTCGGCAGGCGCTGCGGCGGCCTCCGCGCCGGCGGCGGCGGCGCCGACGCAGGCCCAGATGGAGGCGCGGCTGGCCGCCGACATCGCCATCGACGACGCGGCCGCGCGCGCGCTGGCGCTGCAGCGCTCGCGCGCGGTGCTCGAAGCGCTGATCGCCAAAGGCCTGGATCGCCAGCGGTTGTTCGTGGCCGAACCCGGGCGCGCGGCGAAGGCGGCAGACAATCAGCCCCCAGAGCCGAGCGCGCTGCTGACACTGGCACCGCGTTGAGCACACCGCACGCAAAGGAGCCCATCACATGGCCACTGAATCGATCACCCTCGGCGGCGGCTGCTTCTGGTGCACCGAGGCGGTGTACGAGCAGGTCGAAGGCGTGCTGTCGGTCGAATCGGGCTACAGCAACGGCCACGCCGTGCGGCCCAGCTACGAACAGGTGTGCGGCGGCGACACCGGCCACAACGAGGTCGTGCGCGTCGAGTTCGACAACCAGCGCATCGGCCTGCGCCAGGTGCTGGAGATCTTCTTCGCGGTGCACGACCCGACCACGCTGAACCGGCAGGGCAACGACGTCGGCGAGCAATACCGCTCGGGCATCTATCTGCACGATGAATCGCAGCGGGCGGTGGCGCAGTCGGTGCTGGACGAGGCCAATGCCGCGCACGGCGGGCGTGTTGTGACCGAACTCGACACGCTGCAGAACTATTCGCGCGCCGAGGCCTATCACCAGCACTACTTTGCCAACAACCCGGGGCAGGGCTACTGCGCGGCGGTGGTGGCGCCGAAGGTGGCCAAGTTTCGCAAGACCTTCAAGGATCACCTGAAGGCCTGAGCCTCGACGGTCAGGGCGCCAGGCGTTCGCGCACCCAGCCGTCGCCTTCGGCGCGATAGCGCAAGCGGTCGTGCAGGCGGCTCTTGCGGCCCTGCCAGAACTCCCAGCGATCGGGCCGCAGCCGGTAGCCGCCCCAGTGCGGCGGGCGCGGCGGGTCGAGGCCCTGCGTGACGGCCGCGCGCGCGGCCTGCGGCCACCAGCACCGCGCGCGACGCAATCACCTGGCTTTGCGGCGAGGCCCAGGCACCGAGCCGCGAATCGAGCGGGCGGCTGGCGTAGTAGCTGTCGGACAACTCCGGCTTCGACGGCCGTCGACCCGGCCTTCGATGCGCACCACCCGTTCCAGTTCGACCCAATGGAACTGCAGCGCGGCCTGCGGATTGACTTCGAGCTCGCGGCCCTTGCGGCTTTGATAGTTGGTGTACCAGACCAGCCCACGTGCATCGCAGCCCTTCAGCAGCACGATGCGTGTCGACGGGCGGCCGTCGGCGCCCACCGTGGCCAGCGTCATGGCGGTGGGCTCGGGCAGGGCCGCATCGAGCGCCTGCTGCAACCACAACTCGAACTGCGCCAGCGGCTCGGCGCTCGACTGCGTCTCGTCGAGCGCATCACGCTCGTAGCTCTTGCGCAAGCGGTCGATGTTGCGTGGCGTGGTCGCGCTGTCGTCGTTGTCCATCGCACCAGTATGCCGCCGCGCGCGGCGTGCGGGCGCGAGCCGCGCGGTGTCACCGGTTGCATCCCTTACGTGAAAGGCCTTAGGTGAAGCTCCCACTATCTGCGCTGCGGCCACGCGGCGAAGCTTGAGCGCGCCGCACGATGCTGCCCGCACCGTCTGCAGACCCTACACAGCCCCATGAATTCGCGCCCGACCATCGTTGTCCTGGCTGCCGGACTCGGCAGTCGTTTCGAGGGCCCGGCCCACAAGCTGGTACAGCCGCTGGGCGAGTCGAGCGTGCTCGGCACCACCGTGCGCAATGCCATCGCCAGCCACCTGCCGCTGGTGCTGGTGACCAGCGCGGCGCTGGCCGCGCAGGCGGCGCTGCTGGTCGCGCCGCGTGACATCGTCGTGCTGCCCGATGGCGACGTGCCCTTCGGCATGGGCCACTCGATTGCAGCCGGCGTGGCCGCCCGGGCCAACGCACCGGGCTGGCTGCTGTTGCCGGCCGACATGCCGCTGGTGCAGCCGACCACCTTGCTGGCCGTCGCTGCCGGGCTGGTGCACCACGCGGTGGCCTATGCGCAGTACAACGGCCGCCGCGGTCACCCGGTGGCCTTCGCCGCCGAGCTGTATTCCGAACTGATGCTGCTCAGCGGCGACGACGGCGCGCGCCGCATCGTCGCGCGCTACCCGGCGGTGGGTGTCGATGTCGACGACCCCGGCGTGCTGGTCGATGTCGACACGGTGGACGATCTCGCGCAGGTGCGCGCTGCCGACACCGCCGCGCCGCAGCGTCCGGCTGCCGATTGAGCGCGCGCTCGCTGATCAGATGAGCCCGTGGCGGGCGGCCAGGGCCATCAGCCGCTGCACTTCGCGGTCGCGCACGCCGTGTTCGCCCAGCGCTTGCGCGGTGGCGGCCAGGTACTGCAAGGTGCTGCCGTAGCGGCCGCTGGCGTGGCGCAGGATGTGCAGCAGCTGCTCGTCGGCCAGGCGCCCCATGAAACTGTCGCTGCGCCGGCTGAGCGTGAAGGCCAGCGCCAGCACCTGGCCCTGCGCGGTGTGCGTGGGCAGCCAGCGCGGGTCGTACACGCCGGTGACCATCTCGCGTTCCCACAGCCGCTGCAGTTCGCCCTCGGCGCTGTGGGGGCGCAGCCGGTAGACCACGCCCCGGCACGAGCCCCCGGGCAACAACGCGAACACCAGACCGGGTTGTTCGGGTGTGCCGCGGTTGATGCGCGAGCGCATGCGCAGCGCGCGGTGCCAGCCGTGCACGCGCGCGCTGCGATGTTCGGCAGCTTCGAACTCCGGGCGCCAGATCAGCGATGCATAGCCGAACAGCCACAGCTCGCCCTGCTGCGCGGCGCGCATCCACAGCGCACGCGTGCCCTCGAGCAACTGCGCAGGGTCGCGAGCGGGCGCCGACAAGCGTGCTGCAGTCACCAGCGAATCGACCGGCAGAACGCGCTGTGCGGCGGGGTCGTCATGGGCCCGCAGGCTATCATTTCCCCCGTGACGCGCGCTCGCGCGGCCACCTCCAAAACCAGCCCGCTCAGGGCACCGAAGGAACAACCATGAAGCTCGTCCCTGCTTGGGTGGCCGCTGCCACGATCGCTGTCAGCGCGACCACGATGGCACAAACCCAGCCCGCCGCGATGGGCGCCGAATCGGTGCGTGTCAGCGCCACCGTGATGGCGATCGACGTGCCGAACCGCATCGTCACGCTCAAGGGCAGCGACGGCGAGGTGAGCAAGCTCCGGGTCGGCCCGGAAGTGAAGAACCTGGCCCAGGTGAAGGTCGGCGACGTGGTCACCAGCGAGTACACGATGGCGGTGGCACTGGAGCTGAAGAAGGGCGGCAGCGGCATCACCAGCAGCACCGAGCAGGCCGCTTCCGGTGCCGCCAAGGCCGGCCAGAAGCCGGCCGGGGTGGTGACGAACACCACTGTCATCGTCGCCAACGTCACCAAGGTCGACACGGCGAAGAAGATTGTCACCATCAAGGGCCCGTCGGGCGAATCGGTGACGATGGCGGTCAAGGATCCTGCCGTGCTCGGCCAGATCAAGGTCGGCGACCAGGTGGAGGCCGCGTTCACCGAAGCGCTGATGATCTCGGTCAGCGCACCGGCGGCGAAGAAGTAGCCCGCGTCAGGCAGCGGTTGCGGCGTTAGCGCCCAGCGCCTCGATGTCCGGCTGCGTAGCATGAGCGGCTGGCCCACGCGCCGCCGCCGCCACGGCGGTGCTGCCTGGCTGGCGGCCGCCTTGCTGATGCTGCCGTGCACGGCGCACCGTGCCCATGCCGAAGGCGGCACGCCCCCATCTGCCGATGGGCGCGGCAAGCCGGACGCGGACTCGGCGACGCCAGCGGCGCGGCCGCGCATCGGCCTGGTGCTGTCGGGCGGTGGCGCCCGCGGTGCGGCGCACATCGGCGTGCTGAAGGTGCTCGAGGAGCTGCGCGTGCCGGTCGATTGCATCGCCGGCACCAGCATGGGCTCGATCGTCGGCGGCTCGTACGCCTCCGGGCAGCGCATCGACGAGATGGAGCGCGACGTCGCGCTGATCAAGACCGAGACGCTGGCACAGGACGAACCGTCGCGCCGCGACCTGGCCACGCGGCTGAAGGAATCCGACCGCCTGAGCCTCTTCGGCCCGCAGTTCGGCTGGTCGGCAGACGGCCTGACCTTGCCCAAGGGCGTGGTCACCGGCGTGGCGCTGGAAGCGGTGCTGCGCGACCTGGCGCTGGCCCGCGGCGAGAGCGATTTCGACCAGCTGCCGATCCCGTTCCGCGCCATCGCCACCGACGTCGTCAGCGGCCGCATGGTGGTGCTGGGCCGCGGCGACCTGGCGGTGGCGATGCGCGCCAGCATGTCGGTGCCCGGCGCGGTGGCGCCGGTGCAACTGGGCGAGCAGCTGCTCGTCGACGGCGGCCTGACGCGCAACCTGCCGGTCGACGTGGCCCGCAGCCTGTGTGCCGATGTCGTCATCGCCGTCAACCTGGGCACCTCGCTGCTCAAGCGCGACCAGATCAGTTCCGGCTTCAGCGTGGCCGCGCAGATGCTGAACATCCTCACCGAGCAGAACGTGCAGACCTCGCTCGCCGAGCTGCGGCCGCAGGATGTGCTGATCCAGCCCGAGCTCGGCAACTTCTCGGCCGCCGATTTCGATGGCATGCCGTCGACGATCCCGATCGGCGAAGCGGCCGCGCGCAAGGTCGCCGAGCCAGCTGACGCGCTACAGCGTGCCCGAGGCTCAGTACGCCGCGCACCGCGAGCGGCAGCTGCGGCCGGTGGTGGCCGACAAGGGCACGGTCGACGAGATCCGCATCGTCGGCCTGAACCGCGTCAACGAAGAGGTGGTCGTGCAGAGCATGCAGACGCAGGCCGGCCAGCCGCTCGACGTGCCGGTGCTCGATGCCGACCTGCGCCGCATCTACGGGCGCGGCGACTTCGAGCATGTCAGCTACCGCCTCATCGACGAGCCGGGCAGGCGTGTGCTGGCGGTGCAGGCGCTGGAAAAGACCTGGGGCCCCGACTACGTGCGCTTCGGGCTGTCGCTGGCCACCGATTTCAGCGGCGACAACGCCTTCAACGTGCTGGCCAGCTACTGGCGCACCTGGATGAACCGGCTCGGCGGCGAGTGGCGCACCGATCTGCAGCTGGGGGAGGACACCTTCGTGGTGTCCGAGTTCTACCAGCCGCTGGTGCCCAGCCAGTATTTCTTCATCGCCCCGCGCGCGCAGGTGTTCCGCCGGCCGGCCGACATCTACAGCGGCGATTCGCTGATCGCGCGCTACAACATCAGCGGCGGGCTGGTCGGGATCGACCTGGGCAGCCAGTTCACCAAATACGGCGAACTGCGCGTCGGGCTGCAACTCGGCAGCGCGAAGGCCGATCTGCAGATCGGCGATCCGATCCTCAACGCCTTCGACCTCCGGCGCGACATCGGCGAGGTGCGCACGCGGCTGTACATCGACCAGCTCGACAGCGTCGACTTCCCTCGCGAGGGCTACCGCTTTGACCTGCAGGTGAACTCGTCGTCGACCCGCCTGGGCGCCAGCGCCAACTACAACCGCTGGATCGGCGATGCGATCGGCGTGATGTCGTCGGGGCCGAACACCTTCCAGATCGCGCGTGGCCGGCGGCGGTGCGCTCGGTGGCAGCCAACTGCCGTTCTACGACTACCTGACCTTCGGCGGCTTCCTGCGCATGACCGGCTACAAGCCCGAGCAGTTGCGCAACGACTCGCTGGCCTATGGCCGGCTGCTGTACTCGAACCAGCTCGTCAACCTCAGCCTGCTCGACGGGGTCTACGCCGGCGTGACGCTCGAGGCCGCGCGCCTGGGCGCGCCGTTGGTGCCGGGCGGCATCACCGGCTCGGTGGCCTCGCTGGGAGTGTTTCTAGCCGTCGACACGCCGCTCGGGCCGGCGTACCTGGGCTACGGCCGCGCGCGCGACGGCAACAGCAGCGCGTACTTCTTCCTGGGCCGGCCGTGGTGAGACGCCGCTACCATCGCGCCGACAACCACGACGAGGAGACCGACGATGCAACTTCATCACTGGGGCGCTGCCGTCGCGCTGCTGGCTTCCGTGCAAGCCCACGCCTTCAGCTGCGCGCCCACCGACAACCAGGCCTGCCGGCTCGAACTGCCGGCCCTGACGGTGCTGTTCGATGCGGGCATCTACAACTTCGACGGCGACAGCCAGCTCAGCGGCAGTGACGGCTACGTCGTCGGCTACACCGTCGGCAGCGGTGAATTTCCCGATCTGACGCCGGTCTCGACGGCTCAGCGCGCCGGCTTCTCGTTCGTGCCGACGATGCTCGCCGAAGTCGGCGGCAGCGGCATCGACGGCACCCACGAGGCCAGCGCCAGCTTCGCGTTCAGCGCGCTGCAGTTCATCGCCAAGCCCGGCTGGCGCATCGATGCGATCGAGTTCGAGGTCGACGGCACGCGCCGCAGTGCGGGCAACGGCACGGTGGCGCTGAACCTGCCGGGGCCGGCGGTGGCCACCGGTGCGCAAGCTTTCACCTCGCGCGGTGTCTTCGCGCCGGGCAGCGGCAACTTCGCGGCTTCGTTCGGCGTCGGCGCCGATTACCTGGAGGGTGAGGACGGCGGCGCCGCGTCGTTCGGCACCGCCGGCGCATCCTTCACCGAGGTGCGCCTGTTGGCGCAGGTCAGCGCGGTGCCGGAGCCTGCCGCGCTGGCGTTGTGGCTGCTGGGCGCTGCCGCGCTGGGCGTCAGCCTGCGTCGATCGCAGCGCGCCACGCGCTGACGGCGCTGCACGGCGGCGGCGCCGCTACTTCAGCGCCTTGATGTCGCCGCAGTCGGCACGCAGCCATTTGCCCGACTGGCTGATGCTCATGCGTTGCGGCTGGCCCTCGACCACGGTATCGATCACGCCCTTGCCGCGGTAGGCCTTGTCGCTGATCAGCGTGTACTCGCCCGCGCCGCTGGAGCGGTCTTCGCCGCTGCAACTGAATTTGTAGTGCAGCGTGTTGCCGCTGCGTTCGACGACCTCATGCTTGCAGTCGCCGTCGTCCTGCGGGAGTTCGCCGCGTCGCGCCTGCGCAGGGCTGATGCACACACGCACCGTGTTCGCGCTCGGGCCGACGCCCACGCCCTGGCGCGCCATCATCTGTTCCATCATCTTGCGCTGCTCGGGCGGCAGCGCTGCCATCTGCTCGCGCATCTGCTTGTTGGCGTCGGCACCTTGTGCGCTGCTGCCCTGCAAGGTCATCGTGTGTTCCCACAGGCCGGGTGCGATCTGCTGCTGGGCCGGCGCCGCAGCTGCGCTGCCGGCCAGCAGCAGTGCCGCCAGCAGTCGGGTGCGTCGGGGTGTTTGCAGCGTGTTCATGGCAGTCGGTGTGGGCAGCGAACAAGCGGGCATCAGCGCAGCGCGGGTTGCATGGCGTCGGCCAGCGCGGGGCCATCGCCGTCGCCCCGGCGCAGCGCGTCGATCACGCCGTCACGGTCGGTGGACGTGCGGTTCTGGCTGTGTTTCCACTTTCCGGTCAGCCGGGTCAGCGGCACTTCGATGCCGACGATCGCCGCCAGCATCTTCGCGACGAAGTCGGGCGGCGCGTCGTCGACCTGCCAGCGCCGTGCCTGCCCGGCCTCGTGCTTGTCGGTCAGGCGGCCGACCAGCGCACGCAGCCACGCGGCATCTTCGACGACGTGCAGCGGGCCGTGGGCATGCACCACCGCGTAGTTCCAGGTCGGCACCACCTTCGGGTTGCTCGGCTTGCTCGGATACCAAGACGGCGACACATAGGCCTGCGCGCCTTGGAAGACCGCCATCACCGGGGTGCCGGCCGCTTGCTGCCACAGCGGATTGGCGCGTGCGACGTGGCCGCGCAAGGTGCCGTGTTCGCCGTCGTGCGCGCCGTGTTCCAGCAGCAGGGGCACGTGCTCGGCAGTCAACCCGTCGGCCGAGGCCCACACCAGCGTGGCCAGCGGGTGCGCATGCAGCAACGCGGCCATCGCCGGCACATCCTGCTGCGCGAAGTGGTTGGGCAGGTACATCGATTTCAGGCTCGGGCTCGGGTTCGGGCTCAGGCGCGGCTGGCGTCGCGTTCGATGAGTTCGATCTTGTAGCCATCGGGGTCGGTGATGAAGGCGATGATGGTGCTGCCCCCTTTCACCGGGCCGGCCTCGCGCGTGATGGCACCGCCCAGCTGTTGCGCCTTCGCCCGCACCGCATCGCAGGTGGCGGCGACATCGGGCACGCCGATGGCAAGGTGGCCGAAGGCATCGCCGAGATCGTATTTCTCGGTGCCGTGGTTGTAGGTCAGCTCGATCTCGGCGTGTTCGGGGTTGCGGCCGTAGCCGACGAAGGCCAGGTCGTACTTCTGTTCGGGCCGCGACGTGGTGCGCAGCAACTGCATGCCCAGCACCTGGGTATAGAAGTCGATCGAGCGTTGCAGGTTGCCGACGCGCAACATGGTGTGCAGCAGGTTCATGCGGGTCCTTTGTCGACGGGGGTTTGGCGGTCGCCCGTGGTGATTGTGCCGGTGCCGCGCGCGGTGTCGATGCCGGGCACCGCGTCGGCACCATAGGCTTCGCGCCAGCGCCGGCGGATGGCATCGTTGTTGTCGAGCCTCGAACCCGGCAGGCCGTCGTCGGCATGCCAGGCTGCCAGCCGCGATTCGACCGCGACGTGTTCGCCCGGCACCAGCAGGTCCGGCCGGTCGAGGCTGCCCACCGACAGGTCCATGTGCAGGCTGTCGAGGAACTCGAAGCTCAGCGGCGTGCCGCAGCGGGCGCAAAAGCCGCGCCGCGCGATCTGCGATGAGCGGTAGTAACTCGGTGCGGCGAGCCACTGCACCTGTGCTTTGCGCAGGTTCAGGTAGGCGGCGCGCGTGTTGCCGAAAGCCAGCTGGCACATGCGGCAGTGGCAGTAGTAGCCGCTGCGGTGGTCGGGCCGGGCCTGGTAGCGCACGCGGCCGCACAGGCAGCCGCCGCTCAGCGGCTCGGCATCAGCTGTGTGTTGGCCATCGGCTCGGGGGGTGTCGGACGACATGGCGGCAGCTTAGCCGCCCCAGCCGGCCAGCACCACAGCGCCGAGCACCGCGAACACCAGCGCGGCGACGCGCTGCACCCAGCGCATCGGCAGCACGCGGGTGACACGCTCGCCGAGCAGCACGGCCGGCACGTTGGCGATCATCATGCCCAGCGTGGTGCCGGCGGTGACCGTCCACGGCGCTTCGTAGCGCGCGGCCAGCATGACGGTGGCGATCTGCGTCTTGTCGCCCATCTCGGCAAAGAAGAAGGCGAGCACGGTGATGCCGAACACGCCCAGGCGGCCGCTGTCGTGATCGACGGCCATCGTCGGCCTTGTCGGGCACCAGCAGCCACACCGCCATCGCCAGGAACGATGCGCCCAGCGCCCAGCGCAACACCTGCGCATCGACGGTACGCGTCAGCCAGTTGCCCAGTGCCGCCGCGGCCGCGTGGTTGGCCAGCGTGGCGACCAGGATGCCGAGAATGATCGGCGCCGGCTTGCGAAAGCGCGCCGCCAGCAGCAGCGCCAGCAGCTGCGTCTTGTCGCCCATCTCGCCCAGCGCCACCGCCCCGGCCGAGACGGTGAAGGCTTCGAGCATCAGACGGTGTAGTTCAGCGCCATGCGGCCGCCGTCGACGACGACGATCTCGCCGCTCATGTAGCTCGATGCGCTGCTCAACAGGAAGGCGACGACATCGGCGATCTCGCCCGGCTCGCCCAGACGGCCCAGCGGCGTGCGGCTCATGATGCGCGCACGCGCCGCATCGCTGGTCAGCACCGCCTTGCGCGCCAGTTCGGTGGCGATGGTGCCGGGCGCGACCGCGTTCACGCGGATGCCCTTGTCGGCCAGCGCCAGCGCCATCACGCGCGTGAGCTGGTTGATGCCGCCCTTGCTGACGTTGTAGCTGGCGATGTCGGGGATCGCCAACGTGCCGTTGACCGAACTCATGTTCACGATCGCGCCGCCGCCATGCGCCGCCATCACGCGCGCCACCGCCTGTGCGACCAGAAAGGCGCCTTTCAGGTTGACCGCGATGACGGCATCCCAGTCGGCTTCGCTGATGTCGAGGAAGGCGCAGGCCTTGAAGATGCCGGCGTTGTTGACCAGCCCGTCGACCGGGCCCAGCGCAGCCAGCGTGGCGGCGAGTGCGGCATCGACCGCGGACTTGTCGGCGACGTTGCAGTGGCAATGGTGCGCACGGGCGCCGCCGTCGGCCAGTTCGCGCGCCAGCGCGCCCGCGCCCGCATCGTCCACGTCCCACAACGCCACGGCCGCACCGTCCTGCGGCCAGCCGCCGTGCGCAGGCTGCGCCGATGCCCTGCGCCGCGCCGGTGACGACCACCACGCGCTCACGCAGGCCGAAGTTCACCGCTGGCATCGGGCTGGCCGGCATCGGCTCAGGCCTTGACCAGCAGCCACAGGCGGGCGATGTCGGCCACGCCGTCGTTGCCCTTCACCGAGCGCAGTGTCTGCGCCGCCTTGGCCTTGGCCGTGGGCGACTGTCGCTGCGCCATGCCCAGGTGCAGCAGCGCGTCTTCCGGGCGCTTCAGGCCGCGCTTGGCAATGCCCTGCTCCATCAGCGCGATGCCCTTGTCGGTCTCGCCCATCGTCACGTAGGCATAGCCGACCTTGAGCAGTTCGTCGCCCGACTTCTCGGCCGCGGCTTCGCTGGCGTTTGCGGCGATGCTCGCGCGACGTTCACCATCGCGCTGCACCGCCAGCGCCAGCAGGCGCTGCTGTCGCTCGGCCTCGGCGCCCTTGCCGAGCACGCCCGAGGCAAAGCCGGCGTCGAGCACTGCCTTGCCTTCGGCCGGAAAGCCGGCCTGCAAGGCCAGCTGCGCCATCTCCATGTATTCCTCGGGCTTGCTCAGCGTGCCGGTGGCCAGCTTCAGGCGCATCACGTCGAGCCCGTGACGATCACTGAAATTGGGCTGGCGCGGCAACCGCGTCAGGTAGGCCGACCAGTACTCGGGCTTCGGGTAGTAGCTCACCAGCTTCAACAGCGTGGCCATGTAGGCCGGGTTCTTGGTGCGCTGGTAGGCGTCGGCCAGACGCAGCAGGTCGGCCTCGGCGGGCCGCTGCTTGGCACGCTCGGCAGCGCTCACCGCGGCCTCGGCATCGCGGGCGATGGCGCTGTAGTCGCCGCTCTGGCTTTGCAGGTACGACTGCAGCTGCTTGAGCTGGGCACTGTTGCTGCCGGCCTGCTGCGCCTTGGCGATCCACTGCTGCGACTTGGCAAATTCCTTGGTCTGTGAATAGGCGAAGGCCAGTGACTCGGCCACCTGCGCCTGTTCGGCCGTCGACAGCTTGCCGCTGGCAAAAACCGCTTCGAATGAGCGGATGGCGGTGGCGTTGTCGCCGGCACGCTGCGCGGCCGAGCCGCGCATGCGTTCGATGACCAGTTGCTCGGCGGCGGTCTTGTTCGGCACCGCATCGGCCTCGCGCACCTTGGCCATCGCCGCGCTGGCCTTGCCGGCCTTGAGCAGTTCGCCGGCCTGCTGCAGCGGTTTGCCGATCTCGGGGCGCAGCGCCTGGGCTTGCGCGAGGGACACGGCCGCGAGCAACGACAGCGACACGAGCAGGGCACGAAGTTTTTGCATGGCAGGGCTTTCTTGGACGGGGCCGCAAATGAACCGGGGGGCCGGTCGCTCTCGTCGACCGGCCCCCCGGCGAGCGAAGGTCGATCTACAGGAACTGTTCGTTGCCGACGATGCCGATCTTGGTCACCCCCAGCCGTTGTGCGGATGCCAGGATCATCGCCACCACGTCATAGGTGACCAGCTTGTTCGGCCGCAGGTGCACCTCGGCCTGGTCGGGCATCTGCGCGATGCGCTGCAGACGCACCTCGAGTTCGTTGCGGTCGTTGATGATGACGCCGTTCCAGCCGATGGTGCCGTCGAAATCGACGTCGATGCGCACCACTTCGGGCTGCGTCAACGGCGGCGTGCTGGGCCCGACCGGCATGTTCATCTTCACCGCATGGGTCTGGATCGGGATGGTGATGATGAACATGATCAGCAGCACCAGCATGACGTCGATCAGCGGCGTCATGTTCATCTCGATCATCGGCTCGCCTTCGCCGCCGCCCGAGCCCACGTTCATGGCCATGTCTGTGTCGTCCTTTGCTGCGCCGTCGCGCTCAGCGCGTCACCGGGCCGGGGGGCGGCTCGGTGATGAAGCCTACCTTCTGGATGCCCGCACGCTGGCAGGCCACCACCACGCGGCCGACGCTTTCGTAGCGCACGCCGCCGTCGCCGCGGATATGCACCTCGGGCTGCGGCTCCTTGACGGCCGCGACCTTGAGCCGCTCGACCAGCGTTTCGATGTCGGCAATGCGTTCCATGCCCCAGAACCACTCGCCGTCGCGGTTGACGGCGATGACGATGTTCTCGGGCTTGGTCTGCGTGGGCAGGTTGCGTTCCTTGGGCAGCTGCAGCTGCACGCTCTGCGTGACCACCGGGATGGTGATCAGGAAGATGATCAGCAGCACCAGCATCACGTCGACCAGCGGCGTGGTGTTGATGGTCGAGTTCATCTCGTCTTCGTCGCCGTCGGCGGACGCGAGGTTCATTGCCACGCAGCTTCTCCTTCGCAGGGCATCGCGGTGCCGGCGTGCCTAGACGACGCGCTTGCCGGCGATCAGCACGTTGTGCACGTCGGTGCCGAAGGCGCGCACACGCTCCATCGCGCTCTTGTTGCGCCGGATCAGCCAGTTGTAGCCCATCACCGCCGGCACCGCCACGGCCAGGCCGAAGGCGGTCATGATCAGCGCCTCGCCGACCGGGCCGGCGACCTTGTCGATGCTCGCCTGGCCCGAGATGCCGATCGCGGTGAGCGCGTGGTAGATGCCCCAGACGGTGCCGAACAGGCCCACGAACGGCGCCGTCGAACCGACGGTGGCGAGGAAGGCCAGGCCGTCCTGCAGGCGGCTGGCGATGTTGTCGATCGAGCGCTGCACGCTCATCGAGACCCAGGTGTGCAGATCGATCTGCTCGACCAGCGTGCCTTCATGGTGTTCGCTGGCGTTGACGCCGCTTTCGGCGATGTAGCGGAAGGCGCTGCCTTCCTTGAGCCCGCCGATGCCGTCCTTCACCGAGCCGGCGGCCCAGAAGCTCTTCGCCGCGGCATTCGCGCTGCGCATCAGCTTCTGCTGCTCGAACAGCTTGGTGAAGATGATGTACCAGCTGCCCATGCTCATGATGGCCATGATGATCAGCGTGCCGCGCGAGACGTAATCGCCCTGCGACCACAGCGCCTCCAGCCCGTACGGGTTCTCCACCGATTCGGTCTCGACCACCGGCGTGTTCGTGATCGGCGCGTTGATCATCGGCGCCACCGCGGCGGGCGGGGCTGCCGCGGCCGGTTCCGAGGCGGCCATCGCGGCCGGCTCAGACGCCGCCTGCGCCAGCACCGACAACGGCGCGGCGGTGCAGCACAGCACCAGCACGGCCAGGCCGGCGGCGGCAACCTTCTTGGCGCGCAGGCGCAGGTGAACGGGGTGGGCAGAGGGCATGTTTTCTCCAGGTGTCGGATCGGCCGCGCACGTCGGCGGGGTGGCGCGGTGGCTCATTGGGTGATCTTCCAGTTGTATTCGATGCGGCCGGTGGTGACCTGCGGCTTGCCGTCGACGGTGCCCGGCGTGCCCTTGCACGCCAGCACGGCGTCGAGCGTGGCCTTGTCCAGCATGCGGTGCTCTCGCGTCACGCCGCTGGATTTGTCGATCTTGGCGTCGCTGACGACGCCGTTGACGTCCATCGTGTAGGTCACGACGACCAGGCCCTCGGCCTCGGCACGGCGCGCCGCGCGCGGGTACTCGGGTTTTTCGCAGGCGTTGAAGTTGACCTGCGCGGCGGTGCGCTGAATGGGCGCCGGCGGCTGCGGCGGCGCCGGCGGTGCTGGCGGAGCGATCACCGGGGGCGGCTCGATGCGCACCGGCGGCGCCGGCGGCGGCACCACCTGGGTGGTGGTGATGGTCGGGGGCGGCGGCGTCGGCGGCGGCTTGATCTCCACTTCCGGCGGCGGCACGAACGACGGCGGCGGCGGCGCGGTGGGTGGCGGCGGCGGCAGGTTGTCCGGCGGCGGCGGCGGAGGCGGCTTCACCTCCTCGATGATCTTGGTCTCGATCGGCGCCTTGATGACCTCGATCACCTGGCGGGCCAGACCCGACACCAGCGCCCAGATCAGCAATGCGTGCAGCACGACCACGAAGGTCAGGCCGACGATGTGCTTGCCCGGATTGCGTTGTTGTTGGGCGTAATCCAATCGGTTCTCCAGACGCATCACCGCCGATCGAGCGGGGCCTGCGCTGCGTTCATCTCACGCGGCCTCGTGAGCCGCAGGCAGCCGGGTTGGCTGTGGAAGGCCGCGACTATATCCGTAAATCCGCGGCCTTCCTGTGGGTGAAACTCTCTACGCGGCACGCCGTCCGGCTCTGCCAGACGTAGGCAACGCGCGTGCCAGACTGCGCCATCCGACATCCCGAAGCGTCCTTCGCTGCCATGACCTCGACTGCTGCCATCAGCCCGCGCGCCTTTGTCACCCTGCTGCTGCTGGCGTGCACTTTCGGCGCCAACCACGTCGCCGCGCGCGTGGCCTTCGACCACGGCGTCGATGTCGCCACCGCCGTCGCGGTGCGCAGCCTGGGCACCGCCGCGGTGGTGGCGGCGATCGTCTGGCTCAACCGCGTGCCGCGCAGCATGACGCCGCGCCAGCGGCGCTTCATGGTGCTGATCTCGGTGCTGGTGTGCGTGCAGAGCGTGTGCCTGTATTCGGCGGTGGCGCGCATCCCGGTCGGGCTGGCGCTGCTGGCCTTCAACAGCTATCCGCTGTGGACCTCGCTGGCCGCCTTCGCGCTGTACCGCCAGCGCCCGCAGCGCGCGGTGCTGATCGCGATGCCGATCATCCTCGTCGGCCTGGCGCTGGCGCTCGATGTCTCCGGCGCCGCCAGCGGCGCCGATGCCGCCGCGCGCTGGCAGCACATCGGCGCCGGCGTCGCTTTTGCCGTCACCTCGGCGGCCAGCTTCGGCCTCGTGCTGGTGCTGACGCAGCAGGAAGTGGCTGCGCTGGACGGGCGTTTTCGCACCGTCTTCACGATGGCCATCGTCGGGGTGCTGGCGCTGGCCGGCGCGCTGGCCCAGGGCGGGCTGCACTGGCCCGATGCGATGCCGGGCTGGTGGGGGCTGGCCGGGCTGACGCTGCTCTACGGCAGCGCCTTCACGGTGATGTTCACCTTGCTGCCGAAGCTGGGCGTGGTCGGCAGCTCACCGATCCTGAATGTCGAACCGGTGGCCGCGTTGATGATGGCCTGGGCCCTGCTGGGCCAGACCATCGCGCCGGTGCAGTGGGCCGGCGCGCTGCTTGTCGTGGGCACCGTGATGGCGCTCGGACTGCGCCGCCGCTGATGCCGCGCGGCGCTGCTCAGTCGGATTTCAGGCCCACGTGCTTGATCACCGGGGCCCAGCGCGCGCGTTCCTCGAGCATCCACTTGCTCAGCTCTTCCGGCGTCGAGGCGATGCTTTCCATGTAGGCCACCGCCAGCTTCTGCTGCGTGTCGGGCTGCTTCAGGATGGCGACGATCTCGGTGTTCATGGTCTTGATGATGTCCGCCGGCGTGCCCGCCGGCGCCATGATCGCCATCCACGCCAGCGCCTGGATTTCGGGGAAGCCCGACTCCTTCAGCGTGGGCAGCTCCGGCGCCAGCTGACTGCGCTTGGCGGTGGTCACCGCCAGCGCCTTGACCTTGCCGGCCTTGGCCTGCGGCATCACCGCCACCGGCGGCACGCAGGCGAACTGCACGTCACCCTGCATCACCGCCAGGATCGCGTTCGGCGACGACGAATAGGGCAGGTGCACGGCATGCGAATTCGTCTGCAGCTTCAGGATCTCGACCGACAGGTGCGACATCGAGCCCACGCCGGTGGAGGCGAAGTTGTACTTGCCGGGGTTGTCCGTCATCGCCTTCACCCAGCCCGCGACGTCCTTCACGTTCATGTCGTTGGACACCGCGCACACGTTGGGCTGGCCGGCAGCCAGCGTCACCGGGGCCAGGTCCTTGAACGGGTCGTAGGGCAGCTTGCTGTTGAACACCGTGCTGTAGACCAGCGGGCCGTTGGTGCTGACCAAGAAGGTGTAGCCGTCGGGTGCGGCCTTGGCGACATGGTCGGTGCCGGTGTTGCCGCCGGCGCCGGCGCGGTTCTCGACCACCACCGGCTGGCCCAGCTTCTGGCTCAGCTTGTCGCTGAACAGCCGCACCAGCACGTCCGGCGACGAGCCCGGACCGTAGGGCACGACGATGCGGATCGGCTTGTTCGGCCAGGCGCCTTGGGCCATGGCGCCGAAGGGCGCGCTGCACGCCAGGGCACAGGCGGCGAGCAGGAGGGTGCGGCGGACAGTCATGGGTCGGGTTTCGGATAGTGGGCGATGGCGGATTCTAGGCAGCACCATCCGCCGGCCGCTGCAGCGCCAGCCACTGCAGGGCCAGCCGCAACGCCGCCGCGCCGACACCGCGCCGCAGCGACAGCACGCTGTCGGCACGGAAGGCGAGCGCCACGATGCGCCGGCCGCGCGTGCAGTGCCGCCACGACACGCCCGTCGTCGCCGCGCGCGAGCACCTGCCACGGCGCCGGCAGCACCCGCACGATGTGCGTGGCATGCACGCCGACCGTGAACGCGCCGAGCGGCTGCAACAGCAACGCGGCGCTCGCGGTGCAGGCCAAGCGCACGACCGAACTGCGGTGCCTCGAGTCTCTCGAGCGCGGCACCATCGCGGTGCCACAGCGCCAGCGCGGCGTTGTTCAACGCCAGCGTCGGTGGCGCGGGCGCGTCGTGGTCCTCGCCAACGGCATCCAGCCACCGCGGCAGCGGTCCGTCGCCCAGCACGCGCACCGCCGCATCGTCGGACCGTCCGTCGGCCCATTCGCCGCCGGCCTGCACCAGCGCCTCGCGCGCCAGCGCCGCCAGCGCGTCGCCGCCGTCGATGAAGCGCAGCGGCACGCGCGCCACCGCGGCGGGCGCGCTGGCCGCACCGCGGCGAGTGGCCGGCCAGCACGCGAAACATCGTCTCGGCCTTCAGCCGCGTCTCTTCCTCCTCGCGCGGCGGATCGGAATCGGCGAGCAGCGAGCCGCCGGTGCGCACCTCGGCGATGTCGCCGATCAGCCGCGCGAAGCGCAGCATCGTCAGCGCCTCGCAGCTGCCATCGCTGCCGATGCGCACCGCGGCGCCGGCATACCAGCCGCGCCAGTCGGCCTCGAGCTCGGCGATCGCCTGCGCGCGCCAGCGTCTTCGGCATGCCGGTGACGGTGGCCGGCGTGGCATGCGCGAGCACGATGTCGAAGCCGTCGACGCCGGCGCGGCGCACGCCGCGGGTGTGGTCGATGGTGTGCAGGATGGTGGCGAAGAAGTGCACCCGGCGCCGCGACACCAGCTCGACGCTGCCCGGCACGCACACCAGCGCCTTGTCGTTGCGGTCGGAATCGGCGCACAGCGCCAGCGATGCCTCGTCGACCTGCGAGTTGATCAAGGCCTTGGCCTGCTCGTGGTCGTCGACCGGGTCGGCGCCGCGGCGGAAGGTGCCGCACACCGGGGCGGTCTCGACCCAGTGCGCATCGGCGCGCACCTGGATGTCGGGCGATGCGCCGAAGACCTTCTCGCCGCCGCCCAGGTGGGCGAAGAACATCGCCGGATACGGGTTGTCGCGGCGCAGCCGGGCGAAGGCCTGCGGCGCATCGACCCGATCGCCGCGGATGCGGCGCCTGAAGGTCTGCGACAGCACCAGCGAGCACAGCGCGCCTTCGCGCATGCGTTCGACGCCGCGCGCCACCGCCGCGGCGTGCGCACCGGCGGGCAGGTCCTGATCGAGTGCGGGCGGCGCCACGGCATCGATCTGCGCCGCCGGTCCGGGCACCGGCACCAGGCCGGGGAAAGCTGAAGTGCAGCCAGCGCTGGCCTGCTTCGTCGCAGCACAGCACCCGCGCCGGCAGGAACAGCACCAGCCGGCGCCGACCGTCGTCGGGCAGCGCATCGCCCTGCGGCCAGCCGGTAGTAGTCGAAAGCCAGCGTGCCGTAAAGCGCGAACTCGGCGCGGGTCGATCGAGAAGGCGCGCAGCACCGCGCGCAGCACGCCGATCACCGCGTGCGGGCCTCCGGCGGCGGGCTCGAAGCGCCGTTCGAGCCGGCCGTGCACGGCATCGAAGCCGGCCAGCGCGCCAAGGTGCAGGCGCGCCGCCAGCGCCCGGCCGACATCGCCGTGCGGCACCACGCTCAACAAGCGCCCGTCCAGATAGAAGGCCAGCAGCGGCTCGACGGCCGCCTTCGCCTCGCGCCGGAACAGCTCGGGCGCCTGCACATCGCAGCCGAGCCAGACACCGCCCACGCTGTCGATCGCGGCCAGCGCCTGCTCGGCGGCATCGGCACCGGCGGCGTGCTCGTCGATCTGCAATGCGATCGCCGCCATGCCGCGCCCGGGGGCTGGCTGCGCCGACACCTCAATCGACATCGTGGCCCAGCCAGGCGCCCTGCGCGGCGAGTGCGGCCTGCAGCGTGGCGGCGTTCAGCGCGGCGGGCGGCACCTGCGCGTCGAGCGCCAGCGCCGCGCCGACGCCGGCGGCCTGGCCCATCACGAAGCAGCCGCCGCTGACCCGCGCCGCCGACTGCGCGCCCGATGTCATCGACGCACAGCGCCCGGCCACCAGCAGGTTGTGCACACGCTGGGGCAGCAGCATGCGCCAGGGCAGCTGGTTGAAGCCGCGCGACTGCGGTATCGGCGGCCAGCTCCACAGCACATCGCCGGCGACATGCTGCTCCATCGGCCAGCCGTTGACGCCGATGCTGTCGTCGAAGCTCGCGCAGCCGAGCACGTCCTCGGCACGCAGCCGGTAGTGGCCGTCGATGCGCCGCGTCTCGCGGATGCCCACTTGCGGCGCGATGTCGAGCAGGTAGGCGTTCTCGAAACCGGGCAGGCATTCGCGCAGGAAGGCGAAGAAGGCCACCACCTGGCGACGGCCTTCGATCTCGGCGGCGCTGAGCTGCTGCGCGTCGGTGCCATCGACGGCGTGGCCGGCTGCGGTGGCGAGCTGCGTGACGTTGACGCGCCATTCGCCGTCGTGTTTCATCGGCCGCAGGATCGCGCCCTTGCGCGCGAAGCGGTGCGTGCCGCGCCGGCGCGCCTCGTCCATGCGCGCGTCGACCTCGCGCCAGGCCTCGCCGGCGCGGGTGTTGTCGACGTTGCCGACGCGGAACATCAACGTCGGGTACAGCAGCCGGCCCTGCGCATCGCCCTTGTGCCACGGCGCGCCGGCCCAGTGGGCGAGGTCGGCATCGCCGGAGGCGTCGATGAACTGCGTGGCGCGCAGTGCGGCGCGTCCCGAGCGGGTCTCGATCAGCAACGCGTCGATGCGCGGCAGTGCGGCGTCGTCGTGCATCAGCACACCGACGGCCGCCGCATGGAACATCGAGCGCACGCCGCGCGCGCCCAGCAGCTGGTCGGCGGCGCACTTGTAGGCGGCCACGTCGTAGGCCTGCGCCAGCGTCTTGCCGAAGATCAGGTGCGGCTGGTTGAGCCCGCCCAGCGCATCGATGCGCTCGAGCAGTTCGTCGGCGACACCGTGCACCACGCGCCGGATCTCGCCGTGCACGTTGGCATGCAGCCCGCAGAAGTTGGTGACGCCGGCGGCCGTGCCCATGCCGCCGAGAAAGCCGTAGCGCTCGACCAGCAGCACGCGCCGCCCGGCCGCCGCCGCGCTGGCCGCCGCGGCGATGCCGGCCGGCCCGCCGCCGAGGACCAGCACCTCGGTTTCGGCGATCACCGGCGTGGTGCGTGCCGGCTCGTGCACGGTGGCTGCCGCCGTCGTCACTCGAAAACGCCCTCGCGCAGCCACTTCGTCGCCACCCACTTCTCGCCTTGCAGCACCGGCGCGCCGCCGTGCAGCGTGCCGGTCGACTCGTCGCGGCCGGTCGTAGCTGAAGAAGACCGCGCAGCCCTTCGTCGGCGCCACCTGCAGCTGCAGATCGGGGAAGGTGGTGGCACCGCCGCGCTCGGGGGTGTTCAGGTACATGATCAGCGTGGCCAGCCGCTGGCCGCCGCGCTTCAGCACCGCCGCCGTGCCCGGCTGCGCCGGATCGAAATAGTCGAAGTGCGGCTGGTACTGCGCACCGGGCCGGTAGCGCAGCACCTGCAGCCCTTCGCCCTTGTCGACCGGCCAGCGCAGCAGCTCGGCGATGCGTGCCTCGATGCGCTCGATCAACGGTGTTTCGCCGCGCTCGAAGAACATGCCTTCGCTGGTGCGCGCCGCGTTGACCTCGCTGCCGCCGGTGTGGTGGTCGACGGTCTGCGAGCGCGCCATGCGCGGGGCGGCCAGCGCGACCAGCGCATCACATTCGTCGTGCGACAGCAGGTTGCCGAACAGCAGCACCGGCGGTTGTGTCATCGTCATCAGCAGCTGCACGCTGGCGTCGGCGAGATGGATCTGCGACGGCGCATCGCTCAGATCGGGCGCGGGCAAGGTGGTGGCGGGCAGGGCGGGCGCCAGCAGCGCCTGCTGCGCAGCCAGTGGCGGCAGCGCCGATGCCGCCAGCGCCTCGTTCAACGTCGGCAGCGCCACCGCGTCGTCCCATCCGCTGTCGCGCATCGACTGCAGCATGTCGGTGGCCGCGCAGCCGGCGGCCAGCTGGTCGAGCAGCCACTGGCGCAGCGCGGGGGTGACGTCGGGGGCGGCGGCGGAAGCGGTCATGGGCGGCACGGGCTTCGGCTCACTGTAGCCCAGGCGACGCGGCGCCCTGTCATGCGCATCCGTCGCTGTGCACTGGGGCTGCGTGCTGCTGGCGTGCGGGCGGGGAGGGCGCCGCCTCAGCGGAAGTTGCGGCTGCGACTGACCAGCCCTTGCAGCAGATGCGAATGGTCGACCAGCTTGCGCGCGATCAGGTGCATCACGGCGCGCTCGCCCGTGCCCTCGCGCTGCCACACGCCGTACACGGTCAGCAAGGTGCTGCCCAGCAGCGGCTTGCGCTGCGCTTCGGCGACATCGGGCCAGACGATGACGTTGACGCTGCCGGTGTCGTCTTCGAGCGTCACGAAGACCACGCCCTTGGCGGTCTCGGGCCGCTGGCGGTGCGTCACCAGGCCGCTGGCGCGCGCCAGCTGGCCGCTGCGAAACTGGCGCAGCACGGTCGCCGGCTGCACCTTGAAGGTGGCCATCGTGCTCGCGCAGCAGCGCCAGCGGGTGCTGCGTCAACGACAGGCCGGTGGCGCGGTAGTCGGCCAGCATCGTCTCGGCCGCGCCGGGCTCGGCCAGCGTGGCGGCGGCTTCGTCGGTGCGCGTGGCTTTCAGCATCGGCGTGGCACGCGTGTCGACACCGGCCACCGCCCAGGCGGCCTGGTGGCGGTGGCCGCTGAGATTGCTTCAGCGCATCGGCTCGCGCCAGCAGCGCCAGCTGTCCGGCATCGAGCGACGGCCCGCCGCGCCAGGTCTTCGGCGCCGGCAAAGGGCGCCGCGGCGCGTGCGGCCAGCACCCGCTCGGCGGCTTGCTCGTCGAAGCCGCCGATGCGGTTCAAGCCCAGGCGCACCGGCCACAGCTTGCGCCGCCGCCGGCTTCGAGCACGCTGTCCCATTCGCTGCAGTTCACATCCACCGGCAGCACCTGCACGCCGTGCGTGCGCGCATCGCGCACCAGCTGCGCCGGCGCATAGAAGCCCATCGGCTGGCTGTTCAGCAACGCGGCCAGGAAGGCGTCGGGGTGGTGGCACTTGATCCACGCGCTGGCATACACCAGCAGCGCGAAGCTGGCGGCGTGGCTTTCGGGGAAGCCGTATTCGCCGAAGCCTTCGATCTGCTTGAAGATGCGTTCGGCGTAGTCGCGCTCGTAGCCCTTCTCGACCATGCGGCCCGACCAGCCGCTCGTGGAACGGCCCGAGGCCGCCCTTGCGCTTCCACGCCGCCATCGCGCGGCGCAGCTGGTCGGCCTCGCCGACGGTGAAGTCGGCCGCCAGCATGGCGATCTGCATCACCTGTTCCTGGAAGATCGGCACGCCCTTGGTGCGCATCAGCGCCGGCTTGATTTCTTCGGGGCAGTCGATCTGCTCGTCGGGCAGCGTGCGGTTGCGCAGGAACGGGTGCACCATGCCGCCCTGGATCGGCCCCGGCCGCACGATCGCCACCTCGACCACCAGGTCGTAATAACAACGCGGTTGCAGCCGCGGCAGCATGCTCATCTGCGCGCGGCTCTCGATCTGGAACACGCCCACGCGTGTCGGCGGCGCAGACCATGTCGAAGGTCGGCGCGTCGCCATCGGGGATGTCGCTCATCGCGAACGGCGCGCTGCAGCTTGGCGGCGACGAAGTGCAGCGAACGCTGCAGCGCGCTCAGCATGCCCAGCGCCAGGATGTCGACCTTGATCAGGCCGAGCACGTCGAGGTCGTCCTTGTCCCACTGGATCACGCTGCGGTCGGCCATCGCGGCGTTTTCCACCGGCACCAGCCGCGCCAGGTCGTCGCGCGCGATGACGAAGCCGCCGGGGTGCTGGCTCAGGTGGCGCGGAAAGCCGATCAGCGATTGCGTCAGCTCGACCCACAACCGGCACACCGGCGATTCGGGGTCGAAGCCGTTCTCGCGCAGGCGTTCGCTCGACACCTTGCGGCCGTCGAACCACTGCGTGCTCTTGGCCACCGCGTCGATGCGGTCGAGGTCGATGCCCAGCGCGCGGCCCACGTCGCGCAGCGCCGAGCGCGGCCGGTAGCTGATGACCACGCCGGTGAGCGCGGCGCGGTGGCGGCCGTACTTCTTGTAGATGTACTGGATCACCTCTTCGCGCCGCTGGTGCTCGAAATCGATGTCGATGTCGGGCGGCTCGTTGCGCTCGGCGCTGATGAAGCGGCCGAACAGCAAGGTGGCGCGTTGCGGGTCGACCTCGGTCACGCCCAGGCAATAGCAGACCAGCGAGTTGGCCGCGCTGCCGCGCCCCTGGCACAGGATGTCCTGCTCGCGCGCCCAGTGCACGATGTCGGCGACGGTGAGGAAATACGGCTCGTAGCGCAGCTGCTCGATCAGCTTCAGCTCGTCGTCGAGCGTGGCGCGGTGCTGCGCCGGCATGCCCTGCGGAAAGCGCCGCTGCACGCCTTCTTCGCTGAGCGTGCGCAGCCAGCTGGCCGGCGTGTGGCCGGCGGGCACGATCTCTTCGGGGTACTCGTAGCGCAACTCGTCGAGCGAGAACGCACATTGCCCGGCGATGTGCAAGGTGGCGTCGAGCCATTCGCGGCGGAACAGCGACGCCAGCCGCGTGCGCGAACGCAGGTGCGCCTCGCCGTTGGGCTGCAGCGCCAGCCCGCACTGGCGATACCGGCAGCTTCAGCCGCGTGGCGCTGAGCACGTCCTGCAGCGGCTTGCGCGAACGCGCATGCATCAGCACACCGCCGCTGGCCACCAGCGCCAGGCCGCTGGCCTGCGCCACGCGCTGCAGCACATCGAGCCGCGCCGCATCGTGCGTGCCGTGGTGCAGCTGCAGCGCGACGAAGGCGCGGTCGGTGCCGAACCAGGTCTTCAGCCACATGGCGTGCGCGAACACCGTTTCGAACGGCTGCGTGTCAGCCGGCAGCAGCAGCGCGATGCAGCCCGGCAGCCCGGCCAGGTAGGGTGCATGCGGCACGCGGCCTTCGAGGTCGGCCGTGTGCGCCAGGTAGCTGCCCTTGGCCGCGCGCCGCCGCGCCACGGTGATCCACTGCGACAGGTTGCCGTAACCGCGGCGCGACTGCGCCAGCAGCACCAGGCGGGGTGCCGGCCCCGGCTCACCCTTGCCCTTGGCAGCGGGATGCGTGAGCTGCATCTCGGCGCCGACGATCAGGTGCAGCCCGGTGCGCTTGGCCTCGACATGCGCGCGCACCACGCCGGCCAGCGAGCACTCGTCGGTGAGCGCCAATGCCGAATAACCCAGCGCCTGCGCGCGCTCGACCAGTTCTTCAGGGTGCGAGGCGCCGCTGAGAAAGCTGAAGTTGCTGCGGCAGTGCAGCTCGGCGTAGGCGGGCAACATGGGGGTCGCTTCGATGCGCCGTGGGCAAGTCGCCGACAGCGCTGCAGACCCGCATATTACTGTACGAATACACAGTCAACGGTGTTGAAGCGCGCCGAGCAGGGCACCCAGTTCGATCATGTCCGTGACCACGGCATCGGCGCCGGCGTGGCGCAGGCGCTCGGGCGGCGTCATCGCCGCAAAGCCGATCGCATGCATTCCCGCCGCCTTGGCCGCGATGATGCCGGTGGCCGTGTCTTCTACGACGACCGCCCGCGCCGGTGGCACGTTCAGGCTGCGCGCCGCATGCAGGAACAGGTCTGGCGCCGGCTTCGCATGCTCGACGTCATCGGCGGTGAATATCCGTTCGCTGAACAGTGGCAGCAAACCGGTGTGTCCGAGGGTGAAATTCACCTTCGCGCGATTGCCGTTCGAGGCCACGCAGAACGGCGTGCGCAGCGCAGAAAGCAAGCTCTCGACACCGGGCACCGTGGTCAGGCCGGCGGTGAACGCAGCCCGGGTTCGCTGCGCGAACTGCAGCAGGAAATCGCTCGGCGGCGCGCATCCCAGCAACACGGTGATGCGTTCGACGCATGTCGGCAGGCTGGTGCCCATGAAGCGATCGACGGTCTGCTCGAAGGAAATCTGCGCACCCATCTCGATCAGCATGTCGCGCAGGACGACATGGCTGAGATGCTCGCTGTCCACCAGGACCCCATCGCAATCGAAGATGAACAACCCGGCGGTGTGCATGTTTTGCGGCGTCTGGCGCTGAAGATGTTCGGCGTGCCGTGGGTCCACGCGCTGGCCCGCCGGCCTAGAGGTCGGCGACGCGGGCATACATGACACTGTCGATGAGCTGGCCTTGCTTGCTGACGCTGTGGCGCAGCACCCCTTCACGCACGAAGCCGAGTTTTTCCAGCACGCGCATCGAAGCCGGGTTCCAGGCGAAGACCGAGGCTTCGATGCGGGCGAACAACCTGTGTTCCTGCAGATGGTCGAGCAGAGTTCCGGCCGCCGCGGTGGCAAGCCCCTTGCCCCAGTGTTCTTCACCCAGCCAGTAGCCGAAACCAGCCGTTGCCTGCGAGATGCCCTCGCCGGCAATGGCACCCAGACCACCGATGGCTTCGCCTTCGAACTCGATCGCCAGGTGCAGGCTTCGATCCGGCCGTGCTGCCGCCTCGACCCAGGCAACCGCATCGGCCTGCGTGTAGGGATGGGGAAACGAATGGGTGAGATTGCGCCAGACAGCGACGTTGTTCGCGTGATGCACCAGGCTCGCGACATCGCTCGCCAGCCACGGCCGCAGAACACAGCGTGCATCGGCACAGGCGAGGCGCAAGGGGCGGCTGATATTCGACATGCGGGCCTCGGCGTTCGACCGTCGCGGTGGGCGGGCGGCCGGGATGATGAAGCGGACCGTATTTTCACCGGCACTTGCCGCAAAGCTCGACGTTGATTCGACCGGCTTCAGCGCCGCAGGCCCGGCCGCTGCGGTGCGACGTGGGCGACCACGCTTATTCGCGTGCCCGCCCGGGCAGGTCGGCGATGTTCGAGGCCCAGGGCATCGCCGATCGGCACCAGATCTGCTTGTTCGGCACCAGCGCCGCCCGTTCCGCAATGCTGCCGGTTCTCAAGCCGTAGGTGTCGGGTCGTTCGACGGCATAGGCGTACAGCGGCGATGCGCAATCGGGACAGAACGCCTGAGCGCGCTTCGCCCCGCTGTCAGCGGTCTTGACGTAGATCTTCGGCGTGCCGGTGCGCAGCACGAAGTCCGCCGCTGCCGTGGGCACGGACACGCGATACGCACAGCCGGTGAGCGCCTGGCAGTCCGAGCAGTGGCAGATCGTGACCCGTTGCGGATCGACTTCCGCCTCGTAGGTGATGCCCTTGCAGTGACAGGAACCATGTACTTTCATTGCACCGATCCAAGTTCTTCTGGTGAATCCATCGGCTTCGGCCAAGGGGCGGGCGTCACGCTTGCTGCCAGGCCGCCCACACCAGCACGCCGCACAGCGCCAGCCCGCACCCGTAGGTGCCGAGTGCGCCGATGAAGCGCAACGGGTTCGGCCTGGCCAGGGTCGGCCAGGCGAGCAGGCCCACCGCGTGAAGCACCCTTGCGAGCGTGGCACCGATCATCAGCCATGCGACGACTGCATTTCCGGCGTGCGCGCTGAAGGCCAGGAACAGCACGGCAAGGAAGGGAGCGTATTCGGCCGCATTGGCATGCGCGCGAACGACACGGTGCAGCAGATCGGTGGGTTCGGCCGAATGACCTTGCAGTCGGCCATCGCGGAAGCGCAAGGCCGATACGGCCAGACCCAGGCCGAAGACGAGAACCCCGAGAACGGCGATGCAGATCAGGGCGACGGGTGACATGGGCGCAGTCCTTCTTCGCGTCGAACACCGGCTTCGACAGGGCTTCAGATGATGTCGACCACCGGCGGCCCGCCAAGGGGGCCACTGTGGAAAGATCGGTTGCGATGTCAGGACACGCCACGCGCCGCCACCGGTGGTTGGCGGGTGGCGACGGCGACCAGGCCGAACCAGCCCGCCAGCCAGGCGAGGAACGCGGCGAGATGACCGAACTCCCACGTTGACCGCAAGCGGACATAGGCGGCAGCAAAAGCATCGCGGTTCGTGGCGGGGATGTCGGCCCAGGTCGAATTGACCGGCGCCACGATGGCGCCCCACAACGCCAGCGAGACGAACAGGGCCGCGGCCGACGCGAGGGCCAGGCCGAAGGCCGGCGCGTGGCGCAGCCGCAAGGCCAAGCCCAGCACTGCCACCGCGGCTGCTACCTGCACCGTGCCCCCGGCGATGCCATACCAGGCGTACAGCGTGCTGGTGACCTGGGCGTAGAAGTCAGGTGCGTAGCCCAGCTTGACCGGCATTTCCATCAGGTGCGCGGCGCCCGGCGCCAGGCCCAGCGCGGTCAACGTCAATGCAATGGCGAGATGTGCACGGGTTGTCATGAGCAATGCCAGCAATCGGCGTGCCCAGTGCGTGGTCGATGCAGCCAAGGCGTGACGCTCAGCGGCCGCTGCTGAATCGCACTTCGCCGCCAGGTTCACGGCAGCGGCCCGATGCGTGAAAGCAATGAGCGGGTGTTCCGATATGCGCTGACCATGGCATCGACACGCCGAAAGCCGCCGTGACGAGCCGATGTGTCATCGATCGTGTTGTCGTATCCAGGTCGGTGAAGCCGGATGGGTCAAACGAAGGCTTCGACACCCGATGTTGGGTTCAGCCGGTACAGCGGTGTCGCTCTTTGCTCGGCCTCAGGCGGCATGGTCGGTGGAAGCGAAGACCTTGAAGCGGCCGTCGACCAAGCACAGGTTGTAAGACTCACGCCAGGCGCTGAGGACCGATCCGTCCTGGGTGAGAAGCTCCCAGGACACGGTGCCAACCGCGCATTCCTTGCCCAGCGGCGAGACTGACATGTCGGAATACCGGCAGGCGCGACAGCCCCTGACGTGGTACGCATCGACAATTCGCTGAAAGTAAGACGCTGTCTCATCTGCAGACATGAAGACCTGGATTGCCTGCGCCGAGTGAAACGCCAGATAGGGAGCGAGGTAGCGGCGGGCGATCGTCTTGCCGTCGAACGAAGAGAAGGCTTCTACGAATTCATCGAAGAAGATTCGTGCCAGTGTTTCGGCTTCAGACGGATTCATGTCGGGTTCTCGAGCCAAGCGGGCCTGATGACGACCAACGTTGCAGTTCACCGCGCACCGCAGTCATATCGGCTCCTGATCAGCAATGTAGTTCAGCGTGACCGCGATCGATCCTTCGTACACGGTCGCTGCGACAGGCACAGAGGATCGGCTGGCCACTCGGTGATCTGCACCGCAGCGACGAACGGACCCGTGTTCGACCCATCTCCGAACTAGCGCGCGCGCCGGTAGTGCATGGCGACCGCGCCGTTGCGCAACGGCGTCGCCGAGATCAACTCGAGCCGTCGCGTGCTGGGCAGCCCCGCTCTGCCGCGATTCATCACGTCTACGTTTCGCTTGACAGATGGGGAAGCCCTTGCGTTGGAGGCAAGGGTCCGTCTTCAGCGCGCGGTCAGGCAGGCTACTCATGCCTTTTCGTCTATGACCGCGCAAGCAGAACGTGCGTGCGCATCGGGTACTTGAGTTCACCGTTTGCCAAGTAAGGTTCGAGCATCGCGCTCACATCGCTAAGAAACTCGTCGCGCCCGTTCTCGGGCAGAAGAGCCACAGCGTGCCGAGTGGAGGGTGAACCCAGGGTCATGCCGTCGATGAACGATTGTATGGACGCGAAGTGAGAGACTCCGTTTTCGGTGCGTAGTTCGATCGCAGAGAAACCTGCACGAGTAGCCGTGTCACGGACATCCTCCGGGTTGGCAAACGAACATGCCCGCCTCGCCGCTGAAGCGTCGACCCCTTGACGCTCCAATGCTTGAACCACGGCGTAGTGACCTTTGTTGTATTCGAGCGGCCCCCAGATGCTTGCCGCTAGCCGACCCGATGGCTTGAGCACGCGGCGAATCTCGGCGAGACCGGCCTGACGATCTGTAATGAACTGGAGGCCCTGGAGGCAAAGACAGAGATCAAACGTGGCGTCGTCGAATGGCGTCTTGAGCGCGCTTGCGCAGTGCCACTCCATCGGAGTCCCGATGCCCTGCGCCATTTTTCGTGCCACCTCGACGACGCCCGGATCAATGTCCAGACCCACCACTTTCCCAGCCGGGCCAACGCCACGCGCGGCAACTCTCGCCCCGACACCCGTGCCACATGCCACGTCCAGCACGTTCTCTCCCGGTTGCGGGGCAGCCAGCCCCACCACAAGTTCTGTCCAGTGAGCGAACATCCCCGGGACCATGTGTTTCTCGTACGCCTCTGCAGTCGTCGTGTCGATCGGTTGGTTTGCTTGTGACATGTTCGTTATACCTCCCTTTTAGCGACTTGCTTGGACCGCCTGCCTAGACAAGATGGCTTCGTGAATCGAGGCGGCCCGTCCCCAGCAACAACGTAGGTTGCACGCCGGGGGCGTGCCGAGCTACACCAATGCACCGGACCGATGGTCGGTCGGGTCGTTGCGAATTTGCGAGGAGACGGGCCATGGAGAAATCTAGCACTGTGTACGTTGGTTTGGACGTTCACAAGGACAGCATCGAGATCGCCACCGCAGATACCGGGCGCGACGGCGAAGTGCGGCACGTGGGCAGCATCGGTGGCGATCTTGTCGCGCTGGACAAGAGCTTGCGCAAGCTCATCAGCAAGGGCCACCGGCTGCACGTGGTGTACGAAGCCGGCCCGTGCGGGTTCGTCATCTGGCGCCACCTCACGGCGCTGGGTCTGGCGTGCGAGGTGGTCGCACCGTCGTCGATCCCCAAACGTTCGGGCGATCGCATCAAGACTGACCGGCGCGACGCCATGCTGCTGGCGCGGCTGTCGCGCGCGGGCGAGCTCACGGCCGTGCGTGTGCCCGGTGCCGCCGACGAGGCGGTACGTGACCTGGTGCGTGCCCGCGAGGACGCCGTGCGCGAGCAGCGCAACGCGCGGCACCGGCTGAAGGCGCTGCTGCTGCGCAACGCCATCGCCTACGCCGGCAAGAGCAGTTGGACGGCGGCGCACCTGCGCTGGCTGGCCACGCTGAAGCTGGAACACGCGGCGCAGCAGATCGGGTTCCAGGAGTACCTGCACTCGATCACCGAGGCCAGCGCGCGCATCGCACGGCTGGAGCAGGCCATGCGCGACACGCTGCCCGAGTGGAGCCTGAAGCCGCTGGTGCAGGCGCTGCAGGCCATGCGCGGGGTGCAGTTGATCGCCTCCATGACGCTGGTGGCCGAACTGCAGGACTTCGTGCGCTTCGAGAATCCTCGCGCAACTCATGGCCTACGTGGGCCTTGTGCCAGGCGAACATTCCTCGGGCCCCAAGCGCCGTCAGGGCAGCATCACCAAGGCCGGCAACAGTGTGGCACGGCGCATGCTGGTGGAAGTCGCCTGGCACTACCAGCACAGCCCCAGGGTGAGCCCGATCATCGCCACGCGACAGGACCAGTTGCCCAAGGAGATCACCGACATCGCCTGGAAAGCACAGCTGCGGCTGAACGCCAAGTTCAAGCGCCTGGTGGCGCGCCGGGTGATGAAGACCAAGGCCGTGGTGGCGGTGGCGCGTGAACTCGCCGGCTTCGTCTGGGCCATCGGCCAGGAGGCGCAGACCTCGGGCTGGCAGGGCATCAAGATCGAGCCCGCGTGCAGCGCCGCGGCGTGAACGAAGACAAAGACAAATACCGCTGATCAAGGAAGAAGACAGGAGGTTGCCACATCCACAGACTGACTCAGACGGCCGGAGGGGGAACGCGGCGCAGCCGCGGCCACTGGGGAATCCTCGACAACGTTATTGGTGGGCTTGACCGGCGCCAACGCAGGTCAGGCGATCTCAGACCCTAGAGCGAAGCAAGCCCCGCGACGTAAATTTGTCTTGAGGTAACCAACCCTCGAATATCAGCATGAACAACCGTCGCACATCCACTACGGGTGGCAACCAAGTGCTCCGCCGCGTTCCCCGTCCGGCAACGGGTATCGATCACCTCTGCAGTCGCAGAGAAATTCGTGCGGCCTCTTGACAGAGAGAAGCCATATCAACGTTGGAGTTCAGCCGCCGCCGAAGGCGGTCGGCTGGAACGACGGGTTAGGCATCACAGTGTGTCGCAAGTATTCGATTGCGTCTTCGATTGCGGACAAGACAGGCCTCAAACTGCTGTATCCAGCATGACCAACTTCGCCTGGCTGTCTTGAATGGCGGAAGAGGGCAAGCCAGAGCTCGACTGGATAAGAGGCGGCGAGCGCGTAGAGTCGGCGTGAGACACGAAAAACTTTAAACGTGTCCGAGTCCCGCCCACGCGATGCCGACTCCAACTAGATCGGCCGAGCCCGTCAAGGCCTTGTCGCACGGCGTGTCTTGTCTTTGGCTTGGTGGCTCGGTACTGACTCTCAAAGTAGCAATCGACTTCCCCACAATTTCGTTCCGAACATGCGCCTATGCCTTGAGCCTTGGCCGAAATAGCCTGCTCTATGCGCCAAGAAGCCAAGCACACCAAGAAATCGGCGCCTTGTTTTACCGGACGGTGTGAGGATGGAGCGCATTTCTTTGGTGATGCCTAACGTAGAGCTAAGCGGCGTGCCGAAGGCACGTCCGCTTGAGCGCCGGGTTGGGCTGAATTGCCCGTGCGTGTCGCGTAGGTCGCGACTTGGCCGCAGCGGACTGTGGCGCGCCACCGATGATGCCGTTTCCAGGGGCCTTGCCTGCGAGCCAATTGCCGGGAGAAGGCAACTGCGCGGAGTGCGGCGTAGGCAGCGCACGGTGCCCTGAGCGCCAGCGGGCGCGAGGGCCGCCACGCATGAGCGCCGGCTTATGGAGCTTCGAGAGGCGCTGAGCAGAGCGAGGCCAGCGGACGCCGCCGCGTGGGAGAAGCGCAAACCGCGGTTGCAGAACATTCATGCTGTATTCGCCCAACGTGGCGTTCAGCCGCCGCCGAAGGCGGTCGGCTGGAACGACGGGTTGGGCCTCGTATGTGGACTACTTGCCATAGGCCAAGACCGAACCCCAGCCGAAAAGCCAGACGCCGCATACCAGCGCGATGGGAGCCAAAAGAACATAGAGGTATTTCGGGCCGGGGTAAAAGAACAGCGACACGCAAGCAAGAGGCAGTGGCACGACTTGAGCCAAAGCGTAGGCGGCGTACTTCGGGCCTGGCAGAAGCTCAACTGGCACGGACACTGCCAACGCAAACAGAGCAGCAGAAACAGGCGCGTATGCGGAGCTGGTGATTCGCGTGCCTAGCGGGGCGGCCGGCGAC
Organism: uncultured beta proteobacterium; assembly: GCA_963756415.1. Classification (GTDB taxonomy): domain Bacteria; phylum Pseudomonadota; class Gammaproteobacteria; order Burkholderiales; family Burkholderiaceae_C; genus Rubrivivax. The sequence continues at coordinate 1,031,963 of CAVWNT010000002.1, forward strand.
GAGCGTAGGAAGTAAACCGCGCCCACGACGAGCCAGCCAGCGAAGGCCAGCAGCAAGACTGGTGGCGAAAGGAGCAAGGGTACGAAGGCTCCATGTGACGGCCCAACGTTAAATGGACCAACGACCCAGTCGGGGGACGGTTGGCCTAATCCGATCTGATTTCATGCGGTCTCTCTCTCGGTTCCCCCTTGAGAGGGCCCCCCTTCTTCCGACGTCGGGGTGATGGTCGCGGCGAAATGGGCGGCCTAAATTGCCCGGTATGGACAAGCCATCTTCTCCCCGGCGCGCGCCAACCCCGCCGGGCGCGGCACTATCGCCTGAGTCTCGCTCAGCCGTCAAGCCGGACGCCGTTGCCGTCGAACCACCTGCGCCGCCCCGCCTGCTCGATCGCCTGCGTCACGTGATCCGGGTGCGCCACTACTCCATCCGCACCGAAGATACGTATGTCGACTGGGCGCGTCGCTTCATCCTCTTTCACGGCAAGCGCCACCCGCAGGATCTGGGCGCGCTCGAGGTCACCGCCTTTCTGACCCACCTGGCCGTCGATCGCGGCGTGGCCTCGTCGACGCAGAACCAGGCCAAGTCGGCGCTGCTGTTCTTGTACCGCGAGGTGCTGGGCATGCAGCTGCCCTGGCTCGACGAGATCGTCAGCGCCAAGACGTCGCGGCGGTTGCCGGTGGTGCTGACGCCGTCGGAGGTGCGCTCGCTGCTGCATGAACTCAGCGGCACGATGGGGCTGGTGGCCGCGTTGCTGTACGGCACCGGCATGCGCTTGCTCGAAGGCCTGCGCCTGCGCGCCAAGGATGTCGGCGTCGAGCGCCGCGAGATCCTGGTGCGCGATGGCAAGGGCGGCAAGGACCGGATCACGGTCTTGCCCGAGAACCTGATCCTGCCGTTGCAGCAGCAGATGGCGCAGTCGAAGGCGATGCACGACCGCGATCTGGCCGCGGGCTTCGGGCAGGTCTGGCTGCCCGATGCGCTGGCGGTGAAATACCCCAACGCCTCGCGGGCCTGGGGTTGGCAGTGGGTGTTTCCCAGCACAGTCGCGGTCGAGCGATCCGCGCACGGGTGAGGTGCGCCGCCACCACATCAATGAAGCCTCGGTGCAGAAGGCGGTGGCCGGCGCGGCGCGGCGTGCCGGCATCGTCAAGCCGTGCTCGCCGCATGTGATGCGCCATTCGTTCGCCACCCACCTGCTGCAGGCGGGCTACGACATCCGCACGGTGCAGGAACTGCTCGGCCACGCCGATGTGTCGACGACGATGATCTACACGCATGTGCTCAACCGCGGCGGACGCGGCGTGCGCAGCCCGCTGGATCAGTTCTGAGCCGGGGCGGGCTGATGCGCACAGCGACCATCCCGGGCCGTCGGGCACTTCAGCTTGCGCGCCGCCAGCGGCCCGACGCGCCGGGCCGCGCCCGGCCTCAGCGGCGAGCCCTCAGGCCGACGGAACGGCGCCGGTGCCGGCGGAATCGAGCCGCGCGCGGTGCCGCTCGATCATCGCCAGCACCTGCGCCGGCGCGGTGCCGCCGAGCAGGTTGCGCGCATTCATCGAACCGGCCAGCGACAGCACGTCGAACACGTCGCCGTCGATGTCGGCGTGAAACGCCTGCAGCGCGGGCAACGGCAGCTGGGCCAGATCCAGCCCCTGCTGCATCGCCGCCTTCACCGCCTGGGCCACCACTTCGTGCGCGTCGCGAAACGGCAGGCCCTTCTTCACCAGGTAGTCGGCCAGATCGGTGGCGGTGGCATGGCCCTTCATCGCCGCGGCGCGCATGGCCTCGGCCTTGACGACGATGCCGGCACTCATCTCGGCCATGATGCGCAAGGTGTCGCGCAGCGTGTCCACGGTGTCGAACAGCGGCTCCTTGTCTTCCTGGTTGTCCTTGTTGTAGGTCAGCGGCTGGCCCTTCATCAGCACCAGCAGCGCCGTCAGGTGGCCGATCACGCGCGCGCTCTTGCCGCGCGCCAGTTCGGCGACATCGGGGTTGCGCTTCTGCGGCATGATCGACGAGCCGGTGCAGTAGCGGTCGGCCAGGTCGATGAAGCCGAAGTTCTGGCTCATCCACAGCACGATCTCCTCGGCCAGCCGTGACACGTGCACCATGCAGATCGATGCGAAGGCGGCGAACTCGAGCGCGAAATCGCGATCGCTCACGGCGTCCAGGCTGTTCATGCACAGGCCGTCGAAGCCGAGCGTGCGCGCCACGCGTTCGCGGTCGAGCGGGTAGCTGGTGCCGGCCAGCGCCGCCGCGCCCAGCGGCAGCCGGTTGGTGCGCTTGCGCACGTCGGCCAGCCGCTCGCCGTCGCGCGCGAACATCTCCACGTAGGCCAGCAGGTGGTGCGCGAAGCTCACCGGCTGCGCCACCTGCAGGTGCGTGTAGCCGGGCATCACGGTGTGCGCGTGCTGCGCCGCCACTTCGACCAGCGCGCGCTGCATCTGCGCCAGCGCCTCGGCGATGACGTCGATCTCGCCGCGCAGCCACAGCCGGATGTCGGTGGCCACCTGGTCGTTGCGCGAGCGCCCGGTGTGCAGCCGCTTGCCGGCATCGCCCACCAGCTGCGTCAGCCGTGCTTCGATGTTCAGGTGCACGTCTTCGAGTTCGAGCTTCCACTCGAAGCGGCCGGCCTCGATGTCGGCGGCGATCTGCGCCAGACCGCGGCGGATGTCGGCCAGATCGGCGGCACCGATGATGCCCTGGTGCGCCAGCATCTCGGCATGCGCTTCGCTGGCCTCGATGTCGCAGCGCCACAGCCGATGGTCGAAACCGACGCTGGCGGTGTAGCGCTGCACCACCTCGCTCATCGGTTCCGAGAACAGCGCCGACCAGGCCTGGGATTTGTTGTCGAGTGGGTTCGCGGACATGGCAGCGCGGTTGGGGAAAGCCGAGGGAAAGCCGAGTGGGTTGCGACGGGTGCGCCGCGAGTCCGTATTATCGGCGGGCCATGTCACGCCATCCTGCAGACGATGCGCCGGACACCGACATCGGCGCCATCGACACCCGCCCGCTCAGTGTCTGGCCAGCCAGCACGCGGCCGGCCGACCTCAACTCTTCCGGCTTCGTCACCAGCCAGTTCGATCCGCTGCTCGAGCGCAAGGCCGAAGCAGCGGCGCGCGCCGGCGTTGCGCTCGAGGTCTGTGCCAGCGCGCTGGTGTGGCGTGCGCTGCTGTGCGTGCAGGCGGTCGTGGCCATCGCCGCGCTGCTGGTTGCGCACGGGTTCGCCGACTGGCTCGCGCGCCAGGCGATGGCGATGTTCGTCGGCCTGGCCGGCACGCTGCTGTGGCTGGTCACGGTGTGTGCGCTGAAGGCGCCGCTGGCGCAGCCTGCAGCGCGGCGTGGCGGCTGGCCGCGCTGCTGGCGCTCGGCGCCGTCGCCGCGGCGCTGGGCTGGCTGCCGCTGTGGGCCGCCGGCCTGGTCGAGCCGCGCGCCGCGCTGCTCGTCGGGGTCGCCGTGGCCGGTGCGGCGGTGGCCGGCGCCTGCTGGGCCTGGCTCGACCAGCGGGCTCGCCGCTGGCAGCCCGCGGACACCCGCGCGCGGCTGGCCGAGCTGCAGTCGCGCATCCGCCCGCACTTCCTGTTCAATGCGCTGAACACCGCGCTGGCACTGGTGCGTGTCGATCCGGCGCGGGCCGAGGGCGTGCTCGAGGACCTGGCGCAGCTGTTCCGCGTCGCGCTGGCCGATGTCGGCGCTTCGGTCTCGCTGGACGAGGAGATCCACCTCGCGCAGCGCTACCTGGCCATCGAGCAGATCCGCTACGGCGCGCGGCTGGCGGTGAGCTGGGACATCGATCCGCGCGTCGGTTCGGCGCGAGTGCCGCCGCTGGTGCTGCAGCCGCTGGTGGAAAACGCGGTGCGCCACGGCGTCGAGCCGTCGCTCGAAGGTGCGCGGCTGTGGGTGCAGGCCAGCGTGCGCCGCGGCCAGGCGGTGGTGCTGGTCAGCAACACGGTCGGCCAGACGCCGTCGACGCCGGGCCACGGCATGGCGCTGCGCAACGTGCGCGAGCGGCTGCGGCTGCTGCACGACGTGGCCGGGCAATGCGACGTGTGGCGCGAGGGCGGCCTGTTCCGCGCGCGCGTCATCGTGCCGCTGTGACGGGCCGCTGACGATGGTGCTGCGCGTGCTGCTGGTCGATGACGAGCCGCTGGCGCGCTCGCGCCTGCGCAGCCTGCTCGCCGACATCGACGAGCCGCGCTGCGAGGTGGTCGGCGAAGCCGCCGACGCCGGCCAGGCGCTGGCGCTGTGCGGCGACCCGCAGGCGCGCTGCGACCTGATGCTGCTCGACATCGGCCTGCCGGGCGCGCGCAACGGCCTGCAACTGGCGGCCGGGCTGCGCACGCTGGCGCGGCCGCCGAGCGTGGTCTTCGTCACCGCGCATGCCGAACATGCGCTGCGCGCCTTCGAACTCGATGCCGCCGACTACCTGACCAAGCCGGTGTCGCGCGAACGGCTGCGCTCGGCACTGCAGCGTGTGGCGCAGCGCCGCCGGGGCGCCGACGCACCCGCCGTGTCCGAAGCGCCGGCCGCGCCCGACGCCGCCGTGCTGGTGGTGCACGACCGCGGCCGCGTGCTGCGCCTGCCGTTGCACGAGGTGCTGTACCTGAAGGCCGAGCTGAAGTACGTCACCTTGCGCACGCTGCGCCACAGCTACGTGCTCGACGACCCGCTGAGCGAACTCGAACAGCGTCTGGGCGCTGACTTCCTGCGCGTGCACCGCAACGCGCTGGTCGCCCGCGCGGCGGTGCGCGCGCTGCAGCGGCGGCGCGATGCCAGCGGCGCCGGCGACGAGGGCCAGGCCGAACACTGGGCGGTGCAGGTGATGCCGATCGGTGAGTGGCTGCCGGTATCGCGCCGGCAGCTGGCGGCGGTGCGCGAAGCGCTGGCGGCGACGCGCCTGGGCCCAGGAAGCTGAAAAACGATCAGGCGCCCTCTCCCCGGCTGGGGAGAAGGCGCCATTCACACTTGCTTCAGGTGATTCGGGCGCTTCAGGCGCTTCAGACGCTCTTGCGGCGGCGTGCGACAAAGCCCAGCGCGCCCAGGCCGGCGAGCATCATCGCGATGCTGCCCGGCTCGGGAACCGGCGCCAAGGTCAGCCCCGACAGCGTGCCGTTGTAGTCGCCGATCAGCGTCGCCGCGCCGGTGGCCAGGTCGATGCCGTAGATGCCGGTGACCAGCGAGGTACCGCTGTCGACGTTCAAGGCCGCGAAGGCCTGGCCGTTGGCCAGCAGCTCGAAGCCGTTGGCCTTCAGCACGTCGACGCCGAGCGCGCCGACGGGCATGATCATCGGCGCATTGAAGCCGGTCAGCGCCACCGACAGCGTGTCGGTGTCGGAGTTGATGTAGTACAGCTCGGTCGACGCCGGCGCCATCGTCGGCAGGATCGCCGCGTTGCTGTAGGCCACCGCGGTGTTGCCGGCACCGATGTCGCTCATCGTGTTGCCGACCACGCCGGTCATCGGGTTGATGGCGAAGTTGCTGCCCGCCGAGCTGGTCAAGCGCAGCGACGACATGCCCGCGAAGTCGGCCGACGGGTTGAAGTCGAAGCCGTAGCCGAGCGTCGGGTTGATCACCGCTTCCGACAGCGCGGCGACGAAGGTGGTCGCGCCGCTGGCCGCGTCGATGGTGTAGATGCTGTTCGACAGCGTGATGCCGTAGACCTTGTTGTCGGCCGGGCGCAGATCGATGCCGACGAAGCGGTCGCCGGCGGCGAGCCCGCTGATGGCCACGCGGCTGGCCGCGGCGACATTGCCGGTGTCGATGCGGGCGAGTTCGTTGGCGCTGGTGATGCCCAGCAACGTGACGGCGCCGGCACTGGCGCTGAAGGCACCGATGGCGGCCACTCCGACCGCGCGGCCGACCCAGTTGCGTAGCTTGTGTGACATGAGGATCCTCCTGTTGGATGACGCAACGGACCACCGCGGCCGCGTCGGGCGTCGGCAAGCGATACGTGCGGGCGCGCCCAGTGGATGCCGGCTGCACCCCCCGCGAATAGGGGGTCGCAGGCAGGTTGCAGGGCGCGCGGTGGGCTGCCTTCGCGCAACGCCGCTGCGTCGAGTTCTTGGAGCTTTGGCCTTTGGAGGTAGATTTCGCCAGCAATCATTCGGACGAGGAGAGGCGTGAACCTTCGCAGCCTGCCGATCGCGCTGACCGTGCGGCCCGACGGCGAGCAGTTTGTCCTTCTTCTCGGCGACGGGCGATTCACGTCTCGCTTTGCCCGAATGGCCGTGGATCACGCAGTGCTGCTGGCCGATTCGCAGGCTGCACGCGAGGGCTCGGAGCCCGCCCGACTCAACCTGTGGCGCACGATGTTTCCCGGTGAGGTGGGCGCTTGGCTGCTGCAGGCGCCGCCGTGTGAGCTCGATCTGCTGCTGCCGGCAGTCCTCGACCCGTATGCCTGGGAGCTCGCGGGCGCCGACGGATCTGCGCTCGGGCAGCGCTGGGCGATGAGCCGGCACTTGCTGTTCGATGACGGGGTGGTTGCGGACGATGAAGCACCCGCGCCGCGCAGCGACCCCCTGCGCATCGTTGCGGTCGGTGCCGACACTGCCGGACTTGCCGACCTGGACGGTCCGCATGGCGCCGTCCAGTTCGTGCGCTTCGATCCGGGTGCGCCGCTGTCGGCGGCGGCCGCGCTGGACGACGTCGACGTCGCGCTGCTCGATGCCGGCGCCGCCGCCGCCGTCTCGTCATGCCTGGTGCAACTGCTGCGCGCACCACGCCTGACGATCACGATCGGCGCCGATGCGGCCACGCAGCAGCTGCTGGCGCGAGCGCTGCCGTGCCAGGCAGGCGCGCTCTGGTGCCTGGATGACATCGGTGCCGACATTTTCCAGGGCCTGCTGCGGCATTTGACCACCGGCTCACCGGTTGCCCATGCGGTGCGCGATCTGCATGCCAGCCCCGCCACCGCAGCCAGCGTGCGCTGCGCGCGCCTGTACGGCATGGCCCGGCAGCCGCTGGTCCGACCCGGCTCGGTGGCCGATCGCTCGGCCAACCTGCGCCAGGTCACCACGCTGTCGCTGGACCTGGTCGATTCCACCGGACTGCTGCAACGCCTCGGCGACGAGCGCTACAGCCAGTTGCTTTTCGCATTTCACGCCGAATGTGCCGCGGTCGTGCGGCAGCATGGCGGTCGCGCCGACGACCCGCAGGGTGACGACGGCGTCATGTGCTACTTCGGCTACCCGCAGGCCAGTGAGACGGCTGCCGAACGTGCGGTGCTGGCCGGGTTGCAGCTGGCGCAGGCGGTACAGCACCTGGAGGTGATGGTGCGCATCGGCATCGCGACCGGTCGGGTGGCCATACGCGATGCGCAGCCGGTGGGCCTGTCGATCCACCTTGCCGCGCGCCTGCAGGGCGTGGCGTCGGCCGGCAGCGTGCTGGTGGCGGAATCGACCCATGCGCTGGTGCGGCACCGGTTCCAGATGATGCCGCTCGAACGGTCGCTGGCGCTCAAGGGCATCGCAGGCCTGTCCGCAGCCTATCGCGTGCTGCATCCCCTCAGCGCCAGTGATACCGCCGCCATCTCAATGTCCCAGGCGATGACGCCGTTTGTCGGACGCGACGCGGAGATGGACACCTTGCACGGGCAATGGCAGCGTGCACTGCAAGGGCATCTGCAGGCGACGCTGGTGCTGGGTGAGCCCGGCATCGGCAAATCCCGTCTCGTGTTCCAGTTCGCGCAGCGACTGGCTGCCGAGGGGGGGCAATCGCTGTATTGCCGCGCCCAGGCTGATCTGCAGGGCACCGCTTTTGGCGCTCTGAACGTCATGCTGCGCAAGGTCTTCGATCTGCAAGCCGGCGACGACGCGGCCGTGCAGCGGCGCAAGATCGTCGACACCCTGCCCGACAAGATGTCGGACGGCGATGCGCTGCCGCTGCTGGCTGGCCTGCTGTCGATCGACGGCGCCGCAGCGCTTTCTTCTTCTGCGAAGACGCAGCGCGAGCGCACCCTGAGCCTACTTTGCGACTGGGTGCGCCTGGAGGTGCACCAGCGTCCGACCTGCCTGGTGGTCGAAGATGCCCATTGGCTCGACCCTTCGACCCGCGAGCTTCTGCACCGGCTGCTGGCCGAGCCCGAGGGCGTGGCGCTGATGCTGCTGGCGACGCAGCGCAGCTCGACCGATTCGCCCTGGGAGCCGGTGGCAAGCCATCAGACGCTGCAATTGCAGGGGCTGCCGCCGGGTGCAGCACGTCGCCTGGCCCGACAGGCCTGCGGCGAGCGCCCGCTGCCGCCGGACGTGCTGCGCTTGCTGGCCTTGCGCAGCGACGGCGTGCCGCTGTTCCTCGAGGAATCGGTGGAGATGGCGCTGGAGTCGGGTCTGGGCGAGGCGGGCGTTCCGCAGGCGCTGCGCATGGAGGTGCCGGCGACGCTGCAGGATCTGCTGATGGCGCGCCTGGACCGACTGGGCCCGGCGCGTGGCATCGCCCATGTCGGCGCGGCGTTGGGCAGGCACTTCCCCCAGCCGCTGCTGCGAGCGGTGCTGCTGCAAAGCGGCGAGCCGGGCCGTGCCGACGACATGGTGACGCACCTGCGCCAGCTGCAACGTTCGGGCCTTCTGCGCCGGACCATCGACGCGGGCGAGGTCGTCTGGACCTTCAAGCACGCACTGGTACGCGACACCGCCTACCAGGCATTGTGGGAACGCGACCGCCAGCAACTGCATCGGCATGTCGCCACTGTTCTCGAGCAGCAGTTTCCCGCGTTGGTGCAGCGCCAGCCGGAAATGCTGGCGCGCCACCAGACGCTGGCCGGTCTGCACGAACAGGCGCTGGCGCAGTGGGAGCGGGCAGCGCGCAGCGCGGCAGCGGCGTCGGCACACGAAGAAGCCATCGCCCACATCGACAACGCCCTGCTGCTGCTGCCCGGGCAGCCTCCAGGGCCGTCGCGCGATGCCATCGAGCTGCGGCTGTGCCTGCTGCTCGCATCGCGCTGCATCGCCACGGATGGCTATGGCGCCAGCCGCGTCGAGCGCCTGTACGCGCGCGCGGCCGCGTTGTGTCAGCAACTCGGCGACGATGCGGCGCTGCTGAAGGTCGAACTCGGGCGACAGGGCTGGTTCTTCATGCGCGGGGATCTCGAGCAGGCCCGCGCGATTGCCGATCGCTGCAGGCAAGCGACTGAGCATTCGGCCGAGCCGATGCAGCGCCTGCAAGCCGACTGGGCGCTGGCGGTCACCCGATTCCATCAGGGCGAGGCGGTGCCTGCAGTGGCCTTGATGGACCGCATCCTGCAGGCTTACCGCCCCGCCATGCATCGCCCAGGCGCGGTGCAGGATCCGGCCGTCATGAGCCTGTGCTATTCCGCCTGGGCGCAATGGGAACTGGGCCATGTCGACGACGCGCTGCGGCGGGTGCAGCGGGTCGTCGAACTGGCTGAACGACTGAAGCACCGCTTCAGCCTGGCCGAGGCCTACGGGTTTGCCGCCAGCGTGCACCTGTTCCGCGGTGAGACCGATGCCGGACTCGACTGTGCACGCCGGGCCATCGAGGTCTGCGACAGCGAAGGCTTCGCCGTGTGGCACGCACATGCGATGGTCATGCGCGGCAGTCTGCGCTGTGCGGCCGGCAGCGTCGAGCAGGGCTTGGCCGACATGGCCGAAGGCGTGTCGATGTGGGTTGCCACCGGCGCGGTGGTGACGCTGCCGATGTACCTGAGCCTGCATGCCGAAGGCCTGGCGCGTGCCGGCCGCATCGACGATGCGCTGGTGCAGCTGCAGCGCGCGCAGACGCTGATCGGGACCCATGGCGAGCATTACCACGAGGCCGAGGTGCGACGCCTGCGCGGCGAGCTGCTGCTGCAACGCGGCGCCGCGCGCGCCCTGGATGGGTGTGTCGCCGCTGCCGGCGATGTCGCCGCCGCCGAAGCCTGCCTGCAATCCGCTTTGGATCTGGCCATCGCCCAGCAGAAATCGAGTTTTGCGCTGCGCGCGTCAGTCGCGTTGGCCCGCCACTGGCTGGCCTGCGATCAGCCGGCGCGGGCTGCGAGGCGGCTCGAATCGGCCCTGGCCGAAATCGAGGGCGGCGAAGGTACCGCCGACGCGCAATCCGCCAAACTGTTGATGCGCCAAGCCGTACAGCGCGCCAACATCACGTCACCGAGAACGCCGTGACGCGCCCGAAGCCACCTCCCGATGTCGATCTGGCCCGCTTTGGGGCAGCGTCGGAATACGCGCGCAACCGCCTGTTGATCGAATGGCTCGGCCACGACGGGCGGCGCGCGCAGCTCTACGACGAGATCAATCGAACCTGCGGCGGTGTGCTGCCCTTTCCGAGCCTGGCTCAGCCGGAGCAGAGCCTGTTGCCGAAGCGCGCGCCGCGCGACACGGCATTTCGCACCGCCTACCTGGTCACCCAGCGCGACGCGATCGAAGAGGCCCTGCGCACGCCCGACAAGTTCAGCAACGCGCCGTACGCCGACCTGGGCACAGGTGGTTTCATGCTGTCGCTGGATCCACAAGGTGCGGCGGGGCCCCGGCGCCAGTTTCAGATCGACACCTTCAGGCACTCGTTCCAATTCAGCGCCGTGGAGATCGGGGTGTTGAGCAACCACGCGTTCGCGGCCGTGCTGCCCACGGCACTGGGCCGCAGTGAATTCGATCTGGCTGCGCTTGCCGAGGAAGCCGCAACCCGTTTCTGCGCGGCACTGTTCGGCTTTGCCGCGGCGGACTTTCCTTTGCTGCAGGACGCACTGCGCAAGGGCTACTCGGCCTTGAACTACCAGATCCTCGGCCGGCACTTCGTCAGCGACCCGACGCTGCTTCCCGCAGCCGACAGCGCGCTGGCGCGCCTGCTGCAGCGCACGGCGACGCTGATCGACGAGTTCCAGATCGACGATCCGGAACGCCCGCGCGAGATCGAAGGCGGCGAGCACCTGCTGCCGCGGGCGCAGCGGATCCTGTCGGCGCTGGCGCATGATCCGGGAAATTTGACCGGCCAGGAACGGGCGGTGCTCGCCGTGGGGTCGATGGTCGGCATCGTGGGCAACGTCCAGGCCAGCGTGTGCATCGCATTGCACGCCCTGCTGGCCCACGCGGTGAAGACCCAGGGCAAGGGGTGGGACACGCTGCGCGAGAAGTCCCTGACCGACGCCAGCGGCGCATCGATCTGGCCGTGGCTGGCCGAGGGCCTGCGCCTGAACCCGCCGGTGGCGTTCCTGCCGCGGGTCACGCTCGATTGCTGGCGCATCGAAGGCGTGCATATCCCGAAGGATGCCGAATGCATCCTGGCGCTCGGCGGCGCCACCCGGTCGTCGGGGGTGGACTTCAACCCGTCCCCCGGATCTGAAATTGACCCGCTGGTGTTCGGGCTCGATGCGCCGAAAGCACACCGCGGGATTCACTGGTGCCTTGGCAAGCATCTGGCAGAACCGCTGATCCGGCGCATCTGTGCCGGCGTGCTGCGCCTGCCGGGGCTGGCGCAGCAGCTGCACCCGGTGGACGGCCTGCCGGTGGAGTTCGAGAAGCAGTGGGGCTTCGGCTGCACGTCTCTTCGCCTGCGCCATCGCCGCGACACACGCTTCGTGCAGCAGCCGCTGAACGTGGTGATGCGCATCAAGACGCCCACGGCCTCCAATGCGCAGGCGCTGGCCGCCGTCATCCGCCATGGCGCGCCGCGCATCGAGGCGGTGTTGCGCGAATCGCGCCACGTGCACTTCGCGTGGTTCGAGTTCATCGACAACGACAGCCAGCTGGTGCTGCACACGGTCTTCGATGGCGACTTCGATGCTTATCTTCAGCACTTCGCACTGGTCGTGGGGGATGTCTTCGACCGCCTGTTTCAGTACATCGAAGGGGCGCCGCCGCTGCCGGTCAACGAGTTCCCGCACGAGTTCGTCATGACGATCAGGCGCTTCCATCGCCCCGCGGCAGCGGGCTACTTCTTCAGCGCCTACCCCCAAGCCGACGCGGCACAGATCACGCGCTGGTGCCGGGCATCCCGATGAGCGCCGCCGGCCTGCCGGGGGCTGAGATCCAGCGCATCGTCCTGCACGACGCGCCCACCGCGCAGGTGCGTCATCTGATCGTCACCTTCGACGAGCAAGGCGCCGGCAGGTGTTTCCTGCGCCGCGCGCTGGAGCAATTTCCGATCACCTGGGCCGACGAGAAACCGGCCCGCGGTCGTGTCGAGGTCAGCCTCGGGCTGACCTACCGCGGGCTGCAGCGCCTGGCGCTGGCACCGACGGTGCTGGGCCAGTTCGTCGGGCGTGCCGCCGCCTTTGCCGCCGGTGCGCCGCTGCGTTGCGCCGAGCGGCTGGGCGACACCGGTGGCAGTGCAAGTCCGCACTGGGACGCTTGCTTCGATGTCGACGCCGCGCATGCGCTGCTCAACCTGCATGCTGACGACGCAGCCGTTTTCGAGGCGCTGCAGCGCCGACTCGCCCGGCTGGCGAAGGTCAGCGGGGTGCAGCTGCGCACGCTGTGCGCCGGCCACTTCGCCGAATCGCAACGAAATGGCCGATGGGTTCATTTCGGCTACCGCGACGGGCTCTCTCGCGTGCACGTCGAAGGCTGGCATGCGCACGCCGGCAGTGGAGCCGTCTCGCGCCACGCAGCGGGTGAATTCCTGCTCGGCCATGCCAACGACCACGGCTTCAATCCCTGGCTGCTGCCCACGGCGCATGAAGACGTGCGTGCGTTCTTCTGCAACGGCAGTTTTGGCGTGCTCCGGCAGATGGAACAGGATGTGGTGGGCTTCGAGCAGTGGGTTTGCGATCAAGCCGCGAGGCTGCAGAGAGAATTCAGCGCCGCCGGGCGTGAGGGTCAGCCACCGAGCTGGACCGACTACATCAAGGCGAAGGTCTGCGGCCGCTGGCCTGACGGCCGGCGCATCACCGAGGGACCCGACTGGTGGGCCCCCGGCAGTGCCGGCCCCGAAGAGGATTTCGACTATCAGCACGATCCGCACGGGTTCGGTTGCCCGTTCGGTGCGCACGCCCGGCGCATGAACCCACGTCATCGCGACCACGGCCACCGCGGCGGCACGGGCGGCGAAGGCAGCGAGGCGCCGGTCCATGCCCGCCAGCGCCCGCTGATGCGCCGCGGCCGTCCGTACGGCCCGCCATGGTCGGCTGGACAGCCGGCGCCCGAGCGGGCGGGGCTGATGGGCCTGTTCTTCTGTGCCAGCCTCGAGGACCAGTTCGAACACTTGCTCGGCCAATGGGCCGACGGCCCGGTCATGGGAGTGCCCGATGCCGGCCGTGCCAAGGATCCGTTGATCGGCGCGCACGAGAACCCGGACCTCGAGTTCGATATCCCGCAACCCGACTTCCGGCCGGCCCGGCTGCGCAACCTGCGCGCTTTCGTGCGCACGCGCGGCACGCTGTACGCCTTCTTTCCGAGCCGGCGCGGGCTCACGCTGCTACTCGACAACGCGCGCTTCTACGATCTGCCGCAGGCGCCGCTCGAACCATGAGCGCCGCAGTGCCGCGAGGTGTGTCGTCAGCGAGCGAACTGGGCGACGACGTCGTCGCGGTGCCGAACCCCGTGACCGAGACGCCGCCGAAGGATCGCTTCTGTGATCTGGTGCTCACCGGCGGCGTCGCCAGCGGTGTCGTCTATCCGTGGGCCATCGTCGAACTGGCTCGGCACTTCAATTTCAAGAGCATCGGGGGTACCTCCGTGGGCGCCATGGCCGCGGCGCTGGCCGCTGCCGCCGAGTACGGCAGGCGCTGCGGTGCTGCCGGCGCCTTCGAAGCCCTGCGGCGCCTGCCGGGCAGTCTGGCCGAAGACGCTGGCGGCGGCCGTGCACGTCTGCTGGCGCTGTTCCAGCCCTCGCCGCGCTGCGAACGGCTGTTCGCAGTCTTTGTCGATGGGGTGCGCGTGTTCGCGGGGCGCAACCGCGCCACGCGAACACAGACAGTTTTCTGGGCCGTCTCATCGATCTTGCGATTTGGCCGCGAGATCGCATGGACCATGCTGGCGACGGTGGCCGTGGTGGCCGGGGGCGGTGGCAGGGGTGGCAATGGTGGCCGAGCCGTTCGTGCCGCGCGATGCGACGCACGACAGCTTCCAGCTCTGGCGCGTGGCGTGCGCGACGGGCCTCGTCAGCCTCGGTCTGCTTCCGCTGGCGTTGCTCGCCGGCGTGGCGATCGGCCTCATCGGCGACTTGCGTCACGGCCTCGTCAAAAGCGACCTTGGCCTCGTGCGCGGCGGGCCGATGGCCGATCGGGACAACGACGACCCCGGGCTGGTGGCCTGGTTGCACGAAGGCATCCAACGCTCGGCCGGCTTCAATCCAGACGACCCGACACACGCGCCGCTGACCTTTCGCGACCTGTGGTGCGCACCCGCCTACGCCGGTGCCGGGCCTCCCGAAGCGCCGGTGGACGATGCGCGCAAGGGGTCGATACGGCTCGAGATGATCACCAGCAACGTGAGCCACGGTCGCCCGTACCGTCTGCCGCTGGACGACACCAGCAGCGCCCTGTACTACGTACCCGGCGAGTTGGAGAAGTTCTTTCCCGCCGCCGTGATGCAGGCACTGCAGCGTGTGGCCCGACCGTACCAGCCGAAATCGGATTCCGACCCGCCCGCCGCGGCAGGACGGGGCCTCTTCGAGCTGCCCGGCGGCGATCTGCCCATCGTGGTCGCGGCGCGGCTGAGCCTGAGTTTTCCGCTGTTGTTCGCCGCGCCGCCGCTGTATGCAGTCGACTACGAGATGCCAGAGGGCAAGCGTGAACTGAGGCGCTGCCGGTTCTCCGACGGCGGCCTGTGCTCCAATTTTCCGATCCACCTGTTCGATGCGGCCGTGCCGCGCTGGCCGACCTTCGGCATGTGGCTCGACAAACGCACCGCGTTCTTTCCTGGCAACGCGGTATGGTTGCCGCAGACGCATCGTCAAGGGCGCAGCGATACCTGGCGAGGCATCGAGGGCGACGAGCGGAAGCCCCTGTCGACGTTGTGGCGCTTCCTGGTCGCCGCGGTACTCACCGCCAAGGACTGGAACGACCGCACCGCGATGCGCATGCCGACGGTGCGCAACCGGGTCGCGCGCATCAACCTTCTGCGTGGGCAGGGCGAACTGAACATCGCCATGTCCCGACAAGAGATCCTGCGCATGGCCCACAGCTACGGCACGCAGACGGGTCGGTGCTTTGTCGAACGATTCGTGGTCGACGCAGATGCATGGCGCGACCATCAATGGGTGCGCCTGCACACGCTGGTGGAAAGCCTGCGCACGTTCCTGCAAGGCGTCGGCGCGGCCAGCCGCAATGCGGCTTACAGCCTGCCGCTGGACACGCTCATCGACAAGGGCACCGTGGCCGCAGGCGCGACCGACCCCTACAAGCCGCCGGGTGGGCGTTTAGACCGCGCTCAGGCGGCGCAGCTCAAGCGCATGCTGCACGCCGTGCGGGAGCTCGAAGACGAACTGGCCCGCTGTGAGCTGCCGCTGCCGTACCGGGCCAGGCCGACGCCCGAGTTGCGCGTGCGCCCTGCGATCTGATGCGGGCGCGGCTGCCCGTCAACCGGTGTTGCGCAGCCCCGCGGCGATGCCGTTGATCGACAGGTGGATGCCGCGGCGCAGCCGCGCGTCGGCGGCATCGGGCGTGCCGCCGTTCTGCGGCAGCTGGCGGTAGCGGCGCATCAGCTCGACCTGCAGGTGGTTCAGCGGGTCGAGGTACGGAAAGCGGTGCTCGATCGAGCGCGCCAGCGACGGGTTCGACTGCAGCCGCGAGCGCTCGCCGGTGATCAGCGACAGCGCCGCGTCGGCACGCTGCCATTCGGCGCGCATGGCGGCGAAGATGCGCTTGCCCAGCCGCGCATCCGGCACCAGCGCGACATAACGTTCGGCGATGCGCAGGTCGCTCTTGGCCAGCACCATGTCCAGGTTCGACAGCAGCGCGCGAAAGAACGGCCACTGCTTGTGCATGCGCTGCAGCAGCGCCAGCCGCTGCTTGTGCGTCGTGGCATCGGCCAGGAAGGCATCGATCGCGGAGCCGAAGCCGCACCAGCCCGGCAGCGCCATGCGGCACTGGCCCCACGAGAAGCTCCACGGAATCGCGCGCAGGTCTTCGATCGAGCGGCGGGCGCGGCCATCGGGGTCGGCCTTGGCGCGCGCCGCCGGGCGCGAGCCGATGTTCAGCCCGGCGATCTCGTTGATCGGCGTGGCGGCGAAGAAGTAGTCGGTGAAGCCGGGCGTCTGATAGACCAGCTTGCGATAGGCCTCGTAGCTGGCCTGGCTGATCTGCGCGGCGGCCTCGAGGAAGGCCTTCGGCGCGCTCTTGGTCGGGTGCAGCAAGGTGGCTTCGAGCGTGGCGGCGACCAGCGTTTCCAGGTTGCGCCGGCCGATCTGCGGGTTGGCGTACTTCGAGCCGATGACCTCGCCTTGTTCGGTCAGCCGGATCTGGCCCTTCACCGTGCCCGGCGGCTGCGCCAGGATGGCCTGGAAGCTGGGCCCGCCGCCACGCCCGACGGTGCCGCCGCGGCCGTGGAACAGCCGCAACGTGATGCCGTGCGAGCCCTCCAGCGGATCGAACAGTTCGACCAGCGCGATCTCGGCGCAGTACAGCTCCCAGTTGCTGGTGAAGGCGCCGCCATCCTTGTTGCTGTCGCTGTAGCCGAGCATGATGTCCTGCTGCGCACCGCTGCGCGCGATCATCGCCAGCACGCCCGGCACCGCATAGAACTCGCGCATGATGCGCGCCGCGTGGCGCAGGTCGTCGATGGTCTCGAACAGCGGCACCACGATCAGGTCGTTGACCGCATCGTCGTCGAGCGTGCCGCGCAGCAGGCCGCCTTCCTTCTGCAGCAGCAGCACCTCGAGCAGGTCGCTCATGTCCTCGGTGTGCGAGATGATGCAGTGGCGCAGCGCCTCGAAGCCATAGCGCGCGCGCATCTCGACCGCGGTCTCGAAGATCTCGAGTTCGCTGCAGGTCAGCGCCGAGTAGTCCGCGCCGCGCACGCGCAGCGGCCGCGTCTCGTTCAGCAGCCGCGTCAGCAGCTCGCGCCGCGCGCTTTCGTCGAGCGACTGAATAGTCGGCCTCGATGCGCGCCACCTTCAGCAACTCGGCCAGCACCGCCTCGTGCTTGTCGGAGCTCTGGCGCAGGTCGACCGTCGCCAGGTGGAAGCCGAACACCTGCACCGCGCGCATCAGCGGTGCCAGCCGCGGGCCGATCAGGGCCTGCGCATGGCGCGACTTCAGCGACGCCTCGATGGTGCGCAGGTCGGCCAGGAACTCGGCGGCATCGCGGTACGGTCGCTGCGGCTGCACCGCGTGGCGCAGCGCCTCGGTGCCGGTGAGATCGTGCAGGCTCGCCGCCAGGCGCGCATACATGCCGATCAGTGCGCGCCGGTAGGGTTCGTCGCCGCGGTGTTCGCTGTGATCCGGCGAGGCCTCGGCCAGTGCCAGCATCGCCTCGCTGGCCGGCGCCAGCATCTGCGACACCGACAGCTCGGCACCCAGCGTGTGCACCTCGGTGAGGTAGAAGCGCAGCGCCGTCTCGGCCTGGCGCGACAGCGCGGTGCGCAAGGTGGTGGCATTGACGTTCGGGTTGCCGTCGCGGTCGCCGCCGATCCAGTGGCCCATGCGCAGGAACGGCGGCACCTCGTGGCCGGGCAGCGCACGCTCGATGTCGCGGTACAGCTTGGGGATCTGCGGCAGGAAGGTGCTCGGGTAGTAGCTGAGCGCGTTTTCGATCTCGTCGCTGACACTCAGCTTGGCGGTGCGCAGCATGCGTGTCTGCCACAGCTGGGTGATGCGCGCGCGCAGCGCGTCTTCGTTGTCGGCCAGCGCACGCTCGCCGTGCAGTTCGTCGCGCACGCCGATCGATTCGGCGATCGCCCGTTCGGCATCGAGGATGCTGCGCCGCTGCACCTCGGTCGGGTGCGCGGTCAGCACCGGCGACATGTAGGCCTTGGCCAGCACCGCGGCGATGTCGGGGGCGTGCAGCTCGGCCGCGTGCAGCCGCTCGAAACACATCGCCAGCGAGCCTTCCTGCAATCGGCCGGCCGATTCGTGGTGCGCGCGGCGGCGCACGTGGTGGCGGTCCTCGGCGATGTTGGCCAGGTGCGAGAAATAGCTGAAGGCGCGGATCACGCTCACCGTCTGGTCGCCCGACAGGTTCTTCAGCAGCCGGTCGAGCACCGCGCCGGCGCGGGTGTCCTGCTTCAGCCGGTAGGCCACCGACAGCTGGCGCACCCGCTCGATGAGCTCGAACGCGGCCTTGCCTTCCTGTTCATGGATCACCTCGCCGAGGATGCGGCCGAGCAGGCGGATGTCCTCGACCAGCGGCCGGTCCTTCAGCGCCGCGTCGCGCGCCGCCGGGTCGGCTGTCGCGGTGGCTTTTTCTTGAACAGCCCTGCCGGCGGGCTGCCGACGCGGTGCTGGGGTTTGGCGGGGCATCGAAGGTCTCCGGGTTCGGGGTGGGCGATTGTCGCCAGGGTCCACGACGGCGGGCGGCCGCGGGGCGCCCGACCATAATGCAAGCACCATGCCTGCAAGCGATCGAGCGACCCGTGAACACGCCGCCGCCGCGGCGCCGACGGTCATCGCCACGCGCGAAAGCCGGCTCGCACTTTGGCAGGCCGAACATGTGCGCGACCTGCTGCAGGATCGTTTCGGCCTGCGCGTCGAATTGCTCGGCATGACCACCCGTGGCGACCAGATCCTCGACCGCGCGTTGTCCAAGGTCGGTGGCAAGGGCCTGTTCGTCAAGGAACTCGAAAACGCACTCGAAGACGGCCGCGCGCACCTGGCGGTGCATTCGCTGAAGGACATGCCGATGCAGCTGCCCGCCGGCTTTGCGCTGGCGGCGGTGCTCGAGCGCGAAGACCCGCGCGATGCCTTCGTCTCGCCGCACCACGCCAGCCTGCACGCGCTGCCGCCGGGCGCCTGCGTCGGCACCTCCAGCCTGCGCCGCGCCGCGCAGCTGCTGGCGCTGCGGCCCGACCTGCGCATCGAGCCGCTGCGCGGCAACCTCGACACCCGCCTGCGCCGGCTCGACGAAGGCGCCTACGACGCCATCGTGCTGGCCGCTGCCGGGCTGATGCGGCTCAAGCTGGCGCACCGCATCGCCGCGCTGTTCACGCCGGCGCAGATGACGCCGGCCGCCGGGCAGGGCGCACTCGGCATCGAGATCCGCCACGACGCCGAGCCGCTGGCCACGCAACTGCAGCAGCTGGTGCACCGGCCGAGCTGGCTGGCGGTGCATGCCGAACGCGCGGTGTCGCGCGGCCTCGGCGGCAGCTGCAGCATGCCGCTGGCCGCGCATGCCGTGTGGGACGGCGCGGCGTTGTGCCTCGACGCGGCGCTCGGCGATGCCCGGTCGCTGTCGCGCCCGCTGCTGCGCTGCACGGTGCGCGGCGTGGTCGGCAGCGATGACGAGGCCGAGGCGCTGGGTGCGCAGGCCGTCGCGCAGCTGCGCGACGCCGGTGCCGACAGCTACCTGGCCGACGGCTGAGGCCCGGCCGCGCCGTGCACGTCCTCATCACCCGGCCAGCGGCGCAGGCGCAGGCCCTGGTGGCGCAGCTGGTTGCCGACGGCGTGTCGGCGCTGGCGCTGCCGTTGATCCACATCGAGCCGGTGGCCGACGTGCAACCGTTGCAGGCGGCCTGGCGCGATCTGCCGCAGCTGGCGTGCGTGATGTTCGTCAGTGCCAATGCGGTGATCCATTTCATGGCCCAGCGTCCGCCGGGGCTGGCCTGGCCGGATTCGCTGACAGCGGCATCGCCCGGCCCCGGCACCTCGGCGGCGCTGCGTGCTGCCGGCATCGACGCGCCGGCACTGGTCGAACCCCGCGGCGAGGTGTTCGATTCGGAGGCACTGTGGCAGCAGTTGCATGACCGCGCCTGGTCGGGCCGACAGGTGCTGGTGGTGCGCGGCGACGAGGGTCGCGACTGGCTGGCTGCGCGCTGGCGTGCGGCGGGGGCGCGGGTGTGCTTCGTCAGCGCCTATCGGCGCTTGCCGCCGGTGCTCGACAGCCACCAGCGCGCGCTGCTGCACGACGCCCTGGCGCGACCGGCCGCGCACCTGTGGTCGTTCAGCAGCTCGCAGGCTTTGGCGCACCTGGCAGCGCTGGTGCCGGCGGCCGACTGGTCGGCATCGCGGGCGGTCGCCTCGCACCCACGCATCGCTGCGCGGGCGCGCGAGCTGGGCTTCGGCCGCGTCGAGCTGCAGATGCTCGATGCCAACGCACTGCGCGCCGCATCGCTGCGCGGCTGACGCGGCGCCGGCGGCGCTGTCGCGGCACGCCGGCCCCGTCGCACCCGCTCGATAAAATCGCTGCACCGTGGACAGCCCGAGCCCTTCCGTCGAATCGTCGAACGCCGCCGCTACCGCCGCCGCAGCAGCGCCAGCGCCGCTGCACGCCTGGCGGCAACTGTCACCCGCGATGGGCTGGGCGGTGCTGCTGGCCGTGCTGGCCGCGCTGTGCGTGGCCGCGCTGGTGCTGGCCTGGTCGGCCCAGCAACGGGTGCGCGGACTCGAGCAGACGCTGGTGAAGCGCCAGATCGACAGCGCCGCGCTCGCCGCGCAGGCGCAGATGAGTTCGCAGCTGGCACAGGACAACGCGCGCGATGCCGCGGCCAAGGTGGCCTTGCTGCAGGCGCGGGTGGCCGAACTGAGCTCGCAGCGGCTGCAACTCGACGAACTGATCGCGTCGCTGTCGCGCTCGCGCGGCGAGACGCTGCTCGCCGACATCGAATCGGCGCTGCGCGTGGCCATGCAGCAGGCCGAGATCACCGCCTCGGCAAGCCCGCTGGTGATCACGCTGAAGCAGATCGACGAGCGCCTGGCCCGCCTCGACGACCCGGCGCTCGATCGGGTGCGGCGTGCCGTCGAGCTCGACCTGGAGCGCGTGCGCGGCGCCAGTGCCGTCGATGTGGCGGCGCTGGTCGGCCGCCTCGATGAAGCCGTGCGTGCCATCGATGACCTGCCGCTGCTGGTGGCCCCGCAGCAGCGCCCGCCCGCCCGCGGCACGCCGGCGCGCGCCGCGACTCCCGCGGCTGCCGCAATGCCCGCAGCGGCGCCGGCCAGCGGGCAGCCGGACGCACGGCCCGCGCCGCCCGGCGACGAGGCCGAAGCCGGCGTCGACAGCGCCTGGTCGGTGCTGGGCAACCGGCTGTGGTCCGAGGTTCGTGGCCTGGTGCGCGTGACCCGCATCGAGCAGCCCGAGGCCATGTTGCTGGCGCCCGAGCAGGCCTTCTTCCTGCGCGAGAACCTGAAGCTGCGGCTGTTGAACGCGCGGCTGGCGCTGCTGGGCCGGCAGTTCGACACCGCACGCATCGACCTGCGCGATGCCCAGCAGGCGCTGGAGAAGTACTTCGACCGCGATGCGCGGCGGGTCGGCACCACGCTGGAATTGCTGCGCCAGACGGCGGCGCGCGCCCAGCACGTGACGATGCCGCGGCCCGAAGCCACGCTCACCGCGCTGACCGCGGTGGCCGGGCGCTGATCGCCGCACGCCGCAGCACGGGGCCACGGGCGATGCGCGGCATCATCTGGATCGTTTTTCTGTTCGGCGTGGCCGTGGTGGCGGCCAGCACGCTGGGGCGCAACGACGGGCTGGTCAGCATCTTCTTCGGCCAGTGGCGCACCGACCTGTCGCTGAACCTGTTCGTGGTGCTGGTGCTGCTGGCCTGCGCCACGCTGCTGGTCGCCTTCCGCTCGATCAGCGGCCTGCTCAGCCTGCCACGGCGCTCGCATGCGTGGCGCCAGCTGCGCCAGGAACGCGCCGCGCAGGCAGCACTGCGCGAAGCGCTGGCCGAGTACTTCGCGGCCCGCTACAGCCGTGCCCACCGCGCTGCACAGAGGGCACTCGATGCCCAGCACGGCAGCGACGCGCTGCGGGCGGACAGCGACTTCAGCGCGCTGGGCCATCTGCTGGCATCGGCCAGCCTGCACCGCATGCACGATCGGCCGCGGCGCGACGAGCAGATGCACCGGCTGACGTCGCTGCGCCGCGACGGCGCTGCCGCGCGGCCGGTGGACGAAGGCGCGCGGCTGCTGGCCGTCGAATGGGCACTCGACGACCGCGATGGCCAGCGTGCCATGCAGCTGCTGGGCGAACTGCCCGCCGGCGTGGCGCGGCGCATGCAGGCCGTGCGCCTGCGCCTGCTGGCGCAGCGGCAGATGCGCCAGCCGCTGCCGGCGCTGACCACCGCCCGGTTGCTGGCCAAGCACCAGGCCTATTCGCCGGCGGCGGCGCAGGGCCTGCTTCGCACGCTGGCACTGGAAGCGCTGGACAGCGCGCGCGATGCCGACACCCTGCGCGCCGTGTGGCAGCAGCTCGATGCCGCCGACCGTGACGATGCGCGCGTCGCGTCGCATGCCGCGCTGGCGGCGTGCCGTTTCGGCGCCCACGGCGATGCGCGCGACTGGCTGTGGCCGCTGTGGCAACGCATCGATCGGCTCGACAGCGACGAACGTGAATGGCTGGCACTGGCGTTGATGGACGCCTGTGCCGGCATCGGCAGCGACTGGCTCGGCGTGCTCGAGCGCGCCGCGTCGCTGTGTCCCACCGATGCGGCCGTGGCCGCCGCGCTGGGCACTGCGCTGATCGAGCGGCAGCTGTGGGGCAAGGCCCGGCGGCCGCTGGAACAGGCGGCCAGGGCCGACGGCCTGAACACCCAGGCGAGGCGCCGCGCGTGGCGCCTGCTGGCGCGTCTGGCCGAGCAGGACAACGACCTGCCGCGCGCCCACGCGTGCGAGCACGCCGCTGCCAGCATCGACTGATATACTGCGCGGCTTCGCGGCTGTAGCTCAGCTGGATAGAGTACTTGGCTACGAACCAAGGGGTCGTGGGTTCGATTCCTGCCAGCCGCACCAGTAAAGACAAGGGTCAGCACGCCAGCGCGTGCTGACCCTTTTGTCTGACTGCGGGTCGCGACGGCTGAATGCCTCGCGCAACTCTACGGACCGGGTTCGGCGAACAGACACGGCGAGAGCGCTTTCGCGGCTGCCTACTGCGCCTGCAGGCGCTGCAGCAACTCCAGCGTCGGGTAGCCGTCGGCAGGCAGGCCGATACTGCGTTGATAGTTGCGCGTCGCACCGCGCGTGGCCGGGCCCATCACCCCGTCGGGCGCGCCGCTGTCGAAGCCGCGCTGGTTCAGGGCCGTCTGCAGCGCCATCACTTGCTGGCGTGACAGCGCCATTCGGTCACGCGGCCATGGCGCAAGGACATCGGGGCCGCCGGCCAATCGTTGCGCGAGAAGGCCGACGGCGAGCGCGTAGCTGGTCGAGTTGTTGTAGCGCAGCAGGACCTGGAAGTTCGGTCCGATCAGGAAGGCCGGGCCGCCGGCGCCGGCAGGAAGCAGCACCTTGCTTTCGGCGAACTGCGGCAGCGGCTTCCCGTCGGCGGTCTGCACGCCCTCGGCCGCCCACAGCGCGCTGGACTGTCGCACCGAATCGTCGGCACGACCGACATCGAAGCCGGCTGGCAGCCGGACCTCGACGCCCCAGGGCTGGTCGCGCTTGCCACCCCGAGCGCGCAAGGAAATTCGCGGTCGACGCCATGACATCGGCCAGGCTGGCCCAGATGTCGCGCCGACCGTCGCCGTCGGCGTCCACCGCATGGCCCAGAAAGACCGACGGCAGGAACTGCGTCTGGCCCATGGCGCCGGCCCAGGAGCCGATCATCTGTGCACGATCGATGTCGCCGTTCTGGAGGATCTTCAACGCGGCGAGCAACTGGCCGCGCGCCCACGCCTCGCGGCGGCCTTCGAAGCCGAGCGTGGCCAGCGCGTCGATGGTCGGGATGCTTCCGAAGTTGCTGCCGTAGTTGCTCTCCACGCCCCAGATGGCAACCAGAATCGCCGGTGCCACGCCGTAGCGCGCGGCAGCGCCATCGATGGCGGCCCGAAACTGCAGCCACTTGTCCTGGCCCAGGGCGATGCGTTGCGGCGATACGGCGCTGTCGAGGTAGCTCCAGACCGTGCGCGAGAACTCGGGTTGCGCGCGATCGAGTTCGACCACGCGCGGCAGGTAGTCGACATCGGCGAAGGCGAGGTTCAGCGTCACCTCGTCGATGCCGGCCGCGCGCGCGCTGCTGCGGAAGTCTGCGACCCACAGCGCGAAGGCCTGCTGCTGCCCATGCGCATCGGCCGCGTCGTCGACGGCGCCGGCACCGGTCGTCGAAGGCGGCGGCGGCAAGGGTGGCGCCTTCGTCGGCGGCGGCGTGGTGCAGCCCATCAGGACTGCAACCGCCAAAGCCATGGCGGCATGGGCGGGACTGCGCCGTGGCCAAGCGTCGGGTGCGTGCATCTGCCCGATTCTGTCCTGCGTCCGGCTCGGATTGTCTCGATGCCAGTGATCGGCAATGGGCGCGAAGCAGCAGCGCCACCAGCACGCCGCATCATTCGCCGCAGAGGCGCCGCATCAGGCGCCGCAGCAGGCGGCAGCGATCACTCCACCCGCACACCCAGTTCGCGCAGCACTGGCGCCCAGTAGCGCTGCTCGGCCGCGATGCGCGCCGCCGACGGGCGCCAGATCGGCCACGGCGTCGTACGCGAGCTTCGAGTACAGCGTAGGGGTAGACGGTGGCGATCGCCTGTTGACGACCCGCGAGTTGCGGCGAACGCCCCGCGTGTCGGCGTTCTTCGATTTCATCGTCGAGAAGATCGAGACGCTGCGGCCGATCCTCACCGGATGAATCACGGCCCGCCCCGGCGGGGCGCGGGGCGGCGCAGATTGAGCAGGTTGCCGGCCAGGATCAGCACCACGCCGTACACCGTCAGCAGGTCGACGCGCTCGGCGTAGACCAGCCAGCCGGCCAGCGCGGTCAGCGGCACGCGCACGAAGTCCATCGGCACCACGACGGTGGCCTCGGCATGCTGCAGCGCGCGTGCCATGCAGTAGTGCGAGAAGGTGCCGCAGAAGGCCACCACCAGCACCCAGCCCCAGACGGTGGCCGAGGGCCAGCGCCACACCCACAGCGCCGGCAGCAGGCCCAGCAGGCTTTGCCACACCAGCATCCAGAAGATGATCGTCAGCGCGCCGTCGCTGCGTGTCAGCGACTTGACCAGGATCACCGACACCGCAAAACCCACCGCTGCCGCCAACGCGATGCCTTGGCCGGCACTCAACCCGGTGGTCGCCGGGCGCACGATCAGCCACACGCCCGCCACACCCAGCGCAATGGCCAGCACCTTCCACAGATTCAGTCGCTCGTGCAGGAACACGGTGGCCAGCAGCGCGGACCAGATCGGCATCGTGAACTCGATCGCCACCACCTGCGTCAGCGGGATCAGGGTCAACGCCACGAACCAGCCGTACTGCGCCGCGTAGTGCACCAGGTTGCGCGCGGCGTGCTGGCGCGGCCGCTGCGTGCGCATCGCCACCAGCCCGCCTGCGGCGCGAATCAACGGCGCAATCAGCAGCAGGCCGATCACCGAGCGCATCTCCATGATCTGGAACACCGCCAGTTCGGACTGCGCCTCGCGCCCGGCCACCGCGATCATCACCATCAGCGACAGCCAGCCCGCCATCCACAGCGCGGCGCGCGGCACCGAAGCTTCGGCTGCCGTCATTCAGTGCCGGCCCGGGCGTCTGGCTTGTCGACCGCTGGCGACAGTGATGACCGTATGCAAGCCTGATTTCTCCTCGTCTCGCGGCGCAGCGGCCTGTTCCCGGCCGGCTGACCCCACCTTATCATTTGCAGGATTCGGCGCGTCGTGCACCCGCCATCAACGCAGACGGTTCGACGAAGCGCTCGTGGCTGCACGGCAAGGAAGCTGCAAGACGAGCCTGAACGTCGACAACCGGCGCGCCGCTGGCTTCGATGCCCACCTTGCGCGCAACGCCTGAACGCATTGCGGAGAACCAGGATGCAGAGACAGCTCAACGAAAGCGGCAAGCACGGCCTCGCTGCAGGCGAAACGCAAGCGCCCGAACGGGCCGACTGGACCATCGATCAGGGCTGGGCGCACTACAGCGCCGAGGATCACGGCGTGTGGAAGACGCTGTTCGAACGCCAGAGCAAGCTGCTGCCGGGGCGGGCGTGCGACGCCTTCGTGCGTGGCATGGCCGAGTTGCCGATCGGCGCCGAGCAGATCCCCGACTTCCGCCGGCTGTCGGAGCTGCTGATGAAGCGCAGCGGCTGGCAGGTGGTGGCGGTGCCGGGCCTGGTGCCCGACGAGGTCTTCTTCGAGCATCTGGCGAACCGGCGCTTCCCGGCCGGGCACTTCATCCGCAAGCCGCATCAGCTGGACTACCTGGAAGAGCCCGACGTGTTCCACGATGTCTTCGGGCACGTGCCGCTGCTGATGCATCCGGTGATCGGCGACTACATCCAGGCCTATGGCGCGGGCGGCCTGCGTGCGCAGAAGCTCGGCGTGTTGAACAAGCTGGCCCGCGTGTACTGGTACACGGTCGAGTTCGGGCTGGTCGAGCAGAGCGACGGCCTGCGCATCTACGGCGCCGGCATCGCCTCGTCGGCCACCGAGAGCGTGTTCTCGCTCGACGACCCGTCGCCGAACCGCATCCGCTTCGACCTCGAGCGGGTGATGCGCACGAACTACCGCATCGACGATTTTCAGGAGACCTACTTCGTGATCGAGAGCCTGGACCAATTGCTCGAGCTGGCGCGCATCGACTTCGGCCCGATCTACGAGCGGATCGACCGGCAGAGCGAATTCGAGCCCGGCACCGTGCTGCAGTCCGATCGGTTGCTGGGCCGCGGCACCGGGCGCTATCACGCGCAGAAGCGAGCGGGGCAGGCATGAGCGGCAGCCGTCGCACCGTGCTCGTCACCGGCGCAGCCGGAACGCTGGGCCGCGCCGTTGCCGGCCACTTCGAAGCGCTCGGCGACAACCTCGTCGTGCTCGACCGCGATCACGATCAACTGCGCAGCGCGGTCGGTGCCGAAGGTCCACGACGTCTGCTGCTGGCTGTGGACCTGCTCGACAGCGCGCAGGTCGCCGGCGCGCTGTCAGCGGCCGTGGACCGTTTCGGCCGCATCGACGTGCTGTGCAACATCGCCGGCGGCTTTCGCATGGGCGATGCGGTGCACGAGACCAGCGATGCCACCTGGGACCTGCTCGCCGATCTGAACACGCGCACGCTGCTGAACATGGTGCGCGCGGTGGTGCCGCACATGATCGAGCGCGGCGGCGGCAAGATCGTCAACGTCGGCGCCTGGGCGGCGCAACGTGGCGTGGCGCGAATGGGGGCCTACGTGGCGTCGAAGAGCAGCGTGATCAGGCTGACCGAGGCGATGGCCGCCGAGTTGCGTGAGAAGCACATCAATGTCAACTGCGTGCTGCCGACGATCATCGACACGCCGCAGAACCGTGCCGACATGCCGCAGGCAGACCCTGCACAGTGGGTGTCGCCGCCGGACCTGGCCGCGGTGATCGCCTTCCTGGCATCCGATGCGGCGCGCGCGGTGCATGGCGCGGCGCTGCCGGTGACCGGCCTGAGCCAGTAGATGCGGCCGGGCCGATGGCAGACGAACAATGTGGACTGCGCTGACCTGACTCGACGGCTGGTCGAAGTCCGTGCAAGCGCGGCAGTGCACCTTTACTCGACGAACAGCGTCGCCGGTGCCTCCAGCAACTGCTTCACCCGCTGGATGTAGCCCGCCGCCACCGCACCGTCCACCACCCGGTGATCGAACGACGACGACAGGTTCATCATCTGGCGGATCTGCACCGCACCGTCGCGCAGGTCCCGAACCATCGGCCGCGCGACGATGCGGTTGATGCCGACGATCGCCACCTCGGGGTGGTTGATCACCGGCGTGGTCACGATGCCGCCGAGCTTGCCCAGGCTGGTGACGGTGAGCGTGGAGCCCGACAGTTCGTCGCGCGTGGCCTTGCCGGCGCGGGCCTTGGCCGCCAGCTGCGCGATCGCCTCGGAGCAGTCCCACAGGTTCAGCGCCTGCGCCTGGCGCACCACCGGCACCATCAAGCCGCCGTCGGTCTGCGTGGCCACGCCGAGGTGCACCGCGTCGTGCAGCGTCAGCACGCCGGCCTCGTCGTCGAAGCGGGCATTGACCTGCGGGAATTCCGCCACCGCGCGCACCACCGCGCGGATGATCAGCGCCAGCGGCGAGAGCTCGCCGCGCGACACCGCGTACTGGCGGTTCAGCTCTTCGCGCAGCGCCACCATCTCGGTGACGTCGACTTCCTCGACGTAGGTGAAGTGCGGGATCGAACGCTTGGACTGCAGCATCTTCTGCGCGATGGCGCGGCGCAGCCCGATGAGCTTGACCTCGCGTGTGCCGTCGCTGGACGCCGGGGCCGGCGCGCGTGCCGTCGAGCGTGTGCCCGCACTGCCGCGGGCCGCCGCTGCATCGATGTCGGCATGCACCACACGGCCGTCGGGGCCACTGCCTTTCAGGCCTGAGAGCTCGATGCCGAGCGCACGGGCGCGCTCCCGCACCGCGGGCGCGGCGAGTGCACGCGGCACCGATTGCGATTGCGATTGCGATTGCGATGCGCGCTGGCGCTGGCGCTGGCGCTGCGGCAGGCGGCGGCGTCGCGCGCTCGGCCTGCACCGGCGTCGCGTCCGCGGTGGGCTTGGGCGCTGTGGGCACATCGGGGGAGGGCGGTGGAGACGCGGCCGGCGTCGGCAGCGGCTTGGATGGCGCGGCCGCAGCCGCTGGGGCGGCAGCCACCGGCGCGGGCGCCGCGTCCGAAGCGTCCGAAGCATCTTCAGCGCTGCCGCTGTCGCTGCTGTCGATGCGGATCAACACCGACCCCACCGCCATCACCTGGCCGATCTCGCCGCCCAGTTCGGTCACACGGCCGGCCACCGGCGACGGCACCTCGACGGCGGCCTTGTCGGTCATCACGTCGCACAGCGTCTGGTCTTCGGCGACCTCGTCGCCGACCGCGACGTGCCACTCGACGATCTCGACTTCGGCGATGCCCTCGCCGATGTCGGGCATGCGGATCACCGTGACGCTCATCGGGTACCCCCCTTCACCTCGCCCATCACCTTGCGGAAGGCCTCGCCGACCCGCTTCGGCCCCGGAAAGTAGGCCCACTCCAGCGCGTGCGGATACGGCGTGTCCCAACCGGTGACGCGCTCGATCGGTGCTTCGAGATGGAAGAAACAGTGCTCCTGCACCAGCGCTGTCAGCTCGGCGCCGAAGCCGCTGGTGCGCGTGGCTTCGTGCAGCACCACGCAGCGGCCGGTCTTCTTCACCGACGCGATCATCGTCTCCAGGTCGAGCGGCCACAGGCTGCGCAGGTCGATGACCTCGGCGTCGATGCCGGTCTCGCGCGCGGCGGCCTGGGCGACGTAGACCATCGTGCCGTAGGTCAGCACCGTCAGGTCCTCGCCGGGGCGCACCACGGCGGCCGATGCCAGCGGCACGGTGTAGTGGCCGTCGGGCACCTCGCTCATCGGGTGCTGCGACCACGGCACCACCGGCTGGTCGTGGTGCCCGTCGAAGGGCCCGTTGTAGAGGCGCTTGGGTTCGAGAAAGATCACCGGGTCGCCACTCTCGACGGCCGCGATCAGCAGCCCCTTGGCGTCGTACGGGTTGCTCGGCATCAGCGTGCGCAGCCCGCAGACATGCGTGAACAACGCCTCCGGGCTCTGGCTGTGCGTCTGCCCGCCGTAGATGCCGCCGCCGCACGGCATGCGGATCACCACCGGCGCGGTGAAGTCGCCCGCCGATCGGTAGCGCAGGCGCGCGGCCTCGGAGACGATCTGGTCCGACGCGGGATAGAAGTAGTCGGCGAACTGGATCTCGACGATCGGCTTCAGCCCGTAGGCGGCCATGCCGACCGCGGTGCCGACGATGCCGCCCTCGGCGATCGGCGCGTCGAACACACGCTGCTTGCCGTACTTGGCCTGCAAACCCTCGGTGCAGCGGAACACGCCGCCGAAGTAGCCGACGTCCTCGCCGAAGACGACCACGTCGTCGTCGCGCCCGAGCATCACGTCCATCGCCGAACGCAGGGCCTGGATCATGGTCATCGTGGCCATGGTCAGTGCTCTTTCTGTTCCGCCGCCTGGCGCATCTGCTCGTGCAGATGCGCCGGCATGGTTTCGAAAACATCCTCGAACATCGTCGCCAGCGGCGGGATGTGGCCGTCCTGCAGCGACCCCGACTTCGAGGCTTGCTTCAGCGCCGCGGCCATCTCGTCGTCGAGCTCCTTGCGGGTGCGCTCGTGCTCTTCGTCCGACCAGGCACCGAGCCCGATCAGGTGCTGCTTCAGCCGCTCGACCGGGTCGCCGAGCGGAAAGCGCGTCCAGTCGTCTGCCGGGCGGTAGCGGCTCGGGTCGTCGGACGTCGAGTGAGCGCCGGCGCGGTAGGTCACCCACTCGATCAAGGTCGGCCCCAGGTTGCGCCGCGCGCGCTCGGCGGCCCAGCGCGAGGCCGACAGCACGGCCAGGAAATCGTTGCCGTCCACGCGCAGCGACGCGATGCCCGCGCCGACACCGCGCGCCGCGAAGGTGGTGCCCTCGCCGCCGGCGATGGCCTGGAAGGTGGAGATCGCCCACTGGTTGTTGACGACGTTGAGGATCACCGGCGCGCGGTAGACATGCGCGAAGGTCAGCGCGTTGTGGAAGTCGGCCTCGGCGGTGGAGCCGTCGCCGATCCAGGCGGAGGCGATCTTGGTGTCGCCCTTGATGGCCGAGGCCATCGCCCAGCCCACCGCCTGCACGAACTGCGTCGCCAGGTTGCCCGAGATCGAGAAGAAGCCGGCGCGCTTGTACGAATACATCACCGGCAGCTGACGGCCGCGCAGCGGGTCGCGCTGGTTGCTCAGCAGCTGGCACATCAACTCGACGATGTCGACATCGTCGCGGCACAGCAGCAGGCCCTGCTGGCGATAGCTGGGGAAGTTCATGTCGCCCGGCAGCAGCGCCTGGGCATGGGCCGTCGCGATCGCCTCCTCGCCGAGCGCCTGCATGTAGAACGAGATCTTCTTCTGTCGCTGCGCGATCATCATGCGCGCGTCGAAAGCGCGCGTGCGCAGCATCGCGCGCAGGCCGCGGCGCAGGTCATCGGGCCCGACCTCGGGCGCCCACGGCCCGACCGCGCGGCCCTGCTCGTCGAGCACGCGGATCAGCTTCCACGCCATCGTGCCGGTGTGCGCCGCCTTGATGTCGACCGCCGGGCGCTGCACCTCGCCCGCGGCCGACACGCGCAGGTAGGAAAAATCGGTGGCCTGCCCCGGCCGCCCGGTCGGCTCGGGCACGTGCAGGTGAAGCGGGGCCGGGTTGTCGCTGCTCATGTCGTCCCTTCTCCTTCTGGTGCACGCCCGCAGTTTCGCAGCACGCACCGCTGTAGCGCCCCATTCTTTCACCGGCGTCGCTGCACAGCAGCGCACAACCCCGCAAGGCTGCGGCGACGGGCAGATCGACACGGTCCCGATACCGGGGGCACGAAGCGATCGCGCCGCCTGTGGCGCGGCGCCTCGGCGCTTTCGCGCGGCCCTGCCGGTGCAGCGTCGATGTTGCTTCTAGGGATTGTCGTGAACCGGTCCGGTCGTCGACAAGACGATCTTGAAGGTCCGGTAACAACCGTTGGGGAGTTCGATGAACCGCTGGCTGGCAAGGCTGGTGCAAGGCCCGGCGCGTCGTGTGCTGGCATCGTTCGGTGTGTTGGGTCTGATGGGCGCCGCGGTGCCTGCCGTTGCCGCGCCGCTGCCCGAGCGCCTTGCGCTCGAAGCGCGGGTGGCCGAGATGCGCCGCCACCTCGACCACCTGGGCGCGCGTGATGCGGCGCCCTCGACGCTGGTGGCGCAGGCCGGCCGCTGGAACAACTGGCCGAACTGGAGCAACTGGGCCAACTGGCGCAATGGTTGAGACCGCGCTGCGCTGGTTCGGGCGTCAGCCCACGCCGAACGCTGCCCGCCACCGTGTCGAGCCGGCTCGATGTCGGCGCCGCGCCGAGCACGCGCCTGCTGATCCTGCAGCCCACGCCCTTTTGCAACCTCGACTGCGACTACTGCTACTTGCCGCAACGCGACGACCGATCGCGCATGTCGCTCGATACGGTGCGGCAGGCGGCGCAGCGGCTGCTCGACGACGGCCTTGTCGGCGAGCAGATCACGGTCGTCTGGCATGCCGGTGAACCGCTGGCGGTGCCGATCGGGTTCTACCGTGACGCCTTCGAGATCATCGGGCGCTTGCTCGGCGGGGTCTCTCGTGTGAGCCATGCGATGCAGACCAACGCCACGCTGATCGACACGCACTGGTGCCGGTTGTTCGAGCAACACGCGGTGCGGGTCGGCGTCAGCGTCGACGGCCCGGCCGAATTGCACGATCGGCACCGGCGCACGCGCAGCGGCAAGGCCACCCACGCGCGTGTGATGCAGGGCCTGCAGCAGCTGCGCGAGCACGCCATCGAGTGCCATGCGATCGCGGTGCTCACGCGCCACAGCCTGGCGCATGCCGATGCCTTCTTCGACTTCTTTCTGCAGCTGGGCATCCGCGATGTCGGCTGCAACTTCGACGAGGCCGAAGGCGCGCACCTGCGCTCCAGCCTGACCGGCAGCGAGCCGGCGCATGCGGCCTTCCTCGAGCGCTTGCTGCAGCGCTCGATCGACAGCGACGGCAAGGTGGTGGTGCGTGAACTGGCCAGCGCCTGGCAGCTGGTGGCCGCGCCGCTGCCGACCTACGGCTGGCACGACCGGCAGTGGCCCGACAACGCCCAGGTGATGCCGCTGGCGTTGATCTCGGTGGCCTGCAACGGTGACTTCGGCACCTTCTCGCCCGAGCTGCTGGGCCAGCGTGCGCCCGAGTTCGGCGACTTCGTGCTGGGCAACGTCGCCGACACCGGCTATGTCGCCGCGCTGCAGTCGCCGGTGATGCAGCGCCTGTGGCCGGCGGTCGCCGCCGGCATCGAAGCCTGCGAGCGGCAGTGCGCCTACTTCGCCTACTGCGGCGGTGGCGCGCCGGCCAACAAGTACTTCGAGAACGCCGACTTCGCCAGCACACGGACGCTGTACTGCCGCAGCATGGTCCAGCGCCCCTTCGACGTGGTGCTCGGCGCACTCGAACGGGGCCGCATCGAGCCCGACCGGGAGACCGCATGAAGCCCTTGACCGAATGCCGCTACAGCGCCTTCATCAGCTACGCGCACGCCGACGACCGGGCCACCGACGGCTGGATCAGCCAGTTCAGCGAACAACTGCGGATGCGGCTGCAGAACCGCCTCGGCCGCATCGGCGTGAAGCAGTTGCAGGACATGCACCTGAGCGGTCGCAACGGCCCGGTGATGGGCTCGTTGCCCGACGCGCTGCTGTGCAACGTGCGCGATTCCTACGCGATGATCATCGTCGTCTTCAACGCCTACACCAAGTCCGACTGGTGCTTGCAGGAGCTGGAGTACTTCCGCAACTGCTTCGGTGCCGACGGGCTGCGCCAGCGGCTGTATGTGCTGGCGCTGTCCAGCAGCGCGATGGACGACATCGTCGCCCGGCCCGACTGGGCGCGGCTGACGCTGCCGAACCAGCTGTGGATTCCGTTCTACCGCGACGAGGACACCGACGAGCCGGTGCGCCTGCGGCTCGACCACGGCGGGCTGTCACAACGCTTCGACGGGCAGCTGATCAAGCTGCTCGACGCCTTCGAAGACGCTGTCAGGCAGGACCTCACGCAGCCCGCGCCACGCAGCGCGCCGCCACCGCCGGCGCGTGCGCCTGCGCGCAAGGGCACGCTGCTGTTCGGCGTGCCGTCGCCCGAGCTGGCCGAGGCCTGTGCCGGCGTGGCACGGCAGCTGCGTGAGCGCGGCCTGTCGGTCGAGCAGCTCGATGCCGATGCGCTCGACGGGGATTTCGAGGCTTTCGACCAGGCGGCCACGCTGATCCTGTCTTTCGGCCGCGGCGGTCAGCACCTGAAGCCCTTCAGGTTCTCGCCCGGCGGACACCTGGCCGCGCAGCGCGACGCCTGGATCGACAAGGGCGGCGCTGCCGATGCCTTGCTCTGGCTCGACCTGCGCGACCTCGCCGTCGACGCGCCCGCCGGCAAGGGACATGCGGAGCTGGTGGCGGGCATCGCAGCGCAGGCGCTGAAGCCCGCGGCCCTGCTCGAACGCCTGGCACCGTGCGCGGCGTTGCTGCCGGCGGCGCCAGCAGGCGAGCGCGTCAACATCTACATCGAAAGCAACCAGCACGACATCGACCTGTGGCAGGACCTGGGCGAGCGCATCAAGTGCAAGTGGGACGAGGTGGTCGAGAAGGCCGGCTCGCCGCCGGTGCCGCCGCTGAGCCTCGAAGCGCTGGGGCTGCCGTTGCAGAAGATCGACGAGGAGCGGCTCGACGATGCCGACGGCGTGGTGCTGCTGTGGGGCCAGAAACCCGAGGTGTCGCTGCGTGCGCAGATCAAGAAGGTCGAGGGCAAGTGGCCGCGCGATCCACCGCCGCGCATCGTCGCCTACCTGATGCCGCAGCAGCCCGACACCGGCGCCCGGATCGAGGCCCGCCTGTGGAGCGTGCTGCGCTTCCAGGACGCCGATTCGCCGCGCATCGACATCGATCCATCCGAAGCCGATCGGCTGCAGCGTTTCCTCAACCAGATCCTGGAGCGTCGCATGAAGCGGCTGCCGCCACAGCGCACAGCGGCGCCGGCCCTGACATGAGCGCTGGCGGCAGCAACCGCACGCCGACCGAGCCCTACCCGGGGCTGAGACCCTTCCTCGACAACGAGGAGATCCTGCTCTTCGGTCGCGAGCGCCAGGTGCGCGAGGTCATCGAGCGCCTGCGCCAGACGCAGTTCGTCGCCGTCATCGGCGGCTCGGGCTCGGGCAAATCCTCGCTGATCCTGGCCGGCGTGGTGCCCGAGCTGCGCAGCTTCGGCATTCCCGGCGCCGGCGACTACTGGGTGCCGCTGGTCTGCACGCCGGGCACCAATCCTTCGGCGGCCGACCAGGCCCAGCGCCTGAACACGCCGATCACGCGGCTGGCGCACAAGTTCGCGGCACTGCTGCGATCGCGCGGTTCGGTGGCGCAGGATGCGGCGCGCCTGCAGGAGATCGCAGCGCGGCTGCGCGAAGAACTCGGCTTTTCGAACCTGGTCGACCTGTACACCGACGAGCTGGCGGTGCCGGCCGGGCCGCAGCCGCAGGACAGCCGCTTCCTGTTCGTCATCGACCAGTTCGAAGAGCTGTTCCACCCGACCACGCGCCACCTGGAGGACGCGCGGCTGCTGGTCGAGCGGGTCATCGACCACTTCTTCAGCCCCCATCCGCGCTGCTACGTGGTGCTGACGATGCGCAGCGAGCACCTGAGCGACTGCGCCTGTTTCCTCGAACTGCCCGATGCGATCAACAAGGCCTCGTACCTGGTGCGCCGTCTCGACGAATCGGAGATGCACGACGCCATCGTCTGCCCGACCGAGCGGCTGTTGCGACTGCGTCGGCTGGACGACGAGAACACCGCCCGGCTGCCCGAGGAGGTGCGCTTCAGCAGCGAGGTGACGGCGCGCTTGCTGCGGGACGTGAAGGCGATCAGCGACGACCCCGATCACCTGCCCCTGCTGCAGCATGTGCTGGCGCGGCTGTGGCAGGCCGCCGGCGCGCGTGTGGCATCGACGCTGGATCTGCCCGATCGCATCGAGCTCGGCGATCTGGCGGTGGCGGCCAGTGCGCAGCCGGCGTCGCTGGCGCCGCCGCTGGCCGACGATGTCAACGTGCTGCGCGCGAGCCTGGAGCACTGGGCCGAGGCCGCCTACATGCGGCACGACGAGCGCCAGCGTGCGGTGCTCGACAGTGTGCTGCGCAACCTGGCCGTGAAGGACCCGAACACCGGCATGTATTCGCAGCAGCGAGTACGTGTCGACGACTGCGTGCGCCTGCTCGGCGCCGACGCCACCCGCGACGACCTGAAGGCCCTGCTGGCCAACGGTTTCCTCGGCGAGGTCGACTACCTGTACTGGGACGACGACGATGCCCAGCGCATCACGCTGAAGGTCTCGCACGAATCGCTGATCCGCGGCTGGAACAGGCTGCGCCAGGCCATCGACCACGAAGCGGAGCGCTTCGCCGCCTTCGTCGAAGTGCTGCGCAAGTGCGAAGACTGGAATCGCAAGCAGCGCAGCGACGAGCTGCTGCTCGAGGTCGGCGACCTGCGCCGCGCGCGCGACGCTGCGATCGAGACCACGCTGGCCAACGGCGCGCAACGGGACGACTGGTTCCGCCGCCTGCAGGCGACGTCGAGCCAGGCCCATCTGGCAGCGCTGAATGGCGATGCCGGTGGCCCGGGCGCGATCGATGCCTTCCTGCAAGCCTCGTCGGAACGGCAGGTCGAGCGGCAGGACAGCGAACAGCGGCGGCGGCGCAACCGGCAGTGGCTGATCGCGGCCTTTTTGCTGCTGGTGCCGATGGGCCTGTACGCGGTGTTGGTGCAGGGGCCGGTGATCCAGCGCACGTCGCTGCTGTTCAAGGCCGGCAGCATCGCCAACGCCACGCCGCTGCGCCGCGGCCAACCCGATGTCGGCTCGGAGGCGCCGGCCTTGCGCAGCCTGGTCGATGCCGCGGCGCTGATCGACCGCGGGCGCCGTGGCGACAGCCGCATCCAGCGCGCCAACCGACATCTGCTGAAGTGGTTTCCGGCGATGCCCTTTGTCGGTGGCGCCGCGGAGTTCGTGGAGCAGGTCGGTGCGGGCGCCGAGCCGGTGGTCAACGGCAGCCTGCGTCAGTTGCTGGAGTCGGCCGTCTGGCACGCCGAACTGCCGCCGCAGGTGCCCGAGCGGGACAAGATCGCGATGGCAGCGCGCGAGGCCGGCGTGCCGTGCGTGGTCGAGCGCGCCGAAGGCCCGGTGGTGCTGCTGGGCCAGCTCTTCACCGCCCGCAACACCAGCAACCCTTCGCTCAGCCGCAGCATCTTCGTGCCGGACGCGTCGGGCACCAGCGCCGGGCGCGAGGAGGTCGAGCTGTTTGCGGCCCACGTCAAGCGCGAGGGGCCGCTGAGCTGCGTATCCCGACAGGTGCTGATGAAGATCCCCAAGTTCCTGGCGCCGGAGATCGCCTTCGACGCCAACCTGCGCTTCTTCATGTATGTCGGCACCGAGAGCGCGAAGTATCCGGTGGAGAAGACGCTGACGCTGAACGAGATCCTGTGGGAACGCGCCGACGACGAGGGCGGCCGCAGCGTGTCCAGCCGCGAGCGCGTGGTGCTCAGTGGCGCGGGTGCCGCCGACCACCTCAGCCGCGTCGCCGAGGCACCGGTCGACGGCCGTCCCGACGTGGCGCTTCTCGCCGCCGTGCGCATGAACACCGGACGCGCCTTCATCGTCGACGGCCAGGGCTGGCGCATCGTCGACGAAGTCGCGCAGCGGATCCCCGAGGGCGCCGACGACCCGAACTTGCGCGAACTGATGGCGCCGGCGGCCGGGTCGGAATGTGCGGCGTTGGCCGAGCTGCTGCAGCGCCAGCCGCAGCAAGGCTTTCGCATGGAGATGCTGCAGGACCCGGGCGACGACCGCTATTGCTTTGCGATTGCCAGAGGGGTGCCGCCGAATGCGTCGCCGAAGACGGATCAGATCGTCGTGGCGGTGTACGGCAGGCCCACGACACGGGCGCTGGCTGCCACCGGTGCGCCGGCCCCGATCGCCAGCCTGCCGCGCTTCGGGCGCGTCACGCCCGGGGAGCGGGTGGTCTGGAAGGTGGGCACGGCCGATTCGGCGCTGGCCGGCTGGATCGTTGCCTGGGGCCCCACCAGCACCGGGCTGATGCGGCACGTGGCCGCGCCGTGGAGCACCTGCGCACTGTGGCGTCTGGGCGGTGAGATCCTGCAGGCGCAAGCCCCGGCTTACCGTGTCGCTGCGGACGAGAAGAACCGCAAGGTGTGCGACTGGCGCTAGTGCCCGCGGGCGATGAAGTCGGCCCGGCGGTGCACACGCGTGCTTCAGCGGCACACGCGAACGGGGTCGCTTCAGCGAGCGGGAAGCGGCGGGCGATTCTTGCGGTACGAGTTCTTCAACAGGATCTTGCCGCCCCGGAAGGTGAACAGGTCGCAGCCGTGCATCTCGACCCGCGTGCCGTCGTGCCGCGTGCCCGAGAAGGTCCATTCCGACACGCCGCGATCGCCGCACACGAAGTGCCGCGCGTCTGCCCAGCGGGCATCCGGGAAGGTGGCCCACACGGCTGCGAAGGCGCTGCGCACGGCGTCGCGGCCTGCGCTGCGCTCGCCGCAGATTTCCGCGCCGGCGGAGGCCTCGAACGCACAGTCGTCGGTCATGAACGACATCAGCGCATCGGCGTCATGCCGGTTCCAGGCGTCGGCGAAAGCCTGCAGGGTGTCGATGGTGACGCTCGGGGTCGGATCGGCGCTGGTCATGGGCGGTGTCAGGCAGGTTGTTCGAACCGGAATGGTAGGGCCGCAACCCGCGACGTGCGCATCGCCGGCGATCAAGTCACGCGCCAAACGGCCGATGACCTTGCAGCGCCCGCGCCGGGCGTGGTCCGCGGTCGCGACGCGACGATGGCGCGCCAGACCTTGTTGTGTGCAGGAGCTCCCGATGTCGAAATGCAAGCCCGTGCCGGCGTGCCGGTCACGCCCGATGTCCGCGCTGATGCTGCTGGCCCTCGTCGCGGCCTGTGGCGGCGGCGGCGATCCCGCTGCCGATGCGGCTGCGCCGCCATCCGCGCCCGGCGACTCGGCGGTCAGCGCCGCAGAAGATCCCGCCGCGGCGCCGGTGGACGCGGCGCCGGCCGCGGCCGGCACGCATGCGAGCTGCAATCTGCCGGACTTCGAGCAAGACGCGACGGCGCTGATCAACGCCCACCGCGCGGCGGGTGCGCAATGTGGTGCTCGCGGCGCGTTCGCCGCGGTGGCCTCGTTGTCGTGGAACGCGCCGCTGAACGCGGCGTCGCTGGTGCACAGCGAGGACATGGTGGCCAACGACTTCTTCGCCCATGCCGGCAGCAACGGCAGCAATGCCGGCCAGCGCGCCAGCGAGGCCGGTTATGTGTGGTCGACCTGGGGCGAGAACATCGCCGCCGGGCAGGGCTCGGTCGCCTCGGTGGTGGCGGCCTGGATGGCCAGCCCCGGCCACTGCGCGAACCTGATGAATGCCGACTTCAGCGACGTCGGCCTGGCCTGCGTCAGCGGTGTCGCCGGCAGCACCTATCGCAGCTACTGGACGATGACGCTGGCGCGCCCGCGCTAGCGATCAGCGCGTCGCGCCGCCCGCATCTTTGTGCTCGGTGGGCGGCGGTGCGGCCGATTGCCGGCGGTGCGAACAGCATCGACGCCATCTCCTGGTACAGCGACGGCCCGACCAGCCGCGACACGCCGGCGGCGAGCATCGAGCAGGCCATCAGGCTGAGCACCATCGACTGCCCGGCGACCATTTCCATGACGATGATGAAGGCCGTCAACGGCGCCTGCGTGGCCGCCGACAGGAACCCGACCATGCCCAGCGCGATCAGCGGAATGGCGGCCTCGCGGCTGAAGTCGGCCAGCAGCGCGATGTCGCGGCCGATGCCGGCGCCGATCGACAGCGACGGCGCGAAGACGCCGGCCGGCACGCCGCTCCAGGCCGACAGCCAGGTGGCGCAGAACTTCAGCACGGTGTAGACGCCCGGCAACTGCGCCTCGCCTTCGAGCAGCGCGCGGGTCGGCTCGTAGCCGGCGCCGCCGGTGGCGCCACCGGTGGCGATGCCGATCACCGCCACGCCCGCGGCGCAGGCGGCGGCAAAGCGAAACGGATGCTGCGCACGCCAGCGGCCGAAACGATCGGGCAGGCCACGCAACGAGGCCACCATCAGGCGGGAAAACAGTCCGCCGGCAAGGCCGCAGGCCAG
The DNA here is from genome assembly GCA_963756415.1 of uncultured beta proteobacterium. Classification (GTDB taxonomy): domain Bacteria; phylum Pseudomonadota; class Gammaproteobacteria; order Burkholderiales; family Burkholderiaceae_C; genus Rubrivivax. Next base: position 1,071,610 of record CAVWNT010000002.1, read on the forward strand.
CGCCACCACCAGCCCCGGCGCGACCATGTCCAGCGTCAGTTCCTGCACCCGCAGGCGGCCGAAGTAGGTGACATTGCCGAACACCGCCACCGACACCAGGCCGGCGAGCACGATGCTGGCGATGACCAGCGTGCTCTGCGACAGCGTGCGCCGCGGCGACATCGTTTCCAGCGCAAAGATCACCCCGCCGAGCGGGGTGTTGAATGCCGCCGCGATGCCGGCGGCGGCGCCGGCGACAAGCAGATCGTGGGCGTCGAGGCCCGAGTGCGGCCGCAACCAGCGCTTGGCGTGGCTCATCACGCCGGCGCCGATCTGCACCATCGGCCCCTCGCGGCCGATCGACAGCCCGGCGAGCAGGCCGCCACACACCAGCAGCGGCTTGTGCAGCGAAATCTTCACCGACACCAGCCAGCGCTGCTGCCACGGTTGCAGGTCGTCGTTCAGCGCGCGCATGACCTGGTGGATGCCGGAGCCGGCGGCGCCGGGCACGAAACGGCGCGTCCACCACAGCACCGCCACTGTCAATGCCGGCGTCCACAGCAGCGTCAACCACACGCCCGCCGGCGTGGTCTGGCGCAGCGAATCGAACAGGTGCGTCGCGCCTTCGGACAGGAAGGTGAAGGCCACGGCGATGACGCCGGTCAGCACCGCATAGCCCAGGATCACCGCATGGTCGATCCAGGCGCCGCCGGCCACCAGGTCGTGCTGCCACATCGAGCCCAGCCGCGCGCGCGCCGCGGCCAGCGCAGCGGCCCGCTCGGCCGGCGACTTCGCCGCGCGCCAGAGTTCGCGAATGCGCCGCCGCCGCGAGGCGTCGCTGTCAGGCATGCGCGGCGCTGCCCGGCCGCGGCGCCTTGCCCAGCACCGCATACAGGCTGTCGCTGAGCGCAAAACGGTCGAGCAGGTTCATGCGCCGCACCACCAGCCCGGCGCTGTGCGCCATCGTCGTCAGCGAGCGCGGGGTGAAGTAGTTGACATGCTCGGGCCAGCGGTAGCCGCACCAGCGGGCCCCGCGCAGGCTGCGGTTCCAGGAATCGTAGTTCGGCACCTTCAGCAGCAGCGCGCCGTCGTCGCGCAGCGTGCGCGTGGCCTCGCGCAGCAGCGGCAAGGGCTGGATCTCGTGCTCGAGCAGGCCGGACATGACGATCAGGTCGAAGAAGCCAGCGTCGAAGCGAACCAGCCCCTCGAGCGCACTGGCATGCAGACACTGCCCGCCATAGGGTGCCAGCGCGGCCGCCGAACGCCGTGCCAGTTCGTTGCTGATCTCCACGCCATGCGGCGCGCAGCGCGCACGCACGTCGGCCGGCAGGCGATCCATCACGGTACCCAGCAACTGGCCTTCGCCGCAGCCGACATCGACCATGTTGATGCGTGCCGAGCGCGAGCCGCTGACCAGCGTGGTGGCCATGTCGGCCACCCGGTTGCGCTTCATGACATCGCGGCGGAAGCGCTTGGCGGCACGGCTGAGCGCGTTGCGCACCGGCTCGGCGGCAGCGCGCGCTTCGGTCTCGCGCTGCCAGGTCACTTCCCAGGCGTACTCGGATTGCAGGCTTTGGTACCCGGGCGGGTTTTCGAGGAAGACAAAGCCGGTTTCACGGCACTGCAGCACCACCCACGGCGGTGGCGCGACATCGAGCGTGCGCGTGGCGGTGGGTTTTTCCAGCAGCGGACAGACACGTTTCATGGCAGGCGTTCGGTAGCGACACAGGTCAGCTCCATAGAATAGTGGATCGTCGTCATGGCAGGCCCCGTCGGGCGGCCGTCTCGGCGCCCCAGCCACCGTGCCCGCACACCAAGCCCCCGACAGCCGAACAAGCGGCTACAGCCTGCCGGGTGTCGCTGCGCCGGCGCCGCTGATGCAGCTGTTCGAAGACCGCGACTGGGACGACAGCGCCGGCAGCACCGACGCCGAAGCGCCGCTCGAAGATGGGCGGGTGCTGTGCTTCCCGCACCTGCCCTTCGTGCTCAGCGCATCCGAACATGCGCTGCTCGATGCCCGCTTCGCCGACCCGAAGGCGAAGAACATCAACCTGCGGGGAAGCGACCGTGAATTGCGCGGTGCAAACGGCAGCGCCGACGAGCGGGCCCAGCTGCTGGCGATGGTGCTGCGCTTTCGGCGCCAGGCGGTGGCGCTGACGTCGCGCCTGTTCCCTCATTACCGCGGACACCTGAGCTTGGCCAACACCAGCTACCGGCCGGTCGCGGTCGAGGGCCGCGCGAGCAGCTGGCGCAAGGACGACAGCCGCCTGCACATCGACGCGTTCCCGTCGAACCCGATGCACGGGCTGCGCCTGCTGCGTGTGTTCAGCAACATCAACCCGCACGGGGTGCCACGCTCGTGGCGCGTCGGCGAACCTTTCGAAGCCTTCGCGCGGCGCCAGCTGCCCGACATCGCCCCGGCGCGGCCGGGATCGGCCTGGCTGCTGCACCGGCTGCGCATCACCAAGCGCCCGCGCAGCGCCTACGATCACCTGATGCTGCAGCTGCACGATCGCGGCAAGGCCGACAGTGCGTGGCAGCAAACCTCGCCGCAGCAGGCGCTGCAGTTCGCCCCCGGCTGCACCTGGCTGGTGTTCAGCGACCAGGTGCTGCATGCGGCGATGGGCGGGCAGTTCATGATGGAACAGACCTTCACGCTCGACCCCGATCACCAGCTCGACCCGGCCAAATCGCCGCTGCGTGTGCTCGAGCGCCTGTGCGGCCGCGCGTTGCGGCCCTGACTGTTCCGCGAGGAGGTCAGCGCGGGTCGGCGCCGGCTCAGGCGTCGATGCCGCCCAGGCAGATGTACTTGATCTCGAGGTAGTCGTCGAGCCCGTACTTCGAGCCTTCGCGGCCGAGCCCCGACTGCTTGACACCGCCGAACGGCGCTTCCGCGGTGGAGATGAGCCCGGTGTTGACGCCGACGATGCCGGCTTCCAGCCGCTCGGCCACGCGCATCACTCGGCCGATGTCGCGGCTGTAGAAATACGCCGCGAGGCCGAATTCGGTGTCGTTGGCCTGCTCGATGACCTCGTCCTCGCTGTCGAAGGCGAAGATCGGCGCCAGCGGGCCGAAGGTCTCTTCGTGCGCCACCAGCATCTCGCGGGTCGCGCCCGTCAGCACCGTCGGTTCGAAGAACTGGCCGCCGAGCGCATGGCGCTTGCCGCCGGTGAGCACCTCGCCGCCCTTGGCGCGGGCATCGGCGATGTGTTCCTCGATCTTGGCCAGCGCCTTGTCGTCGATCAGCGGGCCCTGCTGCACCCCGTCGTCGGTGCCGGGGCCCACCTTCAGCGCCTTCACCTTGGTCACCAGCTTGTCGGAAAAGGCCTTCAGCACGCCACGCTGCACGTACAGGCGGTTGGCGCACACGCAGGTCTGGCCGGTGTTGCGGTACTTCGAGACCATCGCGCCTTCGACCGCCGCGTCCAGGTCGGCATCGTCGAAGACGATGAACGGCGCGTTGCCGCCGAGTTCCAGCGACAGCTTCTTGATCGTGTCGGCGCTTTGCCGCATCAGGTGCGGCCGACCTCGGTCGAGCCGGTGAAGCTGAGCTTGCGCACCAGCGGGTTGCGCGTCATCTCGCCGCCGATCTCGCCGGACGAGCCGGTCAGCACCGACAACAGCCCCGGCGGCACGCCGGCGCGGCTGGCGAGCTCGGCGAAGGCGAGTGCCGAGAACGGCGTCAAGGTGGCCGGCTTGACGACCATCGAGCAGCCGGCCGCCAGCGCCGGGCCGGCCTTGCGCGTCAGCATCGCGGTGGGGAAGTTCCACGGCGTGATCGCCGCGGTGGTGCCCACCGGCTGCTTGATGGCCAGGATGCGCTTGTCGCCCTGGGCCGCCGGAATGGTGTCGCCATAGACGCGGCGCGCTTCCTCGGCGAACCACTCGATGAACGAGGCGGCATAGGCGATTTCGCCCTTCGATTCAGCCAGGGGCTTGCCCTGTTCGGCGGTCATGATCAGCGCCAGGTCGTCGACGTTGGCCAGCATCAGGTCGTTGAGCCGGCGCAGGATCGCCGAGCGCTCCTTCGCCGGCCGCCCGCGCCATTGGCGTTGTGCCACATCGGCGGCGGCGATGGCCCGCTGCGTTTCCGCCTTGCCGCACATCGGCACGCTGCCCAGTTGCTTGCCGTCGGCCGGGTTCGTCACCGCCACCGTCTTGCCGCTGTCGGCATCGATCCATTCGCCGGCGACGTACACCTGCTGCTTGAACAGGCTCGGGTCTTTCAGTTTCAACATCGCTGCACTCCTTCTGCGTCCGACAAGGTCGTCACAGGAATCCTCGCACAGCTGATCAACAGCGTTGCAGCTCGCCCGATTCGACGACGTGGATGCCAGGGTTGCCGCGGCGCACCGCCGCCAGCATGCCGCGGGCGACGGCCTGCGCCGGCACCGGCCGCCAGCGCAGCGGCAAGAAGCGCGCGATCGGTTCGCTCGCACACAGTGCCACACGCTCGGCCAGGCGAGGGGGTTGGTTCAGCGCGGCGCGATCGCCGACCAGCAGCGAGGGGCGCACGATGACCAGCACGCGAAAGCCGACTTCGGCCAGCGCGGCTTCCATCTCGCCCTTGATGCGGTTGTAGAAGGTCGCCGATGCCTTGTTCGCGCCCAGTGCCGAGACCACCGCGAAACGGCTGACACCGGCAGCGCGCGCGCCCATCGCGAAGGCCAGCACCGCATCGCGGTCGACCGCGGCAAAGGCCTGCTGCGAGCCCGCCTGGCGCAGCGTAGTGCCCAGGCAGCAAAACGCCCACTGCGCGCGGGGCAGGGTGGGCAGGGCGCCGAAATCGACCTGATGCCAGGTTGTCGACTTGAGCGCGGCGTCGGCTGGCGCTGGCAGTCGGCGCACCAGCTGGTGCACCTCGGGCGCTGGTGCCAGCTGGCGCAACAACACGCCCAGTTGTGTGCCGACGAGGCCGCTGCCGCCGGCCAACAGCACCGATTTCGCTGTCGCGCCGCCGGCCACGTTCAGCGGCCGCTGCCGCTGCGGCCACGGCCGCCGGCGTTGCCGAAGCCGCTGCTGCCGCCCGGGCGTGCCGGGCTGCGTGCCGGCGACTGGCCCGGACGTGCGCCGCCACTGCGCGCGCTGCTGCCGCCGCGCCCGCCGCCGCCACCGCCGCCACCGCCACCGCCGTTGCGGTGAGCGTGGCCGTTGACATTGGCATGGCGCTTGGTGCCGCCGACGCCGATGGTCATGCGCCCGAGCACGATCGGTTCGGCGCGCTCGTTCGGGTCGGGTTCGAAGCCGGGCACCACCTCGCGCGCGATCGGGTGCTTGGTCAGCCGCTCGATGTCGCGCAGGAAGATGTCCTCGTCGACGCAGACCAGCGAGATCGCCTCGCCCTTGGCGCCGGCGCGGCCGGTGCGGCCGATGCGGTGCACATAGTCCTCGGGGATGTTGGGCAGCTCGAAGTTCACGACGTGCGGCAGCTGGTCGATGTCGATGCCGCGCGCGGCGATGTCGGTCGCGACCAGCACCTGCAGGTCGCTGTGCTTGAAGTCGGCCAGCGCCTTGGTGCGCGCGGTCTGGCTCTTGTTGCCGTGGATCGCCATCGCGCTGATGCCCTGGTCGTTCAGGTAATCGGTGAGGCGGTTGGCGCCGTGTTTCATGCGCGTGAAGACCAGCACCTGGTCCCAGTCGCCCTGCTTGATCAGGTGCGCCAGCAGTTCCTTCTTGCGCTCGCGCGACACCGGGTGCACCTTCTGCGCGATGTTGTCGGCCGTCTGGTTGCGCCGCGCCACTTCGACCAGCACCGGCTTGTTCAGCAGCCGGTCGGCCAATGCCTTGATCTCGTCGCTGAAGGTGGCGCTGAACAGCAGGCTCTGCTTCTTCACCGGCAACACCGCCAGCACCTTCTTGATGTCGTGGATGAAGCCCATGTCGAGCATGCGATCGGCCTCGTCGAGCACGAAGATCTCGACCTGGCTCAGGTCGAGCGTGCGCTGCCCGTGGTGATCCAGCAGGCGGCCCGGCGTGGCGACCAGGATGTCGACGCCGCGCCGCAGCTTGTCGATCTGCGGCTGCATGCCGACGCCGCCGAACATCACCATGCTGGTCAGCTTGCTGTACTTGCCGTACACGCGCACGCTTTCTTCGACCTGCGCGGCCAGTTCGCGGGTCGGCGTCAGGATCAGCGCGCGGATCGGCACGCGGCCGCGGGCATCCTTGACCGCCGGCATGGCCATCAGGCGCTGCAGCATCGGCAACGTGAAGCCGGCCGTCTTGCCGGTGCCGGTCTGTGCGCCGCCCATCAGGTCGGCACCCGACAGCACGGTCGGGATCGCCTGCGCCTGGATCGGCGTGGGGGTGTCGTAGCCATGTTCGTGCACGGCACGCACCAGGGGCTCGGCAAGGCCGAGATCAGTGAAGTTCATTTTGATTTTTGGGCCCGCTGCGGGGCCTGATTCGCGGCTTGCGGGACCCCGTTGCGGGGCCACCAGTCAACAAGCGCGAGGGTGGGAAGTGTCGGAATCGACCGCGTCGCGATGACTGGAGATCACGACACAGCGCACATTCTAACCGGCCCGCGTGCGAGCCCCCGCGTGGGGTCTGGCGAGATGGCATGCCTTCGCCCCGCAAACAGCGCTTTCATTCGCGCGCCGGGCGATGTGCAGCGGCTGCCGAATGCGGTGCGACCTGCCGCATCGCCGAGGCCGTGCGGCAAGCGACGACAATGTCGGGTTGTGCTGCAAGCGCAGCCCTTTTCACTTCTGGCAGATTCCACATGGCCCAATACGTCTACACCATGAACCGCGTCGGCAAGATCGTGCCGCCGAAGCGGCAGATCCTGAAGGACATCAACCTGTCGTTCTTTCCCGGCGCCAAGATCGGCGTGCTCGGTCTGAACGGCAGCGGCAAGAGCACGCTGCTGAAGATCATGGCCGGCCTCGACAACGACATCGAAGGCGAAGCGGTGCCGATGCCGAACCTGAACATCGGCTACCTGCCGCAGGAACCGGCGCTCGACCCCGATCAGACCGTGCGCGAGGCGGTCGAGCAGGGCATCGGCGGGGTGTTGAAGGCGAAGGCGCGGCTCGACGAGGTGTACGCCGCCTACGCCGAGCCCGATGCCGATTTCGACGCGCTGGCCAGCGAGCAGGCCGAACTGGAAGCGGTGATCGCCGCGGCCGGCAGCGAGAACACCGACCTGCAACTCGAGATCGCCGCCGACGCGCTGCGCCTGGCGCCGTGGGATGCGCTGATCGGCACGCTGTCGGGCGGCGAGAAGCGCCGCGTCGCGCTGTGCCGGCTGCTGCTGAGCAAGCCCGACATGCTGCTGCTCGACGAGCCCACCAACCACCTCGATGCCGAAAGTGTCGAGTGGCTGGAGATCTTCCTGAAGCGTTTCCCGGGCACGGTGGTGGCCATCACCCACGACCGCTACTTCCTCGACAACGCCGCCGAGTGGATTCTCGAACTCGACCGCGGACGCGGCCTGCCCTACAAGGGCAACTACTCCGACTGGCTCGAGCAGAAGGAGACGCGCCTGGAGCAGGAGCAGAAGACCGAAGACGCGCGCACCAAGGCGATGAAGAAGGAACTCGAGTGGGTGCGCTCCAATGCCAAGGGCCGGCAGACGAAGAGCAAGTCGCGGCTGGCGCGCTTCGAGGAACTCAGCGACGTCGAATACCAGAAGCGCAACGAGACCAACGAGATCTTCATCCCGGTCGGCGAACGCCTCGGCAACGAGGTGATCGAGTTCAAGGAGGTCAGCAAGAGCTTCGGCGAGCGTGTGCTGATGGACAACGCTGAGCTTCAAGGTGCCGGCCGGTGCCATCGTCGGCATCATCGGCCCCAACGGCGCCGGCAAGTCGACCCTGTTCCGCATGATCCAGGGCGTCGAGAAGCCCGACAGCGGCGAGGTGGTGATCGGCAAGACCGCGCGGCTGGCCTTCGTCGATCAGAGCCGCGACAGCCTGGCCGGCGACAAGACGGTGTGGGAGGACGTCTCCGGCGGCCTGGACAACCTGGTGGTCGGCAAGTTCGTGATGCCGTCGCGCGCCTACCTCGGCCGCTTCAACTTCAAGGGCAACGACCAGCAGAAGCTGGTCGGCAACCTGTCGGGCGGCGAACGCGGCCGGCTGCACCTGGCCAAGACCTTGGCGCAGGGCGGCAACGTGCTGATGCTCGACGAGCCGAGCAACGACCTCGACGTGGAAACGCTGCGTGCGCTCGAAGACGCGCTGCTCGAGTTCGCCGGCAGCATCATGGTCATCAGCCACGACCGCTGGTTCCTCGATCGCATCGCCACCCACATCCTGGCCTGCGAGGGCGATTCGCAATGGGTCTTCTTCAACGGCAACTACCAGGAATACGAGGCCGACAAGAAGAAGCGCCTGGGCGAGGAGGGCGCCCGCCCGCACCGCCTGCGCTTCAAGGCGCTGAAGTGATGATCTGATTCACGCTGCGGCCGATGGCTGCCGGTGCATCTGAACCATCGCACGCGAGCACGGTCGAAAATGGCCCGGCGCCATGTGTGGTGGCGCTCGATGACCTGCTGGAAGCCCCGTTATGCGCCGAGTTGACAAGCCCGTTGTTCCGTTGCCGGCCGCCGCCGCGGCGTTGTCGCTGGCACTGTTGCTCGGCGCGTGCACGACCTTGCAGGTGCCCGAAGCAGCCGACAAGCCGGCAGCGTCGGCAACGCCGCCGCGCGCGGCCAACAGCCCGCTGCCGTTGGGTATTGCGCCGGTGGCGCAATCGGCATCGGGCCCGGCCGGCGCGGCAGTCGTCGCCGCGGCGTCACCGCCTCAGGTGCCGGGCAGCCTGCCGCCGTTTGCCAAGGTCATCGCCGAGGCGCAGAAGATCGACGGCCCGCTCACGCTCTGGCAGAAGGACGACAAGGTCTGGATCGAGCTGGCGCCGTCCGATCTGGGCCGGCAGTTCCTGCTGTCGCCCAAGCTCAGCAGCGGCATCGGGCAGGCGTTCATTCTCGGCGGGCTGATGGCCTATCCGATCAGCGGCAGCGGCGGGCAGCAGGTGGTCGAGTTCCAGCAGGTGCACAAGCAGGTGCGGCTGGTGGCGCTGAACCACGAGGTGGTCGCCGCGGCCGGCACGCCCGAGGCGCGTGCGCTGGGCAGTTCGTTCTCGCCCAGCCTGCTGGGCAGCGTGCCGCTGGTCAGCCAGCCGCACCCGACCAGCAAGGCGGTGCTGATCGAAGCCAACGGCCTGTTCCTCGGCGACATGCTCGGCGTGGGCATGCGGCTGCAGCGCGCATTCCGTCAACGCGTATGTGCTGGACGTGCGCAACAGCGTCATCCGCGGCGCGCGCGGCTCGCCGCAGGCGCTGGAGATCGAGACGCAGAACCACTACTACGCGGCCAGCATCGGCGTCGCGCCGCCGACCGCGCCCGGCGCGTCCCAGCCGCTTGCCGGCCTGACGCCGAGCGTGCCGAAATACGTTCCCGATGCGCGCAGCCTGTTCATCGGCCACCACTACTCGCTGGCGCCGATGCCGGCCACGATGATGGTGCCGCGCCGGGCCGATCCGCGCGTGGGCCTGTTCACCAGCACCGTGCTCGACTTCAGCGACGACCTGGCGCGCACGCCGCGCCAGCGCCACGTCACGCGCTGGCGGCTCGAGAAGAAGGACCCGGCTGCGGCGCTGTCCGAGCCGGTCAAGCCGATCACCTTCTGGATCGACCGCAACGTGCCGGTCAAGTACCGCGCCACCATCGGCGCCGGCATCCTCGAATGGAACAGGGCCTTCGAGAAGATCGGTTTCAAGGATGCCATCGTCGTCAAGCAGCAAGCCGACGACGCTTCCTTCGACACGCTCGACGTGGGCTACGCGTCGGTGCGCTGGCTGATGTCGGCCGAGCCGAGTTTCGGCGCCATCGGCCCCAAGCATGTCGACCCGCGCAGTGGCGAGATCCTCGATGCCGACATCGGCATCGAAAGCCTCAGCTCGCGTTCGATCCGCTCGCTGCGCTCGCAGACCCTGCCCGGCACCGCGTTTGCATCGGTGGTGGGTGCCGCGGCGCAAGGCCTCGGCGCGGCCGCTGGCGAACACGAGGCGCACGGCCTGTGCGCGCATGCCGACCTGATGGCCGAACAGCTGGGTTATGCACTCGATGTGTTCGAGGCGCGCGGCGATCTCGACCCCGACAGCGCGCAGTCGCAGCAGTTCGTGCTCGACTACCTGAAGGACACGACGATGCACGAGGTCGGGCACACGCTCGGCCTGCGCCACAACTTCCGGGCCTCGCGGGCCTACACCGAAGCGCAGCTGTCGGATGCCGAGTTCACGCGCGCGAACGGCACCACCGCCTCGGTGATGGAATACAACGCCATCAACCTGCCGCGGCCGGGCGAGAAAGGCGGCAATGCGTTCCAGACCGTGCTCGGCCCGTACGACTACTGGGCCATCGAGTACGCCTACAAGCCGCTGGCGGCTGCCGACGAACGCGCCGCGCTGCTGCAGATCGCAGCGCGCGGCAACGAGCCGTTGCTGGCCTTCGGCACCGACGAGGACGCGTCGTTCGGCATCGACCCCGAAACGCTGCGCATGGACCTGGGTTCCGACCCGATCGCCTATGCCGCCAAGCGGCTGGACATCGCGCGCGACCTGTTCGCGCGCCAGGAGATCCGGCAGCTCAAGTCGGACGACAGTTACGCGGTGCTGCGCCGTTCGCTGGCCTATGCGATCGCCGATTCGGGCCGCGCTGCCGGCGTGCTGGTGCGCCAGATCGGCGGCGTGCGCACGCTGCGCGACTACCCCGGCAGCGGCCGCGACCCGCTGCAGCCGGTGGACGCCGACACCCAGCGCCGGGCGCTGGCGCTGCTGTCGCGCCACGTGCTGTCCACCGACGGGCTGACCGTCAGCGCGGCGCTGCAGCGCCGCCTGGCGCCCGACTTCGACGACCGCGGCGAAAACCCCGGTTCGAGCACCGACTACCCGGTGCCGCAGCGGCTGCTCGACCTGCAGCAGGCGGTGCTGGCGCAGTTGATGAGCGATGCGCTGGCGGCGCGCATCCTCGACAGCGTCGACAAGACCGACCGGCCCGAGACGGCCTTCCAGCTCGGCGAGCTGTACACGCGGTTGAACCAGGACGTGTGGAGCGAGCTGTCGGCCGCCGGCAGCTTGCACATCGTCTCGGCACGGCGCGAACTGCAGCGCGAACACGTCAACCGGCTGGCGGCGGCGTTGCTGCGGCCGGGTTCGCAGTCGCGCGCCGATGCGCGCGGCCTGCTGCGGGTGCAGGCGCAGACGCTGGCGCAGCAGCTGAGCAGGTCGGCCAGGCGCACGCCGATCGCCGACGCGGCCACCCGCGCCCACCTGCAGGACAGCGCCGAGACGCTGCAGCAGGCGCTGGCGGCACGGCCGGTGCGCACCGGCGTCTGACGTTCTGACCGCTCACCCGCCGTGCGGGTGAGGGTGACGACGCATGGGCGTACCTTCGCGCCGGCGATGCTCTTCGCAAGCACCTCGCGCCGTCGATGCCCGGATTCCCGTCGCCCGTCGCACGCCCGTCATCCGACTGCTCATCGGCAACGCAGGCTCGGCTATCGTGCCCGCGTGGCAGACGAATTCGCAAACCACCCGCCTGCGGGATTGGCCGGCTGGACGGCATTTCTGGGTCGCCTGACCTGGCGTTCCGTGGTCGTGGCGCTGGCCCTCGGCGCGGTGGCGGCGGCGCTGCTGTATCCGGCGTTTCATGTCACGCCCTTTGCCGTCGTGCTGGGGCGCTGCCTGTTCCTGTCGATGGTGCTGCTGCTCGCCTTCGCCGCCGCCGGGCACTGGCCACAGCGCTGGCTGCCGCGCTGGCTGATGCAGGCGCTGGCGGTGGTGCTGGCCGCTCCGCTGGCCACGGGGGCGGTGTACCTGCTCAGCACCGGCGGCAGTGCGAGCGCGTTCCTGGCCAACCGCGGCATGTTGTGGGGCTTTGCCTTCATCGCCGGCACCGGCGTGGTGGTGGGCCTGGTGCTGGCGCTGGGCGCGATGGTGCGCGAACAGCAGGCGCACTCGCGCGCGCAGCAACTGCACTTCGAACTCGAGCGCAACCGACTCGAGCGCCAGGCGCTCGACGCGCGGCTGAGCCTGCTGCAGTTCGCAGATCGAGCCGCACTTCCTGTTCAACACGCTGGCCAATGTGCAGGCGCTGGTCGAAAGCGGCTCGCCGCGGGCCGCGCCGGTGCTCGGCAGCCTGATCGCCTACCTGCGCGCCGCGATGCCGCAACTGCACGACGACGACGCTGCCACGCTGGGCCGCGAGTGTGCGCTGGTGCGCGCGTACCTCGAGCTGATGCACATGCGCATGCCCGACCGCCTGCGCTTCGGCGTGCAGGTGCCGCAGGACCTGAGCCCGTGCCGGTTTCCACCGATGGCGCTGCTGACCTTGGTCGAGAACGCGGTGCGCCACGGCATCGACCCGAGCGAACAGGGCGGCTGCATCGAGGTCGGCGCGGCGCGCGACGACGCGGCGCGCACGACCCGCGTGTGGGTGTGCGACAGCGGCCGCGGGCTGGCGCCCCAGGCCGCAGCGGGCACCGGGCTGAGCAACCTGCGCGAGCGGCTGCAGGTGTTCTTCGACGGCGACGCGCGGCTCGAGCTCGAGCCGGCCGATCCGCACGGCCTGTGCGCGCGCATCGTCATCGTCGATCGACCATGAGCGCGCCGCGCGCCCTGATCGCCGACGACGAGCCGCTGCTGCGCGAGCGCCTGGCCGCTCACCTGCGGCGGCTGTGGCCGGGCCTGCAGGTGGTGGCCGAGGCGCGCAACGGCCGTGAAGCGGTCGAGCTGTTCGACCAGCATGCGCCGCAGGTGGTGTTCCTGGATGTGCAGATGCCGGGCCTGAACGGCATCGAGGCCGCGCGCTGCATCGGCCGGCGCGCGCAGATCGTCTTCGTCACCGCCTTCGAGCACTACGCGGTGCAGGCCTTCGCGCACGGCGCCATCGACTACCTGGTCAAGCCCTTCGACGAGGCGCGCCTGGCCGACACGGTGCAGCGGCTGCAGCAGCGGCTCGGCGACGACGCAGCCGCGCAGCGCGCAGCGGCGCCGGCCTGGGCCGACACGCTGGATCGCCTGGCCGCCGAGTTGCGCGAGCGCGCCGGCGCGCGCAACTGGCTGCAATGGATCAAGGCCTCGGTGGGCGCCAACACGCGGCTGATTCCGGTCGCGCAGATCGCCTTCCTGCGCTCTGACGAGAAGTACACGCTGGTCGCCTGGCAGGGCGGCGAGGCGCTGATCCGCAAGACCATCCGCGAGCTCGCCGACGAGCTCGACCCGCAGATCTTCGTGCAGGTGCACCGCTCGGCGATCGTCAACCTGCACCATGTCGAACAGGTGGTGCGCGGCATCAACGAAACCGCCGAACTGCAGCTGCGCGGCCGCAGCGAGGTGCTGCCGGTCAGCCGCAGCTACCTGCACCTGTTCCGGCAGATGTGAAGGCGTCGTGGTGGCGGCCCAGCCAGGCCGCGCCGCGCACGCCCGAGGCATCGCCGTGAAGGCTGGGCAGCAAGCGCGTGCGCACCACGTCCGGCCTGGCCGCCGGCCACCACCCAGCGGCCCCACAGCGGCGGCACCAGCCGGTACAGCGCGGCGATCTGCGACACACCACCGGCAAGCACGATCACGTCGGGGTCGAGCAGGTTGATGACGCTGGCCAGCGCGCGCGCCAGCCGGTGGCCGTAGCGCTGCAGCGTCGCGACGCAGTCGCCGTCGCCGGCCTGCGCGGCCGCGGCGATCTGCTCGGCGCGTCAGCGTGGTGCCGCGGTGCAGCCGAGGTGGTCGCGTGCCATCGCCGGGCCGCTGAGCAGCGTCTCGATGCACCCTTGCTGGCCGCAGTAACACGGCAGCAGCGGGTCGAGCCCGGCCTCGGCCCAGGGCAGCGGGTTGTGGCCCCATTCACCGGCGACGCCGTTGGGGCCGCTGAGCACGCGCCCGTGCACCGCGATGCCGGCACCGGTGCCGGTGCCGAGGATGACGGCGAAGACCACCGCCGCACCGGCGCCGGCGCCGTCGGTGGCCTCCGACAGCGCCAGGCAGTTGGCGTCGTTGGCCAGCTGCACCGGCTGGCCGAGCAGTGCACGCAGGTCGGCCAGCAGCGGGCGGCCGTTGAGGCACAACGAGTTCGAGTTCTTCATCAGCCCCGCGTGCGTGAGCGTGCCCGGCGTGCCGATGCCCACGCTGCAGGGGCCGCAGGCCTGCTGCGCCTGCGGCCACCAGCGCGGCGATCGCCTGCAGCGTGGCGTCGTAGCCGTCGGCCGGCGTGGCGATGCGCCGCTCCCACACAGCCCGGCCCGCGCCGTCGAGCACCAGCGCCTGGATCTTGGTGCCGCCCAGGTCGATGCCGAGTGCGCACGGAGTCTGGCCGCTGGGTCGGCTCACGCGGCTTTGCGTCGACGGTCTCGTGAGGATCTCGCGACGCTGAAGGGCCGCTTCAGAACGGCGCGGTGCGCTGCACCAGCCAGGCCAGCGCGGCGCCCTCGAGCTTCGGCGCCAGGCGCTCTCGCACCACCGCGTGATAGCGGTTCAGCCAATCGATCTCGTCGGCGCGCAGCAGCGAGCGCTCGATGCAGCGGGTGTCGATCGGGCACAGCGTCAAGCGTCTCGAACTCGAGCATCTCGGCGAAGGTGTCGCCTTCGGGCGTGTGCGCCGGCACGTTCAGCACCAGGTTCTCGATGCGCACGCCCCACTGGCCGGCGCGGTACACGCCCGGTTCGATCGAGGTGATCATGCCGGGCTCCATCGCCATGTGCGCATCGGGCAGCGCGCGGCTGATGCTCTGCGGGCCTTCGTGCACGTTCATGAAGTAGCCGACGCCGTGGCCGGTGCCGTGGCCGAAATCGAGCCCCTCGGCCCACAGCGGCGCGCGGGCGATGGCATCGAGCATCGGGCTCAGGGTGCCGCGCGGAAAGCGCGTGCGGCTCAGCGCCATGGTGCCCTTCAGCACCAGCGTGTAGTCGCGCTTCATCGCCGCGCTGACCTGGCCGATCGGCCACACCCGCGTGATGTCGGTGGTGCCGCCCAGGTATTGCGCGCCCGAGTCGATCAGCAGCAGGCCGTCGCCTTCGATCACCGCTGCGATTCGCGCGCTGGCACGGTAGTGCGGCATCGCACCGTTGGCGTTGAAGCCGGCGATGACCGGAAAGCTCAGCGACACGAAACCGGGCCGCTTCGCGCGCTCGGCCGACAGCTTCTGGTCGATGGTGATCTCGGTGATGCGCTCGCGTCCGAGTGCGCTTTCGAACCAGGCGTAGAACTCGCACATCGCCGCGCCGTCTTCGATCATCGCCTCGCGCACGAAGGCGGCTTCTGCAGCCGACTTGCGGCTCTTCAGCAGCGTGCTGGGGTTGATGGCCTCGACGACGCCGGTGTCGTGCCGCGACCTGTTCGCGCAGGCCCAGCGTGATGCGCTTCGGGTCGATCAGCAGCGTGCTGCCGCGGCGGCAACGATTGCAGCGCTGCCGGCGCTGCCGCGTAGTCGGCCAGCGCCACGCCGTCGGCGCGCAGCCGCTGCTGCAGGGCCGCGTCGACCTTGCCGGTGCCGATGAACAGGGTGGCGCCGCGCAGGTCGACCAGCAGGTGCGCCAGGAACACCGGGTTGTAGTTGACGTCGGCGCCGCGCAGGTTGGTCAGCCAGGCCACGTCATCGACGGTGGAGATGAAGTGGTGGCTGGCACCGTGCTGCGCCATCGCGTCGCGCACGCGCGCCAGCTTGTCGGCCGCGGCTCGCGGTGGCGTGCGGCGCGCAGGTGTTCGTAGACCGCGGCGGTGGGCAAAGCCGGGCGTGGCTGCCAGGCCTCGGCGATCAGGTCGATGTCGGTGCGCAGCGCTGACGCCGGCCTTGTCCAGCGCCTGGCGCAGCGCGTGGGCGGCGGCCAGGCCCAGCACCTGGCCGTCGACGGCGACCGCACCGACCTTCCGGGCACCTGCCGCGTCAGCCACTCGACATGGTGGCTGGCGGCGGCAGTCGGGATCTTCACCAGTTCGATGCCGCTGCCGGCCAGTTCGGCCTCGGCCTGCGCCCAGTAGCGGCTGTCGGCGAACAGGGCCGCTGCGGTGGGTGTGACGACCAGCGTGGCCATCGAGCCGGTGAAGCCCGACAGCCATTCGCGGCCCTGCCAGCGTGGCGGCAGGTACTCGGAAAGGTGCGGGTCGCTCGAGGGCACCAGCAAGGCGTCCAGGCGGTGTCTTGTCAGCGCATCGCGCACCCGTTCGATGCGCAGGCGGGCGGGGGAAGTGCGTGTGTCCATGGGGGCCTTCGGCGACGTGCGGCGATGCCGCCAGGCCGATTCTAGGCAGCGCGGCCGGCCCGCGTCTGTCGCTGACCGGGCCACGGCAGTGGCACGCAGCGGCACGCCGCAAGGTCTACAAACTGGTGCGCAGCGTCCAGATTTCCGGGAACAGCACCACGTCGAGCATCTTGCGCAGGTAGCTGACGCCACCGGTGCCGCCGGTGCCGCGCTTGAAGCCGATCACGCGTTCGACCGTCGTGACATGGCGGAAGCGCCACAGGCGAAACGCGTCCTCCAGATCGGTGAGTTCCTCGCCGAGCTGGTACAGATCCCAGTGCAGTTGCGGCTGGCGGTAGACCTGCAGCCACGCCTGTTCGACCGCCTCGCTGGCCTGATAGGGCTGGCGCCAGTCACGCTCGACGCGATCCTGGCGGCACCGGCAGGCCGCGCCGTGCCAGCAGCCGCAGCGCTTCGTCATACAGCGACGGCGCGTCGTAGGCCGCCTGCACGGTCGCCAGCAGGTCGGCCCGGTGGCTGTGCGGCTTCAGCATCGCTGCATTCTTGTTGCCCAGGCTGAACTCGATGCAGCGGTACTGCCAGCTCTGGAAGCCGCTGCTTTGCGCCAGGTACGGCCGGATGGCGCTGTACTCGGGCGGTGTCATCGTCGCCAGCACGTCCCAGGCATGCACCAGCTGCTCCATGATGCGCGACACCCGCGCCAGCATCTTGAAGGCACTGCCCAGCTGGTCGCCCGCCACCGCAGCGATCGCCGCGCGCAGCTCGTGCAGCATCAGCTTCATCCACAGCTCGCGAGGTCTGGTGCTGCACGATGAACAGCATCTCGTTGTGGTCGGGCGACAGCGGATGCTGCGCGTTCAGCACCTGGTCGAGGTGCAGGTAGTCGCCGTAGCTCATGTCGCGCTCGAAATCGAGCTTCGCGCCTTCGGCGTGCACGATGCCTTGCGGCCCGGCGGGCGGTTTCATGTCGTTCGTCATGTCACTGCGGCGCGCTGGTTGAAGCGCGCCTCGCGCCATTCCTCGCGTTGCAGCACCTGCACCAGGTGCTCGACCGCGTGCCACACATCGGCGAAGCGTGTGTACAGCGGCGTGAAGCCGAAGCGCAGGATGTCCGGGGTGCCCGCGGCGTCGTCGTGTCGCCGGCGCGAAAGTCGCCGACCACGCCGCGTGCGATCAGCGCCTGCATCAGCGGGTAGCCGATCTGCGCATGCGCGAAGCACACCTGGCTGCCGCGCAGCGCGTCGTCGCGCGGCGACACCAGCGACAAGCCGTGTCCGGCGCAGCGCCGCTCGACCAGATCGGCGAAGGCGCGGCTCAGCGCCAGCGACTTGGCGCGCAGCGCGGCCATGCCGCCATGCGGCTCGGCGGCCAGCAGCGTGTCGACGCCACACTCCAGCGCGGCCAGCGACAGCACCGGCGGCGTGCCGCACAGGTAGCGCGTGATGCCGGCAGCGGGCCGGTAGTGCGTGCTGAATTCGAACGGCGCCGCATGCCCCATCCAGCCGGCCAGCGGCTGCCGGAAGCGATCGGCGTGCTGCGGTGCGACCCACAGGAAGGCCGGCGCGCCGGGGCCGCCGTTGAGGTACTTGTAGCCGCAGCCGACGGCGAAGTCGGCATGGCATTCGTTCAGCGCCACCGGCACCGCGCCGGCAGAGTGCGCCAGGTCCCACACGGCCAGCGCGCCCGCCGTGTGGGCGGCGGCGGTCAGCGCGGCCATGTCGTGCATGCGGCCGGTGCGGTAGTTGACATGGGTCAGCATCAGCACCGCGACACGTTCGTCGAGCATCTGCGGCAACTGCTGCGGCGTCTCGGCCAGCAGCAGTTCGAGCCCGCGTTCCCGGGCCAGCGCTTCGGCGATGTACAGGTCGGTGGGGAAGTTGTGGCGTTCGGAGACGATGCGCGTGCGCGCCGGTGCATCGGCGCGCTGCTGGTTCAGCGCGGCGCTGAGCACCTTGAACAGGTTCACCGAAGTCGAATCGGCGACCACCAGCTCGCCGGCCTGCGCACCGACCAGCCGCGCGATCTTGTCGCCGATGCGCTGCGGCAGTCTGCATCCAGCCGGCACTGTTCCAGCTGCCGATGAGCCCTTTGCCCCACTCGTCGCGCACCACCTGCGCCACGCGGTCGGCGCTGGCGCGCGGCAGCACGCCGAGTGAATTGCCGTCGAGATAGATCAGGCCGTCGGGATCTCGAACAGCGTCGCGCAGCGGCGCCAGCGGGTCGGCGGCGTCGAGCGCCTGGGCTTCGGCGAGGCTGTGCATGCCAGGTTCCTTGGTCGGGGTTGCCGGGGTTCTACCCGATCGCCCGCAGCACCGCGCGCACCGGGCTGGCGTCGGCGCTCATCAGCTTCAGCGGCAAGGCGATCAGCTCGTAGTCGCCTTCTTCGACCGCGTCGAGCACCAGGTTTTCGAGCACGCGCAGGTCACGGCGTCGAATCACCTGGTGGCTGGGCAGGCGTCTTGCTGTCGGCCGGGTCGATGCTGGCGGTGTCGATGCCGATCAGCCGCACGCCCAGGTCGGCGAGCCGTTCGACGGTGTCGGCGGCGAACGCTGTCAGCGCGCCGTCCCAGCGGCGCAGCGGGGCGCGTGTCGTAGGTGCGCACCAGCAGGCGCGGCGGCAGGCCATCGAGCTTGCCCTGCAGGTGCTGCCACTCGATCAACGGGCCGCAGCCGATCGCATGCAGCACGCGGCATCGGCCCAGGTAAGGCGTGCAGCTCGAGTGCGCCCACCGTCGCGCCGTGCGGGTCGTAGTGCAGCGGGGCGTCGGCATGGCTGCCGGTGTGGGGCGACAGGGTCAACGCGCTGACGTTGACCGGGCAGCCGGGGCCGAGCGTCGCGCTCCATTCCTGCCGGTAGCGGGTGTCGCCGGGAAACACCGGCGAGTCGACATCGACCGGCGCGGAGATGTCCCAAAGGCGTGGCGTGACAGGCATCGATCGGCAAGGGTGGCAAGGGCCGTGCAGCCATGGTAGGGGCAAATTGCCGCGCGCCGGAAAACCTGTCATCGTGTCGACACAACGAAGCGCAAGACTTCGCTCGCGCCGCGCAACCGATGGCCGGCATCACCGGCCGCCGCACCACACAGGAGACCGATCGTGAACAAGACCTTGCTTGTGCTCACCGCATCTGCCGTCACGACCATCGGCCTGGCGCCCCTGTCGGCGTCGGCTGCCTTCAACACCCTCGACGGCAAGCCGCCGATCGTCATCGGTCACCGCGGCGCATCGGGTTACCTGCCCGAGCACACGCTGCAGGGCTACCTGCTGGCCATCCAGCAGGGCGCGAACTTCATCGAACCCGACCTGGTGATGACCAAGGACGGGGTGCTGATCGCACGCCACGAACCGGTGCTGGGCGGCACCACCGATGTGGCCATGCGGCCCGAGTTCGCCAGCCGCAAGAGCACCAAGATGCTGGACGGCGTGCGCACCACCGACTGGTATGCCAGCGACTTCACGCTGGCCGAGATCAAGACCTTGCGCGCCATCCAGCCGCGTGCCAACCGGCCGCAGCAGTTCAACGGCCTGTACGAGATCCCGACACTGGACGAGGTGATCGCGCTGGCGCGCTCGGAAAGCGCGCGCCTGGGCCGCAGCGTCGGCATCTACCCCGAGATCAAGCACTCGACCTTCCACGACGGCATCTTCGGCAACAAGGTGTTCGAGGACAAGCTGGTCGACAAGCTGCACGCGGCCTACGGCAACAGCGCCAATGCGCCGGTGTTCATCCAGTCCTTCGAGGTCGGCAACCTGCAGTACCTGAACACGCGCACCGACATCAAGCTGGTGCAGCTGGTCGATGCCAACGACGTCAACCCCGATGGCTCGCTCGACCTGACGGCGCCCTACGGCCAGCCCTTCGATGTGGCGGCGGCCGGCGGCGGCCTCAGCTTCGCCGACATGCTCACCGGGGTGGGCCTGGCCTTCGTCAAGACCTACGCCGACGGCGTCGGCCCGTGGAAGCCGTACCTGGTGAAGACGATCGACCCGGCCGGCGACAACTCGACGCCGATCAACGACCGTCTTGTCGAAGGCAGCACCGGCGTCATCGAGGCCGCGCACGCCGCCGGCCTGCTGGTGCATGCGTACACCTTCCGCGACGACGCGTCGGGTTATGGCTTTGCCGACCCACAGGCCGAGATGACCTACTACTTCCAGCTCGGTGTCGACGGCGTGTTCACCGACTTCCCGGATACCGGCGTGGCCGCGCTGGCGGCGGTGCCGGAGCCACAGACCTACGCGCTGATGCTGCTGGGGCTGGCGGCGGTGGTGGGCACTGCACGCCAGCGGCGCTGACGTTGCCGGGTCCCTCTGCCGCCTCGGCAGAGGGCCTGATGCGCCATCAGCCGATGCGACCGAGCAGCAGGTACTCCATCAGCGCCTTCTGCGCATGCAGCCGGTTCTCGGCTTCGTCCCACACCACCGACTGCGGCCCGTCGATGACCTCGGCCGCCACTTCTTCGCCCCGGTGCGCCGGCAGGCAGTGCATGAACAGCGCATCGGCCTTGGCGGCGGCCATCATCTCGGCATCCACGCACCAGTCGGCGAAGGCCTGCTGGCGCTGCTGGTTCTCGGCCTCGTAGCCCATGCTGGTCCACACATCGGTGGTCACCAGATCGGCGTCGCGGCAGGCATCCATCGGGTCCTTGAAGACGCGGTAGCAGTCGCTGCGTGAGATGCCGGCGACGGCGGGGTCGAACTCGTAGCCGCGCGGCGAACTCAGGTGCACGGTGAAGCCGAGGATGTCGGCCGCCTGCAACCAGGTGTGCACCATGTTGTTGCCATCGCCGACCCAGGCCACCACCTTGCCCTGCAGCGAACCGCGGTGTTCGATGAAGGTGAAGATGTCGGCCAGGATCTGGCAGGGGTGGTATTCGTTGGTCAGGCCGTTGATCACCGGCACGCGCGAGTTGGCGGCGAACGCCACCAGCTTCGACTGCTCGTAGGTGCGGATCATCACCAGATCGACCATGCGGCTGATGACCTTGGCGGTGTCCTCGACCGGCTCGGCGCGGCCCGAGATGGCTGTCGCCGGTGGTCAGGTGCACCACCGAGCCGCCCATCTGGTACATGCCGGCCTCGAAGCTGACGCGGGTGCGCGTGCTCGCCTTCTCGAAGATCATCGCCAGCGTGCGGTCGGTCAGCGGCTGGTAGCGCTCGTAGTTCTTGAAGCGCGTCTTGATGATGCGCGCGCGTTCGAACAGGTAGGCGTATTCCTCGGCGCGAAGGTCCTTGAACTGCAGGTAGTGCTTCATCAGCCCCGCCGCGGGTTTCATGCCGGCGCGGCTTCGGCCAGGAAGTCGCGGATCAGCGGCACCAGGATGGCGACGATCTGCTTCGCTTCGTCGCTCGACAGGATCAGCGGCGGCACCAGCCGGATGACCTTGTCGGCGGTGACGCTGATCATCAGTCCGGCCTCGGCGGCACGCGCCAGCAGCGCACCGCATGGTCGCGCCAGTTCGATGCCCAGCATCAGGCCCTGGCCGCGCACGTCGACCACACCGTCCACATCCTGCAAGCCGCTGCGCAGCGCGGCCTGCAGCTCGGCGCCGACGCGGGCGGCGTTTTCCATCACGCCGTCCTCGAGCATGATGCGCAGCGTCTCGACACCGGCCCGCATGGCCAGCGGGTTGCCGCCGAAGGTGGTGCCGTGGTTGCCCGGGCCGAGCACGTCCACCGCCTTCGGGCCGACCACCACCGCGCCGATCGGCACCCCCGAGCCGAGGCCTTTGGCCAGCGGCATCACGTCGGGCACGATGCCGGCCCACTGGTGCGCGAACCACTTGCCGGTGCGGCCGATGCCGCACTGCACCTCGTCGAGCATCAGCAACCATTCGTGCTCGTCGCACAGCTTGCGCAGCTCCTGCAGATACTTGAAGCGGGTGGGGTGGATGCCGCCCTCGCCCTGGATGGTTTCGAGAAACACCGCCACCACGTCCGGGTTGTCGCGCGCCGCCTGCTGCACGGCCGCCAGGTCGTTGAGCGGCACGCGCACGAAGCCTTCGACCAGCGGGCCGAAGCCGGCCTGGATCTTCTTGTTGGCAGTCGCCGACAGCGTGGCGATCGAGCGGCCGTGGAAGGCGCCGTCGTAGACGATGATCTGCGGCCGCTGCACGCCGCGGTCATGCCCGTACTTGCGCGCGATCTTGATGGCCGCCTCGTTGGCTTCCAGCCCCGTCGAGCAGAAAAACGCCGCGTTCAGGCCCGACAGCTCGCACAGCCGCGCGGCCAGCGTTTCCTGCAAAGGCACTTCGTAGTAGTTGCTGCTGTGGATCAGCTTGGCGATCTGCTCCTGCAAGGCCGGCACCAGCTTCGGGTGCGCATGGCCCAGCGTGTTCACCGCGATGCCGCCCAGCGCGTCGAGGTACTTGCGGCCTTCGGTATCCCACAGCCAGCAGCCCTGACCGTGCGACAACGCCAGCGGCAGTCGGCCATAGGTGTTCATCACGTGCGGCATGGCCTGGACGACGGCTTTTTCGGGTGCGTTCATCGACGATGACCTCGACCCACGCGACGGCATGGATTGTGTGAAAGATTCTAAATGGCGCTTGCTGCACGGCGCCGCGGCGGCCCGTTGCCCATGCGATGATTGGTGCAGTGCAGCAACAGCCAATCGGTGCGCGACCCGCCCACACCAGCCGATGAATCCGCCCGTCGAGTACCGCATCCTGGGCCTCACCGTCGATCAGCGGCCCTTCAGGCCCAGCGACTGGGCCGAGCGGCTGGCCGGCGCGATGGCCTGCTTCCGCCCGGGCGGTGTGCAGGCGGGCCGCGATGCGGTGATCGGCTATTCGCCGCTGTGCGTGCCCAGCACGGTCGACGGCGTGCGCTGCGTGATCGTCAGCGATGCCCTGAAGCAGGTCGAGTTGCTGGCCTGGGACTTCGTCATGAACTTCGCGCGCGACAACCAGCTGCAGGTGGTCGAGCACAGCACTGCGGTCGGCATCGAGGCGGTGAAGGCGACCGCCTGACGGCCGCGCCGTCGAACGGGGGTCGGGCGGCCGTGCAAATGACAAAGCCCGCTTTCGCGGGCTCGGGTCGGCTCAGGCGAGCAGGCGCGGTCAGGCGCTTGCGGAGCTCGACGACAGTGCCTTCACCTTGGCCGACAGGCGCGACTTGTGGCGCGCGGCCTTGTTCTTGTGGAACAGCCCTTGTCGGCGACGGAGTCGATCACGCTTTGTGCCGACTGGAAAATCTCGCGCGCCTTCGCCGGGTCACCGGCGGCAACGGCTTTCTGCACGTTCTTGATGACGGTGCGGAACCGCGAGCGCAGCGAGGTGTTGTGCGCGTTGAGCTTGGTGTTCTGACGCGCGCGCTTCAGCCCGGAGGCAAGGCGGACGGTGCGTTTCTTGGCTTTTGTCGAGGTGGCCATAAGCTTCGGTGATCTGTCTTCCGTGATCCTGCATGCGCGGCGGGCTGTGGCAGCCTTCCGCAAAGCCTGCGAGTATAGCATTGCGCCACGCCCGCGGCCGGTCGTGGCGGCCCGGCTGCCTATAATGCCGCTGCCGCCGGCCCACAGGGGCTGGGTTCGCACCCCGATGAACCTGCTCAAGGCTGCCTCCACCGTTTCGCTGTTTACGCTGGCTTCGCGGGTCACCGGTCTGGTGCGCGAGCAACTCATCGCAGCCAGCTTCGGCGCCAGCGCGACAACCGACGCGTTCAACGTCGCCTTCCGCATCCCCAATCTGCTGCGCCGCCTGTTCGCCGAAGGCGCGTTCGCGCAGGCTTTCGTGCCGATCCTGGCCGCCAGCCGCGAACAGGACGGTGATGCGGCCACCCAGCTGCTGATCGATGCCGTGGCCAGCATCCTGGCCTGGACCGTGCTGCTGACCTGCGTGGTGGGCACCATCGGCGCGCCGCTGCTGGTGTGGCTGATCGGCTCCGGCCTGGCCGAATTCGAACTCGCCTCGCGGCTGACGCGCTGGATGTTCCCCTACATCGGCTTCATGTCGATGGTGGCGCTGTCGGCGGCGATCCTCAACACCTGGCGACGCTTTGCGGTGCCGGCGCTGACGCCGGTGCTGCTCAACCTGGCCGTCATCGCCGCGGCCGCGTGGGGCGCGCCGGCATTCGCCTCGTGGGGCCTGCAGCCGATCGAGGCGCTGGCCGGCGGCGTCATGCTCGGCGGGCTGCTGCAGGCCGCCATCCAGATCCCGGCGCTCCGGGCAGTCGGCCACTTGCCGCGCCTGGCCTTGGGGGTGGCGGCGCTGCGCCAGGCCTGGCGTCATCCGGGCGTCAAGCGGGTGCTCAGCCGCATGGCCCCCGCGCTGCTCGGCGTCTCGGTGGCGCAGGTCTCGCTGCTGATCAACACGCAGATCGCCTCGCATGTGGGTGTCGGGGCCGTGTCCTGGCTGACCTATGCCGATCGCCTGATGGAATTTCCCACCGGCCTGCTCGGCGTGGCACTGGGCGTGGTGCTGCTGCCGCAACTGGCCTCGGCGCAGGCGCGGCTCGACAGCGCCGCTTACTCCGACATGCTCGATTGGGGCCTGCGCCTGATGGTGCTGCTGGCGCTGCCGTGTGCGGTGGCCTTGATCGTCTTTCCGGCACCGCTGGTCGCCGTGGTCTTCCACTACGGCCAGTTCGACGTGCAGGACGTGGCGCAGACGACGCGGGCGCTGATGGGTTATGGCGTCGGCCTGATGGGGCTGGTGGGCGTCAAGGTGCTGGCGCCGGGCTTCTATGCGCGCCAGGACGTGCGCACGCCGGTGCGCATCGCCATCGTCGTGCTGCTGGCGACGCAGGCGATGAACCTGGTGCTGGTGCCGTGGCTGGGTCATGCCGGGCTGGCGCTGTCGATCGGCATCGGCGCACTGGTCAATGCCGGCTGGTTGCTGGCCGGGTTGCTCAGCCTGCGCGTGTACGCGCCGCGCCCCGGCTGGGTGGCCTTCATGCTGCGCGTCTCGGCAGCGGTCGCGGCGCTGGCGCTGGCTTTGTGGTGGGCGCAGCGGGGCATCGACTGGGTCGGCCTGAAGGCCCATGCGGGCCAGCGCGCGGGCATCATGGCGCTGGTGCTCGGCGGCGTGGCGCTGCTGTATTTCGGCGTGCTGGCGGCCAGCGGCGTGCGGCCGTCGCACTTGCGCCGCGGCGGCTGACCTAAACTTGCAACCATGCCGCTGCGAGCCTTATCCCGATGAGCGGGCCCTTGCGTTTCGAGGTGCCCACCGCGTTGCAGTATTTCGCGACGCTGGTGGCCGAGGACCAGGGCTTCGCTCTGCTCGAAGCCGCCATTTCGGTGGCCCAGGACGAGAACCCGAAGCTCGATCCGCAGGGCGTGCTGGCGCAGATCGACGCGTTGGCCGATCGCCTGAAGCGGCGCATTCCCGCCGATGCCGCGGTGCTGCAGCGGCTGCGCTTCCTGAACCGTTTTTTCTTTCAGGACCTGGGCTTCACCGTCAACGTCAACAACTTCTACGACCCGCGCAACAGCCACCTGCACGAGGTGTTGAACACGCGCCGCGGCATCCCGATCACGCTGGCGCTGCTGTACATCGAACTGGCCACCCAGATCGGGCTCGGTGCACGCGGCGTGTCGTTTCCCGGGCACTTCCTGGTCAAGCTGCGCGCCTCGAAGGGCGAGGTGGTGATCGACCCGCTCAGCGGACATTCGCTGTCGCGTGAAGAACTCGAAGAGCGACTGGCGCCATACCGTGCCCAGCAGGGGCTGGGCACCGACCTCGATGTGCCGCTCGGGCTGTTCCTGCAGGCGTCGGCGCCGCGCGACACGCTCGCGCGCCTGCTGCGCAACCTGAAGGAGATCCACCGCACGGCCGAGAACTGGCCGGCGCTGCTGGGGGTGTGCGAACGGCTGGTCGTGCTGTTGCCGCAGGACATCGATGAGCGACGCGACCGCGGCCTGGTGCTGATGGAACTGCAGCAGCACGGCGCCGCCGTGGCCGACCTGTGTGCCTACCTGCAAGTGCGGCCGCACGCCGCCGACGCAGCCGGTCTGCGCGCGCGGGTGCAGCAGATGCACGGCAAGCCACCGGCCGCGCCGCGTTGACGGCGCCGACCGCCGCGCCGCAATGCCGGGGCGGCGCGCCTAAAATGCGCGCCGATGGGCCTGCACCGATGTCAATGAAGCAGATTCCGCTGGCCATCGGCCCCGAGTCGCAGCCCACCTTCGACACCTTCATCACACACGACAACAGCGCCGCGCTGGGCCATCTGCGCAGTGCCGCCGCGCCGGCCACGCCAACCTACCTGTGGGGGCCCGCAGGCAGTGGCAAGACCCACCTGTTGCGCGCACTGGTCGGCCAGCATCAGACTGCCGGTGCCCAGGTCGCCGCCTTCGATGCCGACGACCCGGCACCCTGGCACACGCGCGACGATTGCACGCTGGTGGTCGTCGACCGCTGCGAAGCGCTCGATGCCGAGCGCCAGCACGCCGCGTTCGTGCTGTTCGTGCATTGCACGCATGTCGGTG
This sequence comes from uncultured beta proteobacterium, assembly GCA_963756415.1. Lineage (GTDB taxonomy): Bacteria > Pseudomonadota > Gammaproteobacteria > Burkholderiales > Burkholderiaceae_C > Rubrivivax. Next base: position 1,098,213 of record CAVWNT010000002.1, read on the forward strand.
CGCAGTGGGTCGCTGCCGGCCGCGTGCCGCCGGTCGATCTGCCGCTGCGCGACGACCTGCGCACCCGCCTGGCCTGGGGCCATGTGTTCGCGCTGCAGCCGCTGGCCGAACACGAAGCGCGCGCGGTCCTGCGCCGGCAGGCCGACCAGCGCGGCATCTTCCTCGGCGACGAGGTGATGGACTACCTGCTGACCCGCTTTGCCCGCGATCTGAAGAACCTGATGGCGCTGCTCGATCGCCTCGACGAGTACGCGCTGGCCCGCCAGCGTGCGGTGACGGTGCCGTTGCTGCGCCAGATGCTGAGCGAAGACCCGGGCGGGCGCAGCCCATGAGGCTGGCGCTGTTCGACCTCGACGGCACCTTGCTGTCCACCGATTCCGACCATGCCTTCGGCGAGTTCATGGTGCGCCTGGGGTGGGCCGACGGCGACGAGTTCCGGCGCCGCAACGATCATTTCTACGCGCAGTACCTGGCCGAGCGGCTGGACATCGATGCTTACGTCGACTTCGCCACCGCGTCGTGGCGCCACCGGTCGGCGGGCGAACTGGCCGCCGCGAGCGAGCGGTTCCGGCGCGAGGTGGTGTTGCCGGCGATCCACGACAGCGCGCAGGCGCTGGTGCGGCAGCATCGGCTCGCTGGCGACGAGGTGGCCATCATCACCGCGACCAACGAGTTCGTCACGCGCCCGATCGCCGCGCTGTTCGAGGTGCCCGAGCTGATCGCCACCGAACTGGCCCGTGATGAGCACGGGAAGGTCACCGGCAAGGTGCAGGGCGTGCCGTCCTTCCGCGAGGGCAAGGTCGCGCGTGTCGAGCAGTGGCTGGCCGGCCGGGGACTGCGTTGGGCGGATTGCGAGCGCATCACGTTCTACAGCGATTCGAGCAACGACCTGCCGTTGCTCGAAGCCGTGAGCCACCCGGTGGCCACCAACCCAGGGCCCGCGCTCGAGCGCATCGCCGTCGAGCGCGGCTGGCCCATCATCAGGCTGTTCTGAATGATCAAGAAGTTCATCGATCGCTTGCTCGGCAAGACCCCCGCCGGGCCCAAGTCCGTGCCGCTGGGGCGTCGCGTCGAGGTGCCGGCATCCGAGCACGGCATCGACCAAAGCCTGCTCGACGACAACGCCGTGCGCGTGGTGCGCACGCTGAAGGACGCCGGCCACCAGGCCTACATCGTCGGTGGTGCGGTGCGTGATCTGCTGGTGGGCATGCGGCCGAAGGATTTCGATGTCGCCACCGATGCCACGCCCGAGCAGGTGAAGGCGCTGTTCCGGCGCGCCTTCATCATCGGGCGTCGCTTTCGCATCGTGCATGTCATCTTCGGGCGCGGGCGCGAGCATGAAGTGATCGAGGTCTCGACCTTTCGCGCGCTGCTCGATGCGGCGGCCGCCGAGCAGGTCAGCGGCAACGAGAAGACCTCGAAGCACGAGCTGAGCGGCAAGTCGCATGTCGTCGACGCCAGCGGGCGCGTGCTGCGCGACAACGTCTGGGGCCCGCAGATCGAGGATGCCGCGCGCCGCGACTTCACGGTCAACGCGCTGTACTACGACCCCACCGAGCAGTTGGTGGTCGACTACCACCACGGTTTCCAGGACAGCAAGAAGCGCGTGCTGCGCATGATCGGCGATGCGACATCACGCTATCGCGAAGACCCGGTGCGCATCGTGCGCGTCGTGCGCTTCGCCGCCAAACTGGGTTTCGCCATCGACCCGGCCACGCAGAAGCCGATCAAGGCGATGGCACCGCTGCTGGCCAACGTGCCGGTGTCGCGCATGTTCGACGAGATGATCAAGCTGCTGCAGACCGGCCATGCGCTGAAGAGCCTGGACGAGTTGCGCAAGCAGGGTCTGCAACACGGCGTGTTCCCGATCCTCGATGCCATGCTCGTCGGCAGCGCCGAGCCGAACGCCCAGCAGCGCTTCGTGCAGCTGGCGCTGGTCGACACCGATCGGCGGGTGGCGGAAGGCCGTGCTGTCGCGCCGAGCTTCCTGCTGGCGTGCCTGCTGTGGCACGAGGTGCAGGCGCGCTGGCAGGCGCAGCGTGCCGCCGGCGAGCCGCCATATCTGGCGCTGCAGCAGGCGGTCGATGCGGTGTTCGATGCGCGCATCGGTGACATCTCGGGCCGTGGCAAGCTGGCCGGCGACATGCGCGAGATCTGGTCGATGCAGCCGCGTTTCGAACGGCGCACCGGTAGCGCGCCGCATGCGCTGGTCGAGCAGCCACGCTTTCGCGCCGGCTACGATTTCCTGCGTCTGCGCGCCGATTGCGGCGAGGTGGACGCCGAGCTGGCCGAGTGGTGGGAGGATTTTTCCCTGGGCAGCGCCGACGACCGCGACGCCATGCTGAAGACGGTGCGCGAGGCGACGCCGCCGCGCCGCGTGCCACGCCGTGCCGGCACCGAGGCGTCGGGCGCAGCGGCCGCGCCAACCGATGAAGCGCCGCTGTCGCCAGACGCGCCACCGCGCAAGAGGCGTCGTCGCCGGCGCAAGCCTGCCGGCGCCGGGGAGGGCGGTGAAGGCGGTGAGGCGAATGGCGACGGGACGGCCGCCACCCACTGAGCGGGTGGACGCGGCTGTACCGCCGGCGCCGGCCTTCGTCGGCGTCGGCGCCAACCTGGGCGACGCGTCGAAGACGGTGCAGGATGCCCTCGATGCACTGGGGCGGTTGCCACACACGCGGGTGCCAAGGCGCCGCGCACGCTCGATCTCGACTTGCTGCTCCACGGCGACGAGCGTTCCGACCCGCCGCACCTGCAGCTGCCGCATCCGCGTGCGCACCAACGCGTTCTTGTCCTGATGCCGCTGGCTGAGCCCCGCGCTGCACTGGCCCGGACACGGGCCGATCGCCGCGCTGCTGGCGGCGGTGGGGGATCAGCGCATCGAGCGTTTGCCTACTGCGGGCTGACTGTCCGCGCGGCGTCCAGTTGCCATTCGAAAAGGCGCTGGCCGCTGAACGCGATGGTGCCCATCAGGACGCTGGCGCCGACCAGCAGGGCGGTGATGACGGCCAGCACCGGCAGCCAGCCGGTGCTGTGTGGGGCCAGCTCGGGGTTGTGGCGCTGGTCCCAGCGCTCATCGGGGGTCAGCCCGTAGATGATCGCCGTCAGCATCGATAGCGAGATCATGAGCCCCAGCAGCGGCACGAGCAGCGAGGCGAGCCGGTCGTCCTGCCCCAGGTTGTGCATGCGCACCGCGCCCGCCAGGCCGATCAGGCTCGGCAGCGGATGCATCCAGCCGACGGTGTCGCGCCAACCGTAGAGATAGAAGCGGTGCGCGCCCAGCGTGCCGGCCAGCACAGCCAGCCAGGTGGCCAGGGTCTTGTATCGATAGGGCCTCATCCAAGGCCGCCGGGCGGGGGGGTGGGTACTTGCGGCCCCAGGCTGCGCTGCATCAGCACCACGTCGAGCCAGCGGCCGAACTTCCAGCCCGCTGCGCGCAGCACGCCGGCAGGCTCGAAACCCAGTGCACGATGCAGGGCGATCGAGGCGGTGCTGTTCGAGTCACCGATGACCGCCAGCATCTGGCGCGCGCCGGCCGCGGTGCAACGGGCCAGCAATTCGGCCAGCAGCGCCCGGCCGATGCCGCCGCGCTGGGCTTGCGGATGCAGGTAGATCGAATCCTCCACCGTGAACCGGTAAGCCGGTCGCGGGCGGAACGCCCCCGCGTAGGCATAGCCCAGGATGCGCCCGCCGCTGTCGGCCACCAGCCACGGCCAGCCCTGTGCCGATACGTCACGCCAGCGACGGCCGATTTCGGCGGCGTCGGGCGCCACGATCTCGAAGCTGCTGGTGCCGTGCCCGACCGCGTGGGCGTAGATGGCGGTGATGGCATCGAGATCGGCTTCCGTGGCGGGCCTCACGGTCAAGCTTGGTGGCCCGGGCGGGGCGGACGGCGGCGTGCACGGCATGGACAACGATCGCATCTCGACAACTGATCCAGTCAGTTTATAATGCTCGGTTGCCCAGAACCACGTTTCAGGTGATTCTGTGCTCGGCCTGTAATCGGCCGCATGGCCGCTACAGTTCGTCGTCGACCGCCTGGCACCGGGGCACATCGGCTCGCGAGCGGCAAGCGTTTGCATGCGGGTAGCCATATAGCGCGGCACGCCGCTTCACTGAAGGAAATTCACATCATGGTCGTCATTCGACTGGCACGCGGTGGCGCCAAGAAGCGCCCGTTCTACAACATCGTCGTCGCCGATTCGCGCGAGCGCCGTGACGGCCGATTCATCGAGCGCGTCGGTTTTTACAACCCGATGGCGTCCGGTGGTGAAGAGCCGTTGCGCGTCGCGGTAGACCGGGTCGGCTACTGGTCGGGTGTGGGCGCGCGCCTGTCGCCGACGGTGGCGCGCTTGGTCGACCAGGCCAAGACGGCTGCCTGATCCGGCCAGCGGGGCTGCGGCTGCCAATGGCCTCGGCGACCGATCCCACGGCGGCTGAGCTCGAGTTTCCCGCCGACGCCGTCGAAGTCGCCCGCGTGCTCGACGCCTGGGGCGTCAAGGGCTGGATCCGGGTGCAGCCTTTTGCCGCCGACCCGCAGGCGTTGTTCTCCTCGACGCGCTGGTTCCTCAAACCCCCCGCACATCCGTTGCAGGGGCGCGTCGGGGCTGCCCACCCGCTGCCGGGCTATCTTCGTGTCGGCCAGAGCCGCATGCAGGGCGATCATGTGCTGGCCGAGGTGCGCGGCGTCGATGACCGCAGCGGGGCCGAGGCCCTGCGCGGCGCGCGCATCTTCGTCTCGCGCCAGAGTTTCCCCAGCACCCAGGCAGACGAGTTCTATTGGGTCGATCTGATCGGTCACGAGGTTCTCAACCGCGATGCCGAGCTGCTCGGTCGGGTCGTCGGCCTCATCGATACCGGCGTGCACAGCGTGCTGCGCGTGGTGCGCGACACCGGCGATGGGGCGGGCGTCTCGGAAACGCTGGTCCCGTTCGTGGCCGCCTACATCGACGGGGTCGACATGGCACTCGCGCCAGATTCGCGTCGACTGGGGCCTCGACTACTGAGCGCCGCCGCGTCGCCGTCGTGCGGCGCTGGCGCATCATCCGCACGATGCGCTTCGACGTCATCACGCTGTTCCCCGAACTGTTCGATGCGCCGCTCAAACACGGCGTCACGCGCCGTGCGTTCGAACCCGGCGGTATCGAGGTGCACCTGTGGCCGCTGCGCGAGCATGCCGAGGACAAACATCGCCGCGTCGATGACCGACCCTACGGCGGCGGGCCCGGCATGGTGCTGCTGGTGGAGCCGCTGCAGCGCGCCGTGCAGGCCGTGCACCGCGCGCGAGGAATCGACGCGCAACCGGTGGCGGTGGTGCATTTCAGTCCGACCGGGAAGAAGCTCGACCAGGCGCTGGTGCGTGAATTCGCCGCCGGCCCCGGTGCGGTGCTGATCTGCGCGCGCTACGAAGGCGTCGATCAGCGCTTCATCGACAACCACGTCAGCCACGAGATCAGCCTCGGCGACTTCGTCCTGTCGGGCGGCGAACTGCCGGCGCTGGCGTTGCTGGACGCGGTGGCCCGCTTGCAGGATGGGGTGCTCGCCGACGCCGTCGCACCAGCAGGACAGCTTTTCCGACGGCCTGCTCGAAGGCCCGCATTACAGCCGGCCCGAAGCGCTGGCGTCGGCGGGCGGTGTGCAGGCGGTGCCGCCGGTGCTGCTGTCCGGGCACCATGCCCAGGTGGGGCGCTGGCGGCGCGAGCGCTCGCTCGAACTGACCGCCCGGCGGCGCCCCGACCTGATCGTCGCGGCGCGCGCGGCAGGGCATTTGAGCGCGCTGGATGAGCGCTTCCTGAAGGCACTCGGGCTATAATCAAAGGCTTTTCGATCCTCTGCCGCAAGACGGAATGCAGCATGCCCACGGCACGCCGCAGATATTCCGCACACAACACCTCCACCCCTGCGCGCACGATCGTTGCGGAGTTCTCATGGATCTGATCGCCACCCTGGAGCACGAGGAAATCGCGCGTCTGGGCAAAACCATTCCTGCTTTCGCCCCGGGTGACACCGTGATCGTCAGCGTCAACGTCGTCGAAGGCACACGCAAACGCGTGCAGGCCTTCGAAGGCGTGGTCATCGCCAAGCGCAACCGCAGCCTGAACAGCAGCTTCATCGTGCGCAAGGTTTCGAACGGCGAAGGTGTCGAGCGCACCTTCCAGCTGCACAGCCCGATCATTGCCGGCATCACCGTCAAGCGCCGTGGCGATGTGCGGCGTGCCAAGCTGTATTTCCTGCGCGAGCGCAGCGGCAAGTCCGCGCGCATCAAGGAAAAGCTCGGCTGAGCTGAAAGCCCTGCCTGCGCCGAACGCGCAGGCCGCGCGCAGCGCGATCCGCGGGGTTTCGGCGCGACTCGGCGCAGCCGCCCGGGTCGAAGCCTGTCGGGAGCCTACCGGCGCAAGATCAAGTGGCACGCCCGCCCATCCTGGACCCCACCACCATTGCGGTGGTCGGCACCGACCGGCACCTGCCTGCGCTGCCGCCCGAGCGCATGAGCGTGGCGGCGCTGCGGCGGCGCTTCAGCACGCCCGAGGCCTGGCAGGCTGAACTCACCGGCGACGGCTTTGTGTCGCAGCAACTGGCCGCTGCCTCGGTGCTGGTGCCGCTGGTGCAACGCGAGACGGGCCTGCAGGTGCTGCTGACGCAGCGCACCGATCACCTGCGCGACCACGCCGGGCAGATCAGCTTTCCGGGCGGTCGCGTCGAGCCCGAGGACACCGATGCCGCCGCCGCGGCGTTGCGCGAGGCCGAGGAAGAGGTCGGGCTGCGCAGCCCGCATGTCGAGATCATCGGCTCGCTGCCGGTCTACATCACCGTGACCAACTACATCGTCACGCCGGTGGTCGGCCTGGTGTTGCCGCCGTTCGAGCTGCGGCTCGACCCGTTCGAGGTCGCCGAGGCATTCGAGGTGCCGCTGGCATTTCTGATGAACCCGGCGCACCACCAGCGCCACCGCATCGAGATCGACGGGCGCACGCGCCAGTTCCTGTCGATGCCCTGGCAGGGAGCCGGCGCGGATGGCGTCGAACGCCGCTACTTCATCTGGGGCGCCACCGCGGCCATGCTGCGCAACCTGTACGCCTTTCTCAGCGCCTGAGACGGTGTCGTCGAGCGGCGGCTCGCGCCGGCCCGCTGGCTATGATCGAGGCCGATGAGCTTCTTCGCCGTGCTGTGCGCGCTCCTGCTCGAACAGTTGAAGCCGCTGCCGCGCGACAACTGGATCTATCACCGGCTGATGGCCTGGGTCGCCTGGGCGGAGCGCAACTTCGACGCCGGCAAGGCCCGCCACATGTGGGTGGTTTGGTGCGTGGCGGTGGGTGTGCCGACGCTGTTGACGGCGTTGCTGCACTTCGGCGCGCAGCGCTTCAGCACCGTTGCAGCGGTGGTCTTCAACATCGCGGTGCTGTATTTCACGCTCGGCTTTCGCCAGTTCAGCCACTACTTCACCGACATCCGCGACGCGCTCGAGCGCGGCGACGAGGCGCAGACGCGCCAGCTGCTGACGCAATGGCTGCACCTGGACGTGCGCGAATTGCCGCGCACCGAACTGCTGCGGCACGTCGTCGAGCATGCGCTGCTGGCGGCGCACCGGCATGTCTTCGGTGTCTTCTTCTGGTTCATCGTCTGCGCCGCGCTCGGCCTCGGTCCGGCGGGCGCGGTGCTGTACCGCCTGGCCGAGTTCGTCAGCCGCTACTGGGCCTACCGGCAGCGCGCGCTGGACGCACCCGCCAACCTCGGCCTGCAGGCCCTGTCGCAGCGGCTTTTCATGCGCATCGACCACGTGCCGTCGCGGCTGACGGCATTCGGCTTCGCCGTCGTCGGCAACTTCGAAGAAGCGGTCAACGGCTGGCGTCGCGATGCCGGCCTGTGGCAACGCAGCAATGAAGGCCACATCCTCGCCGCCGCCGCCGGTGCGGTCGGTGTGCAGCTCGGCGGCAGCGCTGCGCCCGGCGTCACACCCGACCGTTCGAAGACCTTCGAGGCCGGCGCCACCGCCGGTGCCGCCGGTGCGGCAGGTTCGACCCCTGGCGTGCCGCTGGGGTTGAACCACCTGCAGAACGTGGTCGCGCTGGTGTGGCGCTCGGTGGTGCTGTGGATGCTGCTGCTGGCGCTGCTGTCGCTGGCCAACGTGCTCGGCTGATCAGCCGTCGGCGCCGGTGCGCTCAACGCCGACTGGCGCTCAGCTCGTCGTGGATCTGCGCGTACAGGCGGTAGCGGCCGGCGCCGATGTCGCCGCGTTCGACCGCCTGCAGCACACCGCAGCCGGGCTCGTGCCGGTGGCCGCAGTTGTGGAAGCGACAGTGCCCGAGGTGCTCGCGCAGGTCGGGCATCAGCGTGGCCAGTTCGGTCGGCTGGACATGCGCCAGCCCGAATTCCTGAAAACCGGGCGAGTCGATCAGCGCGCCGCTGCGCTGCGCATCGAGCCAATACCACAGCGTGCTGGTGGTGGTGTGGCGGCCCGAGTTCAGCGCATGCGAGATCTCACCCACCTGGGCATCCGGCCTGCGGCACCAGCAGGTTGATGAGGCTGCTCTTGCCGGTGCCGCTCGGCCCCAGCAACAAGGTGACCTTGCCCTGCAGCAACGGCAGCAGCCGTTGGCTGGTCTGCAGCGGCTGCACCTTGCAGGCGAACTCGACCAGCGGCACACCCATCTCGCGGTACGGCGCCAGCCGCGCGCGCGCAGCATCGGCGCTCGGCAGGTCGATCTTGTTCAACCCCACCCGCGCGTCGATGCCGGCGCTGCCGGCGGCGATCAGCGCCCGCGCCAGCTGCGTTTCGCTGAACACCGGCTCGGCCGCCACCAGCATCAGGATCTGGTCCAGATTGGCGGCAAAGCTCTTGGTGCGCCAGTCGTCCTGACGAAAGAGCAGGTTGCGGCGCGGCTCGATGCCTTCGATGACACCTTCGTCGCCGGCCGGCTGCCAACGCACCATGTCGCCGACCACCAGATCGGTGCGGCGACCGCGCAGATGACATTGCACCCTCTCGCCGTGCGGCGTTTCGATGAAGGCATGGCGGCCGTGTGCAGCGACCACACGCGCAACCGCCAGTGCCGCAGCCGCCTTCAAGCCAGCAGGGCGTCGACCTTCGCGGCGCAGATGAAATCGTTGATCGAGATGCCGCCGACCGAATGGGTGTTGAAGCGCACCCCGACGCGCCCATAGCCGATCGCCAGGTCGGGATGGTGGTCCTCGCGGTGCGCAATCCAGGCCAGCGCGTTGACGAAGGCCATCGTGCGATGGAAATCGTCGAAGGCATAGGTCTTCTCGATCGCGCCGTCGTGCACGACCCAGCCCGACAGACGCGCCAGGTGCTTGTCGATCTGTGCCGCAGCCATCGCAGCCTGGCCTTCCAACGGCTTGCAATGCAGGTTCTTGAGCTCGTTCATGGCGCTCGGGCCAGTTGTACGCCGGGGGCGGCCGCCAGCGCGGCCAGCCGCTCGGACGCCGGCGGATGGGAGTAGTAGAAGCGCACGTACAGCGGGTCGGGTGTCAAGGTGGCGGCGTTGTCCTCGTGCAGCTTCAACAACGCGTTGGCCAGGTCGGTGCCGCTGGTCTGCGCACGCGCGTAGGCGTCGGCTTCGAACTCGTGGCGCCGCGAGACCTGCGCCATCAGCGGCGAGATGAAGAAGGCAAACGGCGGCACCGCCAGCATGAACAACAACAGCGCCAGCGCATCGTTGGGGGCTTCGAGATTCGGGCTCACGCCCAGGCCTTCGTAGAAGCTGCTCTGCCCCGACAGCCAGCCCAGCAGCGCCAGCGCCAGCAGGCTGATGGCGAAGATGGTGGCGATGCGCTTTTGCACATGGCGATGGCTGAAGTGGCCCAGTTCGTGCGCCAGCACCGCCTCGACCTCGGCCGGTTCGAGTCGCTCGAGCAGGGTGTCGAAGAAGACCACCCGCTTGGCCGCACCGAGGCCGGTGAAGTAGGCGTTGGCATGCGCCGAGCGGCGGCTGCCGTCCATCACGAACAGGCCCCTGGCCGCAAACCCGCAGCGCTGCATCAGCGACTGCACACGCGCCTTCAGCGCGGCGTCGGGCAAGGGCTCGAACTTGTTGAACAGCGGCGCGATCAGCGTCGGGTACAGCACCAGCATCAGCAGGTTGAAGACCATCCAGGCGCCCCACGCCCACAGCCACCACAACGCGCCGGTGGCGGCCATGATCCACAGCATCAGGGCCAGCAGCGGGGTGCCGATGAGCAGCGTGACGGCGGTGTTGCGCGCCAGGTCGGTGATGAACAGGCGCTTGCTCATGCGGTTGAAGCCGAAGCGCTGCTCGATGCGAAAGGTGCTGTACACCTCGAGCGGCAGTTCGAGCAGCGCACCGATGAGGCCGAAACAGCCGAACAGCGCCAGCTGATAGGCCATGTCGCCGAAGCGCGGCTGCACAGCGTCGAGCAGCACCTGGTTCAGCGCATCCAGGCCGCCCAGCAGCGTCCAGCCAAGCAGCACCAGCGCCCCGAAGGCGGACGTGATGAGCCCGAAGCGGCCCTTGGCCAAGGTGTAGTCGGCGCCGCGTTGATGCGCCTGCAACGTGACCGTGGACGACAAAGGCACCCGGTACCTGGTCGCGATGCTGCGCGACGTGGCGCATCTGCCGTGTCGCCAGCCAGAATTTCACCGCCAGCGAGCACAGCAGCGCGGCGACGAACAGCAAGGTGATGGTGGTCGGAAGCATGGGCAAAGCGAAGTGTAGGCTTGGGCAAGAATCGGGGCCCGCACGACACAACAATCACCCCGCATGAGCGACAGCAACAGCCCGACCCCCGTCCCCGACCTGCTCGCGAGCAACGACAACCTGATCTGGATCGACCTGGAGATGACCGGCTTGCTGCCCGACAGCGACCGCATCATCGAGATCGCCGTCGTCGTCACCGATGCGCAACTGAGCCGGCGTGTCGAGGGGCCGGTGCTGGCGGTGCATCAAAGCGATGCCACGCTCGATGCGATGGACGCCTGGAACAAGGGCACGCACGGGCGCAGCGGGTTGATCGAACGTGTCAAGGCCTCGCTGATCGACGAGGCCACCGCGCAAGCCCAGGTGATCGAATTCCTGAAGCGCCACGTCGGCAAGGGCAAGAGCCCGATGTGCGGCAACAGCATCTGCCAGGATCGGCGTTTCCTGGCGCGCACGATGCCCGTGCTGGAAGCCTTCTTCCACTACCGCAACCTCGATGTCAGCACGCTGAAGGAACTGGCGCGGCGCTGGAAGCCGTCGGTGCTCGAAGGCTTCAAGAAGGCACAGGCGCATACCGCGCTGGCCGATATCCACGAATCCATCGATGAGTTGCTGCACTACCGCAAGCACTTCATCCAGGCCTGATGCGCAAGGCCACAACCCCGGGAGACGCGGCCATGCACCGCAGAGATTTCATGCACGGCATCGGCGCGCTCGGCCTTGCGCTCGCGCTGCCGCCGCTGGCGCTCGCGCAAGCCGCCACGCGCGTGATCATCGGCTTCTCGCCCGGGGGCAGCGTCGATGCGCTGGCCCGCCTGGTGGCCGAGAGCCTGAGCGCCGACAACGGCCGCCCAGCCATCGTCGAGAGCAAGACCGGGGCCGCGGGGCGCCTGGCGGTCGATCTGGTGAAGGCGTCGGCACCGGACGGCAACACCTTGCTGGTGGCGCCACAGGGGCCGATGACGCTGTTCGCGCACGTCTTCAAGTCGCTGAACTTCGACGCCGCGAAGGATTTCTCGCCGATCACGCGCCTGGCCAGCGGCGACTTCGCGCTCAGCGTGGCGCCGGATGTGCCGGCGAAGGATGTCAAGGCCCTGCAAGCGTGGCTCCAGGCCCACCCCGACAAGTCCAGCTACGGATCGCCGGGCGCCGGCACGATTCCGCACTTCGTCGGCGTGGCGGTGTCCACGCAGCTGGCGGTGCCGATGACCCACATCCCCTATCAGGGGTCGGCGAAGACGATGCTCGACCTGGCCGGCGGCAACATCGCCATGGCCATCTCACCGGTGACGGAGGCGCTGGAACTGCACAAGGCCGGCCGGGTGCGCATGGTCGCCACCACCGGCGCGGTGCGCAGCACGTTCGTCGAGGGCGTGCCGACCTTCAAGGAGCAGGGCTTCGATGTCGAGGTGCCGCTGTGGTTTGCCGTCTACGGCCCGGCGGGCCTGCCGGCGGCCAGGGTGCAAAGCCTGCGTGCGGCGATCGACAAGGGCTTCGCGACAGCCGCGACGGTGCAGCGCCTGGCCGCACTCGGGCTGGTGCCGGCGCCGCTGTCGCCGGCCGAACTGGAGGCGCTGCGGCAGCGCGAGACGGCGCTGTGGGCCAAGGTGGTGAAGGCGTCGGGGTTCACGCCGGCGAACTAGCCCGCTGCTCAGCGGCGCTCGGCCAGTTGCGCCTTTTCGGCGCCCAGGTTGACCACATTGCCGAGCTCCGCCGGCGCTGGCGCGGCCATCTGCTCGGACGCCGGCACATCGTGCAGTTCGCCGCGCACCGCCGCGCCCAGTTCCATCTGCAGCTGACGGTAGCGGATGCTGCCGCTGATGCGTGCGCGCGACTGCAATTCGAGAAAGCGCTGCACGTCCAGGTCACCGACCACGTTGCCGTCGATGACCGCATCGGCACAGCGCACGCTGCCCTCGATGCGGCCCTTGTGCGACAGCACCAGCAGGCCGGCGCCGCCTGCCTCGCCATCGTCGCCTTGTGCAATCAGGTTGCCTTTGATGCAGCCGTCGATGCGCAGCCCGCCGGAAAAATGGATGTCGCCGCAGATCACCACGTCTTCGGCAATCAGGCTGGACAGCCGCGTCAGGTCGATCGCGGGGCGTTTCTTGCGCAGTGAAATCATCGGCTTCTTTCGGCGTGGTTCGGCTGAAGGGATCAGGGCTGGCGCCGCGTGTCGCGCGCCTTGCGCATGAAGGCCAGTTCCTCGGCGCTTTCGCGCAGCTCGCGGTGCAGCGCATCGATCTGTCGTTCGAGTTCCTGGCTGCGCGCGGCGGCCACCTGCTGCAGCAGCTGGGCCTTGTCCAGATCGGCGCGCAGCTGCTGCGTCTGCTGCTGCGCCGTCGAGCTGTACTGCTCGACCAGATGCTGCTGGCCGCGGTGCAGGTGCACCGCGCCGACGGCGGCGCACAGCATCGTTGCGGCCAGCGCGGCAAAGGCGATCCAGCCGGTGGGCAGGCTGCGCCGCGTCAGGACCAGCGATGCGCCGGTCAGCGTGCGGGTGTTGTGTGCGGCAGCCGGCATGGTCGCGTCGCAGGGGCCTGCTACAGGCCGGCGAGGTACAGGCGCGGGTCGATCGCCTGGCCCTGTCGCAGCACTTCAAAGTGCAGATGCGGCCCGGTCGAGCGGCCACTGGAGCCGACCGCGGCAATGGCGTCGCCGGCACGCACGAGCTGGCCGCGCCGCACGTCGAGCCTGGAGGCATGCGCATAGCGGGTGGCGAGCAGGTTGCCGTGCTCGATTTCCACCATCCAGCCGAAGGCCGGGCTGAAGCCGGCAAAGGCCACGATGCCGGCGGCTGCGGCACGGATGACGGTGCCGGCGGGCGCAGCGAAGTCCATGCCGGCATGGAACGCATGCCGGCCGGTGATCGGGTCTTCGCGATTGCCGAAGGTCGAGGTCAAGCCGGCCCGATCGAGTGGCGGGCGGCTGGGCAGATGCAGCAAGGCCAGGTGCTGAAGCAGCGCTGCATCGGCGACGCCGCTGATCTGCTGTTCGATCTGCAGCAGCCGCTGCTGCCAGCTCTCAAGGTCGGCGGGCGCGGCGGGCGCATCGGGCGCCGCGCCGACGGAGCGCGGGGGCAGCATCGGCCCGCCACGCGGGCCGGCCGCGCTGGCCGCGGCTGCGGCGGCACGCGCCTTCGTCGACGCCGACGGTGTGGTCAGCGTCATGGCCCGGATGCGCTCGCCCAATTGGCCGGCCTGGCTTTCGAGTCTGAACAGCCGCGCCGACAGCGCACCGAGTTGCTCGGCGGCGAATGCCGGCATCTGGGCCGCGGAGTGCAGCGCGGATCGCGGCGCATCCGGCAGGCTCTGGGCCTGCGACGGGCCGAGGCCGATCGAGGCCCAGAAGCCGACGCCGGCACCGGCTGCCAGCAGCAGCAGCGCCAGCGCGGTGGACACGGCCATCACGGTGCGCAACGACACCGTGCGCATGGCGGTGCTGCGGGTCGACGTGCTGGCAATGACGATCAGGGGCATCGGAAGGGAACGTGATTTGCAGGAGGGTTCGGCGCATCCTAGGTGCGCCTGGCGGTTGCTTGTGTCAGGCAGTGCAACCCTTTGTTTATCGGCCGCGCGCGGCGTGCAACCGGGTAGTTCCCCGGTCGTTCAAAGACGTTCAGCGCGTACATTTGCACGATCCGTACCGTATTCCACTGAAGGGGTAGTTCCATGGTCCTGAGATTGCTTGGCGCGTTGACCGCCGCCGTGTTCATTCAAGGCGCCGCGCTGGCGCAGCCGATCGTCATCAAGTACAGCCATGTGGTGGCCGACGCCACGCCGAAGGGGCAGGCGGCGCTGAAGTTCAAGGAACTGGCCGAGAAGGCCTTCCCGGGCAAGGTGCAGGTGCAGGTGTTCCCGAACAGCCAGCTGTTCGGCGACGGCAAGGAAATGGAAGCGCTGCTGCTGGGCGACGTGCAGATCATCGCGCCGTCGCTGGCCAAGTTCGGCAAGTACACGCCCAAGCTGCAGGTCTTCGACCTGCCGTTCCTGTTCGACGACATCGCCGCGGTCGATCGTTTCCAGGATGGCCCGACCGGCCAGGCGCTGCTGAACTCGATGAACAAGAAGGGCATCAAGGGGCTGGGCTACCTGCACAACGGCATGAAGCAGCTGTCGGCCAACAAGCCGCTGAAGTATGCCGCAGGACGCCAACGGCCTGAAGTTCCGCATCCAGACCTCCGACGTGCTCGAGGCGCAGTTCAAGGCGGTCGGCGGCAACCCGCAGAAGCTGGCCTTCGCCGAGGTCTACCAGGCCCTGCAGACCGGGGTCGTCGACGGCACCGAGAACCCGTGGTCGAACACCTACACGAAGAAGTTCCACGAGGTGCAGAAGTTCATCATGGATTCGGAGCACGGCGTGCTCGACTACATGGTCATCGCCAACAACGCGTGGTGGGAGAAGTTGCCGCCGGACATCCGCAAGGGCCTGACCGAGGCGATGAACGAGTCGATCAAGTACGGCAACAAGGTCGCGTTCATCGAAGCCGCCAACTACCGCCAGAAGGTCATCGACGACAAGAAGGCCGAGGTGCTGCCGATGAGCAAGGCCGAACTGCAGGCCTGGCGCAAGGCGATGCAGCCGGTGTGGAAGAAGTTCGAGCCGGAGATCGGCAAGGACGTCATCGACGCGGCGCTGAAGGCGAACAACACGCCCTGAAGGCGCGAAGGCAGCCGCCCGGCCGCGCGTGCTGCCCTGCCGCCGGCCGACGCACAAATCGCATGGCTTCGAGGAGTGAGCGATGAAGTGGCTTGACAGGTTCGAGGAGTGGTGCGTCGTCGTCATGCTGTCGCTGATGACGCTGCTCACCTTCTCGCAGGTGGTCATGCGCTACGTCTTCAACGCCGGCTACACCTGGGCGCTGGAGCTGACGATCGATCTTCTTCGCGGTGATGATCTTCGTCGGCATCTCGTACGGTGTGCGCGTCGGTGCGCACATCGGCGTCGATGCGCTGGTCAAGCTGATGCCGCCGCGGCTGCGCCGCGTCAGCTCGATCGTCGTCGTGCTGCTGTGCCTGCTCTATGCCGGCCTGGTGATCTACGGCTCGTTCGTCTACGTCAGCAAGATGCATGACGTGGGTGTCGAGCTCGAAGACCTGCCGGTGCCGATCTGGGTGGTGCGCTCGATCCTGACCTTCGGCTACAGCTTGCTCACGTTTCGCTTCATGCAGGTGTTGTGGGCCTTGCTGACGGGCCGCTCCGACAGCCTGCACCTGGGCGACGAAGTCGCCGAAGCGATGAAGCTCAAGAGCAAGGAGGCGCTGTGAGCACCGCCGATCCTGTTCATCAGCCTGTTCATCTTCATGGGCCTGGGCATGCCGGTGGCCATCTCGCTGGGCCTGTCGAGCCTGTTGACGATTCTGCTCTTCGGCACCGATTCGCTGGCCAGCCTGTCGATCAAGCTGTACGAGACCAGCGAGCACTACACGCTGCTGTCGATCCCGTTCTTCATCCTCGCCGGCACCATGATGAGCACCGGCGGCGTGGCCAAGCGCATGGTGCGTTTCGCCGATCGCCGCGGTCGGCCACCTGCGCGGCGGGCTGGCCATCGCCGGCGTGCTGGCCTGCACGCTGTTCGCCGCGGTCTCGGGCTCGAGCCCGGCGACGGTGGTGGCCATCGGCTCGATCGTCATCGCCGGCATGGTGCGCAGCGGCTACCCGAAGGAGTTCGCCGCCGGGGTGATCTGCAACGCCGGCACGCTGGGCATCCTGATTCCGCCGTCGATCGTGATGGTGGTCTATGCGGCGGTCACCGAAGTCTCGGTCGGACGCATGTTCATGGCCGGTGTCATTCCCGGCCTGATGCTGGCCTCGATGCTGGCCCTGGCGGTCTGGTGGCGCGCCGGCAAGCTGAACGCTGACCAAGGGCGACAAGGCCACCGGCAAGGAGGTCTTCGTCGCCTTCAAGGATTCGGTGTGGGGCCTGGCGCTGCTGGCGATCATCATGGGCGGCATCTACGGCGGCGTGTTCACGCCCACCGAGGCCGCCGCGGTCGCCGCTGTCTATGCCACCGTGGTGGCGGTGGTGGTGTACCGCGACATCGGCATCCGACAGCTGCCCGAGGTGGTGATGGATGCCGGCAAGACCACGGTGATGCTGATGTTCATCGTCGCCAACGCACTGCTGTTCGCGCATGTGCTGACCACCGAGCGCATTCCGCAGACCATCGCCGAGCACATCCTGGCCGCCGGCATGGAGCCGTGGATGTTCCTGCATCGTCGTCAACATCATCCTGCTGGTGGCCGGCAACTTCATGGAGCCCACCGGCATCATCCTGATCCTGGCGCCGATCTTCTTTCCGATCGCCACGCAGATGGGCATCGACCCGATCCACCTGGGCATCATCATGGTGGTGAACATGGAAATCGGCATGATCACGCCGCCGGTGGGCCTGAACCTGTTCGTCACCGCCGGCATCACCGGCATGAGCATCGTGCAGGTGGTGCGCGCGGCGCTGCCGTGGCTGTCGGTGCTGCTGGTGTTCCTGCTGCTGGTGACCTACATCCCGCAGATCAGCCTGTTCCTGCCGCAGTTGATGTTCGATTGATCGCGAGCGGCACGCACGCGTTCAGAACGCGTACGACAGCCCCAGCATCGCCTCGCCCTGCACCAGGCCGTCGCCGCGCACCGCGATCACGCAGCCGCCCGAGCAGAACAGCGCCGAATCGCTGTTGATCAACGTGAAGTAGCCGCGCAGTTCCATGCGCAGCGACAGCGAGGCGGCCAGCGGCAGCTGCCAGCCCAGCCCGAGGTTCATCGACGGCCGGTACTCGGCCGACAGGCCGGACAGCCCCGGTGCCAACCGCGTCACGCCCAGACCGCCGACGACATAGGGGCCGCGGCCGACACCGCCTTCGAAGAAGTTGATGCCGCCCAGGTGCAGGTACGACACGGTCAGCGGCACGCTCGGGCTCGTCGCCGTGGCGGCCAGATCGGTGGACTGCGTCGAGGCGAACAGCTGCACCTGGCGGCTCGCATCGAGCGGGATGTCCAGGCTCAGCGACCAGGCGATGCTGCTGTCGATGTCCACGTTTGCATCGACGTTCTGCACCTGCTCGAACGAGCCGCCGCCGCGATAGCCGCCATAGGCGGTCAGCGCGTACGAGGCGGCTGCGGACACGGCGCCGGGCGCTGCCTGTGCAGCGGCCGGCGTCGCGGCCAACGACAGTGAAGCGGCCAGCAGCAACAGGCTGGCGGTGTTCGAAATTTTCATGCGCGGATCATAAGATCGGCTGCTGCGGATGTTCCCGCTGCCCATCGACCGAGACCCCTCGAATGCACACTTCGATCACGGCATGCCCCGCCGAGCTGATGGCCCAGGCCCGTCGTTTCGCCGACGAGGTGGTGGCACCGCAGGCCGCGCTGTGGGAACGCGAGCGCCGCATCGGCCGCGAGGCGCTGAGCGTGGCGGCCGGCATCGGGTTGACGCGCGTCGAGCTGCCCATGCGCACTGGGGCGGCCTCGGGCTGGGTTTTGCGGCCAAGGTCGAGCTTGCCGAGGTGCTGGCAGCGGCCGACTTCGCCTTCACGATGTCGTGGATCAACACGCACAACGTGGCCGCCAAGCTGGCACGCGATGCCCCGCCGGATGTCGCACGGCGCTACGTCGACGAGCTGGTCGCCGGCCAGCGGCTGGGCTGCACCGCGTTGACCGAAGCCGGTGCCGGATCCGACTTCGCTGCCATCCGCACGCTCGCCACCCGCACCGCCGGGGGCTGGCGCATCGACGGCAGCAAGGCCTGGATCACCAACGCCGCCGTTGCCGACGTGATCGTGCTCTACGCGCAGACCGCGTCAGGCGCCGGCGCACGCGGCATCGCGTGTTTTGTCATCGATGGTCGGCGCGAAGGTTTTGTGCGCGAGCCGGCGTTTGCACTCAGTGGCCAGCATGCGATCGGTGCCGGCGGCTTCCGCCTCGAAGGCTACCTGGCACACGACGATGAACTGCTGCACCCGCCCGGCGAGGCCTTCAAGGCGGCGCTGAACTCGATCAACGGCGCACGCACCTACATCGCCGCGATGTGCAACGGCATGGTCGGCTGCGTGTTTGCGTATCGCGCTGGCGCACGGCGAATCGCGCCACACCTTCGGCAAGGCGCTGGCCGAGCACCAGGGCTGGCGTTGGCGTGTGGCCGAGGCCAGCACCGAACTCGCCGCCGGCCGCGCATTGGTGCGGCAAGCAGCGGCGTCGATCGAGGCCGGCGCCGATGCGCAACTCGCCGCCGCCCAGGCCAAGCTGCACTGCACGCGCATGGCCGAGCGCCAGCTGCACGCGCTCGCGCAGGCGATGGGTGCCGAGGGGCTGCGCGAGTCCTGGCCCTTCGGCCGTCATCTGGCCGGCGCGCGCGTGGCGTCGTTCGTCGATGGTTCCACCGAGATGATGCTCGAGCGCATCGCCGCGTTGCAAAGGCCGCGTTGAAGCCATGAACGACACCTTCATTCCCGCACCGCCGCTGCGTATCAGCCAGTGGCTGAACACGCCGGAGCCCATCACGCTGGAGTCGCTGCGCGGGCGTGTGGTGCTGCTGCACGCCTTTCAGATGTTGTGCCCGGGTTGTGTCGCGCAGGGCCTGCCGCAGGCGAAACGCCTGCATGCGCTGTTTGCGCGCCGCGAGCTCGTCGTCATCGGCTTGCACAGCGTGTTCGAACATCACGCGGTGATGAATGCGGCCGCGCTGAAGGTTTTTGTGCACGAGTACCGGCTCGAGTTTCCGATCGGCATCGATGAAGCCAGCGCGGAAGCCGCCAATCCGATCCCGCTGACGATGCAGGCCTACGATCTGCAAGGCACGCCCAGCGTGGTGCTGATCGACCGCCAGGGCAGCCTGCGCTTCACCCACTTCGGGCCGATCGACGATCTCGCGCTCGGCGTGCTGGTCGGGCAACTCACCGCGACCCCAACTGCCGAAGCGCGGCGCGCGTCCGCGTCAGCGCCAGACGCTGACGGCGGTGCGTGCGACGGCGGCGCCTGCGCGGCGAACTGAGCCAGCGCGCCGCTACTTCGGCCAGCCGTCCTTCAACGCGGTGATGCGGTTGAACACCGGCGTCGCTGCCGAGTGATCGATGCGATCGGCGACGAAGTAGCCGTGGCGCTCGAACTGGAAGCGCTGATCGCCGCCGGCCGTGGCCAGCGACGGCTCCAGATAGCCGTGCACGACGCTGCGACTGTCGGGGTTCAGGCACGCCTTGAAGTCGCGCCCCGCGGCTTCGGGCTGCGCTTCGGTGAACAGCCGGTCGAACAGCCGCAGTTCGGCGCCGAGCGCATCGTGCGCTGCCACCCAGGTGAGCACGCCCTTGGTCTTCACCGAATCCGCACCGGGCGTGCCGCTGCGCGTGTCGGGGATCAACTTGGCCTGCACTTCGACGACGGTGCCGTCGAAGCTCTTCTTCAGCCCGGTGCACTGGATGATGTAGCCGTACTTCAGCCGCACCACGCTGCCTTCGATGCGTGCGCCCTTGCCGTCGAAGCGCGGCGGGCTCAGGCGGTGGTAGCCCTTCATCGGTTCTTCCATGAAATCCTCGCGATCGATCCACACCTCGGGACCGAGCGTGAAGTGGCGCAGGCCGCGCTCCGGCTGGCCCGGGTGCAACGGCGCCGTGCAGGGCAGCGTCTGGCCCTTGCCGATGACGGTGTCCCAGTTCGTCAGCACCAGTTTCAGCGGGTCGAGCACGGCCATCGCGCGCGGCGCCTTCGGGTCGAGGTCATCGCGCAGCGCGATGTCCAGCGAGCTGTAGTCGATCCAGCCGCCGGCCTTGCTGACGCCGCTGCGCTCGGCGAGCAGTTTCAGGCTCTCGGGCGTGTAGCCGCGCCGGCGCATGCCCACCAGCGTGGGCATGCGCGGATCGTCCCAGCCGTCGACGACCTTGTCTTCCACCAACTGGCGCAGCTTGCGTTTGCTGGTGACGATGTAGCTCAGGTTGAGCCGTGCGAATTCGTACTGCTTCGGCAGCGGATGCGCCAGCAGGCCCGCTTCAGCCAGCCGTTCGAGCACCCAGTCGTAGAACGGACGCTGGTCCTCGAACTCCAGCGTGCAGATGCTGTGCGTGATCTTCTCCAGCGCATCCTCGATCGGGTGCGCGTAGCTGTACATCGGGTAGATGCACCAGGCGTCGCCGGTGTTGTGGTGCGTGGCGCGCTTGATGCGGTACAGCGTCGGGTCGCGCAGGTTGATGTTCGGGCTGGCCATGTCGATCTTCGCGCGCAGCACCATCGCGCCGTCGGCATGTTCGCCGTTGCGCATCTCGCGCAGGCGCGCCAGGTTGTCGCCCGGCGCGCGGCCGCGGAACGGGCTGTCGGTGCCGGGCGTGCCGAAGTCGCCACGGTTGGCGCGCATCTCGTCGGCGCCTTGTTCGTCGACGTAGGCGTGGCCGGCTTCGACCAGCGCCTCGGCGGCGCGGTACATGAAGTCGAAATAGTCGCTGGCGTAATACAGGTGGCTGGTGTTGCCGACCTGCCAGTCGTAACCCAGCCAGCGCACCATCTCGACGATGGCATCGACGTATTCCTGCTTTTCCTTCTCCGGGTTGGTGTCGTCGAAGCGCAGGTGGCACACGCCGCCGTACTCGGCCGCCAGGCCGAAGTTCAGCCAGATGCTCTTGGCGTGGCCGACGTGCAGGTAGCCGTTCGGCTCGGGCGGGAAACGCGTGCGGATGCGCGCCGCGTCGAGTTCGCCCCCTTTGTGATGCGCCGCATCGCCCGGCGTGCCGGCGAAGCGGCTGCCGGCGTAGGTGTTGGCCTCGAGGTCGCGTTCGATGACGCCGCGCAGGAAATTGCTCGGTTTGACGGGTTCTTCATGGGGTGCGGAAGGCATGTGTCGATTCTATCGACGCCCCTTCAGCGGCCGCCGTTGCGCCTCAGGCGGTCGACCTCGTCGTCGAGCATGCGCTGGCGCAGGCCTTCACCGCGCAGGCTGGCGAGCGTGACGAGGCCGTGGATGGCCAGCCCCAGCCCCCAACCCGCCAGCGGCCACCAGTGCCAGCGCGTGCCGCCACCGACGATGTCGATGGCGGCCAGCCCCAGGTTCACCAGCACGAACACCGTGAGGTGGATGTAGAAGCCCATCCTGCGGTTCACGCGGTGTCTTGCGCGCTGCCTGAGCTGCTCGTCGGTCTCGGTGTGCATGGGGTGCTCCAGTCGGTGTTTGCGCGGGTGCGCGTTCATCATGCGGCGATGCCGGTCATCGGCGTGCCGGGCTGCTTTCGGGCACGTAGGCGCGCCAGGCGGCGCAGTGGCCGTCGCGCGCCGTGAAGCGCTGCACCGCGGGCAGCGCGGCGTCGTCGATGCCGTTGAACGGGTCGTTGATGCTCGCCATCGGCGCGGGCTCGCCGGGGCCGCCGAAGCCGATGGCGCCGGCCAAGGCCAGCAGCCCCAGCACGGCCAATGCCAGCGCGGCGATGAAGGCCTTGGTGATCATGTCGGGCTCCTGGGCGTGGGTCGATGCCCGCACCATAGGCAGCCCGGGTGCGGCCGGCAGCCGCGCGCGGACGAAACGACGAAGCAGGCGACGAAGCGGGCCGCGCACGGCGCGAAAACAGGCGCGACGCGGGCGCCCGGCGCGAGCCGGTGCGCTACATGCCCTTGAACAGGTGCGCGTACAGGCGGCTGACGGTGATCTGCTCGGGGCGGCCCTTCAGGCTCAGGAAGGCCTTGCCCGACTCGTCACGCCGCGCGCTGGTCACGCAGCGCGCCTGCACCACCGTGCCGCGGTGCACCTGCCAGAAGCGCTGCGGGTCGAGCTGCGGCAGCAGCTCGCGCAGCGAATGCGGATCAGGTGTTCGCGCTCGGCGGTGACCACGCGCACGTACTTGTCGGCGGCCTCGAAGTAGATCACCTCGTCCACCGGCACCAGGTGCACGGTGGCGCCGACCTGCGCCTGGATCACTTCCAGCCGCGCGGCGGGTGCCGCCGGTTCGGCCGCGCCGAGCAGCCGCGCGCAGGCTGGTGCAGCGTGTCCTGCAAGGCCTGCGCGCTGTCGCCCTGCGCGGCCAAGCCGGCGCTGCAGTCGCGCCACGCAGGCCGCCAGCCGTTCGCCGTCGACCGGCTTCAGCAGGTAGTCCACCGCCTGGGCATCGAAGGCCTGCACCGCGTACTGGTCGTAGGCGGTGACGAAGACCAGCAGCGGAAACGGCGGTGCGCTGGCACCTCCGGGCCAGTCTTCGGCCAGCGCGCGCGCCACTTCCAGCCCGCTCAAGCCCGGCATGCGGATGTCGAGGAAACAGCAGCGTCGGGCAGCAGCGCCAGCGCCTGCTCGCAGCGCCTGGTGGCCGTCGCCGGCCACCGCCACGACCTGCAGCTGCGGCCACAGCCGCGCCAGATCGGCCTGCAGGCCGGCGGCGAGCAGCGGCTCGTCCTCGGCGATCAAGGCACGCGCGGCAGCGGGCTGCATCGTCATGCCAGCGGCAGGTGCAGCCGCGCCAGCGTGCCGCCGCCTTGCGGCCGGCGCGATCTGCAGTCGCGCCGCCGGGCCGTAACGGGTGGCCAGGCGTTCGCGCACCTGCACCAGGCCGAAACCTTCGCGCACCGCATCACCCGCGGTCGTGCCGGCACCGGCCGGCCAGGCCGACGCCGCTGTCGAGCACGGTGAGCAGCAGCTGCCCGCCTTCGAGCGCGGCGCTGACTTCGATGCGCCCGCCCTCGACCTTCGGCTCCAGGCCGTGGCGGATGCTGTTTTCGACCAGCGGCTGCAGCAGCAGCGGCGGCACCGGCAGCGCGGCCAGCGCCGGCGGCAACGTCAGCACCGGCTGCAGCCGCGCGCCCATGCGCATCGCCATCAGCGCCAGGTAGTCGTCGAGCCGCGCGAATTCGTCGGCCAGCGAATGGGTGCCGGCGCGCGACGCGGCCAGCGTGGCGCGCAGGAAGGCGATCAGCCGGTCGAGCATGGCCTGCGCGCGCGGCGGGTCGATGCCGATCAGCACGCGCAGGTTGGCCAGCGTGTTGAACAGCATGTGCGGTTCGAGCTGCGACTGCAGCAGGCGCAGCTGGTGCTCGGCGGCCTGGCGCTGCGCCGTGGCGGCGGCGGCGCGCGCGCTGGACAGCCGTTCCATCGTGCTCAGCGCGAACACCGCGCGCCAGGGTGCCGATCAGCGTCAACGCGATCGTGATCCGTGTCTGCGGCGCATCCAGCTGCAGCAGGCTGGCCGAGTGGCTGCCGGTGAGGGCGTCGGTGAGTGCGATGCCGAGCACCGGGCCGGCCAGCACCGTCACCAGCACGGCGGGCAGCACGCCGCGCCAGCCGTGGCCGAAGCCGGCGTCGTCCAGTGGCTGCCCGCGCCAGCGCCGCCAGCCATCGACGGCCAGGGCCTGCAGCAGGCGCGTGCTTTCCATGACCACCCAGCAGGCGAAGCCGATCGAGAACGAGTAGGCGCCCTTGATGACCAGGCTGCCGCCTTCGAAGGCCCACAGCAGCGCGGCGATGCCCAGGCACAGCGCCAGCATGAACAGCACCGTGCGCGGCGCGCGCCGCCGCAGGCGCGCCAGGCCGGCGCCGAGTGCGCTGGCGCCTCGCGGGCGCGGCCGTTTCAGGCGCCGCGGTTTGCAGCGGGGTGGGCAGCGAGGCCATCGGGGGCGATTGTGGCCGTGGCACGCGGCAACAGCGCCAGCATGCGGCCCAGCAACACACCGCCGAGAGCGCCGTAGGCGGCCGCCATCGACAGCGCCACGGCCGCCGACCCGCGCCACGGCGGGTGCATCACCAGCGCGACGCTGCCGACGTAGCGCAGCGTGAAGACGATGACGATGAGCAGCAGCGGCAGTGCGCTGCCGGGCAGCCTGAGGGTGCGGCGGTCGGCATCCCAGGCGGCGCCCGCCGGGCGTGGCAGGCGCAGGCCCAGGCCGGTGCCGAGCAGCCATGCCAGCGCCCAGCCGGCGAGTGCCAATGCGGTGTGCACGAAGCTGGTGGCGGTGCTGAACAACCCCAGCACCAGCAGCACCGCGGGCAACACGAACAGCCGCGCCCTCGACACGCGCCGCTCACGCATCTGCACCGCACCCAGCGCCAGCAACGCAGCGAGCAGGCCCCAGACCCACAGCGGCGTGTGACGAACGATCTCGATCAGCATCTCGTTTCCTCGGCCGGGTAGAGGTGCGGCCCGACGCGCATGTTCGGCGCGCAGCCGCGGCGGCCGCGAGCGCGCGGCGACGAAATGCCGCTGCGCGGCGCGAAACCTGCGCCAGGCGTCGCCGGCCGCGCCGCTTCAGGACGCGGCCAGCGCCTGGCGGATGGTCTCGATGCGCGAGCGGTTGGCGCCCAGATCACCCTTGCCGATGCGCGAGGCGGAACGCACCTGCACCACGCCGGCAGCCGGGTCCAGCCAGAACTCGACGTCGTCGACGTAGTGCATCAGGCGGCTGGTGAACTGCGCATACAGGTAGTCGCTGCGGCTTTCGACGACCACCGCGCCGGGCATGGCCTCGATGATCGATTTCAGTTTTGCCAGCGTGGCCGCGGCACCGCCGTGCATCGGCAGCGGCGCGATTTGCGCTTCGTCGCGGCGCGGCGCGTCGGGCCACAGCCCGGCCTGGCTGCTGACGCTGTTCGGCGTCGTCGACGGCGCTGCCAGCTTGCCCTCGTACACCCCGAGCCGGGCCCTGGGCTGGCCCTTCAGCAGGCCCAGTTGGCCGGCCAGCACGGCCACCACCGCCAGCGCGACGATGGCGATGGCCAGCCACTTCAGTGTCGTCAGCATCAGGTCCATCAGTTGTTCTCGAGGTGCGGGGTGGGACGGGCCGGCGACGTCAACGCCGCCGCGCGCGGCTACGGCCGCCGCCGAGCAGGCTGCCGAGCACGCCGCGGGTCAGTTCGCGGCCGAGTGACGAGCCCATGCTGCGCACCGCCGATCGCGCGGCCGATTCGGCCAGCCCTTCGTGGCGGCCACCGCGCGGGCCGGTGGAGCCGAACAGCATGTCCTTCAGGTCGTTCATGAAGCCGCCGCCGGCGCTGCCGGGTGCGCCGGGTGCGCCGGGAACGTCGCGCGCACCGCTGGCCGGTGTGGCCGAGGCCGCGACGGCCGCGCGGCCCTTGAGGATTTCGTAGGCCGATTCGCGGTCGAGCGTCTTTTCGTAGACGCCGGCGACCAGCGAGCCGCCGATCAGCGCGGCACGCTGCTCGGGCGTGATCGGCCCGATCTGGCTGCCGGGCGGGCGCACATACACACGTTCGGTGATGCTCGGCCGGCCTTTTTCATCGAGGAAGCTGACCAGCGCCTCGCCCACCGCCAGCTCGGTGATGGCGGTCTCGATGTCCAGCTTCGGGTTGGCGCGCATCGTGCTGGCCGCTGCCTTGACCGCCTTCTGGTCGCGCGGCGTGAAGGCGCGCAGCGCGTGCTGCACGCGGTTGCCGAGCTGCGCCAGCACGGTGTCGGGAATGTCGAGCGGGTTCTGCGTCACGAAGTACACGCCGACGCCCTTGCTGCGCACCAGCCGCACGACCAGCTCGATGCGTTCGACCAGCGCCGCCGGCGCATCCTTGAACAGCAGGTGCGCCTCGTCGAAGAAGAACACCAGCTTCGGCTTGTCGGGGTCGCCGATCTCGGGCAGCTGTTCGAACAGCTCGCTCAGCATCCACAGCAGGAAGGTCGCGTACAGGCGCGGCGCGTTCATCAGCTGGTCGGCGGCGAGGATGTTGATCACGCCCTTGCCGTCGTCGGTCTGCATGAAGTCGGCGATGTTCAGCATCGGCTCGCCGAAGAAGCGATCGCCGCCCTGCTGCTCGATCTGCAGCAGGCCGCGCTGGATGGCGCCGATGCTGGCCGCGCTGACGTTGCCGTAGCTCGGTGGTGAACTGCGCCGCGTTGTCGCCGACATGCTGCAGCATCGCGCGCAGGTCTTTCAGGTCGAGCACGCAGCAGGCCGTTGTCGTCGGCGATCTTGAACACCAGGTTCATCACGCCGGCCTGGGTCTCGTTCAGCGCCAGCATGCGCGCCAGCAGCAGCGGGCCCATGTCGGAGACGGTGGCGCGCACCGGGTGGCCCTGCGCCTTCTTGTCGTCGGCGAACACGTCCCACAGCGTGGTCGGGCAGGCGAAGGGCGCGGGCGGCTCGATGCCGCGTTCCTTCAGCACCGCCAGCAGCTTGGCACTGGGTGCGCCTTGCTGGCTGATGCCGGTCAGGTCGCCCTTGACGTCGGCCATGAACACCGGCACGCCGATCTTGCTGAAGTTCTCGGCCAGTGTCTGCAGCGTGATGGTCTTGCCGGTGCCGGTGGCGCCGGTGATCAGCCCATGGCGGTTGGCCAGCGCCGGCAGCAGGTGGCATTCGATGTCGCCGTGCAGGGCGACGGGAATCGGCTCGGCCATGGGTGATCCTTCGTGGCGGTGCAGCGCAGTCTAGCCGTGCCGGGCCCCTAAAATCGTCGATCGACAGCGCTCGGGCGCAGCACGGGACATTTCATGGCGGGTCATTCCAAATGGGCGAACATCCAGCACCGCAAGGGCCGGCAGGATGAAAAACGCGGCAAGATCTGGACACGGGTGATCCGCGAGATCACCGTCGCGGCGCGCCTGGGCGGCGCCGACCTGGCGATGAACCCGCGCCTGCGCCTGGCGGTGGAAAAGGCCAAGGCCGCCAACATGCCGGCCGACCGCGTCAAATACAACATCGACAAGGCCGCCGGCACGCTGGAAGGCCTGAGCTACGAAGAGATCCGCTACGAGGGCTACGGCATCGGCGGCGCGGCGGTGATCGTCGACTGCATGACCGACAACCGCGTGCGCACCGTGGCCGAGGTGCGCCACGCGTTCAGCAAGTACGGCGGCAACATGGGCACCGAGGGTTCGGTGGCATTCCAGTTCCAGCATTGCGGCCAGTTCGTGTTCGCGCCCGGCGCCGACGAGGACAAGCTGCTCGAGGTGGCGCTGGAGGCCGGCGCCGACGATGTCATCGTCGATGACGACGGCACCATCGAGGTGATCTGTGCGGTCGGCGATTTCGAAGCCGTGAAGGCGGCGCTGGAAGGCGCGGGCTTCGTGCCCGAACTGGCCGAGGTGACGATGCGCGCGCAGAACGACATCGAGCTGCAGGGCGAGGACGCCACGCGCATGCAGAAGCTGCTCGATGTGCTGGAAGACCTGGACGACACGCAGGCCGTCTTCCACAACGCAGTGCTATGACCCCCCCCCGAAGCGCCTTCGGCGCTCCCCCCCAGGGGGGCGCCACTGGCGGCCCGGCGGAGCCGGTTCCGCGGTGGCCGCTTGATGGATCGCCATGGCGGGCCGGGGCGTTCGTGCCGCTTCACGCTCGCGTGTTGCCTGCGGCTGGGCGGTTGCCATGAAAGTTCTTGTCATCGGCGGCGGCGGGCGCGAGCACGCGCTGGCCTGGAAGCTGGCGCAGTCGCCGCGGGTGCAGGTGGTGTATGTGGCGCCGGGCAATGGCGGCACCGCGCGCGATCCGCGGTTGCGCAACGTGCCGATCACCGCGCTCGATGCGCTGGCCGACTTCGCCCAGGCCGAGAAGGTGGCACTCACCGTGGTCGGCCCCGAGGCGGCGCTGGCCGCGGGTGTGGTCGATCTGTTCCGCCAGCGCGGGCTGCGCATCTTCGGGCCGACCCGCGCGGCCGCGCAGCTGGAAAGCTCGAAGGCCTTCGCCAAGGACTTCATGCAGCGGCACCACATTCCCACTGCCGCCCACGCCAGCTTCGACGATGCCGCAGCCGCGCATGCCCACGTCGATGCGCAAGGCGCGCCGATCGTCATCAAGGCCGACGGGCTGGCCGCGGGCAAGGGCGTGGTCGTCGCCACGTCGCTTGACGAAGCGCACCAGGCGATCGACTGGATGCTGGCCGACAACCGTTTCGGCGTGGTGCACAACGCCGGCGGCGCGCGTGTGGTCATCGAGGAGTTCATGGCCGGCGAGGAAGCCAGCTTCATCGTGCTGTGCGACGGCAAGCATGTGCTGCCGCTGGCCACCAGCCAGGACCACAAGCGCCTGCTCGACGGCGACGCAGGCCCCAACACCGGCGGCATGGGTGCCTATTCGCCGGCGCCGGTGGTCACGCCGAACGTGCATGCGCGGGTGATGCAGGAGATCATCTCGCCGACCATCGCCGGCATGGCCGCCGACGGCGTGCCGTTCAGCGGCTTCCTGTATGCCGGGCTGATGATCGACGACAAGGGGCAGCCGCGCACGGTCGAATTCAACTGCCGGCTGGGCGATCCCGAGGCACAGCCGATCCTGATGCGGCTGAAGAGCGATCTGTTCGAGGTGCTGCTGCACGCCACCGACGGCACGCTCGATGGCTGCGAGCTGGAGTGGGACCGGCGCGTGGCGCTCGGCGTGGTGGTGGCGGCGCACGGCTACCCGCATGCACCGCGCACCGGCGACGCCATCGGCGGGTTGCCGGCGGCGGCCGACGACCTGCAGGTGTTCCATGCCGGCAGCACCGAGATCGACGGCCAACTGGTCAGCAACGGCGGGCGCATCCTGTGTGTCACCGCGCTGGGCGAGAAGGTCAGGACCGCGCAGCAGCGGGCCTACGAGGGCGTGCTGGGCATCCGCATCGACGGCGCCCAGCACCGCACCGACATCGGCCACCGCGCGCTCAAGCGATGAGCAGCGGCAGCGACGGCGCGGTGGACAGCGCCGCGGTGCGCGACTACCTGCGCGGCCTGCAGCAGCGCATCGTCGCCGCGCTGCAGGCCGAAGACGGCAAGGCCTTCATCAGCGACGGCTGGACCCGCGCGCCCGACGACAGGCTGCAGGGCGACGGGCTGTCGCAGCTGGTCGAGCAGGGCCAGCTGATCGAACGCGGCGGCTGCAACTTCAGCCACGTCAGCGGCGCGCAGATGCCGCCTTCGGCCACGCAGCATCGGCCCGCAGCTGGCGGGTGCGCCGTGGCAGGCGATGGGCGTGTCGGTGGTCATGCACCCGCGCAACCCGTATGTGCCCACGGTGCACATGAACGTGCGGCTGTTCGCGGCGTTTCCGCTCGATCGGCCGGCGACCTTCTGGTTCGGCGGCGGCATGGACCTGACGCCGTACTACGGCTTCGAGGAAGACGCGGTGCACTTCCACCGCTGCTGCCGCGATGCGCTCGATGGCGTCGACGCGACGCTGTACCCGCGCTTCAAGACCGCGTGCGACGACTACTTCTTCCTCAAGCACCGCAACGAGCCGCGCGGCATCGGCGGGGTGTTCTTCGACGACTTCGCAGAAGGCGGCTTCGAGCACAGCTTCGCCACGCTGCGCGCGCTCGGCGATGCCTTCCTGGGCGCCTACCTGCCGATCGTGCAGCGCCGCCGCACGATGGCCTACGGCGAAGCGCAGCGCGACTTCCAGGCCTATCGCCGCGGGCGTTATGTCGAGTTCAACCTGGTCTGGGACCGCGGCACCCTGTTCGGGCTGCAAAGTGGCGGTCGCACCGAGAGCATCCTGATGTCGATGCCGCCGGTCGTGAAGTGGCGCTACGACTGGCAGCCCGAACCGGGCAGCGACGAAGCGCGGCTGTACAGCGATTTCCTGCAGGCCGCGCGACTGGCTGGGTGCGGGGGTCGATGCACGCATCGTCTGAAAGGATCGGCCTGTTCGGCGGCAGCTTCGACCCGGTGCACAACGCACATCTGGCGCTGGCGCGGCAAGCCCTGCACGAGCTCGACGCTCGATCGGCTGTGCTGGGTTCCGGCCGGCCTGGCCTGGCAGAAGGCGCGCGCGCTGACACCGGCGGCGCACCGCCTGGCGATGCTGCAACTGGCCATCGGCGATGCGCCGAAGCAGCACATCGACAGCCGCGAGCTGCAGCGCAGCGGCCCCAGCTACACCCTCGACACGGTGCGTGAACTGCAGCAGCGCCACCCTGGCGCCAGCTGCTTCCTGGTCATCGGCCAGGACCAGTTCGCGGCGCTGCACACCTGGCACGGCGTCGACGAGCTGCTGCAGCGTGTCACGCTGGCGGTGGCGGTGCGACCGGGCCTCACCGCACCGATGCCGATGCGCGTGTGCGCGCCGCACCGCGCGTCGAGCTGAACATGATGTCGATGGCGGTGTCGTCCACCGACATCCGCGAGCGCGTGGCCCGCGGCCAGGACATCGGCGCGCTGGTGCCGCCGGCCGTGGCGCAATACATTCACGCTCACCGTCTCTACCTCCCCCACCTGGAAAGCACCCCAAGCTGAATGGACATCCGAAAACTGCAGCGCGCCATCGTCGATGGTCTGGAAGACGTCAAGGCCCAGCACATCGCCGTGTTCAACACCGAACATCTTTCGGCGCTGTTCGAAAGGGTGATCGTCGCCACCGGGGCCAGCAACCGGCAGACCAAGTCGCTGGCGGCCAGCGTGCGCGACAGCGTGCGCGCCGCCGGTCTGCAGGTGATGCGCACCGAAGGCGAAGAGAACGGCGAGTGGATCATCGTCGACTGCGGCGCAGCGGTGGTGCACGTCATGCAGCCGGCGATTCGCGAGTACTACCACCTCGAGGAGATCTGGGGTGGCAAGCCGGTGAACATGAAGTTCGGCAACCGTGAAGTGAAGGGCCTGCCCAAGGCCAGCGAGACGCCGGCGCGCGCGCCATCCGACAAGGTGCAGGCGGCGCGCGCGGTCACGCCGGAAAAGCTCAGCCCGGCGAAGAAGCGCGCCACCGCCAAGCGCCCGCCACGCCCCGCGCAGGCGTGCCGGCGGCGAAGAAGCCGGCCGCTGCGCAAGACCGCATCGGGCCAGCGGCCGGCGGCCACGACGCCATCGCGCAAGACGCCGGCGCGCAAGTCGACCGGTGACCAGCGCCGGCCCGAAGCGCAAGCCCGCGGCGAAGACCTCGGCCGCCCAGACCCGCGGCACGCAAGACGCGCGCATGAAGTTGCTGGTGTTGGCCATCGGCCAGCGCCAGCCCGCCTGGGCCGATGCCGCCTGGGCCGAGTTCGCCAAACGTTTCCCCGCCGGAAATGCGCCTGGAACTGAAGGCGCTGAAAGCCGAAGCCCGCGGCACACGCAGCGCCGCGCAGTGCATGGCCGCCGAGGCACAGCGCATCGAGGCCGCGCTGCCGAAGGGCGCGCGCCGTGTCGTGCTCGACGAGCAGGGCACGCGTGTCAGCACCGCGCAGCTCGCCGAACGGCAGCGCTTCTGGCTCGGCGACGGGCGCGATGTCGCGCTCATCATCGGCGGGCCGGATGGTCTCGACCCGGCGCTCAAGACACAGCGCCGACGAAACGCTGCGTCTGTCGGATCTGACCTTGCCGCATGCCTTCGTGCGCGTGCTGCTGGCCGAGGCGCTGTACCGCGCCTGGTCGGTGAACGCCGGCCACCCGTATCACCGCGAATAGCAGCGAGGGCCTGATGGCAGCGGCGCAGCACGGCTTCATCTACCTGGCCTCGCAAAGCCCGCGTCGGCGTCAGCTGCTGCAACAGATCGGTGTCGAACACCGGCTGCTGGTGGCCGACGACGACGAAGACGCCGAGGCCCTCGAAGCGGTGCAGCCCGGCGAGTTGCCGGCCGACTACGTGCCGCGCGTGACCCGTCTGAAGCTGCGCGCGGCGCGCCGACGGCTGCACGCGCGCGGCTGGCCCGACGCGCCCATCCTGTGTGCCGACACCACCGTCGCGCTGGGCCGGCGCATCCTGGGCAAGCCGGCCGATGCCGCCGAAGCCACTGCCATGCTGCGCGCGCTGTCGGGCCGCAGCCACCGCGTGCTGACCGCGGTGGCGTTGAGCCACGGCCAGCGCAGACCTGCTGCGCATGCAGGTCTCGCGGGTGCGCTTCGCGGTGCTGCCGCCGCCGGTGATCGATGCCTACGTGGCCAGCGGCGAGCCTTTCGGCAAGGCCGGCGCGTATGCCGTGCAGGGTGTCATCGCCGGCTGGATCGGGCATGTCGAAGGGTCTCACTCCGCTATCATGGGTTTGCCCCTTTACGAGACAACCGAGCTGCTGCGAAGAGCCCACGTCAGGATGCTTGTCTGACGCTTCCTTTGGCCACCCATCCGAAAAAGAACGAAGTGGCCAACCAGGACATCCTGATCAACTGGGCACCGCAGGAGACGCGCGTCGCCGTGGTCGAGAACGGCGCCGTGCAGGAGCTGCACATCGAACGCGCGCTGGAACGCGGCCTGGTCGGCAACGTCTATCTGGGCAAGGTGGCGCGGGTGTTGCCCGGCATGCAAAGTGCGTTCATCGACATCGGGCTCGATCGCGCCGCGTTCCTGCATGTGGCCGACCTGAATGCCTTCGGCGCGGGCGGTGGCGGCGGTGGCCACAACGGCGGCAACGGGGGCAGCACCGGCAACGGGGCGCAGGCGCCGCTGCCCATCGAACGCCAACTCTTCGAAGGCCAGACGCTGACCGTGCAGGTGATCAAGGATCCGATCGGCAGCAAGGGCGCGCGACTGTCGGCGCAGGTCTCGATCGCCGGGCGCATGCTGGTGTTCCTGCCGCACGACCGCCACATCGGCGTGTCGCAGAAGATCGGCTCGGCCGAGCTGCGCGAGCAGCTGCGCGCGCGGCTGCAGGCGCTGGCAGGCGAGGGCGGCGGCGGCTTCATCCTGCGCACCAATGCCGAAGAAGCCAGCGACGGCGAACTGGGCGACGACATCGCCTACCTGCGCAAGACCTGGGCCGGCATCCGCGACGGCGCGCACACGCGGCCGGCACCCACACTGCTGCACCAGGACCTGAGCCTGGCCGAACGGGTGCTGCGCGACCTGAGCCATGACGCGACGCAGGCGATCCGCATCGATTCGGTGATGCAGTACGACAAGCTCAGGTCCTTCGGCGACACCTTCATGCCGCGCACCGCGGCCAAGCTCGAGCTGTACCGCGGTGAGCGTCCGATCTTCGACCTGTTCAACATCGAAGAGGAAATCGTGCGTGCGCTGGCACGCCGCGTCGACCTGAAAAGCGGCGGCACGCTGGTCATCGACCAGACCGAAGCGATGACCACGGTGGACGTCAACACCGGCGGTTTCGTCGGCGCGCGCAACTTCGAGGACACGGTGTTCAAGACCAACCTCGAAGCCGCCGGCGCGATCGCGCGGCAGCTGCGGCTGCGCAACCTGGGCGGCATGATCATCGTCGACTTCATCGACATGGCGCGCGAGGAACACCAGGCCGCGGTGCTGAGCGAGTTTCGCAAGCAGCTGGCGCGCGACCGCACGCGCGTGACGGTGAGCGGCTTCTCGCAGCTAGGGCTGGTCGAGATGACGCGCAAGCGCACCCGCGAGAGCCTGGCGCACATGTTGTGCGAGCCGTGTCCCACCTGCGCCGGTCGCGGCCAGGTGAAGACCGCGCGCAGCGTGTGCTACGACATCCTGCGCGAGATCCTGCGCGAAGCGCGCCAGTTCAACCCGCGCGAGTTCCGCATCGTCGCCAGCGCGGCGGTCGTCGAAACGCTGCTCGACGAGGAGAGCGTGCACCTGGCCGGCCTGAGCGAATTCATCGGCAAGCCGATCTCGCTGAGCACCGAGCCGTCGTTGAACCCGGAGCAATACGACATCGTGCTGATGTGAGTCGGCCGCCAGCGGGCCGCTTGTCGCATTCGCGGCATGCGCGACCGGCAGCAGCGGCCTAAACTGTGTCACCCACCCGATCGCACAGCAAAGGAGCCCACCATGCACATCGCCTCGCTCAAGGAAGTCGTCAGCGCCGAAGAATGGCAGCTGCGCTGTGATCTGGCCGCTTGCTACCGGCTGGTGGCCGCCTACGGCTGGAGCGACCTGATCTTCACCCACGTCAGCGCGCGCATCCCGGGGCCCGAGCACCACTTCCTGATCAACCCGTACGGGCTGATGTTCGACGAGATCACCGCCTCCTCGCTGATCAAGATCGACCAGGACTGCAACAAGCTCAGCGAGACGCCGTTCAACGTCAACCCGGCCGGCTTCGTCATCCACAGCGCGATCCACCAGGCGCGCGACGATGCCGGCTGCGTGCTGCACACCCATTCGCGCGCCGGCGTCGCGGTCAGTGCCCAGAAGTGCGGCGTGCTGCCGATCAGCCAGCAATCGACCTTCGTGCTCGGCTCGCTGGCCTATCACGACTACGAAGGCGTGGCGCTGCGCGACGACGAGAAGCCGCGCCTGCAGGCCGATCTGGGCAAGGCCAACTACCTGATGCTGCGCAACCACGGCCTGCTCACCGTCGGGCGCACCATCCCCGATGCGTTCCTGGCCATGTACACCTTCGAGAACACCTGCCGCATCCAGATCGACGCGCAGGCCGGCGGCGAACTGCACCAGGTCAACCCGGCCATCATCGACGGCATCGGCGAGGTGATGAAGAAGGGCACCAACGGCGTCGGCGCCTCGCTGGCCTGGCCGGCGCTGCTGCGCAAGCTCGACCGCATGGACGCCAGCTACAAGAACTGACGCCCTTGGCGCGGGGCCGCGCTACTTCTTCTCGCGCGGCACGCGCCCCATCAGATAGAACTCGTCGTTGGGGCGCATGCCGCTGAGGTTGGCCATGCGGTTGCTCAGGCCGAAGAACGCGGTGATGGCGCCGATGTCCCAGATGTCCTCGTCGTCGAAGCCGTGCGCGCGCAAGGCGTCGAAATCGGCTTCGTCGAGGGCCGCCGAATCGGTGCACACCTGCATCGCAAAATCGAGCATCGCGCGCTGGCGCGGTGTGATGTCGGCCTTCAGGTAGTTCACCGCCAGCTGGTCGGCGAGCAGCGGCTTCTTCTCGTACACGCGCAGGATCGCGCCGTGTGCGACCACGCAGTACAGGCACTGGTTGGCAGCCGAGGTGGCGACGATGATCATCTCGCGCTCGCCCTTGCTCAGCGAGCCGCCTTCCTTCAGCAGCAGCGCATCGTGGTAGGCGACGAAGGCACGCCACTCGGCCGGCCGGTGGGCGAGCACGAGAAACACGTTGGGCACGAAGCCGGCTTTTTCCTGCACCTGCAGGATGCGCTCGCGCACATCGTCCGGCAGGTCTTTCAGCTCGGGCACCGGATAGCGGCTGATGGAATGTTTCGATGGGCTCATGTGTCGTCTCCGCCGGCTTTGCCGAATTGCATCTGCCGCAGTCTGGCATACAGCCCGCCGCCGGCGAGCAATTGGGCGTGGGTGCCCTGTTCGACGACGCGGCCGGCTTCCATCGCCACCACGCGGTCGGCGTGTTCGATGGTCGACAGCCGGTGCGCGATGACCAGCGTGGTGCGCCCTTGCATCAGCCGCACCAGCGCATCCTGCACCGCGCGTTCGGATTCGGAATCGAGCGCCGAGGTGGCCTCGTCGAGGATCAACACCGGCGCGTCCTTGTAGATGGCGCGTGCGATCGCCAGCCGCTGGCGCTGGCCACCCGAGAGCTGGCTGCCGTTGTGGCCGATGAGCGTGTCGATGCCGTCGCCGAGCGTGGCCACGAACTCACCCAGGTTGGCATCGCGCAGCGCTGCCTGCACGCGCTCGCGATCGGCCGGCAGGCCGAGCGAGATGTTGGCGGCGATGCTGTCGTTGAACAGCACCACGTCCTGGCTGACCAGCGCGAACTGGCGCCGCAGCGCCGCGATGTTCCAGTCACCGAGCGGCACGCCGTCGAGCAGCACGCTGCCGCTGCTGGGCTCGACGAAGCGCGGCAGCAGGTGCACCAGCGTCGATTTGCCGGCGCCCGACGGGCCCACCAGCGCCACCGTCTCGCCGGGGCGCACGTGCAGGCTCAGCGCGTGCAGCGCCGGGGCCTTGTCGTCGGCATAACGCAGGCTCACGTCGCGCAGTTCGATCTCGCCGCGCGCCACGCCCGGGTCGTGGCCGCCGCCCTGTTCGACCGGGCTGTCGTCGATCAGCCGCAGCCCGCGCTCCAGCGCCGCCAGCCCGCGCGTGATCGGGCCCATCACATCGGACAGGTGCTTGATCGGCGCCAGCAGCATCAGCATCGCGGTGATGAAGGCGACGAAGCCGCCCACGGTGGTGTCGCCGGCCTGGTTCTGCAGCAGCGCGACGACGATCACGCCCGACAGCGCGCTGGCCATCAGCGTGTGCGTCACCGGCGTCATCGTTGCCGCCGCCGCCACCGATTTCATCATCAGCCGGCGCAGCAGCTGGCTGAAGCTGACGAAGCGGTCGGTCTGCTGCGCGGCGGCGTCGTGCAGGCGCACGATGCGCCACGCGAGCACGTTTTCCTCGATCACGTAGGCCAGATCGTCGGTGGCCTGCTGCGCGGCCACGGTGATGCGGTGCAGGCGCCGGCTGATGATGCGCACGGCCATGAAAACGGCCGGGAAGACAACCGCCACGAACAGCGTCAACTTCCAGTTCAGCCACAGCAGGTAGCCCAGCAGCGCGAGCACCGTGAGGCTGTCGCGCGTCAGCGCCAGCAGCGCGATGACCAGCATGCTGGCGCCTTGCTGCACCTCGTAGACGACGGTGTTGGTCAGGTTGCTGGCCGAGTGCTTGTTGAACAGCCCGGGCTGTGCGGTCAACAGGTGCCTGAACATCGAGGCGCGCAGGCTCAGCACGCCCTCGTTGGCGGCCCAGGCGAGTGCGTACTGCGCGATGAAGCCGGCCACCGCGCGCACCACGAACAGCGTGATGATGGCGGCCGGGATCAGCCACAGCGGAATGTCCGAACGGCCGAAGCCGCTGTCGAGCAGCGGCTTCAGCAGCGCCGGCAGCGCCGGCTCGGTGATGGCTGCCGCCAGCGATGCGCAGATGGCCACCGCGAAGCCGCGCTTGCTCGACCTGAAGTAGGGTGCCAGGCGCCTGAAGCGCTGTTGCAGTGTGGCCATCGATGGGGGGTTGTTGCCGTGGCGAAAGGCCAGGGCCGGGTGCCGACGATTATCGCGGGCACCCCGATTGCTCGGCGCGAGGTGGGCCACGACCGGGCTGCGCGGTGCAGGGTTGCGATGCCGTTGCCTACAATGCGCGGGCTTCGTCACCTGCGGAACTTGCCACCGCGATGCCTGTCCTTGAACAACCGATCTCAGTGAGCTCCGACACCCGCTTGATTCACCCCGCCTGGCCGCGCCGCCGATTCCTCGGTGCCCTCAGCAGCGTCGGCGCGGTGGCCGTTGCCACCCCTGCCGCCGCGCAGTTCCGGGTCGAGATCGCCGGCATCGGCGGCACGCAGATTCCGATCATGGTGGCCGCCTTTCGCGACCAGGGCCGCTCGCCCGCCGCGATCGCCGACATCGTGCGCGCCGATCTGACGCGCAGCGGGCTGTTTCGCATCGTCGATGTCGATGCCACCCTCGACGAACGCAGCCGCATCCCGCTCGAGGAATGGCGCGGCCGCGGTGCCGACGCGCTGGCCGTGGGCTCGGTTTCGCAGCTCGCGGATGGCCGCTTCGACGTGCGCTTCAAGCTGTGGGACCTGCTGCGCGGCGAAGAGCTGATCGGCCAGAGCAATGCCGCGCAGCCGGCCGACATGCGGCTGGCCGCGCACCGCATCGCCGATGCCATCTACACCCAGCTGACCGGCGACAAGGGCGTGTTTTCCACCCGCATCGCCTTCGTCACGCGCGTCGGCCAGCGCCACACGCTGCATGTCACCGATGCCGATGGCGAAGGCGGGCAGATCGCGCTGGCCAGCCCCGACCCGATCATCTCGCCGGCCTGGTCGCCGAACGGCCAGGAACTGGCCTATGTGTCTTTCGAGAGCCAGAAGGCGGTGGTCTGGGTGCAGGACGTGCGCAGCGGACAGCGGCGCAGCCTGGCCAACTTCCGCGGCTCGAACAGCGCGCCGGCATGGTCGCCCGACGGCGCGTCGGTGGCGGTGGCGCTGGCACGCGACGGGTCGACGCAGCTTTACGTCATGCCGCGCGCCGGCGGCACGCCCCGGCGTCTGACCAACAGCCCGTCGATCGACACCGAGCCGGTGTTTTCGCCCGACGGCCGCGACATCTACTTCGTCAGCGATCGGGGCGGCGGCCCCCAGGTCTACCGCACGCCGGTCGGTGGCGGGCCCGTCGAGCGCATCACCTTCGCCGGCGGCTACAACATCAGCCCGTCGATCAGCCCCGACGGCCGGATGCTGGCCTACATCGCGCGCCAGGGCGGCGGCGCACAAGCTGATGCTGCTGGAGTTGCCGGGCGGCACGCCCAGCGCGATCACCGACACCGACGACGATGCCAGCCCCAGCTTCGCACCCAACGGGCGCCTGCTGGTCTATGCCAGCCGCGCACAAGGGCGTGGCGCGCTGATGACGACCACGCTGGACGGCAAGATCAAGAGCCGGCTGCTCAGCACCGGCGCCGACATGCGCGAACCCGCCTGGGGCCCCTTCGGGCGCTGATGGCATTGCTGAACTGCGCTGAACATCCTTGCAACTGGAGAAGACGATGACTTTGATGAACCGATCCGCCCTGCTGTATGCCGTCTGCGCCATCGGCCTGGCCGGCCTTGTGGGTGGCTGCGCCACCAGCACGCCGCTGGACGAACCCAAGGTGGAAAGCCGCACACCGGTCACACCCGGCGGCGCGGCGGGCAGCGGCAACGCCGCCAATGCCGCCGGCACCGCGCAGTCGGGCGTGTCGACGGTCGACCTGTCGAAATCGGGCGCGGGCGGCGATGCGGCCGCGATGGGCGAGCGCATCGTCTACTTCGACTACGACAGCTTCACGGTCAAGGAAGAGTTCCGGCCGATGCTCGAAGCCACCGCGCGCCAGCTGGCGGCGAACCGCTCGATGCGCATGGCGGTCGAGGGCCACACCGACGAGCGCGGGGGCAGCGAATACAACCTCGCACTGGGCCAGAAGCGTGCCGAATCGGTGGTCAAGACGCTGGTGCTGCTCGGGGTGCTGGAGACCCAGCTCGAACCCGTCAGCTTCGGCAAGGAGCGCCCGGTGGTGGTGGGCGGCGATGAGTCGGGCTGGGCCAAGAACCGGCGTGTCGAGCTGAAGGCGAAGTGACATGTCGCAGCTCGCCGTGATGCGCCCGGGCCCGTGGCCGATGCGGCTGATGCGCCTGGCATTGGGCAGCCTGCTGCTGTGCGGCAGCGTCGCCCAGGCCGGGCTCTTCGACGACGAGGAAGCGCGCAAGGCCATCCTCGACCTGCGCGCGCGCATCGCCAAGAGCGATGAACAGTCGCAGGCGCGCACGGCCGAGCTGAACACGCAGATGACCGAGCAGCTGAAGGTGCTGCGCCAGGGCCTGCTCGACCTGAATGCCGAAATCCAGACGATGCGGGCCGAGAACGCCAAGCTGCGCGGCAGCAACGAAGAGCTGACGCGCGAAGTCGCCGACCTGCAGCGCAAGCAGCGCGACATCGGCCAGGCGGTGGATGACCGGCTGCGCAAGGTCGAGCCGCAGAAGGTGTCGGTCGACGGGCGCGAGTTCATGGCCGACCCGGAGGAAAAGCGCCAGTTCGACGAGGCGCTGGCGGTGCTGCGCACCGGCGACTTCGACAAGGCCAACATCGCCTTCGTCAACTTCCTGCGCCGCTGGCCGACCGGCGGCTATTCCGACGCCGCGCGCTTCTGGCAGGGCAACGCGCTGTACGGCAAACGCGACTACAAGGAAGCGATCGGCACCTTCCGCAGCTTCCTGCTCGGCGCGCCGAACAGCCCGCAGGCGCCCGAGGCGATGCTGGCCATCGCCAACAGCCAGGCCGAGATGAAGGATGCCAAGGGCGCGCGCAAGACCCTCGAAGACCTGGTCAAGGCCTACCCGAGCTCGGAGGCCGCGGTCGCCGGCAAGGAACGGCTGGCCTCGTTGAAGTAGCGCGGCGCGGCCTCGGCGATCGCATGAACATGCGCGAGTCGGTCGATGCAGGCGTGCTGCCGGCGCCGGCTGCTGCGCAAGTCGATGCAGAGGCAGGCGCTGATGCCGATCGCCGCTTCGGCGCGCTGCAACGGCTGTACGGCCCCGTCGGCTACGCCCGCCTGCGTGCCGCCCGCGTGGCGGTGGTCGGGCTCGGTGGTGTCGGTTCATGGGCCGCCGAAGCGCTGGCGCGCTGCGGTGTCGCCGAACTGGTGCTGATCGACCTGGACCATGTCGCCGAATCGAACATCAACCGGCAGGTGCAGGCGCTCGGGCGCACCCTCGGCCAGAGCAAGGCGCGCGCGCTGGCCGAGCGACTGGCCGATATCCACCCGTCATGCCGCTTCACGCTGGTGGAGGAGTTCGTCGATGCGCACAACTGGCCGGCGCTGCTGCCGCACGCGGTCGACGCGCTGATCGATGCCTGCGACCAGGTGCGCGCCAAGGCGGCCCTGGCCGCGTGGGCGCTGGCGCAGCCGGGGCTGCATCACATCTGCGTCGGCGCCGCCGGCGGCCGCATCCGCGCGCAAGCGGTCGAAGTCGATGATCTGGCTGCGGTGACCCATGACGCGTTGCTGGCCTCGTTGCGCCAGCGCCTGCGCCGCGACGGCGTCGCCGCGCGCAGCGGCAGAAGCGGCGTGCGGTGCGTGTTCTCGCGCGAAGCCGCCGCGGCGCCCGACGTACCGGCCGCCTCGGCGCCGGGCATGCCGCTGGCGTGTCACGGCTACGGCTCGAGCGTCACTGTCACGGCCACCTTCGGCATGGTGGCGGCGGGCGACATCGTCGCTTCCATCGTGCGCCACGGCGGCCAAGAGCCGGTCGGCGCATCGTTATAATTCGTCGCTCTGCCCACGGGGGTTGTTAGCTCAGTCGGTAGAGCAGCGGACTTTTAATCCGTTGGTCGTGGGTTCGAATCCCGCACAACCCACCACATCACACCACTCGATTCGCTTCGAGCGGGTCCTTAGCTCAGTTGGTAGAGCAGCGGACTCTTAATCCGTAGGTCGACAGTTCGAATCTGTCAGGACCCACCATTCAAGTCAACGGCTTAGACAAGCGTCTAGGCCGTTGACTTATCTGGCTAGGCAGGACACGGCCACCGCCTCTGTTCGTTACCGGCTGAGTCTGCGCCGCGCGAACAGCGCCAGGCAGGCAATCAGCATCATGCCGGCCGTCGAGGGTTCGGGCACCGCCGACACCGACACCGCATCGATGAAGCCACCCGAATAGCTGCCGTTTGGCAAGAAGGACAGGGTTGCTGTGGTGTTGGTCGGCGATACAAAGCTGCCGGCATACGATGACCATTGCGAGCCGCTGTAGACGTCCAGTGCCGCCGTCGACACCGTGCCGGCAAGGAGGGTCTGCGCGGATGTGGTCACGGCATAGGCAATCTGTAATGTCGATCCACCCCCGCCCCCGTTGTAGATGAAGGCCAGCGTGTAGGGCACGCCGGCGAGCAGGTCGATTGTCTGCGAGAGGCCAGTGCCGGCATTGATCCCGGGGTTGAGGTCGAACCATTGGTTGCCGTCGCCGCTCGACATGGCCCCGGCATAGCCTTGCACCGCAAGGTCGCCGGTACCGACCCACCCTGTCGGCGTGACATTCAGGATGTACGGCACCCCGGTAGGTATCACTGGCGATTCGAACCCGCCCCCATTGACCAGATCGAGTGCAAATGCGCCGTTACCCACCACCAGCGCCAACGCGCCGAACGCAGATCTCTTGAGCATGGTTACTTCCTTGGAATTATTGGCATCTCCTGACTCGGACAGATTCCACTTCTGGAATCGTGTGTCGAGCGTAATCCCGATCGTGCTCTGGAGACCAGACCCAAACCGCAGATTCAGGGCATTCGTGTCCCCCACTCAGGGGACGTCCCATACCGGGCCATCGCTGCGGCGCCAACATCTTGCGAGCGCGTTCTTCGGCTTCATCGTGTCGAAGTGCGACCCGCTGGCCCACCGCTCTGACCTTCAGCCAACTGCGCTCGCTGGTGAAAGCATCTCGTGCGATCTGTGGCCGCGCACGGTCCACATCACCGGAGACGGGAACAGGGTGCTCGGGTCGTCGAGGCGGGCAAGGTCATCGTCCAACTCCCGTTGCGTGAGCAAGTCGCGCCGCAACAACTCTTCTCGCAACTGCTCGAAGTTGGCGCGATACAGCCGCGCCCCGGTGGAGCCGCCTTGCCACAGGGCCGTCCGTCCATCCGCCCGAATGTCGACCAGGCCATGGGCGCGCATGCGCGCGGCCAGGTCCCGCCCATAGCGGGTGTTCGCGCCGCGCGAGGCCATGAGGCGCTGCATGGCCGCCTGCGTCTTCAGCGTGCACTCGTGCGGATGCATCTCTGGATCGGCCGGCATCGACAGCGAATCGAACTCCTCGCACACCAGCCAGCCGCCCGGCGCCAGCGCGCCAACCATGTTCGCAAGCGCGGGTTCACGCTCGGGAAGGTGGACGAGTATCAGGCGCGCGTGCACGAGGTCGAAAGCCGAAACGGGCAGGAGGTCGCGTGCAACGTCGTGCCTGCGCACCTCGAGCACACCCTCTGCCAGCGATTCGAGAAAGCGGGTGTCGAGGTCGGTGGCGAGCACCCGACCGCTGGGTCCCACCTGGCTGGCGAGCCACTGGGCGATGCTTCCACCCCCGGCCGCGACCTCCAGGCACTGCCATCCCGGCGCGACACCGACTGCGCGCAGGCAGCGGATCGTCTCGTCGTCGTACAGATCCGAAAGCGCGGGGAAGCGCTCGCGCGTCTTCCCGTGGGCGTTGTCGAAAACGTAGCGCATGTCGGACATGACGGGCTCTCCAACCTACTCGGCCCTGATGTTCAGATCGAGGATGACTTGGCGCCACTTCGCATGCTCCATGCGAATGAAGGCGGCGAATGCCGCAGGTGTGCTTGCCACTGGCTCGCGGCCGTACGACTCGAAGTAGCCGCGCGCCTCATCGGTCAGCAGGATCACTGCAATCTCGCGCTGGAGCCGCTCGACGATCGGCTCGGGTGTGCCGGCCGGCGCTGCGATGCCAAGCCACCCGGCGTACTCGAAGCCGGGCAGTCCCGATTCGGCGACCGTCGGTATCCCGGGCAGCGCTTCGAGCCGCGTGGGGCTCGTTATCGCGAGGGCGCGAATCCTGCCGGCCTTGACCTGCGGCAACTGCACGTTCAGGGTGCCGAATGTGAACGTCAATCGCCCCGCGATGAGGTCGAGCATCGCCGCTGGCGCGCCGCTGTAGGGAACGTGCACGACCTTCACATTCGCGCCTTGTTTGAACAACTCGCTGGCAAGGTGAGGCGGCGTGCCCGTACCGGGTGAGCCGTAGTTCAGCTCGCCGGGCTTGTGGGTCGCCAGCGCAATCAACTCGGCAACCGAGTGCACGGGCGATTGCGAATTCACCGCCAGCAGCAGTGCGCCGCGCTCGATCTGGGTGATCGGCGCGAAATCCGAGATGGGGTCATAGCCCGGCTTGGCGTAAATGTGCGGGTTGAGCGCAAAGGGGCCCTGGCCGGCGACGACCAGCGTGTAGCCGTCAGGCGCACTGTGCGCAGCTGCCTGCATCGCGATGTTGCCGCCAGCGCCGGGCCGGTTTTCCACCATGATGGTCACGGCCAGCACCGGGGCCAGCCGCTCGGCGAGCCAGCGCGTGAGAAGGTCCGGCGGCGAGCCAGGCGTGCCGGTGACGATGATTCGGATCGGCCTCGATGGATAGCTCCCGGCCGCTGCGACCGGCGCGACCGTTGCGACCGTTCCGAATGCGGCGCACAGTGCACAGAGGACAAGCTTGCTGATGGCTGCGCTGAGCATACCGAACCCCAAGAGTGATGCAGCCAGTGGAGCATCGCCACCGCCCCGACGAAAGACAGTGCGGGCTTCTTGCCCATAACATCCGGTTATGCCACTGACCCTTGCCCAGCTGCGCCAGTTCGTCGCGCTTGCCGACGTCGGTAGCGTCGGCGGGGCAGCGCGCGCGCTCGGGGTTTCGCAGCCGGCGGCAACCAAGAGCCTGCGCGCACTCGAGGCCCAACTGGGCGTGGTGCTTGTGCGTCGCACGGCGCGCGGTACCGAGCTGACGAAGCACGGGCACACGTTCTTGCTGCGCGCTCGCAGTGCATGCCGCGAGATCGAACGCGGTCAGTCTGAACTCACCGATGCGGCGAAGCAGGCCAGCGGCCCCATCGTGCTGGGCGCTTCGCCCGCCTCCGCGGCTGCGCTGTTGCCGGGGCCGCTGAGACTGCTCCGACGCGACTTTCCTGTGGACGTCCGCATCGTCGAGGGCATGCCGGCGGCGACGCTGCCGCGGGTGCGCGACGAGTCGCTCGACTTCGCGCTGGGTCCCTCGTTGCGCGTACCCCTGGCCAACGATCTGGTCGCGACGCCGCTTTATCCGAACGAGATGGCGATCGTCGTGCGCCGCGGCCATCCCCTCGCCGCAACGCGCTCGCTGGCAGAGCTGTTGCAGGCCGAATGGATCACCGCCGGACTGGGCACCGCGAGCCTCGTTGTCGACGACATGTTCACCGCCGCCGGCCTGCCCACCCCGCGCTGGGCCATTCGCTGCGAGTCGGTGCCAGGGCTCATTGCCATCACGGCGCAATCCGACCTCATCGCCACAGTGCCCAGATCCTTGCTGGTGCTGGGCATGGCCGACAGGTTGCTCGAGCCGATTCGCGT
Source organism: uncultured beta proteobacterium (assembly GCA_963756415.1). Lineage (GTDB taxonomy): Bacteria > Pseudomonadota > Gammaproteobacteria > Burkholderiales > Burkholderiaceae_C > Rubrivivax. The sequence goes on from CAVWNT010000002.1 coordinate 1,143,165, forward strand.
GCGCGAGAAGATGGCCTCGTCCACGATAAGCCTGTTCCTCAAGCGAGACTCGCCGCTCAGCCCTGCAGCGGGCAGGCTCGTCAGGCTGATCAAAGACGAGGGAAAGCGTCTGCGCGCTGCGCGATAGAGCACAAGCGTTGCGAAGGCCGGGTGGCCGAGGTTCTGCGTCGTTGCGCCTAGGTGTTGGCCTAGCCGCGACAGGCACTGGCGAAGGCGGTACTTGAGCCGTGCGGCAGGCCACGCCCGGTCCCGGCCGCATGTAGCAAACCGAGCTGTGACGCTCGTGTGATCGCCGAGTTCCTGCAAGCGCAGGCGCCGAACCGGCGCGGGTGGCGGCTCCCGCTGGATCATTCGCAGCCGCGCGTGGCAGCTGAGGCATCGCAGGCCGCGCACGCCTTCATCGGGCCGACGTCGCGCTACGCGATTCGCGCGCAGGCCGAGTTGTTGGGCGCGCGGCTGCAGCCACCCGAGGTGGCGTACCGGTGCGCGACCTCGGTCGCCGTGCAGGCCGGACGGCTGCAGATGCACGGCCTGCGCATGAGCGCACTGGCCTGGGCCGGGCGGCACGCGCTGGCCTGCGTGCAGCCGGCCGCCGCAGCGGCGCATGCCATCGAAGCGATCGCGCTGTGGGCCGAATCTGCACCCGACGACAGTTCGATCACCGACGTCTGGCTGGCGGCGGTGCAGTGTCTGAGCGCGGACTGCGATGCGCGCGCCGCCAGCGTGCTGCGAGGCGCCGCCGAGTGGATTGCCGCGACAGCGCGCGAGCGCGTTCCGGATCCGTTCCGCGAATCGTTCCTGCATTGCCAGCCCGCCAACCGCGCGTTGCTGTCGCGAGCCGGCGCGTGATGTCGGCATGGCGGGCAACCCGAAGCACCTGGCAAGACCGCTGCCGCCGTCTGCGCAAGCCGCTACCCGCCTGAACGTGTTGCATGGCCGCCTCTGAAGCAAGTCGAGAGTTCTGGCTCGGGCTGAACCCGCCGCAGGCGAAGCCCCGGCATCGTGGTCGTGATTCAACCCGTCGTTGTGGCCGCCATGCGTCGCGCCCCAGCCCGGCTGGCGGCGCCGTGTGCGCTTGCCACGCCGGTGTCACACAAGCTTCCTAGACTTTGCCGACACCTTCGACAACGACGACCATGAGCAAATCCATTTCCGATTCCGCCGTTCGCAACACCAGTGCCAACGAACCGTTCAGCACCATCCTCGACAAGCATCTCTCCCGCCGCGCGATGATGCGGGGCGGGCTCGGTGCCACATTCGCGGTGCTCAGCGGCATCGGCCTGACGGCCTGTGGCGGCAGCGACGACGACAGCGCCGAGATGGCGCCCGAGCTGGCGCTGGGCTTCGACTCGCTGCCGACTTCGATGACCGATGCCTGCGTGGTGCCCGCCGGCTACGTGGCCCATGTGCTGGGCGCCTGGGGCACGCCGCTGAACGACAACGCCGCGCCGTGGGACCCGGACGGCAACAACAGCAGCAACGATCTGCTGCACGCCACCGGCATGCACCACGACGGCATGCGCTACTTCGCGCTGGCCGGCAGTTCCAGCGAAGGCCTGCTGGTGGTCAACCACGAGTACATCGACGAAGACGCCCTGCACCCGAACGGCCAGACCCTGGTCGCGGGCCGGCGTCCGGCAGAAGAAGTGCGCAAGGAGGTCAACGCGCACGGGGTGTCGATCCTGCACATCCGCAAACAGGCCGGGCGCTGGAACATCGTCAACAACTCCAGCCACAACCGCCGCTTCACCTCGGCCACGCCGATGCAGCTGGCCGGCCCGGTGGCTGGCAGCGAGTGGGTCAAGACGCCGTACTCGCCGACCGGCGCGCAGGTGCGCGGCACCAACAACAACTGCGGCAACGGCTTCACGCCGTGGGGCACGTACCTGAGCGCCGAGGAGAACTGGGCGGCCTGCTTCGTCAACACCGGCACACGCCCGCGCGAGCAGCAACGTGTGGGCGTGCCCAGCGTGCGCGGGCGCTACCAGTGGGAGACCGCGGCCGGTGATGCGAGCGAGGTGCAGGGCGAGTTCGCACGCTTCGACGTCACGCCCAGCGGCGCCGATGCGACGCAGGACTGGCGCAACGAGATCAACGGCTTCGGCTACCTGGTCGAAATCGACCCGCATGACCCGGGCAGCATCGCCACCAAGCGCACCGCGATGGGCCGCTTCGCCCACGAAGGCTGCGCCCACGGCAAGCTGCAAGCCGGCAAGCCGATCGCCTTCTACAGCGGCGACGATTCGCGCTTCGAGTACGTCTACCGCTTCGTCTCCGAGGCGCTGTGGGAGCCGTCGGACGCCGAGCGCAGCGACCGCCTGGCCGTCGGTGCGAAGTACATGGACAAGGGCACGCTGTATGTCGCGCGCTTCGATGCCGACGGCAGTGGCACCTGGCTGCCGCTGAACGAAAGCAGCGTGGGCACCGGCGGGCGCACGCTGCAGTCCGAGTTCGGTGGTCTCGACGCCATCCTGATCAACACGCGCGGCGCGGCTGATTTTGTCGGCGCCACGCCGATGGACCGTCCGGAGTGGACGGCCGTGCATCCGACCCACGGCGATGTCTACCTGACGCTGACCAACAACAGCAGCCGCAACGCCAGCACCGGCAGCAATGCCGCCAACCCGCGCCTGAACAATGTCAACGGCCACATCGTCCGCTGGCACGACGAGAGCGACTCGGACCGGTTCCGTTGGGAGATCTATGTCTTCGGCGCCGACGCCGCTGCCGACGCCGGCACCAACCTGTCCGGATTGACCGAGCTGAACCAGCTGGCCAGCCCCGACGGCATCGGTTTCGACGATCGCGGCATTCTGTGGATCCAGACCGACAACGGCATCGACGGCGGCCGCAACAACGCGGTGGCGCGCGCCACCAACGACCAGATGCTGGCCGTGATCCCCAAGGCGCTGGCTGATGGCAGCGGCACCGGCCCGGCCATCAATGCTGACAACCAGGGCGATCTGCGCCGCTTCTTCGTCGGCCCCAGCGAGGCCGAGGTGACCGGCTTGGCCTTCACGCCGGACCACAGCACCGTCTTCCTGAACATCCAGCACCCGGGCAACTGGCCGGCCTACGGCACCGATGACGCGACGGTGGCTTCGGCAACCCCGGTGCGACCCCGTTCGTCGACGGTGGTGATCCACCGGATCGACGGCGGTCCGATCGGCGTTTGAGCGCGGTGAAACTTCTTGCGGGCCCGTGCCGTCGGGCCTGCTGCGGCTGAACGGCGCGAGCCGACTCGGGGCGTCGTCGCCCCGGGCGGCTCAGGCCACGCTGCAGGCGACGCGGTAGCGCGGCTCGTTCTCCAGCACGTGCTCGTGCAGCAGTTCGCAGGCGCGTTCGACCTCGCCGCCGGCGACCGCGTCGACCAGCACCTTGTGCGAGCTCACCGCGTTGTCGATCGGCGAGCGGTGGCGCAGCGCCACCAGCTGCCAGCGGATGACCTCGTAGCCCGCGCGCAGATAGGGGTTGGGGCAGTGCGCGAGGAACTGCCAGTGGAAGTCCATGTCGATGCGCGCCAGTTCGCCCAGGTCGCGGGCACGCTGGGCCACGCGCATCCGGGTCACGCCGCGCGCCAGGGCCGCGGCCAGCGGCTGGCGCGCCACGGCGATCGCCTCGCGCAAGGCGCCGGTCTCGATCAGCGCACGGTAGCGGCACAGCTGGCCGACCTGCTCGGCATCGAGCTTGAAGACGAAGGTGCCGCGCTGCGGGTGCACCTGCACCAGGCCATCGTGTGTCAGGCGCAGCAGGGCCTCGCGCACCGGCGTCTTGCTGACACCCATCTGCAGCGCCAGCTGGGCCTCGGAGACCTGCGCACCGAGCTTCAGCCCGCCGCCGACGATCGCATCGCGGATGCGCCCGAGCGCCATCTCGGTCAGGCGTTGCGGACGTTCCAGGTGCAGCGGGTGGTTCATCGGCGGCGGGTGTGGGCTGAGCGGCGTGCGGGTTTGCGCGGATGGCGAATCTGATATATCAGATTCGATACTTCGAGCCCTGTCGATCGGTACAAACACGCGCCGCATCGCCCCCGCCACCGTCTCACGCGATCCCGGCCGCTGCCATGATTGCCCCGTCAACGTGGTCACCTCGATGATGTTTGCCGGCATCAGCGGCTCGGCACTGGCCGATGCCGCCGGCCCCGGCGCGGTCGAGATGCGCATATGGAGAACATGAAGGGCATGAAGATCCGCATCCAGCCGTCGCCGGTGTTCAAGATCCTGGTCGAATCGCTGGGCGCGTCGCCGTCGGCGATTCCGTGGGCCGAACAGCCGACCGCGCTGCAGCAGAAGGTCGTCGATGGCCAGGAGAACGGCGTCACCAACATCCCCGCCGCCAGCCTGTACCAGCCCAGAAATACGCGACGCTCGACGGCCATGTCTGGAGCGTGCACGCGTACATGGTCAACGAGCGCTTCTGGCAGGGCCTGACGGCGACCGAGAAGAATGCGGTTGAAGAAGGCACCGCCAAGGCGATCGCGATCCACCGCAGGATGACGGCCGATCAGGACAAGAATGCCAAGGCGATTCTCGAGAAGGTCGGCATGGAGGTGTACGTGCCCATCGCCGCACAGATCGGCGAGTTCCGCAAGCTGTCGCAGCCGCCGGTGCGCCAGTGGGCCGAGACCGAGATCGGCAAGCAACACGTCGACGACCTGTTCAAGGCCATCGACTCGACCAGGAAGTGACATGTGATGAGCGAAACCGAAGGCCGTACATGACTGCTCGCCAGATCCTCATCACCGGCGCCACCAGCGGCATCGGCGCCGGCATCGCACGCGCCTTCGCCGCGCACGGTGACCGTGTCACCGCCACCGGCGCCACCGCGGCCGAGGTCGAGGCCGCCGCCTGCGAGGGCATCGTGCACCGCCAGCTCGACGTGCGTGACGGCGACGCCGTCAAGCGGCTGGTCGGCGAGCTGGGCGAACTCGATGTCGTCGTCAACTGCGCCGGCGTGATCCGCCGCGCTGCCGAGCACGACCCCGAGGTGTTCGCCCAGACGCTGGACATCAACCTCACCGGCACGATGCGCGTGTGCGCCGCGGCGCGCGCGGGGCTGAAGGCACGCGCCGGCTGCATCGTCAACACCGCCTCGATGCTGAGCTTCTTCGGCGGCGGCCTGGTGCCGGGCTACAGCGCGAGCAAGGGCGGCGTGGCGCAGCTGACCAAGAGCCTGGCCATCGCCTACGCCGAAGACGGCATCCGGGTGAATGCCGTCGCCCCGGGCTGGATCGCCACGCCGCTGACGCAGGCGCTGCAGGACGACGCCGCGCGTTCGGCACCGATCCTGGCGCGCACGCCACTGGGCCGCTGGGGCACGCCCGAGGACGTGGCCGGGCCGGTGTTGTTCCTGGCCAGTGCGGCGGCGCGCTTCGTCACCGGCATCGTGCTGCCGGTCGACGGCGGCTACCTGATCACCTGAAGGAGAACGAAACATGAACAGGATCGTGCAGCTGCCCGGCATCCAGGCCGAGATCGCCATTCCGGCGGTGCCCGACGACGAGCGCGTGTGGGTGCCGCAGGCCGAGAACGTGTGGTTCCGCCCGCTGCTGCTGAACACCGTCACCGGCAGCTGGTGCAACCTGCTGCGCGTGCGCAAGAGCGGCGTGCTGTCGCGTCACATCCATCCATCGTGGGTCACCGGCTATGTCATCAAGGGCAGCTGGCGCTACCTCGAACACGACTGGGTCGCCGGCGAGGGCAGCTTCGTCTACGAGCCGCCGGGCGAGATCCACACGCTGGTGGTCGACGAGGCGGCCGGCGGCGCGCCCGAGATGATCACCTTCTTCAACATCGCCGGCGCGATGATCTACCTCGACGACAACGGCCAGACCACCGGCTACGAAGACGTGTTCACCAAGATCGACATGTGCCGCCGCCACTACGCCGCCAACGGGCTCGGCGGCGAGTACGTCGATCAGTTCGTGCGCTGAGCACCGCGCCGCGACCCGCGCCTGACGCTCGCTGAGATGTTCAGCGTCGCGTCACGTCCTTGCCCTTGAGCACCAACGTGAGCGCAACGGTCTCGCCGGCCTTCAACTGCTGCTTCAGGTCCAAAAGGCCTGCAAGTCCCGTCACGCGCAGCCGGGCCGGCTCATGCAACGGCTTCGTTCTCGCAGCAGCCGCCAAGTCGGGCTTCGCGCAGTGCCCACGGCCGCGCCGGGCCGGCCCGATGGGGATTTTTTAGGGCGGGCTCCGTGCCGCTGTCATAGCCAGGGCGCATATCTCCAATGCGATTCATTCATTGGTCAGATGATAAGGGTTAACCCTAGAATCAATGCGAGGCGAAAGTCGCCCGTGATGAAAGAAGAGAACAGCAAAGCCCATGAACACCACCCTGAACCTGCGCACCGGCTTGCCGGTGCCCGGCCTTCTGATCAGTCCGCAACTGCGCATGGCTGCACGGCTGGCCTGGGACGCGATCGAGCGCTTCGGGCAGCGGCGCGCAGCCGCTCGCCTGCGCCTGCTGGCCATCCAGTGCGCCTATCGCGACGCTGCGCTGGCCCACCACCTGCTCGAGGCGGCCGATGCCTGCGCGGCCAGCGGGCGCGCCGTGCGGGCCGCCACGTGATGGCCGGCCGTCAACCCATCGGCCAGGCGCCGGCCAGCGGCTCGATCGGCCACCGGATCATGCCCTTCGCGAGGGAGACGGTGCACCTGATCGGCGCCCTGCTGAACCCGCGCAAGGTGATGCGCGAAGTCGAGGACATGCTGCTTCGCCAGGCCGAGGTGATCGAGTCGTCAGACCGCGCTCGCGCCCGCGCGTTGCGACTGCAAGCACGGCAGGTGCGGCTGCGCTGAGCGGCCGAACCGGCCGCTTCAGTTGCGCATCTGCGAGGCAGCGTCGCGGATGGCACGTTGCAGGTCGGCCTGGCCGAAGGGTTTGGCCAATCGCACCACCGTCGGTGGCAAGGGCTCCTTCAATTCGTCGAATCCGGACGACAGCACGATCGGCAGCGCCGGCCAGCGTGCGCGCACCAACACGATCAACTCCGAACCGGTCATGCCCGGCATCGCCTGGTCGGTGAGCAGCAGCTGCACGTCGGGGCCGGCGGCCAGCTTGGCGAGTGCGGATGGCGCCGAACCCGCGCCTGTCACGGTGTGTCCCATGTCCTCGAGCATGGCGATGGTGCTGTCCAGCACCAGGTTGTCGTCGTCGACAACCAGTATGACGAGTGGGCGGGTGACGGCGGCCTCATCCGCCGCAGGGCGAGTGGCCGCCTGCGCGGGCACGGCGCCCGACGTCGGCAGCCACAGTTCGGCGGTGGTGCCACGGCCGGGCTCGCTCTTGAGCACAAACTGGCCACGCGACTGTTTGGCCAGACCCTGCACCATCGACAGCCCGAGCCCGGTGCCCTTGCCCACGCCCTTGGTGGTGAAGAAGGGCTCGGTGGCACGCTTCAGCGTGTCCTCGTCCATGCCCTCGCCCTCGTCGATGACGCGCAGGCGCACGAAGGTGTCGGCCCTCAGGCTCGCGGTGTCGCTGCCGGCCGCGGTCTGTTCGGCAGCGACGACGATGCGGCCCCCGTTCGGCATGGCGTCGCGGGCATTGACGATCAGGTTGAGGATCGCAAGCTCGAGCTGATTGGGGTCGACGAGCACGGGTTTCATCGGGTCGGCGAAGGCGAACGTGATGGGCACGCTCGGCCCCAGCGTGCGCGCCATCAGGTCCGACATGCCGCGCACCGCGTCGGCCACGTTCACCGGCACCGGCTTCAGATCCTGTCGGCGGGCAAATGCAAGCATGCGCTGCGTCAGCGAAGCGCCGCGGTGCGCGGCCTTCATCGCGCTTTCGAGCAAGCCCTTGAGCCTGGCGTCGTCTTCCATGCGCCGCAGCACGATCGTCAGGTTGCTGACGATCACGGTCAGCAGGTTGTTGAAGTCGTGCGCCAGGCCACCGGTCAGCTGGCCGATGGCATCGAGCTTCTGCGACTGGAACAGGGCCTCCTTGGCCAGTTCCAGCGCATGCTGCGCGTCGCGCTTGGCGCTCACGTCGCGTGTGACCTTGGCGTAGGCGATCAGGCAGCCGGCCTCGTCGTGAATGGCATCGACGACCACGTTGGCCCAGAAGTGGCTGCCGTCCTTGCGCACCCGCCATCCTTCGCTCTCGTAGCGGCCCTCGCGCTCGGCGGTCTCCAGCGCCAGTGCCGGGTGGTTCAGCGACCGGTCCTCGGGCCGATAGAAATCGGAGAAGTGCCGCCCGACGATCTCGGCTTCGCTGTAGCCCTTGATGCGTTCGGCGCCGGCGTTCCAGCTGCTCACGCGGCCGTCGGTGTCGAGCATGTAGATCGCGTAGTCGGTGACCCCCTGCACGAGCAGGCGGAACTGGTCCTCGCTGCGCTTGAGCTGCGCCTCCGCGAGCCGGCGTTCCGTGAGGTCGCGTGTGATCTTGGCGTAGCCGATGATCTCGCCCGACGCGGTCGCGGATCGGGTCGATGACGACATGCGCCCAGAAGCGCACGCCGTCCTTGCGCACGCGCCAGCCTTCGCCTTCGAACTTGCCTTCGCGCGCCGCGGTGGCCAGCGCGCGAGCAGGCAAGCCGTCCGCCCGATCCTCGTCGGTATAAAAGCGCGAGAAGTGCTGGCCGATGATCTCGACGGCGGTGTAGCCCTTGAAGCGCTGGGCGCCCAGGTTCCAGCTGCTCACATGGCCGTCGGCGTCGAGCATGTAGATCGCATAGTCGGCGACTGCCTCGACCAGCAGGCGGTACCTGCTGTCTTCCGTCATCGGCGCTGCAAAGTTTGTCGTGATCATTGAAAGAGCGAGCGAGCTGAACTCATTATGTTCGCAGCACCGCGCCGCTTCGGCGCCGATGCGGCCCGAGCATGCGGCATCGGCCCGGCGTCGCCGCGTGGCACCGCTGCGCGGGCCTTGTCGCGCGCCATAATCCGGCGTGCCCCTCGACGGGCACGACAGAATCGTCTCGATGAAAAACAGGCAAGCAAACCGGACGGCTTCGTTGCCCAAGGCACCGACAGGCGTGCAGGGCCTGGACGAGATCACCGGCGGCGGCCTGCCGCGCGGCCGGCCCACGCTGGTGGTCGGCGGCCCGGGTTGCGGCAAGACGATGCTGGCGGCCACCTTCGTCGTCGAAGGCGCCATGCGCTACGGTGAAAACGGCGTGTTCATGATGTTCGAGGAAAGCGCCGCCGAACTGAGCGCGAACGTGCGCTCGCTCGGTGTCGACCTGGACGCGCTGTGCCGACAGAAGAAGATCGCGCTCGACTTCGTGCGCGTCGAGCGCAGCGAGATCGAAGAGACCGGCAGCTACGATCTCGACGGCCTGTTCATCCGGCTGGCCCACGCCATCGCCACCGTCGGCGCCAAGCGCGTCGTGCTCGACACCATCGAGGCGCTGTTTTCCGGGCTCACCGATCACGGCGTGCTGCGTGCCGAATTGCGCCGCCTGTTCCGCTGGCTCAAGGATCAGGGCATGACCGCGATCATCACCGGCGAGCGCGGCGATTCGGGCTTGAGCCGCTACGGGCTGGAGGAGTACGTCGCCGACTGCGTGATCGTGCTCGACCACCGCGTGACCGAGCAGGTTTCGACGCGGCGCCTGCGCGTCGTGAAGTACCGCGGCTCGGCGCACGGCACCAACGAATACCCGTTCATCATCGGCAGCGACGGCCTGTCGGTGCTGCCCATCACCTCGCTGCGGCTCGATCATGTCGCGCCCACCGAACGTGTGCCGACCGGCATTGCGGGCCTCGACCAGATGCTCGACGGCAAGGGTGTCTTTCGCGACAGCACGATCTTGATCTCCGGTGCGCCGGGCACCGGCAAGAGCAGCCTGGGCGCCAGCTTCGTCGCGGCGGCCTGCGCCCGCGGCGAGCGGGCGATGATCTTCGCCTACGAAGAGTCTGCGGGCCAGCTGACGCGCAACATGCGCTCCATCGGCATCGACCTGGCGCGCTGGACAAAAAAAGGCCTGCTGCAGATCCACGCGTCGCGGCCCACGTTGCAGGGGCTGGAGCAGCACCTGGTGACGATGTACGCCGCGGTGCTCGAGTTCGAGCCGGCGGTGGTGGTGGTCGATCCGATCAGCAATCTGAGCCTCGAGCGTGACGATGCCGGCGTCAAGCCCACGCTGATGCGGCTGATCGACTTTCTCAAGCACAGCAATGTCACCGCGGTCTTCACCAGCCTGATCGGCGACGGTGGCAAGGCGCTGGCCGATTCGCAGGTGGGCGTGTCGTCGCTGATGGACACGTGGCTGCTGCTGTCCAATCTCGAAGCCAACGGCGAACGCACCCGGGCCTTGCAGGTCATCAAGTCGCGCGGCATGCCGCACTCGAATCAGGTGCGCGAGTTCATGCTGTCGGATCGCGGCATCGAACTTATCGACGTGTTCCTCTCCGGCGGCAATGTGCTCACCGGGCGGCGCCGCATCGGCGCACAGGCCGACGCAGGGCAGGGCGGGCCTGTGTCGAAGGTCTCCAGAAGGGCGCCGTCATGAAGAAGCCGCCCCCGGGCAAGGACCAGCCCGCCGCGCCGGCGGCGACTGCCGAATGGCAGCTGCGCCTGTACGTCGCCGGCAGCACCGCGAAATCGACGGCAGCGCTGAGCAACCTCAGGCGCCTGTGCGAGACGCATCTTGCCGGGCGCTACGAGATCGAAGTCGTCGACCTGCTGCTCAAGCCGCAACTCGCCGCAGGCGACCAGATCCTGGCGGTGCCCACGCTGGTGCGCAAGTTTCCCGAGCCGATGCGCAAGATCATCGGCGACCTGTCCAACGATGCCCGGGTGCTGGTCGGCCTGGATCTGCGCGCGGTGCACTGAGATGCCGGCGCGCAAGCCGAGTGCCCCGGCGCAGGTCGTCCTCGAACTGTTCGTCAGCGGCCCCACGCCGCGCTCGGCGCTGGCCATCGTCAACGTGCGCCGGCTGTGCGAGCAGTATCTGAACGGGCGCTACCACCTCGAGATCATCGACCTGTCGCGGTTTCCGGCATTGGCCGCGCTGCACCAGATCATCGCTGCGCCGACCCTGCTGCGGCGGCTGCCGTTGCCGGAGCGCCGCTTCATCGGCGATCTTTCGAAGGCCGAGTCGTTGATGGCGGGGATGGGCATCGCCGGTCAGGCTTGATCGCACGACGATGAGCAAGAGCGACGACAAAGCCCTGCGTGCCAAGGTCGCATCGCTGCAGGCCAAGCTCGACGAGGCCGAGCAGACCTTGCAGGCGATTCGTTCCGGCGAGGTCGATGCGCTGGTCGTCGGCAACGCGGTGTTCACGCTCGACAGTGCCAATGCCACGCTGAACAGGGTGCGCGGCGATGTGCTGGCGCAGATGAAGGACGCGGTGATGGCGATCGACCTGGAGGATCGTCTGATCTACATCAACCCGGCCGCCGAACAACAGTACGGCACGCCGGCATCGCAGGCGCTGGGCTTTCCGGTGACGAAGATCTACCAGGCCCGCTGGTACGCCGACGAGCACCGGGTCGCCGCGCAGCAGGCGCTGCTGGGCAGTGGCGCCTGGCGCGGGGAACTGGTGCATGTGCCGAGCCACGGCGGCGAACTGCACGTGGAGGTCACGCTGAGCGCCTTGCGCGACGACGATGTCGGCACCACCGGCTGTCTGATCGTCAGCCGCGACGTCAGCGAGCGTTACCGTGCCGCCGCTGCGCTGCGCGAGGCCATGGCCCAGCTGCAGCAACGACAGCTCGAGTTCTCGACGCTGGTCGAGAACGCGCCGTTCGTGTTCTCGCGTTTCGACCGCGATCTGCGCCACACCTACATCAGCCCGCTGATCGAGCGCTACACCGGCCGCAAGGCGAGCGACTTCATCGGCCGGCGCCACGAGCACACCGGTGTGCCGCAGCATCTCGCCGCCGAATGGAACGAGCAGCTGCGCACGGTCTTCGCCACCGGCAACGTGATGACCAGCCGCTTCGCGCTGCAGCTGCCCGGTGGCGAGCGCTGTCATTTCGATTCCACGCTGATTCCCGAGCGCGACGCCACCGCAGCGGTGAGTTCGGTGCTGTCCATCGTCATCGACGTCACCGAACTCGAGGCCGCCGATGCCGAGCGCCGTGCGGCCGAAGCGCTGCTGCGCGAGTCCGATCGCCGCAAGGACGTCTTCCTCGCCACGCTGGCGCACGAGCTGCGCAACCCGCTGGCCCCGATCGGCAATGCGCTGCAGATCATGCGCGCCTCGTCCGATGCGCAGGTGCACGCGGCGGCAAGGAAGGTGATGGAGCGGCAACTGCAGCAGTTGATGCACCTGGTCGAAGACCTGATCGACGTCAGCCGCATCACCACCGGCAAGGTCGAGCTGCGCAAGCAAAGCATCGACCTCACCACGCTCGTGCGCGACGCGGTCGAGTCGAGCCGGCCGCTGATCGATGCGTGTCGGCACGAGCTGGTGCTGGAAGGCGCGCTGACGGCCGGCATGGTCATCGATGCCGATCCGACGCGCCTGACGCAGGTGGTGGCCAACCTGCTGAACAACGCCGCCAAGTACACCCCGGCCGGCGGGCGCATCGTGGTGTCGACCGCGCGCGAGGGCGCACAGGTGCTGATCCGCGTCGCCGACAACGGCATGGGCATCGCGGCCGAGCGGCTGGCCGACATCTTCAACATGTTCGCGCAGATCGAAGATGCCTCGGGCCGCACGCAGGGTGGTCTCGGCATCGGCCTGGCCCTGGTGCGTCATCTGGTCGAACTGCACGGCGGCAGCGTCAGCATCACCAGCGCCGGGCCCGGCCAGGGCAGCTGCGTCGAGGTGCGCCTGCCGGCCGCGGTCGACGCCAGCGAGCCGCGACCCGAGGCGCCGGCGGCCGATTCGCTGCCTGGCGGCGGCGTGCGGGTGCTGGTGGTGGACGACAACCGCGACAGCACCGACAGCATGGCCGAGCTGCTCGGGCTGCTCGGCTACGACACCGCGGTGGCCTACGACGGCGCCGACGGCCTCAGCCGCGCCGCGCAGTGGCGCCCGCAGGTGGCGATCCTCGATCTGGGCATGCCTTCGATGGGCGGCCTGGAACTGGCGCGCCGGCTGCGCAGCGAAGAGTGGGGACGCGACATGCTGCTGATCGCGCTGTCGGGCTGGGGGCGCGACGACGATCGGCGCCAGACCGCGCAGGCCGGTTTCGACCATCACCTGGTGAAGCCGGTCGACCTGGGCACGCTGGAGCAACTGATCGCCGCGCCGCGCCCCCCCGGCGGCGGCCCGGGACACACCGACGCGGCGCTGGCCTCACGTTAGCGGGGTGCGCCGGCGCGTTCTGCCGGGCGTGGCGAGCGGCCGCGGCGCGGCGGTGCTTCCCCGATCGATCAGTGCGAAGGGCAGCGTCTGGAACTTCTCGTGCGCACGCCCCTCGAGGCGGGCGATCAGCTGTTCGGCAGCGGCCCGGCCGGTTTCGATGATCGGGGTGGCGATGCTGGTCAGCGCCGGCGTCTGCGTGGCGCCGAGATCGGTGTTGTCGACGCCGGTGATCGACAGGTCGTCGGGGATGCGCACGCCCAGTTCGCGGCACGCCATCATGCCGCCCACGGCGAAGACGTCGTTGGTCGCGACCACCGCGGTCGGCGGTTGGCTGTCGGCGAGCAGCCGGCGCATCATCTGCGCTGCCGCCGACAGGTCGATGGCGCCGTACTGCGCATGGCGCTCGTGCAAGGCCAGCCCCGACAGCGCCAGCGCCGCGCGAACGCCGGCACCGCGTTCGGTGGCGCGGTCGTTGCCTTCGGTGGTGGCGCTGAGCAGACCGAAGCGGCGATGACCGAGTTCGATCAGGTGGCGCGTGACGGCGAAGGTGGCGGCGCGGTTGTCGAAGCCGATGCTCGGGTGGCGTCGCATCGGGTCGACGCCCCAGGTCAGCACGTACGGACGGCCATGGCGTTCGAGCAGCGCGAACAGCCCCGGGTCATGGTGCAGGCCGACGAAGACGAAGGCATCGACACCGTGTCCGATCAGCTGCCCGGTGATGCGCAGCTCGCTCGCCAGGTCGTAGTGGTGCTCGGCCAGCACCAGCGCGTAGCCCTTCGCATCGAGCACCGCCTGCAGCGCGCTGGTGGTGCGCGCGTACAGCGCGTAGTCGAACGACGGCACCACCGCGCCGACCATCTGGCTGCGGTGGCTGCGCAGCGCGCGCGCGGCACCGTGTGGCACGTAGTGCAGCTTGGCGACGGCCGCGTGCACCAGCCGCTGCGTGTCGGGCATCGACCTGATCGGGCGTGTTGATCGCGCGCGACACCGTCGCGGTCGACACGCCGGCCAGCCGCGCGACATCCTTGGCGCTGGCACGCACGCCTTCGCGCACGGCGGCTTGTCGGGGGCGGGGCGTGGGCATTGCAGCGGGTGGTGAGGTGAATCGGCGGCGGTGACCGGCGATGGTCTTGAATTCGATTACAGATGGCCGATGCGCTCTGTCGGTGAAAACGCTGATGGCCAGTCTATTGCTGGTCGGCAACGCGGCTGCTAAGGTTGATGTAATCGAATACATGCGGATGGCGCGCGATGCCGTTCGCAGCGGTGCCATCAGCCCGGTGCCGCGTTGTCCGTGTGAACCGCCAGGAGACCCGCCATGTCGAAGCGTCCCGTCGAACCGCGTCCGCGTCCGCGTGCGCGACCAGCGCCGAGCGCCGTCGCCTGCTGGGCCACGCCGGCGCACTTGGCCTGGCCGGTGCCTTCGGCTTGCCGTTCGCCACCAGCGCCTTCGCGCAGGCCGACGACCTGGGGCCGTACCAGTCGGCCAAGGTCAACTGGAAGCAGGCCGAAGGCGAGTCGATCACGGTGGCGGTGATTCCCGCCAGCTACTTCGAGAACCTGATCTCGCTGCAACCGCAGTTCGAGGCGCTGACCGGCGTCAAGCTGCGCTTCGAGAAGGTGCCGCCGGGGCAGATCCGCCAGAAGGCGATGCTCGACCTGTCGTCGAAGACCGCGACCTACGCCACCCACGCGGCCGACCCGATGTACTACCCGCTGTACGTGTCGAACAAGTGGGTCGAGCCGCTCGACAAGTACCTGAACGACAGCGCGCTGACCGATGCATCGTGGTTCAAGGTCGACGACATCATCAAGGCCTGGCGCGATGCCGACTCGGTCGATGGCAAGCCCTACGGCATCCCGTACGACGGCGAGGTCACGGTGCAGGTCTACCGCAAGGACCTGTACGCGGCCAAGGGCCTGCAGCCGGCCGAGACCTACGACCAGCTGCTGGCCAATGCCAAGACGCTGACCGACCCGGCCGAACGCATCTACGGCCTGGCGATCCGCGGCTTCGCCGGCGCCGGGCAGAACATGTACGTCTATCCGTCGATCTTCCGCGGCTTCGGCGGCAGCTGGATGCACAACGGCAAGATCGTCGTCAACTCGCCCGAGGCGGTGAAGGCGCTCGAATGGTATGTCGAGGCGTTGACGAAATACGCGCCACCGGCGGTGCGCAACTGGAACTGGCCCGACATCGCCGATGCCTTCTCGCAGGGCACGATCGCCACCTATCTCGACGCGCACTCGTCGGCCGCGGTGATCAACAACCCGGAGAAGTCGAAGGTCGTCGGCAAGATCGCCTATGCACGCTGGCCGAAGGGGCCATCGGGCAAGCGCGTGACCTCGATCTGGAACTGGGGCTTCCCGGTCAACGCGGCACTGAGCGACAAGCAGAAGAAGGCCACCTGGCTGTTCATCACCTGGGCCACCTGCGCCGAGACGCAGGCGCGCACCTCGTACAAATGGACCGGTCCGGGCCCGCGTTCGGGCGTGAACCGGCTGTCGATCTGGCGATCGCCGGAATTCGCCGCGGCGATGAAAGGTGCCGGCGACAACTTCATCCCCGCCGCGCTCGAATCGCTCGAGCAGGACACCGATGTCGACTGGCGCCCGCGGGTGCCGCAGTGGCCGGCGATCGGCGAGACCATGGCCACGGCGATCCAGTCGGCGCTGGTCGGGCAGAAGCCGGCGAAGGTCGCGCTCGACGACGCGCAGGCGCGCATCGAGCAGATCCTGAAGGGCTGAGGCCGCCTGCGCACGCATGGCGTCGATCGAGGCCCGCGAACGCCGCTTCGCCCTGTCGCTGTTGCTGCCGGCATTGGCGGTGCTGGTGCTGACGACGACCGCGCCGCTGGTCTACCTGGCGTGGAACAGCCTGCACCGGCTCGACCTGAGCATGCCCTGGCTGTCGGGCTTCGCCGGCCTCGACAACTACGTGCGCATGGGCGAGGACCCGCGCTTCTGGAATTCACTGTGGCTCACCGCCATCTACACCGCGTCGACGGTTGCCTTGCAGGTCGTCGTCGGCCTGTCGCTGGCGCTGCTGGTGCTGCAGATTCCGAAGGGGCAGGGGCTGCTGCGCATCGCCGCGATCCTGCCGATCGTGCTGGCGCCGGTGGTCGTCGGGCTGTTCTGGCGCACGCTGGTGCTGGCGCCGGAATTCGGGCTGGTCGACCTGGTGACGCGCGCGCTCGGCCTGGGCAGCCACAACTGGCTCGGTGACCCGCAGCTGGCGCTGATCTCGGTGATCGCGATCCACACCTGGCAATGGACGCCCTTCGCCTTCCTGGTGCTGCTGGCCACCTTGTCGACCTTGCCGCCGGATGTCTACGAAGCGGCGCGGCTCGACCGCGCTGGCGCCTGGCAACGCTTCTGGCACATCACCTTGCCGTTGATCCGCCCGGCGGTGGTGATGGTCGTGATCCTGCGCACGATGACCGCGCTGTCGGCCTTTGCCGCCATCTTCGCCGCCACCGGCGGCGGGCCCGGCTCGGCCACCGAGATCCTCAACCTCTACGCCTACCGCACCTCGTTCACCGAGTTGAACCTGGGCTACGGCGCATCGCTGGCGATGGTGCTGCTGGGCATCACCCTGGCGATCTCGTATTTCATGTTCCGGCTGCGCCGGGCACGTGCCTGAGTCCGCAGCGCATGCACGCCGCACCCGCTTCACGCCGCATCGCATTGCGTCGCATCACGCTCGCCGCGGTGGCCGGGTTTTGCCTCGCGGTGTGGGCCTTCCCGGTGGTGTGGGGGCTGCTGACCTCGTTCAAGACCGAACGCGACGTGCTGGCCTATCCGCCGAAGTTCGTCTTCACGCCGACCCTGGACAACTACCGCGAAGTCATCTTCGGTGCCTCGTCGATCGTGCCCAACCTGTGGTCGAGCTTCGTCGTCTCCACGGCGGCCACCGTGCTGACGATGCTGTTCGCGGTGCCCGCCGCCTACGCGCTGGGCCGGCTGCGCTACCCGGCCAAGCGCGCCTCGGGCTTCTACGTGCTGGCCACGCAGATGCTGCCGCCGGTGGGCTTGATCATCCCGTACTACCTGGTGCTGCAGCGCGTCGGCGGCCTCGACACCTACTTCGGCCTGACCTTGATCTACCTGACCTTCTCGCTGCCCTTCGCGGTGTGGCTGATGGTGTCGTACTTCGAGGACATTCCGCTGGAGATGGAAGAAGCCGCGCTGCTCGACCGCGCCGGCAGGCTGCGCACCTTGTGGCACGTGATCCTGCCGCAGGTGCGCGGCGGCATCGCGGTGACGACGATCTTCGTCTTCCTCAACGCCTGGAACGAATTCCTGTTCGCGGTCGTGCTCGGCGGCAACCGCGTGCGGCCGGTGACGGTGGCGATGTTCAACTTCATCTCGGTCGAGCAGACGCAGTGGGCGCGGCTGGCGGCCGGGGCCATGCTGGCGATGGCGCCGGTGATCCTGATCGGCATCTTCGCGCAGCGCCACATCGTCAAGGGCCTCACCGTGGGCGCCGTCAAGGGGGGAGGGCGGCGATGAGCGAGGCGGGCAGCGTGAAGCTCGAAGGCGTGGTCAAGCGCCACGGCACGACGACCGTGCTGCACGACGTCGACCTGGCCATCGAGCCGGGCGAATTCTTCGTGCTGCTCGGGCCGTCGGGTTCGGGCAAGACCACCACCCTGCGCATCCTGGCCGGGCTCGAGACGGTCAGCGCCGGGCGCGTGCTGATGGACGGCGCCGACGTCACCGCGAAGGAACCCGGCGAACGCGACGTGGCGATGGTCTTCCAGAGCTACGCGCTGTACCCGCACATGACGGTGGCGCAGAACATCGGCTTTCCGCTGAAGATGGTCGGCACGCCGACGGCGCAGATCGAACGCGCGGTCGCCGACGCCGCCGCCAAGGTCGACATCGGCCACCTGCTCGCGCGCACGCCGGGCCAGCTGTCGGGCGGCCAGCAGCAGCGCTGTGCGCTGGCGCGCGCCATCGTGCGCCAGCCGAAGCTGTTCCTGCTCGACGAGCCGTTGTCGAATCTGGACGCGAAGCTGCGGCTGGAAACGCGCATCGAACTGCACCGGCTGCAGCGCTCGCTCGGCGCGA
The DNA here is from genome assembly GCA_963756415.1 of uncultured beta proteobacterium. Classification (GTDB taxonomy): domain Bacteria; phylum Pseudomonadota; class Gammaproteobacteria; order Burkholderiales; family Burkholderiaceae_C; genus Rubrivivax. The sequence goes on from CAVWNT010000002.1 coordinate 1,161,446, forward strand.
CCACGGTGTATGTCACGCACGACCAGGAAGAGGCGATGACCCTGGCCGACCGCATCGCGGTCTTCATCGAAGGCCGCATCGTGCAGGTCGGCACGCCGCGGGAGATCTATTCGATGCCGCGCACGATGGCGGTGGCCGGCTTCATCGGCACGCCGCCGATGAATCTGCTGCCTGCGCGTCTGCACGGGGCGATGGTGACGGTGGCGGGCGAACAGTTGCCGGTGGTCGCGCCGCTGAATGACCGCGGCGGCGAGCGCGAGGTGTTGTTGGGCGTGCGGCCCGGCGACTTGCGCATCGGTGCCACCGGCCTGCACGCGACGGTCGAGCGCATCGAGGACCTGGGCGACAGCAGCATCGTCAGCTTCCACGCCGCCGATCGGCTGCTGAAGCTGAAGAGCGACCGCCTGCCGCCGCTGCGCGAGGGCGAGCCGGTGCGCCTGGGCTTCGCGCCCGAGGCCGCGCATCTTTTCGATTCAACCAGCGGCGCGCGCCTGTAGGCGCGGCCCGAGGAGCCACCATGAAAACCAAGCCGAACGTCGTGCTGATCCTGAACGACGACATGGGCTATTCCGACATCGGCTGCTACGGCGGCGAGGTGCGAGACGCCGAACCTCGACCGCCTGGCCGCCAACGGCCTGCGCTTCAGCCAGTTCTACAACACCGCGCGCTGCAGCCCGTCGCGTGCGTCGCTGCTGACCGGGCTGCACCCGCACCAGACCGGCGTGGGCATCCTCACCTACGACTCGGGCCCCGAAGGTTACGCCGGCAACCTGAACAACCGCTGCGTGACGATTCCGCAGGCGTTGAAGCGCAACGGCTACCGCACCTACATGAGCGGCAAGTGGCACGTGGCGTCGAGCCTCGACCAAGCCCACCGACACCTGGCCGCTGCAGCGCGGCTTCGACGCCTTCTACGGCACCATCATCGGCGCGGGCAGCTTCTACGATCCGAACACGCTGACGCGCGGCAATCACAACATCGAACACGAAGCGCATGCCGAGGGCTTCTTCTACACCGACGCGATCAGCGACCAGGCCGCCGACTACGTGGCCACGCACGCCCGCGACACGCCCGACTCGCCGTTTTTCATGTACGTGGCCTACACCGCACCGCACTGGCCGCTGCACGCGCACGACGAGGACATCGCCAAGTACAAGGGCCGCTTCGACGCCGGCTGGGACGCCTTGCGCGAGCAGCGCCTGGAGCGGCTGGTCGGCGCCGGCATCCTGAAGGAGCAGTGGCGGCTGAGCGAGCGCGACCCGAGCCAGCCGCCGTGGACCGAGGCGCAGGCCGACGAGCAGTTCCGCGCCTGGACCCTGCGCTGCATGGAGGTCTACGCCGCGCAGATCGACCGCATGGACCAGGGCATCGGCCGCATCCTCGCGGCGCTGGAGACGTCCGGCCAGCTGGACAACACGCTGATCATCTTCCTGGCCGACAACGGCGCCTGCGCCGAAGACATTCCCGAAGGCGTGCCGGTCGACGAGCTGGTCGACAAGCTGATGATCGCGCGCGCCAGAAACGCGCAGCGGCGAGCCGGTGCACTTCGGCAATCACACCGGCCGCATGCCCGGGCCGGAGAACACCTACCAGAGCTACGGCACGGCCTGGGCCAATCTGTCGAACACACCGTTCCGGCTGTACAAGCACTGGATCCACGAGGGCGGCATCTCGACACCGCTGATCGCGCACTGGCCGCAGGGCATCGCCGACAAGGGCGGCATCCGCCACGCGCCCGGTTACCTGCCGGACATCATGGCGACGATCCTCGATGTCACCGGCACGGGCTACCCGCGTGATTGGGACGGACACGCGGTCGAGCCGCTCGAGGGCCAGTCGCTGGCGCCGGTGTTCGGGCGCGACGGCCTCGAACGCGCGGCGATGTTCTGGGAACACGAAGGCAATGCCGCGGTGCGCATCGGCCACTGGAAGCTGGTCAAGCGCTATCCCGGCGGGTGGGAGCTGTACGACCTCGACGCCGACCGCACCGAGCTGCACGACCTGGCCGCGCAACACCCGTCGCGCGTCGCCGACATGGCGGCGCAATACGACGCCTGGGCCGTGCGCTGCGGTGTCATCCCGCGCGAGAAGATCGTCGCGTTGATGAACAGCCAGGGCGTGACGCGTGCGTTCTGGGAGAAGGACGAGTAGGGCCGGCATGGGCAAGGCCTGCTGCGTGCCGACCGCCGGGCACCGAGGTGCACCAGGGCATCGCGCACCGCAGGCATCGGCCGGCCACTGCCACGCGCTGCGGTGACGCCGTGGCTGCGCGCGTGGTGTGCGATCCCGGCCGGCAGCTTCCTGATGGGCAACGAGGGCGACGACGCGGTGCCGGGCGACGGCGAAGGGCCGGTGCGTGCGGTGCAGCTGCGCGCGTTCGAGATCGCGGCGGCCACCGTCAGCAACGCCGAGTTCGCAGCTTTCGTTCGTGCGACCCGCCACGTCACCGATGCCGAGCAGCAGGGCCGTTCGTTCGTCTTCCACCTGCAACTCCTGCAAACGGGTGCTGCACAGCGCCGATGCATGGCCCGCGGTGACGGGCCTGCCCTGGTGGCGGTCGGTGTCGACGATGCATCGTGGCAGCGTCCCGAAGGCCCCGGGTCCGGCCTCGACGGCCGCGCCGATCACCCGGTCGTGCACGTGAGCTGGAACGATGCCATGGCCTATTGCGACTGGGCCGGGCAGCGCCTGCCCAGCGAAGCCGAATGGGAGCGCGCCGCACGCGGCGGGCTGGCGGGCCGCCGCTTCGCGTGGGGCGACGACCTGTTCGACGCCGACGGCCGGCCGCGCTGCAACGTCTTCCGGGGCGATTTTCCCAACGATCCCGCGCCCGGCTGGCAGCCCGCACCGGTGGCCGCGCGATCGGGCGCAGCCAACGGCTTCGGGCTGTTCAACGTCTGCGGCAATGTCTGGGAATGGTGTGCCGATAGCGTGCCGGGCAGTCAGCGTGCACTGCGCGGCGGCTCCTTTCTTTGCCACGACTCGTACTGCAACCGATACCGCGTGGCGGCGCGCAGCGCGAACACGGCCGACAGCGCTGCCAGCAACATCGGCTTTCGTGTCGTGCGTTGAATCGGCGCAGGACGCTGCATCAGCCCAGCGGCATCGACTCAGCCTGCAGCTTTTGTTGCGCCGGCGACCCCGCTTGCCGGCGCAGCCGCGTGGCGGCTGGCGGCGGTGTGGACCAGCAGCGCGCAGATCACCATCGCGGTGCCCGATCAGTTCGCTGGCCGAAGGCGGCTTGCCCAGCGCCACGTCCATCAGCAGCGCCGACACCGGGACGAAGTTGAAGAACGCGGTGCCGGTGACCGCGCCCAGCGTGTGCACACCGTAGTTGAAGGTCAGCACCGCGATCGCCGAGGCGACCACGCCGACGTAGAGCAACGCGTGCCAGGTCAGCGCCAGGTCCTGTGCGGTCGGCAACGGGGCCCAGCCGAGCAGCGTGGCCGCCACCGCGCCCAGCAGCAGCAGCGGCCACGAGGCGAGCACGGTCAACGCCGAGTACTCGACCACGTCGAGATCGGCGAACCTGGGCGGCGCCGCGGGTGTACCAGATCCAGCCCAGCGTGCCGGCCAGGATCAGGCTGTCGCCGAACCAGGTCGAGCCGGCGCCGCTGTGGCCGCCGCTGAGCAGCGCCCGAGACGACGGCCACGCCGGCCAGCGCCAGCACCGATGTCAGCAGCGTCACACGGGCCGGGCGAACGCCGTCGAGCAGCCAGCGCAGCAACTGCGTCGTCATCGGCATCGTGGCCATGATGACGGCGCCGTGCGAGGGCAGTGAATGGGCCAGGCCGGCGAGCAGCATCACGCTGAACACGCCGAAGCCGGCCAGGCCGCGCACCGACAACGGCACCAGCCGACGCTGCGCAGCTTGCGCCACGGCGCCGCGCCGCGCGGGATCAGCAGCGGCACGAAGATCAGCGCCGCGATGGTGTAGCGCAACCAGGTGAACCAGACCGGGCCGATGTGCTGCGAGCACGCCCTTGCTGACCAGGAACATGCCGCCCCAGGCCGAGGTGGCGACCAGAAGCGCCAGGATGCCGAGCGCGGGCGAGTGTGTGGGCATGGTGATCGCGGACTTCGTTGGGTTCGGATGATGAGGTGTCGCCGCGGCCGCGCTGGCGCGGGCCGCCACGGTGCGCGAGCGACGATTCCAGGGTGCCGGCACAATAAGCGCACCTCAAAACCGGAGCAACCCGATGCCACCTTCTTTCAGCCGAGCGGCGCTGTGTGCAAGCGCACTGACCGCAACGTGCAGCCTGTCAGCGCAGGCCGCCATGAGCGCCGAGGAACTGGCCAAGCTGGCACAGAACCCGGTCGGCAACCTGATCAGCGTGCCCTTTCAGAACAACACCAACTTCAATGTCGGCCCGCTCAGCGGCACGCAGAACATCCTGAACATCCAGCCGGTGATCCCGATCTCGGTGAACAGCGACTGGAACATCATCACCCGCACCATCATCCCGGTCGATGTCGATGCCGGCATTGAGCGCCACCGGCGAGCGTGAGACCGGGCTCGGCGACATCCAGGCCACCGCCTTCCTGTCGCCGGCCCAGCCGGGCGAATGGATCTGGGGCGCAGGCGTGGTGGCGCAATTGCCGACCAACTCCGACCCGATGCTGGGCAACAAGAACTGGGGTCTGGGCCCGTCGATCGTGGTGCTGCACCTGGCCAAGGGCAGCCCGTGGGTCTACGGCGTGCTGGTCAACAACATCTGGTCGCTGTCGAGCGACAAACAAGGTGGCGCGTACAGCAACGGCCTGATCCAGCCGTTCGTGAACTACAACTTTCCGCAGGGCTTCTATCTCACCACCTCGCCGATCGCCACCGTGAACTGGAAGGCCGACAGCGGCCAGCAGTGGACCGTGCCGCTGGGCGGTGGCATCGGCAAGATCTTCCACCTCGGCAAGCTGCCGGTGAACACGCAGCTGTCGGCCTACTACAACGTGGTGCATCCCGACGACGGCGCCAACTGGCAGATCCGTGTGCAGGCGCAGTTCATGTTTCCGAAGTAGCGCGCCGGTGTGAAGGCGCCCATCGCCAGGAAGTGGCCGCGAGGGCGGCATCGCGCCGCGCTCGGCAAAGTGCCAGCGTAGGCTTTCGGCTCGCTTCGAGCCGCACCACCGATCGGACCGCGTATGGACCTCGACCCGGTCATCCTGTCGCGCATCCAGTTCGCGTTTCGTCATCAGCTTTCACATCATCTTCCCGGCCTTCACCATCGGCCTGGCGGCCTGGCTGGCGACGATCGAAGGGATGCGCGTCTGCTCACCGGCAATCCGCTGTACCGGCGCGTGTTCGACTTCTGGCTGCAGGTCTTCGCGGTCTCGCTTCGGCATGGGCGTGGTCACCGGCATCGTCATGGCCTTCCAGTTCGGCACCAACTGGGGCGTGCTGGCCGAGACGACCGGATCGATCCAGGGCCCGCTGCTCGGCTACGAGGCCTTCACCGCCTTCATGCTCGAGGCCAGCTTCTTCGGCGTCATGCTGCTCGGGCGTGACCGGGTCTCGCCGCGGCTTCTACTTCTTCGCCTGCTGCATGGTGTCGCTCGGCACGATGTTCTCGTCGTTCTGGATCCTGGCCAACAACAGCTGGATGCAGGTGCCGGTCGGCCACGCGATCGTCGACGGCCGGATCGTCCCGGCCGACTGGTGCACGATCGTGCTCGGCCCGGTGCAGCTGGTGCGCTGGCCGCACATGCTGCTGGCCGCTTTCCTGACCAGCGCGATGTGCGTCGCCGCCACCGGCGCGTGGTACGTCCTGCGCGGGGTGCACCGCGACGAGGGCCGCGTGATGCTGCACTGGGGTCTGGCGCTGGCGGCGGTGCTGATCCCGGTGCAGCTGTTCTTCGGCCACCTGACCGGGCTATACGTGCTGAAGCACCAGCCGGCGAAGTTCGCCGCCATCGAGGCACGCTGGCAGAACGAGCAGCCGGCCAGCGAGGTGCTGATCGCCTGGCCCGACGAGGCCAACGAGCGCAACCTGTTCGCGATCGACCGTGCCCAGGCTCGGCAGCTTCATCGCGTCGGGCAACTGGACATCGGCCGAAGTCGGCCTCGAATCGTTCGCGACCCGAGGACCGCCCGCCGGTGCTGATTCCGTTCTTCGGCTTTCGCATCATGGTCGGCATGGGGCTGATGATGCTGGCGGTGTCGTGGTTCGGCAACTGGCTGCGTCTGGCGCGGCCAGCTCGAGACGCACGCGCTGGTTCCTGTGGGGCACCTTCCTGTCGTTTCCCACCGGCTTCGTCGCCATCGCTCGCCGGCTGGTACACGGCCGAGGTCGGCCGCCAGCCGTGGGTCGTCTACGGCCTGCTGCGCACCGCGCGATGCGGTCACGCCGTCGCTGACCGACCGGCGACGTGCTGTTCTCGCTGACCGTCTACGTGCGTCGTCTACGCTGATCTTCATCTCGTTCGGCACCTACTACATCTACAAGCTGCTGCGCGAAGGGCCCGACCGGCCCGGCGCGACGCAATCCCAGGCGCCACCGGCAGCCGACCGCTGGCCTTTGCCGACGATGCGGCCAGCGCCACCGGCGTGCGGCAGCGAAGCCATGAGCCGGCGCGCAGCCGAGCGAGCTGGCGCTGTTCTGGGCCGCGGTGATCGCGCTCTCGATCCTGGTCTACGTGGTGCTCGACGGCTTCGACCTCGGCGTCGGCATCCTCTTCGGCAGCGACGCGCGACGAGGCGCAAGCGCGTGACGATGATGAACACCATCGCGCCGTTCTGGGACGGCAACGAGACCTGGCTGGTGATCGTCGGCGCCAGCCTGTTCGCCACCTTCCCGGCGGTCTATGCGGTGTTCCTGGGCGCGTTCTACCTGCCGGTGCTGCTGCTGCTGGTCGGGCCTGATCTTTCGCGGCGTGGCCTTCGAGTTCCGCAACCGCACCGACACGCATGCGCTGGCTGTGGGACGCGGGCTTTTGCATCGGCTCGATCCTCGTCGCCTTCGTGCAGGGCGCCGCGGTCGGCGCGATGATGCGCGGGCTGCCGGTCAGCGACGGGCAGTTCGCCGGCAGCTCCTTCGACTGGCTGCACCCGTTCGCGATGCTGACCGGCATCGGCCTGGTGTTCGGCTATGCGTTGCTCGGCGCCGGCTGGATCGTGCTCAAGAGCGACGGCGAACTGCGCGACTGGGCCTACCGCGCGCATCCGCTGGCTGATCGCCATCGTCTTCGTGCTCATCGCCAGCGCCTTCGTGGTCGGTGTGGACGGTGGATGCGGGCGCTGTCGCGCAGGGCCACCTGCGCGAGCGGGCCTGGGGTTGGATCTTTCCGGTCCTCGGCGTGGCCGCGCTGGCCGCGGCGTGGTGGCGGCGGCGCGGGCGCGGCGCGACCGACTGCCGTTCACCTTCACGGCGTTGTTCTTCCTCGCGCGCCTTCGCGACGCTGGGCGTGATGTTCTGGCCCTTCATGGTGCCGTATGCGCTCACCGTGGGCGACGCCGCCGCGCCCGACGCGTCGCTGCGGTTCCTGTTCTACGGCGGCGTGGTGGTGCTGCCGGTGATCGCCGCCTACACGATCGGTGTGTACTGGGTGTTCAGGGGCAAGGTCGGCCAGGGCTGCGACTGAGCGGGGGGCGGCGCCGCGGCCCGTCAGTCCCCGAGCCTGAAGGCCACGTTCAAGGTCACCTGGTAGTGCGCGATCTTGCCGTCGACGACATGGCCGCGCGATTCGAGCACCTCGTACCAGTCGATGTGGCGCAGCGTCTTCGATGCGGTGGCGATGGCGTTGCGGATGGCGTCGTCGGTGCCGTTGGGGGAAGTGCCGACCAGTTCGACTTTCTTGTAGACATGGTTGTCCATCGTGTGTCCTTTCGTGTTGACGCGACGATGCCGCCGCCATGCCACTGTCGCCCCGAACGAGGGCGCGGGTCAAGCGTCGACTGCGAATCGAGGGCCGCGCAGCCGGGCGGGTGGCGCCGCCCGGATCGGCCTGTCAGGCGCGGGCTTCAGTCCGGCACCGTGTCGGCCGTCACCTTTGTCGAGCGCAGGTTCAGCCACGCGGCGCTGGCGCCGCAGGCCGTGATCACCGCCATGCCGAGCCACGCCCAGCCATCGGGCCACTGCTGGAAGACCAGCCAGCTCAGGCCCACCGCGAGTGGAATCTGCGTGTAGATGAAGGGCATCAGCGTCGCGGTCGGCGCCATGCCCAGCGCCAGGATCAGCAGCAGGTGCCCGGCCGTGCCCAGCACCGCGATCAGCAGCATCAGTGCCCAATCGCCGGCGTCGGCGGCGCGGGCCGCCGCGAGCATGTCGCCCGCATCCCACAGCAGCAGCGGCGTCACCAGCAGCATGCCGATCAGGCCGGTCCAGAAGTGCGTGGTGTAGGGGTTGTCGAGCGCGCTCATGCGCGAGGTCAGCACCTGATAGGCGGCGTAGGTGCAGCACCCCGGCCAGCGGGAACAGCACCGCCAGCCCGAACAGCCCGCTGCCCGGTCGGATGACCACCAGCGCGCCGACCAGGCCGCCGACCACCAGCGTCCAGCGCAGCGCCGAGACGCGCTCGTGCAGCAACCACGCGGCGAGCAACGTGACCAGCAGCGGCGCCAGCATGTTGATCGAGGTCAGCTCGGGCACCGGCATGTATTGCAGCCCGGCGAAGATCATCGCCGAGGTGAACAGCAGCAGCGCGGCGCGCAGCAGCTGAAAGCGCGGGTGGTCGGAATGAAAGCCGAGGCCGGGCGAGCGCACCAGCCACACGGCCATCACCAGCGCCTGCAGCGCGTAGCGCAGCCACAGCATCAGCACCACCGGCATCGCGCCGCCGAGTGCGCGCACGGCCGTGTCCATGCCGGCGAAGCCGGCGGCCATCAGCACGATCAGCGCGACGCCCAGCAGTGGCCGCGGCGCAGCGATCTTCAACGACGCACTGCGCGCCGCGCGGCCCGTTCAGGCACGCTGCACGCGGTGCTGCAGCGCCTGCCACACCGGTGTCAGCCGGCCGGGCAGATCGGGCAGCGTGCCCAGATCGGTGTGGCTCTCGTCGGGCGAATGAAAGTCGCTGCCACGCGAGGCGAGCAGGCCGAACTCGAGCGCCATGTCGGCGTACTTCAGGTACTCGGGCGGCGAGTGGCTGCCGGTGATCGACCTCGACGCCGCGCCCGCCGTGGCCGATGAATTCGGTGAACAGCGCGTATTCCTCGGTCGGCGTGAACTTGTAGCGGCCCGGATGCGCGATCACCGCCATGCCGCCCGCATCGCCGATCCAGCGCACCGCGTCGCCCAGGCTGGCCCAGCGGTGCGGCACGTAGCCCGGCTTGCCTTCGACCAGGTAGCGACGGAACACGTCGCTGGTGTCGCTGCAGGCGCCGACCTCGACCAGGTAGCGCGCGAAGTGCGTGCGCCCGATCAGGTCGGGGTTGCCGACATAGTTCAGCGCGCCTTCGTAGGCGCCGTGGATGCCCACCTGCGCCAGCCCGTGCGACATCTCGCGCGCGCGCGCCTCGCGGCCGCCGCGTGTCGCCGCCAGGCCCTGCTGCAGCGCCGCGTCGTCGGCATCGAAGCCGAGGCCGACGATGTGCACGGTGATGCCGGCGAAGCTGACCGAGATCTCGACGCCGCTCAGGTAGTCCAGGCCCAGCGCCAGCGCCGCATCGCGCGCGCGCTGCTGGCCGCCGATCTCGTCGTGGTCGGTCAGTGCCCACAGCTGCGACGCCATTCGCCTTGGCGCGCGCAGCCAGCACTTCGGGTTCGAGAGTGCCGTCGGAAACGACGGAGTGGCAATGCAGGTCGGCGTTGATCAGGTTCACCCCTGCATTGTAGGAAACCCTAAATGACCGCGAATTCGCCGCACGATGAATCAGTCCGCTGCCAGGCGCCCCTCGCTGAGCAGCAGGGTGCGGTCGCAGCGTGCCGCCAGATCGCGGTCGTGGGTCACCAGCACGAAGGCCGTGCCGCGCTGCTGTGCCAGCTGCAGCATCAGCTCGAACACGCCGTCGGCGGTGGCGCCGTCGAGGTTGCCGGTGGGCTCGTCGGCAAGCACGCAACTCGGGTCGCTGACCAGCGCGCGGGCGATCGCCACCCGTTGGCGTTCGCCGCCCGACAGCTGACCCGGGTGGTGCTTCACGCGTTCGGCCAGCCCCACCTGCGACAGCGCCGCATGCGCGCGTGCGCGTGCCGCCTCGATCGGCAGGCGGCGGATGCGCAGCGGCATCGCGACGTTGTCGAGCGCGCTGAACTCGGGCAGCAGGTGATGGAACTGGTAGACGAAGCCGAGGTGGCGGTTGCGCCAGTCGCCCTGCTGCGCGGCATTCATGGCGGCGAAGTCGCGGCCCATCAGCTGCACGCTGCCGGCACTGGGCGCATCGAGCGCGCCGAGCAGGTGCAGCAAGGTGCTCTTGCCCGAACCCGATGCGCCGACGATGGCCAGCGTGCGCCCGGCATGCACCTGCAGGTCGACCCCGCGCAGCACCGGCACGTCGAGCGCGCTGTCGCCGCTGCCTTCGATGAAGCGCTTGTGCAGGCCCTGGCACTGCAGCACCACGTCGGGCCGCCTCGGCAACGGCGTGGCGATGGCGGTTCACTCATAGCGCAGCGCTTCGGCCGGGTTGACGCGGCTGGCGCGCCAGCTCGGGTACAGCGTGGCGGCGAAGGCGAGCAGCAGCGAGATGACGGCGATCGGCACGATGTCGCTCATCAGCGGCTCGCTCGGCATGCGGCTGATCAGGTAGATGCTGCCGGGCAGGAAGGCCACGCCGAGCGCACGTTCGATGGCCGGCACGATGACATCGATGTTGAACGCCACCAGCAGCCCGAAGGCGACGCCGCCGAGCGTGCCGATGATGCCGGCGGTGGCGCCCTGCACGATGAACACGCCCATGATCGAGCGCGGGCTGGCACCCAGCGTGCGCAGGATGGCGATGTCGGCGCGCTTGTCGGTGACCGTCATCACCAGGGTCGAGACCAGGTTGAACGCGGCCACCGCGACGATCAGCGTCAGGATGATGAACATCAGCCGCTTTTCGATCTGCACCGCGTCGAACCAGTTCTTGTTGGTGCGGGTCCAGTCGCGCACGATCAGCGGCGCACCGCTGCTTTGAAACATCTGCGCCAGCTCGCCGGCCACGCCGCGCGCCTGCTGCACGTCGCGCAGGCGCAGCTGCACGCCGGTGGGGCCGTCGGTGCGGAACAGCCGCGCCGCGTCGTCGATGTTGATCAGCGCCAGCGCGCTGTCGTATTCGTAGTGGCCGGCCTCGAAGGTGCCGCTCAACGTGAACTGCTTCAGCCGCGGGATCACGCCGGCCGGTGTCATCTGCCCGCCGGCGACCACCAGCGTGACCTTGTCGCCGATGCGCACGTTCAGCGAGCGCGCCAGCTCCACGCCGAGCACGATGTTCCAGTCGCCATCGCTCAGTGCCGCGAGCGTGGTGTCGCGCAGCTTGGCCGCCAGATCGGTGACGGTGGCCTCGTCGGCCGGCGAGATGCCGCGCACCACCGCGGCGCGCATCTCGTCGCCGCGTGCCACCAGCGCCTGCGCGGCGACGAACGGGGCGGCGCCGATCACCTGCGGGTTCTGCCGCGCCTGCGCCGCGGTGGCGCGCCAGTCGGCGAGCGCGCCGCCGCGCGCGTCGAACACTTCGACATGCGCGATCACCGACAGCATGCGGTCGCGCACCTCCTTCTGGAAGCCGTTCATCACGCTGAGCACGATGATCAGCGCGGCCACGCCGAGGCCGATGCCGAGCATCGACACGCCCGAGATGAAGGAGATGAAGCGGTTGCGCCGCCCGGTGCGGCCGGCACGGGTGTAGCGCCAGCCGATCTGAAGCTCGTAGGGCAGGGTCATCGCGGCGCGGATGCTACCCGAGCCCCTGGCGGTGGCGTGCCACCGATAATGGGCCGCATGCACCTCGTGGTCTCCCATGCCGCCTGCAGCGCGGGCCGGCACGCGCTGGACACCTTGAGCCTGCCGCACCTCGAACGCCTGCTCGCGCGGATGGACGCGACGGCCGACGTGGCGCCTGGCGATCACGCGTTGAACCTGCCGCATGAACACCTGCTGGCCCAGGCCCACGGCTGGCCCGACGATGACGGCCTGCTGCCGTTCGCCGCGCAGCGCGCGCGCGAAGACGGCATCGACGTCGGCGACGGCAGCCTCGGCTGGGGCCTGGTCACGCCTTGCCACTGGCAACTGGGCCGCGATGCGGTGAGCCTGCTCGACCCGGCCGTGCTGGCGCTGGACGAGGACGAATCGCGCGCGCTGTGTCAGGCGGTCGGCGGCCTGTTCGACAGCGACGGCTGGTCGCTGCACTGGGGTGCGCCGCAGCGCTGGTACTGCAGCCACCCGAGCCTGCGCGAGCCTGGCCACGGCATCGCTGGACCGTGTCGTCGGCGAAGCGGTCGACGATTGGCTGCCCGACCGCCGCCAGGCGGCGGACCTGCGCCGCCTGCAGGCCGAAGCGCAGATGCTGCTGTACACGCACCCGATCAACGACGCGCGCGAAGGCCGCGGTGAGCTGGCGGTGAACTCGTTGTGGATCAGCGGCACCGGCCCGACCGCCGCGGCGGCCGCGCTGCCCCACGGCATGGTCTTCGACGACCGTCTGCGCGCGCCGGCGCTGGCGCAGGATTGGGCCGCGTGGACGCAGGCCTGGCAGCAACTCGATGCCGGGCCGATCGCCGCGCTGCAAGTCGCCGGAACCGGCGCTGACACGACCCGCCTGAGCCTGTGCGGCAGCACGCGGGCGCGGCGCTTCGACAGCCGCCCGCGCAGCGCCTGGCAACGCCTCGCGCAGCGCTGGTCGCGTGTCGACGTGCTGCCGCTGCTGCAGCAACTGTGAACGCGCGATGACGAGCCCGCGCCTGCAACAACGCGACGTGCCGCCGCGCGCCGCCTTCGCGCTCGAGCAGGCGGGTGCGCACCCGCTGCTGGCGCGCCTGCTCGCTGCGCGCGGCGTGTGCAGCGCCGACGAGCTCGATGCCGGTCTGGCGCGGCTGCTGCCACCGGGCGCGCTGCGCGGTGCCGAGGCCGCCGCGCGCCTGCTCGCCGATGCGCTGCGCGCGGGCGAGCGCATCTGCGTCGTCGCCGACTACGACTGCGACGGCGCCACCGCCTGCGCGGTGGCGCTGCGCGGCCTGGCGCTGCTCGGCGCGCGGCCCGGCACGCTGCACTACGTGGTGCCCGACCGCAGCGTGCACGGCTACGGCCTGACACCGGCGATCGTCGATCTGGCGCGGCTGAAGAGTCCGCAGCTGCTGGTCACGGTCGACAACGGCATCGCCAGCCTCGAGGGCGTGGCGCATGCGCGCGGGCTCGGCCTGAAGGTGCTGGTCACCGACCACCACCTGCCGGCGCTGCTCGGCGACGAGGTGCTGTTGCCGGCGGCCGACGTCATCGTCAACCCGAACCAGCCGGGCTGCGAATTCGCCAGCAAGGCGCTGGCCGGCGTCGGCGTGATGTTCTACGTGCTGCTGGCGCTGCGCGCCGAGCTGCGCGCGCGCGGTGTCTTCGACGCGGCGAGCCAGCCGCGGCTCGATGCGCTGCTCGACCTGGTGGCCCTGGGCACGGTCGCCGATGTGGTGCGGCTCGACGCCAACAACCGCCGCCTGGTGATGCAGGGGCTGAAGCGCATCCGCGCCGGCCACATGCAGCCCGGCGTGGCGGCGCTGTTCGCGGTCGCCGGGCGTGACCCGCGGCGGGCGGCGGGCTTCGACTTCGGCTTCGCGCTCGGCCCGCGCATCAATGCCGCCGGCCGGCTGTCGGACATGACACTGGGCATCGAGTGCCTGCTCACCGACGATGCGCAGCGGGCCGCCGAACTGGCCGCCCTGCTCGACGACATCAACCGCCAGCGCCGCGAGGTCGAGGCTGGCATGCGCGAGCAGGCGCAGGGCTGGCTCGACACCTTGATGCCGTCATCGATCGACCAGCCGCCGAGCGCGCTGTGCCTGTTCGATGCCCGTTTCCACGAGGGCGTGGTCGGCATCGTCGCGGGCCGGTTGAAGGAGCGGCATCACCGGCCGACCTTCGTCTTCGCACGCGGCGCCGACGGCCTGTTGAAGGGCTCCGGGCGGTCGATCGAAGGCTTCCACCTGCGCGATGCGCTCGACCTGGTTGCCAAGCGCTGGCCGCAGCTGCTGCGCCGCTTCGGCGGCCATGCGATGGCGGCCGGCTGCAGCCTGCACGAAAGCGACTTCGCCACCTTCGACGAGGCGCTGCAGCAGGTGGCCCGCGAAGGTCTCGACGCGGCCATGCTGACGCGCGAACTGCGCACCGACGGGCCGCTGGCGATCGAATGGTTCAACGCCGAGACCGTGTCGCTGCTCGACGCGCAGGTCTGGGGCCAGGGCTTCGAGCCGCCGCTGTTCTGCGATCCGGTCGAGGTGCTGCAGCAGAAGCTGGTCGGCGACAAACACCTGAAGCTGCGCGTGCGCGTGGGCGGCCTGCAGCGCGACGCGATCTGGTTCGGTCATGCCGAACCGCTGGCGACGCAGGTCGAGTTGGCCTATCGGCTCAGCGTCGACGAATGGCAGGGCCGCCAGCGGGTGCAAATGGTCGTCGAAGCGGCGCGTTGAGGCACGCTCTGGCAACATGCATCGCATGTTTGCAAACCCTTCGAGCTTGCTTCGCGGTTCGCTGCTCACCCTGGTGGCGGCCCTGGCATCACTGCCGCCGGCCGGCTTCGCGGCAGAGCCCAGGCCCGTCACGGTGGCGCGCGGCCTGGTGAACCCGTGGAGCGTCGCCTTCCTGCCCGATGGCCGCTATCTCGTCACCGAACGGCCCGGGCGGCTGCGCATCGTCGAAGCCGACGGCCGCCTCGGCGAGCCGGTCGGTGGCTTGCCGGCAATCGATGCCGGCGGCCAGTGCGGCTTGCTCGACGTGGTGCCGGACCCGAAGTTCGCCGACAACGCGCGCATCTACTTCAGCTTCGCCGAAGCGGGCGACGCGGGCAACGGCACGGTGGTGGCACGCGCGCGGCTGCAAGGCAACCAGCTGGTCGACGTGCAGATCATCTTCAGGCAGCTGCCCAAGGTGGCCAGCAGCAACCACTGTGGTTCGCGGCTGGTGTTCGCGCGCGACGGCCGCCTGTTCGTCACGCTGGGTGATCGTTTCTCGCGCAAGGACGACGCGCAGGACCTGGGCAACCACCTGGGAAAGATCGTGCGCATCGAAGCCGATGGCAGCGTGCCGGCCGACAACCCGTTTGTCGGCAGGCCCGGCGCCAAGGCCGAGATCTGGAGCCTCGGCCACCGCAACGTGCAAGGCGCCGCGCTGCACCCCGACACCGGCGAACTGTGGGCCACCGAGCATGGCCCGCAGGGCGGCGACGAACT
Organism: uncultured beta proteobacterium; assembly: GCA_963756415.1. Lineage (GTDB taxonomy): Bacteria > Pseudomonadota > Gammaproteobacteria > Burkholderiales > Burkholderiaceae_C > Rubrivivax. Next base: position 1,176,726 of record CAVWNT010000002.1, read on the forward strand.
GAACCGCGTGCAGGCGGGCAAGAACTACGGCTGGCCGCTGCTCACCTTCGGTCGCAACTACGGCAGCGGCACGCGCATCGGCGAGGAAGGGCCGAAGGCGGGCTTCGAACAACCGCTGCGTACCTGGGTGCCGACCTCGGTCGCGCCCAGCGGTCTGGCCTTCGTCACCAGCGAGCGCTATCCGGGCTGGCAAGGCCAGCTGCTGATGGGCACGCTGCGCTCACAGGAACTGTTGCGGCTGAAGCTCGACGGCACCAAGGTGGTCGACACGGCCGCGGTTGCGGGCCTGCCTGCCGAGCGCATCCGCGACGTGCGCCAGGGGCCCGACGGGCTGATCTACCTGCTCACCGACAGTGCCAGCGGGCAGTTGATCCGGCTGCAGCCCTGAACCCGGCAGCGCCTATGCGCGGCGGCGCCGGGCCGCCGTCACCGTCAGGCCGAGGCCGAGCGCCAGCAGCAGCCAGGTCGACGGTTCCGGAATCGGCGGTGTCGCGCTGTCGACGCCCGACAGATTGACGCGCCAGAAGGTCCCCTTCTGGTCGTTGCATGCGTCCGAGGCGGGCTGGCACCAGTCGCCGATCGGGATGGGAGCATCAGTCGAATACGGGAACGGGTCGTACAGGTTGTCCGGCGCGAAGTTGTCGTAGGGCGTGACCGTGAAGGCGTAGCTGCCGGCCTGCAATGACGCGAAGGTCAGGCCCGAGTCGTAGTAGGTCTGACCGGGCGCGATCTCGTCGTCGTCGTCGTTCTCGCCCACCTTCGCCCCGCTGGGCAACCGCCACACGGCCGTGATCGGATCGAAATTCTGGCCGTCGTTGAAGGAGTCGGTCCACACACGCACGTCGACGGCGTCGGTATCGAGTGTGAAGTCGATGCGCACCACGTCGTTCTGGTACCGGATATTGCCGCTGAAGGTGAAATCGGCAGCGGCTGCAAAGCCGCTACTCAATAACAATGCCAGGGGCAGCGCGGGTCGGAAAAATCGATGCATCGAGGGCTCCGTGATCTGTGCAAAGCAGTTCACGCAACGGTACGCGTTGGCACCCCTGCGACAAATCACCCGTCGCGGGGTGACCGAGGTAACAGGCAGGCTGCCGACATCAAAAGCGATCGCCCGCGGGTGCCGCAGACTCTGGCGCGCATCGGGCCGCAAACGGACAGGCGACACCCGATGGGCGTCGACCGGCGGTTCGATCGTCGCGCTGCCGAATCAGGTCACGCGGCCGAACCACCACACCGACAGTCCCGCGCCCAGCAGCGCGAGCAGCGCGCCCGCCCCGGCGAACAGCGCGGTGATCTCGGTTTCCTTCTTCTCGACCACCAGTTTCGAGCTCAGCGACTGGTAGACCTTCTTCAGGTCTTCGGCGGTACCGGCATAGAAGTACTCGCCGAGCGTCATCGTGGCGATGTTCTTCAGCGTCATCTCGTCCAGGCGCACGCGCATGCTCCAGCCTTCGAAACCGATCGTCTCGCCGGCGACCGTGCCGATGCCCACGGTGTAGACGCGCACGCCGCGCTCGGCGGCCATCTTCGACGCGTCCATCGGGTCCGGCCCGGTGGTGCGCTGGCCGTCGGTGAGCATGATGATCGCGGCCGACTTGTACGAGCCCGGCTCCACCGGCACGAACTCCTTCTTGTTCTCATCCTCGCCGATCGGCGCCGGCATGTTGCGCTGCCCGGTGATCTGCTGGATCTCGATGCCGTCGTTGGGAAACAGCGTGGCCAGCGACAGCACGATGCCGCTGCCGGTGGCGGTGCCACGCTGCAGCTGGAAGCGATCGATGGCGGCGATGATGTCTTCGCGGCTGGTGGTCGGCGCCTGCACCACCGCGGCGGTGCCGGCGAAGGAGACGACGCCGACGCGCACTTCGCGCGGCAGCTCCTTGACGAAGGTCTTGGCGGCTTCCTGCGCCGCCGCCATGCGCGTGGGCAGCACGTCGGCCGCGCGCATGCTGCCCGAGACATCGATGGCCAGGATGATGGTGCGCTGCGCCAGCGGCAGCGTCAGCACCGCCAGCGGCCTGGCCATCGCCACCAGCAAGGTGCCGATCGCCAGCAGCAGCAACACGGGCGGCACGTGCCGGCGCCAGCCCGGACCCTTGCCCAGCGCCGCCTTGGCCACCGCCAGACTGGCCAGGCGCACGGTGCTGCGGCGGCGTCGTCGCAGCAGCCACAGGTAGATCAGCACCAGCACCGGCAACAACGCCAGAGACCACAGCATCGTGGGCCAAAGAAAGGTCATGCCGTTGCTCCCTCGGGACTGAGCGCTTCGGCGCCGCCGCGCACGGAAGCCGGCCAGCGCGACGGCGTCTTCAGCCGGCTGCGCTGGCGGCGCATCGCGGCGAAGCGCAGCATCGCATCGAGCAGGTCATCGTCGGTCGACAGCTCCAGCGTGTCGGCGCCGGAACGCGCGAGCGCACTCGCGCAGCGCAGCTTCACGCGCTTCGGCCTCGGCCGCATAGCGCTTCCTGAAAGACGGATCGGCGGTGTCGATGAACAGCTGCTCGCCGGTTTCGGCGTCTTCCACCGTCACCAGCCCGAGTTCGGGCAGCGCCATTTCCAGCGCATCGAACAGCCGCACCGCCACCACCTCGTGGCGCCGGCTCAGGCGCGCCATCGCATCTTCCCAGCCCGGCTCGCTGATGAAATCGGAGACCACGAAGACCAGCGAGCGGCGCTTCATGACGCCATCGGCCGCGGCCAGCAGCACCGACAGCGAGGTGGCGCCCGCGGCCTGCGGCGTGCGCGGCCGCGCGCGCATGCGCTGCAGCAGTTCGAGCACGTGCAGACGCGAATTCTTCGGCGGCATCACCGTGTCCACCCGCTCGCTGTACAGCATCGCGCCGACGCGGTTGCCGTGGCGCGTGAGCACCCGCGCCATCAGGGCGACGAAGCCGGCGGAGACCGTCAGCTTGGTGGTGTCGTTGGAGCCGAAATCGACGCTGCCCGACAGGTCGAGCAGGAACCACGCGGACAGTTCGCGGTCCTCGGTGAACTGGCGCACGTAGGGGGTCTGCAGCCGGGCCGTGACGTTCCAGTCGATGTGGCGCACATCGTCGTGGTGCTGGTACTCGCGCAGATCGGCCAGGTCGATGCCCGCACCGCGCATCAACGTGCGGTAGTCGCCCTGCAGCAGGCCGTCGAGACGGCGCAGCACGGTCAACTCCAGGCGGCGCAGCAGGCCCTCTTCGGCGCCCATCGCCCTGGGCACCACGCGCTCGTGGGTGTTCACCTCAGGCATGCGCCGCATGCCCGTTCGCCGTGGCCCCGTTCGGGGCGGCGTGCGCCATCGGCTTGTCGGGCACCGCGATCTTGCGCAGGATCTCGCCGACGATGTGTTCGGGGCTGATGTTGTCGGCGAGTGCCTCGTACGACAGCACCAGGCGGTGGCGCAGCACGTCGGGAACCAGGTCGCGCATGTCCTCGGGCAGCGCATAGCGACGGCCACGCAGCAGCGCCAGCGCACGCGCGCCCTCGACCAGGCTGATGGTGGCGCGCGGGCTGGCGCCGTAGGTCAGGTAGCGGGCCATCTCGCCGAGTTCGTAGCGCTCGGGCCGGCGCGTGGCGCTGACCACCTTCACCGCCCACTGGATCAGCGACGGATCGACATAGACCGCGCGGCACTCGCTCTGCAGCGCCGCCAGCTGGTGGGTGTCCGACACCGCCTGCACCACCGCCTGCTGGCCGGTGACGCGCTGCGCGATGACAAATTCCTCTTCCTCGGTGGGGTAGTCGACCAGCACCTTCATCATGAAGCGGTCGACCTGCGCTTCCGGCAGCGGATAGGTGCCTTCGGTCTCGATCGGGTTCTGCGTGGCCATGACCACGAACGGCTCGGGCACGTGGTGCGTCTCGCCGGCGATCGTCACCTGGCGTTCCTGCATCACCTCGAGCAGCGCGCTTTGCACCTTGGCCGGCGCGCGGTTGATCTCGTCGGCGAGCAGCAGGTTGGCGAACACCGGGCCCAGCGAGGTGCCGAACTCGCCGGTCTTCTGGTTGTAGATGCGCGTGCCCACCAGGTCGGCCGGCACCAGGTCGGGCGTGAACTGGATGCGCTTGAAACTGCCGCGCGTGGTGCGCGCCAGCGTCTTCACGGTCAGCGTCTTGGCCAGCCCCGGCACGCCTTCGACCAGCAGGTGGCCCTGCGCCAGCATCGCGATCAGCACGCGCTCGAGGAAATGGTCCTGGCCGACGACGACCCGCTTGACCTCGTAGAGGATGCGTTCCATCAGGTCTGCGGTCTGCTGCGTGTCTGGGCTGCCGGTTTGCATCGGGGGGTTCCTGGGTGAGACGGACGACAAGAATCAGAACGGCGGCATGCCGGCGGCACCGGCGGCGCTTTCGATCGGCACTGCGAAGCCGATGCCGACGAAGGTGCGCTGCTCGCTCGGGTTGAGGATCGCGGTGACGATGCCGACCACGTGGCCGTCCATCGTCACCAGCGGGCCACCCGAGTTGCCCGGGTTGGCGGCGGCGTCGAACTGGATCAGGTTGGTCAGCGCCTTCTGGCCCTCGGGCGCGCGGAATTCGCGGTCGAGGCCGGAGACCACGCCGGCACTCACCGACGGGCCGATGCCGAACGGATGGCCGACGGCGATGACGTGGTCGCCGGGTGCCAGATCGCTGGTCGAGCGCATCGTCGCCGGCTCCAGGTCGTCAGGCAGCTTCTGCGCCTTCAGCACCGCCAGGTCGTTCTGCGGCTGGGTGCCCACCATCGCCGCGTCGGATTCGAGCCCGTTGAAGAAAGTGACCTTGATCTTCTTCGCGCCCCACACGACGTGCAGGTTGGTCAGGATGGTGCCGTCCTCCTTGATGACGACGCCGGTGCCGAGGCTGCGCTCCATGGCCATTTTTTCTGGTTTTTGCTTGCCGTCGTCGTTTTCGTCCATCAGGCCGACCACGCGCACCACCGAGCGGCCGATCGCGTCGTAGGCCTTGGCAGCGGCGGACGGCAGCGGATTTTTCTCCAGCGATTCGCGCACCGCGGCGTCGATGTGCTTCTGGGTGATCAGGCGCTGCCGCGGCTGCACCGACAACAGCGCCCACATCAATGCCATCGCCAGCACCGCGCCGAGCAGCGCGGCCCACACGGCAGGATGGCGGCGCACCAGGCCGCGCAGGCCAGTGCCCGCGGTGCTTGGCGCGGCGGCTGCGGCACCGGCAGCAACAGGCTCGCTGTCGGCGCCCGGCTGTGGCCGCGCTGCAGGCATTGGCGCCGCCTTGGTCGGCTGCGCCGCGCGGCCCGCGCCGGCCCCGGCGCCACGCGCTGCGGCGCCCTGGCGTGAGGGGCTGTACAGCGGAGGCTTCTTCATGGTCCGGCGCGCTCGCAAATCAGGTTGGAAAACACGTTATCACGTTGCCCGGGCCCGCGCAGTGCTAGGGCTGCGCCCAGGCACGCAACGAACTGTTGCGGGCAAGCGCCTCAGGCCGACACATCGGTCCCGTCGGCGCCCGAGGCATCATCGCTGCATGACGCCGTGGATCGACACCCATTGCCATCTCGATGCCGATGCCTTCGACAGCGACCGCGCGGCGGTGGTGGCGCGCGCGGGCGCGGCGGGGGTCACCGGCATCGTGCTGCCGGCGATCGAGGTGGGCAACTTCGATGCGGTGCGCGCGCTGGCCCATGCACACGGCCTGCACTACGCGCTGGGCATCCACCCGCTGTGTGTCGACGCGGCCGATGCGGCCGATCTCGACCGCCTGCAGCAGGCGCTGCGACAACACCGCGACGACCCGCGTCTGGTGGCGGTGGGCGAGATCGGTCTCGACCACTTCGTCGCCAACACCGACCGCGCGCGCCAGCAGGCCTTCTACGTGGCCCAGCTGAAGCTGGCGCGCGACGCCGCGCTGCCGGTGCTGCTGCACGTGCGCCGCTCGGCCGACATGCTGCTGCAGGGGCTGCGGCGCATCGAGGTCTGCGGCGGCATCGCCCATGCGTTCAACGCCAGCGCGGTGCAGGCGACGGCCTTCGTCGAGCGCGGCTTCAAGCTCGGCTTCGGCGGCGCGATGACCTTCGAGCGCGCGCTGCAGATCCGTCGCCTGGCGGCGGGGGTGCCCGAGCACGCCGTGGTGCTGGAAACCGACGCGCCGGACATCCCGCCGCAGTGGCTGTATCGCACCGCCGCCGAGCGCGCCGCCGGTGCGGTGGTGCGCAACGAGCCGGCCGAGCTGCCGCGCATCGCCGCCGTCGCTGGCCGACCTGCGCGGCTGGAGCCTGGCGCACACCGCCGACATCACCACCGCCAACGCGCGCGCCGCGCTGCCGAAGATCGCGTCGTGAGCGTCGTGCTGCAGGGCCTGCCGCCGGTGGCCGGCCGCGCCACCCGGCTGCTGCGTGCTGGGCAGCTTTCCCGGCGTGGCCTCGCTGGGCGCGCAGCGCTACTACGCGCACCCGCGCAACCAGTTCTGGCCGCTGCTGTCGTCGCTGTTGGGTGAAGACCTGCTGCTGCTGTCGTACGCCGCACGGCTGACGCGCTTGCGCGCGCACCGCATCGGCGTGTGGGACGTGTATGCCAGCTGCGCGCGCGAGGGCAGCCTGGACAGCGCGATCCGCGACGCGCAGCTGAACGATCTGGCCGGGCTCGTCGCGCGCCTGCCCGCGCTGCGCGGCGTGGCCCACAACGGCGGCGAATCGGCACGCGCGATGCGCCTGACGCGCCAGCTCGGCGTGCCGGTGTTCCGGTTGCCTTCGAGCAGCCCGGCCAACGCCAGCTGGTCGTTCGAGCGCAAGCGGGCAGCATGGCACGAAGTCTTTCACGCCTGCGGGGTGTTGCCCGCCTGAAGCCGCCCGCACGCGCCGATACTTGCCCCATGGCCCGCGCATCCAAATCCGTCCCGCTGCCAGCGCTGCCGCCGGCAATGGTGTCCGAGATCGACGGCGTGCGCAGCCTGCACCTGGGCAGCATCTGGATCCAGGGTTCGATGCGCATCGCCCGGCCCGATGTCGTCGAACTCGACTACATGCAGCGCATGCTCGCCGGGCTGCTGTGGCTGCCGCCGGCCGAGCTCGCCGACGGCCATGCCGTGCAGCTGGGGCTCGGCGCCGGCGTCGTTGACCCGCTTTTGCCTCAAGCAGCTGGGCATGCGCTGCACCGCGGTCGAACTGAACCCGGCCGTGATCCAGCTGTGCCGCCAGCAGTTCCACCTGCCGCACGACCATGCGCGGCTGCAGGTGATCCATGCCGACGCCGCCGCGCTGGGTGGCCGATGCCGCGCAGCGCCACAGCGTGAACCTGCTGCATGTCGATCTGTACGACGACGAAGCGGCCGCGCCGGTGCTCGACAGCGTCGCCTTCTACCGCGATTGCCGCGCGGTGCTGGCCGACGGCGGCGTGATGAGCGTGAACCTGTTCGGGCGCGATCTCGGCTTCGGCCAGAGCCTGGCGCGCATCGTCGAAGCCTTCGGCATCGAGCAGGTGTGCGGGCTGCGCCCCACGCGCGAGGGCAACACGGTGGTGCTGGCCTGGCGCGGCGGCGAGATGCCCGATCGGGCCGTGCTGATCGAACGTGCCGGCGGCGATCGAACAGCGCTTCGGCGCATTCGGCGTGCCGGCGCGCAAATGGCTGCGCATGCTGCGCCCGGTGGCGCGCACCGAAGCCCTCGAAGGGTCCGTCTGATGAGTGTCACCCCACTGCCGCGTCGCAGCGCGCGCCCGAGCCAGGCCGACACGCTGGCCGTGCCGCACCACGTGTGGACCGGCAAGCTCGATTGGCGCTTGCTGCTCGGCTGGCTGCGCGACGACGGGCTGATCTCGGCGCAGGACAGCGAGCGGGTGGTGCAGCGCTTCGGCGCCGGCGCCTCGAGCCAGCATGCGCTGGTGCGCCTGGGCGCCGCCGGCCTGGTGCGCAGCGGCACGCAAAAGGCCCTCGACACCGAAGCGCTGACCGAGTGGCTGGCGCAGCGCTGCGCGCATGCCGTACCTGCGCATCGACCCGCTGAAGGCCGATGTCGGGCGCGTCGCCGATGTCATGTCGGTGCACTACGCCGAGAGCCGCGCGGCGCTGCCGGTGCAGATGAACAACCACGACGTGGTCATCGCCACCTGCGAGCCCTTCGACATCGCCTGGATCGCCGAGATCGAGGCGCACACGCGGCGCAAGGTCAAGCTGATGCTGGCCAACCCGCAGGACGTGCGCAAGTACACCACCGAGTTCTACGCGCTGGCCAAGTCGGTGCGCGCGGCGCAGAAGAACGGCGAGGTGGCGGCGGCGGCGAGCTTCGAGCAGCTGGTCGAGCTGGGCAAGATCGAGCAAGCAGCTCGACGCCAACGACCAGGGCGTGGTGCAGGTGGTCGACTGGCTGTGGCAATACGCCTTCGACCAGCGCGCCAGCGACATCCACCTCGAGCCGCGGCGCGACATGGGCGCGATCCGCTTCCGCATCGACGGCGTGCTGCACACCGTCTACCAGGTGCCGCTGGGTGTGCTCAACGCGATGACCTCGCGCATCAAGCTGCTCGGCCGCATGGACGTGGTCGAACGCCGCCGGCCGCTCGACGGGCGCATCAAGACCAAGCGCCCCGACACCGCCGACAAGATCGGCGCCGAGGTCGAGATGCGGCTGTCGACCCTGCCCACCGCCTTCGGCGAGAAGATGGTGATGCGCATCTTCGACCCCGAAACCGCGGTCAAGACGCATCGAGGCGCTGGGCTTCGGCAGCCACGACACGCAGCGCTGGCAGCAGCTGATCGCCAGGCCGCACGGCATCATCCTGGTCACCGGACCGACCGGCTCGGGCAAGACCACGACGCTGTACTCGACCTGAAGCAGCTGGCCACCGACGACGTCAACGTGTGCACCATCGAAGACCCGATCGAGATGATCGAGCCGGCCTTCAACCAGACGCAGGTGCACGCCGCCATCGACATGGGTTTCGCCGAAGGCCTGCGCGCGCTGATGCGGCAGGACCCGGACATCATCATGGTCGGCGAGATCCGCGACCTGGCCACCGCCGAGATGGCGATCCAGGCGGCGCTGACCGGCCACCTGGTGTTCAGCACGCTGCACACCAACGATGCGGCCTCGGCGATCACGCGGCTGGCCGACCTGGGCGTGCCGCCGTACCTGATCTCGGCGACCGTCATCGGCGTGCTCGCGCAGCGGCTGACGCGCATGCTGTGCGCGGCGTGCAAGCAGCGCGACGAGAGCACCACGCGCGAGACGCTCGACGAGTTGTCGCGGCCGTGGCGGCTGTCGGGCGGCATGCGGCCCTATCGCGCGGTGGGCTGCCTCGAATGCCGGCACACCGGCTACCGCGGCCGCGTCGGCCTGTACGAACTGCTGTTGATGACCGATGCCGCGCGCGGCCACGTGCACCCGGCGCTCGACGCCGCGGCGCTGAACCGCCAGGCGGTGAAGGACGGCATGCGCCCGCTGCGCCTGGCCGGCGCGATGAAGGTCGCCGAGGGGCTGACGACGATCGAAGAGGTGATGCGCAGCACGCCGGGCTTCAGCGCCTGAAGCGCGTCGAGCGCCGCGCGTCGGCACCCAGCTGGATCCCTCCGGCGGACCGGGTGAATCCGCATCGGACGCCGCTGGCGCCAGCGGAGCGCTGCCTAGAATGCCGCCGCACCAGCCAGTCGCAGGAGACGCCTGTTGAAAGTGAAGAGCCAGAAGGATTTCTGGTCGGGGTTGATGTTCATCGTCGTCGGCCTGGGTTTCGCGGCCGGGGCCCTGAACTACCAGTTCGGCAGCTCGCGCGAAGCCCGGCCCCGGCTTCTTCCCCTTCGGCCTGGGCATGCTGCTGGCCCTGCTGGGGGCGCTGGTGCTGTTCAAGGCGCTGACCCTCGAACGCGAGGGCGGCGAGCGCATCGGCTCGATGCCGCTGCGCCCGACCTGTCTTCATCATCGTGTCGGTGCTGCTCTTCGGCTTCGCGCTGCCGCGCCTGGGCCTGTTCGCCAGCGCTGCCGCTGCTGGTCTTCGTCGCCAGCCTCGCCGGTGATCGAGTTCAAGCTCAGGGAGGTGCTGATCAACATCGTCGTGCTCACCGTCGGTTCGTGGCTGATCTTCATCAAGGGGCTGAACCTGGTGATCCCGTTGTGGCCGGTTTTCCTGGCCGGTTGAGGGGCACGCGATGGACATCGTCGACAACCTGATGCTCGGCTTCGGCGTGGCCTTCACGCTGCAGAACCTGGCCTACGGCCTTTTCGGCGCGGTGCTCGGCACGCTGATCGGCGTGCTGCCCGGGCCTGGGGCCGGTGGCGACGATCGCGATGCTGCTGCCGTCGATCTACGCGCTCGACGCCACGCCGGCGCTGATCATGCTGGCCGGCATCTACTACGGCTCGCAGTACGGCGGCTCGACCACCGCCATCCTGATCAACGTGCCGGGCGAGGCATCCTCGGTGGTGACCGCGATCGACGGCTACCAGATGGCGCGCAAGGGCCGCGCCGGCCCGGCGCTGGCGGCCGCCGGGCTGGGCTCGTTCTTCGCCGGCTGCGTCGGCACGCTGGTCATCGCCGGCTTCGCGCCGCCGCTGACCGAACTGGCGTTCAAGTTCGGCCCGGCCGAATATTTCTCGCTGATGGTGCTGGGCCTGATCGGCGCGGTGGTGCTGGCCTCGGGCTCGCTGATCAAGGCCATCGCGATGATCCTGCTCGGCCTGCTGCTCGGCCAGGTCAACACCGACGTCATCTCCGGCGTGCCGCGCTACAGCTTCGACATCCCCGAACTGACCGACGGCATCGGCTTCGTCGCCATCGCGATGGGCGTGTTCGGCTTCGGCGAGATCATCAACAACCTGGGCCGGCCGGCCGAGCAGCGCGAGGTCTTCACCAAGGATGTCAAGGGCCTGTGGCCGACGCGGCAGGATTTCAAGGACGCCTGGCCGGCGGTGCTGCGCGGCACCGCGCTCGGCTCGATCCTCGGCGTGCTGCCCGGCGGCGGCGCGCTGCTGTCGTCGTTCGCCGCCTACACGGTGGAGAAGAAGGTGCGCGCGACGCGAAGGCGAGGTGCCTTTCGGCCAGGGCAACATCCGCGGCGTCGCCGGGCCGGAGAGCGCCAACAACGCCGGCGCGCAGACCTCGTTCATCCCGATGCTGACCTTGGGCATCCCGCCCAACGCGGTGATGGCGCTGATGGTCGGTGCGATGACCATCAAGGGCATCCAGCCGGGCCCGCAGGTGATGACCAGCAACCCGGAGCTGTTCTGGGGCCTGATCGCCTCGATGTGGATCGGCAACGCGATGCTGGTGATCCTGAACCTGCCGCTGATCGGCATCTGGATCAAGCTGCTGACGGTGCCCTACCGCGTGCTGTACCCGGCGATCATGGTCGTTCTGCTGCATCGGCCTGTACACGCTGAACAACAACAACTTCGACGTCTTCATCGGCGCCGCCTTCGGCATCGTCGGTCTACGTCTTCTACAAGCTGGGCTGCGAGCCGGCGCCGCTGCTGCTGGGTTTCATCCTCGGGCCGATGATGGAAGAAAACCTGCGCCGCGCGCTGCTCATCAGCCGCGGCGACTGGAGCGCCTTCGTCACCCGCCCGCTGTCGGCCGGCCTGCTGGTCGCTGCGGTGGTGATGATCGTCATCGTCTCGCTGCCGTCGATCAAGTCCCGGCGCGACGTCGCCTTCAAGGAAGAGTGAGCCGCCGCGCCGCTGGCCGCGCGCGCTGAGCGGCGCGCCTTCGCAGCTATCCTCGGCGCATGCCCAAGCTGCCGCGCGCGCTGTTCGCAAGCCCCACCTTCGCGCCGTTGCGCGGCGCGGTGTTCCGCAACCTGTGGCTGGCCAGCTTCGCGGCCAACATCGCGATGTGGATGAACGACGTCACCGCCGCCTGGGTGATGACCTCGCTGACCACCAGCCCGGTGATGGTGGCGATGGTGCAGACCGCTTCCACCTTGCCGGTGTTCCTGCTCGGCCTGCCCAGCGGCGCGCTCGCCGACATCATCGACCGGCGCCGCTACTTCGCGGCCACGCAGGCCTGGGTGTCGGTGAACGCGCTGATCTTGGCGACCCTGGCGCTCACCGACTCGCTGACCGCGCCGCTGCTGCTGGTGCTGACCTTCGCCAACGGCATCGGCCTGGCGATGCGCTGGCCGGTGTTCTCGGCGATCGTGCCCGAGGTCGTCAAGCGCGACGATCTGGGTGCGGCGATGGCCCTGAACGGCATCTCGATGAACCTGTCGCGGGTGGTCGGCCCGGTGGTGGCCGGCGCGATCCTCGCGGCCGTCGGCGCCGGCGCGGTGTTCGTGCTCAACGTCGTGCTCGCGGCGACGGCGTTCGTCACCATCCTGCGCTGGAAATCGACGCCCAGGACCAGCACGCTGCCCGGCGAGCGCTTCGTCGGCGCCATGCGCGTGGGCTGGCAGCACGTGATGCAGTCGCCGCGGCTGCGCGTGGTGCTGATGCGCATCTTCTTCTTCTTCCTGCATTCGTCGGCGCTGCTGGCGCTTGCTGCCGCTGGTGGCGCGCAACGTGCACGGCGCCGGGCCGGCCACCTACACGCTGATGCTGGCCTGCATCGGCGGCGGTGCGGTGGTGGCGGCGCTGTACTTCCCGCGCTGGCGCGTGCGCTTCGACCGCAACCAGTTCGTCGTCATCGGCACCTTGGTGCACGCGGCGATGTCGGTGATCGTGGTCTATGCGCCGAACATCTGGGTCGCGCTGCCGGCCATCGTCGTGCTCGGCATGGCCTGGATCTCGACCGCCAATTCGCTGACCCTGGCGGCGCAGATGGTGCTGCCCAACTGGGTGCGCGCGCGCGGCATGGCGATCTACCAGATGGCGCTGATGGGCGGCGCGGCGATGGGCTCGCTGGTGTGGGGCCAGGTCGCCGGCCTGTACAGCGTGCGCATCGCCGTCGTCGCCGCGGCGTGTGTCGGCCCGCTGTTGTGGCTGCTGACGCGGCGTCTGTCGGTCGAAGGCGACGAAGATGCCGACCTGACGCCGTCGCCGCCGCGCGGCGTGCCGCACACCGCGATCCCGGTCGAGCCCGATGACGGCCCGGTGATGGTGACGGTGGAATACCAGATCGACGCCGCCGACGACCAGGCCTTCGCCAGCCTGATGCGCAAGACTCGCCGCGCGCGGCTGCGCCAGGGCGCGCTGTCGTGGGGGCTGTTCCGCGACACCAGTGCGCCGGGCCGCTACATCGAATACTTCGTCGATGAAAACTGGCTCGAGCACCAGCGCCGGCTCGAGCGTTTCAGCGCCGCCGACGACGGCCTGCGCGAGCTGCGCCTGGCCTTGCACAAGGGCAGCGGGCCGCCGGCGGTGAACCGCTTCGTGGCGCAAGGCTTGCGTCATGGCGGCGGCCGGCTCTGGTAGGGCGCGGGTGCGGCGGCACAGCGGCGCGCCGGGTGCCTGCAACCACCGCTGCCACCCCATCGCCACGCTGACCGATGGAGCGGGTTGACTGCATCGTCGTCGGCGCCGGCGTGGTCGGCCTGGCGGTGGCGCGTGCGCTCGCCATGGCCGGGCGCGAGGTGGTCATCGTCGAGGCCACATCGGCCATCGGCAGCGGCACCAGTTCGCGCAACAGCGAGGTCATCCACGCCGGCCTGTACTACCCGCCCGGCTCGCTGAAGGCGCGCTTGTGCGTGCACGGCCGCCGGCTGCTGTATGCCTACTGCGAGCAGCACGGCGTGGCGCATCAACGCTGCGGCAAGCTCATCGTCGCCACCGAGGCATCGCAGCACGACGCGCTGGCAGCTTTGATGAAGCGCGGCCGCGCCTGCGGCGTCGAAGACCTGCAATGGCTCGATGCCGCGCAGGCGTGCGCGCTGGAGCCGGCGCTGCGCTGCACCGCGGCGCTGCTGTCGCCGTGCACCGGCATCATCGACAGCCACGGCCTGATGCTGGCGCTGCTGGGCGATGCGCAGGCGCACGGTGCGATGCTGGCGCTGCAAAGCCCGGTGCAGCGCCTGCGGGTGCATGACGACGGGCTGGTGGTGGAGGTCGGTGGCACCGAGCCGGTGCAACTGCTGGCCCGCACCGTCATCAACTGCGCCGGCCTGCACGCGCCCGCGCTGGCCGCGCGCACCGCGGGGCTGGCGCCGCAGTGGCAGCCGCAGGGCCACTGGGCTCGCGGGCACTACTTCTCGTGTGCGGGAGCGGCGGCCTTCTCGCGGCTGATCTATCCGATGCCCAACGAGGCCGGGCTGGGGGTGCACCTGACGCTCGATCTGGCCGGGCAGATGCGCTTCGGCCCCGATGTGCAGTGGGTGCCGCCCACCGCGCTGGGCGACGAGGACTATCGCGTGGACCCGCAGCGTGCGCTGCCCTTCGCCGATGCCATCCGCCGCTATTGGCCGGCGCTGCCCGATCGCTCGCTGTTGCCCGCCTACGCCGGCATCCGCCCCAAGCTCAGCGGCCCCGGCGAAGCCGCCGGTGACTTCGTCATCGACGGGCCGGCACGCCACGGCGTCGAGGGCCTTGTCAACCTGTTCGGCATCGAATCGCCCGGGCTCACCGCGTGCCTGGCGATCGCCGGGCACGTGCTGGCGTTGCTGCCGCAGCAGGGCCGCGAAGTCCCGCGCGACAATGACAGCTGACCTCCTGATGCATCCGTGCCCGACATGAACCACAGCTTCGATTGGCAGACCAGCTATTCCACGCCGCGCCGCCCGGTGTTCGCGCGCAACGTCGTCGTCCACCTCGCACCCGCTGGCCGCGCAGGCCGGGCTGCGCATGCTCGCCGCAGGGCGGCAACGCGGTCGATGCCGCCATCGCCGCGGCCGCCGCGATGACCATCGTCGAGCCGTGCAGCAACGGCCTGGGCTCGCGATGCCTTCTGCATCCTGTGGGACGGCCAGGCAGCTGCACGGCCTGAACGCCTCCGGCCCGGCGCCGGCCGCCTGGACGCCCGACTACTTCGCGCGCAAGTACGGCGCCGATGCGCACGACGCCGCCGAAGCGCGGCTGGGATTCGGTCAGCGTGCCCGGTGCCGTGGCCGCGTGGGTGACGATGAGCGAGCGCTTCGGCAAGCTGCCGTTCGCCGACCTGCTGGCACCGGCCATCGACATCGCCGAGCGCGGCTACATGCGTGCCGGTGGTGCGTGCAGCAGAAATGGTGCGGCGGCGCAGGTCGCCGAGCTGGCGTCGCCAGCCCGGGTTTCGCGCAGACCTTCCTGCCGCGCGGGCCGTGCGCCGCAGGTCGGCGAGCTGTTCCAGCATGCCAGGCGGCCGCGCACGGCCTGCGCGCCATCGCCGAGACGCAAGGGCGAGGCGCTCTATGGCGGCGAGATCGCCGAGGCGCTGGCGCGCTTGCGCCGCCGAGCAGGGCGGCGGCGATGACGGCGGCCGACCTGGCCGGCTACAAGCCCGAATGGGTGACGCCGATCGCCAAGGACTACCGCGGCTACACGCTGCACGAGATCCCGCCCAACGGACAGGGCATCGCCGCGCTGATGGCGCTGGGCATCCTGTCGACACGTTCGACGTGACGGCACTGCCGGTCGACGGCGTCGCCTCGACAGCACCTGCAGATCGAGGCCATGAAGCTGGCCTTCGCCGATGTCTACCGCTACGTCGCCGAGCCGTCGGCGATGGAAGCTCAGCGTCGAGCAGCTGCTCGACGACGCCTACCTCGCCAGCCGCGCCAAGCTCATCGACCCGAAGACGTGCGCAGGACTTCGGCGCCGGCAACCCGGTCAAGGGCGGCACCATCTACCTCACCGCGGCCGACGAGAACGGCATGATGGTCAGCTTCATCCAGAGCAACTACATGGGCTTCGGCTCGGGCGTGGTGGAGCCCGAATACGGCATCAGCCTGCAGAACCGCGGCCATGGCTTCAGCCTGCAGGCCGGCAGCCCGAACCAGGTGGCGCCGGGCAAGCGGCCCTTCCACACCATCATCCCGGCGTTCCTGACCAAGGACGGCCAGCCGGTGATGAGCTACGGCGTGATGGGCGGCGACATGCAGCCGCAGGGCCACATGCAGACCCTGGTGCGCATGCTCGACTACGGCCAGAACCCGCAGGCCGCCTGCGACGCGCCGCGCTGGCGCTACAACCTGCAGCGGCGATCTGAACGTCGAAGCCGGCATGCGCGCCGACACGGTGCAGGGCCTGCACGACCTGCGGCCACGCGCTGGACGAGATCAACGACAGCTACCAGGACTTCGGCGCCGGCCAGTTCATCTGGCGGCTCGACGAAGGCGAGGGCGATGCGGCGACGCTCGGTTACGCCGCCGCCAGCGACCCGCGGCGTGATGGCCTCGCGGCCGGGTTCTGAAGCCTTGCCGAGCGCTGCGTCGCGATGAGCGCCGTGCAACCCCGCGCGCTCGCGGTTTCGCCGATGTGGCCGGGCCTGCTGCTGGCAATGGGTGGCGCGGTGGCGTTTTCCGGCAAGGCCATCATCATCAAGCTGGCCTACCGCTACCCGGTCGATGCGGTCACGCTGATCATGCTGCGCATGCTGTTCGCGCTGCCGTTGTTCATCGCGCTGGCGGTGTGGGCCGGGCGTGGCAAGCCGGCGTTGACGGCGCGCGACTGGCGCATGGTGGCGGCGCTCGGCTTCAGCGGCTACTACCTGGCCAGCTTTCTCGATTTCCTCGGCCTGCAGTACATCAGCGCCAGCCTGGAGCGGCTGATCCTGTACCTGACGCCGACGATGGTGCTGGCGTTGAGCTGGCTGCTGTTCAAGCGCCGCGTGCAGCCGGCGCAGTTGCTGGCGCTGGCCGTCAGCTACCTCGGCGTGCTGCTGGTGTTCGGCCACGAGCTGACCTTGCAGGGCGCCGACATCGCACTCGGCGCCTCGCTGGTGTTCGCCAGCACCTTGAGCTATGCGCTGTACCTGATCTACAGCGGCGAGGAGGTCAAGCGCCTGGGCTCCGCACGCCTCACCGGGCTGGCCAGCAGCGTGGCGTGTGTGCTGTGCATCGTGCAGTACCTGCTGCTGCGACCGGTCGACGTGGCGCTGAACGTCGCGCCGCCGGTGCTGTGGCTGTCGCTGCTGAACGCCACCGTGTGCACCTTCGCGCCGGTGCTGATGGTGATGATGGGCATCGAGCGCATCGGCGCGGCCCGCGCCTCGCAGGCTGGCATGATCGGCCCGCTGAGCACCATCCTGATGGGCGTGGTCATCCTCGGCGAGCCGTTCACCGCCTGGATCGCCGCCGGCACGGTGCTGGTGCTCAGCGGCGTGTGGCTGCTGGCCCGCGTGCGCTGACAATCGATTTCAACGACTGAGGAGAACCGACACATGGATCTGGGCATCGACGGCAAGTGGGCGCTGGTGTGCGCCGCCAGCAAGGGTCTGGGCAAGGGCTGCGCGACGGCGCTGGTGCGCGAAGGCGTGAACGTGGTCATCACCGCGCGCGGTGACGACGCGCTGCAGGCCACCGCCGCCGAACTGCGCCAACTGAACCCGAAGGCCGAGGTGCGCACGGTGGCCGGCGACATCACCAGCAGCGAGGGCCGCAAGGCCGCTTTGGCCGCCTGCCCGCAGGTCGACATCCTGGTCAACAACGCCGGCGGCCCGCCGCCCGGGGACTTCCGCGACTGGAACCGCGACGACTGGATCAAGGCGGTGGATGCCAACATGCTGACGCCGATCGAGCTGATCAAGGCGACGGTGGATGCGATGGCCGGGCGCGGTTTCGGGCGGGTGGTGAACATCACCTCGGCGTCGGTCAAGGCCCCGATCGAGATCCTCGGGCCTGTCGAACGGTGCGCGCAGCGGCCTGACCGGCTTCGTCGCCGGACTGGCGCGCCAGAGCAAGCTGGTGGCCGCCAACGTCACCATCAACAACCTGCTGCCGGGTGTGTTCGATACCGACCGGGTGCGCAGCACCTCCGTGGGCGCCGCCGCCAAGCAGGGCAAGACGGTCGAGGAGGTGATGAACCAGCGCCGCCAGACGATCCCGGCCAAGCGCTTCGGCAGCGCCGACGAGTTCGGTGCCTTCTGCGCCTTCATGTGCAGCGCGCACGCGGCTTACCTGACCGGGCAGAACGTGCTGCTCGACGGCGGCGCCTATCCCGGCACGTACTGAGCAACTTGCGGGCGCAGGGCCCGCTGTTCAGGCCTTGCGTGCCGCCAGAAGCCGCTGCGCGACCAGAAAGACCAGGCCGGCTGCCAGCAGCAGCCCGATCAGCCAGGCGATTCGAAGATACAGGTAGTCGACCAGCAGTTCGCCCTGGCGCAGGCTGGCCTGGACCGCGCCGCCGACGGCCGTATCGATCTGTGGCGCGTGCGCGCCGAGCCCGCCGAGCAACAGCTGCAACTGTGCGGCCGCGGCGTTGATCTGGCGCGCCGTCTCGCCGTATTCGGTGATGTCGAAGGGCTTGCCGGTGCTGGTGCCGGCGGCGGCGGGCGACTTGGGCGAGAAGCGCGCCACCATCTGGTCGATCGCGTTCACCGCCTTGTCGACCGACGTGGCCATCGCATCACCGGCCTGCAGCGTGCCGCGCAGTTCGATCAGCAATGGCCGCAGCGCAGCCTGCTGCTCGAGCAGCGCGCCCGACAATTGCTTGATCAGCGCCTCGCGTTCCGTTGCCAGCGTCTGCGGCAGGGACTGGGCCACGTGGGCGAACTGTTCCGCCGAGCGTGTGAGACTGGCACTTTGCTGCTGCAGCTTCTGCGACTCGGGGCCCACCGCGATGCGGCTGAGCGTGCGCGTGAGCTGAAGATCGAGCAGGATCGGCACCCGCTGCAGATAGAAGTTGGCGCGCTCGGCGAGCAGCCGCGACATCTCCACCTGCCGCACCGCCGGGTCGAGCCCGGCAAGCGGGTCCAGCCCGATGAGGCCGAACAA
The DNA here is from genome assembly GCA_963756415.1 of uncultured beta proteobacterium. Taxonomy (GTDB): domain Bacteria; phylum Pseudomonadota; class Gammaproteobacteria; order Burkholderiales; family Burkholderiaceae_C; genus Rubrivivax. The sequence continues at coordinate 1,195,431 of CAVWNT010000002.1, forward strand.
ACCGCTGGCGCGTGCCGCGCCGCCGCTGCCGGTGCGCCCGCCCTCGACGCCGACGAAATCCTGGAAGCGCACGAAGGGCACGTTGCGATAGCCGGGGTTCTGCGCGCGCCACGCCTTGCACAGCTCGAGCACCTCTTCCTTCTGACGCGCATCGATGATCAGGCTGGCCAGCGCCCAGGCCTGCTCCTCGAGTTGCCGGTGGGCCTTCAGCAGCGCTGCCTGCGCGTGGTCGCCGAAGGCCGACGTGCTCTCGACGACCATGCGGCTGAGCACCGCCAGCGTCACCAGGTCGAGCGTGCCGATGACCGGGTTGTCGTCGGCGGCGATGACGAAGACCGCATTCGCCTGCTCGAGCATCCAGCCCGACAGCTCGAGACGCTGCTGCGCCGTCAGGCGATCGGGGTGGGCCTGCCGATCGGCCTCGGTGAGGCGGCCGACATAGGCGTCGGCGAAGCGCATGTTGCGCGACTGCTGGTTCTCGTAGGCGGCCCGCTGCGCTTCGGCACGGCGCTCCCCGGGCAGCATGCTGCGCAGGGTGCTGCAGCCGGCCAGCACCGACGCACACGCGATCAACAACATGCTGGCCCAGGCGGTGGCGCGCCGGCCAAGCCCTGGCATGAAGGCGGCCCGCAGGCCGGTGGATGCCGACGTGTCATGCATTGCGGCGGCAGTATCGCTTCAAACGCCGGCGCTTCGACCGCGTTGCGCGCGGTCGAAGCACCGGCGCCAGCGGTGCGATTGCGACGCCCGCGCGCGGCCTGCCACGCTGCCGCTCGCGGCGGATGAGACACTGCCGCCGCCGCACCAGACTGTCGAGCCCATGTCACGCACCGCCGCCTCCGCAGAGCCGGGCCAGCCCGGCCAGGTCGGACTGACCTCGCGCTTCGCGCACCGGCCGTTGCCGCAGGCACGCCGCGTCGAGCTGATGTGGCGCTGGCCGACCGTGCTCGCCTTGCTGAGCACGGTGCCGTCGTTCTATGTCGAACTGCTGCATGTGCAAGCCGCCGTTGATCGCGGTGCTCAGCTACCTGGTCGCCGCGGCGACGATGGCGGCCGCGCTGCTGCACGTGGGCTGGCGCAGCGGCGACCTGGCCGCGCACCTTCGCGCCAACGGTTTCGACCTGCTGCTGTGTGCCGGGCTGGTGACGGCCGCGCTGCTGCCGCCGAGCGCGGCCTCGCAGCCGGCGCTGTGGTTCCGGTTGGTGGTGGGCGTGTTCACGATGGCGCGCATGTTCTGGGCCGCCCATTACGTGGTCACGCGCGGCGGCACCATCTACCGCCTGATCGCGGCGCTGCTGGTGCTGCTGCTGTGCGGGCTGGGCTTCTGGTGGCTGGAGCCGACGACCGCGACCTTCGGCGATGCCCTGTGGCTGGCCTTCACCACCGCGGCGACGGTGGGCTATGGCGACATGGTGCCGACCACGCCGGCGTCGAAGATCTTCGCCGTCTTCGTGGTCTTCCTCGGTGTCGGTGCGATCACGCTGGTGGCGGCGAACATCGCCTCGGCGTGGATCGCCACCGAGGAGCGTCAGATCGAGCGCCAGATCCTCGACGACCTGCACCGTCAACTCGGCGCCATGCGCGATGAGCTGGCAGCGCTGCGCGCGGCGATGCCGGCACCGGTGTCGGCGGCGACGCGGGCACACGCGCCGCACGGCCGCGACTACGAACGCGACGAAACGACGATGCCGGCCAGCACCAGCACGAAGGCCAGGCCGTGATAGGCCTGCGGGGACTCGCCCACCAGCAGCGCCGACAGCAGGGCCGCGAACAGCGGTGACAGGTTGCTGAAGAAGGCCGCCACGGTGGGCCCGGCCTGCGCCACGCCGATGCCCCAGCAACGGAAGGCGATGATCGACGGGCCGATGGCCACGTACAGCACCAGCGCCACGGTCCACGCCGTCCAGCGGATCGGCGGCGGCTGCAGCACTGCCTGTTCGGCGCCGGCGGCGAGCAGCGTCCAGCCGACGCCGAACAGCGCCTGCACGAACAGGAACTGCGCCCAGTCCCACGGCGGGCGCCGGGCACCCTGCATCGACGCCGGCGGGCGCGCCAGCAGCCAGCTGTACAGCGCCCAGATCGACACCGCCAGCAGCATGTACAGGTCGCCGCTGACGAAGTGCACGCGTGCCAGTGCGCCCCACTCGCCGCGCGCCACCACGACCAGCACGCCGAGCAGCGACAGCACGCTGCCGAGCCACTGGCGCCGGCGCGGCGCGACGCCGAACAAGCCCCAGCCGATGAGCATCATCCACACCGGCCCGCTGGCGGCGATGAGGGTGGCGTTGAGGGCGGTGGTGGTGGTCAGCGCCAGGTACTGCAGCGCGTTGAACGCCGCCACCCCGAACAGCCCGAGCGCAGCCAGGTAGCGCCAGCGCTGGCGGATGGCGGCGCGTGCCTCGGCGCCGGCCAGCACCCGCCAGGCCAGCGGCAGCAGCATCAGCACCGCCAGGCCCCAGCGCCAGGCGTTCAGCGTCTGCGGCGTGACATGGCCGACGGCGAGGCGCCCGAGCACCGCGTTGCCGGCCCACAGCAGCGGCGGCAACGTCATCAGCGCGATCAGTCGCGGCGACAGCGGCATGCAGACCTTCGCGAGCGGCTCAGGTCGCGCGCGCGGCGCCGCAGTTCCAGCACTGTTCGAACGGCCCTTCGACGGTTTCGCCGCAGCCGCGGCACAGCCAGTGCCGCCACGGCGGGTTGCGCAGTTCGTGCAGCGCCCGCAGCGCCTCGGCATGGCGGTCCTCGTCGAGCACCCAGACCTCGGGCAGTGCCTGATCGACCGGGATCTCGCCGGCGATGCTGCCGGCCCAGGCGCGCTGCACGCAGGCTTCGATGCCGGCGCCGCACAGCTGGTCGGCCCACAGCGTGGCCAGCGCCAGGTTGGGCGCGGCAATCAGGCGCTTCATGCGCTGCTCTTCGACAATCGGGTCTTCACAACGGCACGCACGGGACATCCGGGGCAGGGCATGGGCTGGTCGATTCTCGCCGACGGGGTGCTGGTGCTGCATGGCGCCTTCATCGCCTGGGCGCTGCTGGGCGCCTGCGCGGTGTGGCGCTGGCCGCGGCTGCTGTGGTGGCACCTGCCGGCGCTGGCCTGGGGCGTGTGGATCGAAGCCAGTGCCGGGCTGTGCCCGTTGACGCCGCTCGAAGTGGGCCTGCGCCAGCGCGCCGGCGAGGGCGGCTATGCCGGCAGCTTCATCGACCACTACCTGGGTGCGCTGATCTATCCGCAGGGGCTGACGCCGGCCGCACAAGTGCGCATCGCGCTGGCCCTGGCCGGCTTCAACCTGCTGCTGTACGGGCTCATCGCCTGGCGCCGCTGGCGCCGTCGGCGCATGCGCTAGTCTTGGCCACATCGTCAGCCAGCAGGAGATTGCCCATGCGCACCGCCAAGACCATCCGCATCGACCGCTACGGCGGGCCCGAACTGCTGCAACTCGTCGAACTGCCGGTCGGCGAGCCCGGCCCGGGCGAGCTGCGCATCCGCCACCATGCCTGCGGGCTCAACTTCATCGATGTCTACCAGCGCACCGGCCTGTACCAGAACCCGCTGCCGCTGACGCTCGGCATGGAAGGCGCCGGCGTGGTGGAGGCGGTGGGCGAGGGCGTGACGCACCTGAAGGTCGGCGACCGCGCGGCCTATGCCAGCAACCCGCCCGGCGCCTACAGCGAAGCGCGTGTGATGCCGGCGAAGACGGTGTGCCGGCTGCCCGATGCGATCGATTTCGACACCGGCGCGGCGATGATGCTGAAGGGCCTGACGGTGCAGTACCTGCTGAAGCGCACGCTGCCGCAGGGCGGGCTGCAGGCCGGCGACTTCGTGCTCTTCCATGCCGCCGCCGGCGGGGTCGGCCTGATCGCCTGCCAGTGGGCCAAGGCGCTGGGCCTGCAACTGATCGGCACCGCCGGCAGCGATGCCAAGTGCGCGCTGGCCAAGGAGCACGGCGCGGCGCATGTCATCAACTACAGCAGCGAGGACTTCGTCGCCCGCGTCAAGGACATCACCGGCGGCAAGGGCGTCAAGGTGGTCTACGACTCGATCGGCAAGGACACCTTCGATCGCTCGCTCGACTGCCTGCGCCCGCTCGGCCTGATGGCCAGCTTCGGCAACGCCTCGGGGCCGGTGCCGCCGTTCGCGGTCGGCATGCTCGGCGCGAAGGGCTCGTTGCATGTCACGCGCGGCACGCTGTTCACGCACATCGCCACGCGCGAGGCGACGCAGGAGATGGCCAACGACCTGTTCGAGATCGTCGGCAGCGGCAAGGTCAAGATCCGCATCGACCAGCGCTACGCGCTCGCCGATGTGGCGCAGGCGCACACCGACCTCGAAGCGCGCAAGACCACCGGCTGCAGCGTGCTGATGCCCTGACGCGCGGGCCGGCGGCTGCCGCGTCGGCACGCGTCAGCGGCCGCGTCGCACCCTCAGGATCTCGTCCAGGATCAGGCAGACGGCGCCGAGCGTGATCGCGCTGTCGGCCAGGTTGAAGGCCGGGAAGTACCAGCCGCCGTGGTGCAGCTGGATGAAATCGACGACATGGCCGTGCAGCAGCCGGTCGACGACGTTGCCGAGCGCGCCGCCCATGATCATGCTCACGGCGAAGCAGAACAGCGTCTGCGTCGGGTGCTTCTTCAGCATCCAGACGATGAAGCCCGAGGCCACCAGCCCCAGCACCACGAAGAACCAGCGCTGCCAGCCCGAAGCACCGGCCAGGAAGCTGAAGGCGGCGCCGCTGTTGTGCACGCGCACGAGGTTGAAGAAGGACGTGACCGGCTGGCTGTGGTTGAGCCGGAAGGCATCCACCACCCACAGCTTGCTGGCCTGGTCGAGCAGCACCACCGCCAGCGCCAGGCCCAGCCAGGCGAGCAGCCCGAAGCGTGCAGGGCGCGCGGCCATCGGCCTCAGGCCACCACGCGCGCTTCGCCGGCGCCGTACAGGTTGGCCACGCAGCGGCCGCAGATCGTCGGGTGGTCGGCATCGGCACCGATGTCGTCGCGCCAGTGCCAGCAGCGTTCGCACTTGACGCCGCTGCTGGGCGTGACCTCGATGCGCAAGCCCTGCGCCGCGCGCAGTTCGACCGCCGAGGTGATGGTGACGAACTTCAGGTCGTCACCGAGCGAAGCGAGCAGCGCATGGTCGTCGCTCGCCGCCTCGATGAGCAGGTTGGCCTGCAAGGACGAGCCGACCCGGCCGGCCGCGCGCAGCGCCTCGATCTCCTTGTTGGCGGCATCGCGGATGTCGCGGATCCGCGACCACTTGGCGAGCAGCGCCGCGTCGGCCCAGCCGCTGGTGTCGGCAAAGGTCTCGGTGAAGATCGACGGTGACTGCCCGGGCGCCAGCAGCGGCCACGCTTCTTCGGCGGTGAAGCTCAGGAACGGCGCCATCCAGCGCAGCATGGCGTGCGTGATGTGCCACAGCGCGGTCTGCGCGCTGCGCCGCGCCGCGCTGTCGACGGCCGTGGTGTACAGGCGGTCCTTCAGCACATCGAGGTAGAACGCGCCCAGGTCTTCCGAGCAGAAGATCTGCAGCTTGGCCACCACCGGGTGGAATTCGTAGACCTCGTAGTGCGCCAGCACCTGCGCCTGCAGCTCGGCCGTGCGCGCCAGCGCGTAGCGGTCGATCTCGAGCAGCTGCGCGATCGGCAGCGCCTGCGTGGCGGGGTCGAAATCGCTGGTGTTGGCGAGCAGGAAGCGCAGCGTGTTGCGAATGCGGCGGTAGGCATCGACCACCCGCGCCAGGATCTTGTCGTCGATGCCCAGGTCGCTCGAGTAGTCGGTGGACGCGCACCACAGGCGCAGGATCTCGGCGCCGTACTTCTGCGCCGATTCGGCCAGCGGCATGTAGTTGCCCAGGCTCTTGCTCATCTTGCGCCCGCTGCCGTCGACGGTGAAGCCGTGTGTCAGCAGGCCGCGGTACGGCGCATGGCCTTCGATCGCGCAGGCGATCAGCAGCGACGAATGGAACCAGCCGCGGTGCTGGTCGTGTCCTTCCAGGTACAGGTCGGCCTCGGGGCCTTCGTCGTGGCCGCTGCCCTGGTGGCTGTTGCGCAGCACATGGAAGAAGCTCGATCCCGAATCGAACCAGACATCGAGGATGTCGTTGCTCTTGCTGTACTGCGCGGCCTCGTCACCCAGGACGTCTTCGACGCTCAGCTTCGACCAGGCCTCGACACCGCCTGCGGCGACGATGGCCGCGGCGCGGTCCATCAGCGCCATCGTGTCGGGGTGCAGCTCGCCGCTGTCCTTGTGCAGGAAGAACGGCAGCGGCACGCCCCAGTTGCGCTGGCGGCTGATGCACCAGTCGGGCCGGTTGGCGATCATGTCGCGCAGCCGCGCGCGGCCGTTCTCGGGGAAGAAGCCGGTGTCGCTCGATGGCCTGCAGCGCCGTGCTGGCGCAAGGTCGCCGGCGCCTTGTCGGTGGTGAACACGCCGTCGCCTTCGTCCATGCGCACGAACCACTGCGCCGCCGCGCGGTAGATCACCGGCGTCTTGTGGCGCCAGCAGTGCGGGTAGCTGTGTGTCATGGCCGAGCTGGCCAGCAGCCGGCCGCCGTCGCGCAGCGCATCGGCGATCAGCGGCGCGGCCTTCCAGATGTTCAGCCCGCCGAACAGCGGCAGCGCGGCGTCGTAGCGGCCGTCGCCCTGCACCGGGTTCAGGATGTCGTCGACGGCCAGCCCGTGCGCGCGGCACGAGTTGAAGTCCTCGATGCCGTAGGCGGGCGCCGAGTGCACGATGCCGGTGCCGTCGTCGGCGGTGGCGTAGTCGGCCAGGTAGACCGGCGACAGCCGGTCGTAGCCGGGATGCACGTGGGCCAGCGGGTGGTGGAAGTTCAGGCCCTCGAGGGCGCGGCCCGGGGTCGTGGCCAGCACCGTGCCGGTCAGGCCGTAGCGGGCCAGGCAGGCCTCGACCAGGGCGCTGGCCAGCACCAGCAGGCCCTTGTCGGTGTCGACCAGCGCGTAGTCGAGCTCGGGGTTCAGGTTCAGCGCCTGGTTGGCCGGCAGCGTCCAGGCGGTGGTGGTCCAGATGACGACGAAGGCGTCCTTGGCGAGCGACTGCAAGCCGAACGCCGCCGCCAGCTTGTCCGGCTCGGCGGCGGCGAAGGCGACGTCGACGGTCTGCGATTTCTTGTCGGCGTATTCGATCTCGAACTCGGCCAGCGAGCTGCCGCAATCGAAGCACCAGTACACCGGCTTCAGCCCGCGGTAGACGAAGCCGCGTTCCATGACCCGCTTCAAGGCCCGGATCTCGTCGGCCTCGTTGCCGAAGTTCATCGTCAGGTAGGGCCGCTGCCAGTCGCCGAGCACGCCGATGCGCCGGAAGTCGGCCATCTGCTGCGCGATCTGCTCGGTGGCGTAGGCGCGGCTCTTGGCCTGCACCTCGGCGCGCGGCAACTTGCGGCCGAAGGTCTTCTCGATCTGGTTTTCGATCGGCAGGCCGTGGCAGTCCCAACCCGGCACGTAGGTGGCATCGAAGCCGGCCAGCTGGCGCGCCTTGACGATCATGTCCTTCAGGATCTTGTTGCGCGCCGTGGCCGACGTGCAGCTGGCCGTTGGCATAGGGCGGGCCGTCGTGCAGCACGAAGCGCGGCCGGCCGTGGCGCGCTTCGCGCAGCCGCTGGTAGATGCCCTTGTCGGCCCAGTCCTTGACCCAGCCCGGCTCGCGCTTGGGCAGGTCGCCGCGCATCGGGAAGGGCGTCTCGGGCAGGTTCAGCGTGGCGCGGTAGTCGGTGCTGGCGGCGGTGTTGTCAACGGCGGTCATGGCAGGCAGGCGCCTGGGCAGGGCGCAATGAGGCAATCGGTGGCATCGGCGGTGAAGACCAGGCGCCCGCGTGCGGGCGTCGGGCCGCGCGTCAAATTCGATCGCGCGTGGTCTGCCGCTCGGTGGCCACCGACGCCAGGCGCGGGGCAGCGGCCCGGCGCGGGCAGCGCGCGGGGGTTGGGCAAGTCACTTGCAGCACCATCGCTCGATTCTATCGGGCCGTGTCGGCGAGCAGCCGGGGCGCTGCGTCAGCGCTGCGCCGCCAGCCAGGCGCGCGCGTCGTCGACATCGCGCCCGATGCCCGCGCGCAGCTCGTCGAGCGTGTCGTAGCGCCGCTCGTCGTGCAGCTTGTGCAGCAGTTCGACCTTGATGCAGCGGCCGTAGGCGCCTTCGGTGCCCAGCGCGGCGGGCCATTGCAGGCAGAAGACCTCGAGCAGCTGCCGCCCGGCGTTCTCGACCGTGGGCCGCACGCCCAGGCTGGCGACACCCGGCAGCGCGCCATCGCCCAGGCCGTGCACGCGCACCACGAAGATGCCGGCGGCGGCCGGCCGGTGGTGACCGAAACGCAGGTTCAGGGTCGGCGTGCCGAGTTCGCGCCCGAGCTTGCGGCCGTGCACCACATGCCCGCTGATGCTGTAGGGCCGGCCCAGCAGCGCGGCGGTGCGCGTCATGTCGCCGTCGGCCAGCGCCTCGCGCACCGCCGAGCTGGACACGCGCAGGCTGTGCACCTCGTAGCTGATCATGCGTGCGACGTCGAAGCCGCAGCGCGCGCCGGCGGCATCGAGCATCGCGTAGTCGCCGGCGCGCTTGGCACCGAAGCGGAAGTCGTCGCCGACCAGCACATAGCGCGCGCCCAGGCCGCGCACCAGCACGTCGTCGATGAACTGCTGCGGCGACTGGCTCGCGAAGCGCGCGTCGAAACGCATCACCACCGCCTGGTCGACGCCGCATTGCTGCAGCTCCGACAGCTTGTCGCGCAGGGTCGACGATGCGCGGCGGGCGCGCGTTCGGGCGTGCCGGCGCAGGGCGGCGAAATAGTCGCGCGGGTGCGGCTCGAAACTGAGCACGCAGCTGGGCACGCCGCGGTGGCGCGCTTCGTTGTCGAGCAGGGCCAGCAGCGCCTGGTGGCCGCGGTGGACGCCGTCGAAGTTGCCGATGGTCAGCGCGCAGGCCGGCGCGATGCCCGGGTGGCGAAGACCCCTGAAGACCTGCATGCGGCGATTATGGTGGCCGCCTCACAGCGCATCGGCGATGAGCCCGCGCTCGACCCAGCGCCAGGCGCCCGGCGCCAGGTCGTCGGGCAGCGCAAGGCGGCCGACATCGCTGCGGTGCAGCGCCTGCACATGGTTGCCGACCGCGGCCAGCATGCGCTTGACCTGGTGGTACTTGCCTTCGGTCAAGGTCAGGCGCAGCGTGTGCGTGCCGGTGGCTTCGCAGGCCAGCGGCACCACCGGCAGCGGGTCGTCGTGCAGCACCACGCCGTGCCGCAGCGCATCGAGCTGCTCGTGCCGTCAGCGCGTCGGCGCAGCGCACCTGATAGACCTTCGGCACATGCCACTTCGGCGATGTCAGCTTGTGGATCAGGGTGCCGTCGTCGCTGAGCAGCAGCAAGCCGGTGCTGTCCTCGTCGAGGCGGCCGATCGGCTGCACGCCGCGCGTGCGCAGCGGCGCCGGCAGCAGGCTCATCACACTCGGATGGTGGCGCGGCTTGCGCGAACATTCGTAGCCGGCCGGCTTGTTCAGCATCAGCAAGGCGCTGGCCTGGTAGACCCATTCGACGCCCTGCACCTCGAAGCGCAGGCCCTCGGCGGGGACGTCGGCCTCGGCATCGTCGAGCACCTCGCCGGCCACGCGCACCAGGCCGTGGGCGATCAGGCCGCTGCATTCGCGGCGCGTGCCGAAACCCTGGCTGAACAACAACTGGCGCAGCCGCATGTCAGGCATCGCTTCGCTGCAGCCGCTGCCAGGCGCGTTCGCCACGCAGCTGGCGCGCGCTGCCGGCCACGCTGAACAGCGCCACGTCGCGTTGCCAGCGCTGGCTGGCGGCATCCTGCGGCGTCATTGCCCACAGCGCGCCGGCTTCGTCGTAGAGCCGATGGGCCCACGCCAGTCGCGCCGGCCAGCGCGACGTGGGTGGCGGGCGCATCGGGCGGCGAGCCGGCCAGTTCGACAAATGCCGCCAGCAGCGCGGCAGCTGCGCTCGGCGAAGTCATGCGGCCAGGCGCGCAGCCGTGCTTCGCGCAGCAGGTAGGCCAGCACCGCCAACGCGATGTGAATGTCCTCGACGGTGCGAAAGGGCTTCACGTACAGCGCATAACCATCGCCCGGCAACAGCGCCTGGGCGTCCACCCGCACGGCGTCGAGCTGCACCCGCGCGTGCGGCACCTCGGGCACGAACGCGGTCGCCGGCATCGGCTGCAGGTGCACACCGGCGGCCGTGGACGAAACCTGCGCCACACGCAGCTGCGGCCGGGTCGCATCGCCCTGTCCGGGCAGCACACCGACGACAAAGAGCCAGCTGCTCGACGGGCCCAGCGTGGTCCAGCGCTTGGCGCCGTCGATGACCAGGCTGCCGTCGGCCGCGGGCACGAAGCGGGTGTGGATGTCGCGCGGCCGGTTGCCGCCTTCCTCGGTGACGCACAACGCAGCCAGCGCATCGCCAGGGCGTGTGCCGAACAGCGCACGCAGCGCGGCCTGGTAGCCGCTGGCAAAGGCCCAGCCGATGCGGTCGGCGGCGTAACCGCCGGCGATGGCCTGCGCGCACGGCGAGGCGTTGCGCCGTGTGCTGGCCAGCCAGCGCGGCCACCAGTCGTCGACGCTGGCACATTCTTCGACAGCCGGATCGGCGCTCAGGCACAAGGCGATGCTGGGTTCCATGCGCGGCCCCTGGTTGGATCGCGGGCATCGTAACGGGCGCGCTGCCGCAAGGGCCCAGCCGGCCCGAATTCGGCGCGGTCTTCAGGCACCGCCACGCGGCGCGCGCATCGAGCCGAAGCACCTGAACGTCAACGATCACCGGCGGTGCTCGAAGGCCTGCCTGTTCGAGAAGCAACGCCAGTCCGCGCCGCCCGAGTTCACAGGTCGCGCAGCGCCGGCACCAACGGGTCGCTCAGGCCGGTCGCGGCGCGCACCGCGTTCAGCACCGCCTGGCCCGCCACCCGCGCCGCCAATGCGCCGAGCACGGTCATCTCGCCTTCGCGGCCGGATGCGCCGGTGGCCAGCGCGAACACCGTGTCGCCATCGGCCATCGTGTGCAGCGGATCGATGCAGCGCGCCAGGCCATCGTGCGCCATCGTGGCCAGCTTGTTCGCCTGCGCCTTGTCGAGCCGGGCGTCGGTGGCGACGATGCCGATGGTGGTGGCCATGCCGGCCACCGCGCGCGGCGGCAGCTCGCCCATCGCGATCGCCTGCGTGGCGCTGCGCGGGCGGCCGTCGGCGCCGCGCGTGCCGGCCAGCACGCGGCCATCGGCAGGGTCGATGACATCGCCGGTGGCATTCACCGCCACCAGCGCGGCGACGGTGACGCGCACCGACCTTGATCGATGCCGTGCCGATGCCGCCCTTCATCGCGCGCTGGATGCCGAACAGCTTGCCCACCGTGGCGCCGGCGCCGGCGCCGACGCTGCCCTGGGCCGGCGGCGAGCGGCTGGCCGCCGCGCAGGCGCTGTAGCCGGCCTGCGCATCGGGGCGGATGCGCGCGTCGCCGATCCACAGATCGAACAGCACCGCCGCCGGCACGATCGGCACCCGCGCCGGGCCCACCTGCAGGCCGATGGCCGTGCTCGTCGAGCCAGCGCATCACGCCGCCGGCCGCGTCGAGCCCGAACGCGCTGCCGCCGGTGAGCAGCAGCGCATGCACCTGGTCGACCAGGTTGTCGGGCCGCAGCAGATCGGTCTCGCGCGTGCCGGGCGCGGCGCCGCGCACATCGACACCGGCCACCGCGCCGCTTTCGCACAGCACCACGGTGCAGCCGGTGGGGCGCCGGGCGTCGGTGAAGTGGCCCACCGACAGCCCGACGACATCGGTGAGCGCGCCCGGGAACAACGCGGCGTTGCTCATCGATCGTCGGGGCCGGCGCTTCGCATGGCACGATTGTGCCCGCGGGCCCACACCGCGCTGCCCACCGACCGACCCGAGCCGACCATGGACAAACCCTTCGCGCCCGCCTGCGAGCGCAACCGAGACCCGATCCTGCAGGTGCTGCGCGGCGAACTCGCGAACGCGCGGCAGGTGCTGGAAATCGGCAGCGGCACCGGCCAGCATGCGGTGCACTTCGCGGCCGCGTTGCCGCAGCTGATCTGGCAGTGTTCGGACACGGCCGCGAACCTGCCGGGGATGCAGCTGTGGCTCGACGAGGCGCGGCTGCCGAACCTGCCGGCGCCGCTGGTGCTCGATGTCGATGGGCCGTGGCCGCAGGCCCGCTTCGACGCGGTGTTCAGCGCCAACACGCTGCACATCCTGCGCTGGCCCCAGGTGCAGCGGCTGTTCGGCCAGGTCGCCCGCGTGCTGCAGCCCGACGGGCGCTTCGTGGCCTACGGCCCGTTCAACATCGATGGCCACCACACCAGCGCGGGCAACGCGCGGTTCGATGCCGAACTGCGCGCCGCCGACCCCCAACGCGGACTGCGCGACATCGCCGCACTGGATACGCTGGCCGTTGAAGCCGGCATGCTGCGCAGCGCCGACCATGCGCTGCCGGCCAACAACCGCTGTCTGGTCTGGCGCCGCCTGGCGCAGTAGCTTCGAGGCGCAGCCGCCGTGGCCGCCGGCCGTCTACAACGGCTTGCGCAGCCAGTGGCCCAGCTCGCCGATGATGCCGCGGCGGAAGGCCAGCACGCAGACGACGAAGATCACGCCCTGCACGACCGTGACCCAGGCGCCCAGCTGCGCCAGGTAGTTCTGCATCGTGATGATGACCGCGGCGCCGACGACCGGGCCGAAGACCGTGCCCATGCCGCCGAGCAAGGTCATCAGCACCACCTCGCCCGACATCGACCAGTGCACGTCGGTCAGTGAGGCGAGCTGGAAGACGATCGCCTTGGTCGCCCCGGCCAGGCCGGCAATGGTGCCCGACAGCACGAAGGCCAGCAGCTTGTAGCGGTCGGTGTCGTAGCCCAGCGAGATGGCGCGTTCCTCGTTCTCGCGGATCGCCTTCAGCACCTGGCCGAAGGGCGAATGCACGGCGCGGTAGATCAACGCGAAGCCGCCGAGGAAGATGACCAGCACCAAGCCGTACATGGCCAGCGGGTTGTTCAGGTCGATGAGCCCGAACAGCAGGCCGCGCGGCACGCCCTGGATGCCGTCCTCGCCGCCGGTGAAGGGCGCCTGCAGGCTGAAGAAGTAGACCATCTGCGCCAGTGCCAGCGTGATCATCGCGAAGTAGATGCCCTGGCGGCGGATCGCCAGCAGGCCGGCGCCGACGCTGAGCACGCAGGCGGCCGAGGTGCCGAACAGGATCGCCAGCTCCGGCGTCAGCCCCCACACCTTGGCCGCGTGTGCCGAGCCGTAGCTGGCCGCGCCGAGGAACATCGCATGGCCGAAGGACAGCAGCCCGCCGAAGCCGAGCAGCAGGTTGAAGGCGCAGGCGAACAGTGCGAAGCACATCACCTTCATCATGAACACCGGGTAGATCACCAGCGGCGCGGCCAGCAGCAGCAGCGCCATGCCGATGAAGGCGATGCGGTGCGTGCGCAGTTCGGCGGCGCGCTTTTGCGCCGCGGCGGACGGTGGCGTGGCGCGCGTCATTTCTGCGTCCCGAACAGGCCGGCCGGGCGCACCAGCAACACGATGACCATGATGATGAAGATGACGGTGCTCGACGCCTCCGGGTAGAAGACCTTCGTCAGTCCCTCGACGAGGCCGAGCCCGAAACCGGTGAGGATGGCGCCCAGGATGGAGCCCATGCCGCCGATGACGACGACGGCGAAGACAACGATGATCAGGTCACCGCCCATCTGCGGGCTGACCTGGTACACCGGCGCGGCCATCACGCCGGCCAGCGCCGCCAGCGCGACGCCGAAGCCGTAGGTCAGCGTGATCATGCGCGGCACGTTGATGCCGAAGGCCTGCACCAGCTGCGGGTTCTCGGTGGCCGCGCGCAAGTACGAGCCGAGCTTGGTGCGCTCGATCACGTACCAGGTCGACAGGCAGGTCACCAGCGACGCGGCGATGATCCAGGCGCGGTAGTTGGGCAGGAACATGAAGCCCAGGTTCTGCCCGCCCTGCAATTCCGCCGGGATCTGGTAGGGCTGGCCCGAGGAGCCGTAGATGTTGCGGAACACGCCCTGGATGATCAGCGCCAGCCCGAAGGTCAGCAGCAGCCCGTACAGGTGGTCGAGCTTGTACAGCCGCGACAGCATCAGCCGCTCGATGATCACGCCGCTGGCGCCGACCACCAGCGGCGTGATCAGCAGCGCCCACCAGTAGTTGATGCCCAGCTTGGCGAGCAGCAGGTAGGCGACGAAGGCGCCCAGCATGTACTGCGCGCCGTGCGTGAAGTTGATGATGTTCAGCAGGCCGAAGATCACCGCCAGCCCGAGCGACAGCAGCGCGTAGAACGAGCCGTTGATCAGGCCGATCAGCAGTTGGCCGAACAGCGCCTGCGTGGGGATGCCGAAGATTTCGGTCATGGGGAGTTCGGTGCGGGCCGCACCGCTGGCGGCGCGGCCCTGTGCCGGTTGCTTACTTGACGAGCGGGCAGCCGCCGTCGGCGAGCGGACGGAAGGCCTGGTCGGCCGGAATCGTGGTGCGCACCTTCAGGTAGTCGTAGGCGCCCTTGGATTCGGCCGGCTTCTTCACCTCGACCAGGTAGGCCGGGTGCAGCGCGCGGCCGTCGGCGCGGATCGAGCCCTTGCCGAACAGCGGATCGTCGGTGGGCAGCTCCTTCATCTTGGCGACGACCTTGGTGCCGTCGTCGGTCTTCGCCGCCTCGACCGCCTTCAGGTAGTGCAGCACCGAGGCGTAGACGCCGGCCTGCACCATCGTCGGGTACTTGCCGTTGTTGGCTTCGGCCATGCGCTTGGCGAAGGCGCGCGTCTGGTCGTTCAGATCCCAGTAGAAGGTGGTGGTGAAGATCAGTCCTTGCGCGGTATTCAGCCCCAGGCTGTGTATGTCGCTGATGAACACCAGCATGCCGGCCAGGTTCTGCCCGCTCTTGGTGATGCCGAATTCGGAGGCCTGCTTGATGGAGTTGATGGTGTCGCCGCCGGCATTGGCCAGGCCGATGATCTTGGCCTTCGACGACTGCGCCTGCAGCAGGAAGGACGAGAAGTCGGTGCCCGGGAAGGGCGTGCGCACCTTGCCCAGCACCTTGCCGCCATTCTTCAGCACGACCGCCTCGGTGTCGCGCTCGAGCGCGTGGCCGAAGGCATAGTCGGCCGTCATGAAGAACCAGGTGTCGCCGCCGGTCTTGACGATGGCGCTGCCGGTGCCGTTGGCCAGCATCCAGGTGTCGTAGGTCCAGTGCACCGTGTTCGCACTGCAGGCCTTGCCGGTGAGGTCGGAGGTGGCGGCGCCGCTGTTGATGAAGGCCTTGCCCTTGTCCTTGGTGATCTGGCTGATGGCCAGCGCCACCGACGAGGTCGGCACGTCGAAGATGGCGTCGACCTTGTCGGCGTCGTACCAGGTGCGCGCGATCGTCGAGCCGACGTCGGGCTTGTTCTGGTGGTCGGCCGAGACGATCTCGACCTTCATGCCCTTCTTCTCGGCGCCGAAGTCCTCGACCGCCATCTTCGCCGCAGCCACCGAACCGGGGCCGGCGACGTCGGCGTACAGGCCGGACATGTCGTTCATCACGCCGATCTTGATCACGCCGTCGGAGATCTGGGCCTGGGCGCCGGTCGCACCGAGACCGAAGGCGGTGGCGATGAGGGTGGAAAGGAGTGTGTGCTTCAGTTTCATGTCTTCAGTTCCTCGTCAAGTTGCATCGTAGAAATAATCGTCATGCGTGTCGGTGGCCGCAGCGGCCCTCACACGCCCAGCACATCGTGCAGCATGTCCTTCCTGGCATCGAGTTCGGCGGCGGCGAACGCCTCGATCACACGCCCGTGTTCGATCACGTAGAAGCGATCGGCCAGCGGCGCGGCAAAACGGAAATTCTGCTCCACCATCACGATCGTCATGCCGCGCTCGCGCAGCGTGCGGATGGCCTGCGCGAGCGCCTGCACGATCACCGGCGCCAGCCCTTCGGAGATCTCGTCCAGCAGCAGCAGCTTGGCACCGGTGCGCAGGATGCGCGCCACCGACAGCATCTGCTGCTCGCCCCCAGACAGCCGCCCGCCCGGGCTCGCGCGGCGTTCCTTCAGGTTCGGGAACATGGCATAGATTTCGTCGACGCTCATGCCGCCCGTGGCCACCGGCGGGGGCAGCAGCAGGTTCTCCTCGCAGCTCAGGCTGGTGAAGATGCCGCGCTCCTCGGGGCAGTAGCCGATGCCGAGGTGCGCGATGCGGTGCGGCGGCAGGTCGATGGCCTCGCTGCCGTTGATCATGACCGAGCCGGTGCGCCGTCCGACCAGCCCGAGGATCGCCTTCAGCGTGGTCGTGCGGCCGGCGCCGTTGCGTCCGAGCAGGGTGACCACCTCGCCGCGGTTCACCGTCAGGTCGATGCCGTGCAGGATGTGCGATTCGCCGTAGTAGGCGTGCACGTTTTGCAGGCGCAGGAATTCATCGGCCTGGGCGGGCGCGGCCATCATCCGTGCGCCCCCTGCAGTTCGGTGGCTTCGCTGCCCATGTAGGCCTCGAGCACCTGCGCGTTGGTCGACACCTGCGCGTACGGCCCTTCGGCGATGACCGCACCGCGCGCCAGCACGGTGATGGTGTCGGCGATGCTGCCGACGACATTCATGTTGTGTTCGACCATCAGCACGGTGCGGTTGGCCGAGACCTTCTTGATCAGCTGCGTCACCAGCTCGACGTCCTCGTGGCCCATGCCCTGGGTCGGCTCGTCGAGCAGCATCATCTTCGGCTCCATCGCCAGCGTGGTGGCGATCTCGAGCGCGCGCTTGCGGCCGTAGGGCAGTTCGATGGTCACCTCGTCGGCCACGTCGCGCAGCCCCACCGTGTCGAGCAACTCGAGCGCGCGCTCATTGAGTGCATCGAGCACCTTCTCGGAGCGCCAGAAGTGGAACGACATGCCGAGCTTGTTCTGCAAGCGCAACGCGCACGTTTTCCATCACCGTCAGGTGCGGGAAGGTGGCCGAGATCTGGAACGAACGGATGACGCCGCGGCGGGCGATCTGCGCCGGCTTGTCCTTCGTGATGTCGTGGCCCTCGAACAGGATCTGCCCGCGCGTGGGCACCAGGAACTTGGTCAGCAGGTTGAAGCAGGTGGTCTTGCCGGCGCCGTTGGGGCCGATCAGCGCATGGATCTCGCCGCGCTTGACACGCAGGTCGACGCCATCGACCGCCACGAAGCCCTTGAACTCCTTGACCAGGCCGCGCGTTTCGAGGATCACGTCAGCGGACATCGGGGCGCTCGCTGGCGTGCTGGCTCACAAGGAAAGTCATGACGCGATTATTCGGGCAATGCGACGCGATCACGCCCGGGTTTTTGCTTACGCAAATCGGCGCACCGTTGTGTGGCGGCCTGCGCGGCGGCGCCCCTGCGCTAGACTGCCGGCGCTTGCAACAGGTGCCTGTTCCCCCTGCTCGGGGTGACGGGTTCAACGGGAAGCCGGTGCGCTGCGGGGTCATCCACCCCGCGGTCATTCCGGCGCTGCCCCCGCAACGGTCGGCGAGGTGCGAACGGCAATGCAGCCACTGGGTCTTCGGCCTGGGAAGGCGCCGTTCGCTTCGGTTCAGTTTCGATTGAACCGGCACTCGCAAGCCCGGATACCGGCCTGTCGCACGGGAGCTGGCGTTGCGGAGGGCGGCGCGGGCGCGGGCTCGGGCATTGCCTGTCGGTCTCGTGCCTGGTCACCCATCGCATCGCCGGTCGTGTCTTGACAACGTCCGCACGGGGTGTGCGGTGACGAAAGGTCGATGTGTTCCTTGCAAATTCCTTGCGCCCGATGGCGCTGCTGTGCGTTTCCTTCGTCTTCTCCTGCGCCACCCAGGCTCAACCCGTGCCCGCCTCCACGCCCGGACAAACGGTGCAGGTGATCGGCACGCGTGTGCCGACCGCGCTCGATCGTGTCGTCGCCGACGTCGTGGTCCTCGAGCGCGACCAGATCCGCGCGACCAGCGCCGATTCGGTCGAGGACCTGCTGCGCCGTGTCGGCGGCATCCAGCTGTCGCGCAATGGCGGGCCGGGGCAGAGCGCCGGGTTGTTGATCCGCGGCAGCGCGGCCAGCAACACGCTGGTGCTGATCGACGGCGTGCGCATCGGCTCGGCCACGCTCGGGCAGACCGACCTGGCCGCGATCAGCCTGGCGCAGGTCGAGCGCATCGAGATCATGCGCGGCCCGGGCTCCAGCCTGTACGGCGCCGACGCCATCGGCGGTGTGATCAACATCGTCACCCGCCGCGGCGATCGGTGACGCCGGCCTCAGCGCGAACCTCGCGCTCGGCAGCTACCGCTCGGCCGAAGGCTACGTCGCGGCCAGCGGGCGCAGCGGCGAGTTCGACTACGCCGTCAGCCTCAGCGGCGAGACCAGCGACGGGGTGTCGGCGGTCCTGCCCGGCGACGACTTCGGCCAGTACAACCCCGACGACGACGGCTTCGACCGCGGCGGTGTGCAGCTGGCAGCGGGCTACCGCTGCGCACCGGGCCAGCGCATCGGCATCGCCTACACCGGCAGCCAGCTCGAAGTCGCAGTTCGACAGCGCGCAGTTCCTGCCGCCGAACTTCGTGCCCGACGCATCGCCCGACTTTCGCAGCAAGCTGCTGACGCAGCTGACGACGATCGACTACAGCGGCGCCTGGCTGCCCGAGTGGACCGTGTCGCTGCGCCTGTCGAGCCAGAGCGACAAGCTCGATTCGGGCGCCGACGTGATCAGCACCTACGACACGCGGCGGCGCCAGTTCACCTGGCTCAACACCTGGACGCCGCTGGCCGACCAGCAGCTGGTGCTGGCGCTCGACCTGCTCGACGAGTCGATCCACAGCACCGACTACCAGGCGCCGAGCCGCGACAACACCGGCCTGGTGCTGGGCTACACCGGCCGCGTCGCCGACAACAAGCTGCAGGTCGATCTGCGCTTCGACCACAACTCGGTGTACGGCAACCAGACCACCGGCAAGCTGGGCTGGGGCATCGACATCGATGCGGCCTGGTCGCTGCGCGCGCTGGCCGGCACCGCGTTTCGTGCGCCGACCTTCAACGACCTGTACTTCCCGGACTTCGGCGTCGTCACGCGTGCAGCCCGAACGTTCGCGCAGCATCGAGGCCGGCGTCAACTACCGCGAAGGCAGACACCAGCGCCAGCGCCACGGTGTACGTCAACAAGGTCTCCGACCTGATCGGCTACCAGAGCGATCCGGCGTTGTGCCCGCCGGGCTTCAACTTCGGCTGCGCCGGCAACACCAGCCAGGCGCTGCTGAAGGGCATCACGTTGCAGGGTGTGCAGCCGTGGGGCGACTTCCAGTCTTCACGCTTGACGCTCGACTGGCTCGATGCCAAGGACGACAACACCGGCCAGACGCTGCCGCGCCGCGCCTCGAACCAGCAGACCGCAGCGGTCGACTGGAACCAGGGCCCGTGGCAACTGGGTGCGACGCTGCTGAATGTCGGGTCGCGCCCGGATGCCGGCGAACTGCTGCCGTCGTACGCGCTGCTGAACCTGAATGCGCGCTACCGGCTGGCCCCGCGCTGGCAGCTCGAAGCACGCATGCAGAACGCCACCGACAAGGACTACGAGCCGGTGCACGACTACCAAGGCGTCGGCCGCCAGGTCTGGCTGGGCCTGCGTTACGACGGGCCGGCTTGTGACATTGCGCTGCGCCAGCCAGTGCGACGCGACAGCGGCCCTGGCCCGGCGCGCAGCCCGGCATCGGCTGCTGCGCGCCTGGCTGGTGGGGTGCAGCGGCTTGTTCCTGGCGGCAGCGGTGCAGGCGCAATCGGCAATCGAGGACGACCGCGGCGCCACGCTGCACTTCGCCGCGCCGCCGCAGCGCATCGTCAGCCTGGTGCCGTCGCTGACCGAGAGCGGTGTGCGCGCTCGACGCCTGCCCGCGGCTGGTCGGCACCGACCGACACGTCGAACTTCCCGCCGGCGGTGCACGCGCTGCCGCAAGCTCGGCGGGCTCGACGATGCGCAGGTCGAGCGCATCGTCGCGCTGGCGCCCGATGTGGTGCTGGCGGCGCCGCACGCGCGCGTCGTCGACGCGGCTCGAAGCGCTCGGCGTGCCGGTGCTGGTGCTGCACACCCGCAGCCAGGCCGAGGTGCAGCACAGCCTGTCGGTGCTCGGGCGCAGCTGCTCGGCGAGCCCGCGCGCGCCGAGCAGCAGTGGCAGCAGATCGAGGCGCAGCTGGCCCGGGCGGCGGCGCGCGTGCCGGCCGCGATGCGCGGGCGCAGCGTCTACTTCGAAGTCGATTCGTCGCCGTATGCGGCCGGCGCGGCGTCGTTCATCGGCCAGACCTTGCAGCGCCTGGGGCTGCACAACATCGCCGCCGCCGACGCTCGGCCCCTTTCCGAAGCTGAGCCCCGAATTCGTCGTGCGCGCCAACCCGCAGATCGTCATCGGCGAAGCGCGTGCGGTGGCCGACATGGCGCGCGCGGCCGGGCTGGTCGGGCCTGCCGGCGTTGCGCGCGGCAGCAGGTCTGCGCCTTTGCCGCCGCCGACTACGAACTGCTGGTGCGGCCCGGGCCGCGGCTGGGCGACGCGGCGCTGCAGGTTGCCGATTGCCTGGTGCGCCTGGGGCGCACGCTGCCGTGATGGCAGCGGCCATCGCGCCGCCGCCGCGCGCTGCTGGCCAGCCTGGCCGGCGCCAGCGTGCTGCTGCTGCTGGCGGGCCTGGTCGCCGGCAGCGAAGGCTGGTCGCCCGGCGCCGCGCTGCGTCTGGCCGCCAGCGACGATGCCGCGCTGATCCTCGGCCAGATCCGCGCGCCGCGCAGCCTCGGCGCCTGGCTGACCGGCGCGCTGCTCGGCCTGGCCGGCGCGTTGGCGCAGGGGCTGTTTCGCAACCCGCTGGCCGACCCGTTCCTGCTCGGCTCGGCCTCGGGCGCGTCGCTGGCGGTGGTCGCGGTGCTGGCGCTGGGCTCGGCGGGCCGGATCGGCGACGCCGGGGCTGCGCGCTCGGCCTGGTCGGCGCGGCCTTCGCCGGCGCGCTGGCCGGCGTGCTGCTGACCCTGCTGCTGTCGCGCGGTGCGCAGCACACGCGTGCGGCTGCTGCTCGCCGGCGTCGTCGTCGGCGTGGTGCTCAGCGCGCTGGGCGACCTGCTCGCGCTGGCGGCGCCGGAAGCGCTGCGCGGGCACGCAGGTGTTCATGCTCGGCAGCACCGGCTTCCTCGGCTGGGCCGGCTGCGCGGTGCTCGCCGCGGGCCTGGCGCTGCTGCTGCCGGCGGCGTCGAAGCTGTCGCGCGTGCTCGATGCGCTGGTGCTCGGCGAGGACAGCGCGCGCAGCCTGGGCCTGAACCTGCCGCGCCTGCGCCTGCTGCTGGTGGGCCTGCTGGCGGCGGCCACCGGGCCTGGCGGTGTCGCAGACCGGGCTGGTGGCCTTCGTCGGCCTGGTCGCGCCGCACCTGGTGCGCCGCTGGCACCGGGGCCGCACGGCTACACGCTGTGGGCCAGCGCCGCCGCCGGCGGGGTGCTGCTGCTCGCCGCCGACATCGGCGCGCGCAGTTTGATCGCGCCGCAGGAACTGCCGGTCGGCGTGCTGACCGCGGTGCTCGGCGGCGCCTATCTGCTGTGGCTGCTGCACCGGCAGGGCGAACCGTGAGCGCACAGCCGGTCGGCGGCGCCGTGTCGATCGGTGCGCAGGCGCTGCAGGTGTCGCTCGGCGGCGCTGCCGTGCTGCACGAGCTGACGATCGATGCCGGACCCGGCTGGACCGCCATCGTCGGCCCCAACGGCGCCGGCAAGTCGACGCTGCTGCGTGCGCTGGCCGGCCTGGTGCCGATCCAGGCCGGCCGCGTGCTGCTGCAGGGGCGCGACCTGCACGACCCACAGCGCGCGCGAGCGCGGCCGCCTGATCGCCTGGCTGGCGCAGCATGGTCCGCGTCGGCGGCGACCTGACGGTGCGCGAGGTGGTGCGCTGGGCCGCCTGCCGCACATCGGGCTGTTCGGCGAGATGGGCGCCGAGGACGAACAGGCCGTCGCCCGCGCGCTCGCCGTCACCGAGTGCCGTGCCTGGCAGCAGCGTCGGCTGATGCAGCTGTCCGGCGGCGAGCGCCAGCGCTGCCTGCTGGCGCGGGCGCTGGCGGTGCAAGCGCCGGTGCTGCTGCTCGACGAGCCCACCACCCACCTCGACCCGCCGCACCAGGTGGCGGTGGTGCGGCTGCTGCAGGCGCCTGGCGCGCCAGTGCACGGTGCTGAGCGTGCTGCACGACCTGCCGCTGGCGCTGCAGGCCGATCGGCTGGTGGTGCTGCGTGCCGGGCGCGTCGTGGCGCAAGGGCGTCACGACGACGCCGCGCTGCACGACAGCCTGTGCCGGGTGTTCGAGCACGCGATCCGCATCCAGCCGGTCGGCGGGCGTTTCACCGCGGTGCCGCGGCTGGACTGACGCGACTTCGGTGGCGGCAGCGCTGAAGCGCGGGGGCGCATGGGGCGCGATCGGCGGCCGCTCAGCACGTTCGCGTCGCCTCTGTTAACTTCCGCGCCGGACAATGGAAGTGTGAAGGACCACGGGACCCCATGGGCAACAGCCGCAAATTGAGAGAAAAGGTGCAGGCGCTGTCGCCGGCGGTGCTCGGCGGCATGCGCCGCGGCATCGAGAAGGAAAGCCTGCGCGCCCAGCCCGACGGCACGCTCGCGCTGACGCCGCACCCGGCGGCGCTGGGTTCGGCGCTGACGCACCCGCACATCACCACCGACTTCAGCGAGTCGCAGCTCGAGCTGATCACCGGCGTGCACGCCGGCGTCGAGGCCTGCCTGGACGAGCTGACGCAGGTCCACCAGTTCGTCCTACCGCGCGCATCGGCGACGAGATGCTGTGGGTCGGCAGCATGCCCTGCGGCCTGCCGACCGACGAGACCATCCCGATCGGCCGCTACGGCTCGTCGAACGTCGGCCGCGCCAAGAGCGTCTACCGCATGGGCCTGGGCCACCGCTACGGCCGGCGCATGCAGACCATCTCGGGCATCCACTACAACTGGTCGCTGCCCGGGCGTCGGCAGCGACGCAGTACTTCGCGCTGATCCGCAATTTCCGCCGCCACGCCTTCCTGCTGCTGTACCTGTTCGGCGCCTCGCCGGCGGTGTGCTCGAGCTTCGTCGCCGGCCGCGCAGCACGAGCTGCAGCCGCTGGGCGAGCGGCACCATGTACATGCCGCACGGCACCTCGCTGCGCATGGGCCGGCTGGGCTACCAGAGCGACGCGCAGGCCAGCGCTGGCGGTCAGCTACAACAGCCTGGACGGCTACGCCGCTTCGCTGCAGGACGCGCTGACCCGGCCCTACCCGGCCTACGAGGCGATCGGCATCCGCAACCCCGGCGGCGACTACAACCAGCTCGCCACCAGCCTGCTGCAGATCGAGAACGAGTTCTACGGCACGATCCGCCCCAAGCGCGTGATCTACCCCGGCGAGCGGCCGCTGCACGCGCTGCGCGAGCGCGGCGTCGAATACGTCGAGGTGCGGCTGATGGACCTCGACCCGTTCGAGCCGGTCGGCATCAAGGCGCACGACGATGCGCTTCCTCGACGTGTTCCTGCTGCACTGCCTGCTGGCCGACAGCCCGCCCGACACGCCGCGAGGAGATCGCCGCGCTGGCGCGCAACCAGCACCGCACGGCCGCGCACGGCCGCGAGCCGGGCCTGAAGCTCGAGCGCGACGGCGGCGAGGTGAACGCTGGTCGAGTGGGGCGCGCAGATCGTCGACGAATGTGCCGCGCTCGCCGCCGCGCTGGATGCCGCGCACGGGCGGCACGCCGTATCGCCGAGGCGCTGCAGGCGGCGCGCGGCAAGGCTGCACGATCCGCGGCAGCTGCCCTCGGCGCGCGTGCTGGCGGCGATGCACGACGAGTTCGACGATTCGTTCGTGCAGTTCACGCTGGCGCGCTCACGCCACACGCGCGAGCTGTTGCTGGCGGCGCCGCTGGCACCCGACCGGATGGCGCACTTCGCGGCCCTGAGCGAAGCGTCGGTGGTCGCGCAGCGGCAGCTCGAAGAGGCCGACACGATGCCCTTCGAGATCTACCGGCAGGCCTACCTGTCGCCCGAACGCCTGGGACTTTGACGCGCCCGCGTGCCGGCACCGCTGCCGGCACGGTCGTCGTCAGACGATGCGCTGCGTCGGGTCGGCGATCTTGCGCATCGGCTCGTGGCGGCCGGCGTTCACCATCAGCGGGTGCTCGACATCGCTGCCGTCCCAGCTCGGGTCGTCGATGCCGGCGAAGACCTCGCGCAGCCGGTCACCCCAGGTCTGGCTGATCATGCGGAAATACGGGTTGTGCTCGTCGATGCACGCCACGCGCGAACTGCGCAGCTCATTCGTGGCGTACACCACCAGGTCGATCGGCAGTCCCACCGACAGGTTCGACTTCATCGTCGAATCCATCGACACCAGCGCGCTCTTGGCGGCTTCGTCCAGCGGCGTCGACGGGGTCAGCACACGATCGAGGATCGGCTTGCCGTACTTGCTCTCGCCGATCTGGAAGAAGCAGGTCTCGCGCGTGGCCTCGATGAAGTTGCCGGCCGAGTAGACCAGGAACATGCGCATCGCCTCGCCGCGCGATCTGGCCGCCGAAGATCATCGACGCGTTGAAGTCGATGCCGGCCGCCTTCAGCGACGGGCCGTCCTGCTCGCGCACGCGGCGCATGGCGCTGCCCAGCACGCGCGCGGCGTCGAACATGCTGGTCGCGTTCCAGATCGTCAGCGGCGGTTCGCTGCCGCGCTCGATCTTCTCGACCTGCAGGATCTCGCGCACCGATTGCGACACGCTCAGGTTGCCGGCCGACAGCATGACCATGAAGCGGTCGCCGGGCTTCTCGTAGATGATCATCTTGCGAAAGGTGCTGATCTGGTCGACGCCGGCGTTGGTGCGCGAATCGGACACGAACACCAGCCCGGCATCGAGGCGTATGCCCACGCAGTAGGTCATGAGTCTTGTGCTTTCTGCAGTTGTTTCAGCGCGTACAGCGCATCGAGCGCTTCGCGCGGGGTGAGGCTATCGGGCTCGATCTGCGCCAGCGCCTCGTCCAGCGGCGACGGCGCCGCCTGCGCGGCGGGCGGCGGTGCGGCGAACAGGTCCACCTGTGCGTCGTTCGCCTGCTGCTTGGCTTCGCAGCGCCTCGAGCGTGTGCCGCGCCTGGCGCAGCAACGCCGGCCGGCATGCCGGCCAGCCGCGCCACCTGCACGCCGTAGCTGCGGCTCGCCGGGCCGGCTTCGATCTGGTGCAGGAAGACGATCCGCTCGCCGCTTTCGACAGCGCCGACGTGCACGTTGGCGGCGTGCTTGTGGTCCCTGGCGAATTCGGTCAGCTCGAAGTAGTGGGTCGCGAACAGCGTGAAGCTCCGGTTGCGGTCGTGCAGGTGGCCGGCGATCGCCGAGGCCAGCGCCAGGCCGTCGAAGGTCGAGGTGCCGCGGCCGATCTCGTCCATCAGCACCAGGCTGTGTTCGCCGGCGCCGTGCACGATGGCGGCCGCCTCGGTCATCTCCAGCATGAAGGTCGATTGCGCGTTGGCCAGGTCGTCGGCCGAGCCGATGCGGGTGTGGATCGCGTCGATCGGCCCCAGCCGGCAGGCGCGCGCCGGCACGTACGAGCCGATGGCGGCCAGCAGCACGCATCAGCGCCACCTGGCGCATGAAGGTGCTCTTGCCGCCCATGTTGGGGCCGGTGATGACGAGCATGCGCGTGCGCGCGTCGAGCCGGCAGCGGTTGGCGATGAACTCGGTGCCACCCGTTTCGCGCAGCCGCGCCTCGACCACCGGGTGGCGGCCGGCATCGATGTCGATGCACGGGTGAGCGACAAACTCGGGTCGGCACCAGCCGAGCGTCAGCGCGCGCTCGGCCAGCGCGGCCAGCACGTCGAGCGTGGCCAGCGCTTCGGCGAGACGCGACAGCTCGCCCAGGTGCGGCTGCAGCGCATCGAGCAGTTGTTCGAACAACCACTTCTCGCGCGCCAGCGCGCGCTCCTGCGCCGACAGCGCCTTGTCCTCGAAGCGCTTCAGCTCGGGGGTGATGAAGCGCTCGGCGTTCTTCAGCGTCTGGCGGCGCTGGTAGTCCGGCTGGCACGCGACCCAGCTGGGAGCTGGTGACTTCGATATAGAAGCCGTGCACCTTGTTGAACTGCACGCGCAGGTTGCCGATGCCGCTGCGTGCGCGCTCGCGCTGCTCCAGCTCGAGCAGGTAGGCGTCGCAGTTCTGGCCGATGCCGCGCAGCTCGTCGAGATCGGCATCGACCCCGTCGGCGATGACGCCGCCCTCGCGCAGCAGCACCGCCGGTTCGTCGGCCACCGCGCGCAGCATGTCGGCGAGGTCGGTGCGCGGTTGCAGCGCCTGGCGCGCCTGGTCGAGAAGCGGCACGCCGGCGGGCGTGGCCGCCATCACGGCCGGCAACTGCGCCAGCGTGCTGCGCAGGCCCGCCAGCTCGCGCGGCCGCACCTGGCGCAGCGCGATGCGGGCGGTGATGCGCTGCACATCGCTGATGTGCCGCAACAGATCGCGCAGCGCATCGCCACCGTGGTCGATGAAGCGCGCAACGGCGTCCAGGCGCAGCGTCGCCTGCGTGCGTTCACGCAGCGGATGGGTCAGCCAGTGGCGCAGCACGCGGCTGCCCATGCCGGTGCGGCAGGTGTCGAGCAACGACAGCAAGGTCGGGCTGCTCTGCGCCGCGCAGCGTCTGGGTCAGTTCCAGGTTGCGCAGCGTGGTCGGCGGCAGGTGCAGCAGGTCGCTGCTGCGTTCGACCGCCAGCGTGTGAACGTGGCGCAGCGCCTGGCCCTGGGTGTGTTCGGCATAACTGAGCAGCGCCGCGGCGGCGGCGTGCGCCAGCGGCAGCTGCTGCGCATCGAAGCCGGCCAGCGTGGCCACCTGCAGCTGGCTGCACAGCTTGCGCAGCCCGAGCGCCGTATCGAACTGCCAGGCCGGCCGCGCCGTGCGGGCAGCGCGCGACGCCAACACCGCCGCAGGCAGGTCGCCCCCGTCGTGCAGCACTTCGGCCGGATCCAGGCGCGCCAGCCAGGCGCCCAGCTCGGCATCGTTGCATTCGCCGATGCCGAGCCGCCCGCCGGCCAGCGCCAGCCAGCTCAGGCCCCACTGGCGCTTGCCGCGGTGAAGCGCCAGCAGCAGCGTGTCGTGACGCTCGTCGAGCAGTTCGCTGTCGGTGACGGTGCCCGGCGTGACCACGCGCACCACCTTGCGATCGACCGGCCCTTTGGCTGTGGCCACGTCGCCGACCTGCTCGGCCACCGCCACCGCTTCGCCCAGCTTGATCAGCCGTGCCAGATAACTTTCGACCGAGTGCACCGGCACGCCGGCCATCACCACCGGCGCGCCGGCGCTGCTGCCACGCGTGGTCAACGTGATGTCGAGCAGCCGGTGGGCACGGCGCGCATCGTCGAAGAACAACTCGTAGAAGTCGCCCATGCGGTAGAACACGAGCGTGTCGGGGAAGTCGGCCTTGATGCGCAGGTACTGCGCCATCATCGGCGTGTGGGCGGACAGGTCGGCACCGCGTGCCGCAGGGATCGGGCTCGAGCTCATCTGACAGGTCGGGCCACGGCGCCGCAGGATGACCGGTGCGGCGTCAGCGGATCGGGTCCTTGTCGCCGTCGTTCGCAGCCGTTGGCTTGCGCACCCTGACCGCGGCGCGCTTGGCGACGGCATCGTCGGCGGCCAGCGCCAATGCATTGGCCAGCGCCGATTCGGGTGTTGGCGCATCGCGCCGGTCCGCCTCCGCCTCGGCTTCGGCGTTGGCCGCGACCTGGCTGTGGGCCTGCAGCAGCTGCACCAGCTGGCCGAAGATCTTCGGGTTGCCGGCCAGCACCTCGCGCTGGAACAGGTAGTCGGCATCGCCGGTGAAGTTGCCGACCAGGCCGCCGGCTTCGGTGACCATCAACGACCCGGCAGCCATGTCCCAGGGCTGCAGTCCGGTTTCGAAGAAGCCGTCGTACCAGCCGGCGGCGACGTAACACAGGTCGAGCGCCGCGGCGCCGGGGCGGCGCAGGCCGGCGCAGCGCTGCATCATCACCTCGAGCATCGACATGTAGCGCTTGAAATCATCGCCGGTTCGAAACGGAAAGCCGGTGCCGATCAGCGCGTCGGCCATGCGTACCCGCTTGCTGACACGCAGGCGGCGATCGTTGAGATAGGCGCCGCGCCCTTTCGAGGCGAAGAACAGGTCATTGCGCGCCGGGTCGTAGACCACCGCCTGCTGCACCTGGCCACGCACGCTCAGCGCGATGCTGACCGCATACGTGGGCAGCCCATGAATGAAGTTGGTGGTGCCATCGAGCGGGTCGATGATCCAGACGTATTCGCTGTCCCTGGCGCCGCGTGCGCGGCCCGACTCCTCGGCCAGGATGCCGTGGCCGGGATAGGCCTCGAGCAGCGTGTCGATGATCACGGCTTCGGCGGCCACATCGACTTCGGTGACGAAGTCGCGCGGGCTCTTGGTGTTGACCTTCAGCAGATCGACGTCGAGCGCAGCGCGGTTGATGATCGCGCCGGCCGAGCGCGCCGCCTTGACGGCGATGTTGAGCATGGGGTGCAGGGCTTGGGACATGGCTTCGGCTCGGTGGGGCTGCAATCGATCGGACGGCTGGCGATGAAGAAAGAACGCGCGGGTCACGCCGACAATGGCGCGCTCCGCCTGCGATTTTATTCGCCCGTGTCCACATCCCCCCCGCCACCGATCCCGCCGTCGAGCGAAAGCATCGCCGATCCGACCCGCTTCGTGCTGGTGCGCCCCAGCCATGCCGGCAATGTCGGCGCGGCGGCGCGGGCGATGAAGGTGATGGGATTTTCCGACCTGGTGCTGGTGCAGCCGCGTCTTTCTGATGTGCTGTCGAGCGACGAAGCGCTGGCGCGCGCCAGCGGCGCGGCCGACATTCTGGCGCGCGCACGCATCGTCGGCGGCTTGAGCGAGGCGCTGGACGGGGTGCACCATGCCTGCGCCACGGTGATGACTCCGCGCGACTTCGGCCCGCCCACGCATGCGCCGCGCGCGCATTTCGAGTCGCTGGCGGGCAGCGGGCTGCGGGTGGCGCTGGTCTTCGGCTGCGAACGCCACGGCCTCGGCAATGACGATGTCTATCGCTGCCATGCCTGCCTCAGCATCCCGACCGATCCGCACTACGGGTCACTGAACCTGGCGCAGGCGGTGCAGTTGCTGGCCTACGAATGGCGCCAGGCGCTTGGCGGCTTCGTGGTGCAGCCGCGCACACCGCCGCCGCAGTGGGCCGATGCGGTGGCGGTGCAGGGTGTGCTCGAGCACTGGCAGCAGGTGCTGGTGGAGATCGGCTATCTGGACCCGGCGGCGCCGAAAAAACTGATGCCGCGCCTGCAGCAGTTGCTCAACCGCGCCCGGCTCGGGCAGGACGAGGTGCACATCCTGCGCGGCATCGCACGCGCGGTGCAGCGGCGTCGCTGACGGCCGCGTCACGGCCGTGTGACTGCCGAGAGGCGGCCCCGGCTTCGATCAGGGTCTGCCTGCCGCTCGACTGCGTCGCGCCGGCAGCGGGCATACACTTTGACGCCCGACATCGAACCGACATGCCATGTTCAGCCGCCTGCGTGAAGACATTGCCTGCATCCTCGAGCGCGACCCGGCCGCACGCACGACGTGGGAGGCGTTGACCTGCTATCCCGGGCTGCACGCGCTGGTGATGCACCGCTGGGCGCACGCGTGCTGGAACCGCGGCCTTCCTTGGGCCGGCCGCTTCATCTCGCACCTGGCTCGATTTTTCACCGGCATCGAGATTCATCCGGCGGTGAAGGTCGGGCGGCGCGTGTTCATCGACCACGGCATGGGCATCGTCGTCGGCGAGACGGCCGAGATCGGTGACGACTGCACCATCTATCAGGGCGTGACGCTGGGCGGCACCTCGCTGTACAAGGGCACCAAACGGCACCCGACGCTGGGCCGCGGCGTGGTCGTCAGTGCCGGTGCGAAGGTGCTGGGCGGATTCACGGTCGGTGATGGCGCGCGGGTGGGCAGCAACGCGGTGCTGCTGAAGCCGGTGCCGGCCGGTGCGACGGCGGTGGGCATTCCGGCGCGCATCATCGAGGCCAAGGCCGATGCCGAAGCCGACACCTCGGCCGCAGCGAAGAAGTTCTCGGCCTACGGGCTGACCAATGGCGATGACCCGATATCGCTGGCGATGAAAGGGCTGATCGACACCGCGTCGTCTCAGGACCACCAGATCGCGCTGCTGTGGCAGGCGATCGAGAAGCTGTCGTCGGGTGCGCGCGAACTGCCGCTGCGCGACTGCGTGCCCAGCGACGCGAGCAAGAGCGAATGTTTCGATGCCGACGGCCTGAGCCGGCTGGTGAAGTAGGGCCCGGACCTCAGCTCGAATCGCCGCTCGGGGCGCGCTGCGCTGACTTGGGCCTGAAGGCCTTGCACAGTGCCGCATCGGTTTCCAGATAGGGGCCGCCGATCAGATCGACACAGTAGGGCACCGCGCCGAAGATGCCGCTCACCGGCGGGCTCTGGTTCGGCAGGCCCTGCAGCGTTTCGGCGATGGCTTTCGGCTGGCCCGGCAGGTTGATGATCAAGGCCCTGCCGCGAATCACCGCCACCTGTCGCGACAGGATGGCGGTGGGCACGAAGGCCAGGCTGATCTGGCGCATCTGCTCGCCGAAACCGGGCATCACCTTGTGCGCAACAGCCAGCGTGGCCTCGGGCGTCACGTCGCGCAGCGCCGGGCCGGTGCCGCCGGTGGTCAGCACCAGGTCGCAACCACGGCTGTCCACCAAGTCGATCAATGTTGCGCTGATCAGCGCCTGCTCGTCGGCGATGAGCCGCGGCTCCCAACTGATCGGGTTGCGCAGCGCGCGGCCGAGCCAATCCTGCAGCGCGGGGATGCCCTGGTCGGCATAGACGCCGGCGGCGGCACGGTCGCTGGTCGACACGAGGCCGATGCGCACCGGATCGAAATGACTCATGACGCGGCCTCCTCGAGAAAGGGGCGCAGGAACTGGAACAACTCGCGCGCATTGCGCGGGTTGCGACGATCGGGCGGCAACGCGGCCTCGCGCCGCGCCGCGCGCACCAGGCTGCGCAGCTGCTGCGCGTCGCACCCGTCGTGTTCGTGCAGCCAGCGCGTCAGGGCCTCGTCGTCGGCGAGCAGGGCATCGCGCCACTGCTCGGTGCGGTGCAGCAGCAGGGTGTCGCGCGCTGAACCGAGGCTGGCCGCGGCCACCGCCTCGCGCAGCGGTGCGTCGTCCACGCTGCGCATCAGCTTGCCGATGTACTGCATCTGCCGGCGCCGGCCTTCGTGGGTGCGCGTGCGCTGCGCTTGGCGGATGGCGTCGCGCAGCACCTCGGGCAGGTCGAGCGCAGCCAGCCGTGCGTCGGAAAGTTCAACCACCTGTTCACCCAGCGTCTGCAACGCGTGCGACTGCCGCTTCGCTTGTGTCTTGCTCGGCGCTTCGGGGGGCGCGCTGCCGGGCACGGGATCTGGGGAGGGCCTTCGGGGCATCGCTTCGGCACTGTGGCAATGGGGGTCGCCGGTATCATAGGGTCCACCCCTCACGCACGATTTGCCTCCCCAAGATGACCCGTTCCAGCGCCGAGCACGGCTTTGCCACAACGCGTGAGCAGTTCCAGCAGATCGTCGAAGATTGCCTGGCCCGGGCACGCAAGCTGGGTGCAAGCGATGCCAGCGCGGAGGTCTCCGAAGGCGCCGGTCTGTCGGTGTCGGTGCGCAAGGGCGAACTCGAGAACGTCGAGCGCAACCGCGACAAATCGGTGGCCATCAGCGTCTATGTCGGTCAACGCCGCGGCAACGCGAGCAGTTCCGATTTCAGCGGTGCAGCGATCGAGCAGACCGTGCGTGCGGCCTACGACATCGCCCGCTTCACCGCCGAGGACCCGGCCGCGGGTCTGCCCGATGCCGAAGACCTGGCCAGCGCCGCGGAAGTGGCGCGCGACCTGCAACTGTTCTTTCCGTGGGACATCGATGCCGCAGGGGCTGCCGAACTGGCGCTGCGCTGCGAGGCGGCCGCACTGTCCACCAGCAAGCTGATCACCAATTCCGAAGGTGCCGGCGTGTCGGCGCAGCAGTCGCATTTCTGGTCGGGCAACAGCCGCGGCTTTCGCGGCGGTTATGCCAGTTCGCGGCACTACCTGTCGGTGGCCCCGATCGCCGGCAAGGGCAACGGCATGCAGCGCGACGCCTGGTACAGCTCGATGCGCGATGCGCGCGAACTGGCCGCACCCGAAGCCGTCGGCCGCTATGCCGCCGAGCGCGCGCTGTCGCGTCTGAAGTCACGCAAGGTGGCGACCTGTTCGGTGCCGGTGCTGTTCGAAGCGCCGCTGGCGGCCGGGCTGCTGGGCGCCTACGTGCAGGCCACCAGCGGCGGTGCGTTGTACCGCAAGGCCAGCTTCCTGCCCGACAGCCTGGGCCAAGCGGGTGCTGGCGCGCCACATCGACATCGACGAGCGACCGCACCTGCCGCGCGGCAAGGGCAGCGCGCCGTTCGACGACGAGGGCGTTGCCACGCACGAGCGCCGCATCGTCGATGCCGGGCAGGTGCAGAGCTACTTCCTGTCGAGCTATTCGGCGCGCAAGCTCGGGCTGCGCACCACCGGCCATGCCGGCGGCTCGCACAACCTGTCGCTGACCAGCCGGCGCACGCGGCGCAGTGACGACCTGCCGGCGATGTTGCGCAAGCTCGGGCGCGGCTTGTTCGTCACCGAACTGATGGGGCAGGGCGTCAACCCGGTCACCGGCGACTACTCGCGTGGCGCTGCGGGCTTCTGGGTGGAAGAAGGCCGGATCGCCTATCCGGTGGAGGAAATCACCATCGCCGGCAACCTGAAGCAGATGCTCGAGCACACCGTGGCGGTGGGCGCCGACGTGTATGTGCAGGGTGGCAAATCGGTCGGCTCGGTGTTGATCGAGGGCATGAAGCTGGCGGGCGTCTGACGAGAGCCTGACCCCTCAGTCGGGGTGTCGGTGCCGTGACTTTGTTGCCGATGCGCGCGGGTTAACACCACGCGATCGGCCGGGGGCCACTTCTAGAATCCGCCGCGTATTGGCGCCCTCGCCGATCAACAGGAGTCAGAGATGGAACGTCGTCGTTTTGTTCGCGGTGCGGGCCTGGCCGGTGTGCTGGCTGCCGGCAGTGCGCCTGCCATCGTGCATGCGCAGACCACCATCCGCTGGCGCTGTGCGTCGAGCTTTCCGAAGGCGCTGGACACGCTGTTCGGCGTGTGCGACGTGTTCGCCAAGTCGATGAGCGAGATGAGCGGCGGCAAGTTCACCATCACCACGCATGCAGCCGGTGAGTTGATGCCGGCTTTCGGCGTGCTCGACGGCGTGTCGCAACGGCACGGTCGAGATGGCCAACACCGCGCCGTACTACTTCTTCGGCAAGGACCCGACCTACGCACTCGACTGCGCCATCCCGTTCGGCCTGAACCAGCGGCAGATGACCGCCTGGATGATCGAAGGCGGCGGTCTGGGCTTGATGCGCGAGTTCTACGCGAAAGTGAACATCGTCAACTTCCCGATGGGCAACACCGGGGCGCAGATGGGCGGCTGGTATCGCAAGGAGATCAAGTCGGTCGCCGACCTGAATGGCCTGAAATTCCGTGTCGGCGGTTTTGGTGGCAAGGTGCTGGCGCCGCTCGGCGCGGTGCCTCAGAACATCCCCGGCGGCGAGATCTACCAGGCGCTGGAAAAAGGCACCATCGACGCCGCCGAGTGGGTCGGTCCGTACGACGACGAGAAGCTCGGCTTCAACAAGGTGGCGCCGTTCTACTACTACCCTGGCTGGTGGGAGATCGGCCCGCAGTTGACGCTGTTCGTCAATCAGAAGGCCTATGACGGCCTGTCGTCGGAATACAAGGCGATGATCTACGCCGCATCGCAGATGGCCGGCGCCGACATGATGGCCAAGTACGACGCACGCAACCCCGCGGCATTGAAGCGACTGGTCGCCGGTGGTGCCAAGGTGCTGCGCTTCCCGCCCGACGTGATGAACGCAGCGTTCAAGTCGGCGATGGAGGTCTACGCGGATCTGAACGCCACCAACCCGAACTGGAAGAAGATCTACGAGAGCTACTCGAACTTCCGGCGCGACGAGAACCTGTGGTTCCGCTTTGCCGAAGCCGCCAGCGACGACTTCATGCAATCGCAGAAGCTCTGAGCGCACGGCTCGGTCGCGCACTAAAAAGCCCCGCGCAGCGGGGCTTTTTTTCGCCTGGGCTCGACCGCCCAACAGCTCTGCGCTACTTTTTCCTGTCGGCGTCGCGTTGCATCGATTCGAGCAGGATCCGCATCGACTCATCCTGCTCGCGCGGCGCGGCCTCGGCACCCGACGCGGCCCCAGGCTGCCCGCCGAGCGTGTCCGACATGCGTTCGCGGCTGCGGTTGTCGAGTTGGCGCAGCGCCTTGTCGACATCGATGTCGGGCCCCTTGTCGATGCCGCCGACGACCAGGTTCGGGTACGCGATGACGAGGCCGACCATGATCAGTTGCAGGAAGATGAACGCGATCGAGCCCTTGTAGATCTGTGGCGTGGTGACCGCCTCGATGGTCTTGCCCGTGGTGCGATCGATGTAGGCGGTCTTGGCCGCAACGCTTCTCAAGTAGAACAGCGCGAAGCCGAATGGCGGGGTGAGGAACGAGGTCTGCAGATTCATCGCGACGATGACGCCGAACCACACCAGCGTCATGTTCGGCGGCGTGCCCTCGGGCAGCAGCGGCCCCAGCATCTTGTCGGCGACCGGTGCGAGGATCGGGACGACGATGAAGGCGATCTCGAAGAAGTCGATGAAGCAGCCGAGCACAAAGATCAGGATGTTGACGACGATCAGGAAGCCGATGGCGCCACCCGGCATGCCGGCGAACAGGTGTTCGACCCAGATGTGGCCGTCGGCGGCATTGAAGGTGAAACTGAACACCGTCGAGCCGATCAGGATGAACAGCACGAACACCGACAGCCGTGTCGTGTTGTCCAACGCCTGCACCAGCAGCTTCTTGCTCAATCGGCCATGTGCGACGGCCATGATCAGCGCGCCCAGTGCACCCATCGCGCCGCCCTCGGTGGGCGTGGCGATGCCCAGAAAGATCGTGCCCAGCACCAGGAAGATCAGCACCAGCGGCGGGATCAGCACGAAGGTGACGCGCTCGGTCAGCCGCGACAGCAGCCCGATCTTGAACACCTGGTTGATCAGCGCCAGCGCCAGCGCGAGAAACGCGGCCACGGTCATCGACAGGATCAGCACCTCGTCGCCGGGTGCGGGCAGGCTGCGTTCCATCATCGGGTTGATGATGCTTTCGTGCACCTGCGACCAGGCCACGGCGGCAGCGGCACACAGGCTGAACAGCAGCACCAGCGAGATGTGTCCGCTGGCGCCGTTTTTCTCGCGGTAGATGCGCGCCTCGACCGGCAGCGCCGGCACCCACTTGGGCTTGACCAACGTGATGACCATCACGAAGGCGAGGTAGAGCCCGACCGTCATCAGCCCCGGTATCAGCGCGCCGGCGTACAGATCACCGACCGAACGCCCCAGCTGGTCGGCCATGACGATCAGCACCAGCGACGGCGGGATGGCCTGCGCCAACGTGCCCGACGCGGTGATGGCGCCGGTGGCGATGGTGCGGTTGTAGCCGTAGCGCAGCATGATCGGCAGCGAGATCAGCCCCATCGAGATCACCGCGGCGGCGACGACACCGGTGGTCGCCGCCAGCAGCGCGCCGACCAGGATCACCGCAATCGCCAGGCCGCCGCGCACCGGCCCGAAGACCTGGCCCACCGTCTCCAGCAGGTCCTCGGCCATGCCGGATCGCTCGAGGATGATGCCCATGAAGGTGAAGAACGGCACCGCCAGCAGCGTGTCGTTCTGCATGATGCCGAACACACGCAGCGGCAAGGCCTGGAACAGGTTGCTGTTGAACAGGCCGGCTTCCATGCCGACGAAACCGAACAGCAGCCCGGTGGCGGCCAGGCCGAAAGCCACCGGGATGCCCGACAGCAGGAACACGAACAGCCCCGCAAAGAGCATCGGCACGAAGTTCTGGGCGATGAAGGCGCTCATTCAGCGCCCCTGGGAGGTGCCGTCCCGGGCCAGCCGGGCTATCTCGTCGTGCTCGTGGTCCGCAGCCATCTGCTCGGCCAGGATCTCGGCCCCGGCATGCCCGGGCTCGGCGCTCATCGGCTGCGGAATCAGCCCGCGCAGGTAGGCGATGCGCTTGATCAGTTCGGACAGCGACTGCATCAGCAGCAGCGCGAAGCCGACCGGCATCAGCAGCAGCACCGGCCAGCGGATCAGTCCGCCGGCGTTCTGCGACATCTCGCCCGTTTGCCACGCGGTGACGAACAACGGCCAGCTCAGCTGGATCAGGATCACGCACAGCGGGATGACGAAGACGACGATGCCCACCGCGTCGATGATCGTGTTGGTGCGCTTGGACAGCTTGTTCGAGATGAAATCGATGCGCACATGCGCGTTGCGCAGGAAGGCGAAACCGGCGCCGAGCATGAACACGGCCGCGAACAGGTACCACTGCACCTCGAGATACGCGTTCGAGCTGGTGTTGAAGATCTTGCGCACGATGGCGTTGCCGGCGCTGATCAATACCGCGGCGAGGATCAGCCAGCGGATCAGGTTGCCGATGTGGTCGTTGAACCAGTCGACGCCGGCGGAAATTCTGAGCATTGCACGCAATCGCCGACTCCGGTGCTGACCGCGGGATCGCGCGGCGCCGTCACTGTAAGGGCAGGATGCCGCCTGCCGCTGCCGGGTTTGCGTGCGCTAGGGAAATTCCGGGTGCCGTCGAGGCCGATGCGTCACGCGGCCGTGGCTGCCTGATACAACTTGCCAGAACGGGTGCCGCTGCGGCAGAAGGCCAGGATCGGCTTGGGCAAATCAGCGATCAAGGCCGCCATCTTCGCGATCTCCTGCTCGGTCTGGACGGCGGGTTGCACCGGCAAGAACGCGTATTGCAGCCCGGCCGCTTCGGCAGCGGCCTGCATGGCCGCCGACGTGGGCTGAGCGGGGCCGCCTTCGAAGTCGGGGCGGTTGTTGATCACGCTGCGGAAACCCTGAGCCGCAGCCCAGGCCATGGCTTCAGGCTCGAGTTGAGCGGCGACACTGAAATCGGTGCCGAGAGCCTGGGTGGTGGGGGTGTTCATGAGCGTCTCCTGCGGCAGGCCGAACTGAAAAGGCGGATCGAACTTTAGCGCGCCAGCGCCGCTTTCACGGCAGCCGATACCAGCGCCATGTCGGCCCTGTCGCCCAGCTGCGCCTTGGCGGCGGCCATCACCTTGCCCATGTCGCCGGCGCCTTGCGCACCCAGCGAGGCCACCAGATCGGCCACTTCGCCGGCGATCTCCTGGGCACCGAGTCGGGCCGGCAGATAGACGCTCAGCACCGCGATCTCGGCCTGTTCCTTGTCGGCAAGGTCGTTGCGGGCCGCTTGCCGGAACGCGGCCACCGAGTCCTTGCGCTGCTTGATCTGCTTGTCGACGATTGCCACCACGTCAGCATCGTCCAGATCGGTGCGGGTGTCGACCTCGCGCTGTTTGCAGGCGGCCAGCAACATGCGGATGGCCGACAGGCGCAGCGTGTCGCGCTCGCGCATCGCTGACTTCATGTCCTCGGTGATGCGGTTCTTCAGACTCACGGGCGTACCTTCGTGCTGCGCATGGCGCTGCGGGACCTGCGGCTCGCGGTGTCGCCCGGCCAGCGCCAGGCAACCCGTCAGAACAGCTTCTTCGGCAATTGCATGCTGCGCACGCGCTTGAAGTGGCGCTTCACAGCGGCAGCCTTCTTGCGCTTGCGCTCGGAGGTGGGCTTTTCGTAGAACTCGCGCGCGCGCAGCTCGGTGAGCAGGCCGATTTTTTCGATGGTGCGCTTGAACCGGCGCAGGGCGACGTCGAACGGCTCGTTCTCTTTGACTCGGATGGTGGTCATGAAGATCGGTGTGGTTGCAGGCACGAAACCGAGCATTCTACTGCGAGGTACCGCCGGCGGCCAATGCCTGCGCACAGGCGGCTGCGCTGGACCAGGCCCACTGGAAGTTGTAACCGCCGAGCCAGCCGGTGACATCGACCACTTCGCCGATGAAGAACAAGCCCCGGCACCTTGGTGCTGTGCAGGCTTTGGCTGCTCAGCTCGCGGGTGTCCACGCCGCCGCCCGTGACCTCGGCCTTGCGCCAGCCTTCGCTGCCCAGTCGGCGTGAGCTGCCAGCGGCTCAGCGACTGTGCCAGCCTCGACAGATCGCGATCTCGCATCTGCGGCATCGGCGTCTCGCCGCTGAGTCCGGTGCGGCTGCAGCCAGGTGTCGGCCAGGCGTTGCGGCAGGTGTTGTGAGACCGCTGCCAGCAGGCTGCGCCGTGAGCCCGCCTTGGCATGCGCCAGCGCTTCGCCCACGTCCTGGCCGGGCAGCAGGTCGATCTGCAGCGCCTCACCCGCGCGCCAGTAGCTGGAAGCCTGCAGCACGGCCGGCCCGCTCAGCCCGCGGTGGGTGAACAGCAGGTCCTCGACGAAACGGGTGTTGCGCGCCGCGTCGGTGCCGCGGATGCCCACCTCCAGCGACACGCCGGCCAGCGGCGCGAAGTCGGCCCATGCAGCGGGATCGAAGGTCAACGGCACCAGCGCCGGTCGCGGCTCGACGACCCGATGCCCGAACTGGCGGGCGATGCGATAGCCCAGATCGCTGGCGCCCAGCTTCGGTATCGACAGCCCGCCGGTGGCGATCGACCAGTTGCGCGCTGCGCACCGGGCCTTGCGAGGTGTCGACCTCGAAGCCCGCGCCGCGCGTGCAACACCGCCTGCACGCGGCAGGGCTGCCAGTGCTGCACCCCGGCGTCTCGGCACTCGCTGCAGCAGCATCTGCACGATCTGCTCGCTCGAGCCGTCGCAGAACAGCTGCCCGCGGTGCTTTTCGTGGAAGCTGATGCGGTGGCGCTGGAGCAGCGCGATGAAGTCGGCCGGACCGTGCCGGGCCAGCGCCGAGCGACAGAAGTGCGGGTTTTCGGACAGGAAGTTGACAGCCGAACACTCGCGGTTGGTGAAGTTGCAGCGCCCGCCACCCGAGATGCGGATCTTCTCGGCAATTTTGGCGGCGTGGTCGATCAACAGCACGCGCAGCCCCCGCTGACCGGCCAGCGCGGCGCAATAAAGACCGGCGGCGCCGGCGCCGACGATGACCGCATCAAATGACTGCATGAAGACGAGTGAACCGGATCGCAGTGAAGGCGGCGCTCATCGCCGCGGCCGAATTGTCGCGGTGTCGCTGCACCGGCCCTGCGCGACGCGCAGGTAGCACATGGCGGGCGGGCGAACCAGGGGTAAAGCCCCTGCAATCCAGGGGCTGCTTGATCTGCACGCGACCGCGGGCGAATATCACAATCATCGTCCGCCAGCTGAGCGAGTGGCGCTATCGAGCCCTAAAGTAGCCGGGTTGCACAGATTTGAACGACGCGTTGCCCGAAACCCCATCGTCATTTGCACTGCCCGAGCAGTACGGGCAGACGATGGCGCACGTGCTGGTCGAGCTGTTGCATCGTCAAGGCGCGCTGCTGTCGATCAAGGACGGCGCCAGCGGTCGCTATGTCTTCGTCAACCAGGGCATGGCGCGGCTGATCGGCCAGCCGCCCCACGACATCATCGGCAAGGGCGACGCCGAACTTGTCGATCCGGCGCTGGCCACGGCCTGGCGCGCGGCCGAACAGACGGCCCTGGCGCATGGCCAGCCCTTGAGCAGCGAGCACCGCTTCGAATGGGCCGGCGCGCGACACGAGTTCTCGGTGCTCAGGGTGCCTTTTGGCGGGGACCAGCCGGCCACCGCCGACGCGGCCCGGCTGGTGGTGTCGGTGTGGACCGACCTGGGTCCGCAGCGTCAGAAGGAAGCCCAGTTGCGCACCGCGCTCGGGCAACTCGAGCAGCAGCAGCGGCGCCTACGAACAATTGCGCCTCGAGTTCGCCGATCAGAGCCTGCGCGACCGCGCCACCGGCCTGTACACACGGTCGCAGTTCGAAGACCAGTTGCGGCGCGAGGTCGACCTGTCGACGCGCGAGCACCGTGAATTCGCGCTGGTCCTGATCGAGATCGATGCCTTCAGCGACAAGGTGCGCGAGCTGGGTGCGCCGGCCCAGGCGCGTGTCTTCGAAGCGATGGGCCGGCTGCTGCGCGGCAACACGCGCGCGATGGATGCGTCGTGCCGGCTCGACGACCGGCTGTTCGGCATCCTGTTGTCGGGCGTCGGGCTGGCCACCGCGCATGCGCGCATGGAAGGGCTGCGCCGGCAGTGCGCGGCGCAGATCGTGGTGCTGGATGCGCAGGAGCTGGGGTTCAGCGTGTCGATGGGCGTTGCCAGCTTTCCGCACACCGCCACCGCGCTTGCCGATCTGCTGAGCGCCTGTGAAGGGGCTTTGCTTGAAGCGCGCCGTCGCGGCGGCAACCACCTGACGCTGGCCAGCATCCGCTTCGAGACCGAGTGACCGGTAGCGTGCAAGCGCTCAGGCCGTGTATGCGGTGTAGAGCATGTAGATCGCCAGCGCGAACATGCCCACCGCGAAGCGGCGTTTCAGCTGTCTGACATCCATCGCA
This sequence comes from uncultured beta proteobacterium, assembly GCA_963756415.1. Taxonomy (GTDB): domain Bacteria; phylum Pseudomonadota; class Gammaproteobacteria; order Burkholderiales; family Burkholderiaceae_C; genus Rubrivivax. The sequence continues at coordinate 1,235,955 of CAVWNT010000002.1, forward strand.
TGCGCCGCGCGGGCGCCCAGCGGCGCGGTGAACACGCTGGCTGCGGCGACGATCAGCAAACCTGGCAGATAGAGGTAGCCGAATGCGCCGGGCAGGGCGGGCGGCAATGGCCAGCCGCTGACGATGTAGCCCACGGTGCCGGCCACCGCCACCGGAAAACCGAGGGCGGCGCTGGTGGCCACCACCTTGTGCATCGGCACGTTGCACCAGACCAGAAACGGTCCGGCGATGAAGGCGCCACCTGCCCCCACCAGCCCTGCCAGCAAGCCGAGCACGATGCCGACCGCGTTCAAGCCCCAGTGTCCGGGCAGTTCGCGCGTCGCTGCAGGCTTGCGGTCGATGAGGATCTGGCTGGCCGCCACGCAGATGAACAACGCGAAGAAGGCCGCCAGGTGGGGGCCCTTGATCAGCGCGAACACACCCGCGCCGGCGAGCAGGCCGCCGGCAACGACGCCCGGCGCCATGCCGCGCACCACGTCCCAGCGCACCGCGCCGCGCTGGTGGTGGGCGCGCACGCTGGACAGCGAGGTGAAGACGATGGTGGCCATCGACGTGGCGATGGCCATCTTCACGCTCATGGCGGCGCTGCACACCCTGCTTCGACAGGATCACCATCAGCACCGGCACCTGGATCACGCCGCCGCCGATGCCCATCAGCCCGGCGAGGAAACCCGCACAGACGCCCAGAGCGAGCAGTTCGGCAACGACCCTCGGGTCGAAGGCCATCAGGCGGCCAGCAGCTTCGACACCGCGCGCCACTCGGGCGCGCTGACCGGCGTGATCGACAAGCGGTTGCCGGCCGCCAGCACGCGCATGCCGGCCAGCGCCGGCGTGGCGCGCATCTCGCGCAGCGACAGCAGCCGCGTCTTGCGCACCAGGCTCACCTCGACCTGCAGCCAGCGCGGCTTGTCTGCTGTCGACTTGGCATCGAAATAGGGGCTCGCCGGGTCGAACTGGGTGGTGTCGGGCGCCGCTTCGCTGCTGATGCGCGCCAGGCCGGCGACGCCGGGTTGCGGGCACGACGAGTGGTAGAACAGCACGCCGTCGCCGACCTGCATGTCGTCACGCATGAAATTGCGCGCCTGGTAGTTGCGCACGCCGGTCCACGGCACGGTGTGCTTCTCGGCAGCCACCAGGTCATCGATCGAGCACTCGTTCGGCTCGCTCTTCATCAACCAGTAGCGTGGCGTGTCGCGTGGCATGGCGCCGATCTGAAAGGGGGGTGTCCGCCGCGCACCGGGAGCCGCATTCCTGAACCCAAGTGGAGTTCAGGTGGGCGAGGTCAGCCTGATTTCGGGTTCGTCTGACGCGAGACGATCACGCCCACCAGGCGATGTTCCAAGCCCTTGCTCAAAGAGCATCGGTTCAAGGAAATATAAGACTCCAGCGAACGCGACGGACAAAAACATTCTAGACCCGTGTGCCGCGTGGTGCGGGCAAAACCGGCGCAAAGTTCACAACAGGTGGCCGTCGTCGCCGAGCACGGCATCGATGCGCTGAATCAGCGCGTCGACACCGTCGTCGCTGTCGTTCGCGGTGTGACCACTGCGCCGCACTGGCTCTGAGCTGCGCGGTGTGCGGTCGGCCAGCTGGTAGGCCAGGTTCAAGGCCGCCAGCACGGCGATGCGCTCGCGCGCCTTGACCTTGCCCGCATCGCGAATGCCGCTCATTTCACGGTCGACGCTGGCCACCGCAGCGCCGAGCAGCGCTTCGCCGCCATCGGGGCAGCCGAGGATGTAGCTCTGGCCGAGGATGGTGACTTCGAGCTGCTTCATGTCTCGTCGGCGGCGCGGTCCATCGGCAGCCGTTCGAGCAGCGCGTCGATGCGGGCACGCGCGGCGCCCAGGCGCGAGCGCAGGTTGTCGCGTTCGCTGCTCAACTGGCCGATCTGCTGTTCGAGCAGCTGGTTGGTGCGCTTGAGCTCGTCGTGACGCAGCACGAGGCGTTCAATGCGTTCGGCAAGTTCTTCGAGCTTCGACATGGCTGCAGCGGCTGGCGGCCGATTGTAGGGCGCGCTGCAGGCCCGATTTCGTTCACCGCATCGACGTCGCGGCAGCGTAGTCGCAGTACGCGGCGACCAGGCAGCGCTCGCACAACGGCCTTCGCGCCTGGCACACATAGCGGCCGTGCAGGATCAACCAATGGTGGGCATCGACGCCGTAGGCCGCGGGCACCCGGCGCAGCAGTTGCTGCTCGACGGCCTGCGGCGTGTGGCCGTTGGCCAGACCGGTGCGGTTGGCGACCCGAAAGACATGCGTGTCCACCGCCATCGTCGGCTCGCCGAATGCCACGTTCAGCACCACGTTGGCAGTCTTGCGTCCGACACCCGGCAGCGACTGCAGTGCCTCGAGCGTGCGCGGCACGCGGCCGCCGTGCTGGTCGACGAGGATCGCGCAGGTGGCAAGCAGATTGCGCGCCTTGTTGCGGTACAGCCCGATGCTGCGGATGTGCGATTCGATGCCGTCGACGCCCAGCGCGATCATCTGCTGCGGTGTGCAGGCCGCGGCAAAAAGCCCACGGGTGGCCTTGTTGACACTGACGTCGGTGGCCTGTGCCGACAACAGCACGGCCACCAGCAGTTCGAACACGCTGGTGAATGCGAGCTCGGTCACCGGCTGCGGGTTGGCCCGCTGGAAGGTGGCGAAGAAGCTTTCGACCTGCGCGTCGGTCATGGTGCCGCCGCGCCGCCACGCGGCCCGCTCACGGCGCCTTGCCCCTGGCACGCGCCAGCGCAGCGTCGATGACGGCACGCTTGCGCTGCACAGCCTGCGCATCGGTGTCGCTGCCGTGGGCCTGCAGCTCGGCCAGCTTGGCGCTCGCCCTGGCCGCCAGGCGTTCGCCTTCGTTCTCGCGTGTCGCGCTCATCGCGCCATCGATGCAAGGCGTATCGCTGACGCGCTTGTTCCGCCTGCGCATCGCTCCATGCATCCCAGCCGGCGCGTTCGCCGGTGACCGGCGACCATCGCGATGCAGTCGACCGGGCACACCGGCACGCACAATTCGCAGCCGGTGCACAGATCGTCGATCACGGTGTGCATCTGCTTGGCTGCGCCGACGATGCAATCCACCGGGCAGGCCTTGATGCACAAGGTGCAGCCGATGCACCAGCCCTCGTCGATGACCGCCAGCGCGCGCGGGCCTTCCTGGCCGCAAGCGGCATCGAGCGGCGTCGCCGGACGGCCCGTCAGCGCGGCCAGCCGGACGATGCCCTGTGCACCACCGGGCGGGCAACGGTTGATGTCGGCAGCGCCGCCGGCCATCGCCTCGGCGTAGGCGCGGCAATCGGCATAGCCGCAGCGGGTGCACTGGGTCTGCGGCAGTGCCGCATCGAGCGCCTGCGCCAGGCGCTCGACGTGCGCGCCCGCGTGATCGTTCATCGGGCCGGCGCGGCGCGCCTCAGCGCCGGCTCTTGCGCGCGCCGACGGTCACCCGCTTGCGCGGGGTGGTCGCGGCCTTGCCGTTCGCAGCGCTTGCGCTGTCGTGGGCGGCGATGAACTCGCGCACCCGCGGATAGACCTTCTCGCGCCAGCGCCGTCCTGAGAATATGCCGTAGTGGCCGGCGCCGGCGGCTTCGTAGTGAAACTTGCTGGCGGCGTCGATGCCGGTGCACAGCGCGTGGGCGGCCTGTGTCTGGCCCGCGCCGGAGATGTCGTCGAGCTCGCCTTCGATGGTCAGCAATGCGGTGTCGCGGATGTCGGCCGGCCGCACCGGCTCGCCTTTCGACGACCCAGTTGCCCTTGACCAGCGCGAAGTCCTGGAACACCGTCTTGATGGTGTCCAGGTAGTACTCGGCGGGCATGTCGAGCACCGCGTTGTACTCATCGTAGAAGGCGCGATGCGATTCGACGCTTTCTTCGTCGCCGCGCACCAGGTCGAGGAAATAGTCGTAGTGCGAGTTGACGTGCCGGTCGGGGTTCATCGCGACGAAGCCGCTGTGCTGCATGAAGCCCGGGTACACGCGCCGGCCGGCGCCCGGAAAGTTCAACGGCACGCGGTAGATGACATTGTTCTCGAACCACTGATAGCTCTTCGTCGTGGCCAGCGTGTTGACCTCGGTCGGGCTCTTGCGGGCATCGATCGGGCCACCCATCATCGTCATCGTCGGCGGCGTGGCTTCGCCGCGGCTGGCCAGCAGCGACACCGCGGCCAGCACCGGCACCGTCGGCTGGCACACCGAGATGACATGCGCCTGCGGCCCGATCAGGCGGATGAAATCCTGCACGTATTCGACGTAGTCGTCGAGGTGGAAAGGACCATCGTCGGCCGGCACCATGCGCGCATCGGTCCAGTCGGTGATGAAGACCTTGTGGTCCTGCAGCAGCGAACGCACGGTCTCGCGCAGCAGCGTCGAGTGATGGCCGGACAACGGCGCCACCACCAGCACGGTGGGCTGCAGTTTCATGCTGTCGAGCGCCTGCGGATCGTCGCTGAAGCGCTTGAAGCGCAGCAGCCGGCAGAAGGGCCGCGTCATCGCCACCTGCTGCTGCACCGCCACCTCGACACCGCCGACGGCGACCGCCGTGATGCCGAACTGCGGTTTTTCGTAGTCCTTCACCAACCGGTGCATCAGGTCGAAACCGGCCGACACGCGCTGCGCCAGCGGCGTGTGGGCGAACGGCGACAGCGGATGGTTGTACAGCTTGGCCGAGGCGGTCGCGAACTCGGAGAACGGCGCCATCAGCGCACGTTGTGTCTCATACCATTGATAGAGCATCGAGGGTGTTCTTCATGGATGTCGGCAGGCAGGATGGCCGGAACCGGCCGCAAGACAGACTGCTGCCACAGCATGCTGCGGTGCACCAATTATGCGACGTCTCGCCGCGCCCTGCCAACGTGCGAAACCCGGAGGGAGGAAACCCTGCAACGCAGCGCGACACCTGGCGAGCGACTCAAGCCACCTTCGCGATGGCGGCGGCAACCGGTCGAGGTTGCCCTCGTTCAACGCGGCGACGCAGATGCGCCCCGAATCGATGCCGTACACACCGAACTCGCTGCGCAGGCGCTGCATCGCTGCAGCCGACAGGCCTGAATAGCTGAACATGCCCTTTTGCCGCAGGATGAAGCTCATGTCGCGCTCGACGCCGGCAGCCTTCAGCCGCTGCACCAGCAGCTCGCGCATGTGCCGGATGCGCATGCGCATGCCGCCCAGTTCGTCTTCCCACATCGACCGCAACGCCGGCGTGGTCAAGACCCGCGCCACCACCGTGCGCGCCGTGTGTGGGCGGGTTCGAGTAGTTGCCGCGGATCAGCACTTTCAGGCGCGACAGGACGCGCGCGGCCTCGTCGCTGCTGACGCAGGCCACGCTCAACGCGCCGACGCGCTCGCCGTACAGCGAGAAGCTTTTCGAGAACGACGTGGCGACCAGGAAATCGACCCCGGCGGCCATGAACGCCTGCACTGCCGCGCCATCCTCGGCAATGCCATCGCCGAAGCCCTGGTAGGCCATGTCGAGGAACGGCACCAGGCCGCGCGCCTTGACCACCTGCACGACCTGCTGCCCATTGCGCCGCGCCGAGGTCGTAGCCGGTGGGGTTGTGGCAGCAGGCATGCAGCACCACGACGCTGCCGGCGGCGGCGCTCTGCAGGGCCGCCAGCATGGCGTCGAAGCGAATGTCGTGGCGTGCAGCGTCGTAGTACGGATAGGTCGCCACCTCGAATCCGGCCTGCGTGAACAGCGCGCGGTGGTTTTCCCAGCTCGGGTCGCTGATCAGCACCGCCGCCTGCGGATTCAGCCGCTTCAGGAAGTCGGCGCCGACCTTCAGCGCGCCGGTGCCGCCCAGCGTCTGGGCGGTGGCGATGCGGCCTTCCGCCAGCGCCGGGCTGGCCGCGCCGAAGACGAGCTCCTGCACGGCGCGGTCGTAGGCGGCGATGCCATCGATCGGCAGGTAGCCCTTCGCCTTCGGCGTCTCGGCCAGTTGCTTCTCGGCCTCGAGCACACACGCCAGGATCGGCAATTTGCCGGCGGCGTCGAAATACACGCCCACGCCGAGGTTGACCTTGGCCGGGTTCGGGTCGGCATTGAACTGTTCGGTCATGCCCAGGATCGGGTCGCGCGGGGCCAGTTCGACAGCTTCGAAGAGTGACATGGGACTGCGGGTGGTTGTGCGGGTGGTGCAGCGCTGCGGCGGGCGCCGGGGTGCGCTACTCTGTGAGGTTGCGCGGCGCCTCGAGGCGCCTCTAGGCCGACAGGGAATTCTAGGGTGCGGGAGGCACAACCATGAACGACGCCATCGGCGACGTGATCGATTCACGCGAAACCCCTGCCGGCTCGGCGCAGGGCGAGTTCGTATCGTTCCCCGGCTCGCCGTTCCAGTTGTTCCAGCCCTACGCCCCGGCCGGTGACCAGCCGGCGGCCATCGACGGGCTCGTGGCCGGGCTCGACGACGGCTTGAGCTTCCAGACCTTGCTCGGCGTCACCGGGTCGGGCAAGACCTTCACGATGGCCAACGTGATCGCCCGCCAGGGCCGCCCGGCGATCGTCTTCGCGCCCAACAAGACGCTCGCCGCACAGCTGTACAGCGAGTTCCGCGAGTTCTTTCCGAAGAACGCGGTCGAGTATTTCGTCAGCTACTACGACTACTTCCAGCCCGAGGCCTACGTGCCGCAGCGCGACCTGTTCATCGAGAAGGACAGCTCGATCAACGAGCACATCGAGCAGATGCGCCTGAGCGCGACCAAGAGCCTGCTCGAACGCCGCGACGTGATCATCGTGGCCAGCGTCAGTGCCATCTACGGCATCGGCTCGCCGCAGGACTATCACCAGATGGTGATGACCTTGCGCGTGCGCGACAAGATCGGCCAGCGCGACGTGATCGCGCAGCTGATCCGCATGCAGTACAAGCGCAACGACACCGAGTTCTCGCGCGGCACCTTCCGCGTGCGCGGCGGCACCATCGACGTCTTTCCGGCCGAACACTCCGAGCTGGCGATCCGCATCGAGCTGTTCGACGACGAGGTCGATTCGCTGCAGCTGATGGATCCGCTGACCGGGCGCATCCGGCAGAAGATCCCGCGCTTCACGGTCTATCCGTCGAGCCACTACGTGACGCCGCGCGAACGGGTGGTCGTCGCCATCGACACCATCAAGACCGAGCTGCGCGAGCGGCTCGACGAGCTGGTGAAGAACGGCAAGCTGGTCGAGGCCCAGCGGCTGGAGCAGCGCACGCGCTTCGACCTGGAAATGCTGCAGGAGGTGGGCCACTGCAAGGGCATCGAGAACTACACCCGCCACCTGTCGGGCGCCGCGCCGGGCGAGCCGCCGCCGACGCTGGTGGACTATCTGCCGCGCGACACGATCATGTTTCTCGATGAAAGCCACGTGCTGATCGGGCAGTTCGGCGGCATGTTCAACGGCGACCGCGCACGCAAGGCGACGCTGGTCGAATACGGCTTCCGGCTGCCCAGCGCGCTCGACAACCGGCCGCTGAAGTTCGACGAGTTCGAAGGCAAGATGCGCCAGGCGGTGTTCGTCTCGGCCACACCGGGGCCCTACGAAGAGCAGCATGCCGGGCAGGTGGTCGAGCAGCTGGTGCGCCCGACCGGGCTGATCGACCCGCATGTCGAGGTGCGCCCGGCCGGCCACCAGGTCGACGATGTGCTGCAGGAGATCCACGAGCGTGTGAAGCTCAACGAACGTGTGCTGATCACCACGTTGACCAAGCGCATGGCCGAGCAGCTCACCGACTACCTGTCCGACAACGGCGTCAAGGTGCGCTACCTGCACTCCGACGTCGACACGGTCGAACGAGTCGAGATCATCCGCGACCTGCGGCTGGGGCTGTTCGACGTGCTGGTGGGCATCAACCTGCTGCGCGAGGGGCTCGACATCCCCGAGGTGTCGCTGGTGGCCATCCTCGATGCCGACAAGGAGGGCTTCCTGCGCTCGGGGCGATCGCTGATCCAGACCATCGGCCGCGCTGCGCGGCATCTGAACGGGCAGGCCATCCTGTACGCGGACAAGATCACCGACTCGATGAAGCGCGCGCTCGACGAAACCGCGCGCCGCCGGGCGCGGCAGACCGAGCACAACCGCGTGCAGGGCATCACCCCGCGCAGCATCAGCAAGCAGGTGCGCGAGATGATCGACGGCGTGGTCTCGGACAAGACCGCCCGCGACGACCTGAAGAATGCGCAGGCGGCGGCGGCCGTCGAAGCGATGAGCGAGAAGGACCTCGGCAAGCGCATCAAGCTGCTGGAAAAGCAGATGCTGGAGCACGCGCGCAACCTGGAATTCGAACAGGCGGCGCGTGCCCGCGACCAGCTGGCGCAACTGCGCGAACAGGCTTTCGGTGCGGCCGGCCACGACCGCGCGGCTTGAACCCGGCAGCGCCGGAGACTCCGCCTTGACGGGCGGTCGTGGGGCAACGGAACTCTTCAGTCAGAAGTTGACCGAATCAGTCGAGATCGGGTATACTTGACAAAACTACTCGGAATAGATGAGGGGTTAACCCTCATCCAGGACGGGAGTCAGGCAAGTGACGAAATCGTCTTCCCCGAGCCGAATTGTCATCAATGCCGCAAGGCTGACTGGAGATTGAAATGCGACTGACCACCAAGGGCCGCTTTGCCGTGACCGCGATGATCGATCTGGGCTTGCGCTCGCACGCCGGGCCGGTGGCGTTGGCCGCCATCAGCCAGCGGCAGCAGATTTCGCTGTCGTACCTCGAGCAACTGTTCGGCAAGCTGCGCCGCCACGAACTGGTCGAAAGCACGCGCGGGCCGGGCGGTGGCTATTCGCTGGGCCGCAGCGCCGACGCGATCACGGTGGCCGACATCATCGTCGCCGTCGACGAGCCGATCGATGTCGACCGGCTGCGCGGGCAAGGAAAATTGCATGGGCGAGGACGGCGGTCGCTGCATGACCCACGACCTGTGGGCCAGCCTGAACGCGAAGATGATCGAATACCTCGATTCGATTTCGCTGAAGAAGCTGGTCGACGAACAACTGGCCAAGGGCGTGTCGATCCAGGAAGCGCCGGTCAAGCGCGCCATTTCCTCGCAGCCGGTGGTGCGCCCGATCAAGGTCACCGCGCCGAACTCGGTGTTCGCGCTCGGCACGGCGATGTCGAAGTGAACGTTTGCCCATTCCAATCCTGACTGCAGCTGACATGACCCCGCACTTCCCGATCTACATGGACTACGGCGCCACCACGCCGTGCGATCCGCGCGTGGTCGAGGCGATGATCCCCTGGCTGCGCGAGCACTTCGGCAACCCGGCTTCGCGCAGCCACGCCTGGGGTTGGGAAGCGGAAGCGGCGGTCGAGACGCGCGCGCGGCCAGGTGGCCGAACTGATCGGTGCCGATCCGCGCGAGATCGTCTGGACCTCGGGCGCCACCGAATCGAACAACCTGGCGCTTGAAGGGCGCGGCGCACTTCTACAGCTCGCGCGGCAAGCACCTGGTGACGGTCAAGACCGAGCACAAGGCCGTGCTCGACACGACCCGCGAACTGGAACGCCAGGGTTTCGAAGTGACGTACCTCGACGTGCAGGAAAACGGCCTGCTCGATCTGGACAAGTTCGAAGCCTCGCTGCGCAAGGACACCATCGTCGTGTCGGTGATGCTGGTCAACAACGAGATCGGCGTGATCCAGGACATCCCGGCGATCGGCGCGATCTGCCGCAAGCGCGGCATCATCTTCCACGTCGACGCGGCGCAGGCCACCGGCAAGGTGCAGATCGACATGGCCACGCTGCCGGTCGATCTGATGAGCCTGGCCTCGCACAAGACCTACGGCCCCAAAGGCATCGGCGCGCTGTACGTGCGCCGCAAGCCGCGTGTGCGGCTCGAAGCGCAGATGCACGGCGGCGGCCATGAGCGCGGCATGCGCTCGGGCACGCTTGCCGACGCACCAGATCGTCGGCATGGGCGAAGCCTTCGCGCTGGCGCGCACCGAGATGGGTGCCGACAGCGAGCGCGTGCGCGCGCTGCAGCAGCGGCTTGCTGAGCGGCCTGTCCGACATCGAGCAGGTGTTCATCAACGGCGACCTCGAACGGCGCGTGCCGCACAACCTGAACATCTCGTTCAACTACGTCGAGGGCGAGTCGCTGATCATGGGCGTGAAGGGGCTGGCGCTGTCGTCGGGCTCGGCCTGCACCTCGGCCAGCCTGGAGCCGAGCTATGTGCTGCGCGCGCTGGGCCGCAGCGACGAACTCGCGCATTCGAGCCTGCGCATGACGATCGGCCGCTTCACCACCGAAGCGGAGATCGACTTACGCGGTGAAGACCCTGCAGCGAGCAGGTGGCCAAGCTGCGTGAGCTGTCGCCGTTGTGGGAGATGTACAAGGACGGCATCGACATCAGCACGATCCAATGGGCTGCGCACTGAACGAAGGAGAAATGACATGGCATACAGCGACAAGGTCGTTGAACACTACGAGAACCCGCGCAACGTCGGCTCGTTCGACAAGGGCGACGACAGCGTCGGCACCGGCATGGTCGGCGCACCGGCCTGCGGCGACGTGATGAAGCTGCAGATCCGCGTCAACCCGGCCACCGGGTTGATCGAGGACGCGCGCTTCAAGACCTATGGCTGCGGCTCGGCGATCGCGTCGTCGTCGCTGGTCACCGAATGGGTCAAGGGCAAGACGCTGGACCAGGCGATGGACATCAAGAACACGCACATCGCACAGGAACTGGCTCTGCCGCCGGTGAAGATCCATTGTTCGATCCTGGCCGAAGACGCCATCAAGGCGGCGGTGCAGGACTACAAGACCAAACACGGCAGCGTCGTCGCGCCTGCCTCGAACTGACATGCCCGTTACCCTGACCGAAGCGGCCGCCCGCCATGTCACGCGCTACATCGGCAAGCGCGGCAAGGGCGTCGGCGTGCGCCTGGGCGTCAAGACCACCGGCTGCTCGGGCCTGGCCTACAAGCTGGAATACGCCGACGACGGTGGCGCCCGAAGATGTGGTCTTCGAAGACCATGGCGTCAAGGTGCTGGTCGATCCGAAAAGCCTGCCCTACATCGACGGCACCGAACTCGACTTCGTGCGCGAAGGCTTGAACGAAGGCTTCAAGTTCCACAACCCGCGCGAGAAAGACCGCTGCGGCTGTGGCGAGTCGTTCCGCGTCTGACGCCGGTTTCACTCGGCGCCGACGGGCGCCTCATCCGAACCCGTGCTTCCATCCGACCCGCGATGAAACTCGACGATGACGATTTCCGTCTGTTCGACATCCCGCAGACCTTCGATGTCGATCCGGCGCTGCTCGACCAACGCTGGCGGGCGCTGCAACGCCAGGTGCATCCCGATCGCTTCGCCGCCGAGGGCGACGCAGCGCAGCGCGTGGCGATGCAATGGGCGGTGCGTGTGAACGAGGCCTACCGGCGCTTGAAGGACCCGCTGAAGCGCGCGGCCTATCTGTGCGAGCTGCGCGGCTCGCCGATCGACGCCGAGAGCAACACCGCGATGCCGGCGGCATTCCTGCAAAAGCAGATGGCGTGGCGCGAATCGCTGGACGATGCCGCCGACGAGGCGCAGGTGCGCGCGCTGGCAGACGACGTGGCCCGCACCGAGAGCCGAGTTGACGCGTTCGCTGCAGCGCCTGCTGGATGTGCAGCGCGACGCCGCAGCCGCCAGCGCGGAGGTGCGCGCGCTGATGTTCGTCTCGCGTTTTCGCAGCGACGTCGACGATCGCCTCGAGGCTCTGACGCCATGAGCGCGGGTTTCATCGGCCGACGGACACACTGACATGGCCCTGCTGCAGATCTCCGAACCCGGCCAGTCGCCCGACCCGCATCAGCGACGGGTCGCGGTCGGCATCGACCTGGGCACGACGAATTCGCTGGTCGCGGCCGTGCGCCATGGTGTCGCCGAGTGCCTGCCGGATGACCAGGGCAGGGTGCTGTTGCCATCGCTGGTGCACTACGGCGCCGGCGCAGCGCAGGCTGATCGGCCACGAAGCGCGCGCGCAGCCTGGCGGACGATCCGCTGAACACGGTGGCGTCGGTCAAGCGGCTGATGGGTCGCTCGCTGGCCGACCTGCACGATGTCGATCGGCTGCCCAACGCGCTGGTCGATGCGCCGGGCATGGTGGCGGTGCAGACGCGCGAGGGGCTGAAGACGCCGGTGGAGGTTTCGGCGGAGATCCTGGCCGCGCTTGCGCCAGCGCGCCGAAGACACGCTTCGACGAGCTGCTGTTCGGCGCCGTCATCACCGTGCCGGCCTATTTCGACGACGCACAGCGTCAGGCGACCAAGGACGCCGCGGCGCTGGCCGGGCTGAATGTGCTGCGCCTGATCAACGAACCCACCGCCGCTGCGGTGGCCTACGGCCTGGACAACGCCAGCGAGGGGCTCTATGCGGTGTACGACCTGGGCGGCGGCACCTTCGACGTCTCGCTGCTGCGCCTGACACGCGGGGTCTTCGAGGTGGTGGCCACCGGCGGTGACGGTGCACTCGGCGGCGACGACTTCGACCGACTGGTGGCCACCGCAATGCTGCAGGGCCGCGAGCCCGAAGGTGCAATCCAGAAATCCGCGCGTGCTGAGGGCCGCGCGCAGCACGCGCGAAGCGCTCACCGACGCCGCCCAGACGCGCTTCGAATGCCGGCTCGGCGACGACACGCTGTCGCAGGTGCTGACGCGCGAACAGTTCGAGGTCATCGACACGTCCGCTGGTCGAACGCACGCTGAGCCTCGCTGCGCAAGGTGCTGCGCGACGGCGCGCGTGCAGCGCGACGATGTGCAGGGCGTGGTGATGGTCGGCGGTGCCACGCGCATGCCGGCGTGCGCGAGGCGGTGGCCGAGTTCTTCGGCTCCGACGGTCATGCCAAGGTCCTCACCGATCTGAATCCCGACGAGGTGGTGGCGCTCGGCGCGGCGATCCAGGCCGACGCGCTGGCCGGCAACGCACGCGAGGACGAGCTGCTGCTGCTCGACGTGATCCCGCTGTCGCTGGGCATCGAGACCATGGGCGGCCTGGTCGAGCGCATCGTCGAGCGCAACACCACCATCCCGGTGGCCAAGGCCCAGGAGTTCACCACCTTCAAGGACGGGCAGACCGCGATGTCGATGCACGTGGTGCAGGGCGAGCGCGAAACCGTCGCCGACTGCCGCTCGCTGGCGCGTTTCGAACTGCGCGGCATTCCGCCGATGGTGGCCGGCGCAGCGCGCATCCGCGTCACCTTCCAGGTCGATGCCGACGGCCTGCTGAGCGTCTCGGCGCGCGAGACCGGCAGCGGCGTCGAGGCCTCGGTGGAGGTCAAGCCGAGCTACGGGCTTGGCGACGACCAGGTGGCGCGCATGCTGCGCGACAGTTTTGCGCACGCCGAGAGCGACATGGCGGCGCGCGCGTTGCGCGAAGCGCGGGTCGACGCCGAGCGCATGGTGCTGGCCACCCGCTCGGCGCTGGCCGCCGACGGCGACCTGCTCGACGCCGGCGCAACGCGCGGCCATCGATGCGCTGATCGGCGCCGTCGAGGGCGTCGCCCAGCGCTGACGACGCCGATGCCATCAACACCGCCGTCGAGGCGCTGGCCGAGCGGCACCGAGGAATTTGCCGCCGAGCGCATGAACCGCGGCATCCAGCGCGCGTTGGCTCGGGCCGCAGCGTCGACGAGATCTGAGCCCCTCATGCCCACGCATCCACGTCCTGCCGCACGCCGAGTTGTGCCCTCTGGGCGACGACATCGAAGCGCCTGCCGGCACCTCGGTGTGCGAGGCGCTGCTCGAGAACGGCATCGCCATCGAACATGCGTGCGAGATGAGCTGCGCCTGCACCACCTGCCACGTCATCGTGCGCGAGGGCTTCGACTCGCTCGGCGAAATGGACGAGAGCGAGGAGGATCTGCTCGACCGCGCCTGGGGCCTGACGCCGACGTCGCGGCTGTCGTGCCAGGCCATCCTGTCGCGCCAGCGACGTGACCGTCGAGCTGCCGAAGTACACCATCAACCACGCGCGCGAAAATCACTGATCGGCGTGGCGCGATGAAGGTGCTGGGAATCGAGAGTTCGTGCGACGAGACCGGCGTGGCGCTGGTCGAGTTTCGAGGCCGATGAGCCGCCGACGCTTGCAGGCGCAGGCGCTGCACAGCCAGATCGACATGCACCAGCGCCTACGGCGGCGTGGTGCCGGAACTGGCCTCGCGCGATCACATCCGTCGCGTGTTGCCGCTGACGCAGCAGGTGCTGCGACGACAGTGCCTGCACCTTGGCCGAGATCGACCTGGTGGCCTACACGCGCGGCCCGGGCCTGGCCGGTGCGCTGCTGGTCGGTGCCGGCGTCGCGGCCGCGCTGGCCGCCGCGCTGGACACGCCCGGCACTGGGCGTCCACCACCTGGAAGGGCACCTGCTGTCGCCGTTCCTGTCGCAGACGGCCGCCGCGCTTTCCGTTCGTCGCGCTGCTGGTCTCCGGCGGCCACACGCAGCTGATGCGCGTGCACGGCGTCGGCAGCTACGAACTGCTCGGCGACACGCTCGACGACGCCGCCGGCGAGGCCTTCGACAAGAGCGCCAAGCTGCTCGGCCTGCGACTATCCGGGGGGGCCGGCGCTGGCCGACTGGCCGAAGCAGGGCCACGCGGCCGCCTTCGCGCTGCCGCGTCCGCTGCTGCACAAGCCCAATCTCGACTTCTCGTTCGCCGGGCTGAAGACAGCGGTGGCCGTGCAAGTGGCGGCCCTGCCCGCACCCGATGACGCAACCCGCGTGCCGACATGGCGGCCAGCGTGCAGGCGGCGATCGTCGACGTGCTCTGCGCGAAGTCGATGCGCGCGCTGAACGGCACCGGCCTGCGCCGGCTGGTGGTCGCCGGCGGTGTCGGTGCGAACCGCGCGCTGCGCGCGCGGCTCGACGCACGAGTGCCGCGCGCATCGGCGCGCAGGTGCACTACCCGGAGCTGTCGCTGTGCACCGACAACGGCGCGATGATCGCGCTGGCTGCGGCGATGCGGCTGCAGAGCGGCCTGGCGGCACCCGACCGGTCGGGCCGTTTCGATGTGCGCCCGCGCTGGGATCTGGCGCAGATCTGAAGGAAAGAAAAAGGGCCGCTCGCGCGGCCCTTGGCAGGCAGGGTTCGTTGCCCGTCAGTTCAGTTGACGGTGATCTGCGTGGCCTTGGGCGCATCGCGCTTGCCAGCGTCAGCACCAGCACGCCGTTTTCCAGCTTGGCGTTCGACGCGGCCTGGTCGACTTCGCCGGCCAGCTTGAAACTGCGCGAATAGCTCGATGGCGGAACGCTCGCGGTAGACGATGCGGTCGCCGTCCTTGGCTCGTTCTTCCTTGCGCGCGGTCGGCTTGCACCGTCACGTTGCGGCCCGTCGATCGACACCTTGACGTCTTCCTTGGCCACGCCGGGCATGTCCATCGTGACGGTGTAGGCCGTGTCGGATTCGGCGACATCGAGTGCCGGGCTGCGCGACGCGTCGGCCGCGCCGCCGGAGACGAACCAGCGATCGAAGCTGTCGTCGAACAAGCGATCGACGCTGCGCGCGAGATGAGAGCCGTTGCGGACTCACGGGTACGAGAAACATGGTCAACTCCTGGTTTTGAAACGCCGGCGCCGACGAGACAGCGTCAGCACCCATGGCCGGTACATGGATGCGCGGCCTTTCAATTCAAGTCCCGACGGTGGGTGCCCACGCGTCGCCCGCCCCAGTCGTCCACCACGAGCCTTGCCATGCGCCACGCCATCGCCGAGTTGCCTGCTTCGAAGATCCGCGAGGTCGCCAACGCCGGGCTCGGGCGCGACGACGTGCTCGCCTTCTGGTTCGGCGAGAGCGACGAGGTGACGCCGGCAGCCGGTGCGCCAGGCCGCCGCCGAGTCGCTGTTGCGCGGCGAGACCTTCTATGCGCACAACCTCGGCCTGCCCGAGTTGCGCGCACGCGCTGGCGCGACTACACGCAGCGCCTGCACGGCGCCGGTCGACGACGAGCGCATCGCCGTCACCTCGTCGGGCGTGAACGCGCTTGATGCTGGCGATGCAGTTGCTGGTCGATGCCGGCGACGAGGTGGTGGCGGTGGTGCCGCTGTGGCCGAACCTGACGCGCGCAGGCGCAGATCCTGGGCGCGCGGCTGCGTGCGCATTGCGCTGCAGCCGCACGGCGGGCGCTGGACGCTCGACCTCGACCGCGCTGCGCGACGCGGTCACCGCCGCGACCACGCGTGCTGCTGCTGAACGCGCCCAACAACCCGACCGGGTGGACGCTGACGCGCGCCGAGCAGCAGGCGCATCCTCGAGCACTGCCGCCGCACCGGCACCTGGATCGTCGCCGACGAGGTGTACGAACGCATCTGGTTCGGCGACGGTGCCGCCGCGCCCAGCTTCCTCGACATCGCCGACGCCGACGACCGCCTGGTGGTGGTGCACAGCTTTTCGAAGAGCTTCCTGATGACCGGCTGGCGGCTGGGCTGGATGGTGCTGCCGCGCGGCCATCTCGACGCGATCGGCAAGCTGATCGAGTTCAACACCTCGTGCGCGCCGGTGTTCGTGCAGCGCGGCGGCCTCGCCGCGCTGGCGGCGGCCGACGCTTCGTGCCCGCGCTGGTGGCGCGGCTGCGCGGTTGCCGCGACCTGCTGGTCGACGGCCTGCGGCGCCATGCCGGGGGTGACGGTGGCCAGCCCCGAGGCGGCATGTACGCCTTCTTTCAGCGTCGACGGCGCAGGACGACTCGCTCGCCTTTGCCAAGCACCTGGTCGACGGCGCACGGCCTCGGGCTGGCGCCGGGCGCGGCCTTCGGCGGCGAGGGCGAAGGCTGGCTGCGCTGGTGCTTTGCGTCCCAGGACCCGTCGCGGCTGACTGCCGGGGCTGGCCCGCCTGGCCGGCGCGCTGCACGATCGGCGGATCGGCTAGAATCGCCGGCTGAGTCGGTGGGCCAGTCCCTTCGGCGGCACGACGCTTCAGCACGGTACAGGTCGGTTTCACCTGTATTCGCAAGTCAACCGGAAACCGTCGCCGTGCCATCCTGGCCTGTGCGGACGGTTTCCGAACACCAGGAAATCGACATGAGCATGGCCCAGGCGCAAGTCGCCGACATCGTCAAGGACAACGCACGCGGCGCCGCCGACACCGGCTCGCCCGAAGTGCAGGTGGCGTTGCTGACCGCGCGCATCAACGAGCTGACGCCGCACTTCAAGCTGCACGTGCAAGGACCACCATGGTCGTCGCGGGTTGCTGAAGATGGTCAACCAGCGCAAGCGGCTGCTGAGTTACCTGAAGACGAAGGACGCCGAGCGCTACACCGCGCTGATCGGCAAGCTGGGCCTGCGCAAGTAGGTGCCACCAGGCATGGCAGCCTGTGCCCGATCGGCAGTCGGCAAGCGCCGTGCCCGATGGCGGGCGCCGCGCCGTCTAGGACGCAGCACGTGACGGGCCGCCCGGCAATCGGCGACCCGCGGCGCGGCTCCAGGTCAAAGGCACCACCCCAAGCGTGCCCCACCACAATCGGAGATTCACCATGAGCATGTTCAACAAGGTCACCAAGACCTTCCAGTGGGGCCCGCACAGCGTCACGCTGGAAACCGGCGAGATCGCCCGCCAGTCCGGCGGCGCGGTGCTCGTCAACATCGACGACACCGTGGTGCTGGCCACCGTGGTGGCGCGCAAGCGAAGCCAAGCCGGGCCAGGACTTCTTCCCGCTGACCGTCGACTACATCGAGAAGACCTATGCCGCGGGCAAGATTCCCGGCAGCTTCTTCAAGCGCGAAGGCCGCCCGAGCGAACTCGAGACGCTGACCAGCCGCCTGATCGACCGGCCGATCCGCCCGCTGTTCCCCGATGGCTTCTTCAACGAAGTGCAGGTCGTCGTCCACGTGCTGTCAGCCTGAACCCCGAGGTGCAGGCCGACATCGCCGCGCTGATCGGCACGAGCGCCGCGCTGGCGATCAGCGGCATCCCGTTCAACGGCCCGATCGGCGCCGCACGCGTCGGCTACGTCAACGGCGAATACGTGCTCAACCCGGGCCAGACGCAGCTGCACGATTCGCAGCTGAACCTGGTCGTCGCCGGCACCGAAGCCGCGGTGCTGATGGTCGAATCCGAAGCCGACCAGCTGTCCGAGGAGATCATGCTCGGCGCCGTGGTCTTCGGCCACGAGCAGGGCAACGTCGCCATCGCCGCGATCAACGAACTGGTGCGCGACGCCGGCAAGCCCGAGTGGGACTGGCAGCCGCCGGCCAAGGACGAGGCCTTCATCGCCAAGGTCGCCGCGCTGGCCGAAGAGCCGCTGCGCGCGGCCTACCAGATCCGCAGCAAGCAGGCGCGCACGCAGGCCTGCCGCGAGGCCTACTGCCGACGACGATGGCCGCGCTGAAGGCCGAGGGCGCCGAGTTCGACGCGGTCAAGGTCGAAGGGCATGCTGTTCGACATCGAAGCGCGCATCGTGCGCGGCCAGATCCTGGCCGGCGAGCCGCGCATCGACGGTCGCGACACGCGCACCGTGCGCCCGATCGAGATCCGCAACGGCGTGCTGCCGCGCACCCACGGCTCGGCGCTGTTCACGCGCGGCGAGACGCAGGCGCTGGTGGTGGCCACGCTGGGCACCGACCGCGACGCGCAGCGCATCGACGCGCTGGCCGGCGAGTTCAGCGACCGCTTCATGCTGCACTACAACATGCCGCCGTTCGCCACCGGCGAGACCGGCCGCGTGGGCACGCCCAAGCGCCGCGAGATCGGCCACGGCCGCCTGGCCAAGCGCGCGCTGATCGCGGCGCTGCCGAGCAAGGAAGATTTCCCGTACACGATGCGCGTGGTGTCGCGAGATCACCGAATCGAACGGCTCGTCGTCGATGGCCTCGGTCTGCGGCGGCTGCCTGGCGCTGATGGACGCCGGCGTGCCGATGAAGGCGCACGTGGCCGGCATCGCGATGGGCCTGATCAAGGACGGCAACCGCTTCGCGGTGCTGACCGACATCCTGGGCGACGAGGATCACCTCGGCGACATGGACTTCAAGGTCGCCGGCACGACCGAACGGCGTGACCGCGCTGCAGATGGACATCAAGATCCAGGGCATCACCAAGGAGATCATGCAGGTCGCGCTGGCGCAGGCCAAGGAAGCGCGGCTGCACATCCTGGGCAAGATGACCGAAGCGATGGGCGAGGCCAAGACCGAGGTGTCGCAGTTCGCGCCGCGCCTGTACACGATGAAGATCAACCCGGAGAAGATCCGCGACGTGATCGGCAAGGGCGGCGCGGTCATCCGTGCGCTGACCGAAGAGACCGGCTGCGTGATCGACATCGGCGAGGACGGCACGATCACCATCGCCTCGGCCGACGCCGACAAGGCCGAGTTCGCCAAGAAGCGCATCGAGGAGATCACCGCCGAGGTCGAGGTGGGCAAGGTCTACGAAGGCGCCGTCACCAAGATCCTCGACTTCGGCGCGCTGGTCAACCTGCTGCCGGGCAAGGACGGTCTGCTGCACATCAGCCAGATCGCGCACCAGCGCGTCGAGAAGGTCGACCGACTTCCTGAAGGAAGGCCAGGTCGTCAAGGTCAAGGTGCTCGAGACCGACGAGAAGGGCCGCGTCAAGCTGTCGCTGAAGGCGTTGCTCGAGCGGCCCGAGGGCATGGAAGAGGAGCGTGAGCGTCCGCCGCGCCGCGAATACGGCGACCGCCCGCGACGCGACCACGGTGATCGCGGCGACCGTGGTGAGCGCCCGCGCCGCGAGCCCGCCGCCGAGGCCGCACCCGCAGCGGCTGACGCCGACACGCCGCGGCCGACTGAACATCGCCGGCCCGGCAGCACCGAGCGGTGCGCACCGGGCCCACGCGCGAGGATCCGACCATGCATGCCATCGAGATCAAGCAGCCCGGCGGGCCCGAGGTGCTGGTGCCGACCCAGCGGCCCGATCCGCAACCGCGCGCCGGTGAACTGCTGATCGCCGTCACGGCCTCGGGCATCAACCGCCCGGACGTGCTGCAGCGCAAGGGCCTGTACCCGATGCCGCCGGGCGTGTCCGATCTGCCGGGGCTCGAGGTGGCCGGCACGGTGCTGGCCGGTTCAGCCCGCCGATCTGGCGGTCGCCGGATTGAAGATCGGCGATCGTGTCTGCGCGCTGGTCGCCGGCGGCGGTTATGCCGCAGCAGTGCGTGGCGCCGGCCGGGCAGTGCCTGCCGGTGCCGAAGGGCCTGAGCGACATCGAGGCGGCCGCCTTGCCCGAAACCTTCTTCACCGTCTGGCAGAACGTGTTCCAGAACGCGAAGCTGGCTGCAGGGCGAAACCGCTGCTGGTGCAGGGCGGCTCGAGCGGCATCGGCGTCACCGCGATCCAGCTGGCCAAGGCCTTCGGCGCGACGGTGATCGTCACCGCCGGCAGCGACGACAAGTGCGCGGCATGCATCGCCGAAGGCGCCGACCACGCGATCAACTACAAGACGCAGGACTTCGTCGCCGAGGTCAAGCGCATCACCGGCGGGCGCGGCGTCGACGTGGTGCTCGACATGGTCGGCCGGCGACTACCTGCCGCGCGAAGTCAGCTGCATGGCCGACGACGGCCGCATCGCCGTCATCGCGGTGCAGGGCGGCACCCAGGCCACGCTCGATGTCGGCGCGCTGCTGCGCAAGCGTCTGTCGATCGTCGGCAGCACGCTGCGCCCGCGCTCGGTCGCCTACAAGACGGTCATCGCGCGCGAACTGCGCGACAAGGTGTGGCCGCTGATCGAAGCCGGCCGCATCAAGCCGGTGATCTACACAGGTGTTCCCCGCCGCGCAGGCGGCGCAGGCGCACGCGCTGATGGAATCGAGCGTGCATGTCGGCAAGATCGTGCTCGACTGGACGACGCCATGACCGCCAAGCGCCGCATGCTCGTCGTCGGCAACTGGAAGATGCACGGCAGCCACCCGGCCAATGCCGAGCTGCTGGCCGGCATCCTGGCGGCACGGCCCTTCATCGGCGATGCCGCGGTGTGCGTGCCGTTCCCGTACCTGGCCGAGACGGCCGTGAACCTGGCCGGCAGCGACATCCGCTGGGGCGCGCAGGATTGTTCGGCGCACGCAGCAGGGCGCCTACACCGGCGAGGTGTCGGCGGCGATGCTGGCCGAGTTCGGCTGCCGCTATGCCATCGTCGGCCATTCGGAGCGTCGCGCGCTGCATGGCGAAACCGATCAGCTGGTCGCCGACAAGGCGCAGGCGGCGCTGACGCACGGCGTGACGCCGATCGTGTGCGTCGGCGAGACGCTGGCTCAGCGCGAGGCCGGCGAGACCGCGGCGGTGGTCAAGCGGCAGTTGTCGGCGGTGATCCACACGCTGGCGCACTGCGCCGGCGAGATGGTCGTGGCCTACGAGCCGGTGTGGGCCATCGGCACCGGGCTGCAGCGCGACACCCGAACAGGCGCAGGAGGTGCATGCAGCTGCTGCGCGCGCAACTGCAGGCCGCCACGCCGCGCGCCGCGCAGATGACGATTCTGTACGGCGGCAGCGTCAAGCCCGACAACGCCGCGGCGTTGTTCGCGCAGGCCGACATCGACGGCGCGCTGGTCGGCGGCGCGTCGTTGAAGGCCGCCGATTTCGTCGCCATCTGCCGGGCCATGCACTGACGCTCGCACGGCGCGGCCGCGGCCCTGCCGGCGTTCATCCAAGATTCAACGAGAGACTTCACCCCATCATGCAGATCTGGTTGACCGCCATCCTGGCGCTGCAGTTGCTCACCGCCCTGGTGATGATCGGCCTGGTGCTGATCCAGCACGGCAAGGGCGCCGACATGGGCGCCTCGTTCGGCAGCGGCGCCTCGGGCAGCCTGTTCGGCGCCAGCGGCAGCGCGAACTTCCTGTCGCGCTCCACGGCGGCCTGCGCCGCGGTGTTCTTCGTCTGCACGCTGGCGCTGGCCTTCATTTCGAACGACCGCAGTTCGCGCGTCGAGCCGATCGGCGGCGCCAGCGTGCTCGATCGCGGTGCCGCGCCGGCGGCCAGTGCCGCCAACGGCGCGGCGGTCATTCCCGGTGCGGCGCCTGCGCTGCCGGCGTCACCGGCAACGCCGGGCGCTGCGGGCATTCCGGCGGCGATGAACGTGCCCTCGCCCGCGGCATCGGTCCGGCACCCGGCGTGCCGGCAGCGATACCGGCAGGCTCGGCGCCGGCCGGCACCGGCAAGTGATCCGGGCGCGCTCGCGCGGCTGCCGCTGCGCTGCGGTCGAGCGCCTGCGCTGCCTCGTGAAGCCGGTGCATTTGCAGCTAGAATCGTGGGCTGTTCAGGGTGTCATTTCCTCACGTCACCCGATCGACCGAACGACCTTGCCGACGTGGTGAAATTGGTAGACACGCTATCTTGAGGGGGTAGTGGCGAAAGCTGTGCGAGTTCGAGTCTCGCCGTCGGCACCATCGAAGTTCACGCCGTACCGCGCGCGCTGCCGAATCCCTCGCGCCGCGCCTGCAGGCTCTCGCAAACGACCTTCCTGAATCCTCGCGCCTCCCGACATGGACCTGCAACCCTACCTGCCTGTGATCCTGTTCATCCTGGTCGGCGTGGCGGTCGGCGTGGCACCGCAGCTGATCGGGTTTGCCTTCGGTCCGAACCGGCCCGACGCGGCGAAGAACTCGCCCTACGAGTGCGGTTTCGAAGCCTTCGAGGATGCGCGCATGAAGTTCGACGTGCGCTACTACCTGGTCGCCATCCTGTTCATCCTGTTCGATCTGGAGATCGCCTTCCTCTTCCCGTGGGCAGTGGCGCTGCGCGAGATCGGCGCGCCGGGGTTCTGGGCGATGATGATCTTCCTGGGCATCCTCGTCGTCGGCTTCGTCTACGAGTGGAAAAAGGGCGCTCTCGACTGGGAATGATCGGCTGACACCATGGGCATCGAAGGCGTACTGAAGGAAGGCTTCGTCACCACCTCGGTGGACAAGCTGATCAACTGGTCGAAGACCGGCTCGTTGTGGCCGATGACCTTCGGCCTGGCCTGCTGCGCGGTGGAGATGATGCACGCCGGTGCGGCGCGCTACGACATCGACCGCTTCGGCATGCTGTTCCGCCCGAGCCCGCGCCAGAGCGACCTGATGATCGTCGCCGGCACGCTGTGCAACAAGATGGCGCCGGCGCTGCGCAAGGTCTACGACCAGATGGCCGAGCCGCGCTGGGTGCTGAGCATGGGCTCGTGCGCCAACGGCGGCGGCTACTACCACTACAGCTATTCGGTGGTGCGCGGCTGCGACCGCATCGTGCCGGTCGACGTCTACGTGCCCGGCTGCCCGCCGACCGCCGAGGCGCTGCTGTACGGCATCCTGCAGTTGCAGAACAAGATCCGCCGCGAGAACACCATCGCCCGCTGACATCGTCCCATGACCCGACTCGACAACCTGCAAGCGGCGCTCGAACCGACAGTCTCGGCGAGCACATCAAGACGCTGCGGCGCGACCGCGGCGAGATCACGCTGCCGTCACGGCCGCCGAACTACCTGGCCGCGGCGCTGATCGCTGCGCGACCACGCGAGCGCTGCGCTTCGAGCAGCTGATCGACCTGTGCGGTGTCGACTACTTCGACTACAAGAACCAGCCGTGGGACGGGCCGCGCTACTGCGTGGTCGCGCACCTGCTGTCGGTGACGCCACAACTGGCGCGTGCGGCTGAAGGTGTTCGCCCCCGACGACGACGATGCCGATGGTGGCCTCGCTGACCGACGTCTGGTCGTCGGCCAACTGGTTCGAGCGCGAGGCCTTCGACCTGTACGGCATCATCTTCGAAGGCCATCTCGACCTGCGCCGCATCCTCACCGACTACGGCTTCATCGGCCACCCGATGCGCAAGGACTTCCCGACCACCGGCCATGTCGAGATGCGCTACGACGCGCGAGAGCAAGCGCGTCATCTACCAGCCGGTGACGATCGAGCCGCGCGAGATCACGCCGCGCGTGGTGCGCGAAGACAACTACGGCGGGCTGCAATGAAGAGCCGCAGCGGCTGTCGGGCCGGTCTTGCAGCGTGGGCGCGCCATGGCTGAGATCAAGAACTACACGCTCAACTTCGGGCCCCAGCACCCGGCCGCGCACGGCGTGCTGCGCCTGGTGCTGGAACTCGACGGCGAGGTCATCCAGCGCGCCGACCCGCACATCGGGCTGCTGCACCGCGCCACCGAGAAGCTGGCCGAGAGCAAGACCTACATCCAGTCGCTGCCCTACATGGACCGGCTCGACTACGTGTCGATGATGTGCAACGAGCACGCCTACTGCCTGGCCATCGAGAAGCTGCTCGGCATCGACGTGCCGATGCGCGCGCAGTACATCCGCGTGATGTTCTCCGAGATCACGCGGCTGCTGAACCACCTGATGTGGCTGGGCGCGCACGGGCTCGACTGCGGTGCGATGAACATGCTGATCTACTGCTTCCGCGAGCGCGAAGACCTGTTCGACATGTACGAGGCGGTGTCGGGCGCGCGCATGCACGCCGCCTACTTCCGCCCGGGCGGCGTCTACCGCGACCTGCCCGACACGATGCCGCAGTACAAGGTCTCGCGCATCAAGAACCAGAAGGCGATCGATGCGCTGAATGACGATCGCAGCGGCACGCTGCTCGACTTCATCGACGACTTCACCCAGCGCTTCCCGGGCTACGTCGACGAATACGAGACGCTGCTCACCGACAACCGCATCTGGAAACAGCGCACGGTCGGCATCGGCGTCGTCACGCCCGAACGCGCACTGAACCTGGGCTTCACCGGGCCGATGCTGCGCGGTTCGGGCATCGAGTGGGACCTGCGCAAGAAGCAGCCGTACGACGTCTATCGACTGATGGACTTCGACATCCCGGTGGGCGTCAACGGCGACACCTACGACCGCTACCTGGTGCGCGTCGAAGAGATGCGCCAGAGCAACCGCATCATCCAGCAGTGCGTCGACTGGCTGCGCGCCAACCCCGGGCCCGGTGATCACCGACAACCACAAGGTGGCGGCGCCTTCGCGTGTGCACATGAAGGAGCACATGGAAGAGCTGATCCACCACTTCAAGCTGTTCACCGAAGGCTTCCACGTGCCCGAGGGCGAGGCCTATGCGGCGGTCGAGCACCCGAAGGGCGAGTTCGGCATCTACATCGTCAGCGACGGCGCCAACAAGCCGTACCGCCTGAAGATCCGCCCGCCGGTTTTCCGCACCTGGCCGCGCTCGACGAGATGGCGCGCGGCCACATGATCGCCGACGCGGTGGCGATGATCGGCACGATGGACATCGTCTTCGGCGAGATCGACCGATGAAGCTGAGCGACGACATGCACCAGGCTCGCTTCGCGCGCGGAAGTGGCCAAGTACCCGGCTGACCAGCAGCAGTCGGCGGTGATGGCCTGCCTGGCCATCGTGCAGCTCGAACACGGCCATGTGTCGACCGAGGCCGAGGACGCGGTGGCCGCAGTACCTGGGCATGGCGCCGATCGCGGTGCACGAGGTCACGACCTTCTACAACATGTACAACCAGCAGCCGGTGGGCCGCTTCAAGTTCAACGTCTGCACCAACCTGCCGTGCCAGCTGCGCGACGGCGAAACCGCACTGCAGCACCTGTGCCACAAGCTCGGCGTCGATGCCTATGGCACCAGCGCCGACGGCCTGTTCACCGTGCAGCCGAGCGAGTGCCTGGGCGCCTGCGCCGACGCGCCGGTGATGCTGGTCAACGACCGCCAGATGTTCAGCTTCATGAACAACCAGCGCCTCGACGAACTGGTCGAGACGCTCGCCGCGCACGCGGCCAGCGAAGGCAACTGACGATGTTGGACCTGTCGAAGTTCCAGGCCAAGGGCCACGAGACCTGCTTCCACGGCCGGCACATCGGCGCGCAGATCTATGCCGGGCTCGACGGCAGCAACTGGCGCCTGAAGGACTACGAGGCGCGCGGCGGCTACCAGGCGCTGCGCAAGATGCTCGGCATCGACGGCGGCCCGGCATGACGCCCGACCAGGTGATCGCCGAGGTCAAGGCCTCGGGCGCTGCGCGGCCGCGGCGGCGCGGGTTTTCCCGACCGGCCTGAAGTGGAGCTTCATGCCGCGCCAGTTCCCCGGCCCGAAGTACCTGGTGTGCAACTCCGACGAAGGCGAGCCGGGCACCTGCAAGGACCGCGACATCCTGGCCTACAACCCGCACATCGTCATCGAAGGCATGGCCATCGCCGCCTACGCGATGGGCGTGGCCACGGCCTACAACTACATCCACGGCGAGATCTTCGAGATCTACGAACGTTTCGAAGAGGCGCTCGAAGAAGCGCGCGCGGCCGGCTATCTGGGCGACAAGCATCCTGGGCAGCGGCCTTCAACTTCCAGCTGCACGCGTTCCACGGCTTCGGCGCCTACATCTGCGGCGAAGAAACCGCGCTGCTCGAATCGCTCGAGGGCAAGAAGGGCCAGCCGCGCTTCAAGCCGCCGTTTCCGGCCAGCTTCGGCGTGTACGGCAAGCCGACCACGATCAACAACACCGAGACCTTCGCCGCGGTGCCGTGGATCATCCGCGACGGCGGCCTGCCGTATCTGGAGATCGGCAAGCCGAACAACGGCGGCACCAAGATCTTCTCGGTGGTCGGCGACGTGCGACTGCCGGGCAACTTCGAGGTGCCGATGGGCACGCCGTTTTCGAAGCTGCTCGAACTCGCCGGCGGCATGCGCGAGGGGCGCAAGCTGAAGGCGGTGATTCCCGGCGGCTCGTCGGCGCCGGTGCTGCCGGCGAACATCATGATGGACATCACGATGGACTACGACGCCATCGCCAAGGCCGGCTCGATGCTCGGTTCGGGCGCGGTCATCGTCATGGACGACACGCGCTGCATGGTCAGGAGCCTGCTGCGCCTGAGCTACTTCTACCAGCACGAATCGTGCGGCCAGTGCACGCCGTGCCGCGAGGGCACCGGCTGGCTGTGGCGCATGGTCGACCGCATCGAAAAAGGGCAGGGCACGATGGCCGACATCGACCTGCTGTCTTCGGTGTCCGACAACATCATGGGCCGCACCATCTGCGCGCTCGGCGATGCCGCCGCGCTGCCGGTCAAGGGCATGCTCAAGCACTTCCGCGACGAGTTCGTGCACCACGTCGAGCACAAGACTTGCATGGTCGGCGCGCGTGGCCGCGCCGGTGCGCGTGGCCGAGACCGCCTGAGCCAGAAGATCGCCGAATCCATGTCCATGATCGAAATCGAACTCGACGGCAGCAAGGTCAGCGTCGCCACCGGCAGCATGGTGATGCATGCCGCCGACGCCGCCGATGTCTACGTGCCGCACTTCTGCTATCACAAGAAGCTCAGCATCGCGGCCAACTGCCGCATGTGCCTGGTCGACATCGAGAAGGCGCCGAAGCCGATGCCGGCGTGCGCCACGCCGGTCACGCAGGGCATGATCGTGCGCACCAAGAGCGACAAGGCGGTCAACGCGCAGAAGTCGGTGATGGAGTTCCTGCTCATCAACCACCCGCTCGATTGCCCGATCTGCGACCAGGGCGGCGAATGCCAGCTGCAGGACCTGGCGGTGGGCTACGGCGCCTCCGCGTCGCGCTACAGCGAAGAAAAGCGCGTCGTCTTCCACAAGGACGTCGGCCCGCTGATCGGCATGGAGGAGATGAGCCGCTGCATCCATTGCACACGCTGCGTGCGCTTCGGCCAGGAAGTCGCCGGCGTGATGGAACTGGGCATGATCCACCGCGGCGAGCACTCGGAGATCACCACCGTCAGCGGCCGCACGATCGATTCGGAACTGTCGGGCAACATGATCGACATCTGCCCGGTCGGTGCGCTGACCAGCAAGCCGTTCCGCTACAGCGCACGCACCTGGGAACTGTCGCGGCGGCGCAGCGTCAGCCCGCACGATTCGACCGGCAGCAACCTGATCGTGCAGACCAAGGCCAACCGCGTCATGCGCGTGGTGCCGTTCGAGAACGAAGCCGTCAACGAATGCTGGATCGCCGATCGCGACCGCTTTTCCTACGAAGCGCTGAACAGCCCGCAGCGGCTGACCGCGCCGATGATCAAACAGGGCGGCCAGTGGCAGGTCGTCGACTGGAACACCGCGCTGGCTTTCGTCGCCGACGGCCTGCAGCGCATCAAGGGCGAGTTCGGTGCGGCAGCGATCGGCGCGCTGGGCAGCGCGCACAGCACGGTCGAGGAGTTGCATCTGCTGGCCCGGCTGGTGCGCGGGCTGGGCAGCGAGAACATCGACCACCGCACCCGCCATGCCGACTTCGGCAACACCGCACCGGCCGGCTCGGCGCGCTGGCTCGGCCGTTCGATCGCCTCGCTGTCGACGCTGCAAGGCGCGCTCGTGGTCGGCTCGTTCCTGCGCAAGGACCATCCGCTGTTCGCCATGCGCCTGCGCCACGCGGCGCGGCGCGGCGCGAAGGTGCACAGCCTGCATGCGCTGGACGACGACTGGCTGATGCCGATGGCCGCCGGCTTGATAGCGGCACCGTCGGCATGGCCGGCCGCGCTGGCGCAGATCGCCGCTGCGGTGGCCGCTGCCAAGGGCGTCGCCGCGCCTGTGGAGGCCAGCGCCGGCGATGCAGCGAAGGCCATCGCGGCAACGCTGCTGGGCGGCGAGCACAAGGCGGTGCTGCTGGGCAATGCCGCGGCACAGCATCCGCAGGCCGGCCAGCTGCTGGCGCTGGCGCAGTGGATCGGCGAACACACCGGTGCCAGCGTCGGCTACCTCGGTGAGGCGGCGAACTCGGTCGGTGCGCAGCTGGTGAACGCGCTGCCCGGCCCGCAGGGGCTGAACGCCGGCCAGATGCTGTCGCAGCCGATGAAGGCGCTGCTGCTGCTCAATCTCGAGCCGGTGCTCGACAGTGCCGATGCGGCCGCGGCGCAGGCCGCACTCGAGGGCAGCGGGCTGGTGGTGGCGATGACCGCCTTCAACGATGCCGCGGTGCCGAATGCCGACGTGCATGCTGCCGATCGCGCCGTTCACCGAAACCGCCGGCAGCTTCGTCAACGCCGAGGGTCGGCTGCAGAGTTTCGCCGGCGTGGTGCGCCCGCTGGGCGAAGCGCGCCCGGCGTGGAAGGTGCTGCGTGTGCTGGGCAACCTGCTCGGCCTCGACGGCTTCGCGCAGGACAGCGCCGAAGAGGTGCGTGTCGCAGGCCCTCGGGCGACCAGCGAGCGAGCCGGTGCTCGCGCAGCAGCTCGACAACGCGGCCACGGTGGCGCCGAGCGGGTCGGCCTCGCCGTCCGGCGCCGGCGCCGGCCTGCAACGCGTGGCCGACGTGCCGATCTATTCGACCGACATGCTGGTGCGCCGTGCCGAAGCGCTGCAACGCACCGCCGATGCACGTGCGCCGGTGGCCAGCCTGCCGAGCGCGCTGTGGTCGTCGTTGTCCTTGAGCGCCGGTGATCGTGTGCGGCTGACGCCAGGGCGAACGCCGAACTGGTCATCGCCGCGCGCGTCGACCCCACGCTCGCCGACGGCGTGATCCGGGTGCCTGCGGGCCACCCCGCCACCGCAGCGCTGGGCCCGATGTTCGGTGCCATCGACGTCGTGAAGGTCTGAGCCGCACCATGTTCGACGCAGTCAACCAATACGGCGTCGTCGCTGATGGGCGCCACGCTGTGGGCGGTGGTGTGGAGCCTGGTCAAGATCATCGCGCTGGTGGTGCCGCTGATGGGCTGCGTCGCCTACCTGACCTTGTGGGAACGCAAGGGCATCGGCTTCACCCAGCTGCGACCCGGGCCCAACCGGGTCGGCCCGCTCGGCCTGCTGACGCCGATCGCCGATGCCGTGAAGCTGATCTTCAAGGAGATCATCCGCCCGACCGCCGCCAACAAGCCGCTGTTCTTCCTCGGCCCGGTGATGACCATCATGCCGGCGCTGGCGGCCTGGGTGGTGATTCCGTTCGGCCCGGAGGTGGCGCTGGCCAACATCAATGCCGGGCTGCTGTTCCTGATGGCCATCATGTCGCTCGAGGTGTACGGCGTGATCATCGCCGGCTGGGCCTCGAACTCGAAGTACGCCTTCCTCGGCGCGCTGCGTGCGTCGGCGCAGATGGTCAGCTACGAGATCGCGATGGGCTTCGCCTTCGTCGTGGTGCTGATGGTGTCGGCCAGCCTGAACATGAGCGACATCGTGCTCGGCCAGGGCAAGGGGCGCTTCGCCGAGATGGGCCTGGGCTTCCTGTCGTGGAACTGGCTGCCGCTGCTGCCGATCTTCGGCGTGTACTTCATCTCCGGCCTGGCCGAGACCAACCGCCACCCGTTCGACGTGGTCGAGGGCGAATCCGAGATCGTCGCCGGCCACATGATCGAATATTCGGGCATGTCGTTCGCGATGTTCTTCCTCGCCGAATACGCGAACATGATCCTGGTCTCGATCCTGGCCGTGATCCTGTTCCTCGGCGGCTGGCTGCAGCCCCTTCGCCTTCCTCGACTGGATCCCGGGCTGGATCTGGCTGGCGATCAAGACCTTCGTCGTCGTCACCATGTTCCTGTGGGTGCGCGCCACCTTCCCGCGCTACCGCTACGACCAGATCATGCGTCTGGGCTGGAAGATCTTCATTCCGGTCACGCTGGTGTGGCTGGTCGTGGTGGGGCTGTGGATACAGTCGCCGCTGAACATCTGGCATTGACCCCCATTCAAGATCTGCGATGAGCACTGCCGTAGCCAACTTCAAGGACTTCGTCTCCAGCTTCATGCTGGTCGAGCTGTTCAAGGGCCTGCGCGTCACCGGCAAGTATTTCTGGGCGCGCAAGATCACCGTGCAGTTTCCGGAAGAGAAGACGCCGCAGCGCCCGCGCTTCCGCGGTCTGCACGCGCTGCGCCGCTACGAGAACGGCGAAGAACGCTGCATCGCCTGCAAGCTGTGCGAAGCGGTGTGCCCGGCGCTGGCCATCACCATCGAATCCGACGTGCGCGACGACGGCTCGCGCCGCACCACGCGCTACGACATCGACCTGACCAAGTGCATCTTCTGCGGCTTCTGCGAAGAAAGCTGCCCGGTCGATTCGATCGTCGAGACGCACATCCTCGAATACCACGGCGAGAAGCGCGGCGACCTGTACTTCACCAAGGACATGCTGCTGGCGGTGGGCGACCGCTACGAAAAGGACATCGCCGCGGCGCGCGCGGCCGACGCCAAGTACCGATGACCTGCTGACCTGCTGACGGCCGCAGCGGCAGTCTGCGGCAACCACAACAACACCATGGCGAGCGCCCTGTTCTACCTTTTTTCGATCGTGCTGCTGTTCGCGGCCTTTCGTGTCATCACCTCGCGCAGCACCGTGCACGCGGCGCTGTACCTGGTGCTGGCCTTCGGCAACGCGGCGTGCATCTGGATGCTGCTGCGCGCCGAGTTCCTGGCCATCGCGCTGGTGCTGGTCTACGTCGGCGCGGTGATGGTGCTGTTCCTGTTCGTCGTGATGATGCTCGATGTCGACGCCGGCAACCTGCGCGAAGGCTTCTGGAAGCACTTTCCGCTGGCCGGCTTCATCGGTGCGCTGATCGCACTCGAGATGGCGGTGGTGCTGATGGGCGGCTTCCGCCTGACCGAAGCGCAGCCGCTCGACGCCACGCAACTGGCGCTGGGCAACAGCAAGCTGCTCGGCATCGAGATCTACACCATGTATCTGTACCCGCTGCAGGTGGCTGCGGTGCTGTTGCTGGTGGCGATCATCGCGGCCATCGCGCTGACCTTGCGGCGGCGCAAGGACAGCCGGCAGCTCGATGTCAGCCGTCAGCTCGGTGCGCGCAAGGCCGATCGCCTGCGCGTGGTGAAGATGCCGCCGGTGGTCGAGCTGCCGTCGGCGCCGCGCAGCGAGGGCACGCCGTCATGAGCTTCGGCACCGTCACGCTCGGCCACTACCTGTCACTCGGCGGCATCCTGTTCTCGCTGTCGGTGATCGGCATCTTCCTGAACCGGCGCAACCTGATCGTGCTGCTGATGGCGATCGAGCTGATGCTGCTGGCGGTGAACCTGAACTTCATCGCCTTCTCGCACTACCTGGGCGACATGGCCGGCCAGGTGTTCGTGTTCTTCATCCTCACGGTGGCGGCGGCCGAATCGGCCATCGGCCTGGCGATCCTGGTGGTGCTGTTCCGCAACCGCGCGTCGATCAATGTCGAGGATCTCGACGAATTGAAGGGCTGACGCGCATGGCTGCTGAACTGAACCCCAACCTGCTGCTGGCGGTGCCGCTGCTGCCGCTGGCCGGCGCCATCGTCGCCGGCATGGCCGGGCGCTGGGTGGGCCGCCGCGGCGCGCACACCGTCACCATCGGCGCCGTGCTCGTGTCCTTCGTGCTGTCGGCGATGGTGCTGAAGGCGGTCGCGCTCGACGGTGCGCGCTACAACGCGACGGTCTACGAGTGGATGGTCATCGGCGCGCTGAAGATGGAGGTCGGCTTTCTGATCGACGGGCTGTCGGCGATGATGATGTGCGTCGTCACCTTCGTCTCGCTGATGGTGCACATCTACACCATCGGCTACATGGCCGACGACGAGACCTCGCCGGGCGGCTACCAGCGTTTTTTCAGCTACATCGCGCTGTTCACCTTCAGCATGCTGATGCTGGTGATGAGCAACAACTTCCTGCAGTTGTTCTTCGGCTGGGAGGCGGTGGGTGTGGTGTCGTACCTGCTGATCGGCTTCTACTACGCCAAGCCGACGGCGATCTTCGCCAACATGAAGGCCTTCATCGTCAACCGCGTCGGCGACTTCGGCTTCATCCTGGGCATCGGTCTGGTGGTCGCCTACGCCGGCACGCTCGACTACGCGCAGACCTTCGCCAAGGCCGACGAACTGGCGAAGATCGGCTTTCCCGGTTTCGACTGGATGCTGATCACGGTCATCTGCATCTGCCTGTTCGTCGGCGCGATGGGCAAGAGCGCGCAGGTGCCGCTGCATGTGTGGCTGCCCGATTCGATGGAAGGCCCGACACCGATCTCGGCGCTGATCCACGCGGCGACGATGGTCACCGCCGGCATCTTCATGGTCGCGCGCATGTCGCCGCTGTTCGAGCTGTCCGACACGGCGCTGAACCTGGTGCTGATCATCGGTGCGATCACGGCGCTGTTCATGGGCTTCCTGGGCGTGATCCAGAACGACATCAAGCGCGTGGTGGCCTATTCCACCCTGTCGCAGCTGGGCTACATGACGGTGGCGCTCGGCGCATCGGCCTATTCGGTGGCGGTGTTCCACCTGATGACACACGCCTTCTTCAAGGCGCTGCTGTTCCTGGCCGCCGGCTCGGTGATCATCGGCATGCACCACGACCAGGACATCCGCAACATGGGCGGCCTGCGCAAGTACATGCCGATCACCTGGATCACGTCGCTGATGGGCACCTGCGCGCTGATCGCGCGTGCCGTTCTTCGCCGGCTTCTATTCGAAGGACAGCATCATCGAGGCGGTGCACTTCAGCCAGCTTGCCGGGCGCCGGCTTCGCCTACTTCGCGGTGGTGGCGAGTGTCTTCGTCACCGCGCTGTATTCGATGCGGCTGTACTTCCTGGTCTTCCACGGCCCCGAGCGCTTCCGGCACAAGCCGTTCCCCGGCGAGCACGACCATGCCGATGCGCACGGCCACGTGCATGTGCACGAGCCGCACGAGACACCGTGGGTGGTGACCTTGCCGCTGGTGCTGCTGGCGATCCCGTCGGTGGTCATCGGCTATCTGCTCATCGAGCCGATGCTCTACGGCGGCTTCTTCGACGACGCGATCGTCGTGACTGCCGGCGCATCCGGCGATGGCGGAGATGGCCGAGCGAATTCCACGGCGCGCTCGGCGATGGCCTTGCACTCGGTGAGCACGCTGCCGTTCTGGCTGATGGTGGCCGGCGTGGTCATGGCCTATGCGGCCTATGTGTGGCGGCCGGCCATCGCGACGGCGCTGCGCGCGCGCTTCGACGGCGTGTACCGGCTGCTCGACAACAAGTACTACTTCGACTGGTTCAACGAGAACGTCGTCGCCGCGTCGATGCGGCTGGTCGGGCGCGGCCTGTGGCGCGGTGCCGACAACGGCTTCATCGACGGGCTGCTCGTCAACGGCTCGGCGCGTGCGGTGGGCGCGGTCGCGATGGTGGTGCGCCAGGTGCAGACCGGGCACCTGTACTGGTATGCGCTGGTGATGGTGCTCGGCGTGGTCGGCCTGATGACCTGGCAGGTGTGGCCGGCGTTGAGCAACCTGCTGCCGCGCTAGCCATCACGAAACGAAAGAACAAGAACATGGGATTGTTGAGCTGGGCCATCTGGCTGCCGATCGCCTCCGGCGCGCTGCTGCTGGCCTTCGGGCGTGACAGCCACGCCCGCGCCGTGCGCTGGTTCGCGCTGCTCGCCGCCACGGCCAGCCTGCTCGTCACGCTGCCGCTGATCGGCGATTTCGACACCGCCACCGCGGCGATGCAGTTCCAGGAAAAGGCCAGCTGGATCGAGCGTTTCAACCTGCACTACCACCTGGGCGTCGACGGCCTGTCGGTGTGGTTCGTGCTGCTCACCGCCTTCATCACCTTCGTCGTCATCATCGCCGGCTGGGAAAGCATCACCGACCGCGTGGCGCCGTACATGGCGGCGTTCCTGATTCTGTCGGGGCTGATGATCGGCGTGTTCAGCGCGCTCGACGGCATGCTGTTCTATGTCTTCTTCGAGGCCACGCTGATCCCGATGTACATCATCGTCGGCGTGTGGGGCGGGGCCAACCGCATCTATGCGGCCTTCAAGTTCTTCCTGTACACGCTCGCCGGTTCGCTGCTGATGCTGGTGGCGCTGGTCTATCTGTACTACAAGTCCAGCGGCAGTTTCGACATCCAGACCTGGCATCAGCTGCCGCTGGCGATGAACGCGCAGACCTTGCTGTTCTTCGCCTTCTTCGCCGCCTTCTCGGTCAAGGTGCCGATGTTCCCGGTGCACACCTGGCTGCCCGACGTGCACCCCGAAGCCCCCACCGGCGGCTCGGCGGTGCTGGCCGCGATCATGCTGAAGCTCGGCGCCTACGGCTTCCTGCGCTTCTCGTTGCCGATCACGCCCGATGCGTCGAAGCACTGGGCCTGGCTGATCATCACGCTGTCGCTGATCGCGGTGATCTACATCGGCCTGGTGGCGCTGGTGCAGAAGGACATGAAGAAGCTCGTGGCCTATTCGAGCATCGCGCACATGGGTTTCGTCACGCTCGGCTTCTTCATCTTCAGCGACCTGGGCATGGCCGGCGGCATCGTGCAGATGATCAGCCACGGTTTCATCTCGGCGGCGATGTTCCTGTGCATCGGGGTGCTGTACGACCGCATGCATTCGCACGAGATCGCCGATTTCGGCGGCGTCATCAACACCATGCCCACCTACACCGCGCTGGTGGTCTTCTTCGCGATGGCCAATTGCGGCCTGCCGGGCACGGCCGGCTTCGTCGGCGAATGGATGGTCATCCTCGGCGCGGTCCAGGCCAACTTCTGGCTCGGGTTGCTGGCCGCCACCGCACTGATCCTCGGTGCCGCCTACACGCTGTGGATGGTCAAGCGCGTGTACTTCGGCGCGGTGGCCAACGAACATGTCGCCGGCCTGGTCGACATCGGCAAGCGCGAGCTGCTGGTGCTGTCGCTGCTGGCCATCGCCACGCTGTACATGGGGCTGCACCCGAAGCCTTTCACCGATGTCATGCAGGTGTCGGTGAGCGAGCTGCTGCGCCACGTGGCCGTGTCCAAACTGAACTGATCGAGACCCAGCCACCATGCAGCCGATGAACTGGCCGGTGATCTATCCGGAACTGCTGTTGCTGACGATGGCCTGCGTGGTCACGCTGGTCGATCTGTGGGTGCAGGACGAACGCCGGCGCCTCGACCTTGTGGCTGACGCAGATCACGCTGCTGGTCGTGGCCGCGATGCACCTGGCCGCCTTCGACGACGGCATCACCGAATACGGCATGCAGGCGATGGTCGTCGCCGATCCGCTGGGCCATCTGCTGGCGTTTTTTGCCGCGGTGGCGATGATGGTCAGCATGGCCTATGCACAGCCCTACCTGGGCTCGCGCGAGATGCTCAAGGGCGAGTTCTTCAGCCTGTCGCTGTTTGTCTACCTGGGCATCTCGGTGATGGTCTCGGCGAACAACTTCCTGGTCGTCTACCTGGGCCTGGAACTGATGAGCCTGTCGCTGTACGCGCTGACGGCGCTGCGCCGCGATCACCCCGTCGCCACCGAGGCGGCGATGAAGTACTTCGTGCTCGGTGCGCTGGCCAGCGGCTTCCTGCTGTACGGGCTGTCGATGCTGTACGGCGCCACCGGCTCGCTCGATCTGGGCGAGGTCTTCAAGGCCATCGGCGGCGGGCGCATCAATGCCGACGTGCTGGCCTTCGGGGTCGTCTTCATCGTCGCCGGGCTGGCCTTCAAGCTCGGCGCGGCGCCGTTCCACATGTGGGTGCCCGATGTCTACCAAGGCGCGCCGACCGCGGTGACCTTGCTCATCGGCGGTGCGCCGAAGCTGGCCGCCTTCGCCATCGTCATCCGCGTGCTGGTCGAAGGCATGCAGGGGCTGGCGGTCGATTGGCAGCAGATGTTCATCGTGCTGGCCGTCAGCTCGCTGGTCATCGGCAACCTGGCCGCCATCGCCCAGAGCAACCTGAAGCGCATGCTGGCGTATTCGTCGATCGCGCAGATGGGCTTCGTGCTGCTGGGCATGAGCGCCGGCATCGACGCCGTGAGGGCCGGCAACGCCTACAGCTCGGCGCTGTTCTACATGGTCACCTATGTGCTGACCACGCTGGGCACCTTCGGGCTGATCGTGTACCTGTCGCGGCAGGGCTTCGAGAGCGAGGAGATCGCCGATCTGCGCGGGCTGAGCCGGCGCAGCCCGTGGCTGGCCGGCATCATGGCGGTGTTCATGTTCTCGTTGATCGGCATTCCGCCGATGGTCGGCTTCTACGCCAAGCTGGCGGTGCTGCAGGCGCTGGTGGCGACCGGGCAGGCGGGCTACATCTGGCTGGCGGTCATCGCCGTCGTGATGTCGCTGGTCGGTGCGTACTACTACCTGCGCATCGTCAAGATCATGTATTTCGACGAGCCCGCCGCCGCTCAGGCACCGATCGAGCGTTCGCGCGGCGTGAGCCTGGTGCTGGCCGTCAACGGTGCAGCGGTGCTGCTGTTCGGCCTGCTGCCTGGCGGGCTGATGAACATGTGCCGCGACGCCATCGTCAAGGCGCTGGGCAGCTGATGCCCACCGGGGCCGGGGGCGGCGGCGGTGTCGCCGGCGCGGCGATGAGCGTCGCGCCCGACGGCGACGACAGCCATCTGCGCGAGCACGCACTGTCCAGTGAGGTGCAGCTCGAAGGCGGTTTCCTCGAGGTGCGCCTCGACACGGTGCGGCTGCCCGACGGCAGTTCCGCCACGCGTCGAGTACATCAAGCACCCGGGTGCGGTGGCCGTGCTGGCGCTGCTCGACGACGGGCGGGTGCTGCTCGAGCGCCAGTTCCGCTACCCGGTCGGCCAGGTGCTGCTCGAGATCCCCGCCGGCAAGATCGAAACGGGCGAATCGACATTGGTCTGCGCGGCGCGCGAGCTGCGCGAGGAAACCGGGTACAGCGCCGGCGAATGGGCGTTTGCCTGCAAGGTGCACAACGCGGCGGCGTATGCCGACGAGATCATCGAGGTCTGGTTCGCCCGCGCGTTGACGAAGGGGGAGCAGAACCTGGATGCCGGCGAATTCATCCAGGTCTGCGAGATCAGCGAGGAAGCGTTCGAGGCCCGTGCCGCCAGCGGCGAGATCACCGACGTGAAGACGCTGGTGGCGCTGCTGTGGTTGCAGAAGTGGCGCGCCGGTCTGTGGCCTTTGCAGTGGCAGGCCGCGCCGGTGCTACCGCCGCCGATAATGCGGCGATGAAAGTTCTCGATCTGCGCTGTGCCAACGGCCACGGCTTCGAAGGCTGGTTCGCCTCCGACGAGGCCTTCATGGACCAGAACGAACGCGCGTTGATCGAATGCCCGTTGTGCGCCGATTGCCGCATCGCACGGCTGCCGAGCGCACCGCGGCTGAACCTGTCCAACGCGAGGGCGGCGCCGACGCCGGCGCCCGACGTTGCTGGCGACACGCCGCACCCGTTGACCACGCCAGCCACGCCGAACAAGCCGATGGTGCCGTCGGCGATGCAGCTGCAGTGGCTGAAGGCGGTGCGACACATGGTCGAGCACACCGAAGACGTCGGCGAGCGTTTTGCCGCCGAGGCGCGCCGCATCCACTACGGCGAGATCGAGGCGCGCGGCATCCGCGGACAGGCCAGCGCAGACGAACGCCGCAGTTTGCAGGACGAAGGCATCGAGACCTTCGCGCTGCCGCTGCCGCCCGGGCTGAAGGGCCCGCTTCAATAGCCGGCCGTGGCCGGGCAGGCGCCGGCCTGCGGCAACGTCGTGCGGGGGTGCGGCGACACTTCGAAATCGAACTGCACGCGCAGCACCTGCGCACCGCCGTCGGGATGGCGCAGGCGTCGAAAGCCCAGGCCCGCTGCCAGCGCGAGCATGCCGTGGTTGGTGGCCAGCACGTCGCCGACCAGGCGCCGCAGGCCGACGCCCGCCGCGTGGCGCATCAGGCTGCACAGCATGCGTGTAGCCAGCCCCTGGTGCTGCCAGTCGTCGGCGACGACGATCGCGAACTCGCCCTCGTCGCCCGACGGCATCGACCACATAGCGGGCTTCGCCGACGGCCAGCGCATCGTGGCCGACGAAGGTTTCGGCGATCAGGGCCTGGTGCTGGCGGTAGTCGATCTGCGTCAGCCGCTGCGGCCAGCCCGCCGGCAGTTCGCGGATCGGCGCGAAGAAGCGCTGGTAGCGCGACAGCGGCGACAGCGCGCGCACCAGCGCCTGTTCCAGCTCGGCATCCTGCGGCAACACCGGTCGCAGCGTCACGCGGCGGCCATCGGCCAGCGTCAGCTGCTCGATGAGCCGGGTCGGGTAGTGCTCGATGGTGTAGCTCATGGCCGCTTCACGCGCGCAACGGCAGGCCCGGGCTGGCCGCCGCCTGCGGCGGCGCGTCACCGCGCAGCAGCACGAAGCGCACATCGCTCAACGCGCTGACGATGCTGGTGCCGGCGCGCTCGATGCGCGCCTCGTCGCCGGCTTCGAGCACGATGTCGCGGGCGTCGTCCTGCTGCGTCAGCCACAGAGTGCCGCTCAGGCATTGCACCCAGGTGCCCTGCCCGTCGTCGATGCGTTGCAGGGTGCCTCGGGCGAGGAAGGTGCTGGACAGATTCAGGTCGTGGTTCATCTGGACTCCTTTGGCATGCACAATCTGCATTCGAGTGTGAATGTGCGCCTGAACAGGCCCTTGTTCAAACGGTATTGTCGAATGCGTTGCATGCAAATTCGGAATGTCATGAGGAGCCCACGATGCGCCACCGCCACTACGACCTGCCGCCGCTCGACCAACTCGAGGCCTTCGAGGCCGCGGCGCGTCACCTGAGCTTCACGCATGCCGCCGACGAACTGGCGCTGACGCAATCGGCGGTGAGCCGGCAGGTCGCCGCGCTGGAGGCGTTCTTCGGCGTGCCGCTGTTCCAGCGCCTGCACCGGGCGCTGCGGCTGAGCGAGCCGGGGCAACTGCTGCAGCGCTCGGTGGTCGATGTGCTGCAGCAACTGCACCAGGTCAGCGCCACCCTGCGCCACCAGGTGCGCCCGAAGACGGTGGTCGTCACCACCACGGCGGGCTTCGCCGGGCTGTGGCTGATCCCGCGGCTGGCCGGCTTCACCACCACGCGCCCGGACGTCGACGTGCGCATCTCGGCCGGCAACCAGGTCGTCAACCTGAACCGCGACGGCGTCGACCTGGCGGTGCGCTACCTGGCCGAGCAGGGCGTCGGCAGCGAGGCGACGCGGCTGTTCGGCGACAGCTTCGTGCCGGTGTGCAGCCCGCGCCTGCTGCGCGACAAGGCCCATCCGCTGAAGACGCCGCTCGACCTGCGCTACCACTGCCTGCTGTACATGGACTACGGGCCGGGCTCGGAGCTGCTCGAGTGGCCGCCGTGGCTGCGCTCGATGAAGGTCGAATCGTTGCAGCCGGCGAGCGTGCTGCACTTCTCGCAGTACGACCAGATGATCCAGGCTGCCGTCAACGGGCAGGGTGTCGCGCTCGGCCGCCTGCCGCTGGTGAATGGCCTGCTCGAGCAGCGCAAGCTGGTGGCGCCGTTCAACAAGAGCGTGGTCTCGCCGCGCAGCTACTACCTGCTGCAGTCCGACAGCGCGCGCCAACAAGCCCGAGGTGCAGGAGTTCCTGGCCTGGCTGCGTGCCGAGGCGGCCGCCGCCGATGCGGCCCCCGTGCCGGCGCGCAAGGTCAGAGCACGCGGCCCGGGTTCAGCCGCCCGTGCGGATCGAGCGCCTGCTTGATCGCGCGCATCATCTGCAGCGCCACCGGCGACTTGCGTTGCGCCAGTTCGTCGCGCTTGAGCGCGCCGACGCCGTGTTCGGCCGAGATCGAGCCGCCGAGCGCACCGACCGCGTCGTAGACCAGGTGGTTGACCGCGTGTTCGTGTGCGCGACAGGAACGCCTGCGCCGTCGACACCATCGGGCGCCTGCACGTTGTAGTGCAGGTTGCCGTCGCCCAGGTGGCCGAAGTTCGACCAGGCGCACGCCGGGGAAGGCCGGCCTGCAGCGCGTCGTCGGTGTGCGCGCACGAACGCGGCGATGCGCCGACACCGGCAGCGAGATGTCGTGCTTGATGTTCAGGCCTTCCTCGGCCTGCGCCAGCGGAATGATCTCGCGCAGGTGCCACAGCGAGCGCGACTGCGCCAGGCTCTCGGCGACCACCGCGTCGTCGACGCAGCCGGCCTCCAGCGCCGCTTCCAGCAGCGCTTCGAAGCGTGTGCGCGCGCTGCGCCTCGCCTTCGCCGTCCGACTTCTCGAGCAGCACGCTCCATGGCGCGTCGTGGCAACGGCACGCGGCAGCTGCCGGGAAGTGGCGGGCCACCAGCTCGAGCGAGAACCGGTTCATCACCTCGAAGCCGGTCAGGCCCGCGCCCAGCCGCGTGTGCGCCAGCGCCAGCAGCGCGACGCATCTGTCCAGGCGATGGCACGGCCACCCAGGCGGTGAGTGATCGCCGCCGGCATGCGGATACAGCTTCAGCGTGGCCGCGGTGATGATGCCCAGCGTGCCCTCGCTGCCGATGAACAGGTCGCGCAGGTCGTAGCCGGTGTTGTCCTTGCGCAGGCCGCGTCAGGCCGTCCCAGATCTCGCCGTGCGGCGGTGACCACCTCCAGCCCCAGGCACAGCTCGCGCGCGTTGCCGTAGCGCAGCACCTGCGTGCCGCCGGCATTGGTGGCCAGGTTGCCGCCGATGGTGCAGCTGCCTTCGGCGGCCAGGCTCAGCGGGAACAGCAGGCCGGCGTCGTCGGCCGCCTGCTGCACCGCCTGCAGCACACAGCCGGCCTCGACCGTCATCGTCAGGTTGGCGCTGTCGAGCGCGCGCACGCGGTTCATGCGCTGCAGGCTCAGCAGCACCTGGCGTGCCGCTGACATCGGGCACGACCGCCACCGACCAGGCCGGTGTTGCCGCCCTGCGGCACGACGCTGGCGCCGTGCGCCGCGCAGGCGCGCACCACGGCGGCCACCTGCGCGGTGTCGGCCGGCCGCACCACGGCCAGCGCCTTGCCGCGAAAACGACGCCGCCAGTCGAGTTCCCAGGCCGACAGGTCGCCATCGACAAGCACCTGCTCGTCGCCGAGCAGCTCGCGCAGGCGATCGAGCAATGTGCTCATGCCGCCCTTGCCGCCGGCGCCGCGCGCAGCCGCCAGCGCACGTGCCAGGCACAGGCGGCGAACAGCAGCAGGCACAGCACGATCTCGATGCCGGCCAGCCAGGCCGACAGCCCGCCGTCGCCGGTGGCGCGCACCACGCCTTCGATGAAGTACAGCCACACCACCAGGCTCAGCCAGCGGTAGGTGTACATGCGGTTGCGCAGCAGGCCGGCGCAGCGGGATGCAGCAGCGGCAGCACCTTCAGCGCCAGCGTGCCCGAGCCGGTCGGCGCCAGCCACAGTTCCCAGGCCAGGCCGAGCACGATCAGGCCGATCACGCTGCCCACCGCCACCCAGCGCGTCAGTGCCACCACGCGGTGCGGGGCGTCGGGCGGTATCACGGAAGGCGTCGGGGTCATGCTGGCATCATAGCCAGCATGGGTGCTGCGAGCGGGTGGTGGAAGGCCGGCAACGACGAGGTGTCGGGCCTGCTGCAGACCTTGCGCGACTGGCCCGTGGTTCGAAACCGCTGCGCACCTTGCGCCAGCGCTTTCGCGAGGACCGGCTCGGCCTCACCGCCAGCAGCCTGACCTTCACCACGCTGCTCGCGCTGGTGCCGTTGGTCACGGTGATGCTGGCGTTGTTCTCGGCTTTCCCGATGTTCGCCACGCTTCCAGGATGCGCTTGCAGCAGTACTTCCTGCACAGCCTGGTGCCCGACAGCATCGCCGCGCCAGGTGCTGCGGCTACCTGACCCAGTTCGCCGGCAAGGCCAACCGGCTCGGCAGCGCCGGCCTGGCCGTCCTGCTGATCAGCGCGCTGGCGCTGATGCTGACCATCGACCGCACGCTCAACGGCATCTGGCGCGTGCGCAAGCGCGCGGCCGCTGGCGCAGCGGGTGCTGATCTACTGGGCGGCGCATGACGCTCGGGCCGCTGCTGCTGGGCGTCAGCCTGACGGTGACCTCGCTGCGTGGTGTCGGCCTCGCGCGGCATCTGTCGAACGTCTGCCGGGCGGCGTGGCATGGTTGCTCGACATGGCCCAGATCGGGCTGCTGGCGCTGGCCATGTCGGCGCTGTTCTACTACGTGCCGAACACCCACGTGCGCACGCGCGCATGCGCTGGCCGGCGGGCTGTTCGTGGCCGTCGCCATCGAGGTGGCCAAGGCTGCGCTGGCCTGGTATGTCAAGGCGGTGCCGACCTCTCGGCGGTCTACGGCGCCTTCGCCACGGTGCCGATCTTGCTGCTGTGGATCTATCTGGCGTGGGTGATCGTGCTGCTCGGCGCGGTGGTCGCCGCCTACGCGCCGAGCTTGAAGATGCGCGTGGTGCGCCAGCCGGATACCGCCGGCCACCGCTTCGCGATGGCACTGACGGTGCTGGGCGCGCTCGCGCGCGAGCGCGACAAAGCCCGCCAACGGCCTGACCGTGGAACAACTGGCGCAGCGCATGCGCACCGATCCGCTGCAGATCGAACCGCTGATCGATGTGCTGATGTCGATGGACTGGGTGGCGCGGCTGGATGAAGACGATGCCAAACGCCATGTGCTGCTGTGCGATCCGCAGACCACGCCGGCGGCGCTTCTGGTCGATCGGTTGCTGCTCCAGCCGGAGCCGGCCACGCGCGCCTTCAGGCAGCGTGCCGGTCTGGAGCAGATGCGACTGGCCGAACTGCTCGACAGCTGAGACCGGCTCGGTATGCCGGATTGCGATAACTGCTAGTGCGCCAGGCCGGTTGTCGGGGGGCTCCGCCGGTGCGCACAATCACCGTTCACCATGGCAAAAATGGGCCTCTGCCGCATCCCCGCATGACCGTCCCGACATGAACAGCGTTCTCAACGGCATCTCGTCGATGGCCACCAAAAGCCTGCTCGCCGAGCTGGCCAGCCGCGTGCGCCACCGCGACCGGCGTGCAGGTGGTCTTCGAATCCGTCGGTGGTGTCGATGCCGCGCGGCGCGTGCAAGGCGGCGAGGCTTTCGACCTGGTCGTGCTCGCCGACGACGCCATCGACAAGCTGGCAGCGCTGGGCGCGGTCGATGCCGCGAGCAAGACCGCGCTGGTGCGCTCGAGCGTGGCGGTGGCGGTGCGCGCCGGCGCGACGCATCCCGAGATCGGCTCGCCGGAGCAACTGCGCGAGTCGGTGCTGCGCGCGCGCCAGGTCGGTTATTCCACCGGGCCCAGCGGCGTCGCGCTGCTGCAGTTGTTCGAGCGCTGGGGCATCAGCGCGCAGCTGGGCGAGCGGCTCGTGCAGGCGCCAGCGGGTGTGCCGGTGGCATCGCTGGTGGCGCGCGGGGATGTCGATCTGGGCTTCCAGCAGCTCAGCGAACTGATGCATGCCGACGGCATCGAGGTCGTCGGCCCGCTGCCCGAGGGCGTGCAGGTGGTGACCACTTTCTGTGCGGCGCGCTGCAGCCGTTTCGCAGCACGCCGAGGCCGTCGCCGCGCTGCTGGCCTTCCTGCGTTCACCAGCCACCGAGCCTGCCAAGCGACGCCATGGCATGCTGCCCGGCTGAGGCCGCCAAACCGACAGGAGCTTTGATGATCATCGACTGCCACGGCCACTACACCACCGCGCCGAAGGCGCTGGAAAACTGGCGCAACCAGCAGATTGCCGGCATCGCCGACGCCAGCAAGATGCCGAAGGCCGGCGATCTGAAGATCAGCGACGACGAGCTGCGCGAGAGCATCGAGAGCAACCAGCTGAAGCTGATGAAGCAGCGCGGCAGCGACCTGACCCTGTTCAGCCCGCGCGCCAGTTTCATGGCGCACCACATCGGCGACTTCGAGGTCAGCAGCACCTGGGCGGCGATCTGCAACGAGCTGTGCTTCCGCGTCTCGAGCTGTTCCCCGAGCATTTCATCCCGGTGGCGATGCTGCCGCAGAGCCCCGGCGTCGACCCGAAGACCTGCATCCCCGAACTGGTGAAGTGCGTCGAGCAGTACGGCAACGTCGGCATCAACCTGAACCCCGATCCGTCGGGTGGGCACTGGACCAGCCCGCCGCTGTCCGACCGCCACTGGTACCCGATCTACGAGAAGATGGTCGAGTACGACATCCCGGCGATGATCCATGTCAGCACCAGCTGCAACGCCTGCTTCCACACCACCGGCGCGCACTACCTGAATGCCGACACCACCGCCTTCATGCAGTGCCTGACGAGCGACTTGTTCAAGGACTTCCCGACGCTGAAGTTCCTGATCCCGCATGGCGGCGGCGCGGTGCCGTACCACTGGGGGCGCTTCCGCGGCCTGGCGCAGGAGCTGAAGA
This sequence comes from uncultured beta proteobacterium, assembly GCA_963756415.1. Taxonomy (GTDB): domain Bacteria; phylum Pseudomonadota; class Gammaproteobacteria; order Burkholderiales; family Burkholderiaceae_C; genus Rubrivivax. Next base: position 1,280,719 of record CAVWNT010000002.1, read on the forward strand.
AGCCGCTGCTGAAGGATCATCTGCTGAACAACATCTTCTTCGACACCTGCGTCTACCACCAGCCGGGCATCGACCTGCTGACCAAGGTGATCCCGCTCGACAACATCCTGTTCGCCAGCGAGATGATCGGCGCGGTGCGCGGCATCGACCCCGAAACCGGGCACTACTACGATGACACCAAGCGCTACATCGAAGCGTCGTCGTTGAACGCGGCGCAGCGCGAGCAGATCTACGAGGGCAATGCCCGCCGTGTCTTCCCGCGGCTGGATGCCGGCTGAAGGCCAAGGGACATTGAGGAGCACGCGATGAGCATGTACAGCCTGGGCATCGTCAAGCGCAACATCCAGCGCGCCGACCGCGCTGCGGTCGAACAACTGTCGCGCTTCGGCTCGGCCACCGTGCACGAGGCGATGGGCCGCGTCGGGCTGATGAAGCCGTACATGCGGCCGATCTACACCGGCGCGCAGCTGTGCGGCACCGCCGTCACCGTGCTGCTGCATCCGGGCGACAACTGGATGATGCATGTCGCCGCCGAGCAGATCCGCGAGGGCGACGTCGTCGTCGCCGCCTGCACCGCCGAGAGCACCGACGGCTTCTTCGGCGACCTGCTCGCCACCTCGTTCCGCGCGCGCGGCGCGAAGGGCCTGGTCATCGACGGCGGCTGCCGCGATGTGAAGGACCTGACCGCGATGCAGTTCCCGGTCTTCAGCCGCGCCATCAGCGCCAAGGGCACCATCAAGGCCACGCTCGGTTCGGTGAACGTGCGCGTGGTCTGTGCCGGCGCCGAGGTCAACCCCGGCGACGTGGTGCTGGCCGACGACGACGGCGTCGTCGTCGTGCCGGCGGCGATGGCGCAGCAGGTGGCCGAGGCGTCAGCCGCGCGCGAGGCCAACGAAGGCGACAAACGCGCCAAGCTCGCGGCCGGCGTGCTCGGGCTGGACATGTACAACATGCGCGGGCCGCTGGAAAAGGCCGGGCTGAAGTACATCGACTGAGCCGATGAACCTGACGCTGATCGGCTACGGAGAAGTCGGCCGCATCCTGGCCGAAGACCTGCGTGCGCAGGGCCATGCGCTGAGCGCCTACGACCTGAAGTTGTCCGGCGATGCCGCGCGCCCGCTGCGCGAGCACGCGGCGCACCACGGCGTGCGACTGGCAGCCTCGCACGCCGAGGCTGCGCAGGGCGCCGACCTGCTGATCAGCGCCGTCACCGCCAGCCAGGCGGTGCCGGTGGCGCAAGCCGTGGCCGGTGCATTGCCGCCGAACGCCTTCTTTCTCGACTTCAACTCCGCATCGCCGGCGGCGAAGATCCGCGCGGCGTCGCTGATCGACGGCGGCGGCGCGCGCTATGTCGAAGGCGCGGTGATGACCTCGATTCCGCCGTACCGCATCAAGGTGCCGTTGCTGCTGGGCGGTGCGCATGCCGCCGCGCTGCTGCCGGTGCTCGACAGGTCTGGGCTTCGCGGCGCGCGTCGCCAGCGACCGGCTCGGCGTGGCCAGTGCCACCAAGATGTGCCGCAGCATCATGATCAAGGGCCTCGAGGCGATGGTCATCGAGAGCTTCACCACCGCCCGCGCCTATGGTGTCGAAGACCCGGTGCTGGCGTCGCTGCAGGAGACCTTTCCGGGCATCGACTGGGAGAAGCAGGGCGCGTACTTCTTCCAGCGCGTCATCGAACATGGCCGCCGGCGCAGCGAGGAAGTGCGCGAGGTCGCCGTGACGGTGCGCGATGCCGGGCTGACGCCGTGGTCGGCCGACGGCACCGCGCAGCGCCAGGCCGGCGATGGCCGACCTGGCCGATGCCGGCGTGTTCGGCGCGCGTGGCAGTGCCGGCTTTGCGCGCAGCGCCGACTGGCGCACCGAGGCCGACCGCATGCTGGCTGCGCAGGCCGCTGCCGACAGCGACCCGCCGTCGCCGGCAGAGCAGGAACCGAGATGAAGACGCAGGTGGCGATCATCGGCGGCGGGCCATCCGGCTTGCTGCTGTCGGAGATCCTGCACCGCCAGGGCGTTCCAGCGTGGTGCTGGAACGGCACACCCGCGACTACGTGCTGGCGCGCATCCGCGCCGGCATCCTCGAGCAGACCACCGTCGATCTGTTGCGCGCCAACGGCCTGGGCGAGCGCATGGATGCCCAGGGCCATGCGCACGACGGCATGCGCATCGTCTGGGCCGGCCGCGACAGCTACTTCATCGATTGCCACAAGCACCTGGGCAAGCAGTTCATGGCCTGGGGCCAGACCCAGATCCAGGAAGACCTGTTCGCCGCCGCCGACCGCCGCAACGCCAACGTGCTGACCGAGGCCGAGGATGCACTGCCGATGGCGTCGAAAGCGAGCGCCCCTTCGTCACCTTTCGCGCATCGCGGCGAAACGCATCGGCTCGACTGCGACTTCATCGCCGGCTGCGACGGGTTCCACGGCGTGTCGCGCACGGTCATACCGGCCACGCACCGGCGCGAGTACCAGAAGGCCTATCCCTTCGGCTGGCTCGGCATCCTGTCGCGCACCGCGCCGTTGCCCGATGTCACCTACGCCAACCACCCGCGCGGGTTCGCGCTGGCGTCGATGCGCAGCAGCACCTTGAGCCGCTACTACGTGCAGGTGTCGCTCGACGACAAGGTCGAGGACTGGAGCGACGATCGCTTCTGGAGCGAACTGTGCGCGCGCTTTCCGCCCGAGATGGCACGCGCCATCCAGACCGGGCCGTCGATCGAGAAGTCGATCGCGCCGCTGCGCAGCTTCGTTGCCGAGCCGATGCGCCATGGCCGGCTGTTCCTGTGCGGCGATGCCGCGCACATCGTGCCACCCACCGGCGCCAAGGGCCTGAACCTGGCTGTCTCCGACGTGTTCTACCTGGGCCGGGCGCTGGCCGCGTACTACGGCGAGGGCAGCAGCGACCTGATCGAGCGCTACAGCGCGACCGCGCTGCGCCGGGTGTGGAGCTCGGTGCGCACCTCGTGGTACCTGACCAACCTGCTGCACCGGTTTCCCGATGCCAGCGAGTTCGATCAGCGTGCGCAGGAGGCCGAACTCGACTTCCTGAAGTCGTCGGCACGCGCGCAGGCCTCGCTGGCCGAGCAGTACGCCGGCATGCCTTTCGAGAGCGCCTGAGTGGAATTCACCAAGACCCCCGGCTGGCTGGACTGGTACGCCGGCCCCAGCAAGCCGCGCTTCCAGGTGCCGGCCGGCAGCGTCGATGCGCACTGCCACGTGTTCGGCCCCGGCGCGCAGTTCCCCTTCGCGCCCGAGCGCAAGTACACACCCTGCGACGCCAGCAAGCAGCAGCTGTTCGCGCTGCGCGATCACCTCGGGCTTCGCGCGCAACGTCATCGTGCAGGCCACCTGCCACGGCGCCGACAACCGCGCGATGGTCGATGCCTGCATCGCGGCGCAGGGCCGGGCGCGCGGCGTGGCCACGGTGCGGCGCATCGTCAGCGACGCCGAGCTGCAGGCCATGCACGACGCCGGCGTGCGCGGCGTGCGCTTCAACTTCGTCAAGCGGCTGGTCGACTTCACGCCGAAGGACGAGCTGCTGGAGATCGCCGCGCGCATCGCGCCGCTCGGCTGGCACGTGGTGATCTATTTCGAGGCGGTGGACCTGCCCGAGCTGTGGGACTTCTTCACCGCGCTGCCGACCACCGTGGTCGTCGACCACATGGGCCGGCCCGATGTGAGCCAGCCGGTGCGACGGGCCGCAGTTCGAGCTGTTCGTGAAGTTCATGCGCGAGCACGACAACGTGTGGAGCAAGGTCAGCTGCCCGGAGCGCCTGAGCGTCAGCGGCCCGAAGGCGCTGCACGGTGAACAGGCGGCCTACCGCGACGTCGTGCCGTTTGCGCGCCGCATCGTCGAAACCTTTCCCGACCGCGTGCTGTGGGGAACCGACTGGCCGCACCCGAACCTGAAGGACCATATGCCCGACGACGGCTTGCTGGTCGATTTCATCCCGCACATCGCCACCACGCCAGAGCTGCAGCGCAAGCTGCTGGTGGACAACCCGATGCGCCTGTACTGGCCGGAAGAATGCGATGAGTCTCGACAAACCCTACCTCGACGTGCCCGGCACGACCATCTTCGACGCCGAACAGTCGCGCAAGGGCTACTGGCTGAACCAGTTCTGCATGTCGCTGATGAAGGCCGACAACCGCGAGCGCTTCAAGGCCGACGAGCGCGCCTACCTCGACGAGTGGCCGATGAGCGAGGAGCAGAAGCAGGCGGTGCTGGCGCGCGACCTGAACCGCTGCATCGCCGCCGGCGGCAACATCTACTTCCTGGCCAAGCTCGGCGCCACGCGACGGCAAGAGCTTCCAGCAGATGGCCGGCAGCATGACCGGCATGACCGAAGAGGAATACCGCGACATGATGATCGGCGGCGGCCGCAGCGTCGAAGGCAACCGCGTGCTCGGCGAGGACGGCAGCGCGCAGGCGCACCGCCAGCCGCAGGGCAGCAGCCGAAGACAGGCTGGAGCTCTGACCATGGCCACGCATCACCGCCAGCGTCTACACCTCGCACGTGCCGGCGATCGGCGCGGCGCTCGACCTGGGCAAGACGCCACGAGCCGTACTGGCAGAAGGTGTTCGACGGCTACGAGTTCTCGCAAGCAGTGGTTGAAGGACAACCCGCCCGACGTGATGCTTCCTGGTCTTCAACGACCACGCCACCGCCTTCAGCCTGGAGATGATCCCCACCTTCGCCATCGGCACCGCCGCCGAGTACGCGGTCGGCCGACGAAGGCTGGGGCCCGCGGCCGGTGCCCAAGGTCATCGGCCATCCGGAGCTGGCTTCGCACATCGCGCAGTCGGTGATCCAGCAGGACTTCGACCTGACCATCGTCAACAAGATGGACGTCGACCACGGCCTGACGGTGCCGCTGTCGCTGATGTGCGGCCAGCCGCGAGGCGCGTGGCCGTGCCCGGTGATCCCGTTCGCGGTCAACGTGGTGCAGTACCCGGTGCCTTCCGGGCGCGCGCTGCTTGAACTGCTGGGCAAGGCGATCCGCAAGGCGATCGAGAGCTACGACGAGCCGCTGAACGTGCAGATCTGGGGCACCGGCGGCATGAGCCACCAGCTGCAGGGGCCGCGCGCCGGGCTGATCAACAAGGAGTTCGACAACGCCTTCCTCGACCAGCTGATCGCCGACCCGGCGGCGCTGGCCGACAATGCCGCACATCGACTACGTGCGCGAGGCCGGCAGCGAAGGCATCGAGCTGGTGATGTGGCTGATCGCGCGCGGCGCGATGAGCGACGCAGCGCCGCCCAAGGTGCTGCACCGCTTCTATCACGTGCCGGCGTCGAACACGGCGGTCGGCCACCTGATCCTGGAGAACACATGACGCATCAAAGTGGCCCTCGCCGGCGCCGGCGCCTTCGGCATCAAGCACCTGGACGCGATCAAGCTCATCGACGGCGTCGAGGTCGTCTCGCTGGTCAGCCGCGAACTGGACAAGACGCAGCGAAGTGGCCGACAAGTACGGCATCGGCCACGTCAGCACCGACCTGGCCGACAGCCTGGCGCTGAAGGAAGTCGATGCGGTGATCCTGTGCACGCCGACGCAGATGCATGCCGAGCAGTCGATCGCCTGCCTGAAGGCCGGCAAGCACGTGCAGGTGGAGATTCCGCTGGCCGACTTCGCTGGCCGGCGCCGAGGCCGTGGTGGCGCTGCAGAAGCAGACCGGGCTGGTCGCGATGTGCGGCCACACGCGCCGCTTCAACCCGAGCCACCAGTACGTGCACAAGCGAGATCACCGCGGGCGAGTTCAACATCCAGCAGATGGATGTGCAGACCTACTTCTTCCGCCGCACGCAACATGAACGCGCTCGGCCAGCCGCGCAGCTGGACCGACCACCTGCTGTGGCACCACGCGGCGCACACGGTCGACCTGTTCGCCTACCAGTGCGGCAGCGCGATCGTGCAGGCCAACGCGGTGCAGGGGCCGATCCATCCCGGCGCTGGGCATCGCGATGGACATGAGCATCCAGCTGAAGGCGGCCAACGGCGCGATCTGCACGCTGTCGCCTGAGCTTCAACAACGACGGCCCGCTGGGCACCTTCTTCCGCTACATCGGCGACAGCGCGACCTACATCGCGCGCTACGACGACCTGTTCAACGGCAAGGACGAGAAGATCGACGTGTCGAAGGTCGCGGTGTCGATGAACGGCATCGAGCTGCAGGACCGCGAGTTCTTCGCCGCCATCGAGGAACAGCGCGAGCCGAACGCCAGCGTGGCCTCGGTGCTGCCGTGTTACCGCATCCTGCACAAGCTCGAACAACAGCTTGCGCGCGATTGAAGAGCCGATCCCGACCCGCACCCGATCAACCCCGGAGACACACCATGAAGTCCTTTGTCCGAAGCCTGTTTGCCGCCAGCGTGCTCGGCGCAGCACTGCTGCCCGGCGCGCACGCTGCCGATGTCACGCTGCGCTTCCACCAGATGCTGCCGCCGCAGGCGACGATTCCGAGCCGGGCGATCAAGCCCTGGGCCGAGAAGGTCGAGAAGGAAAGTGGCGGGCGCATCAAGGTGCAGCAGTTCTCGAACATGCAGCTCGGCGGCAAGCCGCCGGAGCTGTACGACCAGGCCAAGGACGGCGTGGTCGACATCGTCTGGACGGTGCTGGGCTACACGCCGGGCCGCTTCCCGAAGACCGAGGCCTTCGAGCTGCCGTTCACCACCGGCCTGGCCGAACCCGGTTCGCGCGCGTTCCAGGAGTACGTGCAGAAGAACGCGATGGACGAGTTCAAGGACGTGCACCTCATCGGCGTGCACGTGCACGGCCCGGGGCTGTTCCACAGCCTGACCCCGATCACCACGCTCGAAAGCCTGAAGGGCATGAAGGTGCGCGGTGGTTCGCGCGTCATCAACATCATGCTCGAGCAGCTCGGCGCGACGCCGGTGGGCATGCCGGTGCCGGCGGTGGGCGAGGCGCTGTCCAAGGGCGTGATTTCGGCCACCACCATTCCGTGGGAAGTGGTGCCGGCGCTGAAGGTCGAGCAGATCGCCAAGAACTCGACCGGCTTTTCCGGCGGCAAGGGCCTGTACACGCAGACCTTCGCGGTGGCGATGAACAGGGCTGCCTACGACAAGCTGCCGGCGGACCTGAAGAAGGTCATCGACGCGAACTCCGGCATGGTCGCCGCATCGATGTTCGGCCAGGCGATGGACGACGGCGACAAGGCCGGCCTGGCGATCGCGCAGAAGGCCGGCAACAACATCATCACGCTGAACCCGGAAGAGACGGCGCGCTGGCAGCGCACGGCCAATGGCACGCGGGCCATCTGGTACAAGGAAGTGGCGAGCAAGGGCCTGGACGGCCAGAAGCTGGCCGCCGAAGCCGACGCACTGGTCGAGAAGTACTCGAAGAAGAAGTAGACCGGGCAGCGCAGTGCCAGTGCAGCAGGCTGACGGCGGAAGCGACCATCTGAATTCGGGGTGTCGATGAGCCAATTCGTCTACGGCCTGAGCAAGCTGATGGCCTGGTTCGGCGCGTTCGTGCTGTCGCTGCTGGCGCTGATCAGCGTCATCAGCATCATCGGGCGCGCGCTGTCCTTCGCCGGCCTCGGCCCGGTGCCGGGCGACTTCGAACTGGTCGAGGCCGGCACCGCGCTGGCGGTGTTCTGCTTCCTGCCGTGGTGCCAGCTGAATCGCGGCCATGCGGTGGTCGACATGCTGTGGAAGTCGTACCCGCCGGCGATGCGCCGCGCGCTCGACATCTTCACCGAGGCGCTGATGCTGGTGGTGTGGCTGCTGCTGGTGTGGCGCATGGCCGACGCGATGCTCGGCTACAGGGAAAACGGCGAGGTCAGCTTCATCCTGCAGATGCCGGTGTGGTGGGGTTATGCGGCATCGATGGTGCCGGCCGTGGTCGGCTGCCTGGCCTACGCCTGGCGGCTGCTCGAAACGCTCGGCCTGGCCACGCCGCCGCCCGACTTCGCTGCCGTGCAGGCCGGCCACTGATGGACCCGCTGTGGCTGGCCGGGGCCTCGTTCCCGGTGTTGTTGCTGCTGATCTTCCTGCGCGTGCCGATCGGCCTGGCGATGCTGTCGGTCGGCCTGGTCGGCTCGTGGCAGGTGTACGGCAGCGCATCGCCGCTGCTGAACCAGATGAAGACGCTGGCCTACGGCACCTTCTCGACCCATTCGCTGTCGATCGTGCCGCTGTTCCTGCTGATGGGCCAGTTCGCCGCGCTCGGCGGCATGTCGCGCGCGCTGTTCAAGGCCGCCGAGGCCTTCATCGGCCACCGCAAGGGCGGGGTGGCGATGGCCGCCATCGGCGCCTGCGCCGGCTTCGGTTCGATCTGCGGTTCGTCGCTGGCCACCGCGGCGACGATGGGGCAGGTGGCCTTGCCCGAACTGCGCCGCGCCGGTTATGCCGGCAGCCTGGCCACCGGCGCACTGGCCGCCGGCGGCACCTTGGGCATCCTGATCCCGCCGTCGATCGTGCTCGTCATCTACGCCATCCTGGCCGAGCAGAACATCGCCAAGATGTTCGCCGCGGCGTTCATCCCAGGCATCCTGGCCGCGCTGGGCTACATGCTGGTGATCGGCATCATGGTGCGCTGGAAGCCCAGCCTGGCCGGGCAGATCGCGCCGATGCCCTGGCCCGAGCGCTGGGCCGCGCTGGTGGCGGTGTGGCCGGTGCTGGTGATCTTCATCGTCGTCATCGGCGGCATCTACACCGGCCTGTTCACGCCCACCGAGGGCGCGGCGGTCGGTGCGGTGGCCACCGGCCTGCTCGCCTGGTGGCGCGGCGGGCTGACGCGCCCGCGCGTGCTCGGTGCCTTCGAAGCCACCGCCAGCGGCAGCGCGATGGTGTTCCTGATCGTGCTCGGCGCGGCGGCCTACAACAGCTTTCTGGCGCTGTCGCAGTTGCCGCAGGAAATGGCCGGCTGGGTCGGCGAGCAGGGCCTGAGCCCGTACGCGGTGCTGTGGGCGATCCTGGTGTTCTACCTGGTCTTCGGCTGCGTGATGGATTCGCTGTCGATGATCCTGCTGACCATCCCGATCTTCTTCCCGATGATCTCGGGGCTGGACTTCGGCATGAGCCCCGAGCACACCGCGATCTGGTTCGGCATCCTGGTGCTGATCGTGGTCGAGGTCGGGCTGATCACGCCACCGGTGGGCATGAACCTGTTCGTCATCCAGTCGATGGCGCCCGACATCCCGATGCGCGAAACCTACCGCGGCGTGTGGCCGTTCGTCGCCAGCGACCTGCTGCGCGTGGCGGTGCTGGTGATGTTCCCGGCGATCGCGCTGTTCGTGCTGCGCTTCTGATCGACCGTGGCGGCGACGTGCCTGCGCATCCGCTGCGCAGGCACGCCCGCACGTTCACTTCGCCTTGAAGCAGTAGAAGTAGCCGTTGCCGCCGGTGGCGTTGAGTTGCGCGATCGAGCAGCCGCGCGTGGGGTGCGACGAGTTCCACGACATCGCCGGCGGTTCGGTGTTCAAGCCCATGCGGTCGCTGTGGCCGACGATCGCCGAGCCTTCGCCGCTCTTCGTCCAGTTGCCGCAGGTCGTGTCCTTGTCGCCGGCGATTGCCTTGCCCTCGGGCGACGAGCCGGTGAGGATGTCGTGCTGGTTCGGCGTGTCGCCGCGGCCCTTGACCTCCTCGCCCTTCTCGGTCAGCGCGGTCACCTTGGCCAGCCGGTTGCTGCCGTGCAGTTCTTCGTTGTTGTTGGCAATCGTCAGCCCGTTGGCGTTGACCCACGGGCCGTTGCCGATGCGATCGCGCGCGTTCACCGCATTCGCGCCGCTGGTGCTGAGATAGGCGCGCCAGGTGCCGCCGGCGCCGACGCTCGCCGCCAGCGCCTGGCAGTGTTTGTCGGCGCCTTCCAGGCCGCCGAGGTCGGCGCCCTTGCCCATGTTGGTGCTGGTGACGAAAAAGCCCATCGGGTTGTCGCTGCTGGCGCCCGTGGCACAGGCCGCGAGCACGGTGGCTGCCGCCAGGGCGCTGAGCGCGGTGAATCGACGCATGATCTTTCCTTTCTTGGGGGAGGGTGGTTGTCTTCCGATGCGCCGGCTGCATCGCTCGCGCACCGTCGATCGCCCGGCGTCACAGCCGGGAAGCCGAATGTATCTTGAGGCGGCAGCGCGACGCTGTCCGGCCGGCGTCATCTGTTCGCGCCTGCATGACAGCGCGGCTTGCCCGCTACCATGCCCGCCACACACGCCATCTGCAGGAGGCCACTTTGCAGCAACGCCGCATCGGCCCGTTCGACGTTTCCGCCATCGGCCTGGGCTGCATGAACCTGAGCCATGCCTACGGCGCGCCGCCGCCGGCCGAACAGGGCGAACGCCTGTTGCTGCGCGCGCTCGACCTCGGCGTGACGATGTTCGACACCGCCGCGCTGTACGGCTTCGGCGCCAACGAAACGCTGGTCGGTCGGGTGCTGAAGCCGCACCGCTCACGCATCACCCTGGCCAGCAAGGGCGGCATGGCCGGCGTGATGGGCGACGAGCGGCTGGCAGCGCGTCATCGATGGCCGGCCGGAGGCCATCCGCGCAACTGCGAAGACAGCCTGAAGCGGCTGCGAGACCGACGTCATCGACCTGTACTACCTGCACCGCTGGGACAAGCAGGTGCCGATCGAGGACAGCGTCGGCGCGATGGCGCGCCTGGTCGAGCAGGGCAAGGTGCGTGCGCTCGGGCTGTCGGAGGTGTCGGCGCCGACCCTGCGCACGCGCGCATGCGGTGCACCCGATCGCCGCGCTGCAGACCGAGTATTCGCTGTGGACGCGCAACGCCGAGATCGCCGTGCTGCAGGCCTGCCGCGACATCGGCGCGGCCTTCGTGGCCTTCAGCCCGACGGCACGGGCGCTTTCTGAGCGGCGACGCTTGCGCGATGTCTCGCTGCTCGAGGCCAAGGACCTGCGCCGCGGCATGCCGCGCTTTCAGCCCGACAACTACGCTGCCAACCTGCAACTGCTGCGAGGGCTTTGCAGGCGCTGTCGCAGCGATGCCGGTTGCAGCATGGTGCAGCTGGCGCTGGCCTGGCTGCTGGCGCAAGGCGAGCACATCGTGCCGATTCCGGGGACCACGGACATCGCGCACCTGGAGGAGAACGTCGCTGCCGGTGCGGTGGCTCTGTCGAGCGACGCCGTGCGGCGTGCCGGTGAACTGATCAACCAGAACACGGTGGTCGGGGCGCGCTACAACGCGGCCGCGCAGGCCGACGTGGATACCGAGAATTTCTGAGCCGTGCGGCGCGCCGGGCGCCGGCCTGTCGAAGAACCGGCCGCAGCCTCGACGCGAACAGCGTTGCACGGGGCAGCGCTGGCGTCGAGGGCGCGATGGCCGGGGGTGCGCTTGCCGCGCGCACCCAGGGCGGTGATGGCGGTGGCCATGTCAGTGCGCCACCGTGCTGGCTTGCTTGGCCACCAGCGCCGGCGTTGCCGCCTGCGCCGTGGCCACCTGGGTGGCCTTCGCCTGCGCGGCGAAGCGTTCCACCGGCACCTCGTCGAGCACCGTGGCAACTGCGAAGGAGAACACCGCTGCCAGGAGCACGCCGTACATCAGATCGTCATGTTGATACTTGCTCTTCATGATGTTTCCTTGCGGGTTGCATACGCGCCGATGGGAATCACCGACGTGACATCACTGTAGGATTGGCCGCCGTCTGCCGCATCGCCGTGCATCACGCCTGCGGTGTGCGCTATTCACACTGCCACCGCGCTGCCACCGCCCCTTTCATGCCGCCAAACCTGGCTTCAGTGCCGGCCTTGCCCAGCGAGGTGTTGCGCGACATCGCCGCGCGCGGCGGCGTGCGGCGCTACCCGGCCAACGCGGTGCTGATCACCGAGGGTGACCAGTCCGACGCGCTGTACATCATCGTCAGCGGCACCGTCAAGGTGTATGCAGCCAACGAGGCCGGCAAGGAAGTCATCCTCAACACCCACGGCGCTGGCGAGTACGTCGGCGAGATGGCGCTCGACGGCGGCGTGCGCAGTGCCTCGGTGATGACCTTGGAGCCGACCACCTGCGCGGTGGTGTCGGGCGCGCAGCTGCGCGATTTCATCGTCAGCCACCCCGATTTTGCGCTGCACCTGATCCACAACCTGATCCACCGTCTGCGCGTGCTGACCAGCACCACCAAGGCGTTGGCACTGGAAGATGTCTACAGCCGCGTCGTCGGCCTGCTGCAGCGGCTGTCGGTGCCCGACGGCGCGCACCGCGTGCTGCTGCAGCGCATGACGCAGCAGGACATCGCCGAGCGGGTGGGTTCGTCACGCGAGATGGTCAGCCGCATCTTCAAGGAGCTGACCGTCGGCGGCTACCTGCAGGTCAGCGGCGGGCGCATCACCATCCTGAAGACACCGCCGGCCGGCTGGTAGCGCCGACCTGCCGTCAGCCGGCGGTGGGCACGGCGAACACCTCGACCGGGTGCGCCTTGCCCTTCAACGTCACAGGCCCCAAGGCTTCGAGCGTGTGATGTTCGTCCAGCGCGTCGCGGGTGCTCTGGTCGATCAGCATCGCGCGCTGCGCCATCTTGGTGTGGGCTTCCAGCCGCGCCGCCAGGTTCACCGTGTCGCCGATGCAGGTGTAGGTGGCGCGCTGCTGGGTGCCGGTGTAGCCGGCGATCATCTCGCCGGTGGCGATGCCGATGCCGATGCGGATCGCCGGCTTGCCGGCCGCCGCGCTGCTCGGCGTTGAACAGCTCGATCATCTCGAGCATGTCGCAGCGCCGCGCGCACCGCGGCGCGCGGTGCGTCGGCCAGCGGCTGCGGCGCGCCGAAGATCGCCATCAGCCCGTCGCCGATCATCTGGTTGACGACGCCGCCGTGGCCGCTGATGGCGTCGAACATCAGCGTGTAGTAGGTGTTCAGCAGCTCGATCGTCTCTTCCGGGCGTCTGCGACTCGACCAGCGAGGTGAAGCCGCGGATGTCGCAGAACATCACCGTGCCGTGCACGCGCCGGCCGCCCAGCGCGAAGCCCGACTGCTGCCAGGTCGTCGGCCACCTCGCTGGTGGCGAAGCGGCGCACCAGCGCCTTCTGCTGGTCGCGCAGGCGCTTCTTCTCCAGGCTGGAGTCGATGCGCGCCTTCAGCAGCACCGGGTTCACCGGCTTGGGCAGGTAGTCGTCGGCGCCCAGCTCGATGCAGCGCACGACGTTGCGCCACGCCTTCGAGCGAGCTGGTGACGATCACCGGCAGGTCGCGCAGCGCGCTGTCGGCGACCATCTGCTCGAGCACCTGGAAGCCGTCCAGCTCGGGCATCTCCATGTCGAGCAGCAGCAGGTCGAAGGCCTCGGCGCGCAGCATCTCCAGCGCGACGCGGCCGTTCTCGGCGCGTGGCCACGCGGTGGCCCTGCAGCTCCAGGCTGCGCGTCAGCAGCAGCCGGTTGACCTTGTTGTCGTCGGCGACGAGCAGCCGGGCGGCGCTGCTCAGCCATCGCACAGCGCCTTCAGCGCCGCTGCGGCACGGCGCGTATTCGGCGTCGAGCGCGTCCAACGGCGCAGCGCCGTCGGCGGTCAGCCCGCCCGAGCTCCAGCTCGCGCGCCATCTCGCCCAGCTGCAGCGCGCCGAAGGTGTGCGCGTTCGACTTGAGCGAGTGCGCCGCGCGCCGGAAGCGCTCGGCCGTCGCCGTCGGCCTGCGCCGCGCGCAGCTCGGCCAGCATCCGCGGCGCCTCCTCGAGGAAGGTGCCGACCAGCTCGGCGACGAACTCGGCGCCGGCGCTGTCCTGCAGCTCGGCGAAGGTGGCGGCGGTCGATGATCGGTTGCGGTCATGCTCAGGCGTCCTCGCGTGAGCGCGCATTGTTCAAGGCCTCGACCAGCGCGTCCACGCGGATCGGCTTGGTGATGTAGTCGTCCATGCCCGCGGCCAGGCACTCTTCGCGGTCGCCCTGCATCGCGTTGGCGGTCATCGCGACGATGCGCGGGCGCTCGCCGTCGGGCCAGCGCGCGGTGATGCGGCGCGTCGCCTCCAGGCCGTCCATCTCGGGCATCTGCACGTCCATCAGCACCACGTCGTAGGGCTGGCGCTCGACCGCACTCGACCGCCTCGATGCCGTTGCTGGCCACGTCGGCGCGGTAGCCCATCTGCTGCAGCAGCCGCAGCGCCAGCTTCTGGTTCACCACGTTGTCCTCGGCCAGCAGGATGCGCAGCGGGTGGCGCGCGGCCATGCCTGGCGTCGATGCGTCGGCTTGGCCGCGGCGCGGCCGCGGCGCTGCGCGCGCGTCGTCGTGCGCCAGCAGCGCTGACCAGCGTGTCGAACAGCTGGCTCTGGCGCAGCGGCTTGGCCAGCGTCGCGGCGAAGAGGCCGTCGCCGTCGCCGGCCTCGCGCCGGCCCAGGCGAGCTGAACAGCACCAGCGGCAGCGCGTGGCCGGCGTCGCGGATGCGTCCGCGCCAGCGTCGGCGCCGTCCATCTCCGGCATGTGCATGTCCAGGATGGCCAGGTCGAAGGCGTCGGCCTGCTCGAGCCATCGCAGCGCCTGCGCCGGGCGACTCGGTGTCGCGCACCATCATGCCCCACTTGGCCGTCTGCAGCGCCAGGATGCGCCGGTTGGTGGCGTTGTCGTCGACGACCAGCATGCGCTTGCCGGCCAGCGCCGGCTGCTGGCCGACGAAGTCGCGCCGCTGGCCCTGCGGCAGCTCGGCCGGCGGCGCAGCGCATGGTGAAGTGGAAGGTCGAGCCCTGGCCCGGCCCGGCGCTCTCGACCCACATCGTGCCGCCCATCAGCTCGGCCAGCCGCTTGCTGATCGCCAGCCCAGCCCGGTGCCGCCGTACTTGCGCGTGGTGCTGCAGTCGGCCTGGCTGAAGGTCTGGAACAGGCGGCGACATGCCCTGCTCGGCTCAGGCCGATGCCGGTGTCGCGCACGGCGAAGTGCAGCAGCTGCCTTCGCCCGTCTGCTCGTCGCCTTCGCGCGCACGCTCAGCACCACCTCGCCCTGCTCGGTGAACTTGACCGCGTTGCCCAGCAGGTTGAGCAGGATCTGCCGCAGCCGCGTCACGTCGCCGTCGATGGCCGCCGGCACGCTCGCCTTCGAAGACGTAGGCGAGGTCCAGGTGCTTCTCGGCCGCGCGCGCGGCCGACCAGGTCCAGCGCCGACTCCACGCACTCGCGCAGGTCGAAGGGCTGCGCGCTCGATGTCCATGCGCCCGGCCTCGATCTTCGAGAAGTCGAGGATGTCGTTGATGATCGTCAGCAGCGCATCGCCGCGAGTCGCGGATCGTCGTCGCGAAGTCGCGCTGCTCGTCGTTCAGCGGCGTGTCCAGCAGCAGCCCGCTCATGCCGATGACGGCGTTCATCGGCGTGCGGATCTCGTGGCTCATCGTCGCCAGGAAGGCGCTCTTGGCCTCGTTGGCGCTTTCTGCCAGAGCCTCGCGGCTTCGGCCTGGGCGCGCGCCTCCTGCGTCTCCTTGAACATCTTCGCGTTCTGGATCGCGATCACCGCCTGGTCGGCGAAGGTCTTGATCAGCGCGATTTCCTTGTCGGTAAACGGTTTCATCGGCAGCCGCACGACGGAGAACGCGCCGATGCCTTCACCTTTCCAGGACAGCGGCACCCACAGCTGCGAGTGATCGCCCATCCAGGCGCTGAGCTCGCGCACCAACGGCGGCACGTTCGCGCCGTGCTGCACGTCGGGATAGTGAAACACGGCGCGCTTGTGCGCGACATAGCCATGCATCGTCTCGCGCCGCGGCGCCGGGAAGGTGTCGTGCAGCCATTCGACGACCTTCGGGTACATCGGGTCGTCGGGGAATTGCGGCGTCTCGTTGACGTCCAGGTGGACCAGACCGTCGTCACCGATTAGCCCGAGGTTGACGTAGTTGGTGTTCAGCAGGCGCCGCGCGCTGTTCAGGATGCTCTCGATCACCGGCGCGGCATCGGACACCGAGTTGCCGATCACCGTCAGCACCTCGGCGCTGGCCGTCTGCTGTTCCAGCGCCTCCTTCGTCTCGTTGAACAAGCGCACGTTGTCCATCGCGATCGCGGCCTGGTCGGCAAACGAGGTGACGAGATCGATCTCCTTGTCGTTGAACAGCCGCGCCTCCTGGCGGCCGAGCGTCAGCACGCCGATGGCGAGGCCGTCGCGCAGGATCGGCACGGCCAGCAGCGTGCGGTAGCCGCCCACCTGCTGCACGTCGCCGCGGCCGTAGACGCGGCTGTCGGTGGCGTCTTCCACCTGGCAGGGCGCCTTCAGCGCCACCGCCTTGGAGGTGACCGAGTTCTGGTCGAGCAGCGAGATCGGGTGCGCCCGCAGGTGCTCGATCAACGCCGGCGTGGCGCCGTACAGGCCGGCGGCGTGGCACAGATCGCCCTCCACGCGGAAGATCACGCCCAGCCAGGCCTGGCACAGCCGCGCGGCGGTGCTGATCAGCGTGTCCAGCACGGCGGCCAGGTCGAAGGTGGAGCGACTGATCGCCTTGAGCACGTTGGCGGTGGCGGTCTGGCGGGCCAGCGCCTCCTGCGTCTCGTTGAACAGCCGCGCGTTCTGGATCGCGATCACCGCCTGGTCGGCGAAGCTGGCGAGCAGCGTGTGCTCCTTGTCCGAGAACGGACGCGGGGGCTGGCGTACCACGTGCACGGTGCCGATGCCCTGGGTCTCCCACAGCATCGGCGCGATCAGCATCGAGAAGTTGCCCCAGGCGCGGGGCAGCTCACGCATGCCGTCCGGCACACCCGGCCCGTTCAACAGGTCCGGGTAGTGGACGACGCGGCGCTTGCGGATCGGGTACGCCTGGTAGCCCTGCTCGAGCGGGCGCGGAAAACCCCGGTTCAACAGCGCCCAGGTCTTCTCGACCTCCTGTGCGTCCGTGGCGGGCGACGCCGCCATCGTCTTGTGCGACACCTGGCCGTCGGCGCCCACCAGCGAGATCACCACGTGATCACCGCTGAACAACCGCTGGCAGGCGCGGCCGATCGTCTCGAACACCGGCGCGGTATCGGCCACCGAACTGCTGATGACCTTCAGCACCTCGGCCGAAGCGGTCTGCTGCTCCAGCGCCTCCTTCGTCTCGTTGAACAGCCGCGCGTTCTGGATCGCCACCACCGCCTGGTCGGCGAAGGTCTGCAGCATCGCCAGTTCCTTCGGCTTGAAGGGGCCGGTGGAACGCGCCACGCCGATGGCGCCGATGCCGCGCTCGTTCCACAGCATCGGCGCGAAGACCATCGAGCGGTAGCCGATCAGCCTGGCCATCTTGCGCAGCACGCCGGGCACGTCGTCGCCGTCGATCAGGTCGGGCCAGTGCACCACGCGCCGCTCGCGCAAGGCGCGGCCTGCGGGTGTGCGTTCGACCGGCGCCGGGAAGGTGGCGGCGACGATGTCGTGCGCCACGCCGCGGTAGGCGGCGATGTTCAGCATGCCCTGCTCGTCCACCAGCAGCACGTCGAGCTCGTCACCGCCGAACAGGTGCTTGCAGCTGTCGAGGATCTTCTCGAACACCGGCTGCGCGTCGGCCATCGAGTTGCTGATGACGGCCAGCACCTCGGCCGAGGCCTTCTGCTGCTGCAGCGATTCCTGGGTCTCGTTGAACAGGCGCACGTTCTCGATGGCGATCACGGCCTGGTCGGCGAAGGCGCGCAGCAGCGATATGTGCGTGGCGCTGAACTCGCCGGGCTCGCGGCGCGCGACGCCGAGAACACCGATGCACTCGCTGCCTCGCATGAGAGGCAGCATCACCGACGAGCGGATGCCTTCGAAGGCCTGCACGCGCCGCTCGTGCGCGGGCAGCTCGATCGCCTGCCAGTCGGGCAGATGCAGCATGGTTGCGGACAGCAGCACCTGCGACGGGAAGTTCGCCTGCGCATCCAGCGCAACCAGTTCATCACCGGGGCCGGCCAACGGCTGGCCCGGTCGGGCGATCGACATGGCGCGGTAGCCGCCGCCTTCGCGCTTCAGCAGGAAAGTGCCGTCGTTGTTCATCAGCCGGGACGCCGTGCCGACAATGGCGTGGAACACCGGCTGGATGTCGTCGGGCGACTGGCTGATCACGCACAGGATGTCGGCGGTGGCGGTCTGGCGGGCCAGCGCCTCGTTCGTCTCGTGCAGCAGCCGCACGTTCTCGATGGCGATCACCGCCTGGTCGGCGAAGGTCTGCAGCAGCTCGATCTGCCGCCGCGGCGATTTGCCCGGCTCGCGCCAGGCGACGTGCACGGTGCCGACCGGCTGCCCGTCCTTCAGCATCGGCGCGATGATCATGCGCCGCCAGCCCCCCGTCTTGGCCAGCAGCGCCGTGGAGTGCCCTTCGGCCAGCGTGTCCTCGACCGCGACCGCCTTGCCACCCAGGATCACCCGTCCGGCCAGGGTCTTGTCGTCGAGCGGCATCGGATACAGCTTCTGCACTTGCGCCAGCGCCTCGGCCGGCCAGTTGCGGTGCGCGACGAGGTGGATCAAGCGCCCGTCGTAGCGGAAGATGGCCATCAGCTGAGACTGGAACAGCCGCATGCCCGAGTCCATGATGGCCTCGAACACCGGCGCCACGTCGGTCGGCGATTCGCTGATCACGCGCAGCACCTGGCTGATCGCGGTCTGGTATTCGAGCGATTCGCCGAGTTCCGAGGTGCGTTGCTCGAGCTTGTGCAGCGCTTGCTGTGCGTTGTTGAACAGCCGAGCGTTCTGCACCGCGATCGCGGCCTGGTCGGCGAAGATCCTCACCAGCGCATGCTCGGCCGGACTGAAGCCTTGTGTGTCGCTGTAGGCCGCCGCGATGTCACGCGACACGCCGAGCGTGCCGATGCCGCGGCCCTGCCACATCAACGGGGTGGTCAGTGCCGAGTAGGTCATGCCCAGCCGCTGCGCGGCGCGCCGTTGCGACGCTGCCACGCCAGGGTCGTTGAGCACGTCGCGAAAGTCCAGCGTCTCACCGCTTTCGAAAACTGCAGGAAGGGCGGTGTCGGCCAGTGGCATCGGGTACACCGACCGCAGGCCGGATTCCAGTGATTTCAATGCAACGCCACCAAAATGGTCGCGTGCGGCAGCGGTGAAGTGCAGACGCTCCAGCGCCACCATGCCGGCGTCGTCGACCAGGTACAGACTGACCGATGCGCAGGACAGCAGCCGCGCGCAGCCATCGAGCAGCTTGTCGAAGACGGGCCCGGGGTCGGACGAGTTGCCGATGATCTGCAGCACGTCGGCGGTGGCCTTCTGCGTGGCCGCGCTGTGGATCACTTCGTGCGTGCACTGAACAAGCTGTTGCTGCAAGGCGGCGGCTGCTCTTGCATGCGCCAGCGCCGCCGCGGCCATTGCGGCCAGCGTCGTCAGCAGCCCACGCTCGAGATCGTCGAAGCGCCCCCGCGTGCCGTCGAGGTCGGCATACAGGGCACCCAGCGGGCCCTGCGCTGCCAGCAGAGGTGCCACCAGGCAGCTGCGCTGGTCGCTGGGCTCGCAACCGTCGGGCCCGTGGCGCAGGCGCGTGGTGCCGGTGCCCAGGGCTTCGGTCAACCAAGGTGCCACGGCCGGCAGCAACTCCTCGGCGTTTTCGCCGGCCGGCAGCCTGGACGCCGCGATCCGGCCATGCGGCTGCATCACCAGCAGCACGCGCTGCGCGCCGAGCAGTTTGACGGCGGCGTCGACGATGGCCGAGTGCAGCGCAATTTCGTTCTTCGACCTGGCCAGCCGCAGCGGCAGTCGAGCCAATCGATCGAGACGCGAAAGCGTCGGCTTCCGGGTCTTCTTGCTATGGGCCTGCATCGCGCGCCTTCACCTGGTTCAATGCCTCGACCAGCGCCTCGACGCGGATCGGCTTGGTCACGTAGTCGTCCATGCCCGCGGCCAGGCATTCCTCGCGGTCGCCGGCCATCGCATTGGCGGTCATCGCCACGATGCGGGGCCTTTGCTCGCGCGTCCACTGCGCGGTGATGCGGCGTGCAGCCTCCAGCCCATCCATCTCCGGCATCTGCACGTCCATCAACACCACGTCGTAGGGCTGGCGCTCGATGCTCTCGATGGCTTCGATGCCGTTGCTGGCCAGATCGGCGCGGTAGCCCATCTGCTGCAGCAGGCGCAGCGCGAGCTTCTGGTTGACCACGTTGTCCTCTGCCAGCAGGATGCGCAGCGGATGGGTCTCGGCCATGCCGGCGTCGATCTTCGGCCTCGCTGTCGGCGCGGCCAGGGTGCGCGCGCCGCCTTCGCCCAGCAGCGTGACCAGAACGTCGAACAGCTGGCTCTGGTGCAGCGGCTTGCTCAACGTGGCCGCGAACAGGTTCTTTTCATCCGCCTCGCGCCGCCCCAGTGAACTGAACAGCACCAGCGGCAGCGTGTGCCCGGCATCGCGGATCTTGCGTGCCAGCATGCTGCCGTCCATGCCAGGCATGTGCAGGTCCAGGATGGCCAGGTCGCAGGCCGCGGACTGCAGCATCGGCAGCACCTGTTCGGCTGCCGGCGTCTCCTGCACGACCATGCCCCATTTCGCGGCCTGCAATGCCAGGATCCGGCGGTTGGTGGGGTTGTCGTCGACGACCAGGATGCGCTTGCCGGCCAGCGCCGGCTGCGGGCCGCTGAAGTCACGCCGGCTGCCCTGCGGCAGATCGGCCACCGGCGCGCGCAGCGTGAAGTGGAAGGTCGACCCCGTGCCCGGCCCGGCGCTTTCAACCCACATCGTGCCGCCCATCAGCTCGGCCAGCAGCTTGCTGATGGCCAGCCCGAGGCCGGTGCCGCCGTACTTGCGCGTGGTGGAGCTGTCGGCCTGGCTGAACTTCTGGAACAGCCGTGCCTTGCCGGCTTCGCTCAGGCCGATGCCGGTGTCGCGCACACTGAAGTGCAGCAGGTCGCCTTCGGGGCGCACCGTCAGCACCACCTCGCCGGCGTCGGTGAACTTGACCGCGTTGCTCAGCAGGTTCAGCAGGATCTGGCGCAGCCTTGTCACGTCGCCGCTGATCGCTGCCGGCACCTCGCCTTCGAACAGGTAGGCGATGTCCACGCGCTTTTCGGCGGCCCGGGTGGCGATCAGGTCGAGCGCCGATTCGACGCACTCGCGCACATCGAAAGGGTGCGCCTCGACATCCATGCGCCCGGCCTCGATCTTCGAGAAGTCGAGGATGTCGTTGATGATCGTCAGCAGCGCGTCGCCGCTGTCGCGGATGGTCGAGGCGAAGTCGCGTTGCTCGGCGTTCAGCGGTGTGTCGAGCAGCAGCCCGCTCATGCCGATGACCGCGTTCATCGGCGTGCGGATCTCGTGGCTCATGGTCGCCAGGAAGCTGCTCTTGGCGTCGTTGGCGGCTTCGGCCGCGGCCTTCGCTTGCTGCGCTTCGCTGAACAGCCGTGCGTTCTGGATCGCGATCACGGCCTGGCCGGCGAAGGTCTCCAGCAGCTTGATCTCCCCTTTCGAAAATCCCGTGGCGGGGTGACGCACGGCATACAGGAAGCCCACCGCCCGTCCCTCCCAGCTCATCGGCGTGAGGATCTGCGAGTAGGGCTCGACATGCAGATGGTCGGCGATCTTGCGCAGCGCCCACGGGCTGTCGTCGTTCAGCGCATCGACGACGTGGATCGATTCGCCGTGCAGGATGGCCTGTTCGAAGGGCGCGGCCGAGACCTTGCCGGCAAAGAACCGCATCAGCGCCTCGCGCGCCGAACCGTGGTGCGCAGCGAGCTGCAGATGCCCCTCGGGCGTGACGAGCAGGACGCCGTGCTCCGAACTCTCGAACAGCTTCTTGCAGCTGCTCAGGATCTTGTCGAACACCGGTGCGGTATCGGCCATCGAATTGCCGACCACCTGCAGCACGTCGGCCGAGGCGGTCTGCTGTTCGAGCGCTTCGCGCGTCTCGTTGAACAGCCGCACGTTCTCCAGCGCCACACCCATGCTCGCGGCCACGGTCGACAACAGCCGCGTTTCGGCGTCGCCGTAGGCGTTCTCGCGTTCGTGGTCCTCCAGCGCGATGGCGCCGAGCAGACGGTCGCGCCCGAGGATCGGCACGAACATCACCGAGCGCGACGCGTCGGTGCCCGGCACCGTGCGGATGCCGGCCGCGGCCATCTCTGCGCGGCTGTTCAGCACCACCGCCCGTCGTGTGCGCTCCATCGTCTCGCCAGGGCCGCCCTTCACCCGTGGCAGCGGCGCGATCTGCAGACGCTGGCCGTGTTCGTATTCGTACAGGAAGTGGATCATGTTCGACTGCGGGTCGAACCAGCGGATGCCGATGTTGCCGGTGTCCAGCACCTCGCGCAGCTTGTCGCCCACCAGGTCGACGATGGCCTGGAAATCCAGCGAACCGGCCATGCCCTGCTGGATGCTGTTGATCACCGCCAGCTCGGCGGCCCGGCGTTCGGTCTCCTTCAGCAGCCGCTGCGCTTCGCTGAACAGGCGCGCGTTTTCCAGCGCCGTGCCCAGCGCCGAGGCGATGGTCTGCAGCAGACGCACCTCGGGCTCGCCGAAGGCGTGTTCGCGCTCGAAGCTCTCGACGATGATCGAGCCGAGCAAGGCATCGCCGCCGACGATCGGCACCTCGGCGCTGCACAACGATGAATCGGTGCCCGGCACGCGCTGCACGCCGGCCACCTCGGCGGCGGTGTGGCGCAGCACCGGCTCGCGGCTCTTGCTCAGGTGCGCCCAGCGGTCGTCGGGAATACGTTCCGACGCGATGTGCATGCGCATGCCGTGTTCGTATTCGTACAGGTAGTGCACGGTGCGCGTGCGCGGGTCGAGCCAGCGGATGCCGATGTCGTCGCTGCGCAGCACTTCGCGCAGCTTGTCGCCCACCAGATCGACGATGGCCTGGAAATCCAGCGAGCCGGCGATGCCGCGCTGGATGCGGTTGATGACCGCCAGCTCGGCGGCGCGCTGCTCGGTTTCCTTCAGCAGCCGCTGCGTCTCGTCGACATTGCGCGCGTTCTGCAGCGCCATGCCCATGCTGGCGGCGACGGTGCCCAGCAGCCGCAGCTCGGCCTCGCCGTAGGCATTCTCACGTTCGTGGTTGTCCAGCGCGATGGTGCCCAGCAGGCGCTCGCCGGCGAAGAAGGGCATCTGCAGGGTCGACAGGCTCGGCTCGCTGCCCGGCACCGTGCGCAGGCCCTGCGCGGCCCTCTCGGCGCGGTTGTTCGCCACCACCGGCCGATTCGCCTTGAAGGCGCTCAGCAGCGGCCCGTCCAGCTGCGGGCGCTTGGCTGCGAGGGCCACGCGCACACCGCGCTCGCAGGCATAGACGTGCTGCGCATGCCCCGCGTCCGCGTCCCACCAGACGATCAGCACGCTGCCGGTGGCAAAAACCTCGCGCAGCCGATCGCCGACCACGTCGATGATGCCCTCGAAGCTGGCCTGCGCCGCGATGCCCTGCTGGATGCTGTTGATGACCGCCAGTTCGCCCGCACGCTGCGCCAGCTGCGCGGTGCGTTCGGCGACCTTGGCCTCCAGCCCGGCGCTGGCGTGGATGTTGGCCAGTGCCACCGCAGCCTGCGCCGCCAGCATCGCCAGCAGGTCGCGGTCGGCGTCGTGGAAGCGGCCGAAGGCGCCTTCGATGTCGCAGTACAGGTAGCCCAGGATCTGGTGCTGCGCGATCAGCGGTGCCACCAGGCACGAACGCTGATCGACGGCAGCCGCCCCTGGTGGGCCATGGCGCAGGCTGGCCAGCCGCGTGTGCCGCGCTTCATCGAGCCACGGCGTGATGGCCTGCAGCAGCGGCGCGGCCTGTTCGCCCTGCGGCAGCTGCGCGGCAGCGACGTGCAGGCCCGCGTCTTGCGGCAGTACCAGCAGCACACGCTCGGCGCCACTCAGCTCGGTGGCTTCTTCGACCAGGAACCGGTGCAAGGCCTCGGCGCTGTGCAGCTGGTTCAGGCGCACGCCGGTGTCGACCAGGCGCTCGAAGGGCTCGCGCAGCTGGGTGTGCGCGCTCAGATGCGCAAGCGTGCGCTTGCCGGCCAGGCCGCGCTGCCGGCCTTCGGCCAGCCAGGCCAGGATCAGGCTGCGATGCGCTGCAACCTTGTTGAACCAGCTGCGCCGCAGGCCTTCGTCGCTCAGGCTGGCCGCGCCGTCGAGCATCACGCGATAGCTGCGCGCCAGGGCTTGGCGCGCCGGCGCCGACTTGCCGCTGGCCTTCAGCGCACACGAATGCCACCACCAGGCGGTGGCCGGCGTGAACATGCTGCCCAGGCCGGCGTTGCCGCGCGCTTGCAACAGCTGCACCGCGCGGCCGGTGCATTCGAGCGCCGTCGCGGCGTTGCCGTCGATCACGTGCTGGCTGCCCAGTTCGGTGAGCGCGATCACGCGCAGCGTGGTGTCGCGCCGCGCCTCGGCGAGCGCCACGGCGGCCTGGAAATGCTGCGTGGCGCCGGCCGGCTCGCCGAGCAGGCGCGCGGCGCGGCCGAGCACCAGCTGCACGATCGTCGCCAGCCACGGGTCGTCGATGTGCTTGCTGGCCGCGGCGGCCTGCTGCGCCAGCCGTTGTGCCTCGTCGAGGTGGCCCAGCTGCCCTGCGATGACCGACTGCATGACCAGGAAATAGGGCGTGCTCTGGCGCTGCGCTTCGGCATCGACAACCGCCAGCGCGCCACCGCCGGGGTTGCGTGCGCGCGCATACAGCCCGATCGCGCCGTAGGCCATGCCCAGGTTGCCCAGGCTGGCACCGGCGCGCTGCAACTGCCCGGCCGTGACAAACGCGGCCAGCGATTGTTTGAGCCCCTTCAGGCGCAGCGCCATGTCGGGGTGCTCGCGGTACAGCAGGTTGGCGGCCGCGCCGATGCCTTCGAAATCGCCGGCGGCCTGCGCCAGCTTCAACGCGGTCGCAGTGGCCCGCTGGCAGGCCTCGGCCCGGCCGAGCTGGTCGTGGGCATAACCCTGTGCCCACAGCGCACGTCCCTGCCACACCGTGTCGCCGAGCGCGGCAAACAGGGCGGCGGCCTGGCGTGCGTGCTGCAAGGCGGCGTCGTTGTCGAAGGCGCGGAACTGCGCTTCGCTGAGGCGAAACAGCGCCATGCCCTGCAGCGAGCGATCGCCGGCGGCGCGGGCCGCGGCGAGTGCGTCGCGGGCGCACTGCATCGCTGCCGGGTATCGCTCGGCGCGGGTGTGTTCCGCCGCCAGCCGGCACTGCGCCAGCGCTTCCAGAGCCGGTTCGCGGCTCTCGGCGGCGATCGCGGCCATCGCCTGGGCATCGGCCAGCGCGGCGTGGTCGTCGCCGAGCGCGCCGTGGCTGCGGGCGCGCTGCTCCAGCAGGCGCACCCGCTGAGCCGCGGACAGGCGCGGGCGCGCCAGGGCGGCATCGACGAGTGCGCGGGCTTCTGGGTGGCGCCCGGCCCAGGCCAGCTCGGCGGCCTGCGCCTCGGCCTCAGCAGCCGCGGCCTGCAGCGGGCGGCTGCGGGTCGGTGACTTCGGGCGGGGGCAGGGCGGCGACGGTGCCATGGCAAGCTCGACGTTGTGCGCCGGCCGTCCACGCGAGACCGCCGTTCGCATCGAGTCTATAGGCGGCGCATGCAAAATCCTGTCGAGCCAAACCCCTGTCGAGCGAGAACATCGACCGCCCCACGGGCGCGAGCGACACGATGGATCTGAAACAGCTCGAGTACTTCGTGCACGTGGCCGAATTCGGCAGCTTCACGCGTTCGTCGCGCTACCTGCAGGTGGCGCAACCGGCATTGAGCCGGCAGGTGCGCGCGCTCGAAGTCGAGCTGCGCCAGACCCTGTTCGTGCGCAACGGCCGCGGCGTCACGCTCACCGAGCCGGGCCATCGGCTGCTCGAACACGCGCGCGGCATCCTGCAGCAGGCGCAGCGCGCACGGCTCGATCTGGAGCAGCACCGCGGTGCCGCCGCCGGCCGGCTGGTGATCGGGCTGCCGCCGAGTGTCAGCCGCACGCTCACCGGGCCGCTGGTGCGCGCCTTTCGCGAGCGCTTCACGAATGCCAGCTTCGGCATCGTCGAAAGCCTGTCGGACCACCTGCTCGAATGGCTGGCGCTGGGGCGGATCGACTTTGCGCTGGTGTACGGCGGCGTGGCCGATGCCGCGGTGGAGCTGCAGGCGTTGAAGGTCGAGCCCCTGTACCTGGTGGCGGCGCGCGCGGCCTCGGCTCACCCCAACCGGCTGGTCGGCCCGGCGGTGTCGCTGGCGCAGGTGGCCGAGCGCGAATTGGTCATCCCCGCACGCCCGCACTCGATTCGCATGCTGCTCGAATCGGCGCTCACCGATGCCGGGTTGAAGGCCCGTGTGGCGCTGGAGATCGAAAGCGTGCCGACGATGCTCGACCTGGTTCAGCACGACGGCTTTCATGCGGTGCTGACGCTCAACGCCATTCGCCGCAGCGGCCAGCCCGACAGCTTCACCGTGCGTCCGATCGGCCGGCCGCGCCTGAACGCCACGCTGCGACTGGCGACCTCGGTGCAGCGGCCGAAAGGCCCGCTGATGGAACAGACGATCCAGCTGGTCAGGGACCTGGTGGCGAAGCTGTGGCGCTGAGCATGGCGGCCCGAGCTGCTCAAGCCAGCGCGCCGCGGATGCCTTCGATGCGCGCCCACTGCGCCGCATCGTGCCCGAACAGCAGCTCGGTGCCGGCCTGGTCGCCCAGGCGGCGCAAGCTTGCCATCGATGTGCGCATCTGCGCGGCATCGACGTGCGCCGGCGGCACGATGTCGTGCTGCAGGTGCTGCGCCGTGTAGCAGGCATCGGCGGCCAGCACGAAGCGCCGGTCGGGCGCCGTTCGAATGACGGCGCTCTGATGGCCGGCAGTGTGGCCGGGCGTGGGCACCAGCAGCACCGACGCATCGCCGAACACGTCGTGTTCGCCGTCGAGCAACTGGTAGTCCAGCGGCAGGTCCCACAGCCGCCGGTCGTAGCGGCTGCCCGGGGCGCGCGCGGCGTCGAGCTCGGCGCGCTGGATCAGGATGCGTGCGCGGGGGAACAGCCGGTTGCAGCCGCAGTGATCGAAGTGCAGGTGGGAGCAGGCGACATGGCTCACCTGGTCGGGTGCGACGCCCTGGGCGGCGAGCTGATCGAGCACGTTCTCGTGCGCCGCACCGACCGTCTTGAACAACGCCGCGATGTGCTCGCCGAACACGCCCACCGGGTCGGCGGCCGCACCGCAGGCCATGCCGGTGTCGAACAGCAGCGTGCCCGAAGGGTGGCGCACCAGGAAGGCCGACACCGGAATGGTCATGCGCGAGCCGGCGCTGGCGTCGGCGAAGAACAGCGCGCGCGCCATGTCGAGCCGGCCGCAGCACAGCGCGTGCAGATTCAGGTGCGCCGGCATCGTGGTGTGCGGTGGGTCGGGCCGAGCCGGCTCAGATCTTGACCTTGCCGGCCCAGATGTCGCGGTACATCACCCAGTCGCCCATCAAGCTGTACAGCGGCCGCCTGAAGCTCGCCGGCCTGTTCTTCTCGAACACGAAGTGACCGACCCAGGCGAAGCCGTAGCCGCACAGCACGGCGTACAGCAGGTATTGCGGCTCGCCGGTGGCCAGCAGCAGGGCCAGGCAGACGAGGGTCAAGGTCGAGCCGGCGAAGTGCAGCCTGCGGCACGTGCGGTTGCGGTGCTCGTTCAGGTAGAAGGGGTAGAACTCGGCGAAGCTCTTGATGCTGCCGACATCGCGCGCCGTGCTGCTGGGGCTGCTGCTGGTGTTCATCGTGTCCTTCGGTGCGGTTGCAGGTTGCGGTCGATCGGGTGCGCGCGGCGAACGCTCGTCGCTACGCCTGCCGCGTCTCGTTCGACACCACGGTGGCGCTGGCGCGGTGCTGATCCACCGGCCGGATCTCGTACATCAGGCCGCAGGCCAGGCAGGGGCTCTCGGCGGCGATGGCCGCGGCTTCGTCCAGGCTGGTGGCGACGATGAACCAGTAGCCGCCCACCACCTCCTTGGCCTCGGCGAACGGGCCGTCGATGACGCTGCGGTGGGTGACGAGTTTGCCCTGCATGCCCAGGCGCTGACCGGACTTCATGCGCCCGTCGGCCACCGCCTGTTCGTGCCAGGCGTAGAACGCGTCGATCGCGGCCTGGATCTGTTCAGGCGACTGGTCTGCATTCCATTTGCCGCGGGACAGCAGCAGGAAATCCTGTTTCGGCTGGGGTTGGTTCATGGCGCGGGATTTTGCGCTGCCTGGGGCAGAAGCGGAACCGCTGGCGTCATTGCCGCCAATGCCAGTCGCGTTGCAGCAATCCGTACAGCGCGGTGTCGGACACCTCCCCGCCGACGATCCAGCGCTCGCGCAGGTGGCCTTCCTGCCTGAAGCCGAGCCGCTGCAGCGAGCGGGCCGAGGCCTCGTTGCGCGGGTCGATGTCGGCCTCGATGCGGTTCAGGCCGAGTTGCCCGAAGCCGTGGTTCAGCAAGGCACGCAGCGCTTCGTCCATGTAGGCGCGACCCCATGCACGCGATGCCAGCGCATAGCCGATCTCGGCGCGGCGGTTGCGCTGCGAGATGGCAAACAACGAGCAGGTGCCGAGCAGTTCGCCGTCGTCCAGGCGCTCGAGGCCCAGGCGCAGGTGCTCGCCGCCGGCCAGGTCGCGCTGGTCGCTGTCGATCATCTGCCGCGCCTCGTCGATCGAAGTCCACGGCGGGGTGCTCCAGTAGCGCATCACCGCCGCGTCGCCGAAGATCGTGAACAGCGCCGGCGCATCGGGCTCGCCCAACGGCCGCAGGCGCAGGCGTCGTGTGGGCAACACCAGTCGATCGAATGGGGGCATGGTGAGGCAAGTATCGCGCCGGGCAACGAAGCGGCGCGCAGCGATAATTCCGCGCCCATCCGTGCCGAGGAAACCCGTGGATTCATCGACGACGGCCGAGCGCTTCGCGAAGTTCTCGGCCACCTTGCAGTCGGCGGGCCTGCGCGCCGCGCTGGCCGAGCAGCTGCTTCACACCGACTACCGCTTCATCGCCATCTTCCGCTTCGACGGAGAGCGCGCCGATGCGGCGCTGTACTACGACCGCGAGAACCCCGAGGTCCTGCGTGCCGAGGAAGTGCCCGCCAGCGCCACCTACTGCGTGTTCGCGCGCAGGTCGCGCAGCCCCTTCGTCACCGACGACGCGATGGCCGACGAGCGGCTGACCGGGCACGTGGCACGCGAGCAGGTGCGCGCGTACTGCGGCGTGCCGATCATGACGCCCGAGGGCGAAATCCTCGGCACCCTGTGCCACTACGACGTGGTGCCGCGCGATGCGCAGCAGATCGATCTGGCGTTGATGTGCGAGATTGCCAGCGCGCTCGAGCAGCGGCAGCTGGTGCCGCCGTACCCGGCGCGCGTCTAGGCCACAGCAACGCGGTTCTGCAAGGCCTCGCGCAGCGCCGCCAGCACCGCATCGGGCGCTTCGGCCATCATGTTGTGGCCTGCCGGCACCGGGCACACGGTGGCCTTCAGCGACGTCGCCAGTTCGCGCATGGCTTTCGGCGGCGTCATCTGGTCGCGCTCGCCGACGACCAGCGTGGTCGGGCAGCGCACGCCGGCCATCGCGTCGGCGCCGCCGGCATAACGGTCGCACAGGCTGAAGTCGTGGTGGAACAGGTTGGCCTCGGTCTGCGCGGCTTGTGTGCGGCGCATCAAGGCGCGGTTGCTGCCGTGCACCCACATGCCCGGCCCCGGATACGAGGGCTTGCTCGCCGAGCGTCGAGGTGGACAGCACGTTGACCATGTCGATGGCCTTCAGCGGCTCGTCGCGTGCGGTGTTCAGCAAGGCCTCGGACACCCGCATCGGGTAGGCCGCACCCAGCATCAGCAGGTGGCTGATCCGCTGCGGCGCGCGCGCGGCCGCTTCCATCGCGATCAGCGAGCCCATGCTGTGGCCGACCAGCACCGTGCGCTGGGCGCCCGGCGGCACGCCGGCCGCATCGAGCAGCGCCAGCGTCCAGTCGGCGAGCGCTTCGATGCTGGCGGGCAGCGGGCCTTCGCTGCGGCCGTGGCCGGGCAGATCGAGCGCCAGCACCGCGAAGCCGTGATGCGCGCACCAGCGTGCCAGCAGGGTCCACACGCTGTGGTCGTGCAGCGCGCCGTGGATGAAGACCACGCTGGGCAGCGCCGCGTCGAAGGCCTTGCCGCCGGTGTAGGCGTAGGCCTCGGCCCCGTTCACGCGCAGCTTCATCGCGCCGCCTTCTCGGCCACGCGCAGCGCGCGCTTCAGGTCGTCGATCAGGTCGTCGGCGTCTTCGAGGCCGATGCTCAGGCGGATCGTGCCGGCGCTGATGCCGGCCGAGGCCAGCGCCGCGTCGTCCATGCGGAAGTGCGTGGTGCTCGCCGGGTGGATGACCAGCGAGCGGCAGTCGCCGACGTTGGCCAGGTGCGAGAACAGCTTCAGCGCTTCGATGAAGGCGACGCCCTGCTGGCGCGAGCCCTTCAGGTCGAAGCTGAACACCGAGCCGCAGCCGCGTGGCAGCAGCTTCGCCGCCAGCGCCCGGCTCGGATGGCCCTCGAGTTCGGGGTAGCCCACCGACTGCACCATCGGCTGCGCGGCCAGAAATTCGACCACCTTGCGCGTGTTCTCGACATGCCGCGCCATGCGCAGCGGCAGCGTCTCGATGCCCTGCAGGATCAGCCAGGCGGTGTGCGGGCTCATGCAGGCGCCGAAGTCGCGCAGCCCCTCGCGGCGCGCACGCAGCAGGAACGCGCCGATGCTGCTTTCTTCGGCGAAGACCATGCCGTGAAAGCCGTCATAGGGCTGGTTCAGTTCCGGGAATCGCGGCGCGGCCGCCCAGTCGAACTGGCCGCTGTCGACGAGCACGCCGCCGATCACGGTGCCGTGGCCCGACAGGAACTTGGTCGCCGAGTGATAGACCAGATCGGCGCCGTGGTCGAAAGGCTTCATCAGCCAGGGCGTGGTGAAGGTCGAATCGACCAGCAGCGGCAACTGCGCGTCGTGCGCGATGGCGCTGACGGTGGGAATGTCGAGCACGTCGAGGCCCGGGTTGCCGAGCGTTTCACCGAACAGCAGCTTCGTCTCGGGGCGGATCGCGGCGCGCCAGCCATCGATGTCGCCCGGCTTGACGAAGGTGGTGGCGATGCCGAAGCGCTTCAGCGTGAAGTGCAGCAGGTTGTGCGAGCCGCCGTACAGCGCCGACGACGCGACGATGTGCGCGCCGGCGCCGGCCAGGGTCGAGATGGCCAGGTGCAGCGCGGCCTGGCCGCTGGCCGTGGCGATGGCGCCGCTGCCGCCTTCGAGCGCTGCCACACGCTCTTCGAGCACCGCATTGGTCGGGTTGCTGATGCGGCTGTAGACATGGCCCGAACGCTCCATGTTGAACAGGCTGGCCGCGTGTTCGCTGTTTTCGAACACGAAGCTGGTGCTCAGATGGATCGGCACCGCGCGTGCGCCGGTGGCCGGGTCGGGCTGCGCACCCGCATGCAGCGCCAGGGTGTCGAAACCGGGGTCGGCGTATCCGGACATGGAAGCTGTGGCAGTGGAAAGCGGCGTTCATTGTGGGCTATATTGAATCTGCATCGGCACCCATGGAGGACGGCATGAAGGTCAGCGACATCCTGCGGGTCAAGGGCAGCACCCTGTTCACCGCGTCGCCCGAGCAGAGCCTGCTCGATGCCATCAACACCATGGCCGAAGCGGACATCGGTTCGCTGGTCGTGATGGACCACGGCGAACTCGCCGGCATGCTGACCTTTCGCGAAGTCATCGCCGCGGTGGTGAAGAACGGCGGCGGCGTCGGCGACACGCCGGTCAGCGAGGCGATGGACCGCCAACCGATGACCTGCGCGCCCGACACCGACATCGACGAGCTGCGCCGCCTGATCCTGCAGCACCACGCGCGCTACCTGCCGGTGATGGATGCCAAGACGCTGATGGGCGTGGTCTCGTTCTACGACGTCGCCAGAGCGGTCGTCGAGGGCCAGGATTTCGAGAACCGCATGCTCAAGGCCTACATCCGCGACTGGCCGGGCGAAGACCCGGACGCCAGCGGCGCACGCTGAAGCGCCCGCCGGCACGCCGCCGGCAGGCGGTGGGCGCAACGTGGCGCTCAAGTGTGGCCGCGCCGGCCCGATATCTCCTCGGTGAGCCCGTCTTCGGGCGCAATCGGCCGCGGGCGAGACAGGCCCGCGCAAGCCACCCGCGATGTCCGAAACCGTGCCGTCCTCGAACCCTGATCTGCCCGTGCCCGCAGCCCACCCCGCCGGGCGAAGCTGGCTCGACCTGATGGCCCCCGCGGTGCGCCGCCACGGGCTGTGGGCGCCCGGGGTGACGCTGATGCGCGGCATCGATCTGCGCGGCAAGGCGCTGCTGCTGATGCTGTGCGTGCTGCTGCCGGGTCTGGTGCTGCTCGCCGGCGCAGTGCGCGAGGCGCGGGCCGGCATCGACCGCATCGCGCTCAGCCAGGAACGGCTGGCACAGGCCGAGGCGCTGCGTGCGGCTTCCGAATCGCTGCGCAGGCTGCAGCTCGAAGCGCTGCCGGCCGGCAGCGAATCGACAGCCACCGATCTGGCGCCGCTGCTGGCCCAGGACCGCCAGCGCTTCGACGCACTCGACAAGCTGATCGCCAGCGCCGCGCATCCCGATGCCGACATCGACCGCGCGCTGCTGTCGCTGCGCCAGGCGCGCGAGCAGATGGAAGCGCTGCACG
The DNA here is from genome assembly GCA_963756415.1 of uncultured beta proteobacterium. Classification (GTDB taxonomy): domain Bacteria; phylum Pseudomonadota; class Gammaproteobacteria; order Burkholderiales; family Burkholderiaceae_C; genus Rubrivivax. The sequence continues at coordinate 1,313,127 of CAVWNT010000002.1, forward strand.
CGCCGCTGGCGGGCATCGACATCCGCGCGCACAGCGCCTCGCCGGTGGCGCTGGCCACGGTGCGCACCGAACTGGAAACTCTGCGCCAGGGGCTGCAGGACAAGGCCGGGCTCGAACACGCAGCCGACGACGACATCCGGCGCCTGTTCAACGGTGCGGTGCGCCTGCTGCCGCGGCTGTCGCACGGGCTGATCGAAATCGGCGCGCATGCCGGCGTGCTCCACCCCGGCGATGCCACGGCACGGCGCGACAGCGCCCGCGAGCTGGCGCAACAACGGGCCGAGGCGCAGCTGTGGCTGCAGCAGGCGCGCGTGCCGCTGCAGCAGGCGATGCAGGCCGGCCACCTGAACACACCGGTCGTGACCCAGCAGCTGGCGGCCGTGCAGCTGCCGCTGGACACGCTCGACCGGCTGGCGCAGGCCGTGGCCTTTGCGCCGGGCACGCCGGGCGCGCTGGATGCGTCGGCACCCGCTGGCGCGGGCGTCAACGCGGCGGTGCTGGCGCGCCAGACGCGGCAGGCGCTGGAGGCGGCCGACGCCATCGAAAGCACCTCGCTGCGCACCTTGCAGGGCCTGCTCGACCAGCAGCGGCTGAGCGTGCAGCGCTCGCACTGGCTCGATGCCGGCTGGATGGTGGCGGCCATGCTGGCGGCGCTGTACCTGATGGTGTGCGCCTACAAGGTGCTCGGCGGCGGCCTCAGCGCGGTGTGCGCCAACGTGCAGGCGCTGGCCGATGGCAACCTGGGCATCCGCCCGCGCGCCTACGGCGACGACGAGGTCGGCCGCGCGCTGCGTTCGCTCAGCGATGCCGCCGAACGCATGTCGGGGCTCTTCGAATCGGTCAACGACGGCGTCGCGGCGGTGTCACAGGCCTCGCAGGAAGTGGCCGCCGGCAACGGTGGGCTGGTGCAGCGCACCGGCGATGTGCGGCTGGCGATCGGCGAGGTGGCGCGGCGCACGATCGCCTTCTGCGGCCTGCTCGACGATTGCGGCAAGGAAGTCGAACGCGCGGTCGCCGATGTCAACGCGATGCAGGACGAAGCCCGGCACAGCGGCCTGGCGATGGCCGGGCTGCGCGCGCGCATGCTGGCGCTCAGCGGCAAGAGCCGCGAGATCGCCCACGTGGTGCAGATGATGGAAAGCGTGGCGCTGCAGACCAAGCTGCTGGCGCTGAATGCGCTGGTCGAAGCGGCGCATGCCGGGCCGCACGGCAAGGGCTTCGCGGTGGTGGCGCAGGAGGTGCGTTCGCTGGCACTGCGCAACGAGGAGGCGGCGCGCGCGATCCGCGACATCATCAGCTCGTCGATCACCGAGATCGAGGAATGCCACCGCATGACCGAGCGCACCAGCGACGCGGTGCACACCACCGACCAGCGCATCGAGGCGGTGCACCGCAGCATGGGCGACATCGTGCGCCAGACCGAACGCGGCATGCTCGAATCGCAGCAGGTGATGGGCCTGACGCGCCAGGTCGAGGCCTCGATCGGCGGCAACGCGCAGCTGGTCGATCAGCTGTCGAACGCCTCGGCCGCGCTGCGCAGCCAGGGCGAGACCCTGCGCCGCTCGATGCAGAAGTTCGTGCTCGTCTAGCGCCGCGAGTTGCCGCACCGCGCGTGACGCGCGCGTCGGCGCAGTGCCCGGTGCGCAGTACCGTTCTGGGGATGCCCTGCAGGGCCGCAACAGGCGCAGACTTCGCGCTGCGGCCCGGCGGGCCGCTCACGTCTGTGCTGGTGCGCGAGGCAGACGGCCAGGCGTGAATCTTCGTTAGCCGCCTCGTATGTCATCGAAGGACCCATCATGGCCATCGACGAAGCGAAGCTGAACGAGTTCATGGGCAATTTCGTGCGCGACATGGGTGCCGTGGCGCACGCCTCGACGGTCGTCATCGGCGACCAGCTGGGCTTGTACAAGGCGTTGGCCGAACGCCCGATGACGGCGGCCGAACTCGCCGCCGCCACCGACTGCGACACGCGCTACGTGCTGGAGTGGTTGTCGGCGCAGGCCGCCAGCGGCTACGCCCAGTACGACGCCGCCACGCAGCAGTTCAGCCTCAGCGAGGAGCAGGCGCTGGCGCTGGCGGTGGAAGGCAGCCCCGCGTTCATTCCCGGTGCGTTCCAGGTCGGCAGTGCGATGTTCGCGGCGATACCCAAGCTGATCGAGGCCTTCCGCAGCGGCGCGGGGCTGGGTTGGCACGAGCAGCACACGGCACTGTTTGCCGGCACCGAACGCTTCTTCCGCCCCGGCTACACCGCCAACCTGGTGAGCAGCTGGATACCCGCGCTCGAAGGCATGGAGGCGAAGCTGCAGGCCGGCGCCAAGGTGGCCGACGTGGGCTGCGGCCACGGTGCCTCGACGGTGATCCTGGCGCAGGCCTATCCGGAATCGCGCTTCCACGGCTATGACTACCACGAGCCGTCGATCCGCCATGCCCGCGACGCCGCCGCCAAGGCCGGTGTCGCGGATCGGGTCAGCTTCGACGTCGCGCGGGCGCAGGATTTCCCGGGCCAGGACTTCGACATGGTCGCCGTGTTCGACTGTCTGCACGACATGGGCGACCCGGTGAGCGCGGCCCGGCATGTCAAGCAGGCGCTGAAGCCGGACGGCACCTGGCTCATCGTCGAGCCCTTCGCCAACGACGCGCTCGAGGACAACCTGAACCCCGTCGGCCGCATCTTCTATTCGGCCTCGACCTGCGTGTGCACGCCGGCCTCGCGCTCGCAGGAGGTGGGTCTGTGCCTGGGCGCCCAGGCTGGCGAGGGCCGCCTGCGCTCGGTCGTGGGCCAGGGCGGCTTCACGCACTTCCGGCGCGCCACCGAGACGCCGTTCAACCTGGTCTTCGAAGCGCGCGCCTGAGGGCCCGGGCGGCGCAATCCGGCCCGGCCTGCGCTGCGGGCCAGGCGCGGCGTCGGCAGATGGCGCTTGATACGATCGCGCCCCGACCGCATCGATCGTCCGCCCATGTCCGGCAGCACCCTCGGCACGCTGTTTCGTGTCACCAATTTCGGCGAAAGCCATGGCCCGGCGATCGGCTGCGTGATCGACGGCTGCCCGCCCGGGCTGGCGCTGGCCGAGGCCGACATGCAGGCCGACCTCGATCGGCGCCGCCCCGGCACCAGCCGCCATGTCACGCAGCGCAACGAGGCCGATCGGGTGCAGATCCTGTCGGGCGTGCACGAGGGCCTGACCACCGGCACGCCGATCGCACTGCTGATCGCCAACACCGACCAGCGCAGCCGTGACTACGGCAACATCCTCGACACCTTCAGGCCCGGCCACGCCGACTACACCTACTGGCAGAAGTACGGGCTGCGCGATGCGCGCGGCGGTGGGCGCGCCTCGGCGCGGCTGACCGCGCCGATGGTGGCGGCCGGCGCGGTGGCGAAGAAGTGGTTGCTGCAGGCGCACGGCACCCACTTCGTCGGCTGGATGACGCAGATCGGCGACATCGCCATCCCGTTCGAGGACGAGGCGCAGATCGCAATGAACCCCTTCTTCGCGCCCAATGCCGGCATCGTCGACAAACTCGAAGCGCACATGGATGCGCTGCGCAAGGCCGGCGATTCGTGCGGCGCACGCCTGACGGTGACCGCGCGGCAGGTGCCGGTCGGCCTCGGCGAGCCGTTGTTCGACAAGCTCGACGCCGACATCGCACACGCGATGATGGGCATCAATGCGGTCAAGGGCGTCGAGATCGGGGCCGGCTTCGGCTGCGTCACGCAACGGGGCAGCGAACACGGCGACGAACTCAGCCCGGGCGGCTTCCTCAGCAACCACGCCGGCGGCGTGCTCGGCGGCATCTCCACCGGGCAGGACCTGGTGGTGTCGATCGCGATCAAGCCGACCAGCTCGATCCACACCGCGCGCCGCTCGATCGACCGCGCCGGCGCGCCGACCGTGGTGCGAGACCGACGGCCGCCACGACCCCTGCGTCGGCATCCGCGCCACGCCGATCGCCGAGGCCATGCTGGCGCTGGTGGTGATGGACCATGCGCTGCGCCATCGCGCGCAGTGCGGTGACGTGGTGGCGCCGCTGCCACCGATCGCTGCCCACGGGTGAATTCCTCTGCCGTGCCCTTTCGGGCACTGCCCTTCGGCGCGCTGTGGTTCTGCTACTTCGGCGCCATCGGGCTGTTCAGCCCCTATTCGCCGCTGTGGCTGAGCCACCTGGGTTATTCGACGCTGGCCATCGGCGCGTTCGCCTCGCTGCAGAGCTGGACCCGCGTCATCGCCCCCTACGGCTGGGGCTGGCTGGCCGATCACGGCGGGCGCCGCGTGCCGCTGCTGCGGGCGGCGGCTTTGATCAGCGTGCTCGCCGCCGCCGGGCTGTGGCTGGCGCGCGATGCCGGCGCCTGGGTGCTGGCGGCGGTGGTGGCGGTGCTCTTCCTGGCCAACGGCGCGGTCACGCCGATCGCCGAGACCTTGCTGCTGAAGCACCTGCACAGCGGCGCCGGCCTCGACGCCAGGCGTTACGGCCGCATCCGCGTGTGGGGCTCGATCGGCTTCATCGTCGCCGTGCTGGCCTTCGGCTTCGTGCTGCAACGCACCGGCATCGGCGCCTTGCCGCTGTTCACGCTGGTGCTGTTCGCGCTGCTGGCGCTGGCCAGCTGGGCGATGCCCGCCACGGCCGAGCAGGCGGTGCACATCAGCGCGCGGGTCGCCGTGTGGCCGGTGCTGCGCCAGCCGGCGGTGCTGTGGTTCTTCGCCGCCGTGATGTTGACGGTGCTGTCGCACTCGGCGTTGTATGCGTTCTTCTCGCTGTACCTGAGCCAGCTGGGCTACGACAAACCCGCGGTGGGCATGTTGTGGGCCGTGTCGGTGGCGGCGGAGATCGTCTTCTTCGCCTTTGCCGGGCGCTTCTTCGTGCGCTTCGACGAGATCCGCTGGCTGCAGATCGCCGCGCTGGTGACGGCGGCGCGCTTCGCCGTCACCGCCGCCTTCGGCGACCAGCCGCTGCTGCTGGTGGCCGCGCAGGCGACCCACGCGCTGACCTTCGCGGCGCAGCACATGGCCTGCACCAGCCTGATCGCGCGGCATTTCCCCGACCGCCTGCGCACCCGCGGCCAGGCCCTGTATTCGACGCTCGGCTACGGCGTGCCCGGCGTCATCGGCGGCCTGGCCGGCGGGTTGGTCAGCCAGGCCTTTGGGCTGGGCGCGGTGTTCTGGGCAGCCGCCGGCGTGGCGCTGGTCTCGGCCGCGTGCTGCGTGGGCGCCGCGCGGGCGCAGCGAGCGGCCGCGGACGATCGAGCCCGCACGCAGGCGCACGCCGATAATCCTGCGCCATGAAGATCCTGATCCTCGGCGCGGGCCGGGTCGGCGAAAGTGTCGCCGAGAGCCTGGCCTCCGAGCAGAACGACATCACGGTCATCGATGTGCTGCCGGCGCGCCTGTCGGCGCTGCAGGCGCGGCTCGACCTGCGCGGCGTGGTCGGCAACGGCATCCAGCCGTCGGTGCTGCGCAACGCCGGCGCCGAGGATGCCGACATGCTGATCGCCTGCGCGCCGATGGACGAGACCAACCTGGTGGCCTGCAAGATCGCGCACGACGTGTTCAACATCCCCACGCGCATCGCGCGTGTGCGCAGCCCCGAGTTCACCGATGCCAGCCCGCTGATGGGCAAGGACGGCTTTGCCGTCGACGAGGTCATCTGCCCCGAAGAGAGCCTGACCACCTACATCCGCAAGCTGATCCAGTACCCCGAAGCGCTGCAGGTGCTGGAGTTCGGCGATGGCCTGGTCAGCCTGATCGCGGTGCGGGCGGTCGAAGGCGCGCCGATGGTGCACCACGTCATCTCCGACCTGCCGCAGCTGCTGCCCAACCTGCCGATGCGCATCGTCGCCATCTACCGGCGCGACCATGCCGGCCTCGACCGGCAGGTGATCTGCAACGGCAGCACGCGCATCGAGATCGGCGACGAGCTGTTCGTGCTGGCGGCCAACCAGTACATCCGCCGTGCGCTCGATTCGCTGCATTCGCGCAGCAGCCCGGTGCGGCGTGTGCTGATCGCCGGCGGCGGGCGTGTCGGGCTGCGCCTGGCGCGTCACATCGCACGCGAGTGCCAGGTGAAGATCGTCGAGGCCGATGCGCAGCGCTGCGAGTACCTGGCCACGCAGCTGCCCGACGACACGCTGGTGCTGCACGGCGACACCACCGACGAGGAACTGCTCGACAACGAGAACGTGCAGGACACCGACCTGTTCCTGGCGCTGACCAGCGACGACGAGAGCAACATCATGGCCTGCCTGCTGGCCAAACGACTGGGCGCCGGGCGCGTGCTGGCGCTGATCAACCGGCGCGCGTATGCCGATCTGGTGCAGGGGCAGGGCACGCAGATCGACATCGCGGTGTCGCCGTCGCAGACCGTCATCGGCGAGCTGCTGGCGCATGTGCGGCGCGGCGACGTGGTGGCGGTGTACAGCCTGCGCCGGGGTGCCTCGGAGGCGCTGGAAGCGGTGGTGCGCGGCGACGAGAAGAGCTCGAAGGTGGTCGGCCGGCGCATCGACCAGATCAAGCTGCCCGAGGGCGCGCAGATCGGCGCGCTGGTGCGCGAGGGGCCCGGTGTCGATCTGAAGCCGGCCAAGGAAGTCATCATCCCGCACCACGACACCGTGCTGCGCAGCGGCGACCACGTGATCGTGTTCGTGCCGCGCAAGCGCATGGTGCGGCAGGTCGAGAAGCTGTTCCAGGTCAGTGCCACGTTCTTCTGAGATGGCTCGGCGCGAGGGGCTGCCATGAACCTCGCGCTGGTCTCGCTGGTCGGCCGGCTGGTGATGCTGTTCGCGCTGCTGATGGCGGTGCCGCTGGCCTTTGCCATGGGCCGCAACGACAAGGCCGAGACGGCGTTCATGATCGGCATCGCGGTCACCTTCTGCGCCGGGCTGCTGATGGCCGTGGTCACCCGCCGCCAACGCCGCGAACTGCAGCCGCGCGACGGCTTCTTGCTGGTGGCGCTGACCTGGCTGCTGCTGCCGGCCTTTGCCGCCTTGCCGCTGTGGCTGGCGATCCCGGGCCTGAGCGTCACCGACGCCTATTTCGAGGCCATGTCGGGTTTCACCGCCACCGGCGCCACCGTGCTCAGCGGCCTGGACAGCCTGCCGATGTCGGTGAACGTGTGGCGCTGCTTCCTGATGTGGGTCGGCGGCCTGGGCATCATCGTGCTGGCGGTGGCCATCCTGCCGCTGCTCGGTGTCGGCGGCGCGCAGCTGTTCAAGACCGAGATGGCCGGCCCGATGAAGGACGCCAAGCTGACACCGCGCATCGCCGAGACGGCGCGTGGCCTGTGGGTGGTGTACTTCAGCTTCTCGCTGCTGTGCTTCTTCGCCTACGCATGGGCCGGCATGAGCTGGCCCGATGCCTTCATGCACATGGGCTCGACGATGGGCCTGGGCGGCTTCTCGTCGCACGACCAGAGCTTCGGCTACTGGAATTCACCGCGCATCGAGGCGGTGGCGGTGGTCTTCATGATGCTCGCCGGCGTCAGCGTGGCGTTGTACTTCGTCGCCTGGCGGCAGCGCTCGCTGCGCGTGCTGTGGGTCAACCGCGAGGCGCGTGCCTTCGTCGGCGTGATCGGCAGCGCGGTGGCGCTGATCTCGGTCTACATCTGGTGGCACGGCAGCTACGTCAGCTACCTCGACGCGCTGCGCCACACCGTCTTCCATGTCGTCTCGATCGGCACCACCACCGGCTACGCGTCGCAGGACTACGCGCTGTGGCCGCACTTCGCCTCGTTGTGGATGATCCTGCTCGGCTGCTTCGCCACCTGCGCCGGCTCCACCGGCGGCGGCATCAAGATGATGCGCATGCAGCTGCTGCTGAAGCAGTCGCAGCACGAGCTGGTGCGCATCGTGCACCCGAAGGTGGTCAATCCGCTGGTCATCGGCGCGCAGGTGGTCGACCCGCGCGTGCTGCAGAACGTCATCGCCTACATGATGATGTACGGCGCCACGCTGGTCGGCCTGACGATGGTGCTGCTGTTCAGCGGCGTCGACGTGGTCACGGCCTTCACCGCGGTCATCGCCTGCGTGAACAACATCGGCCCCGGCCTGGGCGATGTCGGCCCGGCCGTGAACTACGCGAGCCTCGACGATTTCCAGACCTGGGTCTGCACCTTCGGCATGCTGCTCGGCCGCCTCGAACTGCTGGCCCTGCTGGTGCTGCTGTCGCCGCGCTTCTGGCGCAGCTGATGGCGCGGTTGATGTGCGGTTGATGGCGCAGCTGACACCGCACACCACGAGGCGTGGCACACACGCGCCACCAGCTGCCGCACGGCAGGATCGTCGAACCGACCGGCTGGCTCGCTGAAGGCGTCGCGCTGCAGACCGGCGCCGCCTGAAGGGCAGTCCGGACCCGCAGCAGTTGCCCGCACAATGCCGCGCTTGCCGGGCCGGCACAACGGCTTCGACGACACCCGCTGCCTGGAGGCGATTGCTGCTGCCGGGCGACAGCCGCCGCGCCGCAGCGTGGGCTCGGGCAGGGCGCCCGGTGTCGATTCGGTGGCGTCTTGTTCGTCGTATCCGGCACGTCGCAGAACCGACAGCGGCGCGCTTGCCTGCAACCGATGGAGACCCGATGAGTTCGACCGACCCGCCGAACGTCGCCGCCCCCCGTGGTGCTGCCGCGGCCGCCGCTGCGCAGCACCGCTCCGTCTGGCGCGAGCTCGGCGATGCGGTGCGCGGCACCGGCGCCGACTACACGAAGATCCCGCTGCGGCGGGCGGTGTTCCTGCTCGCGGTGCCGATGGTGCTGGAGCTGGTGCTCGAGTCGACGTTCGCGGTGGTGGACATCTGGTTCGTCGCCAAGCTCGGCGCGTCGGCGGTGGCGACGGTCGGACTGACCGAGACCTTCCTGTTCCTGCTCTACGCCATCGGCATCGGCCTGGCGATGGCGGTGACGGCAGTCGTCGCACGACGCATCGGCGAGGGCGACCGCCAGGCCGCCACCGTCAGCGCCGTGCAGGCGATCTGGATCGCGGTGCTGGCTTCGTTGCCGTTCGCCGTCGTCGGCATCGTCTTCGCGCGCGAGCTGCTGCAGCTGATGGGCGCCGATGCGTGGACGCTGACGCACGGCGTGCGCTACCTGCAGTGGATGCTGGGCAGCAACCTGGTCATCCTGTTGCTGTTCGTCTGCAACGCGATCTTCCGCGGCGCCGGCGACGCCGCGGTGGCGATGCGCGTGCTGTGGGTCGCCAACGGCCTGAACATCGTGCTCGACCCGATCCTGATCTTCGGCCTCGGCCCGATCCCGGCGCTGGGCGTCGAGGGCGCGGCCATCGCCACCGTCATCGGCCGCGGCGTCGGCGTGGCGATGCAGCTGTGGATCCTGCTGCGCGGCAGCCAGCGCATCCGCGTCGCCCGCGCGCAGCTCGGCCTCGAGGCTGCCACCTTGTGGCACATCGTGCGCACGTCGCTCGGCGGTGTCGGGCAGATGATCGTGGCGATGACGTCCTGGATCTTCCTGATGCGCATCCTCGCCGCCATCGGCAGCGACGCGGTGGCCGGCGCGACGATCGCCATCCGGCTGATGATGTTCACGCTGATGCCGGCCTGGGGCATGTCGAATGCCGCCGCCACGCTGGTCGGCCAGAACCTCGGCGCCGGCCAACCCGCACGCGCCGAGGCGTCGGTGTGGCGCATCGGCTGGTACAACATGGTCTTCACCGTCGCGGTGTCGCTGGTCTTCTTCTTCTTCCCGCGCCAGTTGATGGGGCTGTTCACCACCGAGCGCGCCGTGGTCGACGTCGGTGCCGAGTGGCTGCGCATCCTGTCGTACTCCTACTTCGTCTACGGCTGGTGGATGGTTTCGGTGCAGGCCTTCAACGGCGCCGGCGACACCGTGACGCCGACCAAGATCAACGTCGTGTTCTTCTGGCTGATCCAGATTCCGCTGGCGTGGTGGCTGGCGCTGCAGCTCGATCTGCAGGCCACCGGCGTGTTCTGGGCCGTGTTCGTCTCGGAGACCTCGGTGGGCCTGTTCACGCTGTGGCTGTTCACGCGCGGCAGGTGGAAGACCGTGCGGGTCTGAGCCCGCAGGGCAGCTGGTACCCCACGCGCAGGCCCGCTTGCGACCGCCTGTCGGTCGGCGCTGCAGGCCGTCGCGCGGCCCCGCCTTCTGTCGCACGGGCTGCCATCGGGGGGCGTCGGCTTTTACACTGTCGCCCGGCGCCGATCCCTTGATGCAACGGGAGAAAGCGGTGCCATGCCCCAACACAGGCGCTCGTCAAGAATGAAAAAACGGTGGTGGCTCGGTGGCCTGGTGCTGGTGGTGGCCGGTGTCGCGGCGTCGCTGGTGCTCGGCGGCCACGTCGATCCGGTCGCGCTGTGGGCCAAGATCGGCAAAGGCAAGGACAAGAAGCCCGAGGTCACGCTCGAATTCGTGGCCAGCGAGGTGGTGCAGCCGACGCAGCGTGCTGCTGCCGCGCACGATCGAGTTCTCGGGCCCGCTGGTGGCGCCGCAGTCGGCCACCTTGCGCAGCAAGGCCGCCGGCACCTTGATGAAGCTCAGCGTGGCCGAGGGCAGCCGCGTCAAGGCCGGGCAGGTGGTGGGCACGCGTCGACGCCACCGAGATCTCCAGCCGCATGGCCGAGCGCAGCGCGCTGCTCGAATCGGCGCAGGCGCTGGCGGCGCAGGCCGAACGCACCCACACGCACCAACCAGCAACTGGCCGAACAGAAGTTCATCTCCGGCGACCGCGCTGGAGAACTCGCATGCCGCGCTGTTGACCGCGCAGGCGCAGTTGAATGCGGCGCCGCGCGTCGCTGGCCACGGTGGGTGCGGCGCAGCGCGAGAACACGCTGGTGGCGCCGATCTCGGGCATCGTCGCCAAGCGCCATGCGCTGCCGGGCGAGAAGCTGAGCATCGAGCAGCAGGTGCTGAGCATCGTCGACCTCGAGCGCCTCGAACTCGGCCGGCCATGTCGGCACCCACGAGGTGTCGGCGCTGCAGCCCGGCATGCCGGTGCAGGTCAAGGTCGAGGGCGTGGACGCAGCCGGTCAGCGGCAAGCTGGCGCGCATCGCGCCGGCGGCCGAGCCGGGCACGCGCTCGATCGGCGTGGCGGTCGCCATCGACAACCCGCAGGAGACGCTGCGCGCCGGCCAGTACGCGGTGGCGCGTGTCACGCTGGCCGACGACACGCCGCGCCTGACGGTGCCGGTCGACGCCATCAGCCGACACCGGCGGCCAGAAGTTCGTCTGGCTGATCGACGACGGCGCGCTGGTGCGCCGCGCCGTCATCGTCGGGCGGCGCGACGATCGCGAACGGCCGCGTCGAGGTGCTGCAGGGCCTCAGTGCCGGCTCGACCAGCTGCTCGCGGCGCGCTTCGACAACCTGCGCGAAGGCCGCAAGGCGGTGGTGGTCGTCGCGCAAGGGCGGCGCGGTGGCGTCGTCGGCGACATCGCCGGCCTCGCAGGCCACGCAGGCCCGCTGATCAGCCGCGCCGGCAGCCCGCGATGTGGATCACCCGCGTCTCGATCAACAACCCGGTCTTCGCCGTGATGGTGATGGTCGCGCTGTGCGTGCTGGGCCTGTTCTCGTACGTGCGGCTGGGCGTCGAGCAGATGCCCGACATCAGCTTCCCGGGCGCGTTCATCGAGGTGCGCTACCCGGGCGCGTCGCCCGAGGCGGTCGAGCGCGAGATCGCCAAGCCGGTCGAAGAGGCGCTGAACAGCATCGCCGGCGTCAAGCGCATCACCTCGCGCAGCTTCGAAGGGCGCAGCCAGACGAGCGTCGAGTTCACGCTCGACGCCGACATGGCGCGCGCGATGCAGGAGGTGCGCGACCGCGCTGGCGATCGGTGCAGGCGGTGTTCCCGCGCGACGCCAAGCCGCCGACGGTGGCGCGCTTCAACGACGACAACAGCCAGCCGGTGGTGGTGCTGGCGCTGCTGAGCCCGACGCGCAGCGCGCGCGAGCTGTCGACCATCGCCGACCTGACGCGTCGAGCAAGCGGCTGCAGCGTGTCGAAGGCGTGGCCACGCGTCGACATCGCCGGCCTGTCGATGCGCGAGGTGCGCATCGATCTCGATCCGGCGCGGCTGCGCGCCTACGCGCGTCACGCCGGCCGAGATCGCCACCGCGCTGAGCGCGGCCAATGCCGACCAGCCGGTCGGCCTGCTCAGCAACGCCACGCAGGACGCGATCCTGCGCGTCGAGGGCCGCGTGCGCGACCCGCGCGAGTTCGCGAACATGGTCGTCGCGCGCCGCGGCGAGCCTGGCGCTGACGCTCGGCGACCTGGGCACGCTGGTCGAGCGCGAGCGCGAGGCCGACTCGATGGCGCGCATCAACGGCCAGCGCGCGATCACCTTCAACGTCTTCAAGCAGCAGGACGCCAACATCGTCGCCACCGGCGATGCGGTGAAGGAGGCGATGGACGAGCTGCGCAAGACGCTGCCGGCCGACGTGGAGCTGCGCCTGATCTACGCCAGCAGCGACTTCGTCAAGGGCTCGCTGAAGGGCCTGCAGCGCACGCTGATCGAAGGCGCGCTGCTGACCGTCGCGATCGTCTTCCTGTTCCTGCACTCGTGGCGCTCGACCATCATCACCGGGCTGACGCTTGCCGATCTCGGTGATCTCGCAGCTTCATCGCGGTGTAGGCCTTCGGCTTCACGCTGAACTTCATGACGATGATGGCGCTGAGCCTGTGCATCGGGCTGCTGATCGACGATGCCATCGTCGTGCGCGAGAACATCGTGCGCCACGTCGGCATGGGCAAGGACCACTGTGCGCGCCGCGCGCGAGGGCACCGACGAGATCGGCCTGGCGGTGATGGCCACCACCTTCGCGATCTGCGCGGTGTTCGTGCCGGTGGCCTTCATGGGCGGCATCGTCGGCAAGTTCTTCTACCCGTTCGGCATCACCGTGGTGGTGGCGGTGCTGGTGAGCCTGTTCGTCAGCTTCACGCTCGACCCGATGCTGTCGGCGGTGTGGAAGGACCCGCCGTCGACGCCGCATGAAGCAGCTGCCGGTGCTGGCGGCCACGCGATCCGCGCCACCGACCGGTTCATGGACGCGCTGCACGCGGTCTACGAACGGCTGATCCGCTGGGCCTTCTCGGCGCGGCGCTGTCGCGCTGCCCTGGCCCACCTTCGGCCGCCCGTTCGACAGCCACGCGCAACCGCGACACGGACGCAGCCGCGCCGCTGGCGCCGCGCCACGCTGACGCCGCGCGGCGTGGTGGTGGCCATCGGCGTGCTGAGCTTCGTCGGCGCGCTCGGCGCTGGCGCCGCTGGTCGGCAGCGAGTTCATTCCGCGAGACCGACCAGGGCTTCACGCAGCTGTCGATCCGCATGTCGGTCGGCTCGCAGCCTGGAGCGCAGCGACGCCAAGGTGCGCCAGGTCGAGGACGTGGTGCGCGACCTTCGCCGAGGTCGAGACCGATCTCGACCAGCATCGGCGGCGCCGGCGAAGGGCTGTCGCAGGGCGCAACCAGGCCACGCTGAACCTGACGCTGAAGCCGCGCAGCGAGCGCAAGCGCAGCCAGAAGCAGGTCGAGGACGCGATCCGCAAGCAGATCGCCAGCATCCCCGGCATCGACGTGTCGGTGGGCTTCAACCGGCCGATCTACGTGGCGATGCTCGGCAGCGACGCCGAGGGCCTGGCGCGCGTGGCCACCGACTTCGCCGAGAAGGTGAAGAAGATCCCCGGCATCGCCGATGTCGAGCTGTCGGTCAAGCCCGGCCTGCCGGCCTACGCGGTGCGGCTGAAGGACGATGCGGTGCGCGAACTCGGCCTGACCGCGCCGCAGCTGGCGTCGTCGCTGCGCGCCTACGTCAACGGCGAGGTCGCGACCTACTGGACCACGCCCGACGGCGACCAGGTCGAGGTGCTGCTGCGCCTGCCCGAAGACCAGCGCGAACGCATCGAGCAGATGCGCAAGCTGCCGGTGGCCTTCGCCAAGGACGGCACGCCGATCGCGCTGGACAGCGTGGCCACGATCGAGCTCGGTGGCCAACCCCGAGGTCATCCGCCGCCAGAACCTGCAGCGCCGCGAGGCCATCTTCGCCGGCGTCGAGGGCCGGCCGGCCGGCGAGGTCGGCGACGACGGTGCAGAAGCTGGTCAAGGACACCCAGCTGCCGCCGGGCTACAGCTTCGATGTCGGCGGCCAGACGCAAGCAGCAGGAAGAAGCCTTCGGCGCGATGCTGGCGGCGATGGCGCTGGCGGTGATCTTCATCTACATCGTGCTGGCCAGCCAGTTCGGCAGCTTCGTGCAGCCGATCGCCATCATGGCCATCGCTGCCGCTGGCGCTGATCGGCGTGATGCTGGCGCTGCTGCTGTGGCGCTCGACGCTGAACCTGTTCTCGATGATCGGGCTGGTGATGCTGATGGGCCTGGTGACGAAGAACGCGATCCTGCTGGTCGACTTCGCCAACCACGCGCGCACGGCCGGCGCCAGCGTGCCCGAGGCGCTGCTGCAGGCCGGGCTGATCCGCATGCGGCCGATCATCATGACCACCGCGGCGATGGTCTTCGGCATGCTGCCGCTGGCGCTGGCGCTGAACGACGGCGGCGAGATCCAGGCGCCGATGGGCCGCGCCATCATCGGCGGCATCATCACCTCGACCTTGCTGACGCTGGTGGTGGTGCCGGTGCTCTACAGCTACCTGGTGCGCGAGCGGCGGGCGCCGGCGCTGCAGGCGGCGCGGCGGCGCTTCACCGCAGCTGATGCCGGCGGACCGCGACTGAAGACAAACTGTTCTGGCTACAGGCGGCCGGTTTGGCGCCCTCACCCCAACCCTCTCCCACGGCGCGGGAGAGGGAGCAATAGGAGCAACAAGAAGCAATGCGGTCTCAGCTGCAGGGCTGCGCCGTCTCGCCGAACTGCAGCCGCGTGACCTGCTGGCGCAGGCGGCGCCAGATGCCCTGCAACCATTCGACGGCCTGCAGACCACCGGGCGAGCCGACGATCTGCAGGCGCGTGCGGCCCAGCCCCTGCAGCACGCTGCGCCCGTCGGGCAGCCGCACCTCGGCGCCGCTGTGCATGAAGGCATCGCCGCTGTCGCCTTCGTGTGTCAACCAGGTGCCGCCGAAGAGCACGCGCACGCTCTGACCGCGGCCGTGACGGCTGTTGTCGAGCACGAGCATCTGGTCGTGGTCGAGATCGATGGTGGTGATCGTGGGGGGTGTGTGCGACATGTTCCGCTCCGTTGGCAAGGGCGCATCGTTGCGTCGATGAAGCCATTGGAGCGCTGGTGCGACGCGCGGACAAACGAAAAGAACGCAGTTGATGGATGCGGTTTGCGCATGTATGGTCCAGGCATGACGGCGCTGCCCAAATCGACCCGCGGCGGCGCACGCCGGCGCCGGCCGATCGGCCTGGCCGCGCTGCGCGGCTTCGAGTCGGCCGCGCGGCTGCTGTCGTTCACCGAGGCGGCGGCCGAACTGAATCTGACGCAATCGTCGATCAGCCGGCAGATTGCCGCGCTCGAAGAGCAGCTCGGCAAGCCGCTGTTCGTGCGCAAGACCCGTGCGCTGTTGCTCACCGCGGCCGGCGCGTTGCTGCAGCAGACGGTGCAGCAGGCGCTGAAAGCGATCGACCGCAGCGTCGACGATATCCGCGGCGCCGGCGCGTCGCGCCGGCTGACCTTGAGCACCTATGCGTCGTTTGCATCGCTGTGGCTGGTGCCGCGGCTGGCGCTGTTCCAGCGCGATCACCCGCACATCGAGATCCGCCTCGACGCCTCCGACCGGATCGTCGATCTGCAGGCCGACGACGTCGACCTGGCGATTCGCTGGGTGCCGCAGAACCGCGTGCAGCCGGGCGCCAGCGTGCTCATCGACGATGTCTTCACACCGGCGCTGAGCCCGCGCCTGCTGCAGGGCAAGCTGCTCGCCTCACCGAGCGAACTGGCGCAGTGGCCGCTGCTCGATCTGGACGAGGGCGTGCCCGGCGCGCGCCGCCTGAACTGGCAGACCTGGTTCGATTTCGCCGATGCCGGCGATGTCGAACCCGCCGCCGGCCGCCTGGTTTTCTCGTTCGTCGATCAGGCGGTGCAGGCCGCCATCCGCGGCCAGGGCGTGGCGCTGCTGCGTTCGCCTTTCCTGCAGGACTGTGTCGCCAGCGGCGACCTGGTGATGCCCTTCGGCCGCCTGCGCATGCCGGCCGGCTACCGGCACGTGCTCGTCGTCAACCCCGCGGCCGAGCGCAAGCCGCATGTCGAGGACTTCGTCGCCTGGCTCGCCGAGCAGTTCAGGCAGGCGCCGGTGCTGGCGGATTGACGCTGGCGGTCAACGCCGCCGGCGGCGCAGCGCCCTCGGCTTCGAGCAAGCGCCGCAGCTCGGCCTTGGCGATCTTCTCCAGGGTCGAACGCGGCAGCTCGCTGACCAGCCGCACCTCGTGCGGGCGCTTGAAATCGGCCAGCTGCGCGGTGCAGGCCGCGTCGATGCGTTCGACCAGGTCGTCGCCGGCCTGCGCGCCGGGCAGCACGAACAGCACCGGCACCTCGTCGAGCATCGGGTGCTTGCGTGCGACCAGCGCACATTCGTGCACGCCCGCCACCTGCAGCACCACACGCTCGACCTCGGAAGCCGCGACGTTCTCGCCGCCCACCTTCAGCATGTCCTTGTGGCGGTCGCCGAACTGGATGGCGCCGTCGTCGAGCAGGTTGACCCTGTCGCCGGTGCGAAACCAGCCGTCGGCATCGAAGCTGTCGGCGGTGGCGCGGGCGTTGCCGAGATACTCGTGGAACATCGACAGGCCGCGCACGCCGCGGATCATCAGCAGCCCGCTGCCGCCGCCTTCGACATGGCGCGCCTCGCGCACCGGCACGTTGTCGTCCTCGACGATGGCGATGCCGTATTCCGGCGCCGGCCGGCCGATCGTCAGCGGCCGGTTCGGCGCATGCGGATGGCCGACGATGCCGTGGGTGATGGTCTCGGTCATGCCCCACCAGCCGATGGTCTTGACGCGAAAGTGCGCATCGGTCGGCGGCTCGCTGACCGCACTGCCCCACAGCCGATAGCGAGTGCCGCGCCGGCACCTCGTGCTGCATCAGCGCCTTGACGCAGAACGGCACCAGCGAGGTCCAGGTGCAGCCGTGCGCCAGCGACACCGGCCAGAAGCGGCTTGCCGAAAAGCGCGGCAGCAGCACCGCCGTCGCGCCGACCCACAGGCAGGCCAGCACCGAGTAGGCCTGTGCATTGGTGTGGAACAGCGGCAGGTGCACCAGGTGCACGTCGTCGGGCCGCAGGTCTTCGTGCGTGGCGTTGATGCGCGCGCCCCACAGCGCGTTGGCGTGGGTCCACAGCACAGCCTTGGGACGCGCCGTGGTGCCCGAGGTGAACTGCACGCTGCACGGCGCCAGCGGATCGGGCGCATGGCGCTGCGGCGGCTCGCCGTCGATGTCGTCGAAGCGGCTGTGGTGATCGGGCGCGCTGGCCGGCATCTCGCCGTTGTCGGTGCCGGTCACGGCCAGCCAGCGCAGCTGCGGGCAATGGCTGGCCACCAGTTCGGCGAAGCGCGGCTGCGTGATCGCCGCCACCGCGCCGCTGTGCTCGGCGTAGTAGGCCAGCTCGTCGCCAGCCGCACGCGCGTTGGTGGTCACCGCGACGGCGCCGATCCAGGCGCAGGCGTACCAGGCCAGCAGCGCCTCGGGGCAGTTGTCGAGGTGGATCAGCAGCGCATCGCCGCGCTGCACGCCGCGCCGCTTCAGGCCGCCGGCGAGGCGGCCGACGCGGGCGTGGAACTCGCCGTAGCTGAAGCGTCTGCGCCGGCCCGTCGAACGGCACCCAGACGATGAACGCATGCTCGCGGCGCGTCTGCGCGCGCATCTGCAGCAGCGACGGCACGTCCATGCCGCTGAAGGGGTGCAGATCGTGGCCGGACAGCAGGTGCGACAACATTTGCGATCCTTCAGCCGCCGCTGCGCGGCGCGGCGGTGGGCTGGCGACGCATCGACTCGGGAAACTCGGGCCCGATCTTGAACACGCCGCTGACGCGCGCCACCGTCACCTCGTCGGCCTTGACCAGGCCCTGCATGAACACCAGCGTGCGCGTGGTGCGCAGCAACTGGCCTTCGCCCTGCACCCACGAACCCAGCGGCGAGCCGGCCAGGTAGTCGATCTGCAGGCTGATGGTGGGCAGGAAGCGCTGGCCGATCTGCGGCGACAGCACATGCGCCGAGATCGGCAGCAGCATGTCGCAGAAGGTGGCCATCATGCCGCCGTGCAGGATGCCCATCGGGTTGCAATGCCGCGGCTCGACGCGAAAGCCGATCTGCACGCCAGCGCCGCTGCGCCGTGTGTACAGCGGGCCGACCAGGTCGATGAAGCCATCGCCGAAGTGGCGCGGCTTGAAGCCTTCGGGGACGGCGGGGGGTGCGATTTCGGTGGCGAGCTGGCTCATGGGCGTGATCGATGTGGAGGTTGCGGCGAGACTACCAAAGCGCGCGTCGCGCAGCGTCGCAGCCGCGACAATGCGCCGCTGCAGCTTCGCGCGCCACCTGCACGAAAGGCCCCTCGCATGACCCCACCGACCCCTGCATCCCGCGCAGCCGACACGCCGTTGCCGCCGTTCAAGAAGATCAACTGGCTCACGCGCGACATCGCATTGGAGCGCCGCGCCGACGGCAGCATGGTGATGCGTTCGCGCGTGCCGTTGCAGGCCTGCGCGCCGCACATCCCGAGCCTGCTGCGTCACTGGGCCGCGCAGCGGCCGACGCACACCTGGCTGGCGCAGCGCGGCGGGCCCGGCAATGACTGGCGGCGCATCGCCTATGCCGATGCGCAGGTGCAGGTGGATGCGTTGACGCAGGCGCTGCTGAACCTGCAGCTGCACGCCGGCCCGGCGCCGCGGCCGCTGATGATCCTCAGCGGCAACTCGATCGAACACGCGCTGCTGACCCTGGCCGGCATGCAGGCCGGTGTGCCGGTGGCACCGGTGTCGCCGGCGTATTCGCTGATGAGCCAGGACCATGCCAAGCTGCGCTACATCTTCGATCTGATCCAGCCCGGCGTGGTGATGGTGCAGGACGGCGTGCTGTTCGCCAAGGCGCTGGCCGCGCTCGACCTGCGCGGGGTGACGCTGGTGCATGTGCAGCGCGCGCCCGAGGGCCTGGCGAGCACGCCCTTCGCCGACTGGCTCGCCACGCCGGTGACCGCGCAGGTGTCGACGGCGATCGATGCGATCACGCCCGACAGCGTCGGCAAGCTGCTGTTCACCTCGGGCTCGACCGGCATGCCGAAGGCGGTCATCAACACGCACCGGATGATGTGCGCCAACGTCGCGATGACGCAGCAGGGCCGCGCGCGCTTTCCCGACGATCCGCTGCCGGTGGTGCTCGACTGGATGCCGTGGAACCACACCATGGGCGGCAACGCGATGTTCAACGTGCTGCTCGCCGACGGCGGCACCCTGTACATCGACGAGGGCCGGCCCGTGCCGGGTCAGTTCGAGCACACCTTGGCCAACCTGCGCGAGGTGTGCCCGACCTACTTCGCCAACGTGCCCGCCGGCTACGCGATGCTGGCCACCGCGCTGGAAGCCGACGATTCGCTGGCACACGCGTTCTTCGAGAACCTGGGTCTGATGGCCTACGGCGGCGCCACGCTCAGCGACGACCTGTACACGCGCATGCAGGCGCTGGCCATCCGCCACACCGGCCAGCGCATCGTCTTCGTCACCGGCTGGGGTTCGACCGAGACCGCGCCGACGGCCACCTCGACTTACTGGGAGACCGAACGTGTCGGGCTGATCGGCCTGCCGTACCCCGGCGTCGAGCTGAAACTGGTGCCGGCGGGGCCGAAGTACGAACTGCGCCTGCGCGGCGTCATCGTCACGCCGGGCTACTACCGCCAGCCGCAGCTGACGGCCGCGGCCTTCGACGAAGAGGGCTTCTACAAGATCGGCGATGCCGCCACCTTCGTCGATGACCGCGACGTGCTGCAGGGGCTGGTCTTCGCCGGCCGTGTGGTCGAGGACTTCAAGCTGTCCACCGGCACCTTCGTGCATGTCGGGCCGCTGCGCGTGGCGGCCATCGCGGCCGCGTCGCCCTTGATTCAGGATGCGCTGGTGGCGGGACAGGACAAGGAGTACGTGGCCCTGCTGGCCTGGCCCAACCTGCAGGCCTGCCGCCAGCTGCTCAGTCAGCCCGATGCCACGCCGCAGCAGATCTGCGCCGCCGCGGCGGTGCACGACGTGGTGCGCCGCGGCCTGCTTGCCCACAACGCGGCCCACCCCGGCAGCAGCCAGCAGATCCGCCGCTGCCTGTTGATGTGCGAGCCGCCATCGATCGACGGCAACGAGCTCACCGACAAGGGCTACATCAACCAGCGCGCGGCGCTGCAGCGCCGGGCCGCGCTGGTGCAACGGCTCTATGCGGCCACGCCGGACGCGGAAACGATGTCGATCGGGTGATGCGCGCGGCTGCGGGCCGCTTCAGGTCGCGCAAGCGCCGCGCGCGGGCAACGCTGCGGTCTCTGTTGCCTTGCGCGGCCGCGCTGCGCCGCGCAGACGGTGCGACACCTTCAGCACCGGATCGCGCAGCAGGCCGGCTACCGCGCTGACGAAATCGCCGATGGCCTGGCTGCGCAGCTGTGCCGCCTGGGCATGCGCCGCGTCGTGCAAGCGGTGCAGATCGTCGCGGCTCCAGGCGGTCGTTGTGTGTGGCACGTTCATCGTCGGCTCCCAGCGCGTGTCGATGCAGCCACTGTAGGCAGCCGAGCGCGACGCCGAAAGGCCGGGATCCGGCAATCGGCATTGCGATTTCTGCAAATGCCGGCAAAGTCGGGCACAGTGCGCGCATGGCCCTGCAGCTCGACGACATGGCGTTGTTCTCCCGCATCGTCGAGCTGGGCACGCTGTCGGCCGCGGCGCGCGAGCGCAACGTGCCGGTCAGCCAGGTGACGCGCGCGCTGGTGCGTCTGGAAGCGGCCTGCGGCGCGCGCCTGCTGCATCGCAGCACCCACGGCCTGAGCCTCACCGACGAAGGCGACGCCGTGCTGGCGCATGGCCGGCGCATGCTCGATGTCGCAGCCGAGATGAAGGGCGAGCTGTCGGGCAAGGCCAGCCAGCCCAGTGGCTGGGTGCGGCTGAGCGTCAGCCCGGTGCTGGCGCAGGCGGTGGTCGCGCCGAGCCTGGCCTCGCTGTACCGCAAGCACCCGCAGCTGCACCTGGACATCGTCGCCGACGACCGCATGGTCGACATGGCGCGTGAGGGCATCGACTTCGCGCTGCGCAGCGGCAGCACCCACACCGACACCGTGGTGGCGCGGCAGATCGGCACCCTGAAGCGCGGGCTGTACGCCTCACCGGCCTACGTCGCCGAATTCGGGCTGCCGCTGGACCCGGCCGATCTGCAGCAGCACCGGCTGATCGCCAACAGCGGCAATGCGGCGCTGAACCGCTGGGCGATGCGCAGCGGCAAGGCCGAACAGGAACTGCTCGTCAAGGGCCACACGCGCACCGACAACACGGCCGTGATGTTTTCGCTGGTGCTGCAGGGGGTGGGCATCGCGCGCCTGGCGGAACTGGTGGCCGCGCCGCTGGTGAGCGAAGGCCGGCTGGTCAGCGTGCTGCCCGATCGCATGGTCATGCCGGCCGCGCCGTTGTACGCGGTGATGTTGCAGGAGCGGCATCGCCTGCCGAAGGTGCGCGCCTGCATCGACCATCTGCAGAGCTGGTTCCGCCAGATGCCGGGCCAGGGCCGCTGATCGATGCTGGGGCTGGACCGGCCGGGCGCCGATGCGCTCCAATCGCGTCATGACCATTCCCGATGATCCGCTCGAAGGGGGCTGCGCCTGCCGCCATGTCCGCTACCGACTGAGCAGGGCGCCGCTGTTCGTGCACTGCTGCCACTGCCGCTGGTGCCAGCGCGAGAGCGGCGCGTCGTTCGCGCTGAACGCGATGATCGAAAGCGACTGCGTGCTCGTGCTGGCAGCCACGCCCGAACTGATCGACACCCCGTCGGCCAGCGGCGCGGGGCAGCAGATCGCACGCTGCCCGCACTGTCGCATGGCCGTGTGGAGCCACTATGCCGGCTCAGGGCCGTGCATGAGTTTCGTGCGCGTCGGCACGCTCGATGCGCCCGAGCGGCTGCCGCCGGACATCCACATCTTCAGCGCCTCGAAACAGCCCTGGGTGGTGATCCCGCCCGGTGCGCTGTCGGTGCCCGAGTTCTACGACCGCGACAGCTGCTGGCCGGCCGCGAGCCTGGCGCGCCGGCACCTGCTGCTGCCGCGCATCGAGGCCTGGCAGGCGTCGAAGAAGAAGCCGCCGCCGGCCTGAGCCAGGCCGAGCGTGCCTAACACTCGACGATGTTCACCGCCAGGCCGCCGCGCGAGGTTTCCTTGTACTTCAGCATCATGTCGGCGCCGGTCTCGCGCATCGTCTTGATGACCTGGTCGAGGCTGACGAAGTGGGTGCCGTCGCCGTGCAGCGCCATGCGCGCGGCGTTGATCGCCTTCACCGACGCGATGGCGTTGCGCTCGATGCACGGGATCTGCACCAGCCCGCCGACCGGATCGCAGGTCAGCCCGAGGTGGTGTTCCATGCCGATCTCGGCGGCGTTTTCCACCTGCGCCGGCGTGCCGCCCATCACCGCGGCCAGCGCACCGGCGGCCATCGAACAGGCCACGCCGACTTCGCCCTGGCAGCCGACCTCGGCGCCGCTGATCGAGGCGTTTTCCTTGTAGAGCAGGCCGATCGCGGCGGCGGTGAGCAGGAAGTCGATGACACCGTTGTCGGTGGCGCCGTGCACGAAGCGCGCGTAGTAATGCAGCACCGCCGGGATGATGCCGGCGGCGCCGTTGGTCGGTGCGGTGACGACGCGCCCGCCGGCGGCGTTTTCCTCGTTCACCGCCAGCGCGTACAGGTTGACCCAGTCGAGCACCTGCAGCGGATCGCCCGGCCCGGCCGACGCACGCGCCGTCGTCCCGTCCGTGACGGTTTCGGTGTTGCGGGTCAAGTTGCGATACAGCTGCGGCGCGCGACGCTTGACCTTGAAGCCGCCGGGCAGCACCCCCTCGGTGTGGCAGCCGCGTTGCACGCAGGCCTGCATCGTGGCCCAGATCTTCAGCAGGCCGGCGTCGATCTCGGCATCGCTGCGCCAGTGCCTTTCGTTGATGCGCATCACGCGGGCGATGTCGATGTTCTCGCGCTGCGTGATGTCGAGCAGCTCGTCGCCGCTGTGAAAGGGCAGCGGCAGCAGCGTGGCATCGGGCGCGATCGCCTGCTGCCGCGAGCCGTCGGCGGCGGCTTCGTCGGCGATGACGAAGCCACCGCCGACGGAATAGAACACGCGGTTGGCGAGCTCTTCGCCATCGCCATCGAAGGCGGTGAAGCGCATGCCGTTGGCGTGCAGCGGCAGCGATTCGCGGCGGTGGAAGACCAGATCGCGCTTCTCGTCGAAGGCCACCGACACGCCCTGCGGCAGCGGCAGGCGCGCCTCGTCACGGATCGTCTTCAGCAGCGGCGCGATCGCCTCGACATCGACCGTGTCGGGCTCGTGCCCGCTCAAGCCCAGCAGCACCGCCTTGTCGCTGCCGTGGCCCTTGCCGGTGGCGCCGAGCGAGCCGTACAGGTCACAGCGCACGCGCGCGCAGCGTGTCAGCACGTCGTCTTGCTGCAAGCCGGTGGCGAACAGGCGCGCGGCGCGCATCGGCCCGACGGTGTGCGAGCTGCTCGGGCCGATGCCGATCTTGAACAGGTCGAAGACCGACACCGCCATGTCAGTGCCGTCGCGGTTTCATTTCAAACCACGCCCTTTTGGCGCAGCGCGTCGAGCTGCTGTTCGTCGATGCCCAGCAGCTCGTGCAGCACCGCGCCGGTGTGCTGGCCCAGCAGCGGCGGCGGCACCTCGTAGCTGACGGGTGTGTCGGAAAAGCGCAGCGGGCTGGCCAGCAGCGAGATCGGCCCGGCCGGGTGCTGCAGCTCGACCTTCATGCCGCGGTGCTGCACCTGCGGGTCTTCGTAGACCTGCGGCATCGTGTTGATCGGGCCGCACGGCACGTTGGCCAGTTCCAGCAGCGCCATCCACTCCGGCATCGTGCGCTCGAGCATCAGCTCGGCGATCATCTCGATCAGCACATGGCGGTTGACCGCACGCCCGGCACCGACGGCAAAACGCGCGTCGGCGGCCCATTCGGGCTTGCCCACCGCGCGGCAGAAGCTGCGGAACTGGCTGTCGTTGGCCACCGCCAGGATCAGGTGGCCATCGCGGCACTTGAACACCTGGTACGGCACGATGTTCGGGTGGCCGTTGCCGAGCCGCTCGGGCACCTTGCCGCTGACGAAATAGTTGATCGCCTGGTACGAGGTCATCGCGATCAGGCAATCGAGCAGCGCGATGTCGAGGTACTGCCCCTGGCCGCTGCGGTTGCGGTGTTCGAGCGCGCCGAGGATGGCCACCGTGGCATACATGCCGGTCATCAGGTCGGCCACCGCGACGCCCACCTTCATCGGCTCGGCGCCGGGCTGGCCGTCGGGCACGCCGGTGATGCTCATCAACCCGCCCATGCCCTGGAAGACGAAGTCGTAGCCCGGGCAGCGGCGCATACGGGCCGCTCTGGCCGAAGCCGGTCACCGAGCAGTAGATCAGCCGCGGATCGAGCCCGCGCAGGTCTGCGTGGCCGAGGCCGTAGCGGGCCAGCGTGCCGACCTTGTAGTTCTCGACGACGATGTCGCTCTTCGCCGCCAGCGCGCGGATCAGCTCCTGCCCTTCGGGCTGCGCCAGGTCGCAGGTGATCGACTTCTTGCCGCGGTTGGCGGACATGAAATAGGCCGAGTCGCCGCGCTCGGCACCGGCCGCGCCGCTGCCCACGAAGGGCGGGCCCCAGCCGCGTGTGTCGTCGCCGACACCGGGGCGTTCGACCTTGATCACCTCGGCGCCCATGTCGGCCAGGTTCTGCGTCGACCAGGGCCCGGCGAGCACCCGCGACAGATCGAGCACGCGCAGGTGCGACAGCGGACGAAGGGCAGGGCGGGGTGGGCTGTCGCTCATCGGGTGGCGTCGAGTGGAGGGCCCCTGCATGCTAAGCGTTGGCCGGCGCGGCAGCGACGGCGTCGCTTCAGGCGCTGACGCGCTGCCTACAATCGCCCCGCTCTTCGAGCCCGCGCATGAAAACGAAAGACCCCGACACGATCGACGCACCTGCCCACACGCTGACCGACCGGCTGTCGGTGGCGGCGCAATACCTGCTGCCGAAGCAGGCGCTGACCCGCTTCGCCGGGCGTGTCGCCCACGCCCGGCGCGGCGCTTCGACGACGCGCCTGATCCGCTGGTTCGTGGCCCGCTACGGCGTCGACATGGACGAGGCCGCCGACCCCGACATCGCCAGCTACGGCAGCTTCAACGAGTTCTTCACGCGCGCATTGAAGCCCGGGTTGCGCCCGCTCGCCGATGCCGACCTGGTGTGCCCGGTCGACGGTGCGATCAGCCAGCTCGGGCGCATCCGCCGCGATCAGATCTTCCAGGCCAAGGGGCACGGCTACAGCACGCGCGAGCTGCTCGGCGGCGATGCCGAGCTGGCGGCGCGTTTCGACGAGGGCCACTTCGCCACGCTGTACCTGAGCCCGCGCGACTACCACCGCATCCACATGCCGTGCGCCGGGGTGCTGCGGCGCATGCTGCACGTGCCGGGCGCGTTGTTCTCGGTCAACCCGGTCACCGCGCGCGGCGTGCCCGGCCTGTTCGCCCGCAACGAGCGGGTGGTGTGTGTCTTCGACCGGGTCGACGACGCGCAGCCCTTCGTGCTGGTGCTGGTGGGCGCCACCATCGTCGGCAGCATGGCCACCGTCTGGCACGGCAGCGTCAACGAAACGCGCCCCGGGCAGGTGCGGCAGTGGCACTACGACGACCGCGCCGTGCGCCTCGAGCAGGGCCAGGAGATGGGCCGCTTCCTGCTCGGCTCGACAGTGGTGATGCTGTTCCCGCCGGGGCCGCTGCAGTTCAACCCGGAGTGGCGCAGCGCGCGCGCGGTGCGCCTGGGCGAGGCGATGGCGCAGCGCGCCGCGCCATCGCCCGCTGCCTGAGCGCTACTTCGGCAGCCGACCCAGCGCGTACATGACCTCGAGCACCGGGCCCGGGCGGCCCAGCGCGCCGAACCAGCGGCCGTAGATCTCGGGCAGCGCGCTGCTGGCGAAGATCTCGGCCAGCGCCGTGTCCACCGCGACTTTCAGGGCCCACGCGTCGCGCGGCAGCACGATCGCGTAGGGCTCGTACGACAGCGTGTCGGCCAGCAGCGCCAGTGCCTTCTGGTCCTTCGACTTGGCGACCAGGCCGATGAGCAGCACGCGGTCGCTGGCGAACGCGTCGATGGTGCCGGCTTCGAGTTGTTCCAGGCCCTCGTCGCGGGTCTTCACCGGCACCACGGTGGCATTCACCACCTTGGCCTTCATCGCCTCGGTCAGCGCGCGTTCGTTGCTGGTGCCGGTGATGACGCCGATCTTCTTGTTGCCCAGGTCGGCCAGCGAATTGCCCGGCGTCGAATTGCGGATCAGCAGGCCGGTGCCGTCGACGAAGGTCAGCGACGAAAAGCCGACTTCCTTCATGCGCGTCAGCGTCACCGTGGTGGCGCCGCATTCCATGTCGGCCTGGCCGCCGGTGATGACGCTGAAGCGGCTCTGCAGATCGACCGGCAGCCACTTCACCTGCAGCGGCGTGACGCCGATCTGCTGCTCGATCGAGCCGATGACACGCTTGCACAGGTCGACCGAATAGCCGGTGGGCTGCTTGTTGTCCTCGAACGAGAACGGCAGCGCGTCGGTGCGGTAGGCGACGGTGATGGTCTTGCTGTCGCGGATCTTCTTCAGCCGGCCTTCGATCGGCGTGCCTTGCGCCAGGGCAAAGGCAGGGGCCAGCAGCAGCGCGACGACCAGGCTGAGGATTCTCGACATGCGGTGTTTTCCGTGAGGGTTGAGGGCGACGAATTCTAGGCGCCGCCGCGCAGGCGCACGCGGGTGCGCGATTCGCGCTGCGCGATCCACAGCGTCGACGCGCAGATGACGACGCCGCCGATCAAGGTCGACTGGCTCGGCACGTTGGCAAACACCAGCCAGCCCAGCAGCGAGGCCCACACCAGATCGAGAAACTTCATCGACTGCGTGGCCGAGATGTCGGCCACATGGTACGAGCGCGTCAGGCAGAAATGGCCCAGGCTGCCCAGGAACCCGCAGGCGAGAAAGCCGAACCACTGCGCGGTGCTCGGCCACTGCCAGTGCGGCAGCGCCAGCGGCAGGCTCAGCACCGTCACGCTGAGCGCCTGCCAGACCAGGATCACGCCGGTGGTCTCGTAGCGCGTCAGCGCCTTGGTCATCAAAAACGAGGCGGCGAACATCGGCGCCGAGGCGAGCATGACCAGGTTGTAGAAGCCGCCCGAGCCGGTCAGCTTGGGGCCGACCACGATGAGCACGCCGACCAGGCCGATGCCGGCGGCCAGCCAGCGTTCCCAGCGCATCGGCTCCTTGAAGAACACCCAGGCGCCGAGCATGATGAAGATCGGCCCGGTGAAGCCGATCGCGGTCATGTCGGCGAGCGGGATCTTCGGCAGGGCCACGAACCACAGGCACAGCCCCGCGGTGTGCAAGGCGCCGCGCGCGAACTGCCCGGTGATGTTGCGCGGCCGGTAGGCGGCCAGGCCATGCCGCCACAACAGCGGCAGCAACACCAGCAGGCCGAACAGGTAGCGCAGGAACTGCGACTGGAACGGATCGAGCTGCAGGGTCAGGCTGCGCATCAGCGCGTTCAGACCGCAGAACACGAAGCCGGCCGCGCTCGACCACAGCAGGCCCTTGACGGTCGGATCGAGCGCGCGCATGCGGCGCTTGAAGCGGTCGATGCGCTGGGGCCAGGTGGGTGCGGTGTTGTCGGTCGGCGGTTCGGTCATCCGGGCCCATTGTGTGGCAGCGCGCGCCGGTGCCCGCGCCGGCTGCGGCATCATTGCCCCGGGCCACCGTAGGCCCGCGACCTGGGCAGCGCATGCAACGTGATCCGACCCGTCCTGTCTTCGCGAACCCGTTCGCCAACCCGTTCGCCACCCCGGGCGCCGCGCTGGCGTGCGCGGTGCTGGTCGGCTGCGCGGGACTGCAGCCGCCCGCCGAGGCGCCGGCGCCCGCGCCGCAGACCCCGGCCAACCAGCGGGCGGCGGCACCGGCCGCGCTGAACACCGAACGGCAATGGCTGCAGTCGTGGTTCAAGGGCACGCCGGTGCTGATCGAACAGGCCGCCGACGGCGGCACCGCTATCGAGGTGCCGCTGGAATTCAGCTTCAAGGCCGGCGCTGCGGCGGTGCAGCCGGCGCTGGCCGCGGTGCTCGACAAGGTCGCCGAGAGCCTGCGCCGCGTGCCGTCGTCATCGCTGGTGCGCGTGGCGGCGCCGGGCGATGGCGACAGCGCCAGTGCCACCAACAAGAGCCGCGACGTGACCTTGGCGCTGCAACGCGCCGCCGCCGTGCGCGAGCGCCTGCGTTCGCGCGGTGTGCCCAGCGCACGCCTGGCGCAGCCCAGCGCCGCGTCGGCCGCCGCGGTGCAGCTGCACATCGATGCCGCGCTGCCGTGATCGGCAGGCGCGTGCGCCGCTACTTCGCGCTCGGGCGCACGCCCTCGAATTCGATCTCGGTGCGCCGGTTGCGTGCGCGTCCGTCGGCGCTGTCGTTGTCGGCCACCGGCTGCGCCTCGCCCTCGGCGGCGGTGCGGATCATCACCGGCGGCAGGCCCTTGCCGACCAGGTAGCCCTTCACCGCCGCGGCGCGGCGCGCGGCCAGCGCATCGTTGTAGGCCGGTGTGCCGATGGCGTCGGTGTGGCCGACGGCGGTGATCGTCTGCCAGGTGACATCCTTCATCCGGCCCACGTCGACCAGGATCAGCGCCTGGTCGGCCGCATCGAGCGCCGCGCGGTCGAACTCGAACTGCACCACCGCCTTGACCTTCACGGTTTCGAGCGGGCCATCGGCCGCGTGGGCGGCCCACGCGCACGCGCCGGCGGCGGCGGCGAGGCCCAGTGTTCTGGCCATCAGCATCTTCATGAACGCGCTCCTTCTTTCAGCTGTTGAGAAACTTGCGAGCCCGGCGCGGCGCAGTCCGCGAACACGCGCGCCGCGGTGGCCGAGTAGGGCCACAGCGCCGGCACCGGCTCGAGCGGTGCCACCTGGCGCCAGGCCGGGCTGCCGCTGCGAGCCAGTCGCGGCAGCTGGCGGCACAGCGCCAGCGCAAACGCTTCCACCCGCGCCCGGTCGGCCGCTGCGCTGCTGGCCGGCGTGACCACGAACGACATCACGCCCAGCGTCGGCAGCGGCGCATCGAGCCAGCCGCGATGCGCCGCTGCGGGCAGCGTCAGCGGCAGGTAATGGCGCAGCGCCGCGCGGCTCGAAGGCTGATCGGCATCGAGGCGCAGCGCCTTCAGCCGCCGCGCCGCGACGGGATCAGTGCGCACGAAGGCGTCCAGCGCCTCGGCGCCGACCAGCGCCACGCCGGCGCTGCTGCCGGCGGCGAGCTTGTGCAGCGCGGCCTGCTCCGAGTGCGTCGCATCGGATGCGGCCTGCCACGCGCTGCCGAACAGGCTGGTGTGCAGCTGCGCGGCGCTGCGTGCGCGGGGCCCGCCCGGCACGCCGGCATCGATCGGCCGGCCGGCGATCTGGTGGATGAATTCGAGCGGCGTGTCGCGGCGGGTCACGAACACCAGCGCCTGCACCGCCAGCGGCACCACGATGTTCAGCGCCTTCGCGTCGCGTGCATGGTGCGACTGCAACGCGTCGTAGCGGGCCACCGCGAGGCGCGGCGCGCCGGGCGCGAATGCCAGCGGGTCGGACGCATCGGCAAGCGGGGCGGCGTCGCCCGCCGCTGCCAGCAGGGCCTGCAACTCGTCGGCGAACGACGCCGGCGCGGGCGTGTCGACCGATCGCGACGGCGCCGCGCCAGCCACTGCCGAGACGGTGGGTGCGATGGCGGCTGCCGGCGGCGCTGCGCGCGCCGGCAGCCCGGCCAGCGGCACGGCGCTGTCGGGCGTGCGTTCGCTCAGCGGCCACAGCACATAGGCGAGCACCGCGAGCACAACCGCCGCGGCCACACCCACCATCGGCGCCGCCGCGGCGCGCGACGGCCGGCCCGGCGGCAGCGGCGCATCGGCGAACGCCGCCACGATGTCGACGTCGTCGGCCGGCGTGTGCGCCGCGGCCATGCTGGTCTTCGGTGCGGGTGACGGTGCTTGGATCGAGGGCGTCGGTGCGGTGTGTCCGGGCCAGCCGGTGTGCGGCGCCACCGGCGGGGTCAGGCGGGTCGAGACCCGCGCGGCCGCCGCCATCCCCGCAGGCGCCGACGAAGACCTGTCAAAGGCATCGGCCGTGGCCGCGGTGGCGGCCGACGTTGCCGCCGCGCTGGCAGCCACCCGCGCCAGCAGCGCATCCAGGTCGGGCATCGCCCGATCGATGCCGGGGGTCGGCGCGGGCGCGCGCCTTTTCGGCTCGACACCTGCCGCCGGGTCCGGCGGCAGGCGCAGGCATTGCGCGCCATAACCGTCGATGCGCCCGGCGAAAGCATGCAGCCGGGCTTCGGATGCGTCGCGCACCGCCAGCAGGAAGTGCGCGCGCAGCGTGCTGTCGTTGGCCACCGCGGTGATGTCCTCGGCAAATCCTTCGCTGCCCGGCGGCGCGCGATCGACGGCGTCCAGGCAGTCGTCGAAACGGTCGAAGACGAACAACAAGCGTGCCGCGCAGCTGCGCCGCAGTTCGGCCACTGCAGTGGCCAGGCTGCCCACCGTGGCCAGCGACCGCGCCACGTCGCCCGGCAGCACGCGCCGCAGCTGCTCGAGCACCTGCGCCCCGGGTGCCGCGCTCCAGCCGTCGACGACGATGAGCAACTCGGCTTCATCGGCAGGCAACGCCATGCGATCGGCGGCGCGTCCGGCAAACGATCGCCGTGTCGCAGGCGCCTGTGCCGCGCCCGCCAGCTGCAGACCGAGCGAGGCTTGCAGATCGCTGGTGCGGCGGCGCAGCAACGGCAGCAAGCCCGCCCGCAGCAGTGCCGTCGTGTCGGCGCCGGCGCCGCCGAACAGCAGCGTGAGCGGGGCGCCACGCAGCCAGCCGGCGAGCGCGCGTGCGTGCGTCGGCGTCAGCAGGTGGGGGGCAGGGGCGTCCATCGTCGTGCGTTGCCGGCAGCACGGCCGCAAGGCCGTGGCAGCGGACTGGCACTTGGTACGCAGACCTTGCCGCAGCGGATGCAGCGACCGCCGCGCAATGCCCCGATCGGCTCAGGTGTCGGTCGGGTTCGGATCGCGCCAGGCGCGCTCGAACGGCAGCCGCCAGGCATGCGGCGCGATCAGCTGGTGGATCGATTTCGGCCCCCACGAGCCCGGCGCATAGAGCCGCACCGGCGGCGGCGCCTCGAGCAGCGGCGTCGACACCTCCCACAGCCGCTCGATGCCCTCGGCGGTGGTGAACAGCGTGCGGTCGCCGCGCATCGCATCGAGGATCAGGCGCTCGTAGGCCTCGAGCACGTCGCCGATCAGGCCGGTGTCGTGCATCGCGAACTGCAGGCTCAGCTTGTCCAGCCGCATGCCCGGGCCGGGCCGCTTGCCGTAGAAGCGACAGCGACATCTTCGAGGCGTCGGCGAGGTCGAAGGTCAGGTGGTCGGGGCCCTGCGCGCCGACGCCCGAGCCGGCCGGGAACATGCTCTTCGGCGGCTCGCGGAAGGCGATCGAGATGATGCGCTGGCCCTCGGCCAGGCGCTTGCCGGTGCGCAGGAAGAACGGCACGCCGGCCCAGCGCCAGTTGTCGATGAAGCACTTCAGCGCGATGAAGGTCTCGGTCTCCGATTCCGGGTCGACGCCCTCCTCGCCGCGGTAGCCGGTGTACTGGCCGCGCACCACGTCGCGTCGGCTGCGATCGGCAGCATGCTGCGGAAGACCTTGTTCTTCTCCTCGCTGATCGGCGCCGGCTCCAGCGCGGTCGGCGGCTCCATCGCCATGAACGCGAGGATCTGGAACAGGTGCGTGACGACCATGTCGCGGTAGGCGCCGGTCTGCTCGTAGAAGCCGGCGCGCTTGCCGAGGCCCAGCGTCTCGGGCACGTCGATCTGCACGTGGTCGATGAAGTTGCGGTTCCAGATCGGCTCGAACAGGCCGTTGGCGAAGCGGAAGGCGAGGATGTTCTGCGCCGGCTCCTTGCCGAGGAAGTGGTCGATGCGGAAGATCTGCTCCTCGGCGAACACCTCGTGCAGCTTGCGCGTTCAGCGCGACCGCGCTCGCCAGGTCGGTGCCGAAGGGCTTTTCCATGATGATGCGCGAGCGCTCGACCAGCCCGGCCTCGCCGAGCAGTGCGCACCGCCGGACAGCGCGGCGTTCGGCGGCACGCTCAGGTAGTGCAGCGCGGCGGCTCTCGCCGCCGAGCGACGCCTCGGCCGCGCTCGACCGCGGCCTTCAGCGCGGCCGGCACCGGCCGACAGCGGCACGTAGTCGAGCATCGCCGCGAAGGCGTCCCAGTCGGCCTGCGCCGACCTCGCGCGCGCCGAACTTCGTCGCAGCGCCGCGCGCGCCATCGCGCGAAAGCCGTCGGCGTCGATCTCGTCGAGCGAGACGCCGATGATGCGGCAGCCGGGGATGAAGCCGGCGCTGCAGAGGTGGAACAGGCCCGGCAGCAGCTTGCGCCGCGCCAGGTCGCCGGTGGCGCCGAACAGCACCACCACCTGCGGAAATCGCGGCCCGACGCCGGGAGGTACCTTTGCCATCTTGCATGCCCCTTCTTCGATCGCTGAACCACAACACGCCGCCCGCGCCCGTTCAAGCAAGTTGCCAACCCGCTCGCGGCGCTGGCCGGGACTGTAGAGTGTTTGCATGCTCGCCCACATCGAATCCGCATCGTTCATCGTCGGCGGTGCGGTGCGCGATGCCTTGCTCGGCCGACCGGTGAACGATCGCGACTGGGTCGTCGTCGGTGCCACGCCCGATGACATGCTGGCCGCCGGATTCACCGCGGTCGGTGCCGATTTCCCGGTCTTCCTGCACCCGCACAGCCGCGAGGAGTACGCGCTGGCGCGCACCGAGCGCAAGTCGGCGCCCGGCTATCGCGGCTTCGTCGTGCAGGCCGACCCGTCGGTGACGCTCGAGCAGGACCTGTCGCGCCGTGACCTGACGATCAACGCGATGGCGGTGCGCGGCAAGGCCGACGGCCAGCCGCTGGACATCACCGGCGCCGACCTCATCGACCCCTTCGGCGGGCGCGCCGATCTGGCCGCCAAGGTGCTGCGCCACGTCTCGCCGGCCTTTGCCGAAGATCCGGTGCGCATCCTGCGCGTGGCGCGCTTCGCCGCGCGCTTCGCCGATTTCGAGGTGGCGGCGCAGACGACCGCGCTGATGCGCGACATGGTCGAGGCCGGCGAGGTCGATGCGCTGGTCGCCGAGCGGGTGTGGCAGGAACTGGCGCGCGGCCTGATGGAAGACAGGCCGTCGCGCCTGTTCGAGGTGCTGCGCGATTGCGGTGCACTGCGGCGCCTGCTGCCCGAGGTGGATCGCCTGTGGGGCGTGCCGCAGCCGGTGCAGCACCACCCCGAGATCGACACCGGCGTGCACGTGATGATGGTGCTCGATCTGGCGGCCCGCGAAGGCGCGTCGCTGGCGGTGCGTTTTGCCTGCCTGTGCCACGACCTCGGCAAGGGCACGACCGCGGCCGAGCTGCTGCCGCGACACCTGAAGCACGAACAGCGCAGCGTGGCGCTGCTGCGCAAGCTGTGCGATCGGCTGAAGGTGCCGTCGGCATGCCGTGAACTGGCCGAGCTGACCGCTGCCGAGCACGGCCACGTGCACGCCAGCGCGACGCTCGGCGCGGCGGCGCTGCTGCGGCTGCTCGAACGCTGCGACGCGTTGCGGCGGCCGCAGCGCTTCGAAGACATGCTGCTGGCCTGCGAGTTCGACGCCCGCGGCCGCGCCGGTCGCGAGGATCAGCCCTATCCGCAGCGCGCGCGGCTGCGGCAGGCGCTGGCGTGGGTGGAAGCGGTGGACACCGGCACCATCGCTGCCGAAGCGGCCGCCCGCGGGCGCAGCGGCCCACAGGTGGGCGAGGCCATCCGCGAAGCACGTGTGCGGGCGCTGCAGGCAGGGGTGGGCAGCGATTGATGCCAGGGCGCTGGTCGACTCGAGGCGCCGTGCGGCGATCGGGCAGACGGAAATGGCGGGCAGCGATGCAGCGGAAGGAGCCGGTGGCGAGTGCCGGCTTTCTGGCGACCCAGTTCCATGATCGCGGAGTCTGTCAGCCGCTGTTCGCGTGGGCGCGCAGTCGACCCAGAGCGGCCGCCGAGTGAGCGCGATGAATCGCGTCGAAACAGCTCGCCCAGCCGCTCGCAGGTTCAACTCCAGAATGCAGCGACGCGTTCGATGACCCAGAACATCGCCATGGCACCAATGGCGTACGGCGGAAAGTGGAGAGCCGCCTTGGGCAGCGCCGACAGCAAGCGAGAAGCCACCCTCCGCAGGCCGAGCATGCAGACCACGAACAGCAGTTGACCTGCTTCGACCCCGACATTGAACATCAGCAATGCCACGGGAATGGCCGTCTGCGGCAACCCGACCTCGGCCAGCGCGCCGGCGAAACCGAAGCCGTGCAGCAGGCCGAAGCTGAACGCCACCAGCCACGGCGCGCGCGCCGTCAGGCCCGGCTTGCCGCGCCGGCCCTGCACGACCTCGGCCGCGACGAAGACGATGCTGAGCGCGATCATCGCCTCGACCGGCGGTCCGGGCACATGCACCCAGCCCAGCGTCGCGGCCACCAGCGTCAGGCTGTGCGCCAGCGTGAACGCGGTGACGGTGGCGACGATGCGCCGGGTGCCGTGCACGACCAGCAGCAGTGCGAACACGAACAGCAGGTGATCGACCCCGCCGAGGATGTGCTCCACACCCAGCACCAGATAGGACCAGGCCACCTGCGCGGTGCCGGTTGGCCCCTGCACGATGAACTGCGGGTCTTGCGGCAGCAGCCGCTCGACCTGGCTCGTCCCGTCCTGGCGCTCGATGCGCACGATCACGTCGGTGACGCCGCTAGCCAGGCCTTCGATGCCCAGCGTCTGGCCGGCCAGGCCGCCGGGCCGGCCGATGCGCCAGCGTTCCACGTACGCGCCGTCGCTGTGCAAGCCCTGCGGCGGCGTCAGCTGCGTCGTGCCGGGCGGGAAGACCACCTCGACCGCGAGCCGCGCATTGCCCTGCGTCGGCACCTTCCACATCACGTCATAACGGTCGTTGCCGACCTCGCGCAGTTCCAGGTAGGCCGGGCGAAAGACGTCGGCCTGCGCGGCCCACGCCACGCAGGCGAGCAGCAGCGCGACCAGGGCCCTCACGGCGCCGCCGTCGCGCCCGGGTCGACGCGCACGCTGTAGCGCGCGCGCAGCGCCGCATAACGCGCCGCGTTGGCGCGCGTCGCGCGGTCCTGCAGGACATCACGCTCCACCTGCGCGCGGGCCTCGGCCAGTGTGGCCGCGCGCGCGGGCTCGCTGGCACTCACGCGCACCAGGTGCATGCCGTAGGTCGAGCGCACCGGTCCCTGCCAGGTGCCGATCGGCAACGGCCCCAGCGCGTCGGTGAAGGCCTGGCCGAAGGTGCGCGTCACCTGTGCGGCCGGGGCCTGTTCGAGCGCCGGCGGCAGCAGCGTGGGGTCGCCTTCGGCGGGCTGGCCCGCCTCGAGCGACCGGCGCGCGCGCGCGATCACGGTGTCGAGCTTGTCGCCGTGACGGGCCGCGTCGAAGAACACCTGGCTCAGCGTGTAGCGCGGTTCGATCTGGTAGCGGTCGGCGTGAGTGTCGAGCCAGGCTTGCAGCTCGGTGTCGGTCGGCGCTTGCGGGGTGGTGTCGCCGCCGATGAACTCGAGCTTCTGCGCGATGCGCCGCCGCACCACCGGGTCGTCGCGGTCCAGGCCCATCGCCAGGCCCTCGCGATAGAAGACCTCCTCGCGCACCCAGCCTTCGACCAGCGTGTGCAGTTCCTCGGCCGTCGGCGCGCGTTGCCACGTGCGCTGGAACTGCGCCTGCAGGCTGCGCAGCTGGCCGCGCGTCACCACGATCTCGGTCGGCGCGTTCTGCGCGCCGCCTTGCAGCCAGCTGTACAGGCCGAACAGCAGCGCGCCGAGGATCAGGAAGTGCAGCAGCGGCTCATGCAGCAGTCGACGCACCGCTCGACTCAGGGCGTGTACCAGATCGGCGCGGTGTAGGCGCGTTCCTGCAGCGTCATCGCGGTGCCCGGCAGCGGCTTGGTGCCGAAGCGCTGCGCGTCGTACGCGGTCCAGCGCGGCGTCGGGATCTCGATCACGCGGGCGTAGTAGAACGCGCGCTGCCGCGCATCGAACTGCGGATCCTTCCACACGGTGATCAGCTCCGGCCCGCCGATGGAGTTGGTCCAGGTGGCGTTGGCCACGTCGACGCTGTTGCCCACCGGCGTGCGGCCGCGCCCGTCGGCGTCGATCGTGCGACCGCCGGTGAGCGCAACGTCGTACACGCGCTCCTGGGTCTTGCCGTCCTTGTCCAGCCAGCCCTTGACGATCTGGATGCGGTCGAGGTTGGCGCCGATCGGATCCTTCAGCGCCGCGACCAGGAAGGTCGGCGACTTGCCCTGCGGCGCAGCGCTGAGGTCGCCGCCCATCGGCACGCCCTTGCCGTAGCCCACGGCCGCCGGCAGGCGGTGGCGCGCGTCGGCGGCGGCGAAGTCCCAGCCGCCGAAAAAGCGCACGATCATGCGCGGGCCGGTCGTCGCGTAGACCTCGCGCCGCTGCATCGCGTCGAACAGCGCCTCGCGCGTGTTCTCGGTCGCCCACACCGCCGCGAAGCCCGAGGCACCGACCTCCCAGTCCATGACCTTGACGCCGGTCTTGGCGTTGTCGACGAACACGTTGGTCATGCGCTCGGGGCTGGGCTCTTGAGGTGCGGTCTTGCCGAAGAAGTTGTCCTCCTCCATCGCCGCCAGGCCGGTGTGCGCGTCGCTGCTGCCGATCAGGCCGAACTTGTACGGATTGGTGCCGAACTGCTCCTCTAGCTTCAGGCCGTTCTTCAGACCCGAACGCGCGTACTCGAACTCGAGCATCTCCTTGGACTTCGGCACGCTGCCGTCGAGGTTGCCCTTGTCCCAGATCTCGAAGTCGGCAAACTCATCGGTGGACGACAGAAACGGATGCGCCTCGCCGGTGCCCTTGGTCTGCGACGCCTCGTACAGCGGCTCCCACTTCGCGCGGTTCTGCACGTAGTCCTTGTCGATCTTCTTGCCGAAGGCCTCGACCACCGGGAACATGCGGCCGTTGCTCAGGTTGCCGTTGTGCGCGATGGCCAGCACCTCGCTGCCGGTCTTCTGCTCGGTCGCGGCCATCCACTTCCACAGATCGACCGGGTTGTCGCTGCCCAGCGGGGCCTGGGTCGTGTAGGGCTCGACCAGTCCGGCCTGCGCGCCGTTGCCGCGGAAGATGACGTTGCGGTGCAGGTTGTTGCCGCCGGTGTTCGAGGTCCACTCGAAGCCGATGAAGGCGGTGAAGCGCCCCGGATCGTTGTATTCCTCGGCCGCCTTGATGGTCTGCTGCCAGGCGTTCTGGTAGGCCTTCGTGCCCGGCGTCGGGAAGCCCTTGGGCAGCTTGCCGTTGCTGAAGCTGACGATGATGTCGATGGCCGCGGTGGCGCCCTGGCCGCCACGGATCTCGTCGTACCACTTGCGCCCCTGCGGCGTGGCCAGCAGTTCCGGGTCGCCGCTCATCAGCTGCGGGAAGAATCCCATCCCGTCCGAGTGATCGGCGACGACGAGGAAGTCGAGCGGACGCGACAGCTTGACCGGCTGGCCGCTGTTCGACGTGACCTGCTCGCCGCGCGCGAAGCGATACGCATCCTTCGGCGTGAGCCGCGCGCCGAACGCGCCCGCGTCCATCGAGAACGAGGTGTGCAGGTGGGTGTCGCCGAACAGCGGCAGGGTCGGAAAGTTGCGGCCCGCATACGGCGAGTAACCCGGCTTCGACGGGAACGCCTTGGAAAGCCTGGCCGGGTCGACCGTGCCGATGTCGGTCTGCTCGGCGGACAGTGCGGGCAGAACGGAATATCCGGCCAGCATGGCGGCGACGGCGACGGCGCGCATTTGAGACAGACGCATTGCTGAGGACTCCTTGCGTGGGATGGCTGCGCCGCTCCTGCCGAGCGCAGACTTCGAACTCTACGCGACTGATTTGGTGCCCACCGATGGCGAGTTCCGAGTGAATTTGAACAGGCCACCCGCCTTGCTCGGACAACGTGTTCGCAGTAGCTGCCCCGGCAGCCGACTTCAGCATTGACCGGTCTTGGCCGATGCTGGCACCCGTCGCTTTCGTCGCCACGTTGCCGACCGTCAGCCTGTACCCGCAACGACTGCTATGAGCAGGCCGATCGAAAAGTCGTATGCCTGTGGCCAGTCTTCTCCCGCCTTCCGAACCCGGCGCACCACAACACGAATGCGCCGGCTGCAACCTTGGCGCGCCGGCACGATGCCGGCCGTTTTTGCAAGGCCGTAAAGCGCTGTAGCCCCACTACAGCGGCAGCGCGAAGCGCTCGCCGCGGATCGAGAAGACGGCCGACTTCGGCTCGATGCGTTCGAGCTTCAGCTGCGGCGCCAGCTGGCTGCCTTCGACGAAGACCTGGCCGTTGATGATCACCATGCGGCGCGCGGCCTCGGGTGAATACACCGAGCCGCCGATGGCCATCGCCGGCACCTCGCGGCGCAGTGCCTCGGGCAGTTCGGCCAGCGCCGGCACGCGCACCGGCGGGGCCGGCGGGGCGGCGCGAGGTGGCGGCGGCGGCGACGGCTTGGCCACCGGCTCTGCGGGCTTGGCCGCCCGGCTGCTGCGCGCTGCGGGCTCGGCCGCTGGCCTGGCCGGCGGCTTCGCGGCGGCAGCAGGCTTCGGCTTGGCGCTGCCCTTGTCCGGGCTGGCGGCCTTCGACTTCGAGCGCGCGCTGTCGGCAGCCGGCGGCTCGTCCTGCGCCGCTGCCGCGGCACTCGCCGCATCTGCCGCGCTGGCTGGGCTGGCCGCGCTGGCTGCGCCATCGGCCGCCACGGCCGGCACCAGCGGCGCGTCGGCACGCGGTGTCGCCGGCACGGCGGTCGGGGCGACGGCAATGGCGACGGGTGGCTCGGGCTGGCTGCCGACAAACCACCACCAGCCGATGCCGGCCAGCAGCAGCACCGCCAGCGCGGCGCCGATGAGCAGCAGCCACGCGCCGCCGCCGCCGCTGTCGTCTTCGTCGCCCGGCGTCGCGCGGGCCGTCAACGGGATCAGCTGCGCATGCAGGTCGGGCACCGCACTGCGGTCGCGTTCGCGCTCGGCATCGGCCTTGCGCAGCGCTTCGAGGATGTAGGACATCGGTGCTACTTCCCCGGCGTCGGTGCTGCCGACGGCTGCGCCACGGCGTTCGGCGACGGCTTGCGCGCGATGTCCAGCACCACGCTGACGGTGCCCACCAGCAGCGCGCCCAACAGCAGGCCGACACCGAGCATCGTCGCCGCGCGCCACGGCGCATTCGGCGTGCCGCGCTGGCGCGCCGGGGTGGTGCCCAGCACCTCGGCCGCGGCCTTGTCGACGACCGACACGTTGGCCGTCGACTGGCCGCTGGCGTAGGCGCCGAGCAGCGCGCGATCGCACAGCAGGTTGATGCGCCGCGGCACGCCGCGCGCCAGCTGGTGGATGCGGTGCAGCGCGCGCGCATTGAAGGGCAGCGCGGTGGTCAGGCCGGCCACCGCCAGGCGATGCTGGATGTACTGGCGCGTCTCGGTCTCGCTCAGGGCCTTCAGGTGATAGCGCGCGATCACGCGCTGCGCCAGCTGTTCGAGCTGCGGGCGCGCCAGCAGCTTGCGCAGCTCGGGCTGGCCGATGAGGATGATCTGCAGCAGCTTGCGCTCGCTGGTCTCGAGGTTGGTCAGCAAGCGCAGCTGCTCCAGCACGTCGGGCGACAGCAGTCTGCGCCTCGTCGACGACCAGCACGTTGTTCTGGCCGACCGCGTGCGTGCGCAGCAGGAAATCGTTGAGCACGTCGACATGCTGCTTGACGGTCACCGGCGGCGGCTTGTCGGCGTCGCGCGGGATGCGGAACTCGTCGCAGATCGATTCGAGCAGTTCTTCGACGCTCTGCTTGGGGTTGAAGATGTAGGCCACGTTGCAGCGCCGCGGCACCTGTTCGAGGAAGCAGCGGCACACGGTGGTCTTGCCCGCACCGATCTCGCCGGTCAGCAGCACGAAGCCGCCGCCGCTGCGCACGCCGTACAGCAGGTGCGCGAGCGCCTCGCGGTGGCGCTCGCTCATGAACAGATAGCGCGGGTCGGGCGCGATCGAAAAGGGCTCTTGCTGAAGGCCGAAGAACTGGGTGTACATGTTGAGGCGCGATGGTACCGTTGCGCTGTGCCCGGGCCGCGAGACTTCCGCCACGATGGCGGGCGCGTGTCGCCTGATGGGCCGTGATCGCGAGCCCGCCAGGGGCGGCGATGCGCTCAGGACACGACCTGGTAGTACAGGTTCTGCGGGTGCTTCGCCTGCGCGAAGAAGAACCAGCGTTCGGCCAGCAGGCCCGGCGCCTGCAGCGCGCAGGCCAGCGCCCAGCCGATCGTCGGCGGCAGCGCGCCCAGCAGCGCCATCACCATCAGCAGCGCCGGCGCGGCGAAGCCGAGCACCATCAGCAGCCAGCGCATGTGGCGCAGCATCGCGAGCGAGCGGCCGTGGAAGAACTCGCGCGTGTTGAAGGCGCCCGCCGACATGCCCATCGAGGTCTGCACCAGCCGCTCGGCGCGAATGCCGGTGGCCGACTGCAGGGTGGACGTGTGGTGCAGGCGGGCATTGCGGCGCAGCGCCAGCCAGCGCGTGCAGCCGGCTGCCAGCGTGACGGCCAATGCCGCCGGGCCGGCCACGGCCAGCAGCGCGGCCTCGCCCTGCCAGGCGGCCAGCGCACTGCTCAGCACCAGCCCCGAACAGATGCCGATGAGCACGAAGTTCACCAGCGTCAGCGGTTGTGCCCACTCCTGGATGAAGCGCAGGCAGGCGTAGATCATCGCGGTGCAGTACCACAGCGCAGCGGCCAGCAGCAGCGCCAGCACGCTCGGCCAGGTGGTGTCGCCGCCGCTGCGCTGCAGCCACCACCACAGCGCGACGACGCCGATGAACGCCGGCAACAGGATGACTTCGCGCGACAGCCACGAGGTGCGCCACATCAGCGCGGCGCGCCAGGCACGCTCGGGGCGCCCGAGGTGCGCGAACGAGGCACCGAGGCCGATCACCAGCATGGCGGCTGCGAGCAGCAGCGCCCCGGCGACAAAACCGGCCGCCATCGACAGCCCCGCCAGCTGCGCCAGCGCGAGCGTCACGACCAGCCCCTGCGCGGCGCCGGCGATGGTGGTGAACAGCACCACCGACATCGCCGGGTTCATGCGCCGCCTTCCGCCGGGCCCGACACCGCGGTGACGCGCCGCGGCAGGTATTGATTGGCCGGGCGTGTCTCCCACTCCGGCATCAGTTCATAACCGCCGCGTTCGCGGATCGCCTTCGACACCTCGGACTGCGGATCCTTCACGTCACCGAACAGCCGCGCGCCGGTCGGGCAGGCCATCACGCACGCCGGCTTGCGTTGTTCTTCGGGCAAGGTCTTGCTGTAGACGCGATCGACGCACAGCGTGCACTTGGTCATCACCTGGCGCTTCTCGTCGAGTTCGCGCGCGCCGTACGGGCAGGCCCACGCGCAGTACTTGCAACCGATGCACTTGTCGTAGTCGACCAGCACGATGCCGTCTTCGGCGCGCTTGTAGCTGGCGCCGGTCGGGCACACCGGCACGCACGGCGGGTCTTCGCAGTGCAGGCAGCTCTTCGGAAAGTGCACGGTCTGCGTGTCGCGGGAAGGTGCCGGCCTCGTAGGTCTGCACACGGTTGAAGAAGGTGCCGGTGGGATCGGCGCGCGTACGGGTTCTCATCGGCCAGCGCACCGGCGCTGCCCGAGGTGTTCCACTGCTTGCACGAGGTGACGCAGGCGTGGCAGCCGACACACACGTTCAGGTCGATGACCAGCGCGAGTTGCTTGGCCAGCGTCTCGCCCTGCATCGCGCGGGTGCGGCCCGGCGCGGCCGTCATCGGCAGCGCCGCCGGTCGGTGCCAGCGTCATCGGCTGGCTCGCGCCGAGCAGGTCCTTCAGCCACTGGATCATTTGCGGGTCCTCGCGAAACTGCCGGCGAAGTAGGTCAGCACGCTGGTCGCCGCGCCGCGCACGCCCGGTGCACGCGGCACCGCGGCCACCTGCGGCAGCGTCTGCTCGCCGCCGTCCGGCGGTGCCGGCCGAAGGCGCACCCGCACGTCGTACCAGCCGGCCTGGCCGGTGATCGGGTCGGAGTTGCTGATCGTGCCCCCGCCGCCCGCGAACGGCAGCTCCTCGCTGATCAGGTGGTTGAGCAAGAAGCCCTTGCGTGCCTCGTCGGCACCGGGTGCCAGATGCCAGGCGCCGTCGGCCTTGCCGATCGCGTTCCAGGTCCACACCGTGCCGGGCTCCACCGCCTCGCTGTAGCGCAGCATGCAGCGCACCTGGCCCCACTGGCTCTCGACCCAGCGCCCAGCCGCCGTCGTCGATGCCGGCGGCGCGCGCGGTCAGCGGATTCACGTGCAGGTAGTTGTGGCTGTGGATCTGGCGCAGCCACGCGTTCTGCGAATCCCACGAGTGGTACATCGCCATCGGCCGCTGCGTGATCGCGTTCAGCGGATAGGCCTGCAGGTCGGTGGCGGCTTCTTCGAGCGGCGGGTACCAGAACGGCAGCGGATCGAAGTAGGTGTCGATGCGCTGGCGCAGATGGTCGGGCGGCTGGCGTCCTTGTGTCTTGCCCTGCGCGGCGAGGCGGAAGGTCTGCAGGTGTCGGAGTACAGCGCCAGCTGGATCGGGTCGTTGCGCTGGCGCCAGCCGTGGTCCTTGGCGAAATCGAGGTAGGCGCGGTTCCAGTTGCGCATGTAGTGCATGTCGGCGGGCATGTGGTACTGGAACACGCAGTTGTTCTTCTCGTACATCGCCCACTGGTTCGGGTTCGGCTCGCCGCGCAGGTGATCGGTGCCGTCCTTGCCGCGCCAGCCCATCAGGAAGCCGATGCCGGGTTGCGGCTGGAAGTTGACGACGAAGTCGGGGTAGCCGCTGAACTTGCGCTCGCCTTCGGGGGTGGTGAAGGCCGGGAACTTCAGCCGCGACGCCAGTTCGATCAGCACCTCCTGGAACGGCTTGCACTCGCCGCTCGGCGCGAGCACCGGCACGCGCACCGAATCGACCGGGCCGTCGAACTCGCTGATCGGCCGGTCGAGCATGCTCATCACGTCGTGGCGCTCGAGGTAGGTGGTGTCGGGCAGCACCAGGTCGGCGAAGGCCACGGTCTCGCTCTGGAAGGCATCGCACACGACCAGGAACGGGATCATGTATTCGCCGTCGTCACCCTTGCGGTTGAGCATCTCGCGCACCGCCATCGTGTTCATGCTGCTGT
This sequence comes from uncultured beta proteobacterium, assembly GCA_963756415.1. Taxonomy (GTDB): domain Bacteria; phylum Pseudomonadota; class Gammaproteobacteria; order Burkholderiales; family Burkholderiaceae_C; genus Rubrivivax. Next base: position 1,356,508 of record CAVWNT010000002.1, read on the forward strand.
TCCAGGCCATGTTGGCCATGAAGATCAGCAAGGTGTCGATGCGGTACGGGTCGCCCTTGACGGCGTTGGTGATGACGTTGTGCATCAGCCCGTGCGCGCTTCAGCGGGTGCTCCCACGAGAAGGCGTGGTCGATGCGGATCGGCGAGCCGTCGTCGTGGATCGCCAGCTCTTCGGGGTTGGCCGGAAAGCCCAGGCACGCGGCGTTCAGCGGCGTGTTCGGCTGCATCATCTCCGGCGCGTTGAAGGCGCGGTAGTTGGGCACGATGTGGCGCGGGTACGGCGCCTTGTGGCGAAAGCCGCCGGGCGCATCGATGGTGCCGAGCACGCTCATCAGCACCGCCAGCGCGCGCACCGTCTGGAAGCCGTTGGAGTGCGCCGCCAGGCCGCGCATCGCATGGAAGGCCAGCGGCCGCGCCGAGGTGGTCGGGTACTGCTTGCCCCAGGCATCGGTCCACGGGATCGGCAGCTCGAAGGCCTGCTGCAACGCCGCGGTGCCCATCTCGACGCGCGAGCTGGCGGATGCGATCGGCGGCGATGCCGGTGATGGCGCTGGCCCACTCGGGCGTGCAGGCGGCGACGCGGTCGCGCAGCAACTGGAACGACGGTGCCACGCGGGTGCCGTCGGCGAGCGTGTAGAAGCCCTCCAGCGCCGGGTCGCAGCCGTCGGCGATGCCCTCGGGGTACGCGGCCAGCACGCGCCCCGCTGCCCTGTCCCACACCAGCTTGTTGTGCGGGTTGCGGCCATCACCGGGCGGGCCTTTGTCTGGGTCGGGATCGAAGGCGAACAGGCCTTCGCGTTCGCCCTCGTCCAGCACCACCAGCTGCGGCGCATTGGTGTGGCGCTTCAGGAAGGCGTGGTCGAGCGTGTCGGTGCGGATCAGCTCGTGCAGCAGCGCCATGAACAGCGCGCCGTCGGTGCCGGGCTTGATCGGAATCCACTCGTCGGCGATCGCCGAATAGCCGGTGCGCACCGGGTTGATGCTGATGAAGCGCCCGCCGGCGCGCTTGAACTTCGACAGCGCGGTCTTCAGCGGGTTGCTGTGGTGGTCTTCGGCGGTGCCGATCATCACGAACAGCCGCGAGCGTTCGAGGTCGGGGCCGCCGAATTCCCAGAAGCTGCCGCCGATGGTGTAGATCATGCCGGCGGCCATGTTCACCGAACAGAAGCCGCCGTGCGCGGCGTAGTTGGGGGTGCCGAACTGGCGCGCGAACAAACCGGTCAGCGCCTGCATCTGGTCGCGCCCGGTGAACAGCGCGAACTTCTTCGGGTCGGTGGCGCGGATCGTGCGCAGCCGCTCGGTCAGCAGCTCGAACGCCTCGTCCCAGCTGATCGCCTCGAACTCGCCGGCGCCGCGCTCGCTGCCGGGCTTGCGCCGCAGCGGCTTCGTCAGCCGCGCCGGCGAGACCTGCTTCATGATGCCGGCCGAGCCCTTGGCGCAGATCACGCCCTTGTTCAGCGGGTGATCGGGGTTGCCTTCGATGTAGCGCACCTCGGGCCCGTCGGCGCCTTCGCGCAGGTGCACCAGGATGCCGCAGCGGCAGGCGCACATGTAGCAGGTGGTGCACTTCACCGTGCTCGCCGCGCCGGGCGCCGGATCGGCCAGCGGGTCGTGCAGCGGTTCGCTCGACAGCATCTTCAGCAACGGCGTCTCCCTGGTTTCAGCGAACGATGCTAGTGGCGTCGGCTGAAACACGAAAGCCGATAATTGCGCTCACGATGATCGATAAAACCGCTCAGCAAGGCGACCCGCGGCTGCGCCTGAACCTGCGCCAGCTCGAGGTCTTCGTCGCCACCGCGCGCAGCGGCTCGACACGCGGCGCGGCCGACCGCATGGCGCGCTCGCAATCGGCCGCCAGCGCGGCGCTGACGGCGCTGGAAACGGCCATCGGCACGCCGCTGTTCGATCGGGTCGGTCGCCGGCTGGTGTTGAACGAGAGCGGCCGGTCGATGCTCGCCGGCGCGGTCGCGCTGCTCGACCAGGCGGCCGAACTGCAGGGCGGCCCGGGTCACGCGCAGCGCACCCCGCTGCGCATCGCCGCCAGCCTGACGATCGGCGAGTACCTGCTGCCCGAGCGCATCGCGCGCTGGAAGCTCGAGCATGCGGCGAACAGCGTGCGGCTGATGATCGGCAACAGCAGCGAGGTGATCCGCGCGGTGGCCGAGATGGAAGCCGATGTCGGCTTCATCGAAGGCGCGCAGACGCATGCCGATGTGCGCGTGCGCAAGTGGCTCGAGGACGAACTGGTCATCGTCGCGGCGCCCTCGCACCCGTTGGCGCAAGGCCAACGGCCGGTGGCGACGCGGCAGCTGGCCGAGGCCAGCTGGATCCTGCGCGAGCCGGGCTCCGGCACCCGCCAGGCGGCCGATGCCTGGCTGCTCGAACACCTGGGCGCGCTGCAGGTGGAATATGAACTGGGCAGCACCGAGGCGATCAAGCGGCTGGCCGCGGCCGGTGCCGGCCTGGCCTGCCTGTCGCGCCATGCCGTCGGCGTGGAGTTGGCAAGCGGGCGGCTGGCGGAAGTGCGCACGCGCCTGCCGCCGCACCGTCGCCGCCTGGCGATCGTGGTGCGGCGCGATCGCCGGCTCGGCCGCGCCACCGAGGCGTTCGTCCGGCATTGCGCCGGCTGATGGCGCCCGCGCAAGCGCGACCGTGCTGCGTCTGCCGCGGTTCATCGATATATAACCAAGCAACATATCGAAAGCCGATGGCAGCTGTAGGTTGCGAAATCCCCGTCGAAACGAGAGCCGCATATATACTGCTTCATATCGAATGGCGACCTCGACACAGCATGGTTTCACGTCTGGTGCGCGGCATCGCTTCGGCCTTCCTGGCTGCATGCATCGGCACGGCCGGCGCCGCCGAAATCACCGTCTCGGCGGCAACCAGCCTGACGGCCGCGTTCAAGGCGCTGGCGCCGCTGTTCGTCGCTGGCCACCCCGGCACCGCGGTGCGGCTGAACTTCGCAGCCTCGGGCGCGTTGCTGCAGCAGATCGGCGCCGGGCGCGCCGGTCGATGTCTTCGCCAGTGCTGACGCCGAGACCATGGACCAGGCGCAGGCGCGGCAGCTGATCGATGCCGGCTGGCGCCGTGACTTCGCTGCCAACTCGCTGGTGCTGGTGGTGCCGGCCGCCGCGCCGGGCGACACCGCAGGCGCTGGCCGATCTGACACAACCGGCTTACGCCCGCATCGCCATCGGCCTGCCGGCGAGCGTGCCGGCCGGGCGCTACGCCAAAGGCGCGCTCGATGCGGCGGGCCTGTGGGCGACGATCGAGCCGAAGGTGATCGGTGCCCACAACGTGCGCCAGGCGCTCGACTACGTGGCCCGCGGCGAAGTCGATGCCGGCTTCGTCTATGCCACCGACGCCGCCACGATGCCGGACAAGGTGCGCGTGGCCCTCAAGGTGCCCACGACCGGCGCCGATCCTCTATCCGGTGGCGCCGGTTGCCGCCAGCGCCAACGCCGGCACTGGCGCGCTCGTTCGTCGAGTTCCTGTCGTCGGCGCCGGCGCGGGCGGTGCTGGCCCGCCACGGCTTCGGCAGCCCCTGACGCCGGCCGATGGCGCACGCGTGGCTGCCGCTGGCATTGACGCTGAAGGTCGCGCTGTGGGCGACCGCGCTGAACCTGTTCTTCGGTGTCGGCGCCGGTTATGCGCTGTCGCGCGGCCGCCTGCCCGGGCGCGACCTGATCGACGCGCTGCTGACGCTTGCCGATGGTCATGCCGCCGACCGTGCTCGGCTACTACCTGCTGGTGCTGATCGGCATCGAACGGGCCGATCGGCGCGTGGCTGCTGCAGCACTTCGGCATCCGGCTGATCTTCACCTGGCAGGCGGCGGTGATCGCGGCGACGGTGGTGTCGTTTCCGCTCGTCTTCAAGGCCGCCCGCGCCGCCTTCGAGACCGTCGACCCGCAGCTCGAGGATGCCGCGCGCTCGCTCGGCATCGGCGAATGCGGCGGTGTTCTTTCGCGTCTCGCTGCCGCTGGCCTGGCGCGGCATCCTGGCCGGCCTGCTGCTGGCCTTCGCCCGCGCGCTGGGCGAGTTCGGCGCCACGCTGATGGTCGCCGGCAGCATTCCGGGCCAGACGCAGACCTTGTCGATCGCCGTGTACGAGGCGGTGCAGGCGGGGCAGGACGACACCGCGAACTTTCTGGTCGCCGTCACGTCGATCACCTGCATCGCGGTGCTGCTGGCCGCCGGGCGCCTGGCGCCGGGGCCGCTGCTGCGCCGGCGTTGACGACCATGACCATGACCTGGGATGTCCGTCTGCGCAGGCAGCTGCGCCACGGCGAGACGCGCTTCGATCTGGACCTGCGCTTTTGCAGCGACGGCGCAGCGGCTGGTGCTGTTCGGCCCTTCCGGCGCCGGCAAGACACAGACCCTGAAGATGCTCGCCGGCATCGCCCGCGCCGACAGCGGACGCGTGGCGATCGCCGGGCGCGTGCTCTACGACGCCGCGGCCGGCATCGACCTGGCGCCGCAGCAGCGGCAACTGGCCTGCGTGTTCCAGGACTACGCGTTGTTCCCGCACCTGACGGTGCGCCAGAACGTGGCCTTCGCCCGCCAGCCCGCCGGCCGGCGCTGGCTCAATCCGCCGCGCGAGGGGCACGACGATGCGGTGCAACGCTGGCTCGCCAGCTTCGCACTCGAGGCCGTGGCCGGGCTGTACCCGCAGCAGATCTCCGGCGGCCAGCGCCAGCGCACCGCGCTGGCGCGCGCGCTGGTCAACGACCCTGCGGCGCTGCTGCTCGACGAACCCTTCGCCGCGCTCGACAGCCCGCTGCGCCGGCGGCTGCGCGACGAGCTGCAGGAACTGCAGGCGCGTCTGCACATCCCGCTGCTGCTGATCACGCACGACGACGAGGACGTCGCCGCGCTGGCCGACGAGGTCGTGCACTTGCGCGACGGCCGTGTCGTCGACGGCGCGGAACAGGATCGCGCCCCGTCATGAGCCCGCCGCGACGTCTGCTGAGCAAGACCGGCCGGCGCCTCGGTCTTCAAGGTGCGGTGTGGCTGGCGGTGGGCGCCGACACGCTGGGCGGGCAGCAGCGCATCGCGCTGCTGCGCGCGGTGGCGCAGCAGGGCTCGATCACGCATGCGGCCAAGGCCGTCGGCCTGAGCTACAAGGGCGCCTGGGACGCCATCGACGCGATGAACCGCCTGACCGGCGAGCCGCTGGTCGAGCGCAGCACCGGCGGGCGCGGCGGCGGCTCGACACGGCTGACCGCGCACGGCGAGCGGCTGGTCGAACGCTTCGAGCAGATCGACGCCGTGCACCAACGCTTCATGGCGCTGCTCGATGCCCACTCGATCGATCTCGATCGGGATTTTTCGATGCTGAAGGTACTGAACATGCGAACCAGCGCCCGCAACCAGTTTGTCGGCACCGTCACCGCGGTGCGGGCCGGGGCCGTCAACGACGAGGTCGAACTGATGCTGCCGGGCGGTCAGCGCCTGGTCGCCATCGTCACGCGCGACAGCACCGAAGCGCTGGGCCTGCGCACCCACATGCAGGCGATCGCGCTGGTCAAGTCGTCGTCGGTGTTGATCGCCACCGACCTGCAGGGCGCACGGCTGTCGGCGCGCAACCGGCTGGCGGGCACCGTCAGCGCGGTCACGCCCGGCGCGGTCAATGCCGAGGTGATCGTCGACATCGACGGCGGCCTCGGCATCGCGGCCATCGTCACGCAGGCCAGCGTCGCGGCGCTGGGGCTGGCGCCCGGTGTGCCGGCGACCGCGTTCTTCAAGGCATCGAGCGTGATCCTGGCGGTGACCGCGTGACCGCGTGACCGCTTGATCGTGCGGCACGCCAGGACGGCAGGCGCACGCCTGTGCAGCGCAGCCTCAGAACCGGCCCTGCAGTCCCCAGGCCACGAGCGCGCCGAACACCAGCGTGTAGGCCAGCGTCGCGCCCCACACGGCGGTCTTCGCCCGCGCCGCGGCGCTCGCGGCGACGACGAAGCCGAACAGCGGCAGCACCTGCTCGGCATGGATGCCGATGAAGTGCGCCGGCCGCAGGTCGCCGCCGACGAGCGACCAGCCGAACAGCGGCAGCGTCGCGCCACCGCTCGGCGGCTGCAGGCTGCCCAGCGCCATGCCCACGCCGGCGCCGAAGACGAAGGTCAGCACCAGGCCGATCTGCACGGCCAGGCGGTAGGCTGCCGGGCGCACCGGGTCGGCGTGGCGGCGCAGTTGCCAGGCCAGCATCGGCTGCGTCGCGGTCAACACCAGCGCGCCGATGCCCATCAGCGTGTACATCGCGCCATGGAAGGCATCGCCGACGTTGTAGTGCGAGGCCTGCCCGAGCGCCGCCTGCAGCGTGATGTAGGCGAGTTCGAAGCTGCCGGCACCGATGAGCATCCACACGATGCGGTCGATCGCGCGGCCGCTGCGCTGCGCCGCCTTCAGGTGGCCGATGAACCAGGCGGTGGTCCATGCGAGCACGCCGATCGACAGCGTGAACTTCATCGGCTTGATCCACACGTTCAACTCGCGCACGGTGCGCTCGTCGATCGCGCCGGCGATCGCCATCGGCAGCAGCAGCGCGAACAGCGCGAAGCCGTAGATCGCCAGCCGCCGTTCGCGCGCCAGCAACTCGCTGGGCCAGGCCCGCCACGCAAGCGCGAGGCGGGCAACGGTGGGCGCGGCGGAAGTGAGGTTCATCGTCGTCATGGGGCACTCCGGGTGGAAGGTGGGAGAGGGTGGGTGCGCTGCCACACGAGGTGCAGCACGGCATAGGCGAGCAGGCCGGCAGGCCCGAACATGAAGGTCAGCAGCAGCAGCGGCAGCACCAGCACGTGCGGCACACCGAGCGCGCCGGCGCGCTCGGCGATCCACGCGCCGACGAACAGGTCGAAGGCCAGGTAGTGCAGCCAGCCCGCGACAAGCAGGCCCGGCACGGCGAACAAGCGGCGCACCGCCGCGAGCGAGTCGTAGCCGCCATCGCCCATGCCGTGCACCGCGAACAGCAGCACGTACACGCTCGCCAGCGCGACCGGCACCGCGCGCCCGGCCCACCAGCGCACGCGCGACGACCAGCGCGCGCGGTACGGCGACAGGGCCAGCGCGAGCCACGACAGCATCGCGATGCCGCTGGCGAGCGAAAAGATCCGGTCCGGATCGAGCAAGGTGGTGATCGGCATGGGGCTTCCGCGGGGGTGCGTCAAGTGAACAGTGTTCAGATGAAGATTAAGGTACGATCTGAACACTGTCAAGTCCATTCGATCTGCTTGCCGACCTGCGGCAGCAAGTCCCGCTGCCACGCCTGCCGCACGCCCACCTTCGACAACGCACCATGATCAAAGCCACGACCCGCCGCGCCGCGGTGCCGCGCGATGCCTATCACCACGGCGCGCTGCGCGAAGCGCTGATCGACGCGTCCGAATCGTTGCTCGCCGAGCGCGGCGTCGAAGGCTTCTCGCTGCGCGAAGTGGCGCGCCGCTCCGGCGTGTCGCCGGCCGCGCCGGCGCACCATTTCGGCGACATGGCCGGGCTGCTCGCGGCGGTCGCCACGCTCGCCTTCGACGGGCTGACGGCCGCGCTGGAAGCCGGCAACCGGCGCGGCGGCAGCGACCCGCTCGCACGGCTGCGCGAGCAGGGCATGGGCTATGTCGGCTTTGCGCTGCGCCACCCGGGGCGCTTCGGCCTGATGTTCCGCGCCGACCTGTGCAAGGACGCGCCGTTGATCGACAGCGCGCACCGGGCGTTCATGACGCTGGAGCGCGGCGTGCGCGAGCTGATCGGCATCGATGCCGAAGAAGCGCTCGACCCCGTGCAGTGGCAATCGCTGCTGGCGATCTGGTCCACCGTGCACGGCTTCGCGCACCTGATGTTGGCCGGCCAGTTTGCCGCGTTGACGCCGTCCGGCGGCCGTGATGTGTTCCTGCGCAACACGCTGGCACCGCTGCTGCAGCGACAACTCGAAGCGCTGCGGCCGCGCTGATGCCGCGGTGTTCGCGGGCCCGGCGGCGCGCCGCGGCGACGCGCTACCGAATCGAGCCGCTCAGGCCGACAGCGCCTTCATCTGCTCGAACAGGTCGGCCTTGCCTTCGAATCCGATGCCCGGCAGATCGGGCAGCGTGACGTGGCCGTCTTCCACCCTGACGCCGTCGGGGAAGCCGCCGAAGGGCTGGAACAGGTCGGGGTACGACTCGTTGCCGCCCAGGCCCAGACCGGCGGCGATGTTCAGCGACATCTGGTGCCCGCCGTGCGGGATGCAACGCTGCGCCGACCAGCCGTGTTGCTTCAGCATGTCCAGCGTGCGCAGGTACTCGACCAGGCCGTAGCTCAGCGCGCAATCGAACTGCAGCCAGTCGCGGTCGGGGCGCATGCCGCCGTAGCGGATCAGGTTGCGCGCGTCCTGCATCGAGAACAGGTCTTCGCCGGTGGCCATCGGGTTCGGGTAGTAGTTGCGCAGCGCGGCCTGCAGCTCGAAATCCAGCGGATCCCCGGGCTCTTCGTACCAGAACAGGTCGTACGGCGACAGCGCCTTCGCGTAGCGGATCGCCGTGTCGAGATCGAAGCGGCCGTTGGCATCGACGCACAGCTTCTGGCCGTCCTGCAGCACCGTCATGATCGAGTCGATGCGGCGCAGGTCTTCGTCGAGCGAGGCGCCGCCGATCTTCTTCTTGACCACCGTGTAGCCGCGGTCGAGGTAGCTCTTCATCTCGTCCTTGAGCTTGTGTGGTCCTGGCCCGGGTAGTAATAACCGCCGGCGGCATAGACGAAGATCTTGCGGTTCGGCTTGCCGTCGCCGTAGCGCTCGGCCAGCAGTTGGAACAGCGGCTGGCCTTCGATCTTCGCCACCGCATCCCACACCGCCATGTCGATGGTGCCGATGGCCACCGATCGTTCGCCGTGGCCGCCCGGCTTCTCGTTGCTGAACATCGTGGCCCAGATCTTGTGCGGGTCGAGATTGTTGCCGCTGGCATCGATCAGCGACTCGGGCTCGGCTTCCATGAGGCGCGGAATGAAGCGCTCGCGCATCAACGTGCCCTGGCCGTAGCGGCCGTTGGAGTTGAAGCCGTAGCCGACCACCGGCTTGCCGTCGCGGACGACATCGGTGATGACGGCCACGAGGCTCAACGTCATCTTGCTGAAGTCGATGTAGGCGTTGCGGATCGGGCTGCTGATCGGCAGCGTCCGCTCCCGGATTTCGACGATCTTCATGGTGCTGTTCTGCGCTGTATGTGGGTCGTGACGGTGCAGGTGGAGGCTCGGCCGCTACAACAACCCGGCCATGCGCGAGGCCGCGGTGCGCATCGCCGGCAACTGGCGCTCGGCCTCGGCCAGCGACATGCGGGCGGTCGGGGCATGCACGGCAATCGCGGCACGGGTGCGGCCGCGGGGCTCGCGCACCGGCACCGCCACCGCGATCAGGCCGGCCATGAATTCCTCGCGGTCGCACGAATGCCCCTGCTCGGCAATCACCGCGCATTCCGCTTTCAGCGCCTTGGCGCTGACCAGCGTGTGCCGCGTCATGCGCGACAGCGGCAAGCGGTCGATCAAGGCCTCGCGCTCGGCCGGCGGCATCTGCGCCAGGAACAGCTTGCCGCTGGCGGTGCAGTGCAGCGGCACCTGCGAGCCGACGTCCAGCGTCAGGCGCAGCGGCCAGTGCGCCTCGACGCGGTCGATGTACAGCACGCGCGTGCCGTCCAGCGTGGTGAAGTTGCAGGTCTCGCCGACCTTGGTCACCAGCGCGGCCAGCACCTCGTGGCGCAGCCCGCGCACGACGCCGTGGTTCAGCGTGTCGAAGGACAGCTGGCGCAGCGCCGGGCCGACCGCGAAGCTGCGCTCGTCGACATCACGGGCCAGGAAGCCGGATTCGAGCAGCTGCGCGCACAGCCGGTGCGCAGTGGCCTTGGGCAGGCCCAGGCGCACCGACAGCTCGGCCAGCGACAGCGCGCGCCCTTCGTGCGCCAGCAGTGCGAGCAGGCGCAGGCTGCGCTCGGCCGACGAGCCGGTGGCGGCGTCGCCGGCGGCCGCATCGCTGCGGCGCGCGGCCAGGGACAGGACGGTGGGCGGTGGCATGTCGAGCGCGATTATCCTGCGCACCGCCACCGCGGCGCAGCGCGTGAAGCCTCCTGGCCGGCGCCGCGATCGGCGCGTCACGGTGGCGTCGATCGTCGTCGCGCAGAATGCCGTCCCGGTGAGGCGCGCGCGCCAAGTGCGCTGCGTTCATCGCCCAGACCTGTCCGCGACCCGCCCCCAACCACAGAGCCTTCGCATGCGCATTCCCGGTCAACGCCTGCTGCATTCCCCCGGCCCCACGCGCCTGCCCGATGCGGTGCTGCACGCGATGAGCCGGCAGCCCTTCGACATGGCCGACCCGCGGCTCGACGAGTTGATCGCAGCCTGCGAAAGCGGGCTGAAGCGGCTGCTGCACACGCGTCACAGCGACGTGTTCATGTACGCCGCCAACGGCCACGCTGCCTGGGAAGCGATGATCGCCAACGTGCTCGGGCCGGGGCGCTGCGCGCTGGTGCCGGGCACCGGCCACTTCTCCGACGGCTGGGCCCTGCAAGCCGAGGCGCTGGGCAGTCGTGTGCTGCGCACGCCATGGGTCGAGGGCCAGCCGATCGATGCCGCGGTGGTCGCGCAGGTGCTGCGCGACGATGTCGAGCAGCGCATCGATGTCGTGTGCGTGGTGCACACCGACACCGCCAGCGGGGTCACCAGCGATGTCGAGGCAGTTCGTGCTGCGATCGATCTGGCCCGGCACCCGGCGTTGCTGGCGGTGGACGTGGTCGCCTCGCTCGGCGTGGTGCCGTTCGACATGGACGCGCTGGGCGTCAACATCGTCGTCGGCGCATCGCAGAAGGGCCTGATGCTGCCACCCGGGCTCGGCTTCGTGGCCGTGGACGCACTCGCCTTCGAGCGGTCGGAGAAGAATCCGCTGCCGCGCTTCTACTGGGACTGGCGTCTGCGCCGCAGCGCCTTGTCCTACCGCAAGTTCTGCGGCACACCGCCGATGAACATGCTGATGGGCCTGCAGGCGTCGCTGGGCCTGCTCTTCGAAGAGGGGCTCGATGCCGTCTTCGCGCGCCACCGCCAGCTGGCCGGTGCGGTGCATGCGGCGGTGGGTGCGTGGTCGGAAAGTGGCGAGGTGGCCTTCTTCGCCCGCACCGAAGCCGCGCGCTCGATGGCGGTGACGGCGATCAGCGTGCGCGAAGGCATCGACCCCGAAGCGCTGCGCACCGTCGCACGTGAACGCTTCCAGGTGTCGGTGGCCGGGGGGCTGGGGCCGCTTGCCGGGCGCGCCTTTCGCATCGGCCACATGGGCGACATGAACGTGGCCATGATCCTCGGCTGCCTGGCCGGCGTCGAGGCGGCGATGCAGGTGCAGGGCCTCGCGGCGCAAGGCGGCGTGCGCCGGGCGCTGCAGTGGCTGGCGCGCGCCGGCTGACCGATCAGCGCGCTGCGATCCAGCGATCAGCGATCTGCCATCAGCTCTGTGCCGGGCAGGTGGTGCGCCCCGCCACCTGGGCATCGGCCTGTGACTGCGCGTGTGCCAGCCGCGCCGCCGACACCTGCTCGGCAGCGATCAGGTTGATGCTGCCGAACAAGCCGGCGCTGACCAAGGCAGCCAGGGCAAAGGAGGCGATGCGGGCGGTGACGGGGTGATTCATGTGGGCTCCTGGCGGGTCCGAGCGGGTCGATGCCTGCAATGTAGAAGCGCCTGTGGGCCGCGCACAGCGCCATGCGACGAAGGCGCCTGCTGCGCCGATGGACTGCGCGATGGCCGGATGGGCGACGTGATGAATCTGGGCGGCACGCGAGCCAGCGTCCTACGGCCCACGCAGCCGACGCCGACAGACAGGCCCCCGCGGCCGCGCCATCGTGTGCGGGCAATAGACAGGAGCGCATCATGAACAGCATGTCGGTGCCCGCTGACGACACCACCCCTCGCGACGACGAGGCGTGCCCAGAGCCCGGGGGGCTGCGCGATCTGATGCTGGCCACGGGCTGCGTGATGGCGATCGCGCTGGCATTCGCCGTGACCCCGGCGCAGGCCGCTGATCCGCCTTCCATTGCGACCGCGGTCGTGCATGTCCGCTGAAGCGCGGCTCAGGCGACGCTGACACCAGGGGCCGCGGCGCGCTGTGCCGGGCCGCACGACTTGGGCCGGCCGCGTCGACCGCCGCCCGCCCGTGAAGCTCGCAGCGCCGGTCGTGCGGTTCAACGGCGGTCGGTGCTGCAGCATCTGCCGGCGCTGCGTGCGCGTGCGAGCGACACTCGGGGCCTGTCGACCCTGCTGCCCATCTCCCCGACGCGATGAAATTCGGTTATCGAACGACACTGATGCTGAAGCACCCGGCAGCCTTCGCGCTGCTGACCTTGCGCGCGTTCCGCGCCAACCAGGGCTTGCTGCTGGCCGGTGCGGTCGCCTACTACGCGCTGCTGTCGATCGTGCCGCTGCTGATCCTGACGGTGATCGCGCTGTCGCACGTCATCGACGAAGGCCAGCTGCTGAGCACGCTGTCGCGCTACCTCGAGTGGCTGGTGCCGGGGCAATCCGCCGCGGTGGTGGGTGAGCTGGCGCAGTTCCTGCTGCACCGCGACCTGCTCGGCTGGGTGCTGCTGGGCACCATGCTCTTCTTCAGCTCGCTGGCCTTCACGGTGCTGGAAAACGCCATGTCGGTGATCTTCCATCATCGCGTGGCGATCCGGCGCCGCCACTTCGTGGTCTCGGCGTTGATGCCCTACGGCTACATCCTGTGCCTGGGTTTCGGCTTGCTGCTGGTCACGGTGATGACCAGCGGCCTGCAGGGCATGGGCAGCAACCAGATCACGCTGTTCGCCTTCAGCTGGTCGCTCAGCGGCCTGTCCGGGCTGATGTTGTACCTGCTCGGTTTTGTCGGCGAGGTCTTCATCATCGCGTCGCTGTACATGATCATGCCGGTGGGCCGGCTGCGGCTGCAGACCGCGCTGCTCGGCGCGGTGGTGGCCGCCGTGCTGTGGGAGCTGTCGCGCCATCTGCTGGCCTGGTATTTCGCCACGCTGTCGCAGATCAGCACCGTGTACGGATCGCTGACGACAGCCATCGCCGTCCTGCTGAGCCTGGAAGTGGCGGCCGCGCTGCTGTTGTTCGGCGGCCAGGTGATCGCCGAGTTCGAGCGCCTGCAGCCGGGCGACATGGACGCGCCGCCGCAGCCTTTCACCACCGGCCAACCCCGGCGCTGAGCCCGCGCGGGCCGGCCCGGAAGCCTCAGCCGGCGGCGGCCCGCAACGCGCGCCGCCGCGCCCAGCCGGCGATGACCGCGCCGCCGGCCAGCATCAACGCGGCGCTGCCGGGCTCGGGCACCACCTGCACCACCTTGCCGGCGTAGTCGACGATCAGCAGCGCACCCTGCGCGCCTTCGCCGAAGGACGAGATGCTGCTCAGCGCGCCGCCCGCCCCGGCGTTCAGCGCGGCGGTCAGCTCGGTGGCCTGGTCCAGCGACTGCGCACTGCCGTCGGCGGCGATGGCCCAGATGCGGCCGCTGACAAAATCGCCGAAGACGTACTGGCCGTACAGCTCGGAGGCCGCATCGCGCACCACGTAGCCGCCGGTCACGGCCGCACCGAAGCTGTGGTCGTAGGCCAGCAGCGGGTCGATCAAGCCGCCGGGGTTGGCATCGCTGATGCCGGGCGTGGCGATGTCGCCTTCGCGGATGCGCCAGCCGAAGTTCTGCCCGCCGGCACTGGCCGCGCCGACGAAGTCGATTTCCTCGCGTGCACCCTGGCCGACATCGGCGATCCACAGGTCGCCGGTGTCGCGGTCGAAGCTGTTGCGAAACGGGTTGCGCAGGCCGCTGGCGAAGATCTCGCCGCGTGCGCCGGCGACGCCGGCATAGGGGTTGCTGGTGGGGATGCCGTAGTTGAGCGCGTTGTTGCCGGGAAAATCGTCGCGGTTGATGTCCACGCGCAGCATCTTGCCCAGCAGCGAGCTGTTGTCCTGGGCGTTGTTGTCGGGGTCGTTGCTGCCGCCGCCGTCGCCGGTGGCGATGTACAGGTTGTCGGCATCACCCGGCTTGAAGCCGAGCCAGCCGGCCTTGTGGTTGCTGCGGCCGGCGGGTTGTGCGATGCGCAGGATTTCGTTGCGGCTGCTGGCGTCGGCCACCGACGCATCGGCACTGGTGCGGTACGACGCCACCACCGTGTCCTGCGTGGCCGCGTCGATGTAGTTGACGAAGAAGCGGCGGTACCCCGCTGCCGCGACATTGCCGTAAGCGGGGTCGAAGGCCAGACCGAGCAGCCCGCGCTCGCCGTTGACATCGACCGGCAGGCTGAGGAAGTCGCTCACCGTGCCGCCGCGCGCGACCTTGATGCTGCCCTGCTTTTCGACCACGAACAGGCGCCCGTCGGCGAGTGGCTGGGTCGCGAACAGCGGCTGCTGCAGCCCGTCGACGAGCAGCCGCGTGTCCAGCGCGGCCTGCGCCGACAGGCACGCCGATGCCGCCAGCGCGACGGCGAGCAGCCGCGGCCCGCGCGTCGCGCGCGGGCCCTGGTGAATGGGGTGTGTGCGGTCGGTCATGGCTCACCTCGATGTCGGTTGGACACAGAAGCGGCACGCAGCAATCGGCATGCCCAGAGCAGGCCGTGCAACCGCAACCGTGACCGCGTCGCGCGTGCGCGCCCCTGCAGGAGGCTCAGCGCCGGCGCGGCAGCGGCGGCGGCTTCAGATCGGGCCGGGTGCCCAGGTCGGGCTGGCCGGGCCCGGCCTTGTCGGCCAATGCCAACGCGGTGGCCAGCGCGGTTTCGAGTTGCCGGTCGTGCCCGGCGCTGGCATCGTGCGGCGCGTTGTCCACCTCGATATCGGGATCGGTGCCGTGGTTTTCCACCGCCCAGCCGACATCGCGGAACCAGAACGAATATTCGGGCTGCGTCGTCTCGCTGCCATCGACCAGCTTGTGGCGCGGCCAGATGCCGATGACACCGCCCCAGGTGCGCGTGCCCACCAGCGGGCCCAGGCCCATCAGCTTGAAGCCGTGGCAGAAGATGTCGCCGTCGGAGCCGGCGTGTTCGTTGCTCAGCGCCACCACCGGTCCGGCCAGCGATTCCTCGGGGTACGGCATCGTGCGGCCCCAGCGCGAGGTGTTGTAGCCGATGCGCCGGCGCGCCACCTTCTCCAGCAGCAGCTCGGAGACATGGCCGCCGCGGTTGTAGCGCAGATCGACGATCAGCGCGTCGCGATCGCATTCGGCCGGGAAGTAGCGGTGGAACTCGGCAAAGCCGTGCGCCATCATGTCCGGCAGGTGCAGGTAGCCCACGCGCCCCGCCGACAGGCGGTGCACCTCGGCGCGGTTGTGCTCGACCCATTCGCGATAGCGCGCCGGCGTCTCGTCGGCAAGCAGGCTGACCAGCACCTGCCGCTGCACGCCGCCCGCCGCATCGGCGAGCGTCAGTTCCACCTTCGCCGACGCCTGGTGCACCAGCAGCGACTGCGGCGGCCGCTGGCGCGACACCCGCTGGCCGTTGACGGCGACGATGCGCTCGCCGACCTGCGCCGCCACGCCGAGCGCATTCAACGGCGAATCGGCCTTCGCGTCCCAGCGGTCGCCCTGCACGATGCGGCTGATGCGCCAGCTGCCGTCGTTCTCGACGAACTGCAGGTCGGCGCCGAGCTGGCCGAGCGCCACCTGCGGCGGCTTGCGGTGGTCGCCGGCGTATTCGTAGGCGTGCGAGGTGCCGAGTTCGCCCTGCAGTTCCCAGATCAGGTCGGACAGTTCGGCGCGTGTGGCCACGCCCTCGAGCAGCGGCTCGTAGCGTTGCAGCATCGCCGGCCAATCGAGGCCGGACATGTTCTCGACCCAGAACTGGTCGCGCTGCAGCCGCCACACCTCGCGCAGCATCTGGCGCCATTCGGCGCGCGGCTGCACCGCCACCCGGATGCGCGCCAGATCGAGCCAGCCGCTCTTGCGCGACGGCTTGTCGTCGCCCGCCGGCGCGCCGCCACTCGGTGCATCACGGCGCCGCGCGGCGATGGCACGCAGTTTTTTGCCCTCGCGCACCAGCACGGTGGTGCCGTCGGCGGCGATCTCGAAATCGTCGCAGCGTTCGGTGAGCGTGTCGCTGCGCAGCTTGTCGAAGTCGAACAGCTCGAGCCTGCCGGTGGCATCGGTCTGGCCGCCGCCGCCTTGCGCGCCGACGATCGGCAGCACCGTCCACAGCACGTTGCCGTTGGCCGCCGCGGCAAGCTTGCCGAAGCGGTTCTCGCTGACCGGGAAGGCGGCGATGCGCTTGTCGATGCCGGCCAGGTCGATGGGCAACGCGGCCTTGGCCGCATCGCCGCTCTTGGCCGCGGCCGCCGCCGCGTCGGCCGCGCGGTCGCCTTCCTTCAGGCCCTTCGGCTGCGCCTCGAACGGCGGCGTGCCGCCGGCCTGCAGCGCCACCAGGTAGGGGCGCGCGGCGCGCGGGAAGCTGAGCTCGAACTGCACGCTGTCGTAGACCGGGTCGAAGGTGCGCAGCGACAGGAAATACAGGTACTTGCCGTTCGGATCGAACGAGGGGCTGTAGTCCTGGAACTCGCCCTGCGTGATGACCGTGCTGCTGCGTGACACCGCATCGTGCAGCTTGATCGCGCTGTGGCGCGCGTTGACATTGAAGCCGTAGGCCAGCCAGCGGCCGTCGGCCGACCAGGCCAGGTCGTCGATGTGGCCGGCATCGCTTTGGTCGGCGACGTGCAGCTCGCCGCTGGCGAGATCGCCGACCAGCACCTGGTTGCGGTGGTTGGTCAAGCCCACCAAGGTGCCCTGCGGCGCCGCCCGCAGGCTCAGCACGCGGCCGACGTCCCAGTCGAGCGTGCGGCTGGCGCCGTCGGCGTGCACTTCGATGCGCTCCTCGCCCGACGCATCGCTGACACACACCAGCGTGCTGCCATCGGCCAGCCACTGCCCCTGGCGGCGGCGCGCGGCGGCGCCGGCAACGGCCGGGCTGTCGCCTTCCGACTGGCGCACCGCGCCTTCCCACAGCGCCATCGTCACCAGCTTGCCGCGCACATCGAGCGCCACGCTGTGGCCCTGCGGGTGCAGGCGCATGCCGCCCAGATGATCGGCGGCATCGACGAACTTGCGCGCCGATTGGGTCTGCGCGCTGGCCAGCCGCACGTCGATGCGCTGGCAGGCATCGGCGGCCGGATCGAACAGCCACAGCGCCGCCGCGCACTGGTAGACCACGCGCCGGCCGTCGCTGTGGGCATGGCGCGCGTAGTGCTCGTCGTGGTCGCTGTGGCGCTGCAGGTCGCTGCCGTCGGCCCGGCACGAATAGAGGTTGCCGACACCTTCGAAATCGGACAGGAAATACACCCGCTCGCCGATCCACATCGGGCTCGTGATGTTGCCCTGCAGCTCGCTCATGCGGCGGTACTGCCCGTTGCCGTCGGCATCGATCCACAGGTGGCCGGCGGTGCCGCCGCGGTAGCGCTTCCAGCGTGCCGGGTCGGCGGTGTTGCGCCCGATGACGCGCGCACCGCCGCTGCCGAATGCCAGGTGGTTGACCTGCCCGAGCGGCAGCAGCGCCGGTGCGCCGCCGGCGGCATCGACGGTGAAGGCGCGGAAGTTGCGGAAGAAGGGCTGGCCGTGGGTGCTGACGAACAGGATCTCGCCGGCGGGGGTCCAGCCGCGCACCATCGCCTCGGGGCCGAGCCAGGTCAGCCGCCGTGCGGGGCCGCCGTCGGCGGACATCACGTGCACTTCCGGGTGCTGCTCGTCGCGGCTGATGAAGGCGATCTGGCGCCCGTCGTTCGACAGGCACGGTGTGGCCGGCTCCGACAGGCCCGCGGTGAGCCGCGTCGCGTGGCCCCCGCCGGCGCTGCAGCGCCACAGATCGTCGTCGCAGACGAAGACCAGCGTGTCGCCCGACAGCGTGGGCATGCGCAGATAGGCGTTCGAGTTCATGGTGTGCGACTGCAAGCGGGGCGGGGCTGCCGTGCGCGGCAGTATGCCGTGTCGCCTGCGCGCCGCGACACGCTGCGCCTTGGTGATAACGTTGCTCGCGAAGCGTGCGCCACAGACACCCACAGGAGACCGTCATGAACTACCGCTGCGCACACCGCTGGGCCTTTCCCGCCTGGGGTGGCGAACTGATCGAGCACAGCGACGATCTGGCCGCGCCGGCCGGCCACGAGGTGACGGTGCGCATCACGCATTGCGGCATGTGCCATTCCGATCTGCACATCCAGGCCGGCGGCTTCGACATGGGCGGCGGCAAGATGTCGTCGCTGGAACGCACCGGCACCAAGCTGCCGGTGACGATGGGCCACGAGATCGGCGGCGAGGTGGCCGAGATCGGCCCCGACGTGAAGGACGTGAAGGTCGGCGACAAGGTCATCGTCTACCCGTGGCTGGGCTGCGGCGCGTGCCCGGTGTGCGAGCGCGGCGACGACCACATGTGCCCGCGTGCATCGCGCAACCTGGGCATCCAGCTGCCGGGCGGTTATGCCGACCTGGTGCGCGTGCCGCACGAGCGCTACCTGGTGCCGATCGGCAGCCTCGAGCCGGCGCGTGCAGCCACCTTCGCCTGCGCCGGCATCACCGCCTTCGGCGCGATCAAGAAGCTTGCCCCGATGACCGCCGACGACTATGTCGCCGTCATCGGCTGCGGCGGCGTCGGCATGACCGCGGTGGCGCTGCTGGTGGCCACCTCGAAGGCGCAGGTGGTGGCCATCGACCCCGATCCCGCGAAGCGCGAGACCGCGCTCGGTTTCGGCGCCAAGCTGGCCTTCGACCCCAAGCAGCCCGACGCGCTGAAGGCCATCGCCAAGGCCTGCAACATGAACATCGCCGGCGCGGTGGATTTTGTCGGTGCCGAGTCGACGGCGTCGCTGGCCGTCAACCTGGTGCGCCGCGCCGGGCAGGTGGTCATCGTCGGGCTGTTCGGTGGCGAGTTCCGCATGCCGCTGCCGATGTTCCCGCTGAAGTCGATCCAGATCAGCGGCTCGTACGTCGCCGGGCTGAACGAGCTGCGCGAACTGGTGGCACTGGCGCAGCGCACCGAGCTGCCGCAGATTCCGCTCGATCTGCGCCCGCTGAAGCAGGTCAACGAGGCACTGGGCGATCTGCACGCCGGGCGCGTGGTGGGCCGCGTGGTGCTGCAGCCGTGAGCGCGGCCTGAAGCAGCGCGCCGATTCGCCACCGAGACCCGCCCTGAGCCGCTTCCCGGCCCTCGCCGAGCCGCAGTTCCGCCGCTACTTCATCGGCCAGTCGGTGGCGATGGTCGGCGGCTTCGCGCACAACGTGGCGCTGAGCTGGCTGGCGTACAGGCTCACCGGCTCGACGCTGGTGCTGGGCATCGTCGGCTTCGCCACGCTGGCGCCGACAGTGGTGGTGTCCCCGCTGGCCGGCCTGTTCGCCGATCGCTTCGCGCGCCGCCGGCTGCTGCTGATCGTGCTCGGCGCGGTCGTCGTGCAGTGCCTGCTGCTGGCCGCGCTGACCTTCGCCGGCTGGATCACGGCCAGCGGCCTGATCGCCATCGCGCTGCTGCGCGGCCTGTTGTTCTCGTGCGAGATCCCGGTGCGCCATGCGTTCCTGGCCGAACTGGTCAGCGACCGTGCGCTGCTGCCCAACGCGGTGGCGCTGCATTCGAGCGCGCTCAACGCGGCGCGCTTCGTCGGCCCGGCCATCGGCGGGGTGCTCATCGCCAGCGTCGGCGAAGCCTGGTGCTTCATGCTGCACGCGATCACGCTGTGTGCGACGCTGGTGCAGATCTGGCGCATCCGCACCGCCAGCGCCGTGCGTGCCTCCAGCGGCAAGTCCTTCGTCCACGACTATCTCGAAGGCTGGCGTTATGCCTTCGGCGACAAGGTCATCGCGCGTTTGCTGGCGGCCGTGTTCGTGCTCGGCTTCGCGGTGGCGCCCTACACGTTCCTGATGCCGGCGGCGGTGGCGCAGGGCTACGGTGAACACCCGGAACTGGTCGGCTCGTTCCTGTCGGCGGCCGGCTTCGGTGCGATGTGTGCGGCGCTCGGGCTGGCGCTGCGCCATGGCGCCGGCGCGGCGTTGCCGCGGGTCGCCGCGGCCGGCAGCGCGGCCGCCGGAGTCGGGCTGCTGCTGTTCAGCCTGGTGCACTGGCTGCCGCTGGCGTTGCTGGGCATGGCGCTGGTCGGCCTGGGCACCATCGCGCAGGCGGCGGCCACCAACATGATCATCCAGTCGCGGGTGCACGACCACCAACGCGGCCGCGTGATGGCGATCTACACCGCGATGTTCCTCGGCGCGATGCCCTTCGGCAGCCTGGCCTTCGGCCAGCTGGGGCAATGGATCGGTGCCCTGCAGTCGCTGCGCGCCGGCGCGTTGCTGGCGCTGACGGCGGCCGCGGCGAGCGCGTTGTGGCTGCGTGCGCAGCAGCGGGGCGACGCGGCGTCCTGACCTCCTGGCCCACCCGCGCTGGCGACAGCCGCGCGCCACGGCGTCGATAGCATCTCGATCCCATGCAGACCACCGACGCCGAACCTCACCCGCTGCTGGCCGGCCCGATCCTGCGCACGCTGCTGCGGCTGGCGGCCCCGAACGTGATGGCCACGTCGATGGCGGTGCTGGTCGGTCTGGCCGAGACCTTCTACATCGGCCTGCTCGGCATTGCGCCGCTGGCGGCGTTGGGGTTGGTGTTCCCCTTCGCGATGCTCACCGGCATGCTGTCGGCCGGGGCCATGGGCGGCGGCGTGGCCGCGGCGTTGAGCCGCGCCTTCGGTGCCGGCGATGCGCTGCGTGCCGAGGCCGTCGCGCTGCATGCGCTGATCATCGGCGCGCTCGGCGGCGCGCTGTATTCGCTGCTCTTCCTGTTGCTCGCGCCGAGGCTGTTCGTGATCCTCGGCGGCACCGGCGAGGTGCTGCGCGAAGCACTCGGCTATGCCACGGTGCTGTTCGCCGGCGCCATCGTGGTGTGGCTGTTCAACACGCTGGCATCGATCATCCGCGGCACCGGCAACATGCGCGTGCCGTCGCTGGCGCTGGTCGGTGCGGCGGTGCTGCAGATCGCGCTCGGCGGTGCGCTGGGCCTGGGCCTGGGGCCGCTGCCGCGGCTGGGCATGCCCGGTGTCGCGCTCGGGCAGATCCTGGCGCAGGCCAGCGGTGCGGCATTGTTGTGGTGGTACCTGCGCTCCGGCCAGGGGCGGGTGCGGCTGGTGTTCGCACCGGTGCTGATCCGCTGGGAGCTGTTCCGCGACATCCTGCGTGTCGGCGCGGTGGCCTGCCTGTCGCCGCTGCAATCGGTGGGCACCATGGTGCTGATGGCGGGCTTCGTCGCCCACCTGGGCGTGTTCCCGCTGGCCGGCTACGCCATCGGCCAGCGCCTCGAGTTCCTGATGAGCACCGTCGCCTTCGGCATCGGCCTGGCCTCGGTGCCGATGGTGGGCATGGCGATGGGTGCCGGCGACGTGGCGCGCGCGCGGCGCGTGGCCTGGACCGCGGGCGCCGTGACGATGCTGGCGCTGGGCATCGTCGGCGGCGTCGTCGCGCTGTTCCCGGACCTGTGGGCGACGATCTTCACCAGCGACGAGCGCGTGCTGGACTATTCGCGCCTGTTCCTGCACTGGGCCGGCCCGGCCTTCCCGTTCTTCGGCCTCGGGCTGACGCTGTACTTCGCGGCGCAGGGGGCAGGGCGCATGCTCGGGCCGGTGGCTGCGGCAACGATGCGCCTGCTGCTGGTGGGTGCCGTCGGCACCGCGCTGGTGGCGCGCGACGCACCGGCCTGGCAGCTGTTCGCGCTGAGCGCGGCGGCGATGGTCGTCTATGGCCTCAGTTGCGCGGTCGCCTTGCGCCTCGATCGCTGGGGCGCCACGCGCTGACGTGCAGCGCGCCGGTGCGCCTCAGCGCCGCGCCAGCGCCGCATCGATCTCGGCGCGGATCTCGGCGTGGCTGTTCAGCGGCAAATCGGCCTGCGGCAAAGGCGTGACGGCGTGGCTCGCCGCATCCCAGCTCACCGCGCCGTAGATCGCCGGGCGGCCGGTGTTCAGCAGCACCTGCTCGTAGGCATCGCCGCTGCTGTAGTGCCAGAACTCGTAGGGGTAGTCGACAAAGCCGTGGCGGCGCATCAGTGCGGTGATCTCGCGCCGGTTGTGCTGCGCTTGTTCCGACACGAACGGCGAGGCCATCGGCGTCAGCGCCGACATCTCGAGATAGGGCGCACCGCGATCGATTTCCTGCTCGGGGTGGTCGAGCCGCATCACCGAGATGTCGATCGCGCTGCCCGACATGTGGGTGCCGAACTTCGGCACGCTGGCGACCAGCGCCGAGCAGCGGCGGAACATGAACTCGGGGCTCGGCAGGCGGCCGTCCAGTTCCCACATCACGGTGCTCAGCACCGCGTCGAAGACTTCGGGCGTGCGCCCCAGGTACTTCTGCATCTCCGCCGTGCGGTAGCCGTCCTCGACGCGCATCAGCCAGCCGCGCTCGTTCATCTCGGCGGCTGCGCCGATGAAGCCGGGGATCTGCCCATCACGCAGATAGAACAGCCGCGGCAGGCCGCGCACATGCGCTCGCGTGGCGAACTGCACCGTGACATCGGCGGCGCGCGCGGCGTCCTGCAGCGACACCAGCGGCTCGCCGCTTTCGGCCACCGGATAGGGCAGCACGGTGTCGAACATGAAGTGGTAGGCGGCGTCGAACTGTTCGCTCCAGTAGGCGCGGCGTGTCGCATCGGTGACGCTGGCTGGCATCGGGGTTCCCGTCATGTCGTGGCTCGGTGGCTTGCTTCAGAATGCACGTTCAGGGGCCCGTGCACCGGGGCCGCACTACGGGGAATTGTCCATGGGAATGTTGGCTGGCAAATCGATCATCGTCACCGGCGCGGGCCGTGGCATCGGCCGCGACTTCGCGATGGCGATGGCGGCGCAAGGCGCCTCGGTGGTGGTCAACGACCCCGGTGTCTCCGAAAGCGGCGCCGGCCATGACGACGGCCCGGCGCAGCAGGTGGTGCAGGAGATCCGCGCCGCCGGCGGCAACGCGGTGGCCAACACCGACAGCGTCGCCGAGTGGGCCAGCGCCAACCGCATCATCCAGTGCGCCACCGACAGCTTCGGCCGCCTCGATGCGGTCATCAACAACGCCGGCATCCTGCGCGACCGCATCTTCCACAACATGTCGGTGGACGAGTGGAAGATGGTCATCGACGTGCACCTCAACGGCACCTTCTACATGTCGCGCGCGGCGGCGTCGATCTTCCGCAGCGAGGAGCGCGGCGCCTTCGTGCACATGACCTCGACCTCGGGGCTGGTCGGCAACTTCGGCCAGGCCAACTATGCCGCGGCCAAGCTCGGCATCGTCGGGCTGAGCAAGTCGATCGCGCTCGACATGGCGCGCTACAACGTGCGCAGCAACTGCATCTCGCCGTTCGCCTGGAGCCGGCTGATCGGCACCATCCCGGCCGACACGCCCGAGCAGCAGGCGCGGCTGGCCAAGCTGAAGGCGATGGAGACGAACAAGATCGCGCCGCTGGCGGTGTTCCTGGCCAGCGACGAGGCCAAGGACGTCAGCGGCCAGATCTTCGCGGTGCGCGCCAACGAGATCTTCCTGATGGGCCAGAGCCGGCCGATCCGCTCGGTGCACCGCGCCGAAGGCTGGACGCCCGAGACAGTGGCGTCGCATGCGATCCCGGCGATGAAGGACAGCTTCTATCCGCTGCACCGTTCGGCGGACGTGTTCTCGTGGGATCCGATCTGATGGGCGCCGGCGACTTCGGCATCCTGTCGTGCGGCGCCTACCTGCCGCGCTCGCGCCTGCAGCGCAAGGCCATCGCCGCAGCGAATGCCTGGTTCGCGCCGGGGCTGCGCGGCCTGGCCAAGGGCGAGCGCAGCATCTGCAACTGGGACGAGGACAGCATCACGCTGGCGGTGCAAGCGGCGCGCGGCGCGTTGGCCGGCTGCGAACGCGACGCCTTGACGCAGCTGGTGCTGGCCTCGACCACGCACCCCTTCGACGACCGCCTCAACGCCGGTGTGGTGGCGAATGCGCTGCAGCTGCCTTCGGCGCTGCGCGCCGTGGATGCCTCGGGCAGCCTGCGCGCCGGCAGCAGCGCGCTGGCGTCGGCGCTGGAAGCGGCGGCGGGGCGCACGCTGATCGTCGCTGCCGATGCGCGCAAGGCCAAGGCCGGCAGCACGCAGGAGATGCACTACGGCGACGGCGCTGCGGCGCTGCTGGTGGGACACGGCGAACCGATCGCGCGGCTGCTCGGGGCGCACAGCGAAAGTGTCGACTTCGTGCACCAGTACCGCATGCACGACCGCGCGCACGACTACGCCTGGGAAGAGCGCTGGGTGCGCGACGAGGGCTACCTGAAGATCGTGCCGACCGCGGTGGGCGCCTTGCTGAAGCGGTGCGAGGTCGACGCGGCCAGCATCACGCACTTCTGCATGCCGGGCACCTTGTCGCGCATCGGTGCGGCGGTGGCCAAGCGCTGCGGCCTGCCCGATGCGGCGCTGCGCGACAACCTGGCGGCGGTGTGCGGCGACACCGGTGCCGCGCACCCGCTGCTGCTGCTGGCGGCGGCGCTCGAGGACGCGAAGCCCGGCGACCTGATCCTCGTCGCCGCCTTCGGCGAAGGCTGCGATGCGTTGCTGTTCGAAGTCACCGCCGCGATGGCGCAGGCGCAACGGGCCACTGGCGTGAAGGCCGCATTGGCAGCCCGGCGCGAAGACGGCAACTACATGCGCTACCTGTCGTTCAACAAGCTGATCGACCTGGAACGCGGCATGCGCGCCGAACCCGACAAGCCGACGCAGATGACGGTGCTGTACCGCAACCGCGACATGGTGCAGGGCCTCGTCGGCGGCAAGTGCCGCCAGTGCGGCACCGTGCAGTATCCGAAGCAGCGCTACTGCGTCAACCCGCAGTGCAACGCCCTCGACAGCCAGGACGACTACGCCTTTGCCGAACGCGCCGGCAAGGTCATGTCGTACACCGCCGACGCACTGACCTACAGCCCCGACCCGCCGACGTACTTCGGCATGGTGCAGTTCGACGGCGGCGGGCGCATGTTGATGGACTTCAGCGAGATCGACGCCGAGCGCATCGACGTCGGCATGCCGGTGCGCATGGTGTTCCGCATCAAGGATGCCGACGACATGCGCGGCTTCGTGCGCTACTTCTGGAAGGCGGTGCCGGCTTGAAGCCCGCCAGGCTCGAGCCGTGATTGCAATGACTGCAGTGATATCATTGATGTCTTGATATCAGACCGGAGGCCGATGTGGCCAGCCTGACCATCCGCAATCTCGACGACGAGCTGAAAGCCAGGCTGAGGGTGCGCGCCGCCGAGCATGGCCGCTCGATGGAGGAAGAGGCGCGGGTGGTGCTGCGCGAGGCCATCGAATCGCCGCGTGCGGCTGCCCGCCCGAACCTGGCCGAACTGGCGCAAACGCTGTTCGGCCCGCGCCACGGCATCGACCTGCCGGCCATGCCCCGCGCGAAGGCCAGGCCGGTGCCGGACTTTTCGAAATGATCCTGCTCGACACCAACGTGGTGTCCGAACTGATGCGGCCTGCGGCCGACGCAGCGGTGCTGGCCTGGGTGCGGGGCCGCAAGATCGACGAGTTGGCCACCAGCGTGGTCACGGTGGCCGAAATCGGCGCCGGCATGGCGTGTCTGCCGGCGAGCGCGCGGCGGCGTGATCTGATGGCGCGCTGGGACCGGTTGCTGTCGGACGGCTTCGGCGCGCGCATCCTGGCCTTGGACAAAGACGCCGCCACGGTGTACGGTGAACTCTTCGCGCGGCGCCAGCGTGCCGGCCGTTCGACGGGGGCTTTCGACCTGTTGATCGCTGCCATCGCCCGCGTGCACGGGGCCACGGTGGCCACGCGCAACGTGCGTGACTTCGAAGACTGCGACGTGGGCGTCGTCAACCCTTGGTCATCGGCTGAAACGGCCTGACCTGACAAGGAGCCTCATCATGGCAAGTGGCATCAAGGACAAGGTGGTCATCCTCGGCATGGGCTGCTCGAAGTTCGGCGAGCGCTGGGACTGCAATGCGCAGGACCTGATGGTCGAGGCATTCGAGGAAGCGCTGGCCGATGCCGGCATCGATCGCAAGCAGATCGATGCCGCCTGGCTGGGCACCGCGATCGAGGAGCAGCACGTCGGCAAGTCGGCGGTGCCGCTGGCGATGACCCTGCGCCTGCCCTACATCCCGGTGACCCGGGTGGAGAACTACTGCGCCACCGGCACCGAGGCGCTGCGTGGCGCGGTCTATGCGGTGGCCTCCGGCGCCGCCGACATCGCGCTGGCACTCGGCGTCGAAAAGCTCAAGGACACCGGCTACGGCGGCCTGCCGCAGCGCGGGCGCGGCGCGCTCAACGATCTGTTCTGGCCCAACCTGTCGGCGCCGGGTTCGTTCGCCCAGCTGGCCACCGCCTACACCAGCAAACACGGCGCCGACAAGGGCGACCTGAAGCGCGCGATGGCGCACATCTCGGTGAAGAGCCACGCCAACGCCGGCAAGAACCCGAAGGCGCACCTGCGCAACGCCATCACGATGGACGACGTGATGAACGCCAGCATGATCGCCGAGCCGCTGGGTCTGTACGATTGCTGCGGTGTCTCCGACGGCAGCGCCTGCGCCATCGTCTGCACGCCCGACATCGCGCGCGGGCTCGGCAAGCACGACCTGGTGGCGGTGAAGGCGCTGCAGGTGGCGGTCAGCAACGGCCAGGAGGTGCAGTACGACCAGTGGGACGGCAGCTACTTCGCCACCACGCGCGTCGCCGCGGCGCGCGCCTATGCCGAGGCCGGCATCAAGAACCCGCGCGAACAGGTGTCGCTGGTCGATGTGCACGACTGCTTCTCGGTCACCGAACTGGTGACGATGGAAGACCTGCAGCTGTCGCCCGAAGGCACCGCGATCAGCGATGTGCTCGATGGCTTCTTCGATGCCGAGGGCAAGCTGCCGTGCCAGATCGACGGCGGCCTGAAGTGCTTCGGCCACCCGATCGGCGCTTCCGGGCTGCGCATGGTGTACGAGATGTACCTGCAGCTCAGCGGCCGCGCCGGTGCGCGCCAGCGTGCGGCGCCGACCTGGGGCGTGACGCACAACCTGGGCGGTTTCCCCAGCCAGAACGTGGCGGCAATCGCGGTGCTGGGTTCGTACGGCGCCTGATGGCCACGCAGGCGAGCAGGCACGAGGACATCCGCGATGCGGTGCGCGCACTGTGCGCCGGCTTTCCCGACGAGTACTTCCGCAAGACCGATGCCGAGCGCGCCTATCCGGCCGAATTTGTCGAGGCGCTGACGAAGGCCGGCTGGCTGGCAGCCCTGATCCCGCAGGAGTTCGGCGGCTCCGGGCTGGGCCTGGCCGAGGCCAGCGTGATCATGGAGCAGATCAACCGCAGCGGCGGCAATGCCGGCGCCTGCCACGGCCAGATGTACAACATGGGCACCTTGCTGCGGCACGGCTCGCCGGCGCAGAAGGCGCAGTACCTGCCGAAGATCGCCAGCGGCGAATTGCGGCTGCAGTCGATGGCGGTGACCGAGCCCAGCACCGGCACCGACACGACGAAGATCAAGACCAGCGCAGTGCGCCGTGGCGATCGTTATGTGGTCAACGGCCAGAAGGTGTGGATCTCGCGCATCCAGCACAGCGACCTGATGATCCTGCTGGCGCGCACCACGCCGTTGGCAGAGGTGAAGAAGAAGAGCGAAGGGCTGTCGATCTTCATCGTCGACCTGCGCGAGGCTGTCGGCAACGGCCTGGCCGTGCGGCCGATCGCCAACATGGTCAACCACGAGACCAACGAGCTGTTCTTCGAGAACCTGGAGATCCCGGCCGAGAACCTGATCGGCGAAGAAGGCCAGGGCTTCCGCTACATCCTCGACGGGCTGAACGCCGAGCGCGCGCTGATCGCCGCCGAGTGCATCGGCGATGGCTACTGGTTCATCGACCGCGTGACGCAGTACGTGAAGGAGCGCGTGGTCTTCGGCCGCCCGATCGGCCAGAACCAGGGCGTGCAGTTTCCGATCGCCGAAGCGCACATCGAGGTCGAGGCCGCGAACCTGATGCGCTGGAAGGCGTGCGAGCTGTTCGATGCGCACCAGCCGTGCGGTGCCGAGGCCAACATGGCCAAGTACCTGGCGGCCAAGGCCTCGTGGGAAGCGGCGAATGCCTGCCTGCAGTTCCACGGCGGCTTCGGTTTCGCCTGCGAGTACGACGTCGAACGCAAGTTCCGCGAAACGCGGCTGTACCAGGTGGCGCCGATCTCGAGCAACATGGTGCTGTCGTATGTCGCCGAGCACGTGCTGGGGTTGCCGCGCTCGTACTGACGCGACGCTCCTCGGGTACCGACACGCCGCATGGCACCGCGCGGTGCCGTCGTGAATCGAGGCGGCGGCGGACCTGGGCCTGAAGCTCGACTGGAGTGGCCGCCTACATCTTCGACTTGCCGCCGTTGATGCCCCAGGGCGTGCCGAAGCGGTCGATGACCATGCCGAAACGTTCGACCCAGAAGGTCTCGCCCAGCGGCATCTGCACCGTGCCACCGTCGGCGAAGGCCGCGAAGACACGCTGGGCGTCGGCGACGCTGTCGTAGCTCAGCGCCATCATGAAGCCCTTCATGCCCTCGAAGGGCACGCCAGGCGGTGTGTCGCCGGCCATCAGCACGAAGTCGGCGTGCACCAGATAGGCATGCATGATGCGGCCGGCCTGCTGCGGCGGCATCGGCTCCGCGCCCGGCGCCTGGTCGTAGCGGATCAGCGCTTCGACCTTGGCATCGAGCACGCGGGCGTAGAAGTCCATTGCTTCGGCGCAGGTGCCGTCGAAGGACAGGTAGGCAGCGAGTTGTGACATGGAAGCTCCTGGGTGGGGTTGTGCGACGAGGGTCTGGACGGGCAAGCATCATGTGCCCCATCCCGACGACGATCGGCGGGCTGCGTTTCGACAGCCCCGTGGCCACTTCCCGCGGCGGTAGCATGCAGCGACGCAGCTCGTGCTCGCGACCACGCACCGATGCCGCCGTTGTCAGACGGACGGGGTCCCGTCCGGGTCTTGCTCGAATGCTGGCCACTTTCCGAATTTCGATGAACTTCGCCCCCACCGACGAACAACAACGCATCCGCGACGCGGTGCGCGAAACCTGCCGGCCCTTCGACGACGCCTACTGGCTGCAACGCGATCGCGACGGCGTGTTCCCCGAAGAGCTGTTTCGGGCGATGGCTGCCGGCGGCTGGCTGGGCATCTGCATCCCCGACGGGTACGGCGGCTCGGGGCTGGGGCTGATGGAGGCGGCGACGATGATGCGCGCCGTCAGCGAAAGTGGCGCCGGCATGTCGGGTGCGTCGGCGCTGCACATGAACATCTTCGGCTTGAACCCGGTGGTGGTGTTCGGCAACGAGGAGCAGAAGCGCCGCATGCTGCCGCCGATCGTCGCCGGGCAGCACAAGGCCTGCTTCGCGGTCACCGAGCCGAACACCGGGCTCAACACCACGCAGCTGAAGACACGCGCGGTGCGCCGCGGCGACCACTATCTCGTCGATGGCGCGAAGGTGTGGATCTCGACCGCGCAGGTGGCCGACCGCATCCTGCTGCTGGCGCGCACCACGCCGCTGGACGAGGTCAAGCAGCCCGCCCACGGCCTGAGCCTGTTCTACACCGCGCTCGACCGACAGCATGTGCAGGTGCGCGAGATCGACAAGATGGGACGCAAGTGCATCGACTCGAACGAGCTGTTCATCGAGGGGCTGCAGATTCCGGTCGAAGACCGCATCGGCGACGAGGGCCGCGGCTTCGACTGCATCCTGCACGGCATGAACCCCGAGCGTGTGCTGATCGCCGCCGAGGCGGTGGGGCTGGGCCAGCTGGCGCTGGCGCGCGCGGCCGGTTATGCCCGTGAACGCGTCGTCTTCAACCGGCCGATCGGCCAGAACCAGGCCATCCAGCACCCGCTGGCGGCCAACTGGATGGCACTCGAAGCCGCCTGGCTGATGACGCAGAAAGCCGCGTGGCTGTACGACCAGGGCCAGCCCTGCGCCGCCGAAGCCAATGCCGCCAAGTACCTGGCCGGCGAAGCGGCCTACGACGCCTGCCAGCAGGCGGTGATGACACACGGCGGCTTCGGCTATGCGAAGGAGTACCACGTCGAGCGCTACCTGCGCGAAAGCCTGATCCCGCGCATCGCGCCGATCAGCCCGCAGCTGGTGCTGTGCTACATCGCCGAGAAGGTGCTCGGCCTGCCGAAGTCCTACTGATGATCGACGCCCTCACGCTCAGCGACATCCCCGCATCGGCCGAGGCC
The DNA here is from genome assembly GCA_963756415.1 of uncultured beta proteobacterium. Classification (GTDB taxonomy): domain Bacteria; phylum Pseudomonadota; class Gammaproteobacteria; order Burkholderiales; family Burkholderiaceae_C; genus Rubrivivax. Next base: position 1,386,696 of record CAVWNT010000002.1, read on the forward strand.
TTGCGCCCGGCGGTGCGCGCCTTTCTCGACGAGGCGCTGGCCGGCCGCGCCACCGATCAGCTGGCGCGATCGTGGATGGGCTTCGATGCGGCGTTCAGCCGCGCGTTGGCGCGCCGGGGCTGGGTCGGCATGACCTTGCCCACGCGATACGGCGGTGGCGGCAAGGATGCCTTCCACCGCTTCGTGCTCGCCGAAGAGCTGTTGTGCCGCGGCGCGCCGGTGTCGGCGCACTGGATCGCCGATCGGCAGAGCGGCCCGCTGATCCTGAAGTACGGCACCGATGCGCAGAAGGATTTCTACCTGCCGAGAATCTGTGCCGCCGAAGCCTTCTTCTGCATCGGCATGAGCGAGCCGCAGAGCGGCTCCGACCTGGCCGGCTTGCGCACGCGCGCGACGCAGACGGCCGACGGCTGGTCGCTGTCGGGCCAGAAGCTGTGGACCACCAACGCCCACCAGGCGCAGTTCATGATCGCGCTGGTGCGCACCAGCGGCACGCCGGAAGACCGCCACCAGGGGCTGTCGCAGCTGATCGTCGACCTGTCGCTGCCGGGCATCGACATCCGCACCATCGGCGACCTGGCCGGCGATGCACATTTCAACGAGGTCTTCTTCGACGACGTGCGGCTGCCGCCCGATGCGCTGGTCGGCGACGAAGGTGCCGGCTGGGCGCAGGTGACGGCCGAGCTGGCCTTCGAGCGCAGCGGCCCCGAACGCATCTACGGCAGCATGGTGCTGTTCGACAGCTGGCTCGAGCACCTGCGCGCCAGCGCTGCCGATCCCGGCGACGCCGTGCTCGCCGGGCGTCTGCTGGCCCACCTGGCGGTGCTGCGCGAGATGTCGGTGGCGCTGACCGCCAAGCTGGCGCGCGGCGACAGCCCGGTCATCGAGGCCGCGCTGGTGAAGGACCTGGGCACCGAGCTCGAACAGGCGATGCCCAATCTGATCACCGACGCGCTGGCCGCCACGCCCGGGCGCGAGCGTCCCGACATGCTGCTGCGCACGCTGGCCTATCTGCTGCAGGTGTGCCCGAGCTTCTCGCTGCGCGGCGGCACACGCGAGATCCTGCGTGGCGTCATCGCCCGCGGGCTGGGGCTGCGCTGATGGACACGCTGCTCGCCGACGCGTTCGGCAAGTTCCTCGCCGGCTGCTGCACGCCGGCGCGGGTGCGCGAGGTCGAGCGCACGCGCGATGCGACGGCGCTGTGGTCGCAGATCGAGGCATCGGGATACCTCGACCTGCTGGTGCCCGAGGCCGCCGGCGGTGCCGGGCTCGGGCTGCGCGAGGCCTTCGAGCTGTGGCTGGCTTGCGGCCAGCAGGCGCTGCCGGTGCCGCTGGCGTCGACGATGTGGCTGCGCGGCGTGCTGGCCAAGGCCGCCATCGAAAGCCCGAGCGGGCCGATGACGATCGCCCCGCATTGCAGCCGCGCGGCCGACGGCAGCGTGCGCTGCCAGGGCGTGCCCTTCGGAGCGCTGGCCGACTGGGTGCTGGTCAGCGATCAGCAGGGCTGTGCGTTGTGGCCGTCGGCGCCGGCCGAGCGCACCGAAACCGGCGTGCACGGCAGCCTGCAGGCCCATCTGGCGTGGACCTCGGCGCCACTCGACGCGCTGCCGCTGCCCATGCCGGTGTCGGGGATGCACGCCGGCGCGCTGCTCACGGCCACCTCGATGGCCGGTGCGATGCAGCGTGTGCTCGAACTGACCTTGGCCCACGCCAACCAGCGCGCGCAGTTCGGCAAGTCGATCGGCAAGTTCCAGGCCGTGCAGCAGCAGCTCAGCGTGATGGCCGAGCAGGTGTTCGCCGCGCGCATGGCCGCGCAGATCGGCTGCGTCGGCGAGCCCGGCGACGAAGCCAGCCCGCATGCGTTGCGCGCCGCGCTGGCCAAGGCGCGCACCAGCGAAGCGGCACGCGAGGTGGTGGCCATCGCGCACGCGGTGCATGGCGCCATCGGCATCACCGGCGAATACGACCTGCAGCTGTACACGCGCCGGCTGCAGGAATGGCGCGGCGATTTCGGATCGCAGGCGCACTGGCATGCACAACTCGGCGCAGCGCTGCTGGCCGCACCGCAGGCGCGCACGCTGCCGTTCATGCTGGCGCAACTGCTGCCGCACGCCAGCTGAGCGGGGCGGCGGCCGAGCGCGCCTCACCACATCACCGGGCCTGCACCATGACACTGCAACAGCTGTTCGGCATCGAGTTCCCGCTCATCCAGGCCCCGATGGCCGGCGCGCAGGACAGCGCGCTTGCCGTGGCGGTGTCGAACGCGGGAGGGCTCGGTTCGTTGCCCTGCGCCATGCTCGACGCCCAGGCGCTGCGGCGCGAATTGACGGCGATCAAGGCGCAGACCGCGCGGCCGTTGAACCTCAACTTCTTCTGCCATGCGCCACCGGCGGCCGACGACAGCGCCGCTGCCGCCTGGCGCGCGCGGCTCGCCCCCTACCGCGCCGAACTCGGCATCGACGAGAGCGCGCCCGCCAAGGCCGCGTCGCGGGCGCCGTTCGACACGCAGGCGGCCGACCTCGTCGAAGAATTTGCGCCGGCGGTGGTCAGCTTTCACTTCGGGCTGCCGTCGCCCGAGCTGCTGGCCCGCGTGCGCGCCAGCGGCGCCAAGGTGCTGAGCTCCGCGACCACTGTCGAAGAAGCACGCTGGCTCGAAGCGCGTGGCGTCGATGCCGTCATCGCCCAGGGGCTGGAAGCCGGCGGTCACCGCGGCATGTTCCTGTCCTCGCAGCTGAGCAGCCAGGTCGGCACCTTCGCGCTGCTGCCGCAGGTCGTGCGCGCGCTGAAGGTGCCGGTCATCGCCGCCGGTGGCATCGCCGATCAGGCCGGCATCCGCGCGGCGCTGGCGCTCGGCGCGGCCGGCGTGCAGCTGGGCACCGCCTACCTGCTGTGCCCCGAGTCGCGCATCAGCGATCTGCACCGCGCCGCGCTGCGCGGTGAGGGCGCGCAACACACCGCGCTGACCAACCTGTTCACCGGCCGGCCGGCGCGTGGCATCGTCAACCGGCTGATGCGCGAGCTCGGCCCGATGGCCGCGCAGATGCCGCAGTTTCCGCTGGCGGCGACTGCCGTCGCGCCGCTGCGCAGCGCTGCCGAGGCCGTCGGCAACGCCGACTTCTCGCCGCTGTGGTCAGGTCAGAATGCGAGCGGCTGCCGCGCGGTGCCGGCGGCCGACCTGACACGTGAACTGGCGGCCGCCTTTGCGGCCTGAAGGCTTGAGCAATGAGTGAATTCCTGAACTACCAACAAGACGGCAACGTCGTCACGTTGACGATGAACGCGCCCGAGGTGCGCAACGCGCTCACCGGCAACTCGGCGGTCGACGAGTTCATCGCCGCGGTCGAGCGCATCAACGGCGATGCCTCGGTGCGCGTGATGATCCTCACCGGCGCCGGCACTGCGTTTTCGTCCGGCGGCAACGTCAAGGACATGAAGCGTTTTTCGGACGAGGCGATGACGCCGGCGGCGATCGCACGCTGGTACCGCAGCGGCATCCAGCGCCTGCCGCTGGCGCTGCAACGGCTCGAGGTGCCGAGCATCGCCGCGGTCAACGGCGCGGCCATCGGCGCCGGCTGCGACCTGGCGTGCATGTGCGACATGCGCATCGCCTCGACGGCGGCGAGCTTTGCCGAGAGCTTCATCCGCGTCGGCCTCATCCCCGGTGACGGCGGCGCCTGGTTGCTGCCGCGCGCGGTCGGCATGGCCAAGGCGATGGAGATGTCGTTCACCGGCGATGCGGTGAAGGCCGACGAGGCGCTGGCCATCGGCCTGGTGTCGAAGGTGGTCGCGCCCGAGCAGCTGATGGACGCCGCGCGGGCACTGGCCGCGCGCATCGCACGCAACCCGGGCCTCACGCTGCGCATGAGCAAGCGGCTGCTGCGCGAAGGCCAGCATCAGTCGCTGGCGTCGCTGCTGGAGCTGTCGGCCGGCGCTGCAGGTGATCGCACACAAGACGCCGGCCCATGCCGAGGCGGTGAATGCCTTCATCGACAAGCGCGAGCCGTCGTTCGGTGACGAATGAAACGCATGGCGCGCGTTGCCGCGCGCCGGCTGCCTCAGCGCCGCTTCAAGCGCAGGATCAGCCTGAAGTACTCGAGTTGCGCATGCGCCTTGAGCATCTGGAAACGCAACCGCATCAACGCCTGCAGGCGCGACTCGATCTGGTCCAGCGCGTCGTCGACGCTGTGCTGCGGGGGCGGGTTCATGTCGGCATGCGTCGGCGTTTCGAGGTGTGCGCATGGTCTTGCGCGGCGCGTGACCGGTCAACCCCGCGATCCGGTGAAGCGCCTGGCGCGCGCTGCGCCGCACGGATACAAAGTGAGCGGCGATGGCCTCGCCTGACGACATGAAAGTCTGCATCTACGGCGCCGGCGCGATCGGCGGTTTCATCGGCACCCGCCTGGCTGCCGCCGGGCGCTGCACGGTCAGCGCGGTGGCACGCGGTGCGACGCTGCGGGCCCTGCAGACGCAGGGCTGGCGCCTGCGCCAGGACGACGCGCTTGTTGCAGGTGCCCGCCGTCGTCAGCGACGACCCGTCGCACTTCGGCGAGCAGGACGTGGTCGTTGCTGGCCGTCAAGGGCCCGGCGCTGGCGCGAGGTGGCGCAGCGCATCGCGCCGCTGCTGGGCGCCGAGCACGGTGGTGGTGCCGGCGATGAACGGCGTGCCGTGGTGGTTCAGCCGGCATGCGCCGGCGCTCGGCGATGCGCCGCTGCAAAGCGTCGACCCGGGCGGGCGCATCGGCGCGGCGATCGACGTGCAGCAGGTCGTCGGCTGCGTGGTGCATGCCAGCACCTTCGTCGTCGAGCCGGGTCTGGTGCAGCACAAGATGGGGCGCGGGCTGATCCTCGGCGAGCCGGGCGGCGACGATTCGCCGCGTGTGCATGCGCTGGTCGAGCTGCTGCGCCATGCCGGTTTCGATGCCACGCTGTCGCTGCAGATCCGCCAGGACATCTGGTACAAGCTGTGGGGCAACATGACGATGAACCCGGTGTCGGCGATCACCGGCGCGCCGATCGATCAGGTGATGGCCGATCCGCTGGTGCTTCGGTTCTGTTCCGACGCGATGCGCGAGGCCGCCGCCATCGGTGCGCACATCGGCTGCACCATCGAACAGTCGCCCGACGATCGCCATGCCATCACGCGCAGGCTGGGCAGCTTCAAGACCTCGATGCAGCAGGATGTCGAGGCCGGCCGCGCGATCGAACTCGATGCGCTGGTGACGGTGGTGCGCGAGATGGCGCAGCGCCTGGGCATCGCCACGCCGAACATCGATGCGCTGCTCGGCCTGACGCGGCTGTTCGCGCGCATGCACGGGCTGTATCCCGCCGCCGATCCGATCTCTCATTGAACAGGCCTGAACCCCCGCCATGAGCCACCGCAAGACGCGCATCGAACTGCCGAGCATGACCCCGGGCAGCAGCCGCCACATCGTGGTGCACCGCTTCGGCACGCGCGGCGCGCGGCCGAAGATCTATCTGCAGGCGGCGATCCACGCCGATGAACTGCCGGGCGCGATGGCGTTGCACCACCTGATGCCGATGCTGGTGAAGGCCGACGCGGCCGGGCGCATCGAAGGCGAGATCGTCATCGTGCCCACCGTCAACCCGATCGGGCTGTCGCAACTGGTGGGCAACCAGCACCTGGGGCGCTATCACCTGCTGGGGCGCGACAACTTCAACCGCAACTGGCTGGACCTGTCGGACGCGGTCGCCGAGCGCATCGGCGCGAAGCTGGGTGCCGATGCGCAGGCCAACGTCGCCGCCATTCGCCGCGCGGCGCTGGCGGCGCTGGCCGAGATGCGCCCGATCAGCGAACTGCAGACGATGCGCGTGGAGATCATGAAGCTGTCGGTCGATGCCGACATCGTGCTCGACCTGCATTGCGACATCCAGGCCGCGTTGCACCTGTTCATCTCCAAGCGGGATGTTCCGGGCGCCGCCGAGGCGCTGGCCGCCGACATCGGCGCGCAGGCCACGCTGTACAACGAGCCGTACCCGGCGGCGCTGACCTTCTCGGGCGTCAACGGCGCACTGTGGGCGCGGCTCGCCGAACGCTTTCCCGCCGCGCAGATCCCGCAGGCCTGCCTGTCGGCGACGATCGAATACCGCAGCCAGCACGATGTCAACGACAAGCTCGGCGCCGCCGATGCGGCCAACCTGTACCGCTTCATGCAGCGTCGCGGCGTCATCGGCGGCAGGGCTGCGCCACTGGCCCGCCTGAAGGCTGCGATCACGCCGATCACCGGCATGGACGTCGGCTACAGCGGCGACACCGGCATCCTCGTCTATCGCGTGGCCGCCGGCGCGCGGGTGCGCAAGGGGCAGGTGGTCTGCGAGGTCATCGACCCGGCCGACGAACGCGGCGCGGCGGCGCGCACGCCGATCGCGTCGGGCACCGACGGCGTGCTCTTCGCGCGCCGCCGCGACGGCATGCTGGTATGGCCCGGCATGGTGGTGTTCCGCATTGCCGGCGCCAAGGCGCTGGCGCACCGCGCCGGCATGAGCGGGCTCGACGACTGATCGCCGCGCCACGCCGGCTCGGCCCTCGGCGCGCGAGCGCGCGCATCCGCTTCCTTCAGCGCGCGAGCGCGCGCATCCGCTTACCAGCGGAATGCGACGCCGATCGTCGGGCCGTTGAAGTTAACGCTCTGGATCACCGAATCCGACTTGAACTCGTAGTCCAGATAGCGCCAGGTGGCGATCACCGAGCCCCAGCCGAACTGGTAGCCCAGGCCGGCGTTGATCTGCCAGGTGAACTTCGACTGGCCGGTGCCGACGTCGAGGTAGTACGGCAGGAACCACTTGCGCTCTTCGCCGAGCAGCGCACGCCCCTTGACGCCGATCACCGCATCCCAGTTGCTGATGTCGGCGGAGGCCGAACCGTTGCGCCCGGGCAGCTGCGGGATGTCGGCGCTGAGCGACCAGCTCAGCGACTGCGCCAGGTCTAGGTAGCGAAACCCGATCAGCCCGTCGATGGTGTGCTCGGGCGCGGAAGACAGGCTCGAGGTCACGGCTGCCGTCCAGATCCACGACTTGACATCGAGCACCAGGTTGGCATCGACGTTGACCGGCTGCCGATCCACCGTGAAATCGCGTGAACCCTGCCGGGAGGCGCCGAAATCGGCATACACCAGGTCGGTCCACAGACCCCATTGGCCGTTCTTCATTTCGAACGAACCCATGAAGGTGAACTTCAGCGCATCGATGACATCCTCGGCGCTGACATCGATCGACGGGCCGCTGCCGGTGGCGGGGAACGAGGTCGAGCCGCCGATCGCCGGAAACCAGCCGTAGATCGAGGCTTCGTACTGCCAGGGGCCGGGCATGGCCTGGGCCTGCACGGCCAGCGGTGCGGCGGCAAGCAGCGCTGCGGCGGCGAGGTGGCGAGAATGGTTGGCAAGGCGGGTGGGGGTCATCGGCAAATCTCCTGCATGGGGTGGGTGGGCTTGTGTCGGGCGGCGATGCTAGCGTCAAAGCGCGCGCACCTCGACGTGTCGGTCATGCCTGCGTCGATGTGTTGGCATCGGCCGCCAGCAGGCCCCGGATCACGATGTTGGCCTGGATCTCGGCGGCGCCTTCGAAGACGTTGAGGATGCGCGCGTCGCACAGCACGCGGCTGATGCGGTACTCCATCGCGTAGCCATTGCCGCCGTGCACCTGCAGCGCGTTGTCGGCATTCGCCCAGGCCACGCGCGCAGCCAGCAGCTTGGCCATGCCGGCTTCGATATCGCAGCGTCGCCGGGCGTCCTTCTCGCGCGCCGCATGCAAGGTCAGCTGGCGCGCGACCATCGTCTCCACCGCCATCCAGGCCAGCTTGTCGGCCACACGTGGAAATTCGATGATCGGCCGGCCGAACTGCGTGCGCTGCATCGCGTAGCCCAGCGCCAGTTCGAAAGCGTTCTGCGCCACGCCGACCGCCCGCGCCGCGGTCTGGATGCGCGCCGATTCGAAGGTCTGCATCAGCTGCTTGAAACCCTGTCCGGGCCTGCCGCCGAGCAGGGCATCGCGCGCAACCACGAAGCCGTCGAAGGCGATCTCGTATTCCTTCATGCCGCGGTAGCCGAGCACCTCGATTTCGCCGCCGCTCATGCCCGCGGCGGGGAACGGCTCGGCATCGCTGCCACGCGGCTTGCTGGCCAGCAGCATCGACAAGCCGCGGTAACCGGGCGCCTGCGCATCGGTGCGCACCAGCAGCGTCATCAGGTCGCTGCGTGCGCCGTGCGTGATCCAGGTCTTGTTGCCGAAGACATGCCAGCCGTCGGCGTGCTCTTCCGCGCGACAGCGCAGCGCGCCCAGATCGGAGCCGGTGTCGGGCTCGGTGAAGCAGGCCGTGGGAATGACCTGCCCGCTGGCGATGCGCGGCAGCCAATCGGCCTTCTGTTGCGCGCTGCCGTTGTGTTCGATCAGCTCGGCGGCGATCTCGGTGCGCGTGCCCAGCGATCCGAGGCCGATGTGGGCACGCGACAGCTCTTCGGTGACCACGCACATCGCCGTCTTGCCCAGGCCGGCGCCGCCGTGCTCCTCGGCCACCGTGAGGCCGAACACACCGAGTGCCGCCATCTGCGCGATCACCGCATCGGGGATCAGCTCGTTGCGCAGGTGCCAGCCGTGCGCGGCTTCGGCATGGTCGTCGGCGAAGCGTGCGAACTGCGTGCGGATCTCGTCGAGCAGCGCATCGTCGAAACCCGGATCGCCGAACGAGCGGGTCGCGCCGCCGTCGGCCAGTGCCGCGGCGATGCGACGCCGTGCGGCGCCGTCGAAGCCTTCGGCACGCAGCCGACGCACCGCGTCGTCGGCGCTGAAGGCGGCGACGGCGGACGCGTCGAGTGCCTCGGCGCGAAACACCTCGCCCTGGTTCATCGCGACACCGCCCGCCAGCTGCGCCAGGTATTCGGCAAAGGCCGCGCGCAGCAGCAGCGTCTCGAGCTCGCCGCCGCGTCCGGCCGCGTGCAGCCGCTGTGCCCAGCCCAGCATCTGCTGCAGCGCCTGCACGCAGGTGGCGGCCCAGGCGACGCCGTGTGCGCGGGCCTGCTCGATGAGCAAGGCGCGGCCCGCATCCGCGTCGGCGGCCGCCAGCGCGGTGCGCAGCGAACGCAGCAACGCGTGCAGCAAGGTGTTCGCCGCCGTCAGCGCCTGCCGGCATTCGTCGATGGCATCGGCGGGGTGCATGCTCATGCGCGGCCCGACGGCGCGTCGGTCAGTTGTGCCAGCACCGTGTGCGTGTGTTCACCCAAGGTCGGCGCGACCCCGGGCGCCAATGTCGGCACGGCGCCGAACAGCAGCGGCGTGCGTGACGTGAGCCAGCCGCCGAAGCCCGGATGTTCGGTGTGCGCGAACATCGGGTTGGCCGGCGAACAGCGTGGATCGTCGGCCAGCATCTGCGCAAAATCGCGGTACGGCCCCCACAGGATCGCGCGGTCGCCGAAGGCCGCCGCCACCTCGGCCAGCGTGCGCGCGGCGAACCACGGGCGCAGCGCGGTCGAGATCAACTCGCGCGCTTCGTAGCGCGCGGTCTCGCTGTCCAGCCGATGGCCCAGCGCCGCGGCGGCGGCATCGAGCCCCGCCTGCAGGCCTGTCGCGCGCAACAGGGCGGCCCATTGTTTGTCGGTGATGGCCACCACCATCGCGTGGCGGCCGTCGGCGGTGGCGAAGCTGTCGCCGTAGGCGCCGTAGAGGAAGTTGCCGTCGGCACGGCGGCGCGTGCCGTTGATCTGGACATCGGCGAGATAGCCCAGGTTGGCGGCGGCGGCCATCGCCACGTCGGACAGCGCCAGCTTCACATGCTGACCCTGCCCGGTGGCGCGCCAATGGCGTTCGGCCACCAGCACCGCCTGCACCAGGGTCGCGCCGGCCAGCAGGTCCCACGCCGGCAACACGTGGTTGACCGGGCCGTCGCGGCCGCTGCCGGTGATGCCGGGAAAACCGGCGGCGCAATTCACGGTGTAGTCGACCGCTGCGCTGCCGTCGGGCGAGCCGCTCAGCTGCACCATGATCAGGTCGGGGCGCAGCAGCGACAGCGCGCCGTACGACAGCTCGCCATCGACCGCCAGGTTGGTCAGGAACACGGCCGGCCCCGCCGGCGCAGCGCAGATCAGCTGCTGCATCGCCGCGCGGCCGGCGCTGCTGCGCAGATCGAGCTCGACCGAGCGTTTGCCGCGGTTCAGGTTGGCCCAGTAGAGGCTCCTGCCCTGGCCATTCAGCGGCGCGCGGCGCGCATCGATGTTGCCACCCGGCGGATCGACGCGGATCACGTCGGCGCCCAGCTGCGCCAGCGCCAGGCCGGCGCTGGGCGCGGCGACGAAGGCCGAGAACTCGACGATGCGCAGGCCGTGCAGCGGGGGCTGCCCGCAGGGGTTGTTCGGCGTTGTCATGCGCGGTCATTGTGAATGACGCACAGTGCCGCGCGGCCCTGCGGCCGCGCTTTGGCAAACTGCACCGGCCACCGACCCGCGCCGTCATCATGAAATCGACCCCCGAGCAGAACCGCCTCAACGCCATCGCGTTCTACGAACTGATGTTCAACGACTGCCGGCCCGCCGAGGCGGTCGAGCGCCACGTGGGTGCAACGTACACACAGCACAACCCGCACGTGGGCGACGGCAAGCGCGCGTTCATCGATTATTTCGAGCGCATGGCGCGCGAGTACCCCGGCAAACGCGTGAGCGTGAAGCGCTCGGTGGCCGAGGGCGATCTGGTGGTGCTGCACTGCCATCAGCACTGGCCGGGTGATGCGCACACCGACTGGGCCGGCATCGACATCTTCCGTTTCGATGCCGAGGGCAAGATCGTCGAACACTGGGATGTCCTGCAGCCGGTGCCGGCCGCATCGGCGCACGGCAACGGCATGTTCTGAGCGGCCTGCGGCATCCGGCGCGCTCCGCGACAATGCGCCGATGAGCACACGCCCCAGCGCACCGCGCCACTTCTCGATGATCCGCGGCTTCCACCTCGCCGACTGCCTTCACGCTCGGCAACGCCGCCTGCGGCGTGTTGTCGGTGCTGTTCGCGATGATGTACATGGCCAGCCGCTCGGTCGCGCACCTGCTGCTGTCGGCGGCGATGACGCCGCTGGCCTTCGTCTTCGACGTCTTCGACGGGCGCATCGCGCGCTGGCGGCACCAGCATTCGGCGATGGGCCGCGAGCTCGATTCGCTGGCCGATGTCATCTCCTTCGGCGTCGGCCCGGCCGCGCTCGGCTTTGCCGCCGGCCTGCAAGGCGGCTGGGACATGGCGATCCTGTGCTTCTTCGTCTGCTGCGGCGTCAGCCGGCTGGCGCGCTACAACGTCACGCGCCGAGGAGCTGTCGGCCGGCGCCGACAAGGTGCCGTACTTCGAAGGCACGCCGATTCCCACCAGCGTGGTCATCACCGCCGTGCTGGCGGTGGCCGCCTGGCAGGGCGCGCTCGGCGACGCAGCTGTGGGGCGGTGCGTGGCAACTCGGGCCGTGGCTGCTGCATCCGCTGAGCGCTGCTGTACGCTGCTGTCGGGCAGCCTGATGATCAGCAAGACGCTGCACATTCCGAAGTTCTGAACATGAGCGCCATCAACTCCCGATTCGACGCCGCCGTGGCCTATGCGTGCGCCCATGAAACCGACTGGCCGCGCGATCCGCATGCCGACCCCGCGCGCTGGGGCGTGCACCACGACGACCCGCCGCCGTACAACCGCCTGCGCGGGCCCGTGCATGCGCGCGGCCCCGCGTCGGGCGTGGTCTGGCAGCACGGCCGTGAACAGGTGGCCTGGGGCGAACCCGATCGTGCCGACCTGACCTTCAGCGTCGCCAAGACCTACCTGGCGCTGCTCGCCGGTGTCGCCGCCGGCCAGGGCCTGCTGCCCGATGTCGACCAGCCGGTGTGCGAACGCCTGCCCGGCATCGGTTTCGATTCGGCGCACAACCGCCGCGTCACCTGGTTGCAGCTGCTGCAGCAGACCAGCGAGTGGGAAGGCAGCAGCTTCGGCATCCCGGACACGGTCGACCGCAACCGCACCGTCGGCTTCGACCCGCGACCCGCCCAGCGGTCGCAAGGGCGAGGCGCGGCCGTTGCATGAACCCGGCAGCTGCTGGGAATACAACGACGTGCGCATCAACCAGCTGTCGCTGGCGCTGCTGCACCTGTTCCAGCGCCCGCTGGCCGAGGTCTGGCGCGACCAGGTGATGCAGCCGATCGGCGCCAGCGACGACTGGGCCTGGCGCGGCTACGACGACGCCTGGGTCGATTTGCCGGCGGCCGACGGCCGGCCCGCGCGGCGCGTGCCCTCGGTGCCCGGCGGCAGCCACTGGGGCGGCGGTGTGTCGATCGGTGCGCGCGACCAGGCGCGCATCGGCCAGCTGGTGCTGGCCGGCGGCCGCCACGACGGGGTGCAGCTGATCCCGCAAGACTGGATCGATCGATTCTCGCAACCCTGCGCGATCGCGCCGTTCTACGGCCTGCTGACCTGGCTGAACCGCGATGGCCGCAGCTTTCCCGGCGCATCGACCGGCAGCGTGTGCATGGTCGGTGCCGGCGGCCACCTGACCTGGATCGAACCGGCGTGCGATGCGGTGGTGGTGGCGCGCTGGCTCGATCCGGCCGCCACCGGCGGCTTCGTGCGCCGCATGGCCGAGGCGTTGCAGCGCCCGCAGTAGCGCTTGCAGTAGCGCTTGCAGTAGCGGCCGCCGGTTTCTGACCGTCAGGCCGCGGCCAGCGCCGCGAAACGGCGACGCTGATGGTCGGCATCGCCGAAGGTGGTGTCGATGACCATCAGCCGCTTCATGCCGTGGCCGACCAGCAGCTCGTCGGTCATGCCCATGCCGCCATGCATCTGGATCGCCTCGCCACCGATCAGCCTGCCGGCCTTGCCGACCATCGCCTTCAGCGCCACGATGTCGCGCTCGGCAGCAGCCGGCTGCTGCTGCATCGAACACACCGCGCGGTACAGCAGCGACCGTGTCTGCTCGAGCGCCATGAACATGTCCACCAGCCGGTGCTGCAGCACCTGGAAGCTGCCGATCGGCACGCCGAACTGCCGGCGCGACTTGACGTAATCGAGCGTGGTCGCATGCAGCAGCTGCATCACGCCGAAGGCTTCGGCGCACAGGGCCAGCGTCGCTTCCTGCACCACCGTGTGCAGCAGCGCATGGCCTTGGCCTTCGGCGCACAGCAGCCGCTCGGCCGGCACCACCACGTTCTCGAAGCGGATGTGCGCTGCGCGCTGGCCGTCCATCAGCCGCAGCGGCGTTCGCGTGATGCCGGCTGCATCGGCATCGACCAGCACCAGGCTGATGCCGTCTTCGTCGAAGCGCTGGCCCGCGCTGCGTGCCACCACCACCAGCGCGTCGGCGGCGCTGCCGTTGAGCACCAGCGTCTTGTCGCCGTTCGAGCACGTAGCCGTCACCGGCACGCTGCATGCGGCACTGCACATCGGCGAGCCCGTAGCGGCTGTCACGTTCGCTGCAGGCCAGCGCGCCTTGCAGCCGGCCTTCGATCAGCTTCGGCAGCCACACATCGGCCAGCGCCGGGCAGCGCTTGACGGCGCCTCCGAACAGCAGCAGCGACGGCAGCAGCGGCTCGAGCACCAGGCCCTTGCCCAGTTCTTCCATCAGCAGCGCGATGCCCAGCGGCCCGCCGCCGAGGCCGCCGTGTGCCTCGTCGAAGGGCAGCGCCAGCCAGCCGAGCTGCGCCATCTCGCGCCAATGGGCGGCGCTGAAGCCGCCGTCGCTGCCAGCCGATCCCGCGGCGCGCAGCGAAGGGGTAACGCTCGCGAACCCAGCGCGCGACACTGTCGCGCAGCGCGGTGTCGTCGTCCGACAGGTCGAAGTTCATCGTCCGCCCTTCAAAGGCCGAGCACGGCCTTGGCCGTGATGTTCTTCTGCACCTCGTTCGAGCCGCCGTAGATCGTCGAGGCGCGGCCGTACAGGTAGCTGCGACGGGCCTCGTCGGCGAAGCCGGGGCCGAAACCGGCGCTGCCCGACAGCACGGCGCCCCAGGTGCCGGCCATGTCCATCATCAGCTGCTGCAAGGCCTGCTGGATCTCGCTGCCCTTGATCTTCAGCAGCGAACTCTCGGCACCCGGCCCCTGGCCCTTGGCGGCCGCCCACAACGCGCGCAGTTCGGTGAATTCGAGCGCCATCAGTTCGATCTCGATATCGGCCAGGCGCGCCGCGAACACCGGGTCGTCGAGCAGCGGCCGGCCGCCGTCGGTTTTTTCGCGCTGCGCCCACTGGCGGATCTGGCGCACCCGGCGCTTCGAATCGCCGACACCGGCGATCGCAGTGCGCTCGTGCGCGAGCAGCGATTTGGCGTAGGTCCAGCCCTTGTCCTGCTCGCCGATGCGGTTGGCCACCGGCACGCGCACGTCGTCGAAGAAGACCTCGTTCAGGCTGTGCTCGCCGTCGATCGAGATGATCGGCGCGATGCGGATGCCGGGGCTGTTCATGTCGATCAGCAGGAAGCTGATGCCGTCCTGCCGCCGCGCCGACACCTCGGTGCGCACCAGGCAGAACATCCAGTCGGCGTGCTGCGCGTAGGTGGTCCAGATCTTCGAGCCGTTGACGATGTAGTCGTCGCCGTCGCGCAGCGCACGTGTCTTCAGCGCCGCCAGGTCGGAGCCCGCACCGGGCTCGGAATAGCCCTGGCACCACCAGTCCTGGCCGCGCAGGATGCGCGGCAGGAAACGCCGCTGCTGCTCGTCGTTGCCGTACTTGATGATCACCGGCCCGACCATCTTCAGCCCGAAGGGCAGGGTGCTCGCCGCGCCCACGGCCGAACGCTCGACATCGTAGATGTAGGCCTGCGTCGGCGTCCATTCGCAGCCGCCGTGCTGCTTCGGCCAGCCCGGTGCCGCCCAGCCGCGATCGAACAGCCGCTGCTGCCATTCGACGATCGCCTGCGGGTGCGTGGCCTCGGCATCGATGCGCGACGCCAGCTCGGGGGTCCAGGCCTCGGCCAGGAAGGCGCGCACGTCGGCGCGGAAGGTTTCTTCTTCGCCGGAGAAGGCAATGTCCATCACAGCCTCCGCGTCAGCTGCGTTGATACCAGGCGACGCCGTCGTCGTCGAGCGTGCGGCGCAGCTCGCCGCGGTGCATCAGGTAGTTCAGGCAGGCCAGGCTCTCGCCGGTGGCCAGGCTGAGCAGGCCGGTGTCGTCGGGGCCGATGGCGCGCGCGAACAGCGCGCCGAAGACATCGATCGCCCGCTTCGGTTCGCCCAGCGACTTGCGCAGCCGGTTCAGCGATCGGTGCTGCGACGCGGCCAGGTGGTCGAGCCGCGCGTGCAGGCCGCGGAAACACTCGTTGTGCGCCGGCAGCACCAGCACGTCGTCGGGCACTTCGCGCTTGATCTTGTCCAGCGATTCGAGCCAGTCGCGCATCGGGTCTTCGTCGGGTTCGGTGGGGTGCACCGACACGTTCGACGAGATGCGCGGCAGCACCTGGTCACCGCTGATCAGCAGCTTCAGCTCGGCGCTGTACAGGCAGGCGTGTTCCGGTGAATGGCCGGTGCCGACGATGACGCGCCAGTCGTGCTTGCCGATGCGGATCACTTCGCCGTCGCTGATGCGCCGGTAGCTGTCGGGCAGCGCGTGGATGCGCTTGCCGAAGTTGCCGAAGCGCGCGCGGTAGTTCTCGATCGCCGCATCGGTCCAGCCGGCGCGGTGGAAGAACACCACGCCGTCGTTCGGCGCCTCGCGGCCGGTGTCGGCGGTGAGCACGCGGCAGTTCAGGTATTCCAGCCGCGTCATCCACAGCCGCGCGTTGAACTTGCGCGTCAGCCAGCCGGCCATGCCGACATGGTCGGGGTGCATGTGGGTGCAGAAGATGCGGCTCAACGAGCGACCGTCGGTGGCGTTGGCGAACAGCTTGCGCCAGGCGTCGAGCGTTTCGTCGGTGCGCATGCCGGTGTCCACCACCGCCCAGCTCTCGTCGTTCTCGCCGTCGGCGATGGCCCAGATGTTGATGTGGTTCAACATCATCGGCAGCGGCATGCGCATCCACATCACACCCGGCACCACTTCGAGCGCGGTGCCGGGCTCGGGCGGGGTCTCGAACGGGATAGACCAGCGTCGGCCGCGGCAGCCGGTCGCGTTCCGATGCCAGCGCGGCATCGGGGTTCGCGGGTGCCAGCACCTTGGCGGTCATCGCGGCGCCATGCGGATGGCGCCGTCCAGGCGCACGCTCTCGCCGTTGAAGTAGCCGGTCTGGATCATGAACTCGGCCAGCGCCGCGTATTCGTCGGGCTGGCCGAGACGCTTGGGGAAGGGCACCGACGCCGCCAGCGCATCCTTGACGTTGTCGGGCAGGCCGGCCAGCAGCGGCGTTTCGAAGATGCCCGGCAGGATGGTGTTGATGCGGATGCCTTCGCCCATCAGGTCGCGCGCGATCGGCAAGGTCATGCCGACGATGGCCGCCTTCGAGGCCGAATACGAGGCCTGGCCGATCTGCCCGTCCTGCGCGGCCACCGACGCGGTCATCACCATCGCGCCGCGCTCGCCGTCGGCGCAGCGGCGTCCAGGCTCAGCATGCCGGCCGCCGACTTGGCGACGCAGCGAAAGGTGCCGACCAGGTTGATCTGGATGATGCGGTCGAAGTTCAGCGTCGGGAAGGACTTGATCTCGCCGGTTTTCTTGTCGCGGCTGGCGGTCTTGATCGCGTTGCCGGTGCCGGCGCAGTTGACCAGCACCCGTTCCTGGCCGATCGCCTTGCGTGCCTTCGCGAAGCCGGCATCGACCTGCTCTTCGTTGGTGACGTCGACCTTGCAGAACACGCCGCCGATCTCCTTGGCCAGCGCTTCGCCGGCTGCTTCGTTGAGGTCGAACAACGCCACCTTCACGCCGTGTTTGGCGAGGCGGCGCGCGGTGGCGGCGCCGAGGCCGGAAGCACCGCCGGTGACGATGGCGCTGATGTCGGATGAGAGTTTCATGGGCAGGTCCTGTGGGGGTGTGGGAAGGTGCGGTGTCACCTGCGTGACGGTTCCCGCTGCGGCGCGCGCGCGGTATGCTGTGCTTTCACATTCTGACGTCCGGTCCAGCAAAGGAACACATCATGGCTGAAGCTTATATCGTCGCCGCCGCGCGCACCGCCGGCGGCAAGCGCGGCGGCAAGTTGTCGGGCTGGCACCCGGTCGACCTGGCGGCGCAGGTGCTGAACGCGCTGCTCGATCGCAGCGGCGCCGACCCGGCGCTGGTCGAGGACGTGATCATGGGCTGCGTGCTGCAGGCCGGCGAGCAGTCGGGCTGCATCGGCCGCATGGCGGTGCTGGCGTCGAAGCTGCCCGAGTCGGTGCCCCGGCGTCACCATCGACCGCCAGTGCGGCTCGTCGCAGCAGGCGCTGCAGTTCGCCGCGCAGGCGGTGATGTCGGGCACGCAGGACTGTGTGATCGCCGCCGGTGTGGAAAGCATGTCGCGCGTGCCGATGGCGGTGCTGCCGAAGGTCTACAAGGAAGCCGGCCTGGGCCACTACATGAGCCCGGAGATCCACGCCCGCTACCCGGGCCCGGATTTCAGCCAGTTCATGGGCGCCGAGATGATGGCCGAGAAGTACAAGCTGACGAAGGAGCAGCTCGACCGCTATGCGCTGCAGAGCCACCAGCGCGCGCGTGCCGCGACTCTGGAAGGCGCGTTCAAGGACGAGATCGTGCCGGTGCAGATCCGCAACACCGACGGCTCGACCGGCGACATGCACACCGCCGACGAAGGCATCCGCATGGACGCCACCTACGAGGGCATCGCCGGCGTCAAGCTGCTGCGCGAAGGCGGCTACATCACCGCCGCCAGCGCCAGCCAGATCTGCGACGGCGCTTCCGGCGTGATGGTCGTCAACGAGCGCGGGCTGAAGGCGCTGGGCGTGCAAGCCGCTGGCGCGCATCCACCACCTGAGCGTGATCGGCGGCGACCCGGTGATCATGCTCGAGGCGCCGCTGCCGGCGACGCACCATGCGCTGAAGAAGGCCGGCATGAAGATCGGCGACATCGACCTGTTCGAGATCAACGAGGCCTTCGCCTCGGTGCCGCTGGCCTGGCTGCAGAGCACCGGCGCCGACCCGGCACGCATGAACGTCAACGGCGGCGCCATCGCGCTCGGGCCATCCGCTGGGCTCGTCGGGCACCAAGCTGATGACCACGCTGGTGCACGCGCTGCATGCCAAGGGCAAGCGCTACGGGCTGCAGACGATGTGCGAAGGCGGCGGCCAGGCCAACGTGACGATCGTCGAGCGGCTGTAGTTTCAGCGGCAGACCGATGATTCCGCGCACGCTGTTCAGCCCCGAGCACGAGGACTTCCGTGCCTCGTACCGCCGGTTCCTCGAAAAGGAAGTCATCCCGCACCACGAGGCCTGGGAAGAGCGCGGCTACGTCGATCGGGAGGTGTGGCTGAAGGCCGGCCAGAACGGCTTCCTGTGCCCGAGCATGCCTGAAGCGTACGGCGGCGCCGGCGCCGATCGCCTCTACAGCATGGTGATGATGGAGGAGACCGCGAAGGCACGCACCACCGGCCTGGGCTTCTCGCTGCATTCGGAGATCGTCGCGCCGTACATCCTGAAGTACGGCAGTGACGCGCAGAAGCAGAACTACCTGCCGCGCATGGCCAAGGGCGAGCTCATCACCGCCATCGCGATGAGCGAGCCGGGTGTGGGCTCCGACCTGCAATCGGTGCGCACCAGCGCGGTCAAGGACGGCGAGGGCCACTACACCGTCAACGGCGCCAAGACCTTCATCACCAACGGCTGGAACGCCGACCTGGTGATCACGGTGGCCAAGACCAACCCGGCGCTCGGCGCCAAGGGCACCAGCCTGATCCTGGTCGAGCGGGGCATGGCCGGCTTCGACAAGGGCAAGCGGCTGAAGAAGCTGGGCCTGAAGGCGCAGGACACCGCCGAGCTGTTCTTCGACAACGTCAAGGTGCCGGCGTCGAACCTGCTCGGCGCCGAAGGGCAGGGCTTCGTCTACCTGATGCAGGAACTGCCGTGGGAGCGCATGCAGATCGCGATCGGCACCGTCGCCTCGGCGCAGCAGGCGATCGAGGAGACGCTGGCCTATGTGCGCGAGCGCAAGGTCTTCGGCAACGCGGTGGCCGAGCTTCCAGAACACCCGCTTCAAGCTGGCCGAGATGCAGACGCAGGTGCAGATGGCGCGCGTGTTCGTCGACCAGTGCATGGCGCTGCTGCTGAAGGGCGAACTCGATGCGCCGACCGCATCGATGGCCAAGCTGGGCTGCAGCGAGATGGCCGGCAAGGTGATCGACGAATGCCTGCAGCTGCACGGCGGCTACGGCTTCATGTGGGAATACCCGATCGCCCGCGCCTACGCCGACACGCGGGTGTCGCGCATCTACGGCGGCACCAGCGAGATCATGAAAGAGGTCATCGCGCGCTCGATGGGTCTGGGCAAGTAGGCACGACGATGGCAGCGATCGATGGGCGCACCCCCGTGCTCGTCGGCTGCGGCGATGTCACCGACCTGACGACCCCGGCCGAGCAGGCGCGCTCGCCCTACGACCTGATCGCCCAGGCCGCGCGCCTGGCACTGCGCGACACCGGCGCGGCAGGCATCGATGCGGCCATCGACACGGTGGCGATGATCCGCAGTTTTGCCGACACCTCGTATCGCTTCGCCACGCAGCTGGGCACCTCGCGCAACCCGCCGCGCAGCGTCGCCGAGCGGCTGGGCTTGAAGGCATGCGCGTCACATCTACAGCCACAGCGGCGGCAACATGCCGCAGTTCCTGGTCAACCAGTTCGCCGAGAGCATCGCCCGCGGCGAGATGCGCGCGGCGCTGCTGTGCGGCGGCGAGGCGCTGCGCACGCAGCATGCGCTGGAACGCGCCGGCGCAGGCGCCGACTGGAACGAAGACCCGGGCGGCGAGCCCGAGTTGATCGGCGATGCGCGCCGCGGCTGGAGCGAGCACGAAGAACGGCACCGGCTGCGCGCCGCGATCACGATGTACCCGCTGTTCGAGAACGCGCTGCGCGGCGCGCGCGGCCGTTCGATCGACGAGCATCAGCAGGCCATCGGCACCTTGATGGCGCGCTTCGCCGCGGTGGCGGCGGCCAACCCGCTGGCCACGCGGCGCGAGGGCCACAGCGCCGATGAGCTCATCACGGTGAACGAGCGCAACCGCTGGATCGGGTTTCCGTACCCGCGGCTGATGAACGCGCATGCCTACATCGACCAGGCGGCGGCGCTGGTGATGACCAGCGTGGCGACGGCGCGCGACCTGGGCATCCCGCGCGACCGGTGGGTGTTCCTGCACGGCTGCGCCGATGCGCACGACCACTGGTACGTCAGCGAGCGCATCGATCTGCATTCGTCACCGGCGATCCGCGCCGCATCGCGGCAGGCGCTGGCGATGGCCGGCAAGACGCTCGACCAGATCGATCTGTTCGACCTGTACAGCTGCTTCGCCTCGGCGGTGCAGATCGGCTGCCAGGAAATCGGCCTGGCCGAAGACGACCCGCGCGGGCTGACGATCACCGGCGGGCTGCCCTTCTTCGGCGGCCCGGGCAACAACTACGTCACCCACTCGATCAGCGAGATGATGCGCCGGCTGCGCGCGCGGCCCGGTGCATTCGGGCTCGTCACGGCCAACGGCAACTACGTGACCAAACATTCCTTCGGCGTGTATTCGACCGATGCGCCGGCCGCGCCGTGGCAGCGCGAAAGCCCGGCGGTGCTGCAGGCGCAGATGGATGCGCTGCCGAAGGCGCCATTCACCGAAACGCCGCACGGCGATGCGCGCATCGAAACCTACACCGTGATGCACGGCCGCGACGGCCCCGAGTTCGCGGTGATCTTCGGGCGTCTGGTCGAGACCGGTCAACGCTTCATCGCCAACCTGCCCGACGATGCGGCCGCAGCGTGGGATCTGCAGAATCGCGACAGCCTGGGACGACCCGGGCGGGTGGCGCCCATCGACGGCCGCAATGTGTTCGAGCCGAACTGAGACCAACAGGAGACGACACGATGTACCCAGGCGAACACGCCACCCGGCACCCGGACCGGCCGGCCTTCATCATGGCCAACAGCGGCGAGGCGGTCAGCTACCGCGAATTCGAATCGCGCAGCAACCGCCTGGCGCACCTGCTGCGCGCGCAGGGGCTCGAGCGGCTCGACCACTACGCGGTGTTCATGGAGAACAACAGCCGCTACCTCGAAAGCTGCGCGGCCGGCTACCGCGCCGGCCTGTACTACACCTGCATCAACAGCTACCTCACCGCCGACGAGCTGGCCTACATCGTCAACAACAGCGAGTCGAAGCTGCTGATCACCTCGCGCGCGAAGCTCAGCGTGGCCAGCGAGGCGCTGAAGTCGTGCCCGCAGGTCAAGCTGTGCCTGGTGGTCGATGGCGGGGACTCGCTGCGAAGCGCCGTTCCAGGACTACGCAAGCGCCATCGCCGCGCATCCCGACACGCCGATCGCCGACGAGAGCCTGGGCGCGGCGATGTTGTATTCGTCGGGCACCACCGGCCGGCCCAAGGGCATCCTGCGCCCGTTGCCCGAGCAGCCGCCGTCACAGCCGCTGCCGCTGTATCACTTCCTGAGCAAGCTGTGGCGCTACCGCGAGCACATGATCTACCTGTCGCCGGCGCCGCTGTATCACTCGGCACCCAACGCCGCGGTGTCGCTGACGATCTCCATCGGCGGCACGGTCGATCGTCATGGAGCATTTCGATCCCGAGCACTACCTGAGCCTGATCGAGAAGTACAGCGTGAGCCACACCCAGCTGGTGCCGACGATGTTCAGCCGCATGCTGAAGCTGCCGCCCGAGATGCGCGACAAGTACCGCCGCGACTCGCTGGAGATCGCCATCCACGCCGCTGCGCCGTGCCCGGTGCAGGTGAAGGAGCAGATGATCGAGTGGTGGGGGCCGATCATCCACGAGTACTACGGCGCCACCGAAGGCCTGGGCTTCACCGCCTGCGACAGCGCCGAGTGGCTGGCGCACCGCGGCAGCGTCGGCAAGGTGATGATCGGCGACCTGCACATCCTCGACGAGAACATGCAGCCCGCGCCGAAGGGCACGCCCGGCGAGATCTGGTTCAAGACCGCGTCGCCGTTCGTCTACTTCAACGACCCCGAGCGCACGCAGGCCACACGCTCGGCCGACGGCACGATGAGCACGGTGGGTGACGTCGGCTATGTCGACGACGACGGCTTCCTGTATCTCACCGACCGCTCCAGCTTCATGATCATCCGCGGCGGCGTCAACATCTACCCGCAGGAATGCGAGAACCTGCTGATCACCCACCCGAAGGTCGCCGATGCGGCGGTGTTCGGCGTGCCGAACGAGGAGATGGGTGAGGAGGTGAAGGCGGTGGTGCAGGCGATGCCGGGCTTCGAGGCCGGCCCCGCGTTGCAGGCGGAACTGATCGCCTTCTGCCAGCAGCACCTGGCCAAGATGAAGTGCCCGAAGAGCGTCGACTTCATCGACCAGATGCCGCGCCTGCCGACCGGCAAGCTGTACAAGAAGCCGCTGCGCGACAAGTACTGGGCGGGGCGCACGACGCGCATCGTGTGAGCGTGGGCGACATGGCGTGCCCAGGGCGCTGGGCAATCAGGAAGCCGTGGCGACCTGGCCTTGTTGCGGTAGTGACGGCCGCGGTCGTGCGACGCTTACGCTGGTCACATCTGGGCATGGCGGGGTGTTTTCGATTTCGAAGGAACAGTGATGCCGGCAAATCGCCTGACGCAAGCGTTCCAGCAAGCGGCGCGGCGGAGGCTGCTCGGCCGCGACGGCGTTCGGCTAGACGGCTGGGCGCCCTCAGGCGAAAAGCCGGCAGCCGGCCGGAGCAGCGCACGACGAGCAAGAGGTTGGGGTGTCCCCGCCGGACAATTTCGGCCGTCCATATTCGCCCAGCGGGCATCAGAAGGAGCGGGCGCTTGCATGCAGATCGGATTGGGCGCAACGATGCAGCGTCTTGATGGATGGTCCGTCTAACGTAGCCCGCCTCATGCGTACCGTCGAGCACGCGTGGTCCTACGCACTTTCGGTTGAGGAGTCGGAGCGTCTTCCGTTGCTCCTTGGTCAGCACACGTTCGCTGAAATCACGAGTCGCGTAGCCAGCGAGATGCGCGTGCTGTGCTGCCATCACAGCACGATGTCTGATGCAGCCTTTCACCGTCCCGTGTACACCGTGCAGATCGACCGCGCGCTTTTTGACCTGTTCTTCAACTCGTCAAGCGGGTACCGTTCCGCCTACTTTCGGTCCGCTGGTACCGGGCTCGATGCGAATGCGTGTCTTTTTGCAGGGCATCGCACCCCGATTGATTGCTGATCCCGTGTCTCAAAAGTCGGGGCTCTCGGAAGTTCTCCTTCGAGAGTCGCTGTCGACCCCCTCTGCCAAGGTTTGGCTGGCCGAGCACGGCAAAGAGATGGACTCAAAGTGCGCGGGCTGCAAAGGCGAGTGGAGCACTGGGTCCGCGGGGCCAGGACAGCAGGCCGAAATTCTGAACGGCAGGTGGGAGACAGCATCCGGTCAAAAGGCAGAGTGGGGCAGAAGGGCGCCGTATTTGACGAAGCTGCGCATCTTGGGAGCCTTCATCAATGATCACCACCACGAACTGGTTGCCTTCGACAAGCGGTTCCGTGCATCCGAAATTCACCGACTCGGGTGGTCATAGGGCGGCCGCCAACCCCTCCATCGAGCTGGCATGCCCCGGCAAGCCGGGGCATGCCCATATCGAACGTTCGGCCCCACACGGGCTCGGACACTTCAGGACGATCCATTGTTTGACCACGTCGAATTCGGAGTCACCGCCTATGCAGCGAGCGAAGCGTTCTTCCTCAGGGCGCTCGAACCGCTCGGCGTAACCGTTGCCACGGAGTGGCCGCCGAGCGGAGTTGAGCTAGCCGGCCAAGAACAAGGTGTCATTTGTCTATACCAAACCGAGGAGAAGCCTGCGCATCTGCAGATGGCGTTTGTGGCCGAGAGTCGCGAACAAGTCGATGCCCTCCATTGCGTGGCTCTTGAGGCGGGTGGCAAAGACAATGGTGCGCCTGGTCTGCGCTCCCACCACCACGCGAACTACTATGCGGCTTTCGTTATTGGTCCGGGCGGCAGAACGTCGAAGCGGTTTGCCACGAATCCGCGGCCCAAAACCCGTCGTCGCAGCCAACCGCCTTCGGCGGCCGCTGGCTTGGCGCCGTTGGGTGCGAGGTAACGCAAAGGTATGCAACCGCCGCTCATGCTTCATCACGTGTCGCTCGGTGCATTCGACATCGAGACCGCTGCGCGCTTCTATGACGCCACACTTGCTCCTCTTGGATTCGCCCGCGTATGGAGCGACTTGCGCCCAGGTGAGCAAGAGCAAGCCGTCGGCTACGGCCACAAAGGCTCAGAGGACACACTTGCAATCAAGCAGGTCCTGCAGCCTGTCCCCGTCATCCCTGGTTTTCATCTTGCGTTCGCGGCCACAACGCGTGCGGCTGTCACCGCATTTCATGCCGCGGCGCTTGCTGCGGGTGGTCAGGACAATGGATCACCCGGTCTCCGTCCGGACTATGGACCCCACTACTTCGCAGCGTTCGTCATTGACCCCGATGGGCACCGCTTGGAGGCAGTATGCAAGGCCGCAATTTAAGTGATTGCCAGCCACGCACACCAAGGTCCATGGCAAAAGCTGATCGGAAGCCCGACACGGGATCGACGACACATCGATTCGTTGGCGCGGCGTTTGGCGTGTTCTTCATCGCCGTTGCGATCGCACTCTTCGTCCTGTCAGACCGCACGATCGGCCCGCTGCTTGCTGCAGTCGCCCTTGGGCTGCTGGGCATCGATGCCATGGTCAGCGCCTGTCGCAACACCCGTTCGCTGCTCTCCCGCATCGGGCCGCTGCCGTGATATTCGGCTGCGCGAAGCAGGCGCCAAGGTGATGGCGTACTCGATGGCCCAGCTTCGGCTGCTGCTGCCGCTGACCGGGCGCGCGGCCGCGTGATTCGCAGGCGAGATTCGATGCCGATGAAGAAGACGATTCCTGCCGAGAGCCCGCAGGCCTACATCGCATCCCCGACGGGCTGGCAGCGTCTGTATGCCCAGGCGCTTCGGGTCGCCGTGCACGAAGTCGCTGTGTTGCAGGAGGTCGTCAAGTGGGGCCACCTGGTCTGCTTGTCCAACGGGCCGACACTTCTGATACGCGCCGAAGAAGACTGCGTGCTGTTCGGTTTCTGGCGCGGGCAGCGCCTGCGCGGCATCGAGCCGCGCCTGAGACCAGGCGGAAAGTACGAGATGGCCACGCTCGAGATCCGGCGCGACACCAGCCTGGCGCGCCCGACCGTCGTCGCGTTGGTCGAGGCGGCGGTGGCACTCAACGTCGCGCTGGGCGACCCGACGATCTTGCCTGCCAGGGGCGGGAGGCGTGCGGCCTGACCCGGCGCTGCCCCTTCATGTCGAACGAAAACACCCACCCGAGATGCGCCCGTTCCTGCTGACCACCTTGTTGCTCGCGCTGAGCAATGTCTTCATGACCTTCGCCTGGTACGCGCACTTGAAGGAGCTGAACAACAAGCCCTGGGTCGTGGCTGCGCTGGTCAGCTGGGGCATCGCATTCTTCGAATACATGCTGCAGGTCCCCGGCAACCGCATCGGCTTCACCGTCATGTCGGTGGCGCAACTGAAGATTCTTCAAGAGGCCATCACGCTATCGGTTTTCGTGCCGTTCGCGATTTTCTATCTCAAGGAGCCCGTCAAGCTCGACTACCTGTGGGCCGGGCTGTGCATCCTTGGTGCGGTCTTCTTCATCTTCCGCAGCCGCTGGAGCGGGGCGTAGGCGCCCGGTCGCGATGGCTGACGTGCCGCGTCAGCCGCGCTCGAGCCGCTGCACCGGTTGCACGCTCAGGTACAGCGGCTGCGGCGACAAGGTGCCACGCAGCAGCTTGAGCATGCAGCGGCGCGCGATGCGGCTGCCGTCCAGCGTCTGGTGCAGTTTGTCGATGCTGTCGATGACCACGCCGTCGAGGCCGATCAGCACGTCGCCGTTGCGCACGCCGGCCACGTCGGCGGGGCTGCCGGTTTCGACCTGCGCCACGCGCACCCCGCTGGCCTGCGCCAGGCCGTGGGCGAGCACCACGCGCCGGTGCAGCGGCGCGGTGCTGCCGCCCACCCCGAGGTGCGCCCGCCGCACCTGGCCGTGCTGCAGCAACTGCGGGATGACCCAGCCGGCGGTGTCGATGGCGACGGCGAAGCAGATCGCCTGCGCGCCGCGGATGATCGCGGTGTTGACGCCGATGACCTCGCCGCGGGCGTTCAGCAGCGGCCCGCCGGAATTGCCCGGGTTCAGCGCCGCGTCGGTCTGGATGACATCGGGAATCAGCCGCCCGCCGGTGGTGCGCATGCTGCGCCCGAGCGCGCTGACGATGCCCGAGGTGACGGTGTGCTCGAAGCCGAGCGGGTTGCCGATGGCGATGGCGATCTCGCCGCGCTTGAGGCCGGTCGCACTGCCGAGATCGGCATGGTGCAGCGCACCGTTCGACAGGCCGTCGATGTGCAGCACCGCCAGGTCGGTGTCCGGGTCGTCGCCGACCAGCCGCGCATCGAAACCGCGGCCATCGTCGAGCGCGACGCGGTAATGCGGATGCGGGTGCGGCAGCGTGGCGCGCCCGGCGCGCACGACATGCGAGTTGCTCAGCAGGTAGCCGTCAGGCGTGAACAGGAAGCCCGAGCCGGCACCCGCGCCTTCGCTGGCGCTGCCCACGCGCACCGCGGCCACGCTCGGGCCGACACGATCGACCACCTCGCTGACGGTGCGCGAATAGGCATCGAGCAAGAAGGCGTCGCTGGCACCCATGTGTGGCTCCTGTGAGCACAGCATCTGCGGGCAGCGCGGCCAAGTTCAAGGTGTCGCCGCGCTGTCGGCCGCGATCCACGCGGCCGCCTTCTCGGCGATCATCAAGGTCGGCGAGTTGGTGTTGCCGCTGGTGATGGTCGGCATGGCGCCGGCATCGACGACCCGCAGGCCGCGCACGCCGCGCACGCGCAGCCGCGAATCGAGCACCGCCTGCTCATCGTCGTCGCGGCCCATGCGCGTGGTGCCCACCGGGTGGAAGATGGTGCTGGCGATGTCGCCGGCCAGCCGCGCCAGCTGCTCGTCGCTCTGGTACTGGGTGCCCGGCTTCCATTCCTCGGGCCGGTACGGCGCCAGCGCCGGCTGCGCGCAGATGTGGCGCGTCACGCGCAGCGATTCGGCGGCCACGGTGCGGTCCTCGTCGGTGCTCAGGTAGTTCGGCGCGATGCGCGGTGCATCCTCGAAGTTCGCGCTGCGGATCTGCACGCTGCCGCGGCTGGTCGGGTTCAGGTTGCACACGCTGGCGGTGAAGGCATCGAAGCGGTGCAGCGGCTCGCCGAAGGCATCCAGGCTGAGCGGCTGCACGTGGTACTCCAGGTTCGGGTGCGGCCGCTGCGGCGAACTGCGCGTGAAGGCGCCCAGCTGCGACGGCGCCATGCTCATCGGGCCGCTGCGCTTCAACGCGTATTCGAGCGCCGATGCCGGCCTTGCCGCAGCAGCCGGGCCGGCCACCGTGTTCAGCGTCTTCGCGTTCTGCACCTTGAACACCGCGCGGATCTGCAGGTGGTCCTGCAGGTTGGCGCCGACGCCGGGCAGGTCGATGCAGCACCTCGATGCCGCACGACTGCAGCAGCGCGGCCGGGCCGATGCCGGACAGCTGCAGGATCTGCGGCGAGCCGATCGCGCCGGCGCTGAGCGATCACTTCGCGGCGCGCGCTGACCTCGACGCGCCGGCCGTCGCGAACCACCTCGGCACCGGTGCAGCGCAGCGCGCCGTCGGCGTCGCGTCTGCAGCCGCAGCTTCGCCACCTGCGCGCCGGTCCACAGCGTGACGTTGGGCCGCCGCAGGCAGGCCGGGCGCAGGAAGGCGCTTGGCGGCGTTCCAGCGCCAGCCGCCCTTCTGGTTGACCTCGAAGTAGCCGACACCTTCGTTGTCGCCGCCGTTGAAGTCGGCGGTCGCCGGCACGCCGGCCTGCTGTGCGGCCTGCGCCCAGGCATCGAGCACGTCCCAGCGCAGCCGCTGTCGTTCGATGCGCCATTCGCCGCCGGCGCCGTGCGTGGCCGTGGCGCCGCCGTGGTGGTCTTCATGGCGCATGAAGTCGGGCAGCACCGCATCCCAGCGCCAGGTGTCGTCGCCGGTGAGCTTCGGCCCAGTTGTTCGTAGTCGCGCCGCTGGCCGCGCATGTAGATCATGCCGTTGATGCTCGAGCAGCCGCCCAGCACCTTGCCACGCGGGTAGCGCAAGGTGCGGCCGTTGAGGCCGCTGTCGGGCTCGGTGCCGTAGCACCAGTCGGTGCGCGGATTGCCGATGCAGTACAGGTAGCCGACCGGGATGTGGATCCAGTGGTAGTTGTCCTTGCCGCCGGCTTCGATCAGCAGCACGCGCCGGGCGGGGTCGGCGCTGAGCCGGTTGGCGAGCAGGCAGCCGGCGGTGCCGGCGCCGACGATGATGTAGTCGAAGGTGGTGGTGTCGTTCATCAGGTCGATGGTGTGTGCGCGCGGTGCGCGTCGATCGGCAGGCGCATCGTCACAAGCAGGCCGGGCGCGGCATTGTCGAAGTGCAGGCTGCCGCGGTGCGCCTGCGCGATCAGCCGGCACAGGTACAGCCCGAGGCCGATGCCACCGGTGCTGCGCTGGCGCGCGCTGTCGGGGCGGTAGAAGGCCTCGCCGAGCAGCGGCAGCTGGCCCGGCTCGACGCCGGGGCCGAAGTCACGCACCGACAGCCGCACCTGCGCGCCGTCGCGACCGGTGCTGAGCTGAGGCGCCTGCCCCGTCGCGTCGCTGTGGCGCAGCGCGTTGTCGAGCAGGTTGCGCACCACCACCCGCACCCGCGCCGCATCGAGCGGCAGCGGCGGCAGGTCGTCGCCCGGCTCAAAGATCACGGCCGATGGCGCCGGCAGTTCGGCCACCACCTGGCGCACCAGCGCGTTCAGATCAGTGTGCTGCAGCTGCAGCGCGGCATGGCCGGCGGTGAGCCTTTCGCTTTCGAGCAGGTCGGTGACCAGGTCGCGCATGACGGCCAGGTCGCGAAGCAACGCATCGCGCTCGCGCGCCTTCGCCGACCAGCTCGGCATTCAGCCGCGCGCGTGTCAGCGGCGATCGCAGCTCATGGCTGACGGCGAGCAGCAAGGCACGCTTGGCATCGAGCATGGCGCGGATGTTGGCGGCCATGGTGTTGACCTGTGTCGCCAGTTCGCCCAGCTCGTCGTGGCGGCGCAGCGGGATCGGCGTGTCGAAGTGGCCGGCACCGAAACGCCGGGCGCCGCTGCGGATGTCGTCGAGCGGCCTGAACAGGCGGCGCACGTAGACATAGGCCAGCGCGGTCAGCAGCAGCAGCGCGCCGAGCGTGAACCAGCCGATCGCGCGCGGGCGCGACGCCCAACCGGCATCGCCGAGACCGAAGCGCAGGCGGTGGCCGTCGGCGCTGGTGCGCGTGAACAGGCCGCTGCCGTCGTGTTCGTCGTGGTCGTCGTCGTGACCGTGACGCTCTCGCGACCAGCGGCGCGGGTGCGAATCGAACTGCACACGCGGCCCCTCGATGCGCACCGACAGCGGCAGCCGCTGCACCAGCGCTTGCGCCCGCGCCACATCCGGCGGCGAGCCGATGTCGGTGGCGAGCCGATCGACGTAGTCGCTGACCAGCGGGCGCAGCACCACGCTCCAGCCGCTGGACAGCGCGCGTTGCATGCCGAACAGGAACACGGCCGTCATCGCCAGCGCCAAGCAGCAGGAACATCGCCACCAGCCGCAGCCGCAGCGAGCCGGTCAGCCGCTGGCGCCAGGCGCGCGCCGCGGCCTTCACAGGCGCGCTCCGGCGAAGGCGTAGCCGGCGTTGCGCAGCGTCTTGATGCAGTCCAGCGGCTGCAGCTTGCGGCGCAGCCGGCTGACGAGGATGTCCACCGCGCGGGTGTGCAACTCGGCCTCGTGGCCGCGCAGCCGGTTGAGGATCTGGTCGCGATCGAAGACCTTCTGCGGCTCGCGCGCCAGCAGCACCAGCAGCTCGAACTCGGTACCGGTGAGATCGACCGGCTCGCCGTGGCGCTGCACCTGGCGTCGCTGCAGATCGATGTGCAGGCCGTCGAACAGCAACTGCGCGCGCGCCGTCGTCGACGCTGGCACGCGCCGCGGCGCAGGATGGTCTGCAGCCTCGCGGCCAGTTCGCGCGGTTCGAAGGGCTTGGGCAGGTAGTCGTCGGCGCCGAGTTCGAGGCCGACGATGCGGTCCATCACCTCGCCGCGCGCGCTGAGCATGATGATCGGCAGCGAATGCTGTCCTGCGGATGGTGCGGCACAGCTCGAAGCCATCCATCTCGGGCAGCATCACGTCGAGGATGGCGGCGTCGTAGCCGCCGCGCGCGAGCATCGCCAGGCCGGCGCTCGGGCGCGTGGCGCTGTCGAGCTGCATGTCGAAACGCCGCAGGTAGTCGGCCAGCGGCGCGGCGAGCAGTTCGTCGTCGTCGATCAGCAGGATGCGGTGCACGGCCGCGATGTTCCCATGCCGCCGTGCCGTCCGGCGATCCGATCGCCGCGTCTACGAGCGCCAGCCGTGGCCGCGCTTGGCCATGAAATCGCGCAGCTTCTGCTGCTGCGCCGGGTTGAGGCTGTCGTAGAACGCCGCCATCGCGTCGATGGTCTGCGGGCTGGCGCTGCGGATGGCGTGGGTCTTCTCGTCGATCAGCGCCTGCGCGCGCGACTTGTCGAACTGCGCGCCCGAGACCATCGCCGAGCAGTTCGGCGCGCGGGTTCGCGGTGCTGCCGACAACGCTGTTGCGCTGCTCGCGCAGCGTGTCGAACAGGCTGCCGAGCCGGGCCTTCTGGGCCTCGTCGAGCTGCAGCTCCTTGCCGGCGCGCTCGACGACCCGTTCGCGCCACTTGGCGGCGTCCTCGCTGCTCCATTGCGACATCTCGCCGCCGTGGTGGCGGTGGCTGCAGGCGGAGATGCCGCCGACCAGCAGGCTGGCGCCGAACAGGCCGTACAGCGTGCGCTTGATCCAGGTTTTCATCGTCGTGTCCTTTCGGGCCCTCGGGCCCCGCAGTGAAGGTGTGCCGATGGTGCGCGGGGACCGGCGCCGCGTCCTTTCGCGGCGGTTTCGTCATGTATCGTTTCTTGTCGACGCCCACTTTCGGAAAAGACCGCCATGGCACGCATCGAGCACATCCAGGAAGACAGCCCCGGCATCGACGCCGCGCTGTTGCAGCGCGGTGCAGGCGCGCCGCGGCGGGCAACTGCTCAACCTCGACCGCCAGTTGCTGCACAGCGCGCCGCTGGCGCAGGGCTGGAACCACTTCATGGGCGCGGTGCGCAGCCACACCGTGCTCGACGGCGGCCTGCGCGAACTGGTGATCCTGCTGGTGGCGGTGCTGAACCGGGCGCCGTACGAATTCGCCCAGCATGCGCCGGTGGCGTTGGCCGAAGGCGTGACGCAGGCGCAGATCGATGCACGTGGCCGATTGGCGCCGCAGCGACGCCTTCGATGCGCGCCAGCGCGACGTGCTGGCCTACGCCGAGGCGATGACGCTGCAGGTGCAGGTGCCGCAGCCGGTGTTCGACGCGGTGCGTCGCCACTTCGACGACCGCACGCTGGTCGAGCTGACCGCCACCGTGGCCAGCTACAACATGGTCTCGCGCTTTCTCGAGGCCTTGCAGATCGAGATCGAAGCGCCATGAAAAAAGCGGCCGCGCATCGCTGCGCGGCCGCTGATCAGATGCTGTGAATTACAGCGCGCGGATGTTGGCCGCTTGCGGGCCCTTGGCGCCTTGCTTGACTTCGAATTCGACGCGCTGGTTTTCCTGCAGCGACTTGAAACCGGAGCCGGTCTTGATCTCGCTGAAGTGGGCGAACAAATCCTTGCCGCCGGACTCGGGCGTGATGAAGCCGAAGCCCTTGCCGTCGTCGAACCATTTGACGATGCCGGTCTGGGTGGGGGTATCCATGAATGAAATTCCTAAACAAATAAAAAAGCCACCACGCCCTCAAACACGACGGCGCGGACAGAAACACTCAAGAAACTTCGAACAGGGGGATTTTCAAACCGGACCGCCCACACCGGACAGCGTGAGGGGTGAATCTGAGAAGACCTTGAAGAAACGGCCTTGTGCATGTCTGTGCGCGCATTGTAACCGTGTCGTGGCGGTCGCGTCGATCAGCCGCGCTTGGCGGCCATGCGCACGCGCCCCTCGCGGCTGCGCGCCTTCCACTGCGACAGCTGCTGCTTGCGTTGCAGCGCACTGAGCGTGTCGCGCCGCGTCTCGCGCAACAGCTTGTGGTAGTTGTCGAGCCGTTCGGCGCCGACCTGGTCGCGCACCGCACAACCCGGTTCGTCGACGTGATGGCAGTCGCGAAAGCGGCACAGCGGCGCGAGCAGGGCGACGTCGGCGAAAACCGCGTCGAGCGCGTGCTCGCCGCCGTCCAGACGCAGCGTGCGCAGCCCCGGCGTGTCGATGATGCAGGCGCCATCGACGGTTCGGTGCAGCGAGCGGGCGGTGGTGGTGTGGCGGCCGCGACCGTCGCCGCGTCGCGCAGCGCCGGTGGCCTGTGCTCCGGCATCGCCGGCCCGGGCGTCAGGGTGTTCGTCAGCGTGCTCTTGCCGGCGCCGCTGGAACCCACCAGCACCAGCGTGCGGCCGGGTTGCAGCCAGTCGGCCAGCGCGGCGCGGCAATCGTCGCTGAGCGCGTTCACCGCCACCACGCCGCAACGCGCCGGCAGCACCCGGTGCACGCTGCGCAGCCGCGCGTCGGTGTCGCTGCACAGATCGGCCTTGGTCAGCACCACCACCGCGTCCACATCGGCGCCGCTGGCCAGCGCCAGATAGCGCTCGAGCCGGCGCAGGTTGAAATCCATGTCCAGGCCCATCACCAGCAGCGCCACATCGACGTTGCTGACGATGACGGCGCGCGAGACCTTGTCGCGCCCGTCGTGCAGCCGCCGGGCGATCTGCGTCAGCGGTGGCATGCGCGTGTGCACCCACCACTCGCCGTGGGCGAACTGCTCGGCCAGCACCCAGTCGCCGACGGCGAGCGCGTCGCCCGCGTCGTCGAGCGAACGCAGCAGCGCGGGCAGCGCGCGCGCGTCGAGCTCGCGTTGCCCGTCATGCAGGGTCATGCCGTCGCGCTGCAGTTCGGTGACGCGCATGACATGCGGTTCACCGGCCAACGGGGGCAGCTCGCGCAGTTGTTGAAGGATCTGCGGCGTCATGCCGATCGCACGCAGGCTGTCGAAATCAATCAGGTTGTCGATCATGTGGAATCCGGAGGTGGCGATGAGGACGCTCGCACGCGCGGTGGTCGAACAGGCGCACGCGGGCCGCGCCGGGTGCATTCAGCACCGGCATCGAGCAAACGGTGGATCGGGTGGAACCGGTGCGGGCGGCGTCGCGCCAGCGCCTGCGTTCAGGCCGGAATCAGGTCCGAGTCAGATCCGAATCAGGCCGTGGCGGCGGGCGCAGCAACGCGGCGCAGGCCGACCGGGACCACCGGGGTGGTGGGGCAGCGGTGATGAACTGGATTCATGGCAGCCTCCTTCGGTGGTCAGGACGAGGCTGCGACTGTGCGGGCTTGTGCGCCCGCCGTCAACGCCTACCACTTCGGCGGCGCTGTTTTGGCCCGCTCGCGTGGCGGCGCGGCAACCGCCTTGTCGCTGGCGTGACAGTGCAAGCTCTCATTGCCAGCTTCGCGTGTTGCAGCCTATAACCCGGTCGCGCCCGCAAAGGCCTTCGCAGGCGGGCATCAGAAGATCGATCGCAGGGAACTGAACGGACATGGCGGAAGACTCGCAAACCTTGCTCAGCGTGCGTGGCGTGACGGTGCGCTTCGGCGGCATCGTGGCGCTCGACGGGGTGACCTTCGATGTGCAGCGCGGCCACGTCTGCGGGCTGATCGGCCCCAACGGCGCCGGCAAGACCACCTTGTTCAATTGCATGAGCCGGCTGTACCAGTACCAGGACGGCGACATCCTGTTCGAGGGCAGCTCGATCACGCGCACCCCGACCCACCAGATCGCCGGGCTGGGCATGGGCCGCACCTTTCAGAACCTGGCCATGTTCCGCACCATGCCGGTGCTGGAGAACGTCATGGTCGGCGCCCATTGCCGCTCGTCGCGCCGGCTTCTTGGCCAGCGCGCTGCGGCTGCCCAGCGTGTCGGCCGAAGAAGCGACGCTGCGCAAGCAGGCCGGCGAGATCATGGATTACCTGGGGCTGACCGCGGTGCAGCATCGGCCGGTCGGCGACCTGCCGTTCGGCACGCAAAAGCGTGTCGAGCTGGCCCGCGCGCTGGCCGCCAAGCCGAAGCTGCTGATGCTCGACGAGCCCGCTGCCGGGCTGAACCACGAAGAACTCGCCGATCTGGCACGGCTGATTCGCGACGTGCGCGACCGCATGGGCATCACCGTGCTGCTGGTCGAGCACCACATGAGCCTGGTGATGGATGTCTCCGACCACATCGTGGCGTTGAACTTCGGCCGCAAGATCGCCGAGGGCACACCCGACCACATCCAGAAGCATCCGGATGTGATCGAAGCCTATCTCGGAGCGCCGGCCCATGTCTGAGTTGCTGAAGGTGGACAAGCTGTGCGCGTCGTATGGCGCCACGCAGGTGCTGTACGACGTCGATTTTTCATTGAAGGCCGGGCACATCACCGCCATCCTCGGTGCCAACGGTGCCGGCAAGACGACCACGCTGCGCGCGCTGTGCCAGATGGTCAAGACCAGCGGCAGCATCCAGTTCGATGGCCAGCAGCTGGTCGGCAAGGCGACCGAGAAGGTGGTGCAGATGGGTGTGGCCCATGTGCCCGACGGGCGCGGCACCTTCACCATGCTGTCGGTCGAGGAAAACCTGCGCCTGGGTGGCTATTCGCGGCACGACAAGGCCGGCACCGCGCAGGACATGGAGCGCATGTTCACGCGCTTCCCGATCCTGAAGGAACGCCGTCACCAGCAGGCCGGCACGCTGTCGGGCGGCGAGCAGCAGATGCTGGCCATCAGCCGCGCGCTGATGCTGCGCCCGAAACTGCTGCTGCTCGACGAGCCGTCGTTCGGCCTGGCGCCGCTGATCGTGGCCGAGATCTTCCGCATCATGCGCAGCATCAACAAGGAAGACGGCGTGAGCATGCTGCTGGTCGAGCAGAACGCGTCGCTGGCGCTCGACCTGGCCGACCACGCGTATCTGCTCGAAACCGGCCGCGTGGCGCTGTCGGGGCCCAGCCAGACGATCAAGAACGACGAATCGGTGCGCCGTGCGTACCTCGGCTACTGAATTGAGCCCCTGACGGAAGCACGCATGGAATCACTACTGCATCAGATCTTCTCCGGGCTGGCCAACGGCGTGATCTACGGCTCGGTGGCATTGGCGCTGGTGATGATCTACCAGTCCACCCACCACATCAACTTCGCCCAGGGCGAGATGGCGACCTTCAGCACCTTCGTCGCCTGGGAGTTGATGCAGCGCGGCATGCCTTACTGGGCGGCCTTCTTCCTGACGCTGGCGCTGTCCTTTGTCGGCGCCGTGGTCATCCAGCGTGTCGTTCTGCGCCCGCTGCGAGAACGCGCCGGTGCTGAACAACGTGATCGTCTTCATCGGCCTGCTGCTGATCTTCAACGCGCTGTCGGGCTGGTTCTTCGATCACACCATCAAGGCCTTCGACAGCCCGTTTCCGGCTGCCGGCTTCGTCGATACCAAGTACTTCTCGGCGCACCAGTTCGGCTCGGTGGCGGTGCTGCTGGTGGTGCTGCTCGGCTTGTTCGCCTTCTTCCGCTTCACCTCGGTCGGGCTGGCCATGCGCGCGGCGGCACAGAACGCCGAATCGGCGCGGCTGGTGGGCATCCGCGTGTCGTGGATGCTGGCGTTGGGCTGGGGGCTGGCGGCGGCGATCGGCGCGGTGGCCGGCATGATGATCGCGCCGATCGTGTTCCTCGACCCGAACATGATGATCGGCATCTTGCTCTACGGCTTCGCCGCCGCGCTGCTGGGCGGCATCGACAACCCGCTGGGCGCGGTGATCGGCGGCTTCGTCGTCGGTGTGCTCGAGAACCTGCTCGGTGCCTACGTCATCGGCACCGAACTCAAATTGACCGTGGCGCTGGTGCTGATCGTGGCCACGCTGACCTTGTGGCCCAACGGCCTGTTCGGCAAGAAGGTGGTGACCCGGGTATGAATACGAGCACCGATCGCAAATGGATCTGGATCGGCACCGCGCTGGTCGTGGTGGCGTTGCTGGTGCTGCCGTTCCTGGTCAAGAACTACCGCGTGTTCCAGTTCAACCTGGTGCTGGTGTACGCGGTGGCGATTCTCGGGCTGAACATCCTCACCGGCTTCAATGGCCAGTTCTCGCTCGGCCACGGCGCGTTCTACGCCTTCGGCGCCTACACCGCGGCGATCCTGATGGACCGCTTCGGCGTGCCGTACTGGGGCACGCTGCCGGCCGCCTTCGTGCTGTGTTTCGTCTTCGGCTTCCTGATCGGGTTTCCGGCGCTGCGGCTGGCCGGGCACTTCCTGGCCCTGGCCACCTTCGCGCTGGCGGTGGCGGTGCCACAACTGCTGAAGTACAAGGCCATCGAGGGCTATACCGGTGGCGTGCAGGGCATCGTGTTGAGCAAGCCGCAGCCGCCTTTCGAATTCAGCCTGCTCGGCCAGCCGCTGAGCCCCGACCGCTGGCTGTATTTCTTCGTGCTGGCCGCGTCGGCGCTGATGTTCCTGATCGCCTGGAACCTGCTGCGCGGACGCGTCGGCCGTGCCTTGATCGCCATCCGCGACCATCCGATCGCGGCCACCGCGATGGGCATCAACCTGCCGGTGTTCAAGTCGCTCACCTTCGGCACCTCGGCCGGCTTCACCGGCCTGGCCGGTGCGTTGGGCGGCATCGTCGTGGCCTATGTGTCGCCCGACAGCTTCACGGTGCAGTTGTCGATCTTCCTGCTGGTCGGCCTGGTGGTCGGTGGGCTGGCATCGATCCCCGGCGCGATCTTCGGCGGCATCTTCATCCAGTACGTGCCGAACCTCGCCGACGAGATCTCGAAGTCGGCGCCGGCGGCGATCTACGGCGTGCTGCTGATCGGGCTGATGTTCCTGATGCCCGGCGGCGTGATGGGCGGCGTGCACCGCGCCTGGGCGCGCCTGCGGTCTCGATCTGCGGGTTGACCCGGTCAACTGGCGTCACCTGCGCGCGTTATCTTGTGAAACCCTGATCTGAAGGAGAAGCAGCAACATGAAACTCAAATCCCTGAGCCTGGCCCTGGCGGGCGCGGTCTCGTTGACGATGGCCGGCTCGGCGCTGGCGCAAAAACAGTACGGCCCGGGCGTGACCGACAAGGAAATCCTGATCGGCGGCATCAGCCCCTATTCGGGTCCGGCTTCGGCCTACGGCTCCATCGGCAAGGCGATCAGCGCCTACTTCGACAAGGTCAATGCCGAAGGCGGCGTCAACGGCCGCAAGATCAAGTTCATCAGCCTCGATGACGGCTACAACCCGGCGAAGACGGTCGAGCAGGCGCGCAAGCTGGTCGAGCAGGAAGAAGTGCTGCTGGTCTTCCAATCGCTGGGAACACCGCCGAACTCGGCGATCCACAAGTACATGAACGACCGCAAGGTGCCGCAGCTGTTCGTCGCCACCGGCGCCACCAAGTGGGGTGATCCGAAGGGCTTTCCGTGGACGATGGGCTGGCAGCCGAACTACCAGTCGGAGGCCAAGATCTACGCGGCGCACCTGCTCGAAAACCACCCGAACGCCAAGATCGCGGTGCTGTATCAGAACGACGACTACGGCAAGGACTACCTGAAGGGCTTCGAGGATGGCCTCGGCGACAACGGCAAGGCGCGCATCGTCTCCAAGCTCAGCTACGAGGTCACCGACCCGACGGTGGACAGCCAGATGGTGTCGCTGAAGGCGTCGGGCGCCGATGTGTTCTTCAACATCACGACGCCGAAGTTCGCCGCGCAGGCCATCAAGAAGGCGCACGAACTGGGCTGGAAGCCGGTGCATTACCTGAACAGCGTCTCCAGCGCCGTCGGCCACCGTGCTGGTGCCGGCCGGCATCGAGGCCTCCACCGGCGTGATGACCGCCGGCTACATCAAGGACCCGACCGACCCGCAGTTCCAGAAGGGCAAGGAATGGGACGACTTCGTGGGCTTCATGAAGAAGTACCACCCGACCGGCGCGATGAACGACAACTTCAACGTCTATGGCTACACGGTGGGGCAGACGATGGTCGAGGTGCTGAAGAAGGCGGGCGACAACCTCACGCGCGAGAACGTCATGAAGCAGGCCGCCAACCTGGACCTGACGTTGCCGATGTTGTTGCCGGGTGTGAACATCAAGACCGGTCCGGACGATTTCTACCCGATCGAGCGTGAGCAGATGCAGCGCTTCAACGGCAAGAGCTGGGAGCTGTTCGGCAAGGTGTACGGCCGCTGATTCGGTCTGCGTCTGATGCAGCGCGGCACCCTTCGGGGTGCCGTTTTTCATCGTGAACCCGCAACGCCCGCAAGACATCGAGGTGCTCTACGCCGACGATGACCTGATCGCGGTCGACAAGCCCGCCGGCATGCTGTCGGTGCCGGGTCGTGGCGTCGACAAGCAGCACTGCGTGGTGTCGGCACTTCTGGCCGAGTGGCCGGATGCGCGGGTGGTGCACCGCCTCGACATGGCCACTTCGGGCGTGATGCTGCTGGCGCGCGGCGCGGCGATGCAACGCGCGCTCGGCGCCCTGTTCGCCGAGCGGGCGGTGGACAAATGTTATGTGGCGGTGGTGGCCGGCCGGCCACAGGCCGACGAAGGCCGCATCGACCTGCCGCTGTCGGCCGACTGGCCGCGCCGGCCGCTGCAGAAGGTGGATCGGGCGCTCGGCAAGCCCGCGCTGACGCTGTGGCGCGTGCTGGCGCACGATGCCGTCGGCCAGACCACCCGCCTGCAACTGCAGCCGGTGACGGGCCGCACGCACCAGTTGCGCGTGCACCTGTGCGCCGTCGGGTTGCCGATCCTGGGCGATGCGCTGTATGCGCCGCTGCCGGTGCAGCAGCGCGCCTCGCGCCTGCTGCTGCATGCGCTCGAGCTTCGTCTGCCGCACCCGCGCGGCGGCGGCCTGCTCACCGTGCGCAGCGAGCTGCCGTTCTGAGCAGGCCGCGCCACGGGGCGCTCAAGTCGCCAACCAGGTCGCGATGTCGTCCTTGAGCTTGAGCAGATCGGCCTGGCGCGTGTACATCATGTGCCCGGCATCGTAGTAATGATGCTGCAGGCGCTGGCGCACGCTCGCATCGATATCGAGCTGCGCCACCGACCAGTCGCTGGCGCTGTACGGCGTGCCCAGGTCGTAGCGGCCGCTGGCGACGAACACCTTCAGGTGCGGGTTGCGGCGCATCGCGCGGCCCAGATCCGGGCTGGTGCAGGCGAAGGCGTTGCCGGTGTCCTCGCCGCGGCTCCAGTTCCAGCCCCGGTGCACCGCTTCCGACAACACCTCGTAGCGCAGCTCGGTCTGCAGGCCCAGGGTCTCGCTGTAGTACGCCAGCGCAGCCATGGTGTACGGCGCCGCGATGGCCTCGATGCCGGGGTCGAACTCCCAGTCGCGGGTGCGCTGCGCGGCCATCGGCCCGGTGACACGCGCTTCCAGCCGGCCGACGATGCGGCCCTGTTCGCGCATCGCCTCGAAGAAGAAGGTCTGGTCGTCGATGCGCAGGTTGCGCTGCTCGACCAGCGCCTGCGGCAGGCCGGTGAGCTCGGCGATGCGCGCGGCGATGCGCGAGCGACGCCGCTCGTCGAGCCGCGCACCGGCCTGCAGTGCAGCCACGTAGTCGTCGGCGACGAAGGCTTCGGCCGCCTCGCGTGCCGCCTGCGACGACTCGCCCGGCGCCCCTTTCAGCAGACCGTGGTACTGCGCGGCGTTGGCGAAACCGGGCAGGAACAGCGCGTAGGGCAGGTCGTTGCGCGGCGCGAAGACCAGGCTTTGCAGATCCATCGCGCACGAGATCAGGATCACGCCGCTGAGCGACACGCCCAGCGACTGCAGCCGGTCGGCCAGCGCCGCGCCGCGTGTGGTGCCGTAGCTTTCGCCGGCCAGGTAGACCGGTGAACCCCAGCGCTTGTGACGCGTCAGCCACACGCGCACACATTCGCCCAGCGCCTCGACGTCGCCGTCGACCGACAGCATCTTCTTGCGTGCCGCTTCGCTGGCGGTGACCGACCAGCCGGTGTGCGGCGGATCGATGAAGACCATGTCGAAATGCTCGAACCAGCTCACCGGGTTGTCGACCAGCGTGAACGGCGCGTGCGGCTGGCTGCCGTCGGCCGGCATCGGCACATGCTTGGGGCCGAGCGCGCCGAACTGCAGCCAGATCGAG
Organism: uncultured beta proteobacterium; assembly: GCA_963756415.1. Taxonomy (GTDB): domain Bacteria; phylum Pseudomonadota; class Gammaproteobacteria; order Burkholderiales; family Burkholderiaceae_C; genus Rubrivivax. Next base: position 1,426,989 of record CAVWNT010000002.1, read on the forward strand.
GCCGAACCGGGCCCGCCGTTGAAGGCGAAGCACACCGGACGCGGTGGCGATCCTGCCGGCTGCCGGCACACATAGGCGGTGGCGAAGACAGCCGCATCGGGGCCGCCGTGCGCACCGGCAAAGCCGTCCGCCATCACCGGCAGGTAGGCGGCGTTGACGCTGTAGTCGATGTCGCGCCCGCCCAGGCGGATGCGCGCATGGCTGAGCGCAGCCGACTGCGCCAGGCGCTTTTCCACCTGCTCGCGGCTGCGTTTGTCGGCTTCCTTGTCCGCTGGTTTGTCGTCTGCCGACGCTGCGTGCGAATCGCCCATGGGCTCTCCAGGCTTGTTTATCGGGATCGGTCGGATCGGTCGGGATGGCTCAGGCGGCGGCTGGCGCAGCGCCACCCAGCAGCGCGGCGTAGCGCGCCAGATCGACGTTGCCGCCGCTGACGATCACCCCCACCCGCTGCCCGCTCAAGTCGATCGCGCCTTCCAGCACGGCCGCTGCCGCGAGGCAGCCGGTCGGTTCGACGACCATCTTCATGTGCGCGGCAAAGAAGCGCATCGTGCTCACCAGCTGCTCGTCGCTGACGGTCAGCACGCTGCTCACCAGCGCCTGGATGACCGGGAAGGTCAACTGGCCGCTGGACTGCGTCTGCGCGCCGTCGGCAAGGGTGCGTGGTGTGTCGATGTGCACGATGCGGCCCTGCGCCAGGCTCAGCTGCGTGTCGTTGCCGGCGGCGGGTTCGACGCCGTGCACGGCGACACCCGGCGACAGGTGTTTGGCCGCGACCGCGCTGCCGGCGATCAGGCCGCCCCCGCCGACGCACACGAGCAGCACATCGAGCGGCCCGACCTCCTCGATCAGCTCCAGTGCCGCAGTGCCCTGGCCGGCCATCACGTGCGGGTGGTCGAAGGGCGGAATCATCGTCATGCCACGCGCCTCGGCGAGTTCGCGGCACAGCGCCTCGCGGTCCTGGGTGTAGCGATCGAAGAGCACGATCTCGCTGCCCGGGCGCCCCAGCTGATAGCTGCGCGTGGCGTCGAGCTTGGCCTGCGGCGCATCCTGCGGCATCACGATCACCGACGGCATGTCCAGCAGTTGCGCCGACAGCGCGATCGCCTGCGCGTGGTTGCCCGACGAGAAGGCGATCACGCCGGCCGCGCGCTGTTCGGCGCTGAACTGGCTGAGCGCGTTGTAGGCACCGCGAAACTTGAAAGCGCCCATGCGCTGGAAGTTCTCGCACTTGAAGAAGAGCTGCGCGCCACAGCGCCGGTCGGCCAATCGCGAGCGCAGCACCGGCGTGCGGTGCGCCACACCAGCCAGCCGTTGTGCCGCCGCATGCACGTCGTCGTAGTCGATGGCCAGGTTCATGCGCCCAGGATAGCTCGCGGCATCAAGCACTCTGGAAGCCGCCGGCGCGGTAGGTCAGCACCAGCGTGTCGCGGTGCCCGCTGCCCTCCTGCAGCGGCTGGATCGGCGTCGTCTCGTGGATCACGCGCGCGTCGTCGAGCAGCAAGGTGGTGCCGGGTTCGGCCATCGTGAAGCGCTGGCCCTGCGGGCTGCGCACGTCGAAGACACGCGTCTCGCCGCCCTTCACCCCGTGCCGCGCCAGCAGCATCACCACCACCAGGTCGACGCCGTCGCGGTGCGCGCCTTCGGGCGTCGGCCGGCCGATGCCGTCGGTGGTGTCGATGCGGAAGCAGTGCGCCTCGACGAACCACGGCCGCGCGCCGCGCAGCGCGCTGGCGTGCCTGGCGAAGGCCAGCAGCAACTCGGCCCAGGCGGCATCGGCGGTCAGCGCCGGCTCGAGCGGCTCGAACCAGCGTTCGATGCCGCCGTGCAGCGCGTTGTATTCGCACCGGCTGCCAGTGCGCGCGGTGCGGCACCGGCCTCAGCGCATCGCCGTCGACGACGAAGCTGCCGTGGCGCCGGCGCCGGTAGCGACCGCCGTCGCGCAGGTGCTCATCGCTCGGCAGCCGCGTCCAGATGGCCTGCCAGCGCTGCAGCGCCCGCGGCATCGACGCCGGCAGCGCATGCAGGTCGAGCAGCGCGTGGCCCCGCTCGCGCAGCTGCGCGTCCACCTCGGCAGGCGCGGTGATCGGCGGTGCATGCGTGTGCGCTTCCATCGCGGCCGCCGCGTTCACGCCTGGGCGTGGCGCTGCCGCGCCAGCGCCGCACCGTCGGCGAGTGCCCGCAGCTTGGCCTCGGCGATTTCGCGTTTCATCGGCGCCATGCCGCAGTTGGTGCAGGCGATCAGGCGCTGCGGCGGCACGTACTGCAGCGCCAGCGCGATGGTGTCGGCCACTTCTTCGGCTGTCTCGACCGTGTCGCTGGCGACATCGATGACGCCGACCATCACGTCCTTGCCCTGCAGCAACGCCATCAGCTGCGGCGGCACATGCGAATGCACGCACTCCAGGCTGACCTGCTGGATCGACGAACGCGCCAGCGCCGGCAGGATCTGCTCGTACTGGCGCCACTCGTCGCCGAGCGAGTTCTTCCAGTCGATGTTGGCCTGGATGCCGTAGCCGTAGCAGATGTGCACGGCCGTCGTGCAGGTCAGGCCCTGCGCGGCACGCTCCAGCGCAGCGATGCCCCAGGTGTTGACGTCGTCCATGAAGACGTTGAACGCGGGCTCGTCGAACTGCACGATGTCCACGCCGTCGGCCTGCAGCGCCAGCGCCTCGGTGTTCAGCAGCTCGGCGAAGGCCATCGCCATCGTGCGCCGGTCGCCGTAGAAGCGGTCGGCGACGGTGTCGGCGATGGTCATCGGGCCGGGCAGCGTGAACTTGATCTTCTTCTTCGTGTGCGCGCGCAGGAAACGCGCCTCGGCGGCGTGCACGCGCCCCTTCAGCTTCAGCGCCGACACCACCTGCGGCACCATCGCCTTGTAGCGCTCGGCGCGGATGCCCATCTCGACCTTGTTCTCGAAGTCGATGCCCTCGACCTGCTCGAGAAAGCCGTGCACGAAGTGCTGGCGCGACATCTCGCCGTCGCCGATGACATCGAGCCCGGCGTCCTCCTGCGTCTTGATCCACAACAGCGTGGCATCCAGCTTGGCCTGCGCGCGCGCGGCGCCGTCGCTGCGCCACTGCGGCCACAGCTTGCCGGTTTCCGCCAGCCAGTCGGGTTTGGGCAGGCTGCCTGCCAGTGCGGTGCTGAACATCGGTGTTCCTGGATCGGTAGGGGGATGTCGAACGCGCATTCTGCGGCTTCGCTCAGCCCTGCAGCCAACGGTCGCCCGCGGCCAGCGCGGCGGGGGCCTTCAGCTGCGCGGCGGCATCGGCATCGCCGAGCAGCGTGGCCCGCCACCAGGCACTGCTGATGCCGGCGATGGCGGCATGGTGCCGGGGCTGCAGGTGCACGGCGTCGTCGTGCCGCCGGCCCATCACGCCCATGCGCTGCTGCAGCTCGGCCTGGCCGGCGAAGGTGAAATGGTCGGCGCCCTGCAGCCACAACCCGGCCCGCGCAGCGGGCGGCAGGCCCTCGAAGACCTGCCAGCGCGGCGCGCCATCGGTGTAGGCGCCGAACGGGTCGCCGTCGTTCGAGCCGGTCAACACCATGAACGGCCGCGCCACGCTGCCGAAGGCCTCGGCCGCGGACAACCCGTCGCGACCCGGCGACGGGCTGAAAGCCATGAAGGCACGCGGCCGCGGATCGGCGAGCCTGGCAGCGTCCTGCGCATAGCGCCGTCCCGCCAGCGCGGCCACGGTGTGCGCGCCGAACGAGTGCCCGCACACGCCGATCGCGTCCAGCCGCACGCCGGCCCACTCGCTGGCGGCGACGTGGTGTCGACGCTGCACCTCGTCGAGCACGAACCGCACATCGTTCACGCGCGCCAGCAACTGCTGCGCGGTCGCTGCCGCACGCAAGGCCGCCAGGCCCTGAATCCAGACCGACGAATCGCTGCCTGGATGCTGCAGGTGGATGACGACGAAGCCGGCATCGCGCCAGGCCTGGCCCCACACCGCACCGCCGAGCCGGCTGCCGCCCAGACCGTGGGAGAACAGCAGCAGCGGATGCGGGCCGGGGCCGTCGGGCCAGCGGATGCGCAGCGGCAGGCGGCGCTGGCGCTGCGCGTCGACCCAGACCTGCTCGATCGGATTGGCCGCGTCCGCGGCGCTGGCCCCTGCGGCGGTGTGCGAGCGACTGTTCGAGGTCATGGCACAGCTGCCCAAGGCCACCCGCGCACGGCGTCGCGCGATCGGCGCTGCCACCTCACCACGCGTCGATGAAGCCGCGCCGCGGGGCCAGCGGCTGGTGGGCCACCGAAGCGAGGCCGCGCAACAGCCAGGCCCGCGTGTCGGCCGGGTCGATGACGTCGTCGATCTCGAGGTGGCTGGCCATGTTCAGCGCCTGGCCCTTGTCGATCGCCTCGGCGACGAGACGCTCGAACAACGCGTCGCGGTCCTGCGGCGCAGCGGCTTCGAGCTCCTTGCGAAAGCCCAGCCGCACCGAGCCTTCGATGCCCATCGCGCCGAACTCGCCGCTCGGCCACGCGGCGATGGCCACCGGGGCATGGAAGTGGCCTGCGGTCAGCGCCATCGCGCCGAGGCCGTAGCCGCGCCGCAGCACGACGCTGAACACCGGCACGCGCAGCGCCGCGGCGGTGACGAACAAGCGCCCGGCGTGGCGCACCATCGCCGTCTTTTCCGAATCGGGGCCGACCATGAAGCCGGGCGTGTCGACGAAGGTGATCAGCGGCAGGCCGAAGGCGTCGGCCAGCTGCATGAAACGCGCGAGCTTGTCGCACGCCGGTGCGTCGAGCGCGCCGCCGAGATGCCGTGGCTGGCTGGCGGCGATCGCCACCGCACGCCCGCCGATGCGTGCCAGCGCGGTGATCACGCCGAGGCCGAATTCGCGCCGCAGTTCGAGCACGCTGTGGGCATCGGCGACGGTGTGAACGATGACGCGCGGGTCGTACAGCGCATTGCGGTTCGGCGGCAGCGCGTGGCGCAACGACAGCGGGTCGCCGCCGGCGGGCGCATCGGCGCCGAGCGCGCCCTGGAAGTAGCCCAGGTAACGCTGCGCCACCGATACCGCCGCGGCTTCGTCGGCGACGCGCACATCGATGACGCCGTTCGGCGCCTGCACGCCCACCGGCCCCACCGCCTCGGCGTCGACACGGCCGAGACCGCCGCCTTCGATCATCGCCGGCCCGCCCATGCCGATGCTGGCGTTGTCGGTGGCGATGATCACGTCGCAGCAGCCGAGCAACGCCGCGTTGCCGGCAAAGCAGCGCCCGGCGACGATGCCGACCACCGGCACCTGGCCGCTGAGGCGGGCAAAGCGGGCGAAGGTGGTGCAGTGCAAGCCGGCGACGGTCGGCGAATCGACATCGCCGGGGCGGCCGCCGCCGCCTTCGGCGAACAGCACCAGCGGCAGCCGCTGGCGTTCGGCGATCTCGAGCAGGCGGTCGCTCTTGCGGTGGTTGAAAGTGCCCTGGGTGCCGGCCAGCACGGTGTAGTCGTAGGCCATCACCGCCACGCGGGCGCGCTGCGCGCCGAACAGCGCCGCATTGATCGACCCGGTGCCGGTGATCAGGCCATCGGCGGGCGTGTTGCGCTGCAGGTCGTCGAGGCTGCGCCGCGTGCGCTGCGCCGCCACCGCGAAGGCGCCGTATTCGAGCAGGCTGCCGTCGTCGAGCAGCTGGGCCAGGTTCTCGCGCGCACTGCGCGCACCCAGCGCATGCCGTTTGGCGATGGCCTCGGGCCGGGCCTCGTCGTGCAGCAGCCGGCGCCGGTCGAGCACCGCCTGCAGGTCCGCGCGCGGCAGTGCCGGATCGGGTGCCGGCGTTGCCCGGGTCGGCTGAGGCGGTGCGGCGCCGGGTTCGAAATCGACCAGCGGGTGGCCCTCGGCAAGCACATCGCCGATGGCCGCGTGCACGCCGCGCACGGTGCCGGGGCAGGGCGCCTGCAGCGGCACTTCCATCTTCATGGCTTCCATCAGCAGCAGCGTGTGCCCGGCAGGCACCGTCTGGCCGACGACCACCTCGATGCCGATCACCGCACCGTGCACCGGCGAATGCAATGTTTTCCGGATGCCCGCCACACGCCCCCCTTGTTCGCACGCCGCTGCGGCGCGCCAGTGCATTTTCCACGCCCACCCGCCGCGTCGGTCGCGCGGCCGCGCGCAGGGGCCGTCGACCCGTTTCGATGGCCTAGACTTTGACTGTGCAGGTCTGCCGAGCGCGCCTGCCGTTCACATCACCTCGCCCGACCTTGCCTGCTTCCCTGCCGTCCGCTTCGCCCGACGACGCATCCGGTGCGACCCAAGGGCTCGATCTGCCCGATGCACTGGCGCTGTTGCGCCTGCAGTCGGGCGCGGTGGCGTTGACCGATGCCGCTGGCGCGGTGTCCTGGTGCAACCCGGCGATGCAATCGCTGTTCGGCGCTTCGCTGCCTTGGCCAGGGCGGCGGCTGGCCCTGCTGCTGGCATCGAACGGTGCCGATGCCGCGGCCGTGCAAGACCTGTTCGACGCGGGTCCGGCGCTGCCGCTGCGGCTGACGCTGGCCGACGGCCGCGCCTTCGAGATGCACCTGCGCGGCCTGTCCGACGCGCGCCGCGTCGTGTCGCTGTGCCCGGCTGCCGGGACAGCGGTGCCGGTCGACGGCGCCGAGGACCCGGCGGCTCGGCTGACCGAGATGCTCGAGATGGTGCAGGAGTTCGGCCAGCTGGGCGTGTGGGAACGCAACGTGCGCACGCTGCAGGGCCGCTGGAGCCGCCGCGTCCACGAGCTGCGGGGCACGCCGAATGTCCAGGGCACACCCGACTTCGCAGCCTCGATGCGCACCATCGTCGATGAAGACCGCGCGCGCGTCGAGAAGGCGATTCGCCAGTCGATGCGCAGCGCCGGGCGTTATGAACAGCGTTACCGGGTGCGCGGTGCCGACGGCGCGGTGCGCCACCTGCGCTCGCAATGGCAGGTGCTCGACGACGCCGATGGCCGGCCCGAGCGGGCCATCGGCGTGCTGCGCGACGACACCGAACATTGGCACCTGGCGCAAGCGCACGGCGAGGCACTTGAACATCTGAAGCTGGCGGTCGAGCTGGCGCAGATCGCCGTGTGGCGGCGCGACCTGCGCACGAACCAGGTGCAGATGAACGACATCGGCTTTCGGCTGCTGGACTTGCCGGCGCGCCCCGAAGGCCTGACCCTCGAGCGTCTGAGCGAGCTGATCCATCCCGACGATGCGGCGCAGGCGCAGGCCGATGTCGAGCGCCTGCTCAGCAGCGGCGCGCCGCTCGACAGCGAACTGCGCGTGCGCGGCGCTGCCGGCCACTGGCGTCACTTCCTGACCCGGCGCATGGTGCAGCGCGACGATGCCGGCGAACCGGTGGCGGTGTTCGCGGTTGCGATGGACATGAGCGAGCGCATCGCCAGCTCGCGCGAGCGCATCGAGCTGGTACGCCAGTTCGAGATCACCGCCGGTGTCGCCGGCATCGGCTACTGGACGATGGACACGCGCACCGGCATCGTGCGCTGGAGCGACCAGGTCTACGTCATGCACGGCCTGCCGGTGCGCTCGTCGCTGCCTGGCTTCGACACCTGGGCCGAGCGCCACGTGCACGCCGACGACCGCGCCGAAGTCATCGCGCGTTTTTCGGCGTGGGCCGAGGGCGCCTTGACCGAGCTGGACATCGGCTTTCGCATCGTGCGCAGCGACGGTGTGGTGCGTCACCTCGAGTCGCATGTCCGGACGGCGGACCCACTCGGGCACCGCGAGATCTTCGGCGTGATGCTCGACGTCACCGAGCGCCACCAGGTCGAGGCGGCGCTGCGCGCGGCCAGCGAACGATCGTCGCTGGTCACGCGCGGTGTGGGCCTGGGCACCTGGCAGATGGACGACACGGGAGGGGCCATCTGGGACGAGCAGATGTGGCGCCTGCGCGGCCTGCCCGCACGCGCGCAGGCGCCCGATCGGGAGCAACGCCTGGCGCTGGTGCACCCGCAGGATCGTGAGGTGGTGCAGCAGCAGCTGGCCCGGACCATCGAACTGGGCCAGATGACGACGCTGGAATTCCGCGTGCGCTGGCCCGACGGCGAATGGCACTGGCTGGCCTCGCGTTCGATGACGGTGCACGACAAGGCCAGCGGCCGCAACCACCGCATCGGCGTCAACTGGGACATCACCGAGGCGCGCAGCGCGCACCTGGCGCACCAGGAACGCGCCGCGGTGCTGCTCGAAAGCCAGGCCAAGTCGCAGTTCCTGTCGCGCATGAGCCACGAGTTGCGCACGCCGCTGAACGCGGTGCTCGGCTTCACCCAGCTGATGCTGGCCGACGGCGAGCGCGCCAGCGCGGCCACGCGCAAGCGCCGGCTCGAACAGATCCACACCGCCGGGCGCCATCTGCTGGCGCTGATCGACGACGTGCTCGACCTGTCCAGCCTGGAAGGCGGCGAGATGCGCGTCGACGCCGCGCCGGTGGCCTTGCGCCCGCTGGTGATCGAGACGATGGCGCTGGTCGAACGCCAGGCGCGGCAGATGAAACTGAAGCTGCGCCACAGCGGCGAGGCGGTGACCGCGCTGGCCGATGTGACACGGCTGCGCCAGGTGCTGCTGAACCTGTTGACCAATGCCGTCAAGTACAACGTCGAGGGCGGCTCGGTGACCGTGCACACCGCGGCCGAGGAGCCCGGCGTGCTGCTGAGCGTCAGCGACACCGGGCGCGGCATGAGCGAGGCGCAGCTGGCCCATGCCTTCGAGCCTTTCAACCGCCTGGGTCTGGAGCGGGGCTCGATCGAGGGCACCGGCATCGGCCTGTCGATCGTCAAGGCCCTGGTCGCCCGCATGCACGGCCAGGTGCACGTCCGCAGCACGCCCGGCGAGGGCAGCGTGTTCGAGGTGCGGCTGCCGGACGCGTCCGCGCTGCCGTCGGTGCCGATGCCGCTCGACGAGGAACCGGCCACGCGAGCGGCGCCGGGCGCCCCGACCCGGCGCGCCCGGCTGCTGTACATCGAGGACAACGCCGTCAACCAGCTGATCGTGCAGGAGCTGGTGGCGCTGCGGCCCGACCTGTCGCTGGTGTGCGCCGAGTCCGGCTGCGAAGGCATCGAACAGGCCTTGCTGCAGCCCGACCTGATCCTGGTCGACATGCACCTGCCCGACATCGACGGCTACGAGGTGCTGCGACGCCTGCGCGCGCACCCGGCCACGGCGCACATCCGCTGCATCGCGGTATCGGCGAACGCGTTGCCCGACGACATCGCGCGCGCCAGGCAGGCCGGCTTCGCCGACTACTGGACCAAGCCGCTCGACTTCAAGATCTTCATCGCCGCGCTCGACGACCACTTCGGGCCGCCGGCATGAGCCTTCAAGCTTCGGCCGTCTGCAGCAACCCGCGCTTGCGCAGCAGCGGCTGCACGCTGGCCGGGCGGCCCCTGAAGCCGGTGTAGGTGGCGCCGGGTTCGACGCTGTTGCCGCTGCCGTAGATGTGGCGCTGCAGGGCCGCCGCCAGGGTCGGGTCGAAGGGGTCGCCGACCTCCTCGAAGGCTTCGTAGGCATCGGCGTCGAGCACTTCGGCCCACAGGTACACGTAGTAGCCGGCGGCGTAGCTGTAGCCCGAGAACAGGTGCTGGAAGTGCGGCAGGCGGTGGTTCAGTCCGATCGCGGCGGGTGCGCCCAGGCGCTCGACCGTCTGCGCCTCGAACTGCGCCAGGTCGTGCGGCTGCTCGCCGGGTGGCAGCGCATGCACGCTCATGTCGAGCAAGGCACTGGCGCAATAGCGCACCGTCTCGTAACCCTGGTTGAAGCGCTGTGCGCGGCGCAGCCGCTGCACCAGCTGCGCCGGAATCACCGCACCGGTTTGCCAATGGCGGGCGTGCTGCTCGAGCACGCGGTCTTCCATCAGCCAGTGTTCGAACAGCTGCGACGGCAGTTCGACGAAGTCGCGCAGCACCTGCGTGCCGGACAGCCGCTCGTAGGTGACGTTCGACAGCATGCCGTGCAGGCCATGGCCGAACTCGTGGAACAGGGTGCGCGCCTCTTCGAGCGACAGCAGCGCCGGCGCGCCGTCGGCACCCTTGGCGAAATTGTTGTTGTTCAACACCACCGGCAACGCGGCGTCGCCGCTGACGCCGTTGCGCGACTGCGAGCGCAGCTGGCTCATCCAGGCCCCGCTGCGCTTGCTGGCACGTGCATGGTTGTCCTGCAGGAACAGCGCGATGACGGTGCCCTGTGCATTGCGCACCTCGTAGGCCTTGACGTCGGGGTGATACACCGGCAGATCGTCGCGCGGCGTGAAGCTCAATCCGAACAGCCGCTGCGCACAATCGAAGGCCGCCTGCACCATGTTCGGCAGCGAGAAGTACGGCTTGACCTGCGCATCGTCGACATCGAAATGCTCGCGGCGCACCTTCTCGGCCCAGTAGCGCCAATCCCACGCCGCCAGCGCGCCGTCGCTGCCGTGACCGGCCGCCTCGCGCTGTTCGATCAACAGGGCGCGCTCGGCATCGGCTGCCGCCAGCGCGCGCGGCCACACCTCGTCGAGCAGCTTTTGCACCGCGGGTTGGCTGCCGGCCATGGTGTCCTGCAACGCATAGTCGGCATAGCTGGCGTGGCCGAGCAGCTGCGCCTGCTCGGCACGCAGCTGCAGGATTTCCAGCGCCACCGGCCGGTTGTCGTGCGCCCCGTCGTGTTCGCCGCGGCCGACCCACGCGCGCCACGCCTGCTCGCGCAGATCGCGCCGTTCGGAGAAGGTCAGGAAGGGCACGATCAACGATCGCGACAGCGTGATCAGGTGGCCGCCAGGCTGGCCCCGATCTTCGGCCGCCTGGCGGGCGCTGGCCAGCAGCGATGCCGGCAAGCCGGCGAGCGCGTCGGCATCGCGCAGCGGCAGTTCGAATTCGGCTTCGTCGTGCAGCACGTTCTGGCCGAACGCGGTGGTCAGCTGCGCCAGGCGCTGCATGATCTGCGCATAACGCTGCTGGTCGCTGGCCGACAGCAGGGCGCCGGCGCGCACGAAGTCGAGGTGCACGCGTTCGAGCAGGCGCAGCTGTTCCGGGTTCAGCCCGAGCTGCTCGCGCTGCCCGTGCAGGCTGTGAACGCGCGCGAACAGCGCCGCGTCCATGTAGATCGCGCTTTCATGGGCCGCCATCGGCGCGGCCATCTCGCGCTGAACGGCCTGCAGATCGGCGTGCGTGTGCGAGGCGGTCAGGTTGTAGAACACCGACGCCACGCGCGACAGCAACTGCCCGCTGCGATCGATCGCCGCGAGCGTGTTGTCGAAACTCGGCGCTTCGGTCTGTGCCGCCAGCAGCCGCAATTCTTCGCGGTGGCTGCGCATCGCGCTGTGCAGCGCGGGGGCGAAGTGTTCGGGGCGGAACAGATCGAACGGGGGCAGCGCGTAGGGCGTGCGCCAGGGGTCGAGCAAGGGGTTCATCGATTCGTTGGCGGGCATGGCAGGGCAGCGGGATGCGAAGCGGGCATGATGCCAGCTTCGACGTTCGACGCCGCCCCGCAGCGGATGACCCTGCACCCATGCAAAGCTTCAGTGAATTGATCGATCGGCGCCGCCACCACGGCGATGCACTTCGTTATGTGATCGGCGAGGACTGGTCGCAGGGACGCACCTGTTTCGGCGGACTCGTCAGTGCGCTGGCCGCGCAGGCGATGCGCGAGAAGGCCGGGGCGGCCTGGTCCGACGACGTCACGCTGCGCGCCTTGCAGACCAGCTTCGTGGCGCCGGTCGTGCCGGGTGAGATCAGCGTCACCGTCACCGTGCTCCGCCAGGGCAAAAATGTGTGCCAGGTGCTGGCGCATGTGCACCAGCGCGAGCAGGTGGTGGCGGTGCTGATCGGCATCTATGGCGCGGGCCGCCAGTCGGCGCTGGCGCCACGGCGGCCCGCGGCGCAGCCCTTGCCCCACAGCGTGCACGAACTGTCCGCGGCGCCGCTGCGCGCGGGCCGGCCGCCTTCGTTCCTGCAGCACTTCGACATCCGCTGGGCCGACGGCCCGCCGCCCTTTTCCGGCGGCAGCGGCTGGCGCAGCAGCCAGTACCTGCGCCTGCACGACAGCGCGCCGGTGCATGCCGAACTGCAGGTGGTGCTGCTCGCCGACCTGGCCCCGACGCCGGTGATGGGGCAGCTCAGCGACTACGCGCCGAACAGTTCGGTGTCGTGGGCACTGGAGCTGCGCCCGGTGCCGGCACCCGCGGCGCAGGGCTGGTGGCGCGCCGACAACGAATCGCTGCTCGTCGACGAAGGCTACGTCAACCATGCCGCCCAGCTGTGGTCGCCCGATGCGCAGCTGGCCGCCTACGGCTATCAGGTGGTGGCGGTCTTTGCTTGAGAAGCCGGCGCGGCGGCGCGCTGCGCGACCAGGCGCGGTGCCGGTCGATCGCTGGCCCGACGCGCCGGCCGCTCGACTGCGCGCAGGGTCGATCGCGGCACGGGCGCCGGCTCGATCGCAGCCCGCTGCAAGCGCGGCGCATCGCCGTGCGGGTGCAGCGCCCAGCCGTCGGTGGCGCTGTCATCGTCATGCAGCCGCGCATGCACACCGGCCAGCCCCATGGCGACGCCGTGCGCCAGCAATGCCTTCGTTTGGTGCACATCCAGCTGCAGCATCAAGCGCTGCCAGCGGCGGTTGACGAGCGCGTCGCCCCAGGCGTCCTCGCGAGCCCGGCGCAGCGCGCCGCGCTCGCCATCGCCGGCCATGCCGATCGACCGTGGCAGCAGTGCGTTGACCAACTGGTTGAAGTCGTGCCGCAGCTGCGCGCCGGGCAGGCGATCGGCCAGCGCATGCATGCTTCGACACCAGCCCGGCTCGCCGAGGCGATGGGTGACCAGCGCCTGCAGCCCCTGCGCGGGGTTGAGCAGGCGCAGCCGGTTCGGTGGCAGCACGCACAGCGGCAGCGAGGCGGCCTGTGCATGCGGCATCGGGGTGACGAAGGCCATCAGCACCGCCAGCCGTTTCCACTCGGGCGCTGCCAGCCCGGCGGCCCGGCCATCGTCGGCCGTCCCGGCCTGCGCGGCCATCTGCATCGCCTGCTGCCAGTCGCGGCCGACCATGGCCCGCTGTGCCCGCGCACCGAGCACCGCCAGGTTGCCGGCGGCATAGGCGCCGGCGGGGGAAAGGCGCGTGATCGACCGCGTCGCCCGGCAGGCCGGTGCCGTGGTCGAGCGGCTCGCGGGTCACCGGGCAGTGTGTCACCTCGATCTGGCGCAGATGGTTCGGCGTCACGCTCATCGCTTCGAAGGCGATGCCGCGTTGCCAGGCGTCGAGCCGCAACTGCAGCCACTGGCGCGTGTGGCGGGCCGGCAGCGACGACCTCTCGCGCCAGCGCGCCTGGCTGCTGCGCCAGCCCTGGTACAGCGGGTTGCCCGGGCGCATCTGCTCGGGCCGGGGCAGCACGCCGTGGCGCGCATGGTCGCGGCCCAGTTCGAAACCGACGTGCCGGTCGGCCGGGAGCTGATCGAAGGCGAAAAGGGTCTGTGCCATGGCCTGCTTTCGTTGAATCGCGGGGCCCGATGCCCAGCGTGCAGGACCAGTGTCTCGCCTCACTCGCTCACAGGATGAGCCAGTGAGCGGCGGCCGGCGATCGAGTCGGGCCGCGTTCAGCAGTGCAGCCGATGGCTCTCGCGGTGGATCACGTCGCGCGCCTTGTTCAGCGCGTACAGCAGCGCCTCCTGCGCCGACAGCCAGCGGTGGCCGCAGGCCAGGCTGTCGTCGCGGTAGGCCTCGCGCGGCCCCGGCGCCGCGCCGCTGATCCGGTTGACCACCAGCGCGGCGATGTAGCCGTGGCCGCTGGGCGCTTCCAGCGCGCCCGCGTAGATGCGGTAGTCGCCGTCGGTGCGTTCGTCGAAAATCATCGTTGATGCCTCTGCGCGGTTGGCGTCCGCGGCGGCACCGATGCTGTCAAGAACCGCCGCGCGGCGCCATCCACCAAAGGAGCGAAATCGCGCACCCGGCGTGATGCACACCGGCTATGGCGCGACGCCGTCGAGCCGCGCTACGCACGCGGGCGCATCGGCCCGATCCAGTGGTCCGCGAAGGCGGCCAGATCCTGATGCACCGAGCGCGCCAGCGCCATGTCGTCGCCGACGTTGGGGCTGCCGTTGGCCGCGCGCAGGATCAGCGCGGTGTGCACATAGCTCGGCACGCCGCGCATGTAGACGATGTAGTCATCGACGAAGGCCACCGGCTTGAGCTTCTCGATCGCATCGGCCTTCGGGCTGCGCTCGCCTTCGCTGTGGCCGGTGGCCAGCACGCGCTTGATCGGAAAGCCGAGCGCGCGCAGGTTGCGCAGCCGCGCGGCCTGGAATCGTGCCTCGAGCGCGGTCACGCACACCAGTTCGAAGCCGGCGTCGTCGAGACGCCGGCAAGCATCGACGGCACCGGTGATGGCCGGCAGCGATTCCCAGAACGGCTCGTCGAACTGCGCGCGGAACTGCAGCCGCTGTTCGGCGTCGAGCGGGTCCACCTGCCAGCGGTCGGCCGGCCAGTAGGCGTCCGGATCCCGTTCGGCCGGGAAGTTGCCGAAGGCACGCTGCCAGGCCGCCGCATAACCCATGTGCAGGTCGACCAACACGCCATCGGCGTCGATCGCGAGGATGGGCCGCGTCACGGCTGAGGGATCGTGTGGGGGGCCGACCGGCGCCGCAGCGGCCGGTCAATCACGAAAGACGGCCGCTCGCCCGCCCAGCCGGGACTGCACGGCTTCGATCTGATCGGCCGCGCCCATCAGCGCCGCCTGCTCGCGGCTTTCGGCGAGCAGGATCTCGGCCACCGTGGCATCGCCGCCGAGATCGAGCAGCCGCTTGGCCGCGCGCATCGCGCTCGGGCTGCGGGCGGCGATCTCGCCGGCGAGGGCCAGCGCGTCGGCACGCGGGTCGCTGCACACGCGCGTGGCCAGGCCGAGCTGCTGCGCCTCGGTGCCGTTGAACACGCGTCCGGTGTAGGTCAGCTCGCGTGCGACGTCGTCGCGCACCAGGCGGCGCAGCAGCGCGATGCCGCCCATGTCGGGCACCAGGCCCCAGTTGATCTCCATGATCGACAGCCGTGCGTCGGCGGTGACGAAGCGCAGGTCGGCACCGAGCATCAGCTGGAATCCGCCGCCATAGGCGACGCCGTGCACCGCGGCGATCACCGGCACCGGCAGTTCGCGCCACACCATCACCGCGTGCTGCGACGGGTTGGCGCCGCTTGCACTGCGCGGGCCTTGCAACAAGCGCTCGCCGCCGCGCTCGCCGGAGGCCATCTTGCCGAAGTTGGCGGTGTCGAGCCCGGCGCAGAAGCCGCGTCCCTCGCCGGACAGCACCACCACGCGCACCCCGGCGCGTGTTTTCAGTTCTTCGCCGGTGGCACGCAGCGCTTCGAACATCGCGTCGTCGAGCGCGTTCATCTTGTCGGCTCGCTGCAGCCGCACATCGGCCACGCCGTCGCGAAGGTCCACGCTGATGCGCTGTGACATGGTGTTCAGTCCTGAAGAAGGGAAGGGGCCGCTGCCAGTTCGCCTGCCAGCCGATCGAGGTTGGCCAGGAAGCGATGGAAATCGATCGGCTTGGTCCAGTAGTCGTCGAAGCCGGCGGCCCGGGCCCGTGCCACGTCGTCGGGCATTGCGTTGGCCGACAGCGCAATGCGTCGCTTGCCGGCGCCGTGCCGTGCCAGCTGGCGCAGCACTTCGTAGCCGTCGATGTCGGGCAGCTGCATGTCCACCAGCACCAGATCCGGTCGATCGCGCAACGCGCTGGCGACACCGCTGGCGCCGTCGACCGCGGTCGTGCAGCTGACGTTGGGGCGCAGTGCCACCAGTTCCTGCACCACCATCGCATTGACCGCGTTGTCCTCGATGTACAGCACCGACAGCGGCGGCCGCTCGCCGACATCGTGTGGCACCGACGCCAGCGGGCACGGGCTCGCACAGAGCTCGTCCGGCGGCGACGCGCGGCGCAGCCAGACCCTGAACTCGCTGCCCTCGCCCAGTCGGCTGTGGACCTGCAACTGCCCGCCCATCAGCGCCACCAGATGGCGCACCGTGGTCAGCCCCAGGCCGCGTCCCTCGATGCCTTCGCGCTCGACGCCGAGCCGGTTGAAGGGCTCGAACAGGTGCGCGCATTGTTCGCGGCTCATGCCGCGCCCGGTGTCTCGCACGCTCAGGTCGAAGCCTTCGGCATCGTCTGCGGATCGGGCCTGGAAGGTGACAAAAACCTCGCCACCGTCGCGGTTGTATTTCAAAGCGTTGCTGACCAGGTTGGTCAGCACCTGGCGCAAGCGGCGTTCGTCGGCCAGCACCCAGGCCGGGCCGGCCTCGATGTGCAGCTGCAGGTGTCGCTCGGCGGCCAGCGGCGCGGTCCAGCGGCGCACATCCTCGATGGCAGCGTGCAGCGCGGTCGGCTGCAGCGTCAGCGGCAGCGAGCCGGCCTCGATGGCCGCCAGGTCGAGCACGTCGTCGATCAGCGCCAGCAGGTGCGTGCCGGCGGTGTGGATGCGTGTCATCCGATGCTGCTGCGCGGACGGCAGCGGCGCCTTGTGGTCCTGCAGCGCGAGCTGCGCGAAGCCGAGCACCGCGTTCAGCGGCGTGCGCAGTTCATGGCTCATGCGCGAGACGAATTCGGTCTTGGCCTGGCTGGCGCGCTCGGCGGCGAGTTTGTCGCGCCGCGCCGCATCGGCGCGCTTGCGCTCGGTGACGTCCCAGTTCAGTCCCACCATCCGCAGCGGCTGGCCGTCCTCGTCGAAGACCGCGCTGCCGGTGCTGGCCAGCCAGTGCACCGAACCGTCGGGCCAGCGCACCTCGAACTCGAGCTGGTACGGCTGGCGGTCGACCAGGTGCTGGCGGATCGTGCGCACGCGCAACGCGTAGTCGCTGGGCGAGACCAGTTCCTTGTCGATCTGCCGCGGCGTGCGCGGGTCGTTCGGATCGAGGCCGCGCAGCCGGTACATGCGCTCTTCCCAGTAGATCGTGTCGGCCTGGAAGTCGGACTCCCAGATGCCGAGCCCGGCGCTGTGGCTGGCCAGCTTCAGGCGTTCCTGCTGCAGCAGCAAGGCGCCGTCGAGTTCGCGCTGCCGTGTCATGTCCAGATGGATGCCGTGCAGCACCGGTTTGCCGCCGTCGCTGTCGCGGTGGCTGCGACAGGCCACCCAGCGCAACGAGCCGTCGGGGCGCACGATGCGGAACTCGGTCTCGAACCGCGCGCTGCCCGACTTGCGCGACAGACGGCGCTCGTCGGCGACGCGTTGGCGGTCGGCCGGATGCACGCGCTGGCCCATCCATTCCCGCACCGGCGGCGGCGTGGCCGTTTCGGGCAGTCCGTAGATGCGGAACATCTGCGCATTCCACTGCACCTGGTCGTCATCGCCCTCGATGCTCCACACGCCCACGCCGGCGGCCTCGGCGATGCGATGCATGCGCCGCGCCAGCGCCTGATGACGCTCGCGCTCGGCGACCATCTCGCCCAGGTTCAACGACACGCCGGTCAATCCCACCACCTGGCCCTGGCCGTCGCGTTGCGCCACGCGCCGCGTCAGCAGATGCCGGTAGCTGCCATCGGCATTGCGATAACGCGCTTCGACGTCGACCACGCCGTCGCTGGTCATGGCCTGGTCGGCGGCGTCCTGCATCGCCTGCCGGTCCTGCGGGTGCGCCAGCGCGCGCAGCTCGTCCACATCCACGCCTTCGGGCCGTGGCTGAAGGCCGGCCAGCCGGTAGCCGATGTCGTTGTAGTGCGCGCGACGGGTGTTGAGGTCGATGCGCCACACCGACACCTGCGCGAGCTCGAGGGCCTGCGCGAGCTGTGCGCTGGTCTGCTGATGGTGTTGCATCAGTGCCGCACTGTCGGTCTCGTCGATGTAGACGCCGCGCACCTTGCGGGCATCGGCGTCGCCGTGCACCTCGGTCAGCGCATGCACGAAGCGCACCTCGCCGTCGGGCCAGCGCACGCGGAATCGGATCTGCGAGCGCCCGGCGCTGGCGAGGACGGCTTGTCGATGCACGTCCAGCCGTTGCCGGTCGTCGGGGTGGACACGGCGCATGACCTCGTCGAAATGGGGTGCGCGATGGCCAGGCTCGAGGCCGAAGATGCGGTACATCTCGGCGTTCCACCACACCGCGCCGTCGCGCAGATCGCGCTCGAAGCGGCCGATGCGCACGAAGGCATCGAGCAGGGCGAGGTCGTCGCGCGAGGCGGTCGACGCGGCGGGCGCCTCGGCCGGCAGATTCAGCCACAACAGCCATCCAGGTGCGAGCGGCACGGCCTGGCAGGGCACTTGAAAGCCGCCGATGTGCAAGTTGATGCCGGGCTGCGCTGCGGCGGCCTGCAGTGCGGCTTCGACGCTGCGCGCCGCGTCGTGCCAGGCCGCATCGTCGAGCCGGTGCGCCGTCGACCAGTCGCTCGCCGCCGCGTTGCTCAGCCAATGCACGGCATCACCTTCGCGCCAGACCTTCAACGCGGCACACGGTGCCTGTTGCCAGATCGGCTCCAACGCGGTCATGTTCGGGTGCTCGGATTCATGTGCGGGCGTCACGCGCCCCGGGGGTTGATTATCGGTGTCTCGCAAAGCATGCACCGTGAGCGTGTCACGTGTGTCCTGGGTGACGCGGCAATCCCTTGTTCGGGTGGTTGGCGCCGGCGTGTCGTTGACCTATTTTCGGCCGGCACCGCCTGTTCTATCCGACCCACCCCGAGCGAGGTTCAACCCGATGAGCAAGATTCACCACCTTCTGGCCGGCTTTGCGCTGGCTGGCGCCGGCGCCGTCCATGCGGTGCCCTACCAGTACGTCGACTGGACAGCGGCCAACGCCGTGGCAGGCACCGCTTCGGGCACCATCACCTTGCCCGACGCCTCGACCGTGTCGGTGGGTTTTTCGGTGACGCAGGCCAACGGCAGCGCGGGCAGCTTCAACTTCGCGCAGATCGCGGGCGGCACCAACTACTGGTCGCCCTCGGCGCCGTACATCAGCGCGCAGGTGGACAACGCGCCGCCCACGCCGGACATCATCTCGCTGATCGGCGGCAGCGCCACCACCACCTACACCTTGAGTCTGTCGGAGGCGATCAAGGATCCGATCATGGCCATCGTCAGCCTCGGCCAAGGCGGCATCGCGGTGACCTACGAGTTCGACCGGCCCTTCGCCATCGTCAGCCAGGGCACCGGCTACTGGGGCGGCAACAGCGGTTCGCTGTCGCAACTGCCGGGCAACGTGCTGCGCGGCACCGAAGGCCACGGCACCATCCAGTTCATCGGCACCTTCGATTCGTTCTCGTGGACGGCGCCGACCTCCGAGAACTGGCACGGCTTCCAGTTCGCCATCCGCACCACCGAACGCATCGAGCCCCCGCCGCCGATTCCCGAGCCGTCGACGGTCGGCGCTGTGGTTGTGCGGCCTGGGCGCGCTGGTCGTCGCGCGGCGACGCAGGGGCTGAAGCGCCCACGGCACTTGCGCCCGCGTCGCACTTCAGTGCGACAGCCCGGGCAGCCAGGTGGCCAGCGGGGGAAACAGCAGGATCAGCCCGATCAGCAGCAGCGAGCAGGCGATGAACGGCGCCGCTGCCTTGTACACGTCGACCATCGTCGTGCCCGGCGGCGCGACGCCCTTCATCACGAACAGCAGCAGCCCGAACGGTGGCGTGGTGTAGCCGACTTCCAGCGCCAGCAGCATGACGATGCCGAACCAGGTCAGGTCGAAGCCCATCGCCTTGGCCAGCGGGAAGAAGATCGGCACCGTCAGCAGCATCATCGACAGCTGGTCCATGAAGGTGCCGAGGAAGAAGATGATGCCGATCATCACCAGCAGCAGCCCCATCGGCGCCAGCTCGAAGGACAGGAAGAACTTGATGAGCCCGCCCGACGCGCCGGTGAAGGCCAGGATCTGCGCGAAGGTGGCCGAGCCGAAGATGATCAGGAAGGCCATGATGGTGACGCGCAGCGCACCCTTGATCGAGTTGCGGAAGGCCTGCCAGGTCAGCGTGCGGTACAGCGCCGCCAGCACCATCACCGCCAGCGCGCCCAGCGCGGCGGCCTCGGTGGGCGTGGCCCAGCCGATCAGCATCACCGCCACGGTGAAGACGATCACCGCCACCATCGGCAGCACGTCGCGGCGCAACAGGCGCCACTTCTCGCGGCGCGGGATCGGCGGCACCTCGTAGCGCGGCGCGGCCGTCGGGTCGAAGCGGGTCCAGCCCCAGATCAGCAGCCCGTACATCAGCGCCAACAGCAGCCCCGGCACGACGCCGGCGATCAGCAGGTCGCCGACATCGGTCTGGCCGAGCGTGGCCAGCAGCACCGCCAGTGCCGACGGCGGGATGATCACCGCCAGCCCGCCGACGCCCATGATCGGCCCCATCGACAGGTACTTGTTGTAGCCGCGCTTCATCATCTCCGGCACCATCAAGGTGCCCAGCAGCGCGCAACTGCCGATGCTGGATCCGGCGGAGCCGGCGAAGGCGGTGCCGCCGATCAGCGTGACATAGGCCAGCCGGCCGCGCACGTTGCCGAGCAGCTTGTCGGTGGCGCTGAAGAAGCGTGTCGCCAGCCCGGTGTGGAAGAACAGCTCGCCCATCAGCAGGAACATCGGGATCGGCACCAGCGAGAAGGTGGTCATCGCGCCGAAGCCGTTGTTGATGATCTGCGCGATGCCGCTGGCGCCGCCCATGAACAGCAGCGCGGCGACGATGTTGGTGGCGAAGAAGGCGATCGCCACCGGCAGCCCGGCCAGCATCAGCGTCACCGACAAGCCGAACAGGATGCCGGCGGCGTGGTACCACTCCACTACGGCTCCCGCCTCATCGGAAGCGCGGCGGACCCCTCGTCTGCGCTCGACGCGGCCGGCGCGCTGGCCATCGAGCCCAGGAAGTCCTCACCGCGCATCAGGTGGCGCGCGAACTCGGTGGCCATGAAGAAGAAGCCGATCGGGATGCACGCCACCAGCGCCCAGCGCGGCGCGTCGAACGAGCGCACGTCCTTGTCGTCGAGCGCGAAGTTGCGCAGGCTGACCTGCAGGCCGTACCAGGCCAGCACCAGGCACACGCGCGATGCAGAACAGGCCGATGGCCACCAGCGCGCGCCGCCGCGCCGGCGGCGACAGCAGGTTCAGGCCGACTTCGACGAAGACATGTCCCTTCTCACGCACCAGCCACGGCGCACCGAAACACGGCACCATCAGCAGCGCGTATTCGGTGAACGTGAACAGGTGCGCCGAGCTCTGCCAGCCGATGTTGCGCAACAGCACATCGGTGACGATGGCGGCGAACATGCCGGCCATCAGCGCACCGGCGAACCAGGCCATGGCCTCGATCAGCGTGTCGTAGGCGCGCAGCGCCAGCTTCATCGGCGGGCTTCGTCAGCGCTGAACAGAATCGGCGCGAAGGCTTCAGTTGCCCGGCGCGAACAGCTTGACCATCGACTCGTACGAGCGCGAATCGCCGGTCTTGGCCATGCGTTCCTTCATGCGTGCATACGAGGCTTCGCGCGCGCCTTCGACGAAGGCCTTTTGTGCTGCCGGCGGCAGCGCCACCACCTTCATGCCGCGTTTTTCGAGTTCGGCGAACTCCTTGGTGCGCAGCGCAGCCAAGGTCTTGATGCTGGCGATCTCGTGTTCCATCGCCACGCGCTCGAGGATCTCGCGCGACTTCGGCGACAGCGAGTTCCACTTCGCCACGTTGACGATGATGCCCAGGTCGGTCGAGAAGAACTTCGGGTCGATGCGGTACTTCAAAAACTTGTCCCAGCTGGCGTCCATCAGCCCGATCTCGGTCCAGCCGGTCATGTCGATGGTGCCGCGTTCGAGCGCGGTGTAGATGTCGGTCGAGGGCAGGTTGATGACCTGCATGCCCAGGTAGTTGGTGAGGAAGGCGTTGTAGATCGGGTTGCCGCGCATCTTCACGCCCTTGGTCTCCAGGTGGCCCTGCGCGTCGAGCTTCGGCTCCTTGCTCGACCACAGATGGAAGCGCACGCCGCTGTCGACCCAGCCCAGGTAGTACACGCCCATGCGGCGCAGGTGCGCCGCCTTCAGCGCGTCGTAGGCGCCGTTCTTGCGTGCCGTGGGCCCGTCGATCGACGACGCCGACACCGCATCGCACTCGGGCACCGAAGCGGCGTAGAACGCGCACGGCGTGTAGACCATGTCGACGACGCCGTCGCGCACCGCATTCGGCTGCTCGAACATGCCCATCGCCTCGGGTCCGCCGCGCACCGTGATCTCCAGCACGCCCTTGCCGGCGGCATTGGCCTTGGCGACAAATTCGAGAAAGCTCTTCGAGTAGATCCAGCTGGCCGGGAAGGCATGCACCGCGGTCAACTTGTCCTGCGCCAGCGCCGCACTGGCTGCACCCACCCCGACACCCGCCGCGGCCGCGACGACCACCCAGCGGGCAAGACTGCGAACGACCTTCGGTGGCAGGGGCATCGGTGTTCTCCGAAACGAGACTGATAGAGTGATCCAACCCAGCATATCGTGGGGTGCATGCACTGACAACGATCGGAAGCCCGCATGGCAAAAGCGCAAAGCAACGTGACCCGCAAGGCCCCGTCGCAGCCAAGAGCAAGACGGGTGCCATGGTTGTCGCCGGGGCCCGGGGGGCTGATCGCGCCGATGCGGCCGAGGCCGCTGCCGAGGCGGCCGCAGCCATCGACGCCGCGGCCCATCCGCGGCGTTACCGCATCTGGTTTCAAGGTGCAACAGACCGTGTCGACATGGCGCCGTACATCAGCCGCCTCGAGCCGCACCTGCGCCGCGTGCTCGATCCGCAGTTCGAATTCAGCTTCAACACCGTCACGCCGCCGGCCACCACCACGCACGCGCTGACCGAGTTCCGCATGGCGCGTGCCTTCATCCGCAACGCCGTCGCCGCCGAGCGCGCAGGGTTACGACGCGATGGCCATCACCCACTTCCAGGACGCCGGGCTGCACGAGGCCAAGTCGGTGACGAAGATGCCGGTGCTGGGCCTGGGCGAGACCACGCTTGCTGCACGCCTGCACGCTGGGCCGCAAGCTCGGGCTGGTGACCATCAACCCGAGCTTCATTCCCTGGCACGAGGACCAGATCGTGCGCTACGGGCTGCAGCAGCGCGTGGTCGGCGTGCGCGCGGTCAACGCCAAGGTCAGCGACTTCATGGACGCCTTCGCCACGACGCAAGGGCTACAAGGCGCTGTACCCGAAGTTCGAGCGCGAGGTGCACGCGCTGCTCGATGCCGGTGCCGATGTCATCGTGCCGGCCGGCGGTCTGCCGATGCTGCTGTACGGCGCGGTGCACGGCGCGCAGATGGACGGCGCGCCGATCGTCGATGGCCTGGCGGTGGTCGCCAAGGCGGCCGAGATGGCGGTGCGCCTGCGCGAGCTGACCGGGCTGGCGGTGAGCCGGCGCTCGAACTACGCGCACCCGCCCGACAAGGCGCTGAAGGAATTCCTCGAGAACGGCTGAGATGGCCGCGCCATCGTCGACATCCGCAGCCGCGCCGCAGACGCTGGCGCAAAAGCTGGTCGCACGCGCCGCCGGGCGCGCGCACGGTGCAGCCCGGCGAGATCGTCGACTGCGCCGTCGACCTGGCGATGTTCCACGACTCCAGCGGCCCGCGCCGGCTGCAGCCGATGCTCGAACAGCTCGGCGCCGCCGATCTGGGACCGCTCGAAGGTGGTGCTGGTGATGGACCACTACGTCGCCGAAAGCGACGACGATTCGCGCCGCATCGTGCGCATCGCGCGCGACTGGGCCGCCGAGCAGCAACTGCCGCACGTGCTACGACAGCGAGGGCATCTGCCACGTGCTGCTGCCCGAGCGCGGCCACCTGCGCCCGGGCCTGTTCTGCGTCGGCGGCGATTCGCATTCGCCCACCGGCGGTGCCTTCGGCGCCTTCATGTTCGGCATCGGCAGCACCGAGATGCTCGGCGTGCTGGTCAGCGGGCGCATCTGGCTGCGGGTGCCGCAGACCATCCGCTACCGCTGGGACGGCCGCTCGCCGCCGGCGTGTGCGCCAAGGACATGATGCTGCACACTGATCGGCCGCTTCGGCCTGAACGGCGCGGCCTACCAGGCGGCGGAGTTCGCCGGCGAGGCGGTGCGGCGCTGCCGATGGCCGAGCGCATGACCCTGTCGCAACATGAGCGCCGAACTGGGCGCGATGGTCGGCCTGGTCGCGCCCGACGCGACCACCGCGCGCGTGGCTGGCCGAGGCCGGCGTGCCGCCGATGTCGACACCGGCACCTGGCACGGCGACGACGGTGCACCGCTGCAGCGCCGAGCACGTCTTCGACGCCGCCGCGCTGGCACCGCAGGTGGCGCTGCCGCACAGCCCGGCCAATGCGCGCGCCGTCGGCGACGTGGCCGGCGCAGCCGATCGACATCGCCTACATCGGCGCCTGCACCGGCGCCAAGCTGCACGATCTGCGCGCCGCGGCGGCGGTGCTGCGCGGGCCGGCGGGTGGCGGCCGGCGTGCAGCTGCTGCTGGCGCCGGCCAGCCTGCGCGAACAGCGCCAGGCCGAGGCCGAGGGCACGCTGCAGTCGCTGCTCGACGCCGGTGCCGCACTGCTGCCCGATCGGCTGCGGCGCCTGCGCCGGCTACGGCAGCCGCTTCGCCGACGGCAGCCGCGTCATCGCCAGCACCGCGCGCAACTTCCGCGGCCGCATGGGCGGGCAGGGCGTGCAGGTCTACCTGGCCTCGCCGGCGACGGTGGCCGCATCGGCGCTGCGCGGCTGCGATCGCCGATCCGCGCGAGGTGCTGGCATGACGCGCGCACCGCGTCTGGCGCGTCGGCGCCGACATCGACACCGACCAGCTGGCGCCGGGCGAGTACATGAAGCTCGGCATCGACGATCATCGCGCCGCATTGCCTGCGAAGCGCGTGCGCCCCGACTTCGCCGGCCAGGTGCGAGCGTGGCGACGTGCTCGTCGCCGGGCGCCAACTTCGGCATCGGCTCGTCGCGCGAGCAGGCCGCCGCGGTGCTGGTGCACCTGGGCGTGGCGGCGGTCATCGCGCCGTCGTTCGGCGGTCTGTTCTTCCGCAATGCCTTCAACCTCGGGCTGCTGCTGCTGACCTGCGCGCGCGCCGAGCGAACTGCGACGAAGGCGAGCACATCGCGCTTCGACGCCGCGCGCCGGCGCGTGCTCAGCGTCGTCGGGCCAGGCGCTCGACTGCGAGCCGATCCCCGGCTTCCTGCTCGACATGGTCGACGCCGGTGGCCTGTTGAAGCTGCTGCGAAAGACGCCACCCGAAGGAAGCCACCCATGTCTGACGCCGTGCCTGAAGCCGCGCTCGACCCGGTCACGCTGGCGGTGCTGAAGGGCCGGCTCGAACAGATCGCCGACGAGATGGACGCGACGCTGTACCGCAGCGCGTTCAACCCGATCATCGCCGAGGCGCACGACGCCTGCCACGGCCTGTACGACGCCGCCAGCGGCGACACGCTGGTGCAGGGCAAGTCGGGGCTGCCGGTGTTCGTCGGCGCGATGGCCTTCGCGGTGCGCGCGGCGATCGAGGCGGCCGCAGCCGCGCGGCGGCATGCAGGACGGCGACATCTGGCTCTTCAACGACCCCTACGAAGGCGGCACCCACGCCAACGACTTCAAGCTGGTGCTGCCGGTGTTTCGCGCCGGCAGGCTGTTCTGCTTCCTGGCCTCGGCCGCGCACTGGCACGACGTCGGCGGCGCGGTGCCCGGCAACTACAACCCGGCCGCCACCGAGTGCTGGCAGGAGGCGGTGCAGATCCCGCCGGTGCGCATCCATGCGCGGCGGCGAGCTGCAGGCCGACGTGCTGGCCATCCTGCAGGCCAACACGCGCCTGCCCGACAGCCTGTGGGGCGACCTGAACGGCCAGCTGGCGGCGCTGGAACTGGGCCAGCGGCGGCTGCACGGCGCTGCTCGACGAATACGGCGACGACACTGGTGCTGCAGGCGCTGGCCGAGCTGCGCGAGCGCGCGCTGCAGGCTGATGCGCGCGCACATCGCCGCGCTGGCCCGACGGCCGCTACCGCTTCGACGACATGCTCGACAACGACGGCGTCGTCGACGAGCCGCTGACCATCGCGCTGGACATGACGCGTGGCCGGCGAGCGGCTGACGCTCGACTTCTCGCGCAGCGCGCCGCAGCTGCGCCGGGCCGGTGAACATCTCGCGCGCCACCGCGGTCGCCGCCTGCTACGTCGCGCTGAAGCACCTGTTTCCCGACGTGCCGGCCAATGCCGGCGTGCTCGACGCGGTCGACTTCGTGATCCCCGACGGGCTGGTGATCTCGGCCGCGCGGCCGAAGCCGGTCGGCGGCTACACCGAGACCATCCTGCGCATGATCGACGTGATCTTCAGCGCCGCCGCGCTGGCCGACGCCGCAGCAGGCGATGGCGCAGGCCTACGGCACCATCAACGCGCTGTCGATCGCCGGGCGTGCGCAGCGACGGGGCGCGCGAAGGGCCAGCGCTGGGTGATGTTCAGCTTCTTCGGCGGCGGCCACGGCGCGCATGCCGACGGCGACGGGCTCAACCACGGCAATGCGCCGATCTCGATGGCGACGATCCCGCCGCTGGAAATCCTCGAAGCCGCCTACCCGGTGCGCTTCACGCAGTGGGCGCTGCGCGACGGCTCCGGCGGCGCCGGGCGGCAGCGCGGCGGGCTCGGCGCGGTGTACGAGATCGAGCTGCTCGAGGACAGCGCCGAGGTCTATCTGTTCGGCGAGCGCGGCCGCGACGCGCCCGAAGGGCGTCGCCGGCGGCGGCGCGGCGGCGCTGAACCGCTTCAGCGTGCGAGCACGACGGCGAATGGCAGCATGCCGCCGATGGCGTCGAAGATGGTCGGCATCCGGCTGCGCGCGCGGCGATCGCGTGCGGCTCGAGACGCCGGGCGGCGGCGGCTACGGCGCCGGCCGACGAAGCGCAGCGCCGCAGCGCAGCAGCACGACGGGCGATGGGCTACGTGCAGCCGACGCATGAACGCTCGAGCCGGCACCGTCGCTGCTGGTCGGCGTCGACGTCGGCGGCACCTTCACCGACCTGTTCGTGCTCGACGCGGCGCGCGGCAGCGCGCGCATCGTCAAGGTGCCGTCGACGCGCGGCGAGGAAGCGCGCGGCTTCATGCACGGCGTGGCAGCGCATCGGCGCGGCGGCCGGCGACATCGCCACCGTCGTGCACGGCACCACGGTCGGCACCAACGCGCTGCTCGAACGCAAGGTGGCGCGCACCGGCATCATCACCACGCGCGGCTTTCGCGACGTGCTCGAGATGCGCCGCCGCGACCGCCCGGCCACCTGGGGCCTGCGCGGCGGCTTCGTGCCGGTGGTGCCGCGCGACCTGCGGCTGGAAGTCGACGAGCGCGTGCTGGCCGATGGCACGCGTGCTCGCAGCCGGTCGACCTGGACGCAGGTGCGCGCCGCGGCGCGCGCAGCTGCTCGATCGCGGTTGCGAGGCGGTGTGCGTCTTCTTCATCAACACCTACGCCAACGCCGCACAACGAGCAGGCCGCCGCGCGGCGGTGCGCGCGCTGTGGCCGAACGCGCACGTCACCGCCGCCAGCCGAGGTGCTGAACGAGATCCGCGAGTTCGAGCGCTGTTCCACCGCCACGCTGAACGCGGTGCTGCAGCCGGTGGTCGGCAGCTACCTGCAGCGGCTGGCCGACGATCTGCGCGGCCAGGGCTTCGCCGGCGAGCTGCTGATCGTGCAGAGCAACGGCGGCGTGATGTCGCTCGACACCGCCGCCGCGACTGCCGGTGCGCACCGCGCTGTCGGGCCCGGCGGCCGGCGTGATCGCCTGCGCGCAGATCGCGCGCGCGGCCGGCTTCGCCGACGTCATCACCGGCGACATGGGCGGCACCTCCTTCGACGTCTCGCTGATCGCCGACGGCCAGGCCGGCGCTGGCCGCGCAGACCTCGATCGACTTCGGCCTGGTGGTGCGCGTGCCGATGATGCAGATCGAGACCATCGGCGCCGGCGGCGGCTCGATCGCCTCGGTCGATGCCAGCGGGCTGCTGCAGGTCGGCCCCGAGTCGGCCGGCAGCGTGCCCGGCCCGGCCTGTTACGGCCGCGGCAATCACGCGGCCCACCGTGACCGATGCCAACGTGCTGCTCGGCCGCATCGCCGCCGACCGGCCGCTCGGCGGCGGCGCTGCTCGCCGCGCTGCAGGTCGAGCTGGCGCGCGAGGCCATCCAGCCGCCATGTCGCCGAGCCGCTCGGGCTGGATGTGCTGGCAGCGGCCGAAGCCGATCCTGACGGTGGCCAATGCGCGCATGGCCGGCGCGATGCGGGTGGTGTCGATCGAGCGCGGCCACGACCCGCGCCGCTTCGCCTACATGCCGTTCGGCGGCGGCGGTGCGCTGCATGTGTGCGCGATGCTGCGCGAGGTCGGCGCGCGCACGCGGCCTCGTGCCGCGCTACCCCGGCGTGACCTCGGCGCTCGGCTGCGTGATGGCCGACATGCGCCACGACCAGGTGCACACGTTGAACCGGCCGCTGGCCGAACTCGACTTCGACGGCGTGCGCGCGCGCGTCGAGGACTTCGCCGCCGTGGCGCAGCTGCGGCTCGATGCGGCCGGCGTGCGCTTCGACGCGGTGCACGAGTCGATCGAGCTCGACATGCTCTACACCGGCCAGACGCACACGCTGTCGGTGCCGCTCGCCCGCGAGGAGCTGAACGCCGCGGCGCGTGCAGGCGGCGTTCGATGCGGTCTACCGCGCCGCCTTCGGCCGGCTGCTCGGCAACATCGCGGTGCGGGTGATGAACCTGCGCATCGCGCGCATCGGCGTGCGCCCGAAGTTCGACCTGCGGCTGCTGGCGCCGACACACGACCACGATGCCGGCGTCGCTGGGCACGCAGCGCGGTGTTCCATGCCGGTCGCTGGTGGCACGCGCAGCGCTTCGCCCGGCTCGACCTGCCGGTCGGTGCGCGCATCGAAGGCCCGGCGATCCTCGAACAACCCGACACCACGGTGTGGCTCGAACCCGGCTTCGCAGCCGAGGTCGACGCGCTGGGCAACCTGCTGATCGGCGCGACACCATGAACGCGGACTTCGATGCCAGGCGCTGCGCGCTGCTGATGATCGACCTGCAGAACGATTTCCTCGCCGACGACGGCGCCTATGCGCGCGGCGGCATGGTCAGCGATGCGGCGCGCGCGCTGCCGGCGCGCCTGGCGCCGCTGGCGCAGGCGCTGAAGCGAGCCGGCGGCATGGTGCTGGCCAGCCGCTTCACGCTGTGGCCCGAATGCGTCACGGCGAGCCGATGGTCGTCGCCGCAGCTGCACACGCTTGCGCCCGTTCCTGCGCCGCGGCGATTTCCAGCACGGCAGCCGCGGCCACGCGGTCGTCGATGCGTTGCGACCTCTGGTCGACGTGGCGGTGGACAAGGTGGCCTATTCGGCCTTCTTCGACACCCAGCTCGACTGGGTGCTGCGCCATGCCGGCATCGAGCAGCTGGTGGTCGTGCGGCATCGTCACCAACGGCGGCGTCGCCAGCACGGTGCGCGATGCGCATGTGCGCGAGTACCGCGTCAGCGTGCTGAGCCGACGGCTGCGCGGCCTTCGACGCTGCGCTCGCACGACAACGCGCTGGCCGACCTGCGCAGCGTGGCGCGAGGTGCTGGGTTGCGACGCGATGGCCGCGCTGCTGCCGCGCGCGCCTGACGAACAGCGGTTGCCGATGAACGTGCCGCGCATCGTGCGCAGCGAGTTGATGGCCGCCGCGGCCGCCCCACACGCCGGTGGCCATCGTCGGCGCCGGCGCCTGCGGCCTGACGGCCGCGCTGATGCTGCGCGACGCCGGCGTCGACTGCGTGCTGCTCGAACGCGACGCTGACGCCAGCGGATCGACCGCGCTGTCGAGCGGCTTCATTCCGGCCGCCGGCACGCGCGTGCAGCGTGAGCGCCGGCGTGGACGACAGTGCCGCAGGCTTCGCGCGCGACATCCAGGCCAAGGCCCATGGCACGCGCCGCGGCGCATCTGGTCGCCGCCTACACCGAGAGCCATCGCGCCGGCGCTCGACGCATTGCAGCAACGCCACGGCCTCGTCTTCGAACTGCTCGACGGCTTTCTCTATCCCGGCCACAGCGTGCGCCGCATGCACGCGCTGCCGCAGCGCACCGGCGCGGCGCTGATGGCCGCGCTGCAGGCCGCTGCCGAGCGCGCCGGTGCCACGCTGCTGACACGCGCGCGGGTGGTCGAGCTGCACGTCGATGCACGACAGCAGCGTGCTGGGCGTCGGCTTCGAACGACCCGACGGCAGACTGGAACAGCTGCGCTGCGACGCGCTGCTGCTGGCCTGCAACGGCTTCGGCGGCAATGCGGCGATGGTGCGCGAGCTGCTGCCCGAGATGCGCGGCGCGCTGTTCGCCGGCCATGCCGGCAACGATGGCAGCGCCATCGCCTGGGGCCGCGCGCTCGGCTGCGCACTGGCCGATCTGGGCGGCTACCAGGGCCACGGCGCGTGGGCCGTGCCGCACGGTGCGCTGATCTCGTGGGCGCTGATGATGCAAGGCGGCGTGCAGATCAACGCGCGCGGCGAGCGCTTCCACGACGAGACCGCCGGCTATTCGGAGGCCGCGGTGGCGGTGCTGGCCCAGCCGGGCGCTGTGGCCTGGTGTGTGATCGATGCGCCGCTGCTGGCGCTGGCGCGCAGCTTTCCCGACTTCCGCGACGGCCGAGGCAGCCGGCGCGCTGCGCCACTGGCGACGACGTCGGCGCGCTGGCAGCCATCATCGGCTGCGCGCCTGCGCGCTGCGCGACACGCTGAGCCGCATCGATGCCGGCCACGCCGATGCCTTCGACCGCGTTTCACGCGCCGGCTGCAGCGCACCGTTCACCGCCATCAAGGTCACCGGCGCGCTGTTCCACACCCAGGGCGGGCTCGACGTCGATGCGCAGATGCGCGTGTTGCGCAGCGACGGCCTGCCGATGCCCAACCTGCTCGCCGCCGGCGGCGCGGCGCGGGGCGTGTCGGGCAACGCGGTGTGGGGCTACCTGTCGGGCAACGGCCTGCTCAGCGCCGTGGCCGGTGGCTATCTGGCTGCGCGCACGGCCTCACACCTGTTGCAGCGCAGGGCAGGGTGAGGTTGCTGGAGCCGAGCGGCGAAACGAAGCGCAGCGCTGCATGAGCGCATCCATGCCGCCTTATGCCGACGGCACCTTGACTTCCTTGTGCGGCTTGTGCAGGTCGTAGCGCTGCTGCATGCTCTTGAGCTTCAGCACGCCATACAGCACCGTCACGCCGAGGATCAGCACCAGGATGCTGACCAGCAGCTTCTCCAGTCCGTAGTCGGCCTGCCGGTTGGCGACGTACGAACCGACGATGAGCACGAAGAAGACGATGTTCAGGGCCCAGTTGACGGCCTTCGGCACGATGTAGTGCAGCGTGCCGAAGCCGGCCAGCTGGTACAGCATGAACGGCAGGATGGCCATCGCCGGCAGCAGTTCCGACAGGCCCAGCGCCACGTTGACCGTCTCCGGCGCCTTGGCATGCAGCAAGGTGCTGCTGGCCAGTTCGTGGAACAGCGACGGCACCGCACACAGGAACGGCACCGCGGCCAGCAGTTCCATCACGAGGGCGCCGCTCCAGGTGCCCACGCGCGACGCGTGGTCGGCGCCTTCGCCCTCGCTTTGTGTGCCGATGAACAGCCCGGCGACGATGGCCGCCGCGCTGGCCAGCATCAACAGCTCGATGGTGATGCCGAAGGCCGACGGCTCGCCGGTCTTCAGCAGCAGGATGCCCATGAATCCGGGCGTGTAGAACATCACCCGCACCAGCCGGGCCCACACCCGCGCGTCGCGCTCGGGCGGCAGCATCGGCAGCGGCTGGCCGTCGCTGCCCAGCGTCGGGCGATCCTTTTCCTTGGACATCTTCGTGTTCTCCTGTGGGCCGGCGCCCCACCGACCGGCGCCGGTGCAGCGGGTCGAATCGTAGCTGCATCCCGCGCCGGGCGGCACCGCGGTGTGGGGCGGCAGCGGCGTCGGCGCGAATGCCGCAAGCCATACTGGTGCTGGATCGCCGATCTGCAGGAGAGCCCGATGCCCCACCGAAGCACGCTGTACCGCGCCAGGAAGATCATCACCATGAACCCGGCGCGGCCCAGCGCCACGCACGTCGCGGTGCGCGACGGGCGCATCCTCGGCGTGGGCACGGCCGATGAACTCGCCGGCTGGGGGCCGCACGACAGTCGACGACCGCTTCGCCGACAAGGTGCTGATGCCCGGCCTCGTCGAAGGCCACAGCCACCTGATGGAAGGCGCGTTCTGGCGCTTCGTGTATTGCGGCTACTTCGACCGTCGCGACCCCGACGGCAAGGTCTGGCCCGGCGCGACGCTCGCTCGATGCGGTCATCGAGCGGCTGCGCGAGGCCGATGCGCGCGCTGCCCGACCCGGCCGCCGCGCTCGCCGGCTGGGGCTTCGACCCGATCTACTTCGACAACCGGCGCTGC
Organism: uncultured beta proteobacterium; assembly: GCA_963756415.1. GTDB lineage: Bacteria > Pseudomonadota > Gammaproteobacteria > Burkholderiales > Burkholderiaceae_C > Rubrivivax. The sequence goes on from CAVWNT010000002.1 coordinate 1,459,302, forward strand.
GTGCGCGAGGATCTCGACCGCGTCTCGACGACACGGCCGCTGGGCATGATCCACGCCAGCGGCCACATCATCAACGCCAACAGCGCGGCGCTGCGCGCGGTCGGCTGGCTGCGCACCGGCATCGAGCACCCGGGCGTGCCGCTGGGCAGCGACGGCATCCCGACCGGCGAGCTGAAAGGCCCCGAGCCGATGATGCAGGTGGCGGCCGTGCTGGGCATGGACCGCGCGGTGCTGGCCGGCGATGCCGCCGGCATGCGGCTGTTCTCGCGGCTGTGCGTGCGCGCCGGCGTCACCACCGCCACCGACCTGGCCAGCCCGCTGCCCGACGACGGCGTGCGCATGATGCTCGAGCTGAGCGCGCGCGACGACTTCCCCACCCGCATCGTGCCGCTGCTGCGGCTGATGGGCACGCCGGCGCAGGCCGTGCGAACGCGCGCTCGAATTGCGCGGCTCGAGCACCGACGCGCTGCGCCTGGGGCGCATCAAGATGGTCGCCGACGGCTCGATCCAGGGCTTCTCCGCCCGGCTGCGCTGGCCCGGCTATTTCAACGGCGCGCCCAACGGCCTGTGGTACATGGCGCCCGAACAGATGCAGCAGGCGATGACCTTGGCGCTGCAGCACGGCGTGCAGATCCACACCCACACCAACGGCGACGAGGCCACCGAGGCGGTGCTCGACGGTCTGGAAGCCGCGCTGCGCACCATGCCCTCGCCCGACCACCGCTTCACGCTGCAGCACTGCCAGCTGGCCGACGCGGCGCAGTTCCGGCGCATGAAGGCGCTGGGGCTGTGCGTGAACCTGTTCGCCAACCACCACTTCTACTGGGGCGACGAACACTACCGATTGACGGTCGGGCCCGAGCGCGCGACGCGCATGAACGCCTGCGCCACCGCGCTCGCCCACGGCGTGCCGCTGGCGATCCACAGCGATGCACCGATCACGCCGCTGGGCCCGCTGTTCACCGCCTGGTGCGCGGTGCACCGCCTGACCGCCAGCGGCCGCGTGCTCGGCGAGCACGAGCGCATCGGCGTGCCCGACGCACTGCGCGCGATCACGCTCGGCGCGGCCTACACGCTGAAGCTCGACGGCGAGATCGGCTCGATCGAATGCTGGCAAGCGCGCCGATTTCTGCGTGCTCGACGACGACCCGACCGACGTGCCGCCGATGCAGCTGAAGGATCTCGGCGTGTGGGGCGTGGTGCAGGGCGGGCGCGTGTTCGAAGCGGCGGCACTGCCGACCGGCTCGACCGGCTGATGGCGCCAGGCGAGTCGATCCCGGTCACCATCGTCGGCGGCTACCTCGGCGCCGGCAAGACCACGCTGGTCAACCACCTGCTGCGCCAGAGCCAGGGCCGGCCCGAGTACGGACGCATCGCGGTGCTGGTCAACGACTTCGGCGAGCTGAGCATCGACGCCGAGCTGATCGAAGCCCGCGAGGGCGATCTGCTGCGGCTGACCGGCGGCTGTGTGTGCTGCAGCTTCGGCAGCGACCTGATGGCGGCGTTGCTGCAGATGCGCGACATGCAGCCGGCGCCGCAGCACGTGCTGATCGAAACCAGCGGCGTCGCGCTGCCCGGCGCGGTGGCGCGCACGCTTGAGTCTGGTCGATGGCCTGGCGCTCGATGCCGTGCTGGTGCTGGCCGACGCGCGCACGCTGCGCACGCTGGCCGACGACCGCTACGTCGGCGATGTCGTGCAGACGCAGTTGCAGCAGGCCGATGTGCTGATCGTCAACAAGGCCGACACGGTCGATGCGCCGCAGCTGGTGTCGCTGCAGGCCTGGCTTGGCGGGCGCGTGGCCACGTCGAGCGTGCCGGTGCTGGTGTGCAGCCACGCGCGGCTCGACATCGAGCTGGTGCTGGGCCTGTCGCTGGCGGCTGCGGGGAGGGCCGCTGCGGTGCCCGGCACCGGCAGGATCCAACGGCCGCCCGACGCGGTCGAGCTGTTCGACAGCTTCGAGCTGCGCCTGCCGCAGGCGGTGAAGGTTTCTGCAGTGGCCGCCGCGTTGTCGTCGCCGGCGTTCGGCGTGCTGCGTGCCAAGGCCTTGCTGCGCGATGTCGAAGCGGACCACGAGGCGGGCACGCTGCTGCAAGTGGTCGCGGCCCGCGTCGACATCCGCGCCTGGCCGCAAATGATCGGTGACGGCCAACTGCTGGCCATCGGCCTGCGCGGGCGGCTCGACCACGATGGGCTTCGCGCCGCGTTGGCGGCGGCCGGGGCCGAACGTGTACCCGGGCGGCCGACGCAGCGGCGGTGATACTCCGCCGCCAACACCACCACCACAACCTCGACGACAACCATGGGCGACACCCTGTTCAGCGGCGGCTCCCTGCTCACGATGGCGCTGCTGGCCATCATCGTGCTGCTGGTGTTGATCATCTGGTCGGTGCGGCGGCACAACAACCCGCGCCTGCACATCGACTGCAGCGAACCGATCGATCAGCTGCTGCCATCGCTGGCCGGGCTTTCGCTGGGATCGCCGGTGCCCGGCAACGAGGTGGTGATCTTCGAGAACGGTGCCTTCTTCGATGCGCTGATCGCCGAGATCGGCAGCGCACGCAGCAGCGTCAGCTTCGAGACCTTCCTGTGGCAGCACGGCGTGCTGGCGCAGCGGCTGGCCGATGCGCTGTGCGAGCGCGCGCGGGCCGGCGTGAAGGTGCGCGTGCTGCTCGATGCCAACGGCTCGAAGAAGATCGGCAAGGCGGCGCGGCACCAGCTGAAGGATGCCGGCGTCAGGCTGGCCTTCTTCCACCGCGCACGGCTGCGCTACATCGGCTTGCTGAACAACCGGGACCACCGCAAGCTGGCGGTGATCGACGGGCGCACCGCCTTCGTCGGCGGCCACTGCATCGTCGACAGCTGGCTCGGCGATGCGCAGGACAAGCAGCATTTCGCCGACGTCAGCGTGCGCGTGCGCGGGCCGATCGTCAACCACGTGCAGGCGGTGTTCGGCGAGAACTGGGCCGGGCACACCGGCGAGTTGCTGGTCGGCGCCGATGTCTTTCCGCAACCGGCTGCGGCCGGCGACATCGACATGCACGTGGCTTTTTCCAAGCCCGAAGGCTCGGCCCCGGCGGTCAAGCTGCTGCACCATGCGCTGATCTGCTTCGCGCGCCAGCGGCTGTGGATCCAGAACCCCTATTTCATCCCGGAGCCCGAGGCCATCGAAGCCTTCGCCGACGCGGTGCGCCGCGGCGTCGACGTGCGCGTGATGATGCCGTCCACCGGCGGCTCCGACAACCCGATGGTGCAGCACGCCGGCCACTACACCTTCGACAAGCTGCTGAAGGCCGGCGTGCGTCTGTTCGAATATCCGCACACGCTGCTGCACCAGAAGGTGATCGTCGTCGATTCGATCTGGTCGTCGGTGGGCTCGTGCAATTTCGACGACCGCTCGTTCGAGATCAACGACGAGATCACGCTCGGCATCCTCGATGCCGGCATTGCCGCGCAGCTGGAAGCCATCTTCGAGAAGTACGCGCCGCACTGCAGCGAGATCAAACTCGAACAATGGCGGCAGCGCGGCCTCAAGCACCGGCTGATCGACCGCATCTTCTATTCGATCAACGAGGTGCTGTAGACGCAGGCGCGCCGCTTGCAGGCGCGGGCCGCCGCGCAAGAAGCTGATCGAAGCAGGTGAAAACGTGGATGGCCGACCCGGCGCAAAACGCATACCTTGCAGCCCTCGGGCCCGCCAATCGCAGTGGCGCCCTTCAAGCGGGAGAGACACAGAGATGATGAGCAAGCGTGCATGGTTCTTGTGCGGTGTGTCGGCGTTGATCGCCACGCTTGCCGCCTGCGGCAGTGACGACCCGGCGCCAACACCCGGCCTGACGATGCAGACGCTGTCGAACCGGGCCGACCTGGTCAGCGGCGGCAACGTGCTGGTCGAGGTCAAGCTGCCGGCGAACGCCGATCTCGCGCAGCTGCGCGTCGAACGCGATGGCACCGATGTCACGTCGGCCTTCAGCACGCTGGCCAGTGGCCGCACCGTCGGCCTCGTCAGTGACCTGATCGACGGTGACAACACGCTCGTGGCCAAGTCGGCCAACAACAGCTTCGCCGGCGCCAAGCTGGTGATCAGCAACCATCCGATCGGCGGGCCGGTGCTGGTGGCGAGCCAGGTCACGCCGTGGGTGTGCGCGACGCCGACACCCACCGCGGCGAACGGCAACACGCCGGCGACCAATGCCAGCGGCCTGAGCACCAACGCGGTCGATGCCCAGTGCAACATCGCCAGCGAATACAAGCTGTTCTACCGCACGACCACGGCGGGCTGCTCGTCGTCATTGCCCGATCCGAGCCCGCCGGCAACCATGCCGGCCAACAACTGCTTCAAGCCCTACACGGTGGGCGTCACGCCGCCCGACCTGGCGACGACCACGGTGGGCGGCGCCACGGTGCCCTACATCGTGCGTGTCGAGCGCGGCACGCTCAACCGCGGCATCTACGACATCGCCGTGCTGTTCGACCCGGCCCAGCCGTGGAGCGCGACCGCACCGCAGCCGCAGTGGACCGGCAAGGTGGTCTACAGCTTCGGCGCCAGCACCGGCCAGCCGTACCTGCAGAACCGCAGTTCGCAGAACTGGGCCAACGACGATGCGCTGTCGCGCGGCTTCATGGTCGTCGACAACAGCCTGAGCGACTCGTCGCGAAGCTCGAACCGGGTGCTCAACGCCGAGACCGTGATGATGATGAAGGAACACATCGTCGACAACTACGGCGAGATCCTGTTCACGATGGGCAACGGCTGCTCGGGCGGCTCGATCGGCCAGAACACGGCCGCGTCGATCTACCCCGGCCTGCTCGACGGCATCCAGCCGACCTGCGACCTACCCCGATTCGATCACCACCGGCATCGAGGTCAGCGACTGCGTGCTGCTGGTCAACGCCTATGTCGCGCCCGAATGGCGGGCGCTGATGGCCGGCAAGACGCAGGCCGAGATCGACGCCAAGAAGGCGGCCATCAACGGCCATCTCGACCAGCAGGGCTGCGCGGCGTGGAACAACGCCTTCGGCTTCAACAACAAGCCGGGCAACTACGTGCCGACCTTGCGTCGATCAACGCCGCCGGCGCGATCTGGCGCCGATCGGGTGCGCCGCGCAACAACTGCCAACTGCCGGCCGCGCTGGTCTACGACCCGGTCAGCAACCCGACCGGCACGCGCTGCGGCGACCCCGACCTGGCGGTGGCGGTGTGGGGGCTGATCGCCCGGCACCAGCAAGGCGCGCGGCACCAACGACAACGTCGGCGTGCAGTACGGCCTGAAGGCGCTGATCGACGGCGCCATCACGCCCGAGGAGTTCGTCACGCTGAACGAGAAGATCGGCGGCACCGACATCGACTCGCAACGCGACCGCGACCCGCTCGCTGGCCGATCTGCAGGCGCTCGACGATCGCCTACCGCGGCGGCATCGTCTCCAGCGGCGTGCAACTCGCCAAGCTGCCGATCATCGATCTGCGCGGCTGGGACGACACCGGCATCCACCACATCTGGCGCAGCTCTACGAAGAACGTGACCGCCTCGACACGCAGGCCGGCGGCCACGGCAACCAGGTCATCTGGCGCTTCGGCACCGGCTTGACCGCGCCGGCCGCTTCGGGCCTGACGCTGGAGTCGTTCCTGACGATGGACGAGTGGCTGTCCGCGCTGGCGACGAGTGCGCCGAAGACCTTCGTCAACGGCGAGCGCACGCAGGCCCAGGTGGTGGCGGCCAAGCCGGCAGGGGCGTTCGACTTCTGCTACCTGATGAGCGATCCGACCTTCTCGACCAAGGTCACCGACGAGGGCGTGTGCAACGCCGACCCGCGGCTGGTGCCGCACAGCTCGCCGCGCCAGGTGGCCGGCGGGCCGCTGTCCGAAAACGTCCTGAAATGCGCGCTGAAGCCGCTGGACTTCGCCGCCTACGCGCCGATCGCGTTCAGCGGCGCCCAGCAGGTGCGCCTGATGGCGGCCTTCCCGGAAGGCGTGTGCGACTGGAGCCAGCCGGGTGTGGGCCAGCAGCCGGCGCAATCGCCGCTGACTTACGAGGCCGGGCCGGGCGGTGTGCCGCTGCCGCCGGCGCCGCAATCGGGCCCGGTCTGAGTTCGCCGCCTCGATGAGAAACGGCCCGCACGGCGGGCCGTTTTTTTTGGGTGACCGCAGGCGGTGCCCGCTTACGCCGACAGCAGCCGCGCCATCGACGCCAGCAGCCGCACCTGGTCGAGCGGCTTGGTCAGGTAGTCGTCGAAGCCGGCGGCGTGGCCGCGGCGGATGTCGTCGGGCAGCGCATTGGCGCTGACGGCGACGACCGGGGTGCTGCAGGTGCTCGGGTGGTCGCGCAGCCGGCGCAGCACCTCGTAGCCGTCGATGCCGGGCAGCTGGATGTCCAGCAGCACCAGCGACGGCCGTTCGGCCAGCGCCATCGACAGGCCCTCATCGGGCAGCGCGGCGCTGAGCAGGCGCAGGCCGTGCTGCTGCGCCAGCATGGCCTCGACCAGGATCACGTTGACCGGGTTGTCCTCGATGTACAGCACCGTGCGGCGCTCGCCGTCGAGCGTGGGCGAACCGGTGTCGACCCACGACCCGGAGGCAGCCGCGGGCCAGTGGTGGCGCAACGCCTCGCTGTCGGCACGCGACATCTGGAGCAGTTCGTCGATCAGGACGAGCATGCGCTCGCCCGCGGCCAGCACCTCGCGCAGCTGGTTGCGCTGGTGGACCGCCAGCAGCAGCGTGGCATCGCCGTCGAGCAGTTGCGAGAAGCCGACCACCGCGTTCATCGGCGTGCGCAGATCGTGACTCATGCGCGACAGGAATTCCGACTTGGCCCGGTTGGCCGATTCGGCTGCATCGCGCGCCTGCACCAGTTCGCGCGTGCGCTGCGCGACGCGCAGTTCGAGTTCGGCGTTGAGGCTGCGCAGCGCCGCCTCGGCATTGACGCGGCCGCTGACATCGCGCAAGTTGAGCACCACGCCGGCCACCGCCGGGTCGGCCAGATGGTTGGTGGCAAAGATCGCCAGATGGCGCCAGCCCCCGTCGGCGTGCTGCACGCGGTAGATCGATTCGAGGTCGGAGCTTTCGTCGGCCAGCAGCTCGGCCAGGTCGATGCGCGCGGTCTGCACGTCATCGGGGTGCACCGAATCGAAGATCGACCGGCGCTGCAGCGATTCGGGTGTGCAGCCCAGCAGCCACATCGATGCCGGGCTGACGTAGATCGCTTCGCCTGCGGCCGTGCACACGATGGTCAGCACCTGCGAGCGTTCGGTCAGCGCACGAAAGCGCCTTTCGCTGGCGCGCAGTGCCTCTTCGGCGCGGCGCTGCTGCGTGATGTCCTCGACGGTGCCTTCGTAGTACTGCACCACACCGTGCGCGTCGCGCATCACGTGCGCCGTCTCGCGCACCCAGATCCGCTCACGCGTCTTGTGCCGGTGCACCTCGGAGACAAAATCCAGCACCTGGCCATCGCGGTGAATGGCCTTCAGGAATACGCCGCGGCGGCCGGGATCGACATACCACTCGGCGCCGATGTCGTTCACCGCGGCCAGCATCTCTTGCTCGCTGGCGTAGCCGTTCAAGCGCACCAGGGCGCGGTTGGCCCGCAACTGGTGGCCATCGACGCTGGAGCGATAGGCCCCGATCGGCAGCAGGTCGAACAGCGTCGCCTCGCCGCCGGCGGATGTCATGCGCAGTACCGGAGCAAGGAGGGCGCTGCCGTCACGCGCAGCCGGCCTGGGCGATGCGTGCTCACCGGCGTGCAACCGTGCGCGATCATTCGTCGCGCCGCGTCCGCGTGCGCCGGGGGCCCGGTTGCGGCCTGGTAGGCGCGCGGTCGCGCCCGGGCAGCGGCGCGCGCGGCGGTGGCGCCTCGCGGGCCTCGCGGGCCTCGGCGCGTGCGCGTTCGAGCAGGCCTTCGAGTTCCTCTTCGGCCAGACCCTTCAGCGCGCAGAAATTGGCCACCGTCAGGGTGCTGCTGTCGAAGGCGCGCAGCAGCGCGGCGCGGTTGCGGCGCTGCTCGTGCAGCACCGCCTCGCGCTCTTCGCGCAGGCCGCGGCGGCGGGCCAGTTCGTCCTGCGCCGCCTGGCGGTGTTCGGCACTGAGCTCACCGGCCGGCTGGCCATCGAGGTCGAAGCGCTGCCCGGCGCGGGTCAGCGCCAGCAGATAGGCGTGGCGCGCCGTGTGCTGGCGCAGGAAGCCGGACAACGCCGCCTTGCTGAAGACACCCGGCGCACGGGCCTGGATGTCGGCCTGGATGCGCAGCTTCAACGGCTTCGGCGCGCTGGCGAACAGCGCCGGAAAGTGCTGCCTCAGCAACTCGGCGCAGGCCTGCGGGCTCAGCGGCGCCGACACCGGCGTGCCGCCTGCGGCCCCCGCTGCGGGCGCTTCATTTGCAGCGTCGGGCGGCGTGTCAACAGGTGCATCGATTGGCGGGTCAACCGGTGCGTCAACCGGGGCGTGAACCGGTGCGTCAATGGGTGCCGCAACCGGTGCGTCAACTGGCGCGTCAATCGGTGCGTCGACCGGTGCCTCAACAGGCGTGTCGATCGGGGCTTCGGCGGGCGTGTCGGTCGGGGTGTCGGAGCTCATGAAGGCAGGTCGGGCCGGAACGGCACGCATTGTGCCCATTCCACGGTGCCGCGCGTGTGCCGATGAAGCCGCGTGATAGTGTTCGAGCCCTGTCAAGCAGCCCGGAGCCGCACGATGCAGATGAATGCCCTGCGCGAGGAAATCGCCACCATCGTCCCGCAGATGATCGAGTTGCGGCACCACATCCACCAGCATCCCGAACTGGCCTACGAAGAACACGCCACCGCCGACCTGGTGGCGGCGCGACTGGCCGAGTGGGGCTACAGCGTGCACCGCGGGCTCGGCGGCACCGGCGTGGTCGGGCAGTTGCGCCACGGCAGCGGGTCGAAGTCGATCGGGCTGCGCGCCGACATGGATGCCCTGCCGATCGTCGAAGCCACCGGCTTGCCGTATGCCAGCCGGCACCACGGCAAGATGCACGCCTGCGGCCACGACGGCCACACCGCCACGCTGCTGGCCGCAGCCTGCCACCTGGCGCAGACGCGCCGCTTCGACGGCACGCTGAACCTGATCTTCCAGCCGGCCGAAGAAGGCGGCGCCGGCGCCAAGCGCATGGTCGAGCAGGGCCTGTTCGAGCTGTTTCCGTGCGATGCCATCTTCGCGCTGCACAACGCGCCCGGCCGCGCGCTCGGCAGCCTGGCCTTTCGCAGCGGCGCCGCGCTGGCCTCGGCCGACAACGTCAGCATCGTCATCAACGGCAAGGGCGGCCATGCGGCGATGCCGCACTTCAGCTGCGACCCGCTGGTCGCCGCTGCGTCGCTGGTGATGGCGCTGCAGACCATCGTCTCGCGCAACGTCGAACCCGCTCGACACCGCGGTGGTCACGGTCGGCGTGTTCCAGGCGGGCGTGGCGAACAACGTCATTCCCGCGTCGGCGCGGCTGGAGTTGAGCGTGCGCGCGCTGAGCCGCGAGGTGCGCACGCTGCTGAAAGAACGCATCGTGGCGCTGGCGACCACGCAGGCGCAGAGCTTCAACTGCAGCGCCGAGGTCGACTGGCGCGACGGCTATCCGGTGCTGGTCAACACGGCCGCGGAGACGGCGTTCGCGGCGCAGGTGGCCGTCGAACTGCTCGGCGCCGAGCGGGTCGAGATCGACCCGCCGCCGGTCACCGGCAGCGAGGACTTCGCCTTCATGCTCGAGCACCGGCCGGGATGCTATTTTTTCCTCGGCAATGGCGACGGCGAAGGCTCGTGCATGGTGCACAACCCCGGCTACGACTTCAACGACGGCGCCATCGAAACCGGTGCCGCGTTCTGGAGCCTGCTCACCGAACGCTTCTTGAAGTAAGCGCCGCCACGCAGCGCACAGGAGACCGACGATGACCCAGATCGAACACCTGAGCGCACTCGATGGCGCCTTCCTGCATCTCGAGAGTGCCGAGATGCCGATGCATGTCGGCTCGCTGCACCGCTACCAGTTGCCCGACGGCTTCGACGGCAGCTGGTACGAGGCGGTCAAGGCGCACCTGGCGCGGCGCATGCACCTGGCGCCGATCTTCACGCGCAAGCTGGCGCTGATGCCCTTCGACCTGGCCAACCCGGTGTGGATCGAGGACGAGGATGTCGATCTCGATTACCACATCCGCCATGTCGTGCTGCCGGCGCCGGGCACGCAGGTGCAGCTCGAGGCGCTGGCGGCGCGGCTGCACTCGAGCCTGCTCGACCGCAGCCGCCCGCTGTGGGAGTTCTACGTCATCGAGGGCATGGGCGACGGCACGCTGGGCTTCTATGCCAAGGTGCACCACGCCGGCATCGATGGCCAGGCCGGCGTCGCGCTCGGCAACAGCATGCTCGACGTCACGCCGGTGCCGCGCGCCGTCAGGCCGCCGCACCAGCGGCGCAGCAACCGCTACCAGCTGGGCGTGGCCGAACTGCTCGGCGCCGCGGCGTCGAACACCGCCCGCCAGGCGTTGATGATCGGCAAGCTGGTGCCGCCATTGCTGAAGGCCGCTGCCGGCGCGGCGCGCCAGGCCTGGGCCACGCGCAAGCAGCGCAGCGCGGGCGCGGGCAGCCTGCTGAAGCTGGCGCCGCCGACGCCGTTCAATGCCTCGATCACCAACCAGCGTGCCTTCGCCTGCCTGAGCCTGCCGCTGGCCGACGCGAAGCGGCTGGGCAAGGCGCACGGCGCATCGATCAACGACGTGGTGCTGTGGCTGTGCTCCACGGCGCTGCGCGGCTATCTGAAGGAGGCGCGCGAGCTGCCGGCAACGACCCTGGTCGCCGGCGTGCCGATTTCGTTGCGCGCCGAGGGCGACACGAGCATGAACAACCAGGTCACGATGAGCCTGGTCGATCTGGCGACGCAGGAGGCCGATCCGCTGCAGCGGCTGAAGGCGATCCAGCAGGCGACCGCGTCGATGAAGAACCAGATGGGTACCTTCGGCAGCCTGATCCCCACCGATTTTCCGATGCTCGGTGCGCCGTGGCTGCTCAGCGGCCTGTCGTTCCTGTACGGCCGCTCGGGCCTGGCCGACCGCCTGCGCATCGTCAACGTGGCGATCTCGAACGTGCCCGGCGTGCAGGTGCCGCTGTACCTGGCCGGCGCGAAGATGCTCGACTACTACCCGGTGTCGATCGCCGCCCACGGCGTGGCGCTGAACATCACCGTGCAAAGCTACATGGGCCAGCTGTGTTTCGGGCTCATCGCCTGCCGCCGCGCGGTGCCCGACGTGCGCGACATCACGCTGCAGATGCAGCGCGCCTTCGAGCAGTTTGCGCAGCTGCCGTTGCCCGAGGGCGCGCCGGTGGTGGCATTGGCGCCGCCAGCCGCATCGGTGCGGTGGCGGCGGCGAAGGTGCCACGCGCGAAGGCGGCCAAGAAGGCGCCCAAGAAGGCGGATGCGGCCAAGGCCCCGCCCCAGCGCAAGCCGCGGCTGCGCGTGGTGAGCAAGGTGCCGGCGCGCCCCCGTGCGGCTGCGAGGGCTGCCAAGGCGGCCGGCTGAATCAGCCCGCCGGCGCGTGGGCGCCCAGCACCTGCTGCATGTCCGCCGGCGTTTGCGGGTCCCACGACGCGCGCGTGCCGATGGTCAGGCCGCCGTCCACCACCAGATGGGTGCCGGTGACGAAGCCGGCTGCATCGGATGCGAAGTACAGCACCGCCTGCGCGATGTCGTCCGGTGCGCCGCTGCGCCCCGCCGGCTGCATGGCGCCGGCCTTGGCGGCAAGCGTGGCGGCCAGGCGCTCGGCGCCGTCACGGTCGAGCCCGAGGTGGTTGCCGAAGATCGGGGTGGCGATGAAACCGGGCAGCACCGCATTGACCCGCACCTTGTGGCGGGCCAGGTCGGCGGCGGCGAGCTTGCTGAAATGCAGCACCGCGGCCTTGGCCGCCGAATAGGCGATCGGCGCGTAACCGCTGGCCAGCGCCGACACCGACGAGGTGTTGATGATCGAGCCGCCGCCGCGCGCCTTCAGGTGCGGCAGGGCGAACTTGGTGCCGGCGACCACCGAGCGCAGCAGCAACGCATGGGTGCGGTCCCAGCCTTCGAGCGTCAGCTGTTCGATGCCGCCACGTTCGCCGGCCGCACCGGCATTGTTGAAGACGATGTCGAGTGCGCCGAAGTGCGCCGCGGCCAGGTCGATGGCGCGCTCGATCTGCTCGGGCTGCATGACATCGCAACGGCAGTATTTCAGGCGGCCGGCATGACGCGCTTCGAGCTCGCTGCCGCGGTCGTCCTGGATGTCGGCCGCCAGCACCTGCGCACCCTCGGCGACGAACAGCTGCGCCGTGGCCAGGCCGATGCCGGAGCACGCGCCGGTGATGAATGCGATCTTGCCCTGCAGTCGGTTGCCCATGACGTTTCTTTCGATGAAGCCGAGGAGGCGGCGGCACCGTGCGTGCTCGCCCACTGGCCTATGATTTCACAGCGCCCGCCGCAGCGGCCGGGGCCGAACCGGGAGCCACGATGAACACCGACGCACTGATCGCCATCGACACGCACACCCACGCCGAGGTCGGCTGCTGGAATCCGTTCGACAGCTACGGCGAGGAGTACGACCGCGCCGCCGACAAGTACTTCGGCAACAGCCGTCGCCCGACGATCGAGGAGACGATCACCTACTACCGCGAACAGAAGATCGGACTGGTGATGTTCACCGTCGACAGCGAGGCGCAACTCGGCCGCCGCCGCATCCCGAACGAGGAGATCGCCGAAGCGGCGCAGAAGAACGCCGACATGATGATCTGCTTCGGCAGCATCGATCCGCACAAGGGCAAGATGGGTGCGCGCGAGGCGCGCCGGCTGATTGCCGAGCACGGCATCAAGGGCTTCAAGTTCCACCCCACGGTGCAGGGCTTCATGCCCTACGACCGCATGGCCTGGCCGCTGTACGAGGTGATCGCCGAACACAAGCTGCCGGCGATCTTCCACAGCGGCCACAGCGGCATCGGCAGCGGCATGCGCTGCGGCGGCGGCTTGCGTCTGCAGAACAGCAACCCGATGCTGCTCGAAGACGTGGCGATGGACTTTCCCGACATGCAGATCATCGTCGCCCACCCCAGCTGGCCGTGGCAGGACGAGGCGCTGAGCCTGGCGCTGCACAAGCCGAACGTGTGGATCGACCTGTCGGGCTGGAGCCCGAAGTACTTTCCGCCGCAGCTGATCCAGTACGCCAACACGCTGCTGAAGGAGCGCATGCTGTTCGGCAGCGATTTCCCGCTGATCACGCCCGAGCGCTGGCTGAAGGACTTTCACGAAGCCGGCTTCAAGGACAAGGTCAAGCCGATGATCCTGAAGGACAACGCGATGCGGCTGCTGAAGCTCGGCGCGCACGCCGCGGCCTGACGGACTGTTCACGAAAGCCCCCATGAGCCTCGATTTCACCCCCGCCGGCGGCCTGCTCGCCGAGCTCGACCTGCTGCGCATCGAAGTCGCCGACAGCGTCGCGCATGTGCAGCTGAACCGGCCCGACAAGCGCAACGCCATCAGCGATGTCGATGGTGCGCCAGATCCAGACCGCGTTCATCAACCTGCCCGACGGCGTGCGCGCGGTGGTGCTCACCGGCGCCGGCAAGCACTTCTGTTCCGGGCTCGACCTGGCCGGGCTGAAGGAGACCAGCGTCGGCGAAGGCGTGCTGCATTCGCGCATGTGGCACAGCGTGATGGACTGCCTGCAGTTCGGCGCGGTGCCGATCGTCGCCGTGCTGCATGGTGCGGTGGTCGGCGGCGGCCTGGAGATCGCCAGCGCCAGCCACATCCGCGTCGCCGAGGCCAGCACCTACTACGGGCTGCCGGAAGGCCAGCGTGGCATCTTCGTCGGCGGCGGCGGTTCGGCGCGCATCCCGCGGCTGGCCGGCGTGGCGTGCATGACCGACATGATGCTGTGCGGGCGTGTGCTCGATGCGCAGGAAGGCCTGCAGCGCGGGCTGTCGCAGTACCTGGTCGCCGATGGCGAGGGCTTTGCCAAGGGCTGCGAACTGGCGGCGAGGATCGCCGGCAATGCACCGCTGTCGAACTACGCGGTGATGCAGGCGCTGCCGCGCATCGCCGACCTGTCGCAGAGCGACGGCCTGTTCGTCGAGTCGCTGATGGCCGCCATCGCGCAGGGCGACGATGCGGCCAAGGACCGCATGCGCGCGTTCCTCGACAAACGCGCCGGCAAGGTCGAGAAACAATGACGGGCGCTGCCAGCTACCGCGCGACGCGCCTCGGTGGCTGCCTGCAAGCGGCCATCGAGACACGTGCCGACGGCACGCAGATCCTGCGCTCGACCGAGCCGCTGCGCGAGTATCCGCAGCGCCTGACCGACCGTCTCGAGCAGTGGGCCGAGCGCTTTCCCGAGCGCACGCTGGTGGCGCGCCGTGACCCGGCGGTGCCGGGCGGCGGCGACTGGCTGCGCATCGGCTACGCCCAGATGCTCGAACGCGCACGCTGCATCGCGCAGGCGCTGGCGCAGCGCGGGCTGTCGGCCGACAGGCCGGTGGTGATCCTGTCCGACAACGATCTCGAGCACCTGAGCCTGGCGCTCGGCGCGATGTGGGCCGGCGTGCCCTACACGCCGGTGTCGGCGGCGTATTCGCTGATGTCGCAGGACTTCGGCAAGCTGCGCCACATCGCCGGCAAGCTCACGCCCGGCCTGGTCTTCGCCAGCGGGCCGGCGTATGCCAAGGCCATCGATGCCGTGTTCGCCGACGATGTCGAGGTGGTGCTCAGCGAAGGGCGCATCGACGGCCGCCGCGTCACGCCCTTCGCCGAACTGCTGGCCACCGCACCGGGTGCCGAAGGCGATGCCGCGCATGCCAGGGTCGGCCCCGACACGATCGCCAAGTTCCTGTTCACCTCGGGTTCGACGAAGGACCCGAAAGGTGTCATCAACACCCAGCGCATGCTGTGCGCCAACCAGCAGATGCTGCAGCAGGCGCTGGCCTTCATGGCCGACGAGCCGCCGGTGCTGGTCGACTGGCTGCCGTGGAACCACACCTTCGGCGGCAACCACAACGTCGGCCTGACGATCTACAACGGCGGCACCTTGCACATCGACGAAGGCAAGCCGACGGCCAAGGGCATCGCCACCACCTTGCGCAACCTGCGCGAGATCTCGCCGACCGTGTATTTCAACGTGCCGAAGGGCTTCGAGGAGATCGCCGCGGCGATGGAAGGCGACGCCACGTTGCGCGAATCGCTGTACAGCCGCGTGCAGGCCTTCATGTTCGCCGGCGCCGGGCTGTCGCAGGCGGTGTGGGACCAGCTCGACCGGCTGGCGCTGCAGACCATCGGCGCGCGCATCCCGGTGATCACCGGGCTGGGCATGACCGAGACGGCGCCGTCGTGCACCTTCGCCGTGCGCGCCGGGGCCGTGCGCTCGGGGCACATCGGCCTGCCGTGCCCGGGTGTCGAGGCGCGGCTGGTGCCGGAAGGCAGCGGCACCTTCGCCAAGACCGAGGTGCGCTTCCGCGGCCCGAACGTGATGCCCGGCTACTGGCGCGAGCCGCAGTTGACGGCCGAGGCCTTCGACGACGAAGGCTTCTACCGCACCGGCGATGCGGTGCGCTGGATCGACGCGAACGACGCGCAGGCCGGGCTGATGTTCGACGGCCGCATCGCCGAGGATTTCAAGCTCGACACCGGCACCTTCGTCAGTGTCGGCCCGCTGCGCGCGCGGGTCGTCGCCGAGGCCGGCACGATGGTGCAGGACGTGGTGCTGACCGGGCTGAACCGATCCGAGGTCGGCGCGCTGCTGCTGCCGCGGCTCGACGAGTGCCGCCGCTTCACCGGGCTGCCCGACAGCGCGAGCACTGCCGAGGTGCTGGGCCACCCGCGCCTGCGCGAGCACTTCCAGGCCGTCGCCGACCGGCTGTGGGCCGGCGGCACCGGCAGCGCGAACCGCGTCGCGCGCCTGCACCTGATGCACGAGCCGCCGTCGATCGACAAGGGCGAGATCACCGACAAGGGTTCGATCAACCAGCGTGCGGTGCTGCTGCACCGCGCCGCGCTGGTCGAGGCGCTGCATGCGGGGCAGGGCGTCGACGTGATCGTGCCGCGGCGTTGAGCGGCGCGGAGCACCGGCGCTACGGGAACTTGCCGTTGACCAGGTACATCGCGATCCACGGCTGCCACACCACGGTGGCCAGGCAGCCGAGCATGATGACGATGAACGGCACCGCGGCACGCACCAGCAACCCGAAGGGCTGCTTGAAGGCCGACATCGCGACGATCAGGTTCAGGCCCACCGGCGGTGTGAGGAAGCCGATCTCCAGGTTCAGGATCATGATGATGCCGAAGACCACCTTGTCGTAGCCGAAGGATTCGGCCACCGGCATCAGCAGCGGCGCCAGGATCAGGATCGCCTCGCCGGTGGTCATCAGGCAGCCCACCGCCAGCAGCAGCACGTTGACCAGCAGCATGAACATCAGCGGGCTGGTGATGAAGCCCTGCACGAACTCGACCATCTGCGCCGGCACGCGGTGTTCGATGAGCACGATGTTCAGGCTCAACGCCACCGCCAGCACCGGAAACAGCGAGCCGCCCAGCTTCGACTGCTCGAGCACCACCTGGTAGAAGCTGCGCAGCTTCATCTCGCGGTGCACCCAGATCTCGATCACCAGCGCATACAGCAGCGCCACCGCGGCCGCCTCGGTGGCGGTGAAGTAGCCGCTGTAGATGCCGCCGAGCAGGATCACCGGCAGCAGCGCGGCCCAGATGCCGGCGCGGCTGGCGGCCAGCAGTTCGGCGCCATCGAAGGGCCGGCCCGGCAGCTTGCGGTTGACCCACAGCACATAGGCCGACAGCACCAGCAGGATCAGGATGCCGGGCCCGACGCCGGCGAGGAACAGGTCGACCACCGACGCTTCGGTGACGAGCCCGTAGATGATCATCGGGATCGACGGCGGGATGATGATGCCCAGCGTGCCGCCCGACATGATGGTGCCCAGCGCCAGCTTGTTGTCGAAGCCGGCGGACAGCATCGCCGGGTACAGCACGGTGCCCACCGCCAGCATGGTGACGATGCTCGAACCGGAGATGGCGGCGAAGATGCCGCAGCTCATGATCGCGGCCACCGCCAGCCCGCCCGGCAGCGGGCGCGTGATCGCCGCCATGATGCGGATCAGCCGCTTCGCGGTGCTGCCCTGCGTCATCACGTTGCCGCACAGGATGAACAGCGGAATCGACAGGATCAGCTCCTTGTCGAGCGCGACCCACATGTCCTCGAGGATGTAGTCGAGCTGGCCGCGGCCCCAGGCGATCTGCACGAACGCCGCCACCGACAGCAGGATCACCACCAGCGGCTGGCGCAGCAGCAACAGCAGCAGCACCAGCGCGATGAGCAGCGCGACCGTCACGACGATCCTCCGGCGCCGCGTTCGCTCATTCCTGGAACTCGGGCGGCAGCGGCCGCAGCGCGGGCCAGGCGGCGAAGACGAAGTAGCGCACCGCAGCCGACAGGAAACCCAGCGGGATCGCGGCCTGGATCGGCCAGATCGGCATGTCGAAGGCCTGCATGCGCAAGCCGGCCTGCATCGACGACGCCACGTAGACCCAGCCGAAGTACGCCACGCCGACGAAAAACGCGCCGGTGACCAGATCGGCGAGCCGGTTCATCGCCGGCCCGGCCGAGGACGGCACCCAGCCGAAGCCGACCCGCGGCAACAGGTGGCTGGCGGTGGCGGTGGCCACGCCGACACCGGCGAAGCTGCCGATGACCAGCGCATAGACACACATCTTCTGCGCGGCGAAGACGCCGGCGGCGCCCTTGATGCCGAACAGCCGGTAGATCGGCGCCAGCAGTTCGCGCCCGGCGACATCGGCGATCAGCACCAGCGCGATGAAGCCGAACGCGGCCACCGCGATCAGGCACTCGACACGGTGCCAGCCGTCGACCAGCCGCTTCGCGCCCGCGGGTGCCGGCGCGGCGGCCGCGGTCATTTGGCGCAGGCTTTGCGGCCGGCTTCGAGGGCCGCGAAGAAGGCGGCCGAGTCGCCGCCGGTTTCCTTGACGATCTGCGGATAGACCGGCTCGAGCACCTTGCGCCAGGCGTCGCGCTGCTCCTGCGTGGGCGTCACGATCTTGCCGCCGCCCTTTTCGAACATGCCGTTGAGCACGCCTTCGAAGCCGCGGACTTCCTTGCGCAGCGTGGTCGAGGGGTTCTTCGCGGCGGCGCGGTCGAAGGCCGCCTGCTGCTCCTTCGACATGCGGTTCCAGGTGCCCATGTTGATCAGGTTGATGGCCGGCGAGTCGTACAGCCCCAGCCGCGTCATCACCGGCGCCACCTTGGTCAGCCCCGACGGCAGCGCGAAGGTGATCGGCGTCATCACCACCTCGACCATGCCGGTCTGGAACGCCGGAATCCATTCCGGCAGGCCGAGCGGGTTGACGTTGGCGCCGAGCGCACCGAAGAACATCGACTGCGTCTTGTTGGCATAGATCGCGGCCTTGACGCCGTTCAGATCGGCCGGCATCACGAACGGCTTGGTGCCGAAGAATTCGATGCTGCCGACATCGCCGAAGCCGAAGAAGCGGATGCCCTTCTTGGCGAACAGATCGGTCAACGGCTTGATCATCGTGCTGTCGAGCACGCAGTCGGCCTCTTCGACGTTGCGGAAGTAGAACGGCATCAGCAGCAGCGCCACCTCGGGCACCACCAGCGCGGCCGAGCCGGCCGAAAAGCCACCCATGTCGATGCGCCCGCGTGCCACCTGCTGCACGGTGTCCTGCTCGCTGCCCAGCTGCGAGGCGAAGAAAGGCGAGATCTTGACCGAGCCCTGGCTCTCCTGGTCGACTTCCTTGACCAGACGCTCGATCTGCGTGACCCACGGGTTGCCCTTCGGCGGAGCGCCCGAGGTGTAGCGCAACTCGATCGGCTTGGGCTGCGCCAGCACGCTGCACGGCGCAGCCAGCAATGCCGCTGCGGCCGCCGACAGAAGGGACAGGGTGAGTCGGGTTGTCATCGGGTGTCTTTCGCAGTGGGGGCCGCATTGGCAGGCAGCGCAATGCGGCGTCGATGATGCGGGGGGCCACCAGGCGCTCCAATCCAGATTCGCCCTAGTCCCTGGCACGGGGGCTGCCGAATGCTGGGCGCACAACGGCTGCGGTGCGGTGGCCGTGATGGCTGCCGCTGCTCTGCTACTGTTGCCGCTGTATACCGAGGGCGAGGTGGCGATGCAGCAGGACATCAGCGATCCATGGATCGGCCCGGGCTGGAAAGGTTATGCCCATGACGCGCCGGCGCTGCGCCGCTCGGCGCTGGCCGCTCGCGGCTGGAACGTGCTGCGCGGTGACCTGCCGCTGCCGCTGGCGGTGATCCGGCGCGAGCCCTTGCAAGGCAACCTGCGCTGGCTGCAGCGCTTCGCGCACGGGCAGGGCATCGACCTGGCGCCGCACGGCAAGACCACGATGTCGCCGCAGCTGTTCGCGATGCAGCTCGACGCCGGCGCCTGGGGCATCACCTTCGCCAACCTGACGCAGGCGCGCGTGGGCCTTGCCGCCGGCGTTGCGCGCTGCCTGATCGCCAACCAGCTGGTCGCGTCCGGCGACCTGGACGCGCTGGCCGCTTTGCTGCGGCGACACACCGCTGCGCGGGTGATCTTCCTCGTCGATTCGAGCGCACAGCTGCAGCTGATCGAAGCCTGGCGCCGCGGCCACGCCGAACATGCCGAAGCACCGGCCTTCGAGGTGCTGCTCGAGCTGGGACTGCAGGGCGGACGCACCGGCTGTCGCGATCACGAACAGGCGCTGTCGCTGGCGCGGCGCATCGCGGCCAGCCCGGCGCTGCGACTGGTCGGCATCGAGTGTTACGAAGGGCTGTGGACCAGCGGCGTCAGCGACGAGGACGCGGCGATGGTGCGACACCTGATGCAGCGCGTGCACACGCTCGCGCGTGCCTGCGTCGACGAGTCGCTGTTCGACGGCGACGAGATCATCGTCAGTGCCGGCGGGTCGGCCGTGTTCGATCTGGTCGCGCGCGAACTGAAGCCCGATCTGGGCCGGCCGGTGCGTGCGCTGCTGCGCTCGGGCTGCTACATCACCCACGACCACGGCACCTACCGGCGCATGACGGCGGTGATGAACTCGCGCCTGGCCTGCGCGCACGGGCTGCACGCCGCGCTCGAGGTGTGGGCGCTGGTGCAGTCGGTGCCGGAGCCCGGCCTGGCGATCCTGAGCGCCGGCAAGCGCGATATCTCGCACGATGCGCAGATGCCGCTGCCGGTGCGCCTGTGCCGCGCTGGCGACACCGTGCCGATCGATGCACCACCCGAGTGGCAGGTCAGTGCGCTGAACGACCAGCACGCCTACCTGCGCTTCGGCGCCGGCGGCGATCGAGCCGCAGGTCGGCGACCGGGTCGCGCTGGGCGTGTCGCACCCGTGCACGACCTTCGACAAGTGGCGCTGGCTGGCGATCGTCGACGAGCAGTGGAATGTGGTCGATGCGGTGGTGACCTGCTTCTAGCGCTCGCGTGTACCCTGACAGCCTCGACATTCAACCAAGGAGGAGCCATGCCGTACAACCGTTCCCACGTTCGCGGATTTCTCGGCGCCAGCGAGATAACGCTGTTCGAATCGAGTCTGCGCGAGGAGCTGAAGACACACACGCCGGCCGACCTGGCGCGTCGCATCGTGCGCACGCGCAAGCTGCGCGACAAGTACCGTGATCTGCTGCGCCGGCAGAAGCTGCAGACGCGCGCGCGCACCGGCAGCAAGGGCGGGCCCAGCGGCAATGCCAACGCACGCACCGATGCCAAGGCGGCGGCCTTCGACGAAGCCTTGAAGCGATTCGAGGACGAGGCGCGTCGGCGTGCCGACGCCGAGAAGAAAAAGCCGTCCGGCGCGGCGCGCAAGACCTCGCGTGCCAAGCCGGCGCCCGCGGCGCGCAAGACCCCGCGCGCCAAGCCGGTGCCCGCGGCCGTGATGTTGCGCCAGGCGCTGGAACGCAAACATGCGGCCGAGGCCGCATCGGCGCCGGGGCCGCAGCATGCCAAGCCGTCGTCGCCTCAGCGCGACGGCACGCCACCCGACGTGCGTGCCGCGGTCGTCGCTTCACGCCTGCAAGAGGCCAACCTGGCGTCGATCCAGGGCCACACCAGCACGCAGGCGCGCAAGAACCAAGCCAAACGCGATCAACGGGGCTGATGGGCTTGCTGCGCGGCGACCGCCGCCGCCGCGCGCGCAGCAACGCCTAGAAGATCGCCTGGCCGGCGAGCAGCGCCAGCACCAGGAAAACGAGGAACAGCGCGATGGCGATGAAGAACAGCACCTTGGCGATCTTGGCGGTCGCAGCGGACACACCGGAAAAACCGAAAAAGCCGGCGATCAACGAGATCACGAAAAAGATCAGCGCCCATTTCAGCATCGAAGTCTCCCAAGGCAGGTTATGACCAACCCGCGCTGGTGTCGATTCGAGATGCCGACGCGCCGGGCCGAGCGAGTTTGCGCGGCGCCGGTATCGCGCGCAGTGGTCGATGCGGCGGTCGTGATGTAGGACAACGGCCCGCGGCCGCCGGGTGCTGGCGCTGGCCTACGGCCGCGATGAAGGCGCGTGCATCTCGAGCACGATCTTGCCGGCCACACTGCGCGCGGCCATCGCCCGGTACGCGGCCGGTGCATCGTCGAATGCAAAACGCGCGCCGATCAGCGGCCTGAACACCCCGCGCGCAGCCAGCGCATCGACCGCCTGCTGGTTGTGCAGGCCGGCCTGCGGGTCGCGGCGGGCGTATTCGCCGGCGCGCACGCCGACCACCGAGAAGCCCTTGATCAGCGGCAGGTTGCTCGGCAGCGTGGCGATGCGCCCGCCGGCAAAGCCGACCACCAGCAGCCGCCCGCCCCAGGCGATGCAGCGCAGCGAGGCGTCGAAGATGTCACCGCCGACCGGGTCGAAGATCACATCGGCGCCGCGGCCGCCGGTCAGCGCGCCGACGCGATCGCGCAGCGTGTGCGTCGGTGACGAGTCGCTGCCGATGACGAGGGTGTGGTGCGCACCGGCCTGGCTGGCGGCGAGCAGCTTGGTCGCCGAGCTGCCGGTGGCGATGACGGTGGCGCCCAGGTGCACGCCCAGTTGCACGGCCGCCAGACCGGTGCCGCCGCTGGCGCCGTGCACCAGCAGCGTCTCGCCGCGCTGCAGCGCGCCGCGGCGCACCAGCGCCACCCAGGCGGTGAGGGCGGTGACGCCATAGGCGGCGCCCTCGGCGAAATCGAACCCGGCCGGCAGTGCACGCAGCTTGTCGGGCTCGAGCAGCACCTGCTCGGCAAAAGCGCCGTGGCGGGTGCTGAAGCTGACGCGCTGGCCCACCTGCCAGCCCTGCACGTCGGGGCCGACCGCGCGCACCACGCCGGCGCCTTCCATGCCCGCCACGAACGGCAGCGGCGGCTTCAGCTGGTACAGGCCGCGGGTCATCAGCAGGTCGGGGAAATTCAGCGCGGCCGCGTGCACGTCGACCTTCAGCTGGCCCGGCCCGCAAGGCGGCAGCGGTCGCGGCTGCAGCTGCAGGCCCGACAGGTCGTCGCTCAGTTCGGTGCACACCCAGGCGCGGCTCATCGGCTGCATTTGAACATTGCGCCAGGCCCGGGCGCAGAACAAGGCTCTATCCTCGGCCGCCCGCCATGCCTGCCCAGCCGATGTCCAACGCCCTGCCAGCCAACGGCCGTGCCACCGATGAGGTGCTGCGCGAACTGCAGACCTTCGGCGACAAGCGACCCGCGCTACCGGGACGGGCGGCTGTGGAGCCTGGTGTACTACCTCGACGAGGCCCATGCCGATTTCCTGGGTCAGGCCTATCAGGCGTTCGCGTCGACCAACGGCTTGAACCCGAGTGTCTTCAAGAGCCTGAAACGCCTCGAAAGCGAAGTCATCGCCAGCACCACCGCGCTGCACCATGGCCCGCCCGACGCGTGCGGCGTGCTCACCTCGGGCGGCACCGAAAGCTGCCTGCTGGCGGTGAAGACCTACCGCGACATGGCGCGCGCGCAGCGTGGCGTGCGCCGGCCCGAGATGGTGCTGCCGACCACCGCGCACGTGGCCTGGTTCAAGGCCGCCGAGTACTTCGGCGTGAAGGCGCGGCTGCTGCCGCTGGATGCGCAGCTGCACGCCGATGTCTCGAAGCTGCCGCGCCTGATCAACCGCCACACGGTGATGGTGCTGGGCTCGGCGCCCGAGTATCCACACGGCAGCATCGACCCGATCGAGGCGATGGCCGCCATCGCGCTGGCGCGTGGCGTGCCGCTGCATGTCGATGCCTGCGTCGGCGGTTTCATCCTGCCGTTCATGGCGCTGAACGGCGAGCCCCTGCCGCTGTGGGACTACCGCGTGCCGGGCGTGATGTCGATCTCGGCCGACCTGCACAAGTACGGCTTTGCGGCCAAGGGCGCGTCGACCATCACCTACCGCAGCCTCGACATCCTGAAGCACCAGATGTTCGTGCACCAGGACTGGCCGGGCGGCGTGTTCGCGTCGCCGGCGCTGCTGGGCACGCGCCCGGGCGGTGCCTACGCGGCGGCGTGGGCGACGATGCAGCACTTCGGCATCGACGGCTACCGCGATCTGGCCGCGCGCACCAGCGCCGCGGTGGCGCAAGCTGCGTGCCGGCATCGAGGCGATGCCCGAGCTGAAGATCCTGGGCCAGCCGCAGGGGCCGCTGCTGGCCTACGCGTCGACCACGCCGGCGGTCAACATCTTCGCCGTCGGCGACCAGCTCGACGCGCAAGGGCTGGCAGGTCAACCGCCTGCAGTTCCCCGACGGCCTGCACGCGATGGTGACGGCCCGCCACCTGGAGGTGACCGACGCCTACCTGCACGACCTGCGCGAGGCGGTGGCCACGGTCAAGGCCGACCCCAGCCTGGCCGGCAAGGGCCGCGCCGCGACCTACGGCATGCTCGCCCACCTGCCGTTGCGCGGCCTGGTGAAAAGCCGCGTGCTCGACATGTTCGCCGCCAGCTATGGCGCCGGCGCCGAGCCGATCGATCTCGAGCATGCCGCCGATCAGCCGAAGCCCTGGCTCGAGCGCGTGGCGGCGTGGGTCGTGGCGCGTCGCCAACGCGGCTGAGGGCAGCGGCGGTTGGCCGGCTCGCACCGGTCACAGGTCCGAAAACGGCGCGCGCCAAGCGCAGCGCCGACCACAATCCGGCCATGACCAACCTACGGGCTGATGCGATCTTGCGGCCCCTGCTGCGATGAACGCGCGCGAGCTGACGGCGATGCTCACGCTGGCGGCGCTGTGGGGCGCCTCGTTCCTGTTCATGCGCCTGGGTGCTGCCGACTTCGGCGCGCTGCCGCTGGCCGCGTTGCGTGTCGGGGTTGCCGCGGCGGTGTTGTTGCCGCTGCTGTGGCAACAGCGGCAATGGCCTGCGATGCGCCGGCACTGGCGCGCCATCGCGGTTGTCGGGGTCGTGAACTCGGCGCTGCCTTTTGTCCTGTTCTCGGTGGCTGCGCTGGCGCTGAACACCGGCCTGTCGGCGATCCTGAATGCCACCGCGCCGTTGTGGGGCGCGCTGATCGCCTGGCTGTGGCTGGGCGAGCGCCTCAACCGCCTGCGCATCGCCGGGCTGGCGCTGGGCTTTGCCGGTGTGGTCTGGCTGGCCGGCGACAGCGCCAGCCTGGCGCCGGGCGAGCACGGCGTGAGCGCGGCGGTCGCCATCGGCGCGTGCATCCTCGCCACGCTGTGCTACGGCTTTGCCGCCAACTACGCCCGCCGCCGGCTGGCCGCTGCGCCGCCACTGGCCGTCGCCACCGGCAGCCAGTCGGCGGCCGCGTTGTTGCTGCTGCTGCCGGCGTGGTGGCTGTGGCCGAACGTCATGCCGTCGCCTGCGGCCTGGCTGGCGGTGGCCGGGCTGGCGATACCGTGCACCGCGCTGGCCTACCTGCTGTACTTCTGGCTCATCGCCCGGCTGGGTGCGGCACGTGCCATCAGCGTCACCTTCCTGATCCCGGTCTTCGGCATGGCCTGGGGCTATATGTTCCTGGGCGAACCGGTGACCCCGCTGATGCTGCTGTGCTGCGCGGTGGTGCTCACCGGCACCGCGCTGGCCAGCGGGGTGATCGGCACGGCCACGCTGGCGCGCTTCAGGCCAGGGCCCAGCGCCTGATGGCGCGATCGCTCAACGACCGCCGAACAGCTGCCTGACAAGGCCGCTGGCGGCGCCCATCGGGTCCTGGCGCAGCTTCTTCTCCTGCTCGCCGATGACCAGGAACAGGCCGTCGAGCGTCTTGCCGGTGACGTACGAGGTCAGGTCGGCGTCTTCCTTCTTCAGCAGCCCGAAGCCCGATGCCTTGCCGGCCACCGCGTTGTACTTCTGCGCCAGCGACACCTTCTCGGTGGTCTGCGCGACGATCGGCTTGAACTTGCCGGTCAGCGGCACGCGGGTCTTGGCCGCGAAATAGTCGGTGACCGAGGTGGCGCCGCCTTGCACGATCTGCATCGCGTCCTTCACGCTGACCTCGCGCGCGGCGGCGACCAGGATGGCGCGTCCTTCCGGCACTGCCAGTTCGGCGGCGCGGTTCATCGCCGCGACCAGCTCGTCGACGCGGCCTTGCTGGCCGGTCATCTTGGCCAGCTTGGCCATGTCGTCGAGCACGCCGGGCAACGGGATGCGCACCTTCGGGTCGTCGAGAAAGCCGCCCGGCTTGCCGAGAATCGCGATCGCCGCGTTGGTGCCCTGCTCGAGGGCCTGGCGCAGCCCCGCGGAAGCATCGGCCGCGCTCATCGATGCCGCCTGCGCCGGGGCGCCGAAGCGGGCCAGTGCGGCGGACAGCCACAACGCGTGCAACAGGTTTCTGCGCGGAATCGACATGTCTGGCTCCCAAGGTGACACGGTGTCGGTGGACACGTTGCACACAGCATAGACCTGTCGTTGCCGGGGCCGACATAGACTTGCCGATCACCGCAGCCCGGGACGCCACGCCATGATCGAACGCAGCCTGTTCAACGCCGACCACGAAGCCTTCCGCGACAGCTTCCGCCGCTTCATGGACAAGGAGATCGCGCCCTTCCACGCGCAGTGGGAGGAGCAGGGCTACGTCGATCGCGAGGTGTGGCGCAAGGCCGGCGCCAACGGCTTCCTGTGCATGACGATGCCCGAGGCCTACGGCGGCGCCGGCGTCGACAAGCTGTATTCGGTGCTGCAGATGGAGGAGCTGTGCGCGCGGCGGCTTCAGCGGCATCGGCTTCGGCCTGCACAGCGAGATCGTGGCGCCGTACATCCTGCACTACGGCACCGAGGAGCAGAAGACGCGCTACCTGCCGAAGCTGGCCAGCGGCGAGATGGTCGGCGCGATCGCGATGAGCGAGCCGGCGGCCGGCTCCGACCTGCAGGGCGTGAAGACGCACCGCGCTGAAGCAGGCCGACGGCAGCTACCTGCTCAACGGCAGCAAGACCTTCATCACCAACGGCTGGCATGCCGATCTGGTGATCGTGGTGGCCAAGACCAACCCCGCCGCCGGCGCCAAGGGCACCAGCCTGCTGCTGGTGGAGCGCGGCATGCCCGGCTTCGAGACCGGCAAGCGGCTGAAGAAGGTGGGCCTGAAGGCGCAGGACACGTCGGAGCTGTTCTTCGAGCGACGTGCAAGGTGCCGGCGGACAACCTGCTCGGCGGCGCGGCGCAGGAGAACCGCGGCTTCATCTGCCTGATGGAGCAGCTGCCGTGGGAGCGGCTGCAGATCGCCATCGGCGCGGTGGCCAGCGTCGCAGGCCGCGATCGACTGGACGCGCAGCCTACGTGAAGGAGCGCAAGGTCTTCGGCCAGCCGGTGGCGTCGCTTCCAGAACACGCGCTACAAGCTGGCCGAGATGCAGACCGAGGTGCAGGTGGCGCGGGTCTTCGTCGACCAGTGCATGCGAGCTGCTGCTGGCTGGACAAGCTCGACACCGCCACCGCGCCGCATGGCCAAGTACTGGTGCAGCGACCTGCAGTGCAAGGTCATCGACGAGTGCGTGCAGCTGCACGGCGGCTACGGCTACATGTGGGAATACCCGATCGCCCGCGCCTATGCCGATGCGCGGGTGCAGCGCATCTACGGCGGCACCAACGAGATCATGAAGGAAGTCATCAGCCGCTCGATGGGCCTGGCGGCGCGCTGATGGCACACCACGATCACCCGAACACCGACACGCCGAAGCGGCCGCTGGCATGAGCGCAAAAGGAGAACCGATGGTCACCAAGAAGAAGGCCCCGTCCGCGACAGCCCGCAAGGCGCCGAAAGAATCCGTCGCCCCACCGGTGGCAAAGCGGGCCGCCAAAAAACGCGCCTCGAACATCGAGGCCGTCGCGCCGCAGCCCGAGCCGGCGCTGGCCGAGCGCATCGCCGACAGCGCGGCCCACAACACGCTGGCGGTGAACCCGCTGATCGGCATCCGCGCCAGCGATTTCCGGGGCGCGGCACGCGCGTTGATCGGTGGTGCGATGCGCCAGCCACGTCGTGCGGCACGGCACCTCGGCCTGTGGGCCGGCGAACTCAGGCAGGTGGCGCGCGGCGATTCGCAGCACGCCCCCGACCCGAAGGACAAGCG
The DNA here is from genome assembly GCA_963756415.1 of uncultured beta proteobacterium. Taxonomy (GTDB): domain Bacteria; phylum Pseudomonadota; class Gammaproteobacteria; order Burkholderiales; family Burkholderiaceae_C; genus Rubrivivax. The sequence continues at coordinate 1,486,791 of CAVWNT010000002.1, forward strand.
CTTCGCCGATCCCGCCTGGCAGAGCAATGCGCTGCTCAAGCGCCTGATGCAGGCGCATGCCGTGACCGGGCGACAACTGGCCGCCTACATCGACGACAGCGCGATGCAGCCGCGCGACAAGGCGCGCGCGCACCTGGTCGCGTCGATCCTGGTCGACACGCTGGCGCCGAGCAACTCGCTGCTCAACCCGACGGCCTTGAAGCGCGCGGTCGATACCGGCGGTGCCAGCCTCGTCGCCGGCGCCAGGAACCTGGCGCACGACCTGCGCCACAACGACGGCCTGCCTTCTTCGGTGGACAAGTCGGCGTTCGAATTCGGCCGCAACATCTGCCTGTCGCCGGGCCACGTCGTCTTCCGCAACGAGGTGCTCGAGCTGATCCAGTACAAGCCGACGGTCGACAAGGTCTATGCACGCCCGCTGGTCATCACCCCGCCGCAGGTGAACAAGTTCTATGCGCTCGACCTGTCGCCCGAGAAGAGCCTGGTCAAGTTCGTGATGGCCCAGGGGCTGCAGGTGTTCGCCATCAGCTGGCGCAACCCGACCAAGGAGCAGCGCGACTGGAACATGTCGACCTACGTGCAGGCGCTCGACGAGGCGGTCGACGTGGCGCGCCAGATCACCGGCAGCCCCGACGTCAACCTGTGGGGCGCGTGTTCCGGCGGCATGACCGCTGCGTCCTACCTCGGCTGGCTCGCGGCCACCGGGCAGCACAAGGTGGCCAGCGTGGTCTCGCCGGTGTGCGTGCTCGACCCGTCGAAGACGATGGACACGACGATGGGCCTGCTGGCCAGCGACCAGGGCCTGAAGACGCTGAAGCGGGCGGTCAAGCGCAGGGGTGTCGTCGATGGCGCCGAACTGGCGCGGGTGTTCGCCTGGCTGCGGCCGAACGACCTGATCTGGAACTACTGGGTCAACAACTACCTGCTCGGCAACAAGCCGCCGGCTTTCGACATCCTGTACTGGAACGCCGACACCACGCGGCTGCCGGCGGCCTTTCACGCCGAGCTGATCGATGTCTTCCTCGACAACCCCTACGTCAACGCCGGCAAGATGCAGGTGCTGGGCGAGCCGATCGACATGCAGCAGGTGCAGGTCGATGCCTACATCGTCGCCGGCATCACCGACCACATCACGCCGTGGAAGGCGTGCTACGAAACGGCGCGCATCTATGGCGCGGGCAGCCAATTCGTGCTTGCCAACGCGGGTCACCTGCAAAGCCTGCTCAACCCGCCGGGCAGCGCGAAGTCCTTCTTCTTCAACGCCAAGGTCGATGGCCCCGATGCCGACACCTGGGCGGCGGGCGCGACACGGCACGAGGGCAGCTGGTGGCCGCACTGGATGGCGTGGATGCACCAGCGCTCGGGCGAGTTGCGCAACGCGCCGCGCCGCCCGGGCAGCCGCAAGCACCCGCGCCGGCGTGGCGGCGCCGGGCGAATACGTGCTCGTGCCATGAGCGCGCTCGCACTCGAACTTGCCCCAGCAGCGGGGCCGCAGCCGCGGCGTGACCCGTGCGATCGACCGGCTCGGCGACGTGCAGGTCGATGCCGCCAGCGGGCTGCACATCGGCACGGTGCACATCGGCGCGCAGCGCCTGCGGGTGGGCATTCGCCCGTTGCCGCCCGGTCGATCCGCGGCGACGCCGCCGCTGCTGCTGTTCAACGGCATCGGCGCCAATCTGGAACTGGCCGCGCCGCTGATGGCGCAGCTCGACGGCGTCGAATCGTTGATCTTCGACGTGCCCGGCGCGGGCAAGTCGCCCACGCCCAAGCGCCCCTACCGGCTGTTCGCGCTGGCGCGGCTGGCGCGTCGTGTGCTCGATCATCTGGGCTACGACAGCGTCGACGTGATGGGCGTGTCGTGGGGCGGTGGGCTGGCCCAGCAATTTGCCATCCAGTATCCGCAACGGGTGCGCCGCCTGGTGCTCGCCGCCACCGCGATGGGCGGGGCGACGATGCTTCCGGGCAGTCCGCGCGTGCTGCTGAAGATGGTCAATCCGCGCCGCTACACCGACAAGGGCTACATGCAGCGTGTCGCGCCCGAGCTGTACGGCGGCGAACTTGCGCGACGACCCGGCGGCCATCAAGCTGTTCACCGATCACGCCCGCGGCGGCGATGCCGTCGGCTACCGCTACCAGCTGCTGGCGATGCTCGGCTGGACCAGCCTGCCGTGGCTGTGGCGCATCCGGCAGCCCACGCTGGTGCTGGCCGGCAACGACGACCCGCTGGTGCCGCTGGTCAATGCGCGGCTGCATGCGTGGCTGCTGCCCAACGCGCGGCTGCAGGTGATCGACGACGGCCACCTGTTCATGCTCACGCGCGCACGCGAAACGGCGCGCATGATTGCCGACTTCCTTGCCGAAGCGCCAGCCGGCGCGCGGCAGCAACCCCCTTCATCCGACCCCGGGAGAGCGTCATGAACGACCGCGCCACCTTTGTCCGCATGGACCAGAGCACGCAGCAGGACTGGCAGTTGATCGCCAGCGATTTCAAGGCCTTCAGCAGCAGGCTGCCCGAGCGCGTGCTGGCGCACCTGAAGCTGCTCGACGGCGACTACGGCGGCTTTCCGATCGACCGCTACCAGCACAGCCTGCAGACCGCCACGCTGGCGCTGCGCGACGGGCGCGACGAGGAATACGTGGTGTGCGCGCTGCTGCACGACATCGGCGACACGCTCGGCTGCTACAACCACCCCGAGATCGCCGCCGCGGTGCTGAAGCCTTTCATCAGCGAAGCCAACCACTGGATGGTGCAGAACCACGGCATCTTCCAGGGCTACAACTTCTTCCACCACCTGGGCATGAACCGCGACATGCGCGACATGTTCAAGGGCCACGAGCACTACGCGCGCACCGAGGAGTTCATCGCGCTGTACGACAACCCGGCCTTCGACGCCAGCCGCGAGACCTTGCCGATCGACGAGTTCGAGCCGATGCTGCGGCGTGTCTTCGCGCAGCCGCGCCAGTCGGTGTACAAGGCCGCGCTGGAAAAGAGCCCGGCCTGAGGGTGGCCTGAGGCTCGGCGCTACGCCCGCTCTTCCTGCGACGGGCCGAACAGATCACCCTGCGGCCCCGAGCAGGCGCCTTCGATGGCCAGCAGGTGCAGCTTGGTGAGCACCCCGCCATGCGCCGAGAAGCCGCCCGGGCGACCGTCGGCGGCGAGCACGCGGTGACAAGGCACCACTGGCGCGAAGGGGTTGCGCCCGAGCGCCTGGCCGACCGCCCGTGCCAGTGCCTTGTCGCCCAGCCGCAGCGCGATCTCGCCATAGCTCAGCGTCTGGCCGCGCGGGATGGCGCGTGTGATCTCGTACACGCGGCGCGGCAACGGCGCGATGGGGTGCAGGTCGAGCCGCACATGGCCCAGATCGACCGGCTCGCCACGCAGCAGCGCGCAGATGCCGTCGATCGCTTGCCGCACCTCATCGGGCGGCGGCACGAGCGCCAGGCCGGGGCGGCGCCGCAGCAGCCGCGCCTGCGTGCACGCTGCATCGGCCTCGGGCAGTTGCACGGCGACCAGGCCTTCGGTGCCCCAGGCGATGGCGCAGGTGCCGAGCGCGCTGTCGAAGAGGGTGTGGCCGAGGGCGGACATGGCAGATGGAGATGGATGCCCGCAGTGTGCTGCATCAGTGTGGCGCATCGGCGCCGCAAAAGCGGGCCTCGAACAGCCTGAAGGCCTGCAGCGGGCACGTTAAGCTTGCCCGCAACGCCTTGTACAAGGCGCTCACTCCCGAGGAACCCGACATGATCCTGTGTGCATCCCGCGCCGCGCTGCTGGCCGTGGCCGCGGCCCTTGCCGGCGCGGCCCAGGCGCAGGAAAAATTCAGCTTCCTGACCAACTGGTACGCGCAGGCCGAACACGGCGGCTTCTACCAGGCGCTGGCCACCGGCCTGTACAAGAAGGAAGGGCTGGACGTGACCATCAAGATGGGCGGTCCGCAGATCAACGGCCTGCAGCTGCTGGCGGCAGGGCAGGCCGACTGCTACATGGGCTTCCACACCCAGACCCTGAAGGCGCGCGAAAACGGCGTCGATGCCGTCATCGTCGCCGCGGCGTTCCAGAAGGACCCGCTGGTGCTGATCGGCCACCCCGGCGTGGTCGACGACATCGACGATTTGAAGGGCAGGACGATCCTCGTCTCCAGCGTCGCCCACACCACCTACTGGCCGTGGCTGATGGCCACCTACAAGCTCGATGCGGCGCAGGCGCGGCCCTACACCTTCAACATCCAGCCCTTCATCGCCGACAAGAACCTGGTGCAGCAGGGCTACCTGTCGAGCGAGCCGTACGCGATCGAGAAGGAAGCCGGCTTCAAACCGACGGTGCTGTTGCTCGCAGACCTTGGCTGGCCGCCGTATTCGACGACCATCGATTGCATGGCCGACACCGTGAAGCACAAGCCCCGGCAGGTGGCCGCCTTCGTCAGGGCCAGCATGCAGGGCTGGCGCGACTACCTGAAGGGCGACCCGTCGGCGGCGAACGCGTTGATCAAGAAGGACAATCCGAACATGAGCGACGACCGCATCGCGGTCGCCATCCAGCTCATGAAACAGAGCGGCATGGTGTTCGGCGGCGATGCCGCGACGATGGGCGTGGGCATCATCACCGACGAGCGCATGCACAAGACCTACGAGATGATGGTCGCGATGAAGCTGCTCGATCCGAGCAAGGTGGATCTGAAGAAGAGCTACACCACCGAGTTCGTCAAGGATCTGAAGGTCATGCCCTGAGCGGATGACGGCCTGCAGCGATGAGCGTTCCGGAGATCGACCATTCAAGCGCGGCTGATGCCGGGGTGACCCCGAGGCCAGCACCTGATCGAGATGTACAGGCGCACCACGGTCGCTGCATGAACGGGGCGCCGCAAGTGCCGGCGGTCGAACTGCTCGCGGCAGCGATGACCTATCCGAACGGCACGCGCGCGCTCGCGCCGGTGGACCTGTGCGTGCGTGAGGGCGAGTTCGTCACCGTGCTGGGCCCGTCGGGCTGCGGCAAGAGCACGCTGCTGAAGATGATTGCCGGCTTGATCGACCCCAGCGAGGGCGGCCTGCTGTTGTGGCGCGGGCCGGTCGCCGACGTCGAAGCCCGCGGCCACCGGCTGTCGTTCGTGTTCCAGGATGCCACGCTGATGCCGTGGGCGCGGGTGCGGGAGAACGTGCAATTGCCGCTCGATCTGGCCGGCGTGCCGGCGGCAGCGTCGGCGCCGCGGGTGCACGCTGCGCTGGCGCTGGTCGGGTTGCAGCACGTTGCCGACAAGCTGCCGCGCGAACTGTCCGGCGGCATGCGCATGCGCGTGTCGATCGCCCGCGGCCTGGTCACGCAGCCGACGCTGCTGCTGATGGACGAACCCTTCGGCGCGCTCGACGAGATCACCCGCAACCGGCTCGACAGCGAGCTGCTCGAACTGTGGCGGCGGCAGAAGCTCACCGTCGTCTTCGTCACGCACTCGATTCACGAGGCGGTGTACCTGTCGTCGCGTGTGCTGACGATGGCGACGCGGCCCGGGCGGGTGGTCGATGAACTGCACATCGACGAGCCGTACCCACGCGATGCCGATTTCCGCGTGTCGACCGCCTTCAGCCGCTACGCGAAGACGCTGCAGGACAGCCTGCTGAGGGCCAGCGATGCCGGCATCGACGAGGTGGCCGCGTGAGTACGGTGCTCGACAAGGGCGCGCGGGCTGCGCGACCGGCTGGGACAAGGGCGTTGTTGGTGCGGCCCATGTTCCAGCGCATCCTGTTCCCGTTGTTGGTCGCGGTGCTGCTGATCGGGGTCTGGCAATGGTGGGTCACCGCCTACGACATCCCCACCTTCCTGGTGCCGTCGCCATGGCGGGTGGCGCAGACCTTGGCGGCCGACTGGGCGCTGTTGTCCGGCGCGCTGCTGACCACGCTGAAGATCACGCTGCTTGCCTTGATCTGCGCCACGCTGCTGGGCGTTCTGATCGCCTTCGCCTTCGTGCAAAGCCGGCTGATCGAGACGGCGCTGTTTCCGTACGCGGTGCTGCTGCAGGTCACGCCGATCGTCGCCATCGCGCCGCTGATCATCATCTGGGTCAAGAACCCGACGGCATCGCTGGTGATCTGCGCGACGCTGGTGGCGTTGTTTCCGATCATCGCCAACACCACGCTCGGGCTGCGCAGCGTCGACCGCGGGTTGCTGGACTATTTCAAGCTCAACCGAGCGAGTCGGCTGCAGGTGCTGTGGCGGCTGCGCATTCCGAGCGCGCTGCCGTATTTCTTCGGCGGGCTGCGCATCAGCGCCGGGCTGGCGCTGATCGGCGCGGTGGTGGCCGAGTTCGTCGCCGGCACCGGCGGCACCGGCAGCGGGCTGGCCTACCAGATCCTGCAAAGCGGCTACCAGCTGAACATCCCGCGCCTGTTCGCCGCGCTGCTGCTGATCGCCGTCGCCGGCGTGCTGCTGTTCGCCACGATGGCCGGGCTGTCGAGGTGGGCGCTGGGTGACTGGCACGACAGCGAGGCGCCGCCTGGCTGATGTCCTGCAGCGGTGCGCATCGCCGGACGAGGCCAGGCTGCACAGGCGCGGCATCCGCGCGGCCACAATCGCCGCGTGAGCACACAGATCATCTTCGGTTTCCATGCGGTCGGCGTGCGGCTGCGTGCCGCGCCCGCTTCGATCGTCGACATCCATGTCGACAAGCAGCGGCGCGACGCGCGCATGCGCAAGCTGCTCGACAGCGTCGCGGCGGCCGGCGTGCGCCTGCACGACAGCGACGACGCGCGGCTGACGCAGCTGTGCGGCGCGCCGCGCCACCAGGGCGTGGTGGCGCGTGTGATGCCGCTGCCGCGGTCGAACTCGCTCGACGACATCCTCGATGCGGTGCAGGGCCCGCCGCTGCTGCTGGTGCTCGACGGCGTCACCGACCCGCACAACCTCGGCGCCTGCCTGCGTGTGGCCGATGGTGCCGGCGTGCACGCGGTGATCGCCCCGAAGGATCACGCGGTGGGGTTGAATGCCACCGTGGCCAAGGTGGCCAGCGGCGCGGCCGACACCGTGCCGTATCTGATGGTCACCAACCTGGCGCGCACCTTGGGCGAACTGAAGGAACGCGACATCCGCGTCGTCGGCACTCGGCGACGAGGCCACGGCCACGCTGCACGGCGCCGATCTGCGCGGCCCGCTGGCGCTGGTGCTCGGCGCCGAAGGCACCGGCCTGCGCCAGCTGACGCGCAAGACCTGCGACGAGCTGCTGCGCATCCCGATGCACGGCGCGGTGGAAAGCCTCAACGTCTCGGTGGCGGCGGGCGTGTGCCTGTACGAGGCGCTGCGCCAGCGAAATGCCTGAGGCGAGGGACCTCGGGTGAAAGGCAGCAGGTCGCGCCAGCTGCGATCAGGCCAGGTGCCACAAGCCCAGATAGACCGCGCTGCCCACCACCAGCCCCCACAGTGTCTGCCGCGTCAGGCCGATCACCAGCATCAGCACCAGCGCAGACAGCAGCCGCGGGTCGGTGGCCAGGGCAAGGGCCGACGCCGATGTGAGGGTGTCGGCGCGCAGGCGCGGCACGATCTCGGGCACCGTGATGGCCAGCAGCGCCGCCAGCGGCGCGTAGCGCAACGCCTGCTCGACGCGACCGCGCGGCTGCCAGCGCCGGGGCAGCAGCAGGAAGAAGCTGCGCGCCAGCAGCGTCACCAGCGCCAGCAGCACGATCAGCAGCGACAGCTCGGTGGCGGAGTAGGGCATCGCCGGCCTCGCTTCAGGGCGTGCGCCGCGCCACCAGCAGCGCGGCCGACACACCGGCCATCACCGCGGCGAAGGTGCCCATGCGATGCGGCCAGTCGGCGCCGGCCAGGCTGACGACGATGCTCGCGGCCGCGGCCGCCCACGCCGGCCGGCCGACCAGCATCGGCACCGTGATCGCGAACAGGGCCAGCACGCCGATGTAGGCCAGCTCGGCACCCATCGGCAGGACCAGCGCCAGCACGATGCCGGCGAGCGAGGCGCCGCACCAGACCGCGGCGGTGATGACGTTCGCGCCACTGAGCAAAGCCACCCGCTGCACCAGCGGGGCCTGGCGCTGGCGCTGCATCAACACCGCCAGCGCCGGGTCGATGGTCATGAACGCGGTGCCCAGCCGCAACGGCAGCGGCAGCCGGCGCAGGTGTCTCGACAGCACCGCGCTGTAGACGACGAAGCGCAGGCTGGCCAGCGCGGCGGCGAGCACCATCGGCAGCACCGCGACGCCGGTGGCCATCAGCGGCAACACGGTCAGCTGCGAGGTGCCGGAATAGACGACGAAGGTCATGCCCAGCGCCATCGCCAGCCCGAGGCCGAGCTTCATCATCGCCACGCCGGTGACCACGCCCCAGGCGGCCATCGCCGGCAGCGCAGGGGCCACTGCCCGCGCGCCCTCGACGAAGGCGGCGCGCCGCACCGCGTGCCGGCTCAGGCCGAGCAGCACGCGCGCTGCGGTGAAGATGCACATGGCCGGCATCATGGCACCTGGTGGCGGCTCGATACACTGCGGCGACCTCGCGCCAGCCGAAGCCCGCCATGCCCGTCATTGCCATCGATCACCCGCTGGTGCGCCACAAGATCGGCCTGCTGCGCGAGGACAGCATCTCGACGAAGAAGTTTCGCGAGCTGACCAACGAGCTGGCACGGCTGCTGGCCTACGCGGCCACCGCCGATTTCCCGCTCGAGAAGACCACCGTGCAGTGCTGGAGCGGGCCGCCGAGATCGACCAGATCGCCGGGCGCAAGGTGACGGTGGTGCCGATCCTGCGTGCCGGGCTGGGCATGCTCGACGGCGTGCTCGACATGGTGCCGAACGCCAAGGTCAGCGTGGTCGGCGTCAGCCGCAACCACGAGACGCTGCAGCCCGAGCAGTACTTCGAACGTTTCGTCGGCCATCTGGACGAGCGCACCGCGCTGATCATCGATCCGATGCTGGCCACCGCCGGCTCGATGATCGCCACCGTCGATCTGCTCAAGCGCCGCGGCTGCAAGGACATCCGCGCGCTGGTGCTGGTGGCGGCGCCCGAAGGCATCGCCGCGCTGAATGCGGCGCACCCCGACGTGCGCTGCTGGACCGCGGCCATCGACAGCCACCTGAACGAGCTCGGCTACATCATTCCCGGCCTCGGCGATGCCGGCGACAAGATCTTCGGCACGCGTTAGGCTCACCAGTTCGCAAATCACTGGAGCTGAACATGAACAAGCGCAACTTCATCGTCGGGGGCACCGCCCTGGCCGTCGTGGCCATCGCATCGAGCGGGTGCACGACCACCGGCAGCGGCTCGTCCGATCCGGCCACGCGCCGCCAGGCCATCGACAGCGGCATCGACAACGCGCTGCAGCGTCTGTACGGGCAGGTCGCCGGCTCGAAGGAACTGGTCGCGTCGGCGAAGGGCGTGCTGGTGTTCCCGAGCTTCGTGTCGGCCGGCTTCGTCATCGGCGCCGCCGCCGGCGAGGGCGCCATGCGCCAGGGCGCGCGGTCGACCGGCTACTACCGCATGACCGAAGGCTCGTTCGGCTTTCTCGCCGGCGCGCAGTCGCAGGCCATCTTCATCCTGTTCATGACCGATGTGGCGCTGAACGAATTCAGGGCCAGCAAGGGCTGGACAGCCGGTGTCGACGGTTCGGTGACGATGATCAACGTCGGCGCCAACGCCAGCGTCGATACGCGCACCGCCCAGCAGCCGATCGTCGGCTTTGCGTTGACCAACGGCGGGCTGATGGCCAACGTCAGTGTCAACGGCAGCAAGGTCTCGCCGCTCGGCATCTGAGCCTTCGGCTCAGCCGGCCCAGTCCGAAGGCACCGGCCAACGCCCCGAGGGCGACCAGCCACACCGGGCTCAGCCGGGTGCGCAGCAAGCCCAGCACCGTCAGCGGCACCAGCAGCATGGCACCGGGATGGCTGCGCGACGGCTCGGTGAGCACCCAGCCGGTGGCCAGCAGCAGGCCGAGCGTCAGCGGCGCCAGGCCGGCGGTGAAGGCGCGCACGCTGCGCGACTCGCGCCGCGCATCGCCCCAGCGCGTGGCGCTCAGGGCCAGCGTGGTCGACGGCAGCAGGCTGCCGACGGTGGCGGCCAGCGCCCCGGCCAGGCCGGCGACGTTCCAGCCGAGCACGGCGACGAAGAGCACGTTCGGCCCCGGCGCCGCCTGGGCGATGGCCACCGAGTCGGTGAACATGCCGTCGTCGAGCCAGCCCTTCTCGCCGACGATGTAGCGCTGCATGTCGGGCGCGGTGGTGATCGCGCCGCCGACGGCCAGCAGCGACAGCATCGCGAAGTGCTGAACAGCGACCACAGCACGCCGGCGTCGCCGCCGTGCGCGCCGAGCAGGACCGTGCTCATGGCGTGCGCACCGCGGCCAGCGCCAGAAGGCCAGCGCCACCGTCAGCGAGCCCAGCCCCGAGCACCACGCCGACCAGGGGCCAGCGCAGCACGCCGATGGCCACGAAGGTCAGCAGCGCGATCGAACGCACAGATGCGCCAGCCGAGCACGTTGCTCGCGCAGGCTGCCGAGCAGCTTCAGCGCGGTGGCGATGACCAGGCCGGCGGCCACCGCCCCCATGCCGCGCAGCGCGCCGGCGACCATCGGCAGGTGACGCCACTGGCCGTAGAGCATGGCCAGCCCGATGCACGATCAGCAGCGGTGCCAGCATCAGCCCGGCCAACGCCGCGGCCGCGCCGCGCCAGCCGAGGAAGCGGTCGCCGACGGTCAAGGCCAGGTTGACGATGTTCGGCCCCGGCAGCACCTGGCTGATGGCCAGCAGTTCGAGGAACTGCGCGGCGTGTCAGCCAGCGCTGGCGCTCGACCAGTTCGCGCTGCGCCACCGCCAGCACACCGCCGAAACCCTGCAGGGCCAGCCAGTTGAAGACGCGGAAGATCTCGCCGGCCGTGGCCGGCCGGCGCAACACCTCGGCTGCGGGCAGTGGCTCAGCCATCGCTGCGCGGCTTCATGCGCTTGGCCGCCCACACGCTGGCCAGCAGCGACAGCAGCATCCAGCCGACCGCCACCCAGCTCAGCCCGCTGAAGCCGGTGGCGGTGATGATGGCGCCGCCGCTGGCGGCACCGGCGAACTGGCCCAGGTACATGGCCGAGGAGTTCAACGAGATCAGCGCCGTCGCCAGCGGCGGCGCGGCCAGTGCCAGCCGCGCCTGCTGCGCCGAATTCGAAGCAAAACAACCCAGCGCCCACGGCGTGGTGACCAGCAGCGCCGACACGAACCCGATCGCCAGCGGCCACGACAGCAGCGCCAGCAGCCATGCAGGCCAGCGTCAGCGTCACCGCGGTGGCAGCGCCGATGCGGTCGATGTAGCGGGCGACGAGCAGGTTGCCGAGCAGGCCGACAGCGCCGAACCACAGGAACAGCATGCCGATCTGCGCCGCGCTGGCGCCCAGCACCTGGCTGTAGTACGGCGCGAAGTAGCTGAACAGCGTGAACTGCCCGGCGCTGCTCAGCGCGGTGACGGCCACCACCAGCATCAGCAGCGGACTGGTGAACACACGGCGCCAGTCGCCGAGCGACAACGGCGGCGTCTTGATGCCCGCCGGCACCGCCCTAGCGATGGCGGCGGCGGCCGCCAGCGCGATCAGCGCCACGCCGGCGAAGGCCCAGCGCCAGCCGAAGGTCTCGCCGACATAGGCCGACAGCGGCATGCCCAGCACCGAGGCCAGCGACCAGCCGAGGAAGACGAAGGCGATGGCGCGGCCGCGGTCCTGCGGTGCGGCCAGCGCGCTGATCGCGGCTGCCGCCTGCGGCGTGAAGGCGGCCGCGCCGAGCATGCACAGGCAGCGCAGCGGCAGCAGCGCGGTGTAGCTCGGCATCGCCGCCGACAGCAGGTGCAGCGCGCCGTACCACAGCAGCGCCAGCATCAGCAGCCGGCGCTTGTCCCAGCCGCTGAGCAGCCGCGGCCAGCAGCGGCGAGCCGAAGGCCATCACCACCGCCGCGGCACCGATCAGCTGGCCGCCGAGCGCCACCGACACCTGCAAGCGAACGCACGATGTCGTTGAGCACGCCGGCGGTGACCATGACGCCGCAGCCGATGGCGAAGTTGCCGAACAGCAGCGCCCAGCTTGCGTGGCGGTAGCGCGCCGTGGCCACGGCGCGGTCGCCATCGACGGTGGCCGCCGCCACCGCATCGGCAGCGTTCAGCGCAGCACCTTCAGCGCATCGGGGTTGACGATGTTCGTCGGGCTGTTGTTGACGAAGTTGACGACGTTGTCGAAGGCGGCGGCGAAGTACAGCTCGTAGCTGTCTTGCTCGACGTAGCCGATGTGCGGCGTGCACACGGCGTTTTCCAGCCGCAGCAGCGGGTGGCCCTGCAGGATCGGCTCGCTGTCGAAGACGTCGATCGCGGCCATGCCCGGACGGCCGCGGTTCAGCGCCGAGACCAGCGCGTGTTCCTCCACCAGCTCGGCGCGCGAGGTGTTGACGAACAGCGCGGTCGGCTTCATGCGCGACAGGTCCTCGAGCTTGACCACGCCGCGGGTGTTGTCGTTCAGGCGCAGGTGCAGGCTGAGCACGTCGCAGCTTTCGAAGAAGGCCTGGCACGATTCGGCGGCGACGAGCCCGTCCGCGCGCGCCTTGTCGCGCGCCGAGGCGCTGCCCCACACCTGCACCTGCATGCCGAAGGCGCGGCCGTAGCGCGGCCACCAGCTGGCCGATCTTGCCGTAGCCCCAGATGCCCAGCGTGCGCCCGCGCAGCACCAGCCCGAGGCCGAAGTTGGGCGGCATCGAGGCCGCCTTCAGCCCCGACTGCTGCCAGGCGCCGTGCTTCAGGTTGCCGATGTACTGCGGCAGCCGTCGCATCGAGGCCATGATCAGCGCCCAGGTCAGCTCGGCCGGCGCGTCGGGCGAGCCGACGCCTTCGGCCACGGCGATGCCGAGCCGCGTGCAGGCCTCGACATCGATGTGCGCGCCGACCTTGCCGGTCTGCGAGATCAGCTTCAGCTTGGGCAGCTTTTCGAGCAGCTGGCGCGGGAACTGGGTGCGTTCGCGGATCAGCACCAGCACGTCGGCATCGCGCAGGCGCACCGACAGCTGGCCGATGCCCTTGACGGTGTTGGTGAAGACCTTGGCGTTGAGCGTTTCCAGCCGCGCTGCGCACTTGAGCTTGCGCACCGCGTCCTGGTAGTCGTCGAGGATGATGATGTTCATGGGGGCGGCCATTTTGCCCTGCCGCCCGCTGCGCGCCGCGCCGGCCGCTGCAGCGAGCGTCGTGCGACGCTACGATCCGCTTCCCCTCCACTGCCTCCACCATGCCATGAGCATCTCGATGTATTCGGCCAGCGCGCCGATCTTCATCCGCACCCTGAACAACATGCTCGGCTGGCTGAAGCAGGCGCGGCGCATGCCGAGGCACGCCAGTTCGACAGCACCAACTATCTCGGTCAGCGGCTGGCGCCGGACATGCTGCCGCTGTCGCGGCAGGTGCAGATCGCCACCGACGCCGCCAAGGGCTGCATGGCGCGGCTGGCCGGCACCGAGATGCCGAAATGGCCCGACAAGAAGACGAGCCTCGAGCAACTGTCGACGCGCATCCGCAAGACTGCCTCGACTACGTGAAGACGTTTCTCCGCGGAGCAGATCGACGGTTCGGAAGGCCGGCAGATCGTGATCCCGCTGCGCAGCGGCGAGCCGCTGACGCTGGACGGCGAGACCTTCCTGCGGCACTTCGCGCTGGCCGAACTTCTTCTTCCACTGCAGCGCGACCTACATGCTGCTGCGCCACAACGGCGTCGCGCTCGGCAAGGCCGATTTCCTCGGCGCCGCTGAAGGCGCGAATCGGTGCGGCGGCGTCGGCGCCTCAGCGCCGACGGCCGGCGCTCAGGAACAGCTGAAGACGCTGTCCAGGTCGCTGAGCGGAAAGGTCGAGTCGATGCTCGCGCTGCAGGCTGCGCGCAGGCGGTTCGAGCCCTGCGCCGGCAACGCGTCGAACACCGCCGCGCGCAGCAGCCACAGGTCGGCCGGTTCTTCGGCACCACGCAGGCGCTGGCGCAGCCAGTCGGCACGCGGGCCCGGGCGCGGCTTCGATGGCCTGCTGAAAGGTCTGCTTCAGCTGCACGAAGGCGCGGCGTGCGGCGAGGTGGGCGCGCCGATCGGCGGGCAAGCCGAACTGCGCCGTGGCGGTGCGGGTCGGCTGGCGGTAAGCAAGTGAAACGGTCATGGCAATGCGGCTCGGGTGTCGCTCAGGGCAACAGCGGCGCAAAACCCGATCGGGGCGCGCGGGTCGGGAAGTGGCGGTTCAGCTGGGCGACGCGCTGTCGGCCTCGTGCTGGCTGTGCGAGCGTGCCACCACGCTGTACAGCTCGGTGCGCAGGTGCCACAGGTCGCGCAGCGAGCGCGCCTGGTCGATGCGGTAGCTCAGGCCCTTGGCCTCGGGCACGTCGAGGTCGCGCAGGCTGTCGATGAAGTCGCTGCGCACCGGCGGCAGCCGGTCCGGCCGCCGGCGACGCCTGCAGCGGGCCCGGCGCCATCAACCAGAACCACAGCCGGTGCCAGGTCGAGCGCGGCGCCGTGGCGCAGCGACGGCGGGCAGACCTCGGTGCGCCAGCCGACACGCGACGCCAGCGAGTCCGGCGGCGCCTTGGGCAGCGGTGATGAACAAGCAGGCTGAAAGACAACATGGACTGTGACTTCGGACACAACGCAACAAACTTGAGCGCATTGTTCGACCGCAGCCGCGCGTGTTAAGCGTCGAACAAAGGGCGCAAGCCGCCCTTGTTCAGGCGTCGAGCGCCGGCCACGCGCCGCTGGACGGCGTGGCGGCGCGTCCGCCTGGGGCGGGCCGGGCAAGGCGCGCAGGGCGACCGGGGACCTAGCAAGGCAGCCGCGCCGCGATCAGAGCGTGCCGTGCTGGCGCTTGCGCTGCGCGGTGTAGTGCCACCACGGCTGCGGTGCGGCGCCGCGCATGAAGTCGGTGGCGGCCATGAAGGTGTCGAGCACGCACGGATCCTGCCGCTGGCCGGTCTGCGCGCACAGCGCGCTGGTACAGCACGAAGGGATCGCGCTGGCGCAGCTCGTCGGGGTGGTGGATGCCGATCAGCCGCAGGTCGGCGGCCAGCGCCGGGCCGATGTTCGGCAGCTGCTCGAGCGTCTGGCAGTCGGCCGCGCTGGCCGCCTTGGGCGCCTTGACCACGGCCGGCTCACATCAGCATGGTGTTGCGGATCAGCCCGACCGCCAGCCCCTCGAGCTCGAAGCTGTCGTCGTCGCCGGCCACCAGCAGGGTCTGGAAGTCCGGGTTCTCGGGGATCAGCTCGATGCCGGCCTTGGTCTTGCGGAAGCGCTTGACGGTGACCTCGTCGCCGAGCCGCGCGACGACGATCTGGCCGTTTTTGGCCTCGTTCGACTTCTGCACCGCGAGCAGGTCGCCGTCCATGATGCCGGCGTCGCGCATGCTCATGCCGCGCACCTTGAGCAGGTAGTCGGGGCGGCGCGCGAACAGGCTGGCTTCCATCAGGTAGCTCTGGTCGATGTGTTCCTGCGCCAGGATCGGCGAGCCGGCGGCCACGCGGCCGACCAGCGGCAGGTTCAACTGCGCCAGGCTGGGCAGCGGCAGGCTGTACTGCTTGCCGTACTGGCTGAAGCGCGCGGCGTTGAGCGCGCGCAGTGTGTCAGACTTCAGACGGATGCCGCGCGAGGTGCCGCCGATCAGTTCGATGACCCCCTTGCGCGCCAGCGCCTGCAGGTGTTCTTCGGCGGCGTTGGCCGAGCGGAAGCCCAGTTCGGCGGCGATCTCGGCGCGGGTCGGCGGCGCGCCGGTGCGTTCGATGGCGCTTTGCACCAGGTCGAGCACCTGTTGCTGGCGGTCGGTGAGCTTGGGGCTTTCGATCATGGGGCCTCGCATTCAGTTGTTCGGGACGCCTTCGATCGGCTCGGCCTGGGTGTTTGTCCAGTGGCTGTATTTTCGTACAGAGTTGTCAGAAATGCAAAACATCCCGCGCACGACCGTGATCCTGGGCACCGGCGGCACCATCGCCGGCGCGGCGGCCGACGACGCGGCCGACAACGTCGGCTACCGCGCTGCGCAGCCTGGGCGTGCAGCAGTTGCTCGACGGGCTGCCGCTGGCCGGCTGCGGTGCAGACCGAGCAGGTCGCGCAGGTCGACAGCAAGGACATGGAGCCACGCGCTGTGGCTGCAGCTCGCACGGCGCGTGGCCGCGCACCTGGCGGCGCGAGGACGTCGGCGCGTGGTGATCACCCACGGCACCGACACGCTGGAGGAGACCGCGTACTTCCTGCACCGCGTGCTGGCGCCGGCCAAGCCGGTGGTGCTGACCGCGGCGATGCGGCCGGCCAGCGCACTGCTCAGCGACGGGCCGCAGAACCTGCTCGACGCGCTGACGCTGGCCGCCAGCGCCGGTGCGCGCGGCGTGCTGGCGGTGCTGGCGCAGCAGGTGTTCGGCGCCGCGGAGCTGCGCAAGGTGCACAGCTACCGACTCGATGCCTTCGGCGCCGGCGACGCCGGGCCGCTGGGCCGCATCGAAGAAGGGCGCCTGCGCCGCTTCCGCGACTGGCCGGCCGGCAGCGCGCTCGGCCTGGCGCTGATCGAGCGACCGGTGCGGACTGGCCGCGGGTGGAGATCGTCGTCAGCCACGCCGGCGCCGATGGCCGCATCGTCGATGCGCTGATGCACCAGCCGCCGCACGGCATCGTCGTCGCCGGCACCGGCAACGGCAGCGTGCACGCCGCGCTCGATGCCGCGCTGCGCCGCGCGATGGCGACCGGCGTGGCGGTGCGGCGCTGCACGCGCTGCGCCGAAGGAACGGTCATCGGCGGCGGCGCCGATGCGCTGCCCTCGGCGGGCGCGCTGACACCGGTGCAGGCGCGCATCGAACTGATGCTCGAACTGATGGCGGCGCCACGCTGACGCGGGCGCGGCGCGCTCAGGCGACGCTGAGCTTGACATCGACATTGCCGCGCGTGGCGTTCGAATACGGGCACACCTCGTGCGCGCGGCTGACCAGCGCTTCGGCGTCGGCCTTGTCCATGCCCGGCACGCTGACGGCCATCGACACCGCGATGCCGAAGGCGCCGTCCTTGCCGGTCAGCGGGCCGATCGAGACCTCGCTCTTGATCGACACCTCGGCCGGCAGCTTGATCTTCTGCTTGGCCGCCACCGCCTTCATCGCGCCGATGAAACACGCCGAATAGCCGGCGGCGAAGAGTTGCTCGGGGTTGGTGCCGGGGCCGTTGTCGCCGCCGAGTTCCTTCGGCGTGCGACAGCTGCAGCTTGATCTTGCCGTCGGACGATTCGGTGCTGCCGCTGCGCCCGCCGGTGGAGGTGGCCTGGGCGGTGTAGAGGGCTTTGTCGATGGCCATGGGATTCCTTCGATTTGATACGGCCGCACGCGGCCGTGGTGAACGCGCACTCTAGCGATGTGGCGCGGCTGTCTGGCCGCGCGCACCGATAGCCGCGCCGCTCACCCGGTCTTGCCGATGTCTTCCAGTTCGGCGTGCAAGGCCAGCCAGCGCTCTTCGAGGTGATGCGTCTCGGCGGCGATGTGCGCCGCGCGCCGGCCGAGTTCGGCGAACGCATCGGCACGTGCCGAGCCGTCGGCCAGCGCGGCGTCGACCTCGGCCTTTTCCGCGGCCAGCCGTGCCAGCCGCGCCTCGGCCTGCTGCAGTTCGACGCGCAGCGGGCGCGTGCGCTGCGCCAGCAGCGCGCGCTGCTGCTTGTCGGCGCGGCGATCGTCGCGCGACGCCGCGCTCTGTCGCTTCGGCGTGCTCGGCCGCGGGCGCCGGCGCGGGCGCCGGTTCCTGCGCGGCCGGCGTGCCCTGCCAGGCCGGCGCCGGCAGCCCTTTCGCCGAGGCGCGCGAGACCTCGAGCAGCCACTTCTGGTAGTCGTCGAGGTCGCCGTCGAAGGGCTGCAACTGGCCCGCCGAGACCAGCCAGAACTCGTCGCAGACCTCGCGCAGCAACGCGCGGTCGTGGCTGACCAGCAGCACCGTGCCTTCGAACTCGTTGAGCGCGATCGACAGCGCCTCGCGCGTGGTCAGGTCGAGGTGGTTGGTCGGCTCGTCGAGCAGCAGCAGGTTGGGGCGCTGCCAGACCAGCATCGCCAGCACCAGCCGCGCCTTCTCGCCGCCCGACAGCGAGCCCACCGGCTGCTGCACCATCTCGCCGGTGAAGCGGAAGCGGCCGAGGAAGTCGCGCAGTTCCTGCTCGCGCCCGGCCGGGCCGACATCACGCGCCAGCCGCACCATGTGCATCAGCGGCCCGTCGTCGAGCTGCAGCACGTCGAGTTCCTGCTGCGCGAAGTAGCCGATGACCAGCCCCTTGCCTTCGGTGATGTGCCCGCCGATCGGCGCGCAGCGCATGGGCGATGGTCTTGACCAGGGTCGATTTGCCCTGGCCGTTGGCGCCGAGCACGCCGATGCGCTGGCCGGCCAGCACCGATCGATTGATGTCGCCGACGATGGTGGTGCTTGCCGTAGCCGCACCGCCAGCGCATCGAAGGCGAGCATCGGGTTGGGCAGGTTCAGCGGCTCGCGGAACTCGAACTCGAAATCCGATGCGGTCAGCACCGGCGCCAGCTTCTCCATGCGCGCCAGCGCCTTGACGCGGCTTTGCGCCTGCTTGGCCTTGCTCGCCTTGGCCTTGAAGCGGTCGATGAAACGCTGCAGGTGCGCCATGCGCTCCTGCTGCCGGCCGAACGCGGCCTGCGCCTGCTCCAGGCGTTCGGCACGCATCTCCTCGAAGGCGCTGTAGTTGCCGGTGTAGCGCGTCAACGTGCGCTCGTCCAGGTGCACGGTGACCTTGGTGATGGCGTCGAGGAACTCGCGGTCGTGGCTGATGACGATCATCGTGCCTTCGTAGCGCTTCAGCCAGGCTTCGAGCCAGACCAGCGCGTCGAGGTCGAGGTGGTTGGTGGGCTCGTCGAGCAGCAGCAGATCGGCCGGGCACATCAGCGCACGCGCCAGCTGCAGCCGCATGCGCCAGCCGCCGGAAAAGCTGTTCACCGGCGCATCGAGCTGCGCGACGCGAAAGCCCAGGCCCGAGCAGCAGCGCCTGCGCGCGCGAGCGCGCATCGAAGGCGCCGGCTTCGTCGAGCGCCAGGTGGGCATCGGCCATCGCGTGGCCGTCGCCGCTGTCTTCGGCGGCCTGCAGCGAGGCCTGCGCACGCTGCAGCGGCAGGTCGCCCTGCAGCACGAAGTCGGTGGCGCCGTCGTCGGTCTCGGGCATCGACTGCGCGACCTCGCCGATGACCCAGCGCGGCGGCACCTCGACGTCGCCGGCATCGGCGTGCAGCCGATCGGTCAGCAGCAGGAACAGGCTCGACTTGCCGGCGCCGTTGCGCCCGATCAGGCCCACCTTCTCGCCGGCATGCAAGGTCAGGTTGGCGCCTTGCAGCACCACCTTGGTGCCGCGGCGCAAGCGTCAGCTCGCGCAGGGTGATCACGACAAGTCCTCCTTCATCAGCAGCAGCACCTGGTCGTCACCGGCGCTGGTGGGCAGCCCGGCAGGCTGCAGCCGCGGAAACGCGGCCGCGAAGTGAGCCGCCTCATGGCCGATCTCGAGCACCAGCGCGGCATTGGCGTTCATGTGCCGCACCACCCGGCCCAGCAGCGGGCGGATGAAGTCCATGCCGTCGGCGCCGCCGTCCAGCGCCAGCGCCGGCTCGGCGCGGTATTCCGGCGGCAGCGTGGCCATCGATCGACGGTTGACATAGGGCGGGTTGCACAGGATCAGGTCGTAGTGCTTGTCGGTCGCCGCCAGGCCGTCGCCTTGCAGCAGCGTGAGGCGATCGTGCAAGGCGTGGCGGTCGACGTTGCGCCGCGCCACCGCCAGCGCATCGGCCGACAGGTCGGTGGCATCGACGTGGCCTCGGGCCAGCGCAGCGCGGCCAGCACCGCCAGGCTGGCGCTGCCGGTGCACAGGTCGAGCACGCGCTGCGGCGGCTCGCCCAGCCAGGCGTCGAGCGTGCCGTCCATCAGCGGTTCGGCGATCAGCGAGCGCGGCACGATCACGCGTTCATCGACATCGAAGGGCACGCCCTGCAGCCAGGCTTCGCCGGTCAGGTAGGCCGCGGGCTTGCGCGTGCCGATGCGCTGGTCGACCAGCGCGTCCACGCTGCGCGCGCTGTTGCGCCGACACCGGTGCATCGGCAACGCCGTCGAGGTCGTCCAGCGGCAGCCCCAGGCGCCACAGCACCAGCCACGCGGCCTCGTCGAAGGCGTTGTTGGTGCCGTGCCCAAAACAAACGCCCGCCTTCTCGAGGCGGGCGCTGCTGCGCTCGACCAGTTCGATCAGCGTCATCGCAACAGCGTCTCCAGCGTGCGGCGGTAGATGTTCTTCAGCGGCTCGATGCTGGCCACCTCGACACGCTCGTCGATCTTGTGGATGGTGGCGTTGAGCGGGCCGAACTCGACCACCTGCGGGCAGATGCGCGCGATGAAGCGGCCGTCGGAGGTGCCGCCGGTGGTCGACAGCTCGGGCCGCAGCCCGCATCTCGGCCTCGATGGCGGCGGCCAGCGCCTCGCTCAGCGTGCCCGGCGGCGTCAGGAAGGTCTCGCCGCCGAGCGTCCAGTCCAGCGCGTAGTCGAGGCCGTGCCGGTCGAGCACCGCGTGCACGCGCGACTTCAGCGATGCGGGTGTCGACTGGTTGCTGAAGCGGAAGTTGAACTGCAGCTCGAGTTCGCCCGGGATGACGTTGCCCGCGCCGGTGCCGGCATGGATGTTCGACATCTGCCAGCTGGTCGGCGGGAAGAACTCGTTGCCCTCGTCCCAGCGCATCGCGACCAGTTCGGCCAGCGCCGGCGCGGCGCGGTGGATCGGGTTGCGGCCAGCTGCGGGTAGGCGATGTGGCCCTGCACGCCCTTGACGCGCAGCCGGCCCGACAAGGTGCCGCGGCGGCCGTTCTTGACCATGTCGCCGAGCCGCTGCACCGAGGTCGGTTCGCCGACGATGCAGGCATCGATGCGCTGACCGCGCTGGCGCAGCTGCTCCACCACCTGCACGGTGCCGTCCAGGGCCGGGCCTTCTTCGTCGCTGGTGATCAGCAGGGCGATCGCGCCGGCATGGTCGGGCTGCTGCGCGACGAACTCCTCGCTCGCCACCACCATCGCCGCGATCGAGGTCTTCATGTCGGCCGCGCCGCGGCCGTACAGCTGGCCGTCGCGGTGGGTGGGCACGAACGGATCGGTAGTCCATTGCTCCAGCGGGCCGGTGGGCACCACGTCGGTGTGGCCGGCAAAGGCCAGCGTCGGGCCGCGCGCGCTGCCCCGGCGCAACGCCCACAGGTTGTGCACGCGGGCATCGGCCGGGCCGGCAGGCAACGGCTTCGCAGACGAAGCCGATCGCCGCCAGCCGCTCCGCGAGCAGCGCCTGGCAGCCGCCGTCGTCGGGCGTCACGCAGCGCCGCGCGATCAGCGCTTCGGCCAGGCGCAGCGCCGCACTCATCGGGACGGCGCGAAGTCGAGCGGCGCGGCGCGCGATTCCTCGGGCATCACGTCGAGCGTGATGTCGGTGAAGGTCGCGCCGTCTGCCTCTTCGGCGGCCGCGCGCGACCTTCGACTGCGGGCTGGTGTCGTTGTGCAGCCGCCACAGCAGGTTGGTCGGCGAGTCGGCATGCGCCATGCCTTCGTCGCGCGAGACCACGCCGTCGGTGATCAGGCGCGCCAGGTCGGCTCGAAGGTCTGCGAGCCTTCGGCCAGCGACTTCTCCATCGCCTCCTTGACGCCGGCCAGGTCGCCCTTCTCGATCAGCTCGGCCACCAGCGCGTGTTGAGCAGCACCTCGACCGCGGCACGCGCGGCCGCCGTTCGAGCGCAGCAGGCGCTGCGAGATCACCGCGCGCAGACCGGCGGCCAGGTCGCAGCAGCGTCGGGCGCACCTCGGGCGGTAGAACGACAGGATGCGGTTCATCGCGTGGTAGCTGTTGTTGGCGTGCAGCGTGGCCAGGCACAGGTGGCCCGACAGCGCGTAGGAGAGCGCCGATGCGTCATCGTCTCGCGGTCGCGGATCTCGCCGATCAGGATGCAGTCCGGCGCCTGGCGCAGCGCGTTCTTCAGCGCGACGCTGCAGCGATCGCGTGTCGTTGCCGACCTCGCGCTGGTTGACGATCGACTTCTTGTTGCGTGAACAGGAATTCGATCGGGTCCTCGATGGTCAGGATGTGGCCGGCTGGACTGCTGGTTGCGGCAGTCGAGCATCGACGCCAGCGTCGTGCTCTTGCCGGAGCCGGTGGCGCCGACCATCAGGATCAGGCCGCGCTTTTCCATCACCAGCGACGACAGCACCGGCGGCAGGCCGAGCGAGTCGAGCGTCGGGATGTCGAGCGGGATGCAGCGGATCACCGCCGCCATCGTGCCGCGCTGCCGGAACGGCCGACAGCGGAAGCTGCCGAGGCCGGCCATGGCTGATGGCGAAGTTGAGCTCGCCGGTCGTCCTCGAAGCTCCTCGATCTGCGCGCGGCGTGAGCATCTCGGCGAGCAGCTGGCGGATCTGCGTCCGGCGCCAGCGGATCTGGTCGGACAGTTGCAGGATCTGCCGTTGATCTTGATCAGGATCGGCGTGTTGGCCGAGAGATAGACGTCCGAGGCCTTCTTCTCGGCCATCAGCCGCAGCACCTTTTCCATGTTGCCTGCACTCATGTCGTGATCCTGGTTGCCTCGTGCGCTCAGTCCCGCAGCAGTTCGTTGATGCTGGTCTTGGCGCGCGTCGCCGGCGTCGACCTGCTTGACGATGACCGCGCAGTACAGGCTGTAGCTGCCGTCGTGGCCGGGCAGGTTGCCGGAGACCACCACCGAGCCCGGCCGGCATGCGGCCGTAGCTGACCTCGCCGGTCGCGCGGTCGTAGATCTTGGTGCTCTGGCCGATGTACACGCCCATGCGAGATCACCGAGTTCTCCTCGACGATCACGCCTTCGACCACCTCGGAGCGCGCGCCGATGAAGCAGTTGTCCTCGATGATGGTCGGGTTGGCCTGCAGCGGCTCGAGCACGCCGCCGATGCCGACGCCGCCCGACAGGTGCACGTTCTTGCCGATCTGCGCGCAGGAGCCGACGGTGGCCCAGGTGTCGACCATGGTGCCTTCGTCGACGTAGGCGCCGATGTTCACGTAGCAGGGCATCAGCACCACGTTCTTGCGCGATGAAGCTGCCGCGGCGCGCCACCGCCGGCGGCACCACGCGCACGCCGGTGGCGCGCATGTCGGCCTCGTCGCAGGTGCGCGAACTTGGTCTGCACCTTGTCGAAGAAGCCCAGGTCGCCGGCCCGCATGATCTCGTTGTCGTTCAGGCGGAAGCGACAGCAGCACCGCCTTCTTGACCCACTGGTGCACGGTCCACTGGCCCACGCCCTGTCGCTCGGCGACGCGCAGGCGGCCGGCGTTCAGCTCGGCGATCACGTGGTCGACGGCCTCGCGCACCTCGCGGCGCGCGAGGCGGGCGTGATCTCGGCGCGGTCTTCCCAGGCCGGTCGATCGATGGTTTGCTGCTTGTGCGTCATGTGCTGGTTTCTCGGCGCTGGCCAGGATCGCGGTGAAGGCGTGCGATGCGTCGCGCGGCTTCCAGGCATTCGTCGAGTGTCGCGACCAGCGCCATGCGGATGCGGCCGGCGCCGGGGTTGCCGCCGTGCGCCTCGCGGGCCAGGAAGCTGCCCGGCAGCACGGTGACATTGTATTGAGCGAGCAGGTCGCGGGCGAAGGCGATGTCGTCGCTCGCCCGGCCGCACCGGCCGGCCCAGAGGTAGAAGCCGGCGTCGGGCAGCTGCACGTCCAGCACCTCGGCCAGCAGCGGCGTGACCTGCGCGAACTTCGCGCGGTACAGCGCGCGGTTCTCGACGCACGTGCGCTTCGTCGTTCCAGGCGGCGATGCTGGCGCGCTGCACCAGCGGGCTCATCGCGCTGCCGTGGTAGGTGCGGTAGAGCAGGAAGGACTTCATCAGCGCGCGCGTCGCCGGCGACGAAGCCGGAGCGCAGGCCCGGGCACGTTGGAGCGCTTGGACAGGCTGGTGAAGCGCCACCAGGTTGCGGAAGTCGTCGCGGCCCAGCGCCTGCGCCGCCTGCAGCGCGCCCAGCGGCGGCTTCGTCGCCGAAGTAGATCTCGCTGATAGCACTCGTCGGAGGCGATGACGAAGCCGTGGCGGTCGGACAGCTCGAACAGCTGCTGCCATTCGTCCAGCGGCATCACCGCGCCGGTCGGGTTGCCGGGCGAGCAGACGTAGAGCAGCTGCGTGCGCGCCCAGGTCGGCGCGTCGACGCGTCGACCAGTCGGCGGCGAAGTTGCGCGCCGGGTCGCTGTTGGCGTAGTACGGCTGCGGCGCCGGCCAGCAGCGCCGCGCCTTCGTAGATCTGGTAGAACGGGTTCGGGCAGACCACGGCGGCGCCGCGCTCGCGTCGGGTCGATCACCGTCTGCGCGAGCGCGAACAGCGCCTCGCGCGAGCCGTTGACCGGCAGCACCTGGCGTGCTGCGCATCGAGCGCCGACGCCGTAGCGCCGCTGCAGCCAGCCGGCGCAGGCCTCGCGCAGCGCCGGCTCGCCGGCGGTGGCCGGATAGCGCGCCAGGCGCCGGCAGCGCTGTCGACCAGCGCCTCTTCGATCAGCTCCGGCGTCGGATGCTGCGGCTCGCCGATGCCCAGGCTGATGGCGCGGTAGTCGGCGCGGCGGCGTGATGTCGCGCGTCAGCGCCAGCCGCTCGAAGGGTAGGGATGCAGCCTGGCGAGCAGCGGGTTCATGGCGCGGATTATCCGGTTCGCTGGCGTGCGGGCGCTGGTGCGTCGGCCGCCGTGCGCGAGGCCCAAGGTGCTCGCGGCGCTCATCGCCGCCGGCCTCGTAGACCAGCGCCTCGCCGCCGAGCAGCTGCGATCGCGCCAGTGCGGCGTTTCGCCGATGCGCGCGGGCGACCGCGATCGAGCGCTGGTTGGCCGGGCGGATCAGGCTGATCACGCGGCTCGCGCTGCAGCACCTCGAAGGCGTGGCGCAGCGCCACCGCGGCGGCCTCGCGCGCATAGCCGTGGCCCCAATGTTCGCGGCCGAGCAGCCAGCCGAGTTCGAAGCCGGGCCAGCCGGGCGGGTCGAGGTAGCCGACCCGGCCGAGCAGCACGCCGCTGTCGCGGTGTTCGAGCGCCCACATGCCGTAGCCGCGCAAGCGCCCAGTGGCCGAGGAATGCGGCCATGCCGCGCCAGGCGTCGTCGCGCGACACCGGCCCGCCGGCGCCGATGTAGCGCATCACTTCGGCGTCGGCGCTGATCGCCGCATAGGCGTCCCAGTCGGCAGCGCGCGAACCGGCGCAGCCGCAGCCGCGGCGTGTTCGCATGCATCGGGCTGCGCGGTGCGCTGCGCCGTCGCCAGGTCAGCCGCAGCCGGCCGGCCAGCGCCACGGCGCGGCCGGTTTCCAGCCCTTCTGGCGGTGTTCGGCGACGACGTTGGTGGTGATGCCGCCGCGCACGAACCAGCGCGCGGTGATGCGCACGAAGCGCGGCCGGCTGGCCGCGACGATGTCGTCGAGCACGGTGTTGGTCACCGCCTCGTGGAACGCGCCTTCGTCGCGGTAGCTCCAGAAGTACATCTTCAGGCTCTTCAGCTCGACGCACAGCCGGTCGGCGACCATCGTCGATGCGAAGTGCGCGAAGTCGGGCTGGCCGGTCAGCGGGCACAGGCAGGTGAACTCGGGCAGTCGAAGCGGATCAGGTAGTCGCGCTCGGCGCCGGGTTGTCGAACACGTCGAGCTGTTTGCTCGGCCCGACGGCGGCGTCGGCGGGGCCTGCGCTGGCCGGCGGCGGCGCGGGCGGGGGGCTTCGTGGCATGGATCGGCGGGCCGGCGGCGGCCGGAAGGAGGGGGCGCGATGCTATCATCCGGGCCCACTGCGCGCTTCGACATCTGGCGCTTTTTCTCTGAAAATCAAGCACTTGCGAGCGACGGCCGGCATCCGCCGCAGCCGACAGCCGACCTCCGATGCGCCTCGACCAGATCAAGCTTTCCGGCTTCAAGTCCTTCGCCGAACCGACCACCTTCCAGCTGCCCGGCCAGCGCGTCGGCGTCGTCGGCCCGAACGGCTGCGGCAAGTCGAACATCATGGACGCGGTGCGCTGGGTGCTCGGCGAGAGCAAGGCCAGCGAGCTGCGCGGCGAGTCGATGCAGGACGTGATCTTCAACGGCTCGGGCCAGCGCAAGCCGGCCGGCCGCGCCAGCGTCGAGCTGGTCTTCGACAACCACGACGCGCGCGCCGGCGGGCCGTGGAACCAGTTCACGCGAGATCGCGGTGAAGCGCGTGCTGACGCGCGACGGCGGCTCGAGCTACTACATCAACAACCAGCCGGTGCGCCGCCGCGACGTGCAGGACGTGTTCCTGGGCACCGGCCTCGGGCCGCGCGCCTACGCGATCATCGGCCAGGGCACGATCAGCCGGATCATCGAGTCGCGCCCCGAGGAGCTGCGGCTGTTCCTCGAAGAAGCCGCCGGCGTGTCGAAGTACAAGGAGCGGCGCCGCGAGACCGAGAACCGGCTGAAGGACACGCGCGAGAACCTGACCCGCGTCGACGACATCCTGCGCGAGCTGAACGCCAACCTCGAAAAGCTCGAGGCCAGGCCGAGGTGGCGCGACGCTACCGCGCAGCTGCAGCAGCAGGGCACGCTGAAGCAGCACCAGCTGTGGTTCCTGAAGCACCGCGACGCCGCCAGCGACGAGCAGCGCGTGCATGCCGCGCTGCTCGACGCGACGAACGCGCTCGAAGCGCGCATCGCCGAGCTGCGCCACGTCGAGGCCGAGCTGGAAGCGCATGCGCCAGGCGCACTTACGCCGCCGGCGACCTGCTGCACCAGCGCGCAGGGCGAGCTGGCCGATGCCGCGCTCGAGGTCAGCCGGCTCGAAGAGCGCATCCGCTACGTCGTCGAGGGCCGCGAACGCGTCGCGCAGCCCGGCTGCGCCGAGCTGCAGCGCGCAGAACGAGCAGTGGGCGCGCGCGCGCAGGCGAGGCGCAAGCCGAACTGCGCAGCAGATCGCGCAGGCGCTGGTCGATGCCGACGAGCAGGCGCGCCGAGCGATCGGCGCAGGCCGAGGAGCAGGCCGCGCGCCTGCCGGCGCTCGACGAGGCGCGTGCGCGCAGCGCAGCAGGCCGCCAGCCAGCAGCGCGGCGCGGTGGCGCAGGTGCAGCAGCAGATCCAGGTGCTGGCCGCCGAATCGCGCAGCCTGCGACGAGCAGTCGCGCCAGCTCGGCAGCGCAGCGAGCGGCTCGACGGCGAACGCAGGTTCGCTGGCCGCGCCCGACTGGCCAGCGCCTGCGAGCAGCTCGCGCGGCCGGCAGCGGCGGCCGACGAGGCCAGCGGCAGCGGCCGAGGCGCGGCTGCACGAACTGGGCGAGCAGCTGCAGCGGCTGGACGAACAGCGCCGCGCGCAGGCCGCTGCCGCCGCGCGAAGACGCCGCGCGCCAGGCCGAAGTCGCGGCACGGCTGGACGCGCTGCGCGCGCTGCAGGACAAGGTGCAAAGCGGCAGCAAGCTCAAACCGTGGCTGCGCGAGCCACGGGCTGGACAGCCTGCAGGGGTTGTGGAAACGGGTGCACATCGAAGCCCGGCTGGGAAACCGCGCTCGAAGCGGCGCTGCGCGAGCGCTTGAACGCGCTCGAGGTGCGCGGCTCGACACGGTGCGCGCCTTCGCCGCCGACGCGCCGCCGGCGCGGCTGGCGTTCTATTCGCCGCCGACGCGGCCATCGACGACAGCCACCGCACGCTGCCGCGGCTGTCCGACCGGCTGCGCCTGAACGACGCGCGGCCTGCAGGCGCTGCTCGGTGACTGGCTCGAAGGGGTCTACACCGCGGCCAGCCTGGACGACGCGCTGGCCGCGCGCGGCCGCTGACGCACGGCGAGGTCATCATGTCGCGCGAGGGCCATGCGGTGTCGCAGCACGCGGTGAGCTTCTACGCGCCCGACTCCGAACAGGCCGGCATGCTGGCGCGCCAGCAGGAGATCGAGAACCTCGAACGCCAGCGTGCGCGCGCAGTCGCTGATCGCCGACGAGGCGCGCGGCGCCAGCGTGCGTGCCGAGGCGGCCTACACCGAAGCCGCCGCGCGGCTGGGCAGCGCGCGCCGCGAAGCCGCCGAAGCGCAGACGCGCGCCCACCAGTTGCATGTCGAACTGCTGCGGCTGACCCAGCAGGCCGAAGCCAGCCAGGCGCGGCGCCAGCAGCTCGACACCGAGCTGGCCGAGATGCGGCGCAGCGCTCGACGGCGCTGCAGCGAGCGGCGCGGCGCCGGCGAGTCGCGCTTCGAGAGAGCTCGACCAGCAGCTGGCCGACAGCGCAGCAGCGGCACAGCGAACTCGAAGACGCGGTCATCGCTGCCGAGCAGGCGCTGGACGACGGCGCGCGAACAGCTGCGCGCGCTCGAGCGCCAGGCGCAGGAGGCGCAGTTCCAGCTCACGCAGCCTGCCGACGCGGCGCGACGAACTGCAACGCTGCTGGCCACCGCCGACGCAGCAGATGCCGACAACAGCGAGGCGAGCGCGCAGCTCGAGCGCGAACTGGACGGTCTGAACGACGCCGCGGCGCAGGCCGGGCTGCAGAGCGCGCTGGCGCTGAAGCTGCAGCGCGAGCAGGCGCTGGCCGCGGCGCGCAGCGGCTACGACGAGCTGAGCGCGCAGCTGCGCAGCCGCCGACGAACAGCGGCTGCGCTCGAACGCAGCCTGGAGCCGATGCGCGAGACGCTGACCAAGCTGCAGCTCGAGCGAACAGGCGGCGATGCTCGGTGGCGCGCAGTACCTCGAACAGCTGAGCGCGGCCGAGGTCGACCTGCAGGCGCTTGGCCGACGGCATCGAAAGCAAGGCGGCGTCAAGCTGTGGGGCCTGCAGGGCGAGGTCGACCGGCTGAACCGCGAGCTGGCGGCGCTGGGCGCGGTCAACCTGGCGGCGCTCGACGAACTGAGCGCCGGGCGCGAACGCAAGACCTTCCTCGATGCGCAGAACGCCGACCTGCGCGAGGCGATGAAGACGCTCGAAGACGCGATCCACAAGATCGACCTGGAAACGCGCGAACTGCTCGGCCAGACCTTCGACCAGGTCAACGAACATTTCGGCCGCATGTTCCCCGAGCCTGTTCGGCGGCGGCAGCGCCAAGCTGGTGATGACCGGCGACGAGATCCTCGACGCCGGCGTGCAGGTGATGGCGCAGCCGCCGGGCAAGAAGAACAGCACCATCCACCTGCTGTCGGGCGGCGAGAAGGCGCTGACCGCGATCGCGCTGGTGTTCGCGATCTTCCAGCTCAACCCGGCGCCGTTCTGCCTGCTCGACGAGGTCGACGCGCCGCTGGACGACGCCAACACCGAGCGCTACTGCAAGCTGGTCAGCGAGATGAGCCAGGGCACGCAGTTCCTGTTCATCAGCCACAACAAGATCGCGATGGAAATGGCCGAGCAGCTGATCGGCGTGACGATGCAGGAGCAGGGCGTGTCGCGCATCGTCGCGGTCGACATGGACGCGGCGGTCGGCATGGCCGAGGCGGCGTGACGTGGCCGCGCAGCGCCTGACGGCGCGCCCCATACCGCGATGACGCCTGTCGCCGCACGCGTTGCGGGCGATCGCTGGTGCGCTGACTGCCGTGCTGGCATCGTCGCGCTGGTGCTGGGCCTGGCCGGCATGGCGCGTGGAGCACACGGCGCGCCAGCCCGCGCCAGGCGCGACCCACCGCGCCGGCGCGCGCGTCGAGCCGGCGCTCGGCGAAGCCCGGCGCCGGCGGACGCCGGCCCAGCCGAGGCGCGGCGCAGCGCCGCCACGGCGCGCGCGCCTCGACGCGCTGATCGATGCGATCGGTGCCGATGGCGCTGGACACGCCGGTCAGCGGCGAGGTGGTGCTGGCGCACCGGCCGGCGACGCGCCGCGCCGGCACCAAGCCGTTCCATGATCGAAGGCTTGAACATCGACACCGGCGAGTGGGAACCGCCGGCGCCGGGGCAGCGCTACAGCGAGCTGCAGGCCGGCGTGCAACTGGCCAACCGCAGCGGCGCGCTGAACGAGATCGAGTATTCCGAGTTCGTGCAGAAGTGCAGGCTTTCGCCGAAACGCGTCGGCGCGCTGCCCGACTTTCCCGACATGCTCGACGTGGTCGCGCGGGCGCGCGAACTCGACGGCTTTGCCGGGCCGCTGGATGCGCAGTTGACCGTGCGGCTGCTGGCCCGTTCGGTGGCCTGGTCGGTGGGCTATGTGCAGCAGTGCGCCGCGCGCCACGGCCTGGTGCCGGCCGCCGTGCCGGGCCGCTGGTGCTGCCTCCGGCGAAGACGGCGCGCCGCCGCTGCTGGTGCTGGCCTTCGATGCGCAGGCCGCGCTGGCCGACGACCCGCAGGCCGCCGCGCTGCGCGAAGTCACGCTCAGCCTCGACGTGCCGCAGACGCCGGCCGGCGCACGAGCCGTTTCCGACCTGGCACCGCATCGCCCACGCGCTGGCCGAGGACATGGACGCCGACCTGATCGACGATGCCGGCCGGCCGATCACGTTGCACGCCTTCGACGCCATCGGCAAGGAACTGGCGCAGCTGTATGCGGCGCTGGAGCGCCACGACCTGGCCGCAGGCTCGCCGGCGGCGAGACGGCTGTTCTCCGGCTGAGCAGCCGCGCCAGGGGCGCGCCGGGCACGAGGCGATCGGCAGCCGGCCGTTCGCGACACCTCGCGCATCAGCACGAATTCTTCGGCGGCGGTCGGGTGCACGGCGATCGTGCGGTCGAAATCGGCCTTGGTGGCGCCCGCAGGTCAGCGCCACCGCCAGGCTCTGCACGATCTCGGGCGCATCGGCGCCGAGCATGTGCACCGCCAGCACCTTGTCGGTGTCGGCATCGACCAGCAGCTTCATGTAGCCGCGTTCGGCGCCGTCGATGAAGGCCTGGCGCATCGGCCTGAAATCGGCCTCGAAGATGCGCAGCCGGTGGCCGGCGGCGAGCGCGTCGGTTTCGCTCGGCCCGATGTTGCCATCGGCGGCAGTCGTGAACACCGCGCTGGCCACCAGGCGCAGGTCGACCTGGCGCGGCGCGGGACCGAACAGCGAATCGGCCAGCGCGCGGCCTTCGGCAATGGCCACCGGCGTCAGGTTCTTCTGGTTGGTGACATCGCCGATCGCATAGACGTTCTCGGCCGCTGGTGCTGCCGCTGCGCATCGACCGGCATCGCGCCGCGGTCGTCACTGCGATGCCGAGGTTGTCGCAGGCCGAGGTCCGCGCGTGTTCGGCCGCCGGCCGGTGGCGTTGAGCACGAACGGGAAGTCGCGCATGCGCTCGTCGGCGGCGATCAGCAGCCAGTCGTCGCCGGCGCGCTGGACCTCGCGGCGGCGCGGCGCCGGGTGCAGACTCGACACCGGCTTGCTGCAGCGCGGCAGCGGCGCGCGCGCGCAGGTCTTCGTCGAAACCGCGCAGCGGCAGCTTGGCGCGGTAGAACAGCGCACACCTGCACGCCCAGGCGCGCCAGGATACTGGCGAACTCGACCGCGATGTAGCCGCCACCGATCACCGCGGCACGCTTCGGCAGCGCCTTCAGGTCGAGCAGTTCGTCGCTGGTCGGGACAGCTTCGATGCCGGGGATGCTGTCGCGCACCGGCGCGCCGCCGATGGCCAGCAGCAGATGCCGCGCGGTGACGATGCGCTCGCCGACGCGCACCGCGGTTCGGCCCTTCGATCCGCGCATGGCCTTCGATCAGCTCGACCTTCGAGCCGGCCAGCAACTGGCGGTAGATGTGTTCGAGGCGCGGTCGTCTCGGCGGCCTTGGCCGCGCCCAGCGCGCCATCTCGAAGCGCGGCTCGCCGATAGTCCCAGCCGTAGCCGGCGGCTTCCTTGAATGCGTCGCCGTAGGCGGCCGCGTACATCATCAGCTTCTTCGGCACGCAGCCGCGGATCACGCAGGTGCCGCCGACGCGGCTGGCCTCGATGATCGCCACCTTGGCGCCGTGCGCGGCGGCGCGGCGCGACGCGGCGACGCCGCCCGAGCCGGCGCCGATGACGATCAGGTCGAAGTCGTGGGCCATGGTGTCCTTGGTGGTTCAGGTCTTCGGCGGGAAGATCGTCTTCCAGTCGTTCTTCATGCTGATCAGGCCCCAGCCCAGCGCTTTGTACCGGTCCAGCCCCTCGGCCAGCTTGCCGACCGACGAATCGCGGTCGTAAGCGTACTCCCGCGCCGCGTCGTCATGGTGCACGATCATGCCCAGGCGCGCGCCGCTGCCGGCCGTTGTCCACTGCAGCATCTGGAAGTCACCGTCGCTGTTGCCGAAGGCGGCGATCGGTCGCTTGCCGATGATGGCGGCGATGGCGATCGGCTTGCCGGGTCCGTCGTCGTTGAATTCCAGCTCGGGCAGCATCTTCACCGCCGGTGCGCCGCCGGCGAGGTCGTACCTGTACTTCTGCCGTGTGCCGAGTCACGCGCTCGCGGTGAAGGCCGTAGACGGCGTCGGTGAAACCGCGCATGAACTCCACCGAACCGCCGGGGACGATGTAGTTCCTGAAGCCGTTGGCTTCGAAGTAGCGCAGAAGCTCCTGCATCGGCTGGTGGCTCAGCTCGGTGTAGGGGCGCTTGAAGCGCGGGTCCATCGACGCGGCGAGCCACTGCTTCGACAGGACCGCGAACTCCTCGGTCGTGGTGCCGCTCTGTGCGACGAGCAGCATCTCGAACAGCCCTTTCGTGCCGCTGGCCATCGCGCCGTTGATGTCACCGGCGATGACCGATTGGTACGGCTCCTTGTCCTGCCACTCGGGATGCTGCGGCGCCAGCGCGCGGATGCGGTCGAAGACGAAACGCAGCTGCGTGTACAGCGGGTACTCGAGCCACAGCGTGCCGTCGTTGTCGAAGGTCGCGATGCGGTCGGCGGGCGGCACATGGTCCTTGCCGCCGGGCGTGGTGACTGCGCGCACGAACTCGACGACGCGCGTCTTGTTCGGCCCGTCGTGCCACGACGGCAACGGATCGGCGCCGCGATCGTGCCGGACATCGGCGCGCAGGCGCCGAGCAAGGCGGACAGCGCCACCGCGCCCGCCAGCCGCGGCGGGTGAGGTTCTTTTGAAGCAGGGCGTGCCGCATGACTTCTCGATCGCAGGAGGGTTGAAACTCGGCGGCGGCATCGGGCCCGCGCAGCGTCGACTGCCGCACACCGTGGCATGCTAGCGGCCGATGACGACCCGGCTGAACAAGCCCGATCGCTGCGCGAGCAGCTGCAGCACCACGCGCACCGCTACTACGTGCTCGACGCGCCGGAGATGCCGGACGCCGAATACGACCGCCTGTTCCAGGAGTTGCAGGCGCTCGAAGCAGGCCCACCCCGAGCTGCGCACCGCCGATTCGCCGACCCAGCGCGTCGTCGGCACAGGTGCTCGACGGGCTTCGCCGGTGCGCCATGCGCGTGCCGATGCTGTCGATCCGCACCGAGACCGACACCAGCGCCGGCGGCGCGCTGGCCTTCGACGCGCGCGTGCGCCGCGAGCTCGGCCTGGGCAGCGACGCGCCGCCGGTCGAATACGTCGGCCGAACTGAAGTTCGACGGCCTGGCCATCAACCTGCGCTACGAACACGGCGTGCTGGTGCAGGCGGCCACACGCGGCGACGGCGAGACCGGCGAGGACGTGACGCAGAACATCCGCACCATCGGCGCAGATTCCGCTGCGGCTGCACGGCGCGCGAGGCCGCCGCCGGTGCTCGAGGTGCGCGGCGAGGTCTACATGCGCCGCGACGATTTCGAACGCCTCAACGAGCGGCAGCGCGACATCGCGGCGCGAACGAGAGCCTTCGTCAACCCGCGCAACGCCGCCGCCGGTGCGGTGCGCCAGCTCGACCCGGCGGCGTCGCCGACAGCGACCGCTGAGCTTCTTCGCCTACGGCCTGGGCGAGGTCGCAGGGCTGGCCGCAGCCGGCCGACCGCACAGCGCCATGCTCGACGCGCTCGCCGCGTTCGGGGCCTGCCGGTGAGCAGCGAGCGCACGCGTGGTCGCCGGGCGCCGACGGCCTGGTCGCGTTCCACCAGCGCGATGGGCGGCAAGCGCGACCAGCTGCCGTTCGACATCGACGGCGTGGTCTACAAGGTCAACAGCGTCGCCCTGCAGCAGCGGCTGGGCTTCGTCACGCGCGAGCCGCGCTGGGCGGTGGCGCACAAGTACCCGGCGCAGGAGCAGATGACGCGGCTGAACGGCATCGACGTCCAGGTCGGCCGCACCGGCAAGCTGACGCCGGTGGCCAAGCTGGAGCCGGTGTTCGTCGGCGGCATCACGGTCAGCAACGCCACCCTGCACAACCAGGACGAGCTGCGCCGCAAGGACGTGCGCGTCGGCGACACGGTGATCGTGCGCCGCGCCGGCGACGTGATTCCCGAGGTCGTCGGCCGCGTCGACGAGCCGCGCCCGGGCCTATGCGCCGCAACTTCCGCATGCCGCGCGCAGTGCCCGGTCTGCGGCAGCGCGGTGCATGCGCGAGAAGGGCGGCATCGACTACCGCTGCACCGGCGGCCTGTTCTGCGCCGCGCAGCGCAAGCAGGCGCATCCTGCATTTCGCGCGGCCGGCGCGCGATGGACATCGAAGGCCTGGGCGACAAGCTGGTCGACCAGCTGGTCGACGGCGGCCTGATCCGCACGCTGCCCGAGCTGTACACGCTGGGCGTGGCCAAGCTGTCGGCGCTGGAGCGCATGGCCGACAAGAGCGCGGCCAACCTGGTGGCGGCGCTGGAGAACAGCAAGCACACCACGCTGCCGCGCTTTCTCTACGCGCTGGGCATCCGCCACGTCGGCGAAGCCACCGCCAAGGACCTGGCCGCGCACTTCGGCGGCTCGACCGGATCATGGACGCGACGCTCGAGCAGCTGCTCGAAGTCAACGATGTCGGCCCGGTGGTGGCGCACAGCATCCGCACCTTCTTCGACCAGCCGCACAACCGCGAGGTGGTCGAAGCAGCTGCGCGCTGCCGGCATCCACTGGGACGAAGGCGACGGCAGCGCCGACCGCACGCCCAAGCCGCTGGCGGGCAAGACCTTCGTGCTCACCGGCACCTTGCCGACGCTCAGCCGCGACGAGGCCAAGGACAATGCTCGAAGCCGCCGGCGGCAAGGTCGGCGGCTCGGTGTCGAAGAAGACCGACTACGTGGTGGCCGGCGCCGAGGCCGGCAGCAAGCTCGACAAGGCGCCACGACTCGGGCGTGCCGGTGCTCGACGAAGACCGGCACTGCTGGCGCTGCTGGCGCCCCACGGCGTTGCAACTTGCGCCGCCGACCCCGGGATGAATGGCCACGACCGATTCGCGAGAGAACCGAAACGCTCGGCCGTGCGAGAAATCCTGAAGATGGGCGACCCGCGGCTGCTGCGGGTGGCGGCCCCGGTGAACGATTTCGACAGCGCCGAGCTGCACGCGCTGATCGAGGACATGTTCGACACCATGCATGCCGCCAACGGCGCCGGTCTGGCGGCACCGCAGATCGGCGTGGACCTGCAGCTGGTGATCTTCGGCTTCGAGCACAACGAGCGTTACCCCGAGGCGCCGGCGGTGCCGCGGACGGTGCTGATCAATCCGCAGATCGAGCCGCTGTCCGACGAGCGTCGAGGGCTGGGAAGGCTGCCTGTCGGTGCCCGGCCTGCGCGGCGTGTGCCGCGCTGTCGCGCATCCGCTACAGCGGCTTCGATCCGCAGGGGCGGCCGATCGAGCGCGAGGCCGAGGGCTTTCACGCGCGCGTGGTGCAGCACGAGTGCGACCACCTGATCGGCCGGCTGTACCCGACGCGCATGCGCGATCTGCACGCAGCTCGGCTTCACCAGCGTGCTGTTTCCCGATCTCGACGGCGCGGCGACGATTGAGCGCCTCGAGGCGTCGGCCGCCGGGTCCGTGCGCCTCGCGTTTGAACTTTACCGGCGCGACGATGCGAAACACACATCGGGTCGGCCCGGCGCGCCGCTGCAGCGTTGAACCTTGCGGGCCGCAGGCTGCCCACAGCCGCCCGGTGTTCGGGCAGACCTCATGCGTGCTCGTTCAGACGCAGCACGGAAACCGGGCTGCGGGCCGCGATGCATGCCGCGGCGGCCCGGGCGGGCGCGCGCGGCTTCAAGCTGTCGCGCGTCTGGGCGTGGCCTGTTGGGCCTGCTGCCGCTGAGCGCGCCGCGCGGGCCCAGGACGATCCGCCCGGGCGCGTCGGGCGCATCGGCACCGTGCAAGGCGAGGTCTCGATCTACGACCTCGAACAACGGCGAATGGATCGAGGCGCAGCGCAACCGGCCGTTCACCGGCGGCGACAGGCTGTCGACCGCCGCCGCCGGCCGCGTCGAGTTGAGCATCGGTTCGACCTCGCTGCTGCTGGGTGCCGGCGCCGAACTCGCAGGCGCTGCGCCTGGACGACGACACATCCAGTTGCAGTTGCACCGGGGCAGCCTCGCACTCCGCATGCGCTCGCGCGAGGTGGCGGCCGAGACCCAGGTGCTTCACCGGCGAAGGCCGCTTCGTTTTCCAGCGCAGCGGCCTGTACCGGGTCGACCAGCGCGACGAGGCCAGCTCGGCCATCGTCTGGCGCGGCGACATGAGCTTCCAGCACCAGCGACTTCCTGTTGCCGCTGACAGCCGGCCAGGCGGCCGAGTTCTGGTTCGACGGAGCGGGACGCACCGCGCGCAGCCGCAGGCTGACGCCGCTGCAGGATGACTTTGCGCTGGCGGCGGCGCAACTCGACCAGGCCGAAGAACGCAGCGCATCCGCGCGTTATGTGTCGCCCGAGATGACCGGCGCCGAAGACCTCGATCGCCACGGCCGCTGGGAAGAGCACCCCGACTACGGCGCGGTGTGGATCCCGACGGTGGTAGTGGCCGGCTGGGCGCCGTACCGCGCACGGCCACTGGGCCTGGGTACGCCCATGGGGCTGGACCTGGGTCGACGACGCCGCCCTGGGGTTTCGCGCCCTTCCACTACGGCCGCTGGATGTGGTGGCGCGGCCGCTGGTGCTGGACGCCGGGCCCGCGGATGGCGCGCCCGGTGTATGCGCCGGCGCTGGTCGGCTGGATCGGGGGCCGGCCGTCGCTGTCGGTGGCCGTCGGCGGCCGCCGGTGCCGGCGGTCGGCTGGGTGCCGCTGGCACCGCGCGAGGCCTACCGGCCCGGCTACCGCGGCAGCGCCGGTTATGTCGACCGCGTCAATGTCGGCCACGGCACCCGCAGGCGCCGGCGACCGGGTTCGGCAATCGTATGTCCCCGCGCCGTCACCTTGCGCCGACGCCGACGTGCGGACCGCGCCATCCCGGTGCGGTGCCGTTGGCCTGGCGCAGACGGCCCGTCGACCGCGCCAGCGAAGGCGTGCAGGCCGCTTCGATTCGCGCATCGCCCGGCGGCCATGGTGCGTCGAGCAGGTGCTCGCCGCGGGCCACGGTGCCGCCGCAGCCGGTGCCCGGCGCGACGGGCCGTTCGCCCTGGCCGTCGGCCGACGGCACGCCCGCGCGAGGAGACGGCGGCGGCCGCAGGCCCGGGCACGGCGCGTGTGGCGGGCGGCGCCGACACCCTTCGCGCAGCCGTCGCCCGTGCCGCTGCCCAGCCAGATGCCGCCGAACCCGCCGCACGCGCGTCCGCAACCCGTGCCGGGTCACCTTTGCAGCCGGCCACCCGCGGGTGCCGCCGCCTGCACCCGTCGCGCTGCCGGGTCGCCGCCGGCCGGCGTGGTGCCAGGCGTGGGGCCAGGCGGGGCGGTGGTGCGGGGCGCAGCGCCCCCAGGCTCGTACCGACCGGTGCAGCCGCTGAGCCCGCCGACCCCGGCCACGGCGCCGGCCCGCGCGGCGCCCGCCGCGGCCACGGCGCCCGCGCCCTTGCAACCGGCGGTCGCGCCCCCGGCGCCGCGACCTGCAGCGCCGTTTGCACCCTTCAAGCCGGCGGGCGCCGACGCCACCGCCGACAAGCCGACGATGCGCGCGCCATCGTCACGGGCCCGATGGTGCGCGAGCGTTAGCACCCGGGCCGCGCTGTCAGCGTGTCGCGCTGACCAGCAGCGGCTGCAGCACCGGCCAGACGTTGTCGAGCATGCGTGCCTGCGCTTCGTGCGGTGGGGTGGATGCGGTCGGCCTGGAACAGGCTCGCGGCCTGCGGCCCATCGGCCACGCCCTTCAGCAGGAAGGGCACCAGCGCGCGCCTTCGACTGCGCGCGACGGTGACAAACATCGCGGCGAAGTCCTCGCGTGTACTTGCGGCCGTAGTTCGGCGGCAACTGCATGCCGACGATCAGCACCCGCGCACCCGCGGCCTTGCCGGCCTGCGCCATCGCGACCAGGTTGGCCTGCGTCATCGTCAGCGGCAGCCCACGCAGCGCGTCGTTGCCGCCGAGTTCGATGATCAGCACCGCGGGCTTGTGCTGCTCCAGCAGTGCCGGCAGCCGCGAACGGCCGCCCGACGTCGTGTCGCCGCTGATGCTGGCGTTGACGACGCGCAGCGCGCATCTTCTCGCGCGCCAGACGCTGCTCCAGCAGCGCGACCCAGCCGCTGCCGCGTTCGCAGGCCGTATTCGGCCGACAGGCTGTCGCCGAGCACCAGCACCGGGCGGCGGCGCGTCCGTGGGGGCGCAGCCGCCGGCACCGCCAGCGCCGCGGCCGAGCAGGGCGCCGCGCTACAGTGCGCGCAGCCACGCGCGCCGCGTCAGGGTCTGCGAATCACACAACGATCCTCATGTCCGCAACCCGATCATCGCCGTTCAACACGTCACCAACCAGGTGGCGATTCGACGGGCACGCTGACCATTCTCCACGACATCGATTTCGCACTGCGGCGCGCGAATCGGTGGCCATCGTCGGCGCTTCGGGCTCGGGCAAGAGCACCTTGCTGTCGATCATCGCCGGACTCGACGTACCGACCACCGGCACCGTGCGGCTGGCCGGCGTCGACCTGTTCGCGCTCGACGAGGATGCCCGTGCCGCGTTGCGTGCGCACAAGGTGGGCTTTGTCTTCCAGAGTTTCCAGCTGCTGGCCAACCTGAACGCGCTCGAAAACGTGATGCTGCCGCTGGAACTGCTCGGCCGCCACGACGCACGCAGCGACGCCAACGAGATGCTCGGCCGTGTCGGCCTGGCCAGCCGCTGGGCCACTACCCGAAGGTGCTGTCGGGTGGCGAACAGCAGCGTGTGGCGCTGGCCCGCGCCTTCGTCGTCGACCCGGCGGTGCTGCTGGCCGACGAACCCACCGGCAGCCTGGACTTCGCCACCGGCGACACCGTGATGGAGCTGATGTTCGAGATGAACCGCGAAGCCGGCACGACGCTGGTGCTGGTCACGCACGACAGCGCCATCGCCGGCCGCTGCGAGCGCCAGCTGAGCATCGAGGCCGGACGGCTGGTGCGCGACGCCTGACGCGCCGCTGGGTGCTGGGGCCGCGCAGTGGCCGCGACCACTAAGCGGATGCCCGGCTGGCGGCGCGGCCGCCGCGGGGTTTCGCGACGCTGGTACCCCGTGCCGCTGCCGCTGGCTCTGGCCCGCAACCCGCTTGGTCGCCACAGCGCGCTCGCGCGGCGGCGCCGTGCGCTTGGCGGCGACCGGTGCAGGTGCCGCGACGGCCGCAGGCTGCGCCGGAGCCAGCAACTCGATCTCGTGCAGCGCTGCGCGCAGGTGCTCGATCAGTTCGTGCGCCTCGCCCTGCGTCATGACACGACGGCACACCGTGATGCCGCTCCATCTGCCCGTAACTCTGCACGGTGATGTTCAGCGCCATGCCGTGCGCCGGGATCGATACCGGATACAGCGTCAACATCTTCGCGCCGGCCAGGTACAGCGGGCTTTGCGGGCCGGGCACGTTGGAGATGACCACGTTCGCCTGCGACGGCAGGTTGTCGGCGAGCCGGGCGCGCGCTGCGAAGCTGGCCATGCCCTGGATCCACAGCGGCGCGCCGAACACCGAGAAGTCGCGCGGCGTCGCGTCCTTGATCTTGCCGGTGAACTGCTTGGCCTCTCCGGAAGCCTCGCGGATCGCGTGCAGGCGCTCGAGCGGGTCGGCGATGTCGGTGGCCAGGCTGCACAGCATCGCCGACACCTGGTTGTTCGTGTCGGTGTTGCCCGGTTCGCGCAGCGACACCGGCACCATCGCCATCAGCGAATCCTTGGGCAGGTTGTCGTGCTCGTGCAGGTAGCGGCGCAGCGCGCCGGCGCTGATGGCGAGCACGACCTCGTTGAGCTTGCTCTCGGTGGCCTTGGCCAGCGCCTTCGCCTCGGCCAGCGGCAGCGACAACGCGGTGAACGAGCGCTGGCTGGTGATCGACACGTTCAGCATCGTCTTCGGCGCGGTCAACTGCGGCGGTTTGCGCAGGTTTCGCGTCAACTGCGCCAGGTCGGGCCGTGCCAGGTCGGCGACCGCCTTCATCACGTCGGGCAGTTTCCTCAGCGCGTCGATCTGCTGGTTCAGGAAGTTGCGGTATGCGGCGCCGATCAGCATCATCGCGTCGGGTTCGGCGCTGCGCGGCGCGGCTGGCGGCGGTGGCTCGACCTCGCGCGGCACCGGCGTGGTGTCGTACATCACCTGCGTCAGCGCCATGCCGGCGCCGCCGTCGACCGCGGCATGGTGCATCTTCGTGTACACCGCCACCTGTCCATCGGCCAGGCCGTCGATCACGTAGAACTCCCACAGCGGGCGGCTGCGGTCGAGGAAGTTGGAATGCAGCCGGCCGACCAGTTCCTCGAGCTGCTGCATCGTGCCCGGGCGCGGCAGGCCGAGATGGCGGATGTGGTAGTCGAGGTCGATGTCGGGGTCGGCGACCCAGACCGGGTGGTCGATGTCGTAGGGCGAGGGCACCAGCTTCATCGTCAGCACCGACATCAGGTGCAGCCGCTTGGCGATGTGCTCCTTGTAGATCGCGTAGAAGTCGTCGCGATCGCCGCTGGGCAGCTGCAGCACGCTCAGCCCGGCGACGTGCATCGGGGTCTGCGGGGTTTCCGCGTACAGGAAACCCGCATCCATGCCGCCGAGCTTCTTCATGACTGGCTCCGGTTCGCCCCCGCGTGGCTGCGCGGGTCGCGGTAGAAGAACACGCGGCCGCCACGCCGCTCGAACGGGCGCCACTGGCCCTCCGGCTGCGCCAGCCGGTCGGTGATCGCGTGCAGCACGACCGGGTTGTGGCCGAGCCCGCAGTGGCTGCCCTCGACCTCGATGTTCTCGGTCCTCGGGCCCTGCGGCTCCAGGCAGCCCTGCCAGGCGACGATGCCGTCGGTGCGGCTGAAGATCGCCGTCGACGGCACCGGCGGCGCCTCGCGCATGCGCGCGCGGAACTCGGGGTCTTCGACGCTGCGTCCGCTCAGGCGCTCGTACAGCCGCCAGGCGTTGCTCGCTTTCGGCGCGCCGGCGAACGGGCTGCCGAGCGTGATCACCGCGCGCACATGCTGCGGCGCGCGCCGGGCCATCTCGCGCGCCAGGATGCCGCCCAGGCTCCAGCCGATCAGGCTCACCTTGCGGCCGTGCTGATCGGCCAGCTCGGCCAGGCGCCGGTCGGCCGCGTCCTCGACGCCCGGGCGCGGGCCGTGGTTGGGGCCGAGACCCCAGCCGTGTGCGCTGTAGCCGCGGTCGACGAGCAGGCTGCGCAGCGCGCGCGTCGAACTGTCACCGGCGCCCAGGCCCGGCAATACCAGCACCGGATGACCGTCGCCGCGCGGCCCCAGGCGCAGCATCGGGTACATCGTCAGGAAGGCGCCCAGTTCCCAGAACGCGCGCACTTCAAGCATCAGCAGCCGCCGCGACGGAGGCTCGTGCGGGGGTCGGTCATGGCCCTTCGCATCGGCATGGAGGCTTCCCGGTCAGTCGAAAGGGATCAGTGCGCATCCCTGTTGTTGATCCCGGTGCGCCGAGGTGTCAGCCGCGGCGAAGTGCTTACTCGGGAACTTGTAGTCGGTCTTCGCCGCCTTGCGCAGCTCTTCCTGATAGGGCTGCAGCTTGACCTGCTCCAGGCGCTGCACGATCTGCGGCTTGACGTCTTCGAAGCCGGGAACTGCGCCTCGCGCGTGTCTTCGAGCTTGATGATGTGGTAGCCGAACTGGGTCTTCACCGGCACGTCGGTCATCTCGCCCTTCTTCAGCTTCGCCATCGCCTGGCTGAACTCGGGCACGTAGGCATCGGCCTTGGCGAAGTCGAGATCGCCGCCGTTGGCGCCCGATCCCGGATCCTTCGAGTTCTTCTTGGCCAGTTCCTCGAAGCTGGCGCCGCCCTTGATCTGCTTGATCAGCGCCTTGGCCTCGTCTTCCTTTTCGACCAGGATGTGGCGCGCGCGGTACTCGGTGCCGGAGGCCTGCGCCTTGAACTTGTCGTACTCGGCCTTGGCCTCGGCGTCGGTGCACCGGGTTCTTCTTCTTGAAGTCCTCGAACAGTTCGCGGATCAGGATGCTCTGGCGCGCCAGTTCCATCTGCACGCGGTAGTCGGCTGGAAGCGGCGATGCCTTTCTTCTCGGCTTCCTGGGCGAAGATCTCGCGCAGCACCACCTGGTCGCTGGCCTGCGCTTCCATCTCCGGGCGCGACCTTCTGGCCGGCGCGCGCCGCCTGCTGTCAGCAGGTCGTCGACGCGCGACTTCGGAACGGCCTTGCCGTTGACGGTGGTCAGGTTCTGGCTGTAGGCCGCCAGCGGCAGCGCCAACAGGCTGCACAGCACGACCGTGGTGGCGCGAGCGCGCAGCAGGAATTCGACTTCATGGGAGGGGGCTTTCGGAGCTGTGCAGGAATCGCGCCGCAAATGCGGCGTGCGGATGGTGGCGACGAACGCGGTGCGGTCAGGCTTCAGGGTTCGTCGGGCGCACGGGCCTCGATGGCCAGGGCGTGGATGCCCGCGCGGCATCAACAGGCGCAGGGAATCATACACGAGGCGATGCCGCGCGACCCGGCTCAGCACCGGCGAAGCGTGCGCTGGTGATGCGCACGGTGAAGTGGCGGCCTTCGCGCGCACCGGCGTGGCCGGCGTGCAGGTGGCTGTCGTCGCTGCACCTCCAGGCTGCGACGGCGCCAGCGCCGATCGCACGGCCGCTTCGATGGCCTCGGCGCTGACGCCTGCTGTCATGAGTCGGTCGGCGGCTCGGGCGCTGCCGCGTTCCTTCAGGTACGGGCTCAGGTACAGACCCTGCGCCACCGTGAACACCAGCATCAGCCCGAGCGCACCGAACAGCTTGAAGTTGACCCAGGCGCTGGTGGAAAAGCTGTACGCCACCCACAGGTTGATCAGGCCCATGACGGCGAAGAACGCCACCCAGGCGAAGTTCAGCCGGTGCCAGACCTTGGCCGGCAGTTCCATCTGCTCACCCATCAGCATGCGCAGGATGTTCTTGCCGAACAGCAGCGGGCTGAGCCAGAACGCCAGCCCCATCGCCCAGTACAGCACGCTCGGTTTCCACTTGATGAAGGTCTCGCTGTGGAAGTAGATGGTCGCGCCGCCGAGCACGCACCACCAGCACCAGGCTGACCCACAGCATCGTGTCGACCTTCTTGCCGCGCGACTTGAGCCACGCCACCT
Source organism: uncultured beta proteobacterium (assembly GCA_963756415.1). Taxonomy (GTDB): domain Bacteria; phylum Pseudomonadota; class Gammaproteobacteria; order Burkholderiales; family Burkholderiaceae_C; genus Rubrivivax. The sequence goes on from CAVWNT010000002.1 coordinate 1,530,129, forward strand.
GCGCCAGCGAGGCGACGATGACCACCACCGTGGCCAGCAGCACCGGCGCCTCCTCGGGGCCGACGACGCCGCCGGAGACCAGGAATCCGAGCTGGCTGGACGCGAAGGCAGCGGCCCACTCCTTGTGGCCTTCGGCGTACTTGAAGGTCGCGAAGAACAGGATGATCGGCAGGAAGTCGAAGAGGATCTTCATGCGTGCGGCGAACGCGGCCTCGACGAGGCGCCGGCAGTTGCAGGCCTCAGGGGCCTACTTGGGCGGCGCGAAGTCTATCGCGGCCGAATTGATGCAAAAACGCTCGCCGGTGGGCTCGGGCCCGTCCGGGAAGACATGGCCCAGGTGCGAGCCGCAATTGCGACACCGCACCTCGATGCGCACCATGCCGTGGCTGGCATCGTGGATGCGTTCGACCACGTCGCCGTTGATCGGTTCCGCGTAGCTCGGCCAGCCGCAGCCGGCGTCGAACTTCGAGCCCGACTCGAACAACGGCGTGCCGCAGCCGATGCAGTCGTAGCGGCCCGGCTCGAAGTGATCCCAGTAGCGGCCGGTGAAGGGCCGCTCGGTGGCCGCCTGGCGTGCCACCTGGTATTGCATCGGGTCGAGTTGCTCACGCCACTGCGCATCGGTCTTCTGCACCGGATAGGGCTTGGCGTCGTCGGTCATCGGAAACGGGGCCTTCGGCATTCGGTGCAGCGGGGGCGGCACGTCGACGCAAGGTCGGTGGTGGGCACGGCGTCGAGTTTAGCCAGAGCGCGGCATGGCCCCACGCAGGCATCGGCGGCGCGCGAAGCGCCAGGGCGCCAACGCACCCTTTGCGCGTCGCGCAGGCGACAGGTCTTCGGGGAAAGTCCCTGAGGAGGGCGCACGGCGCTTGCGCTATGGTGCAACCTTCCAAAAATTCAGTAGACGAGGATCGCTCCATGGCAATTCTCAAGAAGCTGCGCGGCCTGCCGGCTGCCGCCGCGCTGGCGGCCGCGATCACGTTGCCGGCATTTTCGGTGCAGGCCGCAGACGGTCAAGATCGCCTTCATGGACCCGCTGTCGGGGCCGTTCGCCAACGTCGGCCAGAACCAGCTGAAGAGCTGGCAGTTCATGGCCGAGTACTTCAACAAGCTCGATCCGAAGGCGCCGCAGTTCGAGATCGTGTCCTTCGACAACAAGGGCTCGCCGCAGGAGAGCCTGAACACGCTCAAGGCGGCCATCGACCAGGGCATCCGCTATGTCACCCAGGGCAACGGCTCGGGCGCGGCGGCGGCCATCCTCGACGCGGTGCAGAAGCACAACGACCGCAACCCGGGCAAGGAAGTGATCTACGTCAACTACGCCGCGGTCGACCCGGCGCTGACGAACGAGAAGTGCAGCTACTGGCACTTCCGCATCGACGCCGACACGACCATGAAGATGGAGGCGCTGACCAGCTACATGAAGGATCAGCCGGAGATCAAGAAGGTCTACATCATCGGCCAGAACTACTCGCACGGCCAGCAGGTGGCCAAGTACTTCAAGGAAGACATCGCACGCAAGCGTCCCGACATCCAGATCGTCGGCGACGACCTGCACCCGATCGCGCAGGTCAAGGACTTCGCGCCCTACGTCGCCAAGATCAAGGCCAGTGGCGCCGACGCGGTCGTCACCGGCAACTGGGGCACCGACCTGACGCTGCTGATCAAGGCCGCCAACGAAGCCGGTCTGAACGCCAACTTCTACACCTACTACGCCGGTCGTCAGCGGCACGCCGACGGCTCTGGCCGTCGGGCACCACCGGCAAGGTGCGCCTGGTCGGCTACGGGCACAACAACCTGCCCGGCGTCGCGCAGCAAGCTGCAGGACGAGTTCAAGAAGAAGTTCAACGACGACTGGTACACCTCGGCGACCTACAACGGCCTGGCGATGCTGCGCGCAGCCTTCAAGAAGGCCAACAGCACCGATCCGGTCAAGGTGGCCGCCGCGCTGGGGGCATGAGCTTCGAGGGCTTCGCCGGCGAAGTCGAAATGCGCAAGTCCGACCACCAGCTGCAGCAGCCGCTGTACATCGCCGAGTGGGCCAAGGCCGATGCCAAGCACCCCTACAGCGTGGAGAACACCGGCTTCAACTTCCGCGAGGTGAAGGCCATTCCGGCCTACGTGGCCAGCACGCCGACCTCGTGCCAGATGAAGAAGCCCTGATGGGCGACTTGCGTCAGCGCCTGATACGCCGGGTCGGCGCTGCGCGGCGCCGCGCGCCGGCGCCGCCTGAGCCCGGGCTGTCGAGTGCCCTCGATGGACGCATCCTTCCTGCTGATCTCGCTGCTGAACGGCCTCTCGGTCGGGCTGCTGCTGTTCATGCTGGCCTCGGGGCTGACGCTGATCTTCAGCATGATGGGCGTGCTCAACTTCGCCCATGCCAGCTTCTACATGCTCGGCGCCTACGTGGCCTACTCGATCACGCGGGTGGTCGGCTTCTGGCCGGCGCTGCTGCTGGCGCCGCTGATCGTCGGCGCTGCCGGGCGCGCTGTTCGAGCGCCACGCGCTGCGCAAGGTGCACAAGTTCGGCCACGTGCCCGAACTGCTGATCACCTTCGGGCTGAGCTACATCATTCTCGAACTGGTGCAACTGGTCTGGGGCCGGCAGGCGGTGGATTTCGTGCCGCCGCCGTCGCTGTCCGGGCTCGCTGTTCACCATCGTCGACTGCCACCAGCGGGCTGTCGCTGGCGTGGGGCGAGAAGCCTGCCGACTGCGGCAGCGGCGGCACGGTGTGCACCACCTTCCCCGCATTCCGCGCCTTCGGCATGGCGGTGGCGGTGTTGATGCTGATCTCGGTGTGGCTGCTGCTCACGCGCACGCGCATCGGCCTGGTCATCCAGGCCTCGCTGACGCACCCCGAGGCGGTCGAATCGCTGGGCCACAACGTGCCGCGCGTGTTCATGCTGGTCTTCGGCGGCGGCACCGCGCTGGCCGCGCTGGCCGGTGTCATCGGCGGTGCACTGCGCGTCACCGAGCCGTCGATGGCGCTGACCGTCGGTGCGGTGGTGTTCGCCGTCATCGTCATCGGCGGCATGGGCTCGCTGGCCGGCGCCTTCGTCGCCTCGGTGCGGTCTGGGCGTGATCGAAAGCTTTGCGGTCAGCAGCGACCATTCGATTGCCGACGGCTTGACCGCGCTGGGCATGATGGTCACGCCGGAGACCTTCGGCTTCGATCTGTGGAGCGTCAAGCTCAGCCAGATCGCCGCCGATCCTGCCCTATCTGCTGCTGGTGCTGATCCTGATCTTCCGGCCCAAGGGCCTGTTCGGCAGCCGGGAAGGCTGATGGCAGCGCAACGCAGCAACCTTCAACCGCGGCCGCTGGCTGGTGTGGGGCGGCTATGCGCTGCTGATGTTCGTCGCGCCGCTGGTCTTCACCAGCAGCCTGTCGATGACGATGCTGTCGCAGATCGGCATTGCCATCATCGCCTGCCTGGCCTTCAACATGCTGCTCGGGCAGGGCGGCATGCTCAGCTTCGGCCATGCGGTGTATTCGGGACTGGGCTCGTTCATCGCCATCCATGCGCTGAACCGCGTCTCCGACGGCACGCTGGCGCTGCCGGTGAGCGTGATCCCGCTGGTCGGTGGTCTGGGCGGCCTGTTCTTCGCCGCGTTGCTCGGCTACGTGACCACCAAGAAGGCCGGCACACCGTTCGCGATGATCACGCTCGGCGTCGGCGAACTGGTCGCGGCGATGTCGCTGATGTTCCCCGGATTCTTCGGCGGCGAGGGCGGCATCAGCGGCAACCGCGTGGCCGGCCAGCCTTCTTCGGCATCACCTTCGGGCCGCAGTCGCAGCTGTACTACCTGATCGCGATCTATGCCTTCGTCTGCACGGCGCTGATGTTCGCCTTCACGCGCACGCCGCTCGGACGCATGCTCAACGCCGTGCCGCGACAACCCCGAGCGGGTCGAGTTCGTCGGCTTCAACACGCGCTACGTGCGCTACATCGCCTTCATGGCGTCGGGCTTCTTCATGGGCATCGCCGGCGGACTGGCGACGCTGAACTTCGAGATCGTCACGTCCGAGGTGGTCGGCGCCGCGCGCTCCGGCGGCTACCTGCTGTTCACCTTCCTCGGCGGCGCGACCTTCTTCTTCGGGCCGATCATCGGCGCGGTGCTGCTGGTGCTGGCGCTGGTGCTGCTGTCGGAGCTGACGCAGGCCTGGTTGTTGTATCTGGGCCTGGTCTTCACCTTCATGGTCATGTTCGCGCCCGGCGGCATCGCCAGCCTGATCATGATGAACCTGCGCGTCGCCTCGTTCGGCAAGCTGCGCCAGTTGCTGCTGCCGTATCTGATGCTGTTCATCGCGTCGGCCGTGGTGCTGGCCGGGGCCGGCGCCATGATCGAGATGGTCTATCACCTGCAACTGAACCAGGTGCTGGGCCCGCAGATGAAGTACATCGGGCTGGACCTGAATGCGAAGGGGGTGGCCAGCTGGGTCGGCGCCGGCATCGTGCTGCTGGTCGGGCTGGTGCTGTTCGAGATGGCGCGGCGCCGCTTCGTGCCGTTGTGGGGGCGCGTGCAGGAAGAGATCGAAGCCGAGATCCGGCGCCGCGAGGTGGCTGCATGAGCGAAGCCTTCGCCATCGAATTGCGCAACGTGACGCAAGCGCTTCGGGCGCACCGAGATCATCCGCGGCGCCAACCTGGCGGTGAAGCCGGGTGAGCGGGTCGCGGTGATCGGGCCCAACGGCGCCGGCAAGAGCACGCTGTTCAACCTGATCAGCGGCCGCTTCGGCAGCAGCAGCGGCGAGATCCTGCTGCACGGCAAGCCGCATCGACGGCCTGACGCCGTACCAGATCAACCGTCTCGGCCTGGCGCGCAGCTTTCAGGTCAGCAACCTGTTCACGCGCCTGTCGGTGTTCGAGAACATCCGCTGCGGCGTGCTGTGGAGCCTGGGCTACAAGTACACCTTCTGGCACTTCCTGGACAACCTGCACGATGCCAACCGAGCGCACCGAGGAAGTGCTGGCGATGATCAAGCTCGACAAGCGCCGCGACGTGCTGGCGATGAACCTGACCTATGCCGAACAGCGCGCGCTCGAGATCGGCATCACCATCGCCGGCGGCGCCAGCGTGATCCTGCTCGACGAGCCCACCGCCGGCATGAGCAAGAGCGAGACATCGAACTTCGTCGCGCTGATCCGCGAGGTCACCGTCGGCAAGACGCTGCTCACCGTGGAGCACGACATGGGCGTGGTGTTCGGGCTGGCCGACAAGATCGCGGTGCTGGTGTACGGCGAGGTCATCGCCTTCGACGAGCCTGAAGCGGTGCGCGCGAATGCCCGCGTGCAGGAGGCCTATCTCGGTTCGGTGCATGCCGAGGTGGCGGGTCACTGACATGCTCAAACTCGACAACCTGCACGCCTACTACGGCAAGAGCCACGTGCTGCACGGCGTGCACTTCGAGGTGCAGCCCGGCGAGATCGTCGCCCTGCTCGGGCGCAACGGCTCGGGCCGTTCGACCACCGTCAAGGCGATCATGGGCCTCGTCGAAGCCACCGGCTCGGTGAGCTGGAACGGCGCCGCAGCTGCTGGGCAAGAAGGCGTTCGAGATCGCCCACGCCGGCATCGGCTACGTGCCCGAGAACCGCGACATCTTCCCGACGTTGACGCGTGCACCAGAACCTGTTGCTGGGCTGCAAGGGCAGCGCGCCGCAGGGGCGCTGGAACTTCGACGACATGTACACGCTGTTCCCGCGCCTGAAGGAGCGCCAGCACAACGATGCCGGCGTGCTGTCCGGCGGCGAGCAGCAGATGCTGACGCTGTGCCGCACGCTGATGGGCGACCCCGATCTGGTGATGATCGACGAGCCCACCGAAGGGCTGGCGCCGAAGATCGTCGAGCTGGTCGGCCGAATTCCTGCGCGAGCTCAAGCGCCGCGGCATCGCGGTGCTGCTGGTCGAGCAGAAGCTGACGATCGCGCTCGCGGTGGCGCGAGCGCTGCCTGGTGATGGGCCACGGCCAGATCGTTTTCGAAGGCACCCCCGACGAGCTGCTGGCGAACGCCGCGGTGCGCAAGGAGTGGCTCGAGGTGTAGGCTACGCGGCAGCGTCGTCAGTTGCCGCTGCCGATGTCGCTGTCGTTACAGCCCGCGCGGCAGGGCGACACCTAAAATCGCACGAACGTTCGATTTCCTGAACGCAGGAGGCCTTGCTCATGTCAGCCAGCTACGAAACCCGCGGCGCCGTCGCCGTCATCACGATGAACAACCCGCCGGTCAACGGCCTGGGTTACGACACCCGCCGTGCCATTGCCGACGGCGTGACCAAGGCCGGCGCCGATGCGGCGGTCAAGGCGATCGTGCATCACCGGCGCCGGCAAGGCCTTCTCGGGCGGCGCCGACATCCGCGAGTTCGGCTCGCCGAAGGCACTCGCCGAACCGAACCTGCTGAGCCTGATCCTGCTGCTCGAAGCGCAGCACCAAGCCGGTGGTGGCGGCGATCCACTCGGTGTGCATGGGCGGCGGCCTCGAACTGGCGCTCGGCTGTCACTACCGCGTCGCCGCGCCGGGCACGCAGGTGGCGCTGCCCGAGGTCAAGCTCGGCCTGGTGCCCGGTGCCGGCGGCACGCAGCGGCTGCCGCGGGTGCTCGGCGTCGAGACGGCGCTGAACATGATCGTCAGCGGCGAGCCGGTGAAGAGCGAAATGCTCGCCGCCATGCCCGGGCCAGAAGCTGTTCGACAAGATGTCATCGACGGTGACCTGATGGCGGGCGCGCTCGCCTTCGCGCGCCGAGGTCGCCGACGCAGCGTCCGTTGCCACTGGTGCGCAACCTGAGGGCCGAGCACCGCAATGCCGATGCGCTATTTCGCCTTCGCGCGCAACACCGTCAAGGCGATGTCGAAGCAACTTCCCGGCGCCGGCGAAGTGCGTCGACTGCGTCGAAGCGGCGGTGAAGCTGAAGTTCGACGACGGCATGCGCGCCGAGCGCGACGCTTTCCTGGCGCTGATGATGACGCCCGAGAGCAAGGCGCTGCGCCATGCCTTCTTCGGCGAGCGCGCGGCCAGCAAGATCCCCGACGTGCCGGCCGACACGCCGCTGCGCGAGATCAAGAAGGTGGCCGTGATCGGCGCCGGCACGATGGGCGGCGGCATCTCGATGAACTTCCTCAACGCCGGCATCCCGGTGGTGATGCTGGAGATGAAGCAGGACGCGCTCGACCGCGGCGTCGGCGATGATGCGCAAGAACTACGAGTCGCAGGTCAAGCGCGGCAAGCTCAAGCAGGACAAGTACGAGCAGCGCATGGCGCTGCTGAGCACCACGCTGAACTACGACGACATCAAGGACGCCGACATGGTCATCGAGGCCGTGTTCGAGGAGATGGGCGTCAAGGAAAAGGTCTTCAAGACGCTCGACGAGGTGATGAAGCCCGGCGCCATCCTGGCCAGCAACACCAGCACGCTCGATGTCGACAAGATCGCCGTCGTTCACCAAGCGGCCGCAGGACGTGGTCGGCACGCACTTCTTCAGCCCCGCCAACGTGATGAAGCTGCTCGAGGTGGTGCGCGGCGAGAAGACCGCCAAGGACGTGCTCGCCACGGTGATGGCGCTGGCGCAAGAAGATCCGCAAGACGGCGGTGGTGTCCGGCGTGTGCGACGGCTTCATCGGCAACCGCATGATCGAGCAGTACTCGCGCCAGGCCGGCTTCCTGCTGGAAGAGGGCTGCACGCCGCAGCAGGTCGACAAGGCGGTCGAGAAGTTCGGCTTCGCGATGGGGCCGTTCCGCATGGGCGACCTGGCCGGCAACGACATCGGCTGGGCGATCCGCAAGCGCCGCACGCAGGAGACGCCCGACATGCGCTACAGCAAGACCGCCGACCTGCTGTGCGAGATGGGCCGCTACGGCCAGAAGACGCGGCGCCGGCTGGTACGACTACGTGGCCGGCAAGCGCGACGCCATTCCGATCGAAGGCGGTCACCGACATGATCGAGGAGCACCGTGCCAGCACTGGGCATCAAGCCGCGCAAGATCGGCGACGACGAGATCGTGCACCGGCTGGTCTATGCGCTGGTCAACGAAGGCGCGAAGATCCTCGACGAAGGCATCGCCAGCAAGGCCAGCGACATCGACATGGTCTACCTCACCGGCTACGGCTTCCCGCTGCACCGCGGCGGGCCGATGTGTTACGCCGACACGGTGGGCCTGTTCAACGTCGTGCAGGCGATGAAGCGCTTCGCCGCCAACCCGCTGGACGATGCCGACTTCTGGCAACCCGCGCCGCTGCTGCAGAAGCTGGCGGCCGAAGGCAAGACCTTCAGCTGAGTTCGTCTTCGCGCCAGCCTCAGATGCTGAAAGGCTTGCTCAAGGTCGTGGTGGCGCTGCTGGCGCTGCTCGGCCTGCTGGTGCTGGTGCTGGCGCTGAACACCTGGCGCCAGGGTTCACGCCAGGTCGCTGTGACACCGGTGGCCGCCATCGCCATCGACGAGCAGGCCGCGGCACAGTCGCTGGCCGCCGCCATCCAGGCCAGGACCGTGTCGTCGCTCGACGATGCCACGCTGAACGCCGATCAGTTCGAGCTGCTGCAACGGCATCTGCAGTCGCGCTATCCGCAGCTGCACGCCACGCTGCAGCGCGAGGTGGTCGGCGGCCTGAGCCTGCTCTACACCTGGCCGGGCAGCGACCCGGCCGCCAAGGCCGATCGTGCTGATGGCGCACCAGGACGTGGTGCCGATCGCGCCCGGCACCGAAGCGCGCTGGCAGGCGAGCGCCGTTCGCCGGCACCGTGAAGGACGGCTTCGTCTGGGGCCGCGGGTCGTGGGACGACAAGGGCAACCTGATCGCGCAGCTGGAGGCGGTGGAGATGCTGGTGGCCTCGGGCTTCAAGCCGCAGGCGCACCATCTACCTGGCCTTCGGCGCCGACGAGGAAGTCGGCGGCCATCGCGGCGCCAAGGCCATCGCCGAGCTGCTCAAGCAACGCAGCGTGCAGGCTCGACTTCGTCATCGACGAAGGCCTGCTGATCACCGAAGGCGTGCTGCCGGGACTGAAGCCGGCGGCCGCGATCATCGGCATCGCCGAGAAGGGCTATGTCTCGCTGCAGCTCAGCGTCAGCGCGCCGCCCGGCCATTCGTCGATGCCGCCGGCCAAGGGCACCAGCGCCATCGCGATGATGAGCGCCGCGCTGCGCGAGCTCGACAGAAGCAGCTGCCGGCCAGCATCCGCGGCGTGGCGCGCGAGATGTTCGAGACCGTGGCGCCCGAGATGGGCGGCTTCAACCGCGTCGCGCTGTCCAACCTGTGGCTGTTCGGCCCGGTGGTGCAAAAGCAGCTCGAGGCAGCCGCCAGCACCAACGCGATGCTGCGCACCACCACCGCGCTGACCATCGTCAATGCCGGCAACAAGGACAACGTGCTGCCGGGCCTGGCCGAAGCCACCGTCAACTTCCGGCTGCTGCCGGGCGACACGTCGGCGACCGTGCGTCGACCACGCGAAGCGCGCCATCGGCAACGACAAGGTGACGATGAAGGTGCAGCGTCGCGTCCGAGGCATCGAAGGTGGCGCCGACCGACAGTCGCCTCGTACAAGCTGATCGAGCGCACGGTGCGCGAGCTGTTCCCGGACACCATCGTCGCGCCGGGTCTGATGGTCGGCGGCACCGACTCGAAGCACTTCGAGGACATCTGCGACCACATCTACAAGCTTCTCGCCGGTGCGCGCCAAGCCCGAAGACCTGTCGCGCTTCCACGGCACCAACGAGCGCATCTGCGACCGCCAACCTGGCCGAGCTGATCCGCTTCTATCACCGTCTTCTCAGCCAGGGCGCGGCTTGAGCGTCTGCACACTCACCGAGGATCTTCCATGACACAGGCCCTGATCGTCTCCACCGCCCGCACGCCCCTGGCCAAGAGCTGGAAGGGCGCCTTCAACATGACCCACGGCGCCACGCTCGGCGGCCATGGCGATCCAGGCCGCCGTCGAACGCGCCGGCATCGAGCCGGGCGCCGTCGACGACGTGCTGATGGGCTGCGCCAACCCCGAAGGCGCGACCGGCATGAACATCGCGCGCCAGGCCGCGCTGCGCGCCGGGCTGCCGATCACCACCAGCGGCGTCACCGTCAACCGCTTCTGCTCCAGCGGGCTGCAGACCATCGCGATGGCCGCGCAGCGCATCATCGCCGGCGAGAGCGATGTGCTGATCGGCTGGTGGCGTCGAGAGCATCTCGTGCGTGCAGCAGGAGATGAACACAGCACATGCTCACCGACCCGTGGCTGAAGGACCACAAGCCGGCGATCTACATGTCGATGCTGCAAACCGCCGAGAACGTCGCCAAGCGCTACGGCATCGACAAGGAACGCATGGACCGCTACGGCGCCGCGAGCCAGCAGAAGGCCTGTGCGGCGCAGGAGGCCGGCAAGTTCGACGACGAGATCGTGGCCTGCACGGTGATGGCCGGCGTGGCCGATGCACAGCTGGGCCTGCGCACCAAGGAAGTGACGATCAAGGCCGACGAAGGCCTGCGCAAGGGCACCACCTACGAGAGCATCAAGGACATCCGTTCGGCGCTGCCCGGCGGCGTCGATCACCGCCGGCAATGCCAGCCAGTTCAGCGACGGCGCCGGCGCCTGCGTGCTGGTCAGCGACAGCTACGCGCAGCAGAAGAACCTGAAGCCGATCGGCCGCTTCCTCGGCTTCGCGGTGGCCGGCTGCGAGCCCGACGAGATGGGCATCGGCCCGGTCTTCGCGGTGCCCAAGGTGCTGAAGCGCCTGGGCCTGAAGGTCGAGGACATCGACCTGTGGGAACTGAACGAGGCCTTCGCGGTGCAGGTGCTGTACTGCGCCGACAAGCTCGGCATCCCGATGGACCGCCTCAACGTCAACGGCGGCGCCATCGCGGTCGGCCACCCCTACGGTGTCAGCGGCCAGCGCCTGACCGGCCACGCGCTGATCGAGGGCAAGCGCCGCGGCGCGAAGAAGGTGTTGGTGACGATGTGCGTCGGCGGCGGCATGGGCGCGGCCGGCGTGTTCGAGGTCCTGTGAGCAGCCTCGCCGATGCCACGCGGGGCGCGCACGTGCCGGTGCTTCGCACCCCCGACGATCGCTTCTCGGGCCTGAGCGGGTTTGCATTCGCACCGCACTATGCCGAGCTCGATCTCGGCGGCACTGCGCTGCGCATGCACTACGTCGACGAAGGCCCGCGCGATGCGGCAGTGACCGCGCTGTGCCTGCACGGCCAGCCGAGCTGGAGCTACCTGTACCGCAAGATGCTGCCGGTCTTCACCGCCGCCGGCTTGCGTGTGGTGGCGCCGGACTGGTTCGGTTTCGGCCGTTCCGACAAGCCGGTCGACGACGCCTGGTACACCTTCGAGCGCCACCGCCAGTCGATGCTGCAGTTCGTCGACAAGCTCGACCTGCGCAACGTGATGCTGGTGGTGCAGGACTGGGGCGGCCTGCTCGGCCTGACCTTGCCGCTCGCAGCAACCCGAGCGCTACACGCGGCTGCTGGTGATGAACACCGGGCTGGGGGTCGGCACCGTCACCGAAGGTTTCAAGCAGTGGCGCGCCTACGCCAACACGCAGCCCGATCTGGCCTGCGGCAAGCTCATCAAGCGCGGCACGCCGGCATGAGCGATGCCGAGGCCGCCGCCTACGACGCACCGTATCCCGGACCAGAGCTACAAGGCCGGCGTGCGCGCCTTTCCGAACCTGGTGCCGGACCATGCCGACGCACCCGGCGCGGCGATCAGCAAGCAAGCGGCGGCCTTCTGGTCGCAGCAGTGGGCCGGCGACAGCTTCATGGCCATCGGCATGACCGACCCGGTGCTCGGCCCGCCGGCCATGCACGCCTTGCGCAAGCAGATCAAGGGCTGCCCCGAACCGCTGGAAGTGGCCGAGGGCGGGCATTTCGTGCAGGAGCACGGCGCACCGATCGCGGCCGCGGCGCTGAAGCATTTCAAGCTCGATTGAGCCGGGTCGAGCCTCCTCGCAGCGCGATGACACCCGACCTGGACACATTGCAGCGCTTCTTTGCCAGCGCGCCCTTCATGGTCGACCTGGGTGTGCTGCCGACCAGCGTCAGCGAGGGCGTGGTGCACACCGAGCTGAAGGTCACCGAGCGCCACCGCCAGCACACCGGGCGCGTGCACGGCGGCGTCATCGCCAGCCTGGCCGACCACACGATGGGCGCGGCGGCGCAGACGATGGCGGCTGACGGCTTCATCGTCATCACCGCCGAGCTGAGCACCAGCCTGCTGCGCGCGGCCGAGGGCGGCACGCTGGTCTGCGAAGGCCGTGTGCTGAAGCCGGGCCGCGCCATCACCTTCACCGAAGCCGAGGTGTTTGCGCAGCGCGGCAGTGAGCGGGTGCTGGTGGCCAAGGCGTCGGCGACGATGGCGCTGGTGGCTGTGGCAACCCAGTAGAGGAATCGACGATGCGCCAGACCCTGGATTTCCTGCTGCACGACTGGCTCGACGTGGGCCGCCTGGCTGAACGCGAGCGTTTTGCCGAACACTCGGCCGACACCTTCGCCGCGGTGCTCGACACCTGCGAGCGCATCGCGCGCGACAAGTACGCGCCGCACAACCGCCTCAGCGACAGCGAGGAGCCGCGCGTGGTCGCGGGCCGGATGCGGCGAGCGCGTGCAGCTGCCGGACGCGACGCACGCCGCGCTGTCGGCCTATGTGCAAAGCGGCATGCTGGCCGCGGCGCAGGACCACGACGTCGGCGGCATGCAACTGCCGTGTGTCATCGAGATGGCCGCCAATGCCTTCTTCGCCAAGGCCAGCGGCTCGATCGGCGGCTACGCCATGCTCACCAGCGGCAACGCCAACCTGCTGATGGCACACGGCACGCCGCGCAGCGCGAGGTGTTCGCGAAGAACGAATTCGCCGGCCGGTGGTTCGGCACGATGTGCCTGAGCGAGCCGCAGGCCGGCTCCAGCCGTCAGCGACGTGGCCACACGCGCGATCGCCGACGGTGAAGGACATCGAGGCCGATCCGCTGGGCCCGCGCTATCGGCTGCAAGGGCAACAAGATGTGGATCTCGGCCGGCGAGCACGAGATCACCGAGAACATCGTGCACCTGGTGCTGGCCAAGATCGGCAGGACGACGGCAGCCTGCCGCCCGGCACGCGCGGCATCTCGCTGTTCATCGTGCCGAAGCAGATGGTCGACGCCGAGCGGTGAACTCACCGGCGAGCGCAACGACGTGGCGCTGGCCGGCCTGAACCACAAGCTGGGCTATCGCGGCACCACCAACACGCTGCTGAACTTCGGCGAAGGCCGCTTCACGCCGGCCGGCAAAGCCGGCGCGATGGGCTACCTCGTCGGCGCGCCGGGCGAAGGCCTGCGCTGCATGTTCCACATGATGAACGAGGCGCGCATCGGCGTCGGCCTGGGTGCGGTGATGCTGGGCTATGCCGGCTACGAGGCCAGCCTCGACTATGCGCGCCAGCGGCCGCAGGGCCGCCCGCCGCGGCCGGCGGCAAGGACGCCGACCCAGCCGCAGGTGCCGATCATCGAACACGCCGATGTCAAGCGCATGCTGCTGGCGCAGAAGAGCTACGTCGAAGGCGGCCTGGCGCTGGCGCTGTATTGCGCGCGCCTGGTCGACGAACTGCACACCGGCGACCGAGCGACGCGGCGCGCGACGCCGGCATGCTGCTCGAGGTGCTGACGCCGATCGCCAAGAGCTGGCCCAGCGAGTGGTGCCTGGAGGCCAACCGCCTGGCGATCCAGGTGCACGGCGGCTACGGCTACACGCGCGACTTCCCGGTCGAGCAGCACTGGCGCGACAACCGGCTGAACATGATCCACGAAGGCACGCACGGCATCCAGGCGCTCGACCTGCTGGGCCGCAAGGTGGTGATGAACGAGCGGCGCGGCGTTCAAGCTGCTGGCCAAGCGCATGCTGGCCACGCACGGTCGAACGGCCAGCGCGATCGCCGCGCTGGCGCCGCACGCGCGCGCAGCTGTCGATGGCGCTGCAGGCGCTTGCAGTCGGCCACGCGCGCGGCCTGGACCACCGGCGAGCCCGACGAGGCGCTGGCCAATGCGACGCCCTACCTGCAGGCCTTCGGCCATGTCGTGCTGGCCTGGCTGTGGCTGGACGTGGCGCTGACCTGCCAGCGCCGGCTCGAAGCCGCGCCCGACGACGCCGCGATGCGCGGCAAGCTGGCCGCGATGCGCTACTTCTTCGCCTACGAGCTGCCGAAGATCGACGCCTGGCTGCTGGTCGTCGCGCGTCGCGACCAGGCTGTGTGCCGCGACATGCAGGACGACTGGTTCTGATCGATGACGAGCAACGCCGACGCTCGAAAAACTGGTCTGGATGCTTGATCTACGCCGGCCTGGCCGTCATCGGCCTGGGCGTGTGGTTCGTCGAGCACAGCCTGGCGCGTCGGCTCGACGCCTGATGGTCGTCGGCGCGCGCGTCGGTCGGCCGCCGGCGTCGTGCTGATCTGGCTGCGCTCGCGCCGCAGTTGACAGCCACGTTCCATCAACTCCGGAGACAGCGCATGAGCACACCGATCCAGCAAACTGTTCGACCTGAGCGGCCAGACCGCGCTGGTCACCGGCGGCTCGCGCGGCCTGGGCCTGCAGATGGCCGAGGCGCTGGGCGAGGCCGGCGCGCAGGATCATGCTCAGCTCGCGCAAGGCCGCCGACCTGGAGGAGGCCGCCGCCGCACCTGCAGGCCGCGGGCATCGACGCGCGCTGGATCGCGGCCGACTGCCAGCGACCCGGCGCAGATCCAGACGCGTCTGCCGACGAGGCGATGCAGCGCCTGGGCCACGATCGACATCCTGGTCAACAACGCCGGCGCCACCTGGGGCGCGCCGGCCGAGGACCATCCGCTCGAGGCCTGGGACAAGGTGATGAACCTGAACATCCGCAGCATCTTCCTGATGAGCCAGGCGGTCGGCCAGCGCCAGCATGATCCCGCGCAAGCACGGCCGCATCATCAACATCGCCTCGATCGCCGGCCTGGGCGGTCAACCCGCCCGCGATCAAGATCATCGCCTACAACACCAGCAAGGGCGCGGTGGTCAACTTCACGCGCACGCTGGCCGGCGAGTGGGGCAAGTACGGCATCACCGTCAACGCGATCTGCGCCGGGCTTCTTCCCGAGCCAAGATGACCAAGGGCATGCTGGCCGCGCATCGGCGCCGACAAGCATGGCCGCGCACGGCGCCGCTGAAGCGCCTGGGCGACGACGACGACCTGAAGGGCGCGGCGCTGCTGTTCGCCTCGCGACGCCGGCAAGCACATCACCGGGCAGATCCTGGCGGTCGACGGCGGCGTCAGCGCCGTGCACGGCGGCTGAACGACGTGGCCACGACCGCGCTGACCTTCGCGCGCCACATCCCGTTCGTCGACCTGCTCGGCTTCGCAGCTGCTGCGCTTCGAGGACGGCGAGAGCGAGATCGCGCTGCGACCTGCGCGACGAGCTGCACAACTCCTGGCACGTGGCGCACGGCGGCGTCGTGATGACGCTGCTCGACGTCGCGATGGCGCATGCGACGCGCAGCCGCGCAGCGCCGCAGAAGGCCCGATCCGCGCGGCGTGGTCACGATCGAGATGAAGACCACCTTCATGCGCCCGGCGCAGGGCCGCATGCACGCTGCATCGGCCGGCTGATGCACCGCAGCGCGACGCTGGCCTTCTGCGAGGCGCACGGTCTTCGACGCCGCGGGCGAGCGGCTGCGCGCATGCCACCGGCACCTTCAAGTATCGTGCACGCGCTGCCGGCCGGCGGCCAGCGCATCCAGTCGCCCGAAGCGTCCGACTGAACGCCGCGCTTCGACCACGATCCAGGAGATCCGCATGACCACGATCAACCAACAATGGCACCTGGCGTCGCGCCCCGACGGCGAAGCCGCCGCCGCCAACTTCAAGCTGGTCGAAGCGCCGGTGCCCGACGCTGCAGGACGGCCAGGTGCTGGTGCGCCACCACTTCCTGAGCCTCGACCCGTACATGCGCGGGCGCATGAACGACGCGCAAGAGCTACGCCGCAGCCGCAGCCGCTGGACGCGGTGATGCAGGGCGGCACCGTCGGCGAGGTGGTCGGAGTCGAAGCACCCGAAGCTTCACGGTCGGCGACAAGGTCGTCGGCATGGGCGGCTGGCAGCAGTACCAGCGTGGTCGACGCCGACGCAGCGCGGCGTGCTGCGCAAGGTCGACACCACGCACGTGCCGCTGTCGGCCTACCTCGGCGCGGTCGGCATGCCCGGCGTCACCGCCTGGTACGGGCTGATGAAGATCATCGAGCCGAAGGCCGGCGAGACGGTGGTCGTCAGCGCCGCCAGCGGCGCGGTCGGCAGCGTCGTCGGCGCAACTCGCCAAGGCGCGCGGCTGCCGCGTCGTCGGCATCGCCGGCGGCGCCGACAAGTGCAAGGCTACGTGATCGACGAACTGGGCTTCGACGCCTGCATCGACTACAAGCAGCACCCGGACCTGAAGTCGCTGTCGGCGGCGCTGAAGGAGGCCTGCCCGAAGGGCATCGACGGCTACTTCGAGAACGTCGGCGGCATCATCCTCGACGCGGTGCTGCTGCGCATGAACGCCTTCTGCGCGCATCGCCTGTGCGGCATGATCTCCGGCTACAACGGCGAGCCGATCCCGCTGCAGAACCCGCAGCTGATCCTGACCAACCGCATGAAGGTGCAGGGCTTCATCGTCAGCGAGCACATGGAGCTGTGGCCGCAGGCGCTGAAGGAACTCGGCGCGGCTGGTGGCCAGCGGCAAGCTGAAGTACCGCGAGACCGTGGCCGCAGGGCATCGAGGCCGCGCCCGAGGCCTTCATCGGCCTGCTCAAGGGCCGCAACTTCGGCAAGCAGCTGGTCAAGCTGATCTGAGCGCGGTCGTGCGACTGGCGCTGGTGCGCGCTTCGAGGACCTGGGCGTGCACGGCCTGTACGACGTGCTGAGCCTGCGCTGCCGGGTCTTCATCCTGGAGCAGGGCGCCTTCCTCGACCCCGACGGCGCCGACCCCCATGCCTGGCACCTGCTGCGGCCGCGACGACGCCGGCGGGGCGTTGACGGCCTACCTGCGCGCCTGCGACCCGGGTGTCAAGTACGACGAAGCCATCGATCGGCCGCGTCATCACCGCGCCCGAGATGCGCGGCAGCGGTGCTCGGCAAGCGTGCTGATGCGCGAAGGCCTGCGCGCGCTGTGCGTCGCAGTGGCCGGGGCAGGCCGGTGCGCATCAGCGCGCAGGCGCGGCTGCGCAGCGTTCTACGACGGCGTTCGGATTTCGAGGCCGCGTCGGACGACTACCTCGAAGACGGCATCCCGCACCTGCAGATGTTGTGGAGGCCGACATGAACGGCCACGCACGAGGTCTTCAACCAGAGCACGCCGCTGGTCGACCACAACCTGTTCGCCGGCAACCGGCGCGCTGCGCGAGGCGCTGGCCTCAACGCCACCCGGCCTACGACCGCGCGCGCTTCGACGCGCTCGGCGCGAGGCCGGCAGCGCCGCGATGCAGGAGCATGCGCGGCTGGCCAACGTGCACCCGCCGCAGCTGCACACGCACGACCGCTTCGGCCGGCGCATCGACCAGGTCGAGTTCCACCCGAGCTACCACGCGCTGCTCGGCAGCGCGCTGGCGCACCGGCCTGCACGGCACGCCGTGGACCGAGCGGGCCGGGTCGCGCACGTCGAGCGCGCCGCCGGCTTCATGCTGTTCACCGAGCTCGAGCCGTCGATCCTGTGCCCGGTGTCGATGAGCTATGCGGTCACGCCGGCGCTGCGCGGCAACGCGGCGCTGTTCGCCGACTGGCGGCCCGAAGCTGGCGCCGACCGCGCTACGACCCGCGCTTCGTGCCCTTCAGCGCACAAGACCGGCGTGACCATGGGCATGGGCATGACCGAGAAGCAGGGCGGCTCGGACGTGCGCGCCAACACGACGCGCGCCGTGCCCGACGGCGACGACGCCTGGGGCGAGCGCTATCGCGATCACCGGCCACAAGTGGTTCTTCTCGGCGCCGATGTGCGACGCCTTCCTGGTGCTGGCGCAGGCGCCGGCCGGCCTGAGCTGCTTCTTCCTGCCGCGCGTGCTGCCCGACGGCACGCGTCAACGCGATCCGCATCCAGCGCCTGAAGGACAAGCTCGGCAACAAGGCCAATGCCAGCTCCGAGGTCGAGTTCGACGGCGCCACCGGCCTGGCTGGTCGGCGACGAAGGCCGCGGCATCCCGCAGATCCTGGAGATGGGCACGCATGACGCGGCTCGACTGCGCGCTCGGCACCAGCGGGCTGATGCGCCAGGCGCTGGCGCTGGCGCTGCACCACACGCGCGCAGCGCCAGGCCTTCGGCAAGCCGCTGATCGAGCAGCCGCTGATGCAGCAACGTGCTGGCCGACCTGGCGCTGGAAAGCGAAGCCGCCACCGCGCTGGCGCTGCGCCTGGCGCGCGCCTTCGACCGCCGCGAGCGACGCGCACGAGCGCCGCGATGCGCCGCCTGCTCACGCCGGTCGCCAAGTTCTGGATCTGCAAGCGCGGCAGCCACTTCGCGCAGGAGGCGATGGAATGCCTGGGCGGCAACGGCTATGTGGAAGAGGACGGCGAAGGCATGATGGCGCGCATCTACCGCGAGATGCCGCTGAACTCGATCTGGGAAGGCGCCGGCAACATCATGGCGCTGGACCTGCTGCGCGCGCTGCGCAGAGGCGACGTGGCCGCCGCGCTGGCGCACGAACTGCGCCGGCGCACGCGGCGCGCACCCGGCGCTCGACCGCGCCGCCGACGCGCGTGCCCGCGCAGATCGAGCACGGTGGCGACCGAGGCGCAGGCGCGCCGCCTGGCGCAGGACGTGGCGCTGGCGCTGCAGGCCGCGCTGCTGCAGCAGCAGCGCCGGCGGCCGTGTTCGACGCCTTCTGCGCCTCGCGCCTGCGGCGCTGCGGCCACGCCTTCGGCACGCTGGCCGCCGGCACCGACTTCGACGCCATCATCGCAGCGCGCCATGCCCACGCTGAAGCCACGACACGGAGACGACGATGACCGACCTGATCCTGCACCACTACGCCGACCTCGCCGTTCTCCGAGAAGGTGCGGCTGATGCTGGGCTACAAGAAGCTGGCCTGGAAGTCGGTGCATCATCCCGGTGATCATGCCCAAGCCCGACGTGGTGGCGCTCACCGGCGGCTACCGCAAGCACGCCGTTCCTGCAGATCGGCGCCGACATCTACTGCGACACCGCGCTGATCTGCGACGTGCTCGAGCACGCTGCAGCCCGAGCCGACGCTGTATCCCGACGACCGGCAAGGGCGCTGGCGCGCATCGTTGCGCGCAGTGGGCCGACAGCACGCTGTTCTGGGTGGCGGTGCCGCTGACGATGCAGTCGGCGGGCCCAACGGCATCCTGCCCGACGCGCCGCCCGAGTTCCTGAAGGCCTTCGCCGCCGACCGCGCGGCGATGACGCGCCGGCGTGCGCGCGGCGGCCTGCACGACGACCTGGCGATGCTGAGCCGGCCACCTGGCGCTGGCTCGAACAGCAGCTGGCCGACGGCCGCCCGTTCGTGCTCGGCAGCCTGCGCCAGCGTCGCCGACTTCGCGGTCTGCCACCCGCTGTGGTTCATGCACCTGACGCGCGCAGGCCGCGGCGCTGCTGCAGCCCTACCCGAAGCTGCTGGCCTGGTACGAGCGCATGACGGCCTTCGGCCACGGCCGCAGCACCGAGCTGTCGCAGCAGCGATGCGATCGCCGTCGCGGCCGCGGCCAGCACCGCGCGCCGCATGCACCGTCGCAGCCCGGCCTGGGCTTCGAGCCCGGCGCGGCGGTGACGGTCAATGCGCTCGACTACGGCACCGACCCGGTCGCCGGCCGCCTGGTCGGGCTGGACGCACGACGAGGTGGTGATCGAACGCAGCGACGAACGCGCGGGCACGGTGCACGTGCACTTTCCGCGCATCGGCTTCCAGATCAAGAACGGAGCAAGACAGCATGAAGAACTTCAAGGGCCGCACCGCCGTCATCACCGGCGCGGCGTCGGGCTTCGGCCTCGAAGGCGCGCGCATCGCCGCGCGCCGAGGCATGAACCTGGTGCATGGTCGACGTGCAGCAGGACGCGCTCGACAAGGCCGCGCGCCGAGATCGAAGGCCACCGGCGCGCAGGTGCTGGCGCGCAGGGTCGACGTGGCCGAGTGCCGACGAGATGGAAGCGCTCGGCGCAGCCACGCATGCAGCGCTTCGGCGCGCCGCACTTCGTCTTCAACAACGCCGGCGTCGGCGCCGGCGGGCTGGTCTGGGAGAACACCGTCGCCGACTGGGAATGGGTGCTCGGCGTCAACCTGATGGGCGTGGTGCACGGCGTGCGCGTGTTCACGCCGATGATGCTCGACGCCGCGCGCCAGCGACCCGGCGTTCGACGGCCACATCGTCAACACCGCCAGTCGATGGCCGGCCTGCTGAACGCCGCCCAACATGGGCATCTACAACGTCAGCAAGCACGCGGTGGTGAGCCTGAGCGAGACGCTGTACCAGGACCTGACGCTGGTCACCGACCAGGTCAGCGCGTCGCGTGCTGTGCCCGTACTTCGTGCCCACCGGCATCACGCAGCAGCGAGCGCAACCGCCCGGCGGCGCTGGCCGGCGGCCGCGCTGACCAAAAGCCAGCTGATCGGCCAGGCGATGAGCGACAAGGCGGTCGGCAGCGGCAAGGTCACGGCGGCGAGGTGGCGCAGATGGTCTTCGACGCGACTGCGCGACCAGCAGCTTCTACATCTACAGCCACCCGCAGGCGCTCGGATCGGTGCAGACGCGGCTCGAAGACATGGTGCAGAGCGCGCAACCCGACCGACCCGTTCGCGCACAAGCCCGACATCGGCGACGAGCTGCGCGCGGCGCTGCGCGCTGCCGATTGACCGGCTGCGCCGTCAGCAGCCGAGCTTGACCGCCTGCACCGGCCGGCCGCTGTCGGCGTCGACCAGCACGAAGTTCAGCTGGCGCGGGTGGGCCGCGTCGGCCGGCGTGCGCGGGCGTGAAGTGCAAGCTCATCGGCACGTCGGCCTTTGCGGCCCAGGCCGCCACCGGCCGGTATTCGCGCACGACGAAGTCGTGCGTCAGCGCGCTCGCCGCTGTTCTCGCCGGCCTTCACCGCGGTGACATGGCCGTTCTCGGTGAGCGCCCAGATAGCCGGCCAGCCGCGCGGTGCGCCGCTCGCGGCCTGCACGCTGCGCGACGTAGCCGCTCGCCTTCGCGCTGCAGGCTCAGGCTGCACCGCTGCGCGCTGCTGTCGCTTCGCCGGCAACGGGCCCGCCCCATGACGGCCGGTCACGGCCGTTGACCACCACCTGCGGCGTGTAGCTGAAGCGCGCGCCGTTGCTGCGCTGCTGCTGCGCCTGGCGCTGGGTGTGTTCGGCGCTGGCGAAGCGGTCCTTCCAGCCCAGGCGGTCCCAGTAGTCGACGTGAAAGGCCAGCGCGACGACATCGTCCTGCCCCTTCAGCTGCGACAGCCAGCGGTCGGCCGGCGGGCACGAACTGCAGCCCTCGGAGGTGTACAGCTCGACCAGCGTGGGCATCCTGGCGCCGGCGGTGGCGCTGCAACTGCCGTCGGCAGCCGCTGTTGCCAACGGCAGCCGCAGCGAGCAGCAAGAGCAGTGCACGGCTGGCGGCGGTTCATGTGCATGCGGTCGGTGCACCGACGTCCGAGCCTTACAGTGCCGCGATGCAGCCCGACGACCTCTTGCCGGCCGACGACGATGGTGCGCGCGGCGATCCGCACAGCGCGCCGCTTGTCGCCGTGGTCGGCGGCGGCCCGGCCGGGCTGATGGCCGCCGAGGTGCTGGCCGCAGGCGGGCGTGCAGGTGCACCTGTTCGATCGCATGCCCTCGGTCGGCCGCAAGTTCCTGCTCGCCGGCACGCGGCGGGTTGAACCTGAGCCACGCCGAAGCCCACGACCCGCTTCGTCGCGCGCTTCGGCAGCCGCAGCGCGGCCGTCGGCGCGGCGCTGCAGGCTTTCACGCCGCAGGCGCTGCGCGACTGGGCCGCCGCGCTCGGCATCGCGACCTTCGTCGGCAGCTCCGGGCGCATCTTTCCGGCCGACCTGAAGGCCGCGCCGCTGCTGCGCGCGTGGCTGCACCGGCTGCGCCGACAGGGCGTGGTGTTCCACATGCGCCACCGCTGGTGCGGCTGGGCTGCCGGCGACACGCCGCGGCACCCGCGCTGCTGAGTTCGACACCGCCGCCGGCGAACGGCTGGTGCATGCCGATGCCGCCGTGCTGGCACTGGGCGGCGGCAGCTGGCCGCGGCTCGGTTCGGACGGCGCGTGGTGGCCGCTGCTGCACGCGCGCGGTGTCGATCTGGCGCCGCTGCGGCCGTCGAACTGCGGCTTCGACGTCGACGGGCGCGAGGGCCGGGGCTGGAGCGAGCACTTTCGCGGCCGCTGCGCCGGCCAGCCGCTCAAGTCGGTGGCGATCGCAGATTCGCGACGGCAGCGCAGCGGCCTGGCAGCAGCCGGGCGAGATCGTGATCAGCGAGTACGGCATCGAAGGCAGCCTGGTGTACGCGGCGTCGTCGCGCCTGCGCGAGCCATCGACGCGCACGGCAGCGCCGAGTTCTTCATCGACCTGCTGCCGCGCGCGAGCGCCGGCTGGGTGCGCGCAGCGAACTGGCACACCGCGCGGTGCGCGCTCGCTGTCCACGCACCTGAAGACGCGCCTCGGCCTGGCCGGCGCCAAGGCCGCGCTGCTGCACGAGCTGGTGGCGCGAGCGACTTCGCCGTCGGCGCCGCAGCTGGCCGCGCTGATCAAGGCCCTGCCGATGCGCGCGACGCGCCACGCGGCCGATCGACGAGGCCATCAGCAGCGCCGGCGGCGTGCGCTTCGAGGCACTCGACAGGCACGCGATGCTGCAGCGTGCGACCGGGTGTGTTCTGTGCCGGCGAGATGCTCGACTGGGAAGCGCCGACCGGCGGCTACCTGCTCAACGCCTGCCTGGCCACCGGGCGCATGGCCGGGCAGGGCGCCTTGCAGTGGCTGGCCGCCGCCCGGCAGCCTACAGCGCGATCGCCTGCGTCTCGCGGAACAGCGATTCCCTGAACTGGATCGAGCGCGGCCCTTCGTCGGACAGCGCCCACACCGTCAGTGCCTTCGCCGACATCGGCTTGGCGAACAGGAAGCCCTGCAACTGGTCGCAGCCGAGTTCGGCGAGGATGCGTTGCTGGGCTTCGGTCTCGACGCCTTCGGCGACCACCGTCATGTTCAGCGACTGGGCCAGGTTGACCACCGCCTTGGCGATCTGGCGCGCCTCGGGGCTGTGCTCGAGGTCGAGCACGAAGCTGCGGTCGATCTTCAGCTCTTCTGCCGGCAGCTTGCGCAGATAGCCCAGGCTCGAATAGCCCGAGCCGAAATCGTCGATCGACAGGTGCACGCCCAGCGCCGCCACCTCGGCGAAGACGCGCAGCGTGACCTCGGTGTCCTCCATCGCCACCGACTCGGTGATCTCGCAGGTCAGCAGCGCCGGGTTGATGCGCTGTCGTTTCAACGCCGCGTCGATGCGCGCGCTGAAGCCGGGGTCCTGCAGCTGGTGCACCGAGACGTTGATCGCCACGCGCATGCGCAGGCCCTGGTCGCGCCAGCGCCGCGCCTGCTGGCACGCTTCGTCGATGACCCAGTCGCCCAGGCCGTTGATCAGACCGTGGCGTTCGGCCATCGGGATGAACACCTCCGGGCTGACGATGCCGCGCTTGGGATGGTGCCAGCGCAGCAGCGCCTCCACGCCCATGATCTGTGCGCTGGGGGCGTGGATCTTCGGCTGGTAGTACAGCTCGAACTGCCCGCGCGCCAGCGCCATGCGCAGATCGCCCAGCAGCTCGGCACGCTCGCGCGTGCTGTTGACCATGCCCGGGTCGAACATCGCGTGGCTGCTGCCGCCGGCCGCCTTGGCGGCGCGCATCGCGATGTGCGCATGCGCCAGCAGCGTCGACGCCGCGCCGTGGTGCGGAAAGATCGCCACCCCGATCGAGCACGCGACGCTGTGCCGTTGGCCGTGCAGCGTGTACGGCGCGGCCACCGCATCCAGCGCCTGGGTGGCCACCTCGCCGGCACGCTGCGCCGCGCCTTCGCCGTCGATCAGCAGCAGGAATTCGTCGCCGCCCATGCGGGCCGCGCAGTGCGAAGGCACCAGCGCGCGCAGCGCCTGCGCGGTGCGCTTGAGCACCTCGTCGCCTTGCTGGTGGCCGAGTTCCTCGTTGATGTGCCTGAAGCCGTCGAGGGCGACGAGCAACACGGCCACCTCGCGCCGCGGCGCCTGGGCCTGCTGCAGTGCCTGCGCCAGGCGGCCCTCGAAGAGGCTGCGGTTGGGCAGACGCGTCAGTTCATCGTGCTGCGGCAGCTGCGCGACCGGCTGGCCGCGCGGGCCCGGCTGGGCGGGCCCGATGCGGCTGTCGAAGGCGCAGGCGAGCAGCATCGCCAGCAGCAGCTCGCTGCAGGCGATCGATGCGGCCACCGCCAGCGTGTTGAGTGTGAAGCCGTGGGCATCGGCCAGCGGCACCGGCATGCGCGCCGAAACGGCTTGCAGGCTGGCCACGTGACACAACCACACCGACGCGCAGGCGACTGCCGTGGCCGCCGCCAGTTGCGCCCCGCGCCGTTCGTTCGGGCTGCCTGCCAGCTGCAGGGCAACGGCCAGTCCGCCGCCGGCGGCTGCCAGCGACAGCGCCAGCGGTGCAAGCTGCCACTGCAGGCCGTCATGCAGACCGAGCGCCGACAGCAGCATGGCCTGCGTGGCGGTGCCGGCGAGGGCCAGCGTGCCGGCCACTGCCACCATCCGCGGCGCCAGCGGCAGCGGATCGGCGGCCCAGCCGAGCGCGGCCAGACACAGCCCGACGGCCAACATCAGCGCCAACACGGCAAGCAGCGGCTGCATCGGCACCAAGGTGCCTTCGAGAAGGCGCTGCAAACCCAGCAGTTCCATGCACCAGATGCCGCTGCCCAGCGCCACCGCTGCGCCCAGACGCCACAGTCGGCCGGCGCTGTTGTCGCGGGCACTGGCGCGGCGGGACATCTCGAACGCCGCGACCGCCGCCAACGCCATGATGGCGGCCGCCGCGAAGGGCGGCAGCAGACTGGCCTGCAGCAGGTCGGATGTCATCGGCGTTGTCGGCGGAGGGCAGGCGGCACGGGTTCGCAGCTGACAGCGCTGCGTCAGCGTCTCGTATCGGCCCGGTGGCAGCCGTCTTGAGGTGGCGCGGCGCCGGGTTCGTGCGAAGGCGAGGTCGACCGGCGCGACTGCCAACAATGCACGCCTCGTCGGCGCGGTTCAGCCAGCGAAGTCGGGCGCTTGCAGCTCGATCGGCTGCCCGTGCGGCGTGCGTTGTGCAGCCTGCGACCAGGCTCGCCGGCAGCGCGAGCAGTTCGTCGAGCGAACCGAGGCCCTTGCGCGCGACCAGATCTTCCAGCGCGGCCAGCCAGTGGGCGTAGTAGGTGTCGCCGTGGTCAGGATCCCCCGCGCGCTGCGCCCGGGCGATCTGCGCGGCCAGCGCGTCCGCCCACTCCGGCCAGGTGAAAGCGCCAGCGCGGTGCAGCGTCAGCACCATCGCGAAGGCCTGCGCCTGCCACGGCTCGGCGAACACCGGCTCGGCTGTCCGGCGGCTGGCCGGGCAGCGGTCGCTGGCACGGTCATCGCCGGAACCAGGTAGCTTTCCCAGGCGTCGACCGACAGCGTGTGCCCGGGCGGTCCCTTCGTGGCCCCACAGTTCGGCCGCGTCGAAGACCACGCTGTACAGCCACTGCGGCTGCTCGCCCAGACCCTGCGCATGGCTGTCGGCGAAGACGTGGCAGCCGTGGACCCGTTCGATGACACCGCGCGGCCGCGCACGTAGGCCGGCAGGCGGGTGTGGTGTGCGACGGGGCCGCTGCGCGGTGCGCACGCGGTCGCCCGGCTGCGAACCGCGCCGGCTGCCGGCTCGGGCGCCATGTCGGCGAGCCGCGCGCCAGCGCGGCGGCGACCGCGTCGCCGTGCAGCACACGCGCTGGCGCCGGCGCCGTCGCGAGCAGCGCTGTGGCCGGCGGCCAGCTCGTCGGCCTGCACCCAGCCCGCGTTCGGCGAGCAGCTTTTCCAGCGCATCGAGCCAGATGCGGTAGTAGCTCGAGTCGCGCGTAGTCGCGGCAGCGTTTCGCGCGCGGCGCGGCTCATGTCGATGTTCCAGGCGCCGGTGGCACCCGGCGGCCAGGGTCAGCGCCAGCGCGCGCGGCTCCCAGGCAGCGTGGAAGAGCTGGCCTTCGGGCTCGGGCACGACGCGGCCGTGGCCGCGTCTGGCCGCCCAGGTCGGCGTGGCTGCGGTAGCTCATCGCGAAGCCGGCGCGTGCTCAGCGCCAGCCCGGTGCCGATCATCGAATCGCGTGTCACCAGCTCGGCGAGTTGCTCTTCGCTCAGGCCCTCGCTGCCGGCCGGGCGCATCGGGATCACCAGGTAGCGCACCTCGGCGGTGGAATCGACGACGCGGATCTCGTGTCGGCCGGCAGGGTGCACGCCGAAATCGGCCAGCACGCCGCGCGGGTCGCGGACGGCGCGCGAGCGGTACGGCGCGCTCTTGTACCAGGTCGGCGGCAGCCCCAGCACCGGCCACGGGTAACAGCTGCACAGCGTGCACACGACCAGGTGGTGGCGCGCCGGCGTGTTGTGCAACGCGATCATGTGTTCGCCCTGGCGGCCGCTGTAGCCGAGCGAGGCGATCGCCGCGCTGGCGTCGCGGCGCAGCCAGTCGTCGAACGGCCGGGTCGACCCAGGCGCGCGCGACCACCCGAGCGCCGTTGCGCGGGCCGATGCGCGTCTGGTAGGTGTCGATCAGCACGTCCAGCGCCGCCGGATCGATGTAGCCCTTTTCGGCAGCACGGTCTGCAGCGCACGCACGCGCAGATCCATTTCGCCCAGCTCGCTGTGCTCGTGATCGTGATCGTGCGGGTGGCCGGTCATGCGCCATCGTAGCCCGTTGCACCGGCCCTTTGGCAAGCGGGGACGTGCAGCCCGCAGCGCGCCCGCGCCGCCGGTCAGCCGCATCGCATCCAGAACGCTCGCCGCCGCGTATCAGGCCCTCACACACCCGATCGGGTTGTGCGGGTCCCGGCCGTGCGGCCGGGGATTGCAGAACAACTGCCTGAGGATGACATGCACATGAAGAACACCCCATCGCGGCTGCCCCGGCTGATGCCGGTCGCCGCCGCCATCGCCACCTTGGCCGCGGGCGCCAGCCTGCTGCTGCAACCCGCACAGGCCTCGAGCCACCGCGAGGCACCGTTCATCACCACCGCGCCGAAGGTCGACGGCACCGACTTCTACATGTTCGCCAGCTACGAGCCGGGCCGCGACGGCTACGTGACGATGCTCGCCAACTACCTGCCGCTGCAGGATGCCTACGGCGGCCCGAACTACTTCGCGCTCGACCCCGATGCGCTGTACGAGATCCACGTCGACAACAACGGCGACGCGAAGGAAGACATCACCTTCCAGTTCCGCTTCTCCAGCAAGCTGAAGGCGCATCACGCTGCCGATCGGCAACAAGAACGTGGCGATCCCGCTGACGCAGGCCGGCACGGTGGCCGACCCGAACGCGGCGACGTTGAACGTCAACGAAGG
The DNA here is from genome assembly GCA_963756415.1 of uncultured beta proteobacterium. Classification (GTDB taxonomy): domain Bacteria; phylum Pseudomonadota; class Gammaproteobacteria; order Burkholderiales; family Burkholderiaceae_C; genus Rubrivivax. Next base: position 1,557,648 of record CAVWNT010000002.1, read on the forward strand.
CTTCACCCTCAACGTGGTGCGCGGCGACCGCCGCTTCGGCCGCGTGAGCAGCGTGCCGAACCCGGTGAGTGCGGGCCAGCCCTTCGACAAGCCGGTGGACAACATCGGCACCAAGACGATTCCCGACTACGCGGGCTATGCCGCCAAGCACATCTACACCGTCAACGTGCCCGGCTGCGCGATGCCGGCCAAGGTCTTCGTCGGCCAGCGCAAGGACCCCTTCGCGGTCAACCTGGGCGCGATCTTCGACCTGGTCAACGCCCCGCTGAGCGTGATCACCGACCCGGCACTGATCAACGCCGCGCCGAACACCATCGACGACAAGAACGTCACCACGCTGGCGCTGGAGGTGCACAAGAGCTGCCTGACGCAGGGCACCGAGACGGTCATCGGCGGCTGGACGACGGCCAGCCTGCGTCAGGGGCGCCTGCTCAATCCGAAGCCGGCCGCGGGCTACCAGACCACCGCGCGCAACGGCGGTGCCTGGACGCAGGTCTCGCGCCTGGGCATGCCGCTGGTCAACGAGGTGGTGATCGGCCTGCCCGACAAGGACCGCTTCAACAGCAGCCGGCCGCAGGACGATGGCCAGTTCGCCGACTACGTGACCAACCCGACGCTGCCGGCGCTGCTCGAGATCGCGCTGAACATTCCCGGCACCGCGCCGACGAACTTTCCGCGCACCGACCTGGTGACCGCCTTCCTGACCGGCATCGCCGGTGTCAACCAGCCGGCCAACGTGGTCGGCGCCGAGATGCTGCGCCTGAACACGGCCATCGCGCCGGTGCCCTTCGCACAGCAGAACCGCCTGGGCATCGTCGGCAACATCCTGGCCGGCGGCAACGACAACGCCGGCTTCCCGAACGGCCGCCGGCCCAAGGACGATGTGGTCGACATCTCGCTGGTGGCGGTGATGGGCGGGCTGTGCCTGGCCAACGGCGACACCAACGCGCTCGGCTTCGGCGCGGCCTGCAAGCCGTCGGCGGTGCCGCTGGGCGCGACCGCGTTCAAGCTGCATGACGCCGTCGACCAGGCCGTGGTGCCGCTGCTGGCCGGATTCCCGTACCTGGCCACGCCGTTGCCGGGCGCGAAGTGAAGGAGCAGACCATGAAGCGACAACACGTGATGATCGCTGCGATCGCCGCCCTGCTGGTGGTGGCGGGCTGTTCCGACAACGGCGACAGCGGGGGCGCCATGCCGCCGGTGGCCGACCCGCTGGAAACAGTGCCTGACAGTGCGCAGGCCAGTGCGGAGGGGCTGGTCGCCTATCTCGAGGTGCTGGCCGACAACAAGGCGGAGGACCGCATGCCGGCGGCGCTGGACGGTGTGATGCTCACACAACGCGACGACACCGATCCGATCGAGTTGAAATAGAATCGCGCTCGATCAGAAACGAACAAGGACGGGAAAGGCACCATGGTTATGACACCGCGAACTACGAGGGTCTTCATCGAAGCCTGAGGGATCGCCACGTCGTTGCCGAGTGCAACTCGTTCTTGAAAGCGCGGTCGCCGACCGCGCTTTTTTCGTTTCCAGGAGTCGTTTGCATGGTTGACATCACGCTGCCCGACGGGTCGCACAAGCAGTTCAGCGGCCCGGTGACCGTGGCCGAGGTGGCCGCATCCATCGGCCCCGGCCTGGCCAAGTCCGCGCTGGGTGGGCGCCTGGGCCGCGGGGCGGGCTCGCGTCTGGTCGATCTGAGCCACCGCATCGACGACGACGCGGAACTGGCCATCGTCACCGACAAGAGCGCCGATGGCCTGGACTTCATCCGCCATTCCACCGCGCACCTGCTGGCCTACGCGGTCAAGGAGCTGTTCCCGCGAGGCGCAGGTGACGATCGGCCCGGTGATCGACAACGGCTTCTATTACGACTTCGCCTACAAGCGGCCGTTCACGCCCGACGACCTGGCGCGATCGAGCAGAAGATGGCCGAGCTGGCGAAGAAGGACGAGCCGGTGACGCGGCGCGTGTTGCCGCGCGACGAGGCGGTGGCGCACTTCAAGAGCCTGGGCGAGCACTACAAGGCCGAGATCATCGCCAGCATCCCGGCCAACGAGGACGTCTCGCTGTACCGCGAGGGCAGCTTCGAGGACCTGTGCCGCGGCCCGCACGTGCCCAGCACCGGCAAGCTCAGGCACTTCAAGCTGATGAAGGTGGCCGGCGCCTACTGGCGCGGCGACCACCGCAACGAGATGCTGCAGCGCATCTACGGCACCGCCTGGGCGAGCAAGGAGGAGCTGCAGCAGTACCTGCACATGCTGGACGAGGCCGAGAAGCGCGACCACCGCAAGCTCGGCCGCGAACTCGACCTGTTCCACCTCGACGAACATTCGCCCGGGCACGGTGTTCTGGCACCCGAAGGGCTGGACGCTGTGGCAGCAGGTCGAGCAGTACATGCGCGCGGTCTACCGCGACAACGGCTACCCGGAGGTCAAGGGCCCGCAGATCCTCGACCAGGGCCTGTGGGAGAAGACCGGCCACTGGGACAAGTACCGCGACAACATGTTCACCACCGAATCGGAGAAGCGCGACTACGCGCTCAAGCCGATGAACTGCCCCGGCCACATCCTGATCTTCAACCAGGGCATCAAGAGCTACCGCGACCTGCCGCTGCGCTACGGCGAGTTCGGCCAGTGCCACCGCAACGAACCCACCGGCGGCCTGCACGGCATCATGCGCGTGCGCGGCTTCACGCAGGACGATGGCCACATCTTCTGCACCGAGCGACAGATCCTGGACGAATGCGTCGCCTACACCGCGCTGCTGCAGCAGGTCTACGCGCGACTTCGGCTTCACCGACATCATCTACAAGGTGGCCACGCGCCCCGATGCGCGCATCGGCACCGACGAGGTCTGGGACAAGGCCGAGCAGGCGCTGATGGAAGGCCTGCGCCGCTCGGGCTGCGATTTCGAGATCTCGCCGGGCGACGGTGCCTTCTACGGCCCGAAGATCGAATACACGCTGAAGGACGCGCTCGGCCGCCCCTGGCAGTGCGGCACGATGCAGGTCGACTTCTCGATGCCCGAGCGGCTCGATGCCGACTACGTGGCCGAGGACGGCGCGCGCCGCGCGCCGGTGATGCTGCACCGCGCCATCGTCGGCAGCCTGGAGCGCTTCATCGGCATCCTGATCGAGCAGCATGCCGGCGCGCTTGCCGGCGTGGCTGGCGCCGGTGCAGGTGGTCGTCTGCCCGATCACCGACGAGCAGGCGGACTACGCCGGCGAGCGTCGCGAAATCGCTGCAAAAACAAGGAGCTTAGGGTGCAGGTCGATTTGCGCAACGAGAAGATTTCGCGTAAAATCCGCGAGCATTCAATGCAGAAGGTCCCGTACATCCTGGTCGCTGGCGACAAGGAAAAGGCAAACGGGGCCGTTTCGGTGCGCGCTCGGGGCAACCTCGATCTGGGTGTCATGCCGCTCGACGACTTCTCTGCGAAGCTCGCCGACGACATCGCCCGCAAGGTCTGACCCGCAGGCGCGTTGTTATTTGTGGCCCTGGCCTGGGGGCACGCACAGGGGTTTGAACTATCGCTACCTTCATGGACCGCCGCACTCCGAACGCGGAGCGCAAGCACAGGTTGAACCGGGAAATCATGGCGCCGCAGGTGCGTCTGAACGGGGTGGAAAACGAGCCGCTCGGCATCGTCAGCACGATGGAAGCGCTGCGCATGGCCGGCGACCTCGATGTCGATCTGGTCGAGATCGCCGCCACGGCCGACCCCCCGGTGTGCCGGTTGATGGACTACGGCAAGTTCAAGTACCAGGAACAGAAGAAGGCGGCCGAGGCCAAGTCCAAGCAGAAGATCATCGAGATCAAGGAAGTCAAGTTCCGGCCCGGCACCGACGAAGGCGACTACAACATCAAGATGCGCAACCTGCGCCGCTTCATCTCCGAAGACGGCGACAAGGGCAAGGTCACGCTGCGCTACCGCGGCCGCGAGATCACCCACCAGGACATCGGCATGCGCCTGCTCGAACGCATCCGCGACGATCTGGCCGATGTGGCGGTGGTCGAGCACATGCCCAAGCTCGAAGGCCGGCAGATGATCATGGTGCTGGCGCCGAAGAGGAAGTGAACGAAGGATTCGCCCGCGGTGCTGGTCGCACCGGGGCGACAACAAGCCGCTGCAGGCCAACAAGCACTGCGCACACCGCGCGGTCGCCTGCAGCGGCAAATCAAGAAGGAGCTGAAATGCCCAAGATGAAGACCAAGAAGAGCGCGGCCAAGCGCTTTCGTGTGCGCCCCGGCGGCACCGTCAAGCGCGGCTCGGCGTTCAAGCGCCACATCCTCACCAAGATGAGCACCAAGCGCAAGCGCCACCTGCGCGGCGTGAAGGAAGTGCACGAGACGAACATGGGCAGCATCGCCAAGATGCTGCCCTTCGCCGGCCTGTAAGCCGCCTACACGCACGAACAAGCACACGAAGGAGAACACACATGCCTCGCGTCAAACGTGGTGTCACGGCACACGCCCGCCACAAGAAGATCCTCGCCCTGGCCAAGGGCTACCGCGGCCGCCGCAAGAACGTCTTCCGCATCGCCAAGCAGGCGGTGATGAAGGCCGGGCAATACGCCTACCGCGACCGCCGCACCCGCAAGCGCGTGTTCCGCCAGCTTGTGGATCGCGCGCATCAACGCCGCTTCGCGCGCGCAGGGCGTCACCTACAGCAGGTTCATGGCCGGCCTGAAGAAGGCGCAGATCGACATCGACCGCAAGGTGCTCGCCGACATGGCCGTCAACGACCCGGCGGCGTTCGGCAGCATCGTCGCCCAGGTGAAGGCCCAGCTGGCTTGATTCGAGTTGTCGGCGCCGCACCGGGGCGCCGCACCTCCAGCATCGATGGCCGTCACCGCGTGACGGCCATTTCCATTTCCGCTTCTTCTTTCAAGTGCCGATGAACGATCGTTGGATCAACTGGTGCAGCAGGCGCGCCAGGCTTTCGCCGCTGCGCCGACGCCTGCCGAACTCGAAAACGCCAAGGCGCGATACCTCGGCAAGTCGGGCGCGCTGACCGAACTGCTGAAGGAGCTGGACAGCTCTGCCGGTGGAGCGCAAGAAGACCGAGGGCGCGCTGATCAACCAGGGCAAGCAGCAGATCGAGGCTGCGCTGCAGCAGCGCCGCGAAGCGCTGGCGCAGGAGCTTCTGCGCCAACGGCTGCAGGCCGAGGCGCTCGACGTCACGCTGCCCGGGCGCCAGCGCGGCAGCGGCGGTCTGCACCCGGTGTCGCGCGCCATCGAGCGCATCGAGGCGATCTTCGGCTCGATGGGTTTCGACGTCGCCGAAGGCCCCGAGATCGAGACCGACTGGCTACAGCTTCACCGCACTGAACAACCCCGAGAACCATCCGGCGCGTTCGATGCAGGACACCTTCTACGTCGACGTGAAGGACAGCGAAGGCCGCTGGCTGAACCTGCGCCCGCACACCAGCCCGATGCAGGTGCGCTATGCGCGCGCCCATGCGGCCCGGTACGCCGGCGTCAGCCCGATGCCGCGAGATCCGCGTCATCGCGCCGGGGCGCACCTACCGCGTCGACAGCGACGCCACGCACTCGCCGATGTTCCACCAGTGCGAGGGCCTGTGGATCGGCGAGGACATCAGCTTCAAGGACCTGAAGTTCGTGTTCACCGATTTCCTGCGCCGCTTCTTCGAGAACGACGCGATCCAGACGTCCGCTTTCGTCCCAGCTACTTCCCGTTCACCGAGCCCAGCGCCGAGATCGACATGATGTTCGGCAGCGGCCCGCTGCAGGGCCGCTGGCTCGAGCTCGCCGGCTCCGGCCAGGTGCACCCGAACGTGGTGCGCAACTTCGGTCTCGACCCCGAAGCGCACATCGGCTTCGCCTTCGGCATGGGCCCGGACCGGCTGGCGATGCTGCGCTACGGCGTGACGGACCTGCGACCGTTCTTCGAAAGCGATCTGCGCTTTCTGACCCAGTTCAACTGAGCACGCGCCGATGCAATTCCCCGAATCCTGGCTGCGCGAGTTCTGCAACCCGCCGATCGGCACGCACGCAGCTGGCCGACGTGCTGACGATGTCGGGCCTCGAGGTCGAAGAGCTGCGCCCGGTGGCGCCGCCGTTCTCGCGCATCGTCGTGGCCGAGATCGTCGTCGCGCAGCCGCATCCCGAACGCCGACAAGCTGCGCGTGTGCCAGGTGCGCGCCGGCGTGCATTCCGCCGACGGCGCTCTGCAGATCGTCTGCGGCGCGCCGAATGCACGCGTCGGCCTGCGTGCGCCGCTGGCACTGGTCGGCGCGGCGCTGCCGCCCGGCGACGACGGCCGCGCGCTGCACATCGGCGTGGGCAAGCTGCGCGGGGTCGACAGCTTCGGCATGCTGTGCTCGGCGCGCGAGCTGAAGCTGTCCGACGACCATGGCGGCCTGCTCGAACTGGCCGCCGATGCGCCGCTGGGTGCCGACGTGCGCGAGCTGCTGCAACTCGACGACACCGTGCTTCACGCTCAAGCTCACGCCCAACCTCGGCCATGCGTTGAGCGTGTTCGGCGTGGCGCGCGAGGTCTCGGCGCTGACCGGCGCGCCATTGCGCACGCCGGCCATCGCCGCCGATCGAGCCGACGCACGAGCAGCGGCTGCCGGTCGCGATCCAGGCCGACGACCTGTGCGGCCGCTTTTCGGGCCGCGTCGTGCGCGGCATCGACACGCGCGCGAAGACGCCGCGTGGATGGTCGATCGGCTGGCGCGCTGTGGCCAGCGCAGCGTGAACGCGCTGGTCGACATCTCGAACTACGTGATGTTCGAGTACGGCCGTCCGTCGCACATCTTCGATCTCGACAAGATCCACGAGCGACCTCGTCGTGCGCTGGGGCCGGTCCGGCGAGACGCTGAAGCTGCTCAACGGCAACACCATCGAGCTCGACGAGCAGGTCGGCGTGATCGCCGATGCGCGAGGGTGTCGAATCGCTGGCCGGCATCATGGGCGGCGACGCCACTGCGGTCAGCGACGACACGCGCAACATCTACATCGAGGCCGCGTTCTGGTGGCCCGAGGCGGTTGCCGGCCGCTCGCGCCGCTTCAACTTCTCGACCGACGCCGGCCACCGCTTCGAACGCGGTGTCGACCCAGCATCGACGGTCGCGCACATCGAGCACATCACCGCGCTGGTGCATCGAGGTGTGCGGCGGACAGCGCCGGGCCGATGGACGACCAGATGCTGCGGCTGCCGCCGCGCGACACCGGTGCGCATGCGCGTGGCGCGCGCCGCCAAGGTGCTCGGCATGCCGCTGACGCAGGCGCAGTGCGCCGAGGTCTTCGAACGCCTGGGGTTGCCACTTCGAACGAGGCGAGGGCAGCATCACCGTCACGCCGCCGAGCTGGCGCTTCGACCTGCAGATCGAAGAGGATCTGATCGAAGAGGTGATCCGCGTCATCGGGCTGCAGCACCTGCCCGACACGCCGCCGCTGGCCGTGGTCACGGCGCGCGAGGTGCCGGAATCGACGGCGACCACGCACGCGGTGCGCCATGCGATGGCCGCACGCGACTATCAGGAAACGATCAACTTCAGCTTCGTCGAAGAGCGCTGCGAACGCGAACTGGCCGGCAACGACGACCCGATCCGCGTGCTGAATCCGATCGCCGCGCCGCTGGCGGTGATGCGCTCGAGCCTGCTCGGCAGCCTGGTGGGCGTGCTGCGCCACAACCTCGCACGGCGCGCGACACGGGTGCGGGTGTTCGAGATCGGCCGCGTGTTCATGCGCGATGCCACGGCCGCCGCTGGCCCGCTCGACGTCGCCGGCGTGCGCCAGCCGGTGCGCGTGGCTGCGCTGGCCTACGGCGCCGTCGATGCGCCGCAGTGGGGCTTGCCCGAGCGCATGGTCGACTTCTTCGACCTGAAGGGCGACATCGAGGCGCTGCTGGCACCGCGGCGTGCGCAGTTCGTGGCCGCCGAGCATCCTGCCCTGCACCCCGGGCGTTGCGCCCGCGTCGAGATCGACGGGCAGGCGATCGGCTATGTCGGCGAGCTGCATCCGCGCTGGTGCCAGACGCTACGAGTTGCCGCATGCGCCGGTGCTGTTCGAGCTGTCGCTCGATGCGCTGCGCACGCGCGTGCTGCCCCAGTTCAAGCCGGTCCGCGCCACCAGGCCGTCGTCGCGCGACCTGGCGCTGGTTGTCGGCGACGACGTCAGCCACGACGAGCTGATGCGCGTGCTGCGCGACGATCCTTCCGGTCTGGTCCGCTCGGCGCTGCTGTTCGACGTCTACCGCCCCAGCCAGCCCAGCGCCGGCATCGGCGCCGGTGAACGCAGCCTGGCCGTGCGCCTGGACATCCTCGATGAAAACGCGAACCTGACCGACGAGCGCATCGATGCGGCGGTCGCGGCCGCCGTGCAACGTGCGCATGGCGCATTCGGCGCCCGTTTGCGCGCCTGAGGTCGCCTGTCCAACCGAGAATGCCGCCCATGTCCACCGTCATCCTGCCCAGCATCGAGACGCCGACCCTGACCAAGGCCGACCTGGCCGAGTTGCTGTTCGAGCGCCTGGGGCTGAACAAGCGCGAATCGAAGGACATGGTCGAGGCCTACTTCGAGATCATCCAGGACACGCTGGTCGGCGGTGCCGACGTCAAGCTGTCCGGCTTCGGCAACTTCAACATCCGGCGCAAGGCACCGCGCCCCGGGCGCAACCCGCGCACCGGCGAATCGATCCCGATCAAGGCGCGCCACGTGGTGACATTCCACGCCAGCCACAAGCTCAAGTCCATCGTGCAGGGCGACACCCCGGTCGGAGACGACTTCGAGTAAAGTCTAGCTTTCCCGTTAAATCGCATTGATTTCAATGGAGAAAGCACTCCCGTCGATTCCTGCAAAGCGTTACTTCACGATCGGTGAGGTGAGCGAGCTTTGCGGCGTCAAGCCGTATGTGCTGCGCTACTGGGAACAGGAGTTCACGCAGCTCAAGCCGATGAAACGGCGCGGCAACCGGCGCTACTACCAGCACCACGAAGTGCTGCTGATCCGCCGCATCCGCGACCTGCTGTACGACCAGGGTTTCACGATCAGCGGCGCGCGCAACCGGCTCAGCGACCAGGCACAAGGTGCGCGCGTCGGTGCCGAGCAACTGGCGCCGCCGGCAGCGCCGCCCCGCACAGCGACGCCGACACCGCGGCACCCGCGCCAACGTCCGACCACGGCCCCGCGCCGCGGTCGCCGTTGCCCACGGCAGTGCCTACACGATGGACCAGGTGCAGCACGAATTGCGCTCGATCCGCGATCTGCTCGGCGTCTGAGCGGCCGCGTGGCAACGGCACCAGGCGGTCGGGTCCCTATAATCCTGCTTCAAACGGGGCGTAGCGCAGCCTGGTAGCGCACTTGCATGGGGTGCAAGGGGTCGCGAGTTCGAATCCCGCCGTCCCGACCAATGAATCAACGGGTTAGCTCTCACAAGGGGCTGACCCGTTTTTCCTTTCCGGGCTTCTGGCAACAGAATGGGCAACAGACTTCCTCAGCGGTCGGCGGGACGCAGGCTTCACAGGGTATTGAGCTCGGTCTGGGCAGCTGCGAGAACTTCGAACACCGCGTTGAACTCCGGCAGGCCGGGACTGCAAGACATCGTGCGCATCTGCGCATGGTCGCGAGCGAGAGCCGAAGGTCTGGTCACGGGTGGAAGCAGTCGAAACGTCCCCGGCCTCGCAAGGTCATGGCGTGCCCACTGACGGGCGAACACACGGCTCTTCCGCAAGATGACGCGTGCACACAGCGCATGGTCTGCGAGCATGGCCTTGGCATCCGCATGCACCAGCAAGCGGGCCGTATCCGGTGTGTCTTGCATAGGCATCGGCTGATCGTTCGGACGATGTTGCTCAGCATGCAACATGGTTGTCTTCTTCCATGAACTCCGCAGGGAAGTCATCGACATGCCGGCCGAGCCGCCGCGATCCGCAGTCGCATCGACACCACGGTCCGTCGCGCACCGCAAGTCATGGTCGAAGTCACCGGCGGTGGCCGCGGCATGACGGCGATCGCTGCGCACTTGCGCTACATCAGCAAGAACGGCCGCCTCGACATCTTTCGGTGGCGCGCTTCGCGCATCCCACCGTCCCGTGCAACAAGTCACCGTCGGCAGGGCACTGACCCAAAGCACAGTTCCCGCCAACCCAAGTGCGCGCTAGCCTCGGCCGACGATGGTAGCGACACGTGTGGCCCTGGTCGACGACGAGGAGCCGGTGCGACGGGCGCTGGGCCGTCTGCTGCGCTTGACTGGTTATGAGGTGTCGAGTTTTGCGTCGGGCAAGGACTTCCTGGACTCGCTGGACGCAGGGCTGCCAGATTGCGTGCTGCTGGACATCCAGATGCCTGGAATGAACGGCCTGCAGGTGCGCGACCGGCTGAAGGCGGCGCAGCCGAACATGCCGGTGGTCTTCATCACCGGCGGCGACGACCCCGAGTTGGCAAGATTGGCGCTTGCCGGCGGTGCCGTCGGTCTGCTGCACAAGCCCTTCTCGCGGCAGATCCTGATCGATGCAGTCGCATCCGCGCTCGTGCCACGGGCCTGACGACGTCGGTGGCCTCGAACCAGACAGCTGACCCATTGCGAAGGCTTGGCGCAACTGCATGGCGCGGTGCGCGGCCGGTGGCGATCGTGCCGAAACGATGACGACAACCCACCCGGTGTTCTGGATCATGGTGGCGGCCGTTCTGGCGCCCCTGCTGTCCGAATTGCCACTGCGGGTGCGTGTGCCGGTGGTCGTGTTCGAGGTCCTGCTGGGCATCGCGCTCGGCCCGCAAGGGCTGGGGCTGGTGGCATTCGAAGGCTTCACCGCCACCATGTATGCCTTCGGCATGGCCGCCACGCTGTTCATTGCCGGCATGGAGCTCGACTTCAAGAAGATCGCCGGACAGCCGCTGTGGCTGGCGTTGCGCGGCTGGGGCCTGTCGCTGCTGCTGGCCCTCGGGGCCGCCGCCCTGCTGTACGCCACGCCGTGGGCGCGCGAGCCGCTGCTGCTCGCCCTGGCCCTGTGCACCACCGCGCTGGGGACGTTGCTGCCGCTGCTGCGCGATGCAGGACGTCTGGCCGGCAGCTTCGGCCACCTGTTCATCGCAGCGGGCACGATTGGCGAAGTGGGGCCGATCGTCGCCATGTCGCTGCTGCTGTCGCAGCGCTACACGACGTGGCAGGAAATCGGCTTCCTGGTGCTGTTCCTGGCCGTGGTCGCCGTCACGGCGCTGGTCGGCCTGGGTATGCGACCGCCGTGGGTGCTGGCCATGTTGAGCCGCACCATGCATGCCAGCACGCAACTGCCGGTGCGGCTGGCGCTGTTGATCCTGGCCGGATTCTTCGTGCTGACGCAGAACTTCGGCTTCGAAAGCATCCTCGGGGCTTTCGCTGCCGGCATGGTCGTCGGCGTGGCCACGCGGGGTCACGCCGGTGAGATGCTGCGGCACAAGCTCGATGCGGTGTGCTTCGGCTGGTTCGTGCCGTTCTTTTTCATCGGTACCGGCGTCAAGTTCCAGCTGCATGCCATCACCGGCGATCTGGCTACGGCGCTGTTGGTGCCGGTGTTCATGCTGATGCTGCTGGCGGTGCGCGGTGCGCCGGCGTGGCTCTACCGGCGCCACTTGCCGCCAGGCCAGTGCCTGCCCTTCGCGTTGTATTGCAGCGTGGCATCGCTGTCGCTGGTGGTGGTGATCACCGACATCGGCGTGCACAGCGGCCGTATCGAGGCAAAGATCGCTGCGGCGCTGGTCGGTGCCGCCGTGCTGTCGGTGCTGCTGTTCCCGACGCTGGCGAGCGCGCTGCTGCACCGCGCGCAGCGGATGCCGGGTGCGCCGGTCAAGGGCGCGCGGGGGTGAGTGGCTCCGCGGCCGCTACCCGGAACGGATGCATGCTGAAGCCGTCGACAGCACCGATCGCACCGCCTGGCAGGTCGCTGTTCGCACCTGCTCGCCGATGCACTACGGCGCGCGGCCGCTCGTCGCGCTCGCGTAGAAGGCGGCCAGCGAGGCGATCTGCGCATCGCTCAAGCCGCGCGCCACGCTGCGCATCTGCCCGCCGATGTCGTTGTGCCGCCCCCCGGTCCTGAAGGCCAGCAGTTGCACTTCGAGGTAGGCGCGCTGCTGGCCGAACAGCGGCGGCGCGGCCGTGACGTGCCCCTGCGGCCCATGGCAGGCAGCGCAGGCGACGATGCCGCGCATCGGGTCACCGTCCTCGACGAGCCGGCGCGTTGCGTCGTCCGGCTCCGTCGTCGCGCTCGAGGGGCTTGCCGGCCAGCGACGCATAGTGCGCCGCCAGGTCGATCAACTGCTGCTGCGACAGCGGGTCGACGAACACGCCCATCACGTCGGCGTCGCGCTTGCCGGTCTTGTAGTCCTCCAGTTGCTTGTAGATCGCCGCGGCGCTCTGCCCGGCCAGATTCGGGATGATGGCGTCGGCGCTGATGCCGTTCGCGCCGTGGCAGTTGTTGCAGGTCGCGGCGATGGCGGCGCCACGGCGCGCGTCGCCGTCGCCCACCTGGCGCCGCGTCTGCGGCGACCAGGCGACGGTGGAGGCGACGTGGCCGGTCACCACCGACGCGGCGCGCGCGCTGGTGCCGGTCGGAAAACCGGCCGCGCGGCAGATGGCGTCCCACCAGTCGCCTTCGCCCAGACCGCGCTGCGCCGACGGCAACCAGACGAAGCCGACCGCCAGTGCCGCGAAGAAGAGCACGATGGTGGTGCCGATCCACACCGTGAAGCGTGGGTCGCGTGCCGTCGGCGGACGCTCACCGCTCATCGTCACCTCGGCTGCACTGGATAGGCCGGCACACCGGTGTCCTGCAGGAACAGGAACTGCGCCAGCGGGTAGCCGTAGTTGGCGACGGTCAACGCCAGCACCAGCAGCACCCAGATGCGAAAGCCGTTGAGCGACGCCGGCAGCCGCTGCGGCGGATTCAGCGCGAGCGAGAACTGCAGCGGCGGCACACTCGCTGCCCGCGGCGCACGCTGCGAGGCCCACAGCACCCACAGCAGCAACGCGGCCGAGAACACCAGCACGAAGCCGCCGAGCGCCGAGATGCTGACCCAGATGGCCTGCGGCGCCAGGGCCGGATCGCTGTAGTCGTAGTAGGCCATGCGCCGCGGCTGGCCCATGATGCCGACCAGGTGCCACGGCAGGGTCACCACCAGCATGCCGACGAACCAGGTCCACAGCTGCAGTCGCACCAGCTTCGGCGAGCCCAGCGGCCGGCCGGTCAGCCGCGGCCACAGCTCGTAGGCGATCGCGAAGTACATGATGACGATCGAGCCGCCGTAGATCAGGTGGAAATGCCCGGTGACCCACTGCGTGTTGTGGATGGTCGAGTTCAGCGCGTAGCTCATGTTGATCAGCCCGCCGGCGCCGCCCAGGCCGAGCATCAGCAGCGAGAAGCCGGCGGCCAGCACGATCGGCCGGTCCCACGGCAGCGCCGCGACCCAGCCGAACAGGCCGCGGCCGCCGCGCAGCCGCGCGGCGATTTCCAGCGACGCGCAGATCGTGAAGATCGGTCAGCAGGGTCGGCACCGCCACCATGCCGGTGAACACGGCGTGCAGGAACTTGAAGCCGGCGCCGACCTGCGGGTCGGCGAACAGGTGGTGGATGCCGATCGGCATCGAGAAGATCAGCAACAGCACGAAGGCGATGCGCCCCATCGTGTCGCTGTAGAGCCGCCCGCCGACGCGCCTGCGGCAAGCAGCATGTAGAACGCGATGTAGGTCGGGATCAGCCAGAAGTAGACGATGGCGTGCAGCGTCCACGAGAACAGCAGCCGCGCCAGCCCGGCGTCGATGGTGTCGGTCCAGCCGAAGGCGATCGGGCAGGATCAGGAACAGGATCTCGAGCGCCGACGCCGAGCGAGGTCCAGGCCCAGAGTAGCGCGCCGGCGGTGTGGCGAACATCGCCAGCGGCACCGGCAGCCCCGGATGGTCGCGCTTCCAGCGCGCGAAGTGCGACGACCATCAGCGCCGATCCAGATCCACGAGCCGACCACCACGATCACGCACGCCGATGTAGTAGCAGGCGCTGCCGATCATCGGCGGATAGAAGGTGTAGAGCACGGTGGCCTTGCCGGCGGCGACGGTGGCCAGCGCGATCACCGCGCCGGCGATGACCAGCCAGAAGCCGGCCCAGGCCCAGCGCATGCCGTGCAGCGGCCGCCCCAGCGACACCGCGCACACCGCGTAGCCGAAGCCCATCGCGACCAGGGTCGGAAACACATAGGCCAAGGTGCGTGCCGTGCGCGGTGACGGCGCGGTAGTAGAGCTCCGGGTCGACCCAGGCGTGCAGCGGGCTGCGCACCAGCATCTGCCAGGCGCCGAGCGGGATGCGCCACGCGCGAAGGCGACGAACGCGAGCCCAGAAGTGCGCCAGCACGAGCCGCTTACTGCCGTACACAGGACGCCCTCGGTTGACTGCCGTAGCAGGCGCGCGAATTCGTCTGCGCTCGACCACCTTGACCCGCGCCCACATCGCTTCGTGGCCGACGCTGCAGTATTCGTGGCACGGCATCACGTGCTCGCCGGCCTTGTCGAAGCGTGTGCGCACCTCGGACGACGAAGCCCGGCACGACCATCGCGTTGACGTTGGTGCCGGCGATCAGGAAGCCGTGGATCACGTCCGGGCTGGTGGCGCGGAACATCACCGGCGTGTCCGTCGGCACCACGATGCACTGCGGCACGAACGAATACTGCTGCGCGAGCACGCGCACGACCGCCGTGCCGTCCGGCTGCGAGCGCGGTGCCGAGGTTGCATTCGACGAACTCGCCCGCCAGGTGCAGCCGGCTGGCGTCGATGGTCTCGACGTTCGACGGCGGCTGCGCCGCCCAGTGCAGGCCGCTGAAGATGATCACGCCGAAGACGAAGGCGACGACGCCGGCCACGACAAAGGCCCAGCGGCGCTCGAAGCGCGCGACAGTGTCTTCGGCGCGTCAGCTCAGCCAACGGCGCCTCGCGGCACGAAGACGACGAAGAAGAAAAGCAAGCCAGATCGCCAGCAGCACGGCCACCGCCAGCCCGGCCACCGCCAGCGCGCCGCGCGGCCCGCGGGCGACGATCGGCTGCAGCTGTTCCGGCGTGGCGTTCACGGCGACGTTCTCCGCATGCAGCGCCGCGGAGACGTGGCCATCGGTCGTGTTGACCATGTCAGGCTTGACGCACGTAGGTCTGCAGGTGCTCGCACGCGCTCTTGAACATGGCGTCGAAGTACATGTGCGACAGCGGACCGCCCGCGGCCACCGGCAGCCGCGGCTCGATACCGACGCGATAGGTGAAGCGGGTCTTGCCCGGCGCGGTCTCCTCCAGCAGGTAGTCCTCGGCCAGCGCGTGCGCCAGCGGCATCGAGGTGCCGGTCAGGTAGAACGTGCAGCGCCGGTCGGGCTCCCAGCGGTAGAAGTGTTCGAACAGCGTGGCCGTGGCCATCGTCACCGTGCGCGTGGTGCCGACGCCGTAGGGCTTGGGGCTGGTCCACTCGACCTTGTGGATGGCATGGAACCACTTCGGCCACGAGTTCTCGTCGGCGAAGATCGCAAACACCTTGGCCGGCGTCGCGTCGAGATCGACGACATGCTTGAAGCGCATCGGCGCGGTATCGAAGAAGGTGTCGTCGACAGGGTGGCAATCGAAGTGCATGGTTTGGCCTTTCAGGTGGGGTCGTCGTCAGCGGGTACGAGCTCAGCTTCGCTTCGTCGCGGCCAATGCCGCGAGCACGGTGGCCGGGCGGAACGGCACCGAGCGCAGCCGCGCGCCGGTGGCGTCGAACACCGCGTTCGCGATCGCCGACGGCACCACCGACGTCGGTCGGCTCGCCGGCGCCCCACGGCACTCTCGTCGGGCCGGTCGATCAGTTCGATCATCGACCTCGCGGCACGTCGGGGAAGGTCAGGATCGGGTAGCTCGCCCCAGTCGAGGCTGGTCACCGCGCTGCGGTCTGAACGTCAGCTTCTCGACCAGGGTGCGGCTGATGGTCTGCACGATGTTGCCCTCGATCTGGTTGCGCAGGCCGTCGGGGTTGATGATCTGGCCGCAGTCGTGCACGACGAACACGCGCTCGACGTGGATCGCGCCGGTGCTGCGGTTCGACCGTCGACGTCGGCGACGATGCCGACGTAGGTGCGCACCAGCTCGTACTTGGTGTACGACACGCCGCGGCCGCGCACGATGTCGCCGCTGTCGCGCGCGCGCGTGCCGCGCGGCTGCCAGCTCGGCGAGCTTGGCCAGCCGCTCGAGCAGTTCGAGCGCCGCGCGCATCCTTCAGGTGGCGACGCCGGATCTCGAACGGGTCGACGCCGGTCAGCCGCGGCGATCTCGTCGAGAAAGCTCTCGTTGCCGAAGGTGTTCTGCATGCGCCCCGGCGCGCGGATCCAGGACGGCCGGCAACGGCGTGTCGACCAGCCAGTGCGCGAGCAGCCGGCATGTTCGGCAGGGCGTAGGGCAATCGCCGAGGTCCGGGATTGTAGATGCCGGACTCGTGCGCCGGCCATAGCGCGGCAGCTCGGCCAGCGTCGGCGGCGAGCAGCGTCGCGCCGCGAGCGGTCGATCGGCCGCTCGGGCAGGATAGATGTCGGCGTTCCCAGTCGGCGATGCGGCCCTCGGCGTCGACGCGCGCGCGGTAGTCGATCAGCGTCGGCGGGCCCTTCGGGTCCCAGCCGTGCTCGTCCTCGCGCATCCACTGCACGCCGCACCGGCTGGCCGATCTCCATCGCGATCAGCGCCGCGTCGGACGCAGCAGTCGTCGTGCGCCGTTGCGGCCGTAGCAGCCGGCACCTTCGACGTAGATGCAGCGCACGTGTCTTCGGCTCATGCCGAGCATCGTGGCCAGCTGCTTGCGCAGCAGGTGGTCGCCTGCGACGGCGGTCCACACGGTCAGCTGGCCGTCCTTGAAGCTCGGCGACCGCGCACGACGGGCCGATCGAGCCGTGCGTGTTGGATGGCGAAGTCGTAGGTCGCCTGCAGGCTGCGATCGCCGGCGCCTGTCGGCAACGCGCGCTGCGCGCGTCGCCGGCGCTTCTGGTCGACGTCCGACTTGTCGACCTTGGCTGCGCACGTACTCGCAGCAGCTTCGGACTGCGTCGGGCAGGCCGGCCCAGTCGGACCATTTCGCCTCGATGGTCGTGCGCCGCCGGATCGCGGCCCATTCGTTGCGCGCCACGCACGGCGAGGAAGTCGCCCTTGCGCACCGCGCGCAGGTAGCCGGGGATCTGCGCGGCAGGCGGCGTCGTTGACCGACTGCAGCGTCGCGCCGCACGCCCGGCGGATGCACCATGCGCGCGTGCAGCATGCCGGGCACCTTGAAGTCCTGCATGTAGGTCGAAGCGTGCCGAAGATCTTGGCCGGGATGTCGAGCCGCGGCGACCGACTTGCCGACGATGGTGTAGTCCTTCGGCGATCCTTCAGCGGCGCCTTCGGGTCGACCTTGAGCGTCGAACTGCGCCGCCGCCGACCAGCTGCGCGTAGCGACACGCTCGCCGCCGGCCGTCGACGACTGACGACGCCGTCGTCGACGCTGAGCTCGCGCCGTCGCACGCCGCAGCTGCTGCGCCGCGCGGCCGAGCAGCGCCTCGCGCGCCGTCGCCGCGGCGCGCCGGATCTGCATGCCGCCGATCCTGGATCGACAGGCTGGCGTAGGTCGGCCCCTGGTCGGGCGTCAGCCGGGTGTCGCCCTGGATCATCCTCACACGGTCCATCGGCAGCGACAGCTCCTCGGCGACGATCTGCGTCAGCGCGGTGCGCACGCCGGTGCCGAGGTCGACCTTGCCCGAATAGACGGTGACGCATGCCCTCGGCGTCGATGGCGAGGAAGGCGCCGACGTCGTCGGGCGACGACGCTCTTGGCGGCGGCCGGCGTCGCCGGCCGCCGCTGCGCCGGCGGCGACGGCGGCCAGCGACGAAGCTCGACGACCAGCGCGCCGCGCGCCGCTTGCAGGCAGGTCGCGGCGGGCGGATGGCGATGGAGGTGCATGCGTGCTCCTCAGGCCATCTTCGCTGGCCGCGGCGCGCTTCACCGCGCGCACGATGCGCACATGCGTGCCGCAGCGGCACAGGTTGCCGGCCAGCGCCTGCGCGGATCTGCGTCCTCGGTCGGGCTGCTTGTTCGTCTTCAGGAAGGCCGCCGCCTGCATGATCATGCCGTTGATGCAGTAGCCGCACTGCACGGCCTGCTCGTCGATGAAGGCCTGCTGCAGCGGGTGCGGCTTGTCGCGGCGTGCCGAGGCCTTCGAGCGTCGTCACCTCGGCGCCTGCGACCGCCGACACCGGCATCACGCAGCGAGCGCAGCGCCTCGCCGTCGAAGTGCACCGTGCAGGCGCCGCACTGCGCCAGCCCGCAGCCGAAGTGCGGGCCGTGCAGGCCGAGGTCGTCGCGCAGCGCGTACAGCAGCGGCATCGTCGGGTCGTCGACCTGCAAGGTGCGCGGCGTGCCGTTGACTGTGAGCTTGATGGTGGTAGTGGCCATGCGATTACGAAGAGCTGGGAGCGCTCAGCGCCAGGCCACTTGCCATGACGAGCTGACCTGCACCCACAAGTCCCCCGCACCTTGCGGATCGGCCGGGTCCCAACCGGCGATGCGCAGTGCGAAGGCATCGGGTTCGGCCGCGATAGCTGCTGCAGCGGGCAGCGTGGCCGCGCTGGCCATGGCGGCGCATGACGCGCTGCCGGCCATGGCGGGCGCGACGGCGAGGCTGCTGCAGCCGATCAGGAACGATCTGCGTCTGAACATGTCACGGTTCCTCAGGTCGGGCGGCGAGCGACGAAAAAGCAAACGCGGCCATGCCACCCCAGCGTTCACGGCCGTCGCGTGCCAGCAGGGCCGCGGTGGTCGCCTCGCCGGCAGCGAGTGCCGCCGCATGCGCCTGTTCGAAGGCGCGCAAGGTCGGCCGGTTGGCCCGGTTCAGCTGCGCCAGCTCGAGCGCGCGCCGCGCATCGTTGCCGCTGCCCAGGTAGAACTCGGCGCCATGGTCGGCAAATGCCAGCGGATGCCGGGCGAGCAAGGCTTCGAAACCATCACGGGCCGCTTGCAGATGGCCGTGCGCTTGCGCTTGATGGTTCATGGCCACGGCCACATCGGCCAGGCGCCAGTGCACTTCCGGGTCGCCACTGGACAGCGCCGGTTCGAGCAGCGCTCGGGCCGCGGCAGGGTCGCCTTCGTCGAGGCAGGTCTCCGACAAGTGCACGCGTGCCTTCACGTAACACGGCAGGTAGTCGATGGCGCTGCGGTACCACTGCGCGGCGCGCTGCCCATCCGGCGACGGGATGCACTCGCCCCACAGCACGCCGAGCTGGAAGCAGGCCCAGGCCAGCGCGAAGGGCGACACATCCGGGTACTCGTGCAGCGCGCGCAGGTAGATGCTCTCGGCTTCGTCGAACTCGCCCAGGTCGGCGAGCAGCGCGCCCAGCGGCAGCAGCTCTGCCCAGGCGCCGGGCTTCGCGGCGCGCTCGCGGCGTGCGGCCAGCACGGCGCGCAGGTTCTCGCCGGTGGCCTGGTCGATGGCGAGGGCCAGTCGCTCAGTGTCAGCGGCCGGCGCGCCGCAGGCCCGCGCCCGTTCCAGCGCCACGCCCGCGTGCGCGAAGCGGTGTGTCGAACAGGCGACCTGGGCGTTGATCATTGCCGCGCGCGCGGGCTCGGGTCTGGCTCGGGTGAAGGCATCGGCCATCGTCTCCAGTCGGTCGAAGGCCGCCAGATCGCCGGCGAATTGCGCCGTCAACTGTTCCTGCTCGACCAGTGCCTCGGCCGTGCCGGGCCGGGTCGGCATCCGCTGGAAACGGCCCCAGGAATCCAGCCGAGCGCTGTGCAGGTTGACGAGCGCGATATCGCCGGCGGTTGCAGGCGCGAGCGCGCCGTGGACACGGTCGTTCACTTCATCGCCCCGAAGCGGGCGCCGAGGCTGTCGACGGCGGTCTTGAGCAGCGTGCGCACCATCAGCTCGACGAGCAGGTCCGGCTGGCCGTCGGCCAGGAACTGCACGCGCCACTCGACCGTGCTGCCGCTGCCCTTTGGCTTGACACCGAGCTCGCCGCTGTAGTTCGACGCCGGAATGCCGGCGACCTTGCTGTAGCGGTAGGCGTGCTGGGCGTTGTCGATGGCATCGAGCCGCTCGACGATGCGCTTGCCGTCGAGCGTCTCGATCGTGCGCAACTGGCCGACACCGCTGCCGGTGGCGTGGATGCTGGCGACCAGCGGATGCCAGTAGCCCCCGAATTCGCCGATCAGCGCCCAGACCTTGTCAGGCGGCGCTGCGAGGTCGGCGCTCTCGACCACGCTTTGCAGTTGCGTGTTCGGCGCCGCCAGATAGGGGAATGTCTTCATGCCCGGCTTGGTCGCACCGGTGGCGCCGCCCTGCAGGAACTCGCGGTCGCGATTGACGAGCCAGGTGAGCAGGATGTCGATGACGTTGGCATCGACGGTGCGCCCGCCGCCGGTCGTGTAGGGCTTGCCGTTCAGCGTGCTGCGTTCGATCTCGAGATGACTCAGGTCGGTGGTCGGCTTGGCGACGTCGATGAGCAGGAAATCGTCGAGGAACATCCGCGCATTGGCGGCCAGCGCCTGCGGCGTCCAGTCTTCCTTGCCGTCGCGCATATCCCAGTTCTTGAGGCTCAGCATCAGGCGGTCGAGAAACAGGGATTTCACCGTCTCCGACACGGCGAACGGGGTCTGCTGGTTCCACAGGTCGCGAATGTCCTCGGTGCCGGCCAGCGCCGGGTTGTTGAGGCGGAAGTTGGTGTGCTCCGGGCGGCCGACCCAGTCGATGCGTGGCACCGGATGGCCGATGAAGGCGCCCGGCCGCTGAACCGGCACCGTCTCGGCGATGACGGCGAAGAGCGAGCCCTTCTCGGGCTCGAGCACGCGGCGCGTGTCGAACTCGACCACGATGCTGAGCACGTTGTCGTGCTGCAGCAGGTTCTGGAACTTGCGCAGCGACTCCACCAGCCAGGCCAGGTAGAACGGGTCGGAGCGCAGCCCGGCGTAGACGCGGAACGCGCCGTCGGGCGTCGCCGCGCCCTTGTCGTCGTTGACCACGAAGCGCAGGGTCTGCCCGCCGGGCAGCGTGCAGGTGCCGCGCTGCATCGCCTGACCGGTCTGCGGGTCGCGCGTCAGCGTGTCGAAGCGGATGCTGAAGCGGATCTCCGGGTCGCTGGTGATGAACTTCGTGGCGTCGCCCAGACCAGCGACGCTGGCGCGGCGCACGACGATCGCATGGTCGATCGCGTTCGAGAAGATCGCACTCACACCAGCCGCTGGAAAGACGTTCGCCACCAGCACGGTGCGACCCGGGTTCTCCGGGCTGGTGAACGCGAACAGATCGCTCAGGTCGGCCGCGGGGTCGCCGATCGAGCGCGGTCCATCAACGTGGTCTGACATCCTTGCGCTCCTTATCGACTCTCAGCGCGCTGGGTCCGCCCAGCGCGGCTTGCCTGACTTGGCATCGGGTGGCCCACCAAAGGGCGTGATGCGACCGGGCTCTTCTGGAATCGATTTCAGGTATTCGACCAGTTCCCAACGCTGCGCTTCGGTCAGCAGCGGGCCGATGACGCCGTTGGTTCCTGGGGTTCCGTCCTCGAACGAGTGGCCGGCATTCGAATTCCCGCGCGCGCTCGTGTCAAACATGAAGCCCGTGGTTCCGCTGGTGTCCACCCCCACCTTGACCGGGTCGAACTCGCGTCCGATATAGAACTTCTTGGTGCGCTCCTTCGCCGGCAGCAGCATTTCGTAGAGGTTGGGCACCGAGCCGTTGTGCATGAAGGGCGGTGTGGCCCAAACGCCATCGCGCGGAGCCGCCTTGTAAACGCGAGGAGCGGGCGGCGGCAACGGGAATTCCCGATAGCCATGAATCTTGATGGTCTCTTCTTCCGTCAGCTTCAACTTCGCCAGCGCCGCATCCATGACGCTTTTCTGGATGGTGACGTAAAGGGCGCCCGTCGGTGCGGTCGGCTGGCCCTTGAACGGCTCCATCAGGTACGGAGCGAGCTGCTTGGTCATCACGAGCGGCATCGTGTCTCCGAACTGCCCGGGGTCGGTACCCACGAACGCCTGTGGCACCAGGCCCACTTGAATCCAGCGCTTGCCGTACTTGTTGGGCTCGGTCCAGGTGTATGGCCACTTGTTGTGGCAGCTGGCACAGTGGTCGGCGAACAAGGTCTCGCCCGACCGCGCCTTCTCGCGGTCGATCTTTCCAAGGACCGCTTCGGGCCAGCTGGGCGGCGCCAAGCGGTTCAAGGCGTCCTCGATCTTCGCGAGATTCAGCAAAAGTGCGGCCGAACTGAACAAGCCCTGTTCGGGCGTCTTCGCGCGCAGGTTCATGTGCAGGAATACACCCCCCGCCTCGACCATGTTGCGTTGGAGCGGATCCTGCTGCTCAGCCCGCCATTGCACCCACGAGCTCTGCGGGGCATTCCAGATGAACGGGATCTTGGTTGGCGCGAGCGAAGGGAACCAGTTCTCGGGAATGCCGGGCTCGGTCACGGTGAGGCGGCCGATGAGTGAACTGATGGCGTCCATTCGGTGGGGGCCATACGCAAGCGGCGTGAGCAAGGTGATGGACCGATAGTCGTGGACGCGTGCGGCGTCGCGCTCCGCGCGCTTGCGCAGTTCGCTCTGCGCGGCGGCGGTTGTCGCGCCGATGCGCTTGGCAAGGCGCTCGAATTTCGACTTGTCGGCCAGCGTGGCTTGCATGGCGTCGTCAAGCGCATTGACGTAGGTCTGCAGGTCAAACGAACCCACGCCCCCGTCGATGCGAATTTTCTTGCCCTTGTAGTTGAGCTGCGCGTTGTGGCAGGCCGCGCAGGTCAGGCCGGCGTAGGTGCCCTTCCAGGGCGCCTGCGTGAGCACGGTCTTGGTCACACCGACAGGCAATGCCTCCGGGTTGGTGCGCGGATTCGCCGGTTGGCTGGTCAAGCCGAAGCGCTCGCTGCTGGCATCTGATCGAAACAGCTCCTGGCTGCCGGCGAGCTCCAGGTTGAGATAGATGTCGTAGGAAATCGCCGCCGAGCCCTGCGAGGTCTGGTAGTACATCTCACGGTCGGCCTGCGACCAGCCTTGGTCGAGATAGATCACCGGTGCCTGGCTCTGGGCCGTGGCCAGCCCGCACAGCAGTGGCAGCGCCAGTGCGGCGAGCCCGACCGCCCGGGCCGCTTTCACAGCCAAAGGCCGAGTCTGAATCGCCGACATGGCGGTGGTCTTGTGCATGGCTGCTCTTCGGTTGTTGTGTGCGTATTGCGGCGACAAACCTGCGCCAAGCGTAAGCAGCACGAGGCTACAGCAGAACCCGGCCAGTCAGAATCGCCAGACCTGCGACCGCGAAGGCGCCACCACCGGCGCGCACCGGCCACGCGCGATGCGCGTTGGCGTCTTTCAATGCCGGTGCCGACACCGATACCAAGCAGGTGCAGCAGGGCCGCTGCGGCGACAAAGCCGAGGCCGAAGACAAGCCCCGAACTGTCGGCAGGCATTTCGACGCCGTGCGCGTAGCCGTGGCACACGGCGAACACGCCGACCGCCGCGGCCGTCAGGGTGAGCCTGGGCCGGACGGGCAGCGCAATGAGGATGCCGAACACGATCACCGACAGTGCGATGCCGACTTCGGCACCGGGCAATGCGATCCCGGCCATGCCGATGGCGGCTGCCGCGGCCATGCCCGCGATGAAGCTCAGCGGCACGGCCCAGATCGCCCGCCCGCTCATCAGCGCGGCAGCCAGACCGACCGCGACCATCGCCAGCACATGATCGATGCCGCCGATCGGATGCATGAAGCCGTGCAGGAAGTCATGGCTCTCGTGCAGGCCGACGTGGGCGGACGCCACCGTCGGCGCAAGCGCCAACGCGAGCAAGATCGCATGCATCACCTGCGCGCCTGCGCGGCGCCGGCGCTGGCCCCTCTGCCGGCCTGCTATTTGATCCATGGCGACGTGCCCTTGACTGCATTCGCCGGGCCGCCGAAGGGGGTGACCCGGCCGGCTTCACCCGGAATCGATTTCAGGTACTCGATCAGCGCCCAGCGTTGTTCGTCGCTCAGCAGCGGCCCCACGACGCCGTTGCCCAGCGGCCCGTCCTCGAAGGAATGCCCCTTGTTCGAATTGCCGCGCAGCGACGTGTCGAGCAAAAAGCCCGAGGTGCCGCTGATGTCCAGGCCCACCTTGACCGGATCGAACTCGCGCCCGACGTAGAACTTGCTCGTGCGCTGGCCGGCCGGCAGCAGCATCTCGTACAGGCTGGGCACCGAGCCGTTGTGCATGAACGGCGGCGTGGCCCACACGCCATCGCGCGGCCCGGCCTTGTACACACCGCGCTCGGCCTCCTGCAGCGGGAAACTGCGATAGCCGTGCAGCTTGATCTTCTCGTCTTCGCTGAGCGTCATCTTCGACAACGCGGTGCCGAGGATCTGTTCCTGCAGGTTCACATACAGCGCGCCGGTCGGGATGATCGGGTCGTTCTTGAACGGCGGTGCCACGTAGGGCGCGAGCTGTTCGGCGATCGCGTAGGGGCGCAGATCGTCGAACTGTCCAGGGTCGGTGCCGACGTAGGACTGCGGCACCAGTCCGACTTCGAGCCAGCGCTTGCCGTACTTGTTGGGCACGCTCCAGGTGTACGGCCACTTGTTGTGGCAGCCGGCGCAGTTGTTGACGAACAAGGCTTCGCCGGCGCGCGCCTTGGCTGGGTCGATCTTGCCGAATACCTCTTCGGGCCACTTCGGCGGCGCGAGCCGGTTCAGCCAATCCTCGATCTGCTCGAGGTTGCGGATCAAGGACACCGAGTCGAACAGGCCGTCCTTGGGCGTCTTCGAGTGCAGGTCCATGAACATGAACACGCCCATCGCTTCGGTCAGGTTGCGGCGGATCGGGTCCTGCTGCGCGGCGCGCCATTGCACCCACAGGCTCTGCGGTGAGTTCCACAGGAACGGGATCTTCGTCGGCGCCAGCGGCGTCGACCAGTTCTCCGGAATGCGCGGCTCGGTGGCCGTCAAGCGGTTGACGATGGCACCGATGGCGTCGATGCGGTAGGGCCCCCACTCGATCGGCGTGATCAACGTGCGCGTGCGGTACACATGGATCGGACCGGCCTCGGCCTCGACGCGCTTGCGCAACGCGCTCTTGGCGTCGGCGCCCGTGGCCTTGAGCCGTGCCGCCAGCCGATCGAACTTCGCCGGGTCGGCCAACGTGGCCTGCAGCGTGTCGTCGAGTGCCTTGATGTAGGCCATCAGGTCGAAGGAGCCGACGCCGCCGTCGACCCGGATCTTCTTGCCCTTGTAGAGCAATTGCGCGTTGTGGCAGGCGGCGCAGGTGACGCCGGCGTATTCGCCCTTCCAGCGCTCGCCCTTCAGCACGGTCTTGCTCAGGCCCACGGGCAGCCCGTCGGGATTGGTGCGCGGGTTGGGCGGCTGGGTGGTCAGGCCGAAGCGTTCGCTGTTCGCATCGGAGCGGAACAGTTCCTGGCTGCCCGCCACCTCGATGTTCAGGAACAGGTCGTACGACAGCGCTGTGGAGCCCTGCGACAGCTGGTAGTAGGCCTCGCGTTCGGCCTGGGTCCAGCCCTGGTCGAGGTAGATGACGCCGTCGTTCGACACCTGCGCTGTCGCCGAGCCGGGTGACAGCAGCGCCGTCGTGGCGGCGGCACCCACCAGCAGTGTGGCCGCAGCGGCAAGCCGCAGAGCTGTTCGCGATGGTTTGCGCACGATCGTGTCTCCCGAGTGACCCATGGCATCGGTTGTACCGGGCGCCATGCGCATCGACCACTGGTCTTTGGTTTAGTGCGCGCATCCGGCCCGGCGTTGACGCGTTCGCCCGTGCCATGCTTTCGGTACCGGAATTCGCCTCACCCGCATGCACTACCGATGGGTACTTCCGCTGCTGGCCGGCCTGTGCAACGCCACAGCGGCTGTCGCGCAGACTGAACTGCACGCACCCCACCTGGAGACCTGGGGCTACTGGCAACGCGACGTGAACGGCGCCACGGTGTGGAAACTGCAGCCACGGCTGTTCGTGCCGTTCCGGCTCGGCAACGGCTGGCACTTCACGCAGCGCATCGACGTGCCGATGGTCTACACCGACGACGCCGGACCGGGCAACCCGACCGGAGACTACAACGCCGGCCTGGGTGATGCGTTCGTCGAGGAGATCTTCGAATCGCCCAGGATGGCGAACAGGTTCAGCTGGCTGTCGAGCCTGCGGTTGGTGTTCCCGACCGGAAAGCAGGCGCCCTTCGGTGCCAGCCAGTACCAGCTGGCACCGGGCCTGGGGGCCAGGCTGCACGCGCCCGAACTGTTGCGCGGCGTCAGCTTCGCGCCTTTCGCGCGCTACTTCTGGGGCTTCGATCCGCAGGTGGCCGGCGTCACGACGGTCCGCTCGTTGACGCTGTTCCCGACCACGACCTTCACGCTCGGTGGGCAATGGTCGCTGGCGTTCTATCCGGAAAACTCGATCAACTACGACTTTAGAACGCGCAAGTGGTTCGTGCCACTGGACCTGCTGTTCATCCGGCAGCTCGGCCCTTCGACCTCGTTCAGCCTGGGGGGCGCCGTCAATCTGGGACCGCAAGACGGTGCGTCGTACCGCTACCTGATCAACCTGCGGCTCGACTTCGGTTTCTGAGGGCGCCGAGCGCAGGCCTAAACCAAAGGTCAGTTCTCAGCTTGACGGCGCGGGCGGACACTTGATGCGGACAACGCAGGCATCTTCATCCGCCGGAGGACCCATTGAAACCGCATCGAATGTTCTGCACGGCCCTGGCCATTCTGATCAGCGCCTTCAGCGCGCTGGTGCCTGCGATGGCGCAGACGCCAGCCAAGAAGCCGAACATCCTGGTCATCTGGGGCGACGACATCGGCGTGTCCAACATCAGCGCCTACAACCTGGGGTTGATGGGCTACAAGACACCGGGCATCGACCGGCTCGCCAGGGAAGGCGCGATCTTCACCGACGCCTACGCGCAGCAGAGCTGCACGGCCGGCCGGGCCTCGTTCATCCTCGGCCAGCATCCGTTTCGCACCGGGCTGCTGACCATCGGCATGCCGGGTTCGCCGCAAGGCATCCCCGACTGGGCACCGACGATCGCCGACCTGCTGAAGCCACAGGGTTATGCCACCGGTCAGTTCGGCAAGAACCACCTCGGTGATCGCGATACCCACCTGCCGACGGTGCACGGCTTCGACGAATTCCTCGGCAACCTGTACCACCTGAACGCCGAGGAGGAACCCGAAAGCTACTACTACCCGAAGGACCCCGAGTTCCGCAAGAAGTACGGCCCGCGCGGCGTGCTGCACACGTTCAGCGACGGCAAGGGCGGGCAGACCATCACCGACACCGGCGCGCTGACGAAGAAGCGCATGGAGACGGTGGACCAGGAGATCTTCGCCGCCGAGCAGAAGTTCGTCGCCAACGCGGCCAAGGAAGGCAAGCCCTTCTTCGTGTGGTTCAACACCACGCGCATGCACGTGTGGACGCGGCTGGCGAAGTCGGCCGAGGGCCGCACCGGCATCGGCCTGTACCCCGACGGCATGGTCGAGCACGACGACATGGTGGCCGCGGTGCTGAAGCAGCTCGATGATCTGGGCATCGCCGACAACACCATCGTCGTCTACGGCACCGACAACGGCGCCGAGACCGGCACCTGGCCGGACGGCGGCACGACGCCGTTCCACGGCGAGAAGGGCACCACCTGGGAGGGCGGCTTTCGCGTGCCGATGCTGGTGCGCTGGCCGGGCGTGATCAAGCCGGGCACGATCGTCAACGACATCTTCTCGCAGGAAGACTGGCTGCCGACGTTCCTGGCGGCTGCAGGCGTGCCGGACGTGGTTGAGAAGGTCAAGGCCGGCTACAGCACCGGCGGCAAGACCTGGAAAGCGCACCTGGACGGCTACAGCTTCCTGCCCTACTTCAAGGGCGAGGCGAAGAAGGGCCCGCGCGAGGAGATCTTCTACTTCGGCGCCGGCGGCGAGCTGAACGCGGTGCGCTGGAACGACTGGAAGGTGCATTTCGCGGTGCAGAACGGCAACATCGCCACGGCCGTGCGCGAGGCGCCGGGCTGGCCGGTGATCGTCAACCTGCGCGCCGACCCGTACGAGAAGGCGCCGCACGAATCGGGCCTGTACCTGCGCTGGTACGCCGACAACATCTGGTTGTTCGTGCCGGTGCAGAACAAGCTCGGCGGCTTCCTGAAGACGCTGCCCGACTATCCGTTCCAGCAGGGCAGCAGCCTGAATGCGAGCAACATCAACTACAACTCGCTGCAGGCGATGGAGGCGATGAAGCGGCTCGGGCAGCTCGAGAATTTCGTCAGACCACCACGCAACTGAACGTGCGTGACGAGCGTGCAGGCAAGCCGGCTTCGGCACATACACCGCAGGGAGCCTTGATGAAGCGAACTCGCGAAGTGATGCGCGCGCCGGCAACCGCGGTGTTTGCGGTTGCCTTGGTCGCGGGCGCCCCCGCGGCGGCGGAGATGAGTGCCGAGGAACTCGCCAAGCTGGCGCAGAACCCGGTCGGCAACCTGATCAGCCTGCCGTTCCAGAACAACACGAACTTCAACGTCGGGCCCGACAGCGGAACGCAGAACATCCTCAACATCCAGCCGGTGATCCCCATCTCCATCAGCGGGGAATGGAACATCATCACGCGCACCATCGTGCCGGTGATTTCGATGCCGGCGCTGGGGCCCGGGACCGAGCGTGAAGACGGCATCGGCGACACGGTCTTCACGGCCTTCCTGTCGCCGGCAAAACCGGGTGCGTGGATCTGGGGCCTGGGGCCGGTGCTTCAGCTGCCGACCAACACCAGCGACGAACTGGGCAACAAGAACTGGGGCCTCGGCGCATCGTTCGTGGTGCTGCACCTCGATCACGGCAGCCCGTGGGTCTACGGCGTGCTGGTCAACAACATCTGGTCGCTGAGCAGCAGCAAGCAAGGCGGCGCCTACAGCACCGGACTGGTGCAGCCTTTCGTCAACTACAACTTCAAGCAAGGCTTCTACCTGACCAGCGCGCCGATCATGACCGTGGACTGGAAGGCCGCCAGCGGCCAGCAGTGGACCGTGCCGCTGGGTGGCGGCGTCGGCAAGATCTTTCATCTCGGCAAGTTGCCGGTCAATGCGCAGCTGTCCGCCTACTACAACGTCGTGCACCCGGACGACGGCGCGAACCTGCAGATTCGCGCACAGCTGCAGTTCATGTTCCCGAAATGAAGATGAGCCCAAGCGGGCCTGGTCGCGCATGCGGCATCTCGATCAGGCGCCGAGGCCGCCGAACACGTGGCGCCTTCATCACGTGAAAGTCGTCGCATGAGGCTGGCGACGGCGGCGTGGCATGGGCATCGCAGGCGAGACAATGGCCGCCTGGAGGAATTGCAATGCTCGGCTTCGAACTCGATATGTGGGACTACATCACCTTCGCGACGGCCTTTCTGGCCGGTGGCGCGGGCGTCCTGACCTACATCTGGATCGCAGGCCTGCCCGGCCGCATCGCGCTGGCGCGAAATCACCCCGAAGCCGAAGCCGTGAAGCTGATGGGCTGGGCCGGGCTGCTGCCCACCGTGCTGCCGTGGATCCAGGCGCTGATCTGGGCCTTCAAGCCGACCGACATCGTCGACATCCGGCGTTTTCCGCGCGAGGAGGCTCGTGTCATCGAGGAAGAGATGGCGCGCCTGAGGGGCGGTGCGCATCCCAGGGCGGCTCACGCGACAGCCGCCACGCCAGCACCGATGACCGTGCCCACGACAGCCGCGGTGGCAGCCGAGGCGGCGGCGGTACCGCCGCCACCGCCGCCCACCAGCGCACCGCGCGCGGAGTAGCCGATGCTGCTCGGTTTCGTCCTGCTGTTCGCCTACGCCTTCGTCGTCTGGCTGGTCTTCTTCAAGCTGCGCTGGTTGAAGTTCACCATCGCCTGGGGCTTCTTCTCGACCTTCTTCGTGCTGCACCTGGGCATCATCTTCCTGATCGGCCTGCGCTACGTGGCACCGACGTCGACCGAGGCACGGCTGATCCAGCGCACCATCCAGCTGACGCCGCGGCTGTCGGAACCCACGCTGGTCACCGCCGTGCTCGTCGAACCGAACGTGCCCGTCAAGCGGGGCACGCCGCTGTTCCAGTTCGACCGGCGGCCCTACGAGTACAAGGTGCGGCAGCTCGAGGCGCAGCTCGCCGGGGCCAAGCAGGACGTGCTGGTGCTGAAGGCCGACACCGCGATCAACCAGCAGAAGATCGCGAAGTACACCGCCGACCTGGCCTACGCCAAGTACCAGCTGCAGCTGTCCAATCAGCTCGCCGGCAAGGGCGCCGGCCCGGAAGAAGATGCGCAGAAGTGGGCCGCCCAGGTGGCGTCGTACGAGGCCTCGATCAAGGAAGCGCAGGCCGAGGAAACACGCGCGCGGCTGCGCTACACCTCCGACATCGGCGGCGTGAACACGAAGGTGGCCGCGATCCAGGCCGAGCTCGATCAGGCGCGCTACTACCTCGACAACACGCTGATGGTGGCGCCCGAGGACGGCTACCTGATGAACCTGCAGGTGCGCCCGGGCATGGTGGCCGGCGACGTGCGCTTCGGCGCCATCGCCACCTTCATCTGCGATGCCGATCGCTACCTGCTGGCCAACTACTTCCAGGAGAACCTGAAGTACGTGAAACCCGGACAGCCGGTGGAGGTGGCGCTCGACCTGTACCCCGGCCAGATCTGGCCCGGCAAGGTGGTGGCGATCTGGCAGGGCAGCGGTGCCGGCCAGATGTTGCCCAGCGGCAACCTGCCCAGCTTCAACTACGTGCCGGCCGAGACGCCGCAGGGGCAGTTCGTCGTGTCGATCACGCTCGACGACCCCGACCAGCGCAAGTTCCCGATCGGCATGCAGGGCCGCGCGGCGATCTACACCAACCCGGACAGTGCTTTCGTGATGATGCGCAAGGTCGCGATCCGTTCGTACACCTGGTACAACTGGCTCTACCCGTTCTCCGGCTGATGCGTGCCCCGCTGCTGATCGCCGCCGTGCTGCTCTCCGGTTGCGCACTGAAGAGCCCGCCGACCCACGACGCCGTCGTCGAACAGGCATTGCCCGCGAACACGCGGGTGCCCGGTGCCTGGCGCGCGGGTCCGCGCGGCGGCGAGGTGACCGACGACTGGCTGAAGTCCTTCGACGATCCGGCGCTCGAAGGCATCGTCGCCGAGGCCATCGCCCACAACCCGGACCTGCGCGCCGCCGCGACCCAGGTGGCGATCGCCCAGCAGGCGGTGGTCATCGTCGGCTCGCGGCTGCTGCCGTCGCTCGGCGTGCAGCTCGGCGCGACGGCCACGCGCGACCAGAACAACGGCAGCTCCAGCAACAGCACCGCCTTGCTCGGCGTGGCCTGGGAGCTCGATGTGTGGGGGCGATTGCGTGCGCAGCGCGCCGCAGCCGAAGCCGGCGCCGAGGCGGTCGCGCTCGACTACGCCTATGCGCGCCAGTCGCTCGCCGCGACGACTGCCAAGCTGTGGTACCTGGCGATCGAGGCGCGGCAACTGCTGGCCCTCGGCGAACGCGCGGTGGCGATCTACGACGAGCTGCTGTCACTGGTGCAGTTGCGGCGCGATGCCGGCAAGGATTCAGACCTCGACGTCGTCGACGTGCGCGCCAAGCTCGAATCGGCACGCAGCGATGTGGCGCGCGCCGAGGAAGCCTACGGCGAGGCACGCCGTGGCCTCGAGGTGCTGCTCGGCCGCTACCCGGCCACGGAGATCGCGGTGGCGGCGACGTACCCGGCGCTGCCTCCGCTGGCCGCGACCGGCGTGCCGTCGTCGTTGCTCGAACGGCGGCCCGACCTGCTCGCCGCCGAGCGCGAGGTGATCGTTGCCTTCCGTCGCGAGGAGGCCGCGCAGCTGGCGCTGCTGCCGGAGTTCTCGCTGTCGCTGAGCGGGGGCCGGGTCGGTGACCAGGTGCTGTCGCTGCTGCGCCTGAACCCGTGGCTGGTGTCGGCCGGCATCGGCATGTCGGTGCCGATCTACGAAGGCGGCGCGCTGCGTGCCCGGGTCGACATCGCCACCGCGCAGCAGCTGCAGGCGGTGGCACTGTATGGCGCGGCGGCGCTGACGGCGTTCCGCGAGGTCGAGGACAGTCTTGCCAACGAGCGGCTGCTCGGGTTGCAGCTGCCGCTGGACCAGAAGGCGCTGGACGACCGCACCGAAGCCGTGCGCATCGCCACCTTGCAGTACAAGGCTGGCCGACGCGACCTGCTGTGGGTGGCGCAGCTGCAGACCGCGCAGCTGGCCAGCGAATCGTCGCTGATCAAGCTGCGCGCGAGCCAGCGCACGAACCGCGTGCGGCTGGTGCAGGCACTGGGTGGCAGCTTCGATGCGGCACCGCCGACGGCGACGTCTCTCGCTCGCTAAAGGCCGGTGCGTAACCGGCTCGATGCCTGTTCGCCGAACGAAGACCCAATGTCACCTGCCGGGCCGCATGGCTGCCATTCGACTCAAGGATCCGGCGGGCGGCGACGCAGCGTGCGCGGGTGGCGACCACCGACCGCGACACGACACGGCTGAACGACTGCATCCGAAAAGTCTCACCTGACGCTGCCGACCCAAACCTGTCGGCCGGGTTGCTACAAAGCGGCCGGACGGCGAGCCATCGCATTGCTTGTTCCGCTTCTACGAAGCGGCCGCTCGTGATCTCACACAGCCGGCCAAGTCCTCCTGTTCGCGGGTCTGCCAGACAGCTGCACTGCGCGGCGCGATGTTTCGTCCAGATCGCCGTTCTCCTCGACGATCACCACTCCGGCGGGTCAGCACGTCACTCCAGCAGGCGATGATCCTGCACAGCGCTGGCAGCGCTTCATCGATGCGCGCGGGCACCTCAACGACCTCGCGGACAATCGACGCATGATCCTGAAAGGCCGCCCGAGAGGCGCATTTGCCGCAGTGAGCAACACGAAGATCGCTCGATGAGTCAGTTCGACGACGACACGCGGGTGACCCCGCTCGACGATGAGCTGCCCGAAGGCGCTGGCAGCGCGGCCAGCTTCGCAGGCCATGTGCATCCGGTCTGGAACATCGGCAACAACCCCAACGGGGGCTACCTGCTCGCGCTGGCTGCGCGGGCCATCCAGCAGCGCACGCCGCTGCAGACCGACCCGCTGAGCATCAACGTGCACTACCTGCGTCCGGGGCTCCCCGACCGGCCCTGCCGCGTCGACACCCGGTTGCTGCGCAGCGGCCGCACGCTGAGCACCGTCCGCGCCACGCTGATACAGGACGGCAGCGCGCGGCTCGAGCTGCTGGCGACGATGGGCGATCTCGGTGAGTCCGCTGCCGCTGCGCCGCCGCTGTTGACGATGCCGAAGCCGCACATGCCGCCGCCCGAGGCCTGTATCACCCGCTCCGCGCCGGCGCAAGGCGTGGGCCTGCCGATCCTGCAACGGCTGGATGTGCGCCTGCATCCCGACGAGTCGGCGCCCGGCGCCGCCGGTCGCGCCCGCATCAGCGGCTGGATCCGCTTCACCGACGGCCGGCCGAGCGACGCCATCGCCTGCCTGCTGATGGCCGACGCGTTTCCGCCGGCGGTGTTCGGGCTGCTGGGCATGGTCGGCTGGGTGCCGACCATCGAACTGACGGTGCACCTGCGACGCCGGCCGGCGCCGGGCTGGCTGCTCGGGCAGTTCTGGTCGCACGATCTGAGCGGTGGCCGGGTCATCGAAGACGGTGCGCTGTGGGATTCCGCCGGGCAGCTGGTCGTGCAATCGCGCCAGCTGGCGTTGGTGCGCCAAGCGTAGGCCGGCACGACGGCGATGCCCACACCACCTGCGCTTTCCGATGCGCCGGATCGGTCGCCTGGGCCGGCCGCCACGGCGCGGCGCGCCGCCCTGATCGGCACCGGCGCGTACCTGTTCACGAGTGTGCTGTGGGGACTGAACCTGCCGCTGTCGGCCGCGCTGCTGCAGCACTTCGATCCGTTCTGGGTCTCGCCGCTGCGCTACGTGCTGGCCACGCTGCTGCTGGGCGGCATGCTCGCCGGGTCGCTCGGTGCGCGGCAGCTGCGCTCGCCGATTCCGCTTTGGCGCGTGCTGGTGCTGAGTCTGTACGTCGCTGCATTTCTTTCGCTCTACAACTTGGGGCTGTTCCGCACCGATCCGATGACGGTGGCCGCGCTGTCGGCCGGCTCGCCGGTGTACGTGGCCGTGGTGTCGCGGCTGATGACCGGCGCCCGCCTCGAACGCGGCTTCTGGGGTGCAACCACGCTCACGTTGATCGGCGCCGGCATCGCCATCTGGGGCCGGGCACGGGCCGCACTGCCGGCAGTCGAGGTGCCGAGCGCGGACACGGTTCGGCGTGCTCGGCGGCGAACTGCTGGTGGTGCTGGCCATCTGCAGCTGGACGGCCTATTCGATCCTCGCCCAGCGCTGGTTTCCGCCGAGCACGCCGCAACTGCGCCGCACCTACCTGACCACGCTGTGGGCTCTGCCCTGGCTGCTGCTGTTCTGGGCCATTGCCCGTGCCATCGGCCTGGTCGGCGCGCCGAACCTGCACCCGGCGCCGCTGCCGCTGCTGCAGTTGTTGGTGGCGGCCGTGTTCTGCACCGCGCTGGCCACCGTCGCCTGGAACACCGGCGTCAGCCGTCTGGGCATCCAGACCGGTGGCTTGTGGCAGAACACGATTCCTGTCTTCGCCGTGTTGATCTCGTTGCTGTTCTTCGGCGTGCAGCCGCTGGCCGAGCAACTGGTCGGCGGTGCGGTGGTGCTGGCCGGGGTGCTGTACATGCAGTGGCAGCGCGCGCGCACGGCCGTGCCGGTGGAGACCGCCTGAGCGCCGGGCGGCAGTGGGAGGGGGACGACGACGCTGCGCCGCACGGGCGGCCTTCAGGATCGTGGCCTGGGTGGCGAGGCAATCATCACCGCGACACGCTCTCGCCCGATGCCGATGACACCTGCTTTGAAGGGGGCGCAGCGGGCCGTCGCTGTACTGTGGTCGATCACTCAGACACGCCAGCCGACTGCGACGCGACGGGAATCCTCGCGCTCGTAACGGCACGAGGCCGGTGAGCGCAGGCCATCTCGAGGCTGAAGCGCCAAGCTCGTTGCCAGACCGACCGACGGCCGCTCGAGTGCGGCAATTCGTCGCGTGGGATCGTTGACGACGACAGCTTTCCGCCGCTGCCGGGGGTTCGGCTTATGTGGGGGGCTTGTGGGTCTGAGCCCGCGCCGCTAGCCTGTGCGAACCCGCAGGTGTCGCGCGGGAGGGGGAGTGACCCTGACAACCGAATCGACTTGGACCCGCCGCAGCGCAGTGGCGGCTCTTGGCAGCCTGCCTGCGGCGATGCTGGTGCCGAGCTTGCCCACCTGGGCGCTCAAGCCCGGCGGCCCGCCGGTAGCACGGGTGGAAGCGGTGAGCGAAACGCTGTGGGGCGAAACCATCGTCGATCCCTACCGCTGGATGGAAAGCAGCAAGGACCGCGATTGGGAGCCCTTCATGAAGGGCTGGGCCGCCTACACGCGCAGCGTGCTCGACGCCATCCCCGGCCGCAGGGCGCTGGCCGAACGCATCGGCAAGCTCTCGGGTGATCTCCCGGTCGCCAATGCACCACAGTCGGCGAGCGGCAGGTTGTTCTACGAGATGCGGCCCGCCGGTGCCAGCCAGTTCAACCTGTACATGCGCGACGCCGGACCGGCCGGTACCGAGCGCCTGCTGATCGATCCGGGCACGATGAAGGGCGAAGGCGGCGCGCATATGTCGCTCGACTGGTGGGTGCCATCGCCCGACGGCCGCTACGTGGTGCATGGCCTCTCGGCCGCCGGGTCGGAGGATTCGGTGGCCCGCATTCTTGATGTGAATTCGGGCCAGTTGCTCCCCGAGCGTATCGATCGCACCCAGTACGCCAGCCCAAGCTGGTTGCCGGACAGCAGTGGCTTCTTCTATCTGCGCCTGGCTGCGGGTTCCAAGCCTGGTTCACCGGAGCGCTATCTGGACACGGTGAGCTGGCTGCACCGCTTGCGAACCGAGCCCGAGACCGATATCCAGATCCTTGCGCGCGGACTGTTCGCGCAGGTGCCGGTCGAACGCAACGAGTTTCCGGGCGTCGCCGCGGATGCCAGCTCGGCGCATGTTCTGGCCGGGGTCTTCGGCGGCGTGCGGCGCGAGAACCCGCTCTACACAGCCAGGCTTGCCGACGTGCTGGCTGGCGCGCCGCAGTGGAAGCGCGTGTGTGGCGTCGAGGACGAAGTCACCGGGTTTGCCTTCCGCGCCGATGAGCTGTTCTTGCTCAGCACGCTCGATGCGCCCAATGGTCGCGTGCTTCGCACATCGTTGTCGGCGCCTGATCTTGCCAAGGCTGCGGTTTCGGTGCCCGAGGGTGCAGCTGCGCTGGAGGCTATCGCAGTGGCCAAGGATGGTCTGTACCTGCGCGACATGGATGGCGGCTACAGCTCGCTTCGACGGCTCGGCAACGACGGCAGCGTGGTGCCGATAGCGCTGCCGTTCGAAGGTTCGATAGAGGCCTTCACCGCTTCAACCGACGAAGACGGGCTGTGGTTTGCCGGCACCAGTTGGCTGCTGCCGCAATCGGTGTTTCGAGTGAACGCCAAGCAGGTGGTGCAGCGCGTGCCGCTGGCGCCTGCAGCGGTGATCGACACCTCGGGGTTCGAGGCCATACGCAGCGTCGTCATTGCGCGCGATGGCACCCAGGTGCCGCTGTCGATCATTGCCCGCAAGGGCCTCAAGCGCAACGGCCGCAACCCGACCCTGGTCAATGCCTATGGCTCCTATCAGATTTCCTACAACCCGTACTTCAACGCTCGCGGCATCGCCTTCGTCGAACAAGGCGGCGTGCTGGCTTTCGCCCATGTGCGAGGGGGTGGCGAGTACGGCAAGCGCTGGTGGCGGTCTGGCCAGAAGCTCAGCAAGCCCAACACGTGGCGAGACCTGATCGATGCCTGCGAAGCGCTGGTCAAGCAAGGCTGGACCAGCGCTCGCCACCTGGCGATACAGGGCGGCTCGGCCGGTGGCATCACCGTGGGCCGCGCACTCACGGAGCGGCCGGAGCTGTTTGCGGCTGTCATTTCCAATGTCGGCGTGAGCAATGCGCTGCGGGCCGAGTTTTCACCCAACGGGCCTCCCAACATCGACGAGTTCGGCACGGTGACCGAACGCGGGGGATTTCTGGGTCTCAAGCAGATGGACGCATTGCAGGCAGTGCGCGATGGTGTGCGCTACCCCGCGGTGTTGCTCACCACCGGCATGACCGACCCGCGGGTCGAGCCCTGGCAGGTGGCCAAGATGGCCGCGCGGCTGCAAGCGGTTGGTGCCACGCGCCGCGCCAACGACCGCAATCCCGTGCTGTTGCGTGTGGAGTTCGATGCAGGTCATGGCCTGGGCTCGACGCGCGAGCAGAGCGATGCCGAACGCGCTGACGAGTACAGCTTCGTGCTTTGGCGCACTGGGCATCCCGGCTTCCAACCCAAGGTCTGACGAGAGAGTCCCGCAACACGAAGGGAGGGCCAATCGCCCCGGCTTGATCTGCGTGACCAGATTGAGCCACCGCGCCTTCTGTCGGACGAACATCGATGGTTCGTTCAAAGGCATCTGTTGCTCCAGGATCGCCGCGATGACATGCGGCTTGCCGCCGCGTTCGGGCGACGATCGGTGGTCTTTGCTATGTGGTCAGCCCAAAACCAGGATCGCGCCACCTCCAACCGGTTGCTGGTGAATGGCCGAGACCGTTGACGGTGACCGTCAGGCTGACCCCCATCATCGATCTGGGTGGCAGCTGACGGGCGTCGAGTTCATGCGGCGGGCCGGCAAACCTCGACCCAAACCTGACGGCCGCGTTACTACAAAGCGGCCGGACGGCGAGCCATCGCATTGCTTGTTCCGCTTCTACGAATCGGCCGTTCATGATCTTGCACAACCGGCCATGACTGACCAATGGCGCCGCACCTCATTACCCGCCATTCGTCCCGCCGAGGGTCCGGCGGCGATCTGCTCCGAAGACCGAGGTGTTGGTATCCTGCCGCCGGTGTCGTCGGAGCAACAACAACTCGAAGCCGCGATAGCCGCCCTCGAAGCCCAGCGTGCGATCCTGGGTGACGCCGTCGTCGGGTCGTTGCTTGCACCCGCGCGCGC
Organism: uncultured beta proteobacterium; assembly: GCA_963756415.1. Lineage (GTDB taxonomy): Bacteria > Pseudomonadota > Gammaproteobacteria > Burkholderiales > Burkholderiaceae_C > Rubrivivax. The sequence goes on from CAVWNT010000002.1 coordinate 1,595,667, forward strand.
CAAGCTCGCCGCCCTGACCGGCCCGCCGGCGCTTCCGCCCGAACCCGCCCAAGCCCTGCGGCAAGTCAGCATCCTGTTCCTGGACGTCGTCGGCTCGACCACGCTCGCCCAGCACCTCGACCCCGAAGCCATCAGCGCGGTGATGGACGACACGCTTGTGCGCGGCACGGCCGTGGTCCAGGCCCACCGCGGCAAGGTGCTGCAATACGCCGGCGACAACATCCTGGCCGCCTTCGGTGCCGAGGAGTCCCGCGAGGACGACTCCGAACGTGCCGTGCACTGCGGCCTGGCCTTGCTCGAACTCGGCAAGCTGCTCGGCGCGGAAGTCGAGACCACCCACGGCCACGCCGGCTTCAACGTCCGCGTGGGTGTGCACACCGGCGGCGTGCTGCTCGGCGGCGTGGTCGATGCCGACGGCAGCATCCGCGGCATCGCCGTCAACATCGCCGCGCGCATGGAGCAAAGCGCCCCGGCCGGCGCCCTGCGCATCAGCCACGACACCTACGCGCAGGTGCGCGGCCTGTTCGAGGTCGACGCGCAAGAGCCGCTGACGGTCAAGGGCGTCGACACGCCCATCCAGAGCTACCTCGTTACACGCGCCAAGCCGCGCAACTTCCGCATCGGCACGCGCGGGATCGAAGGCGTGGCCACGAAGATGATCGGCCGCGACGCCGAACTCGAACTGCTGCAAGCCGCCTTCAAGCGCCTGTTCGAAGCCCGCACGCTGGCCGCCGTCACCGTGGTCGCCGACGCCGGCATCGGCAAGAGCCGGCTGCTGTACGAATTCGAGGCCTGGAGCGAAGCACGGCCCGAGAGCTTCTTCCTCTTCCGCGGCCGCGCCACACCGCAGACCGGCGCCCAGGCCTTCGGCCTGCTGCGCGACATCCTCGCGTGGCGCTTCCAGATCCAGGACGACGACAGCATCGAGGCCGCGAGACAGAAGATGGAAGACGGCGTCGTCCCGCTGTTCCTGCACGACGACGGCCCGGATCTGGCCGAAGCCCATGCCCATCTGCTGGGCCATCTGATCGGCATCGAGTGGAAGACGAGCCGCCACATCAGGGGCATCCTCGACGACCCCAAGCAGATCCGGAACCGCGCGTTCCACGCCGCCGCGCAGATGTTCCGCCGGGTGAGTGCCAGCGACGACAGCCCGGTCGTGCTGCAACTCGAAGACCTGCACTGGGCCGATGACGAGAGCCTGGACTTCCTGAGCTACCTCGCCGAGGTGAACCGCGACATGCCGCTGCTGGTGCTGAGCTTCACACGGCCAACGCTGTTCGAGCGCCGCAGCGACTGGAGCAGCTCGGCCGGTGCGCACCAGCACATCGACCTGGAACCGCTGGACAAGCGCGCCAGCCGCGACTTGGCCAACGAGCTGCTCAAGAAGCTGCCCGAGGTGCCCGCCGCACTGCGGGAACTCGTCACCAGCAGCGCCGAAGGCAACCCGTTCTACATGGAAGAGCTGGTGAAGATGCTGATCGACCAGGGGGCCATCCGGACCGGTTCGGACAGCGGCGAATCCTGGTCGGTCAACGCCGAACGCCTGCTCGTGACCCAGGTGCCGCCCACGCTCACCGGCGTGCTGCAGGCCCGGCTCGACGGCTTGCCTCCGGCGGAGAAGCGCGCGCTGCAGCAGGCCAGCGTCGTCGGCACGGTGTTCTGGGACCAGGCGCTGGCCGCCATCGAGGCGCAGGCGGCCGAGGCGCTGCCGGCGCTGGTGCAGCGCGAGCTGGCACTTCCCCGCGGCGACGGGACGCTGGATGGCCTGCGCGAATACGCCTTCCGCCACCAGGTGCTGCACCAGGTGACCTACGACACCGTGCTCAAGCGCGACAAGCGCGAGGGTCACGCCAAGGTGGCGCATTGGCTGGCCGCACTGACCGAGCATGGCAGCCAACGCGCGGGCGACTTCCTGGGCGTTGCGGCCGAACACTTCGAGCAGGCCGGCGATGCACCCAACGCGGCCGAGTTCCACGCCCGCGCGGCCGAGCAGGCGGGGCAGCGCTTCGCGCACGACCGCGTGCTGGCGCATGTAGGGCGCGCGCTGGCGCTTCTGGGCCAGATCCCCACGCCAGAGCCGGCCCAGGTCGAATTGCGCTGGCGGCTTCTGAAGGCGCGCGAGGAGACGCTGAACCTGCAGGGGCGGCGCAACGAACAGGCGGCCGACCTCGACGCACTGGACCGTCTGGCCGAACTGCTGGACGACGACCGCCGGCGCGCCTATGCCGCTTGGCGCCGAGGCATGCTTGCGATGCGCATGGCCGACTGGGCGGCGATGGAGAGCGCGGCACGCCATGGCCTGGCCTGTGCCACGCGGGCCGGCGACGACGAGCTGCGGCTGCACGCGCTGCGAATGCTGGCAGCGGCGCACATGTCCCGGGGCGACATCGAAGGAGGCCGGACGCGGGCGCAGCAGGGGCTGGCCGAGGCGCGAAGCCTGGGCCTGCGCGGCGTCGAGTCGCGGATGCTCAACCAGCTGTCCATTGCCGGTGACATGCAGGGCGACCTCGTCGGTCCGCTGGAACTGGACCGGCAGAACGTGCTGATCTCCCGCGAGACGGGCGACCGGGTCAACGAATCGATCGGCCTGATGAACCAGGGCGAGGGCTGGCGGAAGCTGGGCGACCTGGCGCAGGCGCGGCGCGATTTCGACGCGGGGCTGCAGATGACACGGGCCCATGGCGACAGGAGCAGCGAGTGCGGTGCCCTCACCGGCCTGTCGGCCGTGGCGCTGTGGCAGGGCGACGAGACGCGCGCGCTGGCGCTGGCGCGGCAGGCGCTGGACATGGCGGTGGCGGCGAAGTCGCCTGAATACGAAGGGGTGGCCTGGCTGCGCCTGGGCGCGGCCGAACTCGCGCTCGGCCGCAGAGCGGCCGCTCGCGAAGCCTGCGCGAAGGCGCACGCGGTGGCGACGGCGATCGACGCCGGATGGCAGCATGACGCCAGCGCGGGCCTGGCGTGCGTGGCGCTGGCCGAGGGTGACGCGGTGGCCGCGGTGGCCGCGCTCAAACCGTTGCTGGACCACATCGCCGCCGGCGGCACACTGGATGGCAGCGAACACCCGCGCATGGTCGAGCTCAGTTGCCACCAGGCCCTGGCCCGCGCCGGCGACCCGCGCGCTGACGAGTGGCTGGCCCGCGCGCACAGCGCGCTGATGGCCCAGGCGGATGCAATCAGCCGCAGCACCACCGACGCCACGCTGCGCGAGGGCTTCCTGCAGAACATTCCGCACCACCGCGAGATCGTGGCGGCGTGGGCGAAGCGGGACGTCGCGAGCTAGTCGCCAGAGAGGAGCCTGGGCTGAGCGTCTGCTTCGCTTCGGAGCGTGGGGCGGCTTGAGGTCGGGACCTGTTGGCCGCCTTCCCAGTTTCATCGCCGAAAAGCGGCCCTTGAAGCTGGGCTCCTTGAAGCAGCCGATCGCCACTGATTGCAGCCGACCCGTACCAGCCCCTCGACGCGCTCCCCAGCCCACTCGGCTCAGCCATTTCGAGTGCGTCGTCGACTTCGATGCAAAGGGAGCGCGTCGAGCTACTCCAATTCGGGGCCAAGCCACGGCTGCACCGTTTTGATTCCCGTTGCGGCTACTGCCAGAAACGGTCCCGCCACTGAGCTCTCCTGTGTCACCGACCTACCCTCGTTCTGGGGGGGCGGCGCTGCCGGCAGCCCTGCCGGCCGATGTTGCTGATATGCTGAATCAACAACACCGGAGGCCTGCGATGACACCGTGCCGAGACCATTCGCTGGCGGCGCTGACGGCCGTTGTGGGCCTGACACTGCTGCCGCTGGCAACGACGGCGCATGCTGAGACGCGGCTGGAAACCAGCCTGCGCACGGTGGGCTCGGCCATCGGGCTAGACGGTTTCGTGCAGAACCAGGTCGAGGGCACCTACAGCACCAGCGGCAGCGCCCCGCCGATCTTCAAGTCCTACCTCTCATGCGTGGCGCCGACGCCGGGCGATGTCGGCTGCAGCTTCGACCCGGCGCTGCTGCCAACGCCGACCCACTGGTATCAGCGCCAGGGCCTGCCCACCAGCGCGGCCGCCGAGACGCAGGCCGACTGGGGCGTGGCGCGTGTGCGCACCTACGCGGGTGGGATCGGCAACGGTGACATCACGTCGCCCAGCGGTATTCCGCGCCAGTACTACGCCACCGCGATGGCCGGCTGGCAGGAGGACTTGACGTATGTGGCGCCGGCCCCCGGACTCGTGACTTTCGAAGTGCGCCTGCACGGCTCGTGGAACGACTACGGTCGCCTGGCCGTCTTCGGCGGTATCCCCCACTACGAAGCCGACACCGCCGACTGGATCGACGGCAACATCTACGACAACTGCATCTTTGGCCAGGCGGACGTCAGCTGCGCGCCGAGTTTCGAGGGCCAGTCGACGTTCATCGCCGGCGACCAGGCCGACAACCGCAGCGGCAGCATTGACCGCTTGCTTCGCTTCAGCGCCATCGTGCGTCCTAGTGACGACCCACAGGACGACGAAAACCCGACGCCGGTCGGGCCGACCGAGTTCCTGATTGCGCTGTCCGCCGCATCGTCCTACGAAGGCTCCGAGGTCGATGCCTTCAGCACGATGAGCATCGAACGTGTGATCCTGCAGCCGGGTGCTTCGATCAGCTTCGGCTCGGGTACCCAGTACCTGGTGACGACGGTGCCCGAGCCGGCCACATCGGCGTTCTGGCTGCTCGGCCTGGCGACCGTCGCTGGCTGGTCGCGCACCCGTCGCCGGGCTCGCTGAGAGCGAGTGCCTCGGGCGACGCCATGCGTCGTCAGCCGCCGGCCAAATACTGAGTCGATGATGGCTTGATCAGCAACGCCGCGGCATCAGTCGCGTTTCTGGTACCACGGCAGCGCAAGTGTGAGTTCGCGGGATTGAGCTGCCGCGTGCCGAGGCTAGCGCATCGGCAAGGACAGCTTCTGGCGTGGCGAGTCCTGTCGGTCGGCAGTGACCAACCCTAACCTGCCGCCGGGTCGCTCCGAAGCCGCAGGACGGCGGGCTCTCGATTTTTTGTACCCGCTTCTACGAAGCAGTCGTTCGTGGTTCGTGATCTCAAACAGCCGGCCACTACCGGCCCTGGTGGTCCGCTCAGAATCTGCCTTGCTGTCCCGCATCGGTTGGGGCGTCTGACTGCTCGCCATCTGAGGGGATCCCGCTGGCGACCCTGCGCTTGAGCGACGTGCCGAACGGCAAGCTGATGCTGCTCTCGAAGTGCTGCCGCCCGCCGTCGAGAGTGGCAAGTGAGAAACGACGTCCAATGGACGTCGAGCTGCACGATCATTGCGATTGATGTTGCCCGGACAACAGGTCCTGACGGGCGGCGTCCAGCAGCTCCTGCAATTTCGCATGGCTGGCGGGCTTGGTGAGGTGCTCGTCGAAGCCTGCTTCGAGGGATCGGTCGCGATGCTGCTGCTGGCCGTACCCAGTCACGGCAACCAGCTTCGGTGGGCGTCGGGGTAGCCTGGAGCGGATTTCGCGAGCCAGTTCGTAGCCGTCCATGTCTGGCAGGCCAATGTCCAGAAAACAGACGTCAGGCGACCAAACGGCAAGGCGATCGAGCGCCCGGCGGGGATGGTTCTCGACCACCGTGTCGTGACCCATGGCGGCGATGAGCATGGCCAACATGGATCCCGCGTCGTCGTTGTCGTCTACCACCAGCACCTGCAATCGCCAACCGTTCTCGGGCAACGGGTTCGACGTGGAAGGGCCGTCCCTGTCAGGCAGCCTGGCGGGCACCGTGCGTGGCAGCGTGACCGTGAACGCGCTGCCCTTGCCGATGCCATCGCTCTTGGCTACGACAGTGCCGGCGTGCAGGCTGACGATGCTTCGCACCAGAGCCAAGCCAATGCCCAAGCCTCCGGCTGAACGCTCGGTGGTCCGTTCGGCCTGCACAAACAGCTCGAAGCATTCGGCCAGCAACTCGGGGCTCATCCCTTGGCCGTTGTCCGACACCGAGACGGTGAACGCATCGGCAAGCGCTTCGATCGATATGGCGATGTGCCCGCCTTCTGGCGTGTATTTGGCCGCATTCGTCAGCAGGTTGCCAAAGGTCTGCACGAGCCGCTTCGAATCACCGCGGACCGAGGCGGGCAGGGTTGCTGCCTCGACGGTGAGACGTTGCGTGCGTGCGTGCAGCAGCGGCCGCACTTGCTCGATCGATTCAAGGACGACCTGGTGCAGGTCCAGATCGACCAGTTCCAACTTCACCTGTCCCCGAGTGACGCGTGAGACATCCAGGAGATCGTCCACGATGCCGGTCATGTGCCTGACCTGCCGGGTGATCACTTCGCTCGTTCGCTTCACATGCTCGACAGTGATTCCGGGGATGTTCAGCAGATCCGCGCCCGCGGCGATCGGAGCCAGTGGATTGCGCAACTCATGCGCCAGCATGGCAAGGAACTCGTCTTTGCGGCGGCTCGAATCCAGCAGTGCTTGCTGGGCTGTGCGAGTTTGCGTGACATCTCGGAACAGCAAGCCCATGCGCGAACTGTCCTCGGCGCCGTAGCGGAAGGCGTAGCAGTCGTACCACTTGCCCTCGGAGGCCGATTCCTGTGTAAAACGGGCGCTCTGCCCGCTCTTCACGACGCGGCTGAAAATGTCGAACCAGACACCCTCAAGCTCTGGCAATACCTCCTTGAGCGTGCGTCCGACTGTTCCACCACGCCCGGTCTGAGATTCAAACGCAGGGTTCGTGGCGATCCAGCGAAAATCGCAAGGTTTACCCTCGGCGTCGAATATTGATTCGAAGACTGCAAAGCCCTCGTCCATCGAATCGATCAACGCCTTGTCAGCCATGACCCTTTCCGTGGTCTCCGTGGCCACGTTGAAGAGCCCGCGCACACGGCCGGTCTCGTCACGCAGCGGCGTGAAGGAGAAAGTGAACCAGCCATGTTGGCGCCCTGCCAAGGCCACGAGTCGGTCGCGAAAAAAGTACGACTGCCCGGCCATCACGGCATCCATCAGCGGTCGATACTCTTCCCAGATCTCGCGCCAGACGTCCGCAAACGGCGCTCCAAGCGCCCAGGTTTGCTTGTCACCAAGAATGGGCAGGTAATGATCGTTGAAGATGACGGTCTGCTCCTCGCCCCAGGTAATCAGTACCGGCTGCGCGGCAGCGACCATCAACTCCACGGCTGTCTTGAGACTTTGCGGCCAGCTCAGCGTGGTGCCGAGGGATGAGGATGTCCAGTCGTGTTTCTTGATGCGCTCCGCCATCTCGCCGTCATCTGTTGGCCATGCCATGCCTGGAGCCTCCGTGTCGAGTGTGAATGAGTGTCGCGGGCAAATCACGCGCCCGGAGGCAGCCCCGAATTTGCTTGCGTGGAGGCGAAAGGCCATGACGCGGCCAGCTCTTCAAGCCAGGAGTGTCATCCTCATGGCACCCCGGCTGAGGCACGCGGACGACGGCAACAGTCGCGTGCCGGTTTACGCGGCTGGGGGTCGACGAACAGCAGTACTACGCACACCACAAGGTCGAGGCCAGCGACTGGGATTCGCAGGTCACCGGCCGGCCGCGGCGGGTTGGTGGCCGGTCCGGGGCGGCCAAAAGCTTCCTTTCCGAGGACCTTGAAACATCTGCTACGCAGCGCCCACGAACGGCCGGTCCGCGCCATGGCGTGCTCTGTACCTGCCTTCGGCGAGTGACGACACAGCCTGGGGCCGGCCCAGTGAGTTCGCCAACGGCCGCTTGGGAGAAGGGGGGAAGGCGAGAGGAGAAGCCGATGGCTCGCCGTACGGCTGCTCTGGGAGCAACCCGGTGGGCGGGTCGGGTCGGGTCTTGCCAGCCGCCTTTCCAAGTCATCGCCGAAAAGCGGCCCTTGAAGAAGTGCTTTCCTGAAGCAGCCAGTCGCCACTGGTTGCAGTCGACGCACAGCGGAAAGTCACCTACCCAGTCGGCACGCCCGGAAGGAGACACACAACATCCAAGGGGCCTAGCGCCGCTTTCATCAGGGTGGTCTGCGAGGGCAACCTCGCCACCGACTCTTGCCGCAAAGCGCTGCAGCATGGATTTCGGGCAACCCTCAGTTGCCGCCGCCCTTGCTCCCCGCCTGGATCGCCTGCAGCGCCTTCTCGACGCCGACCGTCGCTGCGGACTCTTGACTCGGCGGAAACTCCTTGAACGTCGCCAGGAACTGGCCGACGATGGCACCGCTGGGAATCAAGGTCCAGATCTTGTCGCCCCACCAACGCCCGTACGACGTCGATTCCACCTGGTAGCGTTCCCAGGGGTCTTGCCGCAGGTTGGTCACGATGGGAACGTTGGTCGTCTCCTCGGTGCCGGTGAACAAGTTACCCTTGGTCGTCTTGAACGTCACCTTCCAGTCGTCGTAGCGCACAGCGTTGAGGTCGCCGTTGTCGGTGAAGTAGAAGAACTCTCGGCGCGGCCCGGTGGCTGCCTCGCCCTTGAAGTACGGCATGAAGTTGTAGCCGTCGAGGTGGGTCTTGAAGGTTTTGTCGCCGACCTTCATGCCATTGAGCAACTTGTCCTTCACATCAGGCTCGCCAGCGGCGGCGAGCAGCGTGGGCATCCAGTCCTCGCTGGACATGAGGGCGTTGACGATCGACCCGGGCTTGATCGTGCCCGGCCAGCGCACCACGATCGGCACGCGAAAACCCCCTTCGAACGTGGTCCCCTTCTCGCCGCGGAACGGGGTGTTGCCGCCGTCCGGCCAGGAAAAGATCTCGGCGCCGTTGTCGCTGGTGAAGATGACGATGGTGTTGTCGGCGATGCCGAGATCGTCGATCTTGCGGAGCAGCGAGCCGACGATGTCGTCGAGCTGTGCCATGCCGTCGGCAAACAGGCCGTAGCCGCTCTTGTCCTTCCACTTCGGCGACAGGTGGGTGAAGGAGTGCATGCGCGTGCTGTTATGCCACAGGAAGAACGGCTTGCCGGCCTTGACCGAACGGTCCATGAAATCGATCGAGCGCTGCACGAGCACGTCGTCGATCTCCTGCATGTTGGTCTTGGCCGCAGCGTCCATGTTCGGCGCCGGTGGCAGCGGCCCGGCATCGACGATCGTCTGCCTGCCGACGCGCCCCCAGCGCGGATCGGTGGTCGGGTCGTCGGTGCTGCTCGCCTTCGTGTCGATGATGTTGCGCGGCCCGAACGTCGCCCTGAACTTCGGGTCCTTCGGGTAGTCGGCCTGGTACGGCTCTTCCATCGCGTTGAGGTGATACAGGATGCCGTAGAACTCGTCGAAGCCGTGCACCGTCGGCAGGTACTCGTTGCGGTCGCCCAGGTGGTTCTTGCCGATCTGGGCGGTGGCATAGCCCAGCGGCTTCAGGAGTTCGCCGATGGTCGGGTCCTTGTCCTGCAGGCCTTGCTTGGCCGCCGGCAGCCCGACCTTCAGCAGCCCCGTGCGAAACGGGGTCTGGCCGAGGATGAACGCGGCCCGGCCCGCCGTGCAGGACTGCTGGGCGTAGTAGTCGGTGAACCTGGCGCCTTGCGCGCCGATGCGGTCGATGTTGGGCGTGCGGCCGCCCATCATTCCCTGGTGGTAGGCGCTGACGTTCCAGACGCCCACGTCGTCGGCCATGATGACGACGATGTTGGGCTTCTTGATTAAGGTCTGCGCCTGCGTTGGTGCGATCGCGAACAGCCCCAGGCACGATATAGCCAGCGCCCGCCCCATAGCCGCCAGGGTTCGCCTCGCAAGCGTACGTTTAACACCGCCATTCAACAGCTCCATACAGTTCGCCCTCCTCGACTCCTCGCCATGCAGTTACCGCATTCTGAGGCTGACGGACATTTGTCTCTGGCCATCTCACTTGGGCCGGTCGCCAATCACTGCGCTGGCGTGAAGATTTCTTTCCAGTCATTCTTCATGCTGATCAAAGTCCACCCGGCCGACCGGTATTCGTCGAGACCCTTGTTTAGCTTGCCCACGGAGGAGTCGCGATCGTAGGCGTACTCGCGCACGCCGTCGTCGTGGTGCACGATCATGCCGAGCCGCAAACCCGGGCCGCTGGTCGTGTATTGCAGCATCGCCAGGTCGCCGTCGGAGTTGCCGAAGGCTGCGATCGGCCGGCGCCCGATTAGCACCTCGATGCCCACCGGCTTACCGGCGCCGTCGTTGACGTGCTCGATCTGCGGCTGCATCGCCAGTTCGCCGCGCTGGTCCGTCACTTCGTAGAGCAACTTCTGCCGTGTACCGACCACCTGCTCGGGCGGGATGTCGTAGACGCGCCCGGTGAAGGCGCGCATGAACTCGACCGAGCCGCCCGACGAGATGAACGTCCTGAAGCCGTTGGCGCGCAGGTAGCGCAGCACTTCCTGCATCGGCACGTAGGTCAGGGTGTCGTAGCCGCGCTTGAAGCGCGGGTCCCGGGCCTTGGTCATCCAGTCGTTGACGACGCCCTCGAAGACGCGCGCGTTCGTGCCACTCTGCGCCGCTAGCAAGAGTTCGATCAAGCCCTTCTCGCCGCCGGCCATGGCGCCCTTGATGTCGCCGGCGATCACCGACCGGTAAGGCTCCTTGTCCTGCCACTGCGGATGCTGTGGCGAAAGTTCCCGAATACGGTCGAAGACGAACTTGACCTGCGTGTACAGCGGGTACTCAAGCCACAGCGTGCCGTCGTTGTCGAAAACGGCGATGCGCTCGGCAGGAGCGACGTAGTCCTTGCCACCTTGCGTGGTGACGGCCTGGACGAAGTCGATGATGCGCTGCCTTGCCGCGCCGGCATTCCATGATGGCAGTGGGTTCGTGGCGGGCACCGCCGCCGGCATCGGCGCGCACGCGGCCAATGTCAGCGATAGGATGGCCGCGGCCATCCAGCGGCGGCGGGTTAGCTCCAGCATAGAGTCTGTGATCGACATTCAACCTCCGGTCCGATTTGCCATTGCCGGTGGGCACTCTAGGACAAAAATGGCCAGTGCAGTCCAAGGGGCGGGCGCCGCCTACAGCAAAGGTCCAGTTGTCGGCCGGAACGGCCTGGTCAAACTCCGTGACCACATGGCGATGGCGACAGGCTCTGGCGCGAGCCCGGTGAGACGCAATGCCCGGGAGGGTTGCGTCCCGGCAAGTGGTGTAAGTCCAACCACTGCATAGCGGCCTGCCGCGAAGCCGTGGCGACCATCCCGTAAGGGGTGGTCATCGTGATTCCGGATAGGGTTTGAGGTGCGAATTCCAACCTTGATCCTTGATGGAGAACACTGTGACCAACGCAGCTATGGCACGGGCCGAACTGGCTGACAAAGGCGCCGATGTAGACCTGCTGCGCCAGATGGTGCAATTCATGGCCCAGCGCATGATGGACGTGGATGTCGAGTCGCTGTGCGGGGACGGGTACTTCGGACTCGTGAGTCTGATCAACTGAAGTACGGCGGGTCGTGGGCGAAGGCGTGATGTCTTGTCCGAGAGCCGAATGCGGTAGCTCCGCACGTCCGGTTCGATGAGCGGGGTGTGGAAACGGAGCCATGGTCTGGCTCATAGGGCACCGCCAACCGAAAGGGGCGGCAACAGCGATGCCAGACCTACCGTCACCGCGCCACACCTCGACTCCACCATTTGCCGCCGCAGGTGAAGGACTGCTTCCAGGCATTGCACCTGGCCACGCTTACGCAGGTGGGCGGATGGATTTCGCAACCCGAAGGTAGGCTCCCGCAAGCAGGTACCTATTGGCGGGCGCCCGACGAAGCGATCGCGACGCTGCGCGCGGCCGAAGACCGTTCGGGGTAACGGACCGATACCCCGCCCTGGGACCGATCGCGTCGCAGCACAGTGCAACTTCCTTTGGGGTTTGTCCTTCCCCCGATCAAGCGCAAATGAATCTGGTGTCGGCGCGCCGGCTCGGCTATCGTCCGTCGCGCGCGGTGCGGGTTCCGTGCAGCAAGGGATTGAATATGCACCGTCGCCGCAACGCCTTCTCGGTCACGCTGCTGGCCACGCTGGCGGCAACCGCCACGACAGCCGGCGCCGCTACCTTCGTCGTCCGCACCGTGGCCAGCGGCAACCCAGGTCCCAGCGGCGAGCAGATCAACCGCAATGGCGGCCAGGCGCCGGTCGAGGTGCAAGCTAATCACAGCGGCTCGCGGATCACGCCCTATGACCCGATCCCGCCGAGTGCGCCGTTCGAATCTCACGTGCGAGTGTCCTCGCAAGCCTGGGCACGCGCCGATATGGGCGGTGTGCATCTGCGGGCCACGAGCAGCGGCTTGGCAGAGGACGCCGAGCCCTTCTACAGCGCTTCGTTCAGCGGGCGGGCCGTGGCCAGCGGCGGCTTCGGCGACAGCTTCGTCATCGGCGCACCCGGCTCTGCGGGTGTCATGTCGGCCTCGGTCGGCTTCTCGGCCCAGGGGCTGTTGAGCGGGGCCACCTCGGTGGCCGGGTCGGTGAATCCGACCTTCCCAGGGACGGCCGACGCAACGCTGGAATGGAGCGCACGGATGGTCGTGCTCGACAACCTCGGCACGCTGAGCGAGATTTCGCTGAGTGGCGCGTGCAGCAGCAGAGGCGGCAGCGCGCTCAACTGCGCCGGCGACACGTTGGGCATGCACTGGCTGAATCTGAGCTTCTCCGCCGGGCAGACGCTGGATCTGAGCATCGAGGGCGAGGTGCGCGCCAATGTCTTCGGTGGCCAATACTATGGCGGGATGGCCAGCGCCGACAGCCAGGCGTTGTTCGGCAACACGCTGGCCTGGGGCGGTTTTCGGGATGTGCGCGATGCGGCCAACGGTGCTGTGGCCGGGTTCTCGGCCGTGAGCGACAGCAGCGGCTTCGACTATGCGCAACCGTTCGCCTCGGCCGTGCCCGAACCGTCGACTTGGGTGTTGCTGCTCGGCGGGCTGGTGGGCCTTCGGCTGCTGCGACGCCGGACACGCGAGGCCTGACGGCGCTCATCGCGCGCGGTGACGCGAGCGATGGCGTCCGCGGCTCAGGCTTGAAGACCTGCTACGCCTCGAGCGTGGGGCATGCCGTGTGACCCCGAACGACCGATCCTTCTGCGCTGCCACAGTGGCAGCTCGTAAGTTGCGGCGCTCGTCGTCGGCTTCCCGGCGAGCAATTCGCTGAGCCGGCCTGAGCTGTGGGTCGAGGGCGGGTCTACACGAAGTCAAACACAATGCCTGAGACCTGCCGGTCCAGGCAGACCGCCAGAAGCTCGGCTCCGGGGGCAGTGAGTCCCTTCCATCTGCATGCGCGGCGGATAGGGGTCGACGACGGTGGTCATGTCGTGGGGCTGGCGTGGACCCCATCTACTGCAAAGCGACCAAGATTGGACTCGTGCCAAGCGGGTTTACGCTGCGCTTCGGCCCAGCGCAATGGGCCAGTTGCTCCTCCTCATCCATGCCGCCAAACGCTGTTGCCCAGGTCGATTGCGGGTACGCCACCGTGACTGCTATGCACGCCTGTGAGCGGCAACCATGAGCGGCATCGCGCGCCTGCCGCTGCGCTTGCTGGCCTGGGGTGCCCTTGGCGTGGCGCTGCATATCGGCCTGGCACGCTTTGCCTATGGCGTGGTACTGCCTTCACTGCGCCAAGAGCTTGAACTGGGCTATACCGCAGGCGGCGTGCTCAATGCTGTCCATCTGGCCGGCTACCTGGGCGGTACGCTGCTGGCGCCGTACTTGGCACAGCGCCTGGGTATGGCCCGCATGGGCCGTGCGGGCAATGCGCTCGTTGCTGCCGGTGCCTTGCTGTGCGCATTGGCACCGGCCAGCCCGGGTCTCGGGACGTTGCTGCTGGGCATTGGCCGCCTGGCCACGGGGCTGGGCGCGGGGGGTGCGGTGATCGCCATCATGGTCAGCGTGCTGGCACGTGTGGACGAGGCGTCGCGTGCTGAAGCGAGCGTGCTGATGTGGACCGGCATGGCCGCAGCGATCCTGGGTTGCGGTTTGGGTGCGGCCTGGCTACTGCAGCCCGGAGCGTGGCGCTGGTCCTTCGCTGCGGCGGCTTTTGTCGCCATGGTGCTGACGGTCGGCTTCCCCATGCAGGCCAGCGCTGCGCAAGCGTCCGCCGGACCGGGATTCACGCTGGCGTCGGTGGCCACGCCGACCTGGGCCTGGCTGATCGCCGCCTACGGCTGCTTCGGCATGGGCTACATCGCCTATGCCACCTTCGCGGGCACGCGTCTGGCCGCCGCGCAGGCGCCTGTGGCTCTCGTCACCCTGACCTGGACGATGCTGGGCTTGGCCACACTGTGCGGCAGTGCCGCCACGCTGTGGCTGCTGGGACGGCCCACCTTGCGTGCCTTCGCACTGCCCTTGGCCTTGGCATTGGCCGCGGCGGGTTGTGCAGTCACGGCGCAGGCCGGTGCGGCGGCGGCGCTGGCGGGCGCAGTGCTGGTGGGCCTGGGCATGGCGGCAATCCCTGCACTGGTGACCGCCGCCGCGCGTGAGCGCAGCAGCGCCGCCGACTATGCACGTGCCTTCAGCATCGCCACCGCGGTACTGGGATTGGGTCAGCTTGTCGGGCCGGTGATTGCCGGAGCACTGGCCGACCTGTTCGGCAGCGCGGCCGCACCGTGGTTTGGCGCCGCAGCCTACGGGCTGGGCGCGGTGCTGGCGGGCATTGACCGGCGTGTGATCCGCTGAGTAGGCCTTGCTGAGTGGCGCTTGGTACACCCCGGTGTAGGTGACTGCTTCCATGAGGACTCCATCAGCGGCTGCTCGAGCCGATCGGCCATGTACCACCAGCGGAGTTCGAGGACGCCTACTATCTTCAACTCGCCGAGTCGGCCGTGTCGGCCTGACTCACACCAACGGGCCTCCACGATTCCCTTTCGCTGAGCGGCAGACCGGTTGGGCTCCGGGATGCGCCGGCCGCCGGCTTGAACTGAGTGCTCGAGAGCTGTCATCAGGATGAGCATCCCGAAATGCTTACATTCGCCACCGGCGGTCCCGGCCACAAGCGGCAGGATGAGATCCGTCGAAGGAAGCAGCCTAATCTAGGTCGCGCCGAAGCGCAGAACGACGCTCGCAGGCCAGTGTGGCAGCCTTGCCCCATCGGCGTCGAACGCCTCGAGCGGCTCACCGTCGACTTCAACGCGCACCAACGGCCGTGCGGACGGCGGCACGTTGATGAAGATGCCGCCGGGAGGCATGGACAGCCCGGGTGCCGTGTCGATGCGCAGCGCGTGGCTTCCGTCGCGTCGCATCGAGTAGCTCAACGGTCCCCACCAGGTCGGCAAGCCGTCGACCACCACGCCGGCATCGAGCCACGCGTCGGAAATCCCGGCCGCGATGACGAGCGCTGCATCGCTGGGCCGCTCGTAGGCAAACATGCCGAGCACGGCCAGCACGTACTCGGCGCCGATCCACGCGTGAGGGACATCGCCGAGATGACCGGGGCTGCGCGGATCGCGCCATGAGATCTCGGGCCACTGGTTCCAGCGCGTCGGTCGCCGGTCGGCGAGAAAGAACTCGAGCAACTCGTGCGCATCGGCGCAACGCCCCAGCCGCACCAGCGCGCCGAGGATGCGGATCTCGTATGCGGAGTAGTTGTTCCAGTCGATCTCGCCGTGCCGCCGCCTGCGCAGGCCGCGCAGGTACTCGTCGAAGGTCCATGCCAGCGCGGCGGGCGCCAGGCGCTCGGCGGCGTCGGTGGTGGCAATCGCGGTGGCGGTCGCGGTGGGATCGAAATCGGCCCATTCAACCGAGCCGGGGATGTAGTCGAGGCCGCGCGCCGCGATCGTCGTCGCGATCGACTGGTACAGACACGCACCCAGTTCGTCGCGCAGCTTGCGCAGGCGCGCCGCCTCTTGCGGGTCACCCAGCGCCTGCGCAAGCTCCACGCCGTCGCCGATGCCGCGCAGCGCCCAGAAGTCGTCCCAGTAGGCGTGCACCGGCTGCGCCAGATAGCCCTCGTGGCTGGCCGACTCGGGCAGGATGCCGAAGCACGCGCGCCGCTCTGCGCTGCGAAACTCGGGCGTGCGACGTGTCGAGATCAGCGCGTGCAGATAGCCGATGGCGCGCTGCGCGGCAGGCCACAGCGCTGCCGTGAACGAGCGGTCGCCGGTGAAGCGGAAGTATTCGGCGAGCGTGAACACGAACTGGCCGTGGCTGTCGTGCTCGGGCAGCCAGTCGGGGCCGCTGCGATCCACCGCGCACGGCACGTTGCCGTCTGCCGCCTGGTGCGTCGCGTACCAGGCCAGGAAGTCGCGCACCTCGTCGGCGCAGCCCACACGCAGCAGCGCCGCGGACATGGTGGCGGCATCGCGGATCCACGAGCGCGTGTAGCGGCGCGGGCCGGGCTGGATCGCGGCGCCATCGCGGTTGGCCAGGATGTGTCCGGCGGCGGAGCGCAGCGTCTGCACGCACACCGGTTCCTCGCCGCCGATCTGCACGCGCGGGCTGGCAAGCTTGTGCGCCCAATATCGCTCGACGTCGCCAAGGCTTGCCAGCCCGGTCTGCGCCCGCCGGGACGGTCGACACCGCGCCCAGCGGCGGGCGCTCATCCAACGGAATCGCCAGTTCGACTTCGCATGCCGCGGCCGGCGCGATCTCGAGGTCCCAGCAGAACGCGCCGGACGCGTGGCCAAAGGCATCCACGATCTCGGCATGCGGCGGGGTCACGCCGCGCAGCAGATGGCGCAGCACGCCGCCTTGCTCGAACGCGACGGCACCGAAGCCGCTCGGCGCGCTTCGCGGCACGACCCGGGTGCTGTCATTGACGAGCGCGGCACCGTCGCGCCAGGCGATGCTGCGGATCGGCGCCGTGCCGCCGATGCCCTGAAACGCCTGCCACGGCGGTGACACCTGGAAGGGGCGCAGCGCCACGAAAAGCCGCACCGTGCGCGCCAGCGGGCCGGTGTTCGAGACACGGTAGAGCGCACGCACTTCGGGCCGGCCTGATTCGATGGCCGCAAACGCGGTGACGGTCAGTGTGAGATCACCGCGGCGCCAGGTGGACGATGGGATCGGCAGCACGCCTTGCGCCAGCGACACCGTCACCTGCGCGTCCGCCCACGTGATCAGTTCGCCATCGGCGTACAGGAAGGGCTCGAGCGAAAAGCTGCCGCGTTCGAGGTTCGAGCAGGCCTTCTTCGTTCAACACCGCCGCGCTCGCCGCGCCGGCGATGCCCGCCGGTGTCCAGTACGACTGCTCGCGGTGCAGCCAGCGAGGATGATGTCCGCGCGGCTCGCACGCCGCGACGGCGTGGAAGAAGTCAGCGACCGAGCGCGAGAAGTCGAACGCTCGCACATCGAGCAGGCGCACTTCGTGGGGCGCGCCGCCGGCAGCCGGCTCGCGCAGCAACAACCTCAAATGCCGCGAGCAGCCGCCGCCCGGCAGATAGACGTAGCTGCGTTCGCCCTCGGCTTGGGTCGCGGTCGCCAGCGTCGTCCAGGTGCGCCCGTCGTTGCCGCTCTGCACCTCGAAAGCGCGCGCGGCGCCGGCCGCACCCCAGTCGATGACCAGGCCGCCGTACTCGTGCTCGCGGCCGAAGTCGAGCGAGAGCCACGCGGGCGACGACGCGTCTGCGCTGCGCCAGCTGGTCGCAGCCGTGGCATCGAGGGCGTGCTGCGGGTCGTGCCCCTCGGCCTGGCTCGAAGCCGCGACACGCGGCGCCGATGTGAGCGAAAGATCCTCGAAGCGCAGGTCGCACACCGATACCGTGCCGCGGCCCCCCGGCCCTGCCACGATCGCGATTTCGAGCGTGCCGAGCTCGTGCATCGTCCCGCCGCCCACCGGCCCCCAGGCGAAGGCCACCTCGCTGCTGCGGATTCGCACGCGCTGCCAATCTGCCGGGAAGTCGAACGAGTCGCGATGCCACCACCAGACGTTGCGGCCACTCGGATCCACGAACTTGAGCTCGAGCTTGTTCGCCGGCGCCGCCCCGCGCACGGACATCGACAGTGCCCACACCGCCGGCATCACACGCGCCATGGCGCGGCGCGCCACGACGAAGCCGCCACCGCCCTTGAAGTCGTGGTCGAGTCGCAGCGCGGGCTGTCCCGCCGGTCCGGCATCGGGCCCGATCGTGAGCTGTGCCTGCCCCGAGACCACGGCGCTCCAACCGCGGACATCGCAAGGGTCGTCGATCGAGTCGCCAGCTTGAGCCATGTCAGTCCACCTCGATCTCGATGTCATTGCGGCCGTCGTGCAGGTGCTCGCGCAACAGATCGAGCGCAATCACGGCGCCGCCGGTGCGGTACGGGTGCGCTTGGCGATCGAACGCCAAGGCCTGCCCGTTGCACCTCACCGTTCGAGGCCCGTGCCCGAGCGGCCCGATGCGGTAATGCACCGCCACCGCGCGGTCTTCCAGCTCGGTGTGCGCGACCAGCCCATCGAAATGCGCGGGCAGCACCGGATCGATGCACAGCGACGAGCGCCGCAGCCGCAGGCCCAGCAGGTCCTCGCGCAACAGCCGCACGGCGATGCCCGCGCCGCTGGAGTAGACGCGCCAGCCGGCCTCGACGCCGACGGCGCCCGAGTACACCGCGTCGTAGCGGGCCGCCGCGTCGGCGCGATCGGCGAAGTCAGCGTCCGAGCTGGAGGCATAGCAGTTGGACTGACGCAGCCGCGCGTTCGGCACGACATCACGCAGCCCCACCGGAATGGCCTGGCGAAACGCGTGCCACGCCCCCGCGGCGTCGCCCAGGTGGGCCAGCGCCTGGACCCAGCGCAGATGGGCGTGCATGTACATGAGACCGATTTCGCGCCCGAAGAAGGTGCTGGTCTCGGCACGCTGGAAGTTGCGTTGCAGCGCCGCCGTGATACGGCAACGGCCGATCGAACAGGCGCGCGCCATCGGCCGCCAGCAGGTGGCGGCGAATCAGCCCGACATGCCGCTGCGCCTGCTCGCGCGTGAAGAGGTTCGCCAGGATCGCGTGCACCATCGGCAGCAGGCTGTAGTGCACGCCGGTGTCCCGGTCGTTCGGATGCAGCCAATGCGCCGATGGCGCCGCCGCCGCGAAAGCGCACCAAGCCCGGCAACGACGCCATCGACCAACAGCAGCCGCTGGAAGTCGTCATGGATGCCGGCCAGCGCGGACTGCAGCTTCGTGGACAACGCCGCGTGGTGCATCTGAGGCGTCTCGCGCAGCGCCTGCGCCAGGGTCGCGAGCGTCTGGTGGTGCAAGGTGACGGTCCACGCGCTGCACAGCTCGCCGGCGAGCGCCGGGTCGGCCGGTTGCATCGAGTCGTTCCAGTCGCCGTGGCCGTAGGACGCCAGCCGTGTACCGGCGATCACGCGCCGCTCGATCAGCGCGAGCGCGCGCTCGACATGCGCCAGCACGCTTGCGTGCTCCGTCGTAACGCTGGCGTGCTCCGCCTTCGCGTCGCCCTCGGCATGGAAATACGGCAGCTCCTGGTCGAGGATCATGTGGTCGCCGCTGGCCAGCAGGTACTGTGCGAGTGCGAGCAGCGGCCAGAACACGATGTCGCCGTGCGAGTCTGGCGGACGAATGCCGCGCTCGCGCTCGAAGAACATGAACCACTGCGGCCAGTCGCCGTCCTCGTTCTGGTTGCTGAAGACCCGCAGCAACAGCTCGCGCACCGGCGCCGTGCGCCCGAGCGAGAGCAGCAGCTCCACAGGGCCCTGGCAGACGTCGCGCGTGCCCCAGCCGCCGCCCGAGTACTGTTCGAGGCCGCGCGGTGCGAGATGGTGGATCCACGCGTCGTGCGTGAGCCACGGCAGCATGGCCGCAACGTGCGTCAGATCCACGCGAGGGCGGCGCTTGCAGGACCAGCCCGCCGGTCATGCCGTGCCAGAAGCGGGCAGCCGTGGCTGCATCGCCGGCGCACAGATCAGCGACATCCGTCTTGACCTCTGCCGCTGGCGCCGAGACCAGCTGCCCGGTGATGCGCAACCCGAGCGATGTGGCGGGCGCGGTGATCAACACCACGAAGGGCTGGTCGCGCGAGCGCGCGTCGGTGAACAGCAACTCGTCACCGCCGACGCGCTCGATCTCGGTCCCTGGCGCCACGTCGATGCGAAACGCACCGTCGGGAAAGCGGCGTCCCAGGTCGGTGTCGGGCAGGCAGGCGACGATCACACCCTGGTCGTCGCGACGCCAGCGTGCCGGCACGTCGTGCGAGCCGTCATCGCCGTTCAGCGCGATGTGGTGGGACACGAGCAGACGGCACGGGGCGCCCTGCAGCACGCATGCCGTGAGCCACAGCTCGTGCCGATCGACGGCTGCCCAGCTGCGCACCTCGAGCAGCAGCCCCGCCTGGGCGTACAGCCAGCGCGCGCCACTGGGCGTCATCTCGAAGGCGGATGGCTCGTCGAGCAGCAGCCAGGCGCCGTCACGCTCGACGAACAGGCGCTGGCCATGCGAGCGGTACAGCCCGAGGTACGAGTGCGTTGTCGACAGGAAGCGATTGATGCTGACATGCCCTTGCGTGAGCATCGAATGGAAGACGCCGCCCATCCAGACGGTCGTCGTCAGCGACGCTTCGTCGGGCACCAGCTGGTCGCCGGTGCGCAGGATCTGCCCATGCGGGCGCAGGCACGCGCGCTGCTTGGCCGGCAGCACGACATGCGCGCCGTCGGCGCGGAAGAAGGACAGCAGCTCGCCGCCCTCCATCTCGGCCGCCAGCCGGTCGGCGCCGAAGTGCCGTGTCAGCAGGCCGGGATCCAGCGGTGTCGCGGCCAGCAGGGGGGCGTCGCTGAAGAGCGTGGCCGCACGCTGCGAGGCGGCACCGCGCTTCGCGCGAGGCGGCACGGCTTCGCGCAAGGCCAGCGCCCGATCGGCGAAGCCGAGGTCGACGGCGCTGCTGACCCCCGCATGATCCGGTTCCAGCCATGCGAAGAAGCCGGTAGCGGCGCTCGCCTTGGGCGCCAGCGACAGCGGGGCATCCTGCACAACCGCCATCGAATGTTCGTGCTGGCGGCGCACCCCCGGCAGGCGCTCGGCTTCCAACGCGGCAGGTGGCCCGCCGTTGCGCGTGGCAAGCCCATGCAGCTGCAGTGCGTCGGTGCAGAAGCTGTTGCCGTGGCGCAGCGATCCGATGCAAAGCCATGGCTGCCGCCCGCCGACCGCGAGGTTCTGCCGCACGGCGAGCACCGTCCCGAGCGAAGGGTGCTGCAGTGGCGTGTGATCGAGGTACTGGCTGACGTAGTACTCGTTCAACCGCACCGCGCCGTAGTCGGCCAGCGCAACGTCCTGTGCGTAGATCAGATCGACCCGGCATGCCTCGCCTGTGGTGTTCTTCAGCGCGACATGCCAGAACCACGCCGGCGCAGACCGGGCCAGCACCAGCGACACGCGAAAGCGCAGGCCCGCCCACTCGCCGGCGATCTCGATGCCGTTCCTGCCCGCGCGGACTCTGCCCGGGCTGCGGGGCCCGAGCAGCGCCGTCCATTCGACGCGGGCGCCATGGCGGCGCAGATAGAGGTTGGCCGGACCGCCCTCGAGCTCGTTGCCGAGAAAGGCGTTGACCATCACGTCGCGGTGATCGATGCGTCGGACGGAGCCGTTCCTGTTCATCTGCACGACCAGCCCCGATGGGCTGGCGAGGTGATACGGGCCGTTCAACACAACTCGATGGTCCGCCGCAACAGTCCCGCCGGCTCGGCACTGGGGCCGGCGAAGATCTCGACCTCGCCCGCCTCGAACACGCTCTGCAGGTCGGGCCCCAGATACCTCAGCTCGGCCGCAGGCAGCCGAAGCTTCAGCACGCCGGCAGCGCCGGGCAGCAAGCGCAGCTTGCCGTAGCCCTTGAGCTCCAGCAGCGGCCGCGTGACCCGGCTGACCTTGTCGCGAATGAACAGGAAGACGGTCTCTTCCGCCTCGAAACGGCCCACGTTGCGCAGCGTGACCTCGATCGCCAGCGTGTCCTGCTCGTGCACGCGCCTCGGCTCGACCTGCAGCCCGTCGTAGCAGAAGCGGCCGTAGGTCAAGCCGTGACCGAAGGCGTACAGCGGCGTGCTGGCCACATCCTGGTACTTGCTGGAATAGAAGCTGGCGGGGTTCGTCAAACGGCCGCTGGGGCGCTGGCCGAAGTAGATCGGCATCTGTCCGACGGCACGCGGCCAGCTCATCGTCGTGCGACCGGACGGCGAGGCACGGCCCGTGACCAGGTCAGCGATCGCATGGCCGGCTTCGACGCCGAGAAACCACGCCGCCAGCAGCGCATCGGCGTGCTCGGCGAGCCAGGGCACCACCAGCGGGCGGCCCGAAAACAGGATCACGATGACGGGGATGCCGCGCGCGTGTGCACGGGCCATCACCGTCTCGGCCAGCGCCTGCTGCCTGCCGGGAAGCGCGGGCGTGGCGCGGCTCGCCGCCTCGCCGCTCATCGTCGCGCTCTCGCCCAGGCACAGCAGCACGGCGTCGGCGCCGTCGCACAGCGCGACGGCGGCTTCGATGCCGCTGTCATCGGCGTCGTCGATGCCGACGCCCGCTGCATGGCGCAGCTCGGTCTGCGGCAGCGCGGCGCGCAGGCCGGCGAGCACGCTGACGGCCGGCTCGTGTTCGCCGGCGCCCCACCACGGGCCTTTCATCTCGCTGCTCGCGTCGGCCAGCGGGCCGATGACCGCAAACGCCTTCGCCGCCGCGGGCAAGGGCAGGGTGTCGCGCTCGTTCTTCAGCATCACGACGGCCCGGCGCGCCACGTCGCGCGCCAGCGCATGCCGTTCGGCGATCGCGGTCGCAGGCTCGGGTGTCGCGCCACGGCGGTAGGGGTCGTCGAACAGGCCGAGCTGCTGCTTTGAGCCGCAACACGCGGCGCACGCACGCGTCGATCTCTTCGATCCGCACCCGGCCTTGTTCGAGTGCGATCGGCAAGCCTTGGCGATACGCGTCGGACATCATGTCGATGTCGACGCCGGCCTTCAGCGCCAGTACCGCGGCATCGACAAGATCGCCGGCGACGCCGTGATTGACCAGCTCCGCGATCGCGTTGTAGTCGCTGACGATGACGCCGTCGAAGCCCATCTCGCCGCGCAGCCAGTCGCGCAGCAGGGGGATGTGCGCCGTCATCGGCACGCCGTTGAGATCGATGAAGGCCGGCATCAGCGTCGCGACGCCGGCGCCCAGCGCCGCTGCGAAGCCAGGCAGATGCACCTCGCGCAAGCTACGCTCGGAGATGTCCACCGCGGCGTACTCCCGGCCGGCGGTGACCGAGCCGTACGCGACAAAATGCTTCGCACAGGCGGCCAGCGATTCGGCCGACGACAGATCGGTGCCCTGGAAACCGCGCACCTTGGCGCGCGCGATGCGCGCGTTGAGCCAGGGATCCTCCCCCGGGCCCTCCGCGCTGCGGCCCCAGCGAGGGTCGCGCGAGACGTCGAGCATCGGCGCGAAAGTCATCGCCAGCCCGTCGGCCGCGCCTTCGCGCGCGGCCTCGCGCGCCGTGCGCTCCCAAACCAGCGTCGTCGAAGATGCCGGCTTCAGCGAGCGGGATCGGAAAGAGCGTGCGATGGCCGTGGATGATGTCCAGACCCAGCAGCAGCGGAATGCCGAGCCGCGACTTCTCCACCGCCAGTCGCTGCATCTCGTGCGCGGGCGCGGCGCCGACCAGGTTCAGCAGATTGCCGATGGTGCCGTCGATGATCGATTGCGTGGCGTCCCCCGCGACCACCGGCCCGGTGAGCGCATGGCCAGACGCGGCCATCGTCAGCTGCCCCAGCTTCTCGGCCAGCGTCATCCGGGCTATCAAGGAGTCGACGCGACCCATCGCAGACTTCGAAGCGGAACGCAAGAGGCCCTGATGATGGCATGCTGCCGACTGGTCAATGGTTGCGCGCGCCAGGGACTCCATGAAACCAACGATGACAAACCCAGACCACGTAGACATGAGGCGTTCGTGTTGAAGGATGCCAGGAAACGAAGGGCACTGCGGGTCCTCCCCGACCGGCCGCCGATGCCCGGCTTCGCCCGCGTGGCCGCTGCCCGACACCGTGCCTGCCGGACGGCGCGTCGGCGATGAGCGCATCGGCGTCGAACGGGATCGATCCGGCGGTGAGGACCGGTGTTGTCACCCAGGTCAGGGAATTGCTCGGCGCGTTGCGCACGTCTGCCGTGCGCAAGACGCTCGCCGCGCTCGCCGGCGGGATCGTCGTGATCGTGGGCCTGACGGCCTATGCGCAGATCGAGCTGAACAGCTGGAACAAGCCGTTCTACGACGCGATCTCGCGGCGCGACGTGTCCGACTTCATGGTGCAGATCGGTGTTTTTGCGCTGATCGCCGGCGTCCTGCTGGTGTTCAACGTCGTGCAGCGCTGGCTGGTCGAAACCCTGCAGCTGAAGCTGCGCGAGGCCCTGGTCACCGATCTTGTCGGGCTGTGGCTGCAGCCGCGCAGGGCCTTCTGGCTCGCCGGCAGCGGCCCCGTGGGCGCCCATCCGGATCAGCGCATGCACGACGACGCGCTGAAGCTGTGCGATCTGTCGGCCGGCCTCGCCGTGGGTCTGCTGCAGGCCACGGTCCTGTTCGGCAGCTTCTCGGGCGTGCTGTGGGTGCTCTCCAAAGACTTCACCCTCTTCATCAACGGCCAGGACTATGCCCTGCCGGGCTTCATGCTGTGGGCCGCGATCCTCTATGCGATTGCCGGCTCGCTGCTGAGCTACTGGGTCGGCCGTGGTCTGATCTTGCGCAACGCCGAGCGCTACGCGCGCGAAGGTGAACTGCGCTTCTCGCTGACCCGCATCGACGAGCATCTCGACGGCATATCGCTGGCCGGCGGTGAGGCGGACGAAAAGCGCCGCGTCGCCATGCATCTCGGCGATGTCCTGCACGCGACATCGCGTGTGGTGCTCGGGCTGACCAACCTGACCTGGGTCACAGCGGGCTTCGGCTGGGCCACGGTGATCGCGCCGACGCTGGTCGCCGCACCGCTGTACTTCTCGGGCAAGATTTCGTTCGGCGGTCTGATGATGGCCGCCGCCGCCTTCACGCAGGCGCAGTCGTCGCTGCGTTGGTTCGTCGACAACTTCAGCGGCATTGCCGACTGGCGCGCCACGCTGCTGCGCGTCGCCGGCCTGCGCCAGGTGCTGTCGTCCGATCTGGAGGCCGAGCAGAGCGGCAGCCGCATCGCCTATGTCGAGGGCGAAGCCGGCAGCCTGGCGATCGAGTCGCTCGAAGTGCGCGCCTGGACCGGCCACGATCGGCTGGACGCCGAACACCTGATCGTGCACGCCGGTCAGCGCCTGCTGATCCTCGGTTCGCCCGGCACCGAGAAGACCTTGCTGTTCCGCTCGCTCGCGGGCCTGTGGCCGTGGGGCTCCGGCACCGTGCGCCGGCCGCGCGGCGAAACGATCCACTACATGCCGCGCGGCACGCCCTACCTGCCGCGCGGCACGCTGGCCGAGGCGCTGACCTATGCGATGGAGCCGTCGAGCTATCCGCGGGAAGCCATGGTGGCCGCACTGGCGAGCGTCGGCCTGCAGCGGCTGGAACCCTTGCTGGACAAGCCGGGCCGCTGGGAGCGCGAGGTCAGCGTCGACGAGCAGCTGCTGCTGGCCTTCGCCCGCGTCGTGCTGCAGGCGCCACCCTGGCTGGTGATGGACGAAGCCTTCGGCGCGCTCGACGACGACACGCTCGAGCGCATCATCGACGTGCTGAACGGCCCGCTCGCGCAGACGGGCGTCATCCATATCGGCTCGGCCGGCGAGGCGCACGACCGGCTGTTCACGCAGGTGGTGCACCTGGTCAAGGCGCCGGGCGACCCTGCCGAGGGCCTGCGGCCATGAGGCGCCTGGTGTCAGTCGCGCTGCGGTGGGCCGAGCGCCGGGCCACTCGGAGTCGGGCCGCGGCCAGGTCGCGCGACGCCGCGCTCGCGGCTGGCGTCCAAGCCAGCGCAGGCCTGGCGACCGAGGGACACGTCGGGCGAGGACCGCACATGAGTCTTCGTGCGCGCCGCGCGCTCGTGCTGCTGGGCCTTGCGTGGCCGGCGTGGGCCTGGGCGCTCGACTTCGCCTTCCGGGCGCCGCTCGACCCTGACGATGCCGCAGCGGCGGACTTGATGCGCGATCTGGCGCAGCGCATCTTGCCGGTCTACCAGGAAGCCGACACCGATGTCTTCCTGGCCAACCTGACCGCTCTGCAGATCGTCAGTGGCGCCTACGCTGCGGCCCACGACAGCAGCCGAAAGCTGCGCCGGCGCTACCAAGAGAAGGGCAAGCCGTTGGACGGCCTGGCCGAGCGCGCGATCCTCGACGGCATCTACGCGAACGCACGCGCGATCGAAGCGAAGGAGCGCACAGGCTTCGCCCCGGCCTACGTGCGCTCGTTCCAGGAACTCGTGACGCGGCTCGACGACATGCAGGCCGCGGCTGTCGTGGCGCGGCTCGCAACACCGCTGGTGCTGTACCGCGAGCAGGTCCGGCAGGCCTTCGATCGCTGGCGCGCCAAGGGCAGCCTGCCGCAGGACGACGCCGTGGCGCTGGTGCGCACGTGGCTCGAGTACGAGTCGCGTCGCACCATCCGCGCGCTGGTGCCCGGGCTGATCGCAGCCGAGAACCGCAGCCGCTACGCGGTGGCGGAGGAAGTCCGCATCCCCGTGCGTGGGGGTGCCGTCATCCATGCCAACGTGGTGCGTCCCGGCGGCGCGATAGACGCTTTGCCGACGCTGCTGCGCTTCACGCTCGATCCCGCCGAGGACGACGCGCAACGCAGCGCCGTCAAGGGCTACGTCGGCGTCACCGCCTATGTGCGAGGGCGCACGCCCGACGGCAAGGGTGACGCGTGGCCGTTCGTTCGCGACGGCGAAGACGCCGTCGCCGTCATCGAATGGATCGCCCGGCAGCCCTGGAGCGACGGCGGCGTCGGCATGCTCGGCGACGGCTACTCCGGCTACACCGCGTGGGCCGCCGCACGCAGGAAGCCGGCGGCGCTGAAAGCCATCGCCACGATCGCGCCGATGGCACCGGGCATCGACTTCCCGATGGCCGGCCAGATCTACCGCAACGCCATGGTGCGCTGGGCGCAGGAGCACGCGGTGGCCGAGCCAGCGCGAGCCGCACCGGCAAATGCCGACTCCGACGCGCACTGGCAGGCGCTGAACGCGCTCTGGTACCGCGGCCGCAGACCCTACTGGGACATCGATCGCATCTTGCTGGGCAAGCGCAGCAAGCTGATCCGAACCTGGTTGACGCACCCCAGTCACGATCGCTACTGGCGGAAATTCTTGCCGTCGCCTCAGCAGTTTGCGCAGATCGAGATCCCGGTGCTGACCATCGCCGGCTACTACGGTGCCGAGGCCGGCGCGTTGTACTTCCACCAGGAGCATCTGCGCCACCGACCGCAGGCCGACACGACCTTGCTGCTGGGCCCCTGGGATGCGGCCTCGATCCGGCGCGGCACCGCGGCGACGCTTCGCGGCTACACGCTCGACCCGGTCGCGCGGGTCGATCTGCCCGATCTGCGCTACCAATGGTTCGATCACGTCCTCAAGGGCAGCAAAAGGCCTTTGCTGCTGCAGGACCGCGTCAACTACCAGGTGATGGGCGCCAATGAGTGGCGCCATGTGCCGACCTTGCACACGCCGGATCGCACCCGGCTGCGCCTGTACCTCGACACGCGCCAACGCGACGGCCCGCACCGTCTGTTGCCCTCACCGTCCGAAGGCGGCGGCAAGGCGCGACTGTCGGTCGATCTCGCCGATCGCAGCGACGTGCGCATCCCGTGGCCGGACGCGCTGCGCCTGAATCAATTGCCGACGCGCAACAGCATCAGCTTCGTCAGCGATCCGCTGCCGACGGACACCGAGATCGACGGCAGCCTGCGCGGCGAGTTCGACATCACGCCCTCACGGCAGGACGTGGACCTGGTCGTCTCGCTGTACGAGCAGACGGCGGGGGGTGAGTACCAGTTGCTGTTCGAGCCCTACGACTTCCGCGCCAGCTACGCCGGCCATCGCGTGAAGCGCCGGCTTCTGCGCGCCGGCGAGCGCCAGGTGCTTGCCTTCACTGCCGAACGCTTCACCGCCCGCAAGCTGGCGGCGGGCAGCCGCCTCGTGCTGGTGATCGGCATCAACAAGCGCCCCGATCGGCAGATCAACTACGGCAGCGGCAAGGACGTGAACTCGGAGACCATCGCCGACGCGGCAGCGCCTTTGCGCTTGCGCTGGCATCCGCGCAGCCACGTCGAGATCCAGACCGGCAGGCCCTGATCGGCCCCTGCACCGGCTGGCCCGTCGGCGAGTTGCCCGTCAAGCCCGTGCACGCGTCCACTACGGGAACACGCGGCCCGGTCCTACAACGGCGGGCAGGTCGTGTAGGCAGCATCGCATGGCCGCTTCAGCCTTCGTCCCATCACGCACAGGTTCCACGCCATGGATGCTGCTCACCCTCCGCAGTGGAATTCTGCGATGAGTCCCGACGACAGCGCCGAGGGCCGTTGTGCCAGCCGCGCCGCCAGCGCCCCCCGAATCAAGCGTGCGCCCATGCACGCCCAACCCTGGTTCGGTTTCATGCGCGGGCTGCTGTTTGCGCTGTGGCCCGGGATGCACTTCCCGGCCCAATCGGCTGCGCCGGCGCCTTGGCAAGCACCTGCCCGGCGGCGGCGCCGCACCCTGCTTGCGCTGGTCGCCGTGCTGACCCTGCTGGCCGTGCTGCTGCAGTGGCAGGCCGCACCGGATGAGCGGTCCGCCGCCTGGTGGCTGCAGGCAGGGCTCGTCACCGTGCTGTTCGCCTGGCTGGGCGCCGGCTTCGTCACCGCGTTGATGGGGGCGTGGGTGCTGCTGCGCGGCGACCGCCACAGCATCGCCCTGCGTGAACCCCGTGCGCCGATCGACCGCACGGCACGCACCGCCGTCATCATGCCGATCTGCAACGAGAACGTCGCCACCGTTTTCGCCGGCCTGCGTGCCACCTGCGAATCGTTGGCCGCCACTGGCGCGTTGTCGCTGTTCGACATCTACGTGCTGTCCGACACCGCCGATCCTGCGCTCCGCGCTGCCGAGCAGCAAGCCTGGCAACGGCTGCGACAGACCCTGGGCGACAAGGCCGTGGGTGACGGCGGGCGCTTGTTCTACCGCTGGCGGCGCCGGCGCACCCGGCGCAAGGCCGGCAACGTCGCCGACTTCTGCCGCCGCTGGGGCTGCAACTACCGCTACATGGTGGTGCTCGACGCGGACAGCATCATGCACGGCGATACGCTGGTGTCGCTGGTACGGCTGATGGAAGAGAACCCGCGCGCCGGTGTCGTGCAGACCCTGCCGCAGGGGTTCGGCCAGGGCACCGTGCACGCCCGGCTGCAGCAGTTCGCCAACCGCGTCACCGGGCGGCTTTTCGCTTTGGGGATGGCGTACTGGCAACTCGGCGAATCGCACTACTGGGGCCATAACGCCATCCTGCGCGTGGCGCCGTTCATGGGCCACTGCGGCCTGGCCGCCATCCCGGGGCGTGGTGGCCTGGCCGGCGAGATCCTGTCGCACGATTTTGTCGAGGCCGCATTGATGCGCCGTGCCGGCTACGAAGTCTGGCTCGCACCGCAACTGCAGGGCAGCTGGGAACAGCACCCGGCCAACCTGCTCGAAGAGCTGCAGCGTGACCGCCGCTGGTGCCAGGGCAACCTGCAGAACGCACGCCTGATTGCCGAACCCGGCCTGAGCCCGGTGCACCGCGCCATGCTGGCCGTGGGCGCGCTGTCGTACCTGATGGCCCCGGTATGGTTGGGTTTCGTGGTGTTGGGGCTGTGGCTGGGCACGGTCACCTCATCGAGCAACGCCCTGCTGATGCTGACCTTGCTGCTGTTGTTCTTGCCGCGAGTGCTGGGCGTGCTGGCGGTGCGCCTGAAGGGCGAACAGGCCAGCTTCGGAGGCAGTGCCAGGCTGCTGGGCAGTGCCACGTTGGAGTTGCTGCTGTCGGCCGTGCAGGCGCCGCTGCGCATGCTGGCGCACAGCGTCTTCGTGCTCGGTGCGCTGACGGGGCTGCGGCTGGACTGGAAGTCGCCGTCGCGGGATGCCGCCGCAGTCGCCTGGCGTGATGCACTGGCGCGCATCGGCGTGTTCGCGCTGCCCGCGTTGGTCCTGGCCCTATGGGTACTGCAGGGGCGCGACGTGACGGCGCCGCACCTGGCGCCGTTGCTGCTGCCGCTGGTGTTGGCCGTGCCGTTCACGGTCTGGACGTCAGGGCCCAGATTGGGGCGAACGCTGAGCCGCGTGGGCCTGTTGTCGGTTCCGGAGGAGCGAGAGCTGCCACGCGCTCTCTTGCGCGGCGTTCAACAGCACGGCTTCATCGATCTGAAGCTGCCCGTGTTGGCCCCACCCAGGCGGCCAGCCTTGGCGCGCAGCCAGCTTGCGGCCGTGACGGTCGGCGTTGCCGTTGCCATGTCGGTCCTTCTGCCGCGAACCGCCCTGACCCCCCGACCTCCGACTGGCATGACTGGTGACTGGCTGACTGGCTTGACTGGCTTGACTGGCTTGACTGGCTTGACTGGTCTGCCTGGCTCTCCTGATATGCCTGGCCTGTTTGTCCACGACTCGATCGCCTCCCCATCACAAAGTGATGCGCCACAGATAGGCACTTTGGCGTCAGTGCAGTCGATGCCCGCCAGCACCAGCCCGCGCAGCCCCGAGCGTGCGGTTCGCCACCGACCGGCGAGCAAGATCGACGATGCGGTGCGACGCCGCGCACACGAGTCGGTGGCCAAGGCACTCGAGAGCTAGCACGGGCCGATCAACCAGGGAGCATGCTGCCCAACGGGACAAGCGCGCCAACCCATGACTTTGGTTCACTAAACCGGCTCAGTCGATTGCTACTGGTGGCAATCTGGCTCACGTCGTAGCTGACGCGAACAGCAACGGATCAGATGGTCCGGTATTCGCGGCAGACCATCGGCAGCAGGCTGCCCTGCTTGATGAGGTTGTCCTCGTCTTTCCTGAGCCGAGCGTTTGCCGCGCTGCGCAGCAGCTCACGAATCTCATCCATGGAATTGAACCAGCTCTCGGCGATGCCGTCACAGGCGCGCACACCGTTGCGGAAGTCGGGATGCACGTGGTTCTGGATGTAGGCGTTCATGTGGGGCATCGCGTTGTTGAGCGCCGCGTGCGGCCCGCGCCAATAGTCGCTGAACGCTTGATAGGACAGCGCGTCGAGCTTGAAGAGCGGATTGACGATCTTGATTCGGTCGGGATGGGGCTGCGGCGGCGCCTTCGGAGCGAGCGGGTTGATCTCTTCGACGACGAGCGGGCGTCGGACGCTGACGTCGATGAAGTTGCCCTCGTCCTCGATCATCGCCCGGAAGGCGTCGCCCCGCCGTGCCGAGGTCATCGCGGCCGCATCGTCCCACCACGCATTTGCAAGGCCGTCCCACGGCGTGTCCACTCGCTGGAGATCGGAGCGGACGATCGAGATCGTCTGGAGCCTGATCTCGCTGATCTTCGCCGCGATTGCGACGTGCGTGCCGAGCCAGTAGTCGGCGAACGCCTCCCGGGTCATGCCGGTCTTTCGCTTCACCAATACCTGGGTCTTGATCATTGCAGGTCTCCGTGGTCAGGAACGCCCGGCGCGACATGCGTCTCACCGGCGAGAGAGTGTGATTGTCCGTAAGCGGGCGGGCATCACATCGCCGCCGCTGAGCGCGGACTATGGGCCGGCGCTTGGCTGCCAGCGTTGCGGCAGCAGTTCCTCGATGCGGGCAGCCGGGTGCGCAGGCAGTCGGGTCAGCGCGTCCTTGAGATAGGCGTACGGTTCGAACCCGTTGAGCTTGGCCGGGTGCAGCAAGCTCATCACGGCAGCAGCGCGTTGGCCGACGCGAAGCGAGCCAGCGAATAACCAATTCGATCTTCCGATGGCAATCGGTCTGATTTGGTTTTCGACCCAGTTGTCGTCGGGTGGCAAATTGCCGTCCTCGATGAACCACGTCACCGCCTGCCAGCGCTTGCCGCGACCGTCACCGCTTGGCGAGCCGGTCGATTCGATTGCCGCGCTTCCAACGCCGGGCCAGCGCCCAAGCACGCTCGAGCTAGCCTTGACACTCAGTTCTGAATTTTCTACGAACAGCTAGAGCCAAAGCACCAAGCCCAACGCTGAGCAATGGGAGGGTGCCAGCCTCGGGAATCGCCAGAGCGGCACGCGCGATACCTCGAGTCCCATTGTCCAGCTCGAAGTAGAAGGCGACCTGTCCAGCATCGTTCAGCCCCTCGGTGGCGATGTCGACGAAGGCGACCGTATCGCCGAACAAGGGGTCGCCGGTCTCGATCACTTTGTCCGCGACGGGGTCGGGCCCGGTAAAGATGCCGTCCTTGCCGGAATCCAAGGTCGCGAAGAACGCCACCGCGCCCCCGGCGTTGATCGAGTAGGTGCTGGCGAAGTTCGCAAACGGGCCGCTGGTGTCGGCAATGAGGACGATGACGTTGGGAACTGCGCCGGTGCCGGTGAATATGCCTTGCCCTCCAGCATCGAAGTTCGCATCGAAAAGCACAGTGCCACCCGCATTTATCGTGGGAGATGGGCCGAACGTGTCGAGCAGCCCGGTGCTGTCCGCAATGGTGGTGGTGTCATTTGGCACCGCGCCGTTGCCGGTAAAGATTCCCCTGTCCCCGGCGTCCAACTCCGCCAGGAACGTGACCGCACCGCCAGCGTTCATTGCGGTGGATTCGCCGAAGGCGCTGAACGGGCCGTCGGAGTCGGCAATGGTGTTGACGACATTCGGGGTCGCGCCGGTACTGGAAAAGATGCCGGAGCCGCTTGTGAAGTTGGCGAGAAACGCCACCGAACCCTTGTCGTTGATCGAAGGGCTGACAGAGACTCTACGAAACACACCGCTGGTGTCGGCAATGGTGCGGGTGACGTTGGGGATCGCGCCAGTCCCGGTAAAGATGCCCCGCCCCCCGGCGTCCGACGTCGCAGAAAACGCCACCGTGCCCCCAGCGTTGATCGAGGCGCCGGTGAACCTGTTGAACGACCCTGTGCTGTCCGCAACGGTGGTAGTGACATTCGGCACCGCCCCGGTGCCGGTAAAGATGCCTTGGCCCCCTGAATCCAACATCGACAGAAACGCCACCGTGCCGCTGGCGTTGATCTCGGGAGGCGTCGGGAAGATGAAGCTGAAGGGACCGCTGCTGTCCGCAATCAGCGTGTAGTTGTAGGCTGCGATCGACCTTGTGGGCATACCCACACCGAGCACAAGCATCACCAGCCATGGGACCGCATACTTCGCAACTGTGATCGGTGATCGCATGGTGAGACCCCCATGTAAGACCTGTGAAACAGGCCTGGAACACCCAGGCTCAGTGGTCAACGATAGTAACCCGCAGGCAGGTAAGCCTGCACGTTGGCGTGAACAACGAGAGGCAGTGCTATTCCCTTCTTGGCCACCCCGACTTCCGCGCCGGTGCGCGCGAGATGGCTGCAGTCACACCTGGTCGAGACCTTGCATTCGATCGGCTTCGCCAGGCGCGCATCTGGTGATGCGCCGCGCGACTTCCCGTACTTCGCCTCGGCTGCGGGGACCTGACTTCCGATGCCGAACAAGGTCAGCCGTCAGCAACAGGCGGGAATTGGCAGTCCCGGCCAGTTCCAGTCGCTGGAGCAAGACGGCTTGAGAGCCTCTCCACGCAGCACGCCGGCTGTGTTCACGTCGGCAGCGTGAAGCTGAAGGTGGCGCCGCCGTCAGGCTCGCCTGTGGCCCACACCTGGCCGCCGTGGCGCTCGACGATGCGGCGAACGATCGTCAGGCCGATGCCGGTCCCCTGGTATGTCTCGCCATGCAGCCTCGCGAACGGCTCGAACAGGGCAGTGGCGGCACGCGGCTCGAAGCCGATGCCGTTGTCCGAAACCGTGACGGTGACGGCGTGCTGCTCGATCGACGCGCTGACGCGCACCAGCGCGTCGTTGCGGTGCGCCGTGAACTTCAGCGCGTTGCCGATCAAGTTGGTCATCACCGCGCGCAGCAGCGTCTCGTCGGCCTGGACCGTGGGCAGCGGGTCGACCTGGACCTTTATTTCCCCCGGATCGGGCGTTGCCGGCTGCCCCTGCAGCGTGGCGACGGCTTCTTGCGTCAGCCTCTCCAAGTTGACCGGCACCTTGGTCAGCGTCGCCTCTCCACTGCGTGCCAGCAGGAGCAGCGAATCCACCAGCTGGCTGGAGGTGCGAATCTGCGCAGCAATCGGTTCGAGCACGCGCTGGGCAGCGGCGATGTCGCTGCGCTGCAGCGCGTTGCTTGCCAACTCAACCAGTCCGCCAATGCCGCCCAACGGGCCGCGAAGGTCGTGCGACACCTGTCGGCTGAAGTGCTCGAGGCCTTCTACCATCGCACGCAGCTCGCTTGTCCTTGTTTGAACCTTGGACTCCAGCGAGGCATTGGCTTCGGCAAGGGAACGTTCTGCGGCCGTGCGCCGAGCCACTTCGTCGATCAGAAGCCGACGCCGGCGCATCAGCGACACGGTCAGCAGCACCAGGCCGACGGTGAGGATCGGAACTGCAGCCCAATAGCGCAAGTGAGCCGTGGGCGTTTGCTGGATCGCACCGATGACGATCAGCGCCGGCACGGTCAGCAAGCTGGCCGCGACGTAGCCGTAGCCGACCCCCGGTTCGCGCCGCCAAGCCCAAAGCACGACACCCGTCTGCACGGCCAGGCTGGCGCCGGCCAGCAGGTTCAGGGTGTGGCCGGGAACCTGCCATTGCAGGAGACTGACTCCTGCATCAAGCAACGCCACGGCCACAACCGGCACGACCACGCCCACGATGGCCAGAACGCGCGTGCGGCCCCGCATCCCGACATAGTCGACCAAGCCGACGCCGAGGCAGACGATGCCGACCCGCAAGACCGTGAACCAACCATAGGCTGCATCGTCCACGGCCCAGGTGGGCGCCATGGGCAGGTGATGCTCGTTGTTGCCGATATACAGAGCAAACAATGCCATGGCTGCAGCAAACCAGCCCGCCCCTGGCTCGCGAACGCGCACATGAAGCATGCCGTACAGCGCCGTGAGGATCCACAGCAGCGCGGCGATCAAGTCGCTCACCGAGTACGGAGGCTGAATCCAGTCAGGCTGCACGGGCGTTCAAATGAGGTGACGCGCAAGCATACGGGCGGTCGTACCGCCACGCCGCCGCTAGATCAATGGCTGTGGGCACTGTGCGGCAGACCCTGCAGCGCACGAACAATGACCGGGGATCCGCACTCCATCTCGAGCAAATCGGCGACTCTGGGCCTGCCTCACGCTCCCTGCAGCCCACGAGCGCCACGTCAGCGCAAGACACCGGCGAAACGCTCGCTCACCCCGACGGTCGATGACGCAACGGACGAGTCTGCAGCGGCATCGTCACCGCCGCGGAACGCGCGGGCCGACGAGGCCGAAGGCTGCGCCCTGCGGGTCGCGAGCGTGGAGGCTGTACTCGCCGCCGGGAATCTGGTGCGGCCCGTCGAGGACTTGGCCACCGCCCGTCTTGATCTTCTCAATCGCCTCATCGATGTCCTCGACGCCGATGTAGTAGAGCCAGCGCGGCGTCTGACCGGCGGGGCTGCGCATCAGCGCTCCAAAGGTGACCCCGCTTGTCGCAAGGAAGTGGTAGTCGCCCATCTCGCCCATCGGCATCGAGCCAGCAGCCTGCCAGCCGAAGCGCGCGTTGTAGAACTCGAGCGCGGACTTGTCGTTCCTGGTCGAAATCTCGTTCCAGCGCACATGGCGCGCGTCGGAGACGCGAAACGCAGTGCTGCTCGCATCCATGGCGCCGCGCATGACGTACAGCGGCACGCCGTCAGGATCGGCAAGCATCGCCATTCGCCCGACATTCGGGATGTCCATCGCGGGCATCTGCACACTGCCGCCGGCGGCTGTCCAGTCGGCTACCGCCGAGTCGACATCGGGCACTGCGACATAGCCGAGCCAGACCGGCTTCGCACCGGGCATCTGATCGCTGATCTGCATCAAGCCACCCGCCAGCCCGTCACCCGCGTCGAGGATGCGGTAGTCCATCCCGGGCTGGCCGCTGTCGCTCGCCGTCCAGCCGACGACACTGCCGTAGAAGCGCTGCGCGGCGTCGGCATCCGTGGTCAGCAACTCGTACCAAATGAAATCGCCCTTCGGGTTGCTCATCGCTGTTCTCCGGCGTCATGATCGGGTTACTCCAGCATAGATCATCCGCTTGGGATCGACCGGCATCGCCGAGCGAGACGAACAGACAGACCCAGTGACCTTGCCCTCGATCGACGTAGTCCATAACCACTCGGTTACGCGGCTTGCTCTGCCTGGCCCGCGTGCCGGTTTGCTTCGAACCTCACGGCCAGTCGACCCAGTTGCTCAGCGTCTGCTTGGGCACGCCCAGCACCCGCGGCGTCACCGACGCCTCCTGCCCGGCCTTGACCAGCCGAACGGTCTCCTGCTTGAACTCCAGCGTGTACCGCGCTCGGTGCTTCGCTTCGTCTCGAGCCCTTCGCGGCAGCCGCCGAGGTCCAGCGCGTCCTGTCGGCGTGCGCAAACCCGCACGCGGGAAGTCGCGCGACACCACCTCTTTGCCGCTGGTTCATCAGGCGCCGCGGCCCTTGGTCCACGGCCGCCCCATAATCGTTTCGCTCGGTTTCATCAAACGCTTCGAAAGCCGATGCATCGCTTCGATGCACTGGCCGCCGATGGCACTGCGCGTCGTCTACAAGCAAAGAAGCGTTCCACGAAGGAATTGATGAGCAAACTTTGCACTGCACCCGCAAGGCCCGCGCGGCACTTGATGTGGGTTGCCGCGGTCTTGGCCGTGTCCGGATGCGCCTCATTCGAGTTCGGCGGCGGAAAAGCCGCGTTCTCGGCGCCGGCCTCGGGCGGAGCTTCGCCGGCCGTGATCGGCTCGATGCTGACGCGCGTGCCCGCCGGCGAAAGTTTGTCCGTGCTGAGCAATCGCTCCGGCGCAGCCCTGCGCCTGTTCGTAACGGCGATCGACGATGCGGCGGCCGAGATCAGCGCAGTTGGACTGCCGGGCTCGAATGCAGCCTGTGCCTCGACCGGTGTTTCGACCTTGGCGTTAAGCGGACAGTCGGTGTTGCTGCGGCTGGACGATGGCTGTGCGTTGCGCATCAGTGCGCGCGGGACGGTCGTCGCGGTGTTGCGCTTGCAGGTAGAAGCCGTGCCGTTCGGACGCTGAGCGCTGGCGTGCTGCAGGTGAGGCGGCTGCTGCGCGCCGCCAAGCCGGTCGAGCAGCCGAAAAGTTCAAGCTGGCAAGCTGGTCGTCAATCTGAAGACGGCCGGGGCGATCGGATTGGCCGTGCCGCCAGCGCTCTGCCGCGCGCTAACGAAGCCATCGAATGGGCGTGTGCGCTGTCAACGGCCTCCGCGGGTGCTACGCAGTCATCGTGCCGACCCAGGGGCTCCGAACCGTACGGCCGGGAGCACCCGCTGATGGGCGAGGACGGTTACCCGGTCCAGCGGATTCGTTTCGACATTGTTGACCGCCGCCCCGCGCCTTCAGCGACTGCTTTGGAGCAGGCAGATCGCAACTTCAAGGTGGCTGGGACAAGTCTTCTTCTGACCTAAAACCCGGCGCCACGAGCGCAGCCAAGCGCCGCGAACCTTCGCTCGAACTGGACGATCGACCGCGCATCCGTATCAGCGCGCTCCGTCCCCCGCATTGCCGATGCCGCACACCAGCAGGTAGCTGCTCAGCAGCAGCACCCACAGCGGGAACACCAGCGCCACCCACAGCGTGTACGAAATGCTGACGAACAGCGATGTGGCCAGCACATACGTCAGCCAGACCAAACCACGCGGTACGGCTGCGGTGCGCAGCGCGAGCGTGGCGAACGAGAACATGAACACGGCCGCCATGCGCACCGAATACAGGTTGATCAATTCGTAGGCGGTGCGCGCGCCGAGCGCAAAAGCGGCGTCGGCGGCGGCGCTGTTTTCCGACTGCGCGTGCAGATTCAGCAGCGCCGTGGCGAGCGCGGCGGCGACGAAGGTCACGGCCAGGAACAGGTAGCCGCTGCCGACGAACACCGTCGACAGGAAGCGGTCTTCGCGCGCGCCGATGCGGCTGCGCAGCACGCCGATGAACCACAGGAAGGCGATGCCGCAGTAGGCCACCAGGTGCGCCGCGATCGCCACGCTGGCGGCACGATCGCCGAGCCAGGCGGCGCGCTGCGTGATGCCGTCGGGAAAGCTCAGGCGCAGCAGCACCAGCGCTGCACCGTAGAGCAGTGCGAAGACGATGCCGGCCAGCGCGGCCGAGCGCGGCGTGCGCAACGCGTGCGCGATGGCCGGCGAGAGCGGTGCGTCGATGGGCTTGCTCGCGAGGCGCTGCGCCGCGCCGCGTCAATGCAGCGGCGCCTGCGCCCGCGCGCTGGTCGGCACGGCCGGGGCGAGCGCCGGGTCGCTTTGCCCCAGATAGAACTTGAACACCAGCCGCTGCACCAGGTTGCCGTAGGGTGGATAGAACAGCCCCATCGGAAACCACTTGAAGCGCTTGAACGTGCCCTTGGCGTGCGACAGCTCGCGAAAGCCCTCCTCGCCGTGGTAGGTGCCCATGCCCGAGTTGCCGACGCCGCCGAAAGGCAGGTCGTGGTTGAACACGTGCCAGCCCCAGTCGTCGACCGACACACCGCCGGAATGGGTCTGCGTCAGCAGCTTGTCCAGTTCGGCGCCGCTGAAGCCGAACGGGTACATCGCCAGCGGCCGCGGCCGTGCGGTGATGTAGTCGATGGCCTGGTCGACCGTGTCGTACGGGATCACCGGCAGGATCGGCCCGAACAGTTCCTCCTTGGCGATGCGCATGTCGTCGGTGACGCCGGTGACCACGTGCAGCGGAATGCGCCGCCCCGGGCCGTTGTCGCCGCAGGCGGTGACGGTGGCACCCTTCGCCCTGGCTTCGGCGAGCAGATCGTGGATGCGCTGGGCATGCGGCTCGCAGGTCATGCTGGTGTATTCGTGGTTGCCCTGCACCGTCGGGTAGAACTTGCGGAACGATGCCTGCACCGCACTGGCGAATTCATCGACCTGGCCGCGCGGCACCAGCGCATAGTCGGGCGAGACGCAGATCTGGCCGCTGTTGAAGGCCTTGCCGTGGGTGATGCGCTCGGCCGCATCGGCAAGGGAGCCTGCAGCCGACACCAGCGCCGGCGACTTGCCGCCGAGTTCCAACGTCACCGGCGTCAGGTTCTGCGCCGCGGCGCGCATGATGTGGTGGCCCACCGCCGGCGAGCCGGTGAAGACGATGTGGTTGAACGGCA
The DNA here is from genome assembly GCA_963756415.1 of uncultured beta proteobacterium. GTDB lineage: Bacteria > Pseudomonadota > Gammaproteobacteria > Burkholderiales > Burkholderiaceae_C > Rubrivivax. The sequence goes on from CAVWNT010000002.1 coordinate 1,634,656, forward strand.
GCTGCGAGAAGGCCTGCGCCTGCGCCACCTCGCCGCCGAACACCGCCACCTCGTCCTCGGCAAAGCCTTCGGCCAGCATCTTCACCAGCAGCTCGGTCGAGCGCGGCGACAGCTCGGACATCTTGATCATCACGCGGTTGCCGGCGGCCAGCGCCGCGACCAGCGGCCCCAGCGACAGGTACAGCGGGAAGTTCCAAGCGCCGATGACCCCGACCACACCCTTGGGCTGGTAGTTGACACGCACGCTGTTGCCCAGGAACAGCAGTTCGGTGGAGCGCCTGCGTGGCCGCATCCAGCCGCGCAGCGCATGCAGCGCATGGTTGATCTCGAACACCGGGCCCAGCACTTCGGCGAGCTTGGTTTCGGCCGGCGCACGGCCGCCGAAATCCGCGCTCACCGCGGTGACGATCTGGTCCTGGTAGCGCTGCAGCAGCGAGCGCAGCGTCTTCAGCTTGGCCTTGCGCTCGGCCAGCGTGGGAAACGGATGCGCGGCGAACGCCTTGCGCTGGCGCTCGAACACGTCCTGCATGCGTTGGATGATCGGGTCCATGCTCATGATCTCCTCGGTGGGCGCCGCGATGCGCGGCACGGTGACATGTTCTTCGCGCCGCGCCGGCGCCGCGATGTGCTCGCCGATGAATCGGCTCAAGTTCGGATAGCGATTGTTCGGCTTCGGTGTCGGCATCCTTGCCGATGACCGCGCCGCCGAGAATGTGTGCCGTCGACAGAATGTTGGCGGTGGCTTCGAGCACCATGCTCTGCGCGATTTCGCCAGTCTGCTCGGCCAGCCATTCGGCGGCCTCGTTGGCAGGTTGGCGAACTGCGAAGCCAGCTCGGCGAGCATGCGTTCGAAGGCGATCCACTCCGACGACGATGCGTCGTCGGCGCGCCTGCGTTGGCTGCGCCTTTCAGTTCCGACTGCGAACGACATTTCAATCATTCTGGCATCAGCGGGGGCCGGGCTCGCCTACCTGACTTGCTTCACGCTGCCGCTCGGCCCAGCGGCGGTGACACATTGGACTTGCCACTCCAGCATCCTGCGAAGACGGCGTGCCTTGATTGTGCGAATCGATGTTGCCCTCGTGGCGCGGCTGCGGGGTTGGCTCACTCACCGCTGTGTCTTCCGGTTGTGAGTCCGGGGCTGCTTTGCACCAGTCCCGAAGCGGCTGCGAACGCGCGCAACGTGCCGATGTTGTTCTCCAACGGGCGTCTGCTGCCGGTGAACGTGGAGTTCGACCGCGCCTGTCGGAAGCCTTTGCGGAACCCTGTTGACCCACTTGGACTGAGGCAGCGCATGCGGGCCGGGCGACCGCCGGTCACGATGCACCCGTGCGCGGCACCAACCAAGGTGCCGCGGTAAAGCGTGCTGCGGCGTTTGTAGTCGTGGGTCGGTGCGGTGAGCACCTGAATCTTGCCTTTCTCGTCGCAGCTGAGCACCAGTGCCTGCTCCAGGGACCCGAAACTCCCGGCGCTTCGTCGTTGCTACCGCCGAAACCCGCCGCCCCCGAAGCGCCCGCCGAACCCACCGCCGCCGAAGCGGTCGCCACCACCGAAGCCATCGCTGCCGAAGCGGTCGCCGCCGCCGCCGAACAGTCCGCCGCTATCGCCGAGCCGGCTGAAGAAGCCGCCGGAGCGATCGGCGCCCGCGCTGCGCGCCTGCGATTCGCGGTCGGCCCACGAGGTGTCGCCCGATGCGCTGCCCCAGCCACCGGCCGAATGCTGCTGCCAGCCGCCGCCGTTGTTGCGGTAGACATTGCCGTTCACATCGGCGACATGGTCGCTGCCCAGGCTGGAGCTGCTCCAGCTGGTGGTCTTGCCGGTGATGCCGTTGGTGAACGAGCCGCCGCCCGCGCGCGCGCTGCCCAGCGGCCCGGCGGTGGCCGCGCCGGCGCGGTCGTACGTGCTGCCGCCAGGGCCGGTGGCCGAGACCGCGCTGCCGGTGGAACGCTGCCCGCTGTAGACGTTGGTGTTGGCGCCGCGCGCGACATTGCCCGATGCGCCGCCCGCGGTGTCGAAGGTGCGGTCGTAGCCGCGCGAGGCGTTGCCGGTCCAGGCGTTGAACTGCCGGCCGGCGCCGACATAACCGGTCGTCCCGCGCGCCGTCGCGTACGAGCCCGAGAACCGGGTTCCGGCCACGCCGCCGCCGGCGTACCAGCTGCGCGTGCCCGAATACGCGGCATTGCCCCAATGGCCGTAGACATTGGCGCTGGCCACGCCGCAGCACGGATAGCCGCCCCGATAGCCGGGTGCATACCAGGCGCCGCCGCCCCAGCCCCAGTACGGGTCCATCCACGCCGCCGCGCCCAGGCCCAGGGCGAAGCCGAAGGTGTAGCCGACCCAGGGGTTGTAGATCGGCGCGGCATACACGCCGTAGGTGTACGGCGGCGGGTACCAGACCGAGCCGATCCACGGCGTGTAGCTGTAGCCGGTGCCGTAGACCACGGTGCCGTACGGCGAGACCACGGTGCCCATGTAGCCGGGCGTGTAGCCGACGTACACGTCTTGCGGCGTGGCCTCGTAGATCTTCACGTAGGTCACGTAGTACAGCGCCGACGACGGCGGGATGGTGTAGATCACCGCCGGCACCGTCGTCGCGATGCGCCACGGCCCGCTGGGCTGTGCCGCCGCGAACCAGACGCCGGCGACGACTGCGTAGTAGGCATTCGGCGCCACCTGGATCAGCGGCTCGGAGGCGTTGACCACGTACGACAGCGGTGTGCCGGCGATCGGCGTCAGCTGCGGCGCGCCGTCGAAGCTGGGCGTGAAGGTCGGGCCGTCTGTCAATGGCACCGTCGCCGTCTGCGGGATCGAGTTCGAGATCACGGCTTCCTGCGCCTGCGGCGTGCCGGCCACCGTCGGCAGCACGGCACCGGCCGGCTCGTGCGGCGGGATGCGCGCGAAGTCGGCCGGCAGCGCGTTGGCCGGCACGAAGCGCCACGGGCCGGTGAGCGCGGCGGCGTCGAACCAGCGACCGGCCATCAGTGCGTAGTAGGCGCTGCTGGTGCTGTCGATGAGCACGTCGCTGGTCGTGTTCGCTGCCCACAGCAGCTTCGTGCCGGCCACCGGCACGAAGTCGGGCGGGCCCTTGAACACGATCAGCTCGGCCGCAGCCTGGCTGGTGTAGATCGTCGGCACGCCGTCGGCGAGCGACGGTTTCGGTTGCGCACTGCTGCCGCCGTCGAGCATGTCGACCGCGCCGGTCTTGGCGATCGCCGCGGCCGCGCTGTCCATGCCCGGCGGCTGCACGTTCGACAAGATCCACGGCCCGCCGATGGCAGCCGCTTCCAGCCAGCCGTCGTAGACGTGCAGGTAGAAGTTCTGCCCGGGCCCGCCCTGCAGGATCAGCGCCTTGGTGTTGATGACGCGCTGGAATGGCGAGTCGGCCGACACCGGCTTCAGCACCGGCGCACCGTCGATCGGCACCAGGATCGCCGGCGACGTGCTGACGAAGACCTGCGGCGGGTCGTTCTGCACCGCCACCGTGGGCGGCTTGACGCCGGCCAGCGCCAGCGACGCTTCGAGCCGGTCGAGCGCGATCGTGTTCACCTGTTGCGCAAACTGCGTCTGCAGTTGCGTGGCGTAGGCCGCGCCGCGGTCGGGCAAGGTCGGGAAGTCGATCTTCGAGATGCGCAGGTTTTCGAAGGTCACCGTGCGCAGCAGCTTGTCGACCTGCGTGCGCGCGCTGGCGACGATGACGCCGAAGCTCTCGTCCTTTGCGCCGTCGGGCTTCAGCGCCAGCGCGGCGCGGAAGTCGAGCTGGTTGTCGGCCCAGCTGATGACCTGCGGCTGGTAGGCCAGCAACTGGCCGTCGGCCAGATCGACGACGCGCGGCCAGGGGTCGGGCGGCGGCCCGGCCGTCGGGCTTTGCTGCGGCACGGCGGCGCAGCCGCAGATCATTGCGGCGATGCACCACAGCGCCGCGGAGAGGCTCGTACGGATCTTCATGATTTGCGCTCCATCGGCGGAGGCGAATCCCACACCACCGAACTTGCCTGCGGTCGCAAATGCCGAGCTGAAGCCGATGCCGTCGCTCAGGATGAGCAGGATGTCGGGCTTCTTCCGCGTCAGGGTCTGCGCCTGCAGGGCTGCCAGCCGCAGCAGCGGCGATATCGCGATGACGAATGCCATCTGGATTCTCGAACGCATGGTGTGTCCTCTGTGGTGCTGGATACCGACTCCGCGACTGCGCGGCGCAGGGCCAGCGACGCGTGACCAACGCTAACAAGCCATTCGCGCAACGAGAACTACTCCTTGGTTTAGTGCATCGAGCGAATTCGCAGGCGGCGCAGAAGACGCTGCAGCGCGAGCCAGTGGACCTGGCCGAACTGCGCGAGATCCGCGACCACTCGTCGCCACAAACGTCGCCACAAACGTCGCTGCCGTCGTGCGCGGATGGCTCGCGCGGGATGGCGGGGCCAGGAACTGTGCTTTGGGCCAGCTACGCGAACGACCGGATCGTGTTCGCCTCAGGCGATGTCGATGCCCAGGCGCGCCGCGATGTGCATCAACTCCGCGACTGTCTTCGCCTTCATCCGATCCATGATCCTTGCGCGGTGGAACTTGACGGTCTGCTCGACGATGCCCAAGTCGGCGGCGATCTGCTTGTTCAGCCGACCAGCGGCCAGCGCAGAGAGCACCTCGCGCTCGCGCGGCGTCAAGGCCTCGAAGCGCTGGCGCAATTCCGAGGTGGCCTCCTGCGCGACCCGCTGCGCCGCCGCCTGGTCGAAGGCCGCGCGAATGGCGCGGATCAGCGCTGCCGTTTCGACCGGCTTGGTGAGGAAGTCGACGGCACCGGCCTTGATGGCTTGCACCGACATCGGTATGTCGCCGCGGCCGGTCAGGAAAACGATCGGCAGCGCATGCGCTGAACTCGATTGACGCCGCTGCAGTTCCAGGCCGCTAATGCCCGGCAGGTTGACGTCCAGCAGCAGGCATGCGTGGCCCGACCGCTGGGGTCTGGCCAGGAACGACTCCGCGGATTCGAAGGTATGCACATCCCAGTCGGATTGACGCAGCAGCCGCTCCAGCGCTTTCAGCACACTGGGATCGTCATCGACGATGAAAACGGTCTGCGGGGGTTCGGCCATGGTCGATGGGGAGGCTCAACGCACCGCGAGGGGCAAGGTAAAACGGAAGACGGCACCCCCGGCGGGCAGGTTCTCGGCCCATATCTTGCCCCGGTGCGACTCGATGATGGTGCGCGAGATCGACAGGCCCAGGCCCATGCCGTCGGTTTTGGAGGTGACGAAGGACTCGAAGATCCGCGGCAGCAGCTCTGGCACGATGCCGGCGCCGCTGTCGCTGACGGAGACCTCGGCCTCACCATCGCCGTGACCGCGACTGCGCACCAGCAGCCGCCGGCTCGTTTCAGACACCTCGCGCATCGCTTCGATGGCATTGAGCATCAGGTTCACGATGACCTGCTGGATCTGCACGCGGTCGGCGCAGACCGACGCCAGGCCGGCTTCGAGTTCGGCCCTGACAGTGACCGAGTGCGACGATGCATCGAAGGCGAGCAGCTTGATGGTCTCGTCGATGGTTTCGTTCAGGTCGACTTCTGCGGGGACAATTTCGGTCTTGCGCAGCATCGCTCGAATGCGGGCAACGACTTCGCTGGCGCGCTTGTCGTCCTGCTTGATGTCGACCAGGATCTCGGCGATCTCGTCCCGCTTGGGCGCAGCGTCGGCAAGCATGATGTGCGCCGCCTCGGCATTGCTGTAGATGGCAGCCAGGGGCTGGTTCAACTCATGCGCGATGGACGCGGTGAGTTCACCCATGGCCACGCGCCGGTTCATGTGTGCCATCTCCGACAGTCGCGAGCGTGACTCGGCCTCGGCGATGCGCCGCCCGCGGCGTTGACGGATCAACGCGACGATCATCACCGTCTGCACGGCGAGCAGCGTCACGGCGGCGGCAATCGGCAAAGCGTAGGTGCGCCACACAGGCGTGGCGACGAAGCGCACATCGCAGCCGGCCGGCAATCGCCCCGCATCGAGCGACCAACGCTGCAGTGCTCGCGCATCCGCGATGCAACGGCTCGGCACAGTGAACTGCGTTTGACCCGGCACGGCAGGCTTGCCGGCGAGTGCTTCACCTACGAGCTTGGCGACGAGGTGGCCCCGGTCGGCATAGACCTCCATGCTGCCGGCGGCCACGCCGAAGCCGACATAGGTTTCGAACAGACCGTACACCGGCGCCGCCGACGCCTCGCTGATGGCCCGCAGTACGTTGCGCGGCAAGTACGGGTGCCCGTCGCGATCGCGAAACTGCGTGAGGTAGAAAACGATCGTGTCCGCCGGTTCGCTGGCAATGCGAGCGATCAACTCCGGCAGCGGCAGGCCGGACAGATATTCGACCGACATCGCGTGCGCCGCAGCGGGCAGTACCGCACGCGCCCGTCCCTCGAGCTCCAGGTCCAGCGGCGACACGCCTGAGACGACGAGCAGCCGGTTCGCCTTCGGCTGCAGGCGCCGCGCCAGGGCCAGCGTGCCGACAAGGTCGTCGCGGTTGATCTGCCCCAACGCATCGGGCGGCAAGCTCACCGCGCGCTCGCCCGGATCGGCGATGCCGTGCGCCACCAGGCGCGCGCCGGGCCAGAGCTGGCGGCCGTGTCGCTCGTAGAAGTCGAGCGCCGGCTGCGTCACCGTCACGACCACGTCGATCGGCAACGAGCGGTATTTCTTGCTCAGCAGCGCAACGAGTTCGGGCTCGACAGGCTCGTGCGCGAAGCGCTGCGCGTCGAGCAGTTCGGAATACAGGACGATGCGCGTGGAGGTTTCGTTGGCGAGTCCCGCACGCATCGCGCTGTCAATCGCCTGGTAGGCGGGAAGATAGGGATCCAGCGCGTTCAGCACCAGCACGTGCGCCTCGTGTTCGACCGATTGCACGGGCGTCGTGGCGATGAACGCTGCGGCGAGAACCCCCAGCGCCCGTGCCCGCGGCGCTGCCCACCCCCATGACAACCGCATCTGCCACCCAATCCGATCGATGAAGCGACAAGGTTATACACGTGCCGTATTCGCAAGCCCCCGGGCGTTCCGCGACGTCTCACGTGAGCGCCTGCTGTGCGGTGCGGCACTCGCAGCGATGGGTGTCGCTTGGAAATCGTGAGCATCAGTTGGGCCGGTCGAACTGCGGACACAAGGCCTGTGCCCGGTGGCGACAAGCTCGGCCAAATTTTCGAGCGACTGCTATGGGAATGCCCGTATCAAACTGTCGTCCTGCTACGACGGCTGTGCCTTCGCGACCGGCCGCTCGCTCGGCACTTGGCTGATCGTACAGAGACTGGTTGTCGCCGCGACCTGCCCGCGAGGTGGTGTGGCCCGGCGGCAGGTGACCGCCACATTGCCGACACTGGCACCTTCGATCAGACGGGTCCGACAGAGCGCAATGAACCATGAACCGCGGGACAGTCTGGTCAACTTCGCGAACGAAATTGACCAAGTATCAAGGCCCTTGCGGCAAAGGAACGCCCACCTGGGCATCGTCGGCCCCGCAAGTAGCATCGACGGTTGCAGCAACCGACCTCGATTCAGTTCAGGGGCCCCCATGTCCACCGACCCGCGGCTGCAGGCCGTCGAGCATTTCTACGATTTCCATCCGATCAGCGCGCAGCAGATCTTCGATGCGGTCGCGGCACGCGGCATCGCCCGCGAACACATCAGCGAAGAGGTCTTGCAGCAGCATGACCAGGACCACTACGGCGGTACCGCTGCGGTCGACCGCCTGATCGCGCAGGCCGCAGTGACGGCCGCAGACCAGGTCCTCGACATCTGCAGCGGCTTGGGTGGTCCCGCGCGCTACATCGCCTGGAAGACAGGTTGTGAGGTGACGGGGCTGGACCTGACCGCCAGCCGGGTCGAAGGTGCCACCGCGCTCACCGAGGCGGCGGGCCTGGCTGCCAAGGTGCGCTTCCGCCAGGGCAATGCGCTTGCGCTGCCTTTTGCCGATGCCAGCTTCACGCTGGCGATCAGCCAGGAGGCCTTCGCCCACATCCCCGACAAGCCGACGCTGGTGCGCGAGATCGCGCGTGTGTTGATGCCGGGCGGTCGGGTGGTGTTCTCCGACATCCTGAGCCGCGAACCCCTGGATGGGGACGACGCCCGCCGGCTGTTCGACGGCATGCGCTTCAGCGAGATCGCGACCGAGGCTGCGTACCGGGGCTGGCTGCGCGAGGCCGGTCTCGAGGTGGTCCAGGTCAACGATCTGAGCGACGAATGGACGCGCATCCTGATCGATCGGCATGCCATGTACCGCACGCTGCAGGCGCAGACGGTGTCCCGTCTGGGGCAGGCGCATTTCGACCGCTACGACCGGGCCTACGAGCACTTCGTCGGCCTGTACCGCACGGGCGTGATGGCCGGCGCGCTGTTCCACGCACGACGGAGCGCCTGAACCCGACGAGGGGCAAACAGGCCGAGCCCGTCAACAGGGCAGCGAAGCCGGCGTGCCGGCGCGCAACAGCGGTTCAGCCCACTCGCGCACGCTGTCCTTGAGGCCGCCGCGCACCTTGCCGGCGATGGCGATCGATGCGCCGCAGGCGAGCATCCCGGCGAAGGCCGCGCGCACCTGGCGCGCCGTCACGGCTTGCACGGCCGCGTCGATTTCTGCTCGCGAGCGCACGCGCCCGAGTGCCAGCACGTCCATGGCCGCAGCTTCCAGACGTCGCGCCGGCCGTTCGTGCGCGCGCAGGCTGCGCACCATCAGCTGGTTGCGGGCCCGCTGCAGGCCCACGGCATCGATGCCCTGGGCATGCGCACGCAGCAGCCGCGTGACCTCGACGAAGAACGCGTCGACATGCTGCGGCGCAGTCGATGCTTCGATGACCCACTGGCCACACAGCTCACCCACATCGGCCGAGCACGCGGCGTAGTAGACCAGGCCGCGGCGCTCGCGCAGCTGGTCCATCAGCGGTGAACTCATGCCCTCGCCGAACAGCGCGGCGGCCAGGGTGCTGGCGTGGTGCTGCTGCTTCAGCGCGGGGATCGGAAAGCCCAGCACGATGTGTGTCTGCGCGCTGCCGGCGATGCGCCGCGTGACGATGCCGCCGGCATAGACCGGTGGTGCGACCCGGTTGTCCTGGCCACGCGGCATCGCACCGAACGTGGCTTGCACCTGTTGTGCGATGCGCTGCGGGGTCCACATCGCCGGCCACGGCGACGACGGTGTTCGCACCGCTGTACTGGCGTTGCACATAGCCGAGCAGATCGGTGCGCGTGAAGCGGCCGATGTTGCGCCGGTTGCCGATCACCGGCCGCGCCAGCGGGTGCGAGCCGAAGCAGGTCCGGTCGAACAGCCTGAAGGCGGTGGCCAGCGCGTCGTCCTCGTCCTCGGCGAACTCGTGCAGGATCACCTGGCGCTCGCGCTCGAGTTCCTCTTCGGGAAAGCTGCTGTGCTGCACGATGTCGCCGAGCATGCGCACGAACGCCTCGGTATCGCGCACCAGGCCGCTCATGTGGAAGGCGCTGTGGTCCTTGTCGGTGTGGGCATTGACCTGCGCGCCCAGCCGCTCGGCGTCGAGGTTGATGCGCTGGCAATCGCGCTCGTGGGTGCCCTTGAACGCCATGTGCTCGACCATGTGGCTGATGCCGTTGAGCCGCGCGCTCTCGTGCTGGCTGCCGGTGTGCACGACGACGCTGACATCCACCGTCTGCCGTTGCGGCGTGCGGATGGCCAGCACCCGCACGCCGTTGTCGAGCGTGATCAGCTGCGTGTCGTCGTCGCCGTGGCTCATCGGTCGCATCGTAGCCGCCGGCCTTGCCCGAACCGCGCGGTCGATGTGCGCAGCACCCGCTACCAAGGCGTCGTTCGGTAGTCCTTCAGGAACTGTCCCCAGACATGCTCCCCGGTGTTGATTCCGGTGATGATGGGGTCGAGGATGCGGGCCGCGCCGTCGATGATGTCCAGCGGCGGGTGAAAGCGGTGCTCGGCCGTCTTGCGCGCGGCGATCTCGACCGGGTCTTCGTCGGTGACCCAGCCGGTGTCGACGCTGTTCATGTGAATGCCGTCGCCGTGGTAATCCGCGGCGGCGGTGCGGGTCATCATGTTCAGCGCGGCCTTGGCCATGTTGGTGTGCGGATGGCGCGTGGTCTTGAAGCTGCGATAGAACTGGCCTTCAACCGCCGAGACATTGACGATGTGCTTGTCCAGGCCGGGCGTGCGCAGCATCAGCGGCTTGAGCCGCGCGTTGATGAGGAACGGGGCGATGGCGTTGACCAGTTGCACTTCGAGCAACTCGACCGAAGGCACCTCGTCCATCAGCATGCGCCACGAGTTTCGGCCGCGCAGGTCGACCTGCTGCAGGTCCTGGTCGAGGCGGCCTGCGGGAAACAGATGCTGCTGGGCCAGCAGCTCTTCGGCGAGCAGCGGGATCTGCGAGAGCTCTGCCGCGCGCGTCAGGGCCGTCAGGGCCGGCAGCGCGACGGTGTGCGCCGCTGGCCCTGGCGCCTCTTGTGCAGCGTGCGTCTCGGGCAGGATGTGGCTGCTGCGCAGGCCCTCGTAGGTGCCGATCAGCTTGCGAACGGCAGCCGGTGCGTGATGCAGCGCCGCGGTCTCGCCGGCCATCATGTGGGCGTAGAAGTCCGGCGGGCGTCGCACGGTCTGGCAGGCGTTGTTGACGATGAAGTCCAGACGCTGGCGCGTGCTCAGCAGTTCGTTGCAGAAGGCTTCGACGCTGGGGGTGTGGCGCAGGTCCAGACCGAAGATCTCCAGACGGTGGCCCCATTCGCAGAAGTCCGCCTCCTGGGCATAGCGCGCCGCCGAGTCGCGCGGAAACCGGGTGGTGACGATCAGCTGCGCGCCTGCACGCAGCAGCTTCAGCCCCGTCTGGTAGCCGATCTTGACGCGTCCGCCGGTGAGCAGGGCGACGCGCCCGCGCAGGTCGGCCAGTTCGGTGCGCTTGGCGAAGTTGAGCTGTGCGCAGGGCGGGCACAGCTGGTCGTAGAAGTGGTGGATGTGCCCGTACTTGGCCTTGCACACGTAACAGTGCTGCGGCTGCGTGTGCGGCCCGTGCGGGCTGCGGTCGTCCAGCTTGTCGATGTCCTGTGCCGAAAAGCCGACCGGTGCGAAGCAGGCGGGCGCCGTGAATACCGGCTTGCGGCGCAGCGTGCGGATGCCGGTCTCATGCAACACGGCATCGCTGTGGCGTGTGTGCTCGGCCCGGCGGCCGCGGGCGGCGGCCCTTCGCTGCTGGCGGCGCTCGGTGCGGTCAGGGTGATGAACGCGCGCAACGGCCTGGAACAGGCGCTCGCGGTCGGCAGGCGGCAGCACATCGACGGCGCTGGCGTCATCGGCGATCTGTTCAAGCACCGCCGTGGCGGCACGCAGTCGCTCGAGCAGTTCGGGGTGGGGCGGGGTGGGGCGGCGATGGCTCATCCGCGGATTGTTGACGGACTTCGCCGCGTCAGCAGCCCAGGGGCGGCAATAGCCGCTGCCAAACCGAGGCGTGGCTAGCTGCGGCCTCAGCCGCTGAGGCGCATGCCGATCACGCGTCCGTCACGCGGGTCGATCGTGCAGTCGAAGCCGAAGTGCACGAGGGCGGGTGATTCCGGCGCGGTGCGGGCGCGTCCTTGGCCGTGCAGTTCGGCGCGCAAGGCGCTTTGCTGTGTGAGGCTGCGCGTCTCGCTGTCGAAGGTGATCTGAGACACCCGCGGCCAGCGCTGGTGCAGCGCGGCCGCCGCGCCGGATTCACAAGCCGACGGCGACAGGTGGCTGAGGTCGGGTTCCTTGGCCGGCGTCGATTCGGCCTGTGTGGCCCCCGGCGCGCCGATCTGTCGGATCACGACCCCGACCGCTTCGCCACTGCGCCGGTCGAGGTTGCAGCTGTACCTGAACTTGCGCAGCGCAGCAGCCTCGCGCCACTGCCCCTCGCCTTGCAGCACGAACTGGCTGTCGCCGGCCTGCGCGCCCGGCGTCGACGGCACGGCCGACAGGCGCAACTCGGCAGCCGCCCCGGCTTGCGGCACGAGCGCCTGCCGCACAGCGCGTTCGCATCTCGCGAGCGCATCGGAGCCGGCCGGCGCTGCGGTCTGCGCCAGCGCACCGTGCGTCGGTGCGGCGAGCGCCAGCAGGATGGCCGTCATGGCCACACGATCACGCCGCGTCGAGGCAGCCGAGCTGCCGGCGAGAAAGGGGGAACGTGTGCAAAAGCGGGCCATCGCCGTGCAGTGTGTGCCGTCTCGCCACGCTTGTCTTCCCCGTGACCGCGGTGGTCGGACCGGCGAACGACGCGCGGTCTGAAGTGCCGGGTCTGTCGGCAAAGCCTGCTCGCTGCGCCGACATCGTTCACCACCAGGGATAGAAGTCGGGCAGATCGCTCGACGCCTTGCCGCTGAACGCCGGGACGCGCTTGTCGTTGAAGCTGGCGACACCCTCCTTGCCGTCGTTGCGGCTGGTGTGCAGCATGGCCAGCGATTCAACCGCGTGCGCCTGGCGCGGGTGCGCTGCCGCGTGGTTGCGCAGCAGCATCTGGCGCATCAGCGCGATCGACACCGGGCTGCGGTTGTCGATGTACTTGTGCGCCAGCGCGTGGGCCTGCGTGAGCAGTTGCTCGTGCGGCACCACGGCCTTCAGCAGGCGGCCCGCCAGCGCCTGCTCGGCGGTCAGGATGTCGGCGGCATAGACCCAGTCCAGCGCCTGCTGCAGGCCCACGATGCGCGGCAGAAACCAGGTGCTGCAGGCCTCGGGCACGATGCCGATGCGCCCGAAGACAAAACCGATGCGTGCCTTGTCGGAGGCCAGGCGCACGTCCATCGGCAAGGTCATGGTCGCGCCGATGCCCACGGCGGCGCCGTTGATGGCGGCGATGATCGGCTTCTTGCAGTCGTACATCGCCAGCGAGACGCGCCCGCCGGTGTCGCGCACACCGTTGACGATGGCCGGGTCTTCCCAGCCGGCATCCTGTTCGCTCAGGCTCGGATTGAGCGTCTCGTCCAGGCCGAAGACATTGCCTTCGACGGACAGGTCCATGCCGGCACAGAAGGCCTTGCCGGCGCCGGTGACGACGATGGCACCCACGGCATCGTCGTCGCTGGCGCGACGGTAGGCATCGATCAGCTCTTCGGCCATCTCGACGGTGAAGGCGTTGAGCTGCGCCGGCCGGTTCAGGCTGAGCGTGAGCACGCGTTGATCGATCTGCCAGTCGAGGGTGTTGTAGGGCATGGCGTGGGTGTGCGAAGTTGAGCGCACAGGATAGGCCAGACCCGCCGGCAAGCAAGTCGCAAGCCGAGCGGTGTCGCTTCAGCCCGACCAGCGCTCCAGCAAAAACAGCGCCGCCGCCAGCGCGGGCACGAAGATCGGCAGGAAGACGCGCAGCGGCACGCCGATCAGTTCGTTGAGCATGATGCCGCCGCGGTTGCCCCAGTTCTGCACGCCGGCCAGCGGATGCGAGACTTCGGCGAACAGGTGGCTGCCGGCCATCATGCCGAGGATGCCGACGAACGCGTCGAAGTTGCCCTGGCCCAGCGCCGCGGCCCCGGTGCCGGGGCAATAGCCGAGCAGCGCGAACCCGGCGCCGAAGATCAGGCCGCCGACGATGTTGGCCGCGTACTGGGTCTTCTTCACGTGCAGCTTGACCAGGCCGAGCCGGTGCATGCCGAAGATGCCGACCATGCCGACCACGATGGCGCTGAGCATGACCTTCATCACCGTGAAGTCGGTGAGCAGCAGCGCGCCGATCAACACCTCGTACTTGGCGACGCCGCCCTTTTGCAGCAGGAAGCCGAACACGACGCCGAAGATCAGCCCGAGAAACAGCTGCTTCGGCGCATCGGGTTTGTTCGCTGCCTTGTCGGCCTCGGCCTGGGCATGCGCCGGGTCGGCGACGGGCATGGGCCTGGCGCTGTTCATCGAACGCCCCCGATACCGAACATCAGCATCGCCACCACTGCGCCGCCGATGAAGAAGCAGGCCAGCGCGATCCACGAACCGACCGACAGCTGCAAGGTGCCGCTGATGCCGTGGCCGCTGGTGCAGCCGCCGGCCAGCCGCGCGCCGAAGGCCATCACCGCGCCGCCGACAAAGGCCACCGTCAGCCGCAGGCCGAGCCCGTCGCCGAATCGCTCGGCCCACATCGCGGGCACCCAGGCGCCGGTCAGCTCGCCGCCGGTGTAGGCCGCGAGCAGCGCGCCGAGCACGATGCCGAACATCAGCATGACTTCCCACTCGACCTTCGGCGCCTTGTCCTGGTAGAACTTCAGCGCGTCGGTGTGGCGCTTCGAGAAACGCCGCGACAGCATGCCGGCCAGGCGCGCATAGGCCGTCGACACGCCCAGCGGCTTGTCGGAAAAGTAGAAGGTCGCCATCGACAGCAGGCCGATCAGCGCGCCGACCAGGTAGGCCGACCAGGCACCGCCTTCACCTTGCATCTGCTTGCTCCGTCGTGTTCTTCTCCAGCGGCAGCTCCAGTTGCTTCCACGCCTTCATCCCGCCCAGCATGTTGTAGATGCGGCTGTAGCCTTGGCGCCTGAGGATGCTGCAGGCCAGCCCCGAGCGATGGCCGACGCTGCAGTGCACGACCAATTCGCTGTCCTTCGGCAGTGTCGGCGGCTGCTGCTCGAGGTAGCCGACGAAGGTGTGCAGCGCACCGGGAATGTGTTTCTCGTTCCCATTCCATGTCGTCGCGCACGTCCAGCACCTGCACCTGGCCCGCCTGCAGCCACTCGGCGCATTGCTGCGCGCTGGTGGTGGCGAAGCTCTCGATCGGCAGCCCTTGTTCGCGCCAGGCTTCGACCCCCTTGAGCATCACACCGTGCGACCGAGTCGATGCCGATGCGCGCCAGCGCCTTCACCGCCTGTTGCGCCTGCTCGGGCTGATCGACGATCAGGAAGATGGGCGTCTTGTCGTCCGCCATCCAGCCGCCGAAGGCCGACACGCCGTCGAGCCAGATGTTGTAGGCGCCGTGGATGTGCGCACCGGCGAAAGCCTCGGGCGAGCGCGTGTCGATGCATCATGCCTTCCTGCAGCCGCTGCTGCAGCTCGCGCGGCTGCAGCAGCGGCGGCGCATCGGTCGACGCCGGCAGCGGCCGGCCGGCTTTGCAGGTTGACCTGCTCCATGTGGCTGAAGTACGGCGGTCGCGGCAGCTTTTCCTGCAGCTTGGCGTCGATGAATTCCTGGCGGCTCTTGTTGAACACCTTGTTGGTCTTCTTCTCGATGCCCAGCGTGGTGTCGTCGCGCGACGAGATGTTGCCGCCGCAGGCCGAGCCCGCGCCGTGCGCCGGCAGCACCAGCGCCTGGTCGCCCAGCGCCGGCAGCTTGCGCTGCACCGAGTCGTACAGCAGGCCGGCGTTTTCGTGCCGTCTTGTCGGCGTCGGTCAGGTCGGTGCGGCCGGTGTCGCCGACGAACAGGGTGTCGCCGGTGAACACGCCCCAGCAGGTGCCGTCGGTGTCCTTCGGGTAGACCGCGTAACACATGCTCTCGGGGGTGTGGCCGGGGGTGGCCAGCGCGACGAAGCGCGTCGTGCCGACCTTGAATTCCTGCCCGTCGGCAAGTTGCACGTCGGATTTGCCGAACAGCTCGTGCGTGCCGGTGACGATCTTCGCGCCGGTCGCGTCGGCCAGCGCGCGCGAGCCGAACTCGAAGTCTTCCTGCCGGTGGGTTTCGAACACGCAGGCGATGCTGAGATTGTTCTCGCGCGCCAGCTTCAGGTATTCGGACACGTCGCGGCGCGGATCCACCACCACCGCCTGCCCTTCGCCGCAGCCCAGCACATAGGCGTTGTGCCCGAGCCCCTTGGTCTTGACGCGCTGGAAGAACATGTCGCTGCGCTCCTGTCATGCGGGTTGTGGTGTCGAAGCCGAACCGGAGTCGAAACGGGCCGTGAGTCACTCCGGCAAACGCCGTGCCTGCGGCGGGCTCGGCGCCTCCACGGACTGGCACCCGCACGGTGATGCACGGTGCCGATGCGCATGCAGGCACGGCCGTTACCATCGCTCGATGCAATTTTTCGACGCCGCGGCCACCCGCGTCGCATTGCCCTTCGAACGCCTGATCCCGGCCTTGCGCGCGATGTTTGCCGCCGGCTGCGAAGTGCCGGCGCGGCATGTGCACCGCATCGAGGCGGCGACGGCGACGGCGGCGAGGCGCTGACCTCGCTGATCATGCCGGCGTGGGTGGCGGCAGGCCACTACGGCGTCAAGATCGTCAACGTGGCGCCGGGCAATGCCGCGCGCGGCCTGCCCGCGCTGCACGCCAGCTACCTGCTGCACGATGCGCGCAGCGGCGTGCCGGTGGCGCTGATCGACGGCGACCAGATCACCGCGCGGCGAACCGCCGCGGCCTCGGCGCTGGCCGCCTCGTGGCTGGCCCCGGCGCAGGCCCGGCATCTGCTTGTCGTCGGCGCCGGGCGGGTCGCGCGGCTGCTGCCCGAGGCCTACCGCGTGGTGCGCCCGCTCGAGACCGTCACCGTGTGGGCGCGCGTGCCGCAGCGCGCCGAGGCGCTGGCCGGCGAACTGCGGGCGCAAGGTTTCGCCGCACGCGCCAGCGGCGATCTGCAGGCTTCCGTGCGTGCTGCCGACATCGTCAGCTGCGCCACCTTGGCCACCGAGCCGCTGGTCGACGGCGGCTGGCTGCGCGCCGGCAGCCACCTCGATCTGATCGGCAGCTTCACGCCGGCCATGCGCGAGGCCGACGACGCCTGCTTTCGCGATGCACGCATCTACGTCGACACCGACGAGGCACTGGCCAAGAGCGGCGACCTGCTCGGCCCGCTCGCGCGCGGCGTGATCACCGCGGGCGATGTCGCGGGCACGCTGGCGCAACTCGCGCGCGGCGAGGTCGAGGCACGCACCGGCGACGCCGGACGCACCGTGTTCAAGTCGGTGGGCACCGCGCTGGAGGACCTGGCCGCGGCGATGCTGGTGTGGCAAGCGAGCCTGCCGGTGCAGGCCGCACGGCCTGCCTGAAGCCTCGCCCGATCGTCATCAGGCTTCGCATCGCCGCCAGCCGCAGCGGTGTGGGTGCTGGCCGATCGCGAGGCGTTGCACGAGCCGGCACGGATGCGAAGAGTGCAGTGGCGGGCCGGCGATGCTGCGCAGTGTGTTCTGTGCCGCTTCCGACAGGTCGGTGCGCCTTCGTCCTACGCCCGGCATGCGGCGGTGCGTGCCCAATGGGACTCTGGCGGCTGCAAGCCGTCGTATGCAACCTAGGAGAGTCGAACATGAACTCAAAAGCCAAGCTTCATCTGATCGCCGCCGCCGCCGCTTCTTTGCTGGCAGTGGGCGCCAGCCACGCGCAGACCAACACCACCGCGCCATCGAACACGGCGCCGGTGACGTCGAAGACGGAGCCGATGGCACCGAACACCGCGCGTCCGATGGGTGACCGCGACATGGCCGCGACGAAGACCGACAAGGACGCCCTCGAGCGCGCATTGCAGGCCGTGACGACCCGCGCCGGCTACGCCACGGCGCTGAAGAACGCAGGCTTTCGTGTCGCGGCCATCAACGCCGACAAGCCCGACTATCTCGAGTACGAGGTGGTGAAGGGCAACAACAGCTACGAGGTGCAGATCGACTTCGACAAGGGCGCTACCAAGGCCACCAAGATCGACGTGGCATCGAACCTGTGGCGTGCCGATGCGACGAAGCGGATGATGAAAGACCCGAACTACGCGGTCGCCGCACCGATGAAGGCCGACCCGGATTCGCGCTACAGCGACCGCCGCTACATGAAGGGCTGGAACGACGAGAAAGCCAAGCTCGAAAGCGCGCTGCCGGCCAACCTGAGTGCCGCCCAGTACAAGAGCAAGCTCGAGCAGCTCGGCTACAAGATCACGTCGGTCAATGACCGTGACGCGAACTCGGTCGAGTACGAGATCGTCAAGGGCGACAACAGCTACGAAGTCGACATCGCCCTCGATGCGTCGAGCAAGATGGGCAAGAAGGTCGACGTGAGCAGCAACCTGTGGGATGCCGACGGCACCGAACGGGTCAAGGAACAGAACGAAAAAGTGGGCATGAAGCAATAAGCCTCGGCTCATTTGCAGCGGGCGGGTCGATGACCCGCCCGCTTTGCTTTGGGCGCACCGCGTCGGTCCATCGACTGGCTGCCCTCAGTGAGCAGGTTGTGCGCGCCCCTCGTCCGCCGCGCGCTTGCGTCCGTGCAACACGCCGTTGATTTCAGCACCGAAGATCAACATCGCTGCGCTGAAGTACAGGAACACCAGCGTCGCCACCGCGCCGGTGAAGCCGCCGTAGACCAGCTCCAGCTTGCCGGCGCCGCGCAGCGTGTACGACAGCGTCGTCGCCGCCAGCAGCCACAGCAGCGCGCCGAGCAGCGCACCGGGCACCACGCCGACGATGCTCTGGCGCGTGTCGGGCAGGTAGCTGTAGAACACGGCGAAGACAAACACCAGCACCACGTACGCCAGCCCGTAGCGCAGCACGTCGATCAGCCAGTACAGCTCGGCGCTGTCGCCGCTGAGCATCTGCACCAGCTGCCAGGCATAGGGCAGCACCACCACCGAGCTGAATGCGGCCAGGGAGGCGGCGATGCCGACCAGCGTGAACAGCGTGACCTTGATGCGTGCACGCCAGAACGACAGGCCCTTGTCGATGCCGTAGGCCCGGTTGAGCGCGGTGCGCACCGATTGCATGCCCGACGACGCCGTCCAGATCGTCACCACCAAGCCGATGGCGAGAACGCTGCGGTTGGGTTCGCTCAGCACCTCGTCGATGACCGGCTTGAGCGCCTGCGATACAAGCGGCGGCACGTACTGCATGATCTTGCGCACCAGATCGGCGGCCGTGCCCGGTTCGCCGATGTAGGCCGCGGCCGCCCCGATCAACAGCAGCAGCGGAAACATCGACAGCACGGTGGAGAACGCGACGCTGCCGGCCTGGTTGGCGCTTTGATGCACGATGTAGTTGCGCACCGCCTGCACCAGCACGGCCAGGCCCGGGACCGCATCGATCCCGCGGCGCACGGCCTGCCGCAGCTTGCCGATCAGCGCGCGCGCTGCCATCCGAAGTCGAAGCCGGCCACCCTCTCGCCGCGGTCAATCACGTCTTGTCGCCACGTCCGCGCCGCTGGCTTGCCGCCAGCCGTGTTCACCGATCAGCGGCACGAAGGCAACCGCCGCGAGGTCCTCGCGATCGAAACCATCGCTGCCGCGGCGCGTGAGCTTGATCAGGCGCTGTTCGCCGGTGCCGCCCACCGGCATCAGCAGGCGCCCGCCATCGACGAGCTGCTCGCGCAACGCCGCCGGCACCTCGGGGCCGCCGGCAGAGACGATGATGGCGTCGAAGCGCTGATGTCCGGGCCAGCCGGCGCTGCCGTCGCCTTCGCGCAACTCGACGTTGGCGCAGCCCAGCGCCGTCAATCGCTGCCGTGCCGCGCGGGCCAGCGTCGGCACACGTTCGATGGCCTTGACCTGTGCGACCAGGCGGCTCAGCACCGCCGCGGTGTAGCCCGAGCCGGCGCCGATCTCGAGCACCGTGTCGTCAGCCTTCACGTCGGCGGCTTCGATCATTGCCGCGACGATGTAGGGCTGCGAAATCGTCTGGCCTGCGCCGATCGGCAACGGCGCATCGTCATAGGCGAAGTCGGCCAGCTCGGCGTCGACAAAACGTTCCCTCGGCACCGCCCGCAGCGCTGCCAGCAGCGCGTGCGAGTGGATGCCGCGATCCTCGATCTGCGTGCACACCATGCGCGCGCGCCGTTCGCAGAATTCGTCCATGGCTCGCGCTCATGCCGCCAGGCGCGGGCCTGTCATTGGCGAATGGCTTCGAATTCGATGATCAGCGCCACCTCGTCGCCGACCCAGCCGTTGGCCACGCCGTAGGTCATGCCGTAGGCGCTGCGCTTGAAGCTGCCGCGTGCCGACACGCCCATCACGTAGGGCTTGCTCAGGAAGCCGCCCAGCGGCGAGGCGGCGCTCTTGTTCCAGGTCGCCTGCAGCGTCAGCGGCTGCGTCTTGCCCAGCAGTTCGAGTTGCCCGGCGATGTCGAAGCTGCGCTCGCCGGTGCGCGTCGCCGTGGCGGCGGTGAACACCATGCGCGGGTGCGCGCCGCTGTTCAGGAAGTCCTTGCCTTTCAGGTGCTCGTCGCGCTCCCGCTGGTTGGTGAACACGCTGGCGGTGTCGACCTCGATGCGCACATCGCTCAGCGCCGCGCGCGCCTCGTCGAACTGGAAGCTGCCCGATGCGGTGCGGAACATGCCCAAGGTCTTCGCATAGCCGACATGATCGACCAGGAAGCCGATCGACAGGTGGTTCGGATCGATCTTGTAGGCCGCGGGCTCGGCCTGTGCCGGTGCACCGGCGGCGCACAGCGCCAGCGCCGCCATGAAGCAGCGCAGACGCATTTGCCAGCAGGCGGGGGAAGGGGATGGCGTCATGGTGATGTGGCGTTGCGCGGACGGTGCCGCCGTTGTGCAAGATAGCGCAGGTCGAGCGCGAATGACAGGCTCAGCGCCGCCAGGCTGATCGCCGCCAAAGCGGCGGCCAGCGTGTGCGGCACCACCGGGGCGAGGCAGACGATCAAGGTGGTGATCTGCGCCACGCACAGCGCCTGGCGGCGGCGGCTGGGCGGCAGCGGTGCGGCCAGCCAAGGCCAGATCCGGCCGCCGGCGACGAAGGCGTAGCGCATCAGCCCGGCGAGCAGCACCCACGCGCCGAGCTTGTCGAGGTGCAGCAGCAACAGGCACAGCACCAGCGTGAGCCAGGCGTCGGTCTCCATGTCGAAGCGCGCGCCGAAGGCACTCGCCAGGCCGCTGCGCCGTGCCACCGCACCATCGGCCGCATCGAGCACCGCCGCCACCGCGGCGACGACCATCAGCGCCCAGACGAAGGCCTCGCCGCGGGCGTTGGCTTCGCCGGGCAGCCCGGCCAGCAACGCACACAACGCGAAGCGCAGCAGCGTGAGCCGGTTGGCGGCGCCGAAGCGGGCATGGGGGTGCAGGGGCGCGGCAGGCTTGCGCAAGGTGCGCCAGATCAGCGCCGCACCGACGGCATACACCGCCATCACCCGCGCGGCGTAGTCGGCGCCGAACGACACCAGCTGCGTGAGGGCCAGGCCGGCCGCCAGCAACAGCGCGGCGGCGACCGACAGATCGCGCGCGCTGTCGAGTGCGAGCTCGTTGCGCGACGGCGACGACCCCGCCGTGGTCGGGTTCGACAGCGGCCGCAGCAGGCTCACCGTACCATCCCTGATCGCTGCCCGAGGCATCCGCCGGTCGTCATCGCTTCTCCCGCTGCTTGTCCACCGCTTCTTCCTTCCACGCCCCGGGCGACGGCTGCCGTGCCTTGTGGATCACCGCGCCGGGCCGCGCCGAACTGCGCGACGAGATGCTGCCCGCGCCCGCGCCGGGCGAGGTGCGGGTGCGCTGCCTGCACAGCGCGGTCAGCCGCGGCACCGAGACCCTGGTCTTCCGTGGCGAGGTGCCACCCAGCGAGTACGGCCGCATGCGCTGTCCCTTTCAGGCCGGCGATTTTCCCGGCCCCGTGAAGTATGGGTACATCAGCGTCGGCGTGGTCGAACAGGGTGCGCTTGACCTGCTCGGCCGCACGGTGTTTTGCCTGCATCCCCATCAGACGCTGTTCAACGTGCCGGCCGAGGCGGTGCACCCGCTGCCCGCCGGTGTGTCGCCGGTGCGCGCGTTGCTTGCAGCACAGATGGAAACCGCGCTGAACGCGCTGTGGGATGCGGCCCCGCTGCCCGGCGATCGCATCGCGGTGGTCGGCGGCGGCACCGTCGGCATGCTGGTGGCGTGGCTGGCGGCGCGCATCCCGGCCTGCACGGTGCAGCTGATCGACACGCTGGCCTCGCGCAGGTCCGTCAGCGAGCGGCTGGGCGTGGCCTTCGCCTTGCCCGAAGATGCCGGTGGCGAGGCCGATCTGGTGGTGCATGCCAGCGGCCAGCCGGCCGGGCTGGCCACCGCGCTGCGCCTGGCCGGCTTCGAAGCCACCGTGCTCGAACTGAGTTGGTACGGCAGCCGCGTCGTGCCGCTGGCGCTGGGCGAGGCCTTCCATGCGCAGCGGCTGACGCTGAAGAGCTCGCAGGTCGGCCAGGTGGCGGCTGCCCGTCGTGCGCGCTGGACCCATCGCCGCCGCCTCGCGCTGGCGCTGTCGCTGCTCGACGACCCGGCACTCGATGGGCTGATCACCGACACGGCCGCTTTCGAGCAGCTGCCGCAGGTGCTGGCGCGGCTGGCCGACCGGAGTGGCGGCGCCGCGGACACGCTGTGCCAGCGCATCGACTACGCTGCGCCGCCCTGAACCCCTGAACCCCTGAACCCCTCATCGCCTCCACGCCATGTACATCGTCAACGTCCGTGACCACTTCATGATCGCGCACAGCTTTCGCGGCGCCACCTTCGGCCCCGCGCAGCGCCTGCACGGCGCCACCTATGTCGTCGATGTCGAACTGCGGCGCGGCGAACTCGATGCCGACGGCGTGGTGGTCGACATCGCGCTGGCCACCGAGCAGCTGCGCGCGGTGCTAGGCGAGCTGAACTTTCGCAATCTCGACGACGAGGCAGCGTTCGCCGGCCGCAACACGACCACCGAATTCATGGCCAAGGTGGTCTTCGAGCGCCTGGCCGCGCGCATCGGCGAGGGTCAGCTCGGCGCGCATGCCGGCGGCCTGCAATCGATGCGCGTGACGCTGCACGAGTCGCATGTCGCGTGGGCCGCCTACGAAGCCGCGCTTGGCTGACGGCGACAAGCCTGTGCGCCGCGCCTGCTTCTTCGTCGTGCCCGGCGACCTGCACACGCGCACCGGGGGTTATCGCTACGACCTGCACATCGTGCAGGGCCTGCAGGCGCAAGGCTGGCAGGTCGACGTGGTTTCGCTGCCGGGCTCGTATCCGCACCCCGACGAGCAGGCCCGTGGCGACGCGCAGCGCATCGTCGGTGCGCTGCCCGACGGCGCGTGCGTGGTCGTCGACGGGCTCGCGTTCGGCGTGTGGCCGCAGCTGGCCGCTGATCACGCGCGGCGGCTGCGCTGGGTGGCGCTGGTGCACCACCCGCTGTGGCTCGAAACCGGCCTCGATGACACGCAGCAGTCGCAACTGCGCCGCGATGAAACGCAGGCGCTGCGCGCGGCGCGCCAGATCATCGTCACCAGCGCCGCCACCGCCGCCGATGTGCGCACGCTGGTCGGGGACGAGATCGCGCTGGCGGTGGTCGAGCCCGGCACCGATGCCGTGCGGGTGGCCTCACGGCCGGCGGCCGCGGCGTCGCCGGCCACCGCAGCCGGATACACACCCGCACACACACACCTGCTGTGTGTCGGCAGCCTGACGCCGCGCAAGGGCCACCGCTGGCTGTTCGAGGCCCTGGCCGGCCTGCAGCCTCTGCCGTGGCGGCTGCACCTGGTCGGCAGCGAGCATCACGATGCGGCCACCGCCGCGCAGCTGCACCACCGGTGCGAGGAACTGGGCCTGGCCCAACGGGTGCTCTGGCACGGCGAGGCCGACGACGCGGCGCTGGCCGCGCACTATGCGGCGGCGCAGGTCTTCGTGATGCCGTCGTGGCACGAGGGCTACGGCATGGCGCTGGCCGAGGCGCTGGTGCAGGGCCTGCCCGCGGTGGCCAGCAGCGGGGTCGCGCTGGCGCGCACGCTGCCGCAGGCGGCCGTGCGGGTGGTGCCGGTGGGCGATGTGGCGCGCGCTGCGCGATGCGCTGGCCGCGCTGATCGAGAACCCGGCGCAGCGCGCGGCGTGTGCAGACGCTGCGCGCCGGGCGGGCCAGCGGCTGCCCGGCTGGCAGCAGGCGGCGCAGCGTTTCGGCGCCGTGCTGCAGCAGCTGCCGTGAGTGAAGACGCCCGTTTCGATGCCGGCTGGCTGCGCCTGCGCGAACGCTTCGACCGACCCGCGCGCGCCGAAGCCGCGGCCCGCCTGGATCTGCGCACGGCCTTCGATCGGCTGCGGCCGCCGCGGCGATGCGCCGTGGCGGGTGATCGATCTGGGCAGCGGCACCGGCGCCACCGTGCGCGCCGCCTCGGCCTGGCTGCCGGGGCCGCAGCAGTGGCTGCTGGTGGATCGCGACGCGGCGCTGCTCGAACGCACGCCGTCGCGACTCGGCCGCGCCGAATGCCGCACGCTGTGCCTGGACCTGACGAACAGCCTGCAGCGCCTGCCCTTCGACGGCTGCACGCTGGTCACGGCGTCGGCGCTGCTCGACCTGGTCGGCGCCGATTGGCTGCATCGACTGGTGGCGGCCTGCGCACAGGCACGCGCCGCGATCTACCTGTCGTTGACGGTCGATGGCCGCTGGGTCTGGAGCCTGCCGCTGCCCGGCGATGCGCTGGCTGCGCGCCTGTTCGCCGCCCACCAGCGGCGTGACAAGGGCTTCGGTGCCGCGCTCGGGGCGCAGGCCGCGGCTGCTGCGGCACGCGCCTGCCGCGCGGCCGGTTACCGGGTGCGCAGCGCGCGCAGCGACTGGCAGGTCGACGGGGGCGCCGGTGCGGCGGCGGCCGACATGCAGCGCCGGCTGATCGACGGCATCGCCGCCGCGGCCACGCAGCAGTCGCCGGCGCACGCCGCGCGGCTGCGCGAGTGGCGCGCGCGCCGTCTCGATGCCGTCGGCCGCAGCCGCCTGGTCGTCGGGCATGTCGACCTCATCGCGCTGCCGGCTCGCCCGGGTCGGCCACGCGCAGCGCCTGCAGGTCCAGATCCCACAGGCAGTCGTCGCCGAGCCTGAAGACCCGTGCCGGCGGGCGCGGGCAGGCACGCATCTGCGCGTGCTGCGCCGGCAGCTGCAGCCCGGGCCGGCCGGCGCCGATCAACACCGGCGCCACCACCAGGTGCAGGCGGTCGAGGCAGCCGGCCGCGAGCAGCCGCGAGACGGTGACACCGCCGCCTTCGACCAGCACGCAGCGATGGCCGGCACGCTGCAAGGCCTGCCGCAGCCGGGCCGGGCCGCTGCGGGCGTCGGCCAGCCCGGCCACCGCCAGCACGCGTGCGGCGTCGCCACCGGCCGCGGCCAGCCTTGCCCGTGCCTGCGGCGCGCTGTGTTCGTCGCACACCCACCAGGTCGGCGCCTGGCCATCGCTGAACACGCGCGCGCGGCCATCCAGCCGCGCGGCCGGGTCGAGCACCCAACGCGCCGGGTTGGCGCCACTGACGCGCCGCGTCGTCAGCTGCGGGTTGTCGGCAGCAACGGTGCCGGCACCGACCAGCAGCGCATCGCACAGCGCACGCAACCGGTGCAGGTGCTCAAGGCTCGCTTCGCCGGTGACGAAGAAGGCATCGCCGTCGTGCGTGGCGATGCAGCCGTCGAGGCTCTGGCCCAGTTGGGCCAGCAGCCACGGCCGCGCCCGTGCGCGGTCGCCGACGGCGTCGAGCAGCGGCTTGTACAGCGCGAAGGCCGCGCGGTCGGCGTCATTGCACGCCGCCTGCACCTGCCAGCCGTGGCCGTCGTGGTGCAGAAGCGCGTCGTGCGCCTCGTGCGCGCCGTGCTCGTCGCGCGCCGGCTCCCGGGTGCGCAGCATGGCCTGCCACAGGGGCGCGCTCGGCGCCAGCGGGTGTGCGTCGTCGGGCCCGTTCATCGGCTGCGCAGCGCGGGCAACGGGGCGGGTCGCCGGGGTGGGCGCGGCAAGGGCATGGCGCGGCCAGCGAGCCCGATCGGGCCGCAAGCCGGTATCCTCGATGCGATGACCCCGCACCCACCCGAACCGCCCCCAGACACCGAGGGTCCGACCCGCCGCGCGGCGCTGCGGGTCGACCGCGCCCGCGTCGAGTGGCGCCACGGCCGGCCGGTGGCCATGCGCACCGCGCGCCGATGCGGGCCCCTGGCAACTGATGGCCGCGGTCGAAACGCTGGATGACGCGCAGCTGCGCCGGCTGGCGTCGCTGGGCCTGCCGCTGCGGCTGCTGCTGACAGCCGAGCGGCTGCAGGCGCTGGGCCACGTCGGCGCCACGACCGCGATGACGGTACCGGTTGAAGCGACCGTGTCGATGTTGCAGCTGCGGGCGTTGGCCGCGGTGGATGCACACGATGCGGCGGGCGATGCGCCGGCGTCTGTCGGCGCCGTGCCGGCCGACGCCGCACAGCGCGCGGCGCTGGCGCTGGTCAAGCGCGCGCGCCTGACACCCGCGCTGCTGCTCAGCGAGTTGCCCGACACCGACGCGTGGCAGCAGTGGCTCGATGCGACCCCGTGGCAGCGGCTCGACGCCGACGACCTGGCCGCGGCCGGTGCACCGGGTGCGGTGCTGCGCCGCATCAGCGATGCACACGTGCCGATCGAGGCCAGCGAAGAATGCCAGGTGGTGCTGTATCGCGAACTCGAAGGCGACGACGAGCACCTGGCAATCGTCGTCGGACGGCCCTCGCGCAGCCAGCCGGTGGCGGTGCGGCTGCATTCGGCCTGCCTGACCGGCGATCTGCTGGGCAGCCTGCGCTGCGATTGCGGCGAACAGCTGCGTGGCGCGGTCGAGCGCCTGGCGCAGCACGGCGGCGTGCTGCTCTATCTGGCCCAGGAGGGCCGCGGCACCGGCCTGGCGAGCAAGCTGCGCGCGTACCGGCTGCAGGACGGCGGGCTGGACACCCACCAGGCCGATCGTCATCTCGGTTTTCGCGCCGACGAACGCGATTTCGGCGCTGCCGCCGCGATGCTGCGCGACCTTGGCATCGCGCGCATCCGTCTGATGACCAACAACCCGCACAAGATCGACGCGCTGCGCGCCGCGGGCATCGAGGTGGTCGACCGGCTGGCATTGAATACGCCAGTCAACGGCCACAACCGGCGTTACATCCAGGCCAAGCAGCAGCACGCCGGCCACTGGCCGGCCGACGAACGACTGGCCTGAACGCACCCTCGGCGCGGCGCTGACGCCGTCAGTCGGCGCTGCGTGCGGCGGCCACGCCATGGCCTCGACTTCGCCCAGCAGCCTGCACAGGCCGTCTGCCATGTGATCGAGCAGCAGCCGGCCCTTGTCGGCGCTGGCCGCGCGGGCATCGCCGCACACGCCGTGGGCGTTGAGGTCCTGCGCCATCCAGCCCAGGCCGATCGGCTTTTCCACGCCCAGCCAGCCGCCGCGCGCGGCCAGTGCCGGGCCGGGCGTCGCGAAATCGGCGATGGCGTCGAGACGCACCAGATCAGGCCGCAGATGCAGGATCAGCGAGGTTTCGGCGGCGCCGCCGTGAAGCCCGTGCGCCAGTTCGGCGGCCTCGAACAGCCCCGGCGGCGCGCCGAAGGCGAAGCTGTGCGCGCGCACCACCAGCAGGCCGTGCGCGACACGCAGCCGCAACGCGGCCAGGTCGACGTGCGCGCGCTGGCCGCCGTGGCTGTTGAAGATGACCAGCTTGCGCAGCCCGGCGCGCGCGACACCGTCGCCGACTGCCAGCCACAGCGCCAGCAGCGCGTCGAGCCCGGCGCTCAAGGTGCCGGCGAAGGCGCGTGTGCTCGAGGCTGTCGCCGATCGTCAGCGCCGGCAGCACCAGCACCGAGGCCGATGCCGGCAGCCGTCGCAGGGTCGCATCGACGACGCCGGCGTTGATCAGCGCATCGGTGGCCAGCGGCAGGTGCGGGCCGTGCTGCTCGATCGCCGCCACCGGCAACAGCGCAATGCTGCGTCGCGCATCGACACGCGCGAAATCGGTCGTGTGCAGGTCCTGCCACGGGCCGCTGGGCAGCGTTGCCGAATCGGCAGGGGTGTCGTTGGCTGGCACGGCCGCTAGTCTGCCTCAGTGGCGCGACGCGGGTCGTGCGCAGACCGCATCACAGCAGCGCCAGCGTGGCGGCATCGGCCACGCCGTCGAAGAAGCGCTCGAGCACGGCAGCGAAGCAGGTTTCGTCGCCGGCCACCGCATCGAACAGCGTCATCGACGAGCGCAGCTTCTGCGCATCGACGTCGCCGAATACCTGCACCGCGCTGCGGCCCTGCAACGCCAGCAGCGCTGCACAGCACTGCCGCAGACGCGCCGCCAGCAGCGGCTGGTGCCAATAGGCCAGCGCCTCGTCGCGTGACGCGATGCCGAAGTGCCGCGCGGTGGCGCTGCGCCCGAGCGCGCGCAGCTGCGGAAAGATGAACCACATCCAATGGCTGGTCTTGGCACCGGCGGCCAGCTCGGCGACGACCTGCGCGTAGACCGCGTCCTGCGCCGCAATGAAGCGCTGCAGGTTCCAGCGGTCCTCGCCGTCGCGCGGCGCCGATGTCATCGCGGTGCATGCGCCGCAGCAGCGTGCGCCCCGTCGCAAAGCAGGTGCATCGCGATCTGTCGCCGATGCGGCTTCAGCCGGTGTTCCCACAGGTAGATGCCCTGCCAGGTGCCCAGCGCGAGCCGGCCGTCGATCAGCGGCACGCACAGCTGCACGGCCGTGAGCGCGGCGCGCACATGCGCCGGCATGTCGTCGGGGCCTTCGTCACGGTGCTGGAACAGGGTGTCGCCGTCGCCCACCAGGCGGGCGAAGAAACGCTGCAGATCACCGCGCACCAGCCGGTCGGCGTTCTCCTGGATCAGCAGGCTGGCCGAGGTGTGGCGCACGAACAGCGTCAACAGGCCGGTGTGTGCGTCGGGGCAGGCCGCCACCCAGTCGCTCACCGGCGCGGTGATCTCGACCAGTTCGCGCCCGGGCGTGTCGATGGTGAGCAGCTGGGTGTGTTGGCGAAGCATGAGACTGCGTGAGCGCAAGCCGAGGCATGTGGTGACGGCTGCCATGGTGCCACCGTTGGTGCCACCGCCGCAGGGCGTCGGCCCGTTGTCCTACAACGGGCTGGCTCACAAGCCGATGCGGGGCAGCGGTGACGCGGGCGATAAACGACGCCATGTTGCATCCATCCCGTGAGCCGCTCGTGACGCCGCGGCGCAAGGCGCCGGCGCAGCGGCGCACCGAACGCGCGCCCGGCGCTACAGCAAAGCGGGCCGTACCGCGCAAGCCCGCGGCCCGTGCCGGTGCCGGCCAGCGGGTCGGCGACGACGGCGTGACACCGCTTCGTTTCAGCAACGACACCGATCCGGGATTCATGCGTCGCCGCCGCGGCCAAGGGTTCAGCTACGTCGATGCCCACGGCACGCGTGCTGCGCGACGCCGCGGTGTTGCGGCGCATCCGCGCGCTGGTGATTCCGCCGGCGTGGCAGGACGTGTGGATCTGCGCGCGTGCCGACGGTCATCTGCAGGCCACCGGGCGCGACGCGCGCGGCCGCAAGCAGTACCGCTATCACGCGCAGTGGAGCGAGCAGCGCGCGGGCACCAAGTACGAACATCTGCGTGACTTCGCCGAGGTGCTGCCGCGCATTCGCCGCCGCGTCGAGTTGCAGCTCGCAGGCGCCGACACGCCCACCCGCGAACGGGTGCTGGCCACCATCGTGCGTCTGCTCGACACCACCTGGCTGCGCATCGGCAACCAGCGCTACCGGCGCGACAACGGCAGCCACGGCCTGAGCACGCTGCGCCGCCGGCATGCCGTCGTTGAAGGCCCGCAGCTGCGCCTGTCGTTTCGGGGCAAGAGCGGCGTGCGCCAGGAGGTGGCCGTCAGCGACCGGCGCATCGCGCGCATCGTCAGGCGTTGCCAGGAGCTGCCCGGGCAGGAGCTGTTCTGCCACGTCGATGCAAACGGTGATGTGCACGGCATCGATTCGGCCGACGTCAACGCCTGGCTGGCACAGGCCGCCGGGTGCGCGGTCACGGCCAAGGACTTCCGCACCTGGCACGGCAGCGTGCTGGCCCTGCAAGCGGTGCTGAAGGGTTGCGCAGCGATCGCCCGCGGCGCGGCGGTGCGGGGCCCCGAGCGGCCGACCACGCGCCGCGTCGTCGACCAGGTGGCGCAGCAACTGGGCAACACGCCGGCGGTGTGCCGCAAGGCCTACATCCATCCGGCAGTGCTGAGCTTGTGCGACACCTTCGCCGCCGAGACACACAGCGCGGCTTTGCTGCAACAGCCGTGGGCGCGTCGGCCAGGCGCCAGCAGCGGGCTGAAGGTCACCGAACGTCGGCTGCTGGCGCTGTTGTGCGGTGGCGAGCGCAGGCGCGCGCGCAGCCTGATCGTGCGCAGGCACGGCAAATGCCACGCAGGAGTCATCAGTTCCATCGACGATGGGGCCAGGAGCAGCAGATGCCGAGCACCGAATGGAGCGACAAGCGCAAACGTCAATACGGGCACATCAAGGATGGCCTCGTCGAACAGGGGCGCAGCGAAGACACCGCCGAGGAAATCGCGGCCCGCACCGTGAACAAGGAGCGTGCGCAGCACGGCGAGTCCAAGGAGGCGAGCAAGACGTCGGTGAAGGACCTGTCGCCCAGTCGCCGCGGCGGGCTGCGTTCACACCAGGGAGCCGGCGGACGCACCTTCAAGCAGCTTTATGCAGAGGCCCGCTCGCACGGCATCGAAGGACGCGCCAGCATGAACAAGGCGCAGCTCGAGCGGGCCCTGTCACGGTGAACCGATGAACCCGATGCAACAACCCAGCCGGCACATCAGTGCGGGCGCAACAGGAGCAGGACATTGAGAACGCACCCGCGGGTCTGGCCCTCAAGCGCACACGCGCGCTATCTGGCGACGGTCGCGACCGGATTCCTGGTCGATGACGGCGACGCCTCGCGCAGTGCGGTGCACGACGGCCTGTCGATGCACGTGCCGCAACCGGTGCCCGAAGTGCCACCGGCCCCGCCGCCCGAGCAGCCGCCGACACCGGACGTGACCCCGCCCGATATCCAGGATCCGCCGCCCACACCGCAGCAGCAGCCACCCATCGTCGATCCGATGCCGCAGCCGAACGGCCCGGTGCCGATCCGCGCGGTGCTGCTGTCCCTTCCGCCTTTTCACTCCTTGCGAACACGTCGCACAGCGCCATGGACGACATCACCGGCCACACGGTAAACAAGCAGCGCAAGATCCAGCGCACCCAGGATCGCCGTGATCAGTCTCAGTCGAAGCCCGCAGCCAAGGGCGACGGCAACGACGATGAGCGCGGCGTGCAGGCAGGTGCGCGCGAGCATCCGCGCGAGTTCCCGGCGCAGCATCTGCGCAAGCCGGGCGAAGAGAAGGATCTCGAGCTCAAGCCGCAGTTCATGGCGCCCGACTACCGTGGCAGCGGCAAGTTGGCAGGTTTTGCGGCACTCGTTACCGGTGCCGATTCGGGCATCGGGCGCGCCGTTGCGGTGCTGTTCGCCCGCGAGGGCGCCGACGTGGCAGTGGCCTACCTGTCGTCCGATGAGGACGCGGCGCGCACCCGCGCGTGTGTCGAGGCGGAGGGCCAGCGCTGCCTGCTGCTGAAGGGCGACGTCAAGGACGACGCCTATTGCCACCATGCCGTGCGCAGCGTGATGGATACCTTCGGACGCCTGGACGTGCTCGTCAACAACGCGGCCTTTCAGGAGCATGCGCAGCGCCTCGAAGATCTCGATGACGAGCGCTTGATGGAAACGCTGAACACCAACATCGGCGGCTATTTCCGCATGGCGCGTGCGGCGTTGCCGCACTTGAAGGAGGGCGGCTCGATCATCAACACCGGTTCGGTGACCGGCTTCGAAGGGCACCACGAACTGCTCGACTATTCGGCCACCAAAGGTGCCATCCACGCGTTCACCCGCTCGTTGGCCAGCAACGTCATCGAGCGGGGCGTGCGGGTCAACGCGGTGGCGCCGGGGCCGGTGTGGACACCGCTCAATCCGGCCGACAAATCGGCACAGGACGTGGCCAAGTTCGGGCAGGGCACCGACATGAAGCGCGCAGCGCAGCCCGAGGAAATTTCGCCGGCGTATGTGTTCCTGGCCTCGCCGGTCTGTGCGGGTTACATCACCGGCGTGGTGTTGCCCGTCACCGGCAGCGTCGGGGCCTATTGACAGGTCGACCCGGCTGCCGCCGCACCTATCTGCCGCACAAATCTGCCGCACAACGGCTGCACATATCCGCCGCACAGACGCGGCGCTCTTTCAACGACGACGACGGAGATCTTGAGATGGGACAGAACAGCCTGCTGGGGTCTAGCAAGGCCGCTACCGAAGCACCCGGCCGCGACAACGCAGCGCTGGGCCCCAGCGATACATCCGACAGCGGCAGCGATGTGGCCGCCGTGGTCGGGGGCGACGGCACCGACCCCTTCGCGCCGGTGGACGTGGCGCTGGACGAGGACGCGCAGCGACCGTTGCACGCCCGCGGCGCAACGCCCGGCGCGGACAGCGATGCTGCCGGCAGCGGCGAGCGGCGCAGCGCGGCCAACGACGGCGGTGAGCGCGACGGCGCCGACATCGCGGTCGACCGGGTGATCGACCCGCTGCACGACGACGAAGATCCCGATCTCGCGTTCATGGACGGGGACGAGGATCCCGGCAGCACGCTGGCAAATGCGGTGGCGCCCGATCCGATGTCGGACGAGGCGATCGGCGACGACGATGACCCATCGATCGACCCGGCTGCGGCGCGGCGCAGTGCCATGCACGACCGCGAGCGCGACGTGCGCCTGGGTCGCTTGCACGGCAAGGGCAAGAAGCCGCGCCCGGCGTCTGCTGCCGACGACTGAACCCTGCCGACCTCTGCCGTGCCGGGTCCTGCCCGGGCACGTGCCCAGAGGCACAAAACAAAACGCCGGGCCAAGCGCCCGGCGTCGGCCATTCAACCGTGCTACTTGCCGGTGCCCTTGCCGGCGTTGTCGCCCTGCTGCGCCGAGGGGCCGCTGCTGCTACTCCCGCCGCTGCCGCCGCTGCTCGACGGGGACTGCCCGGCCTGTTGCTGCTTGCCGGCCCGCTGGCTGCGCCACTGCGAGAACTCGTCCGAGAACTTCTTGTAGCGATCCTGCTGCCACTGCTGGTAGTCGTTGTCCAGGTTGCGCATCTGCTCGTCGCGCCACTGGCGGTAGTCCGGATCGAATTGATCCTGCTGCCCACCCGAGTCACCGCCGGTGCGGCCGTAGGAACCTTGTTGGCCGTGGCTGCCCTGGTGGCCCTGGTTGCCATAGCCGGGACGATCACCGTAGCCGCCATAGACCTCCTGCCCGCTGCCGCGGCCGGGGTTCAAGCCGCCGTAGTTGCTGCCCTGGCTGGACGACTGGTCGTAGCGATCGCGCTCACGCCAATCGCTGCTGTGGCCACCGCCGTAGCCGCCGTATCCCGAGCCGCTGAACTGCCCGGCTGAGCCCGATCGGCCTCGGTCGAAGCCGCTTTCGCCGCCTTGGTTGCCGAAGCGGCCCGACAGGCCCATGGGGGCTGCCGCCGCCCATGCTGCTGCCGTATTCGCGCTCACCGCCGCGGCCATAACCTTCGCGTGTGTCCTGCCCGCCGCTGTCACGCTGTTCGCCGCCACGTTGAAAAGGCGACTCGCCGCCTGACCGCCGGTCCTGTTGCCGATGTTCATTCCCATCGCCGCCTTGCGGATGGTTGCTGTCATCGTGTCTCATGCTGGCTCCTTTGAAGAGGTTGCAGGCGCTTTGCCGCCTCGCCAGAACAAGCAATCGACATTCCCGAGCTTCACCGGCGCACGCCGCTCACTTGGTGCGCGGCGGGTGCAGCGCGGCACCCGGGTTCGACAGCTGGCCGGCGCGCAACGACGTCACCGCTTCGCTCACCGCGCGCGCCACGTTGCGCACCTCGTCCTGCACCGCCTGGTCGCGCGTCGAGCGCGTCGTGGCTGGTGGCGTAGGGCTCGTAGTAGCCGATGAAGCGGTCCAGCCGCGCCTTGCTGCCGGCGTCGATCAGGCCCATCCAGTCGAGCCAGTCGCACAGGGCGCGGCGCACGCCTTCGATGCCGGCCACGTCGCCGTGCACGACGACGCCGTAGGCGCGTCCGGCCAGGTGCTTGGGATAGTGCCAGCCCTCCAGCTCGACCTGCTTCGCCTTCGTCGGCATCCTTGCCCTGCGTCAGCGTCGGATCGGGGTTGCCGCCGTCGGCGCAGACCAGGCGGTCGATCATCAGCTTCAGCGGGCTCGGCGTCTGGTACCAGTGCGTCGGCGTGACGATGATCACGCCGTGCGCCGCGACCCAGCGTTCGTAGATCTCGGCCATCCAGTCGTTGCTCTGGCCGCAGCGAGTGGTTGGGATAGCAGCTGCACGGCCAGTGGCACAGCGGCATCGCCGTCGACACGCAGCCCTTGCACGGGTGGATGTGGCGCATCGTATCCGAGGTGAGCAGGCTGAGGTCGAG
This sequence comes from uncultured beta proteobacterium, assembly GCA_963756415.1. Lineage (GTDB taxonomy): Bacteria > Pseudomonadota > Gammaproteobacteria > Burkholderiales > Burkholderiaceae_C > Rubrivivax. The sequence goes on from CAVWNT010000002.1 coordinate 1,668,674, forward strand.
CACGTCGGCGTGCATGCCCTGCGCCTCGAGCGTCGTCGCGCGCGATCTTGCGCCAGGCGAAAGCGTCTTCGACATCTCGCCCGGGCAGGTGCCGTCGTTGCGCGGCGAGCCGTTGACCAGCAGCACGCGCGACGGGCCGTCGCGCTCGCCCCAGCGCGCCTGCGCCTGCTGCAGCCGCTGGCGCGTGTCGCGACCACTCGACCGACAGGTCGTAGTCGGGATCGGCGTAGCCGGGGCCGGCCTTGGCGCGTGACCGGCGCCTTGCGGCCCTCGTCGTAGGCCTCCCAGGCGATCTGCTCGATGCGTTGCAGCGCCTCGCGCTCGGGGCCGAACGCCGGGTCCGCGAAGCGTTGGCGGAATCGCGCGCCGAAGTCTTCGCGCGACATCGTCTCGGGGGCCTGGCCGGTGCGGGGTGTGGTGTTCATCGGTTGCTCTGCTCCTCAGCGGTCAACGACGGCGCGCCCGACGGCCGCCGCGCAGGTGTCTCGATGGGCACACCGTCGCTGCCGGTGGCCGCCAGCGCCGCGAACGGGGTCTGCTCGGTCTGCGTGACGACCAGCACCGCGGCATCTTGCGCGCGCTCCAGATCGAAAGGTTCACCGACACCGAGCGCAACGGCGCCCGGCTGCCGCAGCGCCTGGGCGGCAGCGGCGGCGTCGCGGCAGACCACGAAGCGGTGCTCGTGCGGGCCACGCCGCACGCGCACCTCGGCCTGCGCCCAGTGCGGCGGCAGGCAAGGGCGGCAGCGCGCCACCGCCCCCTCGACGACCAGCCCGCAGATCGATTCGAGTGCGGCGCGCTGCAGCCAGGCGGCCGAGCCGGTGTACCAGCTCCAGCCGCCGCGACCGGCATACGGCGGCTGGCTGTAGACGTCACCGGCGGCGACATAGGGCTCCAGTTCGTAGGTCGCCCCGCGCGCCGCGTCGGCATGGCGGTGCGCCGGGCTCAGCGCTTCGAACATGCGCCAGGCCGCGGCGCCGTCGCCGAGCTGGGCAAAGGCCATCAGCGCCCACACCGCGCCGTGGTTGTACTGGCCACCGTTCTCGCGGATGCCCGGCGGATAGGCCTGGATGTAGCCGGCGTGCGGCCGCATGACCTGCAGCGGCGGGTGCAGCAGTTGCATCACGCCGGCGCGCTTCGTTCCACAGCTGCGCCGCGGCGCTGCCCATCGCGGTGCGCGCACGCCCGGCGTCGCCGACCTCGCTGAGCGCGGCCCAGGCCTGCGCGATCAGGTCGATGCGGCATTCGGTGTTCTGCTGCGAACCCAGCGGCGTGCCGTCGTCGAAATAGGCGCGCCGGTACCACTGGCCGTCCCAGCCGTCGCTGTCGAGCGCGTTGGCCACTGCGCGATGCGCCTTCTGCCAGCGTGTCACACGCGCGTTGTCGCCACGCGCTTCGGCGATCGGCACGAAGCGGTCGATGACATGGCACAGGAACCAGCCCAGCCACACCGATTCGCCGCGGCCTTCGTGGCCGACGCGGTTCATGCCGTCGTTCCAGTCGCCCGAGCCCATCAGCGGCAGGCCGTGGCTGCCGAACTTCATCGCATGGTCGATGGCGCGCGCGGCGTGTTCGTAGATGCTGTGCGCACTGTCGCCGGCGGTCGGTGTGTTGTACAGGTCCTCGGCGCCGGCCGGCACCGGCGGGCCCTGCAGGAAGGGCACGGTTTCGTCGAGCAGCGCGGCATCGCCCTGCCGTGACAGGTGGTGCGCCAGTGCCAGCGGCAGCCACAGCAGATCGTCACTGATGTGCGTGCGCACGCCAGCGCCGCCCGGCGGGTGCCACCAGTGCTGCACGTCGCCGGCTTCGAACTGGTGCGCGGCGTGCAGCACGATCTGCTGGCGCAGCAGCGCCGGCGCGCGGTCGGCGACGCCCATCGCATCCTGCAGCTGGTCGCGAAAACCGAACGCCCCGCCAGCTTGGTAGAAGCCGGCGCGTCCCCACAGCCGGCAGGCGATGCTTTGATACGGCAGCCAGCGGTTGACGAGCGCGTCGAAGGCGGCATCGGGGGTGCTGCACGACGATGCCGTCGAGCATCTCCGGCCACTGCGCGCGCTGCTGCTGCAGCCGTTGGGCGGGCGGCACCGCGAAGGCCTGTTCGGCCAGGCGCAGCGCGGCGTCGGCGTGCGCGGCATGGCCGAGCAGCAGCGTGGCTTCGACGGCGCGGCTGCTGCCCAGCAGCACGAGGCAGGCGGTGGCCGCGCAGGCATCGAGCCCGGCTCCCGCGCGCCGGCCCAGCCCCTGTGGCAGCACCCAGCGACCCTGTGCATCGAAGAACTCGCGCCGGTCGCAGGTCCAGTCGTCGCTGCTGACCTGCAAGTCGTTGTCGTCATCGTCCTCGGCGCTGCGCCAGCCGAAGAAGGCCGTGGCGCCGCCGGCCATGACACCGGCGTCGGCCTGGCTGGCCAGCAGCAGCGGCGCCTTCAGCGCGGGTGTGTCGATGCCGCGGCGCCCCGGCGAGGCCTGGGCGCTGCGCCGGCCGCCGCGGCGTGTGGTGTGGCGGCTGTCGATCGGCACGCCGTCGGCATCGGTGCGCGGCGCTGCGCCGCCGTGCACCCGGGTCACCACGCTGGCGCGGTCGTGGCGCAGGTTGCCAAGCGTCCATTCGGCGAAGGCCACCAGCCGCAGCCGTCGCGGCGTGCGCGTGGCCGTCGGCGCGCTGATGCGCACCTGCAACTGCTTCAGCGCGGCGGCGACGTCGACGCACCAGGTCAACTCGATGCGCAGGCCGTCGATGTGCTCCACCATCTGCGTGCTGCCGATGCCGTGCGTGACCTGCCGCGCCCGTGCGTCGTCGCCCGCGGCCGGCAGCGAGCGGCCCAGCACCCAGACCCGGTGGCGGTCGAGATCGTGCAGCAGCAGCAGCTCGCTGGGCGGGTCGCACAGCGGGTCGTTCGACCAGCCGGTGATCTGCTGCAGGCGGCTGTTGCCGGCCCAGGTGAAGCCGGCCGCCGCCTCCGACACCTGGCTGCCGAACTGCGCATTGGCCAGCACGTTGATCCACGGCCGCGCCGGTGAGCGGTCGTGCTGCAGGCGGAAGCGGTAGTCGGCGTCGTGCCCGGCGGCAGCGGCGGCCTCGGCTGCAGCCGGCGCTGCACCTGCGTTGCCGAAGCCGCCGCTGGGCGTGCCCGCATCGAGCGCAGGCACCGGCCAATCGAACAGCCGCCGCTCCTGGCTCACGCGGCGCTGGCGGTCGTCCTCGTGCGTGGCACGCAGGCGTTCGATCAACTGCGTCAGCGGCCGGCCGTCGGCGACCAGCGCCACGCGCGCCAGCGCATTCAGCGTGGCGCCTTCGGCGGGCATCACGTCGCGCGCGGCCAGCACGTGCAGCCGCGCGCGACGCTGCTGCGGCACCTGCGGGTCCTCGTGCCGTGTCGCCAGTTCGATGATCGGCGCCAGCGCATGCTGCGCCGGCGACAGGTACGACACCGGCTCGGCATTGATCACCACCAGGTCGAGCGCCAGGCCACCGGCGGTCCACAGCGGCAGCAGGCTGGCCAGCTGGCGCACCACCTCGGCGCCGTCGCCGCCGGGCAGCCACAGCACCAGCAGCGGCCGGTCGCCGGAAATGCCATGTCGCCACAGCAGCCGGCGATCGACGGCGGTGTTCGCGACATCGACGGCGGGTGCCATCGGCAACGCTGCCGGCGGCGCCGCGCGTGTCGTCGCGCTGGCCAGCAGGCTGTTCAGCGTCAGCCAGGCGGCCCAGGTCTCGGGCTCCAGCCGCAGCTCGCGCAGCCGGATGTGCGCCAGCGTCTCGGACAATTCCAGCGCGCGCGAGGCGCCCAGCGGCTGGCGGTAGCGGTCGACCAGCGCCTGCAACGGCTCCAGCGTGGCCGCGCAGGCCAGACCGAAGCCGAGCGTGCAGCGCGCGCCGGGCGCCAGGCGCAGCGACACGGTGATCACCGATGCCGGATCGAGACCGGTGGGCAGTTCGCCGTCGCCGTCCGAGGCGGCATCGTCGGCACAGGCGAAGGCCGGACGCGAGGCGTCGCGCAGACGACCGATCCAGCGCCCGCGGTCGGCGCAGCCGCTGGCGCGGGCGTCGGGGTCGTCGCAGGCGAGCACGAAGTGCACCGCATGCGCCGCCTCCTCGTCGGGCAGGCGCGGCTCGCGCACCAGGTACAGCGCCTGGTCGGCGGCATCCCATCGCGCCTTGACGAACAGGTTGGAAAAGGCCGGGTGCGATTCGTCGGCCGCGGCGGGGGCCAGCGTGGCTTCGAAGGCCATCGCCACACGCAGGTCCAGTTCGCGGCGGCCGCGGTTGTGCAACACGATGCGGCGCAGTTCGCAATCGTCCTCGGGGCTGACGAAGACGCTGGTGCTGGCGCTCAGATCCTCCCAGCGCGCGTGCAGCACGACGCGGTCGGGGTGGAATTCGGTGCTGTAGCGTGCGCGCTCGTCGGCCGCGGGACGCGCGGCCAGCGACAGCCACGGCTCGCGCGGGCCGCGCCTTACATAGGCGAACATGCCGTGCAGATCGCGCAGCGCATCGTCGCGCCAGCGGTTCAGCCTGCGGCCCTGCCACTGGCTGTAGCCGGCGCCGTTGGCGCGCAGCATCACGCCGTGGCGGCCGTTGCCGAGCAGATGCGCCGCCGGCAGCGCATCGCTCAGCGCATCGACATCGAGCTGCCAGCGCTGGCGCTGCGGCGGCACCAGATCGCGCGGCACCGCCGGCGCGACCAGCGCCTGCGCGCGGTGCGGTGCGCGCTCGTGCAGCAGCGACATCACCGCACGCAGGTGCGGTTGCCGCGCGGCCCAGTTCTGGACCGCGCCATCGGCCAGCACATGCGCGCAGCCGAGCAGGCTCATCGCCTGGTGATGCGCCATCGAGGTCTCGACCAGCACGAACGGCTGGCTGGCATCGGCAAGCTGGCGCTGCGGCGTGTAGTCGAGCGCTTCGAAGAAGCCGAGTTCGCCGCGGGCGCCCAGCGCCTGCAGCGCGCGCAGGTTGTCGATCGCGGCCCGCGGCGCCACCACCAGCGCCATCGCAGTGGCGTAGGGCGCGATGACCCGCTCGTCGGTCGGCGTGCGGCGCAAGGCCAGCCGCGGTGCGCCCTGCGGGCCGTACTGGTAGGCCAGCGTGTGATCGCGCACCGCGATCGCACACTCCGAGATGCCCCACGGCGTGCCGTGGACGCGCGCCTCGTCGCGTTGCGCAACCACTGCCGCGCGCAACGACTGCCGCAGCAGGCTGCCCGCGGGCTCGTTGAGCACCAGCGACGGCATCAGGTACTCGAACATCGAGCCCGACCACGATTTCAGCCCGACGCGGCCGTGATCGGCGAACAGCGGCCGCCCCAGCGTGGCCCAGTGCCGCGGTGGCACGTCGCCCTTGGCCACCGCGACCAGGCTGGCCAGCCGCGATTCGGAGGCGAGCAGGTCGTAGTGGCTGGCATCGACACGGTCGCCGTCGGCGAGCAGGCCGATGTGGAACAGCCGCCGCCGCGCGTCGTACAGCGGCTTGAAGTCGGCGGCCAGGGCGAATTCGCAGAAAGCCTCGGCCAGCGACTGCAGGCGCTGCGACTGCGCGGAATCGCGTTGCGCGCTGGCCGCCACCGCGAACTCCTCGCAGGCCGCGGACAGCACCAGCAGATGGCCGCTGAAGTTGCCGCTGTCGACGGTGGAGACATAGGCCGGCGGCAGCACCGCCAAGGTGCCGGTGTCGTACCAGTTGTAGAGGTGCCCGCGCCAGCGCGGCAGCAGCCGCAGCGTGGCCAGCGTCAACTCCAGCCGCAGCACCAGTTCGGCGCGGTCGATGAGGCCGAGCCGGTGCGCCGCAGCGGCCACCAGCAGGTACAGCCCGATGTTGGTCGGCGAGGTGCGGCGCGCGACCATCTCGGCCGGCGCGTGCTGCACGTTGTCGGGCGGCAGGTGGTGATCGGCGACGGTGACATAGCGCTCGTAGTAGCGCCAGGTGTCTTCGGCCAGGCGCTGCAGGTAGGCGGTGTCGTCGTCGTCGAGACGCTCGACCGCAGCGGGCCAGGGCCGGCTGCCCCACCAGGCCCACAGCGGCGTTGCCGCCCACACCAGGCACAGCAACGCCGCTGCCGGCAACGGCAGCGGCCAGCCGGCCGCGTGCAGCGACGCCAGCACGGCCAGCAACAGCACGGACAACAGCAGCACCGGCGCGTGCTGGCGCAGCAGCGCAGCCGCGCCGTGGCTGGCGGCGGCCTGCGCGGCCGCGGCCGGTGTCCACTGCAGCAGGTGGCGGCGGCTGAACGCCTGGCGCACGAGCGCGCGCACGATGGCATCGACGTTGACCAGCGCCTGCTGCAGCAGCCAGCCCAGCTGCCACAGCGTGCCCAGTGCGGCACGCAGCAGCTCGCGCAGCGCATGGCGCGTGAAGGGTCCCAGCGCCAGATCGTCGCGGTGCGATGCCAGCAAGGCGAGGGCGCCGATCATCGGCCCGCCGCCGTAGGCCAGCGCCACCAGCGCCAGCGCGGCGACGAAGCTGGTGATGCCGTGCAGCAGCGCCACCAACAGCAGCAGCACGGCCGCCGGCGCCACCAGCGAGCGGCGCAGGTTGTCGACCATCTTCCAGCGGTTGATGCCGGCCATCGGCCAGCGCCGCGGCCGCAGCACGAAGGGCAGCAACTGCCAGTCGCCGCGGATCCAGCGGTGCAGGCGGGCGGCGGCGACATCCGGGTGCGCGGGCGCGTCCTCGACGAAGGTGACGTCGCTGACGGCGCTGCAGCGTGCCAGCGCGCCTTCGAGCAGGTCGTGGCTGAGCACCTGGCCTTCGGGCAACCGGCGCACCAGCGTGGCATGCGCCGCTGCCACGTCGATCAGCCCCTTGCCCGAGAAGCTGCCTTCCTCGAACACATCCTCGTAGATCTCCGAGCTGGCGCTGCTGTAGGGATCGACCCCCCACTGGCCGCTGAACAGCCAGTAGAACGGCGTCACCCGGCCCGGCGCCGGCAGCGGCACCGTGATGCGCGGCTGCAGCACGGTGTAGCCGCGCAGCACCCGGCGGCGCGTGGCGTCGATCTGCGGCAGGTTCAGCGGATGGGCGGCGATCGAGGCCAGCTCGCGCAGGCGGCCCGGCGGCATGTCGGTGTCGCTGTCCAGCGTGACGATCGAGCGCACCCCGGCGGCCGGCCGCGAGAGTTCGCCGAGGTCGACGAAGGCGTCGTTGTCGCCCGTGACCAGCGCGTCGATCAGCTGCTCGATCTTGCCGCGCTTGCGTTCCCAGCCGATCCAGCGCCGCTCGGTGGGCGACCAGCGGCGCTCGCGGTGCAGCAGCAAGAAGCGCGGCGCCGCGGCGCCGCCGGGGGCAGGGTGGTGGCGGTTCAGCGCCTCGATCGCCTGCTGCGCGGTGCGTTGCAGCGCGGCGTCCTGCGGCATGTGCTGCGCATCGGCATCGGGCAGATCGGACAGCAGCGCGAACTGCACGAAGTCTTCCGGGTTGGCCAGGTGGTGCTGTTCGAGCTGCGCGGCCAGCCTGGCAATGCTGTCGCTGCTGCCGAGCAAGGTGGGCACCACCACCAGCACGCGACGCGAGGCGGGAATGCCGTGCATCGAAGGCAAGCCGGGGCAGCACGCGTGGCGACACCGATTCGCTGATCAGGCGGTGGCACAGCGCGATCACGAACTCGCTCGCCGGCAGCAGCAGCAGCAGGGCAAGCAGCCAGGGCCACAGCGGCTCGTGCACGCCGCCGGCAGGGCCGGCGAACAGCGGCAGCATGAGGCCGATGACGGCGGCCGTGCCCAGCGCCAGCGTGGCCAGGTACAGCGGCGTGCGCCAGCGGCGCCAGGCGCGCGCGATCGGCACCGAGCTGTCGTGCTGCGCCACGGCGAGCTGGGCCAGCAGCGCTGCACGCCCCTCGTGGCGCAGCCAGTACAGCGGCGCCGCGCGCGCGTCGCTGTGGCCTTCGGCCAGCGCCGCCAGCGCCGCGCAGACGCGGTCCTCGGCGAGACGGTGACGCCGCGCCAGCCCCTCGACGCTGTGCAGCGTCATGTCCTGCGTGGCAGCCGATTCCGCAGCGAACACCGGCAGCTGGTTGAGCTGCATCAGCATCGGGCTGGTGGCCATGAACAGCTCGCGCCAGTCGACGTGGTCGAGGTTGCGCAGCGCCATCACCGCGTTGCGCACGCTCTGGTGATCCTCGGCCTGTTGCTGCTGCCAGCGTTGCAAGGCGCCGGCCGCATCGTGCAGGTGCAGGTCCAGCACCTCGCGTGCGGCGGCGGCGCCGTCGGCGGGCCATTCTTCGATGCGACGCTGCAACTGCAGCGCGAAGATCTCGATCAGGCCGCGATGCTGCAAGGTGGCCGCCAGCCTGCGCAGCAGCCCGCCGCGATCGGCGATGCCGTCGGCCTCGATCCAGCGGTGCGCGACGTGCCGGGCCGCCTGGGCGGCAGCGGCGCGCTCGGCCAGACGGCGCAGGTTTTCCACCAGCACCACGCGCAGCGTGGTCGGGATGGCCCACAGCTCGCCGATGGTCAGGCTGCTGTGCTGCTGATAGGCGCCGAGGAAGGTGCGCAGCAGGTTGTCATCGAGGCCACTGTCGGTGTGCGCGACCCAGGCCCAGCCCAGACCGTAGACACGCGGCAGGCCGGCCAGCGGTTGATCCTGCAGGCGCGGCAGCAGCGCGAAGTAGCGCCGCGGCAGCGCCTTGTGCACATCGCGCAGCTGCTGGTCGAGCAGGTTGCCGTGCTCGACCAGCCACATCGCGGCCGGCGCCACATGGTGCCCCTGCGCGGCATGCTGTTCGAGCAGCTGGCGCGCGTCGCGCAGCATGCGCACGTTGTCGCGCAGGCGCGGGAAGAAGGTGGAACGGCGGCCTTCGGGATCGCCGACGCGCTGCGCCCGCGCCAGGCTGGCACCGTGCTCGGCAAAGCGGGCGGCGCCGAACAACGCCGCGCGGATCGGCCCTTCCAGCGGTTCGACAGCCCCCTTGCCGCCCAGCAGCAGGTGCGCTTCGAGATCTTCGAGGCCGAGCGCCGCCAACTCGGGGCGCATCGACGGCTCAGGCCAAGGTGGCGATCAGCGCGATCAGCAAGGAGGCGACCGCGACCGTGGTGCCGAAGCGAGGCATCAGCTGCTCATGCGCCTGCTCGCACCAGCTGCGCAGCAGGAACGATCCGCCGCAGGCATGGCGACACGATTGCAGGTGGCGACCGAGTGCGTCGGCCACCGGCATCCTCAGCGGCAGCCCGACCGCGATCGAGCGGTTGTCCATGGTTTGAATCGACATGTGGTTGAACTCAGCCGCGCGACGATTGCGCCAGCAGATCACTGAGCTCGTCGGCGTGTTCTTCCTCCTGGCCCAGGATGTCCACCAGCATGCGGCGGGTGGTCGGGTCCTTGTCGCCGATCATCTCCACCATCTGACGGTAGGTCTCGACGGCCACCCGCTCGGCCACCAGGTTGGACCGGATCATGGCCAGCAGCTCGGTCGATTCGTCGTAGTCGGCATGGCTGTTCTGCAGCAACGTGGCGGGGTTGTAGTTGGGCTTGCCGCCCAGTTGCACGATGCGCTGCGCGATGTGATCGGAGTGCGCGGTCTCTTCCTGCGCGTGCTCCATGAATTCGTCGGCCACCGCCGGCGCCGACAGGCCCTTGGCCGTGAAGTGGTGGCGCTTGTAGCGCAGCACACACACCAGTTCGGTGGCCAGCGCGCCCTGCAACAGCTCGATGATCTGCGTGCGCCAGGGGTTGTCCTCGCGCGTCACGGCACCATCCTCGATGCTGCTGCGCGCCCGGTCGATGGCCTCTTCGTCGAGCTTCAGTTCAGTGGGCGCCTGGCTGTTCATGCGATGTCCTTGGTCGTGTGAGATTGATTCTTGGGTGGTGCCCCGGCGCCCAGCACCGGATTGCAGCGCTGTGCCCTGTAGGACAACGCCGCATCGCATCTCACGGCACGAAGATGTACTCGCGCGGCCGCCCGGCCCGCGCCACCATCGCCTCGTCGAGGACCGCCGGCACGCCGGCCGCACGCTCGGCCAGCTGGCTGGCATGCGCCGACAGGGCCATCTGCTTGTCATGCACCGTGCGACTGCGCAGCGGCACCCCGCGCAGCCTGTCCCACGGCACGCGCGTGTCGCCGGGCGTGGCCCAATGCCACATCCAGATCGGCACTTCGAACAGCCGGCTGCCGACCCGGGCACAGGCTGCCGCCGTGGCGCGCGCGCTGGCCTCGTGGTCCGGGTGGCCGTCGTGGCGCCAGGTGCACAGCACCGTGTCGCTGGCTTGCAGCAACTCGGCCAGACGGTCGGCCAGCTGCGCCTCGTTGGCCGCCACCTGCCCGTCGGGCAGGCCGAGGCGGAAGCAGGGCGCGTGCTGCAGCCGCAGGTGGCACAGCCCCTCGGCCGATTCGGCGCGTCGCCGTCGGGCCAGGCCGAAGGGGTCGCAGCCGGCCACGTCGGCATGGCTGGCTTCGCCGTCGGTGACCGCGACGATGGCGCAGCGCCCGCCGTGGGCCGCGTGCATCGACAGCATGCCGCCCATGCCGAGCACTTCGTCGTCGGGATGCGGTGCCACCACCACCAGGCGGTGATGCGGCTCGAGCCAGTCGTCGAGCAAAAAATCCTGCGGCTTCACCGAGGCCGGGCATCTGTGCGCGCACGCCTGGGCTTTGGCTGCCCGGTCGACGCGCAAGGTGCGACTCCGGCGAGGCGTGGAGACCCTGTTCACAGCTGCCATGCTGACTCCGATGTAGAAATTGCGGTGGAAAGTGCGGGCTGTCGGTGGCCGTCGGGGAGCGCACCGTGCTCAGCCGGTCCCGCTTCGGCAATCGCCGTGCCCAGCGTCAGGAAATCGCGCTCGCCGTGGCACTGTCGAATGAACACCGGCAGGTCGGCGAAGCGCCGGGCGATGCCGCGATCGCGGCACAGCGGCCCGGCGCCGAGTGCGCCGCCGACCAGCTCGAGCACCTCGGTGGCACATCGTTCGGCGGCCAGGCGCACGCGCAGCGCGGGCACATGCGCATCGGCACGCGGATGGGCGTCGATCCAGTGCGCGGTCTCGCGCAACAGGCTGGCACACCGCCGCAGCGCCAGGTCGACCTTGCCCAGCGCCACCCGTCGCAGCGCGTGCTCCGGTCGAACCGGGCCGCCCGGCCGCGAGACGGCGCTGAACAGATCATCGGCCAATGCCCGCGTGGCCCCGTACCAGCAGGCGGCAATTCCCGCCCCGCCATGCCAGAAGCCGCGTCTGGCGACATAGTCGCCGACCCCGCCGACCGCTTCGGCCGGCGCCGCGTCGAAGACCAGGTCGAGGCTGGTGCTGTCGGCCATGCCGACCGCCTGCCAGTTCGAGCGCTCGATGCGGATCGACGCCTCGCTGTCGGCGGGTTCGTTGTCGACGCCCGCGCCCGCCGCCGGCTGGCGTCGGCTGTGCTGCATGTCGATCAGCACCAGCTGCGGCCCGCTGCCATCGGCGAACCAGGCGGTGGCCAGTGCGTGGCTCAGCGCCGGCGCGCCCGAGCACCACGCCTTGCGCTGTTGCAGCCTCAGGCTGCCGTCCGCGCGCACTTCGATGAGTGTGCGTGCCTGCGGCGCTTCGGCGGCCCACACGCCCCAGGCGCGGCCGGGCATGTGGCGATCGTCGCAACCGAGTTCGTGCAGGATGGCCAACGCGTCGGTGTGGCCCTCGTAGAGCTTGACCAGCGACAGATCCCACGCCGCCACCTCGGCCAGGCACTGCCAGCGCAGCAAGGTGCGGCCCGATGCCGGCCACGGCAGGTCGTCGAGGCCATCATCGATGAGGCACTGCAATGCCGCCGCCGGCTCGGTGTGCGCATCGATCCGCTGCAAGGCCTGTCGCAACAGTGCCGGTGTTGCGCCGGCTCGCCGACGGGGCAGGTCGACGACGCGGTTCATGCCCGACGCCTGGCGGTGCTCAACCGCACCCGAACCCTGCCGATGCCAGACACGCCTTCGACATCGGAATCGATTCGCCGCCGCCCAGGCCGTCGTCGAGGCGCGACAGGTTGGCGCCCAGGCCCAAAGCCGGCGCGGCCTTGGGCTCGCGGCGCGCATGGCTCCAGACGCGAGGGCGCGTCGATTGCACGACATCGACGCCGGCATCGCGCAACGCACTCACCAGCGTCCCGTTGCACGACAACGCCTCGAAGCCACCGGCACGCAGATAGGCCGCCGCGCTGACGCCCAGGTTGACGCCGTCCACGCTGCGCTGACCCTCCACGCGGTGATGACCGTCTTCGCGTGGGTAAGCGGCCTGGTGTCGCTCGCCCACGCCGGGTGCGCGGCCGCGCCAGTCGTGAGCCATCACCGCACCGCACACCGCGTCGGCACGCAGGTCGACCTGCGCGACCAGCCAATCGGACGCGACGACGCTGTCGGCATCGGTGAACGCAAGCCAGCGGGCACCGGCAGCCAGAGCTGCTCTTGCGCCGAGTGCGCGCGCAGCCCCGACGTTGCGCAGGTTCAAAACAACCAGCGACGCGCCGTGGCGATGGGCCATGTAGCCGGTGCGATCGGTGCAGGCGTCGAGCGCGACGAAACACTGCACTTTTTCATCGCGCAGCAAGGGGTGCCGGGCAGCCTGAGCGATCGAGGCCAGACAGGCTTCGATCTGGTCAGCCTCGTCGTGCGCAGGAACGATGACAGCGATCATGGCGAGCGGGTTCAGTGGTGATGCGCCAAGGCTATGCACCCTCCGCGCCGAGGCTGTAGGCCCGCGATGTGCATCGCTGTAGGTCAACGCCGACGGCAGATGCCCGCCACGCCGAGGCTTTCCGTGCGCCGCGATCGAGGGCCCCGCCTGTAGGAGCGCGGGAGACGTGACGCAACCGCGGAACCTGACAGTGCCTTCGGCGCTCGCCCGACAGACCTGGCCTTTGCCTGAGCGCACAGTGGCCCGCATCCGCCTCAGCGCCGCGTCTAGAGAACGCACGCTTTTGCAGGCACTTCGGGAACAGGATGTGAACGCTTCGACTGCACTTCCACCAGCCCCGCGGCCAGAGGATCCGGCCGAATTCAGCGTCATCTTCGCGTCGCTGTTTCGCGAGGGTTGCGGCATGACCTTTCCGTGTGACGCCCAGGGGCATGTGGCGCTGGATCGCCTCAGCGAGCGGGCGCGTCAGAACTACCTGTTCGCGCGCGCGATGATCGGCCGGGATTTCGCCTGGCCGCGCATCCAATGCGCGCATCGCTGATGCCGCTTCGCCACCGACACCTGAATGGCCGACTTGCCTCGCTGCTGCGCGGCGCCGCGCTGAGCACGCTTGCCGGCGGTGCCGTGCTGGCGCTGTCGGGTTGCGCGTTCTGGAAGATTCCACAGGTCATCGAACTGGCCAAACGCAGCGAAGCCTTCGAGCAGACGCCCCCGGATGCGGTGATGCGCCTGCTCATCGTCGGTGACTCGACGGCCGTCGGCACCGGCGCATCGTCGCCGTCATTGAGCCTCGCCGGGCTCATCGCGGCCGATCATTCAGGCCTGCAGATCGACAACCGGGCCCGCGACGGGGCCAAATTTGCCGACGTTGTGCGCCAACTGCCCGCCGCCGGTTCATCCGCAGCCCTGCGCTTCGATATCGTGCTGGTGCAGGCGGGCGGCAACGATGTCATTCGTCTGACCGACATGGACTCGTTGGCCACGCATGTCGACCAGGTGCTGGTCAAGGCGAAGCAACTGGCACCGCTGGTGCTGCTGATGCCCGCCGGCAACGTCGGCAACGCGCCGTTCTTCTATGCGCCGCTGTCGTGGTGGATGAGCAAGCGCTCGCGCGAACTGCACCGCATCGTCGCGGACAGCGCCCGCCGCCCCGGGGTGGTCTACATCGATCTGTTCCGCGAGCGCGACAACGATCCGTTCGTGCTGAACCCGCAACTCAATGCGGCCGACGGCCTGCACCCCAGCGATGGCGGCTACGCCGAGTGGTTCAGCGAACTGAAGCGCCAGGCGCATCTCGATGCTCGGCTGTCGGCGGCACGCCGTGCAGGTTACGCATCGACGCAGCCGCAAGAGATGGTCAGCCCGGAGGCGCTCCTGATGTCCTACACCGTTGACCGCTAGAGGCCGACGCGGCGGCGGCACAGTTACCGCTGCAACCGGCATCTGCTGCTGCCTACATTGAGCCCATCAGCAAGCTCGCTGTGCCTTCACAACCGGAGTCAACCCATGCTGTACTACGCCGTCGTGTTCTTCGTCATCGCCCTGATCGCCGCGCTGTTCGGTTTTGGCGGCATCGCCGCTGGAGCGGCCAGCATCGCGCAGATCCTCTTCGTCGTGTTCCTGGTTCTGGCGATCGGTGCCTTCCTGGTCAACATGTTCCGCGGCCGCACCTGACGCGGTGGCCTTGCCGGCGGGCTGATCCTCGGGGCGCTCGGCCCTACTGGATCAGCCCGTTCTTCAGCGCGTAATAGGTCAACTCGCTGTTGGTCTTCAAGTTCAGTTTTTCCAGCACGCGCGTGCGGTAGGTGCTGACCGTCTTGACGCTGAGGAACATGGCCTCGGCCATGTGTCCGATGGTTTCGCCCTTGGCCAGCCGCAGGAACACCTGCAGTTCGCGCTCCGACAACGTCTCGTGCGGCAGCTTGTCGCCCACGCCGGCGGCACCGTCGGCGAGCATTTCCGCCACGGCAGCCGTGATGTAGCGGCGCCCGCGGGCGACGGTGCGGATCGCGGTGGCGATCTCTTCCGGATCGCACTCCTTGTTCAGATAGCCGCTGGCGCCCTGCCGCAACAGGGTCGTCGCATAGTGGGTTTCGGGAAAACCGCTGAGGATGAGCACGGCCAGGTCGGGAAACCGGGCTTTGATCGCCGACAGGGCATCGACGCCGCTCTGGTCGGGCATCGACAGGTCCATCACCAGCACATCGACGTCGCCCTGACGGGCCATCTCGAGCGCCTCGATGCCGTTGGCAGCCTCGCCGGTGACGCGCAGATCGACGTGATCGGACAGGTACTGGCGCAATCCCGATCGCACGATGGCATGGTCATCGACGATACCGACTCGAATCATGAGGGTTCCTTCCTGACGGTGTGATGTCGTGGCTGGTTCACCGCGCCTGCACAGGGCCCTGGCAGGCGCCTGCGCCGCAACCCGAATGATCGCACCGATGCGGCAGCCTGGCGTGCACAGCGCTGCAAGCTCGCGTCGTCCTACACCCGTGCTTCTTGTTCTCTGATGCGCGGCGAATGCATCGCTGCCTAGATTGGCTGCGCGGTGAGACGCAGTTGCCGGATGTGCCTTGCACTTTCGTGGCGACGTGACAACCGTGTGAGCTTCCTTGAACAAACAGGAGATCGAGATGAACTGGGATCGCATCGAAGGGAACTGGAAACAACTGAAGGGCAGGGTCAAGGCGCAGTGGGGCGATTTGACCGATGACGACCTGGATGTCGTGGCCGGTCGACGCGAACAACTGGCGGGGAAGGTGCAGGAGCGCTACGGGATCGCCAAGGACGAGGCGGAGCGTCAGGTTGCGTCCTGGGAACGCTCGGCCAGCGATGACTGGTTCGAACCCACCGCGCCCACCGGCGGCACGAAGCGGTATTGAGAACGCTTGCGCCATGCGCCGGGCGTCGCGATGCGGCGCCCTTTTTCTTTCTGCTTCCGCCCAAGGCGTCGCGACGCGACGCCTTCTTTCTCGCCCAGGGCGTCGCGACGCGACGCCTTCCTTCTTGCAGTTCACGTTTTCGTTGCGCGCTGGCTGGGTTCCGCAGCGCGTAGCCCGGCACAGTGTGTGGGCGCCGTCTGACACACCCTGTTGACCTGCGCCTATGTCTGCCGCGGGCAGCCGAATCTATCGTCGCTGCATCGGCCACGGGGCCATTCACAGGAGTATGGATATGACACGCGTACTGAACCGAACCTTTGCGACCGCATTGGCCAGCGTGGCTGCCGCGGCAGTGTTGGGTGCTTGTGACCGGCCTGGAGACAACGACACGGTGGCCCGCGATGCGAACAGCACGGTGGCGCGCGTCGATGCCCAGACCGACGCTGCCGGCGCGCGGGTTGCCGACGCGTCGCGTGACGCCGCGGCTTCCGTCAGAAGCGGTCTCGATACCGCCGGCGACAAGGTCAAGGATGCGGCTGTCACGACTGCGGTGAACGCACAGCTGGCTGCCGATTCGTCGTTGAGCGCGCTCAACATCGATGTCGATACCAACAACGGCGCGGTCATCCTGCGGGGCACGGCTCCGGATGCCGTGTCCAAGGATCACGCCACCGATCTGGCCAAGCGGGTCGACGGTGTGAGTTCGGTCGACAACCAGTTGGTCGTCGCCGCGAAGTAGGGCGTCATCGACGCCTGTCCCACAAAAGCAGTCAGACAACTTTCCACCAAGGAGTTCCTTCCATGAGACCCACTCAGATTCTTGTCGCCGCGGCGACTGCACTCGCCCTCATCGGCGGCAGCGGCTGCGCGGTGATGCGCGACCAGCAGCCGGTGGGGTCATATATCGACGACGCCACCATCACCACCCAGGTGAAGGCCAAGTTCGCGAATGACCCGACTGTCAGCGCCGCCGCGATCAGCGTCGAAACCCTCAAGGGCGTGGTTCAGCTCTCGGGCTTCGCGAAGACCTCGAGCGAGAAGTCGGCAGCCGAGAACCTCGCGCGCAACGTGGACGGCGTCAAGTCGGTGAAGAACGACATCGTCGTGCGCAGCTGAAGACCCAGGGGACACCGTCTCATGACGGATGAACCACGGGCGGGCTGTCTTGAAGAAGGCAGCCCGCACCGCGTTGAAAGGCGCCGGTGCAGCATCAGCCCGTCGGCCCGGCGAAGTAGGATTGGTCCTACTGGCACATTCGAGTGGCGCCGCTGGTTCTTAGCGCTCGTCTTTGAGACACTCGACAAGCCATTGCGTCGATCCTCGGCGCTTGCTGGGGCTGGTGCCGTGTACTGGAACTGAGATTTGCCTTTGCCAGTGAAGACCTACATCGTCGAAGACAGCCCGATCATTCTGGCCAACCTGGTGGCGGCCTTGCAGGAGTTGACCGCGGCTCAGGTGGTGGGTTCGGCCGCGGACGAGGCCACGGCAGTGAAGTGGCTGGCGCAACCCGGCAACGAGTGCGATCTGATCGTGATCGACATCTTTTTGAAGGCCGGCTCCGGCCTGGGTGTGCTGGCAATGGCCGCCAACGCAAATCTGCCCGGCAAGCGGGTCATGCTGACCAACTATGCCAGTCCCGACATGCGGCGCCGCTGTCGTGAACTCGGTGCGCACAAGGTATTCGACAAGTCGAGCGAGGTCGAGGAACTGATCGACTATTGCGGCCGCGTGGCCGACGGCGGTGGTGACACCACGGCCGGCGAGTTGCTCGAGTGAAGCTGGCCGGCCGCCTGGCGCGTCTCCAACGCAGCGCGGCCATCTTGCCCCTGGCGGCGGCGGGCGCGCTGTTGCTGCTGGGCATCAGCGAGACCGCCTATCGCAGTGCGAGCACGTCCTTGAGTCACCTGAGCGATCGCGACCTGGTGCGCCAGCAGGTGCAACAGGTCTTGCGTGGGCTGACCGACGCGGAGACCGGCCAACGCGGTTATCTGCTGACGAACCGGATCGAGTATCTCGAGCCCTACCGATCGGGCGTGAAGGAGATGAACGAGGGGCTGACGCAGCTGGCCGCGGCCACACAGGTCGAGGCCGCGCGAGCGATCTTTCTCGATCTGCACAAGGCCAGCCTCGAAAAGCTGTCCGAGCTGGAAGAGGTGCTGCGCCTGCACGATGCCGGCAACACCGAAAGCTGGCGCGCGCTGATGAACAGCAACATCGGCCAGGAACGCATGGACGCGGTGCGGCGGTCGGCGAAAGCTTTCGTGGCCTCCATTTCGGAGACCATCGACCGGGAACGTGCCGACGTGGCGCGCACCTTGATGCTCAGTCGCATCGGCATCGGCGCGCTGTCGGCGTTCAGCCTGCTCGCCTTCGTGATGTTCCTGCGTTCGACGGCGATGGTCGACGAGGTGCGCACCCGCCTGGCCGTCGATGTCGAGGCCGAGCGCGCCCGCCTCGAGGCCGAGGTCCAGCGCCGCACCGCCGAGCTGACCGAACTCACGCGCCACCTGCACAGCGTGCGCGAGGACGAGCGCCATTACCTGGCGCGAGAGCTGCACGACGAACTGGGCGCTTTGCTGACGGCGGCGAAGCTGGACGCCGCGCGCTTGAAGCGCAGCATCGCCGGCAGCGTCACCGGCGCCGAGGAAAGGTTGGCGCACCTCGGTGCCACGCTGGACAGCGGCATTGCCTTGAAGCGCCGCATCATCGAAGACCTGCGGCCATCGTCGTTGAGCAACCTCGGGTTGAAGGCCGCGCTGGAGATCCAGGCGCGCGAATTTTCCAGCCGCGTGGAGGCCGAGGTGAACACCGATCTGCACGAGGTCGCGTTGAGCGACAGTGCGCAGATCGCGGTCTACCGGCTGGTGCAGGAGTCGCTGACGAACGTGGCCAAGTATGCGCAGGCCCGGCACATCACCGTCAGCGTCAAGCCGCGCGACGGCCAGATCGTGGTCAGTGTGCTCGACGACGGCAAAGGATTCGATCCGCAGCGCGTGGCGGCGAGCACGCACGGGCTGATCGGCATGCGCTACCGGGTCGAGGCGCACGGCGGCAGCCTGCGCGTGCAATCGCAGCCCGGACAGGGCACGCTGATCGAAGCCACCTTGCCGCCGCACGCCGCCGCGGGCTGAGCGGATCTGCTGCGTCGCTTCAGTTGCGACGCAACGACGGTGCCTGCCACACGGCGACCGCGGGCGCCGCATCACGCAGCCTGCGGCGCATGCGGATGGCTGCTTCGCTGCTGCCGTAGTAGCCGTCGATGCGGGCACACTCGGCAAAGCCCGCCGCGCGATAGAAGTCGAATGCACCGCGGTTGGCCGCGCGCAGTTCGAGTTCGACCTCGACCAGGCCGGCGACCGTGGCCGAATCGATCAGCCACTGCAGCAGGCCGCCCGCGATGCCCTTGCGCCGTTGCGCGGGCAACACGGCCAGCAGCACCAGGTGCATGTGTTGCTCGCCGAAATGGGCCATCGCGAAGCCGGCCAGCGTGCCCGCATGGCGTGCCGCCAGCGTGACCGTGCTGGGCTCGGACAACGCGCGCAAGATGGTCGTCGCGCGGTACTTCCAACCCAGCCCGCTTTCGATCAGATCGCGTGACATCAGCGCGATCGGCTGCGCATCGCGCGAGCGCGCCGGTTCGATGACGATGTCTGCGCTGTGCACGCCGCGATTGTGCCGCTGCGCCGCTAAAGTCGGGCGATGTCAACTGCGCGGAGCGGACAACGATGAACGGTGCGGAAAGTCTGGTGCGAACGCTGATCGCCAGCGGCGTGGATCTGTGTCTGGCGAACCCCGGCACCTCGGAGATGCATTTCGTCGCGGCGCTCGACAAGGTGCAGGGCATGCGCTGCGTGCTCGGGCTGTTCGAAGGTGTCGTGACCGGCGCGGCCGATGGCTTCTACCGCATGGCCGAGCGGCCGGCGGCGACGCTGCTGCACTTGGGGCCGGGGCTCGGCAACGGCCTGGCCAACCTGCACAACGCAAAGAAGGCGCGCTCGGGCATCGTCAACATCGTCGGTGAACACGCAAGCCATCATCTGGCACACGATGCGCCGCTGACCTCGGATATCGCCGGCGTGGCGCGGCCGATGTCCGACTGGGTGCGCACCTGCGCCTCGTCGCAGCAGGTGGCCGCCGACGGGGCGGCTGCGGTGGAGGCGGCGCGCACCGCGCCGGGACAGATCGCCACCTTGATCCTGCCGGCCGACACCGCCTGGAACGAAGGCGCCGGGCCCGAGAGCGCCCGCCCGCCGGCGCCGCTGCCGAAAGTGAGCTCGCAGGCGGTGCGCGATGCGGCCGCGGCACTGCGCGGCGGCGATGGTTGTGCGTTGCTGGTCGGTGGTGCGGGGGTGCGCGAAGACGCGCTGCTCAGCGCAGGCCGCATCGCGGCCAAGACCGGCTGCGGCCTGATCAGCGAATACAACAGCGCGCGGCTGCAGCGCGGTGCCGGACGCGTGTCGCCACCGCGCGTTCCGTATGTCGTCGACAGCGCGCTGGCGCTGCTGAAGGGTCTGCGGCATGTCGTGCTGGTCGGCGCGAAGCCGCCGGTGGGCTTCTTCGCCTACCCCGGCAAGCCGAGCCTGCTGGCGCCGAGCGACTGCACCTTCGTCACGCTGGCCACGGTGCAGGACGACATCGCCGGCGCGCTGGAGGCGCTGGTCGACGAACTCGATGCCGCCTCGGCCACGCCGGCGCTGATCGCCGAACACCGGCCGCCGGCGCTGCCGCAGGGGCGCCTCACGCCCGACGGCATCGCCGCCGTGCTCGCAGCGTTGATGCCGGAAGAGGCGATCGTCGTCGACGAGGCGGTGTCGAGCGGCCGGGCGCTGGGCCCGCTCACGCGCCAGGCGGCTGCGCACGACTGGCTGACCAGCATGGGCGGGTCGATCGGCTACGGCATGCCGGTCGCGGTGGGCGCAGCGCTGGCGTGTCCGCAGCGCAAGGTCATCGCGCTCGAGGGCGACGGCAGCGCGATGTACACGCTGCAGGCGTTGTGGACGATGGCGCGCGAATCGCTGGACATCACGATCATCGTGTTCGCCAACCGGTCCTACAACATCCTGCGCGGCGAGTTCGATCATGTCGGCGCCGGTGCGCCCGGCCGGCGCGCCACCGACATGCTCAGCCTCGACCGCCCGCCGCTCGACTGGCGCGCGCTGGCCAAGGGCCACGGCGTGGAGGCCACACAGGCGGACGATCTGGACGGCGTTCGCACAGCAGTTGCGCCGCGCTTTGGGCAGCCCAGGGCCGAAGTTGATCGAGTTGCTGATGTAGGCCGCGGTGCGGCGCCGGTCGCCGGCGTCGCGGCAGGACGCCGGGCGAGTGTCTGAAATTTGAAACGGTTTGTTAAAGGACTTGTCGGAGCCGACCACAATGTCAACCCGTGTGCGGGTGGCGCGTTATCATGCGGCGCTCTGTACTTTAAGTGCGCTTGACCGTGCATTCACGCAGCCAGCGAGTTGCGGTTCGCCAAACCAAGTGAGTTCAAACGCAAGTTGATTAAACCCTAGGAGTGATGATCATGAACAAAACCATTGCCTCGCTGACCGTTGGCGCACTCGCATTGTTCGGCGCCCAGGCAGTGTTGGCGCAGTCGCCCACACGTGCCGAAGTGAAGGCCGAAACGGCGGCTGCCAACAAGGCTGGCACCATCCCGGGCACAGGTTCGAGCAATGTGCCCCAGCAAGCCGCCGGCGCTGAATCGCCGAAGGAAAAGGCCATGACCTCGGACACCACGCGTGCCGACCGCAAGGCCAAGACCGCCGAGGCCAACAAGGCCGGCGCGATCCCCGGCACTGGCGTCAGCAACATTCCGCAGGCCGCCGGCGCCGTCGAGTCGCCCAAGGACAAGGCCATGACCTCGGACACCACGCGCGCCCAGCGCAAGGCTGATACCGCCGCCGCCAACAAGGCTGGCGAGATCAAGTCGGGCGAAGCGAACATCACCGAAAAGAAGAAGTAAATACCTCGTGCCGCGGTAGCCGCGTTGCGGCTGCCGTGCACCAACGGTGGCGATGGCGCGAAAGCGCCATCGCCATTTTCGCTTGTGCTGCGGCCGCGCCGCGTTCAGGCCGCCGGGGCTGACGGCGTGGTGGCTTCCAGGTGCAACAGCGCCTGCTTGCGGGCCAGCCCGCCGGCATAGCCGGTCAGCGCGCCGCTGCGTGCCGAGCACACGATGGCACGGCACGATGATCGACAGCGGGTTGCGCCCGATCGCCGCGCCCACGGCCCGCGTCGCCGACGGTCTGCCGATTTGGGCCGCGACCTGGGCGTATTGCAAGGTCCGGCCCATGCCGATGTCACGCAGGGCCTGCCACACCGCGCGCTGAAACGACGTGCCGGCCGGATCGAGCGCGACGGTGAAGCCCTGTGGCAGCGCCTGTTGCCAATACAGATCGAGTTCGACGGCTGCTTGCGCCAGATGATGCTGCGCTGCGTCGCACCGGCGCATCGCAGCTCGCCGGGGTGGTGCGCCTGCGCGTCGAACCACAGCCCGGCAAGGCCGTGTTCACTGGCGGCGATGGTCAACGCGCCGAGCGGGGTGTCCAGACGCGCTTGGGCCACGATGTGCCGGGTGTTCATGTCATCTCCTCCAGGCTCTGCCAAAGCCGCATGACGCGCGTAGGCGCGCCACGGCCGCCAGGCTTCGGCGTGTGCCAGCACCTGCGCGACGTCGCGCGTGCCGCAGCGCGTTCAGCACGCCGATGTCGCCCGGCACGAAGGCGTCGGGCCAGCCCAGCACGCGCATCGCGATCAGTTGCACGGTCCAGTCGCCGATGCCCGGCAGCGCGCGCAGCGCCGCCAGCGTGGCCGGCAACGGGGCGCCGGGGTGCAGCTCGATGCGGCCGTCCGCCACCTCGCCCGCCAGCGCCTGCAGCGCGCCCACGCGCTGGCGCACGATGCCCAGGCGGCCGATCTCGGCCGGGTCGGCAGCGGCGATCGTGGCCGCGGACGGGATACAGGCGGTTCAGGTCGGCGAACGGCGTCTCGATCGTCGTGCCGAAGCGGCTCGACCAGCCGCAGCGCGAGCGTGCGCGCGGCGGCCACCGTGACCTGCTGGCCGAGGATGACGCGCACGGCCATCTCGAAGCCGTCGACCGCACCCGGCAGCCGCAAGCCCGCGCGCGGTGCGCACCGGCAGGCCGCAGCAGCGCCTCGTCGATCAACGCCGGCTCGGCATCGAGGTCCAACGCCTGGCGCACGCGCTGCATCAGCGCGCCGAGCACCGGCAGCAGCGACGGCGCGATCGTCAGCCGCAGCCTCGTGGCGCTCGGCGTCGAAGCGGCAGCACAGCCAGCCGCGATGGATCTGGCCGGCATGGCTCAGGGCCAGCGTGCGGCGCCACTGTCCGGCCTCGACCGCCTCGACGCCGGGCAGGCATCGCCGCGCAAGGAAGCCGAGCATGCCGTCGATGTCGTAGGGCGGGCGGTAGGCGAGCCGCACGCTCGACGCCGTCACCGTGTCTCGCCCGCCCGCCGCCGTCGGCGGCGTGGTGCTTCGCGCTGCTGGCGCAGCGCGCTCGGGTTCATCCGGTAGCTGCTCGAGCGAAGGCGGCGTTGAAGCGGCGCAGGCTGGCGAAGCCGCTGGCCAGCGCCACCTGCGTGATCGGCAGGTCGGTGTCGGTGAGCAGGTGCTTGGCCAGCAGCAGCCGCTGCGTGCTCAGGTACTCGACCGGCGTGACGCCATGCACGCGGCTGGAAGATGCGGCGCAGGTGCCGGTCGCTCACGCCCAGCCGCGCCGCCGTCTGCGGCAGGTACAGGTCGGTGCCGTCGCGGGCCGCCTGCGTCGAGCAGCGCGCGCCGCGTGCAGCGCCAGAACCTGCGGCGAATCGATCAGCGACAGCCCCGGCGCCAGTTCGGGCCGGCAGCGCAGGCACGGCCGGAAGCCCTGCTGCTCGGCGCTGGCGGCATTGGCGAAGAAGCGGCAGTTCTTGCGCAGCGGCGTGCGCACCGCGGCACACCGGCCGGCAGTAGATGCCCGTGGAGGTCACGCCGACGAACAAGCGGCCGTCGAAGCGCGCATCGCGGGCCTTCAGCGCCAGGTAGGCGGCGTCGTCCTGCGAGCGTCATGCCGGCGATGATAGGCAGGCGCTGGCATCGCCGACTCGCCGTTTTCGGACCTGTGCATCGACGCGCGGCGGCCGGCTCGAACGCGCTGCCTACAATTCGCGCCTGCTGCTGCCCTCACCGAGATTGAGAGCTCGCCATGCATGTCGATGCATCGATGTTCAAGGCCTATGACATCCGCGGCATCGTCGGCCGCGAGCATCGACGAAGCGTTCGCCGAGCACCTGGGCCGTGCCTTCGGCAGTCCGAGGCGCGGGCTGCCGGCGAGCGGGCGGTGGCTGTCGGCCGCGACGGCCGGCTGTCCGGCCCGGCGCTGGTCGCGGCGCTGGTTCGCGGCCTGGCCTCGACCGGCCTCGATGTCGTCGACCTCGGCGCGGTGACCACGCCGATGCTGTACTACGTGGCCGCCACGCGCGGCCAGCACGGCTGCCGCAGCGGCATCCAGGTCACCGGCAGCCACAACCCGAAGGACTACAACGGCTTCAAGATGGTGCTGGCCGGCCGCGCGATCTACGGCGACGACATCCAGGACCTGCGCCAGCGCATCGAGGCCGAGCGCTACACCGCCGGCGAGCGGCCGTTCGGCGCGACGATGGACATCGGCGCCGAGTACCGCGCGCGCATCGTCGGCGATGTGCGGCAGAAGCGGCGCGATGAAGATCGTCGTCGATTCGTGGCAACGGCATCCCCGGGGCCTCGGCGCCGGGCATCCTGCGCGCGCTCGGCAACGAGGTCATCGAGCTGTACAGCGAGGTCGACGGCAACTTCCCGAACCACCACCCCGACCCGAGCAAGCCCGAGAACCTGACTGACCTGATCCGCGCGCGTGCAAGCGCAGCGAGGCCGAACTCGGCCTGGCCTTCGACGGCGACGGCGACCGCCTGGGCGTCGTCACGCGCGACGGCAACAACATCTACCCCGACCGCCAGTTGATGCTGTTCGCGCGCGACGTGCTGAAGCGCCATCCGGGCGCGCACCGATCATCTTCGACGTCAAGTGCAGCGCAGCGCCTGGCGCCGGCCATCCGCAAGGCCGGCGGCGTGCCGCTGATGTACAAGACCGGGCACTCGCTGATCAAGGCCAAGATGAAGGAGACTCGGCGCGCCGCTGGCCGGCGAGATGAGCGGCCACATCTTCTTCGGCGAACGCTGGTACGGCTTCGACGACGCCACCTACACGGCCGCGCGCCTGCTGGAGATCCTGTCGCGCAGCGCCGATCCGAGCGCGGTGCTGAATGCACTGCCCACCAGCTTCAGCACGCCCGAGCTGAACGTGCCCTGTGCCGAAGGCGAGCCGCACCGCGTGATCGAGGAGATGCGTCGCGCAAGGCGCAGTTTCCCGGCGCCGACCAGGTCATCACCATCGACGGCCTGCGCGCCGAATACGCCGACGGCTTCGGCCTGGTGCGCGCGTCGAACACCACGCCGGTGCTGGTGCTGCGTTTCGAGGGCCACACCGCCGACGCACTGAAACGCATCGAGGCGCAGTTCATGGCGGCGCTGCGCGCGGTCAAACCCGACGCCCAGATCGCCGTTGCGGCGCACTGAACGCTGCTTCGGCGCGCGGCCGATGAAAGCCTGGCTTGCGCGCGTCGTCTACTCGTTCCTGCTGCGGCTGCTGACGCCCGGCCTACCTGCTGCGGCTGTGGTGGCGCGGCCGTCGCGAAAGCCGGCTACCGCCATGCGCTCGGCGAACGACTGGCGCTCGGCGGCAGCGCCGGCAGCGATGCGCAGCCGGGCGGCTGTGGCTGCATGCGGTGTCGCTCGGCGAGACCCGCGCCGCCGCTGCGCTGATCGACGCGCTGCGCCGGCAGCGGCCGGGCCTGCGCCTGCTGCTGACGCACGGCACCGCCACCGGCCGCGCAGGCCGGGCGGCGAGCTGCTGCGATCCGGGCGATCGTGCAGGCCTGGCTGCCGTGGGACACGCCCGGCGCGGTGCGCCGCTTCCTGCAGCCGCCACCGGCCCTGCGCTCGGCGTGCTGATGGAAACCGAGATCTGGCCGAATCTGCTGCATCACGCCGCGCGCGCCGGGCGTGCCGATGGTGCTGGCCAATGCGCGGCTGAGCGAGACGCAGCGCGGCCAAGGGCCGGCGCCTGTCGCGCGTTGATGCGGCCCGCGGCCGGCCACCTTCGCGCGCGTGCTGGCGCAGACCGATGACGACGCGCAGACGCCTGCGCGTCGGCCGGTGCGCCGTGGGTGCTGGTGTGCGGCAACCTGAAGTTCGATGTCGAGCCGAACCCGAAGCTGCTGGCGCGCGGCCTGCAGTGGCGCCAGTCGCAGTCGCGTGCCGGTGGTGCTGGCGGCGGTCACCCGCGAGGGCGAGGAAGCGCCGCTGCTGCAGGCCTGGCTCGCGCTGCGCGGCGCCGCGCCCGCTGCTGCTGCTGGTGCCGCGCCATCCGCAACGCTTCGACAGCGGTCGGCCGAGATGGTCGCCGGCTGCGGGCTGCGCCTGCAGCGACGCTCCGCCTGGGCCGCTTCACCGCCGGCCGACGCCGCGCAGGCCGATGTCTGGCTCGGCGACTCGATGGGCGAGATGGCGCTGTACTACGGGGCCGCCGATGTGGCGCTGCTCGGCGGCAGCTTTGCGCCGCTCGGCGGGCAGAACCTGATCGAGGCGGCGGCCTGCGGCTGCCCGGTGGTGATGGGCCCGCACACCTTCAACTTCGCGCAGGCGGCCGAACTGGCGCTGGCCGCCGGTGCGGCGCTGCGCGTGGCCGACATCGAACGAGGGTGTGCAGCGTGCGGTGGCGCTGGCCGCCGACCCGGTGCGCAACCGGTGGGTGCACAACGCCTTTGCCTTCGCCGCCGCTCATCGCGGTGCGGCGCAGCGCATGGCGGTCGAGATTCTCAAGGCCGCCGACGGCCGGCCGCGCATGAAGATCGAGTCACCGCAGACCGGGGCGGGCCGCCTCAGGGCCTGAGCAGGCTGTTCGACCGACAGCAGGTCGAGCGGCGCCAGCTGCCCCGAGGCCTGGCGCAGGCGCAGGCTGCCCACCAGCACGTCGTAGCGCGAGCGGAACAGGTCGCGCTGGGTCTGGAACAGCTGCGTCTGCGCGTTGAGCACGTCGATGTTGACGCGCACGCCGACCTTGTAGCCCAGCTGCGGTGGCTTCCAGCGACAGCTTGCTCGACGACTCGGCCGCCTCCAGCGCCTTGACCAGCGCCTCGCCGGACTGCACCGTTGAAGAAGGCGACGCGCGTGTTCTGTGCCACGGTGCGCCGCGCGTTGTCGAGTTCGTCGCGCGAGCGCTGTTCGAGCGCCACCGTTTCCTTGATGCGGTTGCTGCACGAAGCCGCCGGTGTACAGCGGCCAGTTCAGCTCGACGCCGACCGTGCCGGTGCGCGTGGTGCCGGGAATGATCGAATCGCCCGCTGGCGTTGTTGCGCGCCGACCGTGGCCACGGCATCGACGGTCGGCAGGTAGCCGGCCTCGGCCTTGTCGATCTCGAGCCGGGCGATGTCGAAGCGCGACCTGGGCCCGCGTCACCGCCGGATGCACGCGTGTCGGCGGTGCTGACCCATTCGTCGATGTCGTTCGGCAGGATCGGTCGGCAGCACCACCGGCGACGACCAGCAGCTGCGGCTCGACGTCGCGCCGGCCGACCAGCGTGCCGAGCACGATGCGGCGGTTGCGCAGGTCGATGTCGGCGGCGATCTCCTGCGCGGTGGCCAGGTCGGCGCGCGCCTGCGCTTCGCGGGTGTCGGTGATGGTGGCGGTGCCGACCTCGAAGTTGCGCTTGGCCGAGGCCAGCTGCTCCAGGATCGCCGTCTTGCTGACGCGCGTCAGCTGCGCGGTGTCCAGCGCGGCCAGCACGTCGAAGTAGGCCTGCGTGACGCGGATGATCAGGTCCTGCTCGGCCAGCTGCAAGGTCGCCTTGGCCGCTTCCAGCGATCGCCGCGCCTGCGCGATGGTCGCCTCGTTGGCGCGGTTGAACAGCGGATAACGCCCGGTGATGCGTCGCCTGAAAGGCGTTGTTGTCGCCCGAGCGTCCGCTGCGGCAGATCGATCTGCGAGGCCACGCCGTTGGCATTGGCGTTCACGTTCGGCCGCGCCAGGCCTTCGGCCTGCGCGGCGCGTATTCGGCGGCTTCGGCCTGCGCGCGCGCGGCCTGATAGATGGCGTCGTAGCCGCGCGCCATCTCGAACACCTCGCTCAGGCTCTGCGCGCTGCACGGCCAGGCGATCAGGCCAGCGCGCGCGCCAGCAGCAGGCGCAGGGCGCCATGCAGCGGCGCGCGGAGACAGCAGGCGAGGCCACGGCGACGCGACCGCGCATGGCACGACCGGGTGCACCGCCGACGGGAATCAGAAGACAAAGCGTTCGACGCCTCGTCGAAGCCGCGCAGGCGCGGGGCGACGGTGTCGAACAGATCGACCTGCGCGAAGGCCGCCTCGTCGACGCGGGTGAAAAGCCGCGCGCGCATCACCGGCTCGTTGCCGACGATGGCGATCAGACGGCCGCCGACGCTCAACTGCTCGAGCAGCGCCTGCGGCACCGACGCCACCGAACCCGACAGCACGATGACGTCGAAGGGCGCTTCGGCCGCGAGCCCGTCGCGGCCGTCGGCGCATCGCACCTGCACGCCCGTGGCCGCAGCTTGACGCAGGTTGTCCTCGGCCAGTCGCGCGAGCAGCGGCGAAATCTCCAGGCTGATCACCTGTCGCGCCCGGTGGCCCAGCAGGGCGGCCATGTAGCCCGAGCCGGCGCCGATCTCGAGCACGCGTTCGTGGCGCTGCACGCGCAGCTCCTGCAGCAGCCGCGCCTCGACCTTCGGCGCCAGCATGTTCTGCCCTTCGGGCAGCGGCACCTCGGCGTCGACGAAGGCCATGCGCCTGCCATTCGCGCGGCACGAAGTCCTCGCGTTTGACCACCGCCAGCAGCGACAGCACGCTCGGGATCGAGCACGTCCCAGGGGCGGATCTGCTGCTCGATCATGTTGAAGCGGGCTTGTTCGATGTTCATGGCATGGGTTCGGTGCATGACGGCGGGACTCGGGCGCGGCGATTCTAGGCGGCGTCGGGTGCGCTGGGCGTCGACAACGCACGCTTGTCGGGCTGCAGGGGCGCGTTCCGCGTCGCGCGCCGCCGACGCGCGGTTCGCGCCCATTGCGCCAGATCGTCGAGGTAGCAGTAGATCACCGGCACCACCACCAAGGTCAGCAGCGACGAGGTGATGACGCCGCCGATGACCGCCTGGCCCATCGGCGCACGCTGTTCGGCGCCTTCGCTCAGTGCCAGCGCCAGCGGCAGCATGCCGAAGATCATCGCCAGCGTGGTCATCAGGATCGGGCGCAGCCGCACGTGCGCGGCGTGCAGCAGCGCGGCAGTGCGCTCCATCCCCTGCTCGCGCGAACCGTCGACTCGAAGCGTGCCCTCGCGGGCCCGGATGGCGAAGTCGATCAGCAGGATCGCGTTCTTGGTCACCAGCCCCATCAGCATGACCACGCCGATGATCGAGAACAGGTTCAAGGTCGAGCGGAACAGCAGCAGCGCCAGCACCACGCCGATCAGGGTCAGCGGCAGCGAACTCATCAGCGCCAGCGGCTGCAGGAAGCTCCTGAACTGCGAGCCAGGATCATGTAGATGAAGACCACGCCGAGCGCCAGTGCCGAGACGGCGTAGGCGAAGCTCTCCTGCATGTCCTTGGTCGAGCCGCCGAAGCGGTAGCCGTAGCCCGGCGGGAAGGCCTGCGCGTCGAGGATGCGGCGAATGTCGGCGGCCACCTCGCCCATCGCCCGGCCCGACACGTTGGCGGTGATCTCGACCTCGCGGTTCAGGTCGCGCCGGTTGATCTGGCTGGCGCCGGTGGTGTCGACGAGGTCGGCCAGTTGCGACAGCCGCACGATGCGCGCCGAGCCGTCGGCGCCGCTGGCCGCACCGTTGCCCACCAGCAGCCCCAGGCGCTCGATGTCGGCACGCGAGTCGCGCGCCTCGGGCGCCAGGCGCACCTTGACGTCGTAGTTCTGGTCGTCGTCGGCGCGCCAGTTGCCCAGCGTCTGGCCCGACACCAGCGTGCGCAGGCTGCCGGTGATGGTGGCGACGCTGACACCGGCATCCGACGCCGCATCACGCCGCACATGGATCGACAGCACCGGCTTGTCGGGTTTCATGCTGGTGTCCAGGTCGACCAGCCCGGGAACCTCGCGCAAGCGCGGCAGCAGCGCGGCGGTCAGCCGCTGCAGCTCGCGCAGGTCGCTGCCCTGCACCGACAGCTGGATCGGTTTCGCACCACCCACCGCATCGAGCAGGCCGACGTGCGTCAGCGTGATGCCCGGCACCGAGGCCAGGCGTTCGCGCAGCGGCACCGACAACTGCTCGACGTTGAGCTGGCGCAGATGCCGATCGACCAGCCGCACATAGATCTGCACCGAGTTGCGCCCCTGCACCTGGCCGGTGTTGATGGTCGCCAGCGTGTAGCTGGCCTCCGGCTGCTCGCGCAGGATGCGCTCGACCTGCCGCGCCTTGGCCTCGGTGGCCTCCAGCGAGGTGCCCACCGGCGTGTAGAAATTGACGAAGGTCTCGGAGTAGTCGGCCTTGGGCACGAACTCGGTGCCCAGCAGCGGCAGCAGCGCGAAGCTGCCGACCAGCGAGCCCAACGCCAGCGCCAGCGTCGCCAGCTTGTGGCGCAGCGACCAGGCCAGCAGCCGTTGATAGACGCGCCCCAGCCACTGCGCGAAGACGTCCACCGCGCCGGTGACACGCCCGATGCTGCGGTCGTACCAAGACCGGCGCGCATCGGGCTGGCCATCGGCATCGATCGCCGGGTCGTGCCAGATGCTCGACAGCATCGGGTCGAGCGTGAAGCTGACGAACATGCTGATCAGCACCGCCGCGACGATGGTGATGCCGAACTCGTGGAAGAACTTGCCGACGATGCCGCCCATGAAGCCGATCGGCAGGAACACCGCGACGATCGACAAGGTGGTGGCCAGCACCGCCAGGCCGATCTCGTTGGTGCCGTCGAGCGCGGCGTCGTGCGCGCTCTTGCCCATCTGCACATGGCGCACGATGTTCTCGCGCACCACGATGGCATCGTCGATCAGCAGGCCCACACACAGGCTCAGCGCCATCAGGGTGACCATGTTGATCGAGAAGCCGAAGACGTACATGAACAGGAAGGTGCCGATCAACGCGATCGGCAAGGTCAGGCCGGTGATGACGGTGGAGCGCCAGGAATTGAGGAACAGGAAGACGATGCCGATGGTCAGCAGCGCGCCTTCGAACAGCGTGCGCCGCACGTTGTTCACCGACACGCGGATCGGCCGCGAGCTGTCGCGCACCACGTCGAGCTGCATGCCGGCGGCCAGCTGCGGGCGCAACGTGGCGACCACCGCGTTCAGGCCGTCGACGACGTCGATGGTGTTCTCGCCCTGCGACTTCTGCACCTCGAGCACCAGCGTGCGCTGGCCGTTGAACAGCGCCAGGTTCTCGGCTTCCTCCGGGCCGTCGACGACGTCGGCCACCTGCGACAGGCGCACCGGCGCGCCGGCCCTGCGCGCGACGATGATGCGACCGAAATCCTCGGGCCGCTGCATGCGCGCGTCGATCTTCAGCAGCTTGTCGAGTTCGGCCGAGCGCAAGGTGCCGGCCGGCAGCTCCTGGTTCTCGCTGCGCACCGCGCTCAGCACCTGATCGACGCCCACGCCCAGCGCGTCCATCGCCGCCGGGCGCAGGTAGATGTTGATCTCGCGCTTGCGGCCACCGACCAGGGTCACCGAGCCGACGCCGCGCACGTTCTCCAGCCGCTTCTTGATCACCTGGTCGGCGAAGCTGGTCAGCACCTGCTGGCCGATGCTGTTGTCGGGCGATGTCAGCGCCAGCGTGTAGATCGGCCGGCTGGCCGGATCGAAGCGCGACACGCGTGCGTCCTTGACCTCGTCGCGCAGCAGCGGGCGCACCAGCGCCACCTTCTCGCGCACGTCGTCGGCGGCCTTGCGCCCGTCCATGTCGAGGTTGAACTGCACGATCACCACCGAACTGCCCTCGTACGAGCGCGAGAACAGCTGGCTGATGCCGGCGATCGTGTTCAGCGCCTCCTCGACCTTGCGCGTGACCTCGGTCTCGACGATCTCCGGCGCTGCGCCCGGGTAGTCGATCTGCACCACCACCGTGGGAAAGTCGAGTTCGGGAAACTGATCCACCTTCAGCCGCTGGTACGAAAACAGGCCCAGCACCACGAAGGCGAGCATGACCATCACCGCCATCACCGGGTTGGCGATCGACACGCGGGTGAACCACATCGCCGTTTGCCGCTTCAGGGCGCCGCGCGGGCGGCCGGGGCGTTGCCGGCGGCAGCCGCGGCGTCGAGGCCACGCCGCACCGGCGTGCCGTCGCGCAGCACGCCGACGCTGCCGACCAGCACCTGGTCGTTGGCCGACAGCCCCTTCAGCACCTCGACCATCTCGGTCGCGCCGACCCAGCCGCGTGCGCCGAGCTCGACCGGCTGCACCCGCACACGGTCAGCTTCCAGGCGCAATGCGTAGGGCTGGCTGTGGTCGGTGCGCAGGGCGGTCAGCGGCACGACCAGCGCCGAGCGCCTGTCGGTCTCGATCGTGCCGCGTGCGAACAAGCCCTGGCGCAGGCCCGGGTGCGGCTGCAGTTCGAGGTAGGCGAGCACGCTGCGCGAGCCGGCCTGCGCGCTGGGGTTGATGCGCGCCACGCGCGCGCGCACCGGCTCGCCGATGCCGTCGACCTGCAGCGACGCGGGAGCGCCCACGCGCAGCGCACCTGCCTCGGCGGCGGCGACGCTCGCCTGCAGCTCGATCCTCGACAGGTCGACGATCTCCAGCAGCCGGGCATCGATCGGCACGCGTTCACCCGGCTGCACCAGACGCTGCGCGATCTGGCCGCCGATCGGTGCGCTCACGGTGGCATCGCCGCTGAGCTTCTTCGCCAGCGCCACGCCGGCCAGCGCGGCCTGCAGCGTGGCCTGCGCGCCGGCCTCGCTGGCCACCGACTGTTGCAGGCCGGTGGCCGAGATGAAACCCTGCGCCACCAGCGCGGTGTTGTTCTGCAAGGTGCGCTGGGCAATCTCGAGCTGCGCGCGCGCCGCCGCAGCCTGGTGCTCGGCCTGGCGCAGCCGCAGGTCGTATTCGGTGGTGTCGAGCTGCGCCAGCAGCTGGCCGGCGCGCACGCTGTCGCCTTCGCGCACCAGCACCTGCTTGACTTCGGCCGCCACGCGCGCCTTGACGAAGGCGCTGTTGATGGCGAACAGGCTGCCCGAGATGTCGATCGCGCGCGACAGTTCTTCGACGCGAACCGTGATCAGGTCGGCGCTGGCCAGTTCGAGCGCCACCGGTGCCTTCGCTGCCGCCTCGCTGTGCACCGCACCGGCGCGGCGGCCCAGAACCAGCGTCAGGGCCGCGGCCAGCAGCGCCAGCGCCAGCAGCCCCACGAGCCAGCGACCCCGCCGCGTCATGCGACCGCCTGCGTGCAGCACGGTGTTCTCATGTGCGTGGCCGCCGGCGCAAGGCGGGCCCGTCCGCCACCGCCATGCCATGCAGCACCAGGTCGATGTGCGTGTCGATCAGCCGCTGCGGGCTCAGTGCCGGCACCCGCACCACACACGCGCCGATCGAGTTCTTGTGCAGGGTCATGAACAGCAGCGGGGCGATCAGCGTGTGGGTGGTCTCGCGCACCGGCACGCGGCGAAACTCGCCGCTGTCGATGCCGCGCTGCAGCGTGCCGCCGATCAGCTTCGTCGCCGGCAGCACCACCTCGTCGCTGTAGAACTGCGCCAGCTCGGGGAAGTTGCGCACCTCGGTGATGATGATCTTGAAGATGCCGCCGGCCGCGGTGTCGCCCACACGCTGCCACCACGCGTGCAGCAGCCGGCGCAGCAGTTCGGCGCTGCTGCCGGCGAACTGGTCGGCCAGCACCTGGCCCTCGGCGATCAGCGCCGACACATTGCTGCGCACGACGGCCTTGAACAGCTCTTCCTTGCTGGGGAAATACAGGTACAGCGTGCCCTTGGAAACCCCGGCACGCGCCGCCACCTCTTCGCTGCGCGTGGCGCTGAAGCCTTTCTCGACGAACAGCTCGAGCGCTGCGTCCAGCAGTTCCTGCGGACGGGCCTGCTTGCGGCGCTGGCGGGCTGGGGGGAGGGCGACGGCGCTCATTTTTAATGACTATCGGGTCATTAATGTAGTCGACGCAACGGCGCATGGTGTGCCCGCAATGTCGCCGCCGTGCCAACTATTTGGCGGCAGCCGAAGCGATGCCGCCCGGTGCGTAAAGATCGGCAAAGCCGCCCGGGCGCAACGCCGACAAAGGGCGCAAAACCTAGAATCGAGGCCATGACAAGAACACGTTGGGCGGGTCTGGTGCTTGCGCTGGTGGTGCTGGCCGCCGCAGCGGCATGGGCCTGGCAACGCGCGCAGCCCGCCGCGCCGGCCTACCGCAGCGCCCGCATCGAACGCGGCAATCTGCAGGCGGCGGTGTCGGCGTCGGGCACGGTGACGCCGGTGGCGCAGGTGCAGGTCAGCTCGCAGGTGTCGGGGCAGATCAAGGAGCTGTACGTCGATTTCAACAGCCCGGTCAAGCAGGGACAGCTGATCGCCAGCCTCGACCCCGAAACCTTCGACTATCGCGTGCGCCAGTCGAGTGCCGATGTCGAGGCGGCGCGTGCGTCGGTGCTGACCGCGCAGGCCAACGTGCAAAGCGCGCTGGCGCAGGTGGCGCGCGCGCAGGTCGATGTCGCCGAGGCGCAGCGCGACGAGAAGCGCAAGGTCGACCTGCTGACGCAGAACTTCATCTCGCCGGCCGAGCTGGACATCGTCAAGGCGCGTGCGCAGTCGGCGCTGGAATCGTTGAACGTGGCGCGCGCTCAGGTCGATGTGGCGCGCGCGCAGGCGCAGACCGCGCAGGCGGTGGTCAAGCAGCGCGATGCGCTGCTGCAGCAGGCGCGTGTCGATCTGCAGCGCACGCAGATCCGCTCGCCGGTGGACGGCGTGGTCATCAAGCGCAGCGTCGAGGTCGGCCAGACCGTCGCCGCCAGCCTGCAGGCACCCGAGCTGTTCGTGATCGCGCGCAACCTGTCGGACATGCAGGTGGAAGCGGCCATCGACGAGGCCGACATCTCGCGCGTGCGCGAAGGGCAGCGTGTCGACTTCACCATCGACGCGTTCCCCGGGCGCAACTTCGAAGGCGCCGTCAAGCAGGTGCGCAAGGCGGCGGTGCTGGCGCAGAACGTCGTGTCCTACACCGTCGTCGTCGGCTTCGGCAATCCGGGTTCGCTGATGCTGCCGGGCATGACCGCCAACGTGCGCATCGTCACCGATTCGCGCAGCGACGTGCTGAAGGTGCCGAACGCCGCGCTGCGGGTGCGCATCGCCGGCGTCGAGCCGCCACGTGCCGCCTCGGCGTCACCCGTCGGCGCGCAGGACGGGCCGCGCGGCACACCGCCGCCGGCAGCGGCCGGCGCCGGCGGGCCGATGGCCGCATTGCGCCAGCGGCTGGTCGACGGCCTCGGCCTGAGCGCCGAGCAGCTGGCGCAGGTCGATGCGCTCTTCGCCGCGCAGCGGCCGCGTTTCGCCGAGCTGCGCAACCTGCCCGATGACGAACGCGCCGAAGGCGCGCGAGCGGCTGCTGGCCGACTTGCAAGCGCAGATCGCCGCCGGCCTGACGCCGACCCAGAAGGTGGCCTATGAGGCCCTGCAAGCCGCAGCGTGCGGGGCGCCAGACCAGCAGCGGCCGCGTCTTCGTGCTTGGCGCCGACGGCCAGCCGCGGCGCACAACGTGCGGCTGGGCATCAGCGACGGCGCGACGACCGAACTGCTCGTCGTCGCCGGGCGCGGCCGAGGCGCTGAAGGAGGGCACCGAGGTGATCACGGCCGTGATCTCGTCCGCGAACGGCGCCGCGCCGGCCGCGCGCAAGGCCGCGCCGCCGCGCATGTTCTGAACCGTGGCTGCAGCGACGTCCACTGCCGCTGATCGAGGCCCGTTCGCTGGCCAAGCACTACGCGATGGGCGAGCAGACCGTGCACGCGCTGCGCGACGTGTCGCTGCGACATCGACGAGCGGCGAGTTCGTCGCCATCATGGGCGCGTCGGGCTCGGGCAAGAGCACCTTGATGAACATCCTCGGCTGCCTCGACCGGCCCAGCGCGGGCAGCCTGCGGCTGGCCGGCGAAGAGGTGGCGGCGATGGCGCGGCGACCAGCTGGCGTCGATCCGCAACCGGCGCATCGGCTTCGTCTTCCAGCAGTTCAACCTGCTGCCGCGCACCAGCGCGCTGGAGAACGTCGAGCTGCCGATGGTCTACGCCGGCGTGCGGCCGGCCGAGCGCCAGCGGCGCGCGCTGGCGGCCCTGCAGCGCGTCGGCCTGGCCGAGCGCAGCGCGCACACGCCGGCCGAGCTGTCGGGCGGCCAGCAGCAGCGCGTGGCGATCGCGCGCGCGCTGGTCAACGCAGCCGCGATCTGATCCTGGCCGACGAGCCCACCGGCGCGCTCGACTCGCAGACCACCGACGAGATCATGGCGCTGCTCGCCGAACTGAACGCGCAGGGCATGACCATCGTGCTCGTCACCCACGAGGCGCGACATCGCGGCGTGGGCGCGGCGGCGCATCGTCTTTCGCGATGGCACGGATCGTCGAGGACCGCCGCGCAGTCGCCGCTGCCGCAGGCCGAGCGCAGTCGTCGATGAACGCGCATCGCCGCCATCGCGCTCGGCGCTGCGCGCGCTGGCCACCAACTCGCTGCGCAGCATGCTGACCATGCTCGGCATCATCATCGGCGTGGCCGCGGTGATCACGATGATCGCCGTCGGCGGCGGCGCGCAGCAGCGCGTCGAGGAGCAGATCAAGAGCCTGGGCACCAACATCATGCTGGTGCTGCCCGGCGCGCGTCACCGCCGGCGGCGTGCGGCTCGGCGCGCAGACCGGCCAGAGCCTGACCGAGGAGGACGCGCGCGGCCATCGCGCTCGAGGTGCCCGAAGTGCAGGCGGCCGCGCGCCAGCCTGCGCACCGGCGCGCAGGTCGTGG
Organism: uncultured beta proteobacterium; assembly: GCA_963756415.1. Lineage (GTDB taxonomy): Bacteria > Pseudomonadota > Gammaproteobacteria > Burkholderiales > Burkholderiaceae_C > Rubrivivax. The sequence continues at coordinate 1,705,190 of CAVWNT010000002.1, forward strand.
CCGGCAACACCAACTGGAGCACCTCGGTGCTCGGCACCACCACCGACTACCTCGAGGCGCGCGACTGGCCGCTGGCGGCCGGCCGCAACTTCGAGGCGGCCGACATGGCCGGCTCGGCCAAGGTGGCGATCATCGGCCAGACGGTGGCGCGCGCAGCTGTTCGGCGATGCCGACCCGATCGACCAGATGATCCGCGTGCGCAAGGTGCCGCTGCACGGTGATCGGCGTGCTGTCGACGCAAGGGCCAGAACTCGATGGGCCAGGACCAGGACGATGTCATCGTCGTGCCGCTGTCGACCTACCGCAACCGCGTGCAGGGCATGAGCGCCGGGCGCATCAAGCGCGTCGGCGCGATCAGCGTGAAGGTGCGCGACGGCCAGAGCATGCAGGCCGGCCGAGGACAGCATCCGCGAACTGCTGCGCCAGCGCCACCGCGTGCAGGCCGGCGCCGACGACGACTTCAGCATCCGCAACCTGACCGAGATGCTGCAGGCGCAGGAAGAATCGAGCCGCGTGATGGCGCTGCTGCTGGCGGCGGTGGCCGGCGTCAGCCTGCTCGTCGGCGGCATCGGCATCATGAACATCATGCTCGTCAGCGTCACCGAGCGCACGCGCGAGATCGGCCTGCGCATGGCCGTCGGCGCGCGCTCGCGCGACATCCTCGGCCAGTTCCTGATCGAGGCGGTGACCCTGAGCCTGGTCGGCGGGCGATCGGCGTGCTGCTCGGCGGCGCGGCCACCTGGGCCATCGGCAGCTTCGCCGGCTGGCAGGTGCTGCTGTCGCCGCCAGGCGGTGCTGCTGGCGGTGGGGTTTTCCGGGTGCGGTGGGCGTGTTCTTCGGCTTCTATCCGGCGCGCCGTGCCGCGGCGCTGTTGCCGATCCAGGCCTTGCGCTACGAGTAGCACCGGCTGCTGCCGCGGCGGCGCCCCTTATGATGCGCCGCTTTGACTGCGGGGCCACCGTTTGGACTATCTGCTGCTGGCCAAGGCCGCGATCATGGGCATGGTCGAAGGGCTCGACCGAATTCCTGCCGATTTCGTCCACCGGCCACCTGATCCTCGCCGCCTCGCTGCTGGACTTCACGGCGAGAAGGCCAAGGTCTTCGACATCGCGATCCAGACCGGCGCCATCTTCGCGGTCATCCTGGTCTACTGGCAGAAGATCCGCGACACCGCCGGTGGCGCTGCCGCAGCCAGCCGCAGGCGCAGCGCTTCGCGCTCAACGTGCTCATCGCCTTCGTGCCGGCGGTGGTGCTGGGCCTGCTGTTCGGCAAGGCCATCAAGGCGAACCTGTTCACGCCGGTGGTGGTGGCCAGCACCTTCATCGTCGGCGGCTTCATCATCCTGTGGGCCGAGCGGCGGCCGCCGCGGCGCGGTGCGCATCGAGGAGGTCGACGACATGACGCCGATGGACGCGCTGAAGGTCGGCCTGGTGCAGTGCCTGGCGATGATCCCGGGCACCAGCCGCAGCGGCGCGACCATCATCGGCGGCATGCTGCTCGGCCTGTCGCCGCAAGGCGGCCACCGATTTCTCGCTTCTTCCTGGCCATCCCGACGCTGATCGGCGCCGGCGCCTACAGCCTGTACAAGGAGCGCGCGCTGCTGTCAGTGCGCCGACCTGCCGCTGTTCGCGCGTCGGGCTGCTGTTCTCGTTCCTCAGCGCCTGGCTGTGCGTGCGCTGGCTGCTGCGCTACATCGCCACGCCACGACTTCGTGCCGTTCGCCTGGTACCGCATCGCCTTCGGCATGCGTGGTGCTGGTCACCGCCTGGAGCGGCGTGGTCGACCTGGGCCGACTAGGGCGGGTTAGGGCCGTTCGAACAGCAGGTCCCACACCCCGTGGCCGAGCTTCAAGCCACGCGTCTCGAACTTGGTCTGCGGCCGCCACGCGGGCCGTGGCGCATAGCCTGCGGCGGTGTTGCGCAGCAGCGGCTCGGCCAGCAGCACCTGCAGCATCTGTTCGGCATACGGCTGCCAATCGGTGGCGCAGTGCAGGTAGCCGCCCGCTTGCAGCCGCGAAGCCAGCAGCGCGACAAACTTGCCTTGCAGCAGGCGCCGCTTGTGATGCCGCTTCTTGTGCCACGGGTCGGGGAAGTAGATGTGCACGCCGCGCAGCGACGCCGGCGCCAGCATCGACTCGATCACCTGCACCGCATCGTGCTGCACGATGCGCAGGTTGTTCAGTTGCATCTCGCCGATGCGCTTGAGCAGCGCGCCGACGCCGGGTGCGTGCACTTCCACGCCGATGAAGTGGGTCTGCGGCAACGCCGCGGCGATCTGCGCGGTGGCGTCGCCCATGCCGAAGCCCACTTCGAGCACGGTCGGCGCCTCGCTGCCGAAGGCCGCCGCCAGATCCAGCGGCTGCGGTGAAAAGGGCAGCACGAAGCGAGGCCCCAGTTCATCGAGCGCCCGCTGCTGGCCCGGCCCGATGCGCCCGGCACGCAGCACGTAGCTGCGGATCGGCACCGCGATCGGCTTCGGCGTCGGCGCAGCCAGGTCCTGCGGTGTCGCCGCGCCGGCTTCGTTCATGTCGTCGGGTGCTGCGCCGCTCAGGGGCGGGACGACGGCGCAGGCGCTGTCGCGCCTGCCGACACTTGGGCCGGCCACGCCAGCGTGCCCCGGCTTTCGAACGGCAGCACGAAAAACCCCGGCCCCGACAAGCGGCCGCTGGCAACGAAGTCGAGCGGCGCGCTCTCGCCGCGGGCCAACGCAAACCCCTGCTTCACCATCGCCGTCACCGACACCGACATCGGCACCACCAGCACCGCCTCGCCGAAGCGCGGCACGCTGCCGGCGCGATCGCTGACGCCGCTGGCCAAATCGTGGCCGCGCAGCGCAAGGTTCAGTGAGATGCCGTCGTAGTCGATGGCCGTGTCGTTCGGGTTCTGCACCCGCAGCTTGACCGCGACACGCAGCTCCAGCCCTTCCGAGGGCAGCGCCTCGAGGCCCACCAGGTTGACCTGCAGCGGCTGCGCCCACGGCCACGCCGCGCAGCCGGCCAGCAGCACGCACAGCGCCCAGGGCCACAGCTGAAGGAATGTCGAACGGCGTCTCACCGGGGCAGTTTATCGCTCGAGCCGCGCGGGAGCAGGCGGCTAGAATCGACGCGCCCTGCGGGTGTAGTTCAATGGCAGAACGGCAGCTTCCCAAGCTGCATACGAGGGTTCGATTCCCTTCACCCGCTCCACCCGCCACCCGATGGATCCAGCGTTGAACGTTCTGTGTGTGGGTGCTCCGCCGGCGGGGCTCGCGGTCGACCGCCTTCGGGCCCTTTGCACTGAAGCGCAGCGCCGATGTCGAACAGGCGGCTCAGGCGTTGGCCACGACCGCGCACGATGCGCTGCTGCTGCATCTGGGCACAGCCGATGAGCTGACGGCGCTGCTCGCGTGGCCGGCGCTGTCGCATGCGGTGCTGGGCGCGGCGGTGGTGGTGGTCGCACCCGGCGTGACGACCGCGCTGGCGTTGCGGCTGATCGATCGGGGCGTGCAGGATGTGCTGCCGGCCGAGACGTCGAACGCCGAATCGATCGCGCGGGCCTTGCATCTGGGCGTGCAGCGCAAGCGCATCGAGATCGGCGCGCGCCGGGCCTACGCGATCGATCTCGCCACCGGCTTGCCGAACCATGCCCAGCTGCTCGAACACATGAGCCACCTGCTGGCGCTGCGCGAGCGCGAGCCGGCGCCGATGGCGCTGCTGGTGCTGCGCGTCGAGGGCCTGGCCCACACCGAACGGGCGCTCGGTGCCGAGGCGGCGAATGTGCTGCGTCGCAAGGTGGCGGTGCGCCTGCGTGCCGGGTTGCGCGCCAGCGACGTGGTCGCATCGATCGGCACCGATGCCTTCGCGGTGATGCTGGCCTGGACCGATGCGTCGAGCGACGGCCTGCGTGTGGCGAACAAGCTGGCGACCTCGTTGCAGCGGCCGATCAACGTCGCCGGACAGGCGCGCGTGGTGGCGGTGCAGGTCGGCGTGAGCCAGTACCCCGAGCATGGCAAGACCGCCGATGAACTGCTGCGCCGCGCACTCGGCCAGGCCAGCGTGACGCTGCCGGGCTCGCCTGCCAGCGATGCCCGCATCGAGCGCCGCACCACCGCGGCAGCCAACGACGACGCCGCCGATCGCTAGTGCTCAGCGGCGGGCCATCGGCCCGCCGGTTCTCAGGAGAACGCCTGAATGCCGGTGATCGCCCGGCCCAGGATCAGCGCATGGATGTCGTGCGTGCCCTCGTAGGTGTTGACCACTTCCAGGTTGACCAGGTGGCGTGCCACGCCGAATTCGTCGCTGATGCCGTTGCCGCCCATCATGTCGCGCGCCAGGCGCGCGATCTCCAGGCTCTTGCCGCACGAGTTGCGCTTCAGGATCGAGGTCACCTCGACCGACGCCGTGCCAGCGTCCTTCATGCGGCCCAGCTGCAGGCACCCCTGCAGACCGATGGCGATTTCGGTCTGCATGTCGGCCAGCTTCTTCTGGATCAACTGGTTCGCAGCCAGCGGCCGGCCGAACTGCTTGCGATCGAGCACGTATTGGCGCGCGCGGTGAAAACAGTCCTCGGCGGCACCGAGCGCACCCCAGGCGATGCCGTAGCGCGCGCTGTTCAGGCAGGTGAACGGCCCTTTGAGGCCGCGCACCTCGGGGAAGGCGTTTTCCTCGGCGCAGAACACCTCGTCCATGACGATCTCGCCGGTGATCGATGCGCGCAGCCCGACCTTGCTGTGGATCGTCGGCGCGCTCAGCCCCTTGGCGCCCTTGTCGAGGATGAAACCGCGGATCTGCCCGCCATCGTCCTTGGCCCAGACCACGAACACATCGGCGATCGGCGAGTTGCTGATCCACATCTTCGAGCCGCTGAGCGAGTAGCCGCCATCGACCTTCTTCGCCCGAGTGACCATGCTGCCGGGGTCGGAGCCGTGGTTCGGCTCGGTCAGGCCGAAGCAGCCGATCCATTCGCCGCGCGCCAGCTTCGGCAGGTACTTCTGCTTTTGTTGTTCGGTGCCGAACTCGTTGATCGGCACCATCACCAGCGAGCTTTGCACGCTCATCATCGAGCGGTAGCCGCTGTCGACCCGTTCGACCTCGCGCGCGACCAGCCCGTAGCAGACGTAGTTCAGCCCGGCGCCGCCGTAGGTCTCGGGGATGGTGCTGCCGAGCAAGCCGAGCTCGCCCATCTCGCGGAAGATCGCGGCATCGGTCTTCTCGTGGCGGAAGGCCTCGGTGACGCGCGGCAGCAGCCGCTCCTGGCAATAGCTGTGCGCGGCATCGCGCACCGCGCGTTCGTCATCGCTGAGCTGCGCGTCGAGCAGCAGCGGGTCGTCCCATTGGAATGAAGCCTTCGATTTGCTCATGGTCGGTGATGAAGTTGCGCCGGGATGGTCAAGCGTAGCACCCGTGCCGTTTGCCTGGGTGACGCGGCCCGATCGACCTGCGGCCGCGCTAGAATCTGGTCTGTTCAACCAAAAAAGTCATCGCGCCCGTGAACACACACACCCTGGGCCTGTTCGAAGCCAAGACGCGCCTGTCCGAACTCGTCGCCCGCGCCGAGCGCGGCGAGGAAGTGATCATCACGCGCCACAACAAGCCGGTGGCCAAGCTGGTGCCGGTCGACGTCGAGGTGTCGGCCGATCTGGTGCGCCGGCGCATCAAGGCGCTGGCCGAGCTGCAGCAGATCGGCCGCGACATCGCCGCGCAGGGTGGCCCCATCACCGCCGAGGAAATCCTCGCCTGGCGCGACGAGGGCCGGCGGTGATCGTGCTCGACTGCTCGTACGCGCTGGCGATGGTGATGCCCGACGCAAGACGGCCGGTGGGCATGCGCAAGGCGGTGGCGGGGCGGCTGTTCGTGCCGTCGCTGTGGACCTACGAGATGGCCAACGCCCTGCGCAACGGCATGCGCCGCGGCCGCATCGACGATGCCCAGGCGGCAGCGGTGTGCGCGCACCTCGAAAGCCTGTCCATCGAGGTGATCGCCAGCGCCGACGCCAACGTTCGCCAGCGCCTGGTCGCCGCGCAGACCCACGAACTGACCGCCTACGACGCGGCCTATGTGGAACTGGCGTTGCAGCAGCGCAGCGCCCTGGCCACGCTGGACGCCGGGCTGGCGCGGGTGGCGCACCGCGTCGGCATCGCCCTCATTCAATGATCCCGAAAGACTCTGTCCCGCACATGAACACTTCCGACATCCGCTCCAGCTTCCTGAAGTTCTTCGAAGGCAAGGGCCACACCATCGTCGCGTCGAGCCCGGTGGTGCCGGGCGACGACCCGACGCTGCTGTTCACCAACGCCGGCATGAACCAGTTCAAGGACGTCTTCCTCGGCTTCGACAAGCGGCCCTATGCGCGCGCCGCCACCAGCCAGAAATGCATCCGCGCCGGCGGCAAGCACAACGACCTCGAGAACGTCGGCTACACCGCGCGCCACCACACCTTCTTCGAGATGCTGGGCAACTTCAGCTTCGGCGACTACTTCAAGAAGGATGCGATCCACTTCGCGTGGGAGTTGCTGACCGAGGTCTACAAGCTGCCGAAGGACAAGCTGTGGGCCACCGTCTATGCCGAGGACGACGAGGCTTACGACATCTGGCACCAGGGCATCGGGCTGCCGGCCGAGCGCATCGTGCGCATCGGCGACAACAAGGGCGCGCGTTATGCCTCCGACAACTTCTGGATGATGGGCGACACCGGCCCGTGCGGGCCGTGCAGCGAGATCTTCTACGACCACGGGCCGGACATCGCCGGCGGCCCACCGGGTTCGCCGGATGAAGACGGCGACCGCTACATCGAGATCTGGAACAACGTGTTCATGCAGTTCAACCGCGACGAGGCGGGCGTGATGCACAAGCTGCCCCGGCCGAGTGTCGATACCGGCATGGGGCTGGAGCGGCTGGCGGCGGTGCTGCAGCATGTGCACAGCAACTACGAGATCGATCTGTTCGTGCAGTTGCTGGCGGCGGCGAAGCAGTCGGTCGATGCGGCCGGGGCGGGTGCATGCGATGCCGATTCACCTTCGCTGAAGGTCATCGCCGACCACATCCGCGCCTGCGCCTTCACCGTCGCCGATGGCATCATTCCCGGCAACGAAGGCCGCGGCTACGTGCTGCGACGCATCACGCGGCGCGCCATCCGCCACGGCTACAAGCTCGGCGCGCGCAAGCCCTTCTTCCACAAGCTGGTGGCCGCCCTGGCCGAGCAGATGGGACAGGCCTACCCCGAGCTGCAGCGCGACGGCGCGCGCATCACCGAGGTGCTGAAGCAGGAGGAGGAGCGCTTCTTCCAGACCATCGCCAACGGCATGGAAATCCTCGACGCCGCACTGGCCGGCGGCGTCACCAGCCTCGGCGGCGACATCGCGTTCAAGCTGCACGACACCTTCGGCTTCCCGCTCGACCTGACGGCCGATGTGTGCCGCGAACGCGGCGTGGTGGTCGACAGCGCCGGCTTCGACGCGGCCATGACGCGCCAGCGCGAACAGGCGCGTTCGAAGACCAAGTTCAAGATGGCGCAGGGTCTCGACTACAGCGGCGCGGCGACCAACTTCCGCGGCTACGAATCGCTGGTGCACGACGACGCCGTCGTCACCGCGATCTACATCGACGGCAGCCCGGTCGACCAGGCGCAGGCGGGCGACGATGTCGTCATCGCGCTCGATCACACGCCGTTCTATGCCGAAAGCGGCGGCCAGGTGGGCGACAGCGGCGAGTTGCGCAACGCCACCGCGCGGGTGGTCATCGACGACACGTTGAAGATCCAGGCCACCGTGTTCGGCCATCACGGCCGCATCGTCGAAGGCCACGTCAAGGTGGGTGATGCGCTGACGGCGCGGGTGAACGCCGAACAGCGCCAGCGCACGGTGCGCAACCACAGCGCCACGCACCTGATGCACAAGGCGCTGCGCGAGGTGCTGGGCGGGCACGTGCAGCAAAAAGGCTCGCTGGTCAATGCCGAGCGCACGCGCTTCGACTTCGCACACAACGCGCCGCTGTCGAACGAGCAGATCCGCCGCATCGAGAACATCGTCAATGCCGAGGTGCTGGCCAACCTGCCGGTCGGTGCGCGCACGATGCCGATCGACGAGGCGCAGAAGCTCGGCGCGATGATGCTGTTCGGCGAGAAGTACGGCGACGAGGTGCGCGTGCTCGACATCGGCTCGAGCCGCGAACTGTGCGGCGGCACCCATGTGCAGCGCACCGGCGACATCGGCCTGTTCACGATCGTGGCCGAAGGCGGCGTGGCGGCCGGCGTGCGCCGTGTCGAGGCCATCACCGGCGACAACGCGCTGGCGTACGTGCAGGGCATGGAAGCCACGCTCGGCGGTGTCGCCGGCACCTTGAAGGTGTTGCGCACCGACGTGCCGGCGCGGGTCAACGCCTTGCTCGACCAGGTGCGCGGCCTGGAGAAGGAACTCGACGCGCTGAAGGGCAAGCTGGCTTCGGCGCAGGGCGACGAGCTGTTGTCGCAGGCCGTCGACGTCAACGGCCTGAAGGTGTTGGCGGTGACCCTGCAGGGCGCCGATGCGAAGGCGCTGCGCGAGACGATGGACAAGCTGAAGGCGAAGCTCAAGTCGGCGGCGATCGTGCTGGCCAGCGTCGACGGCGGCAGGGTGCAGCTGGCCGCGGGTGTCACCGCCGATCGCATGGGCGCCATCAAGGCCGGCGAGCTGGTCAACTACGTGGCGCAGCAGGTCGGCGGCAAGGGCGGCGGCAAGCCCGATCTGGCGATGGCCGGCGGCAGCGACCCGGCGCGGCTGGCCGAAGCGCTGCAGTCGGTGCGGGGCTGGGTGGCCGAGCGCGCCTGAGCCGTGGCGGGCTGCGCTCGCGCCCGGCCTGCCAGGGCGCTCGCGCCGCTCACACGCGCTCACACGCCGCTCAGAACCGGTACGACAGCGTCACCCGGTAGCTGCGCGGCTCGTTCGGATGGAAGTGCACGTCCTCGACGCCGGCCGCCTCGCCCGGCAACCTCGACTCGTAGAAGTAGGCGACGTCGTTGGTCTGCGTGTTGAACAGGTTGAAGATGTCCAGGCGCACACGCCAGTCGCGTGCCACTTCGTAGCCCAGTTGCGCATCGACCACCGTCTGCGCCTGCGAGCGCACGCTGTTGTCCTCGATCAGCGGGTAGCTGCCGATGTAGCGCAGGAACAGCGCCGCCCGACCACGGCCCGTAGCGATCCACCGCCACGCCGGCCTGCGCAACCAGGTCGGGCGCGCCGGGAACGTAGTTGCCTTCCGGCGCCGTGCCGGTGAAGCGGGCGTGGTTCCAGGAGATGTCGAAGTCGACGAACATCCACGGCCGCGGCCGCCAGCGGTTCGACCATTCGACGCCGTAGCGCTCGGACGGCCGGCCGGCCTCGGTGGTGCCGGCGTCGCCGACGAAGACCAGTTCGCTGTCCAGCTTCAGCCCCCAGAGCGCCAGCGAGGATTGCAGGTCGGGGACGATCTCGGTGCGCAGACCCAGTTCGGCGCCCTTGCTGCGCACCAGCGGCGTCGCCGCATCGACCGGTGTCGCCGCGTGGCCGGATCGACCTTGATCGTGACGCCGCGCGCGTCGTTGCTGTGAAAGCCGTAGCCGGCATTGACGAAGTATTCGGTCCGCTCCCACGGGCCGAACACCAGCGACAGCTTCGGTGAGGTGATGCCGGCGCTCGACCTTGCCGGTGTTGGCCGGCACGTCGCTGTTCACGTCGAAGTCGATAGCGGTCGTAGCGCAGGCCGGCGATCGAGCGCAACCACGGCGTCCACTGCGTGTCGTTCGAGACGAAGATGCCGGCACTGCCTTCGGTGACGCTGTCCTCGCGCGTGGTCGACAGCCGTTGCGCTCGCGCGTGGCGTACAGGCCGACCGGGTCGATGCGGTCCTGGCGCAGCTCGAAGCCGACCGTGTTGCGCGACGCCTTGCCGAACAAGGTCATGCTCCTCGACCATTGCCCGGTCCAGCCGTAGACGTTGCGGTCGTCGGCCTGCTCGAACTGGTCGCCGTTGACCGGGTCGTCGAGGAAGTAGGTGAAGTTGGAGAACAGGTTCAGCCGGTACTTGAACCAGTAGGCGGTGGTCGTGAACTCGCCGCCGGCCAGCGGCGCGGCGTAGTCGGCCGACAGGCTGTAGCGATCGGAATCGCCGCCGTCGCTGGCGTCGAGCGTGCCGAAGCGGCCGAGCTGCCCTGACGTCGCACCGCGCGCAGCGGGATCTGGTCGGTGGAGTTCCATTGCGCCGGTGTAGCCCATCGCGGTCAGACTCAGGCTGCCGGTCGCCGACCGGCACCACGTAGCGCAGCAGGCCGTTCCACTTGCGGAAGTCGGCCGGGCATGTCCCACGGGCCGTCGTTGTGTTCGTACTCGAGGGCGTAGGTCAGCGTGCCGGGTCCGAGCTGCGGCGAGGCGGCGAGCAGCGCGCGCTGGTAGCTGTCGCTGCCCAGCGTGCCGAGCGCGAGGCCCTGCTTCAGCGCGTCGGTGTAGCGCATCTTCGCGCCGCCGGCCGAGCCGAAGTCGCCGATCTCGGCGTAGTACGGCCCCTTCCAGTAGTCCACGCCCGAGATCAGCTCGGGGATCACGAAGTTCAGGTCGGTGTAGCCCTGGCCGTGCGCGTGGGTGCGCAGGTTCACCGGCATGCCGGCCACCCAGGTCGAGAAGTCGGTGCCGTGGTCGAGGTTGAAGCCGCGCAGGAAATACTGGTTCGCCTTGCCCTCGCCGCTGTGCTGGGTGACGACCATGCCGGGCACGTATTCGAGCAGGTTGCCGGGGCGCAGCAGCGGCCGGTCCTCGATCAGCTGCGGCGTGATCGTGCCGGCACTGGCGGCATCGCTGCTGCCGATGCCGTTGAGGTAGTGCCCGGTGATCTCGACGCGCGCCGGGGCGGCGCCCGACAGCCACGTCCTGCGCCAGCGCGCCCAGCGCCGTGCACGCCAGCAGCGCTCAGCGCGGTCTGCGCGCAATCGTCGATCTGTGGTGCTGAATCGGCATGCCCTGTGGCTCCGTCGCGGCTGCGAAGTAAGAGGTTTTCCGACTATTGCATACAACCGGTGTTTTCTGCTGTACGCGAGCGCGGGCTCGCCGGATGCATCGCTCAGCAGGTATTCTTCGAGCGCACCTGCCGCTCACGGTTGACCTGCCCATGCAACGCTTCACCATCTCGCTCGACGACCGGCTGGCGCACGACTTCGACCACTGGATCGCGCAGCGTCGTTATGCCAACCGGTCCGAGGCGGTGCGCGATCTGTTCCGCGCCGAAATCGAGCGCGCCGCGCAGCAGGCCGCGCCGGTCGCCAACTGCGTGGCCAGCCTGTCGTACGTCTACGACCGGGAGGAGCTCGACGTGGCGCGCCAGTTGATCGCGCTGCACCATGATCACCACGATCTGCTGGTGTCGAGCCTGCAGGTGCCGCTGGATCACCAGTTCCGCATGGAGACGCTGGCGCTGCGCGGCAAGGCACCGGCCGTGCGCCGCTTCGCCGACAGCCTGTGCGCGCTGCGCGGCGTGCGCCACGGCAGCCTCAACCTGATCAGTGTCGAACTGCACCAGCGCCACCGCCATGCGGCCGATGGCGAGGCGCGCGGTGCTGCCGTCGCGGCGCACCTGCATGTGCGCCCGTCGCACTGAGCCGGTGCCGCGCACACCGGCGGCGGCGCAGCGATGAGCGACGACGACGATCCGGCCGCCTTCAGCCAGGCCCACACCCTGCGCGACGGCACCGCGGTCGTCATCCGGGCCGTGCGACCGGACGACATGGACAAGGTGATCGCGGCGTTCGACGCACTCGATCCCGAATCGATCTACACGCGCTTTCACTCGCCGAAGCGACAACTCAGCGACGCCGATCTCGATCTCATCCGCTCGATCGACTTCGTGCACTCGATCATGCTCGTCGTGACCCTGCAGGCGGATGACGGCGAGCGCATCATCGGCGGCATCAGCTGCTTCTTCTCGCCGGCCGCCGACTCGCCGCAGGGCAGCGGCGAAGAAGCCGCTGGCGAGAGCGCGGAGATCGCCTTCACGGTTGAAGAGGACCACCAGGGTCAGGGGCTGGCCGGGCTGCTGCTGCGTGTGCTGGTGGCGATGCTGCGCAGCCGGGGCACCGCCACGCTGGTGGCCGAGGTGCTGGCCGAGAACCAGGCGATGCTGAAGGTCTTCGAGCGCTCGGGCCTGCCGATGCAGCGCAGCCGCGACGGTGGCGTGGTGCATGTCGAGCTGTCGCTGAAGCCGAGCGCCTGAGCGCGGCGCCCCGGCGCCCGCGTCGCTGCACCTGCTCGGGCACACTTCACCGTTGCTCAACCGCCACGACGCGCATGGAAACCACCCCTCTCGGCCGCAGCGATCTGCGCGTCAGCAAGATCTGCCTGGGCACGATGACCTTCGGCGAGCAGCAGGTCGATGCCGCTGCCAGCTGGCGCATCCTCGACCACGCGCTGGCGCGCGGCGTGAACTTCATCGACAGCGCCGAGATGTACCCGGTGCCGCCCAGCGAGGGCCTGTACGGCGTCACCGAAGAACTGATCGGTGAGTGGTTCGCCCGCACCCCGGGTGCGCGTGCCAAGGTGGTGCTGGCGACCAAGGCCGCGGGCCCGGTGCGCGGCTACCAGTGGCTGCGCAACGGCAGCGCCGACGTCAGCGCCGACGACATCGTCGCCTCGTGCGAGGCGAGCCTGAAGCGGCTGCGCACCGAGGTCATCGACCTGTACCAGCTGCACTGGCCGACGCGCGCGGTGCCGGCTTTCGGCAGCCTGTACTTCGACCCCGACGACCGGCGCAGCATCACGCCGATCGAAGGCCAGTTGCGCGGGCTGCAACGGCTGGTGCAGGCCGGCAAGGTGCGCCATGTCGGCGTCAGCAACGAAACGCCGTGGGGCGTGGCCGAATTCGTGCGGCTCGCCGACAGCGCCGGGCTGCCGCGCATCGTGTCGGTGCAGAACGCCTACAGCCTGCTCAACCGCTCGGTCGACAACGGGCTCGACGAGGTGCTGCACCACGAACAGGTGTCGCTGCTGGCCTACTCGCCGCTGGCCTTCGGCCAGCTCAGCGGCAAGTACGACGCCACCGGCTTCGAAGACCCGACGCTGCCGGGCCGCATGTCGATCTTCGCCGGCATGCGCAAGCAGCGCCACGGGCGCGCCGAGGCACTGGATGCCGCACGGCGCTACAACCGGCTGGCGCGCGAACACGGCCTGACGCCGACGGCGATGGCGCTTGCCTTCTGCTACCGCAACTGGCGTGTCGCCAGCACCATCATCGGCGTCACCAGCGTCGCGCAGCTGGACGAGAACATCGACAGCTGGGGCACCGAGCTGTCACCGGCGTTGCGCGCGGCGATCGACCGCATCCGCTGGGAAGCACGCGATCCGGCGCAGTGAAGAAGGAGCGCCATGTCAGCGCGACGCCGGCCACGCAGTGGCTGCGCCAGCACCGGGTGGCGTTCAGCGAACACCCCTACGACTATGTCGAACGCGGCGGCACCGCCGAATCGGCGCGCCAGCTGGGTGTCGACGAACACGCGGTGGTCAAGACGCTGGTCATGCAGGATGAGCAGGCGCGCCCGCTCATCGTGCTGATGCACGGTGACAGGCAGGTCAGCACACGCCAGCTGGCACGCGACGTCGGTGCGAAGCACATCGAACCGTGCAGCAGCGACGTGGCGCAACGCCACAGCGGCTATCAGCTCGGCGGCACCTCGCCGTTCGCCACGCGCAAGCCGATGCCGGTGTGGGTGCAGCGCAGCGTGCTCGCGTTGCCGCGCATCTGGATCAACGGCGGTCGACGCGGCTTCCTGGTGGCGCTGCAGCCGCAGGTGCTGGTCGAGTTGCTCGGCGCCCGACCGGTCGATTGCGCGCTGTAGGGCCGATCTAGGGCCGATCGGTGGGCGGGCTTGCCACCGATCGGTTGCCGCGACGCTGGCGCGTAAACTCGATCGAGCCGTTCGCGCTGCCCACGAGACCCCTGTCGATGTCGTACCTGCCCAGCCTGATCGCCGTTGTCCTCGCCTATCTGGCCGGTTCGTTGTCGTTCGCGGTCATCGTCAGCCGGCTGTTCGGGCTCAACGACCCGCGCCACTATGGTTCCGGCAACCCCGGCGCCACCAACGTGCTGCGCAGTGGCCACCGCGGCGCCGCCGTGCTGACATTGGCCCTCGATGTGCTGAAGGGTTATGTGCCGGTGGTGGTGGCGTTGATCGTCGCACCGCGCTTCGGCTTCGGCGAAACCACCGTCGCCTTCGTCGGCCTGGCGGCCTTTGTCGGCCACCTGTGGCCGCGTCTTCTTCGGCTTCAAGGGGGGCAAGGGCGTGGCCACCGCGGCCGGTGTGCTGCTGGCCTTCAACCCCTGGCTCGGCGCCGCCACGTTGCTCAGCTGGGTCATCGTCGCGGCCTTCTTCCGCTACTCGTCGCTGGCTTCGATGGTGGCCGCGCTGTTCGCACCGTTCTACCAGCTGCTGGTGTGGGGCGTGACACCGTTGCTGCTGGCCATCGCGGCGATGAGCCTGCTGCTGTTGTGGCGCCATCAGCCGAACCTGGCGCGCCTGCTCGCAGGCACCGAATCGCGCATTGGTGGCGGCCGGGCGCCACCTACATCGGGGCGCGCGCCCAGACATCCTGTCAACCGACATGCCGGCGCAGCGCACGGCGATGGCCGTGCGGCCAGAAAGGACTCCAAGTGACAGTGTCTTCGCAGGTTCGACGTTTTGATGTCGGCTCGCGCCTGAGCGAGATGGCGGTGCACAACGGTGTCGCTTATCTGGCCGGGCAGATCGCAGCCGACGCGTCGCAGGACATCGCCGGCCAGACGCGGCAGGTGCTCGCCGCCATCGATGCGTTGCTCGCGCGCGCCGGCAGCGACAAGGGCCGCTTGTTGATGTGCCAGATCTTCCTCAGCGACGCGGCCGACTTTGCGGCCATGAACCAGGTCTGGGAGGCCTGGCTGCCCGCCGACCAGGCCCCGCCGCGGGCCACCGTCTTCGCCAAGCTGGCGAAGCCCGAATGGAAGGTCGAGATGGTGGTCACGGCGGCGGCGAGCACGTCCTGATGCGCTTGTCGCCACGCGCGCGCTCGTTGCTGTCGCTGGTGCTGATCGTGCTGGCCGTCACCTCGGCGAGCCGCTGGTGGGCCGGCCGGCACGACCGCGCACTGGGCGAGCAGTTGGCCGCGCTGGCGGCGCCGGGCGACATCCGCATGCTCTCGTCGACGACCTGCGTGTACTGCGCGAAGGCGCGCGAGTGGATGCGCGAGCGCGAGGTCGCTTTTGCCGAGTGTTTCATCGAGACCGATGCCGATTGCGCGCGGCAGTACCAGGCGGCGCGCTCGCCGGGCACCCCGCTGGTGCTGGTGCGGGGCCAGCCGATGCTGGGCTTCGACGCCCAGCGCGTGCGCGACCGGCTGGCGCTGCCGGCGACGTCTACACCAGGCTGAGCCCCAGGCGCGACACGTCGCCGCGGCCTTCACGCAGCACCGCCGGCGGGTCGGCGCTCAGATCGACGACGGTGGTGGGCTGCATCGGACAGGCGCCGGCGTCGAGCACCGCCTGCAGCAGCTTCTGGAAGCGTTCGCGGATGCGCTGCGGGTCGTTCATCGGCTCGCTCTCGCCGGGCGCGATCAGCGTGGTCGCGATCAGCGGCTGGCCCAGCACCGCCAGCAGCTCCTGCGTCACGCGGTGGTCGGGCACGCGCAGCCCGATGGTGCGGCGCGACGGGTGGCTCAGGCGTCGCGGCACTTCCTTGGTGGCTTCGAGAATGAAGGTGAACGGCCCCGGTGTCGCGGCCTTCAGCAGCCGGTACTGGCGGTTGTCCACACGGGCATAGCTGGCCAGTTCGCTCAGGTCACGGCACAACAGCGTCAGGTGATGCCGATCATCGACCTGTCGCAACTGGCGCAGCCGCATCGCGGCATCCTTGTCGTCGAGGTGGCACACCAGCGCATAGCTCGAATCGGTGGGCACCGCGGCGATGCCGCCTTGATGCAGGATCTGCGCCGCCTGCTTCAGCAGCCGGGGTTGCGGGTTGTCGGGGTGCAGTTCGAAATACTGGGACATGGCGCCATTGTCGGCGTGTGCGTCCTTTTCGGTGGTGGGCGACAACGGCGGTGCGCAGCGCGCCGGGTGCTGCTGATCGAAAACCCGGGTGCGGCCCGAGCGCGGCAGCGGCGAAGATGCGGGCCAGTCCACACGAGCGGTGCGCGATGAGCAGGACCCACATTCACGCGGTGACGATCCGCTTCGGCGATTGCGACCCGGCGGGCATCGTCTTCTTCCCCAACTTCCTGAAATGGATGGACGAGGCCTCGCTCGCGTTCTTCATGGCCTGCGGCATCCCGCCGTGGCGCGAGCTGGTGAAGACGCGCGGTATCGTCGGCACACCACTGCTCGAGATCCACACCCGCTTCGTCAAGGCCGCAACCTACGGCGAAACGATCGAGGTGCACACCACCATCGAGGAATGGAACGCGAAGACCTTCCGCCACCGCCACGTGGTCAAGCGCGGCGAGACCCTGATCTGCGAAGGCACCGAACTGCGCGCCTTCGTGCAGCGCGACAAGGACGACCCGGATCGTCTGCGCGCGATGCCGATTCCCGAAGACCTGAAGGCGCTGTGCCTTTGACCGAACCAACAAGGAAACCGAAACGATGAAACTGCTGCACAAGACCCTCGCTGCCGCCGCCGCGGCGCTGCTGGCCACCACCGCCTTCGCCGACGTCAACATCGGCGTCACGCTGTCGCTGACCGGGCCGGCCTCGGGCCTGGGCATTCCGGTGGGCAACCAGTTCAAGCTGTTCCCGAAGGAGATCGCCGGCGAGAAGATCAACCTGATCATCCTCGACGACGCCTCCGATCCGGGCAAGGGCGTGGCCAACGCGCGCCGCTTCGTCACCGAGGACAAGGTCGACATCCTGTTCGGCGGCTCGATCACCGTCGTCTCGGCCGCGGTGGCACCGGTGGCCACCGAATCGAAGACGCCGCAGCTGTCGATCGCGCCGGTCGGCCTGCCGCCCGACCAGGAGCGCTGGGTGTTCCGCCTGCCGCAGGGCTTCGCGGTGATGGCGCACCCGATCGTCGAGCACATGAAGAAGACCGGCATCAAGACCATCGGCTTCCTCGGCTACACCGACGCCTACGGCGAGCTGTGGCTGAAGGAGATCGACGAAGCAGGGCGGACGCCGCCGGCATCAAGGTGGTGGCCACCGAGCGCTTCGCGCGCACCGACACCAGCGCCACGCCGCAGGCGCTGAAGCTGGTCTCGGCCAACCCGGATGCGATCCTGGTGGTGGCCTCGGGCTCGGGCGCGGCGATGCCGCACAAGGCGCTGATCGAGCGTGGCTACAAGGGCAAGATCTACCAGACGCATGCCGCGGCCACGCCCGACCTGGTGCGCATCGGCGGCAAGGACGTCGAAGGCAGCTTCGTCGTCAGCGGCCCGGCGGTGATCGCCGAGCAGCTGCCCGACAGCCACCCGTCGAA
Source organism: uncultured beta proteobacterium (assembly GCA_963756415.1). Taxonomy (GTDB): domain Bacteria; phylum Pseudomonadota; class Gammaproteobacteria; order Burkholderiales; family Burkholderiaceae_C; genus Rubrivivax. The sequence goes on from CAVWNT010000002.1 coordinate 1,722,600, forward strand.
GGCCGTCGCGGTCGACTTCGTCACCAAGTACGAGGCGGCCTACGGCAAGGGCACGCGCAACCAGTTCGGCGCGCATGCCTACGACGCGCAGATCGTGATGGCCAAGGTGCTGCCGGTGGCGCTGAAGAAGGCCAAGCCGGGCACGCCGGAATTCCGCGCTGGCGCTGCGCGATGCGATCGAAGGCATGGGCCGCACGATCTTCTCGCACGGCGTGATGAACTGGACCAAGGACGACCACTGGGGCTACACCAACGAGACCGGCGTGATGCTCACCGTCGTCGACGGGCAGTTCGTGGTCGTCAAGTGATGCCGCGAGGCAGCCGCGGCGCGCGCGCATCCGGCGGCGCCTGATGGACGCGACGATCGCCGGCATCCTGGCGCTGGACGGCCTGACCAACGGCGCGATCTACGCGCTGCTGGCGCTGGCCACGGTGCTGGTGTTCGCGGTCACGCGCGTGATCTTCATTCCGCAGGGCGAGTTCGTCGCCTTCGGTGCGCTGACCTTGGCGCTGCTGCAGACCGGCAAGGTGCCGGGCACGGTGTGGTTCCTGCTGGTGCTGGCCATCGCGGTGGTGCTGCAGGATCTGGTGAGCGGCTTGCGCCTGCGGCGTGCGCCCGCGCTGCTGGCGAAGCAGGCGCTGCGCACGCTGGCCTGGCCGGTGGCGGTGTCGGCGATCACGCTGTGGGTGGCGCCGCTGGGCCTGCCGCTGCTGGCGCAGGCCGCGCTCACCGTCGCGCTGGTCACGCCCTTCGGCGCGCTGCTGTACCGCCTGGCCTACGAGTCGCTGGCCGACGCCAGCGTGCTGGTGCTGCTGATCGTCTCGGTCGGCGTGCACTTCGCGCTCGTCGGGCTGGGCCTGTTCTTCTTCGGCGCCGAGGGTTTTCGCAACCCGAGCTTCTGGGACCAGCGCTTCGCGCTCGGCGCGCTGACGCTGTCGGGGCAGACGATCATCATCTTCGCCGCGTCGCTCGCGCTGATCGTCGGCCTGTGGCTGTTCTTCGAGCGCAGCCTCACCGGCAAGGCCCTGCGCGCCACCGCGGTCAACCGGCTCGGTGCGCGGCTGATGGGCATTTCCAGCAGCAGCGCCGGGCGGCTGTCGTTCACGATGGCGGCCTTCATCGGCGCGCTGTCGGGGCTGCTGATCGGGCCGACGACGACGGTGTTCTACGACAGCGGTTTCCTGATCGGTCTGAAGGGCTTCGTCGCCGCGGTCTTTGCCGGGCTGGCCAGCTACCCGCTGGCGCTGGTCGGCGCACTCGGCGTCGGCCTGCTCGAGAGCCTTCGGCAGCTTCTGGGCCAGCGCCTACAAGGAAGTCATCGTCTTCGGCTCGATCCTGCCGGTGCTGCTGTGGCGCTCGCTGCGCGACCCGCACGTCGGAAGACCATTGACATGCAGTCCGCTGGGCTTTTCCCGCCTTCGCCGCGGTGATGCTGCTGCTGCCGGCGCTGCCGGTGCCGGATTTCTGGATCACGCAGAGCATCTACATCGGGCTGTATGCGCTGGTGGCGCTCGGCCTGGTGCTGCTCACCGGCGTGGCCGGGCTCACCTCGTTCGGCCAGGCGGCCTTCGTCGGCATCGGCGCCTACGCCGCGGCCTACCTGGCCACGCAGCAGCGCGCTGCCGCCGCTGGTGACCTTGATCATCGGCATCGCGCTGGCGGTGCTGGCGGCGCTGTTCCTGGGCGCGATCACCTTGCGCATGTCGGGCCACTACCTGCCGCTGGCGACCATCGCCTGGGGCCTGGCGCTGAACTACACGATGGCCAACATGGAGTGGCTGGGCAAGTACGACGGCATCCTCGGCATTCCGGCGATGACGCCTGTTCGGCGTCGACCTCGGCACCGGGCGCGGGCTGCACCCGCTGGTCTGGGTCGATCGCGCTGCTCGCTGCGCTGGCGGTGCTGCGCCTGCTCGATTCGCGCCCCGGGCGTGCGATCCGCGCGCTGAAGCACGGCTCGACGATGGCCGAGGCGATGGGCATCTCGACCTTTCGCTACAAGCTCACCGCCTTCGTGCTGGCTGCCGTGCTGGCGGCGGTGTCGGGCTGGCTGTTCGCGCACTTCCAGCGCAGCGTCAGCCCGTCGCCGTTCGGCATCAACAAGGGCATCGAGTACCTGTTCATGGCCGTGCTCGGCGGCGTCGGCCATGTCTGGGGCGCCTTCCTCGGCTCGGCCGTGGTGCGCCTGGTCGAAGACCATCTGCAGGTGCTGCTGCCGCAACTGCTCGGCACCAGCGGCAATTTCGAGACCATCGTCTTCGGCATCGTGCTGGTGGTGGTGCTGAAGTACGCCCCCGAGGGCCTGTGGAGCTTCGTCGGCCGCTGGCTGCCGGCGCCGCCGCGTGCGCGCGACTGGGGCAGTGCCGAGCCGTTGCCGCGCGCGTGCCAAGCCGGCGCGCGGCGAGCGCCTGCTGGAAGTGGACGCGGTGCGCAAGCAGTTCGGTGGCCTGGTCGCCGTCAACGACATCAGCTTCGCGCTGAAGGCCGGCGACATCGTCGCGCTGATCGGCCCCAACGGCGCCGGCAAGTCGACCACCTTCAACCTGATCACCGGCGTGCTGCCGCTGTCGGGTGGCGCCGTGCGCTGGCGCGGCGAATCGATCGCCGGCAAGCCGTCGCGCGCGATCGCCCGGCTCGGCATTTCGCGCACCTTCCAGCACGTCAAGCTGGTGCCGGAGATGACGCGTGCTCGACAACGTCGCGCTCGGCGGCTACGGGCGCACGACATCCGGTGTGCTGCGCGCGATGCTGCGGCTCGACCGCGCCGAGGAACGGCGCCTGTTCGCCGAAGCGTCGGCGCAGCTGGCGCGCGTGGGCATCGGCGACGCAGGCGAACGAGCTGGCCGGCAACCTGCCGCTGGGTTCGCAGCGGCTGGTGGAGATCGCCCGTGCGCTGGCCACCGATCCGGCGCTGCTGCTGCTCGACGAACCCGCGGCCGGCCTGCGCCACCACGAGAAGCAGGCGCTGGCCGCGGTGCTGCGCCAGCTGAAGGACGAAGGCATGAGCCTGCTGCTGGTCGAGCACGACATGGATTTCGTGATGGGCCTGGCCGATCGCGTGGTGGTGATGGAGTTCGGCACCTGGCTGCTGGAGGGCACACCCGCCGAGGTGCAGGCCAGCCCCGAGGTGCGCGCCGCATACCTGGGCGAGGAACATTGATGGCCGCCGCCTTGCTCGAGGTCATCGACCTGCACGCCGGCTACGGCCGCGCCGAGGTGCTGACCGGGCTGCACCTCCGGCTTGCACAGAAGCAGGTGGTCAGCGTGATCGGCCCGAACGGTGCCGGCAAGTCGACCACGCTGGCCGCGCTGATGGGCATCCTGCCGTGCCGTGGGCGCGTGATCTTCGACGGCCACGATCTGGCCACGCGCACGCTCGAAGAACGCGTGATGATGGGCCTGGCGCTGGTGCCGGAAAAGCGGGAGCTGTTCGGCACCATGCCGGTGCAGGACAACCTCATCCTCGGCGGCTACCGCTCGATGAAGCTGCGCGTGCCGCACTGGCAGCGCGAGATCGAGCGTGTCTACGACCTGTTCCCGCGGCTGAAGGATCGCCGCACGCAACTCGCCGGCACCTTGTCGGGCGGCGAACGGCAGATGCTGGCGCTGGGCCGCGCGCTGATGTCGGCACCGAAGCTGCTGATGCTCGACGAGCCCAGCCTGGGGTTGGCGCCGCTGGTGGTGCGCGACATCTTCACGCACCATCGAGCGGCTGCGCGAGCAAGGCACCAGCATCCTGCTGATCGAGCAGAACGCACGCGCCGCGCTGGCGGTGTCCGACCACGGCTACGTGCTCGAGACCGGCAGCATCGTGCTCGACGGTCCGGCCGCGCAACTGGCTGGCGACCCGCGGGTCATCGACACGTACCTGGGCAGCCAGCGGGTGTGACGGCGCCGGGCGGCCGGGCCAGGGGCGCGGTGCGGCAGGCAAGGATGCCGGCGAACTGTTCTGCACCAGCGAGGGCAGCGCATGGCACAGCTGATGTGGCCTGCCCGGAGGGACTCGAACCCCCGACCCCCAGCTTAGAAGGCTGGTGCTCTATCCAGTTGAGCTACGGGCAGCAGGCGTGTTGCGGCCGGGCGGATTTTAGGCGCGGTGCGCACGCGGCCGGCTGTCCTGCCCGCTGGAGCGCGGCGGCCGCAAATTTGTAAGTGCCGTTCATTCCTGCTTGAAACTGCAACACGGCTGCCGATATCTCCCGCATGCCCTCCGTCGCTCGGCGACGCCGACCGACCCGCCCTCTTCATCCTTTGCCGACACTGCCATGCTCGATTCACTGAAGCGCCTGCTCGGCGGCACCACCGAAGCCCGGGTCTGGACGGAGCAGGCCGCCTGGGCGCGGGCCAACCAATGGTCGCTGCGCCACGTGCGGGAGATCGACGGCTTTGTCGTCGAAGGGCGCACCGGTGCCACCGCCTGGCGGCTCGAATGGGGTCCGTCGCAGCGGCCCTACATCACCGGCACCGAACTGCGTGTGCGTGCCGAACTGGCGGTGCCGCGCGAACTGCAGGTGCTGGTGCTGAACCGTTCGCTGATGGAGGCGATGGAACGGCAGGTTTTCGATCAATACGTCGAAGGCGTGCAGACCCGCATCGACACCGAGACCCCGGCCGAGATGCGCTGGCTGGTGATGTTCGCCAAGCTGTCGGGCACCGAACTGGGCGTGCTGCGCGAGCGCTACGGCGCGCTGTCCAGCTTCAAGCCCTGGCTGCAACAGTGGCTGGCAGGCACATTGCCGAAGGCGCTGGCCAACTCGCCGCTGGCGGCCGGACAGCCGATGGTGCTGATGGTCGGGCGGCGGCGCCTGAGCCTGCGCGTGGCGTTGGACGAGCCGGATGCGCCGCTGCTCGAGCGCTGGTTGCGGCTGTTCGAATGTGCGTTGGCCGAAGCGCAGCGCGTGGCGGTGGACTTCAGCAACGCCGCCTCGCCGAGCACGCAGCCGAGCCTGTTTTCGCCGTCGACGCTGCCCGCCGAGCCGGCGGTGCAGCACTGAGCGGGCCGCGCCGCCTTCAGCCGCGCTGAGCGAAGCGCCAGCCCATCTCGGCCAGCGGCCGCGCACCGGCACCCGAATGGCGCGCCTGCGCGCTGGCCGCGGTGCCGGCCTCGACGCGTTTGGCGATGCCCTGCAGGATCGCGGCCAGGCGGAACATGTTGTAGGCCAGGTAGAAGTTCCAGTCGGCCTTCAGCATCTGCGGCGTGGCGCGCTCGCTGCGCTGGCAATAGCGTTCGATGTAGTCGCTTTCCAACGGGATGCCGAGTGCGGCCAGGTCTAGACCGCCGATGCCGCGGAAGCTGCCCGGCTCGATGTGCCACGACATGCAGTGGTAGCTGAAGTCGGCGAGCGCGTGGCCGATGGTCGACAGTTCCCAGTCGAGCACCGCCAGCACACGGGCCTCGGTGGGGTGGAAGACGAGGTTGTCGAGGCGGTAGTCGCCGTGCACCACGCAGACCATCGAGTCGTCGCGCGCGCTGGGTGGAATGTGCTCCGGCAGCCATTGCATCAGGCGGTCCATCGCCTCGTTCGGGCCGGTGACCGATGCCAGGTACTGCTTGCTCCAGCGCGCGATCTGGCGTTCGAAGTAGTTGCCGGGCCGGCCATAGTCGGTCAGCCCCAGTGCGCCGACATCCTGCCGGTGCAGCGCGGCGATGACGCGGTTCATCTCGTCGTAGATGGCGCCGCGCTCGGCGCGCTCCATGCCGGGCAGCGACTGCTCCCACAGCACGCGCCCGGGCACGAAGGACATCACGTAGAAGGCGCGGCCAATGACCGATTCGTCCTCGCACAGCACATGCATCGTCGGCACCGGCACATCGGTGCCGGCCAGTGCGTGCATGACCCGGAATTCGCGCTCGACCGCATGCGCCGAAGGCAGCAGCTTGGCGGCCGGCCCGGGTTTGGAGCGCATCACGTAACTCGCGGCGGGAGTGACCAGCTTGTAGGTCGGATTCGACTGCCCGCCCTTGAACTGCTCGACCGTCAGCGGGCCCGCGAAACCGGGCAGGTGATCGCTCAGCCAGGCGGCCAGCGCGTCGGTGCTGAACGCGTGCTGCTCGCTGACCGGCTTGGTGCCTTCGAACTGATCCATTCGTGTGTGCCTCTCGTGATGTTGCGCCGCGCTGCCGCTAGCGCTCGGCCAGCGCCATCAGCCGCGTCTTCGACAGCACCACCAGCCGCGTCGGCTCCACGCGCACGGCACCGTCGCGTTCGAAGCCTTTCAGTTCCTGGTTGACGCGCTGTCGCGACGCGCCCAGCAGCTGTGCCAGGTCTTCCTGCGCCAGCTGCAGGCCGATGCGGATTTCCTCGCCCTCGTCGATGCCGTAGCTCTTGGCCAGCAGCAGGATCTGCTTGGCCAGCCGCGCCTGCAGCGGCTTCGTGTTGAGGTCTTCGAACTGGTTGAACATCAGCCGCAGCCGGCGGCAGTTCAGCCGCAGCAACGCGTCGTACAGCTCGACATGTTGTGCCAGCAGTTCCTTGAAGTGCGGCTTGCGCACCGTCAGCAGCGTGGTGCTGCCGTGTGCATCGGCATCGTGGGTGCGGGGCAGCCCGTCGAACAGCGCGATGTCGCCGAACCACACCCCGGGCTCGGCGTAGGTCAACGTGACCTGCTTGCCCGACAGCGACACCGAACTGATGCGCACCGCCCCCAGCGCCACGCCGCACCACAGGTCAGCCGTTTCGCCGCGTGTGGACAGCATCGCACCGTCCTTCAGGCGGCGCACCTGGGCGCGTTCGAGGATCGCGTCACGCAGCGACGACGACAGCGAGCCGAACCACACCCCGCTGCGGATGTTGTGCAGTTCGTCGGCAGTGAGGGTGGAAGGATCCATGGCGGGTTTCGTTCGCGCGGCCAGCGCCCGATATCGGACACACATCGTACCCGGCGCGGGACGCCGGCACGGCGGCGTGAATAACGCACGCGACGTTGCCGGTGCTCGGTGTGCGGCGAAGTGAACGCCGTCTGCCGGCCATTTGTCGGCGCTGGCGGCAGGGCCTGCATGCTAGAGTGAATTCGACCTTTTCCTGGGCTGAACAAGCCATGCCGATGCGGCTTTCGAGACCATTCCTGCTGGCCCTTCTGGCCCTGGCCATCGCCCCCGGCGCCGCGGCGCTGGGCTTCGGCGAAATGCCCCAATCGGTGCCCTTCGGCCAGCCGCTGGACGTGTCGATTCCGCTGCGGCTCGCCGCCGGCGAAACGCTGGCCAGTGGCTGCGTCTCGGCGCATGTCGAACTCGGCGAGCGCAGCCTGTCGAAAGCGGATGTGCGGGTGTCGGCGGAGCCCGAGGCCACCGGCAGCGCGGCGCAGCGCGTGCGCGTGCGCAGTGCGCTGGTGGTCGATGAACCGGTGGTCACGCTGCTCGTGTCGGTGGGTTGCGGGCAACGCCTGACGCGCCAGCTGGTCGTGTTTGCCGATCCGGTCGAAATGAGCCGCACGCTGGCTGTGCCGAGCCCATCGGCAGCGGAACCGGTGGCGACGGTCGCCCCGGCGCCGAGGGCGGTGCGCGCCGCGGCGGCGCCCGCTGCGCGCGTGGCATCGGCCGATGCGAGCGCTGCCGAGCCGCCGGCCGCGCCACGCAAGACCGCCGAGGGCCGCAAACGCGCGCCGCGGCGCGAGGCGGCGGTGGCCGGCAGATCAGCCAGCGCCACCCCACGCGTCGCTGCCGCGGGCAAGGCAAAGGCGCCTGCTTCTGCACCTGCGCGCGCACCGGCCGCACCGCGACTGCGCCTGGACCCCGAGGACAGCGCCCCCGACGTGGCCGCGCTGGCCGCCGCCGAACAGCAGCGCCAGCTCGATGTGGCCGTCGCCTCGGCGCTGGCGGCGCAGGCAGCGGCCGTGGCCGCCGGCGAGCGTGTGGCCGGCGTCGAACGCCAGTTGCTGGCACTGCGCGAAGCGGCATCAGCCGACCAGGCGGCGATGACCCAGCTGCGCGAGCGCCTGGGCCGCGCGCAAAGCCAGGACGGCCTGCTGCCGCTGCTCGGGGCCTTGCTGGCGGTGCTGATTGCGCTGGTGGCGTGGCTGGCCTGGCGGGTCCATGCCTTGCAGCGCGCCCGCGATGCCGCCTGGGCGGGTGTGCTGGCGGCGGATGACGCGCCGGCGCTGGGCGAACCGGGCGCAGAGCCCGCGCATGACCCGCAACCCCGTATCACTGAGGCACCTCACCGGCTGCCGGTGAGCACGCCGGCCGCGCTGATCGAGGCCGTGTCGGCCGACGAGGTTGCCGCGGCGCTGGAACTGCCCAGCGACGAGCCGCCGGTGCCGTCGTCGTCACGCCGCAAGTCGGGGAAGAACCGGACGTCGCTGTCGAACCGGCAGCTCAGCGTCGAGGAACTGATCGACCTCGAACAGCAGGCCGAGTTCTTCTGCGTGCTGGGCCAGGACGAATCGGCGATCGACCTGTTGATGGCCCACCTGCGCAGCAGCGGCGGCGCGCAGCCCGATGCCGTACCTGAAGCTGCTCGAGATCTACCGCCAGCGCGAAGAGCGCGCGGCGTACGAGCGCATCCAGAACGCGCTTCAACCAGCGCTTCAACGCCGTCGCGCCCGATTGGGACAGCGACCTGCAGCAGGGCCGCACGCTGCTCGACTACGACGATGTGACCGCGCGGCTGCAGCAGGCGTGGAGCACAGCCGATGGATGCGATGGCCGAGCTGGAAACGCTGCTGTTCCGCAAGACCAGCGGCGAGCTGTTCGAGCTGCCGGCCTACCGCGACGTGCTGGTGCTGTATGCGGTGGCGCGCGACCTGCGGTCGCCAGGCCGAGCCGACGGCGCCAGCCGGTCGACGTGCTGCTGCCGCTCGCATGCCGAGCCAGCCGCCGCAGCCGCTGCGCCATGCCGGCCAGATGGCGCGTCTTGTCGGGCGACGATGAGATCCGCTTCGAGGACCGCGCGACCGCAGCCGGTGGACCTGGACCTGAGCGACTCGCCGGGGCCGACAGCACTTCGGCTTCCTGACGCCGGTCACCGCTTCGCTGCAGCGCGCGCACTGACCCCGACGCGCGCGGCCTACAGCTTGCGCCAGGCGCTCGAGCGCGCGCTGCAGCGTCTCGTCGCGTTTGGCAAAGCACAGGCGCGCGATGCGCTGCTCGAAGCCATCGGCGTAGAAGACCGACAGCGGAATCGCCGCCACGCCGATCTCGCGCGTCAGCCAGACGCAGAAGTCGGCCTCGCCGAGATCGCTGACGGCCGCTGTAGTCCACGCACTGGAAGTAGCTGCCCTGCGCTGGGCAGCAGGCGCAGCGGGTGTCGGCCAGGCCCTGCGCGGAACAGGTCGCGCTTGCGCTGGTAGAAGCGCCGGCAGCTCCAGGTAGGGCGTCGGCGTCGGCCATGTGACGCGCCAGGCCGTGCTGCATCGGCGTGTTGACGGTGAACACGTTGAACTGGTGCACCTTGCGGAACTCGGCCATCAGCGCGCGCCGGCGCGAGCACGTAGCCGACCTTCCAGCCGGTGACGTGGTAGGTCTTGCCGAAGCTGGAGACGACGAAGCTGCGCGCCGCCAGCGCCGGCGATCGACGCCGCGCTGACATGCTGCTCGCCGTCGAAGACCATGTGCTCGTAGACCTCGTCGGTGATCAGCAGCACGTCGGTCGGCGCCAGCAGCGTCGGCGAGCTGCTGCATCTCGGCCGCGCTCCACACCGTGGCGCTGGGGTTGTGCGGCGAGTTGACGATCATCAGCCGCGTGCGCGGCGTGAGCGCCGCCGCGATGGCGGCGAAGTCGGGCCGGAAGGTGCCGGGCGTCAGCGGCACGCGCACCACGCGCGCCGCCGGCCAGTTCGATGTTCGGCGCGTAGCTGTCGTAGCAGGGCTCGAGCACGATCACCTCGTCGCCCGGGTGCACGCAGCACAGCATCGCGGTGAGGATGGCCTGCGTGGCGCCGGCGGTGATGGTGACTTCGCGCTGGGCGTCGTAGGCGCGGCCGTACAGCCGCTGCATCTTGTGCGGCGACCGCCTCGCGCAGCGGCAGCACGCCGGCCATCGGCGGGTACTGGTTGAGGCCCTCGCGCATGGCGGCGCCGACATGGTCGAGCAGCTGCGGGATCGCAGTCGAAATCCGGGAAGCCCTGGCCCAGGTTGACCGCGCCGTGTTCCTGCGCCAGCGCCGACATGACGGTGAAGATGGTGGTGCCGACGTGCGGCAGGCGGCTGCGCAGCGCCGGGGTGCGCGAAGGGCGAAGGGCAGTCATGGTGTTCACAGTTCGATAGTCGTCCTCGCTGTCGCCGCTCATCGCGCGCTGGATCAGCGCGCGCGTGAGCCGGTCGGACAGCAGTTCGGCGAAGGCATAGACGAAGTCGCGCAGGTAGGCGCCGCGCTCGAAGGCGACGCGGGCGACGTTCTGGCCGAACAGGTGGCCCACCGGGCGCGACACCAGGTCGCCGTCCGCGCGGGTCGTCGCGCACCGCCATCTCGGCGACGATGCCCACGCCCAGGCCGAGCCGCACGTAGGTCTTGATGACGTCGGAGTCGATGGCCTCGAGCGCGATCATCGGCTTCAGCCGGCCGCTGCGCGAAGGCCGCGTCGATGCGCGTGCGGCCGGTGAACGACGGGTGGTAGGTGACCAGCGGCTGCTCGGCGCAGCTGTTCCAGCGTCAGCCGCTCGCGCTGCGCCAGCGGATGCGCCGCCGGCATCACCACCACGTGCTGCCATTCGTAGCAGGGCAGGGTGATCAGCTCGTCGTAGTCGGCCAGCGACTCGGTGGCCAGGCCGATCTCGGCGATTTCGTCGATCAGCATGCGCGCCACCTGCTCGGGCGTGCCCTGGTGCAGGCTGACCTGCACCTTCGGGATAGCGACGCGCGCAGCACCGCCACCGGCTCGCGGCAGCACGTAGCGCGCCTGGGTGTGGGTGGTGGCGATCGACAGCGTGCCCGACTTCCTGCTTGCGAGAACTGTTCGCCGATGCGCTTGAGGTTGCCGACCTCGCGCATGATGATCTCGATCGACTTGAGCACCTGCGCGCCGGGCTCGGTGACGCGCCGCAGCCGCTTGCCGTGGCGCGCGAAGATGTCGACGCCGAGCTCTTCCTCGAGTTCGAGGATGGCCTTGCTGACGCCGGGCTGCGAGGTGTGCAGCGCCTTCGCGGTTTCGGTGAGGTTGAGGTTGCGGCGCACCGCCTCCTGCACGAAGCGGAACTGGTGCAGGTTCATGCGCGCAGCGCCATCCGCCGGCTCGCCAGCGCGACCGCGGCCAGGGCCTGCACCACGCTGCGCATGTTCACCTGCCGCCGGCAGTGACCGACCAGGCGCACCTGCGGATGCGCGGCGCGCAGCGCTCGATCAGCAGCGGCAGGTCCTGCGCGCAGGTGCCCGCCGGTGCCCAGGAACAGCGGCAGCACCTGCGACGCGGTCGCAGCCGGCGCGCGGCCAGCTCGGCGCCGGCGCTCGCGCCAGGTCGGGCGTCATGAACTCCAGGAAGGCCAGCCGCAACGCCAGCGTGCGGTCGGCTGCTGGCGCACGGCGGCGCCACCGCCTCGAAGGGCTGCGCCCACGCGGCGTCGCGCGCACCGTGGGCGAACAGGATCAGCCCGGGCTGCATGGCCTCATCGGTAGCGCACCAGCCAGCGCGAACGCGGCCAGCGACATGCAGCATGAAGACCGCGCTCGGCAGCGCCGCCACCATCCACGGCGTCCAGTCGCGCAACAGGCCGAGGTGGCCGGCCACGTTGTTCAGCAGCACGAAGCTGATGCCGAGCATGATGCCGCCGAAGACCTTCAGGCTGACGCCGCCGGCGCGCGCATGCATGTAGGCGAAGGGCAGCGCCAGCGCCGATCATCACCAGGCAGGCCGATGGGTAGAACGCCTTCTTCCAGAACTGGATCTGGTGTCGCTGCGCGGCCTGCTCCTGATCGCTGAGGTGGGCGCTGTAGCGCCACAGCTCGCTGGTCGACATGGTCTTCAGCGGCAGCACCGCGGCCGACACCACCGCGGCGGTGAGCGTGCTCGGCCAGCGCAGCGTGGGCCGTGCCTGGTGCACGACTGCGTCGTCGCCGGCATCGGTGGCGCCTGCAGCCGGCCAGCGGGTCACCTCGGCATCGTTCAGCACCCAGGTGGCATCGGCTTCGACACGGGCGCTGCGCGCCACCGTGCGCGACAGGTGACGGCCCTCGGCGTCGAACTCGAAGATGCGCACGCCTTGCAGTTCGCCGTCGCTGCCGATGCCGGCCACGTTGACCGAATAGCTGCGCTCGTCGGCGCCGCTGCCGCTGCGTTCCTTGAGCCACGCGCCGCTGCGACCGAGCTTGCGCCCGCCGCTGAAGGCGCGCCTTCAGCAACACCGCGTCGCGTTCGCTGTGCGGCACCACGTAGTCGCCGATGACGAAGGTCAGCGCGCGAGAAGGCCAGCGCCGAGCACGGTCAGCAGCCGCAGCGCCCGCCACGGCCCCAGGCCGCCGGTGCGCAGGATGGTGAACTCCGACGACTGCGCCAGCCGCGCCAGCGAATAGATGGTGCCGATCAGCACCGCGATCGGCAGCAGCTCGTACAGGTGCCCGGGCAGCTCGAGCGGCAGCGGCCAGCGCGGCATACCAGGTGGTGTAGCCGAAGCGGCCGATGTCCTGCAGCTCGTCGACGAAGTCGATGAAGAAGAACAGCGACAGGAAGGCCAGCGCGACGAAGAAGATCGACGACACGATGTCGCGATACAGCATGCGGCGAACGGTCTTCATGCCGGCGCGTGCAGCGCGGTGCCGCGCCTGCGGCGCCAGACCGCTGGCATGGTCGCGCCACCACAGCAGCAGCCAGCGACAGCGGCGAACGCGCCGCCGTGCAGCACGAGCAGCGCGGTGCCCAGCCGCACCCGCCCCGATGCCACCCAGGTCTGCGACAGGTTGATCAGGTTGAAGTAGACGACGAAGCTGAGCAGCGCGAAGACCAGGTTCCAGTTGTTCGGCCGGCGCGGGTTGACGTGCGACAGGCCGATGCCCAGCAGCGTCAGGTTGATCGCACCGAGCAGCAAGCCCGAAGCGCCACGCCAGTTCGCCCTGATGGCTGCAGCGTGCGATCGCGCAGCAGATCCAGCGTGGCGGTGGCCTTGGGCGGCAGTTCGTTGGCGCTTGCGCAGCGCTGCGTTGATCGGCCAGCACGCGGTAGTTGTCGAAGCGCGCGAGCGTGGTCTCGCGCGGTGTTCGCATTGACGTCGCTGCGCTGGCCGTTGTCGAGCACCAGGAAGCGATCGTCGCCGCTCAGTTCGAGACGACCGGAACGCGCCGAGGTCACCGATTCGATGCCATTGCGGGTCTGCAGCACGAACACGTTGCGCGCGTTCACCGCATCGGCGCCGTCGCGTTCGATGAAGAACACGCGGCTGCCGTCGCTGGAACTCTGGAACACACCCGGTGCGACGCGTGCCAGGTCGGAGCGTTGCTCGTAGCGGTCGCGCAGTTCACGGCTGTTGCGGTTGCCCCAGGGCCAGGCGAAGACGAGCAGCAGGCCGATCACCAGCAGCACCGGCCAGCACCGTGCGCAGCACCGGCGCGACGAAGCGCGCCAGGCCCACGCCGCTGGCGAACCAGATGGCCATCTCGCTGTCGCGGTACATGCGCGCCAGCGTCACGACGATGGCGACGAACAGCGACAGGCTGAGGATCGTCGGCAGGTGGCCCAGCGCGGTGTAGCCGAGCACCAGCACCACGTCGCGCGGCGCCACCGCGTCGCCGGCGGCGAGGCCCAGCGTGCGGATCAGCATCATGGTGATGACGATCGTCAGGATGACCACCAGCGTGGCGCCGAAGGTGCGCGCCAGGTCTCGCCGCAAGGTCGAATCGAATAACATTCAGCGCTTTCCAATCTGCAGCCGAATTATGGACTTCAAGATCGAAGTGTCCGAGGCTGGCGCGCTGCGCGACATCGCCGTCGATGCGCTGCTGCTGGTGGTGGGCGAGGGCACGCGGCAGTCCCATCTGGGCAAGCCGCTGTGGTCGCTGCTGTCCGGTGCTCTCGAAGCCGACGACTTCGCTTTCAAGGCCGGCCGTTGCCTGGTGCTGCATCGGCCTGCCGGCGTCAAGGCGCGTCGTGTGGTCTTCGCCGCGGCCAGCGGCAGCGGGTTCAAGGCGTGGCGCGCGGCGCTGGTCAGCGGCCTGAATGCGATCAAGTCGGGCGGCACCGCCGCAACTCGCGGTGGCCCTGTGCGACGGCGAAGAACTCAGCGCAGCGCACGCCCAGGCGCTGTGCACCGCCGTCGGCGACAGCGTCTACGTCTATCGCCACACCAAGCCGTCGGCTGGGCCCGAAACAAAGCTGAAGCGGGTGCTGTTGTGCAGCTCGCCGGTCGATGCACCGGCGGCGACGCAGGGCCTGCAGCGCGGGCGCGCCATCGCCGCGGGCATCGCGCTGGCGCGCGAGTGCGCCAACCGGCCCGGCAACCATCTCACGCCCACGCACCTGGCCGCCGAGGCCACACGCCTGGGCAAGTCGCACGGGCTGGAGGTCGAGGTGCTGGATCGCAAGGACGTGAACAAGCTCGGCATGGGCAGCTTCGTCGCGGTGGCGCAGGGCTCGAGCGAGCCGCTGAAGTTCATCGTGATGACGCTACAAGGGCGCTGCCAAGACGTCGGCGCCGGTGGTGCTGGTGGGCAAGGGCATCACCTTCGACACCGGCGGCATCTCGATCAAGCCGGCCGCCGACATGGACGAGATGAAGTTCGACATGGGCGGTGCGGCGAGCGTGCTCGGCACCCTGCGTGCCATTGCCGAACTGAAGCCGAAGATCAACGTCGTCGGCCTGATCCCGGCGTGCGAGAACATGCCCAGCGGCGATGCGATCAAGCCGGGTGACGTGGTCACCAGCCTGTCGGGCCAGACGATCGAGATCCTCAACACCGATGCCGAAGGGCCGGCTGATCCTGTGCGATGCGCTGACCTATGCCGAGCGCTTCAAGCCGGCGGCGGTGATCGACATCGCCACCCTCACCGGCGCCTGCGTGGTGGCCCTGGGCGCACCACCGCAGCGGCCTGTTCTGCGCCGACGACGCGCTGGCCGAGGAACTCGACCGCGCCGGTCAGCGCGCGCTCGACCCGTGCTGGCGCATGCCGCTCGACGACGAATACGACGACGCACTGAAGAGCAACTTCGCCGACATGGCCAACGTCGGCCCGCGTGCCGGAGGTGCCATCACCGCGGCGATGTTCCTGAAGCGCTTCACGGCGCGCTACCCGTGGGCCCACCTGGACATTGCCGGCAGCGCCTGGAAGTCGGGCCCGGCGAAGGGCTCCACCGGCCGCCCGGTCGGCCTGCTGTGCGAGTTTGTGCTGTCGCGCGCGGGCTGAGCGAAGGCCCGGCACGCGGCGCGGCGGCATGACCCAGGTCGAGTTCCACACCGGCGTCGCCGACCGCGTGCAGTTCGCCTGCCGCTTGCTGCGCAAGGCCTATCGGCAGCAGGCGGCAGTGCTGGTGACCGCCGACGCAAGCACGCTCGATGCACTCGACCGCGAGCTGTGGACCTTCGCGGCGCACGAGTTCATCCCGCATTGCCGCATCGATGTCGACGCCGGTGCCGGTGCCGATGCAGGTGCCGACTCCGCCAGCCGGCCGTTGGCGCGACGCAGCCCGGTCTGGCTCAGCGAGCGATGCCCGGCGCCGCCGCATCCGCAGATCGTCGTCAACCTCGGCGCGGCCATGCCGCACGCACCGGGCGAATTCAGCCGCGTCATCGAAATCCTGGACGCCGATCCCGACGCCGCCGCTGCCGGGCGAGCACGCTGGCGCGCCTACGCCGCGCTGGGGCTCGACGTCCGACACCACCCAGCCGGAGCCCCCTCTTGAACCGTACCGCAACCGCCGGCGCGCGTGCCGACCCTGACCGAAGTCATCGCACTCGATGCCACGGCCGATGCGCCGCCGGCAGAGCGCATCGCCGTCGGCACGCCACAGCCTGCCGATGCCGACGCGGTCGAACAGGCCTGGGCCGCGCTGAAGCCCTGGCTCGATGGCGAGCTCGAGCAGCGTGTGCACGCGGCGCTCGATCCGGCCTGGCAGACGCTCCACGATGCGCTGTTGCGCCGGCTGCGGGGCGAGTTCGAAGGGCTGCTGAGAGAAGCGCTGCAACGCACGCTGACGCAATCGCGCCCGCAGCCCGGCTGAGGCGGCGGCGCGCCGAAAAAGCGACACCGCCACGGCGGCGACGTCAACTCCACGGGGACTCCAGGGCCTTTCCCTTTATGATCCTGGGTGCTTCATTTTCATTACAGGAACGCGTCCATGAATAAATTTGCCCTGACCTTGGTCGCTTCGGCGGCGGTGCTGCTGGCCGCTTGCGGCAAGAAGGAAGAACCGCCAGCACCGGTGGCCGCTGCGCCTGCCGCTGCACCGGCTTCGGCCGCTCCGGCGCCGGCCCCGGCTGGTGAACTGGTGGTCAGGATCGGCCACGTCGGGCCCACCAGCGGCGCGATCGCGCACCTGGGCAAGGACAACGAGAACGGCGCGCGCATGGCGATCGACGACCTCAACGCCAAGGGCGTGACGATCGGCGGCCAGAAGGTCAAGTTCGAGCTGCTCGCCGAAGACGACGCCGCCGACCCGAAGCAGGGCACGGCCGTGGCGCAGAAGCTGGTCGATGCCAAGGTCAATGGCGTCATCGGCCATCTGAACTCGGGCACCACGATCCCGGCCTCGCAGATCTACAACAGCGCCGGCATCCCGCAGATCTCGCCGTCGGCGACGAACCCGAAGTACACCCGCCAGGGCTTCAACACCGCCTTCCGTGTCGTCGCCGACGACGTGCAGCTGGGCGGCACGCTTGGGCCGCTATGCCAACAAGGACATGGGCGGCAAGACGATCGCCGTCATCGACGACCGCACCGCCTACGGGCAGGGTGTGGCCGACGAGTTCGAGAAGGCCGTGACGGCAGCCGGCGGCAAGACGCTCGACCGCCAGTTCACCACCGACAAGGCCACCGACTTCACCGCCATCCTGACCGGCCTGAAGGCGAAGAAGCCCGATGTCATCTTCTTCGGCGGCATGGACGCCGTGGCCGGCCCGATGATGCGCCAGATGAAGCAGCTGGGCATCAACGCCAAGTTCGTCGGCGGCGACGGCATCTGCACCGCCGAGCTGCCGAAGCTGGCCGCCGGCGCGATGGCCGATGGCCAGGTGGTCTGCGCCGAGGCCGGTGGTGTCGAGGGCGAGCAGAAGGCCGGCATGGACGACTTCCGCGCCAAGTTCAAGGAAAAGTACAACGCCGAGGTGCAGGTCTATGCGCCGTACGTGTATGACGCGTTGAACGTGCTGGTGGCGGCGATGATCAAGGCCGATTCGGCGGATCCGGCCAAGTACCTGCCTGTGCTGGCCAAGACCGAAGGCTACAAGGGTGTCACCGGCGACATCGCCTTCGACGAAAAGGGCGACATCAAGAACGGCGCGCTGACGCTGTTCACCTACAAGGATGGCAAGCGCGAGCAGATCGCGGTGGTGCGCTGATCCAGCGCATCTCGGCTGCAGCACCAGGGCGCCCGCGGGCGCCCTTTTTCATGGCCCGACCAGGCGGCTGCGGCGGCAGCCGGCCGTACAGCCGGCACAGCGCGGCCAGGCGCTCGGCGTGGTGCGGCAGCACCTGCTGCCATTGCATGCGCCATTGCCAGCAGGCCTCGGCATCGCCGGGTGTGTTCATGCGCGCCGATGAGGGCAGTGCCAGCACGTCCTGCATGGCGATGATGGCGGTGTCGGCCACCGATGCGCAGGCCGCGCGCACCAGCGCCCAGGCCATCGCCGCCGCGTCGTCGTCAGCGGCTTCGCCGACGTTCAGGTACTGGCGCATGAAGTGCCGTTCGTGCGCGCTCGCCTGCGCCCACCAGCCGGCGCTGGTGTCGTTGTCGTGGGTGCCCGGGTAGACCACGCTGTCGCGCGTGTGGCGGTGCGGCAGGTAGGGGTTGCGGCTGTCGTCGCCGAAGGCGAACTGCAGGATGCGCATGCCCGGGTAGCCCAGCCGCCGGCGCAGGGCCTCGACGTCGGGGGTGATCTCGCCGAGGTCTTCGGCGATCACCGGCAAGGTGCCCAGCGCCACCTCGACGGCCCTGAACAGCGCCGCGCCCGGGCCCTTGCGCCAGCGCCCGTGGATGGCGGTGGTGTGCGTCGCCGGGATCTCCCAATGAGCGGCGAAGCCGCGGAAGTGGTCGATGCGCACGCTGTCGACCTGAGCTCAGCACGCTGCGCATGCGCCGCACCCACCAGTCGAAGTTCTGACGGCGGTGCGCGCGCCAGTCGTACAGCGGGTTGCCCCAGCGCTGGCCGGTGGCGCTGAAGTAGTCGGGCGGCACGCCCGCCACCACGCTCGGCATGCCGGAGGCGTCGAGCAGGAACAGGTCGGGCTCGGCCCACACATCGGCACTGTGGTGGGCGACGAAGATCGGCATGTCGCCGACGATGCGGATGCCGCGGTGGTTGGCATAGGCCTTCAACAGCGCCCACTGGCGATGGAAGGTCCATTGGCAGAACTGCCAGAAGGTCACCGCGGCGCGGTGCTCCTCGTGTGCCCGCGCCAGCGCTGCCGGCTCGCGCCGTGCCAGCGCTGCCGGCCACCGGCACCAGACCTGCCCGGCATGGGCGTCGTTCAAGCGCCATGAACAGCGCGTAGTCGTCGAGCCAGGCGCGTTGTTCGGCGCAGAAGTCTGCAAAGGCCACGCCCATCGGCGCGTCGGCGGGCAGCGCCACGAAGCGCGCGCAGGCGGCTTCCAGGCAGCGCATGCGGTAGGCGGCGACCACCGGATAGTTGACGCGGTGCGCATGCATGCCCGGCGGCAGCTGCATCTGCGCGGCATCGAGCCAGCCGAGGTGATGCAGTTCATTCAGGTCGATCAGCAGCGGATTGCCGGCCAGTGCCGACGCGCTGGCATAGGGCGAGTGGCCGGCACCGATCGGGTTCAGCGGCAGGATCTGCCACAGCTGCTGGCCGGCCACCACCAGCCAGTCGACGAAGTGATAGGCGGCCGGGCCGCAATCACCGCTGCCGTGCGGCCCGGGCAGGCAGCTCGGGTGCAGCAGCACGCCGCTGAGACGGGTCGGTTCGAGGATCGGGGAGTTCGCTGGCGCCATTCGCTTTCAATCGGTTGTGGTGGCCAGCAGCAAGGCACGTGCCGGCATCTCGAAGCGCTGCGCCAGCGTCTGCGCAGCCAGGCTGCCGCTGCTGTCGAGCAGCACGCGCCAGTCGCCGGCGGGCAGCTGGAAGGTCTGCGCGTGGCCGCTGGTGTTGACGACCAGCAGCAGGCTCGCATCGCCGCGGCCGGCCAGTTGCGCGCCCAGGCCGGCGATCGCATCGCGTCGTCCCAGTCGGCGGCGCCCATCTCGCGTCCTTGCGGGTGCCAGCCAGATCACGTCGCGGCCGCCGTCGGGGTCGCGCACGCCGCTGAGCCAGGCATCGCCGAACGGCGCGCAGCGCTTGCGCCAGCGCGATCACCTGCGCGGTGAAGTCGATCAGCGCCTGGTCGGCGATCGACCAGTCGATCCAGGTGGTGCGGTTGTCCTGGCAATAGGGGTTGTTGTTGCCGCCCTGGCTGTGGCCCAGCTCGTCGCCGGCGGCGAGCATCGGCGTGCCCTGCGCCAGCAGCACCGTGGCCAGCAGCGCTCGCTGCAGCCGCCGGCGCAGCGCCAGCACCTGCGGGTCGTCGCTGGCGCCTTCGACGCCGCAGTTCCAGCTGCGGTTGTGCCGTCACCGTCGCGGTTGTCTTCGCCGTTGGCCTGGTTGTGACGCGTGGTCGTAGCTGAGCAGGTCGAGCAGCGTGAAGCCGTCGTGCGAGACCACGTAGTTGATCGACGCCGACGGCGCGCGCAGGCGGCTGTGGAACACGTCGGCCGATGCGCACAGCCGGCGCGCGAACTCGCCCGCGGCTGCAGCCACCGGCCAGCCAGGCAGCTGCGCATGTCGTCGCGAAAGCGGTCGTTCCATTCGACCCAGCCGGTGGGGAACTCGCCCAGCCGGTAGCCGCCCGGGCCCACGTCCCAGGGCTCGGC
The DNA here is from genome assembly GCA_963756415.1 of uncultured beta proteobacterium. GTDB lineage: Bacteria > Pseudomonadota > Gammaproteobacteria > Burkholderiales > Burkholderiaceae_C > Rubrivivax. The sequence continues at coordinate 1,742,542 of CAVWNT010000002.1, forward strand.
AATCAGCTTGACGCCGGCCAGCAGCGGGTCCTGCGCAACGCAGTCGAAGAAGGCGGCGCGGCGGTCGAAGCCGTGTGTCGCCGCGCCCCAGCACCGTGGCCAGGTCGAAGCGAAAGCCGTCGACATGCATCTCGCTCGACCCAGTAGCGCAGGCTGTCCATCACCATCTGCAGCACCCGCGGGTGCGGCAGGTTGAGGGTGTTGCCGCAGCCGGTGTCGTTGACATAGGCCTCGCGCTGCTGCGGCGGCAGCCGGTACCAGTTGGCGTTGTCCAGCCCGCGCCAGCTCAGCGTGGGGCCGAACTCGTCGGTCTCGGCGCTGTGGTTGAAGACCACGTCGAGGATGCACCTCGATGCCGGCGCGCGTGCAGCGACCTGACCATCGTCGCGGAACTCGTCGCGGGTGGCGCGGCCATCGGCATCGACGGCATAACGCGGGTTCGGGGCAGAAGTAGCCGAGCGTGTTGTAGCCCCAGTGGTTGCGCAGCCCCATCGCCACCAGCCGCTGCTCGTCGATGAAGCGGTGCACCGGCAGCAGGCTCACCGCGGTGACGCCCAGGCGCTTCAGGTGCGCCAGCGCGGGCGGCGAGGCCAGGCCGGCGTAGGTGCCGCGCTGCGCCGGCGGCACCTGCGCGTGCAGCTGGGTGAAGCCGCGCACGTGCAGCTCGTACAGCACCGTGCTCGACCAGGGCGTGGCCGGTGGATGGTCGTCACCCCAGTCGAAGTCATCGTCGACGACACGCGCCTTCAGCGCCGTGGCCGCGTTGTCCTCGAGATCCATCTGCAGCGGGTTCTGTGCGATCGTGGGCGAAGTGCGCATCGGCCCAGTCGAAGTGGCCGACGATCTCGCGCGCCCACGGGTCGAGCAGCAGCTTGTGCGGGTTGAAGCGATGCCCCTGCTGCGGCAGCCACGGGCCGTGCGCGCGCAGGCCGTACACGAGGCCCGCCTGCGCACCTGCAAGATGGCCGTGCCAGACGTCGCCGCTGCGCGCCGGCAGCGGCAGGCGCGCCTGCTCGGTGCGCCCGTCGGCGTCGAACACGCACAGCTCGATCGCGCTGGCGTGTTCGGAGAAGACCGCGAAGTTGACACCGCCGCCGTGCACCTGCGCGCCGATCGGGAACGCGCGGCCGGCCGCCAGTCGCGCCGGCAGCGGCGAGGGTGACACGGCGTCGGGCGCCCGGCTCGAAGGCGGCATGCGGCGCCGCTCAGGCCTGCGGCTGCAAGTGCCAGATGTCGCGCGCGTACTCGCCGATGGTGCGGTCCGACGAGAACATGCCCATGCCGGCGACGTTCAGGATTGCCGCGCGCGCCCATGGCTGCGGCTGGCCGAAACAGCGCATCGACACGCTGCTGCGCGGCCACGTAGGCGTCGTAGTCGGCCAGCAGCTGGTAGTGGTCGCCGCCCCACAGCAGCGAATCGACCAGGCCGCGGTAGCGCGACGGTTCGTTGGGCGAGAACATGCCGCCGCCGATGGCATGCAGCACCGCCTGCAGGCGCGGGTGGCCGTCGTGGATGCGCAGCGGCTCGTAGCCGCGACGCGCGCAACGCCGCCACCTCGTGCGCCAGGTGGCCGAAGATGAAGATGTTGTCGTCGCCCACGCTACTGGCGGATCTCGATGTTGGCGCCGTCGTCGGTGCCGATCGTCAGCGCACCGTTCAGCGCCAGCTTCATGTTGCCGGTGCCCGAGGCCTCGGTGCCGGCGGTGGAGATCTGCTCCGACAGGTCGGCGCCGGGCATGATCACCTCGGCCACCGACACGCCGTAGTTCGGCACGAACACCACCTTCAGCTGCGTGCCGACGCGCGTGTCGTTGTTGATCACCGCGCCGACATCGTGGATCAGCCGGATGATCTGCTTGGCCATGTGATAGCTCGACGCCGCCTTGCCGGCGAAGATCACCGTGCGCGGCACGCGCGCCGCACCCGGGTCGGCCAGGATGTCGTGATAGCGCGTGACCACGTGCAGCAGGTTGAGCAGCTGGCGCTTGTATTCGTGGATGCGCTTGACCTGCACGTCGAACAGGCTGGCCGGATTCACCTTCACGCCGGTGGCGGCCTCGATGTGCTCGGCCAGCCGCTGCTTGTTGGCCAGCTTGACGGCGGCGAAGTCGGTGCGGAAGCCTTCGTCGTCGGCCAGCGGGCGCAACGCTGACAGCTGCTGCAGGTCGAGCCGCCAGCCGTCGCCGATGCGGGCGTCGATCAGCGCGCTCAGGCGCCGGGTTCGCCTGCGCCAGCCAGCGCCGCGGCGTGACGCCGTTGGTCATGTTGACGAAGCGCTCGGGCCACAGGCTGGCGAAGTCGGCGAAGATGGTCTTCACCAGCAGCTGCGAGTGCAGCGCCGACACGCCGTTGACCTTGTGGCTGCCGACGATCGACAGGTGCGCCATGCGCACGCGGCGCTCGCCGTGCTCGTCGATCAGCGACAGCCGGCGCAGGAACTCGTCGTCGCCCGGCCGCTGCGTGGCGGCGAAGGCCAGGAATTCCTGGTTGATGCGCAGGATGATCTCCAGGTGCCGCGGCAGCACCTGCTGCATCAGCGCCACCGCCCAGGTCTCCAGCGCCTCGGGCATCAGCGTGTGGTTGGTGTAGCTGAAGATGCACCGCGTCAGCGCCCAGGCCTCGGCCCACGGCCGCTGATGCTCGTCGCACAGCACCCGCATCAGCTCGGCCACGCCGATCGCCGGGTGCGTGTCGTTGAGGTGGATCGCCACCTTGTCGGCGAGCGTGTCCAGCGTGCCGTGTTCGGCCAGGTGGCGCGCGACGATGTCCTGGATCGATGCGCTGGTGAAGAAGTACTCCTGGCGCAGGCGCAGCTCGCGACCGGCCGGCGTGCTGTCGTTCGGGTACAGCACCCACGAGATGTTCTCGAACTCGTTCTTCACCTCGGCGGCGCGCGCGTAGTCGCCGCTGTTGAAGGCGTGCAGATCGATGTGCGACGGCGCCGTCGCCTTCCACAGCCGCAGCGTGCTGACCTTGCGCGTGCCGTGGCCCGGCACCACCATGTCGAAGGCCTTGGCATTGACTTCGGCGGCGGCACGCCACAGCGCCTTGTCGCCGTCGTGTTCGACCCAGCCGCCGAAGCGCACCGGGTAGTCGACGCCCAGACGCAGGAACTCCCACGGCGAACCGTCGCCAAGCCACGGGTCGGGATGTTCCACCTGCCGGCCTTCGACGATGCTCTGCGCGAACATGCCGTACTCGTAGCGGATGCCGTAGCCGAACGACGGCAGTCCGAGCGTGGCCATCGAATCGAGGAAACACGCCGCCAGCCGGCCGAGGCCGCCGTTGCCCAGCGCCGCATCGGCCTCCTGCTGCTCGATGTCCTCGAGCCGCTGGGCATGGCGCTGCAGCGCGTCCGAAGCGTCGGCAGACAGGTCCAGCGCCGCCAGCGCGTTGCCCAGCGTGCGGCCCATCAGGAATTCCATCGACAGGTAGTACACGCGCCGGCTGCCCTGCTGTGCCGCCTGCGTGGCCACCCAGCGCTGCGACAGCTGTGCGCGCGCCAGGTGCGCCACGCCACGCAGCCACTCGGCGGCCGAGGCGGCGCTGGCATCGACGCCGACATGGTCGAGCAGCTGCTTCTGAAGTTCGACGTCCAGGCTGCTGCCTGAAGCGGGGGTGTCATCTCGTTTCATGTGGGTATCGTGTTGGCGTGCCTGCCGGCGTGTCGCAAGGGACATGCCAGGCCACCGCCATCGGCGGCGGAATGCATCACCCGCATCGTCGCACAGCGAACTGGTCGTATCCTGCGACCCGGCCTCGCCAAGCGCGCCGGGCGCGAAACACGTCACCCAACGAGGAGCTTGCGGCATGGAATCCAACTACCTGGCTCAGACGCTCGACCTGCCCAAGCGCGCGGTGGCGCTGGTGCTGGCCGGCGGGCGCGGCAGCCGCCTGCACGAGCCTGACCGATCACCGCGCCAAGCCGGCGGTGTACTTCGGCGGCAAGTTCCGCATCATCGACTTCGCGCTGTCGAACTGCCTGAACTCGGGCATCCGCCGCATCGGCGTCATCACCCAGTACGAAGGCCACAGCCTGCTGCGCCACCTGCAGCACGGCTGGGCGTTCCTGAAAAGCGAGATGAACGAGTTCGTCGATCTGATGCCGGCGCAGCAGCGGGTCGGCGACGAGAGCTGGTACCGCGGCACCGCCGACGCGGTCTACCAGAACCGCGACATCCTCGACAGCTACGGCGCCGACTACATCGTCGTGCTGGCCGGCGACCACGTCTACAAGATGAACTACGCGCTGATGCTCGCCGACCACGTGGCCAAGGGCCGCGACTGCACGGTCGGCTGCATCGAGGTGCCGCGCATGGATGCCGTCGCCTTCGGCGTGATGGCCGTCGACGAGAACAACCTGATCGTCGATTTCGTCGAGAAGCCGGCCGACCCGCCGGCGATGCCCGGCAAACCCGACCGCGCGCTGGCGAGCATGGGCGTGTACGTGTTCAACGCGCGCTACCTGGCCGAGGCGCTGGAGCGCGACATCCAGGATGCCGCGCTCGAACCACGACTTCGGCAAGGACATCGTGCCGCAGGCGGTGCGCGAATCGGCGCGCGGCGGCGCATCCCTTCGACCTGAGCGCGGTCGGCACGCGCCCCGGCGAAGAAGCCTACTGGCGCGACGTCGGCACCATCGATGCGTACTGGGACGCCAACATCGACCTCACCGCCACCGATCCGCTGTTGAACCTGTACGACAACCGCTGGCCGATCTGGACCTACCAGCAGCAGCTGCCGCCGGCCAAGTTCGTGCACAACCGCGACGACCGGCGTGGCATGGCCATCGAATCGCTGGTCTCGGGCGGCTGCATGGTCTCCGGTGCGGTGTTCCGCTCGGTGCTGTTCTCCACCGTGCGCGTGCACTCCTACGCGTCGGTCAACTGGGCGGTGCTGCTGCCCGGTGTGCAGGTGGGACGCTATGCGCGGCTGACCCGCGTGGTGATCGACCGCGGCTGCCGCATTCCCGACGGCCTGGTCATCGGCGAGGACGCCGCCAGCGACGCCGAGCGCTTCTATCGCACCGACAACGGCATCACGCTGGTGACGCGCAAGATGCTGGTGGCGCTGGGGCACACCAGCGCATGAGGCTGCTGCATGCCGCGGCCGAGGTCTATCCGCTGATCAAGACCGGCGGCCTGGCCGATGTGATGGGCGCGCTGCCCCAGGCGCTGCGCGCCCGGGGCGCCGACGTGCGGCTGCTGCTGCCCGGGCTGCCGGGCATCCTCGATGCGGTGCGGCATGCCCAGCCGGTGTGCACGCTCGGGCCGCTGTTCGGTGCGGCGCGCGTCAACCTGCTGCTGGCGCGCATGCCGTTCACCGAATTGCCGGTCTACGTGGTCGATGCGCCGATGCTGTACCGGCGCGCCGGCAGCCCGTACCAGGACAGCACCGGCGCCGAGTGGCCCGACAACCTGCAGCGCTTCGGCCTGCTCGGCTGGGTGGCGGCGCAGCTGGCTTTCGGCGAACTCGACCCGAACTGGCAGCCGCAGGTGCTGCATGCGCACGACTGGCATGCGGCGCTGGGCTGTGTCTATCTCGATGCGCACCCCGCCGGGCAGGCGGCATCGGTGTTCACCGTGCACAACCTCGCCTACCAGGGCCTGTTCGCGCACGACGATTGCCTGCTGCTGGGCCTGTCGTCGCGCTACATGCAGCCCTCGGCGCTGGAGTTCCACGGCCAGTTGTCGTTCATGAAGGCCGGCCTGAAGTTCGCCGACCGCGTCACCACCGTCAGCCCGACCTACGCGCGCGAGATCACCACCCACGATTTCGGCTGCGGCCTGGAAGGCGTGATCCGCGGGCGCGGCGCCGATGTCTCGGGCATCCTCAACGGCATCGACATGCAGGTCTGGAACCCGGCCACCGACTCGGCGCTGCCCGAGCGCTACAGCGCCGCGCACGTGCAGGGCAAGACGCGCTGCAAGGCCGCGCTGCAGGCGCAGTTCGGTTTGACGGTCGACGCCGCGGCGCCGCTGGTCGGGGTGGTGTCGCGGCTGACGTCGCAGAAAGGGCTCGACCTGGTGCTGGCTGCGTTGCCGGAACTGCTGCGCCAGGGCGGGCAGCTGGTGGTGCAGGGCACCGGCGATGCGCTGCTCGAAGCGGCGCTGAGCAAGGCCGCTGCGCAGCACCCGGGGCAGGTGGGTCTGCTGCTGGCCTACGACGAACCGGGCGCGCACCGGCTGATCGCCGGTGCCGACATGATCGCCGTGCCGTCGCGCTTCGAACCCTGCGGGCTGACGCAGATGTACGCGCTTGCGCTACGGCACCGTGCCGGTGGTGCGGCGCGTCGGTGGGCTGGCCGATACGGTGCACGAGGCCGGCCCCGGCGATGCCGAAGGCGGCAACGGCTTCGTCTTCGATGCCGCCACGCCGGCCACCTTGCAGGCCGCGCTCGCCCGCGCCATCGAGTGCTTCCGGCAACCGGCACGCTGGTCGGCGCTGATGCGCCGCGGCATGGATCTCGATCACTCCTGGGCCGGCCCGGCCACGCGCTACATGGCGCTGTACGCGACCCTGGTGCGACCCCGGCAGGGGCCGGGCGTCACCCATTGACAGCGCCAGCAACCGAAAAAGGACGAACGATGAATTCGATGCTGATCTGGACGGGCCGCGTGGCGGGCCTCGTCGGTGCGATCGTCGCGTGCGCTGCGGTGTTGATGCGCGCGGCAGGGATGTGGCATGTCGGCAGCCTGCAGATCGGCACCGTGCTGCAAGCCGGACTGGCCGCGATGGTGCTGGCGACGCTGGCCTATGTGGCGGCGATGGCCGAACGGCGCAGAGATTGAGCTGGCCGGGTGGCGCCCGGCCACCAGTTGGCCGATGCCGCCGGATCGCCGCTCACCTGACCCGCTGTCGCCTACGCGCGCACCGGTGAACGACCAGGAACGCCGCATCGGCGACATGACGATGGCCTGGTGCAACAGCGTCGAACTGGATCCCGGCGACATCGCAACGACGCGGGGCGCGGCTTGCCCGCTGCTGCGCCGGTTGTCGCCAGGCGCGTTCGGGCTGCAGCGCTGAGTTCGACCGCTTCGGCCGTTCACTTCGAACCAGCGACGGGCGCCTTGCGCCTTCTCGCCAACGTGCCGACGGTGGCCAGGCCCGCCAGCAGCAGGGCATAGCTGGCCGGCTCCGGCACCGACACCACCACCAGCGTCACGTCGTGCGCGTTGTAGACGGCTTCGAACATGACGCCCGCGCCGTAGCCCTGCTTGCCGACGGTGTCGAAGGTGCTGTTGCCCAGACGCTGGTCGAAGGTCACGACGACGAAGCTGTCGCCGACCACCGGCACATAGCCGGCGTTGCGCGCGATGATGCTGCCGCCCAGCGTCACGTCGTCGATGACCGCCAGCTGGTCGAAGCTGGCCAGGCTGGCGAGGTCGATCCGCAACACGCCCGATGCCGACTGGGCGAGATCGCCGTCGACGGTGAGACGGCCGATGCCGAAGCCCGGCTCGATGGCGCCCTGGTTGACCATGTCGCCGTTCAGATGCGTGGCCGCGGTGCCGTCGCCGCGGAAGGTGCCGGCGTTGACGAAGCTCGCGTTGCTGCCCAGCAGCGTCGCGCCGGCGGCGATGTTCACCAAGCCCTGGTTGCTCAGTGCCGAGGTGACCTGCAACGTGCCCGCATTCAGGTTGACGGTGCCGGTGTTGTTGAAGACGACGAAGTTCTCGATCAGCGTGGTGGTGTTCGACTGCTTGTTGAAGGTGCCGGTGTTGTTGAAGCTGTGCGGCCCGCCGCGGTTGTGCGACATGAACGAGTCGAAGGCGTTCTGGTCGTTGAAGGTGCCGTGGTTGTTGATCGTGCCGCCGTTGACGAAGTCGATCGCGTTGTTGTTGCGGGCGGTGTTGCCGCTCCAGGTGGTGGTGCCGTTGAGGTTGACCACGCGAGCGCCGGACAGCGTCTTGGTGTTGGCGCCCGAGATCGTCACGTCGTTGTCGAAGGTGGTGCTCGCCGCGCCCGTGATCGCGCCGCCGGTCCAGGTGGCGGGGCCCTGGAAGCGGTGATCGGCACCGGTCAACGTGCTGCCGCTGATCAACACGGCGCTGGTGTGGGTGCCGCCGTTGACGGTGAGCACGGCGTCGGCGCCGACGTTGTCGCTGCTCACCTGCAGCACGCCGGCGCCACCGGTGGTGGCGTTGTCGAGTGTGCTGGCGCCGTTCCTGAATTCCAGCTTCGCGCCATTGGCGATGTTGAAGGTGCCGCTGCTGGTGCCGCCGGCCAGCAGCAAGGTGCCGGCGTTGACATTCGTGGTGCCGCTGTTGTTGAAGGCCACGCCGATGTCGACCGTGGTGACGGTGTTCGACTGCTTGTTGTAGGTGCCGACATTGTTGAAGTGGTGCGGCCCGCCGACGTTGTGCTCGATGAACGACGCGAAGGCGTTGGCATCGTTGAAGGTGCCGTTGTTGTTCACCGTCGCGCCGTTCCAGAAGCGGATCGCGTTGTTGTTGTCGCCGGTGTTGCCGCTCCAGGTGGTGGTGCCTTGCAGGTTGACGGTGCGCCCGCCGACGATCGTCTTGGTGGCCGCACCGGAGATGCCCAGGTCGTTGGCGAAGGTGGTGCTGGCCGCGCCCGAGATGCTGCCGCCGGTCCAGCTGGCCACGCCCTGGAAGGTGTGGCCGGTGGTGCCGCCCAGCGTGCTGCCGCTGAGCACGAAGCTCGTGGTGTGGGTGCCGCCGTTGAGGGCCACCGTGGCGTCGGCGCCGATGTTGTCCGAGCTGATCATGAACGTGCCGCCGCCGCTGGTGGTGACGTTGTCCAGCACGTTGTTGCCGTTGCGAAAATCCAAGGTCGCGCCGGCGGCGATGTTGAAGTTGCCGCTGCTGGTGCCGCCCGGCCGGACGAAAGGTGCCTGCGTTCACGTTCACCGTGCCGCTGTTGTTGAAGGCCACGCCGATGTCGACCGTGGTGATGGTGTTCGACTGCTTGTTGTAGGTGCCGCTGTTGTTGAAGTGGTGCGGGGCGCCGACGTTGTGCTCGATGAACGAGTCAAAGGCGTTGGCATCGTCGAAGGTGCCGTTGTTGTTGACCGTCGCGCCGTTCCAGAAGCGGATCGCGTTGTTGTTGTTCGCGGTGTTGCCGCTCCAGCGCGTGGTGCCGTTCAGGTTGAGGATGCGCCCGCCGACCAGCACCTTCGTGGTCGCACCCGAGATGTCCAGCGCATCGGCAAAGGTGGTGCTGCCGGTGCCGCTGAGCGAGCCGGCAGTCCAGGCCGAGGCGCCGCTGACGCTCAGGTCGCCGCCGCCGGCGAGCGCGCCGCCGTTCAGTCTGAAGCCGGCCACCGTGCTTGCCACCGCCAGCGTCGAGGTGCCGGCATTGATGATCGCGGTGTCGCCAATGGCCGGCACGCCGGCCGCCAGCCAGTTGCCGGCGACCGACCAGTCGCCGTTGCCGCCGAACCAGGTGCGCTCGGCCGCCATCGCGGGCAGTGCCAGCGAGGCGCACAGCAGCGCGGCGGCGCATGCACCGGGGGCTGGGCGGGGGAGGGTATCGGGCCGTGACAAAGACCGGTCGTTGTGCATGTCGTTGCTCCCGTTTCGGTGGCGCCGCCGAGGTCTGGACGGACTTGCCTGCACGCCGGGAACGACGGTAGCCAAACGCCCTGACGGCGCACCTCCCAAATGGGAAAGGGCAGCGCTGCGACCCCCCAGACGCGGGGTCGCGCCCGGAGTAAGCTGGCGCTTCGCCTCGATACCGGAGGTTTCATGGCGATGGCTGCTGCTGCGTTGTCGCAGGATCTGATCCACGCCGTCTACCGCGCGGCACTCGAACCCGCCGCCTGGGACGAGGTGATGCAACTGATGCGGCGGCGCTTTCCCTCCGTGGCGCAGACGTTCTACTTCCTGCACATGCAGCCGCACCGGGTGCGGCCGATCTGCCTGGTCGGTGTGGAACCGAGCTGGGTAAGCTCGTTCGACGAGCTGTACTTCGCCCCCGACAACCCGTGGGTGCGCTGGACGCAGCGGCTGCACCAGCCCGGCGTGGTGCGCACCAACGAGCGGCTCGACCGTTTCCTGCAGGCGCCCGGCGTGCTCTATCGCTGCAGCTACTACAACGACTGGATGCGTCCGCAGGGCTTCAAGTACACCATCGGCAACACCCTGCTGGCCGAAGCCGGCGTGGTGGCCAACGTCACGCTGCTGCGCGCGCCGGACATGAAAACCTTCACCGCCGCCGAGGTGCGGGCGTTCGAGACGATGAGCCGGCACATGACCCGTTCGTTGCAGATGGCGGCTCGGCTGCAGTGCCCGGAAGCCTCCGCCGCGAGCATCGCCGCCTTCGACGCCATGCCGCAGGCCGTGGCCCTGATCGATGCACAACGGCAACTGCTCTACGCCAACCCGGCGATGGAAGGCTTGTTCGCCCGGCGCCAGGGGCTGGCCGTGCAGCAAGGGCGTGTGGTTGCCGCCAGCGCGCTGTGGCAGCAGCCGTTCGAGGCGCATGTCGTGCTGATGCTGGCGGCGGTGGGTGGCAGCGGGGCCGCTGTCGCGCCACTGCGGCTGCCCGGTGCGCAGCACGGCGACGTGCGCATCGACGCGATGCCGGTGGTCGGCCGAGAGGTGGGTTATCTGCCGTGGCGACAGACCTTGCTGCTGACCGCCAGCACCGAGCCCGAGCGGCCACTGTCGCCAGCCGCGGCGAGCCGCCGCCAGGGTTGCACGCCGTCGGAATCGCGCCTGGCCGAGCTGATGGCCGAAGGCCTGAGCCTGCGCGAGGCGGCGCAGACGATGGGCATCACCTACGGCAGCGCGCGCATGTACCTGAAGATCGTGTTCCACAAGCTCGGCGTGCGCACGCAGTCGCAGCTGGTGGCCCGACTGCTGCGCCACACGCGCTGAGCCGCGGCCGCTGCGCCGGGCGAAGCCTGCGGCTCGCACACCTCGATCGATTCGCCGACATCGCACCACCCGATGTGCGGGCCGCGCGCGCCAGTGCGGTGATCGCTGCGCAGGAAGCGTGCGCGACCGCTTCGTCGCCGCCGGCGCAGCGAACCGTGGGCACCTGCCGCTTCACCCCGGCGCAGGACCCGCTCGCCCCTTCGACGCCCGGCGGGCTTTTCCGCCGACGACAATCGGCCCACCCCGCCGTGCCGATGCCTTCCGTGCCGCCAACCGACAGCGCTCTAGCACCTGTGGCCCCGATAGGGCTGCGCGGCTTCGTCGTTGCCTGGGTGCTGTTCTGGATGCTGCTGACGAGCGTCGGCGTGCAGGACCAGCTTCGCCAGGGCCACACCGTGCTGTGGAAGCCGCTGTTGTGGGAGGGCAGCTCCTTTGTCGTCGCCAGCGCCGTCGCCTGGTGGCACTGGCGCCGTGCAGCGCGCTTCGACCACTGGCTGAGCAGGCCGTGGCGCTGGTTCGCATCGAACCTGGTCTGGCTGCCCGTCGCCGCGCCGGCGTTCGTCGCCGTGGTCTTCGCTGTGCGCCACGGCGCCTACGCGCTGCTCGGGCAGACCTACACGCACGAGCCCTGGGCGGTGGTGTTTCGCTACGAGAGCCTGAAGTTCGCGATGTTCTTCGTGCTGTTCACCGCCATCGCGTTCGGCATCCGCTCGCATGCGGCGCTCGGCAACGCGCGACTGCGCGTCGAACGCGAGCGCAGCCTGGCGCAGCACGCCCAGTTGCTGCAGCTGACCCAGCAGATCGAGCCGCATTTCCTGTTCAACGCACTGAACACGATTGCGTCGACGATCCACACCGATCCCGACCTGGCCGACACCTTGCTGACGCAGCTGGCGGCGCTGCTGCGTGCCGCGACCGACCTGGCGCGCCATCCCGAGACGACACTGGCCGACGAGCTGCGGTTGCTCGAAGACTACGCCGCGATCATGCGCCAGCGTTTTGCCGAACGGGTCACGGTGCGCTTCGAGGTCGACGGGTCCGCGCATGCCTGTCGGGTGCCCACGCTGCTGCTGCAGCCGCTGCTGGAGAACGCGTTTCGGCACGGCGTCGAGCGCCGCACGCAGCACACCTCGATCACGGTGCGCGCCGCACGACACGGCGACCGGTTGCTGCTCGAGGTCGAGGACGATGCCGGGGTGCTGACGGCAGCGCCGACCTTCGGCGTGGGCCTGTCGAACCTGCAGCAACGGCTGCAGGCGCGCAACGGCGCGCAGGCGACGCTGGCCCTGCTGCCCCGCCGACCCGCGGGCGTGGTCGCCCGCATCGAGCTGCCGTGCGAGTGCTGATCGTCGACGACGAAGGGCCGGCGCGCGAGCGCCTGCGCCGGCTGCTGGCGGCTTTCGACGATCTGCAGGTGGTGGGTGAAGCGCGTGACGCCGAAGAGGCGCTGAGTCAAGTCGCCGCGCTCACGCCCGACGCCGTGTTCCTCGATGTGCAGATGCCCGGCGCCAGCGGGCTCGACGTGGCGGCATCGCTGCCCGAGCCGCCACCGGCGGTGGTCTTCGTCACCGCCCACGACCGCTACGCGGTGCAGGCCTTCGACAACGCCGCGCTCGACTACCTGCTCAAACCGGTGGAGCCGGATCGTCTGGCGCGTGCGATACAGCGCCTGCGTGCAGCGCCGCGCATCGCGGCGCGCGCGAGCCTCGGTGCCGCAGCGCAGCTGCTGATCCCCGAGCGTGGCCGCACCCACGTCGTGCGCTGCGCCGACATCGAGTGGCTGCAGGCCGCCGACAACTACGTCGAGCTGCACTTTGCCGGGCGCTCGTTGTTGATGCGGCGCACCCTGGCCGGGTTGCTGTGCGATCTGGGGCCGGGCTTCGTGCAGGTGCATCGCAGCGCGGCGGTGGCACTGGCGCGTGTGCAATCGGTGCGGCCGCGCGAAAGGGGCGACGCCGAGGTGCTGCTCGGCAGTGGCGCGCAGGTGCCGTGCAGCCGCCAGTACCGCTCCGCGCTGATGGCTCGGCTGCAGGCGCATCGGCCTTCGGCGCCGTAATTCGCGGTCCGACTCGCCCCGCGGTGGGGGCGTCTCGTCCCAGCACGCTGGCCTCGCGAGGTCGCCTTGCCTACGCTGCGCCTCTCTTCACCTCTTTTGCGATCACGATGAAGCATCGACAACAGCGCAGGCGCCTGCTGCAATGGGCCGCCGCCGTTCCTTTTCTGCCGGGCGGTGCGGCCGCGGCGCTGGCGGGTGCGCCGACGGGCACGCCAGCCATCGCCCGCTGCCGTCCCGGCGACGCGGGCTGGCCCGGCGAGAGCCAGTGGCAGGCGCTGCGTCAGCGCGTCGGCGGTCGGCTCATCACACCGCACTCGCCGTTGCAGACCTGCCTGCGCAGCCCCGGCGAGCCGGCCTGCGAGGCCGTGCTCGAAGCGCTGAAGAACCCCTACTTCATCGGCGACGAGGTGGCCCTGACGCAGACGCTGGGCTGGGTCGATGCCTGGACCTCCAGGCCCAGCGCCTACGCGGTCGCTGCGCGCGACACCGGCGACGTCGTGGCTGCGGTCGACTTCGCGCGCACACACAACCTGCGTCTGGTCGTCAAAGGCGGCGGGCACAGCTATCAGGGCACCTCCAGTGCCGCGGATTCGCTGCTGGTGTGGACACGCCGCATGAACGACATCACGCTGCACGACAGCTTCGTCGCCAGCGGCTGCACGGCTCCGCCGACACGCGCCGTCACGGTGGGCGCCGGTGCGATCTGGGCGCAGGTCTACGACGCGGTGACGACCCGCGGCGGCGGCTACGTGCAAGGCGGCGGATGCACCACCGTCGGCGTGGCCGGGTTGATCCAGAGCGGCGGTTTCGGCAGCTTCTCCAAGGCCTTCGGGCTGGCTTCGGCCAGCCTGCTGCAGGCCGAAGTGGTCACCGCCGACGGCGTGGTGCGCATCGCCAATGCCTGTACCCACCCGGATCTGTTCTGGGCGCTGAAGGGCGGCGGCGGCGGCAGCCTGGGCATCGTCACGCGCCTGACCTTGCGCGTGCATGCCGCTGCCCGAAACCTTCGGCGCGGTGAACCTCAGCATCCAGGCGGCCTCGGCGAGTGCCTTTCGCAAGCTGATCGGCATGGTGCTCGAGTTCTACGGCACCAGCCTGATGAACCCGCACTGGGGCGAACAGATCCGCCTGCGCCGCGACAACGTGCTGAACATCGCGATGGTCTTCCAGGGACTCAGCCGAAGCCAGGCGCAGCAGGTCTGGCAACCGTTCCTGGATGCCGTGGAGGCCGAGCCCGATGAATTCAGCATCGGTTTCGCGCCGTTGAAGATCGTCTCCACCTCGGCGCGCGACTTCTGGGCACCCACGCCGTTGAAGAGCCTGCTCGGCTTCATCAAGAGCGACCCGCGGCCGGGGGCGCCGAAGGAGAACGTGTTCTGGCCCGGCGACCAGCATCAGGCAGGCCAGGTGCTGCACGGCTACCAGTCGACCTGGCTGGGCGCGTCGCTGTTGCAGGACGACCGGCGCACCGCGCTGGTCGATGCGCTGTTCGCCGCGAGCCGCCACTGGAACGTCTCGCTGCACGTCAACAAGGGGCTCGCCGGCGCTCCCGCGCGAGGCGATTGCCGCGGCCCGCGACACGGCGATGAACCCGGCCGTGCTCGACGCCTTTGCGCTGGTCATCTGTGCGGCCAGCGGGCCGACGGCCTACCCTGGTTGGGCCGGGCACGAGCCCGATGCCGCGCTGGCGCGCCGCCAGTCTCAGGCCATCGCAGCGGCGATGCACGAACTGCGCGGGCTGAGCCCGGACACCGGCTCGTACCTGTCGGAGAGCAATTTCTTCGAGCCCGACTGGCAGCGCTCGTTCTGGGGCGCGAACTACCGGCGGCTGCTCGCCGTGAAGCAGCACCACGACCCGCACGGCCTGTTCTTCGTGCATCACGGCGTCGGCAGCGAAGCCTGGAGCGCCGATGGCTTCGAGCGGGCGGCGTGAAGAATGGGGCCGCGCCGACCGCACCGAGGTCGAGAGCGGGTGGCGTCGTTCGTCGTGCCCAGGTGAAGCCCCGCACGCGCGGGCGCAGTCAGCGGCCCCGGGGCGACGTGCTCCCGCTCCGGTCGTGGCAAGTCTTCGAGCACGCACCCTTCATTGGAGATCGAACATGACGAGCAAGAACACCATCTGCCTGTGGTACGACGGCACCGCCCTGGATGCCGCGCGGTTCTATGCGCAGACCTTTGCGGACAGCACGGTGGGCGCGGTGATGCGCGCGCCCGGCGATTTCCCCGACGGCAAGCAGGGCGACGTGCTGACGGTGGAGTTCACCGTCATGGGCATCCCTTGCCTGGGGCTCAACGGGGGGCCCGCGTTCCAGCACAACGAGGCGTTCTCGTTCCAGGTCGCCACCGACGACCAGGCCGAAACCGACCGTCTGTGGAACGCGATCGTTGCCAACGGCGGCCAGGAGAGCGCGTGCGGGTGGTGCAAGGACAAGTGGGGCCTGTCGTGGCAGATCACGCCGCGCGCACTGACGGCCGCGATCTGCGATCCGGATCGCGCCGCGGCCGGGCGCGCGTTCGAAGCGATGATGCAGATGAAGAAGATCGACATCGCCGCGATCGAAGCGGCATACCGCGGCGGATCGGTGTGACAGCCGCACCGCGCTCGATTTGCGCCCGCGCCTATCGCGCCCGACGAAAGGTCAGGTTGAAGCGCGCCTCGCCCGTCAACGCATGCACATCGGCGCGCAGGGTGTCGATGCCGTGGAAGTTCAGCCGCGCCGCGCCGCCCCAGACGACGACGTCGCCGTGTTCCAGGCGCACCCGGCGCGGCCGGACAGCGCGGCTGCTGCCGCCCCACAGGAAGGTCGCCGGCACGCCGAGCGAGACCGACACGATCGGTTCGGCGAAATCCCGTTCGTTGCGGTCCTGATGCAGCGACAGCCGGGCGCCGGGCTGGTAGCGGTTGATCAGGCACGCGTCCGCATCGAAGTGCTCGAATCCGGCCGCGCGTGCGGCGCGCGCGGCCAGGTCGGCGAAGAGCGCGGGCAGCGCCGGCCACGGGCGCTTCGTGTCGGGATCGATTGCGTCGTAGCGGTATCCGCTGCGGTCGCTGACCCAGCCCGCGTTGCCGCAGTTGGTCATCGCCACCGACATGCGCCAGCCCCGCACCGTCGTCATGTGGCGCCACGGAGCCCGTTGGGCGACGGCGGCGATGGCGGCGAGCAGGGCGGGCGGCCTGTGCAACGGCGAAGGCACGGAGCACGACCGCGCCGGGCTCCAGCGGCAGGTCGGCGCGCACACCCGCTACCTCGGGCTCGGCATCGAACAGCGCGAACTGCGCCTGACCATCAGCTCGCGTCATGGAAGATGATGCCCAGCGTATGCCGATGGCCGGCGGTGACCTTGCTGACGCCGTGCCGCAGCTTCACCCGGTAGTCGCCCCGGGCGCCACGCACCGGCCGGCTGTTGACCGCGAACACCACCGCGTCGCCTTTGCCCAGCGGCACCACCGCCACACGCGTTTGCATGCGCGGGCGCTGCTCGGTCAGGACGAATTCGCCGCCGCCGAAATCGACCCCGGGCTCGCACAGCAGCACCGCCACCTGCAGCGGGAAAACGTGTTCGCCGTACAGGTCCTGGTGCAGGCAGTTGTAGTCGCCCGCGCCGTACTGCAGCAACAGCGGCGTCGGCCGCGTCTGCCCGGCGGCGGCGCAGCGCGCGATGAACTCGTCGTGCCGGGCCGGAAAGCGCCCGGCCATCGCCATCCGTTCGTGCCACTGGTTGGCGAGCGGGGCCAGGCGCGGGTACAGCATCGTGCGCAGTTCCTGGATCAGCGCCGGCAGCGGGTACGAGAAGTAGCGGTACTCGCCGCGACCGAAGCCGTGACGCGCCATCACGACGCGACTGCGAAAGCCGTCGTCGTGCTCGTACAGGTCGGCGATGCCGTCGCATTGCGTCGACGTCAGCAGCCCGGGCAGCACCGACCAGCCCTGTGCATCGAGATCACCTTCCAACGCCGACGTGTCGATTTGCTCGACGCGCCCGCGCACATCGTCGCCGCTGCCCAGGTCGTCACGCCTCATGCGGCAGGCCCTGGCTCGCGGCGGTCGCGAGCGGCCGACTCGCGCGCGAGCAGTTCGCGCTTGCGCTCGATACCCCACCGATAGCCCGACAGGTTGCCGTCGCTGCGCACGACGCGGTGGCACGGAATCGCCACCGCCAGGGCGTTGGCCGCGCAGGCGCCGGCGACAGCCCGCACCGAGCGCGGTGCTCCGATGCTTTCGGCGATGCCCGTGTAGCTCGCGGTGTGGCCGCACGGGATCTCGCGCAGCGCCATCCAGACCCGCTGCTGGAAGGCGGTGCCGCGCACATCGAGCGGCAGATCCAGGCCCCGTGCGGGTGCTTCGACCGATCCGACGACCCGGGCGACCAGCGTCTCGTAGCTGGCGTCTGCGCCGACCAACCGGGCCTTCGGAAAGCGGTCCTCGAGATCGCGCACCAACGCCGCGGGGTCGTCACCGAGCAGGATCGCGGCGACACCCTTGGCACTCGATGCAACGAGGATCGCACCCAGCGAACATTGGCCGACCGCAAAGGTCAGCACCTCGTGTGCGCCGCCTGCGCGGTAGTGAGTCGGGCTCATGCCGAGCACGCCGGCCGAGGCCTCGTAGAAGCGGCCGTTCGATCCGAAGCCGGCTTCATGGAAAGCCTGCGTCACCGTCGAGGCCTTGGCCAAGCCCTCGCGCAGGCGCGCGGAGCGGCCGGCAGCCGCGTAGGCCTTCGGCGTCAGCCCGGTGGCTTGCTTGAACAGGCGATGAAAGTACTGCGGGCTGAGCTGCACCGATTCAGCCAGTTCGGCCAGCGACGGCGGCTCGATGGCTTCGTCGATCAGCCGGCAGGCCTTGGTCACGATCGCCGTGTTCGCGGCTTCGATCGACAGGCCGCCCGGATGGCACCGGCGGCAGGCCCGGAAACCGGCGGCCTCGGCCGCGCCGATGCTGTCGTGCAGCTGCACGTTCTTCGGATTGGCCGGCCGCGACGGACACGAAGGGCGACAGTAGATGCCGGTCGTCGCGACCGAGTACCAGAACGCGCCGTCAGCGCGTTTGTCGCGCGCGACGACGCTCGCCCAGCGGGGGTCTTGTGTGATGTCGGATGAGAGTGCCTTCACGGTATCGCGCTCGAAAGTGGGTATGAACCCAGTGTCTTCGTCGACATCGTACGGCGCACTCCGGGTCTTGCTTTCGAATCGGATCTTCAGGTCGTGTTGCGCGCAGCGGGCGACGTCCCCGACCGGCGCACTACGCGCCTTCGGGCGGATAGTCGATCCACGTGCGGCTCGCTCGGGTGCAGACGCGGGCGAATGGCGTCAACCTGTGCGCGCGCACGTTTGTCGGGCTGACGATCTCGCAGGCGGCCACGCCGTGCGCGATCAGTGCATCGGCGATCAGCGAGCGATGGCATCGCCACGGCACCGCTTCGGCACACATCAGCGCGACGCGCTCGTCTTGTGCCAGCTCGAGCAGGCCGATCAGCTCCTGGGCGAATTCCGCGGTCTGCATGTAGTCGGCGTAACCGCGGAACGACAGGTTGCGCCAGGCGGTGTTGGGTGACTCGGCGCTGGTGCGCCGGAAGCCGCCGAGCCCGGCGGCATGCGCGTAGCCGATGTGTGCGGCAGCCAGGCGTTCGCTCAACGCCTCGCCGCTGAACTGCGGGTTGTGCCGCGAACGCGGCACGGTGCGCACATCGACCAGCACCGTGACGCCGTGGCCGGCCAGCATCGCGATCAATTCATCGACCGGACGCGTCGAATGCCCCACGGTCAACACCCGGCAGGCGGGGCTCGCTTGCTGCGCGCCGTCGCGCCGGGCCATGTCAGTTGTCCAGCAGCAGGCGCACCCTGCGTTGCAGCACCGGCAGCACGTCGCACTCGAACCAGGGGTTGGCCTTGAACCAGGCGACATTGCGCGGCGACGGATGTGGCAGCGGGATGACGTGCGGCGCGTGCGACCGCCAGCCACGGGTGGTGGCCGTCACCGAGGTGTGGCCGCGCTCGCGCAGGAAGTGCGCTTGCGCGTGGGCACCGATCAACAGGGTCAGCTCGATCTGCGGCATCTGCGCCAGCACGCGGGCGTGCCACAACGGCGCGCATTCACGGCGGGGCGGCAGATCGCCGCTGGCGGCGCGGCCGGGATAGCAGAAGCCCATCGGCATGATCGACACCTTGTGCTCGTCGTGGAAGTCATGCGCCTCGATGCCCATCCAGCGTCGCAGCCGCTCGCCGCTGGCGTCGCTCCAGGGAATGCCGCTGGCATGCACGCGCGCGCCCGGCGCCTGACCGATGACGAGGATGCGCGCCGTGCCGCCGGCCTGCAACACCGGGCGCGGCCCGAGCGGCAGGTGCGCGGCACAAGCCTGGCAGCCACGCACCGAGCGCAGCAGGGCGTCCAGCGTCTCGGTTGCGGACGCGACTTTCATAGGGACGTCGTGCTCGGAGCTGTCACATCGTGTCGTCGCCGTTCCATTCGGCCAACAGGATGGCGACGCTCGGGTGCGAACATGATGCAAGCCTCAGATGTCAGGTGCCACATGACCGCCCCGAGGCAGGTGGGGAGAAGTCGATGTCCCGGCCCCGACGGCGGAGTTACGAGCCGGCCATCGACCGGGCAATGCCGTGCTCGTGCGGCATTCGGCACGACCCGAAGAAGGGCGGGGGTGCGGACGACAAACATCGGCTGATCTTATCGACGACCCGGCGCAGTCACTCGAATTCAATCAACGTGCGCATTGCCAGGCAGTGGCTGCGGGTCGCAGGGCGCAGCCGAGAACACTTCATTCGGCTGACGTTGGAAGCGCACCCGGTCAGACAGGTAGCGCGCAACCACGCCAGGCTCGAGCAGGCCGCCCGCCAACCCCACGTGGCCATCCGGCCGCAGCAGATAGAACGACGGCGATGCGATCTTCGCGCGCTCGCGTTCGCGCGTGTTGTGCGCATGCTCCTCGATCACATGCACACGCACACACGCTGGCACATCGCCGCCGTGGCATGCCGGCGGCGCCTGTCCAAAGAGCAGCAGGTGGAAATGCAGATCGTCGCAGGCCGAGAACATGTCTTCGACCGGACCGCCGGGCTGCCGCCTCAGCCGCAGCCAGGGAAAGCGGTCACCCGCGCGCGGCGCGTCGGCACTCAGGCTCGGGCTGTGTCTGCGACAACGGGCTGCCGCGGTAGTGGATGCCGATCTGTGAAACGGTGCGAAACGCCAGCCGGCGCACCCGCTCGCGGCGCATCGCGATGGCCATCAACCGGGCCAGCACTTTTGTGCGCAGCAGACCGGCCAGCCAGCTGTCGGATGCGACCAGCGAGAAGGCACGGTCGGTGGTGTTCAACAGTCGCTGTGCGACCGGCACGCGCTCGGCTTCGTACGAGTCGAGCAAGCCTTCTCCCGCGAGGCCCTTGACCACCATCGCGAGCTTCCAGGCCAGGTTGTATGCATCCTGCAAGCCGGTGTTCATGCCCTGCGCGCCCACCGGGCTGTGCACGTGCGCCGCATCGCCCAGCAAGAAGCAGCGCTGTTGCCGAAAACGCCCGGCGCGGCGGTGGTGAATGCGGTAGGTCGAGAACCAGCTGCACGACTCGAACGACACCTGCGCACCCACTTCCGCGCGCAGGGCTGGAATGACCTGCTCGAACGCCAGATCGGGCGCGTCGCGCAGCGGCGCAGGCAGGATGCCGACCACGCGCCAGTGCTCGTGCCCGCGCATCGGAAAAAACAGGTGAAAGCCATCGCGCCACAGGTAGACGTTCAACTCGTCCGCCACCATCGGGCCTGCCACCTGCGTGTCGGCGACGAAGAACACGTGTTCGTAGGCCGCGCCTTCGAAGCCGATGTCATTCAGGTGGCGTACCGCGCTGTGCGCGCCGTCGCACCCGGCCACCCAGCCCGCGTCGATGTCGACGAGTTTGCCGTCCGCTTGTTTCACGCGCGCCGTGACATGTCGTGCATGCTGCTGCAAGCCCACCAGTTCGGTGTTCCATTGCACCGCCAGATCCCAGCGGCGCAGCGCAGCGCCGAGCAGCCTTTCGTTGTCGTCCTGCCCCAGGATCAGCAGGAACGGGTACGGGCTCAGGTCGCGTCCGATGTCGCCCAGCGGCACGCGCGCAGCGAAGCGGCCCTGCGACCACAGGTTGACGCCGGAGGCGCGCTTGCCGAGATCGAGCGCCTCGTCTGCGATGCCCAGCTGCGCGTAGATCTCCAGGGTGCGCGCCTGCACGCCCAGCGCCCGGGTCTGCAGTGACGGCCCGGAACGGCGGTCGACGATCTGCGCGCACACGCCGCGGCGCGCGAGCTGGTTGGCCAGCATCAGTCCGGTGGGTCCGGCGCCGACGATGAGCACATCGGTGTGCATGGGCATCACTCCCTTCTGTCGAAGCCGGGCGGAACGCGACATCGCCGTGGGCCGCACGACAGTGCCGGGGCCACGCGGGTGCCGTCGTTGTGCCGCGACGCCAGCCGAAGTGTGCGCGATGGGCGGCCAGTGAGTGCGGGGTGTGCCGCCGTGGCGCTGCGGGCATCGATCCGCCGGGCGGGAGCTACCCCTGCTCAAGCTGTTGCGGGAGATGCACGCGCCGTCGCCCAGACATCAGGAGCCATGACCTTGAGCGCAACGAAGCACGCGTGTCGGCACACGAGATCTACCGCCGCCGGTAAGCGGAACCCGGCGTTATGGATGCCGGGCCTCTCTACAGCACGGTCACAACCACCAAGCCCACGCCGGCGATCACCGCAAGCAACAGACCCGCAACGTAGACCGGCGTCCAACGCAGCACGCTGACCGGCGTGCCGGTTTCGCGTGCCATTTCAGGGTTGGCAATGTCGTCCGAAGCGCGCAGGCCCAGGTTGCGCCCGAAGGTCTCGAGAGGCTGCTCATCCGGGTGTTCGACTCGGTGTTCGACCGCTTGTTCGGCCGGTCGTTCGGCCGCTTTTTCAACAGGACGTTGGCGCGTTGTGGTTGAGTCCATGACTGTTCCTTTTCAGCTGACCACAGCCGCATGGTCGCTCTGTGCTCGAAGAGCTTCAGTAGGAGCCTGTATTCATGCGCTGTAGGAATGACTGCCAAGGTGCAACGGGCTACACCATCGGCGCCATCTCTTCGTCGTGGTGCCCTTGTCCGCCGCACCGACATCACGAAGGACGTGCTCTGGGTGGCACTGAGCATCCTTGCGCATGTTGCCTTGGTCGGCATCCCGATCGCGTTCGGCACACACTTTGCCCTGCATGCGCCCACTGCGCAGTGATCGATGTCGATTTCTTCGAGCGTCGATCGTCGTCAAAGACCTTTCCACCTTCTTGAGCAAGGAGCAACACGATGACCAGCACCATTCGAACCTGCCTCTGGTTCCGCGACGGGCGTGGCCGTGAGGCAGCAGCGTTCTACTGCGCTCTGATCCCGGGAAGCCGTGTCGAGACCGCCTTCACCGGCGATGCCGGCCATGGCGCCTTCTCGGTCATCGACTTTTCGCTGGGCGGCGTGCCGTACCAGATTCTCGATGCTGGGCCAATGTTCACGTTGACCGAGGCGGTTTCGATTTCGGTCGCGACCGACGGTCAGGCCGAGACGGATCGGCTGTGGGCCACTCTGACCGCGGATGGCGGCGAGGAAAGCGTCTGCGGCTGGCTGAAGGACCGCTATGGCGTGTCGTGGCAGATTTTCCCGAAGCGGTTGACCGAGTTGACAACGAGCGCGGACAAGAAGGTATCCACCAAGGCGATGGCGGCGATGATGAAACAGAAGAAAATCGATATCGCCGCGATCGAGGCAGCGGTACAAGAGGCCGGGTGACGCACCTATCGGCCGCCTGGAGCGCTGCGGACAGGGTCCTTCGGAAAGCCGCCTGTCTGATGGTGCTCAACCGTCGCCACCTTCTCCTGGCCCT
Organism: uncultured beta proteobacterium; assembly: GCA_963756415.1. Classification (GTDB taxonomy): domain Bacteria; phylum Pseudomonadota; class Gammaproteobacteria; order Burkholderiales; family Burkholderiaceae_C; genus Rubrivivax. The sequence continues at coordinate 1,765,317 of CAVWNT010000002.1, forward strand.
CGGTGGTGCGTTGGTGCTTGCCGCACTGGGCTTTGCCGGCTGGCTGCTGGCCCTGCCCGCGGCGCCGCCCGCGACGGCCGCACCCGCGCCCGTACCGCAGGCCGAGACGCAGGACCTGCTCGCCGCGCTCGCGCCGCCGAAGCGCCAACGCCCGATCGTCGCGGTGGTCGGCCTCAACGACGCCACCGAGACCACCGACTACCTGATGCCCTACGGCATCCTGAAGCGTGCCGGCGTCGCCGATGTGATGGCCCTCGCGACCCATGCAGGCCCCGTGAGGCTGTATCCAGCGCTGACCGTCGTGCCCGACGCCACCACATCTACCTTCGACAGCTGGCATGCCGAAGGGGCTGACTACGTTTTCGTGCCAGCCATGTCGCGCGACGACGATCCCGCGGTGCTCGCCTGGCTTCAGGCTCAGGCGCGCAAGGGCGCGACGATCATCGGTGTGTGCGCGGGCGCGAAGGTCGTCGCCGCCGCCGGGCTGCTCGATGGCAAGCGCGCAACAACGCACTGGTATTACCTCGACGAACTGCTCGACGAGCATCCGACGATCACCTACGTCAAGGACCGCCGCATCGTCGTCGACGGCGCGGTGGTCACCACGACGGGCATCAGTGCTTCGATGCCGATGGCGCTGACGTTGATCGAAGCGATCGCCGGTCGGACCCGCGCCGACGCGGTGGCACGCGAGCTGGGGCTCGGTCAATGGGATGCGGCGCACGACAGCGGCGCCTTCGTCTTCAACCGTCGCTTCGCAATGACGGCAATGGGCAATGCGATTGCGCGGGGAAGCGCGAGACGGTCATCGTCCCGCTCGAGACCGGGATCGATGAGGTCGCGCTCGCGCTGATGGCCGATGCCTGGTCGCGCACGTACCGGTCGAGCGCCGTCACTTACGCCGGTTTGGCGGCTCCGATGCGCAGCCGCGACGGCCTGCAAATCGTTCCCGACCGAGTCGCCGCGGGCGGTCTCGACGACGGGGTGCGTCTGCCTGCCCTGCGTGGGCAAGCACCGGTGCTCGCGCTCGACGAAGCCCTTCAGA
>CAVWNT010000003.1:0-411392 GCA_963756415.1 uncultured beta proteobacterium
GCCGTCCACCTCGGGCTGTCGCAGCTGGTGCTCGCCGCTGAGAAACCGTGCGCTCGCCGCACAACAGCTGCCGTTGGCCTGTGCCGTCAGCATCACGTCGACCGTGTCGTCGAAGGCAGGTTCCAGCGAGCCGGACTTGCGGTAGCCATAGTGCAACGTGAGCGGCGGCTTCAGCTTGGCCAGGTGCTTGTCGAGGAACAGCGCCTGCTCGGCCGCCGAAAAATCACTCGCCGCCAATGCAGTGCCGTGCGCAAGCAGGCTCATGCCCAGCAACAGGGCGATGATTTTCAGAGGGTGCCAGATCAATTTCATCTTGTTCGCGCTGATCTGCTGCCGATCACGCATGGCGCAGGCGGCACTGCGCTGTCGGGCATCCGCTTCAATTCAAGACGCGCCCCGTCGACGCTGGAAGCCGGCCCGGCCGCCAGCGAACAATCCAGCGCCCGCTGCGCTTCGGGCAGCCGGTCCATCCGGGTCAGGGCGGTTCCCATCAGCACCCAGGGTTCGGGATCGCTGGCATCGTCGCGTGCCCATTCGATCGCCAGCGACTCCAGTTCACGCCATTTGTCATCACGCTGCAGCCGGGCCGCTTTCAGAAATCGGGGCTGATCGGCGAACGGCCGCTGCCAGTAGGCCAGCTGCTGCAAACGTGGGGTCACGTCGCCGTTGTGCACCAGCGGGCAGGCGCTTCCAGCATGGGCACGAGCCATTCGGCCGGTGCCGCGAAATAGTGCGCCTCGCCACCCCGCAGGCGAAAGGTCAGGATGCCCACCAGCCGCAGCTCTTCATCGAACAATCCGCCGCCGCTTGCGCCGGAGCTGAACCGGTTCGACGTGCGGATCACGTGGCTGCCGTCGAAGCGGTGCAGCGCGAGCACCTCGCCGGAGCTGTGCTGCAAGCCCAGGCCACCGGTGTAGCCGAGTGCTGTCACCGGCTGCCCCGGCTTCAGCAGGTCGGACTGTCCCAGCGCGACGACGCGAGCCTGCAGCCCGGGCACACGCAGAAGGCAAAGGTCATGGTCGATGTCGCTGCGCTGCGCTTCGGCCTGCCAACGCACGCCACCGCGCAGCACGTTGACCTTCAGCGCATCACGCGTGACATGGCAGTTGGTGATGATCCTGTCCGGCGCGACGACGACACCCGAGCCGAGCGAGAAACCGCCCTGGACACGCAGCACCTCGATCTTCAGCACGCTGGCACTCAAGCCGATCAGCAACGCCCGGTCGATCTCGGCCCAGCCTGGCGTGGCCGCGAGAAACGACAACAGCAGGAACCAGCGTTTCATCGGCGAGCGGGCGGGTGCAGTGCTAAGGTTTGGAGGCCTCGAACGAAGCATCGACCAGCGGCACGCCGTACTCCTTCAGGATGGCCTGGATCTCGGCCTGGTTGGCGTCGATCAGGCTTTCGACCTGCTGCTTCCATTCACGCTCGCCGTAGCGCACGCCCATGGCCATCTGGTAGTCGAGCTTGACGCCGCGCTCCGACTTCAGCGGCACCACCACCAGTTCCGGTGACTTCACGCGCTGCGCGAAGTAGCCGGCGATCGGCCCCCAGACGATGGCGGCGTCGATCTTGCCGGCGGCGAGGTCCTTCTCGATGATCTCGCCCGGGTACTGCTGCGGGTCGGCGTTCAGCAGCTTGTACGGCACACCCTGCTCGATCAGGTTGTGCTTGCTGAGCCAGTCCGACGCGGGCGAGCGGTCGTAGATGCCGATGCGCAGCGTCTTCAGTTTGGCCGGGTCGAGCTTCAGGAAGTCCTCGGCCGAACGTCACCTGGTCCAGGCCCTTGCCCTTCGGGAATACCAGCGCGTAGGTCGAGCGGTAGTAGGGCTTGGTGACCGAGACCTGATCGAAACCCGCCGGCACGCCGATGACGATGTCGCACGGATAGTCCTCACCCGGCAGCTTGAACCGCAGCGTGTTGCGGATGAACGCCATGCGCTGCGGAAAGGAGTAGTAGGTCACCGGCAGGCCCAGTGCCTTGCCGAAAACCTCGGCGATCTTGTTCTCGATGCCCTCACCGGCCGTGTTCGAGAACGGCAGGTTGTTCGGGTCCTGGCACACGCGCAACGCCGTTCGCGGCGCCGGCGGGTCCTGGGCCGAAGCGCTCACCATCGCCAGGCCCAGCACGATGGCCACCCAACCGGTCCGGGCGCCTCGGCCGCCGCGCCACGGCGGGCTGAACCCATGCATGCGTGCGGGGATCATTTGACTTCTTCGACCTTGGCGCGTGTGATCTCGCCGTCGGAGCGGCCCTTGAGATACGCATACAGCTGGTTGATGTTGTTCATCACCACGGGGCTGTTGCCGAAACTCTGCATCCCCTTGTCGAGCCGGCCGTTGGTGACGACGGTGATGAACTCTTCCTTCGACAGCGTCTTCATCCTGTCGATCAACGACGGGCCGACCAGGCCCTCCTGGTTGGCGCCGTGGCAGCGATCGCAGGCAGCGGCGCGCCAGGCGCGGAAGCCCTTCATCGTTTCCGCATCCACCTTGTAGCCATCCACCACCGTGTAGGGCTTGTCCTGTGCCAGAACCGCGCCGGTGAGGCATGTCGTCAGTGCCGCCAGCACCATCTTCTTCACTCTCATGAAACTGAAACCTCTAGACAAGAAAGCAAGAAGGGAGAGGGCAGCCTTGCGGTTGTCCTCTCCCCGTCGGAGCCAAAAGGGCCCGGCCATGCGTGGCACAAACCGTTGCCGACAGACCTCAGTTCGGCAGAGCGAAAACGGTCAGCGAGCCACCGAGATCGGTGTACTGGTTGAGTTCGCGGTAGCCGCCCACGGCGCCCAGGCCGTCCTGGTCCTTCTCCAGGCCGGCAGCCATGCCGATGCCGGCCCAGCCACCGATGCCCGAGAACACGCCGATGTACTGCTTGCCCTTGTGCTCGTAGGTGAACACGTTGCCGATGATGCCCGACGGCGTCTTGAAGCTTGTACAGCTCCTTGTTGATGTCCTTCGCATCGACGCACTTGATGTAGCCTTCCAGCGTGCCGTAGCAGGACAGGCCGCCGGCGGTGTTCAGCGCGCCGCTCCAGACCGAGAACTTCTCGGCCTGGCTCTGCACGATCTTGCCGGTGCCTGCGTCCCAGGTGATGAAGTTGCCCATGCCGCCATGGCTGCCCGGCGCCGGGATACATCGACAGCGTCGCGCCCACGTACGGCTGGCCGGCGGTGTACTCGACCTTGAACGGCTCGTAGTCCATGCAGACGTGGTTCGTCGGCACGTAGAACAGCTTGGTCTGCGGGTCGAACGAGGCCGGTTGCTGGTCCTTGGTGCCCAGCGCCGCCGGGCAGATGCCCTTGGTGTTGACGTCCGGGCCGTTCTGCGCCGTCGAGTACTTGGCGACCACCTGCGGCCGACCCGTCTTCATGTCGACATGGGTGGCCCAGTTGACCGTCGGGTCGTACTTCTCGGCCACCAGCAGCGCGCCGGTGACGCGGTCGAGCGTGTAGCCGAAGCCGTTGCGGTCGAAGTGCACCAGCGCCTTGGTCGGCTTGCCCTTGACGTCGATGTCGGCCAGGATCATCTCGTTGACGCCGTCGAAGTCCCACTCGTCGAACGGCGTCATCTGGTAGACCCACTTGGCCATGCCGGTGTCGACGTCGCGCGCGAAGATGGTCATCGACCACTTGTTGTCGCCAGGGCGCTGCGACGGGTTCCAGGTCGACGGATTGCCGGTGCCGTAGTACACCGGGTTGGTCGCCTTGTCGTAGCTGAACCAGCCCCAGGTCGTGCCGCCGCCGATCTTCCACTGGTCGCCCTTCCAGGTCTTCAGCGACGAGTCCTTGCCGACCGGCGCCATCTTGCCGTCGGTCCAGGTCATGGTCTTGTCCGGGTCCATCAGCATTTCGGCATCCGGTCCGACGCTGTAGCCCTTCCAGGCCAGCTTGCCGTCGTTGCAGGTTATAGGCGGCGATGAAGCCGCGCACGCCCCATTCGCCACCGCTGATGCCGGTGATGACCTTGTCCTTGAAGACGTGCGGCGCGTTGGTGTTGACCGCACCGAGCTTCGGGTCACCGTTCTTCACGCTCCACAACACCTTGCCGGTCTTGCGCGTCGAGCGCAACCAGCTTGCTGTCGGCCTGCTGCAGGATGACCTTGCCCTCGGCATAGGCGAGCCCGCGGTTCACGGTGTCGCAGCACATCTGCGGGATCACGGCCGGATCCTGCTTCGGCTCGTACTTCCAGACGATCTTCTGGTGTCGAGATTGATCGCGAAGACCTTGTTCGGGAACGGCGAGTGGAGGTACATCATGCCGTCGATCACCAGCGGCGAGCCTTCGTGGCCGCGCAGCACGCCGGTGGAGAACGTCCACGCGACCTGCAACTTGCCGACGTTGCCGTTGTTGATCTGGTTGAGCTTGCTGTAGCGCTGGTTGAACATGTCACCGGCCTGCATCGCCCAGTTCTTGGAGTTGGCGATGTTCTTCTCGACGTCGGCGTTGGCGAAGGCCAGCACGGGAAGTGCCAGGAGCGCCGTTGCAATGGGACGCCACAAGCGTCCGCCTGATTGCCCTGAAATCCTCATTGAAGTCTCCTTGGTTGAGATCGCCTGTGCCCGCCCGAGAGGCACAGGCGCGAGTACGGGCACCGTGCGACTCGATTGCATGAATCGGCGCAATCGATACTGCAAGTTGCGAGCCTGATTCGCACCCTGGCGCTACAAGCTGCCTCAAAGACTGGCGAGCACGATTCCGCGCCCTTTACCGCGCGTTCGGCACTACGGTTTAACCCTGATTTCCGGCCCCTGCGGAACCGACTGACTGTCGTTTATGGCCGATCGCGGGCTGCCACATCCGTATGGTTCTGGGTGTCGGCGCCGGCCCGCCGCGCGCGCTGTCGCGCAAATTCGAACTGCGCCGAAAACGCCGGCTGTCAGTTTCGGCACAGAGTGTCTCGATGTCGTTCATTGCAGTCGCTGTTCGTTGTGGCGCCGCTCACAGCGTGCGTGCAAAACGAAGTGCCGCACGGCCGCACCGCGACGCGTGTGCCGGCGCACGCGGCGTGCGAGAAGGGCCAGTGGCATCGGCCACCTTTGCAGACAACCCGGGCCCGATGGCCCGCGTATTGCTGTCGCATCGGCTTGCCCGATACTCGAACAGCATGCATGCTCGGGTAGACCCAGGCGCTGCGCCGCCGCAACCACGAAGACCTGCCGTTTGATGACTGCGACTCGCCAGCCGACAACCATGCTGCGCACCAGCGGATTGACCAAGCGCTATGGTGCGCGGGTCGCGCTGGCCGGTCTGTCGTTGACTCTGCACAGCGGGCAGTTCGTGGCCCTGCTCGGACCCAACGGGGCCGGCAAGTCGACTCTGTTCCAGGTGCTCACCGGGCTGTTCGCCGCCGACGAAGGCGAGGTCGAGGTGGCCGGCCATTCGCTGGGCCGATCGGCGAGCGCGGCGCTGCGTCACATCGGCGTCGTGTTCCAGCAGGTGTCGCTCGACCTCGACCTGAGCATCCGCCGCAACCTGCTTTTCCAGGCCGATCTGCAAGGGCTGCCGCGCCGCCTGGCTACGGCGCGCATCGAGGCCGACTGCACCCGGCTGGGCATCGACGCCGACCTCGACCGCAAGGTGCGCGAACTGTCCGGCGGCAACCGACGCAAGGTGGAACTGGTGCGCGCGACACTGCATCGGCCCGCGGTATTGCTGATGGACGAAGCCACCGTCGGCCTCGATCCGAAGTCCCGACAAGATTTGCTGCGCGCGCTGCATGCCGACGTTCGCGAGCGGGGTGTGTGCGTGTTGTGGGCGACACATTGGGTCGAGGAAGCGCTCGGCGCCGACCGCGTGCTGGTCTTGCACAATGGCGCCGTGCTTGCGCAGGGCACCCCAACCGAAGTGACGCAGGCGCTCGGGGAGCCGACGCTGGAGGCGGGTTTCATCGCCCGCACGAGCGCTTCCGCAGCGGCGAAACAACCCACGGAGACAGCAACCGCATGACAACGAACCCGCATCGCTGCCTGGCCGCTCGATCTGTCGCCGCGCTGATGGCCGCCGGCCTGGCTGCCGCGGTGCAGGCGCAGGGCACGGCCTATGTGTCGAGCGAGAAGGATCAGGCACTGACATTGATCGACCTGGCCACGCTCAGCGTCAAGGGCACGATCCCGACCTGCAAGCGCGGCCGCCACCTGCAGCTCACGCCCGACGGCAAGATCATGGTGGCCTGCACCGACTCGAACGCCGCCGATGTGATCGACCCGGCCACCGGCAAGTCGCTGCGGCGCATCCCGCTCGGCGACGAGCCCGAGGCCTTCGACATCTCGCCCGACGGCAAGACCATCTACGTCTCGAACGAGGACGAGGGCGAGGTCAGCTTCATCGATGCCATGACCGGCAAGACGCTGCAGTCGATCAAGGTCGGCAAGGAGCCCGAAGGCGTGAAGGTCTCGGCCGACGGCAAGACGCTGTACGTGACCTCCGAGGTCGCCAGCCTGGTCCACGTCATCGACGTGGCCAGCGGCAAGATCGTGAAGAACGTCAAGGTCGGCAAGCGGCCGCGGCGCATGATGATCACGCCCGACGGCAAGGAGTTGTGGGTCACCAACGAACTCGACGCCAGCGTCAGCATCGTCGACACCGCCGACCACACGGTGACCGCGACGCTGAAGTTCGAGGTCAAGGGCGCGCGCGCCGAAGACATCACGCCGGTCGGCATCGCGATGACGCGTGACGGCAAGCGTGCCTTCGTGTCGCTGGGCAAGGCCAACCATGTCGCCTTCGTCGATGTCGCGTCGCGCAAGGTCAGCAACCTCGTGCTGGTCGGCAAGCGCGCCTGGAACGTCACGCTCGACCGGGCCGAGGCGCGCTTGTACGTGGTCAACGGCCTGAGCGATGACGTCACCGTGGTCGACGTCGCCGGCGCCAAGGCGATCAAGAGCATCCCGGTCGGTCGCGTGCCCTACGGTCTGGTGGTGGTCGAATGACGTTGCCGTTGCGGCCGTCGAGCGCCGCTGTGCAACTGGCTGTACTGACGTGCGTACTGACGTGCGGGCTGGCCGCGGCGGCGGCCACGACGCTGAAGGCCACCCTGATCTCACCCGAACCCGATCCGCGGCTCGAACGCGCGCGCCTCGAACGTGCCTATCTCGGTCATGCCGGCGGCGCGGCCAGCGACGGCGTGCAGCTGGCGCTGGAGGAAGGCCAGTTCGAACTGGAGGCCGCCGATGTGCAGGTGGTGCTGAGCGTGCAGTCCGCCGGCACTGCGCAGGCCGCGCGTGACGCCGCCCAGGCGGCCGAGAAGGCCGGCGCCGCGGTGCTGTTGACCGACCTGCCGGCCGATTGGACGCTGGCTGTCGTCGATGCGGTGAAGCTGCCGGTGCTCAACCTCGGCGATGCCGCCGACCGGCTGCGCCAGCAGGACTGCCGGACGCGCCTGTTCCACATACCGCCGAGCGAGCGCATGCGCGCCGATGCGCTGGCGCAGACGCTGGTGGCGCGCAAGTGGAGCAAGTTGCTGCTGCTGGTGGGGCCGAGCGAGCAGGACCAGTTGCGTGCCGCCACGGCACAGGCGTCGATCAAACGTTATGGCCTGCAGGTGGTCGCCAGCAAGCCGTTCAAGCTGTCGGCCGACCCACGCGAACGTGAGCTGGCCAATCCGCTGCTGCTCACCGCCGGCAGCGCCTACGACGCCGTCTGGGTGATCGACAGCGATGGCGAATTCGCGCGCGGGTTGCCCTATCGCACGGTGCTGCCGCGCCCGGTGGTCGGTGATGCGGGTCTGGTGCCGCTGGCCTGGCACGCGCAGTTCGAACGCTACGGCGCCCCGCAGGTCTCGCGCCGTTTTGCCAAGGCGGCCAAGCGTCCGATGACCGCCCACGACTGGTCGGCCTGGATGGCGGGCAAGGTGCTGGTGGCCATCGCCACCGCGGCACCCAAGGGGCCGGGCACGGCCTGGGCCCAGGCGCTGGCGAAGACGCCGCTGGATGGCTCCAAGGGCACCAAGCTGACTTTTCGTGCCTGGGACCGACAACTGCGGCAGACGCTGCTGCTCAGCGACGGCCAGGGCGTGATCTCGCAGGCGCCGATCGACGGCCTGCTGCACCCGAGCAACGTGCTCGACACACTCGGCGCCGACGCCGGCGGAGAAGCTGTGCAAGGCGACACCATGACCCTGGCTGCAACCGACCCGGCCGAGGGCCGGGCGCGCCGAGGGCCGGCCCACGCGCTGCAGGCATTGCAAGCCATCGTCATGCGCGAACTGCTCAAGTTCTCGCAGCAGACCGGACGGCTGGTGTCGGCGCTGGTGCGCCCGCTGCTGTGGCTGGCGGTGTTCGCAGCAGGCTTTCGCAACGTCTTCGGCATCGCCATCGTCGAGCCCTACGACACCTACATTCCCTATGACGTGTACATCGCACCGGGCCTGATCGGCATGGTGCTGCTGTTCAACGGCATGCAGTCGTCGCTGGCCATGGTCTACGACCGCGAGATGGGCCTGATGCGGCTGCTGCTCACCGCGCCGCTGCCACGCGCCTGGCTGCTGTTCTGCAAGCTGCTGCGCGACCGCGCTGCTGTCGGTGCTGCAGGCGCTGGCCTTCGTGATCGTGGCGGCGCTGCTCGGCACCGAACTGCCGCTGCTGTCGCTGGGCGCGTTGCATGCGTTGCTGGCGCTGGTGTGCGGCGCGTTGATGCTGGGCGCGCTCGGGCTGCTGCTGTCGGTGCACATCAAGCAGCTCGAGAACTTCGCCGGCACCATGAACTTCGTCATCTTCCCGATGTACTTCCTGTCCACCGCGCTGTACCCGCTGTGGAAGCTGCAGGAGTCGGGTGCCGAATGGGTGTACCAGCTGGCCCGCTTCAACCCCTTCACCTACGTCGTCGAATGGATCCGCTTCGCGCTGTATGCCAAGGATCCCGGCCTTGCGCCGGTGGTGGTGCTGGGCTGCCTGGCGGTGTTCTTCCTGCTGGCCTGCTGGGGCTACGACCCCCAGCGCGGCTTCGGCGGCCTGACCAAGCGCGGTGGGGGCGGCGCATGAATCTCGGGCGCCGCCATTGCCTGGCACGGGCTGCCACGCTGGCGGCGCTCGGCCTGGCAGCACCGCTTTCGCGCGCGCAGGCGCCGGGTGCCTTTCCGTCCCGCCCGATCACGATGTGGGTGCCCTGGTCGGCCGGCGGCGCGACCGACATCTCGCTGCGGCTGCTGGCCGAACTGGCCTCGCACACGCTCGGGCCAGCGCGTGCTGGTCGAAAACCGCGGCGGCGCCGGCGGCACGTTGGCGATGCCGATCCTGCAACAGGCCGAGCCCGACGGCTACACCATCGCGCAGCTGCCACAACCGGTCTTTCGCGCGCCCTTCGTGCACAAGGTGCTGTGGGACCCGGTGCGCGACATCACGCCGATCATCCAGCTCTCGGGCGTCACCTTCGGCGTGCTGGTCCCCGCGGGCAGCGCGCTGCGCACGCTCGACGACCTGTTCGTGTTCGCGCGCGCGCACCCGGGTGAGCTGAGCATCGCCACCAACGGCGTGGGCACCACGCCGCACCTGGTGCTCGAAGAACTGTTCACCGCGCGCGGGCTGCGCTACATCCACGTGCCCTACAAGGGAAGCTCCGAGCTGACCCTGGCGGTGGAATCCGCCCAGGTCATGGTCGGCGTCAACTCCACCGGCTTCGGCCCGTCGGTCGATGGCGGCCGCTTGCGCTTGCTGGTGACCTTCGCGGCGCAGCGCTCCCGGCGCTGGCCTTCGGTGCCGACGCTGCGCGAGCTGGGCTTCGACATCGTCGCCAAGTCGCCCTATGGCCTGGTCGGGCCGCGCGGGCTTGCGCCCCCGGTGGTGGCGGTGTTGCACGACGCCTTCAAGAAAGCGCTGTTCGACCCGCAGTTCGGCCACGAGATCGCCAAGTACGACCAGAACATCGACTACCTCGGCACCGAGGACTACGCCCGCGCCTGCCGCGAGATGTTCGCCAAGGAGCGGGCCGCCGCCGAGCGCAGGGGCACGCCGCGTGGCTGAGGTGCGCGCCCAGCCGGAGCCGGTCTCGCGCTGGCGCACCGATCTGTGCTGGGTGGCCGCGGCCACGCTCGGCTGCTACCTCGTGGCCGGGGCGCTGGACCTGCAGGAATCGCTGAACCACCGCCTGGCCCGCCACGAGACCTGGCAGGCGGACGAACTGCCGCTGAGCGGGCTGGTGCTGGCCTGCGGCCTCGCCTGGTTCGCCTCGCGACGCCGGCGCGAACTGCAGGTGCAGCTGGGCCTGCGTGAACAAGCCGAGGCGCGCATCGCCGACCTGCTGGCGCACAAGCGAGAGCTCGCACAACAGTTGATCGCGCTGCAGGAAAGCGAGCGCCGGGCGCTGGCGCGCGAGCTGCATGACGAGTTCGGCCAGAGCTGCACCGCCATCCGCGTGGAAACCGCGCTGCTGCGCCACTGCGCGGCCGACGATCGCGCCGGCATGCTGGCCGCGGCGGGTCGCGCCGATGCGGCGGCGCAGGCACTGCAGCAGCTGGTGAACCACATGCTGCGCCGACTGCGGCCGGCCAACCTCGACACGCTCGGCCTGGCGGCGGCATTGCAGGAGCTGTGCGAGTCGTGGCGCGAGCGCAGCGGTGTCGACTGCAGCTTCCGACACGAGGGCAACGCCGAGGCACTTGGCGACACGGTCGACATCACGGTCTACCGCGTCGCGCAGGAAGCCTTGACCAACGTCGTGCGGCACGCGCGAGCCCGCCGCGTGCGCGTCACGCTGGCGCTGGCGTCGGGTGTGTCGGGTGCGGAGGTGACCCTTCGCGTTCAGGATGATGGCCAGGGCATGGACCCGGGCGTCGCCACGCGCGGCCTGGGCCTGCTCGGCGCCGGCGAACGTGCCGCTGCCGTCGGCGGCGAGCTGCAGGTGCACAGCGCGCCGGGGCACGGGATGACGCTGGTGTTGCGCATCCCGTTGCCCGAAGCGATGCCGTGGGTCGTCGCTGCGGTGGCGCCGTCGTCCAACGAAGCGGCACTCAGGCAGGCCGCGTGATCCGCGTCGTGCTCGTCGACGATCACCCGGTGGTGCGCACCGGCTACCGGCGACTGCTCGAGCAGGCCGGCGACATCGACGTCGTCGCCGAGGCGGCGGACGGGGCCAGCGGCTACGCGGCGTTCGTGTCGCATCGCCCGGATGTGCTCGTCACCGACCTGTCGATGGGCGAGTGCGGCGGGCTCGAACTGATCCGCCGTGTGCTGCTGCGCGCCCGCGACGCGCGCGTGCTCGTGTTCAGCATGCACGACGGCGCGTTGCTGGTGCGCCGGGCGCTCGATGGCGGCGCGCGCGGCTTTCTGACCAAGGCGAGTTCACCCGACTGCCTGGTCGTGGCGATCCGCACGCTGCACGCGGGGCAGCGCTACCTCGCGCCCGAACTGCCGCGCTCGCTGCTGCAAGGCGAACTGCAGCGCGAGGCCGACAGCCTGGCGGCGTTGAGTGCGCGCGAGTTCGAGGTCTTCCGCCTGCTCGCCCAGGGCCACTCCTCGGCGCAGTGCGCACAGGCGATGAATCTGAGCCCGAAGACCATCGCCAACCAGCAAAGCCTGATCAAGGAAAAACTCGGCGTGGCCACCTCGGCGGCGTTGGCGCATCTGGCGCTGCGGCATCGCGTGATCGAAGCGGTCGGCGTGTAGACACGGCGTGGCAACGGCACAGCTCAGTGCGCGTTCAAAAAGGGCGACGAATGGATCGAGACGATGTGCTGCTGAGCGACTGGCGCGAGCGCGCGCTGGCACTCGAGGCCGAGGTGGCCAAGGCCGTCATCGGGCAGGCGCGGGTCATCCGCCTGATCAACACGGCCGTCTTCGCGCGCGGCCATGTGCTGCTGCAAGGCGATGTCGGCGTGGGCAAGACGACCTTGCTGCGGGCGTTTGCGCAGGTGCTCGGCGGCGCCTACGGGCGCATCGAAGGCACCATCGACCTGATGCCCAACGACCTGATCTACTACACCTACATCAGCGCCGAGGGCAAGCCGGCGGTCGAGCCGGGTCCGTTGATCCGGCACGGCGAAGACCTCGCGATCTTCTTCTTCAACGAGATCAACCGGGCGCGTCCGCAGGTGCATTCGCTGCTGCTGCGGGTCATGGCCGAGCGCAGCGTGGCCGCGTTCAACCGCGAGTTCCGCTTCCCGCACCTGCTGGTGTTCGCCGACCGCAACCGCGTCGAGCGCGAGGAGACCTTCGAGATCTCGGCGGCGGCGCGCGACCGCTTCATGCTGGAGGTGACCATCGACGCGCCGACGGCCGATGCCGAACGCCGCGCGCCTGATGTTCGAGCCGCGCTTCCACGACACCGACCGGCTCGTCGGCGAGCTGTCCGCCGCGATGCTCGACTATCGGCAGCTGAACGCGGTGGCAACGCTGATCCAGCACAGCGTGCAGGCGTCGGACGCCTTGCAGAACTACGCGCTGGGCCTGTGGCGCGCCACCGCGGCCCCGGCGGAATACGGCGTGCAGCTGTCGGACCTGGACACCGCGCAGTTGATGCTGGCCGGTGCCAGCCCGCGCGGCATGAGCCTGCTGCTGCGTGCCGCCCGCGTCGCGGCCTGGCTCGAAGGGCGCGCCTATGTGACGCCCGAGGACGTGCAGGCGGTCTTCGTCGAAAGCCTCGCGCACCGGCTGTGCTACCAGCCGGTGTACGAGATGCGTCGACAGGAGATCTCGGACCGGCTGATGAGCGGCATCCTGGCCCACGTGGCGGCACCATGAGCGCCGCGCCTGGCGGCTGCAGACGGGGCAGGGCGTGATGCCGGTGCAGGAACTGCACTACCGCGTCGCGGCGCCGGCGCTGGGGCATTTTCCCGGCCACCACCGCAGCACGCGCGGCGAAAGCGGCTTCGAGTTCCGCGGCCATGCCGCGCTGCTCGACGCGCCCGATCCGCGCCGGCTCGACCTGCATGCCAGCTTGCGCGACCCGTTCGGCAACTGGATCGTGCGCGTCTACAGCCAGCGCAAGGCGGTGCCGGTGACGATGGTGGCCGACCTGTCGGCGTCGATGGGCTTCGCCGGCACGCGCCGCAAGCTCGACGTGCTGGCCGACTTCGTCGACAGCCTGGCCTGGTCGGCCTGGCGCACCGGCGACAGCTTCGGCTTTGTCGGCTGCGACGGCGCCGTGCGCACCGACATGCTGGTCGCGCCCACCCGTTCGCGCGGCGCGGGCAGCGCGCTGGCCGAGCGGCTGCGCAAGCTGCACCCCGAGGGCGCGTCGGCAAGTGCGTTGGCCATCGCGCACCGGTACCTGGGCCGCAGGCGCTCGCTCGTTTTCCTGGTGTCGGACTTCCACCTGCCGCTGGCCCAGGTCGAGGCCGTGTTGACTTCGATGGTGCTTCACGATCTGGTGCCGGTGGTGCTGTGGGACCCGCTCGAGTTCGCGATGTCGGCGCGACGTGGACTGGCGCAGGTGGTCGATCCCGAGAGCGGCCGACAACAGCTGGTGTGGTGGCGCCCGGCGCTGCGCGAGCGCTGGCGCGCCGCGCTGCAGGCGCGACGGGAGGCGCTGCTGCAGTTGTTCCGCGCGCAGCGCCTGCGGCCGCTGTTCATCGAAGGCGGCTTCGACGCCGACGCGGTCACGCGCCACTTTCATTCGTGAACACCGCTCGAGCTGGCGCCGGGATCGGCCCTTCGCGTCGCATCCGCTTGCACAAGGCGGTGCTCGGCGATGTGGCGGCCACTGTTGCTGCTGATCCTGGCGGCGACGCCTGTGCCGGGCCTGGCCGACGAATCCACTTCGCTGCTGCAAGCCACGACGCATGAGCCGCGCGCCTTCGGCTACCAGGTCGGCGATGTCGTCGTCGCGTCGAGTCACGGTGCACGTCCCTGAAGGTCTGGTGCTCGATACCACCAGCGTGCCGCAGCCGGGTGCACGCGGCCGGGCGATCGAACTGCGTCGTGTCGCGCGCCGCGACAGCGCCGAGACCGGCGGGCGACGCCATGAGCTGACCTTGGACTATCAGCTGATGCACTCGCCACCGCAGCCGCGCACCTTCGAGCTGCCGACCCTCACGTTGCGCTTCGACGGCCGGCCGCGCGCGCAGGATCTGCGCATCGAGGCGTGGCCGGTGACCGTCTCGCCGCTGGTGCCGGTGGAGGTGTCGCCGCGGCGCGGGCTGGGCGAGCTGCAGCCCGACACGTCGCCGCCGCTGATCGACACGTCGGCCACGCACAAGCGGCTCGTCGCCTACGCGGCGGCCAGCCTGCTGTTGCTGGCCTATCTCGGCTACGTCTACATCGGCTTGCCCTGGTGGTCGCAGGCGCATCGCCCCTTCAAGCCGGTGTGGCGCGCGCTGCGCGCCCTGCGCATCGACGGCGCCGAGAGCCAATGGCGGCAGGCATCGCAGCAGCTGCACGAGGCCTTGAACCGGACGGCGGGTGAAGTCGTGTTCGAGCAGGGCATCGATCGCTTCGTCGGCGCCGACGCCCGCTTCGAGCCCTTGCGCGACGACCTGCTGCGGTTCTTCCAGCTGTCGCGCCGCGCCTTCTTCGACGAGGACACGCTGAGCGCATCCGAGCGCGCCTGGCTGATCGAATTCAGCCGCCGCTGCCGCGACGCGGAGCGGGGTGCGGCATGAACGTGCGCGGCCACCGTGGGGTGTCGATGCCGCGGCACACGGCGCGCAGGGCAGTGCGATGAATTTCGACCATGCGGGGCTGCTGTGGCTGCTGCCGCTGGCCGCGCTGCCGCTGCTGGCACAGCCGCTGGGTGCGCTCGCCAACGCCTGGCCGGCGCTGATGCAACACGATCGGGCCTCCGCGTTGCTGGGCTGGGCCCTGCGCGCTTCCGGCGTGGTGGCGCTGGCCGCGCTGGTCATCGGCCTGGCAGGCCCGTATTGGCCGGAGTACCCGATCGAACGCGTCGGCAAGGGCGCGGAAATCGTGCTGCTGCTGGACCGCAGCCGCAGCATGGACCAGGGCTTCGCCGGGGCGCGGCGCACCGGCGCGGCGCTGAAGGGCACCGGTCCGGAGGCCCTCGACTACTACTTCAGCCAGACCCCGGCGCGCTTGCGCGAGTCCAAAGGCAAGGTCGCGCGGCAGCTGCTGGGCGAATTTGCGAGCAAGCGGCCCGACGACCGTTTCGGCATGATCGTCTTCAGCACGCTGCCGATCCGGGCCCTGGAGTTCACGCAGAAGAACGAAGCGATCCAGGCCGCCATCGCGGCCGGCAACATCGGACGCGGCCTGTCCGAAACCAACATCGGCTTTGCGATGCTGTCGGCGCTGTCGTCCTTCGAGGATCGGCCGTACACCGGCTCGCGCATCATCATGCTGGTGTCCGACGGCGGCGATCGGCTCGACAGCTTCGCCAGCGAGAGCATCTCCCGGCTTGCGCGCAAGCATCGCGTCGCGCTCTACTGGCTGTACCTGCGCTCGGCCAACAGCCCCGGGTTGATGCTGCAAAGCGGCGAGGCACCGGAGAACATCGATGTCGTGCCCGAGTACGCGCTGCACCGCTACTTCGCATCGATCGGCATTGCCTACCGGGCCTACGAAGCGGGCGATGCCACCGCGCTGCAAGAGGCCATCGAAGCGGTCAACCGGCTCGAGAACCTGCCCATCACCTATCTCGACACGATGCCGCGCCGCGATCTGTCGGCATGGGGCTTCGGCACCGCGCTTGCCGCCGTGCTGGTGCTGCTGGTGGCCAACCTGATGGAGATCAGGCGATGGCAATGAGCGCGCGGCGCCAGGGCGCAGCGATGAGTTCGAGGCGAGCCACCCGCACGGTGCTGCTGCTGTTGGCCCTGGTGCTCACGGCGGCGGCCATCGACGGCGTGCGCGCCTGGCGGCAGCACCACTGGAACGAGCTCATCGACGTCGGGCCCGTTGCCGCCCGAGGCGGACAAGCTGCCGGTGCAAGTTCGGTTCGCGCAAGCCTATGCACAGGCCGCCAGCGGTGCCGACGAGGTGGCGCTGAACCGCTACCGCAGCCTGCAGGGCGACTCTGCGGTGGGCCAGGCCGCGCGCTACAACAGCGCCAATCTGCTGATGCGCCAGGCGCTGGTGGTGCGCGCCGGCGCGCAGCCTGCAAACGCGATCGTGCTGATCGAGCTGGCCAAGGAGATCTACCGCGAGGTGTTGCGCACCGACCCCGCACACTGGGACGCGCGTTACAACCTGGAGCGCGCTCAGCGCCTGCTGCCCGACGCCGACGACGAGGAGCAAGAGCCGGCCGGGCCCCAACGCAACGCCGAACGTGCGGCGACGACGATGCGCGGTTACTCGCCGGGCCTGCCATGAAGGCGCTGTCGCAGCACCTGCACGCCTTGTGGCGCGACCACCGCGACCGCGGCGCTGCTCGGCGCTGCGGCGCTGGCGCTGGCCGGTTGTTTCCTGAACCCCGGCTGGACGATGCAGCGTGCGCGTTTCGAACATGTGATCGTGCTCGACGTGACGCAGAGCATGAACGTCACCGACCAGCAGCTCGACGGCAAACCGGTGTCACGCCTGGGCTATGCAAAACACGCGCTGCACCGATCGCTGCTGCAGCTGCCGTGCGGATCGAAAGTGGGCTGGGCCATCTTCACCGAGTACCGCTCGTTCCTGCTGTTGGCGCCGGTCGAGGTGTGCGCCAACCTGAGCGAGCTGCGCTCGACGCTGTCGAACATCGGCACGCCGATGGCGTGGTCGGGCAACAGCGAGGTCGCCAAGGGCGTGCACAGCGCGATCGGCATCGCGCGGCAGCTGCCCGGCTCGCCGGCGCTGGTGTTCGTCACCGATGGCCACGAGGCACCGCCGCTGAACCCGCGCTACCGGCCGGCCTTCGACGACAGGCCGGGCGAGGTGCCGGGGCTGATCGTCGGCGTCGGCGAGCGGCTGCCGTCGCCGATCCCGAAGACCGACCCGCACGGTCGCCCACTGGGCTTCTGGAGCGCCGACGAGGTGCTGCAGACGGACCCGCGCAGCCTGGGGCGCGGCGGCAGTGTCGCGGGCGAAAAGATGCTGGACGACCGCGCCGGAACGGTGGCGGCGCCGCTGGGTGCGATGCCGGGCAGCGAGCACCTGTCAGGGCTGCGCGAGGGCTACCTGCGCCTGCTCGCGCGCGAGCAGGGCCTGGCTTTCGTTCACCTTCAGACGGCTGAAGGGTTGGCGACGGCCATGACCGCGCCCGCGCTGGCCAGGGAGGTGCCACTTCGTGTCGATGGCCGGGTCGCGCTGGCGGGATTGGCGCTGGCGCTGCTGCTGGCCCGTCATGCGGCACCGCTGTGGCGTCGCCTGCGCCGGGTGCGTGTCGCGCTCGCCCGCGCGCCTTTCGCCACTCGCTCACACACGCGGGGTCTGCCCGTTCGCCAGCTGAAGTCGCGGCAGCACAGTTCCGCGCGCGAACAATAATCGCGGCATCCCGATGGATGCCGAGCACGCCGCCATGATTCTTCTCGCGCTGGGCAGCAACCTCGGTCAGCGCGAACGCACGCTGCAGCACGCGCGCGATGCGCTGGCCGCTGCCGGCATCCCCATCGTGGCGGCGTCGGGCCTGCACGAGACCCCGGCGCTGGTGCCCGACGGTGCCCCGCCCGAGTGGAACCGGCCCTACCTGAACCAGGTGCTGCAGGTCCGCACGGCGCTGGCACCGATCGAGCTGCTGGCCTGCGTGAAGGCGATCGAAACGCAACTCGGACGACGGCCGGCCTCGCGCTGGGCGCCGCGCGAGATCGACATCGACATCCTGGCGTACGGCGATCGGGTCATGGCCACGGAAACGCTGGTGCTGCCGCACGCGCAGATGCACCTGCGGCGCTTCGTGCTGGCGCCGTTGTGCGAGATCGCAGCGCAGTGGCGGCACCCATCGCTGCACCGCACCGCGTCGCAACTGCTGGCAGCGTTGCCGGCCGCAGCCGGTCGCAGCAAGCGACCCACCGTGATGGGCATCCTGAACGTCACGCCCGACTCGTTCTCCGGCGACGGCCAACTCGGCAGCGCCGCGGTCGACGCGGCCGAGCGTCTGGTCGAGGCCGGTGCGGACATGCTGGACATCGGCGCGGAATCGACGCGACCGAAGGGCATTGCGCTGGACAGCGAAGCCGAGTGGGAACGTCTGAATCCGGTGCTCGAGGTTCTCGCAGGTCGGCCCTGGCGTGGCCGTGTGCGCCTGAGCATCGACACGCGCCATGCGCGCACCGCAGCGCGGGCGCTGGCGCTGGGCGTCGACTGCATCAACGATGTCACCGGGCTGGCCGATGCGGCCATGCTCGACGTGCTGCGGGGGCAGGGCTGCGACGTGGTCGTGATGCACGCGCTGTCGGTGCCGGTGGACCCGGCGCTGACGCTGCCGGCGGATTGCGACGTGCTGCAGGAAATCCTGCGCTGGAAAACGGCGGTCACTGGCAAGGCTGTGGCCGCGGGCCTGGATCCGGCGCGGCTGGTCTACGACCCGGGCATCGGTTTTGGCAAGACAGCCGGCCAGTCGCTGGCGTTGATGCACGGCGCCGCGGTGCTGGTCGGCACTGGCGGGCGCTGGCTGTTCGGCCATTCGCGAAAGTCCTTCCTCAAACTCTTCACCGACGCCGAAGCCGGGCAGCGCGATGACCTCACGCTGGCGTTTTCGGCTCAGCTCGCCGATGCCGGCGTGCACATCGTTCGTGTCCACGCCGTCGGCCGACACGTGCGCCTGTTCGAGCAGCTGCGCGGCTGATGCGACGACTGCCGGGGCGTCGCGGCGTCAGCGCCCGTCGGCTCGCGCACGACTTCGCCGTATACCGGTGTCGATGGCCGGTCACCAGGGCAGCAGCAGCACGCCGAGGCCGATGGTGCTTTGCGAATGGTTGTAGTCGATCAGGCTTTCGCCATAGCCGGTGGTGAACTGCAGGTAACCCTTCAGCGGGCCGATCAGCGGGAACGCCCACTCCAGTTCCAGGCCGCCGCGGTTGTCTGAAAAGCTGTAGCGGCCGAGCGCGGAATAGACGTGGCCCTTGTTCGCGTACACCACGCGCAGGTCGCCGAAGCCCATGTAGTCGCCGATGTCGGGGTTGTCATCGCTGGCGGCGTTTTCCTTCAGCCGGTACCACGGTTGTGCCAGCACCGTGAAGTCGCCGCGTTCGAAACCGAACTGCGCATACACGCGGTTCCAGCTGCGCGACAGCGGCACCGCGCGGCCGTTCGACTGGTGCACGAAGCCCAGGTTCAGCAGGCGCCAGCGCCAGCCGAAGATGTCGTAGTCGGTGCGGAAGGCCAGCATCGCCTCGGGCGCGTAATCGCTTTCGCGGAACGGCCGGGATTCGTCGTTGTTGTACAGCTGCCAGCTCGACTGCTGGGTGTAGCCGAACCACAGGTCCCCGTTGTCACCGAAGATGTTCTCCCAGGCCTTGAGCTTGACGCTCAACTGGAACTTGGCCTCGGTGGCTTGCACCGCCAGCGGCGTGGTCAAGCCGTTTTCCACGCCGGGGCTGTTGGGCAGCGTGTTGGCGCTGGTGGTGAAGCGCGCGGGCAGCAGGTAGTTCTGCTTGTACGGCAGCAGCTTGAAGGTGCCGTGCTTGTCGGCAGGATCGAGCTCCCACAGCTGCGACAGCGCTGAATCGCCGGCCGACGGTGGCTCGACGGCGATGGCCAGCGGTGTGGCCGCCGGTTCTGCCTGCGCGGCCGGCGTCGGTGCCGGCGCCGTGGCTGGCGATGGCGATGGCGCGGTCGCTGCACGCCCGGCGGCCCGGTCGTAGCAGGCCAGGCGACTTGCATCGTCGACGATGCGCACACAGTCGTTCGCCCCCGCGGCAGCGGTGACGGGCAAGCCGGCGACCAGCGCCAGCACCGCGGCGAGGAAAGGGAGGGGGTTCATTTGATGTGTGTCTTCATTTCAAGGGGAGCGAAGGCAACGGCGTGTTGCCCGCCTGTTGCCCGCCTGTGGCCCGCCTGTGGCCCAGCAGCGCGCGCGGTTACCGAGCGCGCAAGCGCTTCCAACGTGCAGCAGCCGGGTTGCGCCGGTGCAAGCGCTGATACAAGCGCCGCTCAGCACCTCGAGCCGCGGCTGCTTGCGCTGTTGCTGGCCGGCTGCACGCCGGCATTTGATAGTCGATTGTGGAATCGCGGATTTGCATCGAGCTCTACGCAGAAGACCTCGGAGAGCAGCCGGCGCTGAGGCACGGCGAAGGGTGACGCACTTGCAGTGCATAGAATGATCGTTTATTCTAATGCGTTGCGGTGTCGACGGCATGCCGCGACGCTTCTTGTCATGTCTTCTGCTGCCACTCCCATGCCCAACGCCGCCAGCCACACGGCTCTCGCCTTGACGGTGGTGCTCGCGCTGAGCGCGTGCACGCCGTCTGCGCCGCCGCCCGCGGCAGCACCGCCGCCGCCCGAAGTCGGCGTCGTCGAGCTGCAACCCCGAGACCGTGACCCTGACCCGCGAGTTGGCCGGCCGGGTCAGCCCGACGCTGGTCGCCGAAGTGCGGCCGCAGGTCGACGGCATCGTGCAGCGCCGGCTGTTCACCGAGGGCAGCCGGGTCAACGCCGGCCAGCCGCTGTATCAGCTGGACGACGCCATCCCGCGCGCCGAGCAGGCCACCGCCAAGGCGGCGCTGGCGCGCGCGCAGGCCGTGCTGAACAAGGCACGGCTGGACGCGGCACGTTCTGCCGAGCTGGCGAAGATCGACGCGGTCAGCAAGCAGGACAACGAAAACGCCGTCGCCACCTTGCAGCAGGCCGAAGCCGACCTGGCGTCGGCGCAGGCCGCGCTGGCGCGGGGCGAGGTGATGCTGCGCTACGCCCGAATCACCTCGCCGATCGCCGGCCGCATCGGCGAATCGTCGGTGACCGCCGGTGCGCTGGTCACCGCCAACCAGGCCGCGGCGCTGGCCACGGTGCAGCAGCTGGATCCGGTCTATGTCGATGTCACGCAGTCCAGTGCCGAACTGCTGGCGCTGCGCAAGCAATACGCCGCCGGCAAGCTCGAGCAGGCGCGCGACCTGCCGGTGTCGATCGTGCTCGAGGACGGCAGCGTCTATGCGCACAAGGGCAAGCTGACCTTCGAGGGCCTCACCGTCGATCCGAGCACCGGCAGCTACCTGCTGCGCGCCACGGTGCCCAATCCGAACGACCTGCTGCTGCCGGGCATGTACGTGCGCGCGATCGTCGGCAGCGCGGTGCAACAGAACGCGCTGCTGGTGCCGCAGCAGGGCATCGCCCGCACCCCCGCCGGCGGCGCTTTCGCGATGCTGCTCGGTGCCGACGGCAAGGTCGAACAGCGCAGCGTGAAGGTCAGCCGCACCGTCGGCGATCAATGGCTGGTCGATGAAGGCCTGGCGGCGGGCGACAAGGTGATCATCGAGGGCCTGCAGAAGATCGCCCCGGGCGCGCCGGCACGCGCCGCCGCGCCGGCATCGGCCGCGGGCCCCGCCGGGCCGGCCAGCGCGCCGCGCAAGCCGTAGGCGGCACCGGCATGGCACGCTTCTTCATCGACCGGCCGATCTTCGCCTGGGTCATCGCGATCGTCATCATGCTGGCTGGCGGCCTCTCGATCCTGCAACTGCCGATCGCGCAGTACCCCACGATCGCACCGCCGACGGTGACGATCAACGCCACCTATCCCGGCGCGTCGGCGAAGGTCGTCGAGGACTCGGTGACGCAGGTCATCGAGCAGAAGATGACCGGGCTCGACGACCTGCTCTACATGTCGTCGACCAGCGAATCGAACGGCAGCGCGGCGATCACGCTCACCTTCGAAAGCGGCACCGACGCCGACATCGCGCAGGTGCAGGTGCAGAACAAGCTGCAGCTGGCGACGCCGCTGCTGCCGCAGATCGTGCAGCAGCAGGGCATCCAGGTGAGCAAGGCGAGCCCCGGCTTCCTGATGGTCATCGGCTTCGTCTCCGACGACGGCAGCCTGGACGCAGACCGACATCGCCGACTACATCGTCGCCAACCTGTCCGACCCGATCAGCCGCGTCGCCGGCGTCGGCAACGTGCAGGTGTTCGGCGCGCAGCTACGCGATGCGCATCTGGCTCGACCCGGCCAAGCTGACCACCTACCAGCTGAGCACCGCCGATGTCATCGCCGCACTGCGCGCGCAGAACGCGCAGGTCGCCGTCGGCCAGCTCGGCGGCACGCCGGCCGTGACCGGCCAGCAGCTGAACGCCACGATCACGTCGCAAGGCGCGTCTGCAGACGCCCGAGCAGTTTCGCGCGATCGTCATCGCGCAGCCAGCCCGACGGCTGCGCGTGCGACCTGGGCGACGTCGCGCGCGTCGAACTCGGCGCCGAGAACTACAGCGTCGATCGCGCGCTACAACGGCCAGCCGGCTGCCGGCCTGGCGGTGTCGCTGGCCACCGGCGCCAACGCGCTCGACACCGCCGAAGCGTGTCGACGCGCGATCGACGCAGCTGCAGCCGTCGTTTCCCGCCAGGCGTGAAGGCGGTGATCCCGTACGACACCACGCCCTTCGTCGCGGCGTCGATCGAGGAGGTGGTGCAAGACGCTGATCGAGGCGATCGTGCTGGTGTTCCTGGTGATGTTCCTGTTCCTGCAGAACTTCCGCGCCACGCTGATCCCGACCATCGCCGTGCCGGTGGTGCTGCTCGGCACCTTCGGCGTGCTCGCGGCGCTCGGCTACTCGATCAACACGCTGACCATGTTCGCGATGGTGCTGGCGATCGGCCTGCTGGTCGACGACGCCATCGTCGTGGTCGAGAACGTCGAGCGCGTGATGAGCGAAGAAGGCCTGTCGCCGCTGGAGGCGACACGCAAGTCGATGGACCAGATCACCGGCGCGCTGGTCGGCATCGCGCTGGTGCTGTCGGCGGTGTTCGTGCCGATGGCCTTCTTCGGCGGCTCGACCGGCGTGATCTACCGGCAGTTCTCGGTCACCATCGTCTCGGCGATGGCGCTGTCGGTGCTGGTGGCGATCGTGCTGACGCCGGCGCTGTGCGCGACCATGCTCAAGCCGCTGAAGAAGGGTCAGCACGCCAGCGACGCGGCTTCTTCGGCTGGTTCAACCGCGGCTTCGACCGCGGCAACACGAAGCTACCAGGGCGCGGTCAAGGGCATCGTCAGCCGGCCGAAGCGCTTCATGCTGGTGTTCGCGCTGATGGCCGGGCTGATGGTGTACCTGTTCCTGCGCCTGCCGACCGCGTTCCTGCCCGACGAGGACCAGGGCATCCTGTTCGCGCAGGTGCAGGCGCCGGCCGGCGCGACGCAGGAGCGCACCGAGGAGGTGATGCAGCAAGATGGAGCAGCACTTCCTCGAGAACGAGAAGGACGCGGTCGAGTCGCTGTTCACCGTGCACGGCTTCAGCTTCGCCGGCCGCGGCCAGAACACCGGCATCGCCTTCGTCACGCTGAAGGACTGGGCGCAGCGCGCAGTCGGACGAACTCGGCGTCAACGCCGTCGCCGGCCGCGCGATGGGCGCCTTCAGCCAGATCAAGGATGCGCTGGTGTTCGCGTTCGCGCCGCCCGCGGTGATCGAACTCGGCAACTCCGCCGGCTTCGACTTCTACCTGCAGGACAACGCCGGGCTCGGCCACGACGCGCTGACGCAGGCGCGCAACCAGTTCCTCGGCGCGGCGGCGCAGAACAAGCTGCTCGCCAACGTGCGACCCAACGGCCAGGAGGACGCGCCGCAACTGCGCATCGACATCGACCAGAACAAGGCCAGCGCGCTCGGGCTGTCGCTCGCCGACATCAACAGCACGCTGTCGACGGCCTGGGGCAGCCAGTACGTCAACGACTTCATCGACCGCGGCCGCGTCAAGCGCGTGTATCATGCAGGCCGACGCGCCGTTTCGCATGGTGCCCGAAGACTTCGACGCGCTGGTACGTGCGCAACGACCAGGGCGAGATGGTGCCGTTCTCGGCCTTCGCCAGCTCGCACTGGGACTACGGCTCGCCGCGGCTCGAGCGCTACAACGGCGCCTCGGCGATGAACATCCACGGCGAGGCGGCGCCCGGGCGTCAGCTCCGGCGACGCGATGGACGCGATCGAAGCGCTGGTCGCCAAGCTGCCGACCGGCATCGGCATCGAATGGACCGGCACTGTCGTACCAGGAACGCCAGGCCGGCGCGCAGACGCCGGTGCTCTACACGCTGTCGCTGCTGGTCGTGTTCCTGTGCCTGGCGGCGCTGTACGAAAGCTGGTCGATCCCGCTCGCGGTGATGCTGGTGGTGCCGCTGGGCATCCTCGGCGCCGCGCTGGCCACCGATGCTGCGCGGCATGGAACGACGACGTCTACTTCCAGGTCGGCCTGCTGACCACCATCGGCCTGTCGGCAAGAACGCGATCCTGATCGTCGAGTTCGCCAAGGCCAACGTCGAGCAGGGCATGGAGCTGATCGAGGCGACGCTGACGGCGGCGCGCCAGCGGCTGCGCCCGATCCTGATGACCTCGCTCGCCTTCGTCCTCGGCGTGCTGCCGCTGGCGATCGCCACCGGCGCCGGCTCCGGCGCGCAGCACGCGATCGGCACCGGCGTGCTCGGCGGCATGATCGCCGCCACCTTCCTCGGCATCTTCTTCGTCCCGCTGTTCTTCGTCGTCATCGAGCGCCTGCTGGTGCGGCGCAAGTCGCCGCCTGCGCACGCTGCGGCGAAGGAGCCGGCCCATGAATAGCGCCGTGCGCCGGGCCGCAATTGCGCTGACCATGGTGCTGGGCGGCTGCGCCAGCCTGGCACCGGAAGTGCCCGCGCCCGATGCGGGCATCCCGGCCAGCTGGCCGCTGCCGGCGACCACGCTCGAAGCCGCGGTCCCGGTCACCGGCGCGGTGGGCGGGTTCGCTGCCGACATCGGCTGGCGCGACTTCTTCGCCGACCGCGAACTGCAGGCACTGATCGCACGCGCACTCGATGCCAACCGCGACCTGCGTGTCGCGGCGTTGAACGTCGAGCGCGCGCGGGCGCTGTACCGCGTGCAGCGTGCCGACCGGCTGCCCACGCTGGGCGCCTCGGCGGTCGCCTCGCGCGGCGGCGGCCCGGGCAACCTGCTGCCCGATGCGTACACCGCGAGCGTCGGCATCACCGATTTCGAGCTCGACTTCTTCGGCCGCGTGCGCGACCTGAGCCGCTCGGCGCTGCAGCAGTATCTGGCGCAGACCGAGACCCGCCAGACGGTGCAGCTGATGCTGATCGCCGAGGTCGCCGGCGCCTATCTGCAACTGGCCGGCGATCGTGCACTGCTCGACGTGGCGCAGGCCACGCTGGCCAACCAGGAAGACGAGTTTCGCCTGACCGAGCGGCGCCATGCGCTGGGCGCGGTGTCGGGCCTCGACCTGGAACAGGCGCGCACCACCGTCGAGACCGCACGCGCCGACGCGGCGCGTTTTGCCGGGCAGGTGGCGCAGGACATCAACGCGTTGAACCTGCTCACCGCCTCACCGGGAGCGGCCCCGCCGTCGCCGCCGGATTTCGACATCACCACCACTTTCGGCATCCCGGCGCTGCCCGCGGGCGTGCCGTCCGAGGTGCTGCTGCGCAGGCCCGACATGATGGCCGCCGAACACCGGCTGCGTGCCGCCAATGCCAGCATCGGCGCGGCGCGCGCGGCCTTCTTCCCGTCGATACGGCTGACGGTCTCGGTCGGCACCGCCAGCGATGCACTGACCCGGCTGGGCAGTGGCGGCAGCGGGTTCTGGGCCTTCCAGCCGTCGCTGAACCTGCCGATCTTCGACAACGGCCGGCTGCAGGGCAACCTCGATGTCGCGCTGGCCGATCAGTCGATCGCGCTGGCGCAATACGAACAGGCGATCCAGGCCGGCTTCCGCGAGGTCGCCGACGCGCTGGCACTGTCGCGCACGCTGGCACGGCAGCGCGAAGCGCAGCTGGCGCTGGTCGACGCGGCGACGCGGGCGAACGAGCTCTCGCTGGCGCGCTACAAGGCCGGGCGCGACAACTACCAGGTGCAGCTGATCGCCCAGCGCACGCTGTTCGCCGCGCAGCAGGCGCTGGTGTCGACGCGGCTGGCCGAGCAGATCAACCGGGTGACCTTGTACAAGGCGCTCGGCGGTGGCTGGGTCGAACGCAGCCCATGAGCACGACGCCTGCGCCAGCCCCGTCGCCCGCTCGCGCCCACGCCAAGGCCAAGGAGGGCCCGCGCGCCGACGCACAGCGCGAGCGCATCCTCGGCGCGGCTCGGCAATGCTTCATCGACAAGGGCTTTCATGGCGCCAGCATGGGCTTGATCGCCGACACCGCGGCGATGAGCCCGGGCCTGATGTACCGCTACTTCCCGAGCAAGAACGCCATCGTGCTGGCGATCATCGAGCGGCAACTCGAACATTCCCGCAAGCGCATCCAGCAGCTCGAGGGTTCGGCCGACATGGCGTCGGCGATCGTGCAATCGTTCAGGCAGTGGCGCGAAGGGGATCCGGCGGCGATGCACGGCGCGCTGTTCCTGGAAACCAGTGCCGAGGGCAGCCGCGACGCGCAGATCGGTGCCGCCTTGAGGGCGTCGGATCGACAGACGCGCGGTGATCTGCTGGCATGGTTCGCGCCGCTGCCGCCCGGGCGCGGCGACCGACACGCGGAGCACCCGCGCGAGTCGCACGCGGTGCTGATGCAATGCCTGATCGAAGGGCTGGCGGTGCGTGTGATCCGCGAGCCCGATCTGGATCTCGATGCGCTCGAACCGGCCTTGCGCCAGCTGATCGGCCAGCTACTGCAGGGCTGAACCGGCCGGGCTGGTGCGCGCCCGGCGCTGCGCGCACGCCGTCAGATGCGGCCCATCAGCAGCAGCACGAGCACCACCACGACGATCACGCCCAGGATGCCGCTGGGCCCGTAGCCCCAACTTCTGCTGTGCGGCCAACTGGGGATCACGCCGAGCAGCAGCAGGACCAGCACGATCAACAAAATGGTGCCGACGCTCATGTTTGTCTCCGTTGATGCCGGGTACCGACATCTTGTTGATGATCCGCGGCTTGCGGGCAAAACGATCCTAACCGCAGCCGCTGATCGATCCGCCCCCTGCTATGCGGGGTGGGCGAGCAAGGAACAGCGCAGCGTCGGGCGTCGGGCAGTGCCCGCGCCCAGGCGGTTTTAAGTCGGCGTGGCCGATCCGCGCATGGCCGCGGCGATCGCCGCTTCGATGTCGGCCGCGGTGTAGGGCTTGCGCAGCAACACCGGCCCGCCCTCGGCATCGCCTTCCGACATCTCGCTGACCCCGGTGGCAAACACGATGCGCAGGCGGCCCTGTTCGGCGCTGGCCGCTGCAGCGAAGACATCGCCGGCCAGGCCGGGCAGGCGCACGTCGGTGAAGAGCAGGTCGATCGGCGTGCTGCGCACGGTGTGCATCGCGGATTCGGCATCGCCGGCCTCGATCACCGTGTGCCCCATGTCGCGCAGCAGCTCGGCGGTACCGGCGCGGATCGCGTCGTCGTCTTCAACCAGCAGGATGATCATTTGCAATTCCACAAAGGGGTGCCAGCCAGCTGCACATTGTGCCCGCGGCCGTTCATCGTGCCGTACCCGCGAAGCCGGGCGAGCCTCGCACCAGCTTCGCAAATGCCGCCTGCAGCGTGCCCAGTTCGAAGGGCTTGCGCAGCAGCGCCACCTCGGCGCCGACGGCAGCATCGAGCGCCGCCGAATCCGAATGCCCGCTGACCACCAGCACCGGCAGATCGGGCAGCCGCTCGCGGGCCCGGCGCGCAAACTCGGCACCGTTCATGCCCGGCATCGCGAAGTCGACGACGATGGCATCGACCCGGTTGCTGGCCAGCACCGCAAGGCCGGCCTGGCCGTCCGCGGCCTGCAGCACCTGGTGCCCGAGCGCCTGCAGCGCCTCCGCCAGCAACTGGCGCACGTCGCCGTCGTCGTCGACCACCAGCACGGTCACGGCGGCGCCCGCAGCCGGCTCCAGCGCGCCGAAATCGGTGCCTTGCGCGTGCTCGCCGGCCGGGTCTGCGCGGCGCAGCCAGATGCTCACGGTCGAGCCGTGACCCGGCACGGTCTCGATGCGGGCGCTGCCGCCGGCGCGTTGCGCCATGCCGTAGACCTGGCTGAGCCCGAGCCCGCTGCCCTTGCCGACACCCTTGGTGGTGAAAAAGGGATCGAAGGCCCGCTGCGCGACATGCGCGTCCATGCCGCTGCCGCTGTCGGACACGCTCAGGCGCACGTAGTCGCCGGCCGGCAACTGCAGGTCGTCGTCGAGCCGCAGCTCAGCCACGCCGAGGATCATCTCGCCGCCGGCGACCATCGCATCGCGCGCATTGATCGCCAGATTCAGCACCGCCATTTCGAGCTGCGTGCTGTCGGCGACGGCAAACACTTCCGCCGCAGGCAGCATCAACTTCAGCCGCACCGGCGAGCCGAGTGTGCTGCGCAGCAGGTCGCGCATGCCCTCGATCAGCGCCAGCACCGGCACCGAACGCAGCTTCGGCGCCTGCTCGCGTGAGAAGGTCAGCAGCTGCGAGGTCAGCCGGGCGCCGCGCGCCAGCACGCCGGCGCTGCGCTCGGCCCAGATCGCCACCTGCTTCGCATCGGCTGCCTTGCGCCGGATCAACTCGATGTTGCCGCCCAGCGCCTGCAGCAGGTTGTTGAAGTCGTGCGCGATGCCGCCGGTGAGCTGGCCGATGGCCTCCATCTTCTGCGCCTGGCGCAGCGCTGCCTCGGCCGCGGCGAGGCGTTGCTGGTCGAGCAGGCGCTCGGTCACGTCGACCGCGATCTGGTAGGCGCCGATGCGCTCGCCGCGGTCGTCGCGAAGCGCGTCGAAACGCATCTCGTGGTGGCGCTGGCCGAACTCCTCGATGGCGCTGAAGGTCTCGCCGGCGAGGGCCCGACGCCACAGCGCCTGCAAGGTATCGCGCTGCACCGGGTGCGCCGCCAGTTCGTCGAGCAACTTCGCGCCGACCCGGGGCCGCCGACCGAACTGGCGTGTGAACTCGGCCGCGGCAGCGCGGTTGACGGCGAGCCAGGCGAAATCGGCATCGATCACCTGGATCATCGAGGCGGTGCCTTCGACCACGTTGGCCAGGACGCGCCGTTCGGCCAGCGATTGCGCCACGCGCCGTTCGAGCGTGTCGTTCAGTTCGCGCAACTCGGCGTCGCGCGCCCTGCGCCGGGTGATGTCGATCGCCGTGCCCAGCACGCGCACGCAGCGCCCCTGGTCGTCGAACATGCCGCGGCCCTTGGCCGCGACCCAGCGTTGCTCGCCGTTGTCGCGCGCGATGACCCGGTACTCGACGTCGTACAGCGCGCGCACCGCCGGGTCCAGCGCGGCGGCGAAGGCCGCGGCGGTGGCCTCGCGGTCCAGCGGATGAAGACCGGCATAGAAGTCGTGCAACGACACCGCCCTATCGGCGGCGATGCCGAACATGCGCCTGACCAGCGGCGCCCAGTACAGCGTGTCGTTGACCGGGTCGACATCCCACAGCCCGATTTCGCCCGCATCGATGGCCAGGCGCAGTTGTTGTTCGCTGAACTGCAGTGCGGTCTCGGCGCTGTGCCGTGCGGTGACGTCGACACCGACGACGAGGATGCCGTCGACCGCGCCGTCGGCGCCGGTGGTGGGCTGGTAGATGAAATCGATGACGTGTTCCCGGCGCACCGATGTGCTGCTGACGATCTCGACCCGCGCCGCGGTGGCGGAGTAGGGTTTGCCGCTGCGGTACACCGCGTCGAGCGTGCCGACGAACCCCTGTTCGACGACCTCCGGCAGCGCCTGCGCCACGCTCAGCCCGAGCAGTGCGCGGTTGCCGATCAGTTCGACATAGGCGCGGTTGGCCAGTTCGAAGACATGCCCGGGGCCGCGCAGCAGCGCCATGAAGCTGGGGGCCTGCTCGAAGAGTTTCGCCAGTCGCCGCACCTCGTCGGCCAGTTTCTGCTCGGCCTGCACCTGGCGCGTGGTCTCGGTGCACAGCACCAGCACGCCGCCGACGTTGTGGGCGGCCGCCGCATCGTCGATCGGCCCGTAGGAGTAGGTCCAGTAGACATCCTGCAAGCCGCCGTGACGCACGATCGGGATCAGCTGGTTCTCGTGCCAGGTGCCGCCGTCGCCGCCGAGCACCTGTTCGATCTGCGGTCCGATCAGCGGCCAGATCTCCGGCCAGGCCTGTTGCGCCGGCATGCCCAGAATGGCCGGGTGCTTCTCGGGACCGAGCGAGGGCCGGTAGCCGTCGTTGTACAGGCAGATGTGCTGCGGGCCCCAGAACACGAACACCGGGTGCCGCGTGGACAGGGCCATGCGCACGATCACCTTCAGGCTCGGTGACCAGTCGCGCGGCGGCCCCAGTGGGGTGCGCGCCCAGTCGAACCTGCGGATGAGCCGCGCCATCTCGCCGTCACCGCCGAGGAACGGCGGGGTGTCGCCGCCGTTGTCGTTGTCGTTGTCGTTGCTTGCTGGGTGCACGTCGGCCGTCGGGTCGCGATTCGATGGGCGGAAATCTATCCCAACCGGCATCTCCGAGGCTTTTGCAGGCCGCGGGCGCGCGCGGCGGCGGTGTCTCACCAACGGCCGTGCCCGCCGCTGCGTCGGCCGCGTGCCGCTTCGCCGGCGCGGTGGTTATGCTTCGCTGCCATGAAACCGACGAAATTCGACCTGCCGCGCGATAGCGCCCCGGGTGGCTGCGCTCGCACGCTGCGCCGGCGCGCGCTGCGCCTGCAGCGCCGGCGCCAAGGTGTTGCTCTGATGGCCTGGCTGACGTCCCTGCCGCTGGTGGCCATCCTGCGTGGCATCCGGCCCGAAGAGGCGGTGCTGCACGCGCAGGCCTTGCAGGCGGCCGGTTTCGACTGCATCGAGGTGCCGACCAATTCGCCCGACTGGGCACGCAGCGTGCGCGCCATCGTCGACGCGTTGCCGCAGGTGCTGGTCGGCGCCGGCACCGTGCTGAGCGTGCAGCACCTGGATGCGCTGCAGGCTGCCGGCGGGCGCCTGGCGGTCTCGCCGCATGTCGACGAAGCGCTGCTCGCCGATGCGCTGGCCCGCGGCCTGATGTGCCTGCCCGGCGCGATGACCGCCAGCGAAGTATTTGCCGCCGCCCGTGCCGGCGCGCAGGGCGTGAAGATCTTTCCCGCCGCCACGCTCGGCCCCGGCCACGTGCGCGCGCTGTGTGCGGTGTTGCCGCCGGCGTTGCCGTTGCTGGCGGTGGGCGGGGTCTCGCCGGCCAACTTGGCCGATTACCTGGCCGCCGGCTGCGTCGGTGCCGGCCTGGGCAGCGACCTGTACCGCCCCGGGCAGTCCGCGCAGGTCACCGGCGCCAACGCCGCCGCCTTCGTCGACGCCTACCGCCGCGCCACGCCGCGATGACGCCGAGTCGGCACGGCCACTGCCTGACCCAGCTCCATGGCTGAAGACCAGGCCGTGGCGCTGGTGGCGCTGGACTGGGGCAGCACCCAGCTGCGCGCCTACCTGATGGCTGGCGACGGCGCGGTGCTCGACGAACGCCGCAGCGACGCCGGCGCCTCGCGCATCGTCGGCGGCGCGCCGGGTTTCGATGCCGCGCTGACGGCGCTGCTGGCCGGCTGGGCGCCGCCGCACGCGCCGTTGTGGGCCTGCGGCATGGTCGGCAGTGCGCACGGCTGGCACGAGGTGCCGTATCTCGCCTGCCCGGTCGCGCTCGATGGCCTGCAGCGCGGCTGCGGCGAACTGCGGCTGGCCGATGCGCGCACGCTGCACATCGTGCCCGGGCTGTGCGCGCGCAACGCGCAGGGCTTGCCCGACGTGATGCGCGGCGAGGAGACGCAGCTGTGCGGGCTGCTGGCGCGCCAGCCCGAACTGCATGCCGCGGCCACCGTCGTGCTGCCCGGCACCCACAGCAAATGGATCACGCTGCGCGACGGGCAGGTGCAGGGTTTCGACACGCACATCACCGGCGAGCTGTTCGCGGTGCTGCGTGAACACTCGGTGCTGGGCCGCCTGATGGCGCCGGGTGCGCCTGCCGATGCGGCCGCGTTTGCGCAGGGCGTGGCCCAGGCGCAGGCCACCGGCGGCGCGGCCTTGAGCCGCTTGCTGTTCAGCGTGCGCACGCGCGGCCTGATGGGCGAGTTGCCACCGGCTGCCGCACCGGACTACCTGTCGGGCCTGCTGGTGGGTGCCGAGATCGTGTCGGCGCTGCCGCGAGTCGATCGCGCTGCGCCGCTGGTGCTGGCCGGCGAGCCGGCGTTGTGCGACCGCTATGCCGTCGCGTTGGCAGCCCTCGGCGTGCAGGTGCAGCGGCTGCAGTTCCCGCTCGCCGCCACCGGGCTGTGGGCAGTGAGCCGGGCCGCAAGCCAGCGCGCAGGCTGATTGCGTACCCGCACCAGGCGGCGATGGTCTTCGATCCCGGACTCGCCCAGCGCGTGCGTGACATCGTCGGTGCTCGCGAGGGCGTCAGCGAACGCCGCATGTTCGGCGGCCTCGCATTCCTGCTCGACGGCCGCATGTTCGTCGGCATCGAAGGCGCCAGCCTGATGGCGCGTGTGGGGCCGCAGCGCCATCCCGATGCACTGGCCTTGCCGCACGTGCGCGAGATGGATTTCACCGGTCGACCGATGAAGGGCTATGTCTACGTCGATGCACCGGGCCTGGCCGACGATCGCGCGCTGCAGGCGTGGGTCGAGTGGTGTGCCGCCTTCGTGGCCACGCTGCCGGCGAAGGCGCCGCGGCGCGCTCGCCGGCGCTGAGTGCCAGCGATCGGTTGCTTCAGGACAGCTGCTTGCCCAGCGCCTGCAGTTCGTTCAACGCGGCCTTGCTCAGCGCATCGAAGGCCTTGATGCCTTCTGCGGCCGTGCGCGCGTCTTCCTGCGACTTCTTCAATGCCGACCCGATCGCCTCCTTCAGCCCGGGATCACGGCCGACCGCATCGTTGACCCCCTGGCTCCCCACCGCGGCGGCCAGCGCGCCTTCTTCGGTCTTGGCGCGTTCGGCGGCCTCGCGCAGCCGCTTCGCCGAGGCCTGCATCGCGTCCTTCGCCACGGCAGTGAAACTGGCCAGCGCCTCGGGTCCGATCGATTCGGCGTCGCCCGCCGGGAATTCGATGTCGCGCAGTTCGTCGGGGATCACCAGCACGGCACCCGGCGCCAGCTTGGTGAAATCGACGTGCGGGTTGAAGCGCTGCAACTGCTGCACGCGGGTGGCCGGCGCGGCGGCGAGCACGCGCTTGATGTCGCTGTCCTTCTTGATCACGAAGATCTGCATGGTGGTTTCCTTCTCGCGCGTCAGCCGCGCAGGTTGAGTGCGGCGAACTGCGGTTCCAGCCCCGGGATCTGCAGGATGCCGGTGGTGATGTTGCCGATGGCGACGACGCTCTTCGCGCCGTTGACGGCGATGGCCACATCGGCGTTGTTGCGCACGCGGTTGGTGCCGACGATGCCCACCTGCGTCTGCAGCGTGATCGATGCACTGCCGCCGAGCAGCTGGTGCTCGCAGCGGTTGTCGCTGAACAGGCATTCGCGCGGCGCGACCAGCGCCACCAGCGGCACGTTGCCACGCCCGGCGAAGACGTTGCCGAGCACCGACGCGCCGCCGCCGCTGCCGATGCCGGGCGCGACGAAGGCGCTGCTGCCATTCACCACCAACGTGGCGCCGCCTTCGATCGGCACCGTGGCGAAGCGGCCGAAGCGCTGCGCGCCGCCGACACCGGTGTTGGCAGTGCTGCCGGCCGCGGCGAAGGTGGCGTTGAGTGCCAGCAGCGCGGCCCAGCTCGAACGCGCGGGCGTGTCGACGGGCAGCGGGTCGCGCTCGATCTGGTTGTGCAGCACGTCGAGCTGGTAGAACGGCCCGGCCACGTACACGCCGACCGCCAGGCCACCGAAATCCGCGGCCGGCGCCAGCTCCATGATCTGGTTGCCCGACACGCGCAGCCGCGTCACGCCCAGCGCCAGCAGGCCGGCGCGCAGCGGCGCATTGCCGGCGGCGGCGCCGATGCGCTGCAGCGCGTTGCCGGCGACGGTGGCCGACTGCACCCGCACCAGCGCGATGCCCACCACCGGCTGCGGGTCGTTGGCGTTGTCGCCGGCACCGATGTCGTGCAACTGGTTGTTCTCGATCGCCACCGCGGCGCCTTCGGCATCGTCGAGCATCAGGATGCCGTTGGCGCAGCCCTCGATGATGTTCAGCTTGACGATCAGCGAGCGCAGCTGCGAGCGCACCACGATGCCGGCCTGGCTGTAGCCGGCGATCTGGTTGGCGAGGATCTGGCACTGGTCGGTGCCGCCCTTGTCGAGCCCGGGGCGCAGCTCGATGCCGACGGTGTCGCTGCGCGTGCCGGAGGCGCTGAGCTTGTTGTCGCCGATCCACAGGCCATCGACGCCGGCCTGGATCGCGCTGCCCGAGGTCTGCACCAGGTTGTGGCTGAGCCGCGCCGCCGCACCGGGTGCCGCGAAACCCAGCAGCACCAGCGCCGGGTCGCGGCAGCCGAGCACCTGGTTGCCGGCGATGCGCGTTTCCAGCAAGTGCAGCACCGCGCCATCGAGCCGCACCGCCGAGCGTTCGCACCACAGCAGGTTGTCCTCGATCGTCAGTGCCGCGCTCAGCAGCACCGCCGGCGTGCCCTCGGCGGCGGCTTCCAGCGCACGCACGCCGACCGGCGCGAGCAGCAGGTTGTTCTCGATGCGCGCCGACAGCATCGCACCGGCCAGCGCGATGGCGGCGCCGGGGTTGTCGGCGCCGCCCACCACCGCCACCGCCAGCTGCGTCAACGCCAGCCCGAGCACGCTGCTGGCGACGATCGCCGAGCCGCGGCCGAGCGAGACGACGGTGAGTTCCTGCACCGCCACCGCCACGCTGTTGCGGATGTCGAAGGCGGTGCCCGCGGCGATCACCACGCTGCCCGGCCCCTGGCCCTGGATGCGCAGCGAGCGCACGTTGGCCATGTTCACCGGCGCCTGCAACGCGAACTCGCCGATGCCGATGCACACGGTGCCGCCGCCGGCTTCGCGCACGCGGTCGACCGCGTCCTGGATCGTCAGCGTGCCGTCGGCATGCGAGGCGGCGGTGACGCAGGCGGTGCAGCTGCAGTCGTGCCCCTGCACATCGGGCGGCCAGTGGCCGCGGCAATCGCCGAGGGTGCCGGCGGCGATGTCCCAGAAGCCGAGCCGGGCGTAGTGGTGGTGGATCGCACGCGGTGGCTCGGCCTGCAGCAGCTCCACCGAGGCGTCGGCGGTGCGCGCCGCGAACACCCAGGCATCCCCGGCCCTGAACCCCTTGCTGCCAAGCGATGAGAACGACACGGTGACGCCGTTTTCGAGCAGCAAGGTGGTGGCAGCCGCCGGCACGCGGATGACGCCGGTGGACGCGGCATCGTCGAGGTCCTGCACCACCACCACGTTGCCGCCGCCCGAGGTGCGCACGATCTCGCCGCGCTGGTCCCAGCGCCTGACGCGCAGGTTGCTCGCTGCCGGGTGGCTGCTGCTGGGCAGCGCGGCGGGCAGCATCGCCGCCGGCAGCGCCGGCGCGAAGCGGATGCGCCGGCTGCTCTCGTCGATCTCGGTGATGCGGCGCATCTCGCCGGCGGCCTGCGAGAACTCGCGCGCATCGTCGGTGATCTCGACCCAGTGGCCGACGGCAAAACGCAGCACCTCGTCGCGGCCCAGCGAATCGAGTTCGAGTTCGGTCGCGCTGACGATGCTGGCCACGCGGCTGGCGACGCTGGCGTTGTCGCGCGACCATTTGAAGGTGGCGCTGCCGCCCGGCGCGCCGGCGTCGTGGATCTCGACCCGGTAGAGCTGGTTCTCCAGGCCGGTGTAGCCGCCGCTGGGCGGCAGTTCGCAGGGGTCGGGCACCGCCGCGACGTCGTAGGTGCCGGTGCTCAGGCGCCCGCTCGACGGTGCGATCAGCGCGGCCCAGCCCGGCACGTCGGCGTCGTCCGAGGCACAGTCGGCGCCGGCACCGGCCTCGTTGTCCAGCACGCGCACCTGCCACACGGTCTGTCGGCGGGTGGTGGTGTCCACGCCCAGCGCCGGCTCGACCAGCGCGGGGTTCTCGACGGCGGTGACTTCGCGTTCCCACACGTCCAGGTAGACCAGGTGGCGTCCGGCAGTCGGCAGCGGCGGCGGTGGCTGCAGCCACGGTTGTTCGGCGTAGCCCGGGTCCTGCGTGAACACGGTTTCGGCCAGCAGCGGGTCGAAGCTGCGCTGGGCCGGGTCGGCGCGGCCGAAGTTCTGCGCCAGCAGGCCGTCGACATACATGCGGCCGCGGCCGATCGTGAAGCCGGCCCCGGCGGGGGTCAGGCGGAAGGCCAGCGGCGTCGTCTGCGACACCGTGGCGCGGCCGAGCACGTCGCTGGCCAGCGCGCGCAGGCGCCGGTCGACGAGCGCCACCGCCTCGTTGTAGTCGGCATCGAGCAGCACACGCCCCTGTTGCAGTTCGACGCCGGCATAGGCGGCCAGCGGGTTCATTCGCACGCGGGAGAAGTCGGCGGTCATGGCAGTCTTCCGATCAGAGGTTCGCTTAGGTCGCGTAGAACAGCCCGGCGGCGAGCCCGAAGCGCAGGTACTCGTCGAGCCGGATGCGCAGGTTGGCCTCGCGCTGCGGCTGCGCCAGCGGGTGCATCAGGCCGATCTCGCCCTCGTCGTCGGCGCCGTGGCGGATCGCCAGCGGCGTCACGGCCGCCAGTTGCAGGTACGCGGCATCGCCATAGCGGCGTGAGGTGAACTGCGGCCGCAGCGCGCTGTCGCTGTCGTCGCTGACGCAGCGGTGGCGGCGCGGCGTCACCGCACCGGCCGGCAGCCAGCTGAAGCGCACGCAACCCTGCTGGCGGCGCTGCACGCGCACGGCGGCCGGCCAGCCGGCGGGCGCGGGTTCGGCGCAGTCGGGCGACGAACAGGGTGTTCGAGGCCAGGGTCAGCAGCCGGCGCATGCAGCAGTCCGATCACCGTGCAGTCGCTCAGGCTCAACTCGGCGCCGGGTTCGGCGGCGGCCAGGCCTTCGTAGGCCGGCAGCAGCGGGTCGGTGGCATCGATCGCCGAGCCGCTGAGTTCGATCTGCGCATCGGGGTGCGAGCGCAGCGCACCGACGATCGAGCGCTCGATGCGCACGCGGGCGAAGGGGTGCGCGATCTGCAGGCTGACGGCGCCGGGTGTCGCCGCCGCGCCATCGGGCAGCAAGCTGCGCCCGGGCAGCACGCGTGCAGTCGCGCAGGATCAAGGTGCGTGGCTCGTTGTCGGCGGCGGCCGCGAGCTGCAAGGTGGCACCGCTGATGACCAGGCCTTCGAGCACCAGCGTGCCGCGCGCGCCGATCTCGAGCGTGATGTCGCCGCCGGCGGCGAGCAGCGGTCGCGCGCCGTTGCGCGCCGAGACGACGACGACATGGCCCGGCACGCCGTCGGCGGTCTCGCCGTCGACGCGGAAGGTCGGCGTGAACCGATAGGTCAGGCTGTCGTCGATGCGCAGGCGGCCGCCGGCGGCGATGTCGTCGAGGCCCGGCTGCCAGTCGGCACCGGCGGCCACGTTGCGCTGCACCGCGAGCGTCTCGCCGTCGGCGATGCGTTCGTACTCGCCGCCGCCGATGCGCCGCATCTGGCCCAGCTGCAAGCTGGCCGAGAACGGCATCGCCGCGTGTTCGCTGGCGCGGTTGTCGCCGAGCAGCACACGCCCGCGCTCGGGGTCGATGCCGATCTCGTCGTCGCCGAGGTCGGCCTCGTGCGCCCAGCTGCCCGGTGCGGCCGGGTCGTCGCGCAGGTCGCAGATGCGCACCAGCGGCTCGCCGATGTCGCCCGGCGCCGCCGGCGGCATCTGGATCGGGAACGGCTCGCCGGTGCCGTGGAACAGGACCAGGCTGGCGTTGTCGCCCCAGTCGAAGGCGAGCGTGGCATCGCCGGCGCGCTGCGCGGCGCGCATCTGCAACGCCAGCGGCCGCACGCGCAGCGGCTCGGGCATGTTCAGCGCCTCGGCCAGCACGTCGATCGAGGCTTCGGTGACGGGCCGGCGGAACAGCGCCAGATCGGCGCCGAGCGGGTTGATGCGCCAGCGCCGCCCGCTGGCATCACCCGGGTCGGCGACCAGCGGCACGCGCGTCAGCGGCAGCGCTTCGATGCGCCACAGGAAGATGCCGATGTTGGGGATGTTGAAGCGGCCTTGGCCGGCTCGGGGCGGCGCATCTCGGCGGTGTGGGCGAGCGTGTTGAAGGCGCCGCCGCGCGCCAGCAGCGCCGCGGTGTCGCGCAGGTCGGGTGTCGCCCGGGCATGCCCGCGCAGGTGGTTCATGTACTGCGTGGTCGCCAGCTGCTCGAAGAACTCGACCGCATGCGCCGGCCAGCCGGTGACATCGCGCGCCAGCTGCTCGAGCATCGTGCGCGGTGCCCTTGCGGCGCCGGTAGGCGATGGTGTTGGCCACGTCGGCGCGCGGCGACGCCACCGCCGGCACCACGCCGTGCAGGGTGCGGTAGCCGATCAGCTCGCCGATGTACGGCGCCACCCAGTCGGCGCAGGTCTCGATGAACAGGTCGTCGTACAGCTGCTCGGCGTTTTCTTCCAGCGCGGCGAACTGTTCGGCGAACAGCGAGACCAGATCGCGCAGTTCGCCGCGCTCGGCATCGCGCACGCGGTGCAGCGCCGGCAGCAGCGACCACAGTCGATCGAAGTCCAGGGTCTTCATGTGAATTCCTGCAGCGACACGAGCGGCCCCGGGTGCAAGGTCAGCAGCTCGGCAGGCAGCGGCATGCCGCCCGCACCGACACGTGCGCGCGATGCCAGCAGCCGTGCCTGCAACGACGGCAGCGTCTGTGCCAGCGGCGCGCTGCCGCCGTAGAGCCAGTCGAGATCGATCGCCACCACGCCGGCCACCGCCTGGGCTGCCGCGATCACTTCCGATTGCTGCACCGGCTGCGCCAGCGCGCGCGCATCGAAGGCCAGAGCGCGCGCGCAACGCCGCCTCGACAGCGGCCAGCACCACGGTGGGATCGTGCGCCGCATCGCACCTTGACCTTCAGCCCGAGCCGCACGCTCGACAGCTGCGCGGCGAGCAGCTGCACCTTGACCAGCGGATCACCGGCGGCATGCAGTGCAGCGAGCAGGTTGTTCCACACCGGGCTGGCACTGTCGATCGGCGCGCCGTCCTCGGCGGCGACCGTGACGACGATGGTGCGGCCGCCGCGCAGCGGCAGCACCGCGGCCTGCGCCTTGGCGATGCCGGCGAAGGCGAGCGCGAAGTCTTCGTAGTCGAGCAGCGAGACGACGCGGCCGAGCGTGCGCGTGGCGATCGGCATGCTGCGCCGCGCACTGTCCTCGCCCTCGGCGTCGGTGCCGCCGAGCGCGGCGGCCGGGTTGGCCACGCCTTTCAGCCCGAGCGGGCGGGTGGCCAGCTGCGTCAGCGTGTCGGCGCGCACGTTGCCGGCCGCACCGAGCCCCTTGCGCGACACCGCCACCAGGTTGTTCTGGCCGCTCGGCGGTCGCGCGCCGGCGATGCCGTCGCCGAAGCGCAGCCACAAACGCGCGGCCGCGTCGGTGTCGAGCGTGTAGGCGCGTTCGGTCGCCGCCGCGCCGTACAGCGTGGGCTTCTCGTGCCATTCGATGTCGCCGACGCGCAACGTGATCTGCGCCGCGGCGCCGCTTTCGGTGGGCGCCGCGCGATAGGTCAGCGGCAACTGCTTCAGTTCGTAGGCGGCGAAGGGCACGGCCGCGTTGCCGGAGCCGAGGATGGTGGTCACGCTCTCGCCGTGCGAGGCGAGCGCGACATTGCCATGCACCAGCACGCTGTCGCGCTGCAAGGTGGCCGGCAGCGGCTCGACGAGCCGCACCGTGCAGCGGCTGCCCAGCGCAGTGACCGACGCGATGGTCGCGAACTGCACATGTTTCTCGCCGTCGCTCGCCAATGCCGCGCACGATCAGCCGGCGCCCCGCCGTCAGCCCGTCGGCGCGCGACCGCCAGCGGCAGCGTGTCGCCCGACAGCGCCGTGCTCACCGGGTACTCGGCCAGCGCCAGCTCCTCGGACACCGCGAACACCGACAGCTCGCGCGGATGCGCATGGAACTCGGCGGCGAAGTTCTCGCCGGCCAGTTCGAGCCGGCGTCACCTTGCCCGACAACGCGAACTGCGCGCGCGAGACCTCGCTGGTGGCCCGCACCTGGTACAGCTCGACATAGGTGTCGCCGCTGCCACCGGCGGGGTGGTTGAAGTCGCCCTTGCCGACCACCACCAGGCTGCCGGCGGCAATGTCGGCGACGACGCCGTCCAGGTCGAGCCAGGCGACGCTGGTGCCGGGCGCACGTGCGCTCGCGTTGAAGGCCGGCCAGTCGCTGCTGTACTTGCTCAGCGACACCGACGTCGACACCGTCGCCGCCAGCGTGCCGAAGACGCCGCCGCCGATGCTCGGCACGCCGCCGGGGTATTCGTCCTTGAACACCGCCGGCATGCTCGCCCACATCGGCGCGTTGTGGCCGAAGGCCGCGGCACGCTTGCGCAGCGCGAACACACGTGCCGTGGCGGCCGGGTTCTTGAACGGATTGATCGAGCCGAGACCGCGCGCCCACTCGATGCGCGTGCGGTCGTGCGCCAGGTCGGCCTCGACCTTGCTCGAGGATGCGGAAGTCCCAGCGGTCGGGTGCGGCTTCGGCGTTGTCGATGAACTCGGCATCGACCAGCACCACCGCATCGCCGGCCTTCAAGCCGGTGCGCACGCCGGCCAGGTAGGTGAACTTGTCGAAGCGCTTCGGCATCACCGGTTCGCTGAGCCACGGCCGCATCGCGTTCCACGCCGGTCGCGCCTCGGCCACCGCTTCGACGGTCTCGAAGGTCTGCGGCTTCTCGTCGGGGCCGGGCACGCTCTGCACCTTCAGGCCCGCAGGCAGCGCGATCTGCGCCGGCACGCCGGTGACGAAGGCGCCCGGGTTCGTCGGCCAGCCCGGGCGGTGCCTGCGGCGGTGTTTCCAGCGTGAACGCGAGCCAGGTTTCGGCCGCCACGCCGGGGCGCAGGCGGTAGCCGATCAGCTTGCCCATCTCCTGCAGCGAGGTGCGCTCCACCGCCGTGCCGAGCCAGTTCTCGTTGGCGGTGCGCTCCTGGTAGAAGCTCAGCACGTCGGCGGTGCAGGCGAAGGCGTCGATGAGGCCGAGCGTGAAGTCGTCGCCGTCACGCGTGCGCAGCCGGGCCAACGCCGGGCGCGTGCTGCTCGACAGCCCCGCGATCAGGCTGGCCTTGAAGTCGGCCCAGGTGCCGATGCGGTAGTTGATCGCAGACAGCGCCGGGCGGTTGAAGATCGCCTGCGGCGTGGCGGCCTGCACGCCGTCGCAGCAGCCGCAGTTCTCGACGCCGGGCCGATTGATGGCACTCATTTGCCGCCTCCGATCTGGATCGTGAGCCGCCCGCGCTCGCGGAAATTGGGGTCGTCGGCGAGCTGCGCGATCTCGAGCCGGCCGATGGCGATCACGCCGTCGGCGAGCGAGGTCGGGCTCGGTTCGGCCAGCCGCTGGAAGCGCAGCGCCTTCACCGATTCGACACCCTGCACCGCCTGCGCCGCGGCGATGATCGGGCTCAGGTACACCGCCTCGCCGAAGCTGAAGCGGTCGGGATGGAACAGGCCCGGTTGGCCGTCGCTGCGCACGGCCGCCGACAGCACCTCGCGCAGCGCGGCCAGAACCTGCGCGCGGAAGTGTTCGGCTTTCACGCACACATGCAGCTCGATGTCGAGCGCGACGAACTGCGGCGCATCGATCTCGAGGTCGTAGCCGGCCATGCGGAAGCGCTCGAGGTGGCGGCGCAGCCGGCGCTCGAACGGCGCATCGACGGCGGCGCCACCGCGGCGATCGGCGGTGACGAAGACGGTGTGCCAGCTGCCGGTCCAGCGAAACGATGCCGCGGCGCGCTGCACCTCGCTGCGCCGTTCGGCGGCACGCGCATAGTCGTCGGCGGTGACGGCGCGCTGCTGCGTGCGAAAGGCCTGCGGCGCATCGCGCCGGGCGGCTTCGACATCTTCCGCCTCGCTGCCGCCCGCGGCCGGCAGCGGGTTGGCGATCGAGACGAAGGCCGCGCTGTCGGTCGACACCACATGCGCCAGCGCGCCGGCGCCCAGGTTGCCGGCGACGCCGTTGCCGATGCGGTAGCGCGCGGCGAAGGTGGTGTCCTCGTCGGGCCGCTTGCCGTGCGCGTCGTCGCCGAAACGCAGCTGCGCCCGGCGCTGGTCGTCGATCTCGACGACGAAGTCGGTGGCACCGGCGCCGCTGCCGACCAGATCGCGCTGCGCGATCCAATCGTCGGTGTCGATGCCGAGTTCGGACTGCAGCGTGATCAGCGGCCGCGCATCGCGTGGCGC
The DNA here is from genome assembly GCA_963756415.1 of uncultured beta proteobacterium. GTDB lineage: Bacteria > Pseudomonadota > Gammaproteobacteria > Burkholderiales > Burkholderiaceae_C > Rubrivivax. The sequence goes on from CAVWNT010000003.1 coordinate 42,031, forward strand.
CAGCTGCGCCAGGCGCGCCGCCGGCGTGAAACGGTCTTCGTCAGCGGGCGGCGCGGCCAGCAGCGCGGCCAGGTCGGCGCCGTACGACAGCGGCGCCTCGGGCAGGCGCGGCGAAAAGCGCGGTGGCAGCGGCAGGCGCGGCGGTGGGTCGCAGGCCGGCGGCGCACCCGCCGGCAGCGCAGAGAACAGCGTTGCCCGGGGCACCTGCCAGCTGGTGTCGAGCCGGTCGGCGTTGTGCTGCACGCTGCGCCCGTGGTCGGCGAGCACCACGTTGCCCCAGGCCTCGGCGATCGGTGCATCGGGAAAGGCGCGCGCGCCGATGCACAGCGCAAAGGGCAGGGCGTCTTCGGCATGCCACTCGATGATCGTCACATCCAGCGGCGCATCCACCGGCGGCGCATCGAAGAGCTGGCCGGACGGGTCCTGCGTCGGCGTGACCGCGGTCAGCCGCACCACGTGGCGGTGCGACCGATCGGCGTCGGCGGCGATGCCGGTGGTCGGGCTGGTGGTCTCCAGCAACACCAGCGCCGCACCGGGCAGCAGCAGCGGATGGCGGCCGCGCAAGGTGGCGCGCTGTGTGCCGGCGGGCAGGCAGCAGGCGTCGTCGCCCCAGGTGTAGAAGTCGAATCGGTTCAGGTCGGCATGCAGCGTTTCGTCGCGCACCGTTTCGAAGACCGTGGCGCCCGCGTTCAGCGCCTCGGCCAGTTCACGGCTGGCCGGGTGCAACACCGTGGCCGCACCGGCGATGCGGCTGATCAGCGCCGTGCCACGCGGCAGCGGCAGGTCGTTGCCGGCGATCTCGAAGCGCACCCAGGCGCGTGCGTTGTGGCCTTCGTGCAGGTGGTAGTCGACCAGCCGGGCATGGCGGCGCACCGAGATGCGGCGCCGCGCGGTCTCGAGATAGGCTTCGGTGGCGATCGCGTCCTGCCGGTACGACAGGTTGTCGGCGGCATAGGCCAGCAGTTCGACCAGGGTCACGCCGACATCGGCGGCCGAGCGTTCGCTCCAGCCGGGCACGCTCAGCGCCAGGCGGTCGAGCATCATGCGGCGGAAGGATTCGTAGTCGCGCGCCAGGTAGTCGATCTCGGGCGCGACTTCGATCTGCGGCGGGCACGCCGGTGCCGTGGCGCAGTCGAACGGCGTCGGGCATTCGACCTTGAAGCCGAAGCTGATGCGCGACAGCAGCGGGTCGAAGCCGGGCGCCGGCGTCAGGCTGCCGGCTGCCGCGACGAGGGCCAGCGTGTAGGCCGAGAAGTCGCCGGCAACCGCCGTGCGCACGACCAAGGTGCGCTCGGGCCGATCGATGCCGGCCACCAGCGCGGGATCTTCGCCTGCCGGCAGCGCGTCGGCCAGCGCGACCCAGTCGACGGCCACCGTGCGGATGCGCTCGCCGCCGCTGACGAGCAGGTTGTCGCGGGTCAGCAGCAGGCTGTCGCTGCCATCGACGATCGCCGCATCGCGGCGCAGCAGGCGCACGAACAGCGTGCGCTGGCGCAACGCCTGCACCGGCTCGTCGCGGTCGCGCACCTCGACGAACTCGATCGCGTTGGCGCTGCCGATGGCGCGCAGCACCTCGAGCCGGCGCGGGTCGCAGCAGTGTTGGCGTGGATCGATCACGGGCCCCTCCGCGCCACGCGCTGCGGGATGAACGCTCGGCAACGGCCCGGCGCGCTCACGACCCGCTCCCCGGTGCCGCCACGCGCAGCACCTGCGAACTGCCGTCTTCCAGCAGCTGATAGGCCACGGTGACGAACAGCGAAGAGTCGAGCGGCTCCACCGTCACCGACTGCACCGCGATCAGGTGCGACAGGTGTTCCTGCAGCGAAGCCTGCGCCAGGAACTGCGTGGTCGCGGCCAGCTGCACGCTGTTCGGCTCGAACACCAGCGCCATCAGGCCGCTGCCGAAGGTCGGGCGCATCACGCGTTCACCGGGCGCGGTGAACAGCACCTGCTCGATCAGGTCGCGCACGTGGTCGGCGGGGGCGGTCGACGCGGTGCGGCCGCTGTTGTCGACGTGATAGGGGAAGTCGAGCTGAGGCATCTCGAAGTCCTTGTTCAGGTGGCGAGCACACGCGTCTGCGACACCACCGGCATCAGTGGCGAGCCCGACGGCATGCAGATCGATTGCCCGCTGAAGGTGAGCACCGGGGCGCCGCCGGCGACCACGCGCAGCGCACCGACGATCCACTGCGCGGTGACACACGGCGGTGCCGAGGTGCCGCTGAGCGCACAGCCTGCGACCACGTACGGCGACGTCAAGGTCACCACCGGCTGCCCCGACACCAGCACGCGCGGGAACGGCGTCGCGGGCGTCGCCTGGCCGGCGTGCATGCACAGCACGGTGGCGCCGAGGTGAAGAACAGGGGCGGGCATGGCGTCGCCTACACGATCGTCAACGCGCCGACGTTGACGTCGACCGTGGGCCCGGTCATGTTGATGATCGCGCCCTTGCCGTTGGAGATGACGACGCCGATGTCGCTGACCGAGATCATCGCGCCGGTGGTGGTCTGGATCAGGATGCCGCCGGTCGGGCCCGGCGTGTCGCTGATCGTGATGCCGTTCTTCAAGGTGGTCTGGATCGTGAAGCCGGCCAGCCCCGGCGGCACCGCGCGCGCCATCACCGGCACCTCGGCGGCGGTGCCCCAGTAGCCGCCGACCCAGATCGGATAGTCGGGGTCGCCGCGCTCGTACTCGATCCACACGCCGGCACCGATCGGTGGCACGGTGAACACGCCGGTGGCGATGCCGGCCCAGGGCACGCAGGGCATCGCCCAGGTGGACGGAATCACCGAGACATCGGGCACGCTGGCCTGCACGCGACCGATCTGCAGCGGATCGATGTTGTTCAGCACCACGCCGCGGTACTTGCCGAAGAACGGGCCGGCGCTCATGCGCCGACTCCACGCTGCAATCGCCGACCATCGAGCGGCCACCGCGGAACCGGCTTCGCCGGGCCGCTGGTGGTGCCCCCTGGGGGGAGCGCCGAAGGCGCTTCGCGGGGGGGACAATTTCATACCGGCACCGTCGGCAGCGTCGAGATCAAGCCGTTGCGCGCCAGCTGGAAGCTCTGCTTGTAGCTGCCGCGTTCGATCTCGTGCGTGACGCCCTTGACGTAGTAGAGGCCGTCGAAGGGCAGCCCGGCGCCGCGCACGCCGACCAGCTTGCGCGAGCGCAGCAGCCGGCCGTAGCGCATCACGTCGAGACGCCCGTTGCCGAACACCGAATCGCTGTTCTGCGCGGCGAAGGCGAAGCCCTTCATCAATGCTTCCGGCGCCGAGAGTTGCGCGGTGTCGGACAGCTGCTCGATCTTCGGCGGCAGCGGCGGGATCAGCCCCAGCGGCGGGTTCAGCGGCGTGATGTCGGGGATCAGGATCGGGATCGGCGCCTTGCTCGCCGTCTCCTGGAAGAACACGATCGGCATCTTCTTGCGCTCGCGGTCGAAGTTGAAGCTCATGCTCTCGACGTTGCTGGCGCCGTCCATGTTGGTGGTCAGCGCCGGCTGCGGCTCGCCGATGCGGATCTCCGGCCCCCAGTACGCCTTGCTGCGTGCCCACCGCCGGGCCCGGCTCGAGGTAGAAGACATAGCCCACGTCGGCAGCGAGCTTCTGGATGTACTCGTAGTCGTTGCCACGCTGCACCGGGATGCGCTGGATCGGCAGCGGCGGCACGTCGGCGATGCTCGGGATGACCAGCGGGATGACACCGAGCGCCGCGTACTTGGCCAGGATCGTCAGCACGCGCAGCGACGGCGGCAGCGCCGGGAACGGCAGGCCGGGCAGCTCGATGATGCTCATCAGCGCGCTCAGGTCCTTGCCCTTGATCACGATCTGGCTGACGCCGCCTTCGCCGGGGATCGTCTCGACGTTGGTGGCCATGCCGTCGATCAGCGATTCGGTGCGCCCGTTCAAGGCCACTGTCAGCGTCACGCGCATCAACGGCACGCCGCCACCGCCGCCACTGACCAGGAACAAGGTGCGCAGCGGCGAACGCTGCGGCAGATCGATGGTGATCTCGAAGCCGCTTTGCGAGCTGCCCGAGCCTTCGTCGACCTTCACGCGCGACACCGCATGCACGATCTCGGCCGGCGCCGGCAGCGGCACCGGGCCGATGTACAAGCCGAGTTGCAGCCCGCTCGATGCCATCGCGATCAGCCCGCGCCCGGTGGCACCGGCACCGCGATGCGCGCGCCGAGCGTGTCGGTGAGTTCGAAGGGGTCGAGCACCGCGTTGCCATCGGCGATGCGCCACTGCAGCAGCGGCTGCTGGTAGTGCAGGTGCGCCACCAGGTCGGGCCGCTCGCCGCCGCGCACCAGGTGCCGCGCGGCCAGCGCGATCTGTCGCTGCGGCGCGATGAAGCGGCGCTTGCCGTAGGCGACGAGGCTGCCGTCGGGCCGCGTCAGCGTGGTCAGCGGCACGCCGCGGTAGCGGCTGCTGTCGGAATACGGCGACGCGGGAATCGCGCCGGCGTCGAGCAGCATCTGCACCGGGTCGGTGATGGTCGTCATGGCAGGTTCGAGATGCCCAGCGTGGCCAGCGTCGCGGTGCCGGCCTTGCCGGCCAGCGCCTCGCGTGCGCGCAGGTGGTTGACGAAGATCTGTCCGCCCTTGTGCGCGAAGCCCAGGTCGTCGGTGGTCATCACGCGCAGGCTCAGCGAGACCTTGGCGCGGATCGGGTTGAGCGCGGCGTCGAAGGCTTCTTCGGTGATCGTGAATTCGCTCAGCCGCACCGGCACGACACGCTGCGCGCTCCAGACGAACAGCAGCAGCGGTGCTTCGGGCGGCACGATCTCCAGCGTGCCCTTCGAGGCCAAGGCATCGTGCGCCAGCAGCTCGGCCACGCTCGGGTTGACCAGCGCTTCCAGCACCGCCAGCTGCGGCGCGATGCCGAAGGCGACCGCGTTGGCGTTCTGGTCGGGAAACTGCAGCTGGTCGGTGGCGTCGATCTCGGCTTCGAGCTTGATCGATTCGACCGCCGGGCCCTTCAGCCGGAACGGCTGCGCACGTTCGCCGCCGCCGTCGCCGCCGACGCCCTGCACCTGGTAGCTGCGGCTCAGCGTGTCGGGGTTGTATTGCAGCGAGACCATGCGCAGCACGGCGCCGCCGCCAGGCGCGAGCACCACCAGGCCGCCCTTGACCAGCCGCGGTGAGCTGCTCAGGCCCATACGACAGCCTCTGAGGCCAGCAGGGCCTGCGCGACGAGGCGCGGGGCGCGGGGCTTCACTTCGCGCCCCCCTGCTCATCGCCGGGCGGCGGTGCCTTGAACGGGTCGCAGCCGCTGACGTGGTAGTTGTGTTTCTCGCCGACGGCCTTGAAGTCGACCACCGCGCCGCTCGCGTCCTTGATCCACTCGAGCTTGCCTTCCTTGGCGTCGAGCTGCTCCTGTGCGCTAGCGGCTCGAGATCGCAGATGGCCTTCTTCAGCGTCGCGTTGGCGGCGGCCACCGGCTTGCCCCGGGCATCGCACACCGCCTGCTGCATCACCGCGCGGCTCAGGTCGCGGTGGCGTTCTTCGTGCGCCTTGATGAAGGCCTCGACCTTCTCGATCAGCGCCTTGTCCTTCGCGCTGGGCAGGCCGCCGGCCCAGCGCGGGCGGATGATGGCCGACTCGACCGTCATGTTGACCGCGCTCATGCGTCCTTTGTCGACATCGGGCGCGAACGACACACCGACCTGCGTGTGGCCGCCGGCACCGAGAACCGCATCGACCTTGGCCGCGAACTCGACCGCGTTGTCGGCCAGGATGTTGGTCGGCACCGGCGAGACCGGCTTCCAGTTGATGGTCTCGCCGCAGCCGGCAGGCGCTTTCTCGGCGCCGCCGTCATTCGCCTGCAGCGGCTGGTTCAGCGGCACTTCGGCGAAGTCGGCGCCGGCCGTCGGCAAGGCCCGGCTCTCGTCGGGCATCGTCAGCTTCGCCGCGCGCGTCGTGTGGGCCACGGCCTGCAGGAGCGCCGCGCTGCGCGATGGATCGCGATCCTTGTTCATTCGCGGCACTTCTTCGCCGGCAGGCGCTTGTCGGGCGGGATCGGGTGTTCGCTGTCGACCAGCGCGCGGTCGGCGGCCTCGCAGGCACCGGCTTCGTCCGGCTTCGGATCGCGCTCGGGGTGCGACTTCTCGGACAGATGCAGCTGCACGTCGACACGGCGCATGAACGGAAACACCTTCTCCCAGCGCGCGCGACCGGCCAGCGCCTTGCCCTTGGCGTCCTTGCCGGTGACGAAGGCATCGATGTCGTCGAGCGCCTTCTGCCGTTGCACCGGGTCGGCGCGCACCGTGGCATCGACTTCGAGCAGGTTCAGGCGCTCGTCGGGGCCGAGCGCTTCGAGGCGGCCCTTCAGCTCGGTGGTCAGCTCGTTGTTCGCCGCTTCCGAGCCCGGCCGCTTGCCCGATTCGCCGAGCAGCTCCCCGACGCCCTCGGCCGCCGGCAACGGCGCCGCGCCGGCGGGCAGCTGCTTGGCGATCTCGCCATGTGCATGCTGGGCGCGGCGGGTGGCGAGCGCCTCGTTGTAGTCGACCTTGCCCTCAGGCGATGCATAACCGCGCACCGACTGCACGGCGTAGTCCTGCGCGACCATGCTGCCGATCGATGCCACGCGCGCTTTGAAGGCCGCCTCGTCGGCAGGCGTGTTGCTGTCGTACTGGTAGGCCAGCGACAGCTGCGTGTCGTCGCCCTTGCGGTCGATGACCTTCTTGCTGCCGTAGGGCGTGCAGCGGTATTTCGGCAACGGCGGCGGGCATTCGCAGTGGTAGCAGTTGACACGCTCGGTCTTGTCGGGGCCGCCGAAACTGCCGCCGAAGGTGAGGCCGGGCGTCACCTTCTGGTCGGTCCCGCCCGGCTGGTCGATCGAAACGCCCGGCTTGATGGTGACGTTCTTCAACGGGCCGATGTTCGGCAGCGGAATCTCCGCGCCGATCTTCAAGGTGCCCTGGTTGGTGGCGGCGCCGCCGACCGGGCGCTTGTCGTCGACCTGATAGCCCAGGTCGACCGAGAACCAGCGTGTGCCCACCTTCAGGTTCAGCGAATACTGCTCGGCCTTCAATTCGGGCGTGCGCTGCACATCGACGAAGCCGGTGAGAACGAAGCTGACGCCGTTCGGCGTGATCTTCAGCGTGCCCTTGACCTTCAGGTTCTGCTCGCCCGCGCCGGCCGTGCTCTCGGCGCCGACCGCGGCGCGCAGGATGCCGTCGACCGTGATCGCCACCTCGCCCTGCGACGAGATCTTCGCGTCGTCGATCGCGGTCTCGGCCAGCCCCTTGATGTCGGCGCCGGCGGCCGGGTTGTTCTGCAAGGTGTCGAGCAAAGTTTTGCCCGATTCGAGCACGCGGGTGTAGTCGATCGACGACTCGGCGGTCAGCCGCACGCTGCCGTAGCACAGCGAATAGTCGAGCTTCAGCGCGTTGGCTTCGCGGTCCCATTTGAAGATCCGGTCGCGCGGTGTGCTTCGCTTCTCGGGCGTTTCCTTGCAGTCGCGTTCTTCGAGCGTGCGGCTGATCAGCATGCCGGTGCCGTCACCGTTCTTGCGGTCCGATTCGACCGCGCCGCCGGCCTCGCGCTGCAGCCGTGCCGCCACGCCCATGCCGGCACTGCCGGCGCGCACACGTGTCGGCCGGCCGGCGACGATCGCGTCGGCGTGCGCATCGGCATCGCGCTCCAGCGGTGCGTTCGCGCCGTCGATGTCGATCGAATCGGTGGCTGGCAGCGGCGTCGCGCCGCGCTGCTGCACGGTGTGCGCCAGTTCGTGCGCCAGCAGGTGCAGGCCGTCGCGCGAGTGCGGGTTCAACCGGCCGGCGCCGAAGTGCAGGTGCTGGCCGACGGTGAAGGCGTGGGCGTTCAGCGAGCGGGCCGCGGCGTGGCTGGAGGCGTCGTCATGCACCCGCACGGCGGCGAAGCTGGTGCCGAACAACGGCTCCACCCGTTGCCGCCAGGCGCCAGCCAGCGGCTCGCCGCCGCGTTCGAAGCCGGCCAGGGCCGATGCCGGCACCGCAGGTTGGGCAGCGTCCTGCGCGCGGCGCTGCAGCTTCTTCTTCGTGCACGCATCGCAATCGCCCTTGCCGGCGCAGGCACAGGCCCGCTGCAGGCGGCGCGCAGGGCCGTTCTGGGCGTTGGGGGCCTTCGCTGCGCTCGCGGCGGGCAAGGTGGTGAACAGGCTCATGCGAGGCCCCGACGATCGATGTGTTGGCTCGACTTCATTGCCGGCCCGCTGTCGGTGCCCGCCGATTGCAAATGGCCGGCCACCGCCTCGGCAATGCCAGCCGACAGCCCCTGCGTGCCGTGAGCGGCAACGTCGGCGCCACCCGGTGCCAGGCGTGCGCGAAGGGCGATCGGCAACTCGTGCGCCAACAGGCGCGCGATGGCCTGCCGATCGGCGCCGGCGGGCGCGTCGATGACCACACGGCCGATGTGCAGGTGCAGTGCCTGCACGTCCTTCGGCAGCGGTGCGCGCGCGCTCACGATGTGTTCCCGTTGTGCGCCGCGTTGAACGGGCGCTCGAGCTTGGCGAATTCGCCCCGCACCGCCTGCCACAGCAGCTCGCCGTCGATCGGGGTGTCCGCGGCCGCGGCGCTGAAGGCCGCGGCGAGCGCCGCCGCGCGGATGTGCCCGCCGGCCAGCGCCGGCTTGGCCAGCGCGGGCCAGTCGATCGGCCGCTGCGGTGCGGCGGCCGGCAACTGGCGGCGCCACAGCTTCTCGCGCATCGCCTCGTCGGGAAACGGGAACTGCACCACGAAGCGGATGCGGCGCATGAAGGCCTTGTCGAGTGCGCTCTTCAGGTTCGTCGTCAGGATCGCCAGCCCGCGATAGGCCTCGATGCGCTGCAGCAGGTAGGCGATCTCGATGTTGGCGTAGCGATCGTGGCTGTCCTTGACATCGCTGCGCTTGCCGAACAGCGCGTCGGCCTCGTCGAACAGCAGCACCGCGCCACTCGCTTCGGCGGCTTCGAACAGGCGCGCCAGGTTCTTCTCGGTCTCGCCGATGTACTTGCTGACCGTGGCCGCCAGGTCGATGCGGTACAGGTCGAGGCCCACTTCGTTGGCGATGGCCTCGGCGGCCATCGTCTTGCCGGTGCCCGATTCGCCGGTGAACAGCGCGGCGATGCCCAGGCCGCGCGCAGACCCGCCGCCGAAGCCCCAGTCGTCGTACACCGTGTGGCGATGCCGCAGCTGCGCGGCGACCGCCCGCAGCTGTTCGAGCTGCGCCGGCGGCAGCACCAGGTCGTCGAATCCGGTGCGGCTGTCGATGCGCTGTGCGAGCGCGTCGAGACCACCGCGCGTGGCCTCGCGCAGCGCCGTCCACAGCGCGGCCGGCAGCGGGCCCGCTTCGCTTTCGGCGCGCGACAGCGCTTCGCGCCACATCGCCGGCTCGACGCGGAACTGCTGGCGCAGCGCTCGCAACGCATCGTCGGCCGCATCGTCGGCGGCAGCGGCCCACGGCACCGCCTGCAAGGGCCGGCGCAGCGTGTCGCGCAGGCGCGCGCGGTCGATCGGCGCGGCGATGATGACCGCGCTGCACAGGCGGTCGACGAAAGTGGCGACACGGCGCGCGGGCGTGTCGGCCGGCGAGCCCCACAACACCACCGCCGCGCCACGCAGCGCGGCTTCGCGGTCGAGCGCACACGCCAGCTCGTCGCTGTCGCGTGCATCGGCGGGCAGGTCTTCGACGGCGATCAGCAGCGCGTTGCTGTCGACGGCCTGCGCGGCCGCGGCGGCGGTATCGCGGCCGGCGGCGCTGCTGTGGACGACGCCGTTGGCGCTGCCCGCCAGCACCAGCACCGGCGGCGCATCGTGCCCGGCGCCGGCCAGTTCGATCGCCAGCCGCGCCGCGGTGGCGGCATCGGCATGGTCGGTGGTGCCGGCCAGCTGCACCAGACCGCGCAGCCGCTCGTCGAAGGCATCGATGCCGGTGATGGCATGCAGCACCCGTTCGTCGATCGCCAGCGGCGCGTGCGCCGGCAGCCCGGCGCCGAGGCGCAGCAGTTGCCAGCGGCGCAGCGGCGCCAGCGGCGACAACGCGTCCCAGTGCGGCGCGACATGCGGGCCGACCAGCCACTGCAGCGCGCGCGAGAAGCTCAGGCCCGCGGCCTGCGCACGCAGCGCGCGGTCGAGCTCGACGCCGGCGGCCAGCAGCAGCAGTTCGCGCTCGAACGGCGACAGCGCGAACAGCTGCGCGATGCGCTGCAGCGCCGACGGTGCGGCCGCATCGCCGGGCCAGGGCGTGTGCGGTTCGGCGACGAAGTCGGCCTGCAGCGTGGCCTCGTCACCATCGCCACACGCTTCGACCTGCCGACGCAGGCGCGCCAGTTCGGCGACCAGCCAGCGCTGGTTGGTCTCGGCCCAGGCGAGGTCGGGCAGCGGTGCTTCGTGGCGAGCGTTCATGCCGGCACCGTCACCTGCTGGGCCGGGTCGAACACCGGCGGCAGCGCTGATTTGTCGACGAGCAGGCTGTCGACGCCATCGACGCGCAGCCGCAGCCACTGCGCACCGGCGGCCAGCGTGCCGGGGAACTCGAAGTCGAGTGCATCGGTGGCCAGCACGCGCCGCGCCGCCACCGCGGTGACCGTGCCGAGTGCGAGCTGTGCGGACTGTTCCGGCCGCACCTGCGGGCGGCTGAACAGCCGCACCGTCACCCGCGCCGGGCCCGCCAGGCGCTGGATGGCGATCGCGGGCAGGCCGAGGCCGGCGTCGGCGGCGATGACCGGGTCGGGCGCCATCAACATCGGCAGCGCGTTGGTCTCGCGTTCGAACAGTTCGCCCGGTGGTGTCAGCACCAGGCTCAGTTGCCACAGCCCGGCCGGCTGTGCGGTTTGCGCCGGCGCACCGGCCGGCAGCATGAAACTCGCCTCGCGCCCGCCGATCGCGACCACGGCGGGCACTTCGAGCGGCGCAGCGACGAGCCGGTGACGCAACAGCGCGCGCACGCCGGCACCTTCGAGCCGCACGCCGGACAGGCTCACCACGTCGCCGGCCAGCGCCGCACTGCGCCGCGCGGGCAGCGTGATCGACAGCAGCGTCGGCCCCGGTGGCAGCAGATCGGGCTGCACCACCACACCGCGGTCGCGGCCGGTGGCGGCATCGACGAGCCCGCGCGACAGCACCGGCAGCGCCGCCCGCGCCGGGCGCTGGCCTTCGATCAGCACCACGCTCACCTGGTAGGCCGCCGAGGGCCTGAAGTGGGTCTGCGCGGCCGACCAGATCTTGCTCATCTCGTCGGTGTTCATCGCAACAGGCGTGATGCGCACGCCCTCGACCTGGTCGGCCAGGTCGCTGGCGGCCAAGGCCTGGAACGCCGGCGGCAGCATCGACACGTCGAGCGGGCTCGGATCGAGCGCACGCCGGATGGCGGCGCGGTCGAGCACCGGCCGTTCATGCAGCAGGTGCATCGCGTAGCCGAGCAGGATCTCGGCCTGGAAATCGGCCACGCCGTACGCCGTGATCAGGTAGTGCAGGTCGAGCGCCAGCGGCGCGTTGGTGAGCCTGTCGCCATTCGCCGAGCGCGAGGGCAGATCGCGGTTGCGCCAGGCGGCGTTCGGCAGCACCTGATGCAGGAAGATGTTCAGCCGGGGCGCGGCGTCGGTGGCTTCGGTGTCGATGCGATCCGGCGCCACCGCGCTCACCGTCACCGGACCGAGCACGCCGCCGATGTCGATCAGGCCGTTGTCGAGCAGGTTGCGCAGCACCGCGCTGACCGCACCGATGGCCAGCGGCGAGCTCATCTCGCGGCCCCGTTGTGGGCGCGCAGGTACTCCCCCAGCGGCGCCAGCGTGGAAGCCGGGCGCGCCTTGCGTGCCGGCGCCGGATCGCTCGTCGGCGCCGGCAGCCGCACGTCGATGCGGTCGATGGTGACGTGCACCACCGGGGCGGCATCGGCCTGCTGCGTGCGCGCCGCCTGCTGCAGCGCCTGCGCGCGCAGCGGCGGTGCGGGATTACGGGCTGCGGCCGGCAACGTCGGCAAGGGGGTCGCGGCGGAGGGATGTGGAGCCTGCGAAGCCGGCGTGTGATCAGGGTTGATCTGGCCCGATGTGTTGCCAGCGGCCATCGCGCCCGTCGTCGCTGCGGTTGATCGCTGCGACCCGCCCGCTGTCTTTCCGCCGGCAATCGCCACGTCGCGCGACAACGGCACCGCATCCACGGGCATCGTCGCGGTGGCGGCAACCGGCGGTGCCGGGTTCATCAGCGGACCGGCCGCAGGCGCCGACCACGCGGACGCCACGACCGCATCGCTGCGCGCGGGCCGAATGTCGTGCGTGCCCGGCGCTGCAGCCGCCACGCTCCTGCGTGCCTCGCATGCGCGATGCCGATCGCGGCGCGCGATCGAGCCGAGCTGCGGCCGCGCTGTCGGCCTGGCCCGGGTGCAGGCGGCGCAGGAAGTCCATCGCCGTCAGTCCTGCCGCGCCAGTTGCAGATAGGCCTGGCGACGCATGGGCGGCAGCGCGAGCACCTGCTCCTCGCTCCAGCCGTAGCGCTGCGCCAGCGTGTCGATGTCGAGCAGCAGCGCCTCGGCTTCGTCCTGCAGCGTGGACCAGCAACGCGCGCGCGGCGTCGAACGGTGCCGACCAGCGGTGCGCACACCCGGTGCAGGTGACCGCGAAGGCCAGGCTGGCCGCGGGATCCAGCGCTTCCATCCGCGCCGACACCCGCTCGCACAGCGGCGCGGGCAGTTCAGCGGCGGGCCGGCCGTCGTGGCGCACCTCGATCAGGCAGCGCTGCATCAACGCGGCGGCGAAGCGATGTTCGTCGGCCTCGTCGCCGAGCGACAGCAGATCGTCGGGACCGGGCAGGCGAAACCGCACCTGCCACGCGCCGTGTTCGAGCCGGTGTTCACCCGGCGGGTCGCTGGCGGGCAGCGCCTCGAGCAAGGTCGGCAGCACGATGTCGAAGGTGATCTGCTCGCCGCAGGCCGGGCAGCGGCAGCGCAGCGCGATGACCTCGCCGACCTGCTGTTGCAGGCGTTGCAGCAGGCGGCGGCGCTGCGTGCCGAGCGTTCCGAACGTGGGGGGCGCGTCTGACGGCACCGACGCGAACAGTGCTTCGCGCGCCGCATCGTTCAGCGGCAGCGCACGCTCCCACAGTTCGAGCAGCGCACGCGGGTCGGCAACGGCGATCGGCATCGCAGCGTTCCTCAGGTTACGCCGGCTCGGTGAAGCTCGGCTCGGCGGGTTCCTGCACGTCGTAGTCGCGCTCCCAGCCTTCGTTCTCGAGCTTCAGCGACTGGATCAGCACCGCATTGGCGTTGGCATCCAGATCGGCCAGCGCCTGGTACTCGCTGACCCAGCAGCGGAACACCTTGTAGGCGGCCACCACCTGGCCGGCTTCGTTGTAGACCTCGATGATGATGTCCTTGCGGAAGTCCTTCAGGCTGACCTCGGCGCCGAGGCCGGAGCCGAAGTTCCACACCTTGTTGGCCCACTTCTCGAACTCGGTGTCGTGGGTGACGCCGCGCTCGAGCGTCACCGCTTCGTACTTGGTGCGCCCGGGGCTCTTGCGCGACGTGCTCGGGTCGCCGCCTTCGCGGTGCTCGACCACTTCGGTGCTGCGCTTGAGCGCGCCGACCTTGGCGACGCCGGCGACATAGCGGCCGTCCCACTTGACCCTGAACTTGAAGTTCTTGTACGGGTCGAAGCGTTGCGCGTTGACTGAAAACTGGGCCATCGTGATGCTCCTTGCCTTGATGGATATGCGCTTGCTCAGCCCTGCACCTGGCCGGCCATCTGCTGCAGCTTGACGATCACGAACTCGGCCGGCTTCAGCGGCGCGAAGCCGACGACGATGTTCACGATGCCCTGGTTGATGTCGTTCTGCGTCGTCGTCTCGCGGTCGCACTTGACGAAGTAGGCGTCGCGCGGGCTGGTGCCCTGGAACGCGCCCTGGCGGAACAGGTTGTTCATGAACGCGCCGATGTTCAGGCGGATCTGCGCCCACAGCGGCTCGTCGTTGGGTTCGAACACCACCCACTGCGTGCCGCGGTACAGGCTTTCTTCGAGGAACAGCGCGGTGCGGCGCACCGCCAGGTACTTCCACTCCGAGGCCAGCTGGTCGGCACCGCGCAAGGTGCGCGCACCCCAGACCACGCGCCCGGCGACCGGAAACTCGCGCAGGCAGTTGATGCCCTGCGGGTTGAGCGTGCCGTTTTCCATGTCGGTCAGGCGCGCGGCCAGGCCGGTGCTGCCGTTGATGGTGGCGTCGAGCCCGGCCGGTGTCTTCCACACCCCGCGGCTGGCATCGGTGCGCGCCAGGATGCCGGCCACCGCGCCGCACGGTGCATACGCTTCGATGCGGTTCTCGCGCAGCGGGTTCGGCGCCAGGATGCGCGGGAAGTAGAAGGCCGCGTTCTCGCTGCGCGTCAGCGCGTTGGCGAAGGTCTGCGCCTCGGTCACCGTGTCGGTGGCGGCCGGCGGATCGATCAGCAGCATCGCGCGCCGCCGCACGCAGTAGGCCAGCGCGTTGGCCAGGTCGCCGGTGTCGACGTCGTCGGCCGGCGCATACGGCGGCAGGCACAGGATGTTGAACAGGTCGGCGTGTTCGAGCGCGAAGATGCCCTGGCGTGCGGCTTCCAGGCTGCCGCCGCTGACCACTTCGGCGGCGGTGACCGGGTCGCCATCGGCGGTGGCCGGCGCCACCGCACCATCGGCGAAGGCGACCGGTGAGCCGACGGTCGTTGCCAGTGGCCGTGCATCGGCGCCGCTGACCACGCGCGCCAGCAGGCTGCCGGTGGCCAGCACGCTGGTGATGAAGCGCGGGCTGGCGCTCGCCGACGACAGGTTGAAGTACGACTCGCGCGCGCCGGTGGCGAGGTTGCTCAGCGTCAGGTTGAACAGCGGTGCGGCCAGCGTGGTGCCGCCGGCGCCGACATAGTCGACCGCCGCGCGCAGCTGCGTGGCCCAGGTGCCCGGATCGGCCGCCGAGGCGCCGGTGATCGAGGTGGCCGCTTCCAGCACCAGGTTGCCGCCGCCCTCGCGCGGCAGTGTCACGGTGCAGGTGGCGGCGTTCAACGCCACACGCACCACCAGCATGTCGCTGCCGCCGTTCTGGAAGCAGTGCAACGCGGCGAAGGTCAGCGGCGCGTCGTCCCACAGACCGCCGAAGGTGCGCTCGAATTCGCCGAAGCTGAACACACGCACCGGGTGGTTCAGCGGCCCACGCCGCGTGCGCCCGACCATCGCGGTGATCGACGTGGCCACGCCGGTGAGGGTGCGCACGCCGCTGGGCACCTCTTCGATGTAGACGCCGGGGTAGCTGAGGACTGCGGGCATCGTGGGCTCCTTGGGGTGATGTTCGAAGTGAGGCGCAGCAGCCGATCAGTGCAGGCGCTGGCCGCCCGGCGGCGTCTTGTGCGCGAGCGGCGCGCTGGTGCCGGCGTACCACTCGGTGCCGTCGGCAAGCTGCTCGCGGCGCAGCGCCCCGATGGCCACCAGATGGTCTAGCGCGTCGCGCACGCGTTCGATGCTCGCCGCATGGTGGTCGCCGACCCACCAGCGCGCGACGCCGGCGAGCGAATCGGCGGCCTGCGGGTTGCGCGCCAGGTAGGCCAGCAGGGCCAGTACGACAGGGTCGGCGGGGTGGGGGTCTGACATCGCCATCGCGAGCTGCATGCGTGGTGTCAACGCAATCGGCGTGCCATCGCGGCAGCGTGCGCAAGTGCTTGATTTGTATCGATGGCCGCCGCCAGGCGCTGCCTGGGCCGGGTGAGCCGTGACCCGCTGCGGGTGTCTTCCGACCCGCTGGGCCGGGACGCTGTCAGCGCAGGTCGCGCTCGATGGCGTGCTTCTTCAGCAGCTTGCCGAAGGCGCGCCGCTCCTTGCCGACCAAGGCGGCAGCGCGGCTGACGTTGCCCTGCGCCAGGTGAAGCGCGCGCTTCAGGTAATCGCACTCGAAGGCCGCCAACGCGCTCGCCTTGGCCTCGCGATAGCTCGACAACGGCGGCACGCTCGCCGGCGCTGTCGTGGCCGAAGGCGCCGGCGCTGGCGCGGCGACGCGCGCGCCTGTGTCACTGCCGACCAGCACCTCGCGATGCACCCAGTTCTCGAGCTCTCGGATGTTGCCCGGCCACGGCTGTTCAATGACCCAGTCGAGAGCCCGTGCATCGATGGCGCGGGCCGCATCGCCGTACTTGCGCATGAAGCGCTCGGCGAAGTGTTCGGCCAGCAGCGCGGCATCGCGACCCCGTTCGCGCAGCGGCGGCATCGTCACATGCAGCACCTTCAGCCGGTACAGCAGGTCCTGTCTGAAGGCGCCGGCCGCGACGAGCGGTTCGAGCGGCCGGTTCGATGCCGCGACCAGGCGCACATCGCCCTGCTGTTCGCGCACGCTGCCCAACGGGCGGAAGCAAAGGTCCTGCAAGAAGCGCAACAACGCCACCTGCGACTTCGGCGCCAGCGCATCGACCTCGTCGAGGAACAGCGTGCCGCCCTCGGCCTCGGCGATGAGCCCGTGGCGGCGCTCGCGCGCATCGGTGAAGGCGCCGCGCTCGTGGCCGAACAGTTCGGATTCGAACAAGGCATCGGGCACCGCGCCGCAGTTGATCGGCACAAAACGACCGGCCGCGCGCGGGCCGCCGTAGTGCACCGCACGGGCGGCGACTTCCTTGCCGCTGCCGGTCTCGCCTTCGATCAGCAGCGGTGCATCACTGCGCGACACGCGCTCGATGCAGGCCAGCGCCTGCTGAAAGGCAGGCGATTCGCCGATGATGCGAAACGGCACACCGGCCAGCGCGCGGTGGTGCCAGGCGGGCGCGGGGCGGGCGATGGCCTGGGGCAGGGCCGGGGTCAGGTCCGATCGGTGCATGGGGGTCCCGCTGCAGCCCTTGGACTCGGCTGAGGGTGAAGCCCCGTAATGTTGCGCAGTCGTCGGCGATGTGCGAAACCTAGGGTTAGGGATTTGTCGGAGGAGGGGAAGCGGGCATTGCGCGCCGTGCGTTCGCCGCGCCCCGTTCGTACCACGGCTTGCTCTGGTTGACCACCCGCACCACCAGCAGCATCACCGGCACCTCGATCAGCACGCCGACGACGGTGGCCAGTGCCGCGCCGGAGTCGAAGCCGAACAGGCTGATGGCTGCGGCCACCGCCAGTTCGAAGAAGTTGCTCGCACCGATCAGCGCCGACGGGCAGGCAACGGCATGCGATTCGCCGAGCCGGCGGTTCAGCCAGTAGGCGAGGGCGGCGACGAACAGCACCTGGATCAGGATCGGCACTGCCAGCATCGCGATCACCAGCGGCTGGCGCAGGATGGCCTCGCCCTGCAACGCGAACAGCAGCACCAAGGTCGAAAGCAACGCGGCGATCGACCACGGGCCGATCTTCGCCAGCGCCGCATCGAACGAGGCCTGTCCCCGCCTGAGCAAGGCCCTGCGCCAGGCCTGCGCGATCAGCACCGGCACCACGATGTACAGCAGCACCGAGGCGATCAAGGTGCCCCACGGCACGCTGATCGACGACAGGCCGAGCAGCAGCGCGACGATCGGCGCGAAGGCGAAGACCATGATGGTGTCGTTCAGCGCGACCTGGCTGAGCGTGAACAGCGGGTGGCCGTGGGTCAGGCGGCTCCACACGAAGACCATCGCCGTGCACGGCGCGGCAGCGAGCAGGATCAGGCCGGCGATGTAGCTGTCGATCTGCTCGGCGGGCAGGTGCGGCGCGAACAGGTGGCGAATGAAGATCCAGCCCAGCAGCGCCATCGAAAAGGGCTTGACGGCCCAGTTGACGAACAGCGTGACACCGATGCCGCGCCAGTGCTGCCCGACCTGCCGCAGCGAGCCGAAATCCACCTTCAGCAGCATCGGAATGATCATCACCCAGATGAGCAGGCCCACCGGGATGTTGACGTTGGCGACTTCCATGCGGCCGATGGCCTGCAGCGGGCCCGGCAGCAAGCGGCCCAGCACGATGCCGACGACGATGCACAGCAACACCCACGCCGTCAGCCAGCGTTCGAACACCGACATCGTCTGCGCGGCCTGCGCTGGCGCGGGCACGGCGTCGTTGCTCATCGCACGGTCGGGATCAGGCGCCGGCGATGTCGGCCAGGCAGCGCTGCGCCGCGACGCGGTCCAGGCTCGCCACCGGCAGCGCCAGCATCAGCGCGATGCGCCGGTTCATCGTCAGCAGCGTGTCGCGAAACGCCAGCGCGCGTGTCGCCTCGTCGCCCGGCACCGCTGCCGGATCGGGCACGCCCCAGTGCGCCGAGATCGGCTGGCCGGGCCACAGCGGGCACGCCTCGCCGGCGGCCTGGTCGCACACGGTGATGACGAAGTGCAGCGGCGGCGCGCCTGCCGCAGCGAATTCGTCCCAGCCCTTGCTGCGCAGGCCATCGGCCGGCACGCGATGTTGTGCCAGCGCCTGCAATGCCAACGGATGCACGGCGCCTGTGGGATGGCTGCCGGCCGAAAAGCCCTGAAAGCGACCGCGGCCCAGGTGGCTCATCAGCGCCTCGGCGATGATCGAACGCGCCGAATTGCCGGTGCACAGGAACAGGACGTTCTGAAGCGTCGGTGTGTTCATCGTGCCAATCAGCAGCAGGAGGGCGCGGGCTTCGTCGCCACGCCGTCTCGCGCGCCCGTGCCGGCAGCCGCCGTCGGCGCTTCGCGAAAGACCGGGATGTTCGCCAGCGACTGGAAGTGTTCCCAGGCGATGCCCTGCGGATCGGTGACCCAGTGCTTCTCGCTGCGGGCATAGCAGCAGGTGGTCTGGCCCTCGTCGAGCAGCGCCAGGTCGGCGGCCACCGCGCGCGCCTTCATCTCGGCCAGTTCAGCGGCGTCGTCGGTCTGGATGCCGAGATGATCGACGCCCGGATGCGTGCCGCGCGTGGAGATCGCGAAGTTCAGGGCCGGATCGTCGAGCATCCACTTCGCGTAGTCGGCCTCGACGCGGGTGGGTGGCGCGTCGAACAACTTGGAATAGAAGCCCACGCTGCGGGCCAGATCGACAACGTGTGCATGCACATGGAAGCGTTTCATCAGGCTCTTCTCCTTCGGTTCAACAAGTGGTGCGCCGCCGGCGCGGGGTGGGCGCGCAGGCGCGCCCCTGACAGCAATGGTCGGTGAGATAGCCGAGCAGTTCGTTCATCCGGGCGATGGCCGGTCGGTAGATGAGGCTGCGCCCGTCGCGCTCGACGCGCGACCAGATCGGCGTGGACCAGTTCCTTCAGGTGGAAGGACAGCGTCGATGACGGAATGTCCAGCATCGCCGACAGTGCGCCCGGCGTCAGCCCGTCGGGCGCGGCACCGACCAGGGCGCGGAAGATCCTCAGCCGGCCTTCATGCGCCAACGCTGCGAGCGAGGAGACTGCGTTCGCTTCATCCATAATTCCAAGTATATAGAACTATGGAAATGAATGTCCAGCGGTGATTTCGATTTCGAGGTCGGCGCGGCGGCGATCCCGCGGCGCCGACGAAGGCCAGCGCAGGCGCCTGCAGGAACCGGACTCAGAAGCTCAGCCGCGCCGTGCCGATGCCGTCGAAAACGACCACGACCTGGTCGCCGGGCGCGGCCATCAGCAGCCCGCACCAGGTGCCGGTGGTGACCACGCTGCCGGCGGCCAGCACCTGGCCGTCGCGCGTGGCGTGGCGCAGCCAGGCCGGCAGCACGGCGGCCGGCGCGCCGAGCGTGTGGCTGCCGCGGAAGACCTGTTCACCTTGCCCGCCGATGGTCACGCGGCAGGCCTGCGCCGACCAGTCGCGCGCCGTGTAGGGCTGCCACGCGCCGAGCACCAGCGCACCGTGCAGTTGCAGGTCGGCCAGCTTGGCCCAGCGCGGGCTGTCGAGGCCTTCGCGCCAGCGCGAATCGACGACCTCGATCGAGACACACATCGCATCGATCAAGCGGCCCGCGCCATCGTCGTCCAGCGTCGCGGCGCGTGCGGCATCCACCGGCTCGCGCAGGCGCAGCGCGATTTCGGCTTCGATGCCGCGCAGCTGCAGCGGCATCTCGTGCAGCCGCGCCGGGCTGTCGAAGATGCCGGCATCGGGCAGCGGCGCATGGGTGGCCGCTTCGCGCGTCGGCCCGCCCGATTTCCAGTGGCGCGCGGTGCCGCTGCCGAACCAGCCCAGCGCGCGTGCCACCGCCGTCTGCACCGCGTAGGCGCTGTCGGCGTCCGCGACATCGGGCGCGGCGGCGGGCGTGTGGCTGCGGCGTGCTTCGACAAGCAGCGCGGCGGTGTCGTCGACAGCGCTCATTCAGGACTCCCGGGGGTGACAAGGTCAGTGGCAAGGTGATCGAGCAGCACGCGCGAGACATGCAGCGCCTGGCGCTGCGCGCCATCGGCGATCTGGTGGCGGCAGCTGGTGCCGTCGGCGACGATGATCGCATCGGCTGCGGCGCGCACGGCCGGCAACAGGCTCAGCTCGGCCATCTGCAGCGAGATGTGATGGTGCGCGGCCTCGTAGCCGAAGGCGCCGGCCATGCCGCAGCACGAGCTGTCGATGACCTGCACATCGGCACCGGGAATGAGGCGCAGTGCGCTCATCACCGCGGGCATCGCGCCGAAGGCCTTCTGGTGACAGTGGCCGTGCACCAGCATGCGCTGCGTGGCCGGCCGCAAGCGCAGCGTGAAGCGGCCCGCGCCGATCTCGCGCGCGATGAACTCCTCGAACAGCCAGGCGCCGGCAGCGAGCGTGTCGGCGCGCGCACCCAGACCCATCACGCGCATCTCGTCGCGCAAGGTCAGCAGGCACGACGGTTCGAGGCCGACCACGCTGAAGCCCTTTTGCACCAGCGGCTCGAGCGCATCGAGCAGCTCGCTGGCCTTGTCGCGCGCCGCTTCGGCCATGCCGGCGGCGAGCAACGTGCGTCCACAACACAAGGCGCCGCCATCGGCCCGCGTCGCCACGTGCACCGCGTAGCCGGCGGCCTGCAGCACCCGCACCGCGGCGATGGCGTTCTCGCTGTCGAACCAGCCGTTGAAGGTGTCGACGAACAACACCACGCCTTTGTCGGCAGCCAGCAACTGCTCGCGGGTGGCCAACGCCAGCGACGCGGCGGCGGCCTTGAAGGTGTCGCGGCGAAAGCGCGGCCAGCTGCGCTGCGCGGACAGGCCCAGCCAACGTTCGCTCAATGCGGCCGCGCCCGGAAGCCGGTCGCGCAGATTGAACAGCCACGGCAGCCGGCTGGCCAGCGGCGCGAGGCGCGGCAGTTCGCCGATGAGCCGATCCTTGAGCCGCACGCCGTCGCGCGTCGCGCGCTGCGCGGCAGCCTCGAGCTTCATGCGCGCCATGTCCACGCCGGTCGGGCATTCGCGCTTGCAGCCCTTGCAGCCCACGCACAGCGCCAGCGCGTCGCGCACCGCGTCGCTGGCGATGCCGTCGCCGTCGGCACCCAACTGCCCAGACAGCGCCAGCCGCAAGGTGTTGGCGCGGCCGCGTGTCAGGTGCTGCTCGTCGCGGGTGACGCGGTAGCTGGGGCACATCGTGCCGCTGTCGAACTTGCGGCAGTGGCCGTTGTTGTTGCACATCTCGACCGCCTTCGCCAGGCCGCCGGTGTTGTCGCCGCCACTGCCCGGCGGGCTGACCGCTTCGGTGGCCGGGTCGTTCTGCACGTTCCACGCCGACCAGTCGAAGTGGGTCTTCAGCGCGATCGTGCGGTAGCCTGGCGCGAAGCGGAACAGCGACGCATCGTCCATCTTCGGCGGGTCGATGATCTTGCCCGGGTTGAGCAGGTTGCCCGGGTCGAGGTGATGCTTGATCTCGCGCAGCGCGCCGGTCAGTGCCGGGCCGAACTGCCATTCGATCCATTCACCGCGGCACAGGCCGTCGCCGTGCTCGCCGCTGTACGCGCCCTTGTACTGGCGCACCAGTGCCGAGGCCTCGTCGGCGATGGCGCGCATCTTCGCCGCGCCGCCGTCCGCGCCGCCGCTGCGCATGTCGAGGATCGGGCGCACGTGCAAGGTGCCGACCGAGGCGTGCGCGTACCAGGTGCCGCGCGTGCCGTGGCGCGCAAAGACCTCGCTCAGCGCATCGGTGTAGTCGCCCAGGTGCTGAAGCGGCACCGCGCAATCCTCGATGAAGCTGACCGGCTTGCCGTCGCCCTTCAGGCTCATCATGATGTTCAGCCCGGCCTTGCGCACCTCCCACAGCGCCTTCTGCGGTGCGTCGTCGGGCATCTCGACCACGCTGCCGGCATGCCCGAGGTCGGCCATCAGCTCGACCAGCCGGCTCAGGCCTTGCAGCAGGGCAGCGCGGTCGTCGCCACTGAATTCGACCAGCAGCAGCGCATCGGGCGTGCGCGCCTGCGCCGACACCAGCGCGGCTTCGATCACCGCGCGGAACGCGGGGTTGTCGCGCGCCAGATCGATCATCGTGCGATCGACCAGTTCGACCGCGCTGGGCCGCAGTGCGACGATGTGCTGCGCCGCATCCATCGCATCGCGAAAGCGCGCGAAATTCACCACGCCCAGCACCTTGGCACGTGGCAGGCGGCTCAGGCGCAGATGCAGGCGGCGCGTGATGGCCAGCGTGCCTTCGCTGCCGACCAGCAGGTGCGCCAGGTTGACCGAGCCGTCGTCGGTATAGGGCCGTTCGCTTTGCGGATGGAAGATGTCGAGGTTGTAGCCGCCGACGCGGCGCAGCAGCTTCGGCCAGCGTTGTTCGATCTGCTCGCGGTGCCGGCCGGCCAGCGCGCGCACGAAATCGGCGACGCCCCGTTCGCGCGCACCCAGGCTGGCCACCGGGCCGAAGGCGACCGGCGTGCCATCGGCCAGCCAGGCATCGATGCCGGCGACGTTGTGCACCATGTTGCCGTAGGCGATGCTGCGCGAGCCGCACGAGTTGTTGCCTGCCATGCCGCCGAGCGTGGCCTGCGCGCTGGTCGACACATCCACCGGATACCACAGCCCGTGCGGCTTCAGCGCCGCGTTCAGATGATCGAGCACCAGGCCGGGTTCGACCTCGGCGCTCATCGCTGCAGCATCGATGTGCACGATGCGCCGCAGGTGCTTGCTGTGGTCGATGACCAGCGCCGCGCCGGTGGTCTGCCCGCACTGCGAGGTGCCGCCGCCGCGCGACAGGATCGGCACACGCGCCTCGCGGGCGATCGCCAGCGCGGTGGCGACATCCTCGTCGCAGCTGGGCACGAACACGCCCACCGGCATGATCTGGTAGATCGACGCGTCGGTGGCGTAGCGGCCGCGTGACGCAGCGTCGACCTGCACCTCACCGCGCGTCTCGCTGCGCAGCCGTCGGGCCAGCGCGTCGATCATGTTCGACGCCCGGGGGCCGACTTCAGCTCGCCGCGGTGCATCAGCTCGAGCACCACGTCGCGCTTGTTGTTCAGGTGCTGCACCATCAACGTGCGCATGCCCGGCGCGTCGCCCGCTGCCAGCCGTTCGACCATCAGCGCGTGTTCTTCCACCGCGTGCTGCCACTTGCGCTCATCGAAGTTGGAGCGGAAGCGCAGCGCCTGCAGCCGCGCGTTGACGAAGCCGTAGGTCTGCGTCAGCACCGGGTTGCGCGCCGCCACGTTGATCAACGAATGGATGCGCGCATTCAACGGGTAGTACGACGGCAGGTCGCGGCGCGTGAAGGCGGCCAGCATCTCGTAGTGCAGCGCGCGGATCTCGGCCAACTCGGCAGCGGTGATGCGCTGCGCCGCCAGTTCGCCCGACTGGCCTTCGAGCCCGGCGATGACCTCGAAGGTGTCGGCCACGTCCTGCGCCGACAGCTGCGCCGCCACCGCGCCGCGATTCGGCAGCAGTTCCACCAGCCCTTCGGCGGCGAGCATCTTGATCGCTTCCCGCAGCGGCGTGCGCGACACCTGCAGCGCCGCGCTCAGCTCACGCTCGTTGAGCTTGGCGCCGGGTGCGATCTCGCCTTCGACGATGCGCTGGCGCAAGCGCACCGCCACCGCCTGGTGCAGCACCGGGCGGGGCAGGGTGATGACCTCAGCGCTGCTGGGGGCGGCGGCGGACACGCTCATTGGGGTAATTCCCGACTTGTATGCAAAAGCGAGGCACCTCGAATGCGCCTATGCTAGACGATTCGTGGTGAAGCTCTGCGAGTTTCAGGTTTGTATGCAGAATTCAGCCACCGAGGGAACCCCGATGCTCCAGCTCGACAGCCACCCCAGTGGCCGCCACTTCTTGCAGATTCCCGGCCCCAGCCCGGTGCCCGATCGCATCCTGCGCGCCATCAGCCTGCCGACGATCGACCACCGCGGCCCCGAGTTCGCGGTGCTCGGCAAGGCGGTGTTGGGTGGGCTGCAACAGGTGTTCAGGACGCGGCACCCGGTGGCCATCTATCCGGCCTCCGGCACCGGTGCGTGGGAAGCCGCGCTGGTCAACGCCTTCAGCGCCGGCGATGCGCTGCTGATGGTCGAGACCGGCCACTTCGCCACGCTGTGGCAGAAGATGGCCGTGCGGCTGGGGCTGCAGCCCGAGTTCCTGACGCGGCCCGGCACCTGCGAACAAACCGGCCTGCCGCTGGCCTGGCGCCACGGTGTCGATGCCGATGCCATCGGCGAGCGTCTGCGCGCCGACCGTGAACACCGGCTGAAGGCGGTGTGCGTGGTGCACAACGAAACCTCCACCGGCGTCACCAGCGACATCGCCGCGGTGCGCCGGGCCATCGACGCTGCCGGCCATCCGGCGCTGTTGATGGTCGACACCATCTCGGGCCTGGCCAGTGCACCGTACGAACACGACGCCTGGGGCGTGGACGTGTCGATCAGCGGCTCGCAGAAGGGCCTGATGCTGCCGCCGGGCATCAGCTTCAACGCGCTGTCGCCGAAGGCGCTGGAAGCCAGCCAGCGCGCGACCTTGCCGAAGGCCTTCTGGGCCTGGGACGAGATCGTCGAGATGAACAAGGGCGGCTACTGGCCGTACACCCCGAGCACCAATCTGCTCTACGGCCTGCACGAATCGCTGCAGATGCTGCTCGGCGAAGGGCTCGATGCGGTGTTCGCCCGCCACCGCCGCTGGGGCGCTGCGGTGCGCGCGGCCGTGCAGGCCTGGGGCCTGCCGCTGCAATGCGCCGACCCGGCGGTCTATTCGCCGGTGCTCAGCGGCGTCATCACGCCCAGCGGTGTCGATGCCGACGCCGTGCGCCAGTTGATCCACCAGCGCTTCGACCTGTCGCTGGGCACCGGCCTGGGCCGCGTCAAGGGCCGCATGTTTCGCATCGGGCATCTCGGCGACAGCAACGACCTGACCTTGCTGGCCACGCTGTGCGGCGTCGAGATGGGCCTGAAGCTGGCCGGCGTGCCGCTGGCCCACAGCGGCGTGCAGGCTGCGATGCATCACTTCTCGGCGAACCCGCCGCCAGTTCCGCCGACCGTCCCGACAACGAAGGAGACCCCGACATGATGATCAACCGTCGCATCGCCACCACCGCGCTGGCCGCACTGATGGCGGCGCTGGCCGCACCCGCGGCCGCGCAGATGGAGCTGAAGCTCGGCCATGTCGGCGGGCCGGGCTCGCTGTTCGAGCTGTCGGCCAACGAGTTCGCCCGCCGCGCCAACGAGAAGCTCGGCAACAAGGCCAAGGTGGTGGTGTTCGGCTCCAGCCAGCTCGGCGGTGATGCCGAGCTGATGCAGAAGCTGCGGCTGGGCACGATCGAGTTCGCCATCCCGTCGACGGTGATGTCGTCGGCGGTCGAGGCCTTCGGCATGTTCGAGATGCCGTACCTGGTCAAGAACCGCGAGCACATGAAGAAGATCGAGGCCGAGGTGGTGTGGCCGTCGCTGGCGCCGCTGGCCGATGCCAAGGGCTACACCATCCTGGCGGTGTGGGAGAACGGCTTTCGCAACATCACCACCAACACCAGGCCGATCAATGTGCCGGCCGATCTGGCGGGCATGAAGCTGCGCGTGCCGCAGGGCAAGTGGCGGGTGAAGATGTTCCAGGCCTACGGTGCGAACCCGTCGCCGATGGCGCTGTCGGAGGTTTTCGTGGCGCTGCAGACCGGTGTCATGGACGGCCAGGAAAACCCGCTGACGCAGATCTACTCGTCGAAGTTCCAGGAAGTGCAGAAGTTCCTGTCGATGACCGGGCACGTCTACACGCCGGCCTACCTGGTCAGCGGCAAGAGCAAGTTCGCCTCGCTGCCCGCCGATGTGCAGGCGATCCTGAGGCAGGCGGCGAAGGACACCCAGGCCTACGTGTACGAGCAGGCGGCGAAACTCGACAACGACCTGCGTGACAAGATCGCCGCCGCCGGCGTGAAGGTGAACGAGCCCGACAAGGACGCCTTCATCGCCGCCAGCAAGGACGTCTACGAAGAGTTCGGCAAGGAAGTGCCCGAAGGCGGCAAGCTGGTCGACAAGGCCATCGCGCTGGGCAAGGGCCAGTGAGCGTGGCGCGGCCGACGGGTGGGCCTGATCTGATCGCAGCCAGGCCGTGCTGAACTTGCTGCGCCGCGCCTTCGAGCGCACGTTGACGGCCTTCGTCATCACCTTGCTGGCGGGGCTGGCGGTGATCATCCTGTACGCGGTGGCTTGCCGCAAGCTGGGTGTCTCGCTGGTCTGGTACGACGAGGTCGCCTCGATCATGCTGGCCTGGCTGACCTACTACGGCGCCGCGCTGGCGGCGCTGAAGCGCGCCCACATCGGCTTTCCCGGCCTCGTCAACGCGATGCCGCCGGCGCTGCGTGTGCCGGCGGTCTACTTCGGTGAGGTCTGCGTGATCGGCTTCTTCGCGCTGCTCAGCTACTACGGCATGCAGGTGCTGCTGATCCTGCAGGGCGACACCATGGTCAGCCTGCCCTGGGTGCCCACGCAGCTGACGCAGTCGGTGATCCCGGTCGGCGGTGTGCTGTTCATCATCGCGCAGTTGCTGAGCCTGCCGGAAGTGCTGCGCCAGGCGCGCGGCAGCGGCATCGTCGATCACGAGCAGGCGCCGGTGCTGGACGTGATGCACAAGGCGACGCCGCCATGATCGTCGCGGCGATGTTCTTCGGCATGGTCGCGCTGATCCTGCTGAACGTGCCGATCGCCATTTCGCTGGGCATCGTCGCGATGTGCGCGATGGTCTACTCCAGCGGCCTCGATTCGCTGCTCAACGCCGCCATCGTGATGTTCAACGGCGCCACCAGCTTTCCGCTGCTGGCCATCCCGCTGTTCGTGCTGGCCGGCGCGATCATGAACACCTCCAGCCTGTCGCGCCGGCTGATCGCC
The DNA here is from genome assembly GCA_963756415.1 of uncultured beta proteobacterium. Taxonomy (GTDB): domain Bacteria; phylum Pseudomonadota; class Gammaproteobacteria; order Burkholderiales; family Burkholderiaceae_C; genus Rubrivivax. Next base: position 69,111 of record CAVWNT010000003.1, read on the forward strand.
TTCGCGTCGGCGCTGTTCGGCTTCGTCAAGGGCGGGCTGGCGATGATCAACATCGGCACCTCGTTGTTCTTCGCCGAGATCTCCGGCTCGGCGGTGGCCGACGTGGCCGCGATGGGCTCGATCCTGATCCCGGCGATGAAGAAGAAGGGCTACCCGAAGGAGTTCGCCGCCGCCATCACCTCGTCGTCGGCCACGCTGGCGGTGATCATCCCGCCGTCGATCCCGATGATCCTGTACGCGGTGATGGCCGACACGTCGGTGGTGCAGCTGTTCGTCGCCGGCATCATTCCCGGCATCCTCGCCGGCGGCGGCATGATGCTGCTGGCCTGGTGGTATGCGCGGCGCTACAACTATCCGGTCGAAGAGGTCTTCGAGTGGGCCAAGGTGCGGCGCACCTTCAAGGAAGCGGCCTGGGCCTTCACCTTGCCGCTGATCATCCTCGGCGGCATCTTCGGCGGTGTCGTCACCGCCACCGAAGGCGCGGCGCTGGCGGTGCTGGCGGCGCTGTTCATCGGCGGTGTCATCTACCGCGAAATGAACTGGCGCCATCTGCACACGGCGATGGTCGACGGTGCGGTGCAGACCGCGACGGTGATGCTGCTGGTGGCGGCGTCGGCGCTGCTGGGCGTGTACCTCACCGAGCAGCAGATGCCGCAGCAGCTGGCGACCTGGCTGTCGTCATTGACCGACAACCGCTATGCGGTGCTGGCCATCCTGAACGTGTTCTTCCTGCTCATCGGCCTGTTCCTGCATTCGGCCGCGGCGATCATCCTGGTGGTGCCGATCGTGATGCCGCTGGTCAATGCGGTGGGCATCGACCCGGTGCATTTCGGCCTGATCGTCACCCTGAACCTGGGCATCGGCCAGCAGACGCCGCCGGTGGCCAGCGTGCTGATGGCCTCGTGCGCGATCGCCAAGGCCGACATGTGGAAGGTCACGCGGGTCAACCTGCCGTTCATCGGCGTGCTGGTGGCGACCTTGATGCTGGTGACCTACGTGCCGGCGGTGCCGATGTTCCTGGTCGAGATGTTCTACCGTTGAGCCGCTGATGGACGATCACATCCTGGTCCAACACGACGGCGCCATCGCCACCGTGGTGCTGAACCGGCCGCACAAGCTCAACGCGCTGACCAAGCCGATGTGGCAGCGGCTGGGTGCGGTGATGGGCGAGCTGTCGGCCGATGACACGCTGCGCTGCATCGTGCTGCGCGGCGCCGGCGGCAAGGCCTTCGCGCCGGGCAACGACATCGCCGAGTTCGAGACCGAGCGCAGCAACTTCGAGCAGGGCAAGGCCTACGGCGCGGTGCTGCACGGCGCGTTGGGCGCGATCGCCGATTGCCGCCACCCGACCGTGGCGCTGATCGAAGGCGTGTGCGTCGGCGGCGGGCTGGAGATCGCCGCGCTGTGCGATCTGCGCATCTGCGGCGACAGCAGCCGCTTCGGCGTGCCGATCAACAAGCTCGGGCTGGTGATGGCGCATGCCGAGCTGGCAGCGCTGGTGCAGCTGGCCGGGCGCGCGACTGCACTGGAGATGCTGCTCGAAGGCCGCGTCTTCGATGCCCGCGAGGCGCTCGACAAGCGGCTGGTCAATCGTGTCGTCGCCGATGCGCAGGTCGAGGCCGAGGCCTACGCCACTGCGCGCCGCATCGCCGCCGGTGCGCCGTTGGTGGCGCGCTGGCACAAGCAGTTCATGCGCCAGCTCGATGCCGGCCGGCCGCTCGGCGAGGCCGAACGCGACGAAGGATTCCGCTGCTACGACAGCGAGGATTTCCGCATCGGCTATCGCGCCTTTCTGGCCAAGACGCCGCCCGACTTCGTCGGCCGATGAACACGGGTTCGCCGCCGGCCGCCACCGGCCCGCTCAGCGGCGTGGTGGTGCTCGAGCTGGCGCAGATCATGGCCGGCCCGACCTGCGGCTCGTTGCTCGCCGACCTCGGCGCCGAGGTCATCAAGATCGAAAAGCTGCCCGGCGGCGACGACACGCGGCGTTACGCCGAGCCGCAGGTGAACGGCGAATCGGCCGCCTTCATGATGCTCAACCGCAACAAGCGATCGATTGCGGTGAACCTGAAAACAGCGGGCGGCAAGCGCGTGCTGCAGCGCCTGATCGCGCGTGCCGACGTGCTCAGCGAGAACTACCGCAAGGGCGCACTCGACCGTCTCGGCCTCGGCTACGAAGCGGTGCACAAGATGAACCCGGCGCTGATCTACTGTTCGATCTCGGGCTACGGCCGCAGCGGCCCCGCCGCCGACAAGGGCGGCTTCGACCTGATCGCACAAGGTGCATCGGGGTTGATGAGCATCACCGGCGAAGCGGGCGGCGCGCCGGTGAAGGTGGGCAGCCCGGTCACCGACCTGAACGCCGGCATCCTGGCCGCGCTGGGCATCGTCTCGGCCTATGTGCACCGGCTGAAGACCGGGCAGGGCCAGTGGGTCGACACCTCGTTGTTCGAGGCCGGCATCCACCAGACGGCGTGGCAGGCGGCGATCTTCTTCGCCACCGGCAGTTCACCGGGCCCGCTGGGCTCATCGCACGTGCTGGCCGCGCCGTACCAGGCCTTCGCCACGCGCGACGGCTGGATCAACATCGGCGGCGCCAACCAGGCCAACTGGGAGCGCATCGCCGCCGTGGTCGGCCTGCCGCAACTGGTGAGCGATCCGCGCTTCATCGACAACAGCGCGCGCATGCGTCATCGCGAGACCTTGGCGCAACTGCTGGGCGAGCGCGTGTGCCGCGAACCGACGCAGCACTGGCTGCAGGCCTTCGACACCGCCGGCGTGCCGGCCGGGCCGATCCAGTCGATCGCCACGATGGCTGACGACCCGCAGACGTCGGCGCGCGAGATGGTGGTGGCGCTGCAGCACCCCGTCGCCGGGCCGACCCGGGCGCTGGGCTTGCCGATCAAGTTCAGCGACACCCCGGGCAACATCCGCCGGCCGGCCCCGACCCTGGGCCAGCACACCGCCGAGGTGCTGCGCGAGCACGGTTTCGATGCCGCCGAGATCGACGCGCTGGCGGCCGAAGGCGCGGTGCAGCTGGGCTGAATTACGCTTTGTCGGGCGCGGCGCCGTCGTCGGTGATTCCCGCCGCCTGCTTGGCGCGCATCTTGGCGTTGATGTAGGCACCGTGCGGCACGTGCAGCAGGTCGGAGATGCGCCACATCACGTGCCGCTCGTGGTCGGTCAGGCGGCCGTCGGCATAAGCCACGCGCCACAGGTATTCGACCATGCGCACCTTCTGCGGCACATCGAAATGGGTGTTGATGTGCGAGGTGAACTCGAACCAGTCGGTGGCATCCTTCGCGGCCCGCTCGGCGACTTCGACCAGATGGGTGATCTCGTCGTCGGCCAGCGCGAAGCTGCCGCGCAGGGCGTCGACCACCGCCAGCCGTTCGGCGTGGCTGATGCCGGCATCGGCCCGCATCACCTCCAGCAGCATCACCGCGGTGGCCAGTTGCAGCGTGTGCTCGGCGTCGGCGGGCCGTTGCTCGGGGGAGGGCGGCGTCAAGGCGCCGAACAGGTCTTTCAAGGTGCGCAGCATCGGTGAATTGCACCACAGGCGGCATCGGTCTGCGTCCTGCGCTCGATCGGCATCGCCGCTTCGATCGGAGCCGTAACAGAGTGGCTTGCGATCGCGCCTGCTGCCCGGGTGCGGCAGCAGGGTCAACGCTTCAGCAGCTCCACGGCGGCGCCGCTTCGGCCGCGATCGCATAGCGGCCCATCGCCTCGGCACAGGTGCCGGCGTCCACCTCGCCCCGTTCGCGCAGTGCCGTCAGGGCGGCGAGCACGATGTGGCGACGATCCACCTCGAAGAAGCCGCGCAGCGCGGCACGCGTGTCGCTGCGCCCGAAGCCGTCGGTGCCGAGCGCGACGAACGGCGCACGCAGGTAGCTGGCCACCAGCTGCGGCCAGGCGCGCACGTAGTCGCTGGCCGCGACGATCGGCGAATCACCGTCCAGGCACTTGCACAGATGGCTCGTGCGCGGCGGGTCGTGCGGATGCAGCCGGTTGAAGCGCTCGACCTCACGCGCGTCACGCGCCAGCTCGCTGAAGCTGGTGGCGCTCCACACCTCGGTGCCGACATGCCAGTGCTGCGCCAGCATCTCGGCCGCGGCAATCACCTCGCGCAGGATCGTGCCCGAGCCGAGCAGGCGCACACGGGATCGCACACCCGCCCGCGGCTGGGCCGCATCGTGCGTGGCAAACCGGTACAGCCCCGCGACGACGTCGGCGTGCACGTGCGGCGGCAGCGACGGCTGCGCGTAGTTCTCGTTCATCAGCGTGACGTAGTAGAAGACGTCGCACTGCTGCTCGAGCATCTGGCGCATGCCGTGGTCGAGGATGAGCGCGAACTCGCCGGCAAAACACGGGTCGTAGGCGCGGCAGTTGGGCACCGTCGCGGCCTGCAGCAGGCTGCTGCCGTCCTGGTGCTGCAGGCCCTCGCCGCCGAGCGTGGTGCGCCCGGCCGTGGCGCCGAGCAGGAAGCCGCGCGCACGCTGGTCGGCAGCCGCCCAGATCAGGTCGCCCACACGCTGGAAGCCGAACATCGAGTAGTAGATGTAGAACGGCAGCATCGAACGCCCGTGCACCGAATAGCTGGTGGCCGCGGCGGTCCAGCTGCTGATCGCGCCGGCCTCGCTGATGCCTTCTTCGAGGATCTGCCCGTCGGTCGCTTCGCGGTAGCTCATCAGCGAGCCGATGTCCTCGGGCTCGTAGGCCTGGCCGCTGCTGGAATAGATGCCGATCTGCTTGAACAGGTTGGCCATGCCGAAGGTGCGCGCTTCGTCGGCGACGATCGGCACCACACGCGGGCCCAGCGCCTGGTCCTTCAGCAGATTGGTCAGCAGCCGCACGAAGGCCATCGTGGTGCTCATCTCCTTGCCGTCGGCCTGCGTGGCAAATGCGGCGTAGCGCGCCAGCGGCGGCACCGGCACCGCCTCGGCCGCGGTGCGCCGCTGCGGCACGAAGCCGCCCAGGGCCTGGCGCCGCGCATGCAGGTAGCGCATCTCGGGGCTGTCGTCGTGCGGCCTGAAGAAGCTCAGCGAGGTGGCCTGCTCGTCGCTCAGCGGCAGGCCGAAGCGGTCGCGGAAGGCCAGCAGGTCTTCGGCTTCGAGCTTCTTCTGCTGGTGCGTGGTCATGCGGCCCTGGCCGGCGCTGCCCATGCCGTAGCCCTTCTTCGTCTGGGCCAGGATCACCGTCGGCTGCCCGACCGTGTGCGCCGCGGCGTGATAGGCGGCGTGGATCTTCACCAGGTCGTGCCCGCCCCGCTTCAGCCGGTCGATCTGCTCGTCGCTCAAACCTTGCGCCAACGCGGCCAGCTGCGGGTGCTGGCCGAAGAAGTGTTCGCGGTTGTAGCGCCCGTCCTTGGCGGCGAAGGTCTGGAACTGGCCGTCCACCGTGTGCGCGAAGGTGCGCGCCAGCGCGCCGGCGCCATCGCGCGCGAACAGGCCGTCCCAGTCCGAACCCCACACCAGCTTGATGACACGCCAGCCGGCGCCGGTGAACAGCTCTTCCAGCTCGTCGATGATGCGGCCGTTGCCGCGCACCGGGCCGTCCAGGCGCTGCAGGTTGCAGTTGATGACCCAGCTCAGGTTGTCCAGTTTCTCGCGCGCGGCCAGCGTCAGCGCGCTCATGCTTTCGGGCTCGTCCATCTCGCCGTCGCCGAACACGCCCCACACGCGCCGCTGCGAGGTGTCGAGCAGGCCCCGGTGCTGCAGGTAGCGCATGAAACGCGCCTGGTAGATCGAGCTGATCGGTCCGAGGCCCATCGATCCGGTGGGAAATTGCCAGAAGTCGGGCATCAGCCACGGATGTGGGTAACTCGACAGGCCCCGGCTGTCGCCATCGGCACCCCCCTTGCCCTGCGCGGCCGCGCCGATCTCCTGGCGGTAGTGCGCCAGGTGCTCCTCGCTCAGCCGGCCTTCGAGAAAGGCGCGCGCATAGACACCCGGCGCCGAGTGCGGCTGGTAGAACACCAGATCGTCGCCGCCAGGCGCGTCGCCACCGCGGAAGAAGTGGTTGAAGCCGACCTCGAACAGATCCGCCGCGCTGGCATAGCTGGCGATGTGCCCGCCGAGATCACCGTAGGCCTGGTTGGCGCGCACCACCATCGCCAGCGCGTTCCAGCGCATGATCGACGCCAGCCGCTCCTCGATCGCCAGATCCCCGGGAAACGGCGCCTGCATCGTCGCCGGGATGCTGTTGACGTAGGGCGTGCCGCGCTGAGGCAGCCAGCCGATGGCCGGGTTGCGTGCGACTTGTGCCAAGGCATCCATGATCTGGCGCACGCGCTCGGGGCCGCCGTGCTGCTGCAGCGAGGCCAGCGCGGCCAGCCATTCGGCCGTCTCTTCGGGGTCGGGGTCGGTGCGGTCTTGCAGATGTTGTCGGGCCGTCAGGTCGTTCATCTCGGTCCTTCGATGCTGCGAACATTCTGCCGCCGCAGCGCGCAGCCGACCTCGAACGTGAATTTGCGCTGCGGGCCGCGCAGCAGCCGGCGCCATCGGAAGGATTTCACAGTCGGCGCGGCCTTCGTGGCCTGTGGCGGGCACTGCCCATTCGCAGCGGCCCGCTGCTGCCGATAGACATGTAAGTGTGGGTTGCAGCGGGCGAACGGCTGGCGATGCGCCTGCAGTTTCCCGCCACCCTGCCCATGTCCTTCACACTCACGACGCCCATCACCGCACCCGCTTCGCGCGCCACACCGTCCAGCGCGCTGCAGGAAGTGCCTGGCGTGCCCGATGCCTTGCGCAGCGGCACGCGCCTGGATGAATTCACGATCGACCGCGTGCTCGGCGCCGGCGGGTTCGGCATCGTCTATCTCGCCTTCGACGAGGTGCTGCAGCGGCAGGTGGCGATCAAGGAGTACATGCCCAGCGCGCTGGCCGGTCGCGCCGGCGGCACGGTGGTGGCGATTCGCTCGGACACGCTGAGCGACACCTTCGCGCTCGGGCTGGAATCGTTCTTCACCGAGGCCCGCTTCCTGGCCAGCTTCGACCACCCGGCGCTGGTCAAGGTGTATCGCGCCTGGAAAGCCAACGGCACCGCCTACATGGTGATGCCGTATTACCCGGGCACCACGCTGAAGCAGGCGCGTCAGGCCATGCGCCGCCCGCCCGACGAAGCCTGGCTGCGGGCCTTCGTCGAACCGTTGCTCGACGTGCTCGAACTGCTGCATGGCGAGGGCGTTTTCCACCGCGACATCGCGCCCGACAACATCCTGATGCTGCCCGACGGGCGGCCGGTGCTGCTCGATTTCGGCTCGGCGCGCCGGGTCATCGGTGACCGCACCCAGGCGTTGACCGCCGTGCTCAAGCCCAGCTTCGCACCGATCGAGCAGTACGGCGATGTGGCGGAGTTGCGGCAGGGGCCGTGGACCGACCTGTACGCGCTCGGCGCGACGGTGCATTTCATGCTCACCGGCCAGGCGCCGACCCCGGCGGTGCTGCGTGCCGTCAGTGACGTGATGCCCTCGCTGTCGGCGGCCGGCGCGGCGGCCTACCCGGGCGTGGGCCCCCGCTTTCTGGCCACCTTCGACTGGGCCCTGGCGCTGGCGCCGGGCGATCGGCCGCAGAGCGTGGCCGGCGTGCGCCAGGCCCTGGCGGGGGAGCGTGTGCCGCCGGCGCCCAGCGCCAGGCAGGCCGCCGCAAAGCGCTCGCCGGACGCTGCAGCCGCACCGCGGCGGGCGCCGGCGACGGACTGCATCGACGTGCTCACCGTCACGCAGGCGGCGGCCGCTGCGCCGCCGGCGCCGCTGCATGCCGAGCGGCCCGCGGCGCAGGCCGGCAAGACGACGAAGCGCGTGGCGGCGATGCTGGCCGCGGCGGGCCTGGCCACGCTGGTCGGCTATCTGGTGCTCGGCAGCGTCGCTTCCGAACCGGCAGCAACCGAGGGCGCCGCCGTGCGCAGCGAGGCCGTCGTGATGCCACCGGTCGCCAGCGCACCGATGGCCGCAACCGCAGCCGCCTCCGCAACCGTCACCGCATCCAAAGCTACAACCACAGCTGCCGTCACGCCCGGCCCCGCCAGCGCCGCGGCATCGACGGGCACGGCGAAGCCGACCGCCCCCGCGGCGAAGACGGCGCCGAAAGCGGCCGCTGCGAAGCGTGCGGCCGATGCGGGCAGCACGCTCGCGCAGGGCCCGCAGCAGGCCTGCGGCGAGCTGAACTTCTTTTCCCGCGCTCTGTGTCTGAGCCGCGAATGCCAGACCCCGCGCTGGCAGGACCATCCGCAGTGCATCGAGCCGCGCCGCCTGGACGCCCAGCGCCAGCGCGACATCGAGCGCCACTGATTCCGCCCCCAGTCGAGTGTTGGAATGACGACGCGAACCTTCTACCGTGGCTACATGCTGAGCAGCAACCCGATGGTGCTGGACGACGGGCGCTTCCAGGCCCGGGTCGCCATCACCGTGCTGGCCGAGGACAAGACGTCCGCCCAGCGCTTTCTCGATCTCGACGCCTACATCTCGCACGACGAGGCGGTGCAACAGGCGATCCGCCGCGGCATGGAGTGGATCGACCTGAACGACCGGCCGAGATGACCATCGTGCGCGTTCGCGGTGCCGAGGCGGCACCAGCGGACAATCGCGCATGAGCAGCCCCCTTTCACCGGCCCCTGTCGCGCCCGCCGCGCCCGCTTCGACCTCGCACGACGGTGCGTCCTTCAGCAGCTTGCCGCTGCCGCCGGCCATGCTGGCCAATCTGCAGCAGCTGGGCTACATCGGCATGACGCCGATCCAGGCGCCGAGCCTGCCGCTGGCACTGGCCGGCAAGGACCTGATCGCGCAGGCGAAGACCGGCAGCGGCAAGACAGCCGCCTTTGCGCTGCCGCTGCTGTGCCAACCTGAACCCGCGCCGCTTCGCGGTGCAGGCGCTGGTGCTGTGCCCGACGCGCGAGCTGGCCGAGCAGGTGACGCAGGAAATTCGCCGCCTGGCGCGTGCCGAGGACAACATCAAGATCGCTGACCTTGTGCGGCGGCGCCCCGATGCGCACGCAGCTGGCCAGCCTGGCGCACGGCGCGCACATCGTCGTCGGCACGCCCGGGCGCATCCTCGACCACCTGTCGCGGCAGACCTGGCGCTGGACGCGCTGAACACGCTGGTGCTCGACGAAGCCGACCGCATGCTCGACATGGGCTTCGCCGAGGACATCGCCACCGTCGTCGAACACTGCCCGACGGCGCGGCAGACGCTGCTGTTCTCGGCCACCTATCCGGACGGCGTCGACCAAGCTGGCCGCGCGTTTCATGCGCGCGCCGCAGGAGCGTCAAGCTCACCGAGCGCCATGCCGCGAGCAAGATCCGGCAGCGCTTCTACGAGGTCGACCGACAGCGAGCGGCTGCACGCCGTCGGGCTGCTGCTGAACCACTATCGGCCGGTCAGCACGCTGGCCTTCTGCAACACCAAGCAGCAGTGCCGCGACCTGGTGGCACGTGCTGCAGGCGCAGGGCTTCGCGGCGCTGGAGCTGCACGGCGACCTGGAGCAGCGCGAGCGCGACCAGGTGCTGGTGCAGTTCGCCAACCGCAGCTGCAGCGTGCTGGTGGCCACCGACGTGGCCGCGCGCGGGCTCGACATCGCCCAGCTCGAAGCGGTGATCAACGTCGACATCACGCCCGATCGCGAACTGCACACGCACCGCATCGGCCGCACCGGGCGGGCCGACGAAGCCGGCTGGGCCTTCAGCCTGGCCAGCGTCGACGAGATGGGCCGGGTCGGGCGCATCGACGAGATGCAGGGCAGCGCCAGCGAGTGGCATGCGTTGAGCGAACTGAGCGCGCCCGCCGACGCCGAGCCGCTGCGTGCCGCCGATGGTGACCCTGCAGATCCTGGGCGGGCGCAAGGAAAAGATCCGCCCCGGCGACGTGCTCGGCGCCCTGACCAAGGACCTGGGCTTCGACTTCGCGCAGATCGGCAAGATCAACGTCAACGAGTTCGCCACCTACGTGGCCGTCGAGCGTGGCATCGCCGAGCGGGCGCTGCCGGGCTGAACGCCGGCAAGGTCAAGGGCAAGTCGGTGAAGGTGCGACGGCTTTGACTGATTTCGCCTCGCTCGGGCTGTCACCGGCGCTGGTGCGCGCCGCGCATGCACTGGGTTATGCCGCGCCGACGCCGATGCAGGCGGCGGCCATTCCGGCAGCGCTGGCGGGACGCGATGTGCGGGGTCGGGCCGCGACCGGTTCCGGCAAGACCGCGGCCTTCGCCTTCCCGGTCATGCAGCACGTCGAGGGTCTCCCGCGCCGGGCACCGCGTGCCACGCGCGCCCTGGTGCTGGTGCCCACGCGCGAACTCGCAGCGCAGGTCGGCGACACGATGCGCACACTGGCGCGGCAGCTGGCCGATCCGGCCGAAGGTGGTGGTGCTGTTCGGCGGCGTGTCGATCAACCCGCAGATGATGGCCTTGCGCGGCGGTGCCGATGTCGTGGTCGCCACGCCGGGCCGCTTGCTGGACGTGATCGGGCGCAACGCGCTCGAACTGGCCGCGGTCGCGCTGCCTGGTGCTGGACGAAGCCGATCGACTGCTCGACGCCGGCTTCGCCGACGAACTCGAGCGCGTGCTGGCGCTGCTGCCCCGCCGCCGGCAGAACCTGCTGTTCTCGGCCACCTTTGCCCCGGCCGTGCAGGCGTTGGCCGACGGCATGCTGCACGACCCGGTGCACGTGGACGTGGCGCAGGCAGCGCCCGAGGCGCTCGCAGCGCCGCAGATCGACGAGCGCGCGGTGCTGGTCGATGCAGCGCAGCGCACGCCGCTGCTGCGCCACCTGATCGAGCAGGGCGGCTGGACCCGGGTGCTGGTGTTCGTCGCCACCCGCTATGCCAGCGAACACGTGGCCGACAAGCTGCGCCGCGCCGGCATCGCGGCGGCGGCCTTCCACGGCGACGCGAGCCAAGGTGCGCGCACGCAGGTCTTGGCGGACTTCAAGGCCGGCACGCTGCGCGTGCTGGTGGCCACCGATCTGGCCGCGCGCGGCATCGACATCGCGCACCTCGGCGTCGTCGTCAACTACGACCTGCCGCGCTCGGCGATCGACTACGTGCACCGCATCGGACGCACCGCGCGCGCCGGTGCCAGCGGGCTGGCGGTGAGCTTCGTCAGCGCCGACGCCGAGGCGCACTTCCGGCTGATCGAGAAGCGCCAGGGTCACCGCGTGGCGCGCGAGCGAATTCCCGGTTTCGAGCCCGGCGAGGCGGCGACCGTCCAGCAGCCCGGCGGCGGGGTCAAAGGCAGGCGGCGCAGCAAGAAGGACAAGCTTCGCGAAGCCGCGGCGCGAGCGGGCTAGCTGCGCCGACCCGGCAGCGGCAGCGGCCGCGTAAAGTGCGCGACCATCCTTCTCCGATTCACGACCCGAGCGACCGACACCGATGCGCATCGCCACCTACAACATCAACGGCATGAATGCCCGCCTGCCCGTGCTGCTGCGCTGGCTCGAACAGACCCGACCCGATGTCGCCTGCCTGCAGGAGCTGAAGTCGCCGCAGGAGCGCTTTCCGCAGGACGAGTTGCGCGCGCTGGGCTACGAGGCGATCTGGCACGGCCAGAAGAGCTGGAACGGCGTGGCGATCCTGGCGCGCGCCGGCCTGCCGATCGAGACCCGGCGCGGCCTGGCCGGGCGACCCCGACGACAGCCACAGCCGCTACCTGGAAGCCGAGGTGGGCGGGCTGACCGTGGGCTGCCTGTACCTGCCCAACGGCAACCCGGCGCCCGGGCCCGAAGTTCGACTACAAGCTGCGCTGGTTCGAGCGCTTCATCGAGCATGCGGCGGCGTTGATGGCCAGTGGCAAGCCGGTGATCCTGCTCGGCGACTACAACGTGATTCCGACCGCGCGCGATGTCTACAAGCCCGAGCGCTGGGTCGACGACGCGTTGTTTCGCGAGGAGACGCGCGAGGCGTTCGGGCGCCTGATGGCCCAGGGATGGACCGATGCACTGCGCACGCTGCATCCGACCGACACGATCTACACCTTCTGGGATTACTTCCGCAACGCGTACCAGCGCAATGCCGGGCTGCGCATCGACCACTTCCTGCTGAGCCCGCCGCTGGTGCCGCGGCTGCGCGCCGGCGCGGTCGATGTCGATGTGCGGGGCTGGGAGAAATCCAGCGACCACGCGCCGGTGTGGATCGAACTGGACTGAGTGCGACAGCGGCCTCAGTGCCAGACGATCAACATCAGGTAGGCCAGAAACAGCACCAGGTGCACGGCGCCTTGCAGGATGTTGGTGCGCCCGCTGACGAAGGTCAGGATGCTCACCAGCAAGGTCAGCATGAGCATGATCGACTCCAGACGATCGAGGCCGAGGATGACCTCGTTGCCCTGCACCAGGCCGATGCTGACGACGGCCGGGATCGTCAGCGACAGCGTGGCCAGCACCGAGCCCATCAGGATGTTGACGGCGCGCTGCATGCGGTTGGCCAGCGCCGCACGGATGCCGCTCAGCCCCTCGGGCGCCAGCACCAGGATGGCCACCAGCAGCCCCCCCAGCGCGGCCGGCGCGTGCAGCGTTTCCAGCTGGTGATCCAGCAGCACCGCGAGCTTTTCGGCCAGGAAGGTCACCAGGCCCAGGTAGGTCACCAGCAGCAGCGCATGATGACCGCGGCTGCGCAGCGCGACCGGGTGAGGGTGGTCGGCCCGCGCTGCGGGCGTTTCGACGGCGGGTGCGACCTCGGTGAAATAGGCACGGTGGCGTGTCGTCTGGATGAGCAGGAACACGCCGTACAGGCCCAGGCACATGACGATCAGGAACCCTTCCTGCCCGCGCGAGAAGGTCGCCCCGGCGGTGCTGCTGGTGAAGTTCGGCACCATCAAGCCGAACACCACCAGCGAGACGATCACGCTCAGATAGGAGATGACGCCGCGCAGGTTGTATTCCTGCTCGCGGTGGCGCAGCCCGCCGAGCAGCAGCGACAGGCCCACCAGCCCGTTGAGCACGATCATCACCACCGCGAACAGCGTGTCGCGTGCCAGGGTCGGGTTCGGGTGGCCGGTGGTCATCATCACGCCGATGGTCAGGATCTCGATGCTGGCCACCGACAAGGTCAGGATCAGCGTGCCGAAGGGTTCGCCCAGCAACTCGGCCAGGCAATCCGCGTGGCGCACGATGGCCACCGCACCGGTGACGATCATCGCGAACAGCCACACGAACAGCAGCGAGTCGAAGCCGCGCTCGTTCAGCACGCCCAGCCAGCGCGGGCCCAGCCACAGGAAGCCGGCGGCAGTGGCCACCGGCGCCAGCATCGCCCGTTCCGAGCGCAGCAGTGCAAGAACCGGCGTCGGATCGCTCATTCAGCTGTGGTGAAGATCGGCATGTCGACGTACCCCGGTTGCCGAGGGAAGCAGATTCTGGCCCCTGCGGCGCCGACGCCGATGCTGCAGACGCGCCGCCACGGGTTCAGGCAGGGCGTGGCAACTCAGTGATAGGCCTCGAGCGCCTCGTCGAGCGCGCGTTCCAGGTCGGCCGCCGTGGCGCAGTAGGTCAGGCTGGTGCAGTACGGCCGGTAGCGCAGGATGGCGCTGTCGCCACTGCCCCAGCGCCCGGGCGCCTCGGGGCACAGCCACAGCACCCGTTTGGCGCGGTCGGCGAACTGCGCGAACAGGTCCAGGCGTTCGTCGGTGCCGTTGCTGCGCCCGTCGCCCAACACGATCACGGTGGTGCGACGGTCGATCGAATCGAGGTGACGCTCGTGCAGTTCGAGCCAGGCCTGGCCGTAGTCGGTGGCGCCGCTGCCGACCTCCTTCAGGATCAGCGCCATCGCGTCGTCGAAGGGCAGCGATTCCAGCGGCTGGCTGACCTCCATCAGCCGGTTGGAGAACGCGAAGCTGCGCAGGTCGCCGACCGCGTCGTGCAGCGCATACAGGAACAGCAGCAGGAAGCGCACCTGCGCGGCCACCGAGCCGGACACATCGCATACCGCGACGATGCGCGGCCGGTCGCGCCGGCGGTGTTTGTAGGCCAGCGTGAACGGCACGCCGTCGTGGCCGGCGTTGGCGCGCAGGGTGCGGCGCATGTCCAGCTGGCCACGCAGCTGCACCCGCTGCCGCCGTGCATGGCGGGCCGCCAGCTTGCGCGCCATGCGCTTCACGGCCGTCTTCATGCGCTCCATCTCGGCCGGCGCCATGCGGCCCAGCGTGCGCTGCACGGTGACCTCGGTCATGAACGCTTCGGTGGCCGAGCGGCCGTACAGCTCGAAGCGTTGGCTGACACGCGCCCGCGCCGCGCGCCGCAGCGTGTCGCGCGCAGCCTGCAGGCGGGCGGCTTCGGCATCGGCCGCGCTAGAGCCTTCTTTCATCAGCGCCAGCAGACGGGCATCCAGCGCCGCCACCCCCAGCGCCTGCAGCATGCGCTGGGTGAGATAGGCGCCCTGCGATTCGAAGCGGATCTCGTCGACGCCGGCCGCCGCGGCCGCGCGCCCGAGTGCCAGCTGCAAGGCATCGGCGGCGGCGGCGCTGCGCTGCGGCGCCGCACCCTCGGCCAGCGCCAGCAGCGTGTCGATTTCGCGGTCGCCGGTGTCTGCCTGCGCTTCGGCAGCCTCGACAGCGCCGCCGCCATCCTGCGCGCCGGCTTCGCCGCGCCGCGCAGGCGCTTCGGCGGGTGCGCTGAAGTACAGATCGAAGATGCGCTCGTGGATCAGCTTTTCTTCCTCCGACTTGGCCAGCGCCACGCCCAGCGCGGCCTTCAGGTCGGCACGGTCGGCATAGCCCAGCAGCGCCACCGCACGCGCGGCGTCGATCGTCTCGGCGGTGGAGGCTTCGGCGCCGGCGGCGCGCAGCGCGCGCACATAGCCGGTCAGCGCGGCATCCATCAATCCGCCCGGACGGGCGGCTGCGGTGCGGCCTGGGCGGCCTTGGTCATCGCGCCCAGCCGAGGCTGCAGTTCACGGATGTCGGTCTCGCGCTTGAGCAGCACGTTCAGCGTGTCGCGCACCAGGTTTTCGTCGAGCGCGGGCGCATGCAGCAGCAGCAGGGTGCGCGCCCAGTCCACCGATTCGGCGATCGACGGCGGCTTGCGGATGTTCTCGGCGCGCAGCGCCTGCACGAACGCCACCAGCTGCGCCAGCAGCGCATCGCCGATGCCGGGCACGCGGGCGCGCAGCACGCGCTGTTCGAGCACCGCATCGGGAAAGTCGATGTGCAGGTGCAGGCAGCGCCGCTTCAGTGCGTCGCCCAGTTCACGGGTGTTGTTCGAGGTCAGCACCACCAGCGGCGGCACCACGGCCTGAATGGTGCCGATCTCGGGAATCGTCACCTGGTAGTCGGCCAGCACTTCCAGCAGCAGCGCTTCGAAGGCCTCTTCGGATTTGTCGATCTCGTCGATCAGCAGCACGCTGCCGCCGCTTTGTTCCATGGCCTGCAGCAACGGGCGCGGTTGCAGGAACTGGCGCGAGAAGAACAGGTCCTGGAAGCCGGCGAGCTTGTCGAAGGCGCCGTCGAGCGTGTCGGCATCGTTGACCAGCAGGCCGATCTTTTCCTTCAGGATCTGCGTGTACAGCAGTTGCTTGCCGTACTTCCATTCGTACAGCGCCTTGCTGTCGTCGAGCCCCTCGTAACACTGCAGCCGCAGCAGCGCGAAGTTCAGCGCGCGCGCGGCCGACACCGCCAGCTCGGTCTTGCCGACACCGGCCGGGCCTTCGATCAACACCGGCTTGCGCAGGTGGTGCGCAAGGTACAGCGCGGTGGCGATCTGGCGCGTGGCGATGTAGCCCACGCCGTGCAGCAATTCGACGACGGCGTCGATGCTGGCCAGGCCGGGCGGTTGAGTGCTTGCGGACATGCTGTTCAGTGTGGCGGTCGGCTGTCGGCTGTGGCTTCGCGTCGTGACGGCGAAGCTCTCGAAGACGCGCCGGGTTTCAAACGGCGGTCTGCCCCGGCAGTTGACGGGTCACCGGGTGCGAACTGGACAACCCGCCGTCGACGGCAATCGCCTGCCCGTTGACATAGCTGGACTGCGCCGAGGCCAGGAACAGCGCCACCTGCGCCAGTTCTTCGGGCTGCGCGGCGCGGCGCAGCGGGTTCAGCCGCCCCAGCTTGGCCTGCACACCCTTGTCGCGTGCATAGTCGAAAGTCGGCTTGGTCATGCCGGTCTCGGTCAGGCCGGGGCAGATGGCATTCACGCGCACGCCGCTTTCGCACAGCTGCTGCGCCGCCACCTGCACCAGGTTGATGACGCCGGCCTTCGACGCCGAGTAGGACGGCCCGCCGGCACCCGAGCGAATGCCGGCCACCGAGGCCGTGCAGATGATCGCGCCGCCGTGTCCGGCGTCGACCATCGCCTTGCCGGCGTGCTTGATCATCAGCCACGGGCCGATCAGGTTGACGCGCAGCACCTCGGTCCAGTCGGCGGGCGTCGCATCGAAGATGCCGGCACGGCCGCCGGAGATGCCGGCGTTGGCGAAGGCGACGTCGAGCTGGCCGAATCGGCTCAGCGCTTCAGCCACCAGTTTCGCCACGTCGGCTTCGCTGCCGGCATCGATCTGCAGCGCCACCGCCTCGCCGCCCGCGTCGACAACGCGTTGCGCCGTGTCGTGCACCGCCTCGCTCTTGTCGCCCAGCACCAGCCGCGCGCCAGCGGCGGCGAAACACAGCGCCGCGGCGCGGCCGATGCCCGAGCCGGCGCCGGTGATGATGGCGACCTTGCCCTTCAATTGTTCAGTCATTTCGCAGCCTATTGCTTCAGGAGCTTCAGGAGCTTCAGGACGAGCCGACGATGCCGCCATCGCTGGCGATGACCTGCCCGACGACGTATTCGCCGGCGCGCGAGCTCAGGAAGATCGCCAGGCCGGCGATGTCCTGCGCCGAGCCGACCCGTTTGCTCGGGTTGCGCTGGCCGACGCTGCCCCAGTCGACGTCGTCGGTCTTGCCGCCGAAGCCGACGCCGGTGGACAGCATCCAGGTCGGGTAGGGCCCCGGTGCGATGGCGTTGCACAGGATGCGCTCGCCGGTCAGCCGCGAGGCCATGAAACGCGTCAGGTGGTGCACGGCGGCCTTCGATGCGCCGTACGACCAGGCCTCGAAGCTGGAGTTCTTCAGCCCGTCGATCGAGCCGATGTTGATGACGCGTGCCGGCGACGACCCCGCGGCGGCGGCGCGCAGCAGCGGCATCAGTTTTTGTGTCAGGAAGAACACCGCCTTGACGTTGGTGTCCATGACCTTGTCCCAGCCCGCTTCGGGGAAGGCATCCAGCTTCTCGCCCCAGGATGCACCGGCGTTGTTGACCAGGATGTCCAACTGCTTCTCGCGCTGCTGCAGTTCGGCGGCCAGCGACTCGACGCCGTCGAGCCGCGACAGGTCGGCCGGCAGTGCGATGCATTCGCCCTTGTACTCGGCCGACAGGCGCTTCGCCGTCGCCGTGCAGGCGTCGGCCTTGCGCGAGGAGATGTAGACCTTGGCGCCTTGCGCCAGAAAGCCGGCGGCGATCATCTCGCCGATGCCGCGCGAGCCGCCGGTGACCAGGGCCACCTTGCCCTTGATCGAGAACAGTCCGTCGAAAGATTCAGCCATGGTGCGGGGCCTCAGTTGCGGAAGACAGCGGCCATCGCGGCGTCGTCTTCGGTGTTGCCTTCGTGCATGCGCAACTCGTTGCGGCCGACCACCAGGTGGTGCACCTCGTCGGGCCCGTCGGCCAGGCGCAAGGTGCGCTGCTGCGCATACATGCGCGCCAGCGGCGTCTTCTGCGACACGCCCAGCGCGCCGTGCATCTGGATCGCCTGGTCGATGATCACGCACACGCGCTCGGGCACCAGCGCCTTGACCATGTGCACCCACACGCGCGCCTCGCGGTTGCCCAGCACATCCATCGCCTTGGCCGCCTTCAGCACCATCAGCCGCATCGACTCGATCTCGATGCGCGCACGCGAGATGATCTCGACGTTGCCGCCCAGCCAGGCCAGCTGCCGACCGAAGGCCTTGCGCGACAGCCCGCGTTCGACCATCAGGTCGAGCGCCTTCTCGGCCGCGCCGATCGAACGCATGCAATGGTGGATGCGCCCCGGGCCCAGGCGCACCTGCGAGATCTCGAAGCCGCGGCCCTCGCCGAGCAGCATGTTGTCCTTCGGCACGCGCACGTTGTCGTAGACGATGTGCATGTGGCCGTGCGGCGCATGGTCCTCGCCGAAGACATGCATCGGGCCGACGATCTTGACGCCCGGCGTGTCCTTGGGCACCAGGATCATCGATTGCTGCTTGTGCGGCGGCGCGTCGGGGCTGGTGCGCACCATCGTGATCAGGATCTTGCAGCGCGGGCTGCCGGCGCCGGAGATGTAGTGCTTCTCGCCGTTGATGACCCATTCGTCGCCCTCGAGCACCGCGGTGGTGGCGATGTTCTTGGCGTCGGACGAGGCGTGGTGCACCTCGGTCATCGAATAGGCCGAGCGGATCTCGCCGTTGAGCAGCGGCTTCAGCCAGCGCTCCTTCTGCTCGGGCGTGCCCACCCGTTCCAGCACCTCCATGTTGCCGGTGTCGGGCGCCGAGCAGTTCATGCATTCCGAGGCCAGCGGGTTCTTGCCCAGCTCGGCGGCGATGTACGCGTAGTCGAGGTTGGACAGGCCCTCGCCGGTCTCGGCATCGGGCAGGAAGAAGTTCCACAGGCCTTCCTTCTTGGCCTGGTCCTTGGCGGTTTGCAGCAGGTCGAGCTGGCCGGGCGCGTACTGCCAGCGGGCTTCGCCGACACGGTCCTCGCCCAGCGCCGCGTACTTCTCGCTCATCGGCTCCACCGTCTCGGCGATGAAGCGCTTGACGTGTTCGTACAGCGGCATCGCCTTGTCGGACATGCGCAGGTCGTTCAGCACGTCGTTGGGGTTCAGCGCGAACGCCGAGGCGGTTTTCGGGGTCTGGCTCATGGCAGTCGTCTTTCGTTCGAAGGGGCAGCGGGGCCGGCGCAAGGCGCACACGGCGGGCAGGTCCCGGCCGTCTGGCCTTGGTGCGGATTCAGATTCACAGTATGGTCCACCGCAGGCCCTGGCGCAATCTCGAGTTTTGGCCTTCTCTACAGGGTTTGCACTGATCGGCATGGAAGCGACGGCGGCTAGGATGGCCCTTCGTTTCAGATTTGAAGTACGGCGACGCCCGCTGACCACGCTGCGGCCGCGCCGGAACCCCGGATCCTTGCCCGCGGGCCAGCCCCGCCGCCAACCGAGTCACCACCATGTCCAGTCCGTCCCGCCAGGCCGTCGTCGTCTCCTATGCCCGCACCGGCCTGGCCAAGGCCGCCCGCGGCGGCTTCAACGACACCCCGGCAATGACCCTGCTGGGCCACGCCATCGAACACGCGGTGCAGCGCAGCGGCATCGACCCGCGCGAGGTGGAAGACGTGATCGCCGGCTGCACCGTGGCCTCCGGCAACGTCGCGCGCGCCGCTGCATTGCTGGCCGGCCTGCCGGTCACCACCGCGGGCATGACCCTGAACCGGGCCTGCTCGTCGGGCCTGAACGCGATCGCCATCGCGGCGAACCACATCATCGAAGGCGGTGCCGACGTGATGGTCGGCGGCGGCGTCGATTCGATCAGCATGTCGAGCAGCGCAACGGCCGGCGGCCGCGACGAGAGCCTGCTGCAGACCCACCCGGCGATCTGGATGCCGATGATCGACACCGCCGACATCGTCGCCGAGCGCTACGGCCTGAGCCGCGAGTACCAGGACGAGTATTCGCTGCGTTCGCAGAAGCGATCGCGGCGGCCCAGCAGGCCGGCAAGTTCAAGGACGAGATCGTGCCGGTCAAGGCGCGCAGAGAAGGTGGTCGACAAGGCCACGCAGGCGGTGTCGTACGAGGAGGTGACGGTCGACCGCGACGAGTGCAACCGCCCGAGCACGACGCTGGAGGGCCTGGCCTCGCTGGAGCCGGTGCGCGGCGCGGGCAAGTTCGTCACCGCCGGCAACGCCAGCCAGTTGGCCGATGGCGCCGCCGCGGTGGTGCTGATGGAAGCCCGCGAAGCCGAGAAGCGCGGCCTGCAGCCGATGGGCGCCTTCAAGGGCTGGGCGGTCGCCGGCTGCGAGCCCGACGAGATGGGCATCGGCCCGGTCTTCGCCATCCCGCGGCTGCTGGAGCGCCACGGCCTGAAGATCGGCGACATCGACCTGTGGGAGCTGAACGAGGCCTTCGCCAGCCAGTGCCTGTACAGCCGCGACAAGCTCGGCATCGACCCGGACATCTACAACGTCAACGGCGGCTCGATCGCCATCGGCCACCCCTTCGGCATGACCGGCGCGCGGCTCGCCGGCCATGTGCTGATGGAAGGCAAGCGCCGCGGCGCCAAGCACGTGGTGGTGTCGATGTGCATCGGCGGCGGCATGGGCGGGGCCGGGTTGTTCGAGGTCTACTGAAGCCGGTCCGGCGACCCAAGGTTCCATGTCCGCCTACATCGCCAGGCGCCTGCTGGCGCTGATTCCGACGCTGCTGTTCGCCAGCATCATCGTCTTCGCGACGGTGCGGCTGATCCCTGGCGACGTCATCGACCTGATGCTCAGCCAGAACGACATCGGCGCCGACAAGCGCAGCCGTGAGCAACTGGTCAGCGCCCTGGGGCTCGATCGCCCGATCTTCGAGCAGTACCTGAACTGGGTCTGGGCCGCGCTGCACGGTGATCTGGGCAACTCGCTGTGGCAGAACTCGCCGGTGCTGCAGGAAGTGCTGCAGCGGCTGCCGGTGACGCTGGAACTGGGCGCGCTGGCGTTGCTGATCGGGCTGGTCATCGCGCTGCCGATCGGGGTGTACTCGGCGATGCGCCAGGACACGCCCACCGACCTCGGCGCACGCTCGTTCTCGATCCTGCTGCTGGCCGTGCCCAATTTCTGGCTCGGCACGATGGTGATGGTGTTCCCGTCGATCTGGTGGGGCTGGTCGCCCGAGGTGCACTACGTCAAGTTCACCGAGGACCCGTGGCAGAACCTGAAGCAGATGATCGTGCCGGCGCTGGTGCTGGGCACGTCGCTGTCGGCGGTGACGATGCGCATGACACGCACGATGATGCTCGAGGTGCTGCGCCAGGACTACATCCGCACCGCCTGGGCCAAGGGCCTGAGCGAGCGCGTGGTGGTGGTGCGGCATGCGGTGCGCAATGCGCTGATACCGGTGGTCACGCTGATCGGGCTGCAGGCGCCGCTGCTGATCGGCGGGGCGGTGATCATCGAACAGATCTTCGTGCTGCCGGGCATGGGTCTGATGATGCTCGACGCGGTCAACCAGCGCGACTACCCGGTCATCACCGGCGTGTTTCTGGTGATCGGCGTGGCGGTGATGCTGATCAACCTGCTGGTCGACCTGAGCTACGGCCTGTTCGATCCGCGGGTGAGGCACCAATGAACACCGTTGTCTGTCCCCACGATCGCCCCCGCCAGCGCAGCATCGCCGCCCGGCTGTTCCTGTCGCGGCTGGTGCGCGAGAAGCCGATGGGCGCGGCCGCCGCGCTGATCTTCCTGCTGTTCGTTTTCTGCGGCGTGTTCGCGCAGTGGCTGGCGCCCTACGGCTACAACGAGATCAGCATGATGGAGCGGCTGAAGCCGCCTTCGTGGAAGCATCCCTTCGGCACCGACAACCTGGGCCGCGACATGCTGTCGCGCTGCCTGTACGGCGCGCAGCTGTCGGTCATCATCGGCCTGTCGCGCAGCGGCGCTGGCGACGGTGATCTCGGTGATCATCGGCATCCTCAGCGGCTACCTCGGCGGCAAGGTCGACATGGTGGTGCAGCGCATCGTCGATGCCTACATGTCGCTTTCCCGAGCTGGTGATCCTGATCGCGGTGGTGTCGGTGGTCGGCCCCGGCATGCCGCAGATCATCGCGCGTGCTCAGCCTGGTGCTGGGCATCGGCGGCTCGCGCATCATCCGCAGCGCGGTGGTGTCGGCGCGCGAGAACATGTACGTGCACGCGGCGCAGTCGATCGGCGCGTCGACGCCGCGCGTGCTGTGGGTGCACCTGCTGCCGAACATCATGCCGCCGATCATCGTGCTGTTCACCACCCGCGTCGGCGCGGTGATCCTGATCGAGTCGGGCCTGTCGTTCCTCGGCCTGGGCGTGCCCCCGCCGGCGCCCACCTGGGGCGGCCTGCTGTCGGGCAGCGGACGCACCTACATGTTCCAAGGCCCTTGGCTGGCGCTCGCGCCGGGCCTGTGCCTGACCGCGGTGGTCTATTCCACCAATGTCTTCGGCGACGCCTTGCGCGATCTGCTCGATCCGCGCATGCGCGGGTCGAGATAGAGGCATCGCCCGGCGCCCGCGGTGCCCCCGGGGGCCGCTGGCGGCAGGTGCCAACCGTTCTTCCATCACCGATCAACCTGGAGACGAAACCATGACCAGAGCCCACCGACCCGCCACGGCCGCACGGCCTTGCTGGCTGCCGCACTGGCCTTCGCGGCTGCCGGCACTCCTGCCCAGATCACCACGAGAAGCCGCAGTACGGCGGCACGCTGAACATCGGCCACCGTCTACGTGACGCTGTCGCCGCTGTCCTGGGACAACGCCGACTGGACCTGGAAGCACAACCAGGACACCGGCCTGGTCTACGAGCAGCTGTTCTCGGCCGACCTGACGCAAGTCGCGAGCGCAACGGCGGCAAGCACCAGTTCATCTCCGACGCCTGGTTGCCGCACCGACGCCATCCGCGGCGAGCTGGCCGAGAGCTGGAAGATGGTCGCAGAACCCGCTGCGCGTCGAGGTCCAGCTGCGCAAGGGCGTGATGTTCCCGGCCAAGCCGGGCGTGATGGAAGCCGCGCGAGTTCGTCGCCGACGACGTGGTCTACAGCTATCAACCGCCTGCGACAAGAGCCCGAAGAAGATCCCCAGCTACTTCGACCACGTCGACAAGGTCGAGGCCACCGGCAAGCACACGGTCGTCTTCACCTTCAAGAACTACAACGCCGAGTGGGACTACCGCTTCGGCTGGGGCTACTACTCGGCCATCGTGCCCAAGGAAGTCGTCGACGCCGGCGCCGGCAACTGGAAGAACGTGAACGGCACCGGGCCCGTTCATGCTGAGCGATTACGTGCAGGGCAACGCCGTCACCTTCACCAAGAACCCCATCTACTGGGACAAGGAGAAGATCGGCGGCGCAGAGCTACAAGCTGCCCTTCGTCGACAAGATCATCTACCGCACCATCAAGGACGAGGCCAGCTTCCTGACCGCGCTGCGCACCGCCAAGCTCGACGTGCTGGAGAACGGTCCGCTGGAGCGCGGTCGAGGAACTGAAGAAGAACGCGCCCGCGCTGAAGTGGAAGTCGCGCACTCGACCACCGTCGGCACCTTCATCGCGATGCGCGTGGACACCAAGCCCTTCGACGACATCCGTGTGCGCCGCGCGCTGAACATGGCGGTCAACAAGCAGGAGATCGTCAAGCAGTTCTACGGCGGCAACGCCGAGCTGTTCGCGCTACCCGATGCACCCGGACTACACCGGCTACTACGAGCCGCTGGATCAGCATGCCCAAGGCGCGTGCAGGAGCTGTTCACCTACAACCCCGAAAAGGCCAAGGCAGCTGCTGGCCGAGGCCGGCTTCCCGAACGGCTTCACCTTCAAGGTGCAGGTGCAGTTCGTGCAACCCGGACCACATGCGACCTGATCCCGCTGATGGCGGCGTACCTCGAGCAAGGTCGGCGTGAAGATGGAGATCCAGCCGATGGAGTACGGCGCGTTCCTGTCGGCGATGACGACCAAGACCAACGCGCCGGCTACTTCATGCAGCAACGGCCACACCAACCCGACCACCACGCATCCGCAAGAGCTTCGTCAGCAAGGCCAGACCTGGAACCCGTCGCAGTACAGCGACCCCGACTTCGACAAGAAGATGGAGGAGGTGCTACCGCGAGCCCGACGAAGCGCAAGCGCCAGATGCATGCTCAAGCTGATGACGCGCGAGATCGTCGAGAAGGCGCCCTACATCTGGCTGCCGACGCGCTACGTCTACACCGCCTGGTGGCCGTGGGTGAAGAACTACGACGGCGAGTTGCGCGCCGGTGCCGAGCGTGCCGGCCCGATCCACACCCGCATGTGGATCGACCAGGACATGAAGAAGAAGATGGGCTTCTGAAGGCCGAGACCACAGCCCGTGCCCACAGCGATGCAACCCAGGCCCCTCGCATGACGACCCCGCAGCCGCTGCTCAGCGTGCGCAACCTGGTCACGCGCTTTCGCACCGCGCGGGGCACGGTCACCGCCGTCGACCACGTGTCCTTCGACGTGGCCGCCGGCGAGACCGTGGCGATCGTCGGCGAATCGGGCTCGGGCAAGAGCGTCACGGCGCTGTCGATCCTGCGGCTGATCCCCGACCCGCCGGGCCACATCGAAAGCGGCGAGATCCTGTTCAACGGCACCGACCTGCTGAAGCTCAGCGACGCCGAGATCCGGGCCGTGCGGGGCGACCGCATCGCGATGATCTTCCAGGAGCCGATGAGCTCGCTGAACCCGTCGCTGACGGTGGGCATGCAGGTCGGCGAACCGATCAACCTGCACCGCAACGCGCCGTGGAGCGTGGCCCTGGCCAAGGCGCGCGAACTGCTGGGGCTGGTGCGCATGTCCGACACGGCATCGCGTGCCGCGGCCTACCCGCACCAGTTCTCAGGGGGCATGCGCCAGCGGGCGATGATCGCGATGGCGCTGGCCTGCGAGCCGCAGCTGATCATTGCCGACGAACCGACCACCGCGCTCGACGTGACCGTGCAGGCGCAGATCCTCGATCTGCTGAAGGACATGGCGCGCGAAGGCACATTCCGCGCTGGTGCTGATCACCCACGACCTGGGCGTGGTGGCGCGTTACGCCGACCGGGTGGTGGTGATGTACGCCGGCCGGGTGATCGAGTCGGCGCCCGCGCGAGAGCTGTATGCACGCCCGCGACACCCCTACACCCGCGGGCTGATGGCGTCGGTGCCGCGGCTGGACGGCGACACCGAACAGCGGCTGGTGCCGATCAGGGCCAGCCGCCGGATCTGTCGCGGCTGCCCGCCGGCTGCGCCTTCGCGCCGCGCTGCGCGCATGCCAGCGACATCTGCCTGCAGCAACGCCCGCCGTTGCGCGACGTCGCCGGCAGCGGCGAACCGGGTTCGCCGCGTCACCAGGTGGCCTGCGTGCTGGAGGAATGACGTGAGCGAAGTCGAACCGCTGTTGCGCGTCGAGAACCTGAAGGTGCACTTCCCGGTCCACCGCGGCGTGCTGATCAAGAAGCAGGTGGCGTCGGTGCGCGCGGTCGACGGTGTGTCCTTCACGCTGAACCGCGGCGAGACGCTGGGCCTGGTCGGGCGAAAGCGGCTGCGGCAAGTCGACCACCGGCCTGGCGGTGCTGCGCATGCTCGAGCCCACCGCCGGCACGATCTCGTTCGAAGGCCAGGACATCACGCGGCACGACAAGGCGCGCATGCGACCGATCCGTCGCCGCCTGCAGATGGTCTACCAGGATCCGTATGGCTCGCTGAACCCGCGCATGAAGGTGCGCGACCTGATCGGCGAGCCGCTGGTGGTGCACGGCCTGGCCGGCGATCGCGCCGCTTTCGACGAGCGCATCGCCGAACTGATGCGCACCGTGGGCCTGCTGCCGGACATGGCCGACCGCTACCCGCACGAATTTTCCGGCGGCCAGCGCCAGCGCATCGGCATCGCGCGCGCGCTGGCGCTGGAGCCCAGCCTGATCATCTGCGACGAGCCGGTGTCGGCGCTGGACGTGTCGATCCAGGCCCAGGTGGTCAACGTCTTCGTCGAGTTGCAAAAGCGCATGGGCCTGGCCTATCTGTTCATCGCGCACGACCTGGCGGTGGTGCGCCACGTCAGCGACCGCATCGCGGTGATGTACCTGGGGCGCATCGTCGAGATTGCGCCGCGCGCCGAGATCTACAAGCGGCCCTTGCATCCCTACACGCAGGCGCTGCTGGCGGCGGTGCCGGTGGCCGATCCGGTGGTCGAGGCCTCGCGCCCGCGCAGCGTCGTCATCGGCGAGGTGCCCAGCGCCACGCACCCGCCGCCGGGCTGCCGCTTCCACACCCGCTGCCCGCACGTGATGCCGCGCTGCCGCACCGACGACCCGGCGCTGACGGTGCAAGGCGGCACACATTCGGTAGCCTGTCACCTCTACCCGGCCTGAGCGCGCTGCCATGCGCGGCGCCGATGGACTCGACCAAGCTGCACAGCGCGCGGCGTCACCGTCGACCGCGCGTTTCCAGGTCAGGCGCGAGGCCATCCTGGCCGCCGCGGCGCAGCAGTTCAACCAGCATGGCATCCGCGGTGCCACGCTGGCGGGCGTGGCCAGCCGGGTGGGCCTGCTCAAGGCCAGCCTGAACTACTACTACCGACGCAAGGAAGACCTGGCCGCCGAGTGCATGCTGCAGGCGATCACGGCGCTGCGCGAGATCGTCGAGACGGCCTGCGAGCAGCAGCGCGACGCCGAGGGCCGCGTGCACGCCTTCCTCGCCGGCAAGGCCGCACTGCATGCCGAAGTGGCCGAAGCACGGCGCGGCCCGCTGGTCTCGCTCGACGAAGTGCGGGCGCTGAGCGCGCCGCAGGGCGATGGTGTGGCGGCGGCCTATGCCGAGCTGTTCCGCGCGGTGCGCGAACTCTTTCCCCGCGCGCTGGGTCTCAGCCGCGACCAGCGCAATGCGCGCGCGCACCTGCTGCTGGCGCTGGCCAACGCGATGCCCGGCTGGCTGAACCGCTACGAGACCGCCGACTACGCGTGCGCTGCCGATGCGGTGACGAAGATGCTGCTCGGCGGCCTGCTGCAGCCGCGCGGGGCGGGCCAGGCTGTGCCGCAGCCGGACCTGCTGGCCGCGGCACCCGACACACGCGCCGACACGGTCAACGACGCCTTCCTGCGCGCGGCCACCGTGCTGATCAACGAACAGGGCTTTCGCGGTGCCTCGGTCGAGCGCATCTCGGCCACGCTGAACCTGACCAAGGGCGCCTTCTACCATCACCACGCCAGCAAGGACGACCTGGTGGCGCAGTGTTTCGAGCGCAGTTTCGACGTCATCCGCGACACGCAGCTGCAGGCGATGGCGCGCACCGATTCGGGCGCGCAGCGGCTGCTGGCGTCGAGCAACGCGCTGGTGCGCTTCCAGCTGTCCGATCAAGGCCCGCTGCTGCGTTCGACGGCGCGCAGCGTGCTGGCCGAAAGCCCGCGGCGCGACACCATGCAGCGCGGCAGCCAGCTCACGCAGCGTTTTGCGCTGTTCATCGTCGACGGCATGGCCGAAGGCGCACTGCGCACGGTCGACGCGACGCTGGCCGCGCAGCAGGTGGGGGCGATGATCAACGCCGCCTCGTCGCTGAAGTGGTGGGTGCCCGGCATCCGCCAGGACGAGGTGGTGCGCCTGTTCGCCCGCCCGCTGTTCAGCGGCTTGCTGAGCACGGACGAGGCATGAAGCAGCGCCCGCGCTCGTCCCCACCGCACCCCCGCGAACCGTGGCGCGCCCCCAGCGCCGTCGGTTCGGTGGGATTGATCCTCCACTTCTTCACAGGAGCCCGCACATGAACCAGGATGACCCCGTCCTCTACGACGTCAGCGAACGCATCGCCACCGTCACACTGAACCGCCCCGAGCGGCTGAACGCCTACACCTCGGCGCTGGGTGAGGCGCTGCGTGCCGCCATGCGCCGCGCTGCCGACGACGCGGCGGTGCGTGTGATCGTGCTGACCGGCGCCGGCCGCGGCTTCTGCGCCGGCGCCGACATGGACAACCTCAGCCAGGCGAGCGGCCGCCCCGCGCCGACCGGCGAGGCGCCTGCCGCACCGGCCCACGTCGCCTTCGACCCGGCCGCCAGCGCCGATCACCAGACCACCCATTCGTACTTCCCCGCGGTGCCCAAACCGGTGATCGCCGCGATCAACGGCGCCTGCGCCGGCCTCGGGCTGGTCTATGCGCTGTACTGCGACCAGCGTTTTGCCGCTGCCGGCGCCAAGTTCACCACCGCTTTCGCGCGGCGCGGGTTGATCGCCGAACATGGCATCAGCTACACGCTGACGCGGCTGGCCGGGCTGTCGGCCGCACTCGACCTGCTGGTGTCGGCGCGCAAGTTCGATGCCGACGAGGCGCTGCGCCTGGGTGTGGTCGATCGCGTGCTGCCGCCCGATCAGCTGATGCCGGCGGTGCGCGCCTATGCCCGCGACCTCGCGGACAACGTGTCCCCGCGTTCGATGGCCGTCATCAAGCGCCAGCTGTGGGCGGTGGGCAACCAGACCTTGCGCGAGGCGATCGACATCGGCGACCGCGAGATGGTGGCCAGCTTCCGCAGCGAGGACTTCAAGGAGGGGGTCGCGCACTTCGTCGAGAAGCGACCCGCGGCTTTCAGCGGCCGCTGATCGGCAGCGCCGACGCTCGCTGTCGGCCTGCTGCCGACAGATTCACGGTGCCCGCTGCGGCTCGCCGGCCTGGGGCAGGACACACGCGATGACGCAGTCGCCCGGCGGCGTCATCACGCACAGCAAGCCGGTGACCGGTTGCCGGCAGGCCGGCGCTGGGCGCTGAGATCGCTCACCCGCAGATAGTCCGGCCCTGGCGTCTCGTCGCCGCTGGCGCTGGTCCACCTGTTCGGTGTCGGGCCGCAACGAGCCACCGTTGCATGGCAGCGGGCGCGATCACTGCCGGGCTGAATTACCTTCCCGGCGGCGCACGGCTGGGCCGCGCGGGGCCGCGATGACGACCAGTTGCTTGATCGCCCGGCCCGCGTGGCACGTCGGTTGCCAGAGCAGTGCTCTGCTCAAAAGGGGAACGAGCCATGAAGGCGCTGTGTTGGCATGCCAAGCACGATATCCGCTACGAGACCGTGCCGGATCCACAGATCGAGCACCCGCGCGACGCGATCATCAAGGTCAGCTCGTGCGCCATCTGCGGATCCGACCTGCATCTGTTCGACGGCGTCATCCCGGGCATGAAATCGGGCGACGTGCTCGGCCATGAAAGCATGGGCGAGGTGGTGGAAGTCGGCGCGGGCAACAGCAAGCTGAAGGTCGGTGAGCGTGTCGTCATCCCCTTCACCATCTGCTGTGGCGAGTGTGAACAGTGCCTGCGCGGCAACTGGTCGGTGTGCGAACGCAGCAATCGCAACAAGTCGCTCGGCGACCTGGCGTTCGGGCACGCCACCGCGGGGCTGTTCGGCTACAGCCATCTCACCGGCGGCTATGCCGGTGGGCAGGCGGAATATCTTCGCGTTCCCTTTGCCGATGTCACACCGGTAAAGGTTCCCGACGGCCTCAGCGACGAGCAGGTACTTTTTCTCAGCGACATCTTCCCCACCGGCTGGCAGGCCGCGGCCAACTGCGATATCGAGCCGACCGACACCGTGGCCGTGTGGGGCGCAGGCCCGGTCGGCCAGTTCGCGCTGCGCAGCGCGGTGCTGATGGGTGCCGAGCAGGTCATCTGCATCGACAACGTCGCCGAACGGCTCGACATGGCGCGTGCCGGCGGTGCGATCACGATCGACTTCGATCGGGAAAGCGTGCTCGACCGGTTGCAGGAACTGACCGGCGGCAAGGGGCCGCACAAGTGCATCGACGCCGTCGGCATGGAAGCCTACTGGCCGCGCTCGCTCGATTCGATGATCGACAAGGCCAAGCAGGCGGTGATGATCGAAAGCGATCGCCCGCACGTGCTGCGCGAGATGATGTACGTGTGCCGGCCGGCAGGCATCATTTCGGTGGCCGGCGTGTACGGCGGCCTGGCCGACAAGATCCCCTTCGGCGCCTTCATGAACAAGGGCCTGACGATGAGAACCGGCCAGACGCACGTCAACCGCTGGACCGACGACCTGATGCGGCGCATCGCCGAGGGCCAGATCGACCCGTCGTTCGTCATCACGCACACGGTCGGCCTCGAAGACGGGCCGGCGATGTACAAAACCTTTCGCGACAAGGAGGACGGCTGCGTCAAGGTCGTCATGAAGCCATGAACATGCCGGTGACCCATCCACTGTCCCGCTACCTTCCGACGCATCCGATCGGGCCGATGCGCTCACCGGCAAGGGTGCTCGGCTGGTTCAGCATCGGCCTGGGCCTGGCCGAACTGCTGATGCCGCGTGCGGTCGCTCGTGCGGCCGGCATGCCGGTCACGTCATCGCTGGTGCGCGGCTACGGCTTGCGCGAGATCGGGGTCGGCATCGGCTTGCTCACGGCACGCAATCCGCAGCCCTGGTTGTGGGCACGCGTCGCAGGCGATGCACTCGACATCGCGACGGTCACCAGCGGTGCTTCGACGCGCCCGCTGCGCACCTTGCTGTCGGTCGCCGTCCTGGCCGGCGTCACGGCCATCGACGTGCAATGTGCCAGGGCCGCGGCGCCGAAGAAGCTTCGCGGCCCGTCGCGTCACGACTACAGCGCGCGATCGGGTTTTCCGAAACCGGCCGCCCAGATGCGCGGCGCCGCAAAAAGGCCGATGGAGGTGCGGGGGTCGGCCTCGACTTAGGCACGCATCAGCGTGGTCAGCCACAGCGCTGCCGCCTGATCGGGCTGCAGCCGACGCAGGTGCGGGTTCTCCAGCGCGGTGCGGGCGGCTTCGTTGGCACTGAAACCAGCCTCGTCGGCGGCGAACACCGGGCTGCTTTCGCGCAGCGTGTCGGCAAAGCTGGCCAGCCAGACAAGCTCGGATTCGGGCAAGTCGGTCAATTTGTCATGTTCGGGGGGCATCGTGTTCCTCACGGGGTGGCCGCCTTCCGCAACGAGCAGCGGGGTGCCGGATGGCGCCGCGGCCGGTGGGGCGGGGTGGCAGCACACGCGCGGGCATTTGGCGTTCCTGCCCGTGCGGCCGCTCGGGACCCCCGACCTCGCGCCGATGTCTGCCCGGTGCCCGAACCGGCGATGGCGATGCCGATGCTGGATGGGCGTGGTGGGCCTGGCCTTGCGCTGCCGCGCTCGAGCGCTCAGTGCTCGCCGGCGGCGGTGGCCCCGGCTGCGTCGAGCGCTTCTTCCAGCAGCTCCAGCGCGGCCATCGCAAACGCGAGCATGTTGTGTGTGCGACCGTCGTGGCCGGTGCGCAGCATGCGCTCGCGCAGCACGGGTCCGTCGACCGCCAGACAGCTGTGGCCGGCCGGGTCGCCATAGGTGTTTCCGGTCGGCCCGGCCGCGCCGGTTTCGGCCAGGCCCCAGGTCGACTGAAAGCGCGAGCGCTGATGGCGCGCCAGCAGCCTGGCATAGGGCAGGCTCGATGAGCGCATGCCCAGCGTGTCGTTGGAGGTGAGGGTGGTGAGAAGCCGGCGCGAGCGGCGCGTGTACAGCACGGCGCCACCGAAGTAGTAGGCCGAAGCGCCTGCACGCGCCAGCAGCGCCGCCGAGACGAGCCCGCCGCCCGAAGACTCGGCCACGGCGATCGTTTCGCCACGCGCCACCAATCTGTCGCCCACCCGCGTGGCGAGTGAAATGAGCGGCGTGATGTCCATCTGCGTCGGCCTTTGCGGTGTGGGATCAGTCTAGCTCGGCCGTCGTCCCGACCTGGCGGATCGGCCCGGCCTGCCCCTGCGGGGTGCGGCCCCGCCGGCGCCTGCAACTTTATTTCTCGCTCGCCGCATCCGGCAGCGCGCGGCAGCGGTATATGCCGGCAGGGCGCCGCGGCAGCAGCGCACCGTCCCGAAACCACTGCACGGAGCCACCACGATGAAGCACAACCATTCCCCCCTCACGCTGGTCGCCGCGGCGACTGCGGCCGTGCTGCTGTCGGCCTGCGCCGGCATGCCCGGCCACCCGATGATGACGACCACGCCCTTCGACCAGGCCAGCTTGCCCGACGCGGTCAAGGTGCCCGGCGCCAACCGCGTGGTGATGGAGACGGTCGGCGTCGGCGAGATCACCTACGAATGTCGCGTCAAGACGGCGATGCCCGGCAGCCACGAATGGGTCTTCGTCGGCCCGAAAGCCGACCTGAACAGCCGCGCCGGTGCCAAGCTGGGCACCTACTACGGCCCGCCGGCGACCTGGGCCTCCAGCGACGGCTCGGCGATCACCGGCACCCAGCTGGCGGTCTCGCCCGGCGGCAGCGGCAATATCCCGTTGCAACTGGTGAAGGCCAATCCGGCCACCGGGAGTGGCGCCATGAACGGCGTGACCTACGTGCAGCGGGTCAAGACGGCGGGCGGCACGGCGCCGGCGACGGCCTGCGATGCCGCCGCGGTGGGGCGCAAGGAGGTGGTCAAGTACCAAGCCGACTACATCTTCTGGAAGGCGGCCTGACGCCGCGGCCCGCGCCGGCGCGCGGGCCTACTCCATCGGCGACGCGCGGCTTCCCCGGGATAACGCCGATCCGCCGCGTCGTGTCGCGCCCGGGCGGCCGGCCAGAATCGGCCGATGCAACTTTCCCGACTTGCCCGACGAAGGCCGCTGCTGCTGATCGGCGGCACGGTGGTGTCGACCCTCATCGCGGTGCTGCTGGCGATCAATTTCACCGGCAGCGAGAAGAAGATCGAACGGCGCATCGACCGGCACCACGCGCTGGAGGATCCGCACTTCCGGCACGAGGTGGGCGTGCTGCTCGGGCCGCCCTTCGTCGACGGGCAACCGGGTGCAGGCGCTGCTCAATGGCGACCAGATCTTTCCGGCGATGCTGGCGGCGATCCGCGCGGCCACGCACCAGCATCACCTTCGAGACCTACATCTACTGGTCCGGCGACATCGGCCAGCGAGTTCGCCGACGCGCTGGCCGAACGCGCGCGAGCCGGGCGTCAAGGTGCACGTGCTGCTCGACTGGGTGGGCAGCGCGAAGATGGACGAGGCGCTGCTCGAGCAGATGGAGCCGGCCGGCGTGCAGACGCTGAAAGTACCACCCGCCGCACTGGTCGCACCTGGGCCGCATGAACAACCGCACGCACCGCAAGCTGCTGGTGGTCGACGGGCGCATCGGCTTCACCGGCGGCGTGGGCATCGCGCCGCAGTGGACCGGCAACGCGCAGGACCCCGAGCACTGGCGCGACACGCACTACCGGGTCGAGGGGCCGGTGGTGGCGCAGATGCAGGCGGTGTTCCTGGACAACTGGATCAAGGTCAGCGGCGACGTGCTGCACGGCGCAGGACTACTTCCCCGCAGCTGGCGCCGGCGGGCGACGCGCCGGCGCAGATGTTCAGCAGCTCACCCAGCGGCGGCAGCGAAAGCATGCAGCTGATGTACCTGATGTCGATCACCGCGGCCGCGCGCAGCATCGACCTGTCGGCCGCGTACTTCGTGCCCGACGAGCTGACGCACGGCGGCGCTGATCGCGGCCATGAAGCGCGGCGTGCAAGCTGCGCATCGATCGTGCCCGGCGAGCACATCGACAGCGAGATGGTGCGCAGCGCCTCGCGCGCGCGCTGGGGGCCGCTGCTGCAGGCCGGCGCGCTGATCGCCGAGTACCAGCCGACGATGTACCACTGCAAGGTGCTGATCGTCGACGGCCTGCTGGTGTCGGTCGGCTCGACCAACTTCGACAACCGCTCGTTCCGCCTCAACGACGAAGCGAGCCTGAACGTGCTCGACGCCGGCTTCGCCGCGCGAACAGACGCTGACCTTCGAGGCCGATCTCGCGCGCTCGCGCAGCATCAGCCTGGACGAATGGCGCGACCGCCCGCTGCGCGAGAAGCTGACCGAACGCGCGGCGTCGCTGTTCGGCTCACAGCTGTGAGGCGCCAGCTGCATCCGCAACAGTGCCTGGCCACGCCATGGTGAACACGCCGCGATCACGCACCCCGTATCCGATCGGCACGCCCGGCAAACCCTGGGCTGCAGCCGAGAAACAAGCGTGGCTGGGGTGCCAGCGCGTCAAGCGCAGCTACGACGCCGAGGTGGTGGCGCCGCTTCATCGCCTGGCAGCGTCTGCCGAAGTTTTCCAGTACGGTGCCCTGGACTATGCGGCGCAGGGATTGGGCAGCTATGCGCTGTTCGCGGTGCGCAGCCGCGCCTGGGACGCGCAGCGCCCGGTGGTGCTGGTCACCGGCGGCGTGCACGGCTACGAAACCAGCGGCGTGCACGGCGCGTTGCAGTGGCTCGAGCGCGGGTTCGCTCGCCACGCCGGTGCGATCAATGTGCTGGTGCTGCCGTGCATCAGCCCCTGGGGATACGAAACCATCAACCGCTGGAACCCCGACACGCTCGACCCGAATCGCCAGTTCAGATCCGCCAGCCCGGCCGCCGAGGCGGCGTTGGCGATGGCCTGCGTGGCGGCGCACGGCGGGCGTGTCGACGTGCACATCGACCTGCACGAAACCACCGACACCGACAACAGCGAATTCGCCCCGGCCAAGGCGGCGCGCGACGGCGTGGCCGTCGACTGGCACGTGATTCCCGACGGCTTCTATCTGGTGGCCGATCGTGAGCGCCCCGAACCCGGCTTCCAGCGTGCGTTGATCGACGCCGTTCGACGCGTGACCCACATCGCGCAGCCCGACGAGCACGGCCACATCATCGGTGTCGCGCTGCAGCAAGAGGGCGTGATCACCCTGGCGCAGCGGTCCTCGGGCCTGTGCGGCGGCATGACCGACGCCCGCTTCGTGACCACCACCGAGGTCTACCCGGACAGCCCGACGGCGACCCCCGATCAGTGCAACGACGCCCAGTTCGCGGCGGTCGCGACGGCGATCGACTATCTGCGGGCGAGCTGAGCAGATCGGCGACGACCACCCCACCGGTTGTCGGATCCGCGTCGCAAAGCGCGACCCCCTAGTTCACAGGGCTCGATCGGCGCGAGAGCGCTTGTGGGCAGCACGGTGACGGCTGCATATTCGGCAGCTGATCAGCAACTTGCTTTTGTTGAAGGGAGACGTCATGAACATGCGAAACACCTTTGAGAAGGGCGCTGCGGTTCTTGCCTTGACCGGTGCGCTGGGTGCGCCGGCACTGGCGACGACGCAGCCGGTTTTCTACAACGTGCTGAATGTGTCGTCGACACTGACGACACCCTTCGTGGCAGACGACAGCCTGCGACTGGACACGCTGGTCACCGCGGAAACCGGACAGCTGAACCAGAGCATCACGTTCACCGTCGGCGCCGGCGTCGACGAATTCTTCGGCCGGGCAGCGTGGGAAATTTCAACGGCTGAGGGTCCCGGTCCGCGGCTCGTCGGGGTCAACATCGATCTGGTCGATGCCTTCAACACGGTCGTGGCCAGCGATACCTTCGAAGGTGTGATCGGTGGTTTTGCCGTGTCCACCATCGCGGGCTCTATCACCCCCGGTGTCTACACGTTGGTGGCTACCGGCAACGGCGTCCGTGAATCCTCGCTGGATGCCACCATCAGCTTTGCCGGCGCGGTGCCCGAACCGCAGACCTACGCCCTGATGCTGGCGGGCCTGGGCATCGTTGCGCTGCGCTGCATCCGACGCATCTAAAAGGCGCGGCAGTGCCGCGGCCTGCGCTGTGTCGGCGCAGGCCGGCGGATGCTCAGATCACCCGCTCCAGTGCAAGCCCGCGGCAGTCCATCTCGTAGTCGAGGTCGACGATCGGCGGGCGCACATAGTGCCAGGTGATGCCCCCGGCGTCCGCGCCCCGCGCCACCAGTTCGCTGGCCAGGAAGGCGTGGATGTCGTGCACGGTGTAGACCTGGGTGGCGGTGACGTCGCGCCAGCCGAAACCCAGCGCTGCCAGGCGCCGCTCCTGCTCGGCCAGTACCCAGCGCACCTTTTCCAGCATGCCGGCGGCGGAGACGTCGCCCTTGGCGACGATGTGGTCGCGGTAGTTCGCCTGGCCTTCCGGCACTTCGCCGCTGCCGGCGATGACGAAGCTGGGTTTCGCGTTCGCGGCCGGCACGGTGTAGCCGAAGGCATGGAAACCCGGCTCGGCGGGCGGGTTCACCACCGGCACCAGGTTGGCGCGCGACACCGGGTTGATGCCGTCGCGATACAGCTTCCACTGCGTCAAGGTGGCCACGTAGGATTTGTTGAAGGTCAGGAAGCCTTCGTCGTCGAACTGCCTGGGTGAGCGCATCTCGCAGGCGCACAGTGCCGTCAGCGGCCGGCCGATGGCACGCAGGTGTTCGGCGATGGCCGCAAAGCCCTCGGCCATCGGCAGCACACGCCGAAAGCGCACGCGTTCGATCGTCATGCCCGGCAAAGCGGTCACCCCGGCGGAATAGGGCAACACACCGCGGATGAAGCGGTAGCCGCCATCGGCGAACTCGAGGATCTCGGCCATTCGGATTCAGCCCTTTCGCTGCAGCAAGGTGCCCAGGATGCCCTTGGGCATGAAGATGATGAACAGGATCAGCAGCGCGCCGTACACCGTCATGTCGACGCCGTGATATTCATTGCCGATCATCACGCGCAGCGTTTCCGACAGCGCGAGCAGGAACATCGCTCCCACCGTCGGCCCCAGCCGCACGAACATGCCGCCGGCGATGGCGCCGAACACCAGTTGCAGCGAGATGGCGATGCCCGACACCGTGTCCGGGTTCACGTACAGCTGGTACTGCGCATACAGCGCGCCACCGACCGCGGTCATGCCGGCCGACAGCAAGGTCACGCCCAGCTTGGTGCGCGACACCGGGATGCCGATCGACGCGGCCGCGTCCTCGTCCTCGCTGATCGCCTGCAGCGCCTTGCGCGACGGGTGCCGGTCGGCCATCTTCCAGATCACCAGCCCCAGCAACCACACGCCCAGCGCGATGTAGAACCACACCGTCTTGCTGGCGAACTGCAGCGCCACCAGGTCGTAGCTGGCGCCATCGGACAGCGCGGTCCTCGGCGTGATGCCCAGCGAGCCGCCGGTCTGATCGCGCAGCGCGACGATGACCAGCCGCACCACCTCCGACAAGGCCAGCGTGACGATGGCGAAGTAGTGGCCGATGATGCGGAAGCGGAAGCACGGGTAGCCGATCAGCAGCGCGACGATCAGTGTGAGCACCACGCCGGCCACCACGCCGATCCACGGCGAGATGCCGTAGCTGTTCCACAGCAGCACCACGCTGTACGCGCCGATGCCCATGAACGCACCGTGCCCGAGGCTGACCATGCCCAGGCGCCCCATGATCGCCCAGCTGGTGTAGATGTACGACCAGATCAGCGCGACGATGACCAGGTGCAGCGGGTAGTCGCCCAGCCCGAGCCAGGGCAGCACCAGGAAGATCGCCAGCACGGCGAGCCACACGCCGCGCAGCGTCCTGCTCGGCCCGGCTTCGGTGTGCAGCGGCGCCTGGCCAGCGGCGGGGTTGGAGCTGTTCATGCGGCCCGTCACCCCGCCCTGCGCGACAGCAGCCCCTGCGGCCGCCAGAACATCATCGCGATGAAGAACACGAAGGCCAGCACGTAGCCCCACTCGAGGTGGAACAGGAAACCGCCGACCGAGATGAACTGCGCGAAGATGAACGAGGCCACGAAGCCGCCGACCAGGTTGCCCAGCCCGCCCATCACGCAGATCAGGAAGGTCAGCGGGCCGAAGGTCAGGCCGATGGCCGGGTGGATGTCGTACTGCAGCACCAGCAGGCAAGCGGCCAGCCCGGCGAGCATGCCGCCGATCGCCGAGGTCACCAGGTAGACGCGGTTCGGGTTGACGCCCATCAGCGGCATGATCGCGCGGTCCTGGCTGATGGCGCGGATGGCCACGCCGGTGAAGGTTTTGCTCAGGAACCACCAGGTCGCGCCGATGGCCGCGATGGCCACCGCGAAGGACAGCAGCCGCGAACTCGACAGGTACATGTCGGCGACGCTGAAGCCCGGCATCTGCACGCCCAGGCTGCGGAACTCGACACCGAAGGCCACGGTGGCCAGCGCCTGCAGGAAGAACAGCACGCCGCCGGTGACCAGCAGCTGGTTGATCGGCTCGGCGCCGAGCACCGGGCGGATGATGATGACGTGCAGCGCGGCACCGAGCAGGCCGATCAGCAGCACGCCGACCGGAAAGGCGATCCACAGCGACAGCGCTTGCGGCACGTGCATCCACCAGATGGCGTACATGCCCACCATGATCAGCTCGGCATAGCAGATCCAGACCACGTCGATGACGCCGAAGATCAGGTTCAGGCCCAGCGACAGCAGCGCGAACAGCCCGCCGAGCAGGATGCCGTTGACGATGGCTTCGAGCAGGAAGATGTCGAAGGTGGCGAAGAAGGATTCCATGGCTTGTCCTAGATTCCCAGGTACGCCTTGCGCACATCGTCGTTGGCCAGCATCTCGGCCGAAGTGCCGCTGGCGCGCATCTTCCCGGTCTCCATCAGGTAGGCGCGGTCGACGACGCCGAGCACCTGCTTGACGTTCTGCTCCACGATCAACACCGTGTAGCCCTGCATGCGGATCTTCTGGATCAGGCTGAAGATCGACTGCACGATCACCGGCGCCAGCCCCGCGGAAGGTTCGTCCAGCAGCAGCAGGCGCGGCCCGCTCATCAGCGCGCGGCCGATGGCGCACATCTGCTGCTCGCCGCCCGACAGGGTGCCGGCCAGTTGCGCGCGCCGCTCCTGCATGCGCGGGAACAGCGAATAGACGAAGTCCAGGCGTGAGCTCAACTGGCTGCGCGCTGCCGGCAGGTAGGCGCCGATGCGCAGGTTGTCCTCGACGCTGAGCTGCGGAAACAGCCGCCGCCCCTCGGGCACCTGCGCGATGCCCAGGCCGATGACATCCCAGGCCGGCAGCGCGTCGTAGCGCTGGCCGTCCATCCGCAGTTCGCCCTTGCTGTTGCCGATGAGTCGCGAGATCACCCGCAGCAGCGTGGTCTTGCCGGCGCCGTTGGGGCCGATCACGGCCACCGCTTCACCGGCGCGCACTTCCAGGTCGACATCGAACAGCGCCTGGAAGCTGCCGTAGCCGGCGCTGACCTGGCGCAGTTCCAGCATCTTGTCGCCGGGCTTGCCCGAAGCCGGTGCGGACACTGCGGCAGGGGCTGCAACGGCATTCATGCCGCCGGCCCTTGCTGCTGCTCCAGATCCTGGGCCTGCACCTGCTGCTGCACCTGCGTCGCATCGGTGCCGAGATAGACCTCGATGACCTGCGGGTGGTTGGCCACCTCGGACGGGCTGCCCTGCGCGATGACTTCACCGTGATCGAGCACGATGCAGCGGTCGACCACGCGCATCAGCACGCCCATGATGTGCTCGACCCAGATGATGGTGATGCCGCGCTCGCGCCGGATCAGCGACAGCATGTCGGCCGCCTGCTCCATTTCCTGCTCGTCCAGGCCGCCCAGGCTTTCGTCGGCCAGCAGCAGTTGCGGCTGCGTCGCCAGCGCACGCGCCATCTCCAGCTTCTTCAGCCCCGCCGCCCCGAGGCCATCGACCAGCGCCGTGCCCGACGTGGGCAGGCCCACCAACTCGAGCGCGTCGCCGGCGTGGCGCTGCGCTTGAAGCGGGCTCAGGCGCTGCTTGGTGCCGTAGAACGCGGCGACGCTGGCGTTCTCGAGAATCGACAGCTTGCGAAAAGGCCGCGGGATCTGGAAGGTGCGCGCCACGCCGGCGCGGCACACCTGGAACGGCATGCTGCCGCCGATTTCCTTGCCGTGCAGGCGGATCGACCCTTCGCTGGGCGTCAGGGTGCCGGCGATCAGGTTGAAGGTGGTGCTCTTGCCCGAGCCGTTGGGGCCGATCAGGCCGAGGATCTCGCCCTTGTCGAGCGAGAACGACACCTTGTTGACGGCCGTGAACCCGCCGAAGCGTTTGCTCAGCTCACGGACCGACAGCAGCGGGTTGTCCACCTCTCAGCGGCCGCAGCTCAAGGCGCGTAGGCGTGGCCCTTGGGCAGCGGCAGCACCGGGTCCTTGGTCTTGATCGATGCCGGCCAGACCACGGCCGTGTCGTTGCCGATGTACTGCATCACCGCCGGCGAGGAGCGTTCGTTCTGCCCCGCCATCTGCGAGCCCGACGGGAAGAACTTGACGCCATAGCCCTGGATGGTGCCGCCGACCGGGATGTCGGTGTCCAGCGACGCCTTGCGCAGCGCTTCGGCGTCGATGCCGCCGTACTTCTTGATCGCGCGCGGCAGCACGTCGTTGAGGAAGATCCAGGTCTGGTTGAAACCCATCGAGACATGGGTGGGCACCTGGTCGGCCTTGGTCTCGGCCTTGTAGCGCTTGATCATCTCCGCGGTCAGGTCGCCCAGGCCCGGCGCCAGTGTCTTCGCATCGAGCAGTTGCGCGGCCACCGGGTCGACGTTGTAGATGAAGTTGGCATCGTTGCCGAAGGTGGCGAACAACTTGTCGAACTGGCCGTAACCCGCGCCGTGGCCGATCAGGGCCGACCATTTCAGGTTCTGCTCCTTCGCCTGGCGCAGGAACAGCGTGATGTCGGGGTTGTAGCCGGTGTGCAGGATGACGTCGGGCCGCGCGCGGCGCAGCTTGGTGACCAGCGGCGACAGGTCGGGTGCGGTGGCGGCGTAGCCTTCCTTCAGCACGACCTGGATGCCGTAGTCCTTGCAGGCCGATTCGTTGCCCGCCGCGACGCCGCTGCCGTAGGGGCCGTCCTCGTAGATGATGGCCACCTTCAGGTCCTTGGGCTCCTTGCCCAGCCGCGCCTTGGCCTGTTCCTTCAGGAAGGTGCAGGAGGCCGCGCCGAACTGGTCGGAATGCACCTGCGGGCGGAACACGTAGGAGAAGTTCTTGTCCTTCATCACCGCCGAGGCGACACACACGTTGAGCCACAGGAAGCGCTTGGCTGCGTCGACCTTCTGCGCCATCGGCACGCACTGCGCGCTGGAGAACAGGCCCATCAGCAGGTCGACCTTCTCCTGGTTCAGCAGGCGCTCCGATTCGTTGATCGAGACATCGACCTTGCTCTGCGCGTCGGCGTAGATCGGCTTGATCTTGTAGCCGGCGACGCCGCCCCTTTCGTTGACCATGTCGATGGCGTACTTGGTGCCGAGGTTGGAGGCCACCGAACCACCGGCTGCCAGCGGGCCGGTCAGGTCGAAGATGACGCCGATCTTGATCTCCTTGTCCTGCGCGATCGCAGAACCAAAGGCAAAGGCCAGCGCCGCACCGGCCAACCAGGGCTTCAGCATGTTGTCTCCTCGTTTTGATGCGCGCACGGTGCGCGCCGCTGTTGCGGATGGCCGACGCCATGTCCGAGAGCCCATCCTAGGGCATGTCCGGCACGTCACAGACCGTTCGACGTGGCCGACACAGGCAGTGATTACCCGCAGCCCGTGTCGGCCAGCGAAGCGGCGATTCGCGCCATGCGGCGCGACAGAATGCCCGACCATCCACGGTTCAAAGGGGCCTGCACCATGACCATCAACCCTTCACGCCGCCGCTTCGCCCAGGGCGCCTGCGCACTCGGCCTGATGCCGTGGCTGGCGTCCTGCGGCGGTGACGATGCGCCTGCGGCGGAGCTGGAATACGCCAGGGCCGTGCAGGGCGTGATGTCCACCCACGACCTGCCGGGTGTGCTGGCGGCGGTGCGCCGCCCGGGCCAGCGCCAGTGGTCGGATGCCTTTGGCAACGCCGACATTCAGGACCACGTCGCACTGTCCTTGAGCAGCACCTTCCCGATCCGCAGCGTGACCAAGTCGTTCACGGTCACGATCGTGCTGCAGCTGCTGCGCGAAGGCCTGCTGACGCTCGACGACCACATCGATCGCTATGTGGCCGGCATGCCCAACGGCCACCTGATCACGCTGGCCGACCTGGCGGGCATGCAAAGCGGGCTGGTCGACTATTCTTCGACCACCGCCTTCCAGGACCTGTTCATCGCCGACCTGCAGCGTGTGTGGAGCGAGCAGGAACTGGTGGATTTCAGTCGCACGCAGCAGGTGCTGTTCGAGCCTGGCGAGCAATACCAGTACAGCAACACCAACACCGTGCTGTTGGGCATGGTGGTCGAAGCCGTCACCGGCCAGACCTTGGCCGAGCAGCTGGCGGTGCGCATCCTTCAGCCGCTGGGGCTGGGCGGCACCACCTACCCGACCTTGCCCCAGCTGCCCGCGCCAGCGCCCACGCCCTATGGCGTGGACATGGGCAGCGGCGTGATCAGCGAATATCCCCTGATCAGCCCCACTTCGCTGGCCGGCGCGGGCGCAATGACGTCGACGCTGGCCGACCTGCTGACC
Source organism: uncultured beta proteobacterium (assembly GCA_963756415.1). Taxonomy (GTDB): domain Bacteria; phylum Pseudomonadota; class Gammaproteobacteria; order Burkholderiales; family Burkholderiaceae_C; genus Rubrivivax. Next base: position 110,986 of record CAVWNT010000003.1, read on the forward strand.
TGGGGCGACGAACTCGGCAGCGGCAGCCTGGTCGGGCCCACGCTGCACCAGCTGCGCCGCACCCGTTCACGTGCGGTGACCAACGGACCCGAGTACGCGAACTATGGCCTGGGCATCGGCGAGATCGACGGCTGGTGGGGCCATACCGGCAGCGGCCTGGGCTTCCAGCTGGCCTGCATGAACGACGCGGCCAGCGGCACCACGGTGGCGGTGATGGTGAACGCCACGCCCGAAGGTGGCCGCCGCGACCTGAACTTCGCACAAGAGGTCTTCGAGGCGCTCGCCGCCGTGGTCGCGCGCGGCTGACGAGGCACCGCCGATGGCTGACATCGGCGGCAGGCCTTCAGGCCAGCGGCTGCGGCGCGGCGCGGTCACGCAGTTCGTCGATCAGCACGCGCTGGTTCTCGCTGTAGTCGATCGGCACCGCGAGCAGGTGCACGCCGCCGGCACCGAACGCGGCTTCGAGCGCCGGCACGAACTCGGCGATGTCGTCGAGGTGGCGGCCCTGGGCGCCGTAGGCCTGCGCGTAGCGCGCGAAGTCGGGGTTGCCGAAGGTCATGCCGAAATCGGCGAAGCCGTCCACGGCCTGCTTCCAGCGGATCATGCCGAAGGCGTGGTCGACCAGCACCAGCACCACCAGGTCGAGCTTCAGCCGCACCGCGGTCTCGAGCTCCTGGCTGTTCATCATGAAGCCGCCGTCGCCGCACACCGCCAGCACGCGCCGCTTCGGGTACAGCATCGCCGCCAGGATCGCCTGCGGCAGGCCGGCGCCCATGGTCGCCAGCGCGTTGTCGAGCAGCAGCGTGTTGGCCGCGCGCGTGCGGTAGTTGCGCGCGAACCAGATCTTGTACATGCCGTTGTCGAGCGCGACGATGCCGTCTTCCGGCATCACCTGGCGCACGTCGTGCACGATGCGCTGCGGGGTCCAGCGGTCTTCGGTGGCACGATCGGCGAGGTGGGCCAGGATGCCTTCGCGCAGCGGCAGCAGCGCGCCGGCACGCGGCAGCTGGCCCTCGAGCCGATCAGCCAGCAGGCACAGCGACCGGCCGATGTCGCCCACCACCTCGGCCTGCGGAAAGTAGACCTGTTCGACCGTCGCCGACTGGTAGGCGACATGGATCACCCGCGGCTGCTCGTCGTCCATGATGAACGGCGGCTTCTCGCTCGTGTCGTGGCCGATCGCAATGATCAGATCGGCCTGCTCGATGGCGTCGTGCACATAGTCGCCCTGCGAGAGTGCGGCCGTGCCCATGTACAGCTCGGTGCCGCCCGCAACCGTGCCCTTGCCCATCTGCGTGGTGAAGTAGGGGATGCGCGTGCGCAGCACGAACTGCCCCAGATCGACGGTGTGCCGCGGCCGCGCGGCCGCTGCGCCGAGCATGATCAGCGGCCGCCGGGCCGCCTTGATCATCTCTGCCGCGCGGTCGAGCATCGCCGCGCTGGCCACCGGCAGTTCCAGCGGATGCGGCGGCACGGTGCGCACGGCATCACATTCTTCGGCGGCGATGTCCTCCGGCAGTTCGAGCAGCACCGGCCCCGGCCGTTCTTCCTGGGCCACGCGAAAGGCCTCGCGCACCAGCGTCGGGATCGTGGCCGTGCCGACGATCTGGTGCGCCAGCTTGGTCAGCGGCTTCATCGCGGCCACGATGTCGACGATCTGGAAACGCGCCTGGCGCGAGGCCAGGATGCCCTTCTGGCCGGTGATCATCACCATCGGCATCGCGCCGACGTGGGCGAAGGCGGCCGCGGTGCTGAGGTTCAGCGCGCCCGGGCCGAGCGTGGTGATGCACACGCCGGGCTTGCCGGTGAGCCGGCCGTAGGTCGCGGCCATGAAGCCGGCGGCCTGCTCGTGGCGGGTGATCACCAGCTCGATCTTCGACTTGCGCAGCGATTCGACCACGTCGAGGTTTTCCTCGCCCGGGATGCCGAAGATGCGCTCGACACCTTCGTTTTCGAGCGCGGCGACAAGCAGATCGGAGCCTTTGGTCATGATGTGCGGCAGGCGTTTTCGAGTGGCTCATCTTAGTGGCCGGGCAGTTCCCGCATCGCGCAGCGTGACATCCGCTGGGGGCTCGGTCGTGCTGTCGGCGTTCCCTGGGTTGGTGAGGTCGGCACATTCACGATGGCAGAATCGTTCGCACCAAACATCGGAGACAAGCATGAGCAAACTGCAGCGATGGGCCACGGCGCTGGCGGTGTCGGGCTGTGCGGTGTTGACCGCCTGTGGCGGCGACGACGATCTGTTGCCCACCCAGCGCGACACCGCCTACGGCCGCGTCGACGGCAGCAACGATGCGGCGGTCTCCGGCACCTATTCGTGGAAGGGCGTGCCCTTTGCCAAGGCCCCGGTGGGCGAGTTGCGCTGGAAGGCGCCGGTCGACCCCGACGCGTGGGCCACGCCGCTGACGACCACGCAGTTCGCCAACGCCTGCGTGCAGTACGGCCGCATCTACGGCCCCGGCGCCAACAACACCTTCGACGCCACCATCGGCACCACCTTGAACCAGGCCGTGGGCAGCGAGGATTGCCTTTACCTGAACATCTGGCGCCCGGCCAGCGCCGAGAACAACCTGCCGGTGATCGTCTTCATCCACGGTGGCAGCAACGTCTCGGGCTACACCGCCGACCCGGTGTACGACGGGGCGATGCTGGCCCGCACCGCCAATGCGGTGGTCGTGACGGTCAACTACCGGGTCGGCATCTTCGGCTTCTTCAACCTGCCGCAGCTGAAGGCCGGCGCCAGCGCGGCCGAGGACTCCGGCAACTTCGCGCTGCTCGACAACCTCAAGGCATTGCAGTTCGTCAATGCCAACATCGGTGCCTTCGGCGGTGATGCCGGCAATGTCACGTTGATGGGCCAATCGGCCGGTGCGATCAACGTCTACGCGCTGCAGACCTCGCCGCTGGCGGTCAACGCCAACCCGAAGCTGTTCCACAAGCTGATGCCGATGAGCGGCGGCCTGTCACTGGCGACGAACCTGCCGCCGGGCAGCATCGCCACGCTCAACCCGGCGTCGGTCTCGCTGGCCCAGGGCAACGCGCTGCTGAACAACCAGCTGGTGGTCGACGGGTTGGCGGCCGACACCACCGCTGCGGCGGCCTTCGTGGCCACGCAGACGCCGGCGCAGATCGCCGAGTACCTGCGCGCCAAGGAGCCGGCCGCGTTGCTGGGCACGCTGCTGACGCGGCTGGCGGCGCTGGGCCTGACGGGCTCCGGGCCGATACCCGACGGCGCGGTGCTGCCGGTCGACCCGATCGCCGCGATCAATGCCGGCAACTATGTCAAGGTGCCGGTGCTGGCCAGCACCACCCGTGACGAGGCCAAGTTGTTCCCGACCTTCCTGGCGCTGTCACCGGCGCTGGGTGGTGTCAGCGGACGGCTGGTCAGCGACGCGACGCTGTTCGACATCCAGTTCGACTACGACCCGAACGCGGCGCCGACACTGACCATCGATCAGTGGATTCCGGGCGCGTACCTGCCGGTCGATGCGCCCGTCACGGGCTTCAACGCGCGCACCGATTTTTTCAACAGCCTGTTCTTCGTCGCCAGCCGCGACAACATCCTGAACGCGCTGCAGGCGCAGCAGGACGGCGTGTGGTATTCGCGCTTCGACTGGGACGAGGAGCCGGCGCCATGGAACGACATCTACGGTGCCGCGCATGCGTTCGACCTGCCGTTCGTGTTCGGCACCTTCGGCCCGTCGCTGTTCGGGCAGGTCATCGGCGGCACCGCCAACGAGCCTGGTCGGCTGGCGCTGTCGCAGGCGATGATGGACAGCGTGGCGGCGTTCGCGCGCAGCGGCGATCCGAACAACGCCACGCTCGGCGTGACGTGGCCGCAGTGGCCTGCGCAGCTGTTGTTCGACGCGGGCCCGGCCGCCACGTCGATCAGCGTTCAGTGAGTACGCGGCGGCCGGCGCCCGCCGGCCGCTGAGCGCGCCATCGGGCGGCGCCCGACATGCGCCCGCTTCGAGCGCTGCGAGACACCGAGCATGCGAACTGTGCACGCAGCCGCTAACCGCGTACGCTGTGTGTCGCCAGACCGCACAGCAGATGAACGAGCCCGATCGAAGCCCGGAGCCGAGCGCCGACGTCGCCGGTGAAATCGCGCGCGGCCGGGCCTGCTTCGAGCGGCGGGCCTGGGACGAAGCTCGGCAAGCGCTGTCGCTCGCCGATCGGACAGCCCCGCTGCGCGCCGACGATCTCGACTTGCTGGCCATCGCCGCGTTCATGACCGGCCGCGATGACGACTACGTGCGTTCGCTCGAGCGTGCCCATGAGGCGCATCTGCAGACAGGCAACTGCGCGCGCGCCGTGCGTTGTGCATTCTGGCTGGGCATGCAGTTTCTCTTTCGCGGCCAGGCCGGCCGGGCGAACGGCTGGTTTGCGCGCGCCCACCGGCTGCTCGAACGCGGGCCGCGCGATTGTGTCGAGCAGGGCTACCTGCTGCTGCCGGTGGTCGAGCAGCAGTTGGGCAGCGGAGATGCGGCGTACGCCATCGCGGCTCGCATCGTCGACATCAGCGAGCACTACGCTGACCCGGACCTCAGCGCAATGGCCAGGCACCAGCAGGGGCGAATCCGGCTTGCGCAGGGGCAGGTCGCGCAAGGCCTTGCGCTGCTCGACGAGGCCATGGTCGCTGTCACGGCGGATGAGCTGTCGCCGCAAGTCACCGGCTTGATCTACTGCAGTGTCATCGAGGGCTGCCAGCAGGTGCACGACGTGGGTCGGGCGCGCGAGTGGACCGCGGCCCTCGCGCGTTGGTGCGATGCTCAGCCCGAGATGCTGGCCTTCACCGGCCTGTGCCGCGTCCATCGCTCGCAGAGCATGCAGCTGCACGGCGCGTGGGGCGAGGCCCTGGAAGAGGCGAGGCGCGCCTGTGCGCGCTGTGCCCCCGCAAGCAATGCACAGGCGGCCGGGTTGTACCAGCAAGCCGAGGTGCATCGGCTGCGCGGAGATTTTGTGCAGTCCGAGCAGGCCTACCGAGGCGCGAGCCAGTTGGGTCACGAGGCGCAGCCGGGGATGGCGCTGTTGCGGCTGGCGCAGCAACAACCATCTGCAGCGACCACGTCGATCCGCCGAGCGCTGCACCAGACGAACGACCGCCTGGAACGCTCGCGCCTGCTGCCGGCGTGTGTCGAGATCATGCTCGCGGCCAAAGATGTCGAGGGGGCGCGGGCGGCCTGCATCGAGCTGGAGGCAATCGCACAGACTTTCGATACCGGCGTGCTGTCTGCCATGGCCGCGCAGGCGCGGGGAGCGGTCGATCTCGCCGAAGGCCGACCCGAGGCAGCGCTCGCCTCGCTGCGCCGCGCCCAGTCGTTGTGGCAGCAGATCGAGGTGCCCTATGCCGGCGCGCGCGTGCGGTTCCTGCTCGGGCTGGCCTGCCGCGCCGTCGGCGATGACGAAGGGGGCAAGCTGGAACTGGATGCTGCCCGGACCGTGTTCGAGCAGCTGGGCGCCGCGCCCGATGTGACCCGCGTCGAGCAACTGATGTCGACGACCGCGGTGCCGCAGGGCTTGAGCCCGCGCGAGCTGCAAGTGCTGCGCATGCTTTCCAGCGGCAAGACGAACAAGGCCATTGCCGCCGAGTTGTTCCTCAGCGTGAAGACGGTCGACCGCCACGTGAGCAACATCTACACCAAGCTCGACCTGCGCTCGCGCTCGGCAGCCACCGCGTATGCCTATGAGCACAAGTTGATCTGAAGCGAACATTGGGTCGGATCACCCACGCTGCCTCGGGTGGAAATTGGGTGATTCGACCGACGCGCCGTGGCGGCCCGCCGCGCACACTCGATCCAGGAACAGACCTGAGCGAGGAGCCGGCGATGAACTCGATATCTGCACATGCGCAACACCTGCTGCCTGCAAACGCACGTCGACGGCTGCTGTCGACGTTGCCGGTAACGCAGCGCCGCATCACCCTGGCCGGCATCTCCACCGCGGTGTTGGAAGGCGGCGAGGGCGCGCCGATGGTTCTGCTGCACGGCCCAGGAGGAAACGCAACGCACTGGATGCGCGTGATCCCGCAGCTGGCGACCACACATCGGGTGGTCGTACCCGACCTGCCGGGTCAGGGCGAGTCGGACGTCGGCGATGCCGCGCTGGACGTCGATCGGGTCCTCGAATGGCTCGATGAACTGATCGGGCTGACCTGCACCACGCCGCCTGCTCTCGTGGGCTACGCGCTCGGCGGCGCCATCGCGGCACGCTTCGCCAGTGAACACGGGCACCGTCTGAATCGGCTGGTGTTGGTGGACTGCCTCGGGCTGCGTCCGTTCGAGCCCGCCCTGCCGTTCGCGCAGGCGTTGAACGAGTTCCTCCAGCAACCGGGTGATCGCACGCACGACGCGCTGTGGCGCCACTGTGCACACGATCTGGACGGCCTGCGCATGCGCATGGGTGAGGACTGGGAGGCATTCCGCTCCTACAACGTCGACCGAGCAGGCACGCCGGGCGTGACGGCTGCCCTGGGCGCGCTGATGACGCAGTTCGGGGTTGCGGCGATCGCGCCGGCCGCGCTCGCCCGCATCACGGTTCCGACAACGCTGATCTGGGGACGGCATGACCTTGCGACGCCGCTGCAGGTCGCCCAGGCCGCGAGCAAGCGCTTCGGGTGGCCGCTGCACGTGATCGATGACGCCGCCGACGACCCGGCCGTCGAAAGGCCCGACGCGTTCGTGCAGGCGTTGCACGCAGCCATCGAAGCCAGCCCGGATCGGCGATGACGGTTGGCGTGCTGTTCGGCCCATCTGCCCACAAGACCAACCCGGACGACAAAGGACAGACCATGACGATTCGAGACAGGGAAGACACACGGCCCGCATGGCACAAGATCGCGCCGGGCTATGACCGCCACGTCACGCCCACGCACACGTGGCTGGGCAACGAAGGCTTGCGTCGCGTCGGGTTGCGCGCGGGCATGCGGTTCGTCGACGTGGCGGCCGGCAGCGGTGCCCTCAGCATCCCGGCGGCGCGTCTCGGTGCGCGGGTGCTGGCCACCGACCACTGCGCACGCATGCTCGAGCTGTTGCAGGCGCGTGCGCTGCACGAAGGTCTCGACATTCAAACCCGCGTCATGGACGGCCACCATCTCGAGCTCGACGACGACAGCTTCGACATCGCCGGCTCGCAGTTCGGCGTGATGCTGTTCGAGCACATGCCACTTGGCCTGCGCGAGATGTCGCGGGTCGTCAAGCCAGGAGGAAAGGTGCTGGTCAGCGCATACGGCAACCCGCGCAAGATCGAATTCTTCGGCCTGTTCGTCGGGGCGCTGCAGTCGGTGCGGCCCGGTTTCGACGGCCCGCCGGCGGATCCGCCGCCGTTGCCCTTCCAACTGCAGGATCCACATCGGTTGCAGCGCGAGCTTGTCGACGCCGGCTTGCACGACATCAAGGTCGAAACGATCGTCGAGACCACCGAGTACGCCGATGCCGATGCACTGTGGCAGTGGATCGTCTGGAGCAACCCGATCGTCGAAACGGTGCTCGGGCACCTCGAGCTGACCCGCGATGAGCTCGACACCGTGCGCCAGGTGTTCGCCACGATGGCGCAGGAGCGAGTCGGTGGCGGCGGGCAGGTGAGGGTGACGGCGCCGATCAACATCGGTGTGGGCACAAAATGAAGCCGCTGCACGCGCCGCCTGTCGATCGGCCCGGTGCGCTCGATCGATGCGCGGCGCCCGCCACCCGGCCGCAGGCCGCGCACCGGTGGTGAGCGTGTCATCGCACATCGAGCGCATTCTCATCGTCGGCGCCGGCATCGCAGGCCTGGCCCTGGCGATCGCGCTGCGCGCACGCGCCGTCGGCATCAGCATTCACATCGTCGAGCGGCGCAGCGAATCGATCGACGATGGCGCCGGGCTCTACCTGGTGGGCAACGCCGTTCGCGCGCTCGGCACGCTCGGCCTGGCCGACGGTGTCATGCGTCGAGGCGCGGAGATCCGCAGCCAGCGCTTTCTGACCGACCGCGGCGACAGGCTGTTCGAGATCGACACCGCGCGCTACTGGTCGCAGTGCGGTCCGTGTGTCGGCGTGCGACGCGACGATCTTCAGCGTGCGCTGCAGGAACGGGTTGGCGCTGCGGCCGTGCGCTTCTCGACCTCGGTCTGCCGCATCGATGAGCAGCAACGCGCTGTCGTCGTCGGCTTCAGCGACGGCACGCAGGACGAGTACGACTTCGTGGTCGGCTGCGACGGCATTCGATCGTCTGTGCGCCGGCTGCTGTTCGGCGAGGCGCAGGCCCGCTACTGCGGTCAGATCGGCTGGCGATGCCTGGTGGCGTGTCCTGACCCGATCACGGCATGGACGCTGATGTTGGGGCCGCTCGGTGCGGTGCTGTTGGTACCGGTGGGTGCGGGCCAGGCCTATTGTTACTGCGATGCCACGGCGCCGCGGCGGCTCGACGATCCGCGCGAGGGGCGAAGAGAACGCTTGCAAGCCCGGTTTGCGCGCTTCGCACAGCCCGTGCCGGATGTACTGACGCAGCCAGTGCGCGACGATCAGATCCACTTTGCGCCGATCGAAGAGGTCTGCCAACAGCCCTGGGGTTCGCGGCGTGTGCTGCTGATCGGCGACGCGGCGCACGCCATGTCCCCCAACATGGCTTGCGGGGCCGCGATGGCCCTGGAGGATGCGGTGGTGCTGGGTGATCTGATCGATGGCGCCCGCAGCGTCGGCGACGTCATCGCCGAATTCACGCGACGTCGATCGCCGCGGGTGCAATGGGTGCTGCAGCAGTCGCGCCGGCGCGATCGCCTGCGCCGCCTGCCGGCGGGAGTTCGCAATCTGCTGCTGCGCACGGCCGGCGAACGGATCTACAGGATGAACTACGCACCCTTGCTCGAATCGATCTGAGCGGGGCCATCGAGCTTTGGTGACGGATCGAGCCGACGACACGCCTGCGCTGTCCACCGGTGTCGATCAAAGCGCTGCGCTGAGTGCGTTTGCCAGCCACCGACCCCGCTGGCTGGAGGGTCGCTACCTCGTGCCGTAGGCGCGCAGTGCGGGCAGCAGGCGGCGCCAGATCGACGCGCGATCCCACGCGCCGTGCACCTCAGGCCGCCGGCACGGCCGCGCCCACCTGCTGATACACCGCCATCTCGAAGCCCATCAGCGTCTGGATGACCGGCATGTCGAAGAAGGGCAGCAGCTGCGTCATCAGCAGGCCGCCGATGCCCTTGCTGCGGTCGATCCAGTAGTAGGAATTGAACACGCCCGCCCAGTCGCCGGTGCCGCTGCTGCGCATGCCCGGCAGGTCGACCAGCGTCAGGTGAAAGCCCAGCCCCCAGCCCTGCGGCACCGGCAGGCCCGGCACGTCGTTCGAAAGCTCCGGCACCGCCGACTTCATCAGCTCGGGCAGCTGGATGCTGCCGATGTGGTTCTGCAGCGCCATCTGCACGGTGGCCGGCTTCAGCACACCGTCGCCGTCGTTCAGCCAGGCCTGCACGAAGCGGCCGTAATCCTGGATCGTGCCGTACGAGCCGTGGCCCGCCGCGTCCCATTGCGAGACGGCCGGCAGCTCGTGCACCGACGGTGCGAGCGTGCCGTCGGCCTGGCGTTGCATCACGCGCAGCAGACGTGCGCGCTGCGCGGCGCTCGGCGCGAAGCCGGAATCCTTCATGCCCAGCGGCGCGTAGACGTGCTCCTGCAGGTAGCTACTGAGGCTTTGCCCGCTGATCTTCTCGACTGCCAGGCCCAGCCAGTCGGTGTTGACGCCGTACTCCCACGCCGTGCCCGGGTCGTTGACCATCGGCACCGACAGGCTGCGCTTGTCGCCCGACAACGGGCTGGGCTCGCCGGTCAGGCTCAGGTAGCGCAGCAGCTTCTCGCTGGTGAAGAAGTAACCCAGGCCGGCGGTGTGGGTCATCAACTGGCGCACGGTGGCCTTGCTGGCCGGGGCGCGCAGGCGCGGCTTGTCGCCGTCGAAACCTTCCAGCAGCTGCAAGCGGCCGAACTCCGGCAGGATCGACTCGACCGGGGCATCCAGGCTCAGCCGCCCCTGTTCCACCAGTTGCAGCGCGGCCGTGGTGGCCACCGCCTTGGTCATCGACGCGTTGCGAAACAGCGTGCCGTCGTTCGCCTCGCCAGCGGCGTGATGGAACAGCGCGCCGTGGCGGTCGACGACCATCGCCGCGATGCCGTGCACGGCACCATTGGCGACCGCGCCGTCCAGCAGCGCCTGAATTGCCGATCCGTCGAATGCCATCGTCGTCTCCTTCGTGCAGGGGTTGATTTCGGCTGCCGGTGATTCGTCAAGGCAGCTCGGCGCATTCTGCGCCCCGCATGCGGCCCACCGACATTCACGACCCGGTCGAGCCCAATTTCGGCGACGCCGCCGATGACTAGCTGCGGTACACCAGGTCGCGCAACATCAGCGACAACGACGGCACATAGGTGATGACCATCAGGCAGGCCAGCACCACCAGCACGAAGGGCACCAGGTCGCGCAGCGATGCGGTCCAGCGAGATCCTCGCCACCGTGCAGGCGGCGAACAGGTTGACGCCGAACGGCGGCGTGATCATGCCCAGCGCCAGGTTCACCACCATGATCACGCCGAAGTGCACCGGGTCGATGCCGAAGTGCATCGCCACCGGCGCCAGGATCGGCGCCAGCACGATGATCGCCGCGCTGGTCTCGATGAACATGCCGATCACGAACAGCGCCGCGTTGACGCCGAGCAGGAAGTAGACCGGGCGACTGCAGCACCGCGACTCAGCCACTGGCCGATCTGCGTCGGGCACGCCGGCGCGCGTGATCAGGAAGGCGAACAGGCCGGCGTTGGCGATGATGAACATGATCACCGCGCTGGAGATCACCGACTTGCGCAGGATCGCGACCAGGTCCTGCGAGCTTGATCTCGCGGTAGATGACCATGCCGACGATCAAGCGCGTAGAACACCGCCACCGCCGACGGCTTCGGTCGGCGTGAAGACGCCGCCGTAGATGCCGCCCAGGATGATCACCGGCATCAGCAGCGCCCAGCCGGCCTGCCAGCGTGGCCTTGCCGACGCCCAGCCGGCCGTCGCCGTCGTTCTTGCCCCAGCCCTTGTACTTGCAGTACAGCCAGACGAACAGCATCAGCGCCGCGCCGATCAGCAGGCCCGGGCCGATGCCGGCGATGAACAGCTCGCCGATCGACACCTCGGCGCTGACGCCGTACAGGATCATCGGGATCGACGGCGGAATGATCACGCCCAGTTCGGCCGCTGGTCGCCTGCAGCGCCGCGGCGAAGGGCGTCGGGTAGCCGTGCTTGATCAGCGCCGGGATCAGGATCGCGCCGATGGCGAAGGTGGTGGCCACCGACGAGCCCGACACGGCCGCGAAGATCATGCAGGTCAGCACGCAGGTCATCGGCAGGCCGCCCTGCACGCCGCCGACGATGCTCTTGGCGAACTCGACCAGCCGGCGCGAGATGCCGCCGGTTTCCATCAGGTTGCCGGCCAGGATGAAGAAGGGGATGGCGGCCAGCGGAAACTTGTTGATGCGCGTTGAAGATCTCCTTGACGGAGATCAGCATGTGCGCGTTGCTCATCTGGATGCCGAGGACCGCCGCCAGGCCGATCGACACCGCCACCGAGATGGTGAGTGCGAAGCACAGCACCATCGTAGAACAGGATGGTCAGGCTCATTGCGCGGTCTCGAGTTCGTGGCGCTGCGGGTCGAGCAGGTTGCCGACGATGCCGAGCACGCAGAACAGGCCGCCCACCGGCAGCGCCAGGTAGGCCCAGAACATCGAGATCGATTCCAGGCCGACCATCGGTCTGCACCTTGCCGCGCATGCGCATAGTCCCAGCCCCACCAGACGATGATCGCCGATCAGCGTCAGCGCCGCCAGCGCGGCGATCGCAGTCGAGCACGCGCCTGCACGCGTCGGCCCGCTCCAGCCGGTACAGCACGTCGACGCTGACCATCGCACCTTGCCGAAACGCCGGCGGGATGCCGAGGAAGACCATCCAGATCAGGCTGAAGCGGATCAGGACCTCGGTCCATTCGGCCGGCATGCTCGAGCACGAAGCGCATGATGATCTGGAACAGGCCCAGGCTGGCGGCGATGACCAGCATCAGGCAGGCGCCCAGCCAGCGCCAGCGCGGTGGTCACGCGCTCGATGCGCAGGAAAGGCGTCTTTCATGGGCGCGTCCTCCCGGCAAGCGCAAGCCCGGGCACGCAGCCCGGGCGCGGCGTGAGCGCCACGGTCGGCGTAGCGGCTTCACTTGTAGTTGCGGATCTCGTCGATGTTGGCCTTGCCGAACTGCTTCTCGAACTCGGCGTTCACCGGTGCCAGCGTGGCGACGAACTTCGCCTTGTCGACGTTCTCGATCACCGTCATGCCCTTGCTGCGCAGGTCTGCCACGCCCTTGGCATCGTCCGCGTCGACGCGCGCGCGGTTGGCCTTGGCGCCGGCGACCTTGGCCGCTTCGAGGAAAGCACTTCTTGTCGGCGGCGCGGCAGCTTGTCGAACATCGCCTTGTTCATCAGGAAGATGCACGGCGAATAGACGTGGCCGGTCAGCGACAGGTGCTTTTGCACCTGGTCGAACTTGGCCGCCATGATCACCGACAGCGGGTTCTCCTGGCCGTCGACGGTGCCCTGCTGCAGCGCGGTGAACACTTCCGGGAAGGCCATCGGCGTGGTCACGATGCCCAGGCCCTTGTAGGCCGCGATGTGCACCGGGTTTTCCATCGTGCGCATCTTCAGGCCCTTCAGGTCGTCGGGCGCCTTCACGTCGCGCTTGCTGTTGGTCATGTGGCGGATGCCGTTCTCGCCCCAGGCCAGCGCCTTGAAGCCCTTGGCTTCGAACTTCTTCAGCATGTCCTGGCCGATCGGGCCGTCGAGCACCGCGCGCGCATGCGCCTTGTCGCGGAACAGGAAGGGGATGTCGAGGATGCTTGCGCTTCGGGCACGAAGTTGGGCACCGGGCCGGTCGACGTGAGCGTCAGCGCCTGCGTGCCGAGCTGCACCGCTTCGATCGACTCGCGCTCGCCGCCGAGCGAGCCGGCGTAGAAGGTCTCGATCTTGTAGCGGCCGTCGGTGCGCTTGCTCGACTTCCTTGGCGAAGGTGTCGATGCCCACGCCCTGGTGCGAGTTCTTGCCGATCGAGATGTTGATCTTCATCACCGTCTGCGCGGCTGGCCGCGCCCACCAGTCCGGCCGCCAGGCCCAGGCCGAGCAGCAGCCTGACCGGTGCCAATCGGCGCGGCGGGCGGGCGCTCGTGAACGTGGAAGTCAAATGCGTTTGTGCCATCAAAGTCTCCTGTTGGGTTGATGTGTGAGGGGCTCGGCAGAGCCCGGCTGTCAGACGCTCCGGTAGCGTTCGAGAACGTCGCGATTGACCTCGATGCCAAGGCCGGGACCATCGGGAATGCGGACCATGCCATCGATCATCGTGATCGCGCCGCCGATCAGGTCCTGACGGAAGGGATGCGCGGACTGATCGTATTCGAGCATCGGTTCGATCGGGTGCAGCGCCAGCGGTGCCGGCGGCAGCGTGGCGATGAACTGCAGCGAAGCCGCCAGGCCGATGCCCGACGCCCACACATGCGGGATCACCGGCAGGTGCCAGGCCTGCGCCAGCGCAGAGATCTTGCGGCACTCGGTGAAGCCGCCGGCCGAGCACAGGTCGGGCTGGATCATGTCCACCGCGCGGCGCGAGATCCAGTCTCGAAAGCCGATCTTGGTGAATTCGTTTTCGCCGGCCGCGAGGTAGATGTCGGTCAGGTTCTTCAGCTCGCGGTAGCCGTCGATGTCCTCCGGCGAGATCGGTTCCTCGAACCAGTGGATGTGCGCCGGCTCGATGGCCTTCAGGATGCGCCGCGCGGCACCCACGTTGTAGGCGTGGTTGGCATCGACCATCAGCTTGGGGCCCGGGCCGATGCCCTCGCGCACCGCATGCACGTAGGCGATGTCTTCCTCGACGCCGAAGCCGATCTTCAGCTTCATGGCGGTGAAGCCGCTGTCGAGGTGGCGGCGGGCCTCGTCGACGGCATCGGCCGGGTAGTTGCCACCCTTCACGCGATAGAAGCCGGTGGCATAGGGCTGCACCTCGGTGCGGTATGCGCCGCCCAGCAGCTTGTGCACAGGCTTGCCGAGCGCGCGACCCATGCAGTCCCAGATCGCGATGTCGACCGCACTGATCGCGTTGGGCACCGCACCCTTCTGGCCGAAGGGGCGGGTGCGGTTGTACATGCGCTCCCACAGCACATCGACGTCGAACGGATCCTGACCGATCACGACCGGCTTCAGTGCCGTGTGCACGATGGTCGCGGCGATCTCCGGGGGCTGCAGGCCGTGGCACAGCGCTTCACCCCAGCCCGTCACGCCATCGTCGGTGATCAGCTCGACGATCATCGTGCTGCGCCGGCTGACCCAGCCCATCGAGAATGCGAAGGGCTCGCTCAGCGGTGTCGACAGAACGTGCGTCTTGATGTCTACGATCTTCATCCGATGCACAGCGATTCGGTTAATAAGTAATATAATATGTTTAACTCTCGATCGACTTCATCCGTGAAATCCCCAACGCCAAGTGTTCGCACGGGCTCGCGCAGTGCGCAAGTCGCCAGTGAACTGGGTCGGCGCATCGTCGGCCGGGTCTACCTGCCGGAGTCCACGCTGCCACCGGAGGCGACGCTGCTCGAGGAATTCGGCGTCAGCCGCACGGTGCTGCGCGATGCGATCAAGTCGCTCGAATCGAAGGGCTTGATCGAGGCACGCCAGCGCCGCGGCACCTGCGTCACGCTGCGGGCGAGGTGGAACATGCTGGATGCGGAAGTGCTGGGCTGGCTGACGCAGTCCGGCGCCGACCCGCAACTGTTGGTTCGGCTGACCGAACTGCGCATGATCGTCGAGCCGGGCGCCTGCGCGCTGGCGGCGCAGAACGCGGACGAGGCCGCTCTGCGGCGCATCGAGGCGGCGTGGTCCCGGATGGTCGAACGGGTGGACGATCCTGCTGCTTTCGTCGAAGCCGACCGCGACTTCCACACCGCCTTGCTGATGGCGGCCGACAACGAATACCTCGGTGCCATCTGCACGGCGATCTCGACGGCGCTGACGGTCAGCCTGCATCGAACCAACCCGACGCCTAGCAGCAACCGGGCGTCGCTGCCGGCCCATGAGCGCATCGTGAAGGCGCTGCGCAAGCGCGACGGCAAGGCTGCTGCGCGCGCAAGCCACGCTCAGATGGCCGAGGCGATGCAGCGCCTGCGCGCCAGCGTCCGGACCCCGTCGAGAAGGGCGCCGGTGCGGTAGCGGTGGCGCGTGGCGATGCCGCCGCGGTTTCGAGGCAGGCGAGGATGCACCATCGCTACTTCGCGGGCTCGATCGCCGTCACGGTGTACTTGCTGCCGAGCTTCTCGGCCCGAAACCTGACCTTGTCGCCGGGCTTCAGCCGGCCGAGCACCGCGCTGTCGTCGACCGCGAAGACCATCGTCATCGGCGGCATGTCCAGGTTCGTGATCTCGCCGTGTTTCAAGGTCAGCTTGCCGTTCGCGGCATCGACCTTCTTCACCTCGCCGTCGCTCATCGCCTGCGCCAGCGCGCTGCCGGCCCAAGCCATCGCCAGAATGAAAAGCAACTTGTTCATCGGTACTCCTGGTTGTCGTTCGGCGCTTCACACAGCCTTCTCATCGCTGTCGGGCGGCGACGGCGCACGGTCAGCCGCGTCGTCGCGGCGAATGAAGCTGATCTTGCCGTTCGGCTCGATGAGCGCCCAGGCCACGTCGTGCATCGTGGCGATGCCGGCCAGGCGCATCTCCGATTCGAGTTCTCTGCGTGTGATGCGGTCACGCCGCAAGTTGTCGCCGAGCAGCCGGCCATCGCGAATGAGCACACGCGCCTGCCCTTCGAGGATCGGTTCGATGCGCGGGAACAGGTACGACAGCCAGCTCAGCACCAGGCCCCAGAAGGCGAAGGTGACGATTGCCAACGTGGCGCCGGTGAGGCTGAAATCGGTCTGCGTGACGCCCTGCTGAATCAGGTCGCCCATCACCACCAGCACGACGAACTCGAACGGCGTCATCTGACCCAGTTCGCGCTTGCCGAGCAACCGCAGCAGCAGGTAGAGCACGGCGAACATCACCGTGGCGCGCACGACGATGTCCATCAGGGAAGCACCGTGATCGACAAAGCCAGCTCGGCCAACCGCCTGTCGCCATCGAAGACCACGATGCGGCCGCGATTGCGGCCGAACAGCCGCGGGTTGATCTGCTGCGCGACCTGCAGATCGAAGGTCTCGCCGGCCTGCAGCGCACGGTAGTCGAGCCGCAGCAAGCCATCGGCGTGGGTCTCGCCTTCCGCCTCGGGCAGGCGCGAATTGGTCGTCATTTCCCGCCACAGACTCGGTTCGACGCCGATCACCAGTTGCGCGAGCGGCTTGTGGGCCACGAGTTGCACGACTGTTTCAAGCATCTCGCCGCTTCGAACCACGGCGGGCATGCGCACGGTGAACGCGACGTCGGCGTTGTCGACGCTTCGCGCTGCGACATGGCCGCCGCCGAGCACGCCGGACAGCGCAACCGCGATCACCGCGGTGAGCACGATCAACGACAACACGCTGGCGTGATGCCCGAGCGGCGACGGCGCGATGTGGCGCTGCGAGATGCCGTCGGGTGTCGAACTCCGCATCGCCTGCGCCTTTGTCGTGCTGGGCGGGCCCTTGGCATCAAGGATCGCCGTGGTTGGACAGGGTCGGGTCATTCTCAGCCCGGTGCGATTTCGCAGTATGCACACGGCCGGCGCGTTTCAACAAGCGAGGCGGCAGCCATGCTTCGGCATACGCTTTGCTTGCATCGATGCATCGCCGGCGGCCACACAGGAGCAACAACTTGAAGCCAGATTCCGATATTCGGGCAGACGAGCAACGCATCGATCCAGCCGACAGTGCTTCGGTGAAGCGGTGGTGCGAGCACTTCGGCATCACCGCGATGCAACTGGAAGAAGCGGTCGCTGCGGTGGGCGGCGATCCGGGCCGCGTACGTGAACACCTGTTGAATCAAGGGGCGAGTTCCGGCCCAGGCTGATGCCGGGGCAGCTTCAGTCGGAACGGGCCTCGAGCGCGTCTTCGATGTACAGCTTGCGCACCCACACCAGCAGCACCACCATCAACGGCGTGCCGAAGAGCACGCCGAGCGGGCCGAACAGCGCCGAGAAGACGATCACCGCGCCCAGGCCGAGCAACGGCGGCAGGCTGACCGTCCAGCGCTGGATCAACGGCACCAGCAGGCCGCCTTCGATCTGCTGGATGGCGATGAACAGCAGCGCCACGTAAAGCGCCTGCGTCGGCCCCTGCGCGAAGCCCACCAGCACGGCCAGCAGCCCCGAGACGATGGGGCCGATGAACGGCACGAACTCGAGCAGGCCCGCGATCAGTCCGAGCCCCAGGGCCAATGGCATGTCCAGCAGCGCCAACCCGGCGGCGACCGCCACGCCGATGACGAGCATCAGGATGCCCTGTCCCAGCAGCCAGCGTGCGAGGTCATCGCCGCTGGCCCGCAGCACCTGCTCGATGCGCTCGCGCCGCTGCACCGGCACCAGGCGCAGCACGCCGCGGCGGTACAGACTGATATCGAGGGCCAGAAAGACGCCCGCCAGCAGCACCAGCCCCAAACCGGCGATGGCCCCGACCAGCGTCGACGCAGCGCCGAAGATGCCTGCCAGCGGAAGCTGCAGGTCCTGCACATCCTGGCCGAACCCGCTCCACCAATCCAGCACCTGCAGCCCCACCGGGGTCGACTGCAACCACGCGCGAAATGCCTGCAGCGCCTTCGGCACGGCCATGCGCAAGCCCTGCAGCTGTTCGGACAACGGGGCGCCGAGCTGCCACACCACCAGCACGATCAGCAGCAGGCACGACACCGTGGCCAGCAACACGGCCGGCCGATGACCGAGGCCGATGCGCTGCAGCGGCTTGGCCAGCAGGTTCAGCGCCACCGCCACCAACACCGCGCCGAAGAGCAGCAGCAGCGGCTGCCGGATCTGCCAGGCCAGCCACACCAGCGCCAGCAGCGCCACCAGTGGCCACCAACGCAGCCGAAGAGCGCGGGCGGAACCGCTGCTCATGCCGCCCACGCAGACATCGACGCATCGCAGTCAAAGCGCGGATCGGACCCCGGCGAGGAGCACTGCGCAGGCAAAGCCGGCAGTGGGCTCGGTGGGCTTGTCATCGGCTGGTGACGTTCACTGGCTTTTCCGGTTTGGACACGATCCGACTGGGTCGTTTTCGAAGCAATCGCCATGCCGACAGCGGCAGCGGCCGTGGCACGGTTTCCCATCGCCAATCGTGCAAGTGTTGCCGCAGCAATTACCCGATGTGCGCGCACGGGTCACGCCCCGAGACGTGGGCGCCCGAGTCGCTTCGGGCTGGCGCAGCGCCGTGGGTGGCACGCAGTTTGCATCGCGTCGGTCATGACAAAAGACATCGCCGCATGCCTGTATGTGGCACGAAATGTGAGCCCGACGATGGCGGCAAACACAGCGAAGCCGGGTGGGGCGGCGACACGATGAACCTGTTGTTGTGGATGGTGGTGGGAATGATCATCGGTTGCACGGTGCAGGTGATCGGCCGTGCCCGTGACGAGGTGTCGATCCTGTGCGGCTTGCTGGCCGGCGCTGCCGGGGCGGTCGTCGCGGGTGCGCTGGCGACCGACCTGTCGGGAGCGATGCAGTGGTTCGATGAATCGATCAGCGTCAAGGGCCTGCTCGCTGCCGTGCTCGGCTCGGCCGCCTGCAGCGCAGTGCTGCGTTTGCTCTGGCAGCGCCGCTCGCGGGCTCTCAACGGTGACATCGGGCGAAGCGTCGGCGGCGCAAGCGGCGGGGCCGCACCCGGCCCGTGGGCAGGGCAGGGCGGTGCAGCGCTGGTGTCCACCGGCGACACCGAACCGGCCGCCTTCGACAGCGGTCATGCCGGCCATGCCGGCCATGCCAAGGCAGACGTTTCGCGCTCCACCCCGCGCGACGACACCCAGCCTTTGCGCGGCACGCCGCCGGCGGGCCCCGTCCACGAACACCGATGAATCCACAGCTGGTTGCTTCTTCCACCCGCGCCGAAAGCGTTTCGGTGTCGCTGCTGCGTGCGCAGCACAAACAACTCAGTGCGCTGCTCGGCCAGCAGGTCCGCCTGTCGGCCCTGGCCGCCAACCGGGACGAGCGCCGGGCGCAGTTGTCCGGTCTGCGCGCGCGCCTGCATCTGCTGTTGCGCATCGAGCAGGAAGTGCTGTACCCGCGGCTCGCCGCCGTGCTCGACCCGGCGACGTTGAACGCGGCGCGCTACAGCCATCAACGCATCGAGCAGCACCTGCGCGCGGTGCTGATGCAGGACGATGGCGGGGGCGTCAGCGGCGTGGATCACCTGCGCAACCTGCATCACCTGGTGCTGGCCCATCAGATGTTCGAGGAGAAGCGCCTTTTCGGTGCGGCCGCCACCATCGATTGCGCCGAGTTGCGGGCCCGCATCGGCGCCCTGTGCGCCGACGAGTCGCTGGCCGCGACGGGCTGAGGTCAGCCCGGGGGGTTTCCTTCGTCACCGCTGTGGTCCAGCGATGACAGGTGGCGCCGCAGCAGGGCGTCGAGTTCGTCGGGGTCCACCGGCTTGACCAGGTGCGCTGCGAAGCCTTCGTCGGCACTGTGCCGCAGGTCGTCGGCGAGGCCGAAGCCACTCACCGCGATGTAGGCCACCTCGCCCTGCATCGAGGGCAGCATGCGCAGCCGGCGCGCCACCTCGTAGCCGTCGGCGCCGGGCATCGCCAGGTCCATCAGCACCGCCTGCGGCGCGAACTCGCGGGCACGCTGCAGTGCCGACTCGATATCCACCGCGAGTTCGACACGGTAGCCCAGCAGGCGCAGCAGCACGGCCATGCTTTCGCCGACGTCGGGGTCGTCTTCCACCACCATCACGCGCCCGCCCCGGTGATCGCTGTGCGGCGGCGGGCTGGCATCGGCCGGCGCCAGGTCGGCACTCAGCTGTTTCAGGCGCAGCAGGAACTCGGAGCCCTTGCCGACGCCTTCGCTGAAGACCTCGATGCTGCCGCCGTGCAGTTCGACCAGGTGGCGCACCAGGGCCAGACCGATACCCAGGCCGCCCTGCGAGCGGTCGACCGAGCGTTCGTCCTGCACGAACAACTCGAAGATGCGCGGCCGCATGCGCGCCGACATGCCGACGCCGTCGTCGCGCACGCGCACCATCGCAAAGCCGTCGGCGCTGGACATGCTCGATCTCGATGCGGCCCTGTTCGTCGGTGTACTTGGCCGCGTTGGTGAGCAGGTTCTCGAACACCTGCGCCAGGCGGATGGCGTCGCCCTCGACCCAGATCGGCGCCGTCCGGGCAGGTGGGCTTGCAGGCTGTGGCGCTTGCGCTCCAGCAGCGGCTGTACCGTTTCGATCGCCCGGCGCACCGCCTGCACCAGATCGACCGGCTCGAGCCGCAGCCTGAGGGTGCCCTGCGTGATCAGCGAGATGTCCGACAGGTCATCGACCAGGCGCGTGACATGGCCCACCTGGCGCACCAGCACCTCGTGCACCCACTTCAGCTGCATGTCGTCGCCGGCGATGCGCTCGAGCACCGCGGCGGCGTTGCGGATCGGCACCAGCGGGTTGCGCAGTTCGTGGCCGAGCATGGCCAGGAATTCGTCCTTGCGCTGCGCAGCCTCCGCAGCGCGCGCTGCACGCCGACCTGGTCGTCGATGTCGACCATCGTGCCGACCAGATCCTTCGGGCCGGTGCTGCCCTCCTCGTGCCGGGGAATGACCACACACTGCATCCACCGCGAGCCGCCGAAGTGCGACTGCAGGCGCAGGCTGGACTCGAACCGCACGTCGGCGCCCTGCACCGAGCCCAGGCCCTGCATGAAAGCGCGCGGCATCGTCGCCATGCACGAAGTCGCGCAGCGTGCGGCCCGCGAGCCTGCGCTCCGACAGGCCGACGAAGCGGCAGAACGCACGATTGGCAAACTGGATCAGGCCGTGCCGATCGCACATCCAGATCAAGGCGGCTGCGCTGTCGGCCAGCTCGCGAAAGCGCTTCTCGCTCTCGCGCAGCCGCGCATCGGACAACGCGCGCGCGCTGATGTCGCGCTCGATCACCGCCACCGTCTCGGCGCGGCCGCTCGTCGTTGGGGATCATCGACATGCTCAGCGACACGTCGACCGACGAGCCGTCGCGCCGCTGGCGGCGCGTGTCGACGACGCGCGGCCGCGCACCGGCCTGCAGGCGCGCGATTTCGCGTGTGTAGACGTCGCGGCCCGACGCGCCGAGCAGGGCGAAGATGTCGTGCTGCATCACCTCGTCGGCGCGGTAGCCGTACAGCGATTCGGCGCCCTGGTTCCAGGCCAGGATCGGGCCCTGCGGATCGAACACGATGATGGCATCGTTGGAGGCCGTCATCAGCGCGACAAAGCGGTTCGCACCCTCGCGCGCCTGCTTCAGGCGGGTGATGTCGGTGAAGGTGACGACCACGCCGCCGACCGCGTCGTTGACGGTGCGGTAGGGCATCGTGCGGCGCAGGTGGCAATCACCATCGGCAGCCTCGGTCTCGGTCTCCAGCGGCTCGAGCGTGTGCAGAACGCGGCGCGCATCCTCGATCAACGCCGGCATGTCGACCTCGCTGGCGATGTCGGTCAACGGCCGGTTCAGATCGGTGGCGATCAGCTTGAACAGCCGTGTCGCCGCCGGCGTGAAGCGCTTGATGTGCAGCTGGGTATCGAGGAACAGCGTCGGGATGTGCGTGCTGGCCAGCAGGTTGCCCAGGTCGTCGTTGACCGATTCGAGCTCGTCGATCTTCAGCTCGAACTGGTGGTTGACCGACACCAGTTCCTCGTTCACCGATTCCAGCTCTTCCTTCGAGGTGGCCAGTTCCTCGTTGGCCGACTGCATCTCCTCGTTGGTCGACATCGCCTCTTCGTTGGCGATCTTCAGTTCCGCGTTGGCCTGCTCCAGCTCGGTGATCGCCACGCTCAGTTCGCGGCGCGTGCGGCGCAGTTCGTCCTGCACCGATTCGTCCGCGGGGCCGCCGCTGGCGCCGGCCTGCGCGGCCTTCGCGGATGCCCCGTCGGCGTGTTCGGGCGTTGCGTCGGCAGCGCCGTTGCCGGCACCCGGCGCGGTGCTGCCGTCGGCTGCGTCGCGCGCTGTCGACGATGCGCGGGCCGCGCCGGTCTGTGCGCTCGCGTCACCATCGGCGCTGCCGGCGCCGTCCTTCGAACGCGAGGCAGGGTCGTTCGGCGGCTCCTCGTGCCCGGGCGGCCTGACGCGGCGGGAAATGTTGGCGTGCGGCACCGCCGGGGTGAACAGCATCTCGCGCGAGCTGATCGACTCCGATTTGCCCAGCACCAGCACCCCGCCGGGACGCAGAGCGAATTCGAAGGTCTTCAGCACGCGCTGCTGCAGTTGCGGGCGCATGTAGATCAGCAGGTTGCGGCAGCTGACGATGTGCATGCGCGAATAGGGCGGATCGGAAAGCACGTTCTGCACCGCGAAGGTGACCCGCTCGCGCAAGGCCTTGCTCACCTGGAAGCCGTCGCCGCCGACCTGGAAGAAGCGCTTCAGCCGTGCGGCGCTGATGCGGTTCTCGATCTCGCGTGGGTAGTGCCCACGGCGCGCGACGTCGAGCGCGCGCCGGTCGATGTCGGTGGCAAAGACGCGCAGCCGGGCCCTGCAGTTGGCCTGCTGCAGCGCTTCGGTGGCCAACATCGCCAGCGAGTAGGCCTCTTCGCCGCTGGCACAGCCCGGGACCCACACGCGCAGTTCCTCGTTGTCGGGCACGGTCGCGACCAGCGCGGGCAGCACATGCTCGGACAGCGCCTGCCAGGCCAGCGGCTCGCGGAAGAACTCGGTCACGCTGATCAGGAAGTCGGCGGCCAGCGCTTCGGTCTCGGCGGGAGACTTGCGCAGCCGCTCGAGGTAGGCATCCATGCCACGGTCGTTGAGCAGCCCGATGCGCCGACGCACCCGCCGCAGCAACATCGGCGTCTTGTAGCCCGAGAAGTCGAGTTCGAGGCGCTCGCGCACGATCTGCAGCATGGCCGCCAGCCGATCGTGGCGGCTGCCGTCATCGGCCTGCCCCTCGACCGGCAGGGCACCGCGCACGAAGGCCTGCAGCGCCGCCGGCATGTCCTCGATCAGCAACTGGCGGTCGACCTGGCCGGTGGCGATGGCCGCCTCCGGCATGCTCGGGTGGCTGGCGCTGCCGGGTTCCTGGGCGATCGTCATGCCGCCCTCGCTCTTGATCGCCTTGATGCCCAACGCGCCATCGCCATCCGCGCCGGTGAGCACGATGCCCACGACGTTGCCGTGCTGGTCGGCGGCCAGCGACATCATCAGCCGGTCCACGGTCATCGGCTTCGGCGGCGGGGTGTGGATCGGTTCGAGCACGAACCGCCCCTGCTGGATCAGCAGGTGGTGGCCCGACGGCAGCGTGTACACGTGGTCGGGCTGCGGCCTCGCACCGTGCTCGGCGTCGCGCACCGGCATCGTGGTGACGCGCCCGAGCAGCGAGGCCAGCATGCTGCGGTGATGGGCGGGCAGGTGCAGCACCACGATGAAGCTGCAGCCGGTGTTGGCCGGCATCAACGCCAACAGCCGCGACAACGCCTCGACGCCGCCGGCCGAAGCGCCGACGACGACCGTGCTGAACGGCAGCAGCACCTCCGCATCCTGCTCCGCGCCGTGCGCGCGCAGCTCACTTGCATCGGCCAACGAGATCGGCGCGGTGAGGGGATTCGGCGTGCTCATCTTCTTGCTGTGTGCCCGTTTGCACAGGCTGCTGCTATGAGCCCAGTACGCTTCAGTGTAGGCGCTGGAAGGCGGTCGGGCGCGCGAGACCCCTGGGCCCTAAGCAATAGACATACCCGACATGAGGAGACCGTGGCATGCTTGCAGCAGGCGTTGTGAAATACTGCCCAGATTCGTTGCGGCACCATTTGCCGCAGCGAGCGCCCCCATCCTTTCAGTGACCATGTCATGGCACATATCCTGATCGTCGACGACGACCCCGACAGCGCGGAATCGCTGAAGGCACTGGTGACCGGCCCGCGCATGACGGTGGCGCTGGCGCATTCATTGCGGGACGCGCGCCGGCAGATCGTGCTGCAGCCGCCCGACCTGGTGTTGCTCGACCTGCAACTGCCCGACGGCAGCGGCATGGAGCTGTTCGACGACGCCGAATTGGTCGCCAACGCCGAGATCGTGCTCGTCACCGGCCACGCCAGCCTCGACACGTCGATCCAGGCACTGCGGCTGGGTGCAGCCGACTACCTGGTCAAGCCCATCAATCTGCGCGCGCTGCAAGGTGTTCTGGCACGGCTGATGAAGCCGGCTGCGTTGATGGCTGACGTGGCGCAGCTGCAGCGCAGCCTGGCCGAAGCCGGCCACTTCGGCCGCCTGTGGGGCCGCGCGCCGGCCATGCAGCAGGTCTACGAACAGATCTCGCGCGTCGCCGGCACGGGCATCACGGTGCTCGTCACCGGCGAGAGCGGCACCGGCAAGGAACTGGTGGCGCAGACCGTGCACGACCTGAGCCGGCGCCGCAAACAGGCGTTCCTGGCCGTCAACTGCGGCGCCATCTCGCCGCACCTGATCGAAAGCGAGATCTTCGGCCACGAAAAGGGCAGCTTCACCGGCGCCGACCGGCAGCACCTGGGATTCTTCGAGCGCGCCAGCGGCGGCACGTTGTTCCTCGACGAGATCACCGAGATGCCGCAGGAATTGCAGGTCAAGCTGCTGCGCGTGCTGGAGACCGGCCGCTTCATGCGCGTGGGCTCCACCCAAAGCCAGGAAGCCGATGTGCGCGTGATCGCCGCCACCAACCGCGACCCGTTGCAGGCGGTGGCATCGGGCAAGCTGCGCGAAGACCTGATGTATCGGCTGAACGTGTTTCCGATTCATCTGCCGGCGTTGCGCGAACGCATGGAAGACGTGGCGTTGCTGGCCACGCATTTCCTGCTCGGCATCGGCGCGCAGGAGGGCAAGAACAAGGTCTTTGCCAAGGCAGCGCTCGAGCGGCTGGGCCAGTGGCGCTGGCCGGGCAACGTGCGCGAGCTGCGCAACGCGGTGCAACGGGCGTACGTGATGGCCCCGGGCGAGCAGATCGATGACACCTGGCTGCCGGCGCCCAGCCCGGCCACGCGCATGGCCGCCGACGGCATCGCCGTGGACAGCAACCAGGCCGCGGACGGGCCCGGCCGCCAGGGCAAGCGCATCAGCTTCGCCATCGGCACATCGATGGCGCAAATCGAACGCGCGGTGATCCTGGCCACGCTGGAGCACTATCAGAACCACCGCGAACGCACGGCCGCAGTGTTGGGCATCAGCCTGAAGACGCTGTACAACCGGCTGAAGGAGTACAGCAGCGACACTGGCGAAACGCCGGGTGGCGCTGACAACGGGCCGTCTCACGGCGCTGCCGATGCAGCCCGCAGCGCCAGCGAGAACAGCGTCGTCGATTGAGGCGACTGCCTCAGGCGTCGACTGAGGCGTCTATCCGAGGCGTCAGCGATTCAAGCGTGCACAAAGGCTGGCGCCCGGGACTGCGGATCGTCAGCGATCAACAGTCCCGGGCGGGCCTCTCCCCGAGCAATCGGTATGGCGCGATGGGCGCGATCAGCCGTGCATCGCCAGTGCGGGCGACGGCACGAAGTTCTCGACGCGCTCGAGCATCGCGCGCAGGTTCATCGGCTTGGGCCACAGTTCAGCGAAACCCGCCGCCTGCGCATCGAAGCCGCGTTCGGCGGTGACTGCCACGGCCGGCACGTCACGGCAATTGGGCATCTGCCGCAATGCACGCAACAACTGCGCGCCGTTGCCGTCTGGCAGGCGGATGTCGAGCATCAGCAGGGCAGGCTGCAGCTTGGGCGCTATCGCCAGCGCCGACTGCACATCGGTGGCCACCACCATGTCGACATCGGGCCGCGTGCGCAACGCAGCCCGCATCAGCTGCACGTTGACATCCTGGTCCTCGACGTACAAAACCTGACGCGTTTCTGAGAAATCCTGAAACCGCAAGAGGTGCTCCTGAAGCCGACTGCGGAGGAAATAGCAATCCCTATGCCAGCGTTGGTGCCAGCCCTTCCGCGCCTGAACGTTGGGCGGCGCTCCATCTTGCGGTCAATTCGGCCGGTCGATCGGCATTTCCTGCCACCTGCGATGCCGATCGACGCTCGCCCACTGGTTTTGGCCGGCATGCCGATTGCTATGCGCCTGTCGGGGCCGCACTTGCCGCCCGCCAGATCCGGAGAGCACCCGATGGCAACCGCCCGTGCCGAACGTATCGACTTGCTGAAGTTTTCGGACCACGTCGTGATGGCCTTCGCTTCGGCCGCCCAGGCGCGTGATGCGCGATTGGCCTTGTCCGAGATCGGCTGCAGCTTCGATCAGGTTCGGCATTGGACCGAGGCCCAGATCCTCGGCGGCCTGAAGGCCGCCATCGCCATCGACCGGGAGGTGGCCGGCCTGACGCGGGATGCGCGCGATATTCGACAGGCGTATGACGCGTGCGAAGAGACGGCTCAGCACCCGCGTCACCACTGGTTGATCGTGAAGGTGAAGAACGAGGGCCGCGCCCAGCAGGTGGTCGATTGTGTGCGCCGCTTCGATCCGCAACGGGCGCGCCACTACCGGCGCTGCGATTTCGTGGATCTGATGGACAACTGCTTCCCGTCGCTGGCCTGGCCGGCGCGCGCTGTCGTCGAAGCCACATGAGCCTTGCGGCCGCAAGTGGTACGCCACTTGCTTGAATTGCCTGGCGGCAGCCTTGCCGTGCGCAGGATCAACATCCCACGGGAGTTAAAGGAAGATCATGGAACACCGCCCAGAGAACCCCTACGAGAAATCAGGCTCGACGTCCGACGATGCGGCGTTCCCGCGCTCGGTTTCGACCTCGCCGTCATCGTCGGGCGGCACCGGTGCCGGTGCGGCCTACAGCAGCGGCGACCGCAGCACCAATCCGGCGTCGGCCAACGACATGGTCGGGCGTGTCGCGCAAGGTGCGCACTCGACGATCGACAAGATCGCCGATCGCGCCACGCCGCATGTGCAGCGTCTGCAGGACGGCTATCACGAAACCGAGCAACTGGTTCACCGCAATGCCGAGCACGCCCGCGAGAAGGCCCACGAGTGGACCGACAGCCTGCGCGGCAGTGTTCGTGAGCATCCGCTGACGGCAGTGGCCACCGCGCTCGCCGCCGGCATGCTGCTGGCGCGGCTGAGCCGCTGACGCCGTGCCGCACGCCGAAGTCCCGCGCGGTCATGAGGCCGCTTTCGATCGCGCCGGCCCGGCGCGCCAGTCGCTGTTCGAATCGATCGGCGCGGTGCTTCGCGATCTGCCCGGACTGGTGGGCGATCGCGTCGATCTGCTGTCGCTCGAGCTGCACCGGGCCGGCGTGGCGCTGGCATCGATGGTCGCGTTCCTCGTCGTCGCCGCCATCGTCGGCAGCACCGGTTGGCTGGCGCTGTGCGCGGCCATCACGTTGTTGTTGATCGAACGCGGCCTGCCTGGCGCGGCCGTGTTGTTCGGCGTGATGGTCGTCAACCTGCTCATCGCCGTCTGGGCGGTCAGCAAGGTGCGGGCCCTGGCGCCGTTGTTGAAGCTGCCGGCCACGCGGCGACAGCTCAGTTTCAGATCCAGCGAAAGCGACCGTACCGATGCCAGTGCCGAACCCGCCGTTGTTGCCTGAGGACAACCCCGACCTGGATCTCGATCGGCGCATCGAACTCGTCGAGCAGCGGCTCATCGCGCGCCAGACGCGCGTGAAGGCGCAGTTGAAAACCGTGGGGCAGCGTGTCAACCACGCGGCGACCTCGGGGCGCGTGCTGCTGCCGGTGGTGGCTGGCGGCTCTGCGCTGGCGCTGTTGTGGCTGCTGCTGCGCAAGCGCCCGGCCGCGCGCCATGTGAACCACCACGATGCGGCGCCGCGACGGCGTGGCCGGCTGTCGACTTTGTTGTGGGCGCAGGTGCCGGCGCTGGCGATGGCGCTGTTGCCGGCGCGGTGGGGCATCGGCAGGCCGGCTGGTGGCTCCTCGATCGTGGTCGGCGCGTTGATGCCGTTGATCCGCAGCCGCTTTGCCAACCGGGCCGAACCTGTCGCCCACGACGCACCGATGCCTGTTGTCGGCGTCGATCTGCAACGCTTCGCGGGCAGCTGGCTGCAACTCGCGCGGCTGCCCCATGTCGGCCGCCCGGCCGCCGCGGGTTTGACGACCCTGACCTTCACCGCCAACGGCCGCGAATTCGGGGTGCAGCAGCGCAGCCTGCGGCCCGGTCGCCGGGCGCTGACGCAGGAAGGCGTGGTGCGGGTCGTGCCCGGCAGCAACGGGGCCAGGCTGCAGATGTGCTTCGCGCCGGTGTGGGCGCGCTGGCTGCCGATGGTCTGGGAAGATCACTGGGTGCTGCACATCGAAGCCGACTACAGCGCAGCGCTGATCGGCAACCCGCAGCGCACGCGACTGGGTCTGCTGGTGCGCCGCTTCAAGGGTTGCGAGCCGGCCGTGAACCGGATGCTCGCCAATGCGCGGCTGCAGGGTTTCGCTGTGGACGATCTCGAATTTGCATCGTCGGCCGCTGGCCGCCAGCCCGACGCGCCACCCAGGGAGGCCGCACATGCCCACGTCCGATGACGGTCGCGAGAAGGTTGTGAGCGCGGGCCCGGTTCAAGGTCCGCACGAGAACGAAGACGCCGATCCGGTCGGCGACGGACGTGCGGATGCCGAACTGGCGGCGACGCAGCCGCCCGAGCCGGCGCTGCCGAACCCGCAGCCCGATGTGCCGCCATCGCCGCTCGACGATGAACCCGGCGAGCGGCCGGACGAACCCGGCGAACACCGGGCACGCGAGCCGGGCAAGGCCGCATTCGAGCAAGCGCGCGCTGCCCAGCGCGTCCTGTCGATGGCCTGACGCGGGCCACCGTTGCCGGTGGCTTGCCCTTCAATCCGCAGGAGGCGACGGTGCATGCGCGCCGGCGCGGCGCCGTTGATACAGCGCCATCAACGGCGTGGCCGACACCCCGTGCAGCACGATCGACACGGCCACGCAGCACAGCGTGGCGGCGATCAGCTGATGCGCCGTCTCGCCGGCCAGCCCATGATCGAGCGCATAGGACAGGTAGAAGAGCGAGCCGATGCCGCGGATACCGAACCAGGCCACCATGCGGCGCTGCAACGGCGGCAGCGTGCGCGCGCTGATCGACACCCAAGCCGCCAGCGGCCGCACGGCCAGCACCACCGCCAGCGCAAAGCCGAGTTCGGCAAGCCCGATGCTCACGCCGCGCAGCGCGACGCCCACTGACAGCACCATGGCGGCTTCGACGAGCCGCTCGCAGCGGGAGCCGAAGGCGCCCATGCGCTCGGCCAGCGCCTGGGCGGGTTCCGACAATGTCCTGGCCCGCAGCGGCAGCAACAAGATGGCGCCGGCGATGAAGACGACGACGAAGGCCGACAGATGCAGCGCGCGTGCCGCGCCGTAGGCCAGTGCGACAGCGCCGACGTAGAGCAATTCATCGCGCACCACCGGAGCGCCGCGCTGCAACTGCCAGCGCAGCGCCGCACCGATCAGCCAGCCCAACGCCGCGCCCACCAGCAGGCCGCCGCCGATCGGCCACAGCAGGTCGGCCAGCCACCAGTTCTTCCAGCCCTCGCCGAGTTCGTGCAGGCCGAGCAGGCCCAGGCCGAGCATCACCGCCGGCAGGGCCGTGCCGTCATTGAGCCCGCCTTCGGCGGTGATCGACAGGCGCACCGCGTCACGGTCGGACGGCGAGCGGATCTGCACGTCCGAAGCCAGCACCGGGTCGGTGGGCGCCACCACCGCGGCCAGCAGCAGCGCCGCTGCCAGGCCCAGGTCGAGCAGCAGCAAGGCGGCGCAGGTGGCCAGCGCCACCGTCAGCACCATCCCGGGCCCGGCCATCAGCAGTGCCACGCGCCACACATGCAGGCCCGGCGGCATCTTCAGCCGCAGACCGACCGCGAACAGCGACACCAGCACCGCAAATTCGGTCGCCACCACCAGCGGCGTGGCGTACTCGCCGATCGTCTTGGCATCGGGCGCGCCGATGACCGCACCGGCTGCCCAGCCCAGCAGCAGGTAGATCACGGCCGGCGACAACGGCAGGCGGCGCAGCGCAGGTTCGGCAAACACCAGCGCGATGAGTGCCGCGCCCAGCAGCAGCAGCGAAGGCGTCAGCGTGCCCACGACAGCGGCGCTGTGACGCGCGCGGCGGCGAAGCTTTCGAAGCGGCTGCGCCTGCTCGCTCGAGCCGGGCGCCCGCGCCGGCGGATCAGGCGCTGCAATCGTGCAGCAGGTTTTCGCGCTGCCGGCGCAACTCGTCGAGGTTGAATTCGGCGATCTGACTGTGGTGTTCGATCTGCAGCCGCAGCAGCGCGGGCAGGGGCTCCTCGAGCGCCTCGCGATAGCGCTCGAGCGCCTCGTTCGCAGCACGCTCGCAAACCTCGAAAGCGTCGGTCGGGCTGCGCGCGTCCTCGCTCAATGCGCCGGGCCCGGTGTCGGTGGGCTGCACCACCTGCCGCTGCCGGTCGCTGACGCGGCCACCCGATTGCGCCACCATGCTCTGCAGATCCGCGGCCGCGGCAGACCACTGTGCCGCGACGCCGGCGCAGAACACCTGCACCCGATGGTCGCGCGAGCGCGCACAGCAAGCGCGAAACGCCCGCTCCGTGCGGCGCGACGTCGCGAGCAACGTACACAGGGTATCGACGATGTCTTCGTTGTTCATGGCTGCGCCCCCTTCCACGGCTGGGCCCACACCGCATCGAACCACGCCGACGCCCCCGATGCCCCCGATCGACCGCCGAGCGGAAGCAAACGGCATGCCCACGCTGAAGGCGCATGGGGTCAGCGCAGGGCGGCCGACAGCGCCGACATCAGATCTTCTGCAGAGCAGGGCTTGCGCAGCACGCGGAACTCGTGGGCCTCGGTGAAGGCACTGCTGTAGCCACTGATCAGCACCACCGGCAGCCGGGGCGCCAGTTGCCGCAGCCGCCGCGCCAGCGCCAGGCCATCCATCTCGCCCGGCATCACCACGTCGGACAGCACCAGGCGAATGCCGCTGTCGTTGGTGACGGCCTGCAGCGCAGCCTGCGCGTTGTCGACCCGCTGCACGATGCAGCCGAACGATTCGAGCAGCCGACCGGTGACATCGGCCAATTCGTCGTTGTCCTCGACCAGCAGCAGCCGCGTGCCGGCGATGCTGGCGTTGTCGGGCTGCAGCACCGCATCCGGCGCCAGCGCAGCGTCGGCGGTGGCGGCCGGCAGCAGCAGTGAAACGGTGGTGCCGGCGTCGCTGCTGGCGACCATCGCCTTGCCGTTGGCCTGCACGCAAAAGCCGTGCACCTGGCTCAGGCCGAGGCCGGTGCCCTTGCCCGCGGCCTTGGTGGTGAAGAAGGGCTCGAACACGTGATCGAGGGCGTGCGGGTCGATGCCCGGGCCGGTGTCGCTGAAGGCGATCACCACGCAGGGCGTGCCCGCCGGCGTGGCCAGCTCCGCGGCCTCACCGGCGCGGCCCGTGCGCACGTCGATGGTCACCTGGCCACCGCCGGCGAGCGCATCGCGTGCGTTCAGCGCCAGGTTGATCAATGCCAGCTCGAGCTCGCTGGTGTCGACGCTGACCGGCGGCACGTCGTCGTCGACCGCCACGCTCAACTTGATGCGCTTGCCCAGCACGATGCTGATCAGCTCGCGCACTTCGGCGATGTACTGCTGCAGGCGCACCGGCTGCGGCTGCACCGGCTGCCGCCCGGCAAAACGCATCATGTACTGGGTCAGGCGGCTGCCGACATCGACGGCACGCAAGATGGCCGCCAGCGGCGAGCGTTGTTCGGGCGGCGCGCTGTCGCGCTGCATCAGGTGCGCGCTGTTGCTGATGATGCCCAGCACGTTGTTGAAATCGTGCGCGACGCCGCCGGTCAGGCGGCCCAGCGCTTCGACGCGGCGGCTCTGCGACACCCGCTTTTCCGCGGCCTGCGTCTGCAACACGGCGCTGGCAACCTGACCCTGCAGGTCGGCACGCGCGCTTTGCATCGCTGCGGCCGCGTCGGCGAGTGCGTCGGCCACCTCGTCGCACTCGGCTATGCCGGTTTCCAGACGAGACACCGGCACGCCACTTTGCATCTGCTCGGCCGAACGGCGCAGCGCAAGGATCGGCTCGGTCACGCGCCGCGACACCGCCAGCGCCGCCGCCGCCGCCAGCCCCAGCAGCACCAGCGCGGCCAGGGCCACGTTGAACACCGGTTTGGGCAGGCCGAGCACGCGCGCCGGCAGCGGCATCGCCGACACGTACGTCCAACCCTGCGACGAGGTGCTGAAGTAGCCCACCATCGGTTTGCCGTCGAGGCTGGTCAGCTCGAACAGGTCCTCGCGTGCGCTGGCGATCTGGGCCCGCAACTCGCGCGTGGCGGGACGACCCAGGAAGGTGTCGCCGCCGGGGAAGCGAGCAACGACGGTGCCGCGGCTGTCGAGGATGGCTGCGACCCAGCCGGCCGGCAGCTTCTGCTGGTCGACGATGCGCTGCAGTTCTTCGGGCAGCAGGATGACCGCCAGGCTGAGCAGCGTGCGACCGTCGCGCTGAACCGGCTCGATCACGGCCGCGCGCAATCTGCCATCGCTTTCGGTGTGGTGCAGCGGGGCGATCGCCGGCTCGCGGCTCAGCGGGCGCACCGCGCCGGCGCGCGGCACGGCTGGGCCCGCAGGCGAATTCGGCCGCGTGCTGAGCAGCACCCGATCGTTGGCGCTGAGCTCGACCCAGGCATGGCTGTCGACGGCCAGCCGCGCCTGCCGCTCGAACGCGGCCAGTTCGCTGGCCGACGCGTCGGCACCCGCATCGAGCCAGCTCGACAGGGCCAGCACCTTGGCGATGGCGGCACGCTGGGACAACGCTGCATCGACCACCATCGACAGCGCTCGCGCCGAATCGCGCAGGTTGCGTTCGCGCAGCGCACGCTCGGTGTGGTAGGTGTAGGCAATCGTCCACACAGCAGCGATCGCAGCGGGCACCAGCACCGCCAGCACCAGCAGCAGCAGCATCGCGCGGATCTTCATCGGCTCGCGCGCGAAGCGGGCACGCGTGTCTTCGCCGGCCGGGATGGCAGAAGCGCCGCGCGCGGCGGACCAACGTTGCCAGGGCAGCGAACCGTGCGTGGACTGATCGACGACTTGCTCCAAGGACGTGGGCACGGGGTGCTTGCAGATGGGCGTGTGCGGCTGCCCTTGCAGCGGTACTCGCAAATGCCATGCCCTGCATCAGGCAGCAGTTGCTGCGTGGGAAGTGCAGGTCTTGCCGTAAAGCGGGATGTTTCGGTAAGCGCTACAGGCAACTTTGAACGGCGCAGATCGGCCGCCGCACCCGCACGCATCGCTGACGGAAAAGCCACGGCGTGGCGGCACGGTGTTTGCGTACCGTGCGCCTGGCGGATTTCGCACCGCCCGCCGATGGCGATCGCCACAGGCGCCTGCAGCGGAACCACATCAAACGACACGGGAAACGACGAAGATGCCATCGATGGAAATGCGCGGCCTGCAGCGGCAGACGCACAGCTTGTCGCCGCGCTTGCAGCAGGCGGTGCGCCTGTTGCAGATGTCTTCGCTGGATTTCGCGGCGATGGTACGGGATTCGCTGGGCAGCAACCCGTTCCTCGAGGCGGCGCCCGACGCCGATGGCGACGACACGGTCGATGGCGATGTCGTGCAGCCGCTGAGCGCCATCTCCGGCGCCGTCGACGGCGATCAGTCGCCTGGCGACGGCGGAATGGCCGCGGGTGACGATCGGGACCTGTGGATGGCCGATGCGCAGCGCGGTGCCGGCACGCGCCATGACGACGGCGACGGGGCCAGCTTGCTCGACACCGCGGTGGCGCAGATCACGCTTGCCGCTCACTTGCATGGACAGCTGAACCTGCTGCCGCTGTCGGCGCGCGACGTGGTGCTGGCGCATGCGTTGGTCGAGTCGCTGGACGACGATGGCTACCTGCGCAGCTCGCTCGACGAACTGGCCGACACCGCCGCGCTTCATCCGCCTGCCACGGCGCAGGAACTGAAGATTGCGCTGGCGCGTGTGCAGGCGCTCGACCCCGCCGGTGTGGCCGCACGTGATGTGGCCGAGTGTCTGCGCCTGCAGCTGCCGGCCATTGCCTGCGAACAGCTGCGCGCGCTGGCGCGGCGCATCGTCGACGGCCACATCCGCTTGCTCGCCGCGCGCGACAACGCGCGTCTGGCGCATGAGCTGGGCGCCCCTGCCGAACAGGTGGCCGCGGCGTGCGAGGCCATCCGCCATCTCGACCCGCACCCCGGTTGGCGCTTCGGATCTTCACAGGCGCCCTACGTGGTACCCGACGTCATCGTGCGCAAGGTGCGCGGGCAGTGGCAGGTGCAACTGAACCCGGCGGTGGTGCCGCGTGTGCAGCTCAATCAGGTCTATGCGGCGCTGTTCAAGCGCCACCGCTCGGCGGACAACGACGCGATGGCGGTGCATCTGCAGGAAGCGCGCTGGACGCTGCGCAATGTCGAACAGCGCTTCGCGACCATCCTGGACGTCGCACAGGCCATCGTGCGCCGGCAGCGGCACTTCTTCGAGTTCGGCAGCATGGCGATGAAGCCGCTGGGTTTGCGCGAGATCGCCGAGGAAGTGGGCGTGCACGAGTCGACGGTGTCACGCGTCACCAGCAACAAGTACCTGGCCAGCCCGACCGGCGTGTTCGAACTCAAGCACTTCTTCTCCAGAGCGATGGTCAGCACGAACGGCAGCGCCTGTTCGGGTACTGCGATTCGCGGGCTGGTCGAGCAGATCATCCGCAGCGAACCGGCCGAGTCCCCGCTGTCCGATGTGGACATCGCGCGGCAACTGGAAGAGCAGGGCCTGAAGGTGGCGCGCCGCACCGTCACCAAATACCGCCAGATGCTGAACATCGACGCCGTCGAGCTGCGTCGCCGCCGCCAGCGCTGAGCGAAGCCTTCAGGGGTGCGGCGCCGCGCCGGGATTCATTTCTCGGCTTTCACCGCACCGCGAATGTTCATCGCCGCCAGGCACACCTGCAGCACGATCAGGGCATACGACTGGGTGTGCCAGCCCCACACCACCCAGCCGACATTGCTGAGCATGAACAACCAGAACCCGATCTGACGACGGCGTGTGTGTTCGGACGCCACGAACCATGCCGCCGCGACCGTGACGACCATCGACGGCCATTGCAACGCATCCAGCCAATCCACGTGCGGGGCCGGATCAGCGGTGCCAGTGGGTCATGGTGCCGCGCAGATCGGGGTGCGAAGCCCGCGACTGGTCAGCGTGCCTGGCGCGCCGGCTCTTGAACCACTGGTAGATGGCGGCCAGCAGCAGCACGACGAAGGTGCCGGCAACCGAATAGATGACGATGCTGTCCTGGGTCATGACAACTCCCTGTTCGAGCTGGCGACACGCGCCGATGCAGGCACCTTAGCGAGGGTGCAGGGTCGGCTGTGACGGCGCCTGGCGGGTGACGCCGTAGGACAAATCCCGTTCAGCGCACCCGCACAGTCGTGTGTGCGATGCGCCACGACGGACGCGCCGCAATGGCTTGCGGCGGTCGCTTGCGGGACGCTCGTGCTCGAGAGCGGAACAGGCGAGGGGTCAGGGCTTCGAGATGATGCCGTGCTCACCCATGTCGGTCGGCGGCTTGCCGGTGACAGCAGCCTTGGCCATCTTGAACAGCTGCACCGGCTTGCTCTGCTTGACGTCCCAGTATTCGGCTTCGTCGATGTCGACGTAGAGCATGCGCAATGCCGGGTCGTCGGGCCCGCCGGGAAACCAGGCCTGCGCGAACGTGTTCCACAGCTCCTTCTGCCGGGCCACGTCTTGCACCACCTCGGCATGGCCACTGGCAGACACGTAGCTGTCCTCCTTCGGATCGGCGTAGACGACACCGACGCGCGGGTTGGCCGCCACATCGTCGGCCACCTCGCTGTCGTTGCGGACGAAGAAGCTCAGGCGTCCGCTGCGCCGGGACATATCGTCGCTTTGTGTCGTCAGGGGCCGTGCGCGCAGGGCGCCGCCCGGGGCCAGCGTGGTCAGCATGCCGAAGCGCATGTCGCCGATCAGCTCCCACAGATGTTCGTGTTCCTTGTCTTTCATCTTTTTTCGCCGAGTTGAGATGGCCCTGTTCATGCAAGGTGCGTGCCCGGCCGCGACGACGTGTCGATGTCCCCGCACCAGCGCGGGAGCGTTGCTTGCTTCAGCATGGCCCCACTCAACAAGGGCACAGCAGATGGCTGATCGTCGATCGACAGGCGGGCGGGGCAGGGCGGTGCTGGCTTTGTTCGGCGCTGGCTCTGGCGGCTTGTGGCGAAACCACGTTGCTGCCGAGCGGTGCCGACACCGGACGCCAGCCGGTGCTGGCGGAGCCGGTCAAGTCGACGGTGCCGACCGTCAACATCGCCCCGGCAACCGGCTGGCCGGCGGGCGGCGCGCCCCGCGCCGCTGCCGGCACGACCGTCAACGCCTTTGCCACCGGGTTGAAACACC
This sequence comes from uncultured beta proteobacterium, assembly GCA_963756415.1. Taxonomy (GTDB): domain Bacteria; phylum Pseudomonadota; class Gammaproteobacteria; order Burkholderiales; family Burkholderiaceae_C; genus Rubrivivax. The sequence goes on from CAVWNT010000003.1 coordinate 147,462, forward strand.
CGCGCTGGTTGCATGTGCTTCCCAACGGCGATGTGCTGGTGGCCGAAGCGAACGCGCCGCCGCGACCCGAGGGCCGCGAAGGCATCAAGGGCTGGGTGATGGGGCTGGTCATGAAACAAGCCGGTGCCGGCGTGCCCAGCGCCAACCGCATCACGCTGCTGCGCGATGCCGACGGCGACGGCCAGGCCGAGGTGCGCAGCGTGTTCATCGAAGGGCTGAACTCGCCGTTCGGCATGGCGCTGGTCGGTGAGCGAGCTCTACATCGCCAACACCGACGCGGTGGTGTGGGTGCCCTACCGCGACGACACGACCAGCATCGTTGCCACGCCCACCGTGCTGACCCGACCTGCCGGCAGGCCCGCGCAACCACCACTGGACCAAGAACATCATCGCCAGCGGCGACGGCAAGCAGCTGTATGCCACCGTCGGCTCGAACAGCAACGTCGCCGAGAACGGCCTGCCTGCCGAAGAAGGGCGCGCCGCGATCTGGGAGATCGATCTGCCCGGCGGCGAGAAGCGTCTGTTCGCCAGCGGCCTGCGCAACCCCAACGGCATGGCCTGGGGCCGTGACGGCCAGACCTTGTGGACGGTGGTGAACGAGCGCGACGAACTCGGCAGCGACCTGGTGCCGGACTACCTGACCTCGGTCAAGCGCGATGCCTTCTACGGCTGGCCGTGGAGCTACTACGGCAGCCACGTCGACACGCGCGTCGATCCGCCGCGCCCCGACATGGTGGCCAAGGCGCTGGTGCCGGACTACGCGCTCGGCGCGCACGTGGCCGCCGCTGGGGCTGCGTCACCAGCGACGGCAGCAAGTTGCCGGCGCCGTTCAGTGACGGCATGTTCATCGGGCTGCACGGCTCGTGGAACCGCAGCCCGCTGAGTGGCTACAAGGTGGTGTTCGTGCCTTTCGACGGCGGCATGCCGCAGGGCAAGCCGATCGACGTGTTGAGCGGCTTCGTCAACGACGACGGCGAGGCGCGGGGCCGGCCGGTCGGCGTCGTCATCGATGGTCGCGGTGCGCTGCTGGTTGCCGACGATGTCGGCAACGTGGTGTGGCGTGTGGCGCCAGCGCGCTGAAAGCTGCAGCCGGCAGCGCTTCAATCGATCGGCTTGGCATCCACCAGCCGTTGAACCGCCCCGAGCACCAGCCAGGCGAGGAAGGTGGCGACGATGGCGATGACATCGCTGCCCAGGCCACAGGCGATGCCGATGGCCGAGGTCATGAAGATGCTGGCCGCGGTGGTCAACCCGGTCACCTCGTCCTGGGTGTGGTGCTTGATGATCGTGCCGGCACCGAGAAAGCCGATGCCGGTGACCACGCCTTGAATGACCCGGCTCAGGTCGGCGATGGCCATGCCGGCGAACAGCGGCACCATCACGAACAACGCACTGCCCATCGACACCAGCATGTGCGTGCGCAGCCCGGCCGACTTGCCGGTGCGCTCGCGATTGAAGCCGAGCCACGCGCCGAGCGCGGCGGCCAGCAACAGGCGCACGGCCGAGCGCGTCAGGTCCTCCAGGTCGGTGAGGTCGGAGAACTCGCTGATCACCACATCGACGATCACCGTGCCAGCGTCGCTCATCGCGCAGGCGCGCCGGCTTGCCGATGCGGGGCTGCGCGCGCGAAGGCGTCGAGCTTCTCGCACTCGGCCATGATGCGCAGCACGGTCGGGATGCCGCTGACCTGGATCTCGAACACCCGCATCACGACCACGATGCTGGCCAGGAAGATGTCGGCCATCGTCACCCCGTTGCCATGGCAGAAGGTGCCCGTCTGCGGCTCGCTGGCCAGGCGTTGTTCGAGCGCTTGCAGGCCGGTGCTGAACCAGTGTGTCTGCCAGGCTTTCCAGGCGCTGTCGTCGAACGCCGCATGGGCCTGCAGGTAGCCGCGCACCCGCGGCGTGATCAACGGATGCGTGTCGGCAGCCAACAGCGCGGCCAGCGACCGCACACGCGCGCGACCGTGCAGGTCGGCGGGCAGCAGCGGCGGCGTCGGGTAGGCCTCGTCGAGGAACTCGACGATCGCCTGCGACTGCGTCAGCGGCGAGTGCGCCGCCAGCGGCAGCGACGGATCGAGGTCCACCAGGGCGGGAATCGCCGCCATCGGATTGATCTTCAGAAACGCCTCGCCGCGCTGCGCGCCGGCCACCAGATCGATGTCGTGCTCGCGCGGCTCGATGCCTTTCAGGTTGCACGCGACCCGCACCCGGTAGGTCGCGGAGCTGCGCCAGAAGGAGAACAACTCGAAGCGTGCGGCATCATTCATGGTGGTTCCTCGAGCGGACGACCCGACAGGGCCGGCCGCGGTCAATCACACAAACGAGATGATGCACGCAGTTGTTCCCCTTTCGCCCCCAGCGCCGCCGGCGTTCGGTGACTGGCGCCTGTGCGTCGCGCCGATGATGGACTGGACCGATCGGCACTGCCGCTTCTTCCACCGCTTGATCACCCGCCGCACGCGCCTGTACACCGAGATGGTGACGACCGGCGCGTTGCTGCATGGCGATGTGGCGCGGCACCTCGATTTCAACGCCGATGAGCATCCGCTGGCACTGCAGCTCGGCGGCAGCGAGCCGCAGGCGCTGGCGCGCTGCGCGCTGCTGGCGCGCGACTGGGGCTACGACGAGATCAACCTGAACTGCGGCTGCCCGAGCGAACGCGTGCAGCGCGGCGCCTTCGGGGCCTGCCTGATGGCCGAGCCGGCACTGGTCGCCGACTGCGTGAAGGCGATGTGCGATGCGGTCGACGCTGCCGGTGACGGTGAAACACCGCATCGGCATCGACCGCATCGAGAGCTACGACTTCGTGCGCGACTTCGTCGGCACGGTGGCGCAGGCCGGCTGCAGCGTGTTCATCGTGCATGCGCGCAATGCCTGGCTGCACGGCATCAGCCCGAAGCAGAACCGCGAACTGCCGCCGCTGCGCCATGCGCTGGTGCAGCGGCTGAAGCAGGACTTTCCGGCGCTGCAGATCGTCATCAACGGCGGCATTGCCGGCGATGAACAGATCGCTGCACACCTGCAGCGGCTGGACGGGGTGATGGTCGGGCGCGAGGCGTACCACCACCCGTGGCAGATGGCCGCCTGGGACAGCCGCTTTCTCGGTGGCGATGTGCCGGAAGCGCCCGACTTGCAGCGCATCGACGCGATCGAGCAGGCGATGGTGCAGTACATGACGCGGCTGGTGGACCAGGGCGAGCCCTGGTCGCATGCGGCGCGCCACATGCTGGGGCTGCGCAGCGGCGGTGCCGGCGCACGCCGCTGGCGCCAGGTGTGGTCGGATCACCGGCTCGCACAGCAGCGACCGGCGCAGGTTGCCGAGCAGGCGCGGCAGGCGCGGCTGCAGGCGGTTGCCGAACCGGCCTGAAGGGGCGGCGCGCCGCGGCTCGAACGCGCTCAGGCCATGCGCTTGGCGACTTCTTCCAGCATCACTTCGGTGGCACCGCCACCGATGGCCTGCACACGGGCGTCGCGTGACATGCGTTCGATGGCCGTTTCGCGCATGAAGCCCATGCCGCCGTGGAACTGCACGCAGTCGTACATCACCTCGTTGACCAGCGTGCCGCACAGCGCCTTGACCATCGACACTTCCTTCGTCACCTGCTGGCCCTGCGCATCGCGCCAGGCGGTGTTGTAGACCAGCGCCTTGCGCCGCCTCGACCTGCGCCGCGCGCATCGCCAGGCGCTGGCGGATGGCCTGCTTGTCCCACAGCGTGCCGCCGAAGGCCTTGCGCGTTGTCGTCCACTGCAGGGTCAGCTCGATCGCACGCGTGGCTTCGCCCATGGCCTGCGCGCCGAGCACGATGCGCTCGTTCTGCAGGTTCTTCATCAGCGCGTAGAAGCCCTTGTGTCTCCTCGCCGAGCAGGTTCGCCTCGGGCACGCGGCAGTCTTCGAACACCAGCTCGGCGGTGTCGCTGCACAGCCAGCCGGTCTTCTTCAGCGTGCGCGAGACGCGAAACCCCGGCGTGCCCTTGTCGACGATGAACATCGACATGTCGCGGTTGCGCCCCGGCGCGCCGGTCTTGGCCGCGACGATGAAGATGTCGCCGTGCACGCCGTTGGTGATGAACATCTTGCTGCCGTTGAGCACCCAGCCGCCAGCGTCGCGGCGCGCCGTGCGAGCGCATGCCGGCGAGGTCGGAGCCGGCATCGGCCTCGGTCATCGCCACCGCGGCGATGCGCCGGCCGGCGACGATGTCGGGCATGTAGCGCTCCAGCTGCTCGGGCGTGCCGGCGTGGTGCAGGTGCGGGCTGGCCATGTCGGTGTGCACCAGCACCGTCACCGCGAAGCCGCCGTAGCTCGAGCGGCCGAGTTCTTCGGCCAGCACCACGGTGGCCAGCGTGTCGAGCTCGCTGCCGCCGAAGCGGCTGGCGTAGCGCATGCCCAGCAGCCCCAGGCTGCCCATCTCGCGCAGCACCTCGCGCGGCACCTGGCCGGCTTCTTCCCAGGCATCGGCGTGCGGCCAGACGCGCTCGGCGATGAAGCGGCGCAGGGTGTCGCGCAGCGTCTCGTGCTCAGCGTTGAAGTAGGGCGTTGGGGTGAGCGCATGCATGGTGTCGAGTGCTCGAAAAAGTGGGTCAGACCGCCAGCGTGCGATCGCGCGCGCGGCCCGGCCAGGTGGCCAGCAGCAGCCCGGCCAGCGCCAGCACCAGCGCGATGGTGTGGCCGGGACCGAAGGGCTCGCCGAGCAGCGTGATGCCCACCGCCGCGGCGGCCAGCGGCAGCATGACCGTGAACACGCCGGCCTGCGGCGCCGGCACATGGCGCAGGCCCTGCATCCACAGCCACACGGTGATCACGCTGGCGGCGATGGCGTAGAACACCAGCAGCAGCCAAAGGCTCGGCGTCACGGCGTGGAAGTCGAACTGCAGCGCCTGCCACAAGCCCGAACGGCGTCACCAGCGCCAGCCCCCACAGGTTGATCAACGCGCTGATGCGACGCGGCGACACACGCGCGGCCAGCCGCTTGCCGATGACCACGTAGCAGGCCTCGCACAGCACCGCGCCGAGCAGCAGCGCATAGCCCCATGAGCGACGCCGCCGCCGCGCCGGCATCCTGCTTCTGCAACGCCAGCAGCGCGATGCCGGCCATGGCACAGACGATGGCCACCAGCACCCGCGCGTTGATGCGCGCATGCAGGAAGACGCGCGACAACAGCGCCACCGCGGCCGGCAGTGCGGCCATCACCACGCCGGCGGCGACGGCCGAGGTCAAGCGCCACGCCGTAGAGCATGCAGATCGAGAACAGGAAGTTGCCGAGAAAGCTCTGCCCGAACAGCAGCACCCGGTCGCTGCGCGACAGGGCCGCGTCACCGGGGCCCCGGCGCGTCCACGGCAGCATCGCAACGGCGGCGATGCCGAAGCGCAGCCAGGCCAGCAGGAAGATCGGGAAGGCCGCCACCAGCAGCTTCGACAGGCCGACGTAGCAGCCGACCACGGCCATGCTGGCCGCCAGGCTGGCGTAGGCCCACCACGGCGGCAGCGCGGCGGGCGTCAACGGCCAGCCGCAGCGATGCGGGCGGTCACGGGGCGTGGCATGGCCTCAGCAGTCATCGGCCGGCCGCTCGGCCGCGGCGGCGATCTGCGCGCGCTTCAGCGCGATGAATTCGCGCGCCAGCGTGTCGCCGAGTGCGACCCGGATCACCTCGTCGGCAGCGAGTGCATCGAGCGCTTCGGCCAGGCTGCGCGGCAGCGGCTGCAGGCCGCGCTCGGCACGCTGCGCTTCGCTCAGGTGGAACAGGTCGTCGCTGCACTCGGGCGGCGCTTCGAGCTTGCGGTCGATGCCGTCCAGGCCCGGCCGCCACCAGCGCCGCGCTGACCAGGTAGGGGTTGGCGCTGGCGTCGCTGACGCGCCATTCGAAGCGCCCGTGCAGGGTGCGGATGGCGGCGGTGCGGTTGTTCGGACCGTGTGCGATCAACGCCGGCGCCCAGCTGTTGCCGGACATGCAGGGCCCGGCACCGCAGCCGCCGGTACGAATCGATGGTCGGGCGCGGACCAGCGCGGTCAGCGCGGCCGCATGGGCCAGCACGCCGGCGACGAAGTGCTCGCCGAGCGGCGCCAGGCTCGCGCTCGCGGTCGACGCTGCCGTCGGCGCGGTGGGCGACGAACACGCACTGCGCGTTGTCGCGGCGCTTGGCGTTCCAGCCCGACCACAGCGACAGCGTGCAGGTGCATGCCGCTGCCGGGTTGTTCGACGAAGGGCTTGGGCAGCAGCGAAAACACCATGCCGCGTTGTTCGGCCAGCGCATGCGCCGGCCTGCCTTGAACAGCATCAGGTGGTCGGCGCTGACCAGGGCCTCGTCGAAGCCGAAGTTCACCTCGTACTGGCCGCGCGCCTCTCCGTGGTCGATCTGCCCGACATCGATGCCGCCGGCGCCGAGCGCGGCCACCAGCGCCTGCAGGAAATCGTGCTGTCGCGACAGCGGACTGCAGGTCGTAGGCGGGTTGTTCGAGCCGGTCGTGCTTCGTCGGCGACCACATGGCGGCTGCCCGTCCGGCGCAGCAGGAAGAATTCGGGCTCGATGCCGGTGCGCAGGTGCCAGCCGCGATCGGCCAGCCGCGCCAGCGCGCGCTTGAGCACCTGGCGCGGGCAGGCGTCGAAGGGCTGGTCGTTGACAAAACCGTCGCAGACCACACGCGCCACGCCGGGCAGCCACGGCAGCGCGCGTGACCGTGCTGGCGTAGCCGCGTGCGATGTACTGCGAACGCGGCCCGGTGCGCGGCAGCCCGGTGCCGGCGATCGACGCACCGGAAAACGCCACCCCGTCGCTGAGCAGATCGTCCAGATGCGCCAGCGGCAGCCACTTGCCCTTGGCCACACCGTTCAGATCGGTGAACTGCGCCAGCAGCGTGTGCACGCCGGCGGCGCGCAGCCGTTCGGTCAGGTCCTTCATCGAGGCTCTCCCTGCTGTATGACTGCCTGCGACTGTAGGCCCGCCGGCCCGCTTCACGCCAGCCAGCCCTGGCGCCGCGCGTCGTCCAACGTCAGGTCGAGGCAGCGGCGCACCAGCCCCATCATCTCGTCGACCTGCGCGCGCGTGATGACCAGCGGCGGCGCGACGATCATGCGCTGGCCGACCGCGCGCATCACCAGCCCGTTGGCGAAACAGTGGTTGCGGCACACCATGCCGATCTCGGCGGCTTCGGCGAAGGCGGTGCCGCGTGCCTTGTCGGCGCACCAGCTGGATGCGCCCCCATCAGCCCGCAGGTCTGCACTTCGCCGACCAGCGGGTGATCGGCCAGCGCATCGAAGTGCTGCGCCAGATAGGGCCCGACGTCGTCGTGCACATGCTCGACCAGGCCCAGCTCGCGGATCAGCTGCACGTTGGCCAGACCGACCGCGCAGCTGACCGGGTGGCCCGAATAGGTGTAGCCGTGGTTGAACTCGCCGCCCTGGCCGATCAGCACCTGGGCGATGCGCTCGCCGACCATCACGCCGCCCAGCGGCACATAGCCGCTGGTGACGCCCTTGGCGAAGGTCATCAGGTCGGGCGTGAAGCCGAAGCGCTCGCAGCCGAACCAGTGGCCGGTGCGGCCGAAGCCGGTGATGACCTCGTCGCTGACGAGCAAGATGCCGTGCTCGTCGCAGATGCGCTGGATCTGCGGGCCAGTAGCTGTCGGGCGGCACGATCACGCCGCCGGCGCCTTGCACCGGCTCGCCGATGAAGGCGGCCACCTGGTCGCCGCCGATCTCGAGCGATCTTGTCCTCGAGCCAGCTTCGCGGCCAGCACGCCGAAGGCCTCGCGGTCGAGGCCCTGCACGCGGCCGTGCTCCCACCAGTGCGGCTGCTCGATGTGCACGATGCCGGGGATCGGCAGCCCGCCCTGCGCATGCATGCCGCTCATGCCGCCGAGCGAGGCGCCGGCCATCGTCGAGCCGTGGTAGGCGTTGTTGCGGCTGATGATGACCTGGCGCTGCGGCTGGCCCAGGATGTCCCAGTAGCGGCGCACCATGCGCACCACGGTGTCGTTGCCTTCGGAGCCCGAGCCGGAGAAGAACACGTGCTGAAACTGCGGCGGCGTGACCTCGGCGAGCAGTTCGGCCAGCTCGATGGCCGGCGGCGTGGCGGTCTGGAAGAAGGCGTTGTAGAAGGGCAGCTGGCCCATCTGCCGCGTGGCCGCGTCGATCAGCGCGCGCTGGCCGTAGCCGACGTTGACGCACCACAGGCCCGACATCGCGTCGAGCATCTGCTTGCCGTCGCTGTCCGTCAGGTAGATGTTGTCGGCCGAGACGATGATGCGCGCGCCCTTGTCGGCCAGCGACTTGAAATCGGTGAACGGGTGCAGGAAGTGCGCGGCATCGGCGGCCTGCCATTGCTGCGTGTTGCGGTCGGTCTGGGTCATGGCGGTGTCCGGCGAAAAGCGGTCGGGTTCTACACGTGCAGCAGCAGGTGGTCGCGCTCCCACGGCGAGATCACCTTCATGAACTCGGCGTGTTCGATTTCCTTGACCTCGGTGTAGACGGTGACGAAGGCCGCGCCCAGCACGTCGGCCAGGTCCTTTTCCTTCTGCAGCATGTGCAGCGCTTCGCTCAGGCTGCGCGGCAGCGCGTAGTCGCCGAGGTAGGCATCGCCCTTGCATTCGGGCGTCGGCTCGATGCGGTTCTGGATGCCCAGGTAGCCGCAGGCCAGCGTGGCGGCCAGCGCGACGTAGGGGTTGGCATCGGCGCCGATGACGCGGTTCTCGATGCGCCGCGCCTGCGCGGTCGCCACCGGCGAGCGGATGCCGACGGTGCGGTTGTCGGTGCCCCACTGGATGTTGATCGGCGCGGCGGTGTGGCGCGACAGCCGCCGGTAGCTGTTGACGTACGGCGCGAACAGCGCCATCGCCGCCGGGATGTAGCGCTGCAGGCCGCCGATGTACCAGTAGAAACTGCTTGCTCGGCGATGCCGTCCTCGTTGCTGAACAGGTTGCGCCCGCTGGCCGTGTCGACGATGCTCTGGTGCACGTGCATCGAGCTGCCGGGCTCGCCGGCGATCGGCTTGGCCATGAAGGTGGCGTACATGTCGTGGCGCAGCGCCACCTCGCGCACGGTGCGCTTGAACAGGAAGGCCTCGTCGGCCAGCCCCAGCGGGTGGGCGTGGAAGAAGTTGATCTCCATCTGCCCGGCGCCGACCTCGTGGATCAGCGTGTCGACGTTCAGCTCCATCTTCTCGCAGTAGCTGTAGACGTCCTCGAACAGCGGGTCGAACTCGTTGACGGCATCGATCGAATAGGCCTGGCGCGACGTTTCGGCGCGGCCGCTGCGGCCGATCGGCGGCTTCAGCGGGATGTCCGGGTCGGTGTTGCGCGCCACCAGGTAGAACTCGAGTTCGGGCGCCACCACCGGCTTCCAGCCCTCGGCCTCGAACAGGCCGCACACCCGGCGCAGCACCGAGCGCGGCGCAAAGGGCACCAGCACGCCGTCGCGGTCGTAGCAGTCGTGGATCACCTGCGCGGTCGGGTCGGTGGCCCAGGGCACGATGCGCACCGTCGTCGGGTCGGCCTGCAGGTGCATGTCGCGGTCGGTCGGACTGATGACGTCGTAGTACGGGCCTTCTTCGGGAAAGTTGCCGGTCACGCCCATCGCCACCACCGCCTCGGGCAGCCGCATGCCGCGGTCTTCGGTGAACTTCTCGCGCGGCAGGATCTTGCCGCGCGCCACGCCGGTCAGGTCGGGCACCAGGCATTCGATCTCGGTGACGCGGTGGGTGTCGAGCCACTGCTCGAGATCGGTGAATGTGAAGTTGTCGCGCTTGACCATGAAGGAGCCTGTGCGGCAAGCCGCGATGAGGGAATCGATAGCGCGGTTGTAGCAGGGCCGCGTCGCGCGCCCGCCGCGGGGCTACGGCTGCGGTGCGTGGCGGCGCAACTGTCGCTCGTCGGCACGCATCGCCGAAGGCCTGGGCCAGCTGCCGCGACTGCGGGTTCAGCTCGGCCTGCCATTCGGGATGCCACTGCACGCACAGGTTGAAGCCCGCGGCGCCTTCCCGGCGAGAAGGCCTCGATCACACCGTCGGGCGCGCGCGCCTCGACGCGCAGGCCGGCTGCGAGCCGGTTGACGGCCTGGCCGTGCACCGAATTGACCTGGAACGGCGCGCTGCCGACGATGCGCGGCCAGCACGCCGCCGGGCTCGACGTGCACCGCGTGGGCCAGGCCGTATTGCAGCGCCGCTGCGGCATCGGCCCGGGCGCGGTGATCGGCCATGCCGGGCACGCCGTGCACGGCCTGGTGCAGCGAGCCGCCGAGCGCGACGTTCGTTTCCTGCGTGCCGCGACAGATGCCGAACAGCGGCACGCCGCGCGCCAGCGTTTCGCGGATCAGCGGCAGCGTCCAGGCGATCGCGCGCCTCGTCCAGCGGCAGCGTGGTGTCGTGCACCGGCTCGCCGAAGTGGCGCGGGTGCACGTTCGACGGCGAGCCGGTCAGCAGCACCCCGTCGGCCAGGTCGAGCAGCGCCGCGCCAGCTCGTCGCTCGGCGGCATCGGGCACCACCACGGGCAGGCAGCCGGCCAGGCGCACGAAGTCGATGTACTTCTTGCCGGCGACATGGAAAGGCATGGTCGCCGAGCATGCGGTTGCATGCCGGCACCAGCACCAGCGGCAGATCGCGGGCCGTGCTCATGACCGGGCCGCGGCGCTCGGCGCAGAGGGCGAGCTGCTCAGGCGGCGCGCTCGATCGCCCCGCGCAGCGTGTCGACGATGCGGTCGATCTGCTCGCGCTCGATGATCAGCGGCGGCGAGATCGCCAGGATGTCGCCGGTGTAGCGCAGCATCACGCCCTTGTCGTAGCAGTCGAGGAACACCGCCAGCGCGCGCTTGGTCGGCTCGCCGGCGATCGGCGACAGCTCGACGCCGCCGACGAGGCCGAAGTTGCGGATGTCGATGACGTTCGGCTCGCCCTTCAGCGAATGCAGCGCCTCGCCGAAGTACGACTGCAGCTGGGCGGCGCGCGTGAGCAGGCCTTCGTCGGCATAGGTCTCGAGCGTCGCCAGCCCGGCCGCGCAGGCCAGCGGGTGGGCCGAATAGGTGTAGCCGTGGGCGAACTCGATCATGTGCTCGGGCCCGGTCATGAACACGTCGTGCACCGCCTGCCTGGCCAGCACCGCGCCCATCGGCACCGCGCCGCCGGTCAGGCCCTTGGCCAGCGTCATCAGGTCGGGCGTGACGCCGAAGGTGGTGGCCGCGAAGGGCGAGCCGGTGCGGCCGAAGCCGGTGATGACCTCGTCGAAGATCAGCAGGATGCCGTGCTTGTCGCAGATCTCGCGCAGGCGGTTCAGGTAGCCCTTGGGCGGAATCAGCACGCCGGTGGAGCCGGCGATCGGCTCGACGATGACCGCGGCGATGGTCGAGGCATCGTGCAGCGCGATGACGTTTTCGAGGTCGTTCGCCAGTTCGGCGCCATGCTCGGGCTGGCCGACGCTGAAGGCGTTGCGCGCCGGGTCGTGGGTGTGGCGGATGTGGTCGACGCCGTTGAGCAGCGAGCCGAACATCTTGCGGTTGCCCGACATGCCACCGACCGAGATGCCGCCGAAGTTGACGCCGTGGTAGCCGCGCTCGCGGCCGATCAGCCGCGTGCGCTGACCCTCGCCGCGTGCGCGGTGGTAGGCGATCGCCATCTTCAGCGCGGTCTCGACCGATTCCGAGCCCGAGTTGGTGAAGAACACCTTGTTCATGCCCGCCGGCGCCAGCTCGACCAGCTTGTTGGCCAGCTCGAAGGACTTCGGGTGAGCCATCTGGAACGGCGGCGCGAAGTCCATCGCGGCGGCTTGCGCCTGGATCGCCTGCACCACCTTGGGCCGGTTGTGGCCCGGGTTCACGCACCACAGCCCGGCCACGCCGTCGAGGATCTGCCGCCCCTGGTCGTCCCAGTAGTACATGCCTTCGGCCCTGACCAGCATGCGCGGGGCCTTCTTGAACTGACGGCTGGCGGTGAAGGGCATCCAGAAGGCGTCGAGGTCGGGTTTCATGGTCAGGGTCCTTTGCTGCGGGAGAGCGGGGTCGGGCAACGGCGCGTGCCGTGGTGCAAAGTCTAGCGACGCGGCGCTGCAATGTGCAGGCGGGTGCGCTGCATCGGGCGCTGGGGCCGCACGCATATCATGCGAAGAATACGTCGCTGCGTGGCAGAAAATGCGAAGACCCTCCGCCGAGGCGCAACTCGATTCGATCGACCTGGCCATTCTCGAGGCGCTGCAGCACGACGGGCGGCTGTCGAACGTGCAGCTCGCGCAGCGGGTGCACCTGTCGGCTTCGGCGTGCCTGCGGCGGGTCAAGCAACTGGAGGACGGCGGCATCATCGCCCAGTACGTGGCGCTGCTCAGCCCGAAGGCGGTCGGGCGCCACGGCACCAGTTACACCATCGTCAACCTCGAGGGCAGCAATCCGGCGCTGCTGCGCGCCTTCGAGCAGGCGGTCCTCGATGCACCGGAAATCCTGGATTGCCACTATGTCGCGGGCGCCAACGACTACCTGCTGCGCTTTGCCTACCGCGACGCCGAAGACCTGGAGCGCATGCACACCGAGGTGCTGTCGCGACTGCCCGGCGTGGCGCGCATGAATTCGATGCTGGTGTTGCGCACGGTCAAGCGCACCACGGCGCTGGCGCTTTAGGCGCCCGACGCACCTTCAACCTCCGAACCGTGAACCGATGCGCTTGACCGACAGCCCCACACGACCGAGCCCGCCGGGCCTGCAGCACTCGATCTCGAGCGCCTCGAATCGGCAGCGGCAGCGGCAGTGGCCATGACGCTCGACCAACGGGGCGACGAAGCCGGCAGCGCCACGATCGCGAACCGCGACCTGCCGCGCTCGACGCGCCGGCGTTCCTGGCCGGTGCTGACGGTGTTCGCCCTCATCGTGGGCGCGCAGTTGCTGGTGACCGCGATCAGCATCGACCTGATGTCGGCCATCCGCGCCTACGTGACCGGCGAAAGCCTGTACTCGAAAGGGCAGAAGGACGCCCAGATCCATCTCATCGATTACTTCGAGAACTTTCGCGAATCCGACTATCGGGGCTTCTTGAAAGCGCTGTCGGTGCCGATCGGGGATCGGGCCGCGCGTGAGGCGTTGCAGAAGGTGCCGCCCGACATCGAGACGGCGCGCAACGGGCTGCTCGCCGGTGGCACCCACCCCGACGACATTCCCGGTGTGATCAGGCTCTTTCGCGGCTTTCACAGGACGCCGCTGATGGCCGGTGCCATAGCGACCTGGGCCGAAGGTGACGAGCTGATCGAAAACATGCGCCGACTCGGCGAGCGCGTGCATCAACGCATCATCGCCGGCGGCCTCGGCGCCGACGAGCTGACCCGCATGCGCGAGCAAGCGCAGGCCCTGAACCAGAGCCTGACCGAACTCGAGGTGCGGTTCGCCACGCAGCTGGCCGATGGCGCGCGCCTGAGCCAGCAGTTGATCCTGGCCTTGAACTTCGGGCTGGCGGTGTTGCTCGGCCTGAGCGGCTTGCTGTTCGTGCGCCACAGCTCGCGCATCCAGGCGGCGACAGAGGACCAGGTGCGCCAGCGGCAACAGTCGCTGCAGCGGTTGCTCGATTCGGCAGCCGAAGGCCTGTACGGCGTCGACATGCTCGGCCGTTGCACGTTCATCAACCGCGCCGCACTGCAGATGCTGGGCTACGACAAGGAATCCCAGCTCCTCGGTCGCGACATGCATGCGCTGGTGCAACACTCGCATGCCGATGGCAGCCCGCGCCCTGCCAGCCAGTCGCGCATCACGCAGTCGTTTCGCGAGCAGCGCGAGTTGCATATCGCTGACGAAGTCTTCTGGCGGCGCGATGGCACCTCGTTTCCAGTCGAGTACTGGTCGCATCCGATGATGACGAATGGCAGGCTGCACGGTGCGGTGGCGACCTTCTTCGACATCAGCGAGCGGCTGCACATGCAGGCCGCGTTGCGCCAGGGCGAGGTGCGCATCGCGGGCTTGGTCGATGCCGTCAACGACGGCGTGGTGACCATCGACGGCGACGAGCGCATCGTGCTGTTCAATCGCGCCGCCGAACGCCTGTTCGGTGTCTCTTCGCGCGAGGCCATCGGCAGCAGCGTCGAACGTTTCATCCCCCGGCGTCCGCGTCAGACCGGCGCGTTGCAGGAACTGCTGGTCGAGGATGCCGAAGCGCACTGGCAGGGCGCGGTGCGCGATCTGATCGGAAAGCGTGCCGACGGCGCAGAGTTCCCGTTGGAGGCCTCGCTGTCGCGGCTCGATGCCGAACGGGGCGCGTTGGTCACGGCCGTGCTGCGCGACGCCACCGATCTGCAGCTGGCGCGCGCCGAGCGCCAGGCGCGTGAGGCGCTGGAAGCCTCGAGTCGGGCCAAGACCGAATTCCTTTCGCGCATGAGCCACGAACTGCGCACGCCGCTGAACGCCGTGCTCGGCTTTTCGCAGTTGCTGCGGCTGGATACCTCGCATGCGCTGTCGCTGCAGCAGCTCGAGCGCGTTCAGCACATCGAGAACGCCGGCGCGCACCTGCTGGCGCTGGTCAACGACGTGCTCGACCTGTCGCGCGTCGACTCCGGCGATCTGACGGTGACGCTCGAATCGATCGACGTGCGCTCTGCGGTCGAAGACGCGCTGTCGATGGTGGTGACGCTGGCCACGGCCTGCGCCGTCGACGTGCGCATTGCCGCGGCGGGGCCGGTGTCCGGCGCGGCCGCTGCCGGCGACAGCGCCGACATGTCGGTGCTGGCCGATCGCCTGCGGCTGCGTCAGGTGCTGGTCAACCTGCTCAGCAACGCGGTGAAGTACAACCGCCCGGGCGGCGAGGTGCGGGTCGGCTGGCGCGAGGATGGTGTGTGCTGCGAGGTGAGCGTCGCGGACAACGGCATGGGCATCACGCCCGACCAGCTGAAGCGCCTGTTCGAGCCGTTCAACCGCCTCGGCGCCGAGAACTCGAAGATCGAAGGCACCGGCATCGGCCTGGTGCTGTCGCGCCGCCTCGCCGAATCGATGCACGGTGCTCTGCGCATCGACAGTTCTGCGCAGGGCACGATCGCCACCTTGACCCTGGAGCTGTCGGGAGAGTCGCCGCAGCTGCCGGGCGGCCTCGCGCCGCCCAGTCAGCACGGCACGCTGGACGATGCGTTGTGCGTGCTGTACGCCGAGGACAACGAGGTCAACGTCGAACTGGTGCGGCAGATCGTCAAGCTGCGTCCGTCGATCACGCTCGACGTCGCCGAGAACGGTGCGACGGCGCTGCGCAAGGCGCGGCGCGACCGGCCCGAGATGATCCTGGTCGACATGAACCTGGGCGACATGACCGGCATCGAACTGGCCCACGCACTGCGTGCCGATGCGGCGACGGCCGGCATCCGCCTGGTCGCGCTGTCGGCCGACGCGCTGCCCGAGCAGATCAACGCGGCGCTGGCCGCTGGCTTCGAGGACTACCTGACCAAGCCGATCGACTTTCGCGAACTGCTGAATGTCTTCGACGGACGTCGCAGCCGTTAACAGATGAATACCCGGACATTCACGGGTGCCACCAAAACACAACAGTCCTTGCGTAAAAACACACACGGCCATTCCCTTTTACGTTTTGACCCCCCTAGAATGAACTAAAACTGTCGTTGGAGAACAACATGTCGGATGCCTTCGTTCGGACGGGTGCGCTCAAGGAATTGACGAGCTATCCGCAGTGGCTGCAGCAGGTGGTGCACGCGACCCATCGCGACAAGGCGCGGGTGGTCGACCACGAGTTGTTCGCATTGATGCGAGACGCACGACTGCCGCGGGCGGCGATGCGCAAGTTCCTCACCGGCGCCTGGCCGACGATCGAGCAGTTTCCGCAGTTCATGGCCATGAACCTGAAGAAGCTGAGTTCGGGCAACAGCCCCGGCGAGGACATGGCACGCCGCTATCTGATCCACAACATCCGCGTCGAGCAAAAACATGCCGACCATTGGGTGCAGTGGGCGTCCTCGGTCGACATGACGATCGACGACCTGAAGTTCGGCGCCGAGATCGAGGGCCTGTCGGCACTGGCGCACTGGTGCTGGTACGTGAGCGACCGCGCCAGCCTGCCGGTGGCGATCGCGGCCACCAACTATGCTGTCGAAGGCGTGACCGGCGAGTGGTCGTGCCTGGTCTGCTCCGAATCGACCTATGCCGACTCCCTGCCTGCCGACATCCGCGGCCCCGCCACGCGCTGGCTGCGTGTGCATGCCGAATACGACGATGAACATCCGTGGGAGGCGCTGGACATCGTGGCCACGCTGCTCGGCCATGCGCCGTCGGCCAGCGATGTGCAGGCCGTGCAGAGCGCCATCCGTTCGACCTATGTCTATTACGCGATGGGTCTCGACCACGCGATGGCGTCGATGCTGCACGGCAGCTTCGACGAAACGGCATCCAACGCCTCCACGCTGGGAGCGCTCAGCGCCGCCTGACGGACAGCGCCCGCCGCGGGCGCGGACATCGTTGCCGATCGAGCGGTCCCGGCGATGAAACCGGTGCTGATCCTGCAACACCTGAGCAGCGACGGGCCGGCCTATCTGGGCCGCTGGTTGCAGCGCCAGGGTGTGCAGGCCGACGTGCGCGACACCGAGGCCGGGCAGGACTATCCGCGCGACATGAGCAAGCACCGTGCGCTCGCGGTGCTGGGTGGCGAGATGAGCGCCAACGATGCGCTGCCGTCGCTGCGCGAAGCCGAGCGGCTGATCCTCGATGCGATGCGGCGCGGCTGCCCGGTGATCGGCCACTGCCTGGGCGGGCAATTGATGGCGCGCGCGCTCGGCGCGAAGGTCACCGCCGCGCGTGCGCCCGAGATCGGCTGGCAACCGTGGCAGGTCGAAGACAACGATCTGGCGCGTGCATGGTTCGGCGAGTCGCCTGCCGATCATGTCTTCCAGTGGCACAACGAGGTCTTCGATGTGCCCGCCGGTGCCAGCGTGCTGGCGCGCAGTGCGATGTGCCCGCACCAGGCGTTCGCCGTCGGCCCGCACCTGGCGATGCAGTTCCATGTCGAGCTGGACGAAAGCAAGCTGCGCCACTGGGCCGCTCCGGAGTCGGCGGAATTCCTCGAACAGCAGCGCCGCCACGCCAATGTGCAAAGCGGCGCCGAGATGTGTGAGGGCATTGCCCGGCATCTGGGTGCGCAGCAGCGCCTGGCCGATCGGGTGTACCGGCGCTGGCTCGACGCGGCGGCCTGAGGCTGGTCATCCCGGCGCCGCTGCTTTCGACGCGCCCAGCTGCGCCGACAACTGCTGCGCACAGCCCCGCAGAAGCTTTGCCACCGGGCCGTCGATGCGCGCATCGAACACCGCGCTCGGCCCGATCGCCGTCAGGCTGAGCACGATGCGGCCACCGGCGTCGAAGACCGGCGCGGCCATCGCGCTGATGCCGGGCACCAGCGCGTCGACGACGTGGCTCAAGCCGCGCTCGCGCACCGCGCGCAGTTCGGCGTCGAAGGCCGCTGCGGACGCCTGGCGCGTGGCGGGAAGCCCGACACGTGCGGCGTGTGAATCTTCCTCCGCGAGCGCGTCCCGCACGGCGGCCGGTGGCATGTAGGCGGCGAACAGGCGCCCGGACGCGGTGCCCCGCAGGCTCATGACCGTGCCGTGGCGCATGTTGACGAAGACGTGGCTGGGGGCTTCTTCGACACGCACGATGGTCGGCCCCCGGTTGCCCCACACCGCCAGTGCCACGGTGTGGCCGATGCGCGGTGCCAATTCAACGATGCGCGGCGTGGCCAGGCGCACCGGGTCGAACTGCTGCAGGCTGATCAGGCCGAGCTGCAACGCCAGCGGCCCCAGGCCGTAGCGACCGGATGCGCCTTCCTGCTCGATCAGGCCGAGCTTGCCGAAGCTGACCAGGTAGGGGTGCGCCTTGGCCGGCGCCATGCCGGCTTCGCGCGCCAGATCCTTCAACGCCATCGGTCGGCCGTGCTGGGCCAGGCAGCGCAGCAACTGCCCGCCGACCTCGATGCTCTGGATGCCGCGTTGACCGCGCTCGTTGAATGCGTCATCGTGGGTGTCGGAGGGCATCACTTGTTTGGTCTAATGGAATTCGTTAGACATTAGCAAACGTCGCCGTTATCATCAAGCTCTCATTTGCACGCACCAGGGGTACACCGATGAACACCAAAGCCTTTGCTTCGCAGGCCGACCTGGTCGAGAAGAAGGTCAGCTTCGACAAGCTGTCCGACAACGCCTACGCCTACACCGCCGAAGGCGACCCGAACACCGGCATCATCATCGGCGACGACGCGGTGATGGTCATCGACACGCAGGCCACGCCGGTGATGGCTGCCGACGTCATCCGGCGCATCCGCGAGGTCACCGACAAGCCGATCCGCTACGTCGTGCTCAGCCACTACCACGCGGTGCGCGTGCTCGGCGCCAGCGCCTACGAGGCCGATCACATCATCGCCAGCCAGGACACGCGCGACCTCATCGTCGAACGCGGCGAGCAGGACAAGGCGAGCGAGATCGGGCGTTTCCCGCGGCTGTTCAACGCGGTCGAATCGGTGCCTGCCGGGATGACCTGGCCGACCATCACCTTCACCGGCAGGATGACGGTGTGGCTCGGCAAGCTCGAAGTGCAGCTGCTGCAGCTGGGGCGCGGGCACACCAAGGGCGACACGGTCGCCTGGCTGCCGAAGGAGAAGATCCTGTTCAGCGGCGATCTGGTCGAGTTCGACGCCACGCCCTACGCCGGCGACGCCTATTTCAGCGACTGGCCGGCCACGCTCGATGCGCTGGCGGCGCTGAAGCCGGCCAAGCTGGTGCCGGGCCGCGGCGCCGCGTTGCAGACGCCCGAGCAGGTCAGTGCCGGGCTGGCCGGCACGCGCGATTTCATCGCCGACCTGTACGGCAGCGTCAAGGCGGCGGCCGCATCAGGCCACGATCTGCGCCAGACCTACAAGGCCACGCTCGAGCGGCTGCGGCCGAAATACGGGCACTGGGTCATCTTCGACCACTGCATGCCCTTCGACGTGACACGGGCCTACGACGAGGCGACGCAGTACGCCGATCCACGCATCTGGACCGCCGAGCGCGACATCGAGATGTGGAAGGCGCTGGAAAGCTGACGGCGTGCGAAGGCGCGGGGTGCAGGCATGAACGCGCTTGCCGAGCTGGGGCAATTGAGCGGCGCGCAGATCCAGGCGCTCGAGTTCGCCTATCGGCGCTCGCCCGACCAGGATGCCGCAGCGCCGGCGCGCCACCGCGTGGTGGTGGTCGGCGCCGGGCCGGTGGGGCTGAGCCTGGCCATCGACCTGGCCCAGCGCGGGCATGCCGGTGCTGCTGCTCGACAACGACAACCGGCTGTCGAGCGGTTCGCGCGCGATCTGCTTCGCCAAGCGCACGCTCGAGATCTGGGACCGCCTGGGTGTCGGCGACGCCTGCGTGGCCAAAGGCGTGTCGTGGAACGTCGGGCGCGTGTTTCTCGGCGAGCGGCAGGTCTATCAGTTCGATCTGCTGCCCGAAGCGGGCCACGAGCGCCCGGCGTTCATCAACCTGCAGCAGTACTACGCCGAGGCCTACCTGCTGCAGCGCGCGGCGCAGCTGCCGACTGATCGACATCCGCTGGAACAACACGCGTGGCGGCGTTGAGCGAGGACGACGACGGCGTGCTGCTCGGCATCGACACCCCCGAGGGCCGCTACAGCCTGCGTGCCGACCACGTGGTGGGCTGCGACGGCTCCCATTCGAGCGTGCGCCGGCTGCTCGGCCTGAAGAGCGACGGCCGATCGTTCCGCGATCGCTTCCTGATCGCCGACGTGAAGATGGCGGTGGACCTGCCGGCCGAGCGCTGGTTCTGGTTCGACCCGCCGTTCCATCGCAACCAGAGCGTGCTGCTGCACCGCCAGCCCGACGGCGTGTGGCGCATCGACTTCCAGCTCGGCTGGGATGCCGACCCCGAGGAAGAAAAGAAGCCCGAGCGCATCAAGCCGCGCGTCGACGCGATGATGCGCCAGGCCATGGGGCGCGAGGTGCCGTTCGAACTGGAGTGGGCCAGCGTGTACTCGTTCTCGTGCCTGCGCATGGAGCGCTTTCGCCACGGCCGCGTGCTGTTCGCCGGCGACAGTGCGCACGGCGTGTCGCCGTTCGGCGCGCGCGGTGCGAACTCCGGCGTACAGGATGCCGACAACCTGGCCTGGAAACTCGACGCGGTGTTGCGCGGCGAGGCCGGTGACGGGCTGCTCGACAGCTATGCCAGCGAACGCGCGTTCGCTGCCGACGAGAACATCCTCAACAGCACCCGGGCCACCGACTTCATCACGCCGAAAAGCGAGATCAGCAAGCTGTTCCGCAATGCCGTGCTGCAGCTCGCAGCCGAGCACGCCTTCGCGCGGCAGATCGTCAACAGCGGACGGCTGTCGGTGCCGGCGACGCTGGGCAGCTCGACCTTGAATTCCGCCGACGAGGACGCCTTCGAGGGCCGCATGGCGCCGGGCGCGCCGCTGGCCGACGTGCCGCTGCACCACGACGGACGCGATTGCTGGCTGCTGCGCGAGACGCGCGGGTGTTTCGTGCTGCTGGTGTTCGCGCCCGAGTTCGCGCCCGCGTGGGCCGACATGGCAGATGGCCTGGGCCTCGCCGTGCTGCGTGTGGCGCCGCAGGATTGCGAGCCGGGCGATGCCCATCACGATCACCAGGGGCTGTTCCAGCGCCGCTTCGACGCCAGGCCAGGCAGTGCCTGGTTGCTGCGACCCGACCAGCACGTGTGTGCGCGCTGGCGGGTGTTGGATGCGACGAAGTTGCGCGCGGCGCTGGCGCGTGCACAGGCCCGGGAAGACGCCCATGCCTGATCTGATCACCGCGCCGCACCTGCAATCGCCCGACGACTTCTATGAAGCGTTGATCAACGCCCATCAAGGCCTGTCGCTGGCGCGCAGTCATGAGCTGAATGCCAAGCTGATTCTGCTGCTGGCCAACCACATCGGCGACCAGCCTGTGCTGGAAGCCGCGCTGAAGGCGGCGCGCGACAACCTCGAGGATGCAGGCGATGAATGAACCAACCAGCGAACTGAACTATCTGCACGGCTTCGGCAACCACTTCGCCAGCGAGGCGGTGCCCGGTGCGCTGCCGCTGGGGCGCAACAGCCCGCAGAAGGCGGCGCACGGCCTGTATGCCGAACTGCTGTCGGGCACCGCGTTCACCGCGCCGCGGCGCGAGCAACCAGCGCACCTGGATGTATCGGCGCCAGCCCAGCGTGATGCTGGGCGGCTTCGAGCCGCTGGCGCACGACGGGGTCAAGACCGGCGCCGAGCGACGGCGTCGCCGCGCCGCCCGACCCGATGCGCTGGCATCCGCTGGCCATTCCCGAACGAGCCGCTCGACTTCGTCGATGGCCTGCACACCATGGTCGTCAACGGCGATGCCGATGCGCAGACGGGCATGGCGGCGCACCTGTACCTGGCCAACCGGTCGATGCAGCGCGCCTTCGTCAACGCCGACGGCGAGATGCTGGTCGTGCCGCAACAGGGCGTGCTGCACATCGACCACCGAACTGGGCCTGCTGCGACGTGGCACCCGGCGAGGTGGCGCTGTTGCCGCGCGGCATGGCGTTCAGGGTGCGCGATCGACGGCCCGTCGCGCGGCTATGTCTGCGAGAACTACGGCGCGCACGTTTCGCCTGCCCGAACTGGGGCCGATCGGCTCCAACGGGCTGGCCAATGCGCGCGACTTCCAGGCGCCGGTGGCGGCCTTCGAAGCGACACGCCGCTGAATGCGAGGTGGTGAAGAAGTACGGCGGCCGGCTGTGGCGCGCGCCGCTCGGTCTCGTCGCCGTTCAACGTCGTCGCCTGGCACGGCAACCTGGCGCCGTGCAAGTACGACACGTCGAACTTCATGACCATCGGCTCGATCAGCTTCGACCACCCGGACCCGTCGATCTTCACCGTGCTGACCTCGCCGTCGGACACCCCGGGCATGGGCCAACTGCGACTTCGTCATCTTCCCGCCGCGCTGGCTGGTGGCCGAGGACACGTTCCGCCCGCCCTGGTACCACCGCAACGTGATGAGCGAGTTCATGGGCCTGGTGCACGGCCAGTACGACGCCAAGCCCGAAGGCTTCAGGCCCGGCGGCATGAGCCTGCACAACTGCATGGTGCCGCACGGCCCCGACGCCGAGGCCTTCGACAAGGCCTCGAGCGCGACGCTGGCGCCGCACAAGCTGGACGACACGCTGGCCTTCATGTTCGAAAGCCGCTGGCGCATGCTGCCGACCGAGTTCGCGCATGCGCTGCGGCGCGCTCGACGACCGACTATGCCGAGTGCTGGGCCGCCCTGCGCGACAACTTCGAGGCCACCCGATGACCGATGCAACGCCATGACCCGAAGCTGCGCCAGCTGGGTCGATTCCGCCAACGACGCGCGCAGCGATTTCCCGGTGCAGAACCTGCCGTTCGGCAAGTTCCGGCGCACCGGCAGCGGCGAGCCGTGGCGCATCGGCGTGGCCATCGGCGACCAGATCCTCGATCTGAAGCTGGCGCGCGAGCAAGGCCGGTGGTCGGCCGAAGTCGAGCCTGCGTTGACGCAGCTCGCCGCCGGCGCGTTGCAGGCGGTGATGGCCAGCCCGAAGGCGCAGCGCGTGGCCTTGCGCGCGGCGCTGTCGGCGGCGCTGGCCGAAGACAGCGAACAGGCGTCGTTGCTCGGGAAGTGCCTGCTGCCACAAGGCGATGCCGAGATGACCTTGCCTTGCGTCATCGGCGACTACACCGACTTCTACACCGGCATTCACCACGCCACCGCAGTCGGCAAGCTGTTCAGGCCCGACAACCCGCTGCTGCCGAACTACAAATGGCTGCCGATCGGCTATCACGGCCGCTGCTCGTCGCTCGGTGTCAGCGGCCAGCAGTTTCGGCGGCCGGCGGGGCAGTTGAAGGGCGAGGCCGCCGAGCCCCGGTTGGCCCCCAGTCAACGGCTGGACTACGAACTCGAGCTGGGTGCCTTCATCGCCTTGCCCAACGAAGCCGGCGAACCGGTGCCGATGGCAAAGGCCGAGGATCACCTGTTCGGGCTGTGCCTGTTCAACGACTGGTCGGCACGCGACATTCAAGCCTGGGAATACCAGCCGCTGGGCCCGTTCAATGCCAAGAACTTCGCGTCGACGCTGTCGCCGTGGGTGGTGACGATGGAAGCGCTGGAGCCGTTCAGGTGCGCCTGGACACGGGCCGCCTCCGACCCGCAACCGCTGCCGTACCTGGACAGCGCCGGCAATCGCGAGCGCGGCGCGATCGACATCACGCTCGAGGTGTGGCTGCAGACCGAGCGCATGCGGGCGGCCGGGGAAGCACCGACTCGCTTGATGCAATCGAACTTCAAGGATTCGTACTGGACGCTGGCGCAGCTGGTGGCGCACCACAGCATCGGCGGCTGCAACCTGCGCACCGGCGACCTGTTCGGCTCGGGCACGCAATCGGGGCCGTTGCCGGGGCAGGGCGGCTCGCTGCTCGAGCTGAGCCAGGGGGGCAAGCAACCGATTGACTTGCCGAACGGAGAGACGCGCACCTTCTTGCTCGACGGCGACACCGTCGTGCTGCGCGGTCGCTGCGAGAGCGCCGGTGCGCGCTCGATCGGGTTCGGTGAGTGCAAGGGCACGGTTCTTCCGAGGCGTTGATTCCGCTTTGTGAAATGCGTATTCCATGAAGTGGCAAGCAGGGGTGCCGTAAGCCTTCGATCGGGCGTCGCATGGAGGGCGAACGTCCTGCATTACAAAACGTGAATGCCAAGTCGTTGATCTATATCGGATTCTGCTCCAGTCTTATATAAGACATAAGTGTGTCGGTCGCGCATCTTTCGCGATAGCCTTGTGGGCATCCAACCCGTCCCACAACCCGCCACCAGGAGCCCGCCATGAGCAACCCGACCCGCGACCAACAGACCGCCACCCTCGAAAAGGACTGGGCGGAAAACCCGCGCTGGAAAGGCGTGCAGCGCAACTACAGCGCCAAGGACGTGGTGCGGCTGCGCGGCTCGATCGCCATCGAGCACACCATCGCCCGTCGCGGCGCCGAGAAGCTGTGGAACCTGGTCAACACCGAGCCGTTCGTCAACACGCTCGGCGCACTCACCGGCAACCAGGCCATGCAGCAGGTCAAGGCCGGGCTGAAGGCCATCTACCTGTCGGGCTGGCAGGTGGCGGGTGATGCCAACATCGCCGGCGAGATGTACCCGGACCAGTCGCTGTACCCGGTCAATTCGGTGCCGAACGTGGTCAAGCGCATCAACAACACCTTCCAGCGCGCCGACCAGATCCAGTGGTCGGAGGGCAAGAACGAGATCGACTTCTTCGCGCCGATCGTGGCCGACGCCGAAGCCGGATTCGGCGGTGTGCTGAACGCCTTCGAGCTGATGAAGGCGATGATCGAAGCCGGCGCCGCCGGCGTGCACTTCGAGGACCAGCTGGCTTCGGTGAAGAAGTGCGGCCACATGGGCGGCAAGGTGCTGGTGCCCACGCGCGAGGCGGTGGCCAAGCTGACGGCGGCGCGACTCGCCGCCGACGTGATGGGCACCCCGACGCTGGTCATCGCGCGCACCGACGCCGAGGCCGCCGACCTCGTCACCAGCGACGTCGACGACATCGACAAGCCGTTCCTTACCGGCGAGCGCACGGTCGAGGGCTTCTATCGCACCAAGCCCGGTCTCGACCAGGCCGTCTCGCGCGGCCTCGCCTACAGCGAAGTGGCCGACATGGTGTGGTGTGAAACAGGCAAGCCCGATCTGGCTTATGCCAAGCAGTTCGCCGAGGCGATCCACAAGAAGTTTCCCGGCAAGCTGCTGGCCTACAACTGCAGCCCGAGCTTCAACTGGAAGAAGAACCTCGACGATGCGACGATCGCCAAGTTCCAGCGTGAACTCGGTGCAATGGGCTACAAGTTCCAGTTCATCACGCTGGCCGGCTTCCACAGCCTGAACTACAGCATGTTCAACCTCGCCCACGGCTATGCGCGCAACAACATGAGCGCCTTCGTCGAACTGCAGGAAGCCGAATTCGCCGCAGCCGAGCGCGGCTTCACCGCGGTGAAGCACCAGCGCGAGGTCGGCACCGGCTACTTCGACGCGGTGACCACGACCATCGAGCGCGACGCGTCGACCGCCGCGTTGAAGGGCTCGACCGAGGACGAACAGTTCTTCGACCAGAAACACGGTTGAAAGCCGCGCTGAAGTCGATCGACTTCAGCGCCGAGCCCGAAGGCCACAAGCCTTCGGGCTTTTTCACGCCCGCAAAGCAAAGCGAGAATCAGGCATGACCCGCATCCCCGACCCAGGCATCAACCGATCCCAGTTCCGCTTCTTCGAACGCCTGCGCGTGCGCTGGGTCGAGGTGGACATGCAGAAGATCGTCTTCAATGGCCACTACCTGATGTATTTCGACGTCGCCATCACCGGCTACTGGCGCGCGATGGCGCTGCCCTATCAGGAAGCGATGGACCATCTGCAGGGCGACCTGTACGTGAGAAAGGCGACGGTCGAATACGAGGCCTCGGCGCGCTGCAACGACAACATCGATGTCGGTATCCGCAGTGCGCGCATCGGCAACTCGTCGATGGTCTTCGCGGCCGCTGTCTTCCTGGGCGAGCAGTTGCTGGTCAGCGGCGAACTGGTCTACGTCTTCGCCAACCCGAGCACGCAGACCTCGCTGCCGGTGCCGCAGCAACTGCGCGACATCGTGCAGGCCTTCGAGGCCGGCAAATCGATGCTCGACGTGCGCGTGGGCAGCTGGGACGAACTCGGCGAGCAGGCCCAGGCCATTCGCCACGCGGTGTTCGTCGACGAGCAGCGCATCCCTGCCGACATGGAATGGGACGGTGCCGACACGGCGTGTGTGCATGCGGTGGCGCGCAACCGGCTGGGCATGCCGCTGGCGACGGGACGCTTGCTCGAGCATGTGCCTGGCGTGGCCAAGATCGGCCGCATGGCGGTGTTGCAGCCGATGCGCGGCGAAGGCACCGGCCGTGCGGTGCTCGATGCGCTGATGGCCCGGGCGCGTGCGCGCGGTGACCGCGAAGTGCTGCTGCACGCGCAGATGTCTGCGCAGTCGTTCTACCTGCGCGCCGGTTTTGTCCCGCGCGGTGAGCCGTTCGACGAGGCGGGCATCGCCCACGTGGAGATGGTGCGCTCGCTGTAGCGGCCTCAGCGTTCGACGCTGCGAAAGACCTCGACATGTCGCGGGCCCCGGCGCCAGCGTGCCGTCGCCGGTTCGCACAGCACCTCGATGTGCTGCTGCAGCGCGGCGTCGATGCCGTCGTGCGACGCGTAGATCTCCATCAGCGTCGCTTCATCAAGGCCCGCCGGGTCATCGCGCAGCAGCAACGATGGCTGCACAGCCGGGTGCTGCAAACGCAGTCGCTGCTGCAGCTCGAGCACCGCGCGTCGCGCGGCGGCCAAATCGGCAGCGGCCACGCGCCAGTAGATGAACAGCTGGCGGGGCGCGTCCAAGCTGGGCGTCAGGCGACTTCGACGTCGAGCGCGTACGGCTGATCGACCACGGCCAGCACGGCATCGCCTGCGCGCAGCGTGCCGTGCTCCAGTGCGGCGATCTTCAACTCGACCAAGGCCGCATGACGGGTGGGCGACAACGACGCGGCCAGCACCACCATGCCGGCGGGCTGCTGCGCATCGTCGCTGTGAAAGACCTCCTGGGCTGGCGCCAGCGGTGCATCGCACTCGACCAGGTAGGTGCGGCGCTTCAGCGTGCCGCGGTACTGGCTTCGCGCCACCACCTCCTGGCCCGGATAACAACCCTTGCTGAAGCTGACGCCGGCCAGCACCTCCAGGTTGACCATCTGCGGCACAAACTGCTCGACCGTGGCCGCGACGATGCGCACCACCCCGCTGCGCACCTCCAGCCATTGCCAGGCCCGGGCATCGAGAGCGGGCAGGGCAGGGGCAGGCGAAGCGGCCGTCACGGCCCGCAGCGCGCGGGGCACACCGTCGGCGTCGGGCAGGCGCACGAGATGGCCGCCTTCGATCGGCGCGCACTGCCAGGGCAGGGCGGAAGAACCGCCGTCACTGCAGACATCTGCCGACGGGCCGGCCACGCCCCACAGGGCGACCTCGTTGCTGGCGTCGCTGAGCTTGCATTTGGCGCGCAGCACGAACATCGACAGGCGCTTCAGCGTGGCCGGCAGCACATCGGCGCTGCACGCCAGCAAGAACTCGTCGGCGGCCGCCTGCCAGACGACGAAGGTGGCCAGAAGGCGCCCCTTCGCCGAGCAGTAGCCGGCCAGCCGCGCCTGCGTGGCGTTGACCGAGGCCATGTCCTGCGTCAACTGGCCCTGCAGGAAGCTGCGCGCGTCGCTGCCGCTGGCGCGGATCACGCCCCAGTCGGCAAGCGGCAGCGTGCCGTCGAACGCAGGGCTGGCGGGGTCGTTGTGCATCGGCCGATTATCATCGTGCGACCATGTCGAACAGGTCCAAAGGGTCACGCAGGCTGGCCAGGGTCCTGGTTCTGCTGCTGCTTGCCGGTGTGCTGGCCGCGGCAACCGTGGGCATCTGGTTGAACCGGCCCTTGACGCTGAGCGCGGCGTCGGTCGAGGTTTCGATCGAAAGCGGCACCACCCCGCGCGAGGCCGCTCAGGCCTGGGTCGATGCCGGCGTGCAAAGCTCGCCGACATTGTTGTATCAGTGGTTCAGATGGTCCGGGCAAGCGCGGCGCATCCGCGCGGGCAGCTACGAAATCGGCGCTGGGACGACACCCCGCGATCTGCTCGACAAGATGGTGCGGGGCGACGAGGTGCTGGAAAAACTTCGCATCGGCGAAGGCTGGACACTCACGCAACTGCGCGCGGCGTTGGCGCAGGCTCCGAAGCTCGAACCCAAATCCGCCGCCATGAGTGCTGCCGAGCTGATGGCCGCGCTCGGCGAGCCCCACCTGCCGGCCGAGGGGCGCTTCTTCCCCGACACCTACGCCTACAGCCGTGGCGTCAGCGACTTGACGGTGCTGCGCCGCGCACGAGCCGCGCTCGAGCGGGCGCTCGACTCGGCCTGGGAGCAACGCGCACCCGGCCTGCCGCTGAAGACCAAGGACCAGGCGCTGGCGCTGGCCTCGATCGTCGAGAAGGAAACCGGGCCCAAGGACGACCCGGCAATGATCGCCGGGGTGTTCCTGAATCGCCTGCGCATCGGCATGCCGTTGCAAAGTGATCCGACAGTGATCTACGCGCTGGGCAGCGCTTTCGACGGCAACCTGCGCAAACGCGATCTGCTTGCCGACGACCCCTTCAATACCTACACCCGCGCCGGCTTGCCGCCGACGCCGATCGCGCTGCCGAGCACGGCGTCGTTGCGCGCGGTGATGCATCCGGCACAGACGCAGGCGCTGTACTTCGTCTCGCGCGGCGACGGCAGCAGCGCCTTCAGCAGCACACTGGCAGAACATAATCGTGCAGTGAATCAGTACCAGCGCAACCAGCGCGACCCGCGGCCGTGATGGCGATGGCGCAGCCGACATGGGCCTGTCGCAACGCGCGTCGATGAGCGGGCGCTTCATCACCCTCGAAGGCATCGACGGCGCCGGCAAATCGAGCCACCTCGACGCCCTGGGCCGGTGGCTTGCAATCGCGCGGCCACGCGGTGGTGATGACACGCGAGCCGGGTGGCAGCCCGCTGGCCGAAGAACTGCGTGAGCTGCTGCTGCACCGGCCCATGGATGCTTTGACCGAATCGCTGCTGGTCTTCGCCGCGCGGCGCGACCATCTGGGCGCATGCATCGAGCCGGCACTCGCGCGCGGCGCGACCGTGGTGTGCGACCGTTTCACCGATGCCACCTTCGCCTACCAAGGCGCCGGGCGCGGTTTCGACGCGGCCGTGCTGACGCAACTCGAAAGCTGGGTGCAGCAAGGGCGCCAGCCCGATCTGACGCTGTGGTTCGACCTCAGCGCCGACATCGCCGAACAGCGTCGCGGTGCCGCACGTGCGGCCGATCGTTTCGAGGCTCTCGACGAAGCCTTCTTCACACGCGTGCGCGAAGGCTATGCGCAGCGGCTGGCGCAAGACCCGGCGCGCTTCGTGCGCATCGATGCCGCTGCCGACCGTGCCGGCGTGTGGCGACAGATCGAACATGCACTGATGGCACGGGCGTGGTGACGAACACCGCTTCACCGCCAGCGCCGTTGCCGGCCGAGGCCCTGTTGCCGTGGTTGCACGCGCCGCTGCACGACGCGCTGACGACGCAGCGCGGCCACGCATTGCTGGTGCAGGCGGCGGCCGGTGTCGGTGGCTTCGAGTTCATGCTGGCGCTGGCACAGGGATGGCTGTGCGAAGGCGGCGACCCGGCCGCTCGACCGTGCGGACGCTGCCCCAGCTGCCATCTGGTCCACACCCGCAGCCACCCCGACCTGTATGTGCTGCTGCCCGAAGCGCAGCGCGCAGCACTCGGTTGGCCGCTGGCCGGCGATGCCGAGGAGGCCAGCCGGGCGCGCAGCAAACCCAGCCGGCAGATCCGCATCGACGAGGTGAGGGCGGCGATCGACTGGATCGGCCAGACCATGTCGCGCGGCCGAGCCAAGGTGCTGCTGCTGCAGCCGGCCGAGGCGATGAACGTGCAATCGGCCAGTGCCCTGCTGAAGACGCTCGAGGAGCCGCCCGGCGCGTCGCGGCTGCTGCTGGGTTGCAGCGATGTCGAACACCTGCTGCCGACCGTGCGCAGCCGCTGCCAGCGCCTGCGCCTGAATGCACCGGCACAGGCGCACGCCATCGCCTGGCTGCAGGCGCAAGGCGTCGCGCAGCCCGAAGTGCTGCTGCGTGCCGCCGCCGGGGCGCCGCTGCAGGCGCTGGCGCTGTGCAACGCCGGCATCGACGCGGCCCGCTGGTCGGCATTGCCGCGGGCGGTGGCAAGCGGCCGAGCCAGCGTGTTCAGCGGCTGGCCGCTGCCGCAGGTGCTGGATGCGCTGTACAAGTTGAGTCACGACACGCTGGCGCTGAATGCAGCGGCGGCGCCGCGATATTTCGACGTCGATGATCTGGCGGGCGGCGCCGACGTGCACCGCATCGTCGAGTTCGTACGCACGCTCGATCGGGTGGCCCGCCACGACGAGCACCCCTGGAACGAAGCGTTGCTGGTGGAGGCGCTGGTCACCGAAGCGGCCGCTTCCTGGGAAGATGGCACGAAGCGCAGCGCGCCGACGCCCCGCGGGCCGCACGCCGCGGCGCCCCCATTGGCTACACTGGATCGATGAACGAAGCCACCGCGACCGCCGCCACGAAGAAGGCAGCTGCGCAGCCGGCGCCCGCAGGCCCCGCAGCGCCCACTGCGGGTGCGACAGCGTCCGGCGCCGCCGCCGCGTCGGCGCTGGCCACTGCATCGGCATCGGCATCGGCGACGCGGCCCAGCGTCATCCAGCTGGTGTTCCGCGAAAAGGGTGCGCTGTATGCGGCCTACATCCCGCTGCTCACCGACGGTGGCTTGTTCGTGCCGACCACGCGCGACTACCGCCTCGGCGAGGACATCTACCTGCTGCTGTCGCTGCCCGATGATCCGCAGCGCTACCCGGTGGCGGGCAAGGTTGCCTGGTTGACGCCGAACAACGCCTCGGGCGGGCGCACGCAGGGCGTCGGTGTGCGTTTTCCTGCCGACGAGAAGACGCGCGGATTGAAGCTGAAAATAGAGGAAATGCTGGGCACGGCGATCTCGTCGTCGAAGCCCACCCAAACCCTCTAGGACGGCCGCTCGCGGCCGCTTGCGGCCGATGTTCGTCGATTCCCACTGCCACCTCGGTTTTCCCGAACTGCGCGAGCGCATCGGCGAGATCCGCGCCGCCATGCAGGCCGCGCAGGTGGACCGCGCACTGTGCATCTGCACCACGCTGGAAGAATTCGCCGGCGTGCACGCGCTGGCGCTCGAGCACGACAACTTCTGGGCCAGCGCCGGCGTGCACCCCGACAACGAAGGCGTGCGCGAACCGACGCTGGACGATCTGCTGCAGTTGGCGTCATTGCCGCGGGTGGTGGCGATCGGCGAGACCGGCCTCGACTACTACCGGCTGAACGGGCGCAGCATCGAGCAGATGGGCTGGCAGCGTGACCGTTTCCGCGTACACATCCGCGCCGCGCGTGCCACCGGCCTGCCGCTGGTGGTGCACACCCGCAGCGCCAGCGCCGACACGTTGCAACTGCTGCGGGAAGAAGGCGCCGGGCAGGTCAGGGGGGTTTTCCACTGCTTCACCGAAACGCAGGCGGTGGCCGACGCTGCGCTGGATCTGGGCTTCCACATCTCGTTTTCCGGGATCCTGAGCTTCAAGAACGCCGCCGATCTGCGCGAGGTGGCGAAAAACGTGCCGCTTGAGCGCTGCCTGATCGAAACCGACAGCCCGTATCTGGCGCCGGTGCCGTTTCGCGGCAGGCCGAACCAGCCTGCCTATGTGGTACACGTCGCGCGCCAGCTGGCCGAGATCAAGGGCGTGAGCGTGGAGGCGGTGGCGCATGCCACCAGCCGCAATTTCGAACACCTGTTTGCACTGCCGGCGCCTGCCGGACGATCCGATGAAAATTAGAAATCACTTTAAGTACCTGGTATATATAGTTGTCGCCGTAGCGTCTATTGCGGCACATGCGGGCACCTACGAGGACTTCTTCAAAGGCGTCGAGCTGGATCTGGACGGGCGCGTTGCTGATCTGCTGGCGCGTGGTTTCGACCCCAACACCCTCAGCGAATCGGGCCAGACCGCGTTGTATCTGGCGCTTCGCGACGAATCGCCGAAGGTCACGCAGGTGCTGGTCGCCGCGCCCGATCTGGACGTCGACCTGGCCAACCGGGCCGGTGAAA
This sequence comes from uncultured beta proteobacterium, assembly GCA_963756415.1. GTDB lineage: Bacteria > Pseudomonadota > Gammaproteobacteria > Burkholderiales > Burkholderiaceae_C > Rubrivivax. The sequence continues at coordinate 179,163 of CAVWNT010000003.1, forward strand.
CCGCGTTGATGATGGCCGCGTTGAAAGGCGATGTAGCCGTTTCGCGCGAGCTGATCCGCCGCGGTGCCAAGGTGCGGCGCAAGGGTTGGACGCCGCTGCACTACGCGGCCAGCAGCCCGCAGGTCGCGGTCGTCAGGCTGATGCTGCAGCACGGCGCCGACATCGACGCGCAGGCGCCGAACGGCAACACGGCCCTGATGATGGCTGCGCGCTACGGCGAGGAAGACAGCGTCACGCTGCTGTTGGCGGCGGGCGCCGACAAACGCGTGCTCAACGAACTGGGCCAGTCGGCGCAGGACTATGCGCGCATCAGCGGGCGTGAATTCCTCGTCGAAAAGTTGAACTGAGGACGTGGCTGTGTCGGTGCAGCGCCGGTCTTGTAGTGTTTTGCCCGACAAGTGCCATGGCATCGGGACGACTTCGCCGGCATGCTGCGAGCGCCTAGAGTGCAGCGCATGCCAATCCCGGCACGACACTTCGGTTCAGAGAGCCTCCAGATGACACAACCGCAGCATCCCGTCGCAAACCCGTTCGCGTTGTTGATGGACCCGGAATCGGTGTTTCGTGCGATCGAGAAGTCCGAACGCCTCGAACGCCTGCACAGCCGGGTGTGCCGGCCGCTGGACCGTCCGCTGTTGCCGCACGCGCCGAGCGAAGACGCGGCCGGTGCCGAGCAAGACGCAGCTGAGATCGATTCGGAAGACTAAGCGGCCCGGGCGCGAAGCCGCCCAGCCTCGTCCGTATCAATGCGCGACGATGTATATTATGTCAACTATAGTGTTGACGATGGTGCCTGCAGGCCACCCAGAACACCTTGCCGCTGCGGGGCCCGCGACCACCTGACCACAGGCAACGGTTCGTCCTCGCAGAGCAGATGAAGCCCGGCCAAGGAGCCCGACCAAGGGAGTCCGGTCAACGGGACATGACTACAGCGCCGCCGTCAGCTCGCTGTCGATCAGCGCCTCGCTGATCGTGCGCACCAGGGGCCGGTAGCGGTGCACCGGGCCGACGAAGGCGATGACCAAGGTGCCGAAGCCGACCGCCGGCTTGGTGCGAAGGGCGCGCAACTGCCCGCTCTCGACTTCGTTGCGCACCATGGCGGGGGGCAGCACGGCCGCGCCCTGCCCGGCCGCGACCAACCTGGCGATCAGCATCAGTGAGTTGCAGATGCTCAGGTGCGTCGGCTCCTGGCGGCCGGGGCCGAACCAGTCGGTGGTGGCGCGGAAGATCGTCGACGGGCTGGGCATCGTGAGCACCGGCGTGCCGTGCAGATCAGCGGGCACGATGATCCGATTCGGCAGTTTCATCTGCGGCCCGACGAACCAACCCAGTTCGATGCGCCCCACTGCCTCGACACTCACCGTTTCGCTGACCTGCGGATCGGTCAGCACCGCGACGTCGAGCTCGCCGGCGTTGAGCTTGCGATTCAGCGCCGAACCGACATCCAGCGTCAGCTCCACCTTGAGTTCGGGATAACGCGCGACGAAGCGCGGCAGCAGCCGGGGCAACGTCATCAGCGCCACCGATTCGACCGCGCCCAGCCGCAGCAGCCCGCGCAAACCGCGCCCGCTCTGGCTGTGCAGCGCGATGTCGTCGCTGAGCTTGAGCATGCGGTCGACCGGATCGACGATGCCCCGGCCGCGCGCGGTCAACTCGGCGCGCTGTCGCGTGCGATGGAACAGGCGCGTGCCCAACGTCGATTCGAGTTCGACGATGCGGGCCGAGATGGTCGGCTGCGTGACGTTCAGATGGCGCGCAGCGGCATGGAAGCTGCCCAGCCGGGTGATCCAGTAGAACGCTTCCAGTTGGGCGATCGAGGCGCGCATGATCAAGAAACTCTATCAGCCGCGCGGGCAGTTCTGATTACCGCCCCGGCAACCGCTTCTCCTACATTGAGCGCCAGCAGCAACAGTTCCTTGCGTGCCGAAGTTATCGATAGGGTGCCATGCAGCAGTTGGGTTTCGATGTCGGTGGCACCTTCACGGATCTGGTCGTCGCCGACGCCGAAAACAACATCCACACCTTGAAGGTGCTGTCCACGCCTGACGACTTCAGTCGCGGCATCCTTCACGGCGTCGACAGCCTGGTGCAGCGCAGCGTGCTCGATCCCGTCGCCGTCGAGCGGCTGGTGCACGCCTTCACCGTGGCCACCAATGCGCTGCTCACCCGCACCGGTGCTCGCGTGGGGCTGATCACGACACGGGGTTTCCGCGACGTGCTCGAGATCGGTCGGCTGCGCATGCCGAAGTTGTACGACATGGATTGGGACAAGCCGGTCCCGCTGGTGCGGCGCAGCCTGCGGCTGGAAGTCACCGAAAGGCTGTCTGCGAGCGGCGAGGTCATCACACCGCTGGACGTGGCCGACGTCGAGCGGGCCGTCGATGCGCTGCTCGCTGCCGGTGTCGAATCGATTGCCGTGTGCCTGCTGCACGCCTACCGCGACCCTCGCCACGAGCAACAGGTGGTGCAGATCGTTCGCCAGCGTGCACCGAATCTGGCCGTGTCGGCATCGCACCAGGTGCTGCCGGAGATCCGCGAATTCGAGCGCACCAGCACCACCGTGGTCAACGCCTTCATCAAGCCGGTGGTGGCCGACTACCTGAGCCGCCTGGAGCAGGGTCTGCGGGATGCGCGGGTGCACGCGCCGCTGATGATCATGCAGTCCGCCGGCGGCGTGATGAAGTCCGAAGCGGCGCAGATGCTGCCCGCGCACTGCATCGAATCCGGCCCCGCTGCGGGTGCCGTCGGTGCCGCGGCGCTCGGCCGCATGCTCGGCATCGCGAACATCATCGCCTTCGACATGGGCGGCACCACGGCCAAGGCCTGCCTGATCGAAGACGGCGAGCCGCGTCTGACCGCCGAACTGGAAGTCGGTGCAGCGCTGAATTCCGGGCAGCGGCTGCTCAGCGGCGGCGGCTACGTGGTGCGTGCGCCGGCCATCGATCTGGCCGAAATCGGCGCCGGGGGTGGCAGCCGCGCCTGGATCGACACCGGGGGCGCCTTGCGCGTCGGCCCGGAAAGTGCCGGCTCGGTGCCCGGCCCGGTGTGCTACGGGCGCGGGGGCCTGATCCCGACCGTCACCGATGCCAACGTGGTGCTCGGCTTCCTCAGCCGCGAGCACCTGCTCGACGGGGCCATGGCCATCGATGCCGGCGCCGCCGAAGCGGCGATCGATCGCTGCATTGCCGCTCCGCTGGGCATCGCCGTGCACGATGCCGCGTTCGGCATCCATGCCGTGGCCAATGCCACGATGGTGCGTGCGGTGCAGGCGGTGACCAGCGAGATCGGCCGCGCGGCGGCCGACTTCACGATGGTCGCCTTCGGCGGCAGCGGCCCGGTGCATGCGGCGACGCTGGCGCTCGAGGCGGGCATCGCCCACATCGTGGTGCCGCCGGCGTCGGGCGTGTTCAGCGCCTTCGGCCTGCTGTTCACGCGCATCGAACATCGGCTGGTGCGCACCTGCGTGATGGACGCGGCCACGGCCGATCTGCGTCGCATCGGGCGGCTGCTCGACGAACTCGGCAGCGAGGCCGACGAGCTGATGCGGGCCGAAGGCGTGACGGCCGCACGCAGCGAGGCCACGCACTTCCTCGATCTGCGTTATCGCGGCCAGAGTTCGGAGATCGCCGTCGCGCTGTCGCTGCCGCTTTGCAGCGAAGGCATCACGCTGGCCGTCGACCGCTTCCACGGCGAACACGAACGCAGCTACGGCTATGCCAGCCGCGACGAATCGGTGCAGATCGTCAACCTGCGCTTGCGCATCCGCTCGCGCGACGGCGGTGTGGCGCGTGTCAACGCGCAGTCCGTGCACCCGGCCGTCGCGGCGCGCCGCGACACGCGGGCGACGTCACGCCGGGTCTACTTCGGCAAACGCTGGGGCTGGCAGGAAACCCCGGTGGTGCGCCGCGGGCACGACCTGCCGCACGCCGGCCCGATGGTCATCGAGGAGTACGACACCACGGTGGTCGTGCCGCCGGGCGCCCTCACCCGCCTCGACGACATCGGCAGCGTGCGCATCGACCTCAGCACCGTGCGGTGACTTTCGCCATGAATCCCAACCGCGACCCGATCCGCCTCGAACTGCTGAAGAACGCCTTCGCGGCGATCGCCGACGAGATGGCTGCCACCGTGGTGCGCACGGCGCGTTCGTACGTCATCAAGGAGGCGATGGATTTCTCCACCGGGCTGATCGACGCCGACGGCAACCTGGTGGCGCAGGGGCTGTGCCTGCCGATGCACATGGGCTCGTTCCCGCCGACCATCGCCAGGGTGATCGAGCGTTTCGCCGGCGACATGCAAGCCGGCGATGTGTACATCACCAACGATCCGTACACCGGCGGCGGCACCCACCTGCCCGACATCTACGTCTTCAAGCCGATCTTCTTCGAGCACCAGCTGCTCGGCTTCGCGGCCGCCATCGGGCATCAGACCGATATCGGCGGGCGCGTGGCCGGCGGCAACGCCTGCGACAACACCGAGATCTTCCAGGAGGGCCTGCGCCTGCCGCCGGTGCGGCTGTTCCACGGCGGGGTGCTCGACGAGGATCTGATGGCGATCCTGCGGCTCAATGTGCGGCTGCCGGACAAGGTGCACGGCGACGTGATGGCCACGGTGTCGGCGTGCTCGCGCGGCGAACGCGCGTTGATCGCACTGGCACAGCGCCATGGCGCCGAGGTGCTGCGCGAGGAGATGCGCCATCTGCTCGACTACACCGAACGCATGACACGCGCCGAACTGGCCGCGCTGGCCGATGGTGAATGGACGTTCGAGGATTTTCTCGATGACGACGGCTTCAGCGACGACCCGATCCGCATCCGCTGCCGCGTGATCAAGCAAGGCGGTGACCTGACACTCGATTTCGCCGGCAGCTCGCCGCAGGTGCGCGGTTCGATCAACCTGCCGTTTTCGATGACACAGTCGTGCAGCTATGCGTGTGTGCGCTGCATCATGGATCCGAACCTGCCGACCAACAGTGGCTTCATGCGCGCCGTGCGCGTGCTGGCCGAACCCGGCAGCGTCGTCTTCCCGACGACCCCGGCGCCGGTGGCGGCGCGGGGCCTGACCGCGATGCGCGCCACCGAGGCGATCTGGGGCGCGCTGGCGCGCATGCTGCCGGACAAGGTCTTCGCCTGCGGTGCGCAGGGTGACTTCGGCGTCACCATCGCCGGCTACGACCGCTCGCGCCAGCCCTTCGTGCTGCTGGAATTCCTCTTCGGCACCTGGGGCGGGCGGCCGAACAAGGACACCAACGACGGCCTGTCCTCGCTGGCGGTGAACTACTCGAATTCGCCCATCGAAGTGCTCGAAGGCGAGCAGCCGGTGCGCATCGAGGCCTACGGCTTTCGCACCGATTCGGGCGGCCCGGGCCGGCATCGCGGCGGCGTGGGCATGTTGCGCAGCTACCGGCTGACCGGCGTCGACGACGCGGTGCTGCAGGTGCGCAGCGACCGGCAGAAGTTCCAGCCCTACGGCCTGCAGGGCGGGCACGACGGTGCCTTCGCAGCCAACTATCTCACCGGTGCCGACGGACAACGCCAGCAGTTGCCCGGCAAGTTCATGCGCACGTTGCAGCGTGGCGAACTCTACGAGGCGATCCTCGCCGGCGGCGGCGGCTGGGGCGACCCGCTGCAGCGCGACCCGGCGGCGGTCATCGAAGACGTGATCGACGGCAAGGTGTCGGCCGCAGCCGCACTGCGCGACTACGGCGTGCGCGCCGATTTCAGCAGCTTCACGCTGGATCTTCCCGGCACGCTCGAGGAGCGCGCGGCGCGCCGTCGCGCACAGCCGGCGCACGACGCGCCCCCGCCATGAGCGACATGCCGCGCACGCCGTATCTGGCGCTCGATCTGGATGCCTTCGACCGCAACGCCGCTCGCCTGGCGCGATGCATCGTGCACGACGGCGGCAAGCACTGGCGTCCGCACCTCAAGTCGATCCGCTCGGTCGAGTTGGCGCTGCGGCTGCAGGCTTGCGGCGCGCGCGGTGTCACCTGCGCCACCACGGCCGAGGCACAGGCGATGGTCGACGGCGGCATCGACGATGTGTTGATCGCCTCACCGCTGATCCAGCGCGACGATCTGCAGGTGATCGCCGAGCTGAACCGGCATGCGCGGGTGATGGCGGTGATCGACGATGTCGCTCAGCTGACGCCGCTGGCGCAGTGTGCCGCGCACGCCGGCAGCGTGGTGCCGCTGCTGATCGAGGTCGATGTCGGCCTGCGGCGCAGTGGTGTCGCTTCGTCGGCCGCCGCGATGGCGCTGGCCCGTGCGGTGCGGGAGCACCCGTCGTTGCGGCTGCGCGGGCTGATGGCCTGGGAGGGGCATGCGTCTCGCGCGCCCGCCGGCGCCGCACGTCGCGCCGCGATCGAAGAATCGATCGGCATGCTGGCTGACATCGCGCGTGACTTCCGTGCCGCCGCTTTGGCAGCCGAAGTGGTCAGCTGCGGCGGCACCGCGACCTACCTGATCACCAGCGCACTGGCCGCGCCGACCGAGATCCAGGCCGGTGGTGGCGTGTTCGGCGACCTGCGCGCGCGCGAGGATTTCGCCGTGCCGATGGAGCCGGCGCTGACGCTGGTGGCGAGCGTGCTGTCCAGGCCCAGCGACACGCGCATCGTCTGCGACGCAGGTTGGAAATCATTGGCCGTGTACCCGGTGCCACCGCGGCTGCGCGGTGAGCTGCCGGTGGCTGCGATGGCGCATTCGGCCGAGCACCTGACGATCACGCTGCAGCGGCCAAGCGCCGAGCCGGCCATCGGCGAGCGTTTGCAGTTCGAAATCGGCTATGCCGACGCCACCACCTTCCTGCATCGCAGCCTGCACGGCTGTCGCTTCGGCGAGCCCGATGCACAGTTCGAGCTCGTCGCGGCGCATTGGGCACAGGCGCAGCGCGGACTTCCTGCCCCCTTGGCCCCCACTGGAGAAAGCAAGCATGGACACTGACTTCGGCAACAACAAGCGCGTTTTTCTCAAGGGCAGCGCGCTGCTCGGCGCCGCCGCCGCCGGCCTGGCGGGCGGCCTGGCGCCGCGCCAGGTGCTGGCGCAGACGCTCGACAGCGGCATCCGGCCGGAATCGACATTGGCCAAGATCGTCAAGTCGGGCACGATGCGTGTCGGCTACGCGCAGACCGGCCCGTTCTTCTACAAGAACGCCAAGACCGGCGAACTCGGCGGCATCTATTTCGATGCCGCCACCGAGCTGGCCAAGCAGATGGGCGTCAAGCTGGAGTTCAAGGAGGTGACCTTCCAGAACGCCACCATCGGCCTGCGCCGCGACGACTACGATGTCTTCGGCTCGGCACTGACCTACACCGTCCCGCGCGCGCTGGTGGTCGACTACATCGGCCCGCTGTTCGAGGTCGGCAGCCTGCTGATGGTGCACAAGGACAACGCAGCGCGCTTCAAGACGCTGGCCGATTTCAACGACCCCGGCGTCACCTTTTCGGTGGTCTCCGGCGGCAGCGAAGAACCGCGCATCCCGATCCTGTTTCCGAAGGCCAAGCTGATCACCACCACCGGCCAGGCCGAGCTCGGCGCGGAGCCGGTGCGCGCGAAGAAGGCCGACGTGTGGATGAGCAGCCAGGTGGCGGTGCAGCTGATGGCCAAGCGCACCAACTGGGCGCTCGCCTTCGATCCGGAAAATCCGATCGACCGCCGGCCGAGCAGCTGGGCGGTGCGCTACGGTGACTCCGAGTGGAAGAACTTCCTCGACTTCTGGGCCGGCTTCATGCGCACCAACGGCGAGACCGACCGGCTGATGAAGGCGCACATGGAAAAGCTGGGCAACATCTAGTGACGCTGGCCGTCGCGCCTTCGCAGCCCGCCGAGACGGCGCCCGCGAGCGCGCCGTGCATCCGCGTGCTCGACCTGCACAAGCGCTTCGGCGCGCTCGAGGTGCTCAAGGGCATCAGCTTCGACGTGCACGGTGGCACGGTGCTCAGCATGATCGGGGCCAGCGGCTCGGGCAAGAGCACCTTGCTGCGCTGCATCAACCGTCTGGAAACCCCGACCGCCGGCGACATCCTGATCGAGGGCCAATCGTTGTGCCAGCGCGATGGCCGCCCGCCCACGCTGGCGCAGGTCAATCGCATCCGGCGCGAGCTCGGCATGGTGTTCCAGCAGTTCAACCTGTGGCCGCACATGACCGCGCTGCAGAACGTCATCGAGGCGCCGCGCCATGTGCGCGGGCTGTCGCGTGCAGACGCCCGTGCGCTGGCCGAAAGCTGCCTGCAACGGGTGCATCTGCAGGACAAGGCCGATGTCTACCCGGCGCACCTGTCGGGCGGCCAGCAGCAGCGCGTGGCCATCGCGCGCGCGCTGGCGATGCAGCCGAAGGTGATGCTGTTCGACGAGCCGACCTCGTCGCTCGACCCGGAGCTGACCGAAGAGGTGCTGGAGGTGATGCGCGCCTGGCCCGCGACGGGACGACGATGATCGTCGTCACGCACGAGATGAACTTTGCGCGCGAGGTTTCCGATCACGTCATGTTCCTGCACAACGGGCTGGTCGAGGAACAGGGCCGACCGGGTGCCCTGTTCGGTGACCCACGTTCGGAGCGCCTGCGCCAGTTTCTGAGCCGTGCCTCGCATTGAGCCGAGCCGATGTCGGAGAACCTGCGTGCGATGCTGGATCTTTCCCTGTTCTGGGAGTACCGGCAGATCCTGCTCAAGGGGCTGATCACGAGCCTGGGTGTGTTCGCGTGTTCGGCGAGCGTCGCGCTGGTGGCCGGCCTCGGCGTGGCGCTGCTGCGCGTCAGCCGCCGTCGTGCGCTGCGCTGGGCCGGCACCGTGCACACCGAGGTGGCGCGCAACTCGCCCGACTACATCATGATCGTCTGGGTTCACTTCGTGCTGCCGCTGCTGCTGGGCGCGATGCTCGCGCCGGCGCGTCGAGTTCGATCCCTTCGTCTCGGCCGTGATCGCGCTCGGCTTCGTCTACAGCGGCTACTTCGCCGAGACCTTCCGCGCCGGCATCGAAGCCGTGCCGCGCGGGCACATCGAGGCCGGCCAGGCTTTTGGCATGTCGGACCGGCACATCCTGTGGCGGCTGATCCTGCCGCAGGTGGTGCGGCGCATGCTGCCGGAATCGGTCAACCAGTTCATCTCGATGTTCAAGGCGACCAGCATCGTCTCGCTGATCGCGGTGCCTGACCTGATGTACCAGGTGTCGCTGGTGTCGGCGCAGGAGATGCGGCCGCTGCCGCTGTACACCGGCGCGGCGCTGGTGTACTTCGTGATCGTGTTCGGCGCGGCCAGCCTGCTGCAGGCGGTCTCGGGCCGCTGGCGCGCCAAGATCTTCGCCTGACGAAGCGCCCATGGGCAACTGGCAACGACTTGTCTGGGACCAGCGCGAAGCCTACTGGCAGGGCTTCCTGGTCACGCTTGCAGGTGTGCGCGGTGTCCTTCGTCTGCGCGCTGGCCGGCGGCTTGCTGCTGGCGCCTGCTGCGCCTGTACGTGCGCCCGCTGCGCCCGCTGAGCGTGCTGCTGATCGAGTTCTTCCGTGCCACGCCGATCCTGGTGCAGCTGCTGTGGGTCAACTATGTGTGGCCCGAGGTCTTCGGCTGGCCGAACACCTTCTTCGCCGCCGCCTGCGTGGCACTGGCGCTGCAGTCCAGCGGCTACCTGGCCGAAACCTTCCGCGGCGCGATCGAGGCCATTCCGCGCGGCCACCTGGAGGCGGCGCGCTCGTTGGGCATGTCGCGGCTGCATGCCTTCCGGCGCATCGTGCTGCCGCAGGTGCTTTCTCGACGCCGCGCCGTCGATCGGCAACCAGTTCACCGTCATCGTCAAGTCGTCGGCGCTGGTGTCGGTGATCGCCGTGCCGGATCTGATGTTCGAGTCGCAGCGGCTGGTGAACAAGTGGTACGAGCCGATCGAGATCCTCACTGCCACGGCCGTCATCTACATCGCCTTCATCTTCCTGATGTCGGCGTTGCTGAAGGCCCTGGCCGACGCGCTGCGCCGGCGCTACGGCTTGGTGGCGCGCTGACGGCAAGCCGAGGCGCTGCGCGGTCGCCGGGCCGTGTGATGTGGCTGCGACAGCCTTTCGGCAGCGATTCAGTCGTCGCCCATCAACGCAGCCGCCAGCCCGCTGAAGCGCTGCGTGCGCCGCGCCAGCGCCTCGGCCAGCACGTCGTCGTTGGCGCTGACCAGCGTGAACGCCGAGCGCGCGCGCGTCACCGCGGTGTAGACCAGTTCGCGACTGGCCACGCGACTGGCCGGCGTCGGCAGCACCAGCGCGGCGTGGTCGAACTCCGATCCCTGCGCCTTGTGCACCGTCAGCGCAAAGGCGGTTTGCACCGGCGGCAAGCGGCCCACCGCCACCGAGCGCAGCTTGCGGCCGTCCAGCAAAGTAGGCCTTGAAAGGGTTCGCACCTCCGCGTGTCGCCAGCACGATGCCGATGTCTCCGTTGAAGACGCCGGCATCGGCATCGTTGCGCGTCACCATCACCGGGCGGCCCTCGTACCACTCGTCGCGCGGATCGATCATGCCGCCGGCGGCGAGTGCGTTTTCGATGGCCGCGTTCAACGCCTCGGTGCCCCAATCGCCATCGTGCACGGCACACAGCAGCCGGAAATGGTCGAACGCCTTCAGCACCGTCCGTGCACCTCGGCGTCGTCGGGCGCGTCGCCGGCACCGGCAGACAGCGCCGCGCGCCGCGCCAGCCGGCTCGCATAGGCGGCATAGCCGGCGTGGGCGCCGCGTCCGTGCAGGGCCAGCAGCACGGCGTCGCGGGGCGAGCCACTGCGCAGCCACGCGATCGACGGGTCGGCACCGGCCAGCAACAACGAGCGCGTTGGCGCCAGGTCGCCCGCATTGACGGTTGCGGCAAGGTCGCGGATGGCACCGCCGAAGCGGTGGCTGTGGCGCAGCACCACCGTCTGCCGATCGAGCGTCGACCCGCCCTGCACCATCTCGGCTGGCAAGGTTTGGCCTGCCACCGCGGCCAGGTATGCCGCGGTGGCGCGGTCGTAGCGCGGCGGGTCGGCGCCGCGGCACAGCTCGCCGAGCACCGCGCCCGCTTCCACCGAGGCCAGCTGGTCCTTGTCGCCCAGCAGCACCAGCCGCGCGCGATCGGGCAGCGCGGCGAGCAGCGCATCCATCATCTCCAGGTGCACCATCGACGCCTCGTCGACGATCAGCACGTCCAGCGGCAGCCGCTGGGCCTGGTCGAAATCGAACTTGCGCGTGTGCCGGCGCGCCCCGAGCAGCGCGTGCAGCGTGCGCGCCGGGCCGATGCGCTCCAGCCCGGCGGCCAGCGCAGCTGCCTGCGGCGCATCGATGCCCGCGCCCTGCGTCAGCGCCGGCCAGGCCGCGGCGATCGATTGCCCGAGCCGCGCCGCGGCCTTGCCGGTGGGTGCGGCCAGCGCGATGCGCAGCGGGCGATCGGTGCCCTGGCCATCGGCGTGCGCCTGCATCAGCAGCGCCGCCAGCACGCTTGCGGCGGTGTGTGTCTTGCCGGTGCCGGGGCCGCCGGTGATGACCGTCAAGCCGGCGCGAAGTGCCAGCGCGCAGGCGATGCGCTGCCAGTCGGGTCGCGCGTCGCCGGTGGGCGCGAACAGCGCGCTCGAGCGTTGTGGCGGCGGCAACGGCATCGACCGCATGCGTGCGATCGCAGCGCTCGCGCACCTGCCGTGCCACGCGCTGTTCGTGGCGCCAGTAGCGGCGCAGGTACAGCCGGTCGCGGTGCAGCACCAGCGGCCGCGACGCCCGTTCGCTGTCAGCGTCGTGCGCTGCTGCCAAGGGTTCGGCGTCGATCAGCGGGCACGCGGCCAGCACATCCGTCCAGCCGGCGGCATCGACGGGCAGGCCGGCGAGCCAGCGCCGGTGTCGCGCCGCGCCTGCCCCGTGCCCTCACCCAGCAGCGCAGTGGCCTGCGCATGCAGCTGTTCGAGCGGCAGGCAGACATGCCCCTGCCCTTCCAGGTGGGCCAGCAGCGCCGCGGCCAGCACCACCGCCGGCTCGCTCTGCGGCGCCAGGTCGAGCACGAAGCGCGCGAACGCGACATCGAGCTGCCGCAGCCGGCCCTGCTCGACGCAGGCCTGCAGCGGCTGCATCAGCGTGGCGCTGTCGGTGGGCATCGGGTCCGCGGCAGGCGCGTTCATCACGGTGCCCCGGCGCCGCCGTCCAGCGCCGCGTCCAGCCCGTCGAGCAGGGCCTGCGGTGCCGGCAGGTGCACGCAGCCGCGCTGCGGGCCGCGCAGCCCGCGCACGAAGAAGAACAGCGCGCCGCCCAGATGCTGGTGCGGGTCGTAGGCACGGCCCAGGCGTTCGCGCAACAGCCGGTGCAGTGCGACCAGGTACAGCGCCGCCTGCGCGTCGTAGCGGTGCGCGGCCATCGCCGCCACCAGCGTGTCGGCGTCGTAGCCCGCGTCGTCGGGCGCCAGCCGGTTGCGTCTTGTAGTCGAGCACCCAGTAGCGCCCGCGGTGTTCGAAGACCAGATCGGCAAAGCCCATCACCATGCCGTGCAGGGTGCGTGGCGGCAGCGCCGGGCGCGGCGCGGCGCCGAGAAGGTGGGCGCGGCACAAGACATCGACGCGGCTGCTCTGCAGCCGGGCGCTGGGCAGCCAGAACTCCATCTCGCTGAGCACCCGATCGACCTGCCCCAATGCGACGCCCAGCGGCGGCAGCGGCGTGCGCAGCAGTTCGGCCAGCCAGGCCAGCAGTTGTTGCGCCTGCGCGCCGTAGCCCATGCTGCTGGCAGCGCCGCAGCAGCTGGCGACGCAGGTCGTCGTCGTCGATGCGGTCCAGGCCTTCGGCGGCGACCAGTTCGAGCAGCGCATGCAGCACGGTGCCGGTGCCGGCGCCCGGCGTCAGCACATGCCACGGCTCGCCGGCGGCTGCCACCGGCGGCGTCGGTGGCGCATGCGCCGCGGGTCGGGGCGTGCTCGTCGTCGCGGGCCAGTGCCACGGCCGCGCTCGACGCACGCCGGCGCGGCGAGCGTGCGCACCAGCGACGAGTAGCTGCCGATCGACCACTGCCGGTCGAAGTCTGCAGCGTAGGGGGCTGCTGCACGCAGCGGCGGCAGCCCGGCACGCGGCAGCAGCGTGGTGCACGGCAATTGCTCGATCGGCGGCGCCAGCGTCAGCTCGAGGGTGTGCCGATCGCTGCTGCGCACCAGGGCCTCGACCGGGTTGCGCAACGCCTCGGCCGCCATGTCCTCGGGCGCCGCTGAGGGCATAGCCGATGGCGCTGCGGTGCCAGACGCACCGCGGGCTGGTGCCGGACTTCAGCGCCGCCAGACCGATCCACAGATGGTGCTCGGCGCGGGTCGTGGCCACGTACAGCAGGCGCAGGTCCTCGCGCAGCCGCTCCCGCTCGGCGGCTTCGATCTGCTGCGGTGCCGGGTCGAGGTGAGCCTGTCGCTGTCCGCCGGCGTCGTGCAGCACCACGATCTCGTCGCGTGACTTCCTGACCGCCCGGAAATGGCAGGCGAAGGGCAGAAACACCAGCGGGTACTGCAGGCCCTTGGCCTTGTGCACCGTCACCACCTTGACCAGTTCGGCATCGCTTTCGAGCCTGACGATGCGTTCGTCGCCATCGACCATCAGCGCCTCGCGCTGCTGCGACAGCCAGCGGATCAACGACTGCTCGCCCGGATGCTGCGCACTGGCGGCCTGCAGCAGCTCCGCCAGGTGCAGGTGGTTGGTGAGGCGGCGTTCACCGTCACGCCGCCCGTCGCTGGCGAGCCAGCGCGCCGGCGCACCGATGCTGTGCAGCGTCTGGCGCAGCATGCTCAGCACGCCCTGCTGCTGCCACACCGCGCGCAGGCGGCGCAGTTCGGTGGCGCGGCTGTCGTAGGCGGCATCGTCCTCGGCCAGTTGGCGCAGCTCGTCGATCGTCAGGCCGAGCATCGCGGTGGCCAGCGCGGCGCGCACCAAGCGGCTGTCGCCGGGCGCGGCCACCGCACGCAGCCAGTGCAGCAGATCGCGCGCCTCGTCACCGGCGAACACCGAATCGCCATCCGACAGATAGACCGACGGCACGTGGCGGCGCGCCAGTTCGCGCCGCACGTCGGCCGCCTGCCTGCGCGTGCGCACCAGCACCGCGATGTCGGCGCTGGCCAGACGCGTGAAGGCGCCGCTTTGGTGGTCGCGAAAGCCGGCCCGCTCGTCGTTCAGCAGCTGCACGATGTGCTCGGCGCAGCGCGCGGCAAATTCGCGCTGGCTGCTGCCGGCGTCGAGCAAGCGATCGTCGAGCTCGAAGGCCAGCGCGGCGGGGCCGTCGGCGCGCGCGCTGCAGACGAACTGCTGCTTGCGGCCGTGCGCCTGCACCGGCTCGAAGGGCAGCGGATCGTCGATCGGCGGTGCCCCCGCCGGGCGGAACATGAAGGCCCCTTCGAGCTGGCTGTCGGCGCGGGCGAACAGCGCATTCACCGCGTCCACCAGCGCCGCCGTCGAACGGTGGTTGACGCCGAGCACGTAGCGGCGCCCCTCGGTGGCGCGGCGCGCGGCCAGATAGGCGTGGATGTCGGCGCCGCGAAAGCCGTAGATCGACTGCTTCGGGTCGCCGATCAGCAGCAAGCCGGTGGCAGGGTCGTTGTCGGCGATGCCGTAGAGCCGATCGAAGATGCGCGCCTGCACCGGTGAGGTGTCCTGGAATTCGTCGATCAGTGCGACCGGGAACTGTTCGCGGATGCGCGCGCGCAAACGGGCAGCGGCGCTGTTGCACGCCGGGTCGAGCGCGGCGTCGAGGCGGTTCAGCATGTCGGCGAAGCCGAAGGTGCCTGCGCGCGCTTTCATCACCGCCAGCCGCCGCGAGATGGTCACCGCGGCGTGTGCGCGCCGCGCCGCCGTCGGCGACGGCAATCGCGCCAGTGCCTGCACCAGCGCGGCAAGCGCAGCGAAGTGCGGCGGCAATTCGACGGCCGGATGCAGCACATCGGCAAGCCCGTGCGGGGTCAGCCGCTCGGCGCCGATCCTCATCTCCAGCAGCTCGGCCCCCGGGTCGTCGGCCCACGCCGACAGCACAGCCAACCACGACTTGTAGTGGCGCGACTGCAACCGCGCCTTGGCGACGACGCTGCCGGGGCCGAGGTGGTCGAGCCAGTGCTCCATCTGCCGCGCACGTTCGGCCCAGCCGAGCTTGAGTTGCCGGCGCTGCGCTGACTGCTCTTCGATCAGCGCAGCCAGCGTGCCCTGCCCGGCAGCGTCCGGCAACGGCTGTTCGAGCAGGCGCTGAGCGTCGCTGACCAGCGCGTGGGCGCTCGGCCACACGGCAAGCACCTGCGACAGCGCCGCGTCGTCGAGCGGATAGACCTGCTGGCGCCAGTAGTCGAGCGCCGCCTCGCGCCGCATGCCGGTCTCGTCGACATCGAGCACATCGTCGAACGGGCTGCCGCTGTCGAAGGCGTGCTCGCGCAACATGCGCTGGCACCATGCATCGATGGTGTGCACGGCCGCATCGTCCATCGCCTCGGCGGCCAGCGCGAGCTGCCATGCGGCTTGCGTGCGCGGTGCGCCGGGCGGGTATTCGCCGAGCAGTTGCTGCATGAACTAGGTCGTCGGCCGCCGGCAGCTCCTGGCCGTCGAAGCACCGTGCCGCCTGAAGCAGTCGCGCGCGTATGCGTGCCGACAGCTCGCGCGTGGCAGCGCGGGTGAAGGTCATGACCAGGATCTGCGCCGGCTGCAGCGGGCGCGCGAACGCGTTGGCGCCGCCGTGACCGAGCACCAGGCGCAGCACCAGCGCGGCCAGCGTCCAGGTCTTGCCGGTGCCGGCGCTGGCCTCGATCAAGCGGCTGCCCCACAGTGGCAAGGTGCGCACGTCCAGCAGCAGGCTCATGATGCGGCGGTGTGCACGTGCACCTGCACCCGATCCTTCGACCATTGCAGCAACGGCCCGTACATGCGCTCGGCCAACGTGGCGAAACGGCCGTCGGCACGCAGCGCATCGAAGCTGGGATACACACGCGCCAGCGCCATGTCGTCGACTTCGGCGCGGCCTTCGAAGCGGCCCTCGTACACCGCCGCCGCGTTCTCACCTTGCAGCCAGGCCAGCGCGGTGGCGCAGGCCAGCGGCAACGGCGCGGCCATGCCTTCGCGCCAGCAGTCGATGAGCATGTCCAGGCTTGCCACGGCCTCGGCCCGCTGCAGCGGCTCGATCTGCAGGCTGGCGCCCAGGCCGACGACGTGGCCGCGCATCGGCAGGCCGTCGGCGCAGGCCAGCAGGCTGCGCAGCCAGATGTCGATCAGCGACTTCACGATCGGTGCGCCTTCGTTGCAGAAGCGGCGTGCCGACAGGTGCAGCCACACCGGCGCGTCGGGGGCAGCGGCATCGCTGCGACGCAGGCCGCCGAGCGACGATTCGATGATCACGCCGGCGTGCTCGTGACGCAGTGGCCAGGCCTCGACCGCGTGCGGGTACGACAGCTGCAGGTCGCGCCACTGGGTCAGCATCGGCAGCAGGGCGTCGCGCACATCGGCTTCGGTGCGGCGGCCGACCGAGGCCATCGGCAGCCGGCCCGCGCGGCGCAGGCGCAGCAGGTGTCGATCGACCACGGCGGCCACGTCCTGCGCCGGTCGGCCTTGCGCTGCAAATT
The DNA here is from genome assembly GCA_963756415.1 of uncultured beta proteobacterium. GTDB lineage: Bacteria > Pseudomonadota > Gammaproteobacteria > Burkholderiales > Burkholderiaceae_C > Rubrivivax. Next base: position 195,701 of record CAVWNT010000003.1, read on the forward strand.
CGGCCAGACCCTGCTCGACGAGCTTGAAACGATCGAGCCCTTCGAGCGCGAACAGTTCGTCGTCGTCGACGCTGTCGTCGTCGCGGTCGAAGTGCACCTGCAGCGTGTGCCTGAAATAGGCGCGCACCGGCTGCTTGACAAAGCGCGCCAGCGATTCGAGGCTCAGCGCAGCCCGCGGGTGCTCGTGCGGCATCGATGCGGGCCCGGCCGGGGGCCTGTGCTCGTGGGCCTGCCGCCACTCGCGCGCATGGCTGAACAAGCTGCCGGCGGGGCTGGCGTCCTCTTGCTCGAAATAGCGGCGGCTGAACGGCTGCAACGGATGTTCGGTGGTGCGCTGCGCCAGCACGCCGTCGTGCCAGCCGGCGGCCAGGTAGTCGCGCAGCTGCGCGACCAGCACCGATGGCGGCTGCTCGCTGTTGTCGCGCTGGCTGCGCCCGGCCCAGCTGATGTACAGCACGCGCCGCGCCGACAGCAAGGCGTCGAGCATCAACTGCCGGTCGTCGTCGCGCCGCGAACGATCGCCCGGTCTGAACTGGCCGGGCAGGCTCATCAGGTCGAAGTCGGCACGCGCGCCGGCGCGCGGGTAGTCGCCGTCGTTCATGCCGAGCAGGCACACCACCTCGAACGGAATCGCCCGCAGCGGCAGCAGGGTGCAGAAGGTGACGCCGCCGCCCCGGAAACGCTGGCCGGCGCCCGGTGCGTCGAACTGCGCCAGCCAGGCCTCGCGCGCCACCTGCAGGTCGATCGGCTGCTCGAAGTTGGCGCTGGTGCAATCGTCGAGCCAGTCGGCGAGCGCCAGACGCAGCGCCGCCAGTGTCAGGCGTTCGGCATCGCTGCTGGCGACGAAGAAGTCGTCGACGAGGCGTTGCAGACGGCTCGCCCATTGCCGCGGCGAGGCCAGGCTCTGGCTGACCTGCGTCCAGTGCTGCAGCGATTCGATCATGGCCGCCAGCGTGCCGACCCGCGCCGCATCGAGCCCGCCGATCTCGTCGTACGGTTCGATGCCCTGCACCGCCTCACCCGCGCCGACCGCGTAGCCCAGCAGCATGCGCTGCAGGCCGAAGTGCCAGGTGTTCAGGTCGCCGCAGACCGCCAGTTCCTGCTGCGCGCGGTGCTGCGCGTCGAGCCCCCAGCGGATGCCGGCGCCTTCGATCCACGACGCCAGACGATCCAGCTCGCCGCTGTCGAGGCCGAAGCGCCGCGCCACCGCGGGAATGTCCAGCAGGTCGCGAAGCTCGCTGGCGCCACAACGCCGTCGCGGCGCATCGAGCAGCCATTCGAGGCCACCGAGCAGCGGGTCGTGGCCGCGCGGCTGCAGGTCGGCGATGTCGAACGGGATGAAGCGCGCATCGTCGCGGCCGTGTTGGCCGAACACCGAGCGGATGGCCGGCGCGAAGACCTGGATGTCGGGCACCATCACGACCACGTCGCGCGGGTTCAGTGCTGTGTCGGCCGGCGCATCGGCAAACAGCTGCAGCAGCTGATCGTGGAGGATCTCGACCTCGCGCTGCACGCCGTGGGCGATGTGGAAAACGATCGAGCGGTCAGCACCCGGCCACCGATGGCGACCGCAGCCCGGCATGTTCGGCCAGCGGCACCAGGTCGCGGATGCGCGCCTGCACCTGTTCGAGCAGCGAGTGCGCGGGCGAGTCATCGAACAGGTCCACGCTCGACATCGGCAGCAACCGGTCGCTGCCCTGCGCCGCCGCATCGAAGGCATCCAGTTGGGCCATCAGATCGCGCGCCTGACGGCCCCACGCCGCCAGCAGCGGATGTGCGTGCGCATGCAGGTCTTGCAGCGCCACCGTGGCCGGATCGATGGCGCCGCGCAGCGGCTGGCGGCGCTGTGGGTGCTGGTGTTGGCGGCGCAGCAGTTCGCGCCCGTCGACGGTGTCGGCCCAGTGGAAGCGACAGGGGTTGGGCAGTGCCAGCAGCACCTGGCAGTGGCGCCCCAGCGCCGACAGCGCCGACAGGGTCTGCGGCGGCAGCTGCGCCATGCCGAAGACGACGATGCGTCGCGGCAACGCCGCAAGCCGCGCGTCCGCGCCGGCATCGTGCGTGTCGGCCAGCACCGCGCAGAAGCGCCGGTGCAGCGCGGGACGCGTCGCCTCGCGCTGCTCGCTCGTCAGCGACGCCAGCAGCGCGCGCCACAGCGCCGGCTGCCAGCGAAGATCAGCGCCGATGGCGGCAGCGCCAGGGTCGCCTTCGAAGCGCGGCAGCACGTCACGGCCGGCGGCCCAGGCCTGCAACCAGTCGCTGCGGTAGACCTGGTACTGATCCAGCAGATCGGCCAGGCGCCGCGCCAGTTGCGCGCAGCGCGCCGGGTCATCGCCTTGCAGGAAACCGGCCAGCGGCTCGAAGCCGGGCCGGCGTGCCAGATCGGGCAACAGCTGCAGCAGCCGCCACATCAGCGGGCCCTTGTCGAGCGGTGCGCTGGCGGGCACCGCCGCCGGCCCCAGCAGCTGCCGAAAGCTGCGCCACATGAAGCGCGCCGGCAACTCCACCCGAGTGGCCGCACAGATGCCCGCGCTTTGTGCCAGCGACATCTTCAGCCATTCGGCCATGCCGTTGCTCTGCACCAGCACCTGCTCGGGTTCCAGCGCATCGAGCGGATGTGCGCGCAGCCAGCCGGCCACCGCCTGCATCAGCAGTTCGAGCCGGTTGCCCTGCAGCAGCACCAGGCCGGGCGTGAGGGTCGAGTTCATCCGCGCGCCTCTAGCGTCCACCGGCGTAGGACGCCGGGACCGCACGGTCGGCGCCGGCGCCTACAGCAGCTGCCTGCCGTGCGCGCCACGATGGTGGCTTGTTTTCAATCGGCAAAGGGACGGTCATGAACAACGAAGCAGGCACACCCGATCAAGACAAACAAGCCGCAGGCCAAGCCGGCAGCGATCAACGCGATGCGCTGGCGCGCTCGGAAAAGCAGGCCACCCGCACCGAGCCCGAGAATTTCCGCGACGAGGCGACCGCCGACAAGGTGGTGGAGATCGGCCCCGACCGCGAAGATGATCCGATCAAGGGCATCGACCCGGAAGAATCGTCGAAGCCGGCACGCTGAACCTGCACACAGCGCCCGGATTGTGACGGCGCCGACCCGCACCACTTTCGGCACTGCCCTCGCTCTATCGACCGCGCCTCAACCGTAGTTGTTGACCCATTCGATGCCCTGGGCGCGCGCAGCGGCGATGGCGGCGGCTTCGGTTTCGTGCTCGCCCGCCTCGACGTCGATCACCCGGGGTCGCGTCGGCCAAACCACCTTCGTCACGGTCAGGGTGGGCCGGAAGCGGCCGCCGTCACCGGCTCTGGCGCCACAGGTGAACTCGTAGTTCTGGTGCCGGAAGGTGGAGGTGGCCGTCATGGAAGGACCCAAAGGTCGGAATATATGCCGCTTCCCTTCACGCCCTGCTGCATTCGCGTGCGGCGCGTTCAGGCCATCCTTTCCAGCCGTGCCGCCTCTTCGGCACGTGCATCGTCGATCTCGCGCATCACCGCCGACCAGATCGACAGCACCCGGCGGCCGCTCGTAGTGGCCGGTGAGCACGGTCTGGACGGACAGCGTGCCGCGTTCGTACAAGGTCCAGAGTTCGGGGCCGTAGGCGGTGGCGCGCAGTTCGGGGGCGAAACGAGCGAAGAAATTGCGCAGGTTGCCGACATCGCGCAGCAGCATGCGCTGTGCGTGGTTGTTGCCGGCAGCGTCCACCGCCTGCGGCAGGTCGATGATCACCGGCCCGTCCGCACCGAGCAGGATGTTGAACTCCGACAGGTCGCCGTGCACGACGCCGGCGCACAGCATGCGCACCACTTCGGTCAACAGCGATGCGTGATGCCGGCGCGCCTCGTCGGGCGTGAAGCTGCAATCGTTCAGGCGCGGTGCGGCGTCGCCGTGTTCGTCGGTGACCAGTTCCATCAGCAGCACACCTTCGAAGAAGTTGTAGGGCTGCGGCACACGCACGCCGGCATGGGCCAGGCGGTACAACGCGTCGACCTCGGCGCTCTGCCACGCGGCCTCGCGCGCCTCGCGCCCGAAGCCGCGTGCCCTTGGCCATCGCGCGGGCCTGGCGCGAGTTCTTGACCTTGCGGTTCTCGGTGTAGTCCACGGCCTGGCGGAAGCTGCGGTGCGTGGCCTCCTTGTAGACCTTGGCGCAGCGCGTTTCGTCGCCGCAGCGCACGACGAAGACCATCGCTTCCTTGCCACTCATCAGCTGGCGCTGAACGCTGTCGATCAAGGCCTTCGTCGATCAGGGTCTGCAGGCGTCGGGGTGCTTTCATCGGCGCATTTTCCGCTGCGCCGGGCGGGCACCCCGCGCAGGCCCACGAGTTCGTGCACGCCGCTGGTCGAAAGCAGGTAATCTGGCGCCTTCGCAGCAACCACGGAAGGAGGTGATATGTCTTCAATCTCACGGTCCGGGACGGACCCCCACGTCATGTAGTTGGGTTCCGACGCCGGACCCGCGGGCGCTCCTCACCATCGGTGGGAGCGCCCGCGTCATTTGGTGAAGTCGCAGCCTGCGCTGTGCATTCGCCCGAGGGCATGAGGCCACCACTTTTCCACGCAAGGGGCTGCTTCCATGGCTTATCAGAAAGAACAGTGGATGTCCTCGTTCGAGGATCAGATGTCCATCCTGCGCCCGCACCTGACGCAACGCGTGCTGACGACGATGGCGCTGCAGGCCTGGCACCGGCACGGACGCACCGATCCGATCGCGGCCGCCCGCCAGGTGGTGGCCGATCTGACGCAGCCGACACCCGACAAGCCCCGCTGATCCGGCGCCCTGCCTGCCGGCACCCTGCCCCGGTCGACGGTGCCCGCCTCTCAGCTGTCCCAGCGTCGCAACGCCTGACTCAACGACTGGCGCTGCTGCGCGTAGCCGGCCCACGGATCGTCCCGGTCCTGCAGCCGCTCCCGCACGTTGTCCAGCGTCCAGTGGCTGCCGCTGCGCAGCGTCGCCAGTTCGTCCCACGAACAGGGCACCGACACGCCGAGCCCGGGGCGTGCACGCACCGACCAGGCACAGGCGGTGGTGGCACCGAAGCCGTTGCGCAGGTGGTCGACGAAGATCTTGCCGACGCGACGGGCGGCACCGCTCTTGGCGACGAACCGATCGGGCGCGGTGGCGGCCAGGTGCTCGACGATCCGCTTCGACAGCTGCTTGACCTGTTCCCACCCGTGCGCCGGGCGGATCGGAACCACCACATGCAGGCCCTTGCCACCGCTGGTCTTCAGGAAGCTGTGCAGTCCGAGATCGGCGAGTGCCGATCGCACCAGCTCGGCGCCTTCCTGCATCGCCTTCCACGCCAGCCCTTGGCCCGGATCGAGATCGAAGACCATGCGGTCCGGCTTCGTCGGCTGCCGCGTGGTCACGTTCCAGGTGTGGAACTCGACGACATTGGCCTGCGCCGCCCCGATCAGGCCCTCGAAGCTGGCCACCTCGACCATGTCTTCGAAGCCGGACCCGGCATCCAGGGTGTTCAACCCCGCGATGTCGAGGGCGCGGGCGTGCCGTTGCACGAAGGTATGTCCGGCGACGCCGCCCGGGGCGCGCACCAGCGTCACCGGCCGCTTCGCCAGGTGGGGCAGCATCGCGCGTGCCGCCTCGAGGTAGTAGTCGACGAGTTCGAGCTTGGTGGCCTTCGACTGCGGGTCGATGACCCGCTGCGGATGGCTGACACGCAGGCCCTTCGGCAACGCCACGTTGTCGCGGGCGCGTGGTGCGGCGGGCTGCTCGCCGCCACGCGATGCCGGCGCCCCCTGCTTCGCCGCGGCCGACTTCTTGCGAGTCGTCTTTTCTGCCGCAGTGTTGACCTGTTCGGCCGGCGCGGCCTGTTCGCGTGTGATGGCGCGGGCCGGCTTGTCGTCGCGCAGGCCATGGAACACCGCATGCCGAATGCGACCGGCGCGGGTCCATTCGGCAAAGGACACCTCGACGACCCGCGTCGGACGCACCCAGTGGGCGCTCTTGACGCGCGGGCGCACGTCGAACGGGCAGTCGCGGGTCTTCAGCTTGACCAGCATGCGCTGCAGCGCTTCGAGCGCTGCAGTGTCGAAACCGCTGCCGACGGCACCGGCGTAGACGAGTTGCCCGGCCGCGTCGTGAAACCCGAGCAGCAGCGAGCCGATGCCGGTGCGTTGGCCTTTCGGGTCGGTGTAGCCGCCGACGACGAACTCCTGCCGCTGGTTGCATTTCAGCTTGATCCACGTCGGGCTGCGCCGGCTGACATAGGGCGCGTCGATCCGCTTGCCGATCACGCCCTCGAGCCGCATGCGACAGGCATCGTGCAGCAAGGTGGCGGCGGCGGTATCGAAGTCCTGACTGAAGCGCACGCGCACGTCCTTTTGTGCGTCGAGCAGCCGTTGCAGCAGCTCGCGCCGACCGGCCAGCGGCACGCTGCGCAGATCGTGGCCGGCGAAATAGGGCAGGTCGAACACCACGTACTCGATCGCGCCGGTGCTCTCGGCCTGGAAGGCGTTCTGCAGGGCATTGAAATCCGGCACGCCGTTGGCACCGCCGACCACGATCTCGCCGTCGAGCCAGCCGTCGCCCAGCTTCAAGGCACGAACCGCGTCGACCACGCCGGGCAGCCGCTGCGACCAGTCGATGGCGTTGCGGGTGAGGAGCCGCACATCGTCGCCGTCGACGCGCGCCAGGATGCGGTAGCCGTCGAACTTGATCTCGTAGCGCCAGCCCTCGCCGTGCGGCGGCTGCGCCACCAGCGTCGCCAGCTGCGGCGCAAGGGTTGCCGGCAATGCCGCGCGCCGCGCGCCATCAGGCACAGCGGTCGCGGTTGGCTGTGCCGTGGCGGTCGAAGTTGCAGCAGCCTGTGCCACCGCGGGCTTGCGCTGCCGGCGCGGCCGTTCACTGCGCGTCGGCGCGTCGTGCACGACGCTGTCCGGTTCGGCGACGACGACGTCGTGCCGGGCGGTGTCGCGCGCGTCCTCGTCGTTCTTCTTGATCAGCAGCCAGGGATCGTTGCGCGCCGTCGAGCGGCCATGCATGCGAACCAGCGCCCACTGGCCGTGCAACTTGCTGCCGTGCAGCCGGAACTGCAGCTTGCCGTCGCGGTAGGCTGCCTGCGGATCGGTCAGCGGCTCCCATTCGCCACGGTCCCAGATGACGACCGAGCCGGCGCCGTACTGGCCGGCTGGGATGGTGCCTTCGAAATGCCGGTAGTCGAGCGGATGGTCTTCGACGTGCACGGCCATGCGCCTCACGGCCGGGTCCAGACTCGGGCCCTTGGGAATCGCCCAGCTCTTCAGCACGCCGTCCAGTTCGAGCCGGAAGTCGTAGTGAAGCTGGCGAGCGGCGTGTTTCTGCACGACGAAGGCGCGGGTGTGTGTCGACGCCGACCCGCCTTGGGGCTCGCGGGTCGCCGCGAAGTCGCGCTTGTCGTGATATCGCTTCAATGCCGCTTTCATGTCGACAGCCCGCCCACCGCCGTTCTGGCTTGCGGCGTCGGGCATCCGGCGTGCCTGCTGCGCCCGGGGGCGCAGCAGATCGGGGAACATCGTTTGCCCGAACCTGCCCATGGCACGCAAGAACATCTCGGCCGGGGATCTGGGCATTCACTTCGGCGACTCCGCCCGCTCGCGCGAACGGGGCCTGTTCTGCTGGTTCATCGCCAGCTTCCTGTTCGGCAAGCGGGTGCAGCAGGCGGTGGCCGCGCGCGCCTACCACGTGCTCATCGACGAACACGGCCTGGACACCCCGCGCAAGCTGGGTCGCCGCTCGTGGAAGAGCCTGGTCAAGCTGCTGGGCGAAGGCCATTACGTGCGCTACGACGAATCGACCGCGCAGCGGCTGCGGGCGCTGTGCCAGAAGCTCATCGACGAATACGACGGCAAGCTCGGCCGGCTGCATGAACAAAGCACCAGCGCCGCCGACCTGAAGCGGCGCTTGCAGGAATTCACCGGCATCGGCCCGACGACGGTGCGCATCTTCCTGCGCGAAGCGAACAAGGTCTGGGCCACCCCAAAACGCGCCGATTGATGCGCTGAAAAGTTTGCCGGCGCGAGTCAGACTTGCGGCAGCCCGGGTTCGCCGGGCTTTCGACCTGGCGGGCTGCCGGCGGACCGGCGGACTAACAAGGCCTTTCAGGTGCTGCTGCGCCGATCGGCGCCGCACCGCTTGCGCGATGCTTGTGTCTGCGACGGCCGCGTGCGCGGCCGACCCCACCCCCAGGAAGACCCATGACAGCGCTGACCGAAGAGCAGGCCCGGACCTACATGCACAAGCTGCTTGCCGCGATGGTGCAAGGCGGTGGCTCCGACCTGTTCATTGCGGCGGATTTCCCGCCGAGCATGAAGACGCACGGCAGCATGCAGGCGATGACGGGCCAGAAGCTGAACGCCGAGGCCACACGCATGCTGGCGCACGCGATGATGAACCCGCGCCAGCGCGAGGAATTCGCGAAGGAGATGGAGTGCAACTTCGCCATCTCGCTGCCCGGTGTGTCACGCTTTCGTGTCAACGTGCTGGTGCAGCAGCAGGCGGTGAGCATGGTCATCCGCACCATCGCCAGCGAGATCCCCAACTTCGAGAAGCTCAAGTTGCCGCCGGTGCTGAAGGACGTGGTGATGGCCAAGCGCGGCCTGGTGCTGGTGGTGGGCGCCACCGGCTCGGGCAAGTCGACCACCTTGGCGGCGATGATCGACCACCGCAACCGCAATTCGGCCGGCCACATCATCACGGTGGAAGACCCGGTCGAGTACGTGCACATCTCGCAGAAGTCGCTGGTCACGCACCGCGAAGTCGGCGTCGACACGCACAGCTGGCATCACGCGCTGAAGAACACGCTGCGCCAGGCGCCGGACGTGATCCTGATCGGCGAGGTGCGCGACACCGAAACGATGGAGCATGCGATTGCCTTTGCGGAAACAGGCCATCTGTGCCTGGGCACCTTGCACGCCAACAGCGCCAGCCAGACGATCGAACGCATCATCAACTTCTTTCCCGAGGAGCGCCGCGCGCAGCTGCTGATGGATCTGTCGGCCAACCTGCGCGGCATCGTGTCGCAGCGGCTGGTGCGCCGCGAGGACGGCAACGGCCGTGCCGCGGCGATCGAGATCCTGCTCAACACGCCGACCATCGCCGATCGCATCCTGCAAGGCGACCTGACCGAGATCAAGGGCATCATGACGCGCTCGCGCGAGCTGGGCATGCGCACCTTCGACTGGGCGCTGTTCGAGCTCTACAACGCCGGGCTGATCAGCTTCGACGAGGCGCTGCGCAACGCCGATTCGGCCAACGAACTGCGGCTGAACATCAAGCTCAAGAGCGAGCGCGGCGAGCCCGAGGCCTCGGCCTTCATGTCGCTGGCGCTGGAGCCCGAACAGCTGACGCCCGAACAGGTCGAGGAGCAGCGCGAGCAGGAGGCGAAAGAACAGGCCCAGACGCGCAAGCGCCTGGAGGACGAGGGCGTGCGCCAGCGGCTGATGGACACCGTCGGCGCAGCGCAGCCCAGGCGCTGAAGCGCAGCCGCTTCTGTCACGACGTCAGCGCGGCTGCAGCAGCCGGTTGACGGTCTCGTTCAGTTCATGCACCGACACCGGCTTCGACAGGTGGGCGTCGAACCCCGCCTCGGCCGCTCGACGCTTGTCTTCCGGCTGGGCGTAGCCGGTCAACGCGATGGCCCGCACATGGCGGTTGCGCGAGGCGTGCCGCAGCCGCGACATGAACTCGTAGCCGTCCATGCCGGGCATGTCGACATCCGACAGCAACAGGTCGAAATCCGCCTGCCCGGCTTCGTGCAGCGCCTGCGCCGCCGAACTGCACGAAGTCATCGTGGCACCTTCGAGGCGCAGCAGCATCGCGAACGATTCGAGCGTATCGACCATGTCGTCGACCAGCAGCACCCGCAGCCCGCGCAGCACGCCATCGCGGTGATCGCCGCCGGCGCGCAGCGGTGTCGTGATCGAACGCGGCAGCCACACGCTGAAGCGGGAGCCGCCGCCGAGGCCTTCGGAATGGGCCATCACCCGCCCCCCCTGCAGTTCGGCCAGCTGCTTGACCAGCGCCAGCCCGATGCCCAGTCCGCCGTGGGGCCGATTGGCGCGGGCGTCGGGTTGCTTGAACATCTCGAACAACTGCCCGATGTAGGCCGGGTCGATGCCGGCGCCGGTGTCCTCGACATCCAGTCGCGACATGCCGTCCTCGACCTGCAGGCGCAGGCGCACCCGGCCGTGGGCGGGCGTGAACTTCAGCGCGTTGCTCAGCAGGTTCCACACGATCTGCTCGACGCGAAGCGGATCGGCCAGCACCTGCGTCGCACGCGGATCGAGTTCGCTGGTCAAGGTCAGCTGCCGCGCCGCCGCATCACCCTTGGCCAGATCGAGAATCTGCTCGATCACCGCCCCCCAGTCCACCTGCGTGAAGTTCAGCGACAGGTTGCCGGTGCGGATGCGCGACAGGTCGAGCAGGTCATCGATGATCTTGGCCTGGCTCAGCACGGTGCGCCGGATCACCTCGACCGCGCGCTGGACATCGGGCGCGTCGCGCACCGCCGGCAGCCGCATCAGCAGTTCGGCATTCAGGTGGATCAGGTTCAGCGGATGTTTGAGTTCGTGCGACATCACGGCCAGGAACTCGTCCTTCATCGATGAGGCGCGTTGCAGCTCGGCGCGCAGTTGCTTCTCGGTCACGAGCAGCGCCTCGCGCTCGTCGGCGACACGCTTGTCGCGGGTCAGATCACGGGCGATCTTGGCGTAGCCGATCAGTTCACCGTCACTCAGCGGCATCATGATGCCGTTGCAGTACACACGGCTGCCGTCCGCGCGCATGTGCCAGCGGTCGTCGCGGGCGCGGCCCAGCTCGCGCGCCCGCGACAGCTCCTGTTCGGGCACGCCGGCGGTGCGGTCCTCGGGGGTGAAGATGCGCTCGCAGGTCTGGCCCAGCATTTCTTCGGCGGTGAAACCGAAGACCTGCTCGGCGCCCGGGTTCCAGCTGACGACGCGCGCATTCCGGTCCAGCGTCATGATGGCGTAATCGATCGTCTGCGCCGCCACCAGCTGCATGTGCGTCTGCAGCAGCGACTGGCTGGTGGTCACGGCCGGCGCCGTGGTCGAGCCGGCGGGTGCGGCAGCGGCGTTGAGTTCGGCTTCGGTGGGTCGGCGCGCGATGCGCGGGCGGGCAGGCTTCGGCGGCGACTTCATGCGCCTTCTGGGCATGTTGCGTGCCCGACCGTGCAGGCCGCCCCTGCCGTGGGCGACGAAGCCGGCCGCCGCGGGCGTCGCCGCGGCGGTTTCAGGTCACCGGCTGTACAAGACACTCGGCAACCACAGCCCGATGCCCGGAAAGACATACAGCAGCACGATCGCCACCACCTGGATGCCCATGAACGGCAGCATGCCGGCAAAGATCTGGTTCAGCGTCACGTGTCGCGGCGCCACCCCCTTCAGGTAGAAGGCCGACATCGCCACCGGCGGACTCAGGAAGGCGGTCTGCAGGTTCAAGGCCACCAGCAGGCCGAAGAACAGCGGGTCGACGCCGAAGTTGTCCAGCAGCGGAATGAAGATGGGCATGAAGATCACGATGATCTCGGTCCACTCCAGCGGCCAGCCCAGGATGAAGATGAGGCACTGGCTGAGGATCAGGAACTGGGTCTTGCTCAGGTCCATGCTCAGCACCCATTCTTCGACCAGCGCCTGCCCGCCCAGCAGCGCGAATGCCGCCGAGAAGATCGCCGAGCCGACGAACAGCCAGCACACCATCGCCGAGGTCTTGGCCGTCAGGTACACCGATTCCTTGACCATCTCCAGGTTCAGCTGACGGTAGGCGCCGGCGAGCAAGAAGCCGCCCAGCGCGCCCACTGCCGCAGCCTCGGTGGGTGTGGCCAGCCCGAACACGATCGATCCCAGCACCGCCAGGATCATGATCAGCAACGGGAAGAACGAAGCCAGCAACATCTTGAAGATCTCGAGCCGGCTGAAGCTCAACACACCGTAGTACGCGACCAGCGCGGCAACTGCCGCGGCCAACCCGATCCAGTAGGACAGCGGCGCCGATGCAGCGGCCGCGGCAGCAGAGCCGTCCGGTGCTGCCGCCGACGTCCGCGCCGCGGGGCTGCCCGGCGGTTCGGACAGACCCCCGGCTTCGGACCCGGCGCCGCCGCCGGCCGTCGTCGACGCACGATCGGTCGCACCGGGTGGTTCGGCCAGCCCGCTTGGGGCGGGCGGTTCGGCCAGCCCGCCTGCGGCGGGCGGTTCGGCCAACCCACCTGCAGCCGGCGGCTCGGCAAGCGCGCCGGTGGCAACCGGCTCGCTCGCAGTGCTGGGCGGCTCGGCCAGCCCACCGGTCGGCGCCGCCTCGGCCGGGCTGCTGGTCGGCGGCTCCTGCAGGCCACCGGCGTAATCCTTGATCTTGTAAGGCTGGGAGCCGATCTGCCGCAGCCCGCCGCTGTCGAACTTTGGTGCGGCCGCGGTCGCGCTGATGTAGCTCCAGACCGCGACGACCGTAAACAGGATCAGCGGCAGCAGCGCGATGAACAACTGGCGCAGCAGGTAGCCGGTGGAGACATCGGCATTGCGGCGGCCTTTCAACGCGCTCACCAGCCACGGCAGCGCCCGTCTTTCGCCGGTGGCCCCCAAGGATGCCAGCGGGCCGGGAATCGGCACAAAGCGCTGTTCAGCCGTCAGCGGCGGCGCCAACGCGGGCTTGATCTTGGCCAGCACCACCACATAGACGATGTACAGACCGGCCAGCATCAGGCCGGGAAAGAAGGCGCCCGCGTACAGCTGCACCACCGACACGCCGGCGGTCGCGCCGTAGACGATCAGCAGCACCGACGGCGGGATCAGGATGCCCAGGCACCCGCCGGCGGTGATCGTGCCCGCCGACAGCCTCACGTCGTAGCCGGCCCGCAACATCTGCGGCAGGGCCAGCAGGCCCATCAGCGTGACCACCGCGCCGACGATGCCGGTGGCCGTGGCGAAGACCGCGCAGGTGACCAGTGTGGCCACGCCCAGCGAACCCGGCAGGCGCGCGAGCGACAGGTGCAGGCTGCTGAACAGCTTTTCGATCAGGTTCGCGCGCTCGACCAGGTAGCCCATGAAGACGAACAGCGGAATGGCGATCAGCACGTCGCTGCTCATCACCGAAAACGCGCGCTGCACCATCAGATCGAGCGTCTGCGTGATGGCGCCGCCGGCCGTCTGGCCGCCGGAGTGATAGGCGAAGAACGCGAACATCATGCCCATGCCCATCAGCGTGAACGCGGTCGGGAAGCCGAGCATGATCGCGACCACCACCAGCGACAGCATCAGCAGCCCGATGTGGCCGTTGGTGATCACCGGCGCGCTGAAAAGCATGTACAGCGCCGCGGTGCCGATCAGCGCCATCAGCGAGAAGCCGAACCAGAGTTCCTTGCGCAGCTTCATCACACGCCCTCTTGCCGCTGAGCAGGCGGCACGTAGCGCGCCATCTCGTCGGGCGCGTCGTCGGTGTCCTTCACGTGCACCATTTCCTTCAGCTTGTCGACGTCGACCTCTTCGACATCGTGCTCGCGCAGCGGCCACGCACCGGTGCGCAGGCACTGGATGCAGCGGATGATCTCGGCGAAGCCCTGCAGCAGCAGCACGCCGCCGGCGAGCGGGATCACGAACTTGAAGGGGTAGACCGGAATCGGGTCGGCGTTGAAGGTCTGCTCGCGCATCGCCAGCGACTCGTTGGCATAGGTCCAGCCGGCATAGGTCAGCGCCACGATGCCGGGCAGGAAGAACAGCAGGTACAGCACCAGGTCGATGGTCGCCTGGGTGCGCGGATGGAAGAAGCCGTAAAGCACGTCGCCGCGCACGTGGCCGCCCTTGCTCAGCGTGTAGGCGCCGGCAAACATGAACAGGGTGCCGTACAGCATGATCTGCGCATCCAGCACCCACGCGTGGGGCTGGTTCAGCACGTAGCGCGAGAACACCTCCCACGAGATCAGCAGCGTGAGCCCGACCACCGTCCAGGCAAAGAACTTGCCGACGAAGGTGGACAGGCGGTCCACGGCTTGCAAAATGTTCGGCATGGTGTTCCTCACTGCACGGGCACTTCAGAATCGGAAACGAAAATGCGGTGGCGCCGACGCACGGCGCTCACCGCATCGCAGGCTCTGGGCCTGTCAGGTCTTCTTCGGCGTGCCGGAGAAATAGTGGTTATATGCCATCTTGTAATCGACCGAATAGTCGTTCTGCCAAGACCCGGCACGCTGGGCGAATTCACGCTGCGAATCGAGCACCTTCTTGAACAGCGCGTTCTCGGCGCCCTTCTTCTCGATCGTCTTGTCCCAGGCCGCGAGCTGGGCGCGCAGGATGGCGTCGGGCGTCTTGTAGAACTTGACACCGGCCTTCTTCAGCTCGATGTAGTCCTGCGAATTGCGCTGCACCGCCTTCCAGCTCATGTCGGCACTGGCCGCCTGCACCGCATAGTCGATGATCGACTTCAACTCGGCCGGCAACGCCTCGTACTTGCCCTTGTTGAAGAGGATCTCGAACTGCTCGCCGCTTTGGTGGAAGCTTTGCAGCATGCAGACCTTGGCCACATCGGGAAAGCCCAGCAGACGGTCCGAAGACGCGTTGTTGAACTCGGCCGCGTCGATCAACCCGCGGTCCAGCGCGGGCACGATCTCGCCGCCGGGCAGCGGGTTCACCGCCACGCCCATCTCGGTGAACACGTCGACGGCCAGCCCCACCGTGCGGAACTTCAGGCCTTTCATGTCCTCGGCGCGGGACACCGGCTTCTTGAACCAGCCCAGCGGCTGCGTGGGCATCGGGCCATACAGGTACGACACCACATCCATGTTGATGGACTTGTAGATCTCGACCAGCAGATCCTTGCCGCCGCCGTAGTTGTGCCAGGCCAGCACCATGTTCGGGTCCATGCCGAACGCCGGCCCCGAACCCCACAGCGCCAAGGCCGAGTTCTTGCCGTAGTGGTAGGCGACGACACCGTGGCCGCCGTCGAGCGTGCCCTTGTTGACGGCCTCGAGCAGCTGGAACGCCGGCACCACCGCCCCGGCCGGCAATACCTCGATCTTCAGCTTGCCGCCGGCCATGTCGTTGACCTTCTTGGCGAAGTCGTTGGCGTACTCGTGGAAGATGTCCTTCGAGGGCCAGGTGCTCTGGAAGCGCAGCGAAGTGGTCTGTGCCGTGGCGATCATCGGCACGGCCATCGTGCCGGCGCCCACGGTCGCTGCAGCGGCGGACTGCAGGAATTTGCGGCGTGGCGCGGGTTTCATCTTGGCATCGGTCATGGGTTCATCTCCTGCGGCACAGCCGCGATCTGGGTTGGTTTGCGCCCCGGCGGGACGCCTGGGGCATGACTATCCGCCGCGACACGAAGTCGGGCAAGTGGGGGTGTCCCGGGGTTGATTCTGCTGCACGCCATCGGCGTGACGTCGCAACGCGCCGACATGACGCGCTCATGGTTTTTCAAGGCGTGCGTCGACGCCATCGGGCGGCGGCATTCGACCACGCCAGAAAGAGCCGGCGCCGCACCGATCTGTTGAGCACGAGCGCCGCGCACATCAGCACCAGCAACATCTGCATGGACAGGTCCGGATCGAACCAGGGCTGCGGCAAGGATGCCAGCAGGGACTGGCCCCTGTCGGTGAACCAGTGCCAGGCCACATGTCCCGCCAGTGCCGAAACGACGACCGTCAGCGCAAATTCGCTCGACGGCTTGGCGCGCCTCAACAAGGACAGCGCTGCGAGCACCAGGGCGATCACCAGCAACTGGCCCAGTTCCACGCCGACGTTGAAGGCCAGCAGTGACAGCAACAGGCTGGAGCCGGCGAATTGCAGTTGCGACTGCAGCACGAACGAGAAGCCGAAGCCATGCACCAGACCAAACAGTGCACTCGCGATCCAGCGGTGGCTGAGGTTCGGCGCCAGCACGTTCTCGATCGCCATGTACAGGATCGATGCGGCAATCAGCGTTTCAATGCCGGGAACAAACCAGGCCGCCTGGGGGGCGAGTCCGTAGGCCGCTGAAATCAGCGTGATCGAATGGGCGACGGTGAAGGCGCTGACCACGCCGACCAGATACATATCCAGCCGACGGAACGGCATCACCAGGCAGACGAGAAACAGCAGGTGATCGGGGCCCTGCAGGATGTGCTCGAACCCCGATCGCAGAAACGTCCACGCCGCTTCGTACCAGCGCGGATCGAGGACCACCGGGCCTTGCGCCGTGCCCAGATCGAATGCACGCTGCGGCCCGCCAGGCGGCTCGTACCGCAGATCGACGCGCAGCCGATCGCGAAGTGCGGGTGCGACGCGGAAGTCCAGCTTGATCTGCGATGTCGGCGAATCGATCGCGTATTCGAGATGGGCGTCCAGATAGCCCTGGTTCCAGAAGACGTACGTGGAACTGGAAAGTCGCGGCCCGCTGATATTCGCCAGCGCGTTCGCGAAGTCAGCGAAGGATTTGTCAGAAGGCGTGGATATTCGCGCCCGGCTCGCGCGCAGCACAAGGCGGCGGCCGTCTTCGTACCACGCGATATCGCGATCGGCTGCGATCACCGCCCGTTGCAGCCCTTCGTCGATCTGCGCCAGCGCAAGGTAACCCGGTCCTTGCTTGGGCAGATCGACATTGAGCAACAGCGACAGCGGCAATCGGATCAGGACATGAAGCGTGCCTGCCTCGGGCTTCGCGAAGATGCGAACCTGTGCGTCGCTCGGCACGTCGTGGCCCAGCGCGGGCACGGCCCACGTCAACACCGCCAGCAGCAGCACCGCTGCAGCGCGGGAGATCATGGGTCGCGCACCGGCGGCATGAAACTGCCGCGCCGCGCTTCAGCGCCAGCCGCGATGGTTGTTCTTTTCAGGAACGAACTTCTGCGCCCGCTTGCCGGTATCCACTTCCGCGGTGTAGATGTTGCCGCGCGAATCGACCGCCAGGTTGTGGATCCAGTGGAACTGGCCCGCATAGCGGCCATTGCGCCCAAAGGTATCGGCAACCAGTCCGGATTCGCGTTCGAGGATCCACACCTTGTTGTTCTCGCCGTCGGCGTTGTAGAGCCACCGCTGCCGGCGCTCCGGTGAAACGTCGACGTCCCAGGCCGAGCCGTTGCCGAGCGTCGCGCGGTCGAGAAAGAACTCTTTGACGAACAGGCCGTTCTTCTGGAACACCTGAATGCGGTTGTTGACGCGGTCGCAGACATAGACCAGTCCGTCGTTGGTGATGCGCACGCAATGAACCGGGTTGCGGAACTGCGGTGCGGGCGGCTGACCGGCCACATACGGACCCGGATTCACATCGCTGGGGACCGAGCCATAGGCTCCCCAATGGCGCTTGTATTGGCCGGTGTCACCATCGACGACCAGCACGCGCTTGTTCTGATAGCCGTCGGCGATGTAGGCCTCGTTGTTCGTCGGATCGACCTCCACGTCTGCAGGCTGGCCCAGCAACGGCGTGTTGTTCAGTCCGCCGGTGGTGGCGTTGCTTCCGCCGGTGACGCCGGCCCGGCCGATCTGCAGCAAGAACGTGCCGTCTGCCGTGAACTTGAGGACCTGATGGTTGCCAGCGCCGTTGCCGGCGATCCAGACGTTGTCGTTGTGATCGACGAAGATGCCGTGCTCGTTGGTCGGCCACTCGCAGCCGATCGCAGGCGTGCACCGGCTGGTCAGGAAGTTGGGGTCGGCCGGGCCGCCCCATGCCTGCAGCAGATTGCCCTTGGCATCGAAACGCATCACAGCCGGCGCGCCGAAGCAGCATTCAGAGCGCGGTGGCGTCTGCGCCGCCCCGGCTTCGTCTGCCGTCAGAGAGCTGGAACGCTGGATGATCCAGATCGTGTCCTGACGGTCAACCGCGACGCCCGCAACCTGCCCCAGCAACCATTGATTCGGCAACGTCTTGGGCCAGTCCGGGTCAACCTTGAACTCAGGCGCATCGGGCATGCGCTTGCGGTGTCGATCAGTCTGCTCCGCGAAGCTGCTGGTGACAAAAAATGCGAACAGGCTGCCTGCAAGGCAGAGGAATCGCTGAATGGTCATGTTGCCTCCTGAGTTGGATTTGCAGCGCCCGCGTGCCAAGCCGTCGTACAGCCGATCGAGCGCGATGACAAATCGGCAGGTACAGCTGCCAGCAGCATTGCTGCCAAATCATCCTAGCGCGCCTCTCGGTGACGGTGCAAGCATGAATGAAGCGGCCTAGGGGGAGTGTTAACCCGAGGCATGTCTGGCTGGCAAAAGCCCGCGGCGCGAGTTGCTTGTGCATGTGCCGCCCGGACTGACAGCCTGTCGCCGAGCCTGCCGCCAAGTTGGCCTTGCAGTTCGCAGGCCAACCCGCCCGCGGCCGAAGATGCACCGATGGTCGAGAAGCTGGCCAAGATCGGCATCGTGCCGGGCCAGGCGTTCGATGCCGGCCGTGGCCAAGGGCGTCGCCGGCGCCACCAAGCCGGCGCAGGCGCTGATCATGGGTTGGCTGAAGCGAGGCATCGTTGCGGGCGACATGAGGTTCGAGAACGGCTGGGTGTTCACGACCAAGACGGGTTTGCAGGGCACGAACTATCTGCAACGCGCGCTCATCACGGCGATCGGCCTGGGTGCCGACCGGCCGGAAGATGCGGTGTATCCGACCTCCGAAGGGACGAACATCAAGGGCTTCTGGTCGCTGACGATGTACGACCGTGGCCAACGGGCTCGATCGGTACACGCTCAGTCAGCGACAAGCTGAAGCCCAATGCGGACGGCTCGATCGACCTGTATGTGCAGCGCGAGTCACCCGGCAAGGACAAGGAATCGAACTGGCTGCTGGTGCCGAAAGACACGTTCATCCTGATGATGCGTTTGTACTGGCCGCAGGAGAAACCGCCTTCGGTCCTTGACGGCACCTGGAAGGTTCCGCAAGTCAAGGAAGTTCCGTAGCGTCGGGGACGTGCCCGTCGTGTCATCGCCAGCGACTTGACCGCCCGCCAGCCTGAGCAAGCCGCTGGGTGCGCTGACGAAATTCAGCGCATGGCGTTGGCGTTCCGAGGGTGCCGGCCCCAGAATGGAAGCGTGATCCGCGAGTTGTTCTTCGAGCCCCGAAGCGTCGAACCCACCAGGGTTCAGCGACATCTGACGAAAGGAAAATCTACATGGCTATCCTTGGCAACCCCACCTTCGATGTGCGCAAGACGAACCGCGCCATCGATGAGTTGATGAAGGTGACGACCAACCCGCGCCATCGATTCATGCTCGAGGCTTATTACCGGCATCGCTTTCTCGAGATCGGCGGGCGCTACGAAGAGATCTTCGCGCCGGAGATGATGGTCGAGAAGCCCGTCTACCACTTCGAGGTCGGCGGCAATCACGCGACGCTCGAGGGCGCCGAAGCGGTGAAGGGCTTTTACGCACTGTGGTCACAGACCCACCAGTCGATCTTCTATGCCGAGAACGAGCAGGTTGCGGTGGCCGACAACTTCATCGCTTCGGTGTCCACGATGCACCAGCAGACCCACGGCAAGACGTTGCTGGCCAATGGCATCCAGGTGGACGATGAGAATGCCTACTACCTGATCACGGTGCCGGGCATGCAGATGTTCTGGCCGTACGACGACCGCGGCCGTCTGGCCGGCGAAGATGTCTGGGAGCCGAATCCCGCGGCACGCAAGGTGACCAAGCTCGCCCCGGCCGACGTGGTCACCTCCGAGCAGGCAGGCAAGTTGCTCGAACCGTTGATCAAGCCGCTGCGCTCGTTCGACGATGCCATGCGTCAGGCGGCCTGACGCGTCCGCGCAGCCCCGCCCCAGTTGCCAGCGGGCCGCTCATCGAGCGGCCCGCTGTCCGTGGGGCCGGCCTTTGCCGCTGCGGTCAACGCCGCAGCGCCACCGTCGGCGGCCGATCAGGCCGCCTTGCGTAGCGGCCGCTTTGTCGTGACGGACTTGCGCACGGGCTCGGCTTTGGACTTCTTCGCCGCAGGTTTGCGCGCCGTGCTGACGGGCTTGGGCGCCTGTCTTCGGCGCCTTCTTCGGCGACTTCTTGACCACGTTTGCCGCAGCCACCGGCGCCGAAACCGGATCGGCAGCAGTTCTTGCCGCAGCCGCTTCCTTCAGGTCGGCGAAGGCGTCCAGGCAGTGCTGAGCCAGGCCGTGCAGGCTGGGCATCGACAAGCTGCTGGCAACAAGGCCGAAATCCATCGTGCCGTTGTAGGAAGCCAGCGTGGCGTTCAGGCCGATGCCGCCGCCCATCGTCGACACCGGGTACAAGCCCTTCAGCTTCGCGCCGTTCAGGTACACCGCGTGCGGCAAGCCGGGCACGTTGGAAAGCACGAAGTTGGCCAAGGCGTTGGACACGCGTTTCGCGGCTGTGGCTTCATTCAGTTCACCCAGGCCGAAGGTGGCCAGCGCATAGATGACGGCTGCGTCCTTCGACATCCTGCGCATGTCGTCCTTGGCCGCGCGGATGCCGCGAATGACCTGCTCCAGGCGCTCGCCCGGCTTCTGCGACGGTGCACCCAGCGGCACGAACATCATCGAGGCCTTGGTGGTGGCCTCACGGTCGCCTTCGTCACGCAGAGACACCGGCAGCATGCCCGCCAGCGGCACCCGGATGTCCTTGCCGATGTCGCGCAGGTAGCGGTGCACGCCTTCGTCGAACAAGGCCACCGCCACGTCGTTGATGGTGCCGCCGAACGCCTTGCCCACTGCGCGCATTTCCGCCAGCGGCAAAGACAGCGTGGCGAACGAGCGGGGCGCACGGATCGGCTCGTTCATCGGCCCCCGCGGCGCAATGAACGGGATGCTGCCGCTGGCGGCGTGGGTCAAGACCCTCGACACGCCCTTCTTCAGCAGGCCGAAGGACACGCTGGCGAGGGCCAGGCCCTGTTTGCGCGCAGAGCTCTGCATGTCGACCAGCCGGTGCAGCAGGTACTTCGGCACCTTCGGCTTGTCCGGCGTTTCGTCGAGCGCGAAGAACGGTTTGCCCAGCGGGGCCGTCGCGGTGGTGCCGAAGGCGCTGCCAATGCGGTCCATCGCCGATTTGCCGTCGATGATGGCGTGGTGCACCTTGATGAACATCGCGAAGCTGCCGTCGGCGAGCCCTTCGATGAACCACACGCGAAACAGCGGCCGGTTGCGGTCCATCACCGGCTCGGTCAGGTCGCACACCAGCTTGAGCAGGTTGTCATGCGTCGAACCCGGCGGCAGCAACAGGTGCGAGACGTGATACTCGGCGTCGAACAGGTCGGTCTTCTTCCAGCTTGGCATGGCCAGCTTGGACAGATCCGGAATCTGGTTGAAGGGCAGCGTCGGCCGAGCGGCCCGATAAGCGGCGACGGCTTCTCGCGCCACCTTTGCACTGCCTCCCTTCGGCGCTTCGAAGGTCAGCAAGACACCCACGTGTTTGGGGCTGTCTGCCGATTCGGTCAACAGAAACGCGAGGTCCAGCGGCGCGATCGATTTGGCCATGTCATTTCCTTTTGTGAAGGTGGCTGCTCGGCGGACGCGAGGATAGCGCCGAGACCCTTGCTGAGCTGAAGACTTCCGCCAACGTCTGAGTCGAGCTTTGCCGCACGTCAGAACCTGACGCCCAGCGTGAACAGCCAGATCTGCTTGTCACGCAGCGGATCGAAGGCAGTGTCCTGGCGGATCCAGGTGCGGCCCAACTCGGCGAACACGAACTGCTGGTAGACGGCGCGCAGCAGCAAGGCGGCGACGTAGCGACCTTCGACCAGCGAGCCGTCGGCCGAGTAGCCGCTGACATCCTGCGACCAGAACAGCACCGGCTGCAGATCCAGCCCGGTGGCGGGACGCGGCAGCGAGAACTGGGCCAGCAGGCGGTAACCCCAGGCGAATGACGTCAGGAAGCCGCTCGTGTCGCAGACGTTGTAGCCCCCCTCGCAGCTTCCCTGGTAGCTGGCGGTGCCGAAGTTCGGGTTGCGGCCGATGCGCTCGACGTCCAGGCTGGGCGCATTGGTCCATTGCAGAGCGGTTTCAGCGGTCAGCGAGGCATCGGCCAGCGCCACCACCGGGCTCAGGTCGATGCGCGCACCCAGCAGCAGCTGCGTGCGATCCACCTTGACGTAGCCCGGATACACCTGCCCCGATGCGTAGCCCGCAGCATCGGCGTAGGGCCCGCCCTTGCCGAGCGCGCCCTGCACCAGGGTGGGAAAGTTGCGCTGCACCGGCATGTCCTTGAAGTAACTCAGCTCGGTGGACAGCGCCACGTTGCGCACGCCGGTGGTCGCGCTCAACGCAAAGTCCTGCGAGCCGTTGATGTATTCGTTCTGCAGCGCGACCTTGACGAGCGGGTTCGCCGCCGGGCTGTTGGGGATGATGTTGACCGACTGCAGCGTGTTGTTCACCCGCGCGTAGTACACGCCGAACTCGGTGCTCAAGGCCTCGACGAAATAGCGTGCGGCGATGCCGTACTGCCCGCCACGATCGCCGTCGATCGGCGGCAGCACGGGCGAGCCCAAACCAACGGTGTAGAGCACCCGGTCAGGCAGGCCCACCGCGCCGGTGGCGAAGTTGCAGCCCGGGTCGCCCTGCGAATCGACGGCCCCGCCCAGCGTGCCGCACGACGGCAGCGTCGAGCGTCGCCAGGCCAGCGCATAGAAGGCCTCGACGCTGAGGCCGCTTTCGCCGACCCAGCTGGCCAGCACCCGGTTGACCGGGATGAACGCGTCCTCGACGCGGCTGCCCGGCCGGCCCAGCGCACCGACGTTCACCGGGTTGATGGCGCTGATGCCGGTGTACAGCAGCCCTTCGCCCCAGTTGACGGTCTGCTGGCCGAGCCGCAGCGACAGGCGGCTGGAGGCGAGGTCGAAGTTGCCGTAGACATAGGCATCGAGCAGTTCCGCGCCGGAGAACTTGTTGGCGTTGTAGAAGTTGCTGTCGTCCAGCTTGGCGCCGGGCACATAGCCATTGGGGGTGTGCCCATGCGGCACACCGTGACCCTCGAGCTGGATGTCGTACCAGGCCCGTGCGCGCACGAACAGGCCGTACTGGTTGCGGTAGCGGATCTCCAGGTCACTGAGCCACAGCAGCGGCGCCGACACCACGTCGCCTTTGCGGAAGTTCAGGTTGCCGTCGTCGGCAACGCTGACGGCGCCGCGCGCGCCGGGGTACCGGGCGGCGTTGTTGAAGCCCACCAAAGCGGCATCGGGGTCGTTGGCGCGCAACGCTGCGCCCGCGGCAATGGTGTTGTTCCACGCGCCGCGGATCTGGTCGTTGACCTGGAAGCCCACGGCCAGCACCGACGCGCCCGGCGCAGCCAGCACGCACAGCAGAGCGGTGAAGCGCATGCAGCGCAGCAGCCCGGGCATCGCAGGTGCGCTCATCGCGTGCCCAGCCGGCGCAGGTTGCCGGGCAGGAACTGATCGATCTGGCCGCGCCAGCCCCAGGTCCAGGCCGTCTTCTCCTCGTTGTCGAGAAAACTGGCCAGATAGGCGCCGGCCTTGAAGTCGTAGTGAAGGGTGGCGCGATACCACGGCACCATCACGTCGTAGAACTGCATCGCCGGGTGGTCGCCGAAGCGCCACAGTTCGCCATCCGCGTCGTAGACGTCTTCCATCGACACCTGCCAGGTGTCCTCGTCGAGATAGAAGACACGCCGTGCGTAGCGGTGCGTGGCGCCGGGCCGCAGCGTCGCCTCGATGACCCACACGCGGTGGAGTTCATAGCGCAGCAGTTCGGCAGCCGGGTGGCTGGGTTTCAGGATGTCGGCGTACTTCAGTGTCTTGTCCGACAGCTTGTAGCTGTTGTAGGCGATCAGCATTTCGCGCTTGCCCAGCAGCTTCCAGTTGTACAGGTCGGGCGCGCCGTTCCAGCCGTCGTACTGGTCGGACGTGCGCAGACCCTGCGTGCGCGGGTCGAGGTCGTCGTGGGCCAGGCTGGGAACACGCCGCACGCGGCGCCGCAGCGGCTCGTAGGCCCAGGTCGCGCGGCTTTCCGTCACCGCGTCGACAGGCTCCCAGACCAAGGTCAGCTGCCCTTCGATGCCCGCCGGCGCGAGGTAGATGCCGAGCAGGTTGAGCAGCCGGTTGGGACGCGAGTCGAGCATGTAGCCCTGCTGGTCGAAGGCCATCGCCTCGCCCACGCGCACCGTGAAATAGCGGCCATTGGCGGCCACCGGGAACCAGGTGTACTGGCGCTGCACCGAACCGCCGCGCCAGCGCAGGGAGTGGTTCCACATCATCTGCAGCGCATCGGACGGAATCGGAAACGGCACTGCGCTTCGGCCCACGTCGAGCAGGCGATAGCCTTCGGTGCGCGCATGCGGTGCCTGCCGCTTCACTTCGGCCAGAACCTGGGCCGGCCAGGCGGCAGTGCGATGCGTCGGATAGACCCGCATGTGAAAGCTGTCGGGGTGCGCCTTCAACAAGGCGCGATGCCCGGCGGAGAGCCGGTGCGCGTACTGTTCGGCGTTCTGTGCGGTCACCGTGTACAGCGGGGCTTCCGCTGCGTAGGGATCGATGTAGCCGACCGACGGGTCGATCGGCCTGGCGCTCAAGCCGCCGCTCCAGGGCGGGATGCTGCCGTCGGCGTTGCCTGCACGTTCGGCACCCACCGGTGTGAGTTCACCGTCCAGTCGTTCCCACGGCGGGGCCGCTGCGACCCAGGTTGCGCAACACAACAGGGCCCCCAGGCACGCTGCCTTGCAACTCGTCATGCGCATGATCGTGTGGCGGATTGCTGCAACGAAGTACACCGACAACGGCTGGCTCAGAAAACCATGATTGCCGGTATCGACTGACCGCACAAGCCGGTATCTGCCCTGCTACCTCAGTGGCCCGCACAGACCCTGCTGCTGCACGGGCGCCTGCAGCGTCGAAGCGCACCGCTCCCGATCGTGCCGCAGAGGCCGGCGCGGCGCGCACCGATGACGCCTCGCTGAGCGAGCTGCTCGCCCGCCTGGGCAGGCTCGAGCTGGCGGCCTTGCCGGGCGCCTGGTCAGCGGTTGGCGTACCGATCTGCAGATCCTCGTCGAAGCCAACCGCAAGTCGTACGACGGCATTCAGCACATCGTGAACCGGCAGATGACGCAGTTCAAGGAGCGCATCGGCGAGATACAAAGCGTGGCCAAGGTGATGTCGGCGGTCGGACCGAAAGAAAGCGTCCGCCACCTCGACGACCTGGAAGATGTCGCTGGCCGACACCCGCGAACTGGCCGCAGCGGCCGTGCAGTCACAACGCGAAGCCTTCGACCTGGTGCACCAGCGCTTGATGGCCAACATCGACGAGGTTCAGCAACTGCTGCGCAAGAAATAGCCTCGAACAACGTAGACAGAAGATCGTCACCAGGCACTGGCAGGCAAGCTACGGCGACATTCCGAAGGACATCGATCTCGACGCCTACCCTTCCGTCACGCAGATGATGGAAGAGGCGATGAAACGCTTCGCCGCGCTGCCCAAATCGACGGTCGGCAAGATTCTTCGCCGGGAACTGCGCGACCTGGCGTGAGCGCGGGGCTGTGTCTCGCACATCCGGCTGATCGATCACCACGCTGACCGGCTGTTCGACGACGCCGTCGACACCGTCGGGTGCCCTCGACGTGGATCGAATGCGGCTGTGCCGATGGCTGCCGAATGCCGCGCCGGTGACCCGTGCGCTCAGAACGTTGCCAGCCGCTCGAAGACCCAGAACATCGCCAGGCATCCGATGGCATAGGGCGCGGCCAGCGCGGCCTGGGGTGGCCAGCCGATGCGCGCGCGGCGCAGCAGCGCAAGCCCACCCAGCACCACGCCGACGAACAGCAGTTGGCCGCCCTCGACGCCCAGGTTGAAGAACAGCAGCGCCAGCGGAATCTGCCCCTGCGGCAGGCCGACCTCGCTCAACGCGCCGGCAAAGCCGAAGCCGTGCAGCAGGCCGAAGACGAAGGCCACGATCCACGGCGCCCTGGCGCTGAGACCCGCGACGCCGCGCCGCGCCTGGATGACTTCCTGCGCAACGAACACGATGCTCAGCGCGATCACGGCTTCGACCGGGCGCTGCGGCACCTGCACGATGCCCAAGGTGGCCAGCGCCAGCGTGATGCTGTGCGCCACCGTGAACGCGGTGACGGTCTGGATCAGCTGCCGGGTGCTGCGGCACAGCATCAGCAGCGCCAGCACGAACAGCAGGTGATCGAAGCCGAACAGGATGTGCTCGATGCCCAGCTTCAGGTACGCGCCGGCCACGGCCCAGCCGCTTTGCCGCACGTTCGGCACGAAGCGCGCCGCAGACGGTCGCACCAGCGCCGTCTGTTCGCTGCCGTCGCGCCGCTTCACGCGCACCAGCACGTCGGTGATGGTGCCCTGCAGGCCGATGAACTCGATCGGCGCATCGCCGAGTTGGTCCAGATCGCCCTCGACGACGCGGCGCTCGACCAGCGAATCGTTCAGCTGCTGCAGCACCGGCTCGCCGCGCGCCACCAGCGCCGGCGGCAGCTGCAGCGCCACCGGCAGGCGCTGGCCCGACAGCACCGGCGTGCGCCACAACACGCTGTAGCGTCCGGCGGCGATCTCCTTGATCTCCAGGTAGGCCGGCCTCGACTCGTGTGCGACGGCGCTGGTGCCGCAGGCGATGGCCAGCAGCATGAACAGGGCGCGCCAGATGGTCCGCATCACGGTTTGGCGATCGGGGCCGACGCGGCGGCGCCAGCGGCTTCACCCGGTGGCAGCACGATGCTGTACTTGGCGCGCATCACCTCGTAGGCCATGCGCTTGAGCTCCTCGCGCTGGTGGCTCTGCCAGCTGGCGCGAACCTCGGGCTCGATCTCGTCGAAGCCGGGCACGCGAGCGGGTGTCGAGCGCCTCGACGAAGACCAGGTGCGAGCCGAAGCCGGATTCCACCGGCCCGGACCAGGCGCCGGGTTGCAGCGCGAACAGCGACTGCGCAAACGGCCCGCCGAAGGCCGCCGCGACCTGCTCGGGCGTGCGCTCGGCGTAGTTGCCCTGCAGCGGGAAGGCATCGCCGGGCAGCCCCGGCGCGTCGGCCGCTTTGCCGGCGACATCCGCCAGCGCGGCCGCGGCGTCGCCAGCGGCGCGCGCGCCGCGCTGGTCGAAGCCGAAGAACAGGTGGCGGAAGCTGGCCCGCGGCGGCAGTGCAAACTCGGCCTCGTGCGTGCGCAGCCATTGCTGCAGCTCGTCGGCTGTCGGCTCGCGCAGCGAGGACAGATCCTCGGCCAGGAAGTCCATCTTCTGCGCCAGCCGGCGCTTGACGATGACGTCATCGTTCTGCAGGCCCATGGCCAGCGCCTCGCGGTACAGCACCTCTTCGCGCACCTTGATCTCGATCATGCGCTGCAGCTGCTGCGGCGTGGGCTCGGGGCGACCCTGCGCGCGCCAGGACACGCGCATCTGCAGCATGTCGTCTTCGGTGAGCACGATCTGCTGCGGTGTCGCTCCGCTGCTGCTGCCGCGGTTCAACCAGAAATAGGCGCCGAACATCAGCGCGCCGACGATCAGGAAATGCAGCAGCGGCTCGCGCTGCCAGCGGCGCGCAGGCGCCGCCGGTGTGTCGGGTGCGAAGGTCATGCGGGGTTCCGAAAGTGCAAGTCAAGCGCGGCACGGGCGCGAGCGCCCGTGCTGCGGCCGCCAGTGCGGCTAGCGCTTGATCTTCTGCAGGTCGACCAGCGTCTGCGGCACCGGCACGACCTCGTAGTTGGCGAAGCCGAACTCGTCGCTGCGCGCCAGCAGCGTCTTGTCGCCCGACTTGTACGCGGTCCACTCCAGCGGCGCATTGCCGAAGGATTCGACCACCTTGCCGCCCTTGATCGCGTAGCTGGTCGGGATGCCCAGGTAAGAATCGCGCGCAGCGAATCCGAAGTGCTGCGGCTGGTCGTCGCGCGGGTTGATGTTCCAGAACACACGCTGGCCATCCTTGTCCCAGACGATGCGGAACAGCCCGCCGGTGACGGTGTTGCGCAGCCAGGTGTTCTTGCCCACCAGCAGCGTGGTCAGGGCGGCATCGTCGAGCGGCGCCACGCCTTGCTGCTTCAGCGCGGCCACGGTGACACCGGCACGCGCGCCGCCCTTGGCCGCCGCATCGGGCGTGTACCAGATCGGCGAGCTCCAGGCGCGCTCCTGCACGGTGGCCGGCACGTTCTCCGGCGGCAGGATGCCGACTTCCTTGGCCTGGATCGTGGTCCAGCGCGGGGTCGGGATCTCGAGCACGCGGGCGTAGTAGAAGGCGTCCAGGGCCGGGTCGAAGTCGGGTCGGTCCACACCGTCTTCAGCTCGGTCTTGCCGATGGTGTTCTTGTAGGTCGCGGCGCGCAGGTCGACGGTGGAACCGATCGGCCCGCACGCGGCCGGTGATGAAGTCCGGCTTGCGATCGCCGGCCCAGACCACGTCGTAGACCTTCTCGAAGGTCTGGCCGTGTCGCGTCCAGCCCTTGACGATCTGCACCCGGTCGAGGTTGCCCGAGGTCGGGTCCTTCAGCGCCCAGACCAGGAACGACGGCGCCTTGCCGCCGGCCGCCGGCAGGTCGCCGCCCATCGGCACACCGCTGGCGTAGGCCTTCTTCACCCAGTCCGCGCGCAAAGTCGTCGTCCAGGCCCCAGCCGCCGAAGAAGCGCAGCTTGATGCGCACGCCGCTGGTGGCGAAGGTCTCCTTGCGCTGCATGCCGTCGAACAGCGACGCGCGCGTGTTCTCCTCGGCCCAGATCGCCGACAGCCCGGCCGGGTTCATCAGCCGGATGTCGCCGCCCGCGAAGACGTGGCCGGCCATGCGCTCCTTCAGGCCGCCATCTTCGCGGGCGTGGCCGCCGAAGTAGTTGTCCTGGCGGTAGGGCGCGGCGCCGTTGTGCGAATCCGAGCCGGCGACGATGCCCGGCTTGTACGGGTTGTAG
The DNA here is from genome assembly GCA_963756415.1 of uncultured beta proteobacterium. Classification (GTDB taxonomy): domain Bacteria; phylum Pseudomonadota; class Gammaproteobacteria; order Burkholderiales; family Burkholderiaceae_C; genus Rubrivivax. The sequence goes on from CAVWNT010000003.1 coordinate 224,431, forward strand.
CCGCGCGTGTCCTGCATCGCGATGCCGGTCTTCAGCGCGTCGCGCAGGTAGCTGCCGGGGATGCGCGGGAACCTGCCCTCGGGGTCGCCGAGCAGGTAGGACATGATCTCGAAGTTCGCGAACTCGTCGGTCGGCGACAGCAGCGGGTGCGTTTCGGACGCGCCCTTGATCTGCTTGATCTCGATCAGCCGCTCGTTGCGCATGCGCGCCTCGGCCCAGGCCTTGTCGATCGGCCGGCCCTTGAAGTCGACCTCGCTCGGGTACATCAGGCCGTCGGAGACGTTCGCGTTGTGCGAGATGGCGAGCAGCTCGATGCCCTGTTCGCGCTGCTTGTCCATCCACGCCCACAGGTCCTCGGGCGCCTGCGAGTCGAACGAACTGAACGGCATCTTCGGCAGCTTGCGCGCCGTCGCGGAAGAAGATGTTGCGGTGCAGGTTGGCGTTGTTCGGCGTCGACGTCCACTCGTAGGAGTTGAACGCGGTGAACTTGCCCGGCTCGTTGGCAGCGTCGGCGATAGGCGTTGTTCTTGTCCCAGACGCTGGAGGCCAGCGCCGGCGCGACCAGTTCGGCGATCGGCTTGTTGTCGATCATCGTCTGGCCCAGGAACAGATAGATGCGCTGCACGTCGGCCGTGTCGCGCACGATCAGCTTCTTGCCCAGCTCGGACTGGCTCAGCGGCGTGCCCGGCGTGTTGGCCTGCTGGATGACGCCGACGTATTCGGAATGGTCGGTCACGCCCATCCAGTCGAGCGGCTGCTTGATCTTCATGTCGAAGCCGAGCGCGTGCTTCAGCGGCTTGCCCTTCGCGTAGTCGTAAGCGTCGCCAGGCGTGGCCTTGGTATCGCCGAAGATGAAGGCGTCGAACGACCAGCTGGTGTGCAGGTGGGTCTCGCCGTAGAAGGCCTGGCGTTCGGCGCCCGGCTTCGGCGGCGCAGAGGCGGCCGGCAACGCGGCGAGCAATCCGATGCAGGCCAGGGTGGCGGTGCTTACCCGTGTCGTGTGCTTCAAGGCTCAATCTCCGGTCAACGTTCAAGAGCAGGCGGGGCAAAGGCCCAGAGTGTAGACAACCATCACCCGGCACTTGCGTTCGGGCGACCACGTGTCGACCGTTGCAGAAGCAGGGTTTCGGGCAATGCCGATCGCGGGGTTGCGCCGGCAGGTTCGCTGCCAACAACGCATGCCGACGGCACCGACGTCGTTCAGCCTGACATGCGCGCGTCACAGCGAGCCATTGCGTTGCCCCTGGCGATGAACCGCAGGGGTGCAGCCGAGCGGATGGCACTCGATCAAACCCCAGCCGCCACGGGCGATCGAGCCTCGCCGGACGCAGCCCGGTCAGGGGGCACGCAACTCGGCGGCGATCTCCACCGCCATGCGCCCGAGCGCGCGGCTGTAGGCGGCGGCCAGCGCGTCGGCGCCGGGGCCCCGGGTGGGCTCGCGCAACTGCGAGCGCCGGTATTGCGTGCCCTGGCCACCGCTGACGCTCCAGCGCACATCGATCAGCACCGCTTCTTCCGCTCGGGCCTCGAAATTCAACACGTCGATGCGCAGCTTCACCGTCGCCTGCGGGCTGTTCGCAGCCGAACCCGGCCACACCTGAGCGCCGCTCAGCAACTGCGACAGATTGCCCACCGTCACGCGCGTGATCTCTTCGGCCAGCGGCGCCGCCCAACGATTGAACTCGTCGAGGCGCACGTGGTTGGTGCTGACGCTGGTCACCATCTGCGGCCGGTCGACCACAGCGGGGATCGTCACCGGGCCGACCGCAATCGACAGCCGCGAGGCCGTGCCCGCGGGCGGCGCTTCAGCGTTGACGGACAGGGTATAGAACCGCGTCGGTGGCGAAGCGCAGCCGCTGGCCAGGATCAGCATCAGGCTTGCGGCGCTCGAGGCGGCCCAGGCCAGCAGCGGGCGCATCAGCGGTTCTCCTCGGTCTTGCCACGGATCAGTGCGGACGGGTCGCGCTCGAGGTAGTCCATGAGCACGCGCAGCGAGCGCGCGGCGCGGGTGAATTCCTGCAGCGCGCTGCGCAGTTCCTGCTGAGCCGGCGCATCGGGCGACAGCAGCGTGGCATCGGTGTTTTGCAGCGCCTTGGTGGCGCTGTTGCCGGCATCCTTCAACGCATCCAGCGCGGGTTTGATCTCAGGAGTGACCTGCGAGTCGAAGCGCTTGACAGCCACGTCGGCATCCTTGAGCACGGTGTTCAGGGTGGCCACCGCATCGCGCAGGTCGTTGCCCAGCGCAGCGAACGGCAGCTTGTCGACCTTCGCCAGGATGCTGTTCAACTGTTGCTCGAGTTGCGGCACGGTGCTCAGCGTCACCGGCAGCTCGGTCGGGTTCTTGCTCCAGTCGATCTTCACTTTCTTCTCGTTCGGGTAGACGTCGAAGTCGACGTACAGCTGGCCGGTGAGCAGATTGCCGCTGCGCAGCTGTGCGCGCAGCCCGCCTTCGTCGAACATGCGGCGCACCAGTTGCTCGCGTTGCTGCGCGTCCACACGCTTGTCCCGGCCCAGCGTGCCCACCAGGCGCTGCGGGTAGGCCACGATCTCGACCCGACCACGCACCTTCAGCGTCTTCGGGTTGATGTCCAGCCCGATGTCGGCGACTGTTCCCCCGGACAGGCCGAGCAGGGTCACCGGTGCGCCGACCGACAGGCCGCGCATCGACTGGTTGAAGTACAGCACATAGCGCGTGGAAAGCTCCCCGGGCTGCTTCATCGCCGCGGTCTGATCGGGAAACAGCGTGAACACCGCGTTCGGTGCCGCCGTGTCCAGCTCGGTGGCCGTCGGCGGTGTCTCGAAGGCCAGCCCGCCCGCGATCATCGCGACCAGCGAATGCGTGCGCACGTCCACGCCGTCGGCACCCAGCTTGACATCCACGCCGCTGACGTTCCAGAAGCGCGAGCCTTGCTTGACGAACTGGTCATAAGGCGCGTTGATGAAGACCCGCACATCGATGACCTTGCCGTCGGCGGAGAGTTGGTAGGCCACCACCTGCCCGGCCTGCAGGCTGCGGTAGTACACCGGCGCGCCGACGCCCAGCGAACCCAGGCTGTCGGCCTGCAGCACAAACTGCCGCCCGGGCTGGTCGCCGGTGACGATCGGTGCCACTTCCAGCCCGGTGAAGTCGCGCTGCACCGTGCTCGACTTGCCGGCCTCGAAGCCGATGTAGTTGCCCGACAGCAGCGTGCCCAGCCCGGACACGCCGCTGAGCGAGATGCGCGGTTCGACGACCCAGAAGCGCGCGTCCTCGACGATCAGCCCGGCCGCGCTCTTGGCGATCTTGGCCGTCACCGTGACCTTGCTGAAGTCGTCTGTCAGCTGCACGGCCGTGACCTGACCGATGTCCACGTCCTTGTACTTGATGACCGTCTTGCCGGCCTCGATGCCTTCGGCGGCCTTGAAGACGATGCGGATCGTCGGCCCCTCGCTCAGGTAGCGCTGCACCGCGATGCCCAGTGCGATCAGCGCGGCGAGGATCGGAATCAGCCAGACCGCCGACACGCGGCCGCGCCTGTGCGCCCCGACCGACGCCTGCGGCAGTGGCGCTGGCTGCACGTGCTCAGCCATGGATGTGCGTCGCAGTCATGTCGTCGTCCCAGATCAGCCGCGGGTCGAGCGATTCTGCGGCGATCATCGTCAGCACCACCACCGCGGCGAAGAACAGCACACCCTCACCCGGCACCACCGACATCAGCGGCGGCAGTTGCACCAGCGCGACGGTGAAGGTGACGACGAAGATGTCCAGCATCGACCACTTGCCGATGAGGTGCACGATGCGGTACAGGCGCAGGCGTTCTTGGCGCCCGGCCGTCTTGCCGCGCCGGATGGCGATCAGCACGTGGCCGAGTGCCAGCAGCTTGCCGATCGGCACCATCACGCTGGCAATCAGCACGATCAGCGCCAGCGGCCACGAGCCCGAGGTGTAGAGATAGATCACGCCACTGATGATGGTGTCGTCCTCGACACCGGCGAAGGTGCTCGACACCATCACCGGCAGCAAGTTGGCGGGTACGTAGCAGATGGCCGCGGCCACCACCAGCGCCCAGGTCGTCTGCACCGAAGCGGCACGCCTGAACTCGAGTTCGGCCCCGCAGCGAGGGCAGTGTCCGGGTGCTGCGGCATGCGCCGGGCGCACCAGCAACCGGCAGGCTTCGCAGCCGATCAGGCCCACATCGGCGGCTGACAGACGCGGTGGGTTCATCGGGCAACAACCCGTGCATCTGCGACCGGCCGCGGCTCAGCGACCTGGTTTTCAGAAGGCTGCAGCGCAATGCGGCCCCACACCCGGTCGGGTTCGAAATTCACCGCGATGGCCGGCAACAGGAATGCCAGCGCGACCAGGCCCACCATGCCGATGCCCGGCGTGGCCGTGGCCAGCGAGGCAATCTTGATCAACGCCACGAGGATGCCGATCAGCATCACCTCGAACATCGACCACGCGCGCATGCGCAGGCCCCAGCGCAGCAGCTCGCCGTACCAGTGGGGCAGCACCGGGCGGCGCGCCGCCAGCAGCACCAGCAGAATGAAGACGAGGTACATCGCCGGTGCCACGATGGCGCAAAAGGCCACCACCGCGGCGGTGATCGGCTGGTCGTTCTGCCACAGGTCGTAGGCGCCGCCGACGATGGTGGTGCTGGCGGTGCGGCCGACCACCGACAGGTCCATCAGCGGCCAGGCGTTGGCGACACCGAAGGCGATCAACGCGGTCAAGGTCAGCGCCATCGGCACCTGGTCACCGTGTCTGGGGCACATGCGCAGCACACAGGCGCAGCGCGCGCACCCTGCATGCTGGCCGGGCGCAAGCGCTGGCAGCGTCTGCAGCAGGTCGCATTGCGGACAAGCCAACGCCGCGCCTGCCGGGCCGGCGGCCGGGTTGCTCATCATCGAATCTCGAACTCGGTGTCGCGCGGGGTCATTTCGCTGAGCATTCCGATTTTCCGGGCTTCTTCCTGAGCAGCTTTCATTGTGCCCGGCCAGACTGCCCGCGCGGGTGCGCTCGGGGTCCGGTTCTTAGACGGCTTCGATGCGCCTGTCCCGAACCGCCCTCGCGAACCGCCAGTAGCCGATCCGCGCCGCGTCGGTCGCATTCGACCGCAAACAATCGCCCAAAAGAAAGGCCCCTCGCGGGGCCATCTCAGGGGACTACCTGGCGGAGCCGGAGGGATTCGAACCCTCGAAGCAGGTTTTGCCCACTTACTCCCTTAGCAGGGGAGCACCTTCGGCCACTCGGTCACAGCTCCGCGGAAAACAGCTGCTGATTCTAACTGCGCAACGTGGCGCTCAAAGCGCCGCAGCGGGTTGCTGCTCCAGCCCGAACGCCTTGTGCAGCGCGCGCACCGCCAGCTCCATGTATTTTTCATCGATGACGACGCTGGTCTTGATCTCGCTGGTGGTGACCATCTGGATGTTGATGCCCTCTTCGCTGAGCGTGCGGAACATCTTCGCCGCCACGCCGACATGGCTGCGCATGCCGATGCCGACGATCGACACCTTGCAGATCCTGGGGTCGCCGGTGACCTCGGCCGCGCCGGTGGCGGGCGCCACGTGCACCTTGATCAGGTCGAGCGTGCGCGCGTAGTCGTTGCGGTGCACGGTGAACGAAAAGTCGGTGCGCCCGCCGTGCGACACGTTCTGCACGATGACGTCGATGTCGATGTTGGCGTCGGCCACCGCGCCCAGGATCTGGTACGCGATGCCGGGCTTGTCGGGCACGCCGACGACGGTGACCTTGGCTTCATCGCGGTTGAAGGCGATGCCGGAGACGACGGCTTGTTCCATGTCCTGACCTTCCTCGAACGTGATCAACGTGCCCGATGCGGCTTCTTCGGCGATGCCGATGTCCCACGGCGTGAAGCTCGACAGCACACGCAGCGGCACGCGGTACTTGCCGGCGAATTCGACCGAGCGGATCTGCAGCACCTTCGAGCCGAGGCTGGCCATCTCCAGCATTTCCTCGAAGCTGACCCGTGCCATGCGCCGCGCCTCCGGCACGATGCGCGGATCGGTGGTGTACACGCCGTCGACGTCGGTGTAGATCAGGCACTCGTCGGCCTTGAAGGCGGCGGCCACCGCCACCGCCGAGGTGTCCGAGCCGCCGCGCCCGAGCGTGGTGATGTGGCCGTCGCCGTCGATGCCCTGGAAGCCGGTGACGATGACCACCCTGCCCTGCGCCAGGTCGGCGCGCACGCGCACATCGTCGATGCTCTGGATGCGCGCCTTCGTGTAGGCCGAATCGGTGCGGATCGGCAACTGCCAGCCTGCATAGCTGACGGCCGGGCAGCCCTTCGGCTTTGCAGCGCCAGCGCCAGCAGGCCGACCGACACCTGCTCGCCGGTGGCGGCGATCAGATCCAGTTCGCGCATCGAAGCCGCGCTGGTGGCGGCAGGCGCCAGTTCGTTGGCCAGGCCGAGCAGGCGGTTGGTCTCGCCGCTCATCGCCGATGGCACGACGATCATCTGGTGGCCGGCGGCGGCCCACTTGGCGACCCGCTTGGCGACCAGCCGGATGCGCTCGGTCGAGCCCATCGAGGTGCCGCCGTACTTGTGAACGAAGAGTGCCATGAATGCCGCTTGCCGCGTGTCTTGAACCGTTTGCCTGGAAACGGCAACCGACGATTTTAGCCGGCCGCTTCGGGCAGCCAACGCAGCTGAAGCCCACGCGCGCGGTGCGGCCACCAGCTGGCGCGCATCGATGCCCAGGCCCGGCACGAACAGCAGCTCGCCGGCGCTGTACACCAGCGGCCCGCAGCGTGACCGTTGTGGCACCCGCGCCGCCTGGTACTGCTTCTTCAGGCTGCGGGGCACGGTGAGGACGGCGCGCTGAAAATCTTCGCCGCCGGCGCGCTCGCGCAACTCGCAAGCACGCAGCCGACGCGGGTCCAGGCCCCCGTTGTGGCTTGCGGTGACGACGAAGGACCCGGGCCACGGTGCTGCCGGGAAGACACCCGGGCGGCTCAGGTCGATCGGCAGAACCCGACCCTTCGACGCCGCTGTCGATGGCGGCGGCGATGCCGTCTCGACCAGCGACAGCTGTCCGTCGTACAGCCGAAGCTCTGCACCGGCCAGCGGCCACCGTGCCGGTCGCGGCTGCATGCAGTTCGCGCTGCAGCCGGTCAAGCAGCGACTGCGGCACCCCTTGCGGCAGCACGTCGCCCAGCCACACACGCAGCGCGTTGCCCCGGCGTGCCGGCGACAGCGCACGCCACGGCTCGATGCGCAGCGTGCCGGCATCGGCGCACAGCGTGCGCAGATCGAGGCGCGCGAGTTCGCTCAGGCACTGCTGCGCCTCGTGTGCGCGCGCGGCGCTGGCACTCAGGCAGGCCGCGGCGTGTTCGAACTGCTCGGTCAGTACCGGCATGACGTGCGTGCGCAGGCGGCTGCGTGCGAACGCGGGCGATCGGTTGCTCGGGTCTTCGACGGGACGCAAGCGGTGGCGGCGCACATAGTGCTCGATCGCGCGCGCAGGTTGCGACAGCCAAGGCCGCAGCCAGTGGATGCCGTCACGCTCGATCGCTGCCGGCATCGCCGCCAGGCCCGCCGCGCCGGCGCCGCGCAGCGCCTGCAGCAAGAAGGTCTCGGCCTGGTCCTGCTGGTGGTGGGCGAGCAGCACGGTGTCGATGCCCGCGGCCAACGCCATCTCGCGCAACGCCGCGTAGCGTTCGCGCCGGGCCCAGGCCTCGACACTGTCGCCCCGCGCCGGCCGGCCCGGCAACCGGCGCCACAGCAGCGACACCGGCAAGCCGCGCGCGGCCCAGCGCCGCGCCTGGCGCTGCAGGTGTGCGAGCCAGCCATCGGCCTGCGGCTGCAGACCGTGGTGCACATGCAGCGCGACGACCTCGATCGGCGGCACCTGGGCCGCACCGGCGCGTGCGGTGGCGTGCCACAGCGCGGTCGAATCGCGGCCGCCGCTGACCGCCACCGCGATGCGTCGCGCCACCGGGGCCGCAGCGCCGCTCACGCCGTCAACTCTTCTTGGTGTCGCTGAACTTGCCGTAGCTCTGCAGCCGGTCGTAGCGTCGCTGCAGCAGTTCCTTGGGCTTCAGATCGGACGACCTGCCGCAACGCGTCGTTGAGCGCGCGCTTCAGGCTCACCGCCATCTGCTTGCTGTCGCGGTGGGCACCGCCGACCGGCTCGCTGACGATCTTGTCGATCAGGCCCAGCGCCTTCAGCCGGTGCGCGGTGATGCCGAGCGCGTCGGCCGCATCGGCGGCACGCTCGGCCGTCTTCCACAGGATCGACGCGCAGCCTTCGGGCGAGATCACCGAGTACACCGCGAACTGCAGCATCAGCACCTGATCGGCCGACGCTGATGGCCAGCGCGCCGCCCGACCCGCCTTCGCCGATGATGGTGGTGACGATCGGCACCTCGAGCTGCGCCATCTCGAAGATGCAGCGGCCGATGGCTTCGGACTGGCCGCGCTCTTCGGCGCCGATGCCCGGGTAGGCGCCCGGCGTGTCGACGAAGGTGAATACCGTCAGGCCGAACTTCTCGGCCAGCTTCATCAGGCGCAGCGCCTTGCGGTAACCCTCCGGACGGGCCATGCCGAAGTTGCGCAGCGCGCGCTCCTTGGTGTCGCGCCCCTTCTGGTGGCCCAGCACCATGCACGCCTGGCCGTTGAAGCGCGCCAGCCCGCCGATGATCGACTGGTCGTCCGCGTAGTGCCGGTCACCGTGCAGTTCCTGGAACTCGGTGAAGATCTCGTTGACGTAGTCCAGCGTGTACGGGCGCTGCGGATGGCGGGCGATCTGCGTCACCTGCCACGGCGACAGCGTGGCGTAGATCTCCTTCGTCAGCGCCTGCGTCTTGCGCCCCAGGCGCTCGATCTCGTCGGAGATGTCGACCGCCGATTCGTTCTGCACATAGCGCAGCTCTTCGATCTTGGTATCGAGGTCGGCGATCGGCTGTTCGAACTCCAGGAAGTGTCGCTTGCTCATCACAGGATGCGCGCCGGCCATGCGGGGGGTGACACGGGATGTCTCATGCGGCCTTTCTTGCACGCCGTCGGCGTGTCGTCAATAGTCTACGGGCAGCGGGTCGAGGCTTCGCCAGACGTACCACGTCGCCACCGACCGGTACGGCGCCCAGGCATCGCCGACCTCGCGCGCCTCGGCGCGCGACACCGGCTCGCCGCTGAAGTAGCTCAGGCTGATGCCCTTGAGCAGGCCGAGGTCGTCGAGCGGCAGCACGTTGGGCCGCATCAGGTGGAAGATCAGGAACATCTCGGCCGTCCAGCGGCCGATGCCACGGATCGCGACCAGCTCTTCGATGATGGCCTCGTCGCTCATCTGCTGCCACTGCGGCACATGCACCTGCCCGGACGCGAAGTGCTGCGGCCAGATCGAGCAGGTACTCGGCCTTGCGTTGCGACAGGCCGGCACCGCGCAGGGCAACCGCGGTGTGCGCCTGCACGGCACCCGGTGCGATGCAACCGCCGGCGCGGTCGAGCAGCGCCAGCAGCTTGAGCCACACCGCCTGCGCCGCCTTCACCGAAATCTGCTGGCCGACGATCGAGCGCGCCAGCGTCGTGAACGCGTCGCCGCGGCTTTGCAACCGCGCCTGGCCGAAGGTCGGGATCAGCTTCTTCATCACGCGGTCGCGCTTGGCCAGGTGCTTGCACGCTTCGTCCCAGTAGTCGGGCGTGACCAGCACCGGCAACGCCGGCTGCTGGACCGGCTCGATCGCGGCCACAGCGCCCGCGGGGGCGGCAAGCGCCTGGGAGCGTGGCGCTCTCATCTCAGGCCTTGACCCACGTCGTGCCCTGCGGCTGAATCCTTCAGCATCACGCCCATCGCCGCGAGCTCGTCGCGAAGGCGGTCGGCACGTGCATAGTCACGCGCCTTCTTGGCCGCATCGCGTTCGTCGATCAGTGCCTGCACCCGGGCTGCATCGACCGACGCACCGCCTTGCAGGAAATCCTGCGGCGCCTGCTGCAGGATGCCGAGCACCGCGCCGAGCGACTTCAGCCGACCGGCCAGTGCGGCCGAGCGGTTGCGATTGACCTCGGCCGCCATCTCGAACAACACCGCCAGCGCCGCCGGGGTGTTGAAGTCGTCGTTCATCGCGCTGCGGAACTGCGCTTCGGCGTCAGCGGCCCAGTCGACGTCCGTGCCCACGGCATCGACGCCGTCGAGCGCGGTGTACAGGCGACGCAGTGCAGTGCGCGCGTCATCGAGATGCCGGTCGCTGAAATTGAACGGGCTGCGGTAGTGGGTGCGCAGCATGAAGAAGCGCAGCGTCTCGCCGTCGTAGCGCTTCAGCACATCGCGGATGGTGAAGAAGTTGCCGAGTGATTTCGACATCTTCTCGTCGTCGACATTCAGGAAGCCGTTGTGCAGCCAGACCTTGACGAAGGGTTTGCCGAACGCCCCTTCGCTCTGCGCGATCTCGTTCTCGTGGTGCGGGAACTGCAGGTCCATGCCGCCGCCGTGGATGTCGAAATATTCGCCCAGCGTGGCGCGGCTCATCGCCGAGCATTCGATGTGCCAGCCGGGGCGGCCCGCGCCGAAGGGGCTGGGCCACTTGGCGTCGTCGGGTTCGTCGTCCTTGGCCGCCTTCCACAGCACGAAATCGAGCGGGTCGTGCTTGTCGCCCTGCACCGCCACGCGTTCGCCGGCACGCAGTTCGTCGATCGACTTGCCCGACAGCTTGCCGTAGCCGGCAAAGCGACGCACCGCGAAGTTCATGTCGCCGCCGTCGCTGCGATAGGCCAGTTCCTTGCGCTGCAAGGTCTCGATCAGGCCGATCATCTGCGGCACGTAGTCGGTGGCACGCGGCTCGTGCGTCGGCTGGGCGATGCCGAGCGCCGAGATGTCGGCGCGCATCGCGGCGATCATCTCGTCGGTGAGCTCGCGGATCGAGATGTTGCGCTCGAGCGCGCGCTTGATGATCTTGTCCTCGATGTCGGTGATGTTGCGCACGTACGTGACCTGATAACCGAGTGCCATCAGCCAGCGGTAGATGACGTCGAAGGCCATCATCATGCGGGCGTGGCCCATGTGGCACAGGTCGTAGATGGTCATGCCACACACGTACATGCCGACCTTGCCGGGTTCGATCGGCTCGAACGGCTCGAGCCGCCGGGTCAGCGTGTTGTGGATGCGCAGGTTCATCGGACAGCGGCAGGTGACTTCGCCAACGCCGCAGCCTGACGCGATGCGATCGGCGCTGGATTGGAAGGTTGGAAATCGAAGCCGAACGGCGTCGATACAATCGGATCGGAGGACAAGTCAACGACCGGGATGACCGGTTTTTGAACGGTCGATTCAGTATAGCGGCGGCCACCGCAGGCCTCACACCGGTCGAACCCGCGCTGCCCCCGTGCCCAGTCATCACACCTTTCGTCACAGCCCGCAGATGGACGCGCGCCACGCTGCGCAGCGCGGTTCGCCGGCCCGCACTGGTGGCGGTGGCTGGCCGTGCTGCTGGCGCTGCAGTCGCTCGCAGGTCTGGCAAAGGCCGACGCGACGCAGGACATCGAACGGTCGCTGCAATCCGGACAGGCCGAACAGGCGTTGACGCAGGCCGACGCGGTGATCGCCGCGAACCCGCGCGCTGCGCCGGCACGCTTTCTGAAGGGCGTGATCCTCACCGATCTCGGACGCACGGATCAAGCCATCGAGGTCTTCGTCGCCTTGACCCGGGATTTTCCGGAGTTGCCCGACCCGTACAACAACCTGGCGGTGTTGTATGCCGCGCAAGGGCGGCTGGAGCCGGCGCTGGCGGCCCTGCAGCAGGCGCTGCGCAACGACCCGCAGCACCTGGCCGCACGCGAGAACCTCGGTGACGTGTACCTGGCTCTGGCGGTGCAAGCGTGGGACATGGCCGACACCCAGGCCAGGCTCGCCGATGGTGCCGAGCTGAAGCGCAAGTTGCGGCTGGCGCGGCAGATCATCGCCGCGCCAGGCACGGGCGCGGCGAAGCGCGCATCGAGCGCACCCGGCTAGACTGTTGTGATCAGATCCCCTGCGAAAGCCCGTTGATGACGACCCGTCCCAAATCCCTGAACTGGCTGCGCGCGCTCGTCCTGCCGCTGTGCATGCTCGCCGCCCTTCCCGCACTGGCGCAGAAGGTGAAGCTCGACACCAGCATGGGCAGCGTGGTCATCGAACTCGATGCGGCGAAGGCGCCGAAGACCGTCGCCAACTTCCTGAGTTACGTGAAGGCCGGGCATTACGACGGCACGGTGTTCCACCGCGTCATCCCCGGCTTCATGGTGCAAGGCGGCGGCATGAATGCGCAGATGCAGGAACGGGCGACCCAGGCGCCGATCGCGCTGGAAAGTCGCAGCGGCCTGGTCAACGCACGTGGCAGCGTGGCCATGGCCCGCACCGCGCAGCCCGATTCGGCCACTGCCCAGTTTTTCATCAACCTGAAGGACAACAGCTTTCTCGATGCCGCCAATGCGCGCGACGGCAACGGCTATGCCGTGTTCGCCAAGGTTGTCTCCGGCATGGAGGTCGTGGACAAGATCGCCGCCGTACCCACCGGCTCGAACGGGCCGCATCAGAACGTGCCGAACGCGCCGGTGACCATCATCAAAGCCAGTGTGGAGAAATGACATGAGCAAATTTGTCGAAATGCAGACCAGTGCCGGCACCATGCGCATCGAACTCGATGACGAGCGGGCGCCGCTGACGGTGAAGAACTTCCTGGACTATGTGCGCAAGGGTCACTACGACGGCACCGTCTTCCACCGCGTGATCAAGGGCTTCATGCTGCAAGGCGGCGGCTTCGATGCGCAGATGAACCAGAAGCCCACCGCGGCCAGCATCCAGAACGAGGCCAACAACGGTGTCAAGAACGAGCGTTACACGCTCGCCATGGCGCGCACCTCGGCGCCGCACAGCGCGTCGTCGCAGTTCTTCATCAACACGGTCGACAACGGCTTCCTGAATTTCACCGCCGAATCGGCGCAGGGTTGGGGCTATGCGGTATTCGGCCGTGTCGTCGAGGGCACCGAGGTGGTCGACCAGATCGAGAAGGTGCGCACCGGCAACAAGGGTGGCCATGCCGACGTGCCGGTGGAGCCGGTGCACATCGTGCGCGCCGTCGAGGTCGAATAGCCGCCGGGCATGACGGCGCCGACCTGCCCGCTGCCGGCAGCAAGCGTGCTGCGTGCGCGAGCCCGGCTGGCGGGCGATCGACTTCATCTCCGATCTGCACCTCGCCGCGAGCCAGCCGGCCACTTTCGAAGCCTGGCAGGCGTTCATGCACGGCACCACGGCCGATGCGGTGCTGATCCTGGGCGATCTGTTCGAGTTCTGGCTCGGTGACGACGCCGGCGAGTTGCCCTTCGAGGCCAGCTGCCTGCAGGTGCTGCGTGACAGTTCGCGCCAGCGCTTCGTCGGCGTGATGGTCGGCAACCGCGATTTCCTGATCAGCGGCCGTCTGCTCGAGAGCTGCGGCGTCGAATACCTGGCTGACCCGACGCTGCTCGAAGCCTGGCATCAGCGGCTGTTGCTGACCCACGGCGACGCGCTGTGCCTGGATGACGTGGGGTATCAGAAGTTCAGGCAATGGGCACGCGATGCCAGTGTGCAGAACGACTTCCTGTCGCGGCCGCTGGCCGAACGCCAGCAGGTGGCGGCCGGCTTCCGGCATGCCAGCGAGGCCGGCCGCCAGCAGACGCTGCCGAGCGGCATCGGCGGCGATCTCGACGCGCGCGCTGCAGTGGCCTGCATGCGCGAGGCCGGCTGCGGCCAGATGGTGCACGGCCACACCCACCGGCCCGGCGACGACTCGTTCGCGCCCGGGTTCGAGCGCAGCGTGCTCAGCGACTGGGACCTGGACGGCGGCGCGCATCGCGCGGAAGTGATGCGCCTGACTGCGCAGGGCCTGGCGCGGATCGGCCTGCAAGCCGCCTGCTGATGGCCTGGTGGCACAAGCTGCGCGAGCAGCGGGCGCTGCAGCGGCGGCAGATTCCCGATGCGCTGTGGCACGCCACGCTCGAGCGCTATCCCTTTCTTGTTCGACGCGACGCCGCCGATGCCGAGCAGCTGCGGCGCCTGACCAGCCTGTTCCTCGACCGCAAGGAGTTTTTCGGCGCGCACGGCATGGCGCTCACCGACGACATGACGGTCGCCATCGCGGCGCAGGCCTGCCTGCCGATCCTGCGCCTGGGCATCGACGGCCTACGACGGCTTCGTCGGCATCGTCGTGCACCCCGACGAAGTGCAGGTGCGGCGCGAGATCGTCGACGACGACGGCGTGGTGCACGAGTACGACGACGTGCTTTCCGGCGAGGCGATGGAAGGCGGCCCGGTGATGCTGTCGTGGCGCGACGTGCAGCAAGCCGGCGATGCCGGCGTGTGGGGCTACAACGTCGTGGTGCACGAGTTTGCGCACGTGCTCGACATGGCCGACGGCCGTGCCGACGGCATGCCGCCGCTGGCATCGGCTGCCGAGTGCGAACACTGGCAGATGGTGCTGGACGCCAGCTTCAGCCGTTTCTGCCGGCGTGTGGCCGGCGGCCGCGAGACGCTGCTCGACCCCTACGGCGCGCAGAGCCCCGAAGAGTTCTTCGCCGTGTCGTCGGAGGCCTTCTTCGTCGCGCCGGATGACCTGCGCATCGAAATGCCCGCGTGGTACGGGCTGCTGGCCGGCTTCTACCGCCAGGACCCGGCGGCCGACCCCGATCAGGGTCGGCGGCCCTTGCCTACGCCGCGGTGATCTCCGGCTTGGCCTTGTCGCTCTTGCGCGGCGGCTGGATGTCGAGCAGGATCTCGCCCTTGTCGTCGACATCGACGCTCAGCCGGCCGCCGTCGACCAGGCGGCCGAACAGCAGTTCGTCGGCGAGTGCGCGGCGGATGGTGTCCTGGATCAGGCGCTGCATCGGCCGGGCGCCCATCAACGGGTCGAAGCCCTTCTTGGCCAGGTGCTGGCGCAGCGCATCGCTGAAGGTGACGTCGACCTTCTTCTCGCCCAGCTGGCTTTCCAGCTGCAGCAAGAACTTGTCGACCACACGCAGGATGATGTCCTGGTCGAGCGCGCGGAACGAGACGATCGCATCCAGCCGGTTGCGGAACTCCGGCGTGAACATGCGCTTGATGTCGGCCATCTCGTCACCGAGTTCACGCGTGTTGGTGAAGCCGATGTTCGCCTTCTGCAGGCTTTCCGCGCCGGCATTGGTGGTCATCACGATGATCACGCTGCGGAAGTCGGCCTTGCGCCCGTTGTTGTCGGTCAAGGTGCCGTGGTCCATGACCTGCAGCAGCACGTTGAAGACATCGGGATGCGCCTTCTCGATCTCGTCGAGCAGCAGCACCGCGTGCGGCTTCTTCGACACCGCTTCGGTCAGCAGCCCGCCCTGGTCGAAGCCGACATAACCCGGCGGCGCGCCGATCAGGCGGCTGACCGCGTGGCGCTCCATGTACTCGGACATGTCGAAGCGGATCAGCTCGATGCCCAGCACATAGGCCAGCTGCTTGGCGACTTCGGTCTTGCCCACGCCGGTGGGGCCGCTGAACAGGAACGAGCCGATCGGCCGCTCCGGCTTGCCCAGGCCCGAGCGCGCCATCTTGATGGCCGCGGCCAGCGCCTCGATCGCCGGCTCCTGGCCGAAGACCACGCTCTTCAGGTCGCGATCGAGCGTCTTGAGCTTGCCGCGGTCGTCGCTGGACACGCTGGCCGGCGGGATGCGCGCGATCTTGGCGACGATCTCCTCGACCTCGGCGCGCGTGATGGTCTTCTTCTGCTTGTTCTTCGGCAGGATGCGCTGCGCCGCGCCGGCTTCGTCGATGACGTCGATCGCCTTGTCGGGCAGGTGCCGGTCGTTGATGTACTTGGCCGACAACTCGGCCGCCGCCTGCAGCGCGCCGACCGCGTACTTCACGCTGTGGTGCTCCTCGAAGCGCGACTTCAGGCCCTTCAGGATCTCGATCGTCTGTTCGACCGAGGGCTCGATGACGTCGATCTTCTGGAAGCGCCGCGACAGCGCCGCGTCCTTCTCGAAGATGCCGCGGTATTCGCTGAAGGTGGTCGCGCCGATGCACTTCATCGCGCCGGTCGACAGCGCCGGCTTCAGCAGGTTGCTCGCATCCAGCGTGCCGCCCGAGGCCGCACCGGCACCGATCAGCGTGTGGATCTCGTCGATGAACAGGATCGCGTTCGGCTGGTCCTTCAGCTGCTTCAGCACGCCCTTCAGCCGCTGCTCGAAGTCACCGCGGTACTTGGTGCCGGCCAGCAACGCGCCCATGTCGAGCGAATAGACGGTCGAGGCGCCGAGCACCTCGGGCACGTCGTTCTGCGTGATGCGCCAGGCCAGGCCCTCGGCGATGGCCGTCTTGCCGACACCGGCCTCGCCCACCAGCAGCGGGTTGTTCTTGCGCCGCCGACACAGGATCTGGATGACCCGCTCGACCTCGTGCTCGCGGCCGATCAGCGGGTCGATCTTGCCGTCACGCGCCAGCTGGTTCAGGTTCTGCGTGAACTGGTCCAGCGGCGAGCCCTTGCCGTCGCCGGCTTCTTCCTTGTCGGCCTCGTTGCTGCCGGCCTCGTTCGACTTGGTCGGCTCGGGCGGGTCGGATTTCTTGATGCCGTGGGCGATGAAATTGACCACGTCCAGACGCGTCACGCCCTGCTGGTGCAGGTAGTACACCGCGTGCGAATCCTTCTCGCCGAAGATCGCCACCAGCACGTTCGCACCGGTGACTTCCTTCTTGCCACTGCCGGTGGATTGCACGTGCATGATCGCGCGCTGGATCACGCGCTGGAAGCCGAGCGTCGGCTGCGTATCGACCTCCTCGGTGCCCGACACGGTGGGCGTGTTTTCCTTGACGAAGGTGACCAGGCTCTTGCGCAGGTCGTCGATGTTCGCCGCGCAGGCGCGCAGCACCTCGGCCGCCGAGGGGTTGTCGAGCAGCGCCATCAGCAGGTGCTCGACGGTGATGAATTCGTGCCGCTGCTGACGCGCTTCGACAAACGCCATGTGCAGGCTGACTTCCAGTTCTTGCGCAATCATGCGGCCTCCATAGTGCACTGCAGTGGGTGGCCGACGCGGCGAGCCGCGGCAACCACCAATTCGACCTTCGTCGCGGCAACGTCCTTTGCATAGACGCCGCACACGGCCCGTCCTTCGTGATGAATCTTCAGCATGATCAGCGTCGCTGTTTCCAGATCGCGGCCGAAATATTGCTGCAGCACCATGACGACAAATTCCATCGGTGTGTAGTCATCGTTCAACAACAGCACCTGGTACATGCGCGGAGGCTTCGTGCGCACCGTCTTGCGCTCGACCACCACCGCGCCTTGCCCGTTGTCGGGTCTCGGCGCGACCGGTGCCGGCACGATCGGTTTGGACTTTTCCTCGGGCATGGAATGATTCTATCGACTTGATGCGGTTTGCAAGGTTCGCGCAATGCCCCGAACCCAGTGTGTGCATATTGCACCTTCGCGGGGCAATTCAACCCCGCCGCCCTGTTGCGGGGACTGAACGAGGGCCGCTTGTGCAAACGGGCCGAATGCGCTGCGCACTGTAAGAAAGCCGGCCGGTGCGCCACAGACCCACTTCGCCCGTCACCGCCCGGGCCCTTTGGCGGGCCCGGCCTACCGTCGCGCAACAGGACTGCTACAACGCACCATGGAATCGATCTACTACGTGATGGCGTGGGCCTGCCACCGGCGCTGCAAGCATTGTTATGAGGAGCGCTTTCGACCCTACGTGCGCGGCGCGCTCGACGCGGTGGTGGCCGAAGCGCAAGCCAATTTCCCGCGCATCATCGACCACTTTCCGCCGCAGATGCGCTACAGCGACCTGAGCGATCCGGGTGCCGACGGCAGCTTCCCCGACAAGGTGGGGCGCATCGTGCTGTCCGGCGGCGAGTCGCTTCTCGAGGCGGTGCGTGAAACCGTCACCTACCCGGTCATCGATCGGCTGCGCGAGCGCTACGCACGAAGCGGCGGGGTCAAGATCGTCGTGCAGACCACCGGCGACCTGCTCACCGACCGCATCGTCGATGAACTGCTGCAGCGCGGCGTGTACATGATTTCGGTGGCCAGCATCGATGATTTTCACGTCGGGCTGGAAGGCGAAGCCAAGCAGGCGGCCTTCGTCGAGCGCCTGTCGGCGCATGTTCCAGCGCCACGGCATGCAGGCTTCGGGGCTGTCGGCGACGACGCGCAACTGGCACGAGGAGGCCGGCCCGGTGTACAGCTTCTTCGGCGCCACGCCCGATTCGTGGATCGGCAAGCTGTGGCCGCGCGGTCGCGCCTGGAACAACAGCCTGCCGCGCTCGAGCCTGTCCGACAACTTCTGCAACCGCTGGTCGGGCGGCCTGAACTTCCTGCGCCACCGCTACAACGGCTCCGAGGTGTCGGTCGAGCCTGACGGCAGCCTCTACCCGTGCTGCGTGAAGACCAAACGCCCGCTGGGCAACCTGACCGAAGAGCCGATGCTCGAGATCCTCGATTCGCTGGCCGGCGTGCCGGCTTTCGAGGCCATCACGATGGGTCATCCGGAACGCATGGGACTGGCCGACGGCTGGGACGAGGCGCGCTTCAACGAGGCTTCGCGCATCCTGCTGCCCGACGGCACGCCGTACCAGAACCTGTGCATCGGCTGCGACAGCTTTCACGAGCAGGTGCTGGGGCCGGTGCTGGAGGCGGCGCACCAGGCGCGACGCCTGGCGCGCGGGCAGCCGCCGCTGCCGGCGGCCAAGGCGGCACGCACGATCCCGCTGAAGAGCCTGCTGCAGGAGAGGATGTGATGCAGCGCCGAGACCTGCTGGCCCGGCTGGCTGCGCTGGCCGCATTCGGCGCCGTGCTGCCGCTGCGCGCCCAGCCGATCCCGGCCTGGAACGAGGTGCTCGACAAGGCGCGCGGCCAGACCGTGTACTGGAACGCCTGGGCCGGCGACGAGAAGACGAACGCCTTCATCGCCTGGGCCGGCGAGCAGGTCAAGGCGCGCTACGGCGTGAGCGTGCAGCATGTGCGCCTGAAGGACACCGCCGAGGCGGTGACGCGGGTGGTGGCCGAGAAGTCGGCCGGCCGCGACAGCGACGGCACGGTCGATCTGATCTGGATCAACGGGCCCAACTTCCTGACGCTGAAGCGGCAGAACCTGCTGTTCGGTCCGGTCACGGCCGCGCTGCCGAACTTCAGGTATGTCGACGTGACCCGCAAGCGCTCGAACGTGATCGACTTCACCACCCCGGTCGACGGCATGGCCGTGCCGTGGCGCATGGCGCAGTTCGTCTTCATCTACGACGCGGCGCGCATCACCGATCCGGCCCAGGTGCCGCGCTCGGCGGCGGCGTTGCTCGAATGGTCACGCAAGCACCCGGGGCGCCTCACGCACCCGGCCGTCAGCAACTTTCTCGGTGCCACCTTCTTCAAGCAGGCTTTGCAGGAACTGGCCGGCGACCCGTCGGTGCTGCAAAAGCCGGCCAGCGACGCCGATTTCGCACGCGTCACCGCGCCGCTGTGGGCCTGGTACGACGCGCTGCGCCCGACGCTGTGGCGCAAGGGGCAGCAGTTCCCCGACAACGGCGCCGCGCAACTGCAGTTGCTGAACGACGGCGAGATCGACATCACGATGTCGTTCAATCCGGCCGAGGCGGCGCTGGCGGTGGGCTCCGGGCAGTTGCCGAAGACGGTGCGCACCTATGCGTTCAGCAAGGGCACCATCGGCAACACCAGCTTCGTCGCCATTCCGTACAACGCCAAGCACAAGGAAGGCGCGCTGGTGCTGGCCAACTTCCTCATCGAGCCGGCCACGCAGGCACGTGCCCAGGACATCAAGTCGATGGGCAATCTGAACGTGCTCGATGCGTCCAAGCTCGGGCCTGAGCAGCGCGCGCTGTTTGCCGCGCTCACCGACAGCGAGGCGCTGCCGAGCGCGTCTGAACTCGGCGCGCCGCTGCTCGAGCCGCATGCGTCCTGGATGACCGGCATCAGCGCCGAATGGCAGAAGCGCTACACGCGCTGAATGCCCCGCGCGCCGCGCCGCGCCGCCGCATGCGCTGGCTGGCAATCGCGCCGGCGCTGACATTGGCCGTCTTCGGGCTGCCGATCGTGGCTGGCGGCATCGGTACCCTGCTGCCCGCCTTCGGCTATCTGCCCACGCTCGGCGGCGACACGTTCGGCTGGCAGGCCTGGCGCGCGCTGGCATCGGCACCCGGGTTCGATACCGCGCTGTGGGCCACCTTGCGCAGCGGCTGGCTGGCCACGTTGCTGTCGCTGGCGTTGGCGCTGGCCATCGTCGCGTTCGTGCAGCAGCGGGCCTGGGCGCGTCGCCTGGGCGAGGCGATGGCGCCGATGCTGGCGATGCCCCATTCGGCGCTGGCGATCGGCTTCGCGTTCCTCATCGCGCCGTCCGGCTGGATCGTGCGCTGGCTGTCGCCCGGATTGACCGGCTGGGATCTGCCACCGGATGTGGCCACCGTCGGCCACCCGTCGGGCTGGCCGCTGGTGGCGGCGCTGCTGTTGAAGGAGGTGCCGTACCTGGTGCTGATGACCCTTGCCGCATTGAACCAGGTGCCGGCGCGGGCGCAGCTGGCGATTGCCGGCTCGCTCGGCTACGGCCCGGTGCAGGCCTGGTTCGCGGTCGTGCTGCCGCAGGTCTACGCGCAGATCCGGCTGCCGGTGTATGCGGTGCTGGCCTTCTCGCTGTCGGTGGTCGACGTGGCGCTGATCCTGGGCCCCGACAACCCGCCCACGCTGGCCGTGCTGGCGGTGCGCTGGTTCGCCGAGCCCGACACGCGCTGGGTCTTCCCGGCCTCGGCCGCAGCGGTGCTGCTGGTGGCCGTGGTCGCGGCCAGCATCGGCCTGTGGTGGGCCGGCGAGCAGATCGTCGGCCGCCTCGCGCGGGCGCGGTTGCTGCGCGGCGTGCGCAGCGCCAGTGCCGAGCGTGTGGCCGGCGCGGCCAGCCTGTTCGGCGCGCTGCTGCTGTTCGCCGCGCTGGTGTCGATGCTCGGCATGGCGCTGTGGTCCTTCGCCCACCGCTGGCGCTTTCCGCAGGCGCTGCCCAGCGAATGGACGCTGGACAACTGGCAGCGCCAGGCCAGCAGCCTGTGGCTGCCGGCGTGCACCACCTTGCTCATCGCGCTGGCATCGACATTGATCGCCTGCGTGCTGGTGGTGGCCTGCCTGGAGAACGAATCGCGCCTGCGCAGCACCAGGCCCTCGCGCAGCCTGTGGCTGCTGTACCTGCCGCTGCTGGTGCCGCAGGTGGCGTTTCTGTTCGGGCTGCAGGTGCTGCTGGTGCGCATGGGTGCGGACGGTCGGCTGTCGGCGGTGATCTGGGCCCACCTGGTGTTCGTGCTGCCGTACCTGTTCCTGTCGCTGGCCGACCCGTGGCGCGCCTTCGACGACCGTTATGCCCGCGCCGCGGCCAGCCTGGGTGCGACGCCGTGGCGCGTGCTGTGGGCGATCAAGCTGCCGATCCTGCTCAAGCCGCTGCTGGTGTCGTGTGCGGTGGCCTTCGCGGTCAGCGTCGGCCAGTATCTGCCGACGCGTGTTCGCCGGCGCCGGGCGCGTCGCCACCTTGACCACCGAGGCGGTGACCTTGTCTGCCGGCGCGGACCGGCGTGTCATCGGCACCTGGGCGATGCTGCAGGCGCTGTTCCCGTTGCTGGTGTACCTGGGCGCCGCGTGGTGGCCGCGGCGCGTCTACCGCCATCGCCGGGGGTTGGCATGACCACGGCCGGGCCGCAGGCGCTGCACCTCGATGGCGTGCTGTTGCGCCTGAAGTCGAAGCGGCTGCTCGGCCCGTTGTCGGCCACCGTCGAAGCGGGCCAGTGCCTGACGGTGATGGGCCCCAGCGGCTGCGGCAAATCGACCTTGCTGGCCTTCATCGCCGGCACGCTCGATCCGGTCTTCGACGCCGACGGCCAGGTGCACATCGGCGCTGTCGATCTGGCGCCGCTGCCGCCGCAAGAGCGCCGCGTCGGCATCCTGTTCCAGGACGACCTGCTGTTCCCGCACCTGTCGGTCGGCGGCAATCTGGCCTTTGCGCTGCCGGCCGCGGTGCGACCACAGGCCGCGCCGCCGCGCGCACATCGAGCGCGCGCTGGGCGAGGCCGGGCTGGCCGGTTTCGCCGAGCGCGACCCCGCCACGCTGTCGGGCGGCCAGCGGGCGCGCGTGGCGCTGCTGCGCACGCTGCTCGCCGAGCCGCGCGTGCTGCTGCTCGACGAGCCCTTCAACAAGCTCGATGCCCAGCTGCGCGACGACTTTCGCCGCTTCGTCTTCGAGCATGCGCGCTCGCATGGGCTGCCCACCGTGCTGGTGACCCACGACGAGGTCGATGCGCAGGCGGCAGCGGGCCCGGTGATCCGGCTGGCCGGCGTCTGACCGAGCAGCGGCGATGGCCCCTCGATCGGTGAGCAGCACGGGCACGACGCCGATGCCCCCCGCCGCGCTGTGCATCGTCGTGCCGGTGCTGAACGAAGCGGCCGGCTTGCCGGCGCGGCTGGCCGCATTGCAGCCGCTTGCGCCAGCGCGGCGTGCGCGTGGTGGTCGTCGACGGCGGCAGCAGCGACGGCAGTGCGGAACTGGCCCACCAGGGCGCCGACCGCGTGCTGCAGGCTGCGCGCGGTCGCGCCGTGCAGATGAATGCCGGCGCCGCCGTCAGCGACGCCGAGGTGCTGCTGTTCCTGCACGCCGACAGCCAGCTGCCCGCGCACGCCGATGCCGCCGTGCTGCAAGCGCTGCGCGCCGATGGTGCTGCCGCGCAATGGGGGCGTTTCGACGTGCGCATCGACAGCCCGCGGCGCCTGCTGGCGATCGTGTCGGCGGCGATGAACCTGCGTTCGCGCATCACCGGCATCGCCACCGGCGACCAGGCGCTGTTCGTGCGGCGGGCGCTGTTCGAGCGGCTGGGCGGCTTCGCCGACATCGCGCTGATGGAAGACATCGAGCTGTGCACGCGGCTCCGGCGGCACGGCCGGCCCGCCTGTCTGCGCGAGAAGGTGCTGACGTCGGCGCGGCGCTGGGAACAGCACGGCGTGTGGCGCACCATCGTGCTGATGTGGCGGCTGCGCCTGGCCTACTTCTTCGGCGCCGCCCCCGATCGGCTGGCCGTGCGCTACGGCTACCGGCCGCGCACGCCGGCGGGCACACCGTGAGGCCGGTGCAGATCGTCATCCTGGCCAAGGCACCGGTGGCGGGGCTGGCCAAGACGCGGCTCATCCCGGCGCTCGGCGCGGTCGCGGCCGCCCGGCTGCAGCGCAGCCTGACCCGGCACACGCTGGCCAACGTGCTGGCAGCGCGGCTCGGCCCGGTGCAGGTGTGGTGCAGTCCCGATGTGCAGCACCGCTTCTTCCGCGCGCTGCAACGCAGCGCCGCGGTGCAGTTGCACACACAACCCGCGGGCGACCTGGGGCAACGCATGCTGGCCGCGTTTGCGCGCCACTGCCCGCACGGCCCGGTGCTGCTGGTCGGCACCGACTGCCCTGCCCTGTCCGCCGCGGTGCTGCGCCACGCCGCATCGGTGTTGTCGCAAGGCAGCGACGCCGTCTTCGTTCCGGTCGAAGACGGCGGCTATGCGCTGGTCGGCCTGCGCCAGCCACGAGCCGAGCTGTTCGACGGCATGGTCTGGAGCACCGAGCGGGTGATGGCCGACACGCGCGAGCGCGCCGCCGCGGCCGGCATCGCCTGGCGCGAGCTGGACACGCTGTGGGATGTCGATCGGCCCGAAGACCTGGCCCGGCTGCAGGCCTGGCGGCGCGAGGCCGCTACAGCAGCTCCTCGGGCACCAGCGGGCTGAGCAGCCAGGTCTTCAGCTGCAGCCAGCGCGAGGCGTCGGGTTCGCTGGTCAGGATCATCTCGCCGTCGTCGTCGAGGCTGAGCCATTCGAGGCCGCCGCCGTCCTTGCGCATGCGCACCTGGTAGGAGCTTTGCAGCCGGTCCAGATCGATCACCCGCTTCAGTTCGCGCGCCAGTTGCGGGCTGTCGATGACCGCGCCGAGCTCGGTGTTGATGGTCGCCGAACGCGGGTCGAAGTTCATCGACCCGATGTACGAGAAGCGGCCGTCGATGACCACCAGCTTGGCATGCAGGCGGCCCAGGCTTTCGCCGAAATGGAACACGCGGCTGTTGCGCTTGACGCGCGAGCTGCTCAGTTCGTACAGCTCGACGCCCATCGCCAGCATCTGCTCGCGGTAGCGGCTGTAGCCCTGGTGCACCAGCGGCTCGTCTGTGGCGCCCAGCGAGTTGGTCATCACGCTGACCTTGACGCCGCGCTCACGCAGTTGGCGCAGCAGTTCCATGCCGCGGGCGCCGGGCACGAAGTACGGGGACGAGATGACCACGTCCTTCTGCGCCAGCTTGATCGCCTCGATCACGTTGTAGGTGACGCTGCTGTCCAGCAGTTCGCCGCCGACCTCGCCTTCGAAGGGCTTTTCCGGGTAGTCGGCAAAGACATAGGCATCGCCCCAGATCAGGCCCAGGCGGCCATAGTCGAAATCGTCGCGCAGCGGGCCGTAGCCGAGGATGTCGTTGGGCGGCAGGTTGGCCGGCGGTTCGGTGCGTTCGGGGCCGGTGGCACGGTCGAAGTAATCCTTCAGGCCGGCTGCGTCCAGTTCGGTCGGCGCCACCAGCTCGATCGGGAACACCGGGTTGCTGTTCCAGTAGCGATCGAACAGTGCCGACAGCGGCACCACCACATGGCCGACGACGAAGGCGTCGAGGTCGATGAAGTTGTCGCTGGTGTCGCGCAGGTAGTAGACGTTGGCGACGTTGCGCCCGCCGATCACCGCGGTCACGCCATCGGCGATCAGCAGCTTGTTGTGCATGCGGTGGTTGACGCGGCCCCAGTCGCCGGGCGAGATCAGGAAGCGTGTGCTCTGGCTGGTGCGCCGCGCGCAGCAGAAGGGGTTGAACAGGCGCACCTGCACGTTCTTGTTCGCCGACAGCGCCAGGAACAGATCATCGCTGTCGGCGGTGTAGAGATCGTCGATGAGCACCCGCACGCGCACGCCGCGATCGGCCGCCTCACGCAGTTCGCGCACCAGCCAGCGCCCCGAATCGTCGTTGGCCAGGTGGTAGTACTGCAAGTCGAGCGAGACCTGCGCGCGCCGGATCAACTGGATGCGGGTGTCGTACGAGAACGAACCCAGCGGCAGCAGCCTGAAGCCCGACAGCTTCGGATCGGGCGTGGATGCGAAGACGATGCGACCCAGGGCACTGTCGATTGCCAGTGGCGACGCTTCGCTGGCGATGGCCTCGCGGTCGACGTGCGGCAGGTTGGTGGCACAGCCGCCGAGCAAGGCCAGCGCCAGCCACAGCAGGCCACGGCGCAGCGACAAGCGGGTGATGAGCCACTCTTCCACAGGCCGACGGTGTCGGGCGAACAACGGATAATCTGACACAGCCACCCAGGGAACAGGGCACGCGATCGTGCACCGGGTGATCATAAGAGCGGCATCGTCCGCCACCCGCCCAGCGCTGCGCCCCACTCGACGCCATGACTCAGGCCCATGACCAAGCCGGCACGGCGCAGCCGGCGTTGACGGTGATCTGCCTGTGTGCCGACTGGTGCGGCAGTTGCCGTGAATTCGCGCCGACCTTCGATGCGCTGGCCGCGGCGTTGCCGGGTGACGTGTTCCGTTGGGTGGACATCGAAGACGAGCCCGACTTGCTCGGCGACCTCGACATCACCACCTTTCCGACGCTGATCGTGGCCTCGGCAGACGGCCTGCACTTCGGCGGCGAGGTGTTGCCGCAAGCTGGCGTGCTGGCCCGCCTGGTGGCCAGCGTGCGCACAGCGCCGGTGGGCGGGCGCACGCTCGACGACGATCTGCGCGGCCAGTACCTGCAGATCTATCGGGCCGTAGCCGGTACGCCGTAGCCCGGTCGCGCCCGCCGGTGCGCGTCAGGCGCGACCCGATCTTTTCCGGCTGCGCGGAGGTGTCGCGGGAACCGCCAGTGCCTTGATGCCGGCGGTCAGCGTCTGCCGGCAACGTGCAGTAGTCGGCCCAGGGGTCGACGCTCTGGAACGACAGGTGCTCGCGCGGCGTCGCGCACCGTCCACTGGTCGCTGCGCTTGAGCGCGCCGAGGTCGTCCCAGGCGATCGGCATCGACACGCCCAGGCCGGGCCGCGCACGCGCCGAGAACGCCGCCGCGGTGGTGGCGCCGTGGCTGTTGCGCAGGTAGTCGACGAAGATCTTGCCGACGCGGTTGGCGCGCCGCTCTTGGCGACGAAGCGCTGCGGGATGACCCGCGCCAGGTGCTGCACCACGCGCCTGCGCGAAGGCCTTGACGGTGTCCCAGTCGGCGCGCGGCGTCAGCGGCACGACGACATGCAGGCCCTTGCCGCCGCTGGTCTTCAGCCAGCTCTGCAGCGCCAGCTCCTGCAGCATGCCGCGCACCAGCACGGCCGCTTCCTGCACCCGCTCCCAGCGCTCGCCTTCGCCGGGGTCGAGGTCGAAGATCACGCGGTCGGGCTTGTCGATGCGGCGCGCGCGCGCGTTCCAGGTGTGGAACTCGATCACGTTCATCTGCGCCGCACCGACCAGCGCTTCCTTGCTGTCGGCACTTCGAGCAGCGGCGCATGCCCCGGCCACAGCGCCGGCATCGAGCGCCTTGATGCCGGTGCCCTGCAGCGACTCGACATGCTTCTGGAAGAACAGCTCGCCGCCGACGCCGCTCGGGCCGCGCACCAGCGAGCACGGGCGCCCTGCCAGGTGCGGCAGCATCCACTCGGCCACCGATTCGTAGTAGCGCACCAGCTCGAGCTTGGTGATGCCGGTGCTGGCGTCGATGACGCGATCCGGGTGCGACACCTTGACGCCGTCGACCTTGCTGCCGCCGGCGCGCGCCAGCGCCGGGCCCGACGGCATCACCGCGCTTTCGCGCCGCACGCTGGCGGCGTCCTTGTCGCCGCGCAGGCCCAGGAACTTGGCATGGCGCACCTGGCCGTCGGGGGTCCAGTCGGCGAACTCGACCTCGGCCACCAGCCGCGGCTTGACCCAGTGCCGCTGCGCCGCCTCGCGCGTCGCCCAGCGGTGCTTGTGCAACGGCGCCGTGCCGAACGGCGACGTCGGCGATCTCGATCTTCTTCAGCCGCGTCTTCAGCGCCGCCGCGGTGGCCGCGTCCCAGCCGGTGCCGACGTTGCCGACGTAGACCAGCTGCGCCGGCATCGTCGTGCACCGCCAGCAGCAGGCTGCCGATCTGCGCCTCGCCGCTGGAGCGATCGGTGTAGCCGGCGATGACGAATTCCTGGCGCAGCTTGTTCTTCAGCTTCAGCCAGGTCTCGGTGCGGCGCGATTCGTAGGGCGCGTCCTTGCGCTTGGCGATGATGCCTTCCAGGCCCATGCGCCGCGCCGATTCGAGGATCGACTGCGGCATCGGCGTCGAAGTCGGCGCTGAAGCGCAGGTGCTCGTCCGGATGGGCGTCGAGCAGTTGCTGCAGCAGCCGCCGGCGCGTCACCAGCGGCACCTGCGCGCAGGTCGTGGCCATCGAGGTACGGCACGTCGAACAGGAAGTAGACGATCGACGCGGTGCGCGATCGGTCGAAGGCGTTCTGCAGCGCGTTGAACTCCGGCATGCCATTCGCGCCCAGCACGACGATCTCGCCGTCGAGCCAGGCGTCGTGCACGTCCAGGCCCTGCCAGCGCCTCGACCAGTGCCGGCATCTTCGCCGACCAGTCGTGGCCGCCGCGCGTGATCAGCCGCACCTGGCCGCCTTCGATGCGCGCCATCAGCCGGTAGCCGTCGAGCTTGATCTCCCAGAGCCAGTCGCCTGAAGTCGGCACCGCCGTGGCCAGCGTGGCGAGTTGCGGCGCCAGCTTGGCCGGCATCGGCGCCGGCACCGCGTCGGCGATATCGGCCAGCGCGACCGCGCCCGCGGCGCTGCGGCTGCCGGCTTCAGCGGCTTGGCGATGACGCTGTCGGGCAGCGCACTGACCACGTCGTACTCGCTGCGCGGCCGCGCATGCCGGTCGCGCTTCTTGAACAGCAGCCAGGCTTCCTGCCGGTCGCCGGGCTTGGCGATGCGCACCAGCTCCCACAGCCCGAACAGCTTGTGGCCGTGCAGCGTGAACACCAGCTTGCCGTCCTTCAGCCCCTGGTGCGGGTCGCCCGCCGGCTCCCAGGTGCCGCGGTCCCAGACGATGACGGTGCCGGCGCCGTACTGCCGCGGCGGAATCGTGCCCTCGAAGCTGCCGTACGACAGCGGATGGTCCTCGACATGGATCGCCATGCGCTTGTCGCTCGGGTCGTAGCTCGGACCCTCGCGGCACCGCCCACGACAGCAGCACGCCGTCGAGTTCGAGCCGGAAGTCGTAGTGCAGCCGGCTGGCGTGGTGCTTCTGGATCACGAACGACAGGCGCCTCGCCCGCCGCCGGCGCATCGGCCTCGCCGCGCGGTTCGCCGGTGATCGCGAAGTTGCGCTTCGAGCCGTAGTGCGCGAGCTTGTCGGGCGCCAGCTTGTCGGCCGGCTCGCGGCCTTTCGTGTCAGCCATGCCGAAGCGGCGGCTAGCGCTGCAGGCGCCGGTAGGCGCTGAAGTGGCGCAGCGCACCGCGCTTGTCGCCCAGCTGCTCGCGCAGCCGGCCCAGGTTGTAGTGCGCGTCGGCCAGCGACGGGTCGAGCACCAGGCTGCGTTCGTAGCTCGCCAGCCGCCTCGTCCAGGCGTTCGAGGTGGTCGAGCGCGACGCGCGCGGTTGAAGTGCATCAGCGCGCGATCGCGGGCAATGCAGCAGCGCCTGCGCGGACAGCGCCGCCAGTGTCGTCGAAGCGGCCGGCTTCGGCCCACATCGCGCCCAGGTTCAGGTAGGCGCTCGGCCAGGTCCGGCGCCAGCGCCAGCGCCTGCCGGTAGGCCGCTTCGGCCAGCGCCGGGTCGCTGGCTTCGAGCGCCACGGCGCGCTCGAACCAGGCCGCGGCATCGGCCTGCGCCGCCGGCGCGGGCGCGCGGTCGAGGAAGGTCACGCTGCCCGGCCGCCGGCGCCACGTCGAAGTCCATCAGCAGCTGGCCGCTGTCGGCACGCCACTGGCCGTCGCGCTCGCGCACCGCCACGTCGGCGCCGATGGCGGTGATGCGCAGCCCGGTCAGCGGCAGCTCATCGCGGCAGCGTGGCCTTCAGCCGCGCCAGCGACGCAGGATCCTGCGCGGCGGGATCTTCGCCGCCTGCAGCGCGTGCGCGGTGCGCAGCAGCATCAGGTCCTGGAAGGTGAAGCGCCACTCGTTGCGCCTGCCGCGTGTCGGCGCGACGAAACCCGGCGTCGATCAAGCCGGCGACGATGCGTGCGCGACAGGCCCAGCATGGCCTGCGACGCGGCGCAGGGTGAAGGTGGCTGCGGCGGCGTCGGGGCGTGTCACTTCCTGCGCGCGGGCGCGGGCCGGCGCGGCGGCCGGTCGGCCTTGCGCCGGCGCCGCAGCGCGCTTCGCACCCTTGCGTTCCTTGGCCGCTGGCCGGCGGCGGCTGCCGCCGGCTTGCGTCCGGCTCGACCATCACCGCGGCGCGGCCGCGCGCCGCCTTCTTGCCCAGGCTGGCGCGCAGCGCTTCCATCAGGTCGATGACCTGCGCCGTGCTCGGCTGCTTCGTCGTGCGCGGACGCCACCACCTGCTTGCCGGCGATCTTCTCGTCGATGGCGGCGAGGATGCGCTGCTTCTCCTCGTCGACGTACTGCGTCGGGTCGTAGGCGTCCTGCGAGATCTGGTCGATCAGCTGCAGCGCCAGCTGCAGTTCGCTGCCGCGACACCGACACCGGCTCGATGTTCAGGTCCTTCAGCGAGCGCACCTCGTCGGCATACAGCAGCTGCTGCAGCACCAGGCCGTCCTCGACCGGCCGCACCTGCACCACGTACTGCTTCGATCTTCCAGGTCCACTTGGCCAGCGCGCAGCGGCCGCTCTTGCGCATCGCCTCGGCGAGCAGCGCGTACGGCTTGCCGCCGCGCTTGTCGGGCGCGAGCAGGTAGGCCTTGTCGTAGTACAGCGGGTCGACCGATTTCTCGGGAATGAAGGCCATGATCTCGATCGCCGGGCTGCTGGCCTCCTCGAGCGCCTTCAGCTCCTCCGGCGATGAACAGCACGAAGCGGTCCTTCTCGAACTCGTAGCCCTTGACCATCTCCGCGCGCGGCACCACGCTCTGGTCCTGCTCGGAGACGTACTGCTGCTTCAGCCGCGAGCCGTCCTTGGCCAGCAGGTTGAAGCGGATCGCGCCGGACGTCTCGGTCGCGGAATACAGCTTCACCGGGATCGACACCAGGCCGAAGCTCAGCGTCAGCGATGCGATCGAACGTGCTGCCATGGCCACCTCTGTGTGCAAGGTGCGCAGCGGCCTTCTGTCGGTGGCTGCGCAAAAGCGGGCATTCATGGTAGCGCCGCAAGACGGCGAACGCTGCGCCGACAGGCGCCCGGCAGCGGCTTGTGCGCCGCGCGCAGGCCGCAACGGCCGAACTTGTGGGGTCGATGCGACAGGCGGCGCCGGCCACCGCGCTGCAGGTGGGCTAAGGCGCGCGCGGTGGCGGCGGCGCATCGGCCTGTGCAGGCGGTGCTGCCTTGGCCGCGACGCGGCGATGCATGGCTGCCTGCGCCATCAGGTTGGCCGACACCGGCGCGGTCAGGAACACGAACAGCGCGATCAGCGCTTCGGCCAGCGCCGGCTCGCCGCGCAACCACGCATCGACGCTGCTGGCCAGCAGCAGCCCGCCCAGGCCGAGCGTGCTGGCCTTGGTCGGCGCGTGCAGCCGCATGTAGAAGTCGGGGAAACGCACCATCCCGATCGCACCGACGAGCACGAACAGCGCGCCGACGACGAGCAGCAACGAGATCAGCGCCTCGGCCCACAGCGGCAGATCGGCGTTCATCGCACGGCCCTCATTCGAGGACGTCGCCGCGCACGACAAAACGCGCCAGCGCGACGGTGGCGACGAAGCCGAGCAAGGCGATCAGCAGCGCGGCTTCGAAGGCGGTGTGGCTCTTCATCTGCACGCCCAGCAGCACCGCCAACGCCGCGGCGTTGATGTACAGCGTGTCGAGCGCGAGCACGCGGTCGACGATGTCGGGCCCGCGCAGCAGCCGCCAGGCGCACAGCACCACGGCGGCGGCCAGCGCCAGGAAGGCGAAGTTCAGCGCGAACTCGATCATTCGAATATCTCCAGCAGGGCTTGTTCGTAGCGGCTCTTGATCGACTCGATCATCGCCGCCGCGTCGTCGCAATCGAGCGCATGCACCAGGATCTCGAAGCGGGGCTCGTCGACGACACACGACACCGTGCCCGGCGTGATCGAGATGATCGACGCCAGCAAGGCGATGGCACGCGGGCTGCGCAGCTGCAGCGGCACCACCAGCCAGGCCGGTCGCGCCTGCGCGCGCGGCCACAGCACCAGCCAGGCGACACTCAGGTTGGCACTGACGATGTCCCACAGCAGCACGCCCAGCAGGCGCAGCGCCACGATGGCGCGGCGCCGCGGCCAGGCATCGCCGAGGAAGGCGCCCAGCACGAGCGGCAACAGCCACGCCAGCACCAGCGCGGTGAGCACGTTCGATGCCGACACGCTGCCCTGCAGCACCAGCCAGGTGGCGGCGATCAGCACCGACATCACCGGGTACGGCAACCAGCGCGTCCACAGCCCGCGCGCCTTCATGGCAGGCGCCCCGTGTACGGTCGCAGCGTCGCGTCTGGCGGGGTGGCGGGGCCGCCGTTCGGCGCCAGCACCGCGCGCGCATAGGCCTGCCGCTGCGACAGCTGCTCGGCCGCGGCGTCGGTGTAGCGCTGCACCGGCCCGGCCAGCGCGCTCATCAGCACGCTGCCCGCCAGCAGCGCCAGCGTGGCGCCGAGCAGCCGCGGGCTGCCGCCGCTGCGGCCGCCTGCCGCATCGTCGCGCACATGCCAGAACAGGATGCTGCCGGCGCGCGCCAGCGCCACCAGGGTCAGCGCGCCCACGCCGAGCAGCGTCACCCACACCGCGATCGCCCAGGCATGGGCGGCCGAGGCCTGCAGGATCATCAGCTTGCCGATGAAGCCCGGCAGCGGCGGCAGCCCGGCGGTCGAGGCGGCGGCGAGCAGCAGCATCAGCCCGAGCAGCGTCGGCTGCGCCACCGCGCCGGCGGGCTCGAGCCGGTCGGCCGGCGTCGCCGCGCTGCGCGGCGACCAGTTCGGCCAGCAGGAACAGCGCCGCGATGATGAGCGTCGAGTTGAGCAGGTAGTACAGCGCGGCCGACCAGGCCGCAGCGCCGAACGAGCCCGAGCGCGGCGACGATGGTGCCGACCGAGCCCACCGTCAACCACGCCACCAGGCGCGACAGCGTGTGCGCGGCCAGCACGCCGCACACGGCGAAGACGGTGGTGGCCAGGCCAGCGGCAGCAGCACATCGTCGATCGGCGACCGGCGCCGTGCACGCCGGCGCCGAAGACGACGCCGTGCACACGCAGGATCGCGTACACGCCGACCTTGGTCATGATCGCGAACAGCGCCGCCACCGGCGCGCAGGCCGCCGCGTAGGTCGCCGGCAGCCACAGGCCCAGCGGCATCAGCGCCGCCTTGAAGCGCGAACACCACCAGCAGCAGCACCGCGGCCGACCTGCAGCAGCGCCGCCTCGGGCGCCGCTGGCCTGCGGCACCCGCAGCGCCAGGTCGGCCAGGTTGAGCGTGCCGGTGAGGCCGTAGATCAGCGCCGCGCCGACCAGGAACAGCGCCGATGCGGCCAGGTTCAGCACCACGTAGTGCACGCCGACACGCAGCCGCTCGCGGCCCAGGCCGTGCAGCAGCAGCACGTAGCTGGCGATCAGCAGCACCTCGAAGAAGACGAACAGGTTGAACAGGTCGCCGGTGACGAAGGCGCCGTTGAGGCCCATCAGCTGGAACTGGAACAGCGCATGGAAGTGGCGGCCGTGGCTGTCCCAGCCGCCGCTGGCGTACAGCAGCACCGGCAGCGCGATGACGCTGGTCAGCGCCAGCATCATCGCCGACAGCCGATCGACGACGAGCACGATGCCGTACGGCGCCGGCCAGCTGCCCAGGTGCACCACCGCCAGGCTGCCGGTGGCGGCCTGTTCGACCAGCCGCCAGGCGAACACGGCCCCCAGCAGCACCGAGCCCAGCGCGATGCGGCGTGACCAGGTCAGCCGCGCCGACCCGTGGCCGCCGGCGCTGCCGACGCCGGCATCGCCGATGAGCAGCAGCAGCACGGCCGTGGCCGCAGGCAGCAGCACGCA
The DNA here is from genome assembly GCA_963756415.1 of uncultured beta proteobacterium. Lineage (GTDB taxonomy): Bacteria > Pseudomonadota > Gammaproteobacteria > Burkholderiales > Burkholderiaceae_C > Rubrivivax. The sequence goes on from CAVWNT010000003.1 coordinate 257,535, forward strand.
CAGCAACGGCAGGTGATCGGCCAGGCTCATCGTCGCTGATGCGGTTCACGACCATCGACATGGTCGCTGCCGTTGTCGTGGTGGCTGCGCAGCGCCAGTTCGATCACGAAGCCGACGGTGGCGAAGCCGATGACGATGGCGGTCAGCACCAGCGCCTGCGGCAGCGGGTCGGCCGTTGTCGCGGTGGCGCCGACGATCGGCGCCGCGCCGACCCACAGCCGGCCCATCACGAAGATGAACAGGTTCACGCGCGTAGCCGAGCAGCGTGAGGCCGAGCACGACCGCGAAGGTGCGCCCGCGCAGCAGCAGGTAGACGCCGGTGGCGCTGACCATGCCGATGCCGCTGGCGAGCAGGAACTCCATCGACAGGATCGTCGTTCATGCGCGCTGCGGCTCCTTGCTGGCGGCACCGAGCACCGACAGCATCAGCAAGGTGGCGCCGACGACGGTGATGTAGACGCCGAGGTCGAACATCGCCGCCGAGGCCAGCGACAGCTCGCCGAACAGCGGCACCACCGGGTGGCCGAAGGCGCTGGTCAGGAACGGCCAGCCGACGAGCAACGGCGCCAGCGCCGGTGAGCGCGGCGATGCCCAGGCCGGTGGCGATCCAGCGCACGTAGCGCCGGCCGCCGCGCACATGCAGCGCCGCTTCGGCCGCGGCCTGGCCCATCGCCATGTACTGCAGCAGCAGCGCCGCCGCGGTGACCAGGCCGGCGATGAAGCCACCGCCGGGCAGGTTGTGGCCGCGCCAGAACAGGTACACCGACACCACCAGCGCCAGCGGCAGCACCACGCGTGCCGCCTCGCGCAACATGCAGCGGCAGCCGGCGCGAAGCCGCGCCGGCGGCCCTGCGCGTCGTGATCGGCGCGGCGCACGCGCAGGCCGTCGAGCAGCGCCAGCACGCCCAGCGCGGCGATGCCCAGCACGGTGATCTCGCCGAAGGTGTCGTAGCCGCGGAAGTCGACCAGGATGACGTTGACCACATTGGTGCCGCCGCCGGCCGGGCAGCGCGTTCTCGAGGAAGTACCAGGACAGCGAGTCGGCGTCGCTGCGTCATGCATCAGCCAGGCGAGCCAGCCGATGCCGGCGCCGCAGCGCCAGCGACAGCAGACCGTCGCGGCACGCGCCGCGCCGCCGACGATTCACGCGGCGAGGTCGCCGGCAGCAGCGCCAGGCCCATCAGCAGCAGCACCGCCGAGACGATCTCGACCGACAGCTGCGTCAGCGCCAGGTCGGGTGCCGACAGCGCGACGAAGGCGAGCGCGACGACCAGCCCGATGACGCCGACCAGCACCACGGCGCGCAGGCGTCGGTGGTGGGCGCGCACCAGCGCGACGCAGCACAGCAGCGTCAGCGCCCACAGCACCCAGGCGATCGGCGTGCTCGGCAGCGGCGCCCGCGTGGCCGCCAGCGAGCCCTCGCCGGCGATCCAGACCCAAGCCGCCGAGCGCCAGCACCGCGCCCAGCATCAACGCCACATAACGCTGCAGCGAAGCGGTCTCGATGCGGCTCAGCCAGCGGCCCGACAGCGCGAACATGCCCGTCCACCGCGCGCGTGAACAGCAGCCGGCCGGTGATGCCGCGCGGATGGTGCAGGTGCAGCCGGTAGCGGTGCTGCAGCGCGAAGTACATCGCCACGCCGCCGACCAGCGCGATCGCGCTCATCAGCAGCGGCAGGTTGAAGCCGTGCCACAGCGCCAGCTGGTATTCGGGCAGGGCCTGGCCGAGCACGGCGCCCGCCGCCACCCGCACCAGCGGCCCGAGCGTGAGCGCCGGCAGCCACGCCGACGACCACGCACAGCACCACCAGCAGCACCACCGGCGCGCTCATGAACAGCGGCGGCTCGTGCGGCGTGCCGTTGGGCAGCGGCTTGGGCTCGCCGTTGAAGAACACGTCGTGGATGAAGCGCAGCGAATAGGCCACCGAGCAGATGCCGCCGAAGGTGGCCAGCAGCGGCACGCCGATGCCCCAGGCAAGGCCGTGCCGCGCGTCGGCGGCCTCGTCGAAGAACATCTCCTTCGACAGGAAGCCGTTGAACAGCGGCACGCCGGCCATCGCCGCCGCCGCCACCATCGCCAGCGTGGCCGTCCACGGCATGAAGCGCATCAGGCCGCCAAGCTGGCGCATGTCGCGCGTGCCGGTTTCATGGTCGATGATGCCCGCGGTCATGAACAGCGAGGCCTTGAAGGTGGCGTGGTTGAGGATGTGGAACACCGCCGCCACCGCCGACAGCGGCGAATCGAGGCCGAGCAGGAACACGATCAGCCCGAGGTGGCTGATCGTCGAATAGGCCAGCAGCCCCTTCAGGTCGTGGCGGAACACGGCCACGTAGGCGGCGAAGACCATCGTCGCCAGGCCCGACCGACGCGACCAGCGACTCGAAGAACACGCTGCCGTGCCGAACAGCGGGTACAGCCGCGCGAGCAGGAAGATGCCGGCCTTGACCATCGTCGCCGAGTGCAGGTAGGCCGACACCGGCGTCGGCGCGGCCATCGCCTCGGGCAGCCAGAAGTGGAACGGCACACTGCGCGCTCTTGGTGAAGCAGCCGAGCAGGATCAGCAGCATCGCCAGCGTGAAGCGCGGATCCTGCTGCAGCTGCGCGCCGCGGCCCAGCAGCGTCGCTGAGGTCGTAGCTGCCGCCGATCTGGCCCAGCAGCACGCACGCCGGCGAGCAGCGCCAGGCCGCCGCCGCCGGTGACGGCCAGCGCCATGCGCGCGCCGGCGCGCGCGTCGGCGCGGTGGCCCCAGTAGCCGACGAGCAGGAACGACGACACGCTGGTCAGTTCCCAGAACACCACCAGCAGCAGCAGGTTGTCGGACAGCGCGATGCCCAGCATCGCGGCCATGAACAGCATCAGCAGCGCGTAGAACTTGCCGGCCGGATCGTCGGTGGTGCAGGTAGTACGCGGCATACAGGATGATCAGCAGGCCGACGCCGGTGATCAGCAGGCCGAACATCAGCGCCAGGCCGTCGAGCCTGAAGTTGGCGTTCAGGCCGAGCGCCGGCACCCACTCGGCGCGGGTCAGCAGCACCTGGCCGTCGAACACCGCGCCGGCGTGCATCAGCAGCAGGGCCAGTGCCGCCGCGGTGACGGCCGCGGCGAACCAGGCACAGGCGGCGCGGCGCGCCGGCGTGTTGCCGTGGCCGATCCAGGCGCAGCCCACCGCGCCGATCGACAGCGGCAACAACACGACGAGCGCCAGGGATTCCATTGCGCGGGGATTCTAGGCAGCACCTCGGCATGCGCCCTCGAGCCCCGTCGATGGGCTGGCTACACTGCCCGCACCCCTTGATTCAGATGCCACCGAGATGCCCACGACCATCGAGCACGACGACCTGGTGGACAGCGTCGCCGCTGCGCTGCAGTTCATCAGTTTCTACCACCCGGCCGACTACATCGCCCACCTGGCGCGCGCCTACGAACGCGAGCAGGGCCCGGCGGCAAAGGACGCCATCGCGCAGATCCTGACCAACTCGCGCCTGTGCGCCGAAGGCCACCGGCCGATCTGCCAGGACACCGGCATCGTCAACGTGTTCCTGAAGATCGGCATGAACGTGCGCTGGGAGCAACTTTCCCGGCTCGATCGCCGATGCGGTCAACGCCGGCGTGCGGCAAGGCCTATCGCGACCCCGACAACCTGCTGCGCGGCTCGGTGCTGGCCGACCCGATCTTCGAGCGCAGGAACACCGGCGACAACACGCCGGCGGTGATCCACATGGAGCTGGTGCCGGGCGACAAGCTCGACGTCACCGTCGCCGCCAAGGGCGGCGGCAGCGAGAACAAGAGCAAGATGCAGATGCTCAACCCCAGCGATTCGATCGTCGACTGGGTGCTGAAGACGGTGCCGACGATGGGCGCCGGCTGGTGCCCGCCGGGCATGCTGGGCATCGGCGTCGGCGGCACCGCCGAGAAGGCCGTGCTGCTGGCCAAGGAAGCGTTGATGGACGACATCGACATGCACGACCTGCTGCAGCGCGGGCCGGCGAACAAGCTCGAGGAACTGCGCATCGAGCTGTACGACAAGGTCAACGCGCTGGGCATCGGCGCGCAGGGCCTGGGCGGGCTGACCACGGTGCTGGACGTGAAGATCAAGACCTACCCGACCCACGCCGCCGGCAAGCCGATCGCGATGATCCCCAACTGCGCGGCCACGCGGCATGCGCACTTCACGCTCGACGGCAGCGGCCCCGCGTTCCTCGAGCCGCCGAGCCTGGATCTGTGGCCGAAGGTGAACTGGGCGCCCGACTACCAGCGCTCGAAGTCGGTCGACCTCGACACCTTGACCCGGGCCGAAGTCGCCAGCTGGAAGCCGGGCGACACGCTGCTGCTGAACGGCAAGATGCTCACCGGCCGCGACGCCGCGCACAAGCGCATCCAGGACCTGCTGGCCAAGGGCGAGAAGCTGCCGGTGGATTTCACCAACCGCGTCATCTACTACGTCGGCCCGGTCGACCCGGTGCGCGACGAAGTCGTCGGCCCCGCCGGCCCGACCACCGCCACGCGCATGGACAAGTTCACCGAGATGATGCTGAGCCAGACCGGCCTGATCAGCATGATCGGCAAGGCCGAACGCGGGCCGGTGGCGATCGAGGCCATCCGCAAGCACAAGAGCGCCTACCTGATGGCGGTGGGCGGCGCCGCCTACCTGGTGGCCAAGGCCATCAAGGGCGCGAAGGTGCTGGCCTTCGAAGACCTGGGCATGGAGGCGATCTACGAATTCGAGGTCAAGGACATGCCGGTGACGGTGGCCGTGGCGTCAGACGGCACCAGCGTGCACAACACCGGGCCGAAGGAATGGAGCGCGAAGATTGCCGGGATTCCGGTGGTGGCGGGGTGAGCGTTGGGCCGGCCGGCCGGGGTCGCCGAAATTCGCGAGCGTGATGCACTACTGCGTCGGCCTGGTGTCGCATGCATCTTTGATGCGCACCTTGACACGCCGGCCGACCTGCTGTTCGACATTGAGTACGCTCACTACTGACAGACATCATCTGCTGGCTTCGACTCGGCGAATTGTTCTCCAGCTCATTGGGGCGGGCTTGTCTCGTCTTTCAGGCTTACCGCACTTCCGCGCAAGCTTGCCGCGTACCAAGCCCAGGTTCACGCTACGACACGTTGAGCTCGACCATCGAAACCCTGGCGCGCGAACTCGGTGGCCAGTTCAGGCAGCAGCTAGTCGGCTTCTTCTTTGTGTTTGCTGGGTCGGCACTTGCAACTCTATGCGTGCGAGTTGCCGCCTGACAAGTCGATTCATGCCGCCGCCGCTTCGCGGCGCGGCATATACTGCAGGCGTTGGAGATCTGACGAAGGTATGCCCAGGTCATGCCCTTCACCAAACGCGATGCACACGCTGCTCACGCTCGAGCACTGGAACAACGCACTAGCCCGAAGCGCACAGCACTTCAGTGCAGCAAGTGCGCATCGCACGGCGCTCACCAAGGCGATGTTGCACAGAGCTTCCGCGCTTAGCGGAGCAACGCTGCAACGGCATCAGCGCTGTCACGCACGTTCGAACGGTGGATCGATCGCCATGCTTCACGAGTCACTCCGCAGACTCTCGGCAGCATGCTGAGTTGGCCGTCGCACCAGTCCGACGGAAGCGGCCAAGCTGTCTTCGTGCACTTTTGCCCGACCTGCGGAACCACCGTGCGGTCTCACGTTTGCAAGGTGGCCGGAACTGCGCGCCATCTCTCGCGGCTGTTACGACGAGCCCAACGCGGTTGAAATGACTTTGAACATCTGGACGCGCTCGGCCCAGACCGGGGTTGCGCTGCCGTCAGGCATCGACTGCTTCTTGAAGGCACGCGCAACGCTCGACGGTGAACCCGAAGTTGCCAAGAGGTTCGACGTGCCTGTCATGGCCCGCGATCACACCAATCCCTGAATCGGCCAAACGGCGCGTGTTCGGGCGACGCGCTCGAAGGCGACTGCACAGCCCGTCAGCCGAACTGTGTGCCCGGCGGCTCTGCCTGACGGATGCCGACGGCGCGCTGACCGGGGGCAGCGGCTTTATCCCTCGGCAGGCCGCAGCGATGCCGGTGCCTGCTGCGCCGCATCGCCATTCCGAGCGCACACCGCACCACCCGCTGCGGGAACGGTATCTCGATGCCGTGCGCGTTCAGCGCCGCCAGCAGCGCCAGGTTCATTTCGGAGATGACATTGCCCTGCCCGTTCTCCGGGTCGGCGATCCAGAACAGCACCGTCAGCTCCAGCCCGCTGTCGGCGAACGACGACAGCTGCACACCGGGCCCGGGCGACGACAGCACGCGCGGCACCGCGGCGGCCACCCGCGCCAGCAGCGGCATCAGCTGCTGCACATCGGTGCCGTAGGCCACCTGCAGCTTGGTGCTGAGCACCACGTTGCTGTCGGCCAGCGAGGCGTTTTCGATGCGCTGCGTGGTCATCATCTCGTTCGGCACGATCGATTCGCGGCCGTTCAGCGCGCGGATCACCGTGAAGCGGGTCTTGATGTCGGTGATGCGTCCCTCGAAGCCGTCGACCTTGACCATGTCGCCGATGCGCAGCGAACGTTCGGCCAGGATGACGAAGCCACTGACATAGTTGGCGGCCAGCTTCTGCAGGCCCAGGCCGATGCCCACGCCGATGGCACCGCCCAGCACCGACAGCGCGCTCAGCGGCACGCCGGCCGCCGACATCGCCAGCAGCACCCCGACCAGCAGCAGCGCGGCCTTGGCGGCGTTGGCGGCGATCTTGCGCGCCGAGATGTCGACCCCGGTGACGCCCTTCAGCAAGGCCGCCTCGATGGTCGACGACAGCCACAGCGAGGCCAGCAGGACCGCCAGCGCGCTCAGCCCGGCCTGCAGGATGGCCAGCAGCGACAGGTCGACCCCGCCGGTGCGCCAGTGCACCGATTCCAGCTTGTCGATGATCAGCGGCAGCACGCCGGTCAACCACAGCACCAGGCCGATCCAGACGATCCACGAGACGCTCTGCTCGAGCCGGCGCACCAGCCTCGAGGTCGGGAAGGCCATCTGCAGGATGCGCACGCTGACCCGGATGATGAGCAGGCTGAACAGGATCGAGACCGACAGGTCGATCAGCGCGATCGGCACCAGGCGCTGCAGCAGCCAGCGCGCCAGCAGGCTGGCCAGCAACGCGAACAGCGGAAACAGCACGCCGTCGAAGACCCGCGCGCCGAACCAGATGCTCTTGACCGGCCGCTGGCTGCCGCGCAGCTGTCGCGCCAGGCCGTACGACAGCGCCAGGCACGCCAGCAACGTGACTCCCTCGATCGCTGCGCTTTGCCCGGTCAACGCATGCAGCGTGCGCCGCATGCCTTCGAGCTCGTTCATTGCAGCTCGGCCAGCACGCGCAGGTGCGCCGCCACGCTGCGCGCCAGCGCGTCGAGGTGGTAGCCGCCTTCGAGGCACGACACGATGCGGCCTTCGGCATGGCGATCGGCGACGCCCTTGACGCGCTCGGTGATCCACTGGTAGTCGGCCTCGACCAGGCCCATCTGTCCCAGTTCGTCTTCGCGGTGCGCATCGAAGCCGGCCGAGATGAAGACCATCTGCGGCTTGAAGGCTTCGAGGCGCGGCATCCACATCGTTTCGATCAGATCGCGCACCGCGGGCCCGCGCGTGTACGGCGGCACCGGCACGTTGACCATGTTCGTGCCCTTGGGCACGCCGCCGCTGTACGGGTACAGCGGGTGCTGGAAGAAGCTGGCCATCAGCACCCGTTCGTCGCCGGCGATGATGTCCTCGGTGCCGTTGCCGTGGTGCACGTCGAAATCGACGATGGCCACGCGCTGCAGGCCGTGCACGTCGAGCGCGTGGCGCGCCGCCACCGCCACGTTGTTGAAGAAGCAGAAGCCCATCGCCTGGTCGCGCGTGGCATGGTGGCCGGGCGGGCGCACCGCGCAGAAGGCATTCGTGCTGCGGCCGGCTGAGCACCTCGTCGGTGGCGGCGACGGCGGCCCCGGCGGCGCGCAGCGCGGCCTGCAAGGTGCCGACGCCGACCATCGTGTCCGGGTCGACGGCGCGGGCGCGGCCGCTGCGCTGCACCTGCTGCATCAGATCGCTGACCTGCGCGACGTAGCCGCTGGCATGCGCGCGTGCCAGCTGTTCCAGCGTCACCAGCGGCGCTTCGTGCTGCTGCAGCGCCACGTCCAGGCCGCTGGCGAGCAGGTGGTCGGCGATGGCATCGAGCCGCTGCGGGCACTCCGGGTGGCCTTCACCCATATCGTGAAAACGACACTCCGGGTGGCTGAAGAATGCGGTGCTCATGAAGGGCGGCGGCGGCTTTTCGAGTAACGTTGATTCGATGAATTCGAGTGTATCGCGCCAGATTTCAGCGCTGGTGGAGCAGATCGGCACGGTCATCGTCGGCAAACGTTCGCAGATCGAGGATTGCGTGGCCTGCATGCTCGCCGGCGGCCACCTGTTGATCGAAGACGTGCCCGGTGTCGGCAAGACCACGCTGGCGCATGCGCTGGCGGTGTGCCTGGGCCTGAAGTTCTCGCGCGTGCAGTTCACCGCCGACCTGATGCCGTCCGACCTGGTCGGCGTCAGCGTGTTCGAACGCAGCAGCGAAAGCTTCGTCTTCCACCCCGGCCCGGTGTTCGCGCAGGTGCTGCTCGCCGACGAGATCAACCGCGCCGGGCCGAAGACGCAGAGCGCGCTGCTCGAGGCGATGGAAGAGCAGCAGGTGTCGGTGGAGAACGCCACGCGCGCGCTGCCGAAGCCCTTCTTCGTCATCGCCACGCAGAACCCGACCGACCAGCTGGGCACCTACCCGCTGCCCGAATCGCAGCTCGATCGCTTCTTGCTGCGCATCACGCTCGGTTACCCCGATCGTGCCGCCGAGCGCCAGCTGCTCGACGGCGAGGACCGCCGCGAGGTCGTCGCGCGGCTGCCGGCGTTGATGCGCGCCGGCGATCTCGAACAGGCGCAGAAGGCGGTGCGCGCGGTGGTCGCCTCCGAGGCGCTGCTCGACTACCTGCAGGCGCTGATCGCGGCCACCCGCTCGGGGCACTGGTTCGTCGACGGGCTGAGCCCGCGCGCCGGCATCGCGGTGCTGCGCGTGGCGCGGGCGCGCGCGCTGATGGCGCAGCGCAGCTACGTGGCGCCCGACGACATCCAGGCCATCCTGCCGCAGGCCATCGCCCACCGCCTGGTGCCGGTGGCCGGCGCCGGGCGCGGCGCCATCGAGCAGGTGCGCGCGATGGTCGAGGCCGTCCCGATCCCGTAGCGCGCGCCCGGCTCCGATCGCACCGACATGCTGCGCGCGCGCTGGCGACGCTGGTGGCTGCAACGCCATCCCCACACCGACACCTGGACGCTGACGCAGCGCAATGTGTACATCCTGCCCACCAAGGGCGGCATGGTGTTCGGGCTGACGTTGATGGTGATGCTGCTGGCATCGATCAACTACCAGCTGAACCTGGGTTATGTGCTGACCTTCCTGCTCACCGGCAGCGCGTTGGCGTCGATCCACATGACCCACGCCACGCTGCGCGGCCTGACCCTGCACCTGCGGCCGCCGGCACCGGTGTTCGCCGGCGAGGCGGCGCGGCTCGAGGTGGTGTTGGCGAGTGCGGGCGCGGCACGCCACGGGCCTGTGCCTGCGCTTCCACGACGAGCACCAGCCGCAGGGCAAATCGTGGTGCGACGTGCCCGCGCAGGGCCAGGCCAGCGCGCTGTTGAGCACGGTGCCGGCCACCCGCGGCTGGCATGCGCTGCCGGCGGTGGTGCTCGAGACCCAGTTCCCGTTCGGGCTGTTCCGCGCCTGGACGGTGTGGCGCCCGGCGCTGCGCGTGCTGGCCTATCCGCGCCCGGAGCAGCCGGCCGCGCCGCTGCCGGCCTCGCAGCCGGCACCGGGTGCTGCCGCGCACAGCCGCAATGCGCAGGGCAACGAGATCGACGGCGTGCGCGCCTGGCGGCGCGGTGACGGCCTGCGCCAGGTGGTGTGGAAGAAGGTGGCGCGCAGCGGTCAGCTGGTCAGCCGCGAGACCACCGCCGACGCGAGCCGCGAGCTGTGGCTCGACTGGCAGGCCAGCCGCTCGGCCGGCCCCGCCGGCACACTCGACACCGAAGGCCGGCTGTCGCGGCTGGTGGCCTGGGTCATCGCCGCCGAGCGGCAGGGGCTGGTCTACGGCCTGCGCCTGCCCGGGCAGCAGATGGCACCCGACCGCGGCGACGCGCAGCGGCGCGCGGCACTGCAGGCGCTGGCGCTGTGGAGCTGAAGGCGCACGCCGCGCTGCCGCGCTGGCCGAGCTGGCCCGGCTGGCGCAACCTGCCGCGCGACACCCGCGACACGCTGTTCCAGCTCGCCGTCATCGCCTGGACCACGCTGCCGCACGCCGCCCATCTGGCGCCGTGGTGCATCGCGCTGACCTGCCTGATGCTGGGCTGGCGCGCGCACCTGGCGCTGAGCCAGTCGCCGTTGCCCAGCCGCTGGGCGGTGGTGGCGGTGCTGATGATCGCCGCGGCGCTGACCCTCTGGACCGAGGGCACGCTGTTCGGCAAGGAATCGGGCGTCACGATGCTGGTCGTGCTGATGGCGCTGAAGACGCTGGAGCTGCGCATGCGGCGCGATGCCATCGTCGTCTTCTTCCTCGGTTTCTTCCTGGTGCTGACCAATTTCCTGTACTCGCAGTCGCTGCTCACCGCGCTGGCGATGATCGGCTCGGTGTGGGGCCTGATGACGGCGCTGGTGCTGTCGCACATGCCGGTGGGCAAGCCCCCGCTGCGCCAGGCGGGCCTGGTCGCCGCGCGCGCCGCGCTGTACGGCGCGCCGCTGATGGTGGCGCTGTTCGTGCTGTTTCCGCGCATCGGCCCGCTGTGGGGCGTGCCGCAGGACGCCGCCGGGCGCACCGGGCTGTCGGGCAGCTTGCGCATGGGCGGCCTGGCCAGCCTGGCCAACGACGACAGCGTCGCGCTGCGGGTGCGTTTTGCCGAGCGGGTGCCGCCGCCGGAGGCGATGTACTTCCGCGGCCCGGTGCTGAGCCGTTTCGACGGCAATGAATGGACCCGCTCGCGCGACACCAGCTTCAACGCGCTGCGCAACCGCGCCGATGTGCAGCTGCTGGGCGAGCCGGTGCGCTACGAGATGACGCTCGAGCCGAGCCGGCTGCCGCTGTTGCCGTTGCTGGAACTGACACCCAGCCGTGCCGGCGCGGCGCCGGTGATCGACGGCTGGTTGCCGGTGCAGCGCGCCGATCTGCAGTGGCAGCTGGAGCGGCCGCTGACCGAGCGCCTGCGCGTCGACGCGATCGCGTGGCCGGCGTACCGCCATGGCCAGGCGTTGACACCGCTGGAGCTGCGCGAGTTCGTCGCGCTGCCGCCGGATCACAACCCGCGCACATTGACCTGGGCGGCGGCACTGCGCAACAGCCCCGAGATGGCGAGTGCCGATGCGCGCACGCTGGTCGCCGCGGTGCTGGCGCACATCCGCAGCAACGCCTACTTCTACACGCTCGAGCCGGGCACCTACGGCAAGGACGCGGTCGATGAATTCTGGTTCGACCGCAAGCTGGGTTTCTGCGAACACTTCGCCGCCAGCTTCGTGGTCGTGCTGCGCGCGATGGACGTGCCGGCACGCATCGTCACCGGCTACCAGGGCACCGACGAAGCGCCCGTCGACGGCTACCACATCGTGCGCCAGAGCAACGCCCATGCATGGGCCGAATTCTGGCAGGACGGCATGGGCTGGGTCCGCGTCGACCCGACCGCCGCGGTGGCACCGAACCGCATCGTGCGCGGCCAGAGCCTGGCGCCGCGCCCCGGGCTGATGGCCGGCGCGCTCGGGTCGGTGAGCCCGCAGCTGCTGGCGCAGGTTCGCAGCGCCTTCGAGGCGGTCAACAACCGCTGGAACCAGTGGGTCATGAACTACTCGCGCACGCAGCAGTTCACGCTGCTGGAAAGCCTGGGCGTCAAGGCGCCCAGCTGGCACGACCTGGCCTATCTGCTGATCGCGCTGGTGTGCATCGGCAGCCTGGCCGGGGCCGGCTGGGCACTGTGGGACCGGCACCGCCAGGACCCATGGCAGCGGCTGCAGCGGCGTGTGCAGGCGCGCCTGCGCGAGCTGCACGTGACGGTGCTGCCGCACGAGGCACCGCGCAGCCGCGCGGCCAAGGTGCGCGGCGCGCTCGGCGCGCGCGGCGAGGCGCTGGCATGCGAACTGGAAGCCCTCGATCGGGCGCGCTACGGACACGCCGGGCGCACGCGCCTCGATCGCAGCTGGTGGCGGCGCTTCGCGCATGTCGCCGCCCACCTGCCGGCACGCTGAGGCGGTGGCGCCTGCCGTCCGGATAATGGCGTCGATGCCTTTGCCCACCAACGCCATGCGCATCAGGTTCGTGTCGTGGGTCTGCGTCATGCTGGTCGCAGCGCACGCCGGCCGCGAGCGCCAACCCGACAGCGACCGGCGCCCGCGCCGCCGCCTCCGCCACCTATGCCGACCGTGCCGACGTGCGTGCCTTCGCCCGCGAGGTCGCGGCACGCAGCAGTCTCGATGCGGCCTGGATCGAAGCCCAGCTGGCGCAGGCCCAACGCCAGCGCACCGCGCAGCGGCTGATGATGCCGCCGAGTGCCGGCACGGCGAAGAACTGGGCCGCCTACCGCGACCGCTTCATCGAGCCGCAGCGCATCCAGGCCGGCCTGCAGTTCTGGGCCGACAACGCCGCCACGCTGGCGCGCGCCGAGGCGCAGTACGGCGTGCCGGCGGCCATCATCGTCGGCATCGTCGGCGTCGAGACCTTCTACGGGCGCATCACCGGCAACTTCCGCGTGCTCGATGTGCTGGCCACGCTGGCCTTCGACTTTCCCAGCGGGCGCAGCGACCGCAGCCCCTTCTTCCGCGCCGAACTCGAGGCGTATCTGCTGATGTGCCAGCGCGAAGGGCTCGATCCGACGCAGGTCAGGGGCTCGTACGCCGGTGCCATGGGCTGGCCGCAGTTCATGCCCAGCAGCCTGAACCGCTTCGCGGTGGACTACGACGGTGACGGCCGCATCGACCTGCACAACGACCCGCAGGACATCATCGGCAGCGTGGCCAACTACATGGCACAACACGGCTGGGTCAGCGGCATGGCGCCGATCTACGCAGTCGAGGCGCCGGTCGACACACGCGAACGCGCGCTGCTGCTGGTGCCCGATATCGTGCCCAGCTTCAGCGCCGAGCAGTTCGCCCGCAGCGGCGCGGTGCTCGACGAGGCGGGCCGCGCGCACGCGGGGGCGCTGGCGCTGATCGAGCTGCAGAACGGCGATGCCGCACCCACCTACGTGGCCGGCACGCAGAACTTCTACGCCATCACGCGCTACAACGCGTCGAGCTACTACGCGATGGCGGTGATCGGCCTGGGCGAGGCGGTGCGGCAACAGCGCTGAAGCGGCGCAGTGCCGCTCAGGCGGCGACCGCCCGCAACGTGCCCTGCTCTTCGTCGATCAGCCGCGACAGCGTGCGCCGGAAATGCGCCAGCGCGCCGTCGGCGACGATCGGATGCATGACGAACCCGGGGTCGGCATTCGAGCACCTTCTGCTGGTTCTCGATGATCGCCTTGTCCTCCATGAACCCTTCGACCATGCTGGCGTGCAGCGAGCGCGCGATGGTCGGGTCGTGCAGGTCGTAGTCGTGCAGGTAGTTCCAGAAGAAGTGCGTGGTCTTGCGCGTCTCGGGGGTGAAGAACTGGCAGTTGCGGTATTGCTTCGCCTGGCTCAGATTGCCCTTCTCCGCGCCCGAGCCGGCCGGCGCGAACAGCGTTTCCATGAAGAACACACCGGGCACGTGCATGACGGCGCGGTTGCAGCGATCGACCGGCGTGTCGTCGCGCACCACGCGGCGATAGAACGGCGGCGGCGCTGCGTTCATGTGCCAGCGCTCGACCTGGAAGCCGCGCGCGCAGCCGCTCCACCGCCACCGGCTTGGTCTTGAACGCGTATTCCTCCGAGCCGCCCAGCGAATGGGTGTGCACGAAGGCCAGGTGCGCGAAGTCGCTCAGGTTGTCGACGATGAGCACGTAGTTGGCGTCGTAGTGCAGGTAGTCGGGCACGCCGCGCCAGCCGGGCTCGCGCAGCGACGGAAAGTCGAGGATCAGCTTTTCGTCGGCCAGCGCCTTGTCGCCCATCCAGATCCACACCAGGTGATCGCGTTCGACCACCGGGAAGCTGCGCACGCCCGAGCTTGTCGGGGATCACGTCCTGGCCGGGGATCTGCACGCACTTGCCGCTCGGCGTCGAACTTCAGGCCGTGGTACATGCAGCGCACGCAGTCGCCTTCGAGGCGGCCGTTGGACAGCAGCGCGCCGCGGTGGCAGCAGCGGTTGTCCAGCGCCACCACCTGGCCCGAGTCGCCCTTGTACAGCAGCACCGGCTGGTCGAGCAGCGTGCGCGCGAGCAGCTTGCCGTCGATCAACTCGTGGTCCCAGGCGGCGACGTACCAGCAGTTCATCAAGTAGCTGTCTTCGAGCTTGGCCATGGCGGTCTCCGTTCAGATGAAAACGATCAGGGCGCAATCTGCGGCACCGGCACCGGCGAGACGCCCTGCGCTCGCGCCGCCGCATCCTGCACCTGCATCGCGCGCAGGTAGCCGTCGCGCTGCTGCAGGCGCTGCCAGTACGCCGCGATCGCCCGGCGTGAAGCGGTTGTCCAGGCCCAGGTAGTGCGCCGAAAGCAGCGCGTAGCCCACCGACACGTCGGCGGCGGTGAAACGATCGGCGCACAGGTAAGCGTGCCTGGCCAGGCGCGGCTCCAGCGTGCGCAGCCGCGCCAGGAACCACTTGGTGTAGTCGTCGGCGATCTGCGGCGAGCGCCGCGATTCGGGTTCGAGACGTGCGTAGCGCAGCACCAGCGTCTGCGGGAAGGTCAAGGTCGCTTCACCGAAGTGCAGGTAGTTCAGGTACGCGCCGTAGTCGGCCTCGCCGAAGGCCACGTTCAACGGTGTCGGTGCGAAGCGCTGCGCCAGGTATTGGCAGATGGCCGCCGATTCGGTCATGCACATGCCGTCGTCGAGCATCGCCGGCACCGTGCCCAGCGGGTTGATCTCGAAGAAGCTGCGCTGCTGCACGCGCGGCGGAAACGGCAGCATCTTCAGCTCGTAGGGTGCCGCGAGTTCCTCGAGCATCCACAGCACGCGGAACGACCGCGCGCTGACGCAGTGGTACAGCGTGATCAAGCGGCCACCTTGTGCTGAGCGCTGGCGAGCAGCGCGCGCGCCACGCGCGACGCCGGCGGGCGATCGAGCATGCCGCTGATCCACGCCGCGGTGTCGACCAGACGGCCCAGATCGATGCCGGTGTGCACGCCCAGGCCGTCGAACAGATAGACCAGGTCCTCGGTGGCCACGTTGCCGGTCGCGCCCTTGGCATAGGGGCAGCCGCCCAGGCCGCCCACCGAGGCATCGAAACAACGCAGCCCGAACTGGTGGGCGGCGAAGACGTTGGCCACGCCCATGCCGTAGGTGTCGTGGAAATGCCCGGCCAGCTGCGACGCCGGCACCTGTGCCGCGACCGCTTCGAGCATGCGCTGCACCGACGCCGGCGTGCCGGTGCCGATGGTGTCGCCCAACGACACTTCGTGGCAGCCGATGTCGATCAGCCGCCGGCTGACTTCGGCCACCTGCTGCGGCGCCACCGCGCCTTCGTACGGGCAGGCGATGACACACGAGACATAACCGCGCACGCGGATGCCGCTGTCGCGCGCCGCGGCCATCACCGGCAGGAAACGTTCGATCGATTCGGCGATCGAGCAGTTGATGTTCTTCTGCGAAAAGCTCTCCGACGCCGCGGCGAACACCGCCACATGGTCGGCGCCGGCGGCACGCGCGGCCTCGAAGCCCTTCAGGTTCGGCGTCAGCACCGGGTACGACACACCGGGTCGGCGCACCAGCGCGCGCAGCAACGCCTCGTGGTCGGCCATCTGCGGCACCCACTTCGGCGAGACGAAGGCGGTGGCCTCGATCTCGCGCAGCCCGGCATCGGCCAGGCGCTCGATCAGCTCCAGCTTGGTGGCCAGCGGCACCGGCTTCTTTTCGTTCTGCAGGCCGTCGCGCGGCCCCATCTCGACGATGCGCACAGCGGTGTCCGGGGTGTTCATGACTGCTCCTCGAAGTCGATCAGTTCGGCGCCCTCGGCGACCTGGTCGCCGGGCGCGAAGCGGAAGCCCTTGACGGTGCCGGCGTGCGGCGCGGTGAGCGTGTGTTCCATCTTCATCGCCTCCAGCACGAGCAGCGGCGTGCCCTTGTCGACCGCAGCGCCGGCGTCGACCAGCAGTGCGATGACCTTGCCTGGCATCGGCGCGAGCACGCCGCCGGCATCGACCTCGGCGTCGCCGCCGTGCTGCAACGGCGGCAGCAGTTGCAGCGGCCAGGCACGGCCGTCGTGGAACACGGTGCGACGGTCGCCGTGCGCCACCACCGTCGCCGCCACGCGCCGATCGCCGAGGTGGATCTGGGCCGTGCCATCGATGTGCATGCGACCCTGCACGGGCACGCTGGTCGAGCCCGTCGACAGGCGCACGGCTGCGCCAAGGCCGTGCTCGACGGTGACGGTGCGCAGCTGCTCGCCGTGGCTCAGCGTGAGGGTGCGCGTGGCGCGGCCGTTCAATCGCCAGCCGTCGAGCGAGCGCCACGGCGAATCGGGGTCGGCCGACGCACTCGCCGCGTGCTCGCCTGCAGCCCGTTCGCGCTGCAGCTCGGCCCACGCGGCCAGCAGCCACACCGTGTCGGGCACCTCGGGCGGCTCGACGAACAGGTGCGCGTGTTCGCGTTCGATCAGTGCGGTGTCGAGGTCGGCTGTCGGCAAACGCCGTGCTCGTCACCAGCCGCGACAGGAAGTCGATGTTGTTGGCCACGCCGACCACCTGATAGGCGGCCAGTGCCTGGCGCATGCGCGCCAGCGCCGGCGCTGCGGTCGTGGTCCCAGACGATCAGCTTGGCGATCATCGGGTCGTAGTGCGGGCTGATCGAATCGCCCTGCTCGACACCGGTGTCGACGCGCACATGTGCGTTCTGTGCCGGCGGCACCAGATGCACCAGCCGGCCGGTGGACGGCAGGAAGCCCTTGTCCGGGTCTTCGGCGTAGATGCGCGCTTCGATCGCGTGGCCGTCGATGGCCAGCTGATCCTGCTGCAGCGGCAGCGGCTCGCCGCTGGCCACGCGCAGCTGCCACTCGACCAGATCGAGCCCGGTGATCATCTCGGTCACCGGGTGCTCGACCTGCAGCCGCGTGTTCATCTCCATGAAGTAGAAGCTGCCGTCGGGGTTGACGATGAACTCCACCGTGCCGGCACCGACATAGCCCACCGCCCGCGCGGCGTCCACCGCCGCTGCGCCCATCGCCGCGCGGCGTTGCGCGCGTCATGCCGGGCGCGGGCGCTTCTTCGAGCACTTTCTGGTGGCGGCGCTGCACCGAGCAGTCGCGCTCGAACAGGTAGACGCAGCCGCCGTGGCTGTCGCCGAAGACCTGGATCTCGATGTGCCGCGGACGCAGCACGTACTTCTCGACCAGCACCTGATCGTCGCCGAAGGCCGCTTCGGCCTCGCGCCGGCACGACTGCAGCGCGGCTTCGAAATCGGCCGGCGCATCGACCCGCCGCATGCCCTTGCCACCGCCGCCGGCGCTGGCCTTGATCAGCACCGGGTAGCCGATCGCTTCGGCCTCGCCGGCGAGGAACACGCGGTTCCTGGTTGTCGCCGTGGTAGCCCGGGGTCAGCGGCACGCCGGCCTTGGCCATCAGCGCCTTGGCCGCCGACTTGCTGCCCATCGCGCGGATCGCCGCCGCCGGCGGGCCGATGAAGGCGATGCCTGCGGCGGCGCAGGCTTCGGCGAAGTCGGCGTTCTCGGACAGGAAGCCGTAGCCCGGGTGCACCGCCTGCGCGCCGGTGGCCTTGGCCGCGTGCGAGGATCTTGTCGGCCTGCAGGTACGACAGCCGCGCCGACGGCGGACCGATCAGCACCGCCTCGTCGGCCAGGCGCACATGGCGCGCGTGGGCATCGGCCTCGGAATACACCGCCACGGTGGCGATGCCCATGCGCTTCGCGGTGCGCGATGACCCGGCAGGCGATCTCGCCGCGGTTGGCGATGAGGATCTTCTCGAACATTGTTCTGGCTCCCAGCGCACACGCGCATCACTTCCGGCTTCAGAGATCAGCAGTGCATCCATGCTGCCAGGCCTGTAGCGTGCCATCCAGCAGTCGTTCCGTCGGGTCAGTTGCGCCACACGCGCAAGCCGCGATGCATCTCGAAGGGGTCGAAGTCGCGGTCATCGTGCAGCAGCGCGTAGTCGCGTTCGATGCAGAACGCCGCCACCAGCACGTCGAGTGCGCTGCGCACCGTGTGACCGTGGCCGCGCAAACTGCGATAGTGTTCGGCGGCCGCGACGGCCAATTGCGGATCGACCGAGCTCTCGATGTCGAGCCCCTGCATCAGCTGGCGCGCGGTGCGCAGGTCACGCTCGTGGCGAAATCCGCGCAGCACCTCGAACAGCACCAGGTCGGGCACGACGATGCGCACCTCGCCGTGGTCGAGCAGATCGGCCAGCAGCTCGGCCGCCGGGCGCCTCGAAGCCGTTGAAGAAGTCGATCCAGACCGATGCGTCAACGACCAGCACGGCGCGTGCCTTTGGAAGCCGCAGTCGGCGGGGCCGGCTCTTTCACTGCAAGCCGCGCAGCGGGCTCGGGCTGGGTCCAGTCGATGGCTTCGTCGCCCTGCCACTGCGAGCTTGCCACGCCACTTGAGGATCTCGCGGTACGCGGCCTGCCGCGCCAACAGCTTCAGGCCGGCTTCGACCGCGTCCTTCTTGGTCTTGAACGGCCCGGCCTTCATGGCCTCGGCCATCAAGTCGTCGTCGATGTCGATGTTCGTGCGCACGATGTGTATGGATTATATCTTTGAGACACATCGTACACTACATGCGGAACAGACCGAACTTCGTCGGCGGGATCGGCGCGTTCAAGGTCGCCGCCAGCGACAGCGCCAGCACGCGCCGCGTCTGCGCCGGGTCGATCACGCCGTCGTCCCACAGCCGTGCGCTGGCGTAGTACGGGTGGCCCTGGTGCTCGTACTGTCGCAGCAGCGGTGCCTTGAAGGCCGCCTCTTCGTCGGCCGACCAGCTGCCGCCCTTGCGCTTCGATGCCGTCGCGCTTGACCGTGGCCAGCACGCTGGCCGCCTGCTCGCCGCCCATCACGCTGATGCGCGCGTTCGGCCACATCCACAGGAAGCGCGGCGAATAGGCGCGCCCGCACATGCCGTAGTTGCCGGCGCCGAAGCTGCCGCCGATCAGCACCGTCAGCTTGGGCACCTGCACGGTGGCCACCGCGGTGACCATCTTCGCGCCGTCCTTGGCGATGCCGGCTGTTCTCGTACTTGCTGCCCGACCATGAAGCCGGTGATGTTCTGCAGGAACAGCAGCGGCACGCCGCGCTGCGCGCACAGCTCGATGAAGTGCGCGCCCTTCTGCGCCGATTCGCCGAACAGGATGCCGTTGTTGGCGACGATGCCCAGCGGCATGCCGTGCAGCCGCGCGAAGCCGGTGACCAGCGTGGCTGCCGTAGCGCGCCTTGAACTCGTCGAAGCGCGAGCCATCGACGACCCGCGCGATGACCTCGCGCACGTCGTAGGGCTTGCGCGTGTCGTGCGGCACGATGCCGTAGCAGCTCTTCGGGGTCGTACAGCGGCGCTTCGCTGGCTTCGAAGGTCACGCCGTTGCGGCTTGCGCGCGGTTCAGGCTGGCGACGATGCGCCGCGCCAGGAACAGCGCGTGGCTGTCGTTCTCGGCCAGGTGGTCGGCCACGCCCGACAGCCGCGTGTGCACGTCGCCGCCGCCGAGTTCCTCGGCGCTGACCACCTCGCCGGTGGCCGCCTTCACCAGCGGCGGGCCGGCCGAGGAAGATGGTGCCCTGGTTCTTGACGATGATGGTCTCGTCGCTCATCGCCGGCATGTAGGCGCCGCCGGCGGTGCACGAGCCCATCACCACCGCGATCTGCGGGATGCCGCAGCGCCGACATGTTGGCCTGGTTGTAGAAGATGCGGCCGAAGTGTTCGCGGTCGGGGAAGACCTCGTCCTGGCGCGGCAGGAAGGCGCCGCCCGAATCGACCAGGTAGAGGCACGGCAGCCGGTTCTGCAGCGCGATCTCCTGCGCGCGCAGGTGCTTCTTCACCGTCATCGGGTAGTAGGTGCCGCCCTTCACCGTGGCGTCGTTGGCGATGACCATGCACTCGCGGCCTTCGATGCGGCCGATGCCGGCGATCAGCCCGGCGCGCCGGCGCGTCGCCGTCGTACATGCCGAGGGCGGCGAGCTGGCCGATCTCGAGGAACGGCGTGCCCGGGTCGAGCAGCTGTTCGACGCGGTCGCGCGGCAGCAGCTTGCCGCGGGCGGTGTGGCGCTCGCGCGCCGCCGGCGCCGCCGCCCTGCGCCATCTGCGCGGCCTTGGCGCGCAGGTCGTCGACGAGCGCCACGCATGTGCGTCGGCGTTGGCGCGGAACTCCTCGCGAGCGGGTGTTGATCTTCGACTTCAGGACTTGCATCTTCTTTGCTTTCTCTCGGCTGCTCGGGTCGCGCGTTCAGTCCAGCGTCTGCATCGACGAATTGCGGTGTTCTTCCCAGTTCGGTGCGTGCCGTCCATGCTGTCGCCGACGCGGCGCAGCAGCCCGTCGGCCAGGCCGAACACCAGGCCGTGCACCTGCGACGCCTGGCCGCGCTGCCAGGCGCGGCCGCAGGATCGTGGTGCGGCAGACGTTGGCCACCTGCTCGACCACGTTCAGCTCGACCAGCCGCCGGCCGCGCGCGACGTCGTCGCTCAGATCGGCCAGGCGCGGCGCGTGTTTGTCGGCCACGTCCTCGACATGGCGCAGCCAGTTGTCGGCCAGGCCCGACCGAGCGTTGTTCGACCACCGCCTGCACGCCGCCGCAGCCGTAGTGGCCGACGACCATCACGTGTTCGACCTTCAGCACCTCGACCGCGAACTGCAGCACCGACAGGCAGTTCAGATCGGAGTGCACGACCAGGTTGGCGACGTTGCGGTGCACGAACACCTCACCCGGGTCGAGGCCGATGATCTCGTTGGCCGGCACGCGGCTGTCGGAGCAGCCGATCCACAGGTAGCGCGGCGCCTGCTGGTCGCGCCAGCCGGGTGAAGATACTCCGGGTCTCGCGCCGACGCGCTGCGCGGACCAGGCCCGGTTGTTGTTGAACAGTCCGTCGAGGCTGCACATGCCTACATGCTTTCGCTGTAAGAGCTCACGTCCGATCAGCATTCGCGGATCTCGCTCGTCCCCGCCCCAATTTCGTACAGCTTGGCGTCGCGCCACAGCCGGCCGGTCGGATAGTCGTTGATGTAGCCGTTGCCGCCCAGCACCTGGATCGCCTCGCCGGCCATCCAGGTGGCCTTCTCGGCCGAATACAGGATCGCGCCGGCCGCGTCCTTGCGCAGCGAACGCGCGTGGTCGGCGCTGTCGCAGGCACGGCCGACCGCATAGACGTAGGCCCGGCACGCCGACCAGGTGGTGTACATGTCGGCCAGCTTGCCCTGCATCAGCTGGAACTCGCCGATGCTCTGGCCGAACTGCTTGCGCTCGTGCACGTACGGCACGACCACGTCCATGCACGCCGCCATGATGCCCAGCGGCCCGCCGGACAGCACCGCGCGTTCGTAGTCCAGCCCGCTCATCAGCACCTTGACGCCGCCGCCTTCGCTGCCCAGCACGTTGTCGGCCGGCACCTCGCAGTCGTCGAAGAACACCGGGTAGGTGTTCGAGCCGCGCATGCCCAGCTTGTCGAGCTTGGCGCCGAAGCTCAGGCCCTTGCTGCCCTTTTCGATGATGAAGGCGGTGACGCCCTTCGGCCCGGCGTCGGCATCGGTCTTGGCGTAGACGATCAGCGTGTCGGCATCGCCGGCGTTGGTGATCCACATCTTGCGAGCCGTTGAGCACGTAGCGGTCGCCCTTGCAGATCGGCACGCAGCTTCATGCTGACCACGTCGGAGCCGGCGTTCGGCTCGCTCATCGCCAGCGCGCCGACATGCTCGCCCGACACCAGCTTGGGCAGGTACTTGCGCTTCTGCGCGGCGCTGCCGTTGCGGTGCAGCTGGTTGACGCACAGGTTCGAATGCGCGCCGTACGACAGGCCGACCGCCGCCGACGCGCGCGAGACCTCTTCCATCGCGACGATGTGCGCCAGGTAGCCCATCTCGGTGCCGCCGTATTCCTCGGACACCGTCATGCCGTGCAGGCCCAGGTCGCCGAGCTGTTTCCACAGGTCGGCGGGGAACTGGTTGTCGCGGTCGATCGCGGCGGCGCGCGGCGCGATCTGCTCGTCGGCGAAGGCGCGCCACCGAATCGCGCAGCATGTCGATGGTCTCGCCGAGGCCGAAGTTCAGGCCGGGCATCGGGTTGGGCATGGGGTCTCCTCAGGCGGTTCTGGCTTCGCTCAGGCCCAGTTCGTCGATCATGCGCTCGCGCATGATGAACTTCTGCACCTTGCCGGTGATCGTCATCGGCATCTCGTCGACGAAGCGGATGTGGCGCGGCACCTTGTAGTGGGCGATCTGGTCGCGGCAGAAATCGCGCACCTCGTCGGCCGTGCACTGCACACCCGGCTTCAGCACGATCCAGGCGCACACCTCCTCGACGTACTTCGGGTCGGGCACGCCGAAGACCTGCACCGACTGGATCTTCGGGTGGCGGAACAGGAACTCCTCGATCTCGCGCGGATAGACGTTCTCGCCACCGCGGATGAGCATGTCCTTGGCGCGGCCGACGATGTTGCAGTAGCCCTCGTCGTCGAACACCGCCAGGTCGCCGCTGTGCATCCAGCCGTCCTTGATGACCTCGGCGGTGCGCGCCTCGTCGCCCCAGTAGCCCTTCATCACCGAGTAGCCGCGCACGCAGAACTCGCCGGTGGCGCCCACCGCGACGGTGTTGCCTTCGCTGTCCACCACCTTGGCCTCGAGCCGCGGCAGGATGCGCCCGACGGTGGACACGCGCCGCTCCAGCGGGTCGGTGGTCGCGCTCTGGAACGACACCGGCGAGGTCTCGGTCATGCCGTACGCGATGGTGATCTCGCGCATGTTCATCTGCGTGACCACCTTCTTCATCGTCTCGATCGGGCACGGCGAGCCGGCCATGATGCCGGTGCGCAGGCTGCTCAGGTCGAACTCGGCGAAGCGCGGATGGTCCAGCTCGGCGATGAACATCGTCGGCACGCCGTGCAACGCGGTGCAGCGCGCCTCGGCCACCGCGCGCAGCGTCTGCTCGGCATCGAAGGCCTCGCCGGGAAAGACCATGCGCGCCCCGGCGCTGGTGCAGGCCAGCACGCCCAGCACCATGCCGAAGCAGTGGTACAGCGGCACCGGGATGCACAGCGAATCGCGTTCGGTGAAGGCCATCGCGCGGGCGATGAAGTGGGCGTTGTTGACGATGTTGTGGTGGCTCAAGGTGGCGCCCTTCGGGCTGCCGGTGGTGCCACTGGTGAACTGGATGTTGATCGCATCGTGGCAGTCGAGGCCGGCCTCGACGCGGTCGAGCGCGCCGGCATCGAGGCGGTCGCGGCCCTGCGCGACCAGCTCATCGAAGTTCAGCATGCCGGGCGTGCGCGCCGTGCCCAGGCGGATGACCCACTCGAGCGCCGGCAGCTGCGCCGCCTTCAGCTGCCCCGGCGCGCACTGCGCGAGCTGCGGCAGCAGCGTGTTCAGCATCTGCAGGTACATCGAGCTTTTCATCTGCTCGGCGCTGACGAGGGCCCGGCAGCCGGAGACGCGCAGCGCGTATTCGAGTTCGGACAGGCGGTAGGCCGGGTTGATGTTGACCAGGATCACGCCGATGCGCGCGGTGGCGAACTGCGTCAGCAGCCATTCGACGCGGTTCGGCGACCAGATGCCCAGCCGGTCGCCGGGTTGCAGCCCCAGTTGCAGCAGCCCGCTGGCCAGCACGTCGACCTCGGCGGCGAATTCGCGCCAGTTCCAGCGCACCTGCTGCTGGCAGAACAGCACCGCCGGGCAGTCGGCATGGCGGGCCGCGGTGTCACGCAGCAGCGCCGGGATGGTCAGCCCGGACAGTGGCGCATCGGCATCGCCGCGCACCAGCGACAGCCCGCCGACGGGGCGGCTGCCTGCGCTCAGGGGGGCGGTGGTTGGCATGGGCGTCTCCTGCGGCCGATCGACGGTGACAGCCGCGCGTTATGGGCAAGCTTACGGCACCGCGCCGTGTTGCTCGCGGCCGGGGCGAGGCCACGCGGCGAGACGTGCAACTTTGTAACCCGTTGAATCAGTTGCCTGGGAATCAGCGAAAACCCGCGCTGTTGTGGACAATGTGGCATCCACGCAGTACACGTGTGCGTACTGTGACAGACGCGATGCCTGATTTCGACGACTCCACTCTGTGGCGCATCAGCGCCTACGAACGTGTGCGCCTGCAGCGGGTGGGCAGCATTTTTGCGCCGCTCGGCGACAGCACCGTGCTGCCGACGACGATGGTCGCCGAGTTGCGGCACCTGGACAGCCTGCGCGAGGGCTCCGACGTGCTCGAGGTGCTGGCCGCCTGCGTGCGCCACCGCCAGCCGGCGCTGCTGTGCCTGCGGTACCAGCAATACGTCTGGCCGGTGACGGTGTTTCCCGCCGAAGGCGTCGTATCACTCGCCACGCGACGTCGGGCTGGCCAGCGACGAGGGCCTGTCCGCGGTGCGGCTGGTGTCGTGCGAGCCCACCGGTCTGCGCACGCCCGGGCACTACATGCATGAGCGCATCGGCCGCGCCGACCACTACCGGCCGCTGAAGTCGCTGCTGTGGTCGATGGCGCTGATGGGGCCGCGCAGCACGCTGCTGCACGAGATCGGTGGCCACGCGGCGTACCGCTCGACGCTGTCCAGCGAGATCCGCCCGGCCACCGGCGGTGCGGTGGCATCGGCCGCCGACCGCCTGCGCCGCGAAACCGCCTCGGTGCGCGACATCGCGCGCTGGCCCGGCATGAGCAACGAGCGCGCCTGCCGGCTGCTGAATGCGCTGTACCTGGCTTCGGGCCTGATCGTGATGCGCACCCACCACGCGGCACGCGACGAGCCGAAGACCCTGGCCGGCCGCTTCGGCATCGGCAAGCCGCGGCGCTGACGCGCAGCGGCCCGCTGCCGCGCTCAGCCGGTGCGACGAGCGCCGGCCAACGCGCCAGCGCCGGCAAAGCGGGCGTCGGCCCCCAGCCGTTCTTCGACGCGCAGCGCCTCGTTCCATTTGGCCATGCGTTCGCCGCGCGCAAAGGCGCCGACCTTCAACTGCCCCACCTGCCAGCCGACGGCCAGGTGCACGATGCTGGTGTCCTCGCTCTCGCCCGAGCGCGCCGAGACGATGCCGGCGTAGCCGCATTCAGCGCGCCGCCTGCCAGGCGGCACAGCGTTTCGCTGAGCGTGCCGCGCTGGTTGGGCTTGAGCAGCACGCAGTTGGCGGCGCCGTCGCGCGCCGCCTCGCGCACCCGCGCTGCATCGGACACCAGCAGGTCGTCGCCGACCACCTGCACGCGCTGACCCACGGCGCGGGTGAAGCGTGCGAAGGCGGCAGCGTCGTCTTCGCCGAGCGGGTCTTCGATCGAGACGATCGGAAAACGATCGATCCAGCGCAGCAGCAGTCTCGATCAAGCCGTCGGCATCGAGTTCGCGCCGTTCCAGGCCGAGCGTGTAGCGGCCGTCGCGGCCGAACTCGGAAGCCGCCACGTCGAGCGCGATCGCCACCTGCTCGCCGGGCACGAAGCCAGCGCGCTTCGATCGCCGCCAGCAGCGTCTCCAGCGCCTGCTCGTTGCTGTCGAAGTCGGGCCACCAGCCGCCCTCGTCGGCGACACCGTGCAGCCGGCCGCGCTGCTGCATCAGTCTCGCCGGCCGCGCGATAGACCTCGGCGGTCCATTCCAGCGCCTGCGCGAAGCAGCCGGCGCCCGGACAGATGACCATGAAATCCTGGATGTCGACGCGCCGCCCGGCATGCGCACCGCCGCCGAAGATCTGGATCTGCGGCAGCGGCAGCAGCCGCGCGCCGTCGCCGCCCAGCCAGCGGTACAGCGGCACGCCGGCCGACGCCGCGGCCGCGTGCGCGGCGGCCAGCGACACGGCGAGCGTGGCGTTGGCGCCCAGCGCGACTTGTCGGGCGTGCCGTCCAGATCGATCAGGCGCTGGTCGAGCGCGGCCTGGTCGCGCACATCGGCACCGAGCACCGCGCGGGCGATCGGCGTCGTTGACATGTTCGACGGCGCGCTGCACGTCCAGCCCGCCGAAGGCGCTGCCGCCGTCACGCAGTTCGCAGTGCCTCGCGCGAGCCGGTGGACGCGCCGGCCGGGGCGATGGCGCGGCCGACCGATCCGTCGGCGAGCGTCAGCTCGGCTTCGACGGTGGGCCGCCCGCGGCTGTCCCAGACGCGGCGGCCGCGCACCTGGCTGATGGTGCTCATCGCGCGTTGGCGCAGCCGGCCGGCTTGAACACACGTCGGGTCGACGCCGGGTGCGTGGCCAGCTTGTGCGTCGGGCGCCGCGGCCGCACCAGCAGTTCACCGCCGCAGTTCGGACACTGGCCGCGCAGCACGCCTTCGGCACAGACGACGCAGAAGGTGCATTCGAAGGAGCAGATGCGCGCGTCGGTCGAATCGGCCGGCAGCGCGCTGTCGCAGCATTCACAGGAAGGGCGGAGTTCGAGCATCGACGGTTCCTCGGGCATCAGGTTGCCAACGCATGCTGCCACGAACCGGCCACCTGCCGCAGCGACAGCGGCGCGCTCAGCAGCTGCTCGCGCGCGACGCGGCGCACCACGCTCGCGCTGGCAGTCGTCGGTGATGTACTCGACCGGCGACTTGCCGTCCACGCGCGCCAGCAGCAGGCCCGGCAGCAGCTGCGCCGCGCGCGCCTCGAGCTGCTGCGGCCGGCTCCCAGTCGACACCGGCGCAGGTAGACTCTGCGACAGCGCGGCGAAACAGGCCAGGAAGCGCGGCGTCGCCGCAGGGCTTCCACAGGCACTTCAGCAGCAGGTGGTTGAGGCAGAAGGCCAGGTCGAAGGCCGGGTCGCCCCACACCGCGCATTCGGCATCGAGCAGCACCGGCCCGGGCGTGCCGATCGAGGATGTTCTTCGGGCTGACATCGCCGTGCACCAGCGCCAGTGCGTGGGCCTGCGTGCTGCGCACCAGCGCGTGCAGCGCGCCCGGCCAGATCGGGATGGCGCGCCGCGGTCGCCAGCAGATAGGGCTCGAGGCGGATGTCGAAGAAGATCGCCTGGCTGTCGAACTGCGCGGCCAGTTCGGGGCGCGCTGCCGAGTGGGCGTGGATGCGCACCAGCGTGTCGCCCACCGCGGCGGCGGTGGCGACCGTCCGCCACGCCATCGCGCAGCTGGTGCTTCCACAGCGCATGCGCCGGCAGGTAGCCCATCACCAGCACGCCCAGCGCGCGGTGCTGGCCGAGCAGCCGCGGCGCGCTGCCGGGCACGCGCCTGCTGCGCCACCTGCATCCAGCGCGCTTCGTAGACAGTTGCGCTCGATCGGCGCCTGCCAGTCGGCCGCCACGCGCAGCTTCGGCAAGCGCGCGCTTGGCGCACAGCGGCCCGGCGGCGGTGTCGATGCGCCAGATGTCGGACGACACCCCGCCGGTCAGCGGCACGCCGAGCAGCGGCCCGCCGTCGGCCAGGCCGAGCGCTTGCAGCGCCTCGGCAAAAGCGGCCGGGCAGCGCTTGCGCAGACGTCGACAGCGGGGCACTCAAGGCGACGATGGCTGCGATGGCGGCCGCTAGTAGCCGGATTCGACCAGCTTGACCAGCGCCAGCAGCGCCTGGTTGGCCGGCGTGGCCACGCCCAGTTCGCGGCCGCGGCGCACGATGGTGCCGTTGAGATGGTCGATCTCGCTGGGCTTGTGCCGCGCCATGTCCTGCGCGGTCGACGACAGCTGCGCCGGCATCGCCGCGGCGATGCCGCGCCACCGCACGCATCGATTCGTCCGCGCGCCAGGTGAACGCCTGCCGCCGCCGCCACGCGCAGCACCTCGGCCACCACTTCGGCCTGCAGCGTTCGCACCTCGGCGCTGCGCGGCGAGATCGGCGTAGGGGCGCTGCGCCAGCGCCGGAGATCGCGTTGTAGGCACAGTTGACGAGCAGCTTCGACCACAGCTCGGCGACCACGTCGGCGCTCACGCGCACCGGCACGCCGGCGGCGGCAAAAGCCTGCGCCAGCTGCTGCAGCCGCGCATCGCTGGTGCGCGGGCCGCTGCGGCCGTGGCCGATGCACCAGGTCGCCGCGGCCGAAGTGCACGCACGTGGCCGGGCGCGGCCATCGCGGTGGCCACGTACACCACCGCCGGAATCACCGCGCACGGCACGCTGCTCGGCCAGCGTGTCGGCGTTGTCGACGCCGTTCTGCAGGCTCAGCAGCAGCGTCTGTCGGGCGCAGATGCGGCGCCATCTGCGCGGCGGCGGCCGTCGGTGTCGGTCGACTTGACGCAGCACAGCACCAGGTCGGCATCGCGCAGCAGCGCCACGTCGTTCGCTGGCGTGCAGCGGCACGCGTGTGCGTCTGCCCTGCCCGTTCGAGCTGCAGGCCGTCGCGCTGCGATCGCCTGCACTTGCGCCGGCCGGCCGAGCAGCGTGACCCGCTCGCCGGCCAGCGCCAGCATCGCGCCGTAGAAGCTGCCGACCGCGCCGGCGCCGACACCACCACATGACCCAGCGCCGGCGCGCTCATGGCGACGGGCGCCCGGCGCGATCAACGCGATCGGCGCGCGGGGGTGTGTGGGCAGCAGGCGTGCGGTGCACGCCGGAAGTTTAGGACCGGCGGCCACCGGCACGACACGGCTGCCGCAACCCAGCTTCAAACTTGAACTCGGATTCGAATTTTTCTATCATCGCGGCCAAAGCCGCCCACCGGCGCAGCCCAACAGGAAGCCACGATGCCCAAAGTCACCTTCATCGAACACGACGGCACGCGGCACGACGTCGACGCCAGCGGCGGGCTGTCGCTGATGCGCGCCGCCGTCGACCACAACGTGCCCGGCATCGACGCCGATTGCGGCGGCGCCTGCGCCTGCGCCACCTGCCACGTCTATGTCGAGCCCGACTGGCTCGAGCGCACCGGCGCGCGCACCGAGATGGAAGAAAGCATGCTCAGCTTCGCCGCGGTGACGCAGGACAACTCGCGCCTGGCCTGCCAGATCGAGGTCAGCGATGCGCTCGACGGCATCGTCGTGCGCCTGCCCGCCGGCCAGCACTGAAGGAGCGCGAGCCATGAGCACCACCGAACTGCAGCAACTGGCCCGCGACGAGGCCTTCTCGATGCCGATCGACGCAGATCGACGTCAGCAAGCCGCGCCTGTTCCAGGAAGACACCGTCGGCCACTACTTCGAACGGCTGCGCCGCGACGACCCGGTGCACTTCCACGAGAACCACTTCTACGGCGGCTTCTGGTCGGTGACGAAGTACAAGGACATCATGCAGGTGGACACCCAGCCACGGCATCTATTCGTCGGACTGGTCGCAAGGCGGCATCTCGCTGTTCAACGCGCCGATGGAAGACCGGCTGCAGATGTTCATCTCGATGGACCCGCCGAAGCACGACGAGCAGCGCACGCAGCGTCAGCCCGATCGTCGCGCCGGGCAACCTGGCGCGATGGAGCAGACGATCCGCAGCCGCACCGCGAAGGTGCTCGACGAACTGCCGCGCAACGAGGAATTCAACTGGGTGCAGCGGGTGTCGATCGAGCTGACCACGCAGATGCTGGCGACGCTGTTCGACTTCCCGTTCGAGGACCGCAAGCTGCTGACCTGGTGGTCGGACGTGGCGACCTCGGTGCCCGAGGTCGACGGCCTGGTCGAATCGCAGGCCGCGCGGCACGCCGAGATGGGCAAGTGCCTGGCCTACTTCACCGAGCTGTGGAACCAGCGCGTCAACGCGCCGACGCCGGGCAACGATCTGGTGTCGATGCTGGCGCACTCGCCGGCGACGCGCAACATGTCGCCGCGCGAATACATGGGCAACCTGATGCTGCTGATCGTCGGCGGCAACGACACCACGCGCAACTCGATGACCGGCGGGCTGCTGGCGCTGTCGAAGAACCCCGACGAATGGGCCAAGCTGCGCGCCAACCCGGCGCTGGTCGACAGCATGGTGCCCGAGATCATCCGCTGGCAGACGCCGCTGCCGCACATGCGGCGCACCGCGCTGCAGGATGCCGAACTCAACGGCAAGCACATTCGCGAAGGGCGACAAGGTCATCATGTGGTACCTGTCGGGCAACCGCGACGAAGACCGCCATCGAGCGGCCGAACGATTTCATCATCGACCGCGCGCGGCCGCGCCAGCACCTGTGCTTCGGCTTCGGCATCCACCGCTGCGTCGGCAACCGTCTGGCCGAGATGCAGCTGAAGATCCTGTGGGAAGAGATCCTGCAGCGCTTCCCGGTCATCGAGGTGCTCGGCGAACCGAAGCGCATGCTGTCGAACTTCGTGCGCGGCTACAGCGAACTGCGCGTGCGCATCCCCGGCTGATCCCGCGGCAGGCGCTTCAGCTCAGGCGCACCGTCGCCAGGAAGACCTGGGTCAGTTCGCGCTCGATGCGCCGGTCGTCGAGCGCCAGCGGCCCGGGGTCGTGCAGCACCGCGTTGACCAAGGTGCCGTAGATCACCTGCAAGCCGATGCCCACGCGCAGGCGCCGCGTGGCGCCGCGGCACGTTGTGCATCTGCGCCTGCAGGGCCTGGTGCACCGCATCGGCGAGGCGGCGGCCGTACAGGTGCATCGGTGCCCAGAAGCGCGCGCTGCGCGCGGCGTCGCTGAGCGCCGAGCGGAAGATGCCGCGGTGCTGGCGATGCACGTCGACGATGTGACGCACGATCAACGCCACCTTGCGCGCATCGCCGGCACGCTGCCAGCGCGCCGAGTCCAGCAATGCCTGCGTGTCGGCCAGCACCGCGTCGCCGGTGACGCGCAGCAGTTCGCCGAACCAGGCGTTCTTGTCGTCGAAGCGTGAATAGAACGAGCCCACCGACATGCCGGCATCGCGCGTCAGCTGCGCCACCGACAGCGCCGCCAGGTCCTGCGCGTCGAGCAGGCGCCGCCCCGCCTGCAGCAGCGCCTCGTGCTTGCGCTGGCTGCGCGCCTGCTTCGCCGAGCGCACGCCCACCGGGTCTGGAAAGTCTTCGCTGCGTTTCACAAACGCGAATGCCCGTTCATGTTCGGTCGGGCATGCTATGCGAGGCCTCGGGGGGCGTCAACGCGACCCACCGAGCGTGCAGCAGCGGTGTCAAGGCCGGTGCAGCGTCGATTGCCAAGTTCGGATGACGGGTGGGCGAAACGCCGCCTACACCGCCATCGCCACCGCGGCGATGCCGGCCGCCATCAGGCTCAGCGCCCACGCCAGGTCGAGGTCGAACCAGGTGGAGCGCAGCACGCGCAGGCCGAGCCAGCGGTAGACCAGCCACGCCATGCCCAGCCCGGCGCCGACCATCGCCGCCGAGTGCAGCAACGACACGGCCACGGCGGTGCCCAGGTTCGTGCGCATCAGCGCCATCACGTTCTGGTGGTCGAAGATGCCGGCCCGGCGCGCTGGCCGGCGGCGCCTCGCACAGGCCGATGCAAGAAGGGCAGCAGCATCAGCGCCGCGCCGTGCGCGGTGGCCATCAGCAGCGACCACAGCGCAAGCTGGCCGGCGCGCACGCGCATCAGCCAGCGCGGATGGCGGCGCAGCCGAACAGCCGCGACAGGCCGAACAGCAGCACCAGCGCGCCGGCGCCGATGCGCATCTCGCGGCTGCCAGTCCAGCAGCCACGCCAGCAGCGCGAACGGCACCAGCACCAAGGCCATCGCCAGCAGATGGCCGCAGCCCGAGCGGGACGAAGGTGGCCGCGACGGCGGCGCCGCGGCGTCTCGCTCAGGCCGTTGGCCACCGCCAGCGGCCAGCCCATCGCCGGATTCAGCCCGTGATAGGCGCCGATCGCGACGACGCCGAACCACAGGCCGGCGTCGTCGAACATGCTGCGCTCACGCCGACGGGTAGCAGAACGAATCGGTCGAGCAGTCGCCGCCCTGCAGCCGGATCTGGTGCGCGCCGTAGTCGTCGCCGAAGTCGACGACGAATTCCTTGTCCAGCGTGATGCCGCCTTCGGCACCGACATGGCACATCACCTGCCGCCCCGGCACGCCGTCGGGATAGAACTGCGCGTCCCAGCGTGCTGTACAGCGAGTTGGTGAAGTACACGCGCTTGCCGTCGCGGCTGATCTCGGTCATCTGCGGCCCGCCGCCGAAGGCCGAGCCGTTCGGATGCGGCGTGCGCCGCGCGATGCCGCCGATGTGCACGCTGCCGGCCAGCTTCGGCGCCATCGGGTCGGTGACGTCGTACTGGCGCAGCTCGCCGGTGCCCCAGCAGGCGACGTAGAGGAAGCGGTCGTCGAGCGACAGGTCGATGTCGCTGATCAGCGGCGGCACGGCGCCGAAGCCCTTCAGCAGCGGCGGCAGCAGGTCCGCGTCGGCCGGCTCCGGCGGGATCACCGCGGTCTTCTTCGCGTGGAACTTGCCGTCCTCGCGATACCAGGTCCAGATCGAGCCTTCGAGGTTGGTGGTGTCGACGACGACGCCGAGGAAGCCGTATTCGCGCGTCGGGTCGTGCGCCGGGCGCAGCTCCAGCGCCATCTGGTGGTTCGCGCCGAGGTCGATGGTCTGCACGTGCTTGCGCGCGCTCAGGTCCCAGAAATGGATGCGGTGCCCGTAGCGGTTGGCCAGCAGATCCTCGGCGACGATGCCGTTCTCGAACTGCGGCGGCAGGCCCCATTCGCTGGACACCATGTAGTCGCGCGGCAGGTTCCACCAGAAGTCGTAGTGCAGCTTCTGCGGGCCGCGTTCGATCTCCCACTTGCCGAGGATCTCGAAGTTCTCGCAGTCCATCAGGAAGATGCCCGGCGGGCCTTCGGTGCCGTCGGCGCCGGCGCCGCCGAGGGTGCTGATGTAGATGCCTTCGGGGCCGCAGTGCACGGTGTGCGGGCGCGAGTAGCCGGTCTTGCTTCAGCACCTCCTCCGGCTCGATGACATGCGCGAGCGTCGGCCGCGCCGGATCGGGCTGGGTGTCGACGATGTAGATGCGCG
Organism: uncultured beta proteobacterium; assembly: GCA_963756415.1. Classification (GTDB taxonomy): domain Bacteria; phylum Pseudomonadota; class Gammaproteobacteria; order Burkholderiales; family Burkholderiaceae_C; genus Rubrivivax. The sequence goes on from CAVWNT010000003.1 coordinate 290,576, forward strand.
ACGAGCGGATGCCGGGGATCACCAGGTAGCGCCGCTTCAGGAAGGCATGGCCCGACATCGGCGACAGCGCCGAGCTGCAGGCGTTCCAGCCGAAGTGGTGGAACTCGTCGCCGGTGTTCGGCATCTCCAGCCGGTGCAGCACCTTGCCGTAGGTCGGCGAGCCCGGATCGACGTCGACGACGGCGAGCGCATCGGGCCGCGAGGCATCCGGCGACAGCAGCGCGGTGTAGGCGATGCGCTCGCGTTCGGCTTCCATCGCCAGGCGCGGCGAGGGGTGGAAGGTCGGGTCGGGGCGAAGCTTGTCGAACATGGTCGTCTCCTGTGGGGGCCAGGAAGCGATGTGCGCGACGACAGCAGGGGTCGCACGACACGCAACCCGGTGTCGAACCTGAGACGGCCAGTCTGCGCCTGCGGCGCTGCAAGTCAAGCCCGGCCGACGGCGCGCACGGCCGCGGCGAGCGCGCAAAACCGCGTCGGTCGCCAGCGGCCCGGGGACTGAACGCCGGCACTGCCGGGCGTCAGCCGACGCGCTCGACGCGATAGCCCTGCGTGCGCAGGCCTTCGAGGATGGCCTCGACGTGCGCCGCACCGCGCGTCTGCACCACCACCTCGATCAGCGCGCGTTCGAGCGACAGCGTGGTGAAGGCGCGCTGGTGCTGCACCTCGTCGATGTTCGCGCCGAGATGGCCGAGCGCCGCGGCGACGTCGGCCAGCGCGCCGGGCACGTCGCGCACGTCGAAGCGCAGGCGCGCCAGCCGGCCCGACTTGACCAGCCCGCGCTGGATGATGTCGGCCAGCACCAGCGGCTCGATGTTGCCGCCGCACAGCACCAGCCCGACGTGGCGGCCGGCAAACCGCTCGCGGTGTTGCAGCAGCGCGGCCAGGCCGACCGCACCGGCGCCTTCGACGACCGTCTTCTCGATCTCCAGCAGCAGCAGCATCGCCTGCTCGATGTCGCTCTCGCCGACCAGCAGCACGTCGGCGACATGCTCGCGGATCAACGGCAGGGTGTGCTCACCCGGCAGCTTGACCGCGATGCCGTCGGCGATGGTGGCCTGCGCGCTGTCGCGCTGTTCATCGTGCAGCGCGTTCCACACCGCCGGGAAACGCTCGGTCTGCACGCCGTAGACCTGCAGCTCGGGGCGCAGCGCACGCGCCGCGGTGGCCATGCCGCCGATCAGGCCGCCGCCGCCGATGGCCACCACCAGCGTGTCCAGGCTCGGCTGCTGGGCCAGCATCTCCAGCGCGATGGTGCCCTGCCCGGCCGCCACCGCCAGGTCGTCGTACGGATGCACCAGGGTCAAGCCGCGCGCCTGCGCCAGCTGCAGGCCGTGCTGGCGTGCATCGTCGAAGGTGTCGCCCTGCAGCACCACCGTGGCGCCGAAGCGGCGTGTGTTCTCGACCTTCACGCCGGGCGCGAAGCGCGGCATGACGATCGTCGCCGGCACGCCCATGCGCTGCGCGTGGTAGGCCACGCCCTGGGCATGGTTGCCGGCGGAGACCGCCAGCACGCCGCGCGCACGTTCGTCGGCGTTCAGCTGCGCCATCTTGTTGAAGGCGCCACGCTCCTTGAACGACGCGGTGAACTGGTGGTTCTCGAACTTCAGGTACACCTCGCAGCCGGTCAGCTGCGACAGCGTGCGCGAATGCAGGCACGGGGTGTCGTTGATCTGGCCACGCAACCTGTCGGCCGCGGCCTGCACGTCGGCCAGCTGCAGGCGCTGGCGCACGGCGCCGGCTGGCGTGTCGGTGGCCACGGTCACCAGGCCGCCTCGAGGATCTCGACCAGCTGCGCCACCGAGTCGATCGCGCGCGGGTTGGTGCGCACCCACGGAATCGACATGCCCTTTTGCGCGATGGTGGCCAGGCGCGCGCGCTCGATGCCCAACTGGCCGATGCGCGTGGGCAGGCCCAGCGCCGCGATCAAAGCTTCGATCTGGTCGGCAGCCGGCTTCGATGCATCGCCCATCGCCGCCGCGACCTCGGCCAGCGGCCGCGCGCAGACCTCGGCGTTGTAGCGCATCACGGTGGGCAGCAGCACGCACGAGGTGATGCCGTGCGGAACCTGCGAATCGGCGCCGAGCGCGTGGCCGAGGCCGTGGCTGGCGCCGTAGTCGGTGCGGCGGATGCCGGTCGAGGCCAGCCAGGCGCCCATCTGCGCATCGAGCCGCGCGTCGATGTCGCGCGCGTCGCTGGTGTAGCGCGACAGCGCCGAGCCCAGCAGCGACAGCGCGCGCACGCTGGTGGCGTCGACGAGCGGCTGCGCGTTGATCGAGCACAACGATTCCACCGCGTGATCGATCGCGCGGATGCCGGTCGACAGCCACAGCTTGGCCGGCGTGTGCAGCGTGATGTGCGGATCGAGGATGACTGCCGCGGCGCCGATCCAGGTGCCGGTGTAGCCCTGCTTGGTGCCGTTGCGCGTGTCGGTGCAGCCACCCAGATCGCTGAACTCGGCGCCCGACAGCGTCGTCGGCACGGCGATCTGCCGGCATGGTGGCATGCGCGGCTGCGGCGTGTGGCGGGTGCCGTCGGCATCGACACGCATGTGCCAGTTGGCCATGTCGTCGACGCTGTCCACCTCTTCGGCCAGGCACACCAGCGCCACCTTGACCGTGTCGATGACGGTGCCGCCGCCGATGCTGACCACCAGGTCGGCACGGCTGTCGCGCAGCTGCCGCGTCAGCGCGATGACCGAGGTGCGCGGCGTGTGCTCGATGCACTCGTCGAACAGGCCGACCACCTTGTCCTGCACCGGCTCGAGCGCATCGCTGACCGCGGTGGTGTGGCGGCTGAGCGAACGCGTGGTGACGACGAACACCCGCTTGGCGCCGCGCAGCGCCACCTCGTCGCCGATGCCGTCGGCGGCAGCGGTGCCGAAGCGCACTCGCTCCTGCGCGAGAAAGTTGAAGACGCCTGATTTCATGGGCTTGCTCCTGCGGTCCCGCTCATCTCGCCTGCTGCCATACGCCCTCCGCCCGGCCTTTCGGTGCCGGGCGCGACAGGCGCGATCGTGTCAGAACCTGTTCGCGCCCAGGTAGCCGAACAGGTGCCCGGCCACCTTGCGCATCTGGATCTCCTCGGCGCCTTCGGTGATGCGGTAGCGCCGGTGGTGCCGGTAGATGTGCTCGAACGGCTTGTGCCGCGAATAGCCGAGGCCGCCGTGCACCTGCATCGCGCGGTCGGCGGCTTCGCAGCACAGCCGGTTGGCCCAGTAGTTGCACATCGAGACCTTGTCGGAGAGGTGCTTTTCGACCTCGGGCTTGGCCATGCCGTCCATCTGCCAGGCGGTCTTGCGGATCAGCAGGCGCAGCATCTCGATCTGCGTGGCCAGTTCCACCAGCGGGAACTGGATGCCCTGGTTGCGCGCCAGCTCCTCGCCGAAGGGCTTGCGCTGGCGCGCGTAGGCGCACGCTCTCGTCGCACGCAGTAGTCGGCCGCGCCGAGGCTCGACGCCGCCTGGCGGATGCGGTTTTCGTGCACGAAGTGCTGCGCCACCGCCAGCCCGCCGCCGATCTCGCCCGAGCACCGCGTCGTGCGGGCACCCACACGTCGGTGAAGCTGACGCGCGGATGGTCGGTGGGCATGTTGAAGGTCCACAGGTATTCCTCGATCTTCACCCCCGGCGCATCGGCAGGCACCAGCAGCGCGCTGATGCCGCGCGCATCGCCGGCGCTCGCCGCTGGTGCGCGCGAACACCATGCAGTGGGTGGCGATGTGCATGCCGGTGGTCCACATCTTCTCGCCGTCGATGCGCCAGCCCTGCGCGCCGTCGCGTCGCTCGGCGACGGCCGTGGTCTCCATGTGGGTGGCGTCCGATCCGTGGCCGGCTTCGGTCAGGCCGAAGCCGACGCGCAGCCGCTCGTCGAGCATGCCGGCGGTGAAGTGCGCCTGCTGCTCGGGCGTGCCGAAGTCGCGCAGCATCAGCACGAAGGGGTTGTTGCCGACGATCGAGTGTTCGGTCTGCAGGTCGTTGTGCAGCCCCAGGCCCTTGGCCGCGAGGTGCTCGCGGATCACCGCCATCCACAGGTTGCTGCCGTCGCTGCCGCCGTACGCCGCCGGCAATGCGAAGCGCCAGTGGCCGGCGGCGTCGGCCAGCCGGCGCGCCTGTTTCAGCAAGGCTTCCCACTCCGGGCGCGGCAGGCCCTGGTTGTCGAAGTCGGTGCGCGCCCATTCGCGGCGATGGTCGAAGAAGCGCTCGTTGTCGTCGCGCTGCTGCAGCGGGACGATCTCGTCGTCGATGAACAGGTCGAGCTCGCCCAGGTAGGCGACGAGGTCGGCAGGCAGGTCGAAGTTCATCGCGGTGCCTCGGGTGGCGGTGGCAGCGCCGACAGGCGGCGGAAGGTGTCGTAGTGCGGCTGGTCGACGGCCAGCTTGGCCAGCGTGACGCGCCACAGGTGATCGGCCAGCCCTGGCGTGTGCAGGCCGATCGTGCCGTCGGCGATGTGCTGGCACAGGTGCAGGTTCAACTCGGCCAGCGTGCCGTCGGCATGCAGCAGCGCGTGCAGGCCGCGCCGCTCGTCGGCCTCGCTGTCGCCGGCGGGCGCGATCTGGCGCCGCACCAGGTCGATGAGGTTGGCGGCCACCCGGGCGTGAAAGGCGCGCTGGCCCTGCAGATGCGGTGCCGCCTGCTCGCGCAGGAATTCGGCCACCGCGATCAGCAGTTCATCGGCGTCGGGGCGGTCTTGCATCAGGCTGTCCGCGGTGCCAGCAGGCACAGCAGATCGATCTCGGTCTCGGACGCACGGCGGCCGATGGCCGCGCGCTCGACCTGCCGCTCGGCACCGCTCAACCAGGCCTGGGCCATGCCCTCGCAGATCACGCCCCATTTCAAGGTGCCCAGCACCTGCCAGTAGCGCACGCGCGGCTCGTCGACCTGGCCGCCGCCTTCGCGGTAGCCGGCGAAGAGCTGCTCGCGCGTGCCGAAACCACCCACCGGCAGGTCGTGGCGGCCGAAGCGCCACGAGTTGACGCAGATCCAGCCCAGGTCTTCCATCGGATCGCCCCAGTGCGCAAGTTCCCAGTCGAGCACCGCACGCAGGCCCGACTCGTCGACGATCAGGTTGCCGTTGCGAAAGTCGCCATGCACCAGACTCAGGCAGGGCGGCGCGCCGACATCGTGGCGCTGCAGCCACTGCAGCGCCAGCTCGAACACCGGCTTGGCCCAGCCGGTGGCGCGGTGGCTGGCAGCGTAATGCGCCAGTTCCACCGACGCCGGTGCGCGGCGCAGCGCCGGCAGCGACGGCGAGGTGTCGGCGGTGATGGCGTGGATGCGCGACAGCGCCAGTCCGCACTGATGCGCCAGCGTCTGCCGCGCAGTTGCCAGCTGGGCGTCGGCGACGATCCTGCGGCCCGAGCGTGTGGCCGGCCAGGTGCTGCATGACGAAGCCTTCGCCAAGGCCGTGCTCGGGCCTCAGCACCGCGTGGACCCGAGGCACCGGCACCGCGTGCGCGGCGGCCGATCGCAGCAGCTGCGCCTCGCTGTCGAGCGCGAGGCTGGCGCCATCACGCTGGTGCGAGCCCGGTGCCGCGCGCCGCAGCACCATCGGCTGCACACCCGCTTCGCGTTCGAGTTCGAAGTACCAGCTTTGTTTGCTGGCGCCGCCGGACAGCCGCCGCAGCGCGCCGATGCGGCCGTCTCCGGCGCCCAGCTGCCCGGCCATCGCCTGCAGGCCCGCCGCCAGCGTCTGGTGCTCGCTGTCGCCTGCTGCACCGTCCATGCGCACCCCGTTCGCAGCGCTCAGGCCAGCCAGGTCTTGAACTCGGCCGCGCGGTCGAGCACCGCCTCCTTGGGCACGCTGGCGCCGCGTTCGAGCAGCTTCTTGGCGGTGACGAAGGCGGCGGCGTCGTTCATCGCATCCACCGCCAGCAACTGCGTGCCCGCGAAGTACCACACCGACTGGCTGGTCGGGGTCTTGCCCGGACGCACCAGCGCCGCGTCATGACCGAGGTTGAGCCCGGCGATCTGCAGCTTGACGTCGTACTGGTCGGACCAGAACCACGGCTGTGCCTTGTAGGGCTTGTCGTCTCCCAGCAGGGCGTGCGCCGCTGCGGCGCCCTGGTCGTTGGCGTTCTGCACCGACTCCAGGCGAATGCGCTGCCCGCGAAACTCGAAGCTGGTGCAATCTCCCGCCGCCAGGATGTGCGGATCGCTGGTGCGGCAGAAGGCATCGACGGCGATGCCGTTGTCGATCGCCAGGCCCGCCTGCTGCGCCAGCTCGATGTTGGGCAGCACGCCGATGCCGGCCAGCACGACATCGACATGCAGGCGGCTGCCGTCGCTGAGTTCGGCGCTTTCGACCTGCCCATCGGCGCCGTGCAGCGTGTGCAGCGAGACGCCCTCCTTGACGGTCACGCCGTGCCCGCGGTGCAGCTGGCGGAAATAGTCCGAGGTGGCCGGCGCGGCGACGCGCTGCAGGATGCGCGGTGCGCCTTCGATCAACGTCACCGCCAGGCCCTTCGACGACGCCACCGCGGCCGCTTCGAGCCCGATGTAGCCGCCACCGACGACCAGCAGGCGCGCACCGGCGCGCAGCAGCGGCGCCAGTGCATCGGCATCGGCCAGGCTGCGCATCAGGCAAACGCCACGCAGACCGCCGCCCAGTTCGGCGGCCAGCGGCCGCGCGCGCGCACCGGTCATCAACACCAGCCGGTCGTAGCCGATGCGTGTGCCGTCGGCGAGCCCCACCTGGTGGTTTTCACGGTCGATGCTGTCGATGCGCCGGCCCAGGTGCAGCTCGACCTTCTGCTCGTCGTACCAGCCCGGGGGACGGATCAGGATCTGTGCCAGCGGCAGCGCATCGGCGATGTACTTCTTCGACAGCGGCGGGCGGTGATACGGCACCACCGGCTCTTCGCTGACCAGGCTCACACGACCGGCATGGCCTGCGCGCCGCAGTGTGTTGACAAAGGCGGCCGCCGCGTGGCCACCGCCCACCAGCACCACGTGTGCGGCTTCGTCCATCGTCGTTGCTCCTTCGCGGTCTTCGCCCGTGCTCGTGCGTGGGCACTATACGCAGGCGGGCATCGCCGCCGCTGCGAAGCCGGTGTGGCACCAGATTGGGGAAAGCCCCCATGAAGCATGGCGCGGACCCACGCACAAACTGGTGCATCCTTTGTGCATGCCGAACGCTGCGAATCATCATCCGCAGGCCCTTCGGTACAAAAGGGTCGACCTCGCTCGTCTGGCACCGATCGTGCTTCTAGGCCCTGTTCGCACACCGTATCCCTTGAAGAGGAAAACGTCATGAGTCTTCTGTCCCTTTCCCGACGCAGCGTGCTCGCCGCGGCAGCCATTGCCGGCCTGGTGTGCTCGGGGCCGTTGCATGCGCAGCAGAACACGCTGAAGGTCGTGATGCATTCCGACCTGAAGATCGTCGACCCGATCTGGACCACGGCGTACATCACGCGCAACCACGGCTACATGATCTACGACACGCTGTTCGCGATGGACGCGCAAGGCGCGATCAAGCCGCAGATGATCGACAAATACAGCACCAGCGCCGACCAGCTGACCTGGACCTTCACCTTGCGCGACGGCTTGCTGTGGCATGACGACAAGCCGGTCACCGCCGAAGACTGCGTGGCCTCGATCAAGCGCTGGGCGGCGAAGGATTCGCTGGGCCAGAAGATGAATTCCTTCGTCAAGGAGTGGAAGGTCGTCGATGCCAAGACCTTCACCGCCACGCTCAGCTCGCCGACCGGCCTGATGCTGCTGGCGCTGGGCAAGCCGTCGTCGAACGTGCCGTTCATGATGCCCAAGCGCATCGCCGAGACGAGCCCGAACGAGCAGATCAAGGAATACATCGGCTCCGGCCCGTTCGTCTTCAAGGCCGACGAGTGGAAGCCGGGCGACAAGACCGTCTACACCAAGTTCGCCAAGTACAAGCCGCGTGCGGAGCCGCCGTCGGCACTGGCCGGCGGCAAGGTGGTCAAGGTCGACCGCGTCGAGTGGCGTGCCATTCCGCGATCGCGCAGACCGCCGTCAACGCGCTGGTCGCCGGCGAGATCGACATGGTCGAGGACGCCGACGAGCGAACTGCTGCCGGGCGCTCAAGAAGGATCCGAACATCAAGCTGTTCGACCAGAACCCGCTGGGCAACCAGTACATGTTCCGCTTCAACACGCTGCACAAGCCCTTCGACAACCCGAAGATCCGCCAGGCGGTGTTCTACGCCTTCAACCAGGAGGACTTCCTGAAGGCGGTGCATCGGTGATGCGAAGTACTACAAGCCCTGCAAGGCGCTTGTTCATCTGCGGCTCGCCGCTGGCGCTGGACGACGGCATGGACGGCAGGCTCGAGTCGAACTTCAAGAAGTCGCGCGAGCTGCTGAAGGAAGCCGGCTACGACGACACGCCGGTGGTGCTGATGCATTCCACCGACCTGGCGGTGCTGACCAACCTGGCGCCGGTGGCCAAGGCGCTGCTCGAACGCGGCGGCTTCAAGGTCGACATGCAGTCGATGGACTGGCAGAGCGTGGTCGCGCGCCGCTCGAAGAAGGACGCGCCGAGCGCCGGCGGCTGGAACGCCTTCCTGACCTCGTGGGTGGCGGCCGACGTGCTGAACCCGGTGGGCACCGCGTTCCTGAACTCGAGCTGCGAGAAGGCGCTGTTCGGCTGGCCGTGTGACGCCCGAGATGGAGAAGCTGCGCGATGCCTTCGCCCGCGAGACCGACCCGGCCAAGCAGAAGGAGATCGCCAAGCAGGTGCAGTTGCGCTATCTCGAGATGCCCACGCACGTGCACCTCGGCCAGTGGTACCGGCCGGTGGCGCTGCGCAAGAACATCGACGGCCTGATCGCCGCGCCGGTGCCCGTGTTCTGGAACGTCGAGAAGAAGTAGCCCTCGCACCGGCGGGCCGCGCCTGGCGGCCCGTCGCGAACGCATGACGCACTGAAAGGCCACGCCCATGTGGGGCTACCTCGGTCGGCGCATCCTGTCCACGATTCCGGTGGTGCTGATCGTCGCCATCCTGATCTTCCTGATGCTGCGGCTGACGCCGGGCGACCCGGCGGCGGTGATCGCCGGCGACGCCGCCACCACCGCCGATGTCGCCGAGATCCGCGAGAAGCTCGGCCTCGAGCGGCTCGATCGTCAAGCAGTTCTTCATCTGGGCCGGCAACGCCATCCAGGGCGACTTCGGCGAATCGTTCTTCTACAAGAAGACGGTGTCCTCGCTGATCGCCGACCGGCTCGAGCCGACGCTGGCGCTGTCGGTGCTGACCATCATCCTGGCCACCGTCATCGCGGTGCCGCTGGGCACGCTGGCCGCGTACCGCCAGGGCTCGTGGATCGACCGCGGCGTGATGGGGCTGTCGGTGGTCGGCTTCTCGGTGCCGGTGTTCGTCATCGGCTACGTGCTGATCTACGTCTTCGCGATCGAAGCTGGGCTGGTTTCCGGTGCAGGGCTACCAGCGCATCGCCGATGGCTTCTGGGGCTTCCTGCAGCGGCTGATCCTGCCCTCGCTGACGCTGGCGGTGATCTATCGTCGCGCTGCATCGCGCGCATGACCCGCACCAGCGTGCTCGAGGTGCTGAACGAGGACTACGTGCGCACCGCGCGCGCCAAGGGCCTGCCGGAGATCGCGCGTGCTGGTGCGCCACGCGCTTGCGCAACGCCGCGGTGCCGATCGTCACCGTCATCGGCATCGGCATCGCCGCTGCTGATCGGCGGCGTGGTGGTCACCGAAAGTGTCTTCAACATTCCCGGCCTCGGCCGCCTGACGGTCGATGCCGTGCTGGCGCGCGACTATCCCGACGATCCAGGCCGTGATCCTGCTGTTCTCGCTGGCCTACGTGCTGATCAACCTGGGCATCGATCTGCTGTACACCGTGCTCGACCCGCGCATCCGCTACTGACATGTCCGCCGTCATCGACCAACCCGCCATCGAAGCACCCGACATCAAGGTCGTCAAGCCGGGTGTGTTCAAGCGCCTGCTGCGCAACCCGAGCGTGCTGATCGGCGCGCTGCTCCTGCTGGCGATCGCGCTGATGGGCCTGGCTGCGCCGCTGATCACGCACGATCGACCCGGCGGCCATCGACCCCAGCAACCGCAACCAGTTGCCGGGCTTCGAGGCCACCGTGCGCGACGACGACGGCAACAAGATCAAGCGCGTGGCCGTGATGGGCACCGACAGCCTCGGCCGCGACATCTACACCCGCGTGGTGTGCGGCGCGCGCGTGTCGCTCACCGTCGGGCTGGTGGTGGCCGTGCTGTCGGTCGCCATCGGCCTGCGTCATCGGGCTGGTCGCGGGCTACTTCCGCGCGCTCGACGGCGTCATCATGCGCGTCATGGACGGCCTGATGGCGGTCCCGGCGATCCTGGTGGCGATCGCGCTGGTGTCGCTGTCGGGCGCCAGCCTGTTGACCGTATCATCGCGATCGCGATACCCGAGATCCCGCGCGTCGTGCGGCTGGTGCGCTCGATCGTGCTGACGATCCGCGAGGAGCCGTATGTCGAGGCCGCGATCTCGGTCGGCACGCCGACCTGGCTGGTGCTGTGGCGCCACGTGCTGCCCAACACCATCGCGCCGCTGATCGTGCAGGCCACCTTCATCGCCGGCGTCGGCGATCCTGCTCGAGGCGATCCTGTCGTTCCTCGGCGTCGGGCATTCCGCCGGAGATTCCCACCTGGGGCAACATCATGGCCGAAGGGCGCAGCGTGTTCCAGATCCTGCCGCACAACATCCTGTTCCCGGCCGCGTTCCTGACGGTCACGGTGCTGGCGGTCAACATGCTCGGCGACGGCCTGCGCGACACGCTCGATCCGCGCATGGCGGTGAGATAGAGCCATGACGAGGCGACACGCATGACCGCGCCGGTTCTCGAACTGACGAACCTGAGCATCGGGCTGCCGCGCGGCGGCGACCGCAAGCGATGCCGTCAGCGACGTGTCGCTGAGCGTCGCGCCCGGGCGAGATCGTCTGCCTGGTCGGCGAATCGGGCTCGGGCAAGTCGGTGATCGCCTTCGCCACGATGGGCCTGCTGCCGAGCCGCACTGCCGGTGCGCGAGCGGCAGCCGCATCGCGCTGCAGGGCGAGAACCTGGTGGGCGGTCAGCGAACGGCGCCTGCGCGAGCTGCGCTGCACCGCGCATGGGCATGATCTTCCAGGAGCCGATGACGGCGCTGAACCCGGTGATGCGCTGCGGCGCGCAGATCGACGAGGTGCTGGCCGAACACACCCAGGCTGCCGCCGGCCGAGCGCCGCGCAGAAGATCCTGGCGATGATCGAGCAGGTCCACCTGCCCGACCCGCAGCGCATGTTCGATTCGTTCCCGCACCAGCTGTCGGGCGGGCAGCGCCAGCGCATCATGATCGCGATGGCGCTGATCCTGGAGCCGGCGCTGCTGATCGCCGACGAGCCGACCACCGCGCTCGACGTGACGACGCAGGCGCAGATCGCTCAAGCTGATCCGGGACCTGCAGCGCGAGCGCGGCACCGGCGTGCTGTTCATCACCCACGACTTCGGCGTGGTGGCCGAGATCGCCGACCGCGTCGCGGTGCTGCAAGCATGGCGAGCTGGTCGAGATGGGCCCGACCGACGACCATCCTGAAGCGCCCGCAGCATCCGTACACGCGCATGCTGATCAGCTCGGTGCCGAGCCACGAGCCGCCGAGCGCCAGCGCCCGGCGGCCACCGACCAGCCGGTGGTGCTGAGCACGCGCGATCTGGTGAAGACCTACGGCAACGCCGGGCTGTTCGGGCGCGGGCGCGCAGGTCAAGGCGGTGCGCGACGTGGCCTTCGAGATCCGCCGCGGCGAGACGCTGGGCATCGTCGGCGAATCGGGCTCGGGCAAGTCCACCGTGGCGCGCTGCATCGCGCGGCTGATCGACCCCAGCGAGGGCCACATCGTGCTCGCCGGCACCGACATCGCCACCATGCCGGCGGGCCGGCTGCGCGAGCTGCGGCGCAAGATCCAGATCATCTTCCAGGACCCGTATCGCTCGCTGAACCCGCGCCGCACGGTCGGCCAGTCGATCGTCGAAGGCCCGGTCAACTACGGCATGCCGCGCGCAGAAGCCTGGCAGCGCGCGCGCCAGCTGATGGAGCTGGTGCGGCTGGACCCGGAATCGCTGCGACCGCTATCCGCACCAGTTCTCCGGCGGCCAGCGCCAGCGCATCTGCATCGCGCGCGCGCTGGCGATGGAGCCGCAGTTGCTGATCGCCGACGAGGCGGTGTCGGCGCTCGACGTGTCGGTGCAGGCGCAGGTGCTGCAGGCTGCTCGGCGACATCCGCGACAAGCTCAACCTGGCGATGCTGTTCATCACCCACGACCTGCGCGTGGCCGCGCAGGTGTGCGACGACGTGGCGGTGATGTCGAAGGGCCAGATCGTCGAGTACGGCCCGGCCAGGCGCGTGTTCGGTGCGCCGCAGCACGAGTACACGCGCGCGCTGTTCGATGCCGCGCCCGGCCGGCACTTCGATTTTGCCAAGGCCGCGGCAACCCCAACCTGACCCGAGGAGAAAGCGATGCGCCTGCTGTTGGCGATGATGAAGCACGAGACGAATACGTTCTCGCCGGTGATCACCGATCTGGCGCGTTTTGCACGTGCCGGCGGCGCGGCGCCCGACAGCGGTGCCGCGGCCATCGCCGCCTATCGCGGCACCGGCACGGTCACCGGCGCGTACATCCAGATTGCCGAGCGCGAACACGCGCAGTTCGAGCTGGCGATCGCCGCCGACGCCTGGCCGAGCGGGCCGGTCGAGAACGACGCCTACGAGACCATCACCGGCGCGATCCTTTCGAAGGTGAAAGCAAGGCGGCTGGGACGGCATCCTGCTCGACCTGCACGGCGCGATGGTGACGCGCAGCTACGACGACGGCGAGGGCACGCTGCTGGCGCGCATCCGCGAGATCGATCCGACCACACCGATCGCCGTCAGCTACGACATGCATGCCAACCTGTACCCGGACATGGTGCGACCACGCCAATGTCGTCGCCGGCTACCAGACCTATCCGCACGTCGACATGCACGGCACCGGGCTGCGCGCCGGCGACGCGCTGGTGCGCCTGATCAAGGGCCAGGCGAAGCCGACCACCGCGTGGGGCAACGTGCCGATGCTGCCGCACGTCATGCGCCAGGGCAGCGCCGACGAGCCGAACAAGTCGCTGCAGGCGCGCGCGCAGGCGATGGAGGCCGAAGGCGCGCTGTGCGCCAGCCTGTTCGTCGGCTTTCCGCACGCCGACATCGCCAACGCCGGGCTGAGCGTGGTCGTCACCACCGACAACGACCTGGCGCTGGCCGAACGCTATCGCGACGAGTTGCTGCAGGCCGCCTGGGAGCAGCGCGAGGCCTTCGTCTACAAGCTCGAAAAGCTCGAGGACTCGGTGGCCCGCGCGAAGGCGATGCCGGCGTCCGGCAAGGGCCCGGTGATCCTGCTCGACCACTACGACAACGCCGCCTCGGGCGGGCCGATGGACACCACGCGCGGTGCTGGCCGAGATCCTCGCGCCAGGAACTCGACAATGTCGCCGCCTTCGGCATCTTCGATCCCGAGGCGGTGCGCCAGGCCGAGGCCGCCGGCGTCGGCGCCAAGGTCACGCTGTCCATCGGCGGCAAGCTGAAGATGCCGATGTGCCCCGAGGCCAGCGAGCCGATCACCGTCACCGGCACGGTCAGGACGCTGTTCGCCGGCAAGTACCGCGCGAAAGGGCCGATGGCCGCCGGCACCCAGCAGGACATGGGCCACGCCGCGGTGATCGACACCGGCCGCGTCGAGATCGTGCTGTTCTCGCGCCATGTCGAGCCTTTCGATGTCAACACGCTGCTGTCGCTCGGCATCGACCCGATGCAAAAGCGCTACGTGATGCTGAAGAGCCGCATCCACTGGCGCGCCGGCATGGCGCACCTGGCCTCAGCGGTGGTCGAATGCGCCGGCGTCGGCGTGTGCACGTCCGACTATGCACAGCACCGCTTCGAGAAGTTGCGCCGGCCGATCTATCCGTTGGACCCGTCGGCGCGTCCCCTCGCCTGAGGACGCGAGCGATGCCTGTCGTCAGCGAGCGCGCCGGCCGAGACGGCCGCGTGCTGGTCATCCGGCTCGACCGCGACGCCAAGCTCAACGCCATGGACCAGGCGATGACGCTCGGCCTCGATGCGGCGATGAACCGCCTCGAGGACGATGCCGATCTGTGGGCCGGCGTGCTCAGCGGCAACGGCCGCGCCTTCAGTGCCGGCAGCGACCTCGCCGATCCCGACCGCAACCACACCGAGCGTGGCGGCCCCTACGGCCTGATCCGGCGCGAGCGGCACAAGCCGCTGATCGCCGCGGTGAACGGCCTGGCCTTCGGCGGCGGCTTCGAGATGGTGCTGGCCTGCGACCTGGTGGTGGCCTCGCGCAGCGCGCGCTTCGCGCTGCCCGAGGTCAAGCGCGGGCTGCTGGCGCTGTACGGTGGCGTCTTCCGCGGCGCACGCGCACTGCCGCTGAATCTGGCCCGCGAGATGGTGCTGACCGGTGAGCCGATCGATGCCGAGCGCGCGCACACGCTGGGCCTTGTCAACCGGCTGTGCGACGACGGCGCGCGCACTCGATGCAGCGCTGGCACTGGCCGAGCAGATCTGCGCCAACAGCCCGGTGGCGGTGCGCGAGAGCCTGCGCGTCATCAACCGCTCGATCGACGCCGCGGACGAGCGGGCCTGGCAACTCAGCGCCGAGGCGGCGAAGGCGGTGCGGGCATCGCACGACAGCCGCGAAGGCATCGAGGCGTTCCTGGCCAAGCGCGCGCCGCGCTGGACTGGCAACTGAGCGGCCGCGGCGCCGCACCGCAGGGGTACTCGCGTGTTCAGTCACATCATGCTCGGCACCGATCACTTCGAACGCGCCTGCCGCTTCTACGACGCCACCTTGGCGCCACTGGGCATCCAGCGTGTCGCCGTCGATGCGCCCGATTCGGCGCTGTGGAAGCGTCCGGGCGACAGCGGCGGCTTGTGGGTCGGCAAGCCCTTCGACGGACAAGCATCCGGCCGCGCCAACGGCTCGATGGTGGCCTTCACCGCGCCGTCGCGGGCCGCGGTCGATGCGGCGCACGCCGCAGCGCTGGCCGCCGGCGGACAGGACGACGGCGCACCGGGCATTCGCGCGCACTACGCCAGCGACTACTACGGCGCCTATGTGCGCGACCCCGACGGACACAAGCTGCATTTCGTGCGCCGCGGCGACGATGGCGGCTGACCGCCCGGACGCTGCTGCGCGCCAGGATGCGCCGGCCATCGACTACCTGAACCCGGACCTGCCCGCAGGCCTGCGACAGGTGACCATGCCCGTGGTGCGCGCCGATGACGCCGCATTGAAGGGCTATGGCCATCTGGTGGATTCGGCCGACGACTGCCCGATCGAGATCGTGCGCTGGCCGGCGCAGGGCCGCCGGCCGATCGACGCCGCCACCGGCGATCAAGGCGGCACCTCCGAAGGCACCTTCGTCAGTGATTGGCAGGGCGACATCCTGTACGGGCGCAACGAAGCGGTCGGCGGCCACTACATCCTGGCCTACGCCGAAGCGCCGGAGCGCGCGCGCAGCGACCATGCGCGGCCGCCGCAGCGCATGCTGCTGTGGCACGCCAACTACCACCCGGACGGCGGCCAGCTGTTCTACCCGCTGCAGCGCGAGCCGTTCTACGTGCCGCTGGCGCTGCCCGGCGACGACGTGCAGCCGCATCACTTCGTGTGCTTCGCCTTCGATGGGCATCAGGGCCTGTACATCCACCCCGACGTCTGGCACGAAGGCGTATTCGGCCTGCGCGGCAGGCAGCGCTTCTTCGACAAACAGGGCGCGGTGCACGCGCGTGTGTCGGTCGATTTCGCGCGCGAGTTCGGCTGCCTGCTCGAAGCACCGATCGAAGCACCGATCGGGCCGCCGCCAGCGCCGGTGTAGCCTGCGCCACCCCCTCCCCCCGCATCCACCGCACATTCAAACGATGAAGATCAATGCCTTCCCCTTCGGCTCCGCCACATCGCTCGCCACCGCGCTGCGCACCGGCAAGGTATCCAGCGTCGAGTTGCTGCAGGCCTACCTGGCGCGCGTCGATCGCATCAACCCGTCGTTGAACGCACTCGTCGTCGATGACCGCGCAGCGGCTCTGAAGCGCGCCCGCGCCGCCGATCGCGCGCGCGCGAAGGGCGAATCGTGGGGCGCACTGCACGGGCTGCCGATGACGGTGAAGGAATCGTTCGATCTGCAGGGCCAGCCCACCACCTGGGGCCACGTCTCGCGCAAGACGCACGTCGCCACGCAAGATGCGCTGGCCGTGCAGCGGCTGAAGGCGGCGGGCGCGGTGATCTTCGGCAAGAGCAACGTGCCGTTGAATCTGGCCGACTTCCAGAGCTACAACAAGGTCTACGGCACCAGCAACAACCCCTGGGACCTGACGCGCGGGCCGGGCGGCTCGTCGGGCGGCAGCGCCGCGCTGGTCGCGGCCGGGCTGACCGGGCTCGAATACGGCAGCGACATCGGCGGCAGCATCCGCAACCCGGCGGCCTATTGCGGCGTCTACGGCCACAAGCCGACCTGGTGCATCGTGCCCAAACGCGGCCACAGCCTGGCGCCCACCGCCGGCGCCGAAGCCGACCTGTCGGTGGTGGGGCCGATCGCACGCAGCGCGGCCGACCTGGCGTTGGCGCTGAAACTCACCGCCGGCCCCGATCTGCTGAACGCGCGTGGCGTCGGCTACACGCTGCCGGCAGCGCCGAAGGCGCTCAAGGGCCTGCGCGTGGCGGTGTGGCTGGACGAAGCGATCGCCCCGGTCGACGACAGCGTCAAGACCCGTGTCGAGGCCGCTGCCCGGGCACTGGCCAAGGCCGGCGCCAAGGTCGACTTCAAGGCGCGGCCCGACTTCGATCCCGCGCAGGCCTACCGCGTCTATTCGACGCTGCTGCAGGCCAATCTGGCCGCGCGCCGCGCCGACTTCGACACGCTGCTCGAAGCGCGCTCGCGGCTGCGCGCCGACGATCACAGCGAGCACGCGATGAACCTGCGCGCAGTCGACCGCGAGCTACAAGGAGGTGTTCGAGGCCAACCAGCAGCGCGAAGCGTTGCGCTGGGCCTGGCACGATTTTTTCGGCCGCCACGACATGATGTTGATGCCGGTCACCGCAACCACTGCGCTCGAAGCACGACCACAGCGAGCCGATGCCGGCGCGCACGATGCACATCAACGGCGTCGACCGATCCTATTTCGCCCAGCTGTTCTGGGCCGGGTTGGCGACGGCCTCGTTCCTGCCTGTCGACGGTGGCGCCGGCCGGGCTGACGGCGCAGGGCCTGCCGGTGGGCGTGCAGATCGTCGGGCCCGAGATGGCCGACCTGAGCACCATCTGGCTGGCAGCGCAGCTGGCACAGCTGATCGGCGGCTTCACGCCGCCGCCGGGGCTGTAGACCGCCCCGACAGCGGCACTCACATCACGCCGAAGGTCCTGAAGGCTTCGACGGTGCTCATGCCGCCGCGGATGGCGTCGCGAACGGTGTTCTCGGCACTGACCTTCTCGAGCGCCCGGCGGATCGCTTCTTCCTCGGCCGCACGCGGAATCACCAGCACGCCGTCGACATCGCCGAAGACGATGTCGCCGGGTGCGATGTGCACCGCGTTGATCTCCACCGCGACGCGAAAGTCCACCACCTTGCCGCGCGCGCCCTGGTCCTGCGCATAGCCGCCGTAGGAAAAGACCGGGAAGCCCGCTTCCAGCACCTCGGGCGTGTCGCGCGACCAGCCGTCGAGCACCGCGCCGGCCGCCTTCAGGTGCATCGCGCGTGTGGTCATCAGGCCGCCCCACAGCGCAAATTGCGGCGCGCAGCCGGTGGCCACGTACACCTCGTGCGCCTTCAGGTCGTCGAGCGCCTGGAACAGCAGGCCGAAGGGCTCGCGGCTGAGCGGCAACTTGCCCTCGGGTTCGCGCGCCGCGAAGCAGTTCGCCTCGAGCACCGGCATGGCACGCCCGGCCACCACCATGTCCGCGCGCAGCCCCTTGATCTGCGGGCTGAGAAACTGGTGCAGCAGGCCCATCGTGTCGAGGATGTCACCGACCACGGCCGGGAACAGATGCCGGCGCATCAGCGCAAACAGTTCGTCGTCGTCCTGCCATGTCATCGAAGCTCTCCCCGTGGTGGCCAGTCGCAGCGTGCGGCAAGGGTACTTCCCGTGTCATCCCCTGAACCGCGCCTCTATGATCGCCGCGCGATGCGTGATTCTGGCGGGCCCCCGGCCCGCGACGCAAAATTTCCCACCGACCCGTCGCAGGAGACAACCGATGAAATTCAAGCTGCTCGCCACCGCCGCCCTGATGGGCAGTGCGCTGCTGGCCACGAGCCCGGCGCTGCGCCCAGGAGAAGCTCACCGTCTGGTGGGTCAAGGGCTTCTACAAGGCCGAGGACGACGCGCTGTTCGCCGCGATCAAGAAGTTCGAGGCCAAGAACCCGAACGTCAAGGTCGAGCTGTCGCAGTACGCCGATCGCAGGACATGATCCCGAAGACGGTCGCCGCGCTCGATTCCGGCAACCCGCCCGACGTCGCCTATGCCGACGTCTACGACTTCCAGGTCACCGGCAAGTGGGCCTTCGACGGCAAGCTCGAGGACATCACCGAGCATCATCGACCCGATGCAGCGCGCAGCTTCGCGCCGCAACACGGTCGAGACCACCTTCCTGCTACAACGACAAGACCAAGAAGACGCGCCTACTACGCCTTCCCGATCAAGCAGCAGACCATGCACATCCAGTACTGGAAGGACATGCTGGCCGAGGCCGGCTTCAAGGAAAGCGACATCCCGAAGGACTGGAAGGGCTACTGGAACTTCTGGTGCGACAAGGTGCAGCCGGCCTACCGCAAGAAGACCGGCAAGCGCGCCTTCGGCATCGGCCAGCCGATGGGCGTCGATTCGAGCGACTCGTTCTACTCGTTCCTGACCTTCATGGACGCCTACAACGTCAAGCTGGTCAACGACGACGGCAAGCTGCTGGTCGACGACCCGAAGGTGCGCGCAGGGCCTGATCAACGCGCTGACCGACTACACCGAGCGTCTACACGCAAGGGCTGCACGCCGCCGTCGTCGACCAGCTGGAAGGACCCGGACAACAACGTCGCCTTCCACAACAAGACGACGGTGATGACGCACAACGCGACGATCTCGATCGCCGCGAAGTGGCTCGACGACATGAACAACGCGACGCTGACGCCGAAGCGCAGCGCGCGCACGGCGAAGAAGAACTACACCGAGCTGATCGCCACCGCCGGCTTCCCGAACAAGCCGGACGGCACGCAAGATGGTCTACCGCGCGGCCGTCAAGACCGGCGTGATCTTCAAGGACGCCAAGAACAAGGCGCGCGCCAAGGAGTTCGTCACCTTCATGCTGCGAGGAGGAGAACCTGACGCCCTACGTCGAAGGCTCGCTCGGCCGCTGGTTCCCGGTGACCAAGGACGGCGCAGCAGAGCGCCGTTCTGGAAGGCCGACCCGCACCGCAAGGCGGTGCTACAACCAGTTCATGGCCGGCACGGTGCCGTTCGAGTTCACCAAGAACTACAAGTTCACGATGCTGAACAACGAGAACGTCTGGGCCAAGGCGATGAACCGCGTCGTCAACGAGAAGGTGCCGGTCGACAAGGCCGTCGACGAGATGATCGCGCGCATCAAGGCAGTCGCCGGCTGAGCCGACCGTCCGCGCCGACGCCGCGGCCGTCCGCTTGCGCGCCGACGGCCGCGCGCCCGCAGCGTGCTGCGATGTCGACAGTGATGACCGTCAACGACGAGCCGGCGCTGCGCCGCGTCACGCCGCCGGCCCGACGCCGCGTCGCCTGACTCGCTGGCAGTTCTGGGGCCGCGCTGATGGTCGTGCCCTACCTGCTCGTCTTCGCTGCTCTTCGTGCTCTACCCGGTCGGCTACGGCCTCTGGCTGGCGCGCGCATCCGGCAAGCTACGTCAGGCTGTTCGACGACCCGATCTTCTTCCGCACGGTCGTCAACACGCTCGTCTTCCTGGTCGTCGCGATCAACCTGAAGATGCTGATCGCGCTGCTGCTGTCCGGCTTCTTCCTGCACGACGCGCTGGTGGATCAAGGTCGCTGTCGGTGCTGTTCATCCTGCCCTGGGCGGTGCCGTCGATCCCGACCATCCTGTCGGTGCGCTTCATGCTCAACCCCGAATGGGGCGTGATCAACACGACTGATCTTCCGGCTGACCGGCGAGGACGGGCCGAACTGGCTGAACGACCCGACGCTGGCGCTGACGCTTCTCGATGCTGATGCACATCTGGAAGTCGCTGCCGTTCTGGACGCTGATCCTGCTCGCCGGCCGGCTGGCGATCCCGGCCGAGCAGTACGAGGCGGCCTCGGTCGACGGCGCCACGCGCCTGGCAGAAGTTCCGCTTCATCACCTGGCCGTCGATGCAGCACGCTCTACCTCACCTCGCACCATCCTCTCGATGATCTGGACGCTCGGCGACTTCAACAGCGTCTACCTGCTGACCGGCGGCGGCCCGGCCGACCTGACGCACGTGCTGGCGACGCTCGGCATCCGCTACCTGCGGCTCGACCAGGTCGACCTGGCGATGGCGTCGATCGTCGTGCGCGCTGCCGCTGGTGCTGCCGCTGGTCTACTTCATGATGAAGCGGCTGTCGAAATGAGCCGCGCGCTGTCTCATGGCGCAAGGTCAGCACCGAGGCGAAGCTGCTGCTGATCGGCATCCCGGTGCTGCTGTGGACGCATGCATCCCGATCTACCACCTGTTCCTGTTCGCGATCTCGCCGACGCGACATCGGCCACCTCGGGCCAGCTCTGGCCGACGAACCCGACGCTGCAGCAACTTCGAGATCGTGTTCCGGCAGAAGCACTTCTACCTGAACCACTTCTGGCTGCAGCTCTGGCAACTCGCTGTTCATCGCGGTCGCGGTCGGCGCTGCTGACGCTGTTCGTCGCCACCACGCGCCGCCTTCGCGATCAGCCGGCTGAAGGTGCGCGGCGGCCGCACGGTGATGAACCTGGCGCTGTTCACCTACTTCATCCCGGCCGCGTTCCTGGCGGTGCCGATGTACAAGACGATGGGCAACTACGGGCTGCTGAACAACCAGTGGGCGCTGATCCTGGCGATGGTGACGATCGCCTCGCCCTACTGCATCTGGGTGCTGAAGCAGGCGTCCGACAAGCTGCCGCTGCGAGCTCGACGAGGCCGCGCATCATGGACGGCGCCACGCCGCTGCAGCTGTTCCGCCTGGTCTACCTGCCGCTGATGGTGCCGTCGCTGGTCGCGGTCGGCACCTACGCGCTGCTGCTGGCCTGGAACGAGTACCTGTACGCCTTCCTGCTGCTGTCGCAACGACACCGACGATCACGCTGGCGGTGGCGCTCGGCAACTTCCTGTCGGCCGACGATTCGCCCTGGGAGCTGCTGATGACCACCGGCCTGATCTACGCGCTGCCGCCGGCGGCGATCTACTACGCCTTCAAGCGCTACATGGTCGGCGGCCTGACCGCCGGCGCGGTGAAGAGCTGAGCCTGAACCAGGAACACGACATGGCATCCGTCTCCTTCCGCAACATCGAGAAGTCCTTCGGCAAGGTCAAGGTCATCCACGGCATCAGCTTCGACATCGCCGACGGCGAGTTCGTCGTGCTGGTCGGCCCCTCGGGCTGCGGCAAGTCGCACGCTGCTGCGCATGCTCGCCGGGCTGGAGGAGATCAGCGGCGGCGAGATCGCGATCGACGGCACGCGTGGTCAACGACCTCGAGTCCAAGGACCGCGACATCGCGATGGTGTTCCAGAGCTACGCGCTGTACCCGCACATGACGGTGCGGCGAGAACATGGGCTTCAGCCTGCAGCTGCGCAAGGCCGACACGCGCGACTCACCGACGAGCGCGTCGACAACGCGGCGCGCATCCTGAACCTCGACACGCTGCTCGACCGCTATCCGCGCGAGCTGTCCGGCGGCCAGCGCCAGCGCGTGGCGATGGGCCGCGCGATCGTGCGCGACCCCAAGGTGTTCCTGTTCGACGAGCCGCTGTCCAACCTGGACGCCAAGCTGCGCGTGGCGATGCGCGCCGAGATCAAGGCGCTGCACCAGCGGCTGAAGACGACCACGGTCTACGTCACGCACGACCAGATCGAGGCCATGACGATGGCCGACCGCATCGTGGTGATGCACGACGGCATCGTCGAGCAGATCGGCACGCCGCTGGAGCTGTTCGACCGCCCGGGCAACCTGTTCGTCGCGCAGTTCATCGGCTCGCCGGCGATGAACGTGCTTCAGGGCACGCTGCAGCGCGACGCGGACGGCGCACGTCGGTGCGAGGCGCAGGGCCAGCGCTGGCCGGTGCCGGCGCCGGCGCAGCGGCGCGCGACGGCCAGCCGGTGCACTACGGCGTGCGCCCGGGCGACATCGCGCTGACCGACGCCGGCCAGGGCATCGCCGGCCAAGGTGGTCGTGGTCGAGCCGACCGGCGCCGAGACCGAGCTGCTGCTCGAGGTCGGCGAGCGACAGCTCGTCGTCGTGCTGCACGGCCGCACCGACGCGCAGCCCGACGACCTGGTCGGCCTGGAGATCGACGCCGACAAGGCGCATCTGTTCGACGCACGGCGAGCGGCCAGCGCATCGACTGAGGCCGCCACGGCGCGCCGCCGCACGCACCGCCCGCGCGTTGGTGGTGATGGGCGTGTCGCGGCTGCGGCAAGAGCACGGTCGGCCGCGCGCTGGCCGCATGCGCTGCGGCTGCGACTTCCTCGAAGGCGACGAGCTTCCATCCGCCGCGAGAACGTCGCGCGCATGGCCGCCGGCACGCCGTTGACCGACGAGCGACCGCCAGGGCTGGCTGCTGCGCCTCAGCGCCGCACTGGCGCGCGCCGCAGGCCATCGGCCGGCCGGTGGTGCTGTCGTGCTCGGCGCTGAAGCGCAGCTACCGCGACCTGCTGCGGCGCGGCGCGCCCGGACCTGCAGCTGGTGCACCTGCACGGCGCCGCGAGCTGCTGGCAGCGCGCATGGCCGACGCGCGCCAGCGGCACTACATGCCGGCGTCGCTGCTGGACAGCCAGCTCGCCACGCTTGCAGCCGCCCGGCGCCGGACGAAATCGCCTGGACCTTCGATGTCGCCGGCACCGCCGACGGACATCGTCGGCCGCGCGTGCTGCGCCACCGGGAGCAAGCCCGCGATGCCTGAGTTCACGCAAGATCGTGCTCTTCACCGACCACGACGGCCGCGCCCGTTTTCGCGAGCGAGTCGGTGCCGCTCGACGAAGGCACCGCAGCAGGCGCGGCTGTCGCCGCTGTGCCCAGCGGCGGCTACCAGCTGCGCGAAAGCCCGGTCGGTTTTCGCAGCGAGTTCCATTGCACGCTGACGCCGCAGTGGGTGTTCATCCTGTCCGGGCAGATGGAGATCGGCCTGCAGGACGGCAGCACGCGACGCTTCGGCCCCGGCGAACACTTCTACTCGGCCGACACGCTGCCCGCCGGCGCGACCTTCGACGCCGTCGGTGCACGGCCACTGGAGCCGCCAGGTCGGCGACGAGCCGCTGGTGACCTTGTTCGTGCGCGATTGACGACGATGGGCGCGCATCGCCTCACTGAACAGGCGGTCGGCCGCTACCGCACGCAGGGCTACCTGGTGCCTGAATGGCGCCTGAGCGAGCCGCGCGTACAGCGCCTGCGTGCGGCACTCGAGCGCCTGTTGCGCAACAACCCCGGCGTGCGCCCTGAGAAGCTTGTCAGCGCGCATCTGTCGGGTCACGGCGGTGCAGCCAACGCCGAAGGCGTGCACGGCGACGACGAGTTCATGTTGCTGGCGCGCGACCCGCAGATCCTCGACATGGTCGAAGCGCTGATCGGCCCGGACATCGTGCTGTGGGGCTGCCATGTGTTCTGCAAGCCCGCCGGCGATGGCCACGAGACGCCCTGGCATCAGGATGGCCACTACTGGCCGATCCGCCCGCTGGCCAACTGCACGGTGTGGGTGGCGCTGGATGAGTCGACTCGCCGACAACGGCTGCCTGCGCGTCATTCCCGGTTCGCAGGCGGCGCAGGTGACGCACCCGCATCTGCAGGAGGACCGCGCCGACGTGGCGCTGCAACCAGCGCATGGCCGATCACACCTTCGACGAAAGCCAGGCGGTGGACGTCGAACTGCAGCCCGGCCAGATGTCGATGCACGACGTGTTCATGATCCACGGCGCGCGGCCCAACCGATCGGCGCGCGCCGTGCCGGCGTGGCGCTGCGCTACATGCCGGCGACCTCGGTGTTCAGACGCGACCTGAACCCGGTCGATGGCCAGTCAGGTGTGCCGGTGGCGTTTGCCACACGGCCGCTGTGGCTGCTGCGCGGCGTCGACCGCACCGGGCGCAACGACTTTCAGGTCGGCTTCGACTGACCCGCCGCAGCCGGCCAGCGCAGCTCGCCCGCCGCGGCCGACACACCCACCGCCGCCGGCTGCGCCGCGCCGGGCCCGCTCTGCACGGCGGGCGTTGCAGCCACCGCATGCGGCTGTGCCGGCGCGACGGTGCGGGCCAGCAGCCAGGCCACGAGCACGAACAGGCCCAGGCCGGCGACCACGAACACCATCAGCAGCGCGCCATGCACCCACGGATCGGTGAGGCCGGCAAAACCCACCGCACAGGTCGCAGCCAGACAGGCGCAGTGCACCCGCGCGCGACCGCGCAGCAGGCCGCCCAGCGCGAGCACATAGGTGGTCAGGAAGCCGAACAGCATCACCAGTTGCATGAAACCCATACGCTGCAGGCTGTCGTTCAGGTCGGTCATGGCGGGCTCGATCGAAGGTGCGTTTTCACAAGCACTCAGGCTCCCATGGCGGCGCGGGCCGGACAATCCCACGGCTGGGGGACACATTTGCCGCGCCGTGACCGACTACACGCTGCCTGATGCGTGTTGTAACAGCCTTCGATGACCTTTGCATGAAGGCTCCCGCCGGCCGTGTCGGCACGCTCGCCCGTCTGCCGCACCGGCACATCCTGTGGGCTGTCACGCGCGGCCTTGCCTGCACGCCAGCGCGCGAAAACTCAGCCGGTCGACGCCGGCGGTGGCGCAAGCTGCTCAGGGCCTGCAGCAGACCCGGCACAGCGACGCACGGTCGCGCGCTCCGGCGGTCAGCGCACCGGCACGCCGGTCTTCGACTGCAGTTCCTCGCGCGTGACGCCGTCGGCGAGTTCCACCAGCGTCAGCCCTTGCGGCGTGACGTCGAGCACCGCGAGGTCGGTGATGATGCGGTTGACCACGCCCACGCCGGTCAGCGGCAGCGTGCATTGCGGCAGGATCTTCAGATCGATGCTGCCGTCCTTCTTCTTCGCCACGTGCTCCATCAGCACCAGCACGCGCGCGACGCCGGCCACCAGGTCCATGGCGCCGCCCATGCCCTTGACCATCTTGCCGGGAATCATCCAGTTGGCCAGGTCGCCCGTGCCGCTGACCTGCATCGCCCCGAGGATGCTCAGATTGATCTTGCCACCGCGGATCATCGCGAAGCTGTCATGGCTGCCGAAGATGCTGCTGCCCGGCAGCGTGGTCACGGTCTGCTTGCCCGCATTGATCAGGTCGGCGTCGACCTGCGCTTCGGTCGGGAACGGGCCGATGCCGAGCATGCCGTTCTCGCTTTGCAGCCAGACCTCGATGTCCGGGCTCACGAAGTTGGCCACCAGCGTCGGCAGGCCGATGCCGAGGTTGACGTAGAAGCCGTCTTCGAGTTCCTTGGCGGCGCGTGCCGCCATCTGGTCGTGGGTCCAGGCCATGGTCATGCTCTTCTCGGTGAGGGTGCGCTTCTCGATGCGCTTCTCGGGGTTCTTGTTCAGCACCAGCCGGTGCACATAGATGCCCGGCAGGTGGATCGCATCCGGGTCGAGGCTGCCGGTGGGCACGATCTCTTCGACCTCGACGATGCTGACCTTGCCGGCCATCGCCACCGCCGGGTTGAAGTTGCGCGCCGTCAGGCGGTAGATCAGGTTGCCCGATTCGATCGGCCTTCCAGGCCTTCGACAGCGAGACATCGGGTTGCAGCGAGCGCTCCATGACGTA
The DNA here is from genome assembly GCA_963756415.1 of uncultured beta proteobacterium. Lineage (GTDB taxonomy): Bacteria > Pseudomonadota > Gammaproteobacteria > Burkholderiales > Burkholderiaceae_C > Rubrivivax. Next base: position 316,573 of record CAVWNT010000003.1, read on the forward strand.
GGTATGGCCGTCGAACTCACGCAGTTCCTTGCCCTCGGCGACCAGCGTGCCCACGCCGGTGCGCGTGAAGAACGCCGGGATGCCGGCACCACCGGCGCGCAGCTTCTCGGCCAGCGTGCCCTGCGGGGTGAACTCGAGCTCGAGTTCGCCGGCCAGGTACTGCCGCTCGAACTCCTTGTTCTCACCGACGTAGCTGGAAATCATGCGCTTGATCTGGCGCGTTTCGAGCAACTGGCCGAGGCCGAAGCCATCGACGCCGGCGTTGTTCGAGATCACGCTCAGGTTCTTCACCGCACTGTCGCGCAGTGCAGCGATCAATGCTTCAGGAATGCCACACAGCCCGAAGCCGCCGACCGCCATCAGCTGGCCATCGTGGACGACACCCTGCAGCGCCGCCGCGGCGCTGGGAAAGATCTTCTTCATGCGCTCTCTGCCTTGGTCGAAAAAGCCAGTCTCTTGTCAGCACGCAGCGTACTACGTAACGCATTACGTAGTCAGTACGTAGAATTGATTATTCATCGACTGCCCGGAATCGAATGAGCCCCGCCACCACCATCGACCTCGCGCTGTTGCGCGCCACCTTGCCCAAGGTTGCTGCGCCGTGGGTGCTGCAATTGCAGCTCGAACTGCTCGAGGCCCGAGTCGGCGAGGTGGTGATGCGCCTGCCGGTGAGCGCGCCGCTGGTGCACGGCGGTGGCGTGCTGTGCGGCCAGGCGCTGATGGCTGCGGCCGACACGGCGATGATCCTGGCGGTCACCAGCCACCTCGGCGAGTTCAAGCCGATGACCACCGTGCAGTTGCAGACCAGTTTCCTGCGCGCGGTGCCGGCTGATGCAACGCAGGTGCAGGTGGTCGCACGGGTGCTGCGCATGGGCCGCAAACTGGTCTTCGGCGAGATCCACCTGCACGCCGACGACGGCACGCTCGCCGCGCACGCCACCACCACCTACGCGTTGCTCTGAAGTCGTGAAGGCGGCCGAGACGCTGGACTACCGCACCGCCTTCGAGCTGGCGCCGATCGGCCTGGTGCTGTCGCGGCATCGGCTGGTGACCGACATCAACCGCCACGCGCTGGCGATGTTCGATGCCCGCCGTGATCAGCTGATCGGCCAGTCGCTGCAGCTGCTGTATCCCACGCACGACGAGTTCGAGCGCACCGGCCAGCGCATCGTCGCCAGTCTCGATGCGCTGGGCTGGTATGCCGACGACCGCATCATGAAGCGACTGGGCGGTGCGCGTTCCGGCGAGCTGTTCTGGTGCCACGTCTCGGGCCGCGCGCTCGACCCGTCGCTGCCGCACGCCGCCGGCATCTGGGCCTTCGAAGACCTGTCGTCGCGGCGCGCGTTGAAGGTCGATTTCACCGCGCGCGAGCGGGAAATCGCTGCCCTGCTGATCGACGGGTTGACCAGCAAGCTGATCGGCAAGCGCCTGGACATCAGCCCACGCACGGTGGACGTCTATCGGGCGCGGCTGATGCGCAAGATGGGCGCGGCCAACACCGGCGAGCTGGTGAACAAGCTGTTGTCCACCTGAGGCCGGTACGCGCGCGCTACAGGGTCAGGTCACCGGCCAGGCGCCAGCTGCGGCGCAGTTCGGCCGGCCATTCGCCACCGTCCATCAAGTCATCCAGCGCATCGCTTTGCGCACCGCATTCGAGCCCGTGGTCACGCAGCCAGTCATCGTCGAAGTAGCTGGTCCGGTAGCGTTGGCCGTCGTCGCACAGCAGGGTGACGATCGAGCCGGTCTGCGCGCGCGCCTTCAGGCTTTGCGCGCAGGCCAGCGCGGCGATCAGGTTGGTGCCGGTGGACCCGCCGACGCGCCGGCCCAGGCGCACGCTCAACGAATGCATCGCCGCCAGCGACCACACATCGGGCACCTTGACCATCGCATCGAGCACGCCCGGAACGAACGAGGCTTCGACGCGCGGGCGGCCGATGCCTTCGATGCGCGAGCCCCGGTTCAGCGTCAGGCCCGCATCACCGCTGACGTAGTGATCGAAGAACACCGAATGTTCGGCATCGACGCCACACACGCGCGTGTCGTGCCGGCAGTAGTGCACGTAGCGGCCGATCGTGGCCAGCGTGCCACCGGTGCCGGCACTGGCCACGATCCATGCCGGGCACGGATGGGTCTCCTGCACCATCTGCGTGTAGATGCTCTCGGCGATGTTGTTGTTGGCACGCCAGTCGGTCGCGCGCTCGGCGTAGGTGAACTGGTCCATGTAGTGGCCCCGCAGCTGATCGGCCATGCGCTGGCTTTCGGCATCGATCGTCGTCGGGTCGTCGACCAGATGGCAGCGTCCGCCGTGGAACTCGATCGCGGCGATCTTCTGCGGCGAGACCGCCGCCGGCATCACCGCGACGAACGGCAGCCCGAGCAGCCGCGCGAAGTAGGCCTCGCTGACGGCCGTGGAGCCGCTGGACGCCTCGACCACCGTCGAGCCGGCATGCAGCCAGCCGTTGCACAGCGCATGCAGGAACAGGCTGCGTGCCAAGCGGTGCTTCAGGCTGCCGGTCGGGTGGCTCGATTCGTCCTTCAGGTACAGCTCGATGCCGGCGAAGCCGGGCAGCGGCAGCGGGATCAGGTGCGTGTCGCTCGAGCGCTGGAAGTCGGCCTCGATGCGGCGGATGGCCTCGCGCACCCAGGCCCGGCGCGTATCGATGGCGTTGTTCATGCTGCGCTGCTCATTCGAGCAGCGCCCGCAACGTCGCCGGCAACGGAATCGACTTCTGCCGTGGAAAGTTGGTCCACACCACGGTCGCGCCGCCGGCAGCGTAGATCACGCCCGGCTGGTCGGTGCGTTCGAGCGTGGTGTACGAATCGAAGCTGCTGCGCCCGGGGTTGGCGACATACAGCCTGGCCAGCAACTCGCCGGGATACTCGAGCTGCTTGATGAAATTGCAGAAGGCATTGACGATGACCAGCCCGTCGCCATCGGGGTTGGGCGCGCCGCCGGCCCTGTGCATCCATTCGATGCGGATGATCTCGAGGTAGCGAAAGTACAGCGTGTTGTTGACATGGCCCATCGCGTCCATGTCGCCCCAGCGGATGGGCATGTGCATCTGGTGCACGAACTTCTTCGCCTCGGGAATCTCGAATCGCATCGCCGTCTCACATCTTCATCCGGTGACAGCATTCTGCGATGCCGCGGCCGGTCGACAGGAAGGCCTGCATTCGACGACGCCAAGTTGGCGCTGTGCGCCGCTGCCTCGGCACCGGGCACTCAAGCCGCGCCCGCGGTATCGATGCCCAGTTCATCGGCCAGGCGCTGGACGAGTGCGCGCAAGCGCGCCACCTCCGCGTTCAGGCGGGCCTGTTCTGCCTTCAGCGCCGCGATCTCACCGGCACCGACGCTGTCGCCGGCCAACGCCGGCGCCGCCTCATGCGCGGTGGGCAGCACCGGCTCACCACACAGCAGATGCGCCCAGCGTGCCTCGCGTGCGCCGCTGGCGCGCGGCAGCTTCACCACACGCGCCGGCTCGCGCTGCGCCATGTCGTGCAACAACGCATCGACCGCGGCCACATCGGCGAAGCGCTGCAGCCGATCGGCGTTGGCACGCAACTCGGCGGAGGTCTGCGCACCGCGCAGCATCAGTGTGGCCAGCAACGCCGTGGCGTCCGGCGGCAGGTTGAACACCCGCGGCAGGTTGTGCTCGAACTTCAGCACGCGTGTGCTGCTGCCTTCGAAGACCAGGCTCAGGGATTTCAGGCCGTCGACGGCCACCATCACGTCGGCGTCGGTGGCAGCGATGATCGGCTCGCGCGCCGTCTTCTGGTTGCAGCCCGCCACCAGCGCGTTCAGCGACAACGGGTAGGTGTCGGGCACCGTGTGCTGCTTCTCCACCAGCACGCCCAGCACGCGCACTTCGAGCGGGCTCAGCGCACGCATCGCTCCGCCAGCGTTTCAGTCAGACCGAAAAGCCGTCATCGGCGGCGATCACCGCGCCGTTGACGAAGTGACTCTGCGCGGCGCACAGCATCACCAGCACCGCGTCCAGGTCCTGCGCTTCGCCCACGCGCTTTCGCGGCAGCGACTGCACCAGCTTGTGGCCCTGCTCGGTGGCGTTGAAGTGCTGGTTGATCTCGGTGACGATGTAGCCCGGGCACAGCGCGTTGACGTTGATGCCGTAGCGGCCCCATTCCAGCGCCATCGAGCGGGTCATGTGGATCACGGCCGCCTTGCTGATCGCATACACGGCGATCTGGTTCATCACCTTCAGCCCGGCGTTGGAGGCGACGTTGACGATGCGACCGCCGATGAAGGTGCCCGGCGCGGCGCCACGCGAGCGCGCGATCATGCGCTTGCCGACCTCCTGCGCGACGAAGAACGCGCCACGCAGGTTGGTGTTCATGACGAAGTCGAAATCGTCGGGCTCGACATCGACCAGCCTCTGGCCGCGCGCGACGCCGGCGTTGTTGACCAGGATGTCGATGGTGCCCATCTCGGTCTCGGCGTGGGCCACCGCCGACTTGATGCTGTCGGTGTCGGTGACGTCGAGTTCGACGATGTGGGCATCGCCGCCTTCGGATTCGATCTCGGCGCGCAAGGTCTTCAGACGCTCGATGCGCCGTGCCGCCAGCACCACCCCGGCCCCCGCCTTCGCCAGCGTGCGCGCGAACTGTGCACCCAGGCCGCTGGACGCACCGGTGACCAGTGCCACGCGACCCGACAGGTCGATGTCGTAGCTCATGACTTGCTCCTGCAATGAATTGAACGCAGAGGTGGCACTGCAAACGTCATTGCGCAGGCACTTGAGTTCGCGGGCACGATAGCACGCAGCCCCTGCGACGCCTCTGCGCCGTGCGGCTTGCCGGCAGCGTGCGAACTGAAAAAGAACGACCGTTCTATTTCATTCGACGCCTCGCTAGAATGCCCCGTTGAGCCACGCCAGGAGCGACCCGATGAGCCCACAACAGATCCTCGAAAAGTACGGCCCGCGCGAATCGATGGACTACGACGTGGTCATCGTCGGCGCCGGGCCGGCGGGGCTGTCGGCGGCGATCCGCTTGAAGCAACTCGCTGCGGCTGCCGAGAAGGAGGTGTCGGTGGTGGTGCTGGAAAAGGGCTCCGAGCCGGGTGCGCACATCCTCAGCGGCGCGGTGATGGACCCGCGCGGCCTGAACGAACTGCTGCCCGAATGGCAGTCTCTGGGCGCACCGCTGAGCCAGCCGGTGACCGGCGATGAGGTGCTGTTCCTGCGCCAGGACAGTGCCGCGCGCACGCCGGACTTTCTGGTGCCGGATTGCCTGCACAACGACGGCAACTTCGTCATCAGCCTGGAAGACGTGAGCAAGTGGCTGGCGCAGCAGGCCGAGGGCCTGGGTGTGGAAATCTTCCCCGGTTTCGCGGCGGCGGAAGTGCTTTACGACGAGGGCGGCGCGGTCAAGGGCGTGGCCACCGGCAACCTCGGGGTCGGCAGGGACGGCGAGCCCCACGACGGCTTCCAGCTGGGCATGGAACTGCTCGGCAAATACACGCTGTTCGCCGAAGGATCGCGCGGGCATCTGGGCAAGCAGCTGATCGCGAAGTTCAAGCTCGATGCCGGGCGGGATCCCCAAAGTTATGCCATCGGCATCAAGGAGCTGTGGGAGGTGCCTGCCGCGCAGGCGCGCCCGGGCCTGGTGGTGCACACCGCCGGCTGGCCGATGGACAACGACACCTACGGCGGCGGCTTCCTGTACCACCTGGCGGACAACAAGGTGACGCTCGGTTTTGTCGTCGGGCTCGACTACAAGAACCCGTACCTGAATCCGTTCGAGGAGATGCAGCGCTGGAAGACGCACGCCAGCATCCGCAAGCACATCGAAGGCGGCAAGCGCATCGGCTACGGCGCCAGGGCCATCACCGCCGGCGGCATATTGAGCCTGCCGAAAACCGTGTTCCCGGGCGGCGCGCTGATCGGCTGCGAAGCCGGCTACCTGAATGCCGCGCGCATCAAGGGCAGCCATGCGGCGATCAAGACCGGCATGTTGTGTGCCGACAGCGCCTTTGCCGCCGTGCAGGCCGGGCGCCAGCACGACGAGCTGGCCAGCTACCCCGACGCCTTCAAGGCCAGCTGGTTGTTCGACGAGCTCGACCGCTCGCGCAACTTCAAGCAGTGGTTCAAGAAGGGCAATCTGGTCGGTGCCTTCATGACCGGCATCGAACAGTGGCTGCTGCCGAAACTGGGCATGAAGGCACCGCCGTGGACGCTGCACCGCGACAAGGCCGATCACCTGTACCTGAAGCCGGCGGCCGAATGCCAGCCGATCGTGTACCCGAAGCCCGACGGCAAGCTGACCTTCGACCGGCTCAGCAGCGTGTTCATCAGCAACACCAACCACGAGGAACAGCAGCCGTCGCATCTGACGTTGAAGGATGCGAGCGTGCCGGTGGCCATCAACCTGGCACGTTATGCCGGGCCCGAGGCGCGCTACTGCCCTGCCGGCGTCTATGAGTTCGTGAAGAACGAGGACAACAGCGAGCGGCTGCAGATCAATGCGCAGAACTGCGTGCATTGCAAGACCTGCGACATCAAAGACCCGACGCAGAACATCGTGTGGGTCACGCCCGAAGGCGGCGGTGGCCCCAACTACGTCGGCATGTAAGGGGTCACGACGCCGGACCTTCGAGCAAGCTTGCGCTCGCCCGGTCATCGACACCGAGTGCGCGCGTGCATTGAAGCGAGCCGCCGATCGCTTGTGCGGGTCCGCCACGCTGCCGACGATTGCCGTGCTGGCCATCCTCTGTGGGCTGGCAGCCCCCACCTGGGCGCAGGATGACCCGGCGCCCGAGCGCCGGCGCTGGTGGGAAGATTTCGACAGCAATATGCTGGTGCCGCTGGGCGATTGGAACGTCTATCGCAAGAACGGCCTGCGCATCGACAACGATTCGCTCAACACCCGGCTGAAACTCAACGCGAGCTTTTTCGGCGACGCCGGCGAGGTGGGGTTGAACGATGAACTGGCCGGCGCGTTTCCGGGGCAGGCCGGCGCACATGCCGCCATCACCCAGGCCCGCCTGACGTTGCTCGGCTGGGTCTTCGATGAGGGCATGTTCAAGATTCAGCTCGAGTTTGCGGGGCGCCCGCAGATCAAGGATTCGTGGTTCCAGCTCAAGCCGCTGCCGTACCTGGGGCTGGTCACGCTGGGCAACATGAAAGAACCGTTCTCGCTGGGCGGGCTGGTGTCGAGCGCCGACAGAACCTACATGACCGACGCCCTGCCGGTGCTGGCCTTCGCGCCGGGTCGCAACATCGGCATCATGGCCAACAACACGCTGCTCGATGGTGCCGTGACCTGGGCCTTCGGCGGCTTCTGGAACACCGGCTCGTACAGCGACTTCGCCGGCGCCAAGGATGCCTTCAGCAACAACATCGGCTTCGACCTCACCGGCCGCTTGACCTGGCTGATGCACTACAGCGACGGCGGCCGCGCGCTGACCCACCTGGGCGCGTCGCTGTCGCTGCAATCCCTCACTGGCGAGGTGCAGTTTCGCGCCGTGCCCGAAACCGCGCTGATCGATGACTACTTTGTGAATACCGGGCTGTTGCAGCCCGAGCGCGCCGCGCTGATTGCGCTGGAGTTTGCCGAAGTCCGTGGGCCGTGGTCGGTGCAGGCCGAAGCGTTCCTCGACAAGCTCACTGCCCCGGCCCTGGGCAACCCGCTGCTGAAGGGCTTCTACATCTCCGGCAGCCACATCCTGAGCGGGGAACATCGGCTGTACGACCGCGCCACCGGCGTCTTCGATGGTGTCATCCCGAAGCAGGACTTCAGCTGGACCGGCGGCGGCTGGGGCGCCTTCGAAGTGGCGTTGCGCCTGTCGACGCTGGATCTGGACGATGGCGCGCTGGCCGGGGGTCGTCAGCGCGATGTGACGGCAGCTTTCAACTGGTACCTGAACCCGCGCACACGGGTGATGGTCAACTTCGTGCACGGACTGGTCAACGGGCGCGGCAATCCGCCTGCGGTGGACGGCGGCCGGATGAACATGCTGCAAGCGCGCGTGCAGCTCGGGTTCTGAGCTCCGGGCGCGCCGCGCAGTCAGCGCTCGTTGACGCCACACCAGCGCGCCATGAACAGCGCCAGCACGCGCGTCACCTGCATCATGCTGTCGATCGACACCCATTCGTCGATGCCGTGCGTGTTGCCCGACTCCGGGCCGTAGCAGGTCGCCGGGATGCCGCCGTAGAGCTGGAAGAAGCGTGCGTCGGTGGTGGCGGTGGAGGCGATCGCACGGCGCCTCGGTGCCGACGGTGTCACGGTGGCAGCCCTGCAGCACATGCACCATCGGCGTGTTCATGTCGACGAGCATGCCTTCGGCCTGGAAGCCTTCGTAGATCAGCTCGTAGCGCACGCTGGCCTTCTTCGGATGCGCTTCGTAGGCCGCACGCAGCAACGCTTCCACCAGCGCGCGCACCTGCGCCGGCTTCATGCCGGGATAAAAACCGATGCGCACGTCGGCCCGACAGTGCGTGGCCACCGACGAGGCCCACTCACCGCCTGCGAGCTTGCCGACATTGAAGTTGATCGGGTGATCGTGCCGGCAGTAGTGCGGGTGTCGATTGGCCGGCTGGTTCCACTGCGCCTCGAGCTCCTTCAGCTTGGCGCACAGGTACTGCACAAACTCGATCGCCGCCACGCCGGTCTGCGCGACCGCCGCGTGCACCGGCGTGCCCAGCACCTCGATGCCGACCCACATCACGCCCATCTGCGCGTCCATGATGCCGGCGATCGGCTCCGGAATCAGGGCCGCATCGGCGGTGTAGCCCTGCACCAGGCAGGCAAGCGCGCCGTTGCCGGTGCATTCTTCCTCGATCACCGACTGCAGATACACCGGCGCGGCCGGTTCAAGCCCGATGCGGCGCAGCGCTTCGAAAGCCATCGTGAAGGCGACGATGCCCGCCTTCATGTCGCCGGCACCGCGCCCGTAGAGCTTGTCGCCATCGATCGCCGGCTCGAAAGGGGGCCGGCTCCACAGCCGCTCGGCACCCACCGGCACGACGTCGATGTGGCCGTTGAAGATCAGTGATTTGCCGAGCACCGGGCCGCTCGGGCGGTGCACACCGACGACATTCCTGCGCCCGGCGTACGGCAGGATCGACGGCGAATAGCCCGGATGGTCGCGGATCCGGTCTTCGTCGATCTCGAACTCTTCGACACGCAGGCCCAAGCCTTCGAACGCATGCGTCATGCGCTGTTGTGCCACGGCCTCGTCGCCGAGCAACGAGGGCTCGCGAACCAACGCCGTGAGCATCTCGACCGCGTCGGCGCGCAGCGCACCCACGCTATCGGCGATGGCCTGAAGCGACAGCTCGGCAACGTTCGAGGTGTGCATGGTCCGACAGTGTCAGCGACGCCGAAACAGTGGCGTACAGGTTTCGCAAGCGAAGGCTTCGACCTGCCAGGCCGCCGATCCGGCGAAGCGCCAGGCCAGGGATCGAACGCTGCGCGGAAAGATGGTGGGGTGGCTGATGGGGCTCGAACCCACGACAACAGGAATCACAATCCTGGACTCTACCAACTGAGCTACAGCCACCACCGAAGCGATCGATTATAGATGCCCGACCCGGGCGCCGACGCCCAGGTTGAAGCGGCGGCGCGCGTCAGCGCGAACCGCCTGCGGCATTCGCCGGCTCGGCCAGCGCCGTCGCGTTGATCTCGGTCTTGTAGCGTGCCTTCAGCGCGTTGTAGTAGGCCTGGGCCTCGGCGTTGCCAACCGCCTGAGCGTACTGGCCCTGCAGGTTCTGCTCGGCAACCCCCAGCGCCGGATCGCGCGGCAACAGCTTCGTCACGCTACCGACCCAGTAGCCGTCGGCGCCCAGATCGACACCCACCGCCACCGGCAGCTTGTCGGCCGGGGCACCGAGCACGGCATCGATCACCGCGCGGGGCGTGCCCTGTGCCGACTGGCGGCCGATGACGGCGCTGTCGGCCAGCTTGACGTCGGTGGCGCCTTGTTGCAACTTGGTCAGCAGTTGTTGACCTTGCTGCCGGGCTTGCGCCGCGGCCTGCTCGGCGACCACCTGCTCGCGCACCCGGGCCTTGACCTCTTCGAGCGGCAGGGTGCGGGCAGGCATGTACTCGACGATGCGCGCCGACGCGAGCTGGTTGGGACCGACTTCGACCGCATCGGTGTTGCGCTTTTCCTTCAGCGTGTCGTTGCCGAACACCGCCTCGAGCAACTTCGGCGACGCCAGTGCGCCGCTGGCCGCGGGCGCCGGGCTGCGTTGCACGGTGGCGCTGCGCTTGTCGAGCTTGAGCTTGTCGATCACCGGCTGCAGGCTGTCGGACTGCTCATAGACGGTGTTGGTGAACTGCTCCGCCGCTTCGGCGAAGCGCTTTTGTGCCAGCTGCTTCTGCACCTCCGCCAGGATCTCTGCGCGCACGGCATCGAAGCTCTTCTTCTGGCCGCCACGCTTGTCGGTCAGCCGGATGATGTGATAGCCGAAGTCGGATTCGACCAGGTTGCTCGTCTCGCCGACCTGCATCGCGAAGGCCGCGTCTTCGAAAGGCTTGACCATGGCGCCGCGGCCGAAGAAGTCGAGATCGCCGCCCTGTGCCGCGCTGCCAGGGTCGTCGCTGTTCTTGGCTGCCAGTTCGGCGAAGGCGGCCGGCTTCGCGCGCAACTGCGCCAGCAGCGCCTCGGCCTTGGCCTTTGCAGCGGCGCGATCGGCCGCCGCCATGTCCTTGTCGGCCTTGATGAGGATGTGACTGGCACGACGCTCTTCCGCGGCCGTGTAGCGGCTGGCGTTCTCGTCGTAGAAGCGCTTCAACTCGCTGTCGGGCACGCTCGCGCCCTTCAGCAACGCGTCGGTATCGAGTACCACGTACTCGATGCGCGCCTGCTCGGGCGCCCGGAACGCCGACTCATGGCTTTTGTAATAGGCCTCGATCTGCGCATCGGTGGGCTGCACCTGGCTGCGCAAAGCCTGCGCATCGAAGCGCTGGAACCGGACTTCGCGGCGTTGCAACAGCGGGTCGAGCGACGCGTCCACCACCGCCTTCGGCGCCACCACCGAGGTGCCCACCGTCTGCAACACCTGCCGCGCCGACAGGTCCTGGCGCAGTCGCTCGGCGAACATCTGCGAGGTCATGCCCTGGGCCACCAGCAAGTCGCGATTGACGCTGCCATCGGGATTGCGCAACGACGCGAACTGCGCATCGGTGGTGAAGATGCGTTGCAGCCGCTGGTCACTGACGCCCAGGTTCAGATCGTCGGCGGCCGCGATCAGCACACGTTCGCGCACCATCGCATCGAGTGTGTCGCGACGCGCGGCCGGCGTATCGAGCAATTTCACGTCGATGCCCGGCATCTGCTGGCGCATGCGCTCGATGCTGCGCTGATGGGCAAAGTCGAGTTCGGCGCGGGTGATGTCGCGGCCGTCGACGCTGGCCACTGCGGCGCCCGCGGCGCGGTCGAGACTGCTGTAACCCTGTACGCCGAAGAAGACGAACGACGGAATGATCAGCAGCACCAGCACGCCCAGAAACAGCTGGGTGTGGTTTCGAACGAAGTCAAACATGTTGAGTGCCTTGCACGCGAGGGAAATTCGGCAGACTCGATAAGCGCCGAAGGCGAACCGGGGTTCGCCTTCGTCTGCCAGGAACCGCGCTGAAGAGCGCGGCCAACGGGCGGGTAGCTCGTGAGCCCTGCCGCAGAATTCTAGTGCAGTGCCTGCGTGGGCTGCACGGCCGCGACCGCGTGAAGCTGGTGGGTGCTGAGGGGCTCGAACCCCCGACCTACGCCGTGTAAAGGCGCCGCTCTGCCAACTGAGCTAAGCACCCGCGCGCCAAATGGGCGACGCGATTGCGCAGACTACTTCAATGCGTCCTTCAAAGCCTTGCCGGGCCGGAAGCGCGGCACCTTGGCCGCCTTGATCTTGATCGCGTCACCGGTGCGCGGATTGCGCCCGGTGCGTGCCGCGCGCTTGGTGACCGCAAAGGTGCCGAAGCCGACGATCGTCACCGTGCCGCTCTTTTTCAGCGTGGCCTTCACCCCGCCGACCACCGCATCGAGAGCGCGCGTGGCCGCGGCTTTCGAGATGTCGGCCTGTTTGGCGATGTGTTCGATCAGCTCCGACTTGTTCATGTATCAACCCCTGTGTTCTGGCGATGTTCTGGATGGATGGGAGGCTGGACGGCCGCGATAGGGCGCCAAACGAAGTGACGGCGTCGCTGTGCGGCGCCGTCTCGATTCATTACAGCCCTGAGCTGTTTCAGTGTCAACCCTGGCGGGAATTCTAAATGCAATCACCCCTGAAAGCGGGGGTGCACGAGCGGACTTGCACCCTTGACAACCCATGCTGCAAGCCCTATCCGCCCCGGGTCAAACGGCGCGTGCAACGCCTGCTCTGCCGGTGACCCAAGCCACACCGGCCGCCGCCATCGCCAGGCCGAGCAACATGATCGGCGTGAAGATTTCATCGAACAGCAGCCAGCCCAGCAACGCTGTGCACGGTGGCACCAGGTACATCAGGCTCGACACTTCGGTGGCGGCGCCGCGTTGGATGAGCAGGTACAGCAACGAACTGCCGCCCAGCGTCAACCCCAGCACCGACCACGCCATCGCGCCGATGAACTGCGCTTCGAACTGCATCGACCCGGCTTCGAACGCGGCCAGCGGTGCGCACACCAGCAGCGCGGCGAGCAACTGCACCAGGCTTGCGCAACGCACATCGCACGGGCCGACGAAGCGCTTCTGGTACAGCGTGCCGGCGGTGATGCTGAGCAAGGCCAACAAGCCGAGCGACAGGTTCGTCGTCGTCAGCTCGCCGACGCCGAGCTTGGGCCACAGCACCAGCATCACGCCGGCCAGGCCGAGCAGCACGCCGATCCATTGACGCACCGACACGCGCTGTGCGGCGGGGCCGCCGGCACGCATCAGCCACAACGCGGTCAACACCGGCTGAAGGCCCACCAGCAGCGCCACGGTGCCGGCGCCCGCGCCGAGCTTGACCGCGCTCCACACCCCGCCCAGATAGCCGGCCTGCATCAGCAAGCCGACGACGCCCAGGTGGCCCAGTTGCGAGCGGCGTCTCGGCCAGGGCGGGCGCGACCAGGCGATCCAGACGGCAAAACACAGGATCGACAGCGCGAAGCGCAGCGACAGGAAACTCAGCGGCGGCGAATGGGCCATGCCGTAGCGCGCGACGATGAAGCCGGTGCTCCAGATCAGCACGAACACCCACGGCATGGCGCGAACCCACGCGCCGCCATCCGCCGACGGCGCCGCGTCAGAGCGCCTTGGCACGGATCTCGGGCAAGGCCTTGCGCAGGTAGTAGATCATCGACCACACCGTCAGCAAGCTGGCCAGATAGATCAGCGCGGTGCCCCACAGCCGGGTGTCGATGAGGCCGAACAGCAGGTTGTCGAAGAGCAGGAACGGAATCGCCACCATCTGCACGATGGTCTTCAACTTGCCCAGCACGTGCACCGCCACGCTGCGCGCCGCGCCGATCTGCGCCATCCACTCGCGCAGCGCCGAGATCGCGATCTCGCGGCCGATGATGACGAACGCGACCACGGCGTTGACACGATCGAGCTGCAGCAGGATCAGAAGCGCCGCACAGACCAGGAACTTGTCGGCGACCGGATCGAGAAAGGCACCGAACGACGAGGTCTGGTTGAGCCGGCGTGCCAGCCAGCCGTCGAGCCAGTCGGTCAACGCGCAGGCCACGAACATCACCGTGGCCAGCAGGTTGCGCGTGGCGCCGTCGAGCGGCAGGTAGAACACCCCGACGATGAGTGGAATCGCCACGATGCGCGCCCACGTCAGCAGGGTCGGGATGGTGAAGAACATCGCGGCATTGTGCCCGCAAGGTCAGGCAATCCGAGCCCGACGGTCAATGCAGCGCGCGATAGATCTCCTCGGCCAGCGCGCGCGAAATGCCTTCGACCGAAGCCAGGTCGTCGACGCCGGCGTTGCCCACGCCGCGCGCGCCGCCGAAGCGTTGCAGCAGCAGCGCGCGCTTCTTCGGCCCGACGCCGGCGATGTCCTCGAGCCGGCTGCCGCCGGTGCGCACCCGCGCGCGCCTGGCGCGCATGCCGGTGATCGCGAAGCGGTGCGCCTCGTCGCGGATCTGCGCGACCAGCATCAATGCGGCCGAATCGTGTGCCAGCGTGGCTTTTGCGCGGCCATCGGCAAACACGAGTTCTTCGAGCCCGACCTTGCGCCCCTCGCCCTTCTCGACACCGACGATCAGTGCCAGATCGAGGCCGAGTTCGGCAAACACTTCACGGGCGACTCCGACCTGACCGCGCCCGCCGTCGACCAGCACCAGATCGGGCATGCGCACCGGGGACGCCTCGGCCGAGCCGTCGCCGATCGACATCGCCTCGGCGACCTTGGCATAGCGTCGCATCAGCACCTGGCGCATGGCCGCGTAGTCGTCGCCGCCGGTGATGCCGTTGATGTTGTAGCGCCGGTACTGGCTGTTCTGCATGCGGTGGTTTTCGTACACCACGCACGATGCCTGCGTGGCTTCGCCGGCGGTGTGGCTGATGTCGAAACATTCGATGCGCAACCGGTCCGGTTCGGCCAGATCGAGATCGAGCGCTTCGGCCAGCGCCCGGGTGCGCTCGCGTTGCGAGCCTTCTTCGGCCAGCAGCCGCGCCAGTGCGATGTCGGCGCCCTTGATCGCCATGTCGAGCCAGATGCGGCGCTGTTCGCGGGGCTGGTGCTGCACGCGCACACGCGACTGCGAAGCCTGGCCCAGCGCCTCGACCAAGGTGTCGCTCACCGCCTGGCTCAGCACCAGCAGCGGTGGCACGCTTTGCTGCAGGTAGTGCTGGGCCATGAAGGCTTCGAGCACCTGCACCGCGGCGTCGCGCGGCGGCTCTGGCTGGGTCGTTTCGTCATCGAGCGCGGCCATCGCGGTGGCTTCGTCGACGTGCGTCGGAAAGTAGGCGCGGTCGCCCAGATGCCGGCTGCCACGCACCATCGCCAGGTTGACACACGCGCGCCCGCCTGCAATCCGCACCGCCAGGATGTCCACGTCGCGATCGCCACCGGACAGGCTGCTGTCGTCCACCGACTGCTGGTGCAGCACACGCGACAGCGCACCGATGCGATCGCGCCACTCGGCCGCCTTCTCGTAGTTCAGTGCCTCGGCAGCAGCAGCCATCTGGCGCTGCAACTCGTCGATCACCTGCTGCGGTTCGCCGAGCAGGAAGCGTTCGGCATGATCCACGTCGAGCGCGTAGTCCGCGCTCGAGATGAGTCCCACGCAAGGTCCTGAACAGCGGCGGATCTGGTGCAGCAGGCACGGGCGCGAGCGGTTCGCGAACACGGTGTCCTCGCAGGTGCGCAGCTGGAACACCTTCTGGATCAGCAGGATGGTTTCTTTCACCGCCCAGGCGCCCGGATACGGGCCGAAATAGCGATGGCGGCGATCGACGCTGCCGCGGTAGTAGGCCACGCGCGGATAGCGCGAAGCCGACAGGGCCCCTGCCCCGTCGGCGGCGCGCTTCGGGGCGTGGCCCATGCCGGTGCCGGTGCCGGTGATCTTCAGGTACGGGTAGCTCTTGTCGTCACGGAAGAGGATGTTGAACTTCGGGTTCAACGCCTTGATCAGGTTGTTCTCGAGCAGCAGCGCTTCGGCCTCGGTGCGCACCACCGTCGTTTCCAGCCGCGCGATGCGCCCGACCATGTGTCCGATGCGCGTGCCGCCGTGGTCCTTGTGGAAATAGCTGGACACGCGCTTCCTGAGATTGCGCGCCTTGCCCACGTACAGCACATCGCCGCGCACATCGAAGTAGCGGTAGACGCCCGGCAGGCCGGGCAGCGCCGACACCTCCTGCAGCAGCCGTTCGCGGTTCGGGTCGGGCGCCGGCTCGGCCCGGTCGGGGCCGCCAGTAGCGGGCGGCTCGATCGGGGCCGGTGGCAGGTTGACGGGCTCGTCGTGCATCGTCGAACATTTTGCCGCCTTCGATAATCGGCGCATGCGTTGGGACCTGTTCTGCCGTGTCATCGACAACCATGGCGACCTGGGTGTGTGCCTGCGCCTGGCTCGCCAGCTGGTGCAGCGTGGCGAAGGGGTGCGCTGGTGGATCGACGAGCCGGCCGCGCTGCGCTGGATGGCCGGCGATGGCCTTTCCGGCATCGAGGTGCGGCGATGGCATGACGTCTTTCCTTCCGTCGCGGCCGGCGACGTGGTCGTCGAAGCCTTCGGGTGCGATCCGCCAGCCGCCTTCGTCGCGGCGATGGCGGCGTCGGCACGACCGCCGGTGTGGATCAACCTCGAGTACCTCAGCGCCGAGCCCTTCGCCGAGCGATGCCACGGCCTGGCCTCGCCGCAGTTCGACGGGCCGGGCCGCGGGTTGACCAAGTGGTTCTACTTTCCCGGCTTCAGCGCGCGCAGCGGCGGCTTGCTGCGCGAGACCGATCTGGCCCAGCGGCAACAGGCTTTCGAGCCCGAACGCTGGCTGCTGGCGCACAACCTCGACGCGTCTGCGGGGCAGCGCCGCATCAGCGTGTTCAGCTATCCGCAGGCCCCGATCGGGCGGCTATCAAGCTGGCTGGGCGGGCAGCCCGCACTGCTGCTGCTGACGCCCGAGGCCCCGCAGCCCCCGGCCGATGCGCCCGCCGCGGTGCGCCCGCAGCGCTTGCCCTGGCTGAGCCAGACCGACTTCGACCACCTGCTGTGGTCATGCGACCTGAACCTGGTGCGCGGCGAGGATTCGCTGGTGCGGGCGCTGTGGGCCGGGGTGCCCTTTCTGTGGCAGCTGTACCCGCAGGCCGACGGTGCGCACGCAGCCAAGCTGGCGGCCTTCCTGCAGATGTACCTGGATGGCGCCGACGCCGAGCTCAGCGCGCCGCTGCAGCAGCTGTATCGGGCCTGGAACGACCTGGGGCCGTGGCCGGAAGCGCCGATCGATGCGCTCGCGTGGCGTGCGCACGCGCACGGCGTGCGCGACCGGCTCTGGGGTCAGGGCGATCTGGTCAGCCGGCTGCTGGGTTTCGTGGCACAAAAACGCTAAAATCATGGGCTTTGCGCGCGAACGCCGTGCGCAGCCATCCGGAAGATCACCATGAAAATCGCCCAGGACATTCGCGCCGGCAACGTCATCATGCAAGGCAAGGACCCGATGGTCGTGCTGAAGACCGAATACAGCCGTGGCGGGCGCAACTCGGCCACCGTGCGCATGAAGTTGAAGAACCTGCTCAACGAATCGAACACCGAACTGGTGTTCAAGGCCGACGACAAGATGGACCAGATCGTGCTGGACAAGAAGGAGTGCACCTACTCCTACTTCGCCGATCCGATGTACGCCTTCATGGATGCCGAGTACAACCAGTTCGAGATCGAATCGGAGAACATGGGCGACGCGATCCAGTACCTCGAAGACGCGATGCCGGTCGAGGTGGTGTTCTACGACGGCAAGGCGATCTCGGTCGAACTGCCGACATCGCTGGTGCGCGAGGTGACCTACACCGAACCGGCGGTCAAGGGCGACACGTCGGGCAAGGTGCTCAAGCCGGCCAAGCTGGCGACCGGCTTCGAGATCTCGGTGCCGCTGTTCGTGGCCACCGGCGACAAGATCGAGATCGACACGCGCACCCACGAATACCGCAAGCGCGTCTGAAGAGGCGCCGATGCGCTTGGTGAACGGGGGCACTGCGGTGCCCCTTGTCATTGCGATGCGATGATGGGCGCCAGGCTTGACTCGGCGCAGGCGATGGCCCACCACGTACCCGATCGTTTCGACTTCGACGCCGCGGTGCAGGCGCCCTTTCGCATGCAGCCCGGGCTGCGACGGCTGGCTGCCGGCACCCCGCAGCTGACCCCGTCGATCGTCGATGGCGTGCCGGGCCGCCACCTGCTTGAAAAGCTGCAGGTGCTGAGCCACCGTGCCGGAGGTCGCGCTGCTGTCGTCGCCGGGCTTCGATGCCGGGCCCGCGCTGGCCGCGTTGGCACAGCACGCGGCGCAGGAACATCCGGCCAGCTTCGCCTGGGACGGCGGCGCAGCCACGGCGCATGCGTTGGGCTGGCAGCTTCGCGGCGACGAGCTGTTGCCGCTGCCGGGCTTTGCTTCGCCGTGGCACGACCAGATCGGCGCCTGCCTGCACGCGTTGCATGTGCGAATGGCGGCTGCCGGCGCTGCTGAGCCTGGCCTTCGCTGAAGACTTTGCCGTCTTCGACCGCACGGCGCGGATTCCGTGGCTGGCGGTGGCGCTGCCTTCGCACTGGTCGCCGGCCACCAAGGTCGGGCGGCACTTCACCGAAGTGCACGCGCCGGTGGCCGACAACCGGCAGCTGCTCGCCGCCGCCGATGCGCTCGCGCGGCTGGTGTGTGCGCCGACGCGGTGGGAGCGCTTCGTGTGGAGCATCGCCGCCCACCCGATGCTCGATGCGCACCCGGACCAGGCCCGCCGCACCTGGGACGCCACGCTCGACCACGATCCGGATCGGGTCGCCGCGCAGGCATTCTTTCGCCGCGAGCGCCAGACCTTCATTCCGGTCGCGCACGCCGAACAGGCCGTGTTCACCATCCACGTCGACACCGAGCCGCTGGCGCAGGCCATCGACAGCGCGCACAAGGCGCGGCGCGTGCATGAGGCCCTCGCCTCGATGAGCCCGCAGGTGCTGCGCTATCGCGGCTTGAGCGGCGTGCGCGATGCACTGCTGCACTGGCTGGCCCGGCGGGCGGGCTGATGGACCCGAGCGACGCATGCCACAACCGCGCCGCAGCGAACGGAACCGAGCCTGCGCCGGCCGACGTGCACCTGCAGCTCGGCTTCGACGGCGGCCAGCGCTTCCTGGCCCGCTGGCAGCGGTGGCGCGAGGAGCCGGGCGCCTCCCGGCGGGCGCTGTGTCATGTCCTCGTCACCGCACTGGCGCCCGCCCCTGATGCCGGCGCTGCCACCGCGGCCACACACGCGCCTGCGGCGGTCGCAAACACCCTCGTGCAGCAGCTGGCTGCGGCATGGCCGCCGTGGGTGCCGGGCATGCACCGCCTGGCGTTCGAAGGCGGACAGGTGCAACTGCTGCTCGCCGTGGGCGATCCACGACGCTGGTTGACCCAGCTTCGGCTGCAGGCCGACAGCGTGTGCCTGGTCGATATCACCCAGCTGGCCACCGGCGCCGCGGATCTGCTGCCGCTGGCGCGGGCGCTCGCCCGCTTGTGCCGCCAAGGTGCGGGTCTGCAGTGCCTGCCGGCCAGCCCGGCCGCGTCGGCTGCATTTGCCAGTGCCGGTTTCGCGTGCTCACCCGGCGTTGCCGGCGAGCCGTTGCAGGGCCGCTTCGCGCCGCACTTCGACGTTCGCCGCCCCGTTTCAGGCGCGGCGCCGGACGATCGCGGCCGCCTGGCGGTTGTCGTCGGTGCCGGCCTGGCCGGTTGTGCGCTGGCGTGGGCGCTGGCCGAACACGGCTGGCACACGCTGCTGATCGACCGCCACGCGCAGCCGGCCCAGGAGGCCTCGGGAAACCCGGCCGGCATGTTCTGCGCCATCGTGCATCCCGACGACGGCAGCCATGCACGATGGCAGCGTGCAGCAGCGCTCGAAGCCCGCCGCGCGGTGCGCTTCGCCATCGAGCAA
Source organism: uncultured beta proteobacterium (assembly GCA_963756415.1). GTDB lineage: Bacteria > Pseudomonadota > Gammaproteobacteria > Burkholderiales > Burkholderiaceae_C > Rubrivivax. The sequence goes on from CAVWNT010000003.1 coordinate 336,093, forward strand.
CACGCGGTGATCGGCGGCATCGACGGCGTGATCCGCCTCGACCGATCGGGCCGCAGCCGCGAGCAGATGCACGACATGCTGATGCGGCTGGCGCTGCCCGCCGATTTTGTTCAGGCGCTCGATGCCGATGAGGCCAGCGCGCGCTGCGGCATCACGGTGCGCCACCCGGCCTGGTTCTTTGCCGGCGGCGGCTGGGTGCATCCGGGCGGCCTGGCGCGGTCGATGTTGCGCCGTGCAGGGCCGATGGCGCAGCTGCTGGCCCCGCACGACGTCGCCGGCATCGCCCGGGCTCAAGGCCGTTGGCAGGTGCACGATGGCCATGGCCGCGTGATCGCCGAAGCGCCGACGCTGGTGCTGGCCAATGCCGCCGATGCCCTGCGCCTGCTGCAGGCGCAGGGATCGTCCAGCTGGCCGGTGCACACGGTTCGCGGCCAGCTCAGCCTGTACCGCAGCGAGGCCACGGGCAACGCCGATGGCACCGAGCACGCCGCCCGCGCGCCGCGCCTGCCGCTGGCCGGCGGCGGCTACTGGCTGCCGTCGGCAGGCGGCTTCAGCGCCTTCGGTGCCACCTCACAGGTGGCCGACTTCGACGGCGCGGTGCGTGTCGAGGACCACGCCCACAACCTCGGCCGCCTGCACAGCCTGAGCCCGCACGCGCCGGCGCTGGCGGTCAGCGAGTTGCACGGACGCGTGGCGTGGCGCTGCAGCGCGGTCGACCGACTGCCGCTGATCGGTGCCGTGCCCGATCCGCAGGCCGGGCCGGCAGCCCGTTTGCAGCAGTTGCCGCGCCTGCCGGGCCTGCATCTGCTCAGCGCGCTGGGTTCGCGCGGCATCGCAGGTGCAGTGCTCGGTGCTCAGGTGTTGGCCGCCCAGATCAGTGGTGCGCCTGTGCCATTGGAAGCCAGGCTGCTCGATGCCATCGATCCGGGGCGCTTCGCGATGCGTGCCGAGCGCCGCCGATGAGAACGGCGCCGTCGGGTGTCGCTCAGGCGGTGCCGGGGCTGTCCTGGCGCTCGGCGCCGGCTTCGTTCTGCCCCGCATCGTCCGGGTTGCCGGCGTCGGTGCCGGGCTTGCGCTCGGCCTTCTCGCGCAGCTTCTCTTCCTTCTTTTTCTTCTTGGCCAGCTCACGCTGGCGTTTTTCGAACGAGTAGTTGGGTTTGGCCACGGGCCGTCCTTTTCATCGATGAGGCAATCGGCGCTGGTCTCGCACCGCAGCCGCAAGGGTACGCGCTTTTCCGCCGCTGCCTTCCGGGGGCTTGCCCGCGCGGCGCGCGCGCCTCAGAAGCGCAGCGTCTTGACGCCGTGCGCCGTGCCGACCAGGCACAGATCGGCACGCCTGCTGCGCGAACAGGCCCACCGTGACCACGCCAGGCCACTGATTGATGCGGGCTTCGAGCGCGGCCGGCTCGTCGATGAGCAGGCCGTGCGCATCGAGGATCGAACAGCCGTTGTCGGTGACGAAGCCGGCGCGCGGCACCACGCGCGCGCCCAGCGCAGCCAGTCGTCGCGACACCTGCGCACTGGCCATCGGGATCACTTCCACCGGCAGCGCAAAGGCGCCGAGCCGCTGCACACATTTCGACTCGTCGACGATGCAGATCAGCTGCTCGGCCAGGTCGGCAACGATCTTCTCGCGTGTCAGCGCGCCGCCGCCGCCCTTGATCATGCAGCCGGTCGCATCGATCTCGTCGGCGCCATCGACATACACCGCCAGGCTCGTCACGCGGTTGCTGTCGACGACCTCGATGCCCAGCGCACGCAGCCGCTGCGTGCTGCGCTCGCTGCTCGACACCGCGCCGGCCACACGCGGCTCGATGGCCGCCGAGCGCGGCGATGAAGTGGTCGACCGTCGAGCCGCTGCCCACGCCGATCAGCGCGCCGGCAGGCAGGTGCGCGAGCGCGGCAGCGGCCACCTGCGCCTTCAGTTCATCCTGTGTCATGGCCGCGATTATCGGTGCGGCGCTGGGCCAGAATCAGCCCCGATGCATGCCTACGACCTTGCCCGCCCGCTGCTGTTCAGCCTCGACCCCGAGCAGGCCCACGACCTGACGCTGCAGGCCCTGGCCGGGCTGCAGCGCACGCCGGCCAGCGCGTTGTGGGCGCGTCGCCGCGTCGCCGATCCGCTGCTGCTGGCCGGCCTGCGCTTTCCCAACCGCATCGGCCTGGCCGCCGGGCTGGACAAGAACGGCGCGTGCATCGACGGCCTGGGTGCACTCGGATTCGGCTTCATCGAAGTCGGCACCGTCACGCCGCTGGCGCAGGGCGGCAACCCGAAGCCGCGCATGTTCCGGCTGACGCAGGCCAATGCGCTGATCAACCGGCTCGGCTTCAACAACCACGGTTTGCAGGCCTTCATCGCCAACGTGCAGCGTGCACGCAGCTTCCGCGCAGCCGGCGGCATCGTCGGGCTGAACATCGGCAAGAACGCGGCCACGCCGATCGAGCGGGCTGTCGACGATTACCTGCTCGGGCTCGAAGGGGTATTTCCGCACGCCGACTACATCACCGTGAACATCTCGAGCCCGAACACGAAGAACCTGCGCGAGCTGCAGGGCGACGCCGCACTCGATGGCCTGCTCGGCAGCCTGCAGCGGCGACGCGCCGAACTGCAGGCGCGGCACGCCAGGCAGGTGCCGATGTTCGTGAAAATCGCGCCCGATCTCGACGCAGCGCAGGTGCAGGCGATTGCCGATGCGCTGCAGCGGCACCGCATCGACGGCGTCATCGCCAGCAACACCACCTTGGCGCAGGAACGCGGTCGCCGGCCAGGCCCATGCCGACGAAGCGGGCGGCCTGTCCGGTGCGCCGCTGCTGCAGCCGAGCAACCAGGTCATCGGCTGGCTGCGCGCCGCGCTGGGCAGCGGCTATCCGATCATCGGCGTCGGCGGGGTCTTCGGCGGTGCCGACGCGCGCAGCAAGATCGAAGCCGGCGCCGACCTGGTGCAGCTCTACACCGGCTTGATCTACAAGGGCCCGGCCTTGGTCACCGAAGCGGCTGCGGCGCTGAAGGGCATGCGCCGCTGAGCGCTCAGCGCAGCGCCTTCAAGGCCATCAGCAGGCCGATGAAGATCGGCTGGTGCAGCATGTAGAAGGTCAACGGCCAGCGCCCGAGCAGCGCCAGCGCACGCGGTGGAAGACGGCACCGCGCCGCTGAACCACGCCGCGCGGTGATTCAGCAGCCACTGCCCCGCCGCCAGCCCGATCAGCATCACCCCCAGCCACGGCAGCACCGGCACGTAGTCCTCGGTGATCGGCTTGTGCGTCACCAGACCCGATCCACTGCAGCCACGGCTGGTCGAAAAACGGCCCCTGCAGCCACAGCGGCGCGGCGATGCATGCCGCGCCCAGCAGCCACAACGCACGCCCCAGCGGCGCCGCCAGCCGCGCCAGGATCAGCATCACCGCCATGCCGTGCAGCACACCGAAGAAGATCCAGCTCTTCGGGAACATGAAGGCCGAGCCGATGCTCACCAGCAGCGCGCAGCCGGCGATCTGGGCCCAGCGGCGCCAGAACTTCGGCCACGGTTGCCCGGCGTGCAGCGCCAGCGCCATCGACAAACCGGCGCAGAACAGGAACAGCCCGACGATGCAGGTGCGCTGCACGGTCCACAGCGGGTCGTGATAGAAATCCTGCCGCCGGGTCAGCCAGCCGAGGAAGTTCAGGTCGAAGGCGAAGTGGAATGCCGCCATCCACAGCATCGCCACGCCACGCAGCACGATCGAGCCGCTCGAAGCGCGCTCGCACGATGCCGCTCAAGCCGCCGGCCTCAGCCGTTCGTTGCAGGTCTTGTGCACACTCGATTCCGTCAAAATCCCGCATCCTACGACCGGCGCAGCGCCCTGATCCCTCATGCCCACCAGCCCCCCAGCGCATTACCGCAGCGTCTTCAAGCCCGGCCTGTTCAGCGGCCAGGTGCACTGGGTCACCGGCGCGGGCAGCGGCATCGGCCGCTGCGTGGCGCATGAACTGGCCGCGCTCGGCGCCACCGTGGTGCTCAGCGGGCGCACCCAGGCCAAGCTCGATGCGGTGGCCGCGGAGATCGGGACCGATGGCGGCCGCTGCGACACCATCGCCTTCGACATCCGTGACGAAGACGCGGTGAAGGCTGGCGTGGCGGCCATGGTGGCGCGCCATGGTGTGATCCACGGCCTGGTCAACAACGCCGGCGGGCAGTTCCCGGCGCCGCTGGAAACCATCAGCAAGCGCGGCTTCGATGCGGTGGTGGCCAACAACCTCAGTGGCGGCTTCCTGATGATGCGCGAGGTGTTCCTGCAGAGCATGCAGGCGCACGGCGGCAGCATCGTCAACATGACGGCCGATTTTCGCAACGGCATGCCGACGATGGGCCACTCCGGCGCGGCGCGCGCCGGCACCGCCAACCTGACGCAGACGGCCGCGTTCGAATGGGCCCGCGCCGGCGTGCGCGTGAACGCGGTGGCGCCGGGCTGGATCGCCTCCAGCGGCATGGACAGCTACGGCGAGGCGATGCGCCCGATGATCCGCCAGCTCAAGCGCCACGTGCCGCTGCGGCGCATGGGCAACGAGGCCGAGGTCAGCGCGGTGATCGTGTTCCTGCTGTCGCCGGCGGCGGCCTTCGTCACCGGCATCACGGTGCCGATCGACGGTGGCGCGCCGCTGGGCAACGGCGCCTTCGCCACCGCCGACCACGATCGCTCGCAGCCCTTCGAGGGCTTTCACCGCGCCGTGGTGCCGCGAGCGCTGCAGGACGACGCGGGCGCACCATGACGGCAGCTTCACGACGCAGCGCCCAGCGGCAGCGCCAGCTCGACACCGCGCTGACCGAGCTGTTCGAACAGCGCATCACCTTCAACGGCGTGCTCGGGTTGAAGGTGCTGTCGCTGCAGCCCGACGCCGTGCGGCTGCGGCTGGACATGCGCGATGAACTGATCGGCCACGCCCACTCCGGGCGCCTGCACGGCGGCGTCATCTCGGCCACGCTCGATGCACTGGGCGGGTTGGCGCTGATGGTGGGGCTGGCCGACAAGCACCCCGACGACGGCGTCGAGCAGGTGATGCACCGCCTCGGCCGCATGGGCACCATCGATCTGCGCATCGACTTCCTGCGCCAGGGCATCGGCAGGCACTTCATCGGCAGCGCCGAAGTCACGCGGCTGGGCGGGCGCATCGGCTCGGTGCAGATGCGGCTGCACAACGACGAGCAGATGCTGATCGCCACCGGCGCGGCGTCGTACGTGGTCTCGTAGCGGCGCTCAGGCCGTGAGCGGCCGCGAGCGCTTCAAGCCCAGCCACTCGACCTCGGCCATCAGCAAGGTCGCCACTGCCTGCGTGAGTGCGAAGCCGATGCCGGCCGGCGTGAGCTGCCAGCTGGCGCCCGGCAGGGCACCGACAGCCAGCAACGCGCAATCGACAGCCCACAACGCATTGAGGGCGATGACGGCCCACACGGCGGCCCGCGGCACTTGCACGCGGTTGATCAGCCACAGCAGCAGCGCGCACCAGGGCAACAGGACCAGGCCGACGGCCAGCAGCACGCCTTCGGGCAAGCCGGTGACGACCGACAACGGGCCCGCGCCGAGCAGCATCGACAACATCGTCGCCGCGCTCAGCACCAGATCAATCTTCAGCACGCCGCGCAGCAGCGGGCCGGGTTGCATCATCCTTGACATCGTTCGCTCCTCGAGCCCGGCCGCCGGCGTGAAGGGTGCCGGCCTGTTGCGCAGGCATGGTGCGAATGCTCGCGTCGACGGCGTCGTCTGGCGATGACGTGGCAGGTCAAGCTGGTGGCGTTCGCATTCTTGATGTGCGCAGTGGCCAGGAACACGCCACCGCCGAGCAGGTCCTTCACCTCGAGTCCGGCGACACGCTCGGCGAGCAGGCTGTAGGGCCGCGACAGCCCCTCCAGCGACGACACCGAGCGCAGTGCCGCGCCCCACACCATCAGGTTGACCACGGCCGCCCACGGCGGCGCCCACTGCAGCCCTGCGGCCACCACACGCGCGCCGGGTTTCAGCTGCGCAAGCAGGTGATCGAGTGCATCAGCGCGACGCAGGATGTCGTGCGTGAAGTGCAGCAGCGCCGCATCGGCGCCCCGGCGTGCCGGCGGGATGGGCGCTTCTTCGACCGGCGCGCACAGCAGCGTGATGTTGCGGTGGCCGGCCTTCGCGACCCGCTGGCGGGCACGCTCGATCATCTCCGGGCTCTGTTCGATGCCGATGACGTGGCCGCCGGCGCCGACGCGCTCGTGCAGCAGGCCCAGGCTCAGGCCGGTGCCGCAGCCGACATCGATCACCGTCTGGCCGCTGCGCAGCGCCAGTGCCTCGACGGCGCGTCGACGAATCGGCTCGAACAGCGTCAGTTCGAGGTCGTAGGTGCCGGCACGGCGCCGATACTGCGCCAGTGCCGCATCGCGGTCGGGACCCGGGCGTTGGCGCTGGCGCATGCATGCACCTTACTCCGTGTGCCGCAGCGTGGCGATCGGCTGGCCATGACCTTGCAGGTCATGGCCGCGCGGCCGGCGTGGCGCTATCGTCTGCGCATGCACGCTTCAACAACGACGCCACCGCCGGTGGGCAAGCAGTTGCGCGAATGGCGGCAGCGGCGCCGCCTGAGCCAGCTCGACCTGTCAGGGCACGCCGAGGTCTCCACCCGCCACCTGAGCTATCGTCGAGACCGGCCGCTCGCTGCCCAGCCGCGAGATGGTGCTGCGCCTGGCCAACCGGCTGGAGGTGCCGCTGCGCGAACGAAACCGGCTGCTCACCGCGGCGGGTTATGCGCCGCTGTACGCCGAGCGCTCGCTCGACGATCCGGCCCTGCACGCCGCCAAGGAGGCGGTGCAGCGGGTGCTCAGCGCACACGAACCCTATCCGGCGCTGGCCATCGATCGCCATTGGCAGATGGTGGCGCACAACCGCATGGTGCCGATGCTGTTGCAGGGACTGCCGGCGCACCTGCTCGTCGAGCCGCTGAACGTGATGCGCGTGAGCCTGCACCCGCAAGGGCTGGCGCCGCGCATCGTGAACCTGGCGCAATGGCGCGCGCACCTGCTGCACCGCCTGCAGCAGCAGACTGTCGGCGCAGGCCGATGCCGGGGCTGGCCGAACTGATCGAAGAACTGAAGGGCTACCCGGCTCCCGAAGGCGAGGCGCAGACGACCGGCGCACGCTGAGCCGCAGCTGTTCCTGCCGCTGCAACTGGCCTCGCCGGCCGGCGTGCTGTCGTTCATCAGCACCGTCACCGTGTTCGGCACGCCGCACGACATCACGCTGTCGGAGCTGGCGATGGAGACGTTCTTTCCAGCCGACGTCCACACTGCACAGGTGCTGCGCCACATGGCCGAGGGCTGAGCCGCGGCCTGCCCCGCGCGACCGCTAGCATCGCGGCTCCCACCACTGGAGTCGTGCATGCAGGTGCTGTGCCTCGACCTCGAAGGCGTGCTCGTGCCCGAGGTCTGGATCGAGTTTTCCAAACGCACCGGCATCGCCGGCTTCCAGCGCACCACGCGCGACGAGCCCGACTACGACAAGCTGATGCGCTACCGGCTCGACCTGCTGTCGCAGCACGGCTTGAAGCTGCCGGACATCCAGCAGGTCATCGCCGGCATGGCGCCGCTGCCCGGCGCGCGCGAGTTCCTCGACGCGCATGCGCGAGCGCTACCAGGTGATCATCCTGTCGGACACCTTCTACGAGTTCGCCGATCCGCTGATGAAACAGCTGGGCCGGCCGACGCTGTTCTGCCACAAGCTCGAGGTCGATGCCGAAGGCGTGGTGCGCCACTACCGGCTGCGCCAGCCCGATCAGAAAAGCGCCGCGGTGCAAGGCGCTGAAGAGCCTGAACTACCGCGTCTTCGCCGCCGGCGATTCGTACAACGACACCGGCATGCTGCAAGGCGGCCGACGCCGGCTTCTTCATCCACGCGCCGCCGGCGATCGCTGCGCAGTTTCCGCAGTTCGTGGTCACGCACGACTATGCCGAGCTGGCGGCGGCGGTGGCCGCGGCGGCGGCTGGCTGAGGGTTCGGCAGCCCCGCCCTACCGACCGGCCGGCGACGTCAACCCAGCGCGCGCCGCGCGTTGTGGAACATGCGCATCCAGGGGCTGTGCGCCGGCGACGTCGCCGCTGCGTCCAGCTCATCTGCAGGTTGCGGAACACGCGTTCGGGGTGCGGCATCAGCGCCGTGAAGCGGCCGTCGGCGGTGGTCACCGCGGTCAGGCCGTCGGGGCTGCCGTTCGGGTTGAACGGGTAGGCCTCGGTGGCGCGCGCCGGCGTGGTCGACGAAGCGCATCGCGCGCTGCACCGCCTTCGCATCGCCGCGCTGCGAGAAGTCGGCAAAGCCCTCGCCGTGCGCGACCGCGATCGGCAGCCGGCTGCCGGCCATGCCGGTGAAGAACAGGCTCGGGCTGTCCAGCACCTCGACCAGGCTCAGCCGCGCCTCGAACTGCTCGCTGCGGTTGCGCGTGAACTTCGGCCAGGCCTGCGCGCCCGGGATGATCGAGCTCAGCGCGGCCATCATCTGGCAGCCGTTGCACACGCCCAGCGCGAGCGTGTCGGGGCGGTCGAAGAAGGCCGCGAACTGCTCGGCCAGCGCCGGGTTGAACAGGATCGATCGCGCCCAGCCTTCGCCGGCGCCGAGCGTGTCGCCGTAGCTGAAGCCGCCGCAGGCGACGAGCGCCTGGAACATGTCCAGCCGCGCACGGCCGGCCTGCAGGTCGCTCATGTGCACGTCGAAGGCAGTCGAAGCCGGCCTGCGCCATCGCGTAGCTCATCTCGACATGGCTGTTGACGCCCTGCTCGCGCAGGATCGCCACCTTCGGCCGCGTGGTCAGCAGCGCCGGGGCCTGCGCCGGCATCGAAGCTCAGGTGCAGGTGCAGGCCCGGCATCGTCGTCGCGGCCGGCCGCCGCATGCTCGGCGTCGGCGCAGGCCGGGTTGTCGCGCAGCCGGGCGATGCGCCAGCTGACCTCGTCCCAGGCCTGGTGCAGATCGCGCAGCGGCGCGCTGAAGACCTTCTTCGCGTCGCGCCAGACCTCGACCAGCGCCGCGTCGTTGGTCTTGCCGACGACATGGCTGCAGCGGCCCAGGCCGTGCTCGCGCAGCACGCGCGATGCGCCGCATCGCGCTCGCACGGCGGCACCTGCAGCACGACGCCGAGTTCTTCGTTGAACAGCGCCTTCAGCGTCAGTTCGTTGCGGCGCTCGCCGACCTGCGTGGCCCAGTTCTTCGAATCGCCGTGCTCGGCGCGGCTGTCGCCGATGCCGTCGCCTTCGGTGACCAGCATGTCGACGTTCAGGCTGACGCCGAGGTGGCCGGCGAAGGCCATCTCGCAGACCGCGGCCCACAGGCCGCCGTCGCTGCGGTCGTGGTAGGCCAGCAGCCGGCCCTGCGGCGCGCAGCTGCGTTGACCGCCGCGACCAGCGACTTCAGCTGCGCCGCGTCGTCGAGGTCGGGCACCTCGTCGCCGAAGCGGCCCAGCACCTGCGCCAGCATCGAGCCGCCCAGGCGCTTGCGCCCGGCGCCCAGGTCGACCAGGATCAGCGTCGCTGTCGCCGCGGCTGCAGCTGCGGCGTCAGCGTGCCGCGCACGTCGTCGAGCGTGGCGAAGGCGGTGACGATCAGCGACACCGGCGCGGTGACCTGCCGGGCCTGCGCCGGCATCGTCCCAGCGCGTGCGCATCGACAGCGAATCCTTGCCCACCGGCACGCCGATGCCCAGCGCCGGGCACAGCTCCAGCGCCGACCGCGTGCACGGTGTCGTACAGCGCGGCGTCCTCGCCGGCTCTCGCCGCAGGCCGCCATCCAGTTGCAGCTGAGCTTGACGCGCGACAGCTCGATCGGTGCGGCGAGCAGGTTGGTGATCGCCTCGCCGACCGCCATGCGCCCCGACGCCGGTGCGTCCAGGCTGGCCAGCGGCGTGCGCTCGCCGATGCTCATCGCTTCGCCGCGAAAGCCCGCGAAGTCGGCCAGCGTGACCGCGCAGTCGGCCACCGGCACCTGCCACGGGCCGACCATCGGGTCGCGGTGGCTCAGGCCGCCGACGGTGCGGTCGCCGATGGTGATCAGGAAGCGCTTGCTGGCCACGCGTCGGGTGGCGCAGCACGTCGAAGGCGACCTGCTCGCAGCTCGACGCCGGTCAGGTCGAGCGCGGCGCTCGCTGCGCGCCACGCGCTGCACGTCGCGCTGCATCTTCGGCGGCTTGCCGAGCAGCACGTCCATCGGCATGTCGATGACGCGCTCGCCGCCGGGGCCGTCTTCCAGCACCAGCTGCGCGCTCGTCGCTGGCCACGCCGACGACGGCGAACGGGCAGCGCTCGCGCTCGCGCCATCGCTCGAAGATCGGCAGCGCGTCGGGCGACAGCGCCAGCACGTAGCGCTCCTGGCTTTCGTTGCACCAGATCTCCTTCGGCGCCAGGCCGCTTTCTTCCAGCGGCACCTGGCGCAGGTCGAAGACGCGCGCCGCGTCCGCGCGCCGTCGACGAGTTCCGGGAAGGCGTTGCTGATGCCGCCGGCGCCGACATCGTGGATCGCCAGGATCGGGTTGCGCTGCGCCCAGCGCCCAGCAGTGGTTGATGACCTCCTGCGCGCGGCGCTGCATCTCGGGGTTGCCGCGCTGCACCGAATCGAAGTCGAGCGCCGCGGTGTTGCTGCCCGCGGCCATCGAACTGGCCGCGCCGCCGCCCATGCCGATGCGCATGCCCGGGCCCGCCGAGCTGGACCAGCAGCGTGCCGGCGCCGAAGCGGCAGCTTGTGCGTCTGGCTGCTCGCTGATCGTGCCGAGCCCGCCGGCGATCATGATCGGCTTGTGGTAGCCGCGCCGCACGCCGGCCACGTCCTGCTCGAAGACGCGGAAGTAGCCGCCCAGGTTGGGCCGGCCGAACTCGTTGTTGAAGGCGGCGCCGCCGAGCGGGCCCGTCGAGTCATGATCTGCAGCGCGCTGGCGATGTGCGCCGGCTTGCCGATCGGCGTCGCGCTCCCACGGCTCGTCGGTGCCGGGCAGGTGCAGGTTGCGACACCGAGAAGCCGGTCAGCCCGGCCTTCGGCCTGCGCGCCGCGGCCGGTGGCGCCCTCGTCGCGGATCTCGCCGCCGGCGCCGGTGGAGGCGCCCGGGAACGGCGAGATCGCGGTCGGGTGGTTGTGCGTCTCGACCTTCATCAGCACATGCGCGAGTCTCGTCGCGCGCCGCGTACGGCGGCGCGTTGGTGTAGCCCTGCGGCAGCCAGCGCTGCACCGGGCCGCCCTGCCATCACCGCGGCGTTGTCGTCGTAGGCGACCACGCGTGTGCTGCGGCGATGTCGCTCTCGGTGTGGCGGATCATGCGCGAACATCGACAGCGGCTGCGCGCTGCGCCGTCGATGCGTGAAGCGCGGCGTTGAAGATCTTGTGCCGGCAGTGTTCGCTGTTGGCCTGCGCGAACATCATCAGCTCGACATCGCTCGGGTTGCGGCCGCAGCTCGCGTGAAGGCGTCGACCAGGTAGTCGATCTCGTCGTCGCTGACAGCGCCAGGCCGAACTCGGCGTTGGCCGCTACCAGCGCGCCGCGGCCGCTGCCGAGCACGTCGACATGCTGCCAGCGGCGGCGCCGGCTGCTCGTCGAACAGATGCGCGCGCGGCGTCGCGCTCGAAGGCCACGCTTTCGGTCATGCGGTCGTGCAGCAGCGCCGGCCGCGGCCTGCAGTTCGGCAGCGTCAGCGCCTTGCCGGCGCCGAGCAGGCCGCGCTTCAGCGACCAGCGTGTATTCGGTGACGCGCTCGATGCGCTGCACCGGCAGGCCGCAGTTGTGCGCGATGTCGGTGGCCTTGCTGGCCCAGGGCGAGACGGTGCCCAGGCGCGGCATCACGACGCACCAGCGCGCCGCGGCGCGCGCCGCCGGCGCGGCTCGCCGTAGCGCAGCAGCGCCGCCAGCTCGTCGGCGCGCGGCGCGCGTCGAGCGGCTGCGTCGCAGCGCACCCAGTGCACGTGGCGCGCGCCGACGCCGGCGATCGCGCGGGCATGCACGGCGCGCAGCCGCGCCAGCAGCGCCTGGGCGCGGAACGGCGACAGCGCGTTGCCGCCTTCGAAATGCAGCAGGTGGGGGGCGGTGGCAGACATGCGGTGCGTGGGCAGGCCGGTTGGCTGCGCCGGGCGGCAGGACGGCTGCAGCGGCGACAGCCGGCGCATTTTATTGGCCGGATGGGATAATCGCAGGCCATGACGATCACCCTCAAGACCGGCAGCCGACATCGACGGCATGCGCATCGCCGGCCGGCTGGCCTCCGAAGTGCTGGACATGCTGACGCCGCACGTGCGAGCCGGGCGTCAGCACCGAAGAGCTCGACCGCCTCGCGCACGACCACATCGTCAACGTGCAGGGCGGCATCCCGGCGCCGCTGAACTACGCGCCGCCGGGCTACCCGCCGTACCCGACGTCGCTCTGCACGTCGGTCAACCACCAGGTCTGCCACGGCATCCCCAACGAGCGGCCGCTGAAGAACGGCGACATCGTCAACATCGACGTCACCGTCATCAAGGACGGCTGGCACGGCGACACCAGCCGCATGTTCATCGTCGGCGAAGGCTCGCATCGCGGCGCAAGCGGCTGTGCCAGCTGACCTACGAGGCGATGTGGAAGGGCATCGTCAAGGTCAAGCCCGGCGCGCGCCTCGGCGACATCGGCCATGCGATCCAGACCTTCGCCGAGAACCAGGGCTTCTCGATCGTGCGCGAGTTCTGCGGCCACGGCATCGGCCGCAAGTTCCACGAGGAGCCGCAGGTGCTGCACTACGGCCGCCCGGGCACGCTGGACGAACTGCTGCCGGGCATGGTCTTCACCATCGAGCCGATGATCAACGCCGGCCGCCGCGACATCCGCGAACTCGGCGACGGCTGGACCATCGTCACCAAGGACCGCTCGCTGTCGGCGCAGTGGGAACACACCGTGCTGGTCACCGACACCGGCTACGAGGTGCTGACGCAGTCGGCCGGCAGCCCGCCGCCCGCCGGAGTTCGTCGCGCGCCTGACGGCAGCGCGATGGCCGTCTGCCTTGCCGGCGCTGGCGCTGCAGCCGGACGCTGCCGCCGCGCTGCCGCCAGCCGGCGTGGCCGCGCTGCGCGAGCGCGTGCTGCACGGCAAGGCCGCGCTGCTCGGCGCAGTTCGACAGCTCGCGCCCGACGGTGCGCGCCGCCAGCGCGGCTGACGCGCGGCGCTGACGCGCCATGTCGACGCGACTGCTCGCCGAGCTGTGGGCGCCACGCGGGCATGCCGCCGAGGCGCGGCGCTGGTGGCCGTCGGCGGCTACGGCCGCGCGCGAACTGTTTCCCTACTCCGACGTCGACGTGCTGGTGCTGCTGCCGGCCGGGACGGCGCTGGACACGCACGCCGGCGCGACGCGTCGAGCGCGACGACGGCTGCGCGCGCCGTCGAGGGCTTCTCGCGCGCCTGCTGGGACATCGGCCTGGAGATCGGCGCGTCGGTGCGCACCGTCGACGAGTGCGTGGCGATGGCGCGCAGCGACGTGACGGTGCAGACCGCGCTGCTCGAAGCGCGCCTGCTGTGCGGCTCGCGGCGCGCTGTTCAGCGAGTTCCGCGCAGCCACCCGGCGCGGCGATGGATGCGAAGGCCTTCCTGCGCGCGCAAGACGCTGGAGATGCGCCAGCGCCACACCAAGTACGAGGACACGCCGTACTCGCTGGAGCCGAACTGCAAGGAAAGCCCGGGCGGCCTGCGCGACCTGCAGGTGGTGATCTGGGTGGCGCGCGCGGCCGGGCTCGGGCCGCAGCTGGACCGAGCTGGCCGCCAAGGGCCTGATCACGCCCTTCGAGGTCAGCCAGCTGCGGCAGCACGAAGGCACGCTGAAGCTGATCCGCGCCCGGCTGCACCTGGTCGCGCGGGCGGCGCGAGGACCGCCTGGTGTTCGACCTGCAGACCGCCGTCGCCGAGAGCTTCGGGCTGCGCGCCGACCAAGGGCCAGCGCTCGTCCGAGCTGCTGATGCACCGCTACTACTGGGCGGCCAAGGCGGTGACGCAGCTGAACCAGATCCTGATGCTCAACATCGAGGAGCGCGTCAACGGCTCCGAGACCGCGCCGATGCGCCCGATCAACGCACAGCTTCCTCGACCGCGGCGGCATGCTCGAGGTGGCGCACGACGACCTGTTCGCGCAGCAGCCGCACGCGATCCTCGAGACCTTCCTGGTCTACGAGCAGACGCCGGGCATCAAGGGCTTGTCGGCGCGCACGCTGCGCGCGCTGTACAACGCGCGCAACGTGATGGACGCCGAATTCCGGCGCGACCCGTTCAACCGCGAGCGTGTTCATGGACATCCTGCGCCAGCCGCAAGGGCTGACGCACGCGCTGCGGCTGATGAACCAGACCTCGGTGCTGGGCCGCTACCTGTGGGTCTTCCGGCGCATCGTCGGGCGCATGCAGCACGACCTGTTCCACGTCTACACGGTCGACCAGCACATCCTGATGGTGGTGCGCAACGTGCGCCGCTTCTTCATTCCCGAGCACGCGCACGAGTACCCGTTCTGCTCGCAGCTGGCCAGCGAATGGGACGAGCCCTGGCTGCTGTACGTGGCCGCGCTGTTCCACGACGTGGCCAAGGGCCGCGGCGGCGACCACTCCGACGCTCGGCGCCACCGATGCCAGGCGCTTCTGCCGCGACCACGGCGGTCGCGCGGCGACGATGCGGCGCTGATCGAGTTCCTGGTGCGCGAACACCTGACGATGAGCCGCATCGCGCAGAAGGAGGACCTCAGCGACCCCGAGGTGGTGATGGCCTTCGCGCGCGCTGGTCGGCAGCGAGCGCACGCCTGAGCGCGCTGTACCTGCTGACGGTGGCCGACATCCGCGGCACCAGCCCGAAGGTGTGGAACGCCTGGAAGGGCAAGCTGCTCGAAGACCTGTACCGCCTGACGCTGCGCGCACTGGGCGGCGCGCGGCCGAACATCGACGCCGAGTCATCGAGGCGCGCAAGCACGAGGCGCGCAAGCTGCTGGCGCTGCACAGCGCGCTGCCGGGCAGCGAGGAACAGCTGTGGCGCACGCTCGAGCTGAGCTACTTCGCGCGCCACGACGCCGACCGACATCGCCTGGCACGCGCGCGCGCTGTGGCGCCACCTGGACAGCGCCGTGCCGATCGTGCGCGCGCGCGTCTCGCCGGTCGGCGAAGGCCTGCAGGTGCTGGTCTTCACGCCCGACCGGCCCGACCTGTTCGCGCGCATCTGCGGCTACTTCGACAGCGCCGGCTTCAGCATGCTCGACGCCAAGGTGCACACCACCCGCGCCGGCTACGCACTCGACACCTTCCAGCTCGTCAGCACGCGCATGGAGCCAGGCTCGGCGGCCGCGCTACCGCGACCTGATCTCGCTGGTCGAGACGCAGGCGACGCAGCGCGCTGGCATCCGACCGGCGCGCTGCCCGAGCCCGGGCGCGGCCGCGTGTCGCGCCGCGTGCGCTCGTTCCCGGTGACGCCGCGCGTCACGCTGCACCCGGACGAGCGCGCGCAGCGCTGGCTGCTGACGATCAGCGCCAGCGACCGCTCGGGGCTGCTGTACGGCATCGCGCGCGTGCTCGCCCGCCACCAGATGAACCTGCACCTGGCCAAGATCAGCACGCTCGGCGAGCGCGTCGAGGACACCTTCCTGGTCGACGGGCCGGCGCTGCAGCGCTCGCGCGAGCAGTTGCAGATCGAAAGCGAACTGCTCGACGCGCGTGGCGCCCGCGTGAGCCTGAGCACCGACCACCGCGGCCGATGCTGATCGCCGCACCCGAGCGCTTCGACTGCGATCATCGACGCGCGCTCGCCGGCCGAGTTCGCCGAGGACCACCTGCCCGGCGCCGTCAACTGGCCGGTGCTCGACGACGAGCAGCGGCGCATCGTCGGCACGCTGTACAAGCAGGAGTCGGCGCTGCGCCGCGCGCAAGGTCGGCGCGACGATGGTGGCGCGCAACATCGCCGCGCACGTCGAACGCTGGGTGCAGGACAAGCCGCGCGACTGGCAGCCGCTGGTCTACTGCTGGCGCGGCGGCCAGCGCTCGGGCAGCCTGGCCTGGTTCCTGGGCCAGATCGGCTTTCGCACGCACGCAGCTCGGCGGCGGCTACAAGGCCTGGCGCGCGATCGTGCGCGACGAACTCGACGACGCTGCCGCGGCGCTTCAGCTACCGGGTGCTGTGCGGGCGCACCGGCAGCGGCAAGACGCGCCTGCTCGCGGCGCTGGCCGCGCGCGGCGCGCAGATGCTCGACCTCGAAGGCGCTGGCCTGCCACCGCGGCTCGGTGCTCGGCGCCGTGCCCGGCAAGCCGCAGCCGACGCAGAAGCGCTTCGACACGCTGCTGTGGCAAGCGCTGAAGCGGCTTCGACCCGCAGCGGCCGGTCTTCGTCGAAAGCGAAAGCCGCAAGATCGGCGCGCTGCGCGTGCCGGAGGCGCTGATCGAGCACATGCGCAGCGACGGCCAGTGCTGTGCAGCGTGCAGATGGCCGATGACGCGCGGCTCGACCTGCTGCTGCAGGAGTACGCCTTCTTCGCCGACGACGTCGAGGGCTTTTGCAAGCGCTCGAGTCGCTGCTGGCGCTGCGCGGCCGCGACACGGTCGAGCGCCTGGCAGGCCGATGCACGCGCGGGCCGCTGGCGCGAGGTGTTCGGCGCAGCTGATGCAGCCAGCACTACGACCCGCTGTATCGAGCGCTCGTTGCAGCGCAGCTTCCGGCAGCTCGATGCCGGACGCGACGATCGAGCTGCGCGACGGCGAGCGCGGCGACGCTGCACGCAGCGGCGCCGCGCAGCTCGGTCTAGACGTGATACGCCTGCAGCGCTCCGGCGTAGAAGCGGCCGGCGCGCTGGCGCCCGGGATCAGCCCATGTGCAGGCCGCCGTTGCAGCTGAAGTCGGCGCCGGTGGTGAAGCCGGAATCCTCGCCCGCCAGCCAGGCGACGATCGAGCCGATTTCCTCGGGCGTGCCCAGGCGCTTGACCGGGATCGTGGCGACGATCTTCTCCAGCACCTCGGGCTTGATCGCGCGCACCATGTCGGTGCCGATGTAGCCCGGGCTGACGGTGTTGACCGTCACGCCCTTGGCCGCCATTTCCTGCGCCAGCGCCATCGTGAAGCCGTGCATGCCGGCCTTGGCCGCCGAGTAGTTGGTCTGCCCGGCCTGGCCCTTCTCGCCGTTGACCGAGCTGATCTGGATGATGCGGCCCCAGCCCTTTTCGACCATGCCCGGCACCACCTGCTTGGTGACGTTGAACATGCTGTTCAGGTTGGTGTCGATGACCGCCTTCCAGTCTTCGGGCGTCATCTTCAGGAACATGCGGTCGCGGGTGATGCCGGCGTTGTTGACCAGCACGTCGATCGGCGCCGTGCTCGGCCGTGGCCTTGGTGAAGGCCTCGACGGTGGAGTCCCAGTCGGCGACGTTGCCGACCGAGGCGTAGAAGGTGTAGCCCTGCGCCTTCTGCTCGTCGATCCACTTCTTGAAGTCGCGGCTCGGGCCGCAGCCGGCGATGACCTTGAAGCCTTCCTTGTGCAGGCGCTGGCAGATGGCGGTGCCGATGCCGCCCATGCCGCCGGTCACGTACGCCACTTTCTTCGTCATGTCGATCTCCTTGGTTGTTGTTGTGAGGCTGGCCCGCGTCGAGCTCGCTGCGGTCGCGCGGTCAAGCCGGAATCGCCTGGTAGCGCTGATTCAGCCGCGTTCGACGGTCAGCGCCACGCCCATGCCGCCGCCGATGCACAGCGAGGCGATGCCCTTCTTGGCGTCGCGCCTGGCCATCTCGTGCAGCAGCGTCACCAGGATGCGGCAGCCCGACGCGCCGATCGGGTGGCCGATGGCGATCGCGCCGCCGTTGACGTTGACCTTGCTCGTGTCCCAGCCCATTTCCTGGTGCACCGCGCAGGCCTGCGCGGCGAAGGCTTCGTTGATCTCGAGCAGGTCCAGGTCGGCCGGCTTCCAGCCGGCGCGCTGCAGCGCCTTGCGCGCCGCCGGCACCGGGCCCATGCCCATGAACGCCGGGTCGAGGCCGGCGCTGGCGTAGCTGGCGATGCGCGCCAGCGGCGTCAGGCCCAGCGCCTTGGCCTTGGCCGCGCTCATCACCACCACGCCGGCGGCGCCGTCGTTCAGGCCCGAGGCGTTGCCGGCGGTCACGCTGCCGGCCTTGTCGAAGGCCGGGCGCAGGCCGGCCAGCGCTTCGGCGCTGGTCTTCTTGTTGATGAACTCGTCGGCGGCGAAGACGATCGGGTCGCCCTTTCTCTGCGCGATGCTGAACGGCACGATCTCGTCCTTGAAGCGGCCGGCTTCCTGCGCCGCCGCGGCCTTCTGCTGCGAACGCCAGCGCCAGCGCGTCCTGCGCCTCGCGGCTGATGCCGTGCTTCTTGGCCACGTTCTCGGCCGTGATGCCCATGTGGTACTGGTTGTAGACGTCCCACAGGCCGTCGGTGATCATCGTGTCGACCAGCTTCCAGTCGCCCATGCGCTGGCCGTCGCGCGAGTTGGGCAGCACGTGCGGGCTCATGCTCATGCTCTCCTGGCCGCCGGCGATGACGATCTCGCTGTCGCCGTCGCGGATCGCCTGCGCCGCCAGCATCACCGCCTTCAGCCCGGAGCCGCAGACCTTGTTGATCGTCATCGCCGGCACCGCGTGCGGCAGGCCGGCCTTGATGACCGCCTGGCGCGCCGGGTTCTGGCCGGCGCCGGCCTGCAGCACCTGGCCGAGGATGACCTCGTTGATCTGCTCGCCGTCGAGCTTGGCGCGTTCGAGCAGCGCCTTGATCACGGCGGCGCCGAGTTCGGTGGCCGGCGTCTTGGCCAGCGTGCCGCCGAACTTGCCGACGGCGGTGCGGGCGGCGGCGACGATGACGATGTCGGTCATGGCAGGTTCTCCAGCAGTTGATGAAGTGGGTGCGCGCGCTCAGGCCTTCTGTTTGACGTAGCGCCCGGGCGCCGGTTCGATCGGCGGTGAAGCTGCTTGCTGCCCGGCGCTTTCGGCGCGGCGACTCATGCGTGCCGGCGTGCGGCTTGAGCCAGCCGGTCCAGTCGGGCCACCAGCTGCCGGGCACCTCGGTGGCGCCGTCGAACCATGCGTCGGCATCGGCCGGCCAGCTTGTCGTTGGTCCAGTGGCTGCGCTTCTTCTTCGCCGGCGGGTTGATGACGCCGGCGATGTGGCCGGACGCGCCGAGCACGAAGCGACGCTTGCCCTTTCAGCACCTGCGTCGACGCGTAGGCCGCCTTCCACGGCACGATGTGGTCCTCGCGCGAGCCGTAGATGAACACCGGCGCCTTGATCGCTGCCCAGGTCGACCTTCTCGCCGCACACCGTCAGCGCGCCCGGCTGCTTCAGCTCGTTCTGCAGGTAGGTGTGGCGCAGGTACCAGCAGTACATCGGGCCGGGCAGATTGGTCGCGTCGCCGTTCCAGTACAGCAGGTCGAAGGCCGGCGGCGGCTTCGCCCTTCAGGTAGTTGCCGACGACGTAGTTCCACACCAGGTCGTTCGGGCGCAGGAAGCTGAAGGTGGTGGCCAGTTCCTGGCCCTTCAGCAGCGCCGGGCCGCCCGGCGCCTGGTCGCCGATCGTCATCTCGCGCAAGCTGCACGCCGGCTTCGTCGATGAACAGGTCGAGCACGCCGGTGTCGCTGAAGTCGAGCAAGGTGGTCAGCAAGCGTCACGCTTGCGGCCGGCTGCTCGCCGCGCGCCGCCAGCACCGCCAGCGCCGTCGCCAGGATCGTGCCGCCGACGCAGAAGCCCAGCGTGTTGATCGTGCTCTGCGCCGCTGATCTCGCGCACCACCTCGATGGCGCGGATCGCGGCGTGCTCGATGTAGTCGTCCCAGGTCTTGTCGGCCAGCGATGCATCGGGGTTGCGCCAGCTGACGACGAAGACCCGGTGGCCCTGCTCGACCGTGTAGCGGATCAGCGAGTTCTCGGGCTGCAGGTCGAGGATGTAGAACTTGTTGATGCACGGCGGCACGAACAGCATCGGCCGCTCGTGCACCTTGGCGGTCAGCGGCTTGTATTCGATCAGCTGGAACAGCTCGTTCTCGAACACCACCGCGCCCTCGCTGGTGGCGACGTTGCGGCCGACCTCGAAGGCCGTTTCGTCGGTCTGCGACACATGGCCCTTGCGCGGCGTCCGCGAGCAGGTGCTGCATGCCCTGCGGCCAGGCTCTCGCCCTTGCGTCTGCAGCGCCTTCTGCAGCGCCTCGGGGTTCAGCGCCAGGAAGTTGCTCGGCGATGGCCGCGTCGATCCACTGCTGCACCGCGAAGCGGATGCGCGCCTTGGTCTTGGCGTCGGCCTGCACCGCATCGGCCATCTGCATCAGCGCGCGCGAGTTCAGCAGGTACATCTGCGCAGTGAACGACGCCGCCGGGTTGCTCGGTCCAGTCCTTGCCGGCGAAGCGCCGGTCGCGGCAGCGGCGCGTGGGCGTCGCCGTTGCCGGCGCCGAGCGACTGAGTTCCACATCGCGGTGGCGCCTTCGAGGTAGTCGCTGCTGCAGCCTGCGCCAGCGCGCTGGCGGCGACAGCCCATCGCGGCGACCAGGCCTTGCCGATCGCGGCGTCCGGGTGCCGCCAGATCGGGCAGGAACGGGTTAGGCTTGTCCATCTCGCTGTCTCCTGATGTTCTGGTCGCGTACGCGACTGCCGCAGCCTGACAGTGTGGGCCGAATCGTGGTGCAACGCACGCATTCTAAGTCGACGCGCATGCGAACTGTCTCATATTGCTGAAAACAGAATTCACATATCGATATGCACATCGTGGCGATGGCCTGGCTCTACGTGGTGGTGATGATGGCGCTCGTCGAAGCGATGTCTCCAGCAACGGCACGCTGCTCGGCGCGTTCTTCACGCTGCTGCTGTACGGCGTGCTGCCGCTGACGATCGTGCTGTACGTGATCGGCACGCCGATGCGGCGGCGCGCGCGACGCGCCGCCGAGCGCGCACGCAGCTGTCAGCCGCGCAGCCAGACGGCGGCGGCCATGCGCCCGGTGACGCCGTCGCGCCGGTACGAGAAGAACGCGTGAGCGCTTCTTCGACCGTGCAGCGCGTCGGCGCCGCTGATGTGCGTCACGCCCAGCGCGCAGCAGCCGGTCGCGCGCCAGGCCGGCCAGGTCGGCCAGCCAGCGCGGCGTGCCCGTCGCGCACGCCGCTGCGGCGACGAAGCGCACGCCGCCGGTCGATCCGGCGCAGCGCGCCGAACGCCTGCAGCACGTCGGCACCGACCTCGAACTGGCGCGGACCGATGCACGGCCCGAGCCAGGCGCGAACATCGGCCGGTGCGCAGCGCGCTGCCGGCGCACAGCGCGCCGACAGCGTCGCCTCGAGCACACCGGCCGCCAGCCCGCGCCAGCCGGCATGGGCGGCGGCCACGCCGCCGTCGGCGCGGCGAACAGCACCGGCAGGCAATCGGCGACCAGCACGGTGCAGGCCAGACCGGGCTGGTCGGTCCACGACGGCATCGGCCGCGATGGCCTGGGCCTCGACATCGCGCCGGCCAGACCTGCAGCACGACACGTGCCGTGCACCTGGTCGCAGCCAGACCGGCTCGGCCCCGATGCGCCGCGGCGAAGCGCCGCCGGTTGCGCGGCACACCGCAGCGGCGTCGTCGCCGACCGCGAGCGCCGAGATTCAGGCTGTCCCAGGGTGCGCGCTGACGCCGCCGTGGCGCGTGCTCATGCACGCGCCGACCGCGCGTGCGGCCAGCCAGGCGGCCGCAGCCGGCCGGGCGTCAGAGCAGCATCCGGGCAGGCTTCGGGCCGCGTGGCGTCGAACGCGTCCAGCTGCATGCAGGCGTCGAACACGCGCATCACCTGCGGCACATGGTCGGTGCGGCACTCGAAGCGCTGCGCGTTGAAGATCTGCGGCACCAGCACGCAGTCGGCCAGCGTCGGCGTCTCGCCGTGGCAGAAGGTCGACGGCTGCGCCGCCAGCTGGCGCTCGACCGCCTCGAGCCCGGTCTCGACCCAGTGCCGGTACCAGCGGTTCTTGTCGTCCTCGCTGAGCTTCAGCGTCGTGCACCAGGTAGCGCAGCACGCGCAGGTTGTTCAGCGGGTGGATCTCGCAGGCGATGTCCAGCGCCAGCGCGCGCACGCGGGCGCGGCCCGGCGCATCGGCCGGCAGCAGCGGCGGCTGCGGGATGCGTTTCGTCGAGGTATTCGATGATCGCCAGCGACTGCGTCAGCGTGCACATCGCCGTCGCGCAGCAGCGGCACCAGCCGCGACGGCCGACACGGCCGCGTAGGACTCGCTCGAACTGCTCGTTCTTCGCCAGGTGCACCGCGCGGTAGTCGTAGTCCAGGCCCTTCAGCGCCAGCGCGATGCGCACCCGGTACGACGCCGACGAACGGAAGTAGCTGAACAGTTCCATGCCGGCCGTCGCGGTCAGCGCACCGCCACGCGCAGCGTGCCCAGGCCTTCGATGCGGCCTTCCATCACGTCGCCGCGCTGCGACCGCGCCGACGCCCGCCGGCGTGCCGGTGAAGATCAGATCGCCCGGCTGCAGCAGCCAGGCCGCGCTGAGGTGGGCGATGGTTTCGTTGACGCTCCAGATCAGTTGCGACAGGTCGCCCTTCTGGCGCGGCTGTGCCGTTCACGCTCAGGCGTGATCGCGCCTTTGAGCAGGCGGCCGGTGCGCGCGATCGGCACGATCGGGCCGATCGGCGCCGACTGCTCGAAGGCCTTGCCGATGCACCACGGCCGGCCCTGCTTCTTCATCTCGGCCTGCAGGTCGCGGCGCGTCATGTCCAGGCCGACCGCATAACCCCAGATGTGCTGGCGCGGCATCGGCGGCGGCGATGTCGCGGCCGCCGCGGCCGATGGCCACGACCAGTTCGATCTCGTGGTGCAGGCTGTGCGTCAGGCTCGGGTAGTCCATCGTGCCGGTCTCGCCGTCGGCGCACCGGCAGCACGGCGTCGGCCGGCTTCATGAAGAAGAACGGCGGCTCGCGGCCGGTGTGCCCCATCTCCTGCGCGTGCTCGACGTAGTTGCGGCCGACGCAGTAGATGCGGTGCACCGGAAATTCGCCGCCGTCCTGCGACGGGCACGGTGACGGGTGCGGGGGCGGTGAGGACGAGGCTCATGGGCTCGCTTCGGCAGGTGCGCGAGGCTCGACGGCAGGGCGCGTGCATCATGCCATGCGCACGCGCGATCGTGCCGCACGCTACACTGCCGCCGCATGTTGGAGGCGCGCCGCATCAAGCACTGCCGCGTCTGCGGCAGCGCCGACGCAGTACCGCGTGCCGGCCGACGACAACCGCGATCGCGCGGTGTGCACCGCCTGCGGCGAGGTGCACTACGAAAACCCGCTGAACGTCGTCGGCACGCGTGCCGGTGTGGGGCGACCAGGTGCTGCTGTGCCGGCGCAACATCGAGCCGCGCTACGGCCTGTGGACGCTGCCGGCCGGCTTCATGGAACTCGGCGAGACCACCGCAGCAGGGCGCGTTGCGCGAGACGGTCGAGGAAGCCGGCGCGCGCATCGAGCTGCAGGGCCTGTTCAGCATGCTCAACGTCGTGCGCGTCGGCCAGGTGCACCTGTTCTACCGGGCCCGGCTGCACGACACCGCGCTTCGACCCCGGCCCCGAGACCATCGAGGCGCAGCTGTTCCGCGAAGCACGAGATGCCGTGGGATCAGCTGGCCTTCCGCACGGTGCGCGAGACGCTGCAGCACTTCTTCGCCGACCGCGCGCGCGGCAGCTTCGGGCTGCACGTCGGCGACATCGGCTGAGCCGTCAGCCGGTCGCGGCCGGGTTCGCGCCGGCGTGGCCGCGTCGGCCGCGCGCGGCGCCGTCGAAACCCAGCTGCCACAGCACGGCCAGGTCGTCGGCGTCGTCGACGCCGTCGGCGAGCACGCTGCATGCCCATGCCGTGCAGCAGCCTGACGAGGCCGCGCGCGCAGTTCGCGCACCGGCCGCATCCTGCGCCACGTCCTGCAGCGAACGCGGCGTCGATGCGCGATGTAGTCCAGCCCCAGCGCGTGCAGGCGCGGCAGCTCGCGCAGGTTGGCGCCGGCCTGCTCCAGGCCCAGCCTGACACCCAGCGCCGCGCCACAGCGCGCTGGCCTCGCGCAGGCGCGCGGTGTGGCGCGCACCGCGCTCTCGCGCAAGTCGATCGACAGCAGGGCCGCCTGTTCGCGGCGCGGCCGTCAGCTCGCGCTGCACGCCGCTCGACGAAGCCGGCGCTGGCCAGCGACGCCGATGTCAGCATCAGCAGCGCGGCTGCCGTCGCTGCGCGATCGCCGCAGCACCAGCGCCAGCGCGGCCCAGGTCGGCCTGCGGGCGCGAGGCGGCAGCGTTGTGCCATCGGCAGCCAGGCGGCTGCCGGATGGAAGGGGCCGCTGTGCCTGCCACTGCAGGCGCATCGAACACTGCAGATGAAGCAGCCCGCCCATCGCGTCGAGCACCGGCTCCTCGGCGAGTTGGGTGCGTCCTTCGTTGCAGCGCGGCGACTGAGCAGCCGGCGCCATTGCTGTTCACCGCCGTCGACCGCCGCCGCCGTCGTGCCGACATTGATCTCGATGGCGAAGGCGCCGCGCTGTTCGGCGCGCGCCAGCGCGCTGTCGGCCCGCGCCAGCGCTTCGCCGCCGCCGACGACCCGACAGACGGTCGCCGCCGCCGACCACCAGTTCGGCGCCCTGGCGTCGACGGTGGCCAATGCAGCGCGCAGCGCGTCGACGAGGCTGCGTGCGGTGTCGGCGGCCATGCCGGCTGCCGGCAGATACAGCGCCAGGTCGCTGCCGTTCAGACGCCCGGTCAGCGCGCCCTCGACATGCCGCGGATAGGACTGCAGCACCTCGCCGAGCGCGCCGAGCAAGGCGATCGGTGCCGCGTGGCCGATGCGCCGGTTCATCGCATGCCAGGTCGAGCACGCGCACGATCAGCAAGCCGGCGCCGCGCCACCGGCGCGGCACGCAGCGCAGCATCCAGCTGGCCGACGAACTGGTCGCCGTCGGCCAGGCCGCTGAGCGGGTCGGTGTGGGCCTGCTCGCGCAGGTCATCGAGCTGCGTCGGCCTGGTCGGCCAGCACCCGCTGCAGGCGCTGCACCAGGCTGTTCATGCCGCGCGTCAGGCGGCGCAGTCTCGGGCACGCGCGGTTCGTCGGCGATGCACGAAGCGACGCTCCTCGAGCGCCTGCGCCTGCGCCACCACCGCGTCCAGCGGCCGTCGCCAGGAGCGCACCAGCCACACGCCGAGCCGCCGCCGCAGCGGCCGCCAGCACCGCCATCCAGCAAGGTCATCGCCAGGCAGCTGGCCCACAACGCGTCGACCGCCCAGGCGGCCTGGCTCGACACCTGCACGCTGCCCCAGCGGCGTCCAGCCGTGGCTGACCCAGCGCGACGCCGGGCGCGACATCGAAGCCAGCCCAGTGCCGAAACCACCCCGGTGCGTCGCCGGCGCGATCGGCGGCACTCGCGTTCGAACCAGGCGCTGCCGTCGGGCTGCAACAGACGCAGGCGCGCGGTAGTGGCCGGTGTCGAACAGCGCCGAGGCCACCAGCTGCATGCGCTGCGCGTCGCCGCCCTGTTGCGACAGCGCCAGCGCCAGCATCATCGCGCCGTCGTCGTTGCGCGATCTGCAACCTGGGCCATCGCCCCCTGGCGCGCGACCCAGGCGTGCGTGCCCACCGCGGCCAGCAGCGTGACCAGCAGCAGGCCGATGAGCAGCGCCCAGATCTGCCGGATCATCGACATGCGCGTTGCTGCCTTCATGGAAATCCTTCGCTGCGGGCGCCTCGACCACGTCGCGCCAGCGCGACAGCCGCTGCAGCGGGTCGCCGGCAGCCGACCGCCCCGACACCTTGCCACAAGCCTTCGCTGTTGAAGCTGAAGACCGGGCTCAGGTCGCCACGGCCCGCTGCGGGCCGGATGTCTTCGATCAGGTTGTCGAGGATCAGCACCTCGCCTTGCCGTCAGGTAGTAGGCCAGCACCATGTGGGCCTGCGCGCTGCCGTCCGGCATCTGCGCACGCACGTACACCAGCCGCAACTGCGCGGCCGGCATGCCGAGCGCGAGCAAGCTGAAATACTTGCCGATGGCGTAGTCCTCGCAATCGCCGGCGCCCTTCTGCAGCGCCTCGCAACGGGCTCGCCCAGTGATCTTCGACGCCCCAGACCTCCTGGTCCGGCGCGAAGCGCAGCCGCCCGTTGAAGAAGTCGGTTGACGGCGCAGCTGCTCGCGCGGGGCTTGCACCTGTGCGGCACGCAACAGCGGCAGCAGGCGATCGGTGGCCTGTTCCGCCTGCGCACCGGCCAGCTTCGCGCTGGCCTGCAGGCGGGCACCGTCGACGGCGCGCAGCGTGTCCGCCGACCACACCGCCGCACAGCACAGCAGCGCCAGGCCCGGCAGCAACGCCGGCCATCTCGAACGCGGGGTGGAGCAGGCACGGCGGGGGCGCACGGTGGATGGCGGGACGGTCGGCGCGGCGGGGCCGCAAGGCGCGGCGCCACGCGGGCTTCGGGGCCCGCACGGCCGCACTGCCTGCTTCGGCACGGCCGCCGTCAACTTGAGGGCCTTGCGCGGCGCACACGGCACCGCGCCCAACCTCGCACGGTGTGGCGCCGTGCCACGCCCCGTCACGCGCAGCGGCACCCGCTTTCAGCCGCCGCGCTCACTTTTTCGCCGGCGGCAGGTCGGTGCAACTGCCGTGCGCCACCTCGGCGGCCAGGCCGATGCTCTCGCCGAGCGTCGGATGCGGGTGGATGGTCTTGCCGATGTCCACCTCGTCGGCGCCCATCTCGATGGCCAGCGCGACCTCGCCGATCATGTCGCCGGCATGCGTGCCGACGATGCCGCCGCCCAGGATGCGATGTGTCTGCGCGTCGAACAGCAGCTTGGTGAAACCTTCGTCGCGGCCGTTGGCGATGGCCCGACCCGACGCCGTCCACGGGAACAGACCCTTCTTCAGCGTCGATGCCCTTGGCCTTGGCCTCGTCCTCGGTCAGGCCGACCCAGGCCACCTCGGGGTCGGTGTAGGCCACGCTCGGGATCACGCGCGCGTCGAACTGCGCCTTGCTGTCGCCGGCGGCGACCTCGGCCGCGACATGCGCCTCGTGCACCGCCTTGTGCGCCAGCATCGGCTGGCCGACGATGTCGCCGATGGCGAAGATGTGCGGCACGTTGGTGCGCATCTGCACGTCGACCGGGATGAAGCCGCGTTCGCCGACGTTCACGCCGGCCTTGTCGGCGCCGATGCTTGTTGCCGTTCGGGCGTGCGGCCGACCGCCTGCAGCACCAGGTCGTACAGCTGCGGCTCCTTCGGTGCGCCCTCGCCTTCGAAGTTGACCAGGATGCCCTCGTCGGTGGCCTTCGCACCGACGGTCTTGGTCTTCAGCATGATGTGGTCGAAGCGCGGCGCGTTCATCTTCTGCCACACCGGACCAGGTCGCGGTCGGCGCCGAGCATCAGGCCGTCGAGCATCTCGACCACGTCCAGCCGCGCGCCGAGCGTCGAATACACCGTGCCCATTTCGAGCCCGATGATGCCGCCGCCGACGATCAGCATGCGCTTGGGCGACTGGCGCAACTCGAGCGCGCCGGTGGAATCGACGATGCGCGGATCGTCGGGCAGGAACGGCAGGTGCATCGCCTGCGAACCGGCGGCGATGATGCACTGCGCGAAGCGCACCGTCTGCGACTTGCCGGTGTTTTCCTGCGCCGTCGCCGCTGGTTTCCTCGACCTTCACATGGTGCGGATCGATGAAGCTGCCGTGACCGCGCAGCACCGTCACCTTGCGCATCTTGGCCATCGCGGCGAGCCCGCCGGTGAGCTTGCCGACCACCTTGTTCTTGTGCGCGAGCAGCTTGGCGCGGTCGATGGTCGGTGCGCCGATAGCTGACGCCCAGGGCGGCGAAGTGGCTGACCTCGTCCATCACCGCGGCCACGTGCAGCAGCGCCTTCGACGGGATGCAGCCGACGTTCAGGCACACGCCGCCCAGCGTCGCGTAACGCTCGACCAGCACCACCTTCATGCCCAGGTCGGCGGCGCGGAAGGCGGCCGAATAGCCGCCCGGGCCGGCGCCGAGCACGAGCATGTCGCAGTCGAGGTCGGCGCCGCCGCGAGTGGCGGCACGCGCGCAGGCGCGGGCGCGGGTTGCGCTCTTCGCTGCAGGCGCCGGCTTGCCGCCGGCGGCGCTCGCAGCCGGCGCCGGTGCGCGGCGTCGGCAGCCGGCTTCGATCGTCAGCAGCACCGAACCTTCGTTGACCGTGTCGCCGATCTTGACCTTCAGTTCCTTGACCACGCCGGCCGCCGCCGACGGAATCTCCATCGACGCCTTGTCGCTCTCGACCGTCACCAGGCTTTGTTCGACCTTGACCGCGTCGCCGGGCTTGACCAGCAGCTCGATGACGGCGACATCCTTGAAGTCGCCGATGTCCGGAACCTTCACTTCGATGAGTGCCATGTTCCGTCTCCTTACAGCAGCACGCGGCGGAAGTCCGCCAGGATCGCGGCCAGGTAGGCGTTGAAGCGCGCGGCCGCGGCGCCGTCGACCGCGCGATGGTCCCAGCTCAGGCGACAGCGGCAGCATCAGCCGCGGCTGGAAGGCCTTGCCGTCCCAGCACCGGCTCGGTGTTGCTGCGGCACACGCCGAGGATCGCCACCTCGGGCGCGTTGATGATCGGCGTGAAGTAGCGCCCGCCGATGCCGCCGAGCGAGCTGATCGAGAAGCAGCCGCCGGCCATGTCGTTCGGGCGACGAGCTTGCCGTCGCGCGCCTTCTTCGCCAGTTCGCCCATCTCCTGGCTGATCTGCAGCACGCCCTTCTTGTCGGCGTCCTTGATCACCGGCACCATCAGTCCGTTCGGCGTGTCGGCGGCAAAGCCGATGTGGAAGTACTGCTTCAGCACCACCTCGCTCGCCGTCCAGCGAGGCGTTGAACTCGGGGAACTTCTTCAGCGCCGCGACGCAGGCCTTGATCAGGAAGGCCAGCATCGTCACCTTGACGCCGGACTTCTCGTTTTCCTTGTTGGTGGCGACGCGGAAGGCCTCGAGCTCGGTGATGTCGGCATCGTCGTGGTTGGTGACATGCGGGATCACCACCCAGTTGCGGTGCAGGTTGGCGCCGCTGATCTTCTTGATGCGCGACAGCGGCTTGCGCTCGACCGGCCCGAACTTGCCGAAGTCGACCTGCGGCCACGGCAGCAGGCCCGGGAAGCGCCGGCCCGCCAGCCGGCTGCGGCCGTTCGCCGCGCTGAGCCGCGAGCAGGCGCATGACGCCACTTGACGAACCCCTGCACGTCCTGCTGCGTGATGCGGCCCTTCGGCCCGCTGCCCTTGACCTGGTCGAGCGGCACGCCGAGTTCGCGCGCGAAGCGGCGGATCGACGGCGACGCGTGCGGCAAGGCGGCGCTCGGCGCCGACGGCTGGTGCGCGGGCAGCCGGCGCGGCCGCGGCGGACGCGGCAGCAGGTGTCGCAGCCGGGGCATCGGACTTCGCAGCGCGGCGCCGGCGCTCGGCCGAGCGCAGCGGCTCGGCGCCGGCGCAGCCGCGGCTGCTCGGCGGCGGCTTCGATGACCGCGATCAGCGTGCCCTTGGCGACCTTGTCGCCGAGCTTGACCTTCAGCTCCTTCAGCTACGCCGGCATGCGACGACGGAATTTCCATCGACGCCTTGTCCGACTCGACAGTGATCAGGCTCTGTTCGACAGCGATCGCGTCGCCGGGCTGCACCAGCAGCTCGATCACCGCGACCTCGTCGAAGTCGCCGATGTCCGGCACCAGCACGTCGACCGGCCCGGCCGTGGCGCCGGAGCGGCGGTCGGCTGCGCCGGCTTCGGTGCCGTATCGGCGGCGCTGCGCGCCGATCGGGCGCGCTTCGGCGGCGCGGTGCCGGTGCCGGCTGCCTCGGCGGCCTCGGCCGCTTCGAGCATCAGCAGCGGCGTGCCCTCGCTGATCTTGTCGCCGAGCTTGACCTTCAGCTCCTTGACGACGCCGGCGCGCGACGACGGGATCTCCATCGACGCCTTGTCCGATCTCGACGGTGATCAGCGACTGCTCGACCTTCACCGTGTCGCCCGGCTTGACCAGCAGCTCGATGATCTCGACATCCTTGAAATCGCCGATGTCGGGAACCTTGACTTCGACCAGGGCCATGGGTCGTCTCCGTGTTTTTTGTTAGCCAGATCAGGCGTACAGCGGGTTGACGCGCTCGATGTCGATGCCGTATTTCTTGATCGCCTCGGCCACCTTGGCCGCCGGCACCGTGCCTTCGTCGGCCAGCGCCTTCAGCGCGGCCACGACGATGTAGTGACGGTTGATCTCGAAGTGCTCGCGCAGCTTGCTGCGGAAATCGCTGCGGCCGAAACCGTCGGTGCCCAGCACCTTGTAGCTGCGCCCCTTCGGGATGAAGGCGCGGATCTGCTCGGCGTAGTTCTTCATGTAGTCGGTCGACGGCGACCACCGGCCCGGCATGCTTGTCGAGCTGCTGCGTGACGAACGGCACGCGCGGCTTCTCGGTCGGGTGCAGCAGGTTCCAGCGCTCGCAGTCCTGGCCGTCGCGGGTGAGTTCGTTGAAGCTCGGGCAGCTCCAGACGTTGGCCGCCACGCCCCAGTCGGCCAGCAGCAGGTCGCGCGGCGGCCTGCGATTCGCGCAGGATCGTGCCGCTGCCCAGCAGGTTGACCCTGGGGCGTCTTCTTCGCGCCCTTCTTCGAGCAGGTACATGCCCTTGATGATCTGTTCCTCGGTGCCGGTCTTCAGCCCGGGCATCGGGTAGTTCTCGTTCAGCAGGGTCAGGTAGAAGTAGACGTTGTCCTGCTTCTCGACCATGCGCTTCAGGCCGTGATGCAGGATCACCGCCGACCTCGTGCGCGAAGGTCGGGTCGTAGCTGACGCAGTTCGGGAATCGTGCTGGCCAGGATGTGGCTGTGGCCGTCCTCGTGCTGCAGGCCCTCGCCGTTCAGCGTGGTGCGTCCGCTGGTGCCGCCGAGCAGGAAGCCGCGCGCCTGCATGTCGCCCGCAGCCCAGGCCAGGTCGCCGACACGCTGGAAACCGAACATCGAGTAGTAGACGTAGAACGGCAGCATGATCCGGTTGTTCGTCGAGTACGAGGTCGCCGCGGCGATCCAGCTGGCCATGCCGCCGGCTTCGTTGATGCCCTCCTGCAGGATCTGGCCGTCCTGCGCCTCGCGGTAGTACATCACCTGTTCCTTGTCCACCGGCGTGTACTTCTGTCCCTCGGG
The DNA here is from genome assembly GCA_963756415.1 of uncultured beta proteobacterium. Taxonomy (GTDB): domain Bacteria; phylum Pseudomonadota; class Gammaproteobacteria; order Burkholderiales; family Burkholderiaceae_C; genus Rubrivivax. Next base: position 367,203 of record CAVWNT010000003.1, read on the forward strand.
GTTGTAGATGCCGATCTGGCGGAACAGCCCTTCCATGCCGAAGGTGCGCGCCTCGTCGACCAGGATCGGCACCACGCGCGGGCCCAGCGCCTTGTCGCGCAGCAGCTGCGTCAGGAAGCGCACGAACGCCTGCGTGGTGCTGATCTCGCGGCCTTCGGCGGTGGCGTCGAGCACCGCCTTGAAGGTCTCCAGCGAGGGCACGGTGAAGCTTTCGTCGGCCTTGGTGCGGCGCTTGGGCAGGTAGCCGCCGAGCGCCTTGCGCCGCTCGTGCAGGTATTTCATCTCCGGCGTGTCGTCGGCCGGCTTGTAGAACGGCAGCTTGTCCAGTTCGCTGTCGGGCACCGGGATGTTGAAGCGGTCGCGGAAGAAGCGGATGTCGTCGTCGGTCAGCTTCTTCGTCTGGTGCGCGGTGTTCTTGCCCTCGCCGGCGCTGCCCATGCCCCAGCCCTTGACGGTCTTGACCAGCAGCACGGTCGGCTGGCCCGGTGTGCGTGTTGGCCTTGTGGAACGCGGCATGCACCTTGTGCGCATCGTGGCCGCCGCGGCGCAGGTTCCAGACGTCCTTGTCGCTCATCTTCGCGACCATCTCCAAGGTGCGCGGGTCGCGGCCGAAGAAGTGCTTGCGCACGAAGGCGCCGTCGTTGGCCTTGAAGGCCTGGTAGTCGCCGTCGAGCGTGTCCATCATGATCTTGCGCAGCGCGCCGTCCTTGTCGCGCGCCAGCAGCGGGTCCCAGTTGGCGCCCCAGATCAGCTTGAGCACGTTCCAGCCCGAGCCGCGGAACTCGCCTTCGAGTTCCTGGATGATCTTGCCGTTGCCGCGCACCGGGCCGTCCAGCCGCTGCAGGTTGCAGTTGATGACGAAGATCAGGTTGTCGAGCTTCTCGCGCGCCGCCAGGCCGATCGCGCCCAGCGATTCGGGCTCGTCCATCTCGCCGTCGCCGCAGAACACCCAGACCTTGCGGTTGGCGGTGTCGGCGATGCCGCGCGCGTGCAGGTACTTCAGGAAGCGCGCCTGGTAGATCGCCATCAGCGGGCCGAGGCCCATCGAGACGGTGGGGAACTGCCAGAAGTCGGGCATCAGCTTCGGGTGCGGATAGCTCGATACGCCCTTGCCGCCGACCTCCTGGCGGAAGTTCAGCAGTTGCTCCTCGCTCAGGCGCCCTTCCATGAAGGCACGTGCGTAGATGCCCGGCGCAGCTGTGACCCTGGATGTAGAGCAGGTCGCCGCCGTGGCCTTCGCTTTCGGCATGCCAGAAGTGGTTGAAGCCGGCCGCGAACATGTGCGCGACCGAGGCGAAGCTGCTGATGTGGCCGCCCAGGTCGCCGCCATCGGCCGGGTCCAGGCGGTTGGCCTTGACCACCAGCGCCATCGCGTTCCAGCGCATGTACGCGCGCAGCCGGCCTTCGAGTTCGAGGTTGCCGGGGCTGTGTTCCTCGTCGGCCGGCTCGATCGTGTTGACATAGCCGGTCTGGGCCGAGAACGGCATGTCGATGCCGTTCTGGCGCGCTTCTTCGATCAGCTGTTCGAGCAGGAAGTGCGCGCGCCCACCGCCTTCGGCACCGATGACCGCGTTCAAGGCATCGAGCCATTCGCGGGTTTCCTGAGGATCGATGTCTTCGCCGGCGGATGGGTCGCGGCGGGGCTCCGGCAGGGCGGACATGGGCGTCTCCTTTATCGTGGTCTCGTGGTCATTCTTGCAGCGCCGGCAAGTTTGCCACAGCATCGCCGATATTTCAAATAGTGCGCCTGGTTTTCATAATGCGGCAGACTTTAACCGGCCCGCGCGCTCGTCGCGCGCCCTCCGATAATGCCGCCGATGCAAGCCCCACAGACCCATGCCGCTGACGCCGCCCGACGCGCTGGCAGCGTTCGCAGCGGGAGCTGACTGTCGTGGTGGCGCAGGCAGACGCCGGCACGACAGGACCGCCTGGTCACCGCTGGCGCCGCTGGTGTCGGTGCTGCTGTTCCTGGCGGCGATCATTTCGGCGTTCTGGTACCTGCGCAACGAGGAGGTCGAACGCGAGACCGAGTCGGTCAAGCGCGACACCGAGATCACCCAGCAGCAGATCCGGCTGCACCTGATCGAGAACCAGGAGCAGCTGGTGCGCATGGCCGGCGATCTGATGCAAGGCGAAATCGCAGGCCGACCGACTTCGTCGCCCAGGCCGCCGGCTTTGCCCGCGAGCGCCCGGCGATCACCAAGATGGCCTGGCTCGACGCCAACCGCATCCCGCAGGCGCGGCACTGGGCGACGCCGTACCGGGGCGACAACCAGTGGGGCGGCGACATCACCGACCCGACGCTGGCGCAGAGCGAACCGGCGGTGGCGGCCGCTTTCGGCAAGGCGCGCGAGGCGCGGCAGCCGGTCTATTCACAGGCCTTCGTCGATGCCACCGGCACCACGGTGTTCCAGATCCAGGTGCCGCTGATCGTGCGCAACACCTTCGTCGGCAGCTTGCTGGCGGAGTATTCGGTCGAGGCGCTGCTGCGCTATTTCGTGCCCAGCGACGTGTCGCGCCGGCACGCGATCTCCGTCGTCGACGCCAGCAACGCGGTGCTCGCCAGCACCGTCACCCCGATGCCGGGCCAGCAGGCCACGATGCGCTCGCCGATCCTGTACGACGTGCCGCTGGCGCCCACCGTCAACGGCCTGGTGCTGCGCGGGGCAGGGTTATCGCAACTCGCTCGGCCTGATCAGCAACACGCTGTTCTGGATGGTGGTGGCGCTGTCGGTGCTGACGGTGTGGATGCTGCTGGGCAGCTGGCGCCACCTGCGCCGCCGTTCGCAGATCCAGGCGGCGCTGGTGCAGGAGACGAACTTCCGCCGGGCGATGGAAAACTCGATGCTGACCGGCATGCGCGCGATGGATCTGGATGGCCGCATCAGCTACGTCAATGCGGCGTTCTGCGCGATGACCGGCTTTTCGGAAGCCGCGCTGCTCGGCCAGATGCCGCCGTTCCCGTACTGGCCGAACGACCGCATCGACGAGAACGCGCGGCTGCTGCAGCAGGAACTGCACGGCCGCAGCCCGGCCGGCGGCATCGAGGTGCGCGTGATGCGCAAGGACGGCTCGCTGTTCGACGCGCGCATGTACGTCTCGCCGTTGATCGATCCGCGCGGCCAGCAGACCGGCTGGATGACCTCGATGACCAACATCACCGAGGCCAAGCGCATCCGCGACCAGCTGACGGCCTCGCACGAGCGGTTCACCACCGTGCTCGAAGGGCTCGATGCGTCGGTGTCGGTGCTGTCGGTGCCGCAGGGCGAGCTGTTGTTCGCCAACCGTTCGTACCGGCTGTGGTTCGGCGCCGACGCGCGCGGCCATGACGCCCTCGCCGGCAGCGGCGGCGCACCGGCCTACGTGCCGGACGTCGAGGATCTGGTGGATGGCCTTTCCGGGCTGCCGACGCAGGAGATCACCGAATCGGGCTCGGATCCGCGCGAGGTGCATGTCGAAGCCTTGCGCAAGTGGTTCGACGTGCGCTCGCGCTATCTGCAGTGGACCGACGGCCGGCTGGCACAGATGCTGATCGCCACCGACATCACCGCGCGCCTGCGTGCCGAGGAGCAAGCCGCCACGCAGGCCGAGAAGGCGCGGGTCACCAGCCGGCTGGTGACGATGGGCGAAATGGCCTCGTCGGTGGCGCACGAGTTGAATCAGCCGCTGACGGCGATCACCAACTACTGCAACGGCATGGTGTCGCGTGTCAACGCCGATTCGATCGAGAAGGCCGACCTGGTCGCCGCGCTGCGCAAGACCGCGCGCCAGGCCGAGCGCGCCGGGCAGACCATTCGCCGCATCCGCGCCTTCGTGAAGAAGAGCGAGCCGCAGCGCCAGCCGTCGCGCCCGCGCCAGATCGTCGACGATGCGGTCGAACTGGCGGGCATCGAGTTGCGCCGGCGCAATGTCGCCATCCGCACCTACGTGGCCCAGCGCCTGCCGACGCTGATGGTCGATCCGATCCTGATCGAGCAGGTGCTGATGAACCTGCTGAAGAACTCGGCCGAGGCGATCGACATGGCGCGCATGCCGCCGTCACGGCGCAGCATCGAACTGCGCGTGGTGCCCCGCTACACCCCCGACGAGGGCGGTGTCATCGAGTTCAGCGTCACCGACACCGGCCCGGGTCTGCAGGGCGAGGTCATGAGCCGCTTGTACGAGGCCTTCTTCTCCACCAAGGCCGAAGGCCTCGGCATCGGCCTGTCGCTGTGCCGCAGCATCGTCGAGTCGCACCGCGGCAGGATGCGGGCGCAGAACCTCTACAATGGCGAAGCCGTCGCGGGGTGCCGTTTTACCTTCACCTTGCCGGTCGACGCGCCGATCCCAAGCGATTCCTCGGACCCCGACAGTGCCGCCGAGGCACCGGGCGATCCCCAGCTGAACAACGCGGTGACAACCTGAATGAGCTTGATTCCCAAGAAGGGCACCGTCTACGTCGTCGATGACGACGAGGCCGTGCGCGATTCACTGCAGTGGTTGCTCGAGGGCAAGGATTACCGCGTCAAGTGCTTCGATTCGGCCGAATCGTTCCTGTCGCGCTTCGATGTTCGCGAAGTCGCCTGCCTGATCGCCGACATCCGCATGGACGGCATGAGTGGCCTCGAACTGCAGGACCGCCTGGTCGATCGCAAGAGCCCGTTGCCGATCGTCTTCATCACCGGCCATGGCGATGTGCCGATGGCGGTGACGACGATGAAGAAGGGGGCGATGGATTTCATCGAGAAGCCCTTCAAGGAAGAAGAACTGCTGCGCCTGGTCGAACGCATGCTCGACAGCGCGCGCAGTGCGTTCTCGCAGCACCAGGAGCAAGCCAGCCGCGACGCCTTGCTGGCGCGATTGACGACCCGCGAGGCACAGGTGCTCGAGCGCATCGTCGCCGGGCGGCTGAACAAGCAGATCGCCGATGACCTGGGCATCAGCATCAAGACGGTGGAGGCGCACCGCGCCAACATCATGGAAAAGCTGAACGCCAACACCGTCGCCGACCTGCTGAAGATCGCGCTGGGCGCGCAGTCGAAGCTCTGAGGTCTGCCGGCTACACCGCGGGCCGCATGCGCGGTCCGTCGCGGTGCCCCACCCGATCACCGACATCGCCATGACCGCTCAAATCATCGACGGCCAGGCGCTGTCGCGCACGCTTGCGCGCCGAAGTCGCGCGCACGCGCGGATGCACTTCGCGAACGCGGCGTGCTGCCCGTGCCTGGCCGTGATCCTGATCGGCGACGACGCCGCCAGCCAGGTGTACGTGCGCAACAAGGTGCGGGCCTGCGAAGAATGCGGCGTGCGCTCGATCCTCGATCGGCAACCTGCCTCGTTGAGCGAAGCCGAGTTGCTCGCGCGCGTGGCCGCACTGAACGCCGATGCGGCGGTGCACGGCATCCTGGTGCAGATGCCGTTGCCGTCGCACATCGACGCACAACGGGTCATCGAAGCCATCGACCCGCGCAAGGATGTCGACGGCTTTTCGGTGCCCAGCGCGGGACGACTGCTGTCGGGACTGGACGGCTTCATCGCCTGCACGCCGCACGGCTGCATGCAAGCTGCTGCACAGCACCGGGGTCGATCTGCGCGGCAAGCACGCGGTGGTCATCGGCCGCAGCAACACCGTCGGCAAGCCGATGGCGCTGCTGCTGCTGCGTGCGAACGCCACCGTGACGCTGTGCCACAGCGCCACCGTCGACCTGGCCACGCACACGCGCGCGGCCGACGTGGTGGTTGCCGCGGTCGGCCGGCGCGGCACCGTCACCGCCGCCATGGTCAAGCCCGGCGCCATCGTCATCGATGTGGGCATGAACCGCGACGAACAAGGCAAGCTGTGCGGCGACGTCGATTTCGCGGCCGTGCGCGAAGTGGCCGGCTGGATCACGCCGGTGCCCGGCGGTGTCGGGCCGATGACGGTGACGATGTTGCTGATGAACACGCTGCAGGCGGCCGAACATGCCGCGCGCTGAACCCGCGGCGGATGCCGCCGACGAAGCGGCCAACCCGCTGCTGCGCCGGCTGGGCGTGCCGGACTTCGCACGCATCGCAGCCGGACCACGTCGAGCCGGCCATCGGTCGTTTGCTGGATGAAGCCGACGCCGCACTGGAACGTGTCGCCGACGGCCGCGTGCCCGACGACTACACGGCCGTGTCGGCCGAACTCGATGTCGCGGTGGAGCGGCTGAACCGGGCCTGGGAGGCGGTGGTTCATCTCAACGAGGTGATGGACACACCGGCCCTGCGCGCGGCGTTCAATGCCACGCTGCCGAAAGTGGCGCAGTTCCACACCCGCCTGGGAGCCGATGGGCGCCTGTTCGCCAAATATCGACGCATGGCCGCGTCGCCGGCGGCGACGAGCTTCAGCCCCGCGCGCCAGCAGGCCCTGCGACATGCGCTGCGTGATTTCGTGCTCGAGGGCGCCGAGCTGCAGGGCGCGGCGCGCGAGCGCTTCGACCTGATCCAGGAACGCCTGGCCGAACTCGGCCAGCGTTATGCCGAGAACGTGCTCGACGCCACCGATGCGTTCGGGTTGCAGGCCAGCGACACGCAGGTCGAGGGCATTCCCGGCGACGTGCTGCGCGAGGCGCGCCGCGCGGCCGCCGAGGCCGGGCACGAGGGCTACCGGTTCACGCTGCAGGCGCCCTGCCTGTTCCCCACCTTGCGCAATGCCCACGACCGCGCGCTGCGCCGGGCGCTGTACACGGCCCACGTCACACGCGCCAGCGAACTGGGCGATCGGGCCTACGACAACTCCGCGACGATGGCCGAAATGATCGAGCTGCGCCAGGAGCTGGCCACGCTGCTCGGCAAACGCGACTTCGCCGAGTTGTCGCTGGCACCGAAGATGGCGGAATCGACCGACGAGGTGCGAACCTTGCTGGGCACGCTCGCCGAGCGCGCGCGTCCGCATGCGTTGCGCGATCTGGCCGAGTTGCGGGACTTTGCCGCTGCCGAGTTGGGGCTGGCCACGCTCGAGCCCTGGGATTTCGCTTTCGCCGCCGAGCAGCTCAGCCAGCGGCGCTTCGCCTTCAGCTCCGAGCAGGTGCGCGAGTATTTCGGCCTCGAACGCGCACTCGAAGGTCTGTTCGACATCGTGCACACGCTGTTCGGCGTGGGCATCGAGGCCGAACCGGCGCCGCTGTGGCATGCGAGCGCGCGCCACTACCGGCTGCAGCGCCAGGGCCAGACCATCGGCCGCCTCTATCTCGACCTGCATGCGCGCGAGGGCAAGCGCGATGGCGCCTGGATGGGCGACGCGCAAAGCCGCTGGCGCCGCCCCGACGGCGGTGGGCTGCAGTTGCCGGTGGCCCACGTGGTGTGCAACTTCGCCAGCCCGGAAGTGATCGACGGGCGCAACCGCCCGGCACGGCTGTCGCACGACGACCTGATCACGCTGTTCCACGAGTTCGGCCACGCGCTGCATCACCTGTTGACGCAGGTGGATGAACTGGCAGTGGCCGGCATCTCGGGGGTCGAATGGGATGCCGTTGAACTGCCCAGCCAGTTCATGGAGAACTTCTGCTGGGAATGGCAGGTGCTGTCGCGCCTGAGTGCCCATGTGGACCACGGCGCGCCTTTGCCGCGCGAGCTGTTCGACAAGATGTGCGCGGCGCGCAATTTCCACAGCGGCTTGCACATGCTGCGCCACATGGAGTACGCACTGTTCGACCTGGGGGTGCACACCGAAGCGGGTGCCGCCGGGCGCCTGCAGGCGATCCTCGACGAGGTGCGGCGCCACGTGGCGGTGGTGCCGGTGGCCACGTTCAACCGCTTTCAGCACAGCTTTTCACACATCTTCGACGGCGGCTACGCGGCCGGCTATTACAGCTATGCCTGGGCTGAAGTATTGTCGGCCGATGCGTGGAGTGCATTCGAAGAGGCCGGCATATTCGACGCCGACACCGGCCGGCGGTACCGTGAGCAGATCCTCGAACGGGGTGGCAGCCGCGACGCGCTCGTCAACTTCAAGGCCTTTCGCGGACGTGAGCCGCGCATCGACGCGCTGCTGCGCCACCAGGGCCTGGCCTGAGCCGGCGCGATCACCCGTCTCACGCGACGCGACGAAGACCCGCCTGTTGCCCCGCCTCGCATTGGCCCTGCTGCTGGCAGCGGCAGCTTCGCCGACGCTGGCGCTGTACAAGGTCGTCGGCGCCGACGGCAGCGTGACCTACACCGACCGGCCTCCGGCCGGCACCTCGGCCAAGGTCAGCACGCTCGAAGGCGGCACGGTCACCGACGTCGCGGCGCAGCCCAGCCTGCCGTTCGAGCTGCGCCAGATCAGCGAGCGCTATCCGGTCGTGCTGTACGCCGCGGCCGAGTGTGCGCCGTGCGACGCCGGGCGGCGCCTGCTCGAACAGCGCGGCATTCCTTTCACCGAGAAGCGCGTCGTCAGCGAAGACGATGCGGCCGCGCTGGAACGTGCGCTGGGGTTTCGCACCGTGCCGGCGCTGACCATCGGCAAGCAGGCGTTGCGCGGCTGGTCGGCCGATGAGTGGAGTGCCTATCTCGACGCGGCGCGCTACCCGCGTGAATCGCAGCTGCCGCGCAGCTGGCAGCCCGGCGCGGCCGAGCCGCTGGTGGCAGCCCGCCCTGCCGTCCCGGCGGCGCCCGCGTCGGCACCCGAACCTCGGCGCCCGCCCGTGGCACGCGCGCAGGCTCCGGCCGCGCCGGTGCTGCCGGCCAGCGGCTTGCGCTTTTAGTCAAAGCGTTGCCGTCTGGTGGGGCAAGCGCCGCACCAGCCGCGAGCCGGCGGCCACGGCAGCGCCGACCAGCCAGAACAGCGATGCCGCGCCGAGTGCGGTGCCGGCGGCGCCGAAGGTCAACGGCATCAATGTGCTCGAGGCGTTCATCACCATCGAGCGCAACGCGATCGCTTCGCCGTGGCGGCCGGGCGGCGTCAGGTGATGCAGCGACGACATGATCATCGGCTGCACCGAGCCGAGCGTCAGGCCGAGCAGCAGCGCGCAGCCGCCCATCAGCCACGGCGAGTGCGCCAGCGGGTACATCGCGAACACCGTGCCGGTGGCCAGCATCGCCCACGCTCAGCACCTGCGACTCGCGCAGCCGATGCGCCCACAGCGGAATGAGCAGGCGCACCAGGCTGATCGACAACGTGAACGCGCCCAGGATCAGCCCGATGGTGCTGGCGCTGAAGCCGCGTTCGAAGCCGAGGATCGGCACCGCGAAGGCGTGCACGTCCCAACAGGCCGACAGCAGCCAGTTGATGCACAGCAGCCTCTTCAGCCCCGGCACCGCCAGCAGTTGCCATGAACTCGGCGCCACCGTGCCGACCGGCGGCGCGGGCCGCGGTGCCTCCAGCGGCACCTGGCGAACGCACCACCACGACAGCAGCGGCAGCGCCAGCATGAACGCATAGGCGGCGCGGAAGCCGCCGGCATCGATCAGGAAGCCGGCCGCCACCGGGCCGATGACATTCGACAACGACGGTGCGATGCCGAGCCAGCTGAACACGCGCACCCGTTCGGCGCTGGTGCGCGCGGCCAGCGCCGGCGGTTGCGTTGCGCCACGATCAGGCCCAGGTTGGCGGCGCTGCCGACGAACAACGCCGACACACACAGCAGCGCAAACGGCCACCGGCCGGTGACGAAGGTCGAGGCCACCGCCAGCGCGGCCCCGAACAGCGCGAGCCCGATCGCCAGGCGCACCGGCCGGTGGTAGCCGAGCCGGTCGGCCATGCGCCCGGCGTGCAGCGACAACAGCACCGGCCCGGCGGCGTACAACGCCAGCAGCACGCCGACGCTCCAGGCGCTGTGGCCATCGCGCAGCGCCTGCAGCGGCGCGGCCAGGCGCACGCCGGCCATCGTCGCGTGCACGCCGATCTGGCCGGCGATCAAGGCCAGCAGCAGCGGCAGGCGGCGGGTGGCGAGCGGGCCGTCAGGCTCGGTCAAGGCTGGGCTTCCAGAGCACTCAGGCAGCGGGTGCCGCGTCACGCGGGGCACTGTCGTCGCGCGGCATGGCAGCTTCGGTGGGCAGCAGCCGCTGCGCCTGCGCTTCGGGCAGCGCCTCGACCGCGCGCAGCGCGCGGCCCATCTGGCGGCTGCGCGTTTCGGCCTCGGCGATGGTGTTGGCGGCCTGGTTGAGCTTGTGCGCGGGTCCTGCTGAGCACGTCGCCGAACTTGCCGAACTCGGTCTTCACCGCACCCAGCACTTCCCAGACTTCGGCGCTGCGCTGCTCCAGCGCCAGCGTGCGAAAGCCCATCTGCAGGCTGTTCAAGCGTGGCCAGCAAGGTGGTCGGCCCGGCGAGCATGACCTTGTGCTCGCGCTGCAGCGCCTCCACCAGCCCGGGGCGGCGCAGCGCTTCGGCATACAGGCCTTCGGTGGGCACGAACAGGATCGCGAAATCGGTGGTGTGCGGCGGCGCGACGTACTTGTCGCGGATGCTGCGCGCCTCGCTGCGCAGCCGCATCTCGATGGCGCGCGCCGACGCCTCGGCCGCCACCGGGTCGGCGCGCTCCTGGGCATCGAGCAGCCGCTCGTAGTCCTCGCGCGGAAACTTGGCATCGATCGGCAGCCACAGCGGCGCGCCGTCGACGCGCTGGCCGGGCAGGCGGATCGCAAACTCGACGCGCTCGCCGCGGCCCGGCACGGTGGCCACGTTGGTGGCGTACTGCTCGGGCGTGAACACCTGTTCGAGCAGCCCGGCCAGTTGCACCTCGCCGAAGACGCCGCGCGTCTTGACGTTGGTCAGCACGCGATTCAGCGCGCCGACATCGCGCGCCAGCGGCGCATGTCGCCCAGCCCCTGGTGCACCTGCTCGAGCCGTTCGGCAACCTGCTTGAAGCTCTCGCCCAGGCGCTGCTCCAGCGTGGCGTGCAGCTTCTCGTCGACCGTGGCGCGCATCTGCTCGAGCTTGTTCTCGTTGCCGGTCTGCAGCGCGACCAGACGCGTCTCGACACTGCCGCGCACCTCGGACAGCCGGCGTTCGTTGGCATCGGACAGCGCCCGCAGCTGCTCGCCCAGCGAATCGGCGAGCCGGCGCAGCGCGGCGTCCTGCGCTTCGCGCGCCGTGTGCAACGCGACACCCAGTTGCTGCTGCAGCGTGGCCAGCTGGGCCCGAAAGGCGTCGATCTGCTCGTTCTGCGTGCGCGCCACGTCGCCGCCGTGGGCCAGCAGGGTCTGCTGAAACAGCGCCAGGGTGGCGGCCAGCTCCTGGCGGGTGCCGCGGGCACTGGCCTGCACCTCGCCGCGCAGCTCGCGCTCGTGCTGATGCAGCGATTCGCCCAGCACCTTGAAAGCCGAAACGTTTGCAGGCGACGCGACGCCGCCACAGCACCAGCAACAGCACCAACAACACCGCCGCCAGCAGCGCCGGCACCAACCACCATTCGTCCATCGACCGATTGTCTCAGCGCGCCAGCACCGGGCCGGCGCAGCAGCGCCGGAATCAGGCGCGGCAGACGATGGTGGCCTGGGCCTGGTTGGGCGGCATGCCGCTGAGCCATTCGGCGGCCGGCTGCAGCCAGGCCAGTGTTTCCCCGTCGCTGCCTTGCTGCGACCCGAAACTGGCCGATCGGCGCAGCACCTCGTAGCCCTTGGCGCACAGGCGCCGGGCCTGCTCATCGAGGGCGGCGCTGTCGCGACCACGCAGCTCGAAGGCGGTGACGCCATCAGGTGCGGCCAGCGACCGCACCTGCGGTCCGCCGCAGCCCGACAGGGCTGTGCACAGACACATCAGGCCGACTGCCGGGCGCCACTTTTTCATGACCGAATTGTCCAGCTCGCCCACGTTCGGCCAAGGGCCGAGCAAGCCGGCAACGGCAGGCCAAATCCGCGCTCGGCGGTCAAGCCAGCGGCAGCACCTGCGGGTTCAACGCAGTCGGCGGCGTGCCGCCACCCAGTGCAGCAATCAGGTTGTCGGCCGCCAGGCTGGCCATGGCCCGCCGCGTCGGCAAGCTGGCGCTGGCGATGTGCGGCGTCAACACCACGTTCGGCAGTTCGAGCAGCGCCGGGATGCAGCGCCGGCTCGCCCTCGAAGACATCCAGCCCGGCGGCGGCGATGCGCCGCTCGCGCAGCGCCTCGGCCAGCGCGCGGTCATCGACGACGCCACCGCGTGCGATGTTGATCAGCGTGGCGGTCGGGCGCATCAGCGCCAGTTCGGCGGCGCCGATGGCGTGGTGCGAAGCGGCGCTGTACGGCAGCACCAGCAGCAGGTGATCGCTCTGGCGCAGCAGCGTGTTTTTGTCGACCCAGCGCGCGCCCAGCGCCCGCTCGACATCGGCGTCGAGCCGGCTGCGGTTGTGATAGATCACGCTCATGCCGAAACCGAGCGCACCGCGCCGCGCGATCGCCTGGCCGATGCGGCCCATGCCCAGCACGCCCGAGTGTCGAGCCGTGCACGTCGACACCGGCAAACATGTCGTGGCCCCAGCGCTGCCAGCGTCCGGCACGCAGGAAATGTTCGCTCTCGGTGATGCGGCGCGCCGCGGCCAGCATCAGCGCGAAGCCGAAGTCGGCGGTGGTCTCGGTGAGCACGCCGGGTGCGTTGCTGACCAGCACGCCGCGCCGCGTGCACGCCGCCAGGTCGATGTTGTTGTAGCCCACCGCCATCGAACACACCGCACGCAGCTGCGGGCAGGCTTCGAGCAGGTGCTCGTCGATGCCCTCGGTGCCGGTGACGAACACGCCGCGCCGGCCCTGCAGCCGCGCGATCAGCTCGGCTTGCGACCAGCTGGCGTCGGCCTGGTTGTGCAGCACCTCGAAATGCTGCTGCAGGCGCTGCAGCACGTCGTCGAAGACGGCGCGTGCGACGAGCACCGCCAGGCTTGTTCATTCGAGAAAGCGCGCAAAACCGCTCACCGGCTCGCGCTCGGTGACCAGGCTGCTCTCGACGGCAGCGTCATCGGCATGGCCCAGCGACATGCCGCACACCAGCATGTCGCCGGCCGGCGCGCCGATGTGTTCGGTGATGACGCGGTGAAAGCGCATGAAGGCGGCCTGCGGGCAGGTGTCCAGACCGCGGCCGCGCGCAGCGACCATGATGTTCTGCAGGAACATGCCGTAGTCGAGCCAGCTGCCCTGGCGCAGCGTGCGGTCGATGGTGAACATCAGGCCCACCGGCGCGTCGAAGAACGCGTAGTTGCGGCCATGCTGGCGGTGCATGCGCTGCTTGTCCTCGCGCCCGATGCCGAGCAGCGTGTACAGGTCCCAGCCGACCTTGCGCCGCCGGTCGATGTAGGGCGAATGCCAGTCGGTCGGGTAGTAGGCGTACTCCTCGCGGTGCTGCGCCAGTTCGGCGGCGTCGTCGTAGACCGCGTGGATCTTGCGCGACAACTCGTCCTTGGCCTGCGCCGGTCAGCACAGTCACCTTCCACGGCTGCGTGTTGGTTCCCGATGGCGCGCGCGCGGCCACCTGCAGGATGTCCTCGATCACCGCACGCGGCACCGGCGTGGGCAGGAAAGCGCGCAGCGAGCGCCGGGTCGCGATCGCGGCATCGACGACGTCGGCATTCGGCAGCAACTGGGGTTCGGTCATTTGAAGGGTCGAGTCGAGAGATCAAAGCGATTGTTCCATCGCGCCGCGCCCGCCGTTGCCGAGCTGCCAGCTGCGCAGCGCGAGTTCGAGCGTCTTCAGGTGCACGGCGACGGTGTTGTCCACCTCGCGCCCGTAACCGCCGGCCATCGACACCGCCACCGGCACGGCGTGGTGGCGCAAGGCCTCGAAGACCCGCGCGTCGCGCCGGGCCAGACCGTCGAAGGACAGTTTCAGGCGACCGAGCCGATCGCCTTCGTGCGGGTCGGCCCCGGCGACGTAGAAGGCCAGGCCGAAAGGCTGCGTGCGGTGGCGCTGCCAGACCTGCGACAAAGCGCAGTCGAGGGCGGCCAGGTAGTCGTCGTCGCCGCAGCCATCGGGCAGCTCCACATCGAGATCGCTGTGTTCCTTGCGCGCCGGAAAGTTCTTCGCGCCGTGCAGCGACAGCGTGAACACGGTCGGGTCGTCGGCGAAGATGGCGGCCGTGCCGTTGCCTTGATGCACGTCGAGATCGATGACCAGCACGCGCAGCAGCCGGCGCCAATGGCGGTGCCATTCGGCCTGCATCAGCCGCGCGGCCACCGCGACATCGTTGAACACGCAGTAGCCCGATCCGCGATCGGCGAAGGCATGGTGGGTGCCGCCCGCCAGGTTCGCGCGCCACGCCTTCGGCCAAGGCCGCACGCGCCGCAGCGATGGTCGCGCCGACCGAACGGCGCGCGCGCTCGGCCATGCGCAACGACCACGGGAAATCCGATCTCGCGCTGCTGGGCGGCCGACAGGTGCCCTTCGGCCACCGCGCCGACATAGGCCGGGTCGTGCACCAGTGCCAGTTCGCCGTCGCTGGCCGGCGCCGCCTCGTGCACGCGAACGCCGAGCAGCTGGCGCCCGACGGCGGTGCGCAGCAGCCGGTACTTGCTCATCGGAAAGGTGTGCCCCGCCGGCAGGGCGAGCGTGAAGTGATCGGAATGAAAGGCCAGCATGGAGTCGTTGAAGGCGGGCGGTCGACGCCAAGTAGGGCTTCGCCTCTAGTTTGCTGCATTGCAGCAAAAAGAGCTTGCAATGTGCGCTCGAGTCTCTAGAATTCGGTTCCATGTTGCAGTGCAGCAAACGTGTTTCTCAACCCTCTGGAGATTGAATATGATGACCGCTGAACAAGTGATGGCCGCCCACAAGGCCAATGTCGAAACCCTCTTCGGCCTGACCAACAAGGCTTTCGAAGGCGTCGAGAAGCTCGTCGAGCTGAACATGCAGGTTGCCAAGGCCGCCTGGGGCGAAGCCGTCGACAACACCCGCGCCGCGCTGTCGGTGAAGGACGCGCAGGAACTGCTGGCGCTGCAGGCGTCGATGCTGCAGCCCACCGCCGAGAAGGCCGCCGCGTACAGCCGTCATGTGTATGACATCGCTGCTTCGACCAACGCCGAAGTGACCAAGGTCGCCGAAGCGCAAGTCGCCGAAGCGCAGAAGAAGTTCGCCGCCGCCGTCGACACCGCGATGAAGAACGCGCCTGCCGGCAGCGAAAACGCCGTGGCGCTGGTCAAGTCGGCGATGGCCGCGGCCAACAACGCCTACGACAGCGTCAGCAAGGCCTCGAAGCAAGCCGCCGACGTGGCCGAAGCCAACTTCCAGGCCGTCACCAGCACGGCCGTGAAGGCTTCGCAGGCGGCCAACAAGACGCGCCGCGCCTGAAGCGCGAACTCGGCCCGCCCCTCGGCGGGCATGACGGGGTGATTGAACTTTCGAGCGGGATCTGCGATCACATCAACGTCGCCGGGTGTATGCCTGGTGGCAATGTGGATGGTTGTCTCCTCGATACCTTTTGACACCCCCTCTCAAGGTATCTTTTGGGCCCGGTTTCGATCGGGCCCTTTTCTTTGTGCCTGCGCCGCGTGTCTCCCGCCGTTTCGCATAAGCATTTCACTTTTATGTAGTTTTCAAGCATAAGACGCGTGCATAGAGTGCAACCCTGATAAGGGCCGACAGGCCTGGGCAACACGGGCACTCATGTATCGCTACACCGAATTCGATCGCCAGTTCGTGCACGCGCGCGCCGCGCAGTTTCGCGACCAGCTGCAGCGGCACCTGGCCGGCGAGTTGGCCGAGGACGACTTCAAGGCGCTGCGGCTGCAAAACGGCTGGTACGTGCAGCGACATGCACCGATGCTGCGGGTGGCGGTGCCCTACGGCGAGCTGAGCAGCCGCCAGCTGCATCGAGCTGGCGCGCATCGCCCGCGAGTTCGACCGCGGCTACGGCCACTTCACGACGCGGCAGAACCTGCAATACAACTGGATACCGCTGGCGCGTGCCGCCGACGTGATGGATCTGCTCGCCGAAGTCGACATGCACGGCATCCAGACCAGCGGCAACTGCATCCGCAACATCACCAGCGACGCGCTGGCCGGCATCGCGGCCGACGAGGTGGTCGATCCGCGCCCGTATTGCGAAATCCTGCGCCAGTGGAGCACGCTGCACCCCGAATTCGCGTTCCTGCCGCGCAAGTTCAAGATCGCCGTCACCGGCGCGCGCGAAGACCGCGCCGCCATCGCCTGGCACGACATCGGCCTGCAGCTGCTGAAGAACGACAACGGCGAGGTCGGCTTCCGGGTGCTGGTCGGCGGCGGCATGGGCCGCACGCCGGTGATCGGCAGCCTGATCGCCGAGTTCGTGCCGTGGCAGCAGATCCTGGTCTTCATCGAAGCCATCGTGCGCGTGTACAACCGGCTGGGCCGGCGCGACAACCTGTACAAGGCGCGCATCAAGATCCTGGTCAAGGCCGAAGGGCCAGAAGTTCGTCGACGCGGTGCAGGCCGAGTTCGACCACATCCTCGAGCACGACGCCGCCGGCACCGCGCACATCATTCCGCAGGCCGAGCTCGACCGCGTCGCCGCCTGCTTCGAGATCCCCGCAGGGCGTGCGCGCCGGTCGTGCCCGACAGCGCCACGCCAGCCAGTGCGACAAGCCCGTGGCCTACACGCCGCTGGCTCGAGCGCAACGTGCAGCGCGCACAAGCTGCCCGGCTACCGCGCGGTGACGCTTGTCGCTGAAACGCGCCGGCCAGCCGCCGGGCGATGCCAGCGCCGACCAGATGGACGCGGCCGCGCACCTGGCGACGCGCTTCAGCCACGGCGAACTGCGCGTCACGCACGAGCAGAACCTGTTGCTGCCGTGGGTGCATGAGAACGACCTGCACGCGCTGTGGCTGGCAGCGCGCGAAGCCGGCTTCGCGACGCCGAACATCGGCCTGCTGACCGACATGATCGCCTGCCCGGGCGGTGACTTCTGCGCGCTGGCCAACGCACGCTCGATCCCGATCGCCGCGGCCATCACCGAACGCTTCGACGACCTCGACCTGCTGCACGACATCGGCGACATCGACCTGCACATCAGCGGCTGCATCAACTCGTGCGGCCACCATCACAGCGGGCACATCGGCATCCTCGGCGTCGACAAGGACGGCGCCGAGTGGTACCAGATCACGGTGGCCGGCTCCGACGGCAGCACGCTCAGCGGCGCCTCGGTGCGCCGGGCAAGGTCATCGGCCCGTCGTTCGCGGCCGACGAGGTGCCCGACGTGATCGAGGCGCTGATCGACACCTACCGCGCGCAGCGCCAGCGCGGCGAACGCTTCATCGACACCAGCAGGCGCATCGGCCCGATCGCCGTTCCGTGCCGCGGCCGACGCGGTGCGTCGCGCCACCGCAGCGGTCAACGGCCTGAGGACCAGGCCATGAAGTTCATCGACGCCGAACAACGACCCGTGGCACTGACGCGGGCAGCCGATGCCGCACGCGCAGGCCCACCGCCTGCTGACGCTGGAGCAGTGCGCAGGTGCGCGACGCCACGGCTGGCGCGCCGATTGCCGCGCGGGCCTGCTGCTGGACAACACGCTCGACGTGCACGCTCGCCGACGATCTGCGCGCGAGCCCTGCGCGCTGGCCTTGCTGGTGCTGCAGTTCCCGAAGTGGACCGACGGTCGCGCCTACTCGCAGGCGCGACTGCTGCGCGCCCGCTATCGGCTTCGACGGCGAGATCCGCGCCAGCGGCGAGGTGCTCGTCGACATGATGCCGCTGCTGCAGCGCATGCGGCTTCGACGCGGTGCAGCTGCGCGCCGACCAGGAGCTCGATGTCGCGCGCCGTGCGCTGGGCTTCTTCGCCGGCCACTACCAGGGCGACGTGCTGCAGCCGCCGACCGCTTGTTCGCCCGGCCCGCCGCATGAAGACGTCATCGGCTACCTCGGCCCGTTCAGCGCGATCGACCTGTATGCGCGCCCCTCGACGGCTACGAGCAGCGCTGGTCCGCACGCTGTCGTCGTTGCCGAGGCGGCAACGGCGCACCGCCGGTCACATCGTGCAGGCCACCAGCCTGGGCGCCGAGGACATGGTGCTGACCGACCTGATCGCCCGCCAGCGTCTGCCGATCGCCATCGCCACGCTCGACACCGGCATGCTGCACGCGCAGACGCTGGCGCTGATGACGCGCATCGAGCGCCGCTACGCCGTGACGGTCGAGCGCCACGCGCCGCAGCGCGAAGCGGTGCTGCAGTTCGTGCGCAGCACGGCGACGAGGCGATGTACCGCAGCATCGATCTGCGCAAGGCCTGCTGCGAGCCTGCGCAAGCTCGAGCCGCTGGCGCGCCTGCTGGCGGGCGCAGCGCCTGGATCACCGGCCTGCGCCGCGAACAGTCGGCGCAGCGCGGCGGCGTGCCGAGTGCAGCGCAGATCGACGCGACCGGCCGCAGCAAGCTCAACCCGCTGGCCGACTGGAGCTGGCACGACGTGTGGCACTACATCGACGACCACGACGTGCCCTACAACGAGCTGCACGACCAGTTCTATCCGAGCATCGGCTGCGCGCCGTGCACACGTGCCATCGCGGTCGGCGAAGACTTCCGCGCCGGCCGCTGGTGGTGGGAGAACGAGGCTGCCAAGGAATGCGGCCTGCACGTCGACCGGCCGTCAGTCAAGACCGGGGTGGCCGCATGAACGCACCGCTGAACATCGCGGCGCTGCTGCCGGATCTCGACCATCACCACCTCGACTGGCTCGAGGAAGAGGCGATCTTCATCCTGCGCGAGGTCGCGGCCAGCTTCGAGCGCCCTGCCCTGCTCTTTTCCGGCGGCAAGGATTCGTGCGTGCTGCTGCGGCTGGCCGAGAAGGCTTTCAAGACCCGCGTCAACGGCGACCAGTTCGACGGGCGGCTGCCGTTCCCGCTGCTGCATGTCGACACCGGCCACAACTTTCCCGAGGTGATCGACTTTCGCGACCTGCGCGTGGCCGAGATGGGCGAACGGCTGATCGTCGCCGATCTGGAAGATTCGATCGCACGCGGCACGGTGCGCCTGGCAAACCCGCTCGAGTCGCGCAACGGCCACCAGACGGTGGCGTTGCTCGAAGCCATCGATGAGCATCGCTTCGATTGCCTGATCGGCGGTGCGCGGCGCGACGAGGAGAAGGCGCGCGCCAAGGAACGCATCTTCAGCCACCGCGACAGCTTCGGGCAGTGGCAGCCCAAGGAGCAGCGGCCGGAGTTGTGGACGCTGTTCAACACGCGCATCCAGCCGGGCGAGAACTTCCGCTCGTTCCCGATCAGCAACTGGACCGAACTCGACGTGTGGCTGTACCTGGCGCGCGAGAACATTCCGCTGCCCGAGCTGTATTACGCCCACACCCGCGAGGTGGTGCGCCGCAAGGGCCTGCTGGTGCCGGTGAGCGAACTGACGCCGCCGCTCGACGGCGAGACACCCGAGGTCACTGCAGGTGCGCTTTCGCACCGTCGGCGACATGAGTTGCACCTGCCCGGTCGAAAGCGGCGCGCACACCGCCGTCGACATCGTTGCCGAGACGCTGAGCCTGACGGTGTCGCGAACGCGGCGCCACGCGCATGGACGATCGGGCTTCGGAGGTGGCGATGGAACAGCGCAAGACCGAGGGCTACTTCTGATGAGCGCCACCACGCTGCAACACCAACCGGCGCTCGATCGCGGCGGCGCCGCCGGCGCCGAAGTGGCGCGCCAACGCGCGCTGCGTTTCCTCACCGCCGGCAGCGTCGACGACGGCAAGAGCACGCTGATCGGGCGGCTGCTGTTCGACAGCCGCGCCATCCTTGCCGACCAGATGGACATGCTGGAGCACAAGGGCGCAGGGCGAGGCGATCGACCTGTCGCTGCTGACCGACGGGCTGCAGGCCGAGCGCGAGCAAGGCATCACCATCGACGTGGCCTGGCGCTATTTCGCCACGCCGAAGCGCAAGTTCATCATCGCCGACGCGCCCGGGCCACGAGCAGTACACGCGCAACATGGTCACCGCCGCCGCCGGCAGCGACGCCGCGGTGGTGCTGGTGGACATCACCAAGATCGACTGGCGCAGCACGCCGCTGGCGTTGTTGCCGCAGACGCGGCGCCATGCCTTGCTGGTGCACCTGCTGCGCGTGCCGAACATCGTCTTCGCCGTCAACAAGATCGACGCGGTCAGCGAGCCGCAGCAGGCCTTCGAGGCGGTGCGCCGTTCGCTGCTCGAGTTCGCGCAGCAGGCCGGCATCGCGGTGGCCGCGGTGCTGCCGCTGTCGGCACTGCGCGGCGACAACGTCAGCGCGCCGATCGAGTTGCCGTGGTACCGCGGCCCTTCGCTGCTGCAGCTGCTCGAATCGTTGCCGGCCACGCAGGAAAGCGCTGATGGACGCCTTGCTGCTGCCGGTGCAGTACGTGGCGCGCGAGCACACCGCCGGTGCAGCCGCCAGAACACCGGCCACCAGCTGCGCACCGCCTGGGGCCGCATCGCCCATGGCCGCGTGCGTGTCGGCGATGCGGTGCAGCTGTTCCCCAGCGGCGAGCGCGCGGTGGTTGCCGAGCTGCGCCACGCCGACGGCGAGCCGGAACACGCCAGCGCCGGGCAGTCGGTGGGGCTGGTGCTCGATCGGCAGCTCGACATGTCGCGCGGCGACTGGATCGGCGCGCCGGACAGCTTGATCGGCACGCGTCGCTTCGGTGCCACGCTGGCCTGGCTGGACACCGAGCCGGCCGTGATCGGCCGCCGCTACCTGGTGCGCCACGGCCACCGCTGGGTGCAGGCGCGCATCGCCTCGATCGGCCACCGCGTGGACATCGGCACGCCTGCGCGCCGACGGTGCCACGCAGCTGGCGGTCAACGACATCGGCCACGTGGTCATCGAGCTGCAGCAGCCGTTGCCGCTGGAGCCCTACGCGCACAACCGCGTCGCCGGCTCGCTGATCGTCGTCGATCCGAGCAGCAACCGCACCAGCGGCGCGCTGCTGGTCAACGTGGTGCGCTGAGGTGGGCGGCCGCGTCATCTTCGTCGGCGCCGGGCCGGGCGCGGCCGATCTGATCACGCTGCGCGGCGCGAAGGCACTGGCGCTGGCCGACGTGGTGCTGTTCGATGCCCTCACCGATCCGGCGCTTGCGCGAGCTCGCGCCGCAGGCGCACTGGCTCGATGTCGGCAAGCGCGGCTTCGCGCATGCGCAGAAGCAGGAAGCGATCAACGCGATGCTGGTGGCGGCTGCGCGCAAGCACGGCTGCGTCGTTCGACTGAAAGGCGGCGACCCGAGCCTGTTCGGCCGCCTCGAAGAAGAACTGGCCGCCCTGGACGCGGCCGGCATCGAGTGCGAGGTGGTGCCCGGGGTCACCGCCGCGCTGGCCGCCGCAGCGGCCAGCCAGCGCCCGCTGACACGCCGCGGTCGCGGCCGCAGCGTGGCTTTCAGCACCGCGATGACCCAGGCCGGCGAGTTGCAGGCCAGCCGCCACGCCGACAGCGAGGTCTTCTACATGGCCGGGCGGCAACTGGCCGCGCTGTCGCGCCAGCTGTTGCGCGCGGGCTGGCCCGCCGACGAGCCGGTTTCGGTGGTGTCGCGCGCTGGGTGGCCCGACCAGCTGCACAGCGAGCATCTGGTGTGCACGCTGGCCCAGGCGGCGGTGCTGCACGCGGGCCGGCCGACCGTCGTCACCGTGGGCCCGGCAGCGCAGCGCATCGGGGCTGCGCCGGCGCGGGCACCCGAACGCGACGCCGTTGCAGACGCTGCCCACAGCGACACCCCGATGCCGACTGCGCACTGCGGTGTCGATCTAAAATGGCCGGTTGACGGCGCAGCGGCGGCAATGCCGCGCAAACACCAGGCGGCTGATTGCGGCCTGGCCCGCCCCGACTTTCTCATCGCCTCGAGCTCTCCTCATGACCCACGTCGTCCTTGAATCGTGCATCCGCTGCAAGTACACCGACTGTGTCGACGTGTGCCCGGTGGACTGCTTCCGCGAGGGGCCGAACATGCTCAGCATCGACCCCGACGAATGCATCGACTGCGCGGTGTGCATCCCCGAATGCCCGGTGAACGCCATCCTGCCCGAAGAAGACGTGCCGCAGGATCAGATGCACTTCATCAAGCTCAACGCCGAACTGTCACGGGGCTGGCCCAGCATCACCAAACGCAAACCGGCACCGCCCGATGCCGACGAGTGGGCCGACAAGAAGGACAAGCTGTCGGAGCTGATCCGCTGACGACGCACCGGCGCGGGCCGAGAACCCTCCTATGAACCTCGACGACTCCCCTTCGCTCGCTGAAACCGCGGCCAACAATGCGCCGGCCGGCACCATCGAAACCGACGCACTGATCGTCGGCGCCGGCCCGGTCGGGCTGTTCCAGGTGTTCGAGCTCGGCCTGCTCGAGGTCAAGGCGCACATCATCGATTCGCTGGCCTACCCGGGCGGCCAGTGCATCGAGCTGTACCCCGACAAGCCGATCTACGACATCCCGGCGGTGCCGATGTGCACCGGCAAGGAACTCACCGACAGCCTGCTGCAAGCAGATCGAGCCCTTCGGCGCCACCTTCCATCTCGGCCAGGAAGTCACCGAGGTGGCAGCGCCAGGACGACGGCCGCTTCTTCGTGCGCACCAGCAAGGGCACGCGTTCCTCACGCGACACGGTGTTCATCGCCGGCGGCGTGGGCTCGTTCCAGCCGCGCACGCTGAAGCTCGACGGGCTGGACAAGTACGATCGACAGCCAGCTGTTCTACCGCGTGCGCGACCCGGCGCAGTTTGCCGGCAAGAACCTGGTCATCATCGGCGGCGGCGATTCGGCGCTGGACTGGGCACTGAACTTCGTGCAGGAAGGGCCGAACCGCGCCGAGAGCGTGATCCTGATGCACCGCCGCGACGGCTTTCGCGCCGCGCCGGCCTCGGTGGCGCGCATGAAGGACCTGTGCGACTCGCTCGAGATGCAGTTCATCGTCGGCCAGGCCACCGGCATCGAAGAAACCGACGGCCGCCTGAGTGGCGCTGAAGGTCACCGGCGGCGACGGCGTCACGCGCCAGGTGCCGCTGGACATGCTGCTGGTGTTCTTCGGCCTGAGCCCGAAGCTGGGCCCGATCGCCGCAGTGGGGCCTGGGCATCGAACGCAAGCAGATCGTCGTCGACACCGAGAAGTTCGAAAGCACCGTGCCCGGCATCTTCGCGGTCGGCGACATCAACACCTACCCGGGCAAGAAGAAGCTGATCCTGTCGGGCTTCCACGAAGCGCGCGCTGGCCGCTTTCGGCGCCGCGCCGATCATCTTCCCGGAGCAAGCCGCATCCTGCTGCAGTACACCACCACCAGCCCGAAGCTGCACAAGGTGCTGGGCGTGGAATCGCCGGTGTTCGACTGACGCTGCCGCGGCTGATCGTTCTCACGGGCTCGCTGCGGCGAGCCCGCTTCGTTGGTGCCTGCGCATCGCGGTATAGTTTTGTTCGCGCCGCGGCACGCCGCAGCGCATTCGCTAGGGGTGTTGGATCGGCTTCGCGCCGCATCCGACTGAGAAAGTCCCTTTGAACCTGATTGAGGTAATCCTCGCGCAGGGAAGCCTGACCCAGTGTCGCCCCCGTGGTGGCGCCGCGGCATCGCCGACCTGCCATCGACACTGGAACCACGATGGCATTCAACTTCCGCTTCACCGTTCATGCACCGCCGCTGGCGCTTGTGCATCGGCTCGTGCATCGCCGCTGGCGCCCACGCACAGGGCGAGACACAGACCGTCACCATCAGCGCGCCGAGGTTCGTCGCCGAGCATCGCCGGCTTCGGCGACATCTCGCTGGCAAAGCTGCCGATGCAGGTCGGCGTGACCACCGCCGAGCAGATGCGCGACAACGGCGTGCTGCGCCTGGCCGACATCGCCCGGCTCGACCCCGCGGTGGGCGATGGCTACAACTCCGACGGCTACTGGGACTTCCTGACCGTGCGCGGCTTCGTCATCGACAACCGCTTCAACTACCGCCGCGACGGCTTGCCGATCAGCGCCGAGACATCGATCCCGCTGGACAACAAGTCGGCCATCGAAGTGTTCAAAGGCACCAGCGGCATGCTCGCCGGCGTCGGCTCACCCGGCGGCCTGGTCAATGTCAACGTCAAGCGCCCGACCGATGCGCCGATCCGCGAGGCCTATCTGAGCTGGCGACAGGACGGCACGGTGCTGGGGTCGACCGATCTGGGGCAACGCTTCGGCGACGCAGCGTGAGTTCGGTGTCAGGCTGAACGCCGCCTACGCCAACCTCGACCCGCAGGTGTATTCGGCCGATGGCAGCCGCAGCCTGGTGGCGCTGGCCTTCGACTGGCGCGCGTTGCCGGGCGCGCTGTTCGAGGCCGAGATCGAAACATCGCACCGGTCGCAGCCCAGCGTGCCGGGATTCAGCCTGCTCGGCAACGTGCTGCCCGCACCCGGCAACCCGAAGATCAACCTGAACAACCAGCCGTGGTCGCTGCCCAACGTGTTCGACGCCACCACCGGCTCGCTGCGCTGGCGCCAGAAGCTCGATGCCCAGTGGAACTGGGTGGTGCATGCATCGAGCCAGAACCTGAAGTCCGACGACCGCCTGGCGTTTCCGTACGGCTGCAGCGCCGAGAACGTCTATCGACCGCTATTGCAGCGACGGCACCTACGACCTGTACGACTATCGCAGCGACAACGAAAGGCGCACCACCAACGTCATCGACGTGGCGCTGAACGGCAGCATCGCCACGGGGCCGTTCAGCCACGCGCTGACCGTGGGCGCCCAGTTCAACCGCGTGCGCAACCGCTTCGAGCTGCAAGCCTTCAACTACGCTGGCATCGGCAACGTCGAAGGCACCCTGTTCACGCCGCCGGCGTCGGCCGCGACCACTGAAAGCACCAACCGCGATGCGCGCTCGAGCGAGCTGTACCTGCGCGACGCGATCGCGTTGACCGAGCAGACCAGCCTGCTGCTGGGGCTGCGGCACACCTGGCAACGCGTGAGCAGCGCGCTCACCGACGGCAGTGAAGCGATCGGCTTCAGCCAGAGCTTCAGCGCGCCGTGGCTGGCGCTGACACACCAACTCGACAACGGGCCGATGGTCTATGCCAGCTGGGGCACCGGCTACGAATCGGACGTGGCGCCCAACCAGCCGATCTACAGCAACCGCGGCCAGCCGCTGCCGGCGCTGCAAAGCCAGCAGATCGAACTGGGCGCCAAGGGCATGGCCTACGGCGCCGAATGGACTGTGGCCGCATTCGACATCGACCGGCCGGTGTCCGCCGACATCGGCAACTGCGATGTCGCCGACAGTTGCACGCGTGCGCGCGACGGCAGCCAGGTGCACCGAGGAGTGGATGTCGCGCTCGCCGGCAGCTTGGGCGACTGGACGATCGGCGGCGGCGCCATGGCACTGCAGGCGCGGCGCGAAGGCAGCATCGACGCCAGCCATCAACGGCCTGCGCCCGACCAACGTGCCCGGCCTACACGCTGAAGCTGCAGCTGGGTTGGCGCGTGCCGGCCGTGCGCGGGCTCGAGCTGCTGGCCAACGGCCTGTACGAAAGCAACCGCATGGTCCTGCCCGACAACAGCCAGCAGATTCCCGGCTACGGCAGCATCGATGTCGGACTGCGCTACGCACACACGGTCGGGCACCACGCAACTGGTGTGGCGCGCGGGCGTGGAAAACGTCGGCAACCAGCGCGCATGGCGGGAATCGCCGTTCCAGTTCGCGCACGTCTATCTGTTTCCCCTGGCGCCGCGCACCTTCGCACTGTCGTTGCAGGCCAGCTTGTGAGTCCGCACCGGGAGCGCGACGAAGATCGCTATAATTTTCGGTTGATCCTCGATAGCTCAGTTGGTAGAGCGCCGGACTGTTAATCCGTAGGTCCCTGGTTCGAGCCCAGGTCGGGGAGCCAAGTACAGCAAGGGGTAGCCGGTTAGTGCCTGCTACCCCTTTCGCTTTCTGGAGATCCCTGGTGCCAGTCTGGTGCCAGTTTTGGCAAGATTGCGTCCGCACGCTCCGTCCGTCGCCAGATGTTGCTCGAGTGCAGCGGCAGGACCAAACGCTGACACCAGCAGTTCGACAGGTTCCACGCCGAAATCATTGCGTGGGCGGGCGATGTGCTGGTCGAGCCCGCGCGCGCATGGAGCTTCGACACATGCTGCATCCCATCATGGCCTCCGCGCGACAACGGCTGATCTTTGACACCGAGATAGCGGGCGTCGCGACGAAATTTGGTCGAATTTCATCGCGAGAGGTAGCCTGTTGCGGAGGTAGAGTTTCCTCGTCCTCGCAAGGATTGACCCATGTCGCAAGCGCACGTCAATGCAGATGAACCGGCTACCGCCAGGGAGGTCTTGCGCATGCCGGCGCTCGTCAGACACACTGGCCTTAGTCGCTCGACGATCTACCGGCTGATGGCTTCGCGACAGTTTCCGTTTCCGGTGAAGCTCGCCTCTCGTGCTGTCGGATGGCGAAGGTCCGAGGTGGACCGATGGAAAGACTCGCTGCCGCACGTGGCCCACTGAAGCTCGCGCCCTACGCCGCGAGCTTCAGCAGGGCGCCGAGCGCCATCAGCAGTGCCAAAGGCCTGCCCAGCTGCCAGGTGGTGAATCGGTACCTCTCATTGCGCCAGATCGCAAGGGCGCAGCGGCGAATGGCCGAAAGTGAGCACAGGGCAAGCAGCACCGATTGGACGATGCCGCCGTCCAGCGGCGCTGCGTGTAACGCGATCGCAAGCGCGGCTGGCCAAGTGACCGCATCCACGACTGCAAGCCAACGGCGACCTGGCCAATACGGCGCATTGCTTGGCTGCGCGCGCGCAAACAGCAACCACATGATCGAAGCTCCCGGTCCTCGCCTTGCAACTCGTCAAACCTGTGGCATTCCAAGCCACTGCTCAGGCCGTCAGCGTACGGTGATCTGCAGACATGCTTTGAGCCGCACGGTAACAAATGGTGACCTCCGCGTGCCGGGGGGGTTGGTGCGGCCCCCTCGGCCGCGCTCAGGTGCAGACGAACTCGGCAGATCTGGCGCATTGGCAAAAACCCAGCGCCTGTCATGCCTTTTTCGGCTGCGATATATGTATCGACACCTTTCCATGCCACAGCGAAGTTGAGGTGCAACATGGACTGTGACAGACGGCCTGCCACTTGGGGCGATTCGGATCGTCTGCCCCCGCTGTGGTGCGGCAGAAAGCGACGATCTGGAAGTGCTGAATCAAGACGAAATGCACGCGGTTGCGCTGCACAGCTTGCAGCCACTGGTTTCACTTGACGGTTGCGGAATGTTTGTGTTGCGGTGAGGAGAACACGGTTACCTGGGCAGGCGTCCCAACACCGGGGCAGATTACGAACGCGGTGTGTGTGCACTGCGGTTGCAGGTTGATGGATGATGGCGACAAGACGCGCTCCATGGACAACCCTCCATAGGTTCGACGCGCGGGTTTCGCGCAGCCCCGATGGCGCCATCGTCATCAGCATGCAGCGAACGACAGCAGGATTGTTCGTCGAGCGGGTAATTCACCGACTTCCCTCTGCGCGCGCGGTACAGGCCATCACGTTTACCACGGCCGACGCGTTCATGCGATGGTGCGAGGCCGACCCTGGGCGATTTGAGTACCCGCTGTTCTACGCGCGTCTCGAGCGCGACGCCGCAGAGTTGTTTGCCGATCATGACGAAGCACAACGCACTGGCTGAGCTGACCGCGCAGCCAGACTTCTATGATCGCGTCCTTGCGCGGATCCGCTTGCTGGCGCAAGCGGAGGACGAGGCGCAAGCTGTTGACGCGCTCGCCGCGGCCTCCGATGCAATGGGAACCGACGCCGCCGCCTTCGTCAGCTTCTTGAAGGACGATCCGTCGCACGAGTCATTTCGGTTCCTGCTGGCCTGCGATCCGGTGTGGTGCCTCGAATACGAACGTCGCGCCTGGTACATCGATGATCCGTGGCTCGAATACTCGCTGAACCACACCGAACCGGTGCGGGGCGAGGACATTCAACCGAGTGGGCCACAACAGAAGGCCATTGCCGATTTGGCAGCACAGTACGGCTTCAGAGCTGCGCTGGTGGTGCCGGCACCATTGAGCGGCTGTCTGACGCGCACGGGCGTGCTGTGCCTGGGCTCATCGACGTCGGGCTACTTCGATGGCGAGGGCTACCCACGGCTGAGGATGCTGGCGCGCAACCTGGCCATGGAACTGCACGAGTGGTGGCTAAAGAGGATCAAGAAAGAACTGGTCGAATGCGCACATTTGACCGATGAAGATGTGGCCCTGCTTGCACACGAGCGCAAGGGTCACACCACGAAGGTCATTGCCGCTGCGCTCGCCATCTCCCCCAGCGCGATCGACTCGCGTTTCCAGCGCATGAATGCCAGGTTGGGCGTGCCAGATCGCAGGGCGGCCGCGCGGCTTGCCGCCGAGTGCGGCCTGATCTGAACACTTGCGTTTCTAAGGAGAGTGCAATGGTCAAGTCTTGGGGGGCGGCTGCAGGCTACCTGGCCATCTTTGTGATGCCGACACTCTTCGTCGTTGGCTCGATTACGCATCTACCCTGGCTGGCATTCGGCATCGTTGTGTCTGGTATTCCCGTTGGCCCGGCTGGCATTTGGTGCGTTGCCGGCGGTTCCCGAATGGCCCGAGGGCGTGGCCAGGTTCCTCGATCGCATGCCGCTGGTGTACGCGGCCCTGTTGCCACCGGCCGTGCTGGGTGCCCTGGCATGGGCTGCACAGCCGCTTGAGTCGGATCTGAACCGATTCTCCGGCATCGGCCTGAGTCTTTGGATGACCCTGCTGTTCGGCACCTGCGTTGCCCACGAGCTGATTCACCGTCGTGAGCGCAAGCATGCATTGCTGGGCCACGTGCTTGCGGGATTCTGCGGCTACCCGGCGCTTGGCGCCGAACATCTGGCGCACCATGCGCGGCCGGGGGACACGCGCCGTGCGGAGTACCCGCGCATCGCTGAATCCGTTTGGTGGTTTGCATCCCGCCGGACACTTCGGGTCGGGCGCGAAGTATTTGGCCCAGGTGCTTCTGTGTGGCGGCGAACGGCGTCGAGCCCTACAGCGGGCGGTATTCGCGTCGCACTGCTGGCAACCTCGCTGGCATGGGCGAGCTTCGCCGTCGTCGGTGGCGTCGCAGGCGCCATCCTTTACGCCTTGATGGTTTTTGGCGTGACCTTCGGGGTCCAGTTGATCACCTACATCCAGCACTGGGGACTCGGTGACGACAGCATCGCCGACCGAGTGTCCTACGGCAGAGGATGGGAAGACGATTGCCGCTTTCAAGCCTGGGTCACGCTCAACATCAGCCTGCACGACCAGCATCACCGCAACAGCCGGCGGCCGTACTACCGCATCGACCTGTCGCCTGATTCACCGAGGCTGCCGGCGGGCTACGTGCTGCTGATGTTGGCGAGTCTGGTGCCGTGGGTCTGGCGGCGAGTGATGGCGCCCGCTTTCCAGCATTGGCTTTCCGCACCGGCAAGCCCACTTTCTGCTGGCCGCCGCCTGACATGTTTCGGCCTTCACCGAGCAGGGGCGACGCCGACTGGTCAGGTCGTTTGATCCGGATTGCGCGCGGTGACTAGCCAGGTGCTCGAAGGTGCCCATACGCCGTCTGCGCGGGCGAACTTCGAGAGGATTGTGCGAAGCGCGTCAGTCACCTGAGGCTTAAGTCGGTGGCCTTCTTCGCCTGCCAGCCGGATGATTTCGCCGGCGGGGCCCAGCGACATGGCGAAGTCGACTGCATCGTCGACATCTCGACCGATACAGATGTCGCAGTCGTGCCGCTCAAAGGCGATCCGCTTGAAGCCGGCGCCGAGCATCATCGAACTGACTGCATCCGCGTTCGCAAACGAGAAAGGCCCCGGCCCGCAATGCACTTCGTCCGTCTGGTCGTGTGACACCACCGGCACGATCGCCTTGACCTGTTGCTCGGCCTCGTACAGCCAAGGATTCTCCTCGCGCCGGCGCCAAACGATTTGCGTGAAGCGGCCACCAGGGGTGAGCGCGGACCGTATGTTGCGCAGCGCGGTTTCGGGCAAAGCGAAGAACATGGTGCCGAAGCTCGAGAAGGCATGATCGTGCGGGCCGTGTAGATCGTCTGACTGCGCATCGGCAACGACAAATCGAGCGTTGGCAACCTGCCGCTGGTCCGCCGCAGCTTGCGCAGCTCGCACGAAGTTGTCTGCGTAGTCGACGCCCATCGCCTGGCCGGACGGAGCGACGATATTGGCGATGCGCAGTGTGCTGTCGCCGAAACCACAGCCGATGTCAAGGACGCGTTCACCGGTTTTTAAGCGGGCGCACTCGATCGCTGAAGTCACGTGCTGCGACGTGCCCTGGACGATCAGGTGCCGGAAGCGGCTGAACTTGTCGAACAGCACGGCGTTCCATGCCGCAGCCATGATTCGATGTCCTTCGTCCATCACGCAGACCTTCAGTTCGCAGCCGACTAAGCTGGATATTGCTGGCTGCCGAACGGCTGGTCAAGATCGCGTTGCAGTCGTTGGTGAGTGCGGCTTGACTGATCGCGACCGACCCACTTCGGTCATCCGTGCTGATCGATTGAGGGCCGCGAAGCGGACGCTCAATGAGGGGGTTCGCAAGATGCTCATCCAGCCTGCAGTGCGGCCTGCGCTGCAAGACAGCGTTCGAGCAGGCGCGGCGCTTCCATCCGCTGCGTCCAAGCAGCAAAGTCGTCGGAAGGACCGCGCCAGCGCAGCTGGTCCACCCGTTCGAACAGACGCGCATCGTTGCGCAACGTGGCGAGCCGCTTGAACAGCAGCGCCGCCTCGTGGCGCGTCGCCGAGCACCTCGGGCGGGAACGCCTCGATCGGCCCGTGCCGATTGAACAGGCGTGCAGCGCCCACGGCGCCGATGCCGGAGATGCCAGGGTAGCCATCCGCGGCGTCGCCCACCAGCGCAAGAAAGTCGGGGATCAGCGCCGGTTCCACGCCGAACTTCGCGCGCACGCCCGCGGCATCGCGAATCGTCTTGGCCCTGCGGTCCACCTGCACGACGCGCTCGCCGTCCACGCATTGAGCCAGGTCCTTGTCCGGCGTCCAGATGCAGACCTTCTCCACCGGGTCATCCTTGGCAGCCAGGCGCGCCGCCGACGCCAGCGCGTCGTCGGCCTCCAGTTCGACCATCGGCCAGACGGTCACCCCCATCGCCGCGAGCCCGTCCTCCAGGGGATGAAACTGGCGCCACAGCGCCGGCTCGATGCCCGCGCCGGTTTTGTAGCCCGCCCACAGGCGGTTGCGGAACGACTCGATCACGTGGTCGGTGGCCACACCGACGTGCGCGTCGCCGCGCTCGACGAACTCCAGCACGCTGTGCAGTACACCCACCACCGCACCGAAGGGCCGGTCTTTGCCCTTGTTGAAGCGGCGCTGGCCGTAGAAGTGGCGAAACAGCTCGTAGGTGCCGTCGATCAGGTGAACCACGATCGCGCGGTCGGGGCAGCGGGTGTCGAGATGGGGTGGTCACACCGCCATGTTACGTCTGGCGGGCTGTTGGCGTGGCGCATCCATGGCAGCGGCACCGTAGCGTTCACGCGCAAGCCGCCCACCCGAAGAGATCGCCAAAACATCGGAGACGAGGCGCGCGCGCTGCGGCCGTTGCAGGCGGCGGCAGTCACTTGCCGCACGCCTTGCACCCCCGCGCCGGGCACAAGTGATGCTGCAAGGTGCGACGTCGTGCGAGGACGCAGCCCGGCAGCCCTTGCACAGACATCCACTTCTTCAGCCTGCATGCGGCAGTGGGGTGCGAATTGACCGCACGCAGTGGAGCAGGTTTGCCGCCACATCACCCGGCCGGCACTATCGACGAGCGGGTGTATGTGCACCTCAACGACAATGTCCGTGCAGCAGCACGTCGAGGGCGGACGATGGATCTGCGATGGCCACGCAGCACGCTGGCGCTGGCCGGCATCGCGGTGCTGGCTGCGGCGGCCTGCGGCACCTACCGGCCGCGGGATGTCCAGCCGGCATGGGCCAGGCCGAGGTCGCCGCGCTGATCGGCCGGCCCACCGGCCACTACCCGGGGCTGGACGGCCAGACGCGCGTCGAGTTCGCGACTGGCCCCTACGGGCGGGTCACTTGGATGGTCGACCTCGACGCGTCGGGCAAGGTCATCGCTGCGCCCGCGCAGGTGCTGAACGAGGCCCACTTCAACTGGATTCAGCAGAACTCGCGCGACCGCGATTCGAAATGGCTGCTCTACAACCTCGGCCGCCCGGCCGAGGTGATGCGCCTGGGCTGGATCGGCGGCCAAGTGTGGTCGTGGCGCTATCCGACCTTCGACTGCCTGTGGTTCCAGGTGACGGTCAACGACGACGGCAGCTTGCGCGACGGCGGTGGCTACGGTATCGATTCGCGCTGCGACGCACCGAGCGACAGGGCCGGTGGGCGCAGGTGAGCGTGATCAATCCGCCCTACGGCGTCGCGAACGGCGACATCCGTATGGCCGTCGTCGAGCTGACCGCATGATCATCAAGTTCAATGATGGCTTGCTGGCGCCGAGATCGTATGCATGGCCGGCAAGCCGCGACCCAGTGCAGTCATAGCTTCGGCTCGATTGGATGTCTGAAAGCGGTCGCTCAGCGCTTGCATTCCGCAGCATCGAAGACGGGTTCACTACCGACCGCGCCTCCGAACAGTCAGCCACGGTACCGATTCGCGCTAGGTCCGGATCGATCCGCTGAAGCTGGTCACACTGCCGGATCGATGCAGCCGCTTTTGGTCTTTCCAGTTGCCCATGCCTTTTGTACGGGATCGCGTCCCAGGGCGTGGTGTAACTTCGTGAGCCCGGACAGGGCTCAGATGCACGGTACTCAGCGCTGGATAGCAGACAGCCGAGTGGCCGGAGTATCGGTCAGGCTTTGCAGGCCTTCAAGCTGCATGTAGCGGCGGTTCAAGCTCCACTCGTCGTTCTGCTCGAGCAGCATGGCGCCGACCAAGCGTGTGATGGCTGCATCGTTGGGGAAGATGCCCACGACGTTGGTCCTGCGCTTGATCTCGGCATTCAATCGCTCCAGCGGGTTCGTGGAGTGGATCTGCAGCCAGTGCGCGCGCGGGAAGTTCACTTGCCCGCGCCGGGGTCCAGCATCGCCACCGGCGTCTCGTCGGCATGCAGCACCGCGGCAGCTCAGCACGAAGCGCTTGTGCGCCTCGAACAGCGGCTCCATCGCTGCGCCGGCGTTGCCGGCCCAGTGCCGCCAGCGTCGAGCGCGGCGTGTGCACGCCGGAGCGGGCGTTGATGGTCTCCTGCCGGTAGTACGGCAGGTGGTCGACGAAGCGGCTGATCAGCGTGTGCGCCACCAGCCCGCTGGCGGCGATGCCGCCGTCGATGATCTGCGGATCGGCCGGCTCCTGCACCAGCCGCTGGCAGCAGCGGCAGGCCCACTTGCCGTAGATGTGCCGGTGCACGAAGAACTCCGCCGGCACGATGTCCAGCCGTTCGCTGATGTCCTCGCCGATGCGCGTCATCGGCTGGCCGCAGTCCGGCTGTCGGGCAGGTCGGTGTCCTCGGGCTCGTGGTGGTGCTCGACGCGCCGCAGGTGATCGGGCAGCGCCTGGCGGCGCGGGCGGCGCGGCGGCTGCCTTGGGCTTGGCCTGCGTCTTGGGCAGCGCCGCCTGCAGCGCGGCGAGTTGCGCCTCGAGGTCGGCCTCGTCCTCCAGCAGCGTGTCCTGGAACATCTGCGCGCTGCTCGGCGGTCATCGCCTCGCTCTTGGCGCCGAACTTCCAGCGCTTCAGCCGCGTCAGCTCGAAGGTGATCTTCTCGATCTTCGCATCGCGCCAGGCGATGTCGCGGTCCTTGCGCTCGAGCAGCTTGTTGCTTGACGCTCGCAGCTCGTCGCGCCTGCTGCTCGATGTGCTGGAGCATCTGCGCGGCCAGCGCCGTGACGGCCTCGGGCGACAGACCTTGCAGGTCCTGAGGCTTGAGATCACGCATGCCGAGCATGCGTCGCATCTTGCCAAGGCGCTGCGACCTCACGCCATTGGCGGATGTCCTGTCAACGCATGGCGCGCGTCATGCGCGTCATCGCCACGATGCTCACATCCGCGTGATCACGCTCATCTCGGGCAGGCGCTGCCACGGCAGGCCCACGATCAAGGCGTCGAACTGGCTCTGCGTCAGCGACAGCGGCGTGCTCGCGCCGTGCTCGCGCGGCCACACGAAGCGACCGGCGTTCAGGCGCCGCGCGGCGCACCACACGCCGAAGCCGTCGTGCACCAGCAGCTTGATGCGCGTGGCGCGCGCGTTCGCGAAGAGGTAGCCGTGATGCGCATGGGCAGCGCCGATGGTCTGCACGACGCAGCTCATGCAGCCGTTCGGCGCCGGCGCGCATGTCCATCGGCGCGGTGCACAGCCAGAGTCGATCGATGCGGATCACTTGAGCAGGCCCGAGGACAGTTCGCGCAGCCAGGCCGCGCAGTCGTCGGCGGCCGAGCGTCGGCCAGCGCACGTTGAGGTGCAGCGGGCCGCGGCGAAGCTCGACCTGGATCAGCGGCTTCGGCGACCGGCGCTGCGGCCGACGGTTGGCCGCGCGCGGGCCGCCGCCTTGGCAGGTGCGGGCATCTCGATCGCGACGAACTCAGCGGTGGCGCCGAGCGGCGGCGGCTGCACTCGTCGGCACGGCCACCGGCGTGACCGCCACGCCGGCAAGCTTGACGCCGCGACCGAGCGCCACTTGCGCACGAGGTTGGCGTTCAGGCCGTGCGCCAGCGCGACCCCGGAGATCGACGCGCCCGGCTCTCGCAGGCGGCCAGAACCTTCGGCCTTGAGCTCGGCGCTGTGGCGCCGCCGAGGACCGGAGTTGGAGTGCATAGGTGTCCACCAACGAATAGGTGGACACCATCGTCACGCTCCTATCGCCGGTAAGCAAGGTGGGACGGCTAGACGCTCACAGAGCGGTTGCAGAGCAGAAGGACGAGTGATGTCTGGGCGCCGGTGCTACATCGGCTTGAGGGCCTGCAAGGCCTCAGCAATACTGCGCCGACTCGGCCGTCTTCAATTCAGCGCTGAGTACCGTGCATATCAGCCCTTCCGGGCTCACGGACTTACACGACGCGCTGGGACACGATCGCGAGCGGTGTTGTCGGCGGTCTTTAATACGCCATTTGCGCAACAACCGTGGATCCAACAAAACGCCAAGGCTGACAACTACTTAGTCTATTTGGCCTGAGACTTGCTTATTACTCTTGGTAAGCGCGTGCCAGCGGCCGCAACCCAACTAGGAGCAAATGATGCAGGCAATGAAGACCTTCTCGGTCGCGCGCAAGTCGGCGTGGCTAGCTGGGGTGAGTGTCGTCCTGGCACTGGGAGCGTCCCAGTCGCTTGCAAATGTCGTCACTTCGAATGACCCCAACTGTGAGGGTGGCGCTACAGCTCGTGTTTTTAGCGTCAGTGCGGTGACTGTATCGAACTGCCTTTTAAAGGGCGTTGGCAACATCAATGGTAATGGCGACGCCATTAACGGGTTGGGTTGGACGACCCTCGACAAGTCGGACGATGGAACCACTGGTGTTCTTGAAGGTGCGTTGAGCATCACTGGGGGGAACGACTGGCGGTACCTTCTCTCAATCCTTGCGTCCGCCTACACCGACTACGAATTCCTTGTCGTTGCGCTTAAGAGCGGCGTAGGGCAGTTCGACCCGGACTGGGCTGGATTCCTGCTTGCGGACAATACTTTGACGGGGGTTGGTCCATTACCCCGCAACAAGCAGGTGCGTTGTCGCACATGAACCTTTACGGCAAGTTGAGGGACGACGGCGGTGGACAACAAGAGGTGCCCGAGCCAGCTTCGTTGGCGCTGGTTGGCGTGGCGCTCCTGGGTGCTTTTGGTGCGCGTCGTCGCAAGTTCTGACATTGCAGCCACCGCATGAAGAAGGCCCGCTTCGGCGGGCTTTCTTCATGATGCGCTCGACGAATTCAACGCGGGCAACCTCACGGCAGGGCTGACCGAGGCACCGGGAGGGCGCAGACGATCACCCGGAGCGCGCGACCGCCGTCATGCCCGGCCACGCCTTCACTTGCTGACCTGCACCGCCGCCGTCGTCGTGTTTCCCGCCGCATCCTGAGCCACGGCCTGGATCGTGTGTGAGCCGGATGACACCTTGCGCGTATTCCAGTTGTAGGACAGGCTGGATCCGCTGCCGCTGGCCACCGACTTGCCGTTGATATAGAGCGTCTGCTTGATGCCGGACGCGCCGGCGTTGTCGGAGGCGCTGGTGCTGACCAGCACTTTCCCGCTGACACGCTGTCCATTGCCAGGGTTGACAACCGCCACCACCGGCGGGGTCGTGTCGGTTGCCACGGGCGGGGGAGGCGGCGGCGGGTTGACGACCACGGTGTTGGCGACGCTCACCGCCACGCTGGCCGACGCCTTCGTATTGCCGGCGGCGTCGTAGGCCACGGCCACCAAGTTGGCGCCGCCGTTGGCAAAGGCCGCAGTGTCCCAGCTGAAC
Organism: uncultured beta proteobacterium; assembly: GCA_963756415.1. Lineage (GTDB taxonomy): Bacteria > Pseudomonadota > Gammaproteobacteria > Burkholderiales > Burkholderiaceae_C > Rubrivivax. Next base: position 403,413 of record CAVWNT010000003.1, read on the forward strand.
TGGTAGGGCTGGCGGTGTCGGTCGCCACGGTGCTGCCGTTGACCTGCAGCACCACCTTGGTGACGCCGACGTTGTCGCTGGCGTCGACGTCTACCGTCGTCAATCGCGCTGACGCTGGCGCCGCCCAGCGGCGCGGCGATGGACACCGTCGGGTGCCTGGGTGTCCGCGGCCACGGTGCCCGCTGCGGCCGTCACCGCAGCGCTGGCGTCGACGCGGCCGTGGCCGAAAGTAGATGTCGCGCCCGGCAGTGCCCAGATCCTGGGCCGTCGCGTACAGCAGGTCTCCGACCTGCGCGCTGCTCAAGCTCGGCTTCGGCCGCCATGACCAGCGCCGCCACGCCGGCCGTGATCGGCGCGGAAAAAGACGTGCCCGACGCTGCACGGTAGGTGCCGTCGCTGCTGGTCGTCCAGATGCCGACGCCCGGTGCCGACAGCGCGACATAGTTGCCGAAGCTGGACCAGCTGGCGCGCAAGTCAGCTGCTGTCGGTGGCGGATACGGGAATCATCGCGCTGGTGGCTGAGGCCCCGTCGTTCGCGCCGCTGTTGCCCGCCGACACCACCAGCAGCCCGCCCTTGCTCTTGAAGTAGTTGGCGGCGCTCTGCACCGATGCACTGGCGTAGACGCCGCTGAAGCTGGCGTTGGCCACGCGTGCACCGTTGTCTGCTGCGAAGGTCACGGCATTCGCAATGGTGCTGTAGTAGGCGTAGCCAGACGCATCGGACACGCGCAGCGGCATGATCCTGGCCGCCCCGGCGACACCGGCAACACCCGCGCCGTTGTTCGCCATGGCGGCCGCGGCGCCAGCCACTGCGGTGCCATGGCCGCTGACGTCGGCGGTGTTGGCGTTGTTGTCGTAGAAGTTCCAGCCCGCTACTTGCACCAGGTCCGGGTGCGTCGGCAGCACGCCTGAGTCGAGGATGGCAATGGTGATACCCGAGCCCTGCGACAGGTCCCATGCCGCGTTGGCCTTGATGGTGGCCAAGTGCCACTGGCTGCCGAGGTAGGGGTCGTTGGTCACCAGGTCGTGCGGGACGAGGCGGTCGACTTCCGCGAACTTGATGTGCGGGTTGCGCGAGAGGCGCGCCACCATCGCCTGTTCGTCGCCTTCCGACAGTTCGACGACGTGCAGATCACTGCGGCCCATTCGGCGGCCTCGACCGCCGCCGTTGTCGCCCAAGATCTTGGCCAAGGCCTTGTCCGAAAGGCCAGCGCGCGCCTGAACCAGTATCCGCCCCTTGGCGCTTGCCTGCGCCGACTTGCCTTGGCTTGCCGGTGCCTGAGCGCCGGCACTTACGCAGAATGCCGCCGACGCGAGCGCAAGGGATGCAATCTTGAACAGGCGGCCGCCGCGGCTTGCAAGGGCTGGTGTTGGTGAACTGCATTCTGGTTCCCGTTGCAGGGGGCTTGCGAACCCACGACGGGACACTGCAGATCGACGCCGCTACGAAATGGTCTCGCGTGGCGTTCACCGGCAGTCCTGCCGTCCTGGGACTCGCGCCCGTTAGACCGTTGACTTTGCGTCGCCCGCTTTCGCAGGGTTTGCCCTTTTCAGTGGCGCAAATGTAGCCTTGGTGCCGCGTCGAATGAGTTCCAATCACACTTGGCGAAACCATTGTTACGGACGCCGACTGCGCGAAGCGCCTTGGTCGTTCTCGTGGAAAAGGAGTTCGAGCAGCACCACTTGCAGGGCCTGGCCTGCGGGAGAAGCGCTGCCATTCTTGACAGCCTCCCAACGCGCGAGTGGGCATGTACCGACCAGCGGACAACAGCAGAATCAAACTGGCTGAGGGTTACACAAGGCCCGGAGCCGTGGCGCCACGGCCACGCCGATCAACGCCAGTGGCTGCGCCAAGTGGCTGAAGTACGAATCGGCCTTACAGGGGCCAGATCCTAGGGCCCGCATTGCCGACTGTCCCAAGGCTGCAGAGGGCAGCATGACCTGAACCGTCAACGTCGGTCGAAGCGTTTCCGCACACCTCTGGCCAAGCCACCCTTGAGGAAGTCGCTGACTGCTGCAGGCAAGCTGGCCAGAAGAGCCTAGCTGTTTGAGCTTCTTGCGTGCCGCCGAAGCCAGCTGTCAAAGTCTTGAAGCGGTCGCCGGCAGTCCCCTCTGCCAGCTCGCGACAGGCCGGCCCGGGACGCCCCCCAGCAGTGGGCTTTCAGAGTGGTCGGAGCAGCATGCCTGTGCCGTGGCGCTGCCATTCGAACTACTAGATTCAGCCGCGCGAGCGGTGGGGCATAATTGGGACAAATTTCCCAATCATGAGTTCAGAATCCAAATCCGAAGGTGCCCTCGAAGAGGCCATAGCGCGATTGCTGAGGCCGCTGTTCCGCGTTCTCCTGCGCCAGGGCATGGCCTTCACGGCCTTCGAGAAGTTGGCCAAGAGTGTGTACGTGGACGTGGCGCACAACGAGTTCAGCCTGCCGGGAAGGAAGCCCTCGGTGTCGCGAACTTCGATCCTGTCGGGTCTGACGAGAAAGGATGTGCAACATGTGCTGACGGATCCCGCGAAGCACACTGCGGCGGGGGATACGCAATACAACCGCGCGGCGCGCGTGCTCACCGGATGGGTGCGCGATCCCGATTTCAGCGGCAAAGATGGCGAACTTCGCCCGCTGCGACCCGATGGCGAATTCGGATTCGCCGCGCTGGTGCGCAAGCACAGCGGCGACGTCCCGGCACGTGCCGTGCTCGATGAGTTGGTTCGTGTCGGCGCCGTGCAGCAGCTTGCCGACGGGCGAATCGAATTGCGCAAGCGCGCCTACGTTCCGATGCACGGCAGCAACGAAAAGCTTCACATTCTCGGCACCGATGTGGCCGATCTGGTCGCGACGATCGACCACAACCTTCAATATGGCAGCAGCGACGGACGCTTCCAGCGCAAGCTGATGTACCGCGGCGTGGCGCCACAGACGGTGCCGGCCTTCCGGCAGCTCAGCGCGTCGATGTCGCAAGTGCTGCTCGAACGCCTCGACCATTGGCTGGCGACACAGATCAAGGAACAAAAGCCTGCGCATCCGGATGAGCCCGGCAGGCGCGTGGGCCTCGGCATCTACTACTTCGAGCAGTCGCCCGAACTGCAAGAGACACCTCAACAAGGATCGCGTCGATGAGCCTCAAAAGTACCACCATCAGAACCCTTGCGCTGGTCGCGATGGCAGCGGGCCTACAGTGGCTCAGCGGCTGCGGTGGAGGCGACAACGTCGGGGGTGGCATTGGCGGCACCGCCAGCCCGCTGGGCACGTTGCGCATGTCGCTGACCGATGCACCGGCGTGCGGCTACGACGCTGTCAACATCACCGTCGAACGCATCCGGGTGCATCAAGGTGAAAGTGCCGACGACAACGACAGCGGATGGAGCGACATCGTGTTGCAGCCGGCGCGCCGCGTCGACTTGTTGTCGCTGACCAATGGCGTGCTGCTCGAACTGGGCGAGGTGGCCTTGCCGGCGGGCAAGTACACGCAGCTGCGTCTGCTGCTGGCAGCCAATGACGCCGCCACCCCGCTGGCCAATTCGGTGGTGCCCACGGGCGGCACCGAAACGGCGCTGGACACGCCCAGCGCACAGCAGTCGGGTCTGAAGCTGAAGGCCGATATCGACGTGCCGGCCGGCAAGGTGGTGGATTACGCGCTGGACTTCGACGCCTGCAGGTCGGTGGTCCGGCGCGGCAACTCCGGCCGGTACAACCTGAAGCCAGTGGTGACGGTGGTCCCTGTGTTGACGGACGCTGGCTTGCTGGTGAGCGGCTACGTGGCGCCATCAATTGCCTCCGGTGCGAACGTCTCGCTGCAACTGAACGGGGTGCCGGTGAAGGCGACCACGCCCGACGCCAATGGCTTGTTCGTGCTCTATCCGGTCCCGCAGGGCAACTACACGCTGGTGGTCAGCCGGCCCGGCCGGACGACGGCGGTGATTACTGGCGTTCCGGTAGTCGAAACGGCGCCTACTGTGCTCAACAGCTCGTCGCTGCCGATCGACCCACCGCCGGCCCGGGGGCGGACAGTGACCGGGGATGTCTTGCCAGTTGAGGCCATCGTGCGTGCGCTTCAGACACTGGGTGGCGGGCTGATGATCGAAACGGCGTGGGCCTCGGTGGATGCAGTGACCGGCGTTTTCGCGTTCGACCTGCCCATCGAAGCGCCAGTGCGCACCACGTTCACCGCGATAGGCCCGTCGTCCTTGGGCTTTTCCAGCGACGCCAGTGCTGCGGGGCGATACAGCATTGAAGCCACTGGTGCCAACGCGCTGAAGAGCCTATTCGTCGATGTGAACAGCGTGGTGGCGCCACTGCACTTCAGTTTGCCGTGAGCGTTGAGAGCACCGGTTCGTCAAGCATCGTTCCAGGTTCCACGAAAGGAAGGTTCATGTTGAACAAACACTTAGCGGCAATCGCCGTCAGTTGCACCCTGGCGGCAGGCGCCTTCGCCGAAACTAGTGTCGGCGTGTCCGTTGGCATCAACCAACCAGGGGTCTATGGTCGTATCGACATCGGCAACTTCCCGCAGCCGGCCGTGGTCTTTGCGCAGCCGATCGTCATTGCGCCGCCGCGGGTGGCAGTGGCGCCGGCGTACCTGTATGTGCCCCCGGGACATCAGAAGAACTGGGCCAAACACTGCGCCAAATACAACGCCTGCGGACAGCCTGTGTACTTCGTACAGGAAAGCTGGGTGCGCGACCGCTACGAAGAACAGCAGCATGGCCACGGAAACTCCAAAGGAAAGGGCAAGGGCAACAAGCATTGATGCCGACGGTTGCGGCCGTGCCCCTCAAATGAACAGGTGGCGACCCATGCATAAGGGGCACCAAAGCGACTTCATCAACGAAGTTGCCGCGATGATCGAACGCGTCGCGCTGAACCGCCAAACGTCGGCCGCAGGAATCCCGGTCTAGAAGATCGACCTTCCTGCGTCCGCAGTCAGATGCGGCCCATCAGCAGCAACACGAGCAGAACGACGACGATCACACCCAGGATGCCGCTGGGCCCGTAGCCCCAACTTCTGCTGTGCGGCCAACTGGGGATCACGCCGATCAGCAACAAGACCAGCACGATTAGCAAAATGGTGCCGACGCTCATGTTCGTATCCTTTAAAGCTGTGACAGACGCGTACGCTTATGGCCACGCGAGCCGCTATTGGCCAGGTCATGCTACCTGTGGACGCTGATCGGTTTGCCCTGCGAACGCGAGGTGGATGCGGAATAAGCGTGACGGCGAGGATGTCAGCGGTCTGAAAGGTGTCCACCGGCTTGTCGATCGCCTCCATGAGAAGTCGAAAGCGCACGAGCGGGGGATGACTTCGATCATGAGCGGTGTGAGAGACAGGGTGCTGCAGATCCTGCATCGCTGAAGCGACGCGGCGGGCCGTGCGCCCGCCGCGCGCCGAGAAGACCCCTGAATCAGGGCCGCGCCTGGTCGGGCCGGCTGTAGTCGCACACGCCGCCCGGGAAGATCTGCTTCAGCTTGGCGACCTCGCGCCGCGCTCGGCGTCCACGGCGCATAGGTGCCGTCGGCCACCGCCTGCTCGACCGACTTCAGCGCGCACTTGTAGATGCCGCCCTCGATCGGCGCACCGGCCACGATGCGCGAGGTCGAGTAGATCGGGAAGCGCTGCGTGCACGGGCCGGCCGGCTTGTCGTCGAGGATGCCGTTCCAGGCATCGTCGCCCGCGTAGATCAGCTTGCCCGTGACGTCGAAGCAGCTGTCGACGGCGCGTCGCCGGCCGATTGCTGGCGATGCCCTTGCCCGGGTTCGTCTGCGATGTTGCGCATCCACTCGTCCATCACTGCGATCGCATCGAGCGACTGGCTCGCCTTCGGCACGCCGGGCACGGTGTCGGTGAACCAGATCACCAGCATGTCCCTGTTGCCCATCGTTCTGCAGCACGCGCTGACGCACCGCGAAGCTCTGATGCACGTTGTGCATGTCGAGCTCGCGCTCCATGTACTGCCGGTGATCGATCGTCGGCCGATCGAGCTTGCCGCTGAACACCATGCCCGACGTGTACGCCGCGCGCATCGCGATGCAGGTCGCCCTGCGTGCGCGGCGCCGGCTTGGTCGGATCGGTGCTGAGGTTCATGTTGCGCCGACTCCATGGGTCGAAGTAGCCGGGCACGGTCAGCGCCTTGTTGATCTCGGCCGGCGTGGTGCCGAAGAACGGAAAGCCTTCCTGCACCATCTCGCTCGGCTGCTTCCAGCCGCCGATGTTCCAGTTGAGGTTGAGGAACTCCTCCAACGTGATCTTGCCCTCCTGCAGCGAGCGCAGTCCGTACTGCACGCCGACGTTGTCCCAGGTCGACCGCGCCGCGCCGGTCTCATCGACGCCGTAGATGTTTCGCAGATCGTCCCAGTGCGTCCAACGGATCGCGGCGATGTCGGATCTGCGGCTCGTAGTTCTGCTGGTTGGGCGCCTGGCCGTACCAAGGGTTCATCGCCAGCGGCGACAGGCCACGCCATGCCGGCACGCACTCGGTGGAACCGAGCGCGGTGCTGTAGCCGAGCGCCATTTTCAGCGGCGCCAGCGGGTCGTTGACCTTGTTGCGAGTCGTTCTCTCGGCATTCATGCCGACCAGCCAGCTGCGGTTCTTGGTGGTGCGCCACTTCGGATTGGCGCGGTCGGTCGCGTCCATGTAGTGCTCGAGCAGCTCGCAATCGCCGACGTGAATGGTCTGCGTCACCATGTCGGGATACGACTGCACCGGCAGCAGTGCATCGAGCAGGCCGGGCTGATTCTGGCCGAGGATGTACTGCTGGATCGCGCCACCCGAGCCGCCGAGGCCGACGGTGTACGTCGGCACGCCGTAGCGCTCGATGAAGCGCTCCTTGGTCATCATCACGGTCTCGCCGGCCAGCTCCAGGTTGTAGTGCGTGCCGGTGTTGTTGCCGCTGCGAATGCGCGATGGCGTAGCCGAGCCGAGAATGTCGGGATTCAGCGAGCCGCTGTGCACCGTGCCCTGCGTGTGACCGATGGCCACGCCGCCCTGGAACCAGTAGAGCAAGCGCCGTTCCAGCGACTCAGGTCCGGGCTTGCCGGCGTTCTCCCGCGCGGCGCCAGCATGGCGAAGCTGTAGAGGAAACGGTTGATCGAGCCGATCTCACGACGCACGATGAAGTCGACCGTGCGCCCATCGGGCAATGTCGTTTGCGCCAGGTCGGCCGGACGGCTGCCGTCGGCCGGCAGCGCCTCCCACGCGTTGCCGGTGCGTTCGGTACAGATAGGTGACGAAGGTGTCGATCGAGCAGTCGCGGCTGTATCCAACGACGTTGCCGCCGGTATCGAATACGCGAGTGCCGGGCGGGGTCGCGCTCTCGACGATGGGCTGGCGACCGACGGCGCTCTGCGTCGTCGTGCACACGAACGGATGCTGCTGCGGACCGGAGAACATCGGTCCGGTGATCGGATAGTTCGTCAGCTTCAGTGAATCACGCACGTTGCCGCTGCACGTGCGTGCAGCTCGAGCATGTTGTCGCCCGCGCTGAAGCCGCTGACGACGCCTTCGAGGCGCGTCGGCGACTTGGCCTGCAGGGCCACGTCGAACGTGCTTCCCGTTGAGTCAGGAGTCTCGAGCTTGTGCGCCGCCCGGGCGCAGCGCGCACCTCGATGCGCGCGTCGCCGCCCGACACCCACTCCGGCGCACTTGAGAGCACGCTCAACTTCACGCTCATGCCCTGATCGGGAGGAGTCGAGGCCGTGGCGCGCGCGCTGGGCGCCTCGGTCGGCGCACTGCCGCCTTCACCGCCTCCGCAGGACGCCAGCCAAGCCGCGCCGGGCGCCAGCAGCGCCCATCTGCTCGTTCTTCCCATGATCGTTGTCTCCATCGATTTGCATCACGACGGCCACTGCGCGGGCCGATTGCGCCGCAGGATAGCTGCGCACCGGCGCGAGCCGATAGCGGGTTTGCACGCGTCGGCGCCAGCGCTATGTCGAGCCGGTAGGCACCACATTCGGTGGCGCCGCCTGGTGCATGGATTCCGGGCTTTG
>CAVWNT010000004.1:0-37856 GCA_963756415.1 uncultured beta proteobacterium
CGCGTTGGCACAAGCCCTCGGCTGCGCGCTGCAGCCGATCCGGCGGCACCGCTTTCCCGACGGCGAAGACAAGCTGACCCTGCCGGCCGCACTGCCGCAGCGTGTGGCCCTGCTGCGCGGGCTGCAGCAGCCGAATGCCAAGCTCGCCGAACTGATGATCGTCGCGCCGGCTGCGCGCGAGCTCGGCGCCGGCCACCTGACCTTGGTGTGCCCGTACCTGGCCTACATGCGGCAGGACCTGGCCTTCACGCCCGGCGAGGCGGTGAGCCAGCGCCACATCGGCGCGGCGCTGGCCGGCTGGTTCGACCACGTCATCACCATCGACCCCCACCTGCACCGCGTGGCGACGATGCAGGAGGTGCTCGGCGGCAGAGCGCGGCACCGCGCTGTCGGCCGCGGCGTTGCTGGGCGACTGGGCCGCGCGCCATGCCGAGCGGCCGATCCTGCTCGGCCCCGACGCCGAAGCCGCGCAGTGGGTGCGCCTGGCCGCGGCGGCGCACGGCCTGGAGCATGGTTCGTGCAGCAAGCAGCGCAGCGGCGACCGCGAGGTGGCGGTGGCGCTGCCGGCGATGGATTTCGCCGGCCGCGAGGTGGTGCTGGTCGACGACGTCGCCAGCACCGGTCGCACCTTGGCGGCGGCGGCGCGCGCGCTGCTGGCGCACGGTGCACGCAGCGTCGATGTCGCGGTGACGCATGCGCTGTTCGTCGGCGATGCGCTGCAGCAGATCGAGCGCGCCGGCGTGCGCCATGTCTGGAGCAGCGACAGCGTGCCGCATGCCAGCAACGTGGTGTCGGTGGTGCCGCTGCTGGCCGCGGCGCTGGCGGACGCTGGCGCCTAGGGCTCCGGGTCGGCGCCGAGGCGCCGCTGCCGGGCCGCGTGTCGGTCGGGTCAGGGGCTGCCGGGGTCGATCACCGGCAGCGGCGGCTTGTAGGCCACGCACTTGATCTCGATCAGCAACTGCGGGTGCGGCAACTGGTGCACCGCGACCGTGGTGCGCGCCGGGCCGCCGGCGTCGAAGTACTCGCCGTAGGCTTCGTTGTAGCCGCCGAAGTCGTTCATGTTGACCAAGAAGCTGCCGACCTCGACCACATCGGCGAGCGTCGCGCCGGCGCTGGCGAGGATGTCGCGGATGTTCTCGATCACCGCCCGCGTCTGCACGCGGATGTCGAGGTTCACCGTGCCCATCGCATCGACCGACGCGCCGGCGATGCTGTTGTCGGCGCGCCGTGAACTGGTGCCCGAGACGAACAGGAAGTCGCCCGCGCGCTTGAGGTGCGGGTACTTGCCGCGTGGTGTCGCCTTGCCGACGACCGTGGTGCCGGGGGGGTTTGCAGCGGCGGGGGTGTGCATGTCGGCTCCGTCGATGGGGATGCAAAGGGGGCTGGGCTGGAAACGGTGGGTCGCGGCCACGATAACCGACACCCCGCGACGGACGAGCCGGCGCAGTCGCTGACCCGCTGCGGCGCCAGCGGGCAGAATCCGCGCATGAACAGCGCTTTCGATCCGCGTCAGATCCGTGCCCTGGCCTTCGATGTCTTCGGCACCGTCGTCGATTGGCGCGGCTCGCTGATCCGCGAGGGCGAGACGCTGTCGGCCGGCAAGGGCCTGCAGGTCGACTGGCCGGCCTTCGCCGACGCCTGGCGCGCCGGCTATGCACCGGCGATGGACCGCACGCGGGCGGCAGGCGCGGCCTGGCAGAGCATCGATGTGCTGCACCGGCAGATCCTCGACGGCCTGCTGCCGCGCTTCGGCCTGACCTCGCTGAACGAGGACGAACGCGTGCAGCTGAACCGCGCCTGGCACCGCCTGTCGCCATGGCCCGACAGCGTGGGCGGGTTGAACCGGCTGCGCGGGCGCTTCGTCATCAGCACGCTGTCGAACGGCAACGTCTCGCTGCTGGTCGACATGGCCAGGAACGCCGGCCTGCCGTGGGACTGCGTGCTGTCGGCCGAGCTGGCACAGGCCTACAAGCCCGACCCGAAGGCCTACCTGAACGCGGCGCGGCTGCTCGATGTGGCACCCGCCGAATTGCTGATGGTCGCCGCGCACCCCAGCGACCTGCGCGCAGCGCGCGAGTGCGGCCTGCGCACCGCGTACGTGCACCGCCCGCTCGAGTTCGGCGCCGGTGTGGCGCGCGAGGTCGATCGCAGCTTCGATCTGTGCGCCGCCGATTTTCTCGACCTGGCACGCCAGTTGGGCGCCTGATCTGAGCGCAGCGATGGAGCCACACGCGGCGGCCCGGGTGCTGTGGGTGCGCGCGGTGGAAAGCACCGGGCAGCCGTCGTGGAGCGACGCCGACGCGGCCTGGGCCGGTCGCACCGCCTTGCAAACGGTGGGCAGCGATGCCCCCGCCGACATCTTCCTGGCCCAGCGCGCACACACCGCGCTGCAGCGCCTGCTGCCGCGCACACCGTCGCTGGCGCCGCCGGCCGAGCCGCTGGGCTCCCGCCACGGGGCCTGGCTGCTGGCGGCGCTGGCGGTGGGCCTGCTGGCGGGCGTGCTCGCCGATCGCATCGGCGCCAGCCAGCGCATCAACCTGCTCGCACCGCCGGTGTGGGCGGTGCTGGTGTGGAACCTGCTCGTCTACGCCGCGCTGCTGTGGCACGCCGTGGCCCGCAAACGATCGAGCCTGGTCAGCGCCATGGCCGACTTGCTGCTGCGCCGCTGGCAGCGGCACAAGATCAAGTCGCTCGACGAGCGGGGTGGCGACATGGTCGCCGCGGCTGCGGTGTGGGCCGCCTTCGTGCCGCCGTGGGCGCGGCTGGCCGGGCCGGTGGCGGCCGCGCGCGTGTCGCTGGGCCTGCACATCGCCGCGGCCGCGCTGGGTGCCGGCCTGATCGGCGGCATGTACCTGCGCGGCCTGGTGCTCGACTACCGCATCGGATGGCAGAGCACCTTCCTCGACGCGCAGACGGTGCAGCCTTTGCTGACCACGCTGCTGGCGCCGGCCACCGCGGTCACCGGCATCGCGGTGCCCGATGTCGCCGGCATCGAGGCCCTGCGCGTGCCGCCCGGCGCTGCAGCAGCGGCGGGTGGCGCCGACGACTCAGCGGCACCGTGGATTCATCTGTATGCCGCCCAGCTGGCGCTGCTGGTGGTGCTGCCGCGGCTGGCGCTGGCGCTGGCCGCGGCGCGGCGCTCGCGGCGCCTGGCCACGCACATGGCGCTGCCCTTGCACGAGCCGTACTTCCGCAACCTGCTGATGCAGCAGCAGGGCGGCGCGCGCCGCCTGCGCGTGTGGCCGTACGGGCGGCAGCACGACGCGGCGCTGCTGTCGCAGCTGCAGCGCCTGGTCGAGCGTGCTTTCGGTGCGCAGGCGCAACTGCAGCTGGCGCGAGGCGGTGGCGTTCGGCGCCGAGGACGATTGGCAGGCCACGGTTGCCGACGGCGAGCAGGCGCTGGCGTTGTTCGACCTGGCGGCCACGCCCGAGGCCGAAAACCACGGCCGCTTCGTGCAGTTGCTCGCCGCCGCGTCCGGCGCGCCGGTGACGGTGTTGATCGACGAGTCCGGCTTCAAGCGCCGCTTTGCCGAAGACCGCGTGCAGCAGCGCCGCCAGGCCTGGCAGGCGCTGGCCGACAACATCGGCGCGCCGGCGGTGTTCGTCGACCTGCAGTCACCCGACCACGCACAGGCGGCCACACAGCTGCAGGGTGGCGCATGAACCCGCCCGGCCGCCCGAAGGGCGAACTGCGAAGTGCGCAGCACGAAGGGTCAGCAGGGGCCGAGGGCGACCGCACGCCGCAGGCGATCCACCTGAGCCTGGTGTCGCACACCAACATCGGCAAGACCGCGCTGGCGCGCACCTTGCTCGGCCAGGATGTCGGCGAGGTGCGCGATGCCGCGCATGTCACCGATGCCGCCGACAGCCACACGCTGCTGCAAACGCCGCAGGGCGACGAGCTGCAGCTGTGGGACACGCCCGGCTTCGGCGACAGCACGCGCCTGTTGCGCAGGCTGCGGCAAAGCGATCGCCCGCTCGGCTGGCTGCTCGGCCAGGCCTGGGACCGCTGGCGCGACCGGCCGTTCTGGGCCAGCCAGCAGGCCATGCGCCATGTCGTCGAGCGCTCCGACGTGATGCTGTACCTGGTCAGCGCCGCCGAGGCGCCGGCCGCCGCGGGCTACGTGAACAGCGAGATGGATCTGCTCGAATGGGTCGGCAAGCCGGTGATCGTGCTGCTGAACCAGCTCGGCGCACCGCGCGAGGCGGCGCTGGAAGCGGCCGAGATCGAGGCCTGGCGCCAGCACCTGGCGCCGCGCGAGTTCGTCAAGCAGGTGCTGCCGATGGATGCCTTCGCGCGCTGCTGGGTGCAGGAAAGCGTGCTGCTGCGTGCCGTCGAAGCGTGTGTCGCCGACAGCCAGCGCGCGCCGATGGCGCGGCTCATCGAACAGTGGCAGGCGCGGCGGCTGGCCACCTTCGACGCCTCGGTCGGGGTGCTCGCCGACAGCATGGCCACGCTGGCCGCAACGCGCCAGGATGTCGGCGACGTCTCGGGGCTGAAGTCGCGGCTGCGCGCGCTGGGCAAGGCCCTGGGTATCGGCATCGGCGCGGCCGACGACAACCCCAGCACGCTGGCGCAGGCGGCGCTGGCCGCGCAGCTCGAGGTGCAGTCGCGCGCGGACACCACCGCGCTGATCCGCCTGCACGGCCTCGCCGGTGAAGCGCAGACGCAGATCGTGCAGCGCCTGGCCACGCACTACGAACAGCGCTTGCGCATGGACGAGAGCAAGGCGGCGTGGGTCGGCGGTGCGCTGGCCGGCGCGCTGGCCGGGTTGAAGGCCGACATCGCCACCGGCGGCCTGACGCTGGGCGGCGGTGCGCTGGCCGGCGGCCTGCTCGGTGCGCTGGGTGGCGCCAGCCTGGCGCGTTGTGTGAACCTGGTGCGCGGCATCGACGCGTCCTGGCTGGCCTGGAACGCCGACGCGCTGGATGCGATGCTCGAAGCCGCGCTGCTGCGTTATCTGGCCGTGGCGCATTTCGGCCGCGGCCGCGGCGAATGGGTGGCGTCGGTGTCGCCGGCGCACTGGCAGGCCGTGGTGGCGGCCGCGCTGGCACGGCAGCGCCCGGCGCTCAGCGCGCTGTGGCAGCAGCGCGGCAACCGCCGCTACGACGATGCCGCCGTGCGGCAATTCGCGCAGCAGATGCGCCCGCTCATCGACAGCGCACTGCGCGAGGTGCTGCTGCGCCTGTATCCGCAGGCGCCGGTGCCCACGGCACGCGCGGACGCGGCGGCGGCGGCGATGGACGCGCGTGCGCCTTCGGTTTAAGGTGGCTGCTTCGTCTCAACCCCTCAGGACCCGCCCATGATCCGTTCCGTCAAGTCGATGGTCGACGAGGCCAACGCCAGCATCACCACCTACAGCGTCGAGCAGGCGCGGGCGCGGCACGGCCGCGACGATGTGCAGTTCATCGACATCCGCGATGTGCGCGAGCTCGAGCGCGAAGGGGTCATGCCCGGCGCCTACCACGCCCCGCGCGGCATGCTCGAGTTCTGGGTCGATCCACAAAGCCCGTACCACAAGCCGCTGTTCGTCTCGGGCAAGGAACTGGTGCTGTTCTGCGCCGGCGGCTGGCGCTCGGCGCTGGCCGCCAAGACCTTGCAGGACATGGGGCTGAGCAAGGTCGCCCACATCGAAGGGGGCTTCGGCGCGTGGAAGGCGTCGGGCGCACCGGTGGCCGACAAGGCCGACAAGGCGCCGCGCGCCGACACGCCGGCGCCGGGCTGAAGCTTGGGCGGCCTCAGGTCTCGAGCAGCGAGCGCAGCATCCACGCCGTCTGTTCATGCACCGTCATGCGCTGGGTCAGCAGATCGGCGGTGGGTTCGTCGCCGGCCTTGTCGGCGATCGGAAAGACGGCCCGTGCGGTGCGGGCCACGGCCTCGTGGCCCTGCTTCAGGATCAGCACCATGTCCATCGCCTTCGGTGGCTCGGTCGGCGCATCGGCGATCGAGGCCAGCGCGCCGAAGGCGGCGTAGCTGCCCGGTGCAGCATGGCCCAGCGACCGGATGCGCTCGGCGATCGGGTCGACCGCGTTCCACAATTCGGTGTACTGCTCCATGAACATCAGGTGCAGCGTGTTGAACATCGGCCCGGTGACGTTCCAGTGAAAATTGTGCGTCGTCAGGTACAGCGTGTAGGTGTCGGCCAGCACCTTGGACAGCCCCCCGGCGATCTCGCCGCGGTCTTCGGCGTCGAGGCCGATGTTGATGCTGTCGATGCGGGCCAGGCCCTTCTTGAATTCCTTGCTTTCCTTGTTGCCCACGGCTGTTTCCTTCTGTCGCTGCATGATGGTCAAAGCTTAGCGCAAGCGCGTTGACCCCATGAACCTGGACACCAGCCAGCTTTTCGCCATCGCCGCCGCACTCGGCTGGGCCAGTGGCCTGCGCCTGTATGCGGTGGTTTTCCTCACCGGGCTGGCCGGCGCGCTGGGCTGGGTCGAACTGCCCGCGGGCCTGCGCCTGCTGCAGGGGCCGCTGGTGCTGGGCGCCAGCGGCACCATGCTGGTGGTCGAGTTCCTCGCCGACAAGGTGCCCGGGCTCGATTCGCTGTGGGACGCGCTGCACACGGTGGTGCGCATCCCCGCCGGCGCGCTGCTCGCCGCGGCGGTGTTCGGCGGCGACCACGACAGCTGGATGTTGATCGCCGCGCTGATGGGCGGCACGCTCGCCGCCACCAGCCATGTCGCCAAGAGCGCCACCCGCGCCGCGGTCAACACCTCGCCGGAGCCGTTCTCGAACATCGGGCTGTCGCTGCTCGGCGATGCCGCGGTGCCGGCGATGTTGTGGCTGGCCTGGGAGCACCCGGCCTGGTTCTATGCCGCCTTGGCGTTGTCGTTGCTGCTGATGGTGGTGTTGATCGTCGTGCTGATGCGCTTCGTGCGTGCGCTGCTGCGGCGCTGGCGCGGCACGTCGGACGCGGCCGTCGCTTGACGGCACATCGGCAGCGCTCAACGCTGGAACACGGCAACTGAAGGAGCTTCACATGGCCGATCGCAAGTCAATCCTGGTCATCGGTGCCGGCGACGCCACCGGCGGTGCCATCGCGCGGCGTTTTGCGCGCGAGGGCTACATCGCCTGCGTGACGCGGCGCACGGCCGACAAGCTGATACCGCTGGTCGAACAGATCCGTGCCGACGGCGGCGAAGCCCACGCCTTCGGCAGCGATGCGCGCAAGGAAGAGGCGATGGTCGCGCTGGTCGAGGGCATCGAGCGCGACATCGCGCCGATCGAGGTGGCGGTGTTCAACATCGGCGCCAACGTGCGTTTCGGCATCACCGAGACCACCGCGCGGGTGTACCAGAAGGTCTGGGAGATGGCCTGCTTCTCGGGCTTCCTGATGGGCCGCGAGACCGCCAAGGTGATGCTCACGCGCGGGCGCGGCACGATCATCTTCACCGGCGCCACCGCCAGCCTGCGCGGCCGCGAGGGCTTCGCGGCCTTCGCCGGCGCCAAGCATGCGCTGCGCGCGCTGGCGCAGAGCATGGCGCGCGAGCTGTGGCCGAAGAACATCCATGTCGCGCACCCGGTGATCGACGGCGCCATCGACACCGAGTGGATCCGCACCAACTTCCCCGAGCGTTATGCGGCGAAGGAGCAGCAGGGCATCGTCGACCCCGACAGCATTGCCGAGGCCTACTGGCAGATCCACCGCCAGCCGCGCGACGCCTGGACCCACGAGACCGAGCTGCGGCCGTGGATGGAGGCGTGGTGAGCCGCGCCGCGCGCGCACCCGGCCCCGATCAATCCCCACCAACGAGGTCATCGATGAAACCCGTGAAAGTCGAGTTCCTGTTCGATTTCGGCAGTCCCAATGCCTACCTGTGCCACCAGCTGATCCCGGCCATCGAGGCGCGTAGCGGTGCCACCTTCGAGTACGTGCCGATCCTGCTCGGTGGCTTGTTCAAGCTGAGCAACAACCGCTCGCCGGCCGAAGCCTATGCCGAGATCCCGAACAAGCGCGCCTACGAAAACCTCGAGATGCAGCGCTTCATCGCCCGGCATGGGCTGACGCGCTTCAAGTTCAATCCGTTCTTCCCGGTCAACACGCTGAAGATCATGCGCGGAGCCTGTGCCGCGCTTCAGCTCGGTTGTCTCCCGCGCTATGTCGACGTGGTCTACGCGGCGATGTGGGAAGACGGCAAGAACATGGACGAGCTGCCGGTGATCGAGGCGACATTGGCTGCGGGCGGCCTGGACGCGCAGCAGATCATGGCGTTGGCACAGGACCCGCAGGTGAAGAACCTGTTGCTGCACAACACGCAGTCGGCCCATGACCGCGGTGCCTTCGGCTCGCCCAGCTTCCTGGTCGGCAACCAGCTGTGGTTCGGCAAGGAGCGGCTGCGTGATGTCGAGGAAGAAGTCGTGCGCATCGCATCGGCCTGAGCGCGGCTTCGGTCACGGCGGGTGCAGACGACCCCGCCGCGCTGCGTCGTTAGTCGATGAACCAACGCGAGGGATGCATCCAGCGGCTGGACGGCGGCGGCGGTGGTGCCGCTTTGCTGCGGCGCTGGCCTGCACCCGCGGGTGACGACGGGGCAAAGTCGGACGCCGCAGCCTCGTCGCCGGACGGCGCCTGGCTGGCCCGCGACGCCTGCACGAAGTCCGATCCGAGTTGCTGCAGATCGGTGCCGGCGAAAGCCTCGCACACCAGCAGCACATCGCGGGCGTACAGATCGCTTTGCAGCATGCGCCCGAGGTCGATGCCCTGGCCGATCTCGCGCAGCAACGCGGTGTGGATGCGGTGGGCCAGCTGCAGGCGCGCGGTGTCGTCCATGGTCGTCGTGCATTGTGGTCGGCGGGGCAGGCGCCGAGGCCCCTCGAACCGGGTCAGCGGGTGCGTCAGAATCGGCACTTGTCGCGTCTTCGCGTGCTCTCGCTGCTCGAACGACGCGCGTTCGTCCGCTGCCGGAGAGCCTTGCCGATGACCCACGATGCCGTGCCCAGCCCATGTATCAACGTGTGCCGGATCCACGAAGCCAGCGGCTGGTGCGAGGGCTGCAAACGCACCCTCGACGAGATCGGCGCCTGGAGCACGCTGGACGATGCCGGCAAGCGCGCGGTGTGGCGCCGCATCGTCGTGCGGCGGGCCGAGTGGCGGCTGTTGAAGGGCCGGCCCCAGGCCGTCGACGAGCAGCCATGAAACGCCTGACCTTCTGGTTCGACCCGATCTCGCCCTACGCCTGCCTGGCCTTCGAGCACCTGCCCGAGGCGCTGCAGGGTGTGTCGGTGGCGGTCGACTACCGCCCGCTGCTGTTTGCCGGCCTGCTCGCACACTGGGGCCAGAAGGGGCCTGCCGAGATCGAGCCCAAACGCGCCTGGACCTTTCGCGACGTGGCCTGGCACGCCCATCGGCTGGGCATCGAATGCACGACGCCGGCGCAGCACCCGTTCAACCCGTTGGCGCTGCTGCGCCTGAGCCTGGCCAGCGCGCCGGCCGGCGGCCTGCCGAACCGGCGCGTGGTCGAGTTGCTGATGCGCCATGTCTGGCGCGGCGGCGCCGATGCCAACGACACGCAGCGGCTGCAGCAACTGCACGAGTCCGTCTCGCCGGTGCGCGACCCGGCCTCGGACGCGGTCAAGAGCGAGCTGCGCGCGCACACCGACACCGCCATCGCACGCGGCATCTTCGGCGTGCCGACGATCGAACTCGACGGGCGCCTGTTCTGGGGCCTGGACGCGTTGCCGATGGCCGCGGCCTGCCTGCACGGCGACCCCTGGTTCGACGGCGCCGGCTGGCATGCCGCAGCGCTGGCGCGGCCGGGCGTGCGTCGGCCCGGCTGAACGCACGCAGCAGCGATCGACGCACGGCGCCGGCGCCGCGGCGGGCTCGCGTTTCGCACGGCAAGAGCCCCAATGGCGTATGGTGTAGAGCCGTCGCTGCAGGGCGCTGCCGCCGCTGCCGCGACGCCGCCAACCACTCGTGCGCGCCGTGTCGAATCTCTTCCGCACCCTGTCCGTGGCACTCGCCCTGGCGCTGTTCGCGCCGCTGGCCGCAGTCGCTGCGCCGGTGCGCGTGTTGCAGGTGCACGATGCCATCGGTCCGGCCAGCGCCGACTATGTGCTGCGCGGGCTGAAGAAGGCCGCCGCCGAAGAGGCGGTGCTGGTGGTGATCGAGCTCGACACGCCCGGCGGCCTGGACAGCGCGATGCGCCAGATCATCCAGGCGATCCTGGTCTCGCCGGTGCCGGTGGCGGTGTATGTCAGCCCCGAGGGGGCACGCGCCGCCAGCGCCGGCACCTACATCCTGTACGCGGCCCATGTGGCGGCGATGGCGCCCAGCACCACGCTGGGTGCGGCGACGCCGGTGGCCATCGGCATGCCGACGGCGCCGAAGCCCGATGCCGCCCCGGCCCCGGACGGGGGCGCCAGCGGTGCGGCCTCGGCGGCTGCGCCGGCGACCTTCGATGCGATGAGCGCCAAGCGCACACACGATGCGGCGGCCTACATCCGCGGCCTGGCGCAGCAGCGCGGGCGCAATGCCGAGTGGGCCGAACGCGCGGTGCGCGAGGCGGTCAGCCTGACGGCAGCCGAAGCGCTGCGCGACCAGGTCATCGACGTGGTGGCGGCGAACGAGGCCGACCTGCTGGCGCAGATCGACGGCCGCCGCGTGATGGTGCAGGGCCAGGAGGTTCAGCTGCACACCCGCGGTCTGGCCAGCGAACGGCTGCTGCCCGACTGGCGCACGCGGCTGCTGTCGGTGATCGCCAACCCCAGCTTCGCGCTGGTGCTGATGATGATCGGGCTGTACGGGCTCATCTTCGAGTTCATGTCGCCCGGCTTCGGTGTGGCCGGCGTGATCGGTGCGATCTGCCTGCTGCTGGGCCTGTTCGCGCTGCAGATGCTGCCGGTGAACTACGCCGGGCTGGCGCTGCTGCTGCTCGGGCTGGCGCTGCTCGGGGCGGAGTTGCTGTCGCCGAGCTTCGGTGTGCTCGGCGCGGGCGGCATCGCCGCGTTCATCGCCGGCGGCATCCTGCTGTTCGATTCGGACATGCCGGGTTTCGGCGTGCCGCTGGCCTTGATCCTGGCACTGGCCGCCAGCTCGGCCCTGCTGGTGTTCGGCGCCGGCGGCATGGCCCTGCGCGCGCGCCGGCGCCGGGTCGTCAGCGGCGCCGAGGACATGATCGGCATGGCCGCGACCGTGCTGTCGCTCGACGGCAGCGACGCCTGGGCCGAGCTCAACGGCGAGCGCTGGAAGGTGCGCAGCGCCGCTGCCCTGTCGGCCGGGCAACGGGTGCGCGTCAGCGGCGTGCGCGGCCTGACGCTGGAGGTCATGCCCGACCCTGTCACAAGCCCTTCGTTTCGAGGAGATTGACCATGTTCTTCGGCCTCGGTGGCGTGCTGCTGTTCCTGTTGATCCTGATCTTCGCCTCGCTGCGCATCCTGCGCGAGTACCAGCGCGGCGTGGTCTTCCAGCTCGGCCGCTTCTGGAAGATCAAGGGCCCCGGGCTGGTGGTCGTCGTGCCGGGCCTGCAGCAGATGGTGCGTGTCGACCTGCGCGTGGTCACGCTGGACGTGCCGCCGCAGGACGTGATCTCGCGCGACAACGTCTCGGTGAAGGTCAACGCGGTGGTGTTCTTCCGCGTCGTCGATGCACAGAAGGCGATCATCAACGTCGAGAACTACCTGATGGCCACCAGCCAGCTGGCGCAGACCACCTTGCGCGTGGTGCTGGGCAAGCACGAGCTCGACGAGATGCTGGCCGAACGCGAACGGTTGAACCTCGACGTGCAGCGCATGCTCGATGCGCAGACCGAAGGCTGGGGCATCAAGGTGACCAATGTCGAGATCAAGCAGGTCGACCTGACCGAATCGATGATCCGCGCCATTGCGCGCCAGGCCGAGGCCGAACGCGAACGCCGCGCCAAGGTGATCCACGCCGAAGGCGAGAAGCAGGCCGCGGCGTCACTGCTCGAAGCCGCCCAGATGCTGGCGCGTCAGCCCGAGGCGATGCAATTGCGTTACCTGCAGACCATGACGCAGGTGGCCGGCGACCGCGCCTCCACCGTGATCCTGCCGCTGCCGATGGACTTGCTCGGCGCTGCGCTGGGGCGCCTGCGCGGGCCGGCGCCCGCCGCCGCCGACAACAACGACGCGCCGCGCTGAGCCGCACGGCGCCGCCCGCCGCGGCGGCTGTCGCTCAATGTTTGTGGTGGCCTTTGCCGTGCGCCTTGCCATGTCCATGCCCGTGGCCGTGGCCGTGCTTGACCTTGACGGGTTGCACGCGGTAGTGGTCGCGATACCAGGTCTCCTGCACGAAGTACACCGGCCGGTTGCAGGCGCCATAGACCGAGCAGTGACGGCGCCAGTCGCGCGCCTGCGCCGGCGGCACGTGCAGGTAGATCGGGGTCTGATACGGCGACACCGGCGACGGCACGATCACCACCGGCCTCGGATACACCAGCACCGGCGCCATCTGCACGGTGCCGATGTCGACGCGGCCGTACAGGCCCGGCTGGTTGATCCCGATCGACACGCCGACCTGGGTCGCCGCCGTGGCGCACAGCGAGGCGGCGCCGAGCGCAAGGGCAAGACAGAGCTGCTTCATGGGGTGTCCTTGTTCGGGTTGACGACACCACCGTAACGCCGCAGGCGGCACGCTCGCCGACCCGCGGCGCGCGCGCGTGTGAGCACGTGTAACGCCCTTCACGTGGCGCGCAGCAGCGCGACGGCGCTGCTTCAAACAACTTTACGTTGCGACACATGCCGCGCCGCCCCGGTGCGGCCAGGCGCAGGCCCGAGCACGCTCACTTCCAGGCGAACGCCGGCTGCTCGAAATGCGCCACCCGGGTGGTGCGGCCGTGCAGGCACAGCTCGCGGAACTGGTACAGCACCGCGGCAGTGGGCGCGGCGATCCAGGTGTCGCCCACCGGCATGCGCAACACCGGATGTTCGCTGGTGTCGACCAGGTCGAGCCACGGTGCATCGGCGCGGCCGAATTCCATGATCGGGATGCGGTGGATGCTGTGCACCTCGGCCGGGTTGGCGACCAACTCGCGCGCCTCGCCGCCCCACACCACCACCGGCGTGATCGCAAAACCCGAGCGGGTGACGAAGTCGTCGAGCCGGCCCGAGCACGCTCGATTCATCGAGCACCAGCTGCACCTCCTCGGCCAGCTCGCGCAGCGCCGCCTGCTCCGGCGTTTCGCCGCCATCGATGCGACCGCCCGGCAACGACCACTGGCCGGCGTGGTTGCGAAGTGCGAGCGAGCGTTTGGTCAGGATCAGCGCCGCACGCGTGCTCCACTCGGCGTGCGCGGGCAGCCCGCCCACGCCCGCGCCGGGGCCCTCGGTGCACACCACCAGCGCCACCGCCGCCGCCCGCTGCACCGGCTGCGGCGCGGCCAGCACCTCGAAGTCGGCGAGCCGCTGCCTCAGCAGCTCACGCAGGTCGGTGTCGTGCTGCATGCACCGCGCGAAATGGCAGGCTCACCAGCTGTTGCGCAGTTCGCGCAGCTTGGTGAAGACGGTCTGTGGGTCGGGCTCGGGCGGCAGATCGGCAAACCGCTCGCGCAGCCTGGCGATCAGGCTGGCGCTGTCGAGCCGGAAGAAGGTGTTGAACTGCTTTTCGTCGGCCAGCGTGGTGACCACCGAGGTCGCCGGGTCGTGCCCGGTCACCTTCGGCAGCAGCGCCTTCGCCGCGGCGTTGTCGCGCTCGCGGTCGAGCGTGAACTTCAGGTTGTTCTCGATGTAGTCGTGGCCCGGGTAGACCTGCGTGTTGCCCGGCAGCTTGTCCAGTTGCTCGGCGAAGGATGCATACAGCAGCGCCACGTCGCCGCCGTTGTGGCAGTTGCCGGCGCCGGCATTGAACAGCGTGTCGCCGGAGAACAGCGCCGGCGTGTCGGTGTGCGAGCGCAGGCAGATGTGGCACAGCGTGTGGCCCGGCGTGTCGAGGCATTCGAGTTCGACGCGCTTGCCGACCTTGACGATGTCGCCGGCCTTGAGGCCGCGGTGCACGTCCTTGATCTTGTTGCCGACGCGGTGGTGGGCGAGGATCTTGGCGCCGGTCGCGGCCACCACCGCATCGTTGCCGCCGGTGTGGTCGTGGTGCTCGTGCGTGTTGAGGATCTGCGTGATCTGCCAGCCGCGCACCTTGGCCGCGTTCAGGCACTTCTCGTGGTCGAGCGGGTCGATGGCCAGCGCCTCGCCGCTGTCGGGGCAGGCGATCAGGTAGTTGAAGTTGCGGTAGTCGTTGCCGGTCCAGATGCGTTCGACGATCATGGTCGGTCCTCCAAGAGCGGGCTGCATGTCCGGGCATTGTAGGAAGCGGGTACGCTGGGCGCGCGCAGGCAGTGCCCGCTCGGCAAACAGGGTGGCCTGGCGCCGCGCGGTTGTTCGGTGCTTCCCGCGCTGCAATACTGCCGCCCGGTGCCGCAGCAGATGGCGGCACACCGCCTCGATCCGAGCCGGCGGCTTACGCTGCGTCAAGTCAGACAACCCGACCATGACCTCACCCCCCATCAACTTCGACGCCTGGGTCGGACGCAGCCAGACCGTGCACGACCATGCGCAGGCCACGCCGGCACAGGCGCTGGCGGCCACGCTCGACCACGCGCCGCAGCCCTGGCCGGCTGGCCGTGAACTGCCGCCGCTGTGGCACTGGCTGTACTTCCTGCCGCTGCACCGGCAGTCGCAGATCGATGTCGACGGCCATGCGCAACGCGGCGGGTTCATGCCGCCGGTGCCGTTGCCGCGGCGCATGTGGGCCGGCAGCCAGTTCCGCTTCGATGCACCGCTGCACATCGGCGATGCGCTGCGCCGCGTCTCGACCCTCGAATCGATCAGCGACAAGACCGGTCGCAGCGGCCGGCTGGTGTTCGTCAAGGTGCGGCACGAGGTGTTCGGCAACGACAGCACCGAAGCGGCCATCACCGAACACCAGGACATCGTCTATCGCGATGCGGTGCAGCCGGGCGCGCCTGCCGCGGCGCCGATGCAGTCGCCGGCCGAAGCCCTGTGGCAGCACACCCTGGTGCCCGATCCGGTGCTGCTGTTCCGCTTCTCGGCATTGACCTTCAACGGCCACCGCATCCACTACGACCGGCCCTATGCCACCGACGTGGAAGGCTACCCGGGCCTGGTGGTGCACGGCCCGCTGATCGCCACCTTGCTGCTCGATGCGCTGCAGCAGGAAGTGCCCGAGGCGCGCGTGCGCAGCTTTGCCTTCAAGGCGCTGCGGCCCTCGTTCGACGGCCAGCCGCTGCGCCTGTGCGGCACGCCGGCCGCCGACGGCCGCTCGCTGCATCTGTGGGCCGGCGACGCGCAGGGCGCGCTGGCGATGGATGCCCACGTCACCTTCGATTGAGAGTCGCATGCAACCGCTGCAAGGCATCACCGTCGTCGCGCTCGAGCACGCCATCGCGGCGCCCTTTGCCACCCGCCAGCTGGCCGATCTGGGCGCGCGTGTCATCAAGATCGAGCGCCCCGGTGTCGGCGATTTCGCGCGCGGCTACGACCAGCGTGTGCGCGGGCTGTCGTCGCACTTCGTGTGGACCAACCGCTCGAAGGAAAGCCTCACGCTCGATCTGAAGCAGCCGGCGGCAGCGGCGCTGCTGACAAGGCTGGTGATCGAAAAGGCCGACGTGCTGGTGCAGAACCTCGGGCCCGGTGCGGCCGCGCGGCTGGGCCTGTCGCATGCACAGCTGGCGCCGCTGAAAAGCAGCCTCATCGTCTGCGACATCTCCGGCTACGGCGACGACCGCGATCGGCCCGGCCCGTACCGCGACAAGAAGGCCTACGACCTGCTGATCCAGAGCGAGGCCGGGCTGGTCTCGGTCACCGGCGCGCAAGATGCGCCGGCCAAGGCCGGGCTGCCGGTGGCCGACATCGCTGCCGGCATGTACGCCTACAGCAACGTGCTGGCCGCGTTGATGCAGCGCGCGCAGGACGGCCAGGGGCGGCGCATCGACGTGTCGATGCTCGAGGCGCTGGGCGAGTGGATGGGCTTTCCGCTGTATTACGCCTTCGACGGCGCCGACGGCCCGCCGCGCAGCGGCGCCGCGCACCCGACCATCTCACCGTACGGCCCGTACCCGGTGGGCGACGGCGGCAGCGTGATGCTGGGTGCGCAGAACGAGCGCGAGTGGCGGCGCTTTTGCGAGCAGGTGCTGCAGCAACCGGCGCTGGCCGATGACCCGCGCTTTGCCGACAACGGCCTGCGCAACCGGCAGCGCGACGTGCTGCACGGCCTCATCGCCGAGGCCTTCGCGCCGCTGCGCACCGACGAGGTGGTGCGCAGGCTCGACGCGGCCCAGATCGCCAATGCGCAGGTCAACGACATGCAGGGCCTGTGGGCGCATGCCCAGCTGCGCGCGCGCGATCGCTGGACCGAAGTCGATTCGCCGGCCGGCGCGTTGCCCGCGCTGTGGCCGCCGGGGCAGCGCGCCGGCGATGGCGTGCATGCAGCCGGTGCCGCGGGTCGGCGAGCACACCGATTCGATCCTGTGCGAACTCGGGCTGTCGGGCGAACAGATCGCCACGCTTCGCGCTGCCGGCGCGATTTGACGCCCCCGCTGCCGGCGCGATCTGACGCCCGGCGCCTACCAGGCCGCGCCGAAGCGCTGGCGCAGCAGCTCGATCTGCGCCGCATCCAGCGCTGCCGGCGCCGGTGTGCACAGCAGCCACAGCCGCGCCGTCTGTTCCAGCTCCTCGAGCACCGCGCTCGCCTCGGCGGGGCTGCGGTGCCACACGTTCGGGCCCAGCCGCTCGAGCATCACCGCGCGGATCGGCGTGCCGCGCGCGGCCATCGCCGCGATGCGCTGCGCGACCAGTTCGCCCACCGCGGCATCGCCCGGCGCGTGGTACGGGATCAGCGGCACGTGGCCGACCTTCATCACGAAGTACGGCGTGATCGGCGGCACGATGTCGTCGGCGTGCCAGACGCCTTGCAGGCTCAGCGCCACCAGGTGCGAGCTGTGCGTGTGGATCACGCAGCGTGCATCGGGCGCGGCGTCGTAGATGCGACGGTGCAGCGCCAGCGTCTTGCTCGCCCGCGCGCCGCCGGTGTGCTGGCCATCGCTGTCGATGCGCGCCAGGGTCGCCGCATCGAGCGTGCCCAGGCAGGCGTCGGTGGGCGTGATCAGGAAGCCGTCATGCAGGCGCACGCTGATGTTGCCGGCGCTGGCGTGCACGTACCCGCGCTCGTACAGCGAGCGGCCGACACGGCAGATCTCGTCGCGCAGCGCGCTGCTGTCGACAAGCGCGGCGGGTTCGCTCACAGCAGGTCGAAGGCGCGTGAGAAGAAGTCGTTGCCGCCGAAGTTGCCGGACTTCAGCGCCAGGTGCACGCCGCCGCGCGCGCTGCGGCGTGGCGGCGTGGCACCAGGGCACGCCAGGGTCGATCTGCGCACCGATGCGCAGCTGCGAGATGCCCAGCGACTTGACGCAGGCGCCGGAGGTCTCGCCGCCGGCGACGATCAACTGCCCGACGCCGGCGCGCACCAGGCCACTGGCGACGCGCGCGAGCGTGTCTTCGACCAGCGCGCCGGCGCGCTCGGCGCCGAGTTGCTGCTGCACCGCACGCACCGCGTCGGCCGCCGCGGTGGCATGCACCAGCAGCGCGCCGTGCGCCAACCGCGGGCCGGCCCAGGCCAGCGCCTGCGCGGCCAGATCTCGGCCGGCCGCGAGCTGCAGCGGGTCGATCGCGAAGGCCGCGCCGCCGCTGGCGATGAACGCCGCCACCTGCGCGTTGGTGGCCGCCGAGCAGCTGCCCGAGACGATGGCACGCGTGCCGCCGGCCGCGGGCAGCCGTGCCGCCTGGGCATCGGCATGCAGGCCGTGCAGCGCCGGGATGCCGATCGCCAGCCCCGAGCCGGCGACCACCAGCGGCAGCGGCGCCGACGCTGTCGCCAGGGTGCGCAGGTCGTCGTCGTCGAGCGCATCGACGATGGCCATCGAGATGCCAGCGGCGCGCAGCTCGGCGATGCGCCGGCCGATGGCCTGCGGCACCCGCGCCGACGCTGCGGTAGTCGATCAGACCCACTTTACGGCCGCGCGCGCCATCGAGTTGCGCCTGCATCACGCGCACCAGGTTCGCGTCGGTCATCGGCGTCAGCGGGTGGTGGCGCATCGAGCTGTCGGACAGCAGCACGTCGCCGACGAACAGGTGACCCTTGACGACGGTGCGGCCGTTCTCGGGGAAGGCCGGCGTGATGACGACGAAGTCGGCGCCCAGTTCGTCCATCAGCGCTTCGGTGACCGGGCCGATGTTGCCCTGCGGCGTCGAGTCGAAAGTCGAGCAGACCTTGAAGTAGATCTGTTCGGCACCCGCTGCGCGCAGCCAGCGCGCCGCGGCCACTGATTCGGCGCAGGCCTGCGCGACCGGTGCGGTGCGCGACTTCAGCGCCACCACCAGCGCATCGGCGTCGGGCACCTCGTCGCCGGCGGCCGGCACGCCGATCAACTGCACCGTGCGCATGCCGGCGCGCACCAGGTTGTTGGCCAGGTCGGTGCCGCCGGTGAAGTCGTCGGCGATGCAGCCCAGCTTCACGGTGCCACCCGGCGGTAGCGCCACACGGTCTTCTTCTCGACCCAGGGGGCGGTGGTCGCCTCCATGTGCTTGAAGTGCGCGCTGCGCAGGTGCGCATCGATCGCAGCGTCGTCGTCGTACAGCTCGTACAGGAAAAACAGGCCCGGGTCGGCGCTGTCGCGACAGACATCGAACTGGCGGCAGCCGGGCTCGCTTTCGCGCGAGGCGCGTGCGTTGTCGACGATGGCCGCGTGAAAGGCTTCGGCGAACGCGGGCTTGATGCGGAACTCGACGACGAGGGCTTGGGTCATGGGCGGGGGCCGGCTGGGCGTGGGGCGGATGGCGATGCGGCGCAGTGTGCCATCTTGTCTCGGCCATACTTGCGTCCCGAGCGGGCTCTCGTGGGCCCGCACTTGCTTCTTTCGATGGCCACGATTCTCATCCTCAACGGTCCGAATCTGAACCTGCTCGGCCGCCGCGAGCCGGCGGTGTATGGCGCGGCCACGCTCGACGACGTGCGGGTGCTGTGCGAGACCACGGCCGCGCGGCTGGGCCATGTGGCGGACTGTCGCCAGAGCAACCACGAAGGTGTGCTCATCGACTGGCTGCACGAGGCCGGCGCGGCGCACCGCGAGGGCGGGCTGCTCGGCGTGGTCTTCAACGCCGGCGCCTTCACCCACACCAGCGTGGCGCTGCACGATGCCATCAAGGGCACCGGCGTGCCGGTGGTCGAGGTGCACATCAGCAACGTGCACGCGCGCGAGCCCTTTCGCCACCATTCGTATCTGTCGCCGGTGGCGCAGGGCATCGTCGTCGGCTTCGGCATCGACGGTTATGCACTGGCCATCGAGGGCCTGGCACGGCGCGGCAGCGGCTGAGTTCCGCACCGCCAGCGACCGTCTTGCAAACAGCACCGAGAACACAACCAAGGAGAGCATGGCCATGAACACCCCGCACAACCGCATCGCGCTGATCACCGGCGCCGGCACCGGCATCGGCAAGGCCTGCGCCGTGGCCTTGTTGCACGACGGCTGGCGGGTCGTCCTCACCGGCCGTCGCCAGGAGTTGCTCGAGGCCGCCATCGCCTCGGCCGGCGACCCCTTCGGCGACATCGCGCAGCGCGCGCTGGCCGTCAGCGCCGACATGACGCAGCCCGAATCGGTGGCCGCGCTGTTCGACACGCTGGTCAAGCGCTTCGGCCGGCTCGACGTGATCTTCAACAACGCCGGCATGGGTGCGCCGCCGCTGCCGCTCGAAGACTTGAGCGTGCAACAGTGGCGCGATGTCATCGACACCAACCTGACCGGTGTGTTCCTGTGCATCCAGCACGCCTTCAGGATCATGAAGGCGCAGTCGCCGATGGGCGGGCGCATCATCAACAACGGCTCGATCTCGGCCTACGCGCCGCGGCCCAACTCGGCGCCCTACACGGCCAGCAAGCACGCCATCAGCGGGCTGACGCGCTCGGCCGCACTCGACGGGCGCAAGTACGACATCGCGGTGGGCCAGATCGACATCGGCAATGCCGCCACCGACATGACCCAGCGCATGACGGCCGGTGTGCCGCAGGCCGACGGCAGCAGCAAGGTCGAGGACCGCATGGATGTGCGCCATGTCGCCGAATCGGTGCTGCACATGGCCAACCTGCCGCTGTCGGCGAACGTGCTGTTCATGAACGTGATGGCCACCAAGATGCCGTTCGTGGGCCGCGGCTGAGGCGGTGCTGCTAGGATCACCGCTCGATTGTACAACAGGAGCAACAGATGAGCGAGCTGAGCGCCGAGCACAAGGAAAAACTGATGGCCGACCTGCGCACGGTCATCTCGGATGCCGAAGAGGTGCTGCGTGTCACCGCCGACCAGGCCAACGAAGGCGCTGCCGAACTGCGCTCGCGCATGCATGCGCGGCTGAGCCAGGCGCGCGACAGCCTGTCGCACCTGCAGGCTTCGGCGGTGGCGCGCGCACGCGCGGCCGGCGTGGCCACCGACGACTACGTGCACGATCATCCGTGGAAGGCGGTGGCCGCCGCCGCCGGTTTCGGTCTCATCATCGGCATGCTGTTGAGCCGGCGCTGACGCTCGGCGCCACGCCGGACATGCGCTCGACGCGCATCGGTTTGTTCGAGTCGCTGCGCCAGCTGACGCTGACGGCGCTCGAACTGGCCAGCGTTCGTCTCGAACTGCTGGTCGCCGACCTCGAGATCGAGAAGCGACACCTCGCCGATGTCTTGCTGCGCATGCTGCTGGGTGCGTTGCTGCTCGGGCTGGGCTTGATCCTGCTGGTCGGTTTTGTGCTGCTGCTGCTGTGGGACCAGCACCGGCTGGTCACGCTGGGCGTGCTGGCCGCGGCCACGCTGAGCGGTGGCGTGTGGCTGCTGCTGGCGGCGCGCCGCCAGTTGCACGCCGGTGCGCCGGTGTTCGCCACCAGCCGCGACGAGTTGCGACGTGACCGCGAAGCGCTCGGCCCGCCGCACGATGAACACGCCGAAGTCTGAAACCCTCGAACACCGCCTGGCGCGCTTGACGCAGCGCAGCGAGCGGCTGCGCAACGATGTCGCTGTTCAGGCGCAGGTGCTGCGCCAGCCGCTGGGTTATGTCGACAAGGCGCGCAACGCGGTCGATTGGCTGCTGTCGAACCCGCAGTGGCCGCTGGGTGCGGTGACCTTGCTGGCCCTGCTGCGCCCGCGCCGGGCGCTGCGCTGGGTGGGTACCGCGTGGTGGGGATGGGGACTTTTCCAGCGCGCGCGCAGGACACTGGCGCGCATGTAAGAGCGCAGGCAGGCGCGCTGCATCGCTAGCCGGGCGGCAGACCCGCCAGCCAGGCTTGCACCTCGTCGAGCAGCACCGCCATCGCCTGCGCAGTGGCCTGCGCGAAGCCGGCCGCGTTTCGCGTCGGCGCGGGCTGCGCGCGGCTGAAGCGCCGGCGCGCGATCAGGCTGCGTTGCGCCCAGTCGAGCAGTTCGACCGAGAAGGCCACCCGCGCCTGCGCCGGTTGTGCGGCGTCGTCCAGATACAGCTCGTCGAGGCGCAAGGTCAGCAGCAGCGCGCCGCGCACGCCCGAAGTGCTCTGCACCACGCTGCGGTACAGGCCGGAGCCCGCCAGCCGCTGCTCGGTCAGCGCCAGCAGGCTGCGCGCCGGCGCCTCGGTCCAGCGTCCGTACTGGAAGTACGACAGGCTGTTGCCGTCGCGACTGAAGACCATGCGGTCGGTGTCGTACAGCGTCGGGGCGTCGCCGACCGACAGCAGCAACACCTTGTCGACCAGCGGCGCCGCCCGCGGCGCGACCGGGCTGCTGCTGCCGGCGTCACGCAGCGCGTGGTAGTCGATGACCGGCGCCGGGTCCAGGCCACAGGCGGCCAGACCGCCCCACAGCGGGCCGCTGGCGGCCAGCACGAGCAGCGCACGTCGGGCCGGGCACACGGCGGGTTCGTTCGAGCCGGGCGCGGCGGGAACCGGCGCTTTTCGGTGCAGCGGCCGCCTCACGGCAGCGCCTCGCCGGGACCCAGCTGGGCTTCGTCGGCACCGAGCAATGCGGCGCGCGGGTCCTGCAGGCGATCGAGCGTGCGCGAGACGATCTGCGCGCTGTTGCGCAGTTCGGTGGCAGTGGCGCGCAGCTCGAGCACCCCGCTGTCGAGTGCGTTGTCGGCATTGCCCAGCATCGCGGTGCTGGCCTGTTCGAGGCGCTTGACGGCGTTTGTCAGGTCGGCCTGCAGCGCGCGTGTGTCCTGCGTGAAGGTGCGCAGCGTCGCCTGCACCTCGCGCAGCGTCACGCTGCCTTCCTGCGCCACCGGCTTCAGCTCATCGACCAGGCCCTGCGCCGAGCGCGCGATGTCGCCGGCGGCGCGCTGAAACGCCCGCCCGCTGTCGTCGACCACCTGCATCGTGCGATCGAGCTGCTGCACACGCTTGTCGAGATCCTGCGCCAGGTCGCGCGTGCTGGTCAGCAACTCGGTGACCATCTGCTGATTGCTCGGCGACAACAGCTTGTTGACGCCGACCAGCGCGGTGCTGGCTTCGGCCGCGAGCTGGTTCACCGAATCGGTGATCTGGTCGAAGTTCGACGAGCCTTCGGCGATCACCGGGTAGGGCTCGCCCGGCGGTGCGGCGACCAGGTCGGGACTGGGTGTGTTCGGGGTGGCCAGGTTGATGCGCGCGATGCCGGTCAGCACGTTGCGCGATACCGATGCCTTGGTGTTCTGGTGCACCGGCGTGTCGCGGCCGACGCGCAGCACCACGTTGACCCGGTTGGCATCGGCGCCGAGCGAGTAGCTTTCGACGCGGCCGACGGTGATGCCGCGCATGTTGACGTTGCCGCCCACCTGCAGCCCGTCCAGCGACTGGTTCTTGAAGACCACCGAGTAGTAGCGGAAATCGGAACTGCGGCCACTGCTGCTCAACCACAGGAAGGCGGCGATGGCGGCGCCGATCAAGGCCAGCACCACCGCACCGATGACTGTGTAGCGTGCTTCAGGCTCCATCGTGTGCAGGTTGTGTCGTTGATGCGACCGGCGTGGCGGTGGGCGCTGAGGCGCCGTCAGGGCGCGTGTGCGCGCGGTTGCGGCTCTGGCGCGACGAGAAATACGATTGTATCCACGGGTCGTCGAAGGCCATCACCTCCTCGACCGTGCCGTCGGCCAGCACCTTGCCGTTGCCGAGCACCACCACGCGGCGGGCGATCGACAGCAGCGTGTCCAGGTCGTGGGTCACCAGCAGCACGGTCAGCCCCAGGTCGCGGTTCAGGAAGGCGATCAGCTGGTCGAACGCGCGCGCGGTGATCGGGTCGAGCCCGGAGGTCGGCTCGTCGAGGAACAGCACCTCGGGCTCGAGCGCCAGCGCACGCGCCAGCGCGGCGCGCTTCTTCATGCCGCCGGACAACTGCGCCGGCATCTTCGGGCCGACATCGGCGCTCAGGCCGGCCAGGGCCAGGCGCAGGTTGACCAGCCGCGGCAGCAGGTCGGCCGGCGTGTCGGTGTGTTCGATCAGCGGCGTGGCCACGTTGGCGGCCACGCTCAGCGACGAGAACAGCGCGCCTTCCTGGAACATCATGCCGAAGCGCTTGCGGGTGGCGGCCAGCGCCTCTTCCTCGGCGCTCCACATGTCGGTGCCGAGCACGTGCACGCTGCCCTCGCTGGGCCGTTGCAGACCCAGGATCTCGCGCAGCAGCACCGATTTGCCGGTGCCGCTGCCGCCGATCAGCGCCACCAGTTCGCCGCGGCGGATCTGCAGATCAAGCTGCTCGTGCACCGTCTGCTGGCCGAAGCGCGTGCTCAGGCCTTGCACATCGATGACGACCTCGCGCGCGCTGTCGTCGGCCTCATCGGCTTCCTCGCGGCCGCTGTCGTCCGGCGCGCTCACAGGCTGACCGCCTGCAGCACGACCGCGAACAGCGCGTCGATCAGGATCACCGCCACGATGCCCTGCACCACCGTCGAGGTGGTGTTGACGCCGATCGAGCGGGTGTCGCGGCTCACCGACAACCCCATGCGGCAACCGATGACCGCGATGAACAGCGCGAACACCGGTGCCTTGGCCAGCCCGATCAGGTAGTGGCGCGGCTTCAGCGCCACATGCAGCCGGTCGAGAAACGCCTGCGGCGAGATGTCGAGCGTGCCGGCGGCCATCAGCATCGAGCCGGCCAGGCCGGCCACGTCGCCGACGAAGACCAGCAGCGGCAAGGTCAGCACCAGCGCCAGCACGCGCGGCAGCACCAGCACCTGCATGGCATCGAGGCCGAGCGTGCGGATGGCGTCGATCTCCTCGGTCAGCTTCATCGTGCCCAGCTGCGCGGTGAAGGCCGCGCCGGAGCGGCCGGCCAGGATGGTGGCCACGATCAGCGGCGAGAACTCGCGCGTGATGCCGAGTGCGACGCCATCGACGACGAAGATGTTGGCGCCGTACTTCTCCGCCTGCAGGCCGAGCATGTAGGCCATCACCACGCCGATCAGGAAGGTCACCAGCATCACCACCGGAATCGAGCGCACGCCCACCTGGCCGAGTTGCGCGAAGGTCTCCTTCAGGCGCAGCGTGCGCGGGTGCAGCAGCGTGTGTGCGGCGCTGGCCAGGGTGCGGCCCAGGAACTCGACGTGGCCGACGAGCACGCCGCCGAGGTGGCTGACGGCCCGGCCCAGCTGCGCCAGCGTGCCGGGCGTCGACGGCGGCGCTTCGACGCGGGTGTCGTCGAGGCGCTCGCGCACCGCCTCGACGACGCGGCGGTGGCTGGCGTCGAAGCCGCGCAACTCGAGCTGCGCGACGTCGCGCCCGGCATCCTGCAGTGCGGCCAGCACCAGCAGCGCGCCGGCGGTGTCGATGTGCTCCAGCGCCCGGCCATCCAACACCAGCACGGCGGCATCGGTGCCCTCGCTTGGTGTGAGCTGGCGCAGGCTGTCGGCGAGCGCATCGGCCAGCGCCTGCAGGAAAGCCAGCCGCCAGCTGCCGGCCAGATGCACCACGGCCACATCCTGCTCGGTTTCGATCCAGCAGGAAGACGGCGCGGTGGGCATCGAGAAAGGCTATCACGCGCGCCTGGCGATGCGGCTGCGGCGCCCGTCACGCACCGCCTTGGGGCGGACATAATTCGGCGTCGTCGAAGGTCCCCCACATGAACGAAGACTCAGCGGAACTGCTGGCGCTGTACCCGGCGCCTGGCGAGCGCGCAGTGAAGAAGCAGCTCGATGCGCTCGACCGCCACTGCCTGCGCTTCATCGCGCTGTCGCCGTTCGTGGTCATCGCCAGCGGCAGCCGCGATGGCCGCATGGATGCGTCGCCGCGCGGCGGTGCGGCCGGTTTCGTCAAGGCCACCGGCCCGCGCACGCTGCTGATTCCCGATGCCTCGGGCAACAACCGACTCGATTCGCTGCGCAACATCGCCGACAACGCGCACATCGGCTTGTTGTTCATGGTGCCTGGGGTGGAGGAGACGCTGCGCGTCAACGGCGCTGCGCGGCTCAGCCGCGAGCCGCTGCACCTGCAGCACTTTGCCAGCGAGACGAAGCCGCCGCGGCTGGTCATCGAGGTGGCGGTGCAGGAGGCCTATCTGCATTGCGCCAAGGCCTTCATGCGCTCGCGGCTGTGGGAGCCCGAGCGGCAGGTCGATCGCACGGTGCTGCCGAGCATGGGGCAGATGATCAACGACCAGACCGGCAACGACGCGGCCGCCGAGGGCCAGGCGCAGATGCGCGCACGTTATGCGGCCGACCTGTAAGGTGGCCACGGCCGGGACGCCGGCGGCATGAACCCGGCACGGCCGTCCGCGGGGGCTCGTTCCGCCGTGCGCAGCACGAAGGCACCGTTGAGCCCCGACGCTGCCTCGGCGCCGCAGGAATCGCGCTACGCCTGGTTCCGGCTCGGCGTGTCGCTGCTGCTGATGACCATCGGCGGCTCGGGCATGTACGCGGTGACGGTGGTGCTGCCACGCATCCAGACCGATTTCGGCGTCGATCGGGCCTCGGCCTCGATGCCCTACACGCTGACCATGATCGGCTTCGGCATCGGCGGCATCCTGATGGGCAGGCTGGCCGATCGCTTCGGCGTGATGTGGCCGCTGATGCTCGGTGGCCTCGGCCTCGGCGCCGGCTTCATCCTCGCCGGCTCGGCCGGTGGCATCTGGCAGTTCAACCTGGCGCAGGGCCTGCTGCTGGGGCTGTTCGGCAGCGCCGCCACCTTCGCACCGCTGGTCGCCGACACCTCGATGTGGTTCACGCGCCGGCGCGGCATCGCGCTGGGCATCTGCATGAGCGGCAACTACGTCGCCGGCGCGGTGTGGCCGACGGTGATCCAGTACTTCATCGACGGCGCCGGCTGGCGCAGCACCTACATCGGCATCGGCATCTTCTGCCTGCTGACGATGCTGCCGCTGGCGCTGATCTACCGCCGTCCGCCGCCGGCCGCGGCAGCACCGGTGGCCACGGGCCTGCCGGCCAGCGCCGCGCCGTCGGCGCGCCCGCTGGGCATGAGCCCGACCGCTTTGCAGCTGCTGCTGTGCGTGGCCGGCGTGTCGTGCTGCGTGGCGATGTCGATGCCGCAGGTGCACATCGTCGCCTACTGCGGCGACCTCGGCTTCGGCGCCGCGCGCGGCGCGCAGATGCTGTCGCTGATGCTCGGCATGGGCATCGCCAGCCGGCTGCTGTCGGGCTGGATCTCCGACTACATCGGCGGCCTGCGCACGCTGCTGCTCGGCTCGCTGCTGCAGGGCATCGCGCTGCTCGCCTTCCTCGCCGCCGACGGCGTGACCTCGCTGTTTCTGGTGTCGGCGATGTTCGGCCTGTTCCAGGGCGGCATCGTGCCCAGCTACGCGCTGATCGTGCGCGAGTACTTCACGCCGAAGGAAGCCGGCGCGCGCGTCGGCACGGTGCTGATGGCCACCCTGTTCGGCATGGCGCTGGGCGGCTGGATGTCGGGCGCGGTGTTCGATGCCACCGGCTCGTACCGCGCCGCCTTCGTCAACGGCATCGGCTGGAACGCGCTCAACCTGGCCATCGTCGTCTTCCTGCTGATGCGTGCGAAGCGGCTGGGGCTGTTCACCTCAGCGCGGCCAGCGCCCGCTTGATCGCGGCCACCTGGGTGGCGATCGGCGCCGGCAGCGGTGTCGATCCGGCCAGCACGCGGCGGATGTAGTGCGCGGTCGACGCGGCGTCGTGCTCGCGCGGCAACTCCGGCAGCACCGCCAGCGCACCGCCCTGGCCGTCGTGCCCCAGTTCGTCGTGCGCGGCGCCGGCGATGAACACCTGCAGCCGGGGCAGGCGCCGCGCATCGGCCACCGCTTCGCCCTCGGTGCCACGCAGCAGCATCGCATCGGCAGCGTCGTGGGCGAAGAATTCGGCGAGCAGCGTCGCGTATTCGGGGTGTGTGTGGCTCACCAGCCGCAGCGCGCCCGGCAGCGGCGCCAGGATCTTGGCCAGCGTGTGCCCCGAGTTGCGCAGCCCGACCACGCGGCGCACGTCCAGCAGCCGCGACAGCGGCGGGCACAGCGCGTCGATCGGCAGGAAGGCCGGTTCAGCGCGCGACCAGGCGGCTTGCACTTGCGCGGCCTCGGTGCAGATCGGCACGCCGAGCTCGGCCAGAATCTGCGCGCTGGCCACGCGGCCGGCATCGAGCAGCGGGCCGTGCATCAGCACCTCGATGCCTTCGCGGGCGAGCAGCAGCGCCAGCAGCGGCGCCAGGTTGGGCAGCTTGCGCGCGCCGTTGTAGCTCGGCAGCAGCACACGCGGCTGCCGTGTGGCCGACGGGCCGGGCAGTGCGATGCAGCGTTCGTGCACCGCGCGCAGGAAGCCGCTCAGCTCGGCCACCGATTCACCCTTGATGCGCATCGCCAGCGCGAAGGCGCCGATCTCCAGATCGCTGAGTTCGCCGTCGAGCAAGCGGCTCATCAGGTCGTGGGCCTGCGTCGCATCGAGCGAACGGGCGCCTTCCTTGCCGCGGCCGATGACGCGGATGTAGGGGGCGATCGAGCGGTTCGGGGCAGACGGGGCTTCTGCCGGCGCGGGTCGTTCGCTCTGCTGCGACATGGGCGTTTTCCTTCGGCGGCGGTATGGCGGGTTTGTACCGCACGCCAGCGCCCTTGCGATCGATCGGCTGACAACGGCCCGGCGTTGCAGTGCCGGGTCGAAGCATGCATGCTGTGCATTCCACAGCGTTTCGATACTGGATAAAATGACAGCCCGGGGATCGACCCGGCGCCAGCTTGAGGCCGCATCCGACATGAGCACCCGCACCGAACCCCCCGCCCAGCCCACCCGCGCCAGCCTGCCCGAGCAGCCGATCAGCCAGGACGTGCTGCTCGAAAAATACGCCAAGGGCGGTGAGCGCACCGTCGATGAGGTGCGCGCGCGTGTGGCGCGGGCGCTGGCCGCGGTCGAAGCGCCGGCGCAGCGCGGGGTTTGGGAACAGCGTTTCGTCGATGCGCAACGGCGCGGCTTCGTGCCCGCCGGGCGCATCAACTCCGCGGCCGGCACCGAGCTGGCGGCCACGCTGATCAACTGCTTCGTGCAGCCGGTGGGCGATTCGATCGCCACCGAAGAAGACGGCGTGCCAGGCATCTACACCGCGCTGACCGAAGCCGCCGAGACGATGCGCCGCGGCGGCGGCGTCGGCTACGACTTCTCGCGCATCCGCCCGCGCGGCGCCTACGTCGGCAGCACGCAGAGCAGCGCTTCGGGGCCGATCAGCTACATGCGCGTGTTCGATCGGTCGTGCGAGACGGTCGAATCGGCCGGCAGCCGGCGCGGCGCGCAGATGGGCGTGCTGCGCTGCGACCACCCCGACATCGAGCTGT
Source organism: uncultured beta proteobacterium (assembly GCA_963756415.1). Lineage (GTDB taxonomy): Bacteria > Pseudomonadota > Gammaproteobacteria > Burkholderiales > Burkholderiaceae_C > Rubrivivax. Next base: position 28,731 of record CAVWNT010000004.1, read on the forward strand.
TCATCCATGCCAAGGACGAAGGCGATCTGCGCAACTTCAACATCTCGGTCGGCTTGACCGATGTGTTCATGCAGGCGGTGGTCGATGGCGGCGAGGTCGAGCTGGTGCACCGCGCGCAGCCGGGCGCGGCGCAGAAGGAACAAGGCGCGTTCCAGCGCGCCGACGGGCTGTGGGTCTATGCCCGCCGCGACGCGTCGGCGCTGTGGGAACAGATCATGCGCAGCACCTACGACCATGCCGAGCCGGGGGTGCTGTTCCTCGACCGCATCAACCAGGACAACAACCTCGGTTACTGCGAGACCATCAGCGCCACCAACCCGTGCGGCGAGCAGCCGCTGCCGGCCTACGGCTGCTGCTGCCTGGGCAGCATCGACCTGACGCACTTCGTGACCCGCGCCTTCGAGCCCGATGCCGGCTTCGACGGGCCCGGCCTGGCCGAGGTGGCGAGGGTCGCCACGCGCATGCTCGACAACGTGCTCGATGCCAGCGTGTGGCCGCTGCCGCAGCAGCGCGAGGAAGCGATGCACAAGCGCCGCATCGGATTGGGTTTCACCGGCCTGGGCGATGCGCTGGCGATGCTGAACCTGCACTACGACAGCATCGAAGCGCGTGCCAAGGCCCGCCACATCGCCGAGCTGCTGCGCGATGCGGCCTATGGCGCCTCGGTCGACCTGGCCATCGAGCGCGGCCCGTTCCCGCTGTTCAACGCCGACCTGTTCCTGAGCCCCGGCACCTTCGCCTCGCGGTTGCCGCCGGCGCTGAAGGAGCGCATCCGCAAGCACGGCCTGCGCAACTCGCACCTGCTGTCGATCGCCCCCACCGGCACCATCAGCCTGGCCTTCGCCGACAACGCCAGCAACGGCATCGAACCGCCGTTCAGCTGGCGCTACACGCGCAAGAAGCGCGAGGGCGACGGCAGCTTCAAGAGCTTCGATGTCGAAGACCACGCCTGGCGGCTGCACCGCCACCTGCGCGGCGCCGACGCGCCGCTGGGCCCGGCCTTCGTCTCGGCGCTGGAGTTGTCGGCGCAGGCACATGCGGCGATGGTCGCTGCCGTGGCGCCGTGCATCGACACCTCGATCAGCAAGACGGTCAACGTGCCGGCCGACTATCCCTATGCCGACTTCGAGAACCTGTACCTGCAGGCCTGGCGCTCGGGCCTGAAGGGGCTGGCCACCTACCGGCCGAACGCGGTGCTGGGTTCGGTGCTCAGCGTGCCGGCGGCCGCCACCGCGCCGGTGGAGCCGGCACCGATGCGCGCCGATGGCGGCCCGTCGTCGGTTGCGGCCAGTTCCGCCAACCAGCGCATGCAGCTCGACAAGCTGCCGGCGCCGGTGCTGACGTCATTGCGCTGGCCCGGTCGCCCGGAACTGGCCGCCGGCAACCCGGCGTGGAGCTTCATGGTGCGCCATCCGCACGGCGAGTTCGCCCTCTTCGTCGGCGAACTGCCGGCCGAGGCCGGGCCCGACCTGGGGCTGTTCGCGAAGACCTTGCCGTTCGAGGTCTGGGCGGTCGGTGCCGAGCAGCCGCGCGGGCTGTCGGCGATGGCCAAGACGCTGTCGATGGACATGCGTGCCAACGATGCGCAGTGGCTCAAGCTGAAGCTCGATGCGCTGGCCACGGTGGCCGAGGAACGCGCCTTCGAGATGCCCTTCCCGCCGCACGGCGAGCCGCGCCTGTTCCCGGGCGTGGTGGCGGCCACCGCGGCGATCGTGCGCTGGCGCTGCGAACAGCTCGGTGCGCTGCAGGAAGGCGGCCACACGCCGGTGCTCGATGCCATGTTCAGCCGCGACGAGCCGCGCACCACCGCCGCCGGCACGCTGGCCTGGGCGGTGGACGTGCACAACCCGGCCACCGGCGAGCAGTTCACGGTCACGCTGAAGGAAGTGCAACTGCCGTCGCCGGATGGTGCCGCGCCGGTGATGCGCCCCTGTGCGCTGGGTTTTTCAGGCAACTACCCGCGTGCGCTCGACGGCCTGGCGCGGCTGCTGTCGCTGGACATGCGGGTCATCGATCCGGCCTGGATCGGCATGAAGCTGCGCAAGCTGCTCAACGTCGGCGAGCCGCTGGGTGACTTCATGGCGCCGGTGCCGGGCGAGCGCCGGCAGCAGGTGTGGCCGTCGACGGTGGCCTACGTGGCGCGGCTGGTGATCCACCGCTACGCGATGCTCGGCGTGCTCGACGAACAAGGCCACGCGCTGCGCGAGATGGGCATCCTGCAAGCACCTGAGCAGCGCGCGGCGCTGCCGGCGAGCGGGCCCGCGCCGATGGCCGGCAGCGTGTGCCCGGAATGTGGCAATGCCACGGTCATCCACAAGGATGGCTGCGACTTCTGCACCGCCTGCGGCTATGTGGGTGCCTGCGGCTGACGCTGAACGCGACCCGGGGCGGTCTTGTCAAGCCGCTGCCAGGATGCGGCGCACGTCGGCGCGCAGCTGGGCGACGTCGAAGGGTTTGGTCCAGTATTCGATCGCGCCCGCAGCGCGGGCCCGTTCGATGTCCTCCGACATCGCGCCTGCCGACAGCGCGACCACCGTGATGTCGCGGGTGGCGACATCGCTGCGCAGTGCCTGCATCACCTGCGGCCCGTTCATGTCGGGCAGCTGCATGTCCAGCAGCAACAGATCGGGCCGTCGCGCGCGCGCCAGCGCCAGGCCCTGCTGCCCGTTGTCGGCCATCAGCAGCTCGATGTCGGCGCAGCCGCGCAGCGTTTCCTGCACCAGCACCTGGTTGACCGGCTCGTCCTCGATGTAGAGCACCAGGCCGCCGCCCTGCAGGCGCCCGGGCTGCGTGCTGACCCTGCCGGCGGGCGCCGGCACGGCATCGCTGCGCGCCAGCTCGACGGTCACGGTCGAGCCGCGCTCGGCCTCGCTGCACAAGGTCAGCGTGCCACCCATCAGTTCGACCAGCTGCCGCGCCAGCACCAGGCCGATGCCGGTGCCGAGGATGCCGCTGCGCTCGCGGCCCAGCCGGTCGTAGGGCGTGAACAGGTTGCGCTGCTGCTCGGGCGTCAGGCCGAGCCCGTCGTCGATGACGGCGATGCGCACGCGCTCGGCGGTGGCCGTGGCCTGCACCGTCACGCGCCCGCCGGCACGGTTGTACTTGATGCCGTTGGACAGCAGGTTGGCCAGCACCTGGCGCAGCCGGGTCGGATCGGCGCTGACATGCAGCGCCGCTTCGGCGGGCAGCCTGGCTTCGACATGCACCTGAGCGCCTTCGGCCGCAGCCGCGCACGAGGCGATGCTGGCCTCGACCACCTCGTCCAGCGGCACCGCCACGCAGGCGATGTCGTGACGGCCGGCCTCGATGCTGGCCACGTCGAGCATGTCGTCGATCAGCGCCAGCAGGTGCTGCCCGCCATCGCGCAGCAGCCGCACGTTGCGCTGCTGGCGCGTCGTCAGCGGTTCGCTGCGGTCGTCGAGCAGCTGCGCGAAACCCAGCACCGCGTTCAGCGGCGTGCGCAACTCGTGGCTCATGCGCGCCAGGAATTCGGTCTTCGCCTCGTTGGCCGACTGCGCCACCCGCATCTGCGCGCGCGAGCGTTCCGCTTCGCGTCGCGCCTGATCGCGCCGCGTCAACGCCAGCGCCGCGCTGGCCAGCACCGTCAATGCCAGCAGCAGCAACAAGCCGTCGCGCCCGGCCGTTGCGCGCCAGCCGGCGAGCAGCGCTTCGGTGTCGAGCGCGTAGCTCACCACCACCGGGTAGTCGTTCAACACGCGATAGCTGTAAAGGCGCTGCGCGCCATCGACTACCGAGCGCGCGAGCTCGGTGCCGGTGGGCCATCTGGGCATGTGCTCGCGGAACAGCGGCGCGCTCGACCAGTCGCGGCGCATGCGCGTCTCGTCCACCGGCGAGCTCACCGCTGCCCGGCCGGAGGTCAGGAACAGCGTCACCGTGCCCTTTTCGCCGCGGATGATCGAGTCGTAGAAGGGCTGGAAATATTCCGGCTGCACCCAGGCCACCAGCACCCCGCCCCAGGAGCCGTCGGGCAGGCTGAAGCGGCGGCTGACCGGCATCTCCCAGCTGCCGTCATGGCCCATTTTCTCGGGCGCACCGAACACCAGCTCACGGTCGGCGCCGCGCACATGGGGCCTGAAGTAGTCGCGGTCGGAACGATCGTCGGGGATCGGCTCCGGCGGTCCACCGACCGTGGTGAAGACAACGCGCCCGCGCGTGTCGAGCAACACGAAAGAGTGGATCAGCCGGTCGGCCGGCAGCACCTCGGCCAGTTCGCGGCGAATCAGCGTCTCGTCGCTGACGCCTTCGTGGTGCAGGTCGTTCAGCACCTCGTTGGCCTGCTTCAGATGGCTGCCGACGCGGTGCAGCGTCTGTCGGGCGTGCTCTTCCAGCGCGCCGGCAAAGCGCTGCGTCTGCGCGCTGGCCGTGTCGAGCGTGGTCACACGTTCGCGCCACAGCTTGTAGCCCAGCGAGGCGCTCAGCACCACGCCTGCCAGCGCAGCCAGCAGCGCGGGGCCGAACCGCAGGGACCGGGTCCACCTCACTTCAGCAGGCCGGCTTCTTTGTAAAAGCGCAGCGCGCCGGCATGGAAGGGCATGCCGGCCCCGCGCAGCGCATTCGACAGCGTGATCGAGCGGCCCCTCGGATGGCCGGCGGCCAGCGCCTTCTGTCCGGCTTCGCTGTACAGCGCCTTGGTGATGCGATAGATCAGGTCGCTGCCGAGGGCCTCGCTGGTCACCCATTGCGCTGCGACCGACAGGGTCGGCGTCGCCCCGACACCCGGATAAGCGCCCTCGGCGATGCGCTCGCTGACCAGGAACGCGCTGCTGCTGCGCAACTGCTCGGCGGCCGCCCCGTCGATCGGCAGCAGGCGGATGCCGGCTGCGCTGGTGGCCAGTTCGCTGATCACCTTGGCCGGCACGCCGCCGGTGAAGAAGAAGGCATCCAGCAAGCCGGCCAGCAGTTGATCGGCGGCCTGGTTCGGCTTGATGTATTCGGGCTTGAGATCGGATTCGCGCAGGCCATAGGCCTGCAGCACCCTGCGCGCGCTGATCAGGCTGCCCGAGCCGACCTCGTCCAGCGCGACCCGCTTGCCGCGCAGCTCGGCGATCGAGTGCAGGTCGGCATCCTTGCGCACCACGACGTGGATGCTTTCGGGGTACAGGTTGGCGATCAGCCGCAGCTTGGCCAGTGCCGGCTTGCCCTTGAAGATGCCGGTGCCGGTCTGGGCCCAGGTGGCGACGTCGGCCTGGCTGAAGCCCGATTCGAGCGAGCCGGCGGCGACGCCGATCACGTTGCCCAGCGACCCGTTGCTGGCCTGCGCCGTGACGACGATCTCTCCGGGCTGCGACACCGCGCCGGCAATCGACACGCCGATCGGATAGTAGGTGCCGGCGGTGCCGCCGGTGCCGATGCGAAAGTACTGCTGCGCCGACACGCTGGTGCAAGCGAGCGCACAACCCAGCAGCACGGATATCAGGAATTTGGTGCGCATCACAGGACTCCGTCGACAGTCGTGCTGATCGCGCACCGGCTCAGCTCCGAGTGAGGAAGATACACCGTCGGCCGGTCGGGTGCGTTCGACGTCCGTGGCGGCCGGCGCGAAGGCGAGGTCAGCGGCAATGTTCCAATGAACGGGTGAAGACTCCGTTGCATCGCATCGTCATCGTCGGTGGTGGCGCCGGCGGCCTGCCGCTGGCCACACAACTCGGCCGTCGCCTGGGCCGCAGGGGGCTGGCCGAGGTCACGCTCGTCGACATCGCCCGCACCCATGTGTGGAAGCCGCTGCTGCACCAGCTCGCTGCCGGCACCTTCGACACGCATGCCGAGGAGATCGAATACCTGGCGCAGGCGCGCTGGCACCACTTCCGGTTTCGCATCGGTGCGATGGCGGGCATCGACCGCATGCGGCGTGTGGTGCACCTCGATGCCACCTTCGATGACCGCGGCACCGAAATCGCGCCGCCGCAGCAACTGGTCTACGACACGCTGGTCATCTGCGTCGGCAGCCTGACGCACGATTTCGGCACGCCCGGCGCCGCCGAGCACAGCATCAAGCTCGACACACCGGCCGCCGCGCGGCAGTTCAACGAACGGCTGGTCAACGCCTGCCTGCGCGCGCACAGCCTGCCAAGCGATGCGCCCGGTGCGAAATGGTCGGTGGTCATCGTCGGCGGTGGCGCCACCGGCGTCGAACTGGCCGCCGAACTGCACTCGGCGGCGCGGGTGCTGTCCAGCTTCGGCGTCGAACATGTCAACCCGCTCGACGACATGCGCATCGTGCTCATCGAAGCCGCACCACGGTTGTTGTCGCAGTTGCCCGAGCGGCTGGGCCATGCGGCGCTGCGCGAACTGCGCAAGCTCGCCATCGAGGTGCACACCGGCGAGATGGTGGTCGGGGTCACGTCGCACGGGGTGAACACCGCCAGTGGCAAGTCGATCGCATCGACCATCACCGTGTGGGCGGCGGGGGTCAAGGGCGATGAGCTGCTGGGCAGCCTGGGCGGCATCGGAGGTGCCGAGCTGCTCGAGCACAACCGGCTCAACCAGCTGCTCGTCAACGGCAACCTGCAGACCACGCGCGATGTGAACATCTACGCCATCGGCGACTGCGCGGCCTGCCCGCAGGGCGAGGGCCGCTGGGTGCCGCCGCGCGCGCAGGCAGCGCACCAGCAGGCGATGTACCTGGCCGACGCCCTGCCGACGCTGCTGGCGGGGCAGACCGTGCCGCCCTTCGTCTTCAAGGACAAGGGCTCGTTGGTGTCGCTGTCGGAATATTCGTCGGTCGGCAGCCTGATGGGCAGTCTCAGCAAGGGCAGCCTGTTCGTCGAGGGGCAGATCGCCCGACTGATGTACTGGGCGCTGCACAAGCAGCACCAGTTGGCGTTGGGCGGGCTGAGGAAGACGGCGCTGATCACGCTGAGCGAATGGATCGACCGCGCGCACCGGCCGCGCATCAAGTTGCATTGAGCGCGAGCGCCGCGGTAGAACCGTTGACCTGTCGCACAGCATCCGGTGGAATGCTTGCCGAGTTCGTTTCCGCCGCGCGCGTGCGAAGTGCGAACTGCGAACTGCGCCGCACAGCGGCCGGTTGCTGCGCTTCGCCGACGGCCGCAGCGACACCGTGCGCCGCAGAATCGAGCGGCAACTCAGACCGACACCGTGCCATGACGAAATCCCTGACCGCCCGCGAAAGCCGTCCCGAGCGTCGTGCCCGGGCCACCTTGCCGCTGGTGCTGGCGCTGCTGGCCGCCGCACAGGCGCCGACGGCCGCGGCCTTCGACCGCTGGACGCTGGGCGCGTCGGTGCGTGCGGTCGATGGGCAGCCCGCCGCTGCGTCGCAGATCGTCGGCGGTGCCCGCAGCAGCCCATCGTTTCCCGGCGAACATGCCGCACCGGCGTACGACCTGCGCGTGTTCGACGTCGATGGCGACGGACACAAGGCCGTGCTCGGCGTGGACATCCGTGCTGCCGACGGCGACGCGCTGGTCACGCCCAGCGAGCAGGCGCTCAGCGCCGGGGCTTCGGCCTACCGCATCGGCGTGTACGCGCACGACCGCTGGCAGTTGCTGCCGTCACTGGCGGCCACGCTGGGCGTGAGGCTCGACCGCGACACCGATTCGCGCACGTTGATGCGCCCGCGCGCGGCCTTCGCCTGGCGCACCGGCGCCGACACCCTGCTGCAGCTGCGCTACGGCCGGGCCGAGCGCACGCCGCTGCCGGGCGAGGCCGGCTTCGAACCCGGCAGCACGCTGCATGCGCTGCCGCCGCTGCGCGGCGATCGGGTCTCGGCTGTCGAGGCCGAGGCCGATCAGCGCCTGGGCGGTGGCCTGCGCCTGCGCGCCACCGCCTATGCCTGGTCGTCGGCCGACACCACGGCAGTCGTGGCCGAACCCGACGGCGGCGGATCCCTCTGGCTGGCCGGCGAAACGGTGCACGCCAGCGGCGTCGAGGTGTCGGCCGAACAACGCTGGGCCGCGGGCACCCACCTGAGCGGCAGCGCGTCGTGGCGCCAGGCGGCCACGGCCGGCGGGCAGGCGCTGCTCGAGGTGCCGCAGCGGCTGGGCAAGCTGATGCTGTCGACGCCGCTGCCCTGGGCCGGGCTGCAGCTGGGTAGCGAATGGCTGTATGACGCCGGGCGCATCGGCAGCGATGGCAACCTGCGCTCGGGGCCTGCTGTCCACGCTGCGCCTGAGCAGCGACGAGCTGGTGCAGGGCCTGCAGCTGTCGCTGAGCGTGCTCAACCTGCTCGGCAGCAGCGAGGCGCAGGCGCTGGCGCCGCTGTGCGCCGGTCAATCCTGTGATGCCGATGGCCGCAGCGTGCGCTTGCAGATGGCCTTGCAGTTCTGATCCGCCGGCGCGGCGCGCCGGCACCGGGCGTCGCGGCCAGGCAGCAGGCCCGAGCGCGCTGTGCTGTGCCTGCCACGTGCAAGTGCTTCAGTGAACGCGGCGCCGCGCAACGGCAGCGACGGTCAACAGGCCCAGCGCCATCAACGCGACGCTCGACACTTCGGGCACCGGTGCCAGGAAACCGCGAATCTCACCGCCGGGAAATGTCGTGGTGTGAAGGTTCAGGTAGGCCGCGCCACCGGCGGCGCCCGCCAACAGCGCGTTCATTGCGCCGCTGACCGAGCCATTGGCGGTGACGAATGCCGGGTTGTAGCTGGCGGCGTTGCTTAAGTCGAAGCTGCCGTCGAAGCTGCCGGCGTCGACGCCGAGCGGAAAGCCGATGAACGACGGCAACTGTGTCGCCACGCCCGCGGTACCTTCCCCGGGCAGCGCCGTGCAGCAGTGGATGTGTGCCGCAGTGGTTGTACCGGTGAGGCCGCTGAAGCTGGTCTGCAAACGCATCGTCGCCAGATCCAGATCGAACGTCACGGTGGCGGTGCCGGTCGCCGGTGAGTTGTTGGGGGGTGCCTCGCTGGCTCCGCCGAGGGTGACGTTGTAGACCACTTCATGGGCCTGGGCCGCAACGCTGACAAGCGTGCACAGCGCCGCAACGGCAATGACTTCGAGTTTCATGGTGTCTCCTGGGGTGGATTGACGCGGAACCACGATCGCTGGCTTTCGCCGCGGACCGCGACGCAGTCTGGTGTTGCCTTCCTTGCGGTTCAATCCCCAGATTCGAGGAGGTGCCGCCGTTGCGCAACGAGCGGTGCCGCCCTTCCT
>CAVWNT010000005.1:0-222283 GCA_963756415.1 uncultured beta proteobacterium
TGGTGGCCTGGGGCGGAATCGAACCACCGACACGCGGATTTTCAATCCGCTGCTCTACCAACTGAGCTACCAGGCCGAGCCGGCGATTATGCCAGCCGGCTGCCGGTGCCCGCGCTCAGACCCCGCTGCCGCGCTTGTTGCGCGTCAGATCGACGCCCAATTGCTTGAGCTTGCGGTACAGGTGCGTGCGCTCCAGGCCGGTCTTGTCGGCAACGCGTGTCATCGAGCCGTTTTCGCGCGCCAGGTGGAATTCGAAGTAGCTCTTTTCGAACGCGTCGCGTGCCTCGCGCAGCGGGCGGTCGAGGCTGAAGTTCTGCTCCGGTTGCGGCCCCAGCGGCACCGGCGGCGCGGCGGTGAGGTTCACTGCGGCACCCAGCAGCTCGGCGTCGACGAAGGCCGGTACCTCCTGGCGCTGGCCGGCGATCGCCGCTGCCAGCCGCTGGGTCGGCTTGACCAGCGCCTGGTCGACGGCGCGCAACAGCTTCTGCAGCGTGATCGGCTTTTCCAGGAACGCCATCGCGCCGTGTCGGGTGGCCTCGACCGCGGTGTCGATGGTGCCGTGGCCGCTCATCATGATCACCGGCATCGTCAGCTGCGCGGTGGCACCCCATTCCTTGAGCAGGCTGATGCCGTCGACATCGGGCATCCAGATGTCCAGCAGCACCAGGTCGGGCCGCAGCCGCTGACGCACCTCGCGCGCCTGCGCCGCGTTCTCGGCCAGTTCCACGGTGTGGCCCTCGTCGCTCAGGATTTCGGACAACAGGGCACGGATGCCCAGCTCGTCGTCGACTACAAGAATGATGGCCATGGGCGTTGGGTGCGTCTGCGTCTGCTTCTGCGTCTGCGCTGTGTCATGTGGCGGTGCCGGACCGGGCTGCCGTGGATGCGGGCCGCAGCGCAGCGGCTGTGTCGCCGTCACCCGCATCGGCGATGCCCGCGACGGGCCCGAATGCAGAAAATGATAACGATACTCTGGCCCCCAGCACCGCCGCTTCAGGGTTGTCGTCCCCCTGCGCCTGCTGGTGCAGGTTGGCGATGCGCACCGTGGCACGGTGTTCGTCGGCGATCTTCTTGACCACCGCCAGGCCCAGGCCGGTGCCCTTGCTCTTGGTGGTGACGTAGGGCTCGAACGCGCGCTTGAGCACCTTGTCGTCGAAGCCGGGGCCGTTGTCGATCACCGTCAGGCGCACCGCGCGCAGGCCGCCGCGCTCGTCGCGCGCGGCCGAGGTGCTCACGCGCACGCGCCCGTCGGGCCGGCCCTCGACGGCGTCGAGCGCGTTCTGCACCAGGTTGTGCGCCACCTGGCGCAGCTGCGTGGCATCGCCCAGGATCGGCGGCAGGCCCTCGCCCCATTGCGCGACCAGCCGCCCCTGTTCCTGCGCCTGCCCGTACAGCGCCATCACCTCGGCGACGAGGGTGTTCAGATCGAGCGGCTGCAGCTGCGCGGCCGGCAGGCGGGCGTAGTCGCGGAACTCGTTGACCAGCTGCTTCATCGATTGCACCTGGTTGACGATGGTCGCCACCGAGCGCACCAGCAGCGCCTCGTCGGTGCCGTGCAGCTTGTCCTGCAGCTTGTGCTGCAGGCGCTCGGCCGACAGCTGGATCGGCGTCAGCGGGTTCTTGATCTCGTGCGCCAGCCGCCGCGCGACCTCGCTCCACGCCGCCGAGCGCTGTGCCGACACCACCTCGGTGATGTCGTCGAAGACCATCAGCCGCCCCTCGTTCGGCAGGTGTGCGCCGCGCACCAGCAGCATCAGCGTGTCGCGCTCGCCGGGGCGCAGTTCGAAGGCCTCCTGCCAGTGGTCGCGTTCGCCGTCCTCGGGGCTGCTGGCGTGCAGTTCGAAACGCTGCCACACGCTGTGGGCGAATTCGCCCAGTTCGGGCACCTCGTCGAGGCGGCGGCCGCGGTAGACCGACAGCGGCAGCCGCAGGATGCGCGTCGCGCCCGGGTTGACGGTGTCGATGCGGCCGTCGCGGTCGAACACGATCACGCCGGCGGTCAGGTTGTCCAGGATCGTCTGCAGCCGGGTGCGCGCGCCTTCGAGCTGCGTCACGCCGCGCTGCACCTGCTCGCGCGCGCTCGGACAGCTGCGCGGTCATGTCGGCGAACGAGCGCGTCAGCCCGCCCAGCTCGTCGCGCGAGGCGAACACCGGCTTGGGCTGCAGATCGCCGGCGGCCACCTGGCGCACGCCGTCGGCCAGCAGCAGCAGCGGGCGTGCCAGCTGGTGGCCCAGCAGCACCGCCAGCAGCACCGCGCCGAACACCGACAGCACCAGCGCCAGGGTCAGCGTGCCGATGTACATGCGGCGCAGGCCGCCGCGCGCCAGCGCGCGCTGCTGGTACTCGCTGTAGGCCGACTGCACCGCCAGCGCGTTCGCCGCCAGCTGCGGCGGCACCGGCTGCACCGCCAGCAGGAAGCGCTCTTCGGCCGGTGCTGCAGCGTGATCAGCGGGTTGGGGATCAGTGCCAGCGATCGCACCCGCGCCGACGATTGCGCGGCGCTGCCGCTCGCCTCCTCGTCGAGGCCCTCGATCTGGCTCGACAGCAGCACGCTGCGCGGCGGTGCGAAGCGCGCTCGGGCTCGGCCGCTCCGGGGTCATCGCGCTCGTGCTGCCGCCGGCGCTGATCAGGATCTGGCCCGTCGATGCCGACCAGCGGCCAGGTCGCGCACGCCCATCTGCTCGCGCAGGTATTCCAGGTCAGCGGCGTGGGCGGCGTGCTCGAATCGGCCAGCCGCTCGGCCGCCTGCCGCGTCTTGGTGCCCAGGTCGCTGACCATCGCCTCGAGCGTGCCCTTGCCCAGCGCCAGGCCGGCATCGAGCGCGGTGGCCACCTTGACGTCGAACCAGACCTCGATGCTGCGCGAGACGAACTGGTACGACACGATGTAGATCACCAGCCCCGGCACCAGCGCCGACGAGCGCGAAGATGCCGGCCAGCTTGATCAGCAGCCTTGGTGCCGAACTTGCCGCGACGCTGGCGCAGCACCAGCCGCACGATGGCGCCGACGATGACGCTCAGCAGCAGCCCCGCCACCGCCACGTTGAGCCAGAACAGCCAGACGAAGTTGCGTTCGTACAGGCCCTCGGTCTGCGCCGTCAGCGACACGACGAAGGCCAGCACCAGCAGCACGCCGATGGCCGCCACCGCCGACAGCAGCCAGACCCAGCGGGTGTTGCGTTTCATGCGCCGATCGTCCCGGACGCGGTGGTCATTCCACCCGCAGCGTGCGCTCGACGCCCAGCGACCATTCGCCCTGGTTGCCCAGGCCGATCTGCATCGGGCTGGGCAGCTGCGTGGTGTCGAGCTGGTAGCTGAATTCGACGTAGTAGCGCGAATCGGGGTCGAGCGAGCGACAGCTCGGCCAGCTTCCAGCGCGAACTGCGCGAGACCACCGACAGCGCTTCGCCGAGGCTGGCGAAGCTCTGGTTGAAGCCGCCGAAGCCGACGCGCCAGTTCGACGTCAACGGCTGGTAGGCCACGCGCCAGACGCGCTGCACACGCGCGACGCGCTCGTCGCGCCAGTACCAGCGGCTGCGGTACAGATCGGCCTCGGCGACGAAGTACACCGGCAGGCCACGCTGCAGGCGTCCTCGCACGGTCTTCGACAGCGTCATCGGGGCCTCGAAGTCGATCGTCAGCTCGCCGTCGGCCTTGCTCAACGCCAGCGCCGCCAGCTCGATGCCGGGCGCCTGCGCCGCGGCCGGGCCGGCAGCCAGCAGCAGCCAGATCAGCGCCAGGACCAGGTGTCGGCGGAAAAATCGATAGCGGATCACGGCGCGGAATAGGGGGCAAGTCGCTGTTTCAGGCCTTGCAGACGAGGGCGAAGTAGAAGCCGTCGTGCGGCGCGGCTGGGCCGCCGCCGGCCTCGACCTCATTGTGTGGCACGGTCAGCAGGTGCCCCGGCGAGGCCGGGTGCAGCGTCGCCGACGCCCGCCGGCAGGCGTTGCAAAAACGCATCAATCTGCTCTTCGCCCTCGCGCTTGAACAGCGAGCAGGTGACGTACAGCAGCCGCCCGCCGGCGGCGACCAGCGGCCACAGCGTGTCGAGCAGCCGCGCCTGCAGCGCCACCAGCGCGTCGATGTCGGTGGCGCGGCGCAGCCAGCGGATGTCCGGGTGGCGGCGCACGATGCCCGAGGCGCTGCACGGCGCATCGAGCAGCACGGCATCGAACGGCCGGCCGTCCCACCAGGTTTGCGGCTGCAGCGCGTCGGCAGCGCGCAGTTCGGCCTGCAGGTGCAGCCGCTGCAGGTTGTCGTGCACCTTGCGCAGCCGCTGCGGGTCGATGTCGAGCGCCAGCAGGTCGAGCGACGCCAGTTCGAGCAGCTGCGCGGTCTTGCCGCCCGGCGCCGCGCAGGCGTCGAGCACGCGCGCGCCGGCCGCCAGGCCGCCGTCGAGCAGCAGCAGCGGGCCGGCGCGCTGCGCGGCGGCGTCCTGCACCGACACCTGCGCCGTCGGCAAAACCGGGCAGGGCCCCGACCGGGCACGGCCGCGCCAACTGCACCGCCTGGCCGGCCCACGCCGGATCGGCCAGCGCCTGCGAGGCAAGGCCGGCGGCGGCGAGGCGTTCGGCATAGTCGGCCCCGCTGGCCACGCGCCGGTTCACGCGCAGGGTCATCGGCGGCGGCCGGTTGGCAGCGTCCAGCAGCTCGCGCCAGTGCCGGGGCCAGTCGTGGCGCAGGGCGTCGATCCACCACGCCGGGTGGTTGAATTCACCCAGCGGCGTGCTGCGCGCCGCAGCCACCTGCGCCGCGCGTTCGCGCACGAAGCGGCGCAGCACGGCGTTGACGAAGCCGGCACTGGCGCCGGCACGCTGGCGCACCGCGCGCACCGCCTGATCGACCAGCGTGTGGTCGGCGTAGCGGGGCCGCTGGCGGGCGCCGTCGTCGTCGCCGGCGGCGCCCGCCTCGGGCGGCCACAGCAGCGCCAAGGCCACGCACAGCAGCGCATCGACCCACGGCGGCGGCGCTTTCGGTGCCAGCGCCCGTCGTGCCTCGCTGGCCGACCCGAGCCGGCGCAACGTGTGGAATGTGAGTGCCTGCACTCCCGGGCGGATCGTCTCATCGAGACTGTCCAGCACGTCATTCAACGAGCGGCCCTGGCGCACCGCCAGCACCGCATCGGCGCTGGCCAGCAGCTGCTGCCACAGGGCCGGCGTGGCGCCGGCAGTAGAGGTGAGCGGGGCAGGCGTCGGGGCGGGCATCGTGGCAGTCTATGGCCGCGGGGCAGGCCGGCCGATCCTGGCCGCTGCCGCCCGGGTGTGACGCCCGGGCGCAGAATGCACGCCTCGCAACCGCACGCGCGACCCCGCCACGGCGACGCCCGACCGTCCATGACCGCGACCCGACTTTCCGCCGTGACCACGCCGCCACCGGCGCCGCGCGATGCTTCCGAGCTGGCGGCGGCACCGGCGTCGGAGCGCATCCGCTACCGGCTCGTGTCCGCCAACTGCCGGCACCACGCCAACGACAACATCGCCGCCTTCATCGAGGACGGCGAACTGGCCGAGCTGAAGGCCGAGGTGCAGGAAAAGATGCACGAGGTGCTGCGCTCGCTGGTCATCGACACCGACAACGACCACAACACGCAGGACACCGCCAAGCGGGTGGCGAAGATGTTCGTCGAAGAGGTCTTCCGCGGTCGCTACGTGCCGATGCCGGCGGTGACCGAGTTTCCCAACGCCGAGCGGCTCAACGAGCTGATGATCGTCGGCCCGATCACCGTGCGCAGCGCCTGCAGCCACCACCTGTGCCCGATCTTCGGCAAGGTGTGGATCGGGCTGCTGCCGAACGAACACTCCAATCTGATCGGGCTGAGCAAGTACGCGCGCATCTGCGACTGGGTCATGAGCCGCCCGCAGATCCAGGAAGAGGCGGTGACGATGCTGGCCAACGAACTGCACGACCGCGTGCGCCCCGACGGGCTGGCGATCGTGATGGAGGCCGATCACTTCTGCATGCACTGGCGCGGCATCAAGGACACCGATTCGGCGATGGTCAACAGCGTGATGCGCGGCGCCTTCCTGAAGGACGCCAACCTGCGCCGCGAGTTCCTGTCGCTGCTGCCGCGCAAGAGCGCCTGACCCATCAACCCGGAGGGCTGAAGAACATGCTCGTTCGACTTCTCTACGCCAGCCGCGCGGTCGATCCGATCGCCCCCGAGGCGCTGCTGGCCATCCTGCGCCAATCGAAGGCCAACAATGCCCGGCAGGGCATCACCGGCGTGCTGTGCTGTTCGAGCGACATGTTCCTGCAGGTGCTCGAAGGCGGCCGCCCGGCCGTCAACCAGCTCTACAACCGCATCACCACCGATCCGCGGCACCGGCAGGTGGAGCTGCTGAACTACGCCGAGATCCACGAGCGCCGCTTCGCCGGCTGGTCGATGGGCCAGGTCAACCTGACGCGGCTGAACCCGGGGTTGCTGCTGAAGTATTCGGCGAGCGCCTCGCTCGACCCGTTTTCGGTCTCGGGCGACGTGTCGATGAAGCTGCTCGACGAACTGGTGGCCACCGCATCGATCCTGGGACAGGGCTAAAGTGACGGCCTGCGTTCCTTTTTCTCGAGGAGTAGCACCATGTCACTTCGCATCAACGACATCGCCCCCGACTTCGAGGCGCAGACGACGCAGGGCCCGATCAGCTTCCACGAATGGATCGGCGACAGCTGGGCGATCCTGTTCTCGCACCCGAAGGATTTCACGCCGGTGTGCACCACCGAGCTGGGCTACATGGCCAAGATCGAGCCGGAGTTCGCCAAGCGCAACTGCAAGCTGATCGGCCTCAGCGTCGACCCGGTCGACAACCACCACCGCTGGGCCAAGGACATCGAGGAGACGCAGGGCCACCTGCCCAAGTACCCGATGATCGGCGACCACGACCTGAACGTGGCCAAGCTGTACAACATGCTGCCGGCCGAGGAGCCGGGCAGCTCGGAGGGCCGCACCGCGGCGACGAATGCCACCGTGCGCTCGGTGTTCATCGTCGGCCCGGACAAGCGCATCAAGCTGATGCTGACCTACCCGATGACCACCGGACGCAACTTCGACGAGATCCTGCGCGTGCTCGATTCGATGCAGCTGACCTCGAAGCACAAGGTGGCCACGCCGGTGAACTGGAAGAACGGCGAGGACGTGATCATCGTGCCGGCGGTCTCCGACGAGGACGCGAAGAAGCTCTACCCGGCCGGCTGGAAGACGCTGAAGCCGTATCTGCGCGTGGTCAAGCAGCCGAGCTAGTTTCGGCACCGGCGGCGCCGGCGGGGCCGGCGTCCGCCCGCACGCCGCCATCGGCAGCCGCTTCGCCGGGCAGGAACAGCACCGTGGCCAGCGTGCACGCGGCGATCGCCGCCATGATCCACAACAGCGTGGCGAAGCCCGAGGCCTTCACCAGCGGCCCGAGCAGCCACACCGCCAGCGAGCTGACGCCGATCGACACCGTCAGCCGCATGCCCGCCACGCGCGAGCGGATGCGGTCGTCGACGTAGCGCACGATCATCGCGTCGGTGAACGGGATCGCGCCGAAGATGACGATCATCACGCCCAGCAGCAGCGCCAGCAGCCACCAGCCCTGCGCGTGTGGCGGCCAGCACCAGCAGCGGAATCTGCAGCAGCACGATGCCCAGGTACAGCGGCTTGAGCGGCAAGCGGTCGATCAGCCGCCCGACCACGACCTGCGCCAGCGAGGCCATCGCGTAGACCGCGGCGAGCAGCGCGCCGAGCTGGCCGGGTCCTCGATGACGCCGCGGAAGCGCTCGGTCAGCAGCTGCGCGTTGCCGTTGGTGGTGAAGTTGAAGAGCAGGCTGCCGGTGACCGCCGCCGGCGTCATCACCGCGAACACGCGCGCCAGCAGCGCCGGCGGCAGGCTGACCCGCGCCTTGCGCCTTGCGCTTCGCCGGCGCTTCGGTCTCCTGCGGGCACGACGCGCGCGAACACGACGCCGCAGCCGATGGCCAGCAGCCCCGGCAGCGCGAACGCCGCGCGCCAGCCGAGCCACTGCACCAGGAAGCCGGTGATCAGCGCCGCGACGCGCGATGCCCAGGTTGCCCGACAGGCCGTTGACGCCGATCACCGCGCCGGGCCGCGTCGCATGCTGCAGCAGCATCGGGATGCCCACCGGGTGGTAGATCGACGCGAAGGCGCCGAGCAGCGTGAGCGCCGCGGCCAGCTGCCAGGCGTTGCGCGTCAGCGCGGTCAGCAGCGCCGACGCGCCGATGCCGAAGAAGAACAGCATCATCATGCGCCGCCGGCCCCACAGGTCGCCCAGGCGCCCGGCCGGCAGCGAGCCGAGGCCGAACAGGATGAACGCGCCGACGCCGTACGGCATCAGGTCTTCCCAGTCGGCGAAGCCGAACTCGGCCGCGATCGCGCCCACCGCGGTGGCGAAGATCAGCAGGAACATGTGGTCGATGCCGTGCGCGACGTTCAGCAGCACGGTGACGCTGCGGCGGGCGATCGGGTCGGCAGGCGCCGCGGCGGAAGGATCCGCTGCGACGGTGGGTGGTGTCGTCAGGCTCACAGCCGCAAGTGTGCACCAGCCGCCCTGCGCTCATCCACGCGGCACGCGTCCGGCTTCGATCAGAGCCGGTTCGCGCCCCCGACGGCGCAGCCGAAAGGCCGTCTGGCAAGGTCCAGTAGGGCTCGCGCAGCACGCGCTTGAGGACCTTGCCGAGCGCATTGCGCGGAAACTCATCTCGCCACTCGAGGGCGCTCAGACGCTGGTGGCGCCCGAGGCGTTGATTGGCCCACTGCAGGATGTCGTCGGCGCGGCTGGCGCCGGCGCCGTCCTTGCGGATCACCAGCGCCAGCGGCGTCTCGCCCCACTTGTCGTGCGGCACGCCGATGACGGCCACGTCCAGCACGGCCGGGTGTTGCGCGACGACGGCCTCGATGTCGCTCGGAAACAGGTTGAAGCCGCCCGAGATGATCATGTCCTTCTTGCGATCGACGATGTGCAGGAAGCCGTCGTCGTCGAGCCGGCCGATGTCGCCCGAGCGGATGAAGCTGCGGCCGCGCGCGTCGCGCCACACCAGCTCGGCGGTGGCGTCGGCGCGGCGGTGGTAGCCGGCCATCATGCCGGCGCCGTAGCCGACGATCTCGCCGGTCTGTCCGCGCGGCAACTCGTGGCCGTCGTCGTCGAGGATGCGCAGCTCGAAGCCGAGCACCGGTGTGCCGACGCTGTCGAAATGCGCGGCATGCTGGTGCGGCTTGAGCATCGTCGCGAAGCCCTCGGAAAAGCCGTACAGCTCGGTCAGCTTGTTGCCGAAGCGCGCCAGCACGTCGCGCTTGGTGGCGCGGCGCAACGGCGAGCCGGCGCTGAGCAGGCATTTCAGCGTGCTGGTGTCGTGCGCGTCGAAGTCGGGCAGCTGCAGCACCATCAGATACTGCGACGGCACCATGAAGCTGTGCGTGATGCGCTCGGCCGCGATCATCGGCATGA
Source organism: uncultured beta proteobacterium (assembly GCA_963756415.1). GTDB lineage: Bacteria > Pseudomonadota > Gammaproteobacteria > Burkholderiales > Burkholderiaceae_C > Rubrivivax. Next base: position 9,435 of record CAVWNT010000005.1, read on the forward strand.
AGGCCTGCGGCGTGAAGGCGGGCATGACCACGCAGGTGCCGCCGACGAACAGCGCCGGCAACATCATCAGCCAGGTGCCGTTGGAGTACAGCGCGGTGGTGGTGAGCGCGCGGCTGGTGTCGTCGAAGCCGAGTTCGATGCGCATTCGACCAGGCCCAGTGCGTGCGCGCGCGGTGCGTCTGCACGATGCCCTTGGGCAGCCCGGTGGTGCCCGAGCTGTAGATGATGTTGAAGGCATCGTCGGCGCGGCAGGCGAGCGGCGGCGGCGTGCTCGCTGCGGCGCCGACCAGCGCTTCGAAGTCGCGCCAGCCGGGACCGGCGGCGCCGAACAGCGCCACCCAGCCGTCGTCGCGCACCTTGGCGGCGCCGGCGCGGTGCGCTTCGATGCGCTCGCGGAAATCCGGCGAAGCGAAGACCGCGACGCTGTCGCTGTCGTCGAGCAGATGGGCCAGCTGCTCCCCGGTGAGCAGCCCCGACAGCGGCACCACGCAGGCCCCGGCGGCGACGATGCCGAACACCACCTCGAGCATCTCGACGCTGTTGCCCATCATCACCGCGACCTTGTCGCCGCGGCCGATGCCCGCGCCGTGCAGCGCGTTCGCCACCCGGTTCACATTGGCGCCGAAGTCGCCCCAGCAGCGGCGCACCTCGCCGCACACCACCGCCTCGCGCTGCGGGAAATGGCGCGCGTGGCTGGCCAGGATGTCGGGGATCAGGACGGCAGCGTCGTCGAGCCTCATGGCAGGGGCTGGCGGTCGGTGATGTCGCGCTCGCCGGCGTTCATCTGGGCCATGCGTCGCAACGACTCCGGGTTGACCATCAGGTCGCAGAACAGCGTGCGCTCGGCGGCCGCGCCGCTGCGCCGCATCCGCACCATCGGCCAGACGCACCAGCTGCTTGATGTGGCGCAGCGCCGCCGGCACCTTGCCGGCCAGTTCGTGCGCCACCGCCAGCGCGTGCGCCAGGGCATCGGGGCGGCACTCGTGCACCAGCCCCTGCTGCGCGGCCTCGCGCGGCTCGAAGGTGCGCCCCAGCAGCAGGGTTTCGAGCGCGCGTGTGCTGCCCATCACGCGCCGCATCTTCTGCGTGCCGCCGGCGCCGGGCAGCAACCCGATGTTGATCTCCGGCAGCCCGATGCGGTAGTCGCCGGCCTGCGCATAGCGCAGATCACAGGCCAGCGCCAGCTCGTAGCCGCCGCCCATGCAGGTGCCGTTGATGGCGGCAATGAAGATGCACGGGCTGCTTTCGATGCGCGCCAGCACGCGGTGAAAGGGCGCCTCGGGCACCGGCCGCTCGAGTGCGAAGCGCAGGCCGCGGGCGGCCATCTGGCGGCCGCGCTGTTCGAGCACGCGCGACGTCGTAGTGGCGCACGAACACACCCGCGTCACGCCCGGTGAAGACCAGCACGCGGATGTGCGGCGTGGCCTCGACCATGTCGAGCACGGCGGCCAGCTCGCTCTCGGTGCTGCCGTCCATGCAGCCCTGCGGCGGGTTGAACAGGCGCGCCGTGGCCACTGCGTCATGGCACACCAGGCTGAGGCGTTCACCATTGAAGAGGATCTGGTCGTGGGGCGTGGTCATGGCGGTGCGTTTCACAGTTTGCCGGCCGGCGCGAAGCCGAACACGCGCGACAGCAGCCGGGTCGGGAACTGACGGGCTGCATCGTTGTACACCTGCGCCGCGTCGTTGAACAACTGGCGCACGAAGGCCAGTCGCGTGGTGGCATCGTGCAATGCAGCCAGGCGCGACGAGAGCGCCTCGTCCTCGCGCAACGGCGCGTGTGTGTCGAGCAGCGCCGACAAGCCCTGCAGCGCTTGCGCCAACGATTCGTCGGCCTGCACCAGCGCCTGCGCATGCGGCGCGTGGGTCGGCCGCGCACGCAGCGTGTCGGCGGCCGACTGCACACGCGCCTGCGCCACCAGCACGGCATCGAGCGTGTCCTGCTGCTGCGGCAGGTGCAGGCGCAGGCCGCTGAGCAGCGTCGACCACCGCCGCGGCGCGCTGCTGCAGCGCGGCATCGACCTGCAGCCACGCCGCACCGATGGCGCTGCGCAGCGCCACCACGCGGTTGTGAGCGCCCAGCGCCCAGAAGAACAACAACGCGCCGATGCCGCCGATCAGCAGCTGTTCGATGCTCATCGAGGAACGTGACAGCGCCGCGGGGCGGGCCGTGCTGGGTGGCCTTGCGCGGGGGTGGCGTCGGGTGCCGGGTACATCGCCGCACTATAGGACGCAGCCGCGCCCGGGACGGCGGCGGCGCCCGGCGGGCAGGATAGGCGTTAGCTGCGCACCTCGCCCTAGCCCAGCACCACCCACTTCAGCGACGTCAGCCCTTCCAGCCCGACCGGCCCGCGGGCGTGGAACTTGTCGGTGCTGATGCCGATCTCGGCGCCCAGGCCGTATTCGAAGCCGTCGGCGAAGCGCGTGCTGGCATTGACCATCACGCTGGCCGAATCGACCTCGCGCAGGAAGCGCATCGCATGCGACGTGGTCGGCTGGTGAGGATGGCGTCGGTGTGGTGCGAGCCGTAGCGGTTGATGTGCGCGATGGCCTCGTCCAGGCTGGCGACGACCTTGATGCTGATGATCGGCGCCAGGTATTCCTCGGACCAGTCGGCCTCGGCCGCGTCGATCGACGTCGGCGCCGGCGATGCCCGCCAGCAGCGCCTTGGCAGCCGGCGTCGCAGCGCATCTCGCACGCCCTTGGCCGCGAACACCGCGCCGATCGCGCGGCAGGAACAGCGGCGCGATGTCGCGGTGCACCAGCAGCGATTCGGCGGCGTTGCACGGGCTGTACTTCTGCGTCTTGGCGTTGTCGGTGACCTTCAGCGCCAGGTCGAGGTCGACCTGCGTCGTCGACATAGACGTGGCAGTTGCCGTCGAGGTGCTTGATCACCGGCACCTTGGCTTCGCGCGCTGATGCGCTCGATCAGCCCCTTGCCGCCGCGCGGGATGATCACGTCGACGTACTCGGGCATCGCGATCAGCCGGCCCACCGCGGCGCGGTCGGTGGTCTGCACCAGCTGCACCGCGTCGGCCGGCAGCCCGGCCTCGACCAGCGCCGCGCTGCACCAGCTGCGCACAGCGCCAGGTTCGAGTCGCATCGCCTCGGAGCCGCCGCGCAGGATGCAGGCGTTGCCGCTCTTGATGGCCAGCGACGCGGCCTCGATGGTCACGTTCGGGCCGGCTCTCGTAGATCATGCCGAAGACGCCCGAGCGGCACGCGCATGCGGCCGACGCTGATGCCGCTGGGCTGCGCTTGCACGCCGCTGATCTCGCCGACCGGGTCGGCCATCGCGGCGATCTGCTCGCAGCCTGCGGCCACGGTGTCGATGATCTGCGGCGTCAGCTTCAGGCGGTCGATCAGCGGCGCGGCCAGGCCGGCGGCGCTGCGCGGCCTCGAGGTCGCTGCGCGTTGGCGCGCTGCAGCGCGCGCCGTCTTGTCGCGCAGGCGGCGCGGCCAGCGCGCCGCAGCGCGGCGTTCTTCTCGGCGCTGCTGGCAGCGGCCATCGCCGCCGAGGCGCGCGCGCGCGGCCGCGCCGACATGGGCCATGTAGGCGGTGATGTCGGTCGGTTTCATGGTGCTGGCCATTGTCGCCGAAACGCCGCGTCACGGCGGTCAGTCAGCGCACAGCACCGCCAGCCACAGCGGCGGCGCTCAGCCCGAAGGCCAGCGTCGAGACGACGATCGCCGCGGTGGTCTGCGCCTGCAGCGCCTGGTAGCGCTGGGCGAAGATCAACGCGTTGCTGCCGACCGGCCGCGCCGCCATCATGACCAGCACCGACAGCGGCAGGCCGCTCAGGCCGAAGCCCCAGTGCGCCACGACCAGCACCAGCGCCGGCAGCACGCAGCAGCTTGGCCAGCGTCACTGCGAACGCGCCGCGCGCCTGCCCCTGCATGCCGTAGTAGGCCAGCGACAGCCCGATCAGCACCAGGCACAGCGGCACCACCGCGCTGCCGAGCAGCTGCAGCACCTCGTCGACCACCGGCGCGCAGCCCCAGGCCCGACAGGTTCCAGCCCATGCCGGCCAGCACCGGCAGCACGACCGGGTGGATGAGCGTGTTGCGCGCGGTGCTGCGCAAGCGTGGCCCACAGCCCGGCGCCGACATCGCGGCGGGCACGCTCGCGCGCCAGGTCGAGCTCGACCAGCACCGTGACCAGCGACAGCAGGATCAGCGCGTGCAGGCTGACCAGCATCAGGTGCAGCCCGAGGCCGGCCTCGCCGAACAGCGCCGCGGCCATCGGAATGCCCATCTGCACGCGAGTTGCCGAAGGTCACCGAGAGCGCGCGCACGCTCGGCGCCGCGACGCCGATGGCCGGGCGCCGGCGGCGCTGGGCCAGCAGCAGCGCGTAGATCGCCAGCAGCAGCAGCGCCGTCGGCACGAAGAAGGCGAGCAGGCTGCGCCACGGCAGCTGGCGCAGGTCGATGCGCGCGGTGGTGCGGAACAGCAGCGCCGGCACGAAGATGTAGAACGCCGCGGCGCTGAGCACCTGCGCCGGGTCGGACTTGCGAATCCGCCCAGCCAGCGCATGCGCCCGGCGACATAGCCGAGCGCGACGGTGGCGAAGATCGCCAGCAGTTTGCTCAGCACGGCCGCGGTCATGGCGCAGTATCGCCGCGGCCCGCGCCGCTGCGGCGGCGGCATCGCGCTGGCTTCGCGCCGCAGCAGCGGCGCGCCTAACTCATGCGGCTACAGGCCGAGCCAGGTGCCCAGCGCCAGCATGGCCGCGTTGTCGTACGAGGCGAAACCGTTGTACTTGACCACGGCGAGCTTCTTGCGCCCCTCTTCGCTGGTGTCCAGCGCAAGCAGGTAGTCGCGCACCAGGTCGGCCTGCTCGGCGCTGCAGCTTGGGGCTGGCGATGATGTGCTTGATCGGCACCGGCTTCGACGCACCCAGCACCTTGCCGCCCTTGGCCTGCCAGTCCTTGACCACCTTCGACGAGGCGGTGGCGCCGGCCGGCGTGAGCCCGTTCTCGACGAAGAACGGCACCGCGTCCTGGTAGCGGGTGTAGACGTAGCCGACCTGTTTGGCGTCGCCGAACGCGTCGCGCAGCGTGGCCCGCACCATCCACGCGGTGATCGAATCCTCGTCGGGCGCGCCGAGCTTGGCACCCTTCAGCTCGGCCATCGACTTCAGCGGCGAATCGGCGTTGACCAGGAAACGCGCGGTGTAGTTCTCGAAGCCCTTGGTCACCACCAGCAGCCGGTAGCCGGAGTTCTTGATCGCCAGGATCGACAGGTGCGCCGGGTGCACCATGGCCAGGTCGTAGGCCTTGTCGGCCAGGCCCTTGCGCAGGCTGGGGTAGTCGGCCACCGGCTCGACCTGCACCGGCTGCTGCAGCAGCTTGCTCAGATCGGCGGCGATGGCCGCGTAGCGGGCGCGAATCTCCTCGTTCGGCACGCGGTAGGTCACGCCCTCGTTGATGGCGAAGACCAAGGTGGCCTGCGCCAGCCCACACAAGGTGGTCAGCACGGCAGCGACGGCAAGGCGGGCGATGTTCATGCGGCCGGATTGTGCGGCGCGGTGCTGCGCCGACCGCAGTCCTTGCCCTCAGCCGGCCTTGCGCGCTGTCGACTTTTTCGCGGCCGCGGGCTTTGTCTTGGCTGCCGCCGGCTTGGCACCCGGGCGCACCGGTCGCGGCTCGAACTCGAACCCCACCTTGCCTTCCTTCTTGTCGTAGGCCAGGTAGGCCTTGAACTTGCGCCGCGTCTTGTTCGACACGAAGCCCTCCAGCAGCTCGGTCTTGCCGGTGCTCAGCAGCTTGTGCATCTGCTCGCGCGCCACCGGCTGCTGCAGGATGATCTTGCCGCGTCTTGAAGTCGCAGGTGACGTGCGCGCCGACCGCGTGTGTCGCACACGTAGCTGGTGCCGAGCTCGTAGACGTGGCCCTGGCACTTCGGGCAGTGCGCCGAGGCTTTGCTGGCTCGGAGAAGTCGACCGGCTCGCCCGATTCGCCTTCGCGCCTTGGCGTCCTCGCCGAAGTCGAACTCGAGCTTCCAGTTGTCGATCTCGTCGTCGTAGACCAGCTTCAGCTCGGCGGTGAACGGCCAGCCGGCCTTCGAGCGAAAGCCTTCGAGCGGGCCGATCTTCTTGTCGCGCAGGAACTGCTCGACCTCGGCCAGTTCGAAGCTGCGCCCGCCGGGGATCTTGGTGATGCTGAAGTCGCACGCGCCACCGCCGGCCGCCGAGCCGCCGCCGTCGCACGCGAAGCGGCGGTAGTTCTCCTTGACCACGCCGCCGCAGTTCGGGCACGGCGTCGCCAGCGTCGCGTAGTCGCCGGGGATCGTGTCGCGGTCGTATTCCTTGGCCTTGCGCACGATGCGCTCGGCCATCTGCGCGATCTCGGCCATGAATGCGTCGCGCTGCAGCCGGCCGTGTTCCATCTCGGCCAGCTGGAATTCCCAGTTGCCGGTGAGCTCGGGCTTGGTCAGGTCCTCGACGCCCAGGCCGCGCAGCAGCGTCATCAGCTGGAAGGCCTTGGCGGTGGGCACCAGCTCGCGGCCGTCGCGGTGCATGTACTTCTCGTAGATCAGGCCTTCGATGACGGTGGCGCGCGTGGCCGGCGTGCCCAGGCCCTTCTCGGCATCGCCTCGCGCAGCTCGTCGTCGTCGATCAGCTTGCCGGCGCCTTCCATCGCCGACAGCAGCGTGGCTTCGGTGTAGCGCGCCGGCGGCTTGGTCTTCAGCGCCAGCACGTCGACCGCTTCGGTGCGCACGATCTCGCCCTGCGCCACCGGCACCAGGTTGGCGTCGTCTTCCTGCGCTTCGCTTGCCGTACACCGCCAGCCAGCCGGGCTTGACCAGCACCTTGCCGTTGGTCTGGAACTTGTGCTCCTTGCCCTCGGCCTTGACCGTGCGAGATGCGCGTGGTGACCAGGAACTCGGCCGACGGGTAGAACACCGCCAGGAAGCGCTTGACCACCAGGTCGTACAGCTTGGCCTCGATCTCGGTCAGCGCTCTTCGGCGCCTGCAGCGTCGGGATGATCGCGAAGTGGTCCGACACCTTGGCGTTGTCGAAGACGCGCTTCATCGGCTTGACGTAGCCTTCCTTGACCCCCAGCGCGGCATGCGCGGCCAGCGCGTCGCAGCGGCCCCGGCAGGTCTTCCTTGGCGAGCATCGCGAAGGTGTCCTTGACCACCGCCAGGTAGTCCTCGGGCAGCGCGCGCGAGTCGGTGCGCGGGTAGGTCAGCACCTTGTGCTTCTCGTACAGCGCCTGCGCGATCGACAGCGTGGTCTTGGCCGAGAAGCCGAAGCGCGAGTTGGCCTCGCGCTGCAAGGTCGTCAGGTCGTACAGCGCCGGGCAGCTCTGGTGGTGGGCTTGGCTTCTTCGCTGACGCTGGCCGGCTGGCCGCGCACCGCGGCGGCGATGGCCTGCGGCCGCGCGCCGCGTTCCACAGGCGGTCGCTGCGTGCTTCGGCGTCGTCGGGGTTCTTCTTCCAGGCCGGGTCGAACCACTTGCCGTCGTAGCTGCCGGCCTGCGGCGTCGAAGGTGGCCTTGCAGCTCCCAGTAGTCGCGCGCGACGTGCTTGCGGATCTTCTCCTCGCGCTCGACGACGATCGACAGCGTGGGCGTCTGCACGCGGCCCGACGGTGGTGAGGAAGAAGCCGCCGTCGCGCGAGTTGAACGCGGTCATCGCGCGCGTGCCGTTGATGCCGACCAGCCAGTCGGCCTCGGAGCGGCTGCGCGCGGCGTCGGCCAGGCCCAGCATCTGCTCGTCGCTGCGCAGCTGGTCGAAGCCGTCGCGGATGGCCTGCGGCGTCATGCTCTGCAGCCACAGCCGGCGGATCGGCTTGTCGATCGGCTTCTTCTCGCTGCCGGCGTACTGCACGATCAGCCGGAAGATCAGCTCGCCCTCGCGCCCGGCGTCGCAGGCGTTGATGATCTGCGTCCACGTCCTTGCGCTTGACCTAGCTTGCACGACCGCGTTCAGCCGCGTCTTGGCCTTGTCGATCGGCGCCAGGTCGAAGTGCGGCGGCACCACCGGCAGGTGGCGAAGCTCCACTTGCCGCGCTTGACGTCGTATTCCTCGGGCGCCTTGATCTCGACCAGGTGGCCGACCGCCGAGGTGACGACGTAGCCGTCGCTCTCGAAGTGGTCGGCGTGCTTCTCGAACTTGCCGGCCACCGGCGTCAGCGCGCGCACGATGTCCTGCGCCACGCTGGGCTTCTCCGCAATGATGAGTGTCTTGCTCATGTCGTCAGTCGTGTCCTTGTCTGGTCCTCGCCGGACGCGATGGCGTCCAACCGGGCCGTGCCTACAATCGCTGCGCCTCGCGCGTGCGTGCACGCGCTCAGGTACGCGCACACACACGCGCGCGCCCACAATTCAATGTACCGAATGAGCAAGACCCGCGCAAGCCACGCGCCGCCAAGGCCGCCCCGCGGCAGGCGGCCCGGCGCATCCAGGTGCGAAGCAGCGGCGTGCACGGCAAGGGCGTGTTCGCGCTGCGCCACATCGCGGCGGGCGAGACGCATCATCGAATACAAGGGCGAGGTCATCACCTGGAAGGAGGCGCTGACGCCGCCACCCGCACGACCCGAACGATCCGAACCACACCTTCTTCTTCCACATCGACGACAAACATGTCATCGACGCGCAATGTCGGCGGCAACATCGGCGCGCTGGATCAACCACGCCTGCGAGCCCAACTGCGAGGCCGACGAGCGACGACGGCCGCGTCTTCATCCAGCGCCACCGCGCGACGTGCAGCCCGGCGAGGAACTGTTCTACGACTACGGGCTGATCATCGACGAGCGCTGACGGCCAAGCTGAAGAAGGAGTACGCCTGCCGCTGCGGCAGCGCCGACTGCCGCGGCACCATGCTGGCGCCGAAGCGGCGCTGACACACGGCGACTTCGAGCGATGTCCGACGGCCGCCACCTGCACTGGGACGCCGAGGCGCTGTGGCAGACGCTGGAGCCGCTGCTGCCCGGCCTGAGCGTCGAGGTGGTGGCGCGCGTCCGATTCGACCAACAGCCAGCTGCTCGACCGGGCGCGCCTGTCGGCGGCCAGCGCCATGCGCCGGTGACGACGCCCGGGACAACTCGACGCCTGCCACGCCGTCGAGCGTTCAGGCTACGCCCCACGGGCGCCGCAACGACGACACCCAGCCCTGCCTGCTGGTGGCCGAGCACCAGACCCACGGCCGCGGCCGCCACGGGCGCGCGCTGGACGTCCAGCGCCGGCGCATCGCTGACCTTCTCGCTGTCGCTGCCGCTGGCGCCGCCGCGACTGGTCGGGGCTGTCGCTGGCCGTCGGCGTGGCGCTGGCCGACGCGCTCGAGCCTGCTGTCGGACCGCCCGACGCCGCGCATCGGCCTGAAGTGGCCGAACGACCTGTGGCTGCTCGACGCGCCCGGCCAGGGGCGCAAGCTGGCGGCATCCTGATCGAGACGGTCGCCGTCGGCGAGCGCCGCATGTGCGTGGTCGGCGTCGGGCTGAACGTGCTGCCGCAGCCCGAGACGGACCTGAGCTCGGGCTTTGCCTGCCTGCGCGAACTGCAGCGCGAGATCGACGCGCCGCAGGCGTTGAAGCGCGGCGGCCTGGCCGCTGGTCGATGCCGTGTGCCGCTTCGAGCGCGAGGGCCTGGCGCCGTTTCTCGACGCCTACCGCCAGCGCGACCTGCTGTTCGGCCACGCCGGTCACCACCAGCCTGGACAGCGCGCCCGCGGGCATCGCCGAAGGCATCGACGACAAGGGCGCGCTGCTGCGTGCGCCGCGGTGACGGCATGCACGCGCTGGTCAGCGGCGAGGTCAGCGTGCGCCCGGCCGGCCCGCCCGCCGATCGCGCTGCGGCGTCCTGAGCCATGTTGCGCGGGCTGGTGGTGTTGCTGTTGCTGGCCAACCTGGGCTTCTTCGCGCTGTCGCGCGGCTGGCTCGAGCCGGTGCTGTCGCTGTCGGCGCGCGGCGAACACGAACCGCAGCGCCTGGCCGCGCAGGTCAGTGCGCAGGCGCTGCGGGTGCTGCCATCGCCGGCCAGCGCGCCCAGCGCGCCGCGCTGAGCGCCCGGCTCAGCCCGCGGCCGACCAGGCCGCGTGCGCCGCGCCGCGGAAATCGTCCGGTGGCGGCTCATCGCGCGCGGCGGCACGCTGCCGGGCCAGCCGGTGATGCATGTCGGCGGCGATGAAGCGCACCGGCTTGCCGGCAGCGCGCGCGGCCATCAATTCCTCGGCGGCGACGCGGTTGCCGCCGATGGCGACCAGCTCGTCGCTGTGTTCGACGATCGCTGCCGACGTCGGTGTCAGGCGGGTCGAGCCGTCCCGGCAGCCGCCCCACTGGCTGTCGGCGACGTAGAACACCTCGTCGACCGCCGGCGACAGCGCGACCGCCTGCTCCGCGCCAGCGACGAGACGATGCCCAGCGTGCCGAAGCCCATCTGCCGCGCCAGCGGATACAGCGCGCCGATGCCGGGCGCGGTGGCGCCGATGTTGACCCAGGTGTGCGCCGGCGCGTGCTCGGCCAGCACTGCCGCTGCGCTGGCCAGCAGCGCCGCCGGCATCTTCATAGCCGCTCGCCGAATAACCCACGAAGGTGAGCACACGCTTGCCGTGCGCGCGCAGGAACTCGCCGATCTGCGGCGAGCTGGCCAGCCGCGCCCGGGGGCGTGACGGCAATGAGGGGCGGGCCGGGTCGGCGGCCCCGGGCTCGTCGTGGGCCGACACCGCGCCGCCTTTGAAACGCCGGTGCGCGCTCAGGCGCGCCGGCGCGTGGCGCCCAGGCACAACGCCGCGGTGGCCACGGCCATCAGCCAGAAGGCGCCGAAAGCACCGCCGCCACTGTCGCCCACCACCGGCGGCGGCACGCCCGTGCCGTTGCGGTCCTGCGCGGCCAGCGCCAGCGCCCGGTCGACATCGGCGTTGTCGATGACCGCGCCGACCCGCGCCGGCGCGACGTAGCTGGCGGGCATGCCGGCGTACAGCAGCGCCTGCTCGGCGTCGAGGATGCCGACCCCGCAGGTGCCGTCGATGCAGATGCAACGCCCCGGGTTGCTGCGCCGAGCAGGCGCCGATCTTCGGCGAGGTGACATGCGGCCGCGCGCTCAGGCGCAGGCCGTCGAGCAGTTGTGCATGGCTCAGGCCCGGGTTCACGCTGAGCATCAGCGCCAGCGTGCCGGCGACCTGCGGCGTGGCGAAGCTGGTGCCGTACAGGCGCGCATAGCCGGCCGCGGCCGGCGCGGTGGCGCCGCTGTTGGTCAGCGTCACCAGGCCGGTGTCGGCCAGCACGCTGCCCCAGGCGCCGTCGTTGTCGTCGCCGGCCACGGTGGCGATGCCGCTGGCGGCCAGTTCGGCGCCGAAGTTGGAGAAGTTGTTCTTGAAGCCGTCGCGGTTCAAGCCCGGCCACGCCGACGACGCCGCTGCAGCTGGCCGGCCGCGTCGGCTGCGGTCCACTCGTTGCCGGCGGCGGCGACCACCACCACGCCGGCGTTGCGCAGCTCGTCGATCGCCGTCTGGTACATCGCGCCGCAGGCGGCGCTGCCGCCGAAGCTGATGTTGATGATGCGTGCCGGGTTCGGGTTCGGCGCCATGCCGGCCACCGCCAGGCCGCCGGCCCAGCGCATGCCGTCGACGATGTCGGCCAGGTCGGCGCCGCATTTGCCGGCCACGCGCACCGGCAGGATGCTCGCGCCCCAGTGGATGCCGGCGCCGCCGGTGCCGTTGTTGTCCTGCGCAGCGATCATGCCGGAGACGATGGTGCCGTGCCAGGAACTGTCTTCGACCGCGCAGCCGCGGAAGGCGGGCTGTGCGCCGGTCGGCCGGTCGACACCCAGTCGCCCGGGTCGGACGGATCGGCGTCGCGGCCGTTGCCGTCGTTGGCATATTCGACCACGCTGACGAAGTCGTGGCCGGGCAGCACGCGGCCGACCAGGTCGGGGTGGGCGGTGATGCCGGTGTCGAGCACCGCCACCACCACCGGCGCCGCACTGGCCTGCAGCCAGGCGCTCTGGAAACCGCCGACGCCGCGCAGCCGGGCGCTGATGGCGTTGGCATTGCTGCCGCTGACCGGCTGCAGCCACCACTGGCCGGCACTGCCGGCGAACAGCGGATCGAGCGGCGGCACCGGCGCAAACTGCAGCCGGCGCTCGCGCACGTTCGGCTCGACCCAATCGACGTCGCTGCGACTCGGCCAGCTTCTCGCGCATCTGCTGCGACCTCGGCGCCCGACAGCAGGCGCCCGAAGTCGAGCCACTGCTGATCGCGCCCGACCGGTCGCAGCTGCGGCTCGCGCTTGCCGGAACGGGCGCTGAGGCCGGTTTCGCCGAGCACGCGCTGCCAGCGCCGGCCCTCGGCCGCTTCGCGGCCTCGGCTGCCAGCGAGCGCTCGCTGGGCCGCTCGCGCGCGCCGCGCGCCGCGCGATGCGCCGGCGCGTCCTTCAGGCGCACGATCAGGCCACGTGCCGGCGCGGAGGCGACTGCCGCCTCAGGGCAGCATGCAGCGACGGGCTGGCCACCAAGGTGGCCAGCAAGACGGCCACGGCGGAGCAAAGCGAAAGCGCCGGCGCACGGGCTCGGCCAGTTGAGTTCATATCGGTACAAGTCGCGGACTGGGCCGCGATTATCGACGCAGCCTCGGCGCAGGGCCCCGCAGGCAACGTTTTGAAACCACTTCGCTGCCGCGCAGTGAAACGACCGCCAATGCCAGCAGCAGCACCCACAACATCGACGACGCCGCCGCCGCCGCTGCCAGCCGGTGTCGCCGGCACCGGCGCGGCCACCGGCGGCAGCGGCGCAGCCACCGTCACGCTGCGCTGCACGCTCGACTGTCCGCCGCCGTCGTCGACGACGCTCAGTTGCACGACGAAGCTGCCCGCGCCACTGGGCACCACGAACGCCTCGGCCGCATTGCTGGCACCCGCGAACCCGCTGACCACGCCGCCGCCGTCGATCAGCGACCAGGCATAGGCGACGATGCCGCGGCCGACCCCTGCCAGGCTGCCCGCGGCGCTGAGGCGCAGGTTGTCGCCCGGCTGCACCGCCGCCGGCTCGAGCTCGATGCGCGCGATCGTCGAGCGTGCCGCCGTCACCGCGCCGAGCGCATCGACCATGCCGGCGCCACACAGGCCGACGCTGCAGTAACACTGCAGCTGGTCGCTGCCGTCGGGGGCGCGGCACATCGGCACCGGCTGGCCGTTCTCGTCGTTGCCGGCGCCGCTGGTCGGAAACGGCCGCGCGCCGGCCAGCAGCGCGCTGCGCAGTTCGGCCGGCGTCAGCGCCGGCTGCGCCGACAGCATCAACGCCGCCACGCCGGCGACGATCGGTGCCGAGAAGCTGGTGCCGACGCTGATGTCGAAGCTGTCGGTCCAGATCGACCCGCCGGCATTCGGCTGCGCGCGTGCCGGCGTTGCTGCTGCTGAGGATCGGGTACAGGCAGGCGTCGCCCGGCGCCGATGTTGACGCAGTTGCCGCCCGGCGCGCTGATCGCGATCTGCGGCCCGAGGTCGGAGAAGCCGACCTTGCTGCCGACATGGCGCACCGCGGCCACCGCGATCACGCCGGGGCAGTTGGCCGGCAGGCCCACCGCGTGGCCGGCGCTGTTGCCGGCCGCGGCGACGACCACGGTGCCGGCGGCGCAGCAGCTCGGCCACCACCTGCGCGTAGCCGGTGGACGCGTCGCAGGCGCCGGTGCTGCCCAGGCTCAGGTTGATGATGCGCGCCGGGTTCGGGTTGCGCGGCACGCCCGGCACGTCGAGCCCGGCGGCCCAGCGCATGCCGGCCTGGATGTCGGAGTCGAAGCCGCCGCATTTGCCGAGCACGCGCACCGGCAGGATGCGCACGCCCGTGCGCGGTGCCGGCCATGCCCAGGCCGTTGTCGGCGGCCGCGGCGATGATGCCGGCGACCTGCGGTGCCGTGCCACGAGCTGTCGTCGACGCCGCAGCCGTCGAAGCGGCCGTTGCGGGCGCCGTCCTCGGCCGCCGTGACCCAGTCGCCGGCGTCGCTGGCGTCGGCATCGCGGCCGTCGCCGTCGTTGGCGATCGCCGCATCGGAAATCATGTCGTAGCCGGGCAGCACACGCCCGCGCAGGTCGAGATGGTCGGCGAGCACGCCGGTGTCGAGCACCGCGACGACCACGCCGACGGCTGGCCGGTGACCAGGTCCCAGGCGGCTTCGGCATTGATCGCCGAAGCGCCGGTCGCCGTCGGTGCGCGCAGGTACCACTGGCCGGCGTCGGGCCCGCGCCCGGACGCCGGGCCGCGCCGCGAACAGCGGGTCGTTGGGCACACGCAGCGCGCGCCGGCGCTGGTCGACCACCGCCGAGTCCACCTCGGGGTCGGCGGCCAGGCGGCCGCGCCAGCGTCTGTGCGCGTCACGCCGCTGGCCATCACCACCTGCGAACGCTCACTGATCGCCGCCCCGGCGCGCAGCGCGACGCCGGCGCGTGCGGCCAGGCGCTCGGCGCGGCGCTGCACGGTGGCGGCGGCCGCGCTGGCCGACTGGCGCACCGACAGCGGCCTGTTCACGCAGCAGCGGCGCGTCGTCCTTCAGCGTGACGATGACACGCGCGTCGGCTCGGGCTTCGCCCACCGCGTCGGCCGCGCTGCCGGCCGTGGCGAATGCCGCCGCGGCAAGCAGCCGACAGCGCGCCGCGGCGCACGAAGCTCATCGCAGCGCGCGGCGCAGCGCGGCAGCGGCGCGCATCAGCGCGCGATCACGCGCACCATGTCGAGCACCTTGTTCGAGTAGCCCCACTCGTTGTCGTACCAGGCGACGACCTTGACGAAGGTCTTGTCCAGCGCGATGCCGGCTTCGGCGTCGAACACCGAGGTCATCGCCTCGCCGCGGAAGTCGGTCGACACCACCTTCTCCTCGGTGTAGCCGAGCACGCCCTTCATCGCGCCCTCCGAGGCGGCCTTCATCGCCTCGCAGATGTCGTCGTAGCTGGCTTCCTTGACCAGCTCGACGGTCAGGTCGATGACCGACACGTCGGAGGTCGGCACGCGGAACGACATGCCGGTGAGCTTCTTGTTCAGCTCGGGAATGACCACGCCGACCGCCTTGGCCGCGCCGGTCGACGACGGGATGATGTTCTCCAGGATGCCGCGGCCGCCGCGCCAGTCCTTGTTGCTCGGGCCGTCGACGGTCTTCTGCGTGGCGGTGGTGGCGTGCACCGTGGTCATCAGCCCGCGCTTGATGCCGAAGCTGTCGTTCAGCACCTTGGCCACCGGCGCCAGGCAGTTGGTGGTGCAGCTGGCGTTGGAGATGATCGTCTGGCCGTCGTAGCGTCTTGTCGTTGACGCCGAAGACGAACATCGGCGTGTCGTCCTTGCTCGGCGCGCTCTGGATGACCTTCTTCGCGCCGGCGTCGAGGTGCTTCTGGCAGGTCTCCTTGGTCAGGAACAGCCCGGTCGATTCGACCACGACGTCGGCGCCGACCTCGCCCCACTTCAGCTCGGCCGGGTCCTTCACCGCGGTCAGGCGGATGCTCTTGCCGTTGACGACCAGCGTCTGGCCGTCGACCGACACCTCGCCCTTGAAGCGGCCGTGCACGCTGTCGTACTTGAGCATGTAGGCCAGGTAGTCGGGTTCGAGCAGGTCGTTGATGGCGACGACCTCGATGTCGTCGAAGTTCTGGACCGCGGCGCGAAACACCATGCGCCCGATGCGGCCGAAGCCGTTGATGCCTACCTTGATGGTCATGCCGAAATGCTCCTGTGAGTGCGGGGGAAATGGGCGAAAGATTGTCACTAGCGACCCAGCACGCGCCGCACCGTCGCGGCCAGCGCCTCGGGCGTGAGGTCGAAGAACTTGAACAGCGCCGGCCCCGGCGCGCTCTCGCCGAAATGGTCGATGCCGAGCACCGCCGCGCAGCCGTACTTCCACCAGCCGTCGGTGACGCCGGCCTCGACCGCGATGCGCGGCAGCTTCGGCGGGCAGCACGCTGCGTCTTGTAGGCCACGCTCTGGCGGTCGAACACGTTCGTCGACGGCATCGACACCACGCGCACCGGCGATGCCGGCCTTGGCCAGCTCGGTCCTGCGCGTGCAGCGCGAGCTGCACCTCGCTGCCGGTGGCGATGATCACCGCGCGCGCCGCGCGCTTGCAGCCCGACATCGGCCGGTTCGGCGAGCACGTAGGCGCCCTTGCTGATTCGATCGAGCGCCGTTCTTCGGCGCGTAGGCCAGGTTCTGCCGGCTCAGCAGCAGCGCGCTCGGACGCGTCGGCGTTGCTCAGCGCGCAGGCCCAGGCCACCGCGGTTTCGGCGGTGTCGCCGGGCGCCAGACGTCCAGGCCCGGGATCAGCCGCAGCGCGGCCGCGTGTTCGACGCTCTGGTGCGTCGGCCCGTCTTCGCCGAGGCCGATGCTGTCGTGCGTGAAGACGTGGATCACGCGCCGCTTCATCAGCGCGGCCATGCGGATCGCGTTGCGGCTGTAGTCGCTGAAGGTCAGGAAGGTGCCGCCGTAGGGGATGAAGCCGCCGTGCAGCGCGACGCCGTTCATGATCGCGGCCATGCCGAACTCGCGCACGCCGTAGTTGATGTGGCGCCCGCCGTTCGGCGTGCCCTCGTCGTCGAAGCGCAGCGGCGGCGTGCGACGAGGTGTTGGTCAGGTTCGAGCCGGTCAGGTCGGCCGAGCCGCCGAGCATTTCGGGCAGCGCCTTGGTGAAGGCCTCGAGCGCGATCTGGCTGGCCTTGCGCGAGGCCACGGTCTCGCGCCTTGGTGTGCGCGGCGATGACCGCGTCGACCGCGGTCTGCGCGAAGTCCTTCGGCAGCTCGCCGGCGCATGCGGCGCTGCAGTTCGGCGGCCAGTTCGGGAAACGCGCCACGGTACGCGGCGAAGGTCCCGTTCCACTGCGGCTTCGGCCGCGGCACCGCGCGCCTTGTGGTCCCACAGCGCGTAGGCCGCCTCGGCGATGACGAAGGGCTCGCTGGTCCAGCCCAGCGCCGCGCGCGTCAGCGCCACTTCGTCGGCACCGAGCGCTTCGCCGTGCGCCTTGGCGGTGCCGGCGCGGTGCGGCGAGCCCTTGCCGATGTCGGTCTTGCAGATGATCAGCGTCGGTCGGGTCGTCCGACTGCGCGTGCGCGCGGCGCAGCGCCTCGTCGACAGCGTCGACGTCGTGGCCGTCGATCGGGCCGATCACGTGCCAGCCGTAGGCTTCGAAGCGCTGCTTCGGGTCGTCGACGTACCAGGGCTTGACGGCGCCGTCGATGCTGATGCCGTTGTCGTCGTACAGCGCGACCAGCTTGTTCAGCTTCCAGGCGCCGGCCAGCGCGCGGCCTCGTGGCTGATGCCTTCCATCAGGCAGCCGTCGCCCATGAAGACATAGGTGTGGTGATCGACCACCGCGTGGCCGGGGCGGTTGAATTCGTGCGCCAGCAGCTTCTCGGCCAGCGCCATGCCGACCGCGTTGGCCAGCCCCTGGCCGAGCGGCCCGGTGGTGGTTTCGACGCCCGGCGTCAGGTCGACCTCGGGGTGGCCCGGGGTCTTGCTGTGCAGCTGGCGGAAGTTGCGCAGCTCGCTCATCGGCAGATCGAAGCCGGTCAGGTGCAGCAGCGCGTACTGCAGCATCGACGCGTGGCCGTTGGACAGCATGAAGCGGTCGCGGTCGAGCCAGTGCGGGTTGCGCGGGTTGTAGGCCAGATGGCGGTCCCACAGCGCCACCGCCATCTCGGCCATGCCCATCGGCGCGCCGGGGTGGCCGGAGTTGGCCTGCTGCACGGCGTCCATCGCCAGGGCACGGATGGCGTTGGCCATCAACGTGGAATCACGGTCGGAGGTGAGTCGCCATCGGTGCGTGCCAGGGTGCGCAGGGCATGTCGATTCTAGGGTCTGCCCTCGGCAGCCTGCAGGGCGCAGGGCGCGCCTACACTCGGGCGCGCATGAAAGCCCTGATCCTGGCGGCCGGCCGCGGCCAACGCATGCGCCCGCTCACCGATCACACGCCCAAGCCGTTGCTGAAGGTGCGCGGCAAGCCGCTGATCGAATGGCATCTGCGAGGCGCTGGCGCGCGCCGGCGTGCAGCAGGTGGTGATCAACACCGCCTGGCTCGAGGAGCAGTTCCCGCCCGCGCTCGGCGACGGCTCGCGCTTGGGCTGCGCATCCGCTACTCGACACGAGGGCCGCGACCACGGCGGTGCGCTCGAAACCGCCGGCGGCATCGCCAAGGCGCTGCCATGGCTGGGCGAGGTGTTCTGGCTCGTCTCCGGCGGACATCTTCGCCCCCGGCTTCGTCTTCGATCGCGCGGCGGCCGAGTCGCTTTCAGCGCAGCACGCGACTGGCGCAGCTGTGGCTGGTGCCGAACCCGCCGTTCCATAGCCGACGGCGACTTCGGCCTCGGCGCCGACGGCCTCGGGCTGGCCGACGGCACCGGGCCCGACGGCCAGCGCTGGACCTACGCCAACATCGCGCTGTGCCGCGCCGAACTGTGCGCCCACATCGCGCCCGGCGAACACGCCGCGCTGGGCCCGCTGCTCGTATGCCGGCATGCGCCAGCGGCGCATCGGCGCGCAGATCGGTACCGCGGCGCCTGGCACAACGTCGGCACCGTCGAGCAGCTGCGCGCGCTCGAGTGCGTCGGCGATCGTGATGATGAGCCGTGCACCGCGCGGTGGCGTTGGCGCGCATCGCTCGCGCTGCTGACGGCGCTGTCGCTGCTGGCCGACGGCGCTGCGGCGCAGGCGCGCTTCGGCTGGCTCGGCCTGCCGCCGGCCAGCGTCGGCCAGACCACGGCGCAGGCCGAAGCCGCGTTGAAGGCGCCGCTGCTGGCCGCACCCGGGCGGCGGGTGCGCCTGTGTCAGAAGCGCACCACGCGCCGCGCAGCCGGGCGTCGTGTACGTCGTCGACGACGGGCGTCGTCACCCGCGTCGAGACACGCGACGCGCGCTATCCCAGCATCAGCGGCGTGCGCGTCGGCGACGATGTGCGCAAGGCGCGCCAGGTGTATGGCGCGCGGCTGGCGGTGCAGCCGCACCTGTATTTCGACAAGGGGCTGCGGCTGTCGGTGTATTCACCCGACCGGCGCAGTTCGCGCTGATCATGGAAAGCAACGACAGCGGGCGCATCATCGCCCTGCGCGCCGGCGCGGTGCCGGCGGTCGAGTTGCTGGAAGGGCTGCAGTCGATGAACGCGGTGCAGCGCCGCAGCGCTGGAGATGGCGGTGATCGGCGCCGGGCCGGTGGGCCTGTCGCTGGCCTTGCTGGCCGCGCGCAGCTTGCCGCAGGCGCGCATCAGCCTGTTCGACAGCCGCGCGCGCCGACGACGATGTCAGCGCCGACCCGCGCACCCTGGCGCTGTCGATGGGCAGCGTGCAGTTGCTGCAGCGGCTGCACAGCTGGCCCGCCGCCGATGCGCAGCCGATCATGGAGGTGCACGTGTCGCAGGCGCCGCCGAGGCTGCCGCGCTGGCCCGGCCGCCGGTGCGGCGACGCGACGCGAGGTGCTGCATTCGCGCCGCCGACGAAGCGGTGCCGATGCTCGGTGCGGTGCTCGGCTACGGCCGCCTGGTGGCGCCGCTGCAGCGCGGCTGGCGCGACGCGGTGAACGCCGACCCGAGCCGCCTGCGCAGCCGCTTCGCCACGCCGTGTCAAAGCGCTGAAGGCGCTGCCGGACGCGGTGGAGCTGGATGCCGGCATCGCCGAGCGTTTCGACCTGGCGGTGGTCGCCGAAGGGGGCGTGTTCGGCCAGCAGGTGCGCAAGGCGCTGCAGCGCGACTACGGCCAGACCGCCTGGGTCGGCAGCGTCACGCTGCACGGCGGCACGCCGGCGCGCGCCTTCGAACGCTTCACACGCCACGGCCCGCTGGCGCTGCTGCCGCTGCGCGCGGATGCGCTGGCCGAAGCCGGCGATTGCCGCGCCGCGCTGGTGTGGTGCGTCGATCGCGACGACGATCCGGTGCGCGGACTCGACGACACGCAGCGCATGGCGGTGCTGAACACGCTGCTGCCGCGCCGCTGCCGGGCGCATCGTGTCGATCGCGCCGCTGAAGGACTTCGCGCTCGGGCTGAATGCCGAGCGCAGCCTGGTGCAGGGGCGCAGCGTGCGCATCGGCAATGCCGCGCAGACGCTGCACCCGGTCGCCGGTCAGGGCCTGAACCTGGGCCTGCGCGATGCCTTCGAACTGGTGCAGGTGCTGCGCTGGCAGCACGACGTCGGATGCCGCGCTGCGCCGCGTCGAATGGACACGCGCCGCCGACCGCTGGAGCATCATCGCGGCCACCGATTTCCTGGCGCGCAGTTTCACTTGGGGGGCGCCCGGCATGGGCGCGGCGCGCGGCTTGGGGCTGGCGGCGTTGCAGGCGGCCGGGCCGCTGAAATCGCTGCTCGCGCGACGCATGATGTTCGGGTCGCGCTGAGGGCTCGACCAGCGAGCCGCGCTCAGGCGGGCCCGATCAGCCCCGGATCAACCCGGCATCAGGCGGCGATGGCTGCCGAGGCAGCTGCCAGGCACTTGTTGCACTTGCCCAGGCCGGGCAGGCGCGGATCGGGCTTGCCGTCGCCGGTCTTGAAGTTGGCCTGGCAGCGGCGGCACACGTACATCTTCGAGCTCGACATCATCGGCTTGGCGCCGGGACCGGTGGACGGACGTGCGGCGGTGTATTCGGCCTGCGTTTGGCGCAGACGTTGACCGGTGGCAGAAACAACAGGGGCGGCTGATCGTTTTGTGGTCATGTGCTCGTCCTGAAAACAACACATTTTAACGCCTGCCCCGAGGCACTGCCCATCCGGGGATTAACCGAGGCTCACGGCCAGCGGCAGGAAGTCGGTGTACCCGCTTGCGACGTCGCGACCGTCACAGCCTTTGATGCGCCAGCGCGGGCAGTTGCCGGCGCACATCGGCCAGGCGCTCGACGTCGATGTCGCCGAGCACCACGCCTTCGTCCTGTGCGAGTATCGTCCAGCACCTCGCCCCAGGGATCGATGAACAGGCTGTGGCCCCAGGTGCGGCGGCCGTTCTCGTGGCTGCCGCCCTGCGCGGCGGCGAGCACGTAACACTGGTTCTCGACCGCGCGGGCGCGCAGCAGCAGTTGCCAGTGCGCCTCGCCGGTGGTGTGGGTGAAGGCCGAAGGCACGCGTGATCAGGTCGCACGGCGGTCGCATCAGCGCGCGGTACAGCTCGGGAAAGCGCAGGTCGTAACACACGCTCAGGCCGACCCGCAGCGCATCGGCCTGCAGCGCGACCGTGTCGCGGCCGGGTTCGAGCACACGGCCCTCGTCGTAGCGCTCGCGGCCGTTGTCGAACGCGAACAGATGGATCTTGTCGTAGCGCGCCGCCAACCGGCCATCGGGCGCGAATGCCAGGCAGCTGTTGCGCAGACGCTCGGCGCCGGGTTCGCGCAGCGGCAGGTGCCGCCGATCAGCCACAGCCGATGTTCGCGCGCCTGCTCGGCCAGGAAGCGCTGGATCGGGCCGTCGCCCGGCGCTTCGGCGATGTCGAACTTGTCGCCGTCGCGCCGGCCCATCAGGCAGAAGTATTCGGGCAGCAGCGCCAGGCGCGCGCCGGCGCGCGCCGCCTGCGCCAGCAGCCGCGCGGCGGCTTGCAGGTTGCGATCGACCTGCGGTGTCGAAACCATCTGCACGGCGGCAACTTTCATCTCGACCTCGGCTGGCAACGTGGCGCGACCGCGCCTGGCGGCAGTATCGGCGCAAGCACGATCCCGCACCCCGCCCGGGGTGCCTTCGGCAGCCGGCACCGTTGTGCGGCAAAATCGTCGCCGGCCCGGCGTGGGCAGCGCACCTTCGTGGCGTGCGCAGCGAAGCAGGCGGACCGTCGGTTATGGAGACATCGTTGAGCAAAATCAGCGGCACATCGCGCACGCGCCGCCTGCCGGCCTGGTCTGCCAGGACGGCCTGAGCGCGCCTTCGAAACCGCTGATGGCCGCTGTTCCCAACCTGCCCCACGCGCACGACGGCACTCCCGCGGCGTGCGCCGATCACAGCCGCTTCGTGCAGCGGCTGCGCCGTCGTTATCCCGACGAGCTGACGCTGCTGCCGGCGGGCGTGCCCGACGGCGCGGCGATCGAACAACTCGTGCAGCGCCTGCGTGACGGCGGCCGGCCCCTGGGTTCTGCCTTGCGCGTGGCGCGGCAAGTGTGTCTCGAACGGCTGGCGGTGCAGGACATCGAACAGGGCGCTTCGCTCGATGCCGTCACCGCCACGATGACCGCGCTGGCCGAATGCACGCTCGGCCTGGCTCTGGAACATGCGCGCGCCACGCTCGCCGAACGCCACGGCGATGCGCTGAATGCGCAGGGCCGGCCGATCGACTTCTGGATCGTCGGCATGGGCAAGCTGGGCGCTCGCGAGCTCAATGTGTCGTCCGACATCGATCTGATCTACGTCTACGAGGAACAGGCCCAGACCGCCGGCGCCGCAGCCGATCAGCGCCCACGAATTCTTCGCGCTGCTGGCGCGCCAGCTGTACACGCTGATCGGCGACACCACCGAAGACGGCTTCGTGTTCCGCGTCGATCTGGCGCTGCGTCCTCAGGGCAATTCCGGGCCGGCCGCGCTGAGCATGGCGATGCTGGAGGAGTACTTCCAGGACCAGGGGCGCGAGTGGGAGCGCTTTGCCTGGCTGAAGAGCCGCGTGGTGGCACCGCGCGCGGCGGTGGACAGCGGCCGCGCGCGTGGCGCTGCGTTCGCTGGTCACGCCGTTTGTCTATCGCCGCTACCTCGACTACGGCGTCTTCGAGGGCCTGCGCCAGCTGCACCGCAAGATCCGCGAAGAAGCGCAGCGTCGCGCTGCCGGCCGCCCCGAGCGCGCCAACGATGTCAAGCTGTCGCGCGGCGGCATTCGCGAGATCGAGTTCATCGTGCAGTTGATGCTGGTCGTTCGCGGCGGGCAGTTCCCCGAGATCCGCACCCGCTCGACGTTGAAGGGGCTGCAGAAGCTGGCCGACAACGGCCTGATGAAACCCGATGCAGCCGCGCGCGCTGGCCGACAGCTACTGTTTCCTGCGCCGGGTCGAGCACCGCATCCAGTACCTGGACGATCAGCAGACGCACCTGCTGCCCACGCAGGACGCCGATCTCGAATGGATCTCGCGCAGCCTGGGCTGCACCACGCCTGCGGCGGCCCGCGAACTGCTCGACCAGCTGGGCGCAGACGCGCGAGTTCGTCGCCACCGAGTTCGATTCGCTGCTGCACGACGGCCAGGCCCCTTCACCGTCGGCACCGGGGCGCACGCCGTGTGTCGGCTGTGGCGGCCCGGTGCTGGCGGTGGACAGCGAGCGCCTGCTCGACAGCCTGCCGGTGGAACTGGCCGAGCCGCTGCGGCGCTGGGTGCAGCATCCGCGCGTGACGGGCCTGCGCGACGAGACCCGGCAGCGGCTGGGCCGGCTCGTTCGCCGCGCCGCCGACTGCCTCGCCGAGGACCGCTGCAACCTGGCGGCCGTGCTGCGCTTCGTCGACTGGCTCGAGCCGCTGCTGCGGCGTGAGAGCGTATCTGGCGCTGCTGGTCGAACGTCCCGAGGTGCAGCAGCGGCTGTTGCGCCTGCTGGGCATGGCGCGCTGGCCGATGCGCTACCTGATGCGCCACCCCGGGCGTCATCGACGAGCTGGCCGACGAGCGCAGCCGCCATGGCCGCTTCGACCGCGTGCATTTCCTGGCCGAGCTGCAAGCCCGCCACGAGGCCTGGCAGCGCTCCGGGCAGGCCGACGAAGAGTCGCTGATGGACACGCTGCGCCATGCCCACCATGCCGAGGTCTTCCGCACGCTGGTGCGCGACGTCGAACGCGAACTGACCGTCGAGCAGGTGGCCGACGACCTGAGCGCGCTGGCCGATGCGGTGCTCGACATCACCTTGCGCTGGTCGTGGGCGCTGCTGAAATCACGCCACCGCGAACAGCCGTGCATCGCCGTCATCGCCTACGGCAAGCTGGGCAGCAAGGAGCTGGGCTACGGCAGCGACCTCGACGTCGTGTTCCTGTACGACGATGCCGACGAGGACGACAAGGACCGCGCGCAGGAGGTCTACGGCGCCTACGTGCGCAAGCTGATCACCTGGCTGACCTTGCGCACCGCGGCGGGCGAGCTGTTCGAGATCGACACCGCGCTGCGGCCGAACGGCAACTCCGGGCTGCTGGTGACATCGATCGATGCCTTCGAGCGCTACCAGAGCGGCCGCGGCAGCAACACCGCCTGGACCTGGGAGCACCAGGCCATCACCCGCGCGCGACTTTGCGCCGGCGCGACGGCGCTGGCGCCGCGCTTCGAGGCCACGCGGCGTGCGTTGCTCGGTGCCCAGCGCGACGTGCACGCTGCTGCGCGACGAGATCCGCGCGATGCGCGACAAGGTGCGCGCCGCGCACCCGGTGCGAGCCGGCCGCTTCGACGTCAAGCACAGCCCCGGCGGCATGATGGACGTCGAGTTCGCGGTGCAGTTCCTGGTGCTGACGCAGTCGGCGCGGCATGCCGCGCTGCTCGACAACGTCGGCAACATCGCGTTGCTGCAGCGCGCCGAAGCGGCCGGGCTGCTGCCCGCCGGGCGTCGGCCAGGCCGCCGCGGATGCCTACCGCGAACTGCGCCGCGCCCAGCACCTGGCGCGCCTGGACGAACAGCCGACGCAGGTCGAGCCGCAGGCGCTGGCCGCGCAGAGCGCTGCGGTGCTGGCGCTGTGGCGCGCGGTGTTTGACTGACGCGGCAGCGCGCGCCGCATCGCGGTGGTCGCGACCGGCGGCGGCGTGGCTGCTGCTCAGCGCCGTGCTCGGCGTGGCGGCGGTGGCCGCCTTCGGCGTCGACCGCGACGTGCTCGACTGGCAGCCCGATGCCGCCAGGGTGCAGGCCTGGCGCTGGTGGAGCGCCGCCTTCGTGCACTTCAGCACCCTGCATCTGCTGGCCAACCTGCTCGCCACCGCGCTCGTCGCGGCCTACGGCTGGGCCGCCCGCGTGCCGCGCGAGGTGGCGCTGGCGTGGCTGGCTGGCCTGGCCGCTGACGCACCTGCCGCTGTGGGCCAAGCCCGAACTGCTGCACTACGGCGGGCTGTCCGGCGTGCTGCATGCGGGCGTGGCCGCCGTCACCGTCTATCTGGTGATGCGCGGGCGCGGTGCGCACCGTGCCATCGGCTGGATGATGCTGGTCGGCCAGGGCGTGAAGCTGCTGGTCGAACAACCGTGGGGCGCGGCGCTGCACCCGCCGACCGAGCTGGACGTGGCGGTGGCGCCGCTGGCGCATGCCGCCGGCACGCTGGCCGGCGCGCTGTGCACGCTGCTCGCGCTGACCCTGACGCGAAGGCGGGCGGCGGGCATAGACTCGACGCCCCGAATTCGATGGAGAGACAACGATGATCACGCTGTGCGGCTTTTCGATGTCGAACTACTACAACAAGGTCAAGCTCGCGCTGCTGGAAAAGGGCATCGAGTTCACCGAGGAGACGGTGATGACCAAGTCCAGCGACGAGGCGGTGCTGGCGGCCTCGCCGCTGGGCAAGATCCCCTTCATCCGCACCGAGCACGGCACGCTGTGCGAGAGCCAGGTGATCGTCGAATACGTCGACGCGCTGTCCAGCGCGCAGCCGCTGCTGCCGGCCGACCCGTGGGCCGCGGCCAAGGTGCGCGAGCTGGTGACCTTCGTCGACCTGCACCTGGAGCTGGTGGCGCGCGAGCTGTATCCGCAGGCCTTCTTCGGCGGCAAGATCGGACGAGGCGACACTAGGCGCGCGTGCGCAAGCAGCTGGTCAAGCACATCGCCGGCTTCAAGCGCCTGGCGAAGTTCTCGCCCTACGTCGGCCGGCGACACCTTCACCCAGGCCGACTGCGCGGCCTACGTCAGCCTGCCGCTGGTGGGCATGGCCACGCAAGGCGGTCTACGGCGAAGACCTGCTGGCCGCCGCCGGCATCGACTGGAAGGCCTACGTCAAGCTCATCGGCGAGCGGCCGAGCGCGCAGCGCGTGGCCGCCGACCGCAAGGCCGAAACCGAGCGCATGGCGGCGGCACAGGCCAAGCGCTGAAGGCGCGCTGACGGCGCCGCGCGCAGTCACGACGGCAGCGCGCGCGGCGCGTTCGTGCCGGCCAGCGACGGCCGCGCTCACTTCCTTGCGGTAGCGGTTGAGTTCCTGCACGCTGGCGAAGCTGCGCTCCAGCAGCAGGCTCATGTTGTGCAGGATGCGCTCGACGACCTTGGTCTCCCACACCGCGTCGAACTGGATCTGCTTGTCCAGCCAGTGCTCGAGCCACTTCGGGTCGGGCAGGCGGCTTTGCACGGTGTCGCGCGGGAACAGCGACTCGTTGACGTGCAGGTTGGTCGGGTGCAGCGCCTGCGCGGTGCGCCGCGCGCTGGCCATCAGCACGCCGACCTTGGCGAACGCGGCGCGCGCCTCGTCGCCGAAGCGCTGCATCGCGCGCTTCATGTAGCGCAGGTAGGCGCCGCCGTGGCGCGCTTCGTCCTTGGCCAGCGTCTCGTAGATGTGCCTGATGACCGGCTCGGTGTGCCATTCGGCGGCGCGCCGGTACCAGTGGTTGAGGCGGATCTCGCCGCAGAAGTGCAGCATCAGCGTTTCCAGCGCCGGCGCCGGGTCGAACTCGAAGCGCACCTCGTGCAGTTCGTCTTCGGTGGGCACGTAGCTCGGGGCGGAAGCGGCGCAGGTACTCCATCAGCACCAGCGAGTGCTTCTGCTCCTCGAAGAACCAGACGCTCATGAAGGCGCAGAAGTCGCTGTCGTCGCGGTTGTCGCGCAGGAACATCTCGGTCGCCGGCAACGCCGCCCACTCGGTGATGGCGTTCATCTTGATCGTCTGCGCCTGCTCGTCGCTGAGCAAGGTGCCATCGAACCGGTCCCAGGGGATGTCGCTGTCCATGTTCCAGCGCACGGCTTCGAGTTGCTTGAACAGTTCGGGATAGAGCATCGGCTTTCCTCGTTCCTTTGGCGCCCATTCTAGGTAGCGGCGGTGACGGCCGCCTCGAGCGGCAATGCGCGTGCCCACGCAGGGTGGATGACAAGCCTTCACGCCTTCCGGTCACCCATAAAAATACTTCAAGGTCAATATATTCCCGATGTGTTCAAATAGCAACTGAGCAGTTCAAATCAAACCGGAGTCGATCAGTGACCTTGCACCCTACCCGCAAGCCGATGAGCGCGCCGTCTGAAGGCCAGCGCCGCGTGGCGGTCGTCGGCTCCGGCATCACCGGCCTGGCGGCGGCGCACGCTCTGGCGGCGCGGGCGCAAGTGATGCTGTTCGAGGCCGGCCGCGCTTCGGCGGCCACACCCACACCGTCGACGTCGCGCTCGACGGCCAGCGGCACGGCGTCGACACCGGCTTCCTGGTCTTCAACGAGCGCACCTACCCGCAGCTGATCGCGCTGTTCGCCGAGCCTGGGCGTGGCCACCGCCGACGTCGGACATGTCGTTCTCGGTGCAGGTGCCGCAGCAGGGCACTCGAATGGAGCGGCAGCAGCCTGAACACCGTGTTCGCGCAGCGCCGCAACCTGCTGCGCCCGCGCTTCTCTGCGCATGCTGGCCGACCTGCTGCGCTTCAACCGGCTGGCCAGCGCGCTGGCCGACGCGAGGCATCGGATCGCTGACGCAAGCCGCTCGGCGACTTCCTCGACCGGCATCGCTTCGGCGCCGCGTTCCGCGACTGGTACCTGCTGCCGATGCTGGGCTGCATCTGGTCGTGCCCGACCGGCCAGATGCTGCGCTTCCCGGTCGGCACGATGATCCGCTTCTGCCACAACCACGGCCTGCTGCAGGTCAGCGACCGGCCGCAGTGGCTCACCGTGCGCGGTGGCTCGCGGCGCTACGTCGAGGCGATGCTGGCGCAGCTTCGCGCGCACGGCGCCGACACGCGCGTGCACTGCCCGGTGCGCCGCGTGCGCCGCGGTGCGCACGGCGGTGGCGGTGACGCACCGACGCACGGCACCGAGCACTTCGACGACGTCGTGCTCGCCTGCCACAGCGACCAGGCGCTGGCGCTGCTGGGCGATGCCGACGACGACGAGCGCACGCGTGCTCGGCGCCATCCGCTACCAGCCCAACCGCGCCGTGCTGCACACCGACACCTCGGTGCTGCCGCAGCGCCGCGCGGCCTGGGCGGCCTGGAACTACGAAAGCGCGCCGCACAGCGCCGGCGAGCCATCGGGCGTGTGCCTGCACTACCTGCTCAACCGGCTGCAGCCGCTGCCGTGGCGCAGCCGGTGATGGTGTCGCTGAACCCGGTGCGCGCGATCGACGCCGGCCAGCGTGCTCGGCGAGTTCGACTACAGCCACCCGGTGTTCGACCAGGCCGCGATGCGCGGCGCAGACGCGCCTGCGCGGCCTGCAGGGCCGCAACGGCATCTGGTTCTGCGGCGCCTGGACGCGCTACGGCTTCCACGAGGACGGCCTGATGTCGGCACAGGCCGTCAGCGCCGCGCTGCGCGAGCGGCCGGCGGGCGTGGCTGCGCGGCATACGCGAGGCCGCGTGATGCGGCCGCCGCACCGGTCACACGCGCAGGCACGCCGCGCCGCTGCTCGGCCTCGGCGTGGTGCGCCACCACCGCCTGCGGCCGGTCGGCCACGCCTTCGCCTACCCGACCTACTTCCTGATGCTGCCGATGCGCAGCCTGCGCGAGCGCGCCGGCCCGGCCTTGCGCCGCAACCGCTTCGGCTGGCTGTCGCTTCCACGACCGCGACCATGGCGACGGCCGCGCCGACGCGCTGGCCTGGCTCGACGAGCTGCTGGCGCGCGAAGGCATCGACGACGCCGACGGCGAGGTCTGGCTGCAGTGCTATCCGCGCGTGCTCGGCTACGCCTTCAAGCCGGTGAGCTTCTGGTACTGCCAGCGCGCCGACGGCTCGCTGGCGCGCGATCGTGGTCGAGGTCAACAACACCTTCGGCGAGCGCCACTGCTACCTGCTCGCCGGCGCCGGCCTCGGCTACGGCCGCGAACTGAGCGCGCAGCAAGGTGTTCCACGTCTCGCCCTTCTGCCGCGTCGACGGCAGCTACCGCTTCCGCTTCATGCTCACCGCTGACGGCGACGCTCGAGCGCGTGCGTGGCGCGCATCGACCACGACGACGCCGGCGGCCCGCTGCTGCAGACCAGCGTGTCCGGCGCGCTGAGCCCGCTGACGCCGCCAGCGCTGCGCCGCGCCTTCTTCGGCGTGCCGCTGATGACGCTTCGGCGTGATCGCGCGCATCCACTGGCAGGCGCTGCGCGCTGTGGCTGAAGCGCGTGCCGTTCGTGGCCAAGCCCGAAGCGCCCGACGCCTTCGTCTCACGTTGAGCACGCCCGCATGAATGGTCTTTCTTTCCCTCTGTCCGACATGAGCAGCAGCAGCACCACCACCACCCTCCCGCTGGCCACGCTGCCGGCCGCCGCACCCGCCGCGGCGAAGGCCGCGCTGCGCCTGTTGCGCCGGCTGCGCGTCGGCACGCTCGACCTGCAGCTGCCCGACGGCCGAAGCGCCCGCTTCGGCAGCGGCGCCGGGCGAGCCGCGCGCGGCGATGCGCCTGCACAACTGGAACGTCGTGCGCGGCGGCGCTGCGCAGCGGCGACATCGGCTTCGCCGAGAGCCTACATCGCCGGCGACTGGACTACGCCCGACCTGCGTGGCGCTGCTGAAGCTGTTCATCGCCAACCGCGACGAGGTCGAAGCCGTGGTCTACGGCAGCTGGTGGGGCTCGCTGGCTGTACCGGGCGCAACACCTGCTGAATCGCAACTCGCGCCGCGGCAGCCGCAAGAACATCCACGCCCACTACGACCTGGGCAACGCCTTCTACAGGCTGTGGCTCGACGACGACGATGAACTACTCCAGCGCCTGGTTCGACGGCGACACCAGCCGCGCCGATGGCCGAGGCGCAGCGGGCCAAGGTGCGGCGCGCGCTCGCGAATGCGGGCTGCAGCCGGGGCAACGGCTGCTCGAGATCGGCTGCGGCTGGGGCGCGCTGGCCGAGATGCGCGACGCGCCGAGTTCGGCGGCGCACGTCACCGGCGTCACGCTGTCGACCGAGCAGCTCGACTTCGCGCAGCAGCGGCTGCACGCGCACGGGCTGCACGCAGCGCGCCGACCTGCGCCTGCAGGACTACCGCGACATCGCGCGACGCGCCCTTCGACGCGATCGTGCTCGATCGAGATGTTCGAGGCCGTCGGCCGCGAATACTGGCCCGGCTTCTTCGCCACGCTGCACGCAGCCTGCTCAAGCCCGGCGGCGCGCGCCTGCATCCAGAGCATCACCATCCGCGACGACCTGTTCGAGCGCTACGTCGCGCTCGACCGACTTCATCCAGCAGTACATCTTTCCCGGCGGCCTGCTGCCCAGCGCCGAGCGTGTTCCGCCAGCAGGCCGAAGCGGCCGGGCTGACGGTCGTGCAACGAACTGGCTTCGGCGCCGACTATGCCGAGACGCTGCGCCGCTGGCGCGCGCGCTTCCTGGCGCGCGAGGCCGAGGTGCGCGGCCTGCGGCTTCGACACCCGCTTCATGCGCATCTGGGAGTTCTACCTGGCCTACTGCGAGGCGGCGTTCGCCACCGGCAACACCGACGTCGTGCAGTTCACGCTGCAGCGCGCTGAGATGGCGACCGCGCTGCCGCTGCGATGCGGTCGGCGCCGGCGCGACTGCTGGCGTGGCTGGCGCTGGGCACGGCGCCGCTTGCAGCCGCATCGGCGCGGGCCACATCGCGGCCCGCCGCGGTGCCGCCGGAAGTCAGCGCCGAGCTGCCCGGCGCGCGCTTGATCGGCAGTCGCGGCTGCGCTACTTCGGCCTGCACGTCTACGACATCCGCCTGTGGAGCGACAGCGCCCGCGCTGCCGCGGCGCCGGCCGACACCGCGCTGGCGCTCGAACTGGTCTATGCGCGCAAGCTGCGCGGCTGGAAGATCGCCGAACGCTCGCTCGAGGAGATGCAGGGCATCGCGCCGATCGACGCCAGCCGCGCCGAAGCCTGGCTGGCGTGGCTGAACCAGGTGCTGCCCGACGTCAGCGAGGGCGATCGCATCACCGGTGTGCAGCGCCCGGCCGTCAGCACGCGGCTGTTCGTCAACGGCCGGCTGGCCGGCGAGCTGCGCGACGCCGAATTCACGCGGCTGTTCTTCGCCGTCTGGCTGTCCGACCGCAGCTCGCAGCCGCGCCTGCGCGAGGCGTTGCTCGGCGGCCGGGGTGGCGCGTCGTGACGGCTGCCAGCGTGGGCGGCCAGCTGCCGCTCGCGCCTGAATCGGCGGCGGGCAGGCGCTGGCGCGGCGGGTGGCACGACGGCCTCGCCTACGGCTCGCTCGGCCTGCCGCTGGCCTTCGTCGCGCTGCCGCTGTACGTGGTGCTGCCGAGCCACTACGCCAGCGAGTTCGGCGTGCCGCTCGCCTGGCTGGGCGCCTTGCTGCTCGGCCGCGCGGCTGTTCGACGCGCTCGTCGACCCGTGGATCGGGCGTTGGTCCGACCGCTGCTTCGCGCACTCGACGCGGCGCGTGTTGTCGTTGGCCGCCGGCGGCGGCGCTGCTGCTGGCGCGTGGGCTTTCATCGGGCTGTTCTTTCCGCCGCTGCGTGCGCTGGCCCCGCTGCTGGGCTGGTGCGCCGCGATGCTGGTGCTCAGCTACCTGAGCTTCAGCGTGCTGAGCATCGTCCACCAGTCCTGGGGCGCGCGTCTGGGCGGCGACGCAACACAACGCGCCGCAGATCGTCGCCTGGCGCGAAGGGCCTGGCGCTGGTCGGCGTGTTGCTGGCCAGCGTGCTGCCGTCGGTGGCCGGCCTGGGCGCGACCAGCGGCGTGCTGGTGATGGCGCTGGCCGCTGGCTCTGCTGGCGCTGCGCCGGGCGCCGCAGCCGCCGCGCAGCGCGCCGGCGCCAGCGTCCGCCGGCATGCGCGTGGCACTGGCGAATGCCAGCTTCCGCCGGCTGCTGGCGATCTACCTGCTCAACGGCATCGCCAGCGCGATGCCGGCCACGCTGGTGCTGTTCTTCATCCGCGACCGCCTGCAGGCGCCGGCCTTCGAGCCGCGTTGCTGGCGGCCTACTTCGCCGCGGCGGCGCTGTCGATGCCGCTGTGGGTTCGCTGCGTGCGCCGCTTCGGCCTGGTGCGCAGCTGGCTCGCCGGCATGGTGCTGGCGATCGTGGCGTTCGCCTGGGCGGCGACCTTCGCTGCCGGTGATGTCGCGGCCTTCGCCGCGGTGTGCGTCGGCTGCGGCGTCGCGCTCGGCGCCGATCTGAGCCTGCCCGGCGCGCTGCTGGCCGGCGTCATCCGCCGCGCCGGCCACGACAGCCGCCACGAGGGCCTGTACTTCGGCTGGTGGAACATGGCCACCAAGCTGAACCTGGCGCTCGCCGCGGGCGTGGCGCTGCCGCTGTTGAGCGCTTTCGGCTATGCGCCCGGCAGCCGCGAGCCCCAGGCGCTGCTGGCGCTGAGCCTGACCTATTGCGCGCTGCCGTGCGCGCTGAAAGCGCTCGCGACGGTGCTGCTGTGGTCGCACCGACGCGACATCGAAGGCGTTGGAGCATGACGACCTATCTGAGCCGGCGCGCCGCGCTGCGCCACGGCCGGTGCGA
Organism: uncultured beta proteobacterium; assembly: GCA_963756415.1. Taxonomy (GTDB): domain Bacteria; phylum Pseudomonadota; class Gammaproteobacteria; order Burkholderiales; family Burkholderiaceae_C; genus Rubrivivax. The sequence goes on from CAVWNT010000005.1 coordinate 41,827, forward strand.
CGACGGGACAACCCCGATGGAGCGCAGCGTGATGCTCGACAACGCGCCGACGGGGCCTGACCGCCTTGCCGGCCAAGGGCGGATGCGATGGCACTGAACCCGAAGATCGGCTCGTGGCAGGGCCGCGTGGTGTGGCTGGTGGGCGCATCCAGCGGCATCGGGCGCGCCGCCGCGCACCTGCTGCACACGCGCGGCGCCAGCGTCGTCGTCTCGGCGCGCAACCGCGAGCGCTCGAAGAGTTCACCGCCGCGCACCCGGGCAGCCAGGCGCTGGCGCTGGACAGCACCGATCGCCAGGCGGTACACGATGCGGCCCGCTCGATCGAGCGCCGCCACGGCCGCATCGACCAGGTCGTGTACTGCGCCGGCACCTACCGTGCGATGCGCGCCACCGAGTTCGATCTCGACGAGGCGCTGCACCACCAGCAGGTCAACTATGTCGGCGCCTTGCATCTGCTCGACGCGGTGCTGCCGATGCTGCTGCGCCAGGCCGACGGCGGCAGCGCCGCCCATCTGTGCCTGATGGCCAGCGTGGCCGGTTACCGCGGGCTGCCGAAGTCGCTGGCCTACGGGCCGACGAAGGCGGCGTTGATCAACCTCGCCGAGACGCTGTACCTCGATCTGCACGCTCGCGGCGTCGCCGTGTCGGTGGTGAGCCCCGGCTTCGTGCGCACCGCGGCTGACCGCGCAGAACGACTTCCGCATGCCGGCGCTGATCTCACCCGCAGAGGCGGCCGAAGCGCTGGTCAAGGGTTGGCAGGACGGCGAGTTCGAGATCACCTTCCCCAAGCGCTTCACGCGGTGGATGAAGGGGCTGCGTCTGATCCACGATGCCGCCTACTTCGCGCTGGTGCGCAAGGCGCTGCCGACCTGAAGCAGCGGCGCCGATCCGGTCTTCAGTCCTGCCCTTCGCTCAGCACGTCGAGCTGGAAGCGGCCCGACTTGTGGACCAGCCAGACCTCGCGGTAGGTCACCCGGCCCAGGCGCTGCGGCGGCGGCAGCGGCGCGGCTCTGCGCACCAGGCCGAGCACCCACGGCGTGACTTCCCGGGCGCCGGCGGGGCCGCGCACCACGCGCACCTGGCGCACGCCGCCGTGCGCATCGACTTCGGTGTCGATGACCAGCACCGCGTGCAGCAGCGGCGGCAGGCGGCCGTGCCAGATGCGGTCGGGAAAGGCGCTGTACAGGTGTGCTGCGGCGTCCTTGCGGTAGCCGGTTTCGCTGAGCGCGGCGGACGGCAGCGGCGCGCTGCGCGGCTGTGCTGTCGGCCACTGGGCGAACGGGGAAGCCGCAGCGGCAGGCGCACCCGCCCATGTCGCGGCGACGCCGCACAGACCGAACAGCCAGTCGCGGCGACGCAGCATGGTCGCCCGGCGCCTCAGCGCAGGTAGCCCTTGCGCCGGAAGTACAGGAACGGCGCGGCCACCGACATCACCATCAGCCCGAGCGCGAACGGGTAGCCGAGCGACCAGTCGATCTCGGGCATGAAGCGGAAGTTCATGCCGTAGATGCTGGCGATCAGCGTCGGCGGCAGCAGCGCCACGCTGGCCACCGAGAAGATCTTGATGATCTTGTTCTGGTTGATGTTGATGAAGCCGACGGTGGCGTTCATCAGGAAGTTGATCTTGTCGAACAGGAACGTGGTGTGGCTGTCGAGCGAATCGATGTCGCGCAGGATCTGGCGCGCTTCCTCGAACTGCTCGGCGTTGAGCATGCGGCTGCGCATCATGAAACTGACCGCGCGGCGCGTGTCCATCACGTTGCGGCGGATGCGCCCGTTCAGGTCCTCCTCCTTGGCGATGGCCGACAGCGCCTCGCCGGCGGCTTCGTCGTCGACGCCGCGCGTCAGCACGCTGGCGCTGACCTTCTCGAGGCTGTCGTAGATGCCTTCGAGCGCATCGGCGGAGTATTCGGCATCGGCGTCGTACAGCTTCAGCAGCACATCCTTGGCGTCTTCGATCATCGCCGGCGTGCGGCGCGCGCGCAGCCGCAGCAGCCGGAACACCGGCAGGTCTTCGGCGTGCACCGAGAACAGCGTGCCGCGGTGCAGGATGAAGGCCACGCGCACGTTGCGCGGCGAGACGTCGTCGTCGATCAGGAAGTCCGAGCGGATGTGCAGCTCGCCGTTGTCCTCTTCGTAGAAGCGCGCCGATTCCTCGAGGTCGTCGTCGACGATGTCTTCCGGAATGACGAGCCCGAACTGCCGCGCGACCCAGGCCTTTTCTTCGGCGGTCGGCGCTTCCATGTCGACCCACACGGGCGGTGCGGACATCTCGAGTCTGTTCGATCTCGTCCTGGAAATGCCGCCCGCTCAGGCGGCCGTTTTCCAGCGTGAACACGTTCAGCATCAGCGTCTCCGGCATGTGCGGCGTCGTGCCTCGAACATGCCCAGCGGTAATGGGGGATGGCGATCCGAAAGGTCACCGTCCCACCCCGCATGCGCCATGACGTGCAGCCGGAGCGGACGGTCACCGAGGGTGACTCGCGTCCAAGCAAGCCTCTGCGAAAGAAACCGAAGCGGGATTATCACATCGCCATCGGTGCCGGGCGCACGCCGATGCGGTGACATGGGTCGCGCAAGTCGGCACGTTGTGCGCGGGCGGCCGGCTTGTCACCGGCTGCTTTCGGTAGCACACTGGGTTGCGCCCGGGCGACCTGTCGGTGTCGCGCCCCGTCACCGCTCGCCCGTATTTCCCACCCCCGAAAAGGAGGCCTTGATGAACTTGACGATCAGCGGACATCATCTCGAAGTGACACCCGCGCTGAGAGAGTACGTGCTCACCAAGCTGGAGCGGGTCACGCGCCATTTCGATCAGGTCGTGGATGTCAACGTGCTGCTGACCGTCGAGAAACTCAAGGAAAAGGAACGACGGCAGAAGTGCGAGGTCACGCTGCATGTCAAGGGCCGCGACATCTTCGTCGAGCATGCCAACGAGGACCTGTATGCCGCCATCGACCAGCTGATGGACAAGCTCGATCGCCAGGTGATGCGCCACAAGGACCGGCTGCAGGATCACCACCACGAGGCGGCCAAGCGGCTGCCGGTCGGCGCCGAGTGAATCCGCGCCCCGGCCGTGCACGCGGCGGCGCCGCGGCGCCGTTGATCGCCGCGTCGCAGGCACAGCCGTTGCTGCCGTGCAGCAATTGCGCTGCTTTAACCCTTATCCGAGGTGTTCCAAGTGAGCGCTGCGATGCGGCCCGGTTTCTATAATTCACGATTCTGTAACAGGTCCGCAAGGGGTGCCGGCGTCATGCCGGCTCGCTGGGCCACAGCGCCGACATGAATCGACTCGCTGCCATTTTGCCGCCCAGCAACGTGCTGGTCGATGTCGACGCCACCAGCAAGAAGCGTGTCTTCGAACATGCCGGGCTGCTGTTCGAGAACCAGCACGCGATCGCCCGCGGCACCGTCACCGACAACCTGTTCGCGCGCGAGCGGCTGGGCTCGACCGGCCTGGGCCACGGCGTGGCCATTCCGCACGGCCGCATCAAGGGGCTGAAGAATCCGCTGGCGGCGGTGCTGCGCACGCAGCAGGCGATCGGCTTCGATTCGCCCGACGACGAGCCGGTGCGCCTGCTGATCTTCCTGCTGGTGCCCGAAGCGGCCACCCAGCGCCACCTCGAGATCCTGTCCGAGATCGCCGAGATGCTGTCCGACCGCGAGCTGCGCGAGCGTCTGATGTCGCGAGCCCGACGCGGCCGCGCTGCACGGCTGATCGCCAACTGGCAGGCACAGAAATCGGCCGCCTGAGTTGCCGGCTGGCGCCCGCGCGCAAAACAGCCGCGGCAGCGCAACGATGAAACCCACCAGCATCAGCGCCGAAGCGCTGTTCGAGGCGCACCGCGAGGCGATGCACTGGGAGTGGATCGCCGGCCACGCCCACCCGGAGCGCCATTTCGACGACAACGCCGTGCGCGACGCGCGTTCGCCGGCCGACCTGGTCGGCTACCTGAACTACGTGCACCCGTACCGGGTGCAGATCGTCGGGCGGCGCGAGGTGGCCTACCTGCTGGCGTCCGAACCAGGCGACCAGGAGCGGCGCATCTCGCGCATCGTCACGCTCGAGCCGCCGGTGCTGATCGTCGCCGACGACCAGGTGCCGCCGCCGCGGCTGGTGGCGATGTGCGACCGCGCCGAGATCCCGCTGTTCCAGACCGCCGAATCGGCCGGCCATGTGATCGATGTGGTGCGCACCTACCTGGCGCAGCTGTTCGCCGAGCGCACCACGCGCCACGGCGTGTTCATGGACATCCTCGGGCTGGGCGTGCTGCTCACCGGCGAATCGGGGCTGGGCAAGAGCGAACTCGGGCCTCGAGCTGGTCTCGCGCGGCCACGGCCTGGTCGCCGACGATGCGGTGGATCTGTTCCGGGTCTCGCAGACCTCGCTCGAAGGCCGCTGCCCCGAGCTGCTGCAGAACCTGCTCGAGGTGCGCGGCATCGGGCTGCTCGACATCAAGGCCATCTTCGGCGAGACCGCGGTGCGCCGCAAGATGCGCCTGCACCTGATCGTGCACCTGGTGCGCAAGGAGACGATGGAGCGCGAGTTCGAACGGCTGCCGTACGAGCCGCTGTTCGAGGACATCCTGGGCATCGCCGGTGCGCAAGGTGGTGATCGCGGTCGATGCCGGACGCAACCTGGCGGTGCTGGTCGAAGCCGCGGTGCGCAACACCGTGCTGCAGCTGCGCGGCATCGACACCTACCAGGAATTCATCAAGCGCCACCAGAGCGCGATGGACGACGGCTGAAGCGCCGGCCCGGCCGACACGGCTTCAGCGGTTGCGGTGCGGGCAGTTGGCCTTGGTGCAGGCGGCGTACAGCGCCAGCGAGTGCTCGTGCAGTTCGAAGCCGCGCTCGAGCGCGATGGCGCGCTGCCGCTGTTCGATCTGTGAATCGTAGAACTCCTCGACACGGCCGCAGGTCAGGCACACCAGGTGGTCGTGGTGCTGGCCTTCGTTGAGCTCGAACACCGACTTGCCCGATTCGAAGTTGCTGCGTGTCAGCAGCCCGGCCTGTTCGAACTGCATCAACACCCGATAGACCGTGGCCAGCCCGACGTCGGCGCCTTCGGTGAGCAGGGCCTTGAACACGTCCTCGGCCGTCATGTGCCGAAGCTGCGCCTTCTGGAACACCTCGAGCACCTTGATGCGCGGCAAGGTGGCCTTCAGGCCACTGTTCTTCAGTTCGTCGGCGTTGCTCATGGAATGACGGGGTGCGCGGCAGCTCGGTGCGCGGGCGCGGCCCGCTAGAATTCTTCGATCATAGCCACCTGCCGGCGGCTTCGCGCCGCCGATGTGCCCATGCCGGTCCACCCCGTTTTTCGCACCGCCGCGGGCTCGCTCGCCGTCCTGGCGATGCTCGCGTCGAGCGGCTGTTCGACCTGGTTCGAGAAGAGCGAATCGATGCTCGGCTGGATCTCGCCCTATCGCATCGACGTGCAGCAGGGCAATGTCGTGACCAGCGATCAACTGGCCGAAATCAAGACCGGCATGACCCGGCTGCAGGTGCGCAACGTGCTCGGAACGCCGCTTGCTGGTGGACAACTTCCATCCCGACCGCTGGGACTACCTGTTCGTGCTCGACCGCCCTGGCCGGTTGCCGCAGCGTCGCGACGTGACGCTGCACTTCAATGGCGACCAGCTCGAGAAGATCGATGCGCCCGAACTGCCGAGCGAGCGCGACTTCGTGACCTCGGTGGCGCGCACCGGCTTGCCCGAGATCGCGCTGCGCCTGGCGCTGACCGAGGAGCAGATCAAGGCTTTGCCGCGGCCCGAGAAGCCGCCCGCCAGCCCGGCCACCAACGTCGAACCACCCAGCACCAGCACACGGCTGTTCCCGCCGCTCGACCCGTGAGCGCGCCGCTGCGCGCCGACGTGTTGAAGATCGCGATCGCCGGTGCGTCGGGGCGTATGGGCCGCATGTTGATCGAGGCCGTCGACAGCGGCGAGGGCTTCAGCCTGTGCGGCGCACTGGATGTCGCCGGCAGCCCGCTGCTGGGCACACGCCGCAGCGCCAGGGGTGGCCGTCACCGACGACCCCGGCACCGCACTCGCCGGTGCCGACGTGCTGATCGATTTCACCCGGCCCGACGGCACCCTGGCGCACCTGTCGGCATGCCGCCAGCTCGGTGTGCGCGCGGTGATCGGCACCACCGGCTTCAGCCCCGCGCAACTGGCGCAGATCGGCGAGCATGCGCGGCACATCGCCATCGTGATGGCGCCGAACATGAGCCTGGGCGTCAACGTGGTGCTGAAGGTGCTGGAGATGGCGGCGCGCACGCTGGGCGACGGCTACGACGTCGAGGTCATCGAAGCGCACCACCGCCACAAGGTCGATGCGCCCAGCGGCACCGCGCTGGCGATGGGCGCCGCGGTGGCGCGCGCGCTGGGCCGCGAGCTCGATCAGTGTGCGGTCTACGGCCGCGAGGGCCACACCGGCGAGCGCGACCGCCGCAGCATCGGCTTCAGTGCGATACGCGGCGGCGACATCGTCGGCGACCACACGGTGCTGTTCGCCGGCACCGGCGAACGCATCGAGATCACGCACCGCAGCGCCAGCCGCGAGACCTATGCGCAGGGCAGCCTGCGCGCGGCGCGTTTCCTGGCCGACAAGGCGCCGGGGCTGTACGGCATGCACGACGTGCTCGGGCTCTGAAGCCAGGGCTGCGGGCAAGCGGCAGCCGCAGCACACCCGTCATGCAGGAATTCATCGACTACTGGGCCCAGACCGATGGCGTCGGCCGCGCCGTGGCGCTGCTGCTGCTGGCGATGTCGGTCAGCGCCTGGGTGCTGATCCTGTGGAAGGCCTGGGTGCTGCGCCGCACCGCCGCCGATCTGGCGCGCGCCGTGCCGGCCTTCTGGGATGCGGCGAACCTGGCCGATGCGCGCACGCGGCTCGGTGCGATGGACCGCGAACGTGTGCTGCTGCCGCTGCTGCAGGCCACCGACGCGCCGGCCGCGGCGCAGACGCTGCAAAGTGCCGGCCGGCTCGATTCGCAGTTGACACGCCGCCTGCGCGACGCCTTGCACCGCGGCCTGGCGCACCTGCAGTTCGGCCAGGTGCTGCTGGCCTCGATCGGCAGCACGGCGCCCTTCGTCGGCCTGTTCGGCACCGTGTGGGGCATCTATCACGCGCTGGTGGGCATTTCCGTCGCCGGCAGCATCAGCATCGAGAAGGTCTCGGGCCCGGTCGGCGAGGCGCTGATCATGACCGCGGCCGGCCTGGCGGTGGCGATTCCGGCGGTGCTGGCCTACAACATCTTCGGCAAGTGGATCGGCGGCTGCGAGGCCGAACTCGAAGGCTTCGCGCACGACCTGCGCGAGATGGCGCTGGATCGCAGGCGCGCGCCTGACGGGCGTGCCGCCGGGGCAGAGGAATCCTGAGATGGCATTCGGCCGCCTCGAACGCAGCACGCTGTCGCGACCGATGGGCGACATCAACATGACGCCGTTGATCGACGTGATGCTGGTGTTGATGGTCATCTTCATGATCACCGCGCCGCTGATGACGAGCAGCCTGAAGCTCGACCTGCCGAAGACCGACGGCGGCTCGCCGAGCGAGGCGGCCGGCTTCATCGCCATGGCCATCGATGCCGACGGCACGCTGTATCTGGGCGAGGACAAGGTCGAGCGCGAGGCGCTGCTGCAACGCGCCCGCGAAGCCGCCCGCCGCGACCCGCTGACCGAGGTGCAACTGCGCGCCGACAGCGCGGTGCCCTACGGCCGCGTGGCCGAGCTGATCGCGCTGGTGCAGGATGCCGGGCTGTCGCGCATCGGCTTCGTCACCGAGCTGCCGAGCGCCCCCGCGAGGCCGGCGAGCCGCTGACTGCGGGGCGCTTCGCGGGCGCGTGCGCCGGGGGTGCGCTCCTACAATCTGCGCCATGAACGACAAGTACATCCCCGGCGAGGTCGAGGCGGCTGCGCAGGCACACTGGGTGGCGGCCGACGCGTACCGCGTCAACGAAGACCCGGACAAGCCGAAGTTCTACGCCTGCTCGATGCTGCCGTACCCGAGCGGCAAGCTGCACATGGGGCATGTGCGCAACTACACCATCAACGACATGCTGATGCGCCAGCTGCGCATGGCCGGCCACAACGTGCTGATGCCGATGGGCTGGGACGCCTTCGGCTTGCCGGCCGAGAACGCGGCGATGAAGAACAAGGTGCCGCCGGCGCAGTGGACGCGCGACAACATCGCGTCGATGAAGGCGCAGATGCAGCTGCTCGGGCTGGGCATCGACTGGAGCCGCGAGGTCAACACCTGCGCACCCGAGTACTACAAGTGGAACCAGTGGCTGTTCCTGAAGATGCTCGAGGCCGGCATCGCCGAGCGGCGCACGCAGGTCGTCAACTGGGACCCGGTGGACGGCACCGTGCTGGCCAACGAACAGGTCATCGACGGGCGCGGCTGGCGCTCGGGCGCGCTCATCGAACGGCGCGAGATTCCCGGCTACTACCTGAAGATCACGCGTTACGCGGACGAGTTGCTCGAGTACGTGCGCGAGCACCTCGAAGGCTGGCCCGAGCGGGTCAAGCTGATGCAGGACAACTGGATCGGCAGGAGCGAGGGCCTGCGCTTCGCCTTCACGCACGACATCCGCGCTGCCGGCGGCGAATTGATCCAGGGCGGGCGGATGTACGTCTTCACCACCCGCGCCGACACGATCATGGGCGTGACCTTCTGCGCGGTGGCGCCCTGAGCATCCGCTGGCGACGCATGCCGCGAGTTCAAACCAAGAACTGGCCGCGTTCATCGAGCGCTGCAAGCAAGGTGGCACCACCGAGGCCGAACTGGCGCTGCGCGACAAGGAGGGCATGGACACCGGCCTCGTCGTCACGCACCCGATCAGCGGCGAGGCGATCCCGCTGTGGGTCGGCAACTATGTGCTGATGGCCTATGGCGACGGCGCCGTGATGGGCGTGCCCGCGCACGACGAACGCGACTTCGCATTCGCGAAGAAGTACGCCCTGCCGATCCGCCAGGTGGTGGCCATCGACGGCGTCGCTTTCGATGTCGCGGCATGGGCCGATGCCTACGCCGACAAGCAGCGCGGCCGCTGCGTGAATTCGGGCGCGCTCGACGGTCTGGACCACCCTGCGGCGGTGAACGCACTCGCCGCCGAGCTGGGCCGGCGCGGCCTGGGCGAGAAGAAGACCACCTGGCGGCTGCGCGACTGGGGCATCAGCCGCCAGCGCTACTGGGGCACGCCGATCCCGATCATCCACTGCGCCGAACACGGCGCGGTGCCGGTGCCCGAGGCCGATCTGCCGGTGCTGCTGCCCGAAGACTGCGTGCCCGACGGCAGCGGCAACCCGCTGAACAAGCGCGAGGACTTCCTCGCCGCGCGCTGCCCGACGTGTGGTGCTGCCGGTCGCCGCGAGACCGACACGATGGACACCTTCGTCGATTCGTCGTGGTACTACATGCGCTACTGCGACCCGACCAACACGCAGGCGATGGTCGCCGACGGCGCCAAGTACTGGCTGCCGATGGACCAGTACATCGGCGGCATCGAACACGCCATCCTGCACCTGCTGTACGCGCGCTTCTGGACCAAGGTCATGCGCGACCTGAAGCTGATCGAGATCGACGAGCCGTTCACACGCCTGCTGACGCAGGGCATGGTGCTGAACGAGGCCTTCGTGCGCGACAGCACCGAGACCGGCCGCGAGTACTTCTGGGCCGATCAGCTCGACATCCAGCGCGACGAGCACCAGAAGGTGGTCTCGGCGACTTCCAGGCTCGACGGCCGCGCGGTGCAGTGCGAAGGCTGGACGACGATGTCGAAGTCGAAGAACAACGGCGTCGACCCGCAGCAGGTGATCGAGCGTTTCGGCGCCGACACCGCGCGGCTGTTCGTGATGTTCGCCGCGCCGCCCGAGCAGACCATGGAATGGAACGACGCCGGCGTCGAAGGCGCCAACCGTTTCCTGCGCCGGGTGTGGAACTTCGGCGTGCGGCTGGCCGGCGCGAACGTCGACACCGCCGCCGCTTCGAGCGACGAGCGCGCGCTGCGCTTCGAGATGCACACGCTGCTGCGCCAGGTGAGCTACGACTACACGCGCATGCAATACAACACCGTCGTGTCGGGCGCGATGAAGATGCTCAACGCGCTCGAAGCGCACAAGGGCGAGCCCGGCGCCGCCCACCACGAAGGCTTTGCGCTGCTGCTGCGCGTGCTGTACCCGGCCTGCCCGCACATCACCTGGACGCTGTGGCGCGAGCTCGGGCTGGCGGCCACGCACGGCGATCTGCTCGACGCGCCGTGGCCCGCCGTCGACGAAGCGGCGCTGGTGCAGGAGCAGATCGATCTGGTGCTGCAGGTCAACGGCAAGCTGCGTGGCGCATTGCGCGTCGACGCGGCCGCCGAACGCGCCGCCATCGAGGCGGCAGCGCTGGCCAGCCCCGAGTTCGCCCGTTTCGCCGAAGGTCGCCCGGCGAAGAAGGTCGTCGTCGTGCCCGGGCGCCTGGTCAACGTGGTCGTGTGATGGCGCTCGTTGTGGCGCCCGGCGCCGGCGCGCGGCTGTCGCGGCGCAGCCTGATGCAGCGGCTGGCGCTGCTCGGCGGTGTCGCGTGCGTCGGCGGCTGCGGCTTCCAGCTGCGCGGCAACGCGTCCCTCGATTTCAGCAGCATCGCGCTGGTCGGCTTCGCGCCGCGCTCGCCGCTGGCGGCCGAATTGCGCACGGTGCTGGCGCGCAGCGTGACCGTGCAGGCCGTCGCCGGACAAGGCCGACGTGGTGCTGCAGGCGGTCAGCGAGCTGCGCACGAAGAAGGTGGTGGCCTTCACCCCGTCGGGCCAGGTGCGCGACATCCAGCTGCGCACGCTGCTGCGCTACGAGGCACACACGCCGCGCGAGCGGGTGTTGATTCCCGAATCCGAGATCGTGCAGTACCGCGACCTGACCTACATCGAGTCGAAGACGCTCGGCAAGGAACAGGAAGAGCAGCAGCTGTACCGCGAGATGCAATCCGACATCGTGTCGCAGTTGCTGCTGCGCCTGTCGGCGATACGCCTGAGCTGATGAACCCCTGGCGAGCACCCGCCCCCTGAGATGGCGCAGCTGCGTGCCGACCAGCTCGCCGCGCATCTGCAGCGCGGCCTGAAACCGCTGTACGTGGTGCACGGCGACGAGCCGCTGCTGGCGCAGGAGGCCTGCGATGCGATCCGCGCTGCCGCGCTGCGCCGCCGGTTTCGACGAGCGCAAGGTGTTCAACGTCAGCGGTGCGCACTTCGACTGGAGCGGCGTGCTCGGCGCGGCGCAGGCGATGAGCCTGTTCGCGTCGGCCCAGCTGATCGACATCCGCATCCCTTCGGGCAAGCCCGGCAAGGAAGGCTCCGATGCGTTGCAGCGGTATGTCGAACACCTGCCCGACGGCGTGCTGACGCTGGTGCAGCTGCCGCGGCTCGATGGCACGCAGCTCAGGAGCGCCTGGTTCGGCGCGCTCGAGCGTGCCGGCATCAGCCTGCGCGTCGACCCGGTCGAGCGCGCGGCGCTGCCGCAATGGATCGCACTGCGGCTGGCCCGGCAGGGCCAGCGGGTCGGCGAAGGCGCCGATGGCCAGCGCACGCTGGCGTTCTTCGCCGATCGTGTCGAGGGCAACCTGCTCGCCGCCCACCAGGAGATCCAGAAGCTGGCGCTGCTGCACCCGCCGGGTGAACTGGCCTTCGATGAAGTCGAAGCGGCGGTGCTGGATGTCGCGCGCCACGACATCGGCAAGCTCGGCGAAGCGATGCTGCAGGGCCAGGTCGCGCGTGCGCTGCGCACGCTGGACAGCCTGCGCGCACAAGGCGAAGCGGCGGTGCTGGTGCACTGGCGGCTGGCCGACGACATCAGCGCGCTCAAACGCGCCAAGGATGCGCTGGCGGCCGGCACGCCGCTGCCGATGGCGCTGCGCGAGGCGCGCGTGTGGGGTCAGCGCGAGCGCCTGTTCGAACGTGCCTTGCCGCGCCTGGACGCCGATGCGCTGGCCGAACTGGTGGGCGCCGCCAGCATCTGCGATGGCCTCGTCAAGGGGCTGCGACATGAGCGGTGGCCGCTCGACCCCTGGGACGGCCTGCGTCGCCTGGTGTTGATGGTGCTGCAGGCGCTGGCGCCGTCGACGCCGACGACGTCACGCCAACCGGTGCCGCGCCTGGCGCTGGGCGGCTGAACCCGCGGGCGTCAGTCCGGGTGTCGCCGGGCGACCCAGAAGGTCGCCCCTTCCGGCCCGTAGCGTTCTTCGTGCGGCCGCTCGCGCGCCAGCTCGAAGCCTTCACCGGCGCGCAGGTGCTGCGTGTGCCCGTCGCAGCTGAGCCAGACCTCGCCGCGCACCACCCGCGCCTTGACGTCGAAGGGATGGCTGTGCGTGCCGACCTGCTGGTCGGGCAACCATTCGCGCACCAGCACCTGGTCGAAGCCCTCGCGCTGGGCAGCGGCTTCGAACTCGGCGAAGCCGGCATCGGGATGTGTGTTCATCGGCGCTCCCTGAAAGAACCGCGGCAGGTGCATTGTCGCGCTGCGCGGCAGGCTTCGCCCGGGGGCGAACGGGCCGGCCTCGGTGCTCAATAACCGCGCTGGCGCTGCACCAGGTGGGCCAGCGGCGCGCCGTGCATCAGCGCGCGCAGATTGGCGGCTGCCACCGTGGCCGCGCTTTGCGGGTCGGTCTGTGCCGCCACGTGCGGCAACAGCGTCACCTGCGGGTGCTGCCAGAAGCGGTGCGCGCTCGGCAGCGGCTCGTGATGGAAGACATCGAGCACCGCGTGCCGCAGGTGGCCGCTGTCCAGCGCCGCCAGCAGGTCGGCATCGACCACGTGCGCGCCGCGCGCCAGGTTGACGACGGCCGAGCCCGCCGGCATCGTGGCGAAGAAGCGCGAGTCGAGCAGCGCCCGCGTGGATTCGGTCAGCGGCAACAGGTTGACGACGATCTCGCTGGCGGCCAGCAACGCCGGCAATGCCGCCTCGCCGCGGTGGATCGCCACGCCTTCGATCGCTGCATGACCATGCGACTGCCAGCCGGCCACGCGATAGCCCTGCCCGTGCAGCCGCCGCGCCGTGCCGGCGCCCATCTGTCCCAGCCCCAGCACCGTGACCCGCACCTGCGCTGCAGGGCGCTGCACTTGCTGGCGCCAGACGCCGGCACGCTGCGCCGCGGCGTTGTCGAAGAAGCCGCGGTGCAGCGACAACACCGCCCACAGCGCGGTCTCGGCCATGGCGGCGTTCATCGCCGGATCGACCATGCGCGCCAGCGGCACCGTGGCGGGCAGCGTCGGATCGGCGAGCAAGCCTTCGACACCGGCCCACAGCGACTGGATCAGCCGCAGCGCGGGCAGGCCCTGCAGGCTGCCCGGCGCCGGGTTGGCCACCACCGCCGCCTGCACCGTGGCGGCCTGGGCCAGCGCCTGCGCGCGGTCGAGCCACTGCGCTTCGGGCAGCGCGGCCTGCAGCGCGGCCAGCCAGCGCTGCCGCTGCGCGGCATCGAAGTCGCCGCACAGCAGGACAGTCCACGGCCGCTCGACGACGCTCAAGCCAGTGCGTCCTGCAGCATCGCCAGCGCTTCGCGCACGGTCTGTTCGCGCACGGCCGCGCGGTCGCCGTCGAGCCTGAGCAAGCGCGACGCGAGCGACGAGTTCGGCGCACCGGCCACCGCCAGCCAGACGCTGCCGACCGGCTTGTCGGCACTGCCGCCGCCCGGCCCGGCGACACCGGTCACCGCCACCGCCCATTGCACCGGCGCGTGCTGCAGCGCGCCGCTTGCCATCGCGCGCACCACCGGCTCGCTGACCGCGCCGTGGGCCTCGATCAAACGGGCATCGACACCCAGCAGCTCGATCTTGGCGGCGTTGCTGTAGGTGACGAAGCCACGCTCGAACCAGTCGCTGGAACCGGCCACGGCGGTGCATGCCGCCGCGATCAGGCCGCCGGTGCAGCTCTCGGCCGTGGCCAGATGCCAACCGCGATCGTCGCAGCGTCTCGGCCAACGACAGCACCTGCGACTCGAAGCTGTGCATCGGCTCGGCAACGCTCAGGACTTGAAGTGATCGAAGCCCGCGCCCGGCGCATCGATCACACGCCCCGCCGCATCGGCCAGCTGCAGCCCGCTGCCGGCTTCGAAGTGGCCGATCAAGCTCACCGGCACGCCGGCCGCGCGGGCTGCCGCGCGCACCGCGTCGTGGTGCTGCGGCGGCGCACTGAACAGCAGCTCGTAGTCGTCGCCGCCACGCAGCACGAACTCGTGTTGCAGCGGCGCGGGCAAGCCGGCCAGCAACTCGCTGCGTGGCAGCGCATCGACGTTCACGCGCGCCGCCAGCTGCGAGCGCGACATCAGGTGCCCGAGGTCGCCGACGAGGCCATCGCTGAGGTCGATCGCGCTCGAGGCGATGCCGCGCAGCGCCATGCCCAGCGCCACGCGCGGCTCGGGCATTTCCATCGCACGGCGCAGCTGCTCGAAGGCGGCACCCGGCAGCGCCAGCGTGCCGCGCAGGCACTCGAGCGCCGCGCGGGCATCGCCGAGCGTGCCGCTGACCCACAGCTCGTCGCCGGCCTGCGCACCGCTGCGCAGCAGCGCCTGGCCCTGCGGCACCGAGCCGAAGACGGTGATGCAGATGTTCAACGGCCCGGCGGTGGTGTCGCCGCCGACGAGTTCGATGCGGTGGCGCTCGGCCAGCGCCCACAGCCCTGCGGCGAAGCCGGCCAGGAACGTCTCGTCGGCGCGCGGCAGCGCCAGCGCCAGCGTGAAGGCCACCGGCTCGGCACCACAGGCGGCCAGGTCGGAGAGGTTCACCGCCAGCGCCTTGTGGCCCAGGCGCTGCGGCATCACGGTGCTGACGAAGTGGCGGCCTTCGACGAGCATGTCGCTGGACACGCACCACTGCGTGTGCGGCTCGGCGCTGAGCAAGGCGCAGTCGTCGCCGACACCCACGTTCGCCCGCTGCACGCGGCGCGTGAAGTAGCGCGATATCAGCTCGAATTCACCCAGCGACATGGCGTGATTGTGGGCCAGCCGCCACCGCGGCGGCCGGCGAGGTGCTGCCTAGAATCGGTGCGCGTCGACACGCATACGCACACACGAACACGCACACACGAACAACCGGAGACTGCCATGGCCCGCCACGAACCGAAGGTTGCCGAACTGCGCGCGGCCGCGCTGGACTATCACGAGTTTCCGGTGCCCGGGCAAGGTGTCGATCGCCGCCACCAAGCAGATGGTCAACCAGCACGACCTGGCGCTGGCCTATTCACCGGGCGTGGCGGCGGCGTGCGAGGAGATCGTCGCCGACCCGGCCAACGCCTTTCGCTACACCGCGCGCGGCAACCTGGTGGCGGTGATCACCAACGGCACCGCGGTGCTGGGCCTGGGCAACATCGGCCCGCTGGCCTCGAAGCCGGTGATGGAAGGCAAGGCGGTGCTGTTCAAGAAGTTCGCCGGCATCGATGTCTTCGACATCGAGATCGCCGAGAACGACCCGCTCAAGCTGGTCGAGGTGATCGCGGCGCTGGAGCCGACCTTCGGCGGCATCAATCTGGAAGACATCAAGGCGCCCGATTGCTTCTGTCGTCGAGCGCGCGCTGCGCGAGCGCATGAAGATCCCGGTCTTCCACGACGACCAGCACGGCACCGCCATCGTCGTCGGCGCGGCCATGCTGAACGCGCTGAAGGTGGTGGGCAAGGACATCGGCGAGGTCAAGCTGGTCGCGTCCGGCGCCGGCGCCGCGGCGCTGGCCTGCCTGGGGCTGCTGGTCAAGCTCGGGCTGAAGCGCGAGAACATCTGGGTCACCGACCTGGCCGGCGTGGTCTACGAAGGCCGCACCGAACTGATGGACGAGGACAAGCGCACGTTCGCGCAGCCGACCCCGCTGCGCACGCTGGCCGAGGTGATGCCGGGCGCCGACATCTTCCTCGGCCTGTCGGCCGGCGGCGTGCTCAAGCCGCGAGATGCTGGCGCAGATGGCGCGCGCACCGATCATCTTCGCGCTCGCCAACCCGAACCCGGAGATCGCACCCGAGGACGCACGCGAGGTGCGCCCCGACGCGCTGATCGCCACCGGCCGCACCGACTACCCGAACCAGGTCAACAACGTCCTGTGCTTTCCCGTACATCTTCCGCGGCGCGCTCGACAGCGGCGCGACGACGATCACCGAGGAGATGGAAATCGCCGCGGTGCACGCCATCGCCGAACTGGCGCAGGCCGAGCAGAGCGAGGTGGTGGCGGCGGCCTACGTGGGCGCGCAACTCGGCTTCGGCCCCGAGTACCTGATCCCCAAGCCCTTCGATCCGCGGCTGATGATGAAGATCGCGCCGGCGGTGGCGCAGGCGGCGGCCGATCGGGCGTGGCCTCGCGCCCGATCGCCGACATGGACGCCTACCGCGAGAAGCTGCAGACCTTCGTCTACGCCTCGGGCACGACGATGAAGCCGATCTTCACGCTGGCCACGGCGTGCGAAGGCGCAGCCGCGTGGCCTTCGCCGAAGGCGAGGAAGAACGCGTGCTGCGTGCGCTGCAGGTCATCATCGACGAGGGCCTGGCGCAGCCGACCTTGATCGGGCGGCCGAAGATCATCGCGCAGCGCATCGAGAAGTTCGGCCTGCGGCTGCAGGAAGGGCGCGACTACGAGGTCGTCAACACCGAGCACGATCACCGCTACCGCGATTTCTGGCAGACCTACCACCGCATGATGGAGCGCCGCGGCGTGACGGCGCAGTTCGCCAAGATCGAGATGCGCCGCCGGCTGACCCTGATCGGCGCCATGCTGCTGCACAAGGGCGAGGTCGACGGCCTGATCTGCGGCACCTGGGGCACCACGGCGATGCACCTGCAGCAGATCGACCAGGTCATCGGCCGCCGCGAGGGCGTCGACACCTACGCGTGCATGAACGGGCTGATCCTGCCCGGGCGGCAGGTCTTTCTGGTCGACACCCATGTCAACTACGACCCCAACGCCGAGCAACTGGCCGAGATCACCGTGCTGGCCGCCGAGGAGATGAAGCGCCTGGGCCTGCAGCCGCGCGCCGCGCTGCTGTCACATTCGAATTTCGGCTCCAGCCAGCAGCCGTCGGCGCTGAAGATGCGCGCCGCGCTGGCCCTGCTGCGCGAACGTGCGCCGTGGCTGGAGGTGGACGGCGAAATGCACGGCGACATGGCGCTGGACGCGAAGGCGCGCGCCAAGCTGATGCCGCGCAGCACGCTCGAAGGCGAGGCCAACCTGCTGGTGCTGCCCGACATCGACGCCGCCAACATCGCCTACAACCTGTTGAAGACGGCTGCCGGCGGCGGCATCGCCATCGGCCCGGTGCTGCTGGGCGTGGCCAAGCCGGTGCACATCCTGACCCCGTCGGCCACCGTGCGCCGCATCGTCAACATGACCGCACTGGCCGTGACCGACGCCAACGCGGCGCGCAACTAGCCGCCGCAGGCCGGCCCGCCGCCGGACTCAGTTCCCGGCGTCCTCGTACGACAGCTTCGGATACCAGTCGTTGCCGCGGCCGGCCGGCGTCAGGTCGAGGATGTTCCACAGCGGGGTCGGGTCGGGTGCGCCGCGAGCATCCTGTCCGGGGTCCTCGGTGCCGCCCATTTCGGACGCCCAGAAGTGATGCACCCGGCCCTCGCGCCTGACCCACACGTCCAGCGCCGGCCATTCGCTGCCGTCGTCGGCCAGGCCACGGTACTCGCGGGCGAAGTCATCGCCGACCGTGGCGTAGAAGCGCAGGTTGCGCCAGCCGCGCTCGCGCGCGAAGGCGAGCTGGCGCGCCACCGGTGAACGGCCGATGACGGCGAAGGCCACGCGCTGCGTGATGTCGCGCACCGGCGTGTCCAGCGCGCCCAGAAACGCGGTGCACATCGGGCACGGGCGCTCGCGCTGCGGCCCGTACATCCAGAAGTAGCTGACCAGCGTGTCGTGGCGGCCGAACAGGGCTTCCAGGCCGATGGTGTTGCCATCCTGGTCGGTGAAGCGGTGCTCGCGCGCGATGCCACCCGGCGGCAGCCGGCGGCGCATCTGCGCCACGCGCTCGATCTGGCGCCGCAGTTCGATTTCCTCGGCCAGCAGCGCGGTGCGCGCCTGGCGGTATTCGGCGCTGTCGTTGGGATAGGGCCGGCTGGCTGCGTGGGCCAGTTCGCTGGCCGGTCGAAGGTCTGTCATGTGCGTTCTCCTGAAATGAGCGCTTCGCTCAGGCCGGTGCTCGAGCTCGGCCCGCCCTGCCTTCATACGCCGCTTCGAAAAGACGACGAACGAGCGTGGGCACTTTCGACAGCAGGCCAGCGGCTCAGGCCTGCCAGACGCCGTGACCCGCTTCACGCAGGCCGATGGCCAGTTCGACCTCCATCTCGCGCGCGGCCTGGTAGGGCATCGGGTTGTAGATCGCATACAGCGCCGGCAGCAGCCGCAGCCCGTAGTCGAAGACGAAACGGTTGCACTGGATGCCGGCCTTGTGCCTGTCGAAGCGCAGGTCCGGGTCGAGCCCGGTCATGCCGACGTAGACGAAGGGCTTGTCGAGCCGGCAATCCGGGTTGGCCTGGCGAAATCGCACCTCGTTCCAAACCCGGTCGGCCAGCTCGACGACGTAGACATGGTGGTGGTGCCGGGGCATGGTGCTCGCTGTTGTCGCTCTTGTCGCTCGGGGCGGCTGCTGGTCAACCCAGGCCTGCGAAGAAAGGGTTCCGCGCGGGCTGGTCAAGCCGGTTTTTACCGCCGTCGGCCGGCGCGCGCCATAAGGCACGCGGACCCGCAACCGCCGTTGCGTCATCGTGCCGACAAGGCGCGCGGCCGTGCTTCAATGCGCCGCGTCGGGGGCCTGGCCTTCGTTTCGATCGCGTTCCGGCACGCTGCCGCGCCTTGGCCATGTTCACCCGTTGCCCCAAATGTCGTCACCAGCCGCTGCCGGCCGAGCAGGCGCTGCCGGCGGCCTGCCCGGCGTGCGGCGTGATCCTGGCCAAGGTGTCGCCGTCGCGCCGGCTGTCGGCGGCGCGCACCCGCGTCGTCACGTCTGGCGACCGACGATGACACCCGCGGCTGGCGCGGCGTGATGTGGTCAGCACCCGAGCCGATCGATCGTTTCGGCTGGGGCTGGCGCGCGCTGCTGCTGGCGGCGTTCACGCTGTGGGGCCTGCAGCTGATCGCGCTCGACCGGCGTGACGGCGAGATGGCCACGTCGTTCATCCACGGCCCGCTGCTGATCTTCCACGAGGCCGGCCACGTGCTGTTCCGCCTCGGCGGCGAATGGCTGTCGGTGCTCGGCGGCACGCTGGGCCAGTTGCTGATGCCGGCGCTGCTGATGGTCGCGCTGCTGTGGAAGAACCACGACGCCTTCGGCGCGGCGATCGCGCTGTGGCTGCTGGGCGTGTCGCTGCTCGACGTGGCGCCGTACGTGCACGATGCGCTCGACCCGCAGCTGATGCTGCTGGGCGGCAGCACCGGCGAGGCCGGCGGGCACGACTGGATCTACCTGCTGTCGTCGCTGGGCCTGCTGCAGCGCGCCCACGGCTGCGCGACGATCGTGTACCTGCTGGGCGCGGCGCTGGTGCTGCTGGCACTGGCCTGGGCGGCCACCTGGCTGTGGCGCATGCGCCCAGGCGCCCCGTTGTCAACCGCCTGACACCGCCAGCATGCGGTGCAGGCGTTTGGCGATGATCGCTTCAGCCTGCGCCATGATGCCGTCGATCAGTTCCTTGCAGCTCGGCACGTCGTGGATCAGCCCGGCGACCATGCCGCAGCTCCACGCGCCGGCTTCCATCGCCCCTTCGAGCATGATCTTCGGGTAGACGCCGGCGACCTGCTCGACGATGTCCTCGAACTTCAGGTCGGCGCCGAGCCGGCGTTCGGTTTCGAGCAGCTTGTCGACGCGCGGCGTTGCGCAGCACGCGCTCGGTGTTGCGCAGCGGGCGCATCACCAGCCGCGTGTCGAGTTCGCTGGCGGCGACGATGGCCTGCTTGACGTTGTCGTGCACCGGCGCCTCCTTGGTGGCGATGAAGCGCGTGCCCATGTTCATGCCGTCGGCGCCCAGCGCCAGCGCCGCCACCAGCGAGCGTGCGTCGGCCATGCCGCCGGAGGCGACGAACGGAATCTTCAGCTCGTCGGCGGCGCGCGGCAGCAGGATGAAGTTGGGCACGTCGTCCTCGCCCGGGTGGCCGCCGCATTCGAAGCCGTCGACGCTGACCGCGTCGCAGCCGATCGACTCGGCCTTCAGCGAATGGCGCACCGAGGTGCACTTGTGGATCACCTTCACGCCCGCCTCGTGCAGCGCCGGGCAGCCACTTCTGCGGGTTGTTGCCGGCGGTCTCGACGATCTTCACGCCGCCGTCGACGATGGCCTTGATGTAGCCCGGGTAGTCGGGCGCGGTCAGCACCGGCAGAAAGGTCAGGTTGACGCCGAAGGGCTTGTCGGTCATCTCGCGGCAGCGCGCGATCTCCTTGGCCAGCAGCTCGGGCGTGCGCTGCGTCAGGCCGGTGATGATGCCCAGCCCGCCGGCATTCGACACCGCCGCCGCCAGCTCGGCGAAGCCGACATAGTGCATGCCGCCCTGGATGATCGGGTGCTCGATGCCGAACAGTTCGGTGATGCGGGTCTTCATGGCTGGCGTCCTGGTGGGGTGGAAGGGTTGGGGGCCATTATTCGTTGCCGTCGACGCCGCAGGTGTCGCGCAGGCGGCGGCGCGCGCTGTGCACGGGTCCAGAATGGGCTTCTTCACCGAAGCGACACAGGAGCAGCGACATGACCCGGTCACTCGAAAACAAGGTGGCGATCATCACCGGCGCCGGCTCCGGCATCGGCCGCGCCAGCGCGCTGCTGTTCGCCGCCGAGGGCGCGCGGCTGGTGCTCGGCGACAAGACCGAGGCGGTGAACGACACGGCGCAAGCAGGTCAGCGATGCCGGCGGCCAGGTGCAGGCGCTGCAGATCGACGCGGGCGTCGAGGCCGACGTCGCCAGCCTGGTGCGCAGCGCACTCGACAGCCACGGCCGCCTCGACATCGCCTTCGCCAACGCCGGCATCTCGGGCGGCATGGCCGGCATCTTCGAACTGACGCCCGAGGCCTGGGCCGAGATCCTGCGCGTCAACCTGATCGGGCCGTGGCTGATGGTCAAGCACGCCGGCAAGGCGATGGCCGACGCCGGCACCGGCGGTTCGATCATCTGCACCGCGTCGGTGGCCGGGCTGCGCTCGGGCGCCGGCGGGCCGGCGTATTCGGCCTCGAAGGCCGGCGTCATCAACCTGGTGCAGGTGTCGGCACAGCAGCTGTGCGAGAGCAACGTGCGCGTCAATGCCATCTGCCCGGGCCTGACCGAGACCGGCATGACCAAGCCGACCTTCGACTACGCCAAGGACAAAGGGGTGACGGAGAAGCTCGGCCGCCTCAACCCGCTGCGCCGCGCGGCGCAACCGGAGGAGCTTGCGCAGGTGGCGCTGTTCCTGGCCAGCGAGCAGGCCAGCTACGTCAACGGCCAGGCGATCGTCGTCGACGGCGGGTTGTCGAGTTCGCACCCGGTGACGCGGCAGCTGCCCGGTCGCACCGCGGTGTGAGCGCAGCGCCCGGCCTTCAGGTGTAGCGCTCTTCCAGCGCGTCCCAGGCCGGCTTGCCGACCAGCCGCTGGCGTTCGGCGAACGGCGTCACCAGCGCGGGGTCTTCGTCGATGCGCCGCGTGTCGCGCAGCACCGTCAGGGCCTTGGTCATGCCCGCCAGCGCGCCTTGCAGCGCGGCGTTGGCATACAGCACGATGCCGTAGCCGAGCGATGCCGAGTTCGTCGGCGCCGACGATCGGCGTGCGCCCGCCGATGACCATGTTCATCAGCTGCGGCCGGGCCAGCCGCTGCGGCAGCGCACGCACTTCGTCGGCGCGCGTCACCGCCTCGACGAACAGGATGTCGGCGCCGGCCTCGCTGAACGCGCTGCGCCCGCTCGATGGCGGCCTCGAAGCCCAGGGTCGCCGCCGCGTCGGTGCGCGCCAGCACCAGCAGGTCCGGCATCGCTGCGCGCATCGACCGCCGCCTTGATCTTGCTCACCGCCTCCTCGGTCGAGATGACCTGCTTGCCGGCGAAGTGCCCGCAACGCTTCGGCGCCACCTGGTCTTCGAGCTGGATGCAATCGGCGCCGGCACGCTCGAGCACGCGCACCGTGTGGCGCACGTTCAGCGCGTTGCCGAAGCCGGTGTCGGCATCGACGATCAGCGGCAGGCGCACGGCGTCGCGGATGCGGGCGGTGTGCTCGGCAATCTCGGCCAGGCCCATGAAGCCCTGGTCGGGCAGGCCCAGCGACATGTTGGTGACGCCGGCGCCGGTGATGTAGATGGCCTCGAAACCGAGGTCCTCGATGACCTTGGCCGACAGCGCATTGAAGGCGCCGGGCACCAGCACGCCGCGGCGCGCTTCGACGAGGGATCTGAGGGTCTTGCGGGTCGACATGCCGAAGGCTCCTGTGGTCAGACGATGTCGCCGCTCACGTGCACCCAGCCTTCCATCAGCACGCGCGCGCTGCGGCTCATGATCGCCTTGGTCGACCGTCCACTCGCCGTCGACCTGCTGCGCCTCCGCGCCGACGCGCAGGGTGCCGGACGGATGGCCGAAGCGCACCGCTGTCGCGTGCGCCGCCGCCGGCCGCGAGGTTGACCAGCGTGCCGGGAATCGCCGCCGCGGTGCCGATGGCAACCGCCGCGGTGCCCATCATCGCGTGGTGCAGCTTGCCCATCGACAGCGCGCGCACCAGCAGGTCGACGTCGCCGGCCGCGACCTGCTTGCCGCTCGACGAGACGTAGTCCGCCGGCGGCGCGACGAACGCGACCTTCGGGCGTGTGCTGGCGCTTCGCCGCCTCGTCGAGGTGCTTGATCAGGCCCATGCGCAGCGCGCCGTGCGCGCGGATCGTCTCGAACATGGCCAGCGCCTTCGCGTCGCCGTTGATCGCGTCCTGCAGCTCGGTGCCGGTGTAGCCGATGCGCGTCGGCATTGACGAAGATGGTCGGGATGCCGGCATTGATCATCGTCACCTTGAGCGTGCCGACGCCCGGGCACCTCGAGGTCATCGATCAGGTTGCCGGTCGGGAACATCGCGCCGCCCGCGCCTTCTTCCTCGGCGGCCGGATCGATGAATTCGAGCTGCACTTCGGCCGCCGGAAAGGTCACGCCGTCGAGTTCGAAGTCGCCGGTTTCCTGCACCTCGCCGTCGCGTCATCGGCACGTGCGCGATGATGGTCTTGCCGATGTTGGCCTGCCAGATGCGCACGGTGGCCATGCCGTCGCGCGGCACGCGCTCGGCATCGATCAGGCCGTTGCGCGATGCGCGAACGGGCCGACCGCGGCGGACAGGTTGCCGCAGTTGCCGCTCCAGTCGACGAAGCGCGCTTGTCGATCGACACCTGGCCGAACAGGTAGTCGACGTCGTGATCCGGCCGCGCTGCTCTTCGACAGGATCACCGCCTTGCTGGTGCTGGACGTCGCACCGCCCATGCCGTCGATCTGCTTGCCGTACGGGTCGGGGCTGCCGATCACGCGCAGCAGCAGCGCATCGCGCGCCGCGCCGGGCACCTGCGCGCGCTGCGGGCAGATCCTGCAGGCGGAAGAACACGCCCTTGCTGGTGCCGCCGCGCATGTAGGTGGCGGGGATGCGGCGTTGCGGTGCGTGGCTCATCGTTCGGGCGATGCGCTGGCTTCGAGCAGCTTCAGCCGCTGCACCTTGCCCGACGGCCCGCGCGGCAGCTCGGTCGACGAAGCGGAACACCTTCGGCGTCTTGTAGCGGCCCGAGCTGCTGCTCGCAGAAGGCGCGCAGCTCGTCCTCGCCGCACGCGCGCGCCGTCGCGCAGCACGACGCAGGCCATGATCTCCTGGCCGTAGTGCCGGTCGGGAATGCCGACCGCGGCGGCTTCGAGCACGGCCGGGTGGCGCAGCAGCACCTCGTCGATCTCGCGCGGCGCGATGTTCTCGCCGCCCTTGATGATCAGCTCCTTGATGCGGCCGGTGACGAAGAAGAAGCCGTCGGCGTCGCGGTGGCCGAGGTCGCCGGTGCGCAGCCAGCCGTCGGGCGTGAAGCTGCGCGCGCGTGGCGTCGTCGTTCTTGTAGTAGCCGCGCATCACGTTCGGGCCGCGGATCACGATCTCGCCGGTGCGTGCCGTCGGCGCACCGGCTGCAGCTCGGCGTCGACCACGCCGCGCCTCGCAGCCCGAGGCGCGGCCGACCGCGCCGAGCTTGCGCCGCGCCGGGTCCATCGGGTTGCGAGAACGCCGGCGCGACGGTCTCGGTCAGGCCCATGGTCTCGACGATGCCGATGCCGAAGCGCTGCCTCGAAGGCGCGCAGGTGCTCGGGCGGCAGCGCCGCCGAGGCCGAGCGGCAGAAGCGGATGCGCGGCCAGCGCTCGCGCGGCGGCGCGTCGCGCCTTCGAGCAGGTAGGACATCATCGTCGGCACCACGTTGATCCAGGTGCAGCGCGTGCTCGCGCGCCTGCGCCCAGAAGCGCGCGGCCGAGAAGCGCGGCGGCATCACCAGGCTGCCGCCGTGCGCCAGCGGCGCCAGCATCGTCACCGCGAAGGCGTTGATGTGATAGAGCGGCAGCACCGCCAGCACGCGGTCGTGCGCGCGTCAGCCCGTGCTCGGCGCTGATCGCCTGCGCATTGGCCGCCAGGTTGCGCCTGCGTCAGCATCACGCCCTTCGGCACGCCGGTGGTGCCCGAGGTGTACATCAGCAGCGCGAGCGTCGTCGGCGCGCGGCGCGCGGCGCTCGATCGGCGCGCCGCGGCGCTCGCCGGCGAGCGCGTCGCGCATCGGCCTCGATCGACGACCACGCGCGACCTCGCGGTCGATGCCGGCCAGCAGCTCGCGCACCGCGCGCCTCGCGCTCGGCGCGCGACGAAGACCAGCGCGGCAGTCGGAGTGCTCGAGCACGTAGCGCATCTGCTCGGGCTGCGACAGCAGGTTGACCGGGTTGACGCACCAGCCGCCGTGCCATCGCGCCGAGCAGCAGGCGCAGCGTCTGCAGGCCGTTGGGCATCACGACGCGACACGTGTCGCCGGGCGCGACGCCGTGCGCGCGCAGCCAGCGCGGCGACGCGCGCGGCAGTCGTCGCGCGAGCTGCGCCGAAGGTGAGCGACTGCGCCGCCGTCGGTCGCCGAGCGCATAGACGCGCGTCGCGGCGCGCTCGGCGGCCTGGCGCTCGATCAGCGCGCGCACCGTGTCGAGCGGCTCACGCGCTCAACGCCTTGCCGTGGCGCGTCGAAGTAGGCGCCGAAGATCTCGTCCTCGCTCGGCACCCGCTCGGCGATCGGCGCGCGACACGCGCGTGATGTTCAGGTAGTGCCGGTAGTTCATGTTGTCGGAGAAGTTGTTGCCGCCCCAGGTGCCGCAGCCCATCGACAGCGAGAACGGCAGGCCGTTGTCGAAGCTGCCGCCGGTGGCGATGCAGTGCGCCTGGTTGACGATGACGCGCGACACCGGCAGGTGCAGGCCGAGGTCGAGCGCGCGCTCGGGCCGCGCTGCTGTGCAGGCCGACCGAGTGGCCGGCACCCTGGTAGGCGTAGATGCGCTCGACGATGCGCTGGCGCATCGTCGAAGTCGCGCGCGCGGTAGAGCGTCAGCACCGGGCTCAGCTTCTCGCCGGAGAACGGATGCTCGGGGCCGAAGCCGTCTGGCTCTCGTCGACCATCAGGATGCGCGGCCTGCGCCGGCGCCGGTCGCGTCGAGCCCGGCGCAGCTCGGCGATGCGCTCGCGCCGACTGGCCGATGACGCGCCGGCGACAGCTTGCCGTCGGGCCACATCAGCGCGCTGCAGCGTCGCCTTCTGCGCCGCGTCGAGCAGCACCGCGCCGCGCGCGCTCGAGCGCGGCGAGCAGCGGCGCGCGCACCGCCTCGACGACCACCAGGCTGTTCTCCGACGAGCAGCTGGTCGCGTTGTCGAAGGTCTTCGAGCGCACGATGCGGTCGGCGGCGGCCTCGACGTCGGCGGTCTCGTCGACGATGCCGGCGACGTTGCCGGCGCCGACGCCGAAGGCCGGCGTGCCGCTGGCGTAGGCGGCGCGCACGTTGGCCTGCGAGCCGGTGGCGACGACCAGGTCGCACTGCGCGCATCAGCTCGGCGGTCGACTGCTTGTTCACCGGCGCCGGCAGCAGCTGCACCAGGTCGCGCGGCGCGCCGATGCGGTCGAACTGCGCGTGGATGAACTCGAGCAGCCGCGCGCAGGTGCTCCAGCCCTTCGGCGACGGCGCGACGATCACCGCGTTGCGGCCCTTGAGCGCGTTGATGATCTTGTTGGCCGGCGTCGCGCCGGGGTTGGTCGACGGCGTGATCGCGCAGACCACGCCGACCGGCCGCGCGATCTCGACGATGCCGCGTCGCGGCGTCCTCGGCGATCACGCCGACCGATCTTCGCGCCGTGCAGGTCGCGCAGCAGGCCGAGCGTCTTGCGGTGGTTCTTGCGCGACCTTGTCGTCGACGTTGCCGATGCCGGTGTCGGCGCACCGCCAGCTCGGCCAGCTCGCGGTTGCGCGCCGGCTCGATGATCGCCCAGCCGGCGGCGGCGACCAGCTCGTCGACGCGCTGCCTGGTCGTAGCCGTCGGCGATGCGCTGGGCGCTGCGGGCGCGTGCGACGAGGTCGTCGACCGCGTCGTCGGAGGGCTGCGGGCGGGTGTTCATGAGGCCCGTGCCGTGATGCACACCGGCATCGACAGAAAGCCGTGCACGAAGTTCGACTTGGTGCGCACCGGTTCGCCCACCACCTCGATGCGCTCGAAGCGCTTCAGGATCTCTTCCCACAGGACCTGCAGCTGCATCTCGGCCAGGCGGTTGCCGACGCAGCGGTGGATGCCGAAGCCGAACGACAGGTGGTCGCGCGGCCGCGCGCGGTCGATGATGAATTCGTCGGCGCGCTCGATGGCGGTGTCGTCGCGGTTGCCCGACACGTACCACATCACCACCTTGTCGCCCTTCCTGATGTGCTTGCCGCCGAGCTCGGCGTCGCGCACCGCGGTGCGCCGCATGTGCGCCAGCGGCGTCTGCCAGCGGATGATCTCGGGCACCATGGCTGGTCATCAGCGCCGGGTTGGCGCGCAGCTTGTCGTACTGGTCCGGGAATCTGGTTCAGCGCCAGCAGCGCCGCCGGTGATCGAGTTGCGCGTGGTGTCGTTGCCGCCGACGATCAGCAGGATCAGGTTGCCGAGGTACTCCTTCGGCTCCATGTGCCGGGTCGCCGGCCGTGCGCCAGCATCGAGATCAGGTCGTTGCCGCGGCGGCGGCGTTGACCCGCTCGTTCCACAGCCGCGTGAAGTAGTCCAGGCACTTGCCGAGTTCGGCCAGGCGCTGTTCCCATCGACGTCACCGGCCCGTGCCGTCGGGGTCGCCGGTGGCCACGTCGGACCAGTAGGTCAGCTTGCGGCGGTCGTCGAACGGAAAGTCGAACAGGGTCGCCAGCATCTGCGTGGTCAGCTCGATCGACACGCGGTCGACCCAGTCGAAGCGCTCGCCGATCGGCAGGCTGTCGAGGATGCTCGCCGCGCGCTCGCGGATCATCGGCTCGAGCAGCGCCAGGTTGCCCGGCGCGACGATCGGGCTCACCGTCTTGCGCTGCACGTCGTGCTTCGGCGGGTCCATCGCGATGAACATCGGCAAGCACCTCCGGCGCCGGCCGCTCGGCCAGCGCGATGCCGCCCAGGTGCGCGTCCGACGAGTAGGTGGCGTGGTCGATGTCGACGGCCATGATGTCGGCATGCCGCGTCACCGACCAGTACGCGCCGTAGCGCTTGCTGTGCGCCAGGTGCACCGGGTCCTGCTGCCGCAGCCGCTCGAAGTAAAGGCCGACGATGTCCTGTTCGAACAGGTAGCCCTTGCTCGGGTCGATGTCGGCCAGCGGCATGGCCCACGCCCGTTCGCGTTCGACCTGGCGTTGTGCGTGCAGGGCATCGTTGTGCATCGTGTCCACCGTGGGCTGCGTACTCAGGCCAGAGCCTACACCGCGCCGCGACCGCGCCGGCGCTCAACAGCAGAGCATCTGACGAGAGCCCGAGCGGCGCGCAGGCTAAAGTCTGATCCACCGCCGCCACCGAGGGCCGCCATGATCGACCTGCTGGATATCCGCTACGTGCGCCTGGGCACGCGCGACCTGGGCGCGGCCGACCGCTTCGCGCGCGACATCGTCGGCCTGGAGCCGGCGCGCACCGAGGCCGGCGCGCGCTACTACCGCAGCGATGAGCGCGACCACACGCTGGTGTACTTCGAAGGCGACCCGGCCGACCACGCCGTCGGCTTCGAGGTGCGCGATGCGGCGGCGCTGGACGCCGCGGCGGGCGCGCTCAGCGATGCCGGCTTCGCCGTGCAGCGCGGCAGCGCCGACGCCTGCGAGCAGCGCGCGGTGCGCGAGTTCGTGCACTTCCGCGACCCGACCGGCAACGCGCATCGAGCTGGTGGTGCGCCCGGCGCACAGCGGCCGGCGCCACTTTCCGTCGCGCGACGCCGGCATCACCGGCTTCAGCCACATCGGCCTGTGCAGCAGCGACCCGCCGCGCGACGAGGCCTTCTGGACCGGCCAGCTCGGCGCGCGGGTCAGCGACCGCATCGGCGATGCGGCGCTGCTGCGCATCGACGAGGTGCACCACAAGATCGCGCTGTTCCCGACCACGCGCGCCGGCGTGCAGCATGTCAACCACCAGGTGGCGAGCATCGACGACGTGATGCGGGCGTGGTACTTCCTGAAGTCGCGCGATGTGCGCATCGTGTTCGGCCCCGGCCGGCACCCGACCTCGGGCGCGGTGTTCCTGTATTTCGAGGGGCCCGACGGCATGGTCTTCGAGTATTCCAGCGGCGTGCGCAGCATCGCGCCGGAGGACGAGGCCAGCTACCAGCCGCGGCAGTTCCCGCGCGCCAATGAATCGTTCTGCATGTGGGGCTCGGTGCCCGACATCGCCGAATTCAGGGTGCCGGCATGAACACCGTCGCTGCGCTATGGCGCGCCGTTCAATTTCCAGCGCTGGCTCGACGACAACGCCCAGCTGCTGAAGCCGCCGGTGGGCAACCGGCAGATCTGGGCCGATGCCGATTTCATGGTCACCGTGGTCGGCGGGCCGAACGCGCGCAGCGACTTCCACGACGACCCGATGGAAGAGTTCTTCCACCAGTTCAAGGGCAATGCCCATCTGCTGATCTTCGACCGCGGGCGCTACGAACGCATCGAGCTGAAGGAAGGCGACATCTTCCTGATGCCGCCGCACCTGCTGCATTCGCCGCAGCGGCCCGAAGCCGACAGCCGTTGCCTGGTGGTCGAGCGGCAGCGGCCGCCGGGCATGATCGATGCCTTCGAGTGGCACTGTGCGAACTGCGGCGACGTGGTGACGCGCATCGAGGTGCAACTGGCCGACATCGTGCGCCGACCTGCCGCGCGACCTACGACCGCTTCTACGCGTCCGGCGATGCCGAACGCACCTGCAAGCGCTGCGGCGCGCTGCACCCGGGGCGCGACCATGCGGCGTGGCACCGTGCGCTGCGCGCATCAGGACAACTCGAAGACGAAGGCACCCCGCCCGATGATCGACATGCATGCCCACTGCTTCCCGCGCATCGGCCGCGACGAGGCCTTTGCCGTCGATGCCGAACGCGCGCCGTGGCTGCAGGTGGACGACGGCGGCGCAGCGCGGCCACATCATGCTCGGCCGACCGCCAGATTCCGCCCGGTGCTGCCGTCGCTGTGGGACCCGGCCGTGCGTGTCGCCGAGCTCGATGCGCAGGGCGTGGCGGTGCAGGTGGTGTGCGCCACGCCGGTGATGTTCGGCTACGCCTGGGCGGCCGACAAGGCGGCGGCGTGGGCGACGCGCATGAACGCGCACGTGCTCGACTACTGCAACCACGCGCCGACGCGGCTGAAGGCGCTGGCGCAGGTGCCGCTGCAAGTCGCTGGAACTGGCCTGCGCCGAAGCCAGCCGCGCGATGCAGCGCGGGCTGCATCGGCGTGCAGATCGGCAACCATGTCGGCGAGCGCGACCTCGACGACGAGTCGCTGGTGCAGTTCCTGATCCATTGTGCGAACGAAGGCATCCCGGTGCTGGTGCACCCGTGGGACATGATGGGCGCGAAGGCCGCATGAAGCAGTGGATGCTGCCGTGGCTGGTGGCGATGCCGGCCGAGACGCAGCTGGGCATGCTGTCGCTGATCCTGTCGGGCGCGCTGGAACGCATCCCGCCGTCGCTGAAGATCTGCTTCGCGCACGGCGGCGGCAGTTTTGCCTGGCTGCTGGGCCGCGCCGACAACGCCTGGAAGCACCGCGACATCATCCGCAAGGATTGCCCGCAGCCGCCGTCGTCGTATGCGCACCGCTTCCATGTCGACACGGCGGTGTTCGACCCCGCCGCGTTGCAGATGCTGGTCGACAAGATGGGCGTCGACCGGGTCATGCTCGGCTCGGATGCGCCGTTTCCGCTGGGCGAACAGCAGATCGGCAGCCTGGTGCGCGGGGCGGCGTTCCTCGACGCCGATCAGAAGCAGCTGCTGCTGCGCGGCAATGCGCAGGCGTTCTTCGCGCTGTAGCGCCTGGCCAAAGGCAGGCGCGGGAATGGCACGCTCTTCCGCAAATGATCCACAGCGCCGAAAATGCAGCTCATGAAAGTCACCGAACGCCCCGCCGAACGCCAGGCCCTGTACGAGCAGATGCGCCCGCTCGGCCTGACGCCGCTGTGGGAGGTGCTGCATGCGCTGGTGCCGCCGCAGCCGTCGGTGCGCACGCGCTGCGCGCACTGGCGCTGGCACGACGTGAAACCGTTCCTCGATGCCGCCGGCCGCGTCATCAGCGCCGAAGAGGCGGTGCGCCGCGTGCTGATCCTGGAGAACCCCGGCTGGCCGGGTGCGTCGCGCATCACCAGCAGCCTGTATGCCGGGCTGCAGCTGATCCTGCCCGGCGAGGTGGCGCCCAGCCACCGCCATGCGCAGTCGGCGCTGCGCTTCGTGGTCAGCGGGCAGGGCGCGTTCACCGCCGTGGACGGCGAGCGCGCCACCATGTCGCCGGGCGACTTCATCATCACGCCGGCCTGGGCCTGGCACGACCACGGCAACGACGGCGACGAGCCGGTGGTCTGGCTCGACGGCCTGGACATCCCCACCGTCGCCTTCTTCGAAGCCGGCTTCGCGCGAAAACGACACGCGCAGGAGCCAGCCGGTGCAGCGCGCCGAAGGTACGAGCCTGGCGCGCTACGGCAGCGGCCTGCTGCCGCTGGACGACGCGCGGCCCTACGGCGCCACCAGCCCGGTGTTCTGCGTGCCCTATGCACGCAGCCGCGCGGCGCTGGCGCAGCTGGCCGAGGATGCGCCGGCCGATGCGCACTTCGGCACCGCGCTGCGCTACAGCAATCCGCAGACCGGCGGGCCGCCGATGCCGACCATCGGCGCGTGGCTGCAGATGCTGGCGGCGGGCTCATCGACGCAGCCGTGGCGCAGCACCGCGGGCACGGTGTATTCGGTGGTCGAAGGGCACGCGGTCGCCACGCTGCAGCGCGACGATGCGGTGCAGCGCTTCGAGCTGTCACCGAAGGATCATTTTGTGCTGCCGCCGTGGCACACGTTGCGCCTGCAGGCCGACGATGCCTGCGTGCTCTTCGCCTACGACGACTCGCCGCTGCAGCGCGCGGCGGGGCTGTACCGGCAGGAGCGGCTGTGAACGCGCCGGTGATCCCGATCGAGCTGGAACGACCGGCCGCGCCGCGCTGGGGCGATCAGCCGACCAGTCGCGCGCCCGGGTGGATCTACACCGACGAGGCGCTGTACCGCGAGGAGCTCGAACGCTTCTTCTACCGCGGCCACTGGTGCTACGTCGGCCTCGAATGCGAGGTGCCGAACAAGGGCGACTTCAAGCGCACCGCGATCGGCGAGCGCAGCGTGATCATGGTGCGCGACGAGGGCGACGCGATCCACGTCGTCGAGAACCGCTGCGCGCACCGCGGCGTGGCCTTCTGCCGCGAGCGCCACGGCACGGTGCGCAACTTCAGCTGCCCGTATCACCTGTGGACCTACAAGCTCAATGGCGACCTGAAGAGCCTGCCGTTCCGCCAGGGCGTGCGCCAGGACGGCGCTGCGTCAACGGCGGCATGCCGGCGGATTTCGACATGGCGCAGCACGGCCTGAACAAGCTGCGCGTGGCACGGCGCGGCGGCGCGGTGTTCGCCACCTTCGATGCCGAAGCACCAGCCTTCGAGGACTTCGTCGGCCCGGAAGTGCTCGCCTATGTCGACCGCGTGTTCAGCCCCGAGCGGCCGCTGAAGGTGCTGGGTGTCAACCGCCAGCGCATCCCGGCCAACTGGAAGCTGATGCAGGAGAACATCAAGGACCCGTACCACCCGGGGCTGCTGCACACCTGGTTCGTCACCTTCGGCCTGTGGCGCGCCGACCAGCGCAGCAAGATGGTGCTCGATGCGCGCGGCCGCCACGCGGCGATGGCGTCGAGCCGCAACGAAGCCGCGGCGGCGGCCACCGCCGGCGTGACGCAGGGCGTGGCGTCGTTTCGCGCCGGCATGCAACTGCACGACGACCGGCTGCTCGATGTCGTGCCCGAAGCGTGGTGGGGCGGCCCGACGGTGGTGATGACGACGCTGTTTCCGAGCCTGATCATCCAGCAGCAGGTGAACTCGCTGTCGACGCGGCAGATCCTGCCCACCGGCCCGGGCGAGTTCGACTTCGTCTGGACCCACTTCGGCTTTGCCGACGACAACGACGAGATGACGCGCCGCCGCCTGCGCCAGGCCAACCTGTTCGGCCCGGCGGGTTTTGTCTCGGCCGACGACGGCGAGGTCATCGCGATGGTGCAGCAGGCCTTCGCCGCGCACAGCGACGCGCGCACGGTCAGCGAACTCGACGGGCGGGATGTCAAGGCCACCGGCCACATGGTCACCGAAACGCTGATCCGCGGCATGCACGCCTATTGGCGCGAGGTGATGGGGCAGTGATGTCGCGATGAGCGCGCCGCCCTGCACCACCGATGAATGGCTGGCCATCGCCACGCTGTACGGCGATGTCGCCGCCGCGCTCGACGCGCGCGATCTCGATCGCTGGCCGCTGTTCTTCACCGAAGACTGCGTCTACAAGCTGCAATCGCGCGAGAACTTCGACCGCGGCTGGCCGCTGGCCACGCTCGCCTTCGAAAGCCGCGGCATGCTGCAGGACCGCGTCTATGCGGCCAAGGACACGCTGTTCCACGACCCCTACCACCAGCGCCACATCGTCGGCGTGCCGCGGGTGCTGCAACGCACCGATTCCGGCTGGCGCTGCGAGGCCAGCCTGCTGGTGCTGCGCACGCGGCGCGATTGCCTGCCCGAGACCCTGTTCGTCGGGCGCACGATCGATCACATCGTCGGCACGCCCGAGGGGCTGCGGCTGGCCGAGCGGCTGTGCATCTTCGACAACGACCTGCTGCCCAATTCGGTGGTCGATCCGATCTGATCTAACCGTCGGCCGGGCCGGTGCGTGGCCGGTGTAGCCTGCCGCGGCTGAATCAATCAAGGAGCGGCGATGAAGGTCTTTCTCACCGGTGCCACCGGCTACATCGGCGGCTCGCTCGCGCATCGGCTGCTGGCAGAGGGCAGCGAACTGCACGCGCTGGTGCGCGATGAAGCGAAGGCGGCGGCGCTGGCGCAGCGCGGCATCACGCCGGTGCTCGGCACGCTCGACGATGCGCCGCTGCTGAGCGCGCAGGCGCAAGGCGCCGACGCGGTCATCAATGCGGCCAGCAGCGACCACGGCGTGGCCGTCGATGCGCTGCTCGCCGGGCTCGCCGGTTCGGGCAAGGCGCTGCTGCACACCAGCGGCTCGAGCGTGATCGGCGACGACGCCGAGGGCAACAGCGAATCGCCGCAGGTGTTCGACGAGGACACGCCGTTCGTCGTGCCGCCGGGCAAGCTGGCCCGCGCCGCCATCGACCAGCGCATCCGCGACGCCGCGCAGCACGGCGTGCGCTCGGTGGTGCTGTGCAACAGCATGATCTACGGCCGGGGCGCCGGCATGCAACCGAACAGCGTGCAGGTGCCGCGGCTGGTCGACGAGGCGCGGCGCCGCGGCGTCGTGCACGTGGTCGGCCGCGGGTTGAACCGCTGGTCGAACGTGCACATCGACGATGTCGTGGCGCTGTACCTGCTGGCGCTGCACGACGCACCGGCCGGCGCGTTCTACTTCGTCGAGAACGGCGAAGCGTCGTACCTCGAGATCGGCCAGGCGATTGCCCGGCGCCTGAAGCTGGGGCCGGTGCAGCCCTGGAGCCTGGCCCAGGCCGGCGAGATCTTCGGCGAAGGGGGTGCGCGCTACACCTTCGGCTCGAACAGCCGCGTGCGCGCCCGGCGCGCCCGCGCGGAGTTGCGGTGGGCGCCGACGCATGGTTCGGTCACCGAGTGGATCGAGCGCGACATGCCGCTGCTCTGAAGGCCGAATCGCGCCGCGGCACGCGGGTTGCACCTGCTGCCCGCGCCGTAGGCGAGCCCTTAGACTTGTGCCATCACCCGATCGGAGAACTCCGCATGTTCCGTCCTCGCACCGTTGTCGCCGCGCTTGCTGGCCCTGGCCGCCTCTGCCGCGTTCGCCCAGGCTCCGATCAAGATCGGTTTCGTCGCCGAGCTGTCCGGCCCGCAAGGCGCGCTCGGCACTGATCAGTACGACGCGTTCATGCTGGTCGTCGATCGCAACGGCGGCAAGCTCGGCGGCTCGCCGGTGCAGATCTTCCGCGAGGACAGCCAGCTCAAGCCCGACGTGGCCACGCAGATCGTCAGCAAGCTGATCGAGAAGGACAACGTCTCGATCATCACCGGCATCACCTTCAGCAACATCATGATGGCGGTGCAGAAACCGATCACCGACAAGGGCGTGTTCCTGATCGGCAGCAACGCCGGGCCGGCGCCGATCGCCGGCGCGCAATGTTCGCCGTACCAGTTCATCGTCTCGTGGCAGAACGACAACCAGGCGGAAGTGGTGGGCAAGTACGCCACCGACAAGGGCTACAAGAAGGTCATCGGCATGGCGCCGAACTACCAGGCCGGCAAGGACTTCATCGCCGGCTTCAAGCGCTTCTACAAGGGCGAGATGGTCGACGAGATCTACACGCCGCTGAACCAGCCCGACTTCTCCGCCGAACTGGCCAAGGTGGCCGCGGCCAAGCCCGACGCGGTGTTCGTGTTCTACCCCGGCGGCCTGGGCGTGAACTTCGTGCGCCAGTACCAGCAGCAGGGGCTGCTGGGCAAGATCCCGCTGCTGTCGGCCTCGACCACCGACGGCTCCACGCTTGCCGGCGCAGAAGGAAACCGCACTCGGCGTGATCTCGGGCACCTTCTGGGGGCCTGACTTCGACAACGCCGCCAACAAGCAGTTCGTCGAGGAGTTCGAGAAGAAGACCGGCCGCATCCCCAGCCAGTACGCGGCGCAGAGCTACGACGCCGCGCTGCTGCTCGATTCGGCGATCGCCAAGGTCAAGGGCAACGTCGCCGACAAGGCGGCCTTCGGTGCCGCGCTGATGGCGGCGGATTTCAAATCGGTGCGCGGCGATTTCAAGTTCGGACCGAATCACTTTCCGGTCCAGGACATGCACGTCTTCGAGGTGGCCAAGGATGCGAAGGGGCGCGTCAGCCTGAAGACCATCGCCACGCCGCTGAAGAACCACAGCGACGCCTACGTCTCGCAGTGCAAGATGTGACTGCCTGAGCGCGTGCACGCTACGGGCCGGCAGCACCGGCCCGTTTTGCATCATGACCACCGGCCTGTTCTTCACCCAACTTCTCAACGGGCTGCAGCTCGGCGTGCTGCTGTTCCTGCTCTCGGCCGGGCTGACCCTGGTCTTCGGCATCATGAACTTCGTGAACCTGATGCACGGTTCGCTGTACATGATGGGCGCGTACTTCGCCGCCGCCGGCTACAACTATTTCGACGGCAGCTTCCTCGCCGCCGCGCTGGTGGCGGTGCCGGGCACCTTGCTGCTGGGCCTGCTCGTCGAGCGCGCGGTGTTGTCGAACCTGTACCGCCGTGATCACCTCGACCAGGTGCTCGCCACCTTCGGTCTGATCCTGTTCTTCAACGAGGTGGTGCGCTATTTCTGGGGCGCATCGTCGGTGTACATGAACACGCCGAAGTGGCTCAACGGCACGGTCGAGCTGTTCGGCCTGCCGTACCCGTCGTACCGCTTCGCCATCATCGCCGTCGGCCTGGCGGTGGGCGCCGGGCTGTATGTGTTGATCCACCGCACGCGCGTGGGCATGTTGATCCGCGCCGGCGCGTCGAATGCCGAGATGGTGTCGGCGCTCGGCGTCGACATCAAGGGCCTGAACAGCGTCGTGTTCGCGCTCGGCGCCGGCCTGGCCGGGCTGGCCGGCCTGATGGCCGGGCCGATCGTGTCGGTGCAGTCGGGCATGGGCGAGCCGATCCTGATCCTCACGCTGGTGGTCATCGT
Organism: uncultured beta proteobacterium; assembly: GCA_963756415.1. Taxonomy (GTDB): domain Bacteria; phylum Pseudomonadota; class Gammaproteobacteria; order Burkholderiales; family Burkholderiaceae_C; genus Rubrivivax. The sequence goes on from CAVWNT010000005.1 coordinate 78,172, forward strand.
CACCGGCGGCATCGGCTCGATCCGCGGCGCCTTCTACGGCGCGCTGATCGTCGGCATCGTCGACACCATCGGCCGCGCCTTCCTGCCCGGGCTGCTGCGCGAGCTGTTCGAGCGCTCGGTGGCGCAGGCCGCCGGGCCGGCGATCGCCTCGCTGCTGATCTACCTGCTGATGGCGGTGGTGCTGGCGCTGAAGCCCGCGGGGCTGTTCCCGGTCAGACATGGTTAGGCCCAGCGCCGTCGCTGCCGGCGTGGTGCTGGGCGCGCTGGGCCTGGTGCCGCTGCTCGCCGGCGCCTTCGACCAGCCTTATTACGTCACGTTGTTCACCCGCATCCTGGTCTTCGCGGTGGCCGCGCTGGGGCTGAACCTGATCCTCGGCTACGGCGCGATGGTCAGCTTCGGGCATGCGATGTACATGGGCATCGGCGCCTACGCGGTGGGCATCCTGTCGGCCGAAGGCGTCGCCAGCGGCTGGCTGCATCTGGGCGCGGCGTTGATCGTCGGCGCGGTGGTGGCGTTGCTCGTCGGTGCGATCTGCCTGCGCACCAGCGGCATGGCCTTCATCATGATCACGCTGGCCTTCGCGCAGATGCTGTTCTTCCTCGCGGTGAGCCTGCGCGAATACGGCGGTGACGACGGGCTGCGCATCACCCAGGCCAGCCACTTCGGCGTCATCGACCTGGGGCAGCCGAACACGCTGTACTACACCGCCTACGCGCTGCTGCTGGTGCTGCTGTTCGTGTTCCGGCGGCTCATCCAGGCGCGTTTCGGCATGGTGCTGCGCGGCTGCAAGAGCAACGAGCGGCGCATGGCGGCGCTCGGTTTCCCGACCTTGCGCTACAAGCTGGCGGCCTATGTGCTGTCGGCGCTGGTGTGTGTGCTGGCCGGCGTGCTGCTGGCCAACCTGACGCACTACGTGGCGCCGTCGTACATGGCCTGGACGGTGTCGGGCGAGCTCATCGTGATGACGGTGCTCGGCGGCCTGGGCACCCTGGTCGGTCCGGTCGTCGGTGCGGCTGCGCTGCTGCTGCTGGAAGAACTGCTGACGTCGCTGAAGCTGGGCGTGCCGTGGCTCGACACGCTGCTGAACCAGCACTGGCTGGCGGTGATCGGCCTGTTCATCGTGGCCGTGGTGCTGGTGCTGAAGCGCGGCCTGTACGGTGCGCTGGTGCAGCGCGAGGCGAAGAACGAACCATGACCGTGCTGCAGATCGACGGGCTGGTCAAGCGCTTCGGCGGGCTGCTCGCCACCGATCACCTGACGATGGCGCTGGAGCCGGGCGAGATCCATGCGGTGATCGGCCCCAACGGCGCCGGCAAGACCACCTTGATCCACCAGCTCGGCGGCGAGATCGTGCCCGACGCAGGCCGCATCGTCTTCGACGGGCGCGACATCACGCACGAGCCGCCGTGGCGGCGCTCGCTGGCCGGCATCGGCCGCAGCTACCAGATCACCTCGGTGTTCCCCGAGTTCAGCGTGCTGCAGAACCTGTGCCTGGCGGTGCAGGCGCATGCCGGCCACAGCTTTCGCTTCTGGCGCGAAGCGGCGAGCGAAAAGCGCCTGCGCGAGCCGGCCGAAGCGGCGCTCGAGCTGGTGGGGCTGAATGCGCGGGCGGCGACGCGCGTGTCGGAACTGGCACACGGCGAACGCCGCCAGCTCGAGATCGCGATGACCTTGGCCACCGGCGCCAAGCTGCTGCTGCTGGACGAGCCGATGGCCGGCATGAGCCATGCCGAATCGGAAGACGTGGTGGCGCTGCTGGGCAAGCTGAAGGGGCGGCACACGATCCTGCTCGTCGAGCACGACATGGACGCGGTGTTCAGCCTCGCCGACCGCATCACCGTGCTGGTGTACGGCAGCGCGCTGGCCTGCGGCACACCCGAGCAGATCCGCAACAACGACGAGGTGCGCGACGCCTACCTGGGGCAGCAGGAGGAGGCGCCTTGACCGCCGCCGCCACCGCCGCCGCCCACCGCGACGCGCTGCTGTCGGTGGACGCCATCGAAGGCGGCTACGGCGCCAGCCAGGTGCTGTTCGGCGTGTCGCTGACGGTCAGCGCCGGCGAGTTCGTCACGCTGATCGGCCGCAACGGCATGGGCAAGACGACCACGGTCAAGACCATCATGGGCCAGCTGGCGCCGCAGCGCGGCACGGTGCACATGGCCGGCGGCGCATTGCAGGGCCGGCCCAGCCACAAGGTGGCGCGCGCCGGCATCGGGCTGGTGCCCGAGGGGCGGCAGATCTTCCCCAACCTGAGCGTGCGCGAGAACCTGGTGGCCACCGCCCACAACCGCCACGCCGCCGCCGCGCCGTGGACGCTGGAACGTGTGTATGCGATGTTCCCGCGGCTGCAGGAGCGCGAGCGCAACCTGGGGGCGAACCTGTCCGGCGGCGAGCAGCAGATGCTGGCCATCGGCCGCGCGCTGATGACCAACCCGCGGCTGCTGATCCTCGACGAAGCCACCGAAGGCCTGGCGCCGCTGGTGCGCAAGGAGATCTGGACGGTGCTGGAACGGCTGAAGGGCGAGGGCCTGGCGATGGTCGTCATCGACAAGAACATCGGCCCGCTGCTGCGCCTGGCCGACCGGCACTACATCCTGGAAAAAGGGCGGGTGGTGTGGCAGGGCGATTCCGCCGAGCTGCGCGCGCGCCCCGAGGTGCTGCACCAGTACGTGGGGGTTTGAGCGCGGCGCGCCACGGCGTCGCCGGCGCGCACCGGTCCGGCTGGTCGTGAGCCGGCAGCCCGATCGGTTGCGGGAACTCGTGGCGCCGGCTTCGAATCCACAATACGCCCCAGGCTTCGCCGGCCGCTTTCTCCTTTCACCACCACGAGCGCGACCCCCCATGGAATTCCTTCTGGATCCGAACCTCTGGATCGCCTTCGGCATGTTGACCGCACTCGAGATCGTGCTGGGCATCGACAACATCATCTTCATCTCGATCCTGGTCGGCCGGCTGCCGCCCGGGCAGCGCGACATGGCGCGCCGCCTGGGCCTGGGCTTCGCCATGCTGTCGCGCTTGCTGCTGCTGTTCTCGCTGACCTGGGTGATGGGGTTGACGACCGACCTGTTCAACGCCTTCGGCCAGGGCATCAGCGGGCGTGACCTGGTGCTGCTGCTGGGCGGTGTGTTCCTGCTCTACAAGGCGTCTCACGAGATCTTCGTCGAGGTCGAGGCGCCTGAACAGCATCAGGTGGGCGCGGGGGCCCCGGTGGGCGGCGCCGGCGCGCCGGCCACTGCCGTGCGCGACCGCGTGTTCTGGGGCGTGATCGGACAGATCGCGGTCATCGACATCGTCTTCTCGCTCGACTCGGTGATCACGGCCGTGGGCATGGTCGACCGCATCGAGATCATGATCGCGGCCGTCGTGACCTCGGTCGCGGTGATGCTGTTCGCGGCCAAGCCGATCGGGGACTTCGTCGACCGTCACCCTTCGGTCAAGGTGCTGGCGCTGGCGTTCCTGGTGATGATCGGCATGGCGCTCACGGCAGAAGCCTTCGATGTGCACATGCCCAAGGGCTACATCTACGCGGCGATGGCGTTCTCGCTCGCGGTCGAGGCCTTGAACATCCGCTCGCGGGCGCGTCGCCGGGCGCGGGAAGTGGCGGCAACGAGCACACGGTGATCTGACCTTGTCGTGGTGGCCAAGACGCATCGAAGCGGCTTCTTCGCCAGCCGCTGGCGCGGCGAACGCTCGGTCACGGCGCTGTTCTGGCACGACATCGTCGTTGTCGCGAGCCTGTTGAATCTTCTGGCGAGCTTTGCCGCGATGATGCTGGCGGCGCAGCGTGCGCCCACCGGCCTGGCAGTGGCGTTGTACTTCGCGCCGCTGCCCTACAACCTGTTCCTGTGCCTGGCGCTGTGGCGTCATGCAGCGTGTTCGCGCACGCTGGCCGTTGCCGCCGGCCTGTGGTTCCTGGCTGCCGCAGTCTTGTAGGGTCGGTGTCCTTTGCACAGCGCAGCCGCGGCGGCGCAGGACCAGCAAGGCGCGCGCGGCTTCAGGCCTTGCCGAAGAACAGGTTCGGGAAGTACAGCGCGATGTTCGGGAACACGATGATCAGCAGCACGCCGATCAGCGTGACGATCACGTAGGGCACCACCGAGCTGTAGATCTCGGCCATCGTCACGCCCGGCGGCGCCACGCCCTTGATGTAGAACAGGTTGAAGCCGAACGGCGGTGTCATGTAGCCGATCTCCATCATGATGATGAAGATCACGCCGAACCAGATCGGGTCGAAGCCGGCGGCATCGACGATCGGCAGGAACACCGGCAAGGTGATCAGCATGATGCCCACCGGGTCGAGCACCATGCCGAGCAGGAACAGCACGAACAGCATGAACGCCAGTGCGCCCCACTTGCCGCCGGGGATCAGGCTCATCAGGTGCTGGATGAACTCGTGTGCACCGAGCGTGGTGTAGGCGGTGGAAAAGGCATGCGCGGCGAACAGGATCCACATGATCAAGGTCGTCAGCCGCAGCGTCTGGATCGCCGCGTGGCGCACCACCTCCACCGACAGCTGCTTGTTGATCGCCGCGGCGACCATCGCGCCCAGCACGCCGATGGCGGCCGCCTCGGTGGGCGTGGCCAGCCCGCCGAAGATCGAGCCCAGCACCATCAGCACGATCATGATCGGCAGCACCACCGCGCGCAGCGCCAGCAGCTTGTCGCGCCAGCTGCCGCGTTCTTCGGGCGGCAGCGCGGGCGCGATCGACGGCTGCAGCCAGCTGCGCACGCCGATGTAGATCGTCACCAGCACGAACAGCAGGATGCCGGGGCCGAGGCCCGAGGCGAACAGCCGCCCGACCGAGACCTCGCTGATCATCGCGTACAGCACCATCGGGATCGACGGCGGTATCAGGATGCCCCAGCCGCCGCCGGCGTTGATGGCGCCCAGCGACAGCCGCGTGTCGTAGCCGCGTTCGAGCATGCGCGGCAGTGCGATGGTGCCCATCGTCACCACCGCAGCACCGCTGATGCCGCTCATCGCCGCGAAGATGGCGCAGATGGCGACCGTGCCGATGGCCAGGCCGCCGCGCATCGCGCCGAACCACAGGTGCATCATGCGATACAGCGCATGCGCGACGCCGGATTTCTCCAGGATCATCGCCATGAACACGTACATCGGGATCGCCACCAGGGTGAAGCTGGTCATCGAGTCCCAGAACTTCGAGGCCACGATGTAGAAGCTCACCGGGCCCATCGAGAAGTACAGGAAGATCACCGAGACACCGCCCAGCACGAAGGCCAGCGGCACGCCCAGCAGCAGGAACACCAGCAGCGATCCGAAGAACAGCAGCGTGAGGATTTCAACGGGCATGGTGCGGGCGCGGCTGTGTCAATGCGTGGAAGCGTCGGTGGCCTGCGTGCCGAAGGTGGCGTCGTCGCAGGGCAGGCCCATCAGCACGCGGATGTCCGACCACAGCCGCACCAGCCCCTGCAGCAGGATCAGCACGCCGGCCAGCGGAATCGCCACCTTCACCGGCCAGATCTGCGGGTGCCAGATGCTCTGCGAGGTCTCGAACTTCTCCACCGATTCGTAGGCCATCGAGCTGCTCTGGAAGATCAGCACGGCGACGAACAGGAAGAACAGCACCGAGGTGGCGACATCGACCAGCGCCTTGCGTTTGCGCGAGAAGCGGCCGTAGAAGATGTCGACGTTGACATGGGCGCGTTCGGCGAGCAGGTAGCCGCCGCCGATGACGGCGTAGAAGCCGAAGATCAGCTGCGACAGCTCGGAAGTCCAGATCGACGGGCGGCCGACCGCGTAGCGCATCGCCACGTCGACGATCAGCAGCAGGAAGATGAGCAGGATCAGCCACGCGACGGTGACACCGATCCAGCGGTTCAGGCGCGTGACGGCACGGGCAAGCTTCAGCACTCGGGCACCCCGGTTGAAAAAAACACCGGGCGCGCGGCCCGGTGCATGGGCCTGGGCTCAGGCGTAGCCGAGCGCCTTCATGATCGTGTTCAGCTGCGCGGCACCCTTGGCGGCCAGCGGCCCCTTGGCCGTTTCCTTGGCCAGGATTTCCTTCGACGCCGCGGCGAAACGATCCTCCACCGCCTTCGGGAACTGCACCACCTCGACCTTCATCGTCTCGCGCCCCTTGGTCAGCGCCAGCGCTTCCTTCAGCTGGTATTCGGTGGTGCGGCTGAAGAAGCGCTCATCGGCCAGCGACATCAGGTTCAGTCGCAGATCGTCGGGCAGCTTGTCCACCGCGGCCTTGTTGAACACGTAGGCGTCGCAGGTGATGCCCAGCGGCGGCAGCATGTGGAAACGCGCCACCTCCCACAGTTTCATCGACATCGCGCCCTGCGCAGCGCCCCAGTGCGCGCCGTCGACCACACCCGTCGCCAGCGCCTGGTACAGCTCAGGCCCGGCGACGTGCGTCGGCGAGGCACCGGCCAGCGACAGGTATTCGAGCAAGGTGCCGGCCGAGCGCAGCTTCAGCGTCTTGAACTCGTCCAGCGAGGTGATCTTCTTGTTCACCACCAGTTCGGTGGTGTAGGCCTTCTCGGTGCGGTAGATCACGCCCTTCGGAACGAGCTGGTCATTCACCAGCTGTTCGCCGCCCATGTTCTTCAGGTACTGCGCCATCTGCCACGGATCGCGGAAGGTGCCGGGGACGCCGTAGGCCAGGCCCATCGCCTCGGCCTCGTTGAGGATGTAGGCCGGCGCCAGCGTGCCCATCTCGACCACGCCGCGTTTGACGATGTTGTAGATCTCGGCGTCCTTGGCCAGCTCGCCCGCGCCGAACAGCTGCATCTTGAAGCGACCGTCGGTGCGCCGGCCCAGTTCGGTGGCAAACCATTCCAGGCTGTCCTTGAACGACGACGAGGCCTTCGGCCAGTGCGCCTGCACCTTCCAGGTCACCGAGGCCTTCGACTGCGCATAGGCGGGCGCGCCGATGACCACGGGTGCGGCAGCCAGCGCCAGCGACGTTTTCAGGATCGTGCGTCGGATCGGTGTGGAGGGGGTTCGGGGTGACATGCAGCGCTCCTTGATTTGTGCGTCATCAACCATACCGGACATCGATGCCGCCCAGCTTCAAGGCACATGAAAACATGGGGCCGTGCCGGGGTCAACCCGGGCAAACCTGCGCCATGATCGAGGACGGCGGCGCAGTTCTTAAGATCGCTGCCATGAAAGCGCACGCTCGCACGAACTCCGCGACGCCGGCCACACCCGGCGCGTACGACACCGACATCCCCGCGCGTCTGGACCGTCTGCCCTGGGGACGCTTCCACACGCTGGTCATCGCCGCACTCGGCATCACCTGGATCCTCGACGGGCTGGAGGTGACCTTGGCCGGATCGCTGGCCGGTGCGTTGAAGTCGAGCCCGTCGTTGCAGCTCAGCGATGTGCAGATCGGCCTGGCCGGCAGCGTCTATGTCGCCGGTGCCGTCTGCGGGGCGGTGCTGTTCGGCTGGCTGGCCGATCGCTACGGCCGCAAGCGCCTGTTCAACATCACGCTCGGTGTGTACCTGCTGGCCACCGCGGCGACCGCGTTCGCCGACAGCTTCTGGACCTTCGCGCTGTTTCGCATGCTCACCGGTGCCGGCATCGGCGGTGAATACGCGGCCATCAATTCGGCGATCCAGGAGCTGATCCCGGCGCGCTACCGCGGGCGCACCGATCTGCTCGTCAACGGCAGCTTCTGGATCGGCGCGGCGCTCGGCGCGCTCGGCGCGGTGGTGCTGCTGCAGCCGGGCCTGCTGCCGCCCGACATGGGTTGGCGGGTGGCCTTCGGCATCGGCGCGGCGCTGGGGCTGATCATCCTGTGGCTGCGCCGCTTCATCCCGGAAAGCCCGCGCTGGCTGATCACCCACGGCCGCCGCGACGAGGCCGAGGCGGTGATGCGACAGATCGAAGGGCGCGCGCCGCGTCGAGCCCATGGCGGACCTGTCGCCGACCCCTGCGCCGCTGCCGCGCGTGCGGCTGCAGCAGCGCCGCACCACCTTGCGCGACGTGCTGCGCACGCTGTTCCGCACCTACCCGCGGCGTTCGCTGTTCGTGCTCGTGCTGATGGCCTCGCAGGCCTTCTTCTACAACGCCATCTTCTTCACCTACGCGCTGGTGCTGGGGCGCTTCTTCGCCATCCCCGAGCAGGACATCGGCCTGTACATCCTGCCCTTCGCGCTCGGCAACTTCCTCGGCCCGCTGCTGCTCGGGCGGCTGTTCGACACCATCGGACGCAAGCCGATGATCACCTTCACCTATGCCATGTCGGGGCTGCTGCTGGCCGTCACCGCGTGGCTGTTCGTGCACGGCGTGCTCGGCGCGGTGGGCCTGACGGTGGCCTGGTGCGTGGTCTTCTTCTTCGCCTCGGCGGCCGCTTCGTCGGCCTACCTGACGGTGGGCGAAAGCTTTCCGCTGGAGATGCGCGCGTTGTCGATCGCGGTGTTCTATGCCCTCGGCACCGCGCTCGGCGGCGTGGTCGGGCCGCTGCTGTTCGGCGTGCTCATCGGCAGCGGCGAACGCGGCGCCATCGGCTGGGGCTACGCGCTCGGCGCGGCGCTGATGCTGGTCGCGGCGGCGGTGACGCCGAAGCTGGGTCTGGCGGCCGAGCGGCGCTCGCTCGAAGACCTGGCGCCGCCGCTGTCGTCGGTGCGATGATGGCCGCATCTAGAAGGCATCGATGCAGGAGCGCAGGTCATGTGCCGCAACATCAGGACGTTGTTCAACTTCGCGCCGCCGGCCAGCGAGCTGGAGATCCGCGATGCCTCGCTGCAGTTCGTGCGCAAGCTCAGCGGCTACAACGTGCCGTCGAAGGCCAACCAGGCCGCGTTCGACCGTGCCGTGCTCGAGGTGGCGGCCGCCACGCGCACGCTGATGCAGTCGCTGGTGACCAGCGCCGAGCCGCGTGAGCGCGAAGCCGAGGCGCAGAAGGCCCGCGAGCGTGCGGCGCTGCGCTACGGCACCCGCGTGTGAACGACCGTCACCTCACGCGCGTTGTCGCACCGCGCGGTGTGATTCGGTGCGCGCGCGCGCGCCGCGCGATCACAGCCGGTACACGCGCCGCGCGGTGCCGCTGAAGAGCAACTCGCGCTGTGTGGCCGAGGCACCCGCCGCGAGCCGCTTGAAGGCGTTCCACAGCACCGCGTAGCTGCAGCTGGCCTTGTCGACCGGGAAGTTGCTCTCGAACAGGCAGCGCTCGGCACCGAACAGCTCGATGCAGGTCTCGATCCACGGCCGCCAGGCCTCGGCCAGCTGCAGCGAGGTCGGGGGCCGCGCGCGGCGATGGAAGTCGGTCGGGCCGATCGGCATGCCCAGGCCGCCGAGCTTGACGCTGACATTGGCGCAGCGCGACAGCTCCTGCATGTCGCGCCGCCAGTCGTCGAAGTGGCGCTGCGGGTGCGCGGCATAGGGCCCGGCACCGAGCGGCCCGCCGACGTGGTTGAGGATGATCGAGGTGTCCTCGAAGGCGCGCGCCAGCGCGCTCACCATCGGCAGTTGCGGGTGGTACTGCCAGGCCTCGAACGACAGGCCCAGCGGCGCGAGCTGGGCGATGCCTTCGCGAAACTGCGGCAGCGCGTACAGATCCGGCGGCGGGTGCGTGTGGCTGTTGCGGATCTGCTCGCTGGCATCCCAGCCACCGGCATGGCGAATGCCGCGAAAGCGCCCGTTGCCCGCCAGCAGGTGCGCCTGCAGAACCTCGCGCGCAGCCGCGCCGCGCAGCAGGTCGGCATGGCCGACGATGGCGGCGCAGGCGCGGGTGGGGCCGTACTGGCCGCTGGCCGCCATCGCCGCCACGCCATTGGCGAATTCGGTCTCGCCGATCGGCTTCATCTCGTCGGGCCCGTCAGCGCGGTAACAGGCCACGCAGTCGACGAAGACGGTGGCGTCGACGCGGTGCCCGCTGCCGGTGTCGGCCAGCAACTCGTCGAGCAGGTAGCGGTGGCCCCCGCGCTGCCACAGGTGGTGGTGGGCATCGACGATCGGCAGCTGCGGCTCGAGGATCGGCTCGCTCTCGTGCAGCGCGAGCCAGGCGTCGTTCGGCATCTGCACCGTGTGAACCGCGTCGCGCGCCTTTTGCATGTCGATCCCGTCCGTCGTCTGCCTTGAAGGCGGCAATGATCGCCTGACACGCCGCCGCTGTCTGTCACCGACGGGAACCACCTTTGCCTGCCACGCCGATGATGAGGCACAGCAGAACCGGCGATGTGAACGGCATGAGGCGCAGACCGGCATGGGGCGCGCTGGCGCCGGTGGTGGCACTCGCCATGGCGTCGTCCATCGCAGGCGCCGCGACGGCACGCACGCTGGCCGGCGTGCAATTGCCGCCCCACGCGCGCCTCGGCGATCGCCAGCTCGCGCTGTCGAGCTGTGGTGTGCGCGACACCTTGTGGATCGAACACGATGTGGCGGCGCTGTACCTGCCGTCGGGCTCACCGATGACGCAGGCGATGCGCGACGCAGAACAACCCAAGCTGATCCTGATCCGCATCCCCGCGGCGGCCTCGCTGCCCGAACGAGTTCCGGAGCAATGGCGCCCCACCATGCGCGACGAGTTGCGCGAAGACGCGCTGGCGCGGGTGCGCCAGGCCTATCGCAATCTGGCCGCCGGTGATTCGGTGCGCGTGTCGTATCTGCCTGGCCAGGGCGTGACGATGGCGGTCAACGACCGCGTGGTGGCCGACATCGCCGGCCACCAGCTGATCGAGGCCATGCTGCGCGCCTGGGCCGAGCCGGATCCGATCTCGGGCAAGCTGCAGCGCCTGCTGCTCGAGCATCCTTGCTGAGGCCCCGCGCTGCGCCACCGGGCACGGCGTTTGCAAAGCCATTCGGTTCATCCACCGCTGCGCGCGCGGATGTTGTGCGTGCGTGCCACGAGAGCACCTTCGTTGCCAGCGTTCATCCAGTCGGTTTTTCAACCGCACGGCCCTGCGGCGGCCACCGCCGCCGAGATCATGGCCGTGCTCTTCGTCGGCGGCGGGCTGATCTTCGTCGCCGTGCTGGCGCTGGCGCTGTGGGCGCAGTTCGGCGCGCGCAGCGGGTGGCTGGCCAACCGCTCGGTGGTGTGGGTCGGCGGCATCGCCTTCCCGGTGCTGGTGCTGTTCGCCCTGCTGCTGTACACGCTGCTGGCTGCTGCGCGCACGCATGCGCAGCTGGGCGAGCCCGAGCTGCGCATCGAGGTCGTCGGCGAACAGTGGTGGTGGCGGGTGCACTATGTCGATGGCGCCGGCCACACCGACTTCGCCACCGCCAACGAAATCCACATTCCGGTCGGGCGCACGGTCGAGCTGCAGCTGCGCTCGGCGGATGTGCTGCACAGTCTGTGGGTGCCGGCACTGGCCGGTAAGCTTGACCTGATTCCCGGTAAGGACAACCGGCTGGTGCTGCGTGCCGATCGGCCCGGCACCTTTCGCGGCCAGTGCGCCGAATACTGCGGCGGCCCGCATGCGCAGATGGCGCTGTTCGTCGTCGCCGAGCACGCCGGCTCGCTTCGAGCAGTGGCGCGCGGCGCAGCGCGTGCCGGCAGCGACGCAGATGCGCGCCGCTGTTCGCGCAGCGCTGCGCGGCCTGCCACACGGTGCGCGGCACCGACGCAGCGGGTCTGCTCGGCCCCGACCTGACGCACCTCGCCAGCCGCCTGTCGCTGGGTGCGGGCATCCTGGCCAACGACGAGGCCACGACGGCCGCCTGGATCGTGTCGAACCAGCACATCAAGCCCGGCAACCTGATGCCGCAGTTCGCCGACCTCAGCGCGGCGCAGGCCGGCGAGCTGGCGCGTTACCTGCGTTCGTTGCACTGACGATGTTCGAGCAGCTGTCGCTTGGGTCAACATCGGGCTGTTCACGCTGGCGGCGGTGGCGGTGTGGATCGCCGGCACGCGCGTCGCCCACTGGGCCGATGCCATCGCGCACAAGACCGGCATGGTCTACCTCGGCGGCGTGATCGTGCTGTTCCGCCCGTCATGAGCGCGACGCCGACCGAGCTGCCGAACAGCGGCGATCGCCCGGCACACGAGCTGGCGCAGCTGAAGCGGCTGTGGGATCCGCCGCGCGGGCTGGCGCTTCATCACCGTCGTCAACAACAACTATGTCGGCGTGTTCTATGTCGGCACGGCGCTGCTGTTCTTCGTCTTCGCCGGCGTGCTGGCGCTGCTGATGCGCACGCAGCTGGCGGTGCCGGACAACGACCTGATCGGCCCCGACCTGTACAACCAGCTGTTCACGATGCACGGCACGGTGATGATGTTCCTGTTCGCCGTGCCGGCGGTCGAGGCGATGGGCGTGCTGCTGCTGCCGAACATGCTCGGCGCGCGCGACCTGCCGTTTCCGCGGCTGTCGCGCCTATGCCTTCTGGGCCTACTGTCGTCGGCGGCACTGGTGTTCTTCTGCAGCATCTTCTTCGGCCTGGCGCCGCGACGGCGGCTGGTTCATGTATCCGCCGCTGACCAGCGACCGAGTACTCGCCCGGCATCAACGCCGACTTCTGGCTGCTCGGCATCGGCTTCATCGAGATCTCGGCCATCGCCGGCGCGATCGAGATCATCGTCGGCGTGCTGCGCACGCGCGCGCCGGGCATGACGCTGGCGCGCATGCCGGTGTTCGCCTGGGCCATGCTGGTGTTCGCGCTGATGATCGTCTTCGCCTTCCCGGCGGTGATCGTCGCCACGCTGCTGCTCGAGCTCGAACGCGCCTTCGACTGGCCCTTCTTCGTCGCCGACGCGCGGCGGCGATCCGCTGCTGTGGCAGCACCTGTTCTGGTTCTTCGGCCACCCCGAGGTCTACATCATCTTCCTGCCCGCCGCGGGCATGGTCTCGATGATCGTGCCGACCATCGCGCAGACGCCGCTGGTGGGCTACCGGCTGGTGGTGGCGGCGCTGGTGGCGACCGGCTTCCTCAGCTTCGGGCTGTGGGTGCACCACATGTTCGCGACCGGGCTGCCGCAGCTGTCGCTGTCGTTCTTCTACGGCCGCCAGCATGGCGGTGGCGATCCCCAGCGGCATCCAGGTCTTCGCCTGGATCGCCACGCTGGCGGCCGGCAAGAGCCGCAGCATCACGACGCCGACGCTGTTCGTGCTCGGCTTCCTGTTCATCTTCGTGCTCGGCGGGCTGACCGGCGTGATGGTGGCGGTGGTGCCGTTCGACTGGCAGGCGCACGACACCTACTTCGTCGTCGCCCATCTGCACTACGTGCTGATCGGCGGCATGGTGTTCCCGCTGTTCGCGGCCTTCTACTACTGGGTGCCGTATTGCAGCGCGCAAGCGCTGTCGGAGCGCGCCGGCCGCTGGGTCTTCGGCCTCATGTTCATCGGCTTCAACGTCACCTTCTTCCCGATGCACATCTCGGGCCTGCTGGGCATGCCGCGGCGCGTCTACACCTACCCGGCCGGCCTCGGACTGGACGGCGCTGAACCTGCTGTCCACGGTCGGCGCGTTCATGGTCGCCGCCGGCGTGCTGATCTTCGTCATCGACCTCGCGCGGCACTTCCGCATGACCTCGGCAGGGCAACGCCGGCAACGTGTGGAACGCCGGCACGCTGGAATGGCTGCCCAACGGCAACTATTCGAACCGCAGCATTCCGATCGTGCACAGCCGCGAGCCGCTGTGGGACGACCCGCAGCTCGCCGACCATGTCGAGCAGGGGCGCTACTACCTGCCCAACGCGCCGACCGGCCAGCGCGAGACGCATCGTCACCCAGCCCGCTGAGCGCCGCGCCGCAGTGGCTGATGCGCATGCCGATGCCGGGCTGGGCGCCGGTCCTGGCGGCGCTGGTTCACGGCCGCGTTCTTCCTGCTGCTGACGGTGAAGTGGGTGCTGGCCGGCGTTCATCTGTGCGGGGCTGGCGATCGCCGGCCTGCTGCACTGGGCCTGGTCGCTCGACCCGCCGCCGCTGCGGCAGCGCCAGCCGATCGGCGGCGGCATCAGTCTGCCGGCCTACATGAGCGGCCCGCAGTCGCACTCGTGGTGGGCGATGGTGGTGCTGATGCTCGTCGCCGGTGCGATGTATGCCTGCGTGCTGTTCAGCTACCTGTACCTGTGGACGGTGTCGCCCGGCGTGTGGCCGGCGGCCGATCAACTGCCCGGGCTGGCGCGCCCGCTGATCGTCGCGCTGCTGCTGCTGGCCAGCAGTGCGGCGATGGGCCTGGCCAACCGCGCGTTGAAGCGCGGCGGCGGGCACGGCGTCGCGGCCGGCATCGTCGCTGCCGTGCTGCTGTTCGCCGGTGCCTTCGCCGTCGACCTGGGCAGCCACGCCGGGGTATCGCCTTCCGCTTCGGCCTATGGCGCGGCGGTGTACCTGGTGCTGTCGATGGAAGGCTTCTTCGGCGTCGTCGTCATCGTGATGGCGCTGTTCGCGCTGGCGCGGCGGCTGGCCGGCCGGCTCGACAGCGTGCGCCGCGTCACCTTCGACAACGCACGCCTGTACTGGCACTACACGGTCGTGCAGAGCCTGCTCGGGCTGCTGGTGCTGCATGGCTTTCCGCGATGGGTGCAGTGAGCCCGCCGCCCTTCGCCCGGCAGCTGGCTCTGATGAGCGGCGGCGTCGTCGTCTGGGCGCTGCACTTCGGCGCCCTCTACGGCGGCACGGCGCTGGCGTGTGCACGCGGCATGGCGCCGGTGGTGCCGGTCATCGTCGGCGCTGCCACGCTGCTGGCGGTGCTGCTGCTGGTGCCGATGCTCATGCTCGGGCTGCGCCGCCGTCATGAATTCGAGGGCTGGCTGGGCGGCGTGCTGGCCGCGTTTGCGCTCGTCGCGGTGCTGTGGGAAGCGCTGCCGGTGCTCATCGTCGAGGCCTGCGCATGAAGCCGTGGGCTGCTGCCGACGCTGTGCCTGCTGGCTTCGTGCGGCGACCGTCCGCAGCCGGCCTACGTGGCGGCGCACGTGGTCGGGCGATGTCGAGAACGGTCGCCTGCTGCTGCGCCAGTTCGGCTGTGGTGGCTGCCACGTCATTCCCGGCGTCAGCGCGGCGCGCGGGCGCGTCGGCCCGCCGCTCGCAGCAGCTGGCGCGGCGCGCCTACATCGCCGGCGTGCTGCCGAACACGCCGCAGCAGCTGTCGAACTGGATCGTTGAACCGCAGGCCTTCCAGCCCGGCACCGCGATGCCCGACATGGGCGTGTCGCCAGCCCATGCGCGCGACATGGTCGCCTACCTGCTGACCTTGCAATGAGCGCGCGGCCATGAGCGTGATGTGGCGCTGGCTGGTTGGCATCGGTGTCGCCGCAGTGGCGCGGCGTGGGGCTGCTGTATTCGGGCGTGTACGACATCGCGGCCACCAACCAGCATCTGGGGCCGACCTACTGGCTGCTCGACACCGGCATGCGCCAGTCGGTGCGCAACCGCGCCGAGGAGATCGAGGTGCCAGCGCTCGGCGACGAGGCCCGGGCCTCGCGTGGCCTGGCCGGCTACCGCGAGCACTGCGTGGCCTGCCACGGCGCACCCGGCGTGGCGCCGCAGCCGTTCGCGCTGGGCATGACACCGGTTGCGGCCAACCTGGCGCACACCGCGCGCGAATGGCCACCGGCGCAACTCTTCTGGGTCATCAAGTTCGGCATCAAGATGAGCGGCATGCCGGCCTGGCAGTTCCGCCTGCAAGACGATCAGATGTGGGACATCGTCGCCTTCCTGCAGCGGCTGCCGGCGCTGTCGCCCGAGGCGTACCGCGCGCTGGCCACGCCCGCACCGATGCCGGCGGCGCCACCGCCGCTGCCCGGGCCGGCCGACATCGGGCGCGGGCAACTGGCGCTGAGCCAGTACGGCTGCGTCACCTGTCACCGCATTCCCGGCGTCGTCGGCGCCAACGCGCCGGTCGGCCCGCCGCTGACCGACATCGGCGCGCGCACATTGCTGGTCGGCGCGCTGGCCAACACGCCGCAGAACATGCAGCGCTGGCTGCGCGAGCCGCAGCGCATCAGCCCGGGCAGCGCGATGCCCGATCTGGGCGTCAGCGAACGCGATGCGCGCGACATGGCGGCCTACCTGGCGACACTGAAATGATCGCCAGCGCTCGCGCATCGGTGGCGGCTGCGCTGGCAGCGTGTGGATCAGCGCTGGCCCACAGCGGCGCGGACGGCACCGCTGCGGCCACCGTCGCCGCTGCGCTGAGGCCGACGCTCGATGCCTGGATCATCGTGCCGTTGATGCTGGCGCTGCTGCTGTACGGCCTCGGCCTGCGCAGCGCCTGGCGACGCGCCGGCACCGGCCGCGGCGTCAGGCGCTGGCAGGCGGCGTGTTTCGGCTGCGGCATGTGCGCGCTGCTGCTGTCGCTGGTATGGCCGCTCGACGGCCTCGGCGAACGCCTGTTTTCCGCGCACATGGCGCAGCACCTGATGCTGATGAACGTCGCCGCGCCGCTGCTGGTGCTGGCCGCACCGCTGCAGGTCATGTTGCGGCCGCTGCCGGCGCCCTGGCAGCACGCGCTGGCACGGCTGGTGCGGCGCCCGGCCTGGCGCGGTGGCTGGGGCTGGCTCAGCGGTCTGGCGGTGGCCACGCTGGTGCAGATGCTGCTGCTGTGGGGCTGGCACACGCCACGCGGTGTCACGTTGGCGCTTGCCGACGATGCCGTGCACATCACCATGCATGCCACCTTGCTGGCGGCGGCGTTGCTGTTCTGGACCGCGGTGCTGCGCCCGCTGCTGGCGCACAGCGGCCAGCGCCAGTGGCCGCCGCTGGCCGCGTTGGCGGCGACCTTGAAACTCAACGGCATCGTCAGCATCACGTTGATGCTGAGCAGCGGCGTGGCCTACCCGGTGTATGGCGCGATGGCCGCCGCGTGGGGCCTGAGCGCGGCCGCCGACGAGCAGCTGGGCTGGGGGTTGATGATGCTGGTCGGCAGTTTCAGCTACATCGCCGCGGCGATGGCGCTGTTGATGGCCGGCTTCGCGGCACAGCCTGCGGGCACGGCGCGTGCCGCGAGGCGGTGATGACCTGAGCCTGAGTGCAGTGACGATGCTCTACGGCGCCGTGGCCGCGGCGGCGATGCGATCGATCGAGGCCAGGAAGGTCGTCGCCGGCTGGTAGCCGATCACGCGCCCGGGCAGTTCGCGGCCGCGGCCGTCGAAGAAGACGATGCCGGGCGGGCCGAACAGGCCGAAGCGCGCCAGCAACTCACGCTGCGCGGGGCTGTTCGCGGTGACATCGGCCTGCAGCAGCAGCACATCCTTCAGCCGCGTGCGCACCTGGGGATCACGGAACGTGAACTGCTCCATCTCCTTGCACGAGACGCACCACTCGGCGGTGAAATCGAGCATCACCGTGCGCCCGCCCGCAGCCGCCAGGCGCGTGTCGAGGTCGCTCACGCTGGTCACCGGCTCGAACGGCAGCGCGGCGCTGCTCGTCGCGCCACCGGCCGGCACCGCGCAGGCCGGCCAGCGGCTGCAGCAGCTCGCGATGACCGGACAGCGCGCCGACCAGCATCGCCGCACCGAGCAGCAGCGACAACACGCCCACGCCCTTGAACAGGCGGCGGTGCGCCGGCGCGTCGGCCGGCAGCGGATCGAGTGCGTGCAGGAAGATCGCCGGCACGATCAGCAGCGCGGCCCACAGCAGCTGCTGCACGACGACCGGGATCACCGGGCTGACGATGTAGATCGCCAGCGCCAGCATCAGCACGCCGAACAGGCGGCGCACCGTCTGGGTCCAGGCGCCGGCCTTGGGCAGCAGCACACCGGTCGATGCTCCCACCGCCAGCAGCGGCACGCCCATGCCGAGCGCCATCGCGAACAGCGCCGTGCCGCCGAGCCAGGCATCGCCGGTCTGGCCGATGTAGAGCAGCGCGCCGGCCAGCGGCGCGGCGACACACGGGCCGACGATCACGGCCGACAACACGCCCATCGCGAACACGCCGGCCGCGCGACCGCCGCGGATGCCCTGGCCGGCCTGGCTGCAGGCGGCTTTGCAGCGCGGCCGGCAACTGCAGCTCGTACAGGCCGAACATCGACAGCGCGAGCAGCACGAACACCAGCGCGAAGGCGCCCAGCACCCAGGCGTTCTGCAGCCACGCCGCCAGCATCGCGCCGGCCAGGCCGGCGCCGACGCCGGCCAGCGCGTAGGTCAGCGCCATCGCCAGCACGTACAGCGCCGACAGGCCCAGCGCATGGCGGCCGCGGCGAGCCCGGCTTCTGCCCGGCGATGATGGCGGACAGGATCGGGATCATCGGCAGCATGCACGGCGTGAACGCGAGCAGCAGCCCGAAGCCGAAGAACGCGGCCAGCAGCGCCCAGCTGGCGCCGTCGCCGAACAGGCGCTGGATGGCCTGCTCGTCGTACAGGTCGAAGGCCGACGACGTGCCCGGCGTCGTGCCGCCGGCACCGGACCGGCACGGCGCGGTCGAGCCCGGCGACGGACACCGTCAGCAGCTTGTCGATCGGCGGGTAACACACCCCCACCGGCTCGTTGCAGCCCTGGTAGCTGGCGCGCACCTGCAGCGGCGCGCTCGCGGCCGTGCTCAGCGTGATCACCGCTTCGACCGCTTCGTAGTAGACCTGGGAAGGCCCGAAGGTCGGGTCGTCCTTGGCCTTGCCCGGCGGCAGCAGCACCTGCGCGATCGAAACGCCGGGCGGCATCGACGAGTTCGAAGTGGATGCGCTCGCGGTACAGGTAGTAGCCCGGCGCCGGCGTCAGCACCGCCAGCAGCGTGTTCGCATCGCGTGCGCGCACGGCGATGCGAAAGGCCTCGTCGGGCGGCAGCAGCTCGGGTTGCGCGCGGGACGCGCCGCCGCGCAGCACATCCAGCGGGCCGCCGGCGGCGGGGCTGCTGCGCGACGGCGGTGCTTCGGTGCCGGCGGCCGCGGCGACGTCTGCGGCGCCGGCCAACACCAGCAGCGACAGCAACATCGACAGCAACACCGACAGCCACATCGGCAACAACAGGGGGCCGAGCCGGGCGCGTGGCAGCGCGGCGCAGCGCTGCGTCGGCGGTGCTGATCGTGGCGGGAGCGGGCGCGGCGCGGTCATGCTGCGGTGGGGGTCGGCTGGCGGTTCATCGACGAAGGTGTGCTTGTGACCCGCGCGCCGCCCATTCGTTGCATCGCTCGGCGGCGTGGCGCGGCGGCGCCGCGCCGCAAGCCCGTCGGGCGCCAGCCGCAAGACCTTGCAGCGCGGGCTTTTGCGTTCAGTCCTTCGGCATGCGGTACAGGCCGCAGATCTTGTTGCCGTCGGGGTCGCGCAGGTAGGCCAGGTAGAGCTTGCCCATGCCGCCCTCGCGCACGCCCGGCGGCTCTTCGCAGCTGCTGCCGCCGTTGGCCACGCCGGCCGCGTGCCAGGCATCGGCCTGCTCGGCCGACTGGCAGGCGAAGCCGATGGTGCCGCCGTTGCCGAGCGTGGCCGGCTTGCCGTCGATCGGCAGCGACACCGAGAACACGCCGGTCGGCGTGCGCCAGAAGATGCGGTGCCGGTCGAGCGCGCCGGGGCGCACGCCCGAGCGTGCCCAGCACGGCGTCGTAGAAGGCCTTGGATTTGTCCAGGTCGTTGCTGCCGATCATGATGTGCGAGAACATGGTGCGCGGGTCTCCTTGGTTGACGCCGCGCCATTGTGGCCGCTCGCACAAGCAGCTGCGTGCTACGCTTTGCGAGGCAGGGGGATGCGAATGCGCGCTTGGACCGTCGACGCCGACGACATTCGCGTGGCCGAGGATTTCGACGCCGCCTTGCTGCACCGCACGCCCGAGATCGACACCTTCCTGGCCGCCGACCGCGACGACAAGTTCATCGTCATCGGCACCAAGGGCTTCGGCAAGACGCTGCTGCTGAAGGCCAAGCGCATCCTCTACCAGCAGGCCGGCCGCGGCGTGTGCCTGCCCGCCGGCAGCCTGCTCGACAAGCCGATCGGCGACAAGATCTTCGGCCGCGAGACGCTGGCGCTGTTCGCCGCCTCGCCGCTGCCGTGGGCCAAGGTGTGGCTGGCGGCGATCGCGCTGACGGCGCTGAAACATGTCGACGCGATCGACGGCCTGAAGGTCAACGCGCGCCTGATGGCGCTGGTGCGCGACCGGCAGCTGCGGCAGCGTCATCGACCACTTCGTGCGGCTGCTCGACTTCTCGCCCGGCGATCTGCAGCGCTGCGCCGACCGACACCGACGGCCACCTGGTGCCGCGGCTGCGCGCGATCAACACGCCGCTGGCGATGTTCATCGACGGCATCGACGAGTACTTCAACAAGCATGTCGAAGGCCAGGACCAGCCACCCCAGCGTGACCGGCGAGCTGTCGCCGAACGTCTGGTACTTCTCGCAGCTCGGGCTGGTGGAGGTGGCCTATCAGCTGCGCCGCGTGAACCACCACCTGCGCGTCTTCGCCGCCATCCGCAAGGAAGCCTATGCCAGCCTGCCGCGGCGCACGGCGATGGCGCAGCAGTACCGCGGCAGTGCCATCGACATCGTCTACTCGCCGGAGAGCCTGCGCGAGATCTTCGTCAACAACGTGCGCCTGGTGAAGACCGACCGCATGGTGCGCCCGGCGCGTGCGCGCACCAGCCCGCTGGAGGCGTTCCTCGGCCTGACCAGCGTCATCGACACCGACACCCAGGAAGAAGAAGACGCCTTCGAGTTCGTCTGCCGCCACACCTTGCTGCGGCCGCGCGACCTGATGACCATCGGCGAGCGCATCGCCGCGCAGCCGCCCGACGTGCGCCGCCACGCACCGCGGCTGAAGGAAGCGGTGCACCAGGCGGCGACCGAGATCGCGCACGAGTACCTGGCCGAGATCGCACCGTACATCGGCGAACTCGATTTCGACGGCCTGCTGCGTGCGTTGCCCGGCCCGGTGCTGACACGCGCCGAGATCGATGCGCTCGAACAGGGCAGCGAGGGCGAAGGGCGGCGCCGCCGTGCTGCGTGCGATGTACCGCGTCGGGCTGCTCGGCATCGTGCAGCGCGACCGCGTGCGCGGCGAGTGGCGCCAGCGCTTCCTGCGTCCGGGCGAGGCCGCCTTCGACGGCAACGGCACGCTGCCGCCGGCCGCGCACTACCTGGTGCACCCGGTGCTGTGCGACGTGATCGGCCGCATCAACCCCGCTTACCTGCAGCGCACCGACCGGCACAACATCGTCGGCTACGACCGCCCCTGGCGCGATGGCCACGGCAGCATCGATCTGGCCACCGACCAGCAGCAGCGCTGCGTGCTGAAGGCCGATGTGCACGGCTTCGGCACGCTGATGCGCGCGGGCGCCGACGCGCCGGTGCGCCGCGCGATGGAAGACGCGGTGCGGCGCTGGGCGCCCGCGAGTGCCATCGTCGAAGTCGGCGCCGGCGACTCGGCGCTGATCGTCGACGACGACCCGATCGCGCTGGCGCAGACCGCGCGCCACCTCATCGACGAGGTCTACCAGGCGGCCGGTCAGCCGCGGCTGCGCGTGGCGCTGCACTTCGGTGCGGTGCACACGCGCCAGCGCGACAGCGATCTGGCGTGGCTGGTCGCCGGTGGCGAGGCGGTGCTGTGCGCGGCGCGGGTGGAACCCTTCGTCGAGCCGGGCCAGGTGTGGGCCACCGAAGAGTTCCGCCAGCAGTTGCAGGAGCGCCCGTCGCTGTGGCGCACGGTGGCCATCGAGCCGCCTGCCGGCGAATCGCGCTTCAACGTCAGCAAGGCCGGCAGCAACGAGCCCGCGCTGTGGGTGCGGCTGTACCGGCTCGAGTTCTGAAGCGCGCCATCAGCCCGGCTGCGGGCTCGCCTGCCGGCCCGGCCGGGGCTCGCGCAGCCGCCGCGGCCGGCGCATCAGCAGGTAGACGGCCGGCACCACGAACATCGACAGCAGCGGCGCGGTGATCATGCCGCCGACCATCGGTGCGGCGATGCGCTGCATCACTTCCGAGCCGGTGCCGTCGCCCCACATGATCGGCAGCAGCCCGCCCAGGATCACCGCCACCGTCATCGCCTTCGGCCGCACCCGCTGCACGGCGCCTTCGCGGATGGCATCGAGCAGGTCGTCGTGCGTGATGCGACCGGCGGCGACGCGCGCGGCCCAGGCCTGTTTCAGGTACAGCAGCATGATGACGCCGAACTCGGCGGCGACGCCGGCGAGCGCGATGAAGCCCACCGCCGCCGCCACCGACAGGTTGTGGTCGAGCCCCCACAACAGCCAGATGCCGCCGATCAGCGCGAACGGCAACGTGGCCATCACCAGCAAGGCCTCGTCGAGGCGCTGGAAGGCGATGAACAGCAGCACCGCGATGATCAGCAACGTGAACGGCACCACCACCTTGAGCCGCGCGGTGGCGCGCTCGAGGAACTCGAACTGGCCCGACCACGACACCGAATAACCCGCCGGCAACGCCACCTTGTCGGCGACGACACGCTGCATGTCGAGCACCGCCGAGCGCAGGTCGCGGCCGCGGATGTCCACGTAGACCCAGCCGGCCAGGCGCGCGTTCTCGCTGCGCAGCATCGGCGGCCCGTCGACGATGCGGATGGCGGCCACGTCACCGAGCAGCAGCCGCGCGCCGCTGGGGCTGATCAGCGGCAGGCTGCGCAGCTTGTCGAGCGAATCGCGCAGCTCGCGCGGGTAGCGCACGTTGATCGGGAAGCGCTGGGCGCCGTCGATGATCTCGCCGATGTTCTCGCCGCCCACCGCCGAGGCGATCACCGATTGCACGTCGGCGATGTTCATGCCGAAGCGGGCGGCGGCGCCGCGGCGGATGTCGACATCGACATAGCGCCCGCCGCTCAGGCGCTCGGCCAGCGCACTGCCGACGCCGGGCACATCGGCGAGCGCGCGCTCGATCTCGCCGGTGAGCCGGTCGATCACGGCCAGGTCGGCGCCGGCCACCTTCACGCCCACCGGGCTCTTGATGCCGGTGGCCAGCATGTCGATGCGGTTGCGGATCGGCGGCACCCAGATGTTGGTCAGGCCCGGCACGCGCACGATGCGATCGAGTTCATCGATCAGCAGTTCGGGTGTCATGCCGGCGCGCCACTGCTCGCGCGGCTTGAACTGGATGGTGGTCTCGAACATCTCCAGCGGCGCCGGGTCGGTGGCGGTCTCGGCGCGGCCGGCCTTGCCGTAGACGCGCTCGACCTCGGGCACGGTCTTGATCAGCCGGTCGGTCTGCTGCAGCAGCTCGGCCGCCTTGCCCACCGACAGCCCGGGCAGCGCGGTCGGCATGTACAGCAGGTCGCCTTCGTCGAGGCGCGGCATGAACTCGGCGCCGATGTGCTGCAGCGGCCACAGGCTGGCCACGAGCAGCAGCGCGGCCACCGCCACGGTCAGCTTCGGCACGCGCAGCACGCCGTTCAGCAGCGGGCGGTACACGGCGATCAGCAGCCGGTTCAGCGGGTTCGCCTTCTCGTCGGGAATGCGACCGCGGATCAGGTAGCCCATCAGCACCGGGATCAAGGTCACCGCCAGCCCGGCGGCCGCGGCCATCGCATAGGTCTTGGTGAAGGCCAGCGGCGCGAACAGCCGCCCCTCCTGCGCCTCGAGCGTGAACACCGGGATGAACGACAAGGTGATGATCAGCAGCGAGATGAACAGCGCCGGCCCCACTTCCACCGCCGCATCGCCGATCACGCGCCAGCGCGCTTCGCCGGTGAGCTTGCCGTCGGGGTGCAGGTGGCCCCAGCGCTCCAGGTGCTTGTGCGCGTTCTCGATCATCACCACCGCCGCATCGACCATCGCGCCGATGGCGATGGCGATGCCGCCCAGCGACATGATGTTGGCGTTGACACCCTGCTGCTGCATGACGATGAAGGCGGCCAGGATGCCCAGCGGCAGCGACACGATCGCCACCAGCGCCGAGCGCAGGTGGAACAGGAAGGCGAAGCACACCAGCGCGACGACGACAAATTCCTCGGCCAGCTTGTGCGCCAGGTTCTTCACCGCACGTTCGATGAGGCCGGCGCGGTCGTAGACCGGCACGATCTCGACGCCCTTCGGCAGCCCGCGCTGCAGCGAGGCCAGCTTGTCCTTGACGGCGGCGATGGTCTCGAGCGCGTTCTTGCCCGAGCGCATGACGATGATGCCGCCGGTGGCCTCGCCCTCGCCGTCGAGTTCGCCGATGCCGCGGCGCATCTCGGGCCCGAGCTGGATGCGCGCGACATCGCCCAGCAGCACCGCCACGCCGGCCTCGGTGGTCTTCAGCGGCACCGCGCGAAAGTCGTCGAGTGTCTTCAGGTAGCCGCTCGCGCGCACCATCACCTCGGCCTCGCCGAGCTCGAGCACCGAACCGCCGGCTTCCGCATTGGCCGCGCGCAGCGCCGCCACCACGGCGGTGTGCGGGATGCGGTAGGCGGCCAGCTGGGCCGGGTCGAGCAGCACCTGGTACTGGCGCACCGCGCCACCGACGCTGGCCACCTCGGCGACGTTGGGCACCGTCTTCAGCTCGAACTTCAGGAACCAGTCCTGCAACGCACGCAGTTGCGACACGTCGAGCGTGCCGCTGCGGTCGACCAGCGCGTACTGGTAGATCCAGCCGACGCCGGTGGCATCGGGGCCGAGCGTGGCGCGGGCATTCGCCGGCAGCCGCGCCTGCGCCTGGTTCAGGTATTCGAGCACGCGCGAGCGCGCCCAGTACAGGTCGGTGCCGTCTTCGAACAGCACGTAGACGAAGCTGTCGCCGAAGAACGAATACCCGCGCACCGTCTTCGCGCCCGGCACCGACAACATGGTGGTGGTCAGCGGATAGGTGACCTGGTCTTCGACCAGCCGCGGCGCCTGCCCGGGCCAGCTGGTGCGCACGATGACCTGCACGTCCGACAGGTCGGGCAGCGCATCGAGCGGCGTGCGCAGCAGCGACACCACGCCCCAGGCGCTGATCAGCGCGCTGGCCATCAGCACCAGCAGGCGGTTGGCGATCGACCAGCGGATCAGCGCGGCGATCATCGTCCGGCTCCGGCCGGCGCGTCGGCCTTCAGCCGCGCTTCGACACCGCGCAGGCTGGCCTCCGAATCGATCAGGAACTGCGCCGAGGTCACCACCTGCTCGCCCGCCTTCAGCCCGCGCGTGATCTGCGTGAGGCCGCCGCTTTCGATGCCGATCTGCACCTCGGCCGGACGGAAGCGGCCGCCTTCCTCGGCCAGCATCACCAGCGTGCGCTGCCCGGTCTGCACGATGGCTTCGGTGGGCACCAGCAGCATGTCGCTGCCACGGGGGTCGGTGATCTTCATCTGCACGAACATGCCCGGCACCAACCGGCTGCCGGGGTTGGCCAGCTGCACGCGTGCGTTCAGCGTGCGCGTGCTGGCGTCGACCTCGGGCACGATCGCCTGCACGGTGCCGGTGAAGTCACGTCCCGGCGCCGCCGGGCTGGTGGCCGTGACCTTGGCGCCCACGCGCAGCAGCGCGGCCTGGCTCTCGGGCACCGCGGCATTGGCCCACACCGTGCCCAGGCCGTTGATGCGCGCCATCGTGGTACCGGCCATCACCGTCATGCCCTCGCGCAGCAGCAGCTCGGTGACGACACCGCCGATCGGCGCGTGCACCGTGAAGCGGCCCTGCACGCGCCCGCTGTGCACCACCGCGTCGATCTGCGCCTCGCTCATGCCGGCCAGCCGCATGCGCTGGCGCGCACCGTCGATCAGCGGGGCCAGGTTGCTGCCCTGCATGCGCGCGAGCGACAGGTATTCCTCCTGCGCGCTCACCCAGTCGGGCACGTACAGCTCGGCCAGCGGCTGGCCCTTGTTCACCGCATCGAGCGTGGCGCGCACGAACAGCTTCTCGACGAAGCCGGTGGCGCGCGCCTGCACCAGCACCTGGTCGCGTTCATTGAAGGCGATGTTGCCCACCGCCTCGACGGCAGCGGCCAGCGTGCCGCGGGTCACCGGTGCGGTGCGCAGCCCCAGGTTCTGCTGGATGCGCGGGCTGACGGTGATCTGGCCGCTGTCGGCGGCGCTGCCGGCGCTGTCGGCATACATCGGCACCAGCATCATGTCCATGAACGGCGACTTGGCCGGCTTGTCGAACTGGTTGCCCGGCACCATCGGGTCGTGGTAGTAGAGGATCTTCTTGCCGTTGGCGGGGTCGGTGTCGCCGGCCTGGATGCCGGCGTCGATGTGCCGGCGGGTGGCCTCTTCGCCCTGGGCGATGCTCAGCGGGCCGCTGTCGGCGGCTGCCACCGGTGCGGCGGCAGCCACCGGCGCCGGGGCCGTCGCTGCCGATGTCGCGGCGGCATGCAGGCCGCGCTGCAGGCCGACGCTGTACAGCGCCCAACCGGCTGCCGCCAACACGATCAGCGCGGCCGCGACGGCAAGCGATCTTTGCAGCGGGCTCATCGTGCACGCTCCTGGGTGTCGGCCAAGCGCGAACTCCAAGGCGGCGGCTCCGTCGGCGGTGGCACCAGGAACCGGATGCGTGCCCACAGCTGGGCGCTGTCCATCTGCAGGCGCAGCCGCTCGAGCTGCAGCTCGAGTTCCAGGCGCCGCGCTTCGAGCACCGACGCCAGCGCGGCAGCGCCGCCGCGGTAGGCAGCCAGTGCGGCAGCGCTGCGCTGGTGTGCCAGCGGCAGCAGGCTGTCGTCGTACAGCGCCAGCCGCTGGCGGTCGCTGTGCCACTGCTGCAGCCAGCTCAGCGTCTCGGCGTGGATCTCCCGCATCGCCTCCTCGCGTTCGTCGCGTGCCTGCTCGGCCAGGCGCAGGCTGGCGTCGAGTTCGCGGTCCTGCCGGTTTTTCGCATCCCACTGCAGCGGGATCGACACGTTCAGCGAGGCCATGTTCGAGTACGCCGGCCCGCGCTGGCTGTACATCAGCTCGACGCTCCAGTCGGCGCTGCGTTCGCTGCGGGCGATGTCGGCGGCGGCGCGCGCCACCGCCTCCTGCTGGTCGAGCGCCGCCAGGCGCGGGTGGCGTTGCAGCAGCGAGTCGGCGGCGGCCGCTGGCGCATCGCCGTCATCGATCAGCAGCGCGGGCGGCGCGGCCAGCGGGCCCGCGCCCTCGGGGCCGACCCAGCGCACCAGGCGCGTCTGCGCGGTGTCGGCCAGCAGTTCGAGGCGGCGCAGCCGCTCGTCGATCTGCGCCACACCCAGGCGCGCGCCGAAGACATCGGCCTGCGCGCCGCGCCCGCCGCGGTAGGCGGCCTCGGCGGCGTCGATCTGCAGCCGCGCCTCGTCGCGCTGCGCCTGCAGCAACAGCACCATGCGCTGCAGGTGATGGCGATCGAGCCAGGCGATCGCGGTGTCGCGGCGCAGGTTGGCCAGCGCCAGCGCCCGGTTCGCTTCGGCGGCCTCGGCCTGCCGGTCGAAGCGCGCGCTGCGCGCACGGCGCTTGTCGCTGCCGGTGAACTGCTGCATCACCCCGATCGAGCGCATGGTCATGAAGTCGGACGTCAGGCTGAACGCCTCGGGCCCGTTGACCGGCAGGTTGACGATGCCGGCGCTCAGCACCGGATCGGGCAGGCGGCTCGCGGCCAGCGCCAGCTCGCGTGCCGCGGCAGCGGCCGACGATTGCGCCTCGAGTTGCAACGAACGCGCCTGCGCCAGGCGCAGGGCTTCGTCGAGCGACAGCGTGTGCTGCGCCGACGCCGGCCACGGCAGAACACACAGCACCAGCGACAGGGCGCTGCGGCGCCAGCAGGCGCCCGCAAGGATCGTGGACATGGGGATCTTTCGAAATGACGGTGCAGATGCCGCGCGGCGCAGGCCGCACGACCGGAACGTCATTCGAGGATCAGATGCGGAACACGCAGTGCAGGATGGCGTGGGGCGGTGCGCCCGGAGTCAGCGCATTCAGCAGGGCCACGGTGCGTCGCGGCGCGTCGCTCGGTGGCGGCGGCAACAGCCGGTGCAGCAGGCTGCGCACCGGCGCGGGGGTGGCGAGTGCGCCGTGCTGCGTGTCGCCCTGCGGTTCGGCCTTGCAGTGCTCGGCACACACGCGCTCGGCTGTGGAATCGTCGCCCTCGTCGGCGCGCGCATCGATGCTCGTCGCCATCGCCGGATCGGCCGCCATCTGCGCGCAGGCATGGGCCGCGACAGCGAACTGCGCAAACAGCAGCGTGCCGATCAGCAGCCGCGCCAGCGCGCGCAGCATGCGGCGCGACAGGCGAAGCGGAAGGGATGCGGCAAGCATGGTCGAACGGCGCGAAGGTACTGAATCGAAGGGAACCGAAGCGAGGCCGATTCTATGAATTCTGCGCCGCGGTGTGCGCCGCACCCGCGCCGACCCTTCGGCGCGGCGGTCATGTCAGGCAGGATGACCGGCAGCGGCGCGTCGTGCGCGCCGGGCTCGATCAGCTGGCGTAGTCCGACCCCGCCGCATCGAGCTTGCGCACCCACGCCTCGAACACCGCGCGGCACACCGCCGGTTCGAGCCCGGCCGCTTCGCGCACGCACTGCGCACGCACCGGCGGCGCCAGCGGCCGGATCGTGCCGGCCGCAGCGGCGGCGATCTGCACATCGCAGGCGCGCTGCATCGTCCACAGCCACATGAAGGCTTCCGTCACATCGCCGCCCCAGGCGAGCAGGCCGTGGTTGCGCAGGATCACGCAGCGCCTGTCGCCGATGCTGGCGAGCATGCGCGTGCGCTCGTCGAGGTTGACGGTGATGCCCTCGAAATCGTGGTACGCCACCGCGCCGTCGAGCTGCGCGCCGTTGAAGGTGTCGTGCGACAGCCCGCCGTCGAGGCAGGACACTGCCATGCCGCTGGTGGTGTGGGTGTGCATCACGCAGTGCGCGCCCGCGATGGCACCGTGGATCGCGCTGTGCGTGACGAAGCCGGCGCGGTTGACCGGGTGCGGGCTGGGCCGCACCGGCACGCCGTCGATGTCCACCGCCACCAGGTTCGACGCGGTGACCTCGTGGTACATCAGCCCGAAGGGGTTGATCAGGAACACCCGCTCAGGCCCCGGCACGCGCAGCGTGATGTGGTTGAAGATGCTCTCGGTCCAGCCGAGCAGGTCGAAGATGCGGTAGCAGGCGGCCAGCTGCACGCGCGCGGTGCGTTCGGCGTCGCTGATCGGCAGTGCGCTGTGCGACGCGCGCGGTTTTTCGTCCATCAGAAGCGACATGGCCTGTCCTTGCAGTTGTCGATTGCGGCAGTGTGCCAGGGTCGCTTCAAATGGCGCCGGCGGATGTCTACACTGTCGCGCCTGTCATTCAACGAGGGACTTGCGATGAAGCCATCGGTCACGCTGTACCACGCGCCCCATTCGCGCTCGAGCGGTGTGTTGATCCTGCTCGAGGAACTCGGCGCCGATGTCGAACTGAAGGTGCTCGACATGAAGGCCGGCGAGCAGCGCGGCGCCGAGTACATCGCGATCAACCCGATGGGCAAGGTGCCTGCGCTGCGCCACGGCGACGCGCTCGTCACCGAGCAGCCGGCGGTGTACATGTACCTGGCGGAGCTGTTCCCGCAGCGCGGGCTGGCGCCGGCGCCCGGCGACGCGCTGCGCGGCCCGTACCTGCGCTGGATGGCCTTCTACGGCTCGAGCTTCGAACCGGCGGTGGTTGACCGTGCGATGAAACGCGACTCGGGCAGTGCCTCGACCTCGCCCTACGGCGACTTCGACACCATGCTGGGAACGCTGCGCGGGCAGTTGAGCGCCGGGCCATACATGCTCGGCGAACGCTTCAGCGTCGCCGACGTGCTGTGGGGCGCGGCCCTCAGCTGGATGCTCGGTTTCAAGCTGGTGCCCGACGAGCCCGTGTTCACGCGTTACGTGGCGGCCTTCAATGCCCGACCGGCCGTGATCGCAGCGCGCCAGCGCGACGCGGCGCTGGCGGCCGCGCAGGACGCGGCGCGCGCAGCAGGGTAAGACGCCGTCACGCCACGGCCGGCGCGCGTCGCGGCAGGGTCGCCGCATCGTCGCCCAGGTCCCAGAACAGGCCGGTCATCAGCTGCAGTGCCTGGCGCACCACCGGGGCCAGCAGGTGTTCGTTCGGCGCGTGCTGCGAACAGGCCGGGTAGCTGTGCGGCACCCACACCGTCGGCAGGCCGAGGATGTCGGCGAAGACGTCGTTCGGCAGCGAGCCGCCCAGGTTCGGCAGCAGTGCCGGCCGCACGCCGGCGCTGCGTTCGATCGACGCCAGCGCCCAGCGCACCCACGGGTTGTCGGGGTCGAGCCGGGTCGCCTGCATCACCACCGGCTCGCCGACCTCGATGTCGGCGAAGCCGCGTGCGGCCAGATGCTGCTGCACGGCCTGCGCGAAGCTGCGCGATCGGCGTGCCGACGACGAAGCGCAGCTGCAGGTGCGCCTGCGCGTGCGCCGGAACGGCGTTGATCGGGAAGTCCGGGTTGCCGGTGCGCATGGCCAGCACTTCGAGTGCGTTCCAGGCCAGCACGCGTTCGATCGGTGTCTGGTCGGCTTCGCCCCATTCGGTGTCGATGGCCGGATCGCCGGGCCCGCCGCCGACGTGCAGGCCGTGCAGCGCCGCGCGCACCGCCGGCGGGATCGGCGGCGGCCGCAGCGCATCGACGAGGATGCGCCCGCGACCGTCGACCAGGCTGGCGATGGCATTGGCCAGCACCGTGCCGGGGTTGCGCAGCAGCCCGCCCCAGTTGCCGGAATGGTGGGCGCCGTCGCGCAGCTTCAGCTGCAGATCGAAATTGGCGACACCGCGCGTGCCCAGGAACAAGGTCGGCAGATCGGCGCGCAGCCGCGGCCCGTCGGAGGCGATCAGCACGTCGGCGCGCAGCGCATCGCGTTGCAGCGTGCAGAACTCGGCCAGCCCGGGCGAGCCGGTCTCCTCGCCGGTTTCGATCAGCCAGGTGGCGTTGAAGCCGAGCCGCCCGCCGCGCACGGCCAGCACCTGCGCCAGCGCGGCGATGTTGATGCTGTGCTGGCCCTTGTTGTCGGCGCTGCCGCGGCCGTACAGCCTGTCGCCGTCGGCGGTCAGCTGCCACGGGCCCTGGCCCTTCGTCCACGACGCATCCTGGCCGCGGATGACATCGCCGTGGCCGTACATCAGCACCGTCGGCACGGCCGCGTCCTCGACGCGCCGGGCGATCAGGAACGGCCCGCAGCCGGTGCCGCTGAGCGGGTTCGGGTGCAGCGACACCTCGAAGCCGAGCGCGGCCAGCGACGGCTGCATCTCGTCGGCCAGGTAGGCCTGCAGCGCCGCTGCCTGCGCAGGATCCTGGCTCTCGCTGCGGATCGCCACGCGGCGCGCGAGGTCGCGCACGAAGACGCCGCTGTCGTAGTGATCTCGTGCCGCTGCCAGCGCAGCATCGCGCTCGCTCATGCCGACTTCGCGAGCAGGCTGAAATGCTCGACCTGCGGCGGCGAAGCAAAGAACGGCCCGACGATGGCGCGCCACTGCGCGAACAGCGGGCCTTCGCGGAAGGCCACCGTGTGGTCTTCGAGCGTGTCCCAGAAGATCATCAGCAGATAGCGCTCGGGGCTTTCGATGCCCTTGTTGATCTTCCAGCCCTGGCAGCCCCGGGCCTGCGCGATGACGGTGTTCAGGCCGCGCTGCAGCGCCTCGTCGAACGCGGCCTGCTGGCCGGGGGCAATGCGGATGTCGGCAACTTCGAGAATCATCTTCGCTCCGGCGGGCTGTGGTGCAGCGAGCATCATCGCTCAGGACAGCGCGCATTGAAGTTTTGCGGCGCAGGCCGTACCCTTCGTGACCCTCGGCTTGCGGAAGGCATCGCATGGGCAACGCGCATGCTCTCGGCCGGCGCTCGATCGGCGTGCTGGCGCTGTGGCTGTGTGCGCTGCTGCCGGCGGCGGCCGCGCCGCCCGACGCCATCGTCGGCAGCTGGCTCACCGACGACGGCGCGTCGAAGGTCGAGGTCAAGCCGGCCACCGCCGCCGACGGCAGCACCGTCTACAACGGCATGCTGGTGTGGCTGAAGGAGCCCCAGCGCGACGGCAAGCCGGTGCTCGATGCGAACAACGCCGATGCCGCGCTGCGCTCGCGCGCGCTGCTCGGCATCCCGATCCTGTCCGGGTTCAAGGCCGATGCCGGTGGCTGGAGCGGCGGCACCGTGTATGCGCCGCGCGCCGGCAAGCGTTTCCCGGCCGAGCTGTCGCTGGCCGCCGACGGCCGCCTCGAGCTGAAGGTCAAGGCCGGGCTGTTGTCGAAGACCGATTACTGGACGCGTTGAACCCACCACCGAGGAGAAGACCGATGGACCGACGGCAGGCCTGGCGTGCGGGCGCGACCGCACTTGTTCTTCTCACGCTGTGCAGCACGGCGGCGGCGCAGTGGGTGTTCCTGGCGCGGCATGCGATCGGCCGTGTCGAGCAGATGCAGCAATCGTCGCCGGGGGCCGCCGGTGCGCCCGGTGCGGCCTACGACGTGGCGACGGTGATCGTCGAGGTCGCGCCCGACAAGGTGTTCGCGACGGTGACGCGCCTGCTCGGCCAGAACAGCGAGGTCAAGGTGACGAAGACCGACGACGCCCGGCGCGCAGTCGAATTCACCGACGGCAAGCAGATCGGCGGCATCCAGGTGAACACGCTCGGCGACAACCTGTCGCAGCTGATGGTGTCGACCGCGCACCCGGGCATCGCCACGTCGACCACCTCGACCTTGGTCGATCGCATCCTGAACGTGTGCAAGGAACTGGCCGTGAGTTGCCAGAAGTCGGGCGGTTGAGGCCGCGTCGCCTGGCGCGCCACCGTCCCGGTCGGATGACCGTCAGCCGGGCTGCCGGTCGGCGATGTCCTCGCAGGTGGCCGAGTGCGAGAGCGAGTACCGACCGCCGAGTGCGCCCTCGGCCGCGCCCGAGGCCAGCAGCGCGGCCGGCGCGAGATCGGAAGCGATCAGCGTGTCCAGGGCCTGCCGCCTCGTAGGCCAGCGTCACGAACACCCAGTCGGCAACCCGATCGGCCGAGTTGCGGATGCGCTGTTCGGTGGTCTCGGCGATGTCGGGCGCCTGGTGCCGCAGCAGATGCGCGCCGACGATGCCGGGGCGCTGCACGATGGCGGCGCCGAGCGTGCGCAAGTGCGCGAGCAGGTCGTCGGCGCGGTTCGGCAGCGGTGAGAGTCGCAATGTCGACACGTGCCGTGCCGCGCCGGCACCCCACGACGCCAGCACGCGGCACTGGCTGCGCACCATGTTGCGGTGGTGCGGCATCATGCGTGTCGACCACGGTGTCGGCGTGTTCAGGTGGCGACGTAGGCGGGCGACGACAGGATCGCGTGCGAGCTGAGTTCGTACATCACGAAGATGCCTTCGCCACCGTCGGCACTGGTCCAGCGTGAGGCGCGGCGAAAGCCGGGAACCGCAAGCCGCTCCGGAAAATGTTCGTGCGAGTGCCAGTGCTCGAACTCGGACTTCATCTCGGGCGCCATGTCCCACCACATGGCCAGCGCGGCACTGCCCAGCAGCGACATCGGTGCTTCCTCAAGCGCCGACGTCGACCGCAACGCCCTGGCGGCTGCTGGCCGCCACGGCATCCAGCGTCATCGCGATGTCGATCGATTCCTCGGGCGTGGCGCCGGTCCAGCGGTCCCAGCCGAAACGCACCAGGTCATGGAACGACTCGGCTTCGGCGAGGAACCCGGCAGTGGCAGCGGTTTCGATCGACTCGCGCGCCGCGTCCCATCCGCTGCCGCGGCGCAGTTCCACCAGCGGGGGAAAGGTCGGGCCGGTGTCGTTGAAGTAGGTGGTGCTGATCGAGCCTGCGTCGCCGGCGATGAAGGCGTGCCGGTGCCGCGCGGTGGTGAAGCTGCACGAGATCTGCGCGAGCAGGCCGTCGGCGTGCTCGAGCGTGGCCATCGTGCTCACGTCGACCCCCGTGGAGCCCCAACGCGACAGCGCCAGCACCCGCGACGGCGCGACGCCGGCGACGGTGCGCACGAAGCTCACCGGGTACGAGCCCGCGTCCATCAGCGCGCCCCCGGCGAGCGCGGGGTCCATGCGGATGTTGGCGGCGTCGGTGAGCGGGAATCCGAACGAGGCTTGTATGAGCTGAAGGCGCCCGATGGCACCCGCGGCGAGCAGTTCGCGCACCTTCAGCGTCTGCGGCTGGGCCCGATACGGATAGGCCTCGACCAGATACACGCCATGCTTGCGGGCGGCCTCGAACATGGCCCGGGCCTGCGCCGCGTTGGCGGCCAGCGGCTTCTCGCACAGCACGTGCTTGCCGGCGCTGGCGGCTTCGATCGACCACTGCGCATGCAGGTTGTTCGGCAGCGGCACGTACACCGCGTCGATGTCGGGGTCCGCGAAGAGTGCGTCGTAGCTCGCGTGCACGCGGGCGATGCCGAGTTCACGGGCAAACGACTTCGCGCGCTCGACATCGCGGCTGGCGACGGCGGTGACCGTGACCTTGGCAGACGGCCGCACGGCGTCGACGAACAGCCGCGCGATGCGCGCCGCACCGAGAACGCCGATGCGCAGCGGGCCAGCGGAAGACGACGTCATGGTGTCCCTGCAAGAAATGGATGGCGGTTCAAGCGGCGTCCAGCATCGATGCCATCTGCGTGACGCAATCTTCGACGTGTGTGGTCAGCGTCTGCTGCGCACGCTGCCAGTCGCGGGCGAGGGCGCATTCGAGCAGCACGCGGTGTTCGTCGGCCGCCACCTGCCCGCGAAAGACAGCGGCGATCATCTGGTAGCGCAGGTACTTGTCGCAGATCGCCGTGTAGGTCTCCAGCAGCAGGTCGGAGCCGCAGGCCGAGATCAGCGCCACATGGAACGCCCAGTCGTACTGACGCCACGTCTGCGCGGGATAGGGATCGTTCGCCGCCATCCTCTTTTCCATCGTGGCGAGCTTGTGATGGGCGGCCACCACGCGTCCTTCCCAATCGAGGTCGCCGCGTTCGAACGATTCCTTCAGGCCGTGGCGCTCGAGCAGTTGCCGCATCGCGGCCACTTCGCGCAGGTTGGTCGCCGACACCGCGCTGACCTGGAAGCCGCGTGAGCCTTCGGCGACCAGCAGGCCTTCGGTGGACAGGCGGTTGAACAGCTCGCGCAGCGTGCTGACGCTGGTGCCGTAGGTCTCCTTCATGCGCTCCAGCGGCAGGCGCCGCCCCGGCGTCAGGCGACCCAGCACGATGTCGGAGCGTATGCGGCGGTAGGCCGCCTCGCCGACCGTTTCACTGTCGGCGCAAACAACGGACGAATCGGATGGCACGTGCGCGCTCCTGGTCGTTGACGAATCGCCGCAAGTGTCGGCGATGAACAAACCTGATGACATGAGAATACTCAAATCATCATAGGCATTGTGCATTGTCCGTTGATTTCATATCATGCGCGCACCTCGTCGGCCCGACCCTGAACGGCCACGACCCGGCCACGGCCCCCACCGGCGCCCTTGCGGCGAACCCACCAGGAGACTTCATGAGCTTGAACATCTCGCGTCGCCAGACGCTCGGCGCCGGCGCTTCGGCGCTGGCCTTGGGCCTGCTGCCCACGGCATTTGCGCAATCGCGCACCAAGCTGCGCTTCAGCTCCGCCTTCACCGAGCAGGACCTGCGCACCGAGGCCTACAAGAACTTCGCCACCGCCATCAAGGACGACTTCGACTTCGAGCCCTACTGGGGCAACACGCTGTTCAAGCAGGGCACCGAACTGGTCGCGCTGCAGCGCGGCAATCTCGAGATGTGCAATCTGGCGCCGGCCGACATCTCCAAGCAGATCCCGGCCTGGTCGCTGATGACCTCGGCCTACCTGTTCCGCGACGTACGACCACCTGAAGAAGACCTTCAAGAGCGACGTCGGCCGCGAGTTCATCAAGATGGCGCGCGACCAGCTCGGCATCGAGATCATCACGCCGGTGTACTTCGGCGCGCGCCACGTGAACCTGAAGCCGACCAAGAAGATCAAGACGCCGGCCGATCTGGCCGGCATCAAGCTGCGCATGCCGCCGGGCGAGTTCTGGCAGTTCCTCGGCGAGTCGATCGGCGCCAACCCGACGCCGGTGGCCTACGCCGAGGTCTACACGGCGCTGCAGATCGGGCGCCATCGACGGCCAGGACAATCCGCTGGTGGCGAGCCGGCTGATGAAGTTCTACGAGGTCACCACGCAGTTCGTGCTCACCAGCCACGTGCTCGGCTACGACGTGATGGTCGATCACCGACCAAGCGTGGGACGCGATGACGCCGGCGCAGCAGGCGAAGTTGCAGCGGCCGCGGCCGACAAGGCC
Organism: uncultured beta proteobacterium; assembly: GCA_963756415.1. Taxonomy (GTDB): domain Bacteria; phylum Pseudomonadota; class Gammaproteobacteria; order Burkholderiales; family Burkholderiaceae_C; genus Rubrivivax. The sequence goes on from CAVWNT010000005.1 coordinate 114,078, forward strand.
ATCGACGACTACACGGCGAAGTTCGTCGCGCAGGAGAAGGAAGTCGATCGAGTTCTTCAAGAAGGAAGGCAAGAAGGTCTACACGCCGGACCTCGAACGCCTTCCGCACCTTCGCGCAGAAGAAGTACGTCGACAAGTACGGCAGCGAGTGGCCGAAGGGCGCGCTCGAGCGCATCAACGCCCTTTGACGTCGGCTGTCCCGCACGGCGCGGCACACGGGCGCGACAGCACGTGCAGCACCGAGATCGGGCGCGGCGCGCGGCGTAGCCTCTCGATGGAAGGCCGGTGCGCGGCGCCGGCCACAGCAGGATCCTCAGACGATGCTCACTCGACTTCGCACGGCGGGTTCGTGGCTGCGCCGGCGCGCCGAACGATGTGGCGGTGGCGCTGATGGCGCTGATGTTCGTGTCGTTCCTGCTGCAGATCGGCTTTCGCTACGTGTTCAACCAGCCGCTCGGCTGGACCGACGAGGTGACGCGTCCTGTGCTGGGTGTGGGTGCGTGCTGTGGGGCGCGGCGTTCGTGCTCTCGCGACCAGGACGAGATCCGCTTCGACATCGTCTACGTGCTCGTCTCGCCGCGGACCCAGCGGCGTCTTCACCGCGGCTTCCAGCATCGCGATCGTCGTGCTCTTCGCTGATCTCGCTGCCGGCCACCTGGAGCTACGTGACCTTCATGAAGCGTCGAGCACACCGCCTACCTGCAGCATGCGCTTCGACATCCTGTATGCCGATCTACGTGATGTTCGCGGTGGCCGATCATCGTCAGGCACGTCGCGCTGGCCTGGCGCGCGATCCGGGGCGCGCCGCCCGAACCCGGCAGCATGTCGGACAACACGGCCTGAGCATGCCCAGCCCCTTCACGCTGTGCATCATCGCGCTGGTCGCGCTGGCGGTGCTGGGCCTGCCGATCGGGCTATGCGATGATCGGCGCCTCGATCCTCTACCTGCTGCTGGCCGGGCTCGACCTCGGCACCGCCGCCGAGCAGATCCTCAACGGCCTGTTCAACAGCTACGTGCTGCTGGCCGTGCCGCTTGTTCATCCTCGCCGCCGAACTGATGAACAGTCGGCAGCCTGACCGACCGGCTGCTCAAGTTCTGCCTGCGTGCTGGTCGGGCCGCTTCCGCGGCGGCCTCGGCCACGTCAACGTCGTCGCCAGCATCATCTTCGCCGGCATGTCCGGCTCGGCCATCGCCGATGCCGTCGGCATGGGCAAGGTCATCATCGACATGATGACGCGCAACGCCGCTACCCGGTGAGCCTATGCCGGCGGCCATCACCGCGGCGTCGGCGCGTCATCGGCCCGATCATTCCGCCGTCGATCCCGATGGTGCTCTACGCGCTGGTGTCGGACACCTCGATCGGCTACCTGTTCCTCGGCGGCGTCGTCCCCGGCCTGCTGCTGGGCGTGGCGCTTCATGATCATCAACGCGTTCATCGCGCGGCGTCGCAACTATCCGGTCGAGACGCCGGTGCCGATGCGCGAGATGCCGCGCATCACGCTCGAACGCGTTGCCGGCGCTGATGCTGCCGGTGATGCTGCTGTTCGGCATCTACGGCGGCGTGATGACGCCGACCGAGGGCGCGGCCGCCGCCGCGGCCTATGCGCTGCTGGCCTCGGCGCTGCTCTATCGCTCGATGACGCTGGCGGCAGCTCTACAGCGTGCTGCTCGGCAGCGCGCGCGCGACGACCTCGATCGGCATGCTGATCGCCGGTGCGCTGGTCTTCAACTACGTGGTCACGATCGAGCAGATCCCGCTGTCGGTGCAGCAGTTCATCAGCGGCTTCGAGCTGACGCCGCTGGCCTTCCTGCTGCTGGTGAACGCGATCCTGCTGGTGCTGGGCTGCCTGCTCGAAGGCTCCACGATCCTGCTCGTCATCGTGCCGATCTTGATTCCCGACGGCGAAGGCGCTCGGCATCGACCTGGTGCACTTCGGCGTGGTGGTGGTGGTCAACATCATGATCGGCCTGCTGACGCCGCCGTTACGGCCTGCTGCTGTTCGTGGTCGCCAACATGACCAAGCAGCCGCTGACGGCCATCGTGCGCGAGGCGCTGCCCTTCATCGGCATGGCCATGCTCGTGCTGGCGATCATCACGCTGGTTCCCGAAACCGTCCTGTGGCTGCCGCGCGTGATGGGCTACAAGGGCTAGCGCCGTCCGACCTCGAGGCACCCACCATGATCAAGCCGCTATTCATCCTCAACGGTCCGAACCTCAACCGGCTGGGCATGCGGGAGCCGGCGATCTACGGCAAGACCACGCTCGCCGAGATCGAAGCGCTGTGCCGCGACGAAGCCGGGGCGGTCGCGGTGGAGTTCCGCCAGTCCAACAGCGAGACGCAGCTGATCGAGTGGATCCACGAGGCCATCGACGCGGGCAGCGCCATCATCATCAACCCCGCGGCCTATTCGTTCACCTCGATGGCGATCATGGACGCGCTGAAGATGTTTCCGGGGCCGATCATCGAGGTGCACATCTCGAACATCCATCGCCGCGAGCCGATGTACCACCACTCCTATGTGTCCAAGGTGGCCACCGCGGTGATCGCCGGCCTCGGGCCCGACGGCTACCGGGCGGCGATCAGGGCCATCCGGGAGATGCTGCGCGATCAGGCAGGTTGACGGCGCCAGCAGCGCTTCCCGAAGCACGCACAGGCCCGGTCATGATTTCTGCCGACACCACCGTCGCAGTCGCGTTGCCGGTGCGCACGCTGGTGGGTCTGATCGGCGCCGGCATCCAGCGCTCGCTGACGCCGGCCCTGCACGAGGAAGAGGCGCGGCATCACGGTGTGCGCCTGCACTACCAGCTGATCGATCTCGACCGCGACCCTGAGGGCGCGGCCACGCTGCCCGCGCTGATGCGCGCGGTGCGCACCATCGGCTTCGCCGGCTTGAACATCACCTACCCGTGCAAGCAGGCCGTGATCCCGCTGCTCGACGAGCCTGTCCGACGAGGCCCGCACGATGGGCGCGGTGAACACCGTCGTGTGCCGTGACGGCCGTCTCACCGGCCACAACACCGACGGCGCCGGCTGGCGCTGGGGTTTCGAGCGCACGCTGCCCGCGGCCGATCTGCAGCGCGTGGTGCTGCTCGGCGCCGGCGGCGCCGGCTCGGCGATCGCCCACGCGGTGCTGCAGATGGGTGCGCGGCAGCTGGTCATCGTCGACCAGGATGCGGCCCGTGCCGCTGCGCTGGCCGCGGAACTGGCGCCGCTGCACCCGGGGCGCGTCACCGCTGTGCAAGACGTGGCGCAGGCGATGCACGCTGCCAGCGGCCTGATCCACGCCACGCCGACCGGCATGGACAAGCTGCCGGGCCTGCCGCTGCCGGCGGCGCTGCTGCGCCCGTCGCTGTGGGTCGCCGAGATCGTCTATTTCCCGATGCAGACCGCGCTGCTGCAGGCAGCACGGGCGGCCGGCTGCGCGGTGGTCGACGGCGGCACCATGGCGGTGGGCCAGGCGGTCGGCGCCTTTCGCCTGATCACCGGCCTGGCGCCCGACGCCGAGCGCATGGATGCCCACTTCCGCAGGCTGGTCGCCGAGCGCGGGCAGGGTTGATCGACAGGAGCAAGCGATGCAGGACCAGACGCAGGTGCGCGAGCACATCGCCGCCGAGGACAACCCGATCGGACTCGACGGCATCGAGTACGTCGAATTCACCACGCCGCGGCCGCAGGCGCTGGGCCAGCTGCTCGAATCGGTGGGCTTCCGGCCGGTGGCGCGGCACCGCTCGCGCGAGGTGCTGGTCTATCGGCAAGGGGCCATGAACATCGTCGTCAACGCGCACGCCGCGGTGCTGCGCAGCGTGGCCTCGGCCGAGGTGGCGGTGCCGACGATCCGCGCGCTGGCGTTGCGCGTGCGCGATGCCCGCGCCGCCTACGAACGCGCGCTCGAACTCGGCGCCTGGGACGTGCCGATGCATGCCCAGGTGATGGAGCTGAACATCCCCGGCATCCACGGCCCCGGCGGCACGCACATCTACTTCGTCGACCGCTACCGCGAGTTCTCGATCTACAGCGTCGATTTCATCGCCATCCCCGGCGCCGACAGCGCATCCGCCGGCGACTGGCCGGCTTGCACTTCTTCGGCCTGGTGCAGTACATCGGCCGCGACCGCACCGCCGACTGGGTCGAGTTCTACACGCGGCTGTTCGGCTTCTGCGCGTTGGACGAGGCGACGCGCTTCGGCGTCCTGCCGCGGGGCACGCTGATGCAAAGCCCGGGCGACGCGGCCAGCCGCTTCTACCTGCAGCTGATCGAGCCCGACGCGCAGGCGCCGCTCGACGACGAGGCACCCGAGCGCTACCAGCGCATCGGCTTCGGCACGCGCCGACGTGCCGGCCGCGGTGCGCGCAGTGGCGCAGCCGCGGCATCGCGTTCGTCGACAGCGGCGACAGCCGTGTCAGCGCGCAGGCGCGATCACGCGCACGCTGCTCGACAGCGTCAGCTTCGAACTGGTGCACGACCAGCGGCCATGAACATCGAACAGCTTCGGCATGGACACCATCTCGCTGGCCGGCCCGCTGGAGGCCAAGCTGCGCGCGATCGCGCGACGCCGGCTTCGCGCAGGTCATGCTCAGCGCGCGCGACCTCGTCGGCCACCCGGAGGGCTCGACAGCCGCGGTGCAGCGCGGTCAAGGCCAGCGGCCTGCGCGGCACCGGCTTCCAGGTGCTGCGCGATTTCGAAGGCCTGTCGGGCCAGCTGCACGACTACAAGGTCGACATCGCCAAGTCGATGCTCGAGATGTGCGCGGCGCTGGGCTGCAAGGTGCTGCTGGCCTGCTCGTCGACCTCGCGCATGCCAGCGAGGACCCGGACGCACTCGCGCGCGACCTGCGCAAGCTGGCGATGCTGGCGCTGCCGCATCGGCGTCAAGGTCGCCTACGAGGCGCTGTCGTGGGGGCGCACGGTGAACGAGTTCACGCACGGCCTGGGACGTCGTCGAACAGGCCGACTGCCCCAACCTGGGCATCGGGCTGGACTCGTTCCACATGTTCGCGGCGCAGGACGACCTCGACGACCTGGCGCGGCTCGACCCGCGGCGCATCTACCTGGTGCAGCTGTCCGACTTCATGTGGCAGGAGACACCGCACCTTCGAAGAGCGCATGAGCACCGCGCGCACCTTCCGCGTCTTTCCCGGCGAAGGCGTGCACAGCGAACAGCTGGCGCGACCTGGTGCTCGAGCTGAACCGGCTCGGCTATCGCGGCGACTACAGCTTCGAGGTCTTCAACGACGACTACCAGCAGCTGCCGCTGCCGGTGGTCGCCGAGCGCGCGCGCAAGGCGGCCGTGTGGCTGGCCGAGGACGTGCTGCGCCGCTCGGTGCCGTTGCCCGGGGCGATGCGGCTGCGCCACTGATCTGCGCCGGCCGCCCGCGTCGGGCCGCCGAAAGAATCATAGAAGTAGATGTTTCATGATTTGAAGCGTATGCTTCAATCATGTGGACCGTGCTCTTCCTCACGCTGCCGACCCAGCCCAGTGCGGTGCGCCTGCGCGTCTGGCGCACCCTGAAGACCCTCGGCTGCGCCGCGCTGCGCGACGGCGCCTACCTGTTGCCGGCGGCACAAGGCCGCCTCGTTCGACGCGCTGGCCGGCCGAGGTGCGCGCCCACGGCGGCCAGGCGTCGCGTGCTCGAGCTGGCCGCCGCGCGACCCGGCGCAGCGGACGAGGTGCTGGCGCTGTTCGACCGCAGCGACAGCCTACGCGCCAGTGGCGGCCGATGCGCGCGCGCTGGCCGACGAGCTGGCCTCGCTGGGCGAGACCGAGGCGCGGCGGCGCCTGCGCGGCGTCGCCGAAGGCCTGCAGGCGCTGCAGCGCATCGACTACTACCCCGGCGCCGCCGCCGAGCAGGCGCAGGCCGAACTGCAGGCGCTGCGCGCAGGCGCTCGACACGCGTTTCTCGCGCGGCGAGCCGGCGGCCCGGGCGGCGCACGGCATCGCGCGCCTCGACATCCGCAAGTTCCAGGGCAAGCGCTGGGCGACCCGCGCGCGGCCGTGGGTCGACCGCCTGGCCTGCGCCTGGCTGATCCGCCGCTTCATCGACCCGCAGGCGCGCTTCGTCTGGCTGGCCGATCCGGCCGAAGGCCCCGCGCGGCGTGCTCGGCTTCGACTACGACGGCGCGCGTTTCACGCCACGTCGGCGCGCGCGTCACCTTCGAGGTGCTGGCGGCCAGCTTCGGGCTCGACGCGCGACGCGCAGCTGCAGCGCATCGCGCGCGCTGGTGCACTACCTCGACGTCGGCGGCATCCCGGTGGCCGAGGCGGCCGGGCTGGAAGCGGTGCTGGCCGGGCTGCGCGAGGTGCACGACGACGATGACCGGCTGGCGCTGGCCGCCGGCGGCGTCTTCGACGCCCTGCACGCCGACACCGGGTGCGGCGGCATGACATCGACCACCGCGACCAACTTGCCCGACGCGCGGCGCTGCGGCCGCGCCGCAGCCGGTGGCCTTCCGCGAGGCGCTGCGCTTCTGGCTCAAGCTCGGCTTCATCAGCTTCGGCGGGCCGGCCGGGCAGATCGCGATCATGCACACGCGAGCTGGTCGAGCGCCGCCGCTGGATCAGCGAGCAGCGCTTCCTGCACGCGCTGAACTACTGCATGCTGCTGCCCGGGCCCGAGGCGCAGCAGCTGGCCACCTACATCGGCTGGCTGATGCACCGCACCTGGGGCGGCATCGTCGCCGGCGCGCTGTTCGTGCTGCCGTCGCTGTTCATCCTGATCGCGCTGTCGCTGGATCTACCTGCGCTTCGGCGACGTGCCGCTGGTGGCCGGCCTGTTCTACGGCATCAAGCCGGCGGTGACCGCGCATCGTGCTGCACGCGGCGCACCGCATCGGCACGCGCGCGCTGAAGAACCGCTGGATGTGGGGCATCGCCGCGGCCGCCTTCGTCGCCATCTTCGCCTTCGACACGCCGTTCCCGGCGATCGTGCTGGCCGCCGGCGCTGATCGGCCACTTCGGCGCGCGGCGCTGGCCGCGCGGTGTTCGCGCTCGGCGGCGGCCATGGCAGCGCGGCAGCCGGCTACGGGCCGGCGCTGATCGACGACGACACGCCGACGCCGCCGCATGCGCGCTTCTCGCGCGCGCCGGCTGGCCGCGGTGCTGGCGGTCGGGCGCGGTGCTGTGGCTGCTGGCGATGGCCGCGCTGGTCGCCGCGCAGCGGCCTGCGACGGCACGCTGACGCAGATGGGCTGGTTCTTCACCAAGGCCGCGCTGCTGACCTTCGGCGGCGCCTACGCGGTGCTGCCCTACGTCTACCAGGGCGCGGTCGAGCAGCACCAGTGGCTGAGCGGCCGCGCAGATGATCGACGGCCTGGCGCTGGGCGAGACGACGCCCGGCCCGCTGATCATGGTGGTGGCCTTCGTCGGCTTCGTCGGCGGCTGGCTGCAGCAGGTGCTCGGGCCCGGACGCGCTGTTCCTCGGCGCGCGCGCTGGCCGCCAGCGGTGGTCACCTTCTTCACCTTCCTGCCGTCGTTCGTCTTCATCCTCGCCGGCGGGCCGCTGGTCGAGGCCACGCACGGCAAGCTCGGCTTCACCGCGCCGCTGTCGGCGATCACCGCGGCGGTGGTCGGCGTGATCCTCAACCTGGCGCTGTTCTTCGCCTACCACGTGCTGTGGCCGCAGGGCTTCGGCGGGCGCTTCGACGCGGTCTCGGCGCTGATCGCGCGTGGCCGCGGCCGTGGCGCTGTTCCGCTTCAAGGTCGGCGTGATGCCGCTGCTCGGCGCCTGCGCGGCCGCCGGGCTGGCGGTGACCTTGATGCACCCCGTGCTGCGCTGAAAGGCAACACCGATGCACGCTCGCATCCAACCCCTGCCTTTCGATCCGGCGCTGCTGCAGCGGGCTGTCGCCGCGCTGATCGACAGCCACCACCGCCACCACTACGGCGGCGCCGTCAAGCGGCTGAACGCGATCCGCGCGCAGCTCGCCGGCATCGGTTCGAACAGCGCTCCGGCAGCGGCTCGACGGCCTGCCCGGCTTCCAGCTCAACGGCCTGAAGCGCGAGGAACTGATCGCGAGCAACTCGATGCTGCTGCACGAGCTGTATTTCGCCAGCCTGGGCGGCGACGGCCAGCACGATGGCGCCGGCCTGCCAGCTGGCGCTCGACGCCAGCTTCGGCAGCGTCGAGCGCTGGCGCGACGAGTTCGTGGCCCTGGGCAAGGCGCTCGGCGGCGGTTCCGGCTGGGTGCTGCTGGTGTTCCAGCCGCGCGAGGGCACGCTGGTCAACCAGTGGGCCGCCGACCACACGCCATGCGCTCGCGGGCGGCGTGCCGATCCTGGCGCTGGACATGTACGAACACGCCTATCACCTCGACTACGGCGCGGCGGCCGGCGCCTACGTCGATGCCTTCATGGCCAACATCGACTGGGCCGGCGTCTACGCGCGCTACCAGGCCGCCGTGCATGCCGCCAGCGAGTCGCTCGGCGCAGACCTCGGTGATCTCGACGGCGCGCTGGTACTCGACGTGCGGCGGGCCGGCGGTCTACGCACAGGCGCACGACGATGATCCCCGGTGCGCGCTGGCACGACCCAGCGCAGCGTCGACCGCTGGGCGAGCGAATTGCCGGCCGACCGCGACGTGGTGGTCTATTGCGTCTACGGCCACGAGGTCAGCCGCGCCGCCGCGCTGCGGCTGCGCGCGGCGGGGCTGCGCGCGCGCTTCCTGCGCGGCGGCATCGAGGGCTGGCGCACGGCGGGCCGGCCGCTGGCCGACAAGCCGGCGCGCTGAGCTGCGATGAGCGCCACCCCGGCACCCCGCGTTGCGCTGCTGTACCCCGGCGACCGCGCCGCGCGCGACCGCGCCGACGCCGGCCGAGAGCCGCTTCGCCGCGCTGTTCGAAGCGTTGCCGGCCGCCGGCGTGCGCGCCGAGCCGGCCGTCTACCACGACGACTTCGCCGACGAGGTGGCGGCGCAGTTGCGCGGCGTCGCGCTGGTGCTGGTCTGGTGCAACCCGATCGAAGGCGGGCGTCGCCGCGACCGGCTCGACGCGCTGCTGCGCGAGGTGGCGGCTGCCGGCGTGATCGTCAGCGCGCATCCCGACACGATCCTGCGCCTGGGCACCAAGGACGTGCTCGTCGAGACCCGCGACCTGCCCTTCGGCAGCGATGTGCACCGCATCGACAGTCTCGAGCAGCTGGCGGCGCGAACTGCCGACGCGGCTGCAGCGCGGCGCGCGCGTGCTCAAGCAGCACCGCGGCCACAGCGGCATCGGCGTGTGGCGCATCGAAAGCGCCGCGGCGGCGGGCGCTGCACCGTCGTTGACGGTGCGCCATGCACAGCGCGGCAGCGACGACGAGAGCCTCGACGCTGGCGCAGCTGCTGCAGCGCCTGGCGCCGTACTTCGAGCCGGCGCAGGGCGGCCACCTGATCGACCAGGCCTGGCAGCCGCGCCTGGCCGAAGGCATGGTGCGCGCCTACCTCGTCGACGACCGCGTCACCGGCTTCGGCCACCAGGCGCGTGAACGCGCTGTTGCCGGCCGCGCCCGGCAAGGCGCGCCGCCGCCGGGCCCGCGCCTGTATCACGCCGCGGACTGCGCCGCCGTTCCAGGCGCTGAGGCAGCTGCTCGAATCGGGTGGATCGAGCTGCTGCGCGAGCGCGTCGGCCTGGCCCGCGAGCGGCTGCCGCTGCTGTGGGATTGCGACTTCATGTTCGGCGGCGAAGCGCCGCCTGCGCCGGGCGAGCCCGAGCGCTACGTGCTGTGCGAGATCAACGTCAGCAGCGTGTCGCCGTTTCCGCCGTCGTCGATCGCCCCGCTGGTGGCCGCGGTGAAGGCGCGGCTGGCCGGGCTCGCCGGCTGATCACGCTGCCCGCGTTGGCCTTCAGGGCATCGCCAGCATGCGACGCATGAAGTCGATCTGGTGCCCGACGACGGTTTCGAAGCCCTCGCCGACGAAGCCGTCGAAGTGGCCGATGCCGGCGTATTGCCGCACCTCGGCCAAGCCCGCCGACACGACGACCCAGCTCGACCGCGGCCGGCGACGAGACCACGACGTCGTCCATGCCGGCCTGAATCAGCACCGGGCAGCTGATCTGCAAGGCCTTGGTGATCGGCCGGTACAGCCCCAGCGTGAAGGCGATGCGCGCACTCATCCGGTTGACCCAGCCGCTGCGCCGCGACGGCGCTGTAGCCGTCGTAGGCATCGGCCGACGACAGCACCGCGAAGTCGCCGGGCCGGCGCCACCACCGGGATCAGCAGCGGCTTCATCCCGAGCACGCCGCGCAGCTGGTCCACCGCGCCATACAGGCTGAGCTTGAGCAGATGAGCCGAGGCCCGCCCCCTTGAGCAGCTGACCCACGGCAGCCAACCCGTCGACCATCGGCACCAGCGCCGAGATGGCGGCGATGCGCGGGTCTTCGGCGGCGATGCTGAGCACATGACCGCCGGACAGCGAGACGCCCCACAACGCGATGCGCTGCGGGTCCACGCCGGGCAGCGCGCGGGCACACGCCACCGCGGCACGCCAGTCGTCGAGCTGGTGGGCCACCGTCAACAGCTGCCTCGGCTCGCCCTGGCTGTCGCCGAAGAAGCGGTAGTCGAACAGCAGCACATCGAAGCCGGCAGCCATGAACCGTTCGGCGAAGGGCTCGAGGCCGCTGGCGCGCGTGCCGGCCAGGCCGTTGGCCATCACGATGCAGGGCTTTTGCACCTGCGCGGCCGCCCGCGACCGGTAGTACCAGGCCTGGCAGGTGGTGCCCTGGCTTTCAAAGGCGAGGTCGTGGCGCATCAGCTGCAGGTCGTTGTTCACGCCGCTTCTCCCACCAGCGCGCCGGCCGTCTCTGCGGCGGCCACGACGGGGGCGCCGGACATGGCGCCGCTGAACTTCAGGTGGTGGTCGGCCACCGGCGCCTTCGCCAGGACCCGGCTGTCGTGGGCGTAGCTCATCAACACCTTCCACGGCAGGCTGCGGCCTTGGCGCGGCATCTGATCCTTGGCCCGCTGCACGTAGCCCGACTGCAGGGTGTCGAGCATGCCGTGGTCGAGGGCGTTGCCGGCGTCGTCCTGCGGCGTGACGACATCGGCGCGCTGCTGGTCCATGTGGCTGAGCAGGCGGGCCACGTAGGCACCAGCCAGGTCGGACTTCAAGGTCCACGACGCGTTGGTGTAGCCGAAGACCCAGGCCAGGTTCGGCACGTCCTGCACCAGCACGCCCTTGTAGATCATCTGCCCGCTCAGCGGACGCGGTGTGCCGTCGACCACCAGCTCGATGCCGCCGAGCATCTGCAGGTTCAGCCCGGTGGCGGTGACGACGATGTCGGCGTCGAGCTGCTGGCCGGACTTCAGCCGGATGCCGCCGGCGTTGAAGCTGTCGATGTGGTCGGTGGCGATCGAGGCCTTGCCGGCGCGCAGCACCTTGAACAGATCGCCATCGGGCACCGCACACAGCCGCTCGTCCCACGGCATGTACTTCGGCGTGAAGTGGCGCATGTCGACGTCCGGGCCGACCTGCTTGCGCACGCTGCGCAGCAGGAAGCCGCGCATCGCCTGCGGCCAGCGGCGGCAGGCGTTGTACAGCGCGCGCTGGATCAGGATGTTGCGCTGGCGCGCCAGCGAGTAGGCCCAGCGCTCGGGCATGATCTTGACCAGCGCTGCGGTCAGCTTGTCGACCGCCGGCAGCGAAAACACGTATGACGGCGAGCGCTGCAGCATGGTCACGTGCGCGGCCCTGTCGGCCATCGCCGGCACCAGGGTCACCGCGGTGGCGCCGCTGCCGATGACGACCACCTTCTTGCCGCTGTAGTCCAGCGCCTCGGGCCACTGCTGCGGGTGGATGCACTGTCCCTGGAAGCTGTGCAGGCCGGGAAACTGCGGCGCGAAGCCGGCGTCGTAGTCGTAGTAGCCGGTGCACATGATCACGAAGCGGGCGGTGAACTGGCGCGTCTCGCCGCTGCTCTCGTGCAATGCCGTGACGGTCCACAGCCGCGCCTTGCTGCACCAGCTGGCGGTGGTGGTCTTCAGCCCGTAGCGGATCTTGTTCTCGATGCCGAACTGCGCCGCGGTGTCGCGGATGTACTGGCGGATCGACGGCCCGTCGGCGAGCACCTTCAGCGCGTGCCAGGGGCGGAACTTGAAGCCGAAGCTGAACATGTCGGAATCGGAGCGCACGCCGGGGTAGCGGAACAGATCCCAGGTGCCGCCGATGCTGTGGCGGCGCTCGAGGATCGCCATCGACCGGTTCGGGTGCGCCTGTGCGATCTGGCAGGCGTTGCCGATGCCGGACAGGCCCGCGCCGATGATCAGGACGTCGAAATGCTGGCTCATGGTGTCTCGCTCCGGGTTGTTTTCCAGTGCCTTCAGTGTGCCGGGCGGCGTGGCGACAAGCTTGACAGTCGAAGACAGTGTTTTTACATTTGAAGACATGACCGCGATGGTGCGGGCCGCCGGCCTGATGGGCTACCCGGCGCTGATGCGCAGCCTGGGGGTGGATCCGCTGCCGCTGCTGCGGCGTTACCACATCGCGGCCGCGCAACTGCAGGACGAGGATGCGCTGGTGTCGCTGCGCGACGGCATCGAACTGCTCGAGGCCAGCGCGGCGGCGGCCCGCTGCGACGATCTCGGCTTGCGCATGGCGCAGGTGCAGGGCATCAACACCCTGGGCGCGCTGGCGGTGGCGATGCAGCACTCGCCGACGGTGGCCGACGCGCTGCAGTGCGCGTCGCGCCACCTGTACGTGCACAGCGCGGGCATGGTGTTCTCGGTGCTGCCGCACAGCACGCTGGTGGCCGGCGCTGCCGAGTTGCGGTTCGAGCTGGTGCTGCCGCATCCACCGGTGCTGCGCCAGGTCACCGACCAGAGCATCGGCACGCTGCACCGCATCCTGCAGTTTCTGGCGCGCGATCAGTACGTGCTGAAGGCGGTGTCGTTGCCGCATCGGCCGCTGGCGCCGCTGACGACCTACCGCGCCTTCTTCGGCGCACCGGTTCGTGTCGACCAACCGTACGCCGGCCTGCACGTCGACGCGCAGACGCTGGCGGTCAGGCTGCAGGCGGTGAACGAACCGCTGCGCCGCATGGCGATGGACTATCTGGCGCAACAGTTCGGCGAGCCGGGTCAGACGCTGGCGACGCGCGTGCGCATCGCCATCCGCCGCACGCTGGGCAGCAACCTCGCGCGCCGCCCGGCGATCGCCGAGCTGCTGAACATGCACCCGCGCACGCTGCAGCGCCGGCTGGAACTGGAAGGCACCACCTTCGAGGCCCTGCGCGAGGAGGTCTGCAAGCAGGCCGCGCTGCGCTACCTGCGCGAGACGCAGGTGCCGCTGTCGCAGGTCGCCGGGCTGCTGGGCCTGTCTGAACAGTCGGCGTTGACACGCTCATGCCGCCGCTGGTTCGATGCCCCGCCGTCGCAGCTGCGCACCGCCTACCGCCACCAGGCGGCAAAGCAGCGGGCCGCCAGCTAGGGCGTTACGCGGGGGCGTCGGCGGCGCCGCGCCACTGCGCCACCATGCCGACGAACAGCGCATGGGCATTGCGCACCCGTTGCGACTGGGCACCCTGGCAATCGTCCATCACCCAGTCTTTTGCCATCTGGTAGACGGCACCCATGAAGCCCAGACACAGCAGCTGCGCCGACAGGCCGTCGGCGGGCCGCTCGGGCAGCCCCGCGCAGATGGTGTGCCGGATCAGCTCGACGGTGGAGGCCAGCTCGGCGCGATAGGCCGCATCGGCCGCTTCGCTGACCCCTTCGATCTCGTACAGCACGATGCGCGCGACGGTGCGCCAGGCCTTGACCCGCTTGAAATACGTCGTCAGCGCGGCGTGCATGCGCGAGGGCGGGTCGGGCGCGGCGGCGGCCACTGCCGCATCGAGTTCGCCGCGCAGCCGCTGCACCGACAGGCGGTAGCACGCGATCAGCAGCTCCTCCATGCCGCTGAAGGACTCGTAGAAGTAGCGCTCGGTCAGGCGCGCCTGCGCGCACACCGATTTCACCGTGGCGCGGCGCACGCCGATCGAGCCGAAGACCTCGATGCCGGCAGCGAGCAGCCGCTCGCGGCGCTCCTGGCTGCGGGTGTCGTGTGGCACGCCCAGATACGACCGGTTGGCCGCGGCAGGTTTCGACGGGAGGGCTCGAGCCGATTTTGACATGATGCGTTGTTGACAACGTTCGTTGTTGACATGAAGTAATGTCTAATTCTACAATGCCGCCGCCCCCACACACAAGGCGCCACGATGCCACCCCATCGGCCCGCGGCGCACCCAGGAGACGACAGCATGAAGGATTTCAACGACAAGGTCGTGGTGCTCACCGGTGCCGGTTCCGGCATCGGCCGCGCGCTGGCGCTGAAACTGGCCGGCGAGGGCGCGCGGCTGGCGCTGTCGGACATCAACCGGCCCGCGCTCGATGAAACGCTCGGCCTGCTGCCTGCGGGCCACCGGGCGCGCGGCTACGCGGTCGACGTGTCCTCGCGCGAGGCGGTGTTCGGCCATGCCGACGAGGTGCAGCGTGACTTCGGCGTCGTGCACATGGTCGTCAACAACGCCGGCGCCACGGTGGTCGGCACCTTCGAGCACCTGACCATCGAGGAGATCGAATGGCAGTTGAATGTCAACCTGTGGAGCGTGATCTACGGCACCAAGGCGTTCCTGCCGAACATGCTGGCGCGCCGCGAGGGCGTCATCGTCAACATCTCCAGCGTCTTCGGCTTCATGACCTTCCCCTGCCAGAGCGCCTACAACATGGCCAAGTTCGGGGTGCGCGGCCTCAATGAGTGCCTGTGGCGCGAGCTCGAGGACACCGGCGTGAAGGTGGTGTCGGTGCACCCGGGCGGCATTGCCACCAACGTCGAGAAGGCGGGCCGGCGTTCGGTGAACGCCACCGCGGTCGAGGACCAGGTGAGCGTGATGGCGCGCAAGGCCTTGCGCACGCCGCCCGAGGTGATGGCCGCGGCCATCGTCGACGGTGTCAAGCGGGGCCGCAAGCGCATCGTCGCCGGCCACATGTCGGGCGTGATGTTCTGGCTGCCGCGGCTGTTTCCGAACAGCTACCACCGGGTGGTGAAGGCGCTGGGCTACTGAGGTGAAAAAGAAATCGCGCACGCGGCCACTGGCCACGCGCGCGATTTGCAGTTCAGGCAGGCCAGCCTGCGCCGTCGTCAGCGCACCTTGCCGGCCTTCCAGGCGTTGAGCAGCGTCTCGTAGGCGATCGTCTCGCCCTTCGGCTTCTCGTTGGCCAGCTTCTTCCACGGTGCGCCCTTGTCGCTGAGCCACTTGTCGGGTCGAGCTCTTCGGGTTGAGCTTGGGCGGGCAGTTGGCCATGCCGGCGCGTTCCAGCCGCGCCATCACCTGGTCCATCTCCTCGGCCAGGGTGTCCATCGCCGCCTGCGGCGTCTTCTCGCCGGTCACCGCCACGGCCACGTTCTTCCACCACAGCTGCGCCAGCTTCGGGTAGTCGGGCACGTTGGTGCCGGTCGGCGTCCAGGCCACCCGCGCCGGGCTGCGATAGAACTCGACCAGGCCGCCGAGCTTGGGCGCCATGTCGGTCATCGGCTGGCTCTGGATGTCGCTCTCGCGGATCGGCGTCAGGCCGACGATGGTCTTCTTCAGCGAGGTCGTCTTCGCGGTGATGAACTGCGCGTACAGCCAGGCCGCGGCGGTCTTGTTGGCATCGTGGGCGGCGAAGAAGGTCCACGAGCCGACGTCCTGGTAGCCGTTCTGCATGCCCTGCTTCCAGTACGGGCCGTTCGGGCCCGGGCGCCATGCGCCACTTCGGCGTGCCGTCGGCATTGACCACCGGCAGGCCCGGCTTGGTCATGTCGGCGGTGAAGGCGGTGTACCAGAAGATCTGCTGCGCGATCTGGCCCTGCGCCGGCACCGGGCCGGCCTCGCCGAAGGTCATGCCGGTGGCTTCCTTCGGCGCGTACTTCTTCATCCAGTCGACGTACTTGGTCAGCGCGTAGACGCCGGCCGGCGAGTTGGTCGCACCGCCGCGCGACACCGACGCGCCCACCGGCGTGCACTTGTCGGCCGCCACGCGGATGCCCCATTCGTCGACCGGCATGCCGTTCGGAATGCCGATGTCGGCGGTGCCGGCCATGCGACAGCCAGGCGTCGGTGAAGCGCCAGCCCAGCGACGGGTCCTTCTTGCCGTAGTCCATGTGGCCGTAGATCGGCTTGCCGTCGATGGTCTTCACGTCGTCGCTGAAGAACGCGGCGATGTCCTCGTAGGCGCTCCAGTTCAGCGGCACGCCCAGGTCGTAGCCGTACTTGGCCTTGAACTTGTCCTTCAGGTCCGTCGCGCGCGAACAGGTCGGCGCGGAACCAGTACAGGTTGGCGAACTGCTGGTCGGGCAGCTGGTACAGCTTGCCGTCGGGCGCGGTGGTGAAGCTGGTGCCGATGAAGTCCTTGATGTCCAGCCCGGGGTTGGTGAACTCCTTGCCCTTGCCGGCCATGTAGTCGGTCAGGTTCATGATCTTGCCGTAGCGGTAGTGCGTGCCGATCAGGTCGGAGTCGCTGATCCAGCCGTCGTAGATCGACTTGCCCGACTGCATCGAGGTCTGCAGCTTCTCGACCACGTCGCCTTCCTGGATCAGGTCGTGCTTGACCTTGATGCCGGTGATCTCGTTGAAGGCCTTGGCCAGCGTCTTCGATTCGTATTCGTGCGTGGTGATGGTCTCGGACACCACCGAGATCTCGTTCACGCCCTTGGCCTTGAGCTTGGCGGCGGCTTCGATGAACCACTTCATCTCGGCCATCTGCTGGTCCTTGTTCAGGGTCGACGGCTGGAATTCGCTGTCGATCCACTTCTTGGCTTCGGCCTCGCCGGCCCACGCGCCCTGGCCGAGAGCCAGGGCGGCGGCGGCGAAGGCCACGGCGTTCAAGCGCAGTTTCATTGATGTCTCCTCATGGCACTCCCCTTCATCCGCTGCGGGTGCCTGCCGGGAAGCGACGCCGGCACCCGCTTTCCAAGACTTGTGCCTTTCGGCGTCAGCCCTTCCTCATGACCAGCGCCAGCAGCGCCATCGACGCCACGAAGCCGAACCAGATCGACGGCTCCTGCTCGAGGCCGAACCAGTCGATCATCTTCTCGCTGACCGCGACGAAGGCCAGGTTCAGGTAGGCCGCGGCGAGCAGGCCGATGAACAGCCGGTCGCCGCGCGTCGTGGCCATCGGCAGCCAGCCCTTGCGCAGCACGGTCGGCGACCGCAGTTCCCACACCGTCATGCCGACCAGCATCAGCCCGATGCAGGTGAAGAACACCGCCACCGGCATGGTCCAGGCCATCCAGTTGAACATCGCTCAGACCCTCCCCATCGCGAAGCCCTTGGCGATGTAGTGGCGCACGAACCAGATCACGATCGCGCCGGGCACGATCGTCAGCACGCCGGCCGCGGCGAGCACGCCCCAGTCCATGCCCGAGGCCGAGACGGTGCGCGTCATCGTCGCGACGATCGGCTTGGCGTTGACGCTGGTCAGCGTGCGCGCCAGCAGCAGCTCGACCCAGCTGAACATGAAGCAGAAGAAGGCCGCCACGCCGACGCCCGACCTTGATCAGCGGCAGGAAGATGCGTGAGGAAGAAGCGCGGGAACGAATAGCCGTCGATGTAGGCGGTCTCGTCGATCTCGCGCGGGATGCCGCTCATGAAGCCTTCCAGGATCCACACCGCCAGCGGCACGTTGAACAGCAGGTGCGCCAGCGCCACCGCGATGTGCGTGTCCATCAGCCCGAGCGTGGTGTAGAGCTGGAAGAACGGCAGCAGGAACACCGCCGGCGGCGTCATGCGGTTGGTCAGCAGCCAGAAGAACACGTGCTTGTCGCCGAGGAAGCTGTAGCGCGAGAACGCGTAGGCCGCCGGCAGCGCCACGGTGAGCGAGATCACCGTGTTGATGGCCACGTAGATCAGCGAGTTGATGTAGCCCGAGTACCAGGACGCGTCGGTGAAGATGGTGCGGTAGTGCTCCAGGTGAAGTCGCGCGGCCACAGGCTGAAGGTCGACAGGATCTCGTTGTTCGTCTTGAAGGACATGTTGAGCATCCAGTAGATCGGCAGGAGCGCGAACACCAGGTACAGCGATCAGGAACAGCACGCGCTTGCGGAAGCGACGTTCATCCATGGCCGGCCTCCGCCTTGTCGGTGGTGCCCACCCGCTGCATCCAGTTGTAGAGCACGAAGCACAGCAGCAGGATGATCAGGAAGTAGATCAGCGAGAACGCCGCCGCCGGGCCCCAGGTCGAACTGGCCGACCGCCTTCTGCGTCAGGTACTGGCTGAGGAAGGTGGTGGCGTTGCCGGGGCCGCCGCCGGTGAGCACGAAGGGCTCGGTGTAGATCATGAAGCTGTCCATGAAGCGCAGCAGCACCGCGATCATCAGCACGCCGCGCAGCTTGGGCAGCTGGATGTAGCGGAACACCGCGAACTTGCGACGCGCCGTCGATGCTGCGCCGCCTGGTAGTACGCATCGGGGATCGCGCGCAGGCCGGCGTAGCACAGCAGCGCGACCAGCGGCGTCCAGTGCCACACGTCCATCACCAGCACCGTCAGCCAGGCGTCGCGTGGCGTTGCCGGTGTAGTTGTAGTCGATGCCCAGCGCGGCCAGCGACGCACCGAGCAGGCCGATGTCGGCGCGGCCGTAGATCTGCCAGATGGTGCCGACCACGTTCCACGGGATCAGCAGCGACATCGCCACCAGCACCAGCACCGCCGAGGCCTGCCAGCCCTTGGCCGGCATCGACAGCGCCAGCGCGATGCCCAGCGGAATCTCCACCAGCAGCACCGACAGCGAGAAGCCGATCTGGCGCCACAGCGCGCCGTGCAGGTCGTCGTCGCGCATCACCGCCTCGAACCATTCGGTGCCGACGAAGACGCGCCGCTCGGGCGAGATGATGTCCTGCACCGAGTAGTTGACGACCGTCATCAGCGGCAGGATCGCCGAGAAGGCGACGCAGACGATCACCGGCAGGATCAGCAGCCAGGCCTTCTGGTTGACCGGCTTCATGCGGTCGCTTCCCGCGCGGCATCGGCACTGGCCAGCAGTTGCTGGTCGCTGCCGTAGTAGCAGGTGTGCGGCGCCGGTGACCTTCAGCCACACCCGCTCGCCCGGACGCCGGCGCGCGCAGGTCGGGATCGAGCCGCACGCGCAGCGACTGTTCGCCGACACGCGCGCTCAGCAGCTGGTAGGTGCCGACGTCCTGCAGCTGCGTCACCTCGGCCGGCAGCGCGGTCGGCGTCGTCGGCGTCGGCCAGCGACACGTACTCCGGGCGCACGCCGAGCGTGAAGTCGCCGGCCGCGGCCAGCAGCTTCGCATCGGCGGCGGTGCGCAGGGTGTGGCCGGCGACCTCGACACCGCGGCCGTTCCAGCGCGCGGCCAGGAAGTTCATGCCCGGCGAGCCGATGAAGTGGCCGACGAAGGTGTGGCGCGGCCGCTCGAACAGCTCGTCGGCCGAGCCGACCTGCACCGTGCGCCCGCGCGTCATCACCACCACCTGTTCGGCGAAGGTCAGCGCCTCGACCTGGTCGTGCGTGACGTAGATCAGCGTCAGCTTCAGCTCGTGGTGGATCTGCTTGAGCTTGCGCCGCAGCTGCCACTTCAGGTGCGGGTCGATCACCGTCAGCGGCTCGTCGAACAGCACCGCCGCTGACGTCCTCGCGCACCAGCCCGCGGCCGAGCGAGATCTTCTGCTTGGCGTCGGCCGCCAGGCCGGCGGCGCGCTGGTCGAGCTGGCCGCTGAGTTCCAGCATCTCGGCGATCTGCGCCGACGCGCTGCTTGATGCGATCGGCCGGCACGCCGCGGTTCTTCAGCGGGAAGGCCAGGTTCTGCGCCACGGTCATGGTGTCGTAGATCACCGGGAACTGGAACACCTGCGCGATGTTGCGCTGCTGCGGCGTCAGCGCGGTGACGTCGCGGCCGTCGAAGGTGACGCTGCCGTGCGAGGGCGTGACCAGCCCCGAGATGATGTTCAGCATCGTCGTCTTGCCGCAGCCCGAAGGGCCCGAGCAGCGCGTAGGCGCCGCCGTCTTCGAAGCTCATCTTCAGCGGCAGCAGCGCGTAGTCCTCGTCGCGCAGCGGGTTCGGCGCGTAGGCGTGGGCCAGGTCGAGTTCGATGCGGGCCATGTCAGCGGGCTCCCGGCGCGACGAGCAGGTCGCCCGCGGCATCGAAGACGTACACCTGCGCCGGGCTCAGGTGCAGCGTCAGCGACGAACCCATCTGCATCGGGTGCACGCCGGTGAGCTGCGCCACCAGTTCGCCGACGGCGGTGTCCACATGCACGAAGGTGTCGGAGCCGGAGATCTCGGCCAGCTCGACGATGCCGGGCAGTGCGAGGTCACCGTCGCGCGGCTGCAGGCGCAACGCGCTGGCGCGCACACCGATGGTCAGCGCGGCACTGCCGGCGTTGGCTGCCATCGCCGGCAGCGGCACCGACAGCTGCAGCCCCGAGCCGAGCGTGACGCCCAGGCTGGCCGCGCTGCCGGCCAGCAGGTTCATCGGCGGGTCGCTGAAGGCGCGCGCCACGCGCATCGACTTCGGCCGCCGGAACACCTCGGCCGTCGGCCCGTACTGCAGCAGTTCGCCGGCATCCAGCACCGCGGTGTGGCCGCCCAGCAGCAGCGCCTCGGTCGGCTCGGTGGTGGCGTACACCACCGTCGATTCGCCGTTCGCGAACAGCTGCGTCAGTTCCTCGCGCAGTTCCTCGCGCAGCTTGTAGTCGAGGTTGACCAGCGGTTCGTCGAGCAGCATCAGCGGCGCGCGCTTGGCCAGCGCGCGCGCCAGCGCCACGCGCTGCTGCTGGCCGCCGGACAGCTCGGCCGGCAAGCGCTGCAGGAACGGCTCGATGTGCAGCTTGGCGGCCAGCTCCTGCACCCGCGCGGCGATGCCGCTCTCGCGCCGCAGCTTCAGCGGCGAGGCGATGTTGTCGGCCACGCGTCATCGACGGGTAGTTGATGAACTGCTGGTAGACCATCGACACGTTGCGCTGGCGCACCGGCACGCCGGTGACGTCGCGGCCGTCGACCAGCACCTTGCCGGCGGACGGCTTGTCCAGCCCGGCCATGACGCGCATCAGCGTGGTCTTGCCGGCCTGCGTGGCGCCCAGCAGCACCGTCACCGCGCGTGGCACCAACTGCAGATCGAGCGGGTACAGATGGGTCGACGCGCCCACCTGCTGCTCGATGCGCTGCAGGCTCAGTTCCATGCCCGCTCCTCCACCGGCATCGGGCCCGCACGGGCCGCGCCGGTATGCCAGTGCGCGGCGCACCAATCGGCCACGGCAGCCCTTTCGGCCGCGTCGTAGTGCAGGCCGAGCTTGGTGCGGCGCCACAGCACGTCATCGGCCGAACGGGCCCACTCGTGTGCATGCAGGTAGTGCAGCTCGGCCTCGAACAGATCGGGCGCGACCATCTTGCCGAGGTCGCCGTCGCCGAGCAGGCGCTCGACGCGGCTGCCGTAGCCGCGAGCCAGCCGTTTGCACAGTGACGGCGGCAGTTGCGGGTGGCGCAGTGCCAGCGCCTGGGTGAAGCGCAGGAAGTCGGTGTCGGGCCGCTGCGGCTCGCCGATCCAGCCGGCCAGGTCGCCGCCGGGCAGCACCGCACCGTGCGTCCAGGCGCCGCGCGGCGCCGACAACGGCGGCGCCAGCAGATCGGCCGCTTCTTCGGCCAGCTTGCGGTAGGTGGTGATCTTGCCGCCCCACACCGACAGCAGCGGCGCGCCGGGGCCGGGATCCAGCTCGAGCGCGTAGTCGCGCGTCACCGCCGACGGGTCGCCGGTCTCGTCGTCGAGCAGCGGGCGCACGCCGCAGTAGCTCCACACCACCTGCGCCGGCCGCACCGGCTGCGCCAGGTAGCGGCTGGCCTGCTCGCACAGGTAGCTGACCTCGCTGGCATCGACCCGTGCGCCATCGATGCTGCCGAGGTGTTCGACGTCGGTGGTGCCGATGAGCGTGAACTCGCCTTCGTACGGAATGACGAAGATGATGCGCTTGTCGGGGTTCTGGAAGATGTACGCGTGGTCGTGCTCGAACAGCTTGTTGACCACGATGTGGCTGCCCTTGACCAGGCGCAGCGTCTTCGTCTGCGGCATCTGCGCGTGTTCGCTGAGGAACTGCGCGGCCCACGGCCCGGTGGCGTTGACGAGCGCACGGGCACGAACCTGGTGGCGGGCACCGCGGCCGTCCTGCAACTGCACCTGCCACGCGTCGGCGCCGCGCCGGGCAGCGACGCAGCTGCACCGTGTGCGCACCTGCGCGCCGCGCTCGGCGGCATCGAGCGCGTTCAGCAGCACCAGCCGGGCGTCATCGGCCCAGCCGTCGGAATAGACGAAACCCTTGCCGAAGCCGGGCTTCAACGGCGCGCCGGCCGGGTGGGCGCGCAGGTCGACGGTGCGCGAGGCGGGCAGCATCTCGCGCTTGGCCAGGTGGTCATAGAGGAACAGGCCGGTGCGCACCATCCACACCGGCCGCATGCCCGGGTCGTGCGGCATCACGAAGCGCAGCGGCCACATGATGTGCGGCGCACTGCGCAGCAGCACCTCGCGTTCGGCCAGCGCCTTGCGCACCAGCGCGAACTCGTAGTGCTCGAGATAGCGCAGGCCGCCATGGATCAGCTTGGTCGACGACGACGAGGTGTGCGATGCCAGATCGTCCTTCTCGCACAGCAGCACCGACAGGCCGCGCCCGGCCAGGTCGCGCGCGATGCCGGCGCCGTTGATGCCGCCGCCGACGACGAGCACGTCGACACTGTCCGCAACCGCTGCGACAGGAGCGGACGGGGACGAGCGGTCATCGGCAATGGCGGCAGCAGCGGTCAAAGGCGTTGTCCCGGGCCCGCGGTGATTGCCGTCACGGCCCACCATGTGGTTGTTCGGGGGTGCGCTGAAAAGCGCCGAGTATGTTCGCCGATGGTTCGCTGTTGATCGTTGTTTACCCTAACGGGAGTTCGGATCGGTTCGATTAGATTCGCTGCGAATGCAGCTTCACCCCCGTCAAGTCCGTCTGATCGATGAGGTGCGCCAGGTCGGCAGCGTGACGGTCGAGTCGCTGGCGGAGCGTTTCGGCGTGACCTTACAGACCGTGCGCCGCGATGTGCGCCTGCTTGCCGATGCCGGTCTGCTGGCGCGTTTTCATGGCGGCGTGCGCCTGCCGGGCTCGACCACCGAGAACATCGCTTACCGGCAGCGGCAGCGGCTGAACGACACCGCCAAGCGGCGCATCGCCGCGGCAGTCGCCGAGGCGGTGCCGAACGGCTGCTCGCTGTTCATCAACATCGGCACCACCACGGAGGCGATCGCGCACGCGTTGATGAAACACCGCGGCTTGCGTGTCATCACCAACAACCTGAACGTGGCGGCCATCCTCAGCGACCATGCCGATTGCGAACTGATCATGGTCGGCGGCGTGGTGCGCCCGCGGGATCGCGGCATCGTCGGCGAGGCGGCCGTCGATTTCATCCGCCAGTTCAAGGTCGACATCGGCCTGATCGGCATTTCGGGCATCGAGGCCGACGGCACCCTGCGTGATTTCGACTACCGCGAGGTGACGGTGGCGCGCGCCATCGTCGCGCACTCGCGCGAGGTCTGGCTGGCGGCGGATCACAGCAAGTTCAACCGCCCGGCGATGGTCGAACTGGCGCGGCTGGACAACCTCGACCGCCTCTTCACCGACGCCGAGCCGCCCGGCGTGTTCCCGCAGCTGCTGGCCGAATCGGGCGTGTTGTGCGTGGTTGCGCCGTAGGTGAAAACGCGGAGCGCATTGCGTCATCTGGAATGCAGAATG
This sequence comes from uncultured beta proteobacterium, assembly GCA_963756415.1. Classification (GTDB taxonomy): domain Bacteria; phylum Pseudomonadota; class Gammaproteobacteria; order Burkholderiales; family Burkholderiaceae_C; genus Rubrivivax. The sequence goes on from CAVWNT010000005.1 coordinate 137,780, forward strand.
ATCGCAAATGATCAAAAACGATCAACCGGTGCTCAAGCACCCCACCGAGGAGTCATCATTTTGAACCGCACACTCGACGCTGCGTTGCTGGTTGGCACGCTGTCCGCCGCTTTCCTTCTTGCCGGCCCGGCGCGGGCCGCCGATGTCGAACTGCTGCCGAACGGCTTGATGACGCCGACATCGAAAGAGCTGACCAAGCCCGACCAGTTCAAGAAGGCGCCGCCGTGGCGCATCGGGGTCTCCTTCGGTGGCGTCGGCAACACGTGGATCGTGCAGATGATCCAGGAGATGAAATACGAGGCTTCGCTGCACAAGGGCGTCGGCGAGTTCATCTTCGTCGAGGCCAACTGGCAGGCGGCCAAGCAGGTCGCCGACGTCGAGGACCTGCTGACGAAGAAGGTCGACGCGCTGATCATCGGCCCGATCTCGGCCGGCATCGGCGCGCCGCTGTCCGAGAAGGCGGTCAAGACCGGCATCCCGGTGGTCGTGTTCGGCGCCTTCGGCAAGGCCATGCAGTCGACGGTGGAGGTCGGCGCCGGCGGTGAGGTGTTCGGCCAGCAGGGCGGCGATTTCCTGCGCAAGGAGCTCAAGGGCAAGGGCAGCGTGTGGGCCTTCCGAGGCATCGCCGGCGTCGACGAAGAGACGCTGCGCTACGAGGGTTTCCGCAAGTCGCTGGTCGGCTCGAACGTCAAGATCACGCAGGAGGTGTTCGGCGACTGGAACTACGCCAAGGGCAAGCAGCTGTGCGAGAACCTGGTGTTGTCGGGCAACGCCGTCGATGGCATCTGGTTCTCGGGCGCCGAGATGACCCGCGCCTGCCTGGATGTGTTCAAGGAGACCGGCAAGCCGCTGGTGCCGATGACCGGCGAGGGCAACAACGGTTTCCTGCGCGCCTGGAAATCCACCGGCGTGAAGAGCGTCGCGCCGATGTTCACGCCCAGGGCTGGGCGCGGCGGTGGTCAAGGCGGCGGTGTCGCTGCTCGAAGGCAAGCCGATGTACAAGTCGTACTTCTCGTCGCCGCCGCCGGTGTTCCAGGCCGACCTGGACAAGTACTACCGGGCCGACCTGAGCGACGCGTACTGGATGCCGTCGACCTTGCCCGACCCGGTGCTGAAGCAGACCTTCAAGCGCTGAAGCGCACGCGCCGTGCAGGTACCTGCGGCAGCGACCGCCGCCAACGGCCGTGCGCCCGATCCGATCGCGGTTCGCGGCCTCAGCAAGCGCTTCGGTTCGACCGCGGCGCTCAGCGACGTCAGCCTGATCGGCCGCGCCGGCTCGATCCACGCCATCACCGGCGAGAACGGCGCCGGCAAGTCGACTTTGATGAAGCTGCTGGCCGGCGTGCACCGGCCCGACGCCGGCCAGATCCTGGTCAATGGGCAGCCGACCGTGCTGCACGGCCCGATGGCGGCTCGTCACGCCGGCATCTCCACCGTGTTTCAGGAGCTGACGGTGCTGCCCAACCTGAGCGTCGGCGAGAACCTGATGCTCGGCCGCGAGCCGCGGCGCTTCGGCCTGCTCGACCGTGCACGCATGCTCGACGAAGCGCGTGCCGTGCTGGCGCGCATCGGCATCGAGCTGGACCCGCGGCGCGCGTGCGACAGCCTCAGCGTGGGCGAGCAGCAGCTGGTCGAGATCGCCAAGGGCGTCTCGGCCGACGCCGGCGTGTTCATCTTCGACGAGCCGACCGCGGCGTTGAACCGGGCCGAAGTCGACAAGCTCGAAACCCTGCTGCACGGGCTGAAAGCCCAGCACAAGCTGGTCTTCTACATCAGCCACCGGCTCGACGAGATCTTCCGCCTGTGCGACACGGTCACGGTGCTGAAGGACGGCTGCTGGGTGGCCACCGAGCCGGCCGCGGCGCTGGACACCGAGCAGCTGATCACGTTGATGGTCGGCCGTCCCTTGCAGGCCCTGTTCCCGCCGCGGCGGCAGACCCCTGCCGGGGCGGTCGCGCTCGATGTGCACAGCCTGACACCGGCACGCGGCGCGCCAGCGCTGAGCTTTCAGCTGCGTCGCGGCGAAATCGTCGGCCTGGGCGGGCTGGAAGGGCAGGGCCAGCGCGAGATCGTGCGCAGCCTGGCCGGGGTGCTGAAGCCGCACGCCAGTGAGATGCACAAGACCGACGCGCAGGGCACGCCGCAGCGCTTCGACCCGGCCGAGGGCGTGGTGCATGCCGTGGCGCGGGGCGTCGGACTGGTGCCCGAGGACCGCAAGCTCGAAGGCCTCTACCTTGACCTGCCGATTGCCGACAACGTCGGCCTGGGCCGACTGCGGGGCCTGGGCCTGTGGCGCCGCGCGCCGCGCAGCCTGGCGGCGGTGCAGCGGGCGGCCGAGCGCATGCAGCTGCACGCGCGCGACCTGGCGCAGCCGGTCGGCGCGCTGTCGGGCGGCAATCAGCAGAAGGTGATGCTCGGCCGCTGGCTGGTCGCCGGCGTCGACACACTGCTGATCGAGCAGCCGACGCGCGGTGTCGACGTCGGCGCCAAGGCCGAGATCTATGCGCTGCTGCGCGAGTTCGTCGATGGCGGCGGCACGGTGCTGGCGGTATCCAGCGACCTGCCGGAACTGATCGGGCTGTGCGACCGCATCCTGATGGTGCGCGGCGGCGCCATCGTCGGCGACGTGCCGGCGTGCGACGCCACCGAAGAAACCCTGCTGGCGCTGGCGCTGGCCGACCCCGTTGCGATGGACCCGACCGAGGAAGCCCGGTGAGCTCGCCGCGCTCGGGCATCACGCGCTACACGCTCGGCCTGCCGCTGCTGCTGTTCGCGGTGCTGGCGCTGGCGGTGCCCAACTTCCTGGACGCGCAGAACCTGGGCAACATCAGCGCGCAGATCACGGCGCTGTTGATCGTCACGCTGGGCCAGATGGTGGTGGCACTGGTCGCCGGCATCGACCTGTCGGTCGGTGCGGTGGTCAGCCTGGCGGCCTGCATCGTCGCCACCCAACCCGATCCGCTGCTGGGCATCTTGCTGGCGCTGGCGCTGGGCCTCGCGGTCGGCCTGGTGAACGGCCTGGGCGTGGCGTTGGCCGGCATCCACCCGCTGGTGATGACGCTCAGCAGCATGACCTTCCTGCAAGGCGTGGCCTACCTGATCCTGCCGATCCCCGGCGGCAAGGTGGCGCCGATCCTGGGCCAGCTGGCCAACGGCAGCCTGTGGGGGCTGCCGCAGCCGCTGCTGTGGTGCGCGCTGTGCGCGGCCGCCGTGGCCCTGCTGCTGCACCGCTCGCGCCTGGGCCTGCACATCTTCGCCGTCGGTGCCAACCCGCACAGCGCCGCGCTGAACGGCGTGCGGGCGGCGGGTGTGGTGGTGGCGGCCTACGTGGTGTGCAGCCTGCTGGCGGTGGTCGCCGGCATCTATCTGGCCGCGCGGGTGTCGTCGGGCGATCCGACCATGGGTGCATCGTTCAGCCTCGAGTCGGTGACGGCGGTGGCACTCGGCGGCATCCAGCTCACCGGCGGCGTCGGCAGCATCGTCGGTGTGATCACCGGCGCGCTGAGCCTGGGGCTGATCACCAACGGCATCAACCTGTTCGGCATCTCGCCGTTCCTGCGCGGCACGGTCACCGGTGCGCTGCTGCTGACCGCGGTGTGCCTGCAGCGGCGCAAGGCGGTGGGCCTGTGACCGGCGCCACGCCAGTGACGCAGACCGCCGCCGGGCCACCGCGCCGGCGCGGCCGTGAGCTGGCGCTGCGTGCGCTGCGGCTGCCACCGGCCTATGCCGCGACGCTGGTGCTGCTGGCGCTGGCGGCGTGGCTGCGTCCGCAGCTGCTGTCGCTGCCGCTGCTGCTGCTGATCCTGCGCCAGGCGGCGCCGCTCGGGCTGGCGGTGATGGGCCAGTCGCTGGTCATGCGCGCGCGCTCGATCGACCTGTCGGTCGGTGGCGTCATCGTCGCCGTGTCGTACATCCTGACCAGCGGCCTGCTGTCGATGTCCACCGCCACCGCGATGCTGGCCTGCGTGCTGCTGGGGCTGCTGGTCGGCGTCATCAACGGCGTGCTCATCGTGCGCGCCCGCGCCTCGTCGATGATCGTGACGCTGGCGATGGCGATGATCCTCACCGGCGTGGTCATCGCGCTGTCGCAGCAACGCGCGCCCGGCGATGCGCCGGAGGTGCTGCGCGAGCTGGCGCGCATGCGCGTGGCGAACATCCCGCTGCCGGTGCTGGGCTGGCTGGCCGCGCTGGTGCCGCTGGCGCTGTGGCTGCGCTGGAGCGTCTATGGCCGCTATCTCGACGCGGTCGGCGCCAACCCGCAGGCGGCGGCGCTGTCGGGCATTCCGTACCTGCGCGTGATCTTCCTCGGCCATGTCGCCTCGGCGCTGATCTCGGTCGCCTGCGGCTTCATCCTGGTCGGCTTCGTCGGCGTCGGCAGCACCTCGCTGGGCCAGGACCTGGCGCTGAACTCGCTGGCCGCGGCGATCCTCGGCGGCGTCAATTTCGGCAACGGCAAGGGCGGCATGGCCGGCCCGGCGGTGGCCGCGTTCATGCTCACGTTCCTGTTCAATTTCCTCACCAGCCTGGGCCTGGGCGAACCCGGGCGGCTGATGCTGCAAGGCGCGATCATCGCCGCGGCGGCCCTGGCCTACAGCCTGGGCACGCGCCGATCCGGCTGACGCCCTCCATTCACCGACCTCAACCACAAGGAAAGCACCGTGAGCGACGAACCCATCCTGGCAGGCGCCGAACCGTTCTTCTTCAAGGGCAACCACATCGGCGTGCTGTGCTGCCACGGCTTCACCGGCACCACGCAGAGCATGCGCTACCTGGGCGAGCAGCTGCACGGCGCCGGCTTCACCGTCATCGGCCCGCGCCTGAAGGGCCACGGCATCTCGCCGGCGGCGATGGCCACGACCACCGCGCAGGACTGGATCGATTCGGTCGACGAGGCGCTGGGCGAACTGCAGAAGCACTGCACGCACATCTTCATGACCGGCCTGTCGATGGGCGGCACGCTGACCCTGTACACGGCGGCGAAACACGCCGACGTGATCCGCGGCGCGGTGCCGATCAACGGCGTGGTGCACATCGACAACCCGGGCATGGCCGGCATCGCCTTCGACCGCTCGATGCCGGCCACCGTGCCCGGCATCGGCTCGGACGTGAAGGATCCGAACACCAAGGAGCTGGCCTACGCCGAGGTGCCGGTGCCGGCCTTCCGGCAGGTGTATGCGCTGGCCGCGGTGACGAACGACCTGCTGTCGACGATCAAGTGCCCGGTGCTGGTGCTGCAGTCGCGCGAGGACCATGTGGTCAAGCCGGCCAACGGCCCGCTGATCGCATCGCGCGTGGGCTCGAAGCAGGTCGAGCTGAACTGGCTCGAGGACTCCTATCACGTCGCCACCATCGACAACGACAAGCAGCTGATCGCGCAGCGCACGATCGCGTTCATCCGCCAGCACGCCGGCGCCTGAGCCGGCGCACAGGCTTGCTCAGAACAACGGCGGCGGCAGCGCGCTGGCCGGTGGCGGTGGCGGCGTGCTGCCGGTGCGCCGGTCGGCCTGCGTGACCCAGCCGCCGCCCATCGCCTTGTAGATGTTCACCGCCGAGGCGAACAGCGAGGCGCGGATCGAGGCCTGGTTCAGCTCGGCCGGGAACAGCGCCTGCTCGGCCTGCAGCACGGTGGAATAGCCGGTGTAGCCGCCGTCGTACTGCAGCCGCGCCAGCTCGTTGTACTGTTTCAATGCCGCGACGAGCCTGACCTGCGCGGCCAGTTGTTCGCGCAGCTTGCTGTTGGCGACGAGCGCGTTGTCGACGTCGGCGAAGGCATTGCGGATCGACAGCTTGTAGTTCTCCAGCGCCGCCAGCTGGCCGGCTTCGGCCTGCGCCACCTGGCCGCTGACCGCGCCGAAGGTGAAGATCGGCCCGACGATCGAGCCGGCGTAGCTCCAGGTGCGCGCGCTGCCCTTGAACAGGCCCGACAGCTCGCTGCTGGCGCCGCCGAAGGCGCCGGTCAGCGAGATGGTCGGGAAGTACAGCGCCTTGGCCGCACCGATCTGCGCGTTCGCCGCGATCAGCTGCTGCTCGGATTGCAGCAGGTCGGGCCGCCGCGCCAGCAGTTGCGACGGCACACCCGCCGGCACGCTCGGCAGCTTCAGCTCGTCGACCGACTTGCCGCGTGCGATCGGCCCCGGGTCGCGGCCGATCAGCACCGCCAGCGCGTTCTGCGTCTGCGCGATCTGCGATTCGATCAGCGGGATCTGCGCCGCGGCGGTCTCGTATTGCGACTCGGCCTGCGCCACGTTCATCTGCGAGACCTGGCCGTATTCGAACTGCAGCTTGAACAGGTCGACCGATTCGGCGTAGGTGCCGCAGCGTCTGCTGCGCCACCGCCAGCTGCGCATCGAGCCCGCGCAGTTGCAGGTAGCTGGTGGCCACCTGCGCCACCAGCGACAGGATCACGCCGCGCCGCGCTTCTTCAGTGGCCAGCACGTCGGCCAGCACCGCTTCCGACTGGCGCTGCACGCGGCCCCACAGATCGATCTCCCAGGTGGCCTGCAGCGCGGCCTGGTAGGCGGTGGTCGGGTTCGGGTAGTTCGGCAGCTGCGCGGCGAAGGCCGGCTCGCGCGTGCGCTCGCGCCCGCCGCCCACACCGTAGCCGACTTGCGGGAAGAACTGCGAGCGCGTCTGCGTCAACACCGCCGAGGCCTGCTGCACGTTGGCCGCGGCGATGGCGATGTTGCTGTTGTGCGCCAGCGCTTCGTCGATCAGGCTGTCGAGCAGCGGGTCGCCGAACTGCTGCCACCACAGCGTGTCGCTGGAGTCGACAGCGTCGAGCGTGGTGTATTGGAAGGCCTTCGGTGCCACCACGTCGGGTCGCCTGTAGTCGGGGCCGACGACACAGCCGGCGAGGGCGGTGCACAGCACGGCGATGAGCAACCGGCCTGCTCCCTCGCCCACCTGCGGAGAGGGCTGGGGCGAGGGCCCGGGGCACGCCGCACCGTCATGGCGCGCTGTCTCCCGCCAGCGGGAGAAGCGGTCAGGCCTCTGGCGGCCGGCGTCATGCTCGGTGCCTCCGCACCGGACGGCGAGGACGGCGCCTTCTTTTGCGCCGCTCGCCGAACCGATCGAAGATGTAGAAGAACAGCGGCACGTACAACATCGCCAGCGTGGTCTCGCCGATCATGCCGCCGATGATGCCGGTGCCGATCGAGTGCCGGGCATTGGCACCGGCGCCGAGCGCCAACGCCAGCGGCAGGCAACCCACCGCGAAGGCCAGCGAGGTCATGATGATCGGGCGCAGCCGCTGTTCGCCGGCCAGGCGCGTCGCCTCCAGGATGCTGTGGCCCTGCTGACGAAACTCCACCGCCGCCGACACGCGCAGCACCGCGTTCTTCGCGCCCAGCCCGATCAGCACCAGCAGCCCGATCTGGAAGTACACATCGTTCTCCAGCCCACGGATGGTGTTGACCAGCAATGCACCGAGCACGCCGAACGGGATCGCCGTCATCACCGCGCCGGGCAAGGTCCAGCTTTCGTACTGCGCGGCCAGCACCAGGAAGACGATCAGCAGGCCGAAGGCGAAGGCCAGCATCGAGGTGCCGCCGGATTGTTTTTCGTCGAAGGCCAGCCCCGACCAGGCGGCGGTGTACTGCGGCGGCAGCGTTGCCGCCACCTCTTCCATCGCGCGGATGGCCTGCCCCGAGCTGTAGCCGCCGGCGGCATTGCCGATGATCTTCGCCGCCGGAAAGCCGTTGAAGTGCGGCAGGATGTCGGGCCCCGCCGACCACTCGGTGGCCACCACTGCCGACAGCGGCACCATCTTGTCGTCGTGGTTGCGCGTGTACAGCCGCGTCAGGTCCGAGGGCTGTTCCCGATACTGCGCGTCGGACTGCATGATCACCCACCACACGCGGCTGAACTGGCTGAACTGGCTGACGGTCAACGAGCCGAACTGCGCCTGGATCGCGCTGTACACGTCCTGCACCGGCACGCCCAGCAAGGTGGCCTTGTCGCGATCGACATCGGCGCGCAGCTGCTGCGCGCTGGCGGTGAAGGTGCTGTTCAGCCCGGTCAGCTCGGGGCGCTGGCGGGCGCGTTCGAGGAAGGCCTTGGTCTGCACCTCGAGCTGCACCGGCGAGCCGGCGGCGGTGTCCTGGATCCAGAACTCGAAGCCGCCGGTCGAGCCGATGCCGGGAATCGGCGGCGGCGCGATCGGCAGCACCACGCCTTCCTGGATCAGCTTGGCCTCGTTGAACAGCTTGACCAGGATCGCGCGCGCGTTCTGTTCCCTGGCGTTGTCGACCGAACCGTAACGCTCGTCGAATGGCTTGAAGGTGACGAAGAAGGTGGCGGCGTTGTTCTTGAAGCCGCCGTCGATGAGGCTGTAGCCGCTGATCATCGAGCGCGTGGCCACGCCGGGAATCTTCTCGAGCATCTTGTCGACCCGCTCGGCCACCGCCTGCGTGCGCGACAGGCTTGCCGATTGCGGCATGACGATGGCGACGAAGGCGTAGCCCTGATCCTCCTGCGGCACGAAGCTGGTCGGCAGGATCGAGAACAGGTGCCAGATGGCGTACAGAAACCCGACCAGCAGCACCAGCGCGATGACCATGCGCTTGATGACAAATTCGACCGCATGGCCGAAGCCGCGCGTGACACGGTCGACCTGCCGGTTGAACCAGGCGAAGGGGCCGCGTGTCGGCGGCGGGTTGTGCTTCAGCAGCGCCGCACACATCGCCGGCGTCAGGCTCAGCGCGATGAAGCCGGACACCGACACCGAGATGACGATGGTGATCGCGAACTGCTTGTACAGCTGGCCGGTGGTGCCGGGCAGGAAGGCCGCCGGAATGAACACCGAGGCCATCACCAGCACGACCGCCACCAGCGAGCTGCCGATCTCGTTCATCGAACGGATCGTCGCCTCCTTCGGGCCGAGGTGGTGCTCGTGCATGTTGCGTTCGACGTTCTCGCACACCACGATGGCGTCGTCGACGACCATGCCGATGGCCAGGATCAGGCCGAACAGCGTCAGCAGGTTGATCGAGAAGCCCAGCGCGAGCATGCCGCCGAAGGTGGCCACCAGCGAGACGACGATCGCCACCGCGCAGATCAGCGTGGTGCGGATGCTTTGCAGGAACAGGTAGACCACCAGCACCACCAGCACCAGCGCTTCGGCGAGGGTCTTGATCACCTCCTCGATCGACAGGCGCACGAAGTCGTTGGTGTCCAGCGCGATGGCGTAGTCCATGCCCTCGGGAAAGCGCGCCTTCATCTCGTCGAGCGACTTGCGCACCGCGGCGGAGACGACCAGTCCGTTCGCGCCGGGCTGCTGATACACGGCGATGAAGGTCGCCGGCACGTTGTTCAGCTTGCTGTCGACGATGTACTGGCGCAGGCCCACCTCGGCACGCGCCACCGCGCCCAGGCGCACGATCGCGCTGCCGTCGCTGTTGGCGCGCAGGATGATGTTTTCGTACTGGCGCGGGTCGGTGTAGGGCGCCTGCGTGATCACCGGGAAGGTCAGCGCCACCGGCGCGGCGTTCGGCTGCTGGCCCACCTGGCCGGCGCCGAAGAGCTGGTTCTGCTGGTTGACCGCGTTGGCGATGTCGCTGGTGGTGATGCCCAGCGAGGCCATGCGGTCCGGGTTCATCCAGATGCGCATCGCCTGGTCGGGCACACCCATGATCTGCGCCTGGCCGGCACCGGGCACCCGCTTCAGCGCATCGAGCACATACACGTTGGCGTAGTTGGCGACGTAGTCGGCGCTGTAGCGCGAGACATCGCCGGTGATGGCCACCAGCATCATGATCGTGGCCGACTTCTTCTGCACCGACACGCCCTGCTGCGTCACCGCTTCAGGAAGCTGCGGCAACGCCAGGTTGACGCGGTTCTGCACCTGCACCTGCGCGATGTCGGGATCGGTGTCGAGCGAGAAGTACACCGTCAATGTCAGCTGGCCGGTGGCCGAGCTGGTGCTGCTCATGTAGAGCATGTTGTCGACGCCGTTGATCTGTGCTTCGATCGGCGAGGCCACGGTGTCGGCCAAGGTCTTCGAATCGGCGCCCGGGTAGGTGGCCTGCACCGTCACCTGCACCGGTGTGATCGCCGGGTACTGCTGCACCGGCAGCGCGGTGATCGACAACACCCCGGCGAGCAGGATCAGCAGCGCGACGACAACCGCGAAGATCGGCCTTTCGATGAAGAAGCGCGAGAACATGCCGCGTCGTTGCTCGCGGCCTGCGGCTAGCGGCTGGCGGCCGACGCTGCGGGCCGCGCGGCCGCCGCCGCGCCGGCACCGTCGCGCGCGGTGACCACCACCGTGGCACCGGCCGACAGCCGCTGGCCGCCATCGACCACCAGTTGCTCACCGGCACGCAGCCCCTCGTCGACGAACCAGCTGCCGTCGTACCAGTCGCCCACCGTCACCGGCCGCAACTCGGCCTTGCCGTCCTTGTTGACCAGCCAGACGAAATGGCCCTGGCCGCCTTGCTGCACCGCGCGCTGCGGCACCAGGATCGCATCCGGCCGCCGCGCACCGGTCAGGCGCGCGCGCACATACTGGTTCGGTCGCAACACGCCCTTCGGGTTGTTGACGCTGGCACGGATCAGGAAGGTGCCGGTCTGCGGGTTGTAGGACGGGTCGGCAAAGGTGATCTTGCCGGTGAACGGGAACACCGTGCCGTCGACCTGCTCGATCACGACCGTCATGCTGCGATCGGGCGGCAGCACCAGTCGCTGGGCCTTGACGTCGTTGAGGATGCGCTGGTACTCGTTCTCCGACAGGCTGAAGTTGACCCACATCGGCGACAGCACCGACACGGTGGTCAGCTGGCTGTTCTGCGGGCTGAGATAAGTGCCGTCGGCAACCGCCGCGTAGCTGCTGATGCCGTCCACCGGCGAGCTGATGACGGTGTAGCTCAGGTCCAGCTGTGCCGACTGCAGTTGCGCCTGGCTCTGTGCCACCGCGGCGCCGGCCTGCTCGTACTGGCCGGTGGCGTCGTCGAGGTCCTTCTGCGACAGCGCGTTCTTCGCCGCCAGCGGCTTGGTGCGGTTGAGGTTGGCGGTGGCCACCTGCAGCGCGGCCTGGTTGCGCTGCAACGCGGCCTGCGCGCCATCGACCTGCGCCTGGAAGGGCTTCTGATCCATGCGGAACAGCACCTGGCCCTTCTTCACGAAGGCCCCTTCGGTGTACACGCGCTTGTCGAGGAAGCCCGACACACGCGCCTGGATGTTCACTGCCTGCGAACTTTGCGTCTGCGCCACATAGACCGCGCTGACCTTGACGTCAGCGGCCGCGACCGTCACCACGCTCACGTCCAGCGGCGCCGGCGGCGGCTTGTCCGGCGGCTTGCCGCAACCGGCCAGTGCGGCCAGCAGCGCGCCGACAACGATCAGCGCGATCAGCGGCGCGGGGTGCGCCGCCTCGGCTCTGTCATGGAAGGTGTCATGCAGCATCACGGCGGATCGATCCGTTCGAGCTCGACCCGGCCGAGGATACAACCGGCCGGCGGCTGGCAATTGCCGAAATCCCTGCCGCGCGGCGTCGGGGTCGACGACGTTGTCGGGTGCCCGCCGCTCAACCCCACACCAGCGCCAGCGCGCCGAGCACGGCCGCGATGCCGGGCGTGGGCGCCCGGTAGCCGATGTAGCCGTCGGGCCGGATCACGAGCACGCTGCCGCCCGCAGTGGCATAGGCGGCGCGAAAGGCGCCTTGCTCGTCGTGCGCCACCGGCCACGACGATGCCAGGTCGGGCCACGCTGCCGACGCGATGAGCTGAATGCGCAACGGCTGGTCGAAGCGCTGCCGCACGGCCGCGACAAGGGCTTCGGCGTGCTGCATGTCTTGCTCGGTATCGACGCAGCACAACAAGGTGTGCTGCGGCCCGCGCAACAGTTCGAACAGGCGCAGCGCGAAGGATCTGCCGGTGGTGCGCAGACCGCGCGCATCCGGCGCACGCTCACCGGCAACCGGCCCCGCTGCGACCGTGCCCTCATCGGCGACGATCGGGCTGCCGCGGTAGCCCACCAGCAACTGCGCCTCGCGCAGCACCATCGTGCGGGCATCGTCGTGCTCGCTTTCGAAGCCCTGTCGCGCGTGCCGCACCGTGCGCCCGACGACTTCCTCGCCCACCGGCCGGCGCTCGGCCTGGTAGCTGTCGAGCAATGCCGGCGCGGCCGCACCGTTGACCGCCAGTGCCAGCTTCCACGCCAGGTTGTAGGCGTCCTGGATGCCGGTGTTCATGCCCTGCGCGCCGATCGGTGGATGGATGTGCGCTGCATCGCCGCACAGGAAGACGCGACCCACCTGATACCGATCGGCCAGGCGGTGGCTGATGCCGAACACCGACGACCAGCGCATGTCATGGGCCTGCACCGGCTGTGGCGCCAGGCGGTCGAGCACCGCCTGGATATGGGCCAGCGTCGGCGACGGGCGATCCGCTGCGAAGCCGTGCTCGGTGCGGCTGCCGCCCAGTTCGGGTGGCACGAACATCGACATGCGGTAGCGCCCGCGGCCGGGCAACGGAATGCACACCAGCAGATCGTCGACCTTGCCCTGTGCGTCCTGGTGCTGCGAGCGCACCACCAGGTCGTGCGGCAGCGACCAGTCGACGCACACGTCGGCGAGCATGTATTGCTCGTCGAAGCGGCCGCCTTCGAAGTTGATGCCCAGCGTCTTGCGCACCACCGAATGCGCGCCGTCGCAGCCCACCAGATAGCGGCAGCGCAGTTCTTCCTCGCCCGCGGGCCCGCCGAGCAGCGCGACCACGCCGTCGTCGTCCTGGCTGAGCGAACGCAGCTCGATGCCACGTTCGACCACGCCGCCCAGACGCTGCAGCTGTGCGCCCAGCACACGTTCGGTCTCGTACTGCGGCAGGCCGACAAAGCCGAACGGCACTTCGGCGGGCAGCGGCAGCACCAGGTGCGCGGCCTGCACGCCGTTGACGAAGACGATCTGGCCGGCAAAGGGCGTGGCCGCGTCCAGGGCCGCGTCGACGATGCCCATGTCCTCCCATATTTCCAGCGTGCGCGGCTGGATGCCCACTGCCTTGGCGACCCGCATCGGCGTCGCCAGGCGCTCGACGATGCGGCAATCGACGCCGTGACGCCGCAACTCGGCAGCAGCCGTCAGCCCGACCGGGCCGGCGCCGACGATCAGCACATCGGTCATGTTCAGACCTTTTCGATCACCAGGGCGATGCCCTGGCCGACGCCGATGCACATCGTGCACAGCGCGTAGCGCCCGCCGCTGACCTCGAGCTGGTTCAGCGCGGTCGTCGCCAGCCGCGCGCCGCTGGCGCCCAGCGGATGGCCGAGCGCGATCGCACCGCCGTTCGGATTGACGCGTGCATCGTCGTCGGCAAGACCCAGATCGCGCAGCACCGCCAGGCCCTGCGCGGCGAAGGCCTCGTTCAGCTCGATGACGTCGAACTGCGCCAGCTTCAGCCCGGTCAGCTCGAGCACCTTGCGCACCGCCGGGGCCGGGCCGAAGCCCATGATGCGCGGCGCCACGCCGGCGGTGGCCATGCCGAGCACGCGTGCGCGGGGTGTCAGGCCGTGTTTCGCCGCGGCGCCTTCGCTGGCCAGCAGCAGCGCGCAGGCGCCGTCGTTGACGCCCGAGGCATTGCCGGCGGTGACGCTGCCGTCGGGGCGCACCACACCCTTCAATTTCGCCAGCGCTTCGAGCGAGGTGGCGCGCGGGTGTTCGTCCTTGGCAACGACGATCGGCTCGCCCTTCTTCTGCGCCACGCTGACCGGCGTGATCTCGCGTTCGAAGAAGCCGCTGTTCTGCCCGGCGATGGCCTTCAGTTGCGAGGCCAGCGCCATGCGGTCCTGGGCCTCGCGCTCGATGTTGAACTGCACGGCCACGTTCTCGGCCGTCTCGGGCATCGAATCGACGCCGTACTGCGCCTTCATCAGCTTGTTGACGAAGCGCCAGCCGATGGTCGTGTCGTACACCGCGTTGCCGCGCGAGAAAGCGCTCTCGGCCTTCGGCATCACGAACGGCGCGCGGCTCATGCTCTCGACGCCGCCGGCGATCATCAGCTGCGCCTCGCCGCAGCGGATGGCACGCGCCGCGCTGCCCAATGCATCGAGGCTCGATCCGCACAGCCGGTTGATGGTCGCACCCGGCACCTCCACCGGCAGCCCGGCCAGCAGCGCCGACATGCGCGCCACGTTGCGGTTGTCCTCGCCGGCCTGGTTGGCACAACCGTAGAGCACGTCGGTGAGCGCCTGCCAGTCGACCCCGGCGTTGCGCTGCATCAGCGCACGCATCGGGATCGCGCCCAGGTCATCGGCGCGCACCGTGCTCAGGGCGCCGCCGTAGCGGCCGAACGGGGTGCGGATGGCGTCGCAGATGAAGGCTTCGGTCACGGCAGGTCTCCTCGATGGCCAGCCGAGCGCGTCGGCCCTGCGGCCAGTGTAGGCGCTGCCCAAGCGTCGACTTCAGGCCGCCAGCCGCAGCTCCGCGGCGCCATAGACGCGCCCGAAACGGTTGGCCATGAAGTCCTGCAGCCGCACGTCCTCCTGGCGCACGAAACCGCGCTGCGGCAACTTGCCTTCGGCCAGCAGCTCGAGCATCGCGCACAGGCTCGACGCGGTCGTCAACTGGATCGCGCTGCGCATCTGGCCGGCGACCAGCTGCGGGTAGATCTTGCGCACGAAGCTGTCCTGCACCAGGTGGCCGCCGCGCTGCCCGCTGACGGTGACGAAGACGATGACCACGTCCTGCATCGTCGCCGGCAGCGATTGTTCGAGGATGTCCTTCAGCAGCGCGCGCCGGTCGCGCAGGCGCAGGTCGTTCAGCAGCGCCTTCATGATCGCGGCATGGCCGGGGTAGCGGATGCTGCGGTAGTTCAGCGTGCGCACGCGCCCGTCGAGCGTTTCGCACAGCGTGCCCAGGCCGCCCGAGGTGTTGAAGGCTTCGTAGCGCACGCCGTCGAGCGAGAACTCCTCCAGCTCCTCCATCGCCGGCACCTCGCGGCGCCGGCCGTCGACGATGGCCTCGCACGGCTCGATGTACTCGTTGATGACGCCGTCGGTGCTCCAGGTCAGGTTGTAGTTCAGCGCGTTGCTCGGGTAGGCCGGCAACGCGCCGACGCGCATGCGCACGCTGTCGAGGCGCTCGAAGCCCCGCGCCAGGTCGGCGGCGACGATGGAGATGAAACCGGGTGCAAGACCGCATTGCGGGATGAAAGCCTTGTCGGCGCCGTGTGCCAGTTCACGGATGCGGCGCGTGCTGGCCACGTCCTCGGTCAGGTCGAGGTAGTGCGTGGCCGCCTCGCGCGCCGCTTCGGCGATCGGCAGCGCCAGCTGAAAGGGCGCGCAGTTGAGCACCGCGAAGCGGCCGGCCAGTACCGCGCGCACGGCGCCGGCATCACCGACATCGAGCTCGAGCGTGTCGATGTGCGGCTGCGCCTGCCGCACCGCCCGCAGCGCTTCGGCGTCGCGATCGGCCAGCGTCACGCGCCACGGGCCGGCGCCGGTGGGCGGCGTCGGGTCGGCGAGCAACGCAGCGACGCCTTGGCCGACCTTGCCGGCACCGATGATCAAGAGCTCTTTCATGGCCTGCCTCGCACTTTGGGATGACGATCATTCTGGGCGCTTCGGCTGCCAGATGCACTGCCACTATCGTCGATACGCCGATAATGAATGGTCGAATCAACGTGAACTTCGGTTGATATGGCCAGTACAGACCTCGACGACACCGACCGCCGGCTGCTCGCGCTGCTGCGCGACAACGCCCGCGCGCCGACCGCCGAACTGGCGCGCCAGCTGGGCCTGTCGCGCACCACGGTGCAAAACCGGCTGGCCCGGCTGGAGCGCATCCGCGCCATCGCCGGCTACACGGTCACCGTGCCGCCCGAGGTCGAGAGCGCGCTGGTGCGCGCGCATGTGCTGATCACCCTGGCGCCCAGGCAGAACGCCGCCATCGAGGCGGCGCTGCGCCGCATCGAGCAGGTGCGCGTGCTGCATTCGGTCAGCGGCCCCTTCGATCTGATCGCCATCGTCGCCGCCGAGTCGATCGGTGAACTCGATGCGCTGATCGACCGCATCGGATCGCTCGACGGTGTCGAGCGCACCACCTCGGCGATCGTGCTGTCCACGCGCATCCAGCGCTGAGCGCTGGGCGGCGCGGTTCAAGTCCGCGCGAGGCGCTGCCGAAAAGCAGGTGCGGCCCGCTCAACGAGCGGGGCATGTCAACCTGAGGAAGCGGGCCATGTCGGGCAGGATCGACGTCCAGGATTTGCGCGTTGGCATGTTCATCCACCTCGACCTGGGCTGGATGGCGCATCCGTTCCCGGTCGGCAGCTTTCGCATCAGCCATGCGCAGCAGATCGACAAGATCCGCAGCCTGGGGCTGAAGGAACTGCGCTGGAGCCCCGAGAAGAGCGATCTGCAGCCGCCGCAGCCGGCGGGCTCGGCCGCGACCGAGACGTCGGCCTCGGCGCTGGCTGCGCCGGGTGATGTGCCGGTGCCGGCGGAGACCGAAGCGCAGGCGGGCGCACGCGCCCGCCGCGAACAGCTCGATGCCCAGCGCATCTCCGCCGAGCTGTGCCAGCAGCAGTTCAACGAAGCCGGCTCGGCCTGGCGCGACGCGCACGACAGCGTCGTGGCCCAGCCCGACAAGGCCCGGCACGACACCGAGGCGCTGACCACCGCACTGGTCGACAAGATGCTGGTCGAAGGCGACATGTGCATCCGGCTGCTCAGCTGCTCGGCCGGCGACAACGCGTCCAGCCATGCCATGAACGTGGCCGTCATCTCGTTGCTGATGGGGCGCACCTTCGGGCTCGGCCGTGCCGAGATGCTCGACCTGGGCGTCGGCGCCCTGATGCACGATGTCGGCAAGATCGATGTGCCCGAGCGGCTGCGCCATGCGGACGAGCGGCTCGACAAGGCCGACATGGCCAGCTATCGCGATCACGTCGCGCACGGCGTCGTGCATGGCCGGCGCATGCAGCTGGCCCCGGGCGCGCTGCTGGTGCTGGCACAGCACCACGAACATGCCGACGGCAGCGGCTTCCCGCTGCGCATGAAGCTCGAGCGGCTGTGTGTCGCGGCGCGCATCGTCGCGCTCGTCAACCGCTACGACAACCTGTGCAACCCGCCGACCCTGGCGCATGCGCTGACGCCGCACGAGGCGCTGTCGACGCTGTTCGCGCAGGGCCGCGACAAGTTCGATTCGAGCCTGCTCAACTCCTTCATCCGCATGATGGGCGTGTACCCGGCCGGCTCGGTGGTGCAGCTCACCGACGACCGCCATGCGCTGGTGATGAGCGTGAACTCGACGCGCCCGCTCAAACCCAATGTGCTGGTGCACGACGCCGGCACGTCGCGCGACGAGGCCCTGCACCTGAACCTGATGAACATGCCCGATCTGGGCATCCGCCGCAGCCTCAAACCGTCGCAGCTGCCTGCCGATGCGCTGCATTACCTGGCACCGCGCCCGCGCTCGGCCTACTTCTTCGAAGCCGTGCACGCACCGGCGGTGTCGCAGCCGGAACAAGCGGTCTTCGCGTGAGCCTGCCGGGCCCGCTGCCGCCGGCGATCGACAGCATCGGCATCGATGCCGGCGCGGCGCCGCCGTGGGCGGCGCTGGTGGAAGGCCTGCCCGATGCCACCTGGGTCGTCGACGGCACCAGCCTGCGCGTGGTGGCCTGCAACAGCGCCGCCGTGCAGCTGCTGGCGCTGCCCTTGTCCGAACTGCTCGGCCAGCGCGCCGATGCGCTGATCGGCAGCCCCGAGGACCTGGCCTTCTGGGACGGCGTCGCGGCGGGCGAGTGCGCGCCGCTGTGGTCCGACACCCAGCTGTGCAGCCAGGACGGCCGCACGGTGCATGTCAGTCGAAGCATCCGTCCGCTGGGCGCCGCCGGCCGCGCCGCGCCCAGCCACTTTGCGGTGGTGGTGCACGACCGCAGCGCCATCAAGCTGGCCGAGGATCAGCGCGAGCAGGTGCTGGCCGAACTGCAGGCCACGCTCGAATCGACCGCCGACGGCATTCTGGTCACCGATCTGGTGGGCCGCATTCGCGTCTTCAACCGCCGCTTCGCGCAGATCTGGGGCATCCCGCAGGACCTGCTGCAGGCGCGCGACGATGCGCAGGTGGGCGACTGGATGCGCCGCAGCGTGCCCGATGCCCAGGCCTACCAGCGCCGGCTGCAGGCGATCCAGGGCGCCACCTTGCTCGACGCCAACGACCGGCTGACGCTGCACTCGGGGCAGGTGCTCGAGCGTGTCACGCGGCCGCTGTGGTGCCGGGGCCAGGCGATGGGGCGGGTCTATTCGTTCCGCGACCTCAGCGAGCAGCTGGCGGCGAACCACCGCATCGAGGAGCTGTCGCTGACCGATGCCCTGACCGGGCTGCCCAACCGCCGCGAACTGGTCGATCGGCTGGCCAAGGCGAGTGTGCGCGCGCGACGCGAGGCTGGCGGCTTCGCATTGCTGCTGGTCGACCTGGATCGCTTTCGGCAGATCAACGACAGCCTCGGCCACGAAACCGGCGACCGCGTGCTCATCGACGTGGCGCAGCGCATCAAGTCGTGCATGCGCGCCGACGACCTGCTGGCGCGCATCGGCGGCGACCAGTTCGCGCTGGTGGTGCAGGGCGCCGACGAAGAGGCTGCCGAGCGCAGCGCGCGGCGCGTGCTCGATGCGGTGGCCGCGCCGTACAACCTCGATGGCGCCCAGTTCACGCTCACCTGCAGCGTCGGCGGCGCGCTGTGTCCCGGCAACGGCCACGGTGCCGACGACCTGGTGCGCCATGCCGAGGCGGCGGTGCAGGCCGCCAAGCACGGTGGGCGGGCCAGCTACCGGGCGCAGCAGGGGCGCCGGGGCGGCGACCGCCGCGCCGACATCCAGCTCGAACATTCGATGCGCCAGGCGCTGGCCAGCGGGCGCTTCCGGCTGCACTACCAGCCGCAGGTCGAGCTGCGCAGCGGCAACGTCGTCGGCGCCGAGGCGCTGCTGCGCTGGCGCGATCCGGCGCTGGGCGAGGTCAGCCCGGCCCGCTTCATCCCGGTGGCCGAGGACAGCGGCTTCATCATCGCGCTGGGCGACTGGGTGCTGGTGCAGGCGGTGCGCCAGGCGGCCGCGTGGCACGCGCTGCAGCTGGCGGTGCCGGTGGCGGTCAACGTCTCGGCGCTGCAGTTCCAGCAACCGCATTTCGTCGATCGTGTCGCCGCCGTGCTGGCCGCCAGCGGCCTGCCGCCGCAGCATCTGGAGCTGGAGTTGACCGAGTCGATCCTGGTGCGCGATGCCGACGAGGCGCTGCACCGGCTGCAGGCCCTGGCGCGCATCGGCGTGCGCCTGTCGATCGACGACTTCGGCACCGGCTACTCGAGCCTCGCCTACCTGAAGCGCTTTCCGATCGGCAAGCTGAAGATCGACCGCAGCTTCATCAAGGGCCTGCCCGGCGACGACAGCGATGCCGCCATCGTGGTGGCCGTGCTGCAGATGGCGCGCGCGCTGGGCATGCGGGTCATCGCCGAAGGCGTCGAGACCGACAGCCAGCGCGACTTCCTGGCCCACAGCGGCTGCGACGAATTCCAGGGCTTCCTGTTCGCGCCGGCGCTGGACAGCCTCAGCTTCGAAAAGCGGCTGCGGGCCTCGCGGGCGCTGCCCGAACCGGTGCGGCCCCGACGCGTGCAGCTGGTGCGGGGCTGAAGGACCGCGGCGCGGGGCCCTCTCGGCCCTTGCGCTGTTCGGGAACCGGGCGATTCGGCCAGCCGGCCGCCCACAAGACCCGGTGTTCGCTGACACGGGCGCCGCGCGAAATTTCGTAGAGTCCGGCCTACCGAGACTCCACACGCTTGGTCACGCTGGCGCCTTGCCTGCCGCAGGGCCGCGAACAGCCTTTGATCATGCGCACCAGCATGACGACGATCGAATCCCTCATCGGTCAGCGGCTCGAAGCGTTACCCGGCGCCACCGACAAGCCGTTGGCGCTGGTGTTGCCAGGCGGTCGGCGCCTGGGCCCGGCGCGGGCGCGGGTGACGCTGAAGCTGCGGCACCTGTCGGTGCTGGCGCATGTGGCGGCGGGGCAGGTGGGCCGCCTGGCGGAGGACTATGTCGAAGGCCGGCTCGACATCGACGGCGACCTGCGCGACCTGATGGACGTGGCCGTGCACATCGTTCGCGACGATCCGACACGGGCCGCCGCGCCGCCGGGGCCGCTGCTGTGGTGGCAGGACCTGCTTCGCCACGGGCGCTCGCGCTCGCGCCACCGCGCCGATGCCGACGCGCGCCAGATTGAATTCCACTACGACGTGTCGGACGAGTTCTTCGCGCTGTGGCTCGATCCGCAGCGGCTGTACTCCTGCGCCTACTTCCGCCAGCCGTCGCTGACGCTGGCGCAGGCCCAGCAAGCCAAGCTCGAACACATCTGCAGCAAGCTGCGGCTGCGCCGCGGCGAGCGTTTCCTCGACATCGGCGCCGGCTGGGGCGGGCTGCTGCTGTGGGCCGCCGAGCACCATGGCGTCGAAGCCACCGGCATCACGCTGTCGAAGAACCAGCATGCCCACGTCAACCGGCTGATCGACGAACGCGGCCTGCGCGGGCGGGTGCAGATGCGGCTGCTCGACTACCGCGACCTGCCCGAGGGCGAGCCCTTCGACAAGATCGCCTCGGTGGGCATGTTCGAACACGTCGGGCGGGCGATGCTGCCGCGCTACTTCGACAAGGTGCGCCGTCTGCTGGTGCCCGGCGGGCTGCTGCTGAACCACGGCATCACCGCCGGCGGCACGCGCAACATGCAACTCGGTGCCGGCATCGGCGACTTCATCGAGCGCTACATCTTCCCCGGCGGTGAGCTGGTGCACGTGTCGCAGGTGCTGCAGCAGATGGCCGATCAGGGGCTGGAAGGTCTGGACACCGAGAACCTGCGTCCGCACTACGCCCGCACGCTGTGGGCCTGGTCGGATGCGCTCGAGACGCGCCTGTCGGCGGCCCGGGCCATCACCGGCGAGCGGCTGCTGCGCGCCTACCGCATGTATCTGGCCGGCAGCGCGATGAGCTTCGAGCGCGGCTGGCTGTCGTTGCACCAGATGCTGGCGTCGCGCCCGAGCGGGCAGGTCGGCGACGCCGACGAAACGATGCGCGGCGCACAATCGGCCTATCCGTTCAATCGCGAGTACATGTACCGATGATCTACAAGTTCAAATCGCGCGCCACCGGCGACCTGATCATGCTCGGCCCCGACGGCGACCGCATGCTGCAACTGCTCGGACGCGAGCCGGCGCCCAAGGGCATCATCGACGTGGAGCAGATCGATGCGGCCATCGCCACCTTGCAGCAGGCGATGCACGACGAAGAGGCCAGCACCGCGGGCGACGCGGCCGACAAAAGCGACGCTGGCAACGGCGATGCAGCCAAGGCCGTTTCGCTGCGCCAGCGGCTGTGGCCGATGGTCGAGATGCTGAAGCAGGCGCGCAGCGAATCGCAGCCGGTGGTCTGGGGCGTGTGAAACCGCGCTGACGCCTCGTCGATGCCGCCGCTGACCCGGCTCGTGGTCATCCGCCACGGCCGGACCGGCTGGAATGCCGACGGCCGGATCCAGGGCCACCAGGACGTTGCGCTCGACGCGCTCGGCTTGCGCCAGGCCGAAGCGCTGGCGCAGGCGCTGCGCGACGAGCCGCTGCAGGCGATCTACAGCAGCGATCTGCTGCGCGCGCGCGGCACCGCCGAAGCGCTGCGACAACTGCGCAACGTGCCGCTGCATACCGACGCCGGCCTGCGCGAGCGCGCGTTCGGCACTTTCGAAGGCCTCAGCTTCGCCGAGATCGAACAGCGCTGGCCCGAGCAGGCACTGCGCTGGCGCCGCCGCGAGCCGGAGTTCTCACCCGGCGGTGGCGAAAGCCTGCTGGCCTTTCGGCGCCGTGTCGTCGAGACCGCGACGCGGCTGGCAAGCCGTCACCTGGGGCAGAGCATCGCGCTGGTGGCGCACGGCGGCGTGCTCGACATCCTGTACCGCGCCGCCGCGCGCCTGGATCTGGCGGCGCCGCGCACATGGTCGCTGGACAATGCCGCGATCAACCGCATGCTGTACAGCGCCGAGGGCTTTGCGATCGTCGGCTGGAACGACACATCGCACCTCGACGCGCTGTAGCGCATCAATCCTGCAGCGGCACCTCGCGCCAGTTCAGACGGCGCAGTGGCGCCGGGGTCCAGAAGCTCCCGGGCGGCAGACCCAGCTTGCCGGTGTCGCCGCCGGTGAGCAGGAAGCGCTTGGCGTTGGCACCATTGTTGCCGTCACCGAAGAAGCCGAGGTCGGTGATCACGCCGGGCAAGGTGTCGTTGTAGGCGATGGGGATGTTGCTGGGCACATCGATCAGGCGGCTCACGCCACCGCCCAGATCGATCGCGTACACGCGGCTGGTGCCCGACGGCTCGCAGGCGCTGTCGCTGCTGGGCACCATGGCGGCAAACGCGACGATGCCGTTGAAGGCGGTGGAATCCGAGACCACGCGCCAACCGGCGCCGCCGGCAGCGGCGCCCAGATCGACGAACCAGCCGATCTCGATGGCCAGATCGAGCACCACGGGTGAGGTCGTGGCAATCAGTTGCGCGTTGGTCAGCTGGCGCAGCTTGGCAGGTGTGATCGGGAACGTGAAGCCTGTCGGAGCCGTCTGGTTGAACTTCGCGCCGGTGCCATCGATGATGGCAAAGAAGCGCTGCGCCTGCGTGTTGCCGCTGTCGCTGGTGTGCAGCAGGCGGCCGGTGCCGACGGTGACGTAGCGGCGGTTGGTGCCCGGATGCACGACGATCAGCGGCCGCGAGGTCACCGGCAGGCGCACATCCGCCGCATCGGTCAGCTGCGCGATCTTCGTCGGCGCCGGGTAGGCGCCGCCGTTGTCGGTGACATCCAGGCGCCACAGGTTGCCATGCAGGTCGCCGGCATAGACGGTGTCGGCGGTGCCATCGGTGCGGTCGAGCAAGAAGGCCTGCACATGCGCCATGCCGGCCGGATCGGCCGCGCTGCCCGCGCCGGTGCCGATCTTCTTCAGCAGCGCGCCGGTGCGCGCATTGACGATGAAGAAGTAGCCCTTGCCGTCGGCGTTGTTGTGGCCCGAGCCGAAGATCACCACCCAGCCGTGCTTGCGCGTCTTCACGATTGCCGGCTCGCCGTAGGTGTAGCCCAGGTCGGCGTCGGTGAACTCCCACAACACCTTGCCTGCGACAGCCGCTTCGCTGGTCATCGTTGCTGGATCGGTGATGTCGATCGCATAGATGCTGCGCCCGCCCTTGCCGAGGCCGCCGACCAGGATCGAGCGCCAGTTGGTGCCGCTGCCACCGACGGTCTTGCCGAAGTCGACATCGCCGGCAACCGGCGTGGCATCGACGAAGTTGTGGTGCGTGAATACCGGGTTGCCGAGCGATTGCAGGCCGTTGACGGCCGGTGTGCCGGTCGGGCCGGCGAACAGTGAGCCCGGCACGTAGGCGAAGACTTCCTTGCCGGCGCTGGCGCCGGTGAGCGCGCCGTCGATGGCGTGCAGCATGCCGAAGTTCGTGCCGACATAGACCATCGTCTTGCGCGCCGCGTTTGTCAGCTTGAAGGCCGCATAACCGCTGTTCGATGCTGACGAATAGGGCTTGTTCGGCGGGCCCACCGGGCGCGCCTTCGAGCCGACGATGTCGCCGACCAGTGTCGCGCGGTCGCGGTACGCGTGGCTGCTGCCGGTCGGCGGTGGAGGCCACTTCATGGGTGCGATCGCCGCGCAGGTAGTTCAGGTAGTCGGCGCTGTCGTCGCCGGTGCGGTAGGCGGTGTCGAGCGCGGTCACCTGTGTTGTCGATAGATCTGGCGACACGAAACGGCACACCAGCGCTGGTGGCGGTGTTGTAGCTGGCGATGACGCGACCGGTGTCCCAGCCGGTGCCCGCGCCTTGGGCGTCAAGCTTGGCTGTGAAGCGCCATTCCTCTGTCAGCGACGGCGAGCCGCTGACGAAGTCAACCGTCAGCGTGCTGGCGACCAGCTCGCCGCTCCAGGTTTTGGCGTCGAACTGCGTGGCGAAGCTGGCCGCACCGCTGGTCGTGACCTGCGGCAGCGAGGTCGAGAACGAGGTGGTGTACGACTTCAGCTTCGACGCGATGCTGGCGAAGGCCTTGGTCAGGCCCTCGACCATCTGGTCGGGCCTTGCCGCCGTGTAGTAGGTGTCGGGCCGCTTCTGCCCGCCGACCATGTCGGTGGTGGTGTGCCACCAGGCGTCCGGGATGTCGGTCGGGCGCGTGTACGGATCGAACACGTCGGGCACGTTGAAGCCGCCGTACTTGGCCGCCAGGTAGAACTGGTTGTTGGTCTTGTAGTTCTGGAACTCGAGGATGTCGAGCCAGTAGGTCTGCACCGTCTGCTTGCCCTTGGTGTGCGGCAACGTGGCGTCGTCGGGGCGGATGTCCTTGGTGTTGGCGTCGTAGGCCAGCCCGGCCATCAGCGCACCGTTGTTGGTGCAGCACCCTCCATAGTTTTGCGTGGCGCCGATGTTGCCGATGCCGTGCAGCGTGCCGACCTTGTTCGTCGCGGTCAAGGCATCGATCGCTGGTGTCGGCCGCTACCAGCGACGGCTTGCTCGGCTCCGAGCTGCCGCTGGCGCCCGGCAGGTTGCGGTCGGCGTGGGTGTTGACGTCGCCGATGCCGAGCACGAAGTTCTTCTGGCACGAGTACTGGATCGGGTCGTTCCAGTTGGTGATGACCGGGAAGCCGTCGATCCAGGTGGTCTTGGTGGCCAGCGTGGCCGAGCCCATGTCGCTGTACTCGGGCACGTTGCCCAGCTTCTTGAAGTAGCGCATGGCCGCGTAGTACAGCTCGCCGACCGGGTCGTAGGTCTTGTAGGTGCCGGGCGTGATCTGCCCGAACTTGTTCAGGTAGTTCATCACCCCGCTGTTGTTGACGGCGACGCCGAACAGCGTCGTCGTGTCGCTGGCATCGTCGGAATCGGGGTTCATCGTCATCACGCCGTTGGTCGCACTCCACTCCGACACTTCACTCCTGACACCGGATGGGTGTTCGCCACCGGACCGCCGCCGGGCACCGGTCGGGTCGGCCCGACGAACTTCTGTTGCGCGCGCAGCACGCCGCCGTCGCGGCTGACGTTGCTGTCGTTCAGGTAGCCGAAGGCGCTGTAGCGGATCTGGTCGGCGTACTGCTGGATCAGGCCAGTGGGCTTGTAGTTGCCGGCCGGGTACAGCGTGCAGTTGGGTTCCAGCGGTCCGGCACCGGCCGAGGTGTCGCAGACCTTGACGCGCACGCTGACTTCATAGACTGTGCCGCCGGCAGAGGCGCGGTACGTGGTCGTAACTCCGTCGCCGCGCTGCCGATCGCTCCGGTGCCGGTGAAGCGCATCTTGTTGCCGAGCGCGCATACGACGCTTCTTCGTCAAGCTGCCCCAGCCGAAAGGTGTGGCGTTGGCAATGTTCGTCGCGTTGGTCAGCGTGCGGTCCGGAAAGTTGCTGATGCTGCCCTGGCAGAGCCCCAGGCCTTCTCCAGGATGGTCTCGGTGGCTGTGTCGATCGGTGCGGTAGCCACCGGTCAGCGCCCAGCGGAACGGGTCGATGGTCTGCATCGTCGCCCAGTTCATGAAATTGCCGCTCCACTTGCCGTCGTCGGCGCCGACGCAGGTGCGGTTGGTCGCCGCACCCGCCGGGTAGAAGTGACGCAACGCCTCGGTCGCGTCGTAGTGGTACAGGTAGCACTTGTTCGGGTCGAAGTAGCCGAGGTAGGACGACGCGGCGTTGTAGGTGGCGTCCGTGTGCGCCACGCTGATCGCGGTCGGGAACTCCACCGACAGCGCCAGCGCCAGGTTGCCCGGCACCGAGATGGTCGAGAACACCGGCTGGTCGGCCAGTGGCGTGGCCGACCATGCCGGGGCAAGCATCGACGCCGTAAGTGCCATTGCGAGCACGGGGTGGCTCAGTCGGCCTGCAACCATTGAGTTCTTCATGGGGACCTCGGCACTCGTCAAATCGAAAACGTGGACTGGAAGAACGACTGCGTGCC
This sequence comes from uncultured beta proteobacterium, assembly GCA_963756415.1. Lineage (GTDB taxonomy): Bacteria > Pseudomonadota > Gammaproteobacteria > Burkholderiales > Burkholderiaceae_C > Rubrivivax. Next base: position 163,715 of record CAVWNT010000005.1, read on the forward strand.
GCGTGGCCCATCGACGCGGATGGTCACGCGATAGACGGCCACCGGTGGCGGGTCAGGCGGTGCCAGGCTGGAGCTGACGCCGGCGACTTCGGCATTGATCAACGTGCAGTTGGCCGCGTCCAGCGCGCCGGCCACCGCGCACATGCGATCGACCAGATAGCGCACCCTCACGCCCATGCCGGCCGGCGCGATGTCGTTGCCGGCCACGCCGACGCCGGCGAAGGCGGCGTCCGACAGCAAAGCCAGCGGCAGACCCTGGTCGTTGCTGGGCAGCAAGGTGGCGCTGTAGTTGTTGGCTGCCGAATTGCCCTCGCGGGTCGCCTCGTTGACCAGCGCCCCGGTCTGCACCAGATCGAGCACGGTGGCCATCGCTCGTTCGCCCTGGTTGGTCAGGTCGCGCTTGAAGGCGAAGTTGCCGGCCGTGAACAGCGAGGTGTTCATCGAGCGCATCAGCGCGGCCGTGCCGATCAGCAGGATGACCAGCGCGATCATCGCGAACAGCAGCACCACGCCTCGCTGCGCACGCGCGCCGGCAAGGTGGCGTGGAAGTTTTCGGGATTTGGGTTTCATCAGCGGGCCGCGAGCATCACGTTGCGCAGCGGCACCGTGAACTCGACGCTCCGTGCGCGTTGGCGGCGATCGGCCGCCGCGATGTTGTGGGTGTGCTGCACCGCCGCTGGCAGGTCGGCGAACAGCGTGATCGTGGCCGGCGCGACGTCCTCGCGCTCGATGCGGTCCGAACGCAGGACCATGCCCACGCGCACCGCCATGATGGTCATCAGGCGGGTGCTGCGAGGCGGCGCTGCCGTCGCCCAGCGTGGCGGCGGTGTAGCCCACGGCGGTGGGCGCAATCCAGCTGTCGATGAGGCCGTCCCCGGTGGTGTCCACGCCGTACAAGGCGCGCATGTCGGACACGCCGTTGGCGATCGGCTGCACGTTGCCGCCGCCATCGAGCTGCAGCAGGTCGTAGCTGAACAGCGTGTTGTCGGCGCCCACGCCGAACAGCTGCAGCATCGGCAGGTTGCCGGTGGTGTTGCCGAGCAAGGTGACATTGGCGCTGCCGGCGGCGCCCAGATTGACCAGCTGCAGCGAGTCGATGTCGGCCTTCGCGTAAGTGCCGGCGAAGCTGAGCAACTGGCTGGCGCCGTAGGGCGTCGCCGGCACGCCGACCTGCTGCACCATGCAACCGACGCCGGCCTCGGCGACCAGCACCAGGTCGTTGGCGCGCAGGCCGACGGTGCTGGGCAGCCGCAGCTCGTCGATGGTGGCCGACCCGGGCAGCACCGTCTGCGGCGTTTCGCCCAGGCCCGACGATCCGGTGGCCACCGCCAGCACGTCCGACCCGCCGGTGCCGGCGCCGGCATGGATCAACAGCGGTGCCAGCCGCACCTGCTGCGGCACGCGCGGCGAAAGGCGCCGGGAACGCGGCGGTGGCGGGCAGGATCTGCGCGCCGCCGCGCGCCGCGCGCAGCACGCAACCGAAGGTGTCGCGCCAGTCCTGCGTGAAACCCGAGCCGGCGCTGCGCAGATCGCGGTCGAGCGCGAACGACAGATAGGCAGCGGTCAATGACAGGTCGTTCGACGAGATCAGCGTGCGCTTGCCGCTGTCGTGGCGGATCATCACGGTGGTCAGCGCCAGCGTCAGCGCCAGGCCGAGCACCACCGCCACCAGCAGTTCGACCAGCGAGAACCCGCCGACCCGGTTGCGCAGGGGCGGGGTGCCGCCGCGGCGCGGTGAAGCTTTGCAGTTCACTGGCAAGTCTCCGTGCTGTCGCAGTGTTGTGCGCGCGTCATGGTGTCGGGATGACCACGTCGGTGACGAAGCGGTTCTCCTCACCGACCGCGGCGCGCGGCGCGCGCCACTGCACGGTGATGCGCGCCACGTTGGCGGCAACCGGAAAGGTCACCGTGCCCACGCCGTTGGGCAGCCCGGCGATGGCCGGGTCGGCCACGCGCGTGGCCCAGTCGGCGACCACCGCTGCCGGCAGCGCGACCGTGTTCGCGCCCCACATCAGCGTGGCCAGTTCGCTGGCCAACAGCGCGGCGCGCTGGCTGTCCTCGGCGCTGACCGAATACTGGGCCGCGCGCGCCTGCAGCGAAGCCAGGCCGAGAATGCCGAAGGACATCAGCACGATCGCGACCAGCACTTCGATCAGCGACATGCCGCGGCTGCGGCGCAATCGAAGGCGGGCGGGCTTCATACTGGGCACCCGTCGGGGTTGCTGGCCGACAACGTCTTCGCCGGATCGCACAGGCGCACGTTGCCGCCGAGCGTGACGAACACGCGCAAGGGTCGGTCCGAGTTGGCGCTGCTCAGATCGAAGCTGCTGCGCCCGCTGGCGTCGAGCGTGCAAGTGGCGCCGCCGACGTTGGGGTTCGGGTTGGCCACCTGGCGCCCGCCGGCGTTGAAGCACAGTGCAGTGGCACCGGCGATGGCCACGCCGGCAGACGTGTCGGCGAGTGCGCCGCATTGCACCGCCTCCACCGGATCGCCCGCCACCAGCGGCAACGAGCGAACCACCCAGAATGCGCCTGCGGCGTCGGCGGCGGTGGTGGCATTGCAGGTCGCCTCGTTGGTGCGGAAGAACACGACTTGCCGATGGCGGCGCACGGCCTCGGCCTGCGCCAGGCGCAGGCCGGTTTGCAGGGCATCGCTGACCGTGCGCACCTGCGCGTTGCGTATCCAGGTCACAAACGACGGCCCCGCCATGGCCAGCAAAATCCCCAGCAGCGTGATCGTCACTGCCAGTTCGATGAGCGTGAAGCCGCCCGCCTTCGGGCGTGCGGGCGTTCGGCGGCGGGCCAGGCTGCAGGCCGCGTGCACGGCAGGCTTCAGCATGTCTCGCCCTTCTTCATCAGCCACTTGTTGGCGCAGGTGTTCCAGCCGGTGATCGCCGCGGTGGTGGCGCGGTTGTCGGCTTGATCGATGGTGAAGGTGAAGCCGCTCACCGGGCCGCTGCCGATGGCCTGCAGCGAGAAGGCGGTGGCGGTGGGTGTGGCGGCGCAGCTGACGACGAAGTTGCCGAAGGTGCGCTTGGCCGCAGCGGCGGCGCACGGCGCGGTGAAGCCGCCGACGGTGTCGTAGCTGCGGTTGTCCTGGAAGTGCCGTTCCATCTCGGCGCGCACCGCGGCCAATCCGCTTGCCGCTTCGGCCAGATGGCCGCGTGTGATGTAGGCGGAATAACTCGGCATTGCCACCGCAGCCAGGATGCCGACGATGGCCACGGTGATCATCACCTCGATCAGCGTGAAGCCAGCGACGCGATTGCGGCGCTTCACAAGCTGGCGACTTGTTTCAACGGCAGTGGTCGAGTTCATTTCCAATTCCCTTGTTACATCGCCGTGCAGCGACACCGCTGTCGGTCGGTGCGGCTGCGTGTGCGCTCGCAAATGGTGGCAGCGCTGCTGTATTGATCGACACATGTAAGCCGCTTCTGATGCCAATCTTTTGGCAAAGCTGTGAGCGATGTATGGCCTTGTGTGTTTGCATCGCGACGTCAACGCTGTGCACGCTGGCATGCGACGCCGCGCATGCCGCTTGCGCCACTGACAGTTGACGACGCTATCGGCCGCGAACATGGGGGGTGTAGGCCGCGGTGATGTAACAGCGGCGCGCTGGCATGCACGCCGCGGGGCAGCGTGCGGAAACTGACGCCGGTGCGCTTGACGCGCGGCGTTGACCTCGAGAGGGTGCGGGCGGGCGCGCCGCCTCGCAGACCCGCGCCCGGGTCAGTGCGCGCTCATTCCCCGAACAAGTCGCCGGCGCCTTGCGCACCGGGCGGCGGCAGCACGCCCAGGTGACGGTAGGCACTCAGCGTGGCGATGCGCCCGCGTGGCGTTCGCTGCACATAACCCTGCTGGATCAGGTAGGGCTCGATCACGTCCTCGATGGTGCCGGGCTCTTCGCCAATGGCCGCCGCCACGTTGTCGAGTCCGACCGGCCCGCCGTCGAAGCGGTGGATCATCGCTTCGAGCAACTTGCGGTCCATCACGTCCAGCCCGAGCGGGTCGACATCGAGCATGGCCAGCGCGCGGTGCGCCAGTGCCAGGTCGATGTGGCCATCGCCCTTGACCTCGGCGTAGTCGCGCACGCGGCGCAACAGCCGGTTGGCGATGCGCGGCGTGCCGCGCGATCGGCGCGCGATCTCGCCGGCGCCGGCCGTGTCGGTGGCCACCTTCAGCAAGGTCGCCGAACGCGCCACGATGCGCGCCAGTTCCTCGGCGCTGTAGAACTCGAGCCGCGCGACGATGCCGAAGCGGTCGCGCAGCGGATTGGTCAGCATGCCGGCGCGCGTGGTGGCGCCGATCAACGTGAAGGGCTGCAGGTCGAGCTTGATCGACCGTGCCGCCGGCCCCTCGCCGATCATGATGTCGATCTTGTAGTCCTCCAGCGCCGGGTACAGGATCTCCTCGACCACCGGGCTCAGGCGGTGGATCTCGTCGATGAAGAGCACGTCGTTGGCTTCGAGGTTGGTCAGCAGCGCGGCCAGGTCCTTGGGCTTTTCGAGCACCGGGCCCGAGGTGCTGCGCAGCTTGACGCCGAGTTCGTTGGCGATGATGTGGCTCAGCGTGGTCTTGCCCAGCCCCGGCGGCCCGAACAGCAGCACATGGTCCATCGCCTCGCCGCGCTTGCGCGCCGCACCGATGTAGATCTCCAGCTGCTCGCGCGCCTTCGCCTGGCCCACGTAGTCGGCCAGCGCGGACGGGCGCAGCGCGCGTTCGATGGCTTGCTCGTTGGGCGATGTCGCCTGTGCGCTGAGCACGCGCGGCGCCGGCGCGGCCGCGGCGAAGTCATCGGTGTGGATGCTCATGGCGCATTATTCTTCAGCGCACGCGACGTGCCCTGAAGGAGACGGGTGTCGAGGCCTTCAGCGCGCCAGCATGCGAAGCGAATGTTTGATGCCGTCGCTGACGCCGGTGCCGTCGGGCAGCGTCTTCAGCGCGGCCGCCGCTTCGCGCTCGCTGTAGCCCAGCGCCAGCAGCGCCTGCAGGATGTCGGACTGGCTGTCGCTGACCGCGCCGCTCGGCGTGCTCAGGTCCGGCGCCAGCTTGCCCTTCAACTCGAGCAGCAGCCGTTCGGCGGTCTTCTTGCCGATGCCGGGCACCTTGACCAGCCGGCTCGCATCCTGACGCCCCACCGCGGCGGCCAGCTCGGTCACGCTCAATCCCGACAACAGGGCCAGCGCCATGCGCGGGCCGACGCCGCTGATGCGCAGCAGCTGCCGGAAGGTGTCGCGTTCGGCGCCGGTGAGAAAGCCGAACAACTGCTGGGCGTCCTCGCGCACGACGAAGTGCGTCAGCAGGCTGACACGCTCGCCCAGGCCGGGCAGGTTGTAGAAGGTGCTCATCGGCACGTCGAGCTCGTAGCCGACGCCCGACACATCCACCAGCAGTTGCGGGGGCGACTTGTCCGCGATGACGCCCGTGAGCCGACCGATCATCGCGCCGATTATCCGGGGCAGCCTCGGGCGGCTGATGCAAGCTGCCTGCGGCAGCGGCGCTCAGCGTCCGAACAGTCCCATGCGCTGGGCTTCCAGCGCCGCTTCGGCGCGCGAGCTGACGTTCAGCTTGCGGTAGATCTGCTTGACGTAGTCGGCAATGGTGTGGCGTGACAGGGTCAGCTGAACGCCGATCTCGGGCAGCGTGTAGCCCTTGGCCACGCGCAACAGCACCTCGGTTTCGCGCTCGGTGAGCGAGACGAACGGCATCGACGGCGACTGCGCCTGCGGCTTGGACTTGGCGGCGAAGTAGGCCATCACGCGGCGCGCGATCGAAGGCGACAGCGGCGGCTCGCCCGAACTGATGCGCTGCAGCTGCTCGGTGATCAGCTCGCGCGGCTGTTCCTTCAGGATGTAGCCGAAGGCACCGGCCTGCAGCGCCGGGAACAGGTGCTCGTCGTCATCGTGGATGGTCACCACCACGCTCTGCGTCTCGGCCTGCTGGTCGCGCAGCGCCTTGACCACGTTGACGCCCGAACCGTCGGGAAGGCCGAGATCGATCAGTGCCAGATCGAAACGCACCGCCGACACCAGCTCGAGCGCGTCGTGCACGCGCGCCGCTTCGGAGATGTGGCAGTTCGGAAACACCTGCTGCACCAGGTTGCTCAGCCAGGCGCGAATCTCGGGCAGATCTTCGAGCAGCAGGATGTTGGTCATGATTCACTCCCACCGGCGCCGCGCGCAGGCTTGATTGATCCTAGCAGCGGCTCAGGCTGCTTCGGTGGCGCGGTCGAGCGGAAGCGTGAGGCGTATCACGGTACCGTAGCCGGGCCCCGATTCGACCAGGCATTGCCCCTGCAACTGCTTGGCACGCTGCTTCATGCTGGCCATGCCGTGACCGCGATCGAGCCGGCCATCGAGTTCCATCGGGATGCCGCTGCCGTTGTCCTGCACCGCCAGCTGCATGTCGCCGTCGGCGAGGCGGCAGCTCAGCGAGCAGTGCGTGGCCTTGCTGTGCTTGATGACGTTGCTCACCGCCTCGCGCAGGATGCGGGTGGTCTGCACGAACGCGCGCGCCGACAAGGTCTGCGGGGTATCGTCGAGCGGCGCCGTCCAGTCGGCTTCGATGCCCGCCTGCGTCAGCCGCGAGATGACCTCGACGCGCCAATCGCCGAGGGCATCGCTCAGCCGCACCGGCTTGCCCGTCAGGCCGCGCACCGACAGCCGCATTTCCTCCAGCGCTTCACGCGCCAGCGTGGAGATGCGTTCCGATTCGCTGGTGTGCACGATGGTCAGCAGCTTGGCGCCCAGGTCGTCGTGCAGGTCGGCGGCGATGCGCTTGCGCTCGCGTTCGGTGACCTGTTCGACGCGCAACTCGGCCAGCTGGGTGAAGTTGTGTTCGATCTCGGCGGTCGCCTCGCGGATGCGCGTTTCGAGGTGCACGCGCTGCTCTTCGGAGATCTGCAGCGCGCGGCCCTGCTCATGCAGCAGCCGCAGGCCCACCAGCACCATCATCAGCGGCGTGGCGATGCGCGCCAGCTGGCTGGGGACCGAGCGGATGCCGAATTTCTGCGACGCGTATTCGACCGCCAGCGCCAGCGTCGCGATGAACAGCAGCACCGCCATCGGCCAGAACGAACGGCGGCGGGCACGGAACTGGTTGTGCAGATAGAAGGCGGCCGCCGCCAGGGTCTGCAGCGCCAGCAGCACGTACCAGAAACTGGCCATCGCGTAGAGGTGCTCGGGCCCGGCCACGACCAGGCTCAGCGGCACCACCAGACACTGCAGCGGCAGCGCGATGTCGATCCAGCGATGCCGCCACTGCGCATAGCGCAGCAGGAACTGCACACAGGCCAGCGTCAGCAGCGGCAGCATCGCGCACAGCAGGAATTCGGCGACGGCATTCTCGAACGGCAGGTCGCGCCACCACAGCCGCGTCTCGATGAGGGCCCATCCGATCGACAGCGCACCGAAGTAGGCGAGGTGGCTGTCGCGCCGGTTCATCCAGCCGAGCACGAACATGAAGCCGCCCATCAGCGCCAGCGTCGCGCTCAGCGCCTGCGGCACGGCCACGTTGAGCGTGCCGTGAAGTTCGTGCTGCGGCTGCAGCGTCTGCATCGGTGCGATCTGCAGCTGTGACAGCCCACCCGCGCGCAGGCTCGATGCCACCCGCTGCAGCGCGTGGCCGACGACCTTCAGATCGAGCGTGTTGTGGCCCGGCGCGATCAACGCGGCGGGCAGGCTGACCAGTTGCGAGTGGTTGCAGTTGCGCGTCACCGGCTCGACCATGCGCCCGCCGCCATGGATCAGCTGGCCATTCAGGTAGATCTCGGCGTTGGTGCAGACATGATCGATGTACAGACCCAGCAGATCGTCCTGGCTGCGCACGCCGGTGGCCGTGAAGCCGACGCGATACCACACCGGCCCGTCGCTGCCGGGCCGGGTTTCGGCCCACTCGTCCGGCAGGCTGACGGTGCGCGTCGCGCCGTCGACCGGAAACGCGCTGCCGGCACCCTCGGCGCTGAGTGCGGCATCGATGCGCACAGCGGGAGCGGCATCCACCGCGCCCACCAGCAGCAGCGTGATGATCCAGCCGACCGCAGCCACCCGACGCAGCAGCGCGCTCAGCCATGCGACGGCAGGTGCACCGGGGCTGCAAGGGGACGACGTCAGCCGCGGGAAGAACGGGGTGGCCAGCATGCGCGACGGATTGTGCGGGAGCGTCGACGGGCCCGTCGGCGGCGACAATGTGCGCTTGTTCCGCTTCGATGCCTTCGGTGATCCTCCGGCACTCCTTCGATCCGCCCGACAACCTGCGCCTGGCCAACCTGTGCGGCGCGCTCGACGGCCATCTGCGCCGCATCGAGTCCGCGCTGGCGGTGCGGGTGTCGCGACGCAACGAGTTCTTCCGCATCGAAGGCCCGCGCGCGGCCGCCGAAACCGCGATGGCGCTGCTGCAGCGCCTGTACGAGCGCGCGACGCGGCCGATCGACGACGAGGCGCTTGAATTTGCGCTGTTGCCGGTGGCCGCGGCGGCGCCGTCGCGCGCCCCGCCGCCCGCCGCGGGTGCCGACGACGACCGCATCGTGCTGCACACGCGGCGCACCGACCTGGCTGCGCGCACGCCGCGCCAGCTGCAGTACCTGCGCCAGATGCTGGCGCACGACATCTGTTTCGGCATCGGCCCGGCCGGCACCGGCAAGACCTTCCTGGCGGTGGCCTGCGCGGTCGATGCGCTCGAGCGCAGCAGCGTGCAGCGCATCGTGCTCACGCGCCCAGCGGTGGAGGCCGGCGAGCGGCTCGGCTTCCTGCCCGGCGACATGGCGCAGAAGGTCGATCCCTATCTGCGCCCGCTGTACGACGCGCTGTACGACCTGATGGGCGCCGAGCGCGTGACACGCGCCTTCGACAAGGGGCTGGTCGAGGTGGCGCCGCTGGCATACATGCGCGGGCGCACGTTGAACCATGCCTTCGTCATCCTCGACGAGGCCCAGAACACCACCTCGGAGCAGATGAAGATGTTCCTGACCCGCATCGGCTTCGGCTCGCGCTGCGTGGTCACCGGCGATGTCAGCCAGATCGATCTGCCCAAGGGACGCACCAGCGGGCTGGTGGAGGCCGAGGAACTGCTCGCCAATGTCGAGGGCGTGGCCTTCACGCGCTTCAGCGCCGTCGACGTGGTGCGCCACCCGCTGATCGCGCGCATCGTCGAGGCCTACGAACGCCAGGGCGCGTCGCGAGAGTGAAGCCGCTGCCGCGCGAACAGCTCGCCCTGACGCTGCAGCTGGCCGACACCTCGCACCGCGCGTGGCTGCCGCGCCACCGCGTCGCGCGCTGGCTGCGTGCAGCGCTGCGCAAGCCGGCGCAGATCACCGTGCGGGTGGTCGGCGAATCGGAGGCGCGCTCGCTCAACCGCGACTACCGCGGCAAGGACTACGCCACCGATGTGTTGACCTTCGATTACCAGCGCGCACCGCGCGTCATGGCCGATGTGGTGCTGTGCGCGCCGGTGGTCGCGCGCGATGCGCGCGAACGCACACGCTCGCTGGAGGCGCATTACGCGCACCTGCTGGTGCACGGCGTGTTGCACGCGCAGGGCTTCGAGCACGACAGCGATGAGCAGGCGCGCACGATGGAGGGCCGCGAGAGCCGCGTGCTGCTGTCGCTGGGTTTTGCCGACCCCTGGGCCGAGATGCGCTGAGGCCGGGCCTCGTGGCGCAGCTGCTCGGTGCGGTCAGGGCCGGCGGCGCGTGCCGAGGTAGCGCTTGCGCCAGAAGTACCCGCCCAGGCCGATGGCGACCGCGGCCATGATCAGCAGCGCCACCCATGCACCGGTGGCGCTGTGGATCAGCGGCAGGCCGTCGAAGTTCATGCCGAAGAAGCCGGTGATCAGGTTCAGCGGCAGGAAGATCGCGGTCAGCACCGTCAGCGTGCGCATGATGTCGTTGGTGCGGTGGCCGAGCGCCGAGAAGTGCATCTGCACCGAGGCTTCGGCCGACAGCTCGAGCCGGCGCACGTGGCCGAGCACCCGTTCGATGTGCTCGAGCACATCGCGCGAGCGCACGCGCAGCAGTTCGCGCTCACGCCGTGCCGCCGCTTCGGACTCGCGCGGCCATTCCTCGAGTGCGTCGATCCATTCCTGCATCGCGCTGCGCTGGTCTTCGCAGATGTCCTCGAGCATGTGCAGCGTGTTGCGCGCGTCGAGCAGCACCTTCCAGTCGTCGAAGCGGCCGCGCGGGTTCAGCAGTTCGCTTTGCAGCGTGCCGAGCTGGCGCGTGAGCAGACGGCGCAGTTCGAGATAGCTGTCGACCATGTGGTTGGCCATGCGCAGCATCAGGTCGGCGGGGCTGGTCGGCAGCCGCACCGTGCCGCGCGCCTCGCTACCCTGCGCCTGCTGGCGCAGGCGTTGCGCGAAGAACTCGCGCACCGGGCATTCGGCGGGGTGCACGCTGAGCAGCACGCGGTCGAACACCGCAAATCCCACCGGGCTGGTGTCGATGGCGGCCAACGCGTCGCGTGCCGAAGCCAAGGTGCCGTGCTGCTCGTCGACGAACAGGGACGCGCTGCCCGCGCCGGCGGCCAGGCGGCGGAACACCAGCAGGTCGTACCAGCTGGTGGTATCGAAGTGCGACGGCAACTGGTTGTTCAGCAGGTCGATGACATGAAGATCGACCAGCTGACCACAGCCCCAGCGCTGCAGACACTGCTGCATGTCAGCCGCGCCGACTTCGAATTCGCGCCGGCCGCTGGCGACCCACACGAATCCGCCCGCCGGCAACTCGTCGGGCAGGGCATCGAGCTCGACCAGGTGATCGGCCAGGACGTGGAAGACACGCATGGCCCGGCTGCGCGCGATGTTTGGCGGGCCGCGCTTCAGCGCGCGCGCAAAAGGCGCGCGGCGTCGAGCGCGAAATAGCTCAGCACACCATCGGCACCGGCGCGCTTGAAGGCGAGCAGCGATTCCATCATCACCGCGTCATGGTCGAGCCAGCCGTTGGCGGCGGCGGCCTTCAACATCGCATATTCGCCGCTGACCTGGTAGACGAAGGTCGGCACCCGGAAGGCATCCTTGACCCGCCGCACGATGTCCAGGTAGGGCATGCCCGGCTTGACCATGACCATGTCGGCACCTTCGGCCAGATCGAGTGCCACCTCGCGCAGCGCTTCGTCGCTGTTGCCGGCGTCCATCTGATAGGCCTTCTTGTCGCTCTTGCCCAGGTTGGCGGCGCTGCCGACCGCATCGCGGAACGGCCCGTAGAAGGCGCTGGCGTACTTGGCGCTGTAGGCCATGATGCGCGTGTGAATGTGGCCGGCCGCTTCGAGCGTGTCGCGGATCGCGCCGATGCGCCCGTCCATCATGTCGCTGGGCGCGACGATGTCGACCCCGCTTTGCGCCTGCAGCAGCGCCTGGCGCGTCAGCATGGCGACCGTGGTGTCATTGACGATGTAGCCGTGGTCGTCGAGCAGGCCGTCCTGGCCGTGGCTGGTGAACGGGTCCAGCGCCACATCGGTCAGCAGGCCGAGCTCGGGAAAGCGCTTCTTCAGTTCGCGCACGGCGCTGGGTATCAGGCCGTCGGGGTTGGTCGCCTCGCTGCCGTCCGGCGTTTTCAGGTGCGCTTCGATGACCGGAAACAGGGCCATCACCGGCACCTGCAGCGCCTGGCATTGCTCGGCCACGGCGAACAGACGGTCGATGCTGTGGCGCTGCACGCCGGGCATGCTGGCCACGTCGTGGCTCTTGTTGCTGCCGTCCTGCACGAACACCGGCAGGATCAGGTCTTGGGGCGCCAGCCGGTGTTCGCGCACCAGTTCGCGCGTGAAGTTGTCGCGGCGCAGGCGGCGCGGGCGGCTGGCGGGGAACGGGGGCGGCGTGTGCACGGGGCTCTACGGGGCTTGTCTTGTGCCGGCGGCATGGGCACCAGCGTGCACGTCTCGCCGCCAAGCGGGGTGCAGGCGATCGAGGGAAATCGCGTGCTTACAAATGGTAATGGTCTGCTAGAGTGGTCATCGAATCATAGCCGCAAGGTCGTGGTTCCCTGCTTTCCTCCCTGAGCAGGTGCCTTGGCGCGCTTGTCGCGACAGGGTTTGCGACCCCGGCCTTCGCGCCGGGGTTTTTCTTGCCGGCAAGCTGACAGCGCTTGCCGGCGGGGAGCACCCGAAGGTGGGCCGCGATAATCGAGCCAATGAGTTCCGGCTACCTGTGGGTCAAGGCCTTCCACATCGTCTTTGTCGCCAGTTGGTTCGCCGGGCTGTTCTACCTGCCGCGCTTGTTCGTGAACCTGACCCTGGTGCCCGCCGACAGCCCCGCCGAGCGGGCGCGCTTGTTGCTGATGGCGCACAAGCTGCTTCGTTTCACGACCCTGCTGATGGTGCCGGCGCTGGTGCTCGGCGCGGTGCTGTGGCTGGGTTACGGCATCGGCCGCGGCGCGGGTTGGCTGCACATGAAGCTGGCATTGGTGGGGCTGGCGCTGGTCTACCAGCAGGTTTGCCAGCGGCAGTTGCGCGCGTTCGAACAAGGCGCCAGCCGGCACAGCGAACGCTGGTATCGATGGTTCAACGAAAGCGCGGTGTTGCTCTTCGCGGCCATCGTCGTGCTGGTGGTGGTCAAGCCCTTCTGATGCGCGCAGTGCGAAGAATCCTCCTGGATGCGCCGGACCGCGGCAACCACCGATTGCCGCCGCCGCGGCGTGCGCGCTGAGGTGCGGCAGGACGTCGTTCAACGCAGCTCGTCGGGGCCCTTGGCGCTGGCCTGCGCGGCGTTGATCCTGTATGCCAGCCTGTACCCGTTCGGCAGCTGGCGCTGGCCGCCCGGCGTGCCTTTGGCCGCGCTGCTGGCGCTGCCGTGGCCGCCGTGGCGCGACGCCTTCGACGTGCTCGCCAACACCATCGGCTACATGCCCTTGGGTGCGCTGCTGATGGTTTTCCAGCTGCGCGGCGGGCGCTCGCTGGTGCGCGCCGCCTTGGTGGCGCTGGCCGCGTCGGCCGCGCTGTCGTACGCCACCGAGGTGGCGCAGCAGTTCGTGCCGGCGCGGGTGCCCTCGCGCGTCGACTGGGCACTGAACTGCAGCGGTGCCGCGCTCGGCATCGCCGTGGTGGCGACGCTGCAGTGGCGCGGGCTGCTGCGGCGCTGGCAGACCGTGCGTGATCGCTGGTTCGTGCGCGACAGTGCCGGCGCGCTGGCGTTGCTGATGCTGTGGCCGCTGGCCCTGTTGTCGCCGACGCCGGTGCCGCTCGGGCTCGGGCATCTCGGCGGAATGGCGCGCGAGTGGCTGGGCGAGAGCCTGGCCGGCCTGCTCGGCAGCACGCCCTGGGGGCTGCGATGGGACAGCCTGGTGCGAGCCGCAGATGCCAAGGTGCCGCGCTTGTCGGCCTGGTCTGAAGGATGGGTGCAACTGCTCGGGCTGCTCGCGCCTTGCCTGCTGGCGTTTTACGTCACGCGCGGCTTTGCGCGCCGCTGCGTGGCCGCGATCGGGTTGTTGCTGCTGGCGGTGTCGGTGACGACCCTTGCCACCGCACTCGGCTTCGGCCCGGCGCATGCGCTGGCCTGGTCGACGCCGTCGAGCCTGCCGGCGCTGCTCGCCGCGCTGCTGTTGGCCGCGCTGGCAGCGCGGCTGGGGCGGGCGGCGATCGCCGTGGCCGGCGTGGCGGCACTGGCAGCGATGGTGTGGCTGGTCAGCCAGGCGCCCGGCGATCCCTACTTTGCCCTCAGCCTGCAGAACTGGGAACAAGGACGTTTCGTCCGATTCCATGGCCTGGCCCTGTGGATCGCCTGGCTGTGGCCGTACGTGGCGTGTGGGTGGATGCTGCACAGGCTGCTGCGGCAGCACCTGCGCCGACCCCCTCCTTACAATTGCGCCCCATGAGCTACTACAAAAGGCACATCTTCTTCTGCCTCAATCAGCGCGACGGCGGCAAGGAATGTTGCGCACAGCACGATCCGCAAGCGGCGCTGGACCGATGCAAGTCACGCGTCAAGCGCCTCGGGCTGGCCGGACCAGGGGGGGTGCGGGTCAACAAGGCGGGCTGCCTGGACCGCTGTGCCGGCGGGCCGGTGGCGGTGGTCTACCCGGAAGCGGTCTGGTACACGTTCGTGGATGAGTCGGACATCGACGAGATCGTCGACAGCCATCTGCAGCACGGGCGCGTCGTGGAGCGGTTGCAGTTGCCGCCCGACGTCGGCCGCTGATGCGCCGGCCATGATCGTGCGCACACGGGTGCTGCACATCGACGGCCCGGCGGGACGCATTGAATGTGCGCTCGACCTGCCCGAAGGGTCCGACGGCGGACTGTCGCGCGGCCTCGCGGTGCTGTGCCATCCACACCCGCAACACGGCGGCACGCTCGACAACAAGGTCGTGCAGACGCTCGCCCGCGCATTCGTCAATTTGGGCTACCGCGCGCTGCGCTTCAATTTCCGCGGTGTCGGTGATTCGGCCGGGCGCTGGGACGAGGGCGCGGGCGAGATCGATGACGCGATGGCCGTGGTCGCCGCGTGCCGCCAGGACGACGAAGCGCTGGTGCTGGCCGGCTTTTCATTCGGCGCCTACGTGGCCTCGCAGGCGGCCGCAAGAATGGCCGCGGCGGGCCGCAGCGCCGAACGGCTGGTGCTGTTGGGCACGGCGGCGGGCCGCTTCGATGTCGCCGCGGTGCCGGCCGACACGCTCGTCATCCACGGCGAGAGCGACGACGTGGTGCCGCTGGCGGCGGTGTTCGACTGGGCGCGGCCACAATCGCTGCCGGTCACCGTGATTCCCGGTGCCGGCCACTTCTTTCATGGGCAACTGACCTTGCTCAAATCCCTCGTGATCGGCGCCTGGCGACCGTAGATGTCGCCGCCGCGCGCCGGCCGATCAACCTGCAAAGACATGAAAAGACTTCTCGCCGCCCTCGTGGCACTGACCTGCGCCCTGTCGTCCTTCGCCCAGGCCCCGCAGCCGCCCGAGATCGCCGCCCGCCAGTACCTGCTGATCGACCTGAGCAGCCAGCAGGTGCTCGCCGAACGCGACGCCGATGTGCCCTCTGAACCGGCCTCGCTGACCAAGCTGATGACCGCCTACCTGGCCTTTGCCGCCATCCGCGACAAGAAGCTCACGCTCGATCAGACGGCTGCCGGTGTCGGCGCGTGCCTGGGCCGAGCGCAAGGGCGGCGGCTCGTTGATGTTCGTCGACACGACTATGACGCCGACCGTCGAGGAACTGCTGCGCGGCACCATCGTGCAAAGCGGCAACGACTCGTCGGTGGTGCTGGCCGAGGCGGTGGGCGGCACGCTCGACAACTTCGTGGCGATGATGAACAAGCAGGCGCAGGCGTGGGGACTGAAGAACACGCAGTTTCGCAATGTCACCGGGCTGACCGAGCCCGGCCACCACGCCTCGGCACGCGATGTCGCCACCATCGCCGCGAAGATCATCACCGACTTCCCGGACTTCTACGCCTACTACTCGGTGCGCGACTACACCTACAACCGCATCAAGCAGGGCAATCGCAACCTGCTGCTCGGCCGCGACCCGACGGTCGACGGCATGAAGACCGGCTTCACCGAGGCCGCCGGCTACTGCCTGGTGGCCAGCGCGGTGCGTGACATGCCCGCCGGCAAGCGCCGGCTGCTCAGCGTGGTGCATGGGCACGGCGTCGGCCGAGGCGCGCGCCAGCGAAAGCCAGAAGCTGCTGAACTGGGGCTTCGCGGCCTGGGATTCGGTGCGCCTGTTCGAGGCCGGCAAGGCGATCGCCACGGTGCCGGTGTGGAAGGGCACCTCGAACGATGCGCAGCTCGGCGCCCAGGGCGCCGTCTTCGTCACCGTGCCGAAGGGCGAGGGCGACAAGCTCAAGACCGTCATCCAGCGCACCGACCCGCTGCTCGCGCCGCTGACGCAGAACCAGCCGGTGGGCGTCATCAAGGTCGCCACCGCCGGCGGCACGCCCTTGCTGAGCGTGCCGCTGGTGGTCATGCAGCCGGTGCCGCTGGCCGGCATCGTCGGGCGCACCTGGGATGCGCTGCGGCTGTGGATCAAGTAAGCTGAGTCGCAGCACGCCCACGAGGTCGCTCATGCTCACTGCCCTGCCCGACACGCCCTGCTATCTGAACGGCGACTACACCCGCGTGTGCGACGCGAAGGTGTCGGTACTCGATCGCGGCTTCATCTTCGGTGACGGCATCTACGAGGTGGTGCCGGTGTACGGGCAGCGGCTGTTCCGCTTCGATGAACACATGGCGCGCTTGCAGCGCGGGCTCAACAAGTTGCGCATCGTTAACCCGCGCAGCGCTGCGCAGTGGCTCGAACAGTGCCGTCATCTGGTCGCCGCGCTGGCCGCGCGGGACGACGGCACGCCGGACCAGCTGGTCTACATCCAGGTCACCCGCGGCGTGGCGCCGCGCGACCACGTCATGCCGGCCGACATCGAACCGACGCTGTTCATGATGGTGACGCCGATGAAGCCGCCGAGTGCCGAGCAGCGCCACCAAGGCGTGGCCTGCATCACCGCGCGCGACTTTCGCTGGGAACGCGGCGACATCAAGAGCATCTCGCTGCTGGGCAACGTGCTGGCGCGGCAGATGTCGGCCGATCGCGACGCGGTCGAAACGGTGATGTTCCGCGACGGGTTCCTTACCGAGGCATCGGCCAGCAACGTGTGGGTGGTGCAGGAAGGCGCGCTGCTCGGCGCGCCGAAGAGCGAGCACGTGCTCGAAGGCATCCGCTTCGAGCTGTTGCGCGAGCTGTGCGCCGACGTCGGCATCGCCTACAACCTGCGGCCGATCTCCGAGGCCGAGGTGCTGTGTGCCGACGAACTGCTGCTCAGTTCGGCGACCAAGGAAGTGCTGCCGGTGACCCGTCTGGACGGCGAAGGCGTCGGCCATGGCGCGCTGCGCGGCAAGCCGGGGCCGGTCTATGCGCGGCTGCACGAAGCCTATCAGCGCGCGAAGGCGACGCAGTCGATTTGAAAGTCTCGGATCGGCCCCCATCTGCTGTGCTCATGAACGACGCCACGCCGCCAGCGGTGACATCGCTGATCGAATACCCGAGTGCCTTTCCGGTCAAGGTGATGGGCTTGAACGTCGACGGCTTTGCGCAGGCGATGGTCGAGCTGGCCGGCCGCTTCGACCCGAATTTCGATCCGGCCTCGCTCGAGTTGCGTCCGAGCAAGGGCAAGAAGTACCTCGGCGTCACGTTGAACATCACCGCCACCAGCCGCGAGCAACTCGACGAGCTATACCGCACCTTGTCCACGCACCCGTGGGTCAAGGTGGTGCTGTGATCCCGCACTGAAGTCGATGGAGGTGTGCCGGCTGGGGCGGCGAGCCCATGGCCCCATCTGGCAGGCGATGCGCCAGTTCACGGCATCGCGATCCCCTGCCAGCGAAGACCAGCTGTGGCTGGTCGAGCACGATCCGGTCTACACGCTCGGCGTGGCCGGGCGCGACGAGCATGTGCGGCGCACCGCGGGCATCGACGTGGTGCGCACCGACCGCGGCGGGCAGGTCACCTATCACGGTCCCGGTCAGGTGGTGGCCTATCCGCTGGTAGACCTGCGCCGACTGGGGCTGCATGTGCGTGAATACGTGCATCGGCTGGAGCAGGCGCTGCTGAACACGCTCGCCGCCTACGGTGTCACCGGACATCGTGTGCCCGGTGCGCCGGGCATCTATGTGCGGCTGGACGATCCGTTCGGCCATGCGGTGCTGGCCCGCGCGCCGTCGCCCGCGCTGGCGTTCGAGGGTCTGGGCAAGATTGCCGCCATCGGCATCAAGGTCTCCAGGCATTGCGCCTACCACGGCGTGGCGCTGAACGTGGAGATGGATCTGCGCCCCTTCGGCGACATCGACCCCTGCGGCTATGCGGAGTTGCAGACCATCGACCTGGCTACACTGGGTGTGAAACGAGCGTGGTCCGACGTGGCCGATGAACTGGCCCGTCGCCTGGCCAATCAGCTTGTGCCACCGCCATGACACCCTGTCGCACTGTTGCCAAGCCATGAACTACCGAATCGGCCACTGTCCAGCCTGCGGAGGCGTACGACGCCAGCGCCAAGCAGAAGGCGCAGGCCAAGACCGCGCGCATCCCGATCAAGGTGGTGGCGGCGCCGATGCTGAAGAAGCCCGACTGGATCCGTGTGCGCGCCGGCTCTCACGGCAGCCGCTTCCAGGAGATCAAGCAGGTGCTGCGAGACAACCACCTGCACACCGTCTGCGAGGAAGCCTCGTGCCCGAACATCGGTGAGTGTTTCGGCAAGGGCACCGCCACGTTCATGATCATGGGCGACAAGTGCACGCGACGTTGTCCGTTCTGCGATGTCGGCCATGGCCGCCCCGATGCCCTCGACCAAGCCGAGCCGGACAACCTGGCGCGCACGGTGGCGGCGCTGAAGCTGAACTACGTCGTCATCACCAGCGTCGACCGTGACGACCTGCGCGATGGCGGGGCGGCACATTTCGTGGCCTGCATCCAGCGCATCCGCGAGCTCTCGCCGCACACCCGGATCGAAGTCCTGACGCCGGATTTTCGCGGCCGCGCCGGTCGTGCGCTCGAGATCCTGAAGGCCGCGCCGCCCGATGTCATGAACCACAACCTGGAAACCGTGCCGCGGCTGTACAAGCAGGCACGGCCGGGCTCCGACTACGCGTTCAGCCTGAACCTGTTGCGCGATTTCAAGCTCGCGGTGCCCAATGTGCCGACCAAGAGCGGGCTGATGCTCGGCCTGGGCGAGACCGACGACGAGATCCTGCATGTCATGCGCGACATGCGCGCGCACGACATCGACATGCTCACCATCGGCCAGTACCTGGCCCCGAGCAGCCATCACCTGCCGGTGTTGCGCTACGTGCACCCCGATACCTTTGCGATGTTCGAGCGCGAGGCCAGTGCGATGGGGTTCAGCCATGCGGCGGTGGGGCCGCTGGTGCGATCGAGCTACCACGCCGACGAACAGGCGCTGGCAGCCGGCGTGAGCGCACGCACTGCGCTGCTGACGCGACGTCGCTTTCGAGCCGCGCGTCAGGCGGCCTGAGCCAGCTGGGCCAGCAGCGCCTTCGGCAACGCCCGGACGATGTGCTCGCGGCCAATGCGCGAGGTTTTGTGTCCGGCTGCTTCGTCCGAGCGGCGGACTGCGGCTGTCCTCGGCGATCTCGATCAGCACCAGGTCCGGCGCTTCGGCTGTCCATTCCGAGCGAAGCTGCTGGAAGCGCGTGCCGGCAAGGCCGGCTTCGTAGACCACCGCATGCGGCAGGCTGGCCGCGCAGAATTCGCGGGCTTCGTCGACCGAGCCGACAAAATCGACCATCAGGCCCATCGTGCGCACCGCATCGCGAACGGCCTGGCGGGTCTCGCGGCGCGAGGCGATCACCAGCACGTGGCTGCCGGCCATCTGTTGGGAATTCTGCGCGCCGCCTGCGCTCTCGTCCTGGTCCAGGCCGGTCAACGTGAACAGCGCTTCGGCGGCAATGCCGGGAAACTCCAGCGTCAGACGCGTTTCGCCGGCGCTGTCGGCGCGTTGCAGCAGCAAGCCGCCGGCCTCGGCAACGCGGCGCAGCAATTGCCACGGCATGGTGTCGAGCTTGTTGGCAACCTCGGGCGAGGCGCGCCCGGCGCGTGCGGTCGTGCCCGGCAGCACATCGGGCAGCACATGGGCGAAGTGGCACGTCAGGCGGGCGCGTTCGGGCCAGGTCTTCACGTCGAGGCCCAGCGTGATGTGCGAGCGGGCGTGCTCGAAGCTCCAGTCCAGCATCGCCTGCAGCGCTGCGCTGAGCATGGCGGCGTCGACGGTCGCCTCGGCCGAGGCCAGCGATGCGCGCAGCTCGATGCCGCGCGTCTGGGTCTCGCGACGGCGCTGGGTCAGCACGTCCTGCACCGCCTGGGTCAGGTTCAGCCGTTCCGGCGACGGCTTCACACGGCCCGATGCATAGCGGCTGATCTGCTGGGCCATCACGCCGGTGCGCCGGGCGCGATCCATCGCCTCGCGAATGGTGCGCAAGCCGGCGCGGTCGATCTTGCCAGTGGTGGCGAAGGCGTTGATGCGCTCGATGGCCTCGTTCAGCGGCGCCGCGGTTTCACGGCCGATCTGCGCTGCCAGCTCACGCCACTCCTGGCTGGGGGTCGGGTCGATGGCCATTGCTCGCGTCGCAGTGGCGGGCTGCGGGGAGTTCGAGAACTCGGAAAGATCCATCCAAACACTCCTGCGGTGGCTGCGGCCGCTGCGTTCGGTGCGCTCGGCTGCTCTGACGGCGGATGTGAATTCGCCTGCTGCAGGCATCGTGGAGTGGGGCACCGAGGGCGTCGATCCCGTGACTCCGGGGGATCGATGCCGGCAAGCGGCCCGCGCGGCAATTGATCACGGCCGCGTGGTGCGCCAGCCCCACAGCCCCGGCGCCGCGACGCGGCGCGGGCGGCGTCCGAATGGCGGCGCCGCCGCGCTGGATAATGCAGCGCAATGAGGTTTCTGAGGACGGGGCCGTTGATGGCGGCCGCGGTGGTCGCCGGTTGCGCGCCCGCGCTCGACTGGCGCGAGGTGCGGGTCGAAGGCACCGAATTGGTGGCCTTGTTTCCGTGCAAGCCGGTAGCCCAAGCCAAGCAACTTGTGCTGGCCGGCACCGGGGTTCAGCTGACCTTGCTGGCCTGTGGCGCCGGGCAAAGTACCTGGGCACTGGCGCATGCCGACATGGTCGATCCATCCCGGGTTGGCCCTGCACTGGCCGAGTTGCTGTCGACGACGACGGCCAAGCTGTCATCGTCGCCGCCCGAGTCCCTGCCCTTGCACGTCGACGGGGCCACACCCAACCCGAACAGCAAGCGCGTCGAGATTGCCGGACAACAAGGTGACGGCCGCCCGCTGACGACGCAGGTGGCGGTCTTTGCGCGGGGCACACGCGTGTTCCAGGCCACCTGGCTTGGCAACGACGACAACCGCCTGCGGCGGGCCGAAGCGGCCGACACCTTTTTCGCAGGCTTTCGAATCTCGAGATGAGTGCATCGATCACGTTCGACACGCGAACCGGCTCGACACTGCGCCAGGCCGCGCCGGTGTTTCTGGTCTTTGCCTTCGCCTACTTCCTGTCGGCGCTGCTGCGTGCGGTGACCGCGACGCTGGCGCCGGTTTTCAGTGCGCAGCTGGGGCTGTTGGCGGCCGATCTGGGCCTGCTGGCGGGCGCTTACTTCTTCGGTTTTGCGGCCATGCAACTGCCGCTGGGGCACGCGCTCGACCGCTTCGGCCCGCGCCGGGTGCTGCTGGTGATGCTCAGCGTGGCGGTGGCCGGCTGCCTCGGCTTTGCCGCCGCCCAGAGCATCGGTGCTTTGATTGCCGCACGCGTGTGCATCGGCATGGGCGTGGCGGCGTGCCTGATGGCGCCGTTGACCTGCTATCGCAGCCTGCTCGATGCACCCGCCCAGCTGCGTGCCAACTCGTGGATGTTGATGACCGGATCGCTGGGCATGCTGGCGTCGACGCTGCCGACGCAGATGCTGTTGCCGTATTGGGGCTGGCGCGGCTTGTTCGTGGCCCTTGCCGCGCTGCTGGCGCTGGCCATCGCCTTGATCGCCTGGCAGGCGCCGCGCGGCGAAGCGCCGGCCCCGCTGCCGGATCGGGCGGGCAGCTACCGATCGATCATGCGCCATCCGGCCTTTGTCGCGCTGGCACCGTTGGGATTTTTCAGCTACGGCGGCCTGATTGCCATCCAGTCGTTGTGGGCCGGACCCTGGCTGACCGATGTCGCCGGCTGGTCGGCGATCGAGGCGGCGCAGGGGCTGTTCGCGATCAACCTGTGCATGCTGCTCGCGTTCCTCGGCTGGGGCGCGCTGATGCCGCGGCTGGCGCGCAAGGGCATCGGCGCCCGACGGCTGATCACCTGGGGGCTGCCGGCCAGCATGGCCTGGCTGCTGATCATCGCCGTGATGGGGCCTGCCGCGGGCGCGGCAAGCTGGGCCCTGTGGTGTGTGCTGAGCACCTTCGTTTCGCCCAGCCAGCCGGCGCTGGGCCAGGCCTTTCCGGCTGAACTGGCGGGCCGCGCGCTGTCTGCGTTCAACCTGGTGATCTTCGCTGGGGTGTTCTGTCTGCAATGGGGCATCGGCCTCGTCGTCGACGCGCTGATGGACCAGGGTTGGTCGCGTGTGGCGGCCTTCCAGGGCGCGATGGTGGGCTTTGCCGCCTGTTGTGTGGTGTCGCAGCTGTGGTTCGTCAAGGCGATGAGCGCGAATGCCGATAATGGACTCTGAAACAAGACCGGTGATGACCTCCATACTGATCATTGCGCACGCGCCTCTCGCTTCGGCGCTGGCGGCCGTCGCGGCGCACACCTATCCCGACTGCGGCGCACTGCTGCGCACGCTCGATGTACAGGACGGCGACAGTGTCGACGCCGTCGAAGCAGCCGCCCGCGGCCTGATCGGCGGCAGCGTTGATGGCACGCTGGTCTTCGTCGATGCCTTCGGAGCCACCCCCTGCAACGCGGCCACCCGGCTTCTTGATCGACCGAACGTTCGCGTCGTGGCCGGCGTCAACGTGCCGATGCTGTGGCGCACGCTGTGTTACGGCACGCGCGAATCACTCGACACGATGGTGGCCCGCGCCGTCGCCGGTGCCACGCAGGGCGTGATGCCGGTCACCGTGACGCGGCCGCAGACACAGGCGCAGAAGACGCCGAACCATGATCAAGCGAAGCGTCACGATCAGCAATAGGCTGGGCTTGCATGCCCGCGCATCGGCAAAGTTGACCAAGCTCGCGGCATCGTTCGAAAGTGACGTGCACCTGAGCCGCAATGGCCGGCGCATCAATGCCAAGAGCATCATGGGCGTGATGATGCTGGCGGCCGGCTGTGGCAGCGAGATCGAGATCGAGACCGAAGGCGCCGATGAACACGCTGCGCAGCAGGCCCTTCTGGCCCTGATCAACGATCGCTTCGGCGAAGGCGAGTGAGCGTTCCGGCGCAGCCCCGGCTGTCGATCGTGTCGGCCGGCGCCGATTGCGTGAACCGCGCGGCCGAGAACCTGCGCGTGGCCCCGCAAGCCGATTGAGCAGATTGAGGCCGTCACCTCGCTTGGGACGGCTGTTGGCCTGGGATAAAGTCTTTGCATGAGCATCCAGGTTTTCGGCATGCCGGTGTCTCGTGGTGTCGCCATCGGCCGCGCAGTGCTGGTGGCGTCGAGCCGGGTCGATGTGGCTCACTATTTCGTCGCCGCCGATGCGGTCGACCTCGAGGTCGAGCGCCTGCGCCATGGCCGCGACACGGTGGCCGCCGAACTGGCCCAGTTGCAACGCGACCTGCCGCGTGACGCGCCGGCCGAGCTGTCGGCCCTTGCTCGATGTGCACCTGATGCTGCTGCACGACGAGTCGCTGTCGGGGGCCACGAAGCACTGGATCGTCGAACGCCACTACAACGCCGAGTGGGCGCTTTCGGCGCAGCTGGAAGTGCTGGCGCGGCAATTCGACGAAATGGAGGACGACTACCTGCGCGAGCGCAAGGCCGACCTTGAACAGGTCGTCGAGCGCGTGTTGAGCGTGCTGGCACGCGAGCCCGGTGAGCCGGCGACCGCGCTGCGCGCGCCTTTGCATGTGCCAGGGGTGCGCCCGCCGTTGACGGGCCTCGATGAGGCCGCCAGCGAGGATCCGCTGGTGCTGGTCGCCAACGACGTCGCGCCGGCGGACATGATGCAGTTCAAGCGCAGCGTCTTCACAGGCTTCATCACCGAAGTTGGCGGGCGTACCTCGCATACGGCGATCGTGGCGCGCAGCATGGACATCCCGGCGGTGGTCGGTGCGCGCGAAGCAAGCCGCCTGATCCGACCCGACGACTGGGTGGTGATCGATGGCGATGCCGGCGTGGTCATCGTCGATCCCTCGCCCATCGTGTTGGAGGAATATCGCTTCCGCCAGCAGCAGAACCTGCTTGAACGTGCGCGCCTGAACCGCTTGCGCCACACCCCCGCGGTGACGCTCGACGGGCAGGCCGTCGAGCTGCTGGCCAACATCGAGCAGCCCGAGGACGCGGTGGGCGCGCTGGCGGCCGGAGCGGTCGGCGTGGGCCTGTTCCGCAGCGAGTTCCTGTTCATGAACCGCGGCGCCGACCTGCCCGGCGAGGATGAGCAGTTCGAGGCCTATCGCAACGCCGTACAGGCCATG
This sequence comes from uncultured beta proteobacterium, assembly GCA_963756415.1. GTDB lineage: Bacteria > Pseudomonadota > Gammaproteobacteria > Burkholderiales > Burkholderiaceae_C > Rubrivivax. The sequence goes on from CAVWNT010000005.1 coordinate 187,759, forward strand.
CGCGGCCTGCCGGTCACCATTCGCACGGTCGACATTGGTGCGGACAAGCCGCTGGAGCGCATGTCGGCGCAAGAACTTCGGCATGAACACGTGCTCAACCCGGCGCTCGGTTTGAGGGCAATCCGCTGGAGTCTCGCCGAGCCAGGCATGTTCAGGCAACAGCTGCGGGCCATCCTGCGCGCGGGCGCTTACGGAAAGGTGCGGGTGCTGATCCCGATGGTGGCGCACCTGCATGAGGTCAGGCTCGTGCACGAGGCGCTTGCGCGCGCGCGCCAACAGTTGGATGACGGGGGGCGGCGCTACGGCCCGGTCGAGGTCGGGGCGATGATCGAAGTGCCGGCTGCGGCGCTGAGTCTGCCAAGGCTCCTTCCGCTTTTCGACTTCGTGTCGATCGGCACCAACGACCTGATTCAGTACACGCTGGCGATCGACCGGGCCGACAACGCCGTGTCGCATCTCTACGACCCCTGGCATCCAGCCGTGCTCGGCCTGATTGCGCAAGCGATCGCTGATGCCGCGCGGGCAAAGCGGTCGATCAGCGTGTGCGGCGAGATGGCCGGTGATCCGGCGTTCACGGAGCTGCTGCTGGCCATGGGGCTTGCGCAGCTTCTCGATGCATCCGGCACAGATCGCGTCGATCAAACAACGCGTGCTGCGGATCGATACACGCAAGCTCGCGCAAGCGCTGCACGGCGTCTTGAGTGCCGACGACCCCCAAGCCGTGTTGCTGCGCTATTCCACCAAGCGCGAGGAAGGGGTGCGTCAGTGACGACGCTTGCGCTCCGATAACACCCGTGCTACAGTCATGGGCTGCGCTGAATTCACCGGTTCATTGGTGGCTTCGGCAGGTTGGGATGGGTAGCACGCGCTGCGTTCAATTCCGGTCAGGGCTAAGGCCTTCGCCAACAAGGGGATTGACAGAACAAAGCAAACGGCATCAAAATCCCATCTCTTTGTCGCCGGCGCGAGTCGGCGGGAATAGGCAGGGCTCTTTAACAACATACAGCCGATAAGCGTGGGCGTTCAAAGGCGAGTGCCTTGAAGGCAGTGAGCAATCATTGTTTCAGGTCTTCTGACCTTAAACGCTCATGGAAGTGAAGTTCACTTCAATTCTTTGAGCAAAAATTCAAGATCGAACTGAAGAGTTTGATCCTGGCTCAGATTGAACGCTGGCGGCATGCCTTACACATGCAAGTCGAACGGCAGCACGGGAGCAATCCTGGTGGCGAGTGGCGAACGGGTGAGTAATACATCGGAACGTGCCCAGTCGTGGGGGATAACGCAGCGAAAGCCGGACTAATACCGCATACGATCTACGGGTGAAAGCAGGGGATCGCAAGACCTCGCGCTATTGGAGCGGCCGATGGCAGATTAGGTAGTTGGTGGGGTAAAGGCTCACCAAGCCTACGATCTGTAGCTGGTCTGAGAGGACGACCAGCCACACTGGGACTGAGACACGGCCCAGACTCCTACGGGAGGCAGCAGTGGGGAATTTTGGACAATGGGCGCAAGCCTGATCCAGCCATGCCGCGTGCAGGATGAAGGCCTTCGGGTTGTAAACTGCTTTTGTACGGAAGAAACGCTCTGGGCTAATACCCTGGAGTAATGACGGTACCTGAAGAATAAGCACCGGCTAACTACGTGCCAGCAGCCGCGGTAATACGTAGGGTGCAAGCGTTAATCGGAATTACTGGGCGTAAAGCGTGCGCAGGCGGTTATGTAAGACAGATGTGAAATCCCCGGGCTCAACCTGGGAACTGCATTTGTGACTGCATGGCTAGAGTGCGGCAGAGGGGGATGGAATTCCGCGTGTAGCAGTGAAATGCGTAGATATGCGGAGGAACACCGATGGCGAAGGCAATCCCCTGGGCCTGCACTGACGCTCATGCACGAAAGCGTGGGGAGCAAACAGGATTAGATACCCTGGTAGTCCACGCCCTAAACGATGTCAACTGGTTGTTGGAAGGGTTCCCTTCTCAGTAACGAAGCTAACGCGTGAAGTTGACCGCCTGGGGAGTACGGCCGCAAGGTTGAAACTCAAAGGAATTGACGGGGACCCGCACAAGCGGTGGATGATGTGGTTTAATTCGATGCAACGCGAAAAACCTTACCTACCCTTGACATGTCTGGAATTTCGCAGAGATGTGGAAGTGCTCGAAAGAGAACCAGAACACAGGTGCTGCATGGCCGTCGTCAGCTCGTGTCGTGAGATGTTGGGTTAAGTCCCGCAACGAGCGCAACCCTTGTCATTAGTTGCTACGAAAGGGCACTCTAATGAGACTGCCGGTGACAAACCGGAGGAAGGTGGGGATGACGTCAAGTCCTCATGGCCCTTATGGGTAGGGCTACACACGTCATACAATGGCCGGTACAGAGGGCTGCCAACCCGCGAGGGGGAGCTAATCCCAGAAAACCGGTCGTAGTCCGGATCGCAGTCTGCAACTCGACTGCGTGAAGTCGGAATCGCTAGTAATCGCGGATCAGCATGTCACGGTGAATACGTTCCCGGGTCTTGTACACACCGCCCGTCACACCATGGGAGCGGGTTCTGCCAGAAGTAGTTAGCCTAACCGCAAGGAGGGCGATTACCACGGCAGGGTTCGTGACTGGGGTGAAGTCGTAACAAGGTAGCCGTATCGGAAGGTGCGGCTGGATCACCTCCTTTCTGGAAAAGCCAAGGCACTGTCTGTTTCACGGCATTCGCATGCGGATACCGAAGGCAGAAAGCAGCCAAAGCAAAAATGGCACTCAATGTTGAACGCCCACACTTATCGGCTGTTGTTGACGACAGATCTACCCGGGCGTGAGGGTCTGTAGCTCAGTTGGTTAGAGCACCGTCTTGATAAGGCGGGGGTCGTTGGTTCGAATCCAACCAGACCCACCATCCATCCACTTGTGTAGGCATTTTGGGGGTGTAGCTCAGCTGGGAGAGCACCTGCTTTGCAAGCAGGGGGTCATCGGTTCGATCCCGTCACCTCCACCAATATCGTTCACCAAATTTCATCTGACCCGTCAGCGGGTCTTGCCTGCTGACGGGTCCGATCGAAAGATCGGCTTGTTCTTTAACAATTCATAGAGTCGAATCAGCGTTGCTGACGGAAAGCATCTTCAGTGACGCACCGTGCCGTCAGCAACATATTTGATTGCGTCAAACAAACTTCAATTCGATATCGATTGAAGAACGGCATAACGCGAAATACTCATAGAGATTGACGGTCATTGACCGATGTCCTGGCAACGGACGTCAAAGTTATAGGGTCAAGTGAATAAGAGCATGTGGTGGATGCCTTGGCGATTACAGGCGACGAAGGACGTGATAGCCTGCGATAAGCTTCGGGGAGCTGGCAAATTAGCTTTGATCCGGAGATTTCCGAATGGGGAAACCCACCCGCAGGGGTATCGCATGATGAATACATAGTCATGCGAGGCGAACCGGGTGAACTGAAACATCTCAGTAGCTCGAGGAAAAGACATCAACCGAGATTCCGAAAGTAGTGGCGAGCGAAATCGGAACAGCCTGCACGTGATAGCACAGACTTAACGGAACAGCTTGGAAAGGCTGGCCATAGCGGGTGATAGCCCCGTACGAGAAAAGACTGTGTGGTACTGAGCTTGCGACAAGTAGGGCGGGACACGTGAAATCCTGTCTGAATATGGGGGGACCATCCTCCAAGGCTAAATACTCGTAATCGACCGATAGTGAACTAGTACCGTGAGGGAAAGGCGAAAAGAACCCCGGGAGGGGAGTGAAATAGATCCTGAAACCGCATGCATACAAAAAGTAGGAGCCCGCAAGGGTGACTGCGTACCTTTTGTATAATGGGTCAGCGACTTACATTCAGTGGCAAGCTTAACCGAATAGGGAAGGCGTAGGGAAACCGAGTCCGAATAGGGCGTTCAGTCGCTGGGTGTAGACCCGAAACCAAGTGATCTATCCATGGCCAGGATGAAGGTGCCGTAACAGGTACTGGAGGTCCGAACCGACTAGTGTTGCAAAACTAGCGGATGAGCTGTGGATAGGGGTGAAAGGCTAAACAAACTTGGAAATAGCTGGTTCTCTCCGAAAACTATTTAGGTAGTGCCTCAAGTATTACCATCGGGGGTAGAGCACTGTTTTGGCTAGGGGGTCATGGCGACTTACCAAACCAATGCAAACTCCGAATACCGATGAGTACAGCTTGGGAGACAGAGCACCGGGTGCTAACGTCCGGACTCAAGAGGGAAACAACCCAGACCGCCAGCTAAGGTCCCTAAAATTGGCTAAGTGGGAAACGAAGTGGGAAGGCTAAAACAGTCAGGATGTTGGCTTAGAAGCAGCCATCATTTAAAGAAAGCGTAATAGCTCACTGATCGAGTCGTCCTGCGCGGAAGATGTAACGGGGCTAAGCCAGTTACCGAAGCTGCGGATTTGCACGCAAGTGCAAGTGGTAGGAGAGCGTTCTGTAAGCCTGTGAAGGTGGATTGTAAAGCCTGCTGGAGGTATCAGAAGTGCGAATGCTGACATGAGTAGCGTTAAAGGGGGTGAAAAGCCCCCTCGCCGTAAGCGCAAGGTTTTCTACGCAACGTTCATCGGCGTAGAGTGAGTCGGCCCCTAAGGCGAGGCAGAGATGCGTAGCTGATGGGAAACAGGTCAATATTCCTGTACCGATGTGTAGTGCGATGTGGGGACGGAGAAGGTTAGCTCAGCCAGGTGTTGGATATCCTGGTTCAAGCCTGTAGTCGTGCCGGTTAGGCAAATCCGGCGGGCTTAGATGAGGCGTGATAACGAGGCGGCTTGCCGCCGAAGTGAGTGATACCCTGCTTCCAGGAAAAGCCACTAAGCTTCAGCTACACACGACCGTACCGCAAACCGACACTGGTGCGCGAGATGAGTATTCTAAGGCGCTTGAGAGAACTCTGGAGAAGGAACTCGGCAAATTGACACCGTAACTTCGGAAGAAGGTGTGCCTTTAGTAGGTGAACCATTTACTTGGGGAGCCCAATGAGGTTGCAAAAAATCGGTGGCTGCGACTGTTTATTAAAAACACAGCACTCTGCAAACACGAAAGTGGACGTATAGGGTGTGACGCCTGCCCGGTGCTGGAAGATTAAATGATGGGGTGCAAGCTCTTGATTGAAGTCCCAGTAAACGGCGGCCGTAACTATAACGGTCCTAAGGTAGCGAAATTCCTTGTCGGGTAAGTTCCGACCTGCACGAATGGCGTAACGATGGCCACACTGTCTCCTCCAGAGACTCAGCGAAGTTGAAATGTTTGTGATGATGCAATCTCCCCGCGGAAAGACGGAAAGACCCCATGAACCTTTACTGTAGCTTTGTATTGGACTTTGAACAGATCTGTGTAGGATAGGTGGGAGGCTTTGAAGCGGGGTCGCTAGATCTCGTGGAGCCAACGTTGAAATACCACCCTGGTGTGTTTGAGGTTCTAACCTAGGCCCGTTATCCGGGTCGGGGACAGTGCATGGTAGGCAGTTTGACTGGGGCGGTCTCCTCCCAAAGCGTAACGGAGGAGTTCGAAGGTACGCTAGTTACGGTCGGACATCGTGATGATAGTGCAATGGCATAAGCGTGCTTAACTGCGAGACTGACAAGTCGAGCAGATGCGAAAGCAGGACATAGTGATCCGGTGGTTCTGTATGGAAGGGCCATCGCTCAACGGATAAAAGGTACTCTGGGGATAACAGGCTGATACCGCCCAAGAGTTCATATCGACGGCGGTGTTTGGCACCTCGATGTCGGCTCATCTCATCCTGGGGCTGTAGCCGGTCCCAAGGGTATGGCTGTTCGCCATTTAAAGAGGTACGTGAGCTGGGTTTAAAACGTCGTGAGACAGTTTGGTCCCTATCTTCCGTGGGCGCTGCAGATTTGAGAAAGCCTGCTCCTAGTACGAGAGGACCGGAGTGGACGCACCTCTGGTGTATCGGTTGTCACGCCAGTGGCATTGCCGAGTAGCTAAGTGCGGAAGAGATAACCGCTGAAAGCATCTAAGCGGGAAACTCGTTTCAAGATGAGATCTGCCGGGGCCTTGAGCCCCCTGAAGAGTCGTTCAAGACCAGGACGTTGATAGGTCGGGTGTGGAAGCGCAGTAATGCGTTAAGCTAACCGATACTAATTGCTCGTGCGGCTTGACCCTATAACTTTGACAGACGTCAAATGAGTGTTATGCCAAGTTGTACGCAATCAATACTGATTTGACTCTATGAATTCGCTGCGGCGCCGTTGTATGGCGTCGCGGCAACCCGTTATGCCTGATGACCATAGCGAGGTGGTCCCACTCCTTCCCATCCCGAACAGGACAGTGAAACGCCTCAGCGCCGATGATAGTGCGGGTTCCCGTGTGAAAGTAGGACATCGTCAGGCTAGTTAATGTGAAGGCCCGAACCAGCGATGGTTCGGGCTTTTCCATTTTTGGCGGCCGTTTTCCATTTCCCGAGCAAGGCTGCTGTCATTCGTGAATGACCACTATCTTGTGGATCTCAGCTACATGAGCGAAATCAAGCATAACCTGACCCAGTACACCTTGGGTATTGCGTTTATCGTGATGCTCGCTGCGGCGTCGCTTTGGGTTTTGAGTCCGTTCTTGTTGGCGTTCTGCTGGGCATGCACGATCGTCATTGCGACATGGCCATTGCTTCAGACTCTTCGGTCAAGGCTGGGCGGTTATCAGTCGATTGCCGCACTGGTCATGACGCTGGCGCTTTTGCTCGTGTTCGTGCTGCCCCTCGTCTTGCTGGTATCGACACTGCTTTCTTATAGTCCGGGCATCGTCGCCTGGGTGAATGCGGCGCCCACCTGGCAGATTCCTGCTGCGCCGAGCTGGTTGGTCAACTTGCCGGTGATCGGCGAGCGACTGGCGTCGTACTGGAATGACTTGGTCGCCACGGGCTTCGACACGATCCGACCTTACGCGCGGCAGGTCTTCGGTTGGTTTGCCAGCCAAGTGGGCACCGTCGGTTCGGCGTTGGTGCACATTCTCTTCACGGTAGTGATTGCGGCCATCCTCTACGCCAAGGGCGATGTTGCAGCCGCAGGCTTTCGGCGGTTCAGCATTCGGCTCGCCGGTCAGCGTGGTGATCGGGCAGCCGTCCTTGCCGCACAGGCCGTTCGCGGCGTCGCGTTGGGTGTGATCGTCACGGCCCTCGCGCAAACCGCGGTCAGTGGTCTCGGACTGGCGATTGCCGGTATGCCGTTCGCGGGCCCGCTGACCTTGTTGATACTCGCTTTGTGTATCGCCCAGTTGGGGCCCACACTGGTCCTGGTCCCGGCCGTGATCTGGATGTATGCGTATGGGGACCATCTCTGGGCCACGGTCTTGCTGGTGTTCACCATCGTCGCGGGAACAATGGATAACGTGCTGCGGCCCATCCTGATCAAGCGGGGCGCCGATCTGCCGTTGCTGCTGATTTTTGCTGGCGTGATCGGCGGGCTGCTGTCGGTCGGTGTGGTGGGGATATTTGTCGGTCCGGTGGTGCTGGCGGTGACGTACCGATTGTTGGAGGAGTGGGTCAACGAAGGCTTCTCGATGCACGCCTAGGTGCCGGTCTGCCGTCAGGGTTTGAAAGGGTAGATCACGAGCCTGTCAAGGTTCCGTCGTGTCCTCGGACGCGTCGCTGCGCCGGGTGCCTCGAACATGGCTTTTGCGAATGCAGTCTCTCGCGAAACGATGATGTCCAGGAAAGGCCTCGCGCCGCGCAATTCTCGAAAGGTGTCGAAGCCGGTTTCCAGAAATTTCTGCAGCTCGCTCAGACCGGCAGCCTTTGCCGGTGCGCGCATCAACCTCAAACTGTGGCGCAACAGAGGGTTGCGGGTGTAGGCGTCCAGCGCCAGGCCAACTTGATTTGTCAGTTCGACTTGGCGTTGACGCTGCAAGGGCTGTCCGACTTCCTGCCATGCCGATGCATAGCGGTCCTCATCGACCGGCAGCGCGGACAAAGCGCGAGCCGTCGCGGTGTCGAGATGCTCCGACAGGCCGTGCAGTTGCGCCAAGGCCGCAACCGTGCGCACGATCTCCTTCGGAAACAGGCGCACCAGCGCGGGCACGACGCGCGCAAATTGGTCGTCGCGCCGGGTGAAATCCTTCGGGCCGTACAACTCGTCGAGAAAAAAGCGTGCCGCCTTGGCGTAGCGCTTGCCGGCAAGGATGTCGGCGTACGTGTGTTCGAATCGTGCATGCTGGAATGCCTTGACGGCTCGCACCCGCAGGCCGAGTTGCGGATCCCGCTCCCGCACGCCGCGCTCGTGCGCCACGCGTTGCAGGTCTTCGAGGATGCTCTGGGCGTCGGAATTCATGGTCGATGCCGATTGCTGGTCGTGCCAGTTGCCGACTGCGCCAAATGAGCGTCGCGTGGCTGTTCCGGCTGGCTGTGGCAGGGCTGTTTGCATCTGCCTTGCTTTGGCTGTTGGTGTGGCAGGCCTTCGATCATCGGTTCATCGGCGTTATGGGTGCCCTGGCCATCTTGTGCGTGCACGTACCCATTCTGGCGGTGGAAATGGTACTGGCACGTTGGCGCAACCGCGCCGATGACGGTGCCCGCGCCGTCGCTTGGCGAATTGGTGCAGGCTTGGTGGCGCGAGAGCATCTGTGGCTTCAGGGTCTATGGCTGCTATCTGCCGTTCGCGAGCAACCGTTTCGCCGACCGACTGCCCAGCGTGCCGGACGGTGCAGGCGACGCACCTTCGCCATGGCCGCGGCTTGATCCTGGTACACGGTTTCATGTGCAATCGCGGCATCTGGAATTTGTGGTGGCCGGGCCTCATGCGGCGCTGCACGCCGGTGATGGCGCTCGATCTGCAGCCCGCGTTCAGCTCGATCGATGGCTACGCGTCACAGATCGAAGCCGCTGTGGTGCGCATGACGCAGATCACGGGGCGCCGGCCGTTGCTGGTGGCGCACAGCATGGGCGGCCTGGCCGTGCGCGCCTGGCTGCGCACCTGTGCTGCCCATGACCGCGTGCACCATGTCGTCACGGTGGCCTCACCCCATCGTGGCACCTGGCTTGCGCGTTTCGGCCACGGCCCCGGCGCACGGCAGATGCGTTACCAAAGCCCCTGGTTTGTGCCGCTGGCCGACGCGGAAGTGTCGATGCGCAACGGTGGCTTCACCTGCTTCTACAGCCACTGCGACAACATCGTGGCCCCTTGTTCAAGTGCCACCTTGCCTCATGCCGACAACTTTCATTTGCGTGGCAGGGCCCACGTGGATCTGCTCAATCACCCGGATGTGATCGCGCGTGTACTGCGTTTGCTCGAGGAGTAGGCGCTAACGTCCGTGTCCTGCACGGCCATCGAACTGCGCCAGCAGCCCAAGAATTGACACTCACCGCGCGGCACGGTCCCGACTCAGACCTGCGCCCAGCCCGCGCATCTCGGCTCGATCGGCGTGTCGTCCGGGGCGGTGACGTCGAGCATCTGCTCAAAGTTGCCGATCACGACACAGGTGCTCTGGAATCTGTCGATCTTCTAGCGTGAGCACATCAGCCGCTCGATATGCGCGGCGGCCGCTCGCCTTGCATAGGCGAGCGGAACCGCGCCTCGCCGTTATCTCAACGCCGTGCGCAGCCTTGCCTCGTTCAGACACCCTGCACGTTGGTGTCGACAAGCACGCCGCGCTTGACCTGGTCGAGCTCGATGCTTTCGAAGAGCGCGCGAAAGTTGCCCTCGCCGAAGCCCTGGTCACCCTTGCGCTGGATGATCTCGAAGAAGATCGGCCCGATCACCGTCTGGGTGAAGATCTGCAGCAGCAACTCGTTGGGCGCGCCCTGGTGCGTTGCGCCGTCGATCAGGATGCGCAGCCGCTTCAACTCGGCCAGGTTCTCGCCGTGCGCAGGCAGCCGCTTGTCCACCAGGTCGAAGTAGGTCTCGATGGTGTCCTGGAACGCCACGCCCTGGTTCTTCATGCCCTGCACCGTGTCGTAGATGTCGTCGCTGCCCAGTGCGATGTGCTGGATGCCTTCGCCGTGGTACTGGTCGAGGTACTCGGCGATCTGGCTCTTGTCGTCGCTGCTTTCGTTGATCGGAATGCGGATCTTGCCGCACGGGCTTGTCATCGCCTTGCTCTTCAGCCCCGTCAGCTTGCCTTCGATATCGAAGTAGCGCACTTCCTTGAAGTTGAACAGCCGTTCGTAGAAGTCGGCCCATTCCTTCATCCGCCCGCGGTGCACGTTGTGTGTCAGGTGGTCGATGGTGGTCAGGCCGTTGCCGTGCAGGTCGCTGTCACCGGCAGCCACTTCGCCGTCCATCGGCACGAAGTCGACGTCGTAGATGCTGATGTTGCCGATGGCCCCCGGCGCTGCGCCGCCCTTGCCGTGCCACCGGTCGACGAAATAGATCAACGAATCGCCGATGCCCTTGATGGCCGGGATGTTCAGCTCCATCGGCCCGGTGTGGTTGTCGAAGCCCCAGGCACCCAACTCCAGCGCCCGTTCGTAGGCCAAACGCGCATCCTGCACCCGAAACGCCATCGCACACACGCTCGGGCCGTGTTGGCGGGCAAAGCGCTGGGCGAACGAATTGGGCTCGGCGTTGATGATGAAGTTGATCTCGCCCTGGCGGTACAGCGTGACGTTTTTCGTGCGGTGCCGGGCGATGGCCTTGAAGCCCATCGTCAGGAACAGCGCGCCCAGCGCGGCCGGGTCGGGTGCGGCGTATTCGACGAACTCGAATCCATCGGTGCCCATCGGATTTTCCCAGGGGGTGAACTGCATGGCGTGCTCCGGTTGATGGGTGCGTCGTCGACTCGAATGCCCGACGCGAAGCAACACTTTACGGCGCCGGCGACGCAGCATGTCTGCAACTTGCGCTTCGAATCGGCTGCGCACGCAACAAGCCTGCAAAATGTGCCGCATGACCACACAGCCGAGTCTCGATGCCATCGACCGGCGCATCCTTGCTGCGCTGCAGAACAGCGGCCGCATGACTTTCGACGAACTGGCGACGGCGGTCGGCCTGTCGGCGTCGGCGGCGCTGCGCCGGGTCAAGCGGCTCGAGCAGGCCGGCGTCATCGTCGGCTACGCGGCGCTGGTGGCGCCGGAGAAGGTCGGCCTGCGGCTTGATGGCCTACATCAACGTGCGGCTGGAAAAACATTCCGAGGTGCACAAGCGCAGCCCGATGGACCTGTTTCGCGCCGCCGTGCAGACCTGGCCCGAAGTGGTCGAATGTGCATCGCTGACCGGCGACATGGACTACCTGCTGCGCGTGCTGGTGCGGGACATGGCGCACTACTCGCGATTCATCGCCGACACGCTGCTCAACCATCCCAGCGTGCAGGACTGCAAAACCAGCTTCGTGCTCGACCGCATCAAGAACACCACCGCGCTGCCGCTGTGAGCGCGCTGCCGGGGGATGGCACCGTCAGCGCTCGATCTCGAGCAACAGCCTGCGTGTCGGCGTTTCGCCCAGGTTGAGCAAGGCGCCGATGTCGCGCACATCGTCGGCCAGCGCTGGATTGTCCCAGTCCAGTGCCGTGTGGCGCGCCAGCCGCACCGCCAGCAGCACGTTGCGCACCTCGGGCGCCTCGGCATGGCGCTCGTCGTTGATGCGCACCAGCAGCTGCGGCAGCTGCCAGCCGCGCAGCAGCGTTTGCTGCAGATCGACCAGCTCGATGTTCAGCAGCTCGCGCTGCGCCTGCGCCGAGCGCAAGGTCGGGTCGTCGCGCTGGCGTTGTGCCAGCTGCAGCGCCAGCGCCGGCGCGTGCACCCACAGCAGCATCTCGGCGAAGTCGTGCAGCAGCGCGGCCGCGTGGATGACATGGGCATCGCCGTCCATGCGGTGCACCGCAAAAGCCAGCGCAAAGGCGGCTGCGCGATGGGCGCGCCGCAGCACATCGCGCAGGCCCTGCAAAGCGGCAGCGTTGCCGGCCAGCTGGTCCTCGACCGACGGTTGCGCTTCGAAGGCACGAAAGAAGGGGCCGATGCCGAGCCACACCAGCGCGCTGGTCACCGTCTCCGGCGCCGTCGCTTCGCGGGCCGTGCCCAGGCGGCCGACATGGGCCAGCAACTTCAGGCTCATCAGCGGGTCGTCGCACAGCGCCCCGGCGATCATCTGCGCATCGACGACGTCCTCGATCTCGCGCAGCGCCTCCAGTTCGGCGGCGGTGTCGGCCAGCACCGGGATCGGCAGCGATCGCAGACGCTGCGCCCATGCGCTGAGGTTGGGCAGTGCTGCGGCGATCGCTGTGGCAGTGGCAGTGGCAGGGCAGGTGGACATCGAAAGCGGCCTCGAATTGCAAGTTCGCTGATCGTTGCCACCGGGTATCGGTGCACGGCGCCTGGGCTTGAGCGTGATCTAAAGCGCCAGCATGAAGCCTTCACGCGGGTCGACATTGCCGTCGATCAGCTGCAGCAGACGCTGCTGCACCGCATCGCGACCGTGCCCCTGGCGTACCGCCAGCCAGGGCGCTGCCGGGTCGTTCACCGCCTGCATGAACGCGCGCCACGATGTCGCCACGCGGCGGTTCAGCTCCGCCGCGCCCCAGCCCTCGGGCGGCGGCGCGCCGCGCTTGGCACCTTGCGCCGGGGCGAAGAACAGCGTCGGCCGCGGGCCGGGCAGGCCGCGCCCGTCGCCGCGTTCCTGCCAATGTGTGGCACCGACCGAGCAGCTGTAACGCAGCGCGTCCTGGAAGTGTTCGTGCACGCTGCGGCGCAACGCCGCGTTGCCGGCGAAGTCGATGAACACGCTGGGTTGGCTGCGGTCCATCTGCGCCACCGAGTCGTAGCTGCGCACCTCGTCATAGACGCCGAGCGAGCGGCAGAACTCGACATTGCCCGGCGAGGTGAGGCCGACCACCCGCGCCGCGCCGGCCACCCCGCGCCGCTGCGACAGACAGAACGCGGTGGCGTAGGCGGTCTTGCTCGATGCGCTGGACAACAGCAGCTGCGTGGCGCCGAAGTTGCCGGCCTCGGCCATGAAATCGTCGATCAGGAACGAGGTGAAGAACAGCGGCCACAGGATCGCCTGCTGGGCTTCGAGATCGGCCCGGTACAGCGGATCGGCCGCACAGCGCACGATGCGGTTGTAGATCGCCGCCAGATCGGCGCGGTGGGCGCTGCCATCGACGAACCCGCGCTCGTCGAGCCGCTGCGGCTGCACCACCAGATAACGGCCCATCGGCCAGAAACCGTAGCAGCGCTCGCCAGGTGCCAGGCCATCGACCTTGGACTCGACCACCTGCGCAAAACCCCACACCGGAATGCAGCCCCAGGCGTTGTCGCCGGTGGGAAAGAAATCCCAGTACTTCATCGCCTCGCCGAAGGCGGCGTAGGTGATGTTGTTCGAGGTCAGCGCGAAGTGCTCGATCTGCAGCCTCGCCTCGGCGGGCTGAAGTGAGCGTGCGCTGGGCGCATCGGGATCATCCACCCAGCGCGTGCGGTGCAGATCCCCGCGCGCGACCTGCAGGCGCTGCGCGGCGTCGGAGCTGTTCATGGCAATCCTTCGCAAAGCGCCGAGCATGCAAAAGCCACTGCCGGGTGGCTGTCACCCCCGCGACCCGCCTGGCGGTCGCGGGGGTGCAGCGCCCGGGCTGCGGCGACGGCCGCATCACAGCCGTGTCACGCCGATCAGATGGCCCACCAGGCGGCCATCGACATACAGCGCGCCCTCGAGTGCGCCGGCTTCGGCGTGGAACTCGAGCACCGGGATGCGCGACGCCGCGGCGTGGGCATGCTCGGCGCTGGCCACCTGCTGCGCGGCGTGCGCCAGCGAGGCCGAAGCCCGCTGCAACAACATCGCCAGGCCGCGCCGTGCGGCGCGCTTGAACTCCGATTCAGTGGGCGCCTGGGCCCACGGCAAACTGCTCATCATGATGGGTACTCCTGGCACGGCACGCAGTGATCGCGCCGTGGGTGTCGGTCAAGGCCTTCGTGGAAGGTTTTCGATTTCGCGCCGCAGCGCCTGCCGCGCTTGCCGGCGCCGTGCGCCGCCGCCGGGCCGGTGCACGCCGGCCTTGCGCAAGCGCGCGGCAGCCACCAGCGGGTTGCGCGGCTTCAGTGCAGAAAGGGTCATCGTCTTCATCGGGTTCTCCTGTCGTGAGTGGGACAAATAAAGCGTGCGGAAACTGAAACGGCCCGGGTGCTTGCGCAACCCGGGCCGTTGACGGTTGACCTGTGGCTGTTCAGGTCTCGGTCATCCGCGCCCGCATCGGGGCACCCAGGTTCGAAACATCGAGGCCGCGGCCCGATGCCCATGCGAGCAGCCCTGCCGCGGCGCAGCGGCTGAGCGATTCACGGGGCAGGGCGTTGTGGAGCATGTGCGGGCCAGGTGGGTGGATCGGCCTCGTGTCGCCGAGCGACGCGAGGAGTTGTGCAGATGATAAAGGTTTGATTATCTTGTGCAAGCGTGGCGTGCAGAAAATTGTGGACCTCAACGCTTGCGTTTCAACGGCGCCACACCGGCCTGGCTGCGCAGCCACAACGCATGCGCCTCGTCGGCTGACTGCACGCGCACATCGACTGCGCCGGTTGCTGCCCTGCTCGGCGCTGGCGCCGGCGCGCCGGCGCCGGGGGTCAAGCACCTCGCCGAGCAGGTCGAGCAAGCGCGTGCGCGCGCGCTGCGGGTGGCGTCGGTAGTAGGTCAACACCAGGCCGACGATGAAGCGTTCGTCGTCGTCGCGCGGGCCCCACGAAGCGGCGTCTTCGCCCGCGCCCGCCTGCGGCGCCTCGCGCACCGGTCGATGCTGGGCCTCGTCCATCCAGCCGCGGGGCTTGTGGCACAGCTGCTCGAACTGGCGCGCCAGCCGCTCGCCGATGTGCCGCGAGCGGCTCTTGATCTGGCTCCAGTAGCTGGGCTGGATCTGGATGCGTTCGGCGAAGCGCCGTTCGAGCCCGCGCAAGGTGGCGGCATCGGCATGTTTGGCGGTGGCGCGCACGAACTCGTCGAACAAGGCCAGCGCGTTGTTCAGCCGCACCTGCGCCAGGTCGTCAGCGGGGCTGCTCATGCCGTGATGATAAAGGTGCATTGCCCGTTGCACCGCGCCGCTGTCAAGCCCTAACATCGCGGCATGACGGCGCCCGACCCCCTGGCTGCATCGTTGACTCTGCCCGGCGGCGGCCCATTGCCGCGGCTGGGGCTGGGCACCTGGCGCATGGGCGAGCAGGCCGCCCGACGCGACGCCGAGGTGAAGGCCCTGCGGCTGGCGCTGGAGATCGGCTACCGCGCCTTCGACACCGCCGAGATGTACGCCGAAGGCGGCGCGGAAGATCTGCTCGGCCAGGCCCTGGCGCAGGCGCTCGCCGGCACCTTGGCCAGAAGCGAGTTGTTCATCGTCTCGAAGGTCTATCCGCACAACGCCAGCGCCGATGGCGTGGTTGCCGCCTGCGAACGCAGCCTGCGCCGCCTGAGGCTCGATCACATCGACCTGTACCTGCTGCACTGGCGCGGCTCGGTGCCGTTGCACGAGACCGTGGCCGGCTTCGAGAAGCTGCAGCAGCGCGGCCTGATCGGGCGTTGGGGCGTCAGCAACTTCGACCTGGCCGACATGCACGAGCTGCTCGCGGTGCCCGGCGGCGAGGCCTGCGCTGCCAACCAGGTCTGGTACTCGTTGGGCCGCCGCGGCGCCGAGTTCGATCTGCTGCCGTGGATGCAGCAGCGGGGCATGCCGCTGATGGCCTACTCGCCGATCGACCAGGGCGCGCTGCTGCGCCACGCGGGCCTGCGCCAGCTGGCGCAGCGGCTGGATGCGAGCGCGGCGCAGGTGGCGCTGGCGTGGGCGCTGTCGCGCCCGGGCGTGATGGTCATCCCCAAGACATCCGATGCCGGGCGCCTGCGCGAGAACCTGGCTGCGGCGGCGCTGTCGCTGGGCGCGCGCGAGATGGACCGGCTCGACGAGCTGTTCCCGCCGCCGCGCCGTCGCCAGCCGCTGGCGGTGGGTTGACCGCGCGGCCACAGCCACCATGAACGCCCGCCCGGTCGTCCTGAGTCGCCAGCTGCCTGGTCGCGCTGTGGTGCGCCACGGCAGCGCGGGCCGCCGAGCGCGCCATCGACAAGTCGGTGGTGGTCAACGCCACGCTCGACCAGGTCTGGGATGCCTGGACCACCCGCGACGGCATCGTCAGCTTCTTCGCCCCCGACGCGAACATCGACGCGCGGGTCGGCGGCGCGTTCCAGGTCTACATCGACCCGCTGGGCGCGCCGGGCAACAAGGGAGCCGACGACATGCGCTTCCTCGCGCTGCAGCCGAAGAAGATGATCTCGTTCGACTGGAATGCGCCGCCGCATCTGGCCGAAGCGCGCCAGCAGCGCACCTTCGTCATCGTGCGCTTCGAACCGGTCGGCACCACGCAGACGCGGGTGAATCTGCACCACACCGGCTGGGGCGACGGCGGTGAATGGGACCAGGCCCACGACTATTTCGACAAGGCCTGGGTCGGCGTGCTTGGCAATCTGCAGAAGCGCTTCGACAAGGGTCCGCAGGATTGGACCGAGTGGATGGCGCAGCTGAAGGCCTGGCACGCGGCCAGCGAAAAGAAGTCGTCGGCGCCGAAGTAGCGCCTTGCCGCTGGCTGGTGAAGTTGGCGATGACGACGAACACGCCGCCGCGGTTGCCGTCGCGTCGCCGGCACAGCACCGGCGACTGTGGCGCCGGACATCAAGGATCTGTTCTCAGGCGCGCTGCAGAAATTCGACGATGCGCGCCTGAATCGCATCGCTGTGCGGGTCGGTGAATGCGGCCAGATGGCCGCCGCGCTCGATCCAGTCCACCTGCACGACCGGGATCCGGGCCGCGGCGTGCTCGCTGTGTTCCGGTGTCAGGTCGGTGTCGACACGGCCGTGCACCAGCAGAGTGGGCACCGGGCAGCGCTGCAGTTCCAGATCGGTGATGGCGGCGAAGTTGGCCCGGTCGTTGTCGAGGCCCGGCTTGCGAGCGCCGCGCCAGCCGACGGTGCGGGCCAGTTCCACGACGAAGCGGCGTTTGGTGTTGTCGGACCAGACCTCGGCCACCAGCGCCTCGAGCTCGGCCCTGGGCAGATCGCCTTCGGAGCCGAGGGTGGCGCTGACCAACGCGTGCGGCGCATGCTCGCGCATGATCTTCAGCATCCAGTTGCCCAGCGCCGAGCCGAACATGAATCTCTCGTCACCGCCGGCGTGCCATGCATAGCGTTTGCTCACTGCGGCCAAGGCAACCAACGCGTTGACCCGGCTGCCGTGACGCACCGCCAGGCGGTAGCACGAGGGCCCGCCGCCGGACCAGCAGAGCACGCCGAAAGTGTCAATGCCGAGCGCGTCCATCAGCGCGGCATGCGAGTCGGCGGTGCCGTCGATCGAGCGGTTGCGTGCACTGAGTTCGCTGCCCAGATAGCCGGGGCGCGACGGGATGATGGTGCGCAGGCCGGCCGCCACCAGGAAGTCGGCCATCAGCGAACCCTGGTCAAAACCGCCGGGCGAGCCGTGCACCACCAGCACGGGCAGGCCTTGACCGCGGTCCAGGTACTCGATGCGGCCGAACGGCGTGTCGATGACTGCCGGAGCAAGCTGACCGGGCTGGGTCATGGTTGGTTCTCGGGCAATGCGTCGGCTACTTCAGCTCGAGCAGCAGATCGGTCTGCATGAAGTGGAAGGTGTGGCGCTCGCCGAAGGCGGCGTCGATCAGCGCCTCGTAGCGGCGCATCACCTGCTCGACAAAGTCCTGGCGACGCGCCTGCGGCAGCTGCTGCGTCCAGGCGCCGAAGCCTGCGTTGCAAAAGCCGTAGAAGGCTTCGTCGCTGCCGAAGTCCCAGCGCTTCATCGCGCTGTGGCACGAGCGCACGCGCAGCCCCGCCTCGGCGGCGAGCGCGGCGTAGGCATCGGCATCCAGCCGCAGGTAGGGGTCGTTGAAGCCAGCGAAGTCGCCAGCCCATTGCGGCTCGCGGCGCACCGCCTCGGCAGTCTCTTCCAGGCTGGCGAGCTCACCGCGTGTGACCAGCCGGATGCGCGCCTGGCCGTGTGGCTTCAGTGCATGGCCGATGCCGCGCAGGGCCGCGGACTGCTGCGCCGGTTGCGCGATCCAGTGCAGCGCGTTGAACGACAGCACCAGATCGAAGATCGGCCCGAAAACGAGCGTGCGCGCATCGGCGACCTCGAAATGCAGGTTCGGATAGGTGTTCGCGCCGAACTGCCGCTGCGCGTGCGCCACCATGTCGGGTGACGCATCGACGCCCAGCACCTGGCCGCGCGGCAGCATGGCGGCGACACGCGCGCTGAGCCTGCCGTCACCACAGCCCACGTCGAGCACCTGCTCGTCGCCGCGCAACTGCAGCGGCGAGAGCACCTCGTCGGCCATCGCTTCCTGCAGGCTCGAGTGTCGGGCGTAGTCGTCGCCGCTCCAGGTGTCGGTGGGGCTCATCGGGGATCCTTCTCCATGGCAGTTTTACGGGCGGGCAAGGCGGCGGGCATGCAGCCGATCAGTCGTCGTCACGCACCTTGTACTGCGCCATCAGCTGCTGCTGCAGCGCCGGCGGCACGGCTTCGTAGTGCGAGGGCTCGATGCGGTAGTGGCCCTCGCCGCGGGTCATCGCGTTCAGCCGCGAGGCGTAGCCTTCGAGTTCCGACATCGGCACCTGCGCGCGCACCACCATGCCCGCCGCCACGCCGGGCGACGAGGCGTTCGAGGTGCCGTTGATCTGGCCCCGCTTGGCCGACAGGTCGCCGGTGATGTCGCCCAGCGACGGTTCCGGCGCGTGGATGTCGATGTGCACGATCGGCTCCAGCACGATCGGCCGCGCCTCGCGGATCGCCGCCATGAAGGCCTTGCGGCCCGCGGTGACGAAGGCGATCTCCTTGCTGTCCACGCTGTGGTGCTTGCCGTCGTAGACGATGACGCGCACATCGGTCACCGGGTAGCCGGCGATGGCGCCGCTGGCCAGCACCTCGCGCACGCCTTTTTCCACCGCCGGGATGTACTGGCCGGGAATGGTGCCGCCCTTGACCTCGTCGACGAACTCGAAGCCTGCGCCGCGCGGCAGCGGCTCGATGCGCAGGAACACTTCGCCGAACTGGCCGGCGCCACCGCTTTGTTTCTTGTGGCGGTGGTGGCCCTCGGCGTTCGCGGTCACGCTCTCGCGAAAGGCGATGCGCGGCGCGGTGGTCTCGACCTCGAACTTGAAGACCTCGCGCAGCCGCTCGAGCAGCATGCGCAGGTGCAGCTCGCCCAGGCCGTAGAGCACGGTCTGGTTGGTGGCGGCCACGTGTTCGAGCTTCAGGCACGGGTCTTCGGCGACCAGCTTGCTCAGGATTTCCCACAGCCGCTGCTCGTCGCCGTGGCGTTTGGGGCCGATCGCGACGCCGTGCACCGGCAGCGGAAAATCGAGCGGCTTCAGGTGGATGTGTTCGTCCTCGGCCGCGTCGTGCAGCACCGCGTCGAAGTGCAGCTCGTCGACCTTGGCCACCGCGCAGATGTCGCCGGGCAGCGCACGCTGCACCTCGATGTGGTCCTTGCCCTGCAGCATCAGCAGGTGGCCCACCTTGAAGGGCTTGCGGCTGTGGCCGATGTACAGCTGGCTGTCCTTCGACACCGTGCCCTGGTGCACGCGGAAGATGCCCAGCTTGCCGACGAAGGGGTCGGCCGTGATCTTGAACACATGCGCCAGCACGTGTTTGTCGGGGTCGGGCTCGGCGTGCATCAGCCTGGCATCGTCGCCTTCGCCGTTGAGGAAATCGGGCGGGTTGCCCTCGCCCGGGTGCGGCAGCAGCTTGACGATCACATCCAGCAGCTCGGCCACGCCCGCGCCGCTGCGTGCCGAGACGAAACACACCGGAATCAGGTGCCCTTCGCGCAGCGCCTGTTCCAGCGGCGCGTGCAGCTCGCCCGGGTCGATGTCGCCGTCGTTCAGGTAGCGGTCGACAAAATCGGCATCGACTTCGACCACCTGCTCGACCAGCGCGCGGTGCGCATCGTCGACCGAGCCGAAATCGCTGTGACCTTCGCGGTTGTAGAAGCAGTCCACCACCTTGGTGCCGCCGGCGTCGGGCAGATTCAGCGGCAGGCACTCGCGACCGAAAGCCGAGCGGATCTGCTCCAGCAGCGCGGGCAAGTCGACACCCGGCATGTCGATCTTGTTGACGATCAGCACGCGGTCGAGCTGGCGCTCGGCCGCGTAGGCCATCATGCGCTGCGCCATCGGCTCGATGCCGGTGGCGGCGTTGATGACGATGGCCGCCGTCTCCACCGCTTCCAGCGCCGGCAGCGATTGGCCCACCAGGTCGGCGGCGCCGGGCGTGTCGATCAGATGCACCCGCGTGCCGTCATGGTGCAGGTGCATCACCGTCGCGCTCAGCGAATGCTGCACGCGGCGCTCGAGCGGGTCGTGGTCGCTGACGGTGCTGCCGCGCTCCAGGCTGCCGGGGGTGGCGATGGCACCGGCGCGGTGCAGCAAGGCCTCGGCCAGCGATGTCTTGCCGGCCGCCGCGGGGCCGACCAGCGCCAGCGTGCGGATGGCCGCGACCGAGGCGGGCGCCGACGCAGCGACATCATTCGTCGCCGCGCCGTTTCGGGATGGGCTCGACATGCAGGTTCTCCTCGGGCGCGGTGATCGCTGCGCCGGCGCGGGCCATGGAACGCGGCCCGAATCCAGCCTACGGGAAGCCAACCGGCTGCACAAGGGCGGCGCCCCGAAGTTGTGCGCCTTTGCCGCGGTGCTACGCTGCGCCGGGCGGCCCGAGCCGCGCCGCAACCGGGCACTGCCGACGCACACGATGACACCTCCCGACCTGTTCGAAATGGACGCCTGCGCGCTGAGCGAGGCCTTGCACCAGCGCCGCCTGTCGTGCCGCGAACTGATGCAGGCCCAGCTGGCGCGCATCGAGGCACTGAACCCGGCGGTGAATGCCATCGTCGGCCTGCTGCCGGCGCACAGCCTGCTCGCGCAAGCGGACGAACGCGACGCCCAGCTGGCGCGCGGCCACAGCCTGGGCTGGATGCACGGCTTCCCGATGGCGATCAAGGATCTGTCGGCGGTCGCCGGGCTGCCGATGAGCAAGGGCTCGCCGCTGCTGCGCGAGCATGTCTCGGCGCACGATTCGTTGATGGTCGCGCGCATGAAGGGCGCCGGCGGCATCGTCATCGGCAGGACCAACACGCCCGAATGGGGCCTGGGCTCGCACACCTACAACCCGGTGCACGGCACCACGCGCAACGCCTGGGACCTGAGCCGCAGTGCCGGCGGTTCGAGTGGCGGCGCCGCGGTGTCGCTGGCGCTGCGGCTGCAGCCGGTGGCCGACGGCAGCGACATGATGGGTTCGCTGCGCAACCCGGCGGCGTGGGCCAACGTCTTCGGCCTGCGCCCGAGTTTCGGCCGCGTGCCCTACAACCCGCACGAAGGCGACGCCTTCGTCGCGCAGCTCAGCACCGAAGGCCCGATGGGCCGCAGCGTGCGCGACGTGGCGCGGCTGCTGGCGGTGCAGGCCGGTTTCGACGCGCGCCAGCCGCTGTCGATCGCCGACAGCGGCGACGCCTTCGCCGAGCCGCTGGCACCGCAAGCGAAGGGCCTGCGCATCGGCTGGCTCGCCGACCTGGGCGGCTACCTGCCCTTCGAGCCCGGCATCCTGGCGCAGTGCGAAACGGCGCTGAAGCGCTTCGAGGCGCAGGGCGCCCACGTCGAACCGCTGGCGCTGGGCTACCCGCCCGAGGAGGTGTGGCAGACCTGGCTGACCTGGCGGCGCTTCCTGGTCGCCGGCACGTTGGCCTCGGTGGCCGCCGACCCGGCGGCCTATGCCCAGCTCAAGCCCGAGGCGCAGTGGGAGTACGACCAGGGCCACGGCCTGAGCGGCCCGCAGGTGTTCGAAGCCAGCGTCAATCGCACGCGCTTTTATCGCCACCTGCTGGGCCTGTTCGAGCGCTTCGACCTGCTGGTGCTGCCCACCACGCAGGTGTGGCCGTTCCCGGCCGACTGGACCTGGCCGCGCGAGGTCGCCGGCCGCCGCATGGACACCTACCACCGCTGGATGGAGGTGGTCATCTACGCCACGCTGGCCGGGCTGCCGGCGATCAGCGTGCCGGCCGGCTTCAACGACGCCGGCTTGCCGATGGGCATGCAGCTGATCGGCCGGCCGCTGGCCGATGCCGCCGTGCTGAATGCGGCCGCCGCCTACGAGCAGGGCATCGGCGACTGGCTGGCCCGCCGTCCGGCACTGGGGTGAGCGCCAGCGCCGGCGCCACCGCCGGGCCGGCATCGGCCGACGCGCCGCGCCGTGTGCTGCCGGTGATCGTGCTGGCGCAACTGGCCGGCACCTCGCCGTGGTTCGCCGTCAATGCGGTGATGCCCGATCTGCAGCGCGAATTCGGCTGGCCGGCGGCCGATGTCGGCACCTTGACCTCGGCGCTGCAGCTGGGCTTCATCGCCGGCACGCTGGTGTTCGCGCTGCTGGCGATCGCCGATCGCTTCTCGGCGCGCCGGCTGTTCCTGCTGTGCTCGCTGGCCAGCGCGGCCTGCACCGTGGCAGGCGCATTGGCGGTGCCGTCCTTCGGCGCGCTGCTCGGCTGGCGCGCGTTGACCGGCTTCTTCCTCGCCGGCATCTACCCGGTGGGCATGAAGATCGCCTCGATGTGGTTTCCGCGCGGCCTGGGCAGCGCGATGGGCTGGCTGATCGGCGCGCTGGTGCTGGGCAGCGCCAGCGCGCACGCGCTGCGCGCGGCCGGTGCGCAGCTGCCGTGGCCGGCGGTGTTCTACGGCGTGGCGCTGCTGGCGCTGGCGGGCGGGGTGCTGCTGTTCATGGCCGTTCCGGAACGGCCGCGCGCGGCCGCGCAGCCCAGCACGCTGCAATGGCGCGCGCTGGCCAGCATCTGGACCGATCCCAAGCTGCGCGCCTCGGTCCTCGGCTACTTCGGCCACATGTGGGAGCTGTATTCGATGTGGGTGCTGGTGCCGGTGATCCTGGCCACGCGCATCGCCGCCGGGCCGGCGCTGTCGTGGGCCGCGTTCGGTGTGCTGGGCGTCGGCGCGATCGGCTGCGTGGCCGGCGGCCGCGCCGCGCGGCGCATCGGCAGTGCGCGCGTGGCCACCTGGCAGGTCGGCGCCAGCGGCGCGTGCTGCCTGCTGGCGCCGTGGCTGCTCGGCGCGCCGGATGTGTTGTTCGCGCTGTGGCTGGTGCATCTGGGGTGCCACCGTGGCCGGCGACTCACCGCAGTTCTCGGCGCTGACCGCGTCCAACGCGCCGCCGCACGCGGTGGGCAGCGTGCTCACGCTGGTCAACAGCATCGGCTTCGCGATCTCGATCGTCAGCATCCAGCTGTTCGTGTGGCTGGCCCACAGCCACGAGCTGGCCTGGGTGCTGCCGTGGCTGGGCATCGGGCCGCTGCTGGCGGTGTGGGCGATGCGGCCGTTGTGGCGCGCCGCGGCGAGGTGACGGCTGGCCGCGACCGGTGAGCAGCTCCGCCAAGCCGCGTCCGATCCGGGTCTTGGTGGCCGCTGGCCGCTGGCCGCTGCCACACGCCGATCGACCAGCGCCTGCGGCTGCACCGGCTCGAGCATCGTTGCCGCAGCCGGGCGCTACGCGTCCGACGCGGCCGCCAGCGGCAGGCGCACGTTGAACTCGCTTCCCTGCCCGCGACCGGCACTGCGTGCGCACACCGTGCCGGCATGCAGCTCGACCAGGCTTTTCACCAGCGACAGCCCGAGCCCGAGCCCGCCCTCGCTGCAGTCGAGATCGCGCTCGGCCTGGTAGAACATCTCGAAGATGCGCTGCTGCGCGGCCGCATCCAGACCGCGGCCGTTGTCGCGCACCGCGGCCACCGCTTCGCCCGCCTCCCGGGTGATGCACAGTTCGACGCGCCCGCCGGTGTCGGTGTACTTGGCGGCGTTGTCGAGCAGGTTGGTGAACACCTGCGCCAGCCGCGCGCCGTCGCCCAGCACCCGCACCGGCTCGCTCGGCAGTGACAGCTGCACCGCGTGCCCGCGCGCGCTGAGCAGCGACTGGCTGGTGTCGAGTGCGTGCCGCGCCACCTCGCGCAAGTCGATGGTCTCCTGACGCAGAGCGATCTTGCCGCGCGAGATGCGCGACACGTCGAGCAGGTCGTCGACCAGCCGCGCCAGCTGGCCGACCTGGCGGTCGATGATGTCGCATGCCATTGCGGCGCTGCGCTCGCCCGGGCCGGCGAGCCGGAGCACCTGCACGGCATTGCGGATCGGTGCCAGCGGGCTGCGCAGCTCGTGCGCCAGCATGGCCAGGAACTGGTCCTTGCGTTCGGCCTGTTCGCGCAGCTGCGCCTCGGCGCGCTGCAGCGCTTGCTCGGCGTGCTTGCGGTCGGTGATGTCGAAGGTGATGCCCACCATGCACGCCGGGCGACCGTCGTCGTCGCGCAGCACGCGGCCGGTCTCGCTGACCCAGCGCACCTCGCCGTCGGAGCGGCGGTAGCGCAGCTCGGTGCGGTACAGGCCGTGCTCGGCGGCGAGCGCAGCGGCGATGTCGGCGCGAAACAGCGGCTGGTCCTCGACCAACACCTTGGCGACGACCGACTCGAAGTCGCCCGCGTCCTCCAGCGCGACACCGGGCTCACTCGAGCTGCGCAGGCGCGTCACGCGGTCGCGCACGATGTCCCATTCGTAGGCGACCACCTTCGACGCCTCCATGGCGATGCGCAGATGAGCGTCGCGTTGGCGCAGTTCGGCCAGCAGCTCATTGAGGCTTGCGACTGTGGCGGGCAGTTCGGCCCGCTCGGCAGCGGCCTGCAGCGCGGGGTTCGAAGCCGGATCCATGGGGCGCATTGTGCGGCGATGCCGCGCGACGCGGGCCGTGTGGCGGTCGCTGCAGACCTCGGCCTGCCTTGTCGTGCGCCTGCTACTGGAACGCCACCTCGGCAAAGCTGCGCAGCTTGCGGCTGTGCAGCCGTGCCGGTCGCTCGGCGCGCAGCAGCTCGATGGCGCGCATGCCGATGCGCAGGTGCTGATCGACGCGCGCGCGGTAGAACTGGTTGGCCATGCCCGGCAGCTTGATCTCGCCGTGCAGCGGCTTGTCGCTGACACACAGCAAGGTGCCGTAGGGCACGCGGAAGCGAAAACCGTTGGCGGCGATGGTGGCGCTTTCCATGTCGAGCGCCACCGCGCGGCTTTGCGAAAAGCGCCGCTGCGGCGTGCTCGGCGTGTTGCGGTACGGCAGCAGCTCCCAGTTGCGGTTGTCGGTCGAGGCGACGGTGCCGGTGCGCAGCACACGCTTCAAGTCGAAGCCGGTGAGCTGCGTCACATCGGCCACCGCCTGTTCGAGCGCCTGCTGCACCTCGGCCAGCGCCGGGATCGGCACCCACAGCGGCAGGTCCTCGTCGAGCACATGGTCCTCGCGCACATAGCCGTGGGCCAGCACGTAGTCGCCCAGTTCCTGCGTGTTGCGCAGGCCGGCGCAGTGGCCGAGCATCAGCCACGCGTGCGGGCGCAGCACCGCGATGTGGTCGGTGATGGTCTTCGCATTCGCCGGGCCGACGCCGATGTTGACCATCGTGATGCCGCTGCGGTCGGCGCGTGTCAGGTGATAGGCCGGCATCTGCGGCAAGCGCACCGGCAGCGTGGGCACGCTATCGGCCGCGCCCCGCTCGGTGACGATGTTGCCGGGCTCGACGAAGCTGTCGTAGCCGCAGTCGTTGTCGGCCATCAGGCTGTGGCCGAGCTTGACGAACTCGTCGATGTAGAACTGGTAGTTGGTGAAGAGCACGAAGTTCTGGAAGTGCTCGGGCGAGGTGCCGCTGTAGTGGCGCAGCCGCTGCAGCGAATAGTCCACGCGCGGCGCGGTGAACAGCGCCAGCGGTTGCGGCTCGCCGGGGGCCGGGTCGTGCGTGCCGTTGGCGATGCCGTCGTCCATCGCCGCCAGGTCGGGCAGGTCGAACAGGTCGCGCAGCAGCAGCCGGCGCTCGGCGCTCAGCGAGCCTTCGACATGGTCGTGCTCGGCGAACGAGAAGTGCACCGGGATCGGCTGCGTGCTGGTGCCGATTTCGAGCGTGCCGCCGTGGTTGCGCAACAGCAGTTCGAACTGCGTCAGGTAGTAGCGGGCGAACAGGTCGGGGCGCGTGAGCGTGGTCTCGAACGCCCCCGGGCCCGACACGAAGCCGTAGCTCAGGCGCGAATCGGCGCGCGCCACGGTGCGGCTGTGCGCGCGCACGAACGGGTAGCAGGCGCGCACCGCCCGATCCAGCGGCTGCCCGCCGACGAAGGCCTGCAACGCGCCGCGCAGGTGGTCGATGCTGCCTTGGTAGATGGCGCGCACCTGCGCCAGCGCCGCGCTCGGGTCGTCGAACTGCATCGGGGCGATGAACGGTGCGGAGGTGGACATGGGCTAGGGTGCCTGGCGGCGACGTCGAAGGGCATCATTGTGATCGTGGCCGACCGAGCGCGCGCCACCTGGGGCCGCGCCGATGAAATACCTCAACGATGCCGATGGCCGCTTCAAGCTGCCGCTGAAAAGCGATGCCGGCAAGACGCTGTGCACGCTGCTGTGGGGCGACCCGCTGCACGAGCTGGCGCGAGACGGTGACCGCGTCCAGGTGCGCGCGCGGCGCCGCATCGGCTGGCTGCCGGCCAGCGCCATCGGCGGCGACGATGACGGCGGGCTGCTCGAGCTCTACGTCATCGATGTCGGCCAGGGCGATGCGGTGCTGATGCGCACGCCGCACGACGACGCCTGGCACCTGATCGACGGCGGCATTCGCGCCTCGGCGCAGATGACGCAGAAGGGCGCTGCCAACTTCGTGCGCTGGAAGTTCATCGACGACCTGATGCTCGACCGCGTGCGCCTGGCCAGCATGATCCTGAGCCATCCCGATGCCGACCACTACGGCGGGCTCATCGACGTGCTGTCGGGCGCCTTGCCCGACGGGCGCAGCTTCGCGGTCGAGGTCGATCGTTTCTGGCACTGCGGCGTCGGGCGCTTCGCCGGTGGCGCTGCCCTCGGTGAAACGCGTCCGGACATCAGCACCACGCCGATGCCGAACCCCGGCCACGGCGTGAAGCCGAACGCGCGCTTCATCGTCGAACTGCTCAACGGCAAGGGCGACTTTCGCCAGACCGCGCGCGCCTTCAGCGGCGACTTTGCGGTGCTGGCCGCGCTCGTCGGCGTGGTGCCGAAGACCGTGCGCCAGCTGTCGCAGCGCAGCGGCTGGCTGCCGGGCTACGCACCGGCGCAGGGCGCGGTGGCGATCAAGGTGCTCGGCCCGATCCAGGAGCGGCTTGCCGGCGGCGGCTACGGGCTGCGCGAGCTGGGCAGCGACAGCGTCACGCGCAACGGCCATTCGGTGGTGCTGCGCGCCGACTACGGGCAGGCGCGCTTGCTGCTCACGGGCGACCTGAACACCGCGTCGCAGCGGTTGCTGCTGAGCTTCCATGCCGCCGAGCAGTTCCATGTGGATGTGGCGAAGGGCTGCCACCACGGCAGCGACGACATCGACCTGGATTTTGTGCGCGCGATGGCGGCGCGCGCGACGGTCATCTCCTCGGGCGACAACGAGGACTATGCGCACCCGCGTCCGCGCATCCTCGGTGCGAGTGCGCGCTACGGGCGCGAATCGCGCGGCGTATCGGGCGAGTTGCTGCCGCCGCTGGTGTACTCCACCGAGCTGGCGCGGTCGGTCGGCCTGGAGTTCGCCCGCCGCGTGCGCACCGCGGCATCGCCGCACGGCTTCTTTGCGCCCGATGCCTTGCAAGCGGGTTTCAGCGCATCGGCCAGCGGCAGCTACCGGCGGCTGTCGTGGCTGCCGATGGCGACCGACCTGGTGTACGGCCTCGTCAACGTGCGCAGCGACGGCCGGCGGGTGCTGTGCGCGACGATGAAGGAAGGCTCGTCGGATTTCGACCTGCAGGTGTTCGAGGCTGGTGTCGATGCGGTGTAGATGGTGACTGTCTCTTCCGACTGATTGCGCTCCGAGCGGAACGCTCCTCAACAGCGTCCAGACGACTGGCCGTTCGAACGTCGCTGAGAAGCGCTGGACGACGGCTTCCGTCGGGCACCGATTGGCGAAGCTCAGCGGGTTCAGCCGCTAGATCTGGCTCGTGCGCCTCATGCTGCTCAGCTTTCACGAAATGGATGTCATGGCGGACGAAGTCGGGCAAGTGGCGATGCTCGGCGAACAGGTCGCCGCCTCGGTGGCAACTGCAAAAGCTCGCAACGCACTGCAGGCGTCAGATGTTGCACGAATGCGCAGCAGCGCCAATAGCGCGCGCGGAGGTTCGCCGACGAAGGCGTGGGGAGCACGGCCTCCGCACATTGCGATACCTTGACGCGTCACGTGTAGGCTGTTCGCGCGTCGAGTCCGCTGGCACAGCAAGCAGTCAGGCGACGTCGCAGTCCGTCATCAGCCAGATGCGCTCTGACGAACTGCAGCGAAGCCGTGTCGCGCTGCACGCTGCAGCTGCCGCAAGCGACGCGAGGCGTCTTGACGCATGGCAAGCGTGCATCGCGCAGGCGGCAAGGAATTGGGTCGAGGTTGGCAAGGTCGCAGGACTCGACTGCACAGCGCAAGCGTTGTACCTGCCGTCGTTGGCATGCACGAAGCGGAAGCGTGCCGTCATGGACTTCACGATCGCTCCTAGCGCGTGCACGGCATGACAGGCCGACTCGTGCCAGGACGCCTGACTGTCATGTCGCGCTGCGATTGCGGAGCCATGGGTCGACCAGACTCATGATCGCCGGCTCCTGGTGAAGATGTGGCGCACCTGTTGGCTGCGTCCTCGATCGTCGATTGCTCGCACCCGAGCGTCGCGATGCTGCAGCACATCGCGGCTAGCCGGCGGCACGTAGCATGTAGCCAGTCAGCGTGGTGTCTCGGCGGCGCAGCGGTCGCGCAAGCACGAGTGCCATGACACGCCTCCGAACGTCTGCTCAGTCAGTAGCGTCTGCTGCCTACCGTCGACTCGACTGGCGTCGCTGTGGGTTCGCACATGCACGAACGTCGGTACATGCGAGTCGGCGGCCGTTCGGCTGGTCGCGCATGACGGCTACCGCTGCGAAGCGGCCGCTGACGGTCACACGGCCACGCGCCTCAGCGCCGCCTGTGCGCCGGGCCAGTGCCACCCGGTTGCGCGATGCCTCGCTTCTGCCAAAATCCGAGCCGGTTCAAGAAATCAACAACGGGGAGTGACAGCCATGAAGCAATGGGGTGCGGAGTTTCTGGGGACTTTCTGGCTGGTGCTGGGCGGCTGCGGCAGCGCCGTGCTGGCGGCGGCGTTTCCCGAGGTCGGCATCGGCTTGCTCGGCGTGTCGCTCGCCTTCGGCCTGACGGTGCTGACGATGGCCTATCGCCATCGGCCACATCTCGGGCTGCCACCTCAACCCGGCGGTGTCGATCGGCCTGTGGGCCGGCGGGCGCTTTCCGGCATCCGAAGCTGCTGCCCTACATCGTCGCGCAGGTGCTGGGCGGCATCGTCGGCCGGCGGGCGTGCTCTACGTGATCGCCAGCGGCGCGGCCGGCTTCGACGTCAGCAAGGGCTTTGCCTCCAACGGCTACGGCGCACATTCGCCGGGCGGCTACTCGCTGCTCGCCGCGCTGGTGTCCGAGGTGGTGATGACGACGTTCTTCCTGGTCATCATCCTCGGCGCCACCGACAAGCGCGCGCCCGGCGGGCTTCGCGCCGATCGCCATCGGCCTGTGCCTGACGCTGATCCACCTGATCAGCATCCCGGTCACCAACACCTCGGTGAACCCGGCGCGCAGCACCGGCGCTGGCGCTGTTCGTCGGCGGCTGGGCGCTCGAGCAGCTCTGGCTGTTCTGGGTCGCGCCGATCGTCGGGGCGCTGCTCGGTGCGGTGGCCTACCGCTTCATCGGTGGCGAGGAAGACCGCGGCGCGCGCGACGCGATGACCGCCGCCACGCCGGGTTCGGCGTCGACGCGGGTGCGGTGAATCGTCGGCGCCGCGGCCGCCTTCACGGCGGCGGCGCGCCCGCCAGCATCTCGCGCAGCGTCGTCTTCAGCACCTTGCCGTAGTTGTTCTTCGGCAGCGCGGCGATGAAGTGGTAGCGCCGCGGGCGCTTGAAGCGCGCGATGTGCTCGAGGCACAGCGCGTCGAGCGCGTGCGCATCGACCGTCGCGCGGCGCCGTCGTGCAGCACGACGAAGGCCACCGGCACCTCGCCCCATTCGGGATCGCGCTGGCCGATCACCGACACCTCGCGCACCGCCGGGTGGCGCAGCAGCACTTCCTCGACCTCGCGCGGATAGATGTTCGAGCCGCCGCTGATGACCACGTCCTTCGAGCGGTCCTTCAGGGTCAGGAAGCCGTCGTCGTCGAAGCTGCCGATGTCGCCGGTCCACAGCCAGCCGTCGCGCAGCGCCTGCTGCGTGGCCGCGGCGTTGTGCCAGTAGCCGGCCATCACGGTGTCGCCGCGCACCACCACCTCGCCCGCCTCGCCCGCGGGCAGTGCGTCGCCCTGCGCATCGCACCACGCGCACTTCCACCAGCGACTGCGCCACGCCCACCGAGGCGATGCGTTCGGCCCAGCGCGGGTGCTCGCGCTCGATCAGGTGCTCGCGCTGCAGCGCGGTGATGGTCATCGGTGATTCGCCCTGGCCGTAGATCTGCACGAAGCACGGGCCCATGACGTCGAGCGCGCGCTGCATGTCCTGCGCGTACATCGGCGCGCCGCCGTAGACGATGGTCTTGAAGCCGGCGGCGCTGGCGCCGCTGGCGGCGATGTGTTCGACCAGCCGGCGCACCATCGTCGGCGCCGCGAACAGGCACAGCCGGCCGATGCTGTGCGACAGCGCCACCAGCTCGGCGGCGTCGAAACCGCCGGAGGCCGGCACCACATGCCGTGCCGCGCGCGGCGACGAAGCCGAAGTGGTAGATGCCGGCGCCGTGCGACATCGGCGCGGCATAGACCATCGCATCGTCGGCGCTGCACGTCGTCGACGTCGATGAAATAACACGCGCGTCATCGCCTGCAGGTTGTGGTGCGTCTGCATCACGCCCTTGGGCCGGCCGGTGGTGCCCGAGGTGTAGAACAGCCACGCCAGATCGGCGCCGTCGCGCGGCTCGGGTGCGGGCCGCGGCGTGGCGGCCTGCAGGGCCTGCTCGTAGCCGGCGCTGTCGGGGCTCAGCACCTGGCGCAGCGCGGGCAATTCGGGCAGGTGCGGCTGCAGGTCGTCGGCCAGCGCCTCGTCGACGAACAGCACCGACCGCACCCGCATCGGCGAGGATGAACGCCGCCTCGCGCGCGTGCAGCTTGGCATTGATCGGCACCACCGCCAGCCCCGCCCACCACGCGCCGTACAGCAGTTCGAGGTAGGCGGGGTGGTTGGCCATGAACAGCGCCACACGCTCACCGGGTGCCAGGCCGAGCGTGCCGCGCAGGTGGCCGGCCAGCCGCGCGGCGCGCTCGGCCAGCGACCGGTAGCTCAGCAACGGGCCGCTCGCCATGCAGCACCGCAACCCGCTCGGGGTGCACCGTGGCCGAACGCTGCAGCCAGTTCGCCAGGTTCATGTCGTCCGCGCCTTCAGGTTGTTCGCCATGCGGCCAGTGTAGGCACGCTCTGCGCGGCCAGGCCGCCCGTGCCGCTTTCCGCTTGCGTCATATGATGAACCTTCGACCGCAGAGCCCTTGCGCACGGCGTCCCGTGCAATCTGCAACCGCGCCGATCGGGACCCCGGAAGGGCGTCGCCCGGTGGCCTCGATGGCGGCGCAGCCCCGATTGGAGAACCGCGATGAACATCCCCTTTCGTGCCGACCATGTCGGCAGCCTGTTGCGCCCTGCGGCACTGGCGGCGCGGCGCGAGAGTTCAGGCGCGGCGAGCTCGACGCGCGGCAGCGCTGAAGGCCAGCGAAGACGAGGCCATCCGCGCCGCGGTGCACGCAGCAGGAGGCGATCGGCCTGCAGTCGATCACCGACGGCGAATTCCGCCGCGACTGGTGGCACCTGGACTTCCTGGCGCAGCTCGACGGCGTCGACGCTGAAGGCCAACCCGGGACCGAAGTTCAAGATCGAAGGCCAGTCGGAGCAGCCGCCGATCGCCACCGTCACCGGCCAGGATCGGCTGCAGCAGGCCGATCATGGTCGAGCACTTCGCGTTCCTGAAATCGGTCGACCACGCGCACCGCGAAGATGACCATCCCGTCGCCGTCGATGCTGCACCTGCGCGGCGGCCGCGCCGCCATCTCGGCCAGCGGCCTATCCCGACATGGACGAGTTCTGGCACGACGTGGCGGCGGCCTACCGCGCGGCCATCGGCCACCTCTACGACGCCGGCTGCCGCTACCTGCAGCTCGACGACATCACCTTCGCCTACCTGTGCGACGCCGAAGATCCAGGCCAACTGCCGGCCAACGGCGACGACCCGGCGACGCTGCCGCAGACCTACGCCGATGCCATCAACGCCGCGCTGCGCCGACCGGCCGGCCGACCTGCACGTCACCATGCACACCTGCCGCGGCAACTTCAAGAGCGCCTGGGTCGCCGAGGGCGGCTACGACCCGGTGGTGCGAGGCCATGTTCTCGACCGACGTCGACGGCTTCTTCATGGAATTCGACAGCGACGCGCGCCGGCGGCTTCGAGCCGCTGAAGGCGCTGCGCGAGCACGGCAAGGGCAAGAAGGTCGTGCTCGGGCTGGTGACCACCAAGCTCGGCGAACTGGAATCGAAGGACGACCTGAAGCGGCGCATCGACGAAGCGAGCCGCATTCGTGCCGCTCGAGGACCTGTGCCTGTCACCGCAGTGCGGCTTTTCCAGCACCCACCACGGCAACGCGCTGTCGCAGGACGACCAGTGGCGCAAGCTCGAGCGGGTGGTGGAGGTGGCGCGCGAGGTGTGGGGTTGACGGCACGGCCGGTTCCACAGCTTGCAGCACATGCGCATGCACATCATCGGCCCCGACCTGCAACGCGCCGCGCAATGCGAGGCGGTGCTGCGCACGTTGCCGAAGTGGTTCGGCATCGAGCATGCGCTGCAGATGTACGTCGAAGACACCTGCAGGATGCCGACCTTCGCGCTCGATGACGGGCAGCGTCTGCTCGGCTTCCTGACGCTGCGCGAACACTTCGCTGCATCGTGGGAAATACATTGCATGGCGATGGCCGCCGATGCTCGCGGCCAGGGGCTGGGCACACGCCTGCTGGACCACGCGCAGACATGGCTCGCCGCGCGCGGTGTCGAGTTCCTGCAGGTGAAGACCGTGGCCGCCACCAGCAACAGTGCCGAGTACGCCGAGACGCGCAAGTTCTATGCGGCGCGCGGATTCACGCCGCTGGAGATCTTTCCGCAGCTGTGGGATGCGGCGAACCCGGCCCTGCAATGCATCAAGCGCCTGACCGAGCAGCCCGCGCTGCTGCCCGGCGGGGCCGGGGCCCGGGGCACCCAGCCGTCGTGACGGCAAGCGACACCGGCACTGCCCGGCCTTGCGTTCGCGCGCAACACTTTCATAGACTGGCCGGAGTTCCGATCCCTTTCTTGCTGGCCGCTCTGCGCAACCGCGGTGCAGCGCAATTCATCTCTTGCCGCCGTTCGGCGGTGCTCGAGGACGTGAGGTTGTCATGGCATGGATTCTTCTTCTCATCGCCGGCCTGTTCGAAGTCGGCTGGGCCATCGGCCTGAAGTACACCGAGGGTTTCACGCGCCTGTGGCCGACGGTCGGCACGGTCACGGCCATGGTCATCAGCCTGTGGCTGCTCGGCGTGGCGATGAAGTCGCTGCCGGTGGGCACGGCCTACGCGGTCTGGGTGGGCGTGGGCGCGGTCGGCACCGCAGCACTGGGCATGATGCTGTTCGGTGAAGCGGCAAATGCCGGGCGCATCGTCAGCCTGGCCTTGATCGTCGCCGGCATCGTCGGGCTCAAGCTGGCCTCCGAGGCGTAGCGGCGCGCCGCCATCAGTGCGCCACCACGCCGATGAACAAGGCCGTTCGCCTGATCGCGCTGTTCGAGGCCTGCAAGGGCTTGCTGGTGCTGCTCGTGGGTGTCGGCCTGTTGTCGCTGGTGCACCGGGATGTGTATGCGCTGGCGGCCCGCCTGCTGCAACACACCCACCTGAACCCCGCCGCGCATTACCCGCAGGTGTTTCTCGATGCGGTCAGTCGCGTGCAGGAGCCGGGCATCGTGCTGCTGGCGCTCGGCGCGGCGGCCTATTCCGCGTTGCGCCTGGTCGAGGCCTATGGCCTGTTCGCCGGGCGGCAATGGGCCGAGATGCTGGCCGCGGCCAGTGGCGCGATCTATGTCCCGTTCGAGGTCATCGAGCTGGTGCGCCGGCCGAGCGCGCTGACCGTGGCTGTGCTGCTCGCCAACCTGGCCGTCGTGGCGATCATGCTGTTCGCGCTGGTGCAGCGGCGCCGGCAGGCAGCGCACTGAACGACAGCCGCACACCCATCAGCTCGACCGCATCGCCCACCACCGGCAGGTTCAATCGGCGTGCGCTGGCCAGCACGCGATCGCGCTCGGCGACCGACAACGCAAAACCGACGATGCCCTCGCCGCGTGCATCGGCGGCAACGAAGTCGATCACCGCACCATCCAGCGCCAGCCGGCGGTCCTCGCCGGGCGCAGCGGCCAGGCCGAGCACGCTGGCCCAGCGCCGGGCCATCGTCGGCGGGTCGGCGGCGGCGACGGTCACGTTGGTGATGCGCTGCGCGCCGGCCGGCCCGGGCTGCACCCGCCACTGCGGG
>CAVWNT010000006.1:0-226567 GCA_963756415.1 uncultured beta proteobacterium
GTCGTCTTGGTCATCGAATTCTTTGCAGTT
Organism: uncultured beta proteobacterium; assembly: GCA_963756415.1. Lineage (GTDB taxonomy): Bacteria > Pseudomonadota > Gammaproteobacteria > Burkholderiales > Burkholderiaceae_C > Rubrivivax. Next base: position 31 of record CAVWNT010000006.1, read on the forward strand.
GCCATTGAGACTTTGGTGTGGAAGCTGAACACGCGCCGTGTTTGGGGCGGCGCATTGTGCACTCCCGCACGGCACAATCGCCAGCATGACAAACATCGCATCCGTCCTCAAGTCCGAAATCTGCCGCATCGCGCGCAAGGAGGTGCGCGCCGAAACCTTGAGCCTGAAGAAGGCCATCGGCGTGTACCGCAGCGAGATCGCCGCGCTCAAAAAACGCACGCAGGCGTTGGAAGCCGAACTGCGCTGCATGGGCAAGGCGCAGGCGAAGGCAGCTCCGGCCGAAGCGCAGGCGCAGCCCGCACAGAAGCTTCGATTCAGCGCAAAGAGGTCTGGCCTCGCAGCGACGAAGGCTGGGCCTGTCGGTGCGAGAGTGTGCGTTGCTGCTGGGCACCTCCGAGCAGTCGATCTACAACTGGGAGGACGGCAAGACCCGCCCGCTGGCCCGGCATCTTCCGGCGATTGCGGCGTTGAGAACGCGTGGGCCGGGGGACGCTGCTGCTCGGCTGGCGTCGCTGCAGTAGCCACAGAACATCGGGCTGTGGTTCGACGTACGCCGAGCGCCTCCGCGAGACTTGTCGGATCGAGCGCCGCATGAATTAGATCTTCGATAGTGCGCGCGCCGGCAAGAGGCCTACGTCTGCACCCGGTCGGGCCGGTAGCTCGGCTCGACATTGCGGCATCGCTGCTCGACTTGATGGATCACCTGGCGCATCTGCTCGGCAAGCAACGGCTTCGCCGTTCGCGCCTTGAGCAGATTGCCGCGTAGTTCCTTCCCGCTGAAGACCAGCACCTGACCTCGCCCCTTGCGCTCGATGTACCAGCCTGGCAAGGCCAGCACACCGGCGGCTTCCACCCGCTGGCCCACCGCGGCGCTCAGCCAGTCGGCCAGCCACTTCGCCTGTCGCGCGGCTTGCTCGATCGCCTTGCTCGAAGACCAGTCCGGAAACTTCAGCACCTCGCCGTCAAACACCACGCGCGCATCGGTCGTGCCCGCATCACGGTTGGGCTTGGAATATCCCTTGGTCTCGACCGCAAATACCCCGTGCGGCGCGATCACCACGTGGTCGATGTTGAACTTCTCCGCGGGCAGGTCGTGAAAGACCACAGCACCCTCCCGCATCAACTGGTCCAGTTCCTGGCCAACGGCCAGTTCGGCATCCAGCCCCAGGCGTAGCTTGTCCATGTCGGCTGCATTGCCCAGCATCTTTCGGATCTGCCAAGCCACGAAGGCGGCAGCGCAGACAAGGACGAAACCAAGAAACCCAACCGACAACAACGGGCGTCCCAGCAAACTCGAGATATGGAAGAAGGCCACCGGCATCAGTGGCACCATCATCAGCACCGCCATGTCGAAGCCGACATCCGTTCGGCGCTCATCGAGCTGCTCACGCAACGCCTGCCCGGGTGTGCGCAACAGGTCTTGCGTCAACGGCGAGCGCCGACGGTTGCGTGCGATTCGCTTGCGTCGCTGCAGGAACCACGCGGCTGAGAAGACTGGACCCAAGGCCAGAACAGTACGACCACAACGGATACCAGTTGCCGGCCAAGTTCGTCGATCATGTGCTGGCCCGCTCCGATGTCGGGATGCTTGGCCGCCGCGCGTAGGCCTTCCCAGCGCGCGGCCTCGGGCACTCAGAAGACGTTGACCTCGCGGTAGTAGTCGCGATCTTCGAGTTCGCGACGTTGCAGCTCGGCGCTGCCCCCATCGGATGCTTGTACTCGGCGGCGTCCATGTGGGCGCGCAGCTTGTCGGCAGTGGCCCACAGCGTTCTCTTAATGTCGTCGAGCATGGGCGGGTGGCGGAGGTTCAGATGGTTGGCGCGCCATTTTCTATGGTTTCGTGGCCGGTTCAAAACGGGGATTGGCATCCGGCGTTGTTCGCCCTGGCGCCAAAGTCCCGGTTAGCGGCCCGGGCCGATGCGGCGCGCTCTGGGCCGACAGCTCGATCTACACTGATCCACACATGGGATGCACGCTGCCGGCTTCCCTGCCTGGGTCAGTATTGCTCGGCAGCGTGGGTCGAATTCTGGATCGGCTCCGACAGGGGGAATCATGGCAAAGCAAGATCTGGCAGCGGTCGCCAAGCGACTGCCAACCCTTCTGCTCAAGATGCGAAATGCAGCCACCGACAACGCATCGCCTTCAGTACAAGTCGACGCGCTGCGCTACGGCTGCGATACCTTGACGATGCTCGCCGACGTACTGGGCCGCGCGGAATCAGAGCTAGCGACGGTCGCCAGGGCGATCGCGGGATCTCTGCGTCACCCCGGATCAGACAGCGTTCTTTGCCGCTGAGATAGAGGTGTTGACCAAACTTGGTCTGCCGCCTGAGGAGATCACCAGGGCGCAGGAGGCGCTGCAGGTGCTATCCGAGGACGGAGAGTTGCGCGAGTTGGAGATCGACGAGGGGCAGGTACTGGCGCTTCTGAAGTCTGTCCGAGATGCTACTTGTCAGGCAGCGGCTTTCACCGGTGATAAGGCGTGGGCGCTGAAAAAGGAGACCATGGCGACCTATGCAGACGCGACTCTGGATGTTTGCCTGATCGGGGGAAACCTGCTCGCGGTGCCCGCCGCCATTCCAACGGGACCGATAGGCATCGTTGCTGCAGGACTGCTTGCGGTTGCTTCAGTGGGGGCTGGCGCGAAAGGTCTTCGCAAGAAAGTCGACAAGCTATTTGGATTTTTGGCCGCCGCAAAGGAAGACCAAGCGGCGGCTGAGGCCGCCAAGGAAGCGCAGGACATGCTGCGCAAGAAGAAAGTGGATTTCAAACTTCGCAAAGACAAAGACTCGTAACGATCGACGGTTGAGTTCGCAGGAGCAGATCGTCCGCGCAATTTGGCCTGCGTGCGAGTTGGAGATTGCGCCGGAAATCGTGGGCTTTCGCGATGACGAGGCGTGCACACTCGCTGCTGCAACGATTGATCGCCGAGGCTTGGCGGGAACAAGCCAGGCGGGGTCAGCCTGAGCCGCTTTGCAGCGTAAGGAGCCGGTGGCGAGCACCGGCTTTCTGCAAGCCCAGTTTCATAAATCTAGGAGCGGACAACCGCTGTTGGTATAGGCCGGCAACCGACCCGTCTCTGCCATTCGGCAACCTCTCAAGCTGTCGGTCGTGCCAGTTGCTGACCCGCATGGTGCGAGGTATCAGCCGGCTAGGACTTCGGTCACTTCGGCTTGCCGCTACTTGCGTTCGGCGAATGAGAGGTATTCGCGCCAGACGCCCGAGGCGCCGTGTTCGCCCCAAGGTCCGTCGGCTGTGTCCGCCAAGTTCAATCCTGAAGTCGATCCCAAGGTACCCTCGCGGCTCACTAAAGAGGAACTGATGGCAATCGTGAGCTACGTTCTCGGCGATTGTCCCGGATGCCGTCGCAAGGACTCGTTCGGGAACGTCGACGTGTTCGGCGGCAATCATGTATTCCGGGGCTGCAAGTCGTGCAGCTACAAGGAACGCATCCCGCTACCGAAACTGAAGAAGAAGATTGCCTACCTCGACCAGTTCTTCTTCAGCCACGCCTTTCGCGGTCAGGAGCCGCGCTTCCTGGATGCAGCGAACCGCATCAAGCGCGCGTCGGCACTCCAACTGCTGATCGCGCCATACTCATCAATCCACGAGGACGAAACGCATCTTTGGTCCGGTCGGGACGAGCTCTTCCGCTTCATCAAGACCGTTTCCCGCGGACACCGTTCCGATACGCCCAGGAGGTGCATCGTTCGAATTGCTCCGCGCGTTCAAGGCATGGCGCTCGAACCAACCCTCCGGCTACGAGCTGGTAGAGGACGACGCGTTCCAGGATGAGGTCCACGCATGGGACGGATACATGCGGATTGAGGTCGGGCGTTATTTGGGCGACGTCGAACTCATTCGTTCGCTCAAGAACGAGTCGGCCGAAGAACTGGTCGGCTTGTTCGACGAGTGGCGCAAGAAGCAGACAACGTTCGAGATAAACCTGCAGGCCGAGTACGAGGTCGCCGCCAAGGGGTACATCGACTTCTACATCCAGTACCTCGCTCGCATGTCTTCGGGCGACCACTCCGCACTGCTGGATTCACCCATCATTTCGATGGTCGTCGAGTCAATGACACACTTGCTGAGCAAGGAGGGTGTCCCGGCAGAGCAGTGGTTGCGCCTGTGTGCGCAGTTCTTGATGCAATCTGAGCACTTTAAGCAGACGCCTCATCAACTGCTTTCCGCGCGGATGCACGCCACCGTGAAGTCCATGGTCCAGAGCGGAAAGTTCACAAACAGGGAACTTGCGTGGAAGAAGTTTAAAGGCTACTTCTACGACGCTGACCACATCTCAACCTATGCGCCGTACTGCGACGCCTTCATCATGGACCAGCTTATGGCCGACATCGTGCGACAGCCGACCGTCGACTTGGAAAGGCGCTACGGCGTCAAGGTGTTCAGCTTGAACAACTGGCCCGAGTTCCTAGAGTGGCTTGAAGGCCTCGAGCGAGAAATCACGCCTGAGCACCGGGCAGGACTTGCCGCGGCATATCCAGCCATCGAGCTCTGACGGAATCTTCTACTGCGCGAGATCCTGCCAGATATGTCCCCGCCAACGTCCCACCAGCAGCGCAAAGAGCAGGCCACGGCGGAATAGTCGGTTTGGGGCGTGACGTCGACCGTCGCCTTGTGGCTAGATGCGAGTGCTCGTCCGGCGATTTCATCGCCACATTGCCGGCCGCCGGCATGCACCTTCAACGACGGCTCTGGAGCAAGCAGATCGAACCGCCGGATGACCGGACCCAGTCTGGAGCCGTCCGAAGGTTCGAGCGAAACCAAGCGACGCGCAAGGTCGGAGGTCGCGCAGGCCGCGTTGGCACTCGGGCCAGTCTAGAACTCACTGTCCAGATCAAGCGTTGCCGATGCGGATGCCACCCCCCTTAAACAGGTGGTGGCGGCAGCCGCACGCGTTGCTATCGTGGAATTGCACGCCCAGCATCAACGGCAGAGCCGTGGCCGCAATGGCTGCAGCTTCGGTTTCCATCCGCATTCGGCGGCTCGCGATAGTTCAGGAGTAAGGCATGGGGTTCGAGAAATTCGGCAGCTGGCGGTTGGCGTTGACGTCGGCGCTTGCATGCATCGGGATGTGCTTTGGCGTGACTGCTTCGGCTGAAACGTACAAGGGTGTGGATTTTCCGGGGGGACCGTCTTCATTCGCCGATAGCGTCGTCGGCTATGAGCCGGCGTTTGGCGGGGGGACCATCCCTGCCCTGACCTATCGAGATCCGTCTCAGGCACTGGGAATCCCCAACTACCCTGAAGGTGCGAACCCGGAGTACGTCAGTCTGGGAGCCGGCGGCAGGATCGTGCTTCGCTTCACCGACAACTCGCTGACCGGCAGCGGCAGCAACGCGTTCGATCTATGGGTGTTTGAAATCGGTCCTGATGTAGAAGATACGTTCGTCGAAATCAGCAAGAACGGGACGACCTGGTTCGCAGTCGGCAAAGTATTCGGCTCGACGGCCGGCGTCGACATTGATTCCTTCGGTTTCGGAACATCCGACTTCTTTTCCTTCGTACGCCTCACAGATGACATCTCGGAAGGCGCCACTTCCGGCACGACGGTCGGTGCGGACATTGACGCGGTGGGGGCAATTTTCTCAGCACCTCCGGTGCCTGAACCCTCAACGATCATTCTGTTCGGACTTGGTCTGGCAGCCGTGGCCTTCAGGCGACTGAAAAGCTGATTGCGGGCCGAGCGCCTTCGACGGAGTCATCGCTGAGTCCAACGACGGAGGCTCTGCCTGTCAATCGTTCGCGGGCGATCCGTTGCCGAATGGACCGGCCTTGCCATGCGACGTCACTTTCACGGTCGTAGACGCGCCTGGCACTGACGGGGGCATTCGCCTACCGGCTCAGCTCCGTTTTGTCTTTTGCTGGCGCACACGACGGTTCAGGGATCCTGGCGGTGCGCTCAGGGCCGTACGACGCTGCTTCTCTGACAAAGCCGGCGATCGAACGCGCCAGGGCGCGGTCACCCGCGTCGCCCGATGCGGCCAGAGCACGGCCGACATGCGTCCAGGCTTCGACGGCCGCGGCCCTTGTGGCATGGGCCGTGCCCCGTCCTTGCGCCGGCATTGCCGGTGCGCAGCCGTCCATCCTCGCGCGCCTTCAGGCGCCACAACGGCTCGTAGTTGCGGCTGCGGCCACGCGTGGCCTGCCGCGTCGCCTCGGCCTCGATGCCCCGGCCCGCGCAGCTTCTCGGCGAAGGTCTCGCGCCAGCGGTGCAGGTCGGCCTTGCGCGGGTTCAGCCGCTTGCCGTGCTTCGACTCGGCGCGCACGCTGATGTGCACGTGCGGGTTGGCCTGGTGGTCGTGCAGCACCATCACGTAGCTTGTGGTCGGCCAGCTCGGTCTTCGCGAACTCGCGCGCCGCCCGCTGCACGGTCAGCGGGTCGGTGCCGCGCGGCATCGACAGCATGATGTTGAAGGCCTCGCGCCGGTCGCTCGACGTCGTCGATCAGGCTGCCGCCGAAGCGCCAGTCGTCGGCCAGGTCGTGCAGCGCTGTCCTTGCCGCGCATCGTCTCGCCGCGCTCGTCCTCGATGTCGAGCCGGCCGTTCTTGCTGATGTAGCGGAAGTGCGCCGCGATGGCCTTCATGCCGCGCCCGCCGCCGGTCACCTTGACCATCACCTGCGGCGCGCGGCGCACGACGGTGGCCTCGATGCGCTCGCGGATGGCGGCGGCGCGCTGCTGGGCGGACTGGCCCTGCAGCCGCGGCTGCGGCGCTCGCGGACGATGCGGTTGCCGGGGTAGAAGAGCCGGTCGCCCCACTGGATCAGGACGCCGTCGATGTTGGGTGCTTGGGACATGGTGATCTCCTGATGGTCAGTTGGTGGCGCGCTGCCGGCGTGCTGCGCGCGCTGCTGCGCGGGCGCAGATCGGCCAGCGCGCCGCGACGCCAGCCGCAGGTGGCCGCGCACGTCGGCGCTCGAGCGTGTCGAGCATCTGCCGGTACTCCTGCGCGGCCTGCAACTCACCTTGGCGCAGCAGCAAGGTCAGGTGGTGGATGTTGCGGCTGAGCGTCGACAGCTCGGCGCTGGAGGCGACCAGCGCGGCGATGTGTTCGGCGCGGCTGGCGCCGCCGACAGCACGGGCACGCCGGCGACCAGGCCGGCCAGATAGTCGCCCGGCGTCAGACCGGCTCGGCGCGCGGCCTCGAAGGCCGCTGCGGCCTGCTCACGGGTCATGCGCAGCGAGACGCGGACGCGGTCGCTCGGGGCTGCCAGCGCTGCGCGCTGACCGGTCGCTGCGTGATCTCGGCCTGGCACGCCAGCGCATCCGCCAGCGACGGTGCGAACCAGATCCGACGGCGAGACGCCAAGCGCCCGCGCGCGCTCGAACAGCGCGGCCTTCAGGCCATGCAAGATCGACCGTGATGCGATCACGTGACGAGGGTGCCATACCCGAGCCTCCTGACATGCGTGAGCGTGTCCGACAACGGCGCCAGCGCGCCTATCTCTGCACTCACCTACGCATTCAGTATTGGCTCGGATCGAGAGGTCATCAGGCCGATGATTTCGAGTCGAATTTCAGCGCGCGCTCACTCACATCGATGGCCATGCGGCCAGATCGAAGACCAGGCGCCGGCGCTCGACGAGGCGCCATGTACCCGGCCGCACGAGTTGCGCGATTCAGTCAGCGTTGCAGCGACTGGAGACCGTGCAGCGAATTGGCAACTTGTTTGACGGTCAAACGGTCTGCGAAGCGTCAGGTGCAGGGCGCCTCGGCCCGAGCCGACGCTTACGGCATCGGCAGTGTTTGCCACAGGCGGTTTGACCGTCAAACACTCGATCGCTGGCTGCCAAGGCAAGCCGGTATCAGCTGCACGGCCGACTCCGGCGACGCTGCAGCGCCTGCCACAGCGATCGTCACGATGGCAGCTTGTTTGACAGTCAAACAGTCTGCAAAGCGTCAGGTGTCGTGCGCGTCGACCCGAGCCGCCGCTCACTGCGCAGGCAGTGTTTGCCACAGGCGGTGTTTGACCGTCAAACACTCGACCGCTTCGCTGCCAACGCAACCCGCCTCAGCTGCACGGCCGACACCGGCACGCTGCGAGCGCTTGCCACGGCCATCGTCATGCAGCACGAAGACGTGGTCGTCTTCCTCCGGCACCTCGCTCAGATCGATCAGCACTTCGAGGCCGTCGTACGCGCCCCACAGCGTGATGCAACCAGCAGGCGGCGATGCTGCGCTGGCTATACCCGAGGTGCGCGCCGCCTCCAACGTCGGCGTCGGCTCGATCGGCGCTGCATCGCGGGGCGACGACGGCCGACTGCGGTCGTTGACGGCGCCGCCGATGGCGATTCAGCAGACGCGGCCGTCGTCGTCGCAGTCGCTGATGCTGTCGAGCCGGCGCCGGCCAGCCCTGCTTCAACGCCTGCAGTTCCGCGCGCGTCACACTGTCCGTGTTTGCCAGCCACTGACCGACCCGCTCCGGATCGGCCTCCTGCAGCCGCCGCAGCTCGTAGAGCTCCCGTCATGCCTGTGCAGCGGCCTTCCCGATAGGCCGCCATCAGCCAGTCGGGGGCATCGATCAGCGCCATCGCGTAGCTCACATGGGCGCGGCCCTTGCCCAGCTGCCGCGCAATGTCGGCCTGGCTTTCGCCGAGCGCCAGGCGTCGCTGCACGAACAGCGCCAGTTCCAGCGGCTTCAGGCCTTCGCGCTGTTCGTTCTCGATGACCTGGTCGTAGGAGTTCGGCGTCGTCGTCGATGATCGCCGGGATTCGCGGCTGCCCTGCCAGCCGGCACGCTCGCAGCCGACGCGCACCGAAGTTGAGCAGCCAGCGGCCTTGGCTGTCAGGGTGAGGCCGCACCGAGATCGCCTGCAGCACGCCATGCTCGGCGATCGACGCCGCCAGCTCCTGCAGCGGCTCGGCGTCGAACTCCTGGCGCGGCTGGTCTGGGTCCTCGTCGATGTCGTCGAGAGCCAGTTGCAGCGGCGTGCCCTCAGCGATGCTGCTTGAAGCGGCATCCGCGCCGGGCAGCAGCGCATCAAGATCGAAGCGCATGGCCGACAGCGTGGGTGTGGACGATCTGCGTGATGCGTTGCAGCGTCGGCTCGATCTCGGCCCACGCATCGCGCGCAGCCGTCTTCTTCATCTCCCACAGCAGCAGCCCTTCGGCCTGTGCTTCGGCAATGGCCGAGCGCTTGGGGATCGACGCCAGGTGTCCCGGCCGCTCGCTGAGCTGGATCATCATCGGGTAGTACTTGTTCACCAGTGTCATGAAGTTGGCCTTCTGGAACGGCGTCGGCTCCACCAAGGTCGGCAGCAGCCCGATGCAGTGCAGCTTCGGGTTCAGCACCGCCTTGATCTTGTGGAAGCCCATGCGCGGGTGGTGCAGCAGCGCGCGCACGCCGTCGATCGCCTCCTGGTTCAGCTGGATCGGGGACAGCAGGAAGTCGGCGCTGGCCAGCGCGGCGATGAGCCGGATGTCCGGGTTCGGGTGGGTGTCGATGACGCAGACGTCGAACTGCTGGTCCGCCGTCTTGAGGAACTCGCGCAGGTTGCGCGCGAAGGGGGTGTGCTGCGCCGGCTGGCGTTCGAGCCCCAGCAGGCCGTCGGCGGCGCCCACCAGCACGAACTGGTCTGGCATCACCGTCACCCGGGCGGTGCTCAACAACTGGTCTGCCGTGATCGGTGCGACGCTGGCGCGCTTGGACAGGGTCAGGGTGTGGCTGAAGTTGCCCTGGTGGTCCAGGTCGATCGCCAGCACGCGCTGGCCTTGCCGGTGCCAGTACTGCGCCAGCAAGGTGGCCACGGCCGACTTGCCGACGCCGCCTTTGTGATTGGCCAGAACGAGTGTTTTCATGCAAGCCCCCGTGCGGCTGCGGTCGCTGTCGATGCGCTCGGCCCGTTGTGCGCAGGATCACCGCCAGCCGGCCGCAGACGGTCGCGGCATGCGCATACACGCACGCGCCACGCCTGCTGCGATGATCGCCGCGGCGCGGCGCTGTGCTCGCGATGAATTTTTGCTGTTTTTCAGCAAACCGCGCTCAGGTCTTGAGCCGGCGCATCTCCTCGGCCAGCACCCACAGCGCGCGGTTCAGGCTGACGTTGCGGTCGATGCTGGCGACTTCGCGGGTGCGCATGCGCCGGCCCTGCACGGTGCGGCCCGGCAGACCACCGCGGATCACGTGCTCCTGGACGCGCTGGAAGGTGGTCCAGAGGCTGTTGCCCGACATCCTCGCGGCCGGCGCACCTCGCATCAGCTGCTCGGCCGTGATCGGCGCCGGCGGCTGGCCTTCGCGCGCGCTCGCCGTAGCGCAGCGCCAGCGCGGCGCGTGGCGAACGCCCTCTCCTCCTCGGGCTTCAGCTCGATCGCCTTCATCGCCTCGGTCGACTGCGTCGACGGCCTCGAAGTCGTCGAGCACGCGGAACGCGCCTTCGATCACTTCGCCCTGGACGTCGCCCTTGTGCGGGATGCGGATGTCGTGGACCACGTCGCCGACGACCAGGCCGTTGCAGCAGACGAAGCGGAACAGCCCGGCAAGCAGCTGGTACGAGCTGGCGCCGTCGTGGCTGTTGATCAGGATGATCTCGTTGCGCTTCGGGCCTGGTGGCCAGGGCTTCGGTTCGCGCCGTGCCGCATGCGGATCATGTGCTTGGTGTACTCGGTCTTGCCTTCGATGCGGCTGCGCGCCCTGCGCGACCATGAACGGCTCGAAGCCTTCGCGCTGCAGGCCGCGCAGCACGTCGATGGTCGGGATGTAGGTGTAGCGCTCGGAGCGGCTGGCGTGCTTGCCTTCGGCGAAGATCGACGGCGCGGCCTGGCGCATCTGCTCTTCGCTCAAGGGGACTTCGCTGCGCAGCACGCGGGTGTTGCTGGCGAAGCGGGTGGCGAGTGTCGGTGTGGCGTACATGTGGAACTCCTTCGATCGGGTGGCGGCCCGGTGCGGCGGGCCGCCGGGTTGCATGCGTGCTGGCTGTTCAGGCCTTGGCCGCGGCTGTGCGGACTTGTTGCGGCGCCGGCTGCTTGGCCTCGGCGCGCGTTCATCTCGTCGACGAAGGCGTGGCGCCCGCGCCGCGCCTCGGCGTCGGCCTTGCTGTCGAGGTAGTCGATCTCGTCGGCGCGTGAAGTTCAGGCCGTAGACCGTCGGCGCCGTCGGCGTCCTGGTAGTTGTTGTTGCGCAGCCGCCCGACGATGTTGACGTGGCTGCCCTTGCCCAGGTACTCGGCGGCGTTCTCGGCCTGCTTGCCCCCAGCGGTCCACTGGATCGAGGCGGCTTCCTCCTCGCGCTGTTCGCCGCGCACCGCGCCGGGTGTTGCTGATGGCGATGAAGGTGGCCGGGCGACCTTGCCGTCGCGGCCCTTGACGCAGTCCAGCCGGACGGCACCGGCCAGGTGCGCGTTGCGCTGTTCGACTCGTACGAATGCCATGATCGTGCTCCTTGCAGCGAAGAACCCAGCCGGACACCGCCTTGGTGTTCCTGAAAACTGATCCTTCTGCTCGGACTCCTCGCTCCCGCCCACGGGCGGGCGGGGGGTGGGCATGGCCCCTTCCCTCACGGGAAGGGGTTGGGGATGGGTGGTCTTCATCAGCAGCCGAAGCAGTGAGCCGGTTTCCCGGCCCACCGCGTTGAAGATCCCCCCACAAGTCCCCCTCACCCGTTGACGGGGGCGCAGCTGGGGGGAGCGCGGTGGGACGACCGGCGCACGCGGCTGCCTCCACAGCCAGCGGGCGGCGCAGCAGACGCGCAGCCGACCGCCGAACGATCACGAGCAGCGGCGGCTCTGCGGCCGACGTGACACCAAGCGCAGCGACTGGCGCGGCGGTCGAGCCGCTGCGAGCACTTCAATGCACTTCGGGTCTTCAGCGGCCCGGCATCGGGCGTGGCGGGTGACCGGGGTGGACGATCTGGCCGGCGCGAAGCGATCGAAGCGCAGCGCCGTGAGCGCAGCGCCGGTCAGTTCGTCAAGCGGGCCTCGTTCACGCGCAGCGTGAAGGAATCAAGAGCGCGCGATCCCCGGGCACGGGAACGGGCCGCTGTCGTGTGAATGCCGGCGCAGCCGGCCTGGCCGTGTTCGCGCAAGGGATGGCAGTCCGAAGGATCGAGACGCCGGCAGCGGCTCGACGCGCAAGCGCAACAGCCCGGTCCGGCGCAGCCGGATGCGCCACGAAGATCCGCATCGACCCAGAAGTGCAACCGCACGTTCATCACACAGTATCCGCATGCGGGAGCGCATCCGCGCATCGAGGCATCCGATCATCTGCACGTCAAATCGCCACGCGCTGGACTCGATCTCATCGAACCACTCGCACCCGAGGACACCGCAGTTGTCCGAGCGCCGCTGCCTCGATGCGTCGCCACAGATCCCTGTCAGGTTCCCAGGACCCACCTCGCGCGACAAAGCGCCTGGCCGCATCGACGATGCGGCCGCTCTGCCCTGCCCCGGCCTGGCAGGCTCGAACGGATCTTCCACGCGGGCGAACTGCTGGGTGCTCAGGCGCTCGACATCCAGCAAACCATCAGCATCGATGTCGAGCATGGAGAACGTCCAGTGCACCATGCGCGCCGGTGTGCCGTCCACCACTTCCACGACGATGCTGGCCTGGCGAACGCGCTGTCCGGCGAAGTCGGGAATGCGCGCGACGTCTTCGCGCCGCAGCATGCGCATGAAGGCCGTGCTGGCCAGCGCGTGCAGCGTGTCGTCGGCATCAAGCAGAAACAGCCGCGATGACAGGCGCATCAGTTCGCCTTCAGCCAGGGGCTGGTGGCCGGTCGCGCAGATCCCACAGGCTGCCCTGCCAGTTCGAGATGCGCCCCTCGGTGCGGCACTTCGGGCAGACCCACACGATGGCGTCGTCTTGGGCCCGTACAGCCTCGACCGCACCCTTCTTGCACTTGAAGCACCTCGGTGCGGGCAAGGCCCCTGACGTGGCATCGGAGGCATGGGCGACCACGTCGACCAGGAACTGCGCCATGGCGCGTGCAGGACCCTTGACCGGGGCGATCGCACCGGACTTGTCGAGGAAGTGGGTCAGGTCGGTGACGTACATCGGCGCGGGTCAGCCGTGCAGTTCAGATTCGGCCCCGGGCGACACGTCATCCGCTTCGCGGGAGTAGACCGCAGCATATCCGAGCGGCACTCGGCGTTGACCTACCGCTGCCCGCCCCGGTGCGCAGGCAGCGCGATCGTCTTGACAGCCAGCACCGACAATCGCCTCCATGCCGCGCAAGACTTCCTCTGACAACCTGTCCTCGTTCATCCGGCAGCTCGATGCCGCGACGCTGAGCGCGGTGCTGATCGAATTGGCCGCGGATCACCCCGCCGTGCACGAGCGGCTCGTGCGGCTGCAGGCGTCGAACCAGCCCAAGGCGCTGGCGACGGTGTTTCGCAAGAAATCTGGCGGCATGGAAACGCTCGACCCAGTACGTCGGCTATTCACAGGTCGGCGAGTTCGGCCGCGAACTGCAGGCCTGGCTCGAACAGGTCGAGAACGAGTTGATGCCACGCGATCCGGCCGAGGCGGTGGCACTGGCCGAGGCGTTCATCCAGGCCGACGAGGTGTTCTTCAACCGTGCCGACGATTCCAATGGTGTCATCGGCGACGCGATCGCGCGCGGCTTGCGTACTGTGGCTGAAGGCCGCCTCGCGCTGCGAAAGCCCCGCGAGCGCATGGCCCGACCGGATCACGGCGCTGGCTGCGGCCGACGAATACGGCGCGCGCGAGGAGTTGCTGCGCCGCTGCGATCTGCTGCTGGGCGAGCAGGCGATCCGGGAATTGGTGTCGGCCTGCGAAGCGCAGCTCGACGATGCGGTCGATCAATCGCCTGCGGCACCAGGACGCGTGAACTGGCCGGCCTACCGCGCGTCGGCTGCGCTGTCGCTGCTGTCCGAGGCGCTGCGCGATCCGGACGTGCTCGTGCGCTCGATGCTCAGGCACAGCCCGTCGCCGAACCCGATGCAGAAGTCGACCTTGGCCGAGGCGTTCCTGAAGTACGGCCGACCGCAAGGCGCCCTGGTGTGGCTCGAAGGTTCGTGGGAGCACCTGGAGAGCACCCGCCGGCATCTGCTTGCCCAGGCGCTGACGGCGCTCGGACGCACGGGAGAGGCAGCGGACGAACGCCAGCGGATCTTCGAGGACAGCCTGGCGGTGTGGGACCTGCATGCCTGGCTCGAGCTGCTGCCAGCGCACGAGCAGGCACAGGCCATCGAGCGTGCGCGTGCGCTGGCTGCGGCGCACGACGATCCGGTCGATGTGGCGCTGCTGCTCATGGACATCGGCGACGATCAGGCGGCCGAGGAAGCGCTCGTGAAGAATGCCGCTGCCATCGACGGACGTGACTATCCAACGCTGGTTCCGCTGGCCGAAGCGCTGGAGCGCAAGGGGTTGTCGACGGGCGCGACGGTGGTCTACCGGGCCTTGCTGGTCGGCATTCTCGATCGGGGCTACGCGCCTGCGTATCGTCACGCCGCGAGGTACTGGGCCCGGCTGGCCGCGTTGGCGCCGGACTACGCCGGCTCAGGGCAGCTCGAATCGCCTGGAGCGTTTGAAGCCAGGATTCGGGCCCAGCACAAGCGCAAGACCAGCTTCTGGGCCCATGTCGGCGGCGCGAGGCAGGAGGACGACGCTTCGGAAGACGCGGACGAGTAGGTCGGCGAGCGCGGGCGCAACCAGCGGCAGCCAGGGGCGACCAGGCCAGACGCCAGCACTACGCTCGGTCGCAAACCAACCCGACCGGCCTTCCCCGAAGCCGCCGCTCGTGGGTACCGGCACTCGGCCACAACCGGTCCTTCCCGACGCGCTCGAAAAAGTTGGCTCAGCGCACCGACGATTGGCCGGTTTCAGGCGATGAACCTGAACGCTTCGTCGGCTCGTCCCGGCCAAAAGCGGCTGGTCCCCAATGGCTGTTATGGGCTCAGCCATCCTGCGCAGTTTTGCATTTCGCTTTGAGGTGTGAGTCAGCATCACCCAACCGAGTTCACTCCGTCGCTCACCCGGAAAGCTCCACCGCTCCACCAACAGCAACCTCGCGTGCGCCACCGCCAATGATCCGATCAGGTCGGTCCAGCGCGAGAGACTTGCCGCACCGCTGCGCTCGCCCTAGCCGCGGCAGGCGTTGGATTTCCAACAGTAGGCCTGGCGAGCGGCCGGCCACCTTTTGGCGTGCGTCACCCGTCCCAATGGGCAGGAAAGGTCTCGGGATTGCGCATCGCGATGTCTTTTCGCAACCACCGAACGAGTGCTGCGCGCACAGCAGGATGTTCGTAGCAACTGTGGACCAGCCCGTCGCTGAACGGCATCTCAACACCGACATGCGTCATTGCTTGGTACGTCGACCATGGCCCGCCCGCTGGGGTGCTCTCGGTGTGGATGATTGTCGCGAGCGAGTACGACACTCCTATTCTGACCCTGGACAGCCAGCCAAGCTTGTTCGGGTGAACTGCCGTTTCGCCGCGTGGAGGAATCGTGCCATAGGCGAAGATACTGATCGCTGCGGCGAGACTGACCGCCAGAATTGAGGCTGCCCAGGCTAGCGGTATCGCCAGTAACAAGGTGACGAAGAGAAACGCGATGACGCCGGCGGGAATAGCATGGTTGAAATCAAATGCGGCTCCGAATGCAATCAGCGAGACCCACCCCAAGGCTAGCAAGGCGAATGCCCGATCCATGGAGATTGGCCTCCACGTGAAGCGGACCAGCGTTCTGCAAACGTAATCAACGGTTTGCCCGAGACCCAGGCGAGCGATGCTTCGTCGCCTGCGACCCGGAAAGCTTCGGAAGCTGTGCCCCAATACAGTGCGGCCGTCATCTCGTCCCGGAACCAGTAGTACGGTTTGCTGTCGAGGTTGGGGTAGACCAATGCGGTTGGGATGCAGACCGCGACAGCGGTCGCGGCAGAAATAATCAGGCCCGACACGAGCCAGCCGGGCAAGAACACCAAGCAGGCCATACCACTGAGCGTCAGCGCCACAGCTGCGAACGCGCGCTGGTAAGTCCCACGAAATCGCCAAGCCAAGGGCTTCAAAGCAACGTGGACAAAGGGCGTAGCCAACGTGGCGACGCCGTCGATCTGCGTCAAACGCGATGCCAACACCGCAATGTTTCCACCATGGCTGTGGCCGACCACGTACTGACGCCGACCGGGATCCTTCTTGCGTAGCGCCTCGATCGACGCGGCCAGCTTGTTGGCTTCCTCGTATCGTTGCCACAAATTGTTGGCGCCCGGCCACTCGAAAACCTCGATTTGTGGTGGCTCTCCGAGTCGTTCGCGCATGTACTCGGAAAGTGGTTGGGTCGACTGAGTCCAGAGCGCGTTCGGGGCGCCGGTTCCGTGCACTAAGGTCACGGTGACAGCTTCTCATCTTCCGACAGCGGCTGTTCCCTTCGACGCCAGGAGCTCCTCCTTTGCATCCAAGAAGGCAATAATCTTGGATGGAGGCCTTTCTGGAAAGGGCCATCCCTCCGCGTCAGGTGGTGGCGGCGCTGTGTCGGACATGTTGGGTGATCATGTCACGCCCATGTGCGCCCGCGAGGGACGGCATGAGGGTCGTCCCAAGCGAAGCGGTGATCACTTTCGTGCCGCCTTGATGCGGTGAAGCAGACCGGGCGGTGCAAGATGATCCTGTCGGGGAATGTGCGGTGTTGAACGCTGTTCGCATGAGCCCCTCTCTTCAAAGACTTGGCGAGCCTGTTGCGCCCGACACCGGCAACAGTGTGAGCGAGCCAGTCGCTTCCGATTGTCGGTGAAGCTCAACCAGGGCTTAGGTTCAACCGCCGACGGCGTCCGCTGATTAAGACCATGAACGGCCGTTTTCCGGCAGCCTGCTCAGCCGCGGGAAGTTCCGGTTTGGGTCGAGACGAACCTGTCGCCTTGCCAAACTCACTGCTGCAAAGCCGACGCCCAAGTTGCGATGTAGTGAACTTCCGATCACAGCCGTCAGTCCGCGCCCAGTTCCTGCCGCTTGCCAAGGGCAGCGTCGACGTAGGGCAGCAGTGCCTTCGCCGCCTCAATGCGCAGGGCCAGGTCCAGGCTGTCGTTGTTCATGACGTCGAGCAAGAAGCGCTTGGGATCGAGCGAGGCAGCCACCTGCGCTGCAGCATTCGATTCCAGCCCGGGCGCGGCCGGCCCCGTGTTCGGCACGAGCTGCTGCAACGCCAGTTCGAACTCCCCCGACAGGATGCTCTTCAGCGGCGCCAACAACTGGGCCTGGCCATCGGGATTGGGCGGCATATCGAGCCAGGGTTCATTGGCGAACATGGGCGCCAAGTCGGAGGCGACAAAGGCCGACCACAGGCCGCTGTCGACCTGCAAGGCGGGCACCTGCCGGGCATGCCGGGACGGCCCGCCTGACGCGGCATCCAACGCGGGCAGCGTGGCCACGCGAACGGGGGCGATGTCGCCAAGGTAGCGGCGCCGCAGGGCATCAAGAAATGCCGCAGCTTGTGGCACCGGCACCGGCTCCAAGAGAGAGAACCAGAGCTGACAGCCATCGCTGCCGTTGACCGCGATGGCCGGAGCGGGCAGCGCCAGATCGGCCTGAACGCCGCCCCAAACGGGCGAGAGCGAGGCCCAATCAGCCGGCCTGGCCAACTCCAGCACCATCGCCCGCACCCTCCCCTGCGCATCGACCAGGCCGCGGGCGTCAAAATCCAGGCCCAGGCGTGCATCCGCCTGGGGCCCATACAGGCGCTGCAGTTCCTGCTGCAATCGGTTCATGGCGGGGTCCCGAAGTCGGCGGTTGAAAGACAAGTCGCCCTTGGCTGCTGGCGCCGCGCGCGGCGCGTGGTTGCACTATGGGCAACAATCGCAGAGTGTCCCCGAACGCCAGCGCATCCTCGGCGACCTAATTGCTTCGACGCCAGGCGACGAGGGCAAATGGTTCGCCACCGCCAAGACGCTGAAGCAGTACGACCTGGCGCTGGCGCTGGCACGGCGCTCGAGCGTGGACCCGAAGACTCTCGTGCGCGCCGCACGCGACCATGTCAAGAGCCAGCCGAGCTTTGCGCTGGAGGTGGCCTTGAGCGCGCTGCACTGGATGGCCCGCGGCGCCGGCTACGAACTGCCGTGCGCCGACGTGTTTGCCGCGCGCGCTTACGCGCTCGCCGCCGCCGCCGCGCTCGGGGTCAGCGCGCTGGCGAGCGAACGCATTGCTGAGAATGTGACAGGCAACCGTTCATCCAGTTGATGGGTGCGCCAGTGTCTCGGGCTCGACGCGAGCACTTGATCTGAGGTCGGTGGCGACTACAGCTTCGGAATTGCGGCTGCCCATCCGTTCCTTCAAGCACGATGGCTGCGGTTCGGCCCCTGCCTACTCCGATTTAATGTCGGTGCAAACCTCACCCAACAAGGTCTTGAGCGCCCTGCCCTTCTCGCGCATGTAGTCATGGCCATCGTAGTGGCGCGCTTGCACGCCAGTCAACCCATGCGATTGCAAGTGACCTCGAACCTCGCGGCTGACGCCATGGGCGGCCAACAAGGTCTCGATTCCCGATCGGATCCGCTTTAACTGGAAGCCTTCGATCGAATCAGCGACGATGTCTTGAGCCCAACCCGCCAGTGTGCGTACGCTGATCGGCTTCTTGCCTGCCGTCGTCGAGATTGCGTACTCCCCTTCCCGATTCAAAGTGGCGAGCGCTTCGCGCGCGGGTTTGAGCAACGGGATCTGATGGGGTCGCGGCCCCTGCCCGGGTCGACCCTTGCCATCGAAGATCGTCATCGCATCGTCCGCAACATTAAGCCATCGAAGCCGCACGAACTGCTCTATGCGCTGGCCACCCGTCAGCAGGTGCAGACGCAGCACGGCGGCTTCGGTGCCCGGCTGGTTGTGCAGCAGCTTCCAGTACGCACGCAACTCGGTCTTCGAGAACGGTCGCTTGTCGGGGCGGTCGAACTGTGGGGATCGCCGAGTCTGCGCTGCGGGGTTGAAAACGATGTCGAAGGTTTTGAAGACCACCGGGATCGAGGCTGTCGTGCGCACGTCGAGCGCGCATTGGTACGCCGCCCGCAGGTACGAGCGCAGCTTGTTGGCGGTCCGGCCTTTACCAACTTCGATCAACCGACGCAGCATGTCGAGCACCTGGTCGGGAGTGAGGTCCGCCGCGGGTGTCTGCGCCACCGCCGGCCAGGCCTCGTTGACATGTCGTTTGAAGATCTGATCGGCATCGACGTGGCTGCGCCGACCCTGAGTCTTCAGATGTGCCACATAGACGTCGAGCAGCTTGCCCAGCGTTCGCGTCGACTTCTCGGCCTCGGCCGTCTTCTGCGCCAGGAACGTATTGCGCTCCTCGACCTTGGCTTCACGCAGTCCACCGGTGTGTGCGCGCTCGGCATGGACGTCTGCCAGCGCCCTGCACTTTTCCAGCGCTGCCGCAATGCCATAGCCGCGTGGGGTCGGCTGCAACTTCTTCGGCGGCGCCAACGGGTCGTAGACTCCGATCGGTTCGCGGCTGGTCCTGCCCGCCAACGAGTAGCGCCAGTACAGCTGAACCGCCCCAGTGCTCAGCTTGCGCGCCTGCAACGCGCCGCCACGGTCGAGCCGGCTGTGCAATGTGACGAAGGCGCCGCCCTCAAGCGATTTGATGGCCGCCGCGGCGCCGGAAGTCTGAGTTGTGGCCATAGTCCGTAGTCATTCTCGTACGATGCTGGTGCCAGTCTGGTGCCAGTTTTGGCTGAGATGGCATGAGCCGGCTTGAGATGACTTTGGACGTAAATTGATGATCTGTAAAGACTTTTTATGTTGCGGCCGTCTCAGAAGATGCCAGGAAATCCCATCCCCGCGGACTGTTAATCCGTAGGTCCCTGGTTCGAGCCCAGGTCGGGGAGCCAAGTACAGCAAGGGTCAGTAGGTTAGCGCCTGCTGACTTTTTTGCTTTCTGAGCCGGCTTCGTTGCCGTACTGTTGCCGTACGGCGCTCAGAGCGCAAACCGTTGCCGCATGCGTTGCGGTAGCGACCCATACGGTCCCGAGCCGCACGCGCATTACATCGAGCCCGATGAAGCACCGCCGCGACGGCTCGTTCCGACGCTGCGTCGGCACCCGTCCCTCACGACGAGGCCAGCAGGATTTTGGTCCGAATCCAGCACCTCGCCGATCCCGCTTGCATCGTGAGTTGCTGATATGCCTCCCACCGGAGACAGCCTGTGCAACGCACCCCGCCTGTACCAAGGCCCCGCCGCACCGAGGCCGTGACGCCGATGTTCTTGCGCATGCCCAGCTGCGCGGCCAGTGCAATGTCTTCGACGATGACCGGCGAGATTCGTGCTCGGGAGATCGCCTCGATCGACTTTCATCCCTAGTTTTCAATGATGAGCCCCATTGACTTTGTTCGGACCCGGGCGCCCCAATCACGGCTCGCACGGCCTGCCGGGGAGCAACAGATGTTTGCAACTGACTGTCGGTTCGGTTCGAACGAAGCCTTGACCCGCTGCGGGCAGGAGCGGCGCCTGATCGTGCTTGGCACTCTCGGCGGTGCGGCCCTCATGACCATAGGCTGCGACAAGAGCAAGCCGACGCCTCCCGCCACCAGTCTCAGCGAAGGCACGGCCAAGGTTTCCATCGCGCAGCTGCAGCCTGGTGAAGACGTCGTGGCCTACGTCACCCGAACGCGCGGCACGTTCGACCACAACTTCTACAAGGCAGTGATCGGCTCTGCCAACGAACACAAGGAAGGCGACGAGTCGCTGGGCATCTCCGCGGCAGATCCCGCGACACGCCAGAACGCGCGCACGCTGATCGCCAACACGCGCATCGCCGATCTGGTCGAGCGGCCGATGCTGTCGGATGCGGTGTACGAGCTGATCATGCAAAGCACCGATGCGGCCGTGCTGGAGCGTGTTCGCGGCTGGAAGATGTCGGAGCTCAAGACCTACCTGCTGACGAAGAACGAAGCCGAGATCAAGGCCGTCATGGTGGGCCTGCCCAGCGACGTGATCGGCATCGCGGTCAAGCTGATGGACAACGCCGAGCTGACCCGGATCGGCCAGACGGTCTTCAACCCGCTTCCCGGATCGAAGGTGGGTGCCAAGGGCTACATGGGAGCGCGGGTGCAGCCGAACTCGCCGACCGACGACCCCGACGACATCGTCTGGCAGGTCTTCGACAGCTTCTCCTTCGGTGTCGGCGACGTGGTGCTGGGCAACAACCCGGTGTCCGGCGAGACCGCGAAGATCGCGGGAATCGAACGCGCGCTACAGGGCGTGCTCGAGGCCTTCAAGCTCGAGGGCACCATGCCGCACTGCTGCTTAGCGCATATCGACGCGCAGGCCCAGGTCGAGGCCGAGTTCCCCGGCTCCACGGCGCTGTGGTTCCAGAGCCTGGGCAGCACCGTGGCCGCGAATGCGGTGTTCGACGTCACGGTCGACAAGATGCTGAAGTACGCCGCGGTGCGCAGCGGCCCTTACGCCCTGTACTTCGAGACCGGCCAGGGCGCCGACGCGACCAACGGCATGGGTGCCGGCTTCGACATGGTGGTGCACGAAGCGCGCAAGTACGGTTTCGCGCGCGCGCTCAAGCTGAAGGTCGGCGAAGCCAGAAAGGCAGCCGGTCAGAGCGGCGAGTCGTGGGTGATCCTGAACGACGTGGCCGGCTTTATCGGCCCGGAGGTGTTCCGCACCAAGGAGCAGTTGGTGCGCTGCTGCCTGGAAGACATTGCCATGGGCAAGCTGCACGGCCTGCCGATCGGGCTGGACATCTGCTCGACGCTGCACATGTCCGTCGGCCTGGACGACCTGGACTGGTGCATCGACCAGATCATGCCGGCCAACCCGGCCTACCTGATGGCCTTGCCGACGAAGAACGACCCGATGCTGTCGTACCTGACCACGGCCTTCCAGGATCACGTGCGCGTGCGCAGCAAGTTCGGCTACAAGGTCAACGACGCGATGTGGCAGTTCTTCCAGTCGCTGGGCGTGGTCAACGCCGATGGCACACCGGGGCCGCACTACGGCGACCCGAAGTGGGTCTACCTGCAGTACCGCCGTGCGAAGAACGACAGCCGCGCGGACGCGCAGATCCTGGCCGAAGCCGACAAGCAGCTGGCCACGGTGCGCAGCCACGGCGTGTGGATCGCCGAAGGCCAAGGCGAGAAGCCATGGTCACTCGAGCCGAAGCTGGACAAGTACATCCGCGAGCTGGTCGCCGACGGCAAGAAGATGATCTACACGGTGCTGCCCGACAACTTCACTGAAACAGTGGCACCGGCGGTGGCGATCATGACCACTTCGGGCAACCGGGACGACTACATCCTGCATCCGCCCACCGGCGAGGTCATCAACACGGTAGCGCTGCCGGCGCTGGAGAAGCTGCGCGACGCGCAGGCCGGCAAGTACAACGTGCAGATCATGGTGTCCGACGGCCTGAACGGCAATGCGATCACCGACCCCGGGCACGTCGACATCTTCTTGCCAAAGCTGCGTTCTGCGCTGGACAAGGCGGGCTACCAGGTCGCTCCCGAGATCATCGTCTGCAAGTCGGGGCGTGTGCGGGTGGGCTATCGCGCCGGTGAAGTGTTGTTCGGCAAGTTGCCGGACAGTCAGTCACGCTGCGCGATGCTGCACCTGATCGGCGAACGACCGGGCTCGGAACACCACTCGTTCTCGGTCTACATGTCCGCGCCGAAGGTCGAAACCTGGGCCCAGCCGGGAAAGCTCGACCACGACGGAACGAAGGTCATCGCCAACATCGCCGACACGGCGCTGGCGCCCGATGTCGCAGTGACGGAAACTGTGCGGGTGTTGAGGGCGTTGACTGGGTAGGTCAGTGCGGGCATGTGGGCGGCGCAACAGGGTGCGCGTCTTGGCTCTGCGATCTGTAGTCGATTGCTCGAAGCAGACCTTCGCCGAAGCTGTCGAACGATTCAGAGTTGGTGGAAGCGGTCGTCCGCGCATGCCGAACGACGATAGCGACGCGTCTGCTGCCGAGCGACTGCATCCGAAAATACGTACTGGTGCTGCCGACCCACAGCCGACGCGCGTCTCGGCGAGATGCTGGCCGCGAAGCCGACATTGACGACCCCGTCATTGCCCAACAAGCTCAGATCACGTTCACCGATGGCCGGCTCGCGCTGACTGCGGCCAACGGCGATCAGGTAGCCCAACACCTCTGACCCGCTGATGCGGTAATCTGTGCGACGGTCGAGATTCTTCCACTTCGGACGATTAGGAGAATGAAATGAGCCGCGGAACGCCGTCGATGGTTGCGCTGTTGGGACTTCTCGCTGTCGCGGGTTATCAGAACCGGGACAAGCTCGCAGGGATGTTGGGCGGACTCAAGCAAGAGTCAGGGAGTGCACCTGGCCCGCTCAAGGAGGAGGGCATCCAAGGCGGCGTTTTCGGCAACCTGGGTGGAATTTTGGGTGGTGCGAGCGCCGGGAGTGTGTTGAGTGGCGGACTTCGCGATCTGGTCGAACGTTTCAGGCAGAGCGGACGCGCCGAGGCATCGGATTCTTGGGTCAAGACAGGACCCAATCAACCCATTGGAGCCGATCAGTTGGAGCAAGCCATCGGGCCTGATGTGCTCGGCACGCTTGCGCAGCAGACCGGACTTTCGCGGGAAGAACTGCTGGCCAGGCTGACACGTGAATTGCCCGGCGCGGTGGACAAATTTACGCCGCAGGGCCGGTTGCCAACCGAAGATGAAGCAGCACGGCTGCTGTAGTCGGCCTCGCCTGGAATAGCCGGGGATGGTCTTGAATCGAACTTTATGTGCGGTGTTGACAGGGCTCATCGTCCTGGGCTCAGCCGGGTGTGGTGGCGGCGACGATGGCCCACCGCCGATCATCACGACTCAGATACTCAGCGACCCGGCACTCGACGGCGACATTGAGCAATCCTCGCCGGGTTCGTTTTCGATCGTTCAGGGCATGTCTCCAACGGTTCAAAGCGTGTTTGCCGGCATCGCCCCGGTGGCGCTGACGGAGTTCAGGGCCTTCTTGAATTTCCCGCTCTCGGGCCCGGGAGGGGTCCCGGGTAACGCCATCATCCAGTCGGCCTTTCTGAATATTCTCGTCAACAGCATCCAACCGGCCAGCGGCGCGGCTTCGATGCTTGTTGAGCTCGTGTCCTATGAACCACCGACTTTGCTCGCGACTGATTTCGACGGTGCGCTCCAGCCGCCGCTTGCAACCACCCGGGTCGTGCCGCCGATTTCCGGGGCCGATGTCGGCACCGATCTGGCTATCGATGTGACTGCGTTGATGGTGCAAGCACAGCGTCTGGGACTCGCCAGCTTCCAAGTGCGCATATTGCAGGAACCAGGGGTCAGTGGTCCTGTGCTTGTCGAGATCAACGACACCACGGGAGCCAATCGCGGAGATCAAGCACCTCTACTGACGGTCAACTTTCTCTAGAGAAGCGCCCATGTGGTGAGTTTGGAAGCCACTCGACGTCAGCTCACGATGGACAAATGCGACGATCGGACCCCGTGGGCGTCGCTTACAGGGGCAGACGCCGATGCCGCATCCCGCGCGCGGACCCGGTGCAAGGTGCCCGCCACATCCGGGCGCCTGTAGGCAAGGCCCGCCGATTGCCCCTTCCCCGTTGATGCCACACACCCCGATCCCACCGGGCACCGCCGTTGCGCGCGTCTGTCGCGGCGCCTGCGCGCTCGCGCTGGCTATGCTTGGCCTGCTGACGGGTGGCGCGCGCGCCGAACTGCTCGGCACGCATCCACACCGCGATGGCACGGTGCAGTTGATGACCGACCCTTGTCACGAGGGTGATCCGAGCGCCGGGCAGCGGGTGCGGCAGACGGTCGGCGGGCGCGAGCGCCATGGCTGCTGGATCGCTGACCGCGCGGACAACCCGGTGGTTACGTGGAGCGACGGCGGCGAACTCGTGCTCGACGGCGAGAAAGTGAAGCTGTCGCGTCGGATTGCTGCACTGCTGGAGGAACGCGCCGACGCACCCCAGCCGCGCGACTTCGTACGCCCGGCCTGGTGCCCGCAGGCCCGCTTTCCGCACGAGCGCCTGGTTTGCACCGATGCGGAACTGGCTGATCGTGACCTGCGCCTGGCGTCGCTGTGGCGGCCTTACCGGCGCACGCTGACCCCGGCCGCTGTAACTTGGCACAAAAGCGACTACTTCCGGCGGCTCAAGGCGTGCGGTGCCGACAAGGCCTGCATCGTCGGCGAGCAGGAGCTGCAGATGCGCCGCTATCGCCTGGAGCTGCCCGCCGGCGGGTGAGCACCGACGGCTGACTGACAGCATCGGCACACCGCGGCGCAGCGGGCCGCTACGAGATGCAGTACCGCGGGTTGGGCGGTGCGGTTTGCGCGTGTTGTTGAGGCCACCCGTTGCGTCCGATCCGCACCGGGTCAACGATGCCTTGGCTGAGATGGACGTGAAGTTCTCGGCCACGTACGAGGACGACATCATCAAGCGTAGTGTCGGCCGCAGTACAAGCACCGCGAACTTCTGCATGGACTGCCGGTATGGTTCGGCCATCACGCGCCCCGCCACCGGCCAAGACCACCTAGGGAGAAGTGGTCCATTGCCGCAGCCACGCAGCGGTCAGGTCCACGCCGCTTAAGCTTCGAGCCCATCTCGACACCGGCCAGCGTGGCCAGCAGCGTCAGATCGTTGCATTCGCAGAGGCGGCAACGGCCTGCGCCGAGCTTACCGAACTGGCTAAATCGTCGGCATGGTTGTGGCCCTGGCATGCCGGGCACCCATTACTGCGTGAATTTGGGCTACGGCCTGTGCCGTGTGCGGCCGAGAGCCGACCCGAGGAACGACGAAGATCGAGGCCGGTCGGGCCGACCGAGTTCCTGATCGCGCTGTCCGCCGCAGCTTCCTACGAGGGCTCCGAGGTCGAGGCCTTCAGCACGATGAGCATTGAACGCGTGATCCTGCAGCCGGGTGCGTCGATCAGCTTCGGCTCGGGTGCTCAATACCTGGTGACGACAGTGCCCCGAGCCGGCGACATCGGCTTTCTGGCTGCTCGGCCTGGCTGCAGTTGCAGGACTTGCGCGCAGCCGTCGCAGCGCTTGCTGAGCGCGCACGCAGCCGCCGAACTCCGGGCGTATGGCCAAGCCGGGTTTTGAAGTTCAGGCTCATCCAAAGTGCACTGGCGCGCCGGCGTTCAGTGCAGGCATCGCCCGCATGTCCCGCCAAAGCCGATCGGCTCGCTCCTGCGTCGACACAGTGTGGTGAACGCCGGCCAGCACCTCGCAGCTGCGCGCCAGTTCCACGCGCATGCCTTGGCGCTCCGCCAAGTTGATGGCGCGAAGCAGAGCCGATTCGGCCTCGGCCAGCCGGCCGGCGTCGCGAGCCCACTCGCCGCGCAGCCGCGCCTGCAGCGCGCGTGCCGGTGGAAAGCGTTTCACGTGCGCATCCAGCGAAGTGCTCAGCTGCGCCCAGGCCGCGTCCAACGGCGGCACGGCGCCGCCGCTTTCAAGCTCACGGCGGCGCAGGGCCAACAGCGTGTCGCCGAGACCGGCGTAGCCTTCGTGCGCCCAGAAGCCGCAATGTCGCAGTCGCGCAGCGGCTGCACAGCCGGCCAGCACGGCCTCGCGCGACGCGTGCACATCGCCGCGCCGCCATGCCAGGCGTGCCGCCAACGCCTGGCGGCGCAGCGTGTAGGCGGCGTCCACGTCTTCCATCTCGGTCATCGTCCGCGACGCGCGCTCGAACAAGCGCTGCAGCAGGGCGTCGTCCGGATGGCCCAGGTACAGACCCGCCTCGGCCTGACCCACGGGCCCCCAGGCACTCCATGATTCACCCGGGCGCCGCAGGCTGAGCTCGCTGAGGGCCGCAAAGCGCTCGAAGGCGTCGACCAGGCGGCCCTGGTAGAGCGCGAACTTGGCGCCCAGCGAACGCATGCCGACTTCGTGGCGAAGGTTGCGCACCGCGAACCAGTGGTCGGCCACCTCGTCGAGCGTCGCGGTCATCCCCGACCAATCCCCCAGCGCCAGACTTGACACGGCCAGGCCTTCCTGCGTGAGCGCATCCAGGCGGGGATCGGGTGCGCCGGGGCGATGGGTGCGCCTGCAGCGCCGCCGCTGCAGGCGCGCCAGCGACGGATAGCCGAAGGTCAGCAACCCCCAGCAGGCGAACAGGTGGCGCAGGTCGGCATGCCGGCCGAGGCGCCGGGACAGCACGTCGGCCATCACGGACAGCCGCACCGCAGGCATCGGATCCGGCGTGAAGGTCAGGTAGACGGCCGCGGCATACAGGCTGCGCATCAGCAAGCGCTCGAAGCCATTCCGCGCTGGACCGTTCGGGGGCCAGCCGCGCTGCGTCAACAGCCGGGTGGCGGCCTGCGGCAGCGACGCCCAGTCGGCGCGCCCGGTGGCCACGTCGCCGAGGCCGAACGCCGCCAGCGCCCGCGAGTAGTCGACCAGCGCGGCCGTGGCATTTCCTTCGCTGCTGAGCAACTCCGCGCGCCGCAGCCGCCACCCCGCGCACCGCCACGCGGGCAGGTCGCCACGCAGCATGCCCTGCGCCAGCAGGTTAGCCGCCTCGGCCACGCGGTTGGCGTGCAGCAACAGGGCGACGATGCGGTCGACCCAGCGGGTGAACGTATCGAGCTCGGCCTCGGCCATGCACTGCGCCAGGGCGTCCGCGAGCACCGGTGCGGCGCACGCTGCGCTGGCCGCCAGCCGCTCGGCGCATGCCGCATCGGCGGGGCCGAGGTCGCCGAACGGCTGCACGGCCGGCAGCACCGCATCGAGATGGCGGACGATGGCCGCTCGCACTTCGCTTGCACGTGCCGTGGCGTCCGGGCGGCGACGCACGAAGTCCTGTTGCAGCGGGTGCATCGCCACGCGCGAATTTCCGCGTCGCTGCAGCCACGAATGGTCGCGCAAGGTGGCCATCGCCGCTTCGTCGACGCCGATGGCGCGCGCCAGATCGTCGTCCACCTCGTCGGGCAGCCAGGCCAGGCGCAGCGCGGCCGCGCGCGTGCGCTCGTCGAGCAGGACCCAGGAGTCCTCGAGCACCCATTCGACGCAGCGGTGGCGGTCGTCGGCGTCGCGGTCCGGATCGCTCAGCGACGTGTCCCGCTCCAGCCGGGCGGCGACCGCGGCCACGCCGGCGTGGTGCACGGCGTGTGCGGCCATTTCCAGAGCCAGCGGCAGGCCCCCCACCCGTGCGCAGATGCGCTCCACCGCATCGGCTTCGCCACCGACCTCGAAGCCACCGGCCAGTCGGCGTGCGTTCGCGACGAACAAGAGCGCCGCGGGCGACGATGCGGGCGCCCCGCCGGCTGCGCGCTCCAGCGACAGGCCGCTCACCTCGACCAGCCACTCGCGCACCCCGCCGATGCGGGTGCGCGATGTCGCCAGCACGACGGCCCCCGGCACGCGCGACGCCAGCATCTGCGGCCACGCGCGCGCGCCGGCCACCGTCTCCAGGTTGTCCAGCACCAGCAGCAGCGAGCCCGGCAGATGGCGGTCGGTGCCGACGCGCTCGAGCACCTGTTGCACCAGGGTCTGCGCATCGTGCAGCGCACCGCCGGCGTCGCGGCCGCTGAACCACAGCACGCCATGGCGAAGTCGCGGGCTCAGGCTCGCAGCGGCCGCCATCGCCAGCCGTGTCTTGCCCACACCGCCGGGGCCGGTGACGGTGACCCAACGGCACTCGGGGTCGCACAAGCGGTCGTTCAGCAGCACCAGTTCGCGCTCACGGCCAATCAGCGCCACCCGGGCGGTGGGCACCGAAGCGGGGCGCGGCACGAACCCGGCGTCAGCGGCAGATGCGGCTTTCGAGGCATCCGGGGCCGGGGCATCCGGGTTTCCTGCGCGCGCGACCGCAAGCGTTGGTGGGTCGATGGCGGGCGGCTCGACCGGCGTTTGTGTCTCAGCTGCGCTGATGACAGACGACGCCACCGGCGCGTCCGCGTGGATGTGTGTGTAAAGCGCATAACACGCCGCCGAGGGCCGTGCCCCCAGCCGTTCCGACAGCGCCGCGCGGCAGACCTCGTACTGGGCCAGTGCCGCGGTGCGC
Organism: uncultured beta proteobacterium; assembly: GCA_963756415.1. Taxonomy (GTDB): domain Bacteria; phylum Pseudomonadota; class Gammaproteobacteria; order Burkholderiales; family Burkholderiaceae_C; genus Rubrivivax. Next base: position 28,929 of record CAVWNT010000006.1, read on the forward strand.
TGGCCGCGATCGGCGAGCAGTCGCATCAGCGCCATGTGAGCGGGTTCGTCGGTCTCGTCGATCTCCAGCAGGCCGCGCGCGTGTGCGATGGCGAGCTCCAGATCGCCGCCGGCCTGGCGCCGCTGCAGCAGCGCGCGGCGCAGGGCCAGGGCATCGCCCTGTGCGCGTTGGCGCATCTGTGCCAGCCAGTGTTCGAATTCGTCGCTGCCGGCGACGTCCAGCCCGTCCAGCAGCGGCCCGCGCCAGACCCGCGCCGCTGTTTCCATGGCCGCCAGCGGCGCATCGTCGTGCAGCGCCGCTGTGAGTTCATGCCAGTCGACCGAGATCGGGGCATCGGCGGCAAACGCCACCTGGCGGTTGTCGATGTCCAGCACGCCGGGCAACCAGCGCCGCAAACGGGTCAGGGCCACGCGCAGGTTGGCGCGTGCCGAGGTCTCGTCCTGGCCGCCCCACAGCAAGGCCGCCAGCTGGCTGCGCGGCGCGGGTTGGCCGGTGGCGGCCAGATAGAACACCAGCGCCTGATGTTTGCTGGCCATCAAGCGTGTCAGGGGCTGGCCGTCCAGCTCCAACCGCCCCTGGCCCAGCAAGAGCACACGCACACCGCGCATGGGCGACCTCCCAACATCGAAAAACACGATGGGCTTGCGTCGCACACCCTTTGTGCTGCGATTCGGCACCCGAACAACGAGCGATTAACGCTGCATCAGCGCCCCGTTCACGGCGCCCGACGAAAGTGCCTGCAAGCAGCCATCGACCCCATTCTGCAGCTCATCTGTGCAACCCATCGAGCTTGCGGTCCTGCTGCCCGAACCGCGACCTTTTGCCACGAGAGGATGACCCATGAACACCCCTAGCAACCCATCGACACCCCGCCCGCGCGCTGGTCATCGGTGCCAGCATGGCCGGGCTGCTGGCCGCGCGGGTCCTGAGCGAGCGCTTCGCCGAGGTCGTGCTGCTCGAACGGGACGCTGCTGCCCGAACGAGCGGCACCGCGCAAGGGCACGCCGCACGCGGTGCACCCGCACGGCCTGCTGGCCCGCGGCCTGCAGATCCTGGAACAGCTGTTCCCGGGTTTCACCGCAGCGCTGGTGGCGCAGGGCGGCCTGAGCGGCGATGTCGGCAGCGAAGTCGCCGTGGACGCGAACGGCAGCCGCTTCGCCCGCAGCCCCGCCGGCGTAACACGGGCTGGCGGTGAGCCGGCTGGCGATCGAGGCCGAACTGCGCCGCCGCGTGCGCGCCCTGCCGGGCGTGCGGCTGCTCACCGAGGTCGACGTGCTGGCACCGGTGCACGAGAACGGGCGCATCAACGGCGTGCGCTGGCAAGGCCGACGACGGCAGCCCGGCGCAGACGATGGCCGCCGAGCTGGTGCTGGACTGCAGCGGCCGCGGTTCCCACGGCTCGGCCTGGCTGCGCCAGTGGGGCTACGAGCCGCCGCCCGAGGAGCGTGTGCAGATCGGTTTGGCCTACACCAGCGCCTACTTCAGCCGTGCGCCGGGCCAGCCGTCTGTGACGGGCGTGATCGGCGCCGCCACGGCCAAGCTGCCGCGGCCATCGATCCTGCTGGCGCAGGAGCCGGTCGACGGCGGCCCGCCGCGCTGGGTGGCGGGCGTCGGCGGGTACGCCGGCGACCATGTCGAAACCACCCGCGAGGCGATGGCGCAGCGGGCGCGCCAGACGCACAGCCCGGAGATCTGCGCGCTGGCCGAAAGTGGCGAGATGCTCGGCGAGCCGATGCGCTACAGCTTCCCGCACAGCCAGCGCCGGCGCTACGAGAAGCTGCGGCGCTTCCCGCTCGGCTACCTGGCGATGGGGGATGCGCTGGCCAGCTTCAACCCGATCTACGGGCAGGGCATGACGGTGGCGGCCTGCCAGGCGCTGGCGCTGCGCGACGCGCTCGGCAAGGGCCTGGACGGGCTCGCGCCGCGCTTCTTCAAGGCGGCCGCGCGGGCGATCGACGTGCCGTGGCAACTCGCCGTCGGCGGTGATCTGGCGCTGCCCCAGGTACCCGGGCCGCGGCCCTTCCCGCTGAAGCTGATCAATGCCTACGTCGCACGCGTTCAGTGCGTGGCCGTGCACGACGCCGTGGTCGCTGCGGCATTCGTCAAGGTGATGCACATGCTCGCGCCGCCCCCCAGCCTGTTCGCACCGGCGGTGCTGTGGCGAGTGTGGCGCGGCGGGCGGCCGGTGGCCACGCCTGCGGCGAAGGAGGCTACCGCATGAGCAACACACACGCAGGACTGGTGCACGGCGCCGCTTCAACCCGGGCACCACCGGCGCCAGCCGAGCACCCACGCCCTTCCCTCGAAAGCCAAGGAGAGATCATGAAAGCCACATTCACAAACTTCCCGTCGCCGCGACATCCCAGCTGCGGCAGGGCACTGTGCGCTGCTGCGTTGGTGCTCTTCGTCAGCGCGGCGCGCTCCGATCCGATCTTCGGTGTCATCGACGGCCCGATCGACCTGCTCGCCGACGTGACCCAGGCGGTGACACCGGGTGACATCGTCTTTTCCGACAACCAGCGCGTGCTGGGTGCCATCGCCGGCCCCAAACAGACAGCCGAGTTCCTGCATCTGGTGCCCGCGGGCAGAAATCTTTCGGGTCGCACGCCAGGCGTCAGGACCGGGTTCGCGTCGGCGTTGGCCGAATCGGATGGCAACGGCGGTGTCGGGGTCAGCAACGTCTTGTTCGGCCCGCACCTCGACAGCGCGCAGACTTCGACTGCGGATCTGGTCAGCCAGTCGGTGTGGAGGCAGACCTTCGTGCACGCCGGGCTCGGGCCGGCGAACATTTCGCTGCACCTGGAAATCCCGCCGATCGAGCTCGGCCTGTTCGGTGCAGCGCCGGCGCGCAGCCGGCCGAACAGCGCAGAGACCGCGCAGGCCATCGCCACCCTCACCACCTTCATCACGCGCGCCAACGGCAACACGAGCGAGGTGCTGAGCTTCGACTACGGCATGGAGGTGCACGAAGAGCAGTTGCCGCGCCCGGGCACCGGCTTCTTCTCGAACACCGTGGTCGCCTCCGGCCTCGGCCAGGCCCTGGACAGCAAGATCGAAGAAGGCGAGATCTCGTCCATCTACCCGATATTCACGCTGCCGGCGTTTTCCGGCGACGTGTTGCTGGGCACGCTCGATCTGGGCGACGAGCTGACCTACGTCTACACCTTGCAGGCGCGTGGCACCACGAATGCCGGAGAGCGGGGTTACCACGCGTTCATCGGCGACCCGTTCGGCGTCGATGTCGTCGATGGCAATCTGCGCAGCACCATCGAACTGGCGGGGGTGGTTCCCGAGCCCGGCACCTGGGCACTGGGGCTGATCGGCATCACGCTGCTGGCCTGGCGGCTCACACACAGGCCGGGTGCTGCTCCCGTTCAAAGTGGCTGACCTCGCCAGGTCGCACCCGGCCCCTGACATCCCAACCGCATGCCACGGCCTCTGGTGAAAATCGCACGCCGTTGTCGGCCGCCCTTCAACACGCTTTCCGAAGAAGTCTTTGATGCACGATTTCTTGCGTGTGCTTCGGTGCATGGGTGCGTCGGTTTGCCTCGCGCTGGCGGCGTGTGGCGGAGGCAGCGACGAGCCCGGTGCGCGGTGGCGCGGCGCCACGCGCAGCCCTTGACGGCGCTGCAGGCGGCACGGCTGCGGGGCCAAACGGCGCGTCGGTGTTGATATCGCCTGGCGCACTCGCGAGCGACACCCCGATCAGGGTCGAGCAGAGCTGTGCAGGTTCAACCGCGCTGCCGGTGGGCCTGGACTTGCTGGGGCTGGACAACAGCTTCGGCACCGGCGGGCGCGTCAGCGGCAAAGTCAACGGCCGCGCCCATGCTGTGGCGATCCAAGCCGACGGCAAGATCGTTCGTGGCAGGCAAGTTCAGTTTCGTGATGTCGCTGCTCGTCGGTGACGCCCGAGTCGTTGGCTCGCTTCAACACCGATGACCGCCTGGACCTGGGCTTCGGCGATGGCCGTATCGTCGTCAGCGACACACCGCCGGGTCGCGCGCCGCCAACCACCTGATGCGCTTCACGGTCGCGACCCCGTTGTCGCCAGCGCTGTGCAGCGTGGCCTGCCTCGACGTGGCCGTCGTCGGGCTGCGGCCACACCGTCCGACGCGCCACCGGCGCGCGACAACCGCGTTTGCCCATCAGGAGCGGCGCCGACGTGGCAAATTTGTCGCTGTGGGTCGCCGCCTCGGCGGCGCGCCGCCCGGCGTGGGGCATCATGGATCGCAGCATGACCACCGACCGCGCCGAACAGGAACATCACCACGCTGCTGCCCGGCACACACTGGCGTTGCTGCAGGCACAGGCCGAGGCGGTCCGCGCCGACCTGAGCAACCTGCGCCGCGAGACCGAGCGCGCGAAGCAGGAGCTGAGCGGGCTGCGCACGGCGCAGCTGCTCGAGGTCAATGATCGGCTGGTGCAGGCGGCGGTGCACGCCGACACGGCAGCCCAGACTGCCGTCAGCAGCCTCGACGAACTGACCCGCTCGACACAGCACGATCAACTCACCGGCGCCACCACCCGGGTGTTGATGCTCGACCGGCTGCACACTGCCATCGCGCGGGCGCAACGCAGCTCGGCGCGAGTCGGTTTGCTGTTCATCGATCTCGACGGCTTCAAGCAGATCAACGACACGCTCGGCCATGCCGTCGGCGACCAGGTGCTGCGATTGGCCGCCGAGCGCATCACCTCGGCCGTGCGCGAGTCCGATTCGGTGAGCCGCTACGGCGGCGACGAGTTCGTGGTGCTGCTCGCGGAGATGTCGGGCGCGGCCGATGCCGCGCCGGTCGCGCGCAAGATCATCGACGCCCTGGCCGTGCCGACGCTGATCGCGCAGCACCCGATCTCGCTGCGGGCGAGCATCGGCATCGCGGTCTATCCGGACGACGGCGCCGATGCGGTAACGCTGATCCGCAATGCCGACGCCGCCATGTACGGCGTCAAGCGCCAGGGCGCCGGCGGCTTCGAGTTCTACCGCTCCGACGGCCACAGCGAGGCCGACGACCAGCTGGCCTCCGACGCCATGCCGCTGACGTCCGGGCGCGCCGACGCCGCCTTCTCCGAGCACGAGGCCCGCCTGCGCGAGCTGCTCGAGGCCAATCGCGAGCTGGTAGGCGCCGCGCAAGTGGCGCAGAAGCTGCAAGCCCATGCCGAGGCGGCACACCACCGCCAGATCAACTTCGTGGCCATGGCAGCGCACGCGCTGCGCAACCCGCTCTCGGCGATCCGCACCGCCGCCTCGCTGCTTTCCGACGCGCGGCTCGACGCCAGCGGCAGGAGCCGCCAGCTGAAGCTGGTGCAGCGCCAAACCACGCTGATGGCGCGGCTGATCGACGACCTGCTCGACGGATCGCGTGTCGGCACCGGTGAGTTCCGCCTGCAGCGCCGCGACATCGCGCTCGCCACCATCCTCGGTGTCGCCGCCGACGCGTGCCGCCATGCGCTCGACGCCAAGTCGCAGCGTCTGGAGCTCGTGCCGCCACCGGAGCCGGCGGTGGTCAACGGCGATCCGCAGCGCCTGATCCAGATGTTCAGCAACCTGTTGAACAATGCCTCGCGACGCTCCCCCTCCGGCGGCGGGATCACGCTGACGACGTGCTTCGACGGACCCCAGGTCGTCGTCACCGTCGCCGACGAGGGGCCCGGCATCGCCCCCGAAGTGCTGGTCGAGGTCTTCGACCTGTTCGCCGTCGACGCCCAGATGTCACTCGAGGAGTCGGGGCTGGGCATCGGCCTGGCGGTGGTGCGCGCACTGGCCCACGCACACGGTGGCAGCGTCGGCGCGATGAGCGCGCAGGACGGCCGCGGCAGCGAGTTCGTCGTGCGCCTGCCGCGTGCCGGTGGCGATGCCGTGGCCCCCTGAAGGCGGCCGGGCCTGGATGAAGGCTCACGCGCGAGCAGATCACCGCGGCTTTGACCATCGTGCGCCGGCATGACCTCCCGGGCAGGATCAATCGCAGTGAGCGCGTAGCTGTCGTCCAGAACCTGTAGCAGTCGCCCAGAGCCACTATCCCAGTTGCGCGGCAGCTTGACACTTTCAGGCATCGACCTGGAGGTCCTGGTCACGGAGTCAAGAGACTGACTCGGCGACCACGCGAAGAGGGTGCGCTCGCGGCCAGTTTATGGCGATGTAAAGCAGCGCGCCAGCGATGATGACTTTGCCCGCACCGATGCGGTCCGAGACCATGTCGGTGAAGGGCTGGCTGATGCCCCAGACCACACTTTGCAGCGCAGTGGCAGGCGAAGGTCTCGCGCCCCCAACCGTTGTCCATCGAGATCGGCTGCAGGATCAGGCCGAACGCATGGCGGATGCCGAGTGAGATCGCGAGGATGACGGCACCTGCGACCAGCAGGGCGCGAGCGGCTCTCCAGTTCGCTTCGGCGCTTGTGCTCGTGGCGGTAGCGGCATGTAGTGGGCTCACTCAGTTTCCATTGCTTCCGCGGATCGACGAGTGTTCGGATGGGTCAGGAGGTGGCGCCGTTGATGCCGCCGATGCCGTGCAGTGCCTCGACGAAGCGGCTAACGCGCTCGCGCTCCTGTTTGCCCAGAAGGCCTTCGATGCGTCGCTGCGCACTGCGCCAAAGCGGTAGCGCCTTGGCGATCGCTTCGCGTCCGGCAGCTGGACACGAACCACGACGGCGCGCGCGTCTTCCCCGGATGCGAGGACGACGAAGCCTGCACGCGCGACGACCCGCAGATTGCGTCCCAGGGTGCTGCGGTCCAGTCCGGCGGCCGTGGCGATGGCACCGATGGTCAGCGCGTCGGGCAGGCGACAGATCGTGCGCAACAGGCTGAACTGGCTAACCTGCAAGCCCGCGGGCGCCAGCGCCTGGTCGTGCAGCTGAGTCAGCTCGCGCGCCCCCGGCGCAGTAGTGTGCAGTGGCAAGGAGCATCAATCGGCCTGCGTCTGTCGTCGAAAGGTGTGACGACGCAGGACGACACGCTCCGGCATGCGCGCAGAAGTCCCCGCGAGTTGGCCGGCGCTACACCGGGCGCGCTGGAGAGCTTTCGGGCGGTTAGCGGCGCGCGGACGATAGCGGTGTGCGTGCAGCGCGCGCAACAGACCGCGGCAGTGCTAGCCGGACGGTTGAGGCGCATCTGCATGTCGGCTGACGCGCTTCCCCGGGTTGCGATCGCATCCGACACATGCGACGGCCGAGCGCGTGCTCAAGGCCTTCGGCAGCATCATTTCCTTCGATGTGCGCGGCGGTGCCGAGGTTGCCGACCCGGTGTGCGGGGCAGTTCTGCTGATTCGACACGCCCCCAGCCTTGGTGCGGTCGAATCACCGATGAAGCGCCGCGCGGACATCCCTGGACAGGAATATCTTCCCTTCCGCCCTGCTTCGCTTGAGCGTCAGCGCAGCCTCTTTGCGCTGGCATCGCTTCGGCGCCACACGGCGGTCTGGCACATCTCGCGCGTGTATGGCGCGTTGCGCCACCAAAAGATCCTGCAGGCGCAGCAATGCGCTTCGAAGGCTTGCTCTTCCACACCAGAATCTAGCTTCGCAGCGGAGTCGCCACAAAGCTGGCGGCTCTAGTCGACGCACAGCAGCCGAAGCTTGCGCTCCGCGCGGTCGAACGCCTCGTCATCCTTTGCCTTCAGCACTTCATCCTTGGCGGCGGAGCAGGCGGTTGCGTTGCTCTTTGCGGTCGAACTGGCCTTGGCGCGCGGTGCGCACTGTTGGTCATCCACCAAGCGCAGGTTCACATAGGTACCGCGCTCGACCGCGACACAGTCACCTGCACGCATTCCGGCCTCGTCGGTGACAACCGTCATCGTGGACTTCCCGTCCACCAATAGCGTGTACTCAAATGCCTGTTTGGTGGACGCACGCTTTGCGACTTGTTGCCCGGCCACTCCGCCGGCGGCGGCGCGAAGCGCCTTGTTGCTGGACGACTGGTTTCTTCCCGACACCAGACCAATGGTTCCTCCAACCAACGCACCTGCGCCTTGAGCTGCTGCACTTTCCGTCGCGACCGGCTTCACCGCCGTGATCTTTCCGTAGCTGATGCTGGTCTGCGCCAGCGCCACCCCGCCAGCCAGGCAAACCGCGGCGGCACAGGCATAGGTCTTTGATCGAACTGTCATCTCGATGTCCCCCAAATTCCGAAAGACGGGTCGCAGATTATGAGCAAGTTGCCAGGAAATAACGCTGAAAGTGCCGGAGGCTTGTCGCGCGCTTTTAAGGCGTTGCCGCGCAGAGCGTTGTGGCGGGTGCATCCCTGCGCGCCGCGCGCTGTGCCAGGGTACATTGCGGCCCTCGAAGCCTCGCCAACCTCAACCCGGAGCCCACATTCGATGGTCCGCCTGCTGAAACAACTGACCTGCATCGCCGCCGTCGGCGCGTTCTTCGTCGCGGCACTGCCCGCCGCCGCCCAGGCGCCCAGCGTGCAGGAAACCCGTGCCATCGCGGAGGAAGGCTACATCTACGGCCTGCCGATCGTGATGAACTATGCGGTGATGTACGACTACGCGGTGAACCGCCAGTCGCCCGACTTCAAGGCGCCGTTCAACCAGATCAAGAACGAGCCGCGCGTGTTCACCTACAAGGACACCGCGATCATCACGCCGAACAGCGACACGCCGTACTCCTTCGCCTGGCTGGACCTGCGCGCCGAGCCGGTGGTGCTGTCGGTGCCGGCGGTGGCGAAGGATCGCTACTACTCGGTGATGCTCGTCGACGGCAACACCTTCAACTACGGCTACATCGGCAGCCGTGCCACCGGCAGCGCAGCCGGCAACTACCTGATCGTCGGCCCGAAGTGGCAAGGCGAGAAGCCGGCCGGCATCAACGAGGTGTTCCGCTCGACCACCGACTTCACGCTGGCCGGCTACCGCACGCAGCTGTTCGGCCCGAAGGACATGGACAACGTGAAGAAGGTGCAGGCCGGGTTCAAGGTGCGCACGCTGTCGGCCTTCCAGAACAAGCCGGCGCCGCCGGCGGCAGCGGCGCTGGACTTCCCGAAGATCGACAAGGCGCTCGCGCAGCAGAAGTTCTTCGACTACCTGGCCTTCGCGCTGCAGTTCGCGCCGCCTGGCCCCGAGGAGCAGGCCATTCGTGCACGGCTGGCGAGCATCGGTGTGGAGGCCGGCAAGCCGGTCGACTTCGGCAAGCTGCCCCCTGAACAGCGCATGGCCCTCGTCGAAGGCGTGAAGGCCGGCCAGGCCAGGGTCACGCAGTATCTGGAAAGCGCGCCGAAGGTCGCCAACGGCTGGAAGATGACCGACATGTTCGGCGACCGCGCGTTCTTCAACGGCGACTGGATCAAGCGCGCCGCCGGCGCACAGGGCGGCATCTACGGCAACGACGCGATCGAGGCCGCGTACCCGCTCACGCGCACGCTCGCCGACGGCACGCTGCTGGACGGCAGCAAGCACGACTACACCATCACCTTCCCGGCCGGACAACTGCCGCCGGTGAAGGCGTTCTGGTCGCTGACCATCTACGACGGCAAGACGCAGCTGTTGATAAAGAACCCGATCAACCGCTACCTGATCAACTCGCCGATGCTCAAGAGCATGAAGAAGAACGCCGACGGTTCGATGACGCTGTACGTGCAGCACCAGTCGCCGGGCAAGGACAAGGAAGCGAACTGGCTGCCCGCGCCGGACGGGGAGATCTACCTGGCCATGCGCTTGTACTGGCCGGACCCGCAAGCGCCGTCGGTGCTGCCCATCGGCGAAGGCAGCTGGAAGCCGCCGGCGATCCAGGTGGCCCGCTAGCGCCCGGAAGCGGAAGGCCGATCACAGCGAGTCGCCCCGCAAGCCGCATCTGAACCGACTTGACCCGCGCCATGTGCGTTGCGGGGTGCAGCCGAGGAGAAGCATTGGACGCGGTTCCAAAGTCGAAGTTCGAACCCGGTGAACGCAGCGGCGAAGCGCCCCTTGCCGGCTCTCGGACAACGCCGCCGGCATGCTGAACAAGGTGGCTGTGGATGGACAAGACCGCCGGCTGCGCCTACGCGCAGCCATCTGCGCAACATTGACGCTCACGCTGTTATGGTCGGTCGCAAGCTCCGAGGTCTTCGCCGCGACCTCGCGCAACGTGCTGGTGCTGTTCTCGAACAGCCGCCTCGCGCCGGGCAATGCCGAGGTCGACCGCGGCCTGCGTGCGGCGTTGACCGACATGCCGGCACCCCCGGTGCACCTCTTCTACGAATTTCTCGACTCGCCGGAATTCGGTGGCGCGGCGCACGAGCGTGCGGTCATAGATTACCTGCGTGCCAAATACGCCAGCCGGCCGCCGGCGGTTTTGCTCGCGTTCTCCGACGCGGCGTACGAATTCGTCATGCGCCACCGCTCGGAAGTCTTCCCCGCCGTGCCGCTGGTCTACGGATCGGTCTCGACGGCGGTGTTGCAGCGTTCGCCGGCGCCGCCGGGTGCGCTGGGCGTCGAGCTCGAGTACGACTTCGGCGGCACGATCGCGCAGGCGTTGCGCTGGCACCCCCGCGCGCGACGGCTGATCGTCATCACCGGCACCTCGTCGCGTGACCGCACCTGGGAGGCACGGCTGCGCCGCGAGGCGCCGGCGCTGGCCGGCGAGCGGCAGCTCGAGTTCTGGGCCGGCCTGCCGAAGGACGAGATGGTGCAGCGACTAGCCGATCTCGACGCCAGCAGTGTCGTCTTCACGCCGGGCTATTACATCGACGGCGACGGCGCGCTGTCGACGCCGCGCGATTCGGTGGCCCGGCTCGCGCCGGTCAGCGGCGCGCCGGTCTACGGGCCGCTGGATACCTTCATCGGCACCGGCGTGGTGGGCGGGCGCATGGCCCGCTTCGAAGGCATCGGCCGTCAGGCCGGTGCGCTGGTTGCGCAACGCCTTGCGGGCGCCGACGCTGTCGTGCACCCGACGAAGATCCAGGCGCCGATCGCGCTGCATGTCGACTGGCGGCAGGTCGAGCGCTTCGGCATCGATCCGTCGGCGATCCCCGCCGACGCCGTGGTGCACTTCCGCGTGCCGACCTTCTGGGAACGCTACCGCTTCGTCGCCATCACCACCGCCGCGATCATCTTGTTGCAGGCGGCGCTGATCGGCACGCTGCTGTTCGAACGCCGGCGCCGCCGTGCCGCCGAGCTGGTGTCTCAGAAGCAGCGCGTCGAACTCGCGCATGCGTCGCGGCTGGCCGTCGCCGGTGAGCTGACGGCGTCGATCGCGCACGAGATCAACCAGCCGCTCGGCGCGGTGCAGACCGGCGCCGACGCGGCCGAGCTGCTGCTGCAGTCGGGTGCCGACCGGCGCGAGGATCTGCAGCGCATCGTCTCGCGCATCCAGCGCGACAGCGTGCGCGCCGCCGACGTGGTGCGCCGCGTGCGCACAGCTGCTCGCACGCCACGAGCCGGAGCGTGCGCCGGTTGACCTGGGCCCCGCGCTGCGCGACGCGGCGATGCTGCTGGCCCCCGAGGCGCGCCGGCGCGGCCTGACGCTCGACCTGCGCCTGGGCACCGACATCGGCCAGGTGTGCGGCGACCGCACGCAGCTCGACCAGGTGCTGATCAATCTTCTGCTCAACGCGATGGACGCGCTGTCCGACGCCGAGCCCGAACGGCGCGTCGTGAGCGTCGACGCGCTGCGCACCGACGCCCACGTGCGCGTGTCGGTGCACGACCGCGGCAAGGGCATTGCACCGGAAGAGCTGCCGAAGGTCTTCGACTCGTTCTACAGCACCAAGCCGCACGGCATGGGGCTCGGCCTGGCCATCGTGCGCACGATCGTCGAGGCCCACGGCGGCCGCATCGACGCCGCCAGCAGCCCCGAGGCCGGCACCATCTTCAGCTTCGAGCTGCCGCTGCTGGCCGGGGCGACGACGGCCGCTGCATGACGATGAGCAGCGACGCCCTCGTGCATGTCGTCGACGACGACGAGTCGCTGCGCGACAGCCTGCTCGACCTGCTGCGTGCCGCCGGCTTCGAGGCGGTGGGCTACGGATCGACCGGCGCGTTCCTGCTGCACCCGCTGCCCGATCGCGCCGGCTGCCTGCTGCTCGACGTGCGGCTGCCCGGCCCCTCCGGGCTCGATCTGCAGGCGGCGCTGCGCGAGCGCGGCGTCACGCTGCCGATCGTCTTCCTGACCGCCTACGCCGACGTGCCGACCACCGTGCGCGCGGTCAAGGCCGGCGCGGCCGATGTGCTGGAAAAGCCGGTCACGCGCGAAAGGCTGCTCGGCGCCATCGGCGCGGCGCTGGACGCCGACGCCGAGGCACGCACCGCGCGGCAGCTGAAGTCGCAGCGCGACGCCCGGCTGGGCACGTCTGACAGCGCGCGAGCGCGAGGTCTTCGATCGTGTCGTCGCCGGCCAGCGCAACCAGCAGATCGCCGACCTGCTCGGCATCAGCCTGCGCACCGTCAAGGCGCACCGCGCGCAGCTGATGGACAAGCTCGGCGTCGGCACCGCCGCCGGGCTCGGTCGCCTCGCTGGCAAGGCAGGCGATCCGGCTGGCTGAGCGCTGCGCCCAGCGGGCCCGGACGGGACGCGCCACGCGCAGAAAGAAGCGGCGCCGATCCCAGGCGCCCGCGTCGCCGGCCCGGGCGGCTGCACACAACCCCGCCTGCGCTGCCGGCGCCCGAAGGCGGTGCAGCAGGCCACCCTGGCCTTTGGTGCAGCACCGATGCACCAAAGGCCAATTGTGCGTGCATGCGCAGCGCAGGACGATCGCGTCGGTCGAACCGGCCCGAGCGGAAACGACAGCCGCGGCAGGGCTGCAGCGGCGCGCTCGCAAGGCCGGGCGAAGGGGCATCGACGTGGCGGCGAGCGTGAGACAGGTGCTCGTGATCGAGGACGACGACAGCATGCGTGAAGCGATGGTGAGCCTGTTCGACGCGGCCGGTTACCCCTGCGTCGCGTTCGCATCGGCCGAGGCGATGCTGGGCGCAGGCCTGCCGGTCAGTGACGGCTGCATCGTCAGCGATATCCGGCTGCCCGCGATGTCCGGCCTCGAACTGCTTCGTGCCCTGCGCGCGGCGTGGCGACACGCGGCCCGTGATCCTCGTCACCGCTCACGACGCGCCGGGGCTGCGCGCCGAGGCCACCCGCTGCGGCGCTGCGGCCTACCTGCCCAAGCCCTTTGCCGGCGCCGATCTGCTGCGCGCGGTCGCCCTCGCGTCAACTTCAACACCCAGGAGGAAACCATGAACTTGCGTTATGTCGTCCGCTCGATCGCCGTGGCGACCGGGTGCATCGTCGCCACCGCCTTGGCCGTGGCGCAGATCCAGACCACCGGCGCGCCCGGCTCGCCGGACGCGACGATCGACCATCGACGGCCGCTACCTGCCGGCGCCGCCGGCAGCCGTTCCAGGGCCAGATCAACCTGAACGCGCTGCAGTCCAAGACGGCCTGGCCGGCGCGCGTCGTGCCGCCGAAGGGCGCGCCGAACGTCCTGCTGATCATGACCGACGACGTCGGCTTCGGCGCGCCGTCGACCTTCGGCGGCGTGATCCCGACGCCGACGCTCGACCGCATCGCCAACAACGGCCTGCGCTACACCAACTTCCACACCACCTCGCTGTGCTCGCCGACGCGCGGCGGCGCTGCTCACCGGGCGCAACCACCACTCGGTCGGCTTCGGCGTGATCTCCGAGATCGCCACCGGCTTCCCCGGCTACAACAGCGTGATGGGGCCGGAGCACGCGACCATCGCGCGCATCCTGAAGGACAACGGCTACCGCACCTCGTGGTTCGGCAAGAACCACAACACGCCGGCCTTCGAGACCAGCCAGGCCGGGCCGTTCAACCAGTGGCCGACCGGCATGGGCTTCGACTTCTTCTACGGCTTCAACGCCGGCGACGTCAGCCAGTGGGAGCCGATGCTGACGCGCAACACCACGCCGATCACGCCCTTCGTCGGCAACCCGGGCTGGAACCTGATCACCGCGATGGCCGACGAGGCCATCGGCTGGATGCAGCAGATCAACGACCTCGATCCCGACGCTGCCGTTCCTGATCTATTACGCGCCCGGCGCGACGCACGCGCCGCACCACCCGACGCCGGAGTGGATCAAGAAGATCAGCGACATGCGCCTGTTCGACAAGGGCTTCGAGGCGGTGCGCGAACAGATCTTCGCCAACCAGAAGCGGCTCGGCGTGATCCCGCCGAACGCGCAAGCTGACGCCCTGGCCGAAGGACCTGCTGAAGGACTGGGACCAGCACACGCCGGAAGAGAAGAAGCTGCTCATCAAGCAGGCCGATGTCTACGCCGCCTACCTGGCCTACGCCGACCACGAGATCGGCCGCGTCGTGCAGTCGGTGCAGGACATGGGCAAGCTCGACAACACGATCATCATCTTCATCAGCGGCGACAACGGCGCGTCGGCCGAGGGCTCGGCCGATGGGCACCTGGAACGAGGTGCTGCCGTTCAACGCCATCAGCCCGAGCGCGGCCGAGAACATGCGCTTCTACGACGCCTGGGGCACCAACCAGACCTATCCGCACTATTCGCTACGCCTGGGCCTGGACCTTCGACACGCCGTTCAAGTGGACCAAGCAGATCGCGTCGTACTTCGGCGGCACCAAGAACGGCATGGCGATCTCGTGGCCGGCGAGGATCAAGGACAAGGGCGCGCGTCCGCTGGCAGTTCCACCACGTCGTCGACATCGTGCCGACGCTGCTCGAGATCGCCGGCATCCCGCAGCCGGTGCAGGTCGACGGCGTCGCGCAGAAGCCGATCGAGGGCGTGAGCCTGGCCTACACCTTCGACGCCGGCGCCGGCGGCTTCGACGCGGTGTCGCGGCACCGCACGCAGTACTTCGAGATGCTCGGCGTGTACGGCATGTACAGCGACGGCTGGATGCTCAGCGCGAAGCCGCGGCGCCCGCCGTGGGACCTGGCCGGCGCGGCCATTGCCGACCCGGCCACCGCCTACGAGCTGGAGCTGTACGAGCTGAAGAACGACTGGACGCAGTACACCGACGTGGCGGCGAAGAACCCGCAGAAGGTGCGCGAACTGCGCGACCTGATGTTCGGCGAGTTCGCCAAGTACCAGGTGCTGCCGCTCGACGCGTCGGCGGCGACGCGCTTCGTGGCACCGCGGCCGAGCCTGGCCGCCGGCCGCACCAAGTTCGAGTACTCGGGGCTGACGGTCAGCGACATCCCCGAAGGCAACATGCCGAGCCTGCTGAACAAGTCGTACACCATCACCGCCGAGGTCGAGGTGCCGCAAGGCGGCGGCGACGGCATGATCTACAACGAAGGCGGGCGCTTCTTCGGCTATGGCCTGTACCTGCTGAAGGGCAGGCCGGTGTTCACCTACAACAACCAGGGCCTGGTGCGCACCAAGTGGCAGGGGCCGGCGCTGTCGCCGGGCAAGCACACCATCGAGTTCGACTTCAAGTACGACGGTCTCGGCGCGGCCACGCTGGCCTACAACAACGTCAGCGGCATCGGCCGCGGCGGCACCGGGACGCTTGAAGGTCGACGGCCGGGAAGTCTCGACGCAGAAGATGGACTTCAGCGTGCCGCTGACCAAGCCGCTGGACACGGTGGTGAACATCGGCACCGCCGCCGGCACGCCGGTGGACGACGCCGACTACAAGGTCCCGTTCAAGTTCAACGGCACAGATCGCAAGCTGACGATCCTGCTCGACCCGCCGAAGCTGACGCCCGAGGACGTGCAGAAGCTGAAGACGGCGGAGCTGAAGCAGGCGGCCGACAAGTAGGCGCAGCAATAGCGAACACCGGCCGATCACGCTACAGCAGCTGAAACGAAGCAGCACCCAAGCGTTGCGTTGGCTGCTCTGGTCCTGCAGCGCGCGGCGGCCTCGCGTCAAGCAAACGGCGCCGGCCGGTGCCCAAAACGCGAGGTCGACCCGATTTGTCGGCTGACGCGGGCCGCGTTGCGTGACCCGGACTCGAAGTCAACCGTTTCGCGTAGTCGCTTCGAGGGCGCTTGTCGACACGTGTCACGCAGTCCGCCGTGCTGCTGCCGGCGTGCACACATGGGTTGGCAGGCTGCAGCACGCTGCGCAGAGTGCATGGCCTTTCGATGCCCGCACCGGTGACTGGCATTGGCCGGGACGGGACGTTCGCAAAGCACGCCGGCAGCAGCCCTTGGGCCCGCCGGTCCTGGCGACCGGCGCAGGCAGCCGTGGACGACGGCGGCACGGTGGAATTGCGGACATACCGAGGAAACGGGTTACTCCACTCACGCCGGCTCGATTTACCTTCGCCCCGACCAATTCGGCAAGCGTTCCCGCACGGCACTGTCGATGGGGCCCGGAGGGTGAAACTTTCTGAGCACTCACCCGCAGCTCAGTCGAGGACTGGCTACACGTTCAGAACTGAGTCGCAGAGCCGTCCACATCGGTAAATGGCCGATCGAGCCACAACTGGTTACATCGGCGAACCGCTGTTCCCGTTGTCGGGAGCGCGAATTGCTCTTCCGGATGCCGGCGGCTGCGACCCACGGTTGGTCGGCCTTAGCCGCATCGCCTCTGGAGACATTCACTCACAACCGTGAAGGGCCAATCATGACAAGCGCTGCAAAGAAGGCTGCTATCGAAGGATGGGGCTGTATCGATCCTGGGGCCGCTGCTCGACGCCAGCCTGGTGAGCCCGGCGCGGTGAGTCACTTCAGATCCCCGGCAGGGCAGCGCGTCGGCATGTTTGCCGCCATGGCAGTCGCAGTGATGACACTCACCGCCTGCGGCAACGACGACGATGACCGCGTCAACATCAATCCGTACAGCAATCTCCAAGGCTCCGTAGAAGACGTCACCGTCGTGCTGAACGAGGGCACCAACATGGCTGCAGCGCCCTCGCCCGACGGGCAACGCATCGTCTTTTCAGCGCAAGGCGCGCTGTGGGTCATTCCGATCGGGGGTGGAGATGCCACCCGTATCACGTCTTGGACGGTCGAGCCGACTGCACCGGTGTGGGCGCCGGATGGCAAGACCATCGCATTTCAGAACTACACCCCCGAAGGCAACTATCACATCTGGACCGTCGAGCCCGACGGCGCCAACATGCAGGAGCTGACCACCGGCTTCTTCGACGACCGCGAGCCCGCGTGGTCGGCAGACGGCAGCACGCTCGTGTTCTCGTCCGACCGCAGCCAGGACGGCCAATACAAGATCTGGACCTACACGCTGGCCGGTGGCGCGCTCAAGCAGGTCACGACGGGCGCCGGTGCCGAGAGCAACCCGGTCTTTTCGCCGGACGGCCAGACGATTGCTTTTGTCGACACCAACAACATCTACACCGTCGCCGCGGCCGGCGGCGCCCGCACGCTGGTCAACGCGGGCATCACCCCTGCGTTCGCGCCGAGCGGCGCCCTCGTCTATCAGACACCGGCACGCGTACTGACGGTCGGTGGCCAGGCTGTATCCGGTACCGAGGATCTGTTTCCGTTTCCCGTGCGTTACCTTGCCGACGGCCGCTTCATGTACACCGGCGACGGCAAGATCATCATTCGCGACGGCACCGGTGCGAATCCGATATCCGTTCCGTTCAGCGCCAGCCTCGCGGTGCGCCGCCCGGTGCTGACGAAGACCAAGGACCACGGCTTCGACAATCTCGGCGCGCAGCCGATCACCGGTGTCAGCTCACCCGTCATCTCGCCCGACGGACAGAGCGTGGCCTTCGTCGCCTTGAACGACGTTTGGGTCATGAAGATCGGCAGCGCGCCCGTGCGCCTGACCGATGACATCGACCGCGACGGCAATCCGCAATGGACCCGCGACGGCACGGCGGTCTACTTCTCGACCGAACGCGAGAACGCCGGTGCACTGGCCATCGACAAGATCGACGTGACGACTCTGGCGCGTACACGCCTTGGCGCGATCGCAGCGAAATCGATGGTGACACCGATGATGTCGCCGGCCGGCGACCGCATCGCCTACACCACCGGCGCCGGTCAGCTCGAGCTGTGGAACATCGCGTCGAAGTCGGCCGAAGTCATCATCCCGCAGGTCAGTCGCCAGGTCAGCACGCCGTACTGGACCGCGAGCGGGCAGAGGATCGTTCTCGTCGACAACGAAGCGATCAACAACCGATTTCGCGAGGGCTACAACAAGCTTCGCGTCATCGATCTGGTTGCCAAGACGGGTGCCTTTCATCAAGTGGCCGGCGCCGCCGCAGCAGGTGTCGGATCGCGAAGAAGGCGCCGCCGCGCTGTCGCCCGATGGAACCCAACTCGCGTTCATCATGGATTCGGTACTGCAGGTCATGCCGATGAACGCCGACGGCACTCCTGCCGGCGCAGCCAAGGCGATCACCACCGAGGTCGCCGACCTGCCGTCATGGGCCGGCGATTCGCAAACCATCCTTTACAAGTCAGGGTTGGCGCTGAAGACGATTCAGGCCGACGGCAGCGGTGTGAGGGACGTGCCGCTAACCCTGATGTGGCAACAGAAGACCGGACCCGCGACGACGATCGTGCGCGCCGGGAAGCTGTGGGACGGGAAGACCGACACGCTGCAGTCCGACATGGACATCGTCATCCAAGCCAATCGGATAACGATGATCCGGCCGCACGCTGCGAACGCCGAGGCCGAGGCTGACAAATATGTCGACGCCTCCGCGCTGACCGTGCTGCCGGGTCTGTGGGATCCGCACGTTCACCCGCTGACGCTGTATGTCGGTGGGCAGTACGGACAGGTTGCCGCTTCGATGCTGGCCTACGGCATCACGTCCACGCAATCGGTGGCGGGCCCGCTGCATCAAAGCCTGGAGATTCGCGAGGCCACGGCCGCTGGCAACCTGCTCGGCCCACGCATGTTCGTGTCGCCGCCGCTGTGGGAGGGCAACCGTCAGTTCTACGATTTCGCGCGCACGCTGCGCACGCCCGAGGTCGCCGATCTGGAGATCGCCAAGGCGGTGGCGATGGGCACCGACTACATGAAGTCGTATGTGCGCAACCCGATCCCGAACATGGTCAAGATCGCCCAGGCCGCACTGGACTATGGCGTTCCGACCGGCACCCATATGTTGTCGCCGGGCGCGGCGGCAGGCATCTGGGGCACGACACACTTGTCGGCGACGCAGCGCATGGGCTACGGCTGGGCCAAGTCGATCGGCGGCATTGCTTACCAGGACGCCGCCGACCTTCACGCAAAAAGCAACTTCCACGTCGTCGACACGCTGTTCTCGTCGCTGGCGCTGACCGGCGCGGACCCGGCATTCATTGCCGACGACCGCTTCAAGTACCTGATCCCGCCGAACTTCGTCGATGGCCTTCAGAACGCGCAGCCACCCACGGCGGCACAGATGGCCGCCGTGATGCGCGACGCCGAGCAGAGCCAGAAGGTCGTCGACGCTGGAGGCTTGCTGGCCATCGGCACCGACACGCCGTTGGTAGCACCCGGCATTGCGCTGCACACGGGGCTGCGCGCATCGGGAATGGTGACGACAAACGCCGAGGCGCTGAGGAACGTGACAATCAACGCCGCCAAGATGAGCTTCGTGGACAAGGATCTTGGCACCATCGAAGTTGGCAAGATCGCCGACCTGACGATCGTCAACGGCGACCCGCTTGCCGATTTGAGGGCCGCAGCCGACGTGCGCATGGTGGTCAAGAACGGGGTCACGATCACGCTCGACGAGATCCTGGCACCGTTCAAAACGCCGGTGGCGCTGGCGCAGCGCCAAGAAGCATTGACCGCCTACCGTGCCATGTGCGGCGGAGCCAAGGCGGACGCGCCTGGTTGCCAAATGATGGCGCACGCGGACTGAGTCCACATTTCTGCGCCACTACAAGCCTCGTCGACCGCATTGCAGGCAATGTGCACAGGAGCTCGCTCGCCAGCGGTCGATTCGTCGGGCAGCTCCATTTTTCTTTGTCGCACAACACAGGAGGTACTCATGAACCCATCGATGATCATCCGGCTCGCCGCGCTCGCGCTTGTGTCCTTGGCGCTCGGCGCCTGCGACCAACGTCCTGCACAGACCACCGACAGTCCGGGTTCCACGACCACGCCAGCGCCGATGTCGCCAGCTTCTGCGGCCAGCCGGTGAGGCCGTGACGCAGTCGGCCGCCACGCCAGGCGGCGGGACAGCGGCTTGAGTGTCAGCATCAGGAGCGTCGACGCTATGCTGGCCGAACTCGTCGACACGAGGCGAGCTGCCTGGGACCTGAGGCTCTGTGAAGGGCACCAGGGCTGGCAGCTCGACACTTCTCAAGCGAAGAGATATTCGGGCGCTAGATTCCGCGACGTCTCGTCGAAGCGCCTCGAGCTGTTGTCCAATTCGGCTTGATCAGAGCTTGCCGGGACGTCTTGCTGGCGCTTCATGGGTGCGGATGGGTCGTGGCCGAGCATCTAATTTTTCCACTTGTACAGTCATCCGCACCCCAGTTGCTTCACGGCGTCGCCGTGAAGCGTGCGAATAGCGCACTGACAATGCGCACTCCGAGGGGCCCTAGTCAAAGCGTCTGGGCCCGGCGCTCGCGTCCGCTCCTGATCGGCCCCGGTGGCTTGGCGCCGGGTATCCCCAAGGCTCGCAGGCGTAGACCGCGACGACCAGCGCGCACACCGGCAGCGCCGTGCACGGCCGCGAAGCGATCGTCGTGTGGACCGGGCCGAAGTCCACGTCGCCGCGTGACCGGCGCATGGCGCCGAGCGTGGCGTGCAGGTCGCCTTCGAGTCGGTCGCGGTCGTCATCATGAAGCTCGACAAACAAGCCGCGGCCGTCCTCGCCTTCCTGCACCCATCCGATGCCCGCGTGGGCATGCTGGCCGGGCTGGCTCTGCCGCATCTGCGACATCACGACGTACAGCCGACGGCCGTAGTCGTCCGGCAGCGTGCGGTGCTTGCCGCGCACGATGCGTGCGTGGGGCGGGATCACCGACGACAGGCACAGCAGGTTGTAGTTCGCCACGCCCGCATCCATCAGTGCGGCGTCGAACGCCGCCAGTGCAGTCGGGCCTTCGCCGGTCCCCATGCTGAGATGGATATCCAGCGTGGGCTGCGCTTGCACCGGTATGTCTGCCAGTTCTTCCATCTTCATGGCGGTCCTCGTCGGGTTGGAGAATTCGAGCGGCTGCGTACAAGACACGCGCACCGCGTTCAATGTTCTTCTCGGGCGAAGACGCGCCGGCGTGTTCGACCTGGCTGCCCCACTGCGTCTGCCAGCGCGCCGACTGCGCGCTCGACTTCTTCGAACGTGTTGTAGAGATAAAAACTCAAGCGACAGCTCGCGTCGATGTCGAGCGCCTGGTGCGCGAGCGTCGCGCAGTGGCAGCCGGCGCGGGCTTCGACACCGGCATCGTTCAACGCCCGCGCCAGCGCCATCGGATCGTGACCGTGCACGTTGAATGCAACCAGCGAACTGCGGCGCGCAGGATCGAGCGGCCCATAGACCGTCAGGCCCGGGATAGCGCCGAGCAGTTCCAGCGCGTGCGCGGTGAGCTGCCGGTTCCACGCGGATACGCGGCCCATGGCGCACTCCACCACCTCGCGCTCGATCGGCGCATCGCTTGCGAAATAGTTCGTCCGTGTCGGCGCAAGCGCCAGGTCGAGCATCAGGCGCAGCGCCTGCGCCGAAACGATCGTGCCGATGATGTTCGGTGTGCCGGCCGCGTACTTCCACGGCAGCGTGTTGTACGCCACCCGATCCGCAAACACCTGCCCTTCGGCGATCATGTCGCCGCCGTACAGGAATGGCGGCGAAGCTTCGAGCAGCGCCTGCCGCGCGACCAGCACGCCGATGCCGAACGGCGCCAGCATCTTGTGAAACGAAAACACCAGATAGTCGGCGCCAAGGCAGCGAAAGTCGACGAAGCTGCCGGGCACGAGTTGCGCGCCATCGATCAACAGATGCGAGCGCCGCTCGCCGCAGGGCTGCTGGTAGCCGCTGGCATCCGTCAGCGCGCGGATCGCCTCAACCGGGTTCTTCGTGCCCAGAAAGTTCGACGCGCCGGTGCAGCACACGAGTTTGGTGCGCGAGTCGATCAGCGAGGCCAGATGCGCCAGGTCGAGCTCGCCGGTCAGTGCATCGAAGCGCGCCAGCCGCAGCGCCACCCGCCGGCCGAACTTCGGCAGGATGTCGTTGCACATTGCGTGCCACGGCACGAAGTTCGAGTTGTGCTCCATGCAGGTCGAAACGATGTTGTCGCCATCGCGGAACTCGGTCAGCAACGAATACATCACCGCGTTGATCGCCTCGGTGGTGTTGCGCACGATGACGATGCTGCTGCGGCTGGGTGCCCCGACGAAGCGCGCGATGTCGTCGTAGGCCGCCTCGAAGCGCCGTGTCGTGCACTGCGAGGCAGTGGACTGCCCGCGGTGCACGTTCTCGTATTGCAGGGCGAGCGCGCTGTGCAGGTCCAGCAGCTCGCGAGGCGGCTGCGTGCTGGCGGCGTTGTTGGTCACGACGCGCCGCGTTTGCGGAAACAAGAAGTGCTCTCGGACAGACTCGACGTCCCATTCCTCATCAGTCATTGCAGGCTCTTCAGCAGGCCAAGCCGGGTGTTCGCACCCGAGGTCGATTGCTGGCGGGCGCTGCGTGTGCCGCGGCACGGCAACAGGGTTGTTGATAGTCATCACATTCCTTGGCTGAAGGACAGTACCGGCCGAAACGCACTGCGCGCCGACCCCGTACTCGGTAAGGACGCGCCAGCGCGTCGAATCCGGCCATGCCCCGATCAGCACCGCGCAGCGCGCGGGCGCGCCGTGTCAGCCGCGTTGGGCCGCCTTTGCGCGGGCCAGCCAGTCGGCTGCCGTCGTGCCTGAGCGGCTTGCGGGGTCGAACCCTTGCCAGAACAAGGCCGCCTGCTCCAGCGGTGGCAATGCCTGGTCCGCAGCACCCTGCGCCAGATGGGCCCGCCCGAGGCCGACAAGGGCGTCGGCCCGCGGCGGCGTCAGCCCTGTTTCGAGCTGCTCGAATTCCTTCAGCGCGCGCTCGAACGACGCGATCGCTTGCGCTGGCAGGTGCTGATCGAGCTGCACGAGCCCGATCTGGGCCCAAGCGCGCATGCGCTCGCGTTGCCACTTCGGCGCGGCTTGGTTCGACTCGACCAGTGGCTGCAAGTGCAACAGGGCCGTGACACCGTCTCCACGTTCGCGCGCGAGCGTCCCGCGCGCGAGGGCCAGACGGGCCCGCAGGGCGCTGGCCGGCGCAAGGGTGGCAAGGTGCGGAACGGCTGCTTCGATCTCGCGTGCCGCCCCGTCCAGACGGCCGTCGAGCATCAGCGCGTTCGCAATGGTGATGTGTGCCCCGACGGTCACCTCATGCTTTGCACCGAGCAGCTTGTCGAACGCCTCGGCCGCGCGCGTCGCCAGAGCGAGCGCCGCGACATGATCGCGCCGCGCGAGCCGGGTCAGCGCACGCGTGTGCAGCAGCATCGCGTGGTTCAGCGAATCCGGCGCGAAGTGCTCGGAAAGGATCTCCAACGCTTCGGCAGCATTGGCATCGGCGAGTTCCAGTTCACCCAGATCGAGCCGGTAGCCGACGAGGTTTTGCACCAGCATGCCGCCGTGCAGGTTGCGCGCCCCGAGCAGCGCGCGGTTGTCGGCAAGCGCCGCCTCGAGCATCGCCACGCCACCCACCAAGTCGCCGGTGACGGCCAGCGCGCGGGCATAGATCGAGCGCGCTTCGATGACTCGAGGGTGCGGTGGTGCTTCGCCGTGTACCGCGATGGCCAGACGAACGGCCCGCTCGCCGCTGTCGCGCGCCAGATCGAACTTGTTCTGGTGAAAGTACACCAGCGCGAGCGTCACCGCGCTACCCACTCGCTGCGGGTCGCGCCCGCCGAGTCGGGCCTCTGCGAGTGCGACACTCTCTCGCGAGAACTGTTCGGCCTCGGCATATGCGCCCAGGTCGACGGCAATCAGCGCCCGATCCATCAGTGCGGTGGCGAGCACGGCTGCGTTGCCGTCGGCTTTCGCGCGCACGGCCGGGAGCACCCGGTCGAGATCGTCTCGCGCTTGCTGCGGCCGCCCGCGAAGGCGATGGATGTGGGACTGCAGCATCCAGCCACGCAAGGTCTGCGAATGGGTCGGGCCAAGCGTCTCGCCGGCTTCGGCGACGCTGCGCACGATCACCGGCTCGGCCGCCGCCACGTCGCCCAGCGCCAGCAGGCTTTCGCCGATCATGTTCGACAGTTCGATGCGGGCCTCGGCATGGCCGTCGAGCTCAGTCACGAGCCTCTTGTCGGCCTGCTTCAACAGATCGACGGCGGTGAGCGCGTTCGTGCCGCTGCCCTCGTAGGGACTCGCTTCGCGGAAGATCGCAGCAACGAAGTCTTTCACGTCCTCGGCACGTTGCCGCTCTGCGACCGCGATGCGTGCCTGCCACAGTGCTGAGCCTGAGCCGACAACGACCGTCAGCAGCAGCGCCGCTGCGGTCGCGACCTTGATGCGGTTGCGCACGATGAATCTGCGGCCTCGGTACCAGGCGCTGTCGGCCCGCGCCAGTACCGGGCGCATCGCGAGGTGACGCTCGATGTCGTCGGCCATCGCCTCGACCGAGGCATAACGCTCGGCTGCGGGCTTCTTCAAGGCCTTGCAAGCGATCGTGTCGAGATCGCCGCGCAGCGCGCGACGCAAGTCCGCCTTGGTGACCGCGTCGCTCGGCCGTGGCACCTCGGCAGCCAGGATCGCCTCTTCGAGCGCGGCGCGCGTGTCGCGCTTCAGCCGGTAGGGCCGCGCACCGGTGAGCAACTCGAACAGCAGCACGCCGAGCGAATAGACATCGGAGCGCGTGCCCACCGCCAGCCCCGCGATCTGTTCAGGCGACGCGTAGTCGGGTGTCATCACACGATGGCCTTGCCGGGTGAGATCGCGCGAATGCTCGGTGCCATCGTCGAGCAGCTTGGCGATGCCGAAATCGAGCAGTTTGACCTGGCCGGCCGCATCGACGAGCAGGTTCGATGGTTTGATGTCGCGGTGCACGACGAGCTGAGCATGCGCCTGCGCAACCGCGCGCGCGGCCTGCAGGAACAGTCGCAAACGGGCCGCCACCCCAAGCTTGTGCTCGTCGCAATAGCGGTCGATGCGCTGGCCATCGACATGCTCGAGCGCCAGGTAGGGCTGGCCGTCGGCCGCGACACCGGCGTCGTACAGACGCGCAATGTGTGGATGGTCGAGCGTGGCGAGAATCTCGCGCTCGCGCGCGATGCGCGCCGCCAGGTCGCCGCGAAACGGCCCGCGCGGCAGCTTCAACGCAACGCTGCGCTGCATCAACCCATCGGCGCGCTCGGCAAGCCACACGGCACCCATGCCGCCGACACCCAGCGCGCGCACGAGTCGGTACGGGCCCACGAGTTCGCCCGCCGAATGTGTGTCGTCGATGCCATCGGCGGCGGCGCCGGCGTTCAGCTTCGGCAGCGTGTGCAGCAGTGAGCCGGTCTCGGTCAAGGCGGCTCGCGCCAGCAGATCGGCAAGTACTTCCTTCAGGTCGGCATGCTCGGCAGGCAGCGCGTCGATCCAGGCGGCGCGCGCCGCCGGCGGCAGGTCGAGCGCGGCGTCGAGCAGCGGGCTCAGACGCTGCCACGTCGACAGGTCGATGCCGAAGTCGCGGTCCATTCAGCTCACTGCCAGCGCGCGCTCCAGTAGCAGGCGTGCCTTTTCCCAGTCGCGCCGCACGGTGCGCTCGGAGACGCCCAGAGCCCCTGCGATCTGCGGCTCGGTCAGGCCGGCGAAGTAGCGCATTTCGACGACTTGCGCGAGCCGCGGATCGATTTGCCCAAGTTCATCGAGCGCCTCGTGCACGCGCACGATGTCGTCGGCCGCCTCGGGCTTCGGCTCGGCGAGGTTGCCGGTCAACGTGACGATGCAGACGTCGCCACCGCGGCACTCGGCTTGCCGCTTGCGCGCGAGGTCGACGATCACCGAGCGCATCGTGCGGCTCGAGTAGGCGAGAAAGCTGCGCTGTTCGGCAGAGCTCATCTCGACCCCGGCGACGCGCAAGTAGGCCTCGTGGACGAGCGCGGTGGTGTCGAGCAGTGTCTCGCGTCCCCCGTCGCGCAGGCGCGCCCGCGCCATCGCGCGCAGCTGCCGGTACACCTGCGCGGAGACTTCAGGCGCACAGGCGGCAGACACGGGGGCGACCTTGGTCATGAATCAGTTATAGCTGCCCCAGTGGCCGTTGGCCACCCCCAAAGGAGCGACCGGCGGAGCGTGCGTGCTCGGCCGGGCAGGCAATGGGGGCCGACGGGTGCACCCGGTCATCGTCGTGGTCCGGCCACACTGCACTGGGGCTGTTGCGACGACTCACTGGGCGAGCGACGGCGCCGGCGACGGGTGCCGCCGGTCGTCGGCGCCGGCTGCAGCCGCTGTGTCGCGCTCGCACATGGCGACTTCGCGCATTTGCGGCTCAAGCCCGACTGGCGAGGCAAGCGCATCGCCAAGGCCGCGAGCGACTCATCGAGCCTGCTGGGATGCGTCGTCGCCAGGTCCCTCGGCCACATGCTCCTTCGCACCCGCAAGCCACTCAGTTGCGGCTGCGGCCGACGGGCTGCCTCGCGCGAAGGCGGCCCGACGCCGTTGAACCTGGCGTCGGTGTGTCGCGGCGCGCTGAACCGGCAGTGGCCGGTTTCGACGCGCTGGCGCGTCCTTACTGAGTACGGGTCGGCGCGTACAGGCGGTTCGGCCGGTACCGACCTTCAGTCTGAGGAGTGACATGAGGATGAACGACCCTGGCGCCGTGCCGCGGCAACCGCAGCGCGCACTGCCGATCGACCTACGGCGCGATCACGACGGGCTGCCCGTGAAAGGGCCTGCAACGACGCATCGCCCACCACACCAACGACTTGAATCACACCTTTGTGTTGCGAGGCAGCCATGAACACACACAGCAACTCATCGACAAGCCCGCGGCGCGTCATCGTCATCGGCGCCAGCATGGCCGGACTGCTCGCGGCGCGGGTCCTGAGCGAGCGCTACGACGAGGTGGTGCTGTTGGAACGCGACGCGTTGCCCGAGCGTCCGACATCGCGCAAGGGCACGCCGCACGCGGTGCACCCGCATGGCCTGCTGGCTCGCGGGCAGCAGATCCTGGAAGAACTGTTCCCGGGATTCTGCGCAGCACTGGTGGCGCAAGGCGCACTGAGCGGCGATATCGGCACCGAAGTGGCGGTTGACGCAAACGGCCGCCGGTTCGCGCGCAGCCCGGCCGGTATTCACGGTCTGGCAGCGAGCCGCCTGGCGATCGAAGCCGAACTGCGCCGCCGCGTGCGCACGATGCGCGGCGTGACGCTGCTCGGCGAGGTCGACGTGCTCGCACCGGTGCACGAGGACGGCCGCATCAACGGCGTGCGCTGGCAGCGCTGCGACGGCGGTGCGGTGAACACGATGGCCGCCGAACTGGTGATCGACTGCAGCGGCCGCGGTTCGCGCAGCCCGGCCTGGCTGCGCGAATGGGGCTACCCGCCGCCCACCGAGCAGCGTGTGCAGATCGGCCTGGCCTACACCAGCGCCTACTTCAGACGCGCGCCGGATCAAACATCGGTGAGCGTCGTGATCGGGGCCGCCACGGCCGAGCTGCCACGGCCATCGATCCTGCTGGCACAGGAGCCGGCCGGGGATGGCCCGCCGCGCTGGGTGGCGGGCGTCGGCGGATACGCCGGCGATCATGTCGAGACCACCCGTGAGGCGATGGCGCAGCGCGCGCGCCAGACCCACAGTCCCGAGATATGCGCGCTGGCCGAGAGCGGCGAGATGATCGGCGAGCCGATGCGCTACGGGTTCCCCTACAGCCAGCGCCGGCATTACGAAAAGCTGCGCCGCTTCCCGATCGGGTATCTGGCGATGGGCGATGCGCTGGCCAGCTTCAACCCCATCTACGGCCAGGGCATGACGGTGGCGGCCTGCCAGGCGCTGGCGCTGCGCGATGCGCTCGCCAAAGGTCTGGACGGCCTGGCGCCACGCTTCTTCAAGGCGGCCGCGCAGGTCATCGACGCGCCATGGCAACTGGCCGTCGGCGGTGACCTTGCGCTGCCGCAGGTGCCCGGGCCGCGGCCTTTCCCGCTGAAGCTGATCAACGCCTACGTGGCGCGCGTGCAGCGTGTGGCGGTGCAAGACGCGGTGGTCGCCGCGGCGTTCGTCAAGGTCATGCACATGCTTGCGCCACCGCCCAGCCTGTTCGCGCCGGCGGTGCTGTGGCGCGTGTGGCGCGGCGGGCGATCCGCAGTGGCGCCGGCTGCATCGGCGGCGACGGCATGAGGGGAGCCGGCATGAACACGCTTGCCAGCAATCAACGCGCGCCGAGCGCGGTCCGTGGCCTGCGCGAGCGCGTTATCCAGACCCTGTGCTTCGAAGCACTGGGGCTGGCGATCGTCAGCCTGCCGTTCGCGCACTTCTCGGGCGAGACGGTGGGCGATTCGTTCACGCTGCTGCTCACGCTTTCGATCGTCGTCACATTCTGGTCGGCGCTGTACAACACCGCGTTCGATTGCATCGAGCGTCGCCTGACCTGCCGTGTGGCCAGTGACCGGCCGCTGCACTGGCGAATGCTGCACGCGATCGCGCTCGAAGCCACGGCCATCTTGGCCACCTGGCCGCTGGTCGTCATCCTCACATCACTGAGCTGGCGCGACGCTTTCCTGGCCGAGCTTGGCCTGACGCTGGCCTACGTGGCCTACGGCTACATCTTTCATCTGGCCTTCGATCACTTCCGGCCGGTCGTCGCGTCGCCCGTCACAGGATTGAAGATTGCGCAGCGACACGCGCGCCCGCCGGGTCGAGACCGGCAGCCTGTCGATCGGCCTCTCCCTTTTCACCGACATCGGCGAGAAGGGTCTGATCCAGTCCGACGGAGTGATCGTGGCGAGCGGCCAGGCGCAGCCCAATTTCGACGGCTACGCCGTGGCCCCGATCAACCCGTGAGCACGCCATGAACGAGGTCGACATGCTCGGCTACGCGGCGTCGCTGCTGGTGCTGGCCACCTTTTGCATGCGCGACATGGTGTCGCTGCGCGCGCTGGCGATCGCGAGCAATCTGGCATTCATCGGGTACGCAGCGCTGGTCGGCATTCACCCTGTGCTGATGCTGCATGCGCTGCTCCTGCCCATGAACGTCTGGCGCCTGTTCGAGGCGACGAAGCGGCGTGATGTCGTGCAGACACCCAACTGCTTGCAGACCTCCAGCCCAGGAAAGCGATCGTGACAGAAGCCAACGCCAACCGCGCGCTCGCGTCTGGCAGCGAAGAGATCGCACCGTTGGACGAATTTCTCGCCGCCCCAAGTCACGATCGGCGGCTGCGGGCATCGGCCCTGGATGTGCGGGCTTCGGCCTTATCGACTGGAGGACCCTCATGACAACGCACAGGATTGCCGCGGTAGCGATCGGACTGGCGGCCTTGCTTTCCGCCGTGCAGGCACAAGCCCAGGCACCTGCCTGCCACGAGACCCAGGGTGATGACTGCCTGTACTTTCCGACGGCTCGCCACAACTTCACCACCTACGGGAGAAGCACCACCTACCTGGACGCGAGCGGGCGGCCCCGCCAGGTCAAGGTGCTGTTGCGCGTGCCGATCGGCGCGCCTGCACCCCTGCCGGTGGTGGTCTGGTCGCACGGCGGCGCCGATGGCAAGAACTCGCCAACGAGCAGCATGGCCGAGTGGAGCGAGCTCACCGCGGCCGCCGGCTACTTCACGGTCAGCATCGCGCATGCCGGCCGCGATCAAGACAGCCGCCGGGCGCTGTGCCGATCGTCGGCCCTCGGCATCGCCGACGTCGCGACCTGCGAGGTCTTCAAGTACTTGAACTGGGACCGCCCGCACGATATTCAGGCGGTGCTCGACGAGCTCGCGCGCATGAACACGAGCGGTGAATTCGTCGGCCAGATCGACCTGCTGCGCATCGCCGTCGGCGGGCATTCAGCTGGCTCGAGTGGTGCGCAGACGATTGGCGGTGCAAAGCGCATCTTCACGGCAGCGCCGCAGGATCTGTCCGACCCGCGGCCCGTGGCCTTCATGGCGTTGTCGCCGCAACAGCCCGGTGGGGAGGGCTTCTTCGATACACGGTTTCGGAGGCCCCAGCATTCGTGGAGCAACATGCTCCGCCCGGTGTTCACCGCCACCGGCGATGGTGACAGCACCTGCAATGCCGGCGACTCTCCCGGCAGCTGCGTCGGTGACATGCCCTACGGCAGGCGCATCGGCTTCGATCGCATGCCCGCGGTCGGTAACAAGTACCTTCTCTATCTGCACGACGCCGACGCGTTTCACACGCTGTTCGAATTGAACGGCACGAAGTGCATCGCGTTGTTGAACGACCCCTTCAAATGCGGCGAGATGGCGCGCTGGCTGTCGTCGGCGGGCCTGGCCTTCCTCGATGCCCATGTGCGGCAAGTGCCGCAGGCTCTGCAATGGCTGCAAAGCGGTCGCATCGTGAACGCAAGCGGCGGCGTTGCAGAATGGTTGCGCAGATGAACTGTGCTCTGCCTCAACCAGTTTTTGGAGCCTCGCGCGTCAAGTGAACGGTGAAGCTCACGTCTTCTTCGTCTTGAGCCGCTGCGCACGGCGCTCTTTATCCATCCGCGTCTCAAGCCGTGCTCGCGTCGAAGCCGAAGGACGAGCGCAACACCCACTCCAGCTCCAGCACCACCGTGACCGGCACGAACAGTGCCGAGCCCGCATCGACCCCGCTGCGGATCGAGCGCCTTGCCGTGCCAGAAGCGCCGGCGAGTCATGCCCCTTGATCAGGCGCCTGCCATCCCCAACTACGGCACATGTGGAAGCGACTGACCGTCTTGTGGATGCTGGTGCGCGGCGATGCGCGGCGGCTGTGGTACGCCTTGCGCCACCCGTTGGCACCCGGCTGGCTGAAACCCAGCGTTGCATTGCTGCTGCTGTACCTGGTGTCGCCGCTGGACCTGATTCCCGACGCGATACCGATCGTCGGCATCGTCGACGATCTGGTGCTGTTGCCGCTGGCCGTGCGCTGGATGCTGTCGATGCTGCCGGTTGCGCTGCGCGCTGAGATCGAGAACCGCTTCGGCGGTGCGGCGGCCAGCGCCGCTCAATCTTCGCGTCGCCGCTGATCGAGCTGGCGGCCACCGCAGACGCTGCTCATTCGAGCACAGCGGCTGTCGCAAGGCGCGGGCTGCCACCATCAAGCCGATCTACAGGTGGTCTGGGAGCCGGCACCGCAAGCGCAGCAACACCGGTGTCGAGGTCGGCCGCGTGGACCCCGCCGAGCACCACGCGCGAAGCGCTGATATTCAAGGGCGCTCGGCCGATGGTGCAGTCGATGGGGGCGACTTCTTCGACGCCGACGCCTCCGATCCAAGTCGCGCAGGCCTGTCGCCTCGTCTTCGTCAAGCGTCGCGCGGTCCGAACGTTTGGCCGCCGAACGGACGTGTCGGCGGCGAACCCCTCGGTCCGTGGCAGCTGGTTGTGGCAGTTTCAGCGCAGGATCAGCACCGGCACGTCGCTCAGCCGCAGCAGGCTGGTGGTCGTGCTGCCGACCAGCAGCTGGCGCAGCCGTGAGTGCCCGAAGGCCCCCATGACCAGCAGCGCTGGAGCGTGGCGCTTGACCATTTCGGGCAATGCCTGTTGCGGCTCGCCCCCCACCAGCTCGATCTCCGCGGCGGCACCTGCCGCCTGCAGCGCAGCTTGTGCCGCCCGAAGCTGCTGGCGCGCCAGCGTCGTGTCGTTCGCCACCATGGCGACACGCACCGGCAAACCTGCCACCAGCGGGTGCTGCGCCAGCCCGGCCAGCGCCTTGCGGGCGCCGGGGCTGCCGTCGAAGGCCACGACCACACGCTGTGGGGCTTCGAACGCTTCGGCGGTCGCCACCAGAACCGACGACGACACGCCTCGAATGACCCGCTCCAGATGATGCTCGGCCCGGATGCGGGCCCGTGACGAAGCGTGGTGGTGCTCGCCGAGCACGAACAGATCGGCCTCGCCCTGGAGCTCGATGGCGGTTTCGATGAAGTCGCCATGACGCAGCCGTGCATCCAGCTGCCGGGCACCTGCAAGTGCCGCTCGGCTGCGGGCATGACCGAGCAGTTCGCGCCCGGCCTGCCGCATCACCACGCTGTGCTGCTGGTCCTGGTCGCTCAGCTCCTTCAACAGCGACTCCTGGGCATCCACGCCGATGGCGCCGCTGAAGTCGGTGACAGCGGCCACCTCGGGTTGCCGCTCCAGCACGTGCAGGAACTCCAGCGGGCACTCCAGCCGGACCGCGGCCCAGGCGGCCCAGTCGATCACGGCGTCGGTGTTGCCGCGGGTGTCGATGCAGGCAAGGATTCGTTTCTTCATGCTCCGCTCCTCGATCAGTGCATCAGTTGTTCGACGGCTCCGGGCTTGTCATGCACGGCGAAGCGGTCGACCAGGGTCGCGCTGGCCTCGTTCAGGCCGATCACCTCGACCTCGGCACCTTCGCGCTTGAACTTCAGCACCACCTTGTCGAGCGCGCTGATGGCGGTGATGTCCCAGAAGTGGGCACGGCTCACGACGATCACCACGCGGTCGATCACCTCCTTGAAGTCGAAGGCGGCGATCAGCGCCTCGGCCGAGGCGAAGAAAACCTGGCCGACCACGTCATAGGTGCGCGTGCGACCGTCGTCGCTCAGGCTGCGGTCCACGCGCAGCACGCGGCCCACCTTGTGGGCGAAGAAGAGGCCCGACAGCAGCACGCCCACGAACACGCCTTGGGCCAGGTCGTGCGTGGCCACCGTGACCACCACGGTGGCGATCATCACGATGGACGAACTCGGCGGGTGCTGGCGCAGCTTGCGCACCGAGTCCCAGCTGAAGGTGCCGATGCTGACCATGATCATCACGGAGACCAGCGCCGCCATCGGGATCTGCGCCACCCAGTCGCCGAGAAACACCACCATCACGAGCAGGAAGACGCCGGCCGCGAGTGCGGACAGCCGCCCGCGGCCGCCCGACTTCACGTTGATCACGCTCTGACCGATCATCGCGCAGCCCGCCATGCCGCCGATGAAGCCGGTGGCGATGTTGGCCACCCCCTGGCCGACGCACTCACGGTTCTTGTCGCTGGCGGTGTCGGTCAGCTCGTCGACGATCGATGCGGTCATCATCGATTCCAGCAGGCCGACGACAGCCAGCGTGACCGAGTACGGCGCGATGATCTTCAGCGTCTCCCAGTTCAAGGGCACGTCGGGCAACAGAAACACCGGCAGGCTGTCGGGCAGCTGGCCCATGTCGCCCACGGTGCGGATGTCCAGGCCGAGCGCCAGGCTCAGGGCGGTCAGCATGACGATGGTGACCAGCGGCGACGGCACGGCCTTCGTGAGGTAGGGAAAGCCGTAGATGATGGCCAGCCCCGCGGCCGTCATCGCGTAGACGACCCAGCTCACGTTGGTGAGCTCGGGCAGCTGGGCCATGAAGATCAGGATGGCCAGCGCGTTGACGAAGCCGGTGATGACCGAGCGCGAGACGAAGCGCATCAGCGAACCGAGCTTCAGCACACCGGCCACGATCTGCAGCACGCCCGTCAGCACGGTGGCGGCCAGCAGGTACTGCAGGCCGTGCTCCTTGACCAGCAGGACCATCACCAGCGCCATCGCGCCGGTGGCGGCCGAGATCATGCCGGGCCGTCCGCCGGTGAAGGCGATGATCACCGCGATGCTGAAGGACGCGTAGAGGCCGACCTTGGGATCGACGCCGGCGATGATGGAAAAGGCGATGGCCTCGGGGATCAGGGCCAGCGCGACGACCAGGCCGGCGAGCAGATCGCCGCGGACATTGGAAAGCCAGTCCCGGCGCAGTGTTGATGACGACATGGGCAACGTGCAGTCGCCCATCGCCGGCGACGGCTATCAAGAATTGGGAAGAGGAGCGCCCGGGGCAGATTGCACAGGCGCAGGCTGGAGGAACGTCGGCCGCGTGCGACCTAGGGCGGCGTCACGGTGCGAAAGTAGCCGCGCGCAAGTTCCTTGCCGACGCGCAGCGACGTGAACGCCAGGCGGACGTACGTTCGCTGCACCGCAGCATTGTAGGCGGCGGGTCCTCCAGTCACCGGCTGGCCGCCTCGCCAACGGGTGCCGCATGGGGGCGAACTGCATGGTCTGTGCGCTGCCCGAGATCCAGGCCCCGTGCATCGACCCTCGGCTCGATGCGGCGAGGCGTCCGGTGCTGCGTCACCAGGTGGGTGCCAGCCCCGCGGGCTTGAACGGGCGCTTCAAGGCCCGTTCCACCATCATCAGCCGGTCCTGACCGTAGAACATGTCGCCGTCGACGATGTAGGTGGGGGAGCCGAAGACGCCGCGCGCCACGGCTTCCTCGCTGTTCTGCACGAACGCGGCCTGCACGGCCGCGCTTTGTGCTGCCTCGTGCAGCGGCGCGGGGTCGAGCCCGGCCTCGCGCGCGATCTGCGACAGCACCTGGGGATCGGCCAGGTCGCGGTCGTCCTGCCACAGGGCGCGCAGGATCGCGGTGTGCAAGGTGTCCACATCGGCGCCTTGTTGTTGGGCGGCGATGACGAAGCCGGCAGACCAGGTGCGATCGCCGAAGTGGTGCACCGGATCGACGATCACCGGGATGGCGAGGTATTCGCTCCAGCGTTCGATCTCGCGCCCGAAGAAATACTGCTTGTGGCTGCCGGGGCGTTGTTCGAAGGCCAGGCTGCCGCTGGCCGGCACGACACGGCCCAGGTTCGACCGGTTTGTGCACCAGCGTGCGCCCCGCTGCACGGGCCAGCGCCACGATGCGTTCGGCGCCGAAGTACGCGTAGATGGAGCGGGTGGAGTAGTAGTAGTCGATGCTGCCGGACATGGCGCGCTGCTCCTCGGGCTGGGCGTTGCCGGCGATTGTTGTCGATGCGTGGGCGCTGTGTCGGTGTCGACCGCACCGGCTTCGCTGCGCCGCGCACCGGTCGATCCGCAGATCCGCGATGCCCTTTGCAAGAGCAGACCGCGGATCGACGGCAGCAACCATGCCGCTCAGACTGCTCACCGTGGCCGCTACAGTGGCGGCATGAGCACACCCGATGGCAAATCACTGAACTGGGCGCAGCGTCTGGTGCGCATGAACACCGTCAGCGACCAGAGCAACCTGGCGCTGATCGAGTGCATCGCCGACCACCTGCGCAGCCTGCAGGTGCCGATCCGCCTGACCTACGACGACGAGCGCCGCAAGGCCAACCTGTTCGCCACGCTGGGCGAGGGCAAGCCCGGTGGCATCGTGCTGTCCGGCCACACCGACACCGTGCCCTGGGACGGCCAGTCCTGGACGCTGGACCCGCTGTCCGGCACGGTGCAGGACGGGCGCCTGTACGGCCGCGGCAGTGCCGACATGAAGAGCTACATCGGGCTGGTCGTGGCGCACACCGAGGCCTGGCTGCAGGCCGACCTGCCGCACGCGCTGCACTACGCGTTCAGCTACGACGAAGAAGTCGGCGGCTTCGGTGTGATGAACCTCATCGCCGACCTGCGCGACGCCGGCATCGCACCGGCCATCTGCCTGGTCGGCGAACCGACCGACATGGTGCCGGCTGTCGCGCACAAGGGCGTGCACCGCTGGCGCTGCTGCGTGCGCGGCAAGGCGGCGCATTCGTCGCTGACCTCGATGGGGGTCAACAGCGTCGAGGCCGCGGCCCGCGTGGTGGCGCACATCGCGGCCATCGGCGAGGACCTGCGCGAGCGCGGGCCGCGCCAGGCCGGCTTCGACGTGCCCTACAGCACCAGTTCGGTCTGCCGCTTCGACGGCGGCATCGCCGACAACGTGGTGCCCGAAGAAGCGCGCTTCACCTACGAGTTTCGCGACCTGCCTGGCGGCGACGTGGCAAGCTGGCAGCGCCGTGTGCTGGAGGGCGCGGCGGCGCTGGAGCCGGCGATGCGCTCGGTCGCACCGGACAGCGGTTTTCGCTTCGACCCGATCGCGTCGATGCCGGCCTTCCAGGCCGCGCCCGACGAGCCGGCGGTGCGGCTGGCGCAGCGCCTGGCCGGCACACGACAGACGACGCTGGTGGCTTTCGGCACCGAGGCCGGGCTGTTCCAGCGCGCCGGCATGTCCGCGGTGGTCTGCGGCCCGGGCTCGATCAACCAGGCACACCAGGCCGATGAATACGTGAGCCTCGAACAGCTGGCGCGCTGCGAGGCCTATCTGCGCGGCCTGGCCGCTGCGGCCGGCTGAGCCCGCAGCGGCAGCAGCCCGGCGAGCAGGAAGGCGCGGGCGAAGGCGAAACGGAAAACCATCATCGCCGGCGCCCTTCGGTCACAACGGCAGCCGCGGTCGCGCCGAAGGCCAGCATCAGCAGCGAAGGCGCACCAACATGTCGGCTGAACAGCGCATCATCGGTGCTGCATGCTTGCGCAAGCCAAACCGAAGGAGGTGCCTCTTTGAGCCTCATGAAGCACGTACTGGTCGCCACCGACCTGTCTCGCCCGGCGCGCCGGGCGGCGGATCGCGCTGCGCGGCTGGCCCGCAAGGCGGGCGCACGACTGCAGCTGGTCCACGCACTCGACGCCGGTGCGGCCGAGCAGTTGCAGCAGTTGCTCGGCCAAGACACTGCCTTCGAAGCGACGCTCGTCGAACACACGCGTGACGAGCTCAAGACCCTGGCGGGCGAGCTGGCCACCGCACACGCTGTCGACGTCGAAGCGACGCTGATGCAAGGCACGGTGGTGGACGAGATCAGCCGTGAAGCCGAAAGAACGCCCGCTGACCTGGTGGTGATCGGGGCGCGGGGAACCGGGTTCATGCGCCGCCTGGTGTTCGGCTCGACCGCTGAACGCTTGCTGCGCAAGACGGCGCGGCCGATGCTGGTGGTCAAGCAGCGCGCGCACGAGCCTTATCAACGGGTGCTGGTGGCGCTGGATTTCTCGGCCTGGTCGAAGCCGCTGATCGAGCTGGCGCAGCGCGTGGCGCCGCGCGCCCATCTGGTCTTGCTGAGCGCCTACGACGTGCCCTACGAGGGCAGGATGCGGCTGGCCGGCGCCACCGACGCGAAGGTCGAGGCCTATCGCGAGCGGGCGCGAGCATCCGCCGAACAGCAGCTTCAGCTGCTGGCCGCCGAAGCCGGCCTTGCGCCGGCCGCTTGGACGCCGTGCCTGGTGCATGCCGATCCGTCGCTGGCGATCGTCGAGCAGGAGGTCGAGCAGGCCTGCGACCTGATCGTCGTCGGCAAGCACGGCCGCAACGTGATGGAAGACCTGCTGCTCGGCAGCGTGACCTCGCATGTGCTGGCCGAATCTGCCGGCGATGTGCTGGTGTCGACGTCGACAGTCCGGGTTTGACGACTCACGCCGCGTCGTCTCGAACCCCTCCCAGCGCGACAGCGGCCCCGCACAACGCGACGACGAGAGCCGGCGCAAGCAGTACCAAAGCATCGCTCAGTACGGTGGTCGAATGGACGCCGGCCAGCGCGCCGCTGGCCAGGCTGAGCCACACCAGCGCCGGCTTCCTCACCTGCGCCCACGGCCCGCGCCGGCTCAGTGCGTCGGCGATGCCACTGGCCACCGAGACCAGCGTGCCGGTGATGAAGCCACGCGGCACCACGCCACGGCGCGGTTCGAGCGCGACATTGTTCCAACCCATCGCCACAGCCAGCAAACCGAGCGTCAGCGTTTCGGGCGCGGCGCTCGCCGCCGCCGCGGCGGCGGCAAGAATCAGCGTCGCCTCGAGCAGCAGCCCGCTGGCCTCACGACCGCGGCTGCCGTCGTTGACCCAGCGGCCGAGGCCGGCGCCGATCACGAACAGCACGATCGCCGCGCCGAACAGCACCGTTCGCTGCAGTTCCCCTTGCTGTGCCGAAACAAAGAGCCGCGTGGTGTTGCCGCTCATGTAGGTCGGGAAGATCTGCAGCTCCTTGAAGAACAGCATGATGCCGACGGTGTCGATCCAGCCGGCGACGGCTGTCAACGCATACGCCGGCAGCGTTCGTGTGATGGTCATCGGCGGTGCCTTCAGCGGCGGAAGAGTCGCGGGTTGTTGGCGACGAAGCGATCGGTCCAGGCATCGATGAACGAGCGTCGATCGGCCTTCATGTGCCACCAGCCGAAAGCGCTGATCAGCGCCGCGCCCAGGCCATCGACGATCAGGTCCCACATCGGGGACGGGCGCGCGGCGAGCCCGAGCGATCGTTGTTCAACGGGGATCGACAGGAGTCTGCTGCGGTGGTGTTGGCAGCAACTGGCGCAACACCATGTCCAGGATGCCGCCGTGGACGAAGTACTCGACCTCGGCCGGCGCATCGATCCTGACCAGTCGTGTCGAAGCGGCGTCTGCGAGCCGTCCTCGCCGGGTCACCGACACCGTCGCGCAGCTGGCCGCGGCTCGATGCCGCCGGCGATGCCGGTGATGGTGAAGGTTCGCTGCCCGTCAAGCCGAGCGACTGCGCCGATTCGCCGTCCTTGAACTGCAGCGGCAGCACGCCCATGCACACCAGGTTGCTGCGGTGGATGCGCTCGTAGCTCTCGGCGATGATCGCCTTGACGCCCAGCAGCGCCGGGCCCTTGGCCGCCCAGTCGCGCGAGCTGCCCGAGCCGTACTCGCGCCCGGCGATGACGACCAGCGGCGTGCCTTCCTGCCGGTAGCGCATCGCGGCGTCGTAGATGCTCATCTTGTCGCCGCTGGGCACGTGCACGGTCCAGGGCCCTTCGGTGCCCGGCGACCATCGCATTGCGCAGCCGGATGTTGCCGAAGGTGCCGCGCATCATCACCTCGTGGTTGCCGCGCCGCGAGCCGAAGCTGTTGAACTCCGCACGGACTTCACGCCGTGGTCGAGCAGGTACTTGCCGGCCGGCGAATCGCGCGCCGATCGTGCCGGCCGGCGAGATGTGGTCGGTGGTGATCGAGTCGCCGAGCACCGCCAGCGCGCGCGCGCCGTCGATATCGGCCAGCGCCGCCGGCTGGTCGGCGAAATCGATGAAGAACGGCGGCTCGCGCACGTAGGTCGAATCGTCGCACCAGTCGAACAGGGTGCCGGTCGGCGCCGGCATGCTCTTCCACTTGTCGTCGCCTTCGAAGATGCGGCCGTATTCGGTATCGAACTGCTCCGACAGCACCGACGAGGCGACCAGGGTTTCGATCTCTTCGGCGCGTCGGCCAGATGTCCTTCAGGTAGACCGGCTTGCCGCTCGTGTCGGTGCCCAGCGCGTCCGCGCGTCAGGTCGCACAGCACCGTGCCGGCCAGCGCGTAGGCGACGACCAGCGGCGGCGACGCCAGGTAGCTGGCCTTCACCTGCGCGTGGATGCGGCCCTCGAAGTTGCGGTTGCCCGACAGCACCGCGGCCACCGCCAGGTTCGTGGTCGGTGACGGCCTCGGCGACTTCTTCGGGCAACGGGCCGGAGTTGCCGATGCAGGTGGTGCAACCGTAGCCGACCAGGTCGAAGCCCAGCTTCTCGCAGGTACGGCGTCAGCCCCGCCTTGTCCAGGTACTGCGTGACCACACGCGAGCCCGGCGCCAGCGAGGTCTTCACCCACGGCCTGCATTGCAGGCCGGCTTCGACCGCCTTGCGAGCCAGCAGACCGGCGGCGATCATCACCGACGGGTTCGAGGTGTTGGTGCAACTGGTGATCGCCGCGATGACGACCGAGCCGTGCGTCACGGCGGCGGCGGCGTGCGGCTGTTGCAAGCTGCTCCGGCGGCGCCTTGAGGACTTCGCCCGCCTGCGGTGTCGCTTTCGTCGTTCGAAGCGCGAGATCTGCTTGCAGCTGACCTCGGCCGCGGCGCCGACGGTGCCGGACCGGAACGACTGCGCGACGCCCGCCAGCGCCACCCGGTCCTGCGGCCGCTTCGGGCCGGCCACGCTCGGTTCGACGCCGCTCAGATCGAGGTCGAGCACTTCGCTGAAGTTCGGCTCGGCATCGTCGTCGGTCCTGAACAGACCCTGTTCACGCGTGTAGCGCTCGACCAGATCGACGCTTGCGCCGCGCCCGGTCAGGCGCAGGTACTTCAAGGTGTTCGCATCGACCGGGAACAGCGTCGCCGTGGCGCCGAATTCGGGCGACATGTTCGACAGCGTGGCGCGGTCGGCGATGCTCAGGCTGCTCAGGCCGGGGCCGAAGAACTCGACGAACTTGCCGACCACGCCGTGTGCCCTGAGCATCTGCGTCAAGGTCAGCACCAGATCGGTGGCGGTGGTGCCCGGCGGCAATGCGCCCGCGCGTGCGGACGCCGAGCACGACCGGCTTGGGCAGGAACATCGGCTGGCCGAGCATCGCCGCTTCGGCCTCGATGCCGCCGACGCCCCAGCCCAGCACACCCAGGCCGTTGATCATCGGCGTGTGCGAATCGGTGCCGACGACGGTGTCCGGAAAGACCCAGCCGTCGCGCTCGATCACCACCTGCCCCAGATGCTCGAGGTTGACCTGATGGCAGATGCCCATGCCCGGCGGCACGACACGAAAGTCCGTCGAAGGCCTGCTGCGCCCAGTTGAGCAGCGCGTAGCGTTCGCGGTTGCGCTCGGTATTCCCATTGCAGGTTGGCGGCGTAGGCATCGGCACTGCCGAAGCGATCGACCTGCACCGAGTGGTCGATGACCAGGTCGACCGGCACGAACGGGTTGACGCCCTTCGGGTCGCCGCCGGCGCGCGGCCACCGCGCTGCGCATCGCCGCGAGGTCGACCACCGCGGGCACGCCGGTGAAGTCCTGCATCAGCACGCGCGCCGGCATGAAGGCCAGCGACGCGTCGGCGCCATCCGGCCAGCGCGCGAGCGACTCGACGTCGGCCTGCGACACATCGCGGCCGCCGGCGCGGCGGGCGATGTTCTCCAGCAGGATCTTGACGGTGTGCGGCAGGCGCGCCAGATCGGTGCCGGTCTCGGCGGCCAGCTTGGCCAGGCTGACGTAGCGGGCAGTTCCCGATGCGGTCTTCAGCGTCGCGATGCTGTCGAGTGCGTTCATGTCTTGCTCCTTGTTGACGATCAGCAGCGGCGTAGCTTGCGCGCAGCCGGCGCCGCTGTCCAACCTGTGCCTGTGACGCCGCGTCGCCGCCGGGGTTGCCTGCCCTATCGAGGCTGCTGCGCTGCCGACGCTCGTCGCTTGCCGTGGAACTCCAGCGGGTTCAGCCGCTCCTCGCTCGGGTTCAGGCAGTAGTCGGTCAGGGCCTGCGGGTCGCACAGCAGTTCGGCGTCGATGCTCCGGGCCACCAGGGTGGTGGTCTGCCGGACGATCCACATCTGCTCGAGGATCACCTCGGCCCATGGATTGGGAAGGCTGCTTGTCATGTCTCGCTCCATGTAGAAACGGTGGTCGGTTGCATCGTGGCCTTCATCCGCCGGCGCGCAGCGGCCGGCCCGTGCTGGCCTGCCATGAAGGCGTCTGCCGGCAACTGCGCGCGCATCCACGAAGAACCGGCTGCGGTCTGCCTCGAGGGCCGCTCGGGCTGCCGATGCGAACCGCCAGCGAAGGGGCTCGCGAGGCGGCCACGGCCTGCGGATGCCGTGGCTCGCGCACCCCGCCGCAGACGATCAACATGTCGCAGCGCGATCGCACCAGCAGGCGGTTGATGCTGCCCAGGACTGTCGTGGCCATTCGACCGCGCCGCTGTTTGGCCGCCACCAGCACATCGGCGTTCAGGCTCTGTGCCTGTCGCAGGATGGCCCTCACCGCCGAACCGCGGCCGAGCGCGAAGCTCAACCGCGCGCTGTCCAGCCCCAGCCGCGCCATGCTGCGGCGCATGCGCGCCTTCAGGGCAACCTCTTCCCGGAGAAGGTACTCGCGGATCACCGATTCGCTGACATCGGCTTCGCGCATGACGGTCTCGCCGGTCGAATCGAAGGCATGAAAGAACTGCAGGTCGATGTCGCTGGCCAAGGTCGCGGCCACCAAAGCCGCCGCGTCCGAAGCCGGCGTGAAATCGATCGGCACCAGCGCACGGCGGTACGCCCACCGCGGCGCTTGCTTGACCACCAGCACCGGGCGTCGGCTGTGCTCGACGAAGTGCTGCGCGGTGCTGCCCAGCACCATGTCGGTCAGCGCACTGCGGCGCCGCTGCCCGATCACCAGCAGGTCGGCGCCTGCCGAAGCGCGCTGCAACTCGTCGCGAAACTCGCCGCCACGCACCTCGATGCTGGGTGTCAGGCCGTGGCGATCGGTCAGATCGTCGGCCAGGCGTCGCAGCACGTCTTGCGCTTCGGCCTGCTTCTGGTCGAGATCGACTGCTGGCGAAAACCACGCGCGCAGTTGACCGCGCTTCGTCGGCACCACGACATGCAGGATGTGCAGGCGCGCGCCGTGTTGTTTGGCCAGCATCGCCGCGCGGCGCACGGCGTGGTTCGCCGGCTCGGAAAAGTCGGTGGCCGCCAGGATGAACTTGAATGGGGTCATCTCGAATACTCCTCAAAGGTCCGCGGCGCAGTGCGATAGCGCCGCACGAGCGCAAGCGCCGCCGCCTGCTGGCCGCGTTCGAATGGGCTCGGTGAATCGGTCGCCGTGGCCCGATGGCTCGACGGCGGATGCGTGACGGCGCGCAGCGACGCAGCGCCGCGAGCGGTGGCTACATCGTGTAGTCGCCGTTCGACTCGGGCTGGAACAGGATGTGCCACGATCTCGGCCGACAGCTTGCCGCCGGTTGGCGTGGGCCACGAAACGGTGGCGCCTACCCGCTGACCGAGCAGGCTCCAACCCACCGGCGACAGCACCGACACGTCACCCGCACTGGCATTGGCATCGGCCGGGTAGCACAGCGTGAGTTCGCTCTGCGCGCCCGTCTGCAGATCCTGCAGCAAAACGCGCGAGCGCATGGTGACGACGTCGGGCGGCACCTGCCGCCAATGCACCAGGTTGGCCTCGTCGAGAACGCGCTCGATCGGCAGCGCGGCCGATGCCAGCGTTCCGCCGAGTTTTTGGCGTTGAACGAGATGGGTGAGCCGAACGTGATCCAGTTCGGTGAGCGTGCGCTCGAGTGCCAGGACTTCCATGATGCAACCTCCAGATCTGAGGCACCACGTCGCCGACACAAAGGCAGGAAACGCGGGCTATGGCGCGGGCTTCAGGGCCCGGCGATCGGGGTTTGCGCAGTCAGGGTGGAAGTGATCGCCGGGCTCAGGAATGTGCGGCCGGCTGACAGATGAGAGTCTCCAGCCCGGCCGCACCGCGAGGCCGCTTGCCAGCGCAGCGACCGGGGTGGTCAGCCGTGCCGGCGCGGCAGAACGCGCAACAGTGCCAAGGGTGGAGAACATGGCCGCGATTGTATTTCGAGCAGTGTTTCCAGGCAAACAACTCAGGCCATCTCGCACTGCACAGTAGGCGTATTGAAGACTCGCCGAGTGGCGCATCAGGCTCGGGCGACGACGTGGCTGATCGCGGACCGCATTGCAGCGTGGCTCATGATCTGGCTCATTGCAGTGCCAGGTCTTGTCGATCCGACCGCTAGCGCCGGTCGCACAATCCGCTGGCACCACCCCCAGCTCGTCGACCATGAAGATCGCATTGCTGTCCGATCTGCACCTGTCGGTGCAGGCCATGGCACCGCCGCCGACGAAGGCCGACGTGGTGGTGCTCGCCGGCGACCTGCATCGCCCTGCCCCTGCGATCGAATGGGCCCGCCAGTATCGCCAGCCGACCTTGTTCGTCGCCGGCAACCACGAGTTCTACGGCGGCGATCTGGTGAGCACGCTGCGCGAACTGCGCGTGCATGCCCACGGCACTTCGGTGCACGTGCTCGAACAGGATGTGTGGCAGCACGGCGGCGTGCGCTTTCTGGGCTGCACCTTGTGGTCGGACCACCGGCTGTACGACGGCCCCGAGCAACGCGAGCTGGGCCTGCAACAGGCCAGCCAGATGGTGCGCGATTTCTCGCGCATCCGCATCGCACCGGAGTTCGACGAGAAGATGACGCCGGCGATGTCGCGCCATCTGTTCGAGCGTTCAGTGGCCTGGCTCGAACAGCAGTTCGGCATCGCGCACGACGGCCCGACGGTGGTGATCAGCCATTTCGCACCGGCGCTCGGCAGCGTTGCGACCCGCTTTGCCGGTTCGCCGCTGAATGCCTGTTTCGTCTCCGATCTGGAGCCGCAGATTCGGCGCTGGCAGCCGGCGCTGTGGCTGCACGGGCATGTTCACGACAGCTTCGACTACCGCATCGGCAGCACCCGCGTGATCGCCAACCCGCGCGGCTATGCACCGCAAGGTGTGGTCGAGAACAAGGCCTTCGATGCGTCGCTGATCGTCGAGCTGAGCTGAGCTGAGCTGAGCTGAGCGACGATCGACAGAACGGAACGGATTTCATGGATGCTCAAGGATCAGGCACCACCACCGTCGGCGATTCGATCGTCGAGCACATCGCCGAAGCCGTCGTCTACACCGACTGCGAAGGCGTCATCGAACGCTGGAACGCCGCGGCCGCACATGTGTTCGGTTTCAGTGCCACCGAGGCGATCGGCCAGAGCCTGGACCTGATGATTCCGCAGCACCTGCGCGCCGCCCATTGGCGCGGTTTCCGCGCCGCGATGAACAGCGGCACGCTGCGGCTGAACGGCCGCGCCACGCTCACGCGGGGCCTGCACCGGTCGGGGCACAAGCTTTACATCGAGATGAGCTTCGCGCTGGTGCGCGACGCCGCCGGCGCGCTGCTCGGTTCGGTCGCGGTGGCACGTGACGTCACCGAGCGGGTCGAACGCGACAAAGCGGCGCGCGCGGCCGACGCCTGACGGCTGCCGGCGTTCAGCTGCATCGCTGCGCTGCGAGATGCCGTCGCGCCGGCACGGGGAGATCGGCCTGCCGTCGTTGACCCGGGCGCGCAGCCGCCGCAGCGCCGCCCCGGGCCACCGTGCGCCGGGTGCCGCACCCCGGCAAGGTGC
This sequence comes from uncultured beta proteobacterium, assembly GCA_963756415.1. Taxonomy (GTDB): domain Bacteria; phylum Pseudomonadota; class Gammaproteobacteria; order Burkholderiales; family Burkholderiaceae_C; genus Rubrivivax. The sequence continues at coordinate 73,528 of CAVWNT010000006.1, forward strand.
CGAACCCGTCCTTCGAACGGCGGCCGACCGCTCCGATCGCTCCGATCGATCGAGAAGCGACGCCAGAGGCGCCCTGCCGCGCAGACCGGGCGCGTGGCGCGCAGGCACGATAGCGGCTTCGGGCGAGCCCTTTCGTGCCGCCCGCGCACATTGAATGACGGCCGCCTCGAACCGACCCCGCTGGATACGCAACGCTCTGCTCGTGCTGGGCGCGCTTTTGGTCTGCACGCTGGCGCTGGCCGGCTGGCTGGCTTACGACGAAGCGACCACCTCGCGCCGCCAGGCCGAATGGCTGAGCGCGCAGGCGCCGATGCTCGGCTACACCGTGCAGCCTGGCGCGACCGCACAGCCCCGCTTCCCCACCACCGGGCCCTTCGACGAGCATCTCGGCTACCAACGCGTGCCCGAGTTCGTGCAGCGCCTGACGACGCAGGGCTACGCGCTGACCGCCCAGGCGCGCATGTCGCCGCGCATGGTGGAGTTGATCGATCTGGGGCTGCACGCGCCGTACCGCGAGACGGTGCAGGCCGGGCTCGACGTGCGCGATTGCCGGGGCGACTCGCTCGCGCTCGCGCGCTACCCGCAGCGCGTGTTCGACAGCTTCGGCGCGGTGCCCACGCTGCTCGTCGATGCACTGCTGTTCATCGAGGACCGCCACCTGCTGGACGCCCGGCATGCGATGAAGAACCCCGCCGTCGAGTGGGATCGCTTCGGCAAGGCCGTGGTCGACCAAGGGCTGCGGCGCCTGACCGGCACGCACGCGGCTGCCGGCGGCAGCACGCTGGCGACGCAGATCGAGAAGTACCGCCATTCGGCCGATGGCCGCACGTCCAGCGCCGAGCAGAAGCTGCGCCAGATGGCATCGGCATCGCTGCGCGCCTATCTCGACGGCAGCGAGACCATGGCGCGCCGGCAGCAGATCGTCGTCGACTACCTGAACACGGTGCCGCTGTCCGCCCAGACCGGCTTCGGTGAGGTCAACGGCATCGGCGACGGCCTGTGGGCGTGGTACGGGCGCGACTTCGACGAGGTGCGGCAAGCGCTGGCTGCGCCACCGGGCGCGACCCGCGCCATCGACTGCGCAGGCACTGGCCTTCAAGCAGGCGCTGTCGCTGATGGTCGCGCAGCGCCGACCGTCGCACTACCTGGCCGCGGGCGAGCCGGAACTGCACAAGCTCACCGACAGCCTACCTGCGCCTGCTCGCCGATGCGGGCGTCATCACCGCCTCCCTGCGCGACGTCGCGCTGACGCAGCCGTTGCGGCTGCAGCCCGGCCTGCCGGAGTCGCGACGCGCAATCGTTCGTCGAGCGCAAGGCCGGCACGCTGGTGCGCACGCGGCTGCAGACGCTGCTCGGCATGCCGCGCGCCTACGACCTCGACCGGCTGCGACCTGGCGGTTCAGAGCCCGCTCGACGGTCGCGTGCAGCGCGCCGCCACCGAGCTGCTGCGGGGCCTCGCCGACCCGAAGGCCGCGCAGGCCGCCGGCCTGTACGGCTTCCGGCTGCTCGACGAGGGGCAGGACCCGTCGAAGCTGCGCGTCAGCTTCACGCTGTACGAACGAGGCGACAGCGGCAACCTGCTGCGCGTGCAGACCGACAACTTCGATCAGCCCTTCGATCTCAACGACGGCGCGCGGCTCGACCTCGGATCGACCGCCAAGCTGCGCACGCTGACGACCTATCTCGAGATGGTGGCCGAGTTGCACCAGCGCTGGTCCGGGCTGTCGAAAGAGGACCTCGCCGCACTGGCGATCCCGGCGCAGGACACGATCGGCCGCTGGGCGCGCGACCAGTTGCTGCACGACACCGACCGCAGTCTGCGGCGTTCTGCTCGACGCGGGCGATGGACCGCGTCTACTCGGCCAGCCCCGCCGAAGGCTTCTACACCGGCGGCGGACTGCACCATTTCGACAACTTCGACAAGGTCGACGACAGCCGCACCATGACCTTGCGCGAGGCGCTGACGCGCTCGGTCAACCTGCTCTTCATCCGGCTGATGCGCGACCTGGTCCGTCACGTCAGCGCGCGCGGCGACGGCGAGCGTGCGGTGCTGATCGACGACCCGGACGACCCGCGGCGGCGCGAGTTCCTGGCCCGTTTCGCCGACAAGGAGGGCGCGCGAGTTCCTCGGCCGCTTCCACCGCCAAGTACGCCGGCCGGTCGCCGGCCGAGATCGAGACGCTGCTGCAGCGCCATGCGCGCGCTACGCCCATCGGGCCTGGCCGCCGCGCTGTACGGCCTGGAGCCGACGGCCGACAGCGCCCGCCTGCGCGCGTTCATCGCCGGCCGGCTGAACAACAGCGTGCCGGGCGACGCGGCGCTGCAGGCGCTGCAGGCCAGGCATGGACCCGAGCGCTGGTCGCTCGCCGACCGCGCCCACCTCGCCGGCGTGCACCCGCTGGAGCTGTGGGTGGTCAGCGCATCTGCACACGCATCCGCAGGCCGGTCTGGTCCGAGGTGGTCGCGGCCAGCGCCGATGCAGCGCCAGGCCGCCTACGAATGGCTGTTCAAGACGCGCCACAAGTCGGCGCAGGACAGCCGCATCCGCGACCTGGTCGAGCTCGACGCGTTCACCGAGATCCACGCGCGCGTGGCAGCCGCCTCGGCTACCCCTTCGATGCGCTGACCCCGTCGTACGCGAGCGCGCTCGGCGCCTCGGGCGACCGCCCGGCGGCACTCGCCGAGCTGATGGGCATCATCGTCAACGGCGGCGTGCGCCTGCCGGTGACGCGCGTCGAGTCGCTGCGCTTCGCCCGCGGCACGCCGTACGAGACCCACCTGGCGCGCCAGCCGACCGAGGCCGAGCGCGTGATGCCGGCCGAGGTCGCCGACGTGCTGCGCACGGCGTTGATCGGCGTCGTCGAGGACGGCACCGCCAAGCGGCTGAAGGGTGCCCTCGTTCACGCCGACGGCACGCCGGTGATCATCGGCGGCAAGACCGGCACCGGTGACCAGCGCTTCGACGTCTTCGGCCGCGGCGGCGTGCTGATCTCGTCGCGTGTTGTCAACCGCACCGCCACGCTCATGTTCCTGATCGGCGAGCGCCACTTCGGCACGCTGATGGCCTACGTGCCGGAGCCGCACGCGGCCGACTACAAGTTCACCAGCGCGCTGCCGTCTCAGCTGCTGAAGGCCCTGCTGCCGGCGCTGCAGCCGCTGATCGACGGCACCGACTGTCCCGCCGGCGTGGAGCCCGCGACCGTGGCGGCCGCGGCGCCCTCGCTTCGGCGCTGACGCTCAAGCTCCACGCAGCCGTCGGAGAAAGAAGCAAACCCGGCTCGCGCACAGCGTCGGATCTGGCCCGCCGTCGCCGCGGAACTGCCGCGACCGGCTGGGAAGCATCGAGAACTTGTTTCTGCGCGGCAGCCCCAGGATGCCCCAGCCATGCCCTACCGCGTGACCGCGACCAGGCGCGGGCGGCGGCGCAGCGTCGCAAGGTGGCGCGGCGCCCGGGCCTGCAGATCGAACTGTTAACTTTCTTTCTGCGGGCAAGGTGGTCGAAGCGATCGGGGCCAGGCAGGTCGACCTGGCTTTCGTCGCCATCGACCCTGTGCGCGCTGCGGACATGGAATACAGGGCACCCTACGGGATCATCGAAGGGGCCCACCGCTTCATGATCATCGAGCAGGCGATGGGCGTGCCGAAGGGCCCCACAGCTGCGCGGACCTGGTTGAGTGCCTCATCGAGGAGATGAAGGCCTCGGGTTTGATTGCGGGTGCGCTGCAGCGCCACCGCACCGACGGGGCTGCCGTCGCACCCCGCGCTGCACCCTGGAGCCGAATCGGCTTGTTCTCGTTTTGATCAACAGATGGAGGTTGGATGAATCGCTTCAATTGGATCGTGGCCATGGGCACTATCGGCGCCGCGCTGACAGCTCCTGCGCTGGCGCAGACGGTGAAGGTGACGCCGCTCGGCGGCATCGAAGGCGAGTTCTGCCCGCAGGACCGCGCGCTGGTCTTCGAGGACCCGAACGGCACGCGTGTCCTCTATGAGCCGGGCCGCACGGTTGCCGGTGCAGCGGATCCGCGGCTGGGCAAGATCGACATCATTCTGGTCAGCCACATGCATGGCGATCACGTCGGCAACGCGCACAACAAGGCGCCGGGGTCGGGCAGTTGCGACAAGCCCGACACCTCGGTATCGGCGATGCCGAACTCGAATGTGGTGAACATCGCGCTGGCCAAGAAGTCGAAGATCGTGACCGGCAGCGAGATGCCGCCGTTCTTCGCCGCCAAGCTCAAGGCGAACGGGGGCGATGCCGGCAACTCGATCCTCGCCCGCTTCGGCGGCAGCGTGACCATCGGCGGCGTGCGCATCGCCACGGTGACGGCGCAGCACAGCAACGGCGTCGACCCCGACTACATCGGCGGCGATCTCGGCAAGGCCATGAAGGAAGCGGGCATCGCCGGCGACGTGGGCCCGGCCACCGGCTACGTGCTGCGCTTCAGCAACGGCCTCGTCGCCTACCTGTCGGGCGACACCGGCATCATTGCCGATCAAGAACTGGTGGTTCGAAACCACTACGGCGCGAAGCTCGCCGTGATGAACATCGGCGATGGCTTCACCACCGGCCCCGTCGAGGCCGCGTATGTGATGAATGAGCTGGTGAAGCCTGCATCGGTCATCGCGTCGCATGCCAACGAAGTGGGCACGGAGGGTGGCAAGGTGCGGGCGGGCAGCAAGACCGAGGCGTTCGTCAAAGCCACCCACGTCACCGGTGCACATCCCGCTGTCCGGCAAGACGATGGAATTCGACGCGGGCGGAAAGTGCACGGCTGGATGTTGAGCGCCGCGCGGTCACTTGCATCGGCTCGCAAGCCGTGCTGCGCCGGCGCGAGGCGCCGGCGTGTGCGCCACCGCCGCATTGACGCTGGCCGTCAGCATTGGCTGCCCCGCACCGCCCGACCCACGGCTGACAAGGCTGCAGTTGCCTGTCGCGGAAGCGCATCGACAGGCCTCGGCCTGTGGGCGGCGCACGGCCGCCAGGTCCATCGGCAAGCGCCATCGCGCGGCGCGTCCTTCGTCACCCGGCGGCAAGCGCGCGATATTCGCCCTTTGCTTCGGTGGCGAGGCTGACGACGACGATCGCGATCAGCGCCAGCAGGAATCCCGGGATGATCTCGTAGACGCCCGGGCCGCCGAGGAAGCTCGAGTTCCAGCCCAGCGAGATCCACACGATCACGGTCGCCGCGCCGGTGACGAGACCGGCGACCGCGCCGAGCCCGGTCATGCGCGGCCATGTCAGCGACAGGATCATCAGCGGGCCGAACGCCGCGCCGAAACCGGCCCACGCATTGGCGACCAACCCGAGCACTTCGCTGTCCGGATCGCCGGCGATGACGGCCGCCACCGCGCCCACCGCCACGACCGCGATGCGCCCCACGGTCACGATCGCCTTGTCGCTCGCCGTCTTGTTGACGAAGAGCTTGTAGATGTCCTCTGCCAGCGAAGACGAGGACACCAGCAACTGGCTCGATACGGTCGACATGATCGCCGCCAGCAGCGCGGCGAACAGGAAGCCGGTGATCAGCGCGGGGAACAGCGTCTCGGCGAGCAGGATGAAGATCGTCTCCGGGTCCTCCAGCACGATGCCGCTGCGCACGACGTAGGCGCGACCGAGGATGCCCACGCCGATCGCGCCGATCAGCGAGATGGCCATCCAGGCCATGGCGATGTTGCGCGCGGTCGAGACCTCGCCGAACGCTCCTGACTGCCATGAAGCGCACGATGATGTGCGGCTGGCCGAAGTAGCCGAGCCCCCATGCCATCAGCGACAGCCAACCGATGAGCGTCATGCTGTCGTTCCACCAGGACAGCGTGAAGCCTGGCAGGCCCGACAAGGTCTGGCTCGCCTGCGCAAAGCCGCCGCCGTCGCCCGCGTAGAGCACGACGGCGGGCATGACGATCAGCGCCAGCATCATGATGCAGCCCTGCACGAAGTCGGTCAGGCACACCGCGAGGAAGCCGCCGATCACCGTGTAGGCGAGCACGATGCCCAAGGTCAGCCACACGCCGGTCTGGTAGCCGCCGTCGAACGCCGTCGACGAACAGCTTGCCGCCGGCGACGAGGCCGGACGCGGTGTAGACCGCGAAGAAGATGACGATGATGATGGCCGAGACCATGCGCAGCGCCGTGGCCTGCGTCGGGAACCGGTTGGACAGGAACTCGGGGATCGTCAACGCGTTGTCGTAGCGTTCGGTCTGCTCGCGCAGTCGCGGGGCGACGACGATCCAGTTGATCAGCGCGCCGATGAACAGGCCGACGCCGATCCAGGCCTCGACCAGGCCGGCGGCATAGAGCGCGCCGGGCAGGCCGAGCAGCAGCCAGCCCGACATGTCGGAGGCGCCGGCCGACAGCGCCGCGACCGCGGGTGGCAGGTTGCGTCCGCCGAGCATGTACTCCTCGGAGTTTCCCGTCGATTTGCGGAAGGCATAGAAGCCGATGCCGATCATCGCGACGAAGTAGATGGCCAGACTGATCCAGACGCCTGTTTGCATCGTTCTCTCCTGTTTGTTGCGTCGGCGGCTACGCCTCGGCGGCCAAAAGGCTGGTGTTGCCGCCCGCGGCGGTGGTGTCGATGCACACGTGCCGCTCGATGTAGTAGCGCTCGGGGCAGATCAGCTCGGTCTCGAGCAGCACGATGCGGCCCTCGCGGCTGGCCAGCGCCTGCCTCAGCGCGCGCGTCCACAGCGAATCGCCTGCCGCGGCCACGGCGACGAAGCCCTGGGCCTTGGCCAGTTCGGCGGCCGGCACGGTGCCGTCGATGGCGGCGACCGGCGCGCCGGCCTTGCGCAGCGGCGCGACCGCGGCATCGGCCCCCGCGACCACGACCAGCGCCGCACATCCGGCGGCGAGCGCCTGCGCGGCCTGCGCCAGTGCGGTCTCGATCCCGGGGCCGAGACACAGCACCGGTCCCTTCGGCACCATGCTCATCCGGTTCGACTCACCGGTGGGCCCGGGCAGCCGGAACGGCCCGCTGTCGAACCGGGCCGCCGCGTTGACGGCGCGGCGCACCGGGGCTCCCTTGCCGTCGAGCGCGTGGCGCAGCACCTGGATGCGGTCGTTGCGTGCCGACCAGGCCGTCGCGTCGAGCGTCGCGAATGCCGCTTCGACCTGCTTCGCCGCAACCCCGTCGCCTTCGGGCGCGGCATGCACCGACGGCGCCTCGGTGCGCCGGAAGCGGTTGACATAGTGCGGCCCGCCGGCCTTCGGGCCGGTGCCGGACAACCCCTCGCCGCCGAAGGGCTGGCTGCCGACGATGGCGCCGATCTGGTTGCGGTTGACGTAGATGTTGCCGACGTGGATGCGCTCGACGATGCGCTGCACGCGGTCGTCGATGCGCGTGTGCAGGCCGAAGGTCAGACCGAAGCCGCGCTCGTTGATCGCGTCGACGACCTTGTCGATGTCCCTGGCCTTGAAGGCCGCGACGTGCAGCACCGGGCCGAAGACCTCGCGCTCCAGGTCCTGGATGCCGTCGAGCTCGACCAGCGCGGCGCCGACGAAGTGGCCCGCGGCCGGCGCGGCCAGGCGCTTGAGCAGGCGGCCCTTCTGCTGCTGCGCGTCGACGTAGGCGGTGATGTCGGCCTGCGCCTGGGCATCGATGACCGGCGCGACGTCGGTGTCGATCGACCACGGATCGCCCGTCACCAGCGTGTCCATCGCGCCCTTCAGCATCTCGACCACCCGGTCCTTGGTGTCCTCCTGCACATACAGCATGCGCAGCGCCGAGCAGCGCTGGCCCGCCGACTGGAAGGCCGAGGCGACGATGTCGTCCACCGCCTGCTCGGGCAGCGCGGTGGAGTCCACGATCATCGCGTTCAGGCCGCCGGTCTCGGCGATGAGCACGGCGCTGGCCGGCGCATGGGCGGCCAGCGCCTTGTGGATGCGCTGCGCCGTCTCGGTCGAGCCGGTGAAGCACACGCCGGCGATGCGCGGGTCCGAGGTCAGCGGCCCGCCGACGGTGGGGCCGTCGCCGGGCAGCAGCTGGAATGCGGCCGCGGGCACACCCGCCTCGCGGAACAGCTCGGCCGCGCGCGTCGCGATGATCGCCGTCTGCTCGGCGGGCTTTGCCAGCACCGCATTGCCCGCCGCCAGCGCGGCGGCGATCTGGCCGGTGAAGATCGCCAGCGGGAAATTCCACGGGCTGATGCAGACGAAGATGCCGCGCGCGTCGGCGGGGTCGTCGGCGTCCAGCCGCTCGGCCTCGCCGGCGTAGTAGCGCAGGAAGTCGACCGCTTCGCGCACCTCGGCCACGCCGTCGGCCAAGGTCTTGCCCGCCTCGCGCGCGGCGATGGCGCAGAACTCGGCCATGTTGTGCTCGTACAGGTCGGCGATGCGGCGCAGCGCCGCCGCGCGCGTCGCCACCGCGGTCTGCGACCACGCGGCGCAGCCGCCTTCGGCGGCATCGAGCGCCCGCGCCACCTCGCCCGCCGTCGCCTCGTGGACGCGGCCGACGACGCTGCCGTCGGCCGGCGACGTCACGTCCTTCGCCGGCCCCTCGGGCGCGGCATCGCCGGCCAGGATCGGCCGCGCGGTCCATCGGGTGGTTGCAAAGCGGTCGCGCGCCTCGATCAGCGGCAATGCGGTCGCCGGTTCTTCGATCCGGCACCCCTTGGCGTTCTCGCGACCCGGCTTGAACAGATCGCGCGGCAAGCGGATGCCGGGGTTGTGGATCGGATCGTTCGCCAGCGCAAGATCAACCGGGTCGGCGGCGATGCGCTCGGGCGGGATCTCGTCGTTGACGATCTGGTTCACGAAGCTCGAGTTGGCGCCGTTTTCCAGCAGGCGACGCACCAGGTAGGCCAGCAGGTCCTTGTGCGGCCCGCAGGGCGCATAGATCCGGCAGCGCGTGCCGGCCTGGGTGCGCACGATCTCGTGCAACGACTCGCCCATGCCGTGCAGGCGCTGGAACTCGAAGCTGTCGCGCGCCTCGCCGGCCATCTCGAGCACGGCGGCGCAGGTGTGGGCGTTGTGTGTCGCGAACTGCGGATAGATGCGATCGCGCATGTCCAGCAGCATCCTCGCGCAGGACATGTAGGACACGTCGGTGTTCACCTTGCGCGTGAAGACCGGGAACGACGGCGCGCCGAGTTCCTGCGACAGCTTGATCTCGGTGTCCCAGTAGGCGCCCTTGACCAGCCGCACCATGATCCTGCGACCGAGCCGCGTGGCCAGCGCGTGCAGGTGCTCGAGCACCTGGGGCGCGCGCTTGCCATAGGCCTGCACGACGACGCCGAAGCCGTCCCAGCCGGCCAGGCTCTCGTGCGCCAGCACGGCGTCGACCACGTCGAGCGACACGTCGAGCCGGTCCTGCTCTTCGGCGTCGATGTTGAAGCCGATGTTCGCCTTCGCCGCCAGCTGCGCGAGCTGCAGGCAGCGCGGAATCACCTGTTGCTCGATCGCGCGGCGGTGCGTGCTCAGATAGCGCGGCGACAGCGCCGACAGCTTGACCGAAATGCCGGAGTTGTCGCGCACATCCCCCTTGGCGATGGTCGCGATCTCGCCGATGGCGTGGGCATAACTGTCGAAGTAGCCCTGCGCGTCGGCATCGGAGCGCGCGCCTTCGCCGAGCATGTCGTACGAGTAGGTGTAACCCTTCGCGCGCAACTTCTCGGCCCGCCGGATCCCTTCCTCGATGGTCTGGCCGAGCACGAACTGCTGCCCCATGATCTTCATGGCCCGCGCGACCGCGGTGCGCACGACCGGCTCGCCCAGCCGCTTGATCAGCCGGCGTGCGCCGGCCGCGGGCCGCGATGGATCGGAATGCAGAATGCGCCCGGTCAGCATCAGCGCCCAGGTCGAGGCGTTGACGAGCGGCGAGAACGACTGCCCGAGATGCGCGCTCCAGTCGGACGGCGCGATCTTGTCCTCGATCAGGTCGTCGATCGTCTCGGCATCGGGCACGCGCAGCAGCGCCTCGGCCAGACACATCAGACCCACGCCTTCGTCAGTCGACAGACCGTACTCGTCGAGGAAGGCTTCCATCATCGTCGGCGAGCTGCCGTCCCTGACACGCTGGATCAGCCGCGCGGCCTCGTGTGTCACCGCCTGGCGCCGATCGCTCGCAAGGCCCAGGCGATCCGCCAGCTGCCTCACCGCCTCGGCCTCGCCGACCGCATACCGGGCCCTGATCGCGGCACGGGTTTCGCCAACGTCCGCCTTGATCATGCGTGCCTCTTCGCTCATCCGATCCTGCCTTCCATCCTTCTCCAGCCGCTGTCGGCGCAAGGCGCCTCGGCTCAAGGTATAGGGCTTTCGATCGCGTTGCGCAACCCTTGCGATCGGCTCGACGTGCGGGGTGAGGCGCATCAGCGGCCTGCGGCGGCGCGACTCCTGGCCCCGTGACCGGCGACCGCGGGCTGAGACAAGGTGATGGTGTGACGTGTGCGGATGCGCGCCACGTCATGTGTGTGGCGGCTTAGAAAGCCGGCGTCTCACGCATGCGGCGGGCCGCCTGCGTCTGCGCGTCAAGGCCGCGCCGTGAGAGGCAGGCCGCCACAGTGTCGATCGCTCGGCCTGCCGAAGCGCAGGACATGCGCTTCGGCAGCGGCCGATCGCTGTCGACCCTACTTCAGGTCGCGCAGTTCGCGGCGCAGGATCTTGCCCACCGTCGACTTGGGCAACGCAGTGACGAAGACCACGTGGCGCGGGATCTTGTAGCCGGTGAGCTCGGTGCGGCAATGCGCGATCACCTCGGCCTCGCTCAGCTGCGCGTCCGCCGCCTTGACGACGAACAGCTTCACCGCCTCGCCCGACTTCTCGTCGGGCACGCCGACGCAGGCGCACTCGAGCACGCCCGCGCAGCCGGTGGCGACGGCTTCGATCTCGTTCGGATAGACGTTGAAGCCCGAGACGATGATCATGTCCTTCTTGCGGTCGACGATCTTCAGGTAGCCCCTGTCGTCGAACACACCGACGTCGCCGGTGCGGAAGTAGCCGTCCTTGGTGAACGCGGCCTGGTTGGCCTCGGGCTTGTTCCAGTAGCCGGCCATCACCTGCGGGCCCTTGACGACGATCTCGCCGGATGCACCGTGCGCGGCTTCCTGGTCGTCGTCGCCGAGCAGCTTGACGTCGGTGCTGGGCATCGGCAGGCCGGTGGTGCCGGTGAACTCGGTCAGCCACATCGGGTTGAAGCTGACCACCGGGCTGGTCTCGGACAGGCCGTAGCCTTCATGGATGATGACGCCGGTCATCTGCTGCCACTTCTGCGACACCGCCGGAATGATCGCCGCGCCGCCGCCGCCGGCCAGCTTCAGCCGCGACCAGTCGACTTCCTTCGACTTCGGATGCGCCACCAGCCCGGCGTACAAGGTGTTCACGCCCATGAACACGCTCGGCCGGGACTTCTTCATCGTGTCGATGAAGCTGTCGAAGTCGCGCGGGTTCGGCACCAGCCAGTTGTCCGCGCCGAGCGAGAAGTAGGTGAGGAAGTTCACCATCAGCGCGAAGATGTGATACAGCGGAATGGCGGTGACGATGACCTCCTCGCCCTCGTTCATCCTGCCCGCGGTGAAGGCCCGGAACATCTCGACGTTGGCCACCAGGTTGCGGTGCGACAGCGCGGCGCCTTTCGACAGCCCCGTGGTGCCGCCGGTGTACTGCAGGAACAGCAGATCGTCGCCCTTCAGCTCGACCGGCGTGAACGGCAGCCCGGCGCCTTCGGCAAGCGCATCGGCCAGGCCGATCGCGCCGCTCAGGCGGGCATCGACCGGCGGGCTCGGGATGTTCACCCCGCTGCCGTCGCCGATGCCGTTGGTGATGACGGTCTTCAGCCCGGTCCTGGCCTTGACCTCGGCCACCGTGGCGGATACGCCGCTGAAGACGATGATGGTCTCGACGCCGGCGTCGTTGAGCTGGTGCTCCAACTCGTGCGCCGTGTACAGCGGGTTCACGTTCACCTGCGCCGCACCGGCGCGGATGATGCCGAGGAAGACGATCGGAAAGGCGAGCAGGTTCGGCGTCATCACCGCGATGCGGTCGCCGCGCCGGACCCCGAGCTTGTTCTGCAGGTAGGCCGCGAAGTCGCGCGACAGGCGGTCGACATCGGCGTAGCTCAGCGTCTGCCCCGCGCAGCGGAAGGCCGGCTTGTCGACGTAGCGCTGCATCGCCGCTTCCATCAACGCCGTCACCGAAGGCCAGGCCTCGGGGTTGATTTCCTTCGGCACGCTGCCGTAGCTGTTGTGCCAGATCTTGCTGTCCATCTTCGTCTCCTCAGCTGGGGTTCACTCGTGCAGCAGGCGCTGCGGTTGTGCGTTGTTCGCAGTGACGCGCCGGTGCACCGGCTCGCCGGCCGCAGTATCGCCGCGCGCGTCGCCGGCGAACAGCTGTTTGCTCATGCGGGAACCGCACGAGCGGCGTCGCCCGCCGCGACGGCGGATGCCGCGCGCGCAACCGGCGGCGTGGTCAGCCCGCCGGTGTATCCGGGGATGCTCTTGTCGGCTGTGTCGCGTGGTGCGTGGTCGCTGCGCCGGCCGCGGCCCGGCGTTTGAACATGATCTGGCAGTGACCCGTCTGCACCTGCACGCGGTCCTGGTTCGAGATGTCCAGTCGCAGGTCTGACGATGCCGCGGTCGGGCCTGCGCGTGGTGCGCATGTCGAGCACGACGATCGACGCGCGCAGCGTGTCACCGGGGCGCACCACCTGCTCGAAGGTCCACTGCACGCCCAACAGGCCCAGCACCGTCTCGTCGAACAGGCCGGCGCGTGCGCCGAGCCCGAAGGCCATGCCCAGCACCATCGGCCCGTGCGCGATGCGCCCGCCCAGGCCCGCTTCGCGCGCGAACACCTCGTCGGTGTGCAATGGATTGAAGTCGCCGCTCAGTCCGGCGAAGGCGGCAATGTCCGCCTCGGTGATGGTGCGCCCGGGGGTGACGATGGTGCGCCCCGGTTCGAAGTCTTCGTAGTACCAGCCCATGCGCCCTCCTCGCGTGTCAGCCGGCGCCCCCGCCGCGGCCGCACGTCGCGCTTCTTCCAGCCGCGCAGGTCGCGCATGCCGGCCACGGTGCGCGGGTCGACGCCGTCGCCGAAGATCTGGTGCTTCTGGATCTTCTGGGTCGCGGTGGTCGGGATGTGCTCGGTCAGCCACAGCCAGCCCGGGTGCCTTGTAGTAGGCCAGCTGCGCGTGGCAGAAGTCGAACAGCGTGCGCACCGCGGCGTCGACATCGGCGCGCGCGGCATCGCGCAGCACGACGCAGGCCAGCACCTCCTGCTCGCGCACCTCGTCGGGCACGGCCAGCACCGCCACCTGCTCGACCAGCGGGTGCGTCAGCAGCAAGGCCTCGACCTCGGCGGCGGCGATGTTCTCGCCCGAGCGGCGGATGATGTTCTTGCGCCGGTCGACGAAGTGCAGCATGCCGTCGGCCGCGCGGCTGACGATGTCGCCGGTGTGGAACCAGCCGCCGCGCCAGGCCTGTTCGGTGGCCTGCGCGTCGTCGAGATAGCCGCTGAAGAAGTCCTTGCGCGGCGTCGCGGCCGAATGGCGTATCAGCATCTCGCCGGGCGTGCCGTCGGGCACCTCGGCTTCGGCCTCGTCGACGACGCGCACCTCGAGGCCCGGCATCGCGCGGCCGAAGGCGCGCGTGCCGACCTGGCGCGGCGGCTGGTTGTCGACCAGCGCGCGCACCATCTCGGTCATGCCCCAGATCTCGATCAGCGGGAAGCCGAATCGCTGCTCGAACGGCGCATGCAGCTGCGGCTCGACGCCGGCGCCGATGGCGAAGCGCACCGCATGATCGCGGTCGCGCAGCACTGGCCGGCTGGCCGAGCAGCATCGGCACCACCACGCCCAGGTAGTGCACGACGGTGGCGCGCGATTCGCGCACCTCGGTCCACCAGCGCGAGGTCTGGAAGCGGTCGGTCTGCACCTGGCAGTTGCCCTTCAGCATCACGCAGAAGAACGAGAAGATCGACGCATTGACATGGAACAGCGGCAGCGGGTTGTACAGGCGCTCGCTGCGTTCGCCGAAGGTGGCCAGCCCGCCGCGCGTCGCATACCACGCGCCGGCGGCGAGTTCGTAGCGGTGCGACAGCACGCAGCCCTTCGGCCGGCCGGTGGTGCCCGAGGTGTAGAGCACGCTGGCCGGCATGTGGGCGGCAGCCGTCCTCGACACCGCATGCTGGTACGCCGATGTCAGGTCTTGCTCGAAGCCTTCGAGATGCACCACCGACGGTTGGTGGCGCGACTCGGCCATGGCCGCGGCGATCATCGGCGCCAGCGCGCCCGAGGCACACCACCAGGTCGATCTGCGCATGGTCGATCACGAAGGCCATCTCGCCGGGGCGATGGTCGGGGTTCAACGGCACGCAGCAGATGCCCAGCGCGTTCATCGCCAGCTTGTGCAGCAGATGCTCCGGCCGGTTCTCCAGCAGCAGCCCGATGCGGTGACCGACGCCGTAGCCCGCGTCGGCATAGGCCTGCCGCAGGCGGCGCACGGTGCGCGCCGCGTCGGCGTAGCTGATCTCCACGCCGGCGGCGGCATAGGCGCGCGCGGGATTGGCCGGCACCGCGAGCAAGCCCGCGTCTGCGTAAGCCTCGGCCGCCCTGAAGAAGGTCTCGCCGATGGTCGAGTGCTCGTCGACGTCGATCATGTCGTCACAGCCGCAGCACGCCGTAGCCGATGTCGTCGCTGAAGGGCGCGTTCAGCGACGCGGCGATCGCCATGCCGAGGGCGTTGCGCGTATCGACCGGATCGAGGATGCCGTCGTCCCACAGTTCGGACGTGGAGTGGTAGGCGTCGCTCTGCTCCTCGAAGCTCTTCAGCACCGGGTCGCGGATCGCGGCGATCGCCTCGGCCGACAGCGCCTGGCCGTTGCGCTGGAGCTGCCGCACCTTGACCTCGGCCAGCGTGTTGGCAGCCTGCTCGGCGCCCATCACCGCGATCTGCGCCTGCGGCCACATCCACAGGAAGCGGCCGTCGAAGGCACGCCCGCACATGCCGTAGTTGCCGGCGCCGAACGAGCCGCCGACGATGACGGTGAACTTCGGCACCGTGCAGCCGACCTGCGTCATGATCATCTTGGCGCCGTCCTTGGTGATGCCGCGCTCCTCGTACTCGCGCCCGACCATGTAGCCGGTGATGTTCTGCAGGAACACCAGCGGCGTGCGGTCACGGTCGCACAGCTGCATGAAGTGCGCGGCCTTCAGCGAGCTGTCGTTGAAGAGCACGCCGTTGTTCGCCAGGATGCCGACCTTGATGCCCCAGATGCGCGCGAAGCCGCAGACCATGGTGGTGCCGTAGCCCGGCTGGTATTCGTGGAAGCGGCTGCCGTCGACGATGCGCGCGATCACCTCGCGCATGTCGAACGCGGCCTTGCGGTCGGTCGGGACGATGCCGTAGAGCTCGGCCGGGTCGTAGTGCGGCGGCTCGGCGTGCCACGCGGTCGATCGGCTGCTTCGGCGCCGGCGAGGTCTGCGCCAGCGATGTCGCGCGCGATCGCCATCGCCTGCGGCTCGTCGTCGGCGGCGACATCGCAGGTGCCGGACACGCGTGGTGTGCATGTCGGCACCGCCCAGCGCCTCGACGGTCACCACCTCGCCGGTGGCGGCCTTGACCAGCGGCGGGCCGCCGAGGAACATCGCGCCGTTGCCGCGCACGATGACGCTGGTAGTCGCACAGCGCCGGGATGTAGGCGCCGCCGGCCGTGCAGTGGCCGAGCACCACCGCGATCTGCGGCACGCCCATCTTCGACAGGGTGCACTGGTTGCGGAAGATGCGCCCGGCGGCGTGCCGGTCGGGGAACAGCTCGGCCTGCAGCGGCAGGAAGCCGCCGGCGCTGTCGCACAGGTGGATCACCGGCAGCCGGTTCTCGATGGCGATGTCGAGCGCACGCACGATCTTCTTCACCGACAGCGGATACCAGGCGCCGCCCTTGATGCTCGGGTCGTCGGCGTGGATCATCACCTCGCGGCCTTCGACGATGCCGATGCCGCACACCTGCCCGGCGCCGTGCACCTCGCCGTCATAGGCGCGGTTGGCGGCCAGCGCGGCGATCTCCAGGAACGGCGTGCCCGGGTCGAGCAGCAGCTCGAGCCGCTCGCGCACGGTGAGCTTGTTCTGCCGGTGCAGCCGCTCGATGTCGCGCTGCGGGCGTTCGTGGCGCGCGTTGTGCAGGCGCTGGCGCAACTCGGCGACCCGCTCGCTCATCGCCGCCTGGTTGTGCTTGAACGCCTCGCTGCCGGTGTCGATGCGGCTGACGATGCGGCTCATGCGGCGCCGCCTTCGGCTTCGGTGCGCGCCAGCATCGCGCCGCGCTGGAAGGTCTGGCCGACCGCGAACGGCAGCTCGACCACGGTGCCCGCCGCTGCGGCGCCGAGCGTCATCTGCAGCTTCATGCTCTCGATGACCAGCAGCGCATCGCCCTGGGCCACACGTTGACCGGGCTGCGCGTGCAGCGAGACCACCACGCCGGGCATCGGCGCGACGACCGCCCCGCTGGCGCCGGCAGCACCGGCGCCATGGCCGCGAGCCGCATCGACCTTGTCCAGGCGCCACGCCCGCCCGCGCAGCTGCACGTACACCGCGTCGCCGTGGGCGACGGCCTGCAGTTTCTCGCTGTGCCCGTCGATGGTGGTGACGAAGCGGCCCTCGCCCGCATCGCGAACGGCCAGGCGCGTGTCGTCGACCTGCACGCCGTCGGCCTGCGTGTGCACGCGGTGCCGCACGGCCGGGTCGTGGCTGAACTGGAAAGTGCTCATGTGCGGCAGGGATCAGTTGCGCCAGGCGCCCATCGAGGCATGGGGCTCGGGAACACGGCGCGCGGCGGGGTCGGGCGCGACAGCTGGCGGCCACCGCCAGCAGCGCGCGGCGCTCGCCGTCGCTCAGCGGCGCCGGCAGCAGCTCGGCGCGGTGCCGCTCGAGGAAACCGGTGTCGGTCTCGCCGCGCGCGAAGGCCGGCGTGTGCAGCACACGCGCCAGGAAGTCGCTGTTGATCGTCACGCCGAGCATCGTGGTTTCGGCCAGCGCGCGGCGCATGCGCGAGATCGCCAGGCGTCGGTCGGCACCGTGCACGATCAGCTTGGCGAGCATCGAGTCGAAGTCGGCGGTGACGGCCGCGCCTTCGGTCACGCCGCTGTCGAAGCGCACGCCCGGCCCCTGCGGCTCGCGCAGCATCAGCACGCGGCCGGTGTCGGGCACGAAGCCGGCATCGGCATCCTCGGCCAGGATGCGGCATTCGATCGCGTGGCCCGAACAGCGCACCTCGTGCTGCGCGATGCCCAGCGGCTCGCCCTGCGCCACGCGCAGCTGCAGCTCGACCAGATCGAGCCCGGTGACCATCTCGGTCACCGGGTGTTCGACCTGCAGCCGCGTGTTCATCTCGAGGAAGAAGAACTCGCCGTCGGGCGAGACGATGCACTCCACCGTGCCCGCGTTGACGTAGCCCGCCGCGCGCGCAAGCCGCACCGCGGCAGCGCAGATGCGTTCGCGCAAGGCCGGGTCGAGGCCCGGTGCGGGCGATTCCTCGATCAGCTTCTGGAAGCGGCGCTGGATCGAACACTCGCGTTCGCCAAGGTGGATCACCTGCCCGTGCGTGTCGCCGAAGACCTGCACCTCGATATGCCGCGGCCGCTCGACAAAACGTTCGGCGAACAGCCGGCCGTCGCCGAAGTAGCGCTGGCTCTCGCCGCGCGCGCTGGCGATGGCCGCGGCCAGATCGTCGGCACGGCGCACGATCTGCATGCCCTTGCCGCCGCCGCCGGCCGTGCCCTTGATCAGCAGCGGCAAGCCGATGCCCAGCGCCCGTTCGGCGAAGGTGCCCGGGTCGTCGGCCTCATCGGCCGACGGCGTGACCGGCACGTCGTGCTGCACCGCGAAGCGCCGCGCGCTGATCTTGTCGCCCATCAGCTCGATTGCGCGTGCCGGCGGGCCGACGAACACCAGCCCGGCATCGGCCACCGCCTGCGCGAAGGCCGCGTTCTCGGACAGGAAGCCGTAACCCGGGTGGATCGCATCGCAGCCGCTGTCGCGCGCGGCGCGGATCATCGCCTGCGCGTCGAGCCAGGCGGCGACCGGCGGCTCGCCGAAGACCTCGACCGTCTCGGTGGCGGCCTGCAGCGCGGGGCCGGCCGCGTCGTGCCGATGGCGCGGCACCACCGTCTCGATGCCGAGCCGCGCGGCGGTGCGCACGATGCGCAGCGCGATCTCGGCGCGGTTGGCGATGAAGAGCCTGCGGATCGCTGTCACCGCACGACCCTTTGCACGACGCGCTCGGGGTTGAGCGGCTGCGAACGGCCTGGCGCCCTCATGCCGCGGCCTTGCGGCGCCGGGATGCGGCCGCTGTGGACGCCCGTGCCGCGGGCGGCGGCACCTGCGTGGTCACGATGCGCTCGAGCCGCGCCAGCCTGCGTTCGATCTCGCCGCCCGCAGGCGAGGCCTGCCGCGAGCCTTCAGGCTGCCCCTGGGGTGCGAGCACGCCATGCAGCAGCATGGCGGTGTAGCTGTCGGCCATGGCCTCGACATCGATGCTGCCGCGCCCGTACAGCAGCGACCACATGCGATGTTCGATGCCGCCGTAGACCAGGCTGCGCACGGTCTCGGCATCGGTCTCGGCGGGCAGTTCACCCGCCTCGATCGCCTCGCGCACGGTGCGCATCAGGAAGGCGGTGTAGCGCACCTGCAGGTCGTGCAGCACCGACTTGAAGTACTCCGGGCTGGTGCGCACCTCGTGCAGCACGATGCGCGACAGCGCAGGCTCTTCGACATACACACGCAGGTGCCGCCAGACCAGAAAGCGCATGCGGCTGCGCAAGCCGCGGATGCGCGAAAAGCCGTCGGCGACATCCTGGATCAGCGGCTCGTACATGCCGCGCAGCACCTCGTTCAGCAGCTCGCGCTTGGTCGGGAAATAGGCGTACACCAGCCCTTCGACCACGCCGACGCGGGCGGCGATCTCGCCGACCGACGCGCGTTCGAAACCCTTGTCCAGGAAGACCTCGCGTGCCGCCGCGAGGATCTCGGCGGTGCGGCGCAGGCGGCGCGCGGTGGGCTTGCCGGCATCGACCGGCGAAACCTTGTCGGGCATCGCCGCCATCGCGGACTTGGCGGCGGCCCGCGCCGGCGCCTTGCGTGAGACGGGCTTCTTTGCGGCGGCCTTCATGAGCGGCCCGACGGCGGTGTGTCGCTGAAGGTTTCGGGCGGCCGGTACTGCGGAAAGCCGTCGTAGGGGAAGCTGTTGCGGGCCGGCTCGAGCTGCCAGGTGGGCCGTGCCGTGGGCACGCCGCCGTCGATGCGGATCGCGGTGCCGCTGATGAAAGCCGCCGCCTCCGACAGCAGGTAGACCACCGCGGACGACAGCTCGGCCTCGGTGCCGAAGCGTTGCAGCGGCACCTTGCTGCGCAGGCCGCGCAGCACATCGCGGTAGGCCTCGTCGTAGGTGTCGATGCCGGACGAGGCGATCCAGCCCGGCGCCACCGCGTTCACCCGCACGCCCGCATGGCCCCACTCGCAGGCCGCGGTCTCGGTGAAGTTCAGCACCCCGCCGCGCGCCGCGCCCGAATGGCCCATGCCCGGCATGCCGCCCCAGATGTCGGCCAGCATGTTGACGATGCTGCCGCCGTGCGCTTCCATCCACTGCACATAACACTCGCGCGAGAACAGGAAGGTGCCGTGCAGGTTGTTGCGCACCACCGCGTCCCAGCCCTTCAGCGAGATGTCGCGCAGGCGCGCCGGGAACTGCCCGCCGGCGCAGTTGAACAGGCCGTCGATGCGGCCGTGCGCGGCCAGCACCTCGGCCACCGTGGCCTTCACGGCCGCCTCGTCGCGGATGTCGCAGGCATGCCGGGTGGTGTCGCCCGCGCGCTCAGGGTAGACGGCGGCCAGCTCCGCAGCGGTGGCATCGAGCTTGGCCATCGTGCGCCCGACCAGTGCCACCCTGGCGCCCAGGCTCGCCAGCTCGTGCACCGTGCAACGCCCCAGGCCGCTGCCGCCGCCGGTGACGACCACGGTCCGGCCCTCGAACAGGCCGGGGCGAAAGGCCGAGCGGTAGCGCTCGGTGCTGTGCGGAAGGGGCGTCACGTCGGTGGGCATCACATCGGTTCGGGGCCGCGAATATTGCAGCCGTGGCGGGGTCCCTGTCAATGCGATTGTGACCCCGCCTCAATTCCTGCACAGCGCACGATGACGAGCGCGCGGAGCCTCCCACGCCATGCCGCGCGGGCATCGATTCACCTGCGAACCGGCTGTCGACGCCAGGGTATTTCCTAGCTTCAAGGCGCTTCCCAAAAGACACAAACAGGTGTCTGATCGCATCTGCGTCGAAGGCCTGGATTGAGTTCGGGTCAATTTCATCGCCCCGCCCGGCCGACGACGAACACTGCACTCCAGCATGGACTCCCCCAATCCCGTACGGCTCGATGTTTCGAACGAGGTCGTCACGCTCACGCTGCGGCGGCCGGCGGCGCTCAACGCGCTCGACCTGCTGACCTTCGATGCATTGCGCGCGGCCGTCGACCAGGTCGCTGCGCTGCCGCAGGCGCGCGTGCTGGTGCTGCGCGGCGAGGGGCGCTCGTTCTGCGGCGGCGGCGACGTGGCCGCGATGCATGCGCAGCGTGCCGATCTGCCGGCCTTCATCGAGCGCATGATCGACAGCTTCCACGGCATCGTGATGGCGCTGAACCGCTTGCCGCTGCCGGTGATCGCCAGCGTGCACGGCGCGGTGGCGGGCGGCGGCATCTCGCTGGCGCTGGCCTGCGATCTGGTCATCGCCGCGCGCGGCACGCGCTTCGTCACCGCCTACGCGCAGCTCGGCGGATCGCCCGATGGCGGGCTGAGCTTCCGCCTCGTGCAGCGCATGGGCGCAGCGCGCGCGTTCGAGGTGCTGAGCGTGCGCAGCACCTTCGATGCCGAAGAAGCCTGGCACCTCGGCTTGATCAACCGCATCGCCGATGCCGATCGACTCGATGACGAGGCCCACCGCTGGGCGCGCGAACTGGCGGCGATGGCGCCGCAATCGCTTCGGGAGATCAAGCAGCTGACAGCGGTTCAGGTTCACGACGCGCTGCAAACGCATCTGCTGCGCGAGAAGCAGGCCTTCCTGCGCTGCGCCGCGACGCCGGAGTTCGGGGCCCGCGTGGCGACATTCGCGGCACGCGGCACACGCGAGGCGGCCGCTCGATGAGCGCACCTTGCATCGCTCGGCCCCGGCGTTCGGCGCGCCGGCGCGCCTGGCCGCACCTGCACCCTTGGCTTCGATCGCGCATGAACACGACCGCATCCCTGCGCGGCGCCGCCCAGCGCTTTTCCGGCCTGTCCGACGACGAGCAGCAGATCCTCGACCAGGCCGATCGCTTCGCGCAGCAGGAGCTGTACCCGCTGTCGCAGCGCATGGACGACGACGAGTGGTGGCCGCCCGAGGCCTTCGCCAAGATCGGCGCCACCGGCTACTTCGGCGTGCCGGTGCCCGAGGCCTACGGCGGCGCCGGCATGGACCTGTTCGCCAGCGCGCTGGTGGTGCAGGCCTTCTCGCGCTGGAACCACGCGCTGGCGCTGAGCTGGGTGGCGCACGAGAACCTGTGCCTGTACAACATCTACCGCAATGCCAACGACGATCTGCGCCGGGCCTACCTGCCCGGCCTGTGCAAAGGCACGACGATCGGCGCGCTGGGGCTGACCGAACCCGGCGCAGGCTCGGACGCGCTGGGTTCGATGCGCACCACCGCCACCCGCGACGGCGATCACTACCTGCTCAACGGCAGCAAGATCTACATCACCAACGGTGCGGTCGCCGACGTGATGCTGGTCTACGCGAAGACCGACAAGGACAAGGGCGCCAAGGGCATCTCGGCCTTCATCGTCGAGAAGGATTTCCCGGGTTTCAAGGTCGCGCAGAAGCTGAAGAAGATGGGCTTTCGCGGCAGCCAGACCGCCGAGCTGGTGTTCGACAACTGCCGCGTGCCGGTGCGCAACCTGGTCGGCGACGAGGACCGCGGCGTGCAGGTGGTGATGAGCGGCCTGGACCTGGAACGCTCGATGATCTCGCCGATCTGCCTGGGCATCTGCGAGCGCGCGTTGCAGCTGTCGCTCGACTACGCGCGCACGCGCCAGCAGTTCGGCCAGCCGATCTCGAACTTCCAGATGATCCGCGCCAAGCTGGCCGACATGTACGTGTGGATCGAGTCGATGCGCGTGTTCACCTACCAGGCGCTGCGCGCGGCCAACGAGCTCGAGATCGGCGGCGGCGGGCGCGGCGACATCCACATGATCACGGCCGCGTCGGTGATGTACGCCGCCGAGACGATGAACAAGGTGCTGAACGAAGCGGTGCAGATCCATGGCGGCAGCGGCTACATCTGGGAATCGGAAGTGAACCGGCTGTACCGCGCGATCAAGCTGCTCGAGATCGGCGCCGGCACGACCGAGGTGCGCAAGGTGATCATCAGCGACGAGCTGCTGAAACGATGACACAAGCCGGCGCAGGCACCGACACGCCGGTGCTGGAATGTCGCCAGATCGAGCGCCGCTTCGGCGGGCTGGTCGCGCTGACCGGCGTCGACCTGCAGATCCGGCGCGGCGAGATCTTCGGCCTGGTCGGGCCCGAACGGCAGCGGCAAGACCACGCTGACCAACGCGGTCACCGGCTTCTACCCGCCGCAGCAGGGGCAGATCCTGCTCGAAGGCCGCGACATCACCGCAATGGCGCCGCACAACGTGGCGCGGCTGCGGCGTGGCGCGCACCTTCCAGAACCTGGCGCTGTTCAACGGCATGACGCGTGCTCGACAACATCCTGCTCGGCCGCCACGTGCACATGCACCCGAGCGTGCTGCGCACCGCGTTCTACTCGCTGCTGGCGCGCAAGGAAGAGATCGCGCACCGCAGCGTCGTCGAGGAGACGATCGACTTCCTGCAGCTGCAGGGCGTGCGCGACGAACTCGTCGACGTGATCCCGATCGGGCTGAAGAAGCGCGTCGAGCTGGCGCGCGCGCTCGTCGCCGAGCCGCGCTTCCTGATCCTCGACGAGCCGATGGCCGGCATGAACCAGGAAGAGAAGGAGTACATGGCGCGCTTCGTGCTCGACGCGCGCGACGAACGCGGCGTGACGGTGCTGCTGATCGAGCACCACATGGACATCATCACCGGCATCTGCGATCGCATGCTGGTGCTGAGCTACGGCGAGATGATCGACACCGGCGATCCCGCGCCGAGGTCATCACGAACCCGCGCGTCATCAAGGCCTACCTGGGAGGTGCGCAGTGTCCGCGGCGCTGACAAGCGCCGCCGGCGCCTGGGACTTCGTCCAGCGAGCACCACGCTGGTGCGCACTGCTCGCCGCCAATGCGCGGGCCTTCCCGAACCGCGCGCGCGTTGCGCGAGAAGGACCGCGGCATCTGGCAGGAGACGACCTGGGCCGCGTGGCTCGACGCCACGCTCGCCTGCGCCGCCGGGCTGCGAGGGCGCTGGGCTTCGAACGCGGCGACGCGCTGCTGGTGCTCGGCGACAACCGGCCGCGACCTGTACATCGGCATGGTCGCCGCCGGCGCGCTGGCGGGCCTACCCGATGCCGGTCTATCCCGACGCGGCGCCCGACGAAGTGCGCCACGTGATCCAGGCGCTCGCAATGTGCGCTTCGTGCTCGCCGAGGACCAGGAGCAGGTCGACAAGATGCTCGACCTGCGCGAGCGCTGCCCGTCGCATCGACGCACATCGTCTACGACGACCCGCGCGGCCTGGCCGCCTACGCCGACGCCGGGCCTGGTCTCGTGGCAGGCGCTGCAGGCGCAAGGCGCGCAGCGGCTGCGCGCACGACGCCGGCGCTGCGCGAGGCGCTGCTGCAGCGCGCGCAGCCCGACGACCCGGCGGTGTTCATCCATTCCTCGGGCACCACCGGCGCGCCAAGGGCGTGCTGCTGCAGCCACCGCAACGTGCTCGCCGGCGTGGCCAATGCGCACCGCGCGCACGCCTTCGATTTCGGCGAGGAGGTGCTGCGCCTACCTGCCGATGGCCTGGGTCGGCGACTTCGTCGTTCACGGTCGGCGCCGGCATCGCGATGCGCTTCACGATCAACGTGCCCGGAGCGACACGAGACGGTGCTGCACAACCTGCGCGAGATCGCGCCGACCTTCTATCTCGCCGCGCCGCGCAGCTGGGACAACCTGCTGACCACGCGTGCAGGTGCGCATGGAAGACTCGACGCCGGCTGAAGAAGCGGCGTCTACGACTTCTTCATGAACATCGCGCTGGCCGGCGAACGCAGCGCAAGCTCGACGGCGAGCACGCCGACGCGCGTGGCAGCGGCTGCTGCGCCCGCTCGGCGAATGGCTGGTCTACGGGCCGATCAAGGACCAGCTCGGCCTGACCCGGCTGCGCCACGCCTTCACCGGCGGCGAGGCGATCGGCGAGGACACCTTCGTCTTCTACCGCGCGCTCGGCGTGCAGCTGCGCCAGCTCTACGGCCAGACCGAGAACAGCGCGCTTCAACGCGATGCAGGACCGAAGGCGAGGTGCAGCTGCACACCGTCGGCCGGCCGCTGCCCGGCGTCGAGGTGCGCATCGGCGACAACGGCGAGATCCTCACGCGCTCGGCCAGCACCTTCGCCGGCTACTGCGAACAACGCCGAGGCCACGCGCGCGGCGCTGCGACGACGGCTGGCTGCACACCGGCGACGCCGGCTACATCGAGCCCGACGGCCACCTGGTCGTGCTCGGCCGCCTGTCGCGAGGTGGTGCACACCGCGCAGGGCGAGCGCTACATCCCGAACTACATCGAGAACCGCCTGAAGTTCAGCCCCTGCGATCAAGGACGTCGCGGTGCTCGGCAAGGGCCGCGAGCGCCTGACCGCGATCGTCTGCATCGACCGGAGGCGGTCGGCCACTGGGCCGAGATGCGCGGCATCTCGTACATGTCGTACGCCGACCTGTCGCAGAAGCCCGAGGTGATCGACGCTCGTCGCGCAGGCGGTCGCAGCACGTCAACGCGACCTTGCCCGAGGCGCTGAAGCTGCGCCACTTCGTCAGCCTGCACAAGGAATTCGATGCCGACGACGGCGAGATCACGCGCACGCGCAAGCTGCGCCGCAACGTCGTCGAGGAACGCTACGCGCCGGTCATCGACGCGATCTACGGCGGGCTGCGCAGCGTGGCGATGAAGGTGCAGGTCGATCTACGAGACCGGCGCAGACCGGTGTCACCGAGCGCGATGCTGTCGGTGCAGGACGTGAACTGGCACGATGGACATCTACTACTTGCTCGAACTCGGCATCAACGGCGCGATGGTCGGCCTGATGTACTCGCTGGTCGCGATCGGCATCGTGCTGATCTACAAGTCGTCGTCGGTGCCGAACCTCGCGCAGGGCGCGCTGACCATGATCGGCGCCTACGTGGTGCTGGCCTTCGCCGACGGCCTGGACGCGCCGATGTGGCTCGCGATCCCGCTGGCGATCGCTGGCGATGTTCGGCCTCGGGCATGCGGCATCGAGCGCGTCGCGCTGCGCCGCCTGGTCGGCCGGCCGGTGGTCATGATCCTGATGCTGACGCTCGGGCTGGACATCTTCCTGCGCGGCACCACCCTGGCGATCTGCGGCGGCACCGCGCGGCCGCATGAAGCATCGGCATCAGCGACGACCCGCTGTTCCTCGGGCCGCTGCTGCTCAACCGCTCGTACGTGGTCGGCGGCGGTGGTCGCGCTGGTGCTGTTCGCGTGCTTCGTGCTGTTCTTCCGCACCCGCCGCGGCATCGTGCTGCGCGCGATCTCCGACGACTACATGGCCTCGTGGTCGGTCGGCATCTCGGTCGAGCGCGGCGTGGCGCTGTCGTGGGCGCTGGCGTCGCTGATCGGCCACCGCCGCCGGCGTGCTGTGGGGCTCGATCCAGGGCGTCGACCAGTCGCTGTCGCTGCTGCTGCTGAAGGGCGTCACGGTCGCGGTGCTCGGCGGCCTGGACAGCCTCGGCGGCGCGATCCTCGCCGGCATCTGCCTCGGCGTGTTCGAGAGCCATCGCCTCCGGCGTGCTCGACCCGCTGCTCGGCGGCGGCACGCGCGATCTCGTCGTCGCGGCGGTCCTGATCGGCACCATCATCGTGCGGCCGCACGGCCTGTTCGGCCGCCACGACATCGAGAGGTTGTGCGATGCTGTACCGACAGGCCGGCATCCGCCACACCGACTACGCCGCCGACCGCGCGCTGTTCCCGATCCCGTTCGACCGCGTGATGGTCATCGCGCTGCTGCTGTTCGCGGCCGTCGCGCCGTTCGCCGTCAGCTCGCTGCTGCTGAGCAGCTACCTGCTGCCGTGGCTGATCTGGACCACGGCCGCGCTCGGCCTGAACCTGATCCTCGGCTGGACCGGGCAGTTCCACTTCGGCTACGCCGCGGTGATGGGCATCGGCGCCTACGCCATCGGTGCACGGCTTCAGGCACGGCGTGCCGTGGGAGATCGCCATCGTGCTCGGCGGGCTGACCGCCACCGTGGTCGGCAGCGTGTTCGCCTTCGCCGCGCTGCGCGTCAAGGGCCTGTACCTGGCGCTGAGCACGCTGGCGCTGCAGTTCGTGATGGACTGGGTGATCTCGCACGTGCCGGCCATCAGCGGCGGCGTCGGCGCCACCTTGCAGGCGCCGGCGATGCGCCTGCTCGGCCAGCCGATCGACGTCGGAAGCCGGCCTGTACTACGTCGCGCTCGGCTGGTGCCTGCTGGTCACGATGTTCATGCTCAACCTGCGTCGCACCGCGCTCGGCCGCGCGCTGGTGGCGGTGCGCGAGAAGGACTATCGCCGCCGCGGTCATCGGCGTGCCGAGCTTTCGCTACAAGCTGGTCGCCTTCGCGACCTCGTCGTTCATCGGCGGTGTCAGCGGCGCGGTGCTGATCTTCGTCTTCTATCACGCGGTCACGCCCGAGCAGTTCGCGGTCAACGTGTCGATCGAACTGCTGGCGATGGTCATCGTCGGCGGCCTGGGCAGCATCATCGGCAGCTGCTTCGGCGCCGCCTTCATCCTGCTGATGCCGGGGCAGATCAACGCCCTCATCGCCTGGCTGGCGCAAGCTGGCCGGCGTCGACATCGGCATCGAGACCCTGGCCCACCTGCCGCACGCGGTCTACGGCGCGCTGATCGTCGGCTTCCTGCTGATCGAGCCGATGGGCCTCGGCAAGCTCTACGCCAACGTGCGCAACTACCTGCTCGTCTGGCCCTTCGGCTACGCCCGGAAATGACGACCACCGCCACGCCGCTGCTGGTGTTGAACAACATCGAGGTCATCTACGACCGCATCGCGCTGGCCATCAAGGGCGCGTCGATCGAGGTGCCGCAGGGCGGCATGGTGGCGCTGCTCGGCGCCAACGGCGCCGGCAAGAGCACCTTGCTGAAGGCCGTCAGCGGGCTGCTGAAGGCCGAGCGCGGCGAGGTCACGCGCGGCGACGTGCAGTTCCACGGCCAGCGCCATCGGCGCACCTGGCGCCGCAGAAGCGCGTCGAGCTCGGCATCGTGCAGGTGCTCGAAGGCCGGCGCGTGTTCGAGCACCTGACGCCGGACGAGAACCTGGTCGCGGCCTCGGCGGTGCGCGGCGGCCGCGCCGACATGATCCGCAACCGCGACCGGGTCTACAGCTACTTCCCGCGCCTGCACGAACGGCGCGGCGCGCAGGCCGGCTACCTGTCGGGCGGCGAGCAGCAGATGCTGGCCATCGGCCGCGCACTGATGACCGCAGCCGAAGCTGCTGATGCTCGACGAGCCGAGCCTGGGCCTGGCGCCGTTCCTGGTGGCCGAGATCTTCGACATCGTGCGCCGCATCAACAAGGAGGAAGGCCTGTCGGTGCTGCTGGTCGAGCAGAACGCGGTGGCCGCGCTCGAGGTCGTCTCGCACGGCTACATGATCGAAGGCGGGCGCATCGTGATGCACGACAGCGCCGAGGCGATGAAGCAGCAACCCCGACATCCAGGAGTTCTACCTGGGCGGCCACGAGGGCCGCAACTTCCACGACATCAAGCACTACCGGCGCCGCAAGCGCTGGCTGTCATGAGTACCCCCGCAGCGACCTTCGGTCGCCTCCCCCCAGCGAACGACGCCAACCACCGGGCAACCGGATCCGTGGCGTCCGCTGGAATCATCACCCCTGACCCACGAGCTGGAGACGCACGATGAAATTCCGATCGCTTTCAACCCTGGCCGCGCTGGTGCTGGCCGCCGGCGCCGCGCAGGCGCAGCCGATCAAGTTCGGCCTGTGCTACGACCTGTCGCAAGGCCTACACCTTCGTCACGCCGCAGGTCGTGCAGGCGGCGAAGGACAACGCCGACATCGCTCAACGCCAAGGGCGGCATCGAAGGCCACCCGATCGAGATCGTCGCGCAGGACACCGGCAACGAGCCGCAGCGCGGCATCGAGTGCTACGAGAAGCTCAAGCGCGAAGGCGTGATGGTGTTCGACTTCCTGTCCACACCGGTGTCGCGCGCGGTGCTGCCGCGGGCGATGGCCGACGGCAACATCATGATGCAGTCGTTCGCCGGCCGCGGCGACGCGATCGACGGCGAGGTGTTCAAGTGGATCTTCCCGGTCGGCGCCACCTACTGGGGCCAGGTCGCCAACGACGTGCAGTACATCAAGGACCAGCACAAGGGCAACCTGAAGGGCGTGAAGATCGGCTTCATCTACCCCGACTACGCGTTCGGGCAGGAGCCGATCCCGATCCTGAAGACGCTGGCCGCGAAGGAAGGCTTCGAGCTGATGCTGTTCCCGAACCCGCTGCCGGGCAAGGACCAGGCGGCGGTGTGGACGCAGGTGCGCCGCGCCAACCCCGACTGGATGATCAGCTGGAACCTGTCGGCGATGCACGTCGTCGCGGCGCGCGAGATGAAGCGCAACGGCTACCCGATGGACAAGCTGATCGTCGTCAACTGGTTCAACGAAGCCGACATCGCCAACATCGGCGCGGCCGACGCCAAGGGCATCAAGCGCGGCACCAACGTCGTCGGCGGCAAGGACCACGCGCTGATGAAGCAGATCGCCACCGACCTGTACGGCAAGGGCAAGGGCAACGGCGACGTCAAGTTCATGGACGACGTCTACTACAACACCGGCCTGGCGATGTCGTCGGTGATGTTCGAAGGCGCGCGGCTGGCCGCTCAAGCAAGGCGGCTGGCCGCTGACCCCGGCGAAGATCAAGGCCGGCCTGGAAAGCCTGAAAGACTTCGACGCCAACGGCCTGCTGGCACCGGTGACGGTGACCGCGAAGGACCACGGCGGCGGCGGCAAGACGCGCATCGACATGTGGGACGGCACGAAGTGGGTGCCGCAGTCGGGCTGGATCGCCGCTTACGGCGACGTCGTCGACGCGGTCGTGAAGGAGCAGTCGGCCGAGTTCGCGAAGACCGCGAAGTGAAGCGCTGACGCTTTGCCAGGGAGACAGGCGATGCGATTCGAAGACAGGACGGTGATCGTCACCGGCGGTGGCGGCGGCATCGGCGGCGCCACCTGCCGCCGCTTCGCGCACGAAGGCGCGCGCGTGGCGGTGTTCGACATCGACCTCGGCGCGGCGACAAGCGTGGCCGAGGCGATCGGCGCCGCAGGCGGCCGCGCGGCGGCCTTCGCCTGCGACATCACCGATCGCGCCAGCGTCGACGCGGCCGTGGCCGCGGCCGAGGCCCAGCTCGGCGCCGATCGCGGTGCTGGTCAACAACGCCGGCTGGGACGTGTTCCGCGCGTTCACCAAGACCGAGCCGGCGCAGTGGGACCGGCTCATCGCGATCAACCTGACCGGCGCGCTGCACATGCACCACGCGGTGCTGCCGGGCATGGTGGCGCGCCGCGCCGGGCGCATCGTCAACATCGCCTCGGATGCGGCGCGGGTCGGCTCGTCCGGCGAGGCGGTGTACGCCGCCTGCAAGGGCGGGCTGGTGGCGTTCTCGAAGACGCTGGCGCGCGAACATGCGCGCCA
Source organism: uncultured beta proteobacterium (assembly GCA_963756415.1). Taxonomy (GTDB): domain Bacteria; phylum Pseudomonadota; class Gammaproteobacteria; order Burkholderiales; family Burkholderiaceae_C; genus Rubrivivax. The sequence continues at coordinate 103,380 of CAVWNT010000006.1, forward strand.
CGGCATCACCGTCAACGTGGTCTGCCCCGGGCCGACCGAGACCGCGCTGTTCGAGGACTACAAACAAGGCGCCGGCAACCCGGAGAAGCTGGTCGAGGCGTTCACGCGCTCGATCCCGCTCGGCCGCATCGGCCAGCCCGACGATCTGCCGGGCGCGATCCTTTTCTTCGCCAGCGACGACGCGGCCTACGTGACCGGGCAGGTGCTCAGCGTCTCGGGCGGGTTGACGATGGCCGGCTGACGCACAGGAGAAGCTGCATGGAATACGAAGACCTGCTGTACGAGGTGCGCAACGGCGTCGCCTGGATCACCATCAACCGGCCGGAGAAGATGAACGCCTTCCGCGGCACAACCTGCGACGAGCTGATCAAGGCACTGAACCGGGCCGGCTACGACGCGCAGCATCGGCGCGATCGTGCTCGCCGGTGCCGGCGACCGCGCGTTCTGCACCGGCGGCGACCAGTCGGCGCACGACGGCAACTACGACGGCCGCGGCACCATCGGCTTGCCGATGGAAGAACTGCACACCGCCATCCGCGACGTGCCCAAGCCGGTGATCGCCCGCGTGCAGGGCTATGCGATCGGCGGCGGCAACGTGCTGGCGACGATCTGCGACCTGACGATCTGCTCCGACAAGGCGCAGTTCGGCCAGGTCGGCCCGAAGATGGGCTCGGTCGACCCGGGCTACGGCACCGCCTTCCTGGCGCGCGTGGTCGGCGAGAAGAAGGCGCGCGAGATGTGGTACCTGTGCCGCCGCTACTCCGGCGCCGAGGCGGTGGCGATGGGCCTGGCCAACGTCTGCGTGCCGCACGATCAGCTCGATGCCGAGGTGCAGAAGTGGGGCGAGGAGCTGTGCGAGCGCAGCCCGACCGCGCTGGCCATCGCCAAGCGCAGCTTCAACATGGACACCGCCCACCAGGGCGGCATCGCCGGCATGGGCATGTAGGCGCTGAAGCTGTACTACGACACCGACGAATCGAAGGAAGGTGTCAACGCGCTGAAGGAAAAGCGCAAGCCCGACTTCCGCAAGTTCGCGAAGTGACCGCGGGCATGGCCGCGATGAATCCCGTACCTCGACGACGACCTGCTGGCGCTCGGCGAACAGGCGCGGCGCTTCGCCAGCGAGCAGGTCGCGCCGGGCTTCCAGGAGCGCGACCGGACGCGCGTGCTCGACCGCGGCCTGATGCGCGAGATGGGCGCGCTCGGGCTTCATCGCCCCGGAACTGCCCGAACACGTCGGCGGACAAGGGCTGCCGACGTCTGGCCGCCGGCGTGATCCACGAGGAGATCGCGCGCGCCGACCTGTCGCTGTCGTACATCAACCTGCTGGCGTCGCTGAACGGCCAGATCCTGTGCGCAGCACGGCCGGCCCGAGGTGGCCATGCCCTGGCTGCAACGGCTGACCCGCGGCGAGGCCTTGCTCGCAATCGCGCTGACCGAACCGCGCGGCGGCTCCGATGCGGCCAACCTGCGGCTGCGCGTCGAACGCGTCGGCGATGACTACGTGATCAACGGCGAGAAGACCTCGATCTCGGCCGCCGACCAGGCCGATGCGGTGGTGGTCTTCGGCCGCACCGGCACGGTCGAGTCGGCGCGCACGGCGTCACCGCGCTGCTGGTGCCGACGGACCTGCCGGGCCTCACGCGCACCCGCTTCGACTGCCACGGCCAGCGCGCCATCGGCCGCGGCTCGATCTTCTTCGAGAACGTGCGCGTGCCGCTGGACCATCGCCTGGGCGACGAGAACCGCGGCTTCGTGCAGGTGATGCAGGGCTTCGACTTCTCGCGCGCGCTGATCGGCCTGCAGGTGCTGGCGGTGGCCCGCGTCGCGCTCGAGGAGACCTGGGCCTACGTGGCCCAGCGCGAGGCCTTCGGCAAGCCGCTGTCGGCCTTCCAGGGCGTGTCGCATCCACTGGCCGACTTCGACACCCAGGTCGAGGCCGCACGGCTGCTGTGCCTGCAGGCGCTGTGGCTGAAGGACCGCGGCGCGCCGCACAGCGCCGAGGCGGCGATGTGCAAGTGGTGGGCGCCCAAGCTGGCCTACGACATCGTCCACCAGTGCCTGCTGATGCACGGCCACGGCGGCTACGACCGCGGCGCCGATGGAACAGCGGCTGCGCGACGTGCTGGGCTTCCAGATCGGCGACGGCACCGCGCAGATCATGAAGACCATCATCGCGCGCCATCGCGCCGGCCGCGATGCGGTGCCCGCGTGACACGGGAAGGTTGGCCATGGCGGCTCGGGGTCATCGAAGAGGGAACCCGCATAGGTGCCAAGACGGATTCGCCACGCTCTGCCGCCGATGGTTCTTCACGCTGGTTGGCGCACTGCTGACTTCCACGTCATCGTCGCCAATGATCTCGAGCAACGCCAGCAAGCGCTGAACGGAATGCTCAGATCGCGGTCCAGCGGATAGCCGCGCGCCGTCCGGCAGCTGTATGGGTGCTGCTGTGGCCGGCGCGGCCCGACGCCGGCCGGGCCGGCCTGAGAGAATGCGCGCATGCCCGTACCCGATGCCGTCGAACCCCGAGTCGTTGCAACACCGAGCGACCCGCTTCACGGCATGACGCTGGAAGCCATCGTCACCGCGCTGCAGGCGCGTTATGGCTGGGCAGGGCTCGGCGAGCGCATCCCGCTGCGCTGCTTCAGCAGCGAGCCGAGCGTCACCTCGAGCCTGAAGTTCTTGCGCAAGACGCCGTGGGCACGCGAGAAGGTCGAGAGCCTGTACCGCTTCATGTTGCGCGAGACCCGCCGCGCGCAGGCGGACGGCGGCGCGGCGGCGCCGGGCGAGCGGCCGCGCGCGTCCGTTCGGTCCACACCTTGAAGGCGCTCGGCGTCAGCTCACGCTTGAGCAGCTGAACGATCTGCCCGGGCGAGAGCCCGTGGCGTCGCAGCACCGCCGGAAAAGGCGGCTTGTCGTCCCAGGCGATCGCGATCACGCTCGCCACCTCTTCTGGCGACAGGCGGGGCACAGGTTTGGCCATCGTGCATTGTCGACGACCCGCCGCTGCAACCCGCCGCGATGCACGACAGCAGGGCCCGCGAGCAGCCGAAGCGGCTGCATCGCAGCTTGGACTGGCGGTGCGGGTTCTGATGATCGATGCCGTGGGCTGCGGGCCCCATCTGAAACGGCAACGGCGCCCGGAGGCGCCGCAACTCTTCAGCCCAATGAACAGCGTCCTGGTGGGCGGTGCAGGGTTCGAACCTGCGACCCCTGCCGTGTGAAGGCAGTGCTCTACCGCTGAGCTAACCGCCCGGATATGCCGGCTTCCAGCTGTTCTTGAAAGAGCCGACGATTATGCCAGATCGCCCCTCAGCTCCGTGCGCCACAACAGCTTGCCGTTGCAGGCCTTGTCGATGTCGGCCAGCAGTGCACGGTGTGCAGCGATTTCGTCTTCGGCAGGCAACAGCACCGGCAGCACGAAACCCGACAGGTCGATGTAATCGTGGCCGAGCGTGCCGGTCTGCGCCTGCTCGTCGTCGATGACCAGCGACGCCCTGCCCGCGTGTCATGCCGATGTAGACCTCGGCCAGCAGCCCGGCGTCGAGCAGTGCGCCGTGCAACGTGCGGTTGCTGTTGTCGACCTCCAGCCGCTTGCACAGCGCGTCGAGCGAGTTGCTCTTGCCGGGATACATCTCGCGCGCCATCAACAGGCTGTCGCTGACGACGCGCCACGCACTCGGCGGTGCCCGTGCGGCCGCAACGGCGCAGTTCCTCGTCGAGGAAGCCGACGTCGAACGCGGCGTTGTGCATGATGATCTCGGCACCGGCCAGGAAGCCCAGCAGCTCGTCGGCGATGTCGGCGAAACGCGGCTTGTCGGCCAGGAACTCGTCGCTCAGGCCGTGCACGCGCAGCGCATCGGGATGGCTCGATCGCTGCGGGTTCAGGTAGTAGTGGCGGTTGTTGCCGGTGAGCCGCCGGTCGATCATCTCGATGCAGCCGATCTCGACGATGGCATCGCCACCGGCCGCGTTCAGGCCGGTGGTTTCGGTGTCCAGGAAGATCTGTCGCATGGCGCTCAGTGCACGGCGGCCGCGACGCCGCGCTCGCGACGCTGCGACCACCACCACAGCCAGATCGCCCGCGGCGACCATCGGCACGCACAGCCACTGGCCCATGGCTCAGGTTCAACGCGCAGCAGGCCGAGGAAGCTGTCGGGCTCGCGGAAGAACTCGACGATGAAGCGCAGACACGCCGTAGCCGATCAGGAACATGCCCGACACCTGCCCGGTGGGCCGCGGCTTGCCGCGCGTACAGCCACAGCAACGCGAACAGCAGCAGGCCTTCGAGCGCGAACTGGTACAGCTGCGACGGATGGCGCGGCAGCGGCGAGCCCGATTGCGGGAACACCATCGCCCACGGCAGCGACGGGATCGGCCGCACGGCCCCACAACTCGCCGTTGATGAAGTTGCCGATGCGCCCCGCCGCCAGCCCGGCCGGCACACACGGCGCGATCAGGTCGGTGACCTGCAGGAACGGCCGCCTGCGCGTGCGCGCGAACAGCGCCATCGCGCACATCACACCGAGCATGCCGCCATGAAAGGTCATGCCGCCTTTCCAGACCGCAAAGATCTCGAGCGGATTGCGCGGCGTAGTAGTCGGGCTTGTAGAACAGCAGTAGCCCAGCCGCCCGCCGATGACCACGCCGAGCACGCCGTAGAACAGCATGTCTTCGACGTCGCGCCGCGTCCAGCCGGCTGCGGCGAACCACGGCTGGCGCACGCGCCTGCGCGGCCAGCCAGAGGAACAGGCCGAAGGCCACCAGATAGGTCAGGCCGTACCAGTGGATCTGCACCGGGCCGAGCGACAGCGCGACCGGATCGATCTGGGGATGCACCAGCATCAGCGAATTCCTGTTTGCTGCGAATGAACGCGGCGATTGTCGCCGCTGCGCCTGCACGTGATCGACGAAACGGCGCACCACCGGCAGCGCCGGCTCGCGCCACACCAGGCTGGTCTCGCACTGCAGCGCGCACGCCGGCCAGCGGCCGGTAGACCACGCCCGGACGCTGCAACTGCATCACCGCTGCCGGCACCCAGGCCAGGCCCAGCCCGCCGACACCAGGTTGACGATGGTCTGCATCTGGATCGCCTCCTGCGCGATGCGCGGCGTCGGCGCCGCGCGCGCGGTAGAAGCCGAGCACCGCGTCGTGCAGCGACGGCGCGATGCGCGCGGAAAGATCACCAGCGGCTCGGCCAGCAATGCTGTCGAAGCGCCGCCTTGCGTCGCGCTGCCGCCGGATGGTCCGCGGGCAAGCGCCAGCACCAGCGGCTCGTCAGCGCCGGCCAGGCGCGCAAATCCGGCCGGCGCCGACGCCGGGCGAGTGCAGCACGAAGCCGGCATCGATCTCGCTCGCGCGTCGAAGGCTGCCAGCTGCACGTCGCCGGTGGCCTCGCGCAGCTCCAGCGCGACATCGGCGTGGGCCTGCCGGAAGCGCGCAGCCACATGCGGCAGCAGGCCGTAGGCGATGCTGGAGACGAAGGCCAGCCGCAGGCGCCCGGCCAGGCCGGCGGCCGCGGCCTGCACCAGGCGCGGCAGCGCCTCGGCATCGGCCAGCAGCCGCCGCACCTCGCGGCAGCAACGCGGCACCGGCCGGGCTCAAGCGCACCGCTGCGCTGGGTGCGCTCGAACAGCGCGCGCCCAGCTCGCGCTCCAGCGCCTGCGATCGCCTGGCGTCAGCGGCGGCTGCGTCATGTGCAGGCGCTCGGCGGCGCGGCCGAAGTGCAGTTCCTCGGCCACCGCGACAAACTGGCGCAAGCGTGCGCAGCTCGACCATTCATACATCCACAGCATCAAATGATCAGCGAATAATATATTGGACGATGTCACCGGGTCGCCGGATACTGCGCGCCCGTGCAGACCTTTCGAAAGACCCGCATGAGCCATCCAACCGCCGCTCGAAGAACATCACCGAAGGCGTCGCGCGCGCGCCGAACCGCTCGATGTACTACGCCATGGGCTACGAGGAGAGCGACTTCAACAAGCCGATGGTCGGCGTGGCCAACGGCCACAGCACGATCACGCCGTGCAACTCGCGGCCTGCAGAAGCTGGCCGACGCGGCCATCGACGGCATCGAGGAAGCCGGCGCGCAACGCGCAGGTGTTCGGCACGCCGACCATCAGCGACGGCATGGCGATGGGCACCGAAGGCATGAAGTACAGCCTGGTCAGCCGCGAGGTCATCTCCGACTGCATCGAGACCTGCGTCAGCGGCCAGTGGATGGACGGCGTGCTGGTGGTCGGCGGCTGCGACAAGAACATGCCCGGCGGCATGATGGGCATGCTGCGCGCCAACGTGCCGGCGATCTACGTCTACGGCGGCACCATCCTGCCCGGCCACTACAAGGGCCAGGACCTGAACATCGTCAGCGTGTTCGAGGCCGTCGGCCAGAACGCCGCCGGCAACATGAGCGACGAAGACTTCTGCGCAGATCGAGCGGCGCGCCATCCCCGGCACCGGCTCGCTGCGGCGGCATGTACACCGCCAACACCATGTCGCTCGGCCTTCGAGGCGCTGGGCCTGTGCCTGCCCTACTCGTCGCACCATGGCCAACGTGCACGACGAGAAGGTCGAACTCGCGCCAGGGAATCGGCCCGGGTGCTGGTCGAGGCCGTCAAGCGCGACCTGAAGCCGCGCGACATCGTCACGCGCAAGAGCCTGGAAAACGCCGTGGCCGTGATCATGGCCACCGGCGGCTCGACCAACGCGGTGCTGCACTTCCTGGCCATCGCGCACGCCGCCGAAGTCGAATGGACCATCGACGATTTCGAGCGCGTGCGCCGCAAGGCGCCGGTGCTGTGCGACCTGAAGCCCAGCGGCAAGTACCTGGCGGTCGACCTGCACAAGGCCGGCGGCATTCCGCAGGTGATGAAGATGCTGCTCGACGCCGGGCTGCTGCACGGCGACTGCCTGACCATCACCGGCCAGACGCATGGCCGAAGTCGCTGACGGACGTGCCCGACGCGCCGCGCGCCGACCAGGACGTGATCCGCCCGATCGACAAGCCGATGTACGCACGAGGGCCACCTGGCGATCCTGCAAGGGCAACCTGTCGCCCGAAGGCTGCGTGGCCAAGATCACCGGCCTGAAGAACCCGGTGATGACCGGCCCGGCGCGCGTGTTCGACGACGAGCAGTCGGCGCTGGCCGCGATCCTGGCCGGCAAGATCGTGGCCGGCGACGTGATGGTGCTGCGTTACCTGGGCCCCAAGGGCGGCCCGGGCATGCCGGAGATGCTGGCGCCCACCGGCGCGCTGATCGGCGCAGGGCCTGGGCGAATCGGTCGGGCCTGATCACCGACGGCCGCTTCTCGGGCGGCACCTGGGGCATGGTCGTCGGCCACGTGGCGCCGGAGGCCGCAGGCCGGCGGCACCATCGCGTTGGTCGAACGAAGGCGACTCGATCACCATCGATGCACACCAGCTGCTGCTGCAACTGAACGTCGACGACGCCGAGATCGCGCGGCGCCGCGCGCGCTGGACGGCGCCGGCGCCGCGCTACACGCCGCGGCGTGCAGGCCAAGTTCGCGTACAACGCGTCGAGCGCCAGCAACGGCGCGGTGCTCGACAAGTTCGACTGAAGGTCGCCGGCGCTGCGACCCGACGCGCTTCAGCGCTGCGTCGCGTCCTTGCTCAGCGCCTGCGCGATCGGGTCGCTGGTGGCCGTGTGCGTGGCGTGACGCGCCTTGCGCTCACGACGCGGGCCCAAACCCAGCGCCTCCATGTTGCGCTGGCGACGCTCGGCCTTGGTGGCTTCCATCTTGTCCATCTCGCGGCGCTTGGTCAGCCCGCTGCCAGTCGGCGATCGCCCACCAGACCACGGCCAGTGCAAACGGCGCCAGCACCCACCACCAGGCCCACAGCGGCCACCGGCCCGATTCCAGCCACTTCAGACACGAGCAGGACGATGCCAAGCACCAGGAAAGCCATGCGATCGCTCCTTCGGTTACGCCGTTCGCCGCGTTGCACGACGCTGAAAACGTCAACCGGCGTTCCTACAATGGCGTTGATCACTGTAGTGGATGACGCGAGGCCGGGTATGCGAGTGAACGCAAAGGAAATCATGAAAGCTGTGTATGCGGTCGGCTGCGGCGGCGTTGGCGGTCGCCCACGCCGGCGCGCTGGCCAGTCCCGAGCTGGCGCAGCAGAAGACCTGCATGGCCTGCCATGCGGTCGACACGAAGATCGTCGGCCCGTCCTACAAGGACGTGGCGACCAAGTACGCGGGCCAGCGCGATGCGGTCGAGGTGCTGGCCGCTCAGGATCATCAAGGGCGGCTCGGGCGTCTGGGGCGCGGTGCCGATGCCGGCCAACCCGCAGGTCAATGCGGCCGAAGCCAGGAAGCTGGCGGCCTGGGTGCTGAGGCTGAAGTAGGCGACCTGCCACCTGCGCCGCCACGCGCGCGCGCCGGCTACTCGATGCGCTCGAAGCGCCCGCCCTCCTTGCCGTCGGGGTTGATGACGATCCAGGTGCCCGCCGATCGCTTGACGGTGAAACAGCGTTCCTGACCCGATCGAATGCCGTCCCAGGCGGTGCAGTAGCCGGTGTCGGACAAGCGCCAGGTGCCCCGATACGGGATCGTGGCGACAACGACCTTGCCGCTGCCGTCGGGCCGCAGTTGCATCGAGACCGGCCCGCCGTTCGGCAAGCTCCCGGACATCGTCTTGCCGACCCACTGCTCCTGGATCTCCTTCGGCGTGACGTCGACATCCTGGGCATTCGCTGCGCACAGGACAACACCGAGCAGCGCCGGCACGAGTGAGGCATATCGAGTCATCGTGAATTCCTCGTCAGCAGAAGGTGGTTGCCACGATGGCAGCCGATGCGCGCCGAGTCATCCCCCACAAGCGGGATGAAGCGTCATCACCGAACCGGTAGATGGCGGCAGTTCATCGCAAACCTTTGCGGACTCGAGCACGCCGCTGGCGGTCGGCATGAATCACCGACACCAGCGCCTGCGGCGGATCAGCCCGGTGCGCTTGCACCCGATCAATACGCCTTGCCCAGCTGCTCGAGGATCGCCGGGTTCTCCAGCGTGCTGGTGTCCTGCGTGATCGCCTCGCCCTTGGCGATGCGAGCGCAGCAGCCGCCGCATGATCTTGCCGCAGCGGGTCTTGGGCAGGTTGTCGCCGAAGCGGATGTCCTTGGGCTTGGCGATCGGGCCGATCTCCTTGGCCGACCCAGTCGCGCAGCTCGTTGGCGATCTTGCTTGGCTTCGTCGCCGGTGGGCCGCGAGCGCTTGAGCACGACGAAGGCGCAGATCGCCTCGCCGGTGGTGTCGTCGGGCTTGCCCACCACCGCCGCTTCGGCCACCAGCTCGGTGCATGCTGACCAGCGCCGATTCGATCTCCATCGTGCCCATGCGGTGGCCCGAGACGTTGAGCACGTCGTCGATGCGCCCGGTGATGCGGAAGTAGCCCGGTCTTCGCGTCGCGCACCGCGCCGTCGCCGGCCAGGTAGTAGCGTGCCGCTCATCTCGGCCGGGAAGTAGCTCTTGACTTGAAGCGCTCCGGGTCGCCCCAGATGGTGCGGATCATGATGGGCCACGGCCTCTTGACGACCAGGATGCCGCCCGTGCCGTCGCGGCACGTCCTTGCCGGTTTCGTCGACGATCGCCGGCCATGATGCCGGGCAACGGCAGGGTGCACGAGCCCGGCACCAGCGGCGTCGCGCCGGGCAGCGGCGTGATCATGTGGCCGCCGGTCTCGGTCTGCCAGAAGGTGTCGACGATCGGGCAGCGCTCGCCGCCGACGTGCGGTGGTACCACATCCAGGCGTCCGGGTTGATCGGCTCGCCGACCGTGCCGAGGATGCGCAGGCTGCTCAGATCGAGCTGCTTCGGGTGCACCGTCTCGTTCGCCTTCGGCGATCTTGATCAGCGAGCGGATCGCGGTGGGCGCGGTGTAGAACATCGTGACCTTGTGCTTCTCGATCATCTGCCAGAAGCGGCCGGCGTTCGGGATAGGTGGGCACGCCTTCGAAGATCACCTGCGGTGGCGCCGAGCGGCCAGCGGGCCGTAGGTGATGTAGGTGTGGCCGGTGACCCAGCCGATGTCGGCGGTGCACCAGAACACGTCGTCGTCCTTCAGGTCGAAGGTCCAGTCCGTCGTCAGCTTGGCCCACAGCAGGTAGCCGCCGGTGCTGTGCTGCACGCCCTTGGGCTTGCCGGTGGAGCCGCGAGGTGTACAGCATGAACAGCGGGTGCTCGGCGCCGACCCATTCGGGCTCGCAGGTGGTCTGGCTGGTCGTAGGTGACCTCGTGCAGCCAGCGGTCGCGTCCGGCGACCATGCGCACGGCGCCGCCGGTGCGCTTGTAGACGATCACGTCCTTGATCGACTCGCAGCCGCCCATGCGCGATGCGCCTCGTCGACGATGGCCTTCAGCGGCAGCTCCTTGCCGCCGCGCATCTGGTAGTTGGCGGTGATGACGGCCACCGCGCCGGCGTCGATGATGCGCTCGCGCAGCGCCTTGGCCGAGAAGCCGCCGAACACCACGCTGATGGGTGGCGCCGATGCGCGCGCAGGCCTGCATCGCCGATCACGCCCTCGACGCGTCATCGGCATGTAGATCAGCACGCGGTCGCCCTTGCCCACACCGCGCGCCTTCAGCGCGTTGGCGAACTGGCAGACGCGTGTCGAGCAGCTCCCGGTAGCTGACCTTGCGTCACCTGGCCGTCATCGGCCTCGAAGATGATCGCCATCTTGTCGCTCGTGCCGGCGTGCCGACGTGCCGGTCCAGGCAGTTGGCACGACACGTTGAGCGTCGCCGTCCTCGAACCACTTGAAGAACGGCGCGTTGCTTTCGTCCAGGGTCTTGGTGAAAGGCTTCTTCCAGCCGACGATTCTCACGCGCCAGACCGGCCCAGATAGCCCTCGAAGTCGGCTTCGGCCTCGTCGCACAGGGCCTGGTAGGCCGCCATGCCGGACACGTGCGCGCTTGCGCACCGTTTCTTCGTCGGGCGCATAGACGGTTCAATGCGCTGGTGGCGGAAGTCGAGGTCATGGCATCTCCTGTTCGATTCGGTGCTGGCCTGATGGGAGCGCGGCGCACTTTGCGCCGGCGCTCTGACAGGGGCCTGACACGGCGCATGGTCCGGCCCACCCCTACAATTCTGCCGCTTCGCCGATCCGGCGCAAAAACCCAAACCGATACGACGCCGATGGCCCCCACACCCCCGCCCCGCCCTGCCCGCAGCCTGCAGATGCTGCCCAACCTGATCTTCGCCAGCCGCTGGCTGCAGCTGCCGCTGTACCTGGGCCTGATCGCTGGCGCAGGCGGTGTATGTCTTTCACTTCTGGGTCGAGCTGTCGCACCTGATCGAGGCGGTGTTCGGCAGCCAGACCGCGCTGCAGAAGCTGGTCAGCAGCATCGGCTACAAGAGCACGGTCGCCGGTCACCACGCTGAACGAGACCATCATCATGCTGGTGGTGCTGGCGCTGATCGACGTGGTGATGATCTCCAACCTGCTGATCATGGTCATCGTCGGCGGCTACGAGACCTTCGTCAGCCGCATGGACCTGGAAGGCCACCCCGACCAGCCCGAGTGGCTGAGCCACGTCAACGCCTCGGTGCTGAAGGTCAAGCTGGCCACCGCCATCATCGGCATCAGCTCGATCCACCTGCTGAAGACCTTCATCAACGCCGACAACTACACCGAGAAGGTGCTGATGTGGCAGACGATGATCCACATCACCTTCCTGCTGTCGGCGCTGGCGATCGCCGCGACCGACCGCCTGATGGTGCCGAAGGCGACGGCCACGCACTGATGGCGTGGCGGGCGGCAGCGCCGGGCTGCCGCCTTGCGCGATGTCAGCTGGTTTCCAGCGCCTGCGCCACGGCCATCAAGGCGCGCTCGCGAACGGCGTCGTCGATCATTTGCGCGGGCTTGTAGGGCACTGAACGCACCACCGGTCGCGAACGAACGGCGCTGCGGGTGCGCCACCACCGGTTCGGACTTCAGCGTGGTCAGCGTCGGCAGCGATGCCACCAGCGCCAGCACTTCCTGGCCGGCGCGCACCGCCGGCGTGACCTCGGGGCTTTCGGCGGTTCGCGGCAGCACCACCATCGCGGTCAGGGCCGCTGTCGCCAGCGCCATCACACCGTTGCCGAATACTTTCATGCGGGGCCTCAGCGGCGCCGCGACCAGCGCTCGCTTCGGCAACAGATCGACAAAAGCCTCACGCTGCGCACCACGCGCCAAAGCGCGCGGCAGCACACGCTCGTGCGGCACCGACAGAAGCCCGATGCGGCGCAGCGCCCCGCCCAACCCCGGGCCGCCGGTCAGAACGGTGAAGGGCACGGCCAGCAGCAGCGGCAGCAACAGCGGCGCCATGTGCGGCGCGGCCCAGTCGCCGCGGCTGTTCAGCGCCAGCAGCGCCAGTGCCAGCGCCGGCAGGGCCAGCATGCCGATGCGCTGCATGGCATCGCGCCAGGCCACCGCAGCCGCTTCGCGGGCCGGTGATTTCCAGTCGAGCTTCAGCCCGGTCAGTGCGCCGATGACGAACACGCTGTGCGCCAGCATGCGCAACGGCGCCTGCACCGCCGACATCGCCAGTTCCAGCGCCGCGCTGCCGACCAGGCGCGCGCTGCCGCCGAACTGTGACTGTTCTCGTTTCAGGCGTACCGCCAGGACACCGAGCACACGCGGCATCAGCAGCAGCAGCAGCGTCAATACCCACAGCGCCGCGCTCGACGCGGTAGCGGCGTCGAGCCACAGCCCCAGCGCCACGAAGGCGAGCCAGACCGGTGCCATCAGGTACGACAAGGCGCCCGTGGCGAGCATCGCGCGGTGCACCGGGCGCAGGCCGGGCTCGGCTATCAGTCGCGCGTTCTGCAGGTTGCCCTGGCACCAGCGGCGATCGCGTTGCAATTCCTCGAGCAGGTTGGCCGGGTACTGCTCCCAGCTGCCCTGCAACTCGGGTGCCAGCCACACCTCGTGTCCGGCGCGGCGCATCAGCGCCGCTTCGACGAAGTCGTGCGACATGATCTCGCCCGACAGCCCGCCGCGACCGGGCAGCGGCGCCAGCGCGCAGTGCTGCATGAACGGCGCCACGCGCAGGATCGCGTTGTGGCCCCAGTAGTGCGACTCACCGAGCTGCCAATAGGCCATGCCGAGCGCAAACAGGCGCCCGGTGACGCGATTGCCGAACTGCTGCAGCCGCGCGTGCGCGGTGCCGTGGCCGAAGCCCTGCGGCAAGGTCTGCACCACGCCGGCGCGCGGGTTCTGTTCCATCAGCCGCACCATCGACACCAGCGTGTCGCCGTGCATGATGCTGTCGGCATCGAGCACCACCATGTAGCGGTAGTCACGCCCCCACCGGCGGCAGAAGTCGGCGACGTTGCCGGCCTTGCGTCGACGCCGCACCTTGCGGTGGCGATAGAACAGGCGCGCGCCGCCGCCGATCGGGCCGTCACCCAGCAGTTCGCGCAGCCGCTCCCAGGCGCGCACTTCGGCGGCCTGCAGCGACGCATCGCCCGTGTCGGACAGCACGTAGATATCGAACAGCGACGACGCCCCGGTGGCTGCCAGCGACTCGGCGGTGGCGCGCAGCCCGGCGAAGACGGTGGCCACATCCTCGTTGCAGATCGGCATGATCAGCGCGGTGCGCGCGCTGGCGTCGATCGGCGCGTGCGGCGTGTGCGCGGCCAGCGCGTGGCGATCACCGCGCAGCATGCACCCACGCGCCCATCAGCGCGGTGACAAAGCCGGCACCGACCCAGGCGAACAGCAGCGTGACCAAGGTGGCCTGGATGATCCAGGCCGTCGACACCTCAGCGGGGGCCTGCAGCCACTGCAGGAAGACCGCCAGCGCGGCCAGCAACCCGACCAGCGCCAGCAGCATGCGCCGGCGGCGCCCCGCACTGCGCTGCCACGGCAGCGTGGCATCGTGGGTGGGAGCGAAGTGCATGCCCGGGCCACAGCGCGAACAGCAGACCGCGCAACAGGCCGAACCAAGGCGCGGCCGGCATCGGCTGGCGCTGGATCGGTGGCGCAGTGGGGGCGCTTCGCTGCGGAATGCGCTGCACTGTTGCGGCGCCCGCTGCGGTGGTGTCGACTTCGTCAGCCAAGGTCGGCGAAGGAAAATTCATCATTTACTCCGGGGCCAGGGCATAGGCCCAGGTTTCACTAAGCAAGCGCCCTGCCTGCACCAGTTGAGCACGCAACTCCACCGGCTTTGCCGGATCGATGCGTTCGTAATCCAGGCTCACGCGCCAGCCGCCGCGCTCGCGGTTGGGGTAGGCGATGGCGCGCAGTTTGCGCACATTGGTATTGCCGCTGGCGATCACCTGCACGGCATCCGCCGCCAACCCGTTCAGGGACGGCCCGGAAAAATCGACGTGCAACTGTTGCCGCTGGTCGGCAATCGCGCCCTCCCGATAGCCATGGCCGACGCGCGTCTGCATCACCGCCGCCAGTTCAGGCGCCTGCCGTGCGTCGAGCGTCCAGTGCACCCGCCACGACATGTCGATCGGCACACCCGGCGCGGCCTGGCGATCGGCGACCCAGTAGGCGGCGACGTTGTCGTGCGTCTCGTCCGGTGTGCCGAACTGCAGCAGCTCGACACGCCCCGCACCCCAGTCACCGACCGGTTCGACCCAGGCACTGGGCCGGCGCTGGTAGTTCGCCTCCAGGTCTTCGTAGCTGGTGAAGGCGCGGTCGCGCTGCATCAAGCCGAAGCCGCGCGGCGACGATGTGGCGAACGAGGTGACAAAGGGCCGCGACGGGTTGCCCAGCGGCCGCCACAGGCGCTCGCCGCCGGCGGTTGACGACCAGCAGGCCGTCCGAATCGTGCACCTCGGGGCGGTAGTCGCCGGCCAGCGGCTGGTTCTCGCCGCTGAGGAACATGCTGGTCAGCGGCGCCAGGCCCAGGGTCGCCACCGCCTCGCGCAGGTACAGCCGCGCCTGCACATCGATCACCGTATCGGTGCCGGGACGCACCACGAAGCGATAGGCACCGGCCACGCGTGCACTGTCGAGCAGCGCATAGACGCGTCATCTCGCGCGCGCCCGGCGCCGGGCGCACAAGCCAGAACGCGGTGAAGGCGGGAAACTCCTCGCCGTTGCCACCGGCCGTGTCGACCGCCAGTGCGCGCGCCGACAAGCCATAGGCCTGGCCGGCACCGACGGCGCGGAAGTAGCTCGCGCCCAGGAACACCGCCACCTCGTCGTGCACCTTGGCATCGTTGAGCGGAAAGCTCAGACGCCAGCCGGCGGCGCCGTCGACCGGCACCGGCGCCGGCACGCCCGGCGGCAGGCCGCCACCGGCATCGAAGGCCTCTGCCGGCACGCGCAGTGGCAGCGCCTTGCCGTCGACCACCTCATGCAGCGCCAAGGCCCGCGTGAAGCCGCGCCCGAGCGGAAAGAACTGCACCTGGAACAGCGAGTCGCTGCCCCGCCACAACGCGCGCTCGGGCCGGTAGCGGATGCTGCGGTACTGGTCGTAGCTGTAGGCCACCAGCCGCGCATCGGCCTGCGCCGGCGGCTGGTACGGCAGGCGCGCCAACGCCGACGCTTGACGGGCCACGGTGTCGAACCCGAAGGTCTCGTCCGCCGCCGACGCGGCCGGCGCCGACGCCCACAGCATCGCCAACAAAGCCCACAGCACGGCCCACCCGTGCAGACCAACCGGGGCCCTCGTGGCGCTGAACTTGTTATTCGCTTTCATCGTTGCGTGATATTGGGACGCTTCGGGCGGGTTCATCCCAACCCGGGGTAAACAATCGCAACAGCCTGTATCGGGCGCCGGCGCTGCGCCACCCTGCTAGCGGGATGCGCACGCAAGTACCACGCCGCGCGCACAGAAGCGCGTGGAACGATGCAGATCATGGTTTTTCGGCAGGTCTGGCCAGCCCTGTGCTGGGCGCGAACTGCCGGTGCGAGGTGTCTCGCAGCCGCTATTGTCGTTCGGATCGACGCGGCGCGTCGGGCGCCCGGTGGCGGGCGCAGTGCCGGTTGACGGCCGGCATCGCGCGCCGAAGACGCCGCTCAGGACCTCACATGTGCTCGATCATCACCTGCCCGAAGCCCGAGCACGACACCTGCGTCGCACCGTCCATCAGCCGTGCGAAGTCGTAGGTGACCTTCTTGCTGGCGATCGACTTCTCCATGCTGCTGATGATCAGGTCGGCAGCCTCGATCCAGCCCATGTGGCGCAGCATCATCTCGGCCGACAGGATTTCCGAACCCGGGTTGACGTAGTCCTTGCCCGCGTACTTCGGCGCGGTGCCGTGGGTGGCTTCGAACATGGCGATCGAATCGCTCAGGTTGGCGCCCGGTGCGATGCCGATGCCGCCGACCTGCGCGGCCAGCGCATCGGAGACATAGTCGCCGTTGAGGTTCAGCGTCGCGATCACCGAATACTCGGCCGGGCGCAGCAGGATCTGCTGCAGGAAGGCATCGGCGATGACGTCCTTGACGATGATGTCGTTGCCGCTTTTCGGGTTCTTGAACTTGCACCACGGGCCGCCGTCGATTTCCTTGGCGCCGAACTCCTTCGCCGCCAGAGCGTAGCCCCAGTCGCGGAAGCCCCCTTCGGTGAACTTCATGATGTTGCCCTTGTGCACCAGCGTGACCGAGGGCTTGTCGTTGTCGATCGCGTACTGGATCGCCTTGCGCACCAGCCGCTCGGTGCCTTCGCGCGACACCGGCTTGATGCCGATGCCCGAGGTGTCGGGGAAGCGGATCTTGGTCACCTTCATCTCGTCGATGAGGAACTTGATCAGCTTCTTCGCCTTGTCGCTCTCGGCTTCGTATTCGATGCCGGCGTAGATGTCTTCCGAGTTCTCGCGGAAGATCACCATGTTCGTCTTCTCCGGCGCTTTCACCGGGCTGGGCACGCCCTTGAAATACTGGATCGGGCGCAGGCACACGTACAGATCGAGTTCCTGGCGCAGCGCCACGTTCAGGCTGCGGATGCCGCCGCCCACCGGCGTCGTCAGCGGGCCCTTGATCGACACCACGTAGTCCTTCACCGCGGCCAGCGTTTCTTCAGGCAACCACACGTCGGGGCCGTAGATCTTGGTCGACTTCTCGCCGGCATAGACCTCCATCCAGTGGATCTTGCGCTTGCCGCCATAGGCTTTGGCCACCGCCGCATCGACCACCTTCAGCATCACCGGCGTGATGTCCTGGCCGGTGCCGTCGCCCTCGATGTAGGGAATCACCGGCTGCTCGGGCACGTTCAGCGAGTAATCCTGGTTGACGGTGATCTTCTGCCCGGCGGAGGGCACCTTGATGTGTTGGTACATGGGGTTCTTTCGCAGGCCGAACGGCGTGCAGGGTGACAAAGAGGCTGGGGCGAAATTCTAAGTCACGCCCCGCCAACGGCCGGCTGCGGGGGTCGCTGGCATGCCGGACAATCGCACGCACACCGCAAACCTCGACGACCATGAGATCGACCCGATTCCGGCGCCCGTGGCGGGCTTCCCACTTCGCGCTGTTCGCCGTGTGCCTGATGGGCAGCGGCGGCGCCCACGCGCAGACGGCCGCGCAGCCGCGGCTCGACACCATCGTCATCAACGCGGGCATGCAGAACATCCGCGCCGAGGTGGCGCGCACGGCGCAGCAGATGCAGACCGGCATGATGTTCCGCACTCAGATGGGCAGCCACGAAGGCATGCTCTTCGTCTACGACAGCCCGGCCATTCGCTGCTTCTGGATGAAGAACACGCTGCTGCCGCTGAGCATCGCCTTCATCGCCGACGACGGCAGCATCGTCAACATCGCCGAGATGCAGCCGCAATCGGAACAATCGCACTGCTCGGACAGCCCGGTGCGCTACGCGCTGGAGATGAACCAGGGCTGGTTCGCAAAGCGCCACATCGGCACCGGCTTCAAGCTCAAGGGCGCGCCGTTCGCGCCCTGACGAGACAAGGCCCGCGCCGCAGATCGCTGACGCGGGCCTGGCCGTTCGGTGCACCGCTCAGCCGAAATTGCGCTCGGCGAAGCCCCAGTTGACGAGCGAGCTCATGAAGGTCTCGACGTACTTCGGGCGCGCGTTGCGGTGGTCGATGTAGTAGGCGTGTTCCCACACGTCCACCGTCAGCAAAGCCTTGTCGGCCGTGGTCAGCGGCGTGCCGGCCGCGCCCATGTTGACGATGTCCACACCGCCATCCGACTTCTTCACCAGCCAGGTCCAGCCGGAGCCGAAATTGCCCACTGCCGATTTGGCGAAAGCTTCCTTGAAGGCTGCGTAGTTGCCCCACTTGGCATCGATGGCCTTGGCCAGCGCGCCGCCGGGTTCACCGCCACCGCTGGGCTTCAGGCAGTTCCAGAAGAAGGTGTGGTTCCAGACCTGCGCGGCATTGTTGTAGATGCCGCCGCTGGCCTTCTTGACGATGTCTTCAAGCGACATCGATTCGAATTCGGTGCCCTTCTGCAGATTGTTCAGGTTCACGACGTACGCGTTGTGGTGCTTGTCGTGGTGGTACTCGAGCGTTTCGGCGCTCATGTGCGGGGCCAGCGCGTCCTTGGCGAACGGCAAGGCGGGCAAGACGTGTTCCATCAGGAGGTCCTTTCGTCGTTTGCGCGGTGCTGACGCCACGGTCACAGGCAACGCGGGGTGGGATCGAACTCGATTGTAGGCATGCATGCGACAGCGTCGCGGCGTGCGACTGTCACCGATCGACGCATCGCGGTGTCAGACGCCGCCGGGTGAACGCCGATGCTGGTCGCACCGCTCAGGAAGGAGGTGCATCGAGTTCGCGCACTTCGATCGCGGCCGCACCGTCGAACCACACCGCCCGCAGCGCATCGCCGACGCGAACCCCGCTCACCGACGTCACGGCATGGCCATCGGCATCGCTGACCCAGGCGAAGCCGCGGCGCAACACGCTGTGCGGATCGAGCGACTGCAACCGGGCACGATCACCTTGCAGGCGCACCCGCTCGCGCACCAGCCAGTTGTCGCACGCACGTTGCAGCCGCAGCGCCAACTGCGTGTGGGCCGTGCGATCGGCCGCCACCGTGTGGCGCAGCACCTGGCGCAGCCGTTCACCTGCGGCCTGCACCTGCTGGCGACGCAGCGCCAGCAGCTTCGTCGGCGCACCGAGCCTGAAGCTCAGGCCATCGAGTCGTTGCGCCTGCTGCTCGGCGTGCTGGCGCATGCGGCGGTGGGCCCGGCGCGACAGTTCATTCAACTGCAGCAGCGCATCGGCGCACGAGGGCGCGGCCATCTCGGCGGCGGCCGTCGGCGTGGCGGCACGCAGATCGGCGACCAGGTCGGCCAGCGTGATGTCGCTTTCGTGGCCGACACCGCTGATGACCGGTATCGGCGATGCGGCGATCGCGCGCACCAGCCGCTCGTCGTTGAAGCACCACAGGTCTTCGAGCGAGCCGCCACCGCGCACCAGCAGCAGCGTGTCGACTTCATTGCGCTCGCCCGCCTGTTGCAGCGCGCCGGTCAGCGAGGTCACCGCCTCGCTGCCCTGCACCGGGCTGGGATAGATGATCACCGTCACCTGCGGCGAACGCCGCGCCAGCGTCGCCAGCACGTCACGCAGCGCCGCCGCGGCAGTGGAGGTGACGATGCCCAGCGTGGTCGGAAAGCGCGCGATGGCGCGCTTGCGCGTCGCTGTCGAACCAGCCGGCGGCTTCGAGCCGCGCACGGGTGCGCACGAACTCCTCGTACAAGGTCCCGGCACCGACGCGGCGCATGCTCTCGACGATGAACTGCAGTTCGCCACGCGCTTCGTACAGCGCCAGGCGGCCGCGCACTTCGACCTGCTGGCCATCGGCGGCAACGAAGTCGAGCAACGAGGCGGCACGGCGAAACAAGGCACAGCGCAACAACGCGGGGTGACCTTCCGCATCCTTCAAGGCGAAGTAACAGTGGCCACTGGCCGCGCGCGACAGGCCCGACAGTTCGCCGCGCACGATCAGTGCACCGAAGCGTGTTTGCAAGGTGTCCTGCGCCGCCAGCAGCAGCGCGCCGACACCCCACGCCAGCGAGGGCCCGCCAGATCGGTCAGGCAGTGCGTCCGCGTTGCCCATCATCGCGTCGATCGGGCGCTCAACCAGCGCTGTCGCGGTCGCGGACATCCACAGGCGCACCGGCGCTGGCGCTGCGGCGGCAAGGCAGCGTCATCGAACTGAAATGTGCACGCAAGTGCTTGAATCAAAATGCGAAATCGGTGATGAAAAATAAAGCAGCACAAACCAGCGCAAGCGCTGGCGCGGGTCTGCCGCGGCTGCCATCGGGTTACGCACATTGTTATCCACAGTTGCGGTGGATTACACGCCGGAAGCGCCCGGCTGCGTCGCCGCAAGGCCGCGGCAGGCCCGGGGCTGAGGCGATAATCGCCGCTCTTCGCGCCCCCCACACCCGACCGAGGACACCGTTGCTTTCTATCCTGCAAGCCGCCGGTTGGCCGATCTGGCCGCTGGTCATCTGCTCCATCGTGGCGTTGACCATCATCATCGAACGACTGATCACCTTGCGACGCGCCACGGTGGCGCCGCCGAACCTGATCGACGAGGTCATCTCGATCACGCGCACCCACCTGCCGAGCGTCGATGTGGTCAACAAGCTGGCCGACAACTCGATGCTGGGGGCGGTTTTCGCAACCGGCCTGCGCAGCGTCATCGCCGAGCCGCGCATCAGCGAGGTGGCGGTGCGCCAGTCGTTCGAGAACGCCGGGCGCATCGCGCTGCACCGGCTCGAGCGCTACCTGAACGCGCTCGGCACGATCGCCTCGGCGGCACCGCTGCTGGGCCTGTTCGGCACCGTCATCGGCATGATCGAGATCTTCGGCTCGCAGGCCCCGACTGCCGGCGCAGGCGCCGTCGGCGGCGGCAACCCGCAGATGCTGGCACACGGCATCTCGATCGCGCTGTACAACACCGCCTTCGGGCTGATGATCGCCATCCCGGCGCTGATGTTCTACCGATTCTTTCGCGCCCGCGTCGACGAGTTCCAGCTCAGCATGGAACTGGCTGCCGAACGGCTGGTGCCGCACCTGATGCGCTTCGTGGTGCGTGCCACCGCGGCCGCGCCGCTGGCCGCCGAGCGATGAACTTTCGTCGCCACCGTGTCGAGGAGCCCGAGATCAACCTGATCCCGTTCATCGACGTGCTGCTGGTGATTCTGATTTTCCTGATGCTGTCCACCACCTACTCGCGCTTCACCGAGCTGCAGCTCACGCTGCCCTCGGCCGATGCCGAGAAGCTGCAGCAGCGGCCGTCGGAAATCATCGTCGCCATCGGCGGCGACGGCCGCTACAGCATCGACAGGCGGCCCGTCGACGGCCGCAGCGTCGAGCGGCTGGTGGCCGAACTGGCGGCTGCCTCGGCCGGCAAGAGCGATGCGATGGTGATCATCTCCGCCGATGCGCTGTCGAGCCACCAGGCGGTCATCAACGTGCTCGACGCGGCGCGGCGGGTGGGCCTGACCAAGCTGACCTTCGCCGCACAGTCAGCCGGCGGCGCGGCGCGCTGAACGGCAGGCGCTCCTCGAAGGCCACGTGAAGCGCCGCGCCCCCTGGGCCGATCGGCTCGAGGCGGGGCTGACGCGGATGTGGTGGCAAGGCAGGGTCACGGCTGCAGCGCAGTGCTTGCGGCCGCTGTCCTGGCTGTACGCCCTGGCGATCGCGTTGCGTCGACGTGCCTTCGCTTGGGGCTGGGCATCGAGCCGGCGCGCGCCGGTACCGACCATCGTGGTGGGCAACCTGGTCGTCGGCGGCGCCGGCAAGACGCCGACCACGCTGGCGCTGGTGCACGCGTTGCGCGCGGCCGGCTGGTGCCCCGGCATCATCGCGCGCGGACACGGCCGCAGCGCTGGCGGCGTGCGCTCGGTGCGGCCGGACAGCGCCGTCGAAGAGGTCGGCGACGAGGCGCTGTTGTTGCGGCTGCGCAGCGGGGTACCGGTGTTCGTCGCCCGAAGCCGCATCGAGGCGGCGCGCGCGCTGTGCGCGGCGCATCCCGCGGTGACGGTGCTGATCGCCGACGACGGCCTGCAGCACCTGGCCCTGCGGCGCGATGCCCAGGTCATCGTCATCGACGAGCGCGGCATCGGCAACGGCCTGCTGTTGCCGGCGGGGCCGCTGCGGCAACGCCTGCCTGCGCGGGTGCCGCCGCGCACGCAGGTCTTGTACAACGCGCCGCGATGCACCACCGCGTTGCCCGGCGCGCTGGCGCGACGCCGGCTGGCCGGCGCGGTGCCTCTGCAGGACTGGTGGCACGGCGCGCCGGCGCTGCGCTCGCATCTGCAGGCGTTGGCGCAGCGCCCGCTGCTGGCGGCGGCCGGCATCGCGTCGCCACAGCGCTTTTTTGCGATGCTGCGCGACGAGGGGCTGATCGTCTCCGAGTTGCCACTGCCCGATCATTTTGGATACGCGTGGCTGCCCTGGCCTGCCGGCACGCCGGACGTGCTGGTCACCGAGAAGGACGCTGTGAAGCTGCAACCGGCGCGCTGCAGCGGCACGCGCGTGTGGGTCGTCACGCTAGACTTGGCGCTGCCCGAGGCGCTGGTTGCCGCGGTGCTCGCAGACCTCCCACCCGCTGCTGACTACCCCCGCCGATGAACCTGGACCACCGTCTGCTCGCACTGCTGGTTTGCCCGAGCTGCAAGGGGGCGTTGCAGCCGCACCGCAACGCGCAGCTGCAACTCGACGAACTGGTGTGCCCCGTCGACCGCCTGGCCTTCCCGATCCGCGACGGCATTGCCGTGATGCTCGAAGGCGAGGCGCGTGCGCTGGCGCCCGACGAGGAGGCGCGGGCGCCGGTTCGCCGACCGCCGCCGACATGAAGCCCGGGCGGCAGCGCGCAGCTTGCGCCGCGTCCGACGCCGTAAAGCCGCATCCGTGAGCTTCTGCGTGCTGATTCCGGCGCGGATGGCATCGAGCCGGCTGCCGGACAAGCCGCTGGCCGACATCGCCGGTGAGCCGATGGTGGTGCGGGTGGCGCGCCGTGCAGCGTTGTCGGGGGCGGCGCGCGTGGTCGTCGCCGCCGACGACCCGCGCATCGTCGGCGCCTGCACGAGCCAGGGTGTCGAAGCCCTGCTGACGCGCAGCGACCACGTCAGCGGCAGCGATCGCCTGGCGGAAGCCTGCGTGCTGCTCGGCATCGACGGCGACAGCGTGGTCGTCAACGTGCAGGGCGACGAGCCGCTGATCGACCCGGCGCTGATCGCCGCTTGCGCCGCGTTGCTGCGCGCGCGCGACGACTGCGTGATGAGCACCGCGGCGCACGCCATCGACAGCGACGCCGATTTTGCCAACCCGAACATCGTCAAGGTGGTGCTCGACAGCCGCGGGCGGGCGCTGTACTTCAGCCGCGCGCCGATCCCACACCCGCGCGGCGTGCAGGCGCGGCCGCAGGGCGCATTGCGACACGTCGGCCTGTACGCCTATCGGGCGGCCTTCCTGCGGCAGTTTCCCGGTCTGAGCGCGGCGCCGCTCGAACGGATCGAGGCGCTGGAGCAGTTGCGGGTGCTGTGGCACGGCCATCGGATCGCCGTGCACGTGGCCGCCGACACCGGCGGCATCGGTGTGGACACGCCGGCCGACCTGCAACGCGTGCGCGAGATCTTCGCCGCGACCGCACGGCGCACGCGCTGAGCGGCAGGGCCCGACCCCAGGCGGCCCCGGAGCGACCCGCGGCAAAACGGGGCACCTCGCGTGGTAGTCTTTATTTGCTCGCAGCTTCGGTGCATCACGGACGCCGGGGCATGCTCGAAGAACCAGCCCAATGGCGGCGATGAGGAAGGCCCACGATGAGATTGATCCTGCTGGGCCCACCGGGGGCGGGCAAAGGCACCCAGGCGACACAACTTTGCCGCCACTACCAGATCGTGCAGATATCGACCGGCGACATGCTGCGCACGGCCGTCAAGCAAGGCACCCCGCTCGGGCTGGCGGCGAAGCAGGTGATGGACAGCGGCGCGCTGGTCAGCGACGAGATCATCATCGGGCTGGTCAAGGACCGCATCGCGCAGGCCGATTGCGCCAACGGCTTCCTGTTCGACGGCTTCCCGCGCACGATCGCGCAGGCCGAGGCGCTGCGTGCGGCCGGTGTGAAGATCGATGCGGTGCTGCAGATCGAGGTGCCCGACAGCGCCATCGTCGAGCGCATGAGCGGGCGCCGCTCGCACCCGGCATCGGGCCGCACCTATCACCTCAAGTACAACCCGCCGCAGGTGGCGGGCAAGGACGACATCACCGGTGAAGACCTGGTGCAACGTGCCGACGACGCCGAAGACACCGTGCGCAAGCGCCTCGAGGTCTATCAGCAACAGACCCGCCCGCTGGTCGACTACTACACCCACTGGGCCGCAAGCGGCGACACGCAGGCACCACGTCATGTGTGCATCGACGGCACCGGCAGCGTCGAAGAGATCACCGCCAGGGCCTTCGCCGCGCTGGATCGCACGCGTTCGGCGGCCGCCGGCGCTTGAAAGACAAGGCACACACACCATGGACATTTCAGGCAAGGTCTTCATCGTCACCGGGGGCGCATCAGGGCTCGGCGAAGGCACGGCGCGCATGCTGGCCGAACACGGCGGCAAGGTGGTGGTGGCCGACCTGCAGGCTGAGCAGGGCGAGCGCGTCGCCAAGGACATCGGCGGCGTCTTCGTCAGATGCGATGTCAGCCAGGAGGCCGACGGCAGGGCTGCCGTTGCCGCGGCCACGTCGGCGGGCAAGCTGGTCGGTCTGGTCAACTGCGCCGGCATCGCCCCGGCGGCAAAGACCGTCGGCAAGGACGGCGCGCACCCGCTGGCCACCTATGCCAAGGTCATCACCGTCAACCTGATCGGCAGCTTCAACATGATCCGGCTGGCGGCCGAGGCGATGTGCAAGAACACGCCCGAGCCGACCGGCGAACGCGGCGTGCTGATCAGCACCGCCAGCGTCGCCGCCTACGACGGCCAGATCGGCCAGGCCGCCTATGCCGCCAGCAAGGGCGGCGTGGTCGGCATGACCTTGCCGATCGCGCGCGACCTGGCGCGCAACGGCATCCGCAACATGACCATCGCGCCGGGCATCTTCGGCACACCGATGCTGTTCACGATGCCGCAGGAGGTGCAGGATGCGCTGGCCGCCAGCGTGCCCTTCCCCAGCCGCCTGGGCACGCCCGCCGACTACGCCAAGCTGGTGCACCAGATCATCAGCAACGACATGCTCAACGGCGAGGTGATCCGGCTGGATGGGGCGATACGGATGGCGCCGAAGTGAACTGCGCCGCCTGTCTGCCGCGGCGCCGACGTCAGCGCTGAGCGCGTCGCCCGCGCAGCGCCGCCTTCGCCTTGCGCAGTGCAGGCGCGCGGCGTAGTCTGGCAAGGTGAACACCTTCCGTCCCTGTCGGTCGACGCTGGCGCTCGTGCTGCTGGCGTGTCTGATGGCGGCTTGCACTTCCACGGCAGTGGTTCGGCCTGCCCCGGACGACATCTGGCAGGACGTGGCCTTCGACTTCGCGCCGGGCATGGTCGGCGTCGACCGGAGCTCGCTGTTTGCGCTCGAGCCCGCATTGCTGGAGTCGATGCGCGAGCAAGGGCTGGGCACAGCCAACACCGAGACGCGGGTGGCGTTCCTGATGGCCTCGCTGTTCGGCCCGGAGATGAAGAACTTCGGCTACCGCGGCGGCCATTCGACACCCGCCGCGCAGACCTGGCGCGACAAGCGCGGCGACTGCCTGTCGCTGACCGTGCTGACCAAGGCGCTGGCGGACGCGCTGGAACTGCCGGTGCAGATGCAGGAGGTGCAGGTGCCGGTGAGCTTCGATCGCCGCGGCGGCGTCGACTTCCTCAACCAGCACGTCAATGTGCTCTTGCGTGTCGACCGCCCGGTGCGCGTCGCTGGGCGCACGCTTCCGTCGGGCAACATCGTCATCGACTTCGAGCCGCAGATCGGTTCGAACCAGCGTGGTGTGGTGCTCGACGACCAGGCAATCCTGGCCCGTTACCTCAACAACATCGCGGCCGAACACCTGGCCAGAGGAAGCCGGCGCCTCGCCTACGCCCATTTCAAGGCGGCCATCGTCGCCGACCCGCGGTACGCGTCGGCTTACAGCAACCTGGCTCAGCTCTATCTGCGTGCCGGCCTCGATGCCAGCGCAGAACAGGTCCTGCTGCGTGCGGTGGCGCTCAATCCCAGGGCCTATCTGGCGCTGCAGTCCCTTCAGGCGCTGCTGCAAGCGCAGGGCCGCAGCAGCGAAGCGCAGCAGTACCAGGCGTTGCTGAAGTCACGTCGCGAGCAGGACCCCTATCACTGGATCGGCCTCGGGCTAGAACAGCTTCAAAACGGCCAGAACTCCGACGCCGTGAATTCACTGGAGCGCGCTGAGGCTCTGACCACAGGATTCGACGAGGTGCACCGTGCGCTGGCGGTGGCCTATTGGCGCGTCGGCAAGGTGCACAAGGCGCGCGATCAGTTGGCGGTGTTGGGGGCGCTGCTGCGAGAGGGCGATCCGAGCGTGGCGGCGCTGAACAAGAAGTTCAAGCACAAGCCCGACGTTCTGCAGGTCAACTGAGCCGCGATGACAGAAAAAAACCCGCCGCCCTTGCGGGCCGGCGGGTTGTGCGAGCGGCATTGAGCCGCAGCATGTCGCTCAGAACGAGTAGGTACCGCGCAACAGAATCGCCCGGCCGATCGGGCTGGCGTTGCGGTAGTCGTAGCCGACCTGGAAGCCGGCGCCCTGGTTCGAGAAGGGCGGTTCCTGGTTGAACATGTTCAGCAGGCCCAAAGTCACGCTGAGGTTCTTGACACCGGTCCAGGTGGCGGTCAGATCCCAGGTGTTGACACTGCCGACCTTGTTGTAGAAGGCCGGCGCGACAGCCGTGTTCTCGTCCTCGTAGCCGAGTGAGAAGCGATTCAGCAGGCCCACCGCGAAGGCTTCATATTGCCAACCGAAGTTCAGCGTGTGGCGGTACTGACTGATCGGCAGACCGTTGAAGTACACGCCCAGGTTGTCGTTGTAGACCCCGCCGGCTTCGAGTTGGTACTCGTAGCTCAGGATGTACGTGCCGACGTAGCCAGCCGAGAAGCGCCCGTACGGCGTCGCTTCGCTGAGCCACTGCGCGCCGAAGTCGAGACCCGAGGTCTTGTAGGTGCCCAGGTTCTTCTGGGTGTTGACGATGTAGGCCAGCGGATCACCCGATTGACCAGCACCGCAGGTCCCGGCAAGGGCGGCTTGCTCCGCCGGGCTGAGCTGGCTGCACCGCACGTAGTCGGAAGCGTACTTGGTCGGGTCGTCGAAAATCACGTTCTCGCCGGTCGGCCCGATCGAGTCGTCGACCACGTAGTTCCAGTAGTCGATGCTGAGCGTGCTCGACTTGGTCGGCTGAAACACCAGGCCCACCGACCAGGCGGTCGAGGTCTCGGGCTGCAGGTTCTGGTTGCCACCTTGCTGCTGCTGGAACTGCTGGTTGCAATCCCGCGCTGCCACGCCCCCGGCGGCGCTGTTGACGACACCGCCCGGGCACAGCACCGGGTCGTCATACGAGTTTTCGGTGAAGGTGATCGAATTCGGCGCGTACACGTCGTACAGCGTCGGCGCGCGGAAGCCGGTGTTGATCGAGCCGCGCACCAGCACGTCCTGGATCGGCGTCCAGCGAACAGATGCCTTCGGGTTGAAGGTACCGCCGAAGTCGCTGTAATCGTCGTAGCGCGCCGCCAGGTTGACTTCCAGGTCCTTCAGCACCGGAATGTTCAACTCGGCCATGAAGCCGGTCCAGTGGCGGCTGCCACTGGAGTCTTCCGCCAGTTCGAGGCCGGAACTGGCCGCTTGGCGAATCAGCGTGAAGTTGTTGATGTACTCAGCCTTGTCCTTGTAGTACTCGATGCCGAGGGCAAGTGTCATCGGACCGGCAGGCAACTTGTACACCTCGCCGCTCACCTGCCCCAACACGCCTTGCAACTGGCCTTCCGAGTTCTGGACTTGACCGATGATCTGCTGAGACAACAGGTAGTCCTGGCCAAGCGCAGATTGCGCACCAAAGGGATTCAGGAAAGGCGCACCGTTGGCGCCGTTGAGACCATCCTGCAGACCCGGGCGGCTGACATAGCCGCCGGTGAACGAGTTCTTCACGGTGGCATTCGATTGCAGCGCCGCGACCGTGTAGTCCCAGTTCATGTAGTTGCCCTGCCACTCGAGCAGGAAACGATCGGTCTTGCTCTCCGTCGTGGTCGCTCGGCCATCGAGGCTGGCGGTGCGCCAGCCCACGGTGATGTCGTTGGCGGGATTGAACGCCGGATCGGTGTTCGCCGGGGTGCCGCCCGGGCCGCCCGGAAAGAACGGGTTGGCTGCGGGCATCGTGAGGCCGGTCACCGGCGTCGGCGAAATCTTCGACTTCACCTCGTTGTTGGCCTGAAAGAACTCGAGCGACAGGGTGTTCGCCTTGTCGATCGCGTAGGAGCCCTTGGCCAGAACCGACAGTTGCTCCTGGTCAGGGATGATGTTGATGAACGGCACGTAGTCGAAGCGGCAGATTCCACCGACCGGGTTCGACGTCGGCGGGTTGCAGGTCGGCAGGCTCGGATTGGTGCTGATGTTCTGGCCCTGCGTGTAGTTCGCGGGGAAGGTGGTGCCGCTGGAGCGGTCGTAGCCGCGGCTGGGGATGATCGCCGAGGCCGCATACGCGCGGTCGATCGCGGGCAACGCCTCCTGCACCGTGTATGCGATCGAGCCGAACAGGTTCCAGCCCTGCTCGGAAAGCGACCCGATGCCGCCGCTCGCACCCAGGTCGTAGGTCTGACCGCCACCCTTGGTGGTCGGCTCGGTGATGGAGCCGGTAAGGCTGAGCCCCTGGTAATCCTTGCGGGTGATGAAGTTGATCACGCCGGAGATGGCATCCGATCCGTAGATCGCCGAGGCGCCGTCGTTGAGCACCTCGATGCGTTCGACCGCGCCGTACGGAATGGAGTTCAGGTCGACTGCCGCATTCAGGTACGGGTTCACGACCACCCGCTTGCCGTTGACCAGCACCAGCGTGCGTTCGGCTCCCAGGCCGCGCAGGTCGGCAAAAGCTGCGCCACCGGTCGACGCGCCGACCGAACTGCCGGTGACGGTCGACGACTGGTTCGACGAAATGAAGGCCACGGCCTGTTCAGCATTGGTGACGCCCGCCTTGGCCAGGTCATCGATCCGCAGCACCGTCACCGGCAGCGCAGTCTCGGAACTGATGCGCTTGATGGCCGAACCGGTGATCTCGACTCGCTGCGCCTGGGCGGCACTGTGAAAGCCACCTAGCGCCACGGTACCGCCAAAGGCAATCAGCAAAGCCTGGCTGATGCGGGACTTCTTGAACATGGATGCACTCCTGAGAGCAACGGTTGATGGATGTACTCGGCTGCCAGCAAGGCTCGAATCCGCCTTTTGGGCGGCCAGGACTTCAGGGCAGCTTCATGTCGCGGATTGTCACGAGGCGCAACTTGCGGCGGGCCCGGTAAATCCACCTAAGCCGGCCCGCGCCAGCCCCGTCGTTGGCACACGGGTCGTCCTGGAAACCCAAGCCAGGCAACGCTTTGCGCGTGGCCGGCGAGTCTTTTCCTCAGGCTTTTGAATGCCCGATTGCCCAGCGCCGGAGACACCGCCAGTGTTGGCGGCTAACAACAGCGACGCCATCCACCGGCACGGCGCGTCGCCTCAGAACGCGGTCATCCGCGGCACGGCGGCGAGCAACTCGACCGTGTAGGCATGCTTCGGGCTGTCCAGCACGGTCGCTGCCGGGCCCTGCTCGACGATGCGGCCCGCGCGCATCACCGCCACCTCGTCGGCGATGTACTCGACGACACCGATGTTGTGCGTGATGAACAGGTAGCTCAGCCCCATGTCGCGCTGCAGTTCGCGCAGCAGGTTGAGGATCTGCGCCTGCACCGACACATCCAGCGCCGAGGTCGGTTCGTCGCAGACGAGCAGCTTCGGCTGCACCGCCAGTGCCCGCGCGATGGCGACGCGTTGACGTTGCCCGCCCGAGAACTCGTGCGGGAAACGCGCCAGCGCATCGCGGCGCAGGCCGACACGGTCGCACAGGCCTTCGATGCGCTGCCGACGCGCCGTCGGCATCGAGTTCGCCGCGCAGCGCGACCAGCCCTTCTTCGAGCAACTCGAACACGCGCATGCGCGGGTTCAGCGACGCGAACGGATCCTGGAAGATGATCTGGATGTCGCGCCGCGCCGCCATCAGGGCATCGCCGGACAGATCGAACAGGTTGCGCCCGTCGAGCATTGCGCTCCCCTCGATGGTCGCCTGGTTGCGCAGCAACTGCACGATGGCCTTGCCGGTGGTGGTCTTGCCGCAGCCCGATTCGCCGACCAGCGCCAGCGTGCGGCCCCGCGGGACGTCGAAGCTGACATCCTTGACCGCCGCGAAGACGCCGCGTTCGCGGTGCAACAGCCCGCTGCGGATCACGAAGCCGACACCGAGGTCGCGCACCGCCAGCAGCGCCGCCGGCATCTCCTGCCGCGCCGGTTGCCGGCTGTCGCCAGCCGGCGCCCGCGCATCGTCCCGGTCGACGACGGCCGCGGGGATCTGGGCATCCGGTGCATACAGCAGACAGCGCACCTGGTGCGCCGGGATCGGTTCGAACAACGGCGGCGGCGTGTGCGCGCAGTGCGGCATGACCTTGTCGCAGCGCGGCGCGAAGCGACAGCCCTCGAAATCACTCCACAGCGGCGGCACGGTGCCGGCAATGGCTTGCAAGGGCTGCTGGCGCCGCCCGCCATCGGGCAGCGCGCGCAGCAGCGCCTGCGCATAGGGGTGGCGCGGGCGCGCGAAGAACTCTGCCGCCTCGGCCACTTCGACGATCTGGCCGGCATACATCAGCGCCACCCGGTGCGCCATGCCGCTGACCACCGCCAGGTCGTGGGTGATCAGCAGCAGACCCATGCGATGCTCGGCCTGCAGCTCGCGCAGCAGATCGAGGATCTGCTTCTGGATCGTCACATCCAGCGCCGTCGTCGGCTCGTCGGCGATCAGGAAATCAGGTTCCGCGGCGAGCGTCATCGCGATCATCACGCGCTGCTTCTGCCCGCCGCTCATGCGAAACGGGTACTCGTCGATGCGCCGCTCGGGCTCGGGAATGCCCACCCGGCGCAGCCAGTCGATGGCCTTCGCGCGCGCCGCAGCGCCGCGCAGCGCGGTGTGGGTCTCGATCGCCTCGACGATCTGCCGGCCGATGCGCATGACCGGGTTCAGGCTGGTCGAAGGCTCCTGGAAGATCATGCCGATGCGCCGGCCGCGCACCGCGCGCATCGAGGTCTCGCTCAAGCCCAGCAGGTCGAGCGTGTGCGCGTTGGCGGCGTTGCCGCCCAGGCGGATGTCGCCGCCGGCGACGTAGCCGCTGTCGGGCAACAGGCGCATCAGCGCCAGCGCGGTCATGCTCTTGCCGCAGCCCGATTCACCGACCAGCGCGAAGGTCTGTCCGCGCTCGATCGACAACTGCAGTCCGTCGATGGCACGCACCAGCCCGGCATCGGCGACCAGTTCGACACGCAGGTCATCGATCTGCAACATGGTCAGCGCACCTTGGCCACACGTTTGGCCGGCACCAGCCGGCGCGGCTTGTACACGCGCGTGCGCGGGTCGAAGGCATCGCGCACGCCGTCGGCGAACAGGTTGGCGGCCAGCACCAGCGTGACCATGAAGCCGAAGGCCGATGCGAACGACCACCACACCACCGGGTCGCGGCTCATCTCGTTGCGCGCCAGGTTGATCATGCCGCCGAAGCTGTTCATCGACGGGTCGACACCGACCCCCACGTACGACAGCACCGCCTCGTACAGGATCAGCGAGCTGAACTCGAGCACGGTGACGATGAGCATCAGGTGCGCGACGTTCGGGAAGATGTGGCGCACCAGGATGCGCGTGTGGCCGACGCCGAAGGCATTCGCCGCCTGCACGTACTCGAGTTCGCGCAACTTCAGCGTCTCGCCGCGCAGCAGGCGGCACAGCCCGGCCCAGCCGGTCAGGCCGAGCACCGCGCACAGCAGGAACAGCTTCAGGTCGGAGCGTTCGGCGCCGGTCTCGAACAGGCCCGGATTGGTGTCGAGGAAGACCTGCACCATCAGCACGCAGGCGGCGATCAGCAGCACGTTGGGCACCGAGGACAGCACCGTGTACAGATACTGGATGGCCTCGTCGACCCAGCCCTTGAAGTAGCCGGCCAGCAGGCCCAGCACCACCGCCAGCGGCAATGTGGCAACGGTGGCCAGCGCGCCGATGACGAAGGCGGTGCGGATGCTCTTCAGCGATTGGTAGAGCACATCGTTGCCGGTCAGGTCGGTGCCCATCAGGTGGTACGGCCCCGACAGGGCGGTGGCCGGGCCGATGACCAGGCACAGCGCCACCAAGGTCCACAGCGCCGCGTGCCAGGGCACCGGGTCGGCGTGCCGGCGGATGCGCTGCCAGGTCTGCGCCAGCGTGCGCGACGAGCGGTGCGCCAGCACCGCCACCAGCGCGAAACCGAGCAGCGCCGCCACCGCCGCACCGCCGAGCAGACCGAACGCGGCACGCTGCAGCACATCGGCCAACCAGCCGGTCTCGGGCTCCGGCAGGTGCGCGCCGCCGTGCAGCAGGCGCGGCGCCACGCGCCTGACCTCGTCGCCGACCTGCACCGAATCCTTGGTGAAGCCGACGAATGCCAGCGGCCGCGAGTAGGTCGCCTCGCGCGCGTCGACCAGTTCCGACAGCCACGCATCGAGCAGCGAGCGGGTGCGGGTGTCGTAGGCCGGTGCGCGCATCGGGCACGCCCGCCGCCGGCGGCAGCAGCGCGCGGTAGTGGACGCTGTCGAGCAGCGTGATGCCCACGCACAGCAGCAGCAGCATCGACGAGGCCAGCGCCGCCGGGTCGTGGAACACCTTGCGCCAGTTGGCGGCCAGGTCGGGCTTGCGCCACACGGTGACGATGTAGGCGGCCAGTGCAACCACCAGCAGCCACACGGCAGCGTCGGTCCACAGCAGCACGAACTTCGGCATCGCGGCGCTCAGTTCAGCCGTACCCGGGGATCGACCCAGGTGTAGGCGACGTCGATCAGCAGGTAGGTGGCGATGTACAGCAGCGAGCCGACGAAGACCATCGTGCGCACGACCGCGAAGTCCTGCTTGCTGATGGCTTCGATGACATATGCGCCGAGGCCCGGCAGGCCGAAGAAGCTTTCGAACACCAGGCTGCCGAGGAACACATAAGGCAGGTAGCCACCGGCGCTGGTGATGACCGGGATCAGCGCGTTGCGCAGCACGTGCCGGAACATCACCGCGCGCTCGCTCAGGCCCTTGGCGCGCGCGGTGCGCACGTAGTCCTTGCCGATCTCCTCGAGGAACATCGCGCGGTACAGCCGCGCCTCGCCGCCGATGCGCGCCACCAGCGACAGCAGGATCGGCAGGATCAGAAACTTCACCGCATCCAGCCCCGGCGCATAGCCCGAGATCGGCGCCAGCTTCAACACGCGCGAGAACAGGTACTGGCCGACGATGATGTAGAACAGGCTCGAGATCGACAGCATCAGCACGCAGCTGACCACGCCCCAGAAATCGAGCCGCGAATTGCGCAGCATCACCAGCAGCAGCGCGAAGGCGGTGCTGGCGATGACCTGCAGCACGAACAGCGGCAAGGCCAGTTGCAGGCTGACCCACATGCGCTGCGCCACCTCGTGGCCGATGTCGCCGGCGGTCTCGGCATCGGCGCGGCCGAAGTCGAGCGCGAACAGCGACACCGAGCGCTCCCAGAAGATCGTGTCGGTGATCGCTTCGAGGCCCGATTTGGCGCGATTGAAATACAGCGGCTTGTCGTAGCCGCGCTCGGCCTTCCATTTGTCGATGGCGTTGGCGGTGACGCGCTTGCCACCCAGGTTCAGGCGCGCCATGTCGTCGGGCGTGTTGACGGTGAAAAACAGCACGAACGTGAACAGGTTGACCCCGAGCAGGATCAGCGCGCCATAGACGATGCGCCGCAGCGTGAAGCTCAGCATGGGCGGCACACGCTCATGCCGCCAGCACCTCACCGCGCGCGTTGGTGCGCTCGCGCAACTTCAACTGGCGCCGCCCGATCAGCAGCACGCCGATGGCCGCGGCCAGCAGCAGCCCGATCGGCCACCACACCGGCTTGTTCCACGCCTGCTGGCGGGCAAGCCGTTCCTTCACATCCACGCGCAGGAAGCGGCCGTGGTCGCGGAACAGCACCGCCGGCTTGTAGTTGTGCACCCAGCTCTGCGCGGCGGCCGAGGCGAAGGGGAAGAAGCCCATCGTCCACGGTGCGTCCTCGCGCACCAGCGTGGTCATCTCGTCGATCAGCGCCTGCTTGCGCGGCCCGTCGGGCAGCGTCTTCATCTGCAGGAACAGCTTGTCGAAGGCCGGGCTGTCGTAGTTGGCGGTGTTCTCGCCGTCGTGCTTGGTCTTGCCGGCCTTGCTGTAGAGCAAGAACATGAAGTTCTCGGCATCGGGGTAGTCGGCGTTCCAGCCCAGCCAGAACACCTGGTAGGTGCCCTTGCGCGTCTTGTCCTGGAACTGGTTGTTGTCGGTGGCGCGCACCTCGAGCTGGATGTCGACCTTCGAGAACTGGCGCACCACCCAATCGATCTCGGGCTTGCGCTCGGGCGTGGCCGGTGCGTAGTAGTCGTAGTTCAGCACCAGCGGCTTGCCGGTCTTCGCATCGCGTCCGTTCGGGTAGCCGGCCTCGACCATCAGTTGCCTGGCCTCGGCGATGCTGCGGCGCACCGGCTTGCCGGCCTTGTCGTCCCAGCGGTGCGTGACCGGGTTGACGCCCTCCTTGGTGCCTTCGCGCGAACCGAAGATGCCTGGCGGCAGCGGGCCCATCGCGGCGTCGCCGGCCTTCTTCGGGAACACCTTCGCGTACTCTTCCCAGTCGATGGCGATCGAGATCGCCTGGCGCAGCTTGCGGTGTCGCTCGCGGGCTTCGGCATCGCCGACGTCGCCGATGGTCGGATCGAGCATGTTGAAGGCGACGAAGTACGAGTTGACGTCGGAGCCGCGGTTCAGCCGGAAGCCCTTGTCCAGGTACTCCTGGCGCACTTCCTCGCTGTCCTGCATCGCCACCAGGTAGTCCATGCCGGTGTCGGTGCGCTCGAAGACCTCGAGGTCGTAGTACCCCTGGCGGAACTTGCCGCGCTGCGGCACGGCCTCGCGCTCGACCGTCGACACCAGCGTGTCGATGAACGGCATCGTCTTGCCGCAGTCCTTCAGCAGGCCCGCTTCGCGGTCGCCCGGCGCGCCTTCGCACGGGTAGGGTTCGCCGCGGTAGTTCGGGTTGCGCTGCATCACGTGGCGGCGGTCCTTGACGTATTCGGTGAGCATGTACGCGCCGGTGCCCACCGGCCAGGTGTCCAGCGTCAACCCGTGCTCGGCCATGCCCGGCTGGGCGTAGAAGGCATCGGCTTCCCACGGTATCGGCGCCATGAATGTCATCTGCATCCAGTAGCTCCACTGCGGGTACTTGCCCTTGATGCGGATGCGCAGCAGGTGCTTCTCGGGTGCCGTGGCGCCGGCCAGCGGCCAGCGGCGGAAATCCAGAAAAGGCTTGTCCAGCGATGACGGGGCGAGGCCCTTGCGCAACTCGGCATCCTCGCGCTGGATCAGCGCGCCGTAGTCCTTCAGCCCGACCACGTACT
The DNA here is from genome assembly GCA_963756415.1 of uncultured beta proteobacterium. Classification (GTDB taxonomy): domain Bacteria; phylum Pseudomonadota; class Gammaproteobacteria; order Burkholderiales; family Burkholderiaceae_C; genus Rubrivivax. Next base: position 138,938 of record CAVWNT010000006.1, read on the forward strand.
CGGAGAAGGTGCTGAAGATCGGCGCGGTGATGCGCGTCGTGGCATGGCGCTTGAGCGCATAGACGAAGTCTTCGGCGACCAGCTCGCGCGTGCCCTGGTGCTCGAAGTCCAGCGGCGAGCGCCGCTCGCCCAGCTCGCCGGGCTTCATGTCGTGGTAGCGAAGGCGACCCTGATGGTCGCGGGCAAACGCCGGGTGCGGCTGGAACAGCACGCCCTGCTTGATCGGCACCTCGTAGATGCTCTCGGCCACCTGCTCGCCCGGCGCGTCGGCTGGCAACGCATTGCCGTCCTTGTCGATGTAGCGCGGCTGCACCACGTCGGCAGCCGTCTTCGGCATCAGCTGGAAGGGCCGCTTCAGGTAGTGGTAGCCGTACGGCGGCTCGTAGATCTGGTAGGTGAAGGCGGTGTCGTTGGACCAGTACGACGCAGTCGGGTCGAGGTGCCGCGGCGAGTTCTCGACGACCGCGCTGGTCAGCGTGTTGGTCGCCTCCAGCCCCTCGGGCCAGGGGTTGTTGTTGCACGCTGCCAGCAAGCCCACGACGGTAGCGGCTGCCATGCGAAGGATCGCGCCGACGGTTCGTGAAAGGGGCAGCTTCAAGGCCAGAGACTTTCGTGCGACGGCGCGGGTGACACGCATGAAAAAACAATGCCCGACACCGCAGCGGCTTGTGGCCGACCGGTGCCGTGGCACGGCGCGCATCATAAGGTCTGCCGCACCCCGCCTGCGGCTACCAGCCGATGAACACGTCTCGGCCCTGCACCGCCAGCCGCACGCGCCGGCCCACCGGCAAGGTCACCTTGGTCGGCACATGGCCGAACGGCAGCCCGCCGAGGATCGGCGTCGTCGTCAGGCTGCGCACATGCTCGACGGCCTTGCGCAGCGAGTAGCCGCGGTCCATCGGCGACTTGGTGCGCACGCTGAAGTCGCCCAGCAGCACCGCCTTCTGCGCCTGCAGCACGCCGGCCTGGAGCAGCTGCAGCAGCATGCGCTCGACCCGGTACGGTTGCTCGTTGACGTCTTCGACGAAGAGGATGCCGCCCCGGATGCGCGGCCAGTGCGGCGTGCCCAGCAGCGACATCAGCACGCACAGGTTGCCGCCCCACAGCCGCCCGGCTGCTTCGAGGCCGTCGAAGCCGGGCGTGGTGCGAAAACCGAGCGCCTCGAGTTCGCCGCCCATGGCTTCGTTGAAGCAGCCGACGGTGACATCGTCGAGCCCGCCGGCCGCATCGGCGCGGCCGAAGTCATCGACCGCGGTCGGGCCCGCCCAGCTCGCGCTGCCACCGTGCCGCAGCAGGCCCATCTGCAACGCCGTCATGTCGCTGTAGCCGACCCAGCGCGTGCCGCGCTCGACGCTGCGCGCCAGCAGCGGCCAGTCGATGCGATCCAGCAGCCGCGTCAGCCCGTAGCCGCCGCGGGTGGCCATCGCGACCGACGGTGCTTCGGCCGCCACGCGGTGCAGCGCCGCCAGGCGCACATCGTCGTCGCCGCCGAAGCGCTGGAAGCGGGTCAAGGCATTGGCGTCGATCTGCACCGCGTAGCCCATTGCGCCGAGTCGCCGCGCGGCCAGCCGCAACGGCGCGGCCTTGACCAGCACGCCGGCGGGCGTGAACAGCGTCAACGAACGGTTCATTCGAGCGGCCGCCCCGGGACCAGCTCGACGGCTTCGCCGGTGGGAATGGTCGGCGGCTCGACGCCCGCTTCCGATGCCGCCGCCGGCGCGGCCCGGGCGTCGCGTTCGACACGCTGCTGCAACCGCCGCTCGGCAAAAAAACCGCGCAGCACATCCGCGCAAGGCTCGGCCATGACACCGCCGTGCAGCGTGGTGTGGTGGTTCAACGCGGTGTGTTCGAACAGGTTCAATACCGAGCCGGCCGCGCCGGTCTTGGGATCACCGGCGCCGAAGACCACCCGCTTGAGCCGTGCGTGCAACAGCGCCATCGAGCACATCGCGCACGGCTCCAGCGTCACGAACAGCTCGCACTCGGGCAGCCGGTAGTTCTGCAGCAGCTGCGCGGCATGGCGCAACGCCACGATCTCGGCGTGGGCGGTCGGATCGTGGGTGGTGATCGGCCGGTTGTAGCCGGTGGCGATGACCTGCCCCTGGCGCAGGATCACCGCACCCACCGGCACCTCGCCGACCAGCCAGGCGTTCTGCGCCTGGTCGAGCGCCAGGCGCATGCCCATCTCGTCGCGCGAGCGCTGTTCGGCGTTCATCCGGCGCTCTGCCCGCAGCCGCAGGCGTAGGCGCCGCGGGGATTGCCGTTGCCCGCCCGCCGCGTTGCGCCGGGCTTGCGGCAGGACATTCGGCGAGCCTTCTGATCGGCGGTGTGCATGGTGCCCGGCATTTTGCCCCCGCGTGGGCGCTGTAGGACATCTCCGGCCGGCGAATGCACCACCGGCGGATCGACAGCCGGCCGGGGCGACTTAGCATCCCCGGTTCGCCCCCACCCGGGCCATCCGATGCTTCGCACACGAGCGCCACACACCATGATCGAGACGATTTTGCTGACCACCGCGCGGCTGTCCACCTTCAGCGGCAGCGCGTTGCTGACCGTTGCCAGCGGCTTTTTCTTCGAGCGCGAGGACAGCCTGTATCTGGTGACCAGCCGCCATGTCGTGGTCGATGCCTTCACCGGTCACCGGCCCGACCGCATCGAAGTCGAGATGCATGTCAATGCCGACAACCTGGCCAAGGCGGTGAGCTTCTCGGTGCCGCTGTACATGGACGGCCAGGCGGTGTGGCGCCAGGGGGTCGACACCAGCGGTGAGATCGATGTCGCGGTGATCAAACTCGACCGTGAGGCGCTGCCGGAGAGCCTGGTGCTGTACGCCTTCACGCCCGGCCACCTGACCAATTCGTACGAGACGGTCGAGGTCGGCGCGTCGCTGCTGGTGATCGGCTTTCCGCTGGGCTTCCACGACACCTTGCACCACCTGCCGGTGGCGCGCCGCGCGGCCATCGCCTCGTCGTTCGGCCTGCGCTTCCAGGGGCAGGGCTACTTTCTCACCGACGGGCGCACACACCGCGGCACCAGCGGCGCACCGGTGGTGATGCGCGACCCCGACGCACCGGGCGAACTGAAATGGGCGCTGCTGGGCGTGCATTCGTCGCGCATGGACATGTCCACGCGCGACCTGAACCAGGACGAATCGCTGGGCCTGAACTGCGCGTGGTATTCCGACATCCTGATGACGCTGACCGAAGCGCCGCCGGCGCCGGTCGACGACGCTGCCGCCCCGGCGGCGCCGGAAAAACAGAATCCCAAGCCGGTGGCATCGCGCTGATGAGCCGGTGACCACCGTGTCCACGCCCATTGCCGCCGAGTGTCTCGACCAGTTGTTCAACGGCGCGCGCACCGCCAGGGGCTTTCTCGACAAGCCGGTGCCGCAGGAACTTCTCCAGCGCATCTACGACACCGCGCGCATGGGTCCGACATCGATGAACACGCAGCCGACGCGCTACGTGTTCCTGGTTTCGGCCGCAGCGCGCGAGCGGCTGCTGCCTGCGTTGTCGGCGGGGAATCTCGAAAAGACCCGTTCGGCGCCGGTGACCGCGATCATCGCCAACGACACGATGTTCCAGGAACACCTGGCCAGCCAATGGCACGGCGCCAACGCGCGCGATGGCTTCGACAGGAACGAGCCGCTGCGGCGCGCCACCGCCAGCCGCAACGGCACCCTCGGGGGTGCGTACTTCATGCTCGCCGCGCGGGCCCATGGCCTGTCGTGCGGGCCGATGGGCGGTTTCGACGCCGCCAAGGTCAACGCGGAGTTCTTTCCCGACGGCCGCTTCGAGGCCAATTTCCTGTGCAACCTGGGCTACGGCGACGACAGCAAGCTGTTGAAACGCAACCCGCGGCTGGCATTCGACATCGCCTGCACGGTGCTGTAGGCGGCCGCCGGCGCAGTCAGGCGCCGGCGTTGGCGTCCTTGAAGTCTTCCTCGAAGTGTTCGTCGCCTGCCCGTCCACCGCCGGCGCGCAACTTGATCTCCTGCGCGCGCAGGTCGACGCGGCGGATCTTTCCGGAGATCGTCTTCGGCAGTTCGGCGAACTGGAGTCGCCGCACGCGCTTGTACGGTGCCAGCTTCGCGCGCAGGAAGGTGAAGATCCTGTCAGCCAGTTGCGGCGTCGCTGTGTGGCCGGCTGCCAGCACGATGAAGATCTTCGGCACCGTGCCGCGCACCGCGTCGGGGCTGGGCACCACCGCCGCTTCGGCGATCGCGTCGTGCTCGATGGCCACCGATTCCAGCTCGAACGGCGAGATGCGGTAGCCGGCCGACTTGAAGACATCGTCGGCGCGCCCGACATAGGTGATGAAGCCTTCGGCATCGCGCGTGGCCACGTCGCCGGTGCGGTACAGGCCGTCACGCATCACTTCGGCGTTCTTCTCGTCGTCGCCCTGGTAGCCGACCATCAGGCCCAGCGGACGCGGCTGCAGTTGCAGCGCGATTTCACCTTCGTCGGCGGCGACGCCATCGGCATCGACCAGCACCACCTGGTAGCCCGGCAGCGGCCGGCCCATCGAACCGGCTTTCAGCACCTGTCCCGGTGAGTTGCCGACCAGCGCCGTGGTCTCGGTCTGGCCGAAGCCGTCGCGCAGCCTCAGGCCCCATGCCGCGCGAATCTGCTCGATGACTTCGGGGTTCAGCGGCTCGCCGGCGCCGATCACCTCACGCAGGCTCAAGCGCCCCGCATACGCCGCCAGGTCGGCCTGGATCAGCATGCGCCACACGGTGGGGGCGGCGCACAAGGTGCTGACCTTGAATTGCTCCAGCACCGCCAGCATCGCCTTGGCATCGAAACGCGCGTAGTTGTAGATGAAGACACATGCGCCGGCGTTCCACGGTGCGAAGAAGCAGCTCCACGCGTGTTTGGCCCAGCCGGGTGACGAGATGTTCAGGTGCACGTCGCCCGGCATCAGGCCGATCCAGTACATCGTCGACAGGTGGCCCACCGGATAACTCTGGTGCGTGTGCAGCACCAGCTTGGCCTTCGACGTGGTGCCCGAGGTGAAGTACAGCAGCAGCGGATCGTCGGCGCGGGTCGGCGCGTCGGGGCTGAAGGTGAGCTCGGCGGCATGCGATTCGGCGAAGTCCGACCAGCCGTCGCTCGGCGCGCCCACGCACACGCGGGTGTAGGTGCCGGCCAGCGTGGCGAACTTGGCCACGTTGGCGGCGCCGACGATGACATGGCGCACATCGCCGCGCTGCAGCCGGTCGGCCAGATCGCTGGGCGTCAGCAGGCTGGAGCTGGGGATCAGCACCGCGCCGAGCTTGATGCACGCCAGCATGCTTTCCCACAATGCGACCTCGTTGTTCAGCATCAGCAGCACGCGCTCGCCGCGCGCCACGCCGAGGCCGCGCAGCCAGTTGGCCACCTGGCTGGAGCGTGCGCTCATCTGCGCGAACGAGATCTTGTTCTGCTCGCCGGATTCCTCGACGATCCACAGCGCCGGCTGGTCGTTGTTCAACGCCATGCGGTCGAAATGATCGAGCGCCCAGTTGAAGTGCTCGAGCTGCGGCCATTCGAAACCGGCGGCCGCGGCATCGAGATCGCTGCGCTGGGCAAGCAGGAGATCACGGGCGTGCAGGAAGCGGTCGATGTCGGCCATGGTGTCCTCGAGGGTCGGCGGAGCAAGCCGCTATCTTGGCACGCCGCCCCAGCCCGATCAGCCGCCGAGCCGCCGATAGAAATAGTGGGTGTCGCACAGCCCGCCCTGCGGCAGCAGCGCGTAGCCGGGTATGCGCCCCACGCTGCACCAGCCCAGGCGGGTGTAGAGCCGCTCGGCATCGCTGCCGGCAACGGTATCGAGCACCAGCAGCGTCTTGCCGCACTGGCGGGCCAGCGCCTCGGCCGCGCGCATCAGCGCTTCGCCGACGCCCTGGCGCCGCGCGCGCCGGTGCACCAGCATCTTCGCCAGGTCGGCGCGGTGCGGCTGGTTCGGCGGCTGCGCCAGCACCAGCTGCACGGTGCCGACGATGCCCTGCGCATCGTTGGCCACCAGCAAGGCGCGCTCGCCACGGCCGACCTCGTCGGCCACGCGCCGCCAGAAGGCCAGCGCCTCGGCGTGCGACAGCGGGTGCATGAAGCTGACCGAGGCGCCGCCTTCGACACAGTCGATCAGCAGTTCGGCCAAGCCATGCAGCTGGGGCGCGGTGACAGTGGCCAGCCGCACCACGTCGGCCGCGCGCACGCCGTCGCTTTCAGGTTGAATCAATCGAATCTCCTGCCGGAGGTTGATGGTGGCTCAGCCGGCGCCGGCGCGCATCTGGCGCGGCGAGCAGGCAAAGCGGGTGCGAAAGGCGCGGCTGAAGTGCGCGGCGTCGTTGAAACCCCAGCCGAAGGCGATCTCGCTGACACTGCGCGCGCCCATGCCCGGGTCGCACAGATCCCGCCGTGCCGCATCGAGACGCTGCGCCCAGATCCACTCGCCCAGCGCGCAGGCCTCGCCGGCCCAGGCCCGGTGCAAGGTGCTCGGCGACAGACGCAAGCGCGCTGCGGCATCGGCCACACCAAAACCCGGCTGGCGCAGGTTCGCACGCACGCAGGCCTTGATCTGTTCGCGGTGGTAGGCGCGCAGGTGCGACAGCGGCTGCTGGCGGGCCAGCGGCAACGCCGACAGGCCGGCGATGAGGATCTGCGTGATGCTCTCGGCCACCGCCGCTGCCGATTCGGGCGCCAGCGTGTCGATGTCGGCGGCCAGCGTGCGGATCATGTTGATCATCAGATGGCCGGCACCGCGTTGACCACTGACCGTGCTGGCCGTGAGCCGGTGCGTGTCGCGCAGCGCCGTGCGCAAGGTCGGGCCGGGCAGCCGCAGCACATACTGCTGGAACGGCTGCTCGAACTGCAGCGTGTAGGGCCGCGTGCTGTCGTACAGCGCGAAGTCGCCGGGCGCCAGGTCGGCCGCCCGCCCGTCCTGCAACACCCGGCCTGCGCCCTCGGTCTGGATGCTGACCAGGAAGAAGTCCTCACTGGCCCGCCCGACCAGCGCCGGTGTGCGGGTGACGCGTTGCGGGGAAGCGGTGACGCGCGACAGCTGCAGGCTGGACAGGTCTTCCACCGCGATGTGGCCCTGGATGTCGTCGCGGCCGCCGGCCGCGTCGCATTCGAGCTGCACGTACACGCCGCACACCATGTCGGTCCAGTAGGCCAGCCGTTGACCCGGGGGAACCTGATCGGTGCTGACGGTGTCGTGCATCGAATTCAGCTTAGCCCATCGCCCCGGGTGCGGCAACGGCCGGCGCGCGGTGCGTGGCATCCCGCGCAACGCTGGTGTGCAGGGTCAAGTGCCGCGCGACTTGCAGGCAAGCCGCTGCGGCGGGCGCTGCCTAGCATCTGCCCTTCTGCGTTCCTGACCCTGCATGCCAACCGGAGTCGTCGATGGCCCTCACACATCCCAAGTTCATGGCCGCCGCGGTGCAGGCCGCACCGGCTTTTCTGGACCTCGACGCCGGTGTCGACAAGGCGCTCCAGCTGATCGAGGAGGCCGCCGGGCACGGCGCCCAGCTGATCGCCTTCCCCGAAACCTGGCTGCCCGGCTACCCGATGTTCATCTGGCTGGATTCGCCGGCCTGGGGCATGCAGTTCATCCAGCGCTACCACGACAACTCGCTGGTCTATGGCTCGCCGCAGGCCGAGCGCATCGCCCGCGCCGCCAAGCACCACAAGATCATGGTGGTGATGGGCCACAGCGAAAAGTCGGGCGGCAGCCTGTACATGGGCCAGTGGATCATCGACGCCGACGGCAACACCGTGGCGCATGCGCCGCAAGCTCAAGCCCACGCATGTCGAGCGCACCATGTTCGGCGAAGGCGACGGCAGCGACCTGAGCGTGTACGACACCGCGCTGGGGCGGGTCGGCGCGCTGTGCTGCTGGGAACACCTGCAGCCGCTGTCGAAGTACGCGATGTATGCGCAGAACGAACAGGTGCACATCGCCGCCTGGCCGGCCTTCTCGTTGTACCGCGGCGGCGCCTACGCGCTGGGGCACGAGGTCAACAACGCCGCCAGCCGCATCTACGCGGTCGAAGGCCAGTGCTTCGTGCTCGCGCCGTGTGCCACCGTGTCTGCCGAGATGCTCGAGATGCTGTGCGGCGACGATGCGATGAAGCGCCAGCTGCTGCTCGAAGGCGGCGGTTTCACCTGCATCTTCGCGCCCGACGGCCAGCTGATCAGCGAGCGGCTGCCCGAGACCCAGGAGGGCCTGGTGTATGCCGAGATCGACCTGGGGCTGATCTCGCTGGCCAAGGCCGCCGCCGACCCGGCCGGCCACTACGCCAGGCCCGATGTCACGCGGCTGCTGCTGGACAAGACCCCCGGCGACCGTGTCGTCAGCCACCGGCGGCAGGCCCAGGAGGTGGCGGTGCGCGACGCCGCCGAACCCGCAGCGCGTGCTGCGGCGAAGGCGCCGGACGATGCCGATGCACCCGCGCGGCCAGCGCAGCGCGGCGGTGGCCTGATGGCTGCGTTCGCCTACAGCGCCGAGGCGCAGGCGCTGCAGCAGCGCTTCGACACCACCGCGCTGGCGGCGGCCGAGTTGCAGGTCATCGTGCACGACGCGCTGTCGGCCGCCGACCGCGCCTTCATCGCGCAGGCCGAGATGTTCTGGCTGGCATCGGTCGATGCGCAGGGCTCACCGACCGTCAGCTTCAAGGGTGGCGCGCCGGGTTTCGTGCAGATGCCCGACGAGCGGACCTTGCTGTTCCCCTGCTTCGACGGCAACGGCATGTTCTTCTCGATGGGCAACATCGCCGCCACCGGGCAGGTGGGGCTGCTGTTCATGGATTTCGTCACGCCCAGCCGTCTGCGCGTGCAAGGCACTGCACAGCTCAGCGACGACCCTGCGGTGGTGGGCCTGTGGCCGGGCGCGCAGTTCGCCGTCAAGGTCGCCATCAACGCGCTGATCACCAACTGCCCGCGCTACATCCCGCGCATGCAGCGGCTGGCCGGTTCGCGATACGTGCCCGACCCGCGCAGCGGCGAGCAGCCGATTCCCGGCTGGAAGCGCATCGACGCGATCCAGGGCGTGCTGCCGCTGCGCGACCAGGGCAAGGCCGATACCGACGGCGGCCTGATCTCGATGGACGAGTGGGGCGCGATGGTGATGACGGGCGACCCGCGCGCCTGAAGCATGGTGCAGCGCCGCGCCCGGCATGGGCCGGTGCGGTGACCGTTCGCGCGCCTTGACGAGTGCGTTCACCCTGACGCAACCGCGGCTGCGGGTGCTTGCCGACAATGGCCGCATTGCCACACACAAGGGGAGAACACACCATGGCCAAGGTTCTGGTGCTGTACTACAGCAGCTACGGTCACGTCGAGACGATGGCACAGGCGGTGGCCGAAGGCGCACGCGCCGCCGGCGCCGAGGTGGACATCAAGCGGGTGCCGGAACTGGTGCCCGAGGCGGTCGCCAAATCCTCGCACTTCAAGCTCGACCAGCCGGCACCGATCGCCACGGTGGCCGAACTGGCTGATTACGACGCCGTCATCTTCGGCGTGCCCACGCGCTTCGGCAACATGGCTGCCCAGATGAAGAACTTCCTCGACCAGGCCGGCGGCCTGTGGCAGTCGGGCAAGCTGGTGGGCAAGGTGGGCTCCGTGTTCGCCAGCACGGCGACGCAGCACGGCGGCCAGGAAAGCACGATCCTCAGCACGCACACCGTGCTGCTGCATCTGGGCATGGTCATCGTCGGTCTGCCCTACGCCTGGAAGGGGCAGACGAGGATGGATGAAATCACCGGCGGCAGCCCGTACGGCGCCACCACCATCGCCGACGGCGACGGGTCACGCCAGCCTTCGGCCAACGAGCTGGAAGGCGCGAAGTTCCAGGGTCGGCACGTCGCGCAGATTGCCGCCAAGCTCGCGGGTTGAACAACGCGGCTTGCGCTGCGCACGCCACCGAGGCGCCCCCGGCCGTTGCTTCGGCACGGGGGCCGGCCCGCTGACCTGGTGCGCCCTCGTCTTCTGCCCCGGCGAGACGCCGCAACGCACAGCGGCCAGAATGCTCGGCAATGGCGCTGAGTGGCAGCGCACGGAGACGACATGGAAGCGATGACCCGAGCGCAGGCGATCGCCGCGCTGACCGGCCCTGGCCAAGCCTACGAACTGCACGATGGCATCGCCGGCGGCCGCCGCGTGCGCCTGTTCCGCAACGCGCCGCCTTCGCTGCGCGAGCTGTACGCCGACACCGCGACGCCGCTGCCCTTCATCGACTACGAGGGCGAACAGCTGAGCTATGCGCAGGCCTGGCAGCAGGCGTCGCGCATCGGCCATCTGCTGGTCGAGCACTTCGGGGTGCGCCACGGCGACCGTGTCGCGATCTCGATGCGCAACTACCCCGAGTGGATCCTGGCCTTCACCGCCATCACGTCGATCGGCGCGATCGCGGTGGCGCTGAATGCGCTGTGGGAGGCCGAGGAGCTGGCCTACGGCCTGCAGGACTGCGGTGCGAAGGTGCTCTTCGCCGATGCCGAGCGGCTGCAGCGGCTGGCGCGCGTGCCGCCGCTGCCGGGGCTGCAGGTGGTGGCGGTGCGCACGGCCGAAACCGGCAGCGCCACGCCGCTGCCGACCCTGCTGGCGCCGCTGGGCGATGTGGCGATGCCCGCTGCCGACATCGCGGCCGACGATGCGGCGACGATCTTCTACACCTCGGGCTCGACCGGCCACCCGAAGGGCGTGGTGTCGAGCCACCGCAACATCCTGGCGGCGCTGCTGTCATGGGAACTCGACCGGCGCATCGGCGAGTTGGTGGCCGGCGTCGAGCCGCCGGCGCCGGCGACACAGCCGGGCACGCTGCTGGCCGTGCCGTTGTTCCACGTCACCGCGTCGCATGCCGTGTATCTGTCGAGCTACCGCGCGCAGCGGCGCATGGTGTGCATGGGCCGCTGGAACGCCGAAGCCGCGGCCGCACTGATCCAGCGCGAGCGGCTGACCAGTTTCGTGGCGCCGGCGGCGATGACCGGCGATCTGCTGCAGGTGGCGCGGGCCGGTCAGCATGATCTGGGTTCGCTGCTGACGGTCGGCGGCGGCGGTGCGCCGCGCGCCCCCGAGCAGGTGCGCCGCATCGGCACCAGCTTCGGCCAGGCGTTGCCGAACACCGGCTGGGGCATGACCGAGACGAATGCCATCGGCGCCGGCATCTCCGGCGAGGACTACCTGGCGCACCCGGCCAGCTCGGGCCGCTGCTCGCAGGTGCTGGAGCTGAAGGTGGTGGATGAGCGCGGCGAAACCCAGCCCGCCGGACAGCGCGGTGAGCTGCTGGTGCGCGGCACCTCGCTGTTCGCCGGCTACTGGAACCGCCCCGACGTGAACGCGCAGGTTTTCCACGACGGCTGGTTCCGCACCGGCGACGTGGCGCTGATCGACGACGACGGCTACCTGTTCATCGTCGACCGCATCAAGGACCTGATCATCCGCGGCGGCGAGAACATCGGCTGCGGTCATGTCGAGGCGGCGTTGCTGATGCATCCGCGAGGTGCACGAGGCGGCGGTCTACGCGGTGCCCGATGAACGCCTGGGCGAGGAAGTCGGCGCCACCGTCTACGGCAGCGACAGCCTGGACATCGAGGCGCTGCGCGAGTTCCTGGCCGCGCACCTGGCGCGCTTCGAGGTGCCGCGCTACATCGTCAGGTCGTCGACCCCGCTGCCGCGCACACCATCGGGCAAGATCCTGAAGCGCCAGATCAAGGACGCTGCGCTGAAGCTCCCCACCCCCGGCTGATCACGGCGCGCCGATGGCGGTGAACGCTGCGGCTACTCCCACTCGATCGTCGCCGGCGGCTTGCTGCTCACGTCGTAGGTGACGCGGTTGATGCCGCGCACCTCGTTGATGATGCGGCTGGAGACCTTCTTCAGCAGCGCATAGGGCAGTTCGGCCCAGTCGGCGGTCATGAAATCGCTGGTCTGCACCGCGCGCAGCGCGACGACGAAGTCGTAGGTGCGGCCGTCGCCCATCACGCCGACGCTCTTCACCGGCAGGAACACCGCGAAGGCCTGGCTGGTCAGGTCGTACCAGCTCTTGCCGCTGGCCGGGTCGATGAACGCGCGCAGCTCGTCGATGAAGATCGCATCCGCCCGGCGCAGCAGCTCGGCGTACTCCGGCCGCACCTCGCCGAGGATGCGCACGCCCAGCCCCGGCCCCGGGAACGGGTGCCGATACACCATCTCGTGCGGCAGGCCGAGCGCCACGCCGAGCTCGCGCACCTCGTCCTTGAACAGGTCGCGCAGCGGCTCGAGCAGCTTCAGCCCCAAGGTCTCGGGCAGGCCACCGACGTTGTGGTGGCTCTTGATGCTGGTCGCCTTGTTCTTTCCCGATGCCGTCTTCGCGCCACCGGACTCGATCACGTCCGGATAGATCGTGCCCTGCGCCAGCCATTTCGCGTTCTTCAGCGCCTTCGCCTCGCGCTGGAACACCTCGACGAACTCGCGGCCGATGATCTTGCGCTTGGCTTCCGGATCGTCGACGCCCTTCAGGTGGCCGAGGAACTGATCGCCGGCGTCGATGTGCCGCACCTTCGCATGCAGCCGGCCGGCGAACATGTCCATCACCATCGTCGCCTCGTTGAGCCGCAGCAGGCCGTGGTCGACGAACACACACGTCAGCTGGTCGCCGATGGCGCGGTGGATCAAGGCGGCGGCGACACTCGAATCGACACCACCCGACAGGCCGAGCACGACCTCCTCGTCGCCGACCTGTTCGCGGATGCGCTGCACGGCTTCGACGACATGGTCGCGCATGACCCAATCGGGCTGTGCACCGGCGATGTCGAGCACGAAGCGTTCGAGCAGCGCACGGCCCTGCACGGTGTGCGTGACCTCGGGGTGGAACTGCACGCCGTAGTAGCCGCGCGTTTCGTCGGCCATGCCGGCGATCGGGCAGCTCGGCGTGCTGGCCATCAGCTTGAATCCCGGCGGCAGCTTGGTCACCTTGTCGCCGTGGCTCATCCACACCTTCAGCATGCCGTGGCCTTCGGCGGTGGCGAAATCCTCGACGCCCTGCAGCAGCCGCGTGTGGCCGCGCGCACGCACCTCGGCATAGCCGAATTCGCGCTGGCTCGAGGCCTCGACCTCACCGCCTTGCTGCACCGCCATCGTGAACATGCCGTAGCAGATGCCCAGCACCGGCACACCGATGTCCCACACCGCCTGCGGCGCGCGCAGGTCCTGCGCTTCATAGGTGCTGGCGTGGCTGCCGCTGAGGATGACGGCCTTCGGCGCGAAATCGCGCACGAACGCGTCGCCGACATCGTTGGGGTGGATCTCGCAATAGACGTGCGCCTCGCGCACGCGCCGCGCGATCAGCTGGGTCACTTGCGAACCGAAGTCGAGGATCAGGATCTTGTCGTGCATGGTTGAAGCGTCGGGTTCAGGTGGCACTTGCGGTGGCAAGACCGAGGTAATGTTGGCGGCGGAAGTGCCGGATGGCGATCGTCGCGCCGGTGGCCTGCAGCACGGCGCAGAAGTAGAACGGCAGCCCGATCCAGACATCGCCCGGCGGGCGGTGCGATACGAGGGCCAGCAGCGGCGCGGCAATCGTCGGCGCAATGACCGCCATCAGGCTGTTCAGCGACGCCACCGAGCCCATCGTGCGGCCCTGGCTCTTCGCATCGGCGGCGTTGGACACGAGGCTGGAGATCGACGCCTGCGCGCCGCCGCCGATCAAGGTGCCGACGATGATCACCGCGAACATCATCCAGCCCTCGCTGGCGAGGCCGAAGCCGAGGTAGGTCATGGCCGAGCCCACCAGGCCGACGGCCGCGATGCGCTGCGGCGTGAAGCGACGCAGCAAGAACTTCAGCAAGAAACCTTGCACCAGCGCCGACATGATGCCGACGGCGAACAGCGACCAGCCGTTCTGCGCCGGACCCCAGCCGAACTTGAAGGTCGTGTACAGCACCCAGCTGGTGTGCAGCGTGAACTGCGACAGGGTCGCCAGGGCGATCACTGCAACCAGCGGGCCGACGCCCTGCAGGCGACCCAGCTCGCGCAGCGACGAGAACGGATTGACGCGGCGCAGCTCGAAGGGGCGGCGGTGCGACATCGGCAGCGACTCGGGCAGCACGAACCAGCCGTACAGGCCGTTGGCGATGGCCAGCGCGCCGGCCACGAAGAACGGCAGACGCAGGTCGATCGCGCCGAGCAAGCCGCCGGCAACCGGCCCGAGGATGAAGCCCAGACCGAACATCGCGCCGAGCAGGCCGAAGCGTCGCGCCCGGTCCTCGGGCGGCGTGATGTCGGCCACGTAGGCGTTGGCGACGGCGGCGTTGGATTGCATCGCGCCACTGAACAGGCGCACCGCGATCAGCATCCACAACGCGGTGGCCAGACCGGTGACGATGAAGCTCAAGGCGAGCCCGCTGAAACCCAGCAGCAGCACCGGACGGCGGCCGAAGCGATCGGACATCGCGCCGAGGACGGGCGAGGCGAAGAAGTTGGCGAAGCCGAAGCTGAAGGCGACGACGCCGAACCAGAAGGCCTGCGCCGAAGGCGACGCGGTGAAGGTGCCGACGATCAGCGGCAACACCGGCACGATCAGGCCGATCGACACCATGTCGATCAGCACCGTGAACAAGATGAAGGCCATGGCCGGTTGACGGCCACCGCCAGGCGCCGCCTTCGACGGTGATTTCAAGACATCTCCATTCGCAATACCGCGCCGCGCAAGCGGCAGGGCACGGTTGCCGTTCTATCCACCGGTCGAACCGGTATCGGCGCGCTCGCCTGCCACCGAGCGACTCGCAAGCTCGACGACATGCAGCCGCACATCGCGCGGCCATTTGGCGACTTCGCTCTTCAGCTGCACCAGGTCGTCGGCGAACAGCGCGCGCGACGCCTCCTCGAAGCCTTCCTCGTTGCCCGCCAGCGCGGCCATGAAACGGTAGGCGGCTTCCTTCGCCTCGCGCAGGCGATCGGACTCCCTGTGCGTGCGCCGGGCCTGTTCGACGAGCTTGCGCAGGGCGACCGAGGCGCCGCCCGGTTGTGTGGCAAGCCAGTCCCAATGCCTCGGCAGCAAGGTCACTTCGCGCGCGACCACGCCGAGCTTCGGACGGCCCGGGCCGCGCGCCGGCTGCTCGGCTGCCGCCTCGTCCGGCGACGCCGGGGCATCGTCGGGCGCTGGCGGCAAGCGCTTCAGCACCGCGGCCACCGAGCCGCGCAAGTCCAGCTCGACCGGCCAGCAGGTGGTGGCATCGAGAACCATGACGGGCGTCTCGGGATGCCCGTCGGCAAAGCCCTTCACCGCCACGGCGACGTCCCGCGCAGGCCCGAGTGCGATGCGCTTGCGCTGGGCGAAGGCGATCCAGTGGCTGGCAGCTGTCGGGCTCATGATCGGTGCGGGAAGGAAAAGGAACTTTATTCTACCCGGGCAAAATAGAAGAATCAATAACATCCGGGTAAATATGGGCGCACCGACGCGCCAAGCCGTCTCACTCCATGCGGTAGTTCGGCGCTTCCTTGGTGATCTGCACGTCGTGCACGTGGCTCTCGCGGATGCCGGCGGAGCTGATCTCGACGAACTCGCAGCGCTCGTGCATGTCCTCGATCGACGCGCAGCCGCAGTAGTGCATCGCCGCGCGCAGCCCGCCGCTCATCTGGAACAGGATGCCCACCAGCGAGCCCTTGTAGGGCACCTGCCCTTCGATGCCTTCGGGCACCAGCTTGCTGGTGTTGGGGTTGTTGCCCACGCCGTCCTGGAAGTAGCGGTCGGCCGAGCCCTGCTGCATCGCGCCGATCGAGCCCATGCCGCGGTAGCTCTTGTAGCTGCGCCCCTGGTACAGCACCACCTCGCCGGGCGCTTCTTCGGTGCCGGCGAAGGCGCCGCCCATCATCGCGCTGTGCGCGCCGGCGGCGATGGCCTTGGCCAGATCGCCCGAGTAGCGGATGCCGCCGTCGGCGATCAGCGGCACGCCGCTGCCCTGGATGGCCTTGGCCACCGATTCGATGGCCATGATCTGCGGCACACCGACGCCGGTGACGATGCGCGTGGTGCAGATCGAGCCCGGCCCGATGCCGACCTTGACCGCGTCGGCGCCGGCTTCGACCAGGGCCAGCGCGCCCGATCCGGTGGCGATGTTGCCGCCGATGACGTCGATCTGCGGATAGTTGCGCTTGACCCAGCGCACCCGTTCGATGACACCGTCGCTGTGGCCGTGCGCGGTGTCGACGACCAGCGCATCGACGCCGGCCCTGACCAGCAGTTCGACGCGCTCTTCGGTGCCCTCGCCCACGCCCAGCGCGGCGCCGACGCGCAGCTTGCCCAGCGCATCGCGCGCTGCGTTGGGGAAGTCGGTCTGCTTGGTGATGTCCTTCACCGTCATCAGCCCGCACAGTTCGAAGGCGCCGTTGACCACCAGCACGCGCTCCAGCTTGTGCTTGTGCATCAGCGCCTTGCCGGCCTCGATGCTGGCGTGTTCGTCGACGGTGATCAGCCGCTCGCGCGGCGTCATGATGTCGCGCACCGGGACATCGGTGCGGGTTTCGAAGCGCAGGTCGCGCCCGGTGACGATGCCCACCACGGTCTTGCCCTGCAGCACCGGGAAGCCCGAGATGCCGTGCTGCTTCGACAGCGCCATGACCTCGCGCACCGGCATGTCGGGGCTGACCGTGATCGGGTCGCGCAACACACCGGATTCATAGCGTTTGACACGCGCCACCTCGGCCGCCTGGGCGCTTGCCGACATGTTCTTGTGCACGATGCCGATGCCGCCTTCCTGGGCAATGGCAATCGCCAGCCGGGCTTCGGTGACGGTGTCCATCGCCGCCGACACCAGCGGCAGATTCAGTTGGATGTTGCGCGACAGCCGGGTCGTCAGGCTCGTGTCGCGCGGCAGCACCTTTGAATAGGCGGGCACCAGCAACACATCGTCGAAGGTAAGTGCTTTACCGATGAGGCGCATGCAAAAGCTCCGGACGCAAAAAAGAATTATACGGACGCGCTGCGCCGCGCCGGCACCGCACGCGCGCTCAGGCCATCAGCTGCGCCAGCACCGCGGCCAGGCTCAGCGTGCCCAGTGCCGTGCCGTCGGCCGCCAGCACAGTGGCCGTCTCGGCACCGTGGGCCTGCATCGCGCGGGCCGCTTCGGCCAGCGTGGTGTCGGCCGGCAGCTGCGGGCCGGCCACGGCGGCTCCCGGCACCGCCAGCGCGGCGCATCGCAGCACCCGCGCGCGGTTCACGCCGGCAACGAAGCGGCGCACATGGTCGTCAGCCGGTTGCAGCACGATCTGCGCCGGGTCGCCCTGTTGCACCACGCGGCCGTCGCGCAGGATCACCAGGTGGTCGCCCAGCCGCAGCGCCTCGTCGAGGTCGTGGCTGATGAAGACCATCGTCTTGTTCAGCCGGCGCTGCAGATCGAGCACCAGCGTCTGCATCTCGGTGCGGATCAACGGGTCCAGCGCCGAGAAGGCTTCGTCGAGCAGCAGGATCGGCGCATCGGCCGCGAGCGCGCGGGCCAGGCCGACGCGTTGCTGCATGCCCCCCGACAGCTCGGCCGGCC
This sequence comes from uncultured beta proteobacterium, assembly GCA_963756415.1. GTDB lineage: Bacteria > Pseudomonadota > Gammaproteobacteria > Burkholderiales > Burkholderiaceae_C > Rubrivivax. Next base: position 156,432 of record CAVWNT010000006.1, read on the forward strand.
AGCGCCGCTCGAAGCCGTGCAGGCCGACATCGTCGATCCAGCGCCGCGCCGCGGCATCACGCTCGGCCGCCGGCATGCCGCGCAGCCGCAGTGCGTAGGCCACGTTGTGCAGCACATCGTGGTGCGGAAACAGCGCGAAGCGCTGGAACACCATTGCCGTGCTGGCGGCGCCGGAAGTCGCGCAAGGCCGTGCGGTCGAGCGCGGTCACATCCAGCGTGCCGGCGAGCACCTGGCCCGCCGTCGGCTCGACGAGCCGGTTCAACGTGCGCAGCAAGGTGCTCTTGCCCGAGCCGGACAAGCCCATCACCACCGTCACCGCCGCCGCCGGCATGTCGATGTCGATGTCGTGCAGCGCCAGCACATGGCCGCTGCGCGCGTGCAGCTCGTCCTTGCTCAGGCCCCGGCGCACGGCTTCCAGCTGCGTGAGCGCGTCAGGCCCGAACACCTTGCTCAGGCCGCGCACCGACAGCGGCGGCGCGGACTCAGCCATCCTGCACCTTGCGATGGCGCTGCAGCCGCAAGCCCCACGCCTGCGAGACGCGATCGAAGACGATGGCGATGCCGACGATGGCCAGCCCGTTGAACAGCCCGAGCGCGAAGTACTGGTTCGAGATCGCCTTCAGCACCGGCTGGCCGAGGCCCTGCACGCCGATCATCGAGGCCACCACCACCATCGACAGCGCCATCATGATGGTCTGGTTGACGCCGGCCATCAGCGTCGGCAGGGCCAACGGCAGCTGCACCCCCCACAAGCGCTGCCAGGCGGTGGCGCCGAAGGCATCGGCGGCCTCGAGCAGATCGGCATCGACCAGGCGCAGCCCCAGGTCGGTGAGCCTGATCACCGGCGGCAGCGCATACACCACCACCGCCAGCAGCCCCGGCACGCGGCCGATGCCCAGCAGCATCACGACCGGAATCAGGTAGACGAAGCTGGGCAGCGTCTGCATCACGTCGAGCAGCGGCGTGAGCAGCGCGCGCAGCCGGTTCGAGCGCGACATGGCGATGCCCAGCGGCACGCCGATCAGCACCGCCAGCGCGGTGCTGACGGTGATCATCGACACCGTCTTCATGGTGTCTTCCCACATGCCGAAGGTGCCGATCAGGCACAAGGTCAGCACCGAGCCCAGCGTGATGCGCCACGAGCGCGACGCAAACCACGCCAACGCCGCCAGCGCGGCCACCACCAGCGGCCAGGGCGCGCCGGTGAGCACGCGCTCGGTGCCGATCAGCGCCTGTTGCAGCGGCTCGAAAGCACGTTCGAAGCCCTGCCCGTGCGCGCGCGTGAAGTCGCGGAACGACGCGTCGATGCCCTGCTTCAGCGCGCGCAGCGACTCGTTGTCGAGCGAGGGAAACCCGTCGTACCAGGCCATCGGCACGCCGGCTTCAAAGCGCCGATTCGAGCCTGGCCGCCACGTCCGCGCCGACCCACGGCTTCCACACCTGGGGCTGCGTCTTCAGGAAATGCCGGGCACCGTCCTCGCCGCTGGCCTGCTCGGCCTGCATCCAGGCCAGCAACGAGCTGACGGTGGCGTTGTCCCAGCTGCGCCGCTGCAGGTACCCGTAGGCCGGACCGCCGGCTTGCCTGAAGCGCTCGGTGACAACCGTGTACACCGCCGCCGGCACCCAGGCGTTCGGCTTCGGGTCGACGCAGTCGGGCTTGGCGGTGCAGGCCTGCCACTGGCGCGGCGTCGTGCTTCACGCCTTCGTCCAGCCGCACCATCGCATAACGGCCCATCAGCGCAGTCGGGGCCCAGTAGTAGCCGAGCCAGCCCTGGCGCCGTTCGTAGGCCTTGGCCAGCGAACCATCGAGCCCCGCCGCCGAGCCGGTGTCGACCAGCACGAAGCCCTTCGCCGCGGCGCCGTAGGCCTTGAACAGGTTGCGGGTGAGGATCTCGCACGTCCACCCGGCCGGGCAGCTGTAGACGCCGCCCTTGGCCGGTTCTTCGGGGGCGGGAAACAGCTGCGGGTGGCGCAGCGCATCGGCGATGGTGCGGATCTGCGGGTTCTTGTCGGCCACGTATTTCGGTATCCACCAGCCTTCGACACCGCCGTCACGCAAGGCCTTGGCGGCATAGTGCAGCCGCCCTTCGGCCACCGCCTTGTCCATCGCCTCGCGCACGCCGTTGACCCAGGCTTCGGGCGCGACGTCCGGCTGGCCGCGTTCGATCATCGACGTCAGCGTGGGCACCGTGTCGCCGGCCACCAGTTCCACCTCGCAACCGTAACCGTGCGTGAGGATGAAGCGGTCGACATGCGCCAGCACCTCGGCCGACTGCCAGTTCATGTTGGCCAGCGTGAGGCGACCGCAGGGCGCCGCGTGCAACGCAAAACTGGCCGTGCCCAATGCCAGCGCGAGCAGCACGGCCCGGCGAACATTTCGCAACATCGGCCACTTGCGCGCCAGACGTGCGTCGCCGCAGGCAAAACGGGCACGCGCGCCGCGGGCGCGCTCGGGCATGGCTGGCTTGTTCATGACGTGATCGGCTCGGCCTCGGTAACCCCAGCTGCGACCTTAGCTCATCGTGGCGCGGCACGTCGCACGGGGGACGCGCGCACGGCCGGCGTGACACTTTGCACACCCGTTGGCTGGGGCTCGCACACTACACTGGACGGATGCCGTTTTCGACGCCCCCACCTGCCTTCGAGCCGGCATTTGCCAGCCCGCGCAAGCTGCGCGCCGTGCTCGTTTGCAGCCGCCGTGTCTTGTGCGCCGGGCTGATGCTGGCCACGGTGGCGCTGCCTGCAGCGGCGCAATGGAAATGGCGCGACAGCAGCGGGCAGGTGCACGCCAGCGATATTCCGCCGCCGCGCGATGTGCCCGAGAAAAACATCATGCAGCGACCGGACCCGGACGCGCGTGTCCCCGCGCGCGCGGCGGCGCCTGCGGCCAGCGCGGCAGCGGTCGCCCAGGCGGCTTCGGCGGGCGCGAAGCCGGCGATCGATCCGCAACTCGAAGAGCAACGCCGCAAGCTCGAACAGGACAAGCTGGCGCGTGAAAAGACCGAAGCCGACAAGCAGGTCGCGCTGCGCAAGGAAAATTGCCAGCGTGCGCAGGACAAGCTCAACACGCTCGACAGCGGCCAACGCATCGCCCGCGTCAAGGCCAACGGCGAACGCGAGATCCTCAGTGACGAACAACGTGCCGCCGAGGTGAGCCGCACGCGCCAGGCGATGGCCACCGACTGCCGCTGATGCAGGCGCGCCGGCGGGCCGCCGGCAAGCGCTAGCGACGCGCGTTCTTCTGCTGCCGGTAGCGCAGACGCCGCGCTTCTTTCGGGTCGACCTGCAAGGCACGGTAGATCTCGATGCGGTCGAGATCACGCAGCGGCGTTTCCAGTGGCCTGACCTTGCCCCAAACGCCCACCGCGCCAGCCCACAGCGACGATGGCAGCGCACTGGCCGTCAACGCATCGTGCAGTGTCGCGCCCTCGGCGAGTTGCAGCCGGCGTGTTTCGGTGACGCCGGCACGCGCGCTGAACACCAGTTCGACATGCACAAGCGCGGCCGGCGCGGGGTCGGTCATCGCGCGCCGTGAACCGCTTCGGCACGGCTGACGAACGAATCGACGAAGGTGTTGGCGATGCGGTCGAAAACCGGGCTCAGCACCGCCTCGAGCGGTGGATTGGAAAAGGCGTAGCGCAGGTCGAAGTCGATCTTGCAGGCCTGGGCCTGGCCCTTGATCGGCAGGAACTTCCAGGTGCCGTCGAGCGTCGAGAACGGGCCGTCGACCAGCTTGACGAGCACCGAGCGGCCACTGACGTGTTCGTTGCGCGTGGTGAAGCTGTTGCGCACGCCGGCAAAGGCCAGTTCGAGGCGCGCGGTGACGCCGTTGTCGTGCCGCGCCACGATCTGCGCGCTTTCGCACCACGGCAGGAATTTGGGATAGTCCTCGACCGCCGTCACCAGGTCGTACATCTCTTGCGGCGAGTACCAGATGAGGACGGTCTTGTGCACGTGCTTCATACAATGCGACAAATTGTAGGGTGCGCACATGTCGCATCTCGTCCAAGCGAGCCCATGACCGCCACTGCCGCCAAGGCCCCGTCCTCTCCGTCCGCCCCCATCGCCGAGAACCGCCGTGCCCGTTTCGACTATCACATCGAAGAACGGCACGAGGCGGGTGTGGTGCTGCACGGCTGGGAGATCAAGGCGGTGCGCGCCGGCCAGGTGCAGCTGACCGATGGCTATGTGCTGATCCGCGACGGCGAGCTGTTCCTGATCGGCTGCCGCATCAACGCGCTGCGCAGCGCCTCCACCCACGTCAACCCCGAGGCCGAACGCACGCGCAAGCTGCTGATGCACAAGGCCGAGATCAAGCGGCTGGTGGGCAAGGTCGAACAACGCGGCTTCACCTTGGTGCCACTCGACCTGCACTACAAGGGCGGCCGCGTGAAGGCGGAAATCGCGCTGGCCAAGGGCAAGGCCGAACACGACAAGCGCGACACCGAGAAGAAGCGCGACTGGGAACGCGAGAAAGGGCGGTTGATGCGCCACAAGGTCTCGTCCGGCCCGAAGAGCTGACCGCGCCACGGCCCGGTTGCGACCCACGGGCGTCGTCGACCGCAACAGGGGATTGCCTGGGATCGGCTGTGGCGCGTGTCGGGGTTCAATACAGTGGCGACTGGCTTCACGCTGCCCGCCCATCCCATGTCCTCGCGATATCCCATGCTTGTCGAACGTCTCGTCTCTTGGCGTCTCGGCGCGCTGGCCGTGCTTCTGCACCTCGGTGGCGGTGCGGCCCTGTCGCAACCGGTCGAAACGGTGATCATCAGCGGCGGCGGCGTCGAGCGGCGCGCCTTCGACATCGCCGTATTCGATCAGCGTCGTCGACGCCGACGAGCTGCGCTCGGCCGGGCCGATGGTGAACCTGTCCGAGACGCTGAACCGCGTGCCCGGGCTGGTCGCCAACCTGCGCAACAACTACGCGCAGGACCTGCAGATCAGCTCGCGCGGCTTCGGCGCGCGCTCGACCTTCGGCATCCGCGGGCTGCGCCTGTACACCGACGACATCCCGGCCACGATGCCCGACGGCCAGGGCCAGGTGTCGGCACTTCGACATCGCCGGCGCCCAGCGCATCGAGGTGCTGCGCGGGCCGTTCTCGGCGCTGTACGGCGCCAACTCCGGCGGCGTCATCTCGCTGATCAGCGCGGCGCCGACCGAGCGCGTCTACACGCTCGACGGCGATGTCGGCAGCGACGGCCTGTGGCAGGCGCGCGTGGGCATCGAATCGCCTGCTGGCCGGCGGCTGGAACGTGCAGCGCCCAGTCGAGCCAGTTCAGCACCGACGGCGTGCGGCCGCACAGCGCCGCGCAGCGCACGCTGGGCGACCGTGCGTCTGGGCTGGGTCGGCGACAGCGACAGCGCTGACCTTGCTGCTGAACAGCGTCGACCAGCCGGCGCAGGACCCGCTGGGCCTGACGCGCGACGCAGTTCGACGCCGACCCGTACCAGACCACGCCGCAGGCGTCGCTGTTCGACACGCGCAAGACCAGCGGCCAGACCCAGGGCGGCGGCACCTGGCGGCACCGCTTCGGCGACGCCGGCGCGCTGCGCGAAAGTGTGCTGACCCTGTACGCCGGGCAGCGCAGCGTCACGCAGTGGCAGTCGATCCCGGTGGCCACGCAGCGAATCCGCGCCAGCGCGGCGGCGTCATCGACTTCGACCGCGACTTCTCCGGCGTCGATGCGCGGCTGGTCTGGCGCTGGGCGCAGGCCTCGCTGATCGCCGGCGTCAACAGCGAGCGCCAGGGCGAGGACCGGCGCGGCTACGAGAACTTCATCGGCAGCGGCGCCGAACCAGGTGCTCGGCGTGACCGGCGCGTTGCGCCGCGACGAGACCAACAACCTGCGCTCGAGCGACGTCTATGCCGCAGGGCGAGATCGAACTGATGCCCACGCGTGCTGGCCACGGTCGGCCTGCGCAGCGGCCGCCTGAAGGTGGACAGCAGCGATGCGCTACCTGAGCAATGGCGACGACTCCGGCTCGCTGTCCTACAGCTACAACACGCCGGTCGCGGCGCTGCAGTGGCTGCCGGTCGCCGGCGTTGAACGTCTACGTCAGCGCCGGCAAGGGCTTCGAGTCGCCGACGCTGGGCGAGCTGTCCTATCGCGCAGACGGCCAGGCCGGCTTCAACACCAGCTTGCAGCCGCAGACCAGCACGCAGATCGAAATCGGCGCCAAGTGGCGCGACGATGCGCACCGGCCTGGCACTCGAAGCGGCGCTGTTCCGTGCCGACACCGACGACGAGATCAGCGTGCTGACCAACGCCGGCGGGCGCTCGTCATACCAGAACGTCGGCCGCACGCGACGCAGCGGCGCCGAGCTCGGGCTGCGCTGGCAACTGGCGCGCGATTGGCGCGCGCTGCTGGCGCTGAGCTATCTGGATGCGACTTACCGCGACGATTTCGAGACCTGCCGCAGCGTGCCGTGCCGGTTGCCGGCCGACCGCGTCACGGTGCCGGCCGGCAACCTGATCGCCGGCACCATGCAAAAGAGCGGCTTCGCCAGCCTCGCCTGGCGCGTCGCGGCCGACACCGAACTGGCTGCCGAACTGCGACTGCAGGGCGCCATGCCGGTGAACGACCTGAACAGCGACTTTTCGAGCACCACCGCCATCGGCGCGCTGCGCCTGAGCCACGACATCGCGCTCGGCGGCGGCACCTTGCAGCTGCTGGCGCGGCTGGACAACATCAGCGATGCCGCCTATGCCGGCGCCGTCATCGTCAACGACGGCAACGGCCGCTACTTCGAGACCGCCGCCGGCGCGCACCGGGCTGCTGGCGTTGCGCTGGCGCATGGGATTTTGAGCCACCGCGGCTGAAGCCGCGCTGAGCCCCATCTCATTTGGCCGCCGGCCAACCGTTGACCTGGCCGATGTAGGCCCAGATGTCCTCCATCTGCTCGGGCTTGACGATGCCCTTCCACGCCGGCATGGCACGCTTGCCTTCGTTCATCGACCGCAGGAAGCGCGCCTTGTCGTCCTTGGGAAAAGTGCGCAGGTCGAAGTACGCGCCGCTGCTGCTGACCAGGTTGATGCCATGGCAGCGCGTGCAGTAGCTGGTGTAGATCTTGCGCCCGTTGTCGGGGTCGGCGCCGGCATCGGGTGCCTGGGCGCTTGCGGCACTGGCGCTCAGCGCCAGTGCCATCGCGCAAATCCACTTCACTGCGGCAGTGCGAAGGTCCAGACGGATCCACCCGCCGGCACATTGGCCAGTTCGGGATCACCGGCCAAGGCTGCGTAAACGGTCGCGGCGCCACTGGTCACGGTGATGTACTGCCGCCCGTTGCTTTCCCACGTGATCGGCAACCCGGTGATGCCCGAGCCCGTCTGGAAGCTCCAGGCTTCCTTGCCGGTCTTGGCATCGTGGGCCTTGAACTGGCCCGCCTGCGTGCCGACGAACACCAGCCCGCCCCCGGTGGACAGGACCCCCGACCAGTTGGGTGCCTTGCTCGGGGCCTCCCAGAGCTTCTTCTTGGCCACAGGGTCCCAGGCCACCAGCGCGCCACGCACCCCGTCGGGGGGTGGCACGAAGCCACCCAACTCGAGGCCCAGCCACCAGTTGGGGCCATCGGGCTTCGTCTGCTTGACGTACTTGACCTTCATGCCCAGGTTGATGGTGTTGAAGTACGCCACCTTGCGCGACGGGTCGTAGCTCATCGGCATCCAGTTCTTGCCGCCGAACGCGCTGGGCCAGACCTCGATGAAATCGGTCTGCTGCTCGGTCTTGCGCAGCTCGGTGGTCATGGCTGTGTCGATCGGCTTGCCGTCAGCGCCGATGCCACTCGCCCAGTTCACATGCTTGGCGAACTGCGTGCCGGAGATGAACTTGCCGTTGGTGCGGTCGACGACGTAGAAAAAGCCGTTGCGGTTGGCCTGCATCAGCACCTTGGTCGCATTGCCGCCCACCGGCAGCTCGGCCAGCACCAGTTCGTTGGTGCCGTCGTAGTCGTACGGATCGCCGGGCGAGAACTGGTAGTACCAGACCATTTCACCGGTCGACGGGCGGATCGCCAGCACCGAGCAGATGTACAGCGACGCACCACCGCGCATCGCCGGGTTCCACGGGCCACCGTTGCCGGTGCCCCAGTACACCAGGTCGAGCTCGGGATCGTAGGTGCCGGTCAGCCAGGTCGGCGCGCCGCCGGTTTCGGCCATGCCGGGCTTCCAGGTGTCGCCGCCCTTTTCGTTGGGCAGTGCGGTGGTCCAGAGCTGCCACTTCTTCGCGCCGGTCTTCAGGTCCCAGCCGTTGATGAAGCCGCGTGTGCCGTATTCGCCGCCGCTGATGCCGGTGATGAGCACGCCGCCGGCGATCAGCGGCGCGTGCGTCATGCTGTAGCCGAGCTTGTAGTCGGCGGCCTTGGTCTTCCAGATCTGCTTGCCGTCGGCCATGTTGATGGCCACCACGTGCGCATCGATCGTGGTGCGGTACAGCACACCGTCGAGCGCCGCCATGCCACGCGTGTGGATGCCGCAGCACAGATAGCCGGCGACGTCTGGCGGCACTTCGATCGGCGTCTTCCACTTGGCCCGTCCCGTGAGGGGATCGAGCGCCATGGTGTGCGTGTGGCTGGCGATGTACATCGTGCCGTCGATGATCAGCGGCTGGCTCGACGCATTGGCCGAGTTGTCGAGGCTGTAGTTCCACACCGGCGTCAGCTTCTTGACATTGGTGGTGTTGATCTGCTTCAGCGGCGAGTACCGGTTCTGGCTCCAGCCCATGCCGTAGGTCGTGACATCGCTGGGGGTGGCCGGATCGTTGCGCAGGTCGTTCAGCGCCTGCGCGCTGCACAGGCTGCTGCAAAGCCAGAGTGCCGCCGCCAACGAGGCGGTGCGCGTGTACGAAAGTGCTTTCAAGTGGGTCTCCTCGATGGGTGGTGGCCGCGCCGCTCACGCAGCGAACCCCGCAGACACGTTACGCTCGCGAGCGCTCACGCCCCAATCTGGTACTTTCCCCTAAGCCGAACTGTCGCGCTTCAGCACACTGCACCGAGAAGGATCGCAACGATGCCCGTGCACCACCCCCCTGGCCAGACCGCGCGCGCGGCCGAACTGCCGGTATCCAATGTGTTCTTCAGCACGCCACTGCAGCGCGTGGGCCTGGCGCGCCAGCGCTTCTTCGACGAGGGCACGCGCCCCAGCGGCCTGGTCAGCGACGCCGTCATCCAATCCTGGACACGTTGTGTGCAACAGCGCCGCGACCCGGGCGAAGCGATCGAGTTCAAGCCGGTCACCCGCAGCCGCATTGCGCAGACGCTGACGCGCAGCCGCCACCTGCTCGAGGCCGGCCGTGACGAACTGTTGCAGTTGCAGACCCTGCTCGCCGGCACCGCCTGCAAGGCCATCCTCACCGATGCGCAGTGCGTGGTCGTGCACGCCACCGAAACCCGACGCGAGGATGGTGCGCTGATGTGGCTGGCCGGGCGCGTCGGCGTGGACCTGTGCGAGGCCACCGTGGGCACCACGGCACCCGGCATGGTGGCGCTGACGGGACAGCTGAGCAAGGTGCACGGTGCTGAGCACTTCTTCAGCCAGAACCACGCCTTGCGCTGTGCCGCCGCACCGATCCACAACGCGGCGGGCCAGCTGGTGGCTGTGCTCGATCTGTCGTGCGAATCGCGCCCGTTCCAGTTCGATGCTTCCGCGCTGGTGCACATGTACGCCACTGCCATCGAGAACCGGCTGCTCAGCCACCAGGCGCCGCAGCATCTGCTGCTGCGCTTCCAGACGAACGCGGCGTTGTTGCACACGCCCCTCGAAGGATTGGCGGCGGTGAACGAAGCGGGCCGGGTGATGTGGGTCAATGCGGTCGGTCGCAGCTTGCTGCAGGCACCCAACGACCCGGCCCGCGAAGCCGAGGTGCAGGCCTGTTTCGGCCTGAAGCTGGCTCAGCTGGTGGCGTTGTCGCGCAGCGAGGCGACGGTGCAGCACCAGCTGCCGAACGGCCTGAAGCTGTGGCTGCGCTTCGAACCCGGCCCTGGCGCGCAGCGCACGCAGGTGCCGAGGCCCCCGCTACCCGTCGCATCGCCGCCGCCTGCGCCGCCGCCAAACGCGACGGTCGAGCATGCCGTGCCGGTGGATGCCGAAGAGCGTTTGCCCGAGTCCATCGACAAGACCCGCCTGCGTGACGCGCACAGTCGCCTGATCACCAGCACGCTGGCGGCTTGTGGCGGCAACGTGTCACGCGCAGCGCGCGAACTGGGTGTCTCGCGCGGGCTGATCTACAGGCACCTGCACCACAGCAGCGGCGCGCACTGAAGCTCGCGCCGATCAGCCCAGCAGGCGCAGCGCCGCAGCCAGATCGGCCTGCAGGTCGTCGACGTCTTCGAGGCCCAGCGAGAAACGCACCAGCGTGCCGCGCCACGGCGCGTCGGCGCGCATCGCCGACAGCTCGTAGGGCACCGCCAGGCTGACCGGCCCGGCCCACGAATAGCCGAGCTTGAACAGCTTCAGCGCATCGACGAAGGCGTGCACCTGCTGGGCCGCTGAAACGCTCATCGAAGACGACCGAGAACAGGCCCGCTGCCTGCGTGCACAGTTGAGCCCAGTGTTCGATGCCCGGGTGAGCCGGCCAGCGCCGGGTGCAGCACCGCCACCACCTGCGGCTGCTGCTGCCACCAGTGCGCCAGCTGCCGTGCGGCCGCGTCCTGCGCGGCATAACGCAGCGCCAGCGACGGCAGCGCGTGCAGCACCGACGCGACGTCGTCGGCGCCGACGCCCCAGCCCATGCGCATGTGCGTGCCCTTCAGGCGCAGGTGCAGCGCGTGATCGCGCGTGGTCACCGAGCCCATCAAGCACATCGCCGCCGCCGGACGGGAACTTGGTCAGCGCATGCACGCTGATGTCGACGCCGAGGTCTTCGCCGGCGCCACCGAGCGCGAAGGCGTTGAAGGCCAGCCCGGCGCCCCAGGTGTTGTCGAGCGCGCTCAGCACGCCCTTGGCGCGGGCCGTGCGCACCAGCGCCGGCAGGTCGGGAAATTCCATCGTCACCGAGCCCGCGGCTTCGAGCCACACCAGCTTGGTGTCGGCGCCGATCAGCTGTTCGAGTGCGCCCGCGTCACCGGCGTCGTACAGCTTCGAGGTGATGCCCCAGCGGGCCAGCTCGTGCTGCACCAGGTTCTTGCCCGGCCCGTAGGCGTTGTGCGGCAACAGCACCTCGTCGCCGCTGTCGAGCAAGGCCATGTCGACCAGCGTGATCGCCGCCAGGCCGCTGGGCACCAGCAAGGTCTGCAGCCCGCCTTCGAGCGTGGCGATGCGCTCTTCGAGCAGGAAGCTGGTCGGCGTGCCGTGCAGCCCGTAGGTGTAGCCGTCCTTGTTCTGCCAGCTGCGCGCCTGCAGCGCGGCCACGTTCGGGAAGATCACCGTCGACGCCTTGAAGACACCGCTTTGCGGCGCCACGAAGCCGGCCGGCGGCTGGTAGGCGTGATGGATCAGACGTGTGCTGATGGATGAGTCGTCGGACACCGTGCGTTCCCCAAAACAAATCAGATCGGCAGCGCCACCAGATCGTGGCCCTGCGTGCCGACGATGCGTGCGCGGGTGAACTCACCCACCTTCAATGTCTTCGATGCCTTCTCGGGCGGCAGCAGGTGCACCTGGCCGTCGATCTCGGGCGCTTCGCCGTAGCTGCGGCCGACGCCGCCCTTGCGGCCGAGCGCCGGTGCACGGTCGACCAGGATCTGCATCGTCGCGCCGACCCGTTCAGCCAGCTTGGCGGTCGAGATCTGCTCGGCCACGGCCATGAAGCGCGCGCGACGTTCTTCGCGCAGTTCGGCGGGCAACTGGCCGGGCAGTTCGTTGGCGCGCGCGCCCTGCACCGGCGAATAGGCAAAACAGCCTGCGCGGTCGATGCGCGCTTCGCGCATGAAGTCGAGCAGCATCTCGAACTCGGCTTCGCTCTCGCCGGGAAAGCCGGCGATGAAGGTCGAGCGCACCACCAGCTGCGGGCAGATCTCGCGCCAGCGCGCCAGCCGTTCCAGGTTGCGCTCGCCGCTGGCCGGCCGCTTCATGCGCTTCAGCACGTCGGGGTGCGCGTGCTGGAAGGGCACGTCCAGATAGGGCAGCACGCTGCCCGAGGCCATCAGCGGAATCACCTCGTCGACATGCGGGTACGGGTAGACGTAGTGCAGCCGCACCCAGGCGCCGAAGCCTGCGGCCAGCTCGCCCAGCCGCGCGCACAGATCGAGCATGCGTGTCTTCACCGGCGTGCCGTCCCAGAAGCCGGTGCGGTACTTGACGTCGACACCGTAGGCGCTGGTGTCCTGGCTGACGACCAGCAGTTCCTTCACGCCGGCTTCGAACAGCCGCTGCGCCTCGCCGAGCACGTCGCCGATCGGCCGCGACACCAGATCGCCGCGCATGCTGGGGATGATGCAGAAGGTGCAGCGGTGGTTGCAGCCTTCGCTGATCTTCAGGTAGGCGTAGTGGCGCGGGGTCAGCTTGATGCCGATGCTGTCGAAGTGGGCCGGCACCAGGTCGACGAACGGGTCGTGCGGCTTGGGGCTGTGGCGGTGCACCGCATCCATGACCTCGTTGGTCGCGTGCGGGCCGGTCACCGCCAGCACCTTCGGGTGCATCTGGCTGACCAGGTTGCCGCCGTCCTCGCCCGCCTTGGCACCCAGGCAGCCGGTGACGATGACCTGGCCGTTGGCCGCCAGCGCCTCGCCGATCGTGTCCAGGCTTTCCTTCACCGCTTCGTCGATGAAGCCGCAGGTGTTGACGATGACCAGGTCGGCGCCGTCGAAGGTCTTGCTGGTGCGGTAGCCCTCGGCGCTGCAGGCGCGTCAGGATCAGTTCGGAATCGGTCAGCGCCTTCGGGCAGCCGAGCGACACGAAGCCGATGGTGGGCGCCGCCCCGCTGCTGTTGTCTGCCGCCGTCGCGGCCGCCGTGGGAAAGTTCATCGGCGCAATTGTCCCGCATCGCCGCGCAGCGACGGCGCGCCGCCGCCCTCAGCGCTTCTTCGGCGGGAATTCGGGGAACAGCGTCTCGGTCTGCCGCGCCATCTGTTCCTGCATCTGCGTGAACATCGATCTTCGATTGCTCGAGGTACGCGCTCATCAGGCCCTGCATCGCACCGCCCTGCCCGGCCATCAGCTGGGCCCACGACTCGGAGCTGACCGTTTTGCCTTCGGCCAGCGCCGGCGGCGTGAAGCGCTTCTGCAGATCGACGAAGGTCTGCAGGTTTCTTCTCCAGCAACGTGCCCATCATGGCCTGCATCGAGTGGCCGTAGAAACGGATGATCTGCGCCAGCATCTGCGCGCTGAACATCGGCACGCCGCCCGATTCTTCGTCGAGGATGATCTGCAGCAGGATGCTGCGCGTCAGGTCCTCGCCGGTCTTGGCGTCGCGCACCTCGAAGTCCTCGACCTTCAGCACCATGTCCTTGACATCGGCCAGCGTGATGTAGCTGCTCGAGCGGGTGTCGTACAGGCGCCGATTCGGGTACTTCTTCAGCACGCGCGGCCCGTCTGGGGCGGCAGGGGGTGCTGCGTCAGCGGCGTTGCCTGGCTTGGCAACGGCGCCGCGGCGTCGCTCTGGCATTCGGGGCGCTCCTTCTGACGGTCTGGGTCATTCTAGAAGGCGGCCGCCTGCGCCCCGGCGGGGGTTTCCCTCGCCACGCCGGATTGGCCGCCATCGCTTTCCCGACCTCACGCCCGACTCGTAGAATTTGCCCAGCACAGCTTGGATCCACGCATGAACACCCGTCATCCCGTCGCCTCGATCCTGATCGCGCTGAGTGCGCTGATGCCGCTGGGTGCCTGGCGCCCAGACCCAGGCCCAGACGCAGACGCCCGCCGCCTCGCAGCTGCCCGCCGACCCGTGGCCGCGCGACATCAGCGTCGCCGGCGCGGCGGTGCTGGTGTATCAGCCGCAGGTCAACGCCTGGGTCGGCAACCAGCTCGACTTTCGCGTGGCGATGGCCATCAAGCCCACCGGCGCAAAGGAGGAGAGCTTCGGCTCGGCCTTCGTCAGCGCGCGCACGCAGGTCGACAAGGTGGCCCGCACGGTGGTGTTCCAGAACCTGAAGATCACCCGCAGCGACTTCCCGACGCTGCCGAACCGGGCGCCGCGTACACCGCGGCACTCGCCGACGAGCATGGCCAAGAACATGCGCTCGATCTCGCTCGACCGGCTCGAGGCGTCGATGGCCGTGGCCGGCGTCACGCCCAGCACCGTGCCGGTGAAGAACGACGCACCGAAGGTCGTCGTCAGCTACTCGCCCGGCGATCCTGGTGCCGGTCGACGGCGCGCCGGTGTTCAAGCCGGTGCCCGAGCGACAGCCGCTTCTCGCGGGTCATCAACACGCAGGCGCTGATCCTGCAGGGCGGCCTCGGCGACCAGCTGTACATGCACGTCTACGACGGCTGGCTCAGCGCCAGCAGCATCGACGGGCCGTGGACCTTGTCGGATCGGCAGCCGTTCGGCATGGACGACGTCGCCAAGGCCATCGCCAAGGAAGGCAAGGTGAACATGCTCGACGGCGGCGCCGACGCCAATCCGAAGCCGACGCTCGCCAACGGCGTGCCGATGATCCAGCGTCAGCACAGGCGCCGACCGAACTGATCGTCTTCAAGGGCCAGCCCGACTTCGTGCCGATCAACGGCACCAGCCTGCTGTGGGCCGAGAACACCGTCGCCGACGTCTTCGTCGACACCGGCAACAACGACTACTACGCGCTGATGGCCGGACGCTGGTTCCGCGCCGCCGCGTTGACCGGGCCCTGGAGCTTCGTCGCCAACGACGCGCTGCCGGCCGACTTCGCGCAGGATTCCGCCGGCCTCGCACGCCGGCGCGGTGCTGCCCACGGTGGCCGGCACGCCGCAGGCCCAGGAAGCGTTGATCTCCAACTCGATCCCGCAGACGGCGACCGTGCCGCTGAAGAACGGGCCGAAATTCACGCCCAGCTTCGACGGGCCGCCGCAGTACTCTGCCGATCGACGGCACGACGCTGAGCTACGTGAGCAATTCGTCGGTGCCGCTGATCCGGGTCGGCGCCGATGCCTACTACGCGGTCACCGCCGGCGTGTGGTTCACCGCGACGCAGGCGACCGGGCCGTGGCGCATCGCCACGCTCGGTGCCCGCAGCGATCTACACCATCCCGGCCAGCTCGCCGATCCACTACGTCACCTACGTGCGCATCTACGAAGCCACGCCGACGCGTGGTCTACGTCGGCTACACACCCGGCTACATGGGCACCGTGGTGTCGCCCTACGGCACGGTGGTCTACGGCACCGGCTACACCTATGCGCCGTGGATCGGCAGCGTGTGGTATCCGCCGCCGTACACCTACGGCGTGGCCGCGGCGCCGGTCTACAACCCCTATGTCGGCTTCACCTTCGGCTTCGCCGTCGGCCTGGCCACCGCCGCCTGGATGGAGCCGTACTGGGGCTATGGCGGCGCCTTCTACCACCCGGCGTACTGGGGCGGCTACTACGGCCACGGCTGCTGCGTCTCGGCCAGCGCCAACGTCTACGGCCACTGGGGCAACGCCACCTACTCGGGCACGCGCAGCTGGTATGCCGGCGGCGGCGTGGCCGGCACCACGCGCACGGCACCTACTACAACTCGCGCACCGGCACCGCGGGCAGCTACTACGGCCGGCCGGCAATACAACGCCTGGACCGGCAACGCCACACGCGGCTACGACCGCACCGCCTACGGCGCGGCGGGCGGCTCGGCCAACGTGGCGCGCGGCAGCAACTACAACACCTACACCGGCCAGCGCTCGACCGGCTCCAGCGTGTCGGCCGCAAGGCGCCGGCGGCAGCACGTTCGACCGCGCCGGCGCCACCACCGCCGGGCCCCGAAGGCAATGCACATGCCGGCGGCGGCTCGAGCTACAACGCCCACACCGGCAACACCAACAGCTGGGCCAGCGCCAGCGTCGGCAACCAGCACTACGCCGATGTCAACGGCAACGTCTATCACAACGGCAACAGCGCGGCGGCAGCCGGCTGGCAGCAGCATTCGTCGGGTGGCTGGGGCGCGGCGTCGGGCGATACCGTCTGGGCCGACCGCGAATCGCAGGCCCGCAGCAGCGGCGACAGCCGCTTCGGCGGCTTCAGCAGCTTCGGCGGTGGCGGCGACCGCTTCGGTGGCGGCGGCGGCGGCTTCGGCGGGCGTTTCGGCGGCGGCGCGGGGCCGCTTCGGCGGCGGCGGGCTTCCGGCGCTGAGTTCTCGTCGAACGCTGCGTCTAGCGCCGCGATCGCAGCGCGGTGGTGCTGCATACAATGAATTCGACCGATCCTGCAGACCGTCGCACCCGTGCACGGATTTCGATGCGCCTTCGACGCCACCCGAACGTGTTGCATTCCTTCAGCCTGTTCGTCACGCTGTGCCTGTTCTGGCTGCTGTTGTCGGGCCTGTTCACGCCGTTCCTGCATCGCTGCCGGCGTCGGCTCGGCGCTGGCCGTGGTGTGGTTGTGCGCGGCGCATGGACCTGATCGATGACGAGGGCCATCCGGTCCAGCTGGTGCTGCGCGCCGCTGCTGTACTGGTTGTGGCTGCTGAAGGAGATCGTCAAGTCGGCCTGGCTGGTGAGCCAGCTGATCGTCGATCCGCGGCTGCCGATCAGCCCGACGCTGGTGCGCTTCAAGCCCGGCGCAGCGCACCGCCGTCGGGCTGGTGATCCACGCCAACTCGATCACGCTGACGCCGGGCACGATCACCATCGAAGCCGAGGCCGATGAGTTCCTGGTGCACGGCATCACCCACGACAGCGCCGCAAGGCGTCATCGACAGCGAGATGGATCGGCGCGTGCAGCGCACTCGAGGGCCCGCGCGATGATGTTCGCCGCCGCCGCGCTGGCACTGCTGGTCACGCTGGCGCTGGCGCTGGTGCGCGCCGCGCTGGGCCCGACGGTGTTCGACCGGCTGCAGGCCGCCAACACCATCGGCACCGTGGCCATGCTGCTGCTGGCGGTGCTGGGTTTCCTCGACGGCCGGCCCGAGTTTCTCGACCTGGCGATCGTCTACGGGCTGCTGAACATCATCGGCACGGTGGCGGTGCTGAAGTATTTCCGCTACGGCGACCTCGGCGAGCCGGGCGCGCCCGCGAAGCGTCGCGACGATGAACCTGTCGGCCGCGGCAGTGACGGACGCAGCTGAGCTGGATCTGCCTGGCCGGCGGCGGCGCGTTCTGCGTGCTCGGCGCCGTCGGGCTGCTGCGCATGCCCGATTTCTACACCCGCATGCATGCGGCCAGCGTGATCGAAACGCTGGGCGCCGGGCTGATGCTGCTGGGCCTGCTGCTGCAGGCCGGCTTCACGCTGGTGGCGGTGAAGCTGCTGATGATCGGCGCTGCTGATCTTCTTCGCCAGCCCCACCGCCACGCATGCGCTGGCGCGCGCGGCGATGGTGCGCGGCGCTGCAAGCCGCAGGCGTTGCGCGACCACGGAGGAGCGCGCCATCGAAACCCTGATCATCAACGTGCTGCTGGTGCTGATGGTGCTGGCGGTGTGGGCGCTGGCGCGCAGCCGCAACCTGTTCGCGGTGGTCGTGCTCGGCGGCATCTACAGCTTCCTGATGGCCACGGTGCTGGTGGCGCATGGACGCGGTCGACGTCGCCATGACCGAGGCGTCGGTCGGCGCGGGCATTTCCACGGTGCTGTTCCTCGGCGCGCTGTACCTGTGCCGCAGCGAGGAGGCCGAAGCCGCTGCACAAGCCCTGGCTGCCGCTGGCGCTGTCGGTGGCGGTCGGCGCGGTGCTGGTCTACGGCTCGCTCGGCCTGCCCGAATTCTCCGATCCGCAGCGCCGATCCACATGCACGTGGTGCCGCGCTACCTGAGTCCAGATGCAGGACGAAGTGGACGTGCCCAACGTGGTCACCGCCGTGCTCGCCAGCTACCGCGGCTACGACACGCTCGGCGAGACCACCGTCGTGTTCACCGCCGGCGCCGGTGTCGTCGCGCTGCTGCGCCGGCGCCGTGCCGCCGACGTCGACACGACGCCGCAAGGACGACGCGCATGAAGGACGACCTGGTCCTGCGCGTCGTCGCCAAGCTGCTGATCCCGTTCATCCTGCTGTTCGCGCTGTACGTGCAGTTCCACGGCGATTTCGGCCCCGGCGGCGGCTTCCAGGCCGGCGTGATCCTGGCCGCCGCGGTGATCTTCTATGCGCTGGTCTACGGGCTGGCCGCAGGCGCGCACGGTGGTGCCCGAGCCGCTGGTCGAATCGATGATGGCCTCGGCGTGCTGATCTACGCGGGCGTCGGCGTCGCCGGGCTGCTGCTGGGCGGCAACTTCCTCGACTACTTCGTGCTCGACCACGACCCGGTGCACGGCCAGCACCGCGGCATCTTCTGGGTCGAGGTCGGCGTGGCCGTGACCGTCTCCGGCGTGATGCTGAAGATCTTCTACATGTTCGCCGACCGCGGCCATGTCGACGAACTCGACGACGAAGACCCGGGCGCGGCCGATGACCCGCGGCGGCCACTTCACCTACTTCATCACCATCTTCCTGATGATGGCCGGGCTGTTCATCGTCATCGCGCGCGGCAACCTGATCAAGAAGCTGGTCGGGCTGGGCATCTTCCAGACCTCGGTGTACCTGCTCTACATCGCGCCCGGGCAAGCTGGTCGGCGGCACCGCGCCGATCATCGCCGCCGGCTTCAGCGTCTACTCGAACCCGTTGCCGCACGTGCTGATCCTCACCGCGATCGTCGTCGGCGTGGCCACGCTGGCGCTCGGGCTGGCGCTGGTGGTGCGCATCCGCGAGGCCTACGACACGCATCGAGGAAGACGAGATCCTGCGACTCGACGAGGCTGCCCAGTCCGCCGAGGCTCGTGACAGCGGCGTCGGCCGTCACGCGACGCCGTGAGCGCGACTTGACCGTGCAGCACCTGCCGGCGTTGCAGGTGGTGCTGCCGCTGCTGGCGGCGCCGTTGACGGTGCTGCTGCGCCAGCGCCACCTGGCCTTCGCGGTGGTGCTGGTCGCCAGCTGGTGTGCGCTGGCGGTCTCGGTGCTGCTGTGGTTGCAGGTCGAGCGCAGCGGCACGCTGTCGTATGCGATCGGCAGCTGGCCGCCGCCGTGGGGCATCGAATACCGCATCGACCGCCTGAGCGCATTCATGCTGCGTGCTGGTGTGCGCCGTCGCCGCGATCGTGCTGCCGTACAGCCGCGCCAGCATCGAAGCGCGAGATCCCGCTGCAGCCAGCACTACCTTTTCTACACGATGTTCGCGCTGTGCCTGACCGGGCTGCTGGGCATCTGCATCGACCGGCGATGCCTTCAACATCTTCGTCTTCCTCGAGATCTCGTCGCTGGCCACCTACGTGCTGATCGCGCATGGGCCGCGACCGGCGCGCGCTGGTCGCGGCCTACCAGTACCTGATCATGGGCACCATCGGCGCGACGTTCTTCGTCATCGGCGTCGGCCTGCTGTACCTGATGACCGGCACGCTTGAACCTGGCCGACATGGCGCAGCGGCTGGCGGGCGGTGCAGCGGCACGCGCCCGGTGCTGGCGGCGCTGGCGTTCATCACCGTGGGCATGTCGCTGAAGCTGGCGCTGTTCCCGCTGCACCAGTGGCTGCCCAATGCCTACACCTACGCGCCGTCGGCGATCGCGGCGTTCCTGGCGGCCACCGCGACCAAGGTGGCGGTGTACGTGCTGCTGCGCTTCTACTTCTCGGTGTTCGGCGCCGGCGCAGATCTTCGATCGCGCTGCCGATGCAGGAGCTGATGCTGCTGCTGGCGCTCGGCGGCATGTTCGTCGCCTCGACGGTGGCCATCTTCCAGACCGACCTGAAGCGCCTGTTCGCCTACTCCAGCGTCGCGCAGATCGGCTACATCATCCTCGGGCTGTCGTTCAACTCGGTCACCGGGCTGACGGCCAGCATCGTGCACATGGCCAACCACGCGCGTCACCAAGGGCGCGCTTGTTCATGCTGCTCGGCGGCGTCGCGGCGGTGGTCGGCGGCGTCGGCTTCAAGCGACATCCGCGGGCTGGGCCGGCGCATGCCGCTGACCAGCTTCGGCATCGTCATCGGCGGGCTGTCGCTGATCGGCGTTCCCGGCACCGCCGGCTTCATCAGCAAGTGGCTGCTGATCCAGGCGGCGCTGCGAGCAAGGGCGCGTGGTGGCTGGTGCTGCTGATCGTGCTGTCGTCGCTGCTGGCCGTCGTCTACGTGTGGCGCTTCGTCGAGGCGGCCTACTTCGTGCAGCCCAGCGACGAAGCCGCACCCGCCCGGCGCGAGGCGCCGCTGAGCATGCTGCTGCCGTCGATGCTGCTGGTGGCCGCGATCGTCTATTTCGGCCTCGACACCGAGCTGACCCTGGGCAGCGCCTCGCAAGCGGCCGAGGCACTGATGAACGGCATGCGCCGATGAATGCCGTTGCGCTGATGGTCGCCGCGCCGCTGCTGCCGCTGGCCGGCGCCGCCGGCATCGCGCTGTGCCGGCGCCGGCCGAACCTGCGCGAGGCCGTCACGCTGACCACGGCAGCGCTGTTGCTGGCGTGTGTGCTGTCGCTGCTGCCCGAGGTGCTGGCCGGCGCAGCGCCCGGCGCTGTTCCTGGTCGAGGTGCTGCCCGGCCTGGCCATCGCGCTGCGGCTGGAGCCGCTGGGCATGCTGTTCGCGCTGATCGCCTCGGGCCTGTGGATCGTCAACTCGCTGTACTCGATCGGCTACATGCGCGGCAACGACGAACACCGGCAGACGCGCTTCTACGTGTGCTTCGCGCTGTCGCTGTTCGCGACGATGGGCATCGCCTTCGCGGGCAACCTGTTCACGCTGTACCTGTTCTACGAGACTGCTGACCTTGGTGACCTACCCGCTGGTCACCCACCACGGCAGCGCCGAGGCGCGCCGCGGCGGACGCATCTACCTCGGGCTGCTGCTCGGCACCTCGATCGTGTTCTTCCTGCCGGCGCTGGTCGATCATCTTCGTCGTCGCCGGCACCACCGATTTCGTGCCCGGCGGCATCCTGCAGGGCAAGCTCGGCCCGGTCGCGCTGGGCGGCGCTGCTGGCGCTGACGATGTTCGGCATCGGCAAGGCCGCGCTGATGCCCTTTCACCGCTGGCTGCCGGCGGCGATGGTGGCGCCGACACCGGTGTCGGCGCTGCTGCACGCGGTGGCGGTGGTCAAGGCCGGCGTGTTCACGCGTCGTCAAGGTGATGGTCTACATCTTCGGCGTCGACAACCTGCTGGCGATGGGCGGCGACCAGTGGCTGACCGCCATCGCCGGCTTCACCATCGTCAGCGCTTCGATCGTCGCGCTGAACGCCGACAACCTGAAGCGGCGGCTGGCCTACTCCACCGTCAGCCAGCTGTCGTACGTGGTGATGGCAGCCGCACTGCTGGCGCCGCTGTCGATGATCGGCGCGGTGCTGCACATCGCCGCGCACGCGGTATCGCAAGATCACGCTGTTCTTCGCCGCCGGCGCGATCTACACCGCCGCGCACAAGACCGAGATCAGCCAGCTCGACGGCATCGGCCGGCGCATGCCCGTGGACCATGACCGCCTTCACCATCGGCGCGCTGTCGCTGATCGGCATTCCGCCGTCGATCGGCTTCGTCAGCAAGTGGTTCATGCTCAATGGCGCGATCAGCACGCCAGCAGTACCTGGCCACCGCCGTGTTCCTGGTCAGCACGCTGCTCAATGCGGCGTACTTCCTGCCGATCGTGCACCGCGCCTTCTTCCGCAAGGAGGCCGAGCACGGCCACGCCGCGCACGGCGAGGCCCCGCTGGCCAGGTCGTCGCACTGCGTCACCACCGCGGCGCTGACGGTGCTGCTGTTCTTCTATTCGGATGTGCTGCTCGCGCTCGCGCGCCAGGTCGGCTGAGCGCAGCAACAAGGAGCGACCACAGCATGCTGCCCGACAACGAAGCGCCGCGCTGGCTCGATGAGCCGAAGAACGTCACCAAGGTCTACTGGTCGGTGTGGATCAGTTGCTTCGCGCTGCTGCTGGTCGAACCGCTGATCCACATGCATGCCGAGGTGTCGGTCGCACGAGTGGTTCGGCTTCAACGGCATCTTCGGCTTCGTCGCCTGCGTGGCGCTGGTGCTCGCCGCCAAGGGCTGCGCCGCATCCTGATGCGGCCCGAGGACTACTATGAACGCTGAGTTCTCGCCCGGCCTGACGCTGATCTTCGGCGCCGCGCTGCTGCCGTTGCTGCCGGCACGCCTGCGCGGCGCGTACGCCGTGCTGGTGCCCCTGCTGGGCTTGCTGCACCTGGCCAGCTGAGCAGCGGCGAGTTCGGCGTCCACGACTTCATGGGCCTGACGCTGGTGACGCTGCGCGTCGACCGCTGGAGCACCTTGTTCGGACTGATCTTCCTGATCGCCGCGGTGATCTCGGCCATCTATGCCTGGCACGTGCGCAGACGCGAGGCAGCAGGTGGCCGCACTGGTCTACGCCGGCGCCGCGCTCGGCGCCGTGTTCGCCGGTGACCTGCTGACGCTGTTCGTGTTCTGGGAGCTCACCGCCGTGAGTTCGGTGCTGCTGGTCTGGGCGCGCGGCACGCCAGCGCTCCTATCGCGCCGGCATGCGCTACGTGATCATTCAGCTGCTGTCGGGCATGCTGCTGCTGTTCGGTGCCATCGCGCTACTACCAGACCGAGCGGCACGCTGCGCTTCGACCACATCGGCCTGGAGCGGCCTGGCGGGTTGGCTGATCTTCGCTGCCTTCGGCATCAAGTGCGCATTTCCGTTGCTGCACAACTGGCTGCAGGACGCCTACCCGGAGGCCTCGGAGACCGGCACGGTGTACCTGTCGGCGTTCACCACCAAGCTGGCGGTGTATGCACTGGCGCGCGGCTTCTCCGGCACGGAGTTGCTGATTCCGATCGGCGCCGCGATGGCGGCCTTCCCGATCTTCTACGCGGTGATCGAAAACGACCTGCGGCGCGTGCTGGCCTACAGCCTGAACAACCAGCTCGGGTTCATGGTGGTCGGCATCGGCATCGGCACCGAACTGTCGCTGAACGGCACCGCCGCCCATGCCTTCGCACGACATCCTGTACAAGGCACTGCTGTTCATGTCGATGGGCGCGGTGCTGTTCCGCGTGGGCACCGTCAAGGGCTCCGAACTGGGGGGCCTGTACAAGTCGATGCCCTGGACCACGGCCTTCTGCATCGTCGGCGCGGCGTCGATCTCGGGCTTCCCGCTGTTCAGCGGCTTCGTCAGCAAGTCGATGATCCTGTCGGCCGTCGGGCATCGGCGGCTACCTGCTCACCTGGGGCATGCTGCTCTTCGCCTCGGCCGGCGTGTTCCACCACTCGGGCATCAAGATCCCGTACTTCGCCTTCTTCGGCCACGACAGCGGCAAGCGCTGCGAAGAGGCGCCGACCCACATGCTCGTCGCGATGGGCCTCGCCGCGGCGCTGTGCATCGGCATCGGCGTCTACCCGGCGCCGCTGTATGCGCTGCTGCCCTACCCCGTGTCGACTACGAGCCCTACACCGGCTCGCACGTGCTGGCGCAGTTGCAGCTGCTGATGTTCTCGGCGCTGGCGTTCTCGGTGTTGATGCGCTACCGGATCTACCCGCCGGAACTGCGCTCGGTGAACCTTGATTTCGACTGGATCTACCGTCGCCTGGGGCCGGCTGTGGTGCAGCGTGTGGCGGCGGCCGTCTCTGCGTCTGCAGCGGGCCGCGGGCGCAGCCGGCAAACGGATCCTGCACAGCCTGCTCGAACACACCGTGCGCCATCACGGGCCGCAGGGCTGGATCGCCAGCACCTGGCCCACCGGCAACATGGCGCTGTGGGTGCTGGTGCTGCTGCTGAGCTACCTGCTGCTGTACTACCTGGTGTAGCCGCGGCGCGACCCCCGCAGCGCGTGTCGGCCGATTCCTACGGCGCAGGACAGGCTGTGCCGACAACCCGCCGACCGCAGTGCCTATCGCCGAGTCGGCATTCGCCTGCGACAGTGCATCAAGGCACCGGGCTTGCGGTGTCACCCGCCGTCACCCAACCCGAGCCGTTCAAAGGAAAAAGATCATGCTGCACTACGCCGTCGTGTTCCTGGTCATCGCGCTGATCGCGGCCCTGTTCGGCTTCGGTGGCATTGCGGCCGGTGCCGCCGGCATTGCCAAGATACTTTTCGTCGTCTTCCTGGTTCTGGCCATTGCCGGATTCGTGTTCAGCATGATCCGCAAGACCTGAAGCATCACATCCACTCACGACCTGGGACCACCATGTTCTTGCATAGAAAATCCTCCGACCACCATTTCGCCGACCGGGCCGCCGATTCGGCCAGTCATGCGCTGGACGCGGCCCGCGCCGGCGCACATCACACTTTCGACGGCATGGTGCACAGCCTGGACGGCCTGCGCGGTCGCGCGGCACCGGCACTCGATCACGCCTCCGAGCGCATGGCGGAGTTGGCGCAGCGCAGCAGCCGCTACGTGCGCGACGGCGCTCACCGGGCAGGCGACAACGCCGCGCTATACATCCGCGAGCAGCCGGTCAAGTCGATCCTGTATGCGGCTGCCGCCGGTGCCATCGTCGCGTGGCTGGCAGGGTGGCTGGCCCGTTCCGAAGATCGTTACTGAGGCGCAGCAGCGGCTGCGATATCGGCCGGCGTCGATCAGCCGCTTGCGAATCGATCGAGCATCCACTTGCCGGCCACCGCGCTGAGCGCACTGACAAGACTGCCCCAGGCGACATCGACCACCGAGAGCGCGAGCGGCCAGTTCTTCAGGGTCGACAGATTGGTCAGGTCGTAGGTGGCGTAGGCGAAGAAGCCGAACAGCGCACCCAGCACGGCAGCCTTCGCAAAACCGGGGCTGCCCTCGCTGGCGATCACTGCGAAGATGACGATACCGGCCGCGTACATCAGATAGAACAGCGCCGCGACGCCCAGGCGCGGCTGCTCGGCCATCAGGTGGCCGATGCTTTGCTGATAAAACGAGCGCGCGATCAGACCCAGCCACAGCGCGTCGAGCAACAGCATGACGACAGCGGTGACTGCATAGGTGGCGGCGTATTTGCCGAGCATGGTTTGCCTCGCGTGGCGCTGTGTTCTTGGGCCGCGAAGCGACCCTCAGCGCAGATTCTGATGCACCGCGAGCGACCTCGCAGCGACAGGGATTCAGGGCCGCAGATCGGCCCGGACCATCAGCTGATCGAAAACAACCAGCGCCTGCGGGCCGCTGACACCGCCGCCATCGAAGGCGTCGAGGTCTTCAGCCTCGCAATACCCGACCTGCCAGCTTCCGGGGTTGTCTTCGCTGTCGTGAAGGCCGTCGTAGAGCACCGTGTCGACACGCTGGCGCAGATCGTTTTGCACCGTGTCGATCCAACTGGCGACCGCCTGTGCGCTGCCGAAGACCATCGTGCACATGCGCTGGCCATCGAAGAGCCAGGCACCGCAGACACGCAGCGCTTCGCTACGCAGCCGCGCCTCGCGCGACAGCGTGACCGCGACGGCGTAGTCGTGCCCGTCACCCAGGCGCGCAAGGTACAGAATACGGCGGAGTTTGGGCAGGGCTGTGATTCCGGCTCGAGAAAAAAGCAAATGTAGGCATGCCGATGACGAGCGCCAATGAAGAAAGACATACGGCACCCACACGCCAGCCGACGGCGCGCGTGGCGATGCTGAATCGATGAGAAGGCCTGACGGGCAGATTGCCTGCGAGACATGCCCGCTGCGCGGTCTGCCACTGTTCGTTCCGCACAGCGCGGCCGAGCTGAGCCTGGTGCAATCGCTGAAGCAATCCGAACGCCGCGTCGGTGCCGGGCAGACGCTGATTCACGAGGGCCAGACCGATGCGCCGCTGTACACCATGCTCAGCGGCTGGGCCTTTCGCTTCAAGACCCTCAGCGACGGACGGCGCCAGATCCTGAACTTTCTGCTCGCCGGCGACTTCATCGGTGTGCAGCAGAAGATGGGCGACGCGGCGGCCCACGGCGTGGTCATGCTCACCGACGGCGTGCTGTGCACCTTTCATCGCGATGCGCTGTGGGAATTGCACCGCCAGCAACCGTCGATGGGGTTCAACATCACCTGGCTGACGGCGCATGAAGAATCGCTGGTCGACGACAACCTGCTGTCGATCGGCCGGCGCAACGCCGAGGAGCGGGTGGCCACGCTGTTGATCCAGATCTTCAAACGTGCGGCGGCATTGCAAAGCGACGGCGGCCGCGACGGCGTGCCGTTTCCGATGACTCAACAGCACATCGCCGACAGCCTGGGGCTGTCGCTGGTGCACACCAACAAGACGCTGCGCAAGCTGACCCGCCGTGGCCTGCACCACATCGAAGGCGGCTGGTTGTGGCTGCGCGATGCCCAGGCGCTGGAACGGCTGGCCGATCTGTACGGCGACGGCCGGCCTGCACAACGTCCGCTCGTCTAAGGGCGGCGCACAGGCGCGCGAACAGGGGTACTCGGGTGCGCACCCGCGGCGCGGGCTCGGGCCGCCTATGCTGCAGGGATTCGATACCCACAACGGAGATCTTCCATGCGCCACAACCCACTCGGCCACAGCGGCCTGTTCGTTTCCGAACTGTGCCTGGGCACGATGACCTTCGGCGGCGGCGAAGGCATCTGGGCACAGATCGGCGCGCTGCAGCAGGCCGATGCACAAAGGCTGATCGGCCAGTCGCTGGATGCCGGCATCAACTTCATCGACACCGCCGACGTCTACTCGGCCGGGTTGTCCGAACAGATCACCGGCCAGGCCCTGAAGGACCTGAAGGTGCCGCGCGACGAGGTGGTGGTGGCGACCAAGGTCTTCGGCGAGACCGGCAAGGGGCCGAACGCACGCGGCGCCTCGCGCAGCCACATCATGGATGCCGTCAAGGCCAGCCTGAAGCGGCTGCAGCTCGATCACATCGATCTGTACCAGATCCACGGTTTCGACCCGGCGGTGCCGATCGAGGAGACGGTGCGCGCGCTCGACCAGCTGGTGCGCCACGGCCACGTGCGCTATGTGGGCGTGTCGAACTGGGCGGCGTGGCAGATTGTCAAGGCGCTGGGCATCGCCGAGCGGCTGCAGCTGGCGCGCTTCGAATCGCTGCAGGCCTACTACACCGTCGCCGGCCGCGACCTCGAACGCGAGCTGGTGCCGATGCTGGCCAGCGAGGGGCTCGGCCTGATGGTGTGGAGCCCGTTGGCGGGCGGGCTGCTCAGCGGCAAGTTCGGGCGCGACCAGGCCGGCGACGAGGGCAGCCGCCGCGTCAGTTTCGACTTTCCGCCGGTGCAACGCGAGCGGGCCTGGGATTGCATCGAGGCCATGCAGCCGATCGCCAAGGCGCATGGCGTGTCGGTGGCGCAGGTGGCCATCGCCTGGCTGCTGCACCAGCGGCAGGTGACCAGCGTGATCATCGGCGCCAAGCGCGCCGAGCAGCTGGCCGACAACCTGGCAGCGGTGAAGTTGCGCCTGAGCGCCGACGAGCTGCAGGCCATCGACAAGGTCAGCGCGCTGCCGGCTGAATATCCGGGCTGGATGCTGGAGCGCCAGGGCGGCGCGCGGCGCAAGCAGGTGGCCGACGCCTCGCGTTGAACCACAGCGGGTCGCGGCGGACCCGCTGGCTTCGGTGCGCTACTTCGGGATGGCGGGTGGCAATGCCATTCCGCGCTCACGCATCAGCTCACGCAATCGATCCGGATGGTCGGTGATGATGCCGTCGACGTTCAACCCGAGGATGTGCCGCAGATCGGCGGACTCGTTCACCGTCCACGGGATGACCTGCAGGCCCAGTGCCTGGGCTGCACGCACCGCCGGCGCGTCGATGTCCTTGAAGTTCGGCGCCCAGATCGAACCACCCGCCGCCTTGATCATGTGCGCGACCGAGGCATGGTCGCGGTGCAGCCGTCCCGCGGTCCAGGCCGGATCGATCACGTTGTTCGCGTTCCGGCTCTGAATCGTCAGGTACACGGTGCGGATGCGCGGCTCGGCAGCTTGAAACAGCTCGAGCGTGCGCCAGTCGAAGCTCTGGATCATCACCCGATCGACCATGCCGGCATCGCGAATGACCGCCAGCATCACGCGCACGAATTCTTCGGGCGCCACGGTGTCGTTCGGCCGGTTCGGAAAGACCTTGGTCTCGATGTCGAACTGCACGTGGGTGGCACCCAGCGCCTTGACCCTGTCGAAGACGGCGGCCAGCGTCGGCATGCGCTCGTTGTCGCGCGCTTGCTGTTGCGCAAAGGCCTTGCCGTACGCGTGATCCGGGTTCAATCTCCCGACGTCATGGGCCTGCACCTGCTGCAGCGAAAGCGACTTGATCAGCGGGCCGGCTGCCTTCAACCACTGGCCCGCCGGGTCGCGAGTGAAGGCGGGATTCAACGCCGGGTCATGCGCGATCACCGCCACACCATCGGCGGTGATGGCCACATCCATCTCCAAGGTCGTGACGCCGATCGCCAGCGCGTTGTCGAACGCGGCAAGGGTGTTTTCCGGCATCAAGCCGCGCCCGCCGCGGTGGGCCTGCAGATCGAAGGCCCAGGCCTGCGACGCCAAGAGGCAGGCCATCAACAACGCCGCTCGAGCAGCCCGTCTTCGCATCACGCGGATCCTTCCGATCACAAGCCTTGGCAACGGGCATCGGCCGCGGCCCGCATCGTTCACGCGCTGCGCCGCGCGGCATTCGTCGCGATGCCCTGCGCCACGTGCGGGATGAGCGGCAACGGCAGGTCGTGCCCCATGCCGGGCACGATGTCGGCCACCGAACCGCCGATCTTGCGCAGCAGGTCGTGTGCAGCCGGCACCGGCACCAGCGGGTCGCGCTCGCCGTGGATGACCCGCGTCGGCGCGGTGATCGACTTCAGCAGCGGCGATCGATCACCGTCGGCGGCAATCGCCACCAGCTGGCGCGCGCTGCCCGCCGGCCGGTAGGCGCGCTGGAATGCCGCCTGCAGGCGGGCCTGCTGGCGCGCCGGCTCCGGCGGATAGGCCGGGCTGCCGATGACCGCCAGCACCTTGGCCATGTGCGCGGTGTACGACGCCAGATCGAGCTGCGTCGGACGCGACAGCAACGCCTTCTGTGCCGCCAGCTGCGCCTGCGGCAAGCCGCGCGCACCCGAGGTGGTCATGATCAGCGTCAGGCTGCTGACGCGCTGCGGGTGCCTGGCCGCCAGGTGCTGCGCGATCATGCCGCCCATCGACGCACCGCACACGTGTGCACGCTGCACGCCCAGCGCGTCGAGCACGCCCAGCGCATCGGCGGCCATGTCGGCGACCGTGTAAGGCGGGTTGATCGGCAGGTTCAGCCGGCTGCGCAGCGCGGCGGCGATGACGCTGGGCACGCCCAGCTGATCGAAGCCTTCGCTCAGCCCGACATCGCGGTTGTCATGCCGGATGACGCGAAAGCCCTGCGACACCAGCAGCGCCACCAGTTCGTCGGGCCAGCCGATGAGCTGCATGCCCAGGCCCATGATGAGCAGCAAGGGCTCGCCATCGGGCGGGCCCTGGATGTCGACTTCGATCTGCAGGCCGTTGGCGTTGATCTTCATGGCTGGTGGGTGGGTACGGAAGCGGATGGGGTGAGGTGCTGCGCAGTGGCCACTGGCCCGGCACCGGGCCGGCTGCCGCGCAGTGCCAGCGCTTCGTTGAACACCAGCGCGCCGAGCACCAGCGCGCCACCGCCGAGCACCGCCGCGGTGGGCGCTTCACGCGTGCCGAGCCAGACCCAGGCGACGCCGAACACCACCTCGAGCAAGGCCAGCAACGACACTTCGGGCGCCTTCAGCACACGCGAGACGCGCACCGCCAGCAGGCACGGGATGGCCAGTTGCACCACGCCCAGCAGGGCGAGCAGGCGCAGATCGTGCGCACTGGCAGACAGCGGTGACGACAGCGGCAACGTGAACGCTGCCGACAGCACGCGCACCCAGCAGCACCGGCGTCAACATGTCGGGCGCGGCCGCAGCGCCGGGGCGGTACAGGTGCTGCAGCAAGGTCCAGTTGATGGCCGCCGCGATCGGCACGCACAGGGCCACCGCGATGCCGATCCAGTGCCGCGCATCCGAGCCGCCCAGCTGACCGGCGTACATCCACACGATGCCGATGCCGGCCAGCGCGATCGCCGCCCAGGTGCGCGCGGCCAGCCGGTGGCCGAGCGCCAGACGCGCCGCCAGCGCGGTGAACAGCGGCGCCAGCGCCATCGTCACCAGCACGTTGGCCACCTCGGTCAGCGTCAGCGCGACCATGAAGGCGGTGAACATCACCGCCCAGCACAGGCCGGATACCCACAGCGACGTGCCGCCCAGGCGGAACTGCCGCCACAGCACGGCGGGTCCGCGCAGCCAGCCCAGGATCAGCAGCAGCGCCAGCGCGTTGAACAGGCTGCGCCAGAAGGTGATCTCGAAGCCGCGCGCGTTGTCGAGATGGCGCGTGACGATGCCGGCGATGCTCCACATCAGCGTCACGCCCATCATCAGCAGCACGGCTCGGCGGTGGGTCATCGTGTCGAACCAGGGTCGGCTTCGGATTCAAGCTGTTGCATGCACTGGCGCCCGCCCGGACGGCCCAGGCGCGGCGCGCTACGCAGCTTCACGGCTCGCGCGCTTGCGCTCGTGCTCTTTCAGGTGCCGCTTGCGGATGCGAATGCTCTTCGGGGTGATCTCGACCAGTTCGTCGTCGGCGATGAACTCGACCGCGTACTCCAGGGTCAGGATGATCGGCGGCGTGATCTTGATCGCGTCTTCCTTGCCCGAGACGCGGAAGTTGGTCAGCTGCTTGCCACGCACCGCGTTCACCACCAGGTCGTTGTCGCGGCGAGTGGATGCCGACGATCATGCCTTCGTACAGCGGGTCGCCGGCCTTGACGAACATGCGGCCGCGGTCGTCGAGCTTGCCCAGCGAATAGGTCACCGCCTCGCCGTCGTCCTGGCTGATCAGCACGCCGTTCTTGCGCCCTTCGATCTCGCCCTTGAAGGCCTCGTAGCCGTCGAAGATGTTGCTGATCAGGCCGGTGCCGCGGGTCAGGTTCAGGAACTCGTTCTGAAAGCCGATCAGCCCACGCGCCGGGATGCGGTATTCGAGCCGCACGCGGCCCATGCCGTCGGGCTCCATGTTCACCAGCTCGGCCTTGCGCTCGCCCAGCGCCTGCATCACCGCGCCCTGGTGCTGGTCCTCGACGTCGGCGGTGACCATCTCGATCGGCTCGTGCCTCTCGCCGTCCACCTCGTGCAACACCACGCGCGGCTTGCTCACCGCCAGCTCGTAGCCTTCGCGGCGCATCGTTTCGAGCAGGATCGTCAGGTGCAGTTCGCCACGACCGCTGACCTCGAAGATGCCGTCCTCGTCGGTCTCCTTGACCTTCAGCGCCACGTTGCTCTGCAGTTCGCGGTCGAGCCGGTCGCGGATCTGACGGCTGGTGACGAACTTGCCCTCGCGCCCGGCCAGCGGCGAGTTGTTGACGCAGAAGTTCATCGTCAAGGTCGGCTCGTCGACGAGCAGCATCGGCAGCGGCAGCGGGTTGGTCGATGTCGGTCAGGGTGACGCCGATGCCGATGCCCTCGATGCCGTTGATCAGCACGATGTCGCCCGGGCCGGCCTCGGTGGCCTGCTTGCGCTCCAGCCCCTCGAACTTCAGCACCTGGTTGACGCGCGCCTTGAACGGCGTGCTGTCGGGGCCGCTGTACACGGCCACGTCCTGCATCGGCTTGAGCACACCCTGGTTGACGCGGCCGATGCCGATGCGCCCGACGTAGGTGGAGTAGTCGAGCGAACAGATCTGCAGCTGCAGCGGATCGCTGGCGCTGCCCTCGTGCGCCGGCACGTGCTCGAGCATGGCATCGAACAGCGGCACCAGGTCGGTACCGGTTTCGCCCTGCTTCAGGGTCGCCCAGCCGTTCAGGCCCGAGGCGAAGACGACCGGAAAGTCGAGCTGCGCCTCGGTGGCG
Source organism: uncultured beta proteobacterium (assembly GCA_963756415.1). Classification (GTDB taxonomy): domain Bacteria; phylum Pseudomonadota; class Gammaproteobacteria; order Burkholderiales; family Burkholderiaceae_C; genus Rubrivivax. Next base: position 188,236 of record CAVWNT010000006.1, read on the forward strand.
TGCAGCTTGTCGAACAGGTCGAAGGTGGCGTTGATCACATAGTCGGGCCGCGCCCCGGGCCGATCGACCTTGTTGACGACGACGATCGGCTTCAGGCCCAGCGCCAGCGCCTTCTTGGTGACGAAGCGCGTCTGCGGCATCGGCCCTTCGACCGCGTCGACCAGCAGCAGCACCGAGTCGACCATCGACAGCACCCGTTCGACCTCGCCGCCGAAGTCGGCGTGGCCGGGGGTGTCGACGATGTTGATGTGCGTGCCCTTCCATTCCACCGCGCAGTTCTTGGCCAGGATGGTGATGCCGCGTTCCTTTTCCAGGTCGTTGCTGTCCATCACGCGTTCGGCGACCTTCTCGTTCTCGCGGAAGGTGCCGCTCTGGCGCAGCAGTTGGTCGACCAGGGTGGTCTTGCCGTGGTCGACGTGGGCGATGATGGCGATGTTGCGGATCTGGCGGGTCATGGGGAGCTTTCGCAAGAACAGTTCAGGCCTGCCACCTCGAGGGGCGACAGCAGGCGGTCGGCGATCAATTCGCCGGCGGTGATGTGGGCGCTGCCCAGGAACACACGGCCGGCGCTCGATGGGGCGATCGGGTGCGGCCCGTAGACACGCACGCGCGGCGCGTCGGCCATCGCCACCCGGCGGCGCAGGCCGGTGAGGAAACGCCCGGCCTCGTCGTCGGGCAGGTGCACGCTGGGCCAATCGGCCAGCAGCTCGTCGGCCGGTCGCAGCCAGGCATCGCGCTCGTTTTCATCGAGCGCGGCCAGCTGTTCCAGGCCGATCGCATCGCACAGCTGCAGCGCACCGCTGCCGGTACGGCACAAGGCGCTGAGGTGAGCGCCGCAGCCGAGCGCTGCGCCGATGTCCTCGGCCAGCGTGCGGATGTAGGTGCCCTTGCTGCAGCTGACGTCGATGACCAGTTGGTCCGCCTGCCAATCGATGATGTGGATGTGGTGCACGACGATCTGCCGCGGCGTTCGCGGCACCTCGACGCCTTCGCGCGCGTAGCGGTACAGCGCCCTGCCCTCGTGCTTCAGCGCCGAGTACATCGGCGGCAATTGCTCGAGGCTGCCGACGAAGCGCCCACAGGCGGCCTCGATGTCGGCGCGATCGCATCGCGGCTCGCGCTCGTCGATGATGTCGCCCTCGGCATCGCCGGTGCTCGTTCGCTGGCCGAGCCGCACGGTCGCGCGATAGCGCTTGTCGGCATCCAGGCTGAGCTGCGAGAACTTCGTCGCCGCACCGAAGCACAGCGGCAGCAGCCCGGTCGCCAGCGGGTCGAGCGTGCCGGTGTGGCCGGCCTTCTCGGCGCGAAACAGGCGCTTGGCTTTTTGCAGCGCATCGTTGCTCGACAGCCCGCGCGGCTTGTCGAGCAGCAGCACGCCGTGCACGGCGCGCCGAACGATGCGGGTGCGAAGCGGCTGATTCACTCGTCGTCCTGCGCGCGGGTGGCGTTGGCGCGGCTGATCAGCGCACTCAGGTCGGCCGCACGCTCGGTGGTGCGGTCGAAGACGAAGTGCAAGGTCGGCACGGTGTGGATCTGCAGCTTCTTGAACAGTGCGTTGCGCAGGAAGCCCGCCGCTTCGTTCAAGGCCGTCTCGCATTCTTCGACGTTGCCGGTCAACAGCGAGAAGAAGACCTTCGCATGGGCGTAGTCGGGCGTGACCTCGACGGCATTGATCGTCACCAGCCCGATGCGCGGATCCTTCAGCTCGCGCACGAGCAGGGCCACGTCGCGCTGGATCTGGTCGGCGACGCGGAAGCTGCGGTTGGGGATGGAACGTTTGTGACGCATGGTTGAGGGCCTTGCAAAAACGACGAACCCCGCCTGATCATCAGGCGGGGTTCGCGGTCATCGCGACCGGCCGCCTTTACGACAGGGTTCGGGCGATTTCCTTGACCTCGAAGAACTCGAGCAGGTCACCCTCGGCAATGTCGTTGTAGTTCTTGATCTTCACGCCGCACTCGAAGCCTTCCTTGACCTCGCGCACGTCGTCCTTCAGGCGGCGCACGCTTTCCACCTCGCCGGTGTAGACGATCACGCTGTCGCGCACCACGCGCACCCTGGCACCGCGCAGCGCCACGCCGGCGGTGACCATGCAGCCGGCGACGGTGCCGATCTTCGAGGCCACGAACTTGGTGCGGATCTCGGCCGTGCCGATGACTTCCTCGCGACGCTCGGGCGCCAGCATGCCGGTCATCGCCGCCTTGATCTCGTCGACCGCGTCGTAGATGATCGTGTAGTAGCGCAGATCGACGCGCGTTGCCCTCGGCCAGCTTGCGCGCACCGGCATCGGCACGCACGTTGAAGCCGATGATCACCGCCTTCGAGGCGATCGCCAGGTTGACGTCGCTTTCGCTGATGCCACCCACCGCCGAGTGCACGATCTGGATCTTCACCTCGTCGGTGGACAGTTTCAGCAGCGACTGCGCCAGCGCTTCCTGCGAGCCCTGCACGTCGGCCTTGACGATCAACGGCAGCATCTGCGCCTGGCCGTCGCCGATGTTGTCGAACATGTTCTCGAGCTTGGCGGCCTGCTTCTTGGCCAGCTTGACATCGCGGTACTTGCCCTGGCGGAAGGTGGCGATCTCGCGCGCACGGCGCTCGTCGGCGAGCACCATGAAGTCGTCACCGGCCTGCGGCACTTCGGTGAGGCCCTGGATCTCGACCGGGATCGACGGGCCGGCTTCGTCGCTGGCCTTGCCGTTCTCGTCGAGCATCGCGCGCACACGGCCGTACGACGAACCGGCCAGCACCACGTCGCCCTTCTTCAGGGTGCCGCTTTGCACCAGCACCGTGGCCACCGGGCCGCGGCCCTTGTCCAGCCGCGCCTCGATGACGATGCCCTTGGCCATCGCCTCGACCGGCGCCTTCAGCTCCAGCACCTCGGCCTGCAGCAGCACCTGCTCGAGCAACGCGTCGATGCCCAGGCCGGTCTTGGCCGAAACCGCCGACAAACGGCGACTCGCCGCCGAAATCCTCGGGCACCACCTGCTCGGCGACCAGTTCGCTCTTGACCCGCTCGGGGTTGGCATCCGGCTTGTCCATCTTGTTCATCGCCACCACGATCGGCACGTTGGCCGCCTTGGCGTGCGCGATGGCTTCCTTGGTCTGCGGCATGACGCCGTCATCGGCGGCCACCACCAGCACCACCAGGTCGGTGGCCTTGGCCCCGCGCGCGCGCATTGCCGTGAAGGCGGCGTGGCCCGGGGTATCGAGGAAGGTGATCATGCCGCGTGGTGTCTGCACGTGGTACGCACCGATGTGCTGGGTGATGCCACCGGCCTCGCCCGAGGCGACACGCGTGGTGCGGATGTAATCCAGCAGCGAGGTCTTGCCGTGATCGACGTGGCCCATCACGGTGACCACCGGCGCGCGCGGCATGTCCTCGCCCGTGGTGGCGGCGTGTTCTTCCTCGAGGAACGCTTCCGGATCGTCGAGCTTGGCGGCCAGCGCCGTGTGGCCCATCTCCTCGACCAGGATCATCGCGGTCTCCTGATCCAGCTGCTGGTTGATGGTGACCATCTGGCCCAGCTTCATCAGGTGCTTGATCAGCTCGCTGGCCTTGACCGACATCTTGTGCGCCAGGTCGGCCACGCTGATGGTTTCGGGCACATGCACTTCCTGCGTCACCGTCTCGGCCGGTGCCACATAGCTGTTGCCACTGCCTTCGCGGGAATCACCGCCGCGGCGCGATCCACGCGGCGCACGCCAGCCCGGACGGCCCGAGGCACCGCCGTCGGCACGCGGCTTGGCGGCACGCCGCTTGGCGGCATCGTCGGCCCAGCTCGACGACAGCTTCTCCGACTTGAGCTGCTTCTTGTCGCCCGGCTTGGCGGTGGTGGCAGCACCCGGCGCCGCCTTCGGCTTGTGGATCGTGCCGGTGATGCTGACCGCATCCGGCTTCGGCGGCTCCGGCTTCTTCGCGACCAGCACCTTCTTCGGCGCCGACATCATCGCGCGGATCGCCGCCGCTTCGGTCTCGGCGGCCTTGCGCCGGCGGTCCAGATCGGCCTGCTTCTGCTTGTCCTCGGCCTCGATGGTCGAGGCCTTGATCACGCGCAGCTGCGGCTTGGCCGCTTCCGGCGGCGCTTCGGGCTTGGTGCTTTTCTCGACAGCCGCTTCGCCCTTGGCGGCAGGCGCCTTGGCCTCGGCTTCGGCCTTCGCGGCCGCCGCCACGCGCGCCCGCTCGAGCTCGGCCTCGCGCTCGGCGCGCTCTTCGGCGTCGCGCTGGCGCTGGCGTTCGGCCAGTTCGGCTTCCTGCTGGCGGATCTGTTCGGCCTGGGCCTGTGCCTCGGCTTCGCGGCGCTGCAGCTCTTCCTGTTCGGCGCGCTCCGCGGCTTCAGCGGCGGCGGCCTCGTCGACACCGGCCGGCACATCGTCGCGCTTGACGAACACGCGCTTCTTGCGCACCTCGACCTGGATCGTGCGCGCCTTGCCGCTGGCATCGGCCTGCTTGATCTCGCTGGTCGACTTGCGCGTCAGCGTGATCTTCTTGCGCTCGCTGCCGGTGGTGCCGTGCGAGCTGCGCAGGAAGTCGAGCAGCCGCTCCTTGTCGTTGTCGGTCAGCGCATCGTCGGTCGATGTCTTGCCCACGCCGGCGGACTTCAGCTGTTCCAGCAGCGCGCTCGCGGGGCGGTTCAACTCCGATGCGAGTTGGGCGACGGTGGTCACGGCCATTGCAATGTTTCCTTCACGTATGCGGGGCGCTCGGCTCTCGATCGAAGCTCAGTCTGCGATCACTCGGTGGCCGATGAAGCCGCGAACCAGTGTTCGCGCGCCTTCATGATCAAGGCCTTGGCCGCTTCTTCGTCGATGCCGATCAGGTCGGTGAGTTCGTCCACCGCCAGATCGGCCAGGTCGTCGCGCGTGTTGATGTTGCCGTCGGACAGCTTGCCGATCAGCTCGGGGCTCAGGCCCTCCAGGTCGCGCAGGTCCTGCGACACCGCGTCGACGCGCTCTTCGCGGGCGATTTCCATGGTCAGCAACGCATCCTTGGCGCGGGTGCGCAACTCGCTGACGGTGTCTTCGTCGAAGGACTCGATCTCGAGCATCTCCTGCAGCGGCACGTAGGCCACTTCCTCGAGGCTGGTGAAGCCCTCGGCGATGAGGATGTCGGCCACCTCCACGTCGACGTCGAGCTTTTCGACGAACAACTTGCGCACCGAATCGGATTCCTCGCCTTGTTTGGCCTGCGATTCCTCGGCCGTCATGATGTTGATGTGCCAGCCGGTCATGCCCGAGGCCAGGCGCACGTTCTGGCCGCCGCGGCCGATCGCGATGGCCAGGTTCTCCTCGTCGACGACCACGTCCATCGCGTGCTTCTCTTCGTCGACGACGATCGACTGCACGTTGGCCGGCGCCAGCGCGCCGATGACGAACTGGGCCGGGTCTTCCGACCACAGCACGATGTCGACCCGTTCGCCGGCCAGCTCGTTGGTGACACCGTTGACACGCGAACCGCGCACGCCCACACAGGTGCCGATCGGATCGACACGGCGGTCGTGCGAGACGACCGCGATCTTGGCGCGCGATCCCGCGTCGCGGGCGCAGCTCTTGATCTCCAGCAGCCCCTGTTCGATCTCGGGCACTTCCTGGCGGAACAGCTCCATCATGAAACCGGGGCTCGAGCGCGAGAGCATGATCTGCGCGCCGCGCTGCGTCGGGTCGATGCCGGCGATGAAGGCACGCACGCGGTCACCGGTGCGCAGGTTTTCCTTCGGGATCATCTCGCTGCGCTTCAGGCGCCCTTCGACACGGCCCGATCTCGACGATGATGTCGCCCTTGTCGAGCCGCTTGACGGTGCCGACGAAGATCTTCTCGCCGCGCGACAGGAAGTCGTTCAGCAGCTGCTCGCGCTCGGCGTCGCGGATCTTCTGCAGGATCACCTGCTTGGCCGCCTGCGCACCGATGCGCCCGATGGTCAACGATTCGATCGGCTCTTCGATGTAGTCATCGACCTCGATGTCGGCAATCTGCTCCTGCGCTTCGAACAGCAGCGTCTCGGCATCCGGAATCTGCAGCCCGGCCTCGTTCGGCACCACGTGCCAGCGGCGGAAGGTTTCGTACTCGCCGCTGTCGCGGTCGATCGACACGCGGATGTCGACCTCGCCGCCGTGCAGCTTCTTGGTCGCCGACGCCAGCGCCGATTCGACCGCCTCGAACACCACTTCCAGTTCGACGCTCTTCTCGCGGGAGATGGCATCGACCAACATCAACATTTCGCGGTTCATCGTCAATGACCTCCGTCCACCCCTTGGCGGGCTGCTTGCTGCGGTGCTTTGCCCGCTGTCGAGCGCCCCTTGAAATCGATCACCGGCACCAGCCGGGCCTCGCGCACTTCGTCGAGCGTGAAGTCGAGCGTGCGATCCGTGTATTCGCCGGCCTTGTCGGCCGCCAGGTGCAGCTGCCAGCCGCTGGCGGCCTGCAGCAGACGGCCCTTGAAATGCTTGCGGCCGCTCAGCGGCAGCTTCAGCGCCAGGCTGATGTCGTGGCCGACAAAACGTTCGTAGTCGGCAGCGCGCTTGAGCGGCCGGTCGAGCCCTGGCGACGAGACTTCGAGCCGCTCGTAGGCGACGCCTTCGACCTCCAGCACGTAGCTGCAGCTGGCGCGTGACGCGCTCGCAGTCTTCGACGTTGATGGGCTCGGGCGGGCTGGGCGCCGCCGATGGCCGTGCGGTCAATGAAAACGCGCAGCAGGCCCGCGCCCGAACGCTCCACGTCCACCAGCTCGTAGTTCAAGCCGGTGACCGTGCGTTCGATGGCCGTATGCGATTGCGCCGTTCCCAAGTGTGTCTGCCTGCCGCTGCCGTGTATGCCGAAACCGTGTCTGCTGAATCTGTCGCCTGACCAATGGGGCCGCGTCGTGAAGGGCCGGATGCACCATGGCCGTCAAGCGCCATCACATGCCGCGCGGGCATGTGATGCGCTGGCAGGACAGCCAACAGGGCAAAGACCGGACCAAAGACGATCGACCATAAAAAATGGGCTGGATCAACTCCGCCCATGCAGTGAGTCAGTGAACAACGGATTGTAACCTGTTATCGCCGGCCCGGCAATCTGCGCTCCCGCCCACAGCCCAGCGCCGACCGGCGCCTGCGCGGCGATGCCAGAATCCGCGCTGTCGTCGATGATCCATTTCTCAGGAGCTCGCATGGGTTTTCTGTCCGGCAAGAAGCTGCTCATCACGGGCGTGCTGTCCAACCGCTCGATCGCCTACGGCATCGCCCGCGCCTGCCACCGCGAAGGCGCGGAACTGGCCTTCAGCTACGTCGGCGAGCGCTTCAAGGATCGCATCACCGAGCTTCGCCGCGCGAGTTCGACAGCACGCTGGTGTTCGACTGCGACGTCGGCGACGACGCGCAGATCGCCGCGATGTTCGACGAGCTCGGCGCAGACGCTGGCCGCGAGTTCGACGGCTTCGTGCACGCGATCGGCTTCGCGCCGCGCGAGGCGATCGCCGGCGACTTTCTGGACGGCCTGTCGCGCGAGTCCTTCCGCATCGCGCACGACATCTCGGCCTACAGCTTTCCGGCGCTGGCCAAGGCCGCGCTGCCGCGGCTGCGCCGCGGGCAGCGCGCTGCTGACGCTGAGCTATCTGGGCGCCGAGCGCGTGGTGCCCAACTACAACACGATGGGCCTGGCCAAGGCCTCGCTGGAAGCCAGCGTGCGCTACCTGGCCGCCAGCCTGGGGCCGAAGGGCGTGCGCGTCAACGGCATCTCGGCCGGGCCGATCAAGACGCTGGCGGCCATCGGGCATCAAGGGCTTCGGCAAGATCCTCGACGTGGTCGCCAGCACGTCGCCGCTGCGGCGCAACGTCAGCCATCGACGATGTCGGCAACGTCGCCGCCTTCCTGCTGTCCGACCTGGCGGCCGGCGTCAGCGCCGAGATCACCTATGTCGACGGCGGCTTCAGCAAGGTCACCGCCGGCATGGCCGACGGCCGAAGCAGGCTAGAGCCGCTCAGCGTCTTGAGGTCGCGCACGCAGTCGACGAAGTAGCGGCGCACGCCGTCGTCGCCCGCCTCCTCGACGAGGCCGTGCACGTCGGTGTCGAAGCCGGGGAACGCCGCGTTGAACTGCGCGCGTGAAGCGCAGGAAGTCGACGATCTTGCGGTTGAAGCGCTCGCCCGGGATCAGCAGCGGAATGCCCGGCGGGTACGGCGTCAGCAGCGCGGTGGTGATGCGCCCTTCGAGCTCGTCGATCTCCACCCGTTCGGTCTCGCGGTGCGCGATGTGCGCGAACGCGTCGCTGGGCTTCATCGCCGGCTCGAGGTCGGACAGGTACATCTCGGTCATCAGCCGCGCGATGTCGCCCTTGGCGTACATGCCGTGGATGCTCTGGCACAGGTCGCGCAGGCCCATGCTTTCGTAGCGCGGGTAGGCGGCGCAGAACTCGGGCAGCACGCGCCACATCGGCGCGTTCTTGTCGTGGTCGTCCTTGAACTGCTGCAGCGCCGTCAGCAGCGTGTTCCAGCGGCCCTTGGTGATGCCGATGGTGAACATGATGAAGAACGAATACAGGCCGGTCTTCTCGACCACGATGCCGTGCTCGGCCAGGTACTTGGTGACGATCGCCGCCGGGATGCCGGTCTTGGCGAACTTGCCCGACACGTCCAGCCCCGGCGTGATGATGGTGCACTTGATCGGGTCGAGCAGGTTGAAGCCCTCGGCCAGGTCGCCGAAGCCGTGCCACTTGGCGTTCGCCTTCAGCACCCAGTCGGTCGGCGCGGCCGATGCCTTCGTGCGGCCAGCTTGTCGGGCCCCCAGACGGTGAACCACCAGTCGCGCGCCGTAATCCTTGGCCGACCTTGCGCATCGCGCGGCGGAAGTCGAGCGCTTCGGCGATGCTTTCTTCGACCAGCGCGGTGCCGCCGGGCGCTTCCATCATCGCCGCGGCCACGTCGCAGCTGGCGATGATCGCGTACTGCGGGCTGGTGCTGGTGTGCATCAGGTACGCCTCGTTGAACAGGTGGCGGTCGAGCTTGCGGTTCGGCCGCGTCCTGCACCAGCACCTGGCTGGCCTGGCTGAGGCCGGCGAGCAGCTTGTGCGTGCTCTGCGTGGCGAAGACCAGCTGGTTCTTCGGCCGCGGCCGCTTCTTGCCCATCGCATGGAAGGTGCCGTAGAAGGTGTGGAAGGCGGCGTGCGGCAGCCAGGCTTCGTCGAAATGCAGCGTGTCGATGTAGCCGTCGAGCGCGTGCTTGATGGTCTCGGTGTTGTAGAGCACGCCGTCGTAGGTGCTCTGCGTCAGGGTCAGGATGCGCGGCTTGACCTTCTTCGCATCGACGCCGGCGAGCAGCGGGTTGGCGGCGATCTTCCTGCGGATCGCCTCCGGCGAGAACTCGCTCTGCGGGATCGGGCCGATGATGCCGTAGTGGTTGCGCGTCGGGCGCAGGAACACCGGCACCGCGCCGGTCATGATGATGCTGTGCAGGATCGACTTGTGGCAGTTGCGATCGACCACCACCACGTCGCCTGGCGCCACCGTGTGGTGCCACACCATCTTGTTGCTGGTGCGAGGTGCCGTTGGTGACGAAGAAGCAGTGGTCGGCGTTGAAGATGCGCGCCGCGTTCTTCTCGCTCTGGTAGACCGGGCCGGTGTGGTCGAGCAGCTGGCCCAGTTCGTCGACCGAGTTGCACACGTCGGCACGCAGCATGTTCTCGCCGAAGAACTGGTGGAACATCTGCCCGACCGGGCTCTTCAGGAAGGCCACGCCGCCTGAATGACCGGGGCAATGCCACGAGTACGAGCCGTCCTGCGCGTAGTCGACCAGCGCGCGAAAGAACGGCGGCGCCAGGCCGTCCAGATAGCTCTTCGCCTCGCGGATGATGTGGCGCGCGACGAACTCCGGCGTGTCCTCGAACATGTGGATGAAGCCGTGCAGCTCGCGCAGGATGTCGTTCGGGATGTGCTGGCTGGTGCGCGTCTCGCCGTAGATGTAGATCGGGATGTCGGCGTTCTTGAAGCGGATTTCCTGGATGAACTTGCGCAGGCTCAGCACCGCCGGGTCGATGTCGGGGCCGCCCTTGAACTCCTCGTCGTCGATGCTGCAGGATGAACGCGCTGGCGCGGCTTTGCTGCTGCGCGAACTGGCTCAGGTCGCCGTAGCTGGTGTTGCCCAGCACCTCGAAGCCCTCTTTCTCGATCGCCTGCGCCAGCGCGCGAATGCCCAGACCCGAGGTGTTCTCGGAGCGGAAGTCCTCGTCGATGATGACGATCGGGAAGTGAAATCGCTGCATGCACTGCGCCTGTGGTGCGCGACCTGCCGGCCGCGAAAAGACGCGCAGTGTAGGGCTGCGCCGCCACCCGCCGCGACCTCGGCGCCCGGCGCGTGGCTACACTGCGCGCCAAAAGCGAAAGGCGATCATGGACATGAGCCTGGCAACGTGGTGGTGGGTGGCTGCCGGTGTGCTGGTCGCGGTGGAGTTGACGCAGGGCAGCTTCTACCTGCTGATGCTGGCGTTGGGCTGTGTGGCCGGCGCGCTTGCCGCCCATGCCGGCACAGGCCTGACAACCCAGGTGGTGCTGGCCGCACTGGTCGGCAGCGGTGCCACCGCCGCCTGGCATGTGAAGCGCGCCAGAGCGCCGCGCTCGACGCCGGCCGATCTCAACCGCGATGTCAACCTCGACATCGGTGAGCGCATCCGCGTCAGCGCCTGGGATGCCGACGGCCCGGCCCGCGTCACCTACCGCGGCAGCCCATGGACCGTCTCGTTCCAGGCGGCCCGGCATTCCCGCGCCCGGTGCGCATGTGGTTGTCGCCGTGCAGGGCAACCGGCTGATCGTTGCGCCCGCATCGCCACTGACCCGTCGAATTCGAAACCTGAAAGCGTCCCATGGAAGTTGCCATCGTCCTGGCCGTCATCGCCATCATCTTCGTCTCGCAGACCTTCAAGATCGTGCCGCAGCAAAACGCCTGGGTGGTCGAGCGCCTGGGCAAGTACGACCGCACGCTGACGCCGGGGCTGAAGTTCGTCATCCCGTTCGTCGACCGCGTGGCCTACAAACACTCGCTGAAGGAAGTGCCGCTGGACGTGCCCAGCCAGGTCTGCATCACCAAGGACAACACCCAGCTGCAGGTCGACGGCATCATCTATTTCCAGGTCACCGACCCGATGCGCGCCAGCTACGGCTCGCAGCAACTACATGTTCGCCATCACCCAGCTGGCGCAGACCACGCTGCGCTCGGTGATCGGCAAGATGGAACTGGACAAGACCTTCGAGGAACGCGACCAGATCAACGCCGCGGTGGTGAACGCGCTCGACGAGGCGGCGCTGAACTGGGGCGTCAAGGTGCTGCGCTACGAGATCAAGGACCTGACGCCGCCGGCGGAGATCCTGCGCTGCGATGCAGGCGCAGATCACCGCCGAGCGCGAGAAGCGCGCGCTGATCGCGGCCTCCGAAGGCCGCAGCCAGGAGCAGATCAACATCGCCACCGGCGAGCGCGAGGCCTTCATCGCGCGCTCCGAAGGCCAGAAGCAGGCCGAGATCAACAACGCGCAGGGCGAGGCCGCCGCCATCGTCGCGGTGGCCGACGCCACCGCCGACGCCATCCGCAAGGTGGCCGACGCGATCCGCGCAGCCGGGCGGCGAGCAGGCGGTGCAACTGAAGGTGGCGGAAAAGGCCGTCGACGCCTACGCGCAGCTGGCGCAGAAGAACAACACCATGATCGTGCCGGGCAACATGAGCGAGGTGGCGGGGCTGATCGCCACGTCGATGGCGCTGATCAGGGGCATGCCGACGCCGAAGCCGTAAGCGCGGTGCCGACGGTACGGCCGAGGGGGCACCTACAATTCGCGGCTGCCCGGAGAGATGGATGAGCGGTTTAAGTCGCACGCCTGGAAAGCGTGTGGGGGTTAACAGCCCCCCGCGGGTTCGAATCCCGCTCTCTCCGCCACAGTGCTAGCAAACACGGGCCTCTGATGCCCGCGTTTAGTTCTTACCCACCCAGATATATCCCAACGGGATTCGCTTGGGCGACTGGGCTTGGTTGGTCCGCTTCCGTATCGGAAGTGTCGACCAGGGCTGACAGCGGCTGATCTCTGACGCCGGGGTAGCAGGCGACGCGACGAAATTTGGTCGATTTTCATCGCGCGAGGCAGCCTGTTGCGGAGATAGAGTTTGCTCGGTCCCGCAAGGATCGACCTATGTCCCAAGCCCACGCCGATGCCGATGAACCGCCTGTCGCTGGCGAGGTCTTGCGCATGCCTGCGCTCGTCAGACACACAGGCCTCAGCCGCTCAACGATCTACCGGCTGATGGCTTCGCGGCAATTTCCGTTTCCGGTGAAGCTTGCCTATCGTGCCGTCGGGTGGCGAAGGTCCGAGGTAGACCGATGGAAAGATTCGCTGCCGCACGTGGCCCACTGAAGCGCGCGTCTTACGCCGCGAGCTTCAGCAGGGCGCCGAGGGCCACCAGCAGTGCCAAGGGCCTGCCCAGTTGCCGCGTGGTGAATCGGTACCGCTCGTTGCGCCAGATCGCACGGGCGCAGCGGCGAATGGCAAAAAGTGCGCATAGGCCGAGCAGCATCGATCGGACGATGTCGCCGCCCACCGGCGCAGCGTGTAACCCAATCGCAATGGCGGCTGGCCAAGCGAGCGCATCCACAACCGCCAGCCAACGGCGACCAAGCCATTGCGGCGCATTGGGTGCCGGCGCCCGTGCATATAGCAACCACATGATCACAGACTGCCGTTGACCAGTGACCGCAACTGGCCGGGTCGAGCCGACGAAGCGTTCAGGTTCATCGCCCGAACCTGCCATTCGTGAGTGCGCTGAGCCAAGATTTTCGAGCGCATCGGGAAGGACCGGTTGTGGCCGATAAGAACGGCCAGCCGTCAGATTCGTCGGTCAGGTATGCGGCCCGGAGCAGCCGCTCGAGCGGTGCAACGCAGGCGGCTTCAATTCAGCCCGGTAGGCTCATCACGACATCTGGATCTGCGATGTCAGCGGCTGCGGTCCTTACCGGCAGCTGAAGTTGGCCACGCTGGCTGCGTGATCTTTAGCAGCCACTCTTGGCGAGCTACCCCTGCGAAGATGCGTTGGTATCGAAGACGGTCAGCTGGCGCACCGCCTCGGTCAATGCGGCTTGATCCAAAGATCCAAGCTGGACGTCGAGAGCTTGTGCTTGCTCCCCAAAGTTGCGTCTTGTTGAACGCTGGTAGCAGGGGTCGTAGTGCTGCTCCATCACGCTTTCAAACAGTTCGTCGACCCTACCCGCAACGGCCAAGTTCATCCAGCCGTCAAGGGTCTGTTTGCCCACCAAGGGCTTCAGTGGTTCGAGCTTCCGCACCATGGCCTGCGGGTCCTCCACGAAGTGCGGATAGTCCTCACGCCAAAGCTTCACCCGCGTTGCCTGGCGTTCTTCAGCAGCTTCGACTACTGGACCAGGCCGCTGCGCAGCTGGCCCGGGTGCGGCCGGACATCCCCCAGTGGCGACAGGAACGGCGCGTGGGCAATGAGGCGCGGTAAGTCTTTCTGGATCGCGCCGGGGGCGTGGACCTGCCCGGTTCGCTGTTGATCGGTGCCTTCATCGCCACGCTGGGCCTGCCGTCCGTGTCGGCGCAGCAAACCCAGGTGCAGGCGCCCCTGGCCCAGGTGCTGGGCGGTGACGTAGGCTACGGGGACCTGGTGCCGGCGATGCAGAAGGTGGTGCAGGCTGCCTGGCGGGTGCTGCGGACGCCGCAGGACCGGGGCTGGCTGTGGCTGCTCGATGATCCGTACAGACGACCAGAGGTCGCCAGCCTGTTGCCGCGCTGGTGGCAGGTCACCTGAACCCGCCGCGCTGATCACCATCACAGCTCACTCTTTGGAGACTTTCACATGCCTTTCGACTTCAAGCACCGGCGCGTTTTGGTGGCTGGCGGCAGCCGCGGCATCGGCCGCGCCATCGCGATGAACTTCGCTGCCGCTGGCGCCGACGTGGCCATCTGCGCGCGGGGTGCACCGGCCCTGGAGGCGGCACGCGCCGAATTAGCCATGCATGGCGGGCGTGTGCACGCCATGGCGTGCAACTTGGCGGATGAGCAGGCCATCGCTGCCTGGGTACCCGCGGCCGCCAAGGCCTTGGGCGGCATCGACGTGCTCGTCAACAACGCGTCGGGCTTCGGAACGAGCGACGACGAAGAGGGTTGGGCCGCCAGCCTGGCGGTGGACGTGATGGCGATGGTGCGCTGCTCCAGAGCCGCCTTGCCGTGGCTGCTGAAGTCCGACGCGGCAGGCGCGCCGGAGGGAGCCTGCATCATCCACCTGTCGTCGATCTCGGCCGTCAGGCCGTCGACGCGGGCGGCGCCCTATGCCGCGGTGAAGGCAGCCATGAACAGCTACACCGCCAGCCAGGCGGCGCAGTGGTGTCGGCAGGGCGTGCGCGTGAACGCCATCGCACCCGGATCGGTGGAGTTTGCAGGGGGTGTGTGGGAACAGCGCAAGACGGACAACCCAGCGCTGTACGAACGCACGCGCAAGAGCATCCCGGCCGGACGCATGGGCACGCCGGACGAGATCGCCGAGGTGGCCCTGTTCCTCGCCTCGCCGCACGCCCGGTGGATCAACGGGCAGGTGCTGACGGTGGACGGGGGGCAACTGTTGGGCGTATGAGCCGCCAGACAGGCAAAGCGCGCAGCTGGCGGGCAGGTGTGCAGCTGTTGCGGTCGGTCGCGCGACGGTGACCTACGGGCGCTGCCGGCTATTTCCAGCCGTTGCCCAAGGGTAGCCATCCCGATCGACGGCCGGGCGAGCACGCGTCGGCACAGTCTCCTCGGCGTGGAACCATAGACATCGGCTTCGGAGCCTCGCCAATCTCGAGTTCGGGCGCCTGCTTGCCGATCGAGTAGATTTTCAGCATGAGACGACAAGTGCCGACGAAGCCGCTCGAAGTTCGAATGGTGGAAGTACCGGCAGGCATCATCAGTCTGCGAGACGATCGCATCGAGCGCCGATGGGAGGTGGTGCTGCCGGCATTCTTGATTGGCATGCATCCCATCACACAAGACGAATACGCCGCGGTCACAGGGCGAAGGCCATCCGCAAAGGTCGCGGGACAGAACCCCGTGGACAACGTCTCCTGGATAGACGCTGTTCTCTTCTGCAATGCGCTTTCCGAGGCCTCTGGCCTTCAGGCTGGCTACCAGATCGACCTCGTCGGAACGACGGCATTGCTCGTCCCAGGGCGCAACGGCTTTCGGCTGCCGGGTGATGCTGAGTGGGAGTACGCGTGCCGCGCCGGAACGCAGGGCCCGAGATACGGCCCCTTGGACGACATTGCTTGGTACGCGGCCAATTCGCAGGGCCGTTCGCACGAAGTCGGGCGGAAGGTCCCGAACGCATGGGGCTTGCACGACATGATCGGCAACGTCTGGGAATGGTGCGCGGATCAATACGATCCCGAGGCCTATGGTTCGTACCGCATCTTTCGGGGAGGGGGTTGGTCCGACAGCGAACGCGGTTGCCTCGCGACCAATCGGCGTCGCAGCCATCCTACGTTTGCCATCGACGATCTCGGCTTTCGCGTGGCACGCTCGCTGTCGATTTGACGACGTCCCACCGGCGTTGCCAGCCGAAGCCTGCGGCAGCGGCTGAACTCCATCATCTCCGAAGCGATTTCCAGGTTCGCCACGGCAGACCTCATAACAACTCCTCCGGTACGAGTGCCGACAGCAATCGCAGCGGCAGTTGCCACAACCCGTCGGCGTGCGGCTCTGCGCCAAGCACCACGGGTCCGTCGTTGCTCTGCGCGACCCACTCAATCGCCCCCTGCACGGCCGCCAACCGCAACTGGTAGTGACTGCCTCGCCAATGCCGAGGCAGGTTAGTCTGGCAAATGACCACATGCTGTCGACTTGGCAGGGGCGAGCGGCGATCGACCCGCAGCGCGTCGGCATGTTCGGCTTTTCCGCAGGCGGATTCACCGCGCTCGCGATCATCGGTGGCGTCCCGGACTTCACGCACGGGCGGTTGGAGAAGGACATGATCGCCGTGCGCCTGACCCCCGACACGAAGATGATCGCCGTGGCCTCGCCGGACTACCTGTCGCGTAGCGGCACGCCGCATTCCCCCGCCGATCTGCATGCCCATGCCTGCATCAGCTGGCGTCTTCAGGCGGACGGCCGGGTATATCGCTGGGAGTTCGAGAAGAAGGGCAAGCGGCTCGAAGTCGCGACGGAGGGGCCGTTGGTCACCAATCAGCCCGACGTGGGTGACGCAGCGGCACTGCAGGGGCTGGGCATTCTCTATGCCTTCGACCATGACCGCAACGACGCGGCGCTGGCCCTGGGACAGCTTGTGCAGGTCCTCGCCGATTGGTCGATCACCAAGCCGGGTCTTTTCCTCTACTACTCGAACCGGCGCCACTCGCCGGCAGCACTGGGCGCCTTCATCGACTGTCTGCTGGATCGCGATGTGCCCGCAGCCAAGCGCAAGTCCAAGGCCTCTGTTTGACTCCGGTCACCAACCTCCGCAACGGTCTGCTGAGGGTGCCCGGTCTGAGAATGTCGCGCTCATTCCACGGTGTCGCGCGCTGGTGTGCGGCGCAATCTGAGGTTGGCTTTGGGCAACAATTTCGAAGAACTGACCGACGGCTGAGGGGTCGGTAGTACCAGTTCGAGGCGTGTGGAATCAGTCGCCGACACCGCGAACCGCGTCGTCGGTGGCCTACGACAGCTTCACCTCGCACAGCGGCCGTTCGTGGCAGCGCCGGTCACAGTGCCCTAGGGCAGCTTCATGGCAGTAAGCGTGAGTACGCGTGCCGGCGACGACCGGCTCCTGACGCTGCACAGCTGCCGGCCGATTCTGTGAGACCGTTGAAGACTGGGTCCGGTCAGTCGATGGTTCGATTCGTCTGCTCCAGAGCAGGCGCTGAGGGCTCTGACCAGCAAGCCCGCGCCGGCAACGGCGGCTTCGGCACTGCGCTGTTTAGCCACCACCTGCCTCAACGCCGCGAGATTGATGGCCATCGGCGCACCGGTCGCGTCGCCGCCGGCCAGCCCCGCCAGCCACGGGTGCTGGCCCGACGCCACCGCCAGGCGCCGGGCACCATGGCCGCAACGCCGCCGGCACCGACATGGATCGGGCGTGGAGCGCTGCGCTCCGCTGTCGTCGAGGGACGAGCTTGACGGCGCAGGCCCCGGCGTCAGCACATTGGCGCACGCACGTGCTGGCTGCCCATTCCCCAAGAAGCTCATCAACCCAGGGGAGAAAGCGCCGTCCTGCGGCCCTGTTAGGGATGAGTTTTCATGAGCAAGGCCGCAACACTGGCGCCACAGCGGAGCCGAGCCGCCTGCGGCGGGCCGGTGCCCCGCGTGACCGCCAACCACTTCCTTAGGTACATGCCATGACCGCCAACGCACTCTTCGACTACAGCCTGACCAACATCCAGGTTGCCAACCCGGACCTCACGCGTGCAGCGGTCGTCACGGCCTGCACCCCGGTCGCGGTGGCGGCCAGCACCGTGTATGGCGCGCTGGCCGGCGCGCTAGCGTTCGGCGCCGGCAGTTCAATCGTCGCGCCGTTTCCCACCACCGCGGTGGATGCACAACGCTTCACGGTGCGCGTGATCTTTCGCGTGACGGCGCCGGTGACGACGCGGCAGAACCTTGTCGAAAGCACGTGCCTGCCGTTTTCCATCCACCTGCTGCCGGGCGGCGGCGCGGCGGCCTTTCAGGTGGTGGCGACCGTGAACAACACGCGCAACGGCTGGTCGGGTGCGGCCACGCTGGAGCGCCTCAGCCTGCAGCTCAACACCTGGGTCGCGGTGGACCTGGTGTTCGACATCGACACCCTGGCGCTGGTCGTCGACAAGCAGCGCATCGCGCTCGGTGCCTTCCCGTCCGGCGCGCTGGCAGCGCTGGCCGCGGGCGAGCTGGTGATCGGCGTGCACCCGGACAAGACGCGCTGGCACTTCGTCGGCGAGATGGCGCGCGTGCAGGTGTACGCCGACATCCCGGCGGAGCTGGAAGCGCTGGAGGACGCCGGCCGCTCCACCGGCGAGTGGCACATCCGCCTGAAGGAGAACGAGGTGGCGGGCAGCCTGCCGCTCGGTCAGCGCACAGGGGACATCATCTACCTGGCCTATGCCGGCATGGAGGTGCAGCGCTTCGACCAGGGCCTGATCGGCTACACCGACGGCTACCCGGCCGCCTTCGCGTTGCACGGGCCGATCTTCGAGCGCTACCAGAACGGCGCGTCGCAGCCTTTGCTCGGCGGACTGGTCAGCGACGTGCAGCCGGCACGCGCGCAGGAATCGCTGCGCGCGGTGTTCGAAGGCGGCGCCGTCTACTGGAGCCCGCAGACCGGTGCTCGCGAGGTGCTGGGCCGCATCTACCTGGACTACGAACTGCTCGGCGGCTCGGTGTCGGTGGTGGGCCTGCCGGTCACGCCGCCCGACCGCATCGCCGGTGGGCAGATCCAGATCTTCGAGCGCGGCCACATGTATCTGCGCGACGGCGCGTCGAACGCCTTCGAGGTGCACGGCGCCATCCTGCAGGCCTACCTGGCCAGCGGCGGCGCGGCGCGCTGGGGCTTCCCGACCACGCACGAGACCGACGTGCTGCTGCCCGGCACCGCCACCGGGATCGGCCGGCAGAGCCAGTTCGAGGCCGGCACCTTCTTGTGGAGCGCCGCTACCGGCGCACACGTGGTGTACGGTGCCATCCGCGACACCTACGTGGCGCGCGGTGGCGCCACCACGCCGCTCGACCAAGGCGGCCTGGGCTTCCCGACCTCGGACGAGCAGGACATTCCCGGCGTGGGCGGCTACGCGCGCTGCAACACCTTCCAGCGCGGCACGATCTTCTTTCGTGATGGCACCATCGACGTGGCCACGCCCTTCACCTTCTACCTCGGCATGCTCAGCACCAGCGAGGACGAAGGCTGGGGCCAGGGCCAGAACGACCTGTACCTCTTCAGCGAGGTCTGGCGCAACGGCGCGCGCATCTTCGACCAGCGCATGCCGGGCGGCGGCTCGTGGGGCGGCGACAACAGCCACGACATCAAGGCCCACCTGGCGCCGCAGATCGTGCCCAACGATCTCGGCCTGGTGGTCGAACTGAAGGTCGACGTGTGGGACGAAGACGGCGGCTTCGGCGGTGGCGACGACCACGTCGGCAGCTTCAGCAAGTTCCTCACTGTGTCCAACGGCTGGGGGCTGTTCGACAACCCCTTCGGTGTGTTCGAGGCCACCGGTGTGGGCGGCATCAAGTCACTGCGCTGGGCCATCCAGCCGGTGGTGGCACCAAACACACCGAAGGACTTCTGGGGCATCTCCAACCAGGGCACGCCCACGCTCACCTACCCGCAGTACGAAGCGGCCTTCAGCGACATCGACGACGACCCGGAGTGGAGCGACCCGCAGGACTGGGCGCAGGACGACTTCTTCTCCAGCTCAATCCAGGGCGCGGCCAGCGGCGGCAACTGCTTCGGAATGTGCGTGGAGGCGCTGCACGCCTGGAACGCTAACAGCCTGTTCGGCCTGCCGCTGCAGCGCTTCAATGCCTGGCCGCCAGTGGCGAACGACTTCAACGTCAAGCAGATTTACTGGTTCGGCAGCGACTGCTTGTGGTTCACCGACACCCAGATCAAGGACCAGAACCTGAGCGCGGCACAGGTCTTCCAGCGCAGTCGCCAGTCGGCGGGCGCGGGCAACCCGGCGGTGATCTACCTGTTCTCGAACGCCAACTTCAGCGGCAGCGGGCACGCGGTGCTGGCGCTGGCGTGGGACGACACCGTCACGCCTTGGACCATCACCGTGTTCGACCCAAACCAGCGCAACAGCACGCAGCAGATCATGGTCAGCCCGACCGGAAATGCGTTTTCGTTCAACAGCGCGGGCCTGAGCTACGGAGGCGCGCCCGGCACCGGCGCCATCGGATACGTGCCCTTCTCGGCCGTCAATCACCGCCAGGCCTCGCCGGTGTGGGACCCGACGCTGCTGATGCTGGCCGGCCTGGTGGTCGCACTTGGCGCGGACGCCTCGACCGACAGCATCACCGACTCCGCCGGCGGCAACCTGTGGATGAACGCCAACTTCAGCGGCGACGCGCGCAGCTACCGCAACCAGTTCTGGTCGGCTGCCGCCTTGAACGGGCAGATGACGGGCGAGGTCCTGCTGCGCCGCGTGCAGCGCACACCGCACCGCTGGGCACGCGCGCGGGTCCTCGCCACCCCCATTGCGCAGCTGCTGGCGGCCATGCAGCGCACGTCCTTCGAGCCAGCGCACCACGGGCGTGACCAGCTCGACCCAGCGCAGTTCGACCCTGCGCAGGCTGTGGCCCTGAACCCGCAGCCGCTTCCACCGCGGCTGGCCACCTTGCTGATGGAAAGCGGCCTGCACGACGCCGTGCTGTCGCGCAGCCTGCAGGAACTGGCCGCCAGCGCGCGTGCGGAGCGGGGCCGGCGCGAGGACGGCTGCTGCCACGGCGGCGAGCACGGCAGCGGGGCCGGCAACGGGGCCGGCAGCCACTTCCCGGCAGGCCTGGACCCGGCCATCGGCGTGGCCATCGACACGCTGCACCGGCAGAGTTCCTCGCAGGGCGCCGACTACACGCACACCGTGCGCGGCAAGCGGCGCGGGCGCTTCGATTACCTGCTCAAGCACAAGCTGGCCGAAACCCGCCTGCGCTCGGCGCTGGACCGGGGCGAGGCCCATACCGTCGATGCCAGCGGCCTGGGCGGCAGCCAGCCCGTCACCCGGGTGCTGACCGGGCGCGACAAGACGATGCAGGTCGAACACCTGTCGCGCATCGGCGCCACGGCCGACTTCATGCGCCTGCGCATCGCCAACCTGCCGCTGCGCGCCGGGCTGGACATGAACCTCAGCGTGCGCCCGGGGCTGGCGGCGGTGGACGTGATCACGGCCGGCGAGCGCGTCGACGCGGCCATCGAGATCGAGACCGTGATCGGCGGCGTGCGCCAGTTGCGCAACTACACCTGCCCGATGGAAGGCGGCCTGCGCCTGCTGCCGCGCACGGTGTTCGACAGCGGCGGCCTGAAGACCGGCCGCATCGACAGCTTGTTCGGCGAGATCCGCGACACCTTGATCTTGCCGTGAGCGCCGCACGGCCGCTTGAAGGGGCTCGCACCGCAGCTCGTGAGACCGCAGCACGTGAGGGCAGAGCTATTCCCGGCGCCGCAGATGATGAACTTGGGCCGACAGAACGCGGGCGCTCGTCACCGGGCGATGCATCCTGGTTGGCAACCTCGGTGCGATCGCCTCCATCGGGCCGTTGAGCTGGCTGCTCGGACATGCCGAGTGGCGCACGGTGTCTGCGGCGATCGGCGTCATGTCGTTCGCCATCGCCGCGTGGTTGTGGTTCGCGATCGACCCGCCGGCTTTGCCCGCGCGCGCACGTTGGCGCGTCAACGCGATCGCGGCGGAGTTGCGCAGCGTGGCCGGCAACCGTCACAGCCAACTCGGCCTGCTGCTAATGGGCGGCTTCGCGGGCAGCTACTACGGGCTGACCAGCCTGTGGCTGATGCCCATGCTCGGCGCGCGCGGTGTGCTGGCGCAGGCGGCCGCGTTGCAGGCGTCGGCGCTGATCGCCGGTTTCGCCGCCGGCGCGTGCACGCTGGGTTGGCGGGCGACCGCAGTGGGCGGCGCGGCACGCTGAGCTTGGCCTGTGCGGGATCTGTGTTGTGCTGGAGCCTACTGGCCGGCAACGCACCCATCGAGGGCGCACCGCTCGCGGCGCTGTTGTTGGCACTGGGCTTTTGCTGCGGCGGATTCAACCTGGTATATGCCTTGGTGACCGAGCGCAACGAACTGGGCCATGCCGGCACCGCCACCGCCTTCGTTAACGCCGGCATCTTTGTCGGTGCCGGCATCGTGCAACCAGTCTCGACGCGGCTGTATGTCGCAAGCCACGGTGACTTCGGTGTCGTCCTCCAGCCGATGCTGGTGGGCTCGATCGTCGCATTGTTGTTGTCGTTGACGTTGTTCAGACCAAGTACTGACGCCGGCCGGGTCTGGCCGGTGCAGCGTCCGTGGCGCCGCTCGCCCTGAAGGTGGCTTGCGCAGAGCGGCGACCAACGCCGGTGTGATGTCGCAAATTCGGGGCTCCATGCGAGCCGGTCGCGACGTTCGGGTCGTGGCCGACCATGATGCGCCTGGTCGTCGGCTGTATGGCGTCCAGTTCGACCGACAGGTCTGTGGCAACGAGATGAAGTGACGTAGACCCGCCGTCGAACCATTGCTGCCTGCCAGGAATTTCTGGTCGACTGACCGCTCATCGCTCCACAGCTGACATAGTCCAGTGTCGACCTACGACGACGAGGTCCGAGAAGCAGCCGTTCGACGGCACTCGGAAGCTGAGGGCACCAGGTGCCAGCTGAACTATCCCACCCATATGACCTGCATCTCCCGTCGCAGCGAGGCAATCACGCTGCATGCGACTGGATGCACACCTTGACCGAGTTCGGGCTCAACCTCCACGTGCAGCGTGCCGGCTGCGCTCTCGGCATGTAGGGCGAGTCGGTTGCGTGCAACCGGCCCAGGATGCCGGACCACGACCTGCGTCGCGTCCAAGCCAGGCCCGGCGAGCGCAGCAGCGACCGCCACGTTCACGGCATTCGGAAATCGCTGCGCGGCCTCGCGCACCGAGCCACTGAAGCAGCATTCGGCGGGTGCGGGGCCAGGAAGAAGCTCGATGCTCAGCTTGAGCATAGTGCCTGGCGCGGCTGTTGCAGCAGCCACGCCATCTAGCCCGGCAAAGGCACCAGTAAGGACGCGCAAGCGGTGGCTGGATTGGCGGCCAGCGGCTTCCAACGTCATCATTAGTGCTTCGTCTGCAAGTGCCGCGCCACTGATGGTCCAGAGGTCGGCGCAGCGCAGCACCCTGTCGGCCACTGAGGCCAGCGCCGATGGGCCGGCGACTTCAACCACCAGGTCGGGTTTGGTTGCGAGAAAGGCCCCGAGATCGGTGACGAACAGAGGTCCGCGGATAGCGTCTGCCCGCCGTACCAGCACGCTGCAGACTTCCCAGCCCGGCAGCCGGCCGCCCTCGCATGCTGCGAGCACCGGCCCACCGATCCGCCCGCAGCCAACCAGGCCCAGCCGCCTTGCGGCCGATGTCATGCGTCGATCTCCAGGTCGGAAACGGGCACTGCCAGGCACGCCAGGCACTCGTGCGCTTCCAGCGAGGCCGTGTCACCACGGTGCCAGACTTGGCCCCCAAGCAGCGCCACACGGCAGGTCTCGCACTGGCCCACGCGGCAGCCACCGGACAGACTTACGCCCGCTCTTTCGGCGAGTGCAAGCAGGTTCGTGTCTGAAGCGCCCCAGATGGCCTGCTTACCGCTACGCGCAAAACGCACTCGGCAGCCCAGGGCAGAGGTCGGGGACGCTGTGGGCGCGAGGGTGAAGGCCTCGCTGAAGATATCGTGCCGAGGTACGCCGCGCGTCACGAGGCCAGCGATGGCGTTGCCGGCCATGGCTGGGGGGCCGCAAACATAGAAGGTCGCGCGCTGTTCGATCCAGAGACCATCGACATGCTGCGCGCCGACGCGCCCACGCGAGTGGACCGTCTCACTCTCGCTGTGGAGTGCCATCACCTGCAGCTGTGGCAAGCTCGCGGCGATCTCGGCCAGGCGGTGTGCGTAGGGCTGTTCGCAGGCACTGCGGCTGCCGTGAACCAGCAGCACCGGATGGCGCAACGACGCCGGGTCGATTGCCCAGCCCTCGAGCAAGGACATGAAGGGCGTGATGCCGATGCCAGCCGCCAGCAGAACGACCGGCCGAGAAGGCCGGCTCGACAGCAGGAAGCGCCCGGCGGGACGGCGCAGGCGCACTGGCAGGCTGCTGTCGGGATTGCCGCGGAACACTTGGTGCAATGCGGCTGACAGCCGACCGCCTTCCCGTGCCAGGCTCACGGCGACGCGGTACGTACGACGGCGGGGCTCGACCGCCGCGCCCACCAGCGAATAGCAGCGCTCGCTCTCCGTTCCGTCAGCCAGCCGCAGCGCGATGCGTATGTGCTGGCCAGGCAAGTAGTCGGGCAGGCGGCGGCCATCCGCGGCGCCCAGCTCCAGTTTCAGTACTCGCTTGGACAGCCAGCCTGTGCAGCGGGCCCGCGCATCGATGGCACCGTCCCAGCCGTCCGCTTCGTCAATCCGCGCGATCGCACACGGCAGCGAGCGCAGCGGCGCCGAGCCCGAGGGGCCATCCAACAGCGCGGCGTCGACGATCGAGTTCGGATTGGAATGTCCCGTCGCCAGCGGGTCTATCCCCGGCAGCCCCAATTCGTCGCAGCCCTGCCACCAGCCGAAGCTGGCCAGCACAGTGCCATCAGCCAGCGAGGCGTCCAACTCCGCCCGATAGCGAGCAGCGCCGCCGCGTGTGCGCACTTCCATCCAGTCGCCGGGAGCGATCGCGTACCTGCGGGCGGCGTCCGGATGCAGCCGCGCCAGGGGCTCCGGCTCACGCAGCCGCAGCGATGGAAGCGCGCGGTGCTGGCTCTGGCAGAAGTACCCGCTCTTGGCGCTTGACAGCGTCAACGGAAAGCCAGCATCGGCACCGCTGGCTGGTGCCACCCAATGTGGGATCGGGTCAATACCCACGCTCGCGAACCTGTCCGAATGCAGCTCTACGCGCCTACTCGGCGTGCCAAAGCCCGCAACCCGGCCATCCGACAGCCGCGCGCTGTAGGCGCGGTCGACCTGCTGCAGAGGTACGCGCACGCCTGCAGGATGTGCGCGCAACTGGGCCATCGACAAGCCGATGGGCGCCAACACGTGGTCGTGGGCGCGATCGATATCGCCTTCAAAGAACAGCGCCCCCAGGCCCAGGCGCGTGGCCAAGGCGAAGACGATCTCGAGATCGGAGCGCGCGACGTTCCCCGGGGGCGGCGGTACCAGCGCCCGCCGCAGTTGAACTTGCTCCATGGCACGCGGCCCGATCTCGAAGCCGATCCGCAGCCCCTCGCGCTCCCAGGGCGTACTTACCGGCAACAGGTAGTCGGCATGGCGCGCCGTCGGGTTCTCGAACAGGTCGCAATGCACCTGGAATTCCAGCGCGTCGAGCGCGGCCGCCGTGCGCGCGGAGTCGGGCTGCGACAACACCAGGTTGGCACCGAAACCGACCAGGGCGCGGACTCGGTAGGGCACGCCCTCCAGCGCGGCGCGCTGGAAGTCGTCGGCCAATGCCCATCCATGTGCCGGCGGCCCCAGCGGGCGCTGGGCCAGGCCCAGGGCCAACGCAGCTTGCCGCGGGTCCATCAGTGCGCGGTCGTTCGGCGCGTTCACCGGCTGCCGGCGCAGGTGACGGTTTCCACCGGGCCCATCGACGCAGCCGGTGAGCGCGTACAGGATGGCGATAGCGCGGTCGGTCTGCGTGGCATTGGCGTGCTGGGCGATGCCGGTCCAGCTGAAGTAGCTGATGCGCTGCGAGGCGGCCAGCAAGCCCACAGCCTCCTGCAGCTGCTGCGCAGGAATTCCAGTCGCCTGCTGCACGCGCTGGGGCGTCCAGGCTTCGCAGGCCTGCGCATAACTCTCCAGTGCCGTACGACAGGCGATACCCTGCACGACTTGCTGACCTCGCAAGGCCAGCCCTTCGGGAAATGTGTCACCGGTGTCGAGCAGCACCGGCGCCCGGGTTTCTTCGTTCCATGCCACCGGCCACTCGTCGTCTGAGCTTGGATCGAGATCGCGCGCGGTCAGCCAGCGCCCCGTGTCGTCGCGCACCAGGAAGCAGGCATTGGTCCATTGGCGAACAAAGGCTTCGTCCCAAGCATGGCTGTGCAGAAGCTCGCGCGCCAGGCCCAGGGCCAGTGCTGCATCCGTGCCCGGCCGCGGTTGCAGCCAGAGGTCGGCGTCCTGCGCATGGCGCGTGCGCACCGGGTCGATCACGATGAGCTTGGCGCCGCGCACGCGCGCCTGCGCCAGGGCCTGCGCCTGCGCCAGCCATACATTGCCGGGGTTGAAGCCCCACAGCAGCACGAGGTCGGTGTGGGCGTAGTCCGGCATACCGATGCCGGTGCCGAAGGTGAAGGCATGGTTGTGGTCGCGGTGCCAGTTGCACAGCTCCACGCCGGTCAGGAAGTTCGGGCTGCCAAAGGCGAAGATCAGCCGTTCGAGCCAGTCCAGGCTGTCCGACATGCCGCTGGCGCCGGGCGAAGCGCTGGCGAAAGCTACCGCGTGCGCGCCATGGGCAGCGCGAATGGCGCGCAGGCGGCCGGCGATGTCGTCCAGCGCTTCGTCCCAGCCGACCTCCTGCCAGCGCGGGTCGGAGCTGCCGCGCGGCGTGGTTCGGCGCAGCGGCCTGGACAGGCGCTGCGGGTGCGATTGCAACTCGGGTGCGGCGCGCCCCTTGGCGCACAGGCCACCGCCCGTGGGATGCTCCGGCCAGGGCTCGACGCCCACTAGCCGGGTCCCTTCGACCACGTAGCGCGCCCCGCAGCGTGAGCGGCACAGCACGCAGAAGCTGTCGTGCCGCTCCACGCGATCTGCCTTCAACAATCAGCCGTTGGTTTCGCCCAGCGGCACGACGCTGAAATCGGCGTGATGCAGCGAACGCTTGCCCAGCCGGGTGATCTTGAAGCGCGCACCGCAGGCCGGGTCAGTGGAGGCGATCAGGCAGTCAGAGGTCATCCAGTCGTTGGGATGCGTGGGTCGCTGCTTGGCCGGGATAAAGGGCAACACGGCCAACAGGCCGTAGAGCGAGAACTCCGGCCGGTCCTTGGGAAACACCAGGCGCCCGCCGATCACGTCGAAGTAGTCGCCTTTCTTCACGTGCATGATGGCCGGCCGCTCGGACTCGACGACCTCGACGCGCAGGTCGTACATCTCGAAGACGTCGTTGGTGGTAGTGGACTCGCTCATGTTCATCCTCTCAGCTCGTTCAGGTTCGGCGCCATCAGCATCTTCTCGGGCGCGCCGTGCACGTTCTGGTTCATCTGCATGATGCGCTTGTGGATGCTGTCCGGGTCGCGCTCCACGTCGTAGCAGTCGCCGGGCGCGCCAGGTGACGATGCCGCCAGCACATCGAGCACCTTGCGGTCGTCAGCGTCCAGCTTGACGCGGAAGATCTCCAGCGTCTCGTCCAGATGCTTCGCATCCTTGGCGCCCACCAGCGCCAGCGCTACCTGCGGCTTGTCCAGCACCCAGCGGGCCGCGATCGTTGCGATGCCGGTGTCGTGCTTGCGGGCGATGGCGTCCAGCTGCCGCAGCAGCTCCTGAAAGCGATCCCAGCCGCCGAATTCCTCGACCATCAGCCGGTACTTCACCAGCGAGCGGTTGGCATAGGGCTGGGGTGGGTCGGGCTGGCCCAGCCACTTGTTCGACAGGAAGCCGCCGGCGACGGTGCCGTAGCAGAACAGGTGGATGCCGTGCTCGCGACAGAACTCGACCATGCCGCGCTCGGGACGCAGGTCGAGCAGCGAATACTGCAGCTGATGGCTGAAGCAGCTTCACGCCGGCGCCCACGATCTCGCGCATGTGAGCCACGTCGAAGTTGGTGGTGGCCACGTGCGCCACCTTGCCGGCCTTCTGCAACTCCTGAAGCCACAGCATGGCCTGCACGCAGCCGGGGATCTCGTAGTCCCACCAGTGAAACTGCACGACGTCGAGCTGCTCTACGCCCAGGCGCTGGAGCGAGGTGTCCACCGCTTCCTCGACGTGGCGCCGGGTCAGCGTGGGCAGCAGGTCGAGGTCCGGCGTGTACTTGGTGGACACGCGCAGGCCGCGCGCCAGCTGTGGATATCTGCGAGCGGAAACGCCCGATCAGGTCTTCGACGCCCGACGTAGTGGTCGGCGCAGTCGAAGGCGTTGATGCCGGCCTCGACGAAGCGGCGCATGTCCTCGACCGCCACGTCCTGGTCATAAGCCGCGCTGTGGCGCTCGGCCAGTTGCCAGTTGCCCTTGGCCACGCGCGACACGGTGTAGCCAGGCGCCAGCGTGATGGTCTCGACTTGGCTCATAGCCCCACCTTCTTCTCGATCGCCTGCATCTCCTCGGTCGTGAAGGTCCTCTCGGTGACGATGTTGCCGCCCTGGACCTTCCACACCAGCATCGGGCCGATGACGTCGCCGTTCTTGTCGAAGGTGAAGGCGCCCGTCGCGCCTACATAGCGGATCTTCTTGCCGGCCTTCAGCGCGTCCAGGCCCTTCTTCAGGCCGTCGACGCCGGGGCCTACCACCTCGCCCTGCGGGTCCTGCACGGCGCGCAACGCGTCGCGGATCGACGGGCCGTCGAGCTTGGGCGCGGCCTGCATCGCCAGCAGCGTGATGGCCGTGGCGTCGTACATCGTCTGCAGGCCCGGACCCACGGCGGGTCGGTTGTAGGCGGCCTGGAAGTCGCGGCTGAAGGCGTCGGCGCTGGGGCCGCTGGCCGGGGCGTTGTCGATGCCCACGGCCTTGTCCAGGAAGCGTCTCGCCGACGTTCTTGAGCACGTCCGGCGAGCGCATCGTGTTGTGCAGGATCACGTTGGGCGTGCCGCCAAGCGCGAACCAGTCGCGCAGCACGGCCGTGCCGTCCTGCGACAAGCCGATCAGGATCAGCGAGTCGGGGTTGAGCGCCAGCGCCTTCTGCACGTCGGAGCGGTAGGAGGGCTGGTTCTCGGCGTAGGGAACCAGGCCGACCACGCCGCCGCCCAGCTTCTCGATCGCAATCTTCGCGTCGGGCGCCACGCCGTTGCCGAAGTCGTTGTTGATGTACATGATCACTGTCTTCTTGTAGCCCTTGTCGACAGCCGTCTGCGCATGGACCAGCGCGGTGCTGCGCGCAACGGGAATGGTGCGGAAGAAGTAGCCGCCGGTCTTGCCTTCCTCGGACAGCTTGGTCAGGGCCGGCGTGACGGCGCAGCAGGCGACGGTGGGGATCTTGTTGGGCACCGACACCGAGTTGACGACCTGCAACGCCGTGCCGCTGCCGACCAGGCCGACGATGGCATTCACCTTCTGCACGTCGACCAGGAAGCGCGCAGCGTCCAAGCCCACCGAGGGCTGGCTGGTGTCGTCGCGCACTACGAACTCGACCTGGCAGCCCTTGACGCCGCCGGCCTTGTTGACCTGGTCGACGGCCAGCTTGCCGGCGTCGGCGATGACCTTGCCGATCGCCCCCTGCGCACCAGTCAGGGCGAGCACGCCGCCGAGCTTGGGACAGTCCTGCTGCGCGGCGGCCTGGCCGCTGACCAGCATGAACAAGGAGGCTGCAGCCGGGACGGCCAGTTGGCGAAGGGTGGGCATGGTGACTCCTGAGGTTGAAGGGAAGACGGAACCGATTCAACCCGCTCGGCGCGCGCCGAGCAAGCCCTGCGGGACGCAGCAGCAAGGTCAGCACCAGGACCAGGCCGACCAGGATGGATTGCAGGGCGCCGCCCTGGGCCTGCCAGCGGGGCGGCAGCACGAGGCCGATGAGCGCGCCGGACAGCGTCCACAGGCCCCAGACAACGAAGGTGCCGGCAATGGCGCCGCGGTTGCTGCCGCTGCCGCCGACGATCAGCATGGCCCAGATCTGGAAGGTGACGATCGGCAGGAAGTCGCTGGGGCTGGTGGTGCCGACGAAGCCGGCATACAGCGCGCCCGACAGGCCCATCAGCACCGAGCCGAGCACGAAGCTGGACAGGCGCAGCCGCACCACGTTCTTGCCCAGCGCGGCGCAGACGGACTTCGTCTTCGCGCATGGCGCGCTGCACCCGGCCCCAGGGCGAATGCAGCAGCGCCTGCAGTGCGGCGTAGCACAAGGCCAGGACGCCCAGCGACGATTGCCGCATAGGCCCAGCGCGAAACCCTGTGCGCCCAGCGACTCGAAGGGCCGTGGAATGCCCACCAGCCCGCGCGAGCCGCCGGTGAGCGGCTCCAGGTTGTTGGCCAGCAGCTGGATCGAAGAGCCGCATGCCGAAGGTGGCGATGGCCAGGTAGTCGCTGCGCAGCCGCAGCGTGGCCAGACCCACCAGCAGCGCGGCCGCCGCGCTGGTGACGAGGCTGGCAACGAGCGCCACCGCGAACGGCAGGTTCCACTGCACCAGCAGCCGCTCGGTGGCCGGCATGGTGAAGATGGCCAGCGTGTAGCCGCCGATGGCCACGAAGCCCACCACGCCGGCGTTGAACTGGCCGGAGATGCCCCACTGCAGGTTCAGGCCCAGCGTCGCGATCGACAGGATCGCGGCCACCGTGATGAAGAACAGGGTGTAGGACAGCATGGCTACTTCTGCCCGGCGACCGGGAACAGGCCTTGCGGCCGCACGTAGAGCACCAGCCAGCAGCAGCACGAAGGGCACCAGCGGCTTGTAGGCAGCCGGGCATCGACCAGCGACAGCAGGTTTTCGGCCAGGCTGATCAGGAAGGCGCGCCAGCACGGCGCCCGGCACGCTGCCCACGCCGCCCAGGATGGCGGCGGTGAACAGCGGCAGCAGCAGGCTGATGCCCATCTCGGGCCGCACCTGCACCGTCACGCCGTAGAGCACGCCGGCCAGCGCGGCAAGCGTCGCCGAGACGATCCAGGTCATGCGCACGGTGGCGGCGGTGTCGATGCCCGTCACGCCGGCCAGCGAGGGATTCTCGGCCACGCAACGCATGGCGATGCCGTGCCGGCTGCGCTGCAGGAACATCCACAGACCCGCCAGCACCACCAGCGTGACGACGAACACCAGGATCTGGTCCGGCATGACCAGCACCGGGCCGGGCAGCCGCATTGCCATCTGGATCTCGTTGCTGTACTGGTGCGGGTCGGGGCCGAACAGCAGCAGGATCAGGCTGCGCAGCAGCAGGGCCAGGCCGAAGGACGCGAACACCAGCGTCAGCGGGATCGGCGGCACGTTGGCGCAACGGCCGGTAGACCAGGCGCTCGAGCAACAGCGCAATCGCCACTGCGCACCGCGATGCCAGCGGCCGTACCGAACACCAGCAGCCAGCCGAAGGACAACGGCCCGATCGGTGCGTCCAGCGCCTTGGCCGCCAGCGCGCCAACAGCACCACGGCCAGTGCGCCATATGCGCCGACGCCCAGCAGATCGCCGTGCGAGAAGTTGGCGAAGCGCAGGATCGACAGACTGAAGGTGATGCCGATGGCGCCCAGCGCCACGATCGCGCCGCTGAGGATGCCGTCGACGATGGCCTGGGCGATCATGATGTTGCCCCTGCCGCATGCACGGAGTGCTCGCCATGGCGGCCCGAGGTATAGCTCGGCCAGCAGCGGATCGCCCCGCAGCGCGGCGGCCGCGCCTTGATGCGCAACGCGGCCGCCCACCATCACCAGGCCGCGGTCGGCAATGGCCAGGCCCGGCCTTGACGTTCTGCTCCACCATCAGCACGGCGATGCCGCCGTCGGCGATGGCGCGTACCTGTCGGAACACCTGGCTCACCATCAGCGGCGACAGCCCGGCGCTGGGCTCGTCGAGCATCAGCACGCGCGGCGCCATCATCAGCGCCCGCGCCACGGCCAGCATCTGCCGCTGCCCGCCGGAAAGTGCGTGGCCCGGCAGCCTGCGCTTGGCCACCAGGTCGGGGAACCGCGCCCACGCTTCTTCCAGGCGCCGGTGCAGCAC
This sequence comes from uncultured beta proteobacterium, assembly GCA_963756415.1. Classification (GTDB taxonomy): domain Bacteria; phylum Pseudomonadota; class Gammaproteobacteria; order Burkholderiales; family Burkholderiaceae_C; genus Rubrivivax. The sequence continues at coordinate 219,699 of CAVWNT010000006.1, forward strand.
CGGCCGCTCCAGCAGGTGGCCGCCCGCGCGCAGGTTGTCCTCGATCGACAGCGTGGTGAAGATGTTGGCCGTCTGAGGCACGAAGCCGATGCCCGCAGCTGCAAGGCGGTGGGCCGGCAGCGCGCTCACGTCCTCGCCTGCCAGCCGCACGCGACCGCTGAAGCGCGGGCAGGTACCGGCCAGCGACTTGACCAGCGTGGACTTGCCGGCGCCGTTGGGCCCCAGCACCACCAGGATCTCGCCGGGCGCGACCTGCAGGCTGGCACCATGCACGATCGGCAGGCCAGCGCGGTAGCCCGCGACTACGTCCTCGGCCCCAAGCAGCGGCGAGCCGGTCGCGTTCACAACATGTCCCCCAGGTAGGCATCGACGACTCGCGGATCGCTGCGCACTTGCTCGGGCGCGCCCTGCATGACCAGCTTGCCCTGCGCCATCACGACCACGGGATTGCACAGACGCATCACCAGGTCCATGTTGTGCTCGATCAGCAGGAAGGTGACGCCGCGCCGGTGCAACTGCTGGATGCGCTCCACCAGGCTTTCGAGCAACACCGGGTTGACGCCGGCGGCCGGCTCGTCGAGCAGGATCAATTGCGGGTCGACCATGAGGATGCGCGACAGCTCCAGCAGCTTCTGCTGGCCGCCTGACAACACGCCAGCGGGTTCGTCCATCAACCTGACAAGGCCGGTGAACTCAAGCACTTCACGTGCCTTTTCGCGGTGGGCCGCCTCTTGTGCGCGGATGGTGCCCCGCCGCAGCCAGGCGGCCCAGAAGTGCTCGCCGGCCTGCGCCGTGGGCGCGAGCAGCAGGTTCTCCATCACGGTCAACGCCGAAAGCGGCCGCGGGATCTGGAAGGTGCGGCCGATGCCACGGTGGAACACCTGGTCGGCGCGCAGGCCGGCGATGTCCTGCCCTTCGAGCAGGATGCGGCCCGCATCGGGTACCAGTGCCCCGGCGATGGCGTTGAACAGCGTGGTCTTGCCTGCGCCGTTGGGACCGATCAGGCCGGTGATGCTGCCGCGCGCGACAGAGAAGCTCACGCCATCGACCGCGCGCAGCGCGCCGAACGACTTGGTGAGACTTTCGAGTTGCAGCAGGATGCTTCTCCGAAAACGACGCCGGGCAATACGGCAATCGATGCTTACTTCCGTCCAGAAACCGATTTCGGTATATTTTTATACCAAAATGGCGCGGTCTGTCACCGGGGTTTTCGGGTCTTGCGGGCCGATGGGCGCGCGGAGGTACCCCTGGCCGCAGGCGGCGGAGAGGCGGCGATGGCGGATGGCGACATGCCGATGCCTTCGGCGACCAGCCTCAGCAGCGGCCGCCGGCGCAGACGCTTGCCGGTGGCGCGTTCCCAGGACTGTTCCAGCAGCGCGATGCGGCCGAACGTGGCCCGGTCGATTTTGTCGGGCTCGCCGCTCTCGATGGCCGCCAGGCTGTCGGCCAGGGTTCGCGTGGACAGCGTGATGTCGTCCAGATCGGCCAACGCGCGCACGCGCACCGGCTCCATGCGGCGCAGCAACAACTCCATGATCTGCACCATCGTCGCGTTCTGGGTCGCACGTGCCATGGCGATGATGAAGCGCGTGCTGGCCAGCGTCATCAGTTGCATGCCGTCTTGCGTAATGCGCCGTCGACGGAAGGGGCGCGCTGCCTCCTCACTCAGCGCCACGGCGTCATGCATGGCCTGGAAGTCGGCAGGCGTGCCGAAGGCCGCTGCCATGCGTGCGACCTGGGGCTCGATCAGCCGCCGCGCCTCCATCACCACGGCCAGATCCTCCATGAGCATTTCCGGCAGAGGCTGGCCGCCCAGCTCGGTGGGTACGGACTGGCTGATCACGAAGATCCCGCCAGAAGAGCCTGGCCGCACCTCAACGACACCGGCAGCAGAGAGCAACTTGAGAGCTTCGCGCAGCGTGGGACGGCTTACGCACAACTGTGCGCTGAGGTTCTGTTCGGAGGGCAGACGCTCACCAAGCCTTACGTCCCCTGCGCGGATGACCTCGGCGATGCGATGCGCAACCACCTCGGCCGGGCGGACGAGCTGAACAGAATGGAATATGTGGCGAGTGGAGGGGACGCGCGGCACAGTAACAACGCTTAAGCGGCGTTGGCACGAGGGTGGAGTTCGGCGCCAGGTGCCAGCGGCTTTCGCCTGACGAATGCGTAAATGTAAGCGGACCTCTCGACCGCGAACGCGCCCCAAGCTGGCGGCGACAGTCGAGCCGCCGAAGGTCGCTGGCGGGTCGGCAGCCCCAGATCGTTGAAGACCTGCCACTCGGCCGCAATTCCGACGCCGCCTGACGTTTGGCTGGTCATCGCTTGACCGCTTCGGAGTTTTCGTCACCGCGGGCCGAATTTCAATCTACGCCAGCTGTACTCTGGGACCGGTCATTGACGCCGCGAATTTCGCGGACCTTGAACGTCCGGACGTGGCCGGGACGCACCGATCGACTTGATCACCAGATTGCTGACCGACAGCCCGCACTATGAACGACCGCAATGGAGGAGGCAGATCCAAAAGTCGAACGACTCCTGTCAGTTCGATGCTGAAGTACGGTTGGGCAATGCGAAAGGGCGCTTCAACACCATCATTCGGACCGTGCGGGTTCCAGGTTCCTGCGCGTTCTTCGATGACAAGTTCAGACGTTTGAGTTTGAGCTTTTAGCGGCCACTCGAATTTATCGACGCGCAGTCGGCCCCTGTCGACCCTGAAGGTCGCGATCAGGACATTGGGTGCCGATCTGGCCGCACAGGGCGCGAACGATGGCTCTGCACTCACCTATGCTCACACCGAGCAGCACGGTCACAGGCAGAAGCGGTCGTGCCCTGGCATCTGGTGCATTGATGTGGGGAGCAGTGGCGATGAACGATGCCCTAGGTCTGAGCTTGAGTTGTGAATCTGACGCTGCGGCGCAGGCCTACCAACGCGCGGTCGACGCCTACCTGCACGCCTGACCCGGCATCGGTCCGGCAGTCGACGAGGCGCTTGCCGCTGCACCGCGGTTGCAATGTCACCATAGTGTGACTAAACTGTAGTCACCATATAGTGACAGGGAACCACTTGCGGCGTAGAAACTTTATCCGGGTCCTGGGCGGCGGGATCATCGTTGCCGCTGGCGCAACCAGCGCTGCTTGCTCATCGGCGCTCCCGTCGCAGGCGATCCTGCCCTGGCAAGGACCGACGGCGGAGACCGACGTGCGTCGCTGGATCTTGGCGTACGCGATCCTGGCGCCCCATTCGCACAACCTGCAGTCTTGGGTCGTTGATCTGGGCACGCCCGACGAAATCCTTTTGCGCTGCGACCCGACACGTCTGCTGCCCGAGACCGACCCGTACTCGCGCCAGATCATGATGAGCCACGGGACCTTCCTCGAGTTGCTGGACATCGCGGCGCGTGAACGTGGCTTGCGCGCCGACATCGCGCTCTTCCCGGAAGGCGAATTCGCCCCCGATCAGATCGATGCGCGTCCGGTGGCGCGCATCCGCGTGGTTGCCGATCCGACGGTAGCCAAGGATGCACTCTTCGCTCAGATCCTGAAGCGCCGGACGAATCGAAGCACCTACGACTCCGCGCACGCCATGCCATCTGAGGTCCGTCAGGCGATGGCCGACGCCGTCGCGGTGCATGGCGTGCGCTTTGGCATTGTCGGTGCGGAGCAGCCCGTCGACTTGCAGCGGCACCGGGCGATCGCGTCGGACGCCTGGCGCATCGAGTTGATCACCCCCAGGACGATCATGGAGTCGTACAAGGTGCTGCGCGTCGGTACCGCTGAAGTGGCCCAGCACCGCGACGGGCTCACCATCATGGACCCGAAGCTGGTCTGGCTGGAACGTTTCGGCCTGTTCGACCGCCGCCAGGCACCCGCACCTGACAGCTTCGCCACAACCAGCCAAATCGAGGAATTCGACGCCAAGCTGGGTTCGACCACTGCGTTCCTGTGGATTGTCAGCACCGGCAATGACCGCGCCATGCAGGTCAATGCGGGCCGCGCTTATGCCCGTGTGCAACTGGCCGGCACGGCGCATGGCGTCGCAATGCAGCCACTGTCGCAAGCGTTGCAGGAGTACCCGGAGCAGGCCGGGCCCTATGCGGCCATTCACGATCTGCTCTACGCGCCAATGCCGGCCCAGACGGTTCAGATGTGGGCCCGCGTCGGCTTTGCGCCGCCCGTCGACCCGGCGCCGCGTCGTGGGCTCGATGCCCATATCGTGCGCGCATGAAGCCTGCCACTGCCGCAATGAAGCGGTTCGCTGTGCAAGTCATTGGGCTATGCCCGTGAGCACGCGCGGCCGCGACCGCGCCGCGACCGAAGAGCGCATATTGCTTGCAGTGGGCGAGGTGCTGGCGCGCGATGGCTTCCTCGCCATTGGCGTGAATGCGATCGCGCGCGAGGCTGGCATCGACAAGGTGCTGATCTATCGCTACTTCGGTGGCCTGCAGGAACTGCTGCGCATATGGGGGGCGAGCGGGCGTTTTTGGCCGACAGCCGACGACCTGCTGGGCGACGACGCGGCCGCTGTGCTTGCGCTGCCGGTCGACGCGCGGTATGCGCTCTTCTTCGACCGATTCATCGACGCGCTGCGAGCGAGGCCGCTGACCATCGAGATCCTGGCAGCCGAGATCGTCGAGCGCAACCAGTTGACCGTCATCCTGGAGGCCGAACGCGAGCAATGGGGCGACGAGATGGAAACACTCTTCGGTGGCGAGGCCTTCCGTTCGCGCCCGGAGTTGCGCGGCATCACCTTGCTGCTCGTGGCCGGGGTTCAGTACCTGCTGGTGCGTGCACGAACTATCCGTGTATTCGGCGGTATCGATCTGCAAAGCGACGCTGGATGGGCAGCGCTCAAGGCATCGCTGCGCGCAGCAGCACGCCCGCTCCTCGCGGCGCTTGGAGATCAGCCGTCGAGCCCTGCGGCCGAAACAATGGCAAGGAGTAGGCGCAAGTAAGGCGGTGCCGCCGGCTGCGGACGATCGTGGTCGAGTAGCTATGCCATTCGGCTTCGCCCTCACAGATCCGAGCATGCGGCTTTCCCGCACTCGGCTCTTCCCGACGTGGCCTAGGCCGGCGTGGCATCCCCCCTCTCATTTGGTGCGCGGCTGTTGACCTTCAGGCAGCGGCTGGCTTGAGCGCTGCGCCCGCGGCGTTCGCTTGGTCAGTCCCACATAGCATCTTCGTAGAAGCGAAACAAGAATGGCGATGGTTCCCCGTCCGGCTGCTTTGGAGCAACGCGGCCGACCGGTTTGGGGTCGGGCGCAGCCGTCCACAGACGTCGGCTAGCCGGTCGCTGAACTTGGAGGGCAGCTTTCCGTCGGTCAGAAGGCGCGCCCGACCAACGGTGGCCGACGCTGAGCGGTCTTCCACGTAGCGAGTGAGTGGACGTTCTTGCAGAGGGAATCTGCCTCTGTCGCGACGTGCTCTTCGCCCGAGACGATCGTGTCCCAGGGCGTGGTGTAAGTCCGTGAGCCCGGACAGGGCTGAGATGCACGGTACTCAGCGCTGGATTGCAGACAGCCGAGTGGGCGGAGTATCGGTCAGGCTTTGCAGGCCTTCAAGCTGCATGTAGCGCCGGTTCAGACACCACTCGTCGTTCTGCTCCAGCAGCATGGCGCCGACCAAGCCGAGTGACGGCCGAATCGTTGGGGAAGATGCCCACGACGTTGGTTCTTCGCTTGATCTCGGCGTTCAATCGCTCCAGCGGATTGGTGGAGTGGATCTGCAGCCAGTGCGCGCGTGGGAAGTTCATGTACGACAGCACCTCGTGTTCGGCGCCGTCCATGAAGCTGCCCAGCTTGGGCAGCTTGATTCGCAGCTGATCGGCCACGGCGCGCCACTGCTGGTGCGCGGCTTCGCCGCTGTCTTGCGCGAACACCGTGGCGATGGTCGCGCTGACCATGCGCCGCTGGGTCTTGTTGGCATAGGCCAGCGCGTTGCGCATGAAGTGCACCCGGCAGCGCTGCCAGGTCGCCTTGAGCACCTTGGCCGCGGCCGCCTTCAGGCCCAGGTGGGCGTCCGAGATCACCAGGCTTGCACCCCGCGCAGCCCACGGCGCATCAGGCTGCGCAGGAACTCCGTCCAGAACGTCTCGGCCTCGCTCGGGCCGACCTTCATGCCGATGACCTGGCGCTGGCCCTCGGTGTTCACCGCCACCGCCACTATCACCGCCACGCTGACGATGCTGCCGGCCTCACGGGCCTTGACGTAGGTCGCGTCGATCCACAGGTACGGCCAGTCGCCCTCGATCGGGCGATTCAGGAACGCGCCCACGCGCTCGTCGAGCTCGCCGCACAGCCGGGAGACCTGGCTCTTGGAGATGCCGCTCATGCCCATGGCCTTGACCAGCTCGTCGACCGAGCGGGTGGACACCCCGTGCACGTAGGCCTCCTGGATGACGGCGGCCAGCGCCTTCTCGGCCGTGCGCCGTGGCTCCAGGAAGCCGGGGAAGTAGCTGCCCTGGCGCAGCTTGGGGATCTTCAGCTCGACGCGCCCGGCGCGCGTTTCCCAGGCCCGCTCGCGCACGCCGTTGCGGCTGTTCAGCCGCTCGGGGCTTTTCTCGTCGTAGCCGGCCCCGCACAGCGACTCGACGTCCATGTCCATCATGCGCTGGGCCATGAATTGCACCATCTGGCGCAGCAGGTCCACGTCGGCGCCTTTGTCGGCCAGTTCGGCCAGTGCCATAGTTGCGTTGGTCATCGTGTTTTCCTCTTCAAGGATCAAGGTTGGTATTCGCACCTCAACCCTATCCGGAATCACGATGACCACCCCGTTCGGGATGGTCGCCGCTGTGCGCCAAGCCGCTTCGGGCTACGCCCTACGCGCCTTGCCGCACAACGAAAGACTTACACCACTTGCTGGGACGCAGC
>CAVWNT010000007.1:0-43529 GCA_963756415.1 uncultured beta proteobacterium
GTCGAGGAGGGCGCCACCGGCGTTCTCATCGGCCTCGTCGCCCCGGGCGACCCGATTTCATTTTCCGAAGGCGGTGGCGACGACTTTGCGCCCACGCTGGTTATCCAGCAGGTGCTGTCGAACAGCATCAAATCGCGCCTGAGCGCCAGCCAGGCTGTCAGCGTGACGATGTCACCGGCCAGCGCCATCAGCCTGATCGGCAGCATGGCCAGCAGCTCTTCGCGTGGCCCGGCATACAGCACCCAGCACATCAAGCCGGAAATCGGCGCGCCGGGCGCATCGCTATCGGCCGAAGCCGGCACCGGCGACGGCGAGACCGCCTTCGGCGGCACGTCGGGTGCGGCACCGATGGTGTCGGGTGCGGCGGCGCTGTTGATCGAGGCATTTCCGAGGCGCTCGCCCGAGCGCATCAAGGCGATGCTGATGAACAGCGCCAACAACGTGGTCTATACCAACCCAGCGCTGCTGCCCGGCGAACTGGCACCGATCACCCGTATCGGCGCAGGCGAGTTGCGCGTGGACCGTGCCATCGGACTGAACACCGTGGCCTGGAACCGCAAGACGAAGTCCGCCGCCCTGTCGTTCGGCGCTCACGAGGTGTCCAGCAAGACCACGCTGGAGCTGCCGCTGCGCATCGACAACCTGTCGGACGTGGACAAGACCTACGTCATCACGCCCAGCTACCGGTTTGCCGACGACCAGGCCACCGGTGCGGTGTCGATCACCGCCAAGCGCTCGGTGCGCGTGGCCGCGCGCAGCCACCAGGACGTCGACGTCAAGCTGGTCATCGACCCGACGCGGCTGCCTTCGTGGACGCTGAACGGGGGCTCGCTGGGAGGCAGGGGCGACCTGCTCAATGCGCCGGAGTACGACGGCTACCTGACGCTGACCTCCGGCGCCGAGAAGCTGACGGTGCCGTGGCATGTGCTGCCGCGCAAGGCGGCGGAGAACGTCGCCACGTTGCAGGAAAAGCGCGGCACATACGCGGTCAAACTGGTCAACGGCGGCGCGGAGGTGGGTGACTTCGATCTGTTCTCGCTGCTCGGCACCAGTTCGAAGATCCCGCGCGCCGACCTGCCGAAAGCCGGCGACAGCTTCGCCGTGGTCGATATCCGCGCCTTCGGCGTGCGCTACCTGCCGGCGGCGGTGTTTGGCGACGACTACCTCGAGTTTGCGATCAGCACGCAAGGCCGGCGCGCGCACCCCAACTACCCGGCCGAGTTCGATGTTTACATCGACGTGGAGGGTGACGGGGTCGATGATTTTGTCGTCTACAACGGCGAGAGCGGCGGTTTTGCGGTCAGCGGTCAGAACGTGGTCAATGTGCTGAATCTGGCCACCGGGGCTGGCGGTGCGTATTTCTACAGCGACGCCGACCTGAACTCGGGCAACATCATCATGACCGTGCCGATGGCGGTGATGGGGCTGTCGCCGGGCACCACGGTCGGTTTGTCGGTGTATGCCTTCGACAACTATTTCACCGGCAACTTGACCGACGCCATCACCGGCAAGCGCTTCACCCCCGGCCGCGAACGCTACACGGCGGCCGACCTGCCGTTCGACAGCACCCCTGCGAAGGGCCGCAGCACGGCGGCGTTGCAGACCACTGCGGTGCCGAATGCCGAGTCGACCGAGATCGGCGTGTTGGTGATGCACCGCCGCAACGACGGGGCCGAGGCCGACGTGCTGCGCATTCGCTGATCGGCATTGCCAGGGACGCGCAGGCGTCCCATTCGTTGAAGGGCCGCGAAAGCGGCCCTTTCTGTTGCGCCTCAGCCGCGGGGCGGCGGCAAGGTGATCGCCGGATCGAACTTGGCACGTTCAACGCTGAAGAACGCCTTCACCTGCCGCACGTTGGCGTCCTGCGTGAACAGGCGATCGACCAGCGCCTGGTACGCGGGCATGTCGGCACACCAGGCGACAAGCACAAAATCGGGCCCGGGCGAGACGCGGTAACACTGCTGCACGGGACGCTCAGCCACCGCACGCTGCTGGAAGGCCGCCAGATGCTCGGCCCCCTGCCGGTCGAGCGTGACTTCGACGATGGCGGTCAGCCCCGGCGCAAAGTGCGCCGGGGAGAGCAAGGCCACCTGGCGTTCGATGACCCCGCTGTCCACCAGGCGCCGGACGCGCCGCATGCAGGTTGCGGGCGAGATGTGAGCCTGCTCGGCAAGCGACTGGTTGGACAGCGAGGCGTCGCGCTGCAGCAATTCGAGCAGCCGGACGTCGGTACTGTCCACCGCCGGATTGGATGAAGACATTTGAACGATCTGTGCCGAGAGAATGCGCCATTATTTCACTCACCGGACAGGCTTTGCGGTTTCATCCATCCTGATCGCAACAATGCAACCAAATTTCACGCTTAGGCTCCTACGATCCGGCTCGTCCCAGCTTGATTGAAGGAAATTTCCCATGTGTGGCATCGTCGGCGCCGTCAGTCCTCGCAACATCGTGCCGGTCCTGGTCGAGGGGCTCAGGCGCCTTGAGTACCGCGGCTACGACTCATGCGGGGTGGCGGTGCACCAAGGCGGCGAGCTTCGGCGCACCCGCAGCACCGCCCGCGTCGCGCAGTTGGCGGCGCATGTTGCCGAGGAGGGCATCGACAGCGGCACCGGCATCGCGCACACCCGTTGGGCGACCCATGGTGCGCCGGCGATGCACAACGCCCATCCGCACTTCTCGGGCAACCGCATCGCCTTGGTGCACAACGGCATCATCGAGAACCACGACGAACTGCGTGCCGAGCTGATTGCAGCGCGGCTTTGTCTTCAGCAGCCAGACCGACACCGAGGTCATCGCGCACCTGGTTCAGCACCTCTACGACGGTGACCTGTTCGACGCGGTGCAGCGCGCCACACTGCGCTTGAAGGGCGCCTACGCAATCGCCGTGTTCTGCCGCGATGAACCGCAGCGCGTGGTCGGCGCCCGCGAAGGTTCGCCGCTGATCCTGGGCATCGGCAAGGGCGAGAACTTCATGGCCTCCGACGCCATGGCGCTGGCCGGTGTGACCGATCAGATCGTCTATCTCGAAGAAGGCGACGTCGTCGATCTGCAACTGGGCAAGGTCTGGATCAGCGCACGCCAGGAAGGCGGCCGCTTCGCCCCGGTGACGCGCCCGGTGCGCACGGTGCTGGCGCACAGCGGCGCCGCCGAACTGGGGCCCGTACCGGCACTACATGCAAAAGGAGATCTTCGAGCAGCCGCGCGCCATCGCCGACACACTGGACGCGGTGCCCGGTGTCACGCCCGAGCTGTTCGGCGATGGCGCCTTCGCGGTGTTCAAGGAGGTCGAGCAGGTGCTGATCCTCGCCTGTGGCACCAGCTTCTATGCCGGGCTCACGGCCAAGGCCTGGCTGGAGTCGATCGCCGGCATTCCGACGGCGGTGGAAGTGGCCAGCGAGTACCGCTACCGGCAAAGTGTGCCCAACCCGCGCACGCTGGTCGTCACCATCACCCAAAGCGGCGAAACCGCCGACACGCTGGCGGCGCTGAAACATGCGCGCGGGCTGGGCATGGCCCATACGCTGACGATCTGCAACGTCGACAGCAGTGCGATGGTGCGCGAGTGCCGCTTCGCCTACATCACCCGGGCCGGCATCGAGGTGGGGGTGGCGTCGACCAAGGCCTTCACCACGCAGTTGGTGGGCTTGTTCCTGCTGAGCCTGTCGCTGGCCCAGGTGCGGGGCCGACTGAGCGATGCGCAGGAAGAACAACACATGAAGGCATTGCGCCACCTGCCGGTTGCCGTGCAGGCGGTGTTGGCGCTGGAGCCGCAGGTCATCGCCTGGTCCGAAGATTTCGCGCGCAAGGAGCACGCGCTGTTTCTCGGCCGCGGTCTGCATTACCCGATCGCGCTGGAAGGCGCGCTGAAGCTGAAGGAGATCAGCTACATCCACGCCGAGGCCTACCCGGCCGGCGAGCTGAAACACGGGCCGCTGGCGCTGGTGACCGCGCAGATGCCGGTGGTGACCATCGCACCGAACGACACGCTGGTGGACAAGCTGAAGAGCAACATGCAGGAAGTGCGCGCCCGCGGCGGCGAGCTGTTCGTGTTTGCCGATGCCGATACGCGCATCGTCAGCGAAGAGGGCGTGCGCGTCATCCGAATGCCCGAGCACTACGGCATGCTCTCGCCGCTGCTGCACGTCGTGCCGTTGCAGCTGCTGGCGTATCACACCGCGTGCGCGCGCGGCACCGATGTCGACAAGCCGCGCAATCTGGCCAAGAGCGTGACGGTCGAATGACCGCCAGCGCGGGCGACGACCCGTTTCGGACGAGATCCTCGCCCCTGCCGGCCTTCGCGAGCGAATCACGCCGGCAGCGCAATCCGCCTTGCGCGTGACACCCGAGGTGCTGGCGATGTGGACCGATCGCGCACGGGTGCTCGGGCGCCCGGCCAACTGGCGCTGGTCCGACGAGGCGATCGAAGCCTCGCGTCGGGCCGTGCTCGGGCATCTGCCGGAGCGGGAGGACCTGTGGATCTTCGGCTACGGCTCGCTGATGTGGGACCCTGGCATCGTCTTCACCGAAGTCAGGCTGGCCGAACTGCCCGGCTACCAGCGGCGCTTTTCGTACCGCACGACCCTCGGGCGCGGTTGCCCCGAGCGGCCCGGGCTGATGCTGGCCATCGAACGCAGCGCCGGTGATTGCCACGGGCTGGCCTTTCGTGTGGCAGCCGATGCGGTGCTCGCCGAGACGACGATCGTTTGGCGCCGCGAGATGATCCGCGGCGGCTACAGCCCGGCGCTGTTACCGCTGCACACGCCGCAAGGGCCTCTGACCGCGCTGGCCTTCGCGCCCAACCTCGGCCACGCCGACTACGTGGGTGAACTGCCGATGACGCAGACAGCCGCGATCATCGCCTGCGGCGAAGGTGTGCTGGGCAGCAACCGGCAGTACCTGGAATATCTGGTGGCGCAGCTCGACCATCTGGCCATGGACGACCCCTACATGAGCGAACTGCTCGAGCATGTGCGATTGGCCGCCGCGACACCCGGCTGATGCCGCCAGAAGCGGGCAACTGCTTGCTTGCGCCGCCCCATCCCTGGCAAGCCCTCGTGCACACATGCGAAGCGAAAACTGAGCGGGGCGGAATGTGTCGTGCAGAAAGAAAAGCGGCGCGCGATCCGCGTTCACGCGCCGGCTACAAAACCTAGATTCGGGCTCAGCGTGGCGTGATGATCGACGTCGGGCCCGCACCGGCGGCAACCGGGCTGTTGGCCTGCGCAGTCAGCGCTCCTGTTGTCGCGTTGATGGCAAAGGCCGACACGTTGTTGCTGGCGAGGTTGGCCACGTACAGGTACTTTCCGGACGGGTCGATCGACACGGACTGCGGGCTGGTACCGGTAGCAAAAGGACTGCCAGCGATAGCCGTCAGCGCGCCGTTTGCCGCATTGATCGAATAGGCCGACAGGTTGTGTCCATTCACGTTGGCGACATAGGCGTATTTGCCGGTCGGGTCAACAGCGATCGCGAACGGCCCATTGCCGGCGCTCACTGTAGCGCCCAGCGACGTCAAGGCGCCGGTCGTGGTATTGACCGCGAACGACGAGACGTCATTGGATCCGGGGTTGGCCACATAGGCATAGTTGCCAGTGGGGTGGATGGCAATCGCGTACGCACTTGTGCCCGCACCGTAGGGGCTTCCGCCCACCAGTGCCAAGGCGCCGGTGGTGGCATCGATGGCATAGGCTGAAACGCCGCTGGCTTGGTTCACCGCGTAGAGAAATTTGCCTGCGGGGTCGATCTTGACCGCGACCGGACCGGTGGCCGAGGCAAACGGGCTGCCGGCGATCGACACCAGCGTGCCGGTCGTGGGACTGATGGAATACGCCGAGATATTGCTCGAGCCGCCATTGGCGGCATAGGCAAACTTGCCTGTCGGATCGACCGCCAGCGATACAGGGTGGGTGCCTGCCGCAACCGTACCCGTGGGGGTGAGCACGCCGGTGGCGGCGTTGACGGTATAGGTCGAAAGGTTGCCGTCGATGCGAGGTGCCCCGGTAGCAAGGTTAGCGGGAACGCCGAAATTGGCGACGTAGGCGAATGAGCCAGTCGGATCGACCACCACCGTGCGCGGCTTCGAACCAGCGGCACTGGACCCGTTGGCGACCGGCGTCAACGCGCCACTGGCCGCGTCGACGGCGTAAGCGACCACGGTTGCACTGTTTTCATTCGTGACGTAAGCGAAACGCGGAGCAAAGCCGACGCAGGTAACGGCAACGCTCGACACGTTCGCGTCCACAACCGTGCCCGTGCCGTTGGCGATCGAACACGTCTGGCCGGGCACCGTGGGCTGGCTCTTGACCGTGACGTCATAGGTCGCGCCACTGGCAAGAGGTGTGGCAAAGGCGAAACTGCCGTCTCCTGCAACCGTAAGATCGCCGCCGCCGTTGTCCTGCAGTACGAGGCCACTTCCAGTCAGACCACTGACTGCACCACCGACTGTGTAGGTGGCTGCAGGCGGCGCAACGGATGTCCCGCCGCCCCCGCCGCATGCCGAGAGGCCGAAGGCAGCAGCTGCTGCGATAGCGAGTGAAACCAGTGAACGACGAGTCTCGAGTGATGTCATTTGAGTCAGTAAATTGAGGCAGCGGTTGTGCGGTGCTGCCAGAGTTTGTAGATCCAGATCGCCAGCGAACGAAGCTCGCCAGGAGCTGCCGATCGAGCGATCCTAGCCAGGTCGGGGAGCCCCAGACACCCGCATTCGGGCGAACGCGTCAGTAAATGTCACGACCCACGGGGGGCCTGGCAGCGACAGCCCGATGTGATGCTGCGCAGCCGCAGCAGAAGTAAAAAGAGGCGACCCTAGGTCGCCTCTGCGTGCTGCGCTGCATTCAGCAGCGCGACAACTTTCAGCCGTTGCGGCGGCGACGAGCCATGAAACCAATGGCGCCCAGACCGGCCAGCATCAGTGCATAGGTCTCGGGTTCCGGCACAGCGGTCACGTTCATCGTGCCCGAGTACGTGGAATTGACACCGTTGCCGGCGTCCGTGGTTCCCATCACGGTCAGGATCAGGTCGCCCGACGTTTGCACCGGCGCCGACGTGTAGGCAAAGTCGGCTGGGCCCGCGCTGGAAAGCGTCAGCGCGGTGCCGTTCAACATCACGCTCGTGAAATCGATGTTCTGGCCAGTACCGAGGTTGATCGTGATGACGCTGGCAGCAGCGAACACCTGCCCTGCGTCCCCAAAATTGATCGTGTCGGTGAAGTCGAACGAGTCGAAATGCGTGACCGTGAAGCCAGCCGTGCCGGCCACCAGCGTAGCGTTGGTGTCGACGTCGTTGGCGCTTGCACCAACTGCAAACGATGCAACTGCCGCAGCAATCGCCAATTTCTTAAGGTTCATATCTATCCCTCCCAATTTGTGATCCCAATACCTCGCGGCCCCCCGCAGGTTTCCGTTGGCAATAGTAGTGAGGTGGGCGACCACCTGTACCCCCCAGTTAAGGGGTGATGTGTATCACCTTGTGTCGCGAATGGTGGTCGGGGTCTTCACGGATACGCCGCAGCCCTGCGGATGGGCGTACAGCGCTGTTGTCACGGCGTCGAGATCCACGCGCGGTGCAAGCGCCAATCTGTTAAGCGGACGGCACGGCGGCTCGTTGCAAGTTGTTCGTCTGTTCAAGTCTCTGGGTCGGATCTGTACCGGCTTCCACATGGGAAGTGGGCAGGTACTTCCTTAGAAAGTGCCTTGCTTGAAGGTCGCACTGATGTCCGAAGCATTGAGAGCGCACGACACGGTGCAAGTGTTCCGGAAAAGCCGCGACGCATGGATGCAGGAAATCCACGCCTTCCATCGACCTCAGGGCATCGCGGCGGCCGACCACCGAGTCGGGCGCCCGGCAGAACGACATCTCGCCGCCACAGAACAACCTTTGTTGCGAACTGGCGACAGCCTCGGCCCAGACCGACGCCCGCCGTTTGACCCTCCTCGCTCCCTCACCGGTGGGGCCATGACACCATGGTCTTCCCTACCGGCCGGCCGACGGCCAATCCAGAGGCGCTCCGATGAACCTGGCCTTCGGTATTCGCAAGCTCGGATTTCGCAAGTGGTACGAGCGCCAGCTGTTGCAGAGTCACGCTGCGATGGCGTTGGCTTTCATCTGCCTCATCGGTGTCATGGCGTCCTTCGAGTCCGTGACCAAGGCATCTGGCTGGCCCGACACCCTGGCTGACATCGTGACGCTGTTGGTGTGCGGCGCCACCGGGCTGTGGGCCTTGCGGCGCTACCTGCAACTGCTGAGCTACGCGAACGCTGTCGCCAGCCAGGCCGATTGCCCGTCGTGTGGCGTCTATGCCAGGTTCAAGCTGATCCGTGCCGAGGGCTCGGGCGAGCAGGCTGTGGTGGCGTGCCGCGGCTGCGACCACCATTGGACGATCAACGGTTGAGGGCAAAACCCGGCAAGCGGCAGATTGCCGAGGGCGCCTCATAACATGTGACTGCGGTCTCCTTCGGCGAAGCCGGTGGCCTCGAACGGCTCGCCCTGCACCAGCCCGATGACCTTGAACAGTTCCCCCATCTCGTGCTCGTTCACCAGCCGCAAGCCGGCATTGCGCTCACGTGCTCCGGCGTCCTGCAGCCTGTCGGCCAGGCCGCAGTTGAACAGGAAGCGCGCCTGCGAGGTGTAGCCCAGCACCGTCAGGCCGGCATCCTGCGCGGCGAGTGCGATCGCGCTGAAGTTGACGTGCGCGGTGATGTCCTTCAATCCGACATCGAGCAGCGGGTTGTCGTCGATGCGATGCCCGCGGTGACACATTAGGGTGCCGCTGACGCGCTGCGGGTGGTAGTACTCACCTTCCGGAAAGCCGTAGTCGATGAAAAAGGCCGCGCCGCGATCGCAGGTGCGTCGGCCAGGGTGCGCACAAAAGCCTCTGCCTGCGCATGAATCTCGACGACGGTGCCGGCCTCGAAAGACCCCGGCACCGGGGGCCGCAACGACGTTTCGCGGTCCTGCCACACAAATTCGCCATCCTCGGACAGGCCCACACCGCGCTCGCTGCCATCGCTGGCCGGTCCAGTGCAGCAACTGCACGGGCATCGCATCGAGCAGTTCGTTGCCGAGCACCACGCCGTGCAACTGCGGCGGCAACCGGTCGTGCCAGGTCACGCGACCCTGCCAGCGCTGCAGAGCCTGCGCCTGGCGCTCGCGCAGACTCGCCGACAGCTCGACGATGTGGTAGCCGCTCAGCCGCTCGCCGAGCACCTCGAGCAGCTGCACCGCCAGCGCACCGGAACCAGCGCCGAACTCCCAGACCGCATCGGTGCCGGTGCGCGCCAGCGCTTCGTCCACCTGCACCGCCAGCGCGCGACCGAACAGCGGCGGACATCTCCGGCGCGGTGACAAAGTCGCTGCCCGACGTCGGGCATCGCCCCGAACTTGCGGCTGCTGTTGGCGTAGTAGCCCAGGCCCGGCTCGTACAGCGCCATGGCCATGAAGCGATCGAAAGGCAGCCAGCCGCCGTGGCTGCGGATGGCCTGGGCAATCAAGCCGCTCAGGCGCGCCGATAAACTCGCAGACTCGTCTGTCGACATGCGTCATTCTAAAAACACATGAACCCGCGTCCGGTTGCGTTGATCACCGGCAGTGCGCGCCGGCTCGGCCGCGAAATTGCGCTCGACCTGGCGCGACACGGCTGGAACCTGGCGCTGCACTACCGCAGCTCCGAAGCCGAGGCGCAGGCCACGTTGGCCGACGTGCGGGCGCTGGGTGCACAGGCGGCCCTGCTGCGCGCCGATCTGGCCGACGAAGCGGCTTGTCGCGACTTGCTGCCCGCCGCGCTGCGCCACTTCGACGGGGTGCAGGCGGTGATCAACAACGCCTCGCTGTTCGAGCACGACGATGCGCTGAGCTTCACTTACGCGTCGATGCAACGCCACTGGCGCAGCAACGTGGGGCCGGCAGTGCTGCTGGCCCAGGCGCTGCACACAAATGTCGAGGGCCAGGGCCCGCAAGGCCGCGGATGTGTCATCAACCTGCTCGACCAGAAGCTGTGGAATCCGAATCCGGATCATCTTTCGTACACGCTGTCGAAGGCTGCTCTGCAAGCTGCCACCACCTTGCTGGCGCAGGCCCTGGCGCCGTCGGTGCGGGTGTGCGGCGTCGCACCGGGCGTCACGCTGCCGTCGGGCGAGATGGACGACGAGCAGTTCGACCGCGCCCACCGCCTGACGCCGCTGCAGCGTTCGTCGACCCCCGCCGATGTGGCGCGTTCGGTGCGCTTCTTGCTCGAGTCGCCGGCCATCACCGGCACCACGCTGATCGTCGATGGCGGGCAGCACCTGGCCGCGCAGTCGCGCGATGTGATGTTCCTGGCGGGCCGTCGAGCATGATTAGCTTGCTGCACGATCCGCGCTTCGCCGATTGCCGGCGCATGTTCCTGAGCAACCACGTGGTGTGGATCAACATCGGCGTTCACGACTTCGAGAAAAAGGGCGAGCAGCGCGTGTTGATCAACGTCGAGCTGTACGTGCCGCTGGCCTGGTCCACACCGCGCGCCGACCAGCTCGCCGAAGTGCTCGACTACGACTTCATCCGCCGCACCGTTTCCGAGCGTGTGTCGCAGGGCCACATCCACTTGCAGGAAACGTTGGCCGACGATCTGCTGCGCGCGATGCTGGCCCATCCGCACGTGCGCGCAGCACGCGTGCGCACCGCAAAAGCCCGACGTCTATCCCGACTGCGAAGCCGTCGGCGTCGAAGTCTTCGGCATCAAGCCGTCGTGATTCAGCCTGCCACCATGAACGCCATCACCGAGGCCATTCCCATCGAAGCGCCCGCGGCGCGCAAGCGCTCCTTCGAGATCAACAAGCTGAGCAAGCGGCTGCACCGCCAGGTCGGCCAGGCGATTGCCGACTTCAACATGATCGAGCCGGGCGACAAGGTCATGGTGTGCCTGTCGGGCGGCAAGGACAGCCACGCGCTGCTCGACCTGCTGCTGTCGCTGCGCCAGCGCGCACCGGTGCCGTTCGAGCTGATCGCCGTCAACCTCGACCAGAAGCAGCCCGGCTTTCCGGCGCACGTGCTGCCCGACTACCTGCGCACGCTGGGCGTGCCGTTCCACATCGAAAACCAGGACACCTACTCGATCGTCAAGCGCCTGATCCCCGAGGGCCAGACGATGTGCAGCCTGTGCTCGCGCCTGCGCCGCGGCATCCTGTACCGCGTCGCCGGCGAGCTCGGCGCCACCAAGATCGCGCTCGGCCATCACCGCGACGACATGGTCGTGACGATGATGATGAACATGTTCTTCGGCGGCCGGCTCAAGGGCATGCCGGCGAAGCTGGTCAGCGACGACGGCCGGCACATGGTCATCCGCCCGCTGGCCTATGTCGCCGAGACCGACCTGGAGCACTGGGCCGCGCACCGCGCCTTCCCGATCATTCCGTGCACGCTGTGCGGCAATCAGGACGATCTGCAGCGGGTTCGCATCCGCGCGATGGTGCGCGAATGGGAGCGCGAATATCCGGGCCGAACCGACAACATGCTGCGGGCGATGGCGCACGTGGTGCCTTCGCACCTGATGGACCCGAAGCTGTACCCGTTCGCCACCGCCGTGGCCCACGGCCGGGCCGATGTCGATGGCGACAGGGCCTTCGATGCCGACGATGCCTGTGCCCCGCGCGGCGCGGGCACCGCCGCGACCATCGCGATGCCATCGGCGCCGCGTCGCTCAGCCGGCGGCGGCCTGATCGATGAGTGATCGCACGTCGTCCTCGTAACCCTTGAGCTTGTCGCGGGCATGACGACGCTGCGCCGGCGTCGTGCGTGTTGTGCAACTGCGATGCCACCTGGCAGTTGTAGTCGGTCAGGCGCTGCAGAGCAGGCGCGTACGCAGCCGACGGCGGCTGGGTGCGCGCAGCCAGCGCCTGCAGCTCGGACAGCACTTTCGGTCGCTCGACCGCGGCACCACCGCTGGCCGACAAGCGGCGCAGCGTGTCCAGGATGTCGCGTTGGCGGCGTTGCCGCTCGGCCAGCCAGAACTCGGCATCGAAGGGGGAGGCCGCCATGGCCGTGGCAAGCAGGCGCCGCTGTTCGTCGTTGAGCGGCCCATACAGCATCTCGCCACGATCGACCACGCGCTCGAGCATGCCGTCCAGGCGCTGCTCGGCACTGCCGCTCAGGTAGTCGTCGCGATAGTCCTCGTTGAGCTTGCGAAAGTGGCGCTCGATGTGCGCCAGTTCTTCGCTGCTCAAGCCGGGAACGATCGGCGCCGCGAGCAGCACGGCATGGTCGAGTCCGGTGGCCACGCGCTGGCGAAGCACGTCGGCCCAGCGGCAGAGCTGCTGCGCGGTCACCGGCTGCAGCACCTCGCCCTGCGCCTTCGTCAGCAGCGCCGCATAGTCGGGCAGCTGACTGCGCCGGTGCCACACGAACCATTGCTGAACGGCCTGCTTGACCGCCGGCGTCTGTGCGGCATTGAAGTCGACATAGCCGTCGAGCCACCACCAGGCCAGCGTCTCGCCCTGGTTGTAGCCCACGCGCACAGCGCTGCAGCCGCCCAGCAGACACAGGCACAGCCCGATAATCGCGGCCTTCAGCGAGACCGAGCGCGAACACGAAGGCAAAGACGGACGCATGGCAATCAACATCGTGATCATGGCTGCCGGCAAGGGCACCCGGATGAAATCGGCGCTGCCGAAGGTGCTGCACCGGTTGGCCGGTACCAGCCTATTGCAGCATGTGCTGAATACCTGTGCGCCATTGCGGGCCAGCCGCACGGTGCTGGTGGTCGGTCATGGCGCCGATGCGGTCGAAGCCGCGGCTGCCGCCGAGGGCCGCGTCTTCGTGCTGCAGCAGCCGCAACTCGGCACCGGCCACGCGGTGCAGCAGGCGGTGCCGCGGCTGGACGACGACGCGGCCACGACATTGGTGCTCAACGGCGATGTGCCGTTGATCCGCAGCGACACCGCCGCCGCGCTGGCCGAGGCCTGCGCTGGCAACCGCCTGGCGCTGCTGACGGTGCAGCTGGCCGATCCGACGGGTTATGGGCGCATCGTGCGCGACGCGGCCGGCCACGTGCGGGGCATCGTCGAGCACAAGGACGCCGACGTGCAGCAACTGGGCATCGACGAGGTCTACACCGGCATGCTGGCCGCGCCCACCGCGGCGCTGAAGCGCTGGGTGATGGCGCTGAGCAACGACAACACGCAGCGCGAGTACTACCTGACCGACATCGTCGCGATGGCGGTGGCCGACGGCGTCGAGGTGGTCAGCGCACGGGCGGCCAGCGAGATCGAGGTGCTGGGTGTCAACAGCCCCGCGCAGCTGGCCGCGCTGGAACGGCAGGTGCAGCGCCGGCAGGCCGACGAACTGATGGATGCCGGCGTGCGCCTGGCCGATCCGGCGCGCTTCGACCTGCGCGGCACGCTGCACTGCGGCATCGATGTCGAGATCGACATCGGCTGCATATTCGAAGGCGAGGTGACGCTCGGCGACGGCGTTCGCATCGGCGCCCATTGCCTGCTGCGCGACACGCAGGTGGCGGACGGCGTGCGCATCGAGGCCTTCAGCCATCTGGAGGGCGCGCGCGTGGGCGTCGCATCGCGCATCGGCCCGTATGCGCGGCTGCGGCCCGGCGCCGAGCTCGGCCAGGATGTGCACATCGGCAACTTCGTCGAGGTCAAGAACAGCACGCTGGGCGCCGGCGCGAAGGCCAATCACCTGGCCTACCTGGGCGATGCAAGTGTCGGCGCGCGCGTCAATTTCGGCGCCGGCAGCATCACCGCCAACTACGACGGTGCGAACAAGCACCGCACCGTCATCGGCGACGATGTGCACGTCGGCTCCAACTGCGTGCTGGTGGCGCCGATCGCGATCGGTGCAGGCGCCACGATCGGCGGCGGATCGACCTTGTCGAAAGATGCGCCGGCCGGCCAGCTGAGCGTGGCCCGGGCGCGGCAGTCGACAGTGGCGGGTTGGCAGCGCGCAAAGAAGAAGGGCGCCTGAGCCGCGCCGATCACCGGACGCGAAGTCGTCGATGCGCTGCGCTGCCGGTCAGGCCGGCGGCAGGGCCGCGGCGGTGTCGGCGGCCAGGCACAGGTCGGCCCAGGCGCGTGCCTTCTCGGGCAGGTTGCGCAACAGGTAGGCGGGGTGGTAGGTCACCACCAGCGGCACGCCCAGATAGTGGTGCACGCGCCCGCGCAGCTTGCCGATCGGCTCGCTGCTGCGCAGCAACGACTGCACCGCGAAGCGGCCCATCGCCAGGATGATGCGCGGCTGCACCAGCGCGATCTGCCGCTGCAGGAAAGGCTCGCACTGCTGCAGTTCGGCAGGTGCCGGATTGCGGTTGCTCGGCGGGCGGCACTTCAGCGTGTTGGTGATGAACACCTGGCGCTCGGGCGTCGATTCGGTGCGGGTCAGATCGAGCGCGCGCAGCATGTTGTCGAGCAACTGGCCCGAGGGCCCGACGAAGGGCTCGCCCTGGCGGTCTTCCTGCTCGCCGGGCGCCTCGCCGACGATCATCCAGTGCGCCCGCCGGTGGCCGACCCCGAACACCGCCTGGCGCCGCGACAGGTGCAGCGGGCAGGCCACACACGCTGCTGCCGCTGCCTGCAGATCGGGCCACGGCAGCAGGTGAATGCTGCGTGTGCGCTGCTCGGCCGAATCGTCTGGATCGCCCGCCGCTGGCACACGTGCGCGTTCGGGGCTCGACACCGTCACGGCCGGCGATGCACCGGAGATGCCCGGTGCGGGCGTCTCCGCGTCCTTGTCGGCGGGTGCGGTGGATGTCGGCGCCCACAGCCGGATGCCCATCGCGTGCAGCATCATCCGCTGACTGTCGGTCCAGCCCATGTCAGCCCGGCCGCGGCAGTTTCAGGCTCATCACCAGCGCATCCTCGCGCCGCGCCAGCCCGGCCGGGTAGTAGCCCTTGCGCACGCCCACTTGCTCGAATCCACGCCGGGCGTAGACCTCGCGCGCACGCTCGTTGCCGGCGCGCACTTCCAGCCACAGCGTCGCAAGCCCTCGATCCAGGCAGTGCGCCTCCAGGCTGTCGAGCAACATGCCGGCGTGGCCCTGGCGCTGGCTGGGTGGCGCGACGGTCAGGTTCAGCAGGTGCATCTCGTCGACGCCGGGCATCGCCACACAGTACGCCAGCGGCGCGCCCTGTCCGTCGACGACCATCTCCGCCAGGTAACCCGCGCTCAACGAATCGATGAAGTTGCCGCGGCTCCACGGGAAGCGGTAGGCGGCGAGCTCGATGGCCAGCACCGCATCCAGATCGCGCAGCAACAGTGCTCGCAACTGCGCCTGCGGCCGCAGCAACGCACTCACGGCAGCCCCCCACGGCCTCGCGCCGATCGCGCCGCGCGCGCCGGGGGCAGGCGATCTGCTGCGGGCGGCGCACTCATGGCAATGCCCCGCTCGCCGCCCGCGCGGCGTGGCGTTCGGCGACCGTGTCAGCGACCTTGTCGCGCACGTACAGCGGCAGTGCCTGGTCGGCGGGCAACAACGCGCCGGCACGCCACTGCTGCTGCGCGACGCGCATCAGCGCGGCGGCGCGCGTTGCGACTTGCTGCGCGAGCTGTGCATCGCCCAGGTCGAGGCGGTCGCCGAAAGCCGCGGCGGCCGAGCCGGCGACAAGACGCGGCGGCTGCGCGCGCCAGCCGGCCCGCAGCGTCTCCGCCGTGTGCAACGCCGGGGGTGCCAACACCTGCCAGCGCGCGCCGGTCCAGCGGTAGGCGGCCGCGTAGATCTCGTCCATGCGTGCATCCATCGCGACGTGCACCTCGACCGGCCCGTCGCCAGCGGCCGCCGCCGCCTGCTCGCGCGCAGCCTCGGCCACCAGCATCAGGCTGTCGATGGCCAGCACCGGCAGCGCGGCGCCGAAGGCCAGGCCCTGCGCCACGCTGCACGCGGTGCGCAAGCCGGTGAAGGCGCCCGGGCCGGCGCCGAAGGCGATGGCGTCGAGATCGCTCAATGCCAGGCCCGCGCCATCGAGCAACGCGCGTATCTCGGGGATCAAGCGCGCCGAGGCGAGCGCGCCGCCGGGCCCGTCGTAAGTCCACACGCGCGTGCCCTTCTGCAGTGCCACGGCAAGCATCTCGGTGGCGCTGTCGAAGGCCAGCAGGCAGGCGTCGGAGTCCGTCGGCGCAGGCGCATGCGAGGCTCGATGCGGGGTGGGCGAGGGCATCGACCAAGTTTAGCCGTGCGATGATTTGTGCATGAGCCGGTGCCCGCGCCTCGCCGCCGTGTCTGCCCCTGCCGCGCGGCGGCCTTGCGCGCTGCAACGCGCGGCCGGCGTGCTGTTCTTCGCCGTCTGCACCTTGGCCGGTGCGCAGCAGCCGTGGCCGCTGGAGGTCGATGCGGCGCTGCAGCGCGCGCGTGTGCCGGCTGAAGCGGTGTCGTTGGTGCTGCAGGAAGTCGGCGCCGACAAGCCGCTGATCGCGCACAACGCCGATGCGGCCGTCAACCCGGCGTCGCTGGCCAAGCTGTTGACCACCATCGCCGCGCTCGATCTGCTCGGGCCGAGCTGGACGTGG
Organism: uncultured beta proteobacterium; assembly: GCA_963756415.1. Lineage (GTDB taxonomy): Bacteria > Pseudomonadota > Gammaproteobacteria > Burkholderiales > Burkholderiaceae_C > Rubrivivax. Next base: position 16,486 of record CAVWNT010000007.1, read on the forward strand.
TCGACACCGGTTTGGCTGCTCGGCAATGTCGAAGACGGCGTGCTCGACGGCTCGCTGGTCATCAAGGGCAGCGGCGACCCGAAGCTGGTCGTCGAACGGGTGTGGCTGATGCTGCGCCGCGTGAAGCAAAGCGGCGTGCGTGAAATCCGCGGCAACATCGTGCTCGACCGCAGCGCCTTCGCCCGTGCCGAGGGCGATCGGGCCGACTTCGATGGCGAGCCGATGCGGCCCTACAACGTGCAGCCCGACGCGCTGCTGCTGAACTTCAAGTCGGTGACCTACGGCTTCGTGCCCGATGTCGCGCGCGGCGTGGCCAAGGTGCTGGTCGAGCCGGCGCTGGCCGGCGAGCGCGTGCAGCGCACGGTGCGGCTGTCCAACGGCCCGTGCGGCGATTGGCACAGCACGCTGAAGGCCACCTTCGCCGACCCCGCCGACGTTCGTTTCGCCGGCAGCTATCCCTTCGCCTGCGGCGAGCAGAGCTGGCCGGTGGCCGACGCGTTGCCGGCCACCTACAACGCGCGCCTGATCGAAGCACTCTGGCGCGAGATGGGCGGCACGCTGGTCGGCAAGGTCGTCGAAGGCAGCGCCCCGCTCGGCCTGAAGCCGAGCTTCGAAATGGCCTCGCCGAGCCTGGGTGAGGTGGTGCGGGACATCAACAAGTTCAGCAACAACGTCATGGCCCAGCAGCTGTTCCTGAGCCTGGCGCTGCAACGCCAGCCGGGCGTGCCGGCCAGCGCCGACGCTGCGCGCAGCGTGCTGCGCGAGTGGCTGCAGGCGCGCCTGGGCGAGCTGCCGACGGGCCTGCAGATCGACAACGGCTCGGGCCTGTCGCGCGACACGCGCGTGTCGGCCGCGCTGCTGGCGCGGCTGCTGTGGCTGAGCTGGGACCGCGCCTACATGCCCGAGCTGGTCAGCTCGCTGCCGCTCAACGGGCTCGACGGCACGATGCGCAAATCACGCGCCACCGCCGGGCGCGCCCACCTGAAAACCGGTTCGCTGCGCGATGTCGCGGGCCTGGCCGGCTATGTGCTGTCAGACAGCGGCCGGCGCTACGTGCTGGTGGCGATCATCAACCACACCAACGCCAATGCCGCAAGGCCGGCCCTCGATGCGCTGGTGCAGTGGAGCCTGCGCGACGCGCCCAGCCGCTGATCGGCTTGGGCGGCGTCAGAACGGGTTGCCCAGCGCCCGACCGCGGGCGAAGTTGCCCAGATTCAGGTGCGCGGTGGAACCCATCCACAGGTCGCTCGCCCACAGCCAGGTGGTGGCGGCATTGGCGGCGGTGGTGACCAGCGTGTTGGTGCTGCAGTTGGGCAACGCGACCGAGCACACCCCCTGCGTGACGTTCGTCAGCCCGTATTGCGTCGGGTTGTTGAAGCCGGCATTGATCAGCGCATCGAGTTCGACCAGGCCGATGAAGCGCCCGTCGTTGATGATGTTCACGCGCACCGCGGTGTTGTAGGCGTTGCTGAAGTTGGTCAACAGGGCCGATCGCTGGGCATCGCCGCTGGTGATCGCCTCGCGCAGCGCATACGGCGTCAGGCCCATCAGCGGGATGGTCGACAGCACCACCCGCGGCCCCAGCTGGGTCAGCGCGTTGACCTGCTGGCCCAGCCGCTCGCCGCGCTTTTGCAACTCGGCCACGATGGCGTTGGCGTTGTCCGCGGTGGGATCGGGCAGGTACTGGTTCTGGTACAGGTCGAGCACATCGTTGGCGCCCACCAGCACGGTGGCGAGGTCGGTGCTGGTGAAGCCGCCACCGGTGGCCTGCGCGTCGGCGACCTGGGCTTCGAAGTCGAGCGACGTGGCGCCCACCTTGGCGTAGATGCGCGCCTGCGGAACCAGCACGCCGGTGGTGTTGCAGTCCTCGAACGCGAACAGATAGGTGTTGGCCAGCACCTGCGTCCACAGCGGGCGCAGCGTGCAGTCGACCGCGCCGTTGGCGTCGAGGGCGTTGACGCTGTACTTGCGCCCGCGACTGCCGCCCACCTGGTCGGTGAGCACGCTCATCTCGTCGCCGAAGACCAGCATCCGCGTTGGCGCGAACGGATCGATCTGTTCGGTGCCGCCGCCACACGAAGCCACCAGGCCCAGGCTGAAGGCCATGGCCAGCGCAGCGCCGCACCGTCTTGCTGTCAATCTGTGCATCATTTGCCGGATCATAGGGAGGGTCATGAATCTCAATGGGCGGCGGCACGCATCAGTCGATCGCGTACCGCATCCCACTCGGGCTCGTCGGGAGGCTGCTCGACCCAGATGAGTTGTGCGCCGCGGCTGTCGAAGCCGCGCAGCACGGCAAACACTTCATGGGCGACCGCGGCCGCGGTGGCCGGCATGCGCCGGTGTTCGATGGGGCGGCGAATGCCTTCGTGCGAGCGCGAATATACCGCCAGCTTCAACGGCAACGCGCCCTCGCCGAGCAGCCTGGCGCCGTCGCGGATCTGCGCGGCGCTCATCAGCCGCACCTTGGCCGACGGTGCGTAGTGCGACGCCAGCGTGCCCGACGCGCGCGGCGACTGGGCATCCGGCAGGCGCAGGGCGTGGCCCAGGCACTGCTCGATCTGCGCGCGCGACAGCAGGCCCGGGCGCAGCAGGGTCGGCGCGTCACGCGAGCAATCGACGATCGTCGATTCGATGCCGCCCGGGCAATCGCCCGCATCCAGCACCCACAGCGATGCGCCCAGCTCGTCGCGCACATGCGCCGCGCAGGTGGCGCTGACGCGGCCGAAACGGTTCGCGCTCGGCGCGGCGACACCCGGCACGCCCAGGCGCAGGGCCGCGCCCAGCAGCGCGTGTGCCACGCCATGCGCCGGCACGCGCAAGCCGATGCTGCGCTGGCCGCCGGCGGCGGCGGCCGCCAGCGACGGCTCGCGGCGCACGATCAAGGTCAGCGCACCGGGCCAGAAGGCGTCGGCCAGCTGCTGCGCAGCGCGCGGCCATTCGAGCGCGAAGCGGCGGGCCGCGTCGACATCGGCCGTGTGCACGATCAGCGGGTGCGCGGCCGGCCGGCCCTTGGCGGCGAAGATGGCGGCGACGGCGGCGTCGTCGTCGGCACGGGCACCGAGGCCATACACCGTTTCGGTGGCAAAGGCGAGCAAGGCGCCGTCGGCCAGATGGCGGGCAGCTGCGTCGATGGATTGCGGGTCGGCCGCTTGCAGCGTCGGCATCAGGGCGCAGCCAGACCCAGGCGGGTGGCCGCCTCACGCGCCACCGACCATGCAGCCTTCGCGTCGGCGGCGGTGATGGTCAGGTGGCCCATCTTGCGGCCGCGGCGCGGCTCGAGCTTGCCGTACAGGTGCAGGTGCACACCGTGCAAGCCCAGCACCGCGTGCCACGGCGGCGTCGCGCCGGCATCCTGCGGCCACAGATCGCCAAGCAGGTTCAACATCACCGCCGCGCTGTGCTGGCGCGGCGCCGGCAGCGGCAGGCCGGTCATGCAACGCACCTGCAGTTCGAACTGCGAAACGTCGCAGGCGTCGATGCTGTAGTGGCCCGAGTTGTGCGGCCGTGGCGCCATCTCGTTGGCCACCAGCGTGCCGTCGCGCAGCACGAAGAATTCGACACACAGCACGCCAACGTACTGCATGCACTCGGCGAGGGTGCCGGCCAGCGCCACCGCGTGCGCCGCCTGTTCGTCCGACAGGCTCGGCGCCGGCACCTGCGTGACGGCCAGGATGCCGTCGCGGTGCAGGTTCTGCTGCACCGGCAGGTGCACCCAGTGGCCGTCCTCGCCGCGCGCGACGATGACACTGATCTCGCAGTGCAGCGGCAGACGCTTTTCGAGCACGCAGGCGACACCGCCGAGCTGTCGCCAGGCGGCACCCAGGTCGTGCGGCGCGATCACGTCGATCTGCCCCTTGCCGTCGTAGCCCAGCTCGGCGGTTTTCAGAATGGCGGGGAACAGGGACGCATCGACCTGTTCCAGGTCGGCTTCGGCGGCGATGACGGCATGCGGCGCACACGGCACGCCGCAGCGCGCGAAGAAGCTCTTTTCATGCTGGCGGCGCTGGCAGATGGCCACCGCATCGGCGCCGGGGGCGACCGGGCGGCTGGTGGCCAGCCGCGCCAGGGCCGCCGCCGGCACATTCTCGAACTCGGTGGTGATCGCCGCGCAGTGCCGCTGCATCAGGGCCAGCGCATCGTCATCGAGGTAGTCGGCGCGCACATGCCGGTGCGACACCGTGCCCGCCGGGCTGTGCTCGTCGGGGTCGAGCACCGCGGTGCGATAGCCCATCGCCTGCGCGGCGTGCACGAACATGCGCGCCAGCTGGCCGCCGCCCATCACGCCGAGCATCGCCGGCTCGCCGTCCACCGCAGCGCCGGGCAGGATCGCCGCGCTCACTTCAGCTCGGCGTCCATGGCGCACGCGGCATCGCGTTGACGTGCGCGCCAGGCGGCCAGCTGATCGCGCAGGCCGGCATCGTGGAGCGCGAGCATGGCCACGACGAACAGTGCCGCGTTGGCCGCACCGGCGTCGCCGATGGCGAAGGTGGCCACCGGAATGCCGCGCGGCATCTGCACGATCGAATGCAGCGAATCGACACCTTGCAGATGGCGGCTGGCCACCGGCACACCCAGCACCGGCAGCGTCGTCTTCGCCGCCAGCATGCCGGGCAGGTGGGCGGCGCCACCGGCCCCGGCGATGAGCGCCTTCAGGCCGCGCTGCGCCGCGCCTTCGGCGTAGGCGAACATCTCGTCGGGCATGCGGTGGGCGCTGATCACCCGCGCCTCGTGCGCGATGCCGAACTCACTGAGAATCTGCGCGGCATTTTTCAGGGTCGGCCAGTCGCTGGCAGAGCCCATCAGAACGCCGACCAAGGGGGTTGCACCAGGCACGGGCGACTCCGGTCAAGCGGAGCCGGAATTGTAGGTGTCGGGTCGCGCGCCTTCGGTGACTTGCCGCAGGCGGTGCTTCGCACGGAGCGGAGTTGGCGGCTATCCTTTGCGGCCCGACCACCCAGCCTTTGAAACGCACCATGTCACATTCACTGATCGTGCTGCCCGACGACGGCGCGCGTCCGCTGGTCGATGCGCTGAACGGCGCCAAGTCGTCGGTGAACATCCGCATGTTCCTGTTCACCGACCCGGAGATGGTGCAGGCCGTGATCGCCGCCGAACAGCGCGGCGTGAAGGTGCGCGTGATGCTGAACCCGGCGCGACGCGACGGCTCGGCCGAGAACGAAGACACGCGCAAGGCGCTGGAACAGGCCGGTGTGCAGGTCAGCGACAGCAGCCCCGAGTTTGCGTTGACGCACCAGAAATCGATGGTCATCGACGACAGCGTCGGCTTCGTCGAATCGCTGAACTGGGAAACCCGCGATCTGACGCAGACGCGCGACTATGCGGTGGTCACCACCCATGCGCTGGAAGTCGAGCAGATGCTGAAATGTTTCGAGGCCGACTGGCAGCACCAGAAGTTCGAGCCCGACCCGGATTCGACGCTGATCTGGTGCCCGAACAACGGCCGCGAACGCATTGCCGCGTTCATCGACGCGGCGCGCGAAACCCTGTTGCTGCAAAACGAGCGTTACCAGGACACGGTCATCGTCGAACGGCTGGTGCGCGCGATGCGCCGCGGCGTCAAGGTGCACATCATGGCGCGGCCGCCGCACAACCTGAAGGCCAACAAGCTGGCCGAAGGCGTCGGCGGTCTGCGCATCATGAACGACGTCGGTGCCAAGGTGCACCGGCTGAAAAAGCTGAAGCTGCACGGCAAGATGCTGCTGGCCGACGGCAAGCGCGCCATCGTCGGCTCGATCAACCTGGCCCCCGGCAGCTTCGATGCGCGCCGTGAACTGGCCATCGAGACCGACGCGCGCCATGTCGTCGATCGGCTCAATGCGACGACCCGATTCGACTGGGACAATTCGCGCCCGATCGACCTCAGCGATGAGGGGCTGCTCGCCGATCTGGACAAGCGCCACCACGGCGAGGAGGGTGCCGACGTGCTGGCGCTGAAGCGCAAGCCGGCACAAGTCAAGAAGGACAAGAACGCCAAGAAGTAGCGCGGCGCGGCGCTCAGCCGGCGAACAGCGTGCGGGCGTGCAGCCCGAGGCCCTGCGCCACGCTGGCGAAGCGGTCGCCACGCACCAGTTGCGCGGCCGGGAACTGCTCGGCGATGCGCTGCACCAGCGGGTGCAGACCGGTCGAGCCACCGGTGCAATACAGCACGTCCACCGCTGTCGGCGCCACGCCGGCCGCCCGCGCCGTCTCGCGCGCGGCCAGCACGATGCGCTGCACCTCGTGCTCGATCGCGGCGGCCGCGTCCTTCACGCGCAGCGGCGCGCTCAGCGCGGGCTCCAGCAGCCCGAGGTCGATGTGCGTGTCGCCGTGCAACGCAACCTCGATCTTGGCCTGCTCGGCGGCGGCAGCCAGCGCGTGGCCGAGTCGCTGCTGCAGCGTGCGCAGCAAACGGGCGTGGTGGCGCGCATCGCTGTACCAGCCTTTCATGCCGCGCAGTTCGCTCAGCCGCGCCGGCGCATACACCGTGTTGATCAGGTGCCAGGTGGCGAGGTCGAAATACACGCCGCTGGGCACCTCGCGCGAGATCTCGCCGGGCCGTGCCGGACGGCGCGCGCCGTAGCCCAGCAACGGCAGGATGCTGGCCAGTTCGATGTGGCGGTCGAAATCGGTGCCGGCCAGGTGCACGCCGTGGTTGGCCAGGATGTCGTCGCGGCGTTCGGCACGCCCGCGCCGGGCCGGGCCCACGCGCACCAGCGAAAAATCGGAGGTGCCGCCGCCGATGTCGGCGACCAGCACCAGTTGTTCGTGGTCGATGCCGGATTCGTGATCGAGCGCGGCGGCGATCGGTTCGAACTGGAACCGCACCTCGTCGAAGCCGGCCTGCCGCGCGGCATCGTGCAGCGCAGCCTGCGCCCGCGCATCGCGCACCGGGTCGTCGTCGACGAAGAACACCGGTCGGCCGAGCACCACGCGCGGCAGGGCATGGCCGGCCTCGGCTTCGGCGACAGATTTCAGGCGGCGCAGGTAGCCCGACACCACCTCGCGGTAGCGCACCGTGCGGCCGGCGCCGATGTCGGTGCTGTGCTCGAGCAGGCTGGAGCCGAGGATGCTCTTCATCGAGCGCATCAGGCGCCCGTCGGTGCCCTCGACATAGGCGGCCAGCGCCGCACGGCCGAACAGCCGCTCGGCCTGCACTTGGTGTGCCGGCGTGTCGGCGCGGTAGAAAACGGCGGTGGGCATGGTCGCGAAGCCGGCTTCGAGTTCGACCAGCCGCACGCCGGCGCCCTCACCGCCACGCTGCGGCAGCGCCACCGCCGAGTTGGACGTGCCGAAGTCGATGGCCACGAAGCCGTGACCGGCGTCGCCGGGGACCTTGCGCATGCCGCTGGGCCGCTGCAGCGGTCGAGCCGCCGGCTGCAGCGCGCGTCGCGTTACACCACCGTCTGGCTCAACGCGCCGCTCGAATAGGCCTTGGCCACGTCGTCCAGCGCGCGTGGCTTGATCTTCGCGCCCTGGCCCTCGCAGCCGAACTGCCGGTAGCGCTGCAGGCAGATCAGCCGCGCCGCTTCACGCGCCGGCTTCAGGTAGTCGCGCGGGTCGAACTTGCCCGGGTTCTCCGCCAGGTAACGGCGGATGGCCCCGGTCATCGCCAGGCGCACGTCGGTGTCGATGTTGATCTTGCGCACGCCGTGCTTGATGGCTTCCTGGATTTCCTCGACCGGCACGCCGTAGGTCTCTTTCATGTCGCCGCCGAACTGGCGGATCTCGGCCAGCAGCTCCTGCGGCACGCTCGAGCTGCCGTGCATCACCAGGTGGGTGTTCGGAATGCGCTTGTGGATCGCCTTGATGCGGTCGATGGCGAGGATGTCACCGGTGGGCTTGCGCGTGAACTTGTAGGCGCCGTGGCTGGTGCCGATCGCGATCGCCAGCGCGTCGAGCTGGGTGCGCTTGACGAAGTCGGCGGCCTGCTCGGGGTCGGTGAGCAACTGCTCGCGGGTCATCGTCGCTTCGGTGCCATGGCCGTCTTCCTTGTCACCGCGCATCGTTTCCAGCGAACCCAGGCAGCCGAGTTCACCTTCGACCGTGACCCCTTTGGCGTGGGCCATGTCGACCACCTTGCGCGTGACGTCGACGTTGTAGTCGTAGCTGGCGATGGTCTTGCCGTCGGCTTCCAGCGAGCCGTCCATCATCACCGAGCTGAAGCCCAGGCCGATGGCGCCCTTGCACACGTCGACGCTCTGGCCGTGGTCCTGGTGCATCACCAGCGGCACCGTCGGCCACGATTCGATGGCGGCCAGGATCAGGTGCTTGATGAAAGGCTCGCCGGCGTATTTGCGCGCCCCGGCGCTGGCCTGCAGGATCACCGGCGCGCCGACTTCGGAGGCGGCCGTCATCACCGCCTGCACCTGCTCCAGGTTGTTGACGTTGAAGGCCGGAATGCCGTAGCCGTTCTCGGCAGCATGGTCGAGCAGTTGGCGCATGGAAACGAGTGGCATGGCAGACCTCGGCAGTGAGCGGAAAGGATGCCAATTTTAACGATCCCGGCCGGTCCCGCTGCGAACCCGCGGTGCTCAACCCGGTGGCCCACTCGACATGGCCCCTTTCGGGGGGCGTCATTCCACCCGGCAGACCTTGAGCATGTTGGTGCCGCCGGGGTGGCCCATCGGCTCGCCGCAGGTGATGGCATAGGTGTCGCCCGGCATCAGCACGCCTTGCTTTCGCAGCAGCCGCTCGGCTTCGGCCAGCGCCTGGTCGCGATCGGCGAACGAATCCATCAGCACCGGGCGCACGTTGCGGTACAGCGCCATGCGCCGCTCGGAGCTGGCCTTCGAGGTCATGCCGAAGATCGGCACATGGATGTTGTGCCGGCTCATCCACAGCGCGGTCGAGCCGCTCTCGGTGAGCGCGATGATGGCCTTGCAGCCGAGGTGGAAGGCGGTGAACAGCGCGCCCATCGCGATGGTCTGGTCGATGCGGCCGAAGTGCTTGTTGGTGAAGTCGCCGTCGAGCTTGACGTCCTCGGCGCGTTCGGCCTCGAGCGCGATCAGCGCCATCTGCTCGACCGTTTCCACCGGGAACTGCCCGGCGGCGGTCTCGGCACTGAGCATCACCGCGTCGGTGCCGTCGAGCACCGCATTCGCCACGTCGCTGACCTCGGCGCGCGTGGGCACCGGGTTCAGGACCATGCTTTCCATCATCTGCGTGGCGGTGATGGTCAGCTTGTCCATCTCGCGCGCCATGCGGATCATGCGTTTTTGCAGCGCCGGCACGGTGGCCGCGCCGACTTCCACGGCCAGGTCGCCGCGCGCGACCATGATGCCGTCGCTGGCGCGCAGGATCGCCTCGAGGTTGGGGATCGCCTCGCTGCGTTCGATCTTGGCGATCAGCGCCGGCTTGTGGCGTTTCGACTCGCCGGCGACGTTGGCCAGCTGGCGCGCCATTTCCATGTCGGTCGCGTTCTTCGGGAAGCTGACGGCCAGGTAGTCGGCCTGGAAGCTCATCGCGGTGCGGATGTCTTCCATGTCCTTGCCGGTCAGCGCCGGTGCGGTCAGCCCGCCGCCCTGCTTGTTGATGCCCTTGTTGTTCGACAGCACGCCGCCGAGCTTGACCCGCGTGTGCACCTGCTCGCCGCGCACCGCCTGCACGGTCAGCACGATCAGACCGTCGTTGAGCAACAGGTTGTCGCCGGGGCGCACGTCGCGCGGCAGTTCCTTGTAGTCCAGGCCGACGGCGTCGATGTTGCCCGGCTCGGTGCGCGCGGCGTCGAGCACGAAGCTGGCGCCGTTGACCAGCGTCACCTTGCCCTGCTCGAACTTGCCGACGCGGATCTTCGGGCCCTGCAGGTCGGCCATCAACGCCACCGGCTTGCCCACGCGCAGGGCCGTCTCGCGCACCAGCGTGGCGCGATCGATGTGGTCCTGTGCGCTGCCGTGGCTGAAGTTCAGGCGCACCACGTCGACACCGGCGCGCAGCAGCCGCTCCAGCACTTCCGGGTCGCTGGAAGCGGGCCCGAGCGTGGCGACGATCTTGGTGGAACGGGTCATGAAATCAGCTTTCGGCGAACAAGCGCGAATTATGGCGGCGGGGTTGTCGCGCGCCGCCGCAGCGCCCGCGACGGCGGCCTCAACCGGCTGCGCGTTTGCTCAGGATCTCGAAGGCCGGCAGCGTCTTGCCTTCCAGCACTTCGAGGAACGCGCCGCCGCCTGTGGAGATATAGCCGATGTCCTGCTCGATGCCGTACTTGGCGATCGCGGCCAGCGTGTCGCCGCCGCCGGCAATGCTGAATGCCGGGCTGGCGGCAATGGCGCGCGCGACCGTTTCGGTGCCGTGCGCGAAGGCATCGAACTCGAACACCCCGACCGGGCCGTTCCAGACGATGGTGCCCGCCGACTTCAACTTCGACGCCAGCAACGCGGCCGTGTCGGGGCCGATGTCGAGGATCAGATCGTCCTCGGCCACGTCGGCGACGGCCTTCACCGTGGCGGTGGCGTCGGCGGCGAAGGACTTGGCCGTGACCACGTCGGTGGGAATCGGCACCGCTGCGCCGCGCGCCTTCATCGCCGAGATCACCGCCTTCGCCTCATCGAGCAGCGGCGCCTCGGCCAGGCTCTTGCCGATCGGCAGGCCTTCGGCGAGCAGGAAGGTGTTGGCGATGCCGCCACCGACGATCAGGCCGTCGACCTTCTTCGCCAGGCTTTGCAGGATGCTCAGCTTGGTGCTGACCTTGGAGCCGGCGACGATCGCCAGCAGCGGCCGCCTGGGCTGGGCCAGCGCCTGCGTGGTGGCGTCGAACTCGGCTGCCAGCAAGGGCCCGGCGCAGGCCACCGGCGCGAACTGCGCGATGCCGTAGGTCGAGGCTTCGGCGCGGTGCGCGGTGCCGAAGGCGTCATGCACGAAGATGTCGCACAGCGCGGCCATCTTGCGCGACAGGGTCTCGTCGTTTTTCTTCTCGCCCTTGTTCAGGCGGCAGTTTTCCAGCAGCACCAGCTGGCCGGGCTCGACCTGCACGCCGTCGATCCAGTCTGCTCGCAGCGGCACGTCGCGCCCGAGCAACTCGCCCAGCCGATCGGCCACCGGCTGCAATGAATCCGCGGGTTTGAATTGGCCTTCGCTGGGCCGGCCCAGATGCGAGGTCACCATCACCGCAGCACCTGCCTTCAGCGCCATCTGGATGCACGCCAGCGACGCGCGGATGCGCGTGTCTTCGGTGATGCGCCCGGTGTCGTCCTGCGGCACGTTCAGGTCGGCGCGGATGAACACCCGCTTGCCGGCCACGCGGCCGGCCGCCACCAGATCGGTGAAACGCAACATGGTCATGGACACGCCCCTGCAGAAAAGGGCAAATTGTCGCAGCGCTGCCGCGTTGTCGCGAAACCCTCAGGACTGCTGCTTGCCGCCGGCCGCGGGTTTGGCCTCGGCGTCCTTGTCGTGCACCTTGTCGGGTGGCGGTGGCTTGCCGGCCAGCTGGGTGTTGGTGCCGGTTTGCGGAGCCACCTCGTCGATCTTGTTCTCGCGCATGTAGTCGTTCATCTCGCGCCAGCCGGCGAACACCGCGGCCTTGTCGGACTTGCGGTTGAGCGCAAAACAGTCTTCCAGCGCGCGGCCGGCATGGCGGCACGCGCTGCCCACCGCCTTGCCATCGGCCTCCTTGCGCTCGGCCACGGCCTGTGCCGATTCGATGCCCAGCATGTCGCAGCCCGACAGCAGGGTCAGCGCGATCAGCAACGGGGCGGCGTGGCGGAGGGACATGGCTGGCCTGATATCGGCCGCGCCGGGCGTGCACTTGAGCGGCGCGGGTGCGTCGCGACCTCAGGACACCGGCCGCACGCCGCAGGCCAGCACCGCGCCGGCTTCGAGCCCGGCGCCAGCAGGCGTGTGCAGGAATCGGCTCACGTCGATGCGCCGCCCGCCCGGGCATTGCAGTTCCAGCAGCGACAGCTCGCCGCTGCCGCAGGCCACCACCAGCGTGCTGCCGTCGCGCACCGTGACGGTGCCCGGGGCGGCCGTGACGGTGTCGCCGGTGGGCGCGGCGCGCCACAGCTTCACCACCGTGTCGCCGACGGCGAAGGTGCTGCCGGGGAAGGGGTCGAAGGCGCGGGTGCGTCGTTCGATGACCGCGGCGCTGTCGTGCCAGTCGATCGGCGACTCGGCCTTGTGGATCTTGTGCGCGTAGCACATGCCCGCGTCGGGCTGCGGCGTCGCGGGCAGAGCCGCCGCAGGGCAACCGGGTCAGCCCGCTGACGATCAGCCGCGCACCGAGATCGGCCAGGCGCGCGCCCAGCGTCTCGGCGCTATCGGTGGGCTCGATCGGCAGCGCTTCGCTGAGCAGCATGTCGCCGGTATCCAGCCCGGCATCCATCTGCATCAGCGTGATGCCGGTGCGTTCATCGCCGGCCTCGATGGCGCGCTGGATCGGTGCGGCGCCGCGCCAGCGCGGCAACAGCGAAGCGTGGATGTTCAGGCAGCCCAGCGGCGGCAGCGACAACACCCATGCGGGCAGGATCAGGCCGTAGGCGGCGACCACCAGCACATCCGGCCGCGCGCGCACCAGCGCGTCGCGGGCGCTGCCGGCGTCATCGCCGAAGCGCCCGTCCAGCCGCAGGCTGCGCGGCTGCAGCAGCGGCCAGCCTTGTTCCAGCGCCAGCTGCTTGACAGCCGAGGGCTGCAGCTTCATGCCGCGACCGCCCGGGCGGTCGGGCTGGGTCAGCACCAGCGGCACCTCGAAGCCGGCGCCGCGATGGCGTGCAGGGCCTGGCGCGCAAACTCCGGCGTGCCGGCGAACGCCACGCGCAGGGCTCGTCCGGGCATCAACCCGCCACCTTCGTGCTTCGTCGCAGCGCCGGCGCTGCAGCCTGCGCGCGGGACAGCGCCTGAGAAAGCGCCTGGGCAGCGCTCATGCGCTGCGTTGTTCCTCGCGGCTCTTCTTCAGCATCTTGGTGCGGATGCGGCCGCGCTTCAGCGGGCTCAGGTACTCGACGAACACCTTGCCCAGCAGATGATCGAGCTCGTGCTGCACACACACCGCGAGCAACCCGTCGGCGTCGAATTCGATCTCGGCACCGTCGCGGTCGAGCGCGCGAACACTGACGCGGGCGTGGCGCGGCACCTTGTCGAAGATGGCCGGCACCGACAGGCAACCTTCTTCGGCGTCGACCATCTCGTCGCTGCGGCGCGTGATCGCGGGATTGATGAGCACGCGCGGCTGGTCGTGGCTGTCGGACACGTCGACGACGACGATGCGCTCGTGCACATCGATCTGCGTCGCCGCCAGGCCGATGCCGTCGCTGGCGTGCATGGTCTCGATCATGTCGTCGACCAGCGCGCGCACGCGATCATCGACAGCGGCCACCGGTTTGGCCACCGTGTGCAGGCGGGGATCGGGAAAACGCAGGATCGAAAGCACGGCCATGGCGGTTCAGTAAGGCCGCTTCGGGCGGCCTCGCAAAGCGGTGCAACGTGTGTCAACAAGCGCCGACGCGTCACTGTGTGACAGGCTTCACAGGCGGACGGCCGGCATGCACATTTCGTTGCGATATCAAGGGTTTATGGACAGAATCCTAGAAAACAGCTGAGCATCTCGGCAGGCTTTGCGCTAACGTTGGCGAGGCTGCACCGATGACCAAGAGTGTGATTGTGTCATCGCGCATTTGCCTTGACCCGCGCCCTGGAGCGATCCCCCATGACCCGAGCCCCCTTTTGTCGCCGTCGCCGGTTGGCCTGTCTGAGCATCGCCTTTGCTGGCGGTTCTTTGGCCAGCGGCCTGGCAGCGGCCGCCGAGCCGCCTTTTCCGGTCACCGAGCAGCAGCGCGGCACCGCGCAGCAGGTGGCGCAGGCCGGCGTGCCGCTGTCGGCGCTGGCACCCAACGCGCCCGACGTGCACACCGTGCAGCCGGGCGACACGCTGTGGGACATCTCCAAGATCTTCCTCGTCAGCCCATGGCGCTGGCCCGAGTTGTGGGGCATGAACCTCGACCAGATCCGCAACCCGCACCTGATCTATCCGGGGCAGGTGCTGGTGCTGGAAAAGACCGGCGACCGCGCGCGCTTGCGGCTGGCGCAGGCCGGCACGGGCGCGCCCGGCAACAGCGTGCGCCTGAGCCCGCGCGTGCGCGCCAACCTGCTCGACAACGATGCCATCGGCTCGATACCGCTGCACCTGATCGGCCCGTTCCTGAACGAGGCCGTGATCTATTCCGACGACCAGCTGCGCCTGGCACCGCGTGTCGCCGCCGCGCAGGAAGGGCCATGTCAGCATGTACAAGGGCCAGGTCGCCTACGTGCTCGGCGACATGGGGCAGGCCCGCGACTACCGGCTGTTCCGCGAACCGCGCCCGCTGCTCGATTACGACAGCCAGGAAGTGCTGGGCTACGAGTCGCGTTTTGTCGGCACCGCCGAGTTCGTGAGGCCGGGACGCAACATCGTCGACGCGAAGGGCAAGCCCCGAAGTGGTGCCGTCGACGGTGTCGATCAAATCGGCGCGTCTGGAGGTCAACATCGGCGACCGTCTGGCGCCGCTGCCGACGCGCGATCTCGAGGCCTATGCGCCGCATTCGCCGAACGGCGCCATCGACGGGCGCGTGCTGTCGATCTACGGCGAGGGCATGAGTGCCGGTCAGAACCAGATCGTCGCCATCAACAAGGGCGCCCGTGACGGCCTCGAGCGCGGTCATGTGCTGGCGCTGTGGCGCCAGGGCGCGCGCACCGTCGATCGCTTCGAGGACAAGAAGACCCAGCTGCAGTTGCCGAACGAGCGCAACGGCGTGCTGTTCGTCTTCCGGGTCTTCGACAAGGCCTCGTACGCGTTGATCATGTCGGTGAACGTGCCGGTGTTCCCCGGCGACAGCTTCACCCAGCCCTGATCCGGCGTCGGCGTCGGCATGCTCGACACCGACGAATTCGAGAGCTGGTTCCGCCTGCTCGAAAGCCCGGGCCTCGGGCGCGACGGGGCACGCCGCCTGCTGGCATCGTTCGGCTCCCCGGCGGCGGCCCTGCAGGCCTCGGCCAGCGCCCGCCGACAGGTGATCGGGCCGCGTGCCGAAGCCGGCATCGCCGCAGCGCCGGCATCGTACGAACCGCGCTTGCAGCAGGCCTTGCAGTGGTGGCGCGGCGCACCCGCGCGGCACGTGATCACGCTGGCCGATGCCGAGTACCCGGCGCAGCTGCTGCAGACGCCCGACCCGCCGCTGCTGCTGTATGTGCACGGTCGGCTCGAACTGCTGGCCGAAGCCGGCATCGCCATCGTCGGCAGCCGCAACGCCAGCGCACAGGGCATCGACAACGCGCGCGCGTTCGCCACCCACTTGAGCCGCGAACACTGGTGCATCGTCTCCGGGCTGGCGCAAGGCATCGACCGCGCGGCTCACGAAGGCGGGCTGGGCGGGCCCGGCAGCACGCTGGCGGTGGTCGGCAGCGGACTCGACATCGTCTACCCGAACCGCCACCGCGCGCTGGCGCAGCGCATCGGCGAGCACGGCGCGGTGATCAGCGAATTTGCGCCCGGCACACCGCCGCTGGCGAACAACTTTCCGCTGCGCAACCGCATCATCGCCGGCCTGTCGCGCGGCACGCTGGTCGTCGAAGCCGCGCTGCAGTCGGGTTCGCTGATCACCGCGCGTGTCGCTGCCGAGTGCGGCCGCGAGGTGTTCGCGGTGCCCGGCTCGATCCACTCGCCGCTGTCGCGGGGCTGCCATGCGTTGATCCGCCAGGGCGCCAAGCTGGTGGAGAGTGCGCAGGACATCGTCGAGGAACTGCGGCCGGCGCAGGCCTCGGCGGCGGCCGCGCGTCAGCCGGCTGTCGACCGTGACAGCCGGGGCGACGACAGCGACGAGACAGCGGCAGCCACGGCGACACGCCGCCGGCGGCCGACGGGCTGCTGCAGGCGATGGGCCACGACCCGGTCACGCTGGACGCGTTGAGCGCGCGCAGCGGCTGGCCGGTGCACGTGCTCAGTGCCAGGCTGCTCGAGCTTGAACTGGCCGGTGCGGTCGAACGCCTGCCCGGCGGGCTTTACCAGCGGCGCGCGCGCACCTGAGGTAGCGCAACGCGACGCCTCGGCGGGCGCTGCGTTATAGTGTTTTCATGTTCGATGTGCTGGTGTATCTGTACGAAAACTACTGGCGTCCGGACGCTTGCCCCGGGCATCAGCAGTTGTCGCGCAAGCTCACCGCGGTGGGCTTCGACAGCGACGAGATCCACGACGCGCTGAAGTGGCTCGACGGCCTGGCCGACACGGCCGAATCGTGCGCCGGCAGCCAGGGCCCGCAGAGCTTGCGCGTGTACTCCGAAGCCGAGATCGATCTGCTCGGCGAGGAATCGATCGGCTTCATCAGCTTCCTCGATGCGGCCGGTGTGCTGCCGGCGCCGATGCGCGAGATGGTCATCGACCGCGCCACCGCCATCGGCGACGGGCCGATCGGCCTGGACGACCTGAAGATCATCGTGCTGATGGTGTTCTGGAGCCTGGGCGAGGAACCCGACGCGCTGATCCTCGACGAACTGTTCGTCGACCCCGAGGATCGGCTGATTCACTGACCGCTGCCGCGGTGGCTCAATTCAGCAGGCGCGCCGGGTCGACATCGAGCTTGGCCAGCGCACTGCGCGTGGCGCGCACGCTCAGCGCCTCGTCCTGCGCGGGCAGCAACAGCCCGGCCTGCAGGAACGACGCCAGCCGCTGCTGCTGAAACAGCACGCAGCGCCCCTGCGGGGTGACGAACATCGACAGCTGCTTGCGCATGCCGAACCAGGCCAGTTGCACGGCCTCGTTGCGGTTGCGGTAGTCGAGCATGTACCAGCCGCCGACCTGCAGCTCGCGCGCCCAGGCGATCATCGCCGGCGTCGGCATCGAGCCGCCCTCGGACACCACCTCGAGTTCGGAGCTTTCGTGCCCCGACAGGTCGAAGACGATCGAGTCGTCGATGGTCACGTCGGCGGCATCGGGCAGCAGTTCTTCCAGCGATTCGAGCCGCTCGGAGAGCTCCTTCAGCCGTTCGGTGGCGATCACCGGCGCCTTGGCGGTGAAGGCCGCGGCCAGCGAGTTGTTCAGCACCTGCAGGTGTTCGTCCTGCCGGGCCGCGTCGACGCCGGCCGAGGACATGCCCTCGCGCAGCGTCTTCAGCAGCGGCGTCAGGCGGCGGATGACCTCGGCGCGCTCTTCGCGGGTGACCTTGGCGCTGGCCGACCAGATCAGATCGGACGCGGCGCGCTTCATGACCCGCGTCTGCTCGCCCTGCGCGCCGTAGCGCAGCGCGCTCATCGCCAGCACGTCGGCCCAGACCTGGAACAGGAAGGTGCGCACGCTGTCCTGCACCGGCACTTCGTTGAGCATGCGCCGCAGCTCGATGGTGAACTGGATCGCCAGCGTCTCGCGCTGTTCGACCTGCTGGGCCAGCGACACGCCCTTGCGCGTGGCTTCGTTTTCGGTGCTGAAGTAGTGCTCGAGGAATTTCTCGAACTCCACCAGCACCGTCTGGAAGACACGCCGGCCGGTGTCGGGGTAGGCCTCGACGACCTGCACCACGCGGCGGATCTCCTTCTCGAGCGCATCGCCGATGCTGCGCGTGGAGGCATCGAAGCCCATCACACAGGCGCCCATGCGGTCGATCAGGCGCCGCGCCGGGTGGTCGATGGTGGCGAAGAAATCGGGCTCGCCCACCGCCACGCGCAGCACCGGCATCTGCAGGCGCGCGAACCACACGCGCACCGTCGCCGGGATGCGGTCTTCGGTGAGGATGCTCTGGAACAGCAGCGCGACGATCTCGATCGTGGCGCGTTCCTCGGGCGAACCGGCAGCCTGCTTCAGCGCCTGCTTGCGCTGGTGCAGTTCCTCGATCAGCGCCGGCGTGGTGACGGTCGGCTCGCCGCCCCTTTTGGTGGTGCCGCCGACCCGCTGGCGAATGCCCTGCTGCGCCTGGTTGATGGCGTCGGCCAGCGCGGGCGACACGCGCACCGCCTGGGTCGAATCGGCGAACTTGGGCAGATGCCGTCCGACCAGCCGGTTGAGCCGGCCCAGCACCGCCTCGGCGTGTTCGCCGCTGCGCGCCAGCGGCGTGGTGCGTGTCATCAGCCGGGTTTCCTGGCTGACACCGTCGTGGCCCGGGTAATACGCGCCGGCGCCGCTGCCCTGCTGGCTGTACGTGCCGCCAGGGCCGGTGCCACCAGGGCCGGTGCCGCCGCCCAGGCCGGAGCCTGCGCCGCCGTGGGCGGAGCCGGCGGTGGTGCCCACCGACGACATGTCGGTGCCGAAGCCTGAACTGTGGCCGCTGCCGCCGGCCCCGCCACCGCCCACCCCGCCGAAGCCGCTGGTCGGCAGCGGCACGTTGCGTGAACGGCGGATGTAGGCATGTAGATCGACGTCGGGCATCACGTCCTGATCGACCAGCCAGCGGTTCGTTTCGTGATAGGCCTCTTCGACCAGCGCGGCGAACTCTTCGTGCAAGCCGGTCTGCAGTTCGCGCCAGCTTTCGAGGCTGCATCCGGCGGAGCGCCAGGCATCGACGACGATGCGCGCCAGCACGTGGGCGCGAAGCATGTCCTGCGCCTCGAGCTCCTCGCGCGCCTCCAGCAGCGCCATGCGCGCGCGCAGGTCGGTGAATTCGGAGGCCGCCTGATCCATGATCGCCAGCGCCAGCCGCGAGGTCAGGATCTCGCGCTCGATGGTGTCGTCGTCGACCAGCGCCAGCGGGCCGCTGGCTGCGCCGGGCATCGGCAGATCGCCCGGGCGCAGCGCCGACACGCCGTGCAGCAGCGCGTTGCGCAGGCCGTTGACCATCGTCTTGTGCCAGGTGGCCGCGCCCTTCTGCAGTTCGTGCACCAGCTCGCGGCGGCGCTGGAAGCGGGCATGCTCGGACGGTTTGTCGAGCAGCGTTGCGTGCGCTCTCGGCGAGATGGTTGACCGACCGCCGGCAGGCCCTTGACCCACTGTTCGGCGTAGATGCGCCTTGCCTGCTCGGCCAGTTCGGCGTGGTCGGCACTGTCGGTCCATTGACGAGCAGATAGATCAGTGCCGTGGAGGAGGGCGTTGCCGCTTCACTCTACACCACGGCCCCGGCGTTCGGATCGTTCGGGTCGATGTCCTTGCGGCCCGCTCTTGACCAAGTCTTCACGCTTGACGCCCAGCCACATGGCGATGGCCGCGGCGACGAAGACCGACGAGTAGATGCCGAACAGGATGCCGATGGTCAGCGCCAGCGCGAAGTAGTACAGCGTCGGGCCCGCCGAAGATCAGCATCGACAGCACCATCATCTGCGTCGATCCGTGGGTGATGACGGTGCGGCTGATGGTGCTGGTGATGGCGTGGTCGATGACCTGCGTGGTGCTCAGCTTGCGGAAGCGGCGGAAGGTTTCGCGGATGCGGTCGAAGATGACCACCGACTCGTTCACCGAATAACCCAGCACCGCCAGCACCGCCGCCAGCACCGCGAGCGAGAACTCCCACTGGAAGAAGGCGAAGAAGCCGAGGATGATGATCACGTCGTGCAGGTTGGCGATGATGGCCGCGACCGCGAACTTCCATTCGAAGCGCAGCGCCAGGTAGATCATGATGCCGACGACGACGAAGGCCAGCGCCATCGCGCCGTCGACCGCCAGTTCCTTGCCGACCTGCGGGCCGACGAACTCGCTGCGCTGCAGCGCCAGCGGTTCGGCGCCGCGGACCGGCGGCGCAGACCTGCTTGCTGATCGCCTCGCCCTTGTCGCTGACGCCCTGGCGCGGTCGCACCGCGCCGCTCTCGGCCCGGCACAGCGTGTCGAAGACGCGGCCGACCAGTTCGCTTTGTTTGACGCCGTCGCGCAGCGGCAGGCGGATCAGCACGTCGCGCGAGCTGCCGAAGTTCTGCACCTGCGCGTCGCCGACGTTCATCGCTCGACGGTCTCGCGCACCTTGCCGATGTCGGCCGCCTGCGCATAGGCGACCTCGATGACCGTGCCGCCGGTGAACTCGATCGACAGGTGCAGCCCGCGCGTGACCAGGAAGAACACGGCCGCGACGAAGGTCAGCAGCGAGATGATGTTGAACACCAGCGCATGCCGCATGAACGGGATGTCGCGGCGGATGCGGAAGAACTCCATGGCGTGTCGCTTTCTGAGCGTGCGGGCGGGCGCGAAGGGCGGGTGTCGGCGAAAAAGCCGGGTTCAGGCCTTCAGGCCGGTGCTGCCGGCGTCGGGTTTCCAGACCTGGCCGATCAGCACCGACTTCAGGCGCTTCTGCCGGCCGTAGTACAGGTTGACCAGGCCGCGCGAGAACATCACGGCCGAGAACATCGAGGTCAGGATGCCCAGGCAGTGCACCACCGCGAAGCCGCGCACCGGCCCCGAGCCGAAGGTCAGCAGCGCCACGCCGGCGATCAGCGTGGTGATGTTCGAGTCGAGGATGGTGGCGAACGCGCGCTCGTAGCCGGTGTGGATGGCCATCTGCGGCGCCGCGCCGGCGCGCAGTTCCTCGCGCACGCGCTCGTTGATCAGCACGTTGGCGTCGATGGCCATGCCCAGGGTCAGCGCGATGGCGGCCATGCCGGGCAAGGTCAGCGTGGCCTGCAGCATCGACAGCACCGCCACCAGCAGCAGCAGGTTGAAGGTCAGCGCCAGGGTCGAGATGACGCCGAACAGCATGTAGTAGGCGCACATGAACACGGCGATCGCGATCAGCCCGTAGACCACGCTGTTGAAGCCCTTGTCGATGTTGTCGGCGCCCAGGCTCGGGCCGATGGTGCGTTCCTCGATGATCTCCATCGGCGCGGCCAGCGAGCCGGCGCGCAGCAGCAGCGCGGTGTCGGCGGCTTCGGTGCGTGCGTCATGCGCCCGGAGATCTGCACCCGCCCGCCGCCGATCTCGCTGCGGATCACCGGCGCGGTGACGACCTCGCCCTTGCCCTTCTCGAACAGCAGGATGGCCATGCGCTTGCCGATGTTCTCGCGCGTCACGTCGCGGAAGATGCGCGCGCCCTTGGCGTCGAGCGTCAGGTGCACCGCCGGCTTCCTGCGTCTGGCCATCGAAGCCGGCCTGCGCGTCGGTCAGGTTCTCGCCGGTCAGCACCACCTGCCGGTAGACGATCACCGGCGCGCCGTTGCGTTCGATGTAGCGCTCGGTGCCGAACGGCACCGCCGCGCCGCCGCGCTCGGCCTCGCGCGCCTCGGCGCTTTCGTTGACCATGCGGATTTCCAGCGTCGCGGTGCGGCCGATGATGTCCTTCGCCTTGGCCGTGTCCTGCACGCCCGGCAGCTGCACCACCACGCGGTCGAGCGCCCTGCTGCTGGATCACCGGCTCGGCCACGCCGAGTTCGTTGACCCGGTTGTGCAAGGTGGTGATGTTCTGCTTCAGCGCCTGGTCCTGCACCGCGCGGGCCGCCGCCGGCTTCAGGCTGCCGCTGAGCGTGAAGCCGCCGCCGCCGTCGGCGCCGTCGCTCCACTGCAGGTCGGGCAGCTGATCCTCGAGCAGCGTGCGCGCGGCGTTCAGCGTGGCCGCGTCGCGCAGCCGCACCTCGCACCGCGTCGCCGTCGCGGATGATGCCGCCGTGGCGGATGTTGCGGTCGCGCAGCAGCAGGCGGATGTCGCCGGCCAGCGATCTCGGCCTTGCTTGCGTCAGCGCCGCCTTCATGTCCACCTGCATCAGGAAGTACACGCCGCCGCGCAGGTCCAGCCCCAGGTACATCGGCAGCGCGTGCAGGCCGGCCAGCCAGGCCGGCGAGCGCGACAGCAGGTTCAGCGCGACGATGTAGCACGGGTCGGCCGGATCCGGGTTCAGCGCCGCGCTGAGCGCGTCCTTGGCCCTGATCTGTGCGTCGGTGTCGGCCAGCCGCGCCTTCACCGAGTTGCCGTCGAACTGCACGAAGTCGGGCTTCAGGCCGGCTTGCTCCAGCATCTGCTGCACGCGCGGCGCAAAGTCGGGGTCGATCTTGACCGTGATCTTGCCGCTGGACACCTGCACCGCCGGCGCCTCGCCGAAGAAGTTCGGCGCGGTGTAGACCACGCCGATCAACAGGGCGACCACGCAGGATCGCGTACTTCCACAGCGGGTAGCGGTTCATTCGAATGTTCCTGTGGCGCGGCGCCGCGCCGCGCATGCCGCTGCGTGCGCGCGCCAGGCGCCCGCCGACGCAGCCGGCGAGTTACTTGAAGGTGCCCTTGGGCAGCACCTGCACCACGGCGGCAGCGCTGCACCTGCAGCTCGACGCCGTTCGCGATCTCGACGTGCAGGTAGGTCTCGCCCAGCTTGCGCGACACGGCCGAGCACGCCGCCGGAGATGACCACCTCGTCGCCCTTGGCGATCGCCTCGACCATCGCCTTGTGCTCCTTCTGGCGCTTCATCTGCGGGCGGATCATGATGAAGTACAGCACCACGAACATCAGCACCAGCGGCAGCAGGCTGAGCAGGCTGGATTGGGTGTCGCTGGCAGCGGCGGCCGGCGCGGCCTGGGCGAAGGCTTCGTGAAATGAACACGGTCGAATCCCTTGTGGCCATGCCCGCGGC
Source organism: uncultured beta proteobacterium (assembly GCA_963756415.1). GTDB lineage: Bacteria > Pseudomonadota > Gammaproteobacteria > Burkholderiales > Burkholderiaceae_C > Rubrivivax. Next base: position 38,916 of record CAVWNT010000007.1, read on the forward strand.
GTTGCGGGCGGAATCGCGGATTTTAGGCTGCCGCGGCAGGAGCCTTCAGTCGAAGTGTTCGTCGGCCGGATCGAAGGCCGGCACCGGGATGTTGATGACCGTCATCTTGCCGACGGCGCGGTGGCGGCAGCCGGGCTTGATCAGCACCGTGCTCAGCGGCCTGACCGGCACGCGCTGGCCGTCGAGCTCCATCCAGCACTCGCCTTCGGCCTTCAGGATCAGATAGATCTCGGTCAGACGGTTGTGATAGTGCGTCTGCGCATCCGCAACGATCTCGACGTGGTGGATGGTGGCCACGGGGTTGTCGGCGCCGGCAAACGCGCGTCGTGTCCAGCCGCAGGGACAGCGCTGGGCCTCGATCTCGTCGAGTTGCGCAAACGCCCAGCGCGGCGGCGCCGCGCTGGCGCTGTCATTGCGGGTCGCGGACGGTGTGGGTGCGGTGCTCAACTCGCGCTCCTGGTGGGTGAATGGGGGCACGGCCGCGCCCGTTGCCCGCCGATTGTCGCGCCAGGTGCGGCCGCTACAGTCGGCGCATGAACCGCATCGGGCAGCTTCTCAGCGAACAGATCGGCATGGAGCTGTGGGTCGCCACGCTCATCGGCATCGCGCTGGTCACGATCCTGGTCAACCAGATCGCGCAGCTGCTGCTGCGCCAGGCGGCAAAGGTCACCGCCCGCACCGCCACGGTGTGGGACGACGCCCTGGTGCAGACCGCCAGCCGCCCGATCCTGGTCACCACCTGGGTGCTGGGCGCGAGTTTCATGGCGCGCGTGCTGCAGCGGCAGATCGAGGAACCTTTCCTGGCGGAAGTGCTGGCACTGCGCGATGTCACGCTGGTCGTGTGTGTCGGCTGGTTCCTGCTGCGCTTCGCCGGCAAGGTCGGCCGCAACATCGTCAGCGGGCGTCAGCAGCGCGGCGAGGTCGTCGATCCGACCACGATCGACGCGCTCGTCAAGCTGGCGCGGCTGGTCACGCTGGTGGTGGTGCTGCTGACGGTGGCGCAGACGCTGGGCTTCCAGATCACCGGGCTGCTGGCGCTGGGCGGTGTCGGCGGCATCGCGGTGGGCTTCGCCGCCAAGGACATCCTGGCCAACTTCTTCGGCGGGCTGGCGATCTATCTCGACCGGCCCTTCGTCGTCGGCGAGTGGATCCGCTCGCCCGACAAGGAGCTGGAAGGCACCGTCGAATACATCAGCTGGCGCCACACGCGCATCCGCGGCTTCAACAAGAACCCGATCTACGTGCCCAACTCGGTCTTCGCCACCATCCTGGTCGAGAACCCGTCGCGCATGAGCCATCGGCGCATCAAGGAAACCATCGGCCTGCGCTACGACGACTTCGGCGTCGTGGCGGCGGTGGTGGCCGACATCCGGGCGATGATGCAGGAGCACCCCGACATCGATGCCACGCAGACGCTGATCGTCAACTTCAACCAGTTCGGCGCCTCGTCGCTCGATCTGATGATCTACGCCTTCACGCGCACCACGGTGTGGGTCGACTACCACGCCGTCAAGCAGGATGTGCTGCTGAAGATGGGCCAAATCATCGCCGGCCATGGCGCCGAGATCGCCTTTCCGACGCAGACCTTGCACCTGCAGGAAGCGCAGGCGCCGGCCACATCGGCTTCGGCGCAGGCTTCCGGTTCGACCGGGTAGTCGCCGCCGGTGGCCTGCAATCGAACGAAGCTCAGTGCGGCGCTGGCGCTGCCAGCGCACAGCGCAGCGCGTCGCCCACCCGCAGCCAGCCGCCCTGCAGCACGCGGGCGGTCACGCCGCCATGGCCGCGCATCATGTTCAGCCCGCCGCTGCCGAGCAGGGCTTCCATGCGCGCACACGGGTCGCAGGGCCCGGTGACCTGCAGCACCACCTCGTCGCCGATGTGCAACTGCAGCGCCTGATCGGGAAATGGCGAGCGCGCCGACAGCAGGTTGAAGCCCGATACCAGCAGGTTGCGCCGCAGGCCGGTGGCGTCGATGGCGGCGCGGCCGCTCCAGGCCGCCAGCAGCGGCAGGTGTTCGCTTTGCATCAGCGTCACCTGGCGTTTGCCGCCGCCGCGCCGGTTGCCGACGTTGGCCGCGCTGCGGTCGCCGTCTAGGCCGCGCTCGGCCAGGGCCTGCGCCGCGGCCACGCTCACCGCGGCCTGGCCGCGTGCCGGGCGCAGCACGATGGCATCGAGACGTCCGCTGCGGCTGAACTGCGCGAGCAGACGCCGCAGTTCGCTCAACCGGCCACCCAGCCGCCGCAGACCGGGAACACCTGGCCGACAAAACAGGCGGCGGCATCGCTGGCCAGATAGGCGGCGAACAATGCATCCTCGTCACCCGAGACCAGCCTGCCCAGCGGCACCTCGCGCCGCAGGCGGTCCTGGAACGCCGGGTTGGCCTGCACCTCGGCCGAAAAGTAGGTCGGGTTGTCGACGAAGTTCTGTGCGATCGCATTCAGCTGGATGCCCTCGCGCGCCAGCTCGACCCCGCCTGCGCGCACATAGCCCAGCTGTGCGGCGCGGGCCGCGCTGTAGGTGGAGGTGCGCTTCATGCCGCGCAACGCCGAGGCGCTGCCGATGACGACGATGCGCCCGCTGCCGCGGGCACGCATCTGCGGCAGCACCGCGCGCACCAGGCGCGGCAACGGATCGACCAGGTGCGCGAAGACGCTGCGCCACTCGTCGTCGTCGACATCGCCCAGCGCGGTGGACGGCGCCGGCAGCGCCAGGTGCGCGACCAGCACGTCGATGGCACCGGCCTCGCCGACCACCTGCGCGGCCAGCCCCGGGTCGGTGCCGAGCGCTCGCGCGTCGGCCCGCACCGCCGCGCCGAGCGCGGTAAAGACGCGCACCAGCGCCGGGCCCATGAATTCACCGCACTGCGTGATGAGCACGCGCCGGTCTTGCAAGTCGAGCAGCTTCATGGCTGCAGCCTACCGGAAAAGCGAGCCGCCACGGCAGTTGCCGATCGGCGTGCGTGCGACGGGACGACGCGGTCAGGCCGCCGGCGGTGGGCCTTTGCCGTCGTTGCCACCCTTGCGCCGACGCAGCCGTTCGCGCCGCGCCACGGCCTTGACCTCCTGGCAGCGGCGCACGATCTCGACCAGCAGGCTGCCCGACCAGCCGATGCTGAACAGCCCCGACAACGCGAGGAAGGGCGCCAGCATGTGCCAGCCCGGCGGCACGCCGAAGTTGCCGTAGCCGACCGCGGTGTAGGTGTTGGCGGCGATGAAGCCGGCGTCGCGCCAGCCATCGACCAGATCGAAGTTCACCAGCGCTGCGGCCCAGATGTAGATCTCGAGCAGGTGCAGGATCAGCAACAGCACCACCGCGCCGCTCATCGTCACGTCGGGCTGCCAGGTCGAAGGCCGCTCGTGCAGCTTGAGCATGCGATAGTCGAAACGCGCGGTCACCAGGCGCAGGCCGGTAGCGTGCACCAGCACGATGATCAGCATCATCGCGCCGCCGACGAACAGGTCGGGAGCGGGCATGAAGTTCTGCAGCTGCTCGAACACCCGCAGATGGCCCAGCTCGGTGACCGCGCCTTCCACCGCCTGCAGCCCTCGCTGCACCTCGCCGCCGGCCTGTGAAGCGGCCTGTGCCAGCAGTGTGCCGTCGCCGCCGGGACGGGTGTCGGTGTGGGCAAGGTCTGACAACGCCATGGGTGCAGTGCGCCGGGAAAGCGTGGAATTGCCGCGTGTCGGTTCGGCCGGGAATCATAGGTGCTGGCCGGTCGGCGACGGCGAAGCGCGCGACAATCGACGGCTTGCCCGCTCAGGCGTTGAAGCGGGCCACACCACATCAGGGGGCAAGCCATGGATCTGCAGGTACCGATCGTCGTCGTCGATGAGTTGACCGAATCGGTGATCAGGTCGACCGCCGTGCTCGATCTGGCCAGCGGCGAGATTCGCGGCCTGGAGTTCGACGACTACGACGCGGCATTGAACGGCCTGCCGGCCGAGGACCCGTCCTACGAATTCACCTCGGGAACGCTGTCCAACATGGGTCGCGAAGTCGAGTTCCGCATCGAGGTCGATGTGCTGAGCGGCAAATATTCGGTCACCGCCAGCGAATTGCTCGAGCTCAAGGGCCGCGCCGCCAAGCTGTTCACGCGCCCGCCGGGCTGACAGCGACCGCGCCGCGCGTGCCGGTTCAGGTCGAACGGCCGTCGTTGGCGATCACCTGGCAGCCCGCGATGCGCCAGCCGCCGCCGGCGTGCGCCTGCAGGCTGTACAGCGCCAGCCACATGCGGCCCTCGCGGTCGGTCAGCTGCACCGGTTGCAGCACCTGCCCGTCGACGCGGCGCGGCGCCAGGAAGGTGACGGCCGCCGGGCGCAGCACCATCGGGTAGCTGCTGCGCACCATCTGCATGAAACGTTCGGCATCGCCGAACAGCTCGCGGATGCCGCCGGCGGCGTACGAGAACGCACGCGCTGCGTCGTCGGCCGCGAAGGCGTCGAGCTGGGCGCGCACCACCGCGCGCACCGCGCTCGCCTCGGAGGCCGGCACGGGTGCCGGCCGTTCATCGGCTGCCCGCACCGCCGACGGCGCAGACAGCAGCAGGGCTACCGCAGCCACCGCCAGTAGGGAGCGGCGCGAATCCGGCAGCTTCACCGGGTCGGCTTTCAACGC
>CAVWNT010000008.1:0-13969 GCA_963756415.1 uncultured beta proteobacterium
CTGAGGCAGCGGTGGTGGCAGCGGGGGGCAACAGGCGGTGGGCACAGCCCGCGCCGTCAATGAGCCGTTATCGGCCCGCGGCCAACGACCTTGAGACAGTTGCGCCAGCCGGGTCAAGGCTGAGCAGCGTCTTCACACCGGCCGGCATCGGCCGCAGCGGCAGCCTGTACAGCCACAGCGAGCGGCCGTCGGCACACGGCAGCACGGCCTGCGGCAGCCAGCCCACGGCCTCGAATTCCAGGCTGGCCAGCCAGGCGCCGGTGCCGAGCTCGGCGCGCGCCTTGGCGACCGCACGCGCCATGCTCTCCGGGCGCTGGAACAGATACACCACCTGGTAGCGGCGCCAGCTGTGCGCCCACATGTCGCCCTGTCGCACCTTGGCGAAACGACAGCGCAGCCGCGCGGCCAGCGCCAGCGGCCAGCTCCATTCGATGCCTTCGACACGGGCCTGCGGCAAGGCCCGCCGCAACGCCTGCAGGCCATGGCCGAGGCCGCAGCCGGCATCGAGCACGCGCGCGCCGGCGGGCAGCTTCAGCTTCACCGACAGCGCATCCAGCGCACCGGCCGGCGTCGGGTACAGCGGCGCGTCACGCCACGCGCGGCGCGGATACAGCAGCAGCAGCAGCGCCAGCGGCAACAGCCAGCCCCAGGCCGGCAGCGCGACGGGCATGTCGGCGCCCAGGTCGAAGCCGCCCTGCACCAGCCACGACAGCGGGAAGCCGCCGGCGATGACCGCGGCACGCAGGCGGCTGCCCGCCAGCAAGGCCAGGCCCAGGCCGGCGGCGACCGCCACCGCGGCCGCCAGCCCCGGCGGGCAGGCGACGGCCAGCAAGGCCACGCACACGGCCCAGCACAACGTCCAGCTCAGCAACGCCGGCAGCGGCCAGCGCAGCAGCGCGTGCGGCGCTGCGACAGCGGGGCGGGCAAGGCGGGCGAACCGAGACGAAGCGTGAGCATGGCGGCGATCGAGCAGAGCGGAAGATGGGAAATCGAACGGGCCCGGGGCCCTGCGCTCCCGGCGCATCGAGTGTGGCGCCGGGGCGGCGCGGTCCAGGCCTCGAAAAGCGCCGGGTTCGCGGTGCAGAACGGCGCGCGTGCGCCAGCGATCAACGCCGCAGCGGTTTCGACCTGCCGGCAGCCGGCTGCTGGAACAGCGGCCGCACCGTGTTGCGCAGCCAGCCGAGTGCGGCATCGTCGTCGCAGGTCTGGTGCCAGACCATGTGCACTGCGTAGTCGGGCAGCTTCAGCGGCAGCGGCCACGCCTGCAGCGGCGCACGCTGGCACACTGCCGCGGCCCACGACGCCGGCACCACCGCCACCAGCGGCGCGCTGCGCACCAGCTCCGGAATCGCGGCGAAGTGCCGGGTGCGCAGCACCACCCGCTCGCCGAGGCCGGCGCTGGCCAGCCAGGCTTCGATGCCGACATGAAAGGTCGCCGTCGGCGCTGCGACGAGCAGCGCCAGCCGCTTGAGCCCGGCGACGCTGCGTTGGGGTCCCACCCGCAGCGGGTCGCTCAGCGCCACGTAGCTTTCCCTGAACAGCAGGTCATGGCACAGGCCCGGCCGCCCGGCATCGAGCACGCCGATGGCCAGGTCCACCTCGCGCTGCGCCAGCGCGTCGGCGAGCTGCTCGGCCGCGACCGCGGCGTTGACGATGCGGCTGCCCGGCGAGCGGCTCAGCACGGCCTGCGTGATGGCCGGCAGGAACACCATCTCGCCCAGGTCGGACAACGACAGGCGCCAGGTGCGCGAGCCCGTCGCGGGATCGAACCCGGGCGGCGAATCGATCTCGCGCTGCAGCGCCTGCAGATGCAGCGCTGCCGCCGTGGCCAGCCGCTCGGCCGCAGGGGTGCACAACAGCCCGCCGGGGCTGGGCACGAACAGCGCATCGTCGAAATGGCGCCGCAGGCGCGCCAGCGCGTTGCTCGCCGCCGGCTGGCTCAGTGCCAGCGATTTGCCGGCGGCCGTCACCGAGCGCGTGCGGTGCAGCGCGATCAGCAGCCGCAGCAGGTTCAGGTCGAGCTGGCGGAACGGCTTGGGCATCACGCAGATGAATGTCGCACATTCGTCCGATCCATTGGACGGATGATCGAAGACGCCGTAGCCTGAGGCCTTCACAAGCATCCACCGGCACATCCATGGAGCGTTCGTTCCACGAAGAGATCCGCGCGCTGCGCCTCGGCGACGGCGAGGTCTTCCACGGCGAGGGCATCCTGGCGGTGACCAAGGCGCTGCTGCAATCGGGCGTCAGCTATGTCGGCGGCTACCAGGGGGCGCCGGTGTCGCACCTGCTCGATGTGATGGTGCAGGCGCGCGAGGACATGGCCGCGCTCGGCGTGCATGTCGAGGCCTGCACCAACGAAGCCGCCGCCGCGGCGATGCTCGGCGCCTCGATCATGTATCCGGTGCGCGGCGCGGTGACGTGGAAGTCGATCGTCGGCACCAACGTGGCGTCGGATGCGCTGTCGAACCTGGCCTCGCCGGGTGTCATCGGCGGTGCGCTGATCGTCGTCGGCGAGGACTACGGCGAAGGCGCCAGCGTGACGCAGGAACGCACCCACGCCTTCGCGCTGAAGTCGTCGCTGTGGCTGATGGACCCGCGCCCCGACCTGCCGAGCATCGTGCACTGCGTCGAGCAGGCCTTCGAGCTGTCCGAAGCTTCGAACACGCCGGTGATGATGGAACTGCGCATCCGCACCTGCCATGTGCGCGGCAGCTTCGTCGCGAAGAACAACCGCGCGCCGGCCATCGGCAGCCATGCGCGGCTGGCCGAACCGGCGCCGTTCGACTACGCCCAGCTGTCGCACCCGCCGGTGACCTTCGCGCACGAACGCGCCAAGGCCGAGCGCCGGCTGCCGGCCGCGCGCGCGTTCATCGAACACGCGGGCCTCAACGAAGTGTTCGAGGGCACGCGCACCGATCTCGGCCTGATCGTGCAGGGCGGCCTGTACAACACGCTGATCCGCGCGCTGCAGCAGTTCGGCCTGGCCAGCGCGTGGGGCGACAGCGAGATCCCGATCCTGGTGCTGAACGTGGTCTATCCGCTGCTGCCGGCGCAGATCAGCGGCTTCATCGACGGCAAGCGCAGCGTGCTGGTGGTCGAGGAGGGCCAGCCCGACTACATCGAGCAGGAAATCGGCGCGCTGCTGCGCCGCGCCGGCGTCGCCGCCACGTTGCGCGGCAAGGACATGCTGCCGATGAGCGGCGAGTACACCGCCGAGGTGATGCTCGGCGGCCTGCAGCGCTGGCTCGACGCCGACGGCGACGGCGTGTCCACCGAACCCGTGGCCGGCCTGCTCGAACGGCTGCAGGCGGTGCGGCAACAGACCGCGCAGCTGCTGGGCACGGCACTGCCGGCACGACCGCCGACCTTCTGCACCGGCTGCCCGGAGCGGCCGGTGTTCGCGGCGCTGAAGCTGGTGCAGCGCGAGGTCGGCGCGATGCACATCAGCGCCGACATCGGCTGCCACGCCTTCGCCACCTTCGCGCCCTTCTCGATGGGCAACTCGATCCTCGGCTACGGCATGAGCCTGGCCAGCGGCGCCGGCGTGCGCGGCCTGCAGCAGCGCCGGCCGCTGGCGATCATGGGCGACGGCGGCTTCTGGCACAACGGGCTGCTGTCGGGCGTGTCGTCGGCGCTGTTGAACCGCGGCGACGGCGTGCTGCTGATCATGAAGAACGGCTACACCTCGGCCACCGGCACGCAGGACATGCTGTCCACGCCGGCCGCCAGTTCGCGACGCGATGCCGAAGGCGGCAGCGCCACGCACGACGAACGCACGATCGAGAACACGCTCACCGGCATGGGCGTGAAGTGGCTGCGCACGGTGCACACCTACCGCGTCGCGCGCATGCGCGACACCTTGCGCGAAGCCTTCACCACCACGCAGCCGGGGCTGAAGGTGATCGTCGCCGAGGGCGAGTGCCAGCTCGAACGCCAGCGCCGCGTCAAGCCGCTGCGCGCGCGTGCGCTGAAAGAGGGCCGGCGCGTGCTGCGCACCCGCTACGGCGTCGACGACGAAACCTGCACCGGCGACCATTCGTGCATCCGCCTGTCGGGTTGCCCGACGCTGACCGTGAAGGCCTCGCGCGATCCGCTGAAGCGCGACCCGGTGGCCCATGTCGAGGCCGGCTGCGTCGGCTGCGGGCTGTGTGGTGAGGTGGCGCAGGCGGCGGCGCTGTGCCCGTCGTTCTGGCGCGCCGACGTGGTCGTCAATGCCGGTGTCTGGGAGCGCCTGCTCGACCGCCTGCGCCGCTCGGTGATCTCGCTGATGCAGCCGGCATGACGATCCCGATGCCGACGGCGAAGGCGACACCGACGACGATCCTGATCGCCGCGCTCGGCGGCGAAGGCGGCGGCGTGCTCGCCGAGTGGATCGTCGATGCCGCACAGCGCGCCGGCCTGCAGGTGCAGGCCACCTCGGTGCCGGGTGTGGCGCAGCGCACCGGCGCCACCAGCTACTACATCGAATTCATGTCTGGCGACGCGCAGCGCGCGCGCCCGCCGGTGTTCGCGCTGATGCCGGTGCCCGGCCGCGTCGACGTGCTGCTGTCCAGTGAACTGCTGGAAAGCGTGCGCCTGATCGAACGCGGCTTCGTCGACCCGCAGGGCACCTTGCTGATCACCGCCACACACCGCGTGCTGACGATGCAGGAGAAGCTGGCGCCGACCGACGGCCGCTTCGACAGCGAACGCTTGCTGGCGGCCGCGGCGGCGGCGTCACGCCAGTGCCTGGCGCTCGACCTGCAGGCGATCGCGCAGCGCCGGCGCACTGTCATCAGCGCGGTGCTGTACGGGGCGCTCGCCGGCAGCGGCCGCCTGCCGTGGGACCGCGACATCGACGAGGCGGTGATCCGCGCCAGCGGCGTGGGGGTCGAGACCAGTCTGGCCGGTTTCGCCGAGGCCTTCGAGGCCGCGCGCAACGCCACCGCGCCGACCCGCGAAGGCGCGCCGATGTCGCCGGCGCTGGCCGACACCGTGCAACGCGGCACCGAGCGGCTGCTCGACTACCAGGACGCGGCCTACGCGCAGCGCTACCGCCGGCATGTCGAATCGCTGCATGCGCTGGTCGCCGATGCACCCGAGCGAGCGAACCGCTCGAGGAGGCCGCACGCCAGCTGGCGTTGGAAGAAGCGGCGCGCCAGTTGGCGCTTTGGATGAGCTACGAGGACATCATCCGCGTCGCCGACCTGAAGACGCGCCGCGAGCGCTTCGAGCGTGTGCGCACCGAAGCCGGCGCCGGGCCGCATGGACATCGTGCAGATCCGCGAACACCTGAGCCCGCGGCTGGAGGAGATCGCAGCCATCGCGCCGCAGAGCCTGGGCCGCGCGTTGCGCAGGCGCATCCGGGTCGGCGCACCGACCGGCGCGCGCGGCCAGGGCATGAGCCTGCACACGACCTCGGTGAGCGGCTTCCTGATGTTGCGCGTGCTGGCATCGCTGCGGCGCTGGCGTCCGCGATCGCTGCGCTTCGCCGAAGAACATGCCGCCATCGAACAGTGGCTGGCCGCCTTGCGCGATGCGCTGCCGCGCCACGCCGGCCATGCACGGGCGCTGGCCGAACTGCCGCGGCTGCGCAAGGGTTACAGCGACACCTTCGAGCGCGGCGTGGCGCACTACCAGCGCATCTTCGACAGCCTGGTCGCGCCGTGCACCGCACCAGACGACAGCACCGCCGAGGCCTTGGGCCAGGCCATCGCCGCGGCGCTGGCCATCGCGCCGACGCCAGCCGCCCCGGCCACCGCCCCCACCCCGCCGGCCGACGCGCGCACACAGCCGGTGGTGTGGCACACGCGGGAATCCACGCTCACGGCGAAGGGCACGACCGATCCATGATCGCCCGATTCATTTCCACCCACCGAGGAGACATCGAATGAGAACCACCCACCGCATCGGCAGCGCACTCGCACTCGGCGTGGCCGCCACGCTGGCCGCGGCACAGGACAAGCCGGTCGAGCTGAAGCTCGCCCACTGGGTGCCGGCGCAGCATGCGCTGGCGGTGACCGGCTTCATCCCGTGGGCCAAGTCGGTGGAAGAAGCCTCGGGCGGCAGCATCAAGGTGACGATCTTCCCGGCCCAGCAGCTGGGCAAGGCGCCCGACCACTACGACCTGGCGCGCGACGGCATCGCCACGATGAGCTACGTGAACCCGGGCTACCAGGCCGGGCGCTTTCCGATCTTCGCCGCCGGCGGCCTGCCCTTCCTGGTCGACAAGCCGGGGCCGGCGTCGGCCGCGCTCGACGCCTGGTACCGGCAATATGCCGAGAAGGAGATGAAGGACGTCAAGGTGTGCCTGGCGCACCTGCATGTCGGCACCATCCACTCGAAGACGCCGATCACCGAGCCCGGCCAGATCAAGGGCATGAAGATCCGCCCGGCCAGCGGCACCGTCGGCGAGATGGTCAGCGTGCTCGGCGGCACCAACGTGCAGGTGTCGGCGCCCGAGGCGCGCGATGCGCTGAGCAAGGGCGTGGCCGACGCCATCACCTTCCCGTGGCTGTCGATCATCTCCTTCGGCATCGACAAGACGGTGACCTTCCACACCGACATGCGCCTGTACGCCGCGCCCTTCGTCTGGGCGATGAACAAGCCGTGGTACGAGGCGCTGTCGCCGAAGCAGAAGCAGGTCATCGATGCGCACTGCAACAACGAGTGGGCGGCGCGTGTGGGCAAGGACTGGGGCGACCTCGAGGACAGCGGCAAGGCCAAGCTCGCGGCGATGCCCGGCCACACCATCGTGCCGATGACGCCGGCGCAGATCGACGTGTGGAAGAAGGCGGTGACGCCGGTCTACGACCAGTGGGTCGCCGATGCCGACAAGGCCGGCATCAACGGCAAGCAGGGCTTGGCCGACCTGAAGGCACAACTCACCAAGAGCGGCGGCGCGAACTGATCGGCTGAACCCACCACCCATGCGACGCCTGCTCTCCGCCATCGAAACGGTGGCGGCCGCCTTCCTGCTGGCGATCGCGCTGCTCACCGCCGCCAACGTCGCGCTGCGCGATCTGCTGTCGGTGCAGATCCCCGACTGGTTCGACGGCTCGAAGTACCTGATGGGCATCGCGCTGTTCTGGGGCATCGCGCTGGCCACGTACCACGCCTCGCACATCTGCGTCGACATCGTCTGGGAACACCTGGGCACACGCGGCCGGCGCTGGCTCGACGTGGTGGCCGGCACCGTCACCCTCGCCTTCCTGCTGCCGATGGCCTGGATGGTGTGGGCCAAGGTGCTGACCAGCGGCACCCAGTCGACCACCGACCTGCGCATCCCGATCATCTGGTTCACGGCGGTCGCTGCCGCGGGCAGCGTGGCCGCCGTGGTGCTGGCGGCGGTGCGGCTGTTCCTCGATGCGCGCGGCCACGCCACGCTCGACGAGCATGCGAAGGCGCGCGATGAGTCGTGAGCTGGTCACCTTGCTCGGCTTCTCGGGCATGTTCGCGCTGATGGCGCTGCGCGTGCCGATCGGCATCGCGATGGGGGTCACCGGCGTGCTCGGCTTTGCCGCGCTCAGTGGCCTGGCACCGGCGCTGAACCTGCTCGGCAACGTGCCGATGTCGGTGCTGACCGACTACAACCTGGCGGTGATCCCGATGTTCATCCTGATGGGCGCGTTCGCGTCGCACTCGGGCATGAGCCGCGAGCTGTTCACCGCCGGGCGCGCCTGGTTCGGCCATCGCCGCGGCGGCCTCGCCTACGCCAGCATCGCGGCCTGCGGCGGCTTCGCGGCGATCAACGGCTCGTCGGTGGCGACCGCGGCGACGATGAGCCAGGTGGCGCTGCCCGAGATGCGCCGCGCCGGCTACGACCCGGGTTTCTCGGCCGGGCTGATCGCCGCCGGCGGCACCTTGGGCATCATGATTCCGCCGTCGACCATCTTCGTGCTCTACGGCATCATGACCGAGGTCGACATCGCCAAGCTGTTCGCCGCCGGCGCGCTGCCGGGGCTGATGGCGGTGCTGTTCTACTTCTCCGTGGTGCGCCTGATGGGCTGGCGCAACCCGGCGCTGCTGCCACTGGGCGAACCGCACAGCTGGCATGAACGCTGGGCCAGCCTGCGCGACCTGTGGGCGGTGCTGCTGCTGTTCCTGTTCGTGCTCGGCGGCATCTACGGCGGGCTGTTCACGGTGCAGGAAGCCGCCGGCATCGGCGCCAGCGGCACCTTGGCCATCGGCTGGCTGCGCGGTCGGCTGCGCTGGCCGCAGATCCGTGCCGCGCTGATCGATGCGCTGCGCGTGTCGTCGGCAATCATGATGATCGTCGTCGGCGCGTTCCTGTTCGGCTACTTCCTGACCATCACGCAGTTCACGCAGCAGGCGGTGGACTGGCTGGTCAACCTGCCGATCGGCCCCTACGGCGTGCTGGCGCTGGTGATGGCCGGCTACTTCGTGCTCGGCGCGGTGATGGACGAGCTGGCGATGATCCTGCTCACCGTGCCGATCGTTTTCCCGGCGATGATGCAGCTCGGCTTCGACCCGGTGTGGTTCGGCGTCATCGTCGTCATGGCCGTCACCTTCGGCATGATCTGCCCGCCGGTGGGCATGAACGTCTTCGTCATCAACTCGATCGCGCGCGACATCGCCTTGGGCGCCATCTACCGCGGCACGATGCCGTTCATCGCCGTCGATGTGCTGCGTCTGGTGATCCTGTGCGTGTTCCCGGGCATCGCGCTGTGGTTACCCGGCTTCCTGCCATAGGGACAGGCTGTCCGGATAAGAGCAGCTTGCGCATGAGCGCGCATTTACCGAGTCCTCCGCAAGCGACGGCCACGCGGTGGAAGCAACCGGTGACCTCCGGGCGCATGAAGACTCAGTCCGCGCTGGCACCCAGCGCGTCGAGTTCGCGTTGGATGGCCGTTGTGCCCGCCGGCCGTACCAGCCGCGACAGCTCACGGCCGTCGCGCAGGAAAATCAACGTGGGCCACAACTTCACGCCGAAGGCACGACCCAGGGGGCGGCCGCTGCCGTCCTCGATCTTCAGGTGACGCACGGTGGGGTGCGCCTTCAATGCCTCGCCGATGGCCGGCTGCGCGGCGCGGCACCAGCCACACCACGGCGTGCCGAACTCGATGAGCAGTGGCCCGCGCGTGGCCTGGACATCGGCGCTGCCGGGTTCGTTGCGGGTGTAGGTGGTTTCGAAGGCCATGGGTCAGCAATTGTGGCCACCAGCCAAAGACCATTCTTTCGCCTCGGTCGGTTGACTGCCCATCACCGCTCGCCATCCAGCGAGCCCTTGTCCAGCTCAAAAGCGGCGCGGCACTCCCTACAATCCTGCCCTTCACAGGCGGCGATCGGCCGCCGCACGGACGGCAAAACAAAGCGGCGTCCGCATCGGGCACCGCACGGGGAGATCGCACATGCTGTTCGGCAAGCTGTTGCCCCAGGAAGGCAACTTCTTCGAGTTGTTCGACCAGCATGCGGAGTGCATCGTGCGCGGCGCACGGGCGTTCATGCTGCTGATCAACAACTATGCCGACCCTGTGCTGCGGGAAAGGCACGGCGCCGAGGTCGACGATGCCGAACATGCCGCCGACCGCATCACCGCCGAAGTCAACCGGCTGCTGCACAAGACCTTCATCACGCCGATCGACCGCGAGCAGATCCACGGCCTGATCAACGCCATGGACGACATCGTCGACCTGCTGCAGGACGCGACCGAGACCATGTCGCTGTACGACCTGAAGCACATGACCGAAGACGTGCTGCGGCTGGGCGTGATCAGCGCCAAGTGTTGCGAGAGGGTGCAGCACGCGGTGGCGCTGTTGCCGCGCCTGAGCCGGCCCGAAGTCGCCGAGGCGGCGTTGAAGACCTGCGCCGAGATCGACGTGCTGGAATCCGATGCCGACCGCGTCATGCGCTCGGCCATGTCGAAGCTGTTCCGGCAGGAACCCGATGTGCGCGAACTGATCAAGCTGAAGGCCATCTACGAGCACCTGGAGGCGATCTCCGACCGCTGTGAGGACGTGGCCAACATGATCGAAGGCGTGGTGCTCGAGAACTCCTGAGACGCCGCGAAGCATGCAACAAGTGCCGGTGGTGTTGTGGGTCGTCGTGATGCTGGTGGCGTTGGCGCTGGTGTTCGATTTCATGAATGGTTTCCACGATGCGGCGAACTCGATCGCCACCGTGGTGTCCACCGGCGTGCTGAAACCACAGACGGCGGTGCTGTTCGCGGCCTTCTTCAACGTGGCGGCGCTGTTCGTCTTTCACCTCAGCGTCGCCGCGACGGTCGGCAAGGGCATCGTGCAGCCCGACGCGGTAAACCACCACGTCGTCTTCGGTGCGCTGATCGGCGCCATCAGCTGGAACCTGCTGACCTGGTGGTACGGCATTCCCTCGAGCTCGTCGCATGCGCTCATCGGCGGCATCGTCGGCGCCACGATTGCCAAGTCAGGGACCGGTGAATTGGTGTGGGCCGGTGTGTTCAAGGTGGTGGCCTTCATCATCATCTCGCCGCTGCTGGGTTTCGTGCTGGCGTCGCTGTTGATGGTGGCTGTGGCCTGGATCTGCCGGCGCCGTTCGCCGCTGCGCGTGGACAACTGGTTCCGGCGCCTGCAGCTGGTTTCGGCGGGCCTGTATTCGTTGGGCCACGGCGGCAACGACGCGCAAAAGACCATCGGCATCATCTGGATGCTGCTCATCGCATCGGGCTCGGTGGCTGCCAGCGACGCGTCGCCGCCGGCCTGGGTGATCTGGTGTTGTTACCTGGCCATCGGCCTGGGCACCCTGTTCGGCGGCTGGCGCATCGTCAAGACCATGGGCCAGCGCATCACCAAGCTCAAGCCTGTCGGTGGCTTCTGTGCCGAGACGGGCGGCGCGATGACCTTGTTTCTGGCCACGGTGCTGGGCATTCCGGTATCCACCACGCACACCATCACCGGCGCCATCGTGGGTGTCGGTGCGGTGCGCAACGCCTCGCGGGTGCGATGGGGTGTGGCCGGCAACATCGTCTGGGCATGGGTCTTCACGATTCCGGCCAGTGCCTTGGTAGCCGCGGTCTTCTACTTCGTCGGCACCTGGCTGTTCTGACGCAACGCGCCACGCGGCGCTTCGCGCTGCCCTTCGAAGAAGATTGGCCGCTGAACGCCACAGCGCCCATCAACGCTGTGGCGCCGATCAGCAACGCGCCATCACGCCGAGCAGCGCGAAGTGCAGAAGGTTGTGCCGAACATCAGCGCGACGCGCCTACAGCGGCTTTGCACGCAGCACGCCGCCAGCGTGCACAAAGTTGCCGCCACCCAGGTGATGGATCGTCTGCAGCACGGCGTTGTCGTCGCGGAAAAGCCAGTGGCCGTTCGCGAAAATGCGTTCGTCGGCAGCGGCCGCAACCACCTCCGCGAAGCAGGTGTCGTAGGCATCCTCGGCGTGCGGCTCGCGGATCAGCCGACATTCGAGCCAGGCCGCGCAGCCCGTCTCGATCAGCGGCACGCCGAGCACCGGCCCGCTCTTCGCGACGATGCCGTGACGGGCGAACTTGTCGCCGTCGCGGCCGCTGGTGCTGCCGACGGCGTAGGTCAGATCGACCAGCGCCGCACCCGGAATGCACAGGCCGAATGCGCCGCTCGCCGTGACGAGTTCGCGCGTGAAGGTCCGCTTGTCGATGACGACGGCCACGCGCGGCGGCGTGAACTCGACCGGCATCGACCACGCGGCGGCCATCACGTTGCGGCGCGCGCCGTCGGCACTGGTCACCAGCACGGTCGGGCCGTGGTTGATCAGGCGACTGGCGTGCTCGGGGGCGACTGGTCGGAAATGCTCGTTCATCGCGGTGGCTCCTTCACGCTGCTGCGGGTCAGGCGCCCGATCAGGCGTCATGTGCGTGTGATAGATCTTGTTGACGATGATCCATGTGCCGTCGATCTTCAAGAGGTTGAAGAAATCGGTGAAGCGGTGGCCGGCCACGTTGTCGCTGTCCACGCGCGCGTTGGCCGCGGTGCCGGCGACGTCGATGCGGGCGATGACCGCACGCGCCTTCGGCGAAACGCCGAGCGTGTCGACGATGTCGTAGAGCTTCTGGATCTCTGGCCCGACCACGTTGCTGCCGTCGAGGCCGAAGATCGTCGCGTTGTCGTGAAACGCCTGTTTCGTCGCTGCGCTGCTGCCTTGGGCGTTGCCTTCGATGTACTTGCGCAGAACGGCGGAGATCGCGTCGTATTCCTGGACGTAGGTCGATGGGGTCATTGCAGGGTTCCTGATGGAGGGAAGAAATCGCGCCTGGCCTGAACGATGGCAAGCGCGAGTGCAGGGTCGCTCCTCGTGGCGGTTCTTGGCCGATCACTTGGCAAACAGCATCGCGATGTCGGCGAAGGCCTTGATCTCCAGCGCGTTGCCCGAGGGGTCCAGAAAGAACATCGTCGCCTGCTCGCCAGGCTCGCCCTTGAAGCGGATGTAGGGCTCGATCACGAACTCGACGCCGCCGGCCTTCAGGCGCGAGGCGGCCGCATCCCAGTCGCCCATCGGCAGCACGATGCCGAAGTGCCGCACCGGCACGCCATGGCCATCGACCTCGTTGCGCTGTGCGATGCCGGTCTCGGCGGGTGCGAGGTGCGCGACGATCTGGTGGCCGTAGAAGTTGAAATCGACCCAGTCGTCCGCGCTGCGGCCCTCGGGGCAGCCGAGCAGCTCGCCGTAGAACTTGCGGGCGAGTGCGATGTCGTGCACCGGGAACGCGAGGTGGAAGGGCGACAGCGGTGCGGGATTCGTGGTGGGGGCGTGCATGGTCATGGCTCCTTGGGGTCGACGGCGGGTTGCTCGCACTGCCCGGAAGGGACCGGGCCTCGGCTGCGTCGGTGGCAGTGAATCGTAGGCCGTCCGATGACAAAACAAAATCAATATATATTTGATCCAAGCACAAAGGAAATTTGTCAATGATCCGTGAGCTGAAGACCTTGCTGGCCGTGGCACGAGAAGGCACGTTCGCCGCAGCGGGCGACCAGATCGGCCTGACGCAGGCGGCAGTCAGTGCGCAGATGCAGCGTCTGGAGGCGGAGCTGGGCTTCCAGCTCTTCGACCGCACAGGCCGCTCGGCGCGTCTCAACGCCTTGGGGCACCAGACCCTCGCGCAAGCGCAGGAGCTGCTTCGTCTTTACGGCAACCTGGGTTCAAGCGACGCGGGACAGCAAGCCACCGCCGTGCTCAACATCGGCGCCATTGCATCGGTGCAACGCTCGCTGCTGCCGGACGCGCTCGGCAAGTTCCACAAACAGATTCCCGGCTGCCGCACGAGAGTCGTTCCGGGCTTGTCCCTGGAACTGCTGAACCTGGTCGATGCTGGCGAGATCGCCATGGCGGCGGTCATTCGGCCGCCGTTCTCGCTGCAGAGTGACCTGCGCTGGACAACGCTGGCGCACGAGCCGTTTCGCCTGCTCGTGCCGCGGCACGTGAAGGGCAGCGACTGGACCGACCTCCTTTCCAGCCAGCCGTTCGTCCGCTACGACCGCGCCTCGTTCGGCGGCCGGCAGGTCGATCGCTTTCTTCGCGCCGCGCACCTGAGCGTGCAGCAGGTTTGCGAACTCGACGAACTGGATGCGATCGTGCGCCTCGTGGCCAACGGCGTGGGGGTCGCGTTGGTGCCGCAGACCGCCACCCATCGCCGCTGGCCCGCGGCGGTGCGCGCGATCGACCTCGGGTCACACACCTTTCATCGCGACATCGGCCTCGTTCATCGAGCGAACCGAAGCCTCGGCGAGCCGGCCCGGCTGTTCGCGCGGCTCGTTTGCGACGCATACCGTGGCAGGGCGGCCTCCGCAGAGATCGAGGATCGCCAGTGACGGTACTGGACAGCGGGCAGCGCCATGTGCCATCGGCTCGTCAGGCGAGCCAACGAGCCCGGCAAGCGAAGGGGTTGGCGCCAAATCGTCCGCTCCGACCGCTTGGTGGTGGCGCGTTCGGCAGACGCTGCGAGTGCTCTTGGTCGGCAGCGGGACGAAACCCGCCGGTCTCTGGCCCGCAACACCCAGTCTGAAGGCGACGG
>CAVWNT010000009.1:0-1222902 GCA_963756415.1 uncultured beta proteobacterium
CAGTCTTTGCAGCGCTGCTGCTGGGTCGGCGCCTCCGCGGCTGGCGCGGGCGTACGGCCACAAGGTGGTTGTATGCCGGCGCTACGTTGCTGCTGCTGGCCTACGTTGGCTCGCGATTCGTCCTGCAGGTGCTCTTGGGGCGGTCAGATGCTTGATCTGGGACTGGAGTGTCGCCTTTGAAGTACCTCATCGTGGTGCTGGTCGTGGTGTTGGTCGGCTGGTTGATGCTGCGCGCGCGCAAAGGCGATAGTGGCGTGCCTCGTCGCCACACTGGCGGCGCCGACCAAACTCAGCCGATCATCGCGTGCGCGCATTGCGGCGTTCATTTGCCGCGTGTTGAAGCGCTGGTCGATCGAGGTGCACTTTTCTGCAGTGAAGCGCACAAATTGGCCGGCGCTCGGCCGCCATGAGTCGGCAGCGGCACAGCAACGGGTTGATTTAGCGACAAGGCCATCGTCGCCGCAGGCGCCGATCAGCTAGTCCTGAGCGCTCGCAATGAGTGGCTCTTCCCACGCACGCGTCCGAGTCAATTGAATCACTGGCTTACGTCAAGAAGCTATGGGCGTTCGTAGCGCCGACGGCACGGCATTGTTTTGCCATTTCACAGAGCACGCGCGGCCATTCCATGGCACGCGCAAGGTGTGTGATTTTTTGAACTGTTCGTAGCCCGATTGCCCCCGGACTTGGGGGGTGTGAAAGCCGTTGAAGGTCAACATAATCGGCCGCAACATCCACTTACTTCCCTGCTCATTTTGCACATCGGCCCTGTCGATGAGCCATGCGGCTTCAAGGGGCAGCGTCAAATGCGGGTCTTTCGTCATTCCTTTCTCCCAGGCGCCATGCCTGGCATGGTCATCGATTTGTTCCTGGGTTTCGCAGCCATTCTGCTGGCGGCGTCCACGCTGACCACGCGCTACGCAACCATCCCGCGTGCAGTGCCCGAACTGCCTCTGATCCTGGTTGGCGCCACCATTTTCGCGCTCGTCATGGCGCTGATGTATGCGATCGTCGGGCTCTACCGGCCAAAGCCGATTCCGGTGCTGTCCGTCGTCGGACGCACTGTCTTCGCCTTGCTCGTCGGGGGCTACGTCACCAGCCTGAGCCTGCGCACGGTCGCCGACCGCGGGTATATTGAACAGTTGCTGCCTGCGGCTATAACCTACCTCGTCATCGGTCTGCTCTTCGTGCGCGGTGGTCTGTTCATCATGCGCCGCGTGGCGACGCTGCCGCGCGTGCTGATTGTCGGAACGGGGCCGGAGGCCTTGGCGTTGGCTGCCGACCTGGGATCGGGTGGCCGCGCGGCTCGCGATGTGGTCGGTCTGTATCCCAGTAGCGACGGAAGTAGCGATGCTGCCGGCGTGCATGGGGAGTTGCGCAAGTTTTCGCGCGAAGAATCTCTTGTCGATCTGGTATCCCGTCATCGCGTCCACGAGATCATCGTCGCCGTTCGCGAGCAGCGGGGCGGCGCGGTGCCGATGGATGAGTTGCTCGACTGTCGAATTCGAGGTATTCCCGTGCTGGATCTGGCGGGATACTCCGAACGCACAAGATGCGAGGTGCCGATCGATAGTTTGAAGGGTAGTTGGCTGGTCTATGGACAAGGTTTTGTTCAGGGCCATGCCAGGCGCGCAATCAAGCGTGTTTTTGACATCGTCAGCTCAGCATGCCTGTTGGTCGCGCTTTCGCCAGTCATGCTGCTGGCCGCGGTAATCATCCGGATCGAGAGCCACGGTCCGATCATCTATCGGCAGTGCCGTGTTGGGCTTGGGGGCCGCTCGTTCATGTGCTTGAAGTTTCGCAGCATGCGCAACGACGCCGAAAAGGACGGGGTGGCCAGATGGGCCAGCAAGGATGATCCGCGGGTGACCCGCTTTGGCGCCTTCATGCGCAAGACTCGGATTGATGAACTGCCGCAGTTGCTGAGTGTGCTTTGGGGTGAAATGAGCCTTGTTGGTCCGCGTCCTGAACGCCCCCAATTTGTCGAGGAACTGAAAGGAGTGATTCCGTTCTACGAGATTCGTCACACAGTCAAGCCGGGCATAACCGGTTGGGCCCAGGTACGGTACCACTACGGTGCGTCCATGGACGATGCCCGGCGCAAGCACCAGTTTGACCTGTACTACGTCAAGAATAATTCACTCTTGTTGGACATGCTGGTGTTGATCGAAACTGTCAGCGTGATCGCCTTCCGCGAAGGCCAGTGAGCCAGGCTCCGTTCATCAGTAGGTCCGGCACATGAAACAGGGAAAAGAGACATGAACCCATTGCACGACGAGAAGCCCTTGGCGCAACGTGAATCCAAAGGCAAGGAAGAACCTGAGTTGTCAGGGGTAAGATCACCATCAAAGCGGCGCTTGGTACGCGCTGGGTTTGCAGCGGTTCCGGTTGTCGCCACACTAGTCAGCCGTCCTGCGCATGCTTGGCAGTGCCGCGCGCCTTCGGCCTGGAGTTCGATTCAGACCAATCCCAACACCAGTCATATCGGCAATGCTGGCCACCGCACGTTCACAGACGAGACCTGGACGCTGACTAACTGGAAGAACAACACGAAGAGGACCCAGGTTTCCAACTCGATTGCCCTGGGACGTGCTGAAGACCCGCTTTGGGCTCACCCAGACTTGGAATCTGATCAACGTCAGCACGGTCGCTGCACAGTGCGGCATCAATGGCGTGCGGTGCAAACGGGTCTAGGAAGGTATGCGATTTGATGGTGGCATCGAATTTTGCTGGCAATCTGATTGCCGCCCAGCTGAACCATGTGCTCTTGTCCGGTTCAAGCGATATTGATCGCTGCGTGTCCCTCAAAGAGCTTCAGATGATGGGCGCAAGCCAGTATCCGACGACATCGAACCCTTGGTCGGCGGCGCAAGTCATCGACTACCTCCGACAGAACTACATCGTGATCGTGTAGGCATTTTGACTTTGCCACGGCACGGCCCGCCGTAGTAACGTCGGCGTCTATGTTCACCTCCTGCGCCGGCCTTGTCATTCAGCAATGGCCAGATGAGCCTCTGGCAGTCGTGTACTCGCCTTCTCTGCGCACGACCCACTTGATCAGCGCCGCCAGCGCGATGCTTCTTCCGAGAACTCTGTCGGCAAGACGTCTGACTCTGCAAGAGCTTGCGTTCGGCATGGGTCCCTGGCTGAAGCCGACCAAGCGCGGTTTGGAATCGAAGCGACGGCGTCGCTTGAAGCCGCGCTCGCGGCGCTTGCCGGTGTTGAACTGATCTCTGCAAATCATTGACGACCATCGGTCAACTACCACCGGAGCGAGCTGGCATCGCTGGTTAAGCGCGGTGAGCTTGTGCTCGGCTATTCCGCCCTTCACCGCGCGGATTCAATCCTCGGAGGCCACGCTGTCCCGGGATCTGCAGTTTGCTGTACGCAGATTTCGAGACCATGGCCGCGGACCGGTTTGCTGATTTTCACGTCTCTGTGGTCCGCGAGCCGGGCCTGCGCCGTTGGGTCCGGCCGCTGATTCGGTTCCACTTCGATGGGGTGCCGTCATTCATGCCGCTGCTGGCGACGCACGCCACGGCGTCGTTGGAATGGGGCTTGAACTGGTGCGTTGCGTCGCATTGCCACCAGTACCTGATCGTGCATGCCGCGGTGGTTGAACGCCGCGGGGTGGCAGTGGTGATGCCGGCGCCTCCTGGTTCTGGCAAGAGCACTTTGTGTGCCGCGTTGGTTCAGTGCGGGTGGAGGCTCTTGTCCGACGAGCTTGGCTTGTACGATCCGGTTTCGAGGCAGGTGTTTGGCATGGCCCGACCGATCAATCTCAAGAACCGTCGATCGACGTGATTCACGCGCTCTTTCCTGAGGCGTCGATGACCGACCCCGTCAGCAACACCACGAAGGGAACGGTTGCCTTGCTGCGCCCGCCTGCTGAGAGCGTCCAGCGCTCGCGCGAGGGTGCATCTGCCGCGGGCCATCGTGGTGCCGCGCTATTCGAGCGGCGCGGCGACACGGCTGACGCCAAGCAGCCGCGCGCAGACGACGATGCTGGTCGCGGAGCAATCGTTCAACTACGACGTGCTGGGGGCGAACGGCTTCGAGGCCGTCACGTCGCTGGTTGATGACTGCGAGTGTCTTGAGTTCGTGTACAGCGATCTGAACGAGGCGCGCGACACATTCGAGCGGTTGGCCTTGCAACTGCGGCCATGAAGCGCGCCGCTCCAGGCTGCTGTCCAGCAGTGCTGCTGGCGCCGAAGGCTGGCGTTGCAGCTGAGCGAGCTTGAATGGGACCTGCTGATCCGGCTTGGCCGCCGTGCCAGTTTGCTGGCCGAACTCGCTTGGCGGCTCGACGATGCCGGGCTTCTCGACGCGGCGTTGCCCAGGGCCCAGCTTGCACCTCGTTGCGGCCATGGCGGTGGTGCAGCAGCAGCAAGTGGCAGTGCGCCACGAGATCGAGCAGGTGGTCAAAGCGCTGCGGCGCGGCGGGGTGACGGCCACGTTCCTGAAGGGCGCCGGCTACGTTGTGGCCGGGTTGCCGATGTCTCGGGGGCGCGTGTTCTCGGACATCGACATCCTGGTGCCCAAGGCGCGCATCGACCAGGTCGAAGGCCTGCTGCGCACCCATGGCTGGCAATTCGGCGAGCTGAGCCGCTACGACCAGCGCTACTACCGGCAGTGGATGCACGAGTTGCCACCGATGACACACGTGCGGCGCGGCAGCGTGGTCGATGTACACCACACCCTGTTGCCGGAAACGGCGCGGCTGAAAGTCGATGCCGGCGCGTTGATAGAAGGCATCGTACCGATCGATCAGAAGACGGGCGGCCGTACGTGCTGCAACCGATCGACATGCTGCTGCACAGTGCAACACACTTGTTCCACGAAGGTGAGTTCGACAACGCGCTGCGTGACCTGTTCGACCTGGATGCCCTGTTCAGTCACTTCGGGCAGGGCCAAGACGGCCACGCCTTCTGGCGCGATCTGGTGCCGCGGGCTACGGCGCTGGGGCTTACGCGGCCACTGTTCTACGCATTGCGCTATACGCAGATGCTGTTGAACACGCCAATGCCTCCGACAGTGCTGGCCCAGGCCGACGTCGCTCGGCCACCGGTGGCTGTCCTTGCGCTAATGGATGGGTGCTACCGACGGGCTTTGCAGCCGGTGCATGCCACTGCAGGCGGCGCTCGGGCCGACGTCGCGAGAGGCTTGCTGTACCTGCGCTCGCACTGGATGCGCATGCCCGTACACCTGTTGACGCTGCACCTGGGTCGCAAGGCCGTCACACGATTGCTGCAGCGGCCAGTCGAAGCGCCTGCCGCACAGGTAGCCGACCGCTGAGATCGGGCAATAGGCTCAGGATTTGGCGCCGCCGCCAAGCGTCTGAATGCGCTCATCAGACGGCCGCTTGCGGACCGCGGCCGCACGCGGCCGTCCCGCAGCGTCTGGAGGGCCGTATGTCGGTCTGTTCGGCGTCCGACGCAGAAACCACGAGCCGTTTGCCGCGCCCGCCCGTGTCTGCGGGCGAAAGGTAGGCTTCGTCATCGAAGTTCAGCGACAGCACCGGCACGCCGGGTTCGGCGGAGTTGTGCTGGGCCGGGCCAGTGGCGCGGAGGCGATTGAACCGCCGTCTTCGCCAGCGTCGATTCGATGAAGGCGTACACCTCGTCGACCTTGATCGGCGTGGGCGGCGGCGTGCTCGCCCTGCGGGCGAGCCGCGCCGCACGCGCGGCTGTGTGGCGCGTGCCGGCCGCCGAGGGTGTCGCCGGGGCAGCGGCCATTGCGCTGACCATGTTGGCAGCGTCCACGGCTTTCGGACGATGCCGACGCCGTCGTCGGTGTCGGGCAGTAAGTCGCAGGGCGTTGTGGTCGAGCCCGGGCACACGCTGCCTGAACAGTTCCAACCGTGGCCTGCAACTTTCGTCCAGCGACATCAGAAAGCCAGCGGCAAGGCCCGGCTTCGACACCGCCTCACACCACTCGTCGGCGAAAGCCGCGCGCGCGTCCGATCCGATCGACTCGCCGAAGAAGCGCTCGAAATTGTTCAACACGAAGACGAGCTTCACGTCGAAGCCGGATTCGATGTCGCCGATCAGTCCGGCAAGCCGGGTGTCGACACACAGGCCGGATCGCGCCTGCGCAGGAAGCGACTGAATCAAAGTCGACTTCAGCGCCATCAGGGGCGCGTCGCCGCACTGCTCGAAATAGACCACGGTTTCGCGCTTCTCGGCTCTTGCGAGCTGTTGCAGCGCGACGATCCGAAAATTTCGCGGGGAGGCTCGGCGGTTGGCGAGCGCCGGTGAAGGGGCGATACGATCGCACCGGCGACGCTGCAGCAAGGGCAGTACGCCTTGCGTCAGCAACTCGCGTCTTGTCCGTCCCTTCGGCAGCAAACAGCCAAGTCAGGCGCGAAGTGCGAAGCATCAGCGCCAGAAGGCGCGCCTCATTCACCCGCAACGCCGACAATTGCCTGACTTCTGATTCGGGCATGCTTCGCACCGTACCCCATAGACGATGTGTGACCAGTATGCATGATCTCCGAGTCCGGCGCCAACCTCGTTTGGCTACCCGCTGTCAGTGCAGGGCGATCCCTCGAATCTGGGGGTATCGACTTACTGGCGCGCACGGCAAAGTTGATCCCCGATGACCGATCGCTCCAATCGCCTTGACAGCCTGGAGCTTCGCGCTGGCCGGCGCCGCTTATGTGGCGTTTGCCGTGCGCCTTGTGCAACTGGGCTACTTCCGCTTGGGCGGTCGCAGCGCAGGACCGTACCTGCTCTTTGCAGTGGCTGCTTGCGGCAGCATGGGGCTGGCTCGGCTTGGCCGACCAGTTCTCGCGCTCGCTGCTGTTCCAGAACTTGGCGTCGTATGCTGACTTGGCGGCCAATGGCTTGTGGTTCGCTTTCTTGTTGACCTTGATCTCTCGCTTCGCAAGGCGGAGCCACGTCCACGGGCGTGCACTGGCTGCGGCCGTTGGCGGCGCTGTTGTTCATGGCTGGATTGGTCGTTCATTCCGACGTGGCGCTGGCGAGGCGGCGCGATCGACAGCGACTCCCGGTCGGTGCTGCTGGTGGCTCTGGCGATGGCGGTGCTGGCTTTGGTGTTGGTCGAACAACTGCTGCGCAGTCTCGACGACGATGATCGGTGGAACGCTAAGCCCTCTGTGCTTAGGGTTGGCGGGCTACTTTCTGTTCGACCTGTACAGGTACTCGCAGGCCGTGCTGTTCAACAGCCAAGACGTCGACGCCTTCAGCATTCTCGGTGCCGTGCGCGCGTTGATGGTGCCGCTGCTCATGTTGTCGATCGCTCGTCGCAAGGATTGGATTTCGACGCTGCGCGTGTCAAGAAAAGTTGCCTTCCACTCGGCCACGCTGCTGCTGGCTGGCGCATACCTGCTTTTCATCTCTGCGGTCGGTTACTACGTGCGCTTTTTCGGCGGCGACTGGGGTCGGGCCTTGCAACTGGGCTTGGTCGTTGCCGCGCTGCTCGTGACTGGGGGTGCTGGCAGTATCCGGAGCAGTGCGTGCCCGCTTGCGGGTTTTTCTGGGCAAGCACTTCTTCCGCTATCGCTACGACTATCGTGAGGAATGGCTGCGATTCACTCACACACTTTCGGCCCAAAACTCCCCTCAGGAGATGGGCCAGCAGGTCATACGTGGCCTCGCCGACCTGCTTGAGAGCCCGGGCGGAGGCCTTTGGCTGAAGAGCGCCAAGGAACCGGCCTTTCAGCAGGCAGCCCGCTGGAACATGCCGGCGAGCGTCGAACCTGAGCACGAAAGCGGCCCGTTGTGCCAATTCATGACGCACAAGGGCTGGGTCATCAACCTGGAAGAGTACCGCTCGGTCCCTCGCCGGTACGATCAACTGTCGCTGCCGGCTTGGTTGCTGAATCTGCCGCAAGCTTGGCTAGTCGTTCCGTTGTTCGTGGGCGAGTTGCTGATCGGCTTTGTCGTGCTGAATAGCGCCAGGACGCCGATGGACGTGAATTGGGAAGTCAACGATTTGTTGAAGACCGCAGGGCGCCAAGCCGCCAGCTTCCTTGCTCAGATGCAGGCCACTGAGGCATTGCTCGAAGTGCGCAAGTTCGACGCGTTCAACCGCATGTCGGCGTTCGTGGTGCATGACCTGAAGAACATCGTCACGCAGTTGTCGTTGATGATGAAAAACGCCAAGCGCCTGCATGCCAACCCCGAGTTTCAGCAGGACATGATGATGACGGTGGAGAACGCGCTGGACCGCATGCGCCAGTTGATGCTGCAACTGCGCGAGGGCGCCACGCCGTCGGGCACCGCGTTCGGCGTCGACCTTGGTGGCGTCGTCCGGCGCATCGAGGCCGACGCCTTGCAGCGCGGGCGCGAACTCATCGTCGAACTGAGAGGCCATGTGGTCGCTCGTGGTCACGAAGAACGGCTGGAGCGCGTCATTGGCCACCTGGTGCAGAACGCGCTCGATGCGACCGACCCGTCCGGGCACGTGTGGCTCACGGTCGACCGTGACGGCGGGCGAGCCCGCATCCAGGTCGCAGACACCGGCCACGGCATGAGTGCCGAGTTCGTTCGTGACCGCCTGTTCAAGCCCTTTAGCAGCACAAAGCCGTCGGGCATGGGCATCGGCGCCTACGAAAGCCTGCAGTACGTGCAAGAACTCGGGGGCCGCATCGATGTAGATAGCGAGCCCGACAGGGGCACTCATGTGACGGTGCTGTTGCCGCTGTTCGACAGTTCGATCGGCTCCGACCTGCAGATGTCATCCGCGTCATGAGCAGCGAATCCGCCCGCACGCTGCTTATCGTCGAAGACGATCTGGCACTGCAGAAGCAGATCAAGTGGTCGCTGGACAAATTCGCATCGGTGAGCGCTCACGACCGCGAGTCGGCGATGCAGCAGGTGCGGCGCAACAATCCGGCGGTGGTCACGATGGACCTCGGATTGCCGCCCGACGCCGACGCCGTATCGGAGGGCTTCAAGCTGCTTGAGCAGATTCTTGCCAACGATCAAAACACCAAGGTCATCGTCCTAACGGGCCAGAACGACCAAGCCAACGCGTTGCGCGCCGTGGCGATGGGCGCCTACGACTTCTTCGCCAAACCGTTCGAGCCCGAGTTATTGGGATTGACTGTCGAGCGCGCGTTTCGGATGTTCGAACTGCAAAAGGAAAACCGCCGGTTGCTGGAAATGCACCAGCCCGATGTGCTGGGAGGGCTCGTGACACGCGACCCGGAGATGCTGCGCATCTGCAGGCTGATTGAGAAGGTTGCCGGTAGCACGGCAACTGTCATGCTGCTTGGCGAAAGCGGGACCGGCAAGGAGGTGCTGGCCCGCGGTTTGCATCAGGCGTCGTCGCGGCGCGAAGGGCGCTTCGTGGCCATTAACTGCGCGGCGATTCCAGACAATTTGCTGGAGAGCGAGCTTTTTGGCTACGAGCGTGGTGCGTTTACAGGTGCGGCGAAGACCACGCCAGGGCGAATCGAGTCGGCGCATCGTGGCACGCTGATGCTTGACGAGATCGGCGACCTGCCCATGCCTTTGCAGGCCAAGCTGCTGCGCTTCATCCAAGAACGTTCGATTGAACGCATCGGCGGTCGGCAGGAAATCCCGGTCGATGTGCGCATCGTCTGCGCGACCCACCAGGATCTGGCGGCGTTGACAAAGGAAGGGCGCTTCCGCGAGGATCTCTACTATCGGTTGGCCGAGATTGTCGTCAGTATTCCGCCGTTGCGCGATCGGGCCGGTGACGCGGCGCTGTTGGCGCACGCGTTCGCTCGACGCTTTTCGCTGGAACAGAAGCGCCCGTCACTCAGCTTGGCGGAAGATGCCTTGCGCGCCGTTGAAACCCATCCCTGGCCAGGCAATGTGCGGGAGTTGGCAAGTTGTATCAAGCGCGCTGCGATCATGGCGGAAGGCAGCCAGATCAACGGTGACGACCTCGGTTTGACGGTTTCAAACAAAGCCGTAGATGAACGGACGCTCGATCTGCGCGTGGCGCGCGACAGAGCCGAAAGACGCACGGTTGTTGCTGCGCTCGGGCGTGCCAACGGCAACATTGCCAAGGCAGCCGATCTGCTCGGCGTCAGCCGCCCAACCCTGTACGACCTGATGCACCGCCTCGGCCTTAAGTAGGGCTCGGCGCGCGGCCCCGCAGGTACTCCTGTAGAGGAAGACGAACACCATGACTTCACTTCATCCATTGTTAGCGACGCTGCTGCTTTCACTCGCGTCGTTGGGCGGCTGCGGTGATGACAGCCCGGAGAAATACCTGGCGGACGCCAAGCAGTCGTTGCACAAGCAAGACAACAAGGCTGCAGTCATCCAGATCAAGAACGCCTTGCAGAGAAACCCTGGCATGGGCGAGGCACGAGCAATGCTCGGGTCTGCGCTACTGGCCGAAGGCAATCCTGTTGCGGCGGAGGTCGAACTTCGCAAGGCGCTGGCGGCGGGCTACTCGGCTGAGCGAGTGGCACCTGACCTGGCCGCCGCGTTGCTATGGCAAGGCCAGTGGAAGAAGGTCGTCGACGAGTTCGCGCCAACGCATTTGTCAAATGCCAGCGATCAGGCAGGGCTTCAATTGGTGCTTGCTTCTGCCTACGCCAACCTGAACCAGCCCGAGCGGGCCCAGGCCTCTCTTGCCGCTGCGCTGGCCGCTGATCCGAACAATGCGCCTGCGTTGCTGGCCGATGCGCGTCAGAAGGCCGGTGCGGGCAAATTAGACAGCGCCTTTGAACTCACCGAGCGTGTGTTGGCAGCGCACCCAGACAACGCCGATGCATGGAAGTTTCGCGGGGACTTGTTTTTTCATGCGAGCAACAACGCCGAGGAAGCATTGAAGGCCTATCGCAAGGCTCTGGATGCGAATCTGACGCACATGCCGTCGCATGCCGCGATCCTGACGGTGTTGCTGCAACAAGGTAATCTCGACGCTGCTGCTACCCAGCTCGAAGCGCTCAGGAAGTTTGCGGCTCAGCACCCGCAGACCCGATATTTTGAAGCGCAGTTGGCGTTCTTCAAAGACGACTACAAGCTGGCCCGCGAGATTGCGCAACAGTTGCTGCAGCAACTACCTAATAACCCACGCATCCTGCAGTTGGCCGGCGCCGTTGAAATGCGAACCGGCCAACTTGCGCAAGCCTCTGTCCACCTCTCCCAGGCGACCCAGCTGGCGCCGGAATTGCCATTGGCGCGGCGATTGTTGATCAGGACCTATCTGCAGGCCGGGCAGGCCGACAGGGCGCTGGCGGCACTCAATGCCGCTGCCGCGAAGGCCAACCTCGAGCCGGATCTGTACGCGCTGGCTGGAGAGGTCTATCTGCAAAACGGCGACGCGAAGAAGGCGGAGGAATACTTCGCTAAGGCACTGACGCTCGACCCAGCCAACGGCCGCAACCGGACCGCGTTGGCCATTAGCCGAATGGCGGGTGCGCAGACGGCGACTGGCTTCAGCGAACTAGAGAATATCGCCGCCTCTGACAAGAAGACGACGGCCGATCTGGCTCTTATCAGCCTGCACCTGCGGCGCAACGAACTGGACAAGGCGCTGGCCGCGATCGATCGGCTCGAGTCGAAGCAGCCTGAGTTGCCCGGGGCAGCAAACCTGCGCGGACGTGTGCTGATTGCCAAGAAGGACCGCGTTGGGGCGCGAAATAGTTTCGAACGTGCTCTGAGCATTGACCCTTCCTTCTTCTCCGCCGCAGCCAGCCTGGCGGCGCTGGACGTGGAGGACAACAAGCCTCAAGACGCCAAAAGGCGCTTCGAAAACCTGCTTGCGAAAGATCCGAGGCATGCGCAGGCCCTGTTGTCGTTGGCACAACTTGCGACCGTCGGTCGAGCAGAGAAGGCCGAGGTGATCGGCCTGTTGACGCGAGCCATCGACGCCAATGCAACAGAGGTGGCGCCACGGCTGTTCCTGATCGAGTATCTCTTGCGCAACGGTGATGCCAATCTGGCCCTTGCCGCGGCACAGGCGGCGGTCGCGGCGGTGCCGGACAGTGCCGACCTGCTTGCTGCGGTGGGGCGCGCACAACAGGTTTCAGGCGACATCAACCAGGCCGTAGCTACATACAACAAGCTTGTTGAGTCACAGCCGCTGTCGTCACAGGCGCATATCCGGCTGGCCGAGGCACACACAGCCGGGAAGAACTTTGAGCTGGCCGAGCAAAGTCTGCGCAAGGCGCTCGAGATCAAGCCCGACGCGATCGATGCGCAACGCGGTCTAATACTCTTGCATCTTGAAAAAAACGATGTATTCGCAAGCCATCGTCGTTGCACGTACTGTGCGCACACAGCGCCCCAACGAGGCATCTGGCTGGGTGATGGAAGGCGATGTTCACGCTGCGAGCAAAGCCTGGGGGGCGGCCGCGGGGGCTTACAGGTCCGCGCTCCAATTGGCACCCGACGCCAGTGGACTCGCAATGAAACTGTATGCCGTCACTGTCGAATCGGGCCAGTCCGCCGACGCCATCAAATTCGCCGAAGGTTGGCTGAAGGCGCATCCGAAGGACGCTAGCTTCTATTCCTATCTGGGCGTCGGAGCGATCGCGCAAAAGGATTACGGCGCAGCCCAGAAGCACTACGAATCGGCGCTAAAAATCGAGCCCAACAACGCGGTCACTTTGAACAACCTTGCCTGGATCGTTCACCAATCACGAGGTACGGGTGCGCTCGACTATGCAGAAAGAGCCAACCGGCTCGCCCCGGGCCAACCGCAGTTCATGGACACGTTGGCGACCTTGCTGTCGGCACAGGGCGAACATTCCAAAGCGCTTGAGCTACAGCGCAAGGCACTTCAGCTACAGCCCTCGAATGCCGCATTGCGGTTGAATATGGCAAAGATTCTGATCGCTGCCGGAGAGCGCGATCGGGCCAGGTCAGAACTCGAAACGCTTGCCAAGCTTGGTGACAAGAATTCGGCGCATCTCGAGGTGACCGCGCTGCTCAAAACGTTGTAATCGCTTTCACACTGTTACAGAAATCGCCGCTGCCTGTTGCAAACTATTGGGGAGAACTAATTCGATCTAGGAGCGCGACTTTGAACATTGAAGGGGGCTCTGCCGACGTGAGCGTATGGCAGCAGCAAGATGGCAAGTCGCCAGAGGCATTCATCCTCGCAACGTCCCACCCATTTACGCAGTCAAAAGGTGCGGCGGGTTTTGAGATCAGAGCGGCAAGTTCGTGTGGCGAACGTAGTTCAGCCAGCATCTTGATCAATCGGCGCTACGCCAGTCGCGGTTACTCGAGCAACCCTCTGCCCGAAAAGGCAGACCCGAACTTGCTTACTCTCGTTGCGTACGATCAGGATTCCGTGGTCGGCACTCTGACGGTTGGCTTCGACTCCGACCGTCGGCTTCTCGCCGACGATCTGTTTCCAGACGAGGTCGGGGCGCTTCGTGATTCCGGTCGTGACGTCTGCGAGTTTACAAAGTTGGCTTTGGAAGGTGTCATTCGTTCCCAGCATGTGCTGGCCGCAATGTTTCACTTGGCGTTCATTCACGCCCACCGAATCCGCGGCTGCGATAACGTGCTGATTGAAGTGAACCCTCGACACGTCCGTTACTACGAGTCCAAGCTCGGGTTCAGGCCACTGGGGCCGCAAAGAACCAACAGGCGCGTCAACGCACCTGCAGTGCTCTTGTCGCTGGACCTGTGGCATGCCAATGAGCAGATCCGTCGCTTTGGCGGCAAGCCCGGCCTGTCGAACACCGAACGCTCTTTGTATCCCTTTGGCTTCTCCGAGGTCGAGGAAGAGGGAATTGTCTTAAGACTGCAGGCCCAGCTGGCGGACCACGCCAGGTCCGCTTCGCATCGCAGCGCACACGTATCCTGAATTGACCAAAAAGTCCGGGGCGAGCGCTGATACGTCCCTAGAAGCGAAAAAGCCCTGCAGTAGGCAGGGCTTGTCCGTGTAGGGATTGGCTTAAGTGCTCAACCCTTCGTGCGACGGCTGGCAAAGCCCAAACCAGCGAGCGCCAGGCCGACCAAAGCGATGCTAGTCGGCTCAGGCGTGCGGTTAAACACCACATCGAGTGAGCCATTGATCGTTTGTGTGCCGACGGTTGCAAAGTTGTTGAACTGGCCCGACTGGAACGACAGGTCGTAGAAGGGAATCGGACTGACGAAGAAGTTGGAACCGGCAGCCGTCAGGTTGAAGCTCGTTGTCTGGCCGAAGCTGCCACAGTTGATGCCACCGCTGCAGGTGGTGTTCAAGGTGCCACTGCCCTCTACGCCAGCACCTGTAGCGAGCAGGGTGTCGACAGTACCAGGCGCGACGCCCCACGGCTGATTGCCGGCGGCTGGCGTCGTAAACACGGTGTCGAGGCCGCCATCAAGATAGACGCCAAGGCTGCCGCCCGGATTCAAGCTGAACGTGGTGGTCGGACCAGCCACGAACGTACCGGTGCCGCGGAACAACGCGTAAAGCCCGTACGTGTTGCCGAGGTTGGTGCCGTTGGCACCGCCCGCAGGTAGAAAGTCGACGCCATCGTTGGCAACGAACTGGCCGGCGTTCCAGCGAAGTGTCAAATCGAACGTGCCGGCGCCGAAGGTGATCACTTCGACGTAGTTTCCTGTGATCTTGTCGGCTGTGAAGACCGGCTTGCCCGTGTAGGTGCTGCCGACGTTAAAGTCTTCGAAGACAACGGCGCTGGCGGCGCCGGCTGCCATCAGTGAGGCTGCGGCGACTGCGGTGAAGACGAATTGCTTGATTCTCATGGATTGGCTCCTAGGATAGAGAGAAGCGCCGGCTGGCACGTAAGCCAAATAAAGCAATTCATGGGCCAACCTTAAATGTTTAACCTAATCAATTGCTTAGACATCTGCCACCATATGTGCCGGTTGTGTCTGTAAAGAAGATCGACAATTTCAGTGTTCAAATCGCTCCCCGAACACCAGACAAAGGGCGTCGCGACGCGGCGGAAAGCGGTTTTTGGCAGAACCGCTGGTCGAAGGCGCCAAACCATCGGCTCGTACTTATCGCGCACGCTCATTACCAGTTGCCATGCCGACAGATCACGACCATTCCCCTGCTAGCAAGACCCGCGACGAGATCGCCGCCGCCTACAAATCGGAGCCTTGGTGGTACGACGTCCGCGGCTTCTTCATCCTCACCTTCGCTTACAACAGCAGCCTGCTCGCGCAGCTGCGCTTCTTCGGCCCCAACTTCGGCCCCCGCCACATCGAAGTGGCCTGCGGCACGGGCACGTTGCTCGAACTGATCCTGCGCTGGCGCAAATGGAACAGGTTGCCGTCGGCTGACGTGGTTGGCGTCGACTATGCTGAGCCGATGCTGGCTGGCGCACGCCACCGCTTTGTTGGCAAGCCGGGCATGCAATTCCTGCACGCCGATGCAGCGGCGCTGCCGTTCGCGGAAGCCGACTTCGACACCGCCAACATCGCCAACTCGGTGCACTGCTTTCCCGATGTGGACGGTGCGCTGGCGGGCGTGCTGCGGGTGCTCAAACCTGGTGGCACGATGGCTGCCAACGTGCTGCTGCATCCGCGTGGCGGCTGGCCACTCAAACCGATCGCTGACCGCATCAACCGCTGGGGCATCCGCAAGGGCATTCTGTTTACGCCGTACGACGTAGAAGATGTCCGCGGCGCGCATCGTGCAGGCAGGCTTCGCGATCGACATCCGAAAAGGTCGTTGGCAATTGTTACGACGTGTTGGCCCGGCGGCCACAAGCGACCGGCCGCTTGAGCGCGTGCGCATCGAAATTCCATGAAGGCCGCCTTCGACTACGAAACCGCCTTCTCCCGCAACATCGGCTGGGTTACGGTGGCCGAGCAGGCTCGCCTGCGCAATGCCCGCGTTGCCGTGGGCGGGCTGGGCGGTGCCGGGGGCGCGCATCTGCTGACATTGTCGCGACTGGGGCTGACGAAGTTTCACATCGCCGATTTCGACCACTTCGAGGTCCACAACTTCAACCGTCAGGCCGGTGCCGTGATGTCGTCGCTCGGCCAGCCAAAGGCCGAGGTGTTGGCGCGCATGGCACAGGACATCAACCCGCAGGCGGAGGTGCGTGTCTTCAACGAGGGCGTCACGCGCCACAACCTGATCGCAGTTCCTGCGACGGTGTGGACCTGTACGTTGACGGCATCGATTTCTTCGCGATGGACGCAAGGCGCATGATTTTCGCCGCCTGCCGCGAGCGCGGCATCGCTGCATTGACGGCGGCGCCACTCGGGATGGGGGTGTCGCTGCTCTACTTCGCCCCGCCGGCATGAGCTTTGAGGACTACTTCCGCCTGGAAGGCCATGACGTCATCGAGCAGTACGCCCGCTTCATCGCAGGGTTGTCACCGGCAATGCTGCAGCGCACTATCTTGCAGTGGCCGAGTCAGTCAACTTCGTCGAGCGCCGCGGCCCGTCAACGATGATGGCCATCGATCTTTGCGCGGGCGTGTTGGGCACCGAGGCGTTGAAATTCCTGCTTCAGCGCGGCGGGCTGAAGCCGGCGCCGCGAGCTGTGCATTTCGACGCCTACAGTCACAAGCTGAGCATCACCTGGCGGCCCTTCGGCAATGCCAACCCGCTGCAATGGTTGCTGCTGAAATTCATTCGACCGAGGCTGGCGGGGGCTGCAGTGCACTAGGCGTCTGCGCCTGCGAACGTGCAATCCTGTCGGGGTTGTCGCTGCCACATTCGCATCCGGCGTATGCGCTGGGCGGCGTGTCCTGCGCTTCCAGTTCGGCAATGCATTCGTCCCATACGGGTGAGGGCGCGGTGATTTTGAAACCGTGGAACGAGCCGCCCTCCATATCGAGTCGGCGCACCACAACGGCCTGTGCCTGCGCGTGTCGGCCCTCGCTAAAGTTTACCTGCACGCTACCGCACGTCGTGCGCGACAGCGGCGTCGCGCTGCGTGCCAGGAAGCCTTCGCGCGATGCGTCGATCACCTCCAGCGGCATCGCTTCCGACCCGCCCTGCGTCGCCTCGCCGTCGATGTGCCACGTTGCAGGACATTTCAGCGAGAAGCGGCGGTGCTGTCGTACCTCAGTTCGGGAAGAGGCCGACACCTCAGGCAACACGGCCCGGTAGGAGGCTTCTGGATAGATGGCTCGCAATAAGCGGCGCTGGCGCTGGTTCAGTTGCTCGAACCCGCGAGTTTGTCGGTTGAAGAAGCGGTCGAGCAGTTCGGGCGACATCACCGGATCGTTGGTGGTGTAGTAGGGGCGCTGCGGGAAACGGATGTTGGGCAGCGACACCTGGGTGAAATAGTGGTGCAGGTCCCGCTCGGGGCGGCGCCCTGCATAGGCGAGCCGGTAGGCCTCCGGTGCCTGCGCCAGGTCCAGCGTGGCGCCAACTGCGGGTGCACCGTTGACGAAGTCGTAGTTCTCGACCGCCTGTGCCTGCAGGCGGCGGAAGAGCATCACCGATTCGTACATGTCGATGTGGCGTGGATTGACGGCGATCACCAGATGGCGCGTATCGAAATAGCGTCGTGCAGTACTCGTACATGAACTTCAACAGCGGGAACAACACCGGAGCGCCCACGTCCCGAAAACGCGGGTCGATGGCCAGCGCCGAGATCTCCGCGATGCGACCGGGGCGCGCACGCACCGCCGTCAGGTCAAAGACCGACTGCAGCGGAAAACCGAACACCCCTTCGCGAATGATCGACAAGGTGCCTACGATCTGATCGTCGAAGCGCGCGTACAGCGTTGTGGTCGTCGGCAACGCGTGGTACGGCGTCACGCGCAGCCCCGACGGGTCGGCACGCATGAAGCCGCTGCTGACGTAGGCATCGTGGAGCAAGCGAAAGCAGGCCTGCAGGTCGGCGCCGTCGGCGGCGATGCCAAGGCTCAGGCGCGCATCAGGGGCAGGGTTGCAGTTCACCATGCGCCGGTACAGGGCCCTGCGAGTGTCCTGCGCCAGCCGATCGAAGGCAGCACTGCCGATCTGCCGCAGACCTCGAGCGGGATGGGAAGGAGCAAGGTTGGGCATGCGGACGGTGAACAGTCGGTGCGCGTTGGACCGCCTTGTTTTCGGCCTGCGCGCGGCGCGCCTTGAGCTTGATCGAAGTCGCGCTGCCAAGCCGGGTCAGCGACAGCTCTGCGGGCGGCGCCGCCGGTCCCTTCCACGGGGGGTGACGATTTGTGCAGTTCTTCGCACACGCGCGCCTGCGCACCCCATGCCTGAACGTTGCACCTGCTTGTGCGGCTGTGACATGATCTTCCGGTGAGATAAACACCAGACGACCCGGCCGCCAGCCCGCCATGCCAGCATGGCGCTCCGTCGCGATACTCAATTTCCAGGGGGCTTCATGAAGTTCAGCATCGGCCTGTTCAGGCATGTCATTCGTCCGGCCGCGGCGTGCCTCGCTGCGGGTGTTTTGCTCGGCGCCTGCGCGGGCTCGGGCAAATATCCCGCCGCGCCGATGGTGGCTGCCACGCAGGACTACAACTACCTGATCGGCCCGGGCGACAACCTCAACATCATTGTCTGGCGCAACCCCGAGCTGTCCATGTCGGTGCCGGTGCGCCCCGATGGCAAGTTTTCGACGCCGCTGATCGAAGAGTTGAAGGCGCAGGACAAAACATCGGTTGCCGTGGCACGTGAGGTCGAGAAGCAGCTCGAGAAGTACGTACGCGATCCAGTCGTGACCGTCATCGTGACCAGTTTTGTCGGGCCCTACGACCAGCAGATCCGCGTCGTCGGCGAAGCGGCCAAGCCGCAGGCGCTGCCGTTCAAGCACAAGATGAGCCTGCTCGACGTGATGATCGCCGTCGGTGGTTTGACTGATTTCGCCGATGGCAACGCAGCCACCATCCTGCGCGGAGGTGAGGGTGGCAAACAGTACTCTGTGCGACTGAACGATCTGATCCGCCGTGGCGACGTTTCAGCCAATGTCGAGATGCGCCCCGGCGACATCCTGATCATCCCGCAAGGCTTCTTCTGATGGCCCGGCGCACTCGCGCCTGCACTCGATCGTCCACTTACCGAACCTGACTACCTCTTGCCATGGAAGAGCTTCTTGCACAGCTATCCACTATCGCCAAAGGCATGTGGCGCTTTCGCTGGCCCGCGCTCGCGGTGGCGTGGGTGGTGGCGATCCTGGGCGCGATCATCGTCTACAAGGTGCCCGACCAGTTCGAAGCCACCGCGCGCATCTACGTCGATACGCAGTCGATACTCAAGCCGCTGATGTCCGGGTTGGCCGTGCAGCCCAATATCGAACAGCAGGTAACGATGCTCAGCCGCACCTTGATCAGCCGGCCGAATGTCGAAAAGCTCGTGCGCATGGCCGATCTTGACCTGAAAAGCGAGTCGAAGGCGGATCAGGAAAAGTTGATCACCCAGTTGATGAGCACGCTAGAGATCAAGAACGTCGGGCGGGACAACCTGTATTCGCTGTCGTACCGTGACGACGAACAGGGCAAGGCGCAACGGGTCATCCAGTCGCTGGTGTCGATTTTTGTCGAATCGAGCCTCGGTGCGACGCGCAAGGACACCGGAGACGGCGAGAGTGTTTCTCAACGAGCAGATCAAGACCTACGAAGCCAAGCTCGAGGAAGCCGAAGCCAAGCTCAAGGACTTTCGGCTCCGCAACCTGCAACTGACCAATGTCGAAGGGCGCGATTCAGCCGCGCGGCTTGGTGAACTGTCAGAACAGGTCAATCAGGCCCAGCTCGCGCTGCGCGAAGCCGAGCAGGCACGCGACGCCGCCAGACAGCAACTTCAGGCAGGCGTCGTCACCCAGCCGGCGGCATGGCGCTGCCGAAGCCTGCTGACAGGAATCCGGCGATGTCAGCGTTGTCGACCCCCGAGATCGATGCGCGCATCGATGCACAAAAGCGCAGCCTCGACGCTTTGCTGCAACGATTCACCGAATTGCACCCGGACATTGTCAGCACCCGTCGCCTGATCAAGGACCTCGAAGAGCAGAAAAGCAAGGAAGTGAAGGAGCTTGCGGCGCATCGCCGCGGCCAAGCCGACCGCCGTGCCGGGCGTCACCAACGGCAGCTTGGCCCAGCAGGAAATGAGCCGCGTGCTTGCCACGTCCGAAGTGCAGGTCGCCGCGCTGCGCGCCCGCGTCGGCCGAGTATTCGATCGCGCTACGCCGCAGGCGCGCGAGCAGCTGAAGACTGCGCCGCAGCTAGAGGCCGAGGCTGCGCAGCTCAATCGCGACTAC
This sequence comes from uncultured beta proteobacterium, assembly GCA_963756415.1. Classification (GTDB taxonomy): domain Bacteria; phylum Pseudomonadota; class Gammaproteobacteria; order Burkholderiales; family Burkholderiaceae_C; genus Rubrivivax. The sequence goes on from CAVWNT010000009.1 coordinate 20,074, forward strand.
GCGCATCCACAAGAAGAACTACGAAGACCTGGTGTCGACGGCGCGAATCGGCTTCGATGTCGGGTGAACTCGAAACGGCATCCGGCGTGGCCGATTTCCGTCTGATCGACCCGCCGCGCGTGTCGCCCAAGCCCGTGTCGCCGAATCGGCTGCTGCTGTTGGGCCTGGCCGCTCTTGTTGTCGTTCGCCGCAGGAGCTATTCACGGCATTTGCAGGCAGCCAGTTGCGCCCGGTTTTCCACAGCGCCGACGAGCTGCGCAACAAGGTGTCGGTGCCCTTGCTGGGCGTGGTGTCGAGGGTGGCAAATGCCGCCGATCTGCGGCGCGAACGCATGAGCACCATGCGCTTCATGCTTGGCTCGGGCGGTTTGCTGGGCACTCTTCGTCCTGGCATTCGTCGCACTGTCGATTCTGGCTGCACGGCGGGCGGGCTGAACATGAGTAGCTTGATTGAACAAGCCGCGCAACGCCTGGAGCAACTTCGGCGCGCTGGCGTGGTGGTGCCCGAGGTGGCTTCAACCCCGGTGCGCAAAGCGCCGAGTCCCACCGTCGACGCCGGTGTGACCTTCGACCCGAACGCGTGCGCTGTGCCAAGTCCCGCCTTGTGACCCTGGACCTTGAGACGCTCGAAGCGTCTGGCATCGTCACCCCAAACTCGCCGCGTTCGCACCTCGCCGACGAATACCGCGTCATCAAGCGCCCGTTGATCAGCAATGCCATGGCCAAGGGGCCGGCTGCGCTGAAGCACGGCAACCTGATCATGGTGACCAGCGCGCTGTCGGGCGAAGGCAAGAGCTTCACGTCGATCAACGTGGCGATGAGCATCGCCGCCGAACTCGATCACACCGTCATGTTGGTCGATGCCGACGTCGCGCGTCCGTCGGTCCTGCGCATGCTTGGCCTACCGCCGAGCCCTGGCCTGCTCGACCTGCTCGAAGGCAAGGCCGAGATGGCCAGATGTACTGTTAAAGACCAATGTCGACAAGCTCACCCTTTTGCCCAGCGGCACGCCGCATCCACGCGCAACCGAGTTGCTGGCCAGCGAAGCGATGCGCGTGCTGCTCGAGGACATGTCGCAACGCTACGCCGATCGCATCATCGTCTTCGATTCGCCGCCACTGATGCTGACCACCGAAGCGCGCGTGCTGGCCACGCAGATGGGACAGGTGGTGATGGTGGTACAGGCTGACAAGACCCTGCAGGCCGATGTGCAGCAGGCCCTGTCCACGATCGAGGCCTGTCCGGTGAAGATGATGCTGCTGAACAGGGTGCGCACTCGACAACAAGAGCGCCTACGGCTACGGCTATGGTTATGGCTACGAGCGCAAGGAGCAGGCCGCTTGAGGTTGGCGCGCCTCCTCACACCACTGCCGGTCGCCTGCATGATTCCCTCCCCGACGCCACGCAGGTGGCATGGCCGGCCGGTTACGCCGGTAGCGATGTCGATCGGCGTCATGTTGTGGTCGGCAGCGGCGGGCGTCCTTGCACAAGGCATCGACCCAGAGCAGGCTGCTGCCAGTCGTCGCTTTTTCATCGTGCCGTCGGTCGGCTTGTCGCTGCAAGCCACCGACAACGTCAACCTGAGCGCGACGAACAAACAAGCGGATCTTATTGCCCAGGTATCCCCAGGCCTGACGATCGGTGGCCGAACCGGGCGGGTGCGCGGTTTTCTGGACTACACGCTCACCGCTTCGGCCTACGCCAGAAGCGCCGACATGAGCAACTTCCAGAACTTCCTGGATGCGCGGGTCGACGCCGAAATCATCGACGACCGGGTGTTCATCGATGCCAACGCCACGATCTCCCAGCAAACCATATCGCCGTTCGGCCAGCAGTCGCCCGATCCCGCACTCGGTAACCCAAACCGCACGGAAGTTGCCACGCTGAACGTCGCACCGTACATCAAGGGCCAGATCGCCTCGCAGGTCGATTACCTTGGCCGCGCCTTCTATACCTACACCGACAGCGGCTCGTCGCTGGCTTCAAACTCTTCCATGTACGGTGGCTTGTTGGCGCTGAATTCGTCCACGCGCTGGTCCAAGTTGACCTGGGGGCTCGATTTCAGCTATCGCGAAGTCAACTTCGAAGATGGCGGCAGCAACTACGACCAGCTCAACATCCTGTCACTGAACTACGCAGTCACGCCGTACTTGATCGTCTCGGCGCGCGGCAACGTCGAGACAAGTGACCTGGTGACGATCGACAAGGAAACCACCAGCGGATACGGCTGGGGCGTGCGCTGGAACCCGAGCCCGCGGACGTTGCTGGTGCTCGAGCAAGACCAGCGTGTCTTTGGCTCGTCGCACACCTACAGCTTCGAATACCGCACGCCACGCACGGTCTGGTCGCTCAGCGTCGCGCGCAGGGGCTGTCAACCGGCCAGAATTTTGAAGATCAGGGCAACAACATCGGTTCGCCGTATGACCTGTTGTTCACCCAATTCAGTTCGATCGAGCCCGACCCCTTGGCACGCGCCCAGCTTGTAAATGCTTTTCTACAAGCCAATGGCATCGATCAGAATGCTGCCCTTTCCAGCGGCTACCTGCCCAACCAGGTCACCGAAGAACGGCGCCAGGAAGCGTCTGTGGCATTGCTCGGCGCGCGCAGCACGCTGATCTTCAACATCTACCAAACCCGGGCTCGCGCGTTGACCGACACGGTGACGCCGGGCAGCCAGTTTGCCAATGGCAACGTGGTTAACTGGCTCGGCTACAACGTCACCTGGGCGCACCGCCTGACACAGCTGTCGACGCTGAACCTCAGCGCCTACCAGACGCGCACATCCGAATCGATCGGCAGCGACCGCACCAATCTGTGGACCCTCAACGTCATGTGGTCACGCAAGTTGGCCGAACGCATCGCTCTGTCTGTCAGCGCCAACTACACAGACTTCAGTAGCACCATCTCGCCCTACACCGAAGCTGGCCTGCAGGCCAACTTGAACCTGGCCTTCTGAACCATGTACGAAGCCTTCTACGGGCTGAGCAGCAAGCCCTTCCAGCTCAACCCCGACCCCAGTTTCTACTTCAGCAGCAAGCAGCACAGCCGTGCCAAGGCCTACCTGGAGTACGGTGTGTCGCGCCACGAAGGTTTCGTCGTCATTACCGGCGAAATCGGCGCCGGCAAGACGATGATCCTGCGCGGCCTGATCGACGGGCTGCACGGCACCGACGTGGTCATCGGCAACCTGGTGACCACGCAGCTCGATGCCGAAGACACCTTGCGCATGGTGGCCTCGGCGTTCGGCTTTCATGTCAAGGATGTGGCCAAGTCCGAACTGCTGGTCACGCTGGAGGCATTCCTGCTCAGCCAGACGAGCCAGGGCAAGCGCTGCTTGCTGATCGTCGACGAGGCGCAGAACCTCACGCTGCGCGCGGTGGAAGAGCTGCGCATGCTGTCGAACTTCCAGTATGGCAACCAGGCGTTGCTGCAAAGCTTCCTGGTCGGTCAGCCCGAGTTCCGCGAGATCCTGCAGCGCCCCGAACTCGAACAGTTTCGTCAGCGTGTTTCGGCCACCTGCCACATCGGCCCGCTCGACCTCGAGGAAACCAAGGGCTACATCGAGCACCGGTTGAAGTGCGCCGGCGCCACCGAAAAACCCAGTTTCGAGCCTGAAGTGTTCGAGGCAGTGTTCAATTCCAGCCGTGGCATCCCGCGCCGCATCAATGCGTTGTGCGACCGCCTGCTGCTGCTGGGCTTTCTGTGTGACCGCAGCCACCTGACGCTGGCCGACGTGCAGGAGGTGGTCCGTGAATTCGCGCAAGAGGCCGAAGTGCCTGAAAAGGATTCGGATGCCGAGCCGCGTCAGCGTCGCGCGCAGCTGCCCGATGCCGACCTGTCGTCGCTCGACTTGTCGAAGCTGCAGCTCGATTCCGGCCTCATCAAGACCATCACCCAGCAGATCGACTCATTGGGCGCCGATCAGCACACCGACCAGCTGCAGCGGCTGGAGCGCAGCGTGCTGCGCCTGGAGCGGGTCAACGTGCAGACGCTGGGCATGCTGAAGAAGCTTGTCAGCGCCGTCAAGAAGGTGCCCAGTGAAACCGGTAAATGAATCTGGCCGGGCCCGTGCATACATTGCCGGCGAGACCGTGCGCAATGCGTTGACGATCGATGTCGAGGACTACTTCCAGGTCTCGGCATTCGCCCCCTACATCGCCCGCCACGACTGGGACAGCCGCGAGTGCCGGGTCGAGCGCAATGTCGATCGCATCCTGCAGTTGCTCGATACGCACCACACGCAGGCCACCTTCTTCACGCTCGGCTGGATCGCCAAGCGCTATCCGCAACTGGTGCGCCGCATCGCCGCGCAGGGGCACGAAGTGGCCAGCCACGGCTACGGCCACCAGCGCGCCAGCGACTTGACCGAGGCCGAATTCAGCGATGACATCGGCCGCGCCAAGGGCATCCTCGAAGATCTCGAGCGGCTGTCGAGGTGCAGGGCTACCGGGCACCGAGTTTTTCGATCGGCAAGGGCAACCTGTGGGCCTTCGACTGCCTGGCGCGTGCCGGCTACCGCTACAGCTCGAGCATCTACCCGATCCGGCATGACCATTACGGCATGCCCGACGCACCTCGATTCAGCTACACCGCGGTCGAGGGGCTGCTGGAAATACCGATCACCACCTTGCGCTTGTTCAACCGCAACCTGCCGTCCAGCGGCGGCGGCTACTTCCGCCTGCTGCCGTACGCGCTGTCGCGCTGGATGCTGCGCAAGGTCAACAACGACGACCGCGAATCGGCGGTCTTCTACTTCCACCCCTGGGAGATCGATGTCGAGCAGCCGCGTATCGCCGGCATCGATGCGAAGACGCGCTTTCGCCACTACGTCAACATCGATCGCATGGAAAGCCGCCTCGACAGCCTGCTGGGCGACTTCGACTGGGGTCGCATGGACCATCTGTTCCTGCCGCAGCCGGCCGCCGTTGCGCGGCGTGCCGCTTGACCGCCACCGTGTCAGGGGTGCAGCGGCTGCATCCGGACGATGAACAAGGGCGCCGCGCAGTGGGACGCCTTCGTGCAGCGCTGCCCGAGCGCCAGCTTCTTTCACCGTGCAGGCTGGCAACGCATCCTGCGCGATGTCTTCAAGCACGACACCCACTATCTGTACAGCCACGCCGACGGCTGCATCGACGGCGTGTTGCCGCTGGCGCATGTCGACAGCCTGCTGTTCGGCAAGTCGCTGGTCAGCCTGCCGTTTGCCGTCTATGGCGGCGTTGCGGCCGAACATGAAGCGGCCGCCCACGCGCTGGAAAGCGAAGCGCGCGCCTTGGCTCAGCGACTGGGCGTGGCGCATCTCGAACTGCGCCACGTGCAGCCGCGCCACACCGATTGGCCGACACAGGACCTGTACGTCACCTTTCGCCGCGAGATCCATGCCGGGGAAGAGGCCAACATGCTGGCCATCCCGCGCAAGCAGCGCGCGATGGTGCGCAAGGGCATCAAGAACGGCCTCGTCAGCGCCATCGACCCCGATGTCGACACCTTCTTCGCGCTGTATGCCGACAACGTGCATCGCCACGGCACGCCGGCGATGCCCAAGCGCTATTTCCAGGCGCTTGTGCAACGAGTTCGGCCAGGACTGCGAGCTGCTCATCGTGCGCAGCGCCGAGGGGCATGCGGTGAGCGGCGTGCTCAGCTTCTATTTCCGCGACGAGGTGCTGCCGTACTACGCCGGTGACGCCACCGCGGCGCGCGACCTGGCCGCCAACGACTTCAAGTACTGGGAGCTGATGCGCCGCAGCTGCGCGCGCGGCCTGAAGGTGTTCGACTTCGGCCGCAGCAAGCAAGGCACCGGCTCGTTCGCGTTCAAGAAGAACTGGGGCTTCGAGCCGCAGCCGCTGCACTACGAATACCAGCTGTACAAGCGCGACGCGGTGCCGCAGAACAATCCGTCGAACGCCAAGTACAAGCTGATGATCGAAACTTGGCGGCGGTTGCCGATCGGCGTGGCCAACTGGCTCGGGCCGTTCGTCGTGCGCGATCTGGGCTGATTGCCGCGCATGGCGAACCTGCTGTACCTGGTGCACCGGCTGCCCTATCCGCCCGACAAGGGCGACAAGGTGCGCTCGTACCATCTGCTCAAGCACCTGTGCCAACGCCACCGCGTCTGGCTCGGCACTTTCATCGACGACCCGGCAGATGTGCAGCACGTGCAGCGCCTGCGCGAGATGTGCGCGGAGGTGCATGCCGTGCGCCTGTACCCACGCAATGCCCGGGTCAGGAGTCTGGGCGGCCTGTGGCAGGGTGAGGCGCTGACCTTGCGCTACTACCGAAGCGCCGGCCTGGCTCGCTGGGTGGCACAGGTCGTCGCGGCTCAGCAGATCGACGCGGCCGTCGTGTTCTCGTCGTCGATGGCGCAGTACGCCCAGGCGTGGCCGGCGTTGCCAATGCTGGTCGACTTCGTCGATGTCGATTCGGCCAAGTGGACGCACTACGCCGGCAGCCACCGCTGGCCGTTGTCGTGGCTGTACCGGCGCGAAGGCGAGCGGCTGCTGGCCTGCGAGCGCGCCATTGCTGCGCAGGCCGCGCGTTCGTTTTTCGTCACGGCCCAGGAAGCCGAGTTGTTCCGCAGCCTGGCCCCTGAAAGCGCCGCCGCCGTCGATGCCATGGGCAACGGTGTCGACACCGAATTCTTCGCGCCCGACGCCGCCCGCGAGTCACCCTTTGCGGCCGGCGAACTGCCGCTGGTGTTCACCGGCGCGATGGACTACTGGCCCAACGTCGATGCCGCAGTCTGGTTCGCGCGCGAGGTGCTGCCGGCGCTGCGCACCGACTTTCCGGCGCTGCGGCTGCACATCGTCGGCCGCAGCCCCACCCCGGCGGTGATGGCGCTGGCCGGCCCGGCCGTCGTCGTCACCGGCACCGTGCCCGACGTCAGGCCCTATTTGCAGCATGCCGCCGTGGCGGTGGCGCCGCTGCGCATCGCGCGCGGGATCCAGAACAAGATCCTCGAAGCGATGGCGATGGCCAGGGCCGTGGTGGCCTCGCGCGCTTGTGCCCAGGTCATCGACGCCGTCGACGGCAGCGAACTGCTCGCCGCCACCACGGTGGCCGACTTTGTCCATCAGGTGTCGCACCTGTTGCGCGAGCCGGCACGGGCCGCAGCCATCGGCATCGCCGCGCGGCAGCGCGTGCTGCAGGGCTATAGCTGGGACGCCCACCTCGCCGGGCTCGACCGCTACCTGCAAACCGGCACGATGCAACAGGTGGCGGCATGACTGCCGTGCTCGAGATGGTGCGCCCTGCCTCGCCCTGGCGCCGGCCGCTGGCTTTGCTGCTGGCGCTGATGACGGCGCTGCTGTGGGTGTATCGCGACACGGCGGCGGCAATGGTCACCATCTGGGACCGGTCGGACACCTTTGCCCACTGCTTCCTGGTGCCACCGATCGTTTTGTGGCTGGTGTGGCGCAAGCGCAGCGAACTGGCGGCGCTGACGCCGCGGCCACAGCCGTGGGTGCTGCTGCCGTTTGCCGCGGTGGCGCTGCTGTGGTTCGTCGCCGACCTGGTGGCCGTCAATGCCGCGACGCAGTTCGCGCTGGTGGCGATGCTGGTGCTGTGCGTGCCGGCGGTGCTGGGCCTGCAGGTGGCGCTGGCGCCTGCTGTTCCCGCTGTGCTTCGCGTTTTTCAGCGTGCCCTTCGGCGAATTCTGTCTGCCGCAGTTGATGCAGTGGACCGCCGATTTCACCGTCGCGGCGCTGCAGCTCAGCGGCATCCCGGTGTACCGCGAAGGCCTGCAGTTCATCATCCCGCAGCGGCAACTGGTCGGTCGTCGAGGCCTGCAGCGGCGTGCGCTACCTGATGGCGTCGTTCATGGTCGGCACGCTGTTCGCCTACCTGAACTACACGTCGTGGAAGCGGCGGCTGGCCTTTGGCGTCGTCTCGATCGCGGTGCCGATCCTCGCCAACTGGGTGCGCGCCTACCTGATCGTCATGCTCGGCCACCTGTCGGGCAACAAGCTGGCCATCGGCGTCGACCACCTGGTTTACGGCTGGGTGTTCTTCGGTGTCGTCATCGGTCTGATGTTCATGATCGGCGCGCGCTGGTCGGAGCCTGACCGGGCACCCGCACCTGCCGGCGCGCCGTCGTCGATGCGCAGCGGGCGATGGTCGTCACGGCGCACGCGTTGGCCGATGGCCTGGCTGGTGACGGCGTTGGCCGCGCTGGTGTTGCTGCCGCAAGGCGCCCTGTGGCTGGTCGAACGCAACGAGTCAGGCGCCGACGTGGTGCTGGCGCTGCCCGATGCCCTTGCACAGGGGTGGCGTGTCGCGCCGCCCACCGCCCCGGGCACCCAGGCGGCGGCGTACAAGCCGCACTTCGTCAATCCATCCGCCGAACTGTCGCGCAGCTACGTCGACCAAGGTGCGGTGGTCGGCGTGTATGTCGCCTACTACCGCCGCCAGGACTACCAGCGCAAGCTGGTCAGCTCGGACAACGTGCTGGTTCAGTCCGATGATGCGAACTGGGGGCAGGTGGCTCACGGGCAGGCCACGCTTCCGCGCCGCGGCGAGCCGCTTTCGCTGCGCAGCGCCTGGCTGCGCGCATCCGCGCACGTCGGGCACAACACCGACCAGCGCCTCACGGTGTGGCAGATCTACTGGATCGGCGGCGTCTTCGTTGACAGCGACGCCAAGGCCAAGTTGCTGACGGCCTGGCAGCGGCTGCTGGGCCGGGGTGACGACTCAGCCGCCATCGTCCTGTTCACTGCCGATTCCACCGGGCAGGCCGGCCAGGCCGTGCTCGAGCGATTTGCCGATGCCAACCTCGATGCCATCGACGCCGCGCTGCGGGCCGCACGCGACAAGCGCTGAGCCGGTGCAGCACGACAGCGGCGCCGGCACCGACGCGCGGCCGCTGGTGCTGCACGTCGTGTACCGCTTTGACACCGGCGGGCTCGAGAACGGCATCGTCAACCTGATCGAGCACATGCCCGCGCAGGCCTACCGTCACGCGGTGCTGGCGCTGACCGAGGTGGCGCCACACTTTTGCCAGCGCATCCGCCGCGACGACGTGCAGTACTTCGCCTTGCACAAGGCGCCCGGACACGGCTGGTGGCTTTACCCGGCGATGTACCGGTTGTTCGGCCGCTGCGCCCGGCCATCGTGCACAGCCGCAACCTGGGCGCGCTGGAAGCGCAGTTGCCCGCTTGGCTGGCCCGCGTGCCGGTGCGCATTCATGGCGAGCATGGTCGCGACGTGGCCGACCTGTTCGGCAACAACCGCCGCCATCAATGGATGCGCCGCGCCTATCGACCCTTTCGTGCACCGGTACATGGCGCTTTCGCGTGATCTGGCGGCTTACCTGCGCGACATGGTGTCGGTGCAGCCACACCGCATCGCGCAGGTCTACAACGGTGTCGACACCGCGCGCTTCCGGCCCGATCCGATCGGCCGCGCTGTCATTCCGGGCTGCCCTTTCGTCGATCCGTCCTTGTGGCTGGTCGGCACCGTCGGGCGCATGCAGGCGGTCAAGCACCAAACGCTGTTGGCAAGGGCATTCGTGCGCGCCGTGCAGCTTCAGCCCGAGTTGCGCCAGAGCATGCGGCTCGTGATGGTTGGCGACGGACCATTGCGCGGCGAATGCGAGGCCATCCTCTCCTCCAACGGCATGGCTTCGCTGGCCTGGCTGCCCGGTGAACGCGCCGATGTGCCGGATGTCATGCGCGGCCTGAATTGCTTCGTGCTGCCGTCACTGGCGGAAGGCATCTCGAATACCATCCTTGAAGCCATGGCCACGGGGTTGCCGGTCGTCGCGACCGAGGTCGGCGGCAACGCGGATCTGGTGGCGCACGGTGAAAGCGGCGAACTGCTGCCATCGGATCAGGCGGAAGCGATGGCGCACTGCCTGCTGCGCATGGCCGGCGACCGCCCGCGCGCGGCGGCGATGGGCCGTCACGGGCGCGGCCTGGCCGAACAGCGCTTCAGCCTGGCCGCGATGGTGGGCACCTATCAGAGCCTCTACGACCGAGAATTGACGATGCACGCCCCCCGACTCCTCCTCCATCGCTGACCACCATGTGCGGCATCACCGGCATCTTCGATACCCGAGCGCGACGTGACATCGACGCGGCAGTGCTGCAGCGCATGAACGATTCGCAGCACCACCGTGGCCCGGACGAAGGCAGCGTGCACATCGAGCCCGGCGTCGGTTTCGGCCACCGCCGGCTGTCGATCATCGACGTGGCCACGGGCCAGCAGCCCCTGTTCAACGAAGACGGCTCGGTGGTGGTGATCTTCAACGGCGAGATCTACAACTACCAGCAGCTGATTCCCGAACTGCAGGCGCTGGGGCATGTGTTTCGCACCAAGAGCGACACCGAAGTCATCGTGCACGCGTGGGAATCGTGGGGCGTGGAGTGTGTCAAGCGCTTTCGCGGCATGTTCGCCTTCGCGCTGTTCGACCGCAACCGCGACACGCTGTTTCTGGCACGCGACCGAATGGGCGTCAAGCCGCTGTATTACGCGCTGCTGGACGACGGCATGCTGCTGTTCGGCTCGGAGCTGAAGTCGCTGCTGGCATACCGCGGCAGCGGCCACGGCAGCAGCGACGGCGTCAGGCGCGACATCGACCCACAGGCCGTCGAGGACTACTTCGCCTCGGCTACGTGCCCGAGCCGCGCACCATCTTCAAGCAGGCGAAGAAGTTGCCCGGTGCGCACACGCTGGTCATCAAGCGCGGAATTCGGCCGCCCGATCCGGTTGAATTCTGGGACCTTCGCTTTACCTTGGACCAGCGCATCGGCGTTGAGGAGGCTGGCGAGGAACTCCTGCGTCGGCTCGATGAATCGGTGCGCCTGCGCATGATCTCGGAGGTGCCGCTGGGCGCGTTCCTGTCCGGTGGCGTCGATTCGAGTGCCGTGGTGGCGTCGATGACGGCGGCTTCGAGCGGAGCCGGTCAACACCTGCTCGATCGCCTTCGACGACCCGGCCTACGACGAGGCCGCCTTTGCACAAATGGTGGCCGATCGCTATCGCACCGATCACTTCGTCCAGACGGTCAAGAGCGACGATTTCGACCTGATCGACACCTTGGCGCAGCTGTACGACGAGCCTTACGCCGACAGCTCGGCGATCCCCACCTACCGCGTGTGCCAGTTGGCGCGTCAACGGGTCACGGTGGCGTTGTCCGGTGACGGCGGCGATGAAACCTTCGGCGGCTACCGGCGCTACCGGCTGCACCTGATGGAAGAGCGCATGCGCACTGCGCTGCCCGCAGGCATGCGCCGCCCGCTGTTCGGGCTGCTCGGGCGCGTCTATCCGAAGGCCGATTGGGCGCCGCGCATGTTCCGCGCCAAGACCACCTTCGAAGGCATCGCACGCACGTCGGTGCAGGCCTACTTCCACAGCATGTCGCTGATCCGCGACCCGCTGCGCCGCCAGATGTACAGCGCGCGCTTCAAGGCCGAACTTGGTGGCTACAACGGCATCGAAGTCTTCAACCGCCACGCTGCGAAAGCCGGCACCGACGACCCGCTGGCGCTGATCCAGTACATCGATCTGCACACCTATCTGGTGGGCGACATCAACACCAAGGTCGATCGCGCCAGCATGGCGCATTCGCTCGAGGTGCGCGAGCCGCTGATGGACCACCCGCTGGTGGAATGGGCAGCGACGCTGCCGTCGAGCCTGAAGATGCACAACGGCAACGGCAAGCATTTCATGAAGAAGGCGCTTGAGCCGCGCCTGCCGCACGACGTGCTGTACCGCCCGAAGATGGGCTTTGCGGTGCCGCTGGCACGCTGGCTGCGCGGGCCGCTGCAGCAACGGATGCGTGCCGCGTTGCTGGACGGGCCGATGCTGGATGGTGGCTGGTTCAACCCGGCCGTGGTGCGCCAGATGGTCGAGCAGCATCAAAGCGGCGCGCGCGACAACAGCACGCCGCTGTGGACGCTGTTGATGTTCGATGCGTTCCTGCGCCAGTCGATGGGACAGACGCAGATGCGCGTCGCTGCATGATCTGCCACTGGGCGCGAGTCGAGTACGCATGAGTCGGCGGATTCGGACCCTGCTGTATTCGACGCTTTATCCCAGTGCAGCGCGGCCTATCCACGGCATCTTCGTCGAGACACGGCTGCGCGAACTGCTGGGCACCGGCAAGGTCGAAACACGCGTGGTCGCACCTGTGCCCTGGTTTCCATCGACCCACCCGCGCTGGGGCGACTACGCCCGCATCGCGCGCACGCCGAAGCGCGAAATGCGACATGGCATCGATGTGCGCCATCCGCGTTACGGGTTGGTGCCAAAGATGGGCATGACGACTGCGCCGGCCATGCTGGCCATGGGTTCGATTGGCGCAATCCGGCAAGTGTTGGATGAAGGCTTCGACTTTGACGTGATCGACGCGCACTACTTCTACCCCGATGGCGTAGCCGCGGCCTTGCTTGCAAGCTACTTCAACAAGCCGCTGGCCATCACCGCGCGCGGCACCGACCTCAACCTCATTCCGCAGTTCGCCTTGCCGAGACGCATGATCCAGTGGGCGGCGAGGCGGGCGGATGCGTGCATCGGAGTCTGCGCTGCCTTGGTGGAGGTCCTCGACGAGCTGGGCACGCCGCGCGACCGGCTGCATGTCATGCGCAATGGCGTGGACCTGCAGCGCTTTCGGCCCATCCCGCAGGCCGATGCACGCCGCACTCTGGGCCTGGCGGATGCCCCCCTGCTGCTCTCGGTTGGATACCTCACCGAGCGCAAGGGGCATCACCTGGTGATTGCGGCGATGCCGGCGGTCTTGCGGCATCAACCGAGGGCCAGGCTGATCATCATTGGCGAAGGCGAGGAGCGTGCTCGACTGAAGGCCATGATCGAGGAACTGGGCATTGCTGCACAGGTCGACCTCGTCGGCGCGCTACCGAACGAAGGGCTGGCGCAGTGGTACAGCGCGGCGGATGCGCTGGTTCTGGCCTCCAGCCGCGAAGGCTGGGCCAACGTGTTGCTCGAAGCCATGGCATGCGGTACGCCCGTGGTCGCCACTCGCATTTGGGGCACCCCCGAGGTGGTATCCAACGACGAGGTAGGACTGCTCGTCGACCAGAGAAGCCCAGATGCCTTGGCCGCAGCACTGATTCGCATCCTGGCGACGCCGCGCGACCGCACCCGCGTCAGACGGCACGCCGAAGACTTCAGCTGGTCGCAAACCAGCGACCAGCAGGTGGCGCTGTTCAATGACATGCGTCTACTGCGAGGAGCATGACATGCGTGATCAGCCTCTGCAGCAGCCATGGCTGTGCCACTTCGCTCGTTCTGCTCGGGAACCCACATGACCGCAATGTCCGATCGGTTGCAGCAGCGCTTCTACAGCGATGCACAGCATCCATATCGATTATTCGAACGCAGGGTGGACGCGCTTGTGGCGGCGGGAGCGCGCGTCCTCCTCGATGCCGGCTGCGGCCGCACGGTGCCGGTGCTGCGCAAATACCTGGGCCGCGCGGATCGCCTCATCGGTATTGAACTCGTGGCGTTCACCGATGTGCCGCCCGGCATCGAAACGTACAACGCCGATCTGAACGCGTTGCCACTTGCCGATGCTTCAGTCGACTTGATCATGTCGCGCAGTGTCTTTGAGCATCTGACTGAGCCGCAGGCCGTGTACCGCGAGTTTGCCCGCGTGTTGCGGCCAGGGGGCCGTGTGACTTTTCTCACGGCCAACATGTGGGACTACGGCACGCTCATCGCGCGGCTGGTGCCCAACCGCTTCCATGGACGGGTGGTCAAGGTGGTGGAGGGGCGCGAGGAGGAAGACACCTTTCCCACTGCCTACAAAACCAATACGCGGCGCGACGTCGATCGTCTTGCAACCGAGGCCGGTTTGATGGTGGAGCGACTTCGAGTACTTGAGCCAGTATCCCAACTACCTGAAGTTCAACGGGATTCTGTTTGCCATCGGCGTGGCATACGAGAAGTTGATCAGCCGCGTGGACCTTCTGCGCATACTTCGTGGCTGGATCCTTGTGACGCTGGTCAAGCTTGAGGCGGTGAGGCGCAGTCCGGAATACGTGACCGTCCGCGCCGGCGGAGCTCAGTGGCGCCGAATGCTGGAGGCGATTCGTGCGTGACATCGTGCTTACCTTGGTCATCGGGCGTGTTGCTGCTTAGCGTCTTCAGGTATCCGGCTGTCGGAGCCTACCTGTGGGCTTGGCTGAGCTTGATGAATCCGCACCGGCTCACCTACGGTTTCGCCAGCCAGTTCAGCTTTGCCCAGATCACGGCCATCGTCGCTGTGCTTGGCGTTGATTTTCAATCCGAAGCGCCACAGTCTGCCGCTGACGTCGATCAGCGTCGTGTGGGTCGCGTTCGTGATGTGGATGTGCTTAACGGCGGTGCTGTCGATCAACGATTCGACGCTTGTGTTTGAACGCTGGCTGTTCGTGATGAAGATCCAGTTGATGATGGCCGTCAGCATCATGCTGCTGCGCAGCCGGCGTGAGCTCGAAATCCTGATCTGGGTCGTCACGCTGTCCATTGGCTATTACAGCGTGAAGGGCGGCGTTTTCACCGTGCTGTCGGGCGGTGCGAGCCGGGTCTGGGGCCCTGCAGAAAGCATGGTGATGGACAACAACGCGCTGGCCGTTGCGACCATCATGCTGATCCCGTTCATGTACTACCTGTTCCAGGTTACTCGCCGCAACTTGGGTTCGTCTGGGCTTGCTGTTCGCGATCGTCGCGTCGCTGTTCAGCATCCTGGGTTCGCAGTCGCGTGGCGCGTTGGTGGCCATCGTCGCGATGGTTCTGGTGCTTGCGCTGAAGAGTCGCCGCGCATTGCGTGCGACCGTGTTGCTGGTCGGACTCTCTGGTTGGTGCGCTTGCCTTTATGCCTGCAAGTTGGATAGAGCGCATGGACACGATTGGCGACTACACGACGGACGATTCGGCGATGTCCCGTGTTTACACGTGGCACACGCTGTGGAACTTGGCCGTCGATCGGCCGCTGATTGGCGGCGGCTTCCGCTCCGACTCGCAGGAGCTGTTCGCGCGCTACGCGCCTCGGGGGCCCGAGTTCGATGTCTTCAGCGGCGCAGGCCTGGGTGGCTCACAGCATCTACTTCCAGGTTCTCGGCGAACAGGGGTTCGTCGGACTCGGGTTGTTCCTGTTGCTTGGCGGACTTGTCTGGTGGCGCGCGTCCAAGCTCAAGAAGCATGACGCGCGACGATCCCGAATTTGGCAGCTGGGTTCCGTTGCTGATGCCGATGATCCAGGTCAGTTTGCTTCGGCTTTGCAGTCGGCGGGACGTTCCTCAGCATCGCGTATTTCGACTTGCCCTATTACCTGATGGCCTACACGATCATTGTCGAAGCGCTGGTCAGGCAGCGACTGGCAGCCCGCGCTGGCGTGGTGACGTCCGGCCAGTGAGCGCGGGCCTGGTGAGGCGAAGATTGCTGCGCAGATGAGACCCCAGAATGGACGCGCCGCCTGTTGCCTTGGGCAAACCGTTGCGCCTTTTCGGCCTGGAGCCATGCTCGCGGGCCGGCGTTTGATGATTCTGATCTTCCACCGGGTGCCGCAGCGAGCCCGACCCGCTGGTGCCGGACGAGATCGACGCGGACCGTTTTGATGAACTGATGCGCATGGTTTCTCGCAGCTTTCGCACCATGACCTTCGGTTCGGCCCTGCATCACTTCCATCGTGGCACGCTGCCGCCGCGCGCGCTGGTGCTGACCTTCGACGATGGTTACGCCGACAACGCCGAGCACGCGCTGCCGATATTGCGCCGGCATGGTCTGGCGGCCACCTTCTTTGTTTCCAGCGGCTTTCTCGATGGCGGCTTGATGTGGAACGACGTCGTCATCGAGTCGCTGCGTTCGACTCGTCTCGAACGAGCCGACTTCGGCGAGTTGGGGCTCGGCGTGCTGCCGCTGCAGAGCATCGAGGAGCGCCGATGCGCAATGGCATGCGCTGCTGCCGTTAATCAAGTATCAGGATGCCGCAGGCCGACGGCACCATCTACGCAGCGGCTTCATGCTGTGCTCGGTCAGCCCGTGCTGCCGGATCGCTTGATGATGACGCGGCAGCAGGTGCAGCAGACTGCATCTTGAGGGTATGGAGATCGGAGCACACACGGTCAGCCACCCCATTCTCACGACGCTGACCTTGGCACAAGCGCGCACCGAAATCGTCGGAGGGCCGCCGCGCACTGCAGTCGGTCATCGACGCGCCGGTCGATGTGATGGCCTATCCGAACGGTCAGCCCGACAAGGACTATTCCGACGGAGCATGTGGCAATTGCTGCGCGACGCTGGATTTCGCGGCGCCGTGACCACGGCCCCGGGTGTCGCGTCTTCAGCGGCTGATCCCTTTCAGCTGCCGCGTGTCAGTCCTTGGGATCGCTCGCGATTTGCGCTGGTCGATCCGATTGTTTCGCAATCAGTTGACGACTGCAGCACGCCACCACTTGCCGAGCACCGAGACGCGCATCTTGTGAGGTTCGCTCGTAACGGGTGAACAGCGCACCGGACCGGCCGAGCTGCCCACCGAAGTCGGTTTGCGTCGAGCTTAGTGTTCACGGCGGCTTGCGGGCGACGACGATCATTCCCGAGCAAAGCGCTGAAGATTGAGGGTGAAATGATGGCATCCGCTTGTAGGCAGATAGCTTCATCCGATTGAGATAGTGGAAGACGTTCTTCGCAACGAAGCCCACCGTCGGATTCATCCTGTGCATTGGCAACCATTCGAAGTCCAGCCATTCTGTGTAGGTTGCTTCCAGCACCTGCAGCCCGGCCTCTTGGTGATAGCCGGCAAACTCGGCCAGATCAAATAGCTTGTGGGTGTCGAACAATGCGCGATCCAATCGCTTGACCAAAGAGCCCGCAAGGCTGCGCACGTTGGGCACGAAGGTGATCATCTTGCCGCCGGGAGCAAGGGTATCGGCAAAGCATGCAAGCACCTGGCCCGTGTTGATGAAGTGCTCGACCACGCCGAACGACGTGACGACGTCGTACTTGCCGTGAAACGATGGATCCAGCTCCATAAAGTCCACGCAGAAGATTGAGCCCGTCGCGTTGATCGACTCAAGCGCTCGGCGGGCCGACTTGCAACCGGATTCGGTGTAGTCGATCCCGTTTGGCGCTAGTCCCATTTCACGGGCCATCCAGGGCAGATACTTCGACCCCCCGCAGCCCATCTCGAGCAGTTGCAGCCCTTGCGGATTTGGCAGGTGCCTGCGCAACACTCGCACGACCTCGTACGTGCCGGCCCGCGTCTGCGGTGATGCGTAGGGCGCGACGCCGCCGGCGTCGCTTCCGGCGTAGCCTGACTCCCACATCTCTTGCGTGCTGAGACGGGTCTTGTCTGTGGCGTTGGTCATCGGTCAATCTCCAGGCAGCATGGCAATCTCTGCGTTGCACGCGGCTGGCCGGCACCACGCCCGAAGGCGCGACCCTTACGATTCCAGTCGCCAGTCCGGAGCGTAGCTGCGCAGCCATTGCTCGAGCATCATCATGATCCACAGCATGGTGCCGTAATAGCCCGGCGCTTCGACAAGCAGCCGGCCTTGCAACGCCTGGACAAATTCGGGCCGCACGACGCCTCGCGCTGCGAGGCCGCGTGCCGACTCGGTGGCCAGGGCGAGCAGCGGCGGGTGCTTCAGTGCCCACACGCCGAAAGGCAGGCCGAAGCCGTGTTTTTTCTTGCGGATGATCTCGTCGGGCAGGAAGTCGCGCAGCGCTTCCTTGAAGAACCAGCGCAGGCGCAGGCCGCGCAGCTTCCAGTTTTCGGGCAGTCGCATCGAGAATGCCAGCAGATCGTGGTCCAGCATCGGATAGGCCACCTGCATCGCCGCAAGCTGTGAGGCGCCGCGCACCTTTGGCAGGTCATTCTCTGCCAGCGTGTAGCGCCAGTCGAAGGCCAACTCCTGATTCAGCTCGCCTTGCGCTTGCGAAGCATCGGGCCACACCTCGCGTTGCTGTCGCAGTGGGGCGTCGATGTCGACCTGGGCTAAAAATCCCTGGGTCAACACAGTGTCAAGCCCCAGGCGCTGCAGCAAATTGTGGGTCTGCAGCCGATCCGGCATCGACATGTTGGCTTGGCGGATATAGCCTGAGCCCTTGCGCAGCAGTGGAGCACGCGCAACCGCGTCAAGCCCGAAAAAGGGCTCGAGAGCGCCGCGGCGCAGCGGACCCGGGACCGATTGATACCACCCGAAGATGCGCTGCAGCGCATAGCGCGTGTTGCCGCCGAACAGTTCGTCGCCGCCATCGCCGGCCAGCAGCCGGGTCACGCCGTCCTCGCGCGCCCGCAGTGCGCAGCACCATGCGGGCAGTGCCGAGGAATTCCCGAAGGGCTGGTCATAGAAGTTAGCCACCAGCGGGATGCCACGCACCAGATCGTCGGGTGTCACGTAGTACTCGTGGTGCTCGGTGCCGAACCGGCGCGCCGCGATTCGCGCGAATTCCATCTCGTCATAGCCGGCCGCATCGAAGCCGATCGCATAGGTCGTCGCCGGCTGGCCGGCGACTTCACCGATCAGCCCGGCCAGCGTCGAGCTGTCGGTGCCGCCACTGAGGAAGCAGGCGGGTTTGCTGCCGTCCAGGCTGCGCCGCACAGCCTGTGTCAGCAGGGCTCGAAACTCGTCACGGCGCGATTCGAACGAAGGTCCATCCTGAGGTTCGAAGTGCGCAGTCCAGTACGCACGCACGACAGCCTTGCCGTGCTGCACCACCAGCACATGGCCGGGCGGCAGGCGCTGAATGCCGCGGTAGATCGTGCGCGGTGACGGGATGACGTGGAAGTACAGGTAATCGAAGATCGCCTGTGGATCGATCGGCGTCGTGTCATCGGCCAGGTCGCAGGCGCGCTCGGCCACGCGCAGGCGGCCGTCGTCCAGGCGCCAGCACAGCGTCTTCACCGCGAAGCGGTCGATGGCCGCAACCTGGCTTCCGTCGGGCAGCGTCAGCGGGCCCAGGGCGAACGGCTGCTTGCACTCCAACAATGCCGCGTCCAGGCCGGATTGCGCGATCGCGGCCAGCCAGAGGCCGGCGGCGGAGTTGGCCTCCGCGTCAGGCGGTTCGACCAGGGCGGCTGCTTGCATCGCTTGGTTCATGAGATGGATGAATCCTCGGTCTTCGGTTTTGCGCCCGCCATCGGGGCAGCCGCAGGGCCACTCAGCAGCCGCCGCAACTGCGATATCAGACCAGTCAGCTGCTCGTACAGCGGATTGCGCAGCCAGCGCAGGCCGACGAGCCAGGCGATGCCGGTGATCAGCCCGCTGATGATGGCCTGCGCGCCTTCGCCGATCGACAATTCGATATTGAACTGCAGCCACAGTAGAAGCGGTGCGACTGCAAACAACGTCAGTGCAACCCCGGGCCAGCAGGCCCGCATCATCTGGGCGGCAGGCAGCTCGAGGCCACGCCCGAGGTGCCACTGCGACAGGCACACCCCCACGACCGATGAACACAGTACGCCCCAGGCCGCGCCCTGAAGGCCAAATGGTATGACCGCAGAGACCCCCGCCACCTGCAGAACCAGCAGCCCGACCTGGAGCTGGTTCGCGCGCCGTGCCTTTCCCACGGCGAGCAGAACCTCGCATGCGAGCAGGTGCACCAGCTCAATCATGCAGGCAATGCACAGGATGCGCGCCAGCGGGCCCGCCGCCGCCCACTGCGGGCCGTAGATCAGGCGCACGACAGCATCTGCTTCGATGCTCATGAACAGCAAGAACGGCCAGCCCACTGCCGTCAGGTAGCTGACACTGCGGGCGTAGGCCTGTGTAATCGACCCCCCCGCCTGATCGTGCCGGGCGAAGTACGGCATGCAAACCCGGGTCACCGGGCGAATCGCGATGCGGTTGAACAGTTCGACGATGCCACCTGCCCGGCTGAACATCGCCACATCGGCCGTCGTGCCCACTCGCCCGATGATCATCTCGGGTGCTCCCTTGCCGAACTGGTGGAAGATGTAGATGCCGCTGGCGAACTTGCTGAAGTGAAAGACGGCGCTGACACTGCGCCAGCCGGGACGCGCCGGGAAGCCTTTGGGACGCAACAGCACCGAGCACGACACGACAGTGGCTATCGAGATCAGCGACGACCAGGCCAGGCTCATGTAGCCGTGGCCGGCCAGCGCCAGCCACACCGAAGCGATGAAGCCGACCACGTTCCCAGCGGCGTTGCAGATCAGGATAGGTTGGAAGTCCATCTCCCGGCGGAACCAGGCCATTCCGATCGCGCCGAACGGAATGAGCACGAAGTTGAAGGCGAGCACACGCATCACCTCGCCGACGCCGGGGTTGCCGTAGAACGATGCGGCATAAAAGGAGCCGGCGAACATCGCCAGCGCCATCGCCCACGAGGCAATCAGGTTCAGACTCAGCGCGGCTGCAATCTTGTCAGCCGTCAGGTCGCGCTCCTGGATCATGTATTCGGCGATGCCGAAGTCGCGGAACATCGTTGCCAGAGCGGCGAATACGGCGGCGATCGCAAACACGCCTACCTGTTCGGGTGTCAGCAGGCGCGAGATGATGACCGTGCTGACGAGTTGCAGCGCCGCGCCCAGGTAGCTGTCGGCGGCAGAAAAAATCAGCGATCGGTTGACGCGGCTCAGCATCGCGCCGGCCGCCGCGCCAGTGTCACGACCGCGGTGCCGATGCGGCCCCGACCTTGACTCCGCCCAGTCTCTCACCCATACGCATCAGCGGTGAATTACCGGGAACCTGGCGCAGTCCCTCCTCGACCATGCGGCGGGCTTCGTCCTTGCGTCCAAGGATCAGCAGTGACTCAGCCGCAGAGAAGTAGGCGGGCCAGTAGTCCGGCTTGGAGGCACGCGACTTCTCGTACCACAGAAGCGCAACCGGCCGCTGGTCGAGCGCATCGTAGGATTCCCCGATGCGCCAGTAGATCTCTGGCAGCATGACGTAGCCCGGCGGCGCGTACTTGAGCACAAATTCGTAGTCGTCGATCGCCTGGCGACGCAGCCCCGCGCGGATCTGGGGCTCGACCCCTGCCGCACGAGCACGGTTCATCTGGATCAAGCCCCAACAGTAGTGGTGCATCGCCCAGAAAGTCTCGCCCATCAGGCTGAGCCAATGTTCGGCGCGTGGCGAGCGGCCGCCCTTGTCCTTGGACCAGCCGTTGATTGACTGGACATCCTGGCAGAACGCGGGTGTCAACGCCAACTCACCCGCGGCGATGTCGCGCAGAGCCAGGGCGGGCAAGCCGCCGCTCAGAAGCGAGAGTGCCAGCAGCCAGCGACAGCACCGTGCGGCGCCAACGATCTGGACGTACATCTGAAGGTCGGCTGCTGGTTTCGGGTAGGCCTCGAACGCATTGCCGCGGGCGGAAGCCGGCAGCACATCGAAACTGTCTCGATGATAACTTTCTGGACAGGGTCAGGCGAGGGCCGACAGCAGCAGGCTTGTGATGTGGTGCACGCGCTTTGCGGCAGCGGCACTAGGAACCGAACCGGTCTGGTCGCAGCGCTTGCACCGGAAGATCGCTGGCGTCGCTGACCAGAAAACTCGACGCCGCGGGCACGAAGCGAAAGCGCCCGAACAGACGCCGGTCGTCTTTCGCCAAATAGGGCAGATTGCGCAGCGCAAACCTCTCGCCGGCGCGTGCCGTCAGCGTCTCGGTCGTCCATGTCCAGGTGCCGCTTTGCAGGCTGCCGCTGGCCGGCGGTGCCAGCCGATGCAGCTTGCAAGGGCCGCTCGACTCAAGATCCGGCGCGTACAGCGCGCCGTCTCGCTGGCAGAACTCGAGCCGGTCGCTCGCAGCGCAGTTCAGGTACTTGTTGTCGGCCGTCGCGTCGCCGTCCGGATGCGTCCACAGGGAGCGGGCCTTGGGGCCGGCCTGATTGATGTTGTACATTGGCGCCCACTCGTCACTTTTTGGTGCCAGGCCAGCGAGTTCGATGCACGTGAGGTCCAGGCCTTTGCCGTTGCGCGGAAGGACCAAGCAGTCGTTCGAGGGGAGGTATGTCAACCCGGGTAGGTAGGTGATGTCGCCCATCTTCGCGCCACGGGAGTTCACGCCGACCTGCGTCATCGTGCGTGCGGCCACATCGAGGAAATACAGCGCCTTCGAAAAGTAACTGGTGATCCGGTCGGCGTTGCAATACCACAGACCTCGTCGGTTGCTGTCGTAACAGATGCTGAGCAGGTTGGCGCCGGCCACCGGCAGCCGCCAGCGAGTCCAGCTACGGCGCTCCAGATCGAAAAGCCAGAGGTTGCTGTGGGCGATCCTCACCCCAGTTTGCTCGTGTCCGACGAAGACGTACGAGCCCAGCCGCCCGCCGCCGGCCTCGGGCGGCAGGTACTCACAACCCATGTTGGTGTGGTTCGGGTACGGCGTGCCATCCGGGAAAGACCCGTCGGCGTCCACCAGCACGTTAGTGGCATTGCTGTCGCCGCTGGCGTAGGTATTGAAATCACCCGGTTCGTTCAGACGGCTCCAACGGCGTGTGGCCACGTCGTAGGCAATCACATGGTTGCCGTCGTAGCTGAAGTGGCCACCGCCGAAAAACAGCATCGAGCCCATGGCGCCAAGCGCCGAGGCGTAGACCCCCCCGTTCCAGACCGTCCACAGCGACGCGAAGCCCTCTGTTCCGCTGTATCGGCAGCGCTGGTCAGGGCAGGGGTCGACGCTTGTGGCGTTGGCCAGCGACACACTGGCGAACTGGCCTGGTGCGGGCAGCCAAGAGGGGCTGTCCGTGACGACGACAGCCGTTGGGGCGCTTGAAAGGCGTGCCATCATTTGTTCCTTGGGTAAGTACCCTGACGCGGGTCGGCGGCAAAGCCCTGGCGCCAGGCGTTCAACCCCGTCAGATTGGTCAGCACGGTGTTCCAAGCGGCATCGGCACCCGGCACTCTGCGTTCCACCGCCATGCAAAGCGCGGCCCAGAAGTGCGTGGCGTAGTTCAGGTCGGCATTCGCCACAGCATCGGTGACAAACGCGCGGTCGCTGTACGAGGTGGGGTTCGGGTTCTGGATGGCAACTTTCCACGGCCCCGACACGGCCGGAGGGCCATCGGTCATCGACCAGGCAAACATCTCGCCGAAAGTGGGCAGCGAGTCCTGGTTCGAGCCGGCGTAAACGCTGCCACCGATATACGTGCCATTGGTGGCGTCGTAGTTCTTCCGGCCCAGTGTCGTGAAATAGCGCTGGTAGCGCCATTCGCCACCCTTCGATTCGTTGATCTGCCGCACCGGCATCGCCAGCGACCAATCGGCCAGTCTGTCGATGGCGGTTTGCGCAGTACCTGCGAGCACATTTGCTGCAGCCACCTTATGCAATTCGGTGGCCAGCCACTCGTGCATCCAGACCGAGTGTTGCCAGCCAGCCTCTGCATTGCGGAAATCGGCGCGCTCTGTGGTCGACAAGTCCCAAATCAGCTGCAGTGGATTGTTCGCGGCCGTGCGGAAGCTGTCGGTAAATTCCACTGCGTTGGCCAATGCAGTCCGGCCTGACGCTTTCCATGCGTGGCCGTCCGGTGTCAGGAACAAGGCGTGCGCTTGCGATCTGATCGACCACGCGAGCCCGCGCACCTGCGCATATGGCCCGTAGGACCAGTCACCGACGGCATACGTGCCATTCCACAGGGCCACCTTCTGCGCGATTTCGATAAAGCACGGTGAAGGCTGGCATAGAAAGGCCGTCAGGCCTACTGCGGGGTGATGCGCGATCTCGAAGCGCGGCTCCGTAGTCAGCTCGGGCCATGTACGCGAGTTGCGCTCTCTGGTGCCGGTGCTCGCATAGCTCGGTACGTTTCCGCTACCGGCGTCGCGATAGTTCACGCCGAAGCTCAGCGCCGCCAGCGCGTTGCTCAGCACGGCGCGGCGCGCATGAACGTCGCCGCTTTGAAGATAGCGCGTGTCCCACTGCGTCAGAGCACCGATGCTCGGGTGGTCGCCGCCGGCGCCCATCCCGGCAGCGCGATGGCGCCCGGTCGACCAGGGAACATAGGCATCGGCGCCATACAGCGCGGCCAGGTTCTGGTTGCTGGGTTGATCCACCTTGAACAGCAGCGGATGCGACTGCATCGTCGCGGTGTCCTGGGTGACCTCGACGCCGGGGTTGCCTCCGATCCATCCGGAGCAGTACCAGGCACGGAAGGCTTCGTGTGTGCCGGCAACGTAGGTGGCGCCACCGTTGTAGCTGCCAGGGACCGGATTGCCGGCACTGCCGATCACACTGCCGTTTACGGACACCGTCGCGCCGGCATACCGCTTGGCGCCTGGCGACACCGGCGCGGATAGGTCGACACGGCCGTTCTCGATCACCACTTCGACGAAGGCATGGTCGCTGGCAAAGGCGTGCACATCGACGACGGCCTCCAGCCCGCCGTTGCCGATGGCGAGCCGGTAGCGGCAGCAGATCATGCCGCTGCTGGCCCACCAGATCCGCTGCGGCGTGGTGAAGTTGGTCAGGCTCGCGCTGCCGATGCTGGCATCGTCGAAGCGAACCGAATTCACCAGGGAGACCACCCGCGCCGGCGTCAGCAAAGGCCGCAAATCCACTCCCGGCTGCAGCGCGATCTGCCGCGTGCTGCCAGCGCTGAGCTGAGTGCGACCGGCAAGCACGACGACGGAGGCCGACCCATCCGGCCAGCGCGACACCACCGCGGAACAGAGGTTGGTGTCGTCGGGCGAGACCACCGACGTGGCGCCGCTCACCACGCCCGGCAAGGGGAACGCCGTAGCCAGATAGGGCAGGTCGCCGCTGTTGCCGGCGTGCAGCGTCAAGGTGGGCAAGCCGCTCGCCGATGCGCCCGCTGTGGCTGGGGGGGGAGTGACCGGCTGTGCGTCGACTGCGGATGCTGGCGGTGGCGTGGAGGGTGTTGCGGGTGCCGCTGCAAGCGCCGGCTCGAGCGCCGGCTCAAGCGCCGGGACCAGCGATTCCGCTGCGCTCGCTACGGCCGATTCCCCACCACCGCAGGCCACCAGGGATGTGGAAACCAGGCTGGGCAAGCCCGCCAGAAAGCGCCGTCGTCTCATGCTGTCTCGTACGTGAAGATGGTGCCGGTGACCGAGGCGACCGCCGCGGTGCCGACGGTCAATATGCCGGCGCGCGACAGGCTCATGCCGGCCGGGAGCGCAGCGCCGCCCGGGTCGATACCGAAGATGCCACCGCCCGGTGCACCGGCCGGTAGGGTCGTCTTCAAGTCGAAGCTGGCGCCGCTGTTGGCCAACAGCACCGGCAGGTTGGGGCGCCAGGCAGCCACACCCGCGCCCGACGGCGAGGCCTGCTCTTCGACGGCAGGCCCCGGCGGCAGGGCTTCGGCGACCGCACTTTCTGGCAGCATCGGTTCGGCAGGCGTGGGCACGCGGAACGCCTGCTCGGACGGCATCTGCACCATGGAGACTTCGTCGGTGGGCGACACGCCGGCCAGCGGGGCGCTGTCGGTGGCGACGGAGGTTTCGGATTTGCCGCCGCCGCACGCGGTCGTGAACATGAACGCGCCAGCCAAGCCGCAGCGCAGCACCAGTCTTCGGTTCGGGTCAGAAAGCATTTGCGTGAACTCCGGATCACCCGTCCAAGGCAGGCGTCCGGAATCAGATCTGCCCTGGCCGACCGCACCTGCCGTGCGATCGCAGAACGGTGCCGAGCCGGACGCAACAATTTCCTCTTCGACCGCTGCGCCCCGTGCTTGACCGCACCATCGTAACCAAATCACTCAATCGGTTGCGATGCAGTCCCAGCGCGCAGGCGCGCTGGCACCGCCGTCACCCGTTGGCCGTGCCCAGGCGTTGCAGCACGACCCGCGCATGGGCATCCCAGGTGAGGTGGCGCGCGACGTAAGCCTGGGCGTCTATTCCCACCCGGGCCATGTGTTGCGGATCGGACAGGCACCGCTGCAACGCCGCCACCATGGCCGGCATGTCGCCGTGCGGAAAGACGAATCCGGTCTCGCCATCGCGCAGCACCTCGAGGATCGGCGGAAGGGCCGGTGCCACGACCGGCAGACGCATGGCCATGAACTCCATCAGCTTCATCGGCGAGCCGTGGATGTTGCTGTTGGGGATGATCGCCACGTCCAGCAACTCGAGGTAATCGGGTACAGCCGCGTGCGGCAACATGCCGGTGAAGTGCACGTTCTCTGCCAGGCCTTGGGCGCGTGCCACGGCCATGGTTTCAGCGCGTGTTGGACCATCGCCGATGAACAGGACCACCAAGTCGAGCGCCCTGATGAAGTCGGCAGCAGCACACAGGAACGTCGGCAATCCATGCCAGGCGACAAACTGGCCGGCCGAGCCGATGACGCGGCGGCCGGCCACGGCGTAGCGCGCGCGCAGCGCTTCCTTTGCCTGTGGCGAGAGTCCCGGCCGGTCGATGAAGCGCTGGCGCGACACGCCGTTCGGGCATACCAGGATCTTGCTGGCATCCATAGCGCTGCCGTTCGCCAACTGGGTCTTGAACTGCTCGCTGATGGTGACCACCAGGCTGGTCCATTGCAGCACTCGACGCTCGATGAAGCCGGCCGTGCGTGCCAGCTTCAGCGGGCGGCTGCGGGTGATGACCACGCTGTCGTTGACCTCGAGCACGTGCGCAATGCCCAGCACGCGGCAGGCCAGCGCCGGCACGAAGGTGCACAACGCATAGCGCTCATAGACCAGATCGGGTTTGCGGGCCAGCAGCCGCGGCAGCAATCGCAGCGCCAGCGGCAGGTTGTAGGCCACTTCCATCAGCCCGAACAACCACTGAGGTGCGTGCGTCGAGATGGCAGACATCAGACGACTCGACCGCCGCGGTGCAGCGGCCCCGATCCCGGGCTGCGCGTCTCCGGCGATGGTCGGGTCGCTGCCGGCCAGGCAATCGACGACGACCTCGTGGTCGAGACTGCGGAACGCCTCGATCATGCCGGCGATGTGGGCACCTTCCGCACCATGGGCCTGCGTACGGTGGGTGTACAGAATTCTCATTGCCAGGCGTCACTTTGCTTGAGACGACGATAGTGGCGCAGGGCTGCCCCACGCTCGTGCTCGGTGTGTCGGAATCCACGCGGCGCTGGCGACTGCGCTGCAGTGGGCATGGCTGTTTAGGCGCTTGCTGCAGCAGTTCACACCTTCGGCGAACGTCGCGGCAGCGCTCGATCTTCACGGCTAGACTTGTCTGAAGCACTCGGCATGTCCGTCCATGAACCTTTCCGCTGCCTCGCGCCCTGATGGCCCGCCCCCCGTGGTGGTGATCGGCCTGTGCAAGCACGGCCTTTACCTGACGCGCAATTTCACCCGGCACGGCGTACCGGTGCTCGTCATCGAACGTGATTTTTCGCAGCACTCGGCGCGCACCCGCTACGGCCGCAAGATTCATTGTGCCGACCTTGTGGGGCCTGCGTTGATCGACAAGTTGATCGAACTCAAGACGTCGTTGCCTGCGCCGGTGGCATTGTTCCCGACCAACGATCGCATGATCGACCTGCTGGCGGCGCACCATGACCAACTGTCTGACCACTACCGCGTGCCGTTTCCGCGCGGCGATCTCGTCGTGCGGCTGAAGGACAAGACCACGCTTCACGCGATGGCCAGCGACGAGGGGCTGAACGTTCCCGCGTCCTACCGTCTGGACGGAGTCCGAGCGCTCGATCAAGTGGCCGACGCCCTCAGCTTTCCGGTGGCGGTGAAGCCGGTTTTGCCGATGAGCAGTTTCAAGAGCGCGAAGTGCGACGACCTGGCCAGCCTGCGCGAGCGTGTCGCTTCCAGCGAAGCCATCGGCGAACCCCTGATCGTGCAGGATTGGATCGAAGGCGGCGACCGAGACATCCTTTTCGGTGCCTATTACATCGGCCGCGACGGCCGCTGTCATGCCAGCTACAGCGGCCACAAGCTGCTGTGTTACCCGCCGCTGACCGGCCATGCCGCCGCTACCGAAGGCGTGGCACCGGGCCCTTGGGTGGAGGCAGGCGCCCGCTTCCTGAGCGATGTCGGCTTTCGCGGGCTGTGCTCGTCGGAATACAAGGGGACCAACAGACAGTCGCCGCGCTTCGTTGAAGTAACCGTGGGTCGCTGCGACTGGTGGATCATGGCTTGCGAGATCAACGGCGTGAACTTGCCGATGGCCGCCTACAACGACATGGTCGATGCCCAGGTTCCGTTCGAGAACCGGCAACAAGACCGATGCGTCTGGCACGACATCGAACATGCCTGGCCGGTGCTCATCGACAACCTGCGCCATCGCCGCTGGCGTCTGCGTGACGTCGTGGCCTATTTGTGGCTGCCCAAGCGCGATGCGTTGTTCGATTGGCGCGACCCGATGCCCTTCGTCGCGTTCGCCGCGTCACTGCCGGCCCGCATCGCCCGCATGTGCGGCCGACGGTGGCGCAGGGCCGTGGCCTGAAGTTGTGCGCCTGGGATGATGTCTGCCGCCCGCCTCCGCAAGGCCCCTGGGAAGCGCGGCATGACGTGGGGCACACGCCTGATGTACGTCATCAATGCCGTCCTGAACTGGCTACACCCGGGGCTGACGTTCGAGAAGTATCTGCTGGTGTGCCAGCCGGTACCTGCGCAGGCACCGGGGCGCGCCGTGCGCCGCGGTGCCGTTGAAATTCGCCTGCTCGACCATGCCGATCCTCTCACCGCGCAGATGCCCCGACCCGAGGCCGAGATCAGAAACCGTCTGGCCTTGCATGCGGTGTGCCTGGTGGCGGTGCGCGAAGAACGTTGTGCCGGTTTCATCTGGCTGACGCAGGAGCCCCATGTCGAACCGAACCACCGTTGCCGTTTCGAAACCCGGCCGTCCGGGTCGACGTCCTGGGACCTGGACGTCTACGTCGCACCGGGCGAGCGCGGCGGCATGCTGTTCGCACGCTTGTGGCAGGCGGCAAACGACCACCTGCGTCAGCGCGGTGTGCGCTGGACCTTCAGTCGCATCTCGGCGTTCAACTGCGGTTCGCTGGCAGCCCATGGCCGGCTGGGCATGCATGTGCTGCAAACCACCACCTTCCTTACCGCGGGGCCGATCCAGTTGATGCTGTCGAACGGGGCGCCCTGGTTGCATCTGGCGTGGAATCGGCGCATGGCGCCCACCATCGTTCTCAATGCGCCGGATTCGCCTCCTGCGCCTCCGGTGCCACTGTCCGCGCCGCCCTCGCGGAGCTGAAGCGCGCCGCTGCGCGGCGCAGCAGGTTCTCGGCCACCAGGTTGATGCGGCGCTGCTGAAAGACGCACCAGGTCATCGTGCCGCTGGCGGTAGCCAGCCGCTGCTTGTAGTGGCCTCCGCCCATCAACAGGTCATAACGCGCCAGGCCGCGCCGCGCAGCATCTTCGGCTGCCAGCGCATGGCAAACAAGGCCCGGCTTGAGCCGGGTGTCCGCCTCGTACGCGATCCCGGTCTGGTAGTTGTGCAGCGTGCCGTCCTTGCGCAGGTTGTAGAGGTAGCCGAGCACCTGATCCCCAGCCGCCACGCGGACGATTTCGGCCGCGCCACCGGCCCAGCCCTGGCGTATCAGGGTGGTGTGGAATCGGCGCTGGAAATCGGACCCGAAAGCGCCCGGCTGCCCCCGTGCCAGCCAGTGCGCCTGGTGAAGCTCAGCCATTTGTTCCTGCCACGCCAGGGCTTCGGCGAGCGAGGCTGCGGGTTGCAGTGCCAACGCTCCGCGCTGGGCATACAGCTTCATCGAACGCCGGATCTGGTGCCGTGCGTTGGCGCTCAGCACGCCGAGATAGCCACCGGCCGCACCACGCACTGCATCGAGGTCGACGTAATGGAAGTCTTTCGACCAGCGCAGCATGTGGTGCAGGCCGGTGCCGGCAGCGGCCTGTCGCCAGCGCAGGTAGGCCGCGTCGCCGAGTCCGCCGAGGAAGAACTCGTCCCAGTCATTGCGCAGGCCGAGTTCACGCAATAACGCCCCGGTCGCCTCGGCCTCGCGGCCCGGCAGCGCCACGATGTCGTTGTGCTCGACCGTGACGTTGTCGAATTCGTCGTCGCCGGTCTCGTTCAAATGCAGCGCACGCGATCGGATCCAACGCCGCCGCTGCTGCGACGAGCGGCCGACGAGCGCGAGAGCGACGAGAGTGCCACCGTCGTGCACGCTCAACAGCTGAGGGCGCGATTGGGCCGGCAAACTCCACAGCAGCGGCCCGATCCAGTGCCAACTCTGGAAGAACGAGCCCTGGGCATCCAGTGCACGCCAAGGCGCCTGCAGTGCGCCGGGATCGTCGATCGGTGAACAAGACACCCGCAACACGCCCGGGGCTCGGGGCCCGACCAGCGTCAAAGAACGCCTCGGGGTTCTCGCTTGTGCGCCACGAAGCTCAGCAGCGATTCGACGGTCGTGAAGATCTCGGCGCAGACTTCGTCATCGTCGATCACGATGTCGAACTCCTGTTCGAGCCCCGCCACCAGGTTGACCACTGCCATCGAATCGAACTCCGGCAATTCACCGAACAGCCGCGTGCCGCGATCGAAATGTTGCGCCTGACCCTGCAAGCCGAGCGCTTCGTCGATGACGGTCCGCACCCGCTCGAGCAGTTCCAGTGGAAACTCCATAGCCATGTTCATTGCGGCATTTTAGGCAGTGCCGGCAAAACGCCGCACGGTGCCGCAAGACGGACGCGGCGCGGCTGCAGGCCCACTCGCCACAGCGGAAAAGTGCGCTACAGTGGTTTTCGATCAGCCAAGCATGCACACATCCACCTCGGAAGTCGTTTTACTGCACGAGTTGATCTCGTACTCGGCGCGCGGTGACCGGAACGGTGTGGCCGTCTCGCATGGCGCCAGTCACACGCGCTACGGCGAACTGGCGCAGACGATCGACGCCTTGTGCTGCCGGGCTGTTGGGTCAGGGGCTGCGGCGTCACGACCGTGTCGTGCTGTGGCTCGACAAGTGCATCGAATGGGTGGTCGCTGCGTTTGCGACCAGTGCCGCTGGCGGCACGATCGTGCCCCTCAATCCGGTATGGAAAGCCAGCCAGGTCGCTCACGCCCTGCAAGACTGCGGCGCCGTCATCCTGGTGACGAGCGAGGAACGTCTGAAGCGGCTGCGCGGCGATGCCCCGTCGGCATTGCCGCGTGTGGTGGTCGTGCTGGAAGGCGGGCAACGCGCTGGCACGCTGGACTACGCAAGCTTGCTGCAGACCCCGCCCGTCGCCGGTCACCGCGTCATCGACACCGACATGGCGGCGATCCTGTATACCTCAGGATCTACCGGGCGACCCAAGGGCGTGGTGCTCAGCCACCGCAACATGGTGACGGGTGCGAAGAGTGTGGCCGCGTACCTGGGCAACCATGCTGGAGACAGTTTGCTGGCGGCGCTGCCGCTGTCCTTCGATGCCGGCTTCAGCCAATTGACGACAGCCTTTCATGCCGGCGCCAGGGTGGTGTTGCTGAACTTTCTGCTGCCGCGTGATCTCCTGAAGGCGATGCAGCGCGAGCGAATCACCGGCTTGACTGCCGTGCCACCGCTGTACATCCAGCTTGCGCAGCTGGATTGGCCGGCTGGCACCGCCGAGCACCTGCGCTACTTCGCCAACACAGGAGGGCACATGCCGCGCGCCACGCTGGAGGCACTGCGCCGGCGTGCTCCTCACGCCCAGCCGTTCCTGATGTACGGGCTCACGGAGGCTTTCCGCTCGACCTACCTCCCACCCGAGGAGGTTGATCGCAGGCCCGATTCAATTGGCAAGGCCATTCCCAATTCTGAGATCCTGGTGCTGCGCGAAGACGGCACCGAATGTGCAACTGATGAGCCCGGCGAGCTGGTGCACCGAGGCGCACTGGTTGGTATGGGCTACTGGAACGACGCCGAAAAGACCGCTGAGCGGTACAGGTTGTTGCCCGGCCGCCCGGGCGGCTTGATGCTGCCCGAATACGCGGTCTTCTCGGGTGATACGGTGCGACGTGATGCCGAAGGTTTCCTGTACTTCATCGGCCGACGCGACGAGTTGATCAAGACATCGGGTTACCGCGTCAGCCCGAGCGAGGTCGAAGAAGTCCTGTATGCCACGCAGTTGGTCGGCGAATGCGCCGCATTCGGCGTCGAGCACCCGGTGCTCGGGCAGGCCATTCAGGTCATCGCCACAGCCTTGCCATCGTCGCCGACGGCGTCACTGAATGTGGACGTTCTTCTGGCCGAGTGCCGGCGCCGCATGCCGGCCTACCTGGTGCCGGCGGGTGTAGAGGTGGTGCAGGCACCGTTGCCGCGCAACCCGAACGGCAAGATCGACCGCAAGGCACTGAAACTGGACTGGGCGTCCAGACATCCGACCGCTTGACGTGGCCCGTCCAAGCGGTCGCATTGCACACCAGCGGAACTGGCTTGTTGCGCTACAGGCGCAGTCGGCCCGGCGCGGCGCTCTTGCCGACGAACTGGAAAGCCTCCATCCGCATGCAGGGGAATACATGAGCAGCGTGGATCCGACACTGACCGAGCGACAGCAGCGAGAGCTCGACTATCACCGCGAGCACGCGAAGCTGCATCGCAAGGTGTTGGACGCAGCAGTCTCCTGGGACGTGTTGACCAAGCCCGAGCGGCGATGGTGGAACGGCTACTGGGCGATGTTTGCCCATCTGCTCAGCCACGATCTGGCTGGCAAGACAGTTCTCGTCATCGGCTGCGGGTTCGGAGATGACGCGCTGCGCCTGGCCAAGGCGGGTGCCCGGGTAAGTGCCTTCGATTTGAGCCCCGAGTCACTGGAGATTGCGCGCGCGCTGGCCGATCGCGAAGGCCTGCAGATCGAGTTCGAGCAGATGCCGGCAGAACGTATGCGTTATGCGGATTCGACCTTCGATCTGGCAGTTGCACGTGACATCCTTCACCATGTCGATATTCGGCAAACCATGGGTGAGATCGTTCGCGTCGTGAAGCCCGGCGGTGTGTTTGTCGTCAACGAGATCTACTCCCATTCGCTGACGGACCTGATCAGGCACTCGAAGTTCATCGAGCACACGCTGTACCCGAAGATGCGCCGCTACATCTATGGTGATGGCAAGCCCTACATCACTGAAGACGAGCGCAAGCTGACCGAAAGGGATGTCGATTCCATCACCGCTTCGTTGCAACCGGTTCGCTTCAGAAAGTACTTCAACTTTCTCGTCACGCGCATCGTGCCTGATCGATTCGAGGGGCTGTCGAAACTCGATCGTTGCCTGTTGGCCGTCGCGGGCCCGCTGGGCCGCGTTCTGGCTGGACGGGTGCTGTTCAGCGCAAAAGTCGCAAAGTGACCCTGCATCCCGAGGGCAAGCCAATAGCCGGGTGCGTTTTGGCCGAGGCGATCTTCAGGAGCTGGAGGCAAGGGTCTGCATGGCCCCGGGCTGCGCCGGCGCTGCTTGCAGCGGCACCGAACCCGCGCGATGGCGATACTCACGATCGGGCCGCAGCGTTACCCCATTGGCGCTGCCCGCATCGACTGCCCGCCCACGCAGGCGTGATGCAGCCTTGAGCCGATAGTCCCCACGCGCCAGGTCGGCGAAGTCACCGGCTTCGGCGACCGGGTTGTCGCGGAAGATGGCCGCCACGCCGATATCCCAGGTGCCCTTGCCGACGAGCACGTTGTTCAGCACCAGCACCGCGCGGGCGCCGGCCTTGACGCGCAGGAACACGCCGCCGCCGGGCTTGTCGTCGATGAGCGTGTTGTTAACGAGATACAGGGCGTTGGCCGTGCCCTTGTAACCTTCCGCGCCGACAGAGATCAAGTGGTTGTTGTCGGTGCGCGGGCCTTGCTGGATGATGTTGCCGATGACGTAGCTCTCGCCCCCGTTGGGAAACTCGAGCTCATAGCTGGCGCCGCCGTCTTCCTCGTCGCTCAGGCGGTTGTAGGCGATGAAGTTCCTGGCCGCGCGGCTTTTCAACAGGTGCCCGCGCCGGGCGTGGTGTGAGAAGCTGCCGGTCATCGTCAGGCGGGCGATTGCACCGACGTAGATGTTGTGACTTTGGCCGTCGCCCGCGCCGTTGTGTCCAAACTCGCTGTCCTCGATCACCAGTTCCGCATTGTGCATCGCCCCCTGTGAGGATGCCGTTTTCGTTCCCGATGAAGCTGCAGTCGCGCACATGGAGCGAGCCGCGCTCGAAACGAATGCCCGCGCCGTTGCGGTCGCGCACCGCGGCGCCGGAAAAATCGAAGCCTTCGATCTTCATGCGCTCGGCGCGCACCACCCAGATGGCCTTGTCCTCGGAAGACTTGCCGGCGGCGAGCAGCCGCACGCGGCCACCGACGGCGCGCAGCGTCAGGTCGTTGCGTTCCCAGGCGGCAGTGTCGCCGGAATAGTCTCCGGCATCGACCTCGATCAACGCCCCGTCAGCGGCGACCTGCGCGGCCGCGGCGATCGTCTTCAGCTCGCGGCCGGGGCCCACGCGCAGGTGCTGGCGTTGCGGGTTGGCGTTCGGCGGTGTTGGGCGCCGCCTGCCGATCGCCGGCTTGGCGGCGCGCAGCGGCCCCCAGCTCGACGACAGCGCCAGCGCGGCGATCAGCAGCAGCAACCGGCCGTTCGAGCGCCACGAACGGCCGGTGGCGCGACGCAGTGCCGCGGCACCAGGCGCAGCGCCATCAGCGACTTCGTGCAGAAAATGTCGACCTTCGGCGCCCACCACTGAACCGCGCATCCGCTTTCCTAGAACAATTGCGCGCAAGCATAGCCTGCGCTCGAGCCGTGCAAGCCGCTTGGGCAAGCGACACTGCCGCCTCGCCGAGCCTCACCGAGCGTCCATGATCCCAGCCGACATCCCCGCCGTCGATCCCACCTCACCGCGCCGTCCAGCACGTTCGCCTGCAGGCGGCCCACCGAGCCAATCACCCGTGCACGCGCCGATGTCGCAGTTCGCGATTCGGCACGATCAGCTGCTGGTCAATGGCGTGACACTGTCCGCCCTGGCCCAGCGCGTGGGCTCGACGCCGTTCTTCGCCAACGACCGCGGCTTGTTGCGCTCGCGCGTGGCCGAACTGCGCCAGACCCTGCCGCAGCAGATCAAGCTGCACTACGCGATGAAGGCCAACCCGATGCCGGCGCTGGTGTGTTTCATGGCCGAGCCTGGTAGACGGCATCGACGTGGCCTCGGCCGGTGAGTTGAGGGTGGCGCTCGATGCCGGCGTCGATGCCCGCGACGTCAGCTTCGCCGGGCCCGGGAAGCGCGAGATCGAGCTGCGCCAGGCAGTGGCGGCGGGTGTGGTAGTCAACGTCGAGTCGATGCGCGAAGTGCGGTCGCTGTCCGTGATCTCGGCCGAACTGGGGCTGCCTGCGCGTGTGGCGGTGCGCATCAACCCTGATTTCGAACTCAAGGGCTCGGGCATGAAGATGGGCGGAGGGCCCAGGCCATTTGGTGTCGATGTGGAACAGACGCCTGCCGTGCTTGCCGAGATCGGCCGCCGCGGCCTGGCCTTCGAAGGCTTTCACCTGTTCGCTGGCTCGCAGAACCTGCGCGCCGAATCGATCTGCGAGGCGCAGCTGCAAGTCCTACGAACTGGCGCTGCGGCTGGCCGAGCTCGCGCCGGCGCCGGTGCGCTTCCTGAACCTGGGCGGCGGCTTCGGCATCCCGTACTTCCCCGGCGAGCAGCGGCTCGACCTGTCACCGATCGGCGACAACCTGGCACGCCTGGTCGAACGCGCAAGCTCTGAAATGCCTGCGGTGTCGCTCGTCATCGAACTGGGTCGCTACCTGGTCGGCGAGGCTGGCATCTATGTCACGCGCATCGTCGATCGCAAGCTTTCGCGCGGCCAGGTGTTCCTGGTCACCGACGGCGGGCTCAACCATCACCTGTCGGCGTCGGGGAACTTCGGCCAGGTGATCCGCAAGAACTACCCGGTCGCCATCGGCAATCGCTGCATCGACCGAAGGCGCGAGATGCGCTCGGTCGTCGGCCCGCTGTGCACGCCGCTCGACATGCTCGCCGATCGCGTGGAGATGCCGGTGGCGCAGGTCGGCGATCTGGTGGTGATTTTTCAGTCGGGTGCGTATGGCGCCAGCGCCAGTCCACAAGCGTTCCTCGGTCATCCGCCCTGCGTCGAGGTGCTGGTTTGATGCCTTGACTTCCATGTCGCTCGGCAGGCCGGCATGGCGGTCCGGCATGGTGCATGCATCAGTCGTGACCATGGCCCTGGTGGCTGCATTGGCGGCCGCGGTGCTGGCGGCATCGCATCCGCTGTCGCCGGTCGTTGCGTTGGGCGGATGCCTGGCCTGGGCCTGCGTGACCTGGCGTTGGCCGGGCTTGTGGGTCGGCGTGCTGCCGGCCGCATTGCCGCTGATGAACCTGTCGCCGTGGAGCGGCTGGTTGGCCTTCGATGAATTCGACTTGCTGGTGCTGGCGACGCTGGCCGGCGGCTATGCGCGCTTGGCGGCCGGCCGGTGCCTGCTGGCATCGCCCGGCGCGGGCAGCATCGTTGGTTGCCGCTGGCGGGGGCCGTGTTGCTGGCGGCGTTCAGCTTGGTCAGCCTTGCACGCGGCTTGACCGACGCCGGGCTGACGTTCGGCTGGTTTCAAGGCTATGACGAGCCGCTGAACAGCGTGCGACTGTTCAAGGCGCCGTTGCTCGCGCTGCTGTGTTGGCCGCTGCTGGCGGCGTCTGTTGCGGCCTCGCCATCACGCACGTTGGCGCGGCTGTGTGCCGGCATGGTCGGCGGTTTGGCGGTGCTTAGCGTGGCGGTGCTGTGGGAGCGCATCGCGTACCCGGGGCTGTGGGATTTTTCCAAGCTTTACCGCACCACGGGGCTGTTCTGGGAAATGCACGTCGGCGGTGCGGCCATAGACGTGTATCTGGCCATGGCGGCGCCATTCGCGGCATGGGCAATTGCAGTGGCGCGCACGCCGCCGCGCTGGGCACTGGCGTCCTTGCTCGCGATGGCGGCCGTGCACGCCTGCCTGACGACTTTTTCGCGAGGCGCGTATGGCGGGGTCGTGATCTCGATGCTTGTGCTCGGGCTGGGGTTGATGGCGCGCCGCGCTGGTGCAGGTGAGCGCACAACTGCGCTTGCAGTGCGTGCGCTGTCGGCATTGCTGGCATTGTTGCTGGCGGCCGCGGCGCTGTGGCTTGCGGTCATGACGTTCGGCTTGCCCGGTGCGGTGGGCACGCTACTGCTGTGGCTGGCGCTGGTCATCGCTTTCAAGCGCAGCCTGCGAGGGTGGCGCGCCGCGGCCAGCGCAGCACTGGTGCTGGCATTGACGTTCGAAGTGGTTACGGTCTTCGGTACCGGCAACTTCATGGGCTCGAGGCTGGCGCGCACGGATGCCGATTTGGGCCAGCGCATCACACATTGGCAAGCCGGCGTCTCACTACTGCAGACATCGACCGATTGGCTTTTTGGCATCGGCCTGGGCCGGCTTCCCGCGCACTACACGCGCGCCGTGCCGCGACGAGAGTTTTCCGGCGCTGTCGTACCGCTGCGAAGCTCCGGCGGCGGTGCGGCGGTGCGGCTGTCGGGCCCGGCGTCGCAAGCTGATCTGGGCGGCCTGTTCGCGTTGACGCAGCGGGTGCCGTTGATACCAGCGCGGCACTATCGCGTTTCCCTGCGCGCACGCGCCGCCGCCGAGAGCGTGCTCTGGCTCAGTGTTTGCGAGGTGCATTTGCTGTATGAGCGCCACTGCCAAGGCGAGAGCGCGCTGGTGCTGCCGGGCGACGGCACCTGGCAGACGTTCGAACTCCGTTTGCGCGGCCCGGGGCTGAGCCCGGGCCCTGCCTTCGCGCCTCGCCGGGCCCTGTTCGCGGTGTCGGTGGCAAATTCGGGTGGCAGCGTCGATCTGACCGAGTTGCGGTTGAGCAGTGGCGAGGAGCAGCCCAACCTGCTGCACAACGCAGCCTTCGATGATGGCCTGGCGCGCTGGTGGCCGGCGGCGCAGTTCTATTTCCTGCCGTGGCACATCGACAACTTCTATCTCGAGTTGCTGATCGAGCGCGGCTTGGCCGGCCTTGCGGTGGTGTTGGCGCTGGTGGGGCTGGCGCTGTCGAACGCCTGGCGTGCGACGGCCCGTTGGCAGCAGGCAGCGCCCTATATCGCCGCGTCGCTGTGCGGCGCGGCGTCGGTCGGCTTGCTCAGCAGCCTGATGGACGTCCCGCGCATCGCCTGGCTGTTTTTCCTGCTTGTGCTGGCGGCATTGTCGATGCCAGGCGAAGACAACGCGGGGGCGTCAGACGCCGTGCGGCCCGGCAGCAAAGCGAGTTAGCGCACTGTCGTGACCCCGGCTGTTGGTGGCGCTTCGTCCTACCGATCTATTTGGGTCGCCGGTCCGCCATCGAAATCGCAATGCCGCCTATCACGCACAAGGTCACCACCAGCCAGGTCATCGGGTGGTGCGCCAGTTCCTGCAGGCTCTTGAGCCCTTCGCGCAGAAGGTTCTGCCCGCTACCCGCACCGGCTCTGGCCTCGCGCTGTAGGCCGATCACTGCTATGTGCCGTCGGACCTGGTCATCGTTGCGCGCGCGCGCCTGGTCCAGCAGCAGCGCGTCTGCAGCCTTCTTGCGCTGCGTTTCCGCTGCGGCAGCCGGCGTGCTCCCCTGCAGGCCGGATTCAGACCACTCGACAGCTTGTGCCGGATCAGTTTCCGACGGCTTGTTTAGAAATGGCACGGCGTCGCGCAGCCAGTATGCCGCCGCCTTGCCCATTGAACGCACCTCCTGGGGCAGTTCCCAGTCGCGCTGCCCGGTGCCGACGGCCGCGCTGTCTGTGGCCGTGCTCGGCCGCAGCCCCGGCGAAACTTGCATTGCCGCGGCAGGTGCAGCAGTGGATGTGATCGAGGGAGCTTGACTGGCGGGTTCGCGCCGGGCGACTACCCCCGCCGACCAGTCGCGCCGCACCGGTCGACAGCCGCGGTGCCGCCGTTTCGCTAGCCAGATGGCCCGCATCTGCGGCACGCATCAACTGCGCCGCCAGCGCGCTGGGTGCACCGTGCGCGTCGCCACGGCCCGTGCCGAGGGTCTCGGCGGCGGGCCCGGGAGCAACGGGCTCCGCCAGAGGCTCGACCGGTGGGGACAACGCTGGGGCAGTAAATCCGGCCGCTTCGGTCACCGCGGACCCGGGCACGGCTTCGACCGGCCCGCCAACGCAGTTGCTGCCAGCGCTGACCAGGACGACGCCGAGGGTCACGGCCCAGGCCGAGCTTTGCAGCCGCCGCGTTCCCGGTCGGCCCCAGGCAGGCGCGAATGACGTGGGGCGTGGCACGGGCACAGGAGGCGCAGCGAAGTGCTGTGTTGTTGCTGCGGCACTCTAGCCCAAGCACTTGCGCAAAGCGAGCAACGGCGGCTACCTGCGCCCCACCCATCTAGAGGGGGTCGGCCGGGTGTGTAAGTGGCTACAGCGACTTGCGCGAGCAGCCTCCAGCAGCTGCACACGTCGCCGCGGCGCGCCGCGGCCGCACCATCCCGCGAGCCAGCGCGCTTGATTCACCCGATACTTCGCAGCCTGTCCAGTCAACGGACCATCCGATCGCGCACGTGTCGCCCAATCCCTCGACCCCAGCGACGCGTGTCGACGCTGCAGCCACCGATGAAGTGGCCGGCGACACCGCCGGCAGCGGCGAGCGTCGCAACCGCGACCGCCGCAGCCTGCCGCGTGCGCCGCCTTCGCTGACATCGGCTTCTGAAGAATCATGGTTCGGCGTGCTCGGCGTCGGTGCCGACAGCACCAGCCGCGGCGACGACAGCCTGCTCCGACGATGAGTCGATCGTTCGACACCGGCTGGGCCATGGACTCCGCGGCCGACAAGCGGCTGCTGTCGCGCCATGCGCGTCGCCTGCTCGTGGCATCGGATTCGGCGCTGACGCGCATCTACCGCACCTACGCGGCCGCGCGCGCGGCGATCGGCGTGGCGCTGGTGCTGGGACTGGGCGCCACCAGCCTTCTCGGTGCGCTGCCGCCGCCCGAACTGGGCGTGCTGTGCCTGGCCTACGCGGTGCAGGCCATCGTGCTGTGGTTGCTGCCGCGCACGGTCGCGCTGGCGCAGGCGCTGCCGCAGGACACGTCGGTGCAACGGCGGCGACGCTGGTTGTCGACCATCGGCGTCGATCTGGTGGTGTTCACTGCGCTGCATGTGCTGGTCTCCGACGGCCGGCTGAACTTTGCCGCGCTGCTGGTCCTGCCGGTGTTGATGGCCGGTGTGCTGACATCACGGCTGATGGCGCTGGCCACGGCGTCTGCGGTGGCCCTGACCCTGCTGCTCGTGGCCTGGCATGCGGCCGGCAGTGGGGTTGCCAGCGCCGCGTTGATCACCCAGTCGGGCCTGGCCGGCATCGGCTTCTTCGTCATTGCGCTGTTGTCGGGCGAACTCGCCGGCCGGCTGGCGCGGGAGGAGGCGGCGGCGCGCGGCAGCATGCAGCTGGCGCGTCAGCAGGCGCAGTTGAACCGCCTGGTGATCGAGGAAATGGCCGACGGCGTGCTGGTGGTCGATCGGGACTTGCGCGTGCGCGCCACCAACCCCGCGGCCCGCGACCTGCTCGCCGCCCGGGGAACAGGCCCCGCGGCGCCCTTCGGTTTGCAGGGCCGCGTCGAATGGGAGGCGCTGAGCCGGGCGGTGCGGCAGGCGCTGGCCGATGGCGATTGGCCGGTGGACGGCGCCGACGTGGTGCTGAATTTCGGGCCTGGCGACAAGCGCACGCTGCGCATGCGGGTGCGCTTCACGCGTCGCCGCGCCGGCGCCGGGGAAAGCTTGTCCGCGTCGCCTGCCTCGTCGTCTCAGCTCGAAGAATTCTGTGTGTTGCTGCTGGAGGATCTGCGCACCACGCAGGCCCGCATTCGCCAGGAGAAGCTGGCGGCGATGGGCCGGGTGTCGGCCGGCATCGCGCACGAGATCCGCAACCCGCTGGCTGCCATCGCACAGGCCAACGCGCTGTTGATGGAAGACACGTTGCCCGCTGCCCAGCAACAACTGGCGCGCATCGTCGCCGACAACGTCAATCGGCTGAAGCACATCGTCGACGACGTGATGGAGGTCACCGCCGGCGCGCAGGCGCCCGCCTCGCCGATCGATGCCGCTGCCGAAGTCGCGGCCGCGGCAGGTGAATGGGCGCGCACCGTGGGACTCGTCGGCGATAGGCAGGGCACGCTGCACCTGGACCTGGCCGTGCGGCCGTTGCCGGTGCTGTTCGATGCCGAACACTTGCGCCGCGTGCTGGTCAACCTGCTCGACAACGCGCTGCGCCACTGCAGCGGCCAGCGCGGCGCCATCGGCGTGCGCCTGGCCCTGCGCGACGATGCGCAGGCGCTGCTGCGCGTGGACAGCGACGGCCCGCCGATCGCCCCCGACGTCGAACGCCATCTGTTCGAACCCTTCTTCTCGACCCGCAGCCGCGGCTCGGGCCTGGGCCTGTATATTTGCCGCGAACTGTGTGAGCGCTATGGCGCCAGCATCGAATACCGGCTGCGCCCCGACGGCCATCGCAATCTGTTCCTGGTCAACATGCGCCGCGCAGCCGACATCGAGCAGCCCGGCCGAAACACCGCATGACCACATCATCCGCCAACAGCCTGCTGGTCGTCGATGACGAACCTGACTTGCGCACGCTGTACGAATTGACGCTGGTGCGCGAAGGCTACGAGGTCGAGACCGCCGGCAGTGTCGACGAGGCCTGGGCGCATCTGGCCGAACGCCGCTTCAGCGCGGTGATCACCGACATGCGGTTGCCCGACGGCACCGGCCTGCAGTTGCTGCAACGGCTGGAGGCGGCCGGCCGCAGCGAGAAGGCGATCGTGATCACCGCCTACGGCTCGGCGCAGGGCGCGGTCGATGCCCTCAAGTGCGGCGCTTACGACTACCTGACCAAGCCGGTCGATCTGCGCCAGTTCCGCGCGGTGGTGGCATCGGCGCTGGGGCGCGCACCGGCCGGCGCCGCGACCGCGCCGCGCCCGGAGCCGGCCCCGCCGCGGCGCCGCGCGCTGGATCAGCCGCAGGTCGTCACCGACGGCGCGATGCAACGGCTGGTGGGGCGCAGCGACGCGATGCGGCAGGTGCACTCGATGATCGGCAAGGTGGCGCGCAGCATGGCGCCGGTGCTGGTGCAGGGCGAGTCGGGCACCGGCAAGGAGTTGGTCGCGCGCGCCATCCACGAGGTCTCGTCGCGTGCTGCGCAGCCGTTCATCGCCGTCAACTGCGGCGCCATTCCCGAGAACCTGCTCGAAAGCGAATTCTTCGGCTATCGCAAGGGCGCCTTCACCGGTGCCGCCGACGACCGCGACGGCGTGTTCCAGGCTGCCCATGGCGGCACGCTGTTCCTCGACGAGATCGCCGAGTTGCCGCTGTCGATGCAGAGCAAGCTGTTGCGCGTCATCCAGGAGCGCGCGGTGCGCCCGATCGGCGCGGTCAGCGAAAACCCGGTCAATGTGCGCATCGTCAGTGCGACGCACCGCGATCTGGGCATCGAGGTGCAGGCATCGCGCTTCCGGCAGGACCTGTACTACCGGCTGAACGTGATTCAGATCCGCCTGCCGCCGCTGCGCGAAAGGCTAGCCGACCTGGACGAGATCGCGACCGCGGTGTTGCAGCGCATTGCTGCCGAGGCCGGGGTGGCGCCGGTGCCGGTGCTGTCGCCCGACGCGCTGCGCCTGCTCGGCACGCAGGCCTTTGCCGGCAATGTGCGCGAGCTCGAGAACCTGCTGCAACGTGCGTTGGCGATGT
Source organism: uncultured beta proteobacterium (assembly GCA_963756415.1). Taxonomy (GTDB): domain Bacteria; phylum Pseudomonadota; class Gammaproteobacteria; order Burkholderiales; family Burkholderiaceae_C; genus Rubrivivax. The sequence goes on from CAVWNT010000009.1 coordinate 62,527, forward strand.
CGGGCAACGAGGTCATCGAGGCGCACGACCTGGGCCTCGCCGATGCACCAGACGCCTCTGCGATCGTCGAACCGGCGCCGGCAGACCGTGCTCCCGCGTCGGCCAGGGCCGCGCCGCTGGTGGCTGTGCCGACGTCGTTGCCCGATGACCTGCAGGCGCACCTCGACAACGTCGAGCGCGAGATCCTGCTGCGTGCGCTGGAGCGCTATCGCTACAACCGCACCGCGGCCGGCGCCAGCATGGGCTTGTCGCTGCGGCAGATGCGCTACCGCATGGCGCGCCTGGGTGTGACCACTGCCGAGGCCTACGCCGACCGTGCCGATCCGCCCTGAGGCCGGGCCCGCGCCCGCGTGGCATGACGGCTGGTGGCGCGCAGCCGCTGCGCGACCATCGCCGAACTTCGACCAGCGCCCGCCGGGTGTGCCGATCAGCCTGGCGGTGGTGCATTCGATCAGCCTGCCGCCGGGCTGTTTTGGCGGCGATGCGATCGAGCAGCTGTTCGGCAACACGCTCGACTGCGCGGCGCACCCGTACTACGAGCGCCTGCGCGGGCTGACGGTCTCGGCGCACTTTCTGCTGCGCCGTGACGGCCAGGCCATCCAGTTCGTCTCGTGCGACCAGCGCGCCTGGCATGCGGGCGCTTCGACCTGGCGCGGCGCGCCCGATTGCAACCACTATTCGGTGGGCATCGAGCTCGAAGGGCTCGAAGGCGGCCTGTTCGAGCCCGCGCAATACGATCAGCTGGCGCACTTGCTGCGGGCGTTGGCGCAGCGCTATCCGATCGTCGAGGCCGTCGGCCACGAGGACATCGCGCCGGGGCGCAAGACCGACCCGGGCGCAGGCTTCGACTGGAGGCTGTTGCGCGAGCGTCTCGCGCAGACCCTGCCGCGACTGCCGCGCGCGGACGGTTGAAGCGCCGCGCGATGCGGCTGGCAGCGCAAAAGCGCGCCAGAACGCAGGCGTGATCGGGCTGACGATCGCCACACCCAGGCCAGTGGCGGCGTTGCGCAACGCGGGCTCACCGCGCACCGGTAGCGGTGCGGGAAGTCCCCAACCCTAAACACTACCGCTAGTGTCTTGCAGCCTGCTGGACCCCCATATATAGTGTGCCTTCGTGTCACGCCGCGCCGCCTCCCGCAAGCCCTGCCGCATCGCCGTCGAACGCCGTTCGGCGCTCAGCGCATCGCCAGTCGGCCCCGCGTCGTACCCGAATTCGAAGGCGCCGGCCGCACGGATGTGCGCACCCGCCGCCCGATGACACCCATCAGATCAAGAGGACACCATTCATGCAAGCCACCGCCTTGAAGGCCAGTGAAAGCCCCCCGGCGCCGCGCGTCGCTGCGCAAAGCGCCGCCGTCGCCAGCGCCTATGCCGGCTACCAGATCATTCGTCGCAACGGCGCCGTCGTCAGCTTCGAGCCGAACAAGATCGCGGTGGCGTTGATGAAGGCCTTCCTGGCGGTGCACGGCACCCAGGGTGCGGCATCGGCCAGCGTGCGCGAGACGGTGGATGGCTTGACCGAGACGGTGATGCGCGCGCTGCTGCGCTCGCGTCCGGGCGGCGGCACCTTCCACATCGAAGACGTGCAGGACCAGGTCGAACTGGGCCTGATGCGCGGCGGCCACCACGAGGTCGCGCGCGCCTACGTGCTGTACCGCGAGCGCCGCACGCGCGAACGTGCGCAGCAGGGCGCCGCACCGGTCGCGCGGGCCAGCGACATCCACGTCACCGACCGCGGCCAGCGCGTGCCACTCGATCTGGGCGCCTTGCAGGCGCTGATCGAATCGGCCTGCGCCGGCCTCGGCGAGGACGTGCAGGCCGAGCCGATCCTGGCCGAGACACGCCGCAACCTGTACGACGGCGTGCCGATCGACGAGGTCTACAAGGCGTCGATCCTGGCCGCGCGCACGCTGATCGAGAAGGACCCGGCCTATTCGCGTGCCACCGCGCGGCTGTTGCTGCACACCATCCGCCGCGAGGTGCTCGGCGGTGAGGTCACGCAGGCACAGATGGGCGAGCGCTATGCGGAGTATTTTCCCGGCTACATCAAGAAGGGCGTGGCCGCCGAACTGCTCGACGACAAGCTGCTGCAGTTCGACCTGGCCCGGCTCGGTGCGGCGCTGCACCCCGAGCGCGACCTGCAGTTCGACTACCTGGGCTTGCAGACGCTGTACGACCGCTACTTCCTGCACATCGAGGAGCAGCGCATCGAGCTGCCGCAGGCCTTCTTCATGCGCGTGGCGATGGGCCTGGCGCTGAACGAGATCGACCGCGAGGCGCGGGCGATCGAGTTCTACGACGTGCTGTCGAGCTTCGACTTCATGTCCAGCACGCCGACCTTGTTCAACGCCGGCACCCGCCGCTCGCAGCTGTCGAGCTGCTATCTGACGACGGTGGCCGACGACCTCGACGGCATCTACGAGGCGCTGAAGGAAAACGCGCTGCTCAGCAAGTTCGCCGGCGGCCTGGGCAACGACTGGACCAACGTGCGCGCGCTGGGCAGCTATATCAAGGGCACCAACGGCAAGAGCCAGGGCGTGGTGCCGTTCCTGAAGGTGGTCAACGACACGGCGGTAGCGGTCAATCAAGGGGGCAAAAGAAAGGGCGCGGTCTGCGCCTACCTGGAAACCTGGCACCTCGACATCGAGGAGTTCCTCGAGCTGCGCAAGAACACCGGCGACGACCGGCGCCGCACGCACGACATGAACACCGCCAACTGGGTGCCCGATCTGTTCATGCAGCGCGTGATGGACGGTGGCGACTGGACGCTGTTTTCCCCGAGCACCTGCCCCGACCTGCACGACAAGTTCGGCCGGGCCTTCGAAAAGGCGTACACCGACTACGAAGCGAAGGCCGACCGCGGCGAGATCAAGCTGTTCAGGCGCATGCCGGCCAAGGACCTGTGGCGCAAGATGCTGTCGATGCTGTTCGAGACCGGGCATCCGTGGATCACCTTCAAGGACGCCTGCAACGTGCGCAGCCCGCAGCAGCACGTCGGCGTGGTGCACTCGTCGAACCTGTGCACCGAGATCACGCTGAACACCAACGACAGCGAGATCGCGGTGTGCAACCTCGGCTCGGTCAACCTGGTGCAGCACCTGAAGGACGCGCCGGACGGCTCGATGCAGGTCGATCAGCTCAAGCTCAAGCGCACCATCGCCACCGCGATGCGCATGCTCGACAACGTCATCGACATCAATTACTACGCGGTGAAGAAGGCGCGCGATTCGAACCTGCGCCATCGGCCGGTCGGCCTCGGGCTGATGGGCTTCCAGGACAGCCTGTACCAGCTGCGCGTGCCCTACGCCAGCGCCGAGGCGGTCGAGTTCGCCGACCGCTCGATGGAGGCCATCTGCTACCACGCCTATTGGGCCAGCACCGAACTGGCGGCCGAGCGCGGGCGCTATTCGAGCTACCGCGGCTCGTTGTGGGACCGTGGCGTGCTGCCGATCGATTCGCTCGACCTGCTGGCCGAAGAGCGCGGCGGTCACGTCGAGGTGGACCGTTCAGCAGACGCTCGACTGGGACGGCCTGCGCGCACGCATCGCCGAACACGGCATGCGCAATTCGAACTGCGTGGCGATCGCGCCCACCGCCACCATCTCCAACATCGTCGGCGTCGATGCGTCGATCGAGCCGTGCTTCGGCAACCTGTCGGTCAAGTCGAACCTGTCGGGCGAGTTCACCGTCGTCAACGAGTACCTGGTGCGCGACCTGAAGCGCCTGGGCTTGTGGGACGACGTGATGATCATGGACCTGAAGCACTTCGACGGCTCGCTGCGCCGCATCGACCGCGTGCCCGATGAACTGAAGCGCCTGTACGCCACCGCCTTCGAGGTCGAGACCGAGTGGCTCGTCGAGGCCGCGGCACGGCGCCAGAAATGGATCGACCAGGCGCAGTCGTTGAACATCTACATGGCCGGCGCCTCGGGCAAGAAGCTCGACGAGACCTACAAGCTGGCCTGGCTGCGTGGCCTGAAGACCACCTATTACCTGCGCACGCTGGGGGCGACGCACGCTGAAAAATCCACCGTGCACAGCGGCGCGATGAATGCCGTGTCGTCGCAGGGCGTGGGTGCCTCGACGGCCAAGTCATCGAGCGACGCGAGGCCGCGAGCGACGTCAAGTTCTGCGCCATCGACGATCCCGATTGCGAGGCCTGTCAATGAAGCGCATGGCAACGCATCGATGCGTTGATCGTCGATCGATGCGTGGCTCGCTGCATCCACATTCACGATGCGCCATCGCAACAACGCACGCATCGAACGCGCAGCGATGTCAACTAGTGCTTGGTGTTCACACGCAACACTCACATAATCCGACGCCATAGGACGTACACGCACATGCTTGTTTGGGAAGAAGAAGTCAGCACCCGGTCGAAGACATCGAAGCTCGACATCGAGCCGCCGTCGCTGCCCCTGTCGCGTGAGGCCAGCAAGCCGCTGCCGCCATCCGCATCGCTTCAAACCACGGCTTCGCCAGCGCTCAAGCGCCGCGTCAACGCCGCCGACAAACGCATCATCAACGGCCAGACCGACGTCAACCAGCTGGTGCCGTTCAAGTACAAGTGGGCCTGGGAAAAGTACCTGGCCACCTGCTCGAACCACTGGATGCCGCAGGAGGTCAACATGTCGCGCGACATCGCGACCTGGAAAGATCCCGAACGGCCTGACCGACGACGAGCGTCGCATCATCAAGCGCAACCTCGGCTTCTTCGTCACCGCCGATTCGCTGGCCGCCAACAACATCGTGCTCGGCACCTACCGGCACATCACCGCGCCCGAATGCCGCCAGTTCCTGCTGCGCCAGGCGTTCGAAGAAGCGATCCACACCCACGCCTATCAGTACATCGTCGAGTCGCTGGGCCTGGACGAAAGCGAGATCTTCAACGCCTACAACGAAGTCAAGTCGATCCGCGACAAGGACCAGTTCCTGATTCCGTTCATCGAGGCGATCATGGATCCGGCGTTCACCACCGGCACGCCCGAAGCCGACCAGACGCTGCTGAAGAGCCTGATCGTGTTCGCCTGCCTGATGGAAGGGCTGTTCTTCTACGTCGGGTTCACGCAGATCCTCGCCCTGGGTCGTCAGAACAAGATGACCGGCGCGGCCGAGCAGTACCAGTACATCCTGCGCGACGAATCGATGCACTGCAATTTCGGCATCGACCTGATCAACACGCTCAAGCTCGAGAACCCGCACCTGTGGACGCCTGCAGTTCAAGGCCGAGATCAAGGCCTTGTTCGAGCAGGCGGTCGAACTCGAATACCGCTACGCCGAAGACACCATGCCGCGCGGCGTGCTGGGGCTCAACGCCTCGATGTTCAAGGGCTATCTGCGCTACATCGCGAACCGGCGCGCGACGCAGATCGGCCTGGAGCCGCTCTTCCCGAACGAGGAAAACCCGTTCCCGTGGATGAGCGAAATGATCGACCTGAAGAAGGAGAGAAATTTCTTCGAAACGCGTGTCATCGAGTACCAGACCGGTGGCGCGCTTTCGTGGGACTGAGCTTGGCCGCAAGACATATCCGCGACCAGGTTGTTCGAAGGGCTGCGACGCGCCGACCACGGTGTGCCAGCCCGTACCCCATTCGTCGTACCGGGGCGACCGCCGGCTCACGCAAGTGAGCGGGCAGACCATCGGGCGGTGAATCGCCGCGCTGTATCGAGCAGCGCGGTGCTCTTTGCAACTTGATCAAGGAGATCGTTATGGCAACTGCGAAGAAAGCGCCGGCGAAAAAAGCGCCGGCCAAGAAGGCTCCGGCGAAGAAGGCTCCGGCCAAGAAGGCCGCGGCGAAGAAGGCCCCGGCCAAGAAGGCGGCAGCCAAGAAGGCGCCGGCCAAGAAGGCGATGCCGATGAAGAAGGCCGCGAAGAAGGCCCCGGCGAAGAAGGCCGCTGCCAAGAAGGCGCCGGCAAAGAAGGCCGCAGCGAAGAAGGCCCCGGCGAAGAAGGCCGCAGCGAAGAAGGCGGCGAAGAAGCCCGCCGGCAAGAAGGCGGCAAAGAAAGCAGCCCCTGCCCCAGCGCCTGCGCCGAAGACGGCGCTGAGCCCTGCGGCGGCGTGGCCGTTTCCGACCGGCAACAAGCCCTGATCTCACTGGCGGCGGCGCAGGCCGCCGCAAGGTGAATCGAGAACCCGGATTCGTCCGGGTTTTTTTATGGCCCGTTCAAGCGGCCCGGCGCAGCCGGACGAACGAGATGCGGCGCATCGCCGTGCAGACTTTCGCCTCAGCCACGGCCCTGGTGCGCGACTGCCGCAGCGGCGGCAGCCGCCGCCGCCGCATCGCCGAGGTAGCGGTGCCCCAGCGGTGCGAGCCGGTGGTCGAGCTCGTAGACCAGCGGAATGCCGTTCGGGATGTTCAGCCCCACGATGTCGTCGTCGCTGATGTTGTCCAGGTACTTCACCAGCGCGCGCATCGAGTTGCCGTGCGCGGCCACCACCACGCGGTTGCCCGACCGGATGGCCGGGGCCAGCACCTCGTGCCAGAACGGCAGCACCCGTTCGACGGTGTCTTTCAGGCATTCGCTCAGCGGCAGCTGATCGTCGCTCAGCGCCGCATAACGCCGATCGCTGCGTGCGCTGCGCGGGTCGTCGCGCTGCAGCGCCGGCGGCGGCGTGTCGTAGCTGCGCCGCCACGCCAGCACCTGCTCGTCACCGTACTGGCGCGCCGTCTCGGCCTTGTTCAGGCCCTGCAGCGCGCCATAGTGGCGTTCGTTGAGCCGCCAGTCATTGATCACCGGCAGCCAGGCCCGGTCCATCGCCTCCAGGCAATGCCACAGTGTCCACACGGCACGCTTGAGCACCGAGGTGTAGGCGATGTCGAAATCGAAGCCGCCCTCGCGCAACAACTCGCCGGCCTGTTTGGCCTGCGTCACGCCGGTGTCGGTCAGCGGCACGTCGGCCCAGCCGGTGAATCGGTTCTCGAGATTCCAGGTCGATTCGCCGTGACGGATCAGGACAAGCTGGTACATGGGCGTCACCGGTCGGCAAAGCGGCAGATTCTATAATTTCGCCCTTCCTCACCGACCCGGCGCCAAGTGCAATTCATCATCGACAACTGGATTCTGATCCTGGCCGCGTTCGCCTCCGGCGGCCTGCTGGTGTGGCCGATGGTCAACAAAGGTGCCATCGGCGGCTCGGTATCGACCGCCGATGCGGTGCGCTTGATCAACCGCGAGAAGGCGGTGTTGATCGATGTCAGCGAGCCGGCCGAGTTTGCCGCCGGCCATGCCTCGGGCGCGCGCAATGTGCCGCTCAGCGCGATCGATTCGGCCAAGGGCCTGCCCACCAACAAGGCGCTGCCGCTGGTGGTGATGTGTGCCACCGGCGCGCGCTCGTCGCGCGCGGTCGCCGCGCTGCGCAAGGCCGGCTTTGCACAGGTGCACGCGCTGGCCGGTGGCAAGGCCGCCTGGCGCGAGGCCAGCCTGCCGATCGAAAAGACGGCTTGAACGCCAGGGGCTTGCGCCCTGCCGTCGCGCGCGGCGTGGCCGCGGGCCGAAAATCTGCGCTGCGCTTTGCCACTACCTGCGCCTTCGTGCGCCTGATCGATGAATGCCGTTCGCATCTACACCACGCAGACCTGTCCCTACTGCCACAGCGCCAAGGCCTTGCTGCGTGCGCGAGGGGTGGAGCAACTCGACGAGATCCAGGTCGATTTCGATCCGGCAAAGCGTGCCGAGATGATGCAGGTCAGCGGGCGCCGCACGGTGCCGCAGATCTTCATCGGTCAGACCCATGTCGGCGGTTGCGACGACTTGATGGACCTCGATGCCCGCGGTGGGCTGCTGCCGCTGTTGACATCGAGCCCGCCCGCGCCGCGCTGACGCCACGCGCCTCGCCGAAATCGGCTGGGCGATAATCGAAGGCTCTCGCAAGCGCGTGGACCCGCTGGGTCACGCGCATCCTTGCGCCCTTCTCAAAAACGGACACGCACCATGGCCGACGCAGAACCGACCCCCGTATTCCAGATCCAGCGCATGTACCTGAAAGACCTGTCGCTGGAGCAGCCGAACTCGCCGAAGATCCTGCTCGAACAACAGCAGCCGCAGGTCGAGATCAACCTGGCGATGGGTGCCGAAACGGTGTCCGACGGCATCTTCGAGGTCACCGTGACCGCCACCGTGACGACCAAGGTCAAGGACAAGACGCTGTTCCTGGTCGAGGCCAAACAAGCCGGCATCTTCGAGATCCGCCACGTGCCGCAGGAGCAGATGCAGGGCATCGTCAGCATCGTGTGCCCGCAGATGATCTACCCGTATCTGCGCGCGATCGTCTCCGACGTGTGCACGCGTGCCGGCTTTCCGCCGATCGTGCTCACCGAGGTCAACTTCCAGGCCATGTTCGAAGCGCAGCAGGCGCAGGCGGCCGCGCAGGGCGCCAGCAACGGTGCGTCGAAGATCATCACCAGCGTCAACTGAAGTCTGGCGGCGGGATCGCCCGCATCGGTTGTCGTCGCCGATCGACGTCCCGCCATGAAGATCGGGATCTTCGGCGCTGGCGCGTGGGGCACGGCCCTGGCGGCCGCCGCAGCGCGGCACCACGACGTGATGCTGTGGGCGCGCGACGCGCGCCAGGCGCACGAGATGTCGGCGACGCGCGTGAATGCGCGCTACCTGCGCGAGGCCGAGTTGCCGGCTGCCTTGCACATCACCGCCGAGCACGAAGCGGTGCTCGCGCATGCGCGTGCGGGTCTGGCCGTGGTGGCCACGCCGATGTCGGGCCTGCGCGAATGCCTGCTCACGCTGCCGGCCGAGTTGGGCGTGCTGTGGCTGTGCAAGGGGCTCGAGGCGGGCACCGGCGCACTCGGTCATGAAATTGCGCATCAGTTGCGGCCGCACGCGCCCGCGGGTGTGCTGTCAGGGCCCAGCTTTGCCATCGAGGTGGCCCGCTCGCAGCCGACCGCACTGGTCGTGGCCAGCACCGATGAAGCGTTGTGCCAAGCGGCCGTCGAGGCCTTTCACAGCGAATCGCTGCGCATCTACAGCTCGTCGGATCCGATCGGGGTCGAGGTCGGTGGCGCGGTGAAGAACGTGCTCGCATTGGCCACCGGCATGCTCGATGGCCTGGCGGCGATGCCGGGCACCGGCCCGTTGCAGCCGGGGTTGAATGCACGCGCCGCGCTCATCACGCGCGGCCTGGCCGAGATGACCCGGCTCGGCGTCGCACTGGGCGCGCAGGCGTCCACCTTCATGGGCTTGTCCGGCCTCGGTGATCTGGTGCTGACTGCCACCGGCGCGCTGTCGCGCAACCGGCGCGTCGGCCTGCTGCTCGCGCAGGGCCAGGCGCTCGAGGCCATCCTGCGCGATCTGGGCCACGTCGCCGAGGGCGTGGCGTGTGCGCCGGCGCTGGCCGCGCGCGCCAAAGCGCTGGGCGTGCAGATGCCGATCACCGATGCCGTGCTCGAGGTGCTGCAGGGCCGCGCCGATCCGCCTCAGGCGATGGCCGGCCTGATGGCGCGCGAAGCGCGCAGCGAAACCTGATCGCTCAGCTGCCGCCGGCATAGCCGGTGTGCCGCCAGGCCTCGAACACGGCCACCGCCACCGCGTTGCTCAGGTTCAGGCTGCGCTGGTCGCTGCGCATCGGCAGCCGCAGCAGTTGCTGCGTGCCGAGGTGATCGCGCACCTGAACAGGCAAACCGGCGCTCTCGCTGCCGAACAGCAGCCAGTCGCCGGCCTGCCAGGGCACGCTCTGGAACGATCGCTGGGCATGACGGCTGAAGGCAAAACAACGCTGCGGGTCGGCGGCGGTGCTGGCCAGCCAGGCGCCGAACGAGGCGTGCACCTGCACCCGCGTGTATTCGTGATAGTCCAGCCCCGCGCGGCGCAGCGCACGGTCTTCCAGGCTGAATCCCAGCGGCTCGATCAGGTGCAGCGCACAACCGGTGTTGGCCGCCAGGCGAATCACGTTGCCGGTGTTCGGCGGAATCTCCGGGTGCACGAGGACGATGTTGAACATGGTGTCGCGCTCAGCGGCGCGGTGCGGGCGTGCGTGCCAGCACCCACACATCGACCCGCTTGGCTCCCGCGCGCAGCAGCGTCGTCGTCGCTTCGCGCACGGTGGCGCCGCTGGTCATCACGTCGTCGAGCAGGGCGACGTGGCGCTGCTCGATGTGTTGTCGCTGCGCGGTATCGACGAGGAAGGCGCCGCGCAGGTTGCTGCGCCGCTGCGCCAGCGGCAGGTCGGCCTGGTGCGACGTATCCACCGGGCGATGCAGCAAGGTGGCGCTGGCCTCGATGACCAGCGCCTTCGACAGCCGGCGTGCGAGCAGCCACGCCTGGTTGTAGCCGCGTTCGGCCAGCCGCGGCTGTGACAGCGGCACCGGCAACAGCAGATCGGGCCGCGGATCTTGGCGCTGGTGCACGGCCTGCAGCAGCCGCTCGGCCAGGACCGCCGACAGTTCGACCTGACCGTTGAACTTGAAGCGGCCGATCAGCCTATCCCACGGAAAGGCGTAGTCCACCGCGCAGATGCAGCTTCGGTATGGCGGCGGATGGCGCAGGCAGTCGCCGCACACCGGTTGCGTGCTGGCCAGTGCAAGGCCACAGCGTTCGCAGCGCAGGACCGGTATCGAAGCCGCGTTGAGGCAGTCGTCGCAGACCGACCCGCGCCCCCAGCCGCGGCAGACTTCGCATTGCCCGGCGAGCCGCAGTCGCAGGCCCTGCCTGCGAACGCGAAGACCCGGTTCGCAGGACGACAACATGGGCTCAATATACTGCCGCCATGGTCGATGACAGCGCCAGTTCACTTGCTTCGCGCAGCGATGAAAGGCCGGTGCAGACCAGTGCCCTGCTGGCCATCGCGCGGCGGCTTCAGCGCGCTGATCAAGCGCCTTGGCTGCACGCCGAAGTGGCGCGTCGCATGGCCGAGCGGTTGCAGGTCATTCGCGCGCAGCCGGCTGCGGTGCTCGACTGGTGGAGCCACAACGGGGCCAGCGCCGATTTGCTCAGGCGTGTCTATCCCCACGCCGTGATCGAGCGTCTCGAGCTCGATGCCCCGGTGGCACGCCGGGAGCCCCGGCGCCGTGGTGGTCGCCGCGCCGCTGGTCACCGCCGGCCCCGTCACCGCTGACCGAGCAGACCTTGCCCGCACAACGGCATCAACTGGTCTGGGCCAACATGATGCTGCACTGGCAGGCGCGGCCGCAGCAGCTGATGGGGCGCTGGCACGGCGCGCTGGCCGCCGAAGGGTTCCTGATGTTCTCCACGCTCGGGCCGGGGTCGCTGCCGGGCCTGCGACGGGTCTATGAACGCCTCGGTTGGGGCGCGCCGCACGCGCCGTTCGTGGACATGCACGATCTGGGCGACATGTTGCTGCATGCCGGCTTTGCCGAGCCGGTGATGGATCAGGAAATCATCACGCTGTCGTGGCCCGACGCTTCATCGTTGCTGAGGGAGTTGCGCACGCTCGGCGGCAACGCCGATCCGGCGCGCTTTGCCGGCCTGCGCACCGCATCCTGGCGCAGCCGGCTGCTGAAGGAAATGGATGCCCTGCGCGATGCCGATGGCCGCTATCGACTCGATTTCGAGGTCATCTATGGACACGCCATGCGCGGAGCGCCAGGGCCGCGCGTCGAGGCGCAGACGCATGTGCCGCTCGACCAGATGCGGGCCATGGTGGCCGCGGGTCGGCGCATACCCGCGCAGCCCGTCAAGCCCGCTGGGCTGGGCTAGAATTCAACGCGGTTACGGGTCTGGTACTGAAGTGCATTTCAGCATCGCCTGCACTCCCGTCCCGTGTGCCGCCACCGCCGGTGTCGATGGTTGCCATCAACACCGTTTTTCTTGCTCATTGCCGACCCTGCGATCTTGTCGTTTCCTGCCTGCATGAATCCCAGCTACGCTCCCGGATGCTGGCCGCCGACTGCGGCGCCGCGTGCGCCCGCCGCTGCACATTCGTCCGCTGCGGCGGGGCGAGGTGATGACACGGCGGCGCCCGCTGCCGGGAGTCGGCAGTGGCGGCTGCAGCGCAACTGTTCGCTCGCTCCGCATCAGCTGATGGCGGTCTTCCTGGCCCTCGGCGCACTGTCCCTGGCGGTCGCGCTGGGCTTCTGGTGGCTGGGCGCGCCAGCGGTGTTGCCCTTCGCCGGCGTCGAACTGCTAGCGCTCGGTGTGGCGTTCGCGCTGTATGCCCGACACGCCGGCGATCACGAACACATCACCTTGCACGATGGCGTCCTGCATGTCGAGCACGGCCACGGCGGGCGTGTCGAACACACCGTCCTGCGCGCCGACTGGGTGCGCGTGCACGTCAGTCGCGACCCGAAGTCGCTGCTCGCCTTGAGCGGGCGGGAATCACAAATCTTGGTCGGCCGCTACGTGCTGCCCCAGGTGCGCTTGCGGCTGGCCACGGAACTGCGCCAGGCGCTGAGCGCCGCGCAGTGCGTGACCCCGCAGCGCCCCCGCGAGCCCGTTGATTCGACGCATTCAGCCCAGTCTTTGGAAACCCGATCATGAATCTTCGACGCGTGAACACCGCATGGCAACCGTTGGCGCGCTTGGGACTGGCGGCCGGTTGCTGGCTGAGCGCGACCTTGGCGCATGCGGTGCAGAACCTGCCCGGTGGGCCGGCCGTCAACCAGATCGACCTGAATCCGCCGGCGTCGCAGATGGCCACCGATATCCAGTGGCTGCACAACGTGGTGATGCTGATCTGCGTGGTCATCTTCATCGCCGTGTTCGGCGTCATGTTCGTGTCCATCCTGAAGCATCGCAAGTCGGTCGGCCACAAGGCGGCCAACTTCCATGAAAGCGTTGCGGTCGAGGTGGCGTGGACGGTGGTGCCGTTCATCATCGTCATCGGCATGGGCGCGCTGGCCACCCGCACCGTGGTGGCGATGAAGGACACCACCAATGCCGACCTGACCATCAAGGCCACCGGATACCAGTGGAAATGGGGCTACGACTATTTGCGCGGCGACGGCGAGGGCATCTCCTTCCTGTCCACGCTGGACCCCGCGCAGCGGGCCATGTCCGATGCCGGCAAGCCCGAGGGCGACGACTATCTTCTGAAGGTGGACAACCCGCTGGTGGTGCCGGTGGACCGCAAGGTGCGCATCATCACCACCGCCAACGATGTCATCCACGCGTGGATGGTGCCCTCGCTGGGCGTCAAGCAGGACGCCATCCCGGGCTTCGTGCGCGACACCTGGTTCCGGGCCCAGAAGACCGGTGACTTCTATGGCCAGTGCGCCGAGCTGTGCGGCAAGGAACACGCCTACATGCCGATCCACGTGAAGGTGGTCAGCCAGGTCGACTACGAAGCGTGGGTGGCGGGCAAGATGAAGGAAATCGCCGCGATGGCCGATGACCCGAGCAAGGTCTGGCCGCTCGAAGGCCTGGTCGAACGCGGCTCCAAGGTGTATGCGGCCAACTGTGTCGCCTGCCACCAGGCCAATGGCAAGGGCGCGGGGCCGATCAAACCGCTGGATGGCGCCGCGGTGGTGCTCGATGCCGATGCCACCAAGGAGATCCACATCCTGCTCAACGGCCAGAACAATGGTGCGATGCCGGCCTGGAGGCAGCTGTCGGACACCGATCTGGCGGCGGTCATCACCTACACCAAGAACCATTGGGGCAACAAGACCGGGCAGGTGGTGCAGCCTGCCGCGATCGTTGCCGAACGCAAGTAATCAGCCAGTCAACAGCCAGCGGGCCGCAGGCCCTAGTCGCGACGACAGCCAAGGAAATCTCATGAGCGCAGTTCTCGACCATCCCGCCGATCACGGCCACGACCATGCGCACGGCCACCCGTACGGCTGGCGGCGCTGGGTGTATGCGACGAACCACAAGGACATCGGCACGATGTACCTGCTGTTCTCGTTCACGATGTTCCTGATCGGCGGCGTGCTGGCCCTGTTGCTGCGCAGCGAGCTGTTCCAGCCCGGCTTGCAGTTCTTCAACCCGGAACTGTTCAACCAGTTCACCACCATGCACGGGTTGATCATGGTCTTCGGCGCGATCATGCCGGCCTTCGTCGGCTTCGCGAACTGGATGGTGCCGTTGCAGATCGGCGCGGCCGACATGGCCTTCGCGCGCATGAACAACCTGAGCTTCTGGCTGCTGATCCCGGCAGCGCTGATGCTGGTCAGTTCGTTCTTCATGCCCGGCGGTGCGCCGGCAGCGGGCTGGACCATCTATGCGCCGTTGACGGTGCAGATGGGGCCGTCGATGGATGTGGCCATCTTCGCGCTGCACATCCTGGGCGCCAGCTCGATCATGGGCTCGATCAACATCATCGTCACGATCCTGAACATGCGCGCGCCGGGCATGACGCTGATGAAGATGCCGCTGTTCTGCTGGACCTGGCTGATCACCGCCTTCCTGCTGATCGCGGTGATGCCGGTGCTGGCCGGCGCGATCACGATGACCTTGACCGACCGCCACTTCGGCACCAGCTTCTTCAACCCCGCCGGCGGCGGTGACCCGGTGATGTACCAGCACATCTTCTGGTTCTTCGGGCACCCCGAGGTCTACATCATGATCCTGCCGGCGTTCGGCATCGTCAGTGCCATCGTGCCGGCGTTTGCGCGCAAGCCGCTGTTCGGTTATGCGTCGATGGTCTATGCCACGGCGTCGATCGCGATCCTGTCGTTCATCGTCTGGGCGCACCACATGTACACCACCGGCATGCCGGTGACCGGGCAGCTGTTCTTCATGTACGCGACGATGCTGATCGCGGTGCCCACCGGGGTCAAGATCTTCAACTGGATCGCCACCATGTGGCGCGGCTCGATGACCTTCGAGACGCCGATGCTGTGGGCGGTGGGCTTCATCTTCGTGTTCTCGATGGGTGGCTTCACCGGCCTCATCCTGGCCATGGCGCCGGTGGACATCCAGTTGCAGGACACCTACTACGTCGTCGCGCACTTCCACTATGTATTGGTGGCCGGCTCGCTGTACGCGATGTTCGGCGGCGTGTACTACTGGGGCCCGAAGTGGACCGGGGTGATGTACTCCGAAACCCGCGGCAAGATCCACTTCTGGGGTTCGTTGATCTTCTTCAACATCACCTTCTTCCCGATGCACTTCCTCGGCCTGGCCGGCATGCCACGACGGTATGCCGACTACCCGATGCAGTTCACCGACTTCAACAGCGTCGCCACGCTGGGCGCCTTCGGCTTCGGCCTGATGCAGGTCTATTTCCTGCTGTTCGTGGTGCTGCCGATGATGCGCGGGCAGGGCGAGCCGGCGCCCCAGAAGCCGTGGGAGGGCGCCGAGGGGCTGGAGTGGGAGCTGCCGTCGCCGGCGCCGTGGCACACCTTCGAAACCCCGCCCAAGCTCGATCCGACCGCGACGCGCGTGATCGGCTGATGGCGATGGCTGCGCCAGTGCAAGTCCAAGCTCGAGGGCAGGCCCGCGCCAACGCCCGCACCGGCTGGGTGCTGGCTGCGCTGGCGGCGCTGTTCGGATTCGGCTTCGTGGCCCGCATCGTGCTGTTCGGCGGCTGAAGGGCCCGGCCGATGTTGCGCCTGCCCAAATCTCCCGCGGTGCTGCTGCTGGCCGACAACCGGCGCATGCTCGGCAAGCTGCTGGTGGTGGCGGCGCTGATGTTCGGCTTCGGCTTCGCGCTGGTGCCGATGTACCGCGCCATCTGCTCGGTGCTGGGCATCAACGTGCTGTCGGTGGCCGAGCGCCGCGGCGCCGGCTATCAGGACCTGGACGTGAGCAACACGCAGGTCGATGCTTCGCGCACGATCACGGTCGAATTCGATACCAACGCGCGTGGGCCGTGGGATTTCAAGCCGGCGGTGAGCTCGTTGCAGGTGCACCCCGGCGAGATCGCCACCGTGATGTACGAGTTCCGCAACCGGCAGAACCGCACCATGGCCGCACAGGCCATTCCCAGCTATGCGCCTCGCCAGGCGATGGCGCACTTCAACAAGATCGAGTGTTTCTGCTTCAACGAATACACGCTGGCCGCTGGCGAGACGAAGCGCTGGCCGGTGGTGTTCGTCATCGATCCGAAGTTGCCGAAGGATGTCAGCACCATCACGCTGTCGTATACCTTCTTCGAAGTCGGTGGCAAGGTGCCGGCGCCACCGACAGGCGGGTTGAACAATGCCGCGGCGCCGGTGAAGCCGGAACCGCGCTCGTGAAGAACCCGGCCGATATCGAGCGCGACGGCGTGGGTCTGGCCGAAGCGGTGCGGCGCCCCGCATCGGTGGGGCAGACCTTCCGCGCCGTGGCCTGGTCGTTCTTCGGCATTCGCCGTTCGGCCGGCCATGCCGAAGACATGCAGCGGCTCAATCCGGTGCACGTCATCGTCATCGGCATCATCAGCGCGGCGTTGTTCGTGCTTGCGCTGGTGCTGCTGGTGCAGTGGGTACTCGGCAGCGGCATCGCCGCCTGAAATTCAAGTCCAGGAGATCACACAACATGTCGGCCACCGTCCCACACGGCACCACCCCTTATTACTTCGTGCCGGCGCCGTCGCGCTTTCCGGCGCAGTTGGCGTTCGGGATGTTCTTTGTCATCCTGGGCGCCAGCCAGTGGATCAACGGCCACGGCTGGGGCGCCTATGCGTTGCTGGCCGGCGTGGTGATCTGGCTGTTCACGCTGTTCCAGTGGTTCAGCGTGTCCATCGGCGAGAGCCGCAGCGGGCTGTATTCGCAGCGCATCGACGTCTCGTTCCGCTGGAGCATGAGCTGGTTCATCTTCTCGGAAGTGATGTTCTTCGCCGCCTTCTTCGGCGCGCTGTACTGGGCCCGGGTGCATTCGGTGCCGGCGCTGGGCAGCCTGGAGAACCAGATCCTGTGGCCCGACTTCAGGGCGGCCTGGCCGACCGTGCTGGCCGGTTCGACGGCATCGCCGGCAGGCACGGTCGAACCGTTCGTGACGATGGGCCCGTGGCCGCTGCCGACGATCAACACCGCGCTGCTGCTGACCTCGGGCGTGACCTTGACCATCGCCCACCATGCGTTGATCGCCAACCAGCGCTCGAAGACCATCGTCTGGATGGTCATCACCACGCTTCTGGGCGCCACATTCCTCGGCGTGCAGGCCTACGAGTACATCCACGCCTACAACGACCTGAACCTGAAGCTCAGCTCGGGCGTGTTCGGCTCGACCTTCTTCATGCTCACCGGCTTCCACGGCTTCCACGTCTTCGTCGGCATGCTGATGCTCGGCTTCATCACGCTGCGCCTCATGAAGGGGCACTTCACGCCCGAGCATCATTTCGGCTTCGAGGGCGCGGCGTGGTACTGGCACTTCGTCGACGTGGTCTGGCTCGGCCTGTACTTCCTCGTCTACTGGCTGTAGGGCGCGCCGGAACAGGCGCGCCGACGCAGCGGCTCACGAGGTCAGCGGCACACCGCTGGGCTGGATCCAGCCCATCCAGTAGCTGAACAGCACGACCAGAAACAGCAGCACCGACAGGCCGACGCGCACCGCCAACGCGCGAGCCATGGCCTTGCCGCGGGGGTCGCCGCTGCGCGGCCGGCGCACCATGAACACGCCCGCGCTGCCCAGCGCCACCAGCACCGCCACCAGCGCGACGACGATCACAACCTTCATGCGGCCAGTCTATTTCACTTGCCGACGCCGTGTCGGCGCGCGGGTCTGAGGCCGCCTGCCATGGCCCGCAGCTTCAACGCGCGCACCTGGCTGGGGCTGGTGCTGGCCATGCTGGCGGCCCTGGGCTGCGCACGGCTGGGCTTCTGGCAGCTCGACCGCGCGGCGCAGAAGACGGCGCTGTACACGGCGCAGCAGCAGCGTGCTGCGATGCCCGCACTGGCGCAGTCGCAGTTGCCGCGCACGGCGTCCGAGATCGAGCCGGTGCTGCATCGGCGTGTGCAGGTCGAAGGCCGCTGGCTGGCGGCGCACACCGTGTACCTCGAGAACCGGCAGATGAACGGCGTGCCCGGTTTTTACGTGCTGACGCCGTTGCTGCTCGACGACGGCGATGTGCTGCTGGTCCAGCGCGGCTGGTTGCCGCGTGCCGCGGCCGAGCGCAGCCGCATCGCACCTTACGAGACGCCGGCAGGCAAGGTGCGCCTCGACGGGCGCATCGCCGCAGGGGTGGCAAGGCTGTATGAGTTCGACGGCGCGGCGTCGGGACCGATCCGGCAAAATCTCGATGTCCAGGCGCGTGCACGCGAGACCGGCTTGCCCTTGCTGCCCGCGGTGGTGGTGCAGCTCGATGACAGCCGCGGCGTCGGCGCCGACGGATTGCGCCGGCAATGGTCGGCGGCGACGCTGGATGTGTCGAAGCACCACGGCTACGCGTTCCAGTGGTTCGCCTTCAGCATGCTCATCGCCGGCCTTTATGTCTGGTTCCAGTTCATTCGCCCTCCCCAAGCCGATGCCCCCTGAGCCATCCCCGCCCCCGCAGCCGCTGGGCCTGACCGTGCACTCGTTGCCGGCCGCGCCGGGGGCAGCCGCCAAGCGGACGGCCCGCGGTCGTGTGCAGATGCTGCTGATCCTGCTCGCCTGCGCAGCGCCGGTGGTCGCGTCGTACACCGCGTACTTCGTCGCCCGTCCCGATGCACGCAGCAACTACGCCACGCTGATCCAGCCGACACGCACGATGCCGGCGCTGCCGCTGCGTTCGCTCGACGGCGAAGCGACAGACGCCGCTGCGTTGAAGGGCCAGTGGCTGCTGATCGCGGTGGGCCCGGCCGATTGCGATGCCGGCTGCGACAAGCGCCTGTTCATGCAACGGCAACTGCGCGAAATGCTCGGCCGTGAACGCGACCGCATCGACAAGGTGTGGCTGATGACGGGGACGGCGCAGCCTTCGCCGGCGCTGCGCGCGGCGATCGACAGCGACCCGTCGTTGACGGTGTTGCGGGTGCCGCAGGAGCGACTTGCCGGCCTGGCTGCAACCCGAGCCCGGCCATGCGCTGCAGGAGCACCTCTACCTGGTCGATCCGATGGGCGAATGGATGCTGCGTGCACCGGCCGATGCCGACCCGGGCAAGCTCAAGCGCGATCTGGACAAGTTGCTGAAAGCATCGGCCTCTTGGGACCGGGCGGGCCGTTGACCGCTGCTGGCGCGCCATGAACGCCGTCGACCTGTCACCCGCGCTGCGCCTGCTGATGCTGGCCGCCGGCCTGGCGCTGCTGCCGCTGAGCTGGTGGTGGCTGCGCCAGCGCAACGCCGACTGGCGCGCGCGGCTGGCAGCGCTGTGTGCGCTGACCTTGTTCCTGACCTTCGACCTGATCATCTTCGGCGCCTTCACCCGGCTCAGCGATTCCGGCCTGGGCTGCCCCGACTGGCCGGGCTGCTACGGTCATGCCAGCCCGCTCGGCGCCAGCGCGCACATCGATGCCGCGCAGCAGGCACTGCCCAGCGGCCCGGTGACGCTGTCGAAGGCCTGGGTCGAGATGATCCACCGCTACCTGGCGATGACCGTCGGCGCGCTGATCGTGGTCATGACCGTGGCCGGCTGGGCGCGTCGCCGTGCGCTGCCGTTTTCGCCCTGGTGGCCCACCGCCACGCTCGCGTGGGTGGTGGTGCAGGGCCTGTTCGGCAAATACACCGTCACGCTGAAGCTGTACCCGGCGGTCGTCACCTTGCACCTGCTCGGCGGCATGGTGCTGCTGGCGCTGCTGACCGTGCAGCACGCTCGGTTTCGCGACCGGCCGCTGCCGATGCCGAGGGCGCTGAAGGGTGCCAGCATCGCGGTGCTGGCGCTGCTGGCGGTGCAGCTGGCACTCGGCGGCTGGGTCAGCAGCAACTACGCGGTGCTGGCCTGCAGCGGGTTCCCGCAGTGCAACGACAGCTGGTGGCCGCAGATGAACTTTGCAGCCGGCTTCACCCCGTTGCGTGAGCTGGGGCGCTCGGCCGAAGGCGCCTACCTGCCGGTCGATGCGCTGGTGGCGATCCACTATGTGCACCGCGCCTTTGCCGCGGTGGTGCTCGCGGCACTGGCGTGGCTGGCCTGGCGGCTGTGGCAGCTGGTTGCGGCCCGCCCGCTGGCGCGCTGGCTGGCGGCGCTGGCGGCGCTGCAACTGGCCAGTGGTTTGTCCAATGTGGTGCTCGGCTGGCCGCTGGCCGCCGCGCTGTTGCACACCGCCGGCGCCGCCGCGCTGGTGATGGTGCTGTGCACGCTGTGGGCGCGTGCCGCCGTCTCCCCGCGCGCTGCCGCGAGCTGTGCAGGCGCCGACGGCAGCGCACCGGCATCCCTAAAATCGCGCTGCATGGCACAAACCCTGGCCACCCCCGCGCCCACCGCCAGCCGCTGGTCGCAGTTCTATGCGCTGACCAAGCCGCGCGTGGTGCAGTTGATCGTCTTTTGCGCGCTCATCGGCATGCTGCTGGCCGAGCCGGGGCTGCCCGATCTGTGGCTGGCCGCTGCGGCGACGGTGGGCATCTGGCTGGTGGCCGCCGCGGCGGCGGCGTTCAACTGCCTGGTCGAACAGCACATCGACGCCAAGATGGCGCGCACCGCCTGGCGACCCACCGCCAAGGGCGAATTGACCAATGCCCAGACGCTGAGCTTCTCGGCGCTGCTGTGCCTGGCGGGCAGCGTGGTGCTCTATGTCTGGGTCAACCCGTTGACGATGTGGCTGACCTTCGCCACCTTCATCGGCTATGCGGTGATCTACACCGTGGTGCTGAAGCCGTTGACGCCGCAGAACATCGTCATCGGCGGCGCCTCGGGAGCCATGCCACCGGTGCTGGGCTGGGCGGCGATGCGCAACGATGTCGGGCCCGAGGCGCTGATGCTGTGCCTGATCATCTTCCTGTGGACCCCGCCGCACTTCTGGGCGCTGGCCTTGTACCGCGCCGAGGACTACCGCAAGTCGGGCCTGCCGATGCTGCCGATCACCCACGGCAGCGAATTCACGCGCCTGCAGGTCCTGCTGTACACGCTGGTGCTGTTCGCCGCCACGCTGCTGCCTTTCACCTATCGCATGAGCGGCTGGTTCTACCTGGTTGCCGCGCTGGTGCTGGGCGGCGTGTTCATCGCCTACGCGGTGCGCCTGTGGCGCCACTACAGCGACGCGCTGGCGCGCCGCACCTTTCGTTATTCGATCCTGTACCTGAGCCTGCTGTTCAGCGCCATGTTGATCGACCACTACCTGATGCCATGGCTATCCTGAACCCGATCCTGCGCCGGTGCGCGCTGAGCATGTTCGCCGCGCTGGCACTGGCGGGCTGCGATCGCCTGGCCGGCTTCGGCGACAAGCCGGCCTTCAAGGCGGTGGACATCACCGGTGCCGAGTATGCAAACGCGCTGAACCTGCCCGACGCCGATGGACGCCCGCGCTCGCTGGCCGATTTCAAGGGCAAGGTCACGCTGGTCTTCTTCGGCTACACCCAGTGCCCCGATGTGTGCCCGACCACGCTGGCCGAGTTGGCCGCTGTCAAGCAGGCGCTCGGCGCCGACGGCCAACGCGTGCAGGGGGTGTTCGTCACCGTCGATCCGAAACGCGACACCGCCGAGGTGCTGAAGGCCTATGTCGGCAATTTCGACCCGGGATTCGTCGCGCTGCGCGGCGACGAGGCGCAGACCGAGGCGGCGGCGAAGAACTTCAAGGTCTTCTATGCCCAGTCACCGGGCAAGACCGAAGGCAGCTACACCGTCGATCACACCGCCGGCACCTTCGTCTTCGACACCAGCGGCCGTGTGCGCTTGTTCGTTCGCTATGGCAGCGGCGCCGAGGCGCTGACGCACGACATCAAGCTGCTGCTGGCGCAGGATCCGGGCTGAGGGCGCGGCCCTGCCGGGTCGGCGCCCAAGCCTCGGCGCAAGCGCTCACGCCACCGCGGGCGCCAGCGCCTTGCGCATCTTCTTCAGCGAAGCGACCTCGATCTGGCGGATGCGTTCGGCGCTGACACCGTATTCGGCGGCCAGCTCATGCAAGGTCATGCCGCCGCTGGCGTCGTCGTTGACCTTCAGCCAGCGCTCCTCGACGATGCGCCGGCTGCGCGCGTCGAGCACGTCCAGCGCCTGCGCGATGCCGTCGCCGGCGAGCCAGTCGCGCTGGCGGGCCTCGATGGCGCGTGTGGGCTCCTGGCTGTCGTCGGCCAGATAGGCCAGCGGGGCGAAACTTTCCTCGCCGTCATCGTCGTGCGATTCCATCGCCACGTCGCCGCCCGACAGGCGCGTTTCCATCTCGACCACTTCTTCGGGCTTGACGTTCAGCTGACGCGCGACGATGTCGATCTCGGCCGGCGAGAAGGTCGTGCGGTGCATGTCGGCATCCGCGCCGTCGCTCTTCAACTGCTGCTTCATCGAGCGCAGGTTGAAGAACAGCTTGCGCTGGGCCTTCGTCGTGGCGACCTTCACCATGCGCCAGTTGCGCAGGATGTATTCGTGGATCTCGGCCTTGATCCAGTGCAGGGCGTAGCTCACCAGGCGCACCCCGTGCTCGGGATCAAAACGCTTGACCGCCTTCATCAGCCCGATGTTGCCTTCCTGGATCAGGTCGCCGTGCGGCAGCCCGTAGCCCAGGTACTGGCGCGACACCGACACCACCAGGCGCAGGTGCGACAGCACCAGGCGACCGGCCGCCTCGACATCGCCGTGCTCCTGCAGGCGCTGCGCGAAACTCTTTTCCTCGTGGGCCGTGAGCAGCGGGATGCGGTTGACGGCCGAAATGTAGGCGTCCAGGTTGCCGACCGGCGGAACCAGGGCCCAAGGGTCACGAACCGAAAGTGCGGTGCTCGACAAAGCGTTCATCTGGTTTTGAGTTGTCCTGGGTTGCGGTTGAAGAGTTGTGAAAGTCCATATTAGCACTCTGCGTCGCAGAGTGCTTAAGGCGTCTTCATCACATCGTTCAACCCGTTGAAATTCACGTGATTTTCAATCTCATGAAGGCTTGTGATGATAGCAAACACTAACTAATTTGTCAAGATCGGCGGTCCGTCTCAGCCGAAGTGGGTGTCCATGTCGTCGAGGAGCTCGTCAATGATGGCGAGAAAGGCCTGCAGGTTCAGCGGCTTGGTGATGTAGTGCGCCGCACCGGCCGTCAGCGCCGCTTCGACGCGTTGTGACGTGGCATCGGCGGACACCACCACCACCGGGATGTCGCTCAGGTCGTCGTCATCCTTCAGATGGCGCAGCAATTCCAGGCCGTCGATGTCGGGCAGGTGCATGTCCAGCAGGATCAGGCTCGGGCGGTGCGCGCGCATCGCGGCCAGGCCATCGAGGCCGTTGCCGGACACGCTCAGGCGCACCTGCGGGCGCCGCAGCAACATGCCGCGCATCACCTCGACATTGGTCTCGTTGTCCTCGATGTAGTGCAGCAGCCGCTGACGGTAGGCCGGCGCTTCGGTGGGCATCTCGCTGGTGGTCGATGCTTCGGGGTTGCCGGATGGCGCCCGCGGCAGCGTCAGGATGAACGTCGACCCCTCGCCGGCCACGCTTTGTGCGCGCAGCGAGCCGCCCATCAGCTCGGCCAGCTTGCGGCTGATGACCAGCCCGATGCCGGTGCCTTCGACGCTGGAGTGCTCGCGCCCGAGCCGGTTGTACGGCTGGAACAGGCCATCCATCTGCGCGCGGGTCATGCCCAGCCCGTTGTCGCTGACGACGATCTCGATGCTCTGCGCCTCGCCGGGGCGGGCCCGGATGCTGATGCGGCCGCCGTCGACGTTGTATTTGACGGCGTTGCTGAGCAGGTTGGTCAGGATCTGCTTGATGCGCGTCTCGTCGCCTGTCACCGCGCGCGAGCGGGTGTCGACATCGTGCTCGATGTGCAACTGCCGCTTCTGCGCCGCCGCCTCGACCATCGCCAGCGCCGATTGCACCAGCGGCATCACCTGCAGCGCACGCGGTTGCAGTTCCAGCGCACCCGACTCGATGCGCGACAGGTCGAGCGTGTCGTTGATCATGTGCAGCAGGTGCCAGCCGGCCTGCTGGATCTGGCTGGCCCAGCCGCGCTGGTGCTCGGCCAGCGCCGGCTTGCGGTCCAGGCCGAGCAGTTGCGCAAAGCCGAGCATCGCGTTCAGCGGCGTGCGCAACTCGTGGCTCATGCGCGAGACGAATTCACTCTTGGCGCGGTTGGAACTTTCCGCCTCTTCGCGCGCCCGCTGCGCTTCGACCAGCGCGACATGTTCGCCGACGTCCTCGACCACGCCCACGGTCGATTCGGGCTGCCCGGCCGCATCGCGCAGCAGCGCCACCGTCAGGCGCACGTGCACGGTCGCGCCGGCGCGGTTCAGGTAGCGCTTCTCGCGCCGGTAGACCTCGCACTCGCCGCGCTGCATCGCCGACAGCAGCTGGCCGTCCTCGGCACGGTCGTCGGGATGGGTGAGCTGGCTGGTCCGCAGGCGGCTCAACCGGGCCTCGTCCATGCCGAGCAAGCGGCAATAGGCCGGGTTGGCCTTCAGGATGTGGCCCGACAGATCGGTCTTGACGATGCCCACCTGGGCCGAATCGAGGATCGCGCGCAGCTGCTGTTCGCTGGCTGCCAGCGCCCGGTCGGCGCGCTGGCGCTCGGCGATCTCATGGCGCAACGACGCGGTGCGCTCGTCGACGGCCAGCTCGATGCGGCGCGAGCGCCCCGACACGATCAGCAACAGCGTGCCGAGCAGCGCGGCGGCGAGCAGGCCCAGCACCGAGAACAACCAGCCGTTGGCATGTTCGGCCTCCTGCAGCAGCGCGGGGTCGGCGCCCAGGTGCAGCAGCCACCGTCGGCCGGCGAAATCCAGCTCGCGCTGGTGTCGCAGCGGCAGTGCCGGCGCGCCGACGCAGCCGCTCGGGCCGGCCAGATGCTGCGGCCCGGCATCGCCGACGATGTCCACCAGGCACCACTGCAGGTGGTTCGCAGACCTCGACATCAGGGCAGCCATCGCGTCGTCCATGCGCAGGCTGACGAAGGCGACGCCGCGGAACGTCGCCGCGCGCTGGGCTTCGGTGTCGGCGGCGGCGCTGAACAGCGGCTGATAGACGACCACGCCGGTCTGGTCGCCGGTTTCCTGTGTCAATCGGAAGCCTGCGCTGGCGCTGGCTTCGCCGGTGCGACGGGCGCGTTGCACCGCCAGTGCCGCCTCCGGTATCGACAACGTGTTCACGCCCAGCGCCGCGGCGTTGGCCCGTGTGGGCTCGACCAGACGCACGGCAACCACCGGCGCCGGCGCGGCGCCTGGCGGCTGCCGGTCGAAGACCCGATAGCCGGGCGTGCCGTCGGCGCGCGCGCCGGCCTCGAAGGCGGGCAGGTCACTGCGCTCGACCTGCTCGGCCCAGCCGACCGCCTGCAGGAACAAGGGCTGCTGCAGCCACCAGGCCGAGGCCGCCTTCAGGCCCGGTGCGTCGATGCGGCCCGACGACTGCAAGGCGCCGTGCGCCGCCTGCAAGGCCTGCAGCGGGCTGCCGAGCCAGGCCTCGACCGCATCGGCGGCCCGCTGTGCATCACGGTCGAAGGCCAGTTGCAGCCGCTGTTCGTCCCACCGGTTGATGGCCGCCGTGGCCGCCAACATCAACAGGGCGGCGACCAGCATCGGCAACGCGACCGTGGTGCGACGGGCCGACCAGCTCTCGCGCGGCCGGCCGAGCAGGCTCAGCACCATCGGCGCAGCGATCAGCACCCCCAGCGAGTCGCCGATCCACCACGCCCACCAGGCGAAGGGCACCGCCGTCAGGGGCACGGCACCACTGGCGGCGAGCACCGGAATGGCAATCGACGCGCTGGTCAGGCACGCCAGCGGGCCGGCCAGCAGCCCGAAGCGCCAGATGTCGCGCGGTTGTTCCAGGGTGAGCGGCTGCGTCACATGGCGGCGCACCAGCCAGCAGCCGGCCTGTGCCTGCACGGCAGCGCCCAATCCGACGACGAGGGGCAGCACCAGCGCCGACCAATCGACCTGTGCGCGCGCGCTGCTCAGGCCCAGGTTGACCAGGAAGGCGCCTAGCGCCACGCCACCCAGCGCGCAGCGCCCGTAGATCCAGACGCAGGTGAAGGCGATGCCGGCCGACGGGTACAGCGGCGCCGCATAGCTCGGTGCAACGGCAAGCTGCACCGCCAGCCAGCCCACGAGGGCATAGGCCAGCGCCGTCAGGGCCACGACCACAGGCCAGGCAGGTTTCGACTCGGGTGTCATCGGTGCAGCTGACGTCGGGGTCGACAGTGCCGGCCCCAGCGAGGCTGGACACTAGCATCAAGCAACCCTAGCGGCCTTGCACAAACGCACGCTGAGCCGCTGCAGGACGGCCGCGCCAGCGGATCAGGGCTCGCTCAAAGCCACCACTGCAGCAGCGCGCGCAACTGGGTATCGGTGCGGTCGGCGCCATTCGGCAGGCTGCTCAGGCGCAGCGTGTCGGCAGCGAGGGTCAGTTGCAGCGACGGCACCAGCGTGATGCGCCACTGGACGCTCGCATTGAGCAGATCGGCCTGCGGCCAGCTGGGGCTGGCGCCGGCATCGTTGAGCCTGCCGAAGCGCACCACGGCCAAGGCCTGCCCCAGGTCGCCCAGCTGCCACAAGCCGCCCAGCGTCCAGATGCTGGCATCGCCGTCGGCCCAGTGGCCCAGCACCCGGCCCTTGTAGCGGTAGCCATCGGTGTAGAGGAAATGGTTGTAGGCCACGCCGGCCAGCTTGGCGGTGGTGTCGGCCCATTCGGCAAAGGCCAGGCCCTGCGCGTGCCGCCAGGATGCGCCGGCAAGGTACATGTACTTGCTGGGCAGGCTGGCCGCCTCGTCCTCGCCGATCATCTGGCCGTAGACGGCGACCCCTGCCAGCCAGCGCTCGAGGCTGAAGCGCGCGTCGAATCCGCCCAGCTGGTTGCCGGGTTGTTCGCTGCCGCCGGCCGCATCCATCTGGTTGTCGCGGCCCAGGAAGGCGTCCCAGAAGGTGTGGATCGAGTTGCTGCGGCCTTCGCCGCCGATCTGGGCGGTGCGCGACGCGCCGAGTTCGAGCCACGGCCACGGCCGCAGCACCGCCCGCATGCCCAGCAACCAGGGTTTCGAGAAGTCACCGCGCCCGCTTTCCATCTGGCCGAGGAAGCCGCTGAACTGCAGCTGACCGAGCCACCACCACACGCTCGAGCCGGGCAGCACGCCGGTGTCGGCATCGACCGAGACAGTGGCGGGCGGCCGCGCTGTGGTGCCCAGGATCAGGCTGCCATCCCACGCCGGCCCCCACTGGCGCGCGATGAGGCCGACGCCGATGCGCCAATGCGGATCGATCTGCCAGCTCAGCGCCGAGCCGTCTGCCGACCAGAAGTCGCCACCAACGCCGACTTGACGCTGGGCACTGATCTGCATGAACACACATTTCGCCTGCGCGCTCAGGTCGAGCTGGGCGCGATGGCGCGGATCGATCAGATCGAAGCTGCCGGTGCGCGTGTCCTGCGCCGCGCGCGAAGGCTCGGCCAGCGCCGCCGCATGCACGGCCACGCGCTCATCGTCATCGCGGCAGTCGGTGCTCGCCGGCAACGACGACCAGGTGCTGGCGATGTGACCGTCGTCGAGCCGGGCCAGCCGCGCGAACGGATCCTGCTGAGTGGCAACCGATAGCGCTGGCTGGGGCTGGGCCCACGTCGATCCCGCGGCCAACCCGAGCAGCAGCACCTGCAACGGCGCCGACCGCGATGTGCTGGTGCGGCAGTGCGCGTGCGTCGACGGGCGGCGTTCGAACGACATCACCCCTTGTCAAGCAAGCTGGGGCCGGTGCCCCCGGTGCGGGGTTATACGTTGAACAGGAAGTTCAGCACATCCCCATCCTTGACCACGTATTCCTTGCCTTCGGCGCGCATCTTGCCGGCTTCCTTGGCCCCTTGTTCGCCGCCGCAGGCCATGAAATCGTCGAACGCGATGGTCTGCGCGCGGATGAAACCGCGCTCGAAATCGGTATGGATCACACCCGCGGCCTGCGGGGCGGTGGCGCCGACCGCGATGGTCCAGGCGCGCACTTCCTTGACGCCGGCGGTGAAGTAGGTCTGCAGGCCCAGCAGACCGAAGGCAGCGCGGATGAGGCGGTTCAGCCCCGGCTCGTCGAGGCCCATCTCGCGCAGGAACATCAGCCGGTCGTCGGCGTCCATCTCGGCCAGCTCGGCCTCGGTCTTGGCGCAGATCGCCACCACCGGCGCATGCTGGCGCTCGGCCACCGCGCGCAGCTGCTCGAGATAGGGGTTGTTGTCGAAGCCGTCCTCGGCGACGTTGCCGACGAACATCGCCGGCTTGGCGGTGATCAGGCACAGCGGCTTCAGCACCGCCTGTTCTTCCTTGCTGAACGCGATGCCGCGCACCGGCAGCGCCTGGTCGAGCGCGAGCTGGCACTTCAGCAGCACCTCGACCAGGCGCTGCGCTTCCTTGTCCTGCCCGGCCCTGGCCACCTTCTGGTAGCGCACCAGGCTCTTCTCGACCGTGGCCAGGTCGGCCAGGCACAGCTCGGTCTGGATGACCTCGATGTCGGACACCGGATCGACCTTGCCGGCCACGTGGATGACGTTGTCGTCGTCGAAGCAGCGCACCACGTTGACGATGGCATCGGTCTCGCGGATGTGCGTCAGGAACTTGTTGCCCAGGCCCTCGCCGGTGCTGGCGCCCGCCACCAGGCCGGCGATGTCGACGAACTCGACGATCGCCGGCACCACCTTTTCGGGCTTGACGATGGCGGCCAGCTGCGCCAGCCGCGGATCCGGCAGCTCGACGATGCCGACGTTCGGCTCGATGGTGCAGAACGGGTAGTTCTCGGCCGCGATGCCGGCTTGGGTCAGTGCGTTGAACAACGTCGATTTGCCGACGTTGGGCAGGCCAACGATTCCGCACTTCAGGCTCATGGGATCCTTGATGTTCTGATGAACGAAAATTGTAGTGGCCGGCCCGGTCCGCGCCCGATTCCACGCCGCAAGGACAACCGCCCATGAGCACCGCAACCCGCATCACGCTGCCCGCGCATCAAAAGGATCTGGGCGGCGGCTTCATCGTGCGCCGGCTGCTGCCGGCAGCCGCGCAACGTTCGGTCGGCCCGTTTGTCTTCTTCGATCACTTCGGCCCGGTCGAGGCAGGCCCGCTGGACAACCACGATGTGCGCCCGCACCCGCACATCGGGCTGGCCACCGTCAGCTATCTGTTCGAGGGCGCCATGATGCACCGCGACTCGCTCGGCGCGGTGCAGCGCATCGAGCCCGGTGCGATCAACTGGATGACCGCCGGGCGCGGCATCGTGCACTCCGAACGCACGCCCGACGACCTGCGCAGCGCGCCGCGGCGCAGCCACGGCCTGCAGCTGTGGACGGCGCTGCCGCAAGACGATGAGGAGATGGATCCGTCGTTCGTGCACACGCCTGCGGCTGCGCTGCCGGTGGTGCAGCGCGGCGGGGCCACGGTGCGTGTGCTGATCGGCGAGGCCTTCGGCGCCAGCTCGCCGGTGGCGGTGCGTTCGCCCACGCTGTATGCCGACATCACGCTGCGCGCCGGTGCCGAGCTGTCACTGCCGCTGGCCGAAGAGCGTGCGCTGTACGGCGTGGATGCGCCGTTCGTGCTCGACGGCGAGCTGATCGCGCCGCTGCAGATGGTGCTGCTGCGTGCCGGCGAGCAGCCGCTGCTGGCTGCGCAAGCCGATGCGCGCGTGATGCTGATCGGCGGGCAAGCGCTCGGCACGCGCTTCATCGACTGGAATTTCGTCTCCAGCCGCAAGGAGCGCATCGAGCAGGCGCGCGACGACTGGCGCGCCGGGCGCTTCGACCCGGTGCCGGGCGAGACGGAATTCATCCCGCTGCCCGAGCCATCGACGCCGGCGCCGCCTAGAAGTTGAAGTCGGCGCGGCCCTTGTGGCCGACGCGCAGCACCCGGTCGACGCCGTCGAGCACGATCGCGTTCATGCCGAAGGTCAACGCGCCGCCGACACGCGCATCGGCGCGATAGCTGGGCCAGCACATCACCGACTGCGTGCCCCGGCGCGGCGGTGTCGGGGTCGATGTCCGGAATCGGGCAGCGCGCGCACGGCTTGACCAGCTTCAGCCGCACCGGGCCGTCGTCGGTGTCGATGAGCAGCTCGTCGATGCGGTCCTCGTCATGCGCGTCGATGCCCGTCGAGCACGATGTTGGGCCGAAAGCGCCGCACGTCCACCGCGGCGGTGCCGCCGGCGGCCAGGCGCCGGTTGAGCTCGTCCAGCGATGCGCGCGACACGACCAGCAGCGCGAAGCCGTCGGCGAACTGGGTCTGGGCTTCGTGTCCGGCGGTCCAGCGCGGATCGGACAACCGCTTTTGTTCGATGTCGAAGCGCACCAGCCGCAGGCGCTGGCCGAGGAAATCGCTGAACCACTGCGCCGCCAGATCACCCATGTCGTAGGCCGCCACCGAGTCGTTCCAGACCTGCACGCGAGTCGGCATCTCGACGCGATCGAGCGACAGGTGCAGGCCAGCATGCCCGGCGCGCGCAGGCGCAGGTCATCGCTGCGCAAGGTCGGCTCGATCAGTGCCATGCGCGGCAGGTCGCGCTGGCTGACGAACACGCCCTGCGCATCCACCACCATCCAGGCGCGGTCGAGGTCGAGGCCGGTCTCCACCAGCAGCGCCTCTTTCACGGCCACGCCGGCGCAGGATTTCACCGGGTGCAGGTACAGCGCGCCGATGTGGAAGTCGAGGTCGCTCAAGGGCAGTCGAGGGGGTTCGGAAGCCGCGCATTGTGCCTGCGTGCGCTGCCTACAATCCGTCGATGGAGTCTGTCGACGTGTGTGTGCGCGGCGCCGGTGCGGTCGCTTGTGCGCTGGCGCTGGCGCTGTCGCGTCAGGGTTTGAACGTGGCGCTGCAAGGCGATGCCGCGGCCGAGGGCCGCGCCGACGACGTGCGCGCCTTCGCCCTCAATGCCGGCTCGGTGGCGCTGTTGCGCGAACTGAAGGTCTGGGATGCGCTGCCGGCCGATGCCCGCACCCCGGTGCACGACATGCGCGTCGAGGGCGACGCAGCGGGCGCCGAATTGAACTTCTCCGCCTGGTCGCAGGGTGTCGAGGCACTGGCCTGGATCGTCGATGCCGGCGAGCTCGAGCGGGCCCTCGGCAGCGCGGTCGCGTTTGCGCCGCATGTGCGCCGCGTGGCCGCCTCGGCGCCGGTGAATGCCGCGCTGCTGGCCCTGGCCGAAGGCAAACATTCACCCGGCCGCGCGCAGCTGCATGTGGCGATGCCCTCGCAGCCCTATGGCCAGCGCGCCGTGGCGGCGCGGCTGCGTGTCCGAGCTGCCGCACGCAGGGCTGGCGCGGCAGTGGTTTCGCTCGCCCGACGTGCTCGCGCTGCTGCCCTTCGACCGGCCCCGGCCCGATCGTTCGCTGGCGCTGGTGTGGTCGGTGCCCGATGCGCGTGCCGACGAGCTGATGGCGATGGACGACGCCGACTTTCGTCGCCGCCGTCGAGGATGCCAGCGCGCTGCGCCGCCGGCAGGCTCGAACTGAGCGCGCCGCGCGCCGCATGGCCGTTGAGCCTGGCCCACGCCGAGCGCATCTGCGGCCCGGGCTGGGTGTTGCTCGGCGATGCCGCCCATGTCGTGCACCCGCTCGCCGGCCAGGGCCTGAACCTGGGCCTGGCTGATGTCAGGGCGCTGGCAGCGGTGGTGTCGCAGCGCGAGCCCTGGCGCGCGCTCGGCGACGAACGGCTGCTGCAACGTTATGCGCGCGCGCGTGCCGGCCCGACGCGTGCGATGGGCCAGCTCACCGACGGGTTGCTGCAACTTTTTGCCAGCGAGGTGCCGCTGGTGCGGGAACTTCGCAACCGCGGGCTGAGTCTGGTCAATGCGCTGCCCCCTTTGAAGCGCCTGTTGGCGTCCCAAGCTCTCGATTCCTGAAAGGTCAGCGATGCTGTCGATGCGTGCTTTGTCCGGCCTGACGTTGGCGGCCGTGTTGTCGTGTGGCAGCGCGCTTGCGCAGGAAGCGACGATCCGCAAGAACCTGTCCGAGCGGCTGTCCAACCTGCCGAAGATCGACGAGATCAGCAAGACGCCGGTGCCCGGCGTGTACGAGGTGCGCATCGGCAGCGAGGTGCTGTACACCGACGAGCAGGGCGACTACCTGATCCAGGGCCAGCTGATCGACACGACGCACGCGCACCAACCTGACCGAAGCGCGGCTGGCCAAGCTCAGTGCGATCGAGTTCGCCACGCTGCCGCTGAAGGACGCGGTGGTCATCAAACAAGGCACCGGTGCGCGCAAGCTGGCGGTGTTCGTCGATCCGAACTGCGGCTACTGCAAGCGCTTCGAACGTGATCTGCTGGCGGTCAAGGACGTCACCATCTACACCTTCCTGTATCCGATCCTCGGGCCCGATTCGACCGCCAAGTCGAACGACATCTGGTGCGCCAAGGACGCCGGCAAGACCTGGCGCGCGTGGATGGTCGATGGTGTGGTGCCGCCGCGCTCGACCGCCAAGTGCGACGTCTCGGCGGTCGAGCGCAATGTCGCCTTCGGCCAGAAGAACCGCGTGCAGGGCACGCCGGCGCTGTTCTTCGAAGACGGCACGCGCGTGCCGGGTGCGATCCCGGTCGAGCAGGTCGAACGCGGCCTCAGCAGCGCCGGCAAGAAGGGCTGAACCGCACATCCGGGCTGCGGCAGCGTCCGCGCGCGACGCCGACAATGCCGCGATGATCGAATACCGCGTCGATGTCGACCAGCCGACGGCACACCTGTTCGGTGTCACGCTGAAGGTGCCGCGCCCGCGCGCGGTGCAGCGCGTGAGCCTGCCGGTGTGGATACCGGGCAGCTACCTGGTGCGCGAGTTCGCGCGCCACCTGTCGCGCTGCGGGCCTGGCAGGGCACGCGCGAGTGCCGCGTCGAGCCAGCTCGACAAGCACAGCTGGCAGGTGCACTGCGAAGGCGACACGGCGCTGCGCCTGCACTACCAGGTGCACGCCTTCGACGCCTCGGTGCGCGCGGCCTTTCTCGACAGCCAGCGCGGCTTCTTCAACGGCACCAGCCTGTTGCTGCGCGTCGACGGGCGCGAGGCGGGCACGCACCGGCTGCGCATCGGCACCTTGCCGCGCGGCTGGCAGGTGGCGACGTCGATGCCGCTGGCGGGTGTCGGCGAGGGCAAGGTGTTCGAATGCGCCGACTACGGCGAGCTGGTCGATCACCCGGTGGCGCTGGGCACCTTCTGGCAAGGGCAGTTCGAACTGCGCGGCGTGCCGCACCGCTTCATCGTCACCGGCGCGCTGCCGTCGTTCGACGGCGAGCGCCTGCTGGCCGACAGCAAGCGCATCTGCGAGACGCAGATGCGCTTCTGGCACGGCCGCGGCAAGCCGCCGTTCGACCGCTACCTGTTCATGCTGCAGGCGGTCGAAGACGGCTACGGCGGGCTCGAGCATCGCAACAGCACCGCGCTGATCGCCGCGCGGCGCGATCTGCCGCGCCGGGCGCGCGACCGATGCCGGCGATGGCTACGTGCGCCTGCTCGGCCTGATCTCGCACGAGTACTTCCACGCCTGGAACGTCAAGCGGCTGCAGCCGCGCGAGTTCGAGCGCATCGATTTCGAGCGCGAGAACTACACGCGGCTGCTGTGGTTCTTCGAAGGTTTCACCTCGCTACTACGACGATCTGCTGTTGCTGCGCGCCGGGCTGATCGACGCGCCGCGCTACCTGCGCCTGCTGGGCCGCACGCTGCACGGGGTGCAGTCGACGCCGGCGCGGCGCGTGCAAAGCGTCGCCGAATCGAGCTTCGATGCCTGGGTCAAGTACTACCGCGCCGACGAGAACACGCCCAACGCCACCATCAGCTACTACACCAAGGGCAGCCTGGTGGCACTGGCGCTGGATCTGCATCTGCGCAGCAGCTCGGCGGGCTGCCTGGACGACGTGATGCGGCGGCTGTGGCAATCGGCTGCCGGCGGCGCGATCGACGAGGCCGACATCCTGGCAGCGCTGTGCAGCGTGGCCGGGCAATCGTGCGAGGCGCAGCTGCGCGAGTGGGTGCACGGCACCGACGAACTGCCGCTCGAGCCGCTGCTGGCCGACTTCGGCGTGCAGCTGCGACGCGAGCCCGGCAGCCTGGCCGATGAACTCGGCCTGCGCCTCAGCGAGGGCCCGTTCAGCGGCGTGCAGGTGAAGTCGGTGCTGCGCGGCGGTGTCGCCGAAAGTGCCGGCGTCAGCCCTGGCGACGAACTGCTGGCCATCGACGGCTGGCGCATGCGGCGGCTCGACGATGCCCGCGGCTGGCTCGAGGCGCAACGGCCCTTCGAGCTGCTGCTGGTGCGCGACCAGCGGGTGCTGCAGCTGACGCTGACCCCGCGGCAACGACGCGGCGCACACGCTGTCGCTGCACCTGGCCGATCAGCCCGCGCCCGAGGTGCTGGCGCGGCGCCGCGCATGGCTGGGCTGAACGGGCGTTGGGCCACACCGCGGCGCCAGCTGGCGGTGCTGGCGCTGGCGTTGATGGTGACGGTGCTGCACGGCTGCCTGGCCACGCTGCTGCCCGATGCGCGGCTCGGCGACGGTGCCGGCGATCGCATGCCGCGCCGCATCGAGGTGGCCTACGTGCGCGAACTGGCGCAGGCCGCGCCGCCGGCAGTCGCGCCGGTGATGGTGCGCGCAGCGAGAGCTGTGCCACGGCGTGCGGCGCCGAAGCCGCCGCCACCGCAGCCGGCGGCATCGGCGCCCGACGCTGCCGGTGCTGGACATCGCGCAGCCCAGCGAGCCGGTGCTGGCCAATGTCGATCCGCTGTCGGACGGGCCGTCTGCGGCCGAACCGGTACCGCCTGTGCAGCCGCCATCCGACACGGTCGCGGCCAGCTCGTCGGCGCCGGAACTCGACGTTCCCGCGCCAGCCGATGTCGATGCCGCAGCCTCGGCACCGGTGGTGGCCGCGGCGGCGTCGACGCCCAGCGCCGCGGCCACCGCCTTCGAGTGGCCGCCGTCGACGCGGCTGACCTACCGGCTCAGCGGCTACTACCGGGGCGATGTGCTCGGCGCCGCGATGGTCGAATGGGTGCGCAGCGGCCAGCGCTACCAGGTGCACATGGACATCTACATCGGAGCGCAATCGGCGCCGCTGGTGGCGCGGCGCATGAGCAGCGACGGCGACCTGACGCCCGACGGGCTGTCGCCGCGGCGCTACGACGAAGAGACGCGCGCGCTGCTGCGGCAGGTGCGTCGGCGCACCATCGTCTTCGATGCCGAGCGTGTGTTGCTGCCCAACGGCAAGATCCGCGAGCGCATGCCGTACATGCAGGACGCCGCCAGCCAGTTCGTGCAACTCAGCTGGCTGTTCACCACCCGCCCCGAGCTGTTGCAGACCGGCCGCACGATCGAAGTGCCGCTGGCGCTGCCGACGAATGTCGATCGCTGGGCCTACGACGTGGTCGGCGCGGACACGCTGGACACGCCGGTCGGCCCGGTGAAGGCCTATCACATGAAGCCGCGGCGCGAGCTGCGTCCGGGCGGCGACCTGGTGGCCGACGTGTGGTTCGCGCCGTCGCTGCAGTACCTGCCGGTGCGGCTGTTGATCCGCCAGGACGCCGAGACCTACGTCGATCTGCTGCTCGATCAGCTGCCGCAGCAGGCGGCGGCCGAGCCGCGCTGAGGCTCAGGCGTTCAACCGCCGTTCAACCGCCGAGAGGACCCAGGAAGCGGCTGGCGAAATCGGTGGCGGCCTGGCCGCCACGCGCGTTGCCGATGATGCGCTGTGCGGTCTGCGCCAGCGTGCGCAACTCGTCGGCATTGCGTGCGCGTTCCATCTTGATGGCCAAGGCCTCGGACATCGGTCCGACCGTGTCGGTGAAGCTTCGCACCAGGTCGGCGCGCAGAGCCTCGAAACTGCGCGGCAGGCATCGCCGCCGCGGGCCGCGGCGCGACCGCAGCAACTGCCGGGGCCTGGGCCGGCGCCACGGCCGGCGTGTGCACCGGGGTCGAAACCGGGGTCGAAGTTGGCAAGGGCGCGCGCTGCGCCGCCATCGGCTGCGTGATCGAAATCACCTCGATCAGGCCCTGATCGAGCAGGCTCTGCAGCGTTTCGGCGGGCTGCTGCAGGATCACGCGTTGCATCTCTTCGTCGCTGCGCTTGCCGTCGACCAGGATCAGCGCGCTGCGCATGCGCGGCGACAGCCGCAACGTGCGGCTTTCGATCTCGGTCTGCCCTTTGGGTGTCTTGCGGTAGATGGTCGCCATGGGTCGAGACTTTCTGCGGCAACGGCCGCGTGCAGCCGGGTTGCGAGTGACATCGGGCTTCCGGCCGGCAGCTTAACCCCGCGCCGGGCTGCCGGTCACGAATCCGGCGTGCGCCGGCGTGATCAATTGGCGCACCGGCCGATATAGTGGGCGCCCTCAAGATTGCCGGACTGCTGCCGATGAACCCGACCCATTTATTCACCGATGTGCGCGGCGAGGGCGCGCGCCGCGTCGCGGTGATCACGCTGAATCGCCCGAAACAGCTGAATGCGCTGAACGACGCATTGATGGACGAGCTCGGGCAGGCGCTGCTCGGCTTCGATCGCGACGACGGCATCGGCTGCATCGTCATCACCGGCAGCGACAAGGCCTTCGCCGCCGGCGCCGACATCGGCGCGATGGCCACGATGAGCTACATGCAGGCCTATCAGGGCGAGTTCATCACGCGCAACTGGGAGACCATCCGCCAGGTCAAGAAGCCGGTCATCGCGGCCGTCGCCGGCTTTGCGCTCGGTGGCGGCTGCGAGCTGGCGATGATGTGCGACTTCATCATCGCCGCCGACACGGCGAAATTCGGCCAGCCGGAGATCAAGCTCGGCATCATTCCCGGCGCCGGCGGTACGCAGCGGCTGCCGCGCGCGGTGGGCAAATCGAAGGCGATGGACATGGTGCTGACCTCGCGCATGATGGATGCCGCCGAGGCCGAACGCTGTGGGCTGGTCGCGCGCGTGGTGGCTGCGGACAAGCTGATGGACGAAGCGCTGTCGGCGGCCAACGCCATCTGCGCCTTGAGCGGGCCCAGCCTGGCGATGGCCAAGGAAGCGGTCAACCGCGCCTTCGAAGGCACGCTGGCAGAAGGTGTCGGCTACGAACGGCGCCTGTTCCACTCGCTGTTCGCCACCGACGACCAGAAAGAAGGCATGGACGCCTTCGTCAACAAGCGCAAGCCGGCCTTCAAGCACCGCTGATGTGACGGCTGTCCCGCCCGCGGGACAGCCGCATCAGGGCTGCAGCCAGGCCGCGCCGTGTGCGCCGAAACGCGCGCGCCGGTGGCCGTTCGGATGCAGCGCGAGCCAGTCCACATCGCCGACGGCCGCCGTCACCAGCGCAAAGTGAGCGCGCGGTTCGCGCTCGACCGGCGGCGGCTTCGGCGCTGGCGTGGGCCCCAGCACGCTGCCGGGCGGCAACGGCGACAGGTAGTCCTGTGCCGCGGGCTTCGACTGCAGCCGCGCCCAGCGCGACACGACGGCCGGGCCCTCGGTCTCGACCGACAAGCTCACCGACAGGCGCAGTTGCCAGCCCAGAGAGGCCGACCAGCCCATCAGCGTGCCGTGCGGATGGGCGACGATCTGCGCCACCTTGGGCGCCCGCGCATCGCTGAAGAAGCGCAGTTGCCGCGCCGCGATGTCGACCTCGCGCAGGACCACGGTGCGCACCTGCGCACCGTCACCGTCGCGCGTGGCCAGGCTCAGGTGGCGCCAGCCGTGGTCTTTCTGGCCGCTCGCCTGCCGCAGTTCGGCCCAGATGCGGGCCTCGAGTTCGCCCAGCGACAGCTCGCCCGGCGCCACCGGCTCAACCCGCTTCGCGCCGCAGCGCCGGGAACAGCAGCACGTCGCGGATGCTGGCGCTGTCGGTGATCAGCATCACCAGGCGGTCGATGCCGATGCCGCAGCCGCCGGTCGGCGGCATGCCGTATTCGAGCGCGCGGATGAAGTCGGCGTCGTAGTACATCGCCTCCTCGTCGCCGGCCTCCTTGTTGGCGGCCTGCGCCAGGAAGCGCGCGGCCTGGTCCTGCGCGTCGTTCAGCTCGGAAAAGCCGTTGGCCACCTCGCGGCCGGTGATGAACAGCTCGAAGCGTTCGGCGATCGCCGGGTCGGCGTCGGAGGCGCGCGCCAGCGGCGAGACCTCGACCGGGTAGTCGATGATGAAGGTCGGATCCCACAGCTGCGCCTCGACCACCGCCTCGAACAAGCCGAACTGCAGCTGCGCCAGTTGCCAGTGCGCCGGCGCCGCTTCGCCGGCGGCAGCGATGGCGCTGCGCAGCACCTGCACGTCGCGCGTCTGCGGCTCGCTCAGGCCGGCGTGCGCGATCAGCGCTTCGCACACCGTCAGCCGCGTGAACGGCGCATCGAGATCGACACGGCGTTCGCCGTAGCTGAGCGTGCGCCGACCCGGTGGCCTGGCGCGCGGCATGGCGCAGCACCGCTTCGGTGAAGTTCATCATGTCGTGGTGGTTCCAGTACGCCGCGTAGAACTCCATCATCGTGAACTCGGGGTTGTGGCGCACCGAGATGCCTTCGTTGCGAAAGCTGCGGTTGATCTCGAACACCCGCTCGAAGCCGCCGACGATGAGCCGCTTCAGGTACAGCTCGGGCGCGATGCGCAGGAACATCTGCTGGTCGAGCGCGTTGTGGTGCGTGACGAAGGGCTTGGCGTTCGCGCCGCCCGGGATCGGATGCAGCATCGGCGTCTCGACTTCGAGAAAGCCGTGCTCGACCATGTAGTGGCGGATCGAGCCGAGCGTCTTGCTGCGCGCCACGAAACGCGCGCGCGCGGTGTCGTCGGTGATCAGATCGACATAACGCTGGCGGTACTTCTGCTCCTGGTCGGCCAGGCCGTGGAACTTGTCGGGCAGCGGGCGCAGGCTCTTGGTCAGCATCCGCACCGAGCTGGCCTTGATCGTCAGCTCGCCGGTGCGGGTGCGGAACAGCGTGCCCTCGCAGCCGACGATGTCGCCCAGATCCCAGTGCTTGAAGTCCGCCAGCACCTCGGCACCGACTGCGTCGTGCGTCACGTACAGCTGGATGCGCCCGCTGCCGTCCTGCAGCGTGGCGAAACAGGCCTTGCCCATCACGCGCTTGAGCATCATGCGCCCGGCCACCTTCACCGCCAGCGGCTGCGCCTCGAGCTCCTCGTTCGGCAGCAGCCCGTACTTCTGAAGCAAGGCGCTGGCCTGGTGCGTGGGCTTGAAGTCGTTCGGGAACGCGATGCCACGCTCGCGCAACGCCGCCAGCTTGTCGCGCCGTTCGGCGAGCAGCTGGTTGGTGTCGGCTGGGGCTTCGGCGGGCGGGGAAAGGGCGGTCATCGAGGGATCCAATCAGCGCGGCGGCGCGTGCACGTAGCGGGTGCCGGACGGCAGCGCGGATTCTAAGGAGGCCGCCTGTGCCAGCCTGCGGCGCAGCGCGCTGCATCGACAATCCGCCGCACCGTCTGAGCGACTTTCGATGCCGCCGCCTTCCCCGCCCGTGCCGCCTGCCGCCCCTTTTGCGCTGTCCCGCGGTGCCGCACTGAACATCGGCGCGCGTGTCGCCACGCTCGCGCTGGGGCTGCTGCTGCTGGTGGTGGTGGCGCGCCAGGGGCCGCAGGTGCAAGGCGCGCTGGCGCTGTTCGTCAGTGCCGAAGCGCTGCTGCTGACGCTGTTCTCCGGCCTCGGGCTGGTGCTGGCGCGCGAGGTCTCGCACCATCGCGCCGACCCGGCGCCGCTGCTGCGCTCGATGTTGCGGCTCGCGCTGCTGCTGGGCCTGGTCGCGGCGCTGGTGCCGGCGCTGGTGTCCGCGTTCAGCAGCGTGGTGCCGTATCGGCAGCTGTGGCTGCTGGCGCTGGCCGCGCCGCTGCTGCTGCTGGTGCCCACCGCCAGCGGCTTGTGGCTGGGGCAAGGGCGGCTGGTGCTGCTCAACGCGCCGGCGCTGGCGACGCCTGCGATGGTGCTGCTGTTGCTCGCGCTGATGCACGGCGTCGGCTGGCAGCCGCAGCCGGCGCTGTTGACGGTGCTGGTCGCGTGGGTGCTGG
This sequence comes from uncultured beta proteobacterium, assembly GCA_963756415.1. GTDB lineage: Bacteria > Pseudomonadota > Gammaproteobacteria > Burkholderiales > Burkholderiaceae_C > Rubrivivax. Next base: position 102,285 of record CAVWNT010000009.1, read on the forward strand.
GCAAGGCGCTGATCGCGCTGCTGACGGCCTGGGCGGCCACGCGCAGCCGCCGCGATGCCACCGCCGCAGCCGCGCACGGTGCCGGCCTGAGCTGGCAGCGGCATGCGCGCTTTGTCGCCACGGTCGGCTGGCCAACGTCGTCAGCCTGCTCAACCTGCGGCTGATGTTGTTCGTCGTCGAACGCACCCACGGGCTCGCCGAGGCCGGCGTGTATTCGGTGGCGGTGCAGGTCGCCGAACTGCTGTGGGTGCTGTCGTCGGCGGTCACCGTGTCGGCCTACCACCGCATCGCCGGCGCCGACACGCCGCAGGCGGCGCGGCTGACCTTGCACGCGCTGCGCGTCGGCATGGCGATGGCGTTGCTGGCCGCGCCGCTGCTCGGTGCGCTGGCCTGGGCCCTGCTGCCGCGCTGGCTCGGGCCCGAGTACGACGCCGCGCGGCTGCCGCTGTTGCTGCTGCTGCCCGGCGTGGCGCTGTACGCCGGTGCCTCCAGCCTGTCGGCCTTCCACACCAACCAGCAGGGTCGCCCGCAGTGGGCGGCGCGCGTGGCGGCGCTGTCGCTGGTGCTGACCGTGCTGGTGGCCGCCTGGTCGGTGCCGCGTTTCGGCGGCATCGGTGCCGCGCTCGCCACCTCGCTGGCCTACAGCGTGACCTTCGTGTGGGCGCTGCGCGGCTTCCTGCGCGATCAGCGCCTGGGCTGGGCGGCGCTGTTCAGGCCCGGCGCGGCGCCACAATCCGCCGGCGCATGAAGCTCCTGCTGCAAACCCTGAAGCGCTGGTGGTGCCGTTGCCTGGCGCCGCGCATGGTCTATGGCGTGCGCAGCGGCGACGGCCACTGGCGCGCGCACAGCCGCATCAGCAGCCATGCGCACATCGACGATCGCGCCCGGCTCGTTCTCGGTGACCACGTGTTCATCGGCCACTTCTGCGTGGTCGATGCTTCCGGCGGTCTGCACATCGACGACGGCTGCCAGATCACCAACCACGTCTCGGTGCTGACCCATTCGAGCCACCGCGCGCTGCGCCTGGAACGCGAACGCTACTGGGGCCACCCGGCGCCGGCCGGCATCGAACGTGCGCCGACGCGGCTGGGCGCCTGGACTTTTGTCGGCCCGCACAGCGTGATCGCGCCGGGCGCGGTGCTCGGCCGTGGCGTGCTGGTCAGGGCCTACAGCTTCGTCAGCGGCACGGTGCCCGACTTCGCGGTCGTCGAAGGGCAGCCGGCACGCGTCGTCGGCGACACGCGCGAGCTCGACCGCGCCTGGATCGACGCGCATGCCGAGTTCGATGCGGCCGCACGCGCCGGCTACGACGAATGGGTGCGCGGACACGTCGCCGGATGAACCGCCGCATCCTGTTCTTCGCCGATGCGAGCAGCGTGCACACCCAGCGCTGGGTGCACGAGATGGCCCGGCGCGGCTTTCGCTGCAGCGTGCTCACGCGCCGGCCGGCCGAGGTGCGCGGCGCCGACGAGGTCATCGCGGTGATGCCCGGTGACAGCGCTGCCGGCTGGTTCGGCGCGTTGCCCGCGGTGCGCCGGCTGGCGCGGCAGCTGAACCCGCGCTGGTTGCACGGCCACTACGTCACCTCCTACGGGCTGTGGGGGGCGGCCTGCCGCAGCGCCGTCGACGCGCCGCTGGTGCTCACCGCCTGGGGCTCCGACATCCTCGTCACGCCGCATCAGAGCGGTCTGCGCGGCCGCATCACCGCTGCGTTGCTGCGCCGCACGCTGCGCCGCGCCGCGTTGATCACCGCCGATGCCACCGACGTGCTCGACGATATCCGCCGCTACCGCACGCCGGCGCGCTGCGAGGAAGTGCTGTGGGGCGCCGATACCGATCTGTTCCGGCCCGGCGAACCGGCGCCGGGTTTCGAGATCTGCAGCCTGCGCGTGTGGGAGCCGAACTACCGCATCGACCACGTGCTGCGCGCGCTGGCGATCGTGGCGGCGGCGCGGCCGGCGTCGAGCACCGTGCTGCACCTGCTCGGCGGCGGGCCCGACGAAGCGGCGCTGAAAGAGCTGGCCGCCACGCTCGGCATCGCCGATGTGGTGCGCTTCAGCGGGCGGGTCGACGAGCACACGATGCTGCGCACGCTGCAGCGCTGCCGCGTGTCGGTCAGCGTGCCGCTCAGCGATGCGACCTCGGTGTCGGTGCTCGAATCGATGGCCTGCGGGCTGGCGCTGGTGGCCAGCGACCTGCCGGCCAACCGGGCCTGGCTCGACCCGGCGTTGCTGGTCGGCGGCGCCGATGTCGCTGAACTGGCCGATCGCCTGTTGCGCCTGCACGATGACGCGGCGTGGTGCGCAGCACAAGGTCAGCGCAACCGCGCGCAGGTCGTCGAGCGCGGTTCGCGCAAGCAGCACATGGACCGCATGGCCACGCTGTACGAGGCGCTGGCATGACCGAGCCAGGCGATGGCGACACGCCGGCCGACAGCCTGCTGATCAGCGTCATCGCGCCGTGCCGCAACGAACGCGACACGCTCGATGCGTTCTGCGATTCGCTCGCCGCGCAGCGCTTGCCGCCGGGCCACGCGCTGGAGGTGCTGGTCGCCGACGGCCGCAGCGACGACGGCACGCGCGGGCTGTTGCAGCGGCGCTGTGCCGCCGACCCGCGCTTCGTCTTCATCGACAACCCGCAGCGCATCGTCTCGACCGGCCTGAACCGGGCGCTGGCACAGGCGCGTGGCGCGCTGGTCGTGCGCATGGATCTGCACACGGTGTACGCCGACGACTACCTGGTGCAGTGCGCGCGTGCGCTGGCCGACAGCGGCGCCGACTGCGTCGGCGGCCCGTGGCGGCCCGCTGAAGCCGAGGGCCGCGCCGGCACCATCGCGCGCGCCTTCGCGTCCCGCTTCGGCTCCGGCGGCGCCGCGTCGCGCCGGGTCGACCACAGTGGCTGGGTCGACACCGTCTATCTCGGCGCCTGGTCGCGCGATCGCCTGCGCGCGCTGGGCGGCTTCGACGAAACGCTGGTGCGCAACCAGGACGATGAGCTGAACCTGCGCATCGTGCGCGGCGGCGGGCGCGTCTGGCAGGATGCCGCCATCCGCTCGTGGTACACGCCGCGCGCGTCGTATCACACGCTGTTCCGCCAGTTCTGGCAATACGGCTACTGGAAGGTGCCGGTGATGCGCAAGCACCGGCTGCCGGCGGCGCCGCGCCAGCTGGCACCGTTCGCGCTGGTGGCGCTGTGCGCGGTGCTCGCGGCGGGGGCCTTGTTCTGGCCGCCGCTGTGGGCGGCGCTCGGGCTCGTCGTGGTGCTGTATGCCGGCGCCGCGCTGGCCGCCGCCGTGGCCGCGGCACCCCCGCGCAAGCCGCTGGCGTGGGCCGGCATCGCCTGGGCTTTCGCGTGCATGCACATCGGCTACGGCCTGGGCTTTGCCGCCGGGCTGTGGGATTTTGTGCTGCTGCGCCGCGCCGCCGGTGTGGCGGCGACCGGGCTGACGCGGTGAACGAGCCGCACGACGAGGCCCGCGCGGTCGCCGAGCGCTACGCGCGCCGGCCGTCCGACGACCGCTACAGCCCGCTGCATGCACACGTGCTGCTGGCGCTGCAGGAACGGCAGCGCACGCTGCGCCAGCTGCTGCTGCGTGCCGGGCTGCGCGACCTGTCACGCACCCGCTTGCTCGAAGTCGGCTGCGGCAGCGGGGGCAACCTGCTCGAGCTGCTGCGCTTCGGCTTTGCCAGCCATCACCTGACCGGCATCGAACTGCTGCCGCAGCGCCTGGCGCAGGCGCGTGCGGTGCTGCCGGATCGGCTGCAGCTGATCGGCGGCGACGCGCTGCGCGCCGACGTGCCGGCCGCATCGCAGGACATCGTCTACGCCGCCACCGTGTTCTCGTCGTTGCTCGACGATGACTTCCAGCAGCAGCTGGCGCACGCGATGTGGCGCTGGCTGCGGCCCGGCGGTGCGGTGCTGTGGTACGACTTCAGCGTCGACAACCCGCGCAATGCCGACGTGCGCGGCGTGCCGCTGCGGCGCGTGCGCGCGTTGTTTCCGGAAGGGCGCGTGCAGCACCGGCGCATCACGCTGGCGCCGCCGGTGGCGCGCGCGGTGTGCGCGGTGCACCCGGCGCTGTATGCGGCGCTGAACCTGCTGCCGCCGCTGCGCACGCACCTGATGGCGTGGGTGGCCAAGCCCGGCGCGCACGACCCCGTCGCCGCATAGCGCTGCGGCGCGGCCGCGCGTGACGCTTCGATCACAATCGGGCATCGCCCGCACCACGGCGCTTCCTGCAGGCCGCGAAGGCTTTCCATGACCCTGCCTTTCCTGGCTTTTGCGCAGCCCGACATCGGTGACGACGAGATCGCCGAGGTCGTCGACACGCTGAAATCGGGCTGGGTGACGACCGGACCGAAGGCGCGGCGCTTCGAGCAGGATTTCAGCGCCTTCCTCGGCGATGCCGGCCTGCATTCGATCGCCGTCAACTCGGCCACCGCGGGCCTGCACCTGGCGCTGGAGGCCCTCGGCATCGGCCCCGGCGACGAGGTCATCACCACCACCCACACCTTCACCGCCACCGCCGAGGTGGTGCGCTACCTGGGTGCCGACGTCAAGCTGGTGGACATCGATCCGGCCACGCTGAACATCGATGCCGCCGCCATCGAAGCCGCCATCACCCCGGCCACACGTGCCATCGTGCCGGTGCACTACGGCGGGCTGGCGGCGGACATGCCCGCGATCCTGGCGCTGGCCGCAGCGCCATGGCCTGAAGGTGGTGGAAGACGCTGCCCACGCACTGCCCACCAGCAGTGGCGGCCGGCTGGTCGGCACGCTGGGCAGCGACGCCACGGTGTTCAGCTTCTACGCCAACAAGACCATCACCACCGGCGAAGGCGGCATGCTGGTGACCCGTGACGCGGGCATCGCGCAGCGCGCACGCATCATGCGTTTGCATGGCATGAACCGCGATGCCTTCGACCGCTTCACCGCCACCGTGCCGAGCTGGTACTACGAGGTGGTGGCACCGGGCTTCAAGTACAACCTGACCGACATCGCCGCCGCGCTGGGCCTGCAGCAGTTGAAGAAGGCGCGCGACTTCCAGCGCCAGCGCGCGCACATCGCGGCCGCCTACGACGCTGCCTTCGCCGATCTGCCGCTGATCACGCCGCCGTCGGCGCCCGCCGGCGACATGCATGCCTGGCATCTGTATGCGCTGCGTCTGGGCGATGCGCTGACGCTGGGCCGCGATGCCTTCATCGAGGCGCTGTATGCGCGCGGCATCGGCTGCAGCGTGCACTACATCCCGCTGCACCAGCACCCGTACTGGCGCGATCGTTATGCGTTGAGCGCGCAGATGTTCCCGCACAGCCAGCGTGCCTACGAGCGGCTGGTGAGCCTGCCGATCTACACGCGCATGGGCGAGGCCGACGTGCAGCGGGTCATCGATGCGGTGCGCGACGTCGTGCGTGGCTGATCGCCGCAGCCGCATCCCAGCCGCCTTCACCGTGGCGCAAGGTTCGAGCAAGCGGCTCTTCGACCTGCTCGTCGCGACGGCGGCGTTGCTGTTGCTGGGCCCGCTGCTGCTGGCGGTCGCGGTGTGGATCAAGGTCGATTCGCGCGGGCCGGTGATCTTCAGGCAGTGGCGCGTGGGCCGCCACGGCGTGCCGTTTCGCATCCACAAGCTGCGCACGATGGTCGCCGACGCCGCGCAGCGCGGGGCCTTCGATCACCATCGGCGACGACCCGCGCATCACCCGCGCCGGACGCTGGCTGCGCCGCACGCGCATCGACGAACTGCCGCAGCTGATCGATGTGCTGGCCGGCGACATGAGCCTGGTCGGGCCGCGGCCGGAGGTGCCCGAATACGTGGCGCTGTACCCGCCGCATCTGCGCGATCAGGTGCTGTCGGTGCGCCCGGGCCTGACCAGCCCGGCCGCGCTGCTGTTCATCGACGAGGCGGCGCAGCTGGCGCGTGCCGACGACCCGCAGCGCGAGTACGTCGAGCACATCCTGCCGGCCAAGCTGCAGTGTGCGGCCGACTACGCACGCCGCGCCGACCTGCGCTCCGACCTGCGCGTGCTGGCGCACACCTTGCGCGCGCTGTGGGCGCGCGCCGGCAGCTGATGTCCACCCCCGGCCCGTGGCATCGGCTCGAGCTGTGGCTGGCGCGGCTGCGGCCGCACCGCGAGCCGCTGTCGCTGGCCATCGATGCCGTCGTCATCGCCGTGTGCTGGAACATCACCTATCTGTTCCGGCTCGGCTTCGAGCGCTGGCTGTCGGCGCGCCCCGCCTACGACGGCTGGGTGCTGTGCGGCGTGGTCGCCGTCTACCTGGCGGCCTTTGCGCTGCTGCGCGTGCCGCAGAGCCTGTGGCGCTTCGCTGGTTTCGGCGAGGTCAAGCGGCTCACGCTGGCCTGCGCGCTGGCCGGTGCGATCAGCGCCGCGGCGGTGCTGGCGCTGGGCCTGAACAAGGTGCCGCGGGCGGTGCTCGCGCTGCACCCGGTGGTGGCGCTGATGGGCGTGTGCCTGGTGCGCATCGCCTACCGCATGCTGTACGAGCACCTGCGCGCGCGCATCACCGGCGGCAGCGGCGAGATCCGCCGCGCGCTGGTGCTGGGCGCGGGCGAGGCCGCACGCTGGCTGCTGGCCGGCATCCACCAGCAGGGCTGGACGGTGCTGGGCTTGCTCGACGACGACCCGGCCAAGCAGCGTGCGCGCATCGCCGGTGTGCCGGTGCTGGGCACGCTGGACAGCGTGCGCGATGCGCGCGTGCGCGGCGCCGCCACGCACCTGATCGTCGCGCTGCCGTCGGCGAGCCCTGCGCAACGCCGACGCGCGCTGGACCTGGCCGCCTCGACCCTGCTGCCGGTGCTGACCGTGCCCAGCGCCGCCGAATTGGCCGATGCCCGCAATCGACCGCAGCGCCGGCAGCGCGTGCGCGACATCGAGCCCGAGGACCTGCTCGGGCGCGAGCCGGTGCAACTCGACGAAGCCGGCATCGACGCGGTGCTGCGCGGCGCGACGGTGCTCATCACCGGTGCCGGCGGCAGCATCGGCAGCGAGCTGTGCCGCCAGGTGGCGCGCTTCGCGCCGGCGCGGCTGGTGCTGTACGAGCTGAGCGAGTTCAACCTGTACCGCATCGAACAGGACCTGGGCGAGGCGGCGGCCGGCATCGAGCTGGTGCGGCTGGTCGGCGATGTGAAGGACCTCGCGCACCTGCGCCACACCTGCGGCACCTGGCGGCCGGACGTGGTCTTCCACGCCGCCGCCTACAAGCACGTGCCGCTGATGGAGGACCACAACGCCTTCGCCGCGCTGCGCAACAACACGCTGGGCACCTACCACGCGGCGCTGGCCGCTGCCGAGGCGCGGGTGCAGCGTTTCGTGCTGATCAGCACCGACAAGGCCGTCAACCCGAGCAACGTGATGGGCGCCACCAAGCGTGCCGCCGAGATGGTGATCAGCACGCTGGCCGCACAGCACCCCGGCACCCGCTTCATGGCCGTGCGCTTCGGCAATGTGCTCGGCTCCAGCGGCAGCGTGATCCCGAAGTTCAAGGAGCAGATCGCGCGCGGCGGCCCGGTGACGGTGACACACCCCGACGTGATCCGCTACTTCATGACCGTGGCCGAGGCGGCGCGGCTGGTGCTGCAGGCCGCGGCCATCGGCCAGAGCGGCCAGGTGCTGGTGCTGGACATGGGCGAGCCGGTGAAGATCGTCGATCTGGCGCGCGACCTGATCCGCCTGGCCGGCCATGGCAGCGACGACATCGTGATCGAATATTCGGGCCTGCGCCCGGGCGAGAAGCTGTACGAAGAACTGCTTGCCGACGAAGACGCCACCTTGCCCACCGCGGTGCCGCTGCTGCGCATCGCCAGGCTCGATGCGCAGCCGGCACCGCTGGACGAGCTGCTGGCGCTGGCCGCCGACAGCGCGGTGCACGACGACGCGACCGTGCGCGCGGCGCTGACGCGGGCCGTGCAGGGCTATCACCGGGCCGAGCCTGGCGCGCCGCCGCCGGCTCGCTGAGGAGCCCTGCACCCCGGTGTGCGCAGGCGCTGTGGGTACACTTGCCCGCATGAATGCAGCACGCGCCAACCCACCTGCAGCGCATGGCTAGCCGCCCCTACATCGTCGGCATCGGCGGCACCACGCGCGTGGGCTCGACATCGGAAAGGGCCCTCGGCGTGGCGTTGGCCTTCGCCCAGGCCCAGGGTTGCGAGACGCGCCTGCTCGGTGCTGCCGACCTGCCGGGCGAAGCCTACGACCCCGGCCTGCTTGAACGCAGCGCGCAGGCGTTGGCGCTGGTGGCCGAACTGCGCCGTGCCGACGGCGTCGTGATCGCCACGCCCTCGTACCACGGCGGCATCTCGGGCCTGATCAAGAACGCCATCGATTTTGTCGAGGACATGCGCGAGGACGAACGCCCGTACCTCGAGGGCAGGGCGGTGGGCTGCATCGTCGTCGCCGACGGCGCGCAGGCGATCGGCACCACGCTGATGGCGCTGCGCGCGGTGGTGCATTCGCTGCGCGGCTGGCCCACGCCGTACGGCGCGGCGCTGAACCCGCGCAGCGCGCTGTTCGGCGATCCGAATGTCGAACCCGAACCGGGCGCGGTGCGCGCCTGCGAGATCGTCGGCCGCGAAGTGGTCGGCTTCGCCCGCATGACGCGGGCCATGCGCGCGGCCGCGGCGGCCGAGGTTTGACGACGGCTCCCGCCTCTGCTGTGCGAGGCGGTGTACGAAAGCGCAGTCGCTACGGCGCAGCGCTGACCAGCAGCCGTTCGAGCACCGTGACGATGCGCTTGCCGGTGTGGCCGTCCCACAGCGGCGGGATGGCCCCGCGCTTCCACTCGCCGGCGAAGAGCTTGTCCAGCGTCGGCTTCAGCCGCGCCGGATCGGTGCCGATCAGTTCGTTGGTGCCCATCGTCACGGTCTCGGGACGCTCGGTGCTGTCGCGCATGGTGATGCACGGCACGCCCATCACGGTGGTTTCCTCGGTGATGCCGCCCGAATCGGTGATCACCGCCTTGGCGTGTTTGACGAGGTGGTTGAACTCCAGGTAGGGCTGCGGCTCGACGATGAGCACGTTGGCCGGCACCGTGTCGCCGAGCTGCGCCAGCGTCTTGGCCGTGCGCGGGTGCACCGGGAAGACGACCGGCAGGCCCCGGGCAGCCTCACCGACCGCGCGCAGCACGGCCGCGAAACCCTGCGGCGCATCGACATTCGCCGGGCGGTGCAAGGTCATCACGAAGTAGCCGCCGGGGCGCAGACCGGCCTGATCCCAGAATGTCGGCGCCCGCAAGCGCGCCATGTGCGTCAGCAGCGTGTCGATCATGGTGTTGCCGACGAAGAAGATGCGCTCGTCGCCCACCCCGCTGCGGCGCAGGTTGTCACCGGCCCATTCGCTGGTGGTGAAGAAGTGGTTGCTGATCGAATCGGTGACCAGGCGGTTGATCTCCTCGGGCATCGACCAGTCACCGGAGCGGATGCCGGCCTCGACATGCGCCACCGGCACCTGCAGCTTCTGCGCGGCAATGGCGCAGGCCATCGTCGAGGTGACATCGCCGACGACCAGGCACAGCGCGCTGCGTGACTCGCGCAGCAATTTTTCGTAGCCGAGCATGATGGCGCCGGTCTGCTCGGCCTGGCTGCCGGAGCCGACCTCCAGGTTGACATCCGGCGCCGGGATGCCGAGCTGGGCGAAGAACTCGCCCGACATGGCAGCGTCGTAGTGCTGGCCGGTGTGCACCAGCCGGTGGCGCAGCGGGCCGCCGGCGTCGCGGCGTTCCTTCATGGCGGCCAGGATCGGCGCGATCTTCATGAAGTTGGGACGGGCGCCGGCGATGATGTCGACGCAGAGGGCGGGGGAGGAATTCGTGGCGGTCATGTCGGTGGCATTGGCCTTGGTGCGGGTTTTGGCGGCAGATCGCGCCGGCGCGGCTCGATCTGCGCGCGCCAATCGTCGCACACGTCCACCCATCTGCCGCGCCGCCGACGCCCTCAGCGCGTGACGCGGCGGCGGCCGGCCGCCGCCGTCACTTAGACCGCGCTGCCGCCTCGGCGTGGTAGCGCTGCGTGGCGTCTTCCACCGCCTTCGAATGAATCGCCGCCAGTTCCGGGCGGGCGGCGCGGGCCCGGTCTGCCGCCGCCTGCGTCGACATCTGGCCCTGCCACTGCGGGAACACGTTGCGGGCGATCAGGTCGTAGCTCTTGCGCGTGGCGTCGAAGTTGGCCCAGTTGTGCGCCAGCATCAGGTAGGCCCCGAAGCCGCCCTTGCTCTGCTGCCACAGCCGGTCGATCTGCTTGTGCACCATGTCGGGTGTGCCGATGGCACCGAAGCCCGATTCATTGACGAAGGCGATCATTTCCTTGACGTTGTTGCCCGGCACCGCCATCTGCGGGAACGCCGCCACCGCCTGGAAATAGTCGAACCACTGCTCGATGCCGTATTCGACGTCGCGGTAGGCCTGGTCCATCGTTTCCGCGCAGTGCACCAGCCCGACCAGGCGCCACTTGTTGCGATCGACCGTGGTCTTGTAGTGCGCCGCCTGCTGCTCCATCACGTCCCAATGCAGCGCCAGCGCATCGAAGCCGGCGGCGGTGGTGGCGCCGATCGACAGCAGCCCGATGCCGTGCATGCCGGCCAGCTTCGGCCCGGTGGGCGAGGCCACCGCCGGCACCGCGATGTCGAACAGCGGGTTGGAATAGGGCCGCAGGTGCAGACGGGCGTCGCGCAGATCCCAGCGGTCGTTCTTGAAGGTCACCGGCTCGTCGCTGGTGAGCAGCTTCATGATCACGCCCAGGCCGTCTTCGAGCAGCGGGCGTGTCTGCGACTGCGACAGCCCGATCATGGTGCCGTCGCTCGGCAGCGAGCCAGGCCCCAGGCCCAGCATCACGCGCCCGCGCGTCAGGTGGTCGAGCTGCACGATGCGCTCGGCCACCCACAGCGGGTTGTGGTAGCTGACGCTGACCACCCCGGTGCCGAGCTTGATGCTGCGCGTGCGCTGCGAAGCCACCGCCATCAGGATCTCGGGCGAGGCGCTGATCTCGGTGCCCGCGCTGTGGTGCTCGCCGCACCAGGCTTCGTCGTAGCCGCAGCGGTCGAGCCACTGGATCAGGTCGAGGTCCTGCTCCAGCGCCAAGGTCGGGTTGATGCCGGGCTTGTGGAACGGGGCGAGGAAGATGCCGAAACGCATGCGGTGGGTCATGGTGTCTCCAATGGGTTCTGGCCGCGTCCGGCGGACGGCGCGGCTGGTGGCGAAGCTCGAATGCGGGGTATACGCGCGCTCCGTGGCCGTGTCCATTGGCACTCGTCCCATCGCCGTTCGCGGCGGGCGGCGGTCGGCCATGCCGAGATCGACCGGTGCAGTCGGTAGCGTGCTCGCCAAACATAAAGAGGGCTCGTCGCACCCAGTGCCGCACAACCACTGTCGACGCCTGAGCGCTTGGTCAAGAGTCCCCGCGCCCAGGCGGTTGAGACCGGGCGTTTGCTCCGAACTCAGGGCGTAGAAGAACTGCGGCAGCTTGCGCGCGTTCTTGCACAGCAGTGCACCCAGCCCACCGGTACCGCTGCGACGCAGCGCGCCAAGGTCCTCGCAGCTCTTGCGCCACAGGGCGGACAGCGAGCGGTTGCTGGCACCGCCGGTGCGCATGCGCACCAGAACCAACGGCAGGTAGGTGACGCGAACTTCGGGCTGACGTAGCGACCAGCATCAGGTCGTAGTCTGCCGCGATGCGCAAGCGGATATCGAAGCCGCCCATCGCGAGCAGCCGATCGCGACGCACGTACAGCGTCGGATGGGGCGGCATCCAGCCATAGCGCAGGCTGCCCGGCCAGAAGTTGCCGCTGTGCCAGTGGCGCACCACCTGATCCGGCCGCTCCTGGCGCACGTAGACGAGGTCACCGTAGATCGCATCGGCGTCGGTCGTGGCGAGCGCGGCCATGGCGGCCACGGTCTGCGTCGACGCGAGCATGTCGTCGGCATTGAGGAAACCGACGACGTCGCCGGTGGCAAGCGCCAATCCCTTGTTCATCGCATCGTAGATGCCGCGGTCGGGCTCCGAGACCAACTTGGCGACATGGCAGCCTTGGCACGCACCTCCTCCAGCGTGCCGTCGCTCGACGCGCCGTCGACGACGAGGTGCTCGACCTGCGGGTGTGTCTGTGCCGCCACCGAGGCAAGCGTGTCGCCGATCGTCGCGGCGCTGTTGTAGCTGACGGTGATGATGCTGACCTTCATCGATCGGCAGACATTGCTTCCAGTCTCATCGACCCCCGTCCATCTCGCAAGGTCCGCCAGGGACTGTCGACGCACATGTGTAGAAGCTTCATGAGGATTGGCTGGGCCAAGGCGGCTTCTGCAGCAAGGTGAAATTCGACTTCAGCCCAGTGCGCGGTAGATGCTGGCATGCGCGCTCGCCGATCGCTCCCATGAATATGTCGCTGCGCGCGCGATGCCACGAGCTACCAGCGTGGCGCGGGCGTCGGGCTCGCCGGCCTCGAGAAGCGCAGCGCCGATGGCCGCCGGGTCGACGGCATCGACCAGAAGCGCTGCATCAGCCGCCACCTCCAGCATCACCGACTTGTTCGAAGCAACCACCGGACAACCCATTTGCATCGCCTCAATCAACGGCAACCCAAAGCCTTCGAACAGCGACGGGTAGAGCAGGCAGTGCGCACTCGCATAGAGTCGTCCAAGCTCGCGCCGATCGGCCCGCCCCCAGAAGCGCACTGCATCGCGCAGACCCAACTGGGTGAAGCGCTCGATCTCTTCGCGGCCGAAAGGCGCGCCTGTACAGATCAATGCATAGCCCTGACCGGCCAAGCCGGATTCCGCGAAGCCAAGGAGGGCATTGTCGAAGTTTTTGTAGTCACCACGCCCGCCTACATACAGCACATAGGGGCCCGCGTTGGGAGAACGTTGATCCCCCAAGCGGTCGGCATCCAACGTCGACGGTGCCACGCCGTGCGGTACCACATAGATCGGGCAGTGCCCCTCGAGCGTCGGGTACACCCGCAGAAGGTCATCCCGCGTGGTGTTCGACACGCAGACCAGCGCGTCCGAAGCGAAGTACGCCCGCCGGTGTTCGAGGCAGTGCCACCATGCGCGAGTCCGGCGCGGAACGAAGCCGAGCTCGTAAGCGAGATCGTGCACGGTGCTGACGGTGCGTGTCCGCGGACCGCGGGCACTTCGGTAATAAGAAGAGTGAAAGACGCGGCTGTGACTTCGCAGCCGACGCATGCGGCCCCACCGAGTCCCCTTGCCGACGTGCCACCGCGAATTCAGGCATCAGTGCGACACGGCTGGTCAGCTCGCGCCAGTACTCGCTAATGCCTCCGAAGGGCTGCAATGCGAAGACGATGTCGTCGAACTCCAGCGAAGTGGGGGGCAGATTTGGGGCTGAAGTGCTCGTGCTCATCGTCGGAACCTGCTCGTCAGCGATCGCCCGGCGCGTGCGGCAAGTTCGTGCATCGCAATGTCGGCTTGCGCGCGTGGCCCAGCGTTGATTGCCACCATAGCGCCGCCGTCGGCGATTGAACCCGACAGCCGACCTTCGAAATAGACGCAGCACGCCTTCTTGTGCAGCAGCAATGTGTCGCCATTGGCAGCTTGCGGCCACAAGTACGGGGAACCGGCGTAGCTCAGATGCGCGCGGATGTACTCGCGGAAGATCGCGGGCATCGTCTGCCCCCAAGTGGCGTCTGCGACGTCTGCTGTCGCAAAAACGCCATCGCTGTGGGCATGCTCGCGCAGCTGGCGCAGCGCCGGCTGGGCTGTCGAGTTCAGCAAAAAACAAAACGTGCTGATGTAGGCCTCGTGGCCGCTCCAGGGGTTGCGAAGGCAGATCGAGCGATATGGGTCCAGCTTGCCGCAGATTGCAGGCACCCGCAGCTGTCGCAACAGCTCGTCAGCGCCGAGCACACGTCCCAAGATGCAGGCTGCGGCGTGTTTCGTGAAGAGCGTATCGTTGACGAACAGCACGTTTCCCTGCGCTGCCTGCGGATCTCTCCACAGAAGTCGTTCGAGCCCTTCGAAGTAGCCTGAGAAGTCGAACCACTCGTTGCTGCCGCGCAGGTGCTGGACGTCACCAGCATTGGCAGGGGAGGATGCGCAGCGTTGTTGCCGACGACCACCCCGCAAAGGTCGATGCCGTCGCGCAGAGCCAGCATCTGCAGCCGCGCCTCAAAGTCTCGCGGCTGCAGCTGATGACACACCGCCACCATCTGCAGGCGCTTCGGGGTGGCTGAGGCCCGCGTCACGGCGCAGGGCCGTCAACGGCGACTGGGGCGATCCGGACGCCGCGGCGCAGCAGGACTGTCCCCGGCCGCAACAGCAGCACGGGGCCGAGTACGAAGACGAGGCCAATCACAATGTTGGCGAGCTTCGACAGCGAGTAGTCGAAGTCCACGCTGATGCCCACCAGACCGAAGTACAGCATGAAGGCGACCAGTCCGGAGACGAAGACGTGGTGCCGCCGAAAGTAGAAGAGCGTGTGAATCGCCATCGTCAGCAACCCGAGCACGAGCGAAAAGGCCACGCCGAGCACGCCGAAATAGTGATAGCCGAACACGGCATGCTGCGGATTCGGGCCCACCACCAGGTTCAACTCTGGGAAGACGATGCCAACCAGCTGATAGCCGAGATTGGTGTGCAGCAGTTCCACCGGGAATAGGCGAAAGGTGCTGAGAAAGCCACCGAACAAGCCAACAAGAGGGTTGTCGCCCTGTAGATACTCGATGGTTGCGTCCGGGTAAGCGAAGATGTAGACATCGCCGTAGCTGACGATGCGATAGAGCAGGCCAATGCCGGCCAAGACAAGGTCACCTTCGTGCTGCAGTGCCAGCACAGCAAACGCGAAAAGTGTTGCTGCACCGATGAGCCACTTGCCAGCGTGGCCGCCCCAGAAGTGACTCGGCTGCAGGCGCAGCCTGCCGTAGACAAACGCAATTGACAATATGCATTGCACGGTGGTGAGCAGCGCGCCCTTGGAGCCGGACAGAGCTATCGCCAGCAGATACCAGAACCAGAACGCGACCATCGCCGGACTGCGTCGCAGCCTCGGCCAGCCCAAGCACAGGTAGACCGCGCTAAACAGCGCGATCCATCCCGACGATTCGGCCAGTCGTTCGAAAATGCCGAATCCGCCAGAGCCATGGAACGCCCCCAGGCGGGAGTCGCGAAGCAGTGGAATGCCTGCTAACGTCCAGACCGCCAAATTCGAAACCACGTGCGTCATCGTGGCCAGGATCAGCGTCAGCGCCGGCAGCGCGGGGCCCTCTTCGGGCGTCAGCGGCCCAATGTTCGCATTGCCGCCGAGCAGGCGAGCGATCCCCATGCCCGCGTACAGCGCCAACTGCGCGCAGGTGAACGACGCCACATAGATTGCGGCTATCTCGCCGCGCAGGAACATGAACCAGACGATGGCCCAGCCAAGTGCGTTCGACACCAGAAGTAGGAACAGCGGGTCGTAAATACCTACGGTCCAGCGCTTGATCAGCAGTGCATGCAGTGCAAGGAAGATTACCACCAGGCCAACATAGCGCGGCCAGTCGTCCAGCGCTGAGCCAAGGTACTCAAGAGGCGACATTGTTGCCCTTGATCAATCTGACGCAGAAGGTGCGCAGCTGCTTGGTCGCATAGAAGGGCCAGCCAAAGCTCGCACGAATGGCTGCAAGTTTGATGCGCTCGAAGCGTTGGTCCCCGGCGCCGGAACGGCCAGCATCATCGAACAGGCTGACTGTTTCGGGTATGTGCACGAAGGGTACGCCGCTGCCCATCAGCTCGATGTTGTAGCGATGGTCCGCCAGCAAGCCGCAGCCCAGATCGTAGGACTTGGTCTTGTAGATGCTGCGCGGGTAGAGAATGGCCTGGTGGCAGATGTTCTGCTGCATCAACCTAAAACGTGAGAAGCGTCCGCCAGAGATTTGGTCTGTCGCGCGGATGCGCACATCACCGTAGTAGACCGTTCCCGGCCGGCGGCAGTACCGCAGCAACTGCTGCGGCGCGACCAGCAACTCGTCGTCGGCGCCGAGGAACAGGAGCCAATCACCGCTGGCCGCCTGCAGCAGCTTGTTCATTGCGTCGTATATCCCCGCGTCCGGTTCGGATCGCCACAGGTCGATCTCTCGATCGTGACGTTGCAGGATCTGCAGCGTACCGTCGCTCGACGCGCCATCAATAACGATCAGTTCCAGCATCTCAGATCGACAGCGCAGCACGCTTGCCAGCGCGCGCTCCAATGAGTCCGCGGCATTCAACGTGACGATGCCGATGGTCAGGCGCGGCGACGTCAGTGCCAAGTTCGCCCCTTGTCGGCAACGCGCGATGCGCAGTCGGCGCTCGTGTGGCGCTGGCTGCATCGGGCCGCGGTGGTTTGCATGGCGACGGCTTATATCCGGCGAAGGCGTTCATACCGCAAAGCCGCGACGGCTTGCCTGAGCGGGCCGAGCGTGTGCATGACCCGCTCGCGCCAGGCCGGCGCGGCGGCCTGGGCTTGCAAGGGCACGCCCGCTTCGCGAAGCGTGCCGATGGCGCGGCGCAGGTCTTCGACGTACGGCTCGTAGACATGCTGCACCACCGGGCGCGGCAGCGCATACAGGGCGCCGAAGTCGACGCGCGGGCCATCGACCAGCCGCAGGCCGTGGAAGTGAAAGATGGCGGCTTCCGAGTAGGGGAACCGGCGGGCATTCCACGGTGCCTGCATCAGTGAAGCCTGGCGCAGCACGTGCACGGCCGAACCGAAGCGCTCTGGCCAATCGTCGAGATACTTCTGGTCGCCGAACTTGCCGTCTTCGTAGCGACCGAAACACCACTCGAGGCAGCGCTCGGCCCACCACTCGCGCACCGGCTCGCCACGATGTCGATCGAAGACCATGAACTGCACGCAATAGCGGCCCGCGGTGGCGCACTGATCGTACTCGGGGGCGTAGGCATGTTCGGTGATGAGCACACCGGCACCGGAGGCCTCGAACTCGGTGAACACCTGCGCAGGGCTTCTGAGGAACCACACGTCGGCATCCAGGTACGTCACACGTTCCACGTCGGGATCGGCATCGAACACGAAGCGGGGCGCGAACGGCGTCGTGGTCCAGCAGTACTCGCCCTTGCTGCGACCGGGCCGCACGGTGCGCAGCGCTGCAGTCTCCACATCCGCCAGGCGCATCGGCGTCAGGTTCGGCAGCGCCAGCGACTCGAGCACCTGGTGCGCCCGCTCATCCATGCACAGCACCCACAAGTGGTGGTGTTGCAGCTTGCGTTGCATGGAGGCGTGCAGCGCAAGCCCCTGTGGCAGGAACAGGCTGTCGAAGAGCGTGACGTAGTGTTCCATCAGCGCCAGGCGTTGACTGCATCGATCACCTGTTCAACCTCGGTGTCACTCATCTGCGGGTGGCAGGGAATCGACAGACACGCAGCGGCGTGCGACTCGGCTTGCGACAGGCCCAACGGGTCGCGCCGCAGGCCTGCGCACGGCGCTTGTCGATGCACCGGCACGGGATAGTGAATCAAGGTCTGCACGCTCTGCGAGGCCAGGTGCCGTGCCAGTGCGTCCCGGTCGTCGGCGAGCAGCACGAACAGATGGTGCACGTGCGCATCCTCTTCTTGAGGGGGCGCGAGCAGACGCACGCGCCCATGGCGGATGCCGGTGGCGTAAGCCGTCGCCACCTGCCGACGCCGGGTGGTGAATTCGCCCAGCCAACGAAGCCGCACACCGAGCAACGCGGCCTGCAGTTCGTCGAGACGGCTGTTCATGCCCAGTTCCGGGTGCACATAACGCTCACGCTGGCCGTAGTTGCGCAGTTGGCCAACGCGCTCGGCCAGCTGCGGGTCGCTGGTCACGAGCGCGCCTCCATCGCCGATGGCGCCGAGATTCTTCGTCGGATAGAAGCTGTACGCGCCGGCGACGCCGAAACTGCCGGCGCGGTGCCCTTGCGAGCTGGCCAGATGCGACTGCGCGCAGTCTTCGATCAGGTGCAGGCCGGCCTCGCCCGCGAGTGCCGTCCAGGTGTCCATGTCGCGCATCTGCCCGTACAGGTGTACCAGCACGATCGCGCGCGTCTTCGGCCCGATGCAGCGGCGCACACTTCCTGGGCACAGCAGGCCACTGTGCGGATCGATGTCCGCCAGCACCGGTTGACGCCCGCGCGCAGCACCGCCAGCACGGTGGCGAAGGCCGTCATCGGCGTGGTGATCACCTCGTCGCCTGGGCCGATGTCCAGCGCCCGCAGGGCCAGTTCGATCGCGTCCATGCCATTGCCCACGCCCACACAGTGGGGCACGCCGCAGGCCTCGGCCCATGCGCCTTCGAAGGCCTTCACCTCGCTGCCCAGCACGTACCAGCCGGACTCGAAGACGCGGGACGCCGCTTCCACCATCGCCGTGCGCAGCGCGGCCGGTTCGGCCTTGAAATCGTTGATCTGGATCATGTCTCGTGCCCCCAGTAGCTCGGGCCGTGGGCTCGGTAGTAATCCAGCGTTCGCTGCAGTCCGTCGCGAAGGTCGATGCGGGGTTGCCAGCCGAGTTCGGCGCGGATCAGCGAGAAATCGCTGTAGTAGTCGCCGATGTCGATCGCCTTGCGTTCGGGCGGGAAAGGGCACGATCTCGAAGCGGCCGCCGGGCACCAAGTCGGTCATCGTCGCGGCCAGATCCTTCAGCCCCACGACTTCGGCGCTGCCGAGGTTGTAGACCTTGCCCACCGCGGTGGGCTGGGTCGCCGCGCAGCAACATTGCCTCGACCGCGTCGTCGACGTAGGTGAAGTCGCGCAGTTGTTCGCCGTCGCCGAAGACCTTGATCGGCTCGCCCGCCAGCACGCTGACGCATCCAGATGCCGAGGAACGTCTGGCGCGCGTCCTTGACCCGCATCCCGGGTCCGTAGGTGTTGGTCAGGCGCAGCGCGCAGGCCTGGATGCCGTGCACCTGGCTGTAGAGCAGGTGGTAGGCCCTCACCGGCGATCTTGTTGATGCCGTTGACGTCGACCGGTCGCGATCGGATGCTTCTCGTCCACCGGCAGGTAGTCCGGCCGGCCGTAGATCTGCCGGGTGCTGGCGAACACCACGCGGATCGCGCGGGTTGTACACGGCGGCAGGCCTCGAGGATCGACAGCTGCGCGCCGACGTTGATGTCGAGATCGGTGTACGGATCGCTCATCGAGTCGAGGTGGCTCGTCTGGCCAGCCAGGTTGAACAGGTAGTCCTGCTCGCGCACCAGATACTCCATCGCAGAACGGTCGCGCACGTCGCACACGTTGACGCGCACCCGCTCTCGAAACTCGGCGATGTTGTGCAGGTTGCCGCCGTACTCGCGGGATCAGGCTGTCGGCAAGCGTCAAATCAGCGCCGAGCGCGACCAGGCGGCGGGCCAGGTTGGACCCGATGAATCCGAGCCCGCCGGTGATCAAGATGCGCGCGCCGCGCAGCGCGCTGTCGGAGGATGGTGGCACAGGCAAGCTCATATGTCGAAACAGTTGTCGCGGCGGTAGAACACCGAAGTGCACCAGGCGTAGGTGTTGATCGGCCCCATGCCCCAGAAGTCGATGCGTCGGAAACCGTGCGAAAGCAGGTGGTCATAGCCTTCTTGGTACTCGGGACGATCGCTGTTATCCCAGATGATGACGCCATCGGCCTTCAGCGCGGGCACTGCCTGCTTCGCGCAGGCGATGCGGTCGCGGCCGTCGACGACCACGACGTCGAATTCGTCGACGAAGCGCGCGATGCGACGGTCGTAGTCACCGGCGGGCGCACGGTCGGCGAATTCATAGACGACATTCGTCGGCAACTTGCCGCGCATGACCTCGAACCAGGCTGAATCGTGCTCGCAGCTGACGACGCGCTGGACGCGCTGGCTCCACCACAGCGTCGAGTTGCCGCTGCCAAACTCGAAGACGCCCATGTTCGGTTTGGTCCGGCCGCCGACGAACTGGATCGCGCCATAGGTGTACCAGGGCAGCGGCTGCTGGTTGACGTCGACCGGCATCGATTTCAGGACACTTTCGAACCACCCGGATTCGCGAAGGTGGCCGTGGGCCGAGAGCGCCCGAAGCGCCAGGAAGTCGGATCCTCGGGCACTTCTTTTCAGTTTGTCGGTGATGGCCTGCTTGATGATCATCGCTGTGGTCCTGGCATTGGGAGGTGGCTTGCGCAAGTGCTGCTGCTGTCGTTCATTCGCTGCGCAGGAATACCGCGCTGTTGACCAGCTTGCAGTGAGGCTGATAGCCCACGCTGGTCATGAAACCGGTGACTTCGGACTGCAGCAGCCCGGCAAGGTCGGCGGCCAGCACTTCTGCCACCACCGCACGGGGTCGGTACAAAGTCCAGTCGCTGGAGCGCAGCACCTCCAGGTCGAGCCCTTCGACATCGACCGTCAGCAAGTCGAAGCCCGTCACGCCAAGGGCCGGCAGCTCGCGGGCCAGGATCGTCGCCAGCGGCAGGCACTCGACCAGCCGCGTGCCCGACGTCGGCCATCCTGCAGCGACACGCTGGCTGGCCAGATCGGCATCGAAGGTGTTCAGCGCCGGCTCGACGAAGAGGTGATACGTCAGTCGATCGGGCATTGCGCTGACGCCGAGTTCCAGGTTGATGTCACGCGGCCGGCTGCGACGGAAACTCGCCATGCTGCCCGGTCTGGCATCGATGTTGATGCCGCGCCAACCCCGTTGCGACAACAAGCTGGTGTTCGAGAACCTGAAGGGGTGATGGGCGCCGACGTCGACGAAGACCCCGCCGGGACGGTCTTCGAAGAGCCGTTGCAGCACCAGATCCTCGCCTTCCTGCGAGTAACTGCGCTGGGCGTACGTGCGGTGGGCAAGGGCCTCGCGCAGGGACAGCCGCAGCCGTGCCGGAAGAATACCTTTGAGCTTAGCGAGCATGGAAGGGCCAAAGGGCGCGAAACTGCATTCGAAGATAGACGGGTGCCAGAACGGCATTGGACAGCACCGCCGCGCAAAAGTAGGCGGCGATCGCCGACCACGCCGCGCCGACCGCGCCCCACCGGGGCACCAGTGCAAAGTTCAACGCGAGACTGACGACGGCGCCAAAGAGGGTGCGCACCAGCGCGATATGGGTGGTGCGGTCACTGACGATCGCCACACTCTGGGCCACGCCGAGGAAGACAAAGATGTTGGTGACAGCGTGCCACTGCAGGACGGGCACGGCATCGGCGAAGGCCGGCCCCAGCAGCAGTCCCACCACCAACGGCGCACACAGTGCAATGACCGCCGCCGCCAGCATGCCGCACCACACCATCGCACTGAACAACTGCTGCATGCGCCAGGTGTAGCGAGCGGGGTCAGAGTTCTTCAGCACCGCCAGGCGTGGCAGCACACTCGCACAGACCGTCATCGGCACCATGTGCAAGACCTGCGACATCGGCAGTACCGCCGAATACAGCCCCAGCTCGCGCTCGCTGGAAAGCTTCAGCAACACCAACTGGTCGATGCGCATGTAGACCACCGTCGACAAGCCGGCGAGCATCAGCGGCCATGCGTCGCGCAACATTTGCCGGGCGCGCCCTGCCTGCCAGCGCCAGCGCTCCCCGAGCGGCTCTTTGCGATAGGTCCATGCCAGGGCAGCTGCCAGGGCCAGGCTCTCGGCGAGCAACACGGCTGCAAACGCCCACAGCGGCGCATTGACGAGGATCATCGCCACTTTGGCCAGGGCCGACAGAAGGTAGGCCACGACCTTGGGTGCGATGGTGAGCCGGCTGCGAGTCTGGCTCTGGAACAACAAGTCGATGATCTCGGAAGGCAGAAAAAGCATGGCGGCGGCCAGGATGGCCACGATCAGCAGGCTGCTCACGGGTTCGGGTCGCAGCAGGTAGGCTGTGGCCACGGCCCCGCACCAGCCCAGCGCGGCCGCGCACAGGCGCAGGCGCAGGGCGGTGCCGAGCACCTCGGGCGCGGCCTGCCGCTCGCGGGCCAGGTCGCGCACCACGATCGCATCGAGACCGAGATTTGCTGCCGCTTGCCACAAGGCGACCATGGCGATGCCATAGGCAATTTCGCCGTAGTGCACAGGCCCGAGATGCCGGGCGACCCATGCGCCCACGACGACCGCGAGCAGCAGTCGCACGAGCCGCTCCGACATCAGCCAACCCGAGTTGGCAACCGCCGCCCGCAACGCGCCAAGACTGGAGGCAGACGCCATTGCCGTCGTTATCGTGCCGGTCGCGAGGGCGGGCGGCGTGAATCCCGGTGTGCGACCGAGGCTCGCGGCGGACTCGGTCGCGCCGTCGTTCGACTCCTTCATGGCTTGCGACGCAGCACGAAGCCCCGGAACTCGAAGGGCAAGCCGTCGTCAGTGCGCAGCCATCCTTCCGGGCAATCGAAGTCGCAATCCAGGCTCCAATGCGGGGCCAACAGGCGCAACAATGCTGAACGGGAAAAAATCCGGCAAGGGTACGAAGCCGGGTAGATCGACGGCGGCACATGCTGCACGCAGACCACATCGGAGGCCAGGTCGCACACCGGTGTGCGGTCGATGACCAGGACCTCGGCGCCGGTCGCAGCGATCGCCGCCAGAATGGCCGCCGGGTCCGGCAGGTACTGCAGCACACTCGAAGCCAGTGCGGCATGCGTCGACCCGAACGGCAGGTCGTCGAGCGACGACGAGAACGCGAGCCGGTCCTCGCCGAGCGCGATGCGTTGACCGGCGCGAACGAAATGTGCCTGCTCGACCACACACCACTGCAGCTGGCTGATGCCACGCAGCATCGGCCGGCACTGCCAATACTTGCTTCCCAGCGACCCGCCAAAATCGACGACGTTGAGGGTGCCGTGATGGCGAAGCGCCGCGTCCAGCAAAACTGCAAGCAAGGCAAAGGGATACTCGCGCTCGTGGAAGACGACCGAATCGCGCTCGAAGAGCGCGTCACCACGCACCACCTGTTCGGTCGCCCGTGCCACGCGTTCGAGAATCGTTTCATCGTCGTACCCGCGCGAGCGAGCGACGGCGGCTTCCCACCCGCGCTCCTCCACCTCCCAGCGCAAGCCGAGCGCGCGGCGGCGGCGCCAGAGACGCAGCAGCGGCGGCGGCGTCCAGTCGCGCAAGGCATCACGCGCGCTCATTGGCCGCGCCTCAGCGGGTGCATCAGCGTCGACCACAGCCGGCGCATCGGTGGCAACTGTCGGCGTTGGAACGACTTGAAGGCTTCGCGGCCGATCCCGGACTCGGCGAGATCGATGCGCTTCACAGCGATGGCGGTGTCGCTCGGATGCCCCGAGTACTCGCTCGACGCAGCGGCGTGTGTGCCGCTGGAGTCATTGCCGATGTTCTCGACCAGGGTGCGCCCAGGATAGAGCGTCAGCCAGTCGCGAAGGAAACACTGGGCATGCCATCGAATCGCCCATGAGTCGTTGCGGCCGGCCGTCTGGTCCTGCAGCATGCGCACGAAGCCGGCACAACCATCAAGATCGAAGCGATGGCTCAGATGCCGCTCGCGAAGGCCTTGCAGCAGTATGCCGCCGTCCGGTTGAAACGCGCGCCAGGCGCGTTCCCATGTTGCCCAGCCCCAGCAATCGGCGCCGCGCAGGAAGAACGTGTCGGGCAACTCGTGGCCCGTCGGGTAGACGTAGCCGTGGATGCTGGCCACCCGCTCATCGTCTGCATACATGGACAGACCGTCGTTCATGTAGCGCAGGAAGTGTGGCGACAGGCGCAGGTCGTCTTCAATCACGATGACCCGTCCATGCCTTGTCACCACCCGGGTCACGCCATCGATGATCGAACGCGCCAGGCCGAAGTTCTCATCGCGGAAGACATGGTCGACCCGCGCGAAGCCATCGACCTGCCGCGCCAGCTCGCGAACCTGCTCGACCCCGGGCTCGTCCTGCGCGCGGCGGGGGCCATCGCAGAACAGGTACAGATGCGTGCGCGCAGCTTGCGGATTCGCGCGCAGCGAGGCCAGGGTCACCTTCAGATGCTCAGGCCGCTTGTAGGCGAACAGTGCCACCGGTGCGGGGGCTGCTGTCATCGGAACTCCGACAGGTGCCGGTGCGAGGTCCGGCCCGCGCCGGCCTCGTCCAGCCATGTCTGCAGGTCGGCTGGGCAGCGGAAATCGATCCGACCCGGTCCGGCCCCGTCTCGTTCGCGGGCACTCATGTGGCGGTCTGTCTGAAACCCGTGCTTCATTTCGAGGCGTCGGCCAGTTCGTCGCGCAGCGAGGCAATGGTCCGCCGCAACTGCTCGAACTCGGTTTCCTTGCGCGACAGAAAGGCCCGCGTCAGGCGCATCTTCTCGCGCAGGCCGGTCGGGGTCAGCACATAGGCATAGGCCAGCTTGTTGTCGCTGCGCCGGAAGTTGCCGGCCTTGACGAGGCCCTTGTCGAGCAACGAATGCAGCACATAGTGCGCCTTGCCCAGACTCAGGCCGAGCGCTTCGGACAGTTCGCGTTGCGACAACTCGGGACGCACCTCGAGCAGGCGCAGCACGGCCAGGCGCGCCGCTTCGGCATCGCCGTGCGCCGGTGTCGAATGCGATTTTGCGACTCTATGTTCAACCATTGAACAGAAGATTGTAGGCCTGCCCCAGGC
Source organism: uncultured beta proteobacterium (assembly GCA_963756415.1). Taxonomy (GTDB): domain Bacteria; phylum Pseudomonadota; class Gammaproteobacteria; order Burkholderiales; family Burkholderiaceae_C; genus Rubrivivax. The sequence continues at coordinate 126,756 of CAVWNT010000009.1, forward strand.
TGCTTGGCGCATTCAACGGGACGCCGAGACGGATCGTTTGCCAGCACACATCAGGTTTCCGTGCGCCAGCCGGCACCAGCTGCCGCGATCCCACCCTGGCCAACGGCCGACACACCGGCGGCCTACGCTGTGGTGTCGCGCCAGGCGTCGCGTAGCAGGATGCCCATGCCGATCAGCAGCAGGCTCAGCAGCGTGGCGGACACGGCGATGAAGCCGCGTCGGGGTTTGCTCTTGTATTCGGGCGGTGTGGCACGGTCCACCACCTGGATCAAGGCACCCTCGCGACTTTCGTCGACGCGGGCGATCTCGTACTGGCGGGCGAACAGATCGAACAAGGTCTCGCGGTACTTGAACTCGCGGTACTTGGTGATGTAGTCCGGTCCGTCGCGGGCGTCGACCGTCTGCTCCAATCGGGCCAGTTGCGCGCGCAATGCGCCGAGTTCCGCCAGCTGTCTTTGGAGTTCTGGCGAGCTGTCGGCCAAATTGCCGCGCAGCACCTGGGTACGCACTTCCGCTGCCGAGACTTCGGCCTTCAGCCTGGCGTAGTTGTCTGCAGCGGCTCTGGGCTCCGCGCGCAACGCGCTCTGCGTGAAACCGCTGGCTTGCAGCGCCTGCTGGGCGATGGCCAGTTGGTCGCGCGCGTTCTTCAGTTCCTTGTCGAAGAACACGCGACGCTGCTGCGCCTCGCTCACCGCCAGCACCGAGGTCATGCGGCGCAGTTCCTCGACGTAGGCATTGGCCAGGCCGGCGGCGCGTTTGGGATCGACGTCGTCCACTTCGACGCTGATCAGCCCGTCCTTCTTGCCGACCGCGATGCGCGTGTTCTGATCGAGGGCAGTGCGCGCCTGGAAGCGGTAAGTGGCCTCATAGACCTTTATCAGATCGAACTGATCGACGAGCCGGTCCTCGGCGCTGACACTCTGCATCAGCGCCACGTACTGATCGGCTGGGCTTCTGAGGCCCGCGGCACCGGTCAGGGCGGCCAAGCCGCCCAGCGAGGCCAGCGCCGATGCCACGCCGCTTTGCTGCTGCGGCGGCAGGAAGACGGTGCGCGCGGTGAAGATCGGCGTCATCAGGAGCGCCGCGCCCAGCGCCGCCAGGCCGATGGCCAGCGAACCCAAGATCCACAGCTTCCAGTGCGCGATCAATGGCCGGATCAGGTCCTGCAGACCGACCGGCTTCTGGCTGTCGTCGAGGGGGTTCGACCGGCCGATGGGACTCGAGGGCGCTGTGTCAGCCATGCTCAGTTGGTCAAGGTCACGAAGGCCGCCGCACCGAGCGCGAACTGGTACAGGATCTGCGTCCAGTCCTTGGCGTACTGTACGAACGTGGTCTTGTCGATCTCCTCCGGCACGAACAAGGTGTCGCCGGGCAGCGCCGGCAACTGCTCGAAACTGCTCTGCAGGCCACCGAACCAGCCGCTTGCTCTGCAGGTTGCTGACCACCGTGCCGTTGGCGCGGATGACGAAGGTGCTGGCGCCGTCGGCGCCGCGTGTGGGGCCGCCGGCCAGGTTGATGTAGTCCGCCAGGTTGCGCTCGGGTTCGCGCAGGTAGCTGCCGGCGTTGAAGACGCTGCCGAACACGCCCACGCTCGACGGCACCGGCGGGATGAACAGGCGGTCCCCGTCTTCGAGCACCAGGTTCGGCAGGCTCTTGGCATCGGGCGGTATCTGCAGCACCACGCGGCCGGTCGGCTTGACATTGCGCAAGCGGGCGATCAGGCGGGCGGTCGCCGCGGAGCGGCCGGCCACTGCGGCGGATTCCTCGGCCGAGGTCACCCGCTGTGTCGAACTGCTGCGCTCGAATTCGGTTTCCAGGTCGCGCAGCGCGCGCTCGTAGTTCTGCTGCTGCGCGACGCGCACGCTTTCGCGACTGAAGTCGGTGCCGAACACGAACGCGCCTGCCGTCATGCCGCCGGCGGCCTGCAGCGCTTGGGCGACCGTGGTGTCGGGTGGCAGCACGTACTCGCCCGGATTCAGCACCTCGCCTTCGACCAGCACGCGCTTGTTCTGCCTGCCCACCGCGGTCGTGATGGTGACGGCATTGAAGGCACGCAGCACGTCGCCGTTGTGCAGCTGGGTGGTGGCGGCGCTATCCATGTCCACCTGCACCACACGCACCGTGGCCCGCTGATCGACCCGTTCCAGCGCAAAGCGGGTGCGGTCGGCCACCGCCGAGAAGCCACCGGTCATGCGCTGCACATCGACGATCGTTTCGTCGGCCTTGAGCTCGTAGATCGCAGGGCGGTTGACGCTGCCGATGACGGCCACCTGCAGCCCGACCGGACCGATGTGGATCACGTCTTCGGCCTGCACCAGGCGGTCGTTGCCCCGCTCGCCGTTGAGCAGCAGATCGTAGAAGTCGAGCGTCGACACGACCTTGCCGCCGCGGCGCAACTGGATGTTGCGAAAACTGCCTGACATCGAGGGCCCGCCGGCGCGCACCAGCGCCGCCGAGATGCTCGACAGCGCATTGACGGTGTACGCGCCGGGACGGTCGACGAAGCCGGTGACGTAGACACGCACGCCGCGCAGCTGGCCGAGCGCCACGCTGACCTGGAAGTTCTTGAAGACCTGCGCCAGCCGCTGCGTGATCAGCGCGGGCAACTCCGCGTAGCGCACGCCCGAGACCAGGAGGGAACCGGCACGCGGCACCGTGATGCGCCCCGAGCGATCGACGGTGAGGCGCAGTTCGGCATCGACCGAACCCCAGATCGTCAGCACGATCTCGTCCCCGGCCGACAGCAGATAGTCGGGTGGCACCAGCGGGCTGTAGTCGACCACCGGGCTGGCGCGATCCGGGTCGGTCATCAGGTCGGCACCCGAGCCGGCGGATGATGTTCGGCTCTGCCAGTCGATTGACATAGATCTCGAACTCGCTGAGCCGCGGGCGTCGCGGCAGCTGCAGCTCGCCAGGAAAGACATCGTTCTGCCGCGCCGTCGGAGCGGAGGCAGCCGACGCCGGTGCGGACTCGGCGGCACCCTGGCGCAGCCGGATCGGCCCGGTCGTTGCCGCGTCTGCCGCGGGTTCGATCGTTTGACCATAGGCCGGCTGACGGTAGGCCGGCTGACCGTAGGTCTGGGCAGCCGCCGGAAAGGCAGCCGCACCCAGCACGAGCGCGAGCGAGGCGACGAACAGCAGCTGAATCTTGCGCATCGGGCGCTGCAGGCACAGTGCCTGCCTGCCGGCTGGGACGAGGGAGAGGAAACGAGTCATGCGGGGCGCGTCGTGGCCTTGCCAGGACGATCGACTGATGCGAACGGGATGCCGACGTGGCTCACACCACAACGGTATGGTGCCCAGGCGAAGCGGGCGATTCTAGCGGGGGGCGTCGCGCACACCGGGCCGATAGAATTCTGCACATGCTGATCCTGACAGTGGCGTTCGTGGTGTCGCTGTGCCTGACGTTGCTGGTCGTGCGGTCAGCCAAATCCCACGGCCAGTTCTCACGTGACCACGACATGTCGGGTCCGCAGAAGTTCCACGTCCAGCCGGTGCCGCGTGTCGGCGGCGTCGGCATCGTGGCCGGCATGCTGGCGGGCGCCTGGGTGTTGTGGTGGCGCGATCCGGCCGCGGGCGCCGAGGCGCTGGTGCTGCTGGCCTGCGGCCTGCCCGCGTTGGCCGCAGGACTCGCCGAAGACCTGACCAAGCGTGTCAGCGCGGGCCGCCGGTTGCTGGCCACCGCGGTGTCGGCACTGCTCGCGGTGTGGCTGCTCGACGCGATGATCACGCGCACCGCCATCCCTGGGCTCGACTGGGTTGTCTCGATCACGCTCGGCGCGGCGCTGGTGTCGGTGTTCGTCGTCGCGGGGGTGGCCAATTCGCTGAACATCATCGACGGCTTCAACGGCCTGGCGTCGATGTGCGGGGTGCTGATCCTGCTGTGCCTGGCCTATGTCGGCTTCCAGGTCGACGACACGCTGGTGGCGCTGCTCGCACTGGCCGGGGTCGGCTCGCTGCTCGGCTTCTTCATCTGGAACTTCCCGGCCGGGCTGATCTTTCTCGGCGACGGCGGCGCCTACTTTCTGGGCTTCTACATTGCCGAACTGGCCATCATGCTGCTGCACCGCAACCCAACGGTGTCGCCGATGTTTCCGTTGCTGCTGTGCATCTATCCGGTCTTCGAGACGGTGTTTTCCATCTACCGGCGGCGTTTCCTGCGTGCGTTGCCGCCGAGCATGCCCGATGGCATCCACCTGCACTCGTTGATCTACCGGCGCGTGATGCGCTGGGCGGTGGGCAACCAGAGCGCTTCGGCGATGACGCGGCGCAACTCGATGACGTCGCCGTACCTGTGGATGCTGTGCATGCTGGCGGCGATTCCGTCGGTGCTGTTCTGGAACAACACGGCGGTGCTGGCGGTGCTGATCGTGCTGTTCGGCGTCACCTATGTCGCGCTGTACTGGCGCATCGTGCGCTTCAAGTCGCCGCGCTGGCTGGTCTTCAGGCGCTAGGTGCGCATCGTGCCCCGCGCCGGCGGATTGGTCTATTCCACCGAGGGCGGGCGCATGTGCCCGCAATGCCGCAAGCCGCTGTCGATCTGCGCTTGCGCCGCAGCACCCGCGCGCGCGCCGCTCGCCGATGGCCCGGTGCGGGTGTCGCGTGAGAGCAAAGGCCACCGCGGCAAGACCGTGACCATCGTGCGCGGCCTGAGCGGCGACGATGCCGCGCTGGCAGCGCTGGCCAAACAATTGCGGACGGCGTGCGGCAGCGGCGGCACCAGCAAGGACGGCGTGGTACTGGTGCAGGGCGACCATGTCGCGCGCGTGCTCGAGTGGCTTGCACAACGCGGGCTGCACGCCAAGAGATCGGGCGGCTAGCGCCGCTTGACGCAGCGCACGGCCGGACGTTGGCGGGGCATGGGGGATAATCACTGTTACATGATTGAAAATTCAAGCCCAGAAACCACCCCCTCGCAGGCGCCGGCCGAAGCCGTGCCGGCACCCTTGTTCAACTCGCTGCCTCTTGACGACAAGCTGCAGCGCGCCGTCGCCGACCAAGGCTACGCGTCGATGACGCCGATCCAGGCCAAGGCCATTCCGGTGGTGCTCGCCGGCCGCGACGTGATGGGTGCCGCCCAGACCGGCACCGGCAAGACGGCCGCCTTCTCGCTGCCGCTGCTGCAGAAGATGTTGCGCCATGAAACGGCCAGCGTCTCGCCGGCGCGCCACCCGGTGCGCGCGCTGGTTCTGGCGCCGACGCGCGAACTCGCCGACCAGGTGGCGGCCAACATCCTCGGATATGCGCGGCACACCAAGCTGCGCACCGCGGTGGTGTTCGGCGGCATCGACATGAAGCCGCAGACGCTGCAGCTGAAGGCCGGGGTCGAGATCCTGGTTGCCACGCCCGGGCGGCTGCTCGACCACATCGAGGCGAAGAACTGCGTGCTCAATCAGGTCGAGTACGTGGTGCTCGACGAGGCGGACCGCATGCTCGACATCGGCTTCCTGCCGGACCTTCAACGCATCCTGTCCTATTTGCCGAAGCAGCGCCAGACGCTGCTGTTCTCGGCCACCTTCTCGCCCGAGATACGGCGTCTGTCGCAGAGTTATCTGCAAGACCCGGTGACGGTGGAGGTGGCGCGGCCGAACGCCACCGCCACCAATGTCGAGCAGCGCTTCTACAGCGTTGCGCCCGACGACAAGCGCCAGGTGGTGCGGCAGATCCTGAGCCAGCGCTCGCTGTCGCAGGCGCTGGTGTTCGTCAACTCCAAGCTCGGCGCGGCACGGCTGGCGCGATCGTTCGAACGCGATGGTCTGAACACCGCTGCGCTGCATGGCGACAAGTCGCAGGACGAGCGCCTGAAGTCGCTCGATGCGTTCAAGCGTGGCGAGGTCGATGTGCTGGTCGCCACCGATGTCGCGGCCCGAGGTCTGGACATCGCCGACCTTCCCGCGGTGTTCAATTTCGACGTGCCGTTCAACGCCGAGGACTACGTGCACCGCATCGGTCGCACCGGCCGGGCGGGGGCCTCCGGGCTGGCGGTGACGCTGGTGTCGCGCGACGATGTGCGGCTGGTGTCGGACATCGAGAAGCTGATCAAGAAGAAGATCGAGGTCGAGGCTTTCGACATCGAGGACGAGCGCGCGCGGCGGCCGCGTCGCGAAGAACGGCCCGAGCGGGCGCCTGCCGAGCGTGCCGTCGGCCGCTCGTACGATCAGCCCGCACGCGGCGCATCGGCACGATCGGCCGATCCGTTCTTCGACAAGCCCTACGAGCCAACCGGCACCGGTGCGCCTTCATGGGACAACGCCAATGCGCCCGGTGCGGCACCGGCCCGGCGGCTTGCGCCGAACATCCGTGCGCGTCGCAAGGTGGCCTCGTTGCTGGGCGGCGGTGCGCCGAATTGAGGGCTTGTCGCGCACCCGCGTGCGTGTGACGAAGGTGCGTGTGACAAATCGCTAGGCCAGCAGTGCGAACACTGCAGGCAAACGATCGGGCATCGCTCTGTCGTGGGCGCGCCAGTCGGCAACGGTGGCACTGTGGGTCCAGCCTTGCGGCAGCGTCAGGCCACAGCTGACCGACAGACGGGTGTGTGGTGCCAGGCCTTGAACCAGCGCTTGCAGCATCGCCGCATTCCGATAGGGCGTTTCGATCAGCAGCTGGGTCTGGGCCAGCCGCCGTGACACATCCTCCAGCGCCTTGATGCGGGCCAGCCGGGCGGCGCCGTCCTGGGGCAGGTAGCCCACGAAGGCGAAGCTCTGGCCGTTCAGGCCACTGGCCGCCAGCGCCAGCAGCAAGGAACTCGCACCCGGCAGCACCTGCACGGCGATCGATCGCGCATGCGCCGCGGCCACCACCGCCGCGCCGGGGTCGGCCACGGCGGCCAGCCCGGCCTCCGACAGCAGGCCCAGCTCACTCCCGGCCAATGCCGGTGCCAGCAACGCGTCGAAATCCACCGGATCCTCGGCCCGTGCCGAGTGCCCGCCCTTGCGCGGGCGGGGCAGTTCACGGATATCGATGGCCTGCAGCGGCAGTGCGAGAGGATGCACCTCGTGCACGCGCTTCAGGAAAGCGCGCGTGCTGCGCGCGTCCTCGGCCAGCCAGTGCTGCAGCCGCGCTGCCTGCCGCAGCACGCCCTGCGGCAACAGCAGGCCGATGTCGACCGGCTCGGTGCCGAGGTCGAGCGTGTTCGGCACCAGCACCAACGTGCCGCGCGCTTCGTTCACGTCGGCGGGTCGTCGTGTGCGCTGGCGCCCAGCGGGTCGATACCGGCGGCGCGCAGCAACCGGCAGGTGCGCATCAGCGGCAAACCGATCAGCGCCGTCGGGTCGTCGGAGTCGATCGATTCGAGCAACGCGATGCCGCGGGTCTCGCTCTTGGCGCTGCCGGCGCAGTCGTAAGGGCGTTCGGCGAGCAGGTAGTTCTGAATCTCGGTTTCGCTCAGGCGCCGGAACTGAACGCTGACCGTCGCCAGCAGCGCCTGCTCGAAGACGGCGCCAGCGCCGGCTTCGGCCGGCCCCGCCACCACCGCCACGGCCGTGTGGAACAGCGCGCGGTGACCGCTCAGGCGCCGCAGCTGTTCGGTGGCGCGCGTGTGATCGCCCGGCTTGCCCAGGATGTGTCCACTCAAGTCGGCCACCTGATCGGAGCCGATGACGACGGCGTCACCGCGCCGGGCCGCTACCGCACGGGCCTTGGCCAGTGCCAGACGCATCACCAGCGCGCTGGCCGACTCGCCCGCCAGCGCAGTTTCATCGACCTCGGGCGATAGCACCTCGAACGGCAAACCCAGGCGCGTCAGCAGTTCGCGGCGATAGGCCGAAGTGGAGGCCAGGATCAGCGGGCGGCGCATCGTCGACGGCGAATCGGACATGCACGATTGTCCCATCCCGAGTGCAGCGCCCGCAGCCGCGGCAGCCGCGCCGGCTCGCCGTCGGGTCGCGCCGCTACACTGCCGGCATGGGCGCCTCGCCTTTCGACCCCCGCCATCTGGATGTCAAGGCCTTTGCCTCCGCGAGGACCTCCTTGGCCGGGCAGTGGCCGCTGTCGGCGCTGCCTCGACTGAGCGCGACCACGACTCCCGAGGCCGGCCAGATGGTCGATTGGTCGGCGCAAGGAATGCGCATCGAGCAAGACGGCAGCGACGCGCAGATCTGGCTGGAAGTCACGGCCTCCGCCACGGTGCGCCTGCAGTGCCAGCGCTGCTTGGAAGATGTCGCCGAAACGCTGACGGTGGCGCCGTCGCTTTCGGTTTGTCGATACCGAGGCCGAAGCCGAGCGCCTGGACGACCAGAGCGAGGACGACGTGCTGGCCTTGGCCCATCCGCTCGATCTGCAGGCGCTGGTGGAAGACGAGCTGATCCTCGCGCTGCCGTTGATCCCGCGCCACGAGGCCTGTCCGCGGCCGCTCACGCCGCCTCCATCTGCGGGCGCCGACGACCCGCCGGGGGACAACCCCTTTGCGGCACTGAAAGGGTGGCGTCCGGACCGGGGTGGGCGGGGCCATGGCCATTGACCGCGTGATGCTGCGCCCGGGCCTCCAGGGTCCACGATGTTATACTTGCAGGCTTTGTCCCAGATGGGTGTCCCGCGCCCGGCGCTGGGCCCACCCGACGCGGCAGGCCGCGTCGCAGGAGAGAACTCATGGCTGTCCAGCAGAACAAGAAATCGCCGTCCAAGCGCGGCATGCACCGCTCGCACAACGCGTTGACGCAGCCGGGCATGGCCATCGAGCCGACCACCGGCGAGGTGCACCTGCGCCATCACATCAGCCCGACCGGCTTCTATCGCGGGCGCAAGGTGCTGAAGACGAAGGCCGACGCCTGATCCCCAGACGCGAGCGCGTCCTGCGGCACACCTCGCGCTGTCCGCGCTGTCGATAGCGCGATCCGAGTCCCGTGTCGCTTCCCACCGCCCCTGAACCCCTCGACTCGGTGGGTGTCGCCATCGATTGCATGGGCGGCGATCATGGCCCGGCCGTGGTGCTACCAGCGTGTCGAGCCTTCCTGCTGAGCCATCCGCGGGCACACCTCGTGCTGGTCGGCGCGCCAGAGGCCATCGCGCCGGCACGTGAATGGTCGCGTTGCCGGCTGGTGCCGGCCAGCGAAGTGGTGACCATGGATGACCCGCTCGAAGTCGCGCTGCGTCGCAAGAAGGATTCTTCGATGCGCGTGGCGCTGCAGCAGCTGCTGCCCGCGTCCGAGGGCCAGCCGGCGCCGGCCCAGGTGTGCGTGTCGGCAGGCAACACCGGCGCGTTGATGGCGCTGGCGCGCTACCTGTTGAAAACGCTCGACGGCGTCGACCGGCCCGCCATCGCGACGCGGCTGCCGAACCGGCGCGATGGCTACACCACCGTGCTCGACCTGGGCGCCAATGTCGATTGCAGCGCCGAGCATCTGTTGCAGTTCGCGGTGCTCGGCAGTGCGCTGGTGGCCGCCGCCGATGGCAAGGAGGAGCCCAGCGTGGGCCTGCTGAACATCGGCGAGGAAGCCATCAAGGGCAGCGAGACCATCAAGCGCGCCGGTGAGTTGTTGCGTGCGGCAGCGGCAGCCGGCAAGATCAATTTTGTCGGCAACGTCGAAGGCGACGACATCTTCAAGGGCAGCGCCGACATCGTGGTGTGCGACGGCTTTGTCGGCAACGTGCTGCTGAAGTCTGCCGAGGGTCTGGCGACGATGCTCAACGATTTCATCCGCCAGGAATTCACCGGCGGCACATTCAGCAAGCTGGCCGCGCTGGTCGCGATGCCGGTGCTGCGGCGCTTCGGGCACCGCGTCGATCCACGGCGCTACAACGGCGCGGCGCTGCTGGGGCTGCGCGGGCTGGTCTTCAAGAGCCATGGTTCGGCCGATGCGTTCGCGTTTGAACAGGCGCTCAACCGCGCTTATGATGCCGCGCGCAACCGCTTGATCGACCGCGTGCGTGACCGCATCGCGCAGACCTCGGAAGCGATGAAGGATGCGCCGGTGAGCGCATCGCCGGTGCCCCATACACCGCAGGCCGCATGAACAGTCCCAACCCGCTTTTTTCGCGAATTGCCGGCACCGGCAGCTATCTGCCGCCGCGCAGGTTGAGCAACGCCGAGCTGGTGAGCCAGCTCGCAGCGCGCGGGGTGCAAAGCAGCGACGAGTGGATCGTCGAGCGCACCGGCATCCGGGCGCGCCACTTCGCCGACGACGGCGTGTGCGCCAGCGACCTGGCGCTGCAGGCCTCGCGCCACGCGCTCGAGGCGGCGGGTTGCCGTGCCGACCAGATCGACCTGATCATCGTCGCCACCTCGACGCCCGACATGGTGTTTCCGTCCACTGCCTGCATCCTGCAGGACAAGCTCGGCGCGCACGGCTGCCCGGCCTTCGATGTGCAGGCGGTGTGTTCGGGCTTTGTCTATGCGCTGACGGTGGCCGATGCGATGTTGCGCACCGGTGCGGCGAGCAACGCGCTGGTGGTCGGCGCCGAAGTCTTTTCGCGCATCCTCGATTTCGACGACCGCGGCACTTGCGTGCTGTTCGGCGACGGCGCCGGCGCGGTGGTGCTGCGTGCCAGCGATCGGCCGGGTGTGCTGGCCAGCGACCTGCATGCCGACGGCCGCCATGTCGGCATCCTGTGCGTGCCGGGCACCGTGGCCGGTGGCAAGGTGCTCGGTGATCCGCTGCTGAAGATGGATGGTCAGGCGGTGTTCAAGCTCGCCGTGGGCGTGCTTGAAAGCGCGGCGCGCGCGGTGCTCGACAAGGCCGGGCGCAGCATCGAACAGCTCGACTGGCTGATCCCGCACCAGGCCAACATCCGCATCATGCAAGCCACCGCGCGCAAGCTGAAGCTGCCGATGGAAAAGGTCATCGTCACCGTGGACCAGCATGGCAACACCTCGGCGGCGTCGATTCCGCTGGCACTCGATGTCGCCGTGCGAGGCGGTCGCATCCGCGACGGCGACACCGTCATGCTCGAAGGTGTCGGCGGTGGGTTCACTTGGGGTGCTGTGCTGCTCGATTTCTGAGCCAACTGCTGACATATGACTGCATTCGCATTCGTCTTTCCCGGCCAGGGCTCGCAGGCCGTCGGCATGCTCGATGCCTGGGGCGATCATCCCGCCGTGCGGGCCACGCTCGAAGAAGCGTCGACAGCGCTCGGCGAAGACATCGGCAACCTCATTCACGCCGGGCCCAAGGATCAGCTCGACCTGACGACGAACACGCAGCCGGTGATGCTGTGCGCCGGCGTCGCCTGCTGGCGCGCCTGGTTGGCCGAGGGTGGCGCGCAGCCCATGGTCGTCGCCGGCCACTCGCTGGGCGAGTACAGCGCGCTGGTGGCGGCCGGTGCGTTGAGCCTGGCCGATGCGCTGCCGCTGGTGCGCTTTCGCGCGCAGGCCATGCAAGAAGCGGTGCCGGTGGGCAGCGGCGCGATGGCTGCCATCCTCGGGCTGGATGCGGCCGCGGTGGTCGACGGATGCGAACAGGCTGCGAGGCAAAGCGGCGAAGTCGTGCAGGCTGCCAATTTCAACGACCCGAAGCAGACCGTGATCTCCGGCACCGCGGCCGGTGTCGAACAGGCCTGCACCTTGCTCAAATCGATGGGCGCCAAGCGCACGTTGCCGTTGCCGGTGTCGGCACCGTTTCATTGCGCGCTGATGCGCCCGGCCGCCGAGCGCCTGCGCGCCAGGCTGGCCGAGGTGCCGTTGCAGGCACCGCAGGTGCCGCTGATCAACAACGTCGATGTCGCCGCGCCCGACGAGCCGGACGTGCTGCGCGATGCGCTGTATCGCCAGGCCTTCGGTGCCGTGCGCTGGGTCGAGGTGGTGCAGGCGATGCGTGCGCGGGGCGTGACGCATATCGTCGAATGCGGGCCGGGCCGGGTGCTGAGCGGCATGATCCGCCGCATCGACGCCGAGTTGTCGGCGATGGCGCTGTTCGATCCGGCCACGCTGGCCGAATGCCGGGAGCTGTGCCGATGAGCGGGACATGTTGGCCGTCAGGCCCACGTTGCACGGTGCGCCCGGCCGGGGGTGCGGGGTGAGCGCCCAGGTGGTCCTGGTCACGGGCGCCTCGCGTGGCATCGGCCGCGCCATCGCGCACACGCTGGCGACGCAGGGTTTCATCGTTGTCGGCACCGCCACCACCGACGCCGGCGTTGCGGCCATCGGCAGCGCGTTGGCTGGCTTCGACGGCTGCCGCGGCGAACGCCTGGAGGTCAACGACGCCGCTGCGGTCGATGCGCTGGTCGATGCCATCCACAAGCGCCACGGCGGCCTGCAGGGGCTGGTGAACAACGCCGGCATCACCCGCGACCAGCTGGCCATGCGCATGAAGGACGACGACTGGGATGCGGTGCTCGACACCAACCTGAAGTCGGTGTTCCGTCTGTGCCGCGCGGTGATGCGCGGCATGATGAAGCAGCGCTTCGGGCGCATCGTCAACATCACATCGGTGGTCGGCGCCAGCGGCAACGCGGGTCAGGCCAACTACGCTGCGGCGAAGGCCGGCGTGGCCGGCATGACACGGGCGCTGGCGCGCGAGCTGGGCAGCCGCAACATCACCGTCAATTGCATCGCCCCCGGCTTCATCGCCACCGACATGACCGAAGCGCTGCCTGAAGCGCAACGTGCCGCGCTGTTGCAGCAAGTGCCGCTGGGCCGGCTGGGCACGCCCGAGGAGATCGCGCATGCCGTGGCCTTCCTTCTGTCGCCGCTTGCCGGCTACATCACCGGTACCGAGATGCATGTCAACGGCGGCATGTTCATGAACTGAAGCGGTGCTCGGCGGCAAGCGCAGCCGCCGTGAGCATCGGCCGCCGGCCCAAGCGCCGGCCATTTAGAATTCACCTGTAGCAGCCCCCCTGGAGGAGTCATGAGCGATATTGAAGCGCGAGTCAAGAAGATCATTGCCGAACAGCTCGGCGTGCCCGAGTCGGATGTCACCAACGCCAAGGCTTTCGTGGCAGACCTGGGGGCGGACTCGCTCGACACGGTCGAACTGGTGATGGCGCTGGAAGACGAGTTCGGCATCGAGATCCCGGACGAAGAAGCCGAGAAGATCACCACCGTGCAACTGGCGATCGACTACGCCAGCAGCCACCAGAAGGCCTGATCGCACGCGTGGGCGGGGCCATGAAACGCGCACACAGGCGTCACCGGCGCCGGGACGATGCGACGCCGGCGAGCATCGGGTCGCTGCAGCGGTCGATCGATTCGCTCGCCGAGGAGTGCCGATGAGCCGGCGGCGGGTGGTCGTCACCGGCCTCGGGCTGGTCAGTCCGGTGGGCAACTCGGTGGCCGAGGGCTGGGACAACCTGGTCGCCGGGCGCAGCGGCATCGACACCATCACGCGCTTCGATGCTTCGGCGTTCTCCTGCCGCTTTGCCGGCGAGGTCAAGGGGTTCGATGTCGAGGCCTACATGCCCGCCAAAGAAGCGCGGCACATGGACACCTTCATCCACTACGGCATGGCGGCGTCGATCCAGGCGGTGCAGGATGCCCAACTGCCGATCGGCGATGCGCTGAGCGAAGAAGCAGCCGAGCGCATCGGTTGCCTGGTCGGATCCGGCATCGGCGGTCTGCCGATGATCGAGAACACCCAGCAGGAATACAGCGAACGCGGCCCGCGCCGCATCACGCCCTTTTTCGTGCCGGCTTCGATCATCAACATGATCTCGGGCCACGTGTCGATCCGCTTCGGCTTCACCGGTCCGAACCTGGCCATCGTCACCGCCTGCACCACGGGGCTGCATTGCATCGGCGAGGCCGGCCGGCTGATCGAATATGGCGATGCCGATGTGATGGTCGCCGGCGGTGCCGAAGCCACCGTCTCGCCGCTGGGCATCGGCGGGTTCGCTGCGGCACGCGCGCTGTCCACCCGCAACGACGATCCGAAAAGTGCGTCCCGGCCTTGGGATGTCGATCGCGACGGCTTCGTGCTCGGCGAGGGCGCCGGCGTGCTGGTGCTCGAGGAGTACGAGCATGCCAAACGGCGCGGTGCCAAGGTGTATGCCGAATTGGCCGGGTTCGGCATGGGCGCTGACGCCTTCCACATGACTGCACCGAATGTCGACGGGCCGAAGCGCGCCATGCGCGCGGCGCTGCGCAACGCGCGCGTGAATGGCGATGAGGTCCAGTACCTCAATGCCCACGGCACCTCGACGCCGCTGGGCGACCTGAACGAGACCAACGCCATCAAGCTGGCTTTCGGCGACCATGCGCACAAGCTGGTGGTGAACTCGACCAAGTCGATGACCGGCCACCTGCTCGGTGGCGCCGGCGGCGTCGAATCGGTGTTCACGGTGCTGGCGGTGCACCACCAGGTGTCGCCGCCGACCATCAACATCTTCAACCAGGATCCGGCGTGCGACCTGGATTACTGCGCCAACACCGCGCGCGAGATGAAGATCGACCTGGCGGTGAAGAACAACTTCGGCTTCGGCGGAACCAACGGCACCTTGGTTTTTCGTCGTTTCTGATCGGCGCGCGGCGACCCGCATGCGCGCCGCGCCTCCTGTGCAGGCCCTGTCCCGGGCTGCTGGCGCATGGCGGTTCGGGCAGCTCGCTGTTGCTGCCGCCGCTGCGGCCAGTCTCGGGCATTGGCTGGCCGGCTGGCTCGATCTGTCCGGCGCCTGGCCATCGGTTGCCGCGGCGGTGGCGGCGGGATCGGTCTGGGCCTGCCTGGCTGGTCGTCCACCGCAGCCGTCGCAGCGCCTGAGCTGGGACGGTGCCGGCTGGACTTTGGCGTTGCCGGCAGCCACTGGCGCAGCGGGTGAAATCAGCGGTGTCGCGCTGCCGATGATCGACCTCGGCGTCTGGCTGCTGGTGCGCTTTGACCCTTCAGGTACACAGTCCGCGAAGAAGGAGCGCTCGCACTGGCTGGCCTTCGCGCGTGCGCAGGACCCTGCCACGTGGCGCGGCTTGCGCGTCGCTCTGTATGCCAGCGCCGCCGGCGTGCCGTCAGGCAACAACGCCGACCTCGTGGCATGAAGCCGCGCGCGCGTCCCGTGCTCTCCACATCGTGTCGGGCCCGCGAACGCGCTGGCGGGACGACGTGCGGCAACGACCCGGAGGCGCTGCCTTGAGTGCCGCCGATGCCGATGCCCTGCTCGTCGAGCGGTTCAAGCGGGGCGACATGCACGCCTTCGAGATGTTGGTCGTCAAGTACCAACGCCGCATCGAGCGCCTGATCGGGCGCATGGTCCGCGACACCGACCTGGTGCAGGACATCGCCCAGGAAACCTTCATCCGCGCCTATCGGGCGCTGCCCAACTTTCGCGGCGAAAGCGCCTTCTACACCTGGCTTTACCGCATTGCGGTGAATTCGGCGAAGAAGGCGCTGACCGACATGAAGCGCGACCCGGTGATCACCGAGGCCGCGTTCTCGGCGCGCGGCGAGGACGACAACGAAACTTCGCGCGGCGAGACTGAACTAACCGACGGCGAGACACCCGAATCACTCTTGGCCAGCAAGGAAATCGCCGCCACGGTCAACGCGGCGATCGAGGCGCTGTCGGAGGACCTGCGGCGAGCGATCACGCTGCGGGAGATCGAAGGCCTCAGCTACGAGGAGATTTCCGAGGTGATGAACTGTCCCATCGGCACGGTACGCTCGCGTATTTTTCGCGCCCGCGAAGCGATCTCGGAGCGCCTGCGTCCCCATGTCGTGGCCAAGGAAGGCCGGCGCTGGTGACGCTGATCGCAGACCTCGCTTAACCCTTGACCGCACTGGTACGCAAACGCAAGCAAACGGCACAGGAGCATTCGAAGATGTCCGATGCAAACGCAGACGGAAAAGCAAACCCGAACGAACCGACAGACGCAGCGGCGCAACTGCTTTCCGCACTCACCGATGGCGAGCTCGATGCCGATGGCTGCGCGCGGTCCAGCAAGCTGTGGGCCGGCGGCGACGGCGAAGGGCGCTACCGCAGCACGTGGCACAGCTATCAGCTGATCGGCGATGTCCTGCGCAGCGAACATCTGGCCCAGGCCCCGGCCCACGACGAAGCGTTCCTGCAACGGCTGCGCCTGCGCCTGGCCGATGAGCCTGCCGTTGTCGCGCCCACTGCGTCTGTTTCGGCGTTGCCGGTCCGCACGCGTTCGCGCAGGATGCTGCCGATGGCGCTGGCGGCCGGCGTGATGGGCCTGGGTGCGGCGCTGGTGGTCGTGCAGTGGAGCAATCAGCCGCCGGCGCAGTCGCTGGCGGCGGCCGCACCGGCACCGCCGATGCCCGTGGCGCCGAATCCGGCGTCCGCCGGCCCCGCCCAGGTGGCAGCTGGCGGCCAGTTGGTGCGCGATGCCCGACTCGACCGCTATCTGCGCGCACACCGCGAGTACGGCTCGGCTGCGCCGGTGTCGTTGCCGGGCGGCGCGGCGCGCACGGTCGAGACCGTGTCGTTCCAGCCTTGACCGCGCACACGCACTGCCGCTCGCAGTCGCGGACCTTGTCGCGGCTGTGGATGTTGTGTCTGGCGCTGGCCTGCGTGCACGCTGTTGCGGCACCGGCTTCGTCCGAGCCTCTGTCGGCAGCGCAGGCGCGGGTCTGGCTCGAGCGCATCCACACCGCGGCCCACGCCAGCAACTACCAGGGCATCCTGGTGTTCAGCGCGCAGGGCCGTTTGTCGAGTGCGCGCGTGGCGCACTTCGGGGTGGGCGCGCAGTCGTACGAACGGGTCGAGATGCTCGATGGCGCGATGCGCGTGAGCTACCGGCACAACGACCGGGTGCTGACCTTGTGGCCGCACAACCGCATCGCCGTTATCGAAGAGCGGGACCCGCGCCAGGCATCGCTGCGGCAGACCATCGAGCCGCGTGCGGCCGATCAGTACGAGATGCGTGAACAGGGCGTCGATCATGTCGCCGGCCGCGAGGCGGTGGTGCTGCTGCTGACGCCCCGTGACGAACAGCGCTTCGCGCAGCGCCTGTGGATCGACAAACAAAGCGGGCTGCTGCTGCGCGCCGATGTGCTCGACCATCAACAGCAGGTGCTCGAATCGAGTGCGTTCTCCGAGGTCGAGATCGGCATCAAGGCCAAGCCACAGTCGGTGCTGCAGCCGATGACCCGGCTCGACGGCTACCGCCGCATCACGCCGACCCACACCAACACACGCCTGGAGGCCGAAGGCTGGTCGATGCAGGGCACCGTGGCGGGGTTCACGCTGGCCAGCTGCACCCAGCGCATGCTCGACCCGGCCAGCAACCCTTCGGCCACGGCATCGGCTCTGCAGGCGGTGTTCTCCGATGGCCTGACCCATGTGTCGGTATTCGTGGAGCCCTACGATGCCCTTCGTCACCGGCAGTCGCTGAAGACCAGCGTGGGGGCCACGCACACGCTGATGCGATCGAAGGCTGACAGCTGGTGGGTCACCGTTGTCGGCGACGTGCCGGCCAGCACCCTGGTGCAGTTCTACGAAGCGCTCGAGCGTCGGCGCTGAAGCCCGCGCTCGCAGCCGTCAATTCATCTCTCGGAAGGTTTCAGGAGTTCTTATGCAACTTGGTGTGCAGTCTGGCAGGCGTTTGCAACAGGGGCAGCGCTGGTTCCTCACGGCGCTGTGGATGGCGTTGGCGATCGTCAGCAGCGCGATGCCGGTGGCTGCGCAGACGCTGCAGCAGTTGCCCGACTTCACCGAACTGGTCGATCGGGTCGGGCCGGCGGTGGTCAACATCCGCACCCTCGAGCGTGTGCGTTCGACGCCTGGCGGCGAAAACAGCGGGCCCGAGATCGATCCGAACATCGAGGAGTTCTTCCGTCGCTTCGGCATTCCCATTCCCGGGCGGCCCGACTCGCGACGCGGGCCGGGCAACGGCAGCGACGAGCCGCGTCAGCGGGGCGTCGGCTCGGGCTTCATTGTCAGTGCCGATGGCTATGTGCTGACCAATGCGCATGTCGTCGACGGGGCCGACGAGGTGCTGGTCACCCTCACCGACAAGCGCGAGTTCAAGGCGCGACTGATCGGCGCCGACCGTCGCACCGACATCGCCGTCGTCAAGGTCGAAGCGGCGGCGCTGCCGTTCGTCAAGCTGGGCGACAGCGACCGCCTGCGCGTGGGCGAGTGGGTGGTGGCGATCGGTTCGCCGTTCGGGCTGGACAACACCGTCACCGCCGGCATCGTCAGCGCCAAGCAGCGCGACACCGGCGACTACTTGTCCTTCATCCAGACCGACGTGGCCATCAACCCCGGCAATTCCGGCGGCCCGCTGCTCAACCTGCGCGGCGAGGTGGTCGGCATCAACTCGCAGATCTTCAGCCGCTCGGGCGGCTTCATGGGCATCTCGTTCGCCATTCCGATCGCCGACGCGATGCGGGTGGCCGACCAGTTGCGCAGCACCGGGCGCGTGGTGCGGGGGCGCATCGGCGTGCAGATCGCGCCGGTGACCAAGGAAGTGGCCGAGACCATCGGTCTGGGCAAGCCGAGCGGCGCGCTGGTGCAGAACGCCGAGCCCGGCGGGCCGGCCGACAAGGCCGGCGTGGAGCCGGGCGACATCATCACCAAGGTCGACAGCCGTGTGGTGGAGAAGACCGGTGATCTGCCGCGCATCATCGGCGAGATCAAGCCCGGCACGAAGGTGACCTTGCAGGTGTTCCGGCGCGGCAGCAGCAAGGACATCGTCGTCACGGTGGCCGAGTTCGAAGCCGACAAGCCCGCGCAGCGCGCCTCGGCACCCCCGGCATCGGCGCCGCTGGCGAAGAGCGCGTTCGGCTTGACGGTGACCGACCTGAGCGAGGCGCAAAAACGCGAACTGCGATTGCGCGGCGGGGTGCGAGTCGAAGCGGTCGACGGGGCTGCCGCGAAGGCGGGCCTGCTCGAAGGGGACGTGCTGCTGTCGATCGACAACGCCGAGATTGCCGACGTCAAGCAGTTCAACCAGCTGGCGCAGCGCGCCGAGAAGGCGAAGGCAATCAGCGTGTTGGTGCGCAGAGGGGACGCCGTGAACTACCTGGTGATCCGGCCCGCGCGCTGATCGTTCGCCGCCGAAGGGCGGCGGAACGGCCTGACGACGGCGATTGGGCCACCGACTTCGAGGGTGTTTCCGCCATGCGGGAGAATCAAATTCCATGCCATCCGCCGACCTTTCGGCCGTTGTGAGTGACCTTTCACTTCAATTCGGCGCCGGGCCGAATTGACCGTGGCAAACACATAGAATTGACGGTCCGCGAGTCGCCTTTAGCCTCTTCGCGGTATCGACTGACGCGCCGCCTGGGATTGCGGCCAGTTCTTTCCAGGCCTGTTGATAAGCTGTGGGCAAGTTTCGATGTTGGCACCCCGCAACGGCCCAAAAACTAGCGCTGGTGCGGTTTCCCGGCAGGTGCTTTTGAATACAATGAAATCCCAACAAGCAGTTGCCAAACGTTCTGTTGGAAGGCGCGTCACCGGTTCGACGTGCCTTTTTTTTGTGTCGCGCGCGGCGCTGTTGCGCCCGCACCCGCAGCGTGATGTGAACCCGTCCTGCCACGCTTGCAGCGCTGAACACGTCGCCTCCTTTGCCGCCTCGAGCGGGTCGCACTGAGTGCATGGATCACATCCGAAATTTCTCGATCATTGCCCACATCGACCACGGCAAGAGCACGCTGGCCGATCGCATCATCCAGCGCTGCGGTGGCTTGAGTGATCGCGAGATGGAAGCGCAGGTGCTCGACTCGATGGACATCGAGCGCGAACGCGGCATCACCATCAAGGCGCAGACCGCCGCGCTGGAATACACCGCGCGCGACGGCAAGGTCTATCAGCTCAACCTGATCGACACGCCCGGCCACGTCGATTTCAGTTACGAGGTCAGTCGTTCGCTGTCGGCCTGCGAAGGTGCGCTGCTGGTCGTCGATGCCAGTCAGGGGGTCGAGGCCCAGACCGTGGCCAATTGCTACACCGCGCTGGACATCGGCGTCGAAGTGGTGCCGGTGCTGAACAAGATGGATCTGCCGCAGGCCGATCCCGAGCGCGCGAAGGAAGAGATCGAGGACGTCATCGGCATCGACGCCACCCACGCCATTGCCTGCTCGGCGAAGACCGGCATGGGCCTGGACGAAATCCTCGAAGCGGTGGTCGCGCGCATGCCGGCGCCGCGCGGCAACCCGGATGGGCCGCCGCGGGCGATGATCATCGACAGCTGGTTCGACAACTACGTCGGCGTGGTGATGCTGGTGCGTGTCGTCGATGGCCGCTTCAGCAAGGGCGAGCGCTTCCGCCTGATGGCCACCAACGCGGTCTTCGGCATCGAGCAGCTCGGCGTCTTCACGCCGAAATCGGTGGCGCGCGACACGCTCGCCGCCGGCCAGGTGGGCTTCGTCATCGCCGGCATCCGCGAACTGCAGGCGGCCAAGGTGGGCGACACGCTGACCCTGGACAAGAAGCTGCCGAACAACGCCGGCCCGGCCAGCGAGCCGCTGCCCGGCTTCAAGGAGATCAAGCCGCAGGTCTTTGCCGGCCTGTACCCGACCGAAGCCAGCGAATACGAACAGCTGCGCGACGCGCTGGAGAAGCTCAAGCTCAACGATTCGGCGCTGCACTACGAGCCCGAAGTGAGCCAGGCGCTGGGCTTCGGTTTTCGCTGCGGCTTTCTGGGCCTGCTGCACATGGACATCGTGCAGGAGCGGCTGGAGCGTGAGTTCGACCAGGACCTGATCACCACCGCGCCGAGCGTGGTCTACCAGGTGCTGCTTGCCGACGGATCGCTGATCGAGATCGAGAACCCGTCGAAGATGCCCGACATGGGCCGCATCGAGGAGATCCGCGAGCCGATCGTCACCGTGCACCTGTACATGCCGCAGGACTATGTCGGCCCGGTGATGCTGCTGGCCAACCAGAAGCGCGGCGTGCAGATGAACATGGCCTACCACGGCCGCCAGGTGCTGCTGACCTACGAGATGCCGCTGGCCGAGATCGTGCTGGACTTCTTCGACAAGCTCAAGAGCAGCTCGCGCGGCTACGCGTCGATGGACTACGAGTTCAAGGAGTACCGGGCGGCCGATGTGGTGAAGGTGGACATCCTCATCAACGCCGAGCGCGTCGATGCGCTGTCGATCATCGTGCACCGGGTGCAGAGCCAGTTTCGCGGCCGCGCGGTGGTGGCGAAGATGCGTGAGATCATCCCGCGCCAGATGTACGACGTGGCCATCCAGGCCGCGATCGGCGCGCACATCATCGCGCGCGAGAACATCAAGGCGATGCGCAAGAACGTGCTGGCAAAATGTTATGGCGGCGACGTCAGCCGCAAGCGCAAGCTGCTCGAGAAACAGAAGGCCGGCAAGAAGCGAATGAAACAGATCGGGACCGTCGAAGTACCGCAGGAAGCCTTTCTGGCGATTCTTCGGGTGGACGACTGATGAGCGCGTTGACGGCCGTGCTGTACGGCGCGCTGGCCCTCTATCTGGGCGGCTGGTTCTTCGGTTTCTGGGTCGGCAACTTTGCGCTGCTGCTGTTCGTGCTGACCCTGTTCACCTTCGCCTATTGGCTGGCCGAGCGCCTGTATTTCCAGCCCGCACGGGCAGCCGCTGCCGCGCGGCTGCAGCGCGAGGATGCGGCGCGGCGCGCCACGCTGGCGCGCAGCGGCATCGACAAGGTCGATGGCGATGTCGCCGAGGCCAGCCGCCGGCTGCTCGCGCAACCGTGGTGGCTGGACTGGACGGCGGGGCTGTTCCCGGTGATCCTGATCGTCTTCCTGTTGCGGTCGTTCCTGTTCGAGCCGTTCAAGATTCCGTCGGGTTCGATGATCCCCACGCTGATGATCGGCGACCTGATCCTGGTCAACAAGTTTCACTACGGCGTGCGCCTGCCGGTGATCAACAAGAAGATCATCGCCAACAACGACCCGCAGCGTGGCGACGTGATGGTCTTCCGCTATCCGGTGGATCCGCGGGTCGACTACATCAAGCGCGTGGTCGGCGTGCCCGGCGACGAGGTCGCCTACCTGAACCAGAAGTTGAGCATCAACGGCCAGCCGGTGCCCACCGAGCCGCTGGGCGAGTTCTACGACGAGGACAGCCTGCGCTACACGCCGATGTTTCGAGAACGACTCGGGCGTGTCGAAAATCGCATCTTGGTCGATCCCAAGCGCCCGGCATTCTTCGGCCTGGATCAAAAGCGGTTTCCAATGAGCGAGAACTGCCGCTACAGCGCCGAAGGGGTTGTCTGCAAGGTGCCCGAAGGTCACTACTTCATGATGGGTGACAACCGGGACAACTCGCAGGATTCGCGATTCTGGGGTTTTGTGCCCGACGAGAACATCGTCGGCCGGGCCTTCTTCGTGTGGATGAATTTCGGTGACCTGGGGCGCATCGGCAGCTTTCAATGATCGCCCTCGGGCGGACCAGGAAATCGACATGACTCTTGCTTATCGACGGGGACGGCCGGCACGGCTGCGGGCGCAGCGTGGCATCAGCCTCATCGGCCTGGTGTTCTGGGCCGGGCTGATCGCCTTCGTGGCCTATCTGGGCATCCGCGTCTTTCCGACCGTCAACGAGTACCTGACCATCCAGCGTGCGGTCGACCGGGTCGCCGCCGAGGCGCCGAGTACCGTGGCCGAGGTGCGCAGGGCCTTCGACAAGCAGCGCGACATCGAATATTCGATCTCCAGCATCTCGGGCAAGGATCTCGAGATATTCAAGGAAAACGACCGCCTCGTCATTCGCTTCGCGTACGACAAGGAAATCCCGATCATCGAACCGGTGTACCTGCTGGTGAAGTACGCTGGGCGCTCCAAATAGGGCACCATAGCGCTGATGACCGACCCTGAGCTTGCAGCACTGCAACACCGCCTTGGCCACGTCTTCAAGCGCCCGGAGTTGCTGCACCGCGCGCTGACGCACCGCAGCGCGGGCAGCGAGCACAACGAGCGGCTCGAATTCCTCGGCGATGCGGTGCTGAACATGGCCGTGTCGGCGCTGCTGTACCAGCGCTTCTCGGGCTCGGACGAAGGCGACCTGACCCGCGTGCGCGCCCATCTCGTGCGCGAAGACAGCCTGCACCGCGCCGCGCTCGGCCTGGGCCTGCCCGCCGTCGTGCGCCTGTCCGATGGCGAGACGCGCGGCGGCGGCGCGCAGCGCGCGTCGATCCTCGCCGACGCGCTCGAGGCGATCATCGGCGCGGCCTTCGTCGACGGCGGTTTCGAGCCGGCGCATGACGTCGTGCGCGGCCTGTTCGGCCCGCTCATCGACAGCACCGAGATCGACAACTGGCACAAGGACCCGAAGACCGAATTGCAGGAGTGGCTGCAGGCGCGCCGCATCGCGGTGCCGGTGTACCGCATCGCCGCCACGCGCGGCCAGGCGCACGCGCAGACCTTCGAGGTCGAGTGCGCGGTGCAGGCGCTGGGGCTGTCGCAGCGGGGCGAAGGCAAGTCGCGCCGCGTGGCCGAGCAGCATGCCGCACGGCGCCTGCTCGAGCTGCTGAAATCCGATGACCATCCGGGCAGTCCGCTGCGTTCGTGAGGGCTGAGACGTGAACGGCTCCGCCGACGCTGTGCCCGACGCTGCAGGCGAAGCCACCGGCAGCCGGCGCTGCGGCACGGTGGCCATCGTCGGGCGGCCCAACGTCGGCAAGTCGACCTTGCTGAATGCGCTGGTCGGCCAGAAGATCAGCATCACCTCGCGCAAGGCGCAGACCACACGTCACCGCATCACCGGCATCCGCGTCGTCGGCGATGCGCAGTTCGTGTTCGTCGACACGCCGGGCTTCCAGATGAAACACGGCACCGCCCTGCACCGCACGCTGAACCGCACCGTGCTGTCGTCGCTGGCCGATGTCGACGTGGTGCTGTTCGTCGTCGAGGCGGGCCGATTCGCGCTCGACGACGCCAAGGTGCTGGCGCTGCTGCCGCCCGGCAAGCCGGTGCTGCTGGTGGCCAACAAACAAGATGCCGTCAAGCGCCGCCAGGATCTGCTGCCGTGGCTGCAAGGCATGCAGCAGCGCCACGACTTCGCCCAGTTCGTGCCGATGTCGGCGCGTCGCGATGCCGACGTGCAGCGGCTGTTCGAGATCGTCGCGCCGTACCTGCCCGAGGCGCCCTGGCTGTACGAGGCCGATGCGCTGACCGATCGCACCGATCGCTTCCTGGCCAGCGAGATCGTGCGCGAAAAGCTGTTTCGCCTCACCGGTGACGAGTTGCCCTACACCTCCACCGTGGTCATCGACAAGTTCGAAGAGGAAGAGGGCACTTCGGGGCCGCGCCGAATGGTGCGCATCGCAGCGACGATCATCGTCGAGCGCGATGCCCACAAGGGCATGGTCGTCGGCGCCGGCGCCGAACGCCTGAAGCGCATCGGAACCGAAGCGCGCACCGAACTCGAGCAGCTGTGGGATGCGCGCGTGTTCCTCGA
This sequence comes from uncultured beta proteobacterium, assembly GCA_963756415.1. GTDB lineage: Bacteria > Pseudomonadota > Gammaproteobacteria > Burkholderiales > Burkholderiaceae_C > Rubrivivax. The sequence continues at coordinate 150,977 of CAVWNT010000009.1, forward strand.
GCTGTGGGTCAAGGTGCGTTCGGGCTGGGCCGACGACGAGGCGCATCTGCGCAGCTTCGGCTACGAATGAGCGCTTCGGCGGCCATCGCGCACGCCACACAGGGCCAGCGCGCCGCGCGCACCACGGCGGCGACGCGCAGCACCCGGCGCCCGGCGTCGGCACCGCTGTCGGCCTTCGTGCTGCACCAATACGCCTGGAGCGAATCGAGCCTGATCGTCGAGTTGTTCACACGCGAGCGCGGCCGCCTGGCGGTCGCCGCGCGCGGTGCCCGGCGCCCGTATTCGCAGCTGCGTCCGGTGTTGCTGCCCTTCCAGCGGCTGCTGGTCACGCTCGGGCGCGAACCCGGCGGCGAACAGGCCGAGGTGCAGAGCCTGCGCGCGGTCGAATGGGCCGGCGGCCTGCCGATGCCCGGCGGCGCGGCGCTGTTCCCCGGCTTCTACCTGAACGAGCTGCTGCTCAAGCTGCTGGCGCGCCAGGACGTGCATGCCGCGCTGTTCGATGCCTACGCGCAGGCCGTGCCGGCGCTGGCCAGCCGCGACGATGCCGCGGTGGGCGCCGCGCTGCGTGCGTTCGAGCTGACGCTGCTGCGCGAGATCGGCCTGCTGCCCGACCTGAGCTGCGTCACCGCGACCCAGCAGCCGCTGCGCAGCGACGTCTTGTACAGCCTGCTGCCGGAAGCCGGCGTCGTCGCCTCCGTGCACGGCGAAGGCGCCAGCGGGCAGCAACTGCTGGCGCTGCAGGCGGCGCTGCTGCACGGCGCCGCCGAGGCCTTGCGCGGCGCCTGTGCCGCGGCGCTGCCCGCGCTGCGCGGCATGCTGCGCAATCTGCTTCACTATCATCTCGGCTCGTCGCGGCTGCGCACCCGGCAGGTGATGGCCGATGTGCAGAAGCTGCTCGCCAGCGCGCCATGAAAGGAGCTGCCATGACACCGTCTTGCCCGCGTGCGCAGCGCCTGCGCAGCGCCGCCCGATGAACCCGCTTGTCGCCGGCGACCCGGGCCGCGAGGCGCTGACCGCGTTGTCGGTCAACGTCAACCGCGTCGCGCTGTTGCGCAACTCGCGCCCGCTGGACATTCCCAACCTGCTGCACATCGCCACGCTGGCCTTGCAGGCGGGCGCCGACGGCATCACCGTGCACCCGCGGCCCGACGAGCGCCACATCCGCGAGCGCGACGTGCACGCGCTGCACGAGCTGCTGAAGGCCTGGCCGCACGCCGAGTTCAACATCGAGGGCAACCCGTTCCACAACCTGATGCCGCTGGTGCGCGACGTTGCGCCCGGCGCAGTGCACGCTGGTGCCCGACAGCACCGAGCAGGCGACCAGCGATCACGGCTGGGACCTGCACAGCGAGGGCGACCGCCTGCGCCCGCTGATCGACGAACTGCGCAGCCTGGGTGTGCGCGTCAGCCTGTTCATGGACCCGGTGGCCGCGGCCATGCCGCTGGCGCGCGCAGTCGGCGCCGACCGCGTCGAGCTGTACACCGAGGCCTTTGCGCGCGCCCACGGCAGCGCCGCGCAGGCGGCCAGCCTGCACAGCTATGCCGAAGCCGCCAGCGCCGCGCTGCAATGTGGCCTGGGCGTCAATGCCGGCCACGACCTGAACCGTGCCAACCTGGCCGACTTCCTGCGCGCGGTGCCGGGCGTGCGCGAAGTCTCGATCGGCCATGCGCTGATCGGCGATGCCGTCGAGATGGGCATCGGCGAGGCGGTGCGCCAGTACCAGCGCTGCATTCGCCAGGCCTACAGCGGCGCCGCGCCGGCATGATCTTCGGCATCGGCACCGACATCACCGACATCCGTCGCATCGCGAGCACGCTGGCACGGCGCGGCGACCGTTTTCCGCAGCGTGTGCTCGGCGAGCGGGAACTGGCGGTGTTCGAGGCGCGACGCGCGCGCGTGCCGGTGCGCGGGCTGCGCTACCTGGCCACCCGCTTCGCCGCCAAGGAAGCCTTCGCCAAGGCCATCGGCCTGGGCATCCGCACGCCGATGAGCTGGCGTGCCTGCGAGATCCTCAACGCCGCCCAGCGGCCAGCCGGTGCTGCGGCTCAACGGCAGCCTGGCGGAATGGTTCGCGCAGCGTCGGCTGAGCGCGCATGTCAGCGTCAGTGACGAGAGCGACTACGCCACCGCCTTCGTGATCGTCGAAACCAGCCTGGAGCCTCCATGAACGCGCACGCCCCCGCGGTGATCGACATCGCCGGCACCACCCTCAGTGCGGCCGACCGGCGCCGCCTGCGCCATCCGTTGACCGGCGGACTGATCCTGTTCGCGCGCAACTGGGAGCACCGGCGCCAGCTCACCGAGCTGTGCACGCAGATCAAGTCGGTGCGCCCGGACGTGCTGGTCTGCGTCGATCACGAAGGCGGGCGTGTGCAGCGCTTCCGCACCGACGGCTTCACGCACATCAGCGCGATGCGCACGCTGGGTGAGCTGTGGCGCCACGACGTGGCGGGTGTGCCCGGCAGCGGCGCGCTGCGCGCGGTCGATGCCGCCACCGCCGCCGGCCAGGTGCTGGGTGCCGAACTGCGGGCGTGTGGCGTCGACCTGAGCTTCACGCCGGTGCTCGATCTCGACCACGGCAGCAGCGGTGTCATCGGCGACCGCGCCTTCGACCGCGACCCGCGCATCGTCAGCCTGCTGGCGAAGAGCCTGATGCATGGCCTGCTGCTGGCCGGCATGGCCAACTGCGGCAAACACTTTCCCGGCCATGGCTTCGTCAAGGCCGACAGCCACCATGAGATCCCGGTCGACCGGCGTTCGCTGAAGGCGATCCTCGGCGACGACGCCTTGCCCTATGGCTGGTTGTCGACCAGCCTGGCCAGCGTGATGCCGGCGCATGTCGTCTATCCACGCGTCGATGTGCGGCCGGCCGGCTTTTCCTCGCGCTGGCTGAACGACATCCTGCGCGGCCGCCTGGGCTTCCAGGGTGCCATCTTCAGCGACGACCTGAGCATGGCCGGCGCACGGCGCATCGAAGGCCGCGATGTCGACGCTGTCGACGCCGCGGTGATGGCGCTGGCCGCCGGCTGCGATCTGGTCTTGCTGTGCAACCAGTCGGTCGATGGCGGTGGCGCTGCAGTCGATGATTGGCTCGACACCTTGCTGCGCGCCCGCGAGGCAGGCCGATGGCAGGCCAGCGCCGCCAGCGAGGCGCGACGGCAGCAGCTGCTGCCGTCGCAGCCGGCGCTGCCGTGGGACGACTTGATGGTGCAGCCGGCCCACCTGCATGCGTTGGGCCTGCTGACCTGAGCAGTGCGCGCGCCGGCCGGGCCGGCGATGTCGATCAGTGCGGCGCGGCGCCGGCCGACGAGCCCTGGTCGAACGGCAGCTTCAACTGAGACAGGTCCTTGCGCGTCTCGACCAGCACCAGCGGCCCCTCGTCGATCACCACCTGCGGCTTCGGCATGCGCGGGGTGCGCACCGGCGGCGGCTCGTTCGCCATCGCCTGCCGCACGCCTTCGATGCGCTCGGCATCGGAGTTGACCCACTCCAGCCCGGCCGATGCCGCCAACGCCTGCAGCTCGTCCATCGGCAGCTCGAAGGGCGCGGCCGAAGCCATCGGCGCGGGCGCAGCCTGGGCGGCGGCGGGTGTCTGCTTCGGCTGGGCAGGCACCTCGGGTGCTGCCGGGTGCGCCATCACCGCCGCGTCGGCCTGCGGGGTCACGGTGGCGAAGGGCGGCGTGACCGGGTCGGCCACCGAGCTCCGTGCGGCGCTGTCGTCGCGCCGATCGGCGTCGCTGTCCACATCCACCGGGCGGGCTGCGGCCCGATGAGCGGCTTCGCGGCTGTCGGCTTCGTCCGCTTCGCGGCGGTCGATTGCGCCGGAGTCGCGGGACTCGGCCCGGCCCGCATCGCGCGCTTCAAACGTACGCGGGTCGCGGTCTTCAACCGCGCCCGCATCGCCGACTTCGGCCAAGCCCGCATCACGGGACTCGGCTTCAGCGGCATCGACGCCTTCAACCAAACCCGGCTCGCGACGGTTGCGCCCGCGCCCGCCACGTCGGCGGCCCCCGCGTTCGCGCTCGCCGGCCGTCGTGCCATCCGCGGCACTCTCCGCAATCGCGGGTGTTTCGGTTGCGCTCGCGGTTTCATCTGCCGGGGTCTGGTCCAGAGCGCCTTCGGGTGCGTCGACCGGCATGCCGCTTTCGGCGGCAGCGCTGTCGCGATCGCGTCCGCCGCGCCCACCGCGGCGGCGCCGGCGCTGGCCGTCGCGCTCACCGTCGGTGCGCGTCGGGTCCACTGCCTGCGCATCGGGCATGTCGACAGCAGCGCTGGTCGCAGCGGTCTGCGGCTCGGCGCGTGCCGGCCGGCGGTTATCGGCACGTTCGCCGCGCTCACTGCGCTCACCGCGTTCGCCGCGCTCACCCCGGTTGCCGCGCTCGGCCGCCTCGGCAGCAGGGCCGGCGCTGCCGCCTTCCGGCCGGGCCTCACCGCGTGCGCCGTTGCGTCCGCCGTCGCGTGTGTTGCGGCCTGCGCCATTGCGCTCTTCGCCACGGGCTTCGTTGCCGCGAGCATCGCGCCCGCCGCGTCCACCGCGGCCGCCGCGACGCCCCTCGCCGCCGGCACGCTCACGTGACTCGCGCGCAGGCTCGCGTGTGGCAGGCACCGAATGTTCGGCCGGGATCGAAGCCGGCGTGGTGATTTCCGGGCTGGCGAAGAGCTTCTTCACCCAGCCGAAAAAGCCGATGCCGGCACTGCTGTCGGCACGCACCGGGTTCTGAGGCGCGGCCACGGGCGGCGGCACGGCCGCCGGCTGCACGCGCGGTGCGACCGGGATCGGCGCCGGTGCCGGCTGGTCGGGCAGCACGCCCTTGATGACCGGTTCCTGGCGCGCCTTGCCGGCCTTCTCACGGCGCGTGATGCCGACCTCGTCGCTCGGCTCCTCGATCATCGAGTAGCTGGCCTGCAGGCCCTCCAGCCGCGGGTCGTCCTGGCGCAGCCGCTCGAGCTTGTAGTTCGGCGTTTCCAGGTGCTTGTTCGGCACCAGCAGCACGGTCACGCGCTGCTTGAGTTCGATCTTGGTGATCTCGGTGCGCTTCTCGTTGAGCAGGAAGCTGGTCACCTCCACCGGCACCTGCACGTGCACCGCGGCGGTGTTGTCCTTCATCGACTCCTCCTGCACCATGCGCAGGATCTGCAGCGCCGAGCTTTCGGTGTCGCGGATGTGGCCGGTGCCGTTGCAGCGCGGGCAGGTGATGTGGCTGCCTTCGCTCAGCGCCGGGCGCAGCCGCTGGCGGCTCAGCTCGAGCAGGCCGAACTTGCTGATGCTGCTGAACTGCACGCGCGCGCGGTCGCTGCGCAGCGCATCGCGCAGGCGCGTTTCGACCTCGCGGCGGTTCTTCGACTCGTCCATGTCGATGAAGTCGACGACGATCAGCCCGCCCAGGTCGCGCAGCCGCATCTGGCGCGCGATCTCGTCGGCGGCTTCGAGGTTGGTGCGCGTGGCGGTTTCTTCGATGTCGCTGCCGCGTGTGCTGCGCGCCGAGTTCACGTCCACCGACACCAGCGCTTCGGTGTGGTCGATGACGATGGCGCCGCCCGACGGCAGGTTCACCGTGCGCGCAAACGCGGTTTCGATCTGGTGCTCGATCTGGAAGCGGCTGAACAGCGCCGCGTCGTCGCGGTAGCGTTTGACCCGCGGTGCCGATTCCGGCATCACGTGGTTCATGAACTGCTGCGCCTGCTCGAAGATGTCGTCGGTGTCGATCAGGATCTCGCCGATGTCGGCGGTGAAGTAATCGCGGATCGCACGGATCACCAGCGAGCTTTCCTGGTAGATCAGGAACGCGCCCTTGCCCGCCTTCGAGGCGCCGTCGATGGCGTCCCACAGCTTGAGCATGTAGTTCAGGTCCCACTGCAGCTCGGGCGCGCTGCGGCCGATGCCGGCGGTGCGCGCGATCAGGCTCATGCCCTTCGGGTACTCGAGCTGGTCGAGGTTTTCCTTCAGTTCCTCGCGGTCCTCGCCCTCGATGCGCCGGCTGACGCCACCGCCACGCGGGTTGTTCGGCATCAGCACCAGGTAGCGCCCGGCCAGGCTGACGAAGGTGGTCAGCGCCGCGCCCTTGTTGCCGCGCTCTTCCTTCTCCACCTGCACCAGCAGCGCGTCGCCGTCCTTGATGGCGTCCTGGATGCGCGCCGAGCGCACGTCGGTGCCTTCGCGGAAGTAGTTCTTCGAGATTTCCTTGAACGGCAGGAAGCCGTGGCGGTCCTCGCCGTAGTCGATGAAGCAGGCTTCGAGCGAAGGCTCGACGCGCGTCACGATGGCCTTGTAGATGTTGCCCTTGCGTTGCTCACGGCCTTCGATCTCGTTCTCGAAATCCACCAGCTTCTGGCCGTCGACGATCGCCAGGCGGCGCTCTTCGGCCTGCGTGGCATTGATCAGCATGCGTTTCATGTCTTCTCCTGACGCCGCGCGCCGCACCGCTGTGCGGCCGGCGCGCGGACCTTCAAGCCGTGCACCTTGCAGCGCGCGGCCGAACCGATGCAATCGACAGACGCGGCGAGATCCGTGGCTCGAATCGCCCTGGACTGTGGCTTGGCCGCGGACTGCGCCGCGACGTTGCCGTCAGCGTTGGCGCGTGCTTTTCAGCGACGGCGGCGACGTGTTGCGCGGCCACGTCCGGCACCGCTGCATCGTGCGCAGCGGCATGCGCCGACCCTGGGCATGCCGGCAACGAGCCGGGGCCGAAGGGCGGTCATCGGGACAGTGAGCGAGAACAACATGTGCGGCGGTGGCGTCGCGTTGAGCAGGTGCAAGAGCGCCTGAAACGATCAGGCAGGTCTTGCGCCGTGTGTGTTCGGGTGCCTGTTACGGCTGGATCGTCTTGCGGTGTCTTGAAGCCGAGCCGCCTGAGCCACCGGGTCACTTGGGGACCACGGCCCACCCTGGCGAGGATCGGCCTTGCATCAACCTGGCACAAGCCGCCATTGGCCCGTGCCGCGCCTGGGGGGTCTGCGCGTGCGCCGGCTAAACTCCGGCAAATCAAGCACTTGCAGCACCCATGACAGGCCGGCGCATTATAGGGCCGCACGGCCGGCCCTCCCCGCGGGCAACGGCACCGAGCGCCGCGCCGACACCGTCGCACCGTGATCGCGTGGCGCCTGCCGTGATCACGGTCACACCCGCGCCGCAGGTGCAGCACCTGCGCGTCGATGCCGAATCGGCCGGCCAGCGGCTCGACAACTACCTGGTGCGACTGCTCAAAGGGGTGCCGAAGACGCACCTGTACCGCGTCATCCGCTCGGGCGAGGTGCGTGTCAACAAGGGCCGCGCCAGCGCCGACACCCGCGTGCAGGGCGGCGACGACGTGCGCGTGCCGCCGATGCGCATCGCCCAGCGGCCGGACGCCCCGGCGGTGCCGCCGCGCGATTTTGCGGTGCTGTTCGAAGACGAGTGGCTGCTGGCGATCGACAAGCCGGCCGGCGTGGCGGTGCACGGCGGCAGCGGCGTCGCCTTCGGCGTCATCGAGCAGCTGCGCCGGGCGCGGCCGCAGGCGAAGTTCCTGGAGCTGGTGCACCGTCTCGACCGCGACACCTCGGGGCTGTTGCTGGTGGCGAAGAAGCGCAGTGCGCTGAACGCGCTGCAGGAGCAGTTTCGTGCCCGCGAGACCGGCAAGATCTACGCCGCGCTGGTGGTCGGCGCCTGGCCCGCAGCGTGCAAGGTCATCGACCTGCCGCTGCACAAGTACCTGCTGCCGGACGGCGAGCGGCGGGTGCGCATCGGCAGCGACGACGACGCGCAGTCGCGGCGCTCGATCACGCTCATCCGCTCGGTGCGCCAGGCCGGGCCCTGCAGCTTGCTCGAAGTCGCCATCAAGACCGGGCGCACGCACCAGATCCGCGTGCACCTGGCGCACATCGGCCACCCGATCGTCGGCGACGACAAGTACGGCGACTTCGATTTCAACCGGCGCATCGCGCGCGGCGAGCTGATCGCCGGCGTGCGCTTCGCCGGCATGTTCCTGCACGCGCAGCGCCTGTCCTTCGATCACCCGGGCAGCGGCGAGCGCATCGAACTGCACGCACCGCTGCCGCAGAATCTGGCCGCGCTGCTGCCGCTGCTGAACCCGACATGACACGACGCTTCGATCTGATCGCCTTCGACTGGGACGGCACGTTGTTCGATTCGACCGGGCTGATCGTGCGGTGCATCCAGCAGGCCTGCCGCGATGTCGGCGCCACCGTGCCCGACGACGCGCGCGCGGCCTACGTCATCGGCATGGGCGTGGGCGCCGCGCTGGCGCATGCGGTGCCGGACCTGCCGGTCGCGCGCCACAAGGAGCTCGGGCTGCGCTTTCGTCACCACTACATCGCGCGCCAGCACGACATCGTGCTCTTCGACGGCACGCGCGCGATGCTCGAGGCCTTGAGGCAGCGCCAGCACCTGCTGGCGGTGGCCACCGGCAAGAGCCGGCTGGGCCTGACCGAGGCCCTGCGCAGTTCCGGGCTCGACGCGCTGTTCGATGCCACGCGCACCGCCGACCAGACGCAGCCGAAACCCGACCCGCAGATGCTGCTCGAACTGATGGCCGAACTCGGCACGCCGCCCCGGCGCACGCTGATGGTCGGCGACACCACGCACGATCTGCAGACCGCGCTGAATGCCGGCGTCGCCTGCGTCGGCGTCAGCTACGGTGCCCATCGCAGCGACGACTTCGCGCGCTTCGCGCCGCTGCATGTCGCGCACTCGCCGCGCGAACTGCACGACTGGCTGCTGCAGCATGGATGAGGCTTCGCCGCAGCGCTTGTGCGCAAGCGCCGAACTGGTCGACAGCGGTCGCGCGCTGGTCTTCGAGGTGCGGCAATACCGCCAGCCGGTGCGCGCCTTCGCGCTGCGCCACGGGGGCCAGGTGGTGGCCTACCTGAACAGATGCGTGCACGTGCCCGACCGAGATGGACTGGGTGCCCGGCGAGTTCCTCGATACCGACAAGCGCTTCATCCTGTGCTCGAGCCACGGCGCCGCCTACGAACCGGCCGATGGGCGCTGCGTGGCCGGGCCCTGCGGCCGCGGCCGGCTCACGGCCTTGCAGGTGCTCGAGCAGGACGGGCAGGTGTATTGGTATCCTTCCCGGGACATTCAGCCGCCGGCCATCGATGTCGCGGCAGCAGGGAGCAAGACATGAATCCGAACGACCCTTTAGACGCGGGCCGCGCTGACGTGCCGGTCGGCGCCTCGGCGGCCACCGCCTCCGGCAGTGCCGGGCGCATCGAAAGCGCGCTGGAGCTGGCCGCGCGCGAGTTCCTGCGCGAACGGCGCAGCGAACGCCGCTGGCGCATCTTCTTCAGGCTCGCGTGGCTGGGCCTGTTCGTCGCCGTCGCCTGGGCGCTGCTGGCCCAGCGCGCACACATCAACGCGCCGACCGGCCCGCACACCGCGCTGGTCGATATTCGCGGCGAGATCGGACCGGACAGCGAGGCCAGCGCCGATGCGCTGGTCTCGGCGCTGACCACCGCGTTCGAGGAACGCAGCGCGACCGCGGTGGTGATGCGCATCAACTCGCCCGGGGGCAGCCCGGTGCAGGCCGGCATCGTCAACGACGAGATCCGGCGCCTGAAGGCCCTGCACAAGAAGAAGGTCTACGTCGTCGTCGAAGAGGTGTGCGCCTCGGGTGCGTATTACATCGCGGTCGCCGCCGACGACATCTACGTCGACAAGGCCAGCCTGGTCGGCTCGATCGGGGTGCTGATGGACGGCTTCGGCTTCGTCGGCCTGATGGAAAAGCTCGGCATCGAGCGGCGGCTGCTCACGGCCGGCAAGAACAAGGGCATGCTCGACCCGTTCTCGCCGCAGGACGCCGAGCAGCAGGCCTACGCCAAGGTGATGATCGACCAGGTGCACCAGCAGTTCATCAAGGTCGTGCGCGAGGGCCGCGGCGAGCGGCTGAAAGAGACGCCGGAGACCTTCTCCGGGTTGTTCTGGAACGGCGAGGAAGCGGTGCGCCAGGGCCTGGTCGATCACTTCGGCAACCTCGACTACGTTGCCCGCGAGATCGTCAAGTCACCCGAGGTGATCGACTACACGCCGAAGGAAAACGTCGCCGAGAAGCTGTTCAAGCGCCTGGGCACGTCGATCGGCGCCGGCGCCGTGCAGGCGCTGCGCGCAAGCGTCGGCCTGCGCTGACGTCGACGCGCCGTTCGCGGTCGCGGCGCGGGTCGATCAGCGCGGGTGGCCGACCGGCGCGCAGTGCGGCGCCGGGCTTCAAGCCGTCGTCAGCAAGCCCTTGTGCTCGATGAAGGCCACCACCTCGTCGAGGCCGGCCAGTGTCTTCAGGTTGGTCATCACATACGGACGGTTCGGCCGCATGCGCCGGGTGTCGGCGGCCATCACGTCCAGGTCGGCGCCGACATGCGGCGCCAGATCGGTCTTGTTGATGACGAACAGGTCGCTCTTGGTGATGCCCGGGCCGCCCTTGCGCGGAATCTTCTCGCCGGCGGCGACGTCGATGACGTAGATCGTCAGGTCGCTGAGTTCGGGGCTGAAGGTGGCCGCGAGGTTGTCGCCGCCGGATTCGATGAAGACGATGTCGGCATCGGGAAACTTCTCCAGCATGCGATCGACCGCTTCGAGGTTGATCGACGCATCCTCGCGAATCGCGGTGTGCGGGCAGCCGCCGGTCTCGACACCCATGATGCGTTCGGGCGCCAGCGCACCGGCCACGGTGAGCAGCCGCTGATCTTCCTTGGTGTAGATGTCGTTGGTGATGACGACCAGGTCGTAGCGGTCACGCAGCGCCTTGCACAGCATCTCGACCAGCGTGGTCTTGCCCGAGCCGACCGGGCCGCCGACGCCCACGCGCAATGGCGGCAGCTTGCGGCTGCGCCCGGCGATCGAATGCAGCGCGGAAGACGAGGACACGGGGGGCGGATGCATGGCGCGGATTATTGCGGTGCCCGTTCGGTCATGAACGGAACAGCCGCGAATACTGGACTTCGTGGCGCGCGCTGAGGATCGCCAGCATCGGCGTGAAGGCCTGGCGCTGCACATCGTCCAGCGACAGCGCATGATCGACCGCCTGCGGAATGGCCGCGATCAGCCGCGCCAGCATGCGCTGCGCGGCACTCTGGCCGAGCGGCACGCTGCGCATCGCCGCCTGCACCATGTTCTCGGCCCAGCCGAAGGCAAAACTCAACGCCGCCTCACGCGCGCTGGCGCTGGTCTGCGCGGCGGCCAGCGCAAAGGCCACCGGCCAGGTCGGGGCGCCGGGCAGAGCCGCGAGTTGTTGCACGCGTTCATCGTGCGGGCTGCCGTTCTTCAGCCACTCGGCCATCGAGCGGCCCATCTGACGCGTCTGCTGCAGCACCTCGGCGCTTTCGCGTGTCTGGCCGATCCAGTCGTTCAACGCGCGCACGCGCGTCAGGTCAAGGCCCTGCCAGGCGAGCAAGGCCTGCGCCATGGCCGCGATGTCGGCGCGCGCCAGGCTCAGCCACAACTGATCGACGAGCCAGTCGCCGGCCTGCACTTCATCTTGCACCAGACCGTGCTCGACCGCGGCCTCCAGCGCCTCGGAATAACTGAAGCCGCCGACCGGCAAGGCCGGTGACGACAGCTGCATCAGCCGCAGCAGGGTGTCGGCAGCGTTGTCCTGCGCGGCGGCGAGGGCGCTCAAATCAGTGTGCGTGGGGCGGCCGCGCGTGGGCGTCGCCGTGCGCATGCTCGCCCTCGCTGCCGTGCGCGTGTGCGTGCGCGTGCGCGTGCGCGGGGGATGACGCGCCGTAGGCACCCGCTTCGGGTTCGAACGGCGCGTTCTCCTCGCTCACGATCAGGTGCATCTGCCGCAGCATTTCGGCCAGCACATGGTCGGGCTCGAGTTGCAGCCGGTCGGCGCGCAGGTCCAGCTGCACGTGGCGGTTGCCGAGATGGTAGGCGGCGCGCAACAAGTCGAACGCGGTGCCGTGCCGGCTGCAATGGCGCACCACCAGCAGCGCCTGGGCAGCGGCTTCGACGCGGATCAGCGACCCGTCCTCGGCCACCAGCACGTCGCCGCCGCGCACGACCTGACCGCGCGGCAGGAACACGGCGAGAGGACGGTCGAGCGAATCGACGGCCTCGAAGCGGCTCTTGCAGCGGACATCCCAATCCAGTGCGACCTTGGCGGCACGCTTCAACAGCACGCCGCTGAGGCCGCGACCCTGGGGCAGCAGTTTGTTGACTGTCAGCATTGTCCTATTGTGCCGGGCTCCCCAGACGCTACAGTGATCGGCGGGGGTGGCGGCGTCGCCGTTCGACCCGACATGGATACACACAGGAGCGTGCATGAGTCTGATCAGTTTTTTCAAGGAAGCCGGCGAGAAATTGTTCGGCAAGAAGGAAACCGAGGCCGCCCACCAGGCCGTCACAGCGGCACCGGACCCGGCTGTGGCCAAGGTCAAGGCCGAAGAGATGAACCAGAAAGCCGGCGCCGCGATCGAGAAATACATCGCTTCGCAGAACCTGAGTGCGAAGGCGCTCGACGTCGCGTTCGACGGGGCCAACGCATCGGTCACCGTGTCGGGCGAAGCCGCCGACCAGCCGACGCGGGAAAAGATCGTGCTGTGCTGCGGCAACGTCGACGGTGTGGAAAAGGTCAACGACCTGATGACCGTCGCAACGCCCGCCGATGAATCACGCTGGCACCTGGTGCAAAAGGGCGACACGCTGTCGAAGATCGCCAAGGAGATGTACGGCAATGCCAACGACTATCCGAAGATCTTCGAAGCCAACAAGCCGATGCTGAAGGATCCGGACAAGATCTATCCGGGCCAACTGCTGCGCATTCCGAAGTAGAGGCGCCGTCCGGACGCCGGCGGGGCCACCGCCGTGCCTGGTGCGGCGGGCCTCGTGCGCCCTCAGGCGCAGGCCGAACGCAGGCGGCGCAACGCCTCGTTCGACACCGGCAGCTTGTCGCGGTCTTCATCGGCGAAGTAGCGTTGGCCGGCGGGCAGCGCTTCGCCGCCTTTGGGCGGCCAGCCGCGCACCGGCACCACACCCTCGGCCAGTTCGGACGCTTGCACTCGACCGTTGTCCAGGTCACGCTGACACACCAGCAACACGCCACCGGCTGCCTGCACCCGTTCGCGCAGCTGCACCTGCTGAGCCAGCGCGCGCTGCGACAGTGCATCGATCTGCGCAGGCAACGCCAGCACGAAGAAACGCTGGCCGCCGGTGTTCTTCGCCAGCGCGCGTTCGGCCGCCTGCGTGAAGCTGAAGCGGGCATCGGCGATGTACAGCCCGCCCTCGGCTTGCGCCCAAGCCGGTGCCGGCAGGCCCAAGCCCAGCAATGCCGCCAGGGCGGCGCCGCGAAGCAGGGGAGTGGTGATGGGCAACAAGTGCGATCTCCTGGGCGCCCGGCGCCGATAGAGTCCCCGCGCCGGTCAAGCACATCGTAGCGTCCGCCGGTCGAACGCGCGGCGAGCGCGCCGGTCGTGTCACGCGCTGTCGCCTGGCCGGCGTTGTCGCGTCGTGCACCGATCTCGGGATTAGCGCCGCTGCAACGCGCGCACGCACCAAGTGCGCCGGTTCAGGCCCCGCGGTGGTGCAAACGCCCGGCCATCTCGCCCAGGGCGCCGCTGGCACAGCCTTTGCTGAAGTACGCGGGGGATACCACCGACCACAGCCCGCATCAGGGCACTTCTCATCTGGAGTTGAACAACATGAACCGTCGTCTTGCGCTGAAAGTCAGCAGTGTGGCCTGGGCCGCCGCTGCGTTGCTGTCGGGGCCGGTGCTGGCCCAGGACACCATCAAGGTCGGGGTGCTGCATTCGCTGTCGGGCACCATGGCCATCAGCGAGACCGCGCTGAAGGACGTGGCGCTGATGACCATCGAGGAGATCAACTCGAAGGGCGGCGTGATGGGCAAGAAGCTCGAAGCCGTCGTCGTCGATCCGGCGTCGAACTGGCCGCTGTTTGCCGAGAAGGCGCGCCAGCTGATCAGCCAGGACAAGGTCGCCGCCGTGTTCGGCTGCTGGACCAGCGTGTCGCGCAAGTCGGTGTTGCCGGTGTTCGAGGAACTGAACAGCGTGCTGTTCTATCCGGTGCAGTACGAAGGCGAGGAGCTGTCGAAGAACGTGTTCTATACCGGCGCAGCGCCGAACCAGCAGGCCATTCCCGCGGTCGAGTACCTGATGAGCAAGGACGGCGGCGGCGCCAAGCGCTGGGTGCTGCTGGGCACCGATTACGTGTACCCGCGCACCACCAACAAGATCCTGCGCGCCTTCCTGAATTCGAAGGGCGTGAAGGACAGCGACATCGAAGAGAAGTACACGCCATTCGGCCACAGCGATTACCAGACCATCGTCGCCGACATCAAGAAGTTCTCGGCCGGCGGCAAGACCGCGGTGGTCTCGACCATCAACGGTGATTCGAACGTGCCCTTCTACAAGGAGCTCGGCAACCAGGGCCTGAAGGCCACCGACGTGCCGGTGGTCGCCTTCTCGGTGGGCGAAGAGGAACTGCGCGGCGTGGACACCAATCCGCTGGTCGGCCACATGGCGGCGTGGAACTACTTCATGTCGCTGAAGAACCCGGCCAACAGCGAGTTCACGAAGAAGTGGGCCGCCTACGCCAAGGCCAAGAAGCTGCCCGGCGCCGACAAGCCGCTGACCAACGACCCGATGGAAGCCACCTACATCGGCATGTGGATGTGGAAGCAGGCGGTCGAGAAGGCCAAGTCCACCGATCCGGACAAGGTCATCGCCGCGATGGCCGGCCAGACCTTCGCCGCGCCGGACGGCTTCACCGTCAAGATGGACGAGAAGAACCACCACCTGTGGAAGCCGGTGTTCATCGGCGAAGTGCAGAAGGACGGACAGTTCAACGTGGTGTGGAAAACCAAGGGCCCGGTGCGCGCGCAGCCGTGGAGCCAGTACATCCCCGGCAACGACAAGAAGCTGGACGAGCCCGAGAAGAAGCTGTAATCGCCGGGGCCTGGCCGGCGGCCGGCCCGCAGATGCTCGGGGACGGCCCGGCACGCAGGTGACGATGTCGCCTGCGCTGCCGGGCCCATATCAAGAACCGCAAACCAATCCGAGGGCACGCCGTGAGGCACTTCGTGCGGCCGACACCGGCCCGCCGCTTTCTGCTGCTGTGCGCGACTCTTTTCGCGCTGTGCTTGCCGAGCCTGCCGTCGTGGGCGCTCAGCGCCGATCTGGCCGGCCGCATCGCGGCCGGTGACAGCGACGAGCGCATCTCGGCCCTCAACGAAGCGGTGGCCGAAGGCGATGCAAAGCTCGCGGCCTTGCTCGAGGCGCTGCTCGCCGACGAGGTGCGCACCTTCGAAGGCAAGGCCTACATCGTGCGCGATGGCAAGGCCACCGATGTGGCCACCGGCGCGATCGCCGAGTTGCCCGCAGGCGCCGAGGACGTGAGCAACAACAACCGCATGCGCCGCGAGATCGCTGCGGCATTGGCAACCATCCAGCTGCTCTCCCCCGATGTCACGGTGCGCGGCGCGGCCATCGCCGCGTTGAAGAACGAGGTCGACGAAAGCAAGCTCGGCATGATCGAAAAGGCCGAGGCGGCCGAAACCGATGCGTCGCTGAAGGAGCAACTCGGCTTGCTCAAGGCCACGGTGCTGATCGCGTCGAGCGACAAGGCCAAGCGCCTGGCGGCAGTGCAGTTGCTGGCCGACAGCGGCCAGCCGACGACCAAGACGCTGCTGCTCGAACGGCTGGCGCCCGACGCAGAAGCCGATGCGCAGGTGCGCGCCGCGCTGCAGGCCTCGCTGGCCCGCGTGCAATCGAAGCTCGACTGGGGCGAACGCCTGGGCGTGCTGTTCACCGGCATCAGCCTGGGCTCGATCCTGTTGCTGGTGGCGCTCGGCCTGGCCATCACCTACGGGCTGATGGGCGTCATCAACATGGCGCACGGCGAGCTGATGATGATCGGCGCCTACGCCACCTACGTGGTGCAGAACCTGTTCAGGCAGTGGCTGCCCGGTGCCTTCGACCTGTACATCCTGGCCGCGATCCCGGCCGCGTTCCTGGTCAGCGCGCTGGTCGGCGCGGTGCTCGAACGCAGCGTCATCCGCTGGTTGTACGGGCGGCCGCTGGAAACGTTGCTCGCCACCTGGGGCATCAGCCTGATGTTGATGCAGCTGGTGCGCTCGATCTTCGGTGCGCAGAACGTCGGCCTGGAAAACCCGTCGTGGCTGTCGGGCGGCGCGCAGGTGCTGCCGAACCTGGTGCTGCCGTACAACCGGCTGGCGATCCTGGTCTTCGCCGCGCTGGTGCTGATCGGCATGGCGCTGCTGATCGGCAGGACGCGGCTCGGTCTGTTCGTGCGCGGCGTCACGCAGAACCGGCGCATGGCCTCGTGCATGGGCGTCAACACCGCGCGCGTCGACACCTACGCCTTCTCGCTCGGCGCCGGCATCGCCGGGCTCGCCGGCTGCGCGCTGTCGCAGGTCGGCAACGTCGGCCCCGACATGGGCCAGGGCTACATCGTCGATTCGTTCATGGTGGTGGTGCTCGGCGGTGTCGGCCAGCTCGCCGGCACGGTCTATGCGGCGCTCGGGCTCGGGCTGCTGAACAAGCTGCTCGAAGGCTGGCAAGGCGCGGTGCTGGCCAAGATCATGGTGCTGGTGTTCATCGTCGTGTTCATCCAGAAGCGGCCGCAGGGCATCTTCGCGGTCAAGGGCCGGAGCGCCGAAGCATGAGCGGCCTCAGCGACGCACGGGCCTCGGCACGCAGCGAAACCACCGGCCAGCCGCTGACACAACGTCTGAGCGCGGCGCCGGGCTCGCCTCGCGGCGTGCTGCTCGGCGCGCGCGGCTGGGCCGCGCTGATCGCCGCCACGCTGAGCATCGTCGTGCTGGTGCCGCTGCTCAACCTGATGGTGCCGGCCGGCAGCGCCTTGCACCTGAGCGACTACTACGTCGGCCTGATGGGCAAGATCCTGTGCTACGCCATCTGCGCGCTGGCGATGGACCTGATCTGGGGCTACACCGGCATCCTGTCGCTCGGCCACGGCATGTTCTTCGCGCTCGGCGGTTATGCGATGGGCATGTACCTGATGCGCCAGATCGGCCTGGAGGGCAACTACAAGAGCGAGCTGCCCGACTTCATGGTCTTCCTCGACTGGAAGGAGCTGCCCTGGACCTGGGCGTGGAGTGATTCGTTCATCCTGCAGATGCTGCTGGTGGTCCTGGTGCCCGGCGTGCTGGCCTTCGTGTTCGGCTTCTTCGCCTTCCGCTCGCGCATCAAGGGCGTGTATTTCTCGATCATCACGCAGGCGCTGACCTTCGCGGCGATGCTGCTGTTCTTCCGCAACGAGACCGGCTTCGGCGGCAACAACGGCTTCACCGATTTCAAGCGCATCCTCGACCAGCCGGTGAACACGCCGCAGATGCGCGTGATCCTGTTCGTCATCACCGGCATGGTGCTGATCGGCTTCTTCCTGATGTCGCGTGCCATCGTCAACAGCAAGTACGGGCGCGTGCTGCAGGCCATCCGCGACGCCGAGACGCGGGTCATGTTCACCGGCTACAACCCGGTCGCCTACAAGCTGAGCATCTGGACGCTGTCGGCCGTGATGTGCGGCATCGCCGGGGCGCTGTACGTGCCGCAGGTGGGCATCATCAACCCCGGCGAGATGAGCCCGGCGGCGGGCATCGAGATGGCGATCTGGACCGCGGTGGGCGGCCGCGCCACGTTGATCGGGCCGATCGTCGGCGCCGTCTTCGTCAACGGCGCGAAGAGCTGGTTCACGGTCGCCTTCCCGGAGTACTGGCTGTATTTTCTCGGCGCGCTGTTCATCGCGGTGACCTTGTTTTTGCCGCAGGGCATCGTCGGCCTGCTGCGCCGGCGCAAGGAAGGCAAGTCATGACGCCGCAGCTGATGCAGGCCGGTGCGCGCGCGCACGAAGCGCTGCTCGAACGCCAGGCCGCGCAGGTGGCCGCCGGCGGGCGCATGGCCGGGCGCGCGCGGCTGCTGCAGCTCGGCGAGCCCGATTTCACGCAGGGCGTGGCGCTGTACCTGGACGACATCAGCGTCAGCTTCGACGGCTTCAAGGCGCTGAATGCGCTGAGCCTGTCGATCGATGTCGGCGAACTGCGCTGCATCATCGGCCCCAACGGCGCCGGCAAGACGACGATGATGGATGTCATCACCGGCAAGACCCGCCCCGACGAAGGCAAGTGTTTCTTCGGCTCGACCATCGACCTGCTGCGCCTGAGCGAAACGCAGATCGCGCAGAGCGGCATCGGCCGCAAGTTCCAGAAGCCCACCGTGTACGAGCAGCTGTCGGTGTTCCAGAACCTCGAGCTGGCGCTGAAGGCCGATCGCCGCGTGCGCGCCTCGCTGTTCTCGCGCCTGAGCGGCGCGCAGCTCGATCGCATCGCCGAGGTGCTGGTGCTGATCCACCTGAAGGACGATGCGCAGCGCGAGGCCGGGCTGCTGTCGCACGGCCAGAAGCAGTGGCTGGAGATCGGCATGCTGCTGATGCAGGACCCGAAGCTGCTGCTGCTCGACGAGCCGGTGGCCGGCATGACCGACGAGGAGACCGAGCGCACCGCCGAGCTGTTCCTGTCGCTGGAAGGCAAACACTCGCTGGTTGTCGTCGAGCACGACATGAAGTTCGTCGATCAGTTGAGCGAAGGGCGCAAGAAGGTGACGGTGCTGCACGAAGGCAGCGTGCTGGCCGAGGGCCTGCTGGCGGATGTGCAGGCCGACGAGAAGGTGGTCGAGGTGTACCTTGGCCGTTGAGCGCGCCGGCCTGCCCAGCGCGGCCGGGCAACCGCTGGCCGGCGGCCGCGCAGGAGGGTCGGCATGCTGAGCGTCGACGGCCTGAACCAGTACTACGGCGGCTCGCACATCCTGCGCGGCCTGAACCTGCAGGCCAAAGCCGGCGAGGTGACCGTCATTCTCGGGCGCAACGGCGTGGGCAAGACCTCGCTGCTGAAGAGCCTGATGGGCCTGGTGCCGGTGAAGACCGGCACCCTGATGCTGGCCGGCACCGATATCGGCAAGCTCACGCCCTACCAGCGCGTGCGCATGGGCCTGGGCTACGTGCCGCAGGGGCGCGAGATCTTCAACCGGCTCACCGTGGAAGAGAACCTGCGCATGGGGCTGGCCATCAAGCCGGCCGGCAGCGACATTCCCGGCGAACTGTTCGAGCTGTTCCCGGTGCTCAAGCAGATGTTGCAGCGCCGCGGCGGCGACTTGTCGGGCGGCCAGCAGCAGCAGCTGGCGATCGCGCGGGCGCTGGCCGCGGGGCCGAAGGTGCTGATCCTCGACGAGCCCACCGAGGGCATCCAGCCGAGCATCATCAAGGACATCGGCCGCGTCATCCGCATGCTCGCCGACACGGGCATGCGCTCGGGCGACAACACCGAGCCGATGGCGGTGGTGCTGGTCGAGCAGTTCTACGACTTCGCCGAGGAACTGGCCGACCAGTACCTGGTGATGGAGCGCGGCGAGGTGGTGATGCGCGGGCGCGGCAAGGACATGCAGGCCGACGGCGTGCGCCAGCGCATGTCGATCTGAGGCAGCCCCCGCCCCGTCGCCGCTAGCGGCAGGCCCGATACGGGCCGCGGTCGAGATGCAGGTGGTCGGCGTGCGCGGCGTTGTATTCGGGGCCGAAGGCGGCGTCGAAGAAGCGGCACGCGTCGGCATGCACGGCGCGCAGGAAGCGCGCATCGCTGCCGTCGCTCGCCCCAGTCGCGCGCCACCGTGATGCGCCGCCCGTCGCTGAACACGAAGCCGGCGACGTCCAGCGCATCGGCGCTGGCGTGCTGGCTGCGCCGTCCGCCTTCGCGACCGTAGACGTTGCGACAGGCAAAACTGCCGAAGTGATCGATGCGCCGCGGTGTCGCACCCAGCAGCTGCTGCGAAACGGGCAGCAGCGAGTGGCGTTCCCAAAGCGCCAGCGACAGCGCTGCGCGGCAGCTGAGCATGAACGGCGCGTTCACCTTCACCTGCGCCAGCGAACTGATGCGCACCACATCGTGCAGTTCACAGCCTGCGACCTCGCGGTCGGGCAGGACATCGAACTGCAGGCCCGAGGTGGCGAGCACGGCGCGACATTGTTCGGCGTCGCCACTGGCGCGGCGCAGCTTGAATGCGGTCAGCCAGCCGGGCGGCTCGTCGATGCGCAGCGGCGCGAACGGGTTCATCCGCTCGGGCAGCTGCCATGTGCGGCCGTGCGTGACGAAGGCAGCCGCAGCCGCGATCAGTGCGGCTGCTGCCAGCCAGCGCATTGTTCTCAATCGAATCGCATGTCGTCAGAGGTGGGAGATGCCCACCGGCAACGGCCGTGCCTGCCGTCGCCGCGTGGCGCCGTGCAACAGCCTCAAGCCGCACAATGCGCCGCTCGACAACCCAGCACCCGGCCGATGATCACCGTTCACCATCTTGAGAACTCCCGCTCGCAGCGGGTGCTGTGGCTGCTGGAAGAACTGGGCCTGCCGTACGAGATCGAAAAGTACCAGCGCGACCCGAAGACGATGCTCGCACCAGCCGGCGCTGCGGGCGGTGCATCCGCTGGGCAAGTCGCCGGTGATCAGCGACGGCAAGCGCACCGTTGCCGAATCGGGCGCCATCATCGAGTACCTCGTCGAGCGCCACGGCGGTGGCTGCGCTGAAGCCTGCCGACGGCAGCGACGAAGCGCTGCGCTATCGCTACTGGCTGCACTTCGCCGAAGGCTCGGCGATGCCGCCGCTGCTGATGAAGCTGGTGTTCGACGAGATGACCCGCGCGCCGATGCCGTTTTTCGTCAAGCCGATCGCCCGTGCCATCAGTGCCAAGGTGAAGTCGAGCTTCATCATGCCCAACATCGAACGGCAGCTCGATTTCATCGAGAGCGAATTGCAACGCAGCACCTGGTTCGCCGGCAAGGAGTTCAGCGCGGCCGACATCCAGATGAGCTTTCCGCTCGAGGCCGCCGCGCAGCGTGCCGGGCTCGACCAGACACGCCCCAAGACGATGGCCTACCTGAAGCGCATCCATGCACGGCCGGCCTATCGCGCGGCGTTGCAACGCGGCGGGCCGTACAGCTTCGCCGATTGATCGCCGGCGCCACGCTCACGCGCTCGGCAACGTGACACCGGCGGCCAGCGCGGCTGCGCGCACCGTGTCGGGCCAGTTGATGTTGCCGGGGTCGCGTCCGCCGGCAATGCCGAGCAGATGGGCGTCGCTGTGGCCGACATTGCGAAAGCCGCGCGACACGCCCGGCGGAATGCTGATCGTGTCCCACCGTTGCAGGCGCAGGCTGTGCTTGCCCTCGGGACCCCAGAACACCTCCCAGCTGCCGTCGAGCGCCAGGAACACCTCTTCGGTGAGGTGGTTGTGCAGCGGTGCGCTCTTGCCCGCTGCGCAGCACACGATGTTGAGGTGGAACTGGTCGGCCTGCAGCGGCGCCGCGGGCCGTTCGCCGAGCACCCGCCAGGTGGTGCGTTCGCAGCCGGGGATGCCTGCATCCGCATAGTCGTCGGTCGCTTGCAGCGCCGCAAAGCGCGCCACACGCCTTTCCATCTGTTCGGGGCTCGGGTCGTCGTCGGTGATCGGTGCGGTGCGGGTCATGAAGCTCATCTCCTGGGCTGCCGGCAGGTCAGCGCCGAGCTTAGCCGCAACGCGCGCCGATCAGGTGCGCCACAGCCGCGGTGCCGCGGTGTCGGCGCCCCAGGCCAGGCCCCGCCACGCTGACCAGCAACGGCCCAGCAGCTGCATTGCCGGTTCGACCCGATCGGCCAACGCGCGCAGCACGATCACCCGTTGATGCAGCAGCGTGACACCGGCCTGGTTGCCCAGCACCGGGTCGTCGGCGATGGCGGCGCGCGCGACGTCGATCAGCGCCTCGTGCCGCGCCGGCGCGATCGTCGATCCGCTGCCGAACCACAAGGTGGCCAGCACCCGGCGGCCGGCCCAGCCCAGCGGGGAGTTCAGCAGCCGTTCATCGTGGGCATCGATGCTGCCGCGCTCGAGCCAGATGCCGGGCATCTCGATGTGCTGCACGAAGCTTCCCTGCTCGAAGGGCTGGTCGGCAGCCGGCAGGCCCAGCGCCAGCACCTCCCAGCCGATCATCTCGGCACCCGGCGCCAGATCGAAACGCAGACGGCTGTCCGCGTGGCAGCCACTGTGCGCGATGGTCTCCAGCGGCAGCCATTCGAGACGCGCACCGTCATCGAGCCGCGCACTCACCCGCTGTTCGGCCAGCGCGCCGGCACTGCGATAGAAGCGGGTCGCCCCCGGCGTGGTGATCAGCGCGTGGCTGCCGGCTTGCAGCGTGGCGTGGACCTGCAACACGTCACCGCCGACGAGCCCGCCCGGCGGATGCACCAGCACATGGTGGCAGATGCGCGGACCTTCGGGGTACAGGCGGCGCAGCACACGCAGCGGGCCTTCGTGTCGGTCGTGCGCGATGGTGCGCTCGCCATCGCGCCGATAGTCCAGTTGCAGCGATGCGTGCCAGCCCATGGCCGGCGATTGTTGCCGACCGCTTCGGCGCACGCGGCCAGTCGGGCGCGAAGACGCGCGAACCTACAATTCGCCGCCTGATGGACATCACCACCGATTCACGCATCTTCGTCACCGGCCATCGCGGCATGGTCGGCAGTGCTTTGCTGCGCCGTTTGCAGGCGCTGGGTTACCAGCGGCTGATCACCGCCACACGCCAGCAGCTCGATCTGCGCGATGGGCGTGCCGTGGCGGCGTTCGTTGCCGAGCAGCGGCCCGACTACATCTTCATCGCCGCGGCCAAGGTCGGCGGCATCCAGGCCAACAACCAGCTGCGTGCCGATTTCCTGCACGACAACCTGATGATCGAGGCCAACCTGATGGCCGCCGCCCATGCCGCCGGCGTGCAGCGGCTGATGTTCCTCGGCTCGAGCTGCATCTACCCGCGCGACTGCCCGCAGCCGATCAAGGAAGAGTACCTGCTGACCGGCCCGCTGGAGCCGACCAACGAGCCCTACGCGATCGCCAAGATCGCCGGCATCAAGCTGGCCGAGAGCTACAACCGCCAGCATGGCCGGCAATACATCAGCGTGATGCCGACCAACCTGTACGGGCCCAACGACAACTACGACCTGAGCAGCAGCCACGTGCTGCCGGCGCTGATCCGCAAGGCCCATGAAGCGCGCGAACGCGGCGATGCCGAGCTGGTGGTCTGGGGCAGCGGCACGCCGATGCGCGAGTTCCTCTACGTCGACGACCTGGCCGATGCCTGCGTGTTCCTGATGGCGCGCGGCTACGACGGCGGCCTGCTCAACATCGGCACCGGCAGCGACGTCAGCATTGCCGAGCTGGCGAGCACGGTGATGCAGGTGGTCGGCTTCGAGGGCCGCGTGGTGCAGGACCGCAGCAAGCCCGACGGCACGCCGCGCAAGCTGCTCGACGTCGGGCGGCTGCGGGCGCTGGGCTGGACAGCGCGCACGCCGCTGCGCGACGGCATCCGGCTGGCCTACGAAGCGGCGCCTTTTTTCAGTCGCTGATCAGCGCCGGACGCGTCGAGCGCACCGCTCAGTGCGCGCGCCAGAAATCGCGGTGCAGCGCCGCGATCTCTTCCTCGACCTCGGCGAACGGCCCCCACACCTGCACCGCTTTCTGGCCATGCGCGAAGACGTCGCGGCAGGGCAGATCCAGGGTCGGGTTCTCTGTGTGGTTGCCGGTCATCTCGAGCAGCCGGCGTTCGCTCATGCCGTAGACCAGTCGGCCGATGTGCGCCCAGTACTGCGTGCCGGCGCACATCGCACACGGCTCGACCGTCGTCACCAAGGTGCAAGACCACAGCTGCGACGGCTCGAACTGCTTCGCGGCATCGCGGGCCAGCACGCTTTCGGCGTGGTTGACGCCGTCGACATTGCCCTGTTCGAGCAGCACCGTGATGCCATCGGGTGCGATCAGCAACGCGCCGAACGGGTGGCGGCCGGCTTGCATCACGGCCAGCGCCAATCGGTTGGCGCGGCGCAGGTGGTCGAGCATCTGCTCGTGGGTCATGGCTGTCTCATCCGTCAATGTCCCGCCGAGCCCCGGTGTGCCCAGGCGGTGGTGCGCTTTTCGACCACCGAGAACAGCTCGTACATCAGCATCGCCATGATGCCGACGACGACCAGGCCGGAGAAGGCCAGGCCCATCTGCATCGAACTGCCGGCCGAAATGAGCAGGTAGCCGATGCCTTCGTTGCTGGCCGTCATCTCCGACACGGTGGTGCCGACGAAGGCCAGCGTGATGGCCACTTTCAACGACGCATAGAAGTACGGCATCGAGCGTGGCAGGCCGACCTTCATCAACACGTCCCAGCGCTTGGCGCCGAGCACGCGCAGCACGTCTTCCAGTTCGGGCTCCAGCGTCGCCAGCCCGGTGGCGATGTTGACCATGATCGGGAAGAAGGAGATCAGGAAGGCGGTCAGGATCGCCGGGCCGGCGCCGATGCCGAACCACACCACCAGGATCGGCACGAAGGCCGCCTTCGGCAGTGCGTTGAAGCCGGTCATCAGCGGGTACATGGCGTTGTAGGCGAGCCGCGAACTGCCCATCAGGAAGCCCAGCAGCACGCCCACGACGATGGCCAGTGCGAAACCGACCATCGTCACCCAATAGGTGCGCCAGGCGTGGCCGAGAATGGTCCAGCGGTGTTCCCAGGTCTGCTCGACGATGCGCAGCGGGCTCGGGAAGATGAACTCGCTGACGTTGAACGCGGTGCAGATCAACTGCCACAGCAGCAGGATGGCGATCAGCAGCCCCAGCGGCGCGAACCGTTCGAAGGTGCGGTTCATCTCGCCGCTCCGCTTGCCGTGCCCACCGGTTGGCGCATGGCGCCGATGTGGCCGCGCAGTTCATGCACGATGTCGATGAAGGGCTTGCTGTAGGTGACTTCGAGGTCGCGCGGCCGCGGCAGATCGATGTCGCGCCTGACGATCAGGCGCCCGGGGCTCTTGCTCATCACGTACACCGTGTCGGCCAGGAACACACTTTCGCGCAGGTCGTGCGTGACCAGGATGACGTTGAATTTCTGCGCCGCCTGCAGGTCGCGCATCGCACACCACAGCTCCTCGCGCGTGAAGGCATCGAGCGCGCCGAAGGGCTCGTCGAGCAGCAGCATCTTCGGCTCGTGCACCAGTGCGCGGCAGATGCTGGCGCGCTGCTGCATGCCGCCGGACAGCTGCCACGGGAACTGGTCCTCGTAGCCGGCCAGGCCCACGCTGTGCAGCAGCTTGCGCGCCTTTTCCACGTACTCGCTGCGCCGCGCGCGAAAGGTGGAGCGATAGGGTTCGACGATCTCGAGCGGCAGCAGCACGTTGTCCAGCGTCGTGCGCCACGGCAGCAGGCTCGGCGCCTGGAAGGCCATGCCGCTGATCTTCAGCGGCCCGGTGACCGGCTTGCCGTCGATCAGGATGCTGCCTTTGCTGGGCATGTTCAGCCCCGTGGTCAGCTTCATGAAGGTGCTCTTGCCGCAGCCCGAGGGGCCGACGATGGCGATGAACTCGCCTTCGCCGATCTGCATCGAGATGTCTTCGACCGCGAACTGGCCCTTGGCCAGCAGCTCGGCGTTGTAGGCCAGCCAGACGTTGCGGAAATCGACGAAGTGGTTCATCTGCGGTTCACCGGCTGTTGAGCGGGCCGTCACGCCGGGCCATGACGCGGCAGGGATAATTCCGCGCTTCACTCCCGAAGCCCTGCCCAAGCACATGCCCACGATGCCGACGATGCGATCCTTTCTCCCGGCCCATGCCCGCGGCGCGTTGCTCGCGACGGCACTGGCCTTCGGCAGCGGCGCCGCGCTCGCGCAGGCCACGCCCGTCGATGCCGACTACTGGCGGCTGGTGGCCTCGCCCTACACCTTGCACTTCGGTGCCGACGACGACAACGACCGCGAGGCCGTGTATGGCATCGGCCTGGAGCGGCAGCGCGCCGACGACTGGTTCTGGGGCGGCACCTATTTCAGCAACTCCTTCGGACAGCCCAGCGGCTTCGTCTATGTCGGCCAGCGCTACGGCAACCTGTTCTCGGTCGAGCCGCTGTTCGCCAAGTGGTCGGCGGGCATCCTGTACGGCTACAAGGAACCGTACGAGGACAAGGTGCCGTTGAACTACAACGGCTGGTCGCCCGGGCTGGTGCTGGCGGTGGGCTGGCAATTCACGCGCCAGTTTTCGATGCAGGCCAACCTGCTCGGCACCGCCGGCGTGATGCTGCAGCTGTCGATCGACTTTCGCTGAACGCCCCGACGCGCGCCGGCGGCTCGGCGTCGTCGATCACTTCTTCGCCGCGCCGAAGATGTTGCGCTCGGCCGCGCTGGGCAGGTAGGCGTCGGTCCACACGGCGGTGGGGTTGATGCGCTCCTTGGTGTTGAACGAATCCGACACCTGGCTGGCCATCAGGCTCAGCCGCGGCGCCAGTGCATTGCCGAAGCCTTCGGCCCTGGCGTCGGCGGTCAGCACGGTGGCATCCAGCGCCAGCTGCAGGCGGCGCAATTCGAGCGCTTCGTTGATGAGGCCGTCGCGCGCCTTGACGGTGGCCACTGCCGCCTTCGGGTCGGCGATGACGTCCTTCATGCCCTTGCTGAAGGCTTTCAGGAAACGCTTCACCGCCTCGGGGTTCTTCTTCAGGAATTCCTCGCCGGCGATGATGACGTTGCCGTACAGCTTGACGCCGTATTGCGCGTAGGGCATCACGACGATCTCGTCGGCCTTCACGCCACGCGCCTCGAGGTTGAGGATCGAGGTGAAGCCGAAGCCGGTGATGGCATCGATGTCACCGCGCACCAGCATCGTCTCGCGCAGCGGCGGGTCCATCGAGGTCCAGGCCACGTTGCTGACGTTGTTGGCCTTGGCGAAGATCGGGAACGACTTGCGCCCGGCATCGAACACCGGCGCGCCCAGCTTCTTGCCGTTCAGGTCGGCGGGGGTCTTGATGCCGCTCTTCTTCAGCGCCAGCACCGCGGCCGGCGTGTTGTTGTAGACCATCATCACCGCCACCGGCTTGTTCGGCGCGGTCGGGTTGTTGGCCAGGAATTCCATCAGCGCGGCGAGGTCGGCAAAGCCCATGTCGTAGGCGCCGGAGGCCACGCGTGTGACGGTGCCACCGGAGCCGTTGCCGGCGTCGACGACCACGTTCAGGCCCTCGGCCTTGAAGTAGCCGTTGGCCACCGGCACCAGGAACAGCGCGGCAGGGCCCTCGAAGCGCCAGTCGAGCTGAAACTTGATGGTCGTTTCCTGGCCGTGCGCGCTCGGCATCCAGCCGGCGCTCAATGCGGCGGCACAGGTGATGGCGAACGCGCCCAGCGTGTGGCGGCGTGAGGCAGAAGGCATGTTGGACTCCGGGTTGGGCAGGCAGACGGTGCAATGACCTCGTGCACCGATTGCAAATTCTGTGCGCAGCCCATGCACCAGGAAAATCGGGGTGAACGCCAGTTTGGTGCGTTCCGAGCCTGCCCAGGCGCGAAATCGACGCCGCGGCTACTGCAGGAGATCGAACAAGGTGCGTGCGACCACCTTTGTCGCGCGGCGCAAGTCGGCCAGCTCGATGTGCTCGTCGGCACGCTTGGCATTGCTCTGCAGCACCGTGCGCGGGCCGCAGCCGTACAGCGCCACCGGGATGCCCTGCTCGCAGTACAGCCGTGCATCGGTGTACAGCGGCGTGCCCGAAGCGCCGATCGGCTCGCCGAACACGCTGCTCGCGTGCTTGCACAAGGCCTCGACAAGCGGCTTGTTGCCCGGCAGCGGCTTCAACGCCTGCGCCAGCAGCAGGCGCTCGATCTCGACGCGGATGCCGGCGCTGCCCGCCACCGCATCGGCGATGACCCGGCGGATGTGCGCTTCGACCTCGACCGGGTCTTCCTCGGGGATCATGCGCCGGTCGAGCTTGAGCACGACGGTGCCCGGCACCACGTTGGTGTTGGTGCCGCCTTCGATGCGGCCGACGTTGAGGTACGGGTGGGTGATGCCCGCCACCTTGCTGCGTGACCTGCTGGTACAGCTCGTTCTCGTGGTACAGCGCGACCAGGATCTTCGTCGCCGCCTGCAGCGCATCGACCGCGGTGTGCGGCACCGCCGCATGGCCCATCTTGCCGTGCACGGTGACCTCGAGTTGCAGGCAGCCGTTGTGCGCGGTGATGACCTCGTAGCTGAACGAGGCGGCCAGCACCAGGTCGGGCCGCGTCAGCTTGTTCTGCAGCAGCCAGCCGGGGCCGAGTTCGCCGCCGAATTCCTCGTCGTAGGTGAAGTGCAGCTCGACCTGGCCCTTCAGCGGCCGCTGCAACGCTTCGAGCGCGCGCAGCGCGAAGGTGAAGGTGGCGAAATCGCTCTTGCTGACCGCCGCGGCACGGCCGTAGAGCTTGCCGTCGACCACCTCGCCGCCGTAGGGATCGTGGCGTCCAGCCCTCGCCGGGCGGCACCACGTCGCCGTGCGCGTTCAGCGCAATCGTCGGGCCGTCGGCGAAGCGCCGCCGCACGATCAGGTTGGTGATCGACTGCAATCCGTACTCGGCCACCGTCGACGGCGGCACCGGGTGCCTTTCGGCCGTGAAGCCGAAGCCTTCCAGCAGCGCCGCGGTGCGCTCGGCATGCGGGGCGTTGTTGCCGGGCGGCGTGTCGGTGGGCACGCGCACCAGCTCCTGCAGGAAGTGCGTCTGCTCGTCGAAATGGGCATCGATCCAGGCATCGAGTCGGTCGTAGGCTTCGGTCATTTCATTTCCAGCGCCAGTGTGTCCAGCAACTGCTGGAAGGCTTCGACACACAGCTGTGCGTCGTCGTTGGTGGTCGATTCGAGCGGGTTGTGGCTGATGCCCGAGTTCTCGCCGCGCACGAACAGCATCGCCTGCGGCATCACCTCGTGCAGCTTCATCGCGTCATGGCCGGCGCCGCTGGGCATGCGGTGCAGCGGCAGCCCGAGCGCGGCCACCGCGGCTTCCCAGCGCTGCTGCCAGGCGGCATCGCTGGGCGCGGCGGCCGCACTCATCGTCTCCTCGAGCTTGAAGTTCAGCCCGCGCGCATCGCAGATGCGTGCCAGCTCGGCGCAGACGTCGTCGGCACAGGCATCGCGCACGGCATCGGTGGTGGCGCGGATGTCGAGGCTGAATCGGCACAGACCCGGCACCACGTTGATCGATCCGCCGGGCACGTGCAGCTGGCCCATCGTGCCGACCAGGTCGGGCACGGCAGCCGCGCGTTGTTCGAGGAACAGCGCCAGCTCGGCGACTGCCGCGGCGGCATCGCGGCGCGTGGCCATCGGCGTGGTGCCGGCGTGGCTGGCCATGCCGAGCACCTCGCCGACGAAGCGCACGCCGCCGTTGATCGACGTGACCACGCCCAGCGGCAGGCCCAGGTCGTTCAGCACCGGCCCCTGTTCGATGTGCACCTCGACGAAGCCGAGGTAGCTGCGACGGGTCGCGCTTCAGCTTCGCGATGGCACCCATCGTCGCCGGCAGGCCGGCCGCGCGCATCGCCTGCTGCATGGTGATGCCGTCGGCATCGGCCTGCTGCAGCCAGGCGGCGTCGAAGTCACCGGTCAGCGCGCCGGAGCCGAGGAAGGTGGCCTTGTAGCGCTGGCCTTCCTCCTCGGCGAAGCCGACCACCTCGATGCGCGAAGGGCAGGCGCCGGCCGGCGCGGTGCAGTTCGCGCACACACACCAGCGGCACGAAGATGCCCAGCCGCCCGTCGTACTTGCCGCCGTTGCGCACGGTGTCGAAGTGGCTGCCGGTGAGCAGGCGCTTGGCGGGCTCAGCGGCATCGCTGCCGTGGTACACGCCGACGACATTGCCGACCGCGTCGATGTGGGCCTCGTCGAAGCCGCACTCGCGCATCCAGCGCAACAGCTGCGCCTGGCAGGCGCGGTGCGCGTCGGTCAGGTAGGTGACGGTGAGCTGGCCCTGTTCCTTGTATTCGGGGTCGCTGTGCGTGGCCAGCAGCTCGGCGCAATCCCACACCTGGTTGCCCAAGGTGGGCGTGAAGCCGAACTTGTCGTCCAGGCGCAGCTCGGCGATGCGGTGGATGTTGCGCAGGCACTCGGCCAGTTCGAAATCGGGGTGGCCGGCCAGGCGGCGCTCGAAGGTGGCGATGATCTGCGGCCGCTCGAGGCCGTGCGCCGCGCGCGCCGCGCACCGCCATCACGAAGGGCCAGCCGAAGCGTTCGTTGTAGCGCGCGTTCAGCTGCTGCAGGTGCGCGAACTCGGCCGGCGTGCAGTGCGTCAGGCCGGCCCGGCCTTGCTCGCCGGTCGATTCGGCGGTGAGCGACTTGTCGACCATCGCCTTGCCGGCCAGTTCGGGGTGGGCGCGCACCAGCGCCAGCTGCGCATCGCGCCTGCTGTCGCGCACGACCTGCGCGAGCCGGTGCTTCAGCTGGGCCAGGCTGGCGAACGGGCGATGCGCCCAGGCCGCCTGGGCGATCCACGGCGAATGTTCGTAGGTGCCGTCGAGCAGCGCGACGAACTGCGACTGCGACGCGGCGTTGAGTTGCTGCAGGGTGAGGACGCTCATCGTTTCATTTCCAGACGAAGGCCGTGGCGGCGTCGAAGGGGTGGGTGGCCTTCCAGTGGCGCGCGATGTCGATGCGCCGGCACACCCACACCGCATCGTGCGCTTGCACATGATCGAGAAAGCGCCTGCAGCGCACCGATGCGCCCGGGGCGGCCGAGCAGCCGGCAGTGCATGCCGATCGACAGCATCTTCGGCCGGTCGAGGCCTTCGGGGTCGCCTTCGGCATACAGCGCATCGAAGCTGTCGCGCAGGTACTGGAAGAAGTGATCGCCGGTGTTGAAACCCTGCGCCTGCACGAAGCGCATGTCGTTGGTGTCCAGCGCATACGGCACCACCAGGTGCGGCACCCGCTCGCCGTCGCTGCGCTGCACCTGCAGCCAGAACGGCAGGTCGTCGCCGTAGTAGTCGCTGTCGTATTCGTAGCCGCCCTCGTCGGCCACCAGGCGGCGCGTGTTGGGGCTGTCGCGGCCGGTGTACCAGCCCTGCGGCCACTGCCCGCCGGTCATCTGCTTCAGCAGGTGGGTGGCCACGCCGATGTGGCGGCGCTCGGTGGCGCTCGGGCAGGTTCTGGTAGTGGATCCAGCGCAGGCCGTGGTTGGCGATCTCGTGCCCGGCGGCCATGAAGCTGCTGACCAGCTCGGGGTAGCGTTCCAGCGCCGAGGCGACCGCGAACACGGTCATCGGCAGGCCGCGTTGTTCGAACTCGCGCAGGATGCGCCACACGCCGGCGCGCGAGCCGTATTCGTACATCGACTCCATCGTCATGTGGCGGTTTTCGTAGGCCTGCGCGGTGACCAGCTCGGACAGAAAGGTCTCCGAAGTCGGGTCGCCGTGCAGCACGTTGTTCTCGCCGCCTTCTTCGTAGTTCAGCACGAACTGCAGCGCGATGCGCGCGCCACCGGGCCAGCGCGCGTGCGGCACGTCGCGGCCGTGGCCTTTCAGGTCGCGTGCGTAGGCCAGCGGGGCGTCGGGGCGGGCGGGGTCGGTCATGGCGTGTGGGATGGGTGGGTTCAGCGCAGCGCAGCCGGCTGCAGCACGGTGGCCAGGTCGGCGACGCGCGGGTTCAGGCGCAGGTTGCGCTCGACGTTGTGCAGGTGCGATTCGAGCAGCCGCACCGCGGCGCGCGCGTCGCGCTTGGCCAGTGCATCGACGATGGCCACGTGTTCGGCCTGCGAATGTTCGGCCGAGTGCGACGACTGGTACATCAGCGCGATCAGCGAGCTGCGGGTCAGCAGGTCGGTGAGCATCGAAGCCAGCACCTGGTTGCCGAGCATGCGCGCCAGCACGACGTGGAAATCGGCGAGCAGCCGCGTGCGGCCGCTGACATCGGTGCGCGCCACCGCCTGCGCCTCGGCCTTCAGGTGCGCGCGCAGCTCGGCGACCTGCTCGTCGCTGATGACGGCGCACAGCTGCCGCACCATCGCCGCCTCGAGCATCGTGCGCACCTCGAACACCTGCTGCGCCTCGGCGACGCCGGGCTTGGCGACGAAGGCGCCGCGCGCCGGCTCGAGCGTGACCAGCCGGTCGCGGCTGAGCTGGTTCAGCGCCTGGCGCACCAGCGTGCGCGAGACGGCGAAGATGTCGGCGATCTGCTGCTCGACCAGCTTGGTGCCCGGCATCAGGCGCCGTTCGACGATGGCCGCGGTGATCGCATCGACGATGCGCTGCGTGGCACCCGGTGTCACCTCGGCGGCCTTGCCCGCGGCAGCGGGCCGGCGCACGCCGTTGCGCGGCAGCCGGGCCGGCGCGACGGCGCGGGCGGCTGGGGTGGAGGCGGTGCGTGGCATGGTCGGCGAGGCGGCAGGGCTCGGGCAGGGCGGTGTGGCGAAGCGGTGCAGGGGCTTGCGTCGTATCCTGAAGTGTATACACTTTGCGGGGCCGTGCAAGCATCGCGACCGCACGCGACGGCCCCTTCAGCGACCACCGGAACCGCCCCATGGGACAACTCACCACCCACGTGCTCGACACCGCCGCCGGCGTTCCCGCGGCCGGCATGGCGCTGCGCCTGTACCGGCTCGACGGCGACGCGGCCACGCCGATCAAGGACGTCGTGCTCAACCACGACGGCCGTGCCGATGCGCCGCTGCTGGCCGGGCCGGCGCTGGTGCCCGGCCGCTACCGCCTGGTGTTCCAGGTCGGCGACTATTTCCGCGGCCGCGGCGCGCAGCTGCCCGATCCACCGTTCCTCGACCAGGTGCCGCTGGATTTCGGCGTGGCCGACGCCGCGCTGCACTACCACGTGCCGCTGCTGGCCAGCCCGTGGAGCTATTCGACCTACCGGGGCAGCTGATGTGCCGCGGTCTGGCACGGGCATTGCATCCGTCCCGTGGCAATCGAACCCCGTGGTGCACGCCGTGCGGCGTGGCCGCCTGTGCACATGCCCCTCGATCACGACGCCGATGACACCGCTGTCGAGCGCCGACGCGCTGCTGCACCGCCTCGCCGGCGCCGGCGCGGTGCTCGTCACCGTGCAGCAGGTGCAGGGGTCCGGGCCGCGCGAGCCGGGAGCGTGGATGGCGGTGTTCGCCGACACGGTGCTCGGCACCATCGGCGGCGGGCGCCTTGAGTTCGATGCCATCGCCCATGCGCGCGAGTTGCTGGCCGACGCAGGCGGCGGCGCAGGCGAGGGCGGCGTGCGCCGCTTCGCGCTCGGCCCGTCGCTGGGCCAGTGCTGCGGCGGCGTGGTGCATCTGCACTTCGCGGCCATCGGCGCCGCCGACCGCGAGCCGCTGCGGCGGCGTTTTGCCGAGCGCCGCGCGCAGCACATGGCCGTGGCGCTGTTCGGCGGCGGCCATGTCGGCCACGCCATCGTGCGCCTGCTCGGCACGCTGCCGGTGCGCACGCACTGGATCGACAGCCGCGACGAGGTCTTCCCGCCGCAGCTGCCGGCCAATGCCCGCGCCGAGCACTCGCACCCGGTGCAGGGTGCGGTGCCGACGCTCGAAACCGGCTCGCACGTGCTGATCATGAGCTTCAGCCACGCCGAGGACCTGGATGTGCTCGCCGCCTGCCTGAAGCGCCAGCGCGAACGCGCCGACCTGCCCTTCATCGGCCTCATCGGCAGCAAGAGCAAGTGGGCCACCTTCGGCCACCGCCTCGAGGCGCGCGGCTTCACCGCCGCCGAGCTGGCGCAGGTGACCTGCCCGATCGGCGTGGCCGGGGTGCGCGGCAAGGAACCCGAGGTCATCGCGCTGGCGGTGGCGGCGCAGTTGATGCAGCACCGCCCCGTCGTGGCGGCCGAAGACGGCCAGAACCGGGTAAACCCGGGTGGGTGATTCCAACAAAGTGTATACAGTTCAGTGTACAAGTCGCAGCGGCGCAAGCCCGGCCACTCGGCCGGGCTGGTGCGCGACCCAAGACGAAGGCTCAGAGCGCCCGCGGTGGTGAGCCCCAGGAGTGACCGATGGACACCTACCTGCTCGACTGGGCCAACCTGCTGCTGCGCTGGACGCACGTCATCGTCGCCATCGCCTGGATCGGCTCGTCGTTCTACTTCGTCTTCCTCGACTTCAGCCTGACGCGGCCGACCGATCCGGCGCTGCTCGCCAAGGGCGTCGACGGCGAGCTGTGGGCGGTGCACGGCGGCGGCTTCTACAACCCGCAGAAGTACCTGGTCGCGCCGAAGACGCTGCCCGAGCACCTGCACTGGTTCTACTGGGAAAGCTACTGGACCTGGATGTCCGGCTTGGCGCTGTTCGTCGTGCTCGTACCTGTTCAACGCCAGCAGCTTCCTGGTCGACAAGAACGTGCACGACTGGTCGGCCGGCGCGGCGGTGGTCGCCTCGCTGGTCTTCCTGGTCGTGTTCTGGTTCGTCTACGACACCATCTGCCGCGCCTTCGCGCGGCGCACGCACGGTGACCTGATCGTCGGCGTCCTCGTGTTCCTGTTCGTGGTGCTGGCGTCGGTGGCTGGCCTGCCAGCTGTTCGCCGGCCGTGCCGCGTTCCTGATGGTCGGCGCGATGATCGCCACCGCGATGAGCGCCAACGTGTTCTTCTGGATCATCCCCGGCCAGCGCACGGTGATCGCGCAGATGAAGGCCGGGCAGCCGGTCGACCCGGTGCACGGCCAGCGCGCCAAGCAGCGCAGCGTGCACAACACCTACTTCACGCTGCCGGTGCTGATCGCGATGCTGTCCAACCACTACGGCTGGCTGTACCAGGCGCAAGAACAACTGGCTGGTGCTGGTGCTGCTGATGCTGGCCGGCGCGCTGATCCGCCACAGCTTCGTCGCGCGCCACAAGGCGCTGGTGGCCGGCAAGCGGGTGCCGTGGGAGTACGCCGTGGTCGGGCACGCTGCTGATCGTCGGCCTGGCGGTGGCGCTGGCGCCGGCGCCGCAGCCGGCCGCGGCGGCCGCGCCGGCCAAGGTCAGCTATGCCGAGGTGCGCGCGGTGATCGACCAGCGCTGTGCGCTGTGCCACAACGCGCAGGTGCAGCAGAAGAACGTCGCGCTGCACACGCCCGAGCTGCTGAAGCAGCACGCGCAGAACGTGTACCAGCAGACGGTGGTCACCAAGATGATGCCGCTGAACAACGCCACGCAGATCACCGACGCCGAGCGCGCGCTGCTCAAGCGTTGGTACGACGAAGGCGCACCGGTGAACTGAGCCGGCGACCGAGCCAGGAGGAACAGAGATGACCCCGAACACGACCGTCCACCCGGTGGACGAAAAACTGCCGGTGCCCCGGCTGACGGCACTGGGTCTGCAGCACGTGCTGGTGATGTACGCGGGTGCCATCGCGGTGCCGCTGATCGTCGGCCGCGCGCTGAAGCTCACCCCCGAGCAGGTGGCGCTGCTGATCAGTGCCGACCTGTTCGCCTGCGGCATCGTCACGCTTGATCCAGTCGATGGGCATGACCCGCTGGTTCGGCATCAAGCTGCCGGTGATGATGGGCGTCACCTTCGCCGCGGTCGGGCCGATGGTCGCCTTCGCCAACGCGCAGCCGGGTGTCGACGGGGCGCGCGCGATCTTCGGCGCGATCATCGGCGCGGGCATCATCTCGGTGCTCATCGCGCCGCTGGTCAGCCGCATGCTGCGCTTCTTCCCGCCGGTGGTCACCGGCACCATCATCACCATCATCGGCGTCAGCCTGATGCGCGTGGGTGTCGGCTGGGCGATGGGCGGGCCGGCGTTCCTGGCGCAGCGCACCGACGTGCCGAAGCTGGTCGAGATGGTCGACCGCGCCAAGGCCAGCGCCGCCGCGGCATCGGCACCGATCACGCTCGGGCCGATCCCGATGCTCGACAACCCGGCCTACGGCGCGCTCGACAACATGGCCATCGCCGCCTTCGTGCTGGTGATGGTGCTGCTGCTGGTGAAATACACCAAGGGTTTCATCGCCAACATCTCGGTGCTGCTGGGCATCGTCGCCGGCTGCGCGCTGGCCATCGGCATGGGCAAGATGAATTTCGACAAGGTCGGCCAAGGCGCACTGGTTCGATGTCGTCACGCCCTTCGCCTTCGGCCTGCCCACCTTCGACATCGTCATGATCCTGACGATGGTGCTGGTGATGATCGTGGTGATGATCGAATCGACCGGCATGTTCCTGGCGCTGTCCGACATCACCGGCAAGAAGATCACGCAGCCCGAACTGGCGGCCGGGTTGCGCACCGACGGCCTGGGCACGCTTGATCGGCGGCATCTTCAACACCTTCCCGTACACCAGCTTCAGCCAGAACGTCGGCCTGGTCGGCGTCACCGGCGTGCGCAGCCGCTACGTGACGATCGCCGGCGGCATCATCATGATCATCCTGGGCATGCTGCCGAAGATGGCGGCCTTCGTCGAAGCCATTCCGCAGTACGTGCTGGGCGGCGCCGGGCTGGTGATGTTCGGCATGGTCGCGGCCACCGGCATCCGCATCCTGTCCACCGTCGACTACAAGCACAACCGCAACAACCTGTACGTGGTGGCGCTGGCGATCGGCTTCGGGCTGATCCCGCTGGTGGCGCCGCGCTGGACGCAGCAGATGGCACACGGCCTGCACCCGCTGCTGGAAAGCGGCATCCTGCTGACGGCGGTGTCGGCGGTGCTGCTGAACCTGTTCTTCAACGGCGCGAAGGGCGACACGGCAGCGTCGATCGAGGCGGCGAAGGCGGCCGAGGCGCATTGAGGCCATGGCCACGCTGCTGATCCGCCACGCCCAGCTGCTCGTGACGATGGACGCGCAGCGGCGCGAGATCGCCGACGGCGCGCTGTTCGCGCGCGACGGGGTCATCGAGGCGGTCGGGCGCGACCGCGCAGCTGCCGGCCGCGGCCGACGAGGTGATCGACGCGCGCGGGCAGATCGTCGTGCCCGGCCTCGTCAACACCCACCACCACATGTACCAGACGCTGACGCGGGCGCTGCCCGCGGCGCAGGACGCCGAGCTGTTCGGCTGGCTGCGCGCGCTGTACCCGGTGTGGGCGCGGCTGACGCCCGAGATGGTGCAGGTGTCGACGCAGGTGGCCGATGGCCGAGCTGCTGCTGTCGGGCTGCACCACCAGCAGCGACCACCTCTACATCTACCCGAACGGCGTCACGCTCGACGACAGCCTGCACGCGACGGCGCAGATCGGCCTGCGCTTCCACGCCGCGCGCGGCTCGATGAGCGTGGGCGAGTCGCAGGGCGGCCTGCCGCCCGACGAGGTGGTCGAGGACGAGGCCGCGATCCTGCGCCGACACCGAACGGCTGATCGAGCGCTGGCACGACCCGGCGCGCTTTGCGATGCAGCGCATCGTCGTCGCGCCGTGCTCGCCCGTTCTCGGTCAGCCGCGAGCTGATGCGCGACGCGGCGCTGCTGGCGCGCCGCCACGGCTGCAGCCTGCACACGCACCTGGCCGAGAACGACAACGACATCGCCTACACGCGCGAGAAGTTCGGCTGCACGCCGGCCGAGTACGCCGAGATCGCTCGGCTGGCTCGGCCGCGACGTCTGGTACGCGCACTGCGTCAAGCTCGACGCCGCCGGCATCGCGCTGTTCGCGCGCACCGGCACCGGCGTCGCGCACTGCCCGTGCAGCAACATGCGGCTGGCCTCGGGCATCGCGCCGGTGCGCGCGATGCGCGACGCCGGCGTGCCGGTCGGCCTCGGCGTCGACGGCTCGGCCTCCAACGACGGCGGCCACATGCTCGGCGAGATGCGCATGGCGATGCTGCTGCAGCGCGTGGCGCACGGCCCGGTCGACGGCCCGGCCGCGCTGGGCGCGCGCGAGGCGCTGGAGATCGCCACGCGCGGCGGCGCGACGGTGCTGAACCGCGACGACATCGGCCACCTGGCGCCGGGCATGGCGGCCGACGTCGTCAGCGTCGCGCTCGACGACATCGCCTTCGCCGGCGCGCTGCACGACCCGCTGGCCGCGCTGGCCTTCTGCCAGGTGCCGCGGGTCAAGCACAACATCGTCGACGGCCGCGTGGTGGTGCGCGACGGGCAGATCACCACCGTCGATCTGCCGCGGCTGATCGAGCGCCACAACCGGCTGGCCGCGGCGCTGGCGGCCCGCTGACGAAGCGGCTGCCGATCCGTACGGCCGCTTGCCAGCGCGCCGCGCTCGTCGCGCCGATGCCGGGTCGAACCCGCTGCCTGCGCTGCCGGCCGCCTGCTGCGGGAGCGCAGATTGCCCACCCGGCGCATGGCCGCCTGGATTACCGCCTTGATCGAGCAGCGCGGCTACCTCGGCATCGTCTTGCTGATGATCGCCGAGAACGTCTTTCCGCCGCTGCCGTCGGAAGTGATCATGCCGCTTGCCGGCTACGTCGCGGCACGCGGTGATCTCAACGCGATCGGGGTCGTGCTCGCCGGCACCACCGGCTCGATGATCGGCACGATGCCGTGGTATTTCGCCGGCCGCTGGATGAGTGCCGGCAGGCTCGAGCGGTGGGCCTCGCGCCATGGCCGGCTGCTGACGGTGGCGCCGCAGGACCTGCAGCAGGCGCGGCGCTGGTTCGAGCGGCGCGGCTCGGCGACGGTCTTCTTCGGCCGGCTGCTGCCGGCGGTGCGCACCGTCATCTCGGCGCCGGCCGGCCTGACCTGCATGCCGCTGGCGCGCTTCCTGTTGTGGTCGAGCCTGGGCTCGCTGCTGTGGGTCGGGGCGCTGGTCGCGCTCGGCCATGTGCTGGGGGCCCACCACGGCCGCATCGCGCAATGGCTCGATCCGGCGACGAAGGTGATCGTCGGCCTTGCGCTCGCGGCCTACATCTACCGCGTGATCACGTTCCGCAAGAGCACCGCGCGGCGCTGATCGGATCCGCGGCCGGGGCTGGCCCTGTCAGGAACGCCGGCGCAGTTCCGAATGCAGCTTCAGCACCTCGTCGCCATCGGCCTGCTCGATGCGGTACGCGGGATCGTCATCGCTGCCGTTGCGCGTCACGGTCGCGCCCTTGATCGTGCGCGTGGTCTTCTCGCGGAAGACCTCGCGCACATACCCTTCGGCGGTGCCGCTGCCCCAATCCCACTCGACCTTGGTGTTGGTGTGGAAAGCCTGCTTCGCCATCGCGTTCCCTGCTGTCGGTTGAAGTGCGAGATCCGCTGCGCGCGCCCGTTTAGCGCTTCAGCGGGTCATGTCCCCAGTTCATCAGCGAATAGCGCCAGCGGCTGTGCTCGACATCGTCGTGCGGGCCGCCCTGCGCAAGGTGCCGCTTGATGTAGCCGACGACCCGCGCCATGTGCGCCCACTGATCGTCGCTCAGCTCGGCCTTGTGCGTGCGTTTGATCTCGACGATGCGCCGGCCCGACTGATGCCCGGTCGATTCCTCGCCGTTGCTCGAGTCGCCGACGCTGCGGCTGTCGGGCGTTTGCAGCCATTCCTGCAGTTCGGCCGGCGCAATGTTCAGCAGATGCTGCCACTCGCGCCAGATTTGCTCGTTCGATTTACCGGTTGACATGCGGGGACATCCTGGTTCGGGACGAAGCGGCGTGGCTCGCGTCCTGTGGGGTGTGTGTGTGGCGGGCAAATGACTTGCCCGCAGGCACTCCGATTGCCGATGACGACCATGCATGCCATTCTTTCCTTCGCAGCGCTACCGCTGTTTCTCGGCGCCCTGCTCAGTGACTGGGCCTACGCCCGCAGTTACCAGGTGCAGTGGACCAATTTCGCTTCGTGGCTGTTGGCGGGGGCACTGATCTTCGCCGGCCTCGCGCTGCTGTGGGCGCTGGTGGACATCCTGCGCTCGCGCGCCACGCGCCAGCGACCCGGGATGATCTATCTGCTGCTGCTGCTGGCGAGTTTCGTGCTCGGTTTCATCAACGCGCTGGTCCATGCCAAGGACGGCTGGGCGGCGATGCCCAGCGGGCTGATCCTGTCGGCGATCGTGCTCGTGCTCGCGGCTGTCGCGAGCGGAATGGGCCTGTGGCTCACGCGCCGGAGAACGACATGACCGTCAAGCCCATTGCCGGCGCCGCCGCGGCCACCATGGTGGCGATCACGGTCACCGTGGCGACTTTGATCGCTGTCGCCCAACCCGCCAACGGGTTGCACAGCGCCAACCCCGACCTGCCTGCCCCTCAGCGCGGGCTGCTGCCGAACATGGGCATCGCGCAGCCCGCCCCTTGGGGCGACCGCCGACCGATCGTGCCCCAGGGGTGGACGATCACCGCCATCGCGACCGATCTGCAGATCCCGCGCCAGACGCTGGCGCTGCCCAACGGCGACATCCTGGTCGCCGAAGGCAAGGGCAAGAGCGCGCCGCTGCTGACGCCCAAGGACTACATCGCCGGGTTGATCAAGTCCCAGGGCAGCACCTCGGTCAAGGGAGGCGACCGCCTGACGCTGCTGCGCGACGCCGACGGCGATGGCCGCTACGAAGGGCGCTGGATCTACGCCGAGAATCTCAACGCGCCCTACGGCCTGGCGCTCATCGGCAACCAGCTCTACGTCGCCAACCAGGATGCGCTGGTGCGCTTCGAATACAGCCCCGACCAGACGCGGGCGGCCGCCGCACCGGTGCGGGTGGCCGAGTTGCCGTCGCAGATCAACCACCACTGGACCAAGGCGCTCGCGGCGGATGCCGAGGGTCGTTTCCTGTACGTGGGCATCGGCTCCAACAGCAACATCGGCGAGCGCGGCCTGGCGGTCGAGGAGAACCGCGCCATGGTGTGGCAGGTGGATGCCGCCACGGGCGCCTCGCGGCCGTTTGCCACCGGCCTGCGCAACCCCACCGCGCTGGCTTTCGAGCCGGGCAGTGCCCAGCTGTGGGCGGTGGTCAACGAGCGCGACGAACTGGGCCCGGAGCTGGTGCCGGATTACCTGACTTCGGTGCGCGAAGGCGCGTTCTACGGCTGGCCCTACGCCTACTGGGGCCCGAACGTCGACACGCGCGTGCAGCCGCAGGAGCCGCAGAAGGTGGCCTCGGCCGTGCGACCCGACTACGCGCTGCAGTCGCATTCGGCGCCACTGGGCCTGGCGTTCGCGCGCCCTGGCGGCAACGGGCCGTTCGCCGAGGGCGTGTTCGTGGGCCAGCACGGCAGCTGGAACCGCCCCGAACCGGTGGGCTACAAGGTGATCTTCGTGCCGTTCCGCAACGGCCGACCGTCGGGCCCGCCACTCGACTTCGTCACCGGTTTCCAGGCCGACGGCATGACGATGGGCCGGCCGGTGGGCGTGACGGTGGACGCTCAGGGCGCCGTCATCGTCGCCGACGACCTGTCCAACACCGTCTGGCGCGTGGCGCCGGCGCGCTGAGCTGCGCGGTGTCAGCGTAGTCCGTTCCTGCTGGCCTGTTCAGCCTGCGCCTCGGGACGGCGGTTGCTGCGGTCCTTTCGATCGCGACCGCGTGCCGCGATGAGTCGGCGGTCGGGCTGGCCTGTGCTGCAATTGGGTGGGTGACAACACGTTCGCGTACAGGAGTTCGCCTCCCACCGCTCAACTCCATCAACCGACTGGCAGATATTCAAGGCACATATGGGACTACTCGATGGCATGCTCGGAAACGCCTCGAAGATCGACGCCGCGAAGATTCAGGCGCAGTTCAGTCAGATCCTCGCGCCGGGCGAGAAGGTGGAACATGCCTACCAGCTGATTCGAGACTACTTCGTCTTCACCGACAAGCGCTTCGTGCTTGTCGACAAGCAGGGCATGACAGGCAGCAAAACCGAGTACCACTCCATTCCCTACAAGAGCATCACGCACTTCAGCATCGAGACAGCGGGTACGTTCGACCTCGATGCCGAACTGAAGATCTGGCTCTCGGGGACCGCGGCGCCGATTCAGAAGCAGTTCAACAAGAAGCTCAGCATCTACGAGGTCCAGTCGGTATTGGCCAGCTACGTGCTGCGTTAAGGGCGACGTGCGGCCCACCCCGTCTTTCCAGTCAGCCGACTACTGCCGCTGAGCTTCGACGTCGATCGACGCAATCTGCAGTGCTGACAGTTCCGCACGGCGTCAGATGCCGGCGTATGTGAAGCCGTGGGGGCTGCCAAAGGGTGGGCGACGCCGATAGACTGTTGCCCCTCGACTTCATCGAAAGTGCTCATGACCCAGGCACCGGTTCCTCCCTCGATGCAAGGCCTGGTCGACCGGCTGGCCGACCGGTGGTGGCTGCTGGCGCTGCGCGGCCTGGTGCTGGTGCTGCTGGGCCTGTACATGCTGCTCCAGCCGGGGCTGAGCCTGCTGGCCTTCACCGTGGTGCTGGGGGTGTTCCTCATCGCCGACGGCGTCATCGCCATCGTCGCCGGCATCGCCGGCCGCAGCGAATCGCGCGGCTGGACGATCGCGCGCGGCCTGCTGATGGTGCTGGTCGGTGCGGCCATCGTCTGGCATCCGCTGCTGTTCGGCACGGTGGCCGGCGTCACGCTGGTGGTCTTCATCGCCGTGGCGTCGATCGTCGGCGGCGTGATGGAAATCGTCGTCGCCATCCGCGAGCGCGAGGCCATTCAGGGCGAAGGCTGGATGATCTTCAGCGGCGCGCTGTCGGTGCTGTTCGGCATCGTGCTGATCGTCGCGCCGCTGGTGTCGCTGGCCCTGCTGATCTCGCTGTCGGGCGTGGCGGCGGTGATCTTCGGCGCGGTCGTGATCTACAGCGCGTTCAAGCTGCGCCGGCTGAAGGGCACGCGCGCCGCGGCCTGAGCCGCAGGATCGTCGGCAGGCCGCCCACCGGGCGGCGCGCTGGCCATGTTCAGCGCATGTTGCCGGTGTGCCCGAGGCTGTAGCGTCCGGGCTGCGGCCACACGGCAAGCCCGTGCGGCTGTTTGCCGACCTTGACGAAATCGACGGCGCCGCTTTGGGTGTCGATGCGGTAGACGACGTCGTCGTAGCGCCCCGACAACCACAGGTGACGCCCGTCGGCGCTGACGTTGCCCATGTCCGGGCTGCCGCCGCCGGGGATCGGCCAGTTCTTGATCACCTTGCCGGTGGCGAAGTCGATCACCGAGACGCTGCCCTTGCCGAGCGGCTTGCCGTGGATCAGGTTGGTGCCGCGGTTGGCCACGTACAGTTGCTTGCCGTCGCGGCTGGGGTACAGGCCGTGCGCACCGACGCCGGTGGGCACGAAGCCGGTCTGCCGGAAGCTGTGGGCATCGACCACGTGCACGCCGTCGGCCATCATGTCGGCCACGTACAGCGTCTTGCCGTCGGGTGAAAAACGCACGTCCTGCGGCATGCCGGGGGTGATGCAGATCTGGCCGCCGATCTGTGCCGGGTCGGCCACGTACTTCGGCCGCTTCAGGCTCACCTGCACCAGCGCCAGCGCCTCGGGCCGGTCGAAGTAGCGGCTGAGCTTGATGGTGCCCAGCACCTTGCGCTCGACCAGGTCGATCTTGGTGATCGAACCGTTGAATTCGCAGGTGAAGAACGCGGTGCGCCCGTCGCTGCTGAAATCGGCATGGTTGATGCCGTCGCACAGCGGCGTGTCGATGCTGTAGGCCACCTGCAAGGTGCGCGGGTCGCGGAAGTCGAGGCGCTTGAACGCTTCGGCGACGACGACGGCGTGGCTGCCGTCGGGTGTCCAGTACATGTTGTACGGGTCTTCCACCGGCACCGTCTTGCCGGGCTTGGCCGTCAGCGGGTCGATCAAGGTCAGGCTGCCCTTGTTGCTGTTCTCGGCGTTGTTCGCCACGTACAGCGTCTTCAGATCCCAGCTCGGCACCACATGCTGCGGGTACAGGCCGACCTTGAAGGTGTGCGTGACCTTCAACGTGGCCGGGTCGATCACCGACACCGTGTGTGCCAT
This sequence comes from uncultured beta proteobacterium, assembly GCA_963756415.1. Classification (GTDB taxonomy): domain Bacteria; phylum Pseudomonadota; class Gammaproteobacteria; order Burkholderiales; family Burkholderiaceae_C; genus Rubrivivax. The sequence goes on from CAVWNT010000009.1 coordinate 194,511, forward strand.
GTGGTTGGGCACGTAGATGCGTTCCAGCGCGCCGGCCACCGCCGGGCTCATCTTGCCGGTGGCGGTTTCGCTGTACAGGTTGGGGGCATCGATCGGCGGCGCCCCGCCCGCCAGCGGCACTGCCGCGCTCGCTGCTGGGGTGCTGCGGGGGGTGTCCTGTGCAACGGCATGGCGCAGGGCGACGGCCCCCGCGCCCACGCTCAGGACGGTGATGACGATGGCAAGTTGGCGCATGGCAGGGCAGGGTGGCGGTGGGGGGTGTCAGCGGGTGGCGGCGGTGGCAGCGCGAATCGCGGCCACGCTGCGCTTGACGATCAGGTCGAGCCCGGATTTTCCCAGTTCGGCACTGGCGCGGGTTGGGTCACCCGTCACGCCAGCGGCCCCGGCAGCGTCCGGCGTCATCTTTTGCGGCCACACGTGCGTGGCGTCGACCGCCATCAGCAGCGCGGTGTCGGCGGCGCCGGCGTGGCTGCCGATCTGCGCCGTGCTCAGGCCCTGGGCGCGCAACAGCGCGTGGAAGGGTGCCTGCGCCGCGGCGTAGTACTCGGCGATGAAAAACACGCGCGCCGCGCTGCCGCGCCATTCGCGGTTGAGTTCATCGGCCAGCGCCTTCAGCGCCGGCTGGTAGTTGCCGCTGTCGCCGATGAGCACGATGTGCGTGAAGCCGTGCTGGCGAAAGCTGCGCGCCGCCCCGGCCAGCACCGCCTTGAAGGCGGCTTCGGGAACCGAGATCGTGCCGGCGTGGCGCATGTGCTCGCTCGGTGGCGAGATGTTGCCTTCGGGCACGTACGACATCACCGGCGCCACCAGTGCATCGCCCAGCTCGGCGGCGATGCGCGCGGCCAGGGCCTGCACCCGGAAGTCATGCTTGCCCAGGGCCATGTGCGGGCCGTTCTGCTCGATGCCACCGACCGGGACGATGATCGTGCGGGTGCCGGCGAGCAGGGCATCGCGAACCTGCGGCGAGCTCATCTCATCGAGCCGCACGGTGCCGGTCGGAGCGGGCGACGCGGCGCCGATGAAGGCGGCCAGCAGCAGGGCGACAACGACACGCATGGCCGGCAGCATCACCTTCGTTCATCCCACCGGTGCGGCGGGTGCCGCGCAATGTAGCCCAAACGGCCGCGGGTCGAACATGCGCACCTGGCGCTGCACCGGCCGCCGCTCTCCACACGCTGCCGGCTTGCCGCCGCTCGCCGGCCATTCGGGCCGCCGCCAGCGACCCGCGTAAGATTTGCACCGCGATGGCTGCTGCCGAAACACAACCCGACATCGACTCAACTGGCGCCCTGACCGTACAGGCGCCGCGTGCGCCGGCGTTGCCGATCGTCGTCGATTCGCCGCACAGCGGGCGCCACTATCCGGCCGATTTCGGGCACGCCGCGCCGTTCGAGTTGCTGCGCCGCGGCGAGGACCTGTTCATCGAGCGGCTGTACGAGCACGCGCCGGATGTCGGCGCCACCTTCATCGCCGCCAACTTCCCACGCGCCTACATCGACCCGAACCGGCTGTTGCAGGATCTCGACGTCGAACTGCTCGACGCGCCGTGGCCCGACCCGGTTGCGGCGGGGCCGAAGACCGCGCTCGGCGTCGGGCTGATCTGGCGCAGGCTGGGCACTGTGCCGGTGTACCAGCGCAAGCTGTCGGTGGCCGAGGTGCAGCGGCGCATCGCACGCTGCTATCGGCCCTACCACGCGGCGCTGGACCAGGCCATCGATGCCGCGTACCGCGAGCACGGTGCCGTGTGGCACCTGAACGTGCATTCGATGCCGGACGATTCGTATGCCCGCCTGGGGCTGCCGCAAAAGCCGCTCGCCGACTTCGTGCTCGGTGATCTGGACGGCAGCACCGCCGGCCCCGAGGTGGTGGACCTGATCGAAGGCAGCCTGCGCCGATCGGGCTACAGCGTGGCGCGCAACGACCCGTTCAAGGGCGTGCAGATCATTGCCCGCAACGGCCGCCCCGCCGAGCGCCGCCACTCGCTGCAGATCGAGGTCAAGCGCTCGTGTTATGCCGACGTCGAACGGCACGAACCGAACCCGCACTTTGCCCGCGCGCAACGCGCCGTCGACGACATGCTGGCGGCGCTGGCCGGGCATGTGCGCAGCGCCATCCAACGCCAACCCTGAAGGAGACACCCATGCTGGGCCAGATGATGCAGCAGCCGCTGCTGATTTCGACACTGATCGTGCACGCCGAACGCCACCACGGCGAACAGGAGGTGGTGTCGCGCCGCGTCGAAGGCGACATCCACCGCACCACCTACCGCGAGCTGGCGGCGCGCTCGCGGCGCATGGCCAAGGCGGTGCAGGGGCTGGGCGTCAAGCCGGGCGATCGGGTGGCCACGCTGGCCTGGAACGGCTACCGGCACATGGAGCTGTACTACGCGGTGTCGGGCACCGGCTCGGTGCTGCACACCCTGAACCCGCGCCTGCACCCCGACCAGGTGGTCTACATCGCCGACCATGCCGAGGACCAGGTGCTGTTCTTCGACATGACCTTCGCGCCGCTGGTCGAAGCGGTGGCATCGCGGCTGGCGACGGTGAAGCATTTCGTCGCGATGACCGATCGCGCGCACATGCCGGCGGCATCGAAGATCCCGAACCTGCTGTGCTACGAGGAACTGCTCGAAGCGCAGGACGACCGCTTCGAGTGGCCGCAGTTCGATGAGAACAGCGCCAGTTCGCTGTGCTACACCAGCGGCACCACCGGCAACCCGAAAGGCGTGCTGTACAGCCACCGCTCGACCCTGCTGCACACGCTGGCGGCAGCCACGCCCGATGCGCTGAACTGTTCGGCCGCCGACGTGATCCTGCCGGTGGTGCCGATGTTCCATGTCAACGCCTGGGGCCTGCCTTACGTGGCCTGCATGGTCGGGGCGAAGATGGTGTTTCCCGGCGCCGGGCTCGACGGCAAGTCGCTGTACGAACTGTTCGAGACCGAGAAGGTCACCTTGTCGGCCGGCGTGCCCACCGTGTGGCAGGGGCTGCTGGCGCACGTCGATGCGAACAAGCTGAAGTTCAGCACCATGAAGCGCAGCGTCATCGGCGGCTCGGCGTGCCCGCCGGCGATGATGCGCAAGTTCAAGGAAGACTACGGCGTGCAGGTGATGCACGCCTGGGGCATGACCGAGATGAGCCCGCTGGGCACCGTCGCCAGCTTCAAGGCCGGGCATCTGGCCGGCAACCAGGAAGACCGCTACGCGGCGATGGCCAAGCAGGGCCGCGCGATCTACGGTGTGGACATGAAGATCGTCGACGAGGAGGGCCAGGAATTGCCGTGGGACGGCAAACACAGCGGCGAGTTGCTGGTGCGCGGGCCATGGATCCTGGACAAGTACTTCAAGGGCGAGGGCGGCGATCCGCTGATCGATGGCTGGTTTCCCACCGGCGACGTGGCCCTGGTCGGCGCCGACGGCTTCATGCAGATCACCGATCGCAGCAAGGACGTCATCAAGTCGGGTGGCGAATGGATCGGCTCGATCGATCTGGAGAACATCGCGATGGCGCACCCCGACGTGGCGATGGCCGCGTGCATCGCCGCCTTTCACCCGAAGTGGGACGAACGCCCGCTGCTGGTGGTGGTGAAGAAGCCCGAGGCCACCGTCACGCGCGAGCAGATGCTGGCCTTCTTCGACGGCAAGATCGCCAAGTGGTGGACACCCGACGATGTGGTGTTTGCCGACGCGATCCCGCTCGGCGCGACCGGCAAGATGCAGAAGAACAAGCTGCGCGAGGCCTACAAGGAGCACAAGCTGCCGACGGCTTGAATGCGCGCCGGGCGCATCTGCTAATTTGCTTGGCTGGAACGCCGGAGATTCGCCGTGGGCTCACCACCGCCGAAGCTGTCGCTCGAAGATTTCCTGCTCTGGGAGAACGAGCAGCCTGACAAGCACGAGTTCCACCGCGGCGAGATTTTTGCCATGGTCGGCGCCAGGCGAGTGCATGGCAGGGCCGTCGCCAATCTGACGGCTGCGCTGATGGCCGCACTTCGTGGCAGCCCCTGCCAAGTCTTTTCCGAAGGCATGAAAGTGCAGCCCGCCGACGACACGATCCTCTACCCGGACGTGTTCGTCACCTGCGATGCCGCCGACCTGCGCACTGAAGTGATCTTCAAGGCGCCGAAGCTGGTGATCGAAGTGCTGTCACCGACCACCCAAGCCTACGACCGCAGCCAGAAATTCGCGCTGTACCGGCACCTGGCCAGCCTGCAGGAGTACGCGCTGGTCGATCCCGACACCCGGCGCGTCGAGGTCTTCCGCGTCGGCGCCGATGGCCTGTGGGTGCTGCACGACATGAGCGAGCGCGAGGCGCTCGAACTGGCAAGTGTCGATTGCCGGCTGCCGATGGCCGACGTGTTCGACGGCATCGAGGCGGCGTGAACCGCCTCGAACGCTCGCTTCAGGCCGGCTGCAGCACGTGGATCGCGCGGCTGGCGGTGAATTCCTTCACGCGCGCCGCATAGGCCTTCATGTGCGGCGCCGCGCCGTGCGCCTGCAGCGCCGGCATCGATTCCCACTTCTCGACGACGACGAAGCTGTCGGGGCCGAACTGCGCGAAGCCCGGCGCGCTGCCGCTGACATCGACCACCGCCTCGTAGGCGATGCAGCCGGCTTCGGCGCGCACCGTCTCGACGTTGTCGCGGTAGGCGGCCAGGATCTGGTCGCGCATGCCGGGCTTGGCGGTGATGATGGCAAGGACGTGGATCATCGGTTTCTTTCGTTGTGGGTTGGGATCAGCTGGGTGAATACGCCAGCCGCACGTAGATCGGCGCGAAGGCTTCGGCCTGCGTCAGCTCGAGCAGGTTCTCGCGCGACAGCTCGAGCATGGCCAGGAAGGTCACCACCATCACGCCCAGGCCGCGCTGCACATCGAACAGATCCTGGAACTCGACGAAGCGGCGGCCCTGCAGCCGCCGCAGCACGATGCTCATGTGCTCGCGCACCGACAGCTGCTCGCGACTGACGTGGTGGTGCGCGATCAGCTTGGCGCGCTTCAGGATCTGCAGCCAGGCCTCGCGCAGATCCTCGGCGTTGACTTCCGGCAGGCGCGGCTCGTGCGAGACCTCGGCGGTCACCTGCGCACGCAGGAAGTCGCGGCCAAGCAGCGGCAGCGCATCGAGCCGGGCGGCGGCCTGCTTCATCTGCTCGTATTCGACCAGCCGGCGCACCAGCTCGGCGCGCGGGTCGGCGATCTCGGCGCCGTCGGCGGTCTTCTTCGGCGGCAGCAGCATGCGCGACTTGATCTCGATCAGCATCGCCGCCATCAGCAGGTATTCGCTGGCCAGTTCGAGGTTGCGCCGGCGGATCTGCTCGACATAGTCGAGGTACTGGCGCGTCACGTCGGCCAGCGGGATGTCGAGGATGTTGAAGTTCTGGCGCCGGATCAGGTACAGCAGCAGGTCGAGCGGGCCTTCGAAGGCTTCGAGAAACACCTCCAGCGCGTCGGGCGGGATGTACAGGTCATGCGGCAGCTTGAACAGCGGCTCGCCGTACAGCCGCGCCAGCGCCACCTGATCGACCACCTCGGGCGGATCGGTCTGCACCGCGACGGCGTCGGCTTCGAGGGCAGCACCCACCGCCGGTCAATCCGTGTCGGTCTGGTAGACGTAGGGCTGCTGAGGCACGCGCGCCTGGTTCCAGGCCGCCTGCGCCTGGCGATCGATCGGCTTGTCCCACAGCAGCGCGCGCCCCGCCCGCTGCTCGTTCTCCAGGTTCGGGTTCTTCGCCTTCAGCTCGTCGATGAAGATCGAGATGTCGGATTTGTAGGGTTTTCTGAAGAAGGGCATCGCGCAGTGAGCAGAATCGGCAGCTTGCCAGTTTACCGGTGCCACCAGCGCGTGGGCGACGCGACCGTCGAGCAACGATGACCGAGATCGAACTGAAGTTCCAGGTGCCCCCCGCGCAGCGTGCTGCCGTGGGCAAGGCGGTGTGCACCGCCAACGCCACGCGCGTGCGCCTGCAGGCGAGCTATTTCGACAGCGCCGATCGGCGGCTGGCGCGATCGCGCATCGCGCTGCGCGTGCGCAAGGAAGGCCGGCGTTGGGTGCAGACGGTCAAAGGCGCCGGCGATGGTGTCTGGCAGCGCCTGGAGCACGAAGCCGCGGTCGAGGTGGCACGCGGCCAGCTGCCGGTGGCCAACCTGGCGCTGCACGACGACAGCAGCGCCGGCGACGCGCTGCGCGAGGCCCTCGGCGACGCCGGCCTGGTCATCACCTACGGCAGCGATGTCAGTCGCAGCCTGCGCCTGTTGCGCGCCAGCGGCTGCACCATCGAACTCGCCTTCGATCAGGGCAAGCTGCTTGCCGACGGCCGCCGCTGGCCCTTGTGCGAACTCGAATTCGAACTGAAGGCGGGTCGCGCCGCGGCCATGACGGCGGTGGCCGCACGCTGGGTGCAGCGCTTCGGGCTCACGCTGGACGTGCGCAGCAAGTCCGAACGGGGCGATCGGCTGGCGCGCGGCGTCACCGTCGGTGCGGCGGTGAAGGCACAGGCGCTGTCATTGCCGGCCGGGGCCAGTGCCGCCGCCGCGATGCGCGCCATCGTCGCCAACTGCATGGCGCAGGTGCTGGGCAATGCGAGCGAGATCGCCCACGGCGAGAGCACCCCCGAACACCTGCACCAGCTGCGTGTCGGCCTGCGCCGGCTGCGCACCGCGCTGCGCGAGCTGGGTCCGTTGCTGCCGGCCGCGCAGCCGCACTGGCAAGCGGCGCTGTCGCGAGCTCTTTGCCGGGCTCGGCGCCGCACGCGATCTCGATGCGCTGGCGCAGACGCTGTTGCCGGCGCTGCAGCGCGCCGGCGCCGCGCAGCTGCAGCTGCCCGCCGCCGAAGCCGCTGTGCCGCCGCAGGACCTGCTGCGCGCCGGCGCGACCAACCTGCTGTGGCTCGAGCTGCTCGGCTGCGCCGCCGATGACTCGCACGAGATCGCCGATGCGCTCGCGCCGCAGCCTTTCGCCGACGCACTCGCCGAGCGGCTGGCGCGGCTGCACAGGCAGGTCAGGCGCGACGCAAAACGCTTCGCGTCGATCGACGACGAGCAGCGTCACCGGCTGCGCAAGCGCATCAAGCGGCTGCGCTACCTGTGCGATTTTGCTGTCGGCGTGCTGGGCAAGAAGTCGCGGCGCAAGTTCATGAAACCGCTGGCCGCGGCGCAGGACGCGCTCGGCCGCTTCAACGATGTCTGCGTGGCACAGGCCTTGTTCAGGCGCACGGCCGCCGACGACGCCCAGGCGATGTTCGCGCTCGGCTGGCTGGCACACGAACGCGATGCGGCGATCGAGCGCTGTGTCGGCGCATTGAAGTCACTGCGCAAGGCGCCGGTGTTCTGGTAACCCGCGGCTGTCGGTCAGCCGACCCGGCCGAGCGCCTGATCGAGGCCGGGCACGATCGCATCGGCGCCGATCACCGCTTCGAAGCCCGAGCGGCGGATCAACGACAGCGGCTGCTCGTTGACGTTGGCCAGCACGAGGCCGATGTCTCGACGCTTGAGCACGCGGTGCAGCTGCTGCAGCGCTTCGAGCCCGGAGGTGTCGATCGAGATCAGGCGGTGCATGTCGAGCACCACCGCGCGCGTGTCGCCCTGCAGTTGCGCCGGCAGCGCCTCGATCTTGCCGACGGCGCCGAAGAACAGCGCGCCGAACAGCTCGAACACCTGCACGCCGCGAGGCAGCCGATCGGCGCTGTGCGGCCGCACGCTGAACAGCGTGCTCATGCGGTAGATGAAGAACACGCAGGCCAGCACCAGCCCCACCTGCACCGCCACCGTCAGGTCGAAGACCACCGTCAGCACGAAGGTGCCGAGCAGGATCGTGCGGTACTGGGCGCTGAACTTGCGCAGCCGCACGAACTCGTGCCACTCGCCCATGTTCCAGGCGACGAACAGCAGGATGCCGGCCAGCGCCGCCAGCGGCACATGCACCGCCAGCGGCGCGGCCAGCAGCACCACCGCCAGCAGCGTCAGCGCATGCACGATGCCGGCGATCGGCGAGGCCGCACCGGCACGCACGTTGGTGACGGTGCGCGCGATCGTGCCGGTGGCCGGGATGCCGCCGAAAAACGGCACGACGAAGTTGGCCACGCCCTGCGCCATCAGCTCCTGGTTGGGGTCGTGCCGCGGGTGGTCGGTCAGGTTGTCGGCCACACGCGCGCACAGCAGCGATTCGATCGCGCCGAGCAGCGCGATGGTGATCGTCGGAATCAGCAGCAGCTTGGCGCTGGCCCAGCTGAAGCTCGGGCAGCGCGAACGCCGGCAGCGTCTGCGGGATGCCGCCGAAGCGCGAGCCGATGGTCTCGACCGGCAGCTGCAGCCACGCCACCAGCAGCGTGGCGCCGACCAGCGCGACGATGGTGCCCGGCAGGTGCGAGGCCAGGCGGCGCAGCCGGCCCGAGCGGCCGCGTGGGCGCCTTGGCGGCGGCGTACGACTTCGGCCACAGCACCACCACCGCCAGGCAGCGCCAGCCCGAGCGCCAGCGCCACGGGGTTGATGCCGTCGAGGTGGCCGGCCATCACGCCAATCTGCGTGAAGAAGTCGGCCGGCATCTTGTCGATCGTCAGGCCCAGCAGGTCCTTCACCTGCGACAGCGCGATCAGCACCGCGATGCCGTTGGTGAAGCCGATGACGATCGGCACCGGCACGTAGCGCACCAGCGCGCCCAGCTTCAGCAGGCCCAGCACGAACAGCAGCACGCCGGCCAGCGCGGTGGCGATCAGCAGGTTGGCCAGGCCGTAGCGTTCGACGATGCCGTAGACGATGACGATGAAGGCGCCGGCCGGCCCGCCGATCTGCACGCTCGAGCCGCCCAGCGCGCTGATCAGGAAGCCGGCGATGATGGCGGTGAACAGCCCGGCTTCGGGCTTGACGCCGGAGGCGATGGCGAAGGCCATCGCCAGCGGCAGCGCGACGATGCCGACGGTGATGCCGGCGCCCAGGTCGCGCCCGAAGCTGGGCGCGGTCGTAGCCGCGCAGCGCGTCGAGCAGGCGCGGCCGGAAGCGGTGCACCTGCATGTGTCGAGCGCCTATCGGTCCTTGCGTGTGCGTGTGCGTGTCGCGTGTGCCGGACGCAGGCTTCGGCCGCCGTGCAGGCGCTGCGCCGCTGGGCACATAGCTGACGCCGTGCTGGGCCAGGTAGTCGCGAATCAGCTGCCGCACCACTTGCGAGGGAGTCAGGTCCTGCTGCTCGCAAAGCGCCTCGAAGGCGCACCTTCTTGGCCGGATCGATGAGCAGCGTGAGCCGCGCGGTCTTCAACTCCATGTGGGCATTGTATGCAAATGACATGTGCGTCAGGTGCGCATTCGCAGCGCATGCCAGGCAACCGATCCTGGCGCCGGGTCGACGCGCTGTCGCGATCGGCAGTGAGCGGATGCCTGGCTCGATCTCGGCGCGCTCGAGATGATCATTTTTGGAAGTGCTCGTGGCTCGGCTGCCGCAAGTCTTCAGGCCGGCCCCGCCGAAGCTGCGCGATCCGAGAAGCGCTCGGTGTGCACAGGTCGTCGGCGCAGGGGCGAGCGACAACTCCTGGCCGCGAGCAAGATCCCTGAACGTCGACTCGCGGCCCGATGCCGGGCCGCCGGCCGGGGCTCCGCCGCCCGGCTCAGCGCACGCGCATGCCCGGCACCGCGCCCGGCCAGGGCTCGAGCACGTGGAGCCCCGGATGCGCCTTCTCGTCGGCGTGGCTGGCGGCCAGCACCATGCCTTCGCTGACGCCGAACTTCATCTTGCGCGGCGCCAGGTTGGCGACCAGCACCGTGAGCTTGCCGACCAGCTGCTCGGGCTTGTAGGCCGACTGCGATGCCGCTGAAGACGTTGCGCGTCCTGCCTTCGCCGACGTCCAGCGTCAGGCGCAGCAGCTTGGTGCGAGCCCTCGACCGGCTCGGCAGTCGACGATCTTCGCGATGCGCAGGTCGATCTTCGCGAAGTCGTCGATGCCGATCGTCGGCGGCGACGGCTTCGCCGCCCGGCAGCGACGGTGCTGCGGCGTCGGGCGCGGCAGGCGGCTCGAACAGCGCGTCGAGCTGCTTGGCGTCGACCCGCTGCATCAGGTGCTTGTAGTCGCCGATGCGTGTGGCCGCCGCATGCGGCGCGCCGCGTCGGCCAAGTGCAGCGGCGCGCAGCTGCAGGAAAGCCTCGACCTGCGCGGCCAGCGCCGGCAGCACCGGCTTCAGGTAGATCGTCAGCACGCGGAAGGCCTCGATGCAGACGCTGCACACGTCGTGCAGCCGCGCATCCTGGCCGGGCTGCTTGGCCAGCTTCCCAGGGCTTGTGGCGGTCGACGTACTCGTTGACCTGGTCGGCCAGCAGCATGATCTCGCGCAGCGCCTTGCCGAACTCGCGGCTCTCGTACAGCTCGGCGATGGCGTCGCGCGTGCGCGCGCAGCGCTGTCGAGCAGGGCGCGCGCCCTCGACGCCGACGTCGGCCGACAGCTGGCCGCCGAAGCGCTTGCCGAGGAAGCCCGCCGCGCGGCTGGCGATGTTGATGTACTTGCCGACCAGGTCGGCGTTGACGCGCGCGACGAAGTCCTCGGGGTTGAAGTCGATGTCCTCGACGCGCGCGTTGAGCTTGGCGGCGATGTAGTAGCGCAGCCATTCGGGGTTCAGGCCCAGCTCGAGGTACTTCAGCGGGCGATGCCGGTGCCGCGGCTCTTGCTCATCTTCTCGCCGCTGACGGTGATGAAGCCGTGCACGTAGATGTGGTCGGGCATCTTGCGGCCGCTGAACTTCAGCATCGCCGGCCAGAACAGCGTGTGGAAGGTGACGATGTCCTTGCCGATGAAGTGCACCTGCTCCACCGCCGGGTCGGCCATGTAGGCCGTCGAAGTCTTCGCCGCGCCTTGTCGAGCAGGTTCTTCAGCGAGGCCAGGTAGCCCACCGGCGCGTCGAGCCAGACATAGAAGTACTTGCCCGGCGCGTCGGGGATCTCGATGCCGAAGTAGGGCGCGTCGCGGCTGATGTCCCAGTCGCCGAGACCGCCGGATGCCGTCTTCCTTGACGGCGAACCATTCCTTGACCTTGTTCGCCACTTCGGGCTGCAGCTTGCCGTCCTGCGTCCAGCCCTGCAGGAAGTCGACGCAGCGCGGGTCGGACAGCTTGAAGAAGAAGTGCTCGCTGCTTCTCAGCACCGGCGTCGCGCCGGACAGCGCCGAGTACGGGTTCTTCAGCTCGGTCGGCGCATAGACCGCGCCGCAGACCTCGCAGTTGTCGCCGTACTGGTCCTTGGCGCTCGCAGTTCGGGCACTCGCCCTTGATGTAGCGGTCGGGCAGGAACATGCCCTTCACCGGGTCGAAGAACTGCTCGATGGTGCGCGTCGTCGATCAGGCCGTTGTCGCGCAGCTCGCGGTAGATGTCCTTGCGCCAGCTCGTGGTTCTCGGGCGCGTCGGTCGAGTGCCAGTTGTCGAAGCCGATGTGGAAGCCGTCGAGGTACTGCTTGCGCCCGGCCGCGATGCCGGCGACGAACTGCTGCGGCGTCATGCCCGGCCTTGTCGGCCGCGATCATGATCGGCGCGCCGTGCGCGTCGTCGGCGCAGACGAAGTTCACCTCGTGGCCGTGCATGCGCTGGAAACGCACCCAGATGTCGGCCTGGATGTATTCCATGATGTGGCCGATGTGGAACGTCGCCGTTGGCGTAGGGCAGGGCGGTGGTGACGAAGAGCTTGCGCGGCATTGCGTTGGCCGGTGACGGCCGGCTTCGAAGGGGCCGGGCATTGTAGAAGCGGGCCCGGTGGTCTCGTGGCCCGCGTCACGCTGGCATTCGAGCCTGAGCGCCAGGCACGGCGGGGGTTTACGCGTCCCCAGCCGTGAGGATGACGCCGCACGGTGCTTTGCAGACGATGCGTGCCAGTCGGCGCGGTGCCGCATCCACCAGGAGTTCAGATGAATCGACCCTCGAGTGCCGTGGCCGCATCGGCCGCACTGGCCGTGTTCGTGCGGCGAGGGCGGGGCGCTTTTGCACTCGCCACGCTGGTCGCCCTCGTCGCTTGCGGCGGCGACGACGACGCGGCGCAACCGGCTGCGGGGCCGGGCGCAGCGGCCACGGTCAGCGCGGCGCCCGACAGCGCCACCGTGGCTTGGAACGCGCCGGCCCAGATCGACGTGCTGGCCAACGACACCGCCAGCAGCGGCACGCTCAGCCTGACCGCGCTGGGTGCGCCCGCCCACGGCAGTGCCGCCATCGTCGGCGGCCAGCTGCAGTACACACCCGCTGCCGGCTACTTCGGCAGCGACAGCATCGACTACACCGCACAGACCGACGACGGCGGCGCCACCGCCAGCGGCACCGTCAGCGTGACGGTCGAGGCGCGCCTGCAGCTGTCGGGGCTGGTGTCCGATGCGCCGCTGGCGGCGGCCGAGGTGGTGGTCACTGTCGGTGCCGCCACCTTCAGCACCACCGCGGATGCGGGTGGTCAGTACCGCCTGAACATCGCGGCCGCGCAGCCGGGTGATTTCATCGTCGTCACCGCCACCGGCACCGGGGCGCAGGCGCATGTCAAGCTGATCAGCCTGGTCGGCGAAGCGGCTTCGCTGGCGGCGGCCGCGGACGCGGCTGGCGAGGTGTCCTCGACCTCGGTGCCGGCCTTGAACGCCACCCATTGGTCGACCGCGCAGGCGGTGCTGGCCGCGCGCACCCACGGCGGCTTGCCCACCACGGCGGCCACGCTGGCTGCGGCCACGTCGAGCGTGCGCGCCACCGAACTGCTGCACCTGGCCACGCTGGTTCGCCTGGTCGCCGACGGCGGCGTCGCGTTGCCGGCCGGCACGACCGACACGCTGGCATTGCTGCAGGACAGCGCGGCGCTCGAGGCCTTCTCGCAATCGCAGGTGGTCGGCAATGCCGCCGCCTATGCCGCCACGCAGGCCAGCGTGCTGGCCGACGCGCCGGCGGTCGGGCCGCTGGGCCTGGCCGCCAACGGGCCGCGGACGCTGTCGTACGAAAACGCAGCGCTGGTGACCTATCGCAGCGATGGCAGCGCCAGCGTGCTGCGCTCGACCGGTGTCGGATCCGAAGCTGCCGAAGCAACCTGGAGCGAGGTCGCGGGCACGGTGACCCTGGTCTACCTCACGCCGCTGGAAGACATCACCTACAGCAACGACATCGACCCGGTCAGCAACATCCAGAACGAGATCCGGCTCCTGCAGACCGGTCTGGTTCTCCGCCATGTCAGCGGCGACCGCCATGCCGGCACCGCGTCACTGCTGACCACCGGCACGGCGACCTATGTCGACGGCAGTCGCGCGGGCCAGGCGTTGCCGCTGTCGGAACTGCTGGGTGCCAACTCCTACCTGTTCAACTTCACCGACCTCGAGCGTCGCCTGAACATCGACGCGGCCGAGGTCGTGGCCGGGTCGCGCTGGGGGGGTGTGGAGGATCCGAACGGCGCGACGCATGCGAACTCCGGCGACGTGATGCGCATCCTCGACGCGACGCAGGCGACCTTCGAACGCGGCGGCACGGCGGCCGAGTGGAGACTCGACGACCGGTGGTTGACAGTGACCAGCGCCGGCCAGCGCACCCGCTACGCGCGCATCTCGGTGAACCCGAGCACTGGCGAAGAACGTTGGTTGTCGGTTCTGCAGGTCAACGGCAGCGACCAACGCGCGCGGACCCTGATGGTGATGCGCGCCGATCCCGGCATCCGTTTCGATGCGGCAGCGATGGCCCGACGCTGGCGCTGGGAGGACTGGTTCGCCGACTTCCCCGCCGATCCGGTGGTGTTCAACCTGTTCGGCGATGGCACCGGATCCACCGACTTCGGCAATGTGGCGCCGGGCTCGGGCCAGGCCTACAACTGGTCGGTCGACGGCGACGGGCGCATCGTGATGCTCAGCAGCAACCGCGAACGCACCATCACGCCGCTGGCCCAACGCAATGGCCAGTACTTTGCGCTGGTGGGCAGCCGCAGCTTCGACGCCCAGGGCAACACGACCAGCGTGGCGTCGACCTTGGTGCGCCGGCTGGCGGACATCGGCGCGGCCGTGAAGCCCTGACCCTGTTGTGACGATTGCCGCGGCAACGCTGCCGCGGCCGTCCTACTTCAGCCCCTGCCACCACAGCACGTTGCTGCGCGGCTCGCCGATGGTCAGCACCTCGCCGATCTCGCGGCGTGGCCAGCGGCAGGCCCTGGGCTGCGGCCAGCGCGGCGACGCGCTCGAGCGGGTCCCACCAGGTGTGGAAGGCGAGGTTGAAGGTGCTGTTGTGCACCAGGTACAGCATGCGGCCGCGCACGTCGCGAAAGGCCTGCACCGTCTCTTCGGGGCTCATGTGCACCGACGGCCAGTAGCTGTCGTAGGCGCCGTTTTCCATCAGCGCCAGGTCGAAGCGGGCCGAGGCGTTCGCCGATCTGCTTGAAGCCCGGAAAGTAGCCCGAGTCGCCGCTGTAGAAGATGCGCTGCCCGCCGCTTTGAATGACCCAGCCGGCCCACAGCGTGCTGTTGCGGTCGGTCAGCCCGCGGCCCGAGAAGTGCTGCGACGGCGTGGCGGTGAGCTGCACGCCGGCGTGGCTGGCGGCTTGCCACCAGTCGAACTCCTCGATGCGCGTCGGCCGCGACGCCCATCTCCTGCAGCCGCGCGCCCACGCCCAGCGGCACGAAGTAGCGCTGCACGCGGCCGTTCAGGTACTCGATCGTCGGCACGTCGAGGTGGTCGTAGTGGTCGTGCGACAGGATCAGCCCTTCGATCGGCGGCAGCTCGGCCAAGCGTCAGCGGCGGCGCGTGGAAGCGCTTCGGGCCGATGAAGCTCAGCGGCGAGACACGCTCGCCGAACACCGGGTCGATCAGCCAGTACTTGCCGCGCAGCTTCAGCAGGTGCGACGAATGGCCCAGCCGCACGATGTGGTTCGCGGCCGGGTCCAGTGCATCGAGCTGCGCGCGCTCGAGCCGGCGCACCGGGATCGGGTCGACCGGCGTGGTGCCCGGCGGCGCCGGCTCCAGGAAGCGCGACCAGATCTTCCAACCCGGCTGCGAGGGCTGCGCGGTCGGGTTGAGCATGTTCTGGAACACGCAGCCGTCACGGCTGAACTGCGGCGACTGCGCCCACGCCGGGCTGCAGGCCTGCGCCGACGCCACGCCGGCCAGCGCGATGGGCACCGCGGCAAGCAACACGCGCGCAAAACGGGCGCATCCGCGGTGGAAGGACAGGGGGGCTGCGTGCACGGTGGTGGCGGGCGGCTGTAGGTTGGCGGGCGATTCTGCCCGGCGGCCGCGGCGCGTGGGTCCGGTGCCGCTGCGCTAGACTGGATCAACCCAAGCTGTCCGGTTCCAAACGCCCCATGCCCGTCACAGATGCCGTGCTGCTCGATGCCCTGAGGACGGTCGTCGACCCGAACACCGGCCAGGATCTGGTCTCGACCAAGCAGCTGAAGAACCTGCACGTCGAAGGCGGTGACGTGTCCTTCGATGTCGAGCTGGGCTATCCGGCAAAAAGCCAGATGCCGCTGCTGCGCAAGGCGCTGGTGGCGGCCGCGCGCGGTGTCGCCGGGGTCGAGAACGTCAGCGCCAACCTGGGCTGGAAGATCGTCACGCATGCCGTGCAGCGCGGGGTCGCGCTGATTCCGAACGTGAAGAACATCGTCGCCGTGGCCTCGGCCAAGGGCGGTGTCGGCAAGAGCACCACCGCGGCCAACCTGGCGCTGGCGCTGTCGGCCGAAGGCGCGCGCGTGGGCATCCTCGACGCCGACATCTACGGCCCCAGCCAGCCGATGATGATGGGCATCAGCGCGCGGCCCGAAAGCGCCGACGGCAAGACCATGGAAGCGCTGGAGAACTACGGCGTGCAGGTGATGTCGATCGGCTTCCTGATCGATGCCGACAACCCGATGATCTGGCGCGGACCGATGGTCACGCAGGCGCTCGAACAACTGCTGCGCCAGACCAACTGGAACGACCTCGACTACCTGCTGGTCGACATGCCGCCGGGCACCGGCGATATCCAGCTCACGCTGTGCCAGAAGGTGCCGCTGACCGGCGCGATCATCGTCACCACGCCGCAGGACATCGCGCTGCTCGATGCGCGCAAGGGCCTGAAGATGTTCGAGAAGGTGGGTGTGCCGGTGCTCGGCGTGGTCGAGAACATGTCGGTGCACGTGTGTTCGAACTGCGGCCATGTCGAACACATCTTCGGCGCCGATGGCGGGCGCAAGATGGCCGCCGAATACAAGGTCGACTACCTCGGCGCACTGCCGTTGACGATGTCGATCCGCGAGCAGGCCGATTCGGGCCGGCCGACGGTGGTCGCCGATCCGGAAGGCGAGATCGCCGCGATCTACAAATCGGTGGCGCGCACGGTGGCGGTGAAGATCGCGCAGCGGGCGAAGGATTTCTCGGCGAAGTTTCCGAGCATCACCATATCCAAGGGCACCTGAAACCGCGTGCGCGCCGGGGAGATCGGCGCTGCGCGCTGGCGCTGCAACCGGGGGCGGAGCTTGTCAGGTGAGCTTGCAAACGCCGCGGCGAATTGCCGCGGCGGCCCTCAGCGTGTCAGCGCAGGCCGAAGTAGCCGAGGATGAACAAGACGATGACGACCGCGCCGACGAGCCAGATGATTCTGTTCATGTTTTCCCCTGGTGAACTGTGGACGGAACGGGATGCGCGGTGTTTGTTCTGACTGCCCGCGTCCCGCAGTCACTATACCGCCGGGCGCGCCTGCAACTGCGACGGGTGTGTTACAGCCGCGCCGGCCAAGCCGGCGCGTGCGCCCGGCACCACCGGCTCAGGCCGGTTGCGGCGCTTCGACGTCGCTGCCCAGCAGCTGTCGCAACTGTTCGCCGCCGAGCACCTCGTGCTGCAGCAGCGCACGCGCCAGGGCATCGAGCAGCACGCGCTTGTCGGCCAGCAGCTGGCGACACCGGGCCTGCGCCTGCTCGAGCAGCGCGCGGGCTTCGCTCAGCACCGCGGCCTGGATGTCCGGGCCGAGCAGTTCCTTGGGCACGCCGGCCACGCTGAGCAGCCCGAAGGCCTGCGAGAAGCCGAGCGAGCCGACCATGCTGATGGCCAGTTCGGAAGCCCGTTTCAGATCGTCGGAAGCGCCGCTGGACACACTGTCGAGCACCAGCAGTTCGGCCTCGCGGCCGCCGAGCATCATCGCCAGCCGGCTGGCCAGTTCGCCCTGCTGGTGCAGCGGGTCTTCGCTGTCGCGGGTGATGTAGGTCACGCCCAGCGCCTGGCCGCGCGGCTCGATCGTCACGCGCTCGACCGCCCCCACCTGCAGCCAGTGCCCGACCAGCGCGTGCCCGGCTTCGTGATAGGCCAGGCGTTCGCGCGTGTCGGCGCGCAGCAGCGACTTGATGGTCGACACCTCGCCGCCGAGCTGGTGCGTCTCGATCGCGCGCAGCAGGTGTTCCACCGAGACGCGCGTCGCGCCGGCTTCGGCGGCGCTGGAGGCGGCCTTGTTGACGGTGTTGGCGATCTCCGCCGGCGACAGCCCCGGTGTCATGCGCGCCAGCACCGCGCTGTCCGCGCTGCCGTCGTGGCTGATCTTGTCGATGTAGCGCTCGAACAGCCGCTGTCGGTCGGGCAGGCTCGGCAGGCCCAGGCGCACCACCATGTCGAAGCGCCCCGGGCGGCGCAGTGCCGCGTCGACGTTGTCCTCGTGGTTCGTCGCGCCGACGACGACCACGTTGTCGAGCGCCTCGAAGCCGTCCATCTCGACCAGCACGCGGTTGATGATGCGGTTCAGCTCGGATTCGGCGCCGTTGCCCTTGCCGCCCTCGCTGCGCCGGCCGATGCCGTCGATCTCGTCGATGAACAGCACACACGGCGCGCTGCGCCGGGCCAGCTTGAACAGCTCCTTGACCTTGGCCACGCCGGCGCCGTAGAACATGGCCGTGAAGTACGAGCCGTCGACAGCGATGAAATTGGCCCCGCTCTCGCCGGCCAGTGCCTTCGCCAGCAGCGTCTTGCCGGTGCCCGGCGGGCCCACCAGCAGCACGCCGCGCGGCGCCGACGCACCGAGCCGCGCATAGCGCGTCGGGTCGTGCAGGAAGGCACGCACCCGGTTCAGCGCCGCCTTGGCCTCGTCGCTGCCGACGACGTCGGCGAACTGGGTCTGCGGTCGCAACGACAGCGTCGAGGCCGCGCCGCCGATGCCCGCCTGCAGCCGGGTGACCATCAGCAGCGCCACCCCGATGCCACCCAGCAGCAGCAGCGGCTGCAGCAGCAAGACGGCAACGTCGAGTGCGCGGCGGCTGACGGTGCGCGGATCGACATCGACGCTGACCAGCGCGAAGCCGGCCTCCGCGCTGCGGTCGGCGAGCCTATCGAGCACGCTGCCCGGGCAGCCGAGCGTGCTGCAACCGGGCACCATCGCACTGGCCTTCTCGCCGCTGTGCAGGGTGTACATCGCCAGCCCGGGTTGCGCATGCACCAGGCCGACCGCGGCCACCGTGCCGCTGTCGAGCGCGCGGCGGAACTGCGACGCGCTGGTCGGATGGGCCAGCCAATCCTGGGCCGACTGTTCGAAGGGCAGCGCCTCGGCGCTGCGCCGGGCACCGGCCTCGTTCAAGGTGTTCAGGTACAGCGCCGCCAGTGCGCACAGCAGCACGGCTGCAAGGCCCAGGGCCATCGACACGCGCGGATGGGCGCGGGCGCGGTTGAGCAGTTTGTCGATCGGCTTCATGACGGCTTCGAATGGGTCGTGCGGGCCGGGCCGGCACCGCGAGAGCGGCCGCATTCACGGCACTGACCGCGATTTTCAGCAGCCCGCGTCGGTGGCATAACGCGAAGAAGGCGCCGGAAAGCCGGGCGTCTGTGCGCCGGCGGTGTGCACGCCGGGTCAGGCGGTGTCCGGCTCGCGCTTCAAGGTCAGCGTGAACACCGCGCCGCTGATGCCGTCGTCGCGGTTGCGCGCCTGCAGCGTGCCGCCGTAGCGCTCGACCAGGCTGCGGCTGATCCACAGGCCCAGGCCGGTGCCATCCTTCTTGCGCGTGACGAAGGGCTGGAACAGCTGGTTCATCAGCTCGGCATCGAGGCCGCCGCCACTGTCGCCGATCTCGATCTGCACGCTGTCGGGCTCGACATCGCGCGTGCGCAGCTGCAGCGTGCCGCCGTGCGGCATCGCGTCGATGGCATTGACGAGCAGGTTCACCAGCACCTGCTGCAGTTCGTTGCGGTTGATCGCCGGCCGGCGTGTGGCAGCCAGCTCGCGCTGCACCGCGATGCCCGAGCGGGACAGCAGGTGCGCCACCAGCACGCCGCAGTCCTGCAGCACCTGCGCGGTGTCCAGCGCGGTGATGTAGCCGGCGTATTCACCCGGCCGCGCGAACTGCAGCAGCTGGGTGACGATCAGGCGCATGCGATCGACCTGCTCGTCGAGCAGCTGCAGCTCGCTGCGCACGCTCGACAACGCGTCGTCGTCCAGCTGCTGGCGCAGCAGGTCGAGGTTGCCCTGCATCACCGCGATCGGGTTGTTGACCTCGTGCGCGATGCTGGCGGTCAGCTGCCCCACCGCGGCCAGCTTCTCGCTGCGGAGCAGCTGCGACTGCGCGGCTTGCAGTTCGGCGGTGCGGGCTTCGAGCGCACGCGTGCGCTGCGCCACCTTGGCGTCGAGTTCGGCATTGCCGCGCTGCAACGCGCGGGTGTTGTCGTCGATGACATCGAGCAGCTGGTCGAAGTGGCGCGCCAGCAGCGCGATCTCGTCGCCCCCGGCCACCGGCCCGACCCGCGATTGCATGTCGCCGGCCTCGACGCGGCGCATGGTCGCCTCCATGCGCTCGAAGGGCCTGAAGATCGAGCGGGCGAAGCGCAGCGAGACCCAGGCCGCGACGCCCATCACGGCGAAGAAGATCGCGCCGATGCCACCCAGCATGCCGTACTTCAGCAACGTGAAGGGTCGTTCGAGGTAGCCGACGTAGAGCATGCCGACGCGCTCGCCGGCGCCGTTGACGAGCGGCCGGTAGCCCGAGACGTACCAGTCGTCGACGACGAAGGCGCGGTCGAGCCAGGTCTGGCCGCGCCCGAGCACCTCGTCGCGCACCGTCTGCGACACGCGGGTGCCGATGGCGCGGTCGCGGCCGCCGAACAGGCGCACGTTGGTGCTGATGCGCACATCGTCGAGGAACAGCGTGGCGGTGCCGCGGCTGCCGAAGGGCAGCGAACCCTCGGGGTAGACGATGGCGTTGATGTGGTCGATGAAGGGCAGGTTGCGGTTCAGCAGCAGGCCGCCCTGCAGGTGGCCGAGCAGCCGGCCGTCGAGCGTGCGCACCGCGCGCGTGGACACCAGCAGCATGGCGCGGTCTTCGCGCGTGCGCGCGCTGGGCGCGGCATTGCGCGTGGCCACCAGCGGCACATCGAGCCGCTCGCGCAGGCCGCTGCCCAGCTGCGCCACCTGCTCGGCCGGCAGCACCTCGACGCTGCCGCGGCGCTGCCCGTCGGGCGCCACCGTCGGCGCCTCCATCGACTTGATCGCCGGCGCTGCCGCCGGGCGATCGCCGTTCGCCATGCCGCTGCCGGTCAGTCGCAGGCTGCCGTCGGGCGCACGCAGGTTGATGAAGTCGAGGCCCTCGCGGGCGCGCGCCTGTTCGAGCAGCGTCACCAGCGCCTGCCTGGCCACGGCCATGTCGTCCGCATCGAGGCGGGCCAGCGCCACGTGCAACGCGTGCGAATCGGCCACCGCGGCGGTGCTGCCGTCGACCTCGCCGAGCACGCGATCGAAATAGCCCTGCGCGACGGCCAGGTCGGCGCGCACCTTGGTGATCAACATGCGGTCGAAGGCCTGGTCGCTCCACCACAGCAGCAGCAGCCCGAGCAGCGGCAGCACGCCCAGCAGCGGCAGCAGCACCATCACCAGCAGCTTGTTGCGGATCGACAGCGCCTGCCAGCGCCTGCGGATCATGTCGGCTTGATACCCGGGATGGCCATCGAACCGGGTATCGGGTTCAGGTCTGCGCCCATTCGGCGACGCGACGCTCGAGCGTGCGCCGCGAAATCGCCAGCAGCTGCGCGGCCTGCGTCTTGTCGCCGCCGACCGATTCGAGCACCGCCAGGATGTGGCGCTTTTCGAGCGTGTGCAGGTCGGTGGGCACCGGCGCGGGCGCCGGGCCGACGCTTTCGCGCGGTTGTTCGATCGGCGGCGGGCGCGGCAGGCTCTGGTACAGCGCCGAGACATTCAACGCGCCGACGATCAGCGAGCGTTCGATCAGGTTGCG
The DNA here is from genome assembly GCA_963756415.1 of uncultured beta proteobacterium. GTDB lineage: Bacteria > Pseudomonadota > Gammaproteobacteria > Burkholderiales > Burkholderiaceae_C > Rubrivivax. The sequence goes on from CAVWNT010000009.1 coordinate 215,644, forward strand.
CAGTTCGCGCACGTTGCCGGGCCAGTCGTACTGGCGCAGGTAGTGCATCTCGTCGTCGCTGACCTCGATCGGCGCCACACCCAGCCGCCGCGCCAGGCTGTCGATGAAATGCGCGACCAGTTCGGCGATGTCTTCCTTGTGCGCGCGCAGCGGCGGCAGCCTGATCTGCACCACCTGCAGCCGGTAGTAGAGGTCGTTGCGAAAGCGCCCGGCACGCACGTCGTCGGCGAGGTCGTGGTGGGTGGCGGCGACGATGCGCACATCCACCGGCACCGCACGCGTGCCACCGAGCGGTCGCACACGCCGGTCCTCCAGCACACGCAGCAAGCTGGCCTGCAGCGCCAGCGGCAGCTCGCCGACTTCGTCCAGGAACAGGGTGCCGCCCTGGGCATAGACAAACAGGCCGTCGTGCGGCTGGGCGCCATCGGCGCGGCCGAACAGCTCGGCTTCCAGCGCCGCGGCATCGGCGGTGGCGCAATTCACCGGCACGAACGGCGCCGCGGCGTGCTCGCTGAGGCGGTGCAGGGTCAGCGCGGCGAGTTCCTTGCCGGTGCCCGACTCGCCGCTGAGCAGCACCGTCGAATCGACACCGGCGACGCGCTGCAACGCCGCCTGCAGGCCCTTGACGATGATCGAGCTGCCGACCAGCGCATCGGCCGGCGGCGTGCGCTGGCTGATCGTGCGCCGCAGCAGCCAGTTCTCGCGACGCAGCTCGGCGCGTTCGAGACCCTGGCGCACCGCGCTTTGCGCCTGCGTGACGCGAAAGGGCTTCAGCAGCATGTCGCCGGCGCCGGCGCGCAGCGCCTCGATGGCGGTGTCCAGGTCAGCGAAGGCGGTCATCAGCACCACCTCGGCGCCGATGCCCTGCGCGCGCATCTGCCTGAGCAAGGTGATGCCGTTCTTGCCCGGCAGCGCGATGTCCAGCAGCAGCAGATCGACATGCTGCTCGGCGAGCAGCGCTTCGGCCTGCTCGGCGCTGCCGGCACACAACACGCGGCCCACCCGCGGCGCCAGCGACTTGGCCAGGAAGTGGCACATGCCGGGCTCGTCGTCGACGATCAGCACACACGCGCGCGAACGCGCGCCGCGCGGTCTCTCAGCCTCGGCCATCGTCGAGCTGACGCAGGTCGGCCAGCGTGTTGGCGTTGAAGAACGCAGGGCGCATCGTCGAAGCGAACAACGGCGCAGGTGTGCTGCGCGGTCCAGCGGTCGATCTTGCGTTCGCCCGCGTGCAAGAAGGCGACCAGGCTTTCCATCAGCTGCGCCTTCAGCAGGCAGAACACCGGCTGCGTGCGCAACTGGCCGTCTTCGACGCTGGCGGCCATCGCGATGTCGGCCTGCTGCTCGAGCAGCGCGGCGCCGAGCCGCTGCACCAGGTCCTGCGGAAAGTTGGGCGTGTCGCACGGCACGCTGACCAGGTAAGCCGTCTCGCAGCGCTCCAGCCCGGCCAGCAGCCCGGCCAGCGGGCCGGCGAAATCAGCGCTGGCGTCGGGCCACACCGGCACGCCCATCGACTCGTAGGCCGACAGGTTGCGGTTGGCATTGATCATCAGCTCGCCCACCTGCGGCCCGAGCCGCAGCAACGCGTGCATCGCCAGCGGCACGCCACGGTGCAGCTGCAGGCCCTTGTCGACGCCGCCCATGCGGCTGCCACGGCCGCCGGCCAGCACCAGGCCGGTGATCTCGGCGCGATCGAGGGTGGTCACGGGCGGCGGGTTCATGTTTCGAGCAGGTCGAAGCCCTGCGTCTCGACCAGGATGAATTCGCGCGTGAAGCCCGCCACCGCCGCCCAGACGACGGCACGCGGATGGGCCTGCACCGTGTCGCACAGGTTTTCGAGCCAGCTCTGCACATGGGCGCGGAAGAACAGCCGCTGCTGCTCGAGGTTGCACACGGCCGCGTCGTCGCCGGCGATCAGGTAGCGCATCACCTCGAAGACGTAGGCCACGTGATCCTCGGTCTCGCCGCGTGCGCCGTCGCGGGTCAACCCCAGGCCGGCGAGGTGTTCGCGCAGCCGCGCCAACGGCAGCTCGTTGAGAAAGCCGCTCAGGTAGTACGACGCATAGAGCATCACCTCGGCCCGGCCGACACCGAGGAACAGCGTTTCGAATTCGTCGGCGGCGGCGCTGACGCTGGTCGCGCGCAACGCTGCCACCAGCGCCTGCCACGGCGCTTCGAGCGCGCCGCCGCGCTGCGGCGCTTCGGTCACCGCGACGCGGAACTGCTCGAGCAGCGCGGCATCGGGCGGCGCCAGCCACAGCGTGGCCAGCAGGCCGTAGAGCTCGGCACGCTGCAGTTCCTCGCCCTGGTCGGCGGCGGCAAAGGTGACAGCAGTCATATCTTCAGGTCGGTGATGCGCATTTCGTTCTGGCTGCTGTGCAGGTCGATGACGCGGCAGTCGCCGCACATCTTCAGCCGCTCGGCGGCCACGCCCTGGAAGGCCGCGTGGCCGGCCAGCTTGCCGATCATGTTCTGCACCCCGAGCAAGGTGCCGAAGGGCTTGGCGCAGCGCACGCAGCGGTACGGCTCCATCTGGTTGATGACACGCAGCGCCTTGCGCGCCTTGCCGCCATCGGCCAGCCACAGCCGCGGCTGCAGCGTGATCGCGTCTTCGGGGCAGGTGGTGGCGCACAGACCGCACTGCACGCAGTTCGATTCGATGAAGCGCAGCTGCGGCGCATCCGGGTTGTCGGCCAGCGCGCTGCTCGGGCACGCGCCGACACAGGCCAGGCACATGGTGCAGCGCTCGGTGTCGACCTGCAGCGTGCCGAACGGCGAACCGCCGGCCGGCAGGGCGATCGCGTCGGTCGCCTGCGGGGCCTGCGCGAGCAGGTGGTCGATGGCCAGGTCGAGCGTGGCACGTTTCTCGGTTTGCGCGGCGAAGGCGGCAGCGCGGGCCACGGTCTGTGCCGCCGGGGCGGCCAGCAGGGCATCCAGTTGCTGCGGCGTGTGCGCCGCGTCACCGTCGATGAGCCGGAAGTGCTCGCCGGCATAACCCAGGCCGCTGACGATGGCCTGCGCCACCGCCATCTGCGCAGCCAGTGCTACGACGGTACTCGGGAGCGTCCTCGCTGCTCAGCAGCACCCACACCTGGGAAGCGCCCTGCGCCAGCGCCGCCAGCCACAGGTCGAGGCCGACGCTGGCGCTGTGCCACAGCGCCAACGGCAGCACCCGCGCCGGCACGCCGTTGACTGCAGGCGCGGTGCGGGCGGCGCGGCCGAGCGCGGCAATCGCCTGCGCACCGGCACCTTCGTTGTGCAGCAGCAAGGCGGCGTCGCGCCCGCCGGCGGCACGATAGGCGGCCAGCAGCGTGCGGATGCGCGCGCCCTGGTCGACCGGCCCCGGGTAGGCGAAGCTCAAGGCGCCGCTCGGGCAGACGGTGCTGCAGGCGCCGCAGCCGACGCACAGGTGCGGCTCGACGACGATGCCGGCGTGGGTGGCCACCGGTTTGGCCGCCTGGCCCGGCGTGCGCAGCGCCTTCGTCGGCCGCTTGCCCTTCAGCGACGCGTCGCTGCGGATCGCCTGCGCCGAGCACACGTCGATGCAGGCGCTGCAGCCGATCTGTTCGTTGCGGCTGTGCGCGCACAGCTTGGGCTGGTAGTGGAAGAAGCGCGGCTTGTCGAACTCGCCGACCGCCTCGCGCAGTTGCAGCACCGCCTGCGTCAACGCGCGCAGGTGCTCGGGGCCGGGGGCGACGTGGAAGTAGCCCTGGGGCTTCTGGTGCATCTCGAACGCGGCGTCGGCGCGCAAGTCGAGCACCAGGTCGAAGCTGCCTGTTTCGCTGCGCGCTGCGCGCGTGAAGTCGATCGCGCCGGCGGCTTCGCACACGCGCACGCACTCACGATGCCCCTTGCACACGTCGAGCAGCACCTGGTAGGAAAAGTCGATGGCGTTTTCCGGGCAGGCGTCGATGCAGGCGTTGCAGCGCGTGCACAGCGCCAGGTCGATCGGGTTGTCGCTTTCCCATGCGGCCTCGAAGGCGCCGAGCCAGCCGCGCAGCGCACTCAGGCGGCCGCTGTGCACCGGCCGCTCGTGCGCCTGCGCCAGCGCACCGCCGTCGACGAGCAGGCTGAGCTCGAGCTTGTCGGCCAGCATCGCTGCCGCCTGTTCGGCCGCCTCGGCAGTGCCGATGACCAGGCAGCGACCGGCGCTGCGGTAGCTGACGGTGGCCACCGGCTGCACCGGCGGCATCTGCGCGGCGGCGATCAGCGCGGCGATCTTCGGCGTGGCCGAGCGCGCGTCGCGCGACCAGCCGCCGGTCTCGCGGATGTTGACGAAGTGGATCGGCCTTTCCTCGACCGTGGCGGCGCCCTCGGTGCGCTCGTTCAGCTCCAGGAACAAGCGTTGTTCCTGCGTGCAGGCCACCAGCAGCGCATCGCCGCTGTCCGCGCTGTCCTTCGCCGCGCGCTGGAAAGCCGCTGCCTCGCGCCGGCACAGCGCGCTGTGCAGCGTGGCGAGTCCTTCAGTGCTCGCCTGCGCCGTCTTCGCCAGCGCCTGGCTCAGGGCCTTCGCGTCCAGCGGCATCGAGCGGTTGCAATCGCAGATCAGCGTTTTCATCGGCAGTTTGGTCGGGGGAGGGAAGCGCCTCGGCGGTTGGGCCGGCAGCGTGGGTGATCGTGTCGGGCGCGGTCGGCTCGACCGCTTCATCGTCGAACAACCCGAGCGCTTGCGCCTGCACCATCTGGCGCAGCATCGAAGCGGGCAGCGGGTCGGGGGTGTTGTAGTCGTCGATGTAGGTGTCCAGCCCGTCCATGATGTTGTAGTGCGGGTCGCTGAACAGCTTGCGCAGCGCAGCATTGCGCACCCCGCCATCGACATCGGCGGCGACGAAGCGCGAGAAGTCGGCATCGCGGGTGAGCTGCGCGACATCGTCCAGCGTCGGCAACGGCGGCGCGACGGCGGGGCGACGCTCGGCGCCGGCTGCCGGGGCGTGTGCGCCGGCCAGGGTGCCGGCGGCGGACAGCGCTGCCGGGGCCGGCGGGGTTGTCAGCGCCTGCCGGTCACGGCCGGCCACCAGCGGCGTGTCGGGCGGCGTTGCAGGCGGCGTTGCAGGCGGCGTTTCGGGAAGCGTCTGCCCCGCGCGCACGCGTTGTTTGCGCTGCGACCAGCGCGACAGGAAACCGTCGTTCTCGGCACGCTCGTCCATCGTCGTCAGCCGCGGGTCCCGGGGGCCTGGAACGACGCCGGCTTGCGTCGCTGCTTCGGCTCGGGCCGGTAGTGCTCGTCGGCAAAGGCCTGCAGCCAGTCGCGCACCGGCATGGGCAGCGGCAGGTTGTCGACCCGCTCCTGCGCGTCGAGCAGGCGCGCGGCCTCGTTGTACGACAGCGTCACACGCTCGGGCCAGGCGCGCGCCGGGTCGACATCGTCGATGCGCCACATCACGAACCACACCGGCTCGCCGCTGACGAGGTTGAGGTGGTAGCCCTCGCCCTCGTCCGCGTGCAGCGTCACCGGCAGGCCGGGGAACAGGCAGCGGCTCGATTCGCCGTCGTCGCGCAGCACGCGCAGGCCCTCGCCGAACTGGCCGCTGTCGAGGCTGACGTCGGCGACACGGAACCCCCAGGCCTCCCAGCGGTTGGGTTGCCGGCGCCGCTCGATGGTCACGGCGACCTTCAGTTCGGGCACGTCTTGCATGGCTGTGCGAAGGGATGCGCGGGTTGCGCGATCAAAAATCGATTCTAGGCACGCGCGCTACAGCGCCACCGGGAAAAGGGCGTGCGACAAGTTGTCGCTCCACGTCGGGGCAGGCCCTATTGAATCGGGCTGTCGGCTGGCGGGTAATGCTGTATGTACCCGCAGTCCTTGTCGCGGGTGTGCCCTCAGGAGATCCGATGGACAAGTCCCCAGCCAAGCCTGAAGCAGCCCAGTTGTCGCGGCGACGGGTATTTGCCGGCGCCGGCGCTGCCGGGGCGCTGGCCGCCGCCGCCGTGGTCGTGCCGGCGGTGCGGCAGCCCGACATCGTTGCGGCATCGACGCCCGCCCCGCCTGCCGACGACACACACGGCCGCTACCGGCTGAGCGAACACGTGCAGCGCTACTACCAGACCGCCAAGGTCTGACAGCCCCAGTTTTTGTCGACCCCCGATCCCACAGGAGCAGTGATGCTGTTGACCCGCAGACCCGGCTCGGCCGGTAGCAACCCAGGGGCTGCCGGCAGCGGCGCGCTGGTGTCGAACCTGGCGCGCGGCCTGGCGCGCTCGGTGCCGACGATGGATCGCCGCGCCTTCCTGCGTCGCTCGGGGCTCGGCGTGGGCGCCGGCATCGCGGCGTCGCAGTTGACGCTGGTGAAGAAGGCGCAGGCCGCCGACCCGGCTTCCGGCGCCGCCACCGGCGCGAAGAAGGTCGAGGTCCGGCGCACCGTGTGCGGCCATTGTTCGGTCGGCTGTGCGGTCGATGCGATCGTCGAGAACGGCGTGTGGGTGCGCCAGGAACCGGTCTTCGACAGCCCCATCAACATGGGCGCGCATTGCGCCAAGGGCGCTGCGTTGCGCGAAAACGCACACGGCGAATACCGCCTGAAGTACCCGATGAAGCTGGTCGGCAACAAGTACGAACGCATCAGCTGGGACCAGGCATTGAGCGAGATCAGCAGCAAGATGCTGGCGCTGAAGAAGGACAGCGGCCCCGATTCGATGTTCTTCGTCGGCTCGTCGAAGCACAACAACGAGCAGTCGTATCTGCTGCGCAAGTGGGTCTCGCTCTGGGGCACCAACAACACCGACCACCAGGCGCGCATCTGCCACAGCACCACGGTGGCCGGCGTGGCCAACACCTGGGGCTACGGTGCGATGACCAATTCCTACAACGACATGCAGATGTCGAAGGCGGCGTTGTACATCGGCTCGAACGCCGCCGAGGCGCACCCGGTGTCGATGCTGCACATGCTGCACGCGAAGGAAAACGGCACCAAGATGATCGTGGTCGACCCGCGCTTCACGCGCACCGCGGCCAAGGCAGACCAGTACGTGCGCATCCGCTCGGGCTCGGACATCCCGTTCCTGTTCGGCATGCTGTATCACATCTTCAACAACGGCTGGGAAGACAAGCAGTACATCGCCGACCGCGTCTACGGCATGGACAAGGTGCGCGCCGATGTGATGGCCAAGTGGACGCCGGACAAGGTGCAGGAGGCCTGCGGCGTCGACGAAGCCAGCTGCCTGCAGGCGGCCCGCACCCTGGCCGAAAACCGGCCGAGCACGATCGTGTGGTGCATGGGGCAGACGCAGCACAGCATCGGCAACGCGATGGTGCGCGCAACCTGCATCGTGCAACTGGCGCTGGGCAACATCGGCAAGAGCGGCGGCGGGGCGAACATCTTCCGCGGCCACGACAACGTGCAGGGTGCCACCGACGTCGGCCCCAACCCCGATTCGCTGCCCGGCTATTACGGCCTGGCGGCAGGTTCCTGGAAGCACTTCGCACAGGTCTGGGGCGTCGACTACGGGTGGATCGAGAAGCAGTACGCGCCGGGCATGATGACCAAGGCCGGCATGACCGTGTCGCGCTGGATCGACGGCGTGCTCGAGAAGAACGAACTGATCGACCAGGACAGCAACCTGCGTGGTCTGTTCTTCTGGGGCCACGCGCCGAACTCGCAGTCGCGCGGGCTCGAGATGAAGAAGGCGATGGACAAGCTCGACCTGCTTGTCGTCATCGACCCGTTCCCGAGTGCCACCGCGGCGATGGCGGCGATGCCGGGCAAGGCCGATGAGCTGAACCCGAATCGCGCCGTCTATCTGCTGCCGGCGACCACCCAGTTCGAGACCAGCGGCTCGGTGACCGCGTCGAACCGCTCGATCCAGTGGCGCGAGCGTGTCATCGAACCGCTGTGGGAGAGCCGCCCCGATCACATGATCATGCACCAGCTGGCCGAGAAGCTCGGCTTCGGCGCCGAGCTGTCGAAGAACTACAAGATGGTGCAGCAAAAGGGTGGCATGGAGCCCGAGCCCGAGTCGATCCTGCGCGAGATCAACGCCAGCGTCTGGACCATCGGCTACACCGGCCAGAGCCCCGAGCGGCTGAAGGCGCACATGCGCAACATGAACGTCTTCGACGTCAAGTCGCTGCGTGCCAAGGGCGGCATCGACAAGGAGACCGGCTACAAGCTCGACGGTGATTATTTCGGTCTGCCGTGGCCGTGTTTCGGCACCGCCGAACTGAAGCACCCCGGTTCGCCCAACCTGTACGACACCAGCCGCAGCGTGATGGACGGTGGCGGCAACTTCCGCGCCAACTTCGGCGTCGAGCGCGACGGCGTGTCGCTGCTGGCCGGCGACGGCTCGCATTCCAAGGGCAGCGAGCTGACCACCGGCTATCCCGAGTTCGATCACATCCTGCTGAAGAAGCTGGGCTGGTGGGGCGACTTGAGCGAAGCCGAAGCGAAGGCTGCCGAAGGCAAGAACTGGAAGACCGACCTGTCCGGGGGCATCCAGCGCGTGGCGATGGCGCACGGCTGCCACCCCTTCGGCAATGCCAAGGCGCGCGCGCTGGTGTGGAACTTCCCCGACCCGATCCCGCAGCACCGGGAGCCGCTGTACAGCACCCGCCCCGAGCTGGTGGCCAAGTACCCGACGCACGACGACAAGAAGGCCTTCTGGCGCTTGCCGACCTTGTTCAAGACGGTGCAGGACAAGAACCGGGAGATCGTCAAGACCTTCCCGCTGATCATGACCAGCGGCCGGCTGGTCGAGTACGAAGGCGGTGGCGACGAGACCCGCTCGAACCCGTGGCTGGCCGAGTTGCAGCAGCACATGTTCGTCGAGATCAACCCGAAGGCGGCCAACGACCGCGGCATCCGCAACGGCGACGATGTCTGGGTGCGCTCGCCCCCGATGGCCGCCGTGCCCGGCTTCAAGGGCCTGCGCGTGAAGGCACTGGTCACCGAGCGCGTCAACGCCGAGACGGTGTTCCTGCCCTTCCACTTCGCCGGGCGCTGGGGCGGCGTCGACCTGCTGCCGTACTACCCGCAAGGCGCCGCGCCGGTCGTGCGCGGCGAGGCGGTCAACACCAGCACCACCTACGGCTACGACTCGGTGACGATGATGCAGGAGACCAAGACCACCGTGTGCCAGATCGAGAAGGCCACTGCCTGAGGCGCAGCGCCTGCGGCAACAACATCACGATCAGATCCTCGACTCGGAGACAGTCAATGGCTCGAATGAAATTCATCTGTGACGCTGAACGGTGCATCGAATGCAACGGCTGTGTCACCGCCTGCAAGGCCGAGAACGACGTGCCTTGGGGTGTCAACCGGCGTCGTGTCGTGACGCTGAACGACGGCGTGCCGGGCGAGAAGAGCATCTCGGTGGCGTGCATGCATTGTTCCGACGCGCCGTGCATGGCGGTGTGTCCGGTCGACTGCTTCTATCGCACCGACGACGGCGTGGTGCTGCACGACAAGGACGTGTGCATCGGCTGTGGCTACTGTTCGTACGCCTGCCCCTTCGGCGCGCCGCAGTTCCCGAGCAACGGCGAGTTCGGACTGCGCGGCAAGATGGACAAGTGCACCTTCTGCGCCGGCGGCCCCGAGGTCAACGGCAGCGAGGCCGAATTCGACAAGTACGGCAGCAACCGTCTGGCCGAAGGCAAGCTGCCGGCCTGTGCCGAGATGTGCTCGACGAAGGCGCTGTTGGGCGGTGACGGCGACGTCGTTGCCAACATCTTCCGCGACCGCGTGCTGGTGCGTGGCAAGGGCAGCGAAGTCTGGGGCTGGGGCACCGCCTACGGCAAGCCGACGGGGGCGAAGTGATGCACAACAAGACGTTGTTGGGGGTGGTGGTGGCTGCGCTGGCGCTGCTTGGCGGGTGCACTGAGAAGCCGCAAGGGGTGGGTCTGCCGAAGAGCGCGACGCCCGCCTGGCAGGGCGCCCAGGATCCGTTTGTCGCGCCGGGCTGGAAGGTGGGCGACAGGGCCAGCTGGCAGGCACAGCTGCGCGATCGCGCCAAGGGGCAGAACGAGTACCTGCGCATCGCCGGGCAATAGGCGACGACAAGGCAGCCGGCACAAGGATCAGCGATGAACGTGTGGGTATCACAGTCGATGCGCGGGCTCCCCGTCGCGCTGCTCGCCGCGCTGCTGGCGTGCATGTCGCTGGCCGTGCAGGCGCAGCCGGCCGCCGATGGCGCCAAGGGCCCGCCCGCCGGTTTCGTGGCGCCGGCCGAGCCCAAGGCGGACGAAAGCAATGCGCAGCGCGCCAAGAGCCAGCCGGGCAACAACGCGCCGTTCTGGCGCGCGGTGCGCAACTCCGGTGATCAGCAGGGATACACCAGCCTGCCCGGCGCCGAGAAGGGCACGCTGATCCAGTCCTTCGTGCAGTACCCGGGCTCGCAGTACACCACCGCCGGCGAGGCCTGGCGGCAGGTGCGCAACCGCTGGCTGCTGCCCTATGGCGGTGCGTTGCTGGTGATCGTGGTGGTGGCGATTGCGTTGTGGCATCTCGGCAAGGGGCCGATGGGCAAGGACGTGGTCGACACCGGCCGCAGGATCGAACGCTTCACGCCCTTCGAACGCGCCGCCCACTGGGGCAACGCGATCGCCTTCGTGGTGCTGGCGATCTCGGGCATCGTCATGGCCTGGGGCAAGTTCTTCCTGCTGCCGCTGCTCGGCGCCACGCTGTTCGGCTGGCTGACCTATGCGCTGAAGACCGCGCACAACTTTGCCGGGCCGCTGTTCGCCGTCTCGCTGGTGATCGTCTTTCTCACCTTCTTGCGCGACAACTTCTGGCGCCGCGAGGACACGCAATGGGTGGCCCGCGGCGGCGGCATGATGTCGGGGCACGAACCGCCCTCGCACCGCTTCAACGGCGGCGAGAAGCTGGTCTTCTGGTTCGGCGTGTTGCTGCTCGGCAGCATCGTCGTCGGCTCCGGACTGGTGCTCGACGGTCTGGTGCCCATGCTGGGCGAAACCCGCGAGCAGATGCAGGTGGCGCACATGGTGCATGCGGTGGCCACCGCGCTGATGATGGCGGTGTTCCTCGGCCACATCTACATCGGCACCATCGGCATGAAGGGCGCCTACGACGGCATGCGCCACGGCCATGTCGATGAATCCTGGGCGCAGGAGCACCATGTGCTGTGGGCCGAGGACGTTCGCGCCGGCAAGATCCCCGCACAACGGTCGGACATGCAACCGCTGACAGGTCCGGCAAAGGAGGCCACATGAACAGAATCGCTGTCGCTTCGGGCCTGCTGCTGGGCGCTTTCTGCGCCACCGCATCGGCCAAATTGCCGGCTCCGACCGATGCAGCCAAGGCCACCGCAGCCGAAACTGCCGCCAAGGCCGAGTACGCCAACAAGGTCGGTGCCTATCAGCTGTGCCAGGTGCAGAACAGCGTGGCGGCGCGCTACCTGGCCGAGGCCGGCAAGGCGATGCAGCCGATGCCGACACCGCCGTGCGCCGAGCCGGGGCCGTTCGTCTACACGCCGGCGGCATCGAAGCCGATCGAGGCCGCGGGCGCCCACTCGCCTGCCGCCACTGCCACTGCGCCACCGAGCAGCACCACGCCGCAGGCTGCGCAGACTCCGGCAAAATAGGGGGCAGCCCGCCTGAAGCGGGCGTTGTGCGGCGCCAGCCGCCTGTTCGATGACTGCCGCCCGTTCTCCATCGCCGTCGAGCCCCGCACCGCGCACGTCCGGTTCGGGCGTGGGTTCGCCTGTCGGGCTGCGGGTGCCGCGCCTGACCAGCGCCGGCGCCGCGCTGACGCGCGAGATCAGCGTGCTCGACGAGTACGGCCAACGCCGTTCGATCCACATCCCCGACGAAAGACCGCTGACGCTGTTCGTCGACAAGCGCGAACTGGTCACGCTGATGACGCTCGGCGCGATGCCCGAACTGCTGGCGCTGGGCTATCTGCGCAACCAGCGGCTGGTCGAAACAGTCGAAGCGGTCGAATCGGTGACGGTCGACTGGGAGGTCGCTGCGGTGGCGGTGCGTACCCGCGGCGGTGTCGACGATTTCGAGCGCAAGACGGCACGCCGCGTGGTCACCACCGGTTGTGGCCAGGGCACGGTCTTCGGCCATCTGATGGATGAGCTGCAATCGTTGCAGCTGCCCGACATGCAGGCCGCGCGCATCCGCCAATCGACCTTGCACGGCATGCTCGAGGTCATGCGCCAGCAGGACAGCATCCACCGCAAGGCCGGCTCGGTGCACGGCTGTGCGCTGTTCCGCGGCACCGAGATGCTGTGTTTCGTCGAGGACGTCGGCCGCCACAATGCGATCGACACCATCGCCGGCTGGATGTGGATGCGCGACATGCCCGGCGCCGACAAGGTTTTCTACACCACCGGGCGCCTGACCAGCGAGATGGTGATGAAGTCGGCACAGATCGGCGTGCCGATCATCGTCTCGCGCAACGGCGTCACGGCGATGGGCCACGACATGGCCAGCCAGCTCGGCATGAGCCTGTTCGGCCGCGCGGCCAATCGCCATTTCATCTGCTACACGGGCTTCGAACGTTTTGATTCCGAGCCCGAGCCGCAGCGCGCGCCGGTGCGCGTGGTCGCGGGTTGAGATCCCGCCGCGCTGCGCCCGTTGCGCCACGTGCTGCGGGCGATCTGAGGCCGCATGGGCTCGATCGCTGAAAGCCTGTCGCTGGCCGCCACGATGCTGTGGCGCTTCGATCCCGAGCTGCTGCACATCGTCGGCCTGTCGCTGCGGGTCAGCACCACCGCCTGTCTGATCGGCGCGCTGATCGGCCTGTGTCTGGGCCCCTGGCTGGCGGTGGCGCGTTTTCCGCTGCACGGCATGGTCGTGTGGCTGATGAACACGCTGCTCGCGCTGCCGGCGGTGGTCGTCGGGCTGGTGGTCTATCTGCTGTTGTCGCGCGCCGGCCCGCTCGGCCCGCTGGGCATCCTGTTCACCCCCGGCGCGATGATCATCGCGCAAAGCATCCTGGTGGTGCCGTTGATCGCCGCGCTGTCGCGCCGGCTGGTGCTGAACGCCTTGCGCGATGGCGGCGACCAGTTGCGCTCGATGGGCGCCAGCCCGCTGGCCAGCGCGATGTGGATGCTGGTGCACGAGCGGGCCGGCGTGGTGACGATCCTGCTCACCGCCTTCGGCCGCGCGGTGGCCGAAGTCGGCGCGGTGATGATCGTCGGCGGCAACATCGCCGGTGTCACGCGGGTCATGACCACCACCATCGCGCTCGAGACCAGCAAGGGCGATCTGCCGCTGGCACTGGCCATCGGCGTGGTGCTGCTCGGCGTCGTCGGTGCGGTCAACCTGCTCATCGCGCTGGTGCAGTCGCCGGGCCGCCGCGACCAGCGCCAGGGGCTGGTTTGAGCGTCGCGCCGCCGTTGCTCAGCCTGCATCGCGCGGCGGTGCGCTTCGGCGCCGTGCAGGCGCTCGACGACGTCGATCTGACGCTGCAGCGTGGTGATCGCCTGGCGCTGGTGGGCGCCAACGGTTGCGGCAAGACCACCTTGCTGCGTCTGCTGCACGGCCTGGTGCCCTTCGATGGCGAAAGGCGCGTGCACGCATTGCCCGGCGGCGCCGCACCGTCGCTGGCGATGTTGTTCCAGCGCCCGTTTCTGCTCAGCCTGTCGGCGCGCGCCAACGTCCTGCTCGGCCTGTGGCTGCACCAGGTGCCGCGGCGCGAGCGTGCCGGCCGCTGCCAGCGCGCGATGCAACGGGTCGGCCTGGCCGATCTGGCACACCGTTCGGCGCCCACGCTGTCGGTCGGCCAGCAGCAACGGCTGGCGCTGGCGCGCGCGTGGGCGCTGCAACCCGATCTGCTGCTGCTCGACGAACCCACCGCCAGCCTCGACCCCGGCGCCAAGCGCGAGGTCGAAGAACTGATCGAGGAGATCGCGGCCGACGGCGTGACCGTGGTGCTGAGCACGCACAACCTCGGCCAGGCCAAGCGGCTGGCCACACGGGTGGTTTATCTGGAAGCGGGCCGCGTGCTCGTCGACCGCCCGACCGACGCGTTTTTCGACACGCCGCTGCCGGCCGAGGCGGCAGCGTTCGTCAGGGGCGAATTGCCCTGGGCCTAAGAGGGCTCAACCGACAGGGCTCAACCGACCGGGTGTGCCAGGTCGCGGATCACCGTCGGGCCGGCGCGCCTTTCCACCTCGTGCAGCAGCGGCTGCGCCAGGCCGAGCGAGAACAGGGCCTCGGCGCTGACGAACATCGGGCCCACCAGCAGGCCGACCAGATCGTCGGCAAATGCCGGCTTCTTGCCCTCGTAGTAGTGGCCGACGAACTGGATCACCCAGCCGAGCCCGAAGAAGCCCAGGCCCCAGGTCAGCCAGTTGACGACGCTGCCGGCAGAGACCAGGTGCGCCAGTGCGAACAGCACCGCGTTGGCGGCGCTGACCGCCAGGCCCAGCAGCAGGTGGCCGCGGCTGACGTACCACAGCGTGGCCAGCGCCCACGCCACCCAGGCCAGCGTGAGGCCGGCATCACCCGAGCCGAGCGGCGCGCGTGCCAGCAACACGCCGACGCCGAAGACGATCATCGGCACGCCGACCATGTGGGTGGCGATGTTGCGGCGGTCGCGGTGGTAGCGCGCGTACTGCACCATCAGTTCGTTGGCGGGGAGAAACAGGCTGGCGGACATCGAAGGGCTCCGGGCAAGACTTTCGTCTGCATGCAAGCATAGCCGCTGAGCGCTGCCGATGCACCGGTCCGGCACAGACCTGCGTGCCAGAATTGCACATGAGCATCAAGAGCGACAAGTGGATTCGCCGCATGGCGCTGAGCACCGGCATGATCGAACCCTTCGAGCCGGGCCAGGTGCGCACCGGCGGCGAGGGCCAGAAGATCGTCAGCTACGGCACCAGCAGCTATGGCTACGACATCCGCTGCGCGCCGTGAGTTCAAGGTCTTCACCAACATCTACAGCACCGTCGTCGACCCGAAGAACTTCGACGAGCGCAGCTTCGTCGACATCGAGGCCGACGTGTGCACCATCCCGCCGAACAGCTTCGCGCTGGCGCGCACGGTCGAGTACTTCCGCATCCCGCGCAACGTGCTCACCATCTGCCTGGGCAAGAGCACCTATGCGCGCTGCGGCATCATCGTCAACGTCACGCCCTTCGAGCCCGAGTGGGAAGGTTATGTGACGCTCGAGTTCAGCAACACCACGCCGCTGCCGGCACGCATCTATGCGGGCGAAGGCTGCGCGCAGGTGCTGTTCTTCGAAAGCGACGAGGTCTGCGAAACCAGCTACAAGGACCGCGGCGGCAAGTACCAGGGCCAAAGCGGCGTCACGTTGCCCAAGGCCTGAGCGGCAGCCGCCCTCGCCATCGAAGGAGACAAGATGAAGTGGGAAGGCAATCGGCAGAGCGACAACGTCGAGGACCGGCGCAGCGCCGGGGCGGCGTGCGGGGCGGCTTCGGCGGCTCGCGCATCGGCGGTCGCGGCATCGGCGTGGGCACCATCGTCGTCGCGCTGATCGCCGGCTGGATCTTCGGCATCAACCCGCTGGCGTTGCTCGGCATGATGGAAGGCGGCGGCGGCGCGCCGGCGCCGCAGGTGCAGCAAGCGCCGGCGCAGCGCCCGCCGGCCAACGACGCCGGCGCGGCCTTCGTCTCGACCATCGTGGCCAGCACCGAGGACGTCTGGAGCGAGCAGTTCCGCGCCGCCGGCGCCACCTACCAGAAGCCGGCGCTGGTGCTGTTCCGCGGCGGCACGCGCACCGCCTGCGGCGTCGGGCCAGTCGGCGATGGGGCCGTTCTACTGCCCCGCCGACGGCAAGGTGTACATCGACCTGGGCTTCTTCGACACCTTGCGCAGCCGCCTCGGCGCGCCGGGCGACTTCGCGCAGGCCTATGTCGTCGCGCACGAGGTCGGCCACCATGTGCAGCGCCTGCTGGGCATCACCGGCAAGGTCGACGGCATGCGCGGGCGCGTCAGCGAGGCGCAGCAGAACGCGCTGTCGGTGCGGCTCGAACTGCAGGCCGACTGCCTGGCCGGCGTGTGGGCGCACCATTCGCAGAAGACGCAAGGCCTGGCTCGAGCCGGGCGACATCGAAGAAGGCCTGAACGCCGCCGTCGCGCATCGGCGACGACACGCTGCAGCGCCAGTCGCAGGGCACGGTGGTGCCCGAATCGTTCACCCACGGCAGCAGCGCGCAGCGCACGCGCTGGTTCAAGACGCGGCTTCGAAGGCGGCCGCATGGACCAGTGCAACACCTTCGAGTCGCAGCAGCTGTGAGCGGCTCGACCGGTCCACGATGAATCAGCTGAACGCCCACGACGCCGGCTTGCTGTACGCCGACACCCGCCACAGCAACGCCAACCTGAGCCTGATCCAGATCTACGACCAGAGCACGGTGCCCGGCGGCACGCTGCGCTTCAAGAGCATCCTCAACCACATCGAAAGCCGCCTGGCCGAGCTGCCGATGTTCCGCAGCCGGCTGCAGCGCGTGCCGCTCGACCTCGACCATCCGTACTGGGTCGACGATGCGAACTTCGACATCGAATACCACGTGCGCCACATCGCGTTGCCCAAGCCGGGCGACTGGCGCCAGTTCTGCATCCAGGCCTCGCGCATCCACGCGCGCGCGCTCGACACGAGCCGCCCGCTGTGGGAGATCTATGTCATCGAAGGGCTCGACAGCCTGCTCGACTTGCCGGCCGGCAGCTTCGCGCTGCTGACCAAGGTGCACCACGCCGCCATCGGCACCGAGAGCGGCGCGCGCATCGCCCGCCTGCTGCACGATACCGACGCGCAGGCGCCAGCGCCGCCGCCACCGCAGCCCTGGTTCGCACGCGACGCGCCGGGCAACGCCACGCTTGCTGATGCGCGGTGCGTTGAACGTGCTGCTGTCACCGCTGCAGCCGCGCACCCCGCTGGCGCGCCGCGTGGTCGATGCCGCCGGCGCGGCGTTGACCTTCGCCTCCGACCTGTGGCGCCACCCAGACCAGGTGCTGGCCACGCGCTTCAACTCGGTGGTCTCGGCGCACCGCGTGTTCGACACGCGGCGCTTCATGCTCGACGAGTTCAAGGCCATCCGCGCCCTGGTGCCCGAGGCGACTGTCAACGATGCGGTGCTGGCGGTGTGCGGCGGCGCGCTGCGCCGCTATCTCGACAGCCTCGGCGAGCTGCCGGCCAGCAGCCTGAGCGCGGTGACACCGATCTACGTGCGCGGGACGTCGCCCGATGCCGCGCCGGCCCTGTCATGGCTGCGCGTGCTGCTGGGCACCGAGCTGCACGATCCGGTGCAGCGTCTGGCGCTGATCCGCAGCCAGACGGCCGAGGCCAAAGGCAGCGGCCAGGCGCTCAGCGCGGCCGAACTGACCGATGTGCAGCAGCAATCGGCCTCGAGCACGCTGGCGATGAGCGGCCGCGCGCAGAGCCTGTCGAGCCAGGCCGCGCTGCGCCACGCGCCGACGGCGGCCTGCACCATCACCAACGTGCCCGGGCCCTCGGTGCCGATGTACCTGCTGGGTGCGCGCATGAGCTACTTCTCGGCCATCATGCCGATCAGCGACGGCATGGGATTGGTGTTCGCGGTGACCAGCTACGAGGGCCGCATCATCATCTCGCCGACCTCGTGCCGCGAACTGATCCCCGACCCCGAGGCCTTCACGCAGCACCTGCGCGACAGCTTCCAGGAATACCTGGCGCTGGCCCGGCGCGAGGGCAAACGCGCTAGATCGGCACGGCCGCGTGCGCCAGCACCCGGTGCAGCAGCCCCGAAGCGCCGCTCGGCCGGTAAGGCTGCCAGCCGCCCTCGGGCTGCGCCAGCCGGTCGGCCAGGACGCGCAGCACCAGCGGGTTGAAACCGAGCCCGCCGTGGCTGCCGGCGATGCGGATGTTCTCGTGCATCGCCGGGTCGCCGTCGATGGTCGCTTCCTGAGGCGGCACGACGCCGTCGCTGAGCGAATACAGGCAACTCATCGGCACCGGCGGCGGGATCTTGTCGCGCAGGCTCTTCGCGCGCGGCTGCATCGAATGGGCGGCCGTGCCCTTCGGATGCGCCACCAGCCGGTACAGCGCCTTCAGCAGCGCCGGCGAGGCGCTGCCGCCGGCGTCGACGCTGAGCGGGCTGCCGAGCGTGACCACGTTGCGCACACATTCGCTCGCCTTGTGCGCCCCGTACAGCGCGAACACCCCGCCCAGGCTCCAGCCGACGAGGCTGACGTTGCGCCCGGCGCGGTACTGCATGTGGCGGATCTTCTGTTCGATGGCCGAGGCATGGCCCGGGCCGGAAGCCGACGTTGCGCCCCAACCCCCAGGTCTGCACGCTGTAGCCGCGGTGGCGCAGGAACAGCTCCAGCGCGATCAACGAACCCTCGCCACCCATGAAGCCGGGCAGCAGCAGCACCGGATGGCCGTCGCCGGCCGGCGCACGGGCCAGCCACGGCCAGGTGTAGGCCAGGCTGGCGACCTCGAGCGGCGCACGCCATTCGAGGAACGAGCTGAACCAGCTCGGCCGGCCGTGATGGGGGTGTCGCGTGGTCATCGAAAGGCTGCTGTGGGGCATCGGGGGGCAACATAGCACGCGGCGCGCCTGCCAGCGTGCCGCCAGCGTGGCGGCGGGTGCGCCGACCGCGTTCAGTGCGGGAAAGTACCCGGCAGCAGGATGCTCTTGTCGACCGTCGTGGATGTCGGTGTGGCCGCAGAAGGCCATCGTCACGTCGAGTTCCTTGTGGATGATCTGCAGCGCCTTGGTGACGCCGGCCTCGCCCATCGCGCCCAGGCCGTAGACCATCGCGCGGCCGATCATCGTGCCGCGCGCGCCCAGCGCCCAGGCCTTCAGCACGTCCTGGCCGCTGCGGATGCCGCCGTCCATCCACACCTCGATCTGCGTGCCGACCGCGTCGACGATCGCCGGCAGCGCCTCGATGCTCGACGGCGCGCCGTCGAGCTGGCGCCCGCCGTGGTTGCTGACGACGATGGCGTCGGCGCCGCTGTGCCACCGCCAGCTTGCGCGTCCTCGACATCCATGATGCCCTTCAGGATCAGCTTGCCGCCCCACTGCTGCTTGACCCACTCGACATCGGGCCACGACAGGCGCGGGTCGAACTGCTCGTTGGTCCACGCCGCCAGCGAGCTCATGTCGCTGACGCCCTTGACGTGCCCGACCAGGTTGCGGAAGGTGTGGCGCTTGGTGCCGGCCATGCCCAGGCACCAGCGCGGCTTGGTGGCCAGGTTGAGCAGGTTGCGCCAGCGTCGGGATCACGGCGACGCGCGTCAGCCCGTTCTTCAGGTCCTTGTGGCGCTGGCCGATGACCTGCAGGTCCAGCGTCAGCACCAGCGCGCTGCACTTCGCGGCCTTGCAGCGCTCGATCATGCGCGCCATCGCGTCGCGGTCGCGCATCATGTACAGCTGGAACCAGAACGGCGCGCGTGGTGTGCTCGGCGATGTCCTCGATCGAGCAGATGCTCATCGTCGACAGCGTGAACGGGATGCCGAACTTCTCGGCGGCTCGCGCGGCCATGGATCTCGCCGTCGGCATGCTGCATGCCGGTCAGCCCCACCGGCGCGATGGCCACCGGCATGTGCGCGCGCTGGCCGACCATGGTCGTCGCCGTGCTGCGGTTTTCCATGTTCACCGCCACGCGCTGGCGCAGCTTGATCTTCTCGAAGTCGGCCGTGTTGGCGCGGTAGGTGCCTTCGGTCCACGAGCCCGAATCGGCGTAGTCGTAGAACATCCGCGGCACGCGCTTCTGGGCCAGCACGCGCAGGTCTTCGATGGTGGTGATCACGGTCATGGCAGCTTTCGACTTTGTCTGCAGCCGGCGCGACGTGACACGATATGGCCACGATGCAGCCCGGCGACGCCATTGTGACCAATGCAGCACACACCAGCCGGCCGCGCTGGCAGCGGGTGCTGTGGCTGCTCGCCGGCTGGGCCAGCCTGGTGCTCGGCCTGATCGGCTTGTTGCTGCCGCTGGTGCCGACGGTGCCGTTCGTGCTGCTCGCGGCCTGGTGCTTCTCGCACGGCAGCGCGCGCTGGGAGCGTTGGCTGCTGAATCATCCGCGGCTGGGCCCGCCGCTGCGGGACTGGCGCGCCCACCGTGCGGTGCCGCTGCGCGCCAAGCAGCTGGCCACGCTCGGCATGGCCATCAGCTCGGCCGGCGCGTGGTGGCTGCTGCCGCCGCCCATCGGCTGGGTGCCGGGCCTGTGCTGCGCCGCGGTGGCGCTGTGGCTGTGGCGGTTGCCGACCGCAGCAGGTACCCGCAGCAAGGTACCGCGAGGACCGGCCTGAGCGGGTTGGCGCGGCACGCACGGCGCTTGGCGCGGCGACACGCGACCGCATCGCGCCAGCTGCAATGGCTGCTTCCGATCGTGCGAGCGCCGTGAACCGCAGCAGAGCGTCCTCGATTCGTCGCCTGCGCTGTCAGGTTCCGAAGGGCAGTTCTGCGCTGTGCTCGATCGGTGCATCGGCGCGACGCTTGGCGGGCGCTGTCGTCGACACCGGCGCCGAGCTGGCGGCCTTGTGCAGCGAGCCGGCGCGCACGCCCAACAGGCGCAGGCGCCGCTTCAGGTCCACCCGCTTCAGACACTCGCCCGCCGCGCGGCGGATGGCTGCGGTGTCGGCGGTGGCCTCGGCCAGCGTCTGATCGCGCGTCACGGTGCGGAAGTCGTCGAAGCGCAGCTTGATGCCGATGGTGCGGCCGACGTAGCCCTTGCGCTGCAGGTCGGCTGCGACCTGCGCACACAGCTGGGTGAACACCGCCGTCAGCTCGGCGCGGTCGGCCTTGGCGTGCAGGTCGCGCTCGAAGGTGGTCTCGCGGCTCATCGACACCGGCTCGCTGTGCGTCACCACCGGCCGGTCGTCGCGGCCGTGCGCGGCGTCGTGCAGCCAGGCGCCGTAGCTGGCGCCGAAGTGCTCGACCAGCCAGCCGCGTTCACGCGCCGCCAGTTCGCCGACGCGCGTGATGCCGAGCTTCGCCAGCTTGTCGGCCGACTTCGGCCCGATGCCGTTGATGCGCCGCACCGGCAGCGGCCAGATCAGCCGCGGCACGTCGTCGTGGGTCAGGATCGTCAGGCCGTCGGGCTTGTCGAGTTCGCTGGCGATCTTCGACAGCAGCTTGTTCGGCGTCACGCCGATCGAGCAGGTCAGCCCGGTCGCGCGCCTGACGCTGTTGCGGATCTCCTGCGCCACCGCGCGCACGCCGCCGAAGGGGTCGTGCGCCAGCGCGTCGTGCACGCCGCTGACCTCGCTGAGGTCGATGTAGATCTCGTCGATGCCGCGGTCTTCGATGTGCGGCGAGACCTCGGCGACGGCCTGCTTGAACAGCTTCGAGTAGCGCCGGTAGGCGTCGAAATCCACCGGCAGCAGTACCGCGTCGCGGCGCACGCTGTGCGGCCTTCATCATGCCCATCGCCGAGAACACGCCCAGGTCGCGCGCGGCGTAGGTCGAGGTCGTGACCACGCCGCGGCCGGTGTAGTGGCGCAGGGTCGAGAAGCGCCGCGTGCCGTCGGCCTGCAGTTCGGGCTGGTGGCGGCGGCCCCCGCCGATGACCACCGCCTTGCCGATCAGTTCGGGGTAGCGCAGCAGTTCCACCGAGGCATAGAACGCGTCCATGTCGAGGTGGGCGATCCAGCGTCGCGGTGGCAGCGGCATGCACCATTTTGAGCGCAGCTCAGGCTACGATCGTCGCCATCCCCTTTGCCTGGCACACACCGATGCTCCTCGTCCTGTTCTGGATGGCCCTGCTCGGCCTGCTGCTGTTCTGGCTGCTGCCGCCATTGCTGTTCAAGGGGCTCGACCACTCGATGTTCGACCGCGGTGAAGCCGCCGAAGAACGCTTCGGCGAGGGCGCGCCGCCCAGCGAGCAGTCGAAAGGCGTGCTGAGGCAGCTCGGCGAGCTGCGCGCGAAGCTCGATGGTGCGCCGCGCACCGGCCGGCTGCGGGCCTTGCGCCAGGCGATGGACGAGGCTTTCGGCGCACGTCAGCTGGATGTGCGCATCGAGCCGGTGGACGCCGACGGCGTGCGTGGCGAATGGGTGCTGGCGCCGCATGCCGACAGCACCCGCCGCACGCTGTACATCCACGGCGGTGCCTTCTTCGTCGGCAGCCCGCGCAGCCACCGCACGCTGACCAGCCGCATCGCGCAACTGACCGGCGGCGCGGTGCTGGCGCTCGACTACCGGCTGATGCCCGAGCACCGCCGCCTCGCCGGCGTCGAGGATTGCCGCACCGCCTATCGCTGGCTGCTCGACAACGGGCCCGATGGCGCGCAGCCCGCATCGAGCGTGTTCGTCGGCGGTGATTCGGCTGGCGGCAACCTGACGCTGTCGCTGATCGCCTGGGTGCGCGACCACGGCCTGCGCGCGCCCGATGCGGCGTTCGCCTTCTCGCCGGCCACCGACGCCACCTTCGGCAGCCCCAGCCTGAAAGCCAAC
Source organism: uncultured beta proteobacterium (assembly GCA_963756415.1). Taxonomy (GTDB): domain Bacteria; phylum Pseudomonadota; class Gammaproteobacteria; order Burkholderiales; family Burkholderiaceae_C; genus Rubrivivax. The sequence goes on from CAVWNT010000009.1 coordinate 237,953, forward strand.
CGCGCCACCGATGTCATGCTCGGCCCGATGCTGGGCGGCCTGACCAAGGTGCCCAGCGCGGTGTTGCTGTGGGGCAGCTTCTACGGCGCGCGCATGAGCCCGCGCAACCCGGTGGTGTCGCCGCTGCTGGGCAAGCTGTCCGGGCTGCCGCCGCTGCTGGTGCAGGCCAGCCGCAGCGAGATGCTGCTCGACGATGCGCGCCGCTATGTCAACAAGGCGCGCGCCGCCGGCTCGCCGGTGCGGCTGCAGACCTGGGGCGACATGGTGCATGTGTGGCAGATCTTCAGCCCCGAACTGCCCGAGGCCGAGCAGGCGCTCGGCGAACTGGGCAAGTTTCTCGCCGAAGCGGCACCGCCCAGGGCGGGCCTGGCGGCATGACGTCTGCGCAGCGCGAGGACACGCCGGCCACGTTGCGCATCGGCGAGGTCGACGTCTTCGTCGAAGGGCAGGGCGACGACACCATCGTCATGGTGCACGGCTGGCCCGACACCTGGCGGCTGTGGGACCGCAGCGTGCTGGCGCTGCGCAGCCACTTCCGCTGCGTGCGTTTCAGCTGGCCCGGGTTCGACATCGATGCACCGCGACGCGCGCACTCGCTGGACGAGCTGGTGGCGCTGCTGCAGTCGGTTGTCGATGCCACCAGCCCGCAGCGCCCGGTGGTGCTGATGGCGCACGACTGGGGCTGCCTGTTCGGCTACGAATGGGCCATGCGCCACCCGCAGCGGGTGCAGCGCATCGTCGGCGTCGACATCGGCGATGCCGGCAGCCGCGCGCACGCCCAAGCGCTCACCGGCAAGGCCAAGGCGATGATCTTCGGCTACCAGGCCTGGCTCGCGCTGGCCTGGGTGGTCGGCGGTGTCTCGGCCGGCGTCGGCGACCGCATGACACGCTGGATGGCGCGCCAGCTGCGCTGCCCGGCCGATGCCCGCTTGATCGGTGCGCGGATGAACTACCCGTACTTCATCCAGTGGACCGGCCGCCACGGCGGCTTCCGACACAAGCGGACCTTCGACCCGCCGGTGCCGATGCTGTTCGTCTTCGGCACGCGCAAGCCCTTCATGTTCCACAGCGCCGCCTGGACCGATGCGCTGGCGGCGCGGCCCGGCTGCGCGGTGCGGCCGATGCGCACCGGGCACTGGGTCATGCACAACGACGCGCCCGGCTTCGAAGACGCCGTGCAGGGCTGGCTGCGCGGATCGACGACGAGCTGACGCGGTGCTCGATCTCCTGAATGGGCCAGCGATGACGAACAGCTCCCCTCGCGCAGAACGCGCAAATCGCGCACCGCGGCGCCGCGCCGCTGCCTGCCTGGCGCTGGGCACACTGTTGTGCCTGTCGGCCGGCGCAGCCGACGAAGCCGGTGCGGTGCACAAGGCGCTCGTCGACGACAGCGAGGTGTTGCTGCACCTGCGCAGCTACTACTTCGATCGGCACAAACCGGGGCCGGTGGTCAACGCCGCCTGGGCCGCCGGTGGCTGGCTGGCCTACACCTCGGGCTGGCTCGGCGATGTGCTTCGTATCGGCGCGGTGGCCTACACCTCGCAGCCGATCTGGGCACCGGACGACACCTCGGGCAGCCTGTTGCTGGGCCCCGATCAGCAGTCGATCTCGGTCATCGGCCAGGCCTTCGTCTCGCTGAAGCTGGCCGGCCAGGTGCTCACCGGGGGTCGCTTCGAGGTCACGCAGCCCGAGGTGAACCCGAACGATGTGCGCATGATTCCGAACACCTTCGAAGGCGGCAATCTCAGCGGCAACATCGGCAGCACGGGCATCGGCTACTACGCCGCCTACCTGAACGAAATGAAGACCATCGCGTCGGACGACTTCGACAACTTCGCGACCGTGGCCGGTGCGCCGGGCGGTGTCTCTTCGCCGCTGTGGCTGCTGGGCTTCGAAGCCGCGCCGGTGGCCGATTCGAAAGTGCGCCTGTCGAGCTACTACGTGCCCGACATCCTGACCTCCAGCTATGCCGACGTGACCTGGCTGACCACGCTGTCGCCGAGCTACAAGCTGCGCCTGGGCGCGCAGGCGATGTACCAGAGCAGCAACGGCAGCAACGCGCTGACCGGATCGTCCTTCGGCACCGGTGTCGGCGGCGCCAAGGTCGACCTGATCGCCGGCCCGGCCACCTTCACGGTGGCCTACAACCAGACCGGCCGCGGCGCCAACTACCAATCGCCCTACGGCGGCTGGGCCGGCTACACCTTCATGATCGTGCAATCGTTCAACCGCGCCGGCGAGAAGGCGCTGCTGGTCGGCGGCAGCTACGACTTCGCGCGCTCGGCGCGCCGGGCCTGGCGCTGAACGCCTACATCGTCAACGGCCGCGGCGTCATCGACCCGGCCAACGGCGCGCCGCTGCCCGACACCACCGAATACGACATGACCGTGGACTATCGCTTCACGGCCGCGCGATGGCCCGAGTGGGCGCGCCCGCTGTGGCTGCGTGCGCGCGCCGCCTACGTCGATCAGGGCGCAGCCGGCGAGACCAACGACTACCGCATCATCATCAACTACCCGTGGGTGTTGCGCTGAGGGGTTGCGGCGCCGGGCCTTCTCTCATCGCTCTGCGACTGATCGATTGGGAATTGTGTCGACGCGCCAAGGGTGCAGTCGCACTGAACGACTGCAGCAAAGCGGTCACCACGCCACCACGCGCTGACTGGCGCGCCGTCTCGAGCGCCGCAGCGCCTGCGGCACAGAGCCGATCGTCGGCGCGATCGACTCCACCACTGCCCATAGCGATGGGTACTCGCGCGCTCGGCAGGGAAGCCCAATCAGCGGGCCAAAAACTGGCAAGGGATCTCCTGATCAGCAAGTCGCTCAGCTGCACGAACTGTGCGAAGTGGGAAAGGCAAAGCTTGAGAGGATGTCGATCGCATCTTCACCGTAGACGACGTTGATCACCCCAACCCGGCACCGGGTCTTTCTTGTTCGCAGCGCAGCGCATGGGCGTCACGCCGACGCAGGTGCTGGTGGTCGAAGACACGCCCACGGGCATCAGCGCGGCCAAGGCGGCCGGCATGCAGGCCATCGGCTTCGCCGCCACGACCCCGGCCCCCAACCTGGGGCAGGCCGGCGCGAACGCCGTGGTGCACGACATGCACGAACTGAAAGCATCGATGGCCTCGGCACGAGGCTCACAGCCTGGGTGATAGCCTGCCCGGTGCAGAACCGCAAGGTCACCGAACGCCACCGCAACAAGCCCAAGCCATGAAACCAAATCTGACAGCCGCAAGCGCCATCTTGACGATCGCGGCTGGCTTGCTGGCCGCGCTGCCGACTTTCGCGGGCGCCTGCGACGGGCCGCAACAGATCTTCGAAGCACGGCCGCTCGCCGTGCGCGCTTACGTGTTGAGCACCGGCAAGAAGCTGCTCACCCTGGCCGGCTACTCTGGCGCGATGTATGAAGACCCGAAGGCGATGCTCGCCACCGTGGCCCAGGCTCTGGAAGGGCGCGATCCGCGCGAATGGATGCTGAACATTGGCGCCACTGCGGTCGGCATCGGCGAGGCCTACGGGTTGGCCAAACAGCGCGGCTTCACCACGCTGGGTGTGGTTTCGTCGCTGGCCCGGAACGAGCAGGTGGAGTTGGCGCCGTGTGTGGACATCGTGTTCTATGTGCCCGATACGGCCTGGGGCGGTCGAACGGCGGCCGGGCCGCTGTCGCCCACCTCGATCGCGATGGTGGACAGCGGCACCGAATTCCTGGCCATCGGTGGCGGCGAAGTGGCGCGCGACGAGATGCTGGCCGCGCGCCAACAGGGCAAGCCGGTGCGCTTTGTGCCAGCCGACATGAACCACGATGTCGCCCGGCAACGCGCGGCGAAGAAGGGTTTGCCGATGCCCACAGCGTTCGGCGGCGCCGCCCAGGCCGCGCTGAAAGGTGGCAGCAGAACACGTCTCGAAATGGCCGTCCCATAAAGCCGGGCGGCAACTACCGATCCACGAGCTTCAGTCCGACGATGTGCTGCGCTCGGTAACGTAGATGTCCCACACCGCGATAAACATGGCAGCGATGACCGGACCGATGATGAAGCCGTTGATGCCGAACACCGCCAGCCCGCCAAGCGTCGAGATCAGCACGACGTAGTCAGGCATGCGCGTGTCCTTGCCGACCAGGATCGGTCGTAGAACGTTGTCCACCATGCCGATCACGAGCACGCCGAACACGATGAGTCCTGCCCCCTGGATCACCGAACCGGTGATCAGCAGGTACACGGCGACCGGCCCCCAGATCAGGCCTGCCCCCACTGCGGGCAGCAGCGACAGGAAGGCCATCAGCACTGCCCACAGCAGCGCGCCGCGCACATCGAGAAACCAAAGCGCGAGACCACCCAGCGTGCCCTGAATGATTGCGATCACGATATTGCCCTTGACGGTGGCACGAATCACTGTGGCGAATTTTCGCGCCAGCTCCTGCTTGTGCGACTCGTCCAGCGGGATCGCCGCCTTCACGCGCAGCGCGAGAGACGGTCCGTCACGCAGCAGGAAGAAGGCCAGATACAGCGCGATGAAGAAGCTCACGACGAACTCCAGCGTGTTCTGCCCAATGCCGAGCACCTGCGTGGCGATCATCTGGCTGGCCTGCGCCACCGCAGAAGTCAGCCGCTTCTCGATGTCGGCGAAATTGCTGATCCCGAACCGGTCCATCACCTCCGTGAACCACGGCGGCAGCGCGCCGACGATCTCCTGGAAATAGCGGCCAAAGTTCAGTTCGCCCGACTTGATGCGCGCGTAGACGCCCGAGCCCTCCTGCACCAGCGTTGCGACCATCAGGAGGAGTGGCGGTGTCACGATCAGCAGGATGATGGCCAAGGTGGCGATGGCCGCCCAGGTCCTGCGCCTGATCCGGCGCACCACCAAGCGTTGCAGCGGCGCAAAGAGGATCGCGATGATCACGCCCCAGAACACCGCGCCCCAGAAGGGCCACAGAATCAAGCCGAAGGCCAACGTGACAATCACCATCAGCAACACAAAAGAGAGCGTCTTCGGATCGGCGCGTTTTTCCTGGGTGGGGAGCTTCATGGTGGTGGGCGGTGCATCGGCTAAGCGTCGGATGGTATCGGCGCGAGCGCGGCCCCCCATGTCTGATCGCCCGTAGTGGGCTACTTGCTTGGCAGAGCCTGGTCGACTCGTCGCAATCGCCCTCTCGATCGCCCGCTCGTGGCAGCCCTGCATCCGAGTGCCAAACTTCCAGTGGCGGACTCTTTGTCGCACCAGGTGCGGGAACAACTGGTCGAGACGTTGCGAGAGCGGGAAGCTGTCGGTCACCACCGGCTGCTCCTGCCGGGACTACCCGTTCGCGGAGTTTGCCGACAGCTGCCGTTGGGCAAAACGGCGATTGAGCCGAAGGGCTGCTGTCGGCAATGTGTCGCCTCTGGGTCGCGCTACGCCGGTCCACAGCGCGAATTGTTGCCGTGAAGCTGTCGTCGGAATTGCGGACGCCAATCTGGTGACCCTAGCGCATGTCGGCCAGTTGTCGATTCATCAATGCGAAGTAACGGTCGTAGAACGCTCCGGCGGGAATAGTCTCGGAACCCACCTTCACCAGCGAATCCTCGCTCGACGACAGCGGCACCGAAATCGAGCCCAGCATGCCGACGCCCAGACTGCTGTTGTTGGGCACCCGCTTCAGCACATAGCGGTCCTGTTGGGCAGACACGTAGGCGGTGGCAATCGCGCCCTCGGCGCCTTCGGCAACGCACACCACCGTGAAGCTGATCTCCACGTGCACGTCGCCCTCCGGCTGGAAGCGCTTGCTGCCGACAATCGCGTCGTTGCGCGCCGACGTGATCAGGTATCCCTGGCTCAGCAATGCACGGCGTGCCGCCTCGCAGGTGTCGCGCGCGTTGGCGTCAAACAATCGCGAGAAGGTCTCGTCCGACTGGAAGCGTTCTTGCAGGTAGACCGAAGGTGCACTCCGGCTCGCGCTTGGCGGCCATGCGCAGCCAGCGATCGAAGCACACATCATCAAGGCCGCTAGCGGCCTGATCATCACGTGCCCTCTACGGGGATCCCACATAAGCTCCATGTGCCTTCTGTGCTTGTCGGGACCGGCCTCAAGCCTTCAAGCGCAGACGGCCCAGGTGGTCGCGCTTGCCCAATGGCATGCCCTGCAGACGCAGCAGGTCATAGGCCGTCGGTGGTGTGGAAGTAGTAGTTGGGCACCGAGAACGAGAGCAGAAAGTCCTCGGCCAGGAAGGGCAGGCGGCGCTTGCCGAGCTGGAAGACCATGTCGGCGCCTTCCAGCACATTCACCTCGTCACGTGTGACCTGACCCAGGTCCTCCCGCGCTTGGGCCACCAGCGCCTGCAGGCCAGCGAATTCCAGTCCGCACGGCACCGAAGGGGGTTCGAACAGTCCTCGGCGGACGCCATGCATGGCGCCCATCGAATGGTGTGCGACCGAAACGATCCGAAAGACAAACGGCAGCATGTCGGGTGCCAGCCGCGCGTCGACGATCTCGCTCAAGGGCGTGCCCTGCTGCGGGAAGTGCGCCTGCGCGCGGCCGAGGATCAGGTCCAGCGCACTCAGGCCTTGCTGGAAGCTTGCCGCGGTGGCGTCGTAGAGCGAGAAGGGCATCGGCGGGTGTTCGAAGGTGGCGTGGGGCGGAAGCGAAACGCGGCCCCACAGGCCGATTCTGCGCGTTGGCAGCGATGCTATGACACCGCATTGGAACTGCCTTTGGCACCCGCGCCGGGTGTTGCCGCCGCCTATGCGACGATGGGCCTCGGTGCACGCAGCCGGCGTTCAGCTTGCGTTTGCGCGGAGCGGGTTCGCAGGCCGGGTGACGGGCCACGAGCGCCACCAGTAGCCCCCGCCCAGCAAGAGCCGGGTCGAGAGATCGGGCACGGGGGCATAGATCGGGGTTTGACTTGCTGAGGCGGTCGAGCTGTGCCGGGTCAACGGCCGCCAGGTTGCTCGGCACGTCAACGCCGTCGGCTCCTGGGTGGCGGCAACATTCGTTCGATTGGTTCAGCGCTGCGCCCAGCGACCGAGTCCTTACTGCACACGCGGCCGTCGGCTTTCGGACGGCCTATTCGCCGCAGCGTACTTCCGCTCAGGGTCGACTGCACTCGGTGGCGAACGGCTGCTTCCGTGAAACCCAACTTCAGAGGCCGCTCTCTGGCGATGAATTCCGGAAGAGTCGGCATTCCTGTCTCGACCCCAAAGCGACCGGTGGTCGGAAGTTGAAAGCGTCAGTCGCACTTGCGCAGGTGGCCGAAACTGTCTCTCAGCGACGCCGCTTGTATGAGTCGCCGTAGTTGACTTCAAACAAGCACTCAGCCAGTCGTCGCACGCCTTCGCCGATGGCGGACAGCTCGAGCGATGCATAGCCCATCACCAGGCCCGCGGGTCTTCGATGCTGCTTCGTGCGGGACCCAGGGTGGAACAGCGGACCGATGGGGTGGACGCGAACGCCACGTTCGCGCGCCGCCTTGACCAGCGCCGGCTCCGCGCTCGCGGGCAGCGTCGCAAACCACGCGACCAGATGCAGCCCGCTGGCTGCACCCTGGATCTCGACGCGCTGGCCGAGATGGGATGTCAAGGCCTCCACGAGCGCGCGCTGACGCGCCTGTTGCAGGCGGCGCATGCGGCGCACATGGCGGTCATAACTGCCGTCCTCCAGCAGCCGAGCCAACGCACGCTGCACCCCTGTCGCAGCATGCCGGTCCGCGACCCGCTTCGCCGCCGCGAAGGTGTCGACCAGGCTCGACGGCAACACCATGTAGCCCAGCCGCAGTTGGGGCGACAGCGTCTTCGAGAAAGTGCCAACGTGGATGACGCAACCGTGGTCGTCCAGCGACTGCAGCGTGGCCTCGGGCCGAACCGAGTAGCGGTATTCGCTGTCGTAGTCGTCTTCGATGATCCAGGCGTGGCGCTCGACGGCCCAGTCGAGCAGCGCCCGGCGTCGGGCGATCGGTAGGAAAGAGCCCAGCGGAAACTGGTGCGTCGGGGTCACGTAGGCCAGCCGGGCAGGTCCCAGTGCGGCGAGGTGATCGGTTCTCAGGCCATGCTCGTCCACGTCGATGCACAGGAGCTGGGCACCACAGGCTTCGAAGGCGTGGTGCGCCATGCGATAGCCCGGGTTCTCCACGACCACGCCGTCACCCGCATCGACCAGAAGGCGGGCACAAAGGTCCAGCGCCTGCTGCGAGCCGTTCACGATCATCAGCTGTTCCACCGAACAGGCCAGGCCCCGCGTCCGGCTGAGATGGGCCTGAAGCGCGCGCCGCAGTTCGAGGTTCCCGCGCGGATCCTCGTATTCCAGGCGCCGGCTGCGCTGGCGCTCCACCGCCCGCAGCGCCTTCATCCAGGTCAGCGTCGGAAAGTCAGCGCCGGACAGCGGCCCGTAGACGAAGTCGATCTCGCCTGCAGCGGTCGTGCCGGCATCGTGGATCCCCATGGCAGCGATGCGGCGCCCGACGGCGGAAAGCCGGCCGCCGTGACCGACTCGCGGCTGCTCGCCGGACCCGGCCGCGCTGAGCACCACCCGTCGGCGCAATCGGCGCCGCGCCCGCGGCCACCTGGCTCGCGGCGCCGCGTCGCGTCTCGATGAAGCCATCGGCGGCGAGCTGCTCGTAGACGAGCGACACGGTCCCTCTCGACAGGCCCCGCTCCGCGGCCAGCGAGCGCGTGGACGGCAGCGGCGCGCCGACGGCGTGGGTACCGTCCGCGATCCTGGCGCGGAGTTCTTCGTAGAGCGCTCGGCTCAGGCCCCGCCTGCGATCGTCGAGGGTCGGCATGGTGTGCTACTGGTCCAGTGAGATTGTCTAGAACTGGCTATTTTCGCAAAGCCGGACAACGGGCACAGTTGCAGCGTCGTGCCGGAGCACACCGGGCACACGACTTGAACAGGACCAGCCATGTACCTCCCCAGCCAGTTCGCCGAGTCTCGGATCGAAGAACTGCACCGCATCGTGCGCGAGACCTCGCTGGGCATGATGGTGCGCAACACGAGCGACGGCATGGAAGCCGACCACCTGCCGTTCCTGCTCGACGCCGACCCGGGCGAGCACGGCACGCTGATCGGGCACGTCGCGCGCAGCAACCCGGTCTGGCGCGAGATCGAGGACGGCGCCAAGGTCCTCGTCGTCTTCCGCGGGGTGCAGGGCTACATCTCGCCGAACTGGTACCCGGGCAAGCTGCAGACCCATCGCTACGTGCCGACCTGGAACTACGAGGTGGTGCACGCGCACGGCACGATCCACGTGCGCGACGACGAGAAGTTCGTCAGAGGCGTTGTCGCCCGCCTGACGCGCAAGCACGAGGCCGATCAGCCGGTGCCGTGGAAGATGGGCGACGCACCCGCCGACTATCTCGCCATGCAACTGAGCAACATCGTCGGCATCGAGATCCGCCTCACCCGCCTGGACGGCAAGCGCAAGCTCAACCAGCATCACCGGCAGCCCGATCGCGAAGGCGCGATCCAGGGGCTCGAAGCTCGCGGCAACCACGGTCTGGCGCAGGCGATGCGCGACACGGCGAAGCCATCGACACCGGACGAGTGAGGTGTGCATGCCCATCCGCTGGCACAGGCAGATCGCGCTCCTTTGAAAGCAGACGAACGTGACCCAGCATCCGATTGACCTCAAGCTCGAGTCCTGGCTCGTCACGGCCGGTCGATCAGCGGAGCCGGGCGCTGCGCTGAACGTGCCGCTCGTCCCGGCTTCGAACTTCATCATCGGCGGCCGGCGCGAATACTCGCGAGACGACGGCACCCCGACCTGGGAAGCGCTGGAAGAAATTGTCGGCGGCCTCGAGTCTGGGCGGGCCGTGGCGTTCGCGTCCGGCATGGCGGCGATTGCCGCCGTCTTCGATCAACTGGCGGCCGGCTCGATCGTGGTGCTGCCCGACGACTGCTACCAGGGCGTTGCAGGACTGGTGTCGGCCGGTGCCGGGCGGGGCCGCTGGTCGGTCCGACGGGTGGCGCTGCACGACACGGCCGCTTGGATCGACGCTTGCCGGACGGCCGATCTGATCTGGCTCGAGTCGCCGTCGAATCCGCTGCTGGGTGTGGCCGACCTGGAAGCCATCTGCGCCGCGCCTCGAAAGCCCGGCGCGATCGTCGCCGTCGACAACACCTTCGCCACGCCCTTGAATCAGCGCCCCCTGGACTTCGGCGCGACGGTCTCTCTGCAGTCGGCGACGAAGTTCATCGGTGGCCACTCCGATCTGTTGGCCGGCGTGGCCACGACCCAGGACGAAGGCGTCTGGCATGCCCTCAGGAAATCGAGAGAGCTGACCGGTGCGACACCGGGCACGCTGGAATCGTTCCTCGCGGTTCGGGGGGCGAGGACCATGGCATTGCGACTGCAACGCGCACAGCAATCGGCGATGGTGCTGGCGCAGCGTCTGGCAGCACACCCGAGGGTTGAGCTGACCCGCTATCCGGGGCTGCCCTCCCACCCGACCCACGACATTGCAAGGCGGGTGCTCAAGGGCTACGGCACGATCATCTCGTTCGATGTACGCGGTGGTGCCGAGGCCGCCGATGCGGTCTGCCGCGGAGTCGGACTGATCCGGCATGCCACCAGTCTTGGCGCGGTCGAATCGACGATGGAGCGCAGGGCGGCGATTCCTGGGCAAGGACATCTGCCGCCATCGCTGCTGCGGTTGAGCGTGGGCATCGAGGACATCGAAGATCTCTGGCGAGATCTCGACAGCGCTCTTCGAGCGGGTCTGGAGTGAGGTTGCTTGGCCAAGTGGTCGACCTCACCGGCGGGATCAGGCTGCGGTCGAAGGCGTTGTCGTTCGACTGATGCGATCGGGGTCGCAAATGGCTTCGGGTGCGATCGGGCGGCTGCTCATTGGTGGCTCTACCGAGCGACTCTTCATGGCCGGCGCCGGAGGTCACGAACGGTGCTTCGTAGATGTGGAACGCGAAAAGCCGAGGCTGAGGTGTCCGGCGGCTTTGGAGAGTTCCGACGGACGGCTTTGGGTCGCGAAGAGCCGATCGCCTTGGCGCGGAGGAATCGTTCGGCCCTGGACTGGCTCATCGCTGTTGAGTGGCCGCTGCTGAAGGTAGCGGTCGGTGGCCTCGCAGGACCACGAATGGCAGGTTCCGGCGGAAGCTATCGCCGGGCCGCAAAACCTGACCGGCTGCAGTCAGTCTTCTCGCCGGTCAGATAACCGCCGTCAACGAGACGAGTGCGCCTTGAGCGGCTTCTGAAATCGGTGTGCGTGAAAACAACTCGGCATCAATCGCCGCACACCGCCGGCAGCACCTCGCCGATCGGCGCGCGCAGCACCAGGTCGGCGAGGTCGTCGAGCGGCGTCGGCTGGTTGTTCAGGATCACCACACGCGCGCCGGCGCGCTTGGCGACTTCGACGCTGCCGGCCACCGGATAGACCTGCAGCGTGCTGCCCACCGCCAGCATCAGATCGGCTTCGCTGGCACGTTGCATCGCGGCATCGAGCGTGGCTGCGTCGAGCGCCTGGCCGAACGAGATGGTGTCGCTTTTCAGGATGCCGCCGCAGGCCGTGCACGGCGGGTCTTCCTCGCCGGCGCGCACGCGCTGCAGCACCGTCGTCATCGGCGTGCGCAGCTTGCACTGCCAGCACACCACACGCCGCATGGTGCCGTGCACCTCGAGGATGCGTGCGGGTGAATTGCCGGCGATGCGGTGCAGCTCGTCGATGTTCTGCGTGATCAGCGCGTGCAGCTTGCCGCGGCGTTCCAGCGCTACCAGCGCCGTATGGCCGCGGTTCGGCAGCGCCGTCCATGCCGGGTGGTCGAGCCGGTTGCGCCAGGCCGCCTTGCGCACCTCGGGGTCGGCCAGGTAGTGCTGCAGCGTCGATTGTTTTTCGGCCGCCGGGTTGCGGGTCCACACGCCGTTGGGGCCGCGGAAATCGGCGATGCCCGAATCGGTCGAGATGCCGGCGCCGCTGAGCACGACGACGCGCTGCGCGGCATCGATCCAGGCGCGCAGCGTGTCGGTGTCTTCGACCAGGCTCATCGCACCACCACACCACTGCGCGCACGCCACGCCAGCAGCGCGCGCATCGCGCCGAACGCGATCAGCAGCCCGGCCACCACCGCGACGATGCCCAGCACCTGCAGCAGCGAGGGCACCTCGCCGAGCACCGGAATGGCCAGCAGCGACGCCGCGCCCGGCACCAGCGCGCCGAAGAAGCCGGCGCGGCCCGAGCCGAGCAGCGCGGCCGCGCGGCTGTAGGCCAGCACCGCCACCAGCCCGGCGCCGAGGCCCTGGCCGACCACCTGGGCGACCAGCATCGGCGTGCCGGCGTCGGCCAGCCGGCCCAGGTCGGCCAGGATCAGGAACGGCGGGGCGAACATGGCGAAGGACAGCGCCACCACCACCGCGGTGACGCGCAGCGGGTCGACCTCCCAGCGCCGCGACAGCGCGCCGAACAGGCCCCAGCCGCAGCCGGCGAGCGCGAACAGCCCGTCGCCGATCAGCGTGGCGCCGCCTTCGCCGTGCAGCAGGCTGTCGCTGCCCATGAAGAGCAGGCCGAGCACGACGAAGGCTGCGCCGATCGCACTTTCACGCGTCCAGCGCTGGTGCGCCAGCCAGGCCGACAGCGCCAGCCCGGCCAGCATCTGGCAGGCCGGCGCGATGACGGCGCCGTGCGCCAGCGGTGCCAGCGAGAAGCCGGTCATGAACAGCAGGCTGAAGCCGGGGCCGGCGAGCAAGGTCAGCAGCAGGCCGCGCCGCCAGCCGATGCCGGCCAGGTCGCGCAGGCCCCAGCGCCACAGCAGCGGGGCGACCAGCAGCGCGCCCGGGGCGAAGCGCAGCAAGGTCATGTCGCCAGGGCTCAACCCGGCCTTCACGCCCATGCGCGCCAGCACCGTGTAGCTGGCCCAGATGGCCGCCGCCAGCAAGCCCCAGCTCAGGCCCTCGAGCGAGGCGGGTGCGGCAGGGTCGGCGGGTGCGGAGGTCATCGGGCAAGACTAACAAAGGACCGCTGTCGGGATGCGCTGCCGCCGCCGGCGACGGGGCGCGAGCGCAGGCGCCGAAATGCGCGGTGTGCGCCTTGCAATTCCGCCGATGGCCGACCGGCGGCCCTTCATAGACTGCCCCGACTCCATTCGTCCCGCCCGCCTCCCATGTCCCTGGTCTCCTGGTTCGCCGATCGCGCCGCCCCGCGTTTCGGCACCGCCCGGTCGTCGCCCGCCGCCACGGCGTGGGTCGGCGTGCAGGCGCAGCAAGGGCTGTGGCTGGTGGCGCGCAGCGACGGCTCGCGCGCTGGCGCCCGGCCGCGCATCCTGGGCTGTGCGGCGCTGCCCGGCGATGCCGGCAGCGGCGCGCTGGCGCAGTGGTGGCGCAGCCATGCCGGACGGCGTGATGCGGCCGCGTTGCTGCTCGACAGCAGCGACTACCAGGTGCTGCAGATCAACTCGCCGCCGGTGGCCGCCGACGAATACCGCAACGCCGCGCGCTGGCTGATCAAGGAGCAGATCGACTTCCCGTGCGAGCAGGCCGCGCTCGACTGTTTTGCCGTTCCCGCCGACGGCGACGGCCCGGCTGCGCGGCTGCACACCGTGGTGGCGCGGCAGGACAAGGTCGCCCAGACGGTCGGCGAATGGCGCGGCGCCGGCGTGCCGCTGCGCGCCATCGACATCCCCGAGCTGGCGCTGCGCAACCTGGCGCTGCTTGCCTGCGGCGATCAGGCCAGCGCCTTCCTGCACATCGGCGTCGACGAGACCCGGCTGTTGCTGCTGTGGCGCAGCGAGATGTGCGTGGCGCGGCTGCTGCCCTTCGGGGCGCGCCTGCTGCGCACGCTCGAGGCGCCGCAGCGCGATGAACACTTCGAGCGCCTGGCGCTGGAGATCCAGCGCAGCGTCGATGCCTTCGGCCGCCAGTTCTCGGCCGCCCACCTGAACCAGCTGTGGGTCTCGGCGCTGCACGACAGCGAGGGCGCCTGCGCCGCGCTCGCCGCGCAGGTCAGCCTGCGCGTGCAGGTCTTCGAGCCGGCCGACTGGATCGATTTCGACGACGGGGTGCAGCCCTTCGACCTCGACGCCGGCATCGACCACACGATGGCCATCGGCGCGGCGCTGCGGCACGCGTCCTGATCGGATCCCGCCATGACCCACCAGCTCAACCTGATCGACGAACGTCTGCTGCCGGTGGCCGACGCGGCCGTCGGTGGCCGCGCTGCTGGCGCTGGCCGGCGCCTGTGTGTTGATCGGTGGCGCTGCACCTGGGCTGGGAGCGCCGGCAGCTGGCGCACAGCCTGGCGCAACCGGGTGCCGAGGCCGTCGTCGCCGACGGCACGCTGCCCGCCGATGCCGCCTACGACGCGCGCCTCGCGCAACTGCTGCGTGACGAGCGGCTGCGCGACGCGCTGGCCGGCTTTGCCGATCTGCCGCAGCACAGCGCGCAGCGGCTGCAACAACTGGCTGCAGCCCTGCCCGACAGCCTGTGGCTGAGCGAGGTCGAACTGCAGGGCAGCCGCGGCGTGCGCATCGTCGGCGGCGCGCTCGATCCGGCCGCGCTGGCCGGCTATGCCACACGCCTGGGCCAGCTCGACGGCTTCAGCGGCTTGCCGCTGCAGGCGCTGACGGTCGAGACCGCCGGGCGGCCGGATGGCGACACCGCCGGCACGGATACCGCGCTCCCGGCGCCGGCGTGGCACCACTTCGTGCTCACCAGCGGGTCGATGCCCGCGGTGCGCGACGAGGGCTCGCGATGAGCGCGCCGACGGGCGCGGCGACCTTGCCGGCGCGCTTCGAAGCGCAGGCCCGGCGACTGCTGGCGCCGTCGCTGGCGCGGCTGGAAAAACTGCGCAGCCGCGACCGGCTGCTGCTGGCGGCATCGATGCTGGCGCTGCTGGCCGGGCTGGAACTGCTGGTGGCGATGCCGCTGCGCGACAAGCGGCTGGCGATCGACGCGGCCGCACTGAACAGCGAGGCCGACGAACAACAACGGCAGGCACAGATCGCCGCCGACACCGCGCAGCGCGACGACGCCTTGCAGCGCCGCATCGACAGCGTGGCGGCTGCGCTGGGCGCGGTCGGTGCCACCGCGGCACCGCGCGATTCGCTGCACTTCCTGTTGTCGCGCACCTTGCAGGGCCTGCCGGTGACGGTGAGCGCGCTGCGCGCGTTGCCGGGCGAGGAGATCGTCATCGAAAAAGGCGAAAGCACCGACGCGGTGCCGGCCGAAGGCGCCGCGTCGGCCAGCGCCGCGCCGCCGCCGCTGTTTCGCCACCGCTACGAGCTGCAGGTGCAGGGCAACCTGGTCGATCTGCTGGCCGCGCTGCAGGCGCTGGAAGCCAACGCGCGGCCGTTGCGCGTCGAGCGGGTGCGCCTGCAGGCCCCGGCCGAGATCGCCGGCAGCGCCGGCGGCACACGCCTGCTGCAGGCGCGCATCACGTTGCTCACGCTGGGCTCCGAACGCACATGGCTGGCGCTGTGAGAACGCGCTGCCGGCCCGGCACGCTGCCGCTGCTGGCCGGCGGCGCCGGGCTGCTGGCTTGCATCTGCTGGCCGCTGCCGGCCTGGCCGCTGGGCGCCGCGGCGCCTTTCACGCCGCCGGCCGCGTTGCAGGCGCGCGCTGCGGCCCCTGGCGCCGCCGCCGTCGTGGCGCCCGTACCCGCCGATGCCGCGGCATCGGCAGCCGTGGCGGCGTCGCTGGCCGGCATCAAATCGGGCGTTGCGCCGCAGGCACTGATCGACGGGCGCTGGTGGTCGGTCGGCGAGCGGGTGCGCGGCGCGCTGCTGGTGGCCGTTTCGGCGCAGTCGGTGCGGCTGCGACATGCCGACGGCCGCATCGAATCGCTGCGCCTGACACCGCAGGTCGATTGGCACCGGGCGGCGCGCCGCCCAGGCGCCGGCGAGCGGTCCGACCCGTTGCCGCCCGCGGCCCCAGACGAGACATCACGACCATGAACCTGCCCTGCCTGCCCTGCCTGGCCCTTGCGCACGACGCTGTCGTCGCTCAACGCGTTGTGCTGCTGCGCCGTCCTGTTTGCCGGCCTGGCCGGCTGCCAGCTCGGCCCGAAGCCGCGTGTCGCCGCCGACGCCATCGACGCGGCGCTGGCGCAGTCGGCCGCCTCGCTGGCGCCGCAACCGGCGGCGTCGGCCGCGGTGGCGCCCGATCGGGTGCTGCAGGCGCTGCTGCCGCCGGTCAACGGCGGCACTGCCGGCACCCTGGCGGCCTCGCCGATGGCGCCTGCCGAGCCGCGCTTCGATCTGTCGGTGTCGGCCGCCACCGCCGCGCAGGTCTTCCAGGCCATCGCCTCGGGTTCGCGCTACAGCATCCTGGTGCCGCCGGCGCTGCAGGGCGGCTCGATCTCGATCAACCTGAAGGATGTGACCGCGCGCGAGGCGCTGGAGACGCTGCGCGAGCTGTACGGTTTCGAGTACCGCGTCGACGGCGCGCGCATCTTCGTGCAGCCGGCGACGATCCAGACACGTGTGTTCACGGTCAGCTACCCGAGTTCGAAGCGCAAGGGCCGCAGCGAAACACGCGTGACCTCGGGATCGGTCTCGTCGGCGGGTGCCAACGGCGGCCTTGCCGGCGGTGCGGGCAGCGGTGTCAGCACCGAGGTGCTCGAAGGCAGCCAGGTCACGACCACCAGCGAGGTCGACTTCTGGAAGGACCTGCAAGCGGCGCTGAAGGCGCTGGTCGGCCCCGATGGCGGACGCGACGTGGTCATCTCGCCGCAGACCGGCGTCATCGTCGTGCGCGCGATGCCCGGCGAGATGCGCGTCGTCGAAAGCTACCTGCGCGCATCGCGGCTGTCGGTCGATCGGCAGGTGATGCTCGAGGCCAAGATCGTCGAGGTGGCGCTGAGGGAAGGCTTCGAATCCGGCGTCAACTGGGCCTACCTGAAGGACGGCAACTTCCGCTTCGGCGTCGGTGCCAACGGCAACCGGGTCAACGTGCCGGGCAGCATCGGCACTGCCGCCGGCATCCAGCCGGGGTCGATCGTCACGTCGGTCGACGCCTCCACCACGCCGCCGACGGTGACGCCGACCACGCTCGACCAGCTGCTGTCGGTGCCGCTGCTGGGCGGTGCCGGCGTGCTCGGCATGGCGGTGGCCACCAGCAGCTTCGTCGGCATGCTGAACTTCCTCGAGACGCAGGGCACGGTGCACGTGCTGTCGTCGCCGCGCGTGGCTGCCATCAACAACCAGAAGGCGGTGCTGCGCGTGGGCACCGACGACTTCTTCATCACCAACGTGTCGACCACCACGGTGTCGGGCGGCGCCAGCAACATCACCACGCCGTCGATCACCTTGCAGCCCTTCTTCTCCGGCATCTCGCTCGACGTGACGCCGCAGATCGACGAGGACGGGCAGGTGACCTTGCACATCCGCCCGTCGGTGAGCCTGGTGAAGGAGAAGACGCGCGTCGTCAACCTCGGCACCGCCGGGCTCATCACGCTGCCGCTGGCGTCGAGCAACATCAACGAGACCGACACCATCGTGCGCGTGCCCGACGGCGCGATCGTCGCCATCGGCGGGCTGATGCAGCAGACGCAGAGCGACGACGATTCGCGCGTGCCCGGGGCGGGCGACGTGCCGGTGGCCGGCAACCTGTTCAAGCAGACCAACCGCCGGCTCGAGAAGCGCGAGGTGGTGTTCCTGGTCAAGCCGACGGTGATCCGCAACGAGTCCAGCTGGAACTCGGATCTGGCGCGCACCGGCGAGCGCATCCGCGGCATGCAGCTGCGCCCCGAGCGGCTCGAACTGCCGCTGCTCAGCGAAGCCCCCGCCGCCGGCCGCACGCCCTAAGGACACACGATGTACCTCGACCATTTCGGCCTGCGCGAACTGCCGTTCAACCTGACGCCGGACATCGGCTTCACCTTCCACGCCACGCGCTTCCAGGAAGCGCTGAACACGCTGCTGCTGGCCCTGCACGGCGGCGAGGGCTTCATCAAGATCACCGGCGCGGTGGGCACCGGCAAGACGCTGCTGTGCCGATCGCTGCTGCAGCGCCTGGGCGACGAGCATGTCAGCGCCTACGTGCCCAATCCGCGCCTGCACCCGCAGGAGATGCTGCAACGCCTGGCACTGGAACTGGGCGTGCGCGCGCGCCGCGTGCGCGAGGAGCAGCAGCTCAGCCTGCTCATCGAGCGCAAGCTGCTGACACTCGCAGAAGCCGGCAAGCGGGTGGTGCTGTGCATCGACGAAGCGCAGGCCCTGCCGATGGAAACGCTGGAGACGCTGCGCCTGCTGTCGAACCTGGAAACCGGCAAGCACAAGCTGATCCAGATCGTGCTGTTCGGCCAGCAGGAACTGAACCAGATGCTGGCGCGCGCGCCGCTGCGCTCGCTGGCCAGCCGCATCGCCTTCAGCGCCAACCTCGGCGCGCTGTCGCTGCCCGACTTCCGCGCCTACCTGCGCCACCGACTCGGCGTCGCCGGCCACAACGGCGTCGACCTGTTCAGCCCCGCGGCCAGCCACCTGGTGTGGCGTGCCAGCGGCGGCGTGCCGCGCAGCGCCAACACGCTGGCGCACAAGTCGCTGATGCTGGCCTACGGCGCCGGCCGCCAGCGGGTCGATGTGGCGACCGCCTGGCGCGCCTGGCGTGACGAGCGCGGCGTGCTGGCCGCGTTGGCCGCGCTGTTCTCGGCCGCGGTGTGGGCCGGGCTGCGGCCGGCTGCGGCGCGGGCCTGAGAGCGGCCTGAGCGAAAGGACCAACGTGAGTGTGATCAACCGCATGTTGCAGGACCTGGAAGCGCGCCGCGCCGGCAACGGCCAGGCGCCGACCGCGGTGCGTGCCACGCCACCCGACCCGGTGCAACAGGCGGCTGCTGCTGTGGTGTGTGCTCGGCGCCGCCGCGATCGGCGTGGCCGCTTTCGGCGACTGGCCGCAGTGGGCATCGGCGCAGGCGGCGCGGATGCCGCAGGTGGCTGCCATCGCGCCGGAGCCGGTGGCGCTGCCGTCGCCGACGCCGTCGATGACGCCGTTGCCCATGACGCCAATACAGACGCCTGCGCACGAGACCGCGCCGCAGCCACCGAAGCCGCTGCCCATGCAGGCCATTGCCCGCGACGTGGTGCAGCCCGCCGCCAAGCGCAGCGACGCCGACGGCGCGCTGCGGCCTGCCACCCCGGCGTCGGCGCGCACCACGCCGGCCCGTGCACAAAGCGGGCCTGCGCCTGCGCCGGCCGCCCGGAAGGCAGCACCGCCGCTGACGATGGCGGCCGTGTCGTACGGCCTGGAACCGACGCTCGGCACGGCCTCGTCCGAGACGCTGAAGCCGCCCGCCGCGCTGGCACCGCCGCGCGCAATGCCCGACAGCGCGGCGCCGCCGGCCGCTGCCAAGCCCCGGCGGCCGGGTCGACAAGCGCATGAGCCCGCAAAGCCCGCAGCAGATGGCGCAGGCACTGACCCGACAAGGGCAACAGGCGGCGGCGTCCGGCCACGGCCGCACCGCACTGGAATTCTTTGAACAAGCCTTGGCGCTGCAGCCGGGGCTGCTGGCGGCGCGGGTGCCGGCGGTGGCGCTGCTGCTCGAGCAGGGGCGCAACGCCGACGCGCAGGCGCTGGCGCGTGCCGGACTGTCCCTGGCGCCCGGCGATGCGCAGCTGAGCTATCTGCTGGCCCGCGACCTCGCCGGCGCCGGTGAGCGCAGCGCGGCACTGGCCGTGCTCGACAGCGCCAGCCAGCGTGATGCCGAGGCGCTGGGGCTGCGCGCCGGCCTGCTGACGCAGCAGGGCGAGTACAAGCGCGCCGGCGAAGACTACGAAGCGGCGTTGCGCACGCAGCCGGCGAACAGCCTGTGGTGGCTGGGCCTGGGCGTCGCGCTCGAATCGCAGGGCCAACCGCAGCAGGCGCGCCGTGTCTATGCGCGCGCGCAGAACCTGGGGCTCGATTCGCACGAGCTGAGCCTGTTCGTCGACCGCAAGCTGGCGGCACTGCAGTGAGCGGCCGTGCGTCGCGGCCGGCCGCCGAAGAAAGAACAACATGAGCGCACGCCAGCAGGTCTTCAACGCACCGCGCTTCCGCCTCGGCGAGGTGCTGGTCCAGAAAGGGCTCATCGACGACGCCCAACTGCAGCAGGCGCTGGAGCAGCAGAAGAAGAGCGGGCGCAAGCTCGGCCGCGCGTTGACCGATCTGAAGATGGTCACCGAAGAGGCCATCGCGGTGGTCATCGCCGAGCAGATGAAGATCGCCTTCGTCGATCTGCGCGTGCAGGAGATCGACACCGCGCTGGTGCGGCGGCTGTCGGAGACGCAGGCGCGGCGCTTCCGCGCCATCGTGCTCGGCACGCTCGATGTCGGCCTGCAGGTGGGCTTCGTCGACCCGACCGACATGCAGGCCTTCGACCAGGTCGGCCGCGTGCTGAACATGCCGGTCTATCCGGTGGTGGTCACCGAAGACGCGCTGCTGTCGTGCATCGAGCGCATCTACCAGCGCAACGAGCAGATCGCCGGGCTGGCCAAGGAAGTCGCCGCCGACATGGCGCAGGCCTCGGTCGACATCGGCGCCGTCGAGCTGAGCACCAGCGCCGACGACGCCCCGATCGTGCGGCTGCTGCAGTCGCTGTTCGAGACCGCGCTGTCGCGCGACGTCTCCGACATCCACATCGAGCCGCAGGAACGCGAGCTGCTGATCCGCTTCCGCATCGACGGCACGATGCAGCTGCAGAGCACCTCGGACTCGAAGGTGGTGGCGGCGATGGTGCAGCGCCTGAAGCTGATGGCCAGCCTGGACATCAGCGAACGCCGGCTGCCGCAGGACGGCCGCTTCCAGTTCACCGTCGGCGCCACGGTCGTCGACGTGCGCATCTCCACCATGCCCACCTAGTACGGCGAATCGGTGGTGATGCGGCTGCTGCCGCAGAACACCGACCGCATCCGCCTGCACACGCTCGGCATGCCGGCGCCGATCATGGCGCGGCTGCGCGCGGCGCTGGCCTCGGCCAGCGGCATGGTGCTGGTCACCGGGCCCGACCGGCAGCGGCAAGACGACGACGCTGTACTCGGCGCTGGCCGAGCTGAACTCGCCCGACCGCAAGATCATCACCGTCGAAGACCCGGTCGAGTACCGGCTGCCCGGGCTCAACCAGGTGCAGGTCAACGAGAAGATCGACTTCACCTTCGCGCGCGTGCTGCGCTCGTGCCTGCGCCAGGACCCGGACGTGATCCTGGTCGGCGAGATGCGCGACCAGGAAACCGCCGAGATCGGCCTGCGCGCCGCGCTCACCGGCCACCTGGTGCTGTCGACCCTGCACACGCTCGATTCGTTCAGCACGCCGATGCGCCTGCGCGACATGGGCATCGCGCCGTACATGATCGCGCTCGGCGTGCGCCTGGTGCTCGCGCAGCGGCTGCTGCGCACGATCTGCGAACAGTGCAAGCAGCCGCACGAGCTGCTGCCGCACGAGATCGAATGGCTGCGGCCGACTGACGGCGACGACGAGGCCGACGACGACGGCTCGCAGCTACTGGCAGGGCGTCGGCTGCAGCCATTGCAACCACACCGGCTACCGCGGCCGCGCCGGCGTCTACGAGATGATGGAGATGACGCCGCACCTGGTGCACCTGGCCAACCGCGACGACCCGGCGCAGTTCGCGGTCGAGGCGCGCAAGGCCTGCGCCGCGACCACCTTGCGCCACCACGCGCTGCAGCTGGTGCACGCAGGGCCGCACCACGCTGGCCGAGGCGATGCAGGCGAGCAACCAGTTCTGATGGTGCCGTTCCCGCGCGCGCGCTGACCGCGATGCCCAGCTTCGACTACTTCGGCCGCGCCGCCGACCAGGCGCCGGTGAGCGGCGTGCTGGAAGGCGGCAGCGCGGCGCCAGGTGGCCGAGGCGCTGATGTCGCGCGGCATCGTGCCGGTGGTCATCGAGCCGTCGGTGGTGCTGGAAAGTGCGCAGGACACCTGGGCGCGGCTGCGCGGCCGCGACCGCGTCGATGCGCTCGAAGTGATGATGTTCTCGCGCCAGATGCACACGCTGCTGAAGGCCGGCGTGCCGCTGCTGCGTGCGTTGCAGGGGCTGCAGCGATCGACCCGCCACCCGGGCACGCGCAACCTGCTGCGCGAAATGCTGAAGTCGCTCGACGAAGGCTTCGAGCTGTCGCAGGCGATGGCCATGCACCGCAAGGTGTTCGACGACTTCTACCTGGCGATGGTGCGTGTCGGCGAATCGACCGGCGCGCTGCCGCAGATCTTCCTCAGCCTGCACGACCACCTGGCCTTCCAGCGCTTCATGCGCGAACAGATCGATTCGGCGCTGCGCTATCCGAAGTTCGTCGTCGGCGCGATGGTGGTGGCGATGATCGTCATCAACGTGATGGTCATCCCGGCCTTCGCCAAGGTCTTCGCCAACCTGAACACCGAACTGCCGTTGATGACGCGCATCCTGCTCGGCACTTCGCAGGCGGTCCTCGATTACTGGCCGGCGATGCTGGCCGGCGCGGTGGCGACGGTGGCGGCGTGCAAGGTGTGGCTCGGCACCGCCGCCGGCCGCCTGCTGTGGGACCGTTGGAAACTGCACATTCCGATCGCCGGCAAGGTGGTGCTCAAAGGCGCGCTGGCGCGCGCCTGCCGTGCGCTGGCGCTGGCGCTGCGCAGCGGCGTGCCGGTGCTGCCGGCGCTGGCGCTGGCCGCCGACGTGGTCGGCAACGCCTGGCTGTCGAAGGCGCTGTCCGGCATGCGCGGCTCGATCGAACGCGGCGAAAGCGTGCTGATGGCCGCGCAACCGTGCGCAGGTCTTCACGCCGATGGTGCTGCAGATGGTGATGGTCGGTGAAGAAAGCGGCAGCCTCGACGACATGCTCGACGAGATCGGCCTGGACTACCAGCGCGAGGTCGAGTACGAACTGAAGACCATGTCGCAGCAGATCGAGCCGGTGCTGATCCTGGTGCTCGGCGCGATGGTGCTGGTGCTGGCGCTGGGCGTGTTCATGCCGATGTGGGACCTGGGCAAGGCGGCCATCAAGTAGTGCCGGCAAGCGCCGATATCAGGCGCGTGGGGTTCTTCGAAATCCAATCCCGCCACTGCCGATCCGGATTTCTGATTTGGGGTTTCCACATGCATCACCTGTCTCGCCGCCAACGCGGCTTCACGATGGTCGAACTGATCGTCGTCATCATCATCCTCGGCGTGCTCGCCGCGGTCGCGCTGCCGCGCTTCACCAACCTGCAGCGCGACGCGCGCATCGCCAAGCTCAACGCCGCTCGCGGCGCGGTGGCCGCGTCGATGGCGATGGTGCACGGCGCGGCGACTCGCGCGGCAGAACCAGGTGCAGCCGAACTGTCCTCGCCAACTCCGGCTTCGGTGCCAATCCGCCCAACGTCAACGCCGCCGGCAACGGCAGCGTGTGTACCGAGAACGGCCGCGTCCAGGTCACGTTCACCTATCCGTCCGCCACGCTGGCCGGCGTCGTCGCTGCCGCAGGCGTGGTGCAGGTCAACGGCACGCCGACGGCCGCACAGCTGCTGGTCGACAACTACCAGGCGGTGGTCGGCGGCGGGGCGATGAACTTCCGCGTCCTCGGTGGCCCGACCCCGGCCAACTGCGCCTTCACCTACACCGCGTCCCCCGGGCTGGGCCAGGCGCCGACGCTGCGCGGCTTCGGTCGTCGACGGCTGCTGAGATCGGCTGGCACGCGGCGCCCGCCCGCCGTCGGTGGGCGCCTGTGCGCCGGGCACTGCGCATGCGTGGTTACACCATGGTCGAACTGATCGTCGTGATGCTTGTCATGGCGGTGCTCGCGGCCGTGGCCGCGCCGCGCCTGAGCGAGCGCAACAGCCTGCAGGAACGGGGCTTCCGCGACGAGCTGAAAGGCATGATCGAACACAGCCGCAAACTGGCCACGGCGCAGCAGCGCGATGTCTGCCTGCTGCTGTCCGCCACCCAGGTGCGGGCGGTGTACGCGGCCGGCGGCCTGTGCACGGCCGCCGCGCCGGTGGCCCAGCCGGCGGGCACGGCGCCGTATGTGTTGACGGTGCCCGCCGGCGTCACGCTGGGCGGCGCGACCCAGTTGCGCTTCAACCCGCGCGGCCAGCCGGTGCCCAATGCCAACGCCAACATCAGCCTGGGCTCGCTGGCCCTGAGCGTGAGCCGTGAAACCGGGTTCGTGCAGTAGCGCCCGCCGTCGTGCGCGCCGCGCGCTGCGCCGGCTTCACGCTGATCGATGTGCTGGTGCTGATCGTGCTCCTGGGCACGATCGCCGGCGCCTTCGTCGGTCTGTTCGGCAAGATGTCGGCGCAATCGGCGCAGTCGCTGCGCGACCGCCAGGCGCTGGCGCTGGCCGAGTCGCTGCTGGCCGAGGTGCGCGCCATGCCCTTCACCTACTGCGATGCGAACGATGCGCGCGCCACGCAGGCCAGCGGTGCCTTCGTCGGTGGCAGCGGCTGTGCCACCAGCGTCGATGGCCTGGGCCCGGAAGCCGGCGAGAGCCGCTACTCGGCGGCGAACCGTTTCGACGGCGTCAGCGACTACCAGGGCCTGAACCTGCCCGGCGCGGGCTGCGCCGGCATCTGCGACATCAACGGCACCGTGCTGAACCCGGCCGACGGCATGCTGGCCGGCTGCAGCGCCAACGTGGCGATGGCGCCGCAGGCGATGCCCGGCATCGCGGCGCTGGATGCCAACGGCAGGCCGCAGGTGCTGCGCGTCGTCGTCACCGTGCGGTGCCCCGGGCGCCGGCGTGCTGACCCTCGAAGGATTGAAGGTGCGCCATGCGCCGAACCGCATCTGAGGCCACGCGCGTCTGCACCGCCAGCCGGTGTGCGCGCCGACAGCGCGGCTTCACGCTGGTCGAGCTGATCATCTCGATCACCTTGCTCAGCACCTTGGCGCTGGTGGCGGTGCCGATGCTGCGCATGCCGATGAGCGCCTACCTGGAAAGCAGCGCCCGCGTCGATGTCAGCAGCGAACTCGACGCGGCGCAGACGCGGCTTGACCGCCGACCTGGCGCGCGCGCTGCCGAACAGCGTGCGGCTGCGCACCGCCGGGGCACGCCAGTTTCTGGAGTTCCTCGACGTGCGTGCCGAAGGCCGCCACCGCGACGGTGCCTCGGGCGCGCCGCAGGCCTGCCCGGTGGTGTGTGCCGCCGCCGCCAACCACGATGCGCTCGAGGCCGCGTGCACCGAGCGCTGCTTCACCACGCTGGGCCCGCTGGTCGGCGACCTGCCGGTGCCCGGCGCCGACTACGTGGTCGTCAACCCGCTCGGCCCCGGCGTGCCGAATGGCGACCCGTACCTGGGCGGTGCCGCCGCCGTGGCCGGCGGCATCAAGAGCCGGCTGACCGCGACCGCGCCGGTGGCCGGCGGCCTGCGGCTCGATATCGCGCCGCACAGCTTCGCCACCCTGGCCGCCTCGCGGCGCTTCTACCTCGTTTCGGGGCCGGTCAGCTACGAGTGCAACCCGGCCACCCAGCGCCTGCAGCGCCACGACGGCTATGCGGTGCGCGCGCTGCAGCCGGTCAACTTCGGCGGCGCGCAGACGGCGACGCTGGCCAGCGGGGTCAGTCGCCTGCCGCTTCGCCTACACGCGCACCAATGCACGCGGCGGCATGGTGACGCTGTGGCTGCGCTTCACCCGGCCGGTGGCGGGCGGCGCGCCGCCGGCGTTCTCCGAACTGGTGCTGATGGCCCCGGTCGGCGAGTCGTGATCAGCTGCCCATCGGGGCCGCGTCGCAGCCAGGCCGGCGTGTCCGGCATGCTGGTGATGGCCGCGCTGGTGCTGATGAGCGGCATGGCGGCCTTCGGCGTGTCGCTGCTGAGCTCGGTGCACAGCCGCTTTGCGCAGGAACTGTCGGTGGCCCGCGCCGGGCAGGCCGCCGAGGCCGGTCTCGAATGGGCGCGCTACCGATTGACGCAGTCGGCGGTGCCGCTGTGTCCGGCCGCACAGACGCTGGTGCTGCCGGCGACGCTGGTCGGCTACCGCGTCACCGTGCGCTGCACCGCCACCGGCAACCATGCCGAAGGCGCGGCCACGGTGCGCACCTGGCGGATCACCGCCACCGGCTGCAACGCCGCGGCGTGCCCGGGTGCGGCCAGCAGCGACTACGTCGAACGCCAGGTGCAGGGCTGGGTGCAGCGGTGAGCAAGCGGACCGCACGCGCCGAAGCAGCGGTGTGAGGATAGAGAAGCTGCGCATCAACGGCGTGCAGCGCACTCGGACGGGGTTCCTGGCGCCGGCGTCGTCTGGCATCACCGCGGCACGACCCGGTGCCACAGGATCTTCCCGATCGCCTTGAAAGCAGCCCAGCCGGGTTGTCGCCGGTGAGCCGAGCGATGATGCGGTCGACCTCGGCCATGTGCACGGTCATCGGGTCACCGCGGCGAACGGTGTGGTGATCCTTCGTACCCGCTCAAACCCGTGTCGGTGGGTGTGTGTCGCGCGGCCTGGCCCGTGGCGACCGCCTTTTCAGCGCCACGGTGAGCAACGCGGATGCATCTTCGAGTGCCGTGATGCTGTGCAGCGCATCGCCGAGCAGGTAGAGCAATTGGCCGGCATGAAGCACGTGGCTGCGGCCTTCGACCGAGACATCGATGGCACCTTCGATGCATTGAATCGTGATCTCTCCAGTTACCTGGTGTGGCGGCAACGACTTGCCCGCGACAAGCACCAGGCGCATGACCTCGAGGTCGCGGGACTTGAACAGCGCGGTCGTCGGCTGGGTCGACAGCGCGTCGCCCAGCGGCAGGACATCGACGACTTCAGCGGGCTGCGCGTGTTCGATGGCCATGGCAACGAGTATGCGCTTCACCGGCGCGGCGACGTCGCCGGGTCGTTC
Source organism: uncultured beta proteobacterium (assembly GCA_963756415.1). Classification (GTDB taxonomy): domain Bacteria; phylum Pseudomonadota; class Gammaproteobacteria; order Burkholderiales; family Burkholderiaceae_C; genus Rubrivivax. The sequence goes on from CAVWNT010000009.1 coordinate 264,636, forward strand.
AACGCGGCGATCGGTGTGCGCCACCGGGCCCCTGCGTTGGCGCAGTGGGGTTATCTCCGGCCGCGCCACAACCGCCACATGGTTCAATCGGCGATCCGAGGAGATTGCCACCCATGAAGCCATCGTTCATTCTTTCCCGCGTTCTGCTGTTGGCCGGCCTGCTGGGCCCTGCGTCGTTCGCAGCCGCCGAGACCGTCAAGATCGGCTTCATCGACGTGCTTTCCGGGCCTTTCGCCCAAGCCGGCGCCGGCTCGTTGAAGCAGCTGCGTGAAGTGGTGTCGCAGCTCAATGCCGGCAGCGGGCCGCAGGATCCGAAGTTCGAGGTCGTGCCCTTCGACGGCAAAGGCTCGCCACAGGAAAGCGTCACCGTGCTGCGGTCCGCCACCGACCAGGGCATTCGCTACATCACCCAGGGGGGCGGCTCGGGGGTGGCGTTCTCGCTGGTGGACGCGCTGAACAAGCTGGCCGAGCGCGAACCCGACAAGGCCACGCTGTTCCTGAACTACTCGGCCATGGACCCGGGCCTGACCAACGACAAGTGCAGCTTCTGGCACTTCCGCTTCTATCCCTCCAGCGAGATGAAGGTCGAAGCGCTGACCACCTACTTCAAGGACCGGCCGGACATCAAGAAGGTCTATCTGGTGAACCAGAACTACACCCATGGCCAGCAGGTGTCGCGCGCGGCCAAGGACTACCTTGCGCGCAAGCGGCCCGACATCCAGATCGTCGGCGACGATCTGGTGCCGATCGCAGCGACGAAGGATTTTTCGCCGCTGGTGGCCAAGATCAAGGCCTCGGGGGCCGACACCGTCATCACCAGCAACTGGGGCAGTGACCTGGGGCTGCTGTTCAAAAGCGCCAAGGACTTCGGCCTGGACATCAACTTCTACACGATGAATGCCAACAACCCCAGCATTCCCACGCAATTGGGCAGCTGGGGTTCAGACAAGGTGGCCGTGCTGTGGAACTGGGGACACAACGCGCCGACTCCGGAGCTGGAGAAGATCTATGTTGCCTACAAGAAGAAGACCAACGAGGACTTCATCTTCGCCGCGCACTGGAACAGCATGAACATGCTGCTGGCCGCGATGCGCCAGGCCAAGTCCACCGATGCGAAGAAGGTGGCGTTTGCGCTGGAAGGCCTGAAGTACACCAGCCCCGTCGGCGAGATCGAGATGCGCAAGCGGGACCATCAGCTGCAGGCGCCGATGTATCTGGGCGTGTGGGCCAAACAAGGCAGCAAGGGCGTCAAGTACGACGCCGAGAACACCGGCTACGGCTTTCGCTCGGAGGCGGTGTGGGATGCCTACATCAGTTCGCAGCCGACCTCGTGCCAGATGACCAGGCCCGCCGGCTGAGCCAGCGACGGCGTAAGCTGCGGGATCGAATCAACCGACCACCGTGGTCGGTGGTTCTTCGGAGAACTCCTTGAACGATCTCGATCTTCTGCGCCGCATCGCGGCCGCCAAACTGCCGTTCCGGCTGCTCACACCCGAGGATTTCGGCGCGGCCGAATCTCTGAGGGCGTGCGGCTACGTGAAAGTCTCGTTGCCGGTGATGCGCAACAGCAAGAGCGCCTACGGCAAGCAGGAAGACGCGTTGGTGTCGGCCATCACGCCGGCGGGACGGCGCGCACTGGCGGCATAGCCGGGGCGCGCCGCAGGGGCGGCGGTTGAATCAACGCTGCCCGCGCTTCGATTCCTGCGCGCGGCCGCGGTGCACATCACCGGTCGGGCTGGTGTCGATGCCGACGCCGTCCGGATGGCTGTCCTTGTCGTCCTCACCCACCCGCCGTTCCGCCATCCAGTCCGACGAGGCTTCGGTGTCGGTGCCGCTACCGGCACTGGCCTGCGCGGCATCGCCCACCGCATGCCGACTGGGGCCATTGCGGCGCCGATTCAACTTCAGTTTGTCTCGCTGCGTCTGCCCTTCCATGGCGCGTCCTTCGTGTGCAAGTGGAAGCCTCAGCATGCCGCGTCGACGACTTGACACATCCGGGCCGGCGCCGCATGGCCGCGTAGGACAACGGCCAGACACCCCCGCACGCTGAGCGAGCGATGGCGCGCCCGCCCGCGCCGATCAAGCGCAGATGCCGCCGGGCGCGCAGGCCCGGCGGTCAGGGCAGCCGGCTCAGGGCGCGATGAAGGTGTCGCCCAGCACCAGCCCCTCGCGGCGCGGGTCGGCGCCCCCGCTGAGGGTGCTCACGCCGTTGCTGCTGCTGCGGATGATGGTGCCGATGCCGCTCGACTGCGCGTTCACCGACACCGTGTGTCCCATCGCGCGCAGGCCGGTGACCAGCGGGTCGTTGTCGCCGTTGCTGGTGGCATCGATGTTCGGGTGCTCACCGCCGACATTGGTGACGGCGCCGTTGGCCGAGCCGAAATCGACCAGGTTGGTGGCCTGTTGTGCATCCAGCCCCCAGTCGAGCGCGCCGACCACCGTCTTGATGACGTACTGGATGATCGTGCTGCCGCCCGGTGAACCGGTGGCCATCACGAAGTCGCCCATGCTGCCGTCGTCGGCGACCTTGAACACCAGCGTCGGCGCCATCGAACTGCGTGGCCGCTTGCCCGGTGCCAGGCGGTTGGCGATCGGGTCGCCGGCCGCGTCGGTGGGGGTGGACGAAAAGTCGGTGAGCTGGTTGTTGAGGATGAAGCCGTTGGTCATGTGATACGAGCCCAGCGTCGATTCGACCGTGGTCGTCATCGACACCGCGTTGCCGGCGCGATCGACCACCGTCACCTGCGAGGTGCCCGATTCCAGCGGCCCGGTGTCCGAGCCCATCGGGATCGGCCCCAGGTCGCCGGGCAGCGCGGTGCCGATGCTGCTGACCAGGCTGACCAGGCTGGCGCGCTGGCGCAGGTAGTTCTTGTCGAGCATCGTCGACACGCCCATGCCGGGCAGCGGCACGTAGTCGGCATCGGCGACGTACTTGTTGCGGTCGGCATAGGCCAGCCGCTCGGCCTCGCTGACCAGGTGCACACCCATCACCGTGGGTTTGCCACCTTCGAGGTCGAGATTGGTCGGCGCGAACTGCGCCACCGAGAAGTTCTCCAGGATGCCCAGCGCCTGCGCCACCGCCAGCCCGCCCGACGACGGCGGGCCCATGCCGCAGACCCAGTGCACGCGATAGGTGATGCACACCGGCTCGCGCTTCTTGGGCTGGTAGCCGGCGAGGTCGGCCAGCGTGGTCTTGCCCGGCGTGATGACGCTGCCGTCGACGCCGGCGGTGACACCGATCTTGTCGACGATGGCCTGCGCGATGGCGCCGCTGTACATCACGTCGGCACCGCCGTCGGCGATCGCCTGCAAGGTCTGCGCATAGGCCGGCAGCGTGAAGGTGGTGCCCAGCGCCTTCGCCGAACCGTCGGCGTTCAGGTAGGCCGCAGCGGCATCGGCGTCGCGCGCCAGGTTGGCCTTCGAGCCATCGAGGGCCGCGGCCATGCGGCCCGAGATCGGAAAGCCGTTGTTCGCCAGGTCGATGCCGGCGCCGAACAGATCCTTCCAGGCCAGGCTGCCGTGATCGCCGTGTGCCATCTGCAGCATGCGCATGATGCCGGGCGTGCCGATCGCGCGGCCGCTGGCGCGCGTCGATGGCAGCGGCGAGGTCTGCGCCGTGGTGTCGTCGATCCAGCGCAGGTAGTTGGCGGTGGCGGCCGCCGGTGCGGTCTCGCGGCCATCGTAGGACTCGACCTTCTTTGCCGCCGCGTCGTAATGCATCAAGAAGGCGCCACCGCCGAGCCCGCTCGATTGCGGCTCGACCAGGCCCAGCACCGCCTGCGCTGCCACCGCCGCATCGACCGCGCTGCCGCCCTTGCGCAACACCTCGCAGCCGGCGCGACTGGCCAGCGGGTTGGCGGTGACGACCATGAAGTTGCGCGCCTTCACCACCTGCTTGCCGACGCGGTAGCCCGACGCGGCTTCGGGTGCGGCCGGGTCACCGGGCAAGCCGGAGCCGACGACCACCGTGCCGGTGGAGGTGACGACCTCGCACGGCGGGTCGCCGACGGTCACGTCCGAACCCCCGCAGGCACTCAGCACGCCCACCGATGCGATGGTGATCAGGCCGGCGCCGATCCTCTTGCTTGTGTTCATCTGGCCCCTTCGTTGCAAAGGCGCAGTGTAAGCAGCCTGCGTGTGCGGGTTAGTCCCGGTAGCGGATTGCACATCGCAACAGCCGGGGCACGGGTTTGACCCAAGGTTGTCAGCTTGTGTTGGCCTGGTGTCAGTTGGCGTTCAGTTGCCGCTTCGATACTCGTGCGGGCTGTCGGCGCCAGCGCGCCATCGCCCAATCGAAAAAATCTTCGCGAAGGACCTCCATGCAACACGATTCACATGGCTACTGGAAGGCGACCCTCGGGCTGCTGACCAAGATCCTGATCATCTGGTTCCTGGTCTCGTTCGGCGCCGGCATCCTGTTCGCCGACATGTTGAACAACTTCCACCTCGGCGGTTACCCGCTCGGGCTTCTGGTTCGCGCAGCAAGGTTCGATCTATGTCTTCATCGTGTTGATCTTCTACTACGGCCACAAGATGGCGCAGATCGACAAGCGCTTCAACGTCGACGAACAGTAAGGAAGCGACTTCATGGATCTGCAAACCACCATCTACATCGGCGTCGGGCTGAGTTTCGCGCTGTACATCGGCATCGCCATCTGGGCCCGTGCCGGCTCGACCAGCGAGTTCTACGTCGCCGGCGGCAGCGTCAACCCGGTCATGAACGGCATGGCCACCGCGGCCGACTGGATGTCGGCGGCATCCTTCATCTCGATGGCCGGCCTGATCTCGAACATGGGCTACGGCGGCGGGCTGTTCCTGATGGGCTGGACCGGCGGCTACGTGCTGCTGGCGATGCTGCTGGCGCCGTACCTGCGCAAGTTCGGCAAGTTCACGGTGCCGCAGTTCATCGGCGACCGCTTCTACTCGAAGTCGGCCAGCACCGTGGCGGTGGTGTGCCTGCTGATCGCCTCGCTGACCTACATCATCGGCCAGATGACCGGCGTCGGCGTGGCCTTCTCGCGCTTCCTGGGTGTCTCGGCCGAGGTCGGCATCTACGTCGGCATGGGCATCGTCTTCGTCTACGCGGTGTTCGGCGGCATGAAGGGCATCACCTACACGCAGGTGGCGCAGTACCTGGTGCTGATCACGGCCTACACGGTGCCGGCGGTGTTCATCTCGCTGCAGCTCACCGGCGTGGCGCTGCCGCAGCTGGGTCTGGGTGCCGACCTGGTCGGGCACGACCAGTCGTTGCTGAGCAAGCTCGACCAGGTGGTCACCGACCTGGGCTTCGGCCAGTACACCACCTCTGTGCCGGGCAGCAAGCTGAACATGTTCATGTACACGCTGTCGCTGATGATCGGCACCGCCGGTCTGCCGCACGTCATCATGCGCTTCTTCACCGTGCCGTCGGTGAAGGCGGCGCGTTCGTCGGCCGGCTGGGCGCTGGTGTTCATCGCCATCCTGTACACCACCGCCCCGGCGGTGGCCGCGATGGCGAAGATGAACCTGCTGCGCACCGTCACGCCGGGCGTGGTGATGAACGACGCCAACCCCTTCGCCCCGGACGCTGCCATCGAAGGCGAGAAGCGCCCGGACTGGATGAAGCGCTGGGAAAAGACCGGCCTGCTGAAGTGGGAGGACAAGAACGCCGACGGGCGCATCCAGTACTACAACGACAAGACCACCAATGCCGAGGTGCTGAAGAAGGCCGGCGACGCCGGCTGGAAGGGCAACGAGCTGACGGTCAACGCCGACATCATCGTGCTCGCCAACCCCGAGATCGCGCTGTTGCCCAACTGGGTGATCGCGCTGGTCGCGGCGGGCGGCCTGGCGGCGGCGCTGTCGACGGCGGCGGGCTTGCTGATGGCGATCTCGGCGGCGGTGTCGCACGACCTGATCAAGAACGTCTTCGTTCCGGACATCAGCGAGAAGGGCGAACTGCTGGCCGGCAAGGTGTCGATGGCGGTGGCCATCGTCGTGGCCGGCTACCTGGGGCTGAACCCGCCCGGCTTCGCGGCCGGAACGGTGGCACTGGCCTTCGGCATCGCGGCGAGTTCGCTGTTCCCGGCCATCATGATGGGCATCTTCAGCAAGAAGATGAACAAGGAAGGCGCCATCTGGGGCATGCTGGCGGGCCTGTTCGTCACGCTGTTCTACGTCTTCGCGCACAAGGGCATCTTCTTCATCAAGGGCACCGAGTACCTGGGTGTCATCGGCGGTGCCAACAGCTTCTTCGGCATCACGCCCGAAGCCTTCGGCGCGGTCGGTGCGATGGTGAACTTCGCGGTCGCCTTCTTGGTCGACAAGGTGACCAAGGAGCCGCCGGCGCACATCCAGGCGATGGTCGAGGCGGTGCGCATTCCGCGCGGCTCGAAGGCCGTGGACGGCGCGCATGTGGGCTGACGACGCCGGCTGACGAGGCGCTCGATGCCACCCGGGCTTCGGCCCTGGTGGCGAGAATGCGGGCCCCGCCGGGCATCTGCCGGCGGGGCCTCTTTTCTTTTGCTGTGCACACGGAGCCCGAGCATGGTTTTCGACGTCAGCGTCGCACTCACCTGGATCCTTTTCCTGGCCCTGTTTCCGATGGCATTTTTCTGGCTGCGCCGGGCCTGGCGCATCCAGGTGCGACACGACCATTCCGAGGTGGCGCTGAAACGCGGCGAGCCGCCGCCCGACGCGGCGCGCTGGGCGCGCTGGGAGATGCTGATCAACCTCGTCGCCGGGCTCGCGGCCGTGTACGTGATCGTGTCGGTGGCGGCCGGGCTGCTGCCCTACGACACCTGGACCGCGATTGCCGGCACCACCATCTGGTGCAAGTTCTTCGCCAGCTTCGCGCTGAGCCGCCAGGCCCACAGCGCCGCGGCGCGACGCCGCAACCGGCACTGAGCGGCGGCCAGACGCCGCCGGGGTGGCGGTACGCGCATCAGGTCAGCACGCCGCGGTAGCGCTGACGCAGCACCTGCTGCAGCATGCGCACGACGGCGAAGGCGTCCTTCAACTGGCTGCGCTCGAACTGCGACAGATCGGCCAGCGGCAGGAAGTTGTCGGCGTGTCTTCCGGCTTCGAGCTGGCGCGCCTGGTGGCGAATTCGCTGCGTGGCCAGGAATTCCAGCGCGCCACGCAGATCGTGCGCGCTGCCGGCGCTGACGTCGCCGCCGGCAGCGGCGCGTTCGAGACGCTCGTGCGTGTTCACCGCCGCATCGCCGGCGGACAGCGCGTACACCCGGGCCAGCTCGACGATCGGTGCGATGCCCAGGTGCTTCAGGTCGACGGTGCCTTCATGCTCACCGCCGCGCGCGGCCCGGATGCCGCCGAACAGGCCCAGCGGCGGCTCGCGGCTCAGCGCATTGGCCGCCATGTGCGCCAGGAACCGCGCATTGCCGCGGCCACGCTGCAGCACCTCGGCGCGCAGCCGCGCGAGCAGCGTGCTGTCGCCGTGCACGGCGCGCTGGTCGAAGAACACACAGCTCCACATCAGCGCCTTCGGCTCGGGGCGTTCGATCCAGTTCTCGAAATACTGCGCCCAGGCGGCCAGCGGCTGGCGCCAGGCCTCGGTCATGGCCATGATGCCGCCCGGGCAGTGCATGTAGCCGCAGGCGTCGAGACCGTCGCAGACATAGCGCGCGAGCGCTTCGAAATAGCGCCCGTGTTCGGCGCTGTCGAAGCTGTCGTCGAGCAGCAGGCAGTTGTCCTGGTCGCTGCGGGCGGTCTGTTCACCGCGCGCCTGCGAACCGGCTGCGACCCAGGCATAGGGCAGCGGTGGCGGGCCCAGGCGCGCCGTGGCCAGCTCGAGCAGGCGCGTGGTCAGCGCATCGGTGATGGCGGTGATGACATGGCCGCTGGCGTAGGCGCTGGCGCCGGCCGCGGCCAGCTGGCGCTGAAGGCTGCGGATGCGTGTGCTGGCGCGCACCAGGCCCGGCACGTCGGGCTGGCGATAGATCTCGCCGGCCAGGAACACGGCCGAGTTGTCCTGCTGCACCTGCAGGTCGCTCAGGCTGACGACGCCGAGCACCTGCGCGCCGGCAGCGTTGCTGTCGAGCACCGGCAGGTGGTGGATGTTGTGCCGCGTCATCAGCAGCATGGCATCGAAGCCGGTGGCCTGCGGCGGCAGGCACCGCGGCGAGGGGGTGGCGATGTCGGCGATCGGGGCCTGCGGCGACAGCGCCTCGGCGACGACGCGGCTGCGCAGGTCGCGGTCGGTGACGATGCCCACCAGCCGCTGGCCATCGACCACCAGCACCGACGACACGCGCTGCTGCCGCATCAGTCGGGCGGCGCTGACGATGTCGGCCGTCGGCGGCAGCAGCACCGGCGCTCGCCGCAGCAGATCGCGCAGCGGCGTGGTCATCAACGCCAGCTGCGGATCGATGCGTCGCATCCCGGCGTCGGGCAGCGCCGCCGGATCGACAGGTTCGGGCACGGATTCGCTCATCTTCTCAAGGCTGCACAAGGCCGCCAGCGGCTCATCATGCGAAAGAAGGCGGCCCGGTGCAAGGTGCCGCTGGGTCGCCGGGGCATGCGCTTAGCATCGCCGTCTTCAACGCAGGAGCACGCCTTGCCGGATCCCGACACCCGCATCGACACGATCGATACCCGCCTGTTCCGCGTGCCGCTGGCCGAGGTGCTGGTCGATGCGCGCCACGGCGAGCACCACCACTTCGAGCTGATCACCACCAGCGTGCGGCTGCACGACGGCAGCGTGGGCACCGGCTACACCTACACCGGCGGACGCGGCGGGCAGGCGGTGGCGGCGATGCTGCGGCACGATCTGGCGCCGCTGCTGCTGGGCCGGGATGCCGCGCAGGTCGAAGCCCTGCACGACGCCATGCAGTGGCATGTGCACTATGTCGGCCGCGGCGGCGTGGCGTCGTTCGCGATCTCGGCGCTGGACATCGCGCTGTGGGATCTGCGCGGCCGGCGCAGCGGCCGTTCGCTGGCGGCGATGGCCGGCGGCGCCGGCGACCGCTGCCGGGCCTATGTCGGCGGCATCGACCTGAACTTCCCGCTGCCCAAGCTGCTCGACAGCGTGCGCGGCCACCTGGCGCGGGGATTCGACGGCGTGAAGATCAAGGTCGGTCAGCCCGATCTGGCCGACGACGTGGCCCGTGTGCGTGCGGTGCGCGAACTGGTCGGCCCCGACGTGGCCCTGATGGTCGATGCCAACTACTCGCTCGACGAAGCGCAGGCCATCGCGGCGGCACGCGCCTTCGCGCCGTTCGGCCTGCTGTGGTTCGAGGAGCCGACCCTGCCCGACGACTACGCCGCCTTCGGGCGCATCGCCGAGGCCACCGGCATGCCGCTGGCGATGGGCGAGAACCTGCACACGCTGGCCGAGTTCGAACTCGCCTTCGCCCATTCGAAGCTGCGCTACATCCAGCCCGATGCGTCGAACTGCGGCGGCATCACCGGCTGGCTGCGCGTGGCGGCGCTGGCGCGCGAGCACGGCATCCCGGTGTGCAGCCACGGCATGCAGGAACTGCACGTGGGCCTGATGGCCGGCCAGCCGCATGCCGGCTGGCTGGAGGTGCACTCGTTCCCGATCGACGCCTACACGCTGCGGCCGCTGCAGGTCGAGAATCACCTCGCGCTGGCGTCACACGAAGCGGGCACCGGCGTCAGCTTCGACTGGCCGCGGCTGCGCGAATTCGAGCAGCACTGAGCACGCCGTAGACTGCACGGAGCGGGCCCTCCGGCACGCACCATCGATCCAATTCACTGGGCTCTTCGAGCACCCACCGCATGGCCACCGCATCCCAGATATCCGAGTTTCTTCGCCGCGAGTTTCCGCAGAACAAGGTCACGGTGGTGTCGGTCGGCGAGCGCTGCGCCACCGTGCGCCAGGCGATCGGCTTCGAGCAGTTGCGACCGGGCGGCACCGTGTCGGGCCCGGTGATGATGGGCCTGGCCGACTGTGCGTTGTACGTGGCCATCCTCGGCGAGATCGGGCTGGTCGCGCTGACGGTCACCACCAGCCTGAACATCAACTTCCTGCGCAAGCCTTCGGCCGGGCGCGACATCGTCGGCGTGTGCAAGCTGATGAAGGTGGGCCGCACGCTGGTGGTCGGCGAAGTGACGATCTATTCCGAAGGCGACGACGACGCGGTGGCGCATGTCGTGGGCACCTACTCGATCCCGCGCGAGCGCTGAGCGATACCGTGCCAGCGCTGAGCGCTGAGCGCTGCCTCAGGCGCCGTCGGCAAGGCCCTGCACACAGCGCTGCGCCATCAGGAAGGTGGCCGCATTCCAGCTCTGCCCGGCCATGCCCATCGGCTTGCCGCTGCGGCCGTGGAACCACTCGGTGAAGCGGCCGTCGTCGAGCAGGTTCACCTGCGCCAGCCGCGCCAGCTCGCGGCGTGCCAGCTCCGACATGGCCGGTGCGCGCCAGCGCCAGCACCCAGTAGCCGCCGACGAACGGCCAGATGCCGCCGTTGTGATACTGGTGCGGGTGGTTCTGCTGGTGGCGCGCCATGTACGGGCGCCACAGCTCGTGCTGGCGCGACAGGGCATGCAGCGTGACGCGGATCGGGTGCGGGTCGGCAGCGGCTGAGGCGCGCAGCGTGGCGACGATGCGCTGCGCCATCTCGTCATCGGCCAGGCCGAACAGCAGCGCCAGCAGGTTGCCGAAGACATCGCCCTCGTTGCCGGCCACCGCCAGGTTGACGAAGCTCAGGTACAGCCCGGGATCCTTCTGGCCGCGCCGTGCGTAGTGCATGCAGCAGCCGCGCACGGTGGTATTCGGGCAGGTCGCCGCGGTAGGGGTTGAACAGGTGATTGAAGTGATGCCTCGTGTCGTCGGCATGGCCGAGCGCGAAGCGCCGCTTGACCTCGAACCACAGCGCGTTGCTGTACAGCACGAAGCCCGAGCGCGGCATGATGTCGGCCCAGTCGCTGGCCTCGTTCTGCTGCAGCAGACGGAAGCGCTGGTGCTCCTGCGCCAGCAGCCAGCCGATGGCGCGCTGCACCTGCTCGTGCCAGTGGTCGGCACCGACGCAGCCCGTGGCGGCGCACTTGGTCCACCGCGATCAGCCACCACAGCGTGGCGTCGATGCAGCCCAGGTACCAGAAGTCGGCATCCTGGCCGTCGGGGTCGACGTACTTCGGGATCTGCCCGTTGGCGGCCTGCAGTGCGGCCAGCGCATTGCAGGCTGGCCACGGCACCGCGTTCGAGTGCGGCATCGCCGCTGCCGCACATCGCCATCACGCAGACCGCCGCGTCGCGGCCGAAGATGCGCGTGTAGCGCCGCGCCACCGCGGCCTCGGTGCGGCTGGCGGCGAGGATGCCGTGCGGGGTCAGGTTGGCGTGCAGCAGCGCCAGCGAGGCTTGCCGGCAGCGCTCGATGAGCGCCGCATCGGGGTCCATGGCGGTCGCGTTCGACATCTCACGCCTTGCATCGCTGGCCCCGGTCCGACACGGGACAGGTGGGGCAGGGCGGTCGATCAATCGCCCGCGTTGCCCAGTGCGGCGACCGGAAAATCGCGCAGCACCTGCGCCAGCGCGAGTGTCGCACCGGCCCATTCGTGGCGCTGGCCGCTGATCGAACACACCAGCGCCGCCGGCGGCAGCCCTTGCGCCTGCGGCCACACGATGTGGGTGTCGCCCCAGCAGTCGCCGAGCGGCAGTTCGCCCGCCGCCAGGCCCATCGTCGCCAGCAGCCGCGGCACCACCGCGATGACGCAGTGCTGCGCGTCGTGGCGGGCGAAGGCGAGCACGTGGCGGGCATGCGTGCCGAGCACCTCCAGCGGCAGGTAGTCGCCATCGCGCAGCACCGCGGCATGGCGCTGGCGCAACTGCAGCGCGCGCCAGGTGATCCAGAACTTGGCGCCGCCATCGATGCAGCGTGCCGCCATCTCGCGCAGCGCGTCGCGGCGATCGGGCTGCGCGGCCAGGGCCTGCGCCGCGGCCAGCAGCTGACGGCGGCGCGCGAAATCGACGGCGCGCCGGTTGTCCGGGTCGACCAGCAACAGCTCGATCGCCTCGCCGCCCTGATAGAAGTCGGGCACCCCCGGCGACAGCGCCTTCAGCGTCACCAGGCTGAGGCTGTTCAGCGCGCCGTACCAGGCGATCAGCGCGGCCGCCTCGCGGAAGTCGGCGAGGAACAGGTTGGCCTCGCCGCGGTGCCAGCATCGAGCGCACGAAGCTGCCCAGCGCCTCCTCGTAGTCGGCGTTGGGGTTCATCCAGCTGGTCACCAACTTCGATTCGCGCGCCGACTTCAGCATCGCCTGCTCGATGCGCCCGGCGTAGACCGCCAGCGCCGCATCGTCGGGCGGCTCGGCCGGCCAGCTGCCGACCAGCGTCTGGTACAGCAGGTATTCGTCGTTGCGGCTCGGCGCCGGCGCGCCGTCGACGTTGCGCTTCAGGCGCCGGTTCAGGCGGCTCCAGCGGCGCACCGACAGGCGCCACGCCGCCGGCATCTCGCTGATCACGTCGATGCGCGCGCGCACGTCCTCCGAGCGCTTGGCGTCGTGGGTCGACGTCGCCAGCATCGCATGCGGCCAGCGCGTGACCCGCGTCGCGGTTGGCGGCGTGGAAGGCGGCCACCGACAGGCCGAAGTCGTCCGGGTCGCCGCCGACGTCGTTCACCGAGATCAGCCGGTGATGCCGGTACAGCGCGGTGTCCTCGATGCCCTTGGCGACCACCGGCGCGGTGTACTGCTGCAGCCGCCGCGCGAAGGCGCGGTAGCGATCGCCCAGGCCGGTGGGCGCGCCGGGCAGCGGCCGGCCGAGCAGCACGCGGCGCAGGAAGTCGAAGACGCTGGCATCGGCAGCCAGGCTGCGCCGGCGCGCCCGGCCGATCGCCCAGTCGATGAACTTGCGGTCCTGCGCGCTCGGCTTGTCGATCAGGTAGGTGCGGTACACCGGAAAGCACGCCACCACCTCGGCCAGCGCCTCGCGCAGCGCATGCAGCGTGAAGTCGCGCGTGCGCCGGTCCTCGCGCGCCAGCCGCAGCAGCGCGGTGGCCAGCACCGTCAGCTCGCCGGCCAGCGAACCGTCCATCACCGCGTGTCGGCCTTCGCGGGACAAGCGCTCGAAGTCCTCGGCCTCGTCACCGACGAAGGCGCGCCAGGCGCGGTCGAGGCGGGCGCGCGCGCCGCGCTCGACCAGCACGCCGTTGACGACGTTGGCGAAGCGGTAGCCGGTGGTGCCGTGCACCGCCCAGTCGGCGGGCACGTTCTCGTGCGGCGCGACGATCTTCTCGACCACCACGTACAGCGGCAGCGGCCGCCGCATCGTCTGGTGGCGGCAGGCCGGCAACTTCGACGTGGCGACGCTGCAGGCGACGGAAGTAGCCGGCCGGGTCGGCCAGGCCGTCGGGGTGGTCGATGCGCAGGCCGTCGACCGCGCCGCTGGCGGTGAGTTCGAGCACCAGCCGGTGCGTGGCCTCGAACACCGCCTCGTCTTCCATGCGCAGCGCGGCCAGCTCGTTGATGTCGAAGAAGCGCCGGTAGTTGATCTCGTCGCCGGCCACGCGCCACTGCGCCAGGCGGTACGGCTGCACGCCGATCAGCGTGTCCAGCGCATCGAAGCTGGCGCGATCGCCGACGTTGCCGTTGAGACCGGCGAGCACCTGGTCGATGCCATCGGCCAGCTGCGGAAACTCGCTTCAGGCACGACGCCAGCCGCGCCTTCAACGCACTCTTGTCGCGCTGGCGCACGCGCCGCGCCTCGGCGTCGGCGTCGCCGCGCGCGGGGCAGGCGGTCGAAGGCGTCGGTCAGCTTGCGCAGCTCGCGGCTGGCCGCGCCGTCGGCGATGCCGCGGGTGCGCAGCGCCTGGCGCAGCAGCGCGGCGTAGGTCGACGGGTCGATCGGCAGCCGGTGCTCGAAGTAGCGCAGCGTGATGTAGGCGCTGTCGCGTTCGAGATCCAGACGCAGCTCGCCGCGCTCGAGCACGATGCCGTACTGGTCGCCGAGGATCGGCAGCAGCACCTTGCCGGTGAGCGCCGGGATCGGCGGACTGCCAGTCGATGTCGAAGTAGCCGGCCTAGGCCGAGGCCGCGCCGTTTTCCAGCACGTCGAGCCACCAGGCGTTGTCGCCGCCGAGCACGCCCATGTGGTTGGGCACGATGTCGATGATCAGGCCCATGCCGCGCTGCTGCAGCGCGTCCACCAGCGCATCGAAATCGGCGCGGCGTGCCGAGTTCGGGATTCAGCGTGTCGTGGTCGACCACGTCGTAGCCGTGCTGGCTGCCGGGACGCGCGCTCAGCGGCGGCGAGATGTACAGGTGGCTGATGCCGAGCGCGGCCAGGTAGGGCACGCAGCGCCATCGCATCGGCGAAGCGGAAATCGCGGTGCAGCTGCAGGCGGTAGGTGGCCCGCGGCACGATGGCTGTGGCGGGGGCCCCTGCAGCGGCCGGCGCGTGCCGAAGTCGTCGTCGCTCATGCGGATTGCAGCCACACCTGCACCGCCCAGGCGGGCAACGGCGCAGCGTCGCCGGCGCTGCTGGCATAGACGCAGGTCTGCGCGGCTGGCATGCGCGGGCGCACTGCCCGCACGATCGGCCAGCTGGGCCCACAAATGCCAGCGCCGACCGCCGGCCAGCGGCCAGTCGATGTGCAGCGTGCCCTCGTCCGACAGCGTGAACCGCCCGCTGCCGGCACCGGCCAGCCACGGCATCAACGCATCGCGGCGCACACGCAGCAAGCCGCTGTACAGCGCCAGCCACTGCGCATGCGGCGCGCTCGCGCGCTCGGCCCAGTCGAGCTTGCTGAGCTCGAAGGTGGACGGCGCGTTCGGGTCGGGGATGCGGCTGCGCACCTGCTCGTCGGCGAAGCGCGCGAAGCGGCCGAACTCGTTGCGGCGCCCGGCCGTGACGGCGCGCCGCCAGTTCGCCGTCGAAATCGCAGAAGTACAGGAACGGCGCGCTGGCGGCGAATTCCTCGCCCATGAACAGCATCGGCGGCGCCGGCGCCAGCAGCACGCACGCGGTCAGCGCGCGCAGCGCATCGGCGCGCCCGGCTGCTTCGGCCAAGGTGGCGATGCGCTCGCCGAAGGCACGGTTGCCGACCTGGTCGTGCGTCTGCAGCGAGTTGACGAAGGCCAGCGGCGGCAGGTGCTGCGACGGCGTGCCGCGCCGCTCGCCGTCACGAAAGCCCGATGCGTCGCCCTGGAAGGCGAAGCCCTCGGCCAGCGCGCGCCCGAGCATGCGCGCCGGCGCCTGCGGCGTAGTCGGTGTAGTAGCCGTCGTCCTCGCCGGTGGCCAGCACGTGCAGCGCGTGATGCACGTCGTCGTTCCACTGCGCGCTGGCACGCAGCGCGAGCCCGCTGGCGTCGTGGGGCAGCCGCGTGGCGTCGTTCAGATCGTTTTCGAGCACCAGGTGCACCTGCCGCTGCTGGCCCGGCCCGCTGCGCACCGCGTCGGCCAGTTCGTCGACGAAGTGCAGCGGCGAGCGATCGTGCATCGCATGCACCGCGTCCAGGCGCAGGCCGTCGAAGTGGAACTCCTCGATCCAGTACAGCGCGTTGTGGATGAAGAAGTCGCGCACGGTGCGGCTGTGCTCGCGCGTCGAAGTTGATCGCCGCGCCCCACGGCGTGGGCACGTCGGGGTTGAAGAACGAGGCGGCATAGGCATGCAGGTAGTTGCCGTCGGGCCCGAAGTGGTTGTAGACGACGTCGAGCAGCACCATCAGGCCGCGCGCGTGCGCCGCCGCCACCAGGCGCTTCAGATCGTCGGGGCTGCCGTAGCTGGCCTCCGGCGCATACGGCAGCACGCCGTCGTAGCCCCAGCCGCGACGGCCCGGGAAGTCGGCCACCGGCATCAGCTCGATGGCGGTGACGCCCAGCGTGACCAGGTCGTCGAGCCGTTCGATGGCCGCAGCGAAGGTGCCGGCGGCGGTGAAGGTGCCGACATGCAGCTCGTAGATCACCGCCTCGTGCCAGGGCCGGCCGCGCCAGTCGGCATCGGGCCAGTCGAAGGCCAGCGGATCGGTGACCTGGCTGGCGGCGTGCACGTCGTCGGGGTTGCAGCGCGAGGCCGGATCGCACACCGTCACGCCGTCGTCGATGACGAACTGGTAGCGCGTTGCCGCGTCGGCCTGCTCATCGATCATTTCGAACCAGCCGTCGGGCAGCGCTGTCATCGCCAGCGCAGCGCCCGCATGGGCATCATCGCCGCCACCCGCGTGCAGCCGCAGCGCCACTGTGCGCGCCTGTGGCGCCCACAGGCGAAAGCGCACCCCGCCGTCGCGCAGCAGTTGCGCGCCGAAGGGCATCTGATGGCAGCGTCGTGTCATGAGTCGAGCGGTGCACGCACCGGAGCAAAACGAACCAGCGCCAGCGAACGGCCGTGCAGCACGTATGGCACGCCGGGGTCGAAGGCAGTGGCGGGCGCGCGCGCGCTGCGCGTGTCGATGAGCAGCTCGCCGGCACCCAGACCCAGCTCGCCGGGCAGGCTGAAGCTGACCTCGTCGGGATCGGCGTTGAACAGCAGCAGGAAGTTGTCGTCGCGCAGCTCGCGGCCGCGGCCGTCGACATCGTTCAGGCCCTCGCCGGACAGCAGCACCGCCAGCGCGCGGGCATGGTCCTGGCCCCAGGCCTGGTCGCTCATCTCGTGGCCGGCCGGGTGCAGCCAGACGATGTCGCGCACCTCGCTGCCGCGCAGCGGGCGGCCTTGAAAGAAGTCGCGGCGCCTGAACACCGGGTGCGCCGCACGCAGCGCCAGCAGCTGCTGCGTGAATTCGAGCAGCGAGAGCTGGGCCGCGTCGAGCTGCCAATCGACCCAGCTCAGCGCGTTGTCCTGGCAGTAGGCGTTGTTGTTGCCCTGCTGGCTGCGGCCGAGTTCGTCACCGGCGAGCAGCATCGGCACGCCCTGCGACAGCAGCAGCGTGGCGACGAAATTGCGCTGCTGGCGGGCGCGCAGTTCGAGCACCGCGGCCTCGTCGGTGGGCCCTTCGACACCCCCGTTCCACGACAGGTTGTGGCCGTGGCCGTCGCGGTTGTCCTCGCCGTTGGCCTGGTTGTGCTTGTCGTTGTACGACACCACGTCGGCGAGCGTGAAGCCGTCGTGCGCGGCGACGAAGTTGATGCTGGCGTAGGGCCTGCGGCTGGAGCGGTTGTACAGGTCGGACGAGCCGGTCAGGCGCTGCGCGAATTCCCCGATCAGCCCGCCTTCGCCCTTCCAGTAGGCACGCATGGTGTCGCGGTACTTGTCGTTCCACTCGGCCCAGCCGACCGGGAAGTTGCCGACCTGGTAGCCGCCCGAGCCCAGGTCCCACGGTTCGGCGATCAGCTTGACGCGCGACAGCACCGGATCCTGGTGCAGGATGTCGAAGAAGGCGCTGAGCCGGTCGACCGCATGCAGCTCGCGCGCCAGCGCCGAAGCGAGGTCGAAACGGAAGCCGTCGACATGCATGTCGGTGACCCAGTAGCGCAGCGAATCCATCAGCATCTGCAGCACGCGCGGGTGGCGCAGGTTGAGCGTGTTGCCGCAGCCGGTGAAATCCTGGTAGTAGCGCGTGTTGTCGGGTTCGAGGCGGTAGTAGGCCGGGTTGTCGATGCCGCGAAAGCACAGCGTGGGGCCGAGTTCGCTGCCTTCGGCGGTGTGGTTGTAGACCACGTCGAGGATCACCTCGAGCCCGGCCTCGTGCAAGCGTGCGCACCATGGTCTTGAATTCGTTGACCTTGCCCGACGCGCTGTAGCGGTGGTCGGGGGCGAAGAAGCCGATCGAGTTGTAGCCCCAGTAGTTGCGCAAGCCGCGTTCGACCAGGTGCCGGTCGTCGACGAAGGAGTGCACCGGCATCAGCTCGACGGTGGTCACGCCCAGGCGCTTGAAGTGCTCGATCACCGGCGCGCAGGCCAGCCCGGCGTAGGTGCCGCGCAGTGCCTCGGGCACCAGCGGGTGCAGCTTGGTGAAACCGCGCACGTGGGTCTCGTAGATCACGGTGTCGTGCCACGGCACCCGCGGCGGCTTGTCGTCGCCCCAGCTGAAGGCGGTCTCGATGACCTTGCAGCGCGGCATGTACGGCGCGCTGTCGCGGCGGTCGAAGCTGAGGTCGCCGTCGGCGTGGCCGACGCGGTAGCCGAACAGCGCGTCGTGCCAGCGCACGCTGCCCAGGATGTTGCGCGCATAGGGGTCGAGCAGCAGCTTGTTGCCGTTGAAGCGCAGGCCTTCCTTCGGTCGGTAGGGGCCGTGCACGCGCCAGCGCGTACAGCTGCCCGGGCCGTGCCTGCGGCAGGTAGCCGTGCCAGACCTGGTCGGTCTGTTCGCGCAGCCGCAGCCGCTTGACTTCGTTGCGGCCGCTGGCATCGAACAGGCACAGCTCGACACGCTCGGCATGCTCGGAGAACAGCGCGAAGTTCACGCCCATGCCGTCCCAGCTGGCACCACGGGGGTAGGGACGCCCCGGCCACAGGGCGTCGATGTCTTGACCGGTGGCCATCAGCGCAGGCGTTCTTTCGGATCGTCGCGCGGGAACCAGCGCTCGAGCAGCGCTGCGGCGCGTTCGCGCGCGCCCAGCCCGAAGGCCAGCGCCGCGGCCAGCACGATGCCGGCGAGCAGGATCAGGAAGGTCTGCTGGATGAGCCCGCCGCCGATGTCCAGATGGTCCACCGCCAGCAGCAGCACGAACACGGTGATCGCATAACGCGCCACGTTGCCCAGCAGCGCCGCATCGCCGATGCCGCTGGCACGGCACCAGCCCTGCACCGCGTTGCCGACGAAGCGCGCGAAGTAGGCGCCGAAGACGACCAGCAGCAGCGCCACCAGCAGCCGCGGCACGAACACCAGCAGCCGCCCGAGCAGGTCGGTGACCTGTGTCAGGCCGAGGCTGTTGAAGGCCACCAGCAAGGTGGCCAGCAGCACCAGCAGGTAGATGATCCAGCCGAACAGATCGGTGGTGTCGCGGCGGCTGCCGCCTTGCTGCAGGAAGCTGTCGATGCCGGCGCGTTCGGTGAGCACGCCGAAGTTCAGCGCGCGCAGCGCCTTGACGACGCTGAAGCGCACCGCCTTGGCAACCAGCCAGCCGATCAGCAACACCACCAGCGCCACGCCCAGGCGCGGCATGAAGGCACCGATCTGCAGCAGGATGCCGCGCAGCGGTTCGAGCATCACGTCGATCTGGTTCATTGCGGTTCCTCTTGATTCGTCATGCCGGGGCTCGCGCTGCTTCGATCACACCGCATCGTCGATGCCGAGCATGGTGGCGATGCCGGTCAGCGGCACCACCACCCAGTCGGGCCGGTTGTCCATTTCGTAGCGCAGCTCGTACAGCGCCTTTTCCAGCTCGAACAGTTCGAGCAGCGGCCGCACCGCCTCGAAGGCCGCCGCATCGCGGTACAGGCCGCCGGCGATGGCGGTGTCGATGTAGCTGCGCAGGAAGGCTTCGCGCGTGTGCTGCTCCCACTGCCGCGCACGCGGCGCGCGCCGTTCGATGTCGGCAGCGGTGGTGCCGGCCTGGTGCAGCGCGGTGTGGCGCGCGTAGTCGAACGAGCGCAGCATGCCGGCGACGTCGCGCAGCGCGCTGTGCTTGGCGCGGCGCTCGGCCAGGCTGCGTTGCGGTTCGCCTTCGAAATCGATGAGCAGGAAGTCGTCGCGCACGCGCAGCACCTGGCCCAGGTGCAGGTCACCGTGCAGCCGCGTCTTCAGGCCCGACGGGGCGATCTGCTCGATCTGTTCGGCGCGTGCGGCCAGGGTCGGCGCGGCCGCGGCCACCCGCGCCGCCAGCGTGGCGACGGCCTCGGGCCAGGCTTCGCGCCGGGGCCACAGCAGATCGAGCGTGCGCACGGCATCGCTGCGCACCGCGGCGGCCCATGCGCTCAGGTCGGCGGCGCTCACCGGTTCCGGATCGAAGGCCGCATCGCCGGTGCGCCGGGCCAGCGTGACGTGCAGCTCGGCCACGCGCCGCGCCAGCACGCGCATCGGCTCGGCCATCGCCGCCACCGCGATCGGCTCGGCATTCGCCTCGCCCGGCGATTCGAGCCAGCGCACCAGCTGGTCGACGGTGAACTGCCACGCGTCGCCCTGGTTGTGCACCTGCTGCTGCAGCAGCGCCAGGCTCCAGACCACGCCGTCGTCGGCATGGAACTCCAGGCTGCCGGCGACCGCGATGCAGTGTTCGAACTTCTGCGCGGTGAGGAAGCGGCCCATCTCGAGCTCGGCATTGAGCCCGGGCTGCAAGCGGCGATAGGCCTTCAGGAACAGGTCTTCACCGAGCAGGCTGATCGAGTTGCTGCTGTTCACCAGCCGGTGCAGCGGCGTCTCGGCACTCAGCGCCTGGCCGACGACCGCGTCGTAGGCGTCGCCGCGGCTGAAGCGCAGCGTGCCGCCGTCGGTCTTCAGCTCGCGGCCTTCGCCGATGGCGCTCACCAGCAGGCGGCAGAAGGCCTCGTCGCCCATCGCATCGGCGAGCACGCCCATCGACGCCTGCTGCCGCACCTTGGCCACCGCCACCGGCGCCAGCGCGCGGGTGCGGTCTTCCTCGCCGTCTTCGAAGGCGATCACCAGCGGCATGAAGTAGCGCGCCAGCGCGGTGCTGCCCTGCACGTCGAACAGCGCCAGCAGCCACTGGCGCGGACCGTCCTCGATCAGCGCGTGCTCGCCGAGCTCGGCGCGCAGCACCAGATCGCTCTTGGCGGCAAACCAGCGCTGGCGGGCGATGAACTTGGGCAGCAGATCGCTTTCGAGCTGCTGGCGCGTCTTCTCCGCCATGCCGATGCGCCACGGCACCACCTTCTTGCGGAAGAAGCTGTTCCAGTCGTCGAACAGCACCAGCACCGGCAGGTCGTCGATGGCCAGCACGTCGCGGTGCCAGCTCGGCGGCTCGGCGTCGGTGGACAGGCGGAACCAGAAGAAGCCGTGCGCCGGCAAGGTCAGCAGATAGGGCAGCTCGCCGATCGGCGGAAAGGGGTTGCGCCCGATCATCTCCACCGGCACACGCATCTTCCACGGCGCCAGGTCGAGTTCGACCGGCTGCGCGACGCGGCTGACGTTGGCCACGCACAGCACCACCTCGCCGTCGAACTCGCGCACGTAGGCCAGCACCTTGCGGTTGCCGGGGTGCAGCATGACGAAGCGACCGCGGCCGAAGGCGCGCGAACTGCCGCGCACCGCCAGCAGCCGGCGTGTCCAGGCCAGCAGCGACGACGGCTCGCGCGCCTGCGCCTCGACGTTGACGGCCTCGAAGCCGTAGATCGGGTCCTGGATCGGCGGCAGGTACAGCCGCTGCGGGTCGGCGCGGGAGAAGCCGCCGTTGCGGTCGGACGTCCACTGCATCGGCGTGCGCACGCCGTCGCGGTCGCCGAGGAAGATGTTGTCGCCCATGCCGATCTCGTCGCCGTAGTACAGCACCGGCGTGCCCGGCATCGACAGCAGCAGGCTGTTCATCAGCTTGATGCGGTCCATGTCGTTCTCGAGCAGCGGCGCCAGCCGGCGGCGGATGCCCAGGTTGATGCGCGCGCGCGGTGTCCGACGCGTACATGCTGTACATGTAGTCGCGTTCCTTGCTGGTCACCATCTCGAGGGTCAGCTCGTCGTGGTTGCGCAGGAACACCGCCCACTGGCAGTTGTCGGGAATCTCGGGCGTCTGCGCCAGGATCTCGACCACCGGGTGGCGGTCTTCCTGCGCGATGGCCATGTACATGCGCGGCATCAGCGGGAAGTGATAGGCCATCTGGCACTCGTCGCCGTCGCCGAAATATTCGCGCACGTCCTCGGGCCACATGTTGGCCTCGGCCAGCAGCAGCTTGCCGGGAAACTTCTGCTCGACGCGGGCGCGGATGGCCTTGATCACCTCGTGCGTCTCGCGCAGGTTCTCGTTGCTGGTGCCGTCGCGTTCGATCAGGTAGGGGATGGCATCGAGGCGGAAGCCGTCGACACCCATCTCGAGCCAGAACTCCATCACCGCCAGCACCGCCTCGAGCACCGCCGGGTTGTCGAAGTTCAGGTCGGGCTGGTGGCCGAAGAAACGATGCCAGAAGTATTGCTTGGCGACCTCGTCCCAGGTCCAGTTCGACTTCTCGGTGTCGGTGAAGATGATGCGCGTGCCGCTGTACAGCTGCGGGTCGTCGCTCCAGACGTAGAAGTCGCGTTCGGGTGAGCCTTTCGGCGCCTTGCGCGCGGCCTGGAACCACGGGTGCTGGTCGCTGGTGTGGTTGACCACCAGCTCGGTGATGACACGCAGGTTGCGCCGGTGGGCCTCGACCACGAAGGCGCGGAAATCGTCGAGCGTGCCGTACGACGGATGCACGTCGCGGTAGTCGGCGACGTCGTAGCCGTCGTCGCGCTGCGGCGACGGGTAGAACGGCAGCAGCCAGATGGTGTTGACGCCGAGCGACTGCACATGGTCGAGGCGTTCGGTGAGGCCGCGAAAATCGCCGATGCCGTCGCCGTTGCCATCGGCATAGGCCTTGATGTGCAACTCGTAGATGACCGCATCCTTGTACCAGAGCGGGTCATCGCCGGCGGCGGCACCGATGTTCGTCGGCGCCAGTTCGATCGCGGCTTCGGCTTTCAAATCCTCACACTCCCGGTGTCAACCCGTGCAGCGCCGATGCGATCAGGCCGGCGCACCATCACAGGAAATAGTCGAAGTCGTTTTCGCGGTGCAGCCGGGCGCGCAACTGCATCACGTGCGCAGGGCTGCGCTGCGGATCGAGGCGGATGAAGTTGCGCGGGCCGTGCCACAGGAAGCGCGTGTCGCTGATCAGGTCGTGCATCTGGAAGGCCTGCTGCGCGCTCACGCCCATCGCCTCGGTGTCGAGTTCGACCCAGCCGCTTTGCACGTGCAGCGGGTCGAGGTTGACCACGCACACCACGTGTTCGAGCCGTCGGGCGAGGTCTTGCTGTAGGCCAGCAGCTGCTCGTTGTCGATGTTCAGGAAGCGCAGCCCGCTGTCGTGCTGCAGCGCGCTGTTGTCGCGGCGCGCGCGGTTCAGCGCGGCGATGAAATCGGCCAGCGAATCGTCGCGCTGCAGCTGCCAGTGGCGGCGTTCGAACTTCTCCGAATCGAGATACTCCTCGCCGCCCTCGCGCAGCGCGCGGTGCTCGAGCAACTCGTAGGCCGGGCCGTAGATGCCGTAGCTGGCGGCCAGGGTCGCCGCCATCGCCACGCGCGCCATGAACACCGGGCGCGAACCGTACTGCAGCGCGGTGGGCAGGATGTCGGGCGTGTTCGGCCACACGTTGGGGCGGAAATACTCGCGCCCCGGGCCTTGCGACAGCTCGGTGAAGTAGGTCGTCAGCTCCTGCTTGGTGTTGCGCCAGGTGTAGTAGGTGTACGACTGGCTGAAGCCGATCTTGGCCAGCCGGTGCATCACGCGCGGGCGCGTGAACGCCTCGGACAGGAACACCACGTCGGGGTAGTCGGCGCGCACCTGCGCGATCGCCCATTCCCAGAAGCCGAAGGCCTTGGTGTGCGGGTTGTCGACACGGAAGATGCGCACGCCCTGTTCGGCCCAGTACAGCATCACGCCGGCCAGCGCCTGCCACAGCCCCTGCCAGTCGGTCGATTCGAAATCGAAGGGGTAGATGTCCTGGTATTTCTTCGGCGGGTTCTCGGCGTACTGCACGCTGCCGTCGGCGCGCTTCTTGAACCACTCGGGATGTTCGCTGACCCACGGGTGATCGGGCGCGCACTGGAAGGCGATGTCGAGCGCGATCTCGATGCCGTGTTCGCCGGCGCGCTGCCAGCAGGCGCTTGAAGTCGTCGAGCGTGCCCAGATCGCCGTGGATCGACAGGTGGCCGCCTTCGGCCGAGCCGATCGCCCACGGGCTGCCGACATCGTCGGCGCCGGGTGTCAGCGTGTTGTTGCGGCCCTTGCGCTTGTCGTGTCCGATCGGGTGGATCGGCGGGAAGTAGATGACGTCGAAACCCATGCGCTGCACATACGGCAGCCAGGCTTCGCAATCGGCGAAGCTGCCGTGCCGCTCGGCGTCACCCGATGCCGAGCGCGGGAAGAACTCGTACCAGCTGGAAAAGCGCGCCCGTTCGCGTTCGACGGTGACGCTGAAGACCTGCTCGTGGGTGAAGGCCCACTGCAGATCCGGATAGCGGCGCGCCAGGTTGCCGCGGGCCTCGTCGCTGCCCAGCGACTTCAGCGCCGTCACGGCGACGATGTCGCTGGCCTCGGCGCCTTGCGCGGCTGCCTTCAGTTCCGCAGCCCACGCGCGCAGGATCTGTGCATCGGCCGGCTTCGAGGCCCGCTGCGCCGCCTGTTCGATCAGGGTCGCACCGCCGAGCGCGGCCACGCGCAGATCGGCCAGGTCTTCGCGGCGCGGAAGTCGTGGCGCCAGGACAGGAACGGATCGACCCAGGCACACACGCTGTAGTGCCAGCGGCCGACCGAGCTGACGACGAAGGCCCCGGCCCAGCGGTCGTTGCCGAGCGGGCGCAACGGCGTGTTGTGCCACTTGGCGGCACCGGCCCGGCGCCACAGCAGCACCGCGTTGACGACATCGTGGCCGTCGGCAAAACAGTCGGCCTCGACCTCGACGTTGTCGCCGACGACACGCTTGATCGGGAAGCGCCCCGCGTCGACGGCCGGCGTGATGCGCTCGACGACGGCGCGCACGCGCCCGTCGTTGAGGCCGACCGGCTTCACCGCCTGCGCCGCGCCGGCGGCCGTGCTGTCGTGTGGCGCGTCACCGCGCTCGTTGGGGTCCCCGCTCATTCGTCGGCCACCGTGCTGGCCGCGGCTGCCGGCTGGTGATTGAACATCAGCAGGCCGAGCGGCGGCAGGCGCAGGTTCAGCGAATGAAAGCGGCCGTGCGAGGCCACCGGCACGCTGTGCACGCCGCCCTGGTTGCCCACGCCGCTGCCGCCGTACAGCGTGGCGTCGCTGTTCAGGCATTCGCGCCATTCGCCGGCCTGCGGCACGCCGACCATGTAGTTGTCGCGCGGCACCGGCGTGAAGTTGGCGACGATCAGCACGGCGCTGCCGTCGGCGCGCCTTGCGCAGGAAGCTCAGCACGCTGCCTTCGCTGTCGTTGGCGTCGACCCACTCGAAGCCGGCGCCGTCGAAATCGAGCTCGTGCAGCGCCGGTTCGGCGCGATACAGGCGGTTCAGGTCCTCGACCCAGCGCTGCAGCCCGCCGTGGAAGTGGTTGGTCTGCAGCCACCAGTCGAGCGCATCGTCGTGGTTCCATTCGCGCCGCTGGCCGAACTCGCCGCCCATGAACAGCAGCTTCTTGCCCGGGTGCGCCCACATGTGGCCGAGCAGCAGGCGCAGGTTGGCAAACTGCTGCCACTCGTCGCCGGGCATCTTGTTGATCAGCGAGCCCTTGCCGTACACCACCTCGTCGTGCGACAGCGGCAGCATGAAGTTCTCGTTGAAGGCGTAGACCAGCGAGAAGGTCAGTTTGGCCGTGATGCCAGCGGCGGTGGATCGGGTCTTCCGACATGTACTTCAGCGTGTCGTGCATCCAGCCCATGTTCCACTTCATGCCGAAGCCCAGGCCACCCAGGTAGGTCGGGCGCGAGACCATCGGCCAGGCGGTGGATTCTTCGGCGATGACCTGCACGTCGGGGTGGTCGCGATAGGCCGATTCGTTGAGCAGGCGCAGGAACGAGATCGCCTCGAGGTTCTCGCGCCCGCCGAACTTGTTCGGGATCCACTCACCCGCCTTGCGGGCGTAGTCCAGGTACAGCATCGACGCCACCGCGTCGACGCGAAGGCCATCGATGTGGAACTCGTCGAGCCAGAACATCGCGCTGGACAACAGGAACGAGCGCACCTCGTTGCGACCGTAGTTGAAGATCGACGACTTCCATTCCGGGTGGAAGCCCTGCCGCGGGTCGGCATGTTCGAACAGCTCGGTGCCATCGAAGCGCGCCCAGCCCGTGGGCGTCGGTCGGGAAGTGCGAGGGCACCCAGTCGAGGATCACGCCGATGCCGGCCTGGTGCATCACGTCGACGAAATACTTGAAGTCGCGCGGCGTGCCGTAGCGCGAGGTGGGCGCGAAATAGCCGGTGGTCTGGTAGCCCCACGAGCCGTAGAACGGATGCTCGGTGATGGGCATCAGCTCGACATGCGTGAAACCCATGCGCGTGACGTATTCGGCCAGCAGGTGCGCGCTGGCGCGGTAGTCGAGCATGGCGCCGCCCTCGCCGCGCCGCCACGAACCGAGGTGCACCTCGTACACGCTCATCGGCGCATTCAGCGCGTTGTGGCGCCCTCGCGTGCGCATCCACTGGCCGTCGTTCCAGGCTTCCTCGTCCGGCGCGCACACCAGCGAGGCGGTGCCCGGGGCCTGCTCGCTTTGACGGGCGAACGGATCGGCTTTTTCGATCCGATCGCCGGCGCGCGTGCGGATCGAGAACTTGTAGGCCTGGCCGGGCGTCACACCAGGGATGTCGGCTTCCCAGATGCCCGAGCCGTCGCTGCGGCTGCGTGCCGGGTTTGCCCCGGCCTGCCAGGCGTTGAAGTCGCCGATCACCGAAACACCTTCGGCGTTCGGTGCCCAGACGGAAAAATGTGCACGCCGAGCCTGCCACTGGCAGCCCATCTTGCGGTACAGCTGGCCGTGGGTGCCTTCGCGGAACAGGTGCAGATCCTGTTCGCCGAGCAGGTTGTCAGGGCTATCGGGGGCGGGGGCCGGGCGCTCGCGCGTCGCCGGCGAATTTGCATTTGTATCTATCATTCGCGTTGCAGTGTGCCGCAATTGATGGCTCTTGGGAAGTCGGGGTGCCGGCGCGCTATGGCAAATGGCGTTCCTGAAGTGCGCGGCGTCGGCCCCCATCGACCCTACACTGCGTGCCTTTGCCGGACGACCGACGCAGGCCATCGCGTCGCAGGCCGCGCCCGTCGCCCGGCTGCGGGTTCGCACGCTTCTTGCGTTTGATAAAGCTGCCGAGCCGGCTCGCCGCGGCCCCTGCGCCGGCTGTCAGCCGCCTCAACGCCGTCCAACACCCGAGTGTGCGCATGCCCGCCATGACCAGCGAAGTCGCCTATCTTGTCCTGCTGTTCGGGCTGATGGTGATCCCGCGCGCGCTGCAGCGCTTCCGCCTGCCGGCGCCGTTGACCAGCTTCGCCTTCGGCATGGTGGCGGCCATCTCGCTGAGCGGCTTCAGCCACGATGCCACCTTGTCGCTGCTGGCCACACTCGGCATTTCGTCGCTGTTCCTGTTCGCCGGGCTGGAGATCGATTTCGAGGATCTGAAGCGTGGCAAGTGGCCGCTGCTGAGCCACCTGCTGGTGCGCTCGCTGACGCTCAGCCTGACCGGCTGGTTGGCGATGACCTGGTTCGGCCTGCCGTGGCAGGTGGCGGCTTTGGTGACGTTGGCGCTGCTGACCCCATCCACCGGTTTCATCCTCGACACGCTGCCGCAACTGGGGTTGACCGAGGAAGAGCGCTACTGGGTCACCATCAAGGCCGTCGGGGGCGAGTTGCTGGCGCTGGCGGTGTTGTTCGTGGTGCTGCAGTCCGGTTCGATGGAGACGCTGGCGCTGTCGTCGTCGGCGCTGCTGGCGATGATCGTCGTGCTGCCGCTGCTGTTCATCGTGCTCGGCCGGCTGGTGGTGCCGTATGCGCCCGGGTCGGAGTTCTCGTTGCTGGTCATGGTCGGGCTGATCGCCTCGTACCTGACCTACCAGCTCGGCGTGTACTACCTGGTCGGCGCGTTCCTGGCCGGCTTCATCGCCCGGCTGCTGCGCAAGCGCATGCCGCTGCTGGCATCGGACGAGAACCTGCGCGCGATCCAGATGTTCGCGTCGTTCTTCGTGCCCTTCTATTTTTTCTACAAGGGCATGGGCGTGCCATCGGGCGCCTTCACGCTGCAGGCGCTCGGGCTGGGGCTGGCGATGACCGCTGGTGCGCTGCCGCTGCGCATCGGCGGGGTGTGGCTGCAGCGCCGCTTCATCAAGCACGAGAGCGCGCGCGGCAGCCTGCGCGTGGCCACGGCGCTGTCGCCGACGCTGATCTTCACCCTCGTGCTGGCGACGATCATGCACGAGCGTTTTGCGATCGCCGACACGCTGTACGGCGGCTTGCTGATCTATGCGGCCATCTCGACCTTGCTGCCGTCGCTGGTGCTGGCCAAGCCGCTGGATTTCAATGTGCAGGTCGGGCCGCTGCCGGCATCGCCGCTGCGCGCGCCGCAGCGCGGCGATTCCACCGTCTGAACACGACAATGCGATGATGGCGAAAAACACCTGGGGGAAGTTGCGATGAACATCCGAAGTCTGCTGATTGCGCTGGTGCTGGCGTTGATGGCGGCATTTGCGCTGCTCAACTGGAGCGCATTCGTCGAGCCGACCACGCTGTCGGTCGGCTTCACCGAGGTGCAGGCGCCGCTCGGCCTGATCATGCTGGTGCTGGTCGCCGTGGTCAGCGCGCTGTTCCTGTTCTACATCGTCGTGCAGCAGGCCGGCATCATCATGGAGAACCGGCGCAACGCGAAGGAGCTGACGGCGCAACGCGAGCTCGCCGACAAGGCCGAGGCCTCGCGTTTCAGCGAATTGCGCGCCTATCTCGAGGGCGAGCTGCGCAAGCTCGAAGCACAGCATGCCGCCGGCACCCGCGAACTCGGCTCGCGCGTCGAAGCCGCGCAATCGCAGCTGCAGGACAAGCTGGCCGAGACGACGCGCACCCTGTCGGCCTACGTCGGCGAGGTCGACGACAAGCTCAACCGCATGGGCCAGCTGCCCGCGGCCCTGCCGGCGCCCGATCGCATCTGAGCGGCGGCCGGCGCGCAGCCGCCTTCGGGCTCACTCGCGCCGGGGTGGTGCATCCGGCGGCGCCGGCATGTTCACGCATTGTTTGAAGATGCGCCGCGTGCAGGTCGCGCACACCGCCGGGTCGAGGCGGCGGATGATCTTGCCGATCGGGTCGTGGGTGCCCATCGGCACGATCTGCTCGCTGCCGATGATGGCTTCGAAGCCGCCGTTGACCATCGCCTCGCGCGCGTTCTCGCGCAGGTTGAACAGGAACAGGTAGCCGCCCATGCGGCGGCGCCGGCGTGACTCCTGGGCCAGCAACGCGCCGCCGGCCAGATCGATGAAGTTGACACCGGGGCAGGCCAGCATCAGGTTCTTCTGGCCGGGATCACGCTGGTCGACCGCGGTCATCTCCTGCTGCACATGATCGACAGCGCCGAAGAACAGCGAGCCGTTGATGCGCAGGATCTTCAGCTGCGGGCAGTCGGGCAGGCCGGTGTCGCTCTCGAAGTGGTACTGGCTCTCGCCGAGTGCCGGCTTGACGTCTTCCATCGACGGGCGCGAGGTGCGGTTCAGGTACAGCAGCATCGCCAGCAGCACGCCGGCATAGATCGCAAATTCCAGGTTCATCAACAAGGTGGCGGCGAAGGTCACCGCCAGCACCACCGCTTCCTGGCGGCTGGTGCGCAGGATGTGGCGGATGTGGCGGAAGTCGACCAGCCCCCAGGCCACCAGGAACAGCACCCCGGCCATCGCCGCGGTCGGCAGGTAGGCGGCCAGCGGCGCGATGAACTGCAGGATGACGATCAGCAGCAGCGCCGAGAACACCGCGGCCAGCGGCGAGCGCGCGCCCGATGCCAGGTTCAGCCCGCTGCGGTTGAACGAGCCGCTCGACGGGTAGGCGCTGAAGAAGGAACCGATGACGTTGGACAGGCCCTGGCCGACGAACTCCTGGTTGCTGTCGATGCGCTGTTCGGTCTTCAGCGCCAGTGCGCGGGCGATCGACAGCGCCTCGGTCAGCGACAGCATCGCCAGCGCGATGGCGATCGGCAGCACCTGACGGATGGTGCCGATCGACAGGTCGGGCGCCGACAGCGGCGGCAACCCGCGCGGCAGCGCCGCCAGCGTGGCGATGCCGGTGCGCTCCTGGCCGAAGATCAGGTTCATCACCAGCGCCAGCAGGCTGCCGGCCAGCAGCGCGGTGATCATCGGCGGCACTTGCGGCAGCCGCTTCTTGGCCACCAGGCTGACGCCCAGCGTCGTCAACGCCACCGCGGTGACCCACGGGTTCAGATCGAACAGGTTGCATCAGCGCCTGCACCACCTGCGGAAAGTTGGCGCCGCGTGGGATGTCCAGCCCGAAGAAATTCTTCACCTGGCTGGCCGCGATCAGCACCGCCGCGCCGGCGGTGAAGCCGACGATCACGGTGTGCGAGACGAAGTTCATCAAGGTGCCCAGCCGCAGCCAGCCGAGCAACAGCATGAAGGCCCCGCTGAGGAAGGACAAGGTCAACGCCAGGCGCACGAAGTCGGCGCTGCCGGGCTCGGCGAGCGGGCTCAGCGAGGCGAAGACGACGATCGAGATCGCCGTCGTCGGGCCGCTGACCAGCTGCCACGAGGAGCCGAACAGCGCCGCGATGACCACCGGCACCATCGCCGAATACAGCCCGTACTCGGGCGGCATGCCGGCGATGGTGGCGAAGGCCACCGCCTGCGGCACCAGGATCAGGCTGCCGGTGAGGCCGGCGCCGAAGTCGGCGCGCAGGGTCTGGCGATTGACCTTCGAACGCCAGGCCAGGAACGGCAGGAAGCGCCGCGGATCGAGCCAGGTGGGTATGACCCGCGGTTCGCTCATCGCCCCCGCCCGACCTTCACAGCGCCACCACCAGCTGGCCGCCGGCTTCGCGCGAGCGCGAGCAGCACAGCACCACGCGGGATGCCCGCTCCTTCGCGCTGAGCACATGGTCGCGGTGCTCGACCGGATCCGATGCGGCGGCGTCGTAGGCCGTCGCGCAGGTGCCGCACAGGCCGTCGCTGCACTTCACCAGCACGCCGATGCCGGCCGCCGCCAGCACCGTGGTGGCGTTCTGGTCGGGCCCGACCTGCAGGGTCAGGCCGCTGCGCGCCAGGCGCAGGCTGAACGGCATGTTCACCCACGGCGGCGCTTCGGGCACCTGGAAGTACTCGCGGTGCAGCGCCTCGTCGGGCCAGCCGCGGGCCTGCGCCAGTGCGAACACCGCATCCATGTAGCCGGCGCCGCCGCAGGTGTAGAGGTGGCAGCCGGGTGCATGCTGCGCGATCAATTCATCGAGCCGCGCGCGCGTGCCTTCGTCCTTGATGTGCAGGTGCACCTTGTCGGCCCACGGCACGCGCGCCAGGTCGTCCAGGAAGCCGGCACCCGCGCGGTTGGCGACGCTGTAGTGCAGCACGAAGCGACGGCCCAGCGCGTGCAGCCGGTGGGCCATCGCGATCAGCGGCGTCACGCCGATGCCGCCGGCCAGCAGCAGCGTGTGCTGCGCGTCTTCGTGCAGTGCGAAGTGGTTGTTCGGCCGGGCGATGAACACCTGACGCCCCTCGCGAAAGGCGCGGTGCATCAGTGCCGAGCCGCCGCGCCCTGCGCCCTCGCGCAGCACGCCGAGCTGGTAGCGGTGCCGGTCGGCCGGGTCGCCCGACAGGCTGTAGGGGCGCTGGTATTCGGGGGCGATGACCACATCGATGTGCGCACCGGCCTCGAAGGCCGGCAACTCGCCGCCGTCGAGGGCCTCGAATTCGTACTTGGCGACATCGCGCGCCATGTCCTCGCGCTTGACCAGCCGCACCGGGAACACCGGCGGCTCACCGGCCGGCATCTCGAAACGCGGCGCCAGGCCGGCGATGTCGCCTTGCGCCAGCTTGTCCCGGTACTGCTGCGGCGTCAGCAGGCTGCGGTAGCGCTGGATGCCCTTCTCGCGGTCGACCGGGAAGGGCACCGGGTAGGGCGGTGGCATGGTGTCGGCCGGGTAGACGGCCAGCGTCTGCTCGGCCGCATCGAGCTTCAGCTCCTTCTGCAGGCCGCGCCGGTGGGTCTGCGCGGCGCGCACATAGCCGCCGCTGGCGCGATCGAGCTCGATGTCCCACCACCAGGTCTTGACCGGGTTGATGCTGCCGCGATCGAGCCGGTCGTCGAGGGCCGCCAGCCACGGCGCGGTGGCGGGCGCGTTCATCGCCAGCCAGCGAAAGCCGCTCTCTGCGAACAGCCCTTCCAGGTTCCACGGGCAGGTCTTCATGCAGCGCCCGCACATGCCGCCGGCTGCATTGGTGATGCGGTAGCGCGCGCACTTCTCGGCATCGCTCTTCCAGATCTCGTAGCCGTTGTACATCAGCTTCGGGCCGGCGGTGATGGCCCCCGACGGGCACTCGCGCGCGCACTTGTTGCAGCTTTCGCAGAAGCGCTGCAGGCCGAAATCGATCGGCTTGTCGAAGATCCATCGGCAGGTCGGTGGTGACCGTGCCGCTCTTCAGCCGCGGGCCGAGGAAGGGGTTGAGGATGACCTCGCCGATGCGGCTGACCTCGCCCAGGCCCGACAGCAGCAGCAGCGGCGGCTGCAGCACGTCGCCGTCGAGCACCGAGTGCACCCGCGCCGAATAGCCCAGGCGGCGGATCTGCTCGGCGATGATGCCGCCGAGCAGCGAGAAGCGCAGGTAGGCGCGCATGCTCTGCGCGACCGAGATCCAGTCGTCGCCGCTGGCGCCTTCCATCGTCTCGTGGCCCTGGTCGAGCAGCAGGTTGACGGCGTTGGCGTGATACGCCGGCAGCTCGTTGCCGCCGGCATCGTGCGAATACCAGGCCCACTCGGGCACGGCGCACAGGCCCACCGCGTCGACACCCAGGTAATACGACGCCGCCTTCAGGTTGTGGGCATTGCGCCGGGCGTCGTGCGTGCTCGGCGAAATCGGGCCGCGGGCGTCGCCGAACTGCAGCAGCAGCAAGGCGCCGAGCGCGCGCCGCGCGCACGCGCCGATCGGGCTCTTCATCACGTAGTGCGCGTTCTTCGCACTGTCCTGCACCGCCTTGCCCAGATCGCCGAACAGCGCGCGGGCGAAAAAGTCGGCGCGCTTCGGAAAGCGCGGCACGCGCGCGGGATCGATGAAGGTGGTCGGTGTATCCCGCCGCTTCAGGGTCTCGAACGGGAACGCGCCGTCGCGGAACTCGCGGCGCGCGAAGGCCTCGCGGTTGAAGGCGCTGCGCAAGGTGCCGCGCCCGGGGCCGGCGCCGCCCAGCCACCAGGCCGCGCCGTGCGACTGCCAGCGCCGCTGCGCCGCGCGCGATGCCAGCGGCAGGTCGGCGGCCATCGCGAAGGACGTGGTCACCGCCGCCAGGCCATAACGATGCCCGATGTAGGGGTTGTGGCCATCCGCGCCGATCAACCCGCAGGCCGCCGCCAGCTTCGGCAGATCGACCTCGCTGCAGGTGGCGCTGTGTGCGCGCGCGGCGTGTCCGAGCATGCGCAGATAGCTCGACAGCAGCACCGCGGTCTGCGCCGCCAGCACGGCCGCGCGCTGGGCCTGCGTGCCGGCGATCCAGTCGCAGCCGGGTTCGTCGGGCCGCGGTTCGCGCGGGTACTCGATCAGGATCACCACCGCGTGTGCATGCGCCGGGTCGTCGGCGGCGACCGCGCCGTGCACCACCGCGGCGGACTCGAGCACGTCGGCCAGGATCATGTCCATGCCGGCGGCGAAGCTGCGCGGCTGGCTGGCGCGCAGTTCAGCGCCCAGCGCCACCACCTGCGGGTTGCGGATCGGCTCGGCCAGGATCGCCTGCGCGGGCAATGCGCAGCAACCCATCATCGACGCATCGAAGTAGTACCCGGCCGCCTTCAGGTGACGCGCCCGCTCGTCCGCGTCGACGGGCACTTGCCCTGGCACCGGGTTCACCGCGCCGTCGCGCACCAGGTCGAACATCGCGATGTAACGCGCCATCGCATGGCGCAACGACTCGGGATCGGGGTCGTCGAACGACAACGCCTGCATCGGCGGCACAGCGCCGAGATCGGGAAGGGCCCGTTGCCGGCTCAGCCGCTCGAGGGGGAAAGGGCCCAGGTGGACCGGGCGGTCACGGTACGAAAACAGCCGCATCGCCGCATCGTAGCCGCACCGCCGAACGGCGCTGCCTGAAGCAGCCCGCGGCGGTGGGCGGCGCTGGCCATCGCGCCACATGCCGGCGCCACAAAGCAGCGCGCCTCGATGCGGGTGGCATCGAGGCGCGTCAAGCGGGGTGCGGTATTCAGCGCTTGTTCGCGTCGTCCATCGCATCCTTGGCGTCGCCGACAGCCTTCTGCGTCTTGCCCTCGGCCTGCTTGCCCAGGCCCTTGGCCTGTTGCTCCTTGCTGCCGGTGACTTCGCCGGCCTTGCGTTGCACGGCGCCTGCAGCGTCCTTCACCGAGCCTTTGACCTGGTCCTTGTTCATCTGAATCCTCCGTTGGCTTTTGAGACACGGGCCTTCTTCAGCCCCGAATTCATCGTAGGCAGCCATCCGGATCGCCGACATCGTCACTTCGCCCCATCGCTAGTCGGTGAAATCCTACAAGCGCGGCCTCAGCGTTTGCGCGCCAGCGTCAGGCCGTCACCCAGCGGCAGCAGCGCCAGGTCGATGCGTTGATCGTGGTGCAGCTTGTCGTTCAGCGCTTGCAGCGCCGCAGTGTCGGCGTCGCCTGCGGCATCGCGCGCCACGCTGCCGCCCCACAGGGTGTTGTCGATGGCCAGCAGGCCACCCGGGCGCAGCAATTGAAGGCAGCTCTCGACATAGGCGTCGTAGCCGCCCTTGTCGGCATCGACGAAGGCGAAGTCGTACTGTCCCGCCTCGCCGGCCTGCAGCCTCGATTGCAGGGTCTGCAGCGCCGGCGCCAGCACCAGCTCGATCTTGTGCGCGACCCCGGCTTGCTCCCAGTACGGCTTGCCGATGCGGGTGAACTCGTCGCTGATGTCGCAGGCCAGCACGCGGCCCTCGTCGGGCATCGCCAGCGCCACCGCCAACGCGCTGTAGCCGGTGAACACACCCACCTCGATGGCGCGGCGCACGCCACACAGCTTGACCAGCAGCGCCATCAGCTGCCCCTGCTCGGGGGAGATCTGCATGCCGGCCTGCGGGTGGGCGCGGGTGGCCTCGCGCAGTGCGGTCTGCGCCGGGTGCTCGCGCAGCGAGTGCGCCAGCACATAGTCGTACAGCGGGTCGGTGAGGTCGAGCGTGCGTCGTGACATCGGCGAAGCCTACAGCAGGCTTCGCCGCCGCACCGGTCAGGTCACCGCAGCAACGCCGGGCCCGGCGCTGTCGTGGCCGCTGGTGCCGTGCTGGCGCAGCAGCGCGGCGAACTCGTCCGCGGCGACCGGCCGGCTGAAGTGAAAGCCCTGGATCTCGTGGCAGGCGTGGTCGCGCAGGAACGCCGTCTGCGCTTCGTTCTCGACACCCTCGGCGACCACGGTCAGGCTCAACGCGCGGCCCATCGCGATCACCGCCTCGGTGATGGCGCGGTCCTCCGGGTCGATCTGCAGGTCGCGGATGAACGAGCGATCGACCTTGATGGTGTCGATCGGGAAGCGCTTGATCTGCGCCAGCGACGAGTAGCCGGTGCCGAAGTCGTCGATGGCCAGGCGCACGCCCATCCGATTGATGGCCTCGAGCAACGCAGTCGCGCGCTCGATATTGGCCATGACCATGCTTTCGGTGATCTCGAGTTCGAGCAGCTCGGCGCGCATGCCGCTGTCGCGCAGCGCCTCGGCGATGTCGCCCAGCAGATGCTCGTCGACGAACTGGCGCGGCGACAGGTTCACGGCCACGCGCACCGGCGGCAGGCCGGCGCGTTGCCAGGCCACGTTCTGCCGGCATGCCGTGCGCAGCACCCAGCGCCCGATCGGCACGATCAACCCGGTCTCCTCGGCCAACGGGATGAACTGCATCGGGTTGACCAGGCCGCGGGCCGGGTGCTGCCAGCGCAGCAGCGCCTCGACCCCGCTGATGCGGTCGCACTGCAGGTCGAGCTTGGCCTGGTAGTGCAGGAAGAACTCGTCCTTGTCGAGCGCGCGGCGCAACTCCGATTCCATCGTCAGCCGTTCCAGCGACTGGCGCTTGATGTCGCTGGAATAGAACTGGAAGTTGTTCTTGCCTTCCTGCTTGGCCAGGTACATCGCCACGTCGGCGTTCTGCATCAGCGTGGCCTCGTCGCGCGCGTGCTGCGGGAACATGCAGATGCCGATGCTGGCCGTGACGCGACATTCCTGGCCCATGATCGTCATCGGCTCGAAGGCGCTGCCCAGGATCTTGCGCGCCACCGCGGCGGCCTGCTCGGCATCGGCCGTGTCCTGCACCAGGACGACGAACTCGTCGCCGCCCAGCCGTGCCACCACGTCGCTGGCGCGCAGGCAGTGCGACAGGCGCCGCGAGGTCTCCTTCAGCAGCAGGTCGCCGGCTTCGTGACCGAGCGTGTCGTTGACGATCTTGAAGCGGTCGAGGTCGATGAACAGCAGCGCGAACTCGCGCTGGTAGCGCTGTGCCGATGCGATGGTCAGGTTCAGCAGCTGGCTGAACTGCACCCGGTTCGGCAGGCCGGTGAGGTTGTCGTGGGTGGCCAGGTACTGCACGCGCGCCTCGGCCAGCTTTTGCTGCGTGATGTCGCGCCCGACGCCGCGGTAGCCGAGCAGGCAACCGCCTGCGTCCTGCACCGGTTCACCGCTGACGCGGATGCAGCGCAGGCTGCCGTCGCCGTCGGTGCGCTGCATCACCGTCTCGTGGAACGGCAGCTGCTGCTCGATCGATCGGCGATGCGCGGCCCAGCCGCCTTCGATGTCGAAACCAAGCTCCTCGAAGCTGCGCCCCAGCTCGGCGCCGGTCGCCGGCCCGTCGCCGGTGATCTGGCGGCCCTCCAGCCGGGTGAGGCGCGCTTGTGTGTCCTGTTCCCAGAACCAGTCGGACGACAGCGCGGTCAGGCTGCGAAAGCGGGCCTCGCTGTCGCGCACGGCGCGTTCGTTGCGGGCGCGCTCGGTGATGTCGGTGTAGAGGGTGACGAAGCCGCCCTCGGGCATCGGTGCGCCCCGAATCTCGAGCACGGTGCCGTCGGGGCGCTCGCGCTCGAAGCGGTGCGGCTTGAAGCCGCGCGCCATCTCGACGCGCGTGCGCACCAGTTCCTCGACCTCGCCGGCGCCGTAGTCGCCGCGCTCGGCGTTGTAGCGGATGAAGTCCGCGAACGGCGTGCCCACCCGGCACAGCCACTCGGGAAAGTCGAGCAGCTCGCGATAGCGGCGGTTCATGCCGACCATCACCAGGTTCGCATCGACGATGCTGATGCCCTGGTCGATGTGTTCGAAGGTCGCCTCGAGAACCGCCTTGCTGTCGTGCAGCGCGCGTTCGGCGCGCGCGCGTTGGGTGATGTCGGTGTAGACGGTGACGAAGCCCCCGCCGGGCAGCGGCCGGCCGCGGATCTGCAGCAGCCTGCCGTCGGGGGTCTCGCGCTGCAGCTCGTGGACCTGAAAGGTGCCCGCGCGCTGCATGCGGTCGCGCACCTGCTGCTCGACATCGCCGGGGCCGTAGTCGCCGCGCCGCGCGTTGAAGCGCAGCACCTCTTCCAGCGGCGTGCCGGGCCGGCACAGCGCTTCGGGTGTCTTCAGCATGTCGATGAGCCGGCGGTTGGCCAGCACCAGCCGCATGCGGGCATCGAACACCGCGATGCCTTCGTCCATGCTGGCCAGCATGTTCGTCAGCACATCGCGGTCGTGCATCAGCGGCGTCTCGCCCGGCACGGGAGAAGCAGGCGGGCTGCTCGGCCGGGACCAGGCGGGAAGGGGTGAGGGCATCGGCATGGCGGGCGGCATTGACTCGGGCGCGGCGGCGCGAAGGGCAGTCTGGCGCCGCGCTGGAGCAAGCCCGTGCGGCGTCCCGGCGGGCAGGGGATCAACCCGGCCACTACCGCTATCGGCGCCGACCCGCGTGGCTTGAGGCAGCGCCGGGCGCGCTGCCACCGAGAACAGCACAATTCGACATCGCGACAGCGTGATCGCGACATCAGCACAGGACGCGACGGGCATGAACAAGGCCTTCACGAAGGAAAGCGACGCCGATGACGACGCGGATGACGGCGACGTGCCCGAGCTGGCGACGCTGCCGGCCGGCGCGCGCAACTACATCACCCCGGGGGGCTATCGACGCCTGCGCACCGAGCTGCTGAGCCTGCTCGACGAGGAGCGGCCGAAGATCGTCGAGGTGGTGTCGTGGGCGGCGAAGAACGGCGATCGCTCGGAAAACGGCGACTACCTGTACGGCAAGAAGCGACTGCGCGAGATCGACCGGCGCATCCGCTTCCTGACGCGCCGGCTCGACATCGCCGAAGTCGCCGATCCGGCCCTGCACCATGGCGGCGAGCAGGTCTTCTTCGGCGCCACCGTGACCTATGCCGACGAGCAGGGCGCCCAGCGCACCGTGACCATCAAGGGCATCGACGAGGCCGACAGCCTGCAAGGCGAGGTGTCGTGGGTGTCGCCGATCGCGCGCGCGCTGCTGAAGGCGCACGCGGGCGACGAGGTGTTGCTGACGACGCCCGCCGGGCCGCAGCGCATCGAGGTGTTGTCGGTCAGCTATCCGAAGCCGGCTGCGGATTGAATTCGGCGGTGCACCCCGCACCGTCGCGCCGCGCGGCCCCGACTACGGCTTGATGCGCCAGACGCGCTGCACTGCGCTGGAGCGGCGCACGGTGCGCAACACGTCGGCCAGGTGCAGCCGGTCGCGCACGCTGATCAGCAGCTTCAGTTCGGTGGCTTCGCCGGCACCGTCTTCGCCCATGTCGATGTGGGTGATGTCGGCCTCGCCGGCACTCACCGCCGCGGCCACCTGCGCCAGCACGCCCTTGCCGTTGCGCACCAGCACGACGATGGCGGTCTCGAAGGCGCGCGTCGGCTCTTCGGCCCATTCCACCGACAGCCAGTGTTCGGCATCGCGCTGGAACAGCCGCCTGCCCACGCTGCATTCGGCGGTGTGCACCAGCAGGCCCTCGCCGCGTCCCAGGTAGCCGACCAGCTCGTCGCCCGGGATCGGCCGGCAGCAGGTCGCCAGCTGCACCGAAGCGCCTTCGGCACCGTCGATGAACACCACCCCCTGCGCATGCGCCAGATCGTCACTGGCATAGCGTCCCATCGTCAGAGTCACCGCATCGGGACGGATGCCCTGTTCGCCCATCATCTGCGCCAGCCGCTTGGCGACGATGCCGGCGATCTTGCGGCCCAGCGCGATGTCGACCGCCAGATCGGCGCGGCCCTTGCTTCCGCTCCACTTGGTCAGTTGCTGCCACAGCGCGACGGCGACGGCATCGGCCGGGTCCGATGACGGCAGCACCAGGCCTTCGGCGCGCAGTGCCTGCGCGAGCATCCTCTCGCCCAGCGCACGCGATTCGTCGCGCTCCATGGTCTTCAGGAAATGGCGGATCTTCGAGCGCGCGCGCCCGGTGCGCACCACGTTCAGCCAGCTCGGGTTCGGCCGCGCGCCCGGCGCGGTCAGGATCTCGACGACATCGCCGCTGCGCAGCTCGGTGCGCAGCGCCACCGCCTCGCCGTTGATCTTGGCCGCCACGCAGTGGTCGCCGACATCGGAGTGGATGGCATAGGCGAAGTCAACCGGCGTGGCGCCGCGCGGCAGCGCCAGGATCTTGCTCTGCGGCGTGAAGACGTACACCGCATCGGGGAACAGATCGATCTTGACGTGCTCGAGGAACTCGGCCGAATCGCGCGTGTCGTCCTGGATGTCGATCAGCGACTGCAGCCACATCGCGCCCATGCGCTGCGCGTCGCCGACCGGGTTGCCGTCCTTGTCGCCGACCTTGTACAGCCAGTGCGCGGCGATGCCGGTTTCGGCGACCACGTGCATGGCATCGGTGCGCATCTGGAATTCCACCGCGGTGCCCAGCGGGCTGGCCAGCGTGGTGTGCAGGGATTGGTAGCCGTTCGCCTTCGGCAGCGCGATGAAATCCTTGAAGCGCCCCGGCACCGGCTTGTACAGCTGGTGCAGCACGCCCAGCGCCAGGTAACACTCGGGCTGCGAGGGCACGACGATGCGAAAACCGAAGACGTCGCTGACCTGCGCGAAGCCGGCGTGTTTCTCGCGCATCTTGCGGTAGATCGAATAGACCGTCTTCTCGCGCCCCGACACCTTGGCCTTGATCTTGGTCTTGGCGAAGGCCTTGTCGACATCCTGGCGCACCCGTTCGACGATGTCGCGACGGTTGCCGCGCGCGCGCTGCAGCGCCTTGGCCAGCGTGCCGTGGCGCCACGGATAGAGGTACTCGAAAGAAAGCTCCTGCAGCTCGCGGTAGCACTGGTTCAGGCCCAGGCGGTGGGCGATCGGCGCATAGATGTCGAGCGTCTCGCGCGCGATGCGCTGGCGCTTGTCGGGCGCCATCGCGTGCATCGTGCGCATGTTGTGCAGGCGGTCGGCGAGCTTGATCAGGATCACGCGCACATCGCGCGCCATCGCCAGCAGCATCTTGCGGAACGATTCGGCCTGACCTTCCTCGCGCGTGCTGACATGCAGCTTGTCGAGCTTGGTCAGGCCATCGACCAGTTCGGCGGTCGGCGCGCCGAAGCGGTCGATCAGCTCGGACTTGGTGATGCCGCAGTCTTCCATGGCATCGTGCATCAGCGCGGCCATGATGGCCTGCACGTCGAGCTTCCAGTCGGCACACAGGCCGGCGACCGCGATCGGGTGCGTGATGTACGGCTCGCCGGTGGCGCGGAACTGGCCCAGGTGCGCCACGTCGGCGAACTTGTAGGCCTCCAGAACCTTCTTCTGGTCGGCCT
This sequence comes from uncultured beta proteobacterium, assembly GCA_963756415.1. Taxonomy (GTDB): domain Bacteria; phylum Pseudomonadota; class Gammaproteobacteria; order Burkholderiales; family Burkholderiaceae_C; genus Rubrivivax. Next base: position 305,034 of record CAVWNT010000009.1, read on the forward strand.
TCGACAGGTAGCCGAGCTTGGCGGTCAGCGCGGCGAACGATGGTGTCGGCGGCGCCTTCGCCGGCGGCGTCAACACAGCGCGCTGCAAACCCTGCAGCGCGGAGGGCAGGAACTCGGCGGCGAGTGAGCGTATGCCCATGCCGCGAATTTAGCAGGCTCGAAGCGGTGTGCCCTGCTGTCAGGGTCAAGTCACGAAGCGCTGCAGGCGCAGCGGCAAAGCGGTCTGCGCTGCGATCAGCGCGTCAGATCGGCACCTTGCGCAGCATCTCGATGCCGACTTCGCCGGCCGCGATTTCGCGCAGCGCGGTCACGCCCGGCTTGTTGCGCGTCTCGATCTTCGGCGCGTGGCCCTGGCTGAGCATGCGCGCGCGATAGGTCGCGGCCAGCACCAGCTGGAAGCGGTTGGGGATCTGCTTCAGGCAATCTTCGACGGTGATGCGGGCCATGGCTTCTTTCGAACGACAAACAAGGAGGACGCGATGCGAGGCGGCGAGAGGCGCATCGACTACGGCAGATCGAGCGCATCGAACACCTGGGGCCGGCTGCGGCGCTGGGCAGCGTACTTCAGACGCTGCGAGTGAACGATGGTCTTGAGGTCGAACAAGGCCGTCTCGAACAGAGCGTTGATTATAACGAAGTCGAAGTGACGCGCCTGTGCCACTTCCTCACGCGCATTGGCCATGCGTCGCTCGATCACGTCGGCGCCGTCCTCGCCACGCCGCTGCAGCCGCTGCTGCAGTTCCTGCCAGCTCGGCGGCAGGATGAACACCAGCACCGCATCGTCGAACTGGCGCTTGATCTGCAGCGCGCCTTGCCAGTCGATCTCGAGCACGATGTCGTGGCCGCTGTCGAGCCGCTCGGCGATCGCCGGACGCGAGGTGCCGTACAGATGGCCGTGCACCTCGGCCCATTCGACGAACTCGTCGCGCCCGACCATCGCGTGAAAGCGCGCCGCGTCGGTGAAATGGTATTCGCGCCCGTCCTGCTCCTGGCCTCGCGGTGCGCGCGTGGTGTGCGACACCGACACGTCCAGGTGCGAATCGAGCTCGAGCAGGGCCTTGACGAGGCTGGATTTGCCGGTGCCGCTGGGGGCGGCGACGACGATCAGGTTGCCGGGTCTTTGTGCGCTGGACATGGGCGTCGCGAGACGGTCGCGTGGCGAAGCCCGCATTATCGGCATCGGGGCGTCTACTTCGTCTTCGGCTCGCGCGGCCTGTCGTCGGCGCCGCCGCCGGCGCGTCGGCGGCGCGCGCCGGCCAGCGGCTTGGACTGCGAGCCGGTCGCGCCCGACGCGCCGCTGCCGCCGTTGCGCGTGACCAGCGCAGGACGTTCGCCTTCCTCGCCGGCGTGTTCGATGCTGTCGCTGCTCATCGACAGCAGGCGAGCGCTGTGGATCAGCGCCATGTGGCTCAGCGCCTGCGGAAAGTTGCCCAGCATGTGCCCCGATCGCGGGTCGTACTCCTCGGCCAGCAGGCCGACGTCGTTGCACAGCGACAGCAGCCGCGTGAACAGCGCCTCGGCCTCGTCGCGTCGCCCGGTCACCGCCAGCGCATCGACGAGCCAGAAACTGCAGGGCAGGAACACGCCTTCGCCGGGCGGCAGGTTGTCGACGCCGCTGCGCGTCGCATAACGCAGCAGCAGGCCATCGACCGCCAGCTCGCTGGCAATGGCGTCGATGGTGCCGTGCAGCCGCGTGTCGTTGCTGGCCATGAAGCCGACCTGCGCGATCAGCAGCACGCTGGCATCGAGTTCGCGGCTGCCGTAGTACTGCACGAAGGTGTTGCGCTCGGCGTCGAAGCCGCGCGTGCAGACCTGCACGTGGATCTCGTCGCGGATGCGGCGCCACTCGTCCACCGGCCCTTCGAGGCCGAACACCTCGACGGCCTTGACGGCGCGGTCGAAGGCCACCCAGGCCATCACCTTCGAATGGGTGAAATGGCGGCGTGGGCCGCGCACTTCCCAGATGCCCTCGTCGGGGTCGTGCCAGTGCTCGCCCAGGAACCTCAGCAGGGCCAGCTGCAGCTGCCAGGCGTTCGGCTCCGGCGGCATGCCGGCGGAGCGTGCCAGGTGCAGCGAGTCCATCACCTCGCCGTACACGTCGAGCTGGAACTGCCGGCACGCGGCGTTGCCGATGCGCACCGGCAGCGCGCCGTGGTAGCCCGGCAGCCACGGCAGTTCGCTCTCGTCGAGCCGCCGCCGGCCGGTCACGCCGTACATGATCTGCAGGTCGGCCGGGCTGCCGGCGACCGCATGCAGCAGCCATTCACGCCAGGCCAGCGCCTCGTCGACATAGCCGGCCAGCAGCAGCGCGTTCAGCGTGAAGGTGGCGTCGCGCAGCCAGCAGAAGCGATAGTCCCAGTTGCGGCTGCCGCCGGGCTGTTCGGGCAGCGAGGTGGTCGGCGCCGCGACGATGCCGCCGGTGGGCCGGTAGATCAGCGCCTTCAGGGTGATCAGCGAGCGGGTCACGGCCTGCTGCCAGCGCCCGTCGTAGCGGCAGCGCCGCGACCATTCGAGCCAGCGCGCCTCGGTGTCGCGAAGCGCCTGGCCGGCATCGATGGCCGGCGGCATGACCTCGTGCGAAGCGCGGTAGTTCAGCACGAAGGATTTGCGCTCGCCGGCGCGCGATGTCGAACTCGGCCACCGTGGTCATCTGCTTCGCCGTGCGTCGGCACCTCGGTGAACATCTCCAGCGTGTCGGGCCCGGCGGTGGCCAGCATCGCGCCGCGCGCGTTGCGCACCCACGGCACCACCGAGCCGTAGTCGAAGCGGATGATCAGCTGCATGCGCACGCGCACCGTGCCGCGCAGGCCCTCGACGATGCGCACCAGGTCGCGGCGGCCGTTCTCGAGCGGCATGCAGTCGATCAGCCGGATGGCGCCGTCGTCGGTCTGGGAATCGGTTTCCAGCACCAGCGTGCCGTCGCGGTAACGGCGCTGCACCGACTTCGTCTCGGCCACCGGTGCGATCTGCCAGCGGCCATGCTCGCTGCTGCCGAGCAGGGCGGCAAAACACGCCGGCGAGTCGAAGCGTGGCAGGCACAGCCAGTCGATCGATCCGTCACGCCCGACGAGCGCGGCGCTGTGGCCATCGCCGATGAGCGCGTAGTCCTGGATGGGCAGGGGCATGCTCGTGTGGGACTTGCGGTCCGGGCAACGAAGTTGCGAGCATTATCCGGAGGCATCACCATTGGCCGGCACCCTGACTTGCCCTTGCCCACGCCATGGGCAGTGCCCTCGTTCTAAGCTGGTGCGTGCCTCTTCAACTCGAAGCGGCCGCCCACAGTCGATCGGAGGTGGTTCTTGAATACTTTCAGGTGTTTCGCACGCGGCGTGGTGGCAGCTGCGCTTGTGGCGGTGTTCAGCGCCGGTTGCAGCAGCGTTTCGGGTGGATCGTCGAGCCAGTCCAGAAGCTCCATGGTGCCCGACGAAGCAGCTTGCTGTTGAGTAGGGCGAGCTGCGGGCGACTGGCCGCCGAACGTGGGCACTGGTCTCGCCGACAGGAATCGAACCTGTATCTGGCGCTTAGGAGGCGCCCGTTCTGTCCATTGAACTACGGCGAGCTTGGGGTCCGTGGCGACGGCCCGACGCCAGCCAGGCGCAAAGTCTAGCCGCAGCACCGTCACTGCCAGCGCCAGGTCCAGATCAGCGAGATCGAGTTTTCGCTGCCCGACTGCACGCGCACCGTGAAGCGTTGGGCGAGGCGGTAGATGAGCTGGAAGTTGCCGGTGGCCGCGTTCAGGCTGCGCTCGTAGCCGAGGTACCAGTTGCGCGACAGCTGCTTGCCCACCGAGACCACCGTGCCGCCGCCGCTGACATCGCTGTCGCGCAGCGACAGCTCGTCGACGCCGAAGGCATTGAGCAGCTGGTCGAGTGCGCCCGGCTCGTCACCCGACGCCACGCGCCAGCGCTGCGCGCCTGCAGCAACGCGGTGTCGGCGCCGCTGCCTTCGCTGGCACGCCCGCGCAGCAGCCAGCTGAGCTTTTCGACATCGCTCATCGGTGTGTCCGAGAACAGGCGGATGCGCGGCACCAGCACCGTGCCGGTGACGGCCACGCCGACCCGCACGTCGAGGTTCGGGCGGCTCGCCTCGATGTCCAGCGTCGGGTTCTCGATCGGCCCGGTGAAGGTCAGGATGCCGCGATCGATCTGCAGGTTCTGGCGATAGGCCCGGTAGGTGCCGTTGACCACGCGCACGCTGCCGTTGACCTGCAGCCTGCCGGCCGGCGCGGTCAACAGCAGATCGCCGCGCAACTCGGCATCCAGGCCCTGGCCGCGCAACTTCAGCTGCTCACCCAGAAGCACGCGCAGTTTCAGGTCGACCTTGCGCGTGGTCGGTGCCGACGCGCCAAGTGGCGCGCCGTCGTTGCCGTTCGGGGCCTGCGCAGGCGAGGCGCCACCGCGGAACACCACCACGTCCTCGGACAAGGTGGGCGCGCTGCTGCGCGAGAAGTCGATCAGGCCTTCGTCGACGCGCACCTCTCCCTCCAGCGCGACCGAGTCCTTGCCCAGCTCCAGCCGCGCCTGGCCGCTGGTGACGATGCGCCGGTCGACGCGGCCGAGCAGCAGGAAGCGATCGAGGCTCAACTGCAGCTCGGCGCGCGGCGTCTCGCCCAGACTGGCATCGCCGCGCAGTTCGAGCTTGCCGTCGCCGGCACTGGCGCTGAAACGCTCGATGCGCGCGGTGTCGCCGCGCAGCGCGATGGCGACATCGCCGTCGCGCACCTGCACGCCCTGCGAGCAGGTTGCGCACGCCGATCTTGCTGCCGGTCGAGCTGGCCGGTGTATTCAGGCGCGCCGAAGCGCCCGGCGATGACGGCATTGGCCTGCATCGCGCCGTCCAGTCGCCAGCCCGCCGGCAGCCACGGGCCCCAGATGCCGAGGTCGGCGACCTGCAGGTCGAGCACGCCCTGGATCTCGCTTTGTGCATCCGGCCACAGCGCCTGCGGCGTGCTGCGCGCGACGATGGCGCCGGCAGCGGTGCCGAGCGATCGGCCGGCCAGGCCGAGGAAGAAATTCCACACCCCGTCGGCCGCATTCAGGCCCACGCGCAGATCGCTCAGGCCCATGCTGCGCAGGCCGCTGTCGTCCTTGACCGTGAGGTCGCCGCCGGCGCGCTCGATGATCACGTCGGCGCGCACGGTGGGTGAGCTGCTGACCTTCAGGTGGCCGCTGAGCTGCAGGTCTCCGCCCCAGCCGAAGCCCGGCTGCAGCCGCGCCAGCAGCGGCGCTACCGACAGCGGCTCCAGGCGCACGTCGGCCTGCAGTTGCGCGGTGGCACGCCGGCCCTGTCGGCAGCGCGCCAGCTGATCTGATCGAAAGCCAGTCGCGCGCCCAGGATCTGCGCCTGGCCGGCGCCGACCGTGATGCGCTCGGCAGCGGCCGGCCGCGCGGCGTCGCCGGCCCACAGCGCATCGATGCGGATGTCGCGCGCGCTGAGCCAGGCCGGTGCATCGGGGGCGTCGCCGCGCAGCTCGATGTCCTGCACCACGCCGCGCCAGCCGCCGAAGGGCAGCGCGCCGGCCGCGATGAAGCCGCCTTCGGCCTGCAGCCGTGCCCGGCTCGACGTGGCCACGGTGCCGATCGCGCCGGGTTGCAGCTTCTCGACCCACAACGGCGGCAGCGACTTGCTGTCGCCGCTGAGCACGATGCGGTGGTCGGCGAGGCTGCCGTCGATCTTCAGGTTCAGCGCGCGCACGCTCGGTCCCGGCCCCGTTGCCGGCGGCGTGTCCCACGCCAGCTGTTCGACATCGACCTGCGCCTGCAGCGGGGCATTGGCACGGTTGCTCAGCGTCCAGCGCGCGGTCGCCTGTTGCAGGCTCAGCGCATCGACACGCAGGCGGCTGGCCTCGATGCGGCCGCTGCTTTGCAACGCCGGCCAGCGGCCACTGGCGCGTGCGTCGATGCTCAGACGCCCGTCCAGTTTGGCCGCGGCATCGCCGCCGCGCAGCAGCCGCCACAGCGGGTTCAGACGCTGCAATGCCGGCAGCTCGGCCTGCAGCGTCAGGCTGTCGTCGCCAGCGGCCGCCGCCGCATCGAAAGGCGCGCCCTGGGCCGTCGCACGCAGCGTGTTGCCATCGGCCTGCAGCGCCAGCCGGGCATCGACACGGCCGGGTGCGGACACGGTGGCATCGAGCCGGCCGTCGATCGGCAGCCCGGCCAGCTGGCTCGGGCGCAGGTCGACATGGGCGCTGCCGCGCAGCGCGGCGAGCAGGGCCATCGCGTCGGCTCGGTGGTCCGCGCCCGGCAGTTGCAGGTCGAAGCCGGCATCGGCGTTGAGCCGGTGCGGGCCCTGGCGCCAGGGCGAATCGGCGGCGCCGGGCCACCACGGCAACGGGTCGAAGTCGTTCAGCGCCAGCTGGCCGGTGGCGGCCCACGGCGCGCCGCTGCGCGGTCGCCGCAGTTCGCCGGAAAGACTGGCGCTGGCCGCGCCGGCCTGGGCCAGCGCCTGGCGCAGTTCGATGCGCAGCGGGCTCCACAGCGCATCCAGCTTCAGCTGCACCCGGCGCGCATCGTCGGCGGCCTGGCCGGCAGGCGTTGCGGCGCCGCCCGGCAGGCCGAGCAGCCGGCCGTCGATATCGGCGCGCGCCGCGATCTGCGCGGCGCTCAACCCGGCGCTGTCGAAGCCGGTGGCGTCCAGGTGTGCCTGGCCGGCCAGCAGCATCGCCGGCGCGCGTGCATCGAGCCGGTCCGGTTGCAGCGCATCGAACTTCAGCTCGAGCGTCCACTGCGCCGGGTTCCAGCGGCCGCTGCCGATCAGCCGACCGGCGGCTTCGCGGCCATTGCCCAGGCGCGCCTCGAAGCTGCGCACCTCGAGCTGGCTCGGATCGTCCGGGCGGGCGCTGACCTGCAGGTCGAGCTGGCGCAGCGGCAACCGGCCCTCGTTCCACCGGCCCGGTTGCCGGTTGGCCACGCTCAGCGTCAATGCCGCCGGCCGGTCCATGCCGTCGCTGCTCGCCGAGGCTTCGATGTCCAGCGCGGTGGCCGGTGCGGCCCGGTGCAGTGCCGACAGGTCGAGGTCCTTGGCGCTGGCCTGCACGTCGCCCAGCGGCCAGGCGGCGAACGGCTGCAGGCGGGCCTGCACATCGAGCGACTGTGGCGGATGCGAGGGGCGCGCCTGGGCGCGCAGCGTGGCCTGCAACTGCGGCGCGGCGAGCGGGCCGGTCAGCGTCGCCGCGGCCTGCCAGCTGCCGCTGTCGGGCAGCGGCTGTTCGGCCTCGAGACGCAGCTGCAGCCCCAGGTCACCGCGGGTGGCGATCTGCGCGTCGCCGCTGACGCTGCAGTCGGTCCCATTCGAGCCGCAGGCCGCTGAGGCGGTGCACCGTGCCGGCGTCGGCATCCAGGTGCACGCCGGCCTGCAGGTCGCGGATCGGCTGCTCACCGAGCTTGTCGATCAGAAGCTGCCCGATGCGCACGCTGCCGATGTCGACCTCGACCGGCAACACCAGGTCGTCGGGCGCGCGCAGCGGTGCGGCGCTGTCGTCGCTGCCCGCACCCAGCCGCAGATCGATGCGCGCGGCACTCAGTTCGTCGGCGGCGATGCGCACCCAGGCCGGGCCCCGCGCCGAATCGACGCGCAGGCCGCGCCAGGCGAGATCGCTCGATGCGCAGCGCTGCCGATTCGCCGGGCAGCGGCACCTCGACGTGGCGGGCGGCGAAGTCGCCGAGCACGCGACCGCTGACCCCTTCCACCTCGACCCGCGGCAGGTGCGCCATCAACCAGGCGGTGCCCGGCTCGGTGCGCAGCAGCCACCACAGTCCGCCGACAAAGCTGCCCAGCAGCGCCAGCACGCACCAGCAGATGGCCGCCGGCGCCGAACAGCGCGCGCCGCGGGCGCACGCCGCGACGGCGGGCAGCATCGGGCGGGGCCGCGCCGGCGGCATCGGGCGCGGGTGCCGGGCCGGGCGCAGCGTTGGACGGTTCTTCAGCCATCGGCGGCACTCAGAAGACGATGCCGACGCTGAAGGACAGGCGCAGCTTGCGCAGCTCCTGGCCATAGGCGAGGTCGAGTCGCAGCGGCCCGACCGGGCTGCGCCAGTGCACGCCGACGCCGTAGCCCAGCACCGGCTTGAGCTCGTTCCAGCTGTTGGCGGCATTGCCGGCGTCCACGAACAGCGCATACAGCAGATCGGGCTGGCTTTCGAAGATCGGGTGCGAGAACTGAACGCTGGTGGTGAACAGGTGGCTGCCGCTGACCACCACGCCGTCGACCGTCCGGGCCCAGCGAGCGATACGGGTAGCCACGCACCGATTCGTCGCCGCCGGCGCGGAACAGCAGCGTGTCGGGCACCGTCAGCGCCTGCTGCACGAAGACCTGGCCCAGTTCCAGTCGCGCGCTGCCGTACCAGTTGTTGCCCAGCGGCAGGAAGCCCGAGACACGGCCGTAGGCGCGGGCAAAGGGCCCCGAGTCGTCCTCGGTCGCGCCGGTGCTGGCGCTGGTGACGCTGCCGGTGGCCAGGCCGGCGCCACCCTGCAGCGTCCACACCAGCGCCCTTGGTCGGCATGCGCAGGTCGTCGACGCCGCGCCACGACCAGTGGTAGTTGGCCGACAGCGCCGAACTGGTGTTGGAGCCGGCGTCGGTCTCGAGCCGTGCCCACGCGTATTCGCCGAAGTACAGGCGTGTGATGTGGATGCCGTCGTTGGTGCGCCCGGCGCGCAGGCGCGCCGACAGGCGTGTCTCGTCGTCGGTGATCAGGTTTTCGGCCTGGCCGGCGAGCAGGTTGCGGTAGGCATCGGGCAGCGGGTGCGAGATCAGGTCACCCTCCCACAACTGCTGCTTCGGGCCCAGCTGGAACTTGTTCTTCGCGATCCAGCGCGTGCCGAAGACGCGCCGGTGGGTGTGTTCCAGCGTCAGCTGGAAGCCGGTGTTGTCCGAAAAGCCGATGCCGGCCACGGCCGTCTGCAGCGTCAGTTCACGCGCCACCACCTCCACCGGCGCGGCATCGGCCTTCGCGGCATCGGCCTGCACATTCACCACCACGCTTTCGAACAGGCCCAGGCTCAGCAGCCGTTCCTGCATTTCGCGCAGCGCCTGCTCGGTCGCCGGCCAAGCCGACCCAGTTGCGCGCCACCGGCAGCACGGTCTGCTCGTCGAAGCGCTCCAGCCCGCTGACGCTGATCGGGCCGATGCGGAACAGCGGGCCGCTGTCGGCGATGGCGAACAGCTTCGCGCTGTTGTCGGGCGCGTCGATGTTGGCCACCGCGCCGCTGAAGCTGGCGTCCAGGTAGCCCGCGATGCGCAGCGAGGACAGCACGCGCCGCTTGGCCGCGTCCCAGCCCGATTGGGTGAAGGGCTCGCCCGGCTGCAACGACCAGCCGCTTTGCAGCTCGCCGAACAGCTCGACGGCCTCGGGCTCGCCCGCTTCGACGGCCACGTCCAGCGCGCCCTGCACGCGCAGCGTGGAGGTGTCGACGCGGGTCAGCGGCCCCGGCGTCACACGCACCTGCAGGACCGGCAGCGCACCGCGGTCCGGCAGCCGTTCGATCTCGACCTCGGGGTTGAAGAAGCCTTCGGTCTCGAGCAGCGAGCGCGTCTGCGCCGCCGCGGCGGCCGACCAGCCGATCGATTTCGCCGCGTGTCAGCGAATCGGCCTGCGCGGTGGTCTGCAGCCGGGCCAGGTCGAGGTGTTCGAGCAGCAGATCACGCAGCCTGGACGGCGCCTGCACATCGAGCTCGAACTGCGGCGTGGCCTTCAGTTCGACGGCCACCGGTTCGGGATCGTCCGACAGGAAGGGCAGGCTGCCGCAACCGCCGAGCACCAGCACCATCGCCAACCACAGCGCCCGCTTCAGCGCGGCGCGACAGTTCATTTACTCAGCAGCCGCATGGCCCCTTCCAGGCCCTGCAAGGTGAGCGGGAACATGCGCTGGTTCATGATCTGCTGCACCACCGCGATGCTCTGGCGGTACTGCCACACGCCCAGCGGCTCGGGGTTGATCCAGGCGTACTTCGGGAAGGCGTGGGTCAGGCGCTGCAGCCATTCGACGCCGGGTTCCTCGTTGTTGTATTCGACGCTGCCGCCGGGCTGCAGGATCTCGTACGGGCTCATCGTCGCGTCGCCGACGAAGATCAGCTTGTAGTCCTTGTTGTACTTGCGGATCACGTCCCAGGTGCTGAACTTCTCGGAGAAGCGGCGCCGGTTGTTCTTCCACATGAAGTCGTAGACGCAGTTGTGGAAGTAATAGAACTCCAGGTGCTTGAACTCGGTCTTGGCGGCGCTGAACAGTTCCTCGGCGCGGTGGATGTGTTCGTCCATCGTGCCGCCCACGTCCATCAGCAGCAGCACCTTCACCTTGTTGTGGCGCTCGGGCACCATCTTGATGTCGAGCAGGCCGGCATTGGCGGCCGTGCTGTGGATGGTGTCGTCGAGGTCGAGTTCCAGCTCGTTGCCCTCGCGCGCAAAACGGCGCAGGCGGCGCAGCGCGACCTTGATGTTGCGCGTGCCCAGCTCCGAGCGTGTCGTCGTAGTCCTTGTAGGCGCGCTGGTCCCAGACCTTCACCGCGCTCTTGTTGCGCCCCTTGTCCTGGCCGATGCGGATGCCCTGCGGGTTGTAGCCGAAGGCGCCGAACGGGCTGGTGCCGCCGGTGCCGATCATCTTGCTGCCGCCCTCGTGGCGCTTCTTCTGCTCCTCGAAGCGCTTCTTCAGCGTCTCCATCAGCTCGTCCCAGCCCATCTTCTCGATCTTCGCCTTCTCCTCGGCGCTGAGTTCGAGCTCGAGGTTCTTGCGCAGCCATTCCAGCGGCAGGTCCTGGCTGAAATCGGCGAGCATCTCGACGCCCTTGAAGTAGGCGGCGAAGGCGCGGTCGAACTTGTCGAAATGCGCCTCGTCCTTGACCAGCGAACTGCGCGCCAGGTAGTAGAAGTCGTCCACCGACGCGTCCGATGACCCCTTGCTGGATGGCCTCGAGCAGCATCAGGTATTCCTTCACCGACACCTTCAGCTTGGCCGCGCGCAGGGTATAGAAGAAGTTGATCAGCATGGAGCGCTCTGATTGGTGAACGAAGCGGGCGGCGCGATGGCGTCGCAGCGGCTGTGCCAAGCATAGCCGCCCGCCGGCCCGCACGTCGTCGGCGGGAGTTGTTCGCCGCGAGGGGCCTGCGGCGGGGACGATGCGATAAGCTGCCGCCGGCCCACCCACCCGCCCCTGCGATGTTGTCGTCGTTGACCGCCACCGAAGTCGCCTTCCTGCAGGTGGCCGCGGTGCAGGCCGTGGCGGCGCTGGTGTGGGCACTGGGCGCCTGGTTCGTGCCGGGTGAGCGGCTGGCGATTGCGCATTGGGTGGTGTACGCGGCGCTCAGCGCGGTGACCTGGGTGATGCTGGCCCTGTACCTGCAGTCACCGCCGCCGCTGAGCGTGCTGACCGGCGTGCTGGGGGTGCTCGCCTTGCGTCGGGGCATCCAGATCTTCATCGGCAAGCGCCCCGACTGGCCGCTGCCGACGGCCGCCCTCGGCATGGTCATGCTGGTGGCGCTGGCAGCGGCCGGCGGCATCGAGCGCCACCACGAGGCGGGGCTGAACTTCGCGTTGCTGTCGCTGCTGTACGCCAGCGTCGCGCTGCTGTTGTGGGGCCATGCGCGCGAGGTGCTGAAGTGGCGCGTGCCGATCCTGCTGGCCGTGCCGGTGCTGCTGGGCAGCCTGGCCTTCGGCAGCCGCGCGCTGCGGGCCTGGTTCTGGCCGGATTCGGTGCGCGCCGAGATGAACGTCGACAGCGGGCTGAACGTGGTCTCGGCGCTGAGCTACATCACGCTGGTGCTGTTGATGCACGGCACGCTGATGGCGCTGGTGGTGGCACGGCTGGTCAACGACCTGCAGCGCCTGGCGCGCCGCGACGGCCTGACCGGCCTGCTCAACCGCCGTGCGATGCACGACCTGCTCGACGCGCAGGCCGCGCTGCGGCGCCGTGCCGACGACCGCTTCAGCGTGCTGATGATCGATGTCGACCACTTCAAGGCGGTCAATGACCGCCACGGCCACGCCATGGGCGACCGCGCGCTGGTGCACATCGCGCGCCTGATGGCGCAGTCGCTGCGCGCGCAGGACCGGCTCGGCCGGCTCGGCGGCGAAGAATTCCTGGTGCTGCTTCCCGGCTCGGACCGGCGCCGCGCGCTGGCCGAGGCCGAACGGCTGCGGCTGGGCATTCGCGGCACGCCGTTGGCCGATGCCGAGGGGGACGTGGTGCTGTCGGTGAGCATCGGCGTGGCCGAGTGGGGCGGCGCCGCCGAGGACACGTCGCGCCTGCTGGCACGCGCCGACCGCGCGCTGTACCGCGCCAAGCACCTCGGGCGAGACCGCGTCGAGGCGGCCGAGGAACCGGATGCGACGGGGCTCGCAACCCGGCCGGCCTGAGCAGGCGAGGCGCCGGGCGGGTCGGCCAGCGCCTGGCCGACCTGCAGCGGATCAGCGAGGCAGGCGGCGCGACCGCGCCGGGTCAGCCGTTGCGCCGCTCAGCTCCGCAGCGGGCCGCGCGCGCCGGCGCGGGCCGGCGCCCGGATCGTGCGCGCGCAGCCAGTCGAAGAACTCGCCGTACCACTGCCGGCTGTTGCGCGGCTTCAGGATCCAGTGGTTCTCGTCGCCGAACCACAGCAGCCGCGCCTCGACGTTCAGCGCCTTCAGCGTGTTGTAGTAGGCCAGGCCCTGCTGATCCGGCACGCGGTAGTCGAGCGCGCCGTGCATCACCAGCGTGGGCGTGCGCATCGCCGCGGCAAAGCTGTGCGGGCTCTGCGCCGCCACCTTCGCCGCATCGTCCCAGTACCACGCGCCGAGCTCGCGCGCATGCCACGTGTAGGCGTCGTCGGCGAACATCGCGGTCCAGTCGAAGCAGCCGGCGTGGCACACGTAGGCCTGGTAGCGGCCGGCTTCGACGTGGCCGTTCATCCACGCGACCATGAAGCCGCCGTAGCTGCCGCCGGAGGCGAAGACACGCTTCGCATCGGCCCAGGGTTCGGCGAGCAGCGCGTCGGTGGCGGCTTCGATGTCCTGCAGCTCGAGCTCGCCCCAGCGGTGCGTGATGCTGTCGAGAAAGGCGTAGCCGAAGCTCGATGAGCCGTGGTAGTTGACGCTGCAGGCGACATAACCCTGCGCGGCGAAGGCCGGCATGTTCCAGCGGTAGTGCCAGTTGTCGCCGGGGGCGGTGTGCGGGCCGCCGTGGATGACGTGCAGCAGCGGGTACTTCTTCTTCGCATCGAAGCCGGGCGGATAGTGCAGCCACATCTGCACCGGGTCGCCCAGCGCACCTTCGATCCAGCGCTCCTCGCAGCGGCCGAGACGGATCGAGGCCAGCAGCGTGTCGTTGAAGTTCTCGATGCGCCGCGCATCCTCGCCGGGCAGGTGGGCATGCAGCCGCGCCGGGTGGTCGGCGGCATCGGCCAGCGTGACCAGCGTGCCGAAGCGCTTGTCGAAGCCGAGCACGGTGCCGCCGCTGACCAGAATTTCGGCGCGCCGGTCGGGCAGGTCGAAGCGCCACAGGTGCGTGCGCCCGGTCTGTTCGGCGGTGAACAGCAGCGCCAGGCCGTCGTCTTCCCAGCGCAGCGGTGCGCTCGGCTCGTGGTCCCACTGCCCGCTGTGCAGCGACCATTGCGCCGTCTCGCGCTCCCAGATGCACAGCTGCATCGGCATCGTGTGCTTGAGCTGCTGGTGGCTGGCCAGGAAGGCGATCCGCTCACCGTCGGGGCTGTAGCGCGGCGCATGCATGTCCCAGCCGGCATCGCGCGCGATCTCGTGCACCTGGCCGGTCTTCAGCACCAGTTCGTACAGCGCCGAGCGGGCATCGCCGCGCTTTTCCGCGGCCGGGTCGAAGGCGAAGACGATGCGGTCGCCCTGCGGCGACATGTCGAAATGATCGCGGCCCGGATCGTTGCGCGACAGTTCGTACGGGGTGCCTTCGAACAGATCACGCACCTTGCCGGTGGCCGTGTCGATCACCAGCAGGTGCGGCACGCGGCCCATCGGCAGGTGATGGTCCCAGAAGCGGTACATCGCCTCGCCGGTGGCGTAGCCGCTTTCCTTGCGCTCGCCGAACGCCTTGTGGCGGCGCGCCTGCGCCTGGCTGCCCTTCAGCTCGGGCCACACCCACGACACGAAGGCGATGCGCCTGCCGTCGGGAAACCAGGCAAATTCACCGACGCCGGTGGCCACCTGCCCGATACGCCGTGCCTCGCCACCGTCGGGTGCGATCAGGTACAGCTGCGCCTGGTCGTCCTTGTGCCCCTGCTGTTCGCGTTTGGCGACGAACGCGATCTGGTCGCCGCGTGGCGACCAGGCCGGCTGGCCGTCCTTCTCGCCGCACTGCGTCAATGCGCGCGGCGTGCCGCCGAGCGTGGACAGCAGCCACAGCGTGCTGGCCGACTGGTTGTCCTGCATCGAGTAGCGGCTGAGCGCACACACCGCCTGCGCGCCGTCGGGCGACAGGCTGGGCGAGCCCAGGCGCTCGAACTGCCACAGGGCATCGACCGTCAGCTTCTTCTTCGGCGCTGCCATCGGCCGCGTCACTCGCGCGGGCGGCTGAGCTGGTACTTGCAGATGCGTCTTGACGGTGGGCCATTCGGCCGCGGTGATGCTGTACACGGCCGTGTCGCGCAGCACCCCGTTGGCGCCGATCTGGTGCGAACGCAGCATGCCGTCGAGCTGCGCACCGAGCCGCTCGATCGCGCGCCGACTTTGGGTGTTCAGCCGGTGCGTGCGGAATTCCACCGCGATGCAGTCCAGCGTCTCGAAGGCATGGCCGAGCAGCATCAGCTTGCACTCGGTGTTCAGCGGCGAGCGCTGCACGCGCCGGGCGTACCAGGTGGAGCCGATCTCGACGCGCCGGTTGGCGCCGTCGACGTTCATGTAGGTGCTCATGCCGGCGACCTTGCCGGCCGCGTCGAGCACGGTGAAGGGCAGCATGACGTCCTTGGCGAGCAGCGACAGGCGGCGTTCGATCTCGGCCTGCATGCCTTCAGCGGACGGCACCAGCGTGTACCAGAGTTTCCACAGCTCGCCGTCGCGCGTCGCCTCGACGAGGCCATCATGATGCTGCGTCGACAGCGGCACCAGCGAGGCGTGCTCGCCCGACAGCGTCACGGGGTGCAGGAAAGGCATCGCCGTGCTCAGCGGTTGTGGCGCTGCATGAACACCAGCTTCTCGAACAGCGTCACGTCCTGCTCGTTCTTCAGCAGCGCGCCGACCAGCGGCGGCACGCTGACCTTCTCGTCCTTGCTCTGCAGCGCTTCGAGCGGAATGTCCTCGGCCACCAGCAGCTTCAGCCAGTCGAGCAGTTCGGAGGTGCGACGGCTTCTTCTTCAGCCCGGGCAGGTTGCGCACGTCGTAGAAGGTCTTCATCGCCGCCGTCAGCAGCTCCTTCTTCAGCCCCGGGAAGTGCACGTCGACGATGGCCTTCATCGTGTCGGCATCGGGGAACTTGATGTAGTGGAAGAAGCAGCGGCGCAGGAAGGCGTCGGGCAGTTCCTTCTCGTTGTTCGAGGTGATGAAGACCACCGGCCGGTGCCTGGCCTTGATCAGCTCGCGCGTTTCGTAGACGAAGAACTCCATGCGGTCGAGTTCGCGCAGCAGGTCGTTCGGGAACTCGATGTCGGCCTTGTCGATCTCGTCGATCAGCAGCGCCACCGGCTGCTCGGCGGTGAAGGCCTGCCACAACACGCCCTTGACGATGTAGTTGCGGATGTCCTTGACGCGCTCCGAATCGGCAAAGCCCGCCAGCTGGCTGTCGCGCAGCCGGCTGACCGCGTCGTATTCGTACAGGCCCTGCTGGGCCTTGGTCGTGCTCTTGATGTGCCACTGCAGCAGCGGCAGGCCCATCGCGGTGGCGGCCTCTTCGGCGAGCATCGTCTTGCCGGTGCCGGGCTCGCCCTTGACCAGCAGCGGGCGCTTCAACGTGGCCGCGGCGTTGACCGCCAGCATCAGGTCGGGCGTGGCGATGTAGTTGTCGGTGCCTTGAAATTTCATGGGTATGGAGAGGGTGGGCCGCGCTGTGACGGGGGCTGGGCGCATCGAAGAAACAGGCTGGGCCACCTTCGTGCAGCGGGGTGTTCGGCGGCTCGAATCAGTATAAGGGCCGGTCGTATAATCATGGGTGAACCCCGAAGGCGAGCCGTGCAGCTCGCCTTTTCACGCCCCGCTGCCGCACGACGGCTTGCTGAACCCCCTTGACGGTTTCGACGATGAACAAAGCGCTGTTGTTGACATGGGCACTGTGTGCCGTTCTGCCCTTGGCGCAGGCGCAGGACATCACCGGCAATGCCGACGCCGGCAAGAAGATCAACGCGCAGTGCATCGGCTGTCACAGCATCCAGGGCTACCAGTCGAGCTTCCCCGAAGTGCACAAGGTGCCGATGATCTCGGGCCAGAACGCCAAGTACATCATCGCGGCGTTGAACGCCTACAAGAAGGGCGAGCGCAAGCAGGGCACCATGCGCGCTGTGGCGGGCTCGCTGAGCGACCAGGACATCGCCGACCTGGCCGCCTACTACGCGCAGCACGGCATGGCTGCCGCCGCACCCGAGACGCCGACCAAGACGGCGCCGCCGGGCGTGGCCGAGTTGTTGGCGAAGGGCGCCTGCATCTCGTGTCACGGCGCCAACTTCAACAAGCCGATCGACGGCAGCTATCCGAAGATCGCCGGCCAGTACGCGGACTACCTGTATGTCGCGTTGAAGTCGTACAAGACCGAGGGCAATGAGCGGGTCGGTCGCAGCAACGCCATCATGGCCGGCCAGGTCAAGCAGTTCACCCTGGCGGAGCTGAAGCAGATGGCGCAGTACATCGGCTCGCTGCCCGCCGAAGTGAAGACGGTGCCGCAGTCGGAGTTCCGCTGATCGCACCGGCATGACGGCCGCCGCCGGGTTCGAGTTGCGCGCGGCGCAGCCGCAGGATGTGCCGGCCATCGTCGCGCTGATACGCGAGCTGGCTGATTTCGAGAAGCTCGGCCATCTGGTGTGCATCCAGCCGCAACAGCTGCACGAGCACCTGTTCGGCACCCGCCCGGTGGTCGAGGCGCTGGTGGCGCAGGTGGACGGGGACGTCGTCGCCTTTGCACTGTTCTTCACCAACTACTCCACCTTCCTCGGCAAGCCGGGCCTGTATCTCGAAGACCTGTGCGTGCAAGGCGCGCACCGCGGCAAGGGCATCGGCGAGGCCTTGCTGAGCCGCCTGGCCAACATCGCCAACGAACGCGACTACGGACGCTTCGAATGGAGCGTGCTCGACTGGAACGTCGATGCGATCCGCTTCTACGAGCGCATGGGCGCCACGCTGATGCCCGAATGGCGCATCTGCCGCATCACCGGCGACGCGCTGCGCCGATTCGCGGTTTGACCCACGCGCCGCGCCGGCGCCGTCGAACGCGGCATGCCGGTCGCGCGCTGCGGGCCGATCCGCCCGACCCGCCTCTATACTCTCGATTTCACACCCAGGCACGGGGCCCGGCGCGCTTCGAAATGCCGATCTCCTGCCCATCATGATGACCAGGTTTGTCTTCGTCACCGGCGGTGTGGTGTCCTCGTTGGGCAAGGGCATCGCGTCGGCTTCGCTGGCCGCGATGCTCGAGTCGCGGGGCCTGAAGGTCACCCTCATCAAGCTCGACCCCTACCTCAACGTCGATCCGGGCACGATGAGCCCGTTCCAGCACGGCGAGGTGTTCGTCACCGACGACGGCGCCGAGACCGATCTCGACCTCGGCCACTACGAACGCTTCATCACCACGCGCATGAAGCGCAGCAACAACTTCACCACCGGCCAGATCTACAAGTCGGTGCTCGAGAAGGAACGCCGCGGCGACTACCTCGGCAAGACCGTGCAGGTGATTCCGCACGTCACCAACGAGATCCAGGAATACGTCAAGCGCGGCGCCGGCGTGGGCACCGCCACGGCAGTGGACGTGGCCATCGTCGAGATCGGCGGCACGGTCGGCGACATCGAATCGCTGCCCTTCCTGGAAGCGGTGCGCCAGCTGAGCCTGAAGCTCGGGCCCGTCGAACAGCGCCTTCGTGCACCTGACCTACGTGCCGTGGATCGCCGCCGCCGGCGAGCTGAAGACCAAGCCCACGCAGCACACGGTGCAGAAGCTGCGCGAGATCGGCATCCAGCCCGACGTGCTGCTGTGCCGCGCCGACCGCGCGGTGCCCGACGAAGAGCGCGAGAAGATCAGCCTGTTCACCAACGTGCAGCCGCACGGCGTGATCAGCATGTGGGACGTGGACACGATCTACAAGGTGCCGCGCATGCTGCACGAGCAGGGCCTGGACGAGATGATCTGCATGAAGCTGCAGCTGCTCACCAAGCCGGCCGACCTGAAGCGCTGGGACCGGCTGGTGCACGAGGTCGAGAACCCGGCGCACGCGGTCAGCATCGCGATGTGCGGCAAGTACACCGACCTGTCGGATTCGTACAAGTCGCTGAACGAGGCGCTGCGCCACGCCGGCATCCAGCACCATGCGCGCGTCAACATCGACTACCTCGATTCGGAAGCGCTGAACGCCGGCAACATCGAACAGCTGGCGCGCTTCGACGCGGTGCTGGTGCCGGGCGGGTTCGGCAAGCGCGGCATCGAAGGCAAGATCTCGCGCGGCGCAGTTCGCGCGCGAGCGCGGCATTCCCTACCTGGGCATCTGCCTGGGCATGCAGGTCGCGACGATCGAGTTCGCGCGCCACAAGGCCGGTCTGGCGGATGCCAACAGCACCGAGTTCGATGCCGCGACGCCGAACCCGGTGATCGCGCTGATCGACGAATGGCAGGACCGCGACGGCACGCATGCAAAAGCGCAGCGCCAGCTCCGACCTGGGCGGCACCATGCGCCTGGGCGCGCAAAGCTCGGACGTGCAGCGCGGCACGCTGGCGCACGAGATCTACGGCGATGTCGTCACCGAACGCCACCGCCACCGCTACGAGGCCAACGAACACTATCTCGAGCGGCTGCGCGAAGCCGGGCTGGTGATCTCGGCGATCACGCAGCACGAGAAGCTGACCGAGATGATCGAGTTGCCGCGCGACGTGCACCCGTGGTTCGTCGGCGTGCAGTTCCACCCCGAGTTCAAGTCGCACGCCGTGGGACGGCCACCCGCTGTTCAACAGCCTCATCGAAGCGGCGTTGAAACACCAGGCCGCCGCCGCACCGCACGCACCGAAGGTGAAGGTGGCGGCGTGAAGCTGTGCGGCTTCGACGTCGGCCTCGAGCGGCCGTTCTTCCTGATCGCCGGGCCGTGCGTGGTCGAGAGCGAGGCGCTGCAGACTCGACGTCGCCGGCACGCTGAAGGAGATCACCGCAGCGCTGGGCATCCCCTTCATCTTCAAGTCGAGCTACGACAAGGCCAACCGTTCCAGCGGCACCTCGTTCCGCGGCCCCGGCATGCAGCGCGGGCTGGAGATCCTGGCCAAGGTCAAGCGCGAACTCGGCGTGCCGGTGCTGACCGACGTGCACAGCGAGGCCGAGGTCGCCCAGGTGGCAGCGGTCGTCGATGTGCTGCAGACGCCCGCGTTCCTGTGCCCGGCAGACCGACTTCATCCACGCGGTGGCACAGAGCGGCAAGCCGGTGAACATCAAGAAGGGGCAGTTCCTGGCGCCGCACGACATGAAGAACGTGATCGACAAGGCGCGCGCGGCGGCGCGCGACAAGGGCTTGAGCGAAGACCGCTTCATGGCCTGCGAGCGCGGCGCGAGCTTCGGCTACAACAACCTGGTGTCCGACATGCGCAGCCTGGCGATCATGCGCGAGACCGGCGCGCCGGTGGTCTTCGACGTCACCCATTCGGTGCAGCTGCCGGGCGGGCAGGGCACCAGCAGCGGCGGCCAGCGCGAGTTCGTGCCGGTGCTGGCGCGCGCCGGCATCGGCGGTCGGCGTGGCCGGCCTGTTCATGGAAACGCACCCCGATCCGGACAACGCGATGAGCGACGGGCCGAACGCGGTGCCGCTGAAGCACATGCGCGCGCTGCTCGAACAGCTGGTGGCGCTCGACCGCGTGGTCAAGTCGCGGCCGCTGCTGGAAAACGACTTCGAGGCCTGAAGGAACACTGCATGACCGCCGCCTACATCATCGTCGAATCGCAGGTCACCGACGCCGCAGGCCGTTCAAGCGCTACATGGCAGCCGCGCCGGCGGTCGCCAAGGCCTTCGGCGGCGAATACCTGGTGCGCGGCGGGCGCATGCACGTGCTCGAAGGCGACTGGCAACCGCCGCGGCTGACGGTGCTGCGCTACCCAGCTTCGACCAGGCGAAGGCGATGTACGACAGCCCCGACTACGTGCGCGCACGCGCGCTGCGCCAGGGCGCGACCGCGTGCTTCAACATGGTGCTGGTCGAGGGCGTCGACGCGCCCGTCTGCAACAATCTGAAACACAAGAGTTGAACTGAATGAGCGCCATCGTTGACATCGTCGGCCGGGAAATCCTCGACAGCCGCGGCAACCCGACCGTCGAATGCGACGTGCTGCTGGAAAGCGGCACCATGGGCCGCGCGGCGGTGCCGTCGGGCGCTTCCACCGGCTCGCGCGAGGCCATCGAGCTGCGCGACGGCGACGCCTCGCGCTACGGCGGCAAGGGCGTGCTGCGCGCGGTCGAGCACATCAACACCGAGATCAGCGAATCGGTGCTCGGGCTCGATGCGTCCGAGCAGGCCTTCCTCGACCGCACGCTGATCGACCTCGACGGCACCGACAACAAGAGCCGCCTCGGCGCCAACGCCACGCTGGCGGTGAGCATGGCGGTGGCGCGCGCCGCGGCCGAAGAATCGGGGCTGCCGCTGTACCGCTACTTCGGCGGCATGGGCGGCATGCAGATGCCGGTGCCGATGATGAACGTCATCAACGGCGGCGCGCATGCCAACAACAACCTCGACCTGCAGGAGCTGATGATCATCCCGCTGGGCGCGCCGAGCTTTCGCGAAGCGGTGCGCTACGGCGCCGAGACCTTCCACGCGCTGAAGAAGATCATCAACGCGCGCGGCATGAGCACCGCGGTCGGCGACGAGGGCGGCTTCGCGCCCAGCGTGGCCAGCCACGAGGCGGCGATCCAGCTGATCCTCGAAGCCATCGAAGCGGCCGGCTACAAGGCCGGCGAGCAGATCGCCATCGGCCTGGACTGCGCGGCCAGCGAGTTCCACAAGGACGGCAAGTACGTGCTCGGCGGCGAAGGCGCTGAGCCTGAGTGCCGAAGAGTGGACCGACCTGCTGGCCAGCTGGTGCGACAAGTACCCGATCATCAGCATCGAGGACGGCATGGCCGAAGGCGACTGGGACGGCTGGAAGCACCTGAACGAGCGCCTGGGCTCCAAGGTGCAGCTGGTGGGCGACGACCTGTTCGTCACCAACACCAAGATCCTGAAAGAAGGCATCGACAAGCGCGTCGCCAACTCGATCCTGATCAAGATCAACCAGATCGGCACGCTCAGCGAAACCTTCGCCGCCATCGAGATGGCCAAGCGCGCCGGCTGGACCGCCGTCATCAGCCACCGCTCGGGCGAGACCGAAGATTCGACCATCGCCGACATCGCGGTCGGCACCAACGCCGGGCAGATCAAGACCGGCTCGATGAGCCGTTCGCGACCGCATCGCCAAGTACAACCAGCTGCTGCGCATCGAAGAAGATCTGGGCGACGTCGCCAGCTACCCGGGCCGCGCGGCGTTCTACAACCTGCGCCCGGGCAAGTGAGAGCCGGCCTGGCCGCATGCGCGCTGGTGCTGGGTGGCCTGGGCGCCTGCGTGGGCGCGCCGCCCGGCAAGGTGCCCGCCAGCCAGCTCGGTTTCGACCGCACCTTCGCTGCCGCGCGTGAGGCGCTGCTCGACCAGAAGCTGAGCATCACGCGCCAGGACAGCCGCCACGGCAACCTCGAAGGCGTCAACGGCACGCTCGGCGTGGCCGTGAGCCTGCGCACGCTGCTCGACGGCACGATCCAGGTCAGCTTCACGCCGCTCGGCGACGACAGCGCGGCCGACGCGGCGCTGCTCGGGCGTGTCGCCGACTGCCTACAACCAGCGCATCGCCGCGGGTTCGAAGCTGTGGACGGGCTGGTAGCCCCGGCGGCGATCGTCTGGCCGGCGCGCTTCCTGGCGCGGCAGGCGATGCGGCTGATCACGCTGGCGCTGCTGGTGTTGCTGGCCGGCGTGCAGGCCGAGCTGTGGGCCGGCAAGGCCGGCCGCTCGTACGTCGTGCACCTCGAGTCGCAGCTGGCTGCGCAGACGGCGGCGAACCAGGCTGCGCGGCAGCGCAACCAGCGCCTGTCGGCCGAGGTCAGCGACCTGAAGGAGGGCCTCGAGATGGTCGAGGAACGCGCGCGCACCGAACTGGGCATGGTCAAGCCCGACGAGATCCTGGTGCAGCTCAGCCCGCGCCGACCTTGACACCGGCTCGGCGAGATGTTTTCGCGCTCCTGCGGTCCAGCGGCAGCGGTGGGCGGCCAGCGCATCGGGCTTCGGCCCCGAGCGAGCGGATCGTCTGTGCGACCGGGCCCCACGCGGTGAGCTGACGTGGCGCCGATGGAAGCGCTGCTGCACAGCTGCAGCCCCTGCTCGCCGCTGCCTTCGTCGTGTGGGGCAGCCCGGTCACCTGGATCGAGATCATCGCCTTCGTGCTGTCGCTGGCGATGGTGGTGTGCAACATGCGCGTCAACCCGCTCGCCTGGCCGTTGGCCATCGTCGCGTCGCTGCTCTACGGCGTGCTGTTCTTCGACAGCCGCCTGTACGGCGAGGCCGGACTGCAGATCTTTTTCGTCACCGTCGCCGGCTGGGGCTGGTGGCAGTGGCAACGCGGGCGCGACGAGCACGGCAGCCCGTTGCACGTGCGCTGGCTGTCGGCGCGCGGGCGCTGGCGGCTGCTGGCCGCCGTGCTGGTGGCCTGGCCGTTGCTCGGCGCGCTGCTGCGCAGCTTCACCGACAGCGACGTGCCGTGGTGGGATGCGCTGCCCACCGCGGGCAGCCTCGCCGGCCAGTGGCTGCTGGGCCGCAAGTACGTCGAGAACTGGCTCGCGTGGCTGGCGGTGAACATCGTCAGCGTCGGCCTGTTCGCCTACAAGGGGCTGTGGCTGACGGTGCTGCTGTACGCGCTGTTCGTGGCGCTGTCGCTGGCCGGATACCGCGCCTGGCGACGTCACGCCGCCGCTGGCCGATGCCTGATGGCGCGCTGGTGATCGCCGTGCTCGGTGCCGAAAGCACCGGCAAGAGCACGCTGGCGCGCTGCGCTGGCGCTGCAGCTGCAGGGCGAAGGCCACCGTGTCGCCCGGGTCGACGAGTACCTGCGCGAGTTCTGCGCCGAGCGCGTCGCGCACGCCGCACCTGCACGAACAGGCCACGATTGCCGCTGAACAGACGCGCCGCATCCGCGCCGCGGCGGCTGCTCACGACATCGTGGTCGCCGACACCACGGCGCTGATGATCGCGGTCTACAGCGAATGGGTGTTCGGCGATCGCAGCCTGTACGCAGTCCGCGCTGCGCGGCCCAGCACGGCAACACGCTGAACCTGCTCACCGCGCTCGATCTGCCGTGGCAGAGCGACGGCCTGCAGCGCGATGGCGCGCATGTGCGCGAACCGATCGATGCGCTGCTGCGCGCGGCGCTGCGACACGGTGGGCTGGGCTATGCGGTGATCAGCGGACAGGGCGCCGATCGCCTGTCGGCAGCGCGCGCCGCGATCGCGCCGGCATTGCGCGCGCTGCAGCCGGGCCCGTGGCGACACCACGACGCTGGCGCCACGTCTGCGAACGCTGCAGCGACCCCGATTGCGAAAGACATCTGCTGTCGAACGGCTGACGACGCACGGCAGGCGCTGCGCGCCAGTGCTGAGGCACCCGCGTCGGCTGTGGCCGACCGGCGCGCTGCCCCGCTACTGCAACGGCGTCGGCGTGCGCGGCTGGTCGCGATCGGGCGTGAACATCTCGCCGACGTCGACCGCGTCGAACTGATACTCGGCGCCCGCAGAACTCGCAACCGACCTCGACGTTGCCGCGTTCGGCGACGATGCTGTCGCACCTCGGGCTGGCCCAGCCCGACCAGCATGTTGCGCACCCGCTCGCGGGCGCAGTTGCAGGCGAAGCGCGCTTGCTGCGGCTCGAAACGCAGCAGCCGCTCTTGCCAGAACAGGCGGCGCAGCACGGTTTCGATATCGAGCGTGCGCAACTCGTCGGCGTCCAGCGTGGCCGCGAGGTGGGCGATGCGGTTGAAATCCTCGTTCAGCCCGATCTGATCCTCGTTGCGCTCGCCCGACATGCGACTCGGCCCATCGACGGGCAGGCGCTGGATCAGCAGCCCGGCCGCCACCCGGTCGTCGGCCGCCAGCACCAGCCGCGTGTCCAGCTGTTCGGATTGCAGCATGTAGTGTTCGAGCACCTGCGACAGCTTCTGCAAGGGCTCGCGGCGGTCGCCGTGCAGCGGCACCACGCCCTGGTAGGGCTGCTGGCCGGGCTGGCGCGGCTGCGGGTCGAGCGTGATCGCACAACGGCCCTGGCCGTGCACGTTCAGCATCTGCCTGCAACCCGCGCCTCGGCGTCGACCTCGCCGTGCAACGTGGCGGTGCCACGAAAGCGCAGGTCGGGCTGCACCTCGGCCACCGCCAGTTTCACCGGGCCGTCGCCCTGCATCTGCAGGCTCAACGAGCCACTGAACTTGATGTTGGCATGCATCAGCACGCCGGCGGCGACCATTTCCCCGAGCAGGTTGCGCACCGGCGCCGGGTAGGGGTTGTCTTCGCGCCAGCCGAGCATCTCGCGCCAGCCGGCGTCCAGGCGCACCAGCATGCCGCGCACCGGCAGGCCGTCGAAGACGAAGCGATGCAGTTCGTTCATCGCTGTGCGCCTGCTGCCCGGCGCCGCTGTCGACGCTGTCGTCGCGGTCGATGCGCTTCAGCTTGCCGCGGTGACGCAGCGACTGCGCCAGGTAGTGCTGCGCCAGGTGCGGCAGCATCGCGCGTTGTGCATCGCTCAGCGAGCGCACCACCGCGCGCCGGTGAGCCCACGATCAACGAGCCATCGGGAAATTCCTTGCCCTCGGTGACCAGCGCACCGGCGCCGACGATGCAGTGCCGCCCGATCTTCGCGCCGTTCAGCACCACCGCCTGGATGCCGATCAGCGAGCCGTCGCCGACGCTGCAGCCGTGCAGCATCACCTGGTGGCCGACGGTGACACCTTCGCCCAGCGTCAGCGGCACGCCGCTGTCGGTGTGCAGCACGCTGCCGTCCTGCACGTTGCTGTTGCGGCCGATGTGGATCAGGTCGTTGTCGCCCCGCAGCACGGCGCCATACCAGACGCTGGCGCCTTCTTCCATCACCACCCGCCCGATGACGGTGGCACTTGGTGCCACCCAGGCGCTGGCGGCGATCTGCGGGATCAGGTCTTCGAGCTGGTAGATGGCCATGGCGGGGGCGAACAAGGCGGAAGTGGCTGCGCTGTCATTCTCGCTTGCCGGGGCGTTTCGCTACCTGCGCAAGGCTGATCCGGACAAGGTAAGGTCGATCATCCTGCGCACGGCTTCGACCAGCGCCACCACCACTGAACACGACATGCACTACGACGCCACCGGACGCCACCACGGCCTGCCGCATGATCCTTTCAAGGCGCTGGTCGCGCCACGCCCGATCGGCTGGGTGTGCACGCTCGGCGACGACGGCGTGGCCAACCTGGCGCCGTACAGCTTCTTCAATGCGGTCAGCGACCGCCCGCCGATGCTGATGTTCTCGTCGGGCGGGTTCAAGGACAGCGTGCGCAACATCGAAAGCAGCGGTGAGTTCACCTGCTCGATCGCCACCTGGGCGTTGCGCGATGCGATGAACATGAGCTCGGCAGCGGTCGCGCCGCAGGTCGACGAGTTCGCGCTGGCCGGCCTCGAGAAGGCCGCATCGCGCTTCGTGGCCCCGCCGCGCGTGGCGCTGTCGCCGGCGGCTTTCGAATGCAAGCTGTGGCAGACCATCGCGCTGCCCGGCCCCGGCGGCAAGCCGGGCTACACGCTGGTCATCGGCAGTGTCGTCGGCATCTACATCGACGATGCCTTCATCGTCGACGGCATCGTCAAGACCGGCGAGATGCGCCCGTTGGCGCGGCTGGGCTACATGGACTACTCGGTGCTGACGCCCGAATCGATGTTCACGCTCAACCGTCCGCTGGCCAGTGCCGACGGGCTGGGCGCCAGCGTCGCCGCGGGCGAGTGGGACGGCGTGTACCGCTGACAGGCGACGGGTGCACTGCGCCGATGCGGCCTCGAACCCGCCTCGGCTCATGGAATTCACCGACCGGCGGCAGCGCGTCGAGTCACTAAAGTCGGCGCTTGCCTCGGGCGTTGTCTTGCCGCGCCCGACCGTCGCACCCGTACCGGAGACAGACCATGTATCGACGCCCCCTGCTCACCACACTCGCCGCCGTGCTGATGGCCGCCGCGCCGCTCGCCCCGGCGCTGGCCGCCGATGTCACGTTGAAAGCCTCGCACCAGTTTCCCGGCGGCAAGGGCGACGTGCGCGACGAGATGGTGCAGATGATCGCGCGCGATGTCGCCGCGGCCAACGTCGGTCTCGAGATCAAGGTCTTCCCGGGCTCGAGCCTGGTCAAGGCACAGGAGCAATGGAAGGCCATGCTCAGCGGCCAGATCGACATGAGTTCGTTCCCGCTCGACTACGCCTCGGGCATCCACCCGCAGTTCGGCGCCACCTTGATGCCCGGGCTGGTGAAGAGCCATGCACACGCGCGCCGCGTCAACGACTCGGCCTTCATGAAGGACATCAAGGCCGTCATCGAACAGGGCGGTGTCAAGGTGCTGGCCGATGCGTGGCTGGCCGGTGCCTTCGGCGGCAAGGACAAGTGCATCAAGAAGCCCGAGGACGCTTCGGGTCTGAAGGTGCGCTCGGCCGGCGCCACCTTCGCGCAGATGTGGGCCGGCGCCGGCGCGTCGATCGTCTCGATCCCGTCGAACGAGGTCTACAACGCGCTGCAGCAGGGCGTGGCGCAGGGCACCGACACCTCGTCGGGCAGCTTCGTCTCGTTCCGGCTGTACGAGCAGCTGAAGTGCCTGACCGCGCCCGGCGACAACGCGCTGTGGTTCATGTACGAGCCGGTGCTGATCAGCATGAAGAGCTGGGACAAGCTCAACGATGCGCAGAAGAAGGCGCTGATGGCCGCTTCGAAGAAGGCCGAGGACTACTTCGAGGCCGAGTCGAAGAAGCTAGACGACAAGCTCGTCGAGATCTACAAGGCGAACAAGGTCGAGGTGGTGACGATGAACGAGGCCGAGTTCGATGCCTGGCGCGCGGTGGCGCAGAAGACCTCGTACAAGGACTTCGCCGAGAAGGTGCCGGGTGGCAAGGACCTGATCGACAAGGCGCTGAGTGTCAAGTGATCTGTCCCGGCCACTGCCCGCCTGGGTGGTGGCGGTGCGCGCGCTGTCGCGTGCCTTCGGCGTCTTCGCCGCCGGGCTGATCCTGCTGTCGGTGGGCGTGATCTGCCAGATGGTGTTCGTGCGCGCGGTGCTCGGCCAGTCGTCGATCTGGCAGACCGAGTTCGTCACCTTCTCGCTGGTCGCGGCCACCTTCGTCGGCGCGCCCTACATCCTGCTCACGCGCGGCCATGTCGCGGTCGACGTGCTGCCGCTGATGGCCGGCGCCGCGGTGCGGCGCGCGCTTGTATCCTGTTCGGCAGCGTCGTCGCGCTGGTCTTCTGCGCGCTTCTTTCTCTACGCGGCGATCCCGTGGTGGCACGAGGCCTGGGCCAGTGGCGAGACGACGCCGTCGATCTGGCGCGCGCGGCTGTGGATACCGTACCTGGCGGTGCCGGTCGGCCTGGCGCTGCTGTGCCTGCAGTTCATCGCCGAGATCTGGCTGGTGCTGAGCCGCCGCGAGGCGCCGTTCGGCATGGCGCCGAAGGAGATCGCTTGAGCCCGCTCGCCATCGGCCTGCTGATCTTCGTCGTCACCACGGCACTGCTGGCCACCGGCCTGCCGATCGCCTTCGGGCTGGGCGCGGTGGCGCTGCTGTTCATGGTCATCTTCGACGGCTGGAACAGCGTCAACTTCGTGCCCGAGACGGTGTTCGCCGGCTTGAGCGATTTCACGCTGGTCTCGCTGCCGATGTTCATCATCATGGGCGCGGCGGTGGCCTCGTCGCGCGCCGGCAGCGACCTGTACGAGGCGCTGGCGCGCTGGCTGCACAAGGTGCCGGGTTCGCTGGTCATCAGCAACATCGGCGCGTGCGCGCTGTTCTCGGCGTTGACCGGCTCGTCGCCGGCCACCTGCGCGGCGATCGGCAAGATGGGCATTCCCGAGATGCGCCGCCGCGGCTACGACGCCGACCTGGCCACCGGCGCCATCGCCGCCGGCGGCACCTTGGGCATCCTGATCCCGCCCAGCATCACGATGATCCTGTACGGCATCGCCAGCGAGACTTCGATCGGCCGCCTGTTCATCGCCGGCATCATCCCGGGCCTGCTGCTGGTGGTGCTGTTCATGGCCTGGGCGCTGTTCATCAGCTGGCGGCGCGGCACCGTGCTGATCGACCAGGACCGCATCTATTCGCTGAAGGAAAAGCTCGAGCTGCTGCCGCGGCTGCTGCCCTTCATCGCCGTCATCGTCGGCGTCGTCTACGCGTTGTACGGCGGCGTGGCCACGCCGTCGGAAGCGGCCGGCGTGGGCGCTGCGCTGTGCCTGCTGATGGTGGTGGTGATCTACCGCGTGTGGAAACCGGCCGACCTGTGGGCCATCCTGCGCGACGGCCTTCGCGAATCGGGCATGCTGCTGCTGATCATCGGCACCTCGATCCTGTTCGGCTACATGATGTCGTCGCTGCAGGTCACGCAGGCCGTGGCCACCTCGATCGGCGAGATGCAGGTCAACCGCTGGGTCATTCTGGCGGCGATCAACCTGATGCTGCTGGTGGCGGGTTGTTTCCTGCCGCCGGCGGCGATCATCCTGATGACCACGCCGATCCTGATGCCGGTGATCCTCGCGGCCGGCTTCGACCCGATCTGGTTCGGCGTGATCCTGACCATCAACATGGAACTCGGCCTGATCACACCGCCAGTGGGCCTGAACCTGTTCGTCATCAACGGCATCACGCCCGACGTGAGCCTGCCGACGATCCTGAAGGGCGCCTTTCCGTTCATGCTGTGCATGATCCTGGCGATCTTGATCCTGTGCGTGTTCCCGGGTCTCGCCACCTGGCTGCCGACCTATCTGATGGGCTGAGCCGGCGCCCACGCCGAGCCATCACGGCGCTCGTTGATCAATTCGGCGGATGCGCCGACGGTCGCGCCGTTCGACAGGGCGGCGCACCACTGCCGTCGCCGAGCCCAGGCTATGCCGGTGACCGCGCTGCAGCCGCAGAAGTTCACGCACGAGATGATGACGAAGAACAGGTCGTGCACGATCACGATGCCATAGGCGATCGCCGCCAGGTGGGAGATGAGCCACGAGCCCCAGGTGAGCAGCGATATCGCCTGTGCGCCATCGGTGTTGCGCCACACCGCCCACACCTGCGGCAGGTAGGTGAAGAGTCGCGCAGCGTTCGTCAGCAGGTAGAACCAGCCGATCGCGGCCGCCGCGCCCGTGGTCACATCCGGCATGCCCTGCATCCGTTCAACCCACTGCCGGCGTCGTCATCCGACTGGCCGCTGATCGCAAGGCCGCAACGGCGCCTGCGGTCTGAGACGAAAGCGGACCTGGCGAGCACGTCGCTCGGTTTTCCGTTGAGGATCACGCGCGGTGTCACGGGGCGAGCATGCCGATCTGCTCCGCCTGGGCCACGGCCGGATCGGTTGCCGCCAGCTGCTCCGAATCGCCGCCGTGCAAGCCGACGATCAGGAAGGGCGCGACCAGCATCGCCACGATCAAGACGATGTCGAAGGCCTTGCGAAACCTGGCTTCGAGATCCGGGCGAAGCTGGTTCCGGTCGGGTGGCCGAAGGCTCGGGCCTTTGCTTTGAACGTTCATCATTCACTCCATGGAAGAGCCGGCTTCGAGGCCGACGCGCACACTGTAGAAACGCCTTCGGCCGCTGTCGTCCTCACGACGATGGAGTACACGACCCTCGCTCGGGATCGATCGAAAGGCATAGCGCGCGGCGCACGCACGTGTGACGTGTGCGGGGCAGCCGTCGATCGAGGGCGTTGTCACGGCAGTCAGAGCGGCACAGCCGCACCTGCGCGCGGGCACCACCGCTTGCGGGCGTCGCCGTCAGCCCGGTGGGCCGGACTTCGGACGGCCCTGCCAGGCCCGTCGCAGCCGCTGCATCCGGCCTGGCACGACGAAGGCCATTTCGTGGCGCAAACGTGCGTGGCGCAGCAGCCTCAGTGTCGCGCCGAGCCACGCCGCGGCGTGCCTGCGCAAGCCTGCGAAGCAGCCGTGCAGCCAGTGAGCCGACTCCTTGCCGGCGGTGGTCGCCCGATGTGTGGCGAGGTGCCTTGCGCCGCGTGCCACCGGCCGTGCACGGACCGGTCTAAAGGGGCTGTGCATCTCCAGTTCCTTGTGAAGTGAAACAGGATCAGGCCGGGCACCTGGTGGCGGCGCATGCACCGGGCGAACGGGTGCGTATCGCGGCGCGTGCGTGCGTCGCACTCACGCCACAAGCTTGCACGTCGTGCCGCCAGCGGTAGCGCAGCAGCTTGTGCGCGCACGCGTGCGCTTGCACGATGCAGTTGCCTTCGCTGATGCGTTGGCCCAAGAGGCCGCACGACATGGCTGTGCAGGCGCTCATGACACGAGGGCACCGAACAACCAGTGCCACGCCGGCGCTGTCGCCAGGCCGATGGGAATGCCCAGGCCGATCATCAGCGACACCAGCCGTGGCGCCAGGTTGGCCTGTGACGCCACCACGGCTGCACCGATCATCGGCGGCATCGCGGCCTCGATCAAGGTCACGCGGCTGACCATGCCGGGGCCGGCATCGCCCCACCAAAGCAATGCCACCACCATCGCCGGGCACAGCAGCAGCTTGTAGCCCAGACCCAGGCACAGCGGCGGCAGGTTCTCTCGCAGCGCTTCCAGACGCAGCTGCATGCCGACGCTGAGCAGCGCCAGCGGTGCCAGCGTGTCGCCGATGCGTGCCAGCATCTGGTCGAGTGCCTGCGGAAACGGCACCGGCAACAGCACCAACGCCAGGATCAGCGCCACGAAGGGAGGAAAGGTGATCACGCGGCGCACCATCTCGCGCGGTGACGGGCGGCCGCCGGCGGCGTAGATCGCCGTGGCCAGTATGCCGAGCGTGGACAGCGCCAGGTAGGAACCGAGCTGGTCGATCAGCAGCCCCAGGCCCAGGCCGTCGTGGCCATGCAGCGACTCGATCATCGGCAGGCCGACGAACGAGGTGTTGCCGAAGCCCCCCACCAGGGTCAACGCGCCGATGGTGGCAGCAGGCAGATGCATGCGCCGGCCGATGATGTAGAACAGCACCGCACCGATCAGGAACAGAGCCCAGGGCATCAGCAACGACCACAGTCCGCCAGCAAAGTCCAGGTGAAAGTCGTGCAGATGGCGCAGGGTCACCGCGGGCAGGCTGACATGAAGGATGACTGCGTTGAGTGCGGCATGCGCGTTGTCCGGCAGCCGGCCACTGCGCCGAAGCAACAGCCCGGCCAACAGGCAGACCACGAGCATGGCGAAGTTGGACATGCCTCAACCCAGCAGGGTGCCGCTGCGGTCGGCGCTTGCGCGCCGACAGGCCGCGCTGTCGATTGCACTGCCCGACATCACGGCGCAGACAGCTGCGCCAGCTGCATCGAGGCCATCTCGATCGCGGCCCGAGGCTGCGCAATGTCCTGCTGCCATCCCACCAGCAGCGGCGGCGCGGCGAGCAGCACGAGCACCATTGCGACCGAGCTTGCGTCGCGCACGAAGGCCGGAACGTTCGCGCTCCGGTCGCTGTCGGCAGACGACCGGATGGGGCCATAACGATGCTGAACATGCATGGTTGCTCCTGAGGCGATGACCGGTTTCAAACCCCGCGTGGCGTTGTCGTCACGACGCGCTGAACTTGCGCTGCGGCTCAGAAGGTGGGCGCCGGCTCACCGGACGTGTCGTCCTTGAATGTCACCTTCGATGCATCGGGAACGGAGGTGTCGCCACTCGGCGCAGACAGCGCTGCCACCGTCGGTAGCGGTTCGATGGCCGATGCATCGACTGCGGGCGACGCCGGCCACAGGGCAGCCGCTGCCGCGGCCAACACCACCACGGCCAACAGCCAGTACGGCGACACACGCGGCGCGCTTGATGGAACATGAATCGAAGGAATCGTTTGCATATCGTGCCTCCTGGATGGACACGATCAATGTAGGCAGCGCGCTGGCCGCGCGCATCCCACCGATGCCGGATCGCGCTTCGCTTGTTCGATCTATGCCGCAGGGCATAGATCGCCGCATCGACGCCTTATGTATCGCTGCCGTCGAGGTGCAGTCCGTGCGCGCGAACCACGGCTTCGGTGCGGTTGCGCGCACCCAATGCGCGCAGGATCGCGGCGATGTGGATCTTCACCGTGCCCTCGGTCAGGCCCAGGTCGCGCGCGATGAGCTTGTTCGAATGGCCTCGCAGCAGGCGCCTCAACACATCCCGCTGGCGCGGGGTCAGGCCGGTGACGTCGGGACGATGCGGCGGCTCGCCCCCCAGGTGGTCGGCGAGCGCGCCAGGCGGCACGTAGCTCTCGCCGGCCAGCACCAGCTGAATGGCGCTGCGCAACAACTCCGGCGCCCCGGTCTTCGGAAAGAAGCCGTTGACGCCGGTGGCCAGCACGGCACGGATCGTCGGTGGGTCTTCCTGCCCCGAGGCGACCAGCAGCGCCAGGGTCGGGTAACGGCTGCGCAAGGTGCGCAGCCCCTCGAGCGAATTCATGCCGGGCATGTTCAGATCGACCAGCGCCAGCGCCGGCGCCCAGGTCTGGCAGGCCGCCGACAAGCTGTCGAAGTCGTGCGCCTGCTGGACCTGGGCTTCGGCGACGGCGCGCATCACCGTCACCACCAGCGCTTCTCGCACCAGCGGGTGATCGTCGGCGACCACGATGCGCATCATGTCGGGTCTCGGTTCGCGTCGCACAGCGCGTCCGCGCTGGCTGCCTGCGCCAGCCAGGCCCGCAGTTGCGAGGCCGGTACCGGCTTGCTGAGGAATTCGTGGCCGCCGTCCGGTGCAAACGGCTGTCGCCGCGGCGACGAATCGCCGGAGACGATCAACGCCGGTAGATCGCGTCCGGTGGCCTTGCGCAGCAGCGCGATCGCATCGGTGCCGGTGCGCCCGTCGCGCAGCCGGTAGTCGGCGATCACGGCCCGCACCTGCGCGAGCGCGCCCGGCTGCGCGATCACGGCTTCGGCATCGGCCGCGGCATGCACGCGGCAGCCCCAGCGCTGCAGCAGGCGCTGCATGCTGTCGAGCACTTCGCCGTCGTCATCGATCACCGCCACCGCAAATCCTGCCAGCGACGACACCAGCACCGCGGCGTCTTCGGCGGGCGGCTGTTCAGCGGTGCTCGGCACCTGCAGCGAAAAGCAGGTGCCGCGGCCCGGCCGCGAGCTCATCTGCAACGGATGCCTGAGCAGATCACACAGGCGGCGCACGATCGACAGGCCCAGCCCCAGGCCGGCACGGCGGTCGCGCTCGGGATTGCCGACCTGATAGAACTCTTCGAAGACCCGTTGCTGATCGGCTGCCGCGATGCCGACACCGGTGTCCCACACCTGCACCAGCCAGTGTCCGCCGGCGCGCAACCGACAGCTGAGCAGCACGCCGCCGCGCGGGGTGTTCTGCACGGCGTTGCTCAGCAGGTTGCGCACCACGCGCTCGAACAACTGCGGATCGCTGCGCGCATTCAGCTGACTGCATTGCCGCGACAGCCGCAGCGACAGCCTCAGGCCCTTGTGTTCGGCGGCTGCCGCAAATTCGGCGGCCAGACGCTGCAGCACGGCATCGATGCGAAAGACGCTGACGTCCGGCTTCAGCGAGCCGGTGTCCATGCGCGAGATGTCGAGCAGCGAATTGAACATCGAGGCCATGGCGCGCAGCGACGCCTTCATGCGCTGCACCAGGTCGCGCGAGGTGCCGGCCAGCGGCTCGTCGGCCAACGCTTCCATGTACAGGCCCAGCGCGTGTATCGGCTGGCGCAAGTCGTGGCTGGCGGCGGCGAGGAAGGCGGTCTTCGAGCGGTTGGCCGCTTCTGCGTGATCGCGGGCGACGCGCATCGACTGCAAGGCCTGCGTCAGCTCGGCGCTCTTGGCGACGACACGTTGTTCGAGCTGCACGTTCATCGCCTCCAGTTCGCGGCTGGCGGCCACGAAGCGGTCGATCAGCATCCACGCCACCAGCACGACGAACAGCAGCCCCGCGTACGGCACCATGTAGACCGGGTTGTTGTCGCGGCCCTCATGGTTGACCATCCAGTCCTGCACGGCGAAGGTTGCCGAGACGGCGCCGGTCAGCACCAGCAGCAGGCTGTTGATGTTGCGGTGGGTCCAGACATAGCGGCCGACGGCGACGAGCGCCAGCATCACCGCGGCGATGCAGCCGAGCAGCCACAGCTCCTGGACACGTTCGAAGGCACCGAGCGCGCTGGCCGGATACAGCGCCAGCGGCGCGCACAGCGCGGCAACGATCAGCACCCGCTCGACGCGTGGCCACTGCCAGCCCGAAAAGCGCAGGCTGAAGATCACCAGCATGACGACGAAGAAGCCGTACAGCGTGGTCCACCACACCCCCCTGTGCACATCGCTCAGCAGCGGTGCCGGCAGGATCGACCAGATGGTGTGCAGCGCCCAGCACAGCGAGCCGATGCCGAAGTAGCCGTACAGCGCATCGCCACGGCGGGCCCACAGCAGCAGCATGCACAACGCCAGGCTGGCGACGACCATGGCCACGATGGCTGGGCCGGTGATGACGCCGAACAGGCGCCGCGCGTAGCGTTTTTCCAGCAGCCCCGGCTGGCCGACGAAGACCTGCGACACGCTCGCGGAACGCGGCGCGGCGATCTCGATCTCGACCTCGTTGGCGCCCAGGTGCACGAACTCCTGCGGCACCTCGATGAAACGCAGCCGCTCGCTGCCGCGGGGCAGCGGTGCCAGCGGATCATCGAGCCGGTCGAACACGAGATGCGAATTGACGCGGATGCGCGCGTGCGCGATGAGCCCCGGCAGGCACATGGCCATGCGCCGGAGCGGGCCTTCCAGCACGAAGGTCATGCGGTAGGTGGCGCGCAGCGGGGCGTCGGCGCCTGCGGGCAGCGCTGGATCGTCGGGCAGCGTGACGGTCTGCGTGCCCTGCGGCGTGCTGCGCTCGGCGTGGCGCAGTTCCACGAACCTGTCAGCTGCCGCCTGCGCCGGCAGGCCACAGGCCAGCAGCGCACAACTCAGCACGGCCGCAACGAGCGGTCGCGGAACGTATCCGGCGATGTGACGCGACAGACGCATGCACCCGTCCTTGTGCTCGCGGCGATCAGCTACTGCAGCCGATGCTACGGGCCAGCGAGTCTGTCGGGTGCGATCTGTGGCCGGCGTGCCTCATCAGTTCTAGGGATCGCCCACGTTGCCGGCGAACCCGCTGCGCCAGCTGACGTCGCCTGGTTTAGGGGGCCCCGGCCGCGCGCAGGCCAGCACGCGAGCGCCGGGCGGTGGGCTAAGCTCGCTGCGCGTGGGGCACATCCCGCCTCACCCCACCGGAGCCCTGGTATGCAGACCTTCGACATCGGTTTCATCGGCCTGGGCGTGATGGGTGCGCCGATGGCCGGCCACCTGGCTCGGGCAGGGCATCGTCTGCGCCTGCACGATGCCGATTCTTCGGTGGCCGAGGCGCTGGCA
This sequence comes from uncultured beta proteobacterium, assembly GCA_963756415.1. GTDB lineage: Bacteria > Pseudomonadota > Gammaproteobacteria > Burkholderiales > Burkholderiaceae_C > Rubrivivax. The sequence continues at coordinate 340,752 of CAVWNT010000009.1, forward strand.
CGGCAGCTCGGCGGCGCGGCCAGCGCGTGCGCCACGCCGGCCGTGCTGGGGGCAGACAGCGACATCGTCATCACCATGCTGCCCAACGGCCAGGTGGTGCAGCAGGTGGCGCTGGGCGAGCACGGTCTGCTGCACGGTCTGAAGCCTGGCGCGCTGCTGCTCGACACCTCGTCGGCCGAGCCCTGGCTGACGCAGGCCACCGCTGCCGCACTGGCCGCGCGCGGCGTGGCGATGGTCGATGCGCCGGTGTCCGGCGCGCAGTGGGGCGCGCAGGAAGCGAACCTGGTGTTCATGGTCGGCGGTGCTGCCGACGATGTGCAGCGCGTGCGTCCGCTGCTCGATCTGATGGGCCGCGCGGTGTTCCATGTCGGCGCCCTCGGCTCCGGCCACGCGATGAAGTGCATCAACAACCTGATCACCTCGATGACCTTCAGCGCGACGATGGAAGGCCTGGTGCTGGGCAAATGCTTCGGTCTCGACCCGGCGGCGATGGTGGATGTGCTGGATCAATCCACCGGCGGCTCGTGGATCAGCAAGAACCACATCCGCCAGCGTGTCATCAGCCGCAGCTTCGACGACCCGTTCAAGCTCGAGCTGATGCTGAAGGACATCGGCATCGCGATGGAACTGGGGCGCGAGGCCCAATTGCCGCTGCCGCTGTCGGCGCTGGGCCAGCAGCTGTGGCGCGCCGCGGCGCTGGCCGCCGGGCCCGGTGCCAGTGTCAGCGAGCTGGCACGCTGGGTGGAGCAGCAGGCCCAGGTGCCGCTCGCCCCAGGTGGCGACGCAGGGGGATGACGCTGCCCGGGGCCCACCGCGGCGTCGCGACGGCTGGGCGAAGCTGATATCGTGGCCGCCGCCTGAGAGGCTGCTGTGAGCACCATCGCCATTTCCCACGCCGTCCTGCACGCCAGGGACCGCGCCACCCGAGCGCCGCGACGCCGATGTACCGGCTGCTGATCTGGCTGCGCGAGGCGCAGAACCGGCTGTGGGTCAAGCCGGCCATCGGCAGCGTGCTGGCGGTGCTGTTCGCGCTGCTGGCGGCGCTGGGCAACCGCTTCATCGCGCCCGACCTGCTGCCCGATATCGAACGCGGCACCATCGAAAGCCTGCTCACCGTGGTCGCCTCGAGCATGCTGGCGGTGGCGACCTTCTCGCTGTCGATCATGGTCTCGGCCTTCACCTCGGCGGCGGGGCAGCTGTCTCCGCGCGCCACCGCACTGGTGGCGGCCGACAGCACCACCCAGAACGCCATCACCACCTTCATCTCGGCTTTCATCTACGCGGTCATCGCCAAGACCGCGCTCGGCCTCGGGCTGTACGGCTCGGCCGGCCGCTTCATCCTGTTCGCCAGCACGGTGACCGTGCTGGTGGTGCTCATCGTGACCCTGGTGCGCTGGGTCAAGGCGCTGTCGAAGCTGGGGCGCATGGGCGACACGCTGCAGAAGATCGAGACCGCCGCGATTGCGGCGATGCGCAGCTACAGAAGCGCGCCGACGATGGGCGCACGCATGGGCGGCGACGAGAAGGCGCCGCAGGGGCGGGTCGTGCACGCGGCGCGCGTGGCCTACGTGCGCCACATCGACATGCAGGCCCTGCAGGACCAGGCCGAAAAACACGAGGCGCTGCTGCACATCCGCGCGCGCCCCGGCGTGCTGGCGCATCCGGGCACGGTGCTGCTGGTCGTGCAGGGCGGCCGCGAAGGTGACGACGAGATCGACCTGGACAAGCTGCGCAATGCCTTCGTGCTCGGCGACGGCCGCAGCTTCGAACAGGATCCGCGTTTTGGTCTGATCGTGCTGTGCGAGGTGGCGCAGCGGGCGCTGTCGCCGGCCGTCAACGACCCCGGCACGGCGATCGAGGCGATGAACACGATCACCCGCGTGCTGGTCGACTCCAAGGCCGACGACGAGCACCGGCAAGCCGCTGCCGACTACGACCGCCTGACGATGCTGCCGCTGGACGAGGCCGACTTCATCGACCAGAGCTTCGATCCCATCGCCCGTGACGGCGCCTCGGTGCTCGAGGTGCACGTGCGCATGCAGAAGATGCTGGCGGTCATCGCCGCGCAGTGCCCGGGCGCGCTGGCGCGGGCGTCGCACCGCCAGGCGAAGACCGCGCTGCTGCGGGGCGAAAGCGCGCTGATGCTGGAGCAGGACAAGGCCGCGCTGCGGGCGCAGTGGTCGGCCCTGCACGGCGACGCGACGCCTTGAGGGGCGGCAGGTTCAGTCGCGCAGCACCAGCTGCAGCCACAGCCGGTTGCAGCCGTCCTCGAACGCGTAACGCGTGGCGCTGCTGAGTTGCAGCACCAGCAGCACGCCGCGGCCGCCCGGCGTCGCGGCATCCGGTGGCGGCGGCGTGGCATGTGCATGCGACCAGGCCAGCGGATCGAAGGCCGGCGCCCGGTCTTCGTAGAACAGCTCGATGCCCTGCGCGGCGCGTGACAGCGCCAGCCGCACCGGCGAGGCGGCATCGCCGCGGTGGCCATGCTGCACGGTGTTGCTGAACAGCTCCTCGACGACCAGCGTCAATCGCAGCCGGGGTTCGTCGCCGATCTGCTGCGCCGCGCAGAAACGATCGACGAAAGCCAGCGCATCGGCCAATTCGGCCATGCGGGCCTGCACAATGCACTGTGCGTCGACGGTCAACGCGATGCCCCCCTCGGCGCGGCTGCGAACGGCAGCGCGCCGCATGATCCCGCCGCGGTCCGGCTTCTTGTGGAGTAGCAGATGAGCCCGTGCGGCACAAGCTTCGATCGACTGTGGGCTGTCGTGCTGTCGTGCGCGGCGCTGTGCGTGGCGAGCGCCGCGAAGGCGCAGGACGAACCGATCGGCCAGGTCAAGGTGTCGCAGGGGCAGGTCAGCGTCGAGCGTGGCGGCCAGTCGCTGTCGGCGCCGATCGGGCTGCAGCTGCGTGCAGCCGATGTGCTGAAGACCGGTGCCGACGGTTCGGTGGGCGTCACGATGCGCGACAACTCGCTGCTGTCCGCCGGGCCGAACAGCATCGTGGCGCTGACGCGGTTCGAGTTCGATGCCCGCACCAGCCAGGGCCGCTTCGACACCGAGTTGCAGCGCGGCACGCTGGCGATGGTGTCCGGGCGCATCGCCAAACAAGCGCCGGCGGCGGTGAGCGTGCGCACGCCCAGCGCGGTGCTCGGCGTGCGCGGCACCAGCTTCGTCGTCGCGGTGGATCCTTGATGCCGGCCGCGCGCCAAGCGGCCTGGCGCCGGGCGGCGCTGGCCGTCGTGCGTGGTGCTCGCCGGCTGTGCCACGCCACAGGGATCGGTGGTGCTGCTGCCCGATGCACAAGGCCAGCCGAGCGCGGTGACGGTGACGCAGGACGGCCGCACCGCCACGCTGGACAAGCCCTACGCCGCCGCGCGGCTGACCTCGCAGGGCCCGCAGGGCTATCGCGCCGACAGCGAGCAGGTCGAGCAGCGTTTCGGCGCGGCGCTGGCCGCGCGGCCGCTGCCGCCGCAGCAGTTCACGCTGTACTTCATCGAAGGCAGGGACGAGTTCACCGACCTGTCCAAGCCGCTGATCGACGGTGTGTTCGCCGAGATCGCGCGCCGTCCGCTGCCCGACGTGCTGGTCATCGGCCACACCGACAAGCTCGGCACCGACAGCTACAACGACACGCTGTCGCAGCAGCGCGCCGAGGTGGTGCGTGCGGCGCTCGTGGCGCGCGGCATCGCGCCGCAATACATCGTCGTCATCGGCCGCGGCAAGCGCGACCCGATCGTGCCCACCGCCGAAGGTGTCGCCGAGCCGCGCAACCGCCGCGTCGAGATCCTGGTGCGCTGAAGCCATCACCGCGCTCTCCCGGATTCGTTCGGGGCGCCGTTCCAGCGCAGCGCCAGGATGGTCAGGTCATCGGCCGGCGCAGCGCCGGCGGCGAAGTTCTGCACATCGCGGTGCAGCCGTTCGACGACCTCGCGCGCGCTGGCCCCGGCGGCGCCGGACAACAGCCGGTCGACGCGTTCATGGCCATACAGCTGCCCCTGCCGGTCCAGCGCCTCGGTGACGCCGTCGGTCATCAGGCACAGCACGTCGCCGCGCGCGAGCTGGCGTCGCGCGCCGCGGTAGTCGTAGTCGGCGCACCGCACACAGCGGCGGGCCGTCGCCATCGGCGATGCGCTGCAGGCCGCCGGTCGCAGCGCCAGCAGGTACGGGTTCTCGTGGCCGGCATTGCAGTAGTCGAGCATGCCGCTGCGCAGATCGAGGATGGCGGCGAAGACACTGACGAACAGATTTTCGGCGTTGTCGCGAGAGACCTCGCGGTTGGCCACGCGCAGCACCGCGCCGATGTCGGCCTGCCGGGTCGCGCAGCATCGCGCTCTTCGTCAGCGCCTTGCTCACCGCCATGAAGATCGACGCCGACAGCCCCTTGCCGGCGACATCGCCGAGCAGCAGGAACAGGCGGTCGGCGTCGAGCAGGAAGTAGTCGTACAGATCGCCGCCGACCTCGACGCGCCGGCTGCAAGCGTGGCGAACAGATCGAGGCGCGCATCGCCGTGCAGCAGGTCGGCGCGCGGCAGGGCGTCGTTCTGGATGCGCTGCGCGGCCTGCAGCTCGCCGGCCAGCCGCGCGCTGCTGCTCGCGCTGCCGCACCACCAGCCCTTCGAGCGACCTGCGCTGGCGCGCGCTGTCGGCCAGCGACAGCGACAACAGCGTCGCGTACAGCAGCATCAGGCCGATGGCCGGCGTGGCCGCATCGAGCAGCAGCCGCTGGCTGCGGAACAGCAGCAGGCCGAGCAACGCCGGCAGCACGATGCACGCCAGCAGCGTCAGCGACGACTGCGCCACCTTCTGCCGCGGCGTCACCCACAGCAGCAGCGCGCCAGCCGCCAGCAGCCACAGCGCCTCGACCACGCGCGCCCAGTCGGGCCGGCGCAGCAGGCTGCCGTCGATCAGGTTCTCGATCAGCTGGGCCTGGATCTCGCTGCCCGACATGCGTTCGCCGATCGCCGTGTCCTGGTATTGCATCAGGCCGACGCCGGTCAGCCCGACCAGCACCAGCTGGCCTTTCAGCGCGCCGGCCTCGACGTCGCCGCGCAGCACATCCACCGCCGAGACGAAGCGGTCGGCGCGATGCGGCGAGAAGTACAGGCGCACCGCGGCGTCGGCATCGGTGGGCACCTGCAGGCGGCCGATGCCGACGAAGGCCACCGCGCCGTCCTGCAGCGTCAGGCGCAGCGCCGGCGCCTGGGCCGCCACGCGCAGCATCTCGGCGGCCAGCGTCGGCACCGGCGTGCCGTCGACGTTCGCGACCAGCGCCATGCGCCGCAACACGCCGCGGCTGAGGTCGGCCGAGATCAGCCCGCGGCCGGCGGCGGCAGCGTCGAGCTGCGGCAGGCTGGTCAACGCGCCGGCGTAATGGGCCAGCGAGCGCAGCGCGCTGCCGTCATGGCCGGCGGCCGCCGCATCCCCGGCCAGCATCACCGGCGTCGCGCGCAGCGCCATGCCGGTGGGTTCGGGCGTGCCGGCCACCACCAGCACCGCGGCGGCATCGGCCAGCGCCTCGGCCAGCGCGCTGTCGTTGCGTCGGCAGCGCGAGCGCAGCGCGGCAGCCAGTCGCTTGTCGACGATCGGCATGCGCGCCGAGCAGCTGTTCGGGCGACAACGCGTCGGCCTCGGGCATCAGGATGTTCAACGCCAGCGCCGCCGGCTGCGCCCGGTCGATGCGACGCACCAGCTGCGCCAGCAACGTGCGCGGCCACGGCCACTGGCCCAGCGCGAGCAGGCTTTTCTGGTCGATCTCGACGATCGTCACCGACAGCGTCGCGCACCTGGCGCGGAAACAGCGTCTGGTGGGCATCGAAGACGGCCGCCTGCAGGCGTTCGCGCCACGGCGCCTGCCACCCGCCCATCGCCACCAGCCCGACCAGCACCACGGTGCCGATGCGGCGGATGCGGCGCAGCGCGCGCGCGGGCGTGACCTCGCCGGCAGCGACGCCGGCGACCGCGGCTCACAAGATGATTTCCAGGCCGTCGTAGGCCGACAGCACCTGCAGCGGCGATGCGCCGCGCGTGATCTGTTCGAGGCGCTGCGTTTCGGCCAGCAGCGCGTCGAGCGCGGCATCGTCGAAGACCGGCTCGTGGTGGAACAGGCACAGCCGGCGCACGCCGGCCAGCTGGCACAACTCGACGCCGACGATGTTGCTGGAATGGCCCCAGTCGGCCTTCACCGAGATCGCGTCGGCGAGCGAATACATGGCGTCGAAGATCACCAGGTCGGCGCGGTCGAAGAAGCGCACGAAGCGTTCGGTGTGTTCGGGCTGCGCGAGCGGGTGCTCGGAATCGGTGGAGTAGATCACCACCTTGCCGTCCTGCTCGAAGCGGTAGCCGTACGAATCGCCGCTGTGGCGCTGCAGCATGGTCGTCACCTGCACGCCGGCCACCATCGACGGGCCGCCCGGGTTCGAGGTGCACGAACTCCATCGCCGCACCGAAGATCGAGAAGTCGACCGGAAACGACGGCTGCTCCTGCTGCCGGCGCAGCGCGGCCTCGAGCTGCCGGTGGCTGCCGTAGATGAGCACGCGGTTGCCCGGGCACGAAGGCCGGCACGAAGAACGGCAGGCCCATGATGTGGTCCCAGTGCAGGTGGGACATGAAGATGTGGAAGGTCTGCGCCTGCGCTTGCCCCTGCCCTGCCCTGGCCTGGCGCTGCGCCATCGCGTGCTGGCCGAACGGGCGCAGCCCGCTGCCCATGTCGCAGATGAAGTGGTCGCTGCCGCGGGTGAGGATCTGCACGCACGAACTGTGGCCGCCGTAGCCGCCGCGCACGGCGAAGGGCAGGCTGTCGATGAAGCTGTCGATCGCCTGCGGCGACGCCAGGTCGGCAGCGCGCGCCGCGCTCAATGCGTGCGTCAGCTTGGCGCGCACGCCGGCGGCGGTGAGCGCCACCGGCAGCGAACCGCGGCAGCCCCAGAAACGCACGCCCTTCATGCGGCGGCGGTGTCCTGCCAGGCCGCGAAGGAGGCGGCCGAGCAGTGCTGCAGCGCCTCGGCCAGCGTCGGGCACACCTGCAGCACCCGGTCGAAGCGGCTGATGGCGAAGATCTCGGCCACCACCGGCTGCAGCGCACACACGGCCAGCTTGTGCTGCCGCTCGCGCATCGTGCGCGCGGCGATCATCAGCACGCGCAGCCCGACGCTGCTGATGTACTCGACCTCGCTCAGGTCGATGACCAGCGACCCGGCGCCTTGCAGCAGCGGGGTCAGTTCGGTTTCGAAGGCGGCGGCGCTGAGGTGGTCGATGCGCCCGCGGGGCATGGCTACCGTGGTGTCGGCGAACTGGCGCGTTGGCATCGGCACGTCGTGCTCTTTCCGCCCGGCTGAAGGCACGGCAACCGGCCGAATCAGTATAGGAGATGGGCCGCCCGCGGCGGCCCGCGTTTCAATGCCGTGGCGCGTGGCCGTGGCCGCCATCGACGTAGATCGTCTGCCCGGTGATCCACGCGCCTTGCTCGCTGCAGAGAAAGACCACCGTGTGCGCGATGTCGGCACCGCTGCCGGCGCGCTGCAACGGGATGTTGTTGCGCACGATCTCGTCCCAGACCTTGCCGCGGGGCAGATCGTCCATGCGGCTGGTGTCGATCATGCCCGGGGCCACCGAATTGACGCGGATGCCGTCGGCGCCCAGTTCGCCGGCCAGCACCGTGGTCAGCGCGTCGATGGCGGCTTTCGAGGTGGCGTAGGCCGCCGTGTTGGGCATCCGCATGCGCCCGGCGATCGACGAGATGTTGATGATCACGCCGCCGTGGCCGGTCTTCTTCATGCGCTGCGCAAAGCTGCGCGACATGTAGAAGCTGCCGTCGAGGTTGGTGTTGATGACGCGCTGCCATTGTTCGAGCGGCAGTTCGGTGGCCGGGATGCGATCGCCGCCGCGCGTCGAGCCGGCGTTGTTGATGACGAAGTCGACACGGCCGAATTCGGCGCTGACGCGCTCGGCCAGTGCGTCCACCGCCACCGGGTCGCGCACGTCGGAGACCACCGTCAGCGCCTTGCGGCCGAGCGCGCGGACTTCCTCGGCCACCGATTCGATGTCGCGCCAGCCGGCGGCCTGTTCGTCGGCCGGGAAGGTGTCGGCGGTGCGGCCCGAGCCGGTCAGTATCAGGTCGCAGCCGGCGCGCGCCAGTTCCACCGCGATCGGCCGGCCGATGCTGCGCATGCGCCCGGCACCGGTGACCACCGCCACCTTGCCGTCGAAACCTGTCAACGTGTAGCTCATCTCGTGCCCTCAGGACTTGCGTTTGAGATCCTCGCCGCCGACGTAGATGCGGTTCCACACCGGCGAGATGACCAGTTCGTTGATGCACACATGCGGCGGCATCTCGGCGATGAAACGGATCGTCTTGCCGAGGTCGGCCTCCTGCAGCATGCGCGCACGTTCCTCTGCGCTTGGCGGCACCGGGCGCTTGTCGAGGATCGGCGTGGCCACCTCGCCCGGGCACAACGAGGTGGCGCGCAGGCCGTTGACACATTCTTCGATGTTGAAGGCATGGGTCAACGCCATCAGCGCGGCCTTGCTGGCGGTGTAGGCCGGCCCGGTGAGGTAGCCGTAGTGCCAGCCGGCAAACGAGGCGACGTTGATCACCGTGCCCTCGCGCCGCGCGCGCATGCCCGGCAGCACCGCCAGCGTGCAGGCCATCGCGCCGTTCAGGTTGATGCGTCACCACCTCGTCGAAGGTCACCGAATCGGTGTGCGCCCAGTAGCGCTTCGGATAGTTGACGCCGGCGCTGTTGACGAGCAGGTCGATGCGGCCGTGCTGCGATTCGACGGCCGCGGCCACACGCGCCACGGCATCGCGGTCGGCCACGTCCAGCGCGGTGGCGCTGATCGAGCCGGCGGGCGCGCCTTGCGCCTGGGCCTGCGCCACCGCCGCATCGAGCTTGCCGGCGTCGCGGCCGGAGATGACCACCGTGTAGCCGGCCTTGGCCAGCTCGACGGCGCCGGCCAGGCCGATGCCACTGCCACCGCCGGTGATCCAGGCGACCTTCGACGCTGAGGTCATGGCTCTTGCTCCCTTTGTCTTGCCGGCCGCGCGACAGGCGCCGCCACGGCAGCATGGTAGTTCAGCGCGCCGGGCGGACCACCTCGGCGGCGCGGGTTTGCGATACTGCGGCGCTTCGCCGCTCGGACAAGAATGAATCGATGGCGGCGGCACGGTGGCCGAAGCCGGCAGATCGGCCGACCTGACGATGCAAACAAGGAGACAGCAGATGAATTTGAAGAACAGCACGACAGGGCGCTTGCGCCGCACGCTGGCGTGGGGCGCGATCGGCGCGGCCGCGGCACTGTGCATGGGCAGCGTGCAGGCGCAGGAGACCTTCAAGGTCGGCATCGTCAGCTTCCTGTCCGGCCAGGCGGCGGAAAGCTTCGGCATCCCGGCCGTCAACGGCGCCAAGGTGCGTGATCGACGCCTTCAACAAGGGCAAGGCGCCGGCGCCGTACAACAAGGTCGGCTTCGGCGGCATGAAGATCGAGCCGATCTACGTCGACGAGAACGGCGGCGCCACCAAGCAGGTGCAGGAACTGCGCAACCTGTACGACCGCGAGAAGGTCGATGCGGTGGTCGGCTACGTCGGCTCGGGCGACTGCCTGGCGGTGGCGCCGGTGGCCGAGGAGCTGAAGAAGTTCCTGATCCTCTACGACTGCGGCACGCCGCGCATCTTCGAGGACGGCAAGTACAACTACGTGTTCCGCACCGCGTCGCACGCGACGATGGACAACGTCGGCGCTGGCGCGCTACCTGAAGGCGCGCAACATCAAGGTCGACACGCTACGACATGATCAACCAGGACTACGCCTGGGGCCAGGATTCGCGGAAGGACTTCATGCTGGCGATGGCGACAGCTGTACCCGGACGCGAAGGTGCGGCGCCGACCTGCTGCCCAAGTTCGGCGCCGGCCAGTACGGCACCGAGATCTCGGCGCTGATGTCCAAGCCGGCCGACGTCACGCACTCGAGCCTGTGGGGCGGCGACCTGCAGGCCTTCATCCTGCAGGCCGGCCCGCGCGGCCTGTTCAAGCGCACGCAGGTGGTGTTCTCGGCCGCCGACCACGTGCTGCCGGCCTCGGCGACAAGATGCCCGACGGCGTGATCCTCGGCGCGCGCGGCGCCTACGGCCTGATGTCGCCGAAATCGGCGCTGAACGACTGGTGGTTGGGCATCTACGAGAAGGCCTACAACGTCTACCCGGTGCAGGCGCCGTATCCGCATGGCGCAGTCGCTGCTGGGCCTGAAGCTGGCGGTCGAAAAGGCGATGGCCGCCAACGGCGGCAAGAAGCCGACGCCCGAGCAGCTGGCCGCGGCGCTGACCAACTCGGAGTGGGATTCGCCCGGCCGGCAAGATCCGCATGACGCTCGGCGACGGCCACCAGGCGATGCAGGACACCGCGATCGGCCGCACACGCTACGACGCGGCGAAGAAGATGGTCGATGCTCGACGACATCCAGCGCTTCCCCGCCGAGTGCGTCAACCCGCCGCCGAACATGAAGTCGGAAGACTGGATCAAGGCCGGCATGCCGGGCGCGAAGTGCTAGCGCCTGATATCGCAGCTGACCGTTCGATGCCCGCCGGCGTGGCTCGGCGGGCCTGCTTCTGCCTGCGGCGCACTCCCATCGCATGAACTCGCGCTGACCATCCTCATCGACGGCCTGACCTACGCGTCGTGGCTGTTCATCGTCGCGCTCGGGCTGACGCTGGTGTTCGGCGTGCTGAAGATCCTGAACATCGCCCACGGCAGCTTCTACGCGCTGGGCGCCTACGCCGCGGCCAGCTTCGTCGGCTGGTTCGCTACGCTGCAGTGCGCGCCGGCCTTGTCGCTGGTGGCGATGCTGCTGGCCGCGGTGGCGGTGGCGCTGCTGCGTCGCGCCGCTGCACCGAGCGCGGCCTGCTGCGCTTCTTCTACGGCCGCGACGAGGTGCTGCTGGTGCTGGTCACCTACGCGCTGTTCCTGATCCTCGAGGACCTGACCAAGCTGATCTGGGGCGCCAACCCGTACTACGTGTCGGAGCCGTACGCGCTGTTCGGCAACGTCGACATCGGCAAGCAGACCTACGTCGGCTACGACTTCGTGCTGCTGGCGCTGGCCATCGTCATCGGGCTGGCGGTGTGGTGGGGGCTGAACCGCACGCGCCAGGGCAAGATCGTGCTGGCGGTGATCCACAGCGCGGAGATCGCCGCGAGCATGGGCGTCAACGTGTCGCGGGTCTACATGCTGGCCTTCACGCTCGGCATCTTCCTCGCCGCGCATCGGCGGCGCCTTCACCGCGCCGATGATCTCGGTGCAGCCGGGCGTGTCGGTCGGCGTGATCATCGTGTCCTTCGCGGTGGTCATCATCGGCGGCCTCGGCAGCATCGAGGGCGCGGCCATCGGCGCGCTGATCGTCGGGCTGGCGCGCTCGCTGGCGGTGCACGTGGCGCCGGTGGCCGAGCTGTTCTCGATCTACATCGTCATGGCGCTGGTGCTGATGTTCCGGCCCGAGGGCCTGTTCCAGCGCATGCAGGCGCGCAAGATATGACACGCGCCGCGACCTTGCACCGCCCGCGCTGACATGGCGGCCACCCTGCCCGCCAGCGGCCGCGCCGTGCCGGCGCCCGCGCCGACGCACAGGCGCCTGGTGCTCGGCGGCATCGCGTTCACGGCGCTGCTGCTGCTCGCCGGTCTGCTGATGCCGAAGTGGCTCACCTTCCTCATCACGATGGCCGCCGCACAAGGCCTGGTGTCGCTCGGCATCGTGCTGCTGATGCGCGGCGGCGTGGTCTCGTTCGGCCAGGGCCTGGTCTTCGCGCTCGGCGGCTATGCCGCCGGCGCTGGCCTTCAACCAGCTCGGCTTCACCGACGCGCTCGGCCTGACCTTGCTCGGCGGCGTGGTCGCCACGCTGGTCGGCCGCACCGTTCGCGCCGCTGCTGTCGCGCTACCGCGGCATCTTCTTCGCGATGCTGACCTTGGCGCTGTCGATGGTCATCTACGGCGTGCTGATGAAGACCGACGCGCTCGGCGGCTCCGACGGCTTCAACATGGGCCGGCCGACCTTGCTCGGCAGGCGGCTGCCCGACGAGCGTGTGGGCTACGTGCTGTTCGCGCTGACCGTCGTCATCGCGGCCGCGCTGGCGCTGCTGGCGCGCATCTACTTCGACTCGACGCGCGGCCTGGTCAGGCTGGCGGTGCGCGAGAACGAGCTGCGCGTCGAATACCTCGGCGGCTCGGTGCGGCAGGCGATGGCGATCAACTTCGTGCTCGCCGCCTTCGCCGGCGGCTGCGGCGGCGCGCTGGTCGTGCTGTCGCTGGGCCACATCGACCCGAACTTCAGCTACTGGACCAGCTCGGGCGAGTTCGTCTTCGTCGCCATCCTCGCCGGCTCGCAGAGCGTGCTCGCGGTGTTCGTCGCCTCCACCGTGCTCGAGGTGGTGCGCTCGTTTTCCAGCGCCTACTTTCCCAACACCTGGCAGCTGGCGCTCGGCCTGTTCCTGCTGCTGGTGATCCGCTTCCTGCCGCGCGGCATCGGCTCGCTGTGGTCGAAGGGGCCTGGCAGGTGAGCGCCGTCGTCGCCGCTGCTGCAGGCCAAGGGGCTGGACAAGCGCTTCGGCGCGGTGGTGGCCGCCGCCGACATCGACATCGACATCGCCGCCGGCGAACGGGTCAGCCTGATCGGCAGCAACGGCGCCGGCAAGACCACCTTCGTCAACATGATCACCGGCTACCTGAAGCCCGACGAGGGGCGCATCCACCTCGCCGGCCACGACATCACGCCGCTGGCGCCGCGCGCGATCACGCGGCTGGGCGTCGCGCGCTCGTTCCAGATCCCGCAGCTGTACGGCGATCTGACCGTGCTCGACAACATGCTGGTCGCCATCGCCTGCCACGGCAACCGGCTGTCGCTTCTGGGAAGCTGCGCAGCGCGCCGTCTGCGGTCGCAGCGTGCCGACGCAGCTGCTGCAGCGCTTCGGCCTCGACGAGCACCGCCGAGCGGCGCGTCGCCGAGCTGCCCGGCGGCGTGCGCAAGCTGCTCGACATCGCGATGGCGATGACCGGCCAGCCGCAAGCTGCTGCTGCTCGACGAGCCGACCAGCGGCGTCTCGGCCGACGAGAAGTTCCCGATGATGGACACCATCATGACCGCGCTCGGCGACGAGGCGATGACGGTGCTGTTCGTCGAGCACGACATGGACATCGTCGAGCGCTACGCCAGCCGCGTGATCGCCTTCTACAGCGGCCGCATCATCGCCGACGACGCGCCGCGCGAGGCGCTGGCCACCGACGACGTGCGCCGCTACGTCACCGGCGAACTGCTGCAGGAGTGAGCGCGATGCTGGTGGTCGAAGACGTGCACGTCGTCGATCGAGTCGGTGGAGGCGCTGCGCGGCCTGTCGCTGCAGGTCGACGCGGCGCGGATGGTCGGGCTGGTCGGGCGCAACGGCGCCGGCAAGACCACGCTGATGCGCTCGATCATGGGCCATCTGACGCCCAGCCAGGGCCGCATCGTCTTCGACGGCCAGGACCTGGCGCGCGTGCCCACGCATGCGCGCGCCGCGCTCGGCATCGGCTACATGCCGGAGGACCGCGGCCTGGTGCCGGAGCTGACGGTGGAGGAGAACATCCTGGTGCCGGTGTGGGTCAACAAGGCGCTCGATGCCGGCGAGCGGCTGGCCTTCGTCTACCGCGTGCTGCCCGAACTGCACGAGATGCGCGAGCGGCGCGCGCTGCTGCTGTCGGGCGGCCAGCAGAAGCTGGTGGCGCTGGCGCGGGCGCTGGTCGTCGGCACGCGGCTGCTGCTGCTCGACGAGCCCTTCGAAGGCGTCGCGCCGGCGCTGTCGATGCGGCTGGCCGATGTCATCGCCGGCGCTGAAGGGCAGCGAGGTGTCGGTGCTGATCGCGCAGTCCGATCTGAACCATTCGCGCCGGCTGGTCGACAGCGAAGTCGTCATCGAGCGCGGTGCCAACGTGCAGCCGCAGACGGTCTGAAGCCATGACCGGGCACTGGACGGGCTACCGCGCTGCCGCCGCTGCGCCACGAGGCGCACTACGGCGACCGCGTCGTGCGCTGCTTCGCCGAGCGGCCCGGCGAGCCTGTACGCGATGTTCGAGCGCGCTGCGCCGCAATGCCCGAGCAGCGACGCGCTGGTCTGCGACGGCGGCGCTGGAGCTATGCGCAGACTCGACGCCGAGGCCGCGCGCATCGCCGCCGGCCTGGCGGCGCGCGGCGTGGCGGCCGGCGACGCGGGTCGCTGCTGTTCATCGGCAACCGGCCCGAGTTCGTGTTCGTGCTGCTGGCGCTGCAGCGCCTGGGCGCGATCGCGGTGCCGGTCGGCGTGCGCGAGCAGCGCCCGGGCCTGGCCTACATCGCGCAGCCAGTGCGGCGCGCTGCGCCATCGTGCTCGACGCCGCGCTGGCGGCGCGCGTGCCGCACCGCCGACGACGCGCCGGCGCTGCGCGCTGCGCATCGCCGTCGACGGCGATGGCGCCGACAGCGCTGCCGGCTGGCGCGCTGCCGACAGCGGCGCCGCCGCCGGTCGGCGGCCGCGGCCGAGGACGACATCGCGCTGATCCTCTACACCTCGGGCACCACCGGCCAGCCCAAGGGCGCGATGCTGACGCACCTGAACATCGTGCACTCGGTGCTGCACTACCAGGCCTGCATGGGCCTGGGCGCCGGCGACCGCTCGGCGCTGGCGGTGCCGGCCAGCCACGTCACCGGGCTGATCGCGATCATCGCGACGATGCTGCAGCGTCGGCGGCGCGATCGTCGTCATGCCGGCCTTCAAGGCGGCCGAGCTTCGTGCGCCTGGTCGCGCCGAGCGCATCACGCACACGCTGATGGTGCCGGCGATGTACAACCTGTGCCTGCTGCAGCGCCGACTTCGACGCGGCACGACCTGGCGCGCTGGCGCATCGGCGGCTACGGCGGCGCGCCGATGCCGGTGGCGACCATCGACGCGCTGGCCGCGCGGCTGCCCGGCCTGACGCTGATGAATGCCTACGGCGCCACCGAGACCACCTCGCCCGACGACGATGATGCCGGCCGGGCTGACGCGCGCGCATGCCGACACGCGTCGGCGTCGCGCTGCCGGCGCGCCGACATCCGCGTGATGGACGACGACGGCCGCGAGGTGCCGCCCGGCGAGAGCGGCGAGCTGTGGATCGGCGGGCCCGATGGTGGTGCCCGGCTACTGGGACAACCCGGCGGCCACGGCGCGCCGTCGTTCACCGCCGGCTACTGGCATTCGGGCGACCTCGGCTCGGTCGACGCAGCACGGCTTCGTGCGCGTCTTCGACCGCAAGAAGGACATGCTCAACCGCGGCGGCTACAAGATCTACTCGGTCGAGGTCGAGAACGTGCTGATGGCCTGGCCGGGCATGGTCGAGGCGGCGGTCGTCGGCAAGCCCTGCCCGGTGCTCGGCGAGCGGGTGCACGCCTTCGTCTGCACGCGCCCGGCGTCGACGCACGACGACGCGGCGCTGCGCGCGCCACTGCGCCGCGCGGCTGGCCGACTACAAGGTGCCCGAGAGCTTCACCTGGAGCCGCCGAGCCGCTGCCGCGCAATGCCAACGGCAAGCTGATGAAGCGGCTGCTGCGCGACGCCTGAGTTCGCCCTAGACTGGCCGCGCCGTCCGCACCGCCTGTCGGCACAACAACCATCCAGGAGACCTGCATGTCACGCATGAAGTTTGCATTGATCGGTGGCGCCGCATTGGCGCTGAGCTTCGCTGTTTCGGCCCAGGCGCCGTGGCATCCCAGCAAGTGGGGCGCCAACGACACCATCGGCGCCGCCAACTACCTGACGCCGGCGCTCGCGCTCGATGCCGCCAAGCTGGTCAAGGCGGGCAAGGTGTACTCGCTGGGCATCACCGTCAACACCACCACGCCGGCGTTTCCGCCGCGCACCTGCGCGATCTACATCGTGCAGCCGGGGCAGACCGGTTCGGCCAACGGGCTCGGGCCGACGCACACCACCTACAACGACGACATCCTGAACTGCTGGACGGGCATCGGCACGCAGATCGACGGCCTCGGCCACATCGGTGTCGGCGACCTCTACTACAACGGCAACAAGTGGGGCGAGATCGCGACGATGGGCGGGCTGAAGAAGCTGGGTGCCGACAAGATCCCGCCGATCGTCGCGCGCGGCGTGCTGCTCGACATGGCGGCTTACATGAACACCGACGTCATCAAGGAAGGCACGGCCTTCAACCAGGCCGAGATCGACGGCGCCGCGGCCAAGCAGGGCGTGACCATCCGCCAGGGCGACGTGGTCATCTTCCACACCGGCTGGCTGAGCCTGATCGACAAGGACCCGAAGCGCTTCGGCGCGGGTGAACCCGGCCTCGGCCGCGAGGGCGCGCGCTACCTGGTGTCCAAGGGCGTGGTCGCGGTCGGTGCCGACACCTGGGGCCTGGAGGCGATCCCCTTCGAGAAGGATGCCGGCGTGTTCGAGGTGCACC
The DNA here is from genome assembly GCA_963756415.1 of uncultured beta proteobacterium. Classification (GTDB taxonomy): domain Bacteria; phylum Pseudomonadota; class Gammaproteobacteria; order Burkholderiales; family Burkholderiaceae_C; genus Rubrivivax. The sequence continues at coordinate 357,201 of CAVWNT010000009.1, forward strand.
AGATCCTGCTGCCGATGAGCGGCACCTACATCCTGGAGAACATCAACACCGCCGAACTGGCCAAGGACAAGGCCTACGAGTTCATGTTCGTGCTCGGCCAGAACCGCTACGAAGGCGCGGTGCAATCGATGATCAACCCGATCGCGATCCGCTGACGGCGCCGATCGATGGCGCGGGCTTCAACCCACGCCGTCGATCGCCCACCAGTGCCGCGCCAGCTGTTCGAGCGTGGTTGCGCCGGGCAGCGGCAGGCGTTCGAGGTACCAGGGCAGGTTGCTGTAGCGGTGCAGCAGCGCCTGCGCCATCAGCCGGTATTGCAGCGCTTCGTTCAGTTGTGAGTCGGCGTGGCCGTAGGCCTGCAGCAGACGGCGCAGCAGCGGGCCGTCGCCACAGGTCACGAACAGGCCGACCGAGGCGAATTCGTACAGCCGCTCGCCGCACATCGCCGGCTCGAAATCGAACAGGCCGCTGATGTGCCAGCCGTCGTCGGACGCTTCGACGAGCAGGTGTTCGCGCATCACCTCGGTGTGCAGCAGCACGCGCTCGCCGCTCGGTGCTGACGCCCAGCGCCCGAGGAAGGGCTCGATCTGTTCGAGCCAAGCCTCGGGCAGTCCGCGCAGGCGCTGGCGTTCGACCGCGCTGGCGCGTTGTGCGGCGATGAAGCCCGGCCAAGCGGGCGGCAGGTCGTGCAGCGGCATGCTGTCGAGGCCGTGCAACACGCCGATCGCCTCGCCCAGTTCGACAGCCAGCCGTTGCCGCTGCGGCACGCCCAGCTGTGACCAGACATCGACCAGCCTGACGCCGCGCAGCTGCGACATCAGCAGGTAGTGCCAGCCGTCGAGCTCACCTTGCGCATGCAGTTGCGGGGTCGGCACCGGCAGCCGCGCATCGATGAACGACAGCACGCGGGCTTCGATGCCGGCGTGTTCGGCGTCGGGCGGCGGAAACAGCTTCAGCACCTGCGCCTCGCCCAGCGCATACACCGGCAGCGAGCCGCTGTCGTAGCGTCGCACCGGCAGGCTGCTGTCGAGCCCGTGCCGCTGCATCAGCGTGATCACACCGTCGCGAAGTGCCGCGTCGTCGGCGCTCAGGCGATCCCACCCGGCGTCGTCGTGTGCGTGCGGAAAGCCCACCGGTTCAGGTCACCGGCGCCGGGTTGAACAGCACCAGCGCGTTGTGCAGCTTCCACTGCTCGGCCCAGGTCTTCCTGCGCCCGCTGGCGACCTCGAGCAGCAGGTGGAACAGCTCCCAGCCGATGTCCTCGATGCTGGCATCGCCGTCGGCGATGCGCCCGGCGTTGACGTCCATCAGGTCGTGCCAGCGCCGCGCCAGATCGCTGCGCGTGGCCACCTTCAGCACCGGCACCGCGGCCAGGCCGTAGGGTGTGCCGCGCCCGGTGGTGAAGACGTGCAGGTTCATGCCGGCGGCCAGCTGCAAGGTGCCGCAGATGAAATCGCTGGCCGGCGTGGCGGTGTAGATCAGCCCCTTGCCCTTCAGCTTCTCGCCGGGCGACAACACGCCGGCGATCGGCGCGCTGCCCGACTTGATGATCGAGCCCATCGCCTTCTCGACGATGTTCGACAGCCCGCCGGCCTTGTTGCCGGGTGTGGTGTTGGCACTGCGATCGGCTTGGCCGCGGGCCAGGTAGGCGTCGTACCACGCCATCTCGCGCACCAGCGCCTCGGCCACCTCGGTGGTAGCGGCGCGCGCGGTGAGCTGCGCGATGCCGTCGCGCACCTCGGTGGTTTCCGAGAACAGCACGGTGGCACCGGCCCGCACCAGCAGGTCGGTGCAGAAGCCCACCGCCGGGTTGGCGGTGACGCCGCTGAAGGCATCGCTGCCGCCGCACTGCACGCCCACCACCAGCTCGCTGGCGGCACGCTCTCGCGGCGCCGGCGGTTCAGCCGCTGCAGGTGGCCATCGGCGCTGGCCACGATCGAATCCACCATCGACATGAAGCCGACGTGCTGTTCGTCCTGCAGCCGCACCAGGTCGAGCTCGGCATCGCCGTCACCGCGCACATCGTGCAGCGCGATGCGTGCCGGGCGGCATCAGCCGCTCGGGCTGCAGCTTCTCGCAGCCGAGGCTGACGAGCATGATCTCGCCGCCGAAGTTCGGGTTCAGCGCGATGTGGCGCAGCGTGCGGATCGGGATCTCGGCGCCCGGCGCGTCGATGGCCACGCCGCAGCCGTAGCCGTGCTCGAGCGCGATGACGTCGTCGACGTGGGCATAACGCGGCAGCAGTTCGGCCTTGATGCGGGCGATGGCCACCTCCATCACGCCGGCCACGCACTGCACCGTGCTGCTGATGGCGAGGATGTTGCGCGTGCCCACGCTGCCGTCGGCGTTGCGGTAGCCATCGAAGGTGTGGCCCTCGAGCGGCGGCATCGGCGCGCGCTGCGCGGTGGCCATCGGCAGCGCGTCCAGGCTGCGCGCGGCCGGCATGCGCAGCAGCCGCTCGTGCACCCAGCGCGCCGGCAGCGATGGCCTTGGCCGCGTGGCCGATGACGACGCCGTAGCGCAGCACCGCCTCGCCTTCGGGGATGTCGACCAGCGCCACCTTGTGACCCTGCGGCACGCGGTCGATCAGGCGCAGGCCCGCAGGCAGCTGCGTGCCGGCGTCGAGGCCGCCGTCGTTGGCGACGATGGCGACGTTGTCGTCGGCATGCAGCGCGATGACACGCGGTGTCGTTGCGGGCGGGGCGGTCGGCGCGAGGGTCGGTTCGGACATGCGCCCGTTTTACCCCAGCTGCGCCCTCGGCGTCACTGCGGCCGCTGTCGCACGGCGGCCGACAAGGCCCAGCGGCTGGGCACCGATGGCGTGGCAAACTCAAGCCCCTATGGGGGCAGCGCCGGCGAAACGAGGCGGCGGCGTGGCGGGCCGGTGTGGCGTGGCGCGAGTCCGACGGCGCCGCACCGAGCGCAGCGTCGGCGGGCAACCGCCACCGTTTTGTCAGCCACGCGCACAGCCTGGCGCCGAAGCGCCAGCCGATGGTCGATTGCCGGTGCCGCGATGTCGGCGCCGTGCGCGATGCCGCAGGCCGGCCGTCGACCTCGATCCAGGGCCACGCCGGCGGTGACGGCGCCCGTCGGTCCGCTCGGGATGCAGCGGCCGTTTCGCGCCACGCGCCCGCCGCGTCGACCCACACCGCGCTGCGCTGGGCCGAAGCGCGCGGCTGCGGCGGCTGCTGATGGAGGGTCTGCTGCCGGGGCTGCCGCTGCCCACGCTGTTGCTGGCGGCGGCGGTGGTGGTGCTGGCCTACACCGTCTTCGGCCTCAGCGGCTTCGGCGCCGGCATCGTCGCTTTGCCGCTGCTGGCGCAGTTCATGCCCATCCGCTATGCGGTGCCGCTGTTGCTGCTGCTCGATCTGTGCTGCGGTGCGCTGATCGGCCTGCGCCACCACAGCGTGATCGCGCGAGACGAGTTGAAGCGCCTGCTGCCCTTTGCCGCGCTGGGCATGCTGCTCGGCGCGACGGTGCTGGCACGTGCACCGCAGCGCTGGCTGCTGCTGGCGCTGGGCGTGTACACGCTGTGCATCACCGCCTGGTCGTTGTGGGGGCCGGTGTCGGCGCGCCAGGTGTCGACCCGCATGGCGGCGCCGCTGGGCACCGCCGGGGGCATCTTCAGCGCGCTGTTCGGCACCGGCGGGCCGCTGTACAGCGCCTACCTGATGCGGCGCATCACCGACAAGCACCAGCTGCGCGCGACCATCAGTGCGGTGGTGTTCAGCACCGGCTTCGTGCGGCTGCTGATGTTCCTGGCCATCGGCCTGTATGCGCAGGGCGGCCTGTGGCAATCGGCGCTGTGGCTGCTGCCGGTTGCGTTGGCCGGCTTCTTCGCTCGGCAGCCGGCTGCATGCGCGGTTGCCGACGCGGCGCGTGGTGCAGGCGGTGTGGGCGCTGCTGCTGCTCAGTGGCGCGAGCCTGGTGCTGCGTTCGCTGTTTCCGCCCGGCTGAGCGCTTGCCGCCGCGTTCAGCGTGGCGCGGCGCAGGGCGCACATCTGCTGCAGGTCCTGCAGCTGCGGTTGCACGCCCAACCCGGCCGCGTGCCCGAGGTCGATGCAGCCGGCGGCCAGCGTGGCCAGGGCCGGTGCCAGCAGCGTGCGCAGCGGGTTCGGATTGCCGTCGACTTCGAGCATGCCGCGGTTGTCGCCAGCACCGGGGTGCGCGGCCAGCAGATGCGCCGAGGCGGTCAGGCCGATGCCCGCACCCAGGAAGTGCGGGCAAAAACGCAGGCCCGCGGCCTGGATGCGCGCGATCACGCGCAGCCCGCCGCTGATGCCGCCCCACTTGGCGACATCGGGCTGCACGACGGCGAGCGCGCCCGCTTCGATGGCATCGGCGAAGGCGGCCTCGCCGATCAGGTTCTCGCCGGCGGCCAGCGGCAGCGCGGTGTGGCGTGCCAGCCGCTGCCATTCGTGCGCCGGCCGGTCGGCACGCAATGGCTCTTCCAGCCAGCGCGGCGCGAAGGGCTCGAAGCGGCGCGCATGGGCCAGTGCCTCGTCGAGGGTCCAGGCCTGGTTGGCATCGAGCATCAGTTCGGCATCGGCGCCGGCGGCGGCACGCACCGCGGCCAGATTGGCCAGGTCACGTTCGATGCCGAAGCCGACCTTCAGCTTGAACGCGCGATAGCCGGCGCTGCGATGCTGCGTGACGGTGTCGCCCGCACCATCGGGATTGATGCCGCTGGCATACACCGGCACCACCGCCGTCGTCGCGCCGAGCAATCGCCACAGCGGCACATCGGCACGGCGTGCGACCAGATCCCACAGCGCCAGATCGACACCGGCGATGGCCTGCGCGATCGGACCGGGCTCGCCCGATTGCAGCGCCAGCACCGCGGTCGCCGCGCCGAGCCGATCGAAGGCCGCTTGCGGCGAGGCGAAGCGCTGCCCCAGCAGCAGCGGCGCGATCACGCTGTCGAGCAAGCGCGCCCGGTGCTCGGCGCCGCAGGCGGGAAAATTGCACCAGGTCTCGCCCCAGCCGACGGCGCCGTCGGTGCACTCGGCGCGGATCAGCAGCGCCGGGCGATCGAACATCGTGCCGAAGGAGGTGCGCACCGGCTGCGCCACCGGCCAGCGCAGCACGAAGGTGTCGAGCCGCGCCAGCGTGAAGGCGTGGGCGTGGGTGTGTTTGGGGTCCGCGTCCGCGTCCGGGGCTGGCGGGGGGTTTTCACCGGGGGCGCGACGCATTTGCCGGGTTATAACATCCTATGGATAGAATGTTCAGCCTTTAAGCCCAGAAAACTCACCGCTTCCGATTTTGCCGATGCCCATGCGATGCCCATGCCCATGCCGCGCCCGCTCGCCCGCCTGACGCTGATTGCCGCACCCTGGCTGGTGATCGTCGCGCTGTGGTACGCGGTGCGTGCCAGCGGCCTGGTCAATCCGGCGCTGGTGCCGGCACCGCATCAGGTGCTGACGCGCTTCGTCGAGCTGGCCGGCGGGCGGCTGCCGATCGATGTCTGGATGTCGACGCAGCGGGTCGTCATCGGCGTGACGCCTCGGGGTCGCGCTGGCGGTGCCGGTGGGCTTCTGTCTGGGCTGGTACAAGGGGCTGCGCAGCTTCATCGATCCGGTCATCAACTTCTTCCGCGCGCTGCCGCCGATCGCGCTGATCCCGCTGGTCATCGTCTACTTCGGCATCGGCGAGATCGCCAAGACGGTGATCCTGTTCTACGCCTCGTTCTTCGCCGGCGTGATCGTGATGTACGAGGGCATCGCGCAGATCAGCCCGATCTACGTGCGCGTGGCGCGCACGCTGGGCGCGCGCGACACCGAGATCTTCGCCAAGGTGATCGTGCCGCTGACGGTGCCGCACATCCTCACCGCGATCCGCGTCGCGCTCGGTGTCGCCTGGGCCACGCTGGTGGCGTCCGAGCTGATCGCCGCGCAGCAGGGCCTGGGCGCGTTGATCCAGGACGCGTCGGCCTTCTTCCAGCTCGACATCATCTACGTCGGCATCATCTGCATCGGCCTGATCGCGCTGTGCATGGATCTGGCGCTGCGTGTGGCCAGCCGCCGGCTGGTGGCCTGGCAGGACCGTCTGGCATGAACGCGAGCAGCGCCGACGCGCGCATCCGCTTCGACAACGTCACGGTGGACTTCCCGACCGCCGACGGGCCGATGCGCGTCGTCGACGGTGTCAGCCTCGACATCGCCAACGGCGAGTTCGTCTCGATCATCGGCCCCTCGGGCTGCGGCAAGACGACGTTGATGAACGTCGTCGGCGGCTTCGTCGAACCGAGTGGCGGCAGCGTGCTGCTCGACGGCAGGCCGATCGCCGGCCCGGGCCCGGATCGCGGCGTCATCTTCCAGGAATACGGCGTGTTCCCGTGGCTGACTGTGCGCGACAACATCGCAGTTCGGCCTCAAGCTGGCGGCCAACCGGGTGCCTGCCGCCGAGCGCGAGCGAGATCGTGTGCGCGCTACATGGACGCTGATGGGTCTGAGCGACTTCGCCGACCACTTCCCGAAGCACCTGTCGGGCGGCATGCGCCAGCGGCTGGCGCTGGCGCGCGCCTACGCGGTCAAGCCCGAGTTCCTGCTGATGGACGAGCCCTTCGGCGCACTCGATGCGCAGACGCGCAGTGCGATGCAGGATCTGCTGCTGCAGGTGCTGGCGGCCGAGGGCAAGACGGTGATGCTGATCACCCACTCGGTCGACGAGGCGATCTACCTGTCGTCGCGCATCGTCATCGTCACCGCGCGGCCGGCGCGGGTGCGCGCGCATCATCGAGATTCCGTTCGGCTACCCGCGCCACGAAGTCCTGCAGGAAGACCCCCGCTTCACACATCTGCGCACCGAGATCCGCGAACTGGTGATGCAGGAATACGCAGCGCAGGCACGCCAGCCTTCGCGCGTCACCGATTGACCCGCCCAACCCCAAGGAGACCCCACCATGACCCTTCGTCGCAGAACCCTCATCCAGGCCGGCGCCGCCGCCACCTTGGCCGGCTACGGCGCCGTGCTGCGTGCGCAGTCCACCTCGAAGCTGCGCGTGGGCTATCTGCACACGCCGGCGGTGGATGGCCAGATCTTCATCGGCCAGCAGATGGGCAGCTTCGCCAAGCACGGGCTCGATCTCGAACTGCGCAAGTTCACCACCGGGCTGGAGTTGTTCCAGGCCATGATCGGCGGCAGCCTCGACGTGCTGTCCACCGGCGCGGTGGTGTCGAACTTCCCGGCGCGTGGCCAGGGCAAGGTGTTCCTGATGAACAACATCGAATACGCCACCGCGCAGCTGTGGGTCAGCGGCGACATCAAGTCGATGGCCGACCTGAAGGGCAAGAAGATCTCCACCACCACCGGCACCACCGCGCACGTCTTCCTCGACCGCGCGTTGCGCGCCGACAAGCTCGATCCGGCCAGCGATGTGCAGATCGTCAACCAGCGCATGTCCGAGGCGGTGACCTCGTTCATCTCCGGCGCGGTGCCGGCGGTGGCGCTGTGGGTGCCGTTCGACACCACCGTGAAGGAGAAGGTGCCGAACGCGCACATGCTCGTCGATGCCTCGAAGTTCTTCCCCGAGGCGGCAATCATGGGCGGCTGGGCGGCGAACAACGATTTCTACGACAAGAACCAGCCGGTGCTGTCGAAGCTGATCGCCGCCTGGGCGGAGGCCAACGACGCCATCGTCAACAGCACCCAGAAGAGCGTCGAGATGCTGCAGAAGAGCGAGTACGACCAGGTGCCGCTGGAGCAGTTCAAGCAGCAGTTCACCTTCTCGAAGTACTACTCGTCGAGCGAGTGGCGCGGCAAGTACGCCGACGGCACGGTGACACGCTGGCTGCAGCAGGTGAGCGACTTCTTCATCAAGCACGGCAACATCCAGAACGCGGTGCCGGCCGACAAGTACTTCAACCCGAAGCTGTACCTCGATGTCGTGAAGGCATGACCGCTGCTGCCGCCGCGTACGACTGGATCATTGTCGGCGGCGGCTCCGCCGGCTGTGTGCTGGCCAACCGCCTGAGTGCCGATCCGGCCCGGCGCGTGCTGTTGCTCGAAGCCGGCGGCGAGCCGCGCAGCCTGTGGCTGCGCCTGCCGGTGGGCTACTTCCGCACCATCTACGACCCGCGCTTCTCGTGGCAGTTCGCGCTGCAGCCGCAGAGCGAAACCGCCCAGCGCGTGATGAGCTGGCCGCGTGGCAAGGGGCTGGGCGGCTCGAGCCTGGTCAACGGTCTGCTCTACATCCGCGGCCAGCACGAGGATTTCGACGATTGGGCGGCACTGGGTGCGAGCGGGTGGGGCTACCGCGAGCTGCTGCCGTACTTCAAGGCCTCGGAGCGTTATGCCGGCGGCGCCAGCGAGTACCACGGCGCACACGGCGAGCTGTCGGTGAGCGACCTGCGCAACGACCATCCGTATTGCCAGGCCTGGGTCGATGCCGGCGTCGAGGCCGGCTACCGGCGCAACGCGGATTTCAACGGCGCACGCAGCGACGGTGTCGGGGCCTACCAGCTGACCTTGCGCGGCCACTGGCGCTGCGACGCCGCCACCGCGTTCCTGGCGCCGGTGCGCGCGCGGGCGAACCTGACGCTGACCACCGGCGCGCACGTCAGCCGCGTGCTGTTCGAAAGCGGCCGCGCGGTCGGTGTCGAGTGGCTGCAGGCCGGTGCCCGCCACAGCGCCCGCATCGCGCACAGCGACGGCGAGGTGATCCTCGCCGCCGGCGCGCTGCAATCGCCGCAGCTGCTGCAGCTGTCGGGCATCGGGCCGCCGGCGCTGCTGCAACGCCACGGCATCGAGGTCATCGCCGATGCACCCGAGGTCGGCGCCAACCTGCAGGATCACTACCAGGCGCGTGTCATCGTCAAGCTCAAGCGTGCGATGTCGCTGAACGACCAGGTGCGCAGTCCGCTGGCGCTGGCGCACATGGGCGCGCAGTGGCTGTTCCGGCAACGCGGCCCGCTGACGGTCGGTGCCGGACAGGTCGGCGGCCTGGTCGCCACCGAGCACGCGCGCAACGGCCGTGCCGACGTGCTGTTCAACGTCATGCCGCTGTCGGTCGACAAGCCCGGCGATGCGTTGCACCGCTTCTCGGGCTTCTCGGCATCGGCGACGCAGTGCCGGCCGCAATCGAAGGGCACGGTGCAGATCGCCTCGGCCGATCCGCTGGCGCCGCCGCAGATCGTCGCCAACTACCTGACCGAGCCGCTGGACGCGGCGACGCTGGTCAGTGGCTTGAAGATCCTGCGCGAGATCTACAGCCAGCCCTCGTTCCGCGACCTGGTGACCGGTGTCGAGTACCTGCCCGGCAACGACGTGCGCACCGCCGCCCAGCTGGAAAGCTACGCGCGCGCCAAGGGCGGCACCGTGTTCCATGCCTCGGGCAGCTGCCGCATGGGCGGCGACGAAGGCTCGGTGGTCGATGCGCGGCTGCGCGTGCGCGGCGTCGGCGGGCTGCGCGTGATCGATGCGTCGGTGATGCCGCGCATGGTCTCGACCAACACCAACGCCGCCGCCACCGTCATCGCCGAGAAGGGTGCCGCACTGGTGCTCGAGGATGCTGCCGTGGCCACTGCGCGCGCGCCGTGATTCTCGACAACGCCGAGGTGCCGCTGAACGTGCAGCTGGCCGAGCTGTTCCGCCAGCGCATCGCCAAGGGCGTGTGGCCGCAGGGTGGCAAGCTGCCCTCGCTGGAACAGCTGGTGAAGCGAGTTCGAGGTGGCGCGTGTCACCGTGCGCCAGGCCATCGATCGGCTGGCGCGCGACGGCCTGCTCAGCCCGCAGCGCGGCCGTGGCACCTTCGTCACCGGGGCGCCGCGCGACAACCGCTGGCTGCGCGTGGAGACCACGCTGCACAGCCTGGCCGAGGCCTACCGCGACACGCGCCCGAAGCTGCTCAACATCGACGAGGCCAAGCGCAGCCCGCTGCTGCGCGACGACGACGGCGTGGCCGCCGAGCACTATGTGTACATGCGCCGCGTGCACTCGCGCCAGGGCCGCCCCTACTGCGTGATCAGCATCTACCTCGATGCGCAGATCTTCGCGCAGCAGCCGAGGCGCTTTCGCACGCAGACGGTGATCCCGTTGCTGATGGAGATGCCGTCGGTGCGCATCGCCAGCGCGCGGCAGGTGCTGACCATTTCCACCGCCGATCTGGAGGTCGCGCGCCACCTCGGCATCGCGGTCAACGCGCCGGTGGCCGAGGTGCGGCGTGTGTTCACCGGGCCGAAGCGGCGTGTCATCTATCTCGGCGAGGTCACCTACCGGGGCGACTACGTGCACATGGAGTTCGACCTGAAATCCTGAGCACGGCTGGCGCGGCGGCCAGTGTGGGCGCATGGCGTCGTCTTGGTGCCGCAGTCGGTGATCACCTGATTCATCGCCGCGTCGGGGCATCGCGTTAGCATGAGTTCATGGCGACATTCACCGAATCGCTCGACACGGCAGCCACTGTCGCCACCGAACGGCTGCTCAGCCACCTGCCGCAACTGCTCGGCGCGTTGGCGCTGCTGCTGGTGGGCTGGGTGCTGGCGCGGGTGCTGCGTGCCGCCACGCGCCGCGCGGCGGCGCTGCTCGATTCGCTGATCGGCCGCAAACGCGTCGACTCGCGCTGGCGTGTCGGCCGGTCGGCCTCGGTGCTGGGCAGCGTCGTCTACTGGGTGGTGCTGCTGTTCTTCATCACCGCGGCCACGCACACGCTGGGCCTGCAGACCTTCACCGACTGGCTGGCGCGGCTGCTCGATCACCTGCCCACGGTGGCAGCCGGGCTGCTGATCGTCGCCGCCGGTTATGTGCTGTCGGGTTTTGTCGCCGAGCTGGTGCTGGCCACCGCCACCGCGCTGGCGCCGCCGCAGCGCACCGCGCTGGCGCGTGTCGCGCAAGGCACCACGTTGGTGGTGGCGTTGATCGTCGGCGCCGACCAGATCGGCCTGCGCATCACCTGGATCGCGATCCTGGCCGCCGTGCTGGTGGCCACGGTGATGGGCGGCGTGACCTTGGCGGTGAGCCTGGGCTCGCGCAGCTATGTCGCCAACCTGATCGGCGCGCACTACCTGCGCCAGGCCTTCCGCCTCGGCCAGCAGGTGAGGGTGGCCGGCTTCGAGGGCCGCATCGTGGATGTCAGCGCCACCTCGCTGGTGCTCGAAACCGCCGACGGCCGTGTCGTGCTGCCAGGGCGTGTCTTTCACGACGAGCCGATGGTGCTGCTGGCGCGTTCCGACCGTCAGCTGATCGATACACGAAGCCGCGATGGCCACCGAGCTCGATTCGCGTCTCAGCCTGGCTTTCATGCGCGCCCATCCGCAGCGCGCGGCGCGGGTGCTCGAAGTTCTGCCGGTGGACGAGGCCGCCGAGTTGTTCGCCCGCGCGCCGGCACGGTTGGGCGCGGTGGTGATGGCCGCGATGCTGCCGCAAAGCGCGGCCAGCTGCCTGGGCGCGCTCGACGACCCGCGCGCCTTGCAGTTGCTGTCGCCGATGGGCACGCAGCCGACGGTGGCGGTGCTGCGCTGCGTGCCGGCCCAGCGCCGCCGCGCGCTGGTCGACGGCCTGCCCACCGCCTCGGCACTGGCCGCCACCTTGCTGCTCGGTTATGCCGACGACACGCTCGGCGCGCTGGCCGATCCCGATGTCATCAGCCTGCCGGCCGACACGCGCGCCGCCGAAGCGCTGGATCGTCTGCGCGCCACGCCGGGTGAGCACGGCCAGGTGTTCGTCATCGACAAGCAGCGCCACCTCAGCGGCGTGGTCACGATGACGGTGCTGCTGCAGGCGCCGGCCAGTGCCAAGCTGGCCACCTTGCTGCAACGGCCGCTGGCGATGCTGGCCGCGCACGCACCGTTGCACGGCAGCGTGGCGCACCCGGGCTGGCAGCGCGCGTCGTGGCTGCCGGTGGTCGAACCCGGCAACCGGCTGGTCGGTGTGCTGACCCACGATGCGCTGCTGCGCGCCGTGCAGCGGGCGCTGCCGGTGGACCCGACACAGGACGCCGAGGCGAGCATGCCGCAGATGTTCGCGCGCAGCTACTGGCAGGGCCTGTCGGGCCTGGTCGAGGCCTGCCTGGTGTGGCTGCCGGCGGTGAAGCCGGTGGCCGGAGCGGCCGATGAACACTGACGCGCCGGTAGCCGGCCGAAGCCGCGCTGACGCAGCGCTTCATGCTCGACTTCCCGCATGAAACCGCGCGTCTGCTCGAAGCCATGCCGGCGGCCGACGCGGCGCAACTGGTGGCGGCGCAACCCTCGCACGTGGCGCTGCCGGCATGGCAGGCGCTGGCCGGCGATGTCGCCTGCGACATGCTCGAGGCGCTGCCCGGATACATGGCCGTGCTGCTGCTGACCGAAGCCGAGCCGGCGGTCAGCGTGGCGGTGCTGTCGCAGCTCGACGCCGACACGCGCGAAGCCTGGCTGAAGCGGCTGCAGGGCGAGATCGAACGCGAACTGCGCGCGCTGCTGGCCTACCCTGAAGATTGCGCCGGCCGCCTGATGGACCCGCGCGTGAGCCCGCTGCGCAGCGGCATGACCGTCGACGAGGCGATCGAGCGGCTGCGCCAGATTCGGCGCAGCGGCCTGCGCGAGCTGTTCGTCATCGACGACGAGGGGCGCCTGAGCGGGCGCGTCGAAGTGCAGGACCTGGCGCTGGCCGATCGCAGCCTGCCGCTGGCCGACATCACCCGCGGCGTGGTCGCGGTGGTGGGCGATCTCGACCCGCGCGAGGAAGTCGTCGAGACCCTGCAGAGCCACCCGATCACGGCGCTGCCGGTGATCAATGTCGCCGGCCGTTTCATCGGCGTCATCCGCCAGGCCGAGCTGATGGCCGCGGTGGAAGAAGAGAGCAGCCTCGACATCCAGACCATGGTCGGCGCCAGCGCCGACGAGCGCGCGCTGTCGTCGCCGTTGTTCGCGGTGAGGAAGCGCCTGCCGTGGCTGCAGATCAACCTGCTCACCGCCTTCCTGGCGGCGGCGGTGGTGGGGCTGTTCGAAAGCACCATCGCGCAGTTCACCGCGCTGGCGGTGCTGCTGCCGGTGGTGGCCGGGCAATCGGGCAATGCCGGCGCGCAGGCGCTGGCGGTGACGATGCGCGGCCTGGTGCTGCGCGAGATCAGCCTGCGCCACTGGCCGGCGGTGGTCGGCAAGGAAGCGCTGACCGGCCTGATCAACGGCGTCGCGGTGGCCGCCACCACCGGGCTGGCGGTCTACGTGTGGAGCCGCTCGCTGCCGCTGGTGGGCGTGATCGTGCTGGCGATGGTGATCTCGATGTTCGCCGCCGGCCTGGCCGGCGCGCTGGTGCCGGTGCTGCTGCGCCGCTTCGGCCAGGACCCGGCGACCGCCTCGTCGATCATCCTGACGACGGTGACCGACGTGGTCGGCTTCTTCTCGTTCCTCGGCATCGCGGCGCTGTTCGCGCCGCTGCTGCGGCAGAGCCTGGCGTGAGGCGAGGGACGGTGCGCCGCGGTGTGTCTGCCACACTGGTCGCCTGACCACTTCGGCACGACCGCCATGTCCCAAATCTGGAAGCAAGCTGTATCGGTCGAAGCGTTGACGCAGATTCATCGCGAGACCACCGTCGCGCACCTGGGCATCGAGTTCCTCGAAGTCGGGGATGACTTCATACGCGCCAGGGTGCCCGTGGACACGCGCACGCGGCAGCCGTACGGCATCCTTCATGGCGGGGTATCAGTCGTTCTCGCCGAGACCCTGGGTTCCTGCGGGGCCGCGTACTCGTCGATGCCGGGGCATCGAGCCGTGGGGCTCGATATCAACGCGAACCATCTCCGCAGCGCCACTTCCGGGTGGATCACCGGAACGGCTCGACCGATTCATGTGGGTCGGACCACGCACGTGTGGCAGATCGACCTCACCAACGAACAGGGTCAACTCACCTGCGTCTCGCGCATAACCATGGCGATACTGGCCCCGCGCGAGTGAGCCGCTCGGAGACGCAACCGTGGTGGTCTTGTTCAAGATTGCAGTGGGTGGGCGCGTCCTGGCTGAGGTGACCCCCGCTGGCGGTCGGCGCCGAGTGCGCCCGCAACTTTCGGCATCATCGGCACCTCGCGCACACCATCGCGCGTGTTCGGCGACCGCCCACCAGGAGGCAAGCATGAGTTTCGAAGTCGGCCTACAAGGACTTCGAGATGCGCGTCGAGTTCTGGTCCAGCGACGATGACGGGGGACCGCGCATGCACGAAGGCTCATGTCACTGCGGCGCCGTGCGCCTCACGCTGCCGTCCACGCCCGCGGTGGCAACGCAGTGCAATTGTTCGCTGTGCCGTCGCATCGGCGGGCCGTGGGTCTACTTCGAGTTCGGCACCGTGACGATCGACGCACATCCGCAGGCCACCTCGGCCTACATCTGGGGCGACAGGACGCTGCGCACCATCCACTGCACGAACTGTGGCTGCGTGACCCATTGGGAGCCGCTCGAAGCGAAGCCCGGAGCCCGGCACGGGGTGAACCTGGGGAATTTCGACCCCAGCCTGATCGCATCGGTGCGGGTGCGAAAGTTCGACGGTGCGCACACCTGGGCCTTCATCGATGACTGATGGCAGCACGGCAGAAACTGGCACCCGTGGCGTGGGGCAATCCGATCGAGTACGCGTCGCGGGGGATCACGTCGTCGTGCAGGCATGCCGGCGTTGATTCGTTGAGCGACATCGACAAGCAAGGAGCCAGCATGAGCGACATCGACAGACCGGTTTCCCGCATTCTCGAGTCCTACAAGGCGGCCGTGTTCGCGAAGGATGCCGACGCCCTGATGCGGCTGTACGACCCGGCGGTGAGGGTCTTCGACGCGTGGGGCAGCTGGTCACACGAAGGTGCCCGCGCCTGGCGACAGACCGTCGACGGCTGGTTCACGTCGCTGACGACCGAACGGGTCAAGGTGAGCTTCGACGACGTGAAGGTGATTGGCGGGCCCGATGTCGTCTCGGTCAGCGCGTTCGTCACCTATGCGGGCGTTGCGGCTGACGGCGAGCAGCTGCGCACGATGACGAACCGCATCTCGTGGGTCCTGCGCCTGAGCGGGCATGTGCTGCGCATCGTTCACGAGCACACCTCGGCGCCGATCGGCTTCGAGGACGCGAAGGCGATTCTCGAGCGCCCGGTCGCAGCATGAGTCGATGCCCGGGGATCTGCCGCAGCACGCCAGCGCGGGCCGCGCTGCGTTGTCGGTGTCGTTGTCGTTGTCGGTGGCATGTGCGGCGCTGCTCGCGGCGGGGTGCAGCGAGCAGCACCCGGCCACGCCGCCGCCGCCTGCCGTGACGGCCAGCCCAGGCGGTGCCGGCGCCCGGTGCCTGGCACGCCTGGCTCGGGCAGTGGAACGGGCCCGAGGGGACCTACCTGCGCCTGGTCGCCAGGCCCGGGTCCGGCTACGACGTGATCATCCGCAACCTGGACGGCGAACGATCGTTCAGCAGTGTCGACAGCGCCGACCACCTGAGCTTCGAGCGTGATGGCCAGCGCGAAACGATCACCGCGACCGATGGCGACGCCACCGGCATGAAATGGCTGGCGGGCAAGTCGCGTTGCCTGACGATCCGCCCGGGCGAGGGCTACTGCCGCGACTAGGGTTGCTGGAGGCGGCCGGTCGTTGTCGCCGGGCTGACAGCCCCTGTCGCTGCACGCGCCTACATTCGAGCGCCGCCTTCGCGGAAGGTCGCAGGAGCACATCGTGGAGCCACCGTCCGACCTGCTGGCCCGCATCCGGGCCATCAACGACATCGCCGCCTTCAACCGCTGGTGCGGCATCGAAGTCGTCGCCGCACAGCCGGGCAGCGTCAGCATCGCGATGCCCTGGCGCGACGAAGCCGGGCAGTACGCCGGCTTCCTGCACGCCGGGCTCGTCGGTGCGCTCATCGACACCGCCTGCGGCTTCGCCGCGTTCACGCTGGTGGGCCGCGTGCTGGCGTCGCACTACGCCGTCAACTGCCTGCGACCGGCGGTCGGCCACCGTTTCATCGCGCGCGCCCGCGTGATCAAGCCGGGCAAGTCGCAGGTCTTCACCGCCTGCGAGTTGTTCGCCGAGAACGCCGGCGAAGAGAAGCTGGTCGCGACCGGGGAGACACTGCTGCTCGTGGTCGGTGCCGAAGCGGGCGCCTGACGACAATCGCAGTTCGGTGATCAAGACTTCAGTTGACAGCACAACGACCATGTCACGGCCGCTGCACATCGGCATCGTTGCCTGCTCCGCGGAGGGTGCTGCGCTGTGCTACCGCACGCTGTGCAACGAGGGCGCGGCGCTGCTGGGGCCGCACGCACACCCGCCGGTGTCGCTGCACGGCGCCTCGCTTGCCGACTACCTGAGGTGCCTCGACAGCAACGACCTGCAAGGCGTCGCCGATCTGATGCTCGCGTCGGCGGACCGACTCGCTGCCGCAGGCGCCGACTTCCTGATCTGCCCGGACAACACGGTCCATCAGGCCCTGGCGCTGGTCGTGCCCGCGTCGCCGCTGCCGTGGCTGCACATCGCACAAGTCGTCGCCGACGAAGCGGTCGCGCGCGGCTATCGGCGCCTCGGGCTCACCGGCACGCAATGGCTCGTGGCCAGCGATGTCTACCCTCACGCGCTGGCCGAGCGCGGGCTGCAATGCACTCGACCCAGCGACGCCGAGCGCGACGAGATGGGGCGCCTCATCATGGACGAACTGGTGCAGGGCACATTCATGCCCGACACCGTGGCCTACTTCCAGCGCGTGATCCGGAACCTGAAGCGGCGCGGCTGCGACGCGGTCATTCTGGGCTGCACCGAGATCCCGCTGATCATCGACGACACGAACAGCGCGCTGCCGACGCTCGACTCGACGCGGTTGCTGGCGCGCGCGGCATTGCGCAGGGCTGTCGGGGATCGCAGATGACACCGCAGCTCGCTCAACTCATGGCGGCATACAACCGCTGGATGAACGTGCAGATCTACGACGCGGCGGCCAGGCTGAGCGACGAAGAGCTGCAGGCAGACAAGGGCGCCTTCTTCGGTTCGATCCTCGGCACGCTCAACCACCTCTGTGCTGCCGACACGATCTGCGCCGGCCCGTGCGATGCCGCGAGGGGGTGTAAATGCCGATATGGGTGCGGCCGCGCTTCGCCCTAGCATTGGCGTTTGCCATCCGCTCTCCGGGAGACTTCGCCATGCTCAATCGATTCCACCGCCGCGCACTGTTCGTCGCGGCCACCCTCGCATTCGCCGCCGGCGCACAGGCGCAGCAGATCAAGCTGATGACCGGCCCGCAAGGCGGCTCGTGGTATCCGCTGGGCGGGGCCATCGCCAACATCGGCGACAAGGCCGGCATCAAGGTGCAGGTGCTGCCCGGTGCCGGCATCGCCAACGTCAAGGCCATCGAAACCGGCAAGGCCGACATCGGCTTCGGCAATTCGATTTCCACCGTCGACGGTGTCGCCGGACGCGCGCCGTTCGATTCGCCGTCGAAGAACGTGTGCAACGTCGCCAGCCTGTACCCGCAGTTCTTCCAGGTCGTCGCCAATGCCGATTCGGGCATCAATTCGCTCGGTGACCTGAAGGGCAAGCCCGCGGCCTTCCAGCCCAAGGGCAACACGGCCGAATTCATCAGCAACCAGGCGCTCGAGGTGTATGGCCTGAAGCCGGCCGACCTGAGCCGCGTCAGCTACGTGTCGTACACCGATGCGGTGTCGCTGATGAAGGACAACAACGCGCAGGTGTTCACGCTCGGCACCACGGTGCCGGCCTCGGCGATCATGGATCTGGCCTCGGCGCGCGACATCAAGATCGTCGCCATCGGCGACGACAAGTTCCAGGCCATGCGCAAGCTGAACCCCGGCTACACCAAGCTGATCATTCCCGCCAACAGCTACCCGAAGCAGACGCAGGACGTGCAGACCATCGGCTACGCCACGCACGTCATCGCACGCTGCGATCTCGACGCCGATGTGGTCTACAAGCTGCTGAAGGGCATGGTCGACAACAAGGCCGACCTCGCCGCCATCGCCAAGGCGATGAGCGACACGACGCCGAAGATGATGGCCGAGGACATCGGCGTGCCGCTGCACAAGGGCGCGGCCAAGTTCTACAAGGAAGCCGGCGTGCTGTGAGCGCCGACGGGATCGTCGGCGCGCACCGCTTGCGCGCCGAGATCTTCCCGCGCCGTGAGCGGCGCGCTTGTGCCGGCTGCAACTGCACCGGCCGACTTCACTGCTGGCGCCCATGCTGAGCCTGCCCGACACCGCCACCCGACGCCTGATCACCGCTGTGGCGGTGGCGATGTCGCTCTACCAGCTGTACGTCGCCTTTGCCGGCCCGCCCGACGCCTACGTCTTCCGCGGCTCGCACCTGGCCTTCGCGCTGGTGCTGGCCTACCTGATCATGCCCGGCTGGCGCGGCCGCGCGCGTTCGGTCGGCCCGCTCGATCTGCTGCTGGCCGTGGCCGCGGCGGCCGCGGCGCTGTACCCGGCGTTCGAGCTGAACTACATCCTCAACCGCATCTACTACGTCGATGACCCGCGGCTGGCCGACTACATCTTCGGCGGTGCGCTGATCGTGCTGATCCTCGAGGCCACCCGCCGCTTCACCGGCTGGGCGCTGCCGATCACCGCGCTGGTGTTCATGATCTACGGCGTGACGGCGGGATCGCAGTCGGTGGGCATCATGCTCGACCAGCTGTACCTGACCACCGAAGGCATCTTCGGCATCCCGCTGTACGTGTCGGCGACCTACGTGATGCTGTTCATCCTGTTCGGCGCCTTCGTCGAGCGCAGCGGCGCCGGCCAGCTGTTCATGGACTTCGCGCTGGCGCTGGCCGGCGCCAGCTCGGGCGGACCGGCCAAGGTGGCGGTCATCACCAGCAGCCTGTTCGGCACCGTGTCGGGCAGCGCGGTGGCCAACGTGATGACCACCGGCACCTTCACGATCCCGCTGATGAAGCGCACCGGCTACCGGCCGGCGTTTGCCGGCGCGGTCGAGGCGGTGGCCTCCACCGGCGGCCAGCTGATGCCGCCGATCATGGGCGCGGCGGCCTTCGTGATGGCCGAGTTCCTGGGCGTGTCGTACCTGAAGGTGGCCGCCTTCGCGCTGCTGCCGGCGGTGCTGTATTACGTGGCCGTGTTCATGGCCGTGCACTTCGAGGCCAAGCGCATCGGCCTGGTCGGGTTGCCGAAGGCCGACCTGCCGCGCCTGGGCAAGACGCTGTCCGAACGCGGCCACCTGTTCCTGCCGCTGGTGGTCATCATCGCGGTGCTGCTGGCCGGGCGCAGCGCCGCCTTCGCCGCGCTGTGCGGCATCGCCTCGGTGATTCCGACCACCTGGCTGCGCGCCAGCACGCGGCGCACCTTCACCTGGGCGGCCATCATCGAGGCGCTCGAGGCCGGGGCGCGCAACACGCTGGTGGTGGCGATGGCCTGTGCCACCGCCGGCATCGTCATCGGCACCATCACGCTCACCGGCCTGGGCCTGTCGTTCACCGGCGTGGTGCTGGCGCTGAGCCAGAACTCGCTGGTGCTGGCGCTGTTCCTGACCATGCTCGCCGGCATCCTGCTCGGCATGGGCCTGCCCACCACGCCGGCCTACATCGTGCAGGTGGCGCTGCTGGTGCCGGCGCTGGTCAAGCTGGGCGTGATGGTCGAAGCGGCGCACCTGTTCGTGCTGTACTTCGCGGTGCTGTCGGCGATCACACCGCCGGTGGCGATGGCGGTGTATGCCGCCAACGGGCTGTCGCACGCCAGCCTGATGGACACCAGCTGGGCCGCGGTCAAGCTCGGCCTGACCGGCTACATCATCCCGTTCATGTTCGTGTTCGCGCCGTCGCTGCTGTTGATCGGGCCATTGCCTGAGGTGGCGTTGGCCGCGGTGACGGCGACCATCGGCGTCGTCTGTCTGGCCGGCGGCCTGCACGAGCACTTCTTTCTCGGTCGCGCGCGCGCCTGGGAACGTGTGATGCTCATCGTCGCGGCGCTGGTGCTGATCAAGCCCGGGCTGCTGACCGATCTGCTGGGCATCGGGTTGATCGTCGTTGACCCTGGCCAGCCAGCGCTGGATTCGCGGCGGCGCCGCCCGACCCGCCAAGGAAACCGCGTGAGCCCGTCATGAGCATCGAACTGCACACCTTCGACACGCCCAACGGGCGCAAGATCAGCGTCGCGCTGGAAGAGATGGGGCTGGCCTACGACGTGCGGGTGGTGGACATCACGCAGGGCGAGCAGCGCGCCGACGCCTTTCTGGCGATCAGCCCGAACGGCAAGATACCGGCCATCGTCGATCCCGACGGCCCCGGCGGCAAGCCGATCAGCGTCTTCGAATCGGGCGCGATCCTGGTCTATCTCGGCGAGAAGACGGGCCGCTTCTGGCCGAGCGATGCGCGCCAGCGCGTCGCGGTGCTCGAATGGCTGATGTTCCAGATGGGCGGCTTCGGCCCGATGCCCGGGCAGGTGCACCACTTCATCGCGCTGCAGGACGAGACGCAGCGCGCCTACGGCCTGAAGCGCTACAGCGACGAGACACGACGGCTCTACGGCGTGATGGACCGCCGCCTGGCCGAGAACGAGTACTTCGCGGGCGAGTTGTCGATCGCCGATTTCGCCATCCTCGGCTGGGCCTGGCGGCACGAGCGGCACAAGGTCGATCTGGCCGAGTTCGCGCCACGTCAAGCGCTGGTACGACGCGCTGATGGCCCGCCCGGCGGTTGCAGCGCGGCTTTGCCGTGCCGCTGCGTCGGGCGTAGCCGGCGCGCTGCCGCGCAACCGCGTCAGCCGCTGGCGGCGCGGCCGGTGGCCAGCCGGCCCAGGTAAGCGGCGACCTGCGGTTGGCGCACCAGATCGCCCAGCGTGTCGGCAAACAGCAGCCGGCTCACCCGCGCGTCGTCCTTGTGCATGAACATGTGCCGGTCGCAGACCTCGTCGAGGATGTCCAGGTGCACCGGCTCGTTCGGGTGCAGGCACAGGAACACCAGCTTGCCGCTGTCGCGCAGACGGCGGAAGAAGTCGAGCATGAAGCCGATGTAGCCATCCTGCGTGTTGAACTGCGGCTCGTCGAACAGGTGCACCAGCGCCCGCGGGGTGCGGGCCGGCTCGAGCATGAACGACGGCCGGGTGCGCTTGAAGCTGCGCAACTGGTACGACTGGTGGTAGTGCATCGCCAGGCGGTCGCGTTCGGCGTAGCGCACGCGGTGCACGTCCTGCCCGGCCACGCGCACGCAGCCGTCGGTGGGCAGGTTGCCGCCGGTGATGAGTTCGAACAGCGTGGTCTTGCCCGCACCGTTGGCGCCCATCACGCCGACGATGCACGGCGTGTCGATCTCGAATTCGGCCTGCAGGTCGAAGCTGACGGCGCGCTTGGGCCAGCCGCGCCGGTACTGCTTGACCAGGCCTTGCACGCTGAGCAACGGTGGCACTCATCTCAGATCCCCAGCCAGCGCCGCTGCAGCGCCGCGTCGGCGCGCATCGTCTCGGCGTCGCATTCGTGCACGATGAGCCCGTCGCGCATCACGCACACGCGGTCGGCCACCGCCAGCGCGCTGGCCACGTTCTGTTCCACCAGCAGCACCGCCACGCCTTCGTGCCTTCAGCCGCAGCACGGTGGCCATCACGTCCTGCACCACCTTCGGCGCCAGCCCCTGGCTCGGCTCGTCGAACAGCACCAGCCCCGGTGCGCCCATCAGCACGCGCGAGATCGCCACCATCTGCATCTCGCCGCCGGACAGGTTCTCGCATTCGCGCGCCAGCAGGTATTCGAGCGCCGAGAAGATCTCGAAACACTCGCCGAGCTTCCAGGCGCGAAAGCGTGTCTTCTTGCGCGCGATGTCGAGGTTGCGCGCCACCGTCAGCGTCGGAAAGATGCGCCGGTCGTCGGGCACCCAGCCGACGCCCATCGCGGCGATGCGGTGCGTGGCCTGCGCGTGTGATGTCGGCGCCGTCGAAGTGGATGTGGCCCTCGCGTGGCGGCGTCAGGCCCAGGATCGAACGCAAGGTCGTCGTCTTGCCGGCGCCGTTGGGTCCGAGCAGCGCCAGCACCTCGCCCGGGGCCACCTGCAGCGACACGCCGAACAGCGCCTGCGTCTCGCCGTAGAAGGTGTCGATGTCCTGCACCGCGAGGATCGGCTGCGCGGCGGCCGGCTTCAGGATCGCATTCATGCCGTCACCGCACCGAGGTTCGAGCGCTGCACCCAGGGGTTGTCGCGCAGTTCGGCCGGCGAGCCCTCGGCGATCACCTGGCCCCAGTGGATCACCGAGATGCGGTCGGCGAGGCCGAACAGGAAGCGCATGTCGTGTTCGATGATGACGATGCTCAACTGCCGCTTCAGCTCGCCGATCAGCTCGGCGAGCCGCGCAGTGCCTTCGGCGCCGAGCCCGGCGGTGGGCTCGTCGAGGAACAGCAGCCGCGGCCTCGCGGCCAGCGCCAGGCCGATCTCGAGCGCACGTCGTTCGCCGTACGACAGCCGCTTGCACGGCGTGTGTTCCTTGCCGGCGAGGCCGACACGCGCCAGCACCTGCGCCGCTTCGTCGTGCGCGGCGCTGTCGCGGCCCAGGTCGCGCGCCATCGACCAGCCGCTGTCGCGCACGCGCGGCAGCGCGAGCAGGATGTTGTCGATGGCGCTGTCGTCGTTGAACAGGTTCATGATCTGGAAGCTGCGCGACAGGCCCTTGCGCGCGATGTGCCGCGGCGACTGGCCGGTGATGTCCTCGCCGCCGAACAGCACCTGCCCGCGGTCGGGCTTGTAGCGGCCGGTGAGCACGTTGAAGCAGGTCGTCTTGCCGGCCCCGTTGGGGCCCATGATGCCGCTGAGCTGCCCTTCGGCGAAGCGACAGCGAGATGTTCTCCAGCACCACCTGGTCGCCGAAGCGCTTGTGCAGATCGCGGGCTTCGAACAGCGCCATGCTCAGGCCTCCTTGGTGCGTGCGCCCAGCGCGTCGCCGACCGGCGCGGCGCGCACCTGCCGCCGCGCGCGCCAGGCCTGCCAGGCGCCGGCCACGCCATCGGGCTGGAACAGCACCATGGCGATGAACAGCAGCCCGTACCACAGCAGCCAGGTCTCGGTGTAGGCGCCGAGCAGGTCGCGCGCCAGGATGAAGATCAGCGCGCCGATCACCGGCCCCCAGAAGCTGACCAGCCCGCCACCGATCAGCACCATCATCACGACGAAGCCGGAGTTGTGCAGGCTCATCACGTTCGGGTAGGCCGACTGCTGCGCCAGCGCGAACAGGCCGCCGGCCAGCCCCGACAGCGCGGCCGAGATGACGAAGGCCGTCCACTTCACCAGCCACACGTTGTGGCCGATGAAGGCCGCGCGCATCTCGTTTTGCTTGACCGCGCGCAGCACGCGGCCGAACGGCGAGTGCACCAGCCGCCACAGCCCGACCAGCACCAACGCCAGCAGCGCCAGCACGAAATAGAAGAAGGCCTGGTTGCTGTGCAGCGCGATCTGCCAGCCGAACAGATCGAGCGGCACGCGCTCGATGTCGAGCAGGCCGTCCTCGCCACCGGTCAGGGTGTGCCACTTGATGGCCACGAACCACACCACCTGGCCGAAGGCGATGGTCAGCAGCGCGTAGTAGATGCCGCGGCGGTGCGAGATGAAGGTGGCGACGACGGCGCCCAGCAGCGCGGTGACCAGCACCGCACCGAGCAGCCCGAGCAGCAGGCCGGCACCGGCGCGTTGCTGCAGCAGCCCCAGCGCATACGCGCCGAGGCCGAAGTAGGCGCCGTGGCCGAAGCTGGGCAGCCCGCCGTGGCCGAGCAGCAGGTTGTGGGCCAGCGCGAAGATCATCCAGATCGCGATCTCCAGCGCCAGGTACTGGTACAGGCCCACCGCGCTCAGCCACAGCGGCGTGCTCGCCAGCAACGCCACCGTCAGCAGCATCGGCGCGGTGATCAGCGGGGCAGGGCGCAGCAGCTGGGATGGGCTGGACATGGGCAGCGGTCGTTCGCAAAAAAGCACTGGACGGATTGGAATGTATGTTCTATTCTTCAAACATGCAAGAACAAATGTTCTACAACGCCCTGTCGGTCCGACATCTGCAGAGCCCATTTCGATGACCCGCAGCGCCACCTATCGAAGACCTGAAGGACGCGATCTCGGCGGCCTATCCGGGCCTGTCGCGGCAGCTGCAGCAGATCGCACGCTTCGCGCTCGAGCGGCCGAACGAGCTGGCGTTGGGCACGGTGGCCACCGTGTCGGAAGCTGCCGACGTGCAGCCGTCGGCGCTGATCCGTTTTGCCAACGCGCTTGAATTCGCCGGGTTCAGCGACATGCAGCAGCTGTTTCGCGCGCGCTTGCTCGAACGCTCGGGCAGCTACCGCGAGCGCATCGACCGCATGAGCCGCAAGCGCGGTGCGTCGTCGCCCGCGGCCGATGTGCTGCACCAGTTCGTCGGTGAAGCGGTCGACGAACTGGGCCACCTCGAGGACAGCATCGCGGCCGCCGACCTGGCCCGTGCGGCGGCGCTGATCTGCCGCGCTTCGCGCGTGCATGTGCTGGCCCAGCGCCGCGCCTTTCCGGTCGCCTGCTACCTGGCCTACGCGCTCGGCCAGCTCGAGCTGCAAGACGCAACTGATCGCGGGCCTGGGCGGCATGCTGGCAGACAGCCTGCGCGGCATCGACGCGAAGGATGTGCTGCTCGTCGCCAGCTTCCAGAACTATTCGCCCGAGGTCATCGAGGCGGCGCGCGCGGCGCACGCGCGCGGCGTGCCGGTGATCGCCATCACCGACACCGCGCTGTCGCCGCTGAAGCCGGCGGCCAAGGTGTGTTTCGAGCTCGGGCAGGGGCCGAACCCGGCCTTTCGATCGCTGGTGGCGCCGCTGTGCCTGGCGCAGGCGCTGGTCGTCAGCACCGGCCAGCGCCTGACCGCGCCGAAGAAGGGTGCGCGCGCGAGCGCGCCGCGCCGCGGCAGGCGCTGCATGAGCACGCGGCCGTTCGATCTGATCTGCATGGGCCGCGCCGCGGTCGATCTGTACGGCGAGCAGCTCGGCGCGCGCCTCGAGGATGTCGCCAGCTTCGCCAAGTACCTCGGCGGCTCGCCGGCCAACACGGCGGTCGGCGCGTCGCGGCTGGGGCTGAGGGCGGCCATGCTGAGCCGTGTCGGCGACGAGCACAACGGCCGCTTCGTGCGCGAAACGCTGCAGCGCGAAGGTGTCGACGTGTCGCAGCTGCGCACCGATCCGAAACGGCTGACGGCGCTGGTGTTCCTGTCGCTGAAGGACCGCGACACCTTCCCGCTGCTGTTCTACCGCGAGCAGTGTGCCGACATGGGTCTGTGTGCCGACGATGTGCTGCCGGCCTTCATCGCCTCGGCGCAGGCGCTGCTGGTCTCGGGCACGCACCTGTCGCAGCCCGGCACGCGTGCCGCCTGCGAGAAGGCGATGCACGCGGCGCGCGCGGCCGGCACGCGCGTGGTGCTCGACATCGACTACCGCCCGGTGCTGTGGGGTCTGACCGCGCCCGGGCTGGGCGAGCAGCGCTACGTGGCGTCGGCCGCGGTGAGCGAACAACTGCAGGCGCTGTTGCCGCTGTGCGATCTGGTCGTCGGCACCGAAGAGGAAATCCACATCGCCGGCGGCAGCGGCGACAGCCTGGCGGCACTGCGCCGGGTGCGCGAGGTGACGCCGGCGTTGATCGTGATGAAGCGCGGGCCGATGGGCTGCACCGCGTATGCCGGGGCCATCCCGGCCCGCATCGATGACGGCGAGCACGGCCCCGGTTTTCCGGTCGAGGTGTTCAACGTGCTCGGCGCCGGCGACGCGTTCATGGCCGGGCTGCTGCGCGGCTGGGTGCGCGACGAGCCGCTCGCCACCGCGCTGCGTTATGCCAATGCCTGCGGTGCGCTGGTGGTGTCGCGTCACGGCTGTGCGCCGGCGATGCCCAGCTGCGCAGGAGCTGCAGGCCTTCATCACACACGGCGCGACCACCCGCCGGCTGCGCGAGGACGAGGCGCTGGAGCAACTGCACCGCGCCACCACCCGCACCGGCGCCTGGCCGTCGCTGGCGGTGCTGGCCTTCGACCACCGCGCGCAGTTCGAGGAACTGGCGCAGCGCCACGGCAAGCCGGCCGAGCACATCGGCCACTTCAAACAACTGGTGATGCTTGCCGCCGAGCGCGGCTACGCGGCGATGGGCAAGCAGGCGCCGCACGCCACGCTGCCGGCCGCCGGTGTCATCGTCGACGGCCTGTACGGCAGCGACGTGCTGGCCCAGGTCACCGGCAGCGGCTGGTGGATCGGCCGCCCGGTCGAGCGCCCCGGCTCGCGGCCGCTGGCCTTCGAAGACGGCAGCAACGTCGGCCTGGCGCTGCGCAGCTGGCCCGCCGAACAGGTGGTGAAGTGCCTGCTGGCGCATCACCCCGACGACCCGGCGGCGCTGCAGCAGCAGCAGCTGGCGCAGGTGCGCGCGCTGGCGCAGGCCTGTCACGCCACCGGGCACGAGCTGCTGCTCGAACTGATCCCGCCGCGCGAGCTGGGCGCCGACGCGCTGAGCGTCGCGCGCGGCATGGCGCAGGTGTATGCCGCCGGCGTGCGCCCCGACTGGTGGAAGCTGGCCGCGCCGGACGACGCAAGCGGCTGGCAGGCCATCGGCGCGGTGATCCATCAGCACGATGTGCATTGCCGCGGCGTGTTGCTGCTCGGGCTGGAGGCCAGCGAGGAGCGCCTGCGCCAGGGCTTCGAAGCCGCCGCCGGCGAGCCGCTGTGCAAGGGCTTCGCGGTCGGCCGTTCGATCTTCGCCGATGCCGCCGCCGCCTGGTTCGCCGGCACGCTCGACGACGACGGCGTCATCGACGATGTCGCCACGCGCTACCAGCGACTGATCGCGCTGTGGTGCGATTCGCACCCCGGCGAAACCCGCCATCACCCGCAGGAGAGATCGGCATGAACAACAAGCAGAACATCGGTTTCATCGGCCTGGGCATGATGGGCCACGGCATGGCGAAGAACCTGCTGGCCAAGGGTTACGCGCTGCGCTTCGTCGCGCACCGCAACCGCGCCAACCTGGGCGACCTGCTCGATGCCGGCGCGGTGGAATGCAAGAGCCACCGCGAACTGGCGCAAGGCTGCGAGGCGCTGATCCTGTGTGTCACCGGCTCGCCGCAGGTGGAGCAGATCGTGCACGCTGAAGGCGGCCTGCTGGCGGCGGTGCGAAAAGGGCACGCTGGTCATCGACTGCTCGACCGCCGAGCCGGCCTCGAGCCAGCGCATCCGCGAGGCTTTCGCCGCGCGCGGCGTGGCCTACGTCGACGCGCCGCTGGCGCGCACGCCGAAGGAGGCCGAAGAAGGGCGCCTGAACACGATGGTCGGCGCGTCGGACGAAGACTTCGCGCGCGTGCGGCCGATCCTGGCCACCTTCTGCGAGAACATCATCCACGTCGGCCCGGCCGGGCCATGGCCATGTGCTGAAGCTGATCAACAACATGCTGGCGATGACCACCGCGGCGGCGATCGCCGAGGCGCTGGCGGCGGCGGCGAAATCGGGGCTGTCGATCCAGAAGCTGTTCGACGTGGTCTCGGCCGGCGGTGTCAATTCCGGCATCTTCCAGATGATGGTCGGGCGCATGCTGCAAGGCGATCTGGGCGGGCTGAAGTTCGCCATCGACAACGGCCGCAAGGACCTGCGCTACTTCACCCACCTGGCCGAGATGCTGCCCACCAGCAGCTTCATCGCCGAGGCCGCGCACCAGAGTTTCATCGTCGCCAGCAACCTCGGCCACGGTGACAAGTTCATCGCCTCGCTGCTCGAGGCGCAGGAGCAGCTCAACGGCGTCCAGATCGTTCCCCGCTGACGGCGCGACGACGCCGGGATTCTTGCGGGACCCACCCGCTTCATTCAACCGCATGGAGACAAGCATGAAAGACAACGACACCCGCACCCCGCCCATCGCCACAGTTCCCTCCTCGCCGCGCCGCCGCCGGCTGCTCGCCGGCACCGCCGCCAGCGTGGGCGGCTTCTTCGGGCCGTGGTCGATGCACCGCGCGTGGGCGCAGGCGGCAGCGCCGAAACCGCTGGTGATCGGGCTGACGATGGATGCCTCGGGCCAGTACGGCGCCAGCGGCGGCATGGA
Organism: uncultured beta proteobacterium; assembly: GCA_963756415.1. GTDB lineage: Bacteria > Pseudomonadota > Gammaproteobacteria > Burkholderiales > Burkholderiaceae_C > Rubrivivax. The sequence goes on from CAVWNT010000009.1 coordinate 385,149, forward strand.
ACGCCTCGGCGCGATGATGGCGATCAAGGAGTTCAACGACAAGGGCGGCGTGCTCGGCCGGCCGATCGAGGCCATCCACATGGACACCGAGACCACGCCGGCGACCGGCTCGCGCGTGGCCGAACGCATGATCAACCGCAACGATGCCGCCTTCATGGTCGGTGCCGTGCACTCGGGCGTGGCCAACGCGATCTCGACAGGTGGCGCAGAAGTACGGCTGCATCTTCCTCAACACCAACTCCAGCTCGCCGACCGAAGCCGGCAAGGACTGCCACCGCGTGAAGTTCGTGTGGGACGGCAACGGCACCAACTTCGCGCTAGGCCATCGTCAAGAACGCGATCAAGACCAGCGGGCAAGCAACTGGGTGCTGCTGACCAACGACTACGTGTGGGGCCACAACACCGCCAAGGCGACGCGCGAGCATCGTCGATGCCAACGACGGCAAGGTCGTCGAGGAAATGCTGGTGCCGCAGAACACGCGCGACTTCTCGTCCTACCTGCTGAAGCTGCAGCAGCTGAAGCCCGAGGTGGTGGCCACCGCCATCGGCGGCGACGACATCAAGGCGCTGCGCCAGCAGGTGGTGCAGCTGGGGCTGCAGAAGAAGATGGCCTGGATCAACAACCAGCAGGACTGGCCCGATGTCTACGGCCTCGGGCCCGGAAGCCATCTTCGGCGTGTTCGGCACCACCTGGTACTGGCGGCTCGACCTGCCCGGCGTGAAGGAGTTCGTCGCCGCGTACCAGAAGAACGTTCCCGGGCATGGCCGATCGCGGTGCCGGGCAACGTCTTCTACAACGGCTACATGGCCACGCGCGAGCTGCTGCGCTGTGTGCGAGGAGGCCGGCATCGACGAACAACATCGCCGTCATCAAGAAGCTCGAGGGCCGCAAGATGAGCGCGCGCGACCGCATGCAGCACGACGATGCCTAGATCGATGCCGACACGCACCAGGTGCCAGCAGACCATCTACATGGCCAGCTACAACGACACGCCGGCGGAGAAGAACGACATCTTCAAGATCCTCACGCAGGCCGAGCCGAAGGACGTGTTCGATGCCGGTTCGCGCGAAGGACGTGCAAGCTCGAGTCGTACGAAGCGACGCCGAGCTACGAGCAGTAGGCACCCCAGCAGCCAACGCAAGCGAAAGGGACGATCTTGCTGGACCTGTTGCCGCACCTCGTCAACGGCATCTCGCTGGGGCTGCTGTTCGCGCTGATCGCGCTCGGCTTCATGCTCATCGTCGGCGTGATGGAGACCATCAACCTGGCGCACGGCTCGCTGTTCGCGCTGGGCATGTACGCGGCGCTGTTCGTGATGACGCCCGCGTCTGGGCTGGTTCCCCGAACTGCAGGCAGCCTACCTCGGCCTGCCGGTGGGCACGCGCTATGCCATCGCGCTGTTCGTCGCGCCGCTGCTGGTGGGCTTGTTCGGGCTGCTGCTCGAGCTGTGCCTGCGCCGCACCTACGGGCGCGATCCGCTGTACGGGCTGCTGCTGACCTTCGGCGCGGCGCTGGTCATCGAGGAAGGCATCCGCCTGACCTGGGGCTCGAACGAGAAGCAGCTGGCGCTGCCCGAGGCGATCTCGGGCGCCTTCATCGCCGGTGAGCTGATCTATTCGAAGTACCGCTCTTCGCCAGCGTCTTCGCCATCGCCGCCATCGCTGCGCTGTGGCTGTTCCTCGAGAAGACGCCGTACGGCGCGATCATCAAGGCCGGCGCGCACGACAGCGAGATGGTGCGTGCGCTGGGCATCAACCTGGGCCGGCTGCGCGCGGCGGTGTTCGCGCTCGGCGTCGCGCTGGCGGCACTGGCCGGCGTGGTGATGGCGCCGATCTGGGGCATCCGCCCGCAGGTCGGTGTCGATGCGGTGGTGCCGGCGTTCCTGATCATCGTGCTCGGCGGCGTCGGCTCGCTGTGGGGTGCGGTGCATCGCCGGGCTGCTGGTCGGGCTGGTGGTCGGCCTGACCGGCGCCTATGCATCGGAGTGGTCGCTGATGTCGATGTACCTGCTGTTCATCGCCGTCGTCACCTTCCGCTCGCGCGGCTTGTTCGGCAAGAAGAGCGTGCTCGACGTATGAACTTTCCGAGTCTGCAGGACAAGGTCGCGCTGGTCACCGGCGCCGGCGGCACGATGGGCCGGGCCGTGGTCGAGGCCTTGATCGAAGTACGGTTGCCGCGTCGCGCTGATCGATCTGAACCGCGATTCGCTGCGGCCGATCGAACAGCGCTTCGGTGCCCGGGTGGCCGCGGTCGGCTGCGACATCGGCGACCCGCAGGCGGTGGCGGCGGCGCACGCCGCGGTGCTGGCGGCGTTGGGGCCGGTCGATCTGCTGGTCAACAATGCCGGCGTGCTGTCCAACAACAAGATCGAGGCCACCACGGCCGACGAGTGGCGCCGCGTGCTGGCGGCCAACCTCGACGGCGCGATGTACTGGTCGCAGCAGGTGGTACCGGGCATGAAGCAGCGTCGTTGGGGACGCATCATCAACACCAGCTCGCTGGCGGCAAAGACCGGCGGCCTGACCGCCGGCACCGCCTACTCGGTGTCGAAAGGCGCCATGAGTGCGCTGACCTTCTCGCTGGCACGCGAACTGGCCGGCTTCGGCATCACCGCCAACGCCATCGCACCGGCCTACGTGCGCACGCCGATGGTCACCGAACAGCTCGACGAGGCGCAGCGCCAGGCGCTGCTGAAGCAGATCCCGGTCGGCCGTTTCTGCGAGCCCGAGGAATTTGCGCATGTGGTGTGTTTCCTGGCCTCGCCGCTGTCGGGTTTCATCACCGGCGAGGTCATCGACCTGAACGGCGGCCTGCTGATGGATTGACGCATGAACACCGAGACCCCCGTTGCCCATCCGCTGTCACCGCCTTCGCTGTTCGGGCTCGCCGGCCGCGTCGCCTTCGTGCCGGGCGGCTACGGCGGCATCGGTGCGGCGATCGCCCGCGGGCCTGGCGCTGGCCGGGGCCCGCGTGGCCATTGCCGGGCGCGACATCGGCAAGGCCCGCTCGCTGGCGGCGACGCTTCGGCACGAGGGCCACGAGGCTTTCGGCGTGGCGATGGATGCCCACCGGGTGGCCGACATCACCAACGCAGTCGACGCCGCCGCTGCGCACTTCGGCCATCTCGACCTGCTGATCAACTGCGTCGGCATCCAGCGCGAGCAGCGGCTGGCCGATGTCAGCGAAGAGGCCTTCGACGAGGTCGTGCAGGTCAACCTGAAGGCGGCCATGTTCCTGTCGCAGGCGGCAGCGCGCCACCAGGTCGCCGCGGTGCAGGCGGGCAGGGCGCCCGGCCGCCAGTTGCACGTGCTGTCGGTGCGCGCGCAGCTCGGCATGCGCGATCGCGGCTACTCGGCCTACTGCGCCACCAAGGGCGCGCTGGTGATGCTGATCAAGCAGCATGCGGTGGAGCTGTGCGCGCACGGCATCTGCGTCAATGGCGTGGCGCCGACGGTGGTGCGCGGCGAGATGGGCAGCCACTGGCTCGACAACCCGGCCACGCGCGGCCCGCTGCTGCAGCGCATTCCGCTGGGCCGTGTCGCCGAGCCCGAAGACGTGGTCGGCGCGGCGCTGTTCTTCTGCAGCCCGGCGGCGGCGTTCGTCACCGGCCAGGTGCTGTATCTCGATGGCGGGTTGACGGCGACGCAGTAGCGTCAGCTGTTGCCCAGCGCCGCAGCGCGCGCCAGCAGCAACTCGCGCTCGCGGGTGTTGTCGGTCAGCGCCGCCGCCGCTTCGAATTCGGCCCGCGCTTCGGCATGGCGCCCGAGCCTGGCGAGCAGGTCGGCGCGCACGCTGGGCAGCCACTGGTAGCGCTGCAGCGACGGCTCGGCACGCAACGCATCGACCAGCTCGCAGCGCGGCGGCCGGCCCGTAGGCCATGCCCACCGCCACCGCGCGGTTGAGTTCGACCACCGGCGAAGGCGCCAGCTCGGCCAGCGCGTCGTACAGCGCGACGATGCGCGCCCAGTCGGTGGCCTCGGCGCTGGCCGCGCGCGCATGGCACGCGGCGATGGCCGCCTGCAGCGCATACACGCCGGGCGTGCTGGCCAGCGCTGTCGGCGCGCTGCAGCGCGTTCAGGCCGCGGCGGATCAGCAGCCGGTCCCAGCGGCCGCGGTCCTGATCGCGCAGCAGCACCGGACGGCCCGGCCGCGTCGGTGCGCGCGGCGGTGCGCGAGGCCTGCAGCTCCATCAGCGCCAGCCAGGCCGTGCACCTCGGCTTCTTCGCCGGCCAGCGTCGGCCAGGATGCGCCCCAGCCGCAGCGCCTCGTCGCACAGCGCCGGGCGCATCCAGTCGTCGCCCGCGGTGGCGGTGTAGCCCTCGTTGAAGATCAGGTAGATGACCTCGAGCACCGAGGCCAGGCGCGCGGCCAGCGCACTCGCCGCGCGGCAATTCGAAGGGCACGCGCGCCGCGGCCAAGCGTGCGCTTGGCGCGCACGATGCGCTGCGCCATGGTCGGCTCGCTGGTCAGGCAGGCGCGGGCGATCTCGGCCGTGCTCAGGCCGGCCACCATCTTCAGGGTCAGCGCGACGCGCGCTTCGGCGCTGAGCACCGGGTGGCAGGCGGTGAAGATCAGCCGCAGCATGTCGTCGCCGATGGTGTCGGCGCGCGCCGCATCGAGGCCGTCGACGAAGTCGGGCACGATCAGCGCCTCGCGCGCGTCCAGCTCATGGCCGATCTGCTCGTGCTTTTGCGCCAGCATCTGCTCGCGGCGCAGGTGGTCGAGCGCGCGGTGCTTGGCGGTGGTCATCAGCCAGGCCGCCGGGTTGTCGGGCACGCCATCGCGCGGCCAGTGCTCGAGCGCCGCGACCAGCGCGTCCTGCGCCAGGTCCTCGGCCAGCCCGACGTCGCGCACCAGGCGCGCCACCGCCGCGATGATCTTCGCGCATTCGATGCGCCAGACCGCGTCGATGGCGCCGTGCGTGGCCGAGCGCGCGTTGCCGCCGGAAAGGCTGTCGCTCACGGCGCAGCGGGTTTGCCGCAGAGGCGCACACGGTGCAGGCGCCGATGCTTCACGCGTGCATAGCGTGCATAGCGTGCAGGTGCGATCGATCGTTTCATCCGCCGGTGCCCAGCGCGCGCAGGCGGTCGACCGACGGGGTCGGCACGAAGTCGTCGAACCCGAACAGCTGCCGCACCTCGATCTCGCAATCGCTCGTCTCGCCGCACGGCGCCGGGAAGCGCCGCGTCCACTCCAGCGCCTCGTCGCGCGATCGCACCTGGATGATCGTGTAGCCGGCGATCAACTCCTTCGTCTCGGCAAACGGGCCGTCGATGAGCTGCTGCCGGCCCCCGGCATGGCGGATGCGCCATCCCTTGGCGCTGGGTTGCAGCCCCGACGCGTCGAGCAGCACGCCGGCGGCGGCCAGTTGTTCGTGGTAATCGACCATCGCCGTCATCAGCCGGTCGTCGGCAGCGTTCGGTGCCGCCTCGGATTCGCTGTGCGCGTTGGCGCGCACCAGGATCATGAAACGCATGGCGGTCCTTTGGCAACGGGTTGCTGACACCGCCACGACGAGCCAGGCGTGCCGGTTTCGACACCGGTCCGTTGCAGCCTTGCGGCTTCACACCTTCACCGCTGCGCGGGCCGGCGCGTCACTCGTAACACGGGCCCAGCGCGCGCACCTCCACCGTGCACCATTCGGCCGCCGGGCATTCGGCGGCGATTGCCAGCGCTTCTTCGCGGCTGGCGCCATCGAGCAGGAAGAAGCCACCGATCATTTCCTTGGCTTCGGCAAAGGGGCCGTCGATCACCTTTGTGCGGCCTTCGCGCACCTCGACACGCGCCGCATCGGCGTGCGATTTCAACGACTCGACGGCGCGCAGCAGGCCGCGCGCATGCAGCGCTTCGCCGAAGCGCTGCATGCGCGCGTAGGCCTCGCGTCCAGCGGCCTCGCCGCGCGCCTCGCGCTGGCCGACCGGTTCGTTGATGAGCAGCAGGTAGGTCATGTCGAATCCTCGCCGCGGGTCGCGATCAGCACCGCGCGGGCATGGTGTGAACCACCCCGGGTGGTGTCAAGGCCGGGCCCAGGCACCGGTGACTTGCCGCAGCGGTTCCGACGGCCGCCGGGTTGCGGGGCAGCCGGATATTACAGACCCGCCGCTGCCGCCGGGGCGCGCTCAGCCGAGTGCCGCGTAACGCTCCAGGTGATGGTCGGCATCGCCGAAGCGCTGCGCGAGGGCGGTCAGGCGGCGGAAGGTGTGCGAGATCTTCAGCTCCTCGGTCATGCCCATGCCGCCGTGCAGCTGCACCGATTCCTGGCTGATGTGGCGCGCCGCATCGGCGATCTTCACCTTGGCGCCCGATACCGCACGCTGGCGCTCGGCGGCCTTGCCCTCGACACCGGCGCTTCCATCGACGCGGCTGGCCGCGAGGATGGCCATCGAACGCGCCTGCTCGCACACGATCGTCATCTCCACCATGCGGTGCTGCAGCACCTGGAACGAGGCGATCGGCACGCCGAACTGCTTGCGTGTCTTCAGGTATTCGAGCGTCGCCTCGTTGGCGTACTGCATCGCGCCGATGGCATCGGCGCACAGCAGCGCGGTGGCGAAATCGAGTGCTTCGTCGATGTGCGGCTGCGCGCCGTGCAGCGGGCCGAGCAGTGCGTCGTCGTGCAACTTCACCTGCGTGAAGCGCACATCGGCGGCGCGCTGGCCGTCGACCGTGCGGCACGGGTTCAGCGCCACGCCCTGGCTGTCGGGCTTGACCACGAACAGGCTGGCCTGCTGCGTGCCGGTGCGCGCCGACACCACCAGCGCATCGGCAGCCGCCGCGCCGATGACGACCACCTTCTCGCCATCGAGCAGCCAGCCGTCGCCCTGGCGCGTGGCAGTGGTCGTCGTCGGCGCCATGTCGTAGCGCTGGCCGCGCTCCAGTGCGGCGAAGGCGAGCTTGGCCGAGCCATCGATCAGGCCCGGCAACAGCGCCTGGCGCTGCGCGGCCGAGCCGGCGCGGGCCACCAGGCGGCCGGCCAGCGCGATGTTGTCGAGCAGCGGCTCGACCACCAGCGCCTCGCCGCAGGCCATCATCGGCGCCATCAGGTCGATCGCGCCACCGCCGAAGCCGCCGTCGGCTTCGGGCAGTGCGATGGCCAGCAGGCCGAGCTCGGCGAAGGTCGCCCACGCCTGCTCGCTGAAACCGGCGGGCGACTTGATGATCGCCTTGCGCTGCTCGAAGCCGTACTGGTTGGCCAGGTACTTGCGCAGCGAATCCGCAAGTTGCTGCTGTTCGTCGCTGTATTCGAAGTTCATGTCGGGTCTCCGTCGCTGGCCGTCACAGGCCCAGCGTCATCTTGGCGATGATGTTGCGCTGGATCTCGTTCGAACCGGCATAGATGCTGGTCTTGCGGTAGTTGAAGTAACGCGGTGCGAAGCGCGAGGTGAGCGGGTCCACGCTGCCGTCGTCGACGCCGACGAAGGGCATCGCCAGCGGCCCGGCGGCCTGCATCATCAGCTCGGTGATCGCCTGCTGGATCTCGGTGCCGCGGATCTTCAGCATCGACACGTCGGCCCCCGGCGGCTGGCCGGTGCGGCGCATGCGGTCGAGGAAGCGCATCGAGGTCAGCTCGAGCGCATCGAGTTCGATCTCGGTGCGCGACAGCCGATCGCGGAAGCGCGGGTCGTCGAGCAGCGGCTTGCCGTTTTTCATCTCCTCGCCGGCGCGCTGGCGCAGCGCGGCCAGTTCGCGCCGGGACGCGCCGACATTGCCCGAGCCCATGCGCTCGTGGCCGAGCAGGTACTTGGCGACGGTCCAGCCCTTGTTCTCTTCGTGCACCAGGTTCTCGACTGGCACCTTGACGTCGTCGAAGAAGATCTCGTTCACCTCGTGGCTGCCGTCCATCAGGATCAGCGGGCGCACCGTGATGCCCGGCGTCTTCATGTCGATGAGCAGGAAGCTGATGCCCTCCTGGCGCTTCTCGGCGGTGGGGTCGGTGCGCACCAGGCAGAAGATCCAGTCGCCGTACTGGCCGAGCGTGGTCCAGATCTTCTGGCCGTTGACGACGTAGTGGTCGCCCTTGCGCTCGGCGCGCGTTTTCAGCGCCGCCAGGTCGGAGCCGGCGCCGGGTTCCGAGTAGCCCTGCACCCAGAAATCGTCGCCTTCGCGGATGCGCGGCAGGAAGCGCTTCTTCTGCGCTTCGGTGCCGAAGCGCAGCAGCACCGAGGCGCACATGCTCGGGCCGAACGGCGCCAGCCCCGGCGCGCCGGCGAGGCCGAATTCCTCGTCGTAGATGTAGCGCTGCGTGATGTCCCAGCCGGTGCCGCCCCATTCGACCGGCCAGTGCGGCACCGACCAGCCCTGCTTGGCCAGGATGCGGTGCCAGCGCTGGTGGTCTTCCTTCGTCAGGTGGCGGTAGCTGCGCACCTTGTCGCGGATGTCGTCGGGCAGGTTGGCGGCCAGCCAGCCGCGCACCTGGTCGCGAAAGGCCAGTTCGTCGCTCGAATAGCTCAGGTCCATGATCGGGTCCTCGCAAGGGGTGGATGCCGCCATTGTGGGCCGCTCGGCGGCGGCCTATCGTCGTGCCGGTGACAGACACCCGCCGCACCCTATCCGAGGAAACACCGATGAGCGTGAACCCCAGCGACACACCCCCGTCAACCGCCAAGGGCTACGACGTGGCCGCTGTCGAAACCTGGCTCGGCCGGCATGTGCCGCAGCTGTGCAGGCCGCTGCGCTGGACGCGCCTCGAAGGCGGGCATTCGAACCTGACCTTCCTGATCGAAGACAGCAACGGCAGCCGCGCGGTGATCCGCCGCCCGCCGATGGGCGAGCTGCTGCCGAAGGCGCACGACATGGCGCGCGAATGGTCGCTGATCAGCGCGCTGGCCGACAGCGGCGTGCCGGTGCCGAAGGCGCTGGGCTTCTGCGACGACCCGGCCGTGACCGGCGCGCACTTCTATGTCATGGGCCATGTCGACGGCCACCCGCTGTACTCGGCCGCCGACGCTGAAGCCTGGGTGCCCGAGCGCTGCGCCCGACGCTGGCGCACTCGTTCATCGACGTGCTGGCGACCTTGCACTCGATCGACCCCGAAGCCGCCGGCCTGGGCGGCCTGGGGCGCCACGACGGCTACATCGCGCGCCAGTTGAGCACCTGGTACAAATCGTGGAACGCGTCGATCGACGGCGCCGGTTTCGACGACGAGCGGGCGCACGCGCTGCAGCGCTACTTCATGGCGCATGTGCCGGCGCAGGGCCCGGCGCGCATCGTGCACGGCGACTACGGGCTGCACAACACGCTGGTCGGCGCCGACGGGTGCATCGCGGCGGTCGTCGACTGGGAAATCTCCACGCTCGGCGATCCGCTGGCCGATCTGGCCTATGCGCTGAACCAGTGGGCCGAGGCCGGCGATCCGCCGTCACCGCGCGGTGCGCCGCCGACCACGCTGCCGGGCTTTCCGGGGCGTGCCCATCTGGCCGAGCGCTACGCCACGCGCACCGGTCGCGACCTGTCGGCGCTGGACTTCTATGTCGGCTTCAACCGCTGGAAATCGGCGGCCATCGTGCACGGCGTCTACGCGCGCTACCTCGAAGGCAAGAAGAGCAGCGATGGCGTCGACCTGCCGGCGCTGAAGGCGACCATCCTGCGTTCGCTGGCGCAGAGCGAGGCGGCGGTGCAGCGGCTGGAGCAGGGCGCTTGAGCGAGGCCGGCGCGTCAAGTTGCAAAGCGCCTGCGCCGCATCACGGCTTGAGATTCAGATAGAACGGCGGCTGCGCGGTCAGCCCGCGCTTGACCTGTCGCGCGCGTTCATCGGCGAGCACCTCGTCGTCACCCGCGGCCACGCCGTCGAGCGCGGTTTCGGCGATCTGCTGCGCCGACGTCTTCGGCACATCCAGGCCGCGCGTCATGTCGGTGTCGACAAAGCCCATGTGCAGCGCGGTCACCTGCGTGTGCTGCGCGCGCAGTTCCTCGCGCAGCCCGTTGGTCAGCGCCCAGGCGGCCGACTTGCTCAGCCCGTAGGCGCCCAGCAGCGGCGCGTTGAACCAGCTCGCCACCGACAGCACGTTCAGCATCGCACCACCGCCGTTGGCCGCCAGCAGCGGCGCGAAGGCCTGACACATGCGCAGCATGCCGAAGACGTTGACGTCCAGGTGGCGCTGCACCGCAGCGGCGCTGTCGGCGCCCAGGAAGCCACCCAACTGCGCGATGCCGGCGTTGTTGATCAGCAGCGTGACATCGCCGCATGCAGCCGCGACCTGGCGCACCTGCTCGTCGTCGGTGACGTCCAGGCCGATGACGTCGATGCCGTGCGCAGCCGGTACGGGCGTGCGCATGGCGGCATACACCTTGCGCGCGCCCCGCCGCTGCGCCGCCTGTGCAAACGCCAGGCCGATGCCGCGGTTGGCACCGGTGATCAATACCACCGCGTCTTCGATTTTCATGCTGCGGGTCCTTTGCTTTTCATTGGATGGTGCGGTTTGCGCCGTCGAGGCGCGCGCGCCGCGCTTCGTAGGCCTTCAGGTGCATCAGCGCGAGGCCCAGCAGCGGCGCGGCGGGTGCCTGCGCGCCGCGGCGGGCGAGCAGGTCGCCGAGGATCTGGTCGGCCTCGACCGGCGCGCCGGCCTGCACATCGCGCAGCATCGAAGCGGCCAGCGGCGAGCCCGGTGTGGTCAACATCGACCGCGTCTGTTCGAGCACGGCCGGCTGCGGCGCATGACCGGCGTGTTCGGCGATGCTGCGGCATTCGTCGAGCATCGACAGGATCAAGGCCTGGCCGCCCGGTGCCTGCAGCACATCGCCCAGGCTGGTGCGCATCAGGCAACTCACCGCCGCCAGCGTCGCCAGGAACACCCATTTGTCCCACATGTCCTGCACGATGTGCGGGCTGGGCAGGGCGTCGAAGCCAGCGCCAGCCGAGTGCGGCGGCCAGCGCCTGCATGCGCGGCGAGTCGGCGCCGTCGAGTTCGCCGTACGACAGCCGGTGCACGTTGTTCAGGTGCACGACGGCGCGGTCCTCGGCCAAGGTCGACGAGATCACGCACAGGCCACCGAGCACGCGCGCGCCGCCGAAGCGCTGTTGCAGCACATCCAGATGGCGCATGCCGTTGAGCAGCGGCAGGATCATCGAATGCTCACCCACCGCGGGAGCGAACGCGGCCATCGCGGCGTCGAGATCCTGCGCCTTGCAACTGAGCACGATCAGGTCGTGGTGATGGCGCAGGTTCTCGGCCAGCACGCAGGGCGGATCACGCAGCGTGACATCCCCGCACGGGCTGCGGATGATGAGCCCGGCCTGCCGCAGTTGATCGGCCCGCCCCGGCCGGACGAGGAAGGTGACGTTGCGGCCGGCCTGCAGCAGCCGCCCGCCGAAATAACCGCCGGTCGCGCCGGCCCCCACCACCAGAATGCGCATGTCGATCTCGCTGTTGTCGATAAACATTGTATATGCAGTGGTTGCATATGCAATTCATAATCGGGCTCCGCGGCGCCAGCCCGCTGCCCACCCAAGCCCCGACGATGACCACCACTGTTGCCGACGCTGCCGTCCTGCCTGCTGCGCCGCGCGCGCCCGATGCGCTGCTGAGCGTGCCGATCCTGCCGGCGCTGTTGCGCTTCGCGTTGCCGAACATGGCGGCGATGCTGGCCACCGCGCTGGCCACCGTCGCGGAGACGGCGTATGTCGGCAGCTTCGGCGTGCCGGCGCTGGCCGGCATGGCGCTGGTGTTTCCGCTGGTCATGCTGCAGATGATGCTGTCCGGTGGCGCGATGGGCGGCGGCGTGTCGTCCGCGGTCAGCCGCGCGCTCGGTGCCGGCGACGCGGCGCGCGCCGATGCGCTGGCGGTGCATGCGATGTGGATCGGCCTGGTCGCCGGTGCCCTCACCTCGGTGCTGATGTTGAGCTTCGGTCCGCTTCTGTACGCCGGGCTCGGCGGCCGCGGCGAGGCACTGGCCGAAGCCGCCGCCTATTCGGGTGTGGCCTTCTGCGGCTCGATCGGTGTGTGGCTGATGAACATGTTCGCCTCGGTGCTGCGCGGCGCCGGCAACATGATGGTGCCGTCGGTGACCTTCCTGATCGTGTCGGTGGCGCAGGTGCTGATCGGCGGCGCGCTCGGACTCGGCTGGGGTCCGTTGCCGCGGCTGGGCATGGCCGGCGTGGCGGCCGGCCAGGTGATCGCCTTCAGCGCCGGCGCCGCGTTTCTGTTCCTTTACCTGCGCGGGGGCCACTCCCGTGTGAAGCTGTCGGTGCGTGCCACGCCGCTGCGCGGCGCGCTGTTCAGCGACATCCTGCGCGTCGGCGCGCTGGCCTGCTTCTCGCCGCTGCAGACGGTGGCCACGGTGCTGATCCTGACCTGGCTGGTGGCGCAGTTCGGGCCCACCGCACTGGCCGGCTACGGCATCGGCGCGCGGCTCGAGTTCCTGCTGGTGCCGATCGGCTTCGCCATCGGCGTGGCCTCGGTGCCGCTGGTCGGCATGGCCATCGGCGCCGGCCTCGTCGCGCGCGCCAAGCGCGTCGCCTGGACGGCGGCGGCGCTGGCCACCGGCGTGCTCGGGCTGCTCGGGCTGTTGCTGGCCCTCGCGCCCGACCTGTGGACGCGCCTGTTCACCGACGAGCCGGCGGTGGTGGCCTCGGCGGCGCTGTATTTCCACTGGGCCGGGCCGGCCTACGGTCTGTTCGGGCTCGGGCTGTGCCTGTATTTCTCGGCGCTGGGCGCCGGCAAGGTCGGTGGCCTGGTGCTGGCCGGCACGCTGCGCCTGCTGGTGGTCGCACTCGGCGGCTGGCTGCTGGCGCGCTCGCAGGCCGAGCCCTGGACCATCTTCGCCCTCGTCGCGCTCGGCATGGCCGTGTTCGGCGCGGCCGCGGTGGCGGCGGTGCACTACACCCGTTGGGGCATCGAAGGCGCGCCGCGCCGCTGAAAGGTGCAGCGCCGAAGCCGTCAGGGCCGGTCGCTGTCGGTCATCGCCGGCTTGTCGCCGGTGAGCATCGCCGCGATCAGGTTCTCGTGCTGGCGGTGGCTGGTGAACAGCACACCGCCGACATGAACGGCGATCAGGCCCAGCAACCCCCAGGCCAGCGCCACGTGCACGGTCTCCACCGTCTCGTCGCCCCACAGCGCATCGGTGGTGTACAGCCAGCCGGTCAACGCCAACGCGGCGACGCACAGCAGCAGCGCCAGCACCATCCACGCGCCGAGCGGGTTGTGGCCCAGATGGCGCGTTCTCGGCGTGCCGGCGCAGGCTGCCCAGGTAGGCGCAGGTGGCGCGCGGGCCGCTGACGAAGTCGCTGAAGCGAGCGTGGCGGCTGCCGACGAAGCCCCAGGCGACGCGCACCAGCACCACCGCCAGCGCGACGTAGCCAGCCGGCTGGTGCGCCGCGAAGTAGGCCAGCGTGCTCAGCCACGAGGCAGCCACCGCCGCCACCAGCGTCCAGTGCAGCAGGCGTTGCAGCGGGTCCCACACGCGCACGCTGGCGCGCATCGACGGCACCTCTATTTCGGCGCGGTCACGACCTCGAAGGTCTTCGGGTCGAAGAAGGTTTCCTTCTTCTCGTTCTTGGCGTCGCGGCCGTACACCTCGTAGCAGCCGTTGGTGATCTTCACGCGGCTGATCTTCCAGCCCTTGTCGGTCAGCTTGCGTTCCAGTTCGGCCTGCGGCCGCCATTCTTCCTTCGGAATCGGATCGCACTTCTCGTCGTGCGCCAGCGGCGCCGAGCGTGGTGAGGGCGATGCCGCAGGCGATGAACATCTTTTTCATGGGTCGTGCTCCTTCGAAAGGTGGGTGGCGGGAAAAGGATCCGCTGCGCGGCGTCAGACGTCGGCCCAGGCGCGCAACAGGTTGTGATACGTGCCGGTCAGGCCGATGACGGCGGCATCGGTCTCGCCGACGCTGCTGCGCAGGTGCATCAGGTGGTGATCCATGTCGTGCAGCAGGCGGCGCTGCTCGTCGCTGCGCACCATGCTTTCGACCCAGAAGAAGCTGGCCAGGCGCTGCCCGCGTGTCACCGGCTCGACACGGTGCACGCTGGTGCCGGGGTACAGCACCATGTCGCCGGCCGGCAGCTTGACGGCCTGCGTGCCGAAGCTGTGTTCGACCATCAGCTCGCCGCCGTCGTAGTCGTGCGGTTCGTTCAGGAACAACGTGCAGCTGATGTCGGTGCGCACCCGTTCGCCGGCCGTGCCGGGCACGAAGCGCACCGCGTTGTCGACATGGTTGCCGAAGGCGTTGTTTGCCCCGCGTAGCGGTTGAACAGCGGCGGGAACACGCGTTTGGGCAGCGCCGCCGAGATAGAACAGCATGTGCCGGTTCAGGCCCTTCAGCACGATCTGCTGCAGCGCCTTGCTCGCCTCGCTGTCCTGCGCCAGCTGCTGGTTGTTCTTGGCCTGCGCCGACTGCACGCCCGCCGTCACGCGCCCGTCGCCCCATGCCGCGCGCTGCAGGATGGCGCGCGCGGCGCCGCAGTTCTTCGGCGTCGAGCACCTGGTGGATATGCAGCAGCATCGCCTTGTCGTGGACCCTCAGAACCGCATCGTCAGCGTCGCCTGCACGGCGCGCGGCGCGCCGGGGATGTAGTGGCCGCTGTACAGGCTGTCGGCGTAGTAGCTGGTTGGTGACGTTGGTGACGTTGACCATCAACCCGACGCTGTCGCTGAAGTCGTACTCGCGCCATCAGGTCGCCGATGACGAAGCTCGGCGCGACGACGCCCGGCGGGTTGCGGTTCGGCGTCTGCGAGCTGCGGAAGGTGATGCCGCCGCCGACGCGCAACTGCGGCAGCACCTGGTAGGTGGTCCACAGCGAGCCGCTGTTGCGCGGCGTCAGCGACGGCCGATCGCCGACCTGCTCGCCGGTGATCACCGAGCCGTCGGGATTGCCCTCGTCGATCTGGGCGATCGGGATCCAGGCGTAGGAGACGAAGACCTCCCACAGCGGCGTGATGCGCCCGGCGATGTCGATGTCGATGCCGGTGGCATGACGCTGGCCCGACAGCAGGTATGTCGTCGATCGGCGTGCCGTTGGGCGAATCGCGGTTGCGCTCGTTGTACTTGGTGATGTTGAAGATCGACGCGCGCGCGCTCAGGCGGCCGTCGCAGCAGGTTCAGCTAGGCGCCCAGTTCGATGTTGCGGCTGGCTTCCGGCGGCGTGTTCGAGCCCGGCAGGTCGTACGCGTAGGTGTCGCCCGAGGTGTTGAACGAGGTGCCGTACGAGAAGTAGTAGGTCGCCGTCTCGCTCGGCTGGTAGAGCACGCCGAAGCGTTCGCTCCACTCGCCGTCGGAGCGGCCGCGGTCGGCCGTGACGGTGCCGATCGGCACCGTCGCGGTCGTCGGCTGTCTGGAAGCTCTGGTAGTCGCCGCTGAAGTAGTCGTAGCGCAGGCCGACCAGCAGCTTCCATTGATCCGCCACCTGCACCAGGTCCTGCGCGAAGACGCCGACCGCCTTCGCGTCGAAGGCCGACTGCTGGCGCTTGATGCGCGAGCGCCTCGTCGACCCAGCCGTAGCCGTTGTCCGGCGTGCCGATGGTGGTGCGCGGCGAGTTCTTGTCCAGCGTCACGCCCGGCGGCGCCGACATGTTGTAGCCGGCGAACTGCTCGTAGGCCATGTCGATGCCGGCCAGCACCTCGTTGTTGACGCCGAACCAGTCGAAGCGGTTGGTGTAGTCGCTTTGCAGGTAGACGTTGTTCATGTCCTGCACCTTGTTCTGCGTGCCGCGGGTCAACAAGGTCGCGTCGGTCAGCGTGTCCAGGCCCTGCGGCGTCGTCGGGCAGCCGGGGTTGTTGCCGGTGTTGGGGTTGTTGACGCAGAAGCGGATCGCGCTGGCGCGCTGGTCGCGGTCGTAGTTGCCGTACGCGCAGCGCCGACTTCAGCGCGCCGCCATCGGCGAAGCGGTGCAGCCAGCCGAGCGGTGCCGTAGCTCGCGCCGCCGGCGTTGTAGTCGCTGGGCGCGCCGTAGTAGACATTGTTCGGGTCCAGCCCCGGAATCATCACCGAGGGGTTGCCGCTCGCCTGCGTGGAATCGACACGCAGCCACGGCAGGCCGTAGTTGATGCCGTTGTCGTTGTTCAGGTAGTAGCCGCCGACGTAGAACTCGTCGCTGCTGCCGATGCCCCAGCGGTAGTTCAACGCCGCGCCTTCCTTGTCGATGAAGTTGCCGTTGCCGTCGGCGGTGTTGCGCATCAGGTTGATGCGCAGTGCCGAGTCTTCGCCGGTCTGGATGTTGAAGTCGCCGACGAAGCGCAGGAAGCCGTCGCTGCCGCCGGTGAGGTTGACGATGCTGGCGTTGTCGAGAAAGGCCTGCTTCGACACCTGGTTGACGACGCCGCCGGTGGAGCCACGGCCGAACAGCATCGACGCCGAGCCGCGCAGCAGCTCGATGCGGTCGAAGTTGAAGATGTCGCGGTCGTAGAAGCCGGGTCGTGGATGGTGTCGACGTAGATGTCGCCGCGACAGCGAGAAGCCGCGCAGCCGGATGTCCTGCTCGCCGCCCTCGGCGGCCAGGAAGCTGATGCCGCCCATCAGCTGCAGCGCCTCGTTCAGCGTGTCGACCTGGCGGTCGTCCATCAGCCGTTCGGTGACGATGGTCACCGACTGCGGCACGTCGCGCAGCTCCTGTTCGCCCTTGCCGATGGTCGTCGTCGTGGCGCGCAGCGAGTTGGCGTCGGTTTCCGCCTTCGCCTTCACCGAGATCGCCTGCATCGTCGTTTCAGGCCGGGCCGCGGCGGCCGATGCCGCCGAGGCCGCGCGCTGCGGCGCGGCAGGCGTCTGCGCCATCGCATCCAGGTTCAGCAGGCCGAAGCCGGCTGCCAGCGCGCCCAGCGGCAACAGCCGCTGCGATGCGCTGTGCCCGGCTCGCTGGGCTGGCGCCCGCGCGGCGGTCGGGGCGGGGCGGTGAGAGATGGTCTTCTTGCTGTAGCGGCGCACGGCGCTCTCCTTCGAGGACGGGGCACGGGCTGGCAGCGGCGGGCTGGTGCATGGGGTGGGGGAAAAACTACTTGGTCAGGATCAACTTGTGCAGCGCGGTCTGCTTGAGGCGGTACACGGCGCCCAGATGCAGGATCTGCACCTCGTGCGCACCGGCGAAGAGCTGGTCGCTGCGAATGCGCAGCACGCCGCCGGCAACGGTGCCACCGCCCGGGGCTGCGTCGGCCGCGCTGGGCGATGGCGTGACGGTTGCATCCGCGCCGGCCGGTCGTGTTCATGGCGCGACCTCGGGCTCGCTGATGAAGCCGACCTTGCGTCAGCCCGGCCTTCGACGCGTCGGCCAGCGTCTGCGCGACGAAGCGGTAGGCCACCGCCTGGTCGGCGCGCAGGTGCACCTCGGGCTGCGGCGTGCGTCTGGCCTTCGCTCGGCGAAGCGCTGCTGGCGCGTCGCTGCGCGTCAGCGCTTCGCCGTTCCAGAACAGGCTGCCGCTGGCATCGATCGCGAAGTCGATCTTCTCGGGCCGCAGGTCGTTGACCTGCGAGCTGGCCTTCGGCAGGTCGAGCTTGACGGCCTGCGTCAGCAGCGGCGCGGTGACGATGAAGATCACCAGCAGCACCAGCATCACGTCGATCAGCGGCACCATGTTGATCTCCGACATCGGCGCGCCGGCGCTCTTGCGAATCGAAACTGGCGAAGGCCATGGTCGGGCTCCCGCTCAGGCCGTGGCCGGCGTGCCGGCCGCGCATCGCACGCGCGCGCACGTTCGTGCGCCGCTGCGCGTCGCTCGTGCGCTCGTGGCCCAGCGCCTGGCCCATGCGACACGAAGGTGTGCAGTTCGTAGGCGAAGGCGTCGAGCCGCGCCGCCAGCACGCGGTTGGCCGCGTGTCAGCGCGTTGTAGCCGATCACCGCGGGCATCGCGACGGCCAGGCCCAGCGCCGGTCATGATCAGCGCCTCGCCGACCGGGCCGGCGACCTTGTCGAGCGTGCCGGCGCCGCTCATGCCGATCGCCACCAGCGCGTGGTAGACGCCCCACACGGTGCCGAACAGGCCGACGAACGGCGCGGTGGCGCCGACCGTGGCCAGCACCGACAGGCCGTTCTCGAGCCGCGTGGTCTCCTCGTCGAGCACCTTCTTGATGGTGCGCGTGACGAAGTCGCCGGCGCTGCCGGCTTCGGCCAGCTTGGCGGCGCCGTAGCGTGCATGGTGCGCCTGCGCGTGCATGGCGTGCGCGGTCAGGTGCGAGAACGGATCGCGCGCGCCGTGCGTGGTGATCTCGGCGGCCACCGTGTCCAGCGAGGTGGCGTTCCAGAACAGCTGCAGGAAGCTCGCTGCGCGCGTCTTGCGCAGGTACAGCGTCAGGCCCTTGACCGCGATGATGGCCCACGAGGCCACCGACATCGCCACCAGGATCAGCAGCAGCGTCTTGCCGACGCCGTCGGCCTGCGCGAGGAAGTGGCCGAAGCCGAGAGCGGTCGAGTCTGCGTTCACGTCATTTCTCCAGTTCGAATCGGATCGGCACCAGCGCCCAGCCCTCGACCGGCTGGCCTTTTTCGGCATAGGGCTTGAAGCAGCGCGTTGCGCACCGCGGTGAGCGCGGCATCGTCGAGCCGGCCATGGCCCGACGAGCGTTCGAGGTGCACGCTGCGCGCGTGCGCCGCCGGCGATGCCGACATGGGCGCGCACCACCACCAGGCCACTCTCGTTGCGGCGCTGCGACAGCCGGGGGTACACCACCTCGGGCGCCTGCACGAACTGCACCGCGGCATCGGGAATCATCTTCGGCGCGGGCGCTGCCGCCGATGCCGCGGGTGCCGCAGCAGGCGCGGCGACAGGCAGCTCGGCCACCATGCTGGGTGCCGGCGGCGCGGCCGGCGCCGGCGCGGGCTGCGGCTGCGGCGCGACGACGAAGGCCGGCGCCGGCGCCGCAGGAACCAGCGGCGCGGCGATCAACGGCGTCGGCCGTGGCAGCGGCGTCGGCTTGCGCAGCGGCGTGGTATCCACCGGGGCGCGCTTGGGCGGGGCCGCCGGCAGCTGCAGCGGCGGGGCCGGTGGCGCCGGCGGCGCGAGCCAGCTGACGAAGATCGGCGCCGCCTGGTACACCGAATCGCGCACCGCCTGCAGTTGCCACAGACCCCAGATGCCCAGCCAGGTGCAGCGCCAGCATGGCCAGCACCAGCGCATGGCGCTGCATCGGCTCGAGGTCGCCGCGCGCGCCGCGCACCGAGCAACCCGCGCGCGGCAAAGGTATCGAGGGCCGCGGGCGAAGCCGCGGCGGCGGCAGCATGCAAAGGCAAGGTTGTCGGGCTGCGAAGCAGCGTTGGGGCGGTGCAATTCACCGTGGACGACAAATGCTAGCACGGATGAGAATGATTGCTAGTTGCATTCGTCATGGAGCCGGCGTGGTCGTCCTTGCCGCGCCGACGCGGCGCACCGTTGCTGCCGGTGGTTGGGCCCAGCGCGCGCCGCCGGCCAAGCGGCGTTGCGAGCCGCCCCGTGCGCAGCGACCGGCTGGTCGATGAATTCGGCCCGGTCTGTCGCTGCAACCGGCGGCCGCGCGATGCTCAGCCGGCCAGCACCCCGTTCACCGCACGCAGGATCGACTCTGGCGTGGCCGGTGCACTCAGCGGCGGGTCGACACGGTGCCCGCCCGCCGCCGAGACCGCATCGCGGATGGCGAAGAACACGAGAACGGCAGCAGCAACGGCGGCTCGCCGACCGCCTTGCTGCGGTGGATGCTGTCCTCGCTGTTGTCGTTGTCGAACAGCGCGGTGTTGAAGACCGCGCGGCGCGTCGTTGGCGGTGGGAATCTTGTAGGTGCTCGGCGCATGCGTCAGCAGCGCGCCGCTCTTCGGGTGCCAGACCAGTTCTTCGCAGGTCAGCCAGCCCATGCCCTGGATGAAGGCGCCTTCGATCTGGCCGATGTCGATGGCCGGGTTCAGCGAGCGGCCGGCGTCGTGCAGCAGGTCGGCCGCGCAGCAGCTTCCATTCGCCGGTGAGCGTGTCGACGATCACCTCGCTGACCGCCGCGCCATAGGCGAAGTAGAAGAACGGCCGGCCGGTGAGGGTGTTGCGGTCCCAGTGCAGTCCGGGCGTGGCATAGAAGCCGTCGCTCCACAGCTGCACGCGCGCCACATAGGCCTGCGCGATCAGTTCGTCGAAGGCGATGTCGATGCTGCCGCAGCGCACGCGGCTGTTCTCGAAGCGCACGTCCGGCCGCGGCCAGGCGGTGCTTGTCGGCGAGCAGTTGCGCCAGCCGCTGCCGGATCTGCCGCGCGGCGTCCTGCGCCGCCTTGCCGTTCAGGTCGCTGCCGGTCGATGCCGCGGTGGCCGAGGTGTTGGCCACCTTGCTGGTGTCGGTGGCGCTGCAGCGCACACGTTCGAGCGGCAGGCCGAGTTCGTGCGCCACCACCTGCGCCACCTTGGTGTTCAGGCCCTGGCCCATCTCGGTGCCGCCGTGGTTCACCAGCACCGAACCGTCGGTGTAGACATGCACCAGCGCGCCGGCCTGGTTGTAGTGGTTGACGTTGAACGAGATGCCGAATTTCACCGGCGTCAGCGCCAGCCCCTTCTTCAGCACCGGACTGGCGGCGTTGTAGCGTGCGATGGCCTCACGGCGCGCGCTGTAGTCGGATGTCGCCACCAGCTCGTCGGTCAGCGGCTGGATGACGTTGTCGCTCACCGTCTGCCGGTACGGCGTGACGTTGTGTCGACTGCACGCCGTAGTAGTTGGCGCGCCGCACCGCCAGCGGGTCGAGCTGCAGCTTGCGCGCGATGCTGTCGAGGATGACCTCGATCGCCATCGCGCCCTGCGGCCCGCCGAAGCCGCGAAAGGCGGTGTTGCTCTGCGTGTTGGTGCGGGCGCAGTAGCCGTGGATCGCCACCTCGGGCAGCCAGTAGGCGTTGTCGAAGTGGCAGATCGCGCGGGTCATCACCGGCGGGCTCAGGTCGGCCGAGAAGCCGGCGTTGCAGATCATCGTCACCTCGGCGCCGAGCACGCGGCCGGTGTCGTCGTAGCCGACCTCGTAGTCGAACTCGAAGCCGTGGCGCCGGCCGGTGATCATGAAATCGTCGTCGCGGTCGGGGCGCAGCTTGACCGGCTTGTTCGAACGCCGCGCGGCCACCGCCGCGATGCACGCGAACAGCGCCGACTGCGATTCCTTGCCGCCGAAACCGCCGCCCATGCGCCGGCACTCGACCAGCACCGCGTGCGCCGCACCGCCGAGCGCATGTGCCACCACCTGCTGCATCTCGCTCGGGTGCTGCGTCGAGCAGTGCACGCGCATGCCGCCGTCTTCCAGCGGCACCGCGTACGAGATCTGGCCTTCCAGATAGAACTGCTCCTGGCCGCCGAGCGTGAAGCTGCCCTGCAGCTTGTGCGGCGCCCGTTTCGAGCGCATGGCGCAGCCGGCCGGGGGCGGACTCCCGGTGCAGGTGCATCGGCGGCACCACGTAGGAAGCCCGTGCGTGCGCCTCGCGCATCGTCAGCACCGCCGGCAGCGGCTCGATGTCGACGAAATCCTTGGCGCGCGCTGCCGCGCGCCGTGCCGCGTCGCGGCTGCGCGCGATGACCGCGAACATCGGCTGGCCCAGGTAGAGCACCGAGCCATCGGCCAGGATCGGATCGTCTTGCACGATCGGGCCGCACTGGTTGGCGCCCGGGATGTCGGCGGCCAGCAGCACGTCGACCACGCCCGGCAGCGCACGCAGCGCGGCCACGTCCACGCCGTTCAGCCGCCCGTGCGCCAGCGGCGACAGGCCCAGCGCCGCGTGCAAGGTGCCGGCCAGTTCGGGCAGGTCGTCGATGTAGGTGGCGGTGCCGGCGACATGCAGGTGCGCCGATTCGTGCGCATGCTGCTGGCCGACGGCGCCGCCGGTCGACGGCGCGGCGCTGTTCGGTGCGACGAACGGGCGGTTCGGCGAGTTTGTTCATGGACGGGTCCTCCGCGGCTCAGGCTTCGGCCGTGGCCCACACGCTGGTCGACGCCGGTGCCAGCGCATCGTGGCTGCGGGTTTCGAGCCAGAAACGCCGCAGCAATGCGCGCGCCACCTGGCGCCGATAGTCGGCGCTGGCGCGCAGGTCGGTCAAGGGGCTGAAATCGGTGTCGAGCGCGGCTGCCGCGGCCTGCACCGTGGCCTCGCTCCAGGGCTGGCCGAGCACCGCCGCTTCGGCGCCGGCGGCGCGCTTGACCACCGCGGCCATGCCGCCGAACGCGAAGCGGCGCTGCCGTCACGGTGTCGCCGTCGAGTTCGATGGCCAGGCCGGCCATCAGCGCCGAGATGTCGCAGTCGTAGCGCTTGGTGATCTTGTAGGCGCGAAAGCGCTGGGCCGGCGCCGGCAGCGGCAGCTGCAGCGCCTGCACGAACTCGCCCGGCTCGATGCGGTTTTTCATGTAGTCGACGTACAGGTCTTCCAGCGCCATCTCGCGTGTCGCCGCGCCGCGGCGCAGCAGCACGCGCGCGCCCAGCGCCATCAGCACCGGCGCGCTGTCGCCGATCGGCGAGCCGTTGGCGATGTTGCCGCCGATCGTGCCGGCGTGGCGCACCGGCGGGCCGGCAAAGCGCAGCCAGGCTTCGCGGGCATGCGGCCAGTGTTCGGCCAGCACCGACAAGGCATCTTCGAGCGTGGCGCCGGCGCCGATGTGCAGCAGGCCGTCGGCGACGTGGATGCGCTTCAGTTCATCCACCTCGCCGAGATAGACGATGTCGCCCAGGTCGCGGAACTGCTTGTTGACCCACAGCCCGATGTCGGTGCAGCCGGCCAGCAGCCGCGCCTGCGGACGGTCGGCCAGGGCGGTTGCCAGCGCATCGAGCGTGCGCGGCGCGTGGAAGTGGTCGGTGCGCGGCGCGCCGCTGCCTGCATCCGGCAGCGCCGGGTTGACAGCGGCGTAGTGCAGCGGCGCATCGTCGCGCAGCGACTTCAGCAACGCAACGATCGGCGCCGTATCGAGGCGCTTGACGGGCAACTCGAACATGCGCTGCCCGGCATCCAGGATCGGCCGGTAGCCGGTGCAGCGGCACAGGTTGCCCGACAGCTCGTCGGCCAGCTGCTGGCGCGTGGCCACGGTGCCGGCTTCGCTGGTGGCGTTCGTAGGTCGCGGCCAGCGTCATCACGAAGCCGGGCGTGCAGAAGCCGCATTGCGAGCCGTGGCAATCGACCAGCGCCTGCTGCACCGGGTGCAGCGCCGGGCCCGCGCGCGGCGCCGGTGCGCTGACCGGCACCAGGCCGTTGGCGATCGTCACCGGTGCGGCGCAGGTCGGCTCGGGCCGCGGCGGGTTGTCACGGGCCGCTGCGATCGCGGCCAGATCTTCGACGCTGAACAGCGCCTTGCCGTCCAGCGTGGGCAGGAAGCGGATGCAGGCATTGATCGGCCGCAGCGACAGCCCGCCGACCACCGTGGCCTGGGCTGCCGCACTGCCCGATGCCGCGCCGTGTTCGGCCAGCTCCGCGACGATCACCGTGCAGGCGCCGCAATCGCCTTCGGCGCAGCCTTCCTTGGTGCCGGTGCAGGCGGCATCCTCGCGCAGCCATTCGAGCACGCTGCGGGTCGGTGCGCTGCCCTCGATTTCGACCACGCGCCCACCCTGCACGAAGCGGATCGGACGGCTCGCGCCGGAAGATGAAGGCAGGGCGGAAGGCACGGCGGCTGGCATGGTTTCCCCGGACAACGGTCTTGGCGCAACAGTAGCGCGTCGAGGGATTAGCGGTATATGCAGTTCGAACTACCAAGAATAAGATCAAGCGTATGGCACAACGTCACGGACTCGCCAACATCGACCTTCATCTTGTCAAGGTCCTGCACACCGTGATCAGTGAACGCAGTGTCTCGCGCGCCGCCATGCGGCTGCAAAGCAGCCAGCCGATGGTCAGCGCCCAGCTGAAGCGGCTGCGCGCGCTGACCGGCGATGCGCTGCTGGTGCGCTCGGGACAGGGGCTGGCGCCCACCGACGCGGCGCTGGCGATGCTGGAGCCGGCGGCGCGCCTGCTGCACGATGCCGAGGCGCTGTTCGCGCCGCAGCAACGCCGCGGCCCGTTCGATGCGGCGCACAGCGAGGTCACCTTCCGCATCGCGGCCAGCGACTACCTCGACCCGATGTTCCTGCCCGGCATCGTGGCGATGCTGAAGAACGAGGCGCCGCGCACGCAGCTGCACATCCACCCGCTGTCGGCCGAGTTCGACTACCGGCGCAAGCTCGCCGCCGGCGAGGTCGATCTGGTGATCGGCAACTGGCTGCAGCCGCCCGAAGAACTGCACCTGGGCCGGCTGCTCAGCGACGAGATCGTCTGCCTGGTCGCGGCCGATCATCCGGCGGCGCGCAGTGCGCGCGGCTGGACGGCCGAGCGCTATCTGCAAAGCGAACACGTCGCGCCGGTGGCGCTGTTCGCCGGCGCGCCGGGTGTCATCGACGACCACCTCGCCGCGCAGGGCCTGCAGCGCAACATCGTGGTGCGCAGCGCGCACTTCAGCCTGATCCCGCTGATGGTCGCGCGCAGCTGGCTGGTGCTGACCACCGGGCGGCTGTTCTGCACGCGCTACCTCGAGGCGCTGAACCTGCGCATCGTGCGCTGCCCGGTGCCGTTCCCGGCGCTGACCTACTACCAGCTGTGGCACGAACGCAGCCATGCGGCGCCGCCGCTGCGCTGGCTGCGCGAGCGGGTGCGCGATGTCGCGCGGCAGCTGGCGCCGGCGCCGGAGAAACGCGCATGAGTGCCGCAGCCGGGTTCACACCAGGTCGCGCTGCGCGGCGACCTGCTCGACTTCGTCGCCGCACCGCAGCGCGCCGAGCGCGACAGCGCCGCGGTGCGCTTTCGCGCCGACCACTGGCTGCTGATCGAAGACGGGCACATCGTCGGCGCGCAGCGCGATGCGCCGGGTGCGGGCTGGCAGCAGTTCGACCACCGCGGCAAGCTGATCCTGCCCGGCTTCATCGACAGCCACGTGCACAGCCCGCAGCTCGATGTCATCGGCTCGTGGGGTGCGCAGCTGCTCGACTGGCTCGACACCTACACCTTCCCGGCCGAGGCGCGGCTGGCCGATGCGGCGCAGGCGACGCAGGCATCGGCGCATTTTCTCGACACGCTGCTGGCGCACGGCACCACCAGCGCCGCGGTCTATCCGACGGTGCACAAGACATCGGTCGATGCGCTGTTCGAGGCCGCCGAGGCGCGTGGCATGCGGCTCATCACCGGCAAGGTGCTGATGGACCGCAATGCGCCCGACAACCTGCGCGACTCGGTCGATGGCGCCGAAGCCGACTGCGAGGCGCTGATCGCCCGCTGGCACGGCCGCGGCCGGCTGGCCTATGCGTTGACGCCGCGTTTCGCACCGACCAGCAGCGAGGCCCAACTGGCGATGGCCGGGCGCGTGCTGGCGCGCCACGAGGGCCTGTACATGCAGACCCACGTCGCCGAGAACCGCGACGAGGTGCGCTGGGTGCACGAGCTGTTCCCGCGCGCGCGCAGCTACCTCGATGTCTATGCGGGCCACGGCCTGCTCGATGCACGCTCGATCCTGGCGCACGGCATCTGGCTCGATGACCTCGACCGGGCGCAGCTGCACGACAGCGGCGCGCAGATCGCCTTCTGCCCGAGCTCGAACCTGTTCCTCGGCAGCGGGCTGTTCGGCTGGGCGCAGGCCGAAGAGGCCGGCGTCAACATCAGCCTGGCCAGCGATGTCGGCGGCGGCACCTCGCTGTCGATGCAGCGCACGATGGCCGACGGCTACAAGGTGCAGGCGCTGGCCGGCACCAAGCTCAGCGCGTGGGACCTGCTGCACGCGGCGACGCGCGGTTCGGCGCACGCGCTCGGCCTCGGCGACGAGATCGGCACGCTCGACGTCGGCGCCAGCGCCGACGTGTGTGTGTGGCACTGGGCCGCCAGCGATCTGGGGCGGCACCGCCAGGCCCTGGCGCGGGATTTGCATGAGAAGGCATTCGCCTGGATCATGCTCGGCGACGAGCGTGAACTGGTCGAGAGCTGGGTGGCCGGCGTGTGCCGGCATCGCCGCCACGACGCCTGATCCAGATCGGCCTGTCCGACCACCTTCCACAGGAGACCGCAATGCTTCGACTCGAACTGGTCGGCATCAGCAAGCAATACCCCGCTGTGAAGGCCAACGACAACGTCAGCCTGCAGGTGCTGCCCGGCGAGATCCATGCCGTGCTCGGCGAGAACGGGGCCGGCAAGAGCACGATGGTGAAGATGATCTACGGCGCGGTGCGGCCCGACGAGGGCGAGATCCGCTGGAACGGCGAACGCGTGGAGATCAGGAACCCGCAGCAGGCGCGTGCGCTCGGCATCAGCATGGTGTTCCAGCACTTCAGCCTGTTCGACACGCTGACTGCCGCCGAGAACGTCTGGCTGGGCCTGGACAAGAGCGAGAAGCTGCCGCAGATCACGCAGCGCATCAGCCAGGTCAGCAAGGAATACGGCCTCGATGTCGAGCCGCTGCGCCCGGTGCATTCGCTGTCGGTGGGTGAGCGCCAGCGCGTCGAGATCGTGCGCGCGCTGCTGACCGCACCGAAGCTGCTGATCCTCGACGAGCCGACCTCGGTGCTGACGCCGCAGGCGGTGCAGAAGCTCTTCGTCACCCTGCGCCAGCTGGCCGCCGACGGCTGCTCGATCCTGTACATCAGCCACAAGCTCGACGAGATCCGCGCGCTGTGCCACAACTGCACCGTGCTGCGTGGCGGCAAGGTCACCGGCATGGTCGATCCGCGCACCGTCGACAACGCCGGGCTGTCGCGCCTGATGATCGGCGCCGAGCCGCCGCAGCTGCAGCACAAGGCGGTCGACGCGGGCAAGGTGGTGATGGCGGTCAAGGGCCTGTCGATGGCCAAGCTGGATCAGTTCGGCACCACGCTGTCCGACATTTCGTTCGATGTGCGCGCCGGCGAGATCGTCGGTGTCGCCGGCGTGTCGGGCAACGGCCAGCAGGAGTTGATGGCCGCGCTGTCCGGCGAGGACCCGCGCGGCGCGGCCGGGTCGATCAAGCTCTTCGACCGCGACATCAGCGCCCATTCGCCGCGACGGCGGCGCAAGGAGGGCCTGAACTTCGTGCCCGAGGAACGGCTCGGTCGCGGTGCGGTGCCGGTGATGTCGCTGGCGCAGAACACGCTGCTGACGCGCACCGGCGCGGTCAGCCGCGCCGGCTGGATCCACATCGCGGCGGTCGATCAGCTGGCAGCGCAGTCTGATCGAGCGCTTCAACGTCAAGGCCGGCGGCACCGGCGCGGCGGCGAAGAGCCTGTCGGGCGGCAATCTGCAGAAGTTCATCGTCGGCCGCGAGATCGATGCCGATCCGAAGTTGCTGATCGTCAGCCAGCCCACCTGGGGCGTCGATGTCGGCGCGGCGGCACTGATCCGCGGCGAACTGCTGAAGCTGCGCGATGCCGGCTGCGCGCTGCTGATCGTCAGCGAGGAACTCGACGAGCTGTTCGAGATCGCCGACCGGCTGATCGTCATCGCGCAGGGGCGCATGTCGCCGTCGATCAAGACCGCCGATGCCAGCATCGAACGCATCGGCGAATGGATGTCGGGCCTGTGGCCCAAGTCGGGTGATGGCGGCGCGCCTGCCGCGCCGGCGTTGTCGACCCCCCTGCCCACCGGAGTGCGCCATGCTCAAGCTTGAGGCCCGTCCGCAGCCCTCGAAGACGATGTCGCTGCTGTCGCCGCTGCTGGCGCTGGTGCTGACCGCGATCATGGCCGCGCTGCTGTTCGTCGCCCTCGGCAAGGACCCGGTCAAGGGCCTGGGCATCTTCTTCGTCGAACCGCTGGCCAACCTGCGCCAGATCAGCGAGGTGCTGCTGAAGGCGACGCCGCTGATCATCATCGCGCTCGGCCTGGCGGTGTGCTACCGCGCCAACGTCTGGAACATCGGTGCCGAGGGCCAGTACCTGCTGGGCGTGCTCGGCGGCGGCGGCGTGGCGCTGTGGCTGACCACCCACGGCGTGGTGCTGCCGAAGGTGGTGGCGGTGCCGCTGGTGCTGCTGGGCGGCGTGCTCGGCGGCATGGCCTGGGCGGCGATCGTGGCGCTGCTGCGCGATCGCTTCAACGCCAGCGAGATCCTGGTCAGCCTGATGCTGGTCTACGTGGCGCAGCAGCTGGTCAACTACATGGTCTTCGGCCCGTGGAAGGACCCGGGCGGTTTCGGCTTCCCGCAGACCAAGAGCTTCCACGCGTCGATGATGCTGCCCAACCTGCTCGGCGGCACGCGGCTGCACATCGGCGCCATCGTCGCGCTGGTGCTGGTGGCGCTGATGTGGGTGTTCATGTTCCGGCTGTACCGCGGCTACCAGATGCAGGTCGGCGGGCTGGCGCCGGCGGCGGCGCGCTACGCCGGCTTTTCGGCCAGCACCTCGCTGTGGACCGCGCTGATGATCTCCGGCGGCCTGGCCGGCCTGGCCGGCGCGCATGGAGGCCATCGGCCCGCTCGGGCAGGTGACGCCGCATGTCTCGGCCGGTCTCGGCTTCGCCGCCATCATCGTCTGCTTCGTCGGCCGGCTGCACCCGGTGGGCATCGTCTTCGCCGGCCTGCTGCTGTCGATGATGATCATCGGCGGCGAACTCGGCCAGTCCCGCCTGGGCCTGCCGAACGCGCTGACCGGCGTGTTCCAGGGCCTGCTGCTGGTGCTGCTGCTGGCCTGCGACACCTTGATCCACTACCGCATCCGCCTGCGTCCGGCTTCGCTGCCGGCAGCGTCGGGCGCGCACTGAAGGCCGGGCACGCACATGAACGAAATCGCATTGCTCATCGCCGCCACGCTGGCCTCCGGCACGCCGCTGGCCCTCGCCGGGCTCGGCCTGCTGATCAACGAGAAGGCCGGCGTGCTGAACCTGGGCGCCGAAGGCATGATGCTGGTCGCCGCCATCGCCGGTTTCGCCACCG
The DNA here is from genome assembly GCA_963756415.1 of uncultured beta proteobacterium. Lineage (GTDB taxonomy): Bacteria > Pseudomonadota > Gammaproteobacteria > Burkholderiales > Burkholderiaceae_C > Rubrivivax. The sequence goes on from CAVWNT010000009.1 coordinate 413,890, forward strand.
CCTTCACCACCGGCAGCGACACGCTGGCCTTCGTCGCCGGCGCCGCCGCCGGTGGCTTGCTGGCGGCCTGCTTCGGCGGGCTGGTGATCTGGCTCAACACCAACCAGTACGCCACCGGGCTGGCGGTGAGCCTGTTCGGCTACGGCTTCTCGGCCTTCGTCGGCGTCGGCTATGTCGGCCAGAAGCTGTCCGAGCGCTCGCCGTTCGAGGTGCCGGTGCTGGCGCCAGATCCCGTTCATCGGGCCGGCGCTGTTCCGCCAGCATCCGATGGTCTACCTCACCATTGCGCTGATCGCGCTGACGGTGTGGTTCCTGTACCGCAGCCGCGCCGGGCTGGTGCTGCGCGCGGTCGGCGAATCGCCCGAATCGGCGCATGCGCTGGGCTACAAGGTGCGCTGGATCCGGCTGCTGGCGGTGGTCGCCGGCGGTGCGCTGTGCGGCGTCGCCGGCGCCTACCTGTCGGTGGTCTATGCGCCGCTGTGGGTCGAGGGCCTGGTGGCCGGGCGCGGCTGGATCGCGCTGGCGCTGACCACCTTCGCCACCTGGCGGCCGGTGCGCGTGCTGCTCGGTGCGTACCTGTTCGGCGGCGTGACGATGGCGCAGTTCGCGCTGCAGGGCGCCGGCGTCGATGTCTCCAGCCAGCTGCTGGCGATGCTGCCCTACGTGGCGACCATCGTCGTGCTGGCGCTGATCAGCCGCAACCCGACGTGGATCCGCATCAACATGCCGGCTTCGCTGGGGAAGCCGTTTCACCCGGGCTCATAATTCCTTGGCTACGTTCCTTGCGCGCAACGGATCCTGGCCGTTGCACCCACCCCTTTCACACCCAAGAGGAGTTTCTCGCATGAGCACCCATTCCAAACGCAGCCTGCTCGGCTGGACCGCCGCGGCCGCGCTGGTGGCGCTGGTCGGTTGTGGCAAGAAGGAAGAACCGGCGCCGGTGGCCGCCGCGCCGGCGGCCGCACCCGCTGCCGCATCGGCCGCGCCCACTGCCGAACCGCTGAAGGCCGCCTGGGTCTACATCGGCCCGGTCGGCGATGCCGGCTGGACCTATCGCGCACGAGCAGGGCCGCAAGGCGGTCGAAGCCGAATTCGGCGACAAGGTGAAGACCACCATCGTCGAGAAGGTGCCCGAAAGCGCCGACGCCGAACGTGTCATCCGCGACCTGGCGGCGCAGGGCAACAAGATCATCTTCACCACCAGCTTCGGCTACATGGAGCCGACGCTGAAGGTGGCGGCCGAATTTCCCGACGTCAAGTTCGAACACGCCACCGGCTACAAGCTGGCGCCGAACATGGGCGTGTACGACACCCGCTTCTACCAGGACGCGTACGTGTCGGGCGTGATCGCCGGCGCGATGACCAAGAGCAACGTGCTCGGCTTCGTCGCCAGCTTCCCGATCCCCGAGGTGCTGCGCAACATCAACGCCTTCACGCTCGGCGCGCAGAGCGTGAACCCGAAGGTCACCACCAAGGTGGTGTGGATCAGCACCTGGTTCGACCCGCCGAAGGAAGCCGAAGCCGCGCAGAGCCTGATCAACGCCGGCGCCGACGTGCTGCTGCAGAACACCGATTCGTCGGCGGTGCTGCAGACGGCCGAGAAGAACGGCAAGTACGCCTTCGGCTGGGACTCGGACATGAGCGCGATCGCGCCCAAGGCGCATCTGGCATCGAACATGGTGTACTGGGGCCCGTACTACAAGAAGGCCATCAAGGACGTGATGGACGGCACCTGGAAATCCAGCCGTGACGTGTGGGGCTACAAGGAAGACGCCAACGGCGTGATCAAGATCGCCGACGCGGTGCCCGAGGAGATCAAGAAGAAGGTCGACGAGATCAAGGCCGGCTACAAGGACGGCAGCTTCGACCCGTTCAAGGGCCCGATCGTCGACAGCACCGGCAAGGAGCGCCTGGCCGCCGGCGCGATGCCCGAGCAGGACTGGAAGGACAAGGTCGACTTCTACGTCAAGGGCGTCGACGGCAAGATCCCCAACGGCAAGTGATCGACGCAGCGCGCTGACGCTCGACACGAGCCCAGCGCCCCCACACGACGCCGCCGCGCGAAGCACTTTGCGCGGCGGCGTCGTGCCGTCTGTGGCACGCTGCGCACTGCCGTCATCCATCGCCACCACCATGCCCACCGACACCGACCACCGACACCGATACGACCTCGCCATCGACTTCGACCGCATCGACGCGGCGGGCCTGCCTGCGCTGCTGCGCCGCATGCCCAAGGCCGAGTTGCACATCCACATCGAAGGTTCGCTCGAGCCCGAGCTGATCTTCGCGCTGGCGCAGCGCAACGGCCTGAGCCTGCCCTACGCGAGCGTCGAGGCGCTGCGCGAGGCCTACGCCTTCACCGATCTGCAGAGCTTCCTCGACATCTACTACGCCGGTGCCGCGGTGCTGCTGCACGAGCAGGACTTCTTCGACATGGCGTGGGCCTACTTCCAGCGCGCCGCGGCCGACAACGTGGTGCATGCCGAACTGTTCTTCGACCCGCAGACGCACACCGAGCGCGGCGTCGACATCGGCACCGTCATCGCCGGCCTGTCGCGGGCCTGCCAGCGCGCGCGCAGCCGAGCTGGACATCAGCGCGGCGCTGATCCTGTGCTTCCTGCGCCATCTCAGCGAGCAGGCGGCGTTCGACACGCTCGAGCAGGCGTTGCCGCACCGCGAACACTTCATCGGTGTCGGGCTGGACAGCGGCGAACATGGCAATCCGCCGCAGAAGTTCGCGCGTGTGTTCGCGCGCTGCCGCGAACTCGGCCTGCACCGGGTGGCGCATGCCGGCGAGGAAGGCCCGCCGGCCTACATCGAAGCCGCGCTCGACGTGCTCGAGGTCGAGCGCATCGACCACGGCGTGCGCTGTGTCGAAGACCCGGCGCTGGTGCAGCGGCTGGCCGCCTCGCGCATGCCGCTGACGGTGTGCCCGCTGTCCAATGTCAGGCTGTGTGTGTTCAACGACGCTGGCCGAACACAACCTGGCCACCTTGCTCGATGCCGGGTTGTGCGTCACGGTCAACAGCGACGACCCGGCGTATTTCGGCGGCTACCTGAACCAGAACTTCGTGGAGACCTTCGCTGCGCTGCCGGCGCTGGGCGCGCGGCAGGCGCACCGGCTGGCGGCCAACAGCTTCGAGGCCGCCTTTGCCGACGAGGGGCTCAAGCGGCGCTGGCAGCGGCAGTTGCACGAGGCCTTCGTGCAGGCCGGCGGCGGTGGTGTCGGCTGATCCGAACACAGGCCATCGCGACCCGACCTGAAGCTGCGCCAGCGCAATGCCATCGGCGCAAAGAGGCGGCGCGGCCCGGTGCACCCGCGAATGCCGCAGGACCGCGTCGGGGCATCGGCCCGCTCACGCGACGGCCGACGGCTGCGGCCCTTAGAGTCGCGCTTCGAAGTCGATCCTGCGCGCTGAGTCGCGCTGCGGCGAACGACGGCAAACGGAGGTCGTGCAAATGAGCAGCAAGGTGGCCCTCATCGTCGGGGCCGGGCCCGGCATCAGCGGCGCCTTCGCGCAGGCGCTGAAGGCCGACGGCTATCGGGTGGCCGCTGGTGGCGCGCAACGCGGCGAAGCTGCAAGCGCTGGCCGCCGACATCGGCGCGCTGCCGGTGGTCGCCGATGCCTCGTCGATCGACAGCCTGCGCGACGCCTTCGTGCAGGTCGATGCACAACTCGGCGAACCGCAGGTGGTGCTCTACAACCCCAGCGCGCGCGTGCGCGGCGAGTTGTTGTCGGTCGATGCGCAGGCGGTGGCGCGCCGCGCTGCAGACCACCGCGCTCGGCGCCTTCGTGGTCGCGCAGGAGGCGGCGCGGCGCATGCTGCCGCACCGGCGCGGCGCCATCTTCTTCACCGGCGCCACCGCCGGCGTCAAGGGCTTCGCACGCTCGTCGGCCTTCGCGATGGGCAAGTTCGCGCTGCGCGGGCTGGCGCAGAGCCTGGCCCGCGAGCTGTCGCCGGCCGGCATCCACGTGGTGCACTTCGTCATCGACGGCGGCGTGCAGCCGCCCAGTGACGAGCCCGGCGTGTTCACGCCGCAGGCCATCGCGCACAGCTACATGGCCGCGCTGGCGCAGCCGCCGGGGGCCTGGAGCTGGGAGATCGAGTTGCGCAGCCACACCGAATCGTTTTGAGGATCGACAGCCCGATGAATCAAGCCAGCCACCCGCCGCTCCCGCGCCCGCCCTCGGTGTTCGCGTTGGCGGGGCGGCAGACGCTGCGCGACTTCCGTGCCGGCGAGCTGCGCCTGCTGGCGCTGGCGGTGTTGCTGGCGGTGGCCGCGCTGACGGCGGTCGGCTTCTTCGCCGATCGGCTGAACAGCGGGCTGCGAGCGCGATGCGAGCCAGTTGATGGGCGGCGATGCCATCGTCGGCAGCGACAAGCCGACCCCGCCGGAGCTGGCCGAGCGCGCCACCGAGCTCGGCCTGCAGACCGCCACCAGCGTCACGTTCCCCAGCATGGGGCGGGCCACCGACGAGGCCGGCGGCGGCTCGAAGCTGGTGTCGGTGAAGGCGGTCAGCGAGGCCTACCCGCTGCGCGGCAAGCTGCGCCTGAAGGCCGGCGCCGATGCGCCCGAGCGCAGTGTCGGCGGCGCGCCCGAGCGCGGCACGGTGTGGGTCGATGCCTCGCTGCTCGATTCGCTGCAGCTGCAGCGTCGGCGATGCGCTGCTGCTGGGCGATGCGCAGCTTCAGCATCGCGCAGATCATCGTCATCGAACCCGACCGCGGCGCCGGCTTCATGAGCTTTTCGCCGCGCGTGATGCTCAACCAGGCCGATCTGGCCGCGACCGCGCTGATCCAGCCGGCCAGCCGCGTGCGCTACCGGCTGGCGCTGGCGGCACCCGGCGGGCGCGAGGCGGCGCTGCGCGACTTCGTCGAGTGGACCGATCAGCGCATCGCCGCCGTGCCGCTGCGCGGCGTGCGCGTCGAATCGATGGAAAGCGGCCGCCCCGAGATGCGCCAGACGCTCGACCGCGCCGGCAAGTTCCTCAACCTGGTGGCGCTGCTGTCGGCGCTGCTGGCCGCGGTGGCGGTGGGCATCGCCTCGCGCGACTTCGCGCAGCGTCATCTGAACGACTGCGCGATGCTGCGTGTGCTGGGGCTGTCGCAGGCGCGCATCGCCGGGGCCTACACGCTCGAGTTCGCCGGCGTCGGCCTGCTGGCCAGCGTCGCGCGGCGTGGTGCTCGGCTTCGTCGTGCACTACGTGTTCGTGTGGCTGCTCGCCGGGCTGGTCAGTGCCGACGCTGCCGTGGCCCGGCGTGTGGCCGGCGCTGTTCGGCCTCGGCGTGGGCATGACGCTGCTGCTCGGCTTCGGCCTGCCGCCGGTGCTGCAGCTGGCGCGGGTGCCGCCGCTGCGCGTGATGCGCCGCGATGTCGGCGCGCTGAAGGCCTCGTCGCTGCTGGTGCTGCTGGCCGGCACCGCCGGCTTCGTGGCCCTGCTGCTGGCGGTGTCGGCCGACCTGAAGCTGGGCCTGATCGCGGTCGGCGGCTTCGCCGCGGCGATCGGCGCTGTTCGCGCTGACCTCGTGGCTGTGCGTGATGCTGCTCAAGCGCGCGGTGCCCGAGGCGCGCGCGCCGCGCTGGCTGCTGCTGGCCACCCGGCAGATCGCCGCGCGCCCGGCCTTCGCCGTGCTGCAGGTGTCGGCGCTGGCGGTGGGGCTGCTGGCGCTGGTGCTGCTGGTGCTGCTGCGCACCGACCTGATCGACAGCTGGCGCCAGGCCACGCCGCCCGATGCGCCGAACCGCTTCGTCATCAACCTGCAGCCCGACCAGGAAGCGCCGTTCAAGCAGGCGCTGGCCGATGCCGGCGTGCAGCAAGCTACGACTGGTACCCGATGATCCGCGGCCGCCTGGTGGCCATCAACGACCAGGCGGTGGCGCCCGAATCGATGACCGACGAGCGCGCGCAGCGGCTGCTCGAACGCGAATTCAACCTCAGCCACGCCGCGCAGATGCCGGCGCACAACCTGCTCGCCGGCGGCCGCTGGACCGCCGACGAGGCCGATGCGCTCAGCGTCGAGCAGGGGCTGGCCGAGACGCTCGGGCTGAAGCTCGGTGACCGGCTGCGCTTCGACATCGGCGGGCAGCTGCGCGAGGGCCGCATCACCAGCCTGCGCAAGGTCGACTGGAGCTCGATGCACGCCAACTTCTATCGTCATGTTTCCGCTCGCCGCGATGCCCGAGCTGCCGGTCAGCTACCTCAGCGCCTTCCGTGCGCCGGCCGAGCCCGGCTTCGACAACCGCCTCAGCCGCGAATTCCCGAACATCACCAACGTCGACATCTCGGCCACGATCGCGCAGATCCAGCGGGTGCTCGACCAGGTGGTGCGTGCGGTGGAGTTCCTGTTCGCGTTCACGCTCGCCGCCGGCCTGGTGGTGCTGTTTGCCGCCATCACCGCCACCCGCGAGGCGCGTGCGCGCGAGTTCGGCCTGATGCGCGCGATGGGTGCCAGCGCGAAGCTGCTCGGCGCGCGTGCAGCGCACCGAACTGCTCGGCGTCGGCGCGCTGGCCGGGCTGCTGGCCTCGGTGGCCGCGATGGCGGTGGGCTGGGCGCTGGCGCGTTATGCCTTCGAGTTCAGCTGGAACGCGGCGCCGTGGGTGCCGCTGGCCGGCGCGGCGGCCGGCGCCGTGCTGGCGCTGGCGGCGGGCTGGTGGGGCCTGCGCGAGGTGCTGCAGCGCCCGGTGATGGAAACCCTGCGCGCGGCCGCCGAGTAGCCGCGTCGAAGGCCGACCGGCCTCAGCCGCCCGCGGGCGGCGGCTCGGTGCCGGCAGCGGGGTCGTCGTCGAACAGGTCGAGGCCATCGAGCAGCCGCTCGATGTCCAGCACCTGCAGCGGGTCGCCGCTGCCCGCCGCGCCGCCGTCCGGCACTTCGAGCACATCGCACACCGCATCGACGACCACGCCGACGGCGTGTCCGCCCGGCAGCTCGAGCATGATCGTCGCGCGCGATGCGCCATCGGCGCTGCAGCGCCCGCGGGTCCAGCAGACGGTGCAGATCGACGATCGGCACGATCACCCCGCGCAGGTTGTGCACGCCCAGCACCGCCGGCGCCAGCCCTGCCACCGGCGTCGGCGCAGAGAAGGCGCGGATCTCGCGCACGCGCGGGATGGCGATGCCGTGCTCGTGCGCGCCGAGCCTGAAGCTCAGCACCTGGCGGCCGGCGGCAGGCCCGCCCGCAGCGGGCTGTAGTGCGGGGGTGTCGCGGGTCTCGGGGGTCACGATGTCGGCGACGGCGATGCAGCGGGCGCGGGTAGCGGCTGCCTCGACGACGAACGTGCGCGCACGATGGCGTGCCGGGCCAGACGCTGCTGGGCCGGCATCGGCGGTGCGGCGCCGTCGATCTCGATCGCCGCGCCTGCGCCGGTGTCGTCGTCGGCCGCTGCGTTGGCGGGGGCGGGTTCATCCACCGCTTGCGGGCCGCTGGGCACACCGATGTCCGACGCTGCACGCAACAGCTCGGCGTGGTCATCATGGCTGCGGCGCAGGGCGGCCGTCGCCGCCACCAGTGCCGAGCCCGTGAGGGCAGCCGTCGTGTCGGCGATCTCGCTGCTCGCACCTGCGTGATCGGCCGGCTGCAGCAGCGCCATCACATTGACGGCAGCGCTGCTGGCGCGCTCGCCCAGATGCGTCGCCGCCTGTGCCGCCTGCATGCCGTCGTGGGCATCGCGCCGCATCTGCCCGGCGATTTGCACACCCCGTTCGGCCAGCTCGCGAACCTGCGCGGCCACCGCCGCGAAGCCGCGGCCATGTTCGCCGGCACGCGCGGCTTCGACCGCCGCGTTCAACGCCAGCACCTGGCTTTCGAAGGCCAGGTCGTCGACGGCGGCGGCGGTCAGTGCGGACTGCTGCGCGGCGGCCTGCCCGTGTTGCAGCCGGCCGTGCAGATCGAGCAGCTCGGCGTGGCACCCGCTGGCCGCGGCGAGCGCCGTGCCGATCTGTGTCGAGGTGGACGTCGCGATCGCATCGGCAGCCTGTGCCGCCACAGCCAGCGCGCGGCCGGCCTGCTCGACGGCGTCGATCGCCACGCCGCTGCCAACGGCCTGTGTCTGCAGCCGTTGCCAGATCTCGCCGCCGTGCGCCGCGGCCTGCGCGGCCTGCTGCCGCAGCTGCTCGAGCGTGGCCTGCAGATCGGCCTGCGCGCGCAGCGCGTGCTGCAGCGCCTCGGCGTGCCGGTCGACGGCGGTGCGTGCAGCGCGGCCGAACAGCGCCTGCGCCAATACCGCCAGCGGCGCCAGGCCCAGCGCCGCCAGCAGCGCCCAGCAGCGTTGTTGAGGATGCCGAGCGCGCACCCACCGGCGCGCCGACGGCTTGCCACAGCGCCAGCAGCGCGATGCCGATCAGCAGTGCGGCCAGCGCGGCCAGGCTGGTGCGTGCCCGACGGCGCATCGGCTGCTCGACACCGCGCGCTTTAAAAGCGGGTGGCGTGTTCATGCCGCGGCCGCCTCGCGACAGGCGTCGCGCACCAACCGGGCGGTGTCGAGGATCAGTGCCACGCGGCCATCGGCGAGGATGGTCGCGCCGCTGGCCTGGCCCGATCGGCGCATCGCTCCGCTCAGCCGCTTGACCACCGCCGGGTGCTGGCCGAGCAGACGGTCCACACGCAACGCGGCGCGCTGGTGCTGGGCCTCGACGACGAGGTACAGCCCGCGTTCATCGGCCGCCGGCGGCGCGCGCCCGAACAGCTTGTGCGTGTCGATCATCGCCAGCGACTGCTCGCGCAGGCGCAGCCGCGGGCGGCCGTCGGCGTCGGTGCGCAGCTGCGCCGAACGGCTCGGCACCGCTTCGACCACCGATGCCAGCGGCAACACGCAGTGGCGATCGCCCAGCGCCACGCCGACCGCATCGATGACGGCCAAGGTCAACGGCACGCGCAAGGTCACCGTGGTGCCGTGGCCGCTGTCCGAGCGCAGCTGCACGCTGCCCCCGAGCGCGGCGATGTTCCGGCGCACCACGTCCATGCCGACCCCGCGACCGGAGACGGCGCTGAGCTGCGGGGCCGTCGACAGGCCGGGCAGGAAGGCCAGCTCCCAGACCTGCTCGTCGCTGATCGTTCGATCGATGTCGAGGCCGTGGGCCTGCGCCCGTGCCAGCAGGGCCTGGCGCGACAGCCCGCGGCCGTCGTCGCTGACCTCGATCAGCATCCAGTCGGCCTGGTGCGCCGCGCGCAACGTGATGCGCCCGGCCGCCGGCTTGCCCTGCGCCAGCCGCTCGTGCGCGGGCTCGATGCCGTGGTCGCAGGCGTTGCGCAGCAGGTGCAGCAGCGGGTCGCCGAGGCCTTCGACCATGCTCTTGTCGAGCTCGGTGGCCTCGCCTTCGCTGTGCAGCGTGAACTGCTTGCCCAGCTGTGCGCCCAGTTCGCGCAACAGCCGCGGGAAGCGGGCGAACACCACCGACACCGGCACCATGCGCATCGACATCACCGCCTGCTGCAGCTCGCAGGTCGGCCGCTCGAGGGTGGCCAGCGCGTCGGCCAGCTGCGCCTGCCGCGCCGCATCGAGGCCGGCGCAGGCTTGCGCCAGGGCGCTGTGTGCGATCAGCAGCTGGCCTGCCAGGTCGATGAGGCGATCGATCTTGTGCGCCGGCACGCGCAGGCTGGCGACTTCGGCCGCCGACGCCGGCGCTGTCTGGGGTGGCCGCGTGTCGGCGGGCATCGGCGCGGGCGGCTCGGCGCCTAGGCGGATCTGTGCTTTCGGCAGGTGCATGCCGATCAGCGCCAGCAACTCGTCGTCGGCGCAGCCGGTGTGCAGCGTGAAGTGCCTGATGCGCTCGTCGCTGCCGCGGGCCGGCAGCGCGTCGAGCCGGCCCAGCTCGGGCATGTCGACGAACATCTGCAGCACCTCGTCGGCGCCATCGGCCGCGGCGAGCGGGCCCAGCTGCAGCGCGAGTTCGCGCAGCGGCTCGCCCGGCGACGTCGCGGGCGGCGCCGCCGTGTGCTGCTGCAGCGCCTGCATCAGCGCCTCGACGCCGTCGCCGGCGGGGTGGGTGGCGCTGCGCAGCGCGGCGAGGTGCGCGCGCACCGCGTCGGCGCCGCGCAGCAGCAGATCGACACCGTCGGCGCTGGGCGCCAGCGGTGCCGCGCCGCCAGCCGTCGAGCAGCGTTTCCATCTGGTGCGTCAGCGCGGCGATGTCGTCGAAGCCCAACGCGGCAGCCGCACCCTTGATCGAATGGGCGCAGCGGAAGATCGCGTCGAGGTCGTCGCGGCAAGGCGCCGCGCCAGCGCGGGTGTCGGCACGGAACAGCAGCGCTTCCATGCGCTGCAGCGTGTCGTCGGCCTCGTCGAAGAAGGCCTGGTGGTGTTCGCCGTGGTCGCGCTCGTTCATCGCGGCCGGTCTGCCAGGGGCATCGGAAGGTGGGCGGGCATGGTGCAGGATTCGATCGGGCCGGCGCACGGCGGCGCGCATGGTTCGGTTTTCGGCCGCCACGGCCGTGACCTGAACCCGAAGCGCGGTGATGGATCGCACTGATTCGCCAGCGCGCAGCGGCGGGCTGTCACGAACGCTCGGCGATACTCGAAGCCATGAATGCCGAGCCCCGTGAGGCCCCGCCACGCCGCTTGCGCGTGTTGCACATCGAAGACAGCGATCTCGACCATCAGCTGGCGATGGCCCATCTGCAGCGTGCCAACCTGGCGGTGCAGTGCAAGCGCATCGAGTCGCGCGCCGAGTTCGAGGCTGAACTGCAGGGCGCCTGGGACGTGGTGCTGTCGGATTTCAACCTGCCCGGTTTTTCCGGCCTGCAGGCGCTGGACATGCTGCGCGGCAGCGGGCGGCTGTGGCCGTTCATCCTCGTGTCGGGCGAGATCGGCGAGGACGTGGCGGTGGAGGCGATGCGCAACGGCGCCAGCGACTACCTGCTGAAGAACAACCTGGCGCGGCTGGCGCCGGCGATGCGCAACGCCATCGAGGCCGCCGAGGCGCGCCGCTCGCGCGAGGTGGCGGTGGAGCAGCTGCGCCTGTCGCGCCAGCGCCTGGCGGAACTGGCGCAGCACCTGCAGACCAGCGTCGAACAGGAACGCAGCGCCATCGCGCGCGAGCTGCACGACGATGTCGGCGGCTCGCTGACGGCGCTGAATTTCGACCTCGCCTGGATCGCCCGCCACACCACCGACACCACGTTGCGCCAGCGTGCGCAATCGGCGCTGGAGACGGTCACGCATGCCATCGAGGCGAGCCAGCGCATCATGCACAACCTGCGCCCGGCGATCCTCGAGCAGGGGCTGGTGGCGGCGCTGCAGTGGATGGCCAGCCGCTTCGAGAAGCGCACCGGCATCGAGTGCGTGCTGCACACCAGCGGCGACGGCGCGCGGCTGCCCGGCGGCGTGCCGCTGGTGGCCTACCGCTGTGCGCAGGAGGCGCTGACCAACGTCAGCAAACACGCCCACGCCACGCGCGTGCGCCTCGATCTGCTGCGCGCGGCCGACATGCTGTCGCTGGAGATCAGCGACAACGGCCGCGGCCTCAGCGATGCCGATCTGGTCAAGACACGCAGCTTCGGCATTCGCGGGCTGCACGAACGCGCGGTGACGGTGGGGGGCTGGGTCGAGCTGTCGAGCACGGCGCGCGGCACCACATTGATGCTGTCGATACCGATGGACGACGCAGCGGCCGCGTCGGGCGACGAGGCACCCGAAGAGGCGCTGTCGCACGACCCTTCGGCCTGGGGAGACCTTTGACGATGATCCAGGTGATGCTCTGCGACGACCACGCGCTGATCCGCCGTGGCATCCGCGACACGCTGTCCGATGCCGCCGACATCGAGGTGGTCGGCGAAGCCGGCGACTACGGCGAGCTGCGCACGCTGATGCGCAACACCTCGTGCGACGTGCTGGTGCTCGACATCAACCTGCCCGGGCGCAGCGGCCTCGATGCCTTGCATGTGCTGAAGGACGAGGGCGCCGCGGTGAAGGTGCTGATCGTCAGCATGTACCCCGAGGACCAGTACGCGATCCGCGCGCTGCGCGCCGGCGCGCACGGCTATGTCAACAAGGGCGGCGACCCGCAGCTGCTGGTGCAGGCGGTGCGCACGGTGGCGCAGGGGCGCAAGTACGTGACGCCCGAGATCGCGCAGATGCTGGTCGAATCGCTCAGCGCGCCGGTCAGCGAGCACCCGCACGAAAAGCTCTCCGACCGCGAGTTGCAGACGCTGGTGATGATCGCCTCGGGCAAGCGCCTGTCGGACATCGCCACCGACCTGGTGCTGTCGCCGAAGACGGTGTCGGTCTATCGCGCGCGGGTGCTGGAGAAGCTGCAGCTGGCGAACAACTCCGAACTCACCGTCTACGCCATCCGCAACGGGCTGGTGGGCGACTGAGCGCCGCGGCTGCGCTTCAGCGCGGCAGGCGCGCGCGGCGCACGACCAGGCCGCACAGGCCCAGCGCGAGCACCATCAGCGGCAGGCTGCCGGGTTCGGGCACGGCCGTGACGCTGCTCAAGGTGTAGTCCGACTGGTTGCCGCAGCGGTCGCGCCCGCACAGGGTCGAATCGAGTGCGGTGAACACCAGGCTGGTGACCGCGGCGTTGCCGAACGGGTTGCTCACCGACCACGCACCGCCATGGCTGTCATCGGCCAGCGACAGGTTGCTGACGCTGCCGAAGCCGGTGCCGGTGAAGGTGGCGGCGTCGTCGAGGTTGGCCGCGACCTGCAGCCGGCCCACGCCCAGCAGCGTGGCGCCGTTGTAGGCGCTGACCTGCGCCACTTCCGACCAGTCGTCGTACTCGGGGCCGTTGAACAGCACCGAGACGGTGAAGTTCTTGATCGTCAGCGCATTGGCCCAGCTCATCGTGATCGTCTCGCCGACATCGATCTCGTCGCCGGTGCGTCCGCCGGTCACGCCCAGGCCGCTCGCGCCGTAGACCGTCTTGACGACGAAGTTGCCGGCAGCGCTGCTGAAGTTCACCATGCCGACGGTGGCGTTGTTGCCGCCGCCTGGATGGCGCCGTACATGCTCGAGTCGAGCAGCACGACATCGGCCTGTGCCGTGCCGACCGCGCCGGCAGCCAGTGCGAGCAGCGCGAGAGTTCTGATCGGGGTCATCTGTGATCGCGCCAGGCGCGCCTTGAAAGTCGATGCCGTGACGGTAGCGACGGCGCTGCTGCGTGTCGATGGCGCGAGCCCCCGTGACCCGGGGAGAAACAGCCGCCGCGGCGGCATCGGTTCGGGGGGTGATTGCCACGCTCGGCCCGTTACACCGCGTGCATCGGTCTTGCCGCTGGCTTTCAGAACAGGGCCAACATGCCTTGCAGCGCCATCGTGAAAGGCTGCTGCAGCATCGGCAAGGTCAGCAGCACGCCGATCAGGCCGACGCCGAGCGTGATCGGGAAGCCGATGGCGAAGACGTTGATCTGCGGCGCCACGCGCGAGACCACGCCGAGCACCAGGTTGACGAAGGTCAGCATCGCCACCATCGGCAGCGAGATCCACAGCGCGGTGCGGAAGATCTCGGCGCCCCATTGCCAGGGCCGCAGCTGCATCAGGAAGACAAACGGCTGCTCGCCGACCGGGAAGGCCTCGAAGCTCGACACCAGCGCAGCGATGACCAGCAGGTGGCCGTTGATGACGATGAACAGCAGGCCCACCATCGCACCGAAGAAGCGGCTGCTGGCGGTGGTCTGGCTGGCGGTGACGGGGTCGAAGAAGCCGGCGAAGTTCATGCCCATCTGCAGGCCGACGACTTCGCCGGCGAGCTCGACGGCGGCGAACACCAGACGCACCGCGAAGCCGATGCTGATGCCGATCAGCAGTTGCTGCACGACCAGCATCGCGGCAGCCGGCGAATCCAGCGGCACCATCGGCATCGGCGGCAACGAGGCCTGCGCGGCAATGGCGATCAGGGCCGCCAGCGCGACGCGCACCCGCACCGGCACGCTGCGGGTGCCCAGCAGCGGCAGCGACGAGAACAGTGCCAGCGCGCGGATGAACGGCCACAGCAACGGCGTGATCAGGGCCATCACATCGGCCTCGCTGAAGCTGATCACCCTGGCCGCCGACGCCCGCGCATCACCGCGCTCAGCCCATCGCCGACGGGATCGACAGCAAGGTGCGCTGCAGGTATTCGACCAGCGTGCTCATCATCCACGGGCCGGCGAAGGCCAGCACCGCGACCGCGGCGACGACCTTCGGCACGAAGCTCAGCGTCGCCTCGCTGATCTGCGTGGCCGCCTGGAACACGCTGATCGACCAGGCCGACGACCAGCACGGTCAGCAGCACCGGCGCCGACACCAGCAGCAGTTGCATCAGGCCTTCCTGGCCGAGGGTGAAGACTTGTTGAGGACTCATGAAAATTTCTGGTGACGGGCCGCGCGCCCGGCCCGAGGCGACGATGACCTCCGCCGCCTCATGTCGAGAACGACGCCGCCAGCGAACCCAGCAGCAGGTTCCAGCCGTCGGCGAGCACGAACAGCATCAGCTTGAAGGGCAGGGCGACGAGCACCGGCGACAGCATCATCATGCCCAGGCTCATCAGCACGCTGGCGACGATCATGTCGATGACCAGGAACGGGATGAAGATCAGGAAGCCGATCTGGAAGGCGCTCTTCAGCTCGCTGGTCACGAAGGCCGGCAGCAGCACCTTCAGCGGCACGTCCTCGCCCTTCACGTCCGCCGGCAGCTTGGCCAGCCTGGCGAACAGCTGCACATCGCTGTGCCGCGTCTGGCGCAGCATGAATTCGCGCATCGGCCCTTCGCCCTGCTTCAGCGCCTCGTCGAAGGCGATGCGGTTCTCGGCGAAGGGCTGGTAGGCCTTCTCGTACACCTGATCGAGCGTCGGGCTCATCACGAAGAAGGTCAGGAACAGGCTCAGGCCGACGATGACCTGGTTCGGCGGCGTGGCCTGCGTGCCCAGCGCCTGGCGCAGCAGCGACAGCACGATGACGATGCGCGTGAAGCCGGTCATCAGCAGCAGCACCGCCGGCAGGAAGCTCAGCGCGCTGAAGAACAGCAGCGTCTGGATCGGCACCGAGTAGCTGGTGCCACCGGCCCCCTGGCCGATCAGCAGCGGCAGGCCGCTGGCGGTGGGTTGCTGGGCCAGCGCCGGGCTGGCCAGCGCGGCCAGCACCAGCAGCCACGGTGCGAGGCGCCGGCGGCTCATCGAAGCACCTTCGGTTGGCGCATGGCGCTGCTCATGTGCCGCCCCGCATGCGGCTCAGCAACTGCGCGAACGGCAGGCTGGATTCGACCGCCGCGGTGGCCGGCGCACTCTCGGGTTGCGCTTCCATGCTGTGCAAGGTGGTGATGTTCTGCGGGCTCACGCCCAGCACCAGCCAGCGCCGCGTGGCGCCGCTGCCGACTTCGATGGTGACGATGCGCTGCGACGACGACAGCGGCAGCACCGCCACGCTGCGCATCGCGCCGCGCGCCGCGCCGCCGCCGAGCGGCGTGCGCTTCAGCAGCCACAGCGCCAGCGGAATCAACGCGATGACGAGGCCGAACCACAGCAGCCCGGACAGACCCGGGTTCATGTCCGGCTCAGCCGGCGCAGCCGTTCGCTGGGCGTGACGATGTCGGTCAGGCGGATGCCGAACTTGTCGTTCACCACCACCACCTCGCCCTGCGCGATCAGGTAGCCGTTGACGAGCACGTCCATCGGCTCGCCGGCCAGCGCATCGAGTTCGACCACCGAGCCCTGCGCCAGCTGCAGGATGTTCTTGATCGCGATGCGCGTGCGCCCCAGCTCCACGGTCAGCTGCACCGGGATGTCGAGGATCATGTTGATGTCGTTGCCGGCGCCCGCTGCGGCGGTCGGCGTGAAGTTGGCGAAGGTCGCCGGCGCCACGCTGTCGGCGCGCTGCGCCACTTCGCTGGCCACTTCGTTGGCCGCGCCCGGCGCGGCGGCAGCGTCGGTGTCCAGCGCCGCGGCCCATTCGGCGGCCTGGCGCTCCTCGTCGGAGGGCACGGTGTTGTCAGCGGCCATGGTCTTGCTCCCCGAGCCAACCCAGGCGCGAGCCGGTCAGCAGTTGATCGATCTTGATCGAGTAGTGTTTGTTCGAGGTGCCGTAGTGGCAGTCGAACACCGGCACGCCGTCGACCTTGGCCTGGATCGTCGGCGACAGGTCGAGCTCGACGAAGTCGCCGGGCTTGAACGACAGCAGCTGTTCCACCGTCGCCGGTGCGGTGGCCAGCGTCGGCCACCAGCTCGACCTGCGCCGACTGGATCTCGCTTTTCAGCACGTTGACCCAGCGCCGGTCGGGCTCGCCGGCATCGCCCTGCATCGTCGAATACAGCACGTCGCGGATCGGCTCCAAGCGTCGAGTACGGAAAGCACAGGTTCACGGTGCCGGTGCTGTCGCCGATCTCGAGCGTGAAGGTGGTGGTCACCACCATCTCGCTGGGCGAGGCGATGTTGGCGAACTGCGGCTGCATCTCCGAGCGCTGGTATTCCAGCTCCAGCGGGTAGATGCCCTGCCAGGCCTTGCGGTACTCGCTGGTGATGGCCTGCACCAGGCGCAGGATCACGCGCTGTTCGGTGGGCGAGAAGTCGCGCCCTTCGATGCGCGTGTGGAACTTGCCGGCACCGCCGAACAGCGCATCGATGACCGCGAACACCAGGTTCGGATCGCACACGATCAGCGCCGCGCCGCGCAGCGGCTTGACCGAGACGATGTTGAAGTTGGTCGGCACCACGATCTCGCGCAGGAAGGCGCTGTACTTCTGCACCTTGATCGGCCCGATCGAGACTTCCGGGCTCTTGCGGATGAGGTTGAAGATGCCCACGCGCACGTTGCGCGCGAAGCGCTCGTTGATGACCTCCATCGTCGGCATGCGCCCGCGCACGATGCGTTCCTGGCTGGCCAGGTCGTAGTCGCGCACGCCGGCGCCGCCGGCGCCGCTGCCGTCGCTGCTCTGCTCGTCCTCGAGGGCCTGGCTTTCACCGGTGATGCCCTGCAGCAGCGCATCGACTTCGTTCTGCGACAGGATCTGCTGGTTCATGGCTGCATGCCGCGCACGTGCACAAGACGCAGCGCACGAACCGGCGCCGCGCTGGGCGCGCGGCGCGGCACAGGCCGCGCGGCCGAAGCGGCAGGCCGTGCCGGCCGCGGCGCGGCGAGCAGCGCCCAGCCGTCGCCGCGCCCGAGCCAGCGCCACTCAACCTGCAGACGCGCGTCGACGGGTACACGGGGAAGCGGCCCGAGGCCGTGGGGTGCGGGTTCGTTCACTGGATGATGAAGTTCGAGAAGTGCACCGCACGCACCACGCGCACGTCTTCGTGCCCGCCCTTGGCGGCGGGCGCGTTCGGTTCGGTGCCCATCGCGCGTTCGGTCTCGCGCAGCACCTCGCTGGCCAGTTGTTCCTTGCCGGTGCGTTCGAGCAGGTCGGACGAGCGCTTGTGCGACAGCACCATCAGGATGTTGTTGCGGATCGCCGGCATGAACACCTTGATGCGGTCGCCGGCCTTCGCGTCCTCCAGTTCCAGCGAGATGCCGATCTGCGCGTAGCGGTCGGCGTCGCGGTCGGCGAGGTTGACGGTGAAGTTCTCGAGCGCGACGAACACCGGCACGCTGTTCGGGTCGCGCTTGGCCGCCTGCTGGGCCTTGTTGCCGGCGCCCTCGTCGGTGTCGGCTTCGGCTTCCTCCTCGGCGTGGGCCTGCTTCTTCAGCAACCACACCGCGGCACCGCCGGAGACGGCCAGCACCGCCACCAGCGCCAGCACGATGATCAGCATGAGCTTCTTCTTGCCCGATTTGACGGGCACGGCGGGCTCGACGGCCGCGGCGGTGGACATGGCTTTCTCCTGAAGTGCACGATCCGGCAGTGCTCGTCGGCGGTGCGGCATCGCTGCCACGCCCGGCGCGCCGTGCCGCGGGGTTCACTGCATTATCAAAAGCGGGTGTCCGGCGCAAAACCGGCGAAAAGGGGCACAAAGGCGGCTGTCTCGACGCGGCCTGCAGCCGCCGGCCCGGTGCGCGAATGTGGACGCCGCGGCCGGCCCGCACGCAGCCGTGGGCCAGGCGGTGGAGCCGGGGCGGGCCCCCGTCAGGCGTAGAGGTCGACGACGCCGCGGCTGCGCGAGCGCGGGTGTCCCGGTGCGGCCGCGGCCAGCGCCATGCCATCGCCTGCCGAGGCGTGGTCGCGCTGGTTGCCGCGGGCAGCCGCGTCGTCGCCTGCGCCGTCGCGCGCATCGCGCCGATCGGGTGCCTGCTCGAAGACGCCGCCGCCGCTGAGTGTCAGCCCGCTGTCGCGCAGCGCGCTGGCCAGTGCCGGCACCGCGCCTTCGAGGGCCTGGCGCGTGAGCGCGTGCGCGGCGCTGAAGTCCACCTGCGCCAAGTCACCGTCGAGGCGGATGTGCACCGCCACCGGGCCCAGATCGGCCGGGTGCAGGTTGAGCCGCGCGTGCGACACGCCGTCGCGGATCAGCGTGTTGAGCTGGGCACCGAGCGCGGGTGCAAATTCCTCGCCGCCGACGGCTGCGGCCAGTTCGGCCTCGAACGGGGCCGCGCCGTGCGCCGCCACTGCCTCGTGCCAGGGCGCAGCGGACACCGCCTGGGCACCGGCCAGCAACGGGCCGCCCTCGGCTGCCGCCGTTGCAGCCTGCAGCGGCGCGCCAGACGCCGCGCGCGGCGACAACGCCTGCGCCGCTTCGGCAAGCGTCGCCGCGCGCTCGATGTCTTCGGCGGCCGCCCACCGTTTGTCGGCCTGCGCCGACGGCTGCCTGTCGCTGGCTGCCGTCGCCGACGTCGCGCGGCGCAGCGCTTCCGCCTGCGCGCTGCCGACATCGCCGGCCAACTGCAGATCGGCGGTGTCGATGGCGCTGTCTGCAGCGGCGGGCGTGCGTTCATCCTCGTCGGCACGCGGCGCCGGCGCGCTGCGCGCAGCAGCGGGGGTGGCAGCGGCCAGCAGCGCCGTCATGTCGAGCAGTTCCTGCGTGCCGGCGTCGACCGCCGTGTCGTCCTGCGCGCCGCACGTCCCGTGCCGCGTCACCGTCGCGCCGCATCCGGCGCCGCCGCCGCCTTGCCGGCGACGGCGGGCGGCTGGCGCACCGGCTGCCCACCCGGCGCGCGTTCACCCTGACGCGGCTTGTGCTCGCTGCGCGAGCCCGGTGCAGGCGTTTCGGCGCTGCGGCCCGCGTCGTCGTTGCGCGACGCCGCCTTGCGCGCGGCATCCCGCTCGGCGTGGGCGCGGTTCGCCTGCGCCCGATCCTGCCTGGCGTTGGCCAACGCGCGCGAGAACGTGTCGACGCCCGACGGTTGTGCGTCGGGCTGCGCGCCGACAGCGGGCTGCGGCGTCGGCGCGCTCATCGGCGCGGTCAGCGGTGCGTTCGCGGCAAGCAAGGCATTGATCATGGTCGTCGTCGCGGTGGAACGGAAGGGGAAGATCAACCGGGCGGCCCCGGCGTCGGCGGTGTGTCAGGGCCAGGGCAACGCATTGCCCTCGCTGCTGCGGCGCTGGTGCATGCGCTGCGCCAGTTCGTCGATCTGCTTTTGCTCGTGGCGTCGCCCGGCGCGCTGCAGTTCGGCGCACTGCCGCTCGATCATCTTCAGCACCGAGGCCAGCTGCCGCTCGCGCTGCAGCAACAGATCGCGCATGCGCTGCACCTTCTGCTGCACCTGGTGGCTGTGCTGCGACTGCTGCTGCAGCGCCTGGTCGAGCCGCTGCATGAAGCTGCGGTAGCACAGCAGGGTCTGCATCGTGCTGCCGCGGCCGAATTCGCCGGCCCAGCGCGCCTGGTACTGGCTGCGGTAGTCGTGCAGATCGCGCGCCTGCCGCTCGGCGCGCTGCGCCTCGTCCTCGGCCTGGCGCAGCAGCGCCTGCGCCTGGTCGCGCTGCAGCGTGTCGCGCTGCAGCAGCGTGTCCAGCGACTGCATCGGGCCGTTCACGGCGCCAGCCAGCGCAGCGAGCTGCATGAAGCTGTCGCCCAGCGCCGCCGGCTCGTGCATGTCCTGCTGCAGGAAGCGGCTCAGGCCCGGCTGCAGCGCCACCGCGGTGTCGAGCTCGGCGTCGTGGCCGGCGACGTAGGCGCCGAGCTGGATCAGGTCGCGCGCCTTGTTGTGCTTGGCCAGCAGCTGGCGCGCCCGCCGTGCCGCGGCCACCTGCTCGCGGCTGGCCACGCTGGTCATCACGCGCGAGATCGATCGTTCGACGTCGATGGCCGGGAAGTGCCCGGCCTCGGCCAGTTCGCGCGACAGCACGATGTGGCCGTCGAGGATGCCGCGCGCCGCGTCGGCGATCGGGTCCTGCGGGTCGTCGCCTTCGCTGAGCACGGTGTAGAACGCGGTGATCGAGCCGACGCCGTTGAGGCCGTTGCCGCTGCGTTCGACCAGCTGCGGCAGCTTGGCAAAGCAGCTCGGCGGGTAGCCGCTTGGTGGCCGGCGGCTCGCCGATGGCCAGTGCGATCTCGCGCTGCGCCATCGCGTAGCGCGTCAGGCTGTCCATCAGCAGCAGCACGTGGCGGCCCTGGTCGCGGAAGTGTTCGGCGATCGCGGTGGCGTAGCGCGCGCCCTGCATGCGCACCAGCGGCGCCGAATCGGCCGGCGCGGCCACCACCACGCTGCGTGCGCGGCCCTCTTCCTCGAGGATGTCCTCGATGAATTCCTTGACCTCGCGGCCGCGCTCGCCGATCAGGCCGACGACGATGACATCGGCCGCCGTGTAGCGCGCCATCATGCCCAGCAGCACCGACTTGCCGACGCCGGTGCCGGCGAACAGGCCGAGGCGCTGGCCGCGGCCGACGGTGAGCAGCGCGTTGATCGCGCGCACGCCGGTGTCGAGCGGCTCGCGCACCGGGTCGCGGTCCATCGCGTTGATGGCGCGCCGCGCCATCGGCTCGGTGCGCACCTGCTGCAGCGGGCCGAGACGGTCGAGCGGCATGCCGTGCGCATCGACGACGCGGCCGAGCAGGCCGTCGCCCATCGGCAGGTGCAGGCCGCGGTCCTCGCTGCGCCGCCACGGGTGGTTCTCGATGCCGAAGCGCGGCGCCACGTGCGGCACCGGGCGGGGCACCACCAGCGCGCCGCTGGTCAGGCCGTGCAGCTCGCCGTTGGGCATCAGGAAGGCGCGGTCGCCGTTGAAGCCGACCACCTCGGCCAGCACCGGCGGCTGGCCGTTGCCGCCGCGCAGTTCGCACACCGAGCCCACCGGCACGCGCACGCCGGCCGCTTCGAGCACCAGGCCGGTCACGCGCACCAGCGTGCCGACGCTTTCCAGCGGCTGCGGCAGTGCGGCGTAGGTCTGCAGATCGACGAGGAAGCTGGCCCAGCGCTCGGCGCGGGTGGACGGGTCGGCTTCGCTGCGGGCGCCGATCATGTGCAGTCCTGCGGCGTCGTCGTCGGCCCACGGCAACTCGCTGCCCAGCACCGCGGCGGCCTGCTGCCAGCGCGTCTCGATGCGCGCATCGATGTGGCCGAGGTCGGATTCGACGCAGCACGCCGCCGCGTTCGATCGGCCGCATCGCCGAGCAGCCGGGCGCCGCGCGCCTGCAGCGCCTCGGCCGCGCCCTCGGCGACCCAGGGCAGGTCGGCCGGGTTGACGGTGACCTTGATGTGCCCGGCGCTGAGCAGCACCGCGTCGACCGCCTGCTGCGCCACCTGCGCCACCTGCTGCGGATGGGCCAGCAGCTCGCTGCGCACCACCCGCGCGCCAGCATCACGGCGGCGTTCGCCAGCGCCTGCGCCATCTGCGCCTCGAGCGCGCCGAGCTGGTCGTCGAAGTTGCCCACCAGCAGCGCCGACCTGCGCCGCCATCTGCTGGGCGAACGATTGTTTGAAGCTGTCGAGCGCGGCCAGGCCGTCGCGATAGCCGTCCTGGTAGCCCGCCTGCCGCGCGGCGGCGGCGAGTGCCTGGGCGCCGGGCGATTCGGTCGGCGCGGCGGGCGACTCGCCTGCGCTGCCGTCGCAGCTCGGCGTTGAAGGTGCCCGGATCCCAGGCCGCGAAGCTGCCCAGTTCCTCGCGCGGGATGAAGCGCGAGTAGGTGCCGGCCGGCTTGCCCGGCGGCGGCTTAGACGAAGCTGTCATCACCGCCCCCGCCGATCACGATCACGCCTTCGTCGGACAGCCGGCGCACCACCTTCAGCAGTTCCTTCTGCTCGGCCTCGACTTCGGACACCCGCACCGGCCCGCGCGATTCCAGGTCCTCGCGCAGCGTCTCGGCGGCGCGCGTCGACATGTTGCGGAAGATCTTGTCGCGCAGCTCCGGCGTCGCGCCCTTCAGCGCGATGACCAGCGATTCGGTCTGGATTTCCTTCATCAGCGACTGGATGCCCTTGTCGTCCAGGCGCATCAGGTCGTCGAAGGTGAACATGTTGTCCAGGATGCGCTGCGCCAGGTCGTTGTCGGCGCTGCGGATGTAGTCGATGACCGAGGTCTCGAGCGTGCCGCCGAGCATGTTGATGATCTCGGCCGCCGGCTGCACACCGCCCAGGTGCGTCTTCTTCACGCGGTCGGCGCTGCCGGCCAGCACCTTGCCCAGCACCTCGTTCAGGTCGCGCATCGCCGAAGGCTGGATGCCGTCGAGCGTGGCCACGCGCACCATCACCTCGTTGCGCTGGCGTTCGCCGAAGTGCTTCAGCACGTCGGCGGCCTGCTCGAATTCGAGGTGCACCAGGATCGCCGCGACGATCTGCGGGTGCTCGTGGCGCATCAGCTCGGCCACCGCCTGCGCGTCCATCCACTTCAGGCTTTCGATGCCGCTGACATCGTCGCCCTGCAGGATGCGATCGAGCAGCAGCGCGGCCTTGTCCTCGCCGAGCGCACGCTTCAGCACCGAGCGCAGGTAGCCGTCGTTGTCGGCGACGAGCACGCTTTGTTCGCCGGCCAGCGCGTTGAACTTGTTGAGCACGCCGTCGAGCCGTTCGCGCGTGACGGTGCGTCATCTTCGCGATCGTCTCGCCCATGCGCTGCACTTCCTTCGGCGCCAGGTGCTTGAAGATCTCGCCGGCGTGTTCCTCGCCCAGCGACATCAGCAGGATGGCGGCGTCTTCGATGCCCTGGTCGTCCATCGCCATGCTGCTTCAGGCCGGCTCGCCGCCGACCCAGCTCTTGACGATGCTGGCCACCGCCTGCGGGTTCTGCTTGGCGAAGCTGCGTGCGTGGTCGAGCCGCTCGTCGGTGCGCGGCGCGGCCAGCGCCGCCGGCGTGCCGGGGCTGGGCAGCGCGCCGGGTCTCGTCGGCGACCACGTCGAGCTGCCCGCCCGGCGGCTGCACCGCGGGCGCCAGCACGGCCTTCAAGGTCGGGCGGATCAGCACGAACACCGCCAGCATCGCCACCAGCGCCAGCGCCAGCGGCGTGGCCGAGCCGCGCACCATGTCCTGCACCCACGGCTGCCGGTGCAGCGGCGGCTCTTCGATCTTCACCGGCGCTTCGACGCGGAACGGCGCGTTGATGACACGCAGCGAATCGCCGCGCTCGGCGTTGAAGCCCAGGCTTTGCTGCACCAGCGCGGTCATCTTCTCGATCTCGTCGCTGGACAGCGGCGTGCTGCTGCTCTTGCCCTTGGCATCGGTGGCGACGCGGTGGTTCAGCACCACGGCCGCGTTCAGCCGCTTCAGCATGCCGGTGGCGTTGCGCGTCACGCGCACCGTCTTGTCGACCTCGTACTGCGTGACCGCGTCGCGCCGCGCGTTGCCGTTGCCGGGCGTGCCGCCCTGGGCCGCCTGCAGCGGCTGCGTGCCGCCGGTCAGCGGCGCGGTCGGCGGCACCGGCGGCTGGTTGCTGGTGGCGCCGGGCACGCCGCTGGCCACCGCCGCGCCGGCCTGGTTCGATTCGTTGGTCTGGCGCAGCTTGACCGCGGCGGGGGCATCACCCTGGTTGGGCTTGAATTCTTCGGAGGTGGATTCGGTCTGCGTGAAGTCGATGTCGGCGGTGACGTTGGCGCGCAGGTTGTCGCGGCCCAGCACCGGCTCGAGGATCTCGATGATGCGGCGCACGTATTGCGCCTCGACCTGCTGCACGTACTGCAGCTGCTGCGCGTCCAGCCCCTTGCTGCCGGCATCGTCGGCGCCCGACAGCAGCGCGCCGCCGCCGTCGAGCACGCTGACCGACCTGGGCTGCAGCTCGGGCACGCTCGACGACACCAGGTGCACGATGCCGGCGATCTGCGCGCGCTCCAGCGTGCGCCCCGGGTACAGGGTCAGCAGCACCGAGGCGCTGGGTTTCTGCTGCTCGCGAAAGAAGCCGTTCTGGTTCGGCAGCGCCAGGTGCACACGCGCCGCCTGCACCGCCGCCAGCGAGGTGATCGAGCGCACCAGCTCGCCTTCCAGCGCGCGCTGGAAGGTCATGCGCTCCTGGAACTGCGTCTGCCCGAAGCGCGCGTTGTCCATCAGCTCGAAGCCGCCGCCGGTGCCCTTGGGCAGGCCGGCCGAGGCCAGCTTCAGGCGCACGTCGTGCACCTGCGCGGCCGGCACCAGGATCGCGTTGCCGCCGTCGCCGTGGCGGTACGGCACGTTCATCTGCGACAGCTGCGCCAGCACCGCGCCGCCGTCCTTGTCGGACAGGCCGGCGAACAGCACGCGGTAGTCGCCCTGGTTGTTCATCATCAGCAGCGCCGCCGCGACCGCGACGAGTGCGGCGATGCCGGTGGCCAGCGCCAGCAGCGAGCGGGCGGGCAGGTGGGCCAGGCGCGCACCGAAACCGCTGTTCAACGGCACCAGGGTCTGGGGGGGCAGCGGGGCGACAGCGTGGTCCATGCAGCGGGAGGAGGGGGAGCAAGCCTGCTGGTCGCAGGTGGAGTGGGGCCGAGCGTTGCAGACGATTGTTCGGCAGCGAGCGCAAAAACCATGATGTAAGAAGCCGAGCAAAGCGGCGCCAGTTCGCACCACCGCGCTTCGGCCGCCCCCCTACAGTTCGCGCCATGCACCCCGCTGCACGCCGACCCTGTCTATGCGAAGCTGAATGGACCTGAAGCTCAAGCCCTTCGACTTTTCGCAGGCGGTGGCCCGTGCCGGCCTGCGGCCCGACGGCGTGCCGCTGGGCAAGGGCCCGGCCGGCGCGCAAGGTGCCGCGGGCGGCAGCTTCCAGACGGCGATGGCGCAGGCCTTGAAATCAGTCAGCGGTGCGCAGCTGGAAGCGCAGGGCCTGCAGCGCGAACTGCAACTCGACAACCCCGCCGTCAGCCTGGAGCAGACGATGGTGGCGATGCAGAAGGCGCAGATCGGCTTCCAGGCCACGCTGCAGGTGCGCAACCGGATGGTGCAGGCCTACAACGACATCATGAACATGCCGGTGTGAGGTCGCGCTGGCGCGCGGGCTGGCGAACTTGCTTCCCGTCGTGCGGCTATGCAAGGTGGACAGGGCCGACCGCAAGATTGCGCTCAGGCACGAGCCGGCTCCAGACCTGGACATACCGGGCATGACGACGGTCTTCCGCACCAGCGATGCGTCGATGCTCGACAAGTTCATACGCGGCGACGCGAACGCCGCCGCGCCTTCGAGGGCACCACGTTTGCGCCGCGGGGGTGAAGCCGTATTGCGGGCAAACGGACCAAGGACAGCGCCGGCTCACTGAGCTTTGCTTGCGTCTACGCCGACAGGTGGGATGACAGCAAGAGACTGGTCAGCGAGTCGCTTCGACTGTTTCCGATCTGCCTGCTCGCATGAGCAGTCGTTGAAGGTGTGCTGCCGGCGGTCGGCATGTGGCGCACCGTGAAATCGACTGGTCGGGCACACGGTACGCCGGCAGGTCAGCCCGCAATCGCAGCGCACGTGAACTTGATGTAGCGTGCCACGACAGGATCCTGCAGCGCCTTCTGAGTGCCTTCTGCACTTGTTCGTGGTTCTCTGAACGAGTTGCTGCGAGATAGCTCGAGAACTCGGCGTTGTGCTCATCAAGTCGCTCGCGAGTCGATGTGCGAAGGCAGGACTGCATTCGAGCGATCGCGGCTGGATGTTGACTCTCGGCGTTCCGCGAAGTCGATGCCCCGAGCTAGAGCATTGAAGGCCAGGCGATCGTTGCAGATTCATGGGTAGGACTCGTCGCTTCATACGACCAGGCGGACATGCGCACCTGTGACAGTTGCCGACCGTGCGCTGGAGCCGAACCGCTCATGGCCACAAATTGCCGCGAGCCCGCTGGCTCGGGCCAGCACATCTGCATAGGTCGATCGCTGCCTCTGGCGGTCTACGGTATCGCGGTCCACTGAGCGGCGCAACTCCGTGCGCTCTATGCGCCAAGATGGGGGCCAGCGAGTTCTCCATGCGCAACTGCCGACGGTCGCGGCATGCGGTCAGGGCACGAGTTCGCCGTAATGCGATCGGCAGATCGTTGACAGCCGGGCATCGTCGTGGCGACTCAGACGATCTCGGCGATCGGTACGCGACTGCACATGACAGTTCGAGAGCGCGTGCAGTGCTGACGATTCTACCACGGTCCGCTGCGCACGGTGCGAAGAGATCAAGTCGACGATCTGCTGGATGCATCGGCCGCAGACTCCCGAGCGACATTGGACCTTGGCGAGAACCGGCTTGCACAGACCTTCCGTGCGATCGTGACCGCGATCGATCGCACGTTCACGCGATCGTTCGGTCGAGATCGGCAACTCCGTCTATCCGGAACGGCATTACAACTACGCGCTGCACGTTCCAGCAGCCCTGATCGGCCGAAGGGAATCGTCGACGACAGCGGTACGTCCTGGTTCGCCAAGCTGTGCAACTGGTCAGCGTCGCCGAGCTGGTGGACCGCGCCGAGATCATGACCGCGCGATCGGTCACCTCGGCCGCAATACCAGTCGTCATCCCTAGCGATCTCGGCGCCGAGATCGTCTCTGACTGCGATGCGGCATCAACCAGTGGTCGGCCGAGCGCTTCGCGAGCTCGATAGAGAGCCTCGCTGCAGCACACTCGCAGGTGCACACCACGGCAGTCGAACGTCGGTCCCGCGTCGATGCGCTACTGGACTCAGCTGCGCGAGCCGACCACCCGCTCAGCGCTTCGTCGCCGCCCGAAGGATGAACCGATCGTGTCAACGGTCCAAGCGCCGCGATGCTTGAGCACTCCGGCAGAGCACAGTTCAGGGCTCGCGGCACGGCTGGCGAGCCTCGCAGCGACTTCGATGCTGGTGCAGTCATCGAGGCAGCGCGGAAGACTTAGACCTCGCCTGGATCAGCGGCGATTGCTCGCACGCTCGATGCGTCGCGCTGGATGCAACGTGCGGCGACGTGGCAATCGCGCCGGCACCGAGGAACTTGGCGAACGTCCCATGTGCTCGGCACGGTGCACGACCACGTCGGGACCGCTTCGAGTGAACAACTCATACGGGCGTTGCGATGGCCGGCCGATACGATCGGCATCCGTGCAATCCCAGATCGTTCGCCCATCGCCAGCCGTACCTGGTCAACCTTCGCGTGTTCATCGAGCGCGAGCCTGCGATTCGGCAGTCGCAGTCGGCGCCTCTGGCCAGTGACCTGCGTCGTCTACGCTGGCATCTCAAGGACGGCTGCACCGTTCGCGGTCGAGTCGTGTCTGGTCCCGCAACGCGATTCGAGCAGCAGTCTGATGCAGGTGAGCCGCATGGCTACGGGACGGAGTGCCTGGCAGCCAGACGCTGGGCGATGCCGCTTCAACTCCAGTGGCGACGATCAGCCAGAGCAGCAGGTCGGTGACGCGACCGGCTGCCTCACGCTGCATTGCAGCCCGCCGTCCCGACGGGCCGACGCGCTTCTCTCAATCAGCGTTCGGATCCCTGCCGGTCCACGCGGCGCGGTCGATGTCCAGATCGGCGAACTTGTCCGGGTCGAGCACCGGGCGCGCGACGCCCGCCTTCAGCTGCTCGCGGAAATCGACCAGCAGCCGCTTGGCGGTCGGGAACAGCATCATCAGCGCCAGCAGGTTGACGACGGCCAGGATGCCCATCATCGGGTCGGAGAAGAAGAACACCGCGGTGGCGCCCGGCGCCACGGCGCCGAGAAAGACGATGCCGACGACGACCAGGCGCAGCACATGCACCGCCACCTTGCTCGCGACATGAACGACAGTGCGTTCTCGCCGAGGTAGTAGTTGTAGATGATCGAGCTGAAGGCGAACAGCAGGATCGCCAGCGTCAGTGCGTATTGCGCCCACCCGCCCAGGTGCGAGACCAGCGACTGCTGGGTCAGCGCGACGCCGTCGATGCCCTCGGCGCCGGGCACGTAGACATTGCCCAGCAGGATCACGAAGGCCGTGCAGCTGCAGATGACGAAGGTGTCGATGAAGACCGAGAACGACTGCGTGATGCCCTGGCTGACCGGGTGGCGCACGTCGGCGGTGGCGGCGACGTTGGGTGCCGAGCCGAGGCCGGCTTCGTTCGAGAACAGGCCGCGCCGCAGCCCCTGCGCCAGTGCCGCGCCCATGCCGCCGCTGACGGCTTCCTCGAGGCCGAAGGCGTTCGAGAAGATCGACGCCAACACGCGCGGCAGCTCGCCGATGTTCATCACGATCACCAGCAGCGCCAGCACGATGTAGCCCACCGCCATCACCGGCACGATCACGTCGGAGACCTTGGCGATGCGGTGGATGCCGCCATAGACGATCAGGCCGGTGCCCACCGCCAGCGCGAGGCCGGTCCACAGGCGCTCGATGCCCAGGCTGTCGAGCGCGGCACCGGCGACGGTGTTGCCCTGGAAGGCATTGAAGCCGATCGCGAACGAGGCGATCAGGCACACCGCGTACAGCGTGGCGAGCCAGCGGTAGTCGGCGCCCAGGCCGTGGATGATCGAACGCGCCGGCCCGCCGCGGAAGGTGCCGTCGGGCTCGGTGCGCTTGTACAGCTGGGCCAGCGAACACTCGATCAGGCTGGTGGCCATGCCGACGGCGGCGATCGCCCACATCCAGAACACCGCACCCGGGCCGCCGAGCGTGATCGCCACCGCCACGCCGGCGATGTTGCCGCCGCCGACGCGGCCACCCACCGACACCAGCAGCGCCTCGCGCGCGGAAATGGCGTTCGGATCGCCCGACTGGTTCTTGCCCGACAGCACGCGGAACATGCGCACGAAGTAGCGGAACTGCACGAAGCCGGTGGCACCGGTGAAGAACAACCCGAGCACGACCAGAAAGGGCACCAGCGCCCAGCCCCACGTGAGGTCGTTGATGACACCGAAGAACTTCTCGAGCATTTCCATGTGTGCGCTTTCCGGTTGGGTGGGCGGCCGATCGGGCGAAGGCGGGAGGCAACCCCCAGCCCACTTGTACAGCGATGTGCGTCAACAGGCCAGCGTTTGCGATGGCAATTCGCGACAGTTGCGCAGCGGCGGGCCAGGGCTCGACGCGTGCTGGCTGCTGGCTCTCGTCGGTGAACCGTCACCGCCGACGCCGCGTCTTTCGGCTCCGCCAGCACCGAGACAGGCCACTAGAATCCGCGCCGTGCGCATCTTCCGGTCTCGCTTGAATCGACTCGTCTGGCCCGCCCTGTGCGCGCTGTTCGGGCTGGTGCTCGCACCGACGATCTCGCATGCGCTGAGCGCTGATGGCAGCCTGCCGTGGTCGCAGATCTGCCGTGCCGGCGCGTCCGGTGTGACGGCGTCGACGCCGGCACCGGTGCCGGTACCGGACAACGCGGCAGCACCAGGCCATTGCCTGCTGTGCCTCGCACAGGCGCAGATGCTCGCGATGCCGCCCGAGCCCATCACGCTGCGGCTGCCGTCAGCCATCCGGTCCGTGCCCGCCCGGGCGCCGGCCGCACGCGATCGGCTCCGGCAAAGCGACTGGACCCTGGCGCCCGCGCGCGCTCCCCCTCGCACGGCCTGAGAACGGCGTCGCGTCGCCGCGTGTGCTCGCGCGTGACGCTGTCCGTGTGCCGTGGCCCGCGCGCCCGTGGTCGCATGTCGGCCCCGGCCCGCGCGCCGCCCGAGCGAATCGATCCTGTACCGCTTTGTCCTGAAGGAACCCGCATGTCGCGCCTCGCCATCGCCCATCTCGCCATCGCCGCCTCGGTCGCCGCGGCCGGCCCCGTCTTCGCCCAGGTGTCGGTCAAGGAGCCGTGGGTGCGTGCCACCGTGCCGCAGCAGAAATCCAGCGGCGCGTTCATGCAGATCAGCTCGCCCGGCGACGTGCGCCTGGTGGAGGTGCGGTCGAAGGTGGCCGGCATCGTCGAGATCCACGAGATGACGATGCAGGGCGACGTGATGAAGATGAATGCCGTGCCCGGCATCGCCATCCCGGCCGGCAAGACGGTCGAGCTGAAGCCGGGTGGTTACCACGTCATGCTGATGGATCTGAAGCAGCAGCTGAAGGCGGGCGACATGGTGCCGTTCACGCTGGTCATCGAAGGCAAGGACGGCAAGCAGCAGAGCATCGAGATCCAGGCGCCGGTGCGGCCGCTGACGGCGGGCGGCGCGCCGGCGACGAAACACTAACGGCCGATCACTGCCACAACCCGTCGCCGGCACGCCATGAACCCTGCTGCGCACCGCCGCCACGTGGCACGCTGCCTGATCGCGGCGCTGCTGTTGACGGTGCTGCAGCCGCTGTTCACCTTCGCTCTGGCGGGCCCGTTGTCGGATGCCGAGCGCATGCAGGTGTGCAGCGGCGGCGTCATGCGCTGGGTGCGTGTCGCCGAGCTCTTGGGTTCGGGCGCGGACAACGTCGCGGCCACTGCCGACACGACGGGCCGCTCGTCCAGCGGCGACGAGTCGCCGGCGGCAGGCGCAAGCTGCGTGGTCTGCCAGGGCGCAGCGTTGGCATCGGCGGCCGGTACGGCCGCAAGCACGCATCTGCAATGGCCACACACCGCGGTGCTGTCGGTGGTGTGCGCGCCGCCGGGCGCGCCCGCCACGGCGCGGGTCATCGTCGACGCGCCCACCCGCGGCCCACCCGCGACGCAGCGGCTCGCCTGAGCCGCGGCGCCGTTGCGGCGCCAGCTGTCCCCGCGTGCCCACACGGCATCGCGACCGACCCTTCGACACCCCCGCTCGCGCCGCTGTGGCGCCGAGCACCCGCGCGCTGCGCGACAACCTGGAACATGACCATGAACACGATCAACCGATTCACGCTGGTGGCGATGGCCTGTGCGCTTGCCGCCTGTGGCGGCGGCGGCGACGACACCGCCGCAGCGCCGTTCTTCCCCGGTTTTCCCGGCGGCGCCGTCACGCTGCAATTTGCCGCGCAGGCCGGCAACGCGCCGGTCGCGTGCGGCACCGACATCGCCGCCCTCGGCACCGGCCGCGTCAGCGCGCGCTTGCAGGATCTTCGCCTGCACATCGCCAACGTCAGCTTCGTCAAGGCCGACGGCAGCCTCGTGCCCATGACGCTGGCGCTGAAGCCCACCGACGAGTTCTGGAACGCCGTCGAGCGGCAGCGACAGCCTGACCTTGCTCGACTTCGAGGACGGCAGCGCCGACTGTGGCGGCGGCACGGCAGCCACCAACAGCACCATCGTCGGCACGGTGCCGGCGGGTGAGTACGTGGCCGTGACGATGACGCTGGGCGTGCCCGAGTCGATGAACCACCTCGACCCGTTCGGTGCCGCCACGCCGTTGCCGCTGACCTCGACATCGCTGGGCTGGAACTGGACCACCGGACGCATCTTCTCGAAGATCGAAGTCACCGATCCGGCGCGTGCCACCGCGCCGAGCTGGCCGGCGCCGGTGTTCACCTCGCACCTGGGGGCACTGAGCTGCACCGGCGATCCTGCCGCCGGTGTGCCGGCAACTTGCGCGATACCGAACCGCGCGCAGTTCACGCTCGGCAGCACCGGTGCCACCTTCGATCCGCGCAGGGACAAGATCGTGATCGACGTGCAGGCGCTGCTCGCCGGCAACGACGTCACCGCCAACACCGTCGGCACCGCCTCGGGTTGCATGTCGGCGCTGGACGATCCGGAATGCGGCCCGATGTTCGCTGCGCTGCAGATCGACCGCGCCAGCGGCCTGCCGATCGCCAACGGCGCCGCGCAGACCGTGTTCAGGATGCAGGCGCAGTGATGCCGGCGTCGCGTGCCGACGCGGCGGCGGGCCTGCTCGCCCGGCACGCGTGCGCCGCAGCGGTGGTGGGGGTGCTGGTGGGGGTGCTCGCTGCCTGCGGCGGGGGTGGCACCACCGTCACCGACAGCGCGCCCGCCGCCGCGGACGGCTACCAGCTGGCGGTGCCGGGGTCGCTGCCGGTGCCCCGCGTGCCCGAGGACAACCTGCTGTCGCAGGCGAAGGTGGAACTCGGCCGCTTCCTGTTCTTCGACACGCGGCTGTCGGCCAACGGGCGCCAGGCCTGCGCCAGTTGCCACCGGCCCGAACTGGCCTTCAGCGATGGCCGCAGCACGGCCATCGGCTCCACCGGCGCGGCACACCCGCGCAATTCGCAGTCGCTGGCGAACGTGGTCTTCAACACCACGTTGACCTGGGCCAACCCGGCGCTGGTCAGCCTCGAAGCGCAGATGCTGACGCCGCTGTTCGGCACCGATCCGGTGGAAATGGGCCTCAACGATTCGAACCAGGCCGAGGTGATGCAGCGCCTTCGCGGCGATGCCGACTACCCCGCACGCTTCGCCGCCGCCTTCGGCGGCGAGAGCGACCCGTTCAGCTGGGGCAACGTCATCAAGGCCATCGCCAGCTTCCAGCGCACGCTGCTGTCGGGCAGCAGCCGCTACGACCAGTACCTGGCGGGCCAGGCGACCTTGAGCGCGGCCGAGGAGCGGGGCAGGGTGCTGTTCTTCGGCGAGAGGGCCGAGTGTTTCCATTGCCACGGCAGCGCCAACTTCAACGACCAGGTGGTGCACGCCGGCAGCCGTGCCGGGCTTGATCGAAACGCCGTTCCACAACACCGGCCTGTACAACATCGACGGCAGGGGCGGCTTCCCGGTGCCGAACCGCGGTGTCTACGAGAGCAGCTTCGCCGCCGCCGACATGGGCCGCTTTCGTGCGCAGAGCCTGCG
Source organism: uncultured beta proteobacterium (assembly GCA_963756415.1). GTDB lineage: Bacteria > Pseudomonadota > Gammaproteobacteria > Burkholderiales > Burkholderiaceae_C > Rubrivivax. The sequence continues at coordinate 446,662 of CAVWNT010000009.1, forward strand.
CAACGTCGGTGTCACCGCGCCGTACATGCACGACGGCTCGATCGCCTCGCTGCGCGAGGTGCTCGACTTCTACGCCGCCGGGGGCCGCCACATCGTCGACGGGCCGAACGCCGGCGACGGCCGCGCCAACCCGTTCAAGAGCGGGCTGGTCACGTTGATCCGGCTGGGCGAGCAGGACAAGGACGACCTGGTCGCTTTCCTGCACACCTTGACCGACCACGAGTTCCTCAGCGATCCGCGCCATGCCGACCCATTCGCAAGCAAGTGAGCGGGCCGTGCGCAGGCTGTGCCGATGGATCGGCGCCGTGGCGCTGTGCGCGGTGCCCGCGGTCGTGCTGGCCCACGCCGTCGCCGATGTGCAGATTCCCGAAACACCCGGCTGGCGCGTCGGCGCGGCGGTTGCGGTCAGCGCCATCGGCGCGCGTGACACGCTGCCGGCGCCCTATCTGTTCGGCGTGCTCGACACCGGCCAGGCGGCGCCGTCCCGCAACGGCCTGACGCTGGAGCACGCGACGCTCGAAGGCGGCCTGCGCATCGACGACTGGCTCGGCGCCAACCTGGCGGTCGGCTGGCATGCCGGCGAGAACATCCACCTGGAAGCGGCCTGGCTGCAGGCGCGCTGGTGGCTCGACGAAGCCCGCCTCAGTGTCGGCGCCGGGCGTGCCAAGGTGCCGATGGGCGCGGTGCTCGACGGCGGCGGCGACTACGACCGTTTCACGCTGGTGCCGCTGGTCAAGCGCGCCTCGCTGAACGTCGACTGGTTCGATGAAGGCGTGGTCGTGGCCTGGCAGGGCGATGCCGCGTCGCCGATCAGCCGCGTCGAAGCCGGCCTGTGGCGCGGCAGCGGCTTTCCGGGCGGCGGCGAGCTGCCGCCGGTGCCCGCGCTGCATGTGCAGGCGCTGGTGGCCGAGGTCACGCTCGATGCCTTCGCCGCCTGGCTGCAACCCACCGGCCGCGGCACCTATGCGCTGGACAGTGGCAGCCCGGGGCACAGCCACGGCGTGCCGAACTGTGCGAACAGCCTCAGCGGCCTGGTCTGCTTCGATGGCAAGGTGCAGGTCTACGGTGGCAGCGTGGCCTGGGCGCCGCATGGCCTGCCGCTGAGCATCACGCTGGCGGCCTTGCTGCGCAACGAACAAGGCTCGCTGTACTCGCAGCTCGGCGATGCCCGGTACCGTGGCCAGACGCTGGGTGGCTGGCTCGATGTGGTGTGGCAGGTGCAGCCGCAGTGGACGTTGGCCGGCCGCTTCGAGGCCCTGCGCGCCACGCAGGACCTTGAAGGGCCCGGTGCCAGCCTGGTCGCGGCGCAGGCACGCCTGATCCCCAACCTGCCCGCCTACCGGGCGGCCGCGGCGCTGGCCTACAGCGCAACGTCTGAGTGGGGTTTCAACATCGAGATCGGTGCCGAGCGCAACGGCGGCATCGACAACCCGTATGTCGGCGCGCGGGTCGTCTGGTGGGCGCCCGGGCTGCTTTCCGGACGCTGGTGAGCTGCGGGAGATCGCTGCTCGACAGCGCCTGCCGGCTTCACCTCGTCGGGTCGAGATCGGTGATGGTGGATGTGCTGCGGGTGCGCCGCGCCCCGCTGTGAGGTGGCCGACGCGGACCGGCGCTGTGTCCCGGTCGCCGGCGATCGGGTCGCGGGCTGGGGCGAGGGCTGTTCAGCAGGCGCTGTAGCCCGGCACCGCGGCGCCGGGGGCGCACACCGTCGGGCGGCCCAGTGCGCTGACGCCCACGCGCAGGCGGCTGCCGTCGTGGGCCCTCAGCAGCGCACCGCGCTGGGCCGGCAACAGCGGCTGCGCGCCGGCGCCCTGCGCCTCGAACAGCAGGTCGCTGCCTTCTTCCAGCACCACCCCCGGGTGGTCGCGGCCGTGCACCGCCTTGATCTGGCAGTGCTGCTGCACGCGGCAGTCGCAGCCCGGGGCCAGTGCCATTGCGTAGCACCAGTCGGCGCCGGTGCTGACCTGCAGGTGCAGCGGGACGCCGCGGCGGGCGGCCTGGAAGCGCAGCTCGGCCATGTCGAGCGCCAGGTTCTCGGCCACGGCCTTGAGCCGGTGGCGCTCGAGCAGCTTGCCGAACGACGGCAGCGCCAACGTGGCCAGCAGCGCGACGATCGCCGATGGCCACCATCAGCTCGATCAAGGTCAGGCCGCGGCAACGCGGCGCTGCTGTGCGCAGGCGGCGCGGTCGCGGCTGCGCGGTGAACCTGTTCATCGGTTCCAGCAGCGCGACGACGGGCCGAAGGCGGCGATGCCGTCCTCGACGCGCAGGCGCAGCACGGCGCAGGCGCTGTCGGCAGGCCCGGCCTGCGCACGCGCTTCGGCTTCGTAGCCGCTGGCGCCGGTGCTGCGCAGCGCGATCCGGTAGCGGCCCTCGGGGCTGCTGGGCGTCGATGCACTGCCCAGGTGGGCCAGCTCGCCGGCATACAGGCCGTGGTGCGCCATGAACGCTTCCTGCGCCAGTTGCACGCGGGTCAGCGCCACCACCGCGTCGGCGCGCCGCGAGCGCGCGAGCTGCTCGTGCAGGCTCGGCCACGCGATGCTCGCCAGCACGCCGGTGAGGGCGCACACCAGGCACAGCTCGACGAGCGTGAAGCCGCCCACGCGCGCGCGTGATAACGGTGCGGCCAGCATGGCTAGCGGCGCACCAGCGCGCGGCGGCGCTGCTGCGTGCGGTCGATGTAGCGCTGCAGTGCGCGCTGCGCAGGGCCGTCCAGGTCGAGCATCGCGCAGCCCAGGCGCGTGCTGCCGGCGCCGGGCGTCATCGACGACACATGCTGCAGGCTCAGCGTGGCGGTGAAGCGGGTGTCGGTGTCGAGCTGGAACTGCGCGCCCTGCAGCCGCGTGCCCGGCTGCAACGGCGGCACGTCGTCGGGCAGCCGCACCGCGCAGCCGCTGGCGCTGATGTCCACCACGCGCAGCGCGAGCTGCATCTCGGGCATCGACGGGTGTCGCAGCTGCACCTGCGGCGCGCGCTGCTCCAGCGTGCGCAGCCGAAACGCCGAGCGGCGCTGGAAGCGATACAGCAGCGACGGCATGCGCGCGCGCAATGCGGTGCTGCCGTGGTCGTGCACCAGCAGCAGCTCGCTGAGATCGAACTGCAGCTTGACGCTGTCCAGGTAGGCCACGGCCACCGCCTCGTCGCCCTGCGCCAGGCCCTGCAGCGCGATGCCGCCGCCGTCGGCGCTGAAGCTCAGGTGCTCGTTCAGCGCATCGAGCGCCCACAGCTGGCTGCTCAGCGTGTGGCCGCGCGGCGAGCTCAGGCTCACCGGCACGCTGCCGTCGCGCAGCAGCTTCAGCAGCCGCAGCACCTCACTGCGCTCGTCGACACGAAAGGCTGCCTGCGGGTCGGCCTGAGCGGGATGCTGCGCGCCGTGCGGGTCGGGGCTGCGCGGGTCCACAGCGTGGACGCCGTCTCAGTGCAGCGTGCTGCTGGGCTTGCCCTGCAACACCTGGTGCAGATCGTGCAGCCACGGCTCGGCCAGGTGGCGCACCTCGGCGTCGTTGACCAGGATGCGCTGCATGATGCGCGACTTGATGCGCGCCTCGTCCTGCGGCAGCTGCATCTCGCGGGCCGCCTGCTTGAGCTGGCTGATGAGCAGCACGCAGGCGCCCTCCAGCTTGACCACCTGGTTCCAGTCACCCGAGCGGGCGGCGTTGAGCATGTCGGCACTGGCCTGCTCGATGGCTTCGTAATAACTCAGCACGGTGGCGCTCATCTTGTCGTTGTCCATTTGCAAGGGCTGCGGGTTCAGGCGGCGTGGTGGGCTGCAGGGCCGATCTGGGCCCAGGCGTCGCGCAACGGGCGCACGAGACGACGACACTCTTCGATGGCGTCCAGGTCGTTGTTCAGGTTGGCGTGCAGCAGCCGCTGGCTCACGTAGCTGTACAGCGCCGCCAGATCGGCGGCCAGCGCGCCGCCGTCGTCCAGGTTGAGGCTCGACTTCAGACCTTCTTCGACGATCCGCGCCGCATGGCCGATGGCCCGGCACTTGCTCTCGGTCTGCCCGGCGATCAGTGCGCCGCGCGCCTGCGCCAGCGCTTCGAAGAATCCGTCGAACAGCATCGCCACCAGGCGGTGGGCATCGGCGTTGCCGACGACCTGGCTCTCGATGCCGACGCGGTGGTAGAGCTGGCTGACCGATCGGCCGGCGTGATGCTGGCCAGGTTGGGCATTGAACATGGTGGGCGGCTTCTCGAGGTTTGCAACGAAGGGCCCGTCGAGCCCTTGCCATGCATATCGGTTGCCGCCGTGTCTGGCTTTAGCCGCTGATGCGACCGTTTTCCAGCGCTGCTTTCTGTGCCACGGGCGCCACTCGGTCGGGCGTCAGGCGGTGCTCTTGTTCCACAGCGTGACCTGCTGGCTCACGTAGGCCTGCAGACTGCTCAACGCGGCCATGTTGGTGTCGAGCTTGGTGTACTGCTCGCGCAAGCGCTTCTCCGTCAGCAGCAAGCGGTCTTCCATCTTTGCCGTGCGCTCCGAGATGCCGTCGATGCGCGTGCGCAGGCTGGCCTGTTTGCTCGATATCGCGCCATCGGTGCCGAGGCTCAGGTCGGCAAACTCACGCAGCATGGTGCCGAAACCATCGTTGCTCGTGCCCACGTCGTCGCGGGAGAAGAACGCCTTCAGGTCGTCGATGCGGCCCAGCGCGCTGTCCAGCTTGGTGGCGTTGACGCTCAGCGTGCCGTCACGCTGCGGCTCCAGGCCGATGTCCGCCAGCCGGGTGAAGGCCACGGCCGCGCCGGTGCTGCTGCCAGCCAGCGTGCGCAGCTTGTACAGCAGGCCGACCGCCGTGCGGTCGCCTTGCAGGGCGCCGGCGGTCTTCGCCGACTCGTTGTAGTCGGTCTGCTCGCGCATCAGCTTCGCCAGGCCGTTGTAGGCGTCAGCGAAGTCGGTGATGGATTTCTTGATGGCCTCGGTGTCGCGATTCACGCCCAGGTCCACGGGCCCGGTCGTGACACGCGACACACGCACCGTCAGACCGTCCAGCACATCGGTGAGCGTGTTGCTGGGCGAGTCGATGGAAATGTTGTTGATCGTCAGCGCTGCGTTCGCTGCCGCCTGCGCCTGAGTCATCTGGCTGGCGCCCCCGAGCGGGTTGAAGGACAGCATCGACAGGCCGGCGGCGTCGCTGCCGTTGCCGTCGTCGTCGGCCACAGCGATGCGAAAGCCGTTGGCCTGGCCGGTTTCGCGCGAACGGATGGCCAGCCGGGAACCGCTGGCGTCGTTGACGATGGACGCGGTGATGCCGGCGCCCGCCGCGTTGATCTTGTCGCGCACCTTGTCGAGTGTGTCTTCGCCGGGCCCGATGACGATGCTGAACGTGTTGGCGCCGGCATTGGGCGTGAAATCCGGCGGGTCGGTGAACCACCGGCCCATTTCGATGGTCAGTGTGCCGGTGCCGACGATGCTGGTCGAACTTGGCAACGTGACGCTGGTGAGCGACTGTGCCGCTGCCAGCCGCGTCACTTCGACGGCGTAGTTGCCCGGAGGCGAACTTCCGCTGCTGATGGCGCTGACCGCTGCAGCGTCGCTGGAACTGACCGTGGTGGACGTCCAGGCGGCGGGGTCCGTCAGTGCGCGCGCGGCGTCGCGCACGGCGCCCAGGCTGGCCTGCAGCTTGCCGTAGCTGGACAACTGCGTGTCCAGCTTGCTTTTCGCCACACCCAGCAAGTCGATAGGCTTGCGCTCCAGCGCGATCAGCTGCGTGACGATGCTGTTCACGTCGAGTCCGCTGCCGATCCCGGCGGAAGAGATCGTTCCGATATCCATGGCGCTTCCTTCTGTGCTCAACCGACGTTTCGGCCGTCAGGCGGGAAACTTGAGTCGAAACATGGGCGCCGCTGCCACGGGCACTGTGGCAGCCGTCGAATCGCGTGGCAGGCGGCTAGCGCTGCAGGAGCTGCAGAACCTGCTGCGGCAACGCATTGGCCTGCGCCACCATGGCGGTGCCGGCCTGCTGCAAGATCTGCGCGCGCGACAGTGCCGAGGTCTCGGCGGCGAAGTCGGCGTCCATGATGCGGCCGCGTGCGGCCGACTGGTTCTCCGCCGCCACCTGCAAGGTGCCGATGATGGCTTCGAATCGGTTTTGCGTGGCGCCGTGCAGCGCGCGCTCGCTGTTGACGCGGGTCAGTGCCGCGTCGATGTTGTTCATCGCCGTGGCCGAGGTGGTCGCATCGGTGATGTTGCCGCCAGTGACGTTGGTGATTTCGCTCGCCGCAGCGAGGTTGGTCGTGGTCACGCTCACGGTCTCGCCGGAGTTGGCGCCGACCTGGTACACCAGGGCCGCGCCGGCATCCGAGCCCAGGATGGCCAGGCCGTTGAACTTGGTGCCGATGACGGTGCGGGTGACCTCGGCGCCGAGTTGCAGGAACTCCGCGTTCAGGTTCGCGCGGTCGGCGGGCCCGTTGGTGGCGTTGGCCGACTGCACGGCCAGTTCACGCATGCGCTGCAGCATGTCGGCCACCTTGCCGATCGCACCTTCGGCCACCTGCGCGAGCGAGATGCCGTCGTTGGCGTTGCGGATGGCCACGTTCATGCCGCGCACCTGGGTGTTCATGCGCTCGGCGATGGCCAGGCCAGCCGCGTCGTCCTTGGCGCTGTTGACGCGCAACCCCGAGGACAGCCGTTGCATCGACGTCGACAACGCCGTTTGCGAGGTGTTCAGGTTGCGCTGTGCGTTCAGCGACTGAATATTGGTATTGATGGTCTGTGGCATGAGGCTTCCGATCGGTTGTCAACTGACCGACCCCTTCGGGTGGGCGTCACAGGCGGGAAGGGAAGTTGTGCCTGTATGGCCATGATTCTCGGCAGGCCGATCCCGCGCGATGCGGCGAACAGCAACACGAAGCCCGGCCAGTTTCGATCGCCAAAACGAAAAGCGGGCTCCGAAGAGCCCGCCGTCGCGCGAGGGAACTGCGCGGATTCGCTGATCAGCGCAACAGCGCCAGCACGCCTTGGGGCAGTGCGTTCGCTTGTGCCACCATCGCCGTGCCCGCCTGCTGCAGGATCTGCGATCGTGACAGATTGGCCGTTTCAGCGGCGAAGTCGGCGTCCATGATGCGGCCGCGGGCAGCTGCCTGGTTTTCCGCGGCCACTTGAAGCGTGCCGATGATGGCATCGAAGCGGTTCTGGACTGCACCGTAGAGCGCGCGCTCACTGTTCACGGTGGTCAGCGCCGTGTCGATGGCGGTCAACATGGCCGTCGAATCCGTGACGGTGGCAATGGTGACCGAGGCGGCGGTGCCCGCCACCGCCGTGATGGTCGCGTCGGAGCCGAGGTTCTTCGTCGTGGCCGTGACGGTCTCACCGCTGTTGGCGCCAACTTGAAACGCGAAACTGTTGTTGGCTGAGGTTCCGGCGAGGATGGCGACGCCATTGAACTTGGTGGCGCCGACGGTACGCGTGATCTCGGCCCCGAGTTGCTTGAACTCGGCATCCAGGTTGGCTCGGTCGGATGTGCCGTTTGTGGCGTTGGCCGATTGCACCGCCAGTTCGCGCATGCGCTGCAGCATCTCGCCGACCTTGCCGATCGCGCCTTCTGCGGTCTGCGCCAGAGAGATGGCGTCGTTGGCGTTGCGCACGGCGACGTTCATGCCGCGCACCTGGGAATCCATGCGCTCGGCGATGGCCAGGCCGGCGGCGTCGTCCCTGGCGCTGTTGACGCGCAGGCCGGACGACAGACGCTGCATCGATGTGGACAGCGACATCTGCGAAGTGTTCAGGTTGCGCTGCGCATTCAGCGACTGCACGTTGGTATTGATGGTCATGGGCATGGTGAGACTCCGAGGTTGGTCAAGAAAAATGGTCCGAGGGGTGCCTGCAAACATCCCGGTGAGGAACCGCCTTCGTGTTCCTGCACCGCGCTGCCTGCTGCGGGCTGCCTTGTTGGGACTGCCGTTGCCGCTGCCCGACACCGGAGGCTTGCTCGTGCACGCCCTTCCTTTGGGCATGCAGCGGGTTCCTCCGACCGGACCACGGGACCGATGTCTCGACCCGTTGGGAGGCTTATCGATCGATCAGCGCCGAAACTTTAGGCGTCTTCTGCAGACCGCATCGTTTTCTTCGGTTCGCGCAGGAGGGCGCCGATGTCCGGCCTGCTGTCGACTGCGGCGCGCCATCGGCCGATCGCGCGGGAATCCGAGCGGCGGTTCGACGACAGAACCAAGAAAGTCGAGCAGATTCGGCGACTTGCCTGGCGCAGCTTCGCGCAAGATCGTGTCATGCAAGCAGATCCGCGCCTTTCGGCGTCGTCGCTGCAGCCTCACCAAGGAAACGCATGCGGCCCGCCCAAGATCAAGTTGCCCGTACCGAACATCGCCGCCAGAGGGGTCGACTGCAGGCGCATCGACACTGGGAAGCGGGCGTGGCCGCCGGGCAGCGAGGAGCCTGGAAGGACGCCGAGACGGCGTTTGCGCGCGCCACCCGGAAGGCGCCGCAGGACGTGCTGATGTGGCTGAACCTGGCCCATGCTCGCCGCAACCAGGCAGACATCGAGGGCGCCGTCGCGGCCATCGGCAAGTGCCTGGAATGCGATCCTGTGCACCCGGTGGCGAGCCGGCTGGGCGGGGAGATCGTTCAGCTTCATCTGGCCGGAAGCGGCGCCATCGCGCAGCGGCTGGCCGCGTTGCCCGAAGCACTGCTCGGCAATCCGGCACTGCTGACCGCGGTCGCGCAGGAGCTGCTTTCGGCTCGCCGTGCCGTTGATGCAGTTGCGGTGGCGATGGCGGCGCTGGCAGCTTCGCCGGCCCATGTCGAGGGCCACGAGGTCTTGCTGTACTGCATGCGCGACCTGGGCCTGAGAAGCGAGGCGGCCGAGTGCGCCAGGACCGTGCTGGCACTGCGTCCGGACCATATCGCCGTGCGCATGCACCTGTTCTTCGACCAGCGCGGAGCCTGTGACTGGCGCGAACTCGACGCCACCCGCGACCAGCTGGTGGCAGCCGTCGCCACCGCTGCCGACGATGCGGCATTGCCGCTGCCGGTGTTCTCGCTGTTGTCCGCCGAGATCGATCCGGCGGTTCAACTCAGGTCCGCACGCATGGCCGCACGCTGCGTGGCGCCGGGTGCCCAGGTGTTGCCGGTGGTGCAGGCCGCGCAACGGCGCAGCGGCCCGTTGCGCATCGGTTTCCTGTCCTACGATTTCCGCGAACACCCGGTGACCCAGCTGCTGGCCGAGACCATCGAGAAGCTGGACCGGCGCCGCTGCCGGGCACATCTCTATGCCCATGGCCCCGAGGACAGTTCAGCCTGGCGCGAACGGTTGAGGGCGGCGGCCGACGTCTTCGTGGACTTCGAAAGCGGCACCTGCGTCGATCTGCGCGATGGCCTCGACGCCACCATCGCTCAGCGCATTCGTCACGACGAAATCGATGTGCTGGTCGAACTGGGCGGGCACACGCGCGGCAGCCGGCTGAGCGTGCTGCGCTACCGGCCGGCGCCGGTGCAGGTCGGCTTTCTCGGCTATCCGGGCAGCACCGGTTCGGATCATGTGGACTACCTGATCGGCGATCCGGTCGTGACCCCGATCGAACATGCAGCGCACTACAGCGAGAAGCTCGCGCAGCTTGCCGGGTGCGTGTTGCCCGCGTCGCAGCACCGACCGTTGCCGCAGCCGATGACCCGTGCCGCCTGCGGTCTGCCGGACGATGCCCTCGTGCTGTGCGCCTTCAACCAGGCCTACAAGCTGCTGCCGCGCACCTTCGATGTCTGGTGCGAGGCGCTGCGCGCGGCGCCAAGGGCCGTGCTCTGGCTGAAGGCGTCCAACGATGACGTGATGCGCAATCTGCGCCGCGAAGCGGCCAGCCGTGACGTCGATCCGCAGCGGTTGATATTCGCCCAGGACAAGGTGGCCTACGAGGATCACTTCAGCCGCCTGGCGCTGGCCGATCTGTTCGTGGACAACTGGCCCTACAACGCACACACCACCGCGTCCGATGCGCTGTGGGCCGGTCTGCCGGTGCTCACGCTGCTCGGCCGGAGTTTTGCCTCGCGCGTGGCGGCCAGCCTGTTGCACGGTGCGGGCTTGCCTGCCTTTGCCTGCGACAGCGAAGAAAGCTACCGGGCGCGGCTGCTGGCGTTGCTGCGCGATCCGCAGCCGCTCGTCGCGGCACGCAAGCACTTGCAGGCCGAGCGCCTGCGCCTGCCGATCTTCGACAGCCAAGTCTTCTCGTCGGACCTGCTGGTGTTGTTCGAACGCATGCACGAGCGCTGGATGCAAGGCCTGGCGCCCGACCACCTGCCAGCCCTGCCTGCGCAGCATCCACGCACCGAAGCGCTTGCGCTTCCGGCCGGCCTGGCCGTTTCGTCACACGCCGGGGGTTGAGGACGATCGGCTTCATCTGCCGGCTGAACAAGCCTGGAACTTGTGCAGCATGAAACCGCGCTCACGCGAATCTCGGGTCGCTGCGGCGCCGAGCGACGCGATCGGCACTCGATAGAGCGGACATTCATCTGATGCGCCCTTCGCCCTGGTCGGCAGATCGGCAGATCGGCGAAGGGGAGGGCGTCGGGCTGCGCGATCCTGCCGCGAAGCGTGCGCCGAAGTGGGCCGCCTTCCGCAGGCTCATCGGCGCATGCGCGACACGCGCTGTTCCTAGCATTCGACAGACCGCCACGGTCACCCGATGCAAGGACAGCCATGAGTGCCTACCGCGAACTGAAAGCCTGCCGCGCGAGCGGCAGCGACCACTTCGTCCCCGTTCTGAACCTGGGCATGCAGGCCTTGACGGGCGTGTTCCCGCGCGCCGCCGACGAACCCGTGACGCGCGGCCCGCTCGAGTTGCTGTGGTGTCCGACCAGCGGCCTGCTGCAGCTGGGCCACTCCTACGACCCCGGCGAGATGTACGGCGAGAACTACGGCTACCGCTCGGGCCTCAATGCATCGATGGTCGAGCACCTGAGCGACAAGGTGCGCTGCCTGGAACGCAGGGTGCCGCTGCGCAGCGGCGACGTGGTGCTGGACATCGGCAGCAACGACGCCACCACGCTGAAGGCCTATCGCGCCACCGACATCCGCCGCATCGGCATCGATCCCACGGGCAACAAGTTCCGCAGCTTTTATGGCGACGACATCGAACTGGTCGCCGACTTCTTCTCCGCCGACGCCTACCGCGCGCTGCAGGCCAGGCCGGCGCGCATCGTGACCTCGATCGCGATGTTCTACGACCTGGAATCGCCGGTGGACTTCGCGCGCCAGGTCGCCAGCATCCTGGCCGACGACGGGGTCTGGCACTTCGAGCAGAGCTACATGCCGTCGATGCTGCGCTCCAACGCCTACGACACCATCTGCCACGAGCACCTGGAGTACTACACGCTGAACGTGGTGCGGCAGATCCTCGACGCGGCCGACATGAAGCTGGTCGACGTCGTCACCAACGGCGTCAACGGCGGCAGTTTCGCGGTCACCGCGGCGCTGCGCGCGAACCGCAGCATCGAGCCCAACCACGCTGTCATCGACTGGCTGCTGCAGCAGGAAGACCTGATGGGCCTGAACACGCCGCGGCCGTACCGCGAGTTCGAGGAGCGCGTGTTCCGCCACCGCACGGACCTGGTGCGGCTGATCCGCAGTCTCGGCGACGCCGGCAAGAAGGTGCTGGGTTACGGCGCATCGACCAAGGGCAACGTGCTGCTTCAGTTCTGCGGTCTCACGGCTGACGACGTGCCGGCCATCGCCGAGGTGAATCGGGACAAGTTCGGTTGTGTCACCCCGGGCACGAACATTCCGATCGTCTCCGAGGCGCAGGCGCGCGCCGCCGAGCCCGACTACTTCCTGGTGCTGCCCTGGCATTTCAAGCACGGCATCGTGCGGCGCGAACGGGAGTTCCTGCAAGGCGGTGGCAAGATGATCTTTCCGTTCCCCGAAATCGAGATCGTCTGAAACATGAGCCACCCTGGCGCAGGCCGCACGGCACTTGTCACCGGCGCAGCCGGCCAGGACGGGCGGCTGCTCACCGAATGCCTGCTCGCCGAGGGTTGCCGTGTCGTCGGCATCGTGCGTCCGGGCACTGCCGCCGGCCTGCCCGCGCGCGCTTGCGCTTTGCAGCTGATCGAAGCCGACCTGCGTGAACCGGGGCTGTTCGAGCGTCTGCTGCCTGAACTGCGCCCGCACGAGATCTATCACCTGGCGGCCTTTCACCACTCGGCGCAGGAAGGCACCGACCACGAGATCGCGGCGTCGCGGCGGGCGATGGTCGACACGAACTTCGGCACCTGCCAGGCGCTGGCCCTGGCCCTGCTGGACAGCGGCCTGCCGGCGCGGCTGGTGTTCGCGGCCTCCAGCCAGATGTACACCGCCACCGATGCGCTGACGCGTGTCGACGAGGCCAGCCCGCGGTGCCCCGCCACGTTCTATGGCCACGTGAAGTCCTGGAGCACCGAGCTGCTGGCGCTGCTGCGCCGCGAGCACGGCCTGCATGCCAGCACCGCGATCCTCTTCAATCACGAGTCGCCGCTGCGCCGCCCGCAATTCGTGTCGCGAAAGATCAGCATGGCCGCTGCAGCTGCGGCCCGCGGGCGGCCGCTGCCGCTGCAGCTGATGAACATCGGCGCGCGTGTCGACTGGTCGGCGGCATCGGATGTCGTCGAGGCCTTGCGGCTGATGGCGCGGGCCGACGCGCCCGGCGACTGCGTGGTGGCCTGCGGCCAGGTGCACAGCGTGCGCGATCTGTTGACCGTCGCCTTCGGCCATGTCGGCCTGGACTGGCAGGCCTTCACCCGCTACACGCGCGACACCACCGAAGCCACGCTGTGCGGCGACCCGGCGCTGCTGGAGCGCCGCTTGGGCTGGCGCCGCCGCGTGTCCTTCGAGGCGCTGGTCGGGCAGATGGTCGACCACGACCTCGCCGCGCTGGATCGCTGAACTCGGCTCGGTGCCGCCGAGCGCCGCAGAGCCCGCGCGGCCAGGTGGCGCGCCCGTTGCCGCTAGGCTGCCATCGCGCGTTCGGTGGCCGGCACGCAGCTGTCGAACAAGGCGTGCAGCGCAGCGATGAAGGCGTCGTCGTCGCGGCGGTGGAAGACGATGTTGCCGAAGGCGGGCTCGTCGGCGGCCGGCAGCGGCGCGTCGACGATCACCTTCGTCACGTGGTAGATCCACTGGCCGCGTTCGAAGTCGCCGTCCTGCCGGCAATCGAAGATGACGGCGGCATAACCGCGCGCGGCCATGCGCTCGACGGCGGCATTGACCACCGCGGTGGTCTGCCGCGCAAAGTGCGTGCCGTACTCGACCAGCACCAGCCGCGGCGGCAGGGCGTCGAAATCGTGCGACTCCAGCACGTCGAAGTCGTATCCCTCGGCGTCGATCTTCAGCAGGTCCACGCGCGTCAGCCCGTGGCGTGGGCAGAAGTCGCGCAGCGCCGTGCAGGGCACCGTGAGTGTGGCCTGCGTCGGCGCGAACGGTGAATCGCCGAGGCCCGACAGGCCATGCGTCGACGCCTGGTGGAAGCTCACCGTGTCGCTGCCGCTGTCGCTGACCGCGACGGCATGCAGACGTGCGCGCGGCGCCCAGGCACCGAGGTGCCGCGCCAGCAGCGCGTGGGCAGCTGGGTCGGGCTCGAAAAGGTCGGCGGTCCAGCCGCGCTGGAGCAGCGGCGCGCTCATCGCGCCGTAGCACGCCCCCACATCGACGACATGGCGTTGGCCGTCCTCGGGAAGCGAGGCGAAGTACGGCTCGATCAGCTGCGTCACCAGGCCGATGTCGCCGATCTGGCGCAGTGCGGCGCTGGCTGCGACCGCCGTGTCGGCCATGCCCTGCAGCGTCGAGCGCCGGCACTCGGCGGACAGCGCAGCGAAGCGGGCCTGCCGCGCCTGCGATTCGCCGTGCAACGCGAGCAAGGCGCTGCCCACGCGCGCCGAGAACAGCGCGGTGTCGAGGTAGGTCGGCGGCTGCGCCGAGCCGTGGGCCCGCAATCGGTCACGCACGCGAGCGCGCGCGCCCGGGTCGCCCGCCATGTCGATCGCCATCTCGACGTAGGCAGCCTCGGTCGGGCAGACCAGCTCATCCAGGCCCAGCATGCGCATCAGCGACGCGCCATGGTTCGAACGGCCGACGGGTCCGCTGCGCACCACCGGCGGCACCCCGACGATGATGGGATCGAGCAGCGAACAGGCCCCCGAAAACGGGTACGGATCGAGGTAGAGATCGGCGAGAGCAAGAATGCGGTGCACGTCGGCCCGGGTCGGCACCGGCTCGATGATCCTGAGCCGGCTCGGCTCCAGGCCATGATCCTGCAGTTGCCGGTACAGACGCGTCATGAACGGCAGGCGCTTGTAGCTGCTGCTCCAGTTCGGGTTGAAGGGCATCAACAGCAGCACGCTGTCGGGCACCGCCGCGAGGATTCGCACCCACGTCAGCGACTGCTCGGGCACGATCTTGTAGAAGTTGGCGCCCGAAAACATCACCAGCGTCTTCTCGTCGATGTCGAGCTGCTGCCGCGTGGGCACGATCGACGCGACGTCGGCGTCATGCTGGTAGGCGTAGTAGTTCACCGACCCCGGCATCCGGTACAGCATCTCGGTGTGGTGCGCGGCGCCGTCGGGCTGCGACTCGTTCCATTCGCACGACAGCATCACGTCGATGTGCGCCGCACCGGTCGTCACCGGCGTGCTCACCGTGGCGATCTGCAACGGCGCTGCCCGGCAGCCGCCCAGCAGCGACGCGGTGTTCGCCATCACACTCATGTTGGTGCTGATGAGCAGGACGTCGAGCCGGTCGTCGCGGATGCGGCGCAGCTGCGCCGCCAGACCGGCCGGCAGCGTCACGAAGCGGTCGGCGTGCGCCCGGCACACCGCCTCCAGCGGATGGGTTCCCGACGACACGGCGTACAGGATGATCTCGAAACGTGAGCGGTCGAGGTGCTCGAAATGCGAGAGGGTGAAGAAGGTCTCGGTCTGCGGGCCGAAGTGCTGGGCGAAGATTCCCAGGCGAATGCGCCGCGCTGCAGCCGGCCGCGCCGCCACCGCGTGCAGCGTCGGCACGCCCTGCGCCAGCAGGCCGGCGGTGAACAGTTCGCCGCGCTGCCGGTACATCGGCGCGAGATTGCGCGTGCTGAAGTAGGCCTGCACCAGGCTGAGCCTGCCCAGATACAGCGACAGCATCTCGGCCCTGAAGGTCTCGCTGGCCGGGCGCGTGCGGCTCACGACAAGCCCGTGCACGAGGTCCGTCAGGCGGCAAAGATGATCGACGCAGCGCTCGGCGTCGCCGACCTCACGATGCGCATCCACCGATTCGATCAGGAAGCCGAGGTGGTGCGGTCGCAGCCAGTCGGGCAGCGCTTCGATCTCGTCGAGGAGCGGCAGCTCGAAGTTCTGGCTCAGCAGCATCATCGCGGCCAGCACGCCGGGTTGCGACGCGGTACCGCCGGCGTCCTGCAACAGCGGCAGCAGCGCCTCGAACAGGGTCTGCTCGAAGGGCTGCCGCGGCAGGTCGCGCAGGCCCGAGTTCAACACCAACAGGTAAGGCGGCGCCAGGCCGATAGCCCAAAGGTCCGCCAGCGATGTCGCGGGCACGGTGAGCAGCAGTCGGATCAGCGCCTGGCGTTGACCGCAGAGTGCGGCGATGGCCTCTGTCGACGCCGACTGCAGGAACCGGTCGACGGTGGCGGGTACCTCCCGGGCCAGGCGTTCTAGCTCATCGCCCAGTTCGGCACCGGCTTGCGTGACGGAGTCAGCGGTGGGGAGGTCGCGTTTCATGGTCGCCTTGTGCGCAATGCGTTGGAGCCCACGCGAACGACACCCGTGGGTGAGGCACAGCCGCAGCGGACTTGGCTACAGCTTAGGCCGGCGGTCTGGCTGCGGACGGCGGAAAAAGGCCGCGCGGACCCGACTGTTCGCCGCACCCATCGCCCCGGGGGCGGAGGGCTGCGCGCGGCCAGCGGAGGGGAGGTCAGTGGCGTGCCCGTGCCGCGTGCTGCACAACGTGTAGGAATTTGCCTGACACGGCCGATCGAAGAAAGTGGACTCAAGCCACGGAACTGACCCGATGCAAGGGCCCATTTCCGATCCCTACAGTTCAGTTCAGCACTTCGCCACCCTTGTTCCCCAGGAGCCTCCCCACATGACCGCCGACCAGATCCTCGCCGAAATCCGCGAAGCCAACCTGTCGTACCTGATGCTGGCGCAAAGCCTGATCCGCACCGACATCGACCAGGCGCTGTTCCGCCTGGGCATCAACGAAGACACGGCCAAGCTGATCAACACGCTGACCCCGGCGCAGATGATGAAGATCGCCGGCGGCAACACGCTGCTGTGCCGCTTCCGCATGGACGACGACATCGTCTGGAGCCTGCTCACCAGCCATGGCAAGAACGCCGCCAACGAAAGTGTCAACCGGCTGCATGCCTCGATCCTGATGGCCGGTCGCCATCAGGAAGCCGCCTGAACATCGAAAGCAGCACCATGGCCCGCAACAAGAGCATCTTGACCGAAGCCAAGCAGATCGAGCGCGCGGTGACCCTGATCAACCTGGGCGCGCGCCTGCAGGTGCTGGAATCGGAGACCGATCTCAGCTACGAGCGGCTGCTGCGCCTGTACAAGGAAGTGGCGGGCAAGAGCCCGAGCAAGGGCCAGCTGCCGTTTTCCACCGACTGGTTCATGACCTGGCAGCCGAACATCCACGCCAGCCTGTTCCTGAACATCCACGAGTACCTGAACAAGGTCTCGGAGATCGACGAGATCGATTCGGTGATCAAGGCCTACCAGCTGTACCTGGAGCAGACGCGCTCGATGGGGCTGGAGCCGATGCTCAGCGTGACGCGCGCCTGGCGGCTGGTGAAGTTCGTCGACAACGGCATGCTGACGATGACCAAGTGCTCCAGCTGCGGCGGCCACTTCGTCACCCACCCGCACGAGATCGCCAAGCACTACGTGTGCGGCATGTGCAACCCGCCGGCGCGCGCCGGCAAGGGCCGCTTCGCCGGCGCACTGCAGATTCCGTCGGCGCCCGAGCGCATGGCGCCGCTGCGGCCGTGCACTAAGTCACGGCGGGCCTCTTCAGGCGCCGCTGCCGGCGGCCGATGAACAGACTGAGCGTTTCTGGTTTGTCTCCTCCTGGCACAGACCTCTGTGCTTTGCACAGGCCCTTCGGGGCCTGTCTTTTTTTGTGCCGCCGGTGCTGTCGATTCAAGACCGCGCCGTCGGCGGCCGACAACCGGGCATGCCCCGCCGACGCGCCCCGTGAAGCTGATCGCCTTTTCCAGCGACCACCTGCGCCTCGACCACGCGCTGCCGTTCGGCGTGCGCGATGCCTTCGGGCGCCTGCTGCTGAACGCCGGCGCGGTCATCGGCAACGACGAACAACTGGCCCACCTGCGCTCGCTGACGCTGTGGGCGGACGAAGCCGAATCGACCGAATGGCGGCGCCGCCTGGGCGAGAAGGTCGATCAGATGGTGCGCAGCAATGCCAACCTGAAGACCATCGCCGCGCGCGCAGCCGGTGGCGCCCGCGCGCGAGGCCGCGACCGCCGCCGCCGTGCCGCTGGCCGATCAATGGGAAAGCCTGGCGATGGCGCTGGATGCAGCGCTGCGCGATGCCCGCGCGCTGCCGACGACCGCGCAGTCCGCCGGCGAGAACGAGCTGGCTCGGGCGACTGGCCGGCGTGCACGAACGCGCCGAGCAGCGTGGGCGATCGCTGGCCCGACAACTCGCTGTACCACCTGATCCACAACGCCGGGCAGTCGACCGTCAAGTACAGCTGCCACCACGCGCTGCTGACGATGCTGGTGTGCCGTCAGGCCGCCGCGCTGCTGGGCTGGGATGCGGCGATGGTGCGCAGCCTCGGCCACGCCGCGCTGACGATGAACGTGGCCATGGTCGCGCTGCAGGACCAGCTGGCCGCGTCGCACACGGCGCCGACGGCGAGCATGCGCGAGCAGATCCGCGGCCATGCCGCAGCGGGCGCGGCGCTGCTGCGCGCGGCCGGCGTGGCCGACCCGCTGTGGTGCGAGATCGTCGCGCTGCACCACGATGTCAGCGAGGTGCATCGCCCGCTCGCCGAACTGGACCGCGCGCGCCAGGCGGCGCGCCTGCTGCGCCGCGCCGACATCTTCACCGCCAAGATCAGCCGTCGCAGCCAGCGCGAGCCGATGTCACCGGTGCAGGCGGCGCGCGAAGCCTGCCTGGGTGCCGACGGCGTGCCCGACGAGATCGGCAGCGCGTTGCTGCGCGCGACCGGCCTGTACCCGCCGGGCAGCTTCGTCGAACTGGTCAACGGCGAACGCGGCATCGTCGTCGCGCGCGGCCGGCGCGCCAACCTGCCGTGGGTGGCCAGCCTGGTCGCACCCAGCGGCCTGGCGCTCGGCGAACCGGCCTTGCGCGACACGCTGGAAGCGCGTTATGCGGTGCGCGCCGCGGTCGCCGCTGCCGCCATCAAGGTGCGGCCCGACCACACGCGCATCCTGGCGCTGCGCTGAGCCGTCGCCTTCGGACTGGGTGTTGCCGGCCAGAGAGGGGCGGGCTACGTTCGCTCGGAGCGGTCAACCACCTCTTCGGCGATCACGCCGGTGACGAAGCGCTGAAGCAGATGGCTCAGGCGCTGCGACGTGCAGGACGCCGGACAGACCAGGTGTTCCGCGAGGGAGGCGAGGAGTTCGTCATGGGCGTTCGATGGTGGAACCCGATGCCGTTGGCACCGTGGCCTGCAGCGGCCAATTCTTCCGCGAACCGCAACTCGAAGCGCCGCGTGCCGCGTTGCTTCAGAACAGCCAGGTGCCGACGTAGTAGAACGTCGCGGCAACCAAGGCACTGGCCGGGATCGTGAAGACCCAGGCCCAGACGATGTTGCCGGCCACGCCCCAGCGCACGCGCCGAGGCCGTTGCGTGGCGCCCGACGCCGACGATGGCGCCGGTGATGGTGTGCGTGGTGGATACCGGGATGCCCAGCCCGTGGCCAGAAACAAGGTGATGGCGCCGCCCGTTTCGGCGCAGAAGCCACCGACCGGCTTGAGCTTGGTGATCTTCTGGCCCATGGTCTTGACGATGCGCCAGCCGCCGAACAGCGTGCCCAGGCCGATCGCCAGGTGACAGACGAGATCACCCACGCCGGCGGCGAGCGTCGCTGGCCGCCACTGAGCCCGAGGCGATCAGCAGCATCCAGATGATGCCCATGGTCTTTTGTGCGTCGTTGCCGCCGTGGCCCAGGCTGAATAGCAGGCCGCCGAAACCAGCTGCAGGCGGCGGAACCAGCGGTCCACGCGCGCGGCGAAGTGCGCCGGCAGATCCAGGCCACCGCCACCATCAACAGCGCGGCCAGCAGAAAGCCCAGCAGCGGCGAGACGACGATGAAAGCCACCATCTTGGTGAAGCCGGCCCACACCAGGGCACCGGTGCCGCCTTTGGCAATCGCGGCGCCGACGATGCCGCCGATCAGCGCGTGCGACGAGCTCGACGGGATGCCGAACTACCAGGTGAGCAGGTTCCAGCTGATGGCGCCGATCAACGCGCCGAAGACCACGTGGTGGTCGACCACGCCGGGTTGGACCATGCCCTTGCCGACCGTTGCGGCGACGCTGAGGTGAAAGACAAAAAGCGCCGCCAAGTTGAAGAAGGCCGCGAACAGCACCGCCGTCTGCGGCTAGAGCACACCGGTGGACACGACGGTGGCGATCGAGTTCGCCGCATCGTGGAAACCGTTCATGAAGTCGAAGACCAGCGCCAGCGCCACCAGCAGCACCACGACCCACAACTCCACCGGCACTTGTTGCATGCTTCGCGGCCGTCTCAGGAGTTTTCGAGCACCACGCCTTCGATCATGTTGGCCACGTCCTCACAGCGGTCGGAGATCGACTCCAGGTGCTCGTAGATGGCCTTCAGCTTGATCAGTTCGCGCACATCGGGTTCCTGGCGGAACAGCTTCGACATGGCCGAGCGCATCACCCGGTCGGCATCGGATTCGAGCACGTCGATCTCGGCGCAGGTCTTCAACGCCGCCTCGGCAACTTCGGGCCGGCTCAGGCGCGGCAACAGCGCCACCGCGTGCTGCACCCTCTCGCAGCACTTGGCGCTGATCACGCCCAGCCGCAGCACGTCTTCGGTCATGTGCTTCAGGTCGTACAGCGACATCGTCTCGGTCGAGTCCTGCAGCAGGTCGACGATGTCGTCCATCGCGTTGATCAGGCCGTGGATCTGCTCGCGGTCGATCGGCGTGATGAAGGTCTTGTGCAGCAGCCGGTTGACTTCGGCGGTGATGCGGTCGGCGGCATGTTCGGCATCGTTGACCTCGGCGCCGTGCTTTTCGCGCAGCACAGGGTCGGCATAGTTGTTGATCAGCAGCATGAAAGCCCGCGCGGCGCGCACGATGCATTCGGCATGCTGGTCGAACAATTCGAAGAAGTTGCCCTCCTGGGGCAACAGCTTGCCGAACAGCATGTGCGATCTCCCGGTGCGGTGCCCGCTGCGGGCGCCGCTTGTTCTGATGTCCGTTCGGCGGCCGAGCGCCGCGTTCGAAGGGCCGGATTGTAGGGAGTACAGCGCGTCATTCTTGATGCTCGAACGGCGCTGAAAGAGCATCGGCCTGGCCGCCGACGAAGGGCATGGCGGCACGGTCGGCACTGCAGGCGCGGCGTGGGGCAACGGACGGGAACGCCAATTGCCACATGAAGGCACCGTTTGGCAACGCAAATCACCAAAATGACAATACCCCGCGCACGAGGCGAATCGTCCAAGCCGGCTACAGGCAGCAAGGCGCAGGCCACCACCGCAGGCGCGGTTCCGGGACCCACCGCCGAGGCCGGCAAGAGCGCCCACGTCGGTGGCATGGCATCGAATGCCGACCAGGGGCTGCAGGACGCGCTTCGACGTCAAGCTCAGCGCGGCGAAGTTGAACCCAGCGGCGCGGTCACCGCCGGTTCCGCGACAGCGCACACGCCGCGAGGCGACAGCCGTGGCAAGAGCAACGGATCGACAACGGCGCCGAAGTCAGCATCCGGCGCCGCGCGGAGCGAACCGGGTGACGGTGCCGCGGACGATCCCGCGGACGGTACCGCGGGGAGTCGCGAGCATGAAAGCGTGGCCCCGACCGACGAAGGACCGCTGGATTCTCTGGGTCGTGCGGTGTCCGAAGTGGTCACGGGTTCGCTGGACGACGACCGGCTGCAGGGGCGGCAACCGGGCAAGGCGAAAAATTATCCGCGGCGGGTGGCGATAATTTGCCGACGCATGGCCTTCGAGACCACCTACACCCGCAACGAACCCGGCAGCGCCGATGTCCGGGCCATCAGAGGGCCACTGCTGATCGAGTTCGGTACGCCGTGGTGTGGCTGGTGCCGCGCCGCGCAGCCGGCCATCGGCGAGGCCTTGACTGCGCACCCCGCGGTGCGTCACCTGAAGATCGAGGATGGCAGCGGCCGCCCGCTCGGCCGCGCCTTCGGCGTGAAGTTGTGGCCCACGTTGATCTTCCTGCGCGACGGCCGTGAGCTGTCGCGGCTGGTCCGGCCGGCGGGCGCAACGGCCATCCAACGCGAACTCGACGCGCTGCTGGCCGGCGCGGGTTGAGTCTGCAGCCGCCCGGCGGTGACCGGCTGCTTCTGCTGCGCTGGCGTCGCCCGCGATGGCCGACTGCACACGCAGCGCATCGATCAGGTCGGCACGGATTTGCAGCAGCGCAACCGCCGCGCAGGCGCGCAGGCGCGCAGGTGGCGTAGGCGAGGCCGCCGCGGTGGTGGCCGAACCAGCGCGACCGGCGCTGTCAGTGTCGGCGGCTCAGGCCGCGGCGGCGTGTAGCCACCACTTGCACCGAGCTTGAGGAAGTCCGATCGAGCGAACTTCCGCTGCATGGCTGTCGGACGCGGCGGACTCGGTGAATGCTGGCTCAAGCGCAAGCTGCCGTAGCCGACAGCACTTTCTACGGCAGAAATCCGGGCAGCCACAGCGCGAAGCCGCACCGCCGCCAGCACCACGGCGGCCACGCTGCCCGCGGCCGCCACCGCAGTGAACCAGATGATCGGGATGCGCAGGTCGGTGGTCGACTGCGTGCCGCTGGCCAGCACCTTGGCCGACACCATCCAGGCCATCGGCAGCAGGAAGGCGAGGGTGACGGTGCCGGCCACCACGTCGAGCCAGCGCCTGCCGCGCGGGCCCAGGTGTTCCCAGACGATGTCCACGCAGATGTGCGAGGCGTGGTACGTGGCCAGCGCGATGCCCCAGAACAGCGCGATGCCCATCAGGTATTTCGAGCCGTCGAACCAGTCGGGGATCTGCACCGGCAGCAGATCGCGCAGCGCGACGTTGGCGGCGGTGAGCAGCGCGATGGCGAGCAGGAACACCGCCGCCACCGTTTCGATGGCGCTGAGCAGGCGTCGCATGGGTGCGGCGATCAGCCGGTCAGTTGGCGCCGCCGTCTTGACCAGTTGCGCCTTCAGGTCGGCCAGACCCTGCTTGCCGTTGATGCCGGCCTTGTCGGCATCGGCGACCCACGGTCGCAGACCGGCAGCACAGCCTTCTTCCAGACGTCGATCTGCGCCGGCGTCATCGGCACGATGGTCTGGCCGGGCGTCGCCGCGATCTTCGCCTTGCCGCTCGTCTTCGACGCCGCCCCAGTCCTTGCCGACACGCGCCGCCCACTCGTTGTTGCAGTGTGTCGTCGATGACCTTCTTCTGCTTCGGCGCCAGCGACTCGTACCAGGGCTTGTTCAAGGCCCAGACGACACGGCGCGCGTACAGGCGCATGTCGGTGTGGTAGTTCACCGACTTGTCGATGCCGAAGGAGATGATCGACAGCCACGGAAATGTGATCGCGTCGGCGACACCCTTGCTCAGCGCATCGCGCGCCTCGGGTGCCGACACCTGCACGTTGGTGCCGCCAAGCACGCTGACCATCTCGCCGACGGTGCCGCTGGCCGGGCGGATCTTCATGCCCTTGATCTGGCCCGGCTCGGTGATCGGCGTCTTCGAGTGGATCGTGCCCACGTGCAGGTGCGCGAAGCACACCTTGACGTCCTTCATCTCCTTCTCGGCGTAGGGCCGGTACCAGGCGTCGAGCGCGGCCGAAGCCGGCCCCGGCTGGTCGACCAGGAACGGCAACCCGCCGGCGGCGAAGATCGGAAAGCGGCCGGCCTGGTAGCCCGGGTTCACGTAGGTCATCGTCGCGATGCCGTCGCGCGCCAGGTCGTAGTGGTCGGGCGCCTTGCCCAGTTGCTGGGCCGGGAAGATCGTCACCTTGATGCTGCCGCCGGAAGCCTCTTCCACCGACTTGGCCCAGGGGATGAAGCCGGTCACCGCCAGCGCATGCTGTGCCGGCACCCAGTGGGCGAACTTCAGCTCGACCGGCTTGTCCTGTGCCGCGGCCAGCGTGGCGGCCACGCCGAGCGTGAGCGCGGTGCCGATGCAGCGTGTGGTTTTCATTCGATGTCTCCTCGGTCGGTGGTGGGAAATGAATCGGTCGATCATGAATCGGTCGTGCCCTTCGCCGTGTGCGTGGATTCCCGCGTGTGCCACAGCACCGGCTGCGTGCGCGCGCCGGCCGGCGGGGCAGCGGCCGGGGCAGCCGGCGTCGGCGCGATGGCCAGCGCCGCGGCGATGGCCTGGCGCAAGGCCTCGGCGGTGCTGTCGTCGGGCATCGTGCACGGCGCGACCAGGCCGCCGAAGATGCGCTCGTAGTGCGCCACCCCGCGCTCGAAGGTGTCGCTGTAGCCCTTGCGCAGCCGCGGCAGTTCGGCCAGTGCCCGCGCGTGGCCGGCGTGTCGCGGCAGCGCAAGGCGCATCGCTGCGAGCCACTGTTCGATGGCGGCGTGCTCTTCGGCAAAGCGCAGCGAACGCGGTCGCCAGCGCCGCAGCAGCGCCAGCACACGCAGCATCACGAAACCGCTCACCGAGGTGGTGTGCAGGCTCATGCCCTGGCCGCGCGCGCCCGTCGGTGTGCCGACACGGATGCGCCGCCGCAAGGCGCGGCCCACGCGCAGCGGCGCGATGGCGGCGATCTCCTCCAGCCGCGGGCTCAGGTGTTCACGGATCTGCACGATGTCGAGCGGGCCGGCACCGGCCTCGCTGCGCACACGTTCGAAGCGCTCGCGGCGCGTCTTCAGGTCGGCGACACGGATGATGTCTTCGTAGCTCATCCACAGCGCCAGCTGGCGTGCCGCTTCCTCGAGCGCTTCGGGTGCATCGGCCGCCAGCGCGTGCAGCGCCTCGATGTGCTGGCGGTAGCGCTGCGCGTAGGCCGCGTCCTGGTAGTCGAGCAGCCGCTCGGCGCCGCGTTGCACGGTGTCGGCCAGCGCCGCCGACATCGGCATCACTGTCGGCATCACCGCAGGCATCGGCGCCGTGGCCGTGCGCGCGGCCTCGAAGGCCTCGGCGAAACCGGCCAGGCTGTTCTCGACACCGACGCCGCTGGCACGGATCACCGCTTCGTCGATGTCGCGGCCCCAGGGCAGGCGGCCGCTGCCGGCGAGCGCGCCGTACAGCACCGCGCTGATGACGGTGCGCCGGCGCTGGGCGATCGCCTGCAGGTCCAGCGCCAGGCACTGTCGTGACCGCCGCTGCCGCGGCTGCCAGCAAACGTTGTGTGTCGAAGCGGCCGTCGGTCGGCGCCAGCTTCTCCTGCATCGTCAGCACGCGCTGCGTGGCGGTGATCAGCAAGGTGCCCTGCGGGTCGACGAAGCCACGTTCGATCAGGCGCACGCTTTCCAGCAGTTCGCTGGACAGCAGCACGTCGACGCGGCCCGGCACCGGCATCAGCGCGAACACCGGCGGGCTGCACGCGCTGCGCGTCGGCGGCCAGGAATTCGATGTAGTAGCTGGTGGCGCCGGTGCGCTGCGCCACACCCGGCACCGAGGTGGCCTGCACCTGCAGGCCGGCGCGCTGGGCGGCATCGACGATCCACTCGGCCAGCACGCCGCCGCCTTCGCCGCCGAGCGCGGCGATCAGGATCGTCGTCGGCATCGTCACCGGATTGCCCTCGTGCTGCGCGCTGCGCGAGTCGCCCTGCGCGGCCTCTCTGCGGCTCATGCCGGCTGCATCAGCGAGATGACCGAGCGGCGCAGGCGGTCGAGCAGGCGCTCCCAGACGCCGGCATTGACGACCACGTCGGCGCGCCAGAACGACGGGCACAGCGCCGCCGCCTGCGCCACCTCGCCGCACAGCCCGCAGCCGACGCAGCCGGCCTCGACATGCGCCACCGGGTCGCGCTTCAGCGGGTCGCGCGAGGGCTTGACGGTCAGCGTCGGGCAGCCCGACAGGCGGATGCACGAATGGTCGCCGGTGCAGGTTTCGTCGTCGACGCCGTAGCGGGTGCGCAGCACGCGCCGGCCTTCCTTCAAGGCACGCGCACGCAGCGGCTTGACGCGGCGCTGGCGTTCGAGCTGGCATTCGCCCTCGGCGACGATCACCTTCAGCCCCGGCTGCGTGGTGGTGAAGGCTTCGCGCAAGGTGTCGCGCATGCGCGCGACGCGGTAGGTGTGCACCGTGCGCAGCCACTTCACGCCCATGCCGGTGAGCGTGTTCTCGATGGTGCGTTCGTCGTGCGTGGCGCTGCCGCCTTCGGCATCGCGTCGCGAACTGGCGGCCGGCGTGGACAGCATGTCCTGCGTGCCGGTGGCCGAGGTGTAGCCGTTCTTCATGATCAGCAGCACGCCGTCGCCGCGGTTCAGCAGCGCCGACGACACGCCCGACAACAGGCCGTTGTGCCAGAAGCCGCCGTCGCCCATGATGGCCAGCGGCCGGCGCTGCTGCAGGCCGCGCACGCCGGCGCCGCTGGCCAGGCTCATGCCGTAGCCGAGGATCGAGTTGCCGATCGAGAACGGCGCGAAGGTGGCGAAGGCGTGGCAGCCGATGTCGGCGCTGATGTGCATCGCGCCGACCTCGCGCTGCACCAGCTTCAGCGCCGCGAACACCGGCCGCTCCGGGCAGCCGGTGCAGAAGGTCGGCGGTCGTGCCGGCAGCGCCGTGCCCAGCAGCTGCGCGGTCTGCTGCCGCACCGCCTGCAGCCGGTCGAGCAGGCCTGTCACGGGCTCGGTGGACACGCCGTCACCGTCGGCATCGAGCCAGCGCTGCAGGCCGCCGAGCATCACCTCGGCGGTGTACTCGCCGCTCATCGGCAGCATGTCCTTGCCGCGCAGCGTGGCGGCGACACCGGCGCGGCGCAGCAGCGCGCCGATTTCCTGCTCGATGTAGTCGGGCTGGCCTTCTTCGACCACCAGCACGCTGCGCTTGCCGTCGATGAAGCCGCTGATCTGCGCCGGCAGCAGCGGATAGACGACGTTCAGCACCAGGATCGGAATCTCGCTGTCGCCCCATGCGCTGGCCAGGCCGAACTGCTGCAGCGCGCGGATCAGCGTGTTGTACAGGCCGCCCTGCACGATCAGGCCGAGCTCGGCGCGCGGGCCATCGAACACTTCGTTGAGGCCGGCGCGCTCGATGAAGGCGCGCGCCGCCGGCATGCGGCGCTCGGCCTTGGCGCGTTCGTGCGCGAAGGTCACCGGCGGGTGCGACAGCTGGTCGTAGTCGAACGGCGCCGGTTCGGCCAGCCGCGCATGGCTGCCGATGGCCGGCGCGCGGTTGTTCTTCGCGACGAAGCTGCCGCGCACGTGGCAGGTGCGGATGCGCAGTTCCATCATCACCGGCGTGTTCGACGCTTCGGACAGCTCGAAGGCCTGCTCGACGCAGTGCACGATGCTCGGCAGGTTGGGGCGCGGGTCCATCAGCCACAGCGACGACTTCAGCGCGAAGGCGTGGGTGCGTTCCTGCGTCACGCTGGCGCCTTCGCCGTAGTCCTCGCCGACGACGATCAGCGCACCGCCGATGACACCCGGCGAGGCCAGGTTCGACAACGCATCCGACGCCACGTTGGTGCCGACGATCGACTTCCAGGTCACCGCGCCGCGCACCGGATACATGATCGAGGCGCCGAGCATCGCCGCGGCGGCGGCTTCGTTGGTGCAGGCCTCGACATGCACGCCGAGCGCGGCCATGTCCTCGCGCGCCTGCACCATCACGTCGAGCAGGTGCGACACCGGCGCACCCTGGTAGCCGCCGACATAGCTGACGCCCGGATTGCAGCAGCGCCTTGGTCACCGCCAGGATGCCTTCGCCGTGGAAGACCTCGCCGTCGCCGAGGCGCAGCGCGCGGATCTCTTCGTGGAACGAACGCTCCATGGATGTGCCGGTGGATGCTTGTGAAGGCCTCAGGCTACGGCGTCTTCGGCTCATCCGTCCAATGGATCGGACGAATGTGCGACATTCATCTGCGTGATGCCCAAGCCGTTCCGCCAGCTCGACCTGAACCTGCTGCGGCTGCTGATCGCGCTGCACCGCACGCGCTCGGTGACGGCCGCCGGCAAGTCGCTGGCACTGAGCCAGCCGGCGGCGAGCAACGCGCTGGCGCGCCTGCGGCGCCATTTCGACGATGCGCTGTTCGTGCCCAGCCCCGGCGGGCTGTTGTGCACCCCCGCGGCCGAACGGCTGGCCACGGCGGCGGCGCTGCATCTGCAGGCGCTGCAGCGCGAGATCGATTCGCCGCCCGGGTTCGATCCCGCGACGGGCTCGCGCACCTGGCGCCTGTCGTTGTCCGACCTGGGCGAGATGGTGTTCCTGCCGGCCATCACGCAGGCCGTGCTGAGCCGCTCGCCGGGCAGCCGCATCGTCAACGCCGCGGTGGCGGCCGAGCAGCTCGCCGACGCGCTGGCGCAGCGCGAGGTGGACCTGGCCATCGGCGTGCTCGATGCCGGGCGGCCGGGCCTGTGCCATGACCTGCTGTTCAGGGAAAGCTACGTGGCGCTGAGCGACCCGCTGCGGGTGAGACCCGCAGCGCAGCGTCGCCGGGCTCAAGCGGCTGGCGCTGCTCGTCGCAGCGCCGACGGCGACCTTTCATGTCGGCATCGAAGCCTGGCTGGCCAGCGCCGGCCTCGGCGAGCGGGTGGTGTTGCGCACCCGGCACTTCGCCGCGATTCCGGAGCTGGTGCGCAGCGCGCCGCTGGTGGCGGTGGTGCCGGCGTCGTGGGCCGCGGCAGTGTGCCAGCGCGCGCCGCTGCAGGCGTGGCCGTTGCCGCTGAAGCTGCCCGACTACGCGGTGCACATGGTCTGGCACCAGACCTGCGACGACGATGCCGCACTCGGCTGGCTGCGCAACACGGTGCGGCCGTTGTTCCAGCAGCCGGCTGCCGGCAGGTCGAAACCGCCGCGGCGTTGATCGCTGGCGCACGCGCCTCGGTCTGCACCGCGAACCCGGCGCTTTTCGAGGCCTGGGCCGCGCCGCCCCGGCGCCACACTCGATGCGCCGGGACCGCAGGGCCCCGCGCTCGTTTGTTTCCTTCTCGCTTGCTCGATCGCCGCCATGCTCACGCTTCGCCTCGGTTCGCCCGCCTTGCCCGCGACACGCATCGCATCGCCGCACGCGCTGCTGCGCTGGCCGCTGCCGGCGTTGCTGAGCTGGACGTTGTGCTGGGCCGTGTGCGTGGCCTTGCTGGCCGTCGCCTGCCCGCCGGGGCTGGCGGCCGCGGTGGCGGTCGCGCGCCGGCCTGGGCCTGGCCTTGCTGGCGGGCAGCCGCCTGCGTGCCGCGGTCATCGCCGGCGGCTTCCCGCTGTCGTGGCTGGTGCAGGGCGGCTTCGACCTGGGCGCCGACATGCCCGTCGCGCTGCCGGCCTGGGGCTGGCTGTTGCCGCTGGCGCTGCTGCTGCTGCTGTATCCGCGCCGCGCGTGGCGTGACGCGCCGCTGTATCCCGACGCCGGCCGGTGCGCTGGATGCGCTGTCGGTGAAGCTGAAGCTGCCCGCCGGCGCGCGCGTGCTCGATGCCGGCTGCGGCCTCGGCCATGGCCTGCAGGCGTTGCGCCGGGCCTTGCCGCAGGCCCGCGTCGAAGGCATCGAATGGAGCTGGCCGCTGGCGCTGGCCGCGCGGCTGCGCTGTCGTTTCGCCAAGGTGCGACAGGGCGACATGTGGGCGCACAGCTGGCGCCGCTACCAGGTGGTGTATCTGTTCCAGCGCCCGGAGAGCATGGCGCGTGCGGTCGCCAAGGCGCGCGCCGAACTGGGCACCGGCGCCTGGCTGGCCAGCCTGGAATTCGAGGCCGTCGGGCTGGCTGCCGCAGGCCGTGCTGCCGTGTGCCGACGGCCGCTCGCTGTGGCTGTACCGGCTGCCGCTGCGGCCGATGCCGGCCGGTGTGAAGACGCTGCTCAGCCTCGACCCGGCCGGCGCAACCGTCTCAAGGTCCGGTGGCCGCGGGCCGATAACAGCCCATCGACGGCGCGGCGCTGTGCCCACCGCCTGTTGCCACCCGCTGCCACCACCGCTGCCTCATAAATGCTCGTCATCGTCGGCTGGATCGTTGCGCTGGCCGCCGTCTTCGGCGTGTTCATCGCCCACGGCGGCAACATCGCCGTGGTGTTGAAGGCGCTGCCGTTCGAGATGGCGGCGATCGGCGGCGCCGCGCTCGGCGCCTTCATCGCCAACAACCAGCCGGCGGTGCTGAAAGCCACCGGGCGCGGCCTGGCGCAGTGCTTCAAGGGCAGCAAGTACACCAAGGCGCGCTACATGGAGCTGATGGCGCTGATGTACGACATCCTGCAAAAGGCGCGCAAGGAAGGCCTGATGTCGATCGAGAAGGACGTGGAAGAGCCGCACAGCTCGCCGCTGTTCCAGAAGTACCCGGCGGTGGGCAACGACCACCACGTCTCGGAGTTCATCACCGACTACCTGCGCATGATGGTCTCGGGCAACCTGAACTCGCACGAGATCGAAAGCCTGATGGACAACGAGATCGACACCCACCACCACGAAGCGCATTCGGCGGTGGCCGCGCTGCAGCGCCTGGCCGGCGCGCTGCCGGCCTTCGGCATCGTCGCGGCGGTGCTGGGCGTGGTCAACACGATGGGCTCGGTCGGCCAGCCGCCGGCGGTGCTGGGCGGCATGATCGGCTCGGCGCTGGTCGGCACCTTCCTGGGCATCCTGCTGGCCTACGCCTTCGCCGAGCCGCTGGCCGGCCTGCTCGAACAGAAGGTCGACGAAGCCGGCAAGGAACTGCAGTGCATCAAGACCACGCTGCTGGCGTCGATGCAGGGCTACGCGCCGCAGGTGGCGGTGGAGTTCGGCCGCAAGGTGCTGTATTCGACGGTGCGCCCGACGTTCTCCGAACTGGAGAACCACGTCAAGGGCAAGAAGTGATCGCGCTCGCCGACTTCGGGCGGACCATCGAGCGGCTGACGCGGAACCGGCTTTGCCGGGCCGCGGTCAGCGCCCCCCTGGGGGCTGAGAACGGACACGGGCAGTCCCTGCGGACTGACCGTGCCTGCCGAAGGGTCGGGCCTCTGGCCCGACGCGCCCTGCAAGGGAGCGCCGCAGGCGCTACGGGGGGGGCATTCGATGGCCGGTGACGCCAAGAAGCTGCAGCCGATCATCATCAAGCGCGTCAAGAAGGGCGGCCATGGCCACCATGGCGGCGCCTGGAAGATCGCCTACGCCGACTTCGTGACCGCGATGATGGCCTTCTTCCTGCTGATGTGGCTGCTGGGCAGCACCACCGAAGGCGACAAGAAGGGCATCGCCGACTACTTCGGCACGCCGCTGAAGATCGCGCTGCTGGCCAGCGGCTCCGGCGCCGGCGATTCGTCGCACGTGCTCAAGGGCGGCGGCCAGGATCTGACGCGCAGCAACGGCCAGGTCAAGCGCGGCGACGTCGAAGCCAAGCGCAAGACCGATCAACCTGCAGGCGCTGAAGGCCGAGCAGCAGCGCGCCGAGACGGCGCGGCTCGAACAGCTGAAGCAGAAGGTCGAGCAGATGATCGCCGCCAGCCCGAAGCTGGCGGCGATGAGCTCGCAGATCCGCCTGGACATGACCCGCGACGGGCTGCGCATCCAGATCGTCGACGAGAACCAGCGGCCGATGTTCGCCAGCGGCAGCGCGGTGCTGCAGCCGTACATGCGCGAGCTGCTGCGCGAGATCGGCGCGGTGCTCGGCGAGGTGCCGAACCGCCTGACCCTGGAAGGCCACACCGACGCGGCGCCGTTCGTCGGCGGCGGGCGCGGCTACAGCAACTGGGAGCTGTCGGCCGACCGGGCCAATGCCTCGCGCCGCGAACTGATGGCCGGCGGCCTGCCGATCGATCGCATGCTGCGCGTGCAGGGCCTGGCCGACAGCGTGCTGCTGCGACGCGCAGGACCCGACCGCATCCGATGAACCGGCGCATCAGCATCATCGTGATGAACCGCGAGGCCGAGGACCGCTTCTTCCGCAGCCGACCTCGAACCCGAAGCCCGAGCCCGAGCCCGAAGCGAGCCCGAAGCGCCGCAGACAACCTCGCTGTCGACGGTGCCGGCGCCGACGGCGCGACACGAACAGGACACGCCCCGATGAGCACGCCCAGCGAACTGCGCTTCCTGATCGTCGACGACTTCTCGACCATGCGCCGCATCGTGCGCGGGCTGCTGAAGGAAATGGGCTGCACCCGCGCCGACGAGGCCGAGGACGGCGCGGTGGCGCTGAAGATGCTGAAGACGCGGGCGCTTCGACTTCGTCGTCACCGACATCAACATGCCGAACATGAACGGCTTCGACCTGCTCAAGGCGATCAAGGCCGACGACGACCTGAAGCACCTGCCGGTGCTGATGGTGACCGCCGAAGTGCGCAAGGAAGACATCGTGATGGCCGCCGAGGCCGGCGCCGCCGGCTACGTGCTGAAGCCCTTCTCGAAGGCCACGCTGGAAGCGAAGGTGCAGAAGATCCTGCAGCGCATGGGCGCGATCGCCTGAGCGGGTCGACGAACGGGCTGCAACGCGGCAGTGTCGAAGACGACGTCAAGGATCGCCTCGACGTCCTGGCCGAGGCCACCCAGCGCAGCAAGTCGTTCCTCGCGGCCGAAGCGATCCGCTCCTATGTCGAGAACAACGGGTGGCAGATCGGCGAGATCCGGACCGCGCTCGATGAAGCCGATGCGGGCGACTTGCCAGCGACAAGGACGTCGCCGCCGTGGCCCGCACGTGGACAGTGAATGCCGCGTAGGTGGCTGCGCAAGGCGCTGCGCAAGCTGGACGAAGAAGCAGCGTGCATCGCCGCCGACGACACGGCAGCCGCGCGCCTCGTCGTTGAGCGTGTGTGGCATGCCGTCGCGCAGCTGCAGGCGCAGCCCGGCTTGGGCAGGCCGGGTCGCGTGCCGGGTACTCGCGAACCGATCGTTGCCGACACACGCTACGTCGTGCCCTATCGGGTGCGCGCCGGGACTGTCGAGATGCTGCGTGTGTTCCACACCTCACGCCGGCTGCCCAGGCGCTGGTAGCGCTGCGTCCGGGTCAGTCGACGCGTGCGCCGCCGAGCTGATTCCGCGCCGGGCCGGGAGCGTCGGGTTGCCTGGCAGCAGCAAGATGCGACACATCTGTAAGTGCCGAGGAACGCTGGTGTAAACATCAGGCGTTTCCGGGTCTTATCGCGCTCAAGTTCGGCAAGCGCGCCCCGGCACCATGGCGAGGCCTCAACCCCGCCGCCTGCAGCCGCCATGGCCGACGCGCAAGACCGGCGCTTACCCGCCACCGAACGAAAGATCCGCAAGTCGCGTGCCGAAGGGCAGGTGCCGCGTTCGCGTGACCTGTCGCACTTCGTCGCCATCGGCGCCTTTGTCGGCATGCTGGCGGCGGCCGCGCCGATGCTGGCGCGGGCCCTGAGCGCGTCGTTCGCCGATGCGCTGCGCTTCGATGCCCGCGCGCTCGGCGGCGCGCAGTCGATGACCGAGCGGCTGGCTCGATTTCAGCCTGCAGCC
Organism: uncultured beta proteobacterium; assembly: GCA_963756415.1. Taxonomy (GTDB): domain Bacteria; phylum Pseudomonadota; class Gammaproteobacteria; order Burkholderiales; family Burkholderiaceae_C; genus Rubrivivax. The sequence continues at coordinate 479,331 of CAVWNT010000009.1, forward strand.
GCTGATGCTGGTGCTGGTGCTCGGTGTGTCGATGATCGTGCTGGCGGTGGCCGGCGCGGTGGCCTCGGGCGGCTGGAACTTCAGCTGGAAGGCGCTGGCGCCCAAGTTCTCGAAGCTCGATCCGCTGGCCGGCATCGGCCGCATGTTCTCGCACGCGCAGCTGGTCAACACGCGTCAAGTCGTGTCTGCTGGCACTGATCCTCGGCGCCGTCGGTGCCGTGTACCTGCACACGCACGCGGCGGCCTTCGTCGATGCGCTGGGCCTGCCGCTGACGGCGGCGATCGTGCAGGCCGCATCGACCTTGTTCGACGGCCTGCTGATGCTGGTGCTGGCGCTGGCGCTGTTCGCCGCCGTCGACGTGCCGCTGCAACGCCACCAGGTGGCCACGCAGATGAAGATGAGCGTGACCGAGTTCAAGCAGGAACAACGCGAGGTCGAGGGCAATGCCGAGGTCAAGGCGCGCCAGCGTTCACGCATGCGCGAGGTGGCCAGCCGGCGCATGCTGGCGGCGGTGCCGACGGCCGATCTGGTGGTCATGAACCCGACCCACTTCGCGGTCGCGCTGAAGTACGAAGAAGGGCGCATGGCGGCGCCGAAGGTGGTGGCCAAGGGCGCCGACCTGCTGGCCTTTCGCATCCGCGACGCGGCGCAGGGCGCCAAGGTGCCGGTGCTGCAGGCGCCGCCGCTGGCACGCGCGCTGTACGCCCATGCCGAGGTCGACCGCGAAGTGCCGGCGGCGCTGTTCGCGGTCGTCGCGCAGGTGCTGGCGCATGTCTACCAGCTGCGTGCGCATGTCGCCGGGCGCGGCGTGCCGCCGCCGAGCCTGCCGGTGCTCGAGGTGCCGCCGGGGCTTGACCCGATCACCATCGATGACGACGACGACGCCGATGCCGATGAGCAGGGCGCTGCCGCATGAACGCGTTGATCACGCGGTTGCAGGCGCTGCTCGGCCCGAACGCGGCCGTGCTGCGTGCGCTGGGCGTGCCGATCTTCGTCATGATGGTGCTGGCGATGATGGTGCTGCCGCTGCCGGCCTTCGTGCTCGACCTGCTGTTCACCTTCAACATCGCGATGGCGCTGATGGTGGTGATGATCTCGGCGCACATGGTCAAGCCGCTCGACTTCGCGGCCTTCCCGGCGGTGCTGCTGATCACCACCTTGATGCGGCTGTCGCTGAACGTGGCTTCCACCCGCGTCGTGCTGGTCGACGGCCACACCGGCCCGGCCGCGGCCGGGCACGTGATCGAGTCCTTCGGCCAGTTCCTGATCGGCGGCAACTACGCGGTCGGCCTGATCGTGTTCGCGATCCTGGTGGTCATCAACTTCATCGTCGTCACCAAGGGCGCCGAGCGCATCGCCGAGGTCGGCGCGCGCTTCACGCTCGATGCCATGCCGGGCAAGCAGATGGCCATCGATGCCGAGCTGAACGCCGGTGCCATCGACGAGAAGGAAGCGCGCCGGCGCCGCGCCGAGGTCGGCCGAGGAGGCCGACTTCTTCGGCTCGATGGACGGCGCCAGCAAGTTCGTGCGCGGCGATGCCGTCGCCGGCATGCTGATCCTGTTCATCAACATCGTCGGCGGCTTCGTCATCGGCGTCGCCCAGCACGACCTGAGCGCGGCGGATGCGGCCAGCACCTACATCCTGCTGGCGGTCGGCGATGCGCTGGTCGCGCAGGTGCCGGCGCTGCTGATCTCGGTGGCCGCGGCGATGGTCGTCTCGCGCGTCGGCAAGGAACACGCCATCGGCGCGCAGATCGGCGCGCAGGTGTTCAGCTCGCCGAAGGCGCTGATCATCACCGCCGGCATCATCGGCGTGCTCGGCGTGATACCGGGCATGCCGCACGCGGTGTTCGTGCTCATCGCCGCCGGCATCGCCGCACTCGCGTGGTGGGTGCGGCGGCGCGAGCGCCTGGCCGCCGTCAGCGCGGCGCAGCCCAGCGTGGTGCCCGAGGTGGGGCACGGCGAGGCCAGCTGGGACGATCTGCTGCCGGTGGACACGCTCGGCCTCGAGGTCGGCTACCGCCTGATCGCGCTGGTCGACAAGGCGCGTGCCGGCGACCTGCTCGGGCGCATCAAGGGCGTGCGCAAGAAGTTCGCGCAGGACGTCGGCTTCCTGCCGCCGCCGGTGCACATCCGCGACAACCTCGAACTCAAGCCCAGCATGTACCGCGTCACCTTGCGCGGCGCGGTGGTCGGCGAGGGCGAGGCCTACCCGGGCATGTGGATGGCGATCAACCCCGGTGGCGCCACGCAGGCGCTGCCGGGCACCAAGACCGCCGACCCGGCGTTCGGCCTGCCCGCGACATGGATCGAAGAACGCCACCGCGAGATGGCCCAGATGGCCGGATTTACGGTGGTTGATTGCGCGACCGTCGTGGCCACCCATCTTTCACACTTGATGCAGACCCAGGCGGCACGGCTGTTGGGCCGCGCCGAGACGCAGGCGCTGGTCGAACACGTGACGCGGCTGGCTCCCAAACTGATCGAAGACGTGGTCCCCAAGATGATCGGCATCGCCACCCTGCAGAAGGTGCTGCAGCTGCTGCTGGAAGAAGGCGTGCACATCCGCGACATGCGCGCGCATCGTCGAATGCCTGGCCGAGCACGGCGCCGGCGTCACCGATGCGGCCGAGCTGGCACGGCGCATCCGCGTGCACCTGGCCCCGGCCATCGTGCACCAGATCTACGGGCCGGTGCGTGAGCTCGACGTCATCGCGCTCGACCCCGAGCTCGAACGGCTGGTCACGCAGGCCCTGAACTCGCCGCACGGCGCCGCGCTCGACCCGGGCGTGGCCGACACGCTTGGCGCACCAGGCGGCACACACCGCGCGCAGCCAGGAAGACAACGGCGTGCCGGCCTGCCTGCTGGTGCCCGACCTGATCCGCGCGCCGCTGGCGCGGCTGCTCAAACGCGCGGCGCCGCGCCTGAAGGTGCTGGCGCACAGCGAGATTCCTGAAACCCATTCGATCCGCATCGGCTCGATCATCGGAGGCACCCCATGACCCCCAGACGCTTCAGCGCGCGCACCTCGCGCGAGGCCTTCGCCCTCGTGCGCGAGGCCTTCGGTGAAGACGCGGTGGTGCTGTCCACGCTGCCCAGCGCACACGGCGTCGAGGTGATGGCGATGGCGGCCGATGCGGTGCCGCCGGCCACCGCTGGCGCGGCCAGGACAGCCGCCGGCGCCGCGTCCGTTGCCGCGCAGCCGCTGCCGGCGCTGCGCCACCCGGTGCTGCCGTCGTCGCGCGGCATCGTCGCCGACGACGTGCCGCAGCCGACCAGCGTCGAGCAGGATGTCGCGGCGCTGTCGATGAGCACGCTGTCGTTCCAGGACTATGTGCGCGAACGCATGCTGCGCCGCCGGCAGGCCGAGAAGCAGGGCCATGAGCAGCAGCGCCTGGCCAGCCAGGCCGCAACCGTGCATGCCGCCGAGCTGGCAGCGCGGCCGGCGCCGCCGGCCAGCATCGCGCTGCGCGAACGCGCCGCCGGCGCCGCGTCGGCTTCGGCGCCGGTGTCGAACGCCCCCAGCCTGGACTTCGCCGACACGATGCCCCCGATGCTGCACGACGGCATCGCCGCGCCACCGGCGCAGGCACCGCTGGCGCGCGCCGACAGCCCGCGCGTGGCGGCCGCGCTCGCGGCCGACGCGAGCAAGCTGTTCAGCGACGCGCCGCTCGAGCGCCCGCGCGCCGTGAGAACCGAGCGCAGCGAGCCGGGCGAGCCGAGCGTGATGCTCGACGAACTGCGCGCCATGCGCGGCCTCATCGAGGACCGCTTCGGTGCGCTGGCGTTCATGGAAAAACTGCAACGCGAGCCGCGCCAGGCGCAGCTGACGCAGACGCTGCTCGACCAGGGTTTTTCGCCGGCGCTGACGCGCAAGCTGGCCGACAGCCTGCCCGCCGAGGGCGATCCGCTGGCGTGGGCCGCAGGCGTGCTCGAACGCAACCTGCACGCCGCCCACGGCGAGCCGGCGCTGGAAGATACAGGCGGCGTGTTCGCGCTGATCGGCGCCACCGGCGTCGGCAAGACCACCAGCACCGCCAAGCTGGCGGCGGCCTTCGCCACCCGCCACGGTGCCGCCCACCTGGGCCTGATCACGCTCGACGCCTACCGCGTCGCCGCGCACGAGCAGCTGCGCGCCTACGGCCGCATCCTCGGCGTGCCGGTGCACACCGCGCACGACCGCGCCTCGCTCGAAGACCTGCTCGAACTGCTGGCCGGCAAGAAGATGGTGCTTGATCGACACCGCCGGCATGGCGCAGCGGGATGCGCGCACGCGCGAACTGCTCGACATGCTGTCGCACCGCAGCGTCAGCCGCCTGCTGGTGATCAATGCCGCGGCGCAGGGCGAGACCATCGAAGACGTGCTGCACGCCTACCGCGCCAGCAGCTGCCGCGGCGTGATCCTGTCCAAGCTCGACGAAGCGGTCAAGCTCGGGCCCGGCGCTCGATGCGATGGTGCGCCACAAGCTGAAGGTGCTGGCGGTGGCCAACGGCCAGCGGGTGCCCGAAGACTGGCACCGCCTGTCGTCGAACGCGCTGGTGCAACAGGCGCTGCGCGCGGCGCCGGCGAGCGCCTGGCGCATGGAGGCCAGCGACATCAAGCTGGTCTTCGCCGGCATGCGCGCGCAGCCGGCTTCGGCCGCCGCGGCCGTGCACGCCTGATGACGCTGCAGATGCTTGCCGATTCACCGCTGCCCGCTTCGCTGTTGCGCACGCGCCATCCACGCGCGGTGCCGCCCGCGCGGTCGCACGACGACGGCCGCACCGCCGACCAGGCGCAGGGCCTGCGTCAGCTGTTCAGCGGCCCGTCGCTGTGCCATCTGGCGCTGGTCGCCAACCCGCACGTGCCGGGCTGCGCCGGCGTGCTCGAACGGCTGGGCAGCGCGCTGGGCACGCTCGGCCTGCGCACGCTGGTCGTCGATGCCGCCGACACCTCGCCGCCGGCCGCCGAACTGGCCGGCTTCGATCTGCGCGGCTGCATCGAGCGCGCTGTCGCCGCAGCTGTCGTATCTGGCCGCACGCGGCTTGCCGCTGCGCCATGTCGACAGCCGCGGCTCGGCGGCGGCCTGGCTCGACGAACTGCACGTCGCCGCACCGAAGCACGCAGGTGCTGCTGATGCATGCCGGCGCGGCCGATCTGGCGCGCCTGTATCCGCGCCAGATGCTGCGCCCGCTGCTGCTGGCCGGCGACGGCGCCGAAAGCATCACCCACGCCTACGCGGCGATGAAGCTGCTGGCACTGCGCCGGCGCCTGATGAGCGTCGATGTGCTGGTCGCCAAGGCCGGCACGGCGGCGGCGCGGCGGCAAGCCGCGGCGATCGCCGGCCGCCTGGCCAGCTGTGCCGAACGCTTTCTGGGCGCGCTCGGTGAACGACTGGGTGGCGCTGGACCCGGCCTGCGACGTGCGCGAGCCGTGCGACCCCGCGTTGCTGCGCCTGCTCGCGGCGCAGTTCGCCGGCGCCGGCGATGACGAGGCGAGCCATGCCGCGCTGTCGATCCCGCTGTCGAACGCCACCCGCACGGCGCATGCGCCATCGATCTTGAACTGAACGGTTTCGAAAGCCACAACGCCATGTACACCGCCAAGGGGCGCCTCGACGCCAACGCGATGCTCAAGCAGTACAGCCCGCTGGTGCGCCGGCTCGCGCACCAGATGATCGCCAAGCTGCCGGCCAACGTCGAACTCGACGACCTGATCCAGGTCGGCATGATCGGCCTGAACGACGCGCTGTCGCGCTTCGACGCCGAACAGGGCGTGATGTTCGAGACCTTCGCCACGCAGCGCATCCGCGGCGCGATGCTCGACGAGCTGCGCGGCAACGACTGGATGAGCCGCGGCGACCGGCGCCACCAGCGCAGCATCGAAGCGGCGGTGCGCACGCTCGAGCAGCGCCATGGCCGCGCGCCGGCCGAAAGCGAGATCGCTGCCGAGATGGGCCTGGCGCTGATCGCCTACCAGGAACTGCTGGGCAAGGTGCGCGGCACGCAGCTGGTGTGCCTGGAAGACATGAGCGGCGACGACGGCGATCAGGACTTTCTCGATCGCCACGTCGGCAGCGAGGAGGCCAACCCGCTGGCGCTGCTGCAGGACCACCGCATGCGCCAGGCGCTGGTCGATGCGATCAAGAACCTGCCCGAACGCGAGCAGTACGTGATGAGCATGTACTACGAGCACGACATGAACCTGAAGGAGATCGCCGCGGTCATCGGCGTCACCGAAAGCCGCGTGTGCCAGCTGCACAGCCAGTCGATCGCAAGGTTGAGGTCGAAGCTGCGCGAGTGGTGAGGCGCCGCAGCGGCTGAACACGGCGCCCGCCTGCTGGGCCCGACCGGCCGGTGCTTCAGGTCGAGGAGGAGGCGAGGTCGGTTGCGGCGGCGGGCAGCGCGTCGCGCCAGGTCGCGCCCGACGCACCGGCCGTCCCGCGCGCGGCCGGCGGCGGCAGCGTGCCGGCCAGCGTGAATTCGAAGCACGCGCCCTGACGCGGTTCGGCGCACGCCGCCACGGTGCCGCCGTGGCGTTCGACGATGCGCTGCACGATGCTCAGGCCGATGCCGGTGCCGGCGTAGGCGTCGCGGCCATGCAGGCGGCTGAAGGGCCGGAACAGCTCGCCGGCGCGTTGCGCGTCGAAGCCGGCGCCGTTGTCCTTGACGCGCACGCACACGCTGCCGTCGCCGGCCTCGTGCCCGGACACCTGCACCAAGGGGTCGAGGCAATCGCGGGTGAACTTCGCGGCATTGCCGAGCAGGTTGGCCAGCACGATCTTCATCGCCTGCGGGTTGGCGTCGAGCTGCAGGCTGGCCTGCACCTCGCAACGCAGCGCCGCGCGGCGCGGCAGCACCGGCAGTTCGTCGATCACCTGCTGCGCCAGCGCGCTGAGGTCGATGCGCTCGCGAGGCAGCGGCTGCAGGCTGGCGTGGGCCAGTGCGGTGAGCGCTTCGAGCGTGTGCTGCATGCCCAGCGCCGCGCTCTGCTGCAGCGCCAGCAGCTCGCGTTCTTCGGCCGACAGCCGCTCGCCCAGGCGGTCGTCGAGCATCGCCGCCAGGCCGCGCACCTGGCCGATCGGGGTGAGCAGCTCGTGCGCCAGCTGGCGCGAGAAGGCATCCAGATCGCGGTTCAACTGCTGCAGTTCGCGGGTGCGTTCATCGACCGCGCGTTTCAACTCGACGTTGTGGCGCAGCAGCAGACGCTCGGCCTCCTTGCGCGTGCTGATGTCGCGGCCGACGCCGTGGTAGCCGATGAAGCGCTGCTCATGATCGAAGCGCGGCACGCCGCTGAGCGAGATCCACGCAAAGCGGTCGTCGTCGATCTGCGCTTCGAACTGCAGCGAGCGGAACGGCCGCCGCGCGTCGAGTTCGGCACGGTGTTCGGCCCACTCGTCGGCGCTGAGCGCGTCGCGGTGCGCGGCCCAGCGGGTGCGCCCGACGATCCGCTCGCGCCAGCGCTCGCCGAGGTGGCGGTGCTGCTCGGTGGGCAGCGGCAGCAGCCGGTGTTCGGCATCGGTCTGCCAGTACCAGTCGGCCGCCAGCCGCGTCATCGTCGACCAGCGCTGCTCGCTCGCCGTGAGCCGTTGATGGGCGCTCTTGCGCTCGCTGACGTCGCGGCCGACCCCTTCGTAGCCGATCGGCTCGCCGCGCGCGTCGTGGCGCGGCCGCCCGCTGATCGCCAGCCACACCGGCGCGCCGTGCGTGACGACCTGGAACTCGAAGTCGCGAAAAGCCTCCCGGCGCGCCATGCAGGCGTGCAGCGCAGCCCAACCCTGCGCCGGCGGTTTGAACAGCGCGATCTGGTCGTGGCGCCGGCCGAGCAGCGCGTGGCCGGCCACCGCCTGCAGCAGCAGCGGCGGAGCCGAGCCCGACAGCCAGCTGAGCTGACAGGCGATGTCGGTTTCCCAGTACCAGTCGGCCGACAGGTCGGCCAGCGCCTGCCAGCGCCGGTCCGATTCACCGAGCACCGATTCGACGCCGCTGGCCAGCGCGCCGAAGGCCGATACCGGGCCGTGCCCGGTGCTGTCCTCGCGCAGCTTGTGCACCGCGTCGCGCCAGGTGCCGCTGCCCAGTTCATCCGAGAACTCGTGCAGCGAACTGCGCATCTGCTGACGCTGGCGCCACAGGCCGTGCAGCGGCACCAGCAGCAGCAGCGCCAGCGCGGCCATCAAGGCCTTGAGCCAGCCGTCGATGCTGTCGCGGCGCTGATCGAGCTGCCGGCGCACGTCGCGTGACAGCACATCCGCGACCTCGAGCTGGCTGGCGACGGCGGTGCTGGCCCGTTCGCGGTCGAGCGGCTCGCGCAACGCGGCTTGCGTGGCGGTCCAGGCGCGCTGCAGGCTATCGCGACCCGGCACGAGCAGCGCCTCGTCGCCGAGCAGGCTGTCCAGCGCCTGCAGCCGGACCCTCAACTCGAACACCAGATCCTGCAGCTGCGCGGCAGCGGGCGGCTCGTCCGCCGCCGACTTCAAGGCCTGTTGCAATGCCTGCTGCAGGCGCTGCGTGTCGGTGGCCACCGACACGGCGGCCTGCACGGCAGCGCTGTCGGGTGCGCGGTACAACAGCAGCACCACCAGCGCGCCCACCACCAGCGTCGCCCCGAGCGGCAACCACCAGCGATCGACAAGCAGGCTGCGACGCGGCGTGGCGGGTTCCCACGGATCGACGGTGCCGCGGCGTGCGCGCCGCCGTGGGTCTTGTGAACCTGTTCCCAACGTGCTTTTCTTGTGGGGGCCCGTCGTGCGCGGGCCCGTGGGTGGGATCGACGTCGCCCGCTGTCAACGCGGGCTGCACCTGCAACAAGAAGTGTCTTGCATCGGCGCGCGCCTCGCAATGCGGGCGAATGCCAGTGTCCCGGGCGCTGTGGCGCGCCTGCATCAGCGCCGCGATGGGCGGCTGCCGCGGCGGCCGTTGTTCAGGCCTGGCAGGCCGCGGCACGTGCCGCGCGTTCGGTCAGGCCACTGGCCGAATAGGCCACGCGCGGCGGCTGATCCGGCATCAGCACATCGATGGCGCGGTCGAGCGCGGCGGTCGCGCGCGCCAGCGATTCGCGTTGGGCGGCCACACGGCCGGTGGCCAGCGCCAGGCGCTGGCGCAGCGCCGGCGGCACCTCGCCGGCACGCGCCGCCTGGCCCAGCCGGTCGATCGATGCGCCCAGCGCACGCTGCAGTGCCAGCGCCTCCTGTTCGAGCCGCTCGGCGCTGCGCTGCTGCAGGGCCTGCGCCAGGGCCTCGAGTCGTTGTTCGACCTGGTGCACGGCTTGTTCGAGTTCGGTGCGGGTGTGCATGCGGCGCTTGCGGTGGTGTTCCAGGGTGCGGCGTGACCGCGACGGCACAGCGCCGGGCGCACCCGGCACCGCGTTCAACCGGGTCAGTGTTCGCGGCCGTCGAGCAATTCGCGCGCGTTGGCGATCAGCTTGTCGGCGATGGCGTCGGCGTCGATCTGGAAGCGGCCTTCGCGAATCGCCAGCGCGATGCGTTCGACCTTGGCGCGATCGAACTCGGCCGCGTTCGCGGGCTGGCCCTGCAGCGCCGCCTGGCTCGACAGCTCGACGTGGGCGCTCGGCTCGCCGCCGGCGGGCCGGATCGCGGGCGTCTTGCGCTCGGTCGCTGCCGGGGTGGTCAGCGCCTTGATGTCGGCGGGTGCAATCTTCATGGGGTGCTCCTGTGTCGCGCACATGCGAGGAAGGCGCCGCGGGCGGCGGCCGGCCGATGTGCATCACGGACATATCGGACGGGGCCGGGAAAAACTTGAGGCCGTGGGAGGCAAATTGTCGCCCGATCCCCGCGGTCACGGGGATCGCGGCGCCGAACGCGGCCGTTCATGCCACGTCCCGTTCGGCCGCCCTGCGCGGCTCGATGCGGTGGCAGCCTGGCTGCGGTCACAGCTGCACCTCGACCCGGTTGGCGGCGATCGGCATGCCGCTGAGCACGCGCCCGCTTTCGGTGCGCACGCGCACCCGCTGGCCGGCCACGCCGGGCGCCAGCGCGAGCGCCACGCCGCTGACGCTGAAGCCGGCACCGCGGGCCACCACCTGCACGGTGTCGCCGGCGGCGAACCACAGATGCGGCTTGAGATCGTCCAGACGCACCGCGTCGCCGGCGACGACAGCGCGCACCAGCGTGCGCCCGAGCAGGGCCGCGGCGTCGGCCAGCGGCGGCGAGCGCTCGGCTGCCCAGTCGACTTCCGCCTCGCGCAGGTGAGCCGCCTGCAGCACGGTGCCGGCGGGCACCGCGATGTCGGCGACCCACGCGGGCGCGAACACCTTCACGGTCAGCGGCAGGTTGACCTGCCACGGACTCGGCCCCTGTGTGCAGCGCAGCGTGACGCGGGTGCGGCCCCAGGCCGGCGCGTTCGGCGCCAGCCGCGCTTCGATGTGTTCACACGGCGCCAGCTTCAGCCGCGGGTCGAGACGGCCGGGTTCGATCTCGATGCGCGGCACGTTGACCGAGGACAGCTGTGCCGTCTTGTTCGCCGTCTGTTGCGCAAGCTCCTGGATCTCGCCGAGCACGGCCGCATCGAGCACCGGCACCGGCGCGTCGGCCCGCGCCGCGCACGGCGCCAGCAGCGCCAGCACGATCGACAACATCCACAGGCCGTTGGTGAAGCACGATGACGACTTTTTCACGCTGCCACTGTAGGGCGGCGGCGGTTACATCGAGGTGCTGAATTGCGCTGCCTTCGGCTGCCATTTCGTGCCCACCGTGTCGGCCCGTGCTGTCGACAATGGCACGGCACCACAGCTGAGCGCAAGGAGCGACGATGATCAACCGCCTGAGCGACGGCCTGGACTTCCAGGCCCAGGCGCTGAACCTGCGCTCCGAGCGGCAACGGCTGCTGTCGAGCAACATCGCCAACGCCGATACACCCGGCTACCTCGCCCGCGATCTCGATTTCGCCAGCGCGCTGCGCGACGCCACCGCGCAGGCGACGCCGGGCAGCGTCGGCACCGTGGCGGTGGCGGCGTTGCGGCAGGCCCATCCGGCATTCGGCCTGCTGGCCGGGCCCTCGGCCGAGGCCAACCTGCGCTACGCCGCACCGAGCCAGAGCAACCTCGACGGCAACAGCGTGGACATGGACCGCGAGCGCGCCTCCTTCGCCGACAACTCGGTCAAGTACGAGGCCACGCTGCGTTTCATCAACGGCCATGTGCGCACCATGCTCGACGCCATGAAGAGCCCGCAGCAGGGCTGAACTGAACGCTAGCAAGGCACCGAGATGAACAACGGATTGACATGCGTGACACAGCGCGGCCGGCAAGGCCCGTGGCTGTGCCCGTCGCACCAGGAGCAGTCATGAGCATGATGCAGATCTTCGATGTCGCCGGCAGCGCGGTCAGCGCGCAGAGCCAGCGGCTGAACGTGGTGGCCTCGAACCTGGCCAACGCCGACACGGTGGCCGGCCCCGATGGCAAGGCCTACAAGGCGCGCCAGGTGGTCTTCCAGACCGAGCTGATGGGCGCCGCAGGCGCTGCCGGCGTGCGCGTCGCGACCATCGGCGAGGACAACACGCCGGGCAAGCGTGTGCACGACCCCAAGCACCCGGGCGCCGACGCCGACGGCTATGTCACGCACAGCAACGTCAACACCGTCGAGGAGATGGTCAACATGATCTCGGCCTCGCGCTCGTACCAGAACAACCTGGAAGTCATGAACACGGCCAAGAGCCTGTTGATGAAGACCTTGCAGATGGGCCAGTCATGAGTTCGGTCTCGGCACTGGGCCTGAACGGCGACCGCGTCGAGCACCGTCTCGACGCGCAACGAAGCCGGCAGCGAGGACCGCTTCCTCAAGCTGCTGGTCGCGCAGATGAGCAACCAGGATCCGCTGAACCCGCTCGACAACGCGCAGGTGACCAGCCAGATGGCGCAGATCAACACCGTCAGCGGCATCGAGAAGCTGAACAGCACGGTGTCCGGGCTGAACGGCCAGCTGGTGCACCTGCAGGCGCTGCAGGGCGCGACGCTGGTCGGGCGCGACGTCACGCTCGGCGGCAACCGGCTGGCCGTGGCCGGCGGCGTCGGCGCCGGCGGCTTCGAGTTGTCGGCTGCCGCCGACAACGTCAAGGTGGAGATTCTCAATGCCGCCGGCATCGTCGCCGGCAGCCTCGACCTGGGCGCGCTCAGGCGCCGGTCGCCACGCCTTCGAATGGCCCGCCGGCACGGTGGCCGATGGCGACGGCTACCGCTTCAAGGTCAGCGCGCTCAGCGGCAGTGCCAACGTGCTCGGCGGCACGCTGATGCGCGACCACGTCACGGCCGTCAGCACCGCCGGCGATTCGCTGAGCCTCGAACTGCGCCATGCCGGCACGGTGCCCTACGCCGACGTCAAGGCCTTCAACTGATCCGGCCGGCACGGCCCGACCCCGTCACCGCATTCACCGAAAGCAACCCATGAGCTTCCAGCAAGGCCTGTCCGGATTGAACGCTTCGAGCAAGAACCTCGAGGTCATCGGCAACAACATCGCCAACGCCAACACCTTCGGTGCCAAGACCGCGCGCGCCGAGTTCGCCGTCGGTGTACGCCGCGGCATTGAACGGCTCCGGCACCAGCACGATCGGCATCGGCACCAACCTGTCGACGGTGGCGCAGCAGTTCACCCAGGGCAACGTGACGACCACCGAGAACCCGATGGACCTGGCCATCAACGGCGCCGGCTTCTTCCAGGTCAGCGACGGCAAGAGCCCGGTGACCTACACGCGCAACGGCCAGTTCAAGATCGACCGCGAGGGCTTCATCGTCAACAACAACCAGGATCGGCTGATGGGCTACGCCGCCGACGGCACCGGCGTGATCCAGCTCGGCCAGGCGGTGGCGCTGCAGCTGCCCACCGGCGGCATCGACCCGAAGCCGACCAGCCGCGCCGCGATCGAGGTGAACCTGGATGCGCGCAAGGCGGTCACGCTGCCGGCGGCGGCGCCGATGGTCGACTTCGCCAACGCCAACACCTACAACAACGCCACCTCGTTGACCGTCTTCGACGCCAAGGGCCAGGACGTGGCGCTGAGCTTTTACTTCCAGAAGTCGGGCAACGACATGTGGAACCTGTACGGCACCGCCAACGGCACCTCGCTGGCCGGCACCAATGCCGCGCCGCAGCCGGTGACGTCGATCCAGTTCCGCAGCAACGGCAGCGGCCCGCTGGCGCCGGCCGGGCCGATCACCTTCGACGTGCCGAGTTCGACGAACGCGGTCGGCGCGGTCACCGAACCGATCATCGGCATGGTCTTCGACCTCAGCGGGGCGACGCAGTTCGGCTCGGCCTACGGCGTCACCGACATCCCCCAGGACGGTTATGCCGCCGGGCTGCTGACCGTCGATCGCGGTCGAAAGCAACGGCATCGTCACCGCGCGCTATTCCAACGGGCAATCGAAGCCGGCCGGGCAGATCGAGATCGCCAACTTCCGCAACCCGCAGGGGCTGCAGCCGCTGGGCGACAACGGCTGGGCGCGCACCTATGCCTCGGGCGACCCGGTGGTCGGCGTGCCCGGCGACGGCAACCTGGGCGTGCTGCAGGCCGGTGCGCTGGAAGAATCGAACATCGACCTGACCGGCGAGCTGGTGAGCATGATCACCGCGCAGCGCATCTACCAGGCCAACGCGCAGACCATCAAGACGCAGGACCAGGTGCTGCAGACGCTGGTCAACCTGCGCTGAACGCTGAACCGCAGCGACTCCGGAGCAGCGCATGGACCGCATGATCTATCTGTCGATGTCGGGCGCCAAGGCGATGCTGCAGCGCCAGGACGTGCTGGCCCACAACCTGGCCAACGTCTCGACGACCGGCTTTCGCGCCGAGCTGGCGGCGTTTCGCGCCGTGCCGGTGCTCGGCGACGGCGCCAGCACGCGGGTCTATGCGCTCGAATCGACGAACGGCTACAGCGACGCGCCGGGGCTGGTGCGAGAACACCGGCCGCGCGCTCGACGTGGCGCTGAACGGCAAGGCCATGCTGGCGGTGCAGTCGCTCGACGGCACCGAGGCCTACACCCGCGGCGGCGCCCTCGACCTGGATGCCGAGGGCCAGCTGATCACGCGCAGCGGGCTGCCGGTGCTGGGCGACGGCGGGCCGATCACCGTGCCGGCCAAGGCGCGCATCGACATCGGTGCCGACGGCACCATCAGCGGCACCGTCGGCAGCGGCCGGCCGCAGGTGCTGGGCAAGCTCAAGCTGGTGACGCCCGAAGAACGGATGCTGCGCGGCGACGACGGGCTGTTCCGCGCCGCGGCCGGCGAACGTGGCCGCCGATCCGACCGCGCGGCTGCAGCAAGGCGCGCTCGAAGGCAGCAATGTCAGCGCCGTCGAAACGATGATCGCGATGATCACCGCGTCGCGCCAGTTCGAGCAGCAGATGAAGATGCTGCAGACCGCCGAGCAGAAGGAACAGGCGGCCACGCGGCTGCTGTCGCCCAACGGGATGTAAACGCGCAGCCGAGACTTGTAATGAACGCCGCAATCGCGGCGTTTTTTACACCGCTCGCAGGCCGGCCCGGCGCCGACACTGGTGCGCATCGGCCCCAGGGCCGGCCTGGAGCGCACGCATGATTCGATCGTTGTGGATAGCCAAGAGCGGCATGGAAGGCCAGCAGTTCAAGCTGGACACGATTGCCAACAACCTGGCCAACGTCGGCACCAACGGCTTCAAGCGCGGCGGCGTGGTCTTCGAAGACCTGATGTACGACACCTGCGCCAGGCCGGCGCGGCCAGCGGCGAACAAAGCCAGCTGCCCACCGGCCTGCAGGTCGGCCTGGGCATGCGCGTGGCGGCCTCGACGCGCAACTTCAGCCAGGGCAACCTGCAGCAAAGCGGCAACAACCTGGACATCGCCATCAAGGGCCAGGGCTTCTTCCAGGTGCAGATGCGCCGACGGCAGCACCGCCTACACGCGCGACGGCTCGTTCCAGCTCGACGGCAGCGGCCAGATGGTGACCAGCGACGGCCACGTGCTGCAGCCGGGCATCACCATCCCGGCGAATGCGCAGAGCGTGAGCATCGCCGCCAACGGCACCGTCAGCGTCACGGTGCCGGGGCAGGCGGCGGCGCAGACGGTGGGCCAGCTGCAGCTGGCCAGCTTCGTCAACCCGTCCGGGCTCGATCCGCGCGGGCAGAACCTGTATGCCGAGACCGCCTCGTCGGGTGCGCCCGCCAACGGCGCGCCCGGTGCCGATGGCCTGGGCGCGTTGCTGCAGGGTTATGTCGAAGGCAGCAACGTCAACGTCGTCGAAGAACTGGTGTCGATGATCGCCACGCAGCGCGCCTACGAGCTGAACTCGAAGGCCATCCAGACCACCGACCAGATGCTGCAGCGGCTGGGGCAGCTGTGATGAAGCGGCTGATGAGGGCGCTGGTCGCGGCGGGCGTGGTGATGCTGCTCGGCGGCTGTCTGACGATGAACCCGCGCGTCGACGTCGCCGAACCGACCAACGTGCTGCCGCCGGCGCCGCCGGTGCCGGTGGCGAGCAACGGCGCCATCTACCAGGCGGCGCAGTACCGGCCGCTGTTCGAGGACTACCGCGCCCGCCATCTCGGCGACACGCTGCGCGTGGAGATCGTCGAGAAGATCGTCGCCAGCCAGAAGTCGACCAGCTCGATCGACAAGGGCGGCACGCTGAAGGGCAGCGTCAGCGCGTTGCCGGGCATCAAGCCGTCGGCGCTGTCGCGGCTGAGTGTCGAAGGCACCAGCAGCAACAGCTTCTCGGGCCAGGGCAGCACCGAGAACAGCAACGACTTCTTCGGCAGCATCACCGTGCTCGTCACCGGCGTGCTGCCCAACGGCCACCTGCTGATCGCCGGCGAGAAGCAGATCGGCGTCAACAGCAACGTCGACGTGCTGCGCTTCTCGGGCCAGGTCGATCCGCTGCAGATCCTGCCCGGCAACACCATCCCGAGCGTGCAGATCGCCAACGTGCGTGTCGAGCACCGCGGCCGCGGTGCGCAGGCCGACGCGCAGACGATCGGCTGGCTGGGCCGCTTCTTCCTCAACATCCTGCCGATCTGAAGGCTTCGTCCATGTCTGCGCGCACTGCCCCCACCGAAGCTTCGACTGCGCCGATCGACCGCCTGGTGCGCGCCGTCGTGTGGCTTGCGTTCATCGTCGCCAGCGCCGCGCTGTGGTGGCCCGTGGATGCGCAGGCGGTGCGCGTCAAGGAAGTCTCGTCGGTGGCCGGCGTGCGCAACAACCAGCTCGTCGGCTATGGCCTGGTGGTCGGCCTCGACGGCAGCGGCGACCAGACCACGGCCGCGCCGTTCACGACGCAGAGCCTGCTGTCGATGCTGCAGCAGCTGGGCGTGACCTTGCCGATCGGCACCAGCCTGCAGCTGCGCAACGTCGCCGCGGTGATGGTCACCGCGGTGCTGCCGCCGTACGCGCAGCCGGGCCAGGCGGTGGATGTCACCGTCTCGTCGATCGGCAATGCCAAGAGCCTGCGCGGCGGCACCTTGGTGACCACGCCGCTGAAGGGTGTCGACGGCCAGATCTATGCCATCGCGCAGGGCAACCTGGTGGTCGGTGGCGCCGGCGCGGCCTCGGGCGGTTCGAAGGTGGTCATCAACAGCCTGATGGCCGGGCGCGTGCCGAACGGTGCGACGGTGGAGCGGGCGGTGCCGAACCAGGCGCTGCAGGGCGATTCGCTGCAGCTGGCGATGAACAACACCGACTACCAGACCTCGAACCTGGTCGCGCAGGCCATCAACCGGGCCAAGGGCGAGGGCACCGCGATGGCCATCGACGGGCGCATGGTGCGCGTGGCGCTGCCGGCCGCGCCGGAGCAGCGCGTGGCCTTCCTCGCCGACATCGAGAACCTGCCGGTGGTGCTGTCGAAGCCGGCCGCCAAGGTGGTGCTCAATTCGCGCACCGGCTCGGTGGTGCTGAACGAATCGGTGACCCTGAGCGCCTGCGCGGTGGCGCACGGCAACCTGTCGGTGACGATCTCGTCGACGCCGCTGGTCAGCCAGCCGGCGCCGTTCGCCAACGGCCGCACGGTGGTCAGCGAACAGTCCGACATCTCGATCAACACGCAGAGCGGCGGCGCTCGTGCAATTGCCCGCCGGCACGCAGCTGACCGAAGTCGTCAAGGCGCTGAACGCGATGGGCGCGACCCCGCAGGACCTGCTGGCGATCCTGCAGGCGATCAAGAGCGCGGGCGCTTTGAATGCCGAGATCGAGGTGATATGACGGCCCCGTCGATGAACCTGGCGCTGCCCTCGGCCGGTCTGGCCAGCGATGCGAAGTCGCTGGCGGCGCTGCGCGGGCGCGCGGTCAGCGATCCGAAGACGGCGGTGCGCGAAGTCGCCAAGCAGTTCGAGTCGCTGTTCATGCACGAGGTGATGAAGAGCATGCGCGCGGCCACGCTGGCATCGAACGCGCTCGACAACGAAGGCAGCAAGCTCGGCACCGAGATGCTCGACACGCAGTTCGCGACCCAGCTGAGCGGCCTGAAGGGCGGCCTGTCCGAGGCCATCATCCGCCAGCTCGAGCGCCAGATGGGCGTGTCGCCGGGGCCGATCCCGAAGGCCGTGGCCGCCGGCATCGAACCCGCTCGTCGGCAGCCGACAAGCCGCTGCGCATTCCGCAGGTCGGTGCCGCCGCGTTCGTGCAGCAGCACCAGGCCGCGGCGCAGGCGGCGCAGGCCAGCACCGGCATCAATGCCGCGTTCATGATCGGCCAGGCGGCGCATGAATCGGGCTGGGGCCGGCGCGAGATCCGCGATCAGCGACGGCACGCCGTCGTTCAACCTGTTCGGCATCAAGGCCGGCGCCGGCTGGCACGGGCCGGTGGCCGAGACCACCACCACCGAGGTCGTCGACGGCGTCGCGCGCAAGACGGTGGCGCGCTTTCGCGCCTACGCCAGCCATGCCGAGTCGTTCGCCGACTACGCGCGCCTGATGCAGGACAGCCCGCGCTACCAGGCGGTGCTGCGCGAGGGGCAGGACGCGAGCGGCTTCGCGCAGGGCCTGCAGCGTGCCGGCTATGCCACCGACCCGGCCTACGCCGACAAGCTGACCCGCGTCATCAACACCACGCTGCGTCTGCAGCAGGCCTCGGCTTCGCGCTGAGCCGTCACCAGGGATCTCCATGGCCGCTTCCCCGTTGATGTCGCTCGGCACCAAGGCCATGACCGCGAACTACGCCGCGCTGGCCACCACCGGCCACAACATCGCCAACGCCAACGTCATCGGCTACTCGCGCCAGCAGGCCGAACTGGCCACCGCCGGCGGCCAGTTCACCGGCGCCGGATTCTTCGGCAAGGGTGTCGACGTGACCACCGTGACGCGTTCGCACAATGCCTTCCTGACGCGCGAGGCGGCCACCTCGCGCTCGCTGGCCGCGCTCGACAAGACACGCGTCGAACTGCTGCAGCAGGTGGAGAAGATCTTTCCCACCGGCGAGCAGGGTCTCGGCCACGCCGCCGGCGAGTTCCTCAACTCGATGGTCGATCTGGCATCGCGGCCGAGCGACAGCGCCACGCGCCAGGTGGTGCTGGCCCGCGCCACCGAAGTGGCCGAGCGTTTCGGCGCCGCCGGTGCGCAGCTCGATGTGCTGCAGGTGGCGGTGCGCGAGGATCTGAAGGCAACGGTGTCGCAGGTCAACCAGATCGCACGCAGCATCGCCGAGCTGAACCAGTCGATCGCCTCGGTGATCGGCCTCGGCCAGCCGCCGAACGACCTGCTCGACAAGCGCGAGCAGCTGATCTCGGACCTGAGCGAGCATCTGCAGCTCAGCACGGTGGCCGCCGACGATGGCTCGCTGGCGGTCTTCATCGCCGGCGGTCAGCGGCTGGTGCTGGGCACGCAGACGCAGCCGCTGACGGTCGAGGTCGATCCGCGCGACGCCACCCGCTCGGCGCTGGGCCTGTCGGAAAACGGCTTCGTGCGGGTGCTGCAGGACAGCGAGCTGGGCGGCGGCGCGATCGCCGGCCTGCTGCGTTTCCAGAACAACGACCTGGTCGCTGCCCGCGTGCAGCTCGGCCAGATGGCCGCCGCGCTGTCCGGCAAGGTCAACGAACAGCAGGCACTGGGGCTCGACCTGGGCGACCCGCCGGGCGGTGGCGCGGCGATCTTCTCGGTCGGTGCGCCGCAGGCCCTGCCCGAGGCGTACAACGCCGTCAACGGTGCGGGCCAGTTCGTCGGCCGCGTCGACCTGGTGATCACCGACAGCACCCAGCTCGCCGCCAGCGAATACGACCTGCGTGCCGACCCGGCCGGCAGCCCTGGCGTGTGGCAGCTGACGCGACTGTCCGACGGGCTGGTGCGCTCGATCGGCAGCGGCGACGTGCTCGACGGCATGCGCATCGACATCGGCCCGCCGGCGCCGGCCGCCGGTGATCGCTTCCTGCTGCAGCCGGTGACCCGCGCCGCCAACGACATGCGCCGCGTGCTCGACGAGGTGCGCGGCCTGGCGGCGGCCTCGCCGCTGACGGCCAGCGTGGCCAGCGCCAACCTCGGCAGCGCCAGCGTGGCTGCGCTGCGCGTCGTCAGCCCGGGCGCGAATGCCAACCTGGATGCGGCGATCACCTTCACGTCGGCCAGCGGCGACTACAGCTGGACGCTCACCGACCGCACCAGCAATGCGCTGGTCGGCAGCGGCGTCGGCGTGTGGAACGCCGGCACGCCGATCAGCCTGAACGGCTTCGAGCTCGAACTCAACGGCGCGCCGCGCAGCGGCGACCGCATCGATGTCGGCAAGACGCCGTACCCGGGCGTCAACAACGGCAACGCGCTGGCTTTCGTCGAGATGCGCGACGCGGGCATCGTCGGCCGCGCGCCGCTGTCGAGCGGCGGCGTCGGCGGCGGTGCCACCATCACCGACGCCTACGCCACGCTGATGGCCGGTGTCGGCGTGCGCGTGCAAGGGGCCTCGTCGGCATCGACGATCTCGACCTCGGTGGCGAATGCCGCCGAGATGGCGCGCAGTTCGTACAGCGGCGTCAATCTCGACGAAGAGGCGGCGCGGCTGATCCAGTACCAGCAAAGCTACCAGGCGGCGGCGAAGATCCTGCAGATCGCGCAGAGCATCTTCGACACGCTGCTGCAGACCGCGGGCCGCTGAGGCCCGAACCACAGCCATGCGCATCGTTTCCGCCACCACCTTCGCCACCTCCGTCGACACGCTGCAGCAGCGCCAGCAGGACCTGAGCCTGGCACAGGACCGGCTGACCAGCGGCAAGCGTGTCAGCCGCGCCAGCGACGACCCGGCCGCTGCCGCACGCGTCGAACGTGCGCTGGCCGCGACCTCGCGCAGCATCGCCGACCAGCGCGCGCTGGAAGCCAGCCGCAACGCGATGCAGCAGGCCGAGGGCGCGCTCGGCGACGCCACCGGGCTGATGCAGCAGGTGCGCGAGTTGGTCGTCGCGGCCGGCAACGGCAGCTACACGGCGGCCGAGCGCCTGCAACTCGGGCTGCGCATCGCCGGCCTGCGCGACAGCCTGCTGGCGGTGGCCAACCGCTCCGACGGCGCCGGCGGCTATCTGTTCGGCGGCCCAGGGCTCGGCGCAGCCGCCGTTCATCGATGGCGCGGCCGGGGTGCAGTTTCGCGGCGCCGGCGGCCAGACCATGGTGCCCGGCGGCGAGTTGCTGCCGATGACCCTGGACGGGCGCGCTGAGCTGGCTGCAGGCGCGCAGCGGCAACGGCGTGTTCGTGACCTCGGCGGATGCGGGCAACGGGCGCGAGGCCTGGATCGACGCCGGCCGCGTGGTCGACCCGGCGCTGCTCACCGGCGATGCCTACAGCGTGGTCATCGACGGCGCGTCGCCGGCGGCGACCTATTCGGTGCTTCGCAACGGTGCCGCCACGGCGGCCAGCAACCTGCCGTTCACGCCCGGCCAGGCGATCGAGTTCGACGGCATGGCCGTGACCATCAGCGGCAAGCCGGCCGTCGGCGACCGCTTCGACATTGCGCCGGCGGCAGACAACCTGTCGGTGTTCGACACGCTCGACGGCATCGCTGCCCGGCTGCAGGATGCGCAGGCGCAGCAGCGCGCAGACGACGCAGGCGGTGCAGCACGGGCTGCGCGACATCGACGCGGTGGCGGCGAGCATCCAGTCGCAGCGTTCGCAGGCCGGCTCGAGCCTGAACCGCATCGACCTGGTCGAGAGCCGCATCGCCGACATGAAGCTGGGCGCGCAGACCGATCGATCGCTGGCCGAAGACCTGGACATGGTGCAGGCGATCTCGGACTTCCAGAACAAACAAACCGGCTACGATGCAGCCCTGAAAACCTATTCGCTGGTGCAGCGCATGTCGCTGTTCCAGTACCTGAACGTCTGACCCGGGCCACCGGGCCGACAGCAGGTGACGCAGCGAACCCTTCGATGAACGAACACCCGGTCCTGGGGCAGGTGGCCCTGGGCTATTCGCCGATGACCGACCGCAAGCGCACGGTCATCGCGTCGCACCTGACGGTGTTTCCGCTGCGCCCCGACGTGCAGCCCGATGCCGGCGCGCTGCTGCAGGCCCTCGGCGAGGTCTGGACCGGCGAGGGCGAAGGCCTGGCGCTGAACATCGCCAGCGAAAGCCTGTTGCGCGAGTGCATGGCGGCGGTGCCGCCGCCGCACATCATGCTCGAGGTGCCGGCCTTCATGGCCGGCGACGTGGCCAACGAGGAGTTGCTGCGCACCCTGCACGCGCAGGGCAGCACCTTGATGATCAAGGGCCGCCCGGCGACCGAACTGCCGCCGCAGGTGCTGCCGTTCTTCAAGCATTCGATCATCGACATCGCCGATGACCGCCGCATCGACGAGCCGATGCCCACCGGCGTGGTGCGCACGATCGGTTTCATCCAGTCGGGCGTGCGCGGCGTCAAGCAGGTCGAGGACAGCTTCAATCGCGGCGCGGTGGCGGTGCTCGGCTGGCCGATCGACGACCCGGTCGGCGCCAGCGGCAAGGGCGGCGCGCCGGACCTGAACGTGGTCGTCGAACTGATCAACCGCGTCGACCGGCAGGAATCGATCGACCGCCTCGAGGCGGTGCTGAAGAACGACCCGACCCTGGCCTTCCGGCTGGTGCGCTACATCAACTCGCCGGCCTTCGGGCTGTCGGTCGAGATCGGCTCGTTCCGCCACGCCATCATGATGCTGGGCTACCAGAAGCTCAAGCGCTGGCTGGCGCTGCTGCTGGCCTCGGCGAGCACCGACGTGAACATGAAGCCGGTGATGTTCGCCGCCGTGCGCCGCGGCTTGCTGATGGAAGAGCTGGTGCGCTCGTCGGGCAGCGAACAGCTGCGCAGCGAGATGTTCATCTGCGGCGTCTTCTCGCTGCTCGATTGCATGATGGGCCAGCCCTTCGACCAGCTGCTGAAAAGCATTCCGGTGGCCAAGGACGTGCTCGATGCGCTGGTCCACCACAGCGGGCCGTACCGGCCGTATTTCGAGATCGTGCTGGCAGTCGAGCAGGAATCGCTGTTCGACATCCGCGCTGCCTGCGAGAAGCAGATGCTCAGCGTGGCCGAGGTCAACCGCGCGCTGCTGCGTGCGCTGGTGGCGGCGCGGCAGATCGAGTAGAAGCTCTCGGGCGTGCCGGGCCTGCCTGCAGCCGCACCGAACCGCCCCGATGCCCGTGGACCTGACACCTTCGACCCGCATGCCTTCGCGATCGGCGCTGGCCGCGCTGCTCGACGGCGTCGACGAGCCGCTGCTGCTGTTCGACGATCTGGGCCAGCTGACCTTCTGCAACCAAGCGGCGATGCGTCGCCTGCGCGTCGAGCCCGGGCAGGCCGCGGCCGAGCTGCTCGACGCGCTCGGTGCCGATGCCACCAACTGGCTGCAGGCCTGCCTGCGTGCCCGCGCCACCTCGCGCTTCGATACCCGCTGTGTCGCCGGCGATGGCCACACGCTGAGCCTGTCGGCCTGGCGCGTGGCGCGCGACCTGGCGGTGCGCGTGACGATCGGCCCGCCGGAGCCGGCCAGCGCGATCAGCTTTGGCGGCGTCGGCGACGGTCCCAACCTGGACATGCTGCGCATGCTGTGGGCCTCGCCGTTCCCGGCCACGCTGCAAGACACCCGCTTTCGCCTCGTCGCGGTCAACGAGGCCTACCTGGGTTTCACCGGCATGCAGCGCGAAGCGCTGCTGGGCACCGACCCGGTCGACCTGCAGCCGCTGGAGGATCGCGCCGCGCAGATCGAATCGCGCCGCGACCTGCCGTCGCTGCTCGCCGACCGCGCGGTGCCGCTGTTGCGCGAGCAGCGGCTGATCGACGCCTCGGGCCGCGAACGCTGGTGCCGCGTGTCGGCCTTCCAGGTGGCCACCGACCAGCGCCAGCCGCTGCTGCTGACGGTGCTGCAGGAATCGACCGCCGAGCATGTGGCGCGGGCCCAGGCCGATCGTTCGCTCGACGAACTGGCGCAGTGGTTCGATCTGAGCCCGACCGGCATGCTGGTGTTCGACGAGTCGGGATTGATCCTGCGTTCGAACCCGGCCTTCGAGGCGCTGGTCGGCCAGGTGCCGGTGCTGCTCGCCGATGCGCCCGCCGAACTGCGCACGCTGCTGGCCTGGCAGGACGATGCGGCGCCGGTGCACCAGCCGACGGCAGCGCCGGTCGAAACGCAGGTCTTGCTGCCGTTGCCCGACGGCCGCCGCCAACGGCTCAGCGCGCGCATCCGCAGCTTCGCGACCGAGCAGGGCCAGCACCGCTTCATGGCGGTGGTCGAGGACCGCAGCGCCGAAGAAGACCGCGACCTCGCACAGCTCGAGATCGGCGCGCTGATGGACACCGCCGGGGTCGGCGTGGCCACCTTCGATGGCGCGCGCGGCTGGCTGCGCCCGCGTGCCGAGCGGCGCCGCCTGGCGCAGGCCAAGGCCACCGGGCTGCAGTCGATCGGCCGCGACGTCGTCGAGCCGGACTCGCTGCCCGAATACGAACGGCTGCAGCAGGCGCTGCGACAGGGTGAACGCGCCGAGGTGCGCTACGCGGTGCGCCACCCCACGCTCGGGCTGCGCTGGCTGTTGACCCGCGTCGAACCCGGCGCCGGCGATTCGCTGCGCCGCACCGTGGTCACGCTCGACGTGACCGAGCAGGAAAGCGCGCAGCGCCAGAGCCAGCAGCTGTTGCGCGAATTGACGACCATCCTCGACGGCACCAGCGCCGGCATCGCCTACCTGCGCGGGGCGTTGCTGATGCGCTGCAACCGCCGCTTCGAGGCCATGCTCGGGCTGGCAGCCGGGGCGGCTGCCGGGGCCACCACCGGCGAGCTGTTTGCGCGCATGCCGCAGGCGCTGGCAGCGCTGGATGCACTGCAGCCTGGGCAGAGCCTCGATTCCGAACTGCGCTTCGACGCCGCTGCGTCGTTCGATGGCGATGGGGTTGGCGATGGCCGTGCCGAGCCGCGCTGGTATTCGCTGTCGGTGCGGCGCGCCGATTCGGCCCCCGGCGAGCCCGAGACGGTGGCCGTGCTGACCGACATCTCGCGCCTGAAATCGCAGCAGGCCGAGCTGCAGTCGCTGCTGCGCGAGCGCGAGCTGATGTTCAGCCTGTCGGACGTGGGCATCGTCTACCTGCGCGGCGGGCGCATCGAAAGGGCCAACCAGGCGATGGCCTTGCTGACCGGCTTCGCCGACGCCGAACTGGCCACGCTGGATGCCGCCGAGCTCGACGTCGACGAGGCCAGCCACCTGCGCCATCGGCAGGAGGAACAGCAGGCACTGAGCCTGCACGGGCGCTACCACGGCGAGCGCCAGCTGCGCCGCCGCGACGGCAGCCTGCTGTGGGTGCAGGTGTCGCAGCGGCTGGTCGACCAGCACGACGAAGCCGCCGGGCGCATCTGCTCGTATGTCGATGTCGACGAGCGCCAGCGTGCGCGCGAGGCGCTGCTGCGCCAGGCCGAGCGCACGCGCGCGATCCTCGATTCGGTGCTGGTGGGCATCGTCACCGTCGGTGACGGCGGCATCGAATGGATGAACCGCTCGGCGCGGCGCATGTTTGCCGGCGACCTGGCCGATTTTGTCGGCGAGCCGATCAGCACCGTGGCCACGCCCGAGGCCGATCATCCGCTGCGGCGCACGCACTACCTGCGCACCTTCACCGAAGGCCAGGCGCAGACCTTCGAATGCCGGCTGCAGGCGCGCGACGGGCGCGAGTTCTGGGTCGTCGGCAATGCGGTGGTCACCGGGCGCGAATCGACCGGGCGGCAGATCACTTTCGCGCTGCTCGACATCGAACGGCGGCGCCAGGCCGAGGTCAACATCAAGCAGACGCAGGCCTCGCTGCAACGCATCATCGAAACCGCGCCGCTGGCGATCGCGCTGTTCGACGCCGACAGCGCGCAGGTGCTGCGGCTGAACCAGATGGCGGCGGCGTATTTCGGCCGCCCGATGCGCCAGCTGATGGGGCGCGCACCGCAGGACTGGGCCGCGCCCGAAGTCGCCGAGGCGCTGAAGTCCGATCTGGCGCTGGCCTCGTCCAGCACCGACGTGCTGCGCCGCGAAGCACGCCGCGAGGGCCCCGGCGGCTCGCGCTGGTGGGACAGCCGCGTGGTCTCGCTGCCGGCCACCGCCGGTGCCGCCGCGCAGGTGCTGCTGGTGGCCAGCGATGTCACCGAACAACGCGCCGAAGCGCAGGCGCGCTTCGAAGCGGCCATCGCGCAGCGCGAGATGCTGGTCAAGGAAGTGCACCACCGCATCAAGAACAACCTGCAGGGCGTGGCCGGGCTGCTGCAGCAAAACGCGGTGCGCCACCCCGAGCTGTCGGCGCTGCTGGTCGAATCGGTGGCCCAGGTGCAGGCCATCGCGCAGGTGTACGGGTTGCAGGTGGGCAGTGCCGGGCCGCTGGCCGTGGTCGGCGTGCTGCAGGCGGTGGCGCAATCGGTGCAACGCACCTTCGGCCGCGAGGTGCGCGTCGAGGTGCAGGACGACGACGCGCTCGACTTCGTGCTGCCCGAGACCGAATCGATCCCGATCGCGCTGACCTTGAACGAACTGCTGACCAACGCCATCAAGCACAGCCCGCACGGCGAGGTGCTGTGCCAGGTCGACATCGTCGATGCCGCCGAGGCCGATGCCGACATCGCTGCGGAAGCGGAATCGGCTGCCGACACCGGCGCCGACAGGCCCGTGCGCGGCGAAGGACCGGCCGACACCGTGCGCGTGCGCGTCGCCAACAGCGGCACCCTGCCCGCCGATTTCGACCTGGCCGCATTTCGCGGCGGTGTGTCGGGGCTGGGCCTGGTGCGCGCGCTGCTGCCCAGGCGCAGCGCCACGCTGACGCTCGCCCAGCACGGCGATCAGGTGCATGCGCAGGTGCGGTTGAGCCCGCCCGGCGTGCGGCGCAGCGCGAAAAGTCCGTAGCCCTGCGCGTGCGCGCGGCTGCTGCTGCTTGTGCCGCTGCAGCCGAAGACAGCGCGACCGCGCGCCGCCGCATCGGGCGCCCAAAGGCCAAAACCCGCGGCCGGAGCACCCGTTTCGCCGCTCACCGAAAATGGCAGGCCTTTGCAGAGCGATCCACCCCTTCCCGTCCCCGACATGCCGACCGCCGGCCAGCGCCTGCGTCGCGGCCTGGTGCTGTGGCTTGCGCCGTGCCTGCTGGCGCTGGCGGTGACTGCGTCGGCCCAGCCGGCGCAGGACCCGGCCCGCGCGGCGGTGGCGCCGGTGCCGGTGATCGTCGCCCAGGCGCGCGCCGTCACCGATGCGGCCCGACTCGAGGTGCTGGGCTCCGGCTTGGCGCAACGCGCCGCGGTGTTGCGCCCGGCCGTCGCCGGCGAGGTCACGGCCGTGCGCTTCAAGGCCGGCGATCGGGTCAGTGCCGGCCAGACGCTGGTGCAGCTCGACGACCGCGCCGAGAAGCTGGCGGTGTCACTGGCCCGCAACCGCATCGAGGTGGCGCAGCAACTGCTGACGCGCTACGAGAACACCGGCACCACCGGTGCGGTGCCGGGCAGCGTCATCGACGAGGCGCGCAGCGTGCGGCGCATCGCCGGCATCGAGCTGGAGCGCGCGCAGGTGGCGCTGGCCGACCGCGCGGTGCGCGCGCCGTTCGCCGGCGTCATCGGGCTGGCCGAGGTCAAGCCGGGCGACCGCGTCACGCCCGACACGGTGCTGGCCACGCTGGACGATCGGCGCCAGCTGCGCGTGGCCTTCGAGCTGCCCGAGCGCTATCTCGCGTCGCTGGCGGTCGGACGCGACTTGAGCGTGTCGACCAGCGCCTGGCCCGAACGCCGCTTCGACGGCCGCGTGGCCGAGATCGACAGCCGCGTCGATCCGGCGACGCGGCAGATCCGGCTGCAGGCCGCGGTGCCGAATGTCGGTGACCGGCTGCGCCCGGGCATGTCGTTCAGCGTGCGCCTGAGCCTGCCCGGCGAGCCGCTGATCGTGATCCCCGAGCTGGCGTTGCAGTGGGGGCGCGAGGGCTCCTTCGTCTGGACGGTGCGCGACGGCGTCGCGGTCAAGGTGATGGTGCGCTCGGTGCGCCGCGAGGGCGGCCAGGTGCTGATCGATCCGCGTGCCGACAGCCGCATCGAGGACGGCGAGGTGGTGGTCGTCGAAGGCGTGCAGCGGCTGCGCGAAGGC
This sequence comes from uncultured beta proteobacterium, assembly GCA_963756415.1. Classification (GTDB taxonomy): domain Bacteria; phylum Pseudomonadota; class Gammaproteobacteria; order Burkholderiales; family Burkholderiaceae_C; genus Rubrivivax. Next base: position 506,811 of record CAVWNT010000009.1, read on the forward strand.
CAGCGTGTGGAGATCGTCGGCCGGCGCCAGGTTGGGCCCGCACAACCCGCCGCTGCCAGCGCGGCGGGGGTCGGATAGGTCATGGCCGACGACAGCACACCCGACCGCGCGCCCGACGGCGCCAACGACCTGCCGAGCCTGAGCATCCGCCGGCCGTGGCTGGTGGTGGTGCTGAACCTGCTGGTCGTCATCGCCGGGCTGGCCGCGCTGCTCGGCGTCGAGGTGCGCGAGCTGCCGAACATCGACCGCCCGATCGTCGCCGTGCGCGCCGACTACCCGGGCGCGGCGCCCGAGACGCTCGACGCCGAGGTGACGCGGCTGATCGAAGGCGCCGCGGCGCGCGTGCCCGGCGTGTATGCGGTGCGCTCGGCCAGCGAGGAGGGCAACCTGCGCGTGATCGTCGAGTTCCGTCCCGATGTCGACCTGGTCGATGCCGCCAACGATGTGCGCGAGGCGGTGGCGCGGGTCGAACGCGAGCTGCCCGAGGGCATCGAGAACCTGAGCATCATCAAGGCCGATGCCGATGCCGAGCCGGTGATCCAGCTCGCGGTGTCGAGCCAGAGCCTGGCGATCGACGAGCTGACACGCGCCATCGTCGATCGCATCGAACCCGAGCTGGTGTCGGTGCCCGGCGTGGCCGACGTCACCATCTTCGGCGGGCGCGAGCGGGTGCTGCGGGTGCGGCTCGATCCGGCGCGCGCTGGCGGCACTCGGTCTGGCGGTCGACGATGCGGTGGCGGCGCTGCGCACCGCGCGCGCCGACGTGCCCGCCGGCAGCCTGAAGTCGACCCAGCAGGAAGTGCTGGTGCGGGCCAACGCGTCGCTGTCGACGCCGGAGCAGATCCGCCAGCTGCAGCTCAAGCCCGGTGTCAAGCTGGCGCAGGTCGCCGAGGTGTACTTTTCGCCCGCCGATGCGACCGTCGTACGTGCGCCTGGACGGCCGCACCGTCGTCAGCCTGGGCATCGTGCGCCAGGCGCAGTCCAACAGCGTGGCCATCTCCGACGGCGTGCGGCGCATCGTGCAGCAGATCAACGCGCGCGGCGACGACCTGCAGATCCAGATCGTCTCCGACGACGCGATCTTCATCCGCGGCTCGATCCGCGAGGTGCTGACCAGCCTGGCGTTGTCGGTGGTCATCGTGGTGGCGGTGGTCGGCCTGTTCCTCGGCCGCTGGCGGCCGACGCTGGTGCCGGCGGTGGCGATTCCGGTGGCGCTGATCGGCACGCTCGGCGCGATCTGGCTGCTGGGTTTTTCGATCAACCTGCTGACCTTGCTGGCGCTGGTGCTGGCCAGCGGGCTGGTGGTCGACGATTCGATCGTCGTGCTCGAGAACATCCAGCGCCGACGCGCCCAGGGCCTCGGCCCGCGCGCCGCCGCGGTGCTCGGCACACGCGAGGTGTTCTTCGCCATCGTCGCCACCACCGCCGCGCTGGTCTCGGTGTTCGTGCCGATCTCGTTCCTGCCGTCGACCGCCGGGCGGCTGTTCACCGAGTTCGGCTTCGTCATGGCCATCGCGGTGATGCTGTCGTCGTTCGTGGCGCTGTCGCTGGGCCCGATGATCGCCGCGCGCCTGCCGGCCGAGCCACCGGCCGATCGGGCCGGGCGCGTGCAGCGCCTGCTGCGCGGCATCGGCACGCCGGCGCTGAAGGGCTACGAACGCGCGCTCGCCGCCGTGCTGCGCCATCCGTGGCCGCTGGCCATCGTGTGCGTCGTGCTGGCGGCTGCCGCGGCGCTGCTGGCGACCAGGCTGCCGCAGGAACTGGCGCCCGACGAAGACCGCGGCGTGCTGTCGGTGCTGCTCACCGGCCCCGACGGCACCGGACTGCCCTACATCGACAGCCAGCTCGAGATCGCGCTCGCCGCGGTGGCGCCGCTGCGCGCCGAGGGACTGGTGACCAAGGTCTTCACGATCACCGGCCGCTACGACCCGAACCGCGCCGAGATCGTCGCGCCGCTGGCCGACTGGGCCGACCGCGAGGCCAGCCAGCGGCAGATCGGCGAACGTGTCCGCCGCGCGCTGCAAGGCGTGCCGGGCATCCAGGTGCGCATCCGCGGCGGCAGCAGCATCGGCGGCGGCGCATCCGACGGCAGCCTGCGCATGGCCATCACCGGCGACGAGCATGCGCGCATCGCCACCGCGGCCTTCGCCTTCGCCGCAGCGATCGAACGCGAGCTGCCCGGCCTGAACGACGTCGACGTGGCGTGGAACGCCTCGCAGCCGCAGCTGGGGCTGGAAGTCGACCGCGAACGTGCCGGCGAGCTCGGCGTCTCGGTCGAGGCGCTGTCGGTGCTGCTGCGTGCCGCGGTCGACGGCTACGAGGTCAGCGAGATCTCGGCCAACGACCGCAGCGTGCCGGTGTTCGTCGAGTCCAGCGCGCGCGGCGCCACCGATCCGGCCGACCTGCTGATGCTGCAGGTGCGCGCCAGCGGCGACCGGCTGGTGCCGCTGGCGCAGTTCGTGCGCTTCAGCGAAACGGCGCGTGCCGGCCGAGCTGGAACGCTTCGGCCAGCGCCGCGCGGTCGAGCTCGATGTGCAGCCGGCCGCCGGCAAGCCGCTGCAGCAGGCCATCGACGAGCTGCGCCAGCTGGCCGCGCGCGAACTGCCGCCGGGCATGAGCCTGCTGTTTCGCGGCGATGCGGCCACGCTGGAGGAGAACTCGCGCGACATCGCCATCACCTTCGCGATCGCGCTGCTGGTCATCTTCCTGGTGCTGGTGGCGCAGTTCGAGAGCCTGACCAGCGCGGCGGTGGTGATGCTGACGGTGCCCTTCGGCCTGGCCGCGGCGGTGTTCGCGATGACTTTGGGCGGCGTGTCGCTGAACCTGTACAGCCAGATCGGCCTGCTGCTGCTGGTGGGCGTGATGGCCAAGAACAGCATCCTGATGGTCGAGTTCGCCGACCAGCTGCGCGATGCCGGCCGCAGCGTGCGCGAGGCGGCGTTCGAGGCCGCGGTGACGCGGCTGCGGCCGATCATGATGACGATGAGCTCGACCGTGCTCGGCGCGTTGCCGCTGCTCATCGGCAGTGGCGCGGGCGCCGAGGCGCGCGCCGCGATCGGCGCGGTGATCTTCGGCGGGCTGTCGCTGTCGGCGCTGTTCACGCTGTTCCTCACGCCGGTGATCTACCTCGGGCTGGCGCGTTTTGTCTCGCGCCGCGCGCAGCAGGGCGAGCAGCTGGCGCGCGAGATGGCGCAGGCGCGCCAACAAGGCGAGGGCGCCGGCTCCGCCGTGCCAGGGCGGCCGCAGTGAGCGCACGTCGCGCCACGGCGGCGTGGCCCGCGACCCTGCTCGGCGCGGCGCTGCTGGGCGGCTGCGGCAGCCTCGCGCTGGAAGTGCCGGTGCCGCCGTTGCCGATCGCCGATGTGGTGCAGCCGGCGGTGGGCTTCGCCGCGGCCGAGCCGGGTGCGCCGCAGCCGACCGAGGCCGACCTGCGCTGGTGGACCCGCTTCGATGATCCCCAGCTGGCCGCTGCGGTCGAAAGCGCGCTCAACGGCGATCCGGCCATCGCCATCGCGCGCGAACGCATCGCCCAGGCGCAGGCCTTCCTGCGCTCGGCGCAGGCGCAGCGCGGCCCGCAGGTCTCCGCCGGCGCCGCGGTGGGTGTCGAGCGCGGCTTCGGCAGCCCCGATCGCAGCGTCGCACCGCTGCTCGAGCTGGGCCTGGAGTGGGACCTGGATCTGTGGGGCGGGCGGCTGCAGGCCGAGCGCTCGGCCGCCGCGCTGTTGCTGCGCAGCGAAGACCTGCTGCAGGCGAGCCGGCTGTCCAGCGCCGGCCTGGCGGCGCGCGCCACCATCGAATGGCGCGAGGCGCAACGCGACGCGCAGCTGCTCGGCGCCGCGCTGGCGGTGCAGTCGCAATTGCTGGAAGTGGCGCAGGTGCGGGTGGATGTCGGGCTGGCGCCGCGGCTCGATGCCGAGCGTGCGCTGGCCGACCAGGCGGCCACGCAGGCCGACGCGGCCAGCGCGGCGGTGCGCATCCGCCAGGCGCGCGCAGCCCTGCTGGTGCTGGCCGGCGAGCCGGTCAACAACCTGCCGCCGTTGACGATCGTGGCCGCAGACCCGCAGGCGCCAGCGATCCGGTTGCCGAGCCTGCAAGGCGCGCTGCCGGTCGCCCGCCCGCTCGATCTGGTGCGCCTGCGCCCCGATCTGCGCGCGGCCGAGCAGGCGCTGCTGGCCGCCGCGGCGAATGTCGGGGTCGCCCGCGCGGCGCTGTACCCGAGCCTGCGCCTGCCCGGCACGCTGCTGCTGGCCACCGGCGCCGGTTTGCTCGACCGGGTGACCAGCGCCATCGCGCTGGCGCTCGATGCCAGCCTGTTCGACGGCGGTGCCCGCCAGGCCGATGTGGAGGGCGCGCGCTCGCGCCTGCGCGAAGCCACGCTGGTCTACCGGCAAACGCTGTTGCAGGCGCTGCAACAGATCGACGCGGCGCTGGTTGCATCGTCGGGCACGCAGCGCCGCATCGCCGCGCTGCAACGTGCGGTGGCGGCGTCGCAGGCGGCGCTGGAGCAGGCCATCACGCTGTACGAGGCGGGCCTGAGCGACCAGCTCGACGTGCTCGATGCACGCCGCCTGGCGCTGGAGCAACAGCGCGACCTGGCGCGCGCCGAGGCCGATGCGGCCCGTCAGGCGGTGGCGCTGTTCGAAGCCACCGGCCTGATCGAGCCGGCGCCGCGGCCCGCAGCCGAGAAGGTGGCCGGCGGGCTGCCGCGGCCGGGATGATCGTCGCCGTCGCGATGAGCGCGGGCAGCACAGGGTCGAATCGCTGGATGTCGGGCAGATCGTGCCGACGGGGTCGGTGCAAGCGGGAGAAGAACTGGCGCTCCGGCGCTGCATCAGCCGGGCGCCCCACCAAAGTTGCTACTTCGTAGCGATGACCGCGATTTCGATGAGCACATCACGCGGCAGGCGAGCCACCTCCACAGTGGCGCGGCTAGGCGGCGATGTCTTGAAGTATTCGCCGTAGATCGTGTTCATCTTGCTGAAGTCATTCAGATTCTTCATGTACACGTTGGACATCACGACATTGGTGTAGCTCATTCCCTGAGCCTTCAGTACCGCGCCGATGTAGTCCAGGACCAGCCGCGTCTGTTCTTCGATCGTCGTGCCTTGAACCGCGTTGCCGGCCATGTTGAGCGGGATGACGCCCGAGAGGTAGTAGGTGTTGCCTGACTGGACCATCTGCGAATAAGGGCCGATGGCGGGATAGACGTTCCCGGTGGTATGAATCATCTTTTCACTGACGGCGCAGCCGCTGAGCAGCGTGGCGGCCAGCACTGTGGCGGACATGACGCTTCTAGAACGCTTCATTGTTGTTCCTCGATGGTTGTAAGGATGACAAAACTAGGGGCGCATCGAGCGCCCCCTTCAGTTCACGCTTGCTACCGGCGCCTGCGTGAGGCGCTGGGCATCGGCACCACCAACTGTAGCTTGGCGACCAGGTTGTCCACATCGGCTGCGTTGTGGAACAGATGGGTCGAAATGCGCAGCGGGTGCGAGGTGGTCGTCGGGTCGGCGTTCTGCGTCGGGTCGCTTCTGAGCGTATGTGGAACGTTCGTGTTGCGAACGACGATGGCTTGGTTCTCGCGCAAGGTCGTCACGGCTGCTCCCGACTCGGCGGTTTGTGCCGATGCCTGGGCCGGACTGAGCACCGCGTTGTAGTCCTGTCCCGGTGAGAACGGGTTGAACGACGTGAGCGCGATGCGCGCCCAATGGGGCAGGTTCGCGTCGTATGGCGTGGCCAGCGACTGCGGTCCCCAAATCCCGGCAAGACGACTGCGCAGGTACTGCGCCAGATTGACGATGTAGTCCTCGATGTTCTGCCTGCCCCAGTTGTCCCACATCAGGCAGCAGTCGGTCAGGGCACGCAGCGCCGGATACGATGGGTTGCCGATGCTGTTGATCATCGCGCCGACGTTGTCTTCAGGGTCCCGCACGCCGCCTTGAAGGGCCGTTCCCGGCTCGGTCGAGTACCGATTGGTGACCACCGGATAGAAAGGCGTCAGCGGCGTTCTGTTGGTGTAGCCGGACGTCCTGTTGTTGCGCACGTAGAGAATGCCTGTCTGACCGGGACCGCATTGCCATTTGTGCCCCGCGCCGGCATAGAAGTCGCAGCCCATTTCGTGAAAGTTCAGGTTCAACATGCCGGGGCCGTGCGCGCCATCGATGATGGAGGTCAGCCCCTGTGCAGCCGCCCATTGACACAGCGCCTTCTCAGGCAAGCGGATGCCAGTCAGGTACGGCGGGGACGAGAAGCAGATGGCCCTGGTGTTGTTGGTCAACATAGCCTTGAATCTTGCTATGACCGTGGCGTGGCTGTACGCATCACCCGTCGGCAGATTGACTCGCTTGAGGACAACGCCACTGCGGTCCACTTGCACGGCCATCGGCGAATTGCCGCCGGGGTGCTCCATATTCGTCGTGATGATTTCATCCCCGGGTTCAAACGAGAGCCCGTTGAGGATCTTGTTCATGCCATCCGTGGTGTTGCCGGAGATCGAAATCTCGAACGGATCGCAGCCGAACCCGGGCGCGATCTGGTCGCGCATTTCTTGGGTGTCGAAACTGACGGTCGGGTCGCGTGCGATCAACGCGTTGTTGGCCGCCAGGTTCTTCAGTACCGAGATCGGCGTCGATCCCGTGGTGCCGATGTTCATGAACGTGCGTCCGGGGTCCAGCCCAAAGGCCGCGGCGTAGGGACCGCCGTAGGCCAATGCCGGTGTGCTGTGCAACATGGCGCCGATGCTGCTGGCCGCGGTGGCACCCACGCCCATCGTCTTGAAAAAGCTGCGCCGGCTTTCGTCGAGGCGCTCACGGGATTCGCGGACGGCGTCAAGCGCCTTGGACTCACTGAAGTTCGAGGACATGGTGTCTCCTAAATGCATTGATGGGTCATGAAATCTCTGTCTGAGTTGCGGACGGCTCAGGCGGCCAGGCCACGTCGCCGACGCTGTAGGCTGAGCAGCAAGGGCAGGCCAAGGCCGAACATCAGGTACATGCCGGGCTCGGGAATCAGTGCGACCCCACTGACGCTGATCTGATAGTCCCACCCGGTGCTGCCGCCGGCGCCACCACCCGCGACGAAGGTGTCGAAAACGAAGTCGCCGGTCGTGTCGTAGCAGTCCGTGACCGCATCGGTACAGGAAAGGAGCCCGGGGTTGTAGCCCGAAAAGCCGATGCTGTACCGGCCCGTCTGGCCCGTAGGCACATTGAAGGCCAGTCCCGACATGGAGCCGTTCGGACCGTCGTCGTTGGATGCCAGCAGCATGCCAGTGGGGCCATACAAACCCAATATCGAATCGGCTGATCCATCGGCACTGGTGCTGGTGATCGACAGCACGCCAGCGGCCAGAACGTCGAACGAAAAGAAGTCGTCCGAAGGATCGGCGAACGTGCGCGAACCCGCGATGTCGAACGGCCCACCGGCTGTGGCAACAAACTGTGCCCCCAGAAGGCTGTCGTTCGGTTCCGCTTCGTTTGCTGCGATGGCACTCGATGGGCCGAAGGCAATTGCGCACAAGCTCGCAGTTGCCCCGACAAGACTTTTCCTTCTCATGTGAACGCGCCTCCTGTTTACGACGGCCATGGGCCGCATTGTTGGAATTTGCGAATGTCCGCCCTGACCGCCAAGCACACATGTCTGATGCGGCATCGCGCTCAAAGTGTGCGTATCGGGCGCGGTATCGACAAACAAATTCGAAAGACCCCATCGCGACCGACAACTTCGCGAAGGATGTCGTCAGGACGTGAGAGGATTAACCAGCTTTACCTTACGCTCTCGCGGCCCGACGGGGGCAATCGTCGTGCCTGCGAGGCGTCGCCGCGAATAGCAAGCGAGGTGGTGGTCGGCCGCGCGGTCATCGGCGCTCACGCGATCGATTTGACTCACGTCCATCGGGTGGGCTCATCTCGCTGCAGCGATGATGTTGGCCCAGTTGCACCCGTGCTTTTGCAAGCGACACCGCAGCGACCCCGCGCAAGAGTCGATCGATCGTCACTGCGAGCCTTCATGGTGCAAAGCCCTCGCACCACCGTCACCGCAACGCGGCTGTGTCGGAGCATGTGCAGCGTCACCGGACCAGGTCGCCCGTTTCGCGCTTGACGCGCCCGAGCCCGCAGCCGGGAACCTGGCCGGCAAGCTGCCGCGGCCGGGATGATCGTCGCCATGGCGATGAGCGCGGGCGACGGCACAAGGTCGGCGAGAATGCTGCCCACCATGTCCACCCGATCATCGACTGCCGCCGCCGCCCCCAGCCTGGGCAAGGGAAAGGGCAAGGGCAAGATCCTCGTCGTCGATGACGACCGGCTGGTGCTGGCGACGCTGTCGCACGGGCTCGAACAATCGGGCTACGAGGTGATCGCTGCCGACAACGGCGACGATGCGATCCTGCTCGCGCGCCAGCAGCGTCCCGAACTGGCGCTGCTCGACATCCGCATGCAGGGCAAGACCGGCTTCGACGTGGCCGCCTACCTGAAGGAATATTGCCAGATCCCGTTCATGTTCCTGTCGGCCTTTTCCGATCGCGACACGGTCGCCAAGGTGGCCGAACTGGGCGCGGTGGCGTACATGGTCAAACCGCTGGACGTGGGGCAGATCGTGCCCACCGTCGATGCCGCCTTCGAGCGGCTGCACAGGCTGAAGGCCGAGGCGGCCGCGCCGCAAGCAGCGGCGCCGAGCCCCGAGCCGGTGTCCGCCGGCGCGGCACCGGCAGACACCGTGGCGCTGGCCACCGGGGTGCTGATGCACCGCTACTCGCTGTCGCGCCGTGATGCCTTCGAGCGCTTGCAACGCATGGCCAGCGTGGCCGGCGTGCCGCTGCCGTTCCAGGCCGAGCGGCTGGTGCAGGCGGTGGAAGAACTGGCGCGCACCGGCGCCGTCTGAAGCACCGGCGCCGCGCTCAGCGCCGCACCGGTCGCCACAGCGCTGCGGCCACCGCCACCAACGCTGCGCCCAGCACCCACCCGGCCTGCGCGCTGCCCATCGTCCACAAGGTCGCGGCACTGACGGCGCACCAGGCCAGCGGCACCGCCCACAGCCCGCGCAACAGCCAGCGCGACGCGCGCGTGCGGGCAACCGTCAGCAGCAGGACGGCGAACGTGGCGATGGCGGTCGGATCGGGCGCCAGCGCGAAGACCTCGGCCTGCCGCCACGGCCGTTCGAACAGCGCCGCCAGCAGCGGATGGCCGATCAGCGCGCCCGCGGCCAACGCCAGGCCGAGACGGCGCCGCAGCCCGCTGCCCACACCGTGAATGCCGCCGAGCGCCGGCCAGGCTCGCCAGCGCCAGCGCCTGCAACACGAACGCGACGGCAAACACGCCGGCGGCAGGCTGGATCGGCGCGAAGCGCTGCAGCAGGAATGCCAAAGCGACGACGCCCCAGCACAGCGCCAGCAGCGCCGCCGTGGCACGCGACCAGGCGTCGGGCAGCGGGCTTCTCGAACGCAGGTGCCGAGCCAGCCAGAACAACCCCGCTGCCAGCACCAGCAGCTGCGCCGGCCAGTAGGCCAGGTTGATGGATTCGAACAGCCGCCAGTAGATGCGCGGCGAGAACATCAGCAGGTCGGCAGGCCGATAGGTCCACCACTCGCTCATGACCGGCTCACGGCGCGCTCACGGTCTCACAGCCGCGCGACACTTTGCAGCATGCGTTGGCGCAGCGCTTCGTCGGGCAGACGTCCCCGCGCCGCGGCCATGTTCTGATGCAGATGAGCGACCTGGCTGGTGGCGGGGATGGCGCAGGTCACCGCCGGGTGGCTGACGATGAACTTCAGTGCGATCTGCGCCCAGTCCGTGGCGTCGATCTGCGGCGCCCACGACGGCAGCGGCTGGCGCTGCAGACGCTCGATCAGGTCACCGCCGCCGAACGGGCGGTTGACGATGACGGCGATGCCGCGGTCGCGGGCCAGCGGCAGCAGGCGCTGTTCGGCTTCGCGGTCGACCAGGTTGTAGCTCAGCTGCACGAAGTCGATCGGCTGCGTCTGCATGATGCGGGCGAGCTCGTCGTGGCGCCGGCCATGCGAGGTGGTGATGCCGACATAGCGCAGCTCGACCGGCGGCCTTCATCGCCAGCAGGCGCGGCAGGTGCTGCTGCCACGACACCAGGTTGTGCACCTGCATCAGATCGAAGCGCGGCACGGCCCAGTGGGCGCGCGAGGCCTGCATCTGCTCGGCGCCGCGCTGCACGTCGCCGATCCACACCTTCTCGGCCGAGAACAGCGCGGCGGGCCTGCCGATCTGCGCCAGCGCGTAACCGATGGTCGGCTGCGACGAGCCGTACATCGGTGAGCAGTCGATCAGCCGCCCGCCGTCGGCGAAGAAGGCGCGCACGACCTGCGTGCACTGCTCGCGCGCGGCGCTGTCGTTGCCGACGTTGAAGGTGATCCAGCTGCCGAGCCCGACCACGGGCAGCGTCTCGCCACTGGACGGGATGCGCCGCGTGATCGTCGCTTCGGCGGCGGCGCGCACGAGCGACCACGGTGCGGCGGCTGGCAGGGCAGCGGCGAGCGCCAGCCACTGGCGGCGGTTCACCGCCGACGCTGAACGGCCTGGGTGTGTTGGTTGCATGAGCCGTTGGAAGCCACGCCGTGCGGCGAGTTCCCGCCCATTGCGCGCACCGGATCAGGGCCGCAGCGTGAAGAAGAACTGCGCGCCGCGGCCGGGTTCCGATTCGGCCCACACGTCGCCGCCGTGGCGGCGCACGATGCGCTTGACCGAGGCCAGGCCGACGCCGGTGCCCGGGAAGTCGTTCGCGCTGTGCAGGCGCTGGAAGACGCCGAACAGCCGATCCGCGTTGCGCATGTCGAAGCCGGTGCCGTTGTCGGCGATGCAGAACACCTGCCGGCCGTCCTGCACCGTGCTGTCGAAGACCACCTTCGCCTGCGCCGTGCGCTGGCTGTACTTGAAGGCGTTGCCGAGCAGGTTGTCGAGCACCAGCCGCAACAGCGTCGGATCGCCATCGACCCCCATGCCGGGGGCGATGTGCACCTCGACCGAGCGTTCCGGCGCCGCGCGCTTCAGGTCGTCGACGACGAAGCCGGCGATCTGCGACAGGTTCACCGGCTGGCGCGCCAGCGGTTGCGCCGACAGGTTGGCCAGCGTGAGCAGCGCATCGATCATGCTGTTCATGCGCGCGGCAGCGGCGAGCACGCGGTCGAGGTGGTCGTTGCCGATGCGATCGAGCAGGCGGCCGTAGTCTTCCTTCAGGATGCGCGTGAAGCCTTCGACGACGCGGATCGGCGCACGCAGGTCGTGGGTCACGGTGTAGCTGAAGGCAGCCTGCTCGCTGAGCAGCTCGGACGACTCGTGCGCCGTCAGGCCCAGCGCGGCCGCCGGCAGCGGCGCGCCGGCAGCGGCGGCGGCCGTGTCACCCAGCCGCGCGGTGCCGAGATGGCCGGCGAACTGGCCCTCGCCGTCGAAGCGCGGGGCGCCGCGCAACTGCCATTGCAGCGCCGCGTGCGTGCCCGGCTGCAGCACCGCGACGTCGGTGAACGGCACCATCGATTCGAGCTGGGCGCGCAGCGCGCGCACGCCGTCACCGGCGCTGCCGTCGAAATGTTCCCACAGCGGTTGGCCGCCACGGGCCGCATCGGCCCACGACGCCGCCGGGGCACCGGCGGGCGGCTGCAGCTTCAACAAGCGGTGGTGGCGGTCGGTCTGCCATTGCCAGACATCGAGCAGCTGGTGCAGCAGCCGGGTTTCGCCGCGCGCATCGCGCAACGCGGCGGCTTCGCGGCTGCGCGCCAGCAGCATGCCGGCAGCGAAGGCCAGCGCGGCAACCAGCAGCAAGGCCAGGCACGCGAACCACCACAGCGCCATCGGCAAGGGTTCAGCCTGCAGCACGCGAAGCGCCCGCTGCCCGCCACGTGAAGCGTGGGCCTGTGCGGCGCGGCGGGGGCGTGGCGGCGTGCTGGGGGCGCATGCCGCGAATTGTAAGTAGCGCGCTCAAGCGCCGAGCAGCGCCTGCAGCTCGGCCTCGTCGAAGCCGGCCGCGCGGCGGGCTTCGAGGTTGAACGGCCCGCGCAGGCGCGGCGCTTCGTGTTGCTGCGCGAGCGCCGCGTAGGTGGCCAGCGGCGCCAGGCCGCGCTGTTCACACAGCCAGCGGAACCAGCGGTTGCCGAGCGCCACATGGCCGATCTCGTCGCGCAGGATGATGTCGAGGATCTCGCCGCCGCGCCGGTCGCCGGCGGCCAGCAGCTTGGCCTTGACGGCAGGCGAGGCATCGAGCCCGCGCGCTTCGAGCGTGCGCGGCACCAGCGCGATGCGCGCCAGCAGGTCGTGCCGGGTGCGCTGGGCCATCTGCCACAGGCCGTCGTGCGCCGCGAAGTCGCCGTAGGCGTGACCGATCGACCGCAGGTGGTCGCGCAGCAGTTCGAAGTGCAGCGCTTCCTCGCGCGCCACCTGCAGCCACTGGCGGTAGAACGCTTCGGGCATGCCGGCGAAGCGCCAGCACACGTCCAGCGCCAGATCGACGGCGTTGAGCTCGATGTGCACCAGCGAATGGATCAACGCGGCGCGGCCTTCCGAGCGTGTGCGCCGAGCGCTGCTTCAGCTGCGTGTGCGGCAGCAGCGCCGGCAACGCCGGGCGGCCCGGCACGTTGCCGGGATCGGCGAACACCGCCTCGGTGTCGATGGGGCCGGCGGCATCGAGCTGCCGGGTGCCGCTCGCCTTGACGTCGGGGTCGCTGCACGACAGCAGCCGCAGCGCCTGTGCGCGCAGATCGGCGGGGCCGGGCGCGCACGGCCCGCTGGCCATCAACCGGCTGCCTGGTAGGCGGCGCGCAGCCAGCCCATCAGCTCGTCGTCGATGTCGTCGCTGGTCGACAACCGCGTGCTGTACTGGCACATGCCGCCGGGCGGCAGCGCCTTCAGCCGCGGCGACGGCGGCAGCTGTGCGACGTTCAGGCCGAGTTCGACGGTGCCTTTTGCCGCCGGCCCGAGCATCGCGAACTGTTTCCTGCGGCGCAGGCTGACGTAGCCTTTCTTCGGCGCGCTGTCGTAGGCGCCGAGCGCATCGATGTGCCGGCACAGCGCCTCGTGCAACGCGCGCAGCGGCGCCTTGCTGCCGGCGTAGAGGGCATCCAGCGGGTCGGCATCGGCGGCCTTCGGCAGGGCCGCCTCCTTGGCCTGCAGCGCCAGCGTGTTGGCGTCGCCGTAGCCCAGGCCCAGCGTGCTCATCAACATCGTGCGCTGTTCGCCGACCTTGGCCAGGCCGCTGTCGGCGATCAGCTGGTACAGCTGCGCCAGCGTCTTGCCGCTGCGGGCTTCGATGTTGCGCAGCTGGGTGGCGGTGGCGTCCTGCGGGTCGGGCATGGCGTGGTCTCCTTCATCCGCTGACTGCGGGCGGCGCGTCGATCAGGATGGCACGGAAGTCGTTGACGTTGGTCAGCGTCGGCGCCGGTGACCACCGCAGTCGCCGAGCGCGCCGAAGAAGCCGTGGCCGTCGTTGTCGGCCAGCGCGTCGCTGCGGCTTCAGACCCAGCGCCCAGGCGCGCGCCAGCGTGTCGGGGGCGAGCAGCGCGCCGGCGATCTCTTCCTGGCCGTCGACGCCGTCGGTGTCGCCGGCCAGCGCGTGCACGCGCGGCTGCGCCGTCCAGCGCCAGGCCCAGCGACAGCAGGAATTCGACGTTGCGCCCGCCACGGCCGTTGCCGCGCACGGTGACGGTGGTCTCGCCGCCGGACAGCAGCACGCACGGCGGCGCGAAGGGCTGGCCGTGGCGCGCGCTGTGCAGCGCGATGCCGCCGAGCACCGGCCGACGTCGCGCGCCTCGCCTTCGAGCGCATCGCCGAGGATGTGCGGCGTGACGCCGGCCTCGCGCGCCACCGCGGCGGCCGCCTCGCAGCGCCTGCTGCGGCGTGGCGATCGATGCGGGTCGACGCGCGCGCCAGCCGCGGATCGCCGGGCTTGACCGATTCGCCGCGCCCGCTGTCGAGCACCTCGCGCACCGCCGCCGGCAGCTCGATGCCGTAGCGGCGCGACGATGTCCAGCGCGTCGGCGCAGGTGGTCGGGTCGGCGACGGTCGGGCCCGAGGCGATGTCGATCGGGTCGTCGCCCGGCACGTCGGAGATCAGCAAGGTCAGCACCCGCGCCGGGTGGCAGGCGGCCGCCAGCCGCCCGCCCTTGATCGCCGACAGGTGGCGGCGCACGCAGTTCATCTCGCCGATGGTGGCGCCGGATTTCAGCAGCGCGCGGTTGACCTGTCTGCTTGTCCTCGAGCGTGATGCCGGGCAACGGCAGCGGCAGCAGCGACGAGCCGCCGCCGGAGATCAGGCACAGCACCAGGTCGTCGGCGTGCAGGCCCTGCGACCAGCTCCAGCATGCGCTCGGCGGCGGCCAGGCCGGCGTCGTCGGGCACCGGGTGCGCGGCCTCGACGATCTCGATGTGCTCGCACGGCACCGCGTAGCCGTAGCGCGTGACGACCAGGCCGCTCGAGCGGCGCCCGGCCAGTGCGCCTCGACCGCCTGCGCCATCGCCGCCGAGGCCTTGCCGGCGCCGATGACCAGCAGCCGGCCGCTTCGGCGGCGCGCGGCAGGTGCGGCGGGATGCACAGCGCCGGCTGCGCCGCTGGCGATCGCCGCATCGAACATGCGGCGCAGCAGGCGCGCCGGCTGCTTCCACGCCGGGTCCGCCTACTCGGTCGGCCTGTTGGCCGATCTCGAAGTTGGCCAGCGTCTCCAGCGCCTTGACCATCGCCGAGTGGTCCCAGGCCTTGCCGCCGTGCGCGGCGCAGGCGTTGAACAGCTCCTGCGCCGTGGCGGTGTTCGGCAGCGAGACGCCCAGCGCGCGCGCGCTGGCCAGCGCCAGGTTCAGGTCCTTCTGGTGCAGCTCGATGCGAAAGCCCGGGTCGAAGGTGCGCTTGATCATGCGCTCGCCGTGCACCTCGAGGATCTTGCGACGACGCGAAGCCGCCCATCAGCGCCTGCGCGCACCTCGGCCGGGTCGGCGCCGGCCTTGGCGGCGAACAGCAGCGCCTCGGCCACCGCCTCGATGTTCAGCGCGACGATGATCTGGTTGGCCACCTTGGCGGTCTGGCCGTCGCCGTTGCCACCGACCAGCGTGATGTTCTTGCCCATCAGCTCGAACAGCGGCTTGACGCGTGTCGAACGCGGCCTCGCGGGCCGCCGACCATGATCGACAGCGTCGCGTTCTTCGCGCCGACCTCGCCGCCGGAGACCGGCGCGTCGAGGTAGTCGCAGCCGAGCGCGTTGATCTTCTCCGCGAAGTCCTTGGTCGCGATCGGCGAGATCGAGCTCATGTCGACCACCATCTTGCCCTTGCTCAAGCCCGGCGGCGACGCCGTCGTCGCCGAACAGCACCGCTTCGACATCGGGCGTGTCGGGCACCATCATGATGATGATGTCGGCCTGCTCGGCCACCTCGCGGCCGCTGCGTGCACACCGTGGCGTCGGCTGCCGGCGATCGCCTCGGGCACCTTGCTGCGCGTGCAGACGAACAGCTGGTGACCGGCCTTGATCAGACTGCCCGGCCATGGGCGCGCCCATGATGCCGAGGCCGATGAAGCCGAGTTTCATGCGGTTGCCGTCATGCTGTGCTCACCTGTTCTCCTCGTGTTGCAGATCGTCTACTGTGCCAGTGCGCTGCATCCAGCCCAGGCCGGCCTCGGTGGTGGTCGGCGGGCTTGTACTCGCAGCCGATCCAGCCCTTGTAGCCGATGCGGTCGAGGTGCGCGAACAGGAAGCGGGTAGTTGATCTCGCCGCTGCCCGGCTCGTTGCGGCCGGGGTTGTCGGCCAGCTGCATGTGGCCGATGCGCGCCAGGTGCTTCTGCATCGTCGCCGCCAGTTCGCCTTCCATGCGCTGCGCGTGGTAGATGTCGTACTGCACGAAGGCGTTGTCGGCGCCGACCTCGTCGAGGATGCCGATCGCCTGCGCGGTGCGGTTCAGGTAGAAGCCGGGAATGTCGAAGGGGTTGATCGGCTCGATCAGCAGGCGCAGCCCGGCCTTGTCGAGCTCGGCGGCGGCGTAGCGCAGGTTGGCGACGAAGGTCGCGCGCAGCTCGGCCGCGGTCGACGCCGGCCGGCACCTTGCCGGCCAGGCAGTTGAGCTGCGGCGACGCCCAGCACCTTGGCGTACTCGATGCGCCTTGGCGACACCGGCGCGGAACTCGTCGACGCCGGTCCGGGCAGGCAGGCGATGCCGCGCTCGCCGGCGTCCCAGTCGCCCGGCCGGCAGGTTGTGCAGCACCAGCTGCAGGCCGTCGGCGTCGAGGCGCCGGCGCAGCTCCTCGGCCTCGAAGGCATAGGGGAACAGGAACTCGACCGCCTTGAAGCCGGCCTGCGCGGCGCGCTCGAAGCGGTCGAGGAACGGCACCTCGTTGAAGAGCATCGTCAGGTTGGCGGCGAAGCGGGGCATGGCGGCGTCCTCGAAGTTGCGCAGAGCTCGATTATTCAAGCAAGCCGGCCAGCTCCAGGCCCTGGCGGCCTTCGGGGTGCCGGCAGTCGATGTCCTCGAACTCGTTGACCTTGTCGATCTCGGTGCCCATCGCGATGTTGGTGACCTTCTCGAGGATCACCTCGACCACCACCGGCACGCGGTACTGCTGCGCCATCGCACTGCGCCTCGACCAGCGCCGCCGGGATCTTCTCCGGATCGGTGACGCGCAGGCTCTTGCAGCCCAGGCCCTTGCACGACCGCCTGGTGGTCGACGCCGTAGCTGCTGCAGCGACGCGTCCTCGACGTTCTGGTTCTCGAACGCGAGCTGCACGCAGTAGTCCATCTCGAAGCCGCGCTGGCTCTGGCGGATCAGCCCGAGGTAGCTGTTGTTGACCAGCACCTGCACGTACGGCAGCCGGAACTGCGCGCCGACCGCCAGTTCCTCGATCAGGAACTGGAAGTCGTAGTCGCCCGACAGGCCGACCACGGTGCGCGTCGGGTCGGCGGCGACGACGCCGAGCGCGGCCGGAATCGTCCAGCCCAGCGGGCCGGCCTGGCCGCAGTTGATCCACTGGCGCGGCCCGTAGACGTTGCAGGAACTGCGCGCCGGCGATCTGGCTCAGGCCGATGGTCGTGACGTAGATGGTGTCGCGCGGGAAGACCTGGTTCATCTCCTCGTAGACGCGCATGCGGCTTGATCGGCGTCTCGGTGTAATGCGTCTTGCGGTGCATCAGCTTCTTGCGCTCGGCGCAGCGCGCCGGCCCAGGTGCCGAAATCCTTCAGCGTGCCGGCCGCCTTGCGCTCGCGCGCCGCCTGCGACGAACAGCTGCAGCGCCGCCTTGGCGTCGCTGACGATGCCGTAGTCGGGGTTGAAGACGCGGCCGATCTGCGTCGGCTCGATGTCGACGTGGACGAACGTGCGGCCCTTGCAGTAGACCTCGGGGCTGCCGGTGTGGCGGTTGGCCCAGCGGTTGCCGATGCCGAGCACGAAGTCGCTGCGCCAGCATCGTCGCGTTGCCGTAGCGGTGGCTGGTCTGCAGGCCGACCATGCCGGCCATCAGCGGGTGGTCGTCGGGGATCGCGCCCCAGCCCATCAGGGTCGGGATCACCGGCACGCCGGTCAGTTCGGCGAACTCGACCAGCAGATCGCAGGCGTCGGCGTTGATGATGCCGCCGCCGGCGACGATCAGCGGCTTGCTCGGCCGCCATCAGCATGTCCAGCGCCTTCTCGATCTGCTTGCGCGATGGCCGCCGGCTTGTAGACCGGCAGCGGCTCGTAGGTGTCGATGTCGAACTCGATCTCGGCCATCTGCACGTCGAACGGCAGGTCGATCAGCACCGGCCCCGGGCGGCCCGAGCGCATCAGGTGGAAGGCCTGCTGGAAGGCGCGCGGCACCTGCGCCGGCTCGCGCACGGTGACGCTCCACTTGGTCACCGGCTTGGCTGATCGACTCGATGTCGACCGCCTGGAAGTCTTCCTTGTACAGCCGCGCGCGCGGCGCCTGGCCGGTGATGCACAGGATCGGGATCGAGTCGGCGATGCGCCGAATACAGCCCGGTGATCATGTCGGTGCCGGCCGGGCCCGAGGTGCCGATGCACACGCCGATGTTGCCGGCGCGGGCGCGGGTGTAGCCCTCGGCCATGTGCGAGGCGCCTTCGACGTGGCGCGCCAGGACGTGGGCGATGCGTCTCGCGCTCGCGCAGCGCCGCGTACAGCGGGTTGATCGCCGCGCCCGGCACGCCGAAGGCCTGCGTGACGCCTTCCTTTTCCATCACCAGCACCGCGGCCATCGCGGCCTTCATCTTTGCCATGCATGTCTCCTTCGTCCGTTGCAAATCTCCGAAGGGATGGTGCGCGCATCGCCGCCACCGGGAAGCGTGCGGCGGCGCATTAGCTGCTATTCCGCGGCGGAATACGCTGCTGCAATCACTGACCATGGACCGCATCCAGAGCCTGCGCCTGTTCATCCGCGTCGTCGAGACCGGCAGCTTCAGCAAGGCGGCCGGCGGAGCTCGGCATCACGCCAGCCGACCGCGACCAAGGCAGGTGGCGGCGACTCGAAGCGCGGCTGGGCGCGCGGCTGCTGCACCGCTCGACGCGCGGCGTCACGCCGACCGAGGTCGGCGCGCTGTACTACGACAAGTGCAAGCTGATCGCGCACGAGATCGACGAGGCCGACAACCTGGCGACGCTGCTGCAGGCGCAGGTCGGCGGCACGCTGCGCATCAGCACCTCGGTGGCCTTCGGCCGCCGCGTGCTGGTGCCGCTGGTGATGCGCTTCATGCGCGAGCAACCCGAAGCTGCAGATCGACCTGAGCTTCGACGACCGCTACGTCAACCTGGTCGAGCAGGGCATCGACCTCGCGATCCGCATGGGCCGGCTGGCCGATTCGACGCTGGGCGCGCGCTACCTGGGCATCAACCCGTGGCTGATGGTGGCCGCGCCGCGACTACCTGGCGCGGCGCGGCGACGCCGCGCACGCCCGCCGACCTGGCGGAGCACGACTGCCTGATCTACAGCACCGTGCAGGGCGACGACCGCTGGCTGTTCAGCGGCGCCGACGGCCAGCCGCGGCCGATGCCGGTGCGCGGCCCGCTGCGCTCGAACAACCTGTCGGCGCGTGCTGGCGGCGGCGCGCGGCGGCCTGGGCCTGGCGGTGCTGCCGTGGTACGTGGCCCACGCGTCGGTCGCACGGCGGCGCGGTGCAGCCGGTGCTGCGCGACTACGGCGCTGCCGTCGCAGGAGATCCACGCGGTCTTCCCGTCGCCGCAAGCTGGTGCCGTCGAAGGTCACCAGCTTCATCGACTGGCTGCAGTCGCAGATCGGCGAACGCTGGTGGGAGAACCCGCCGGCCGATGCCCTCGCGCCGCGCGACTGACGACGAGCGCGCCTTACACCGCGCCGCTGTACTCGCCGCGCGCCGGGTAGTTCTTCGCCAGCGCGAAGTCGATCGCGGCAAGCAGTTCGTCGAAGTGCGGGCGTGCGAACGGCATCGTCTGCACAGCCGCGAAGTACAGCGTGTGGTCGGGCTTGACGATGAACAGCCCCGGCTCGGAGAACAGCGGCGGCTCTTCGACACCGGCCGAGGTCATGCCGCGCGAAGTGCTGATGTAAAGCCCCCACTCGCGCGCGCTGGCCAGGCTCAGGCCGTAGCCGATGCGCAGCGCGGGCGCCTTCACCTTGTCGGCCATCGCACGCGCGCGCTCCTGCGTGTCGCTCGACAGCGCCAGCACCTTGACCCCGCGCGTGTCGAATTCAGTCAGCACACGGCTCAGCTCGAGCAGGTACTTCAGGCAGATCGGGCAATGCAGGCCGCGGTAGAAGACCAGCATCGAGAATTTGCTCGGCGCGTCGGCCTGCAGCGTGTAGTCGCCGTGGTCGAGCGTGGGCACCTGCAGCGCGGGAACCGGTTGGCGGGGCTGGATCATGGTTTTTCCTTTCGGGGTGAAGTCTGCCGG
Source organism: uncultured beta proteobacterium (assembly GCA_963756415.1). Lineage (GTDB taxonomy): Bacteria > Pseudomonadota > Gammaproteobacteria > Burkholderiales > Burkholderiaceae_C > Rubrivivax. The sequence goes on from CAVWNT010000009.1 coordinate 526,659, forward strand.
GGCGTCCGGCCGCGGCCGGACAACGTGTGGTGGTGCCGATTCATCCCTGTGCGGGCGCCATCGTCTGGCTGCACGGCTTGAGCGTGGTCGGGGTGACCGACAAAGGCAGCCAGTGGCTCAGCCTGCGGCACTCGCCGTCGATGCACAGCTCGTAGTCGGGCACGAAGCCCGAACGCGCCAGCACCAGTTCGCGTCGCCACGGATCGGCGGGTCGGTAGTGCCACACGCCCGCGTCGAGCCACGCGCCCGGCGGCGGTTCCATGCCGGCGCCGGACCCGCGGATGTGCGCGCGGCGCAGGTTCAGCCAGGGGCCGGCGACGACGTAGTCCTCGGACCACTCGACCTTTTCGATCGAGTGCTGCCAGCGCAGCGTGAAGGACGACACCGGCAGGCTGATCGGCTGCCCACCCGCAAGCAGACACAGCGCGGCCAGCAGCACCGTCAACCGGTCGCCAGGCGGCGGCTGCGGCGCACGCGCAGCAGATGCCACACGGCCAGCACCAGCGCCAGCGCCAGGCCGATCTCGTCGGTGACCGGCGCCGCCACCACCAGGAAACACGCCGCCACGAAGGCCGCGACGCGCTCGAACCAGTTCAGCGGTGCCAGCCAGAAGCCGATGGCGGTGCCGCCCCACAGCGCGATCGCGATCATCGCCTTGAACACGACGTAGCCGGTGTCCCACCAGGTGCCGCCCTGCAGCATCAGCGCCGGCGCATACACCGCCATGTACGGCACGATGAAACCGGCGATGGCCATGCGCATCGCCTGCATGCCGATCTTCATGCCGCTTTCCCTGGCGATCGGCGCGGCGGCAAAGGCGGCCAGCGCCACCGGCGGCGTCAGGTCGGCCATGATGCCGAAGTAGAAGACGAACATGTGCGAGACGATCAGCGGCACGCCCAGCTCCAGCAGCGCCGGCGCGGCGAGCGAACTGGTGATGATGTAGTTGGGGATCGTCGGGATGCCCATGCCCAGGATCAGGCACACCAGCATCGTCAGCAGCAGGCTCAGGAACAGGCTGTCCTTGCCGATGGCGATGATGAAGCCGGCAAAGGTGGTGGCCGCGCCGGTGAGGGTGAGGATGCCGATGATCACGCCGACCAGCGCGCAGGCCACGCCCACCGGCAGCGCATGGCGCGCGCCGTCGGCCAGCGCCGCCAGCGCCACGCGCAGCGTCTCGCGCCCGCCCTTGGCGAACCACAGCACCAGCGCCAGCGCCAGTGCCACGCCGATGATGGCGCCGATGCCGTAGCGCGAAGAAGCTCGACGCGGCCAGGCCGATCAGCACCCAGAACACCAGTTGCAGCACGCGGTTGCCGAAACGCTGGGTGAGCGCGGCGCCGAAGATCAGGATCACCGTCAGCGCCAGCCCGACCATGCCCGAGAACAGCGGCGTGTAGCCCGAGAACAGCAGCCACACCAGCACCACCAGCGGCAGGATCAGGTACCAGCGCAGCGCGCATCGCCGTCCACGGGTTGGGGCATTCTTCCTTCGGGATGCCGAGCAGCCCGGCACGCCCGGCTTCCAGGTGCACCATCATGAAGGCGGTCAGGAAGTACAGCAGCGCCGGAATCGACGCCGCCTTGCAGATCTCGACGTAGGGCACGTCGATGGTCTCGGCCATGATGAAGGCCACCGCGCCCATCACCGGCGGCATGATCTGGCCGCCCATGCTGGCGGTGGCCTCGACGCCACCGGCGAACGACGCCTTGTAGCCGAAGCGTTTCATCAGCGGGATCGTGAACTGCCCGGTGGTGACCACGTTGGCCACGCCGGAGCCGTTGATGGTGCCCATCAGCCCCGACGACACCACCGCCACCTTGGCCGGCCCGCCCTTGGTGTGGCCGAACAGGCCGAGCGCGAAGTCGGTGAACAGCGTGATCATGCCGGCCTGTTCGAGGAAGGCGCCGAACAGGATGAACAGGAAGATGTAGCTCGACGACACGTAGGTCGGCGTGCCGTAGATGCCCTCGGTGCCGAAGGACAGTTGCGAGACGATCTGGTCGAGGCCGTAGCCGCGGTGCGCCGAGCGCGCCGGGCAGGTACTGGCCGAACAGGCCGTAGGCGAGGAACAGCAGGCAGATCAGCGGCAGCGCGAAGCCCATGATGCGCCGCGCCGCTTCGAACACCAGCACGATGGTGAGCACGCCGATGACCATGTCGGCATCGGTCATGTCGCCGGCACGCAGCACCAGATCGGCCTCGAACACCCAGTGGTACAGGCCGGCGACAAAAGCGGTCGAACCGATCAGCCAGCCCAATGGCTTGATCTTCAGCGGCGGGTACAGCGCGAAGGTGACCAGCAGCAGGAAGCCCACGTGCACCGCGCGCACCACCGAACTGGACAGCGGGCTGAACGCCGCGGTGACGATCTGGAAGGTCGAGAACGCGATGGCCACCCAGAACAACGCGCCGGCAAAGGCCGGCGCGTGCTGTTCCTCGGGCGCTTGCAGCGTCGGGGTGCGGGGCGCTCGCGGCGGCGCCGACGCTGGCGATCATGGCGTCATTTCATCAGCCCGACTTCGCGGTAGTACTTCACCGCGCCGGGGTGGAAGGTGACCGAGGTGCCCGTGACGGCGCCTTCCTTGGTGATGCCCTTGCCGGCGCTGTGCGCGGCGACCAGCGTGTCGAGGCTTTCGAACATCGACTTGGTCATCGCGTAGACCGCATCGTCGGCAACGCCGTCCGTGCGAGACGAGGAAGTTCTTGATCGCGATCGACGGCACGGCCTCGGTCTGGCCGGTGTAGGTGTTGGCGGGGATGGTGGTCGGCTGGTAGGCCGCGTCACCGACCTTGGCGACCACGTCCGCCGGAATCGCCACGACCACGATCTTCACCGAGGTGGCCAGATCGCGGATCGAGGCCACGCCCAGGCCCGCCGACTGCAGCGTCACATCGAGCTGGCGGTTCTTCATCAGCTCGACCGATTCGCCGAAGGGCAGGTACTCGACCTTCGCGAAGTCGCTGTAGGCCAGGCCGGCGGCTTTCAACACCGCCCGTGCGTTCAGCTCGGTGCCTGACTTCGGCGCACCGACCGAGATGCGCTTGCCCTTCAGGTCGGCCAGCGTCTTGATGCCGGCGTCGGCGTTGGCGACGATCTGGATCACGTTGGCGTACATGCCGGCGACCGCGCGCAGCTTGGTCAGCGGCGCGTTGAAGCCGGCTTCCTTGTCGCCCTTCCAGGCATCGGACAGCGCGTCGCCCAGCACCAGCGCCATCTCGCCGCGGCCGGCCTGCAGCAGGTTCAGGTTCTCGGCCGAGGCCTTGGTCGATTGCACCGTCACCTTGTAGTCGGGCAGCGCCTTGCCCCAGACCTGCGACAGCGCCACGCCCATCGGGTAGTACACGCCGCTCTGGCCGCCGGTGAGCACGTTGACGAACTTCTGCTGCGCCCGCGCCCACGGCGCGATGGCCAGCGTGCCGGCGCCGATGGTGGCGAGGATCAACGAACGCCGACGCGGCGTGATGGAAGCTGAGGGCACGGCCTACTCCAGACAAAGGAATGCAGAACGCAGCGTGGTGTCACGCCGCAGGAGGCTCTGCACTCTACCGATTTCGGCATCCGAACCTATGGGTAATTGCCCGCTGCGGCACGTTGGTATGCTGGCGCCCGCCCGCTGACCCACAGGAGACACCATGATCGTCGTGCACCACCTCAACGATTCACGCTCGCAGCGCGTGCTGTGGCTGCTGGAAGAGACTGCAGCTGCCCTACGAGATCAAGCACTACCAGCGCGATGCCACCACGCGGCTGGCGCCGCCGGAGCTGAAACAGGTGCATCCGCTGGGCAAGTCGCCGGTGCTCGAAGACGGCGCGCACAAGTTGATCGAATCGGGCGCGATCGTCGACCACCTGATCCGCCGTCACGGACAGGGCCGGCTGCAACCGCCGGCCGACAGCGCCGAATTCGAAAGCTATCAGCAGTGGCTGCACTACGCCGAAGGCTCGGCGATGTTGCCGCTGCTGCTGAAGCTGTACGTGTCGCGGCTGGGCGAGGCCGGCGCGCCGCTGTGGCCGCGCATCGAAAGCGAGATCGCCAACCACCTCGGCTTCGTCGATCGATCGTTGCAGGGCCGGCAGTGGCTGGTGGGAGACCAGCTCAGCGGCGCCGACATCCAGATGAGCTTCGTCGGCGAGATCGCCGGCGCGCGCGGCAACCGCGAGAACTACCCCGAGCTGGACGCCTGGGTCAAGCGCTTTCAGGCCCGCCCGGCCTACAAAAAGGCCCTGGAACGCGGCGGGCCGTATTCGTTTGCCTGACCCGGTTCGGCCTTGAGTTCAGGCCTTCTTCACCCAGGCGCTGCACCAGCCGTTCTTGGCCACGTTCTTGCCGGCGAACAGCGGGCATGGGCCGGCGGCATCGGCCGGCTTGCCCTGGTACAGCTGGCAGTTGCCGCAGATCTGGCTGGGTTCGTGTTTCGGGAACTTGGCCTTGTCGACTTTTGTGGTGTCGGCCTTGTAGCCCAGCGCGACGGCTTGCGGGTCCGTCTCGGACAGCATCGCCTGGGCCCGCGCGCCGGTGGCTGCGAGGACCGACGAGCCGGCGACCAGACCCAGAATGAAGACACGGCGGTTCGAAGTTTTCATGTTTCCCAGTCTGTTGAATTGCGCGAAGTTCGATGATATCGACGCGGTCCGGCCGGCGCGTGGCCCGGGTTATTGGCCTTGCGGCCACGCGTCGCACGATCAACGTGCGGGGCTGCGCAGGCGTTGACACGCGGCGGCTTTGCGCGCGCGGCAAGATCAGGGCCGCACGCTGTCGATCACCAGCCGGGCCTGCGTGCTGCGGTTGGGCAGCGGCCCGAGCTGCCCTTGCAGATCGCCGCTGCTCGGCGTCGCACTGCCCGACTTGGAGATGCGCGCGCCGAGCACCACGCTCGAATATCCCGACAACGTCATCTGCGCTGCCATCGCCTGGCTGTCGTCGAGCGTGAAGTCGAAGGGCAGATCACGGGCCTGCCGCTTGATGATCGCCAACGGCATGCGCGGGCCGTCGGCGGCGCGCGCGAAGACGAACACCGTGTCATCGGGTGACACCTGCGCGGCCAGCGCCGGTGCCAGGCTGACGCGGCCGCTGACGCTGGCCGCGGCCGGCGCCGCTGCAGCCGGGCCTGGCGACGGCGGTGTCGCGCCGCCCGCGCGGCTCAGTGCAGCCTGGGCCTCGTCGACGCTGGCCTGCAGGCCGCGCTGGAACTCGCTGTCGGGCGGTGCCAGCTGGCTGGCCGCGCGCCAGTGCTTCAGCGCGCTGGCGAAGTCCTCGCGTTCGAATGCGGCGCTGCCGGCCAGCGCCAGTGCTTTGACGTTGTTCGGGTCGAGTTCGAGCGCCCGCTCGATCAGGCGCGTCGGCTCGCCGCGCAGGCGCTGCCCTTGTTGCATGGCCAGCACATCGGCCTGATCGGCAACCAGCTGCGCATCCGCGGGTGTCAGCTGCAGTGCCTTGGCGAAGGCCTCGCTGGCCTGCGGGTAGCGCTGCAACGCCGCGTAGGTGCGGCCCAGCATCGCCCAGCCCTCGGCATCCTCGACACGCCCCGGCGGCTGCGCCGCCATGCGCTGCGCCAGCTGGGCGACCAGCCGCTCGATGTCCTGCGCACTCGGCTCGGCGGTGCTGGCGACGACGGCATCGCCGGACAGCGCGCGCGGGTTGCCGAGACTGCCGTACAGCGCGATCGCCAGCACCGGCACCGCCAGCATCAGCAGCACCGCGGTGCCGCGACCCGACCCGGCGCGCCCGGGGGCCAGCGCAACGCTCTCCTCGTCGAGCACACGGCGTTCGATGTCGGCGCGCGCCTGCGCATGCTGCGCGGCGTTCAGCGTGCCGCTGGCCAGTTCGTGTCGAGCTGCACCAGCTGGGCGCGCAGCACCTCCAGGTTGGCGCGGCGTGCGTCGCGAGGGGGGGTGGCGGCGCCCGCCGTGCGCCACGACGATCGCGTCAGCACGGCCAGCGCCAGCAACAACAGCGCGATGGCGAGCAGCCAGAACAGCATCATCGATCGTCACCCAGCAGCTGCTGCGCCCGCGCGGCGTCGTCGGCGGACAGTGGCGGCGTCGGCGCAGCGGCGGCGCGCCGCCGCACGGTGGTCCACAGCACCACGGCGCGCGACCACCAGCAGCACGAACGGGCCGCCCCACAGCAGCCAGGTGCTGGCCTTCAGCGGCGGCCGGTACAGCACGAAGTCGCCGTAGCGCTCGACCATGAAGTCCTTGATCTGCGCCTCGCTCTGGCCCTGCTGCAGCTGCAGGCGGATCTGCTTGCGCAGGTCGACTGCCAGGTCGGCCTGCGACCCCGCAATGGTCTCGTTCTGGCACACCAGGCAACGCAGTTCCTCGGCGATGTGCCATCACCCTGGCTTCGAGCGCCGGATCGGCGGCCAGCGGCTGCGCTTCGCGCGCGGTGGCCGCAGCGCACAGGCAGGCCAGCGCCATCAGCCACGCGCGCATGCGCCATCCAGCGCCGCCGGCGCTGATCGCGCCCGTTCACGCGCCGAGCTTCTTCACCAGCGGCAGGATCTCGTCGCGCAGCACCTCGGGTGTGACCGGGCCGATGTGCTTCATGCGGATCACGCCGTTCTTGTCGATGACGAAGGTCTCGGGCACGCCGTAGACGCCGTAGTCGATGCCGACCAGCCCTTCGCTGTCCGACAGCGATGCCGCGTACGGGTTGCCGAACTTCGCCAGCCAGGCGATGCGCGTCGTCGCGCTTGTCCTTGTAGTTCAGGCCGTAGATCGGCACCGCGCCGGTGCCCGACAGCTCGACCAGCAACGGGTGCTCGATGCGACAGGCCACGCACCACGAGGCCCAGACGTTGAGCAGCCAGACCTTGCCGCGCAGGTCCTGCAGGCTCAGGCTGCTGTTCGGGCGTGGCCAGCAGCGGCAGGCTGAAGGCCGGCGCCGGCTTGTCGATCAGCGGCGACGGCACCTCGCGCGGCTTGAGGCTCAGGCCCACCGCCAGAAAGCCCAGCAGCACGACGAACACCAGCAGCGGCAGCAGGTAACGCTTCATGGCGCCGTGCCTTGCTTGGCCAGCACCGGCGCCGCCGTGTCGTCGACCGGCTTGCGCGGCGCGACCTCGGCACCCGGCGCGTCTGCCGGTAGCGCCGGTCGAGCACCGCCAGCAAGCCGCCGAGCGCCATCAGCACGCAGCCGGCCCAGATCCAGGCGACGAAGGGCTTGTAGTACACGCGCACGCTCCAGGCACCGCCGCCCAGCGGCTCGCCGAGCGACGACGTAGAGATCGCGCGTCAGGCTGCGGTCGATCGCGGTTTCGGTCATCGGCATCTGGCTGACGGTGTACAGCCGCCGTTCCGGCTGCAGGGTGGCCACGGTGCGACCGTCGCGCGACAGCAGCAGCACGCCGCGCGCGGCGGTGAAGTTCGGGCCGCGGCGCTCGCCGACGCCGTCGAAGCGCACCTCGAGCCCGCCGATGCTGCGTGCTGTCGCCCGGCACCATGCGCAGGTCGCGCTCGACCTGGAAGCCGTTGACCACCGTCACGCCGACGACGAACACCGCGATGCCCAGGTGCGCCAGCAGCATGCCGTAGTAGCTGCCCGGCTGTGCGGCCAGACGCTGCACCAGCGAGGGCGCCGGATGGCCGCGCACCCGCAGCAGCAGGTTGACGCAGGGTGCCGCTGGCGACCCACACGCCGAGCAGCAGGCCGAAGCCGATCATCGGCGTCCAGTGGCCGAGCACGAACGGCGCGATCACGGCACTGGCGGCGCTGACGGCGATCGCCCAGCGCATCTGCCGCGCCAGCCCGCCGGCCGACTGGCCGAGCGCCAGCGCGCCAGCGGGCCGACCGCCATCAGGAACAGCGCCGGCGCCATCAGCGGCACGAACACGGCGTCGAAGTAGGGCGGGCCGACCGAGATCTTGCCCAGGCCGAGCGCATCGATGACCAGCGGATACAAGCGTGCCCAGCAGCACCGCGGCGGCGGCCACCAGCAGCAGCACGTTGTTGGCCAGCAGCATCGATTCGCGCGACACCAGCTCGAAGCGCCGCGCCGGCGCCGACCTTCGGCGCGCGCCAGGCGAACAGCAGCAGCGAGCCGCCGATGACCAGCGCCAGGAAGCCGAGGATGAAGATGCCGCGCGCCGGGTCGGTGGCGAAGGCATGCACCGAACTCAGCACGCCCGAGCGCACGATGAAGGTGCCCAGCAGCGACAGCGAGAAGGCGAGGATCGCCAGCAGCGCGGTCCACATCTTGAAGCCGCCGCGCTTTTCGGTGACGGCCAGCGAATGCATCAGCGCGGTGCCGACCAGCCACGGCATGAACGAGGCGTTTTCGACCGGGTCCCAGAACCACCAGCCGCCCCAGCCGAGTTCGTAGTAGGCCCAGAAGCTGCCGAGCGCGATGCCGAAGGTCAGGAAGCACCAGGCGACGGTGGTCCACGGCCGCGACCAGCGCGCCCAGGCGGCATCCAGGCGGCCCGAGATCAAGCGCGGCGATGGCGAAGGCGAAGGCGACGACGAAGCCGACATAACCCATGTACAGCATCGGCGGGTGGATGACCATGCCCGGGTCCTGCAGCAGCGGGTTCAGGTCCTTGCCGTCGGCCGCGGCGGGCAGCAGCCGCTCGAACGGGTTCGAGGTGAACAGCGTGAACAGCAGGAAGCCGCAGCTGATCAGCCCCATCACGCCGAGCACGCGCGCCAGTCATGCGCTCGTCGAGCTGGCGGCTGAACAGCGACACCGCCAGCGTCCAGCCCGACAGGATCAGCGACCACAGCAGGATCGAACCTTCGTGGTTGCCCCACACCGCGGTGAACTTGTAGACCAGCGGCAGCATCGAGTTGGAATGGTTGGCCGCCAGCAGCACCGAGAAGTCGTCGTGCACGAAGGCCCAGGTCAGGCAGCCGTAGGCGATGGCGGTGAACAGGAACTGCCCGCGTGCCGACGGCTTGGCCAGCGCGATCCAGGCCGCATTGCCGTTGGCGCGCGCCGATCAGCGGCAGCACACTCTGCGTCAGCGCCATCGTCAGCGCCAGGATCAGCGCGAAATGGCCGAGTTCAGGGATCAAGTCGAGGCTCCGTGCAATGCGGTGTTCACTTGCGTGGCCGCCGGTGTCGGCAGCTGGCCGTGGCGGGCTTTTTCCAGCGCTTCGGCGGCCTCGGGCGGCATGTAGTTCTCGTCGTGCTTGGCCAGCACCTGCTCGGCGCGGAACACGCCGTCGGAGCCCAGCTTGCCCTGCGCCACCACGCCCTTGCCTTCCTTGAACAGGTCGGGCAGCAGGCCGGTGTAGCTGACCGGCACCCGCTGCGCCAGGTCGGTGACGACGAAGCTGACCGTCAGCGACTGGCCGTCGCGTTTGATCGAGCCCTGTTCGACCAGGCCGCCGATGCGAAAGACGCGCCCCTGCGGCGCCTCCTTGGCCGCGATCTGCGACGGGCTGAAGAAGAACACCAGGTTGCTCTGGAACGCGTTCAGCACCAGCGCACTGGCAATGCCGAGCGCCGCCAGCCCGCAGGCGATGGCCAGACCCCGGCGCGTGCGCGGCTTCATCGGCGCACCCCCGGCGACGGGTCGTCACCGGCGTCGAACGGCAATCGCGCAGCGCGTTGCGGCGCACGCGCAGCGACAGCCACTTCGCCGCCGAGCACCAGCGCGCACATGCCGAACGAGCCCCACACGTAGAGGCCGTAGCCGCCCATCGCGACGAAGTCGGCGAAGCTGGACCAGTTCATGCTGCCGCCACCGCCTGCCGCGCCCAGCCGGTGTGCTGCTCGCGCTCGAGCAGGATCACGCGCAGCCGCAGCATCGACACCGCGATGCTGTAGGCCCAGAAGGCCAGCGCCATGACCAGCATGCCGGCGAGCATCGTGCTGGCCATGCTCGGCGACTTGGTCAGGCTGACCGAGGCGCCCTGGTGCAGCGTGTTCCACCACTTCACCGAGAAATAGATGATCGGCACGTTGACCACGCCGACCAGCGCCAGCACCGCCGCGGCGCGGTCGGCGCGGCGTTCGTCGTCGATCGCGGCGTGCAGCGACATGAAGCCGATGTACAGGAACAGCAGGATCAGTTCCGACGTCAGCCGCGCATCCCACACCCACCAGGTGCCCCAGGTCGGCTTGCCCCACAGCGCGCCGGTCCACAGCGCCAGGAAGGTCATCAGCGCGCCGGTGGGCGCCAGCGCGATCGCGATCATCGACGCCAGCCGGGTGTTGAAGATCAGGCCGATGGCGGCCCAGAAGGCCATCGCCAGGTAGATCACCATCGACATCCAGGCAGCCGGCACGTGCACGAAGATGATGCGGTAGGCCTCGCCTTGCTGGTGGTCGGTGGGCGCGATCAGCAAGCCGATCGCCAGGCCGGCCAGGCCGAGCAGCGACCGACAGCAGCCAGGCACACGCACGCGATGCGGCCCGCCAGCGGATAGAAGCGTTGCGGTGCGGCGAAGTGGAACCAGTTGATGCCCGTCACGGCCGCCATTTTGCCCGGCCCTCATTCGGCAGCGATGCGCAGGGCTGCTGCGGCGGCCAGCGGCGCGCCGAACAGCGCCAGCACCAGCATCGCGCCGAGCAGCGAAAAGTGCGCCTGCACGCCCAGGCCGGCCTGGCTGGCCTCGACCGCGCCGGCGCCGAAGATCAGCACCGGCACGCACAGCGGCAGCACCAGCAGCGACAGCAGCACGCCGGCGCCGCGCAGGCCCACCGTCAGCGCCGCGCCGATGGCGCCGATCAGGCTCAGCAGCGGCGTGCCCAGCAGCAACGACACGAACAGCACCGCAGCGGCCTCGACGCCGACGTCGAACTGCAGCGCCAGCAGCGGGCTGATCAGCACCAGCAACAGCCCCGAGGCGAGCCAGTGCGCCGCCACCTTGGCCAGCACCACCAGCGCCAGCGGCGTCGGCGACAGCAGCATCTGTTCGAGCGTGCCGTCGGCGTGGTCGTCGGCGAACAGCCGCCCCAGCGACAGCATCGACGCCAGCAGCGCAGCCACCCACACGATGCCCGGGCCCATGCGCCGCAGCAGCTCGAACTGCGGGCCGACGCTGAGCGGGAACAGGCTGGCGACGATGACGAAGAACACCAGCGCCGCGCCGGTGTCGGCCCGGCGACGCAGCGCGATGCGCAGGTCGCGCTGCACGATGCCGCGCAAGGTGGCCAGCGTGCCGGTAGCCGAGCGTCACAGCGTCAACACCTGTTGCGGCACGTCGGCGCTCAGTGCCAGATCCTGGTGGCTGGTCAGCACCACCAGCCCGCCGCGCGCCACCTGGGCGGCGAGCAGGCCGCACAGCCAGGTGCTCGCAGCCGTGTCGAGGGCGTTGAAGGGTTCGTCGAGCACCCACAGCGCGGCCGCCGACAGCGGCAGGCGCGCCAGCGCGGCGCGGCGCCGCTGGCCCTGCGACAGATGGCGCACCGGCAGGTGTTCGCGCCCGCGCAGCCCGGCCTCGGCCAGCGCCTGCCGGGCGGCCGCGGGGCTGCACCAACGCCCGCCGATGCATTCGCTCGCGCGCAGGTTTTCCAGCGCCGACAGATCGTCCTTCAAGGCGGCCGCATGGCCGATGTACAGCAGCTCGCGGTGCAGGGCCTCGCGTTGTGCCGCCAGCGGCTCGCCGCGCCACCACACGCTGCCCTGGCTGGGTTCGAGCAGGCCGCACAGCATGCGCAGCAGGCTGGTCTTGCCGGCGCCGTTGGCACCGGCCACGCGCAACAACTGGCCCGGCGCGAGCCGCCACTGCAGGCCCTGGAACAGGGTGCGCCGGCCGCGCACGCAGGCCAGGTCGCGCAGTTCGATTCCTTCGGTCATTGCGGGGTTTGCGGCGGCAGCCGGCTGTGGGCGCGGCCGTCGCCGATGACGGCCGCTGGCGCGGTTGCGCGGTGGCGCAGTTTAAGCGGGTGCCATCGCGCGGCCCTGGGTGCGGCCATGTGTGGCAGGCGGGCGTGCCGCGATGCGTGCAGGGTTGTTCGCCTTTCGAATAATGCGTGCTGCACAGGTTCGATGGGCGGGTGGTTCGATGATGTGCAAGACTTCTGTTCGTGTTGTTGCCGCTGTTCCTTCTGGGCGCCTGCGGCACCTACCGGCCGCAGGACATTCGCCCAGGGCAGGATGCCGCGCAGGTGGCCACGCTTGATGGGCCAGCCGACCGACCGTTACAGCCGCCCAGGTGGCGGCACGCGGCTCGAATACGCCACCGGCCCGCAAGGGCGCGTCACGTGGATGGTCGATCTGGATGCGGCCGGCAGGGTGACATCGGCCGAGCAGGTGCTCAACGAGCGCAGCTTCGCCGCCGTGCAGGCGAGTTACCGGGATATGGATGCGCAGTCGCTGCGCAGCACGCTCGGGCGGCCCGGCGATGTGCGCTCGGGCGGCTGGCAGGGCGGGCAGGTGTGGTCGTGGCGCTATCCGACCAACGAGTGCTTCTGGTTCCAGGTCTCGGTGCAGGACAACGGCAAGCTGCGCGACGGCGGCAGCTACGGCATCGACCCGCAGTGCGATCCGGGTACTGTCGGCGGCTGGCGATGAAGCCCACGCTGTTCGGCATCGCCAACTGCGACACGGTCAAACGCGCCCGCGCCTGGCTGACGGCGCAGGGCATCGAGCATCACTTCCACGACTTCAAGAAGGCCGGCCTCGATGCCGCGCTGATCGACAGCTGGCTGGCTGAAGTGCCGTGGCAGCAACTTCTCAACCGCCGCGGCACGACCTGGCGCAAGCTCGACGCGAGCGCGCAGCACGGCGTCGTCGATGCGGCCAGCGCGAAGGCGCTGATGCTGGCGCACAGCAGCCTGGTCAAGCGGCCGGTGGTGCGCTGGGCCGATCGCCTCACGGTCGGCTTCGACGCCGACGCTTGGCAGAACTCGATCAGGCGCTGAGATCGAAATCGGCGCGGGCCTGCTCGACGCCGTTGATCTGCAGCACCACGCTGTGGGCGCCGGCGTGGTAGCGGCGCGTGGTGATCTCGCGCAGCGAATGGCGCTTGCTCAGCTCGAGCCGTTGATGCGCCGCCAGCGACAGCTTCCAGCCCTTGAAGACCTTCGGTGAGCGGCTGCCGTTGGCCTTCACGTGGTGCACCACGTAGTCGATCAGCAGGGTCTGCGCACGTGCCGAGGTCGACTGCAACGACACGTCCAGCCGCAGCTCCTGCCCCACACGCAGCCGCGTCGGCGTCAGGCTCAATGTCGCGCTGCCGCGCAGCGGCCGGCCCAGCCCCCAGGCCTGCAGCACCGCGGCGTCGCCCTGCTTGACCAGCACGCGGCAGGCGTGCTGCAACAGCGCGCGGCGTTCGGGCGAGGCAGCGGGCAGGTGATCGTTCAGCCACGCGCGCAGCAGCGCGGGGTGGTCCTTGGCGATGTCGTTCAGGTGGTTGGCCACGCTGCGCCGCACGTACGCGCTGCTGTCGTCCTGCAAGGCACGCAGCAGCGGCAAGGTCGGCGACGGGTCTTCGATCAGCGACCTCAGCTGCAGCCCCCACGGCAGCCGCGGCCGGCTGCCCTCGCTGACCAGGCGGCGCACGTGCGCGCTGGGGTCCTGCGTCCAGCCCTGCAAGGTGTCGAACGTGAGTTCGAGGATGCTGCACGATGAACGGCCGCAGCGCCCATTCGGCGGTGTGCCGCTGCGTCAGCGCGTGCAGCACGCCCAACGCGCGTTGCGGCGATGCCATGCCACGGCGCACGACAAATTCGCCCAGCGGCCACATCACCCAGCCGGCCAGGCCGGCCTCGCCGGTGCGCAACGTGGCCAGGTCGTCGCCGACACCCGGCGGTCCGAGGCTGGCTTCGATGATGTCGGCGGCGTGGCCGAAGTCGCGCGGCAGCGTGGCTTCGAGCGCGCCGGCCAGGTGCTCGGCGCGGGCCTTGAACTCGAGCGTGTCGAGGCCGTCGAGGGCCTGCCGTTCGAAGCCGCGCGCATCGAAGGCCGGCCACACGCGCTGCAGGTGCCGTGCCGCGGCGCGCACGGTGCCCGCGTCGATCAGGTTCTTGAACGCCTCGGCCACGCTGCGCCGCGAGCTCAGCGCAGCCGCACCGGCAGGCTGCGCCAGCCGCGAAAACGGATGCGGCGGTCGCGCTGCGGCGTGCCGTCGAGATGCAGGTTCGGAAAGCGGGCCAGCAGCCGGCCGAAGGCCACGCGGGCTTCGAGGCGCGCCACGTTCATGCCCGCGCAGGCGTGCATGCCCTGGCCGAACGCCAGGTGCGGATTGGGCTTGCGCGTCACGTCGACGCGCTGCGGCCGATCGAACACCTCGGGGTCGTGGTTGGCGCTGCCGATGGCCAGCGTGACGAAGCTGCCGGCCGGGATGTCGACGTCGGCGATGCGCATGTCGGCGGTGGTCAGCCGGTTGTTCAGCTGCAGCGGGCTTTCGAAGCGCAGCAGTTCTTCGACCGCGCTGGGCAGCAGCTCGCTGGCATGCACCAGTCGCTGCCATTGCTCGCGTTGGGTCAGCAGCGCATGGCTGCCGTTGCCGATCAGGTTGGTGGTGGTCTCGTGGCCGGCGTTGAGCAGGAAGATGCAGTTGTGAAGCAGCTCGTCTTCGCTCAGCCGTTCGCCGGCGACCTCGCCCTGGATCAGCCGGGTCAGCACGTCGGACTGCGCATCGCCGGGGTGGCGACGGCGGTGCGCGACGAGTTGCTTCAGGTAGGCGACGAACTCGCTGACGGCGCGGTTGCCGCGTTGCAGCCGCTCGGCGCCGGGCACCGGTTCGAGCGCCGACAGGATCGCCAGCGACCAGCCGCGCAGCGGAGCGCGATCGCACGCCGGCACCTCGAGCAGGTTGCCGATCACATCCACCGGGATGCCGGCGGCGAAGTCTTCGATCAGATCGGGCGCGGCTGCGTCCTCCATGCGATCGAGCAGCCGGTCGACCAGCACTTCGACGCCCGGCTGCATGCGCGCGATCGCGCGCTGGTCGAGTGCACCCATCAGCAGCCGGCGCACGCGCGTGTGCAGCGGCGGGTCGTTGAACACCAGGCTGGTGGTGTGGTGCTCGAGCAGCGGCGAGGCGCCGAACTTCGGACCGAACTCGCGCCGCTTGTCGGAGCTGGTGCGCGCGTCGCGGTACATCGCCAGCACGTCGGCATGGCGCGTCAGCAGCCAGCTGCGCGGGCCCAGCGCATGCACCGGGTGGTGCCGGCGCAGCGCCGCGTACATCGGGTACGGGTCGTCGATGAAGCCATCGTCGGCATCGGCCAGCGTGAAGGCGGCCGCCTGCTGCGCGTCGATGCCGGCGCCGGGGTCGTTGGCGGGAGGCGTGGTCACCGGGCGCAGTGTGCACCGGATAGCGCTGCCGGCGCCTCGCGGGTCAGCCGCAGGCGCCTGGCGGCTGATGGCAGCACGCGGCGATCAGACCGCTCAGGCGCTTAAGCGCTCAGGCGCCGACGCACGCACAGCGCCAAGGCCGCCGAGGCCGAAGGCGAACATCACCCAGGTGCCGGGTTCCGGCACCACCTGCGCGACGAAGGCCGACGCGATCAGCTGGTGGCCCTTGTTGGTTGGGTGGATGCCATCCCAGAACAGGTACGACGCGGCATCGCAGGTGCCGCCGATGCAGGCATCGGTGACGTTGCTCAGGCCGTAGGGGTTGTTGCTCGGATCGGCGTTGTAGGCGGCGATGACATCGCCGACCAGGCCGAACAGGTCGAAGGTGCTCACGCCGACCTCGCCGCTCAGTCGCGTGGCCAGCGCCACGTTCATCGATTGCGCGACGGTGGTGGCCAACCCGGCGGCGGCGCCGCCCAGCGCCAGCGTCGCCGGTGCCGTGCCGAGGTTGGGCGTGTTCCACACGACGATGTGGGCGGCGCCTGCGGCCTGCAACTGATCGACGATGGTGCCGACGTTGCCGGCGAAGCTGGTGGACACCGCGGTGATGGTGTCGACCACGTCGGCACCGGCCTGGATGGCGGCCAAGGCATCACGCGCGTCGTTGCCGCCACCGGCCACCACGTACAGGTAGTTGCTGGGCGCCGTGTTGCCGGTGGACGACAGGAAGCCGTTCGTCTGTGCGAGCAGGCTGGGCGGGAACGCCGCCGCTCCGCCGGTCTGCGCGCCGCCGAAGGCCCAGTTGGTGCCCCCGGCCAGGCTGGGGCCGGCGTGGGCCGGATCGAGGCCCAGCGCGCCGGCGGCATAGGTCGCCCACACCGGGCCGTTGCTGTAGACCCCGAGCGGATAGCCCAGGCCCGGCGCATAGGCGTAAGCCGGAATGAAGCTGTTGCTGGTGATCGCCGCTGCCGGTGTCACCCCCGGGCTCAGCGCCAGGTAGTTGTTGCCGCTGTCCGACAGGCTGTCGCCGAAGACGACGAGGCCGCCGAACGGCGCAGCCGCCTGCGCCGGCAGCGAAGTCATCAGCGCCAGCGAAACGGCAGCGGCGGCGACGACGGGGTTGAAGCGGACGGTCATGAAGTTCCTCGGTGGACGGTTGCGGGCGAAGCTATCACGCAGCTTCCGGTGCGGCCATCGGCAGTCGCCCGTTCTGGCACCCCGTGTTCGCGGGGGCAGGCCGCTGCGGGCGGTGCCTGCCGGGCGCGTCGTAGCATCGGTGGACAACAGACGACCGCCTCCCCCCACCGCCATGACCGCCGACCAGATCATCGAGCAACTGAACGAACACCCCGCCGCCATCATCCGCACGCTCGGTGGGCGCGTGGTCGGCCTCGATGTGCAGGCGCGCGCGTTGCGCATGCAGTTTTGCATCGGCACCGCGCTGTGCCACAGCGGCGATGTCGTGCAGGGCGGCGTGGTCACGGCCATGCTCGATGCATCGATGGCGCATGTGGTGCTGGCGCTCGATGGCGCCGGCACGCGCGTGTCGACCATCGACATCACGGTCAGCTTCCTGCGGCCGGCGCGGGCCGGTGACTTCGTGGCCGTGGGCAGCGTGGTGCGTAGCGGCCGCACGATCGGCTTCCTCAAGGCCGAGCTCTTCGACATGGCCGGTCAGCTGCTCGCCACGGCCAGCAGTTCGGCCCATCTGAGTCGCAGCGCGGCAGCCTGACGCTCCTGGCGGCACGACGGTTCGCAAACGCCTCAGATGACGCCGTCGGCGCGCAGGTCGGCGATCGCCGCCGCGTCGTAGCCCAGCGATTCGAGAATCTCGCGCGTGTGCTGCCCGAGCCGGGGCGCGGGCCGTGCGAAGGCGGCCGGATCGGCCGACATCTCCACCGGGTGCGGCGCCAGCGGATAGTGCAGGTCGGTGTCGGCAAAGGGCCGCTGCGGCAGCAGGCCGGCCTCGCGCACATGGGTGTCATCCAGCGCCTGCTGCGGGCTCAGCACCGGCGCAGCCGGGATCTTGGCCTTCGACAACGCCGCCAGCACGGTGTCGCTGTCGCGCGCGGCGCACCATTCGGTCATCACCGCGCTGATTTCCGCACTGTGCTTGCCGCGCTGCTCGTCGTTGCCGAAGCGCGGGTCGCTCTTCATCTCGGCGTGGCCGACCAGATCGCACCAGCGGTCGAACATCGGCTGGCCGATGGTCGCGACGACGATCCAGCCGCTGCGCGTGCGCACCAGGTCCGACGGCGCCGCGCCATAGCCGCGGTTGCCCTGCGGCACGCGGTTCGGCACGCTCAGCGCCTGCTCGATCAGCACCGGGTTGCCGTGCACCAGCGCCGTGCGCAGCAGCGACGCCTCGACCTGCTGTCCGCGGCCGCTGCGCTCGCGCGCCCACAGCGCCGCCAGCGTGCCCATCGCCAGCGCCTGCGCGGTGGAGATGTCGACGTACGGCGCGTGGCTGCGCATCGGCGCGTCGGGCAGCCCGGACATGAACATCATGCTGCTCATCGCCTGGCCCACCGAATCGAAACCGGGCTGATGGCTGAGCGGCCCGCCCGGGCCGTAGGCGGTGGCGGTGGTGAGCACGATGCGCGGATTCAGCGCCGACAGCGTTGCGTAGTCCAGCCCCAGGTGACGCAAGCGTGCCCGGCGGCAGGTTGGCCACCACCACGTCGGCGGTCTCGGCCAGCTGGCGCACGACCTGGCGGCCCGCGTCGCTGGCCAGGTCGAGCGTCAGGCAGCGCTTGTTGCGGTTCATCTGCAGGTACAGGCCGCCTTCGCCGGTGGGCGTCAGCGGCAGCACGAACCGATCCTCGCCACCCTCGACGCGCTCGATGCGGATGACGTCGGCGCCAAGATCGCCCAGCAGCGCCGCGCAGTACGGGCCGGCGATGAAGCGGCCGAAGTCGAGAACACGAATGCCTTCGAGCAGGCGCATGGCGAGATCCGGTCAAGAGCGGGAATGCGCCAGTCTAGCGGCCGCCAACAATGGAGCTTCGCTCACGCGCCAGGGCAGCGGCTCGCAAAACGCCGCGCCGACTGAGCGCACCACCCCTCGTGTGGAGGGCGATGCCGCTGCGCCGTCAAATCGCCCGTGCGCGACGTTTGGCGATCACGCCCAGCAACCCCAGCCCGGCCAGCCACAGGGCCACACTGGCCGGCTCTGGCACCGGCGGCAGCACGTCCTGCACGAAGCCGGCATAGCGCACCTGCTGCTGGGAGTTGTTGTAGAACGCGAACTGGCCGTTGGTGAACGTGCTGTCGACAACGGTCTGATCCCACAGCGTGGTCGCGCCGTCTTTGACCAGCACGCGGAACTCCCCGGCGGCGACGTTGAAATCGAGTGAGAAGGTGTAGAGCGTCATGTCCGCCCAGCCCTTGTCGTTTCCGTGGTTGGTGGCCAACACCGCCATGTCGCCGAAGCTGACCTGGTTCTCCCAGAATTCGGACAGTGACAGATCGGTCAGTCCATTCCCGGTGGCGCCGGTGAACTTCTTGATCGTCATGCCTTCGGCCGCAACGCGCCCTGCATACCCCTGCGTGCCTTGCTTCCAGTCGAAGAGATAGAAATTGCTGGAGTTCTGGTAGCCAAAGGCAAAACCCATGTAGTCGTCGTCACCGCCACGCTGCAACACCTGCCAGCTGCCTTCGATGGTGTAGCGCCCCTGGTTGACGTTGTTCAGGAAAAAAGACGGGTCGGCGTTGACGGTCTGCTGGACCGACGTGTTGCCGGCTTCCAGCACCCAGTTGCCGCTGGCTTGCCCAGCAGGGAAGTTCAACGTCAGGGCTTGCCAGGTCGACAGGTCGAGCGGCGCCGCGCCGGCCGTGGCGGACAACGCCAGTGCAAAGGGAGCAAGGGCACTTCGGGCAATTAGTCGCATATCGAAAACTCCGGTGAAAGCAGACACGTTTCGGCGCAAGGTTGCGCAGACTGGCGCAGTTTGAAAGACGAAGCGACCTGCGTCACCCCGCATTCGCGGGGGCAAATTGATGAGCGCACCGAAGCGATACGAGAGCGTTGCGGCGTTGCGTCCGTTGTCAAGCGGGCGGGGCCTGGCCTTATGCTGCACGCCCCAACGACACCGGGAGACAGACCGTGGAACAAAAGTACAGCGCGCCGCCGGAACAGGTGTTCGCCTTGCTTACCGATCCGAAATGGCTTGAAGCGCGCAGTGCAGCGCTCGGTGAGTTGAGCGCCTCTGTGAAGGCGAAGAAGGTCGGCGGAGGTGTGGCGCTGACGATGCAGCGCCGCGTGCGCCGCGAACTGCCGGGTCTGCTGGCCAAGGTCATGTCGCCGGAATCGGATCTGATGTTCGACGAGCAGTGGGGCCCGGCCGAAGACGGCGCGCGCAAGGGCACGCTGGCGATGACGGCTCAGGGGCAGCCGGTGAAGATGAGCGCGCAGTTCGAGCTGTTGCCGGCCGGCAAGGGAAGCGTCTACCGCATCACGCACAAGTGCAAGTCCAGCGTGATGCTGATCGGCGGTGCGGTGGAGAAGTTTGCGCTCGGCCAGATCGAGCAGGGCTGCGCCGAAGAGTTCGACTATCTCGTCGATTACCTGAAGAAGCACAAGCCGGCGGCAGCCAAGAAGTAGTCCGACGATGGCCGGGCTGTGTGCGACGCCGAAGCACGCCGACGCATTCTTCGACCAGCACCGGCCGTCCGACGCCAGCAGCGCGGGTTGGGCCGGCGAATGGCAATCAGTGCGTCACCGGCCGGCGCGCGCTGCCTTTCGCAGCACGCTGCGCTCACTCAAGCGCGTCACCGCTGGCCGACCGCGACGCCGCTGACGAGACATTCGAGCAGACCAGGCCGTGGCCTGTTCTGAAACTTGCCGACGGCACCGCTCAGGGCCACGGCTTCAGGTCTTCCAGCAGCGTCGGCAGCAGTTCGGCCACCGTCGGGTGGATGTGCATCGCGCGCTTGATGACGGTATGCGGCTGTCGGGCGGCCATCACGTCGATCAACGCATGCACCACCTCGTCGCCGCGATGGCCGAGCAGTGCGGCACCGAGGATCTGCCCGTCGTGCGCATCCACCAGCACCTTCATGAAGCCTTCGGTCTGCGCGGCTTCGCGGGCGCGGCCGACGCGTTGCATCGGCATCGTCGCGCGCAGCAGCCGGCGGCCGCTGTCACGCGCCTCGCTCTCGTTCATGCCCGCGCGTCCGAGCGGCGGGTCGATGAACAGCGCGTGGCAGGCGATGCGATCGTCGATGCGGCGCGCTTCGCCGTCGAACAGGTTGGCGACGACGATCTGGTGGTCGTTGTACGAGGTGTGCGTGAAGGCGCCGCGGCCGTTGCAGTCGCCCACGGCCCAGACGCCTTCGGCGCTGCTGCGGCACTGTTCGTCGACGACGATGTAGCCGTGCTCGTCGGTGTCGATGCCGGCGCGATCGAGCGCCAAGGTGTCGGTGTTCGGACGCCGGCCCGTGGCCAGCAGCACATGGCTGGCAACGATCTTCGAGGCCTCGCCTGCGCAGCGCACGCTGAGCGCAATGCCGGCGTCGTCAGCTGCCAGTGCGATGCACTGCGCACCCAGCTCGAAGCGCACCCCTTCGCCTTCGAGGATGCGCTGCACCGCTTCGGCGACATCATCGTCTTCGTGTTTCAGCAGCCTGTCGCCCTGTTCGACCACCGTCACCTCGGCCCCGAAGCGGCGCATCATCTGCGCGAATTCCAGGCCGATGTAGCTGCCGCCGATGATGGCCAGGTGGTCGGGCACCTGCTGCAGTTCCATCACCGTGGTGTTGTCCAGCGTGGGCACCGACGACAGGCCGTCCAGATCGGGCTGCACCGCCCGTGCACCGACGTTGAGGAAGATGCGCGGCGCCGTGAGCCGGCGCCCCGCCACCTCGAGCGTCGCCGGGGCGACAAAACGCGCCTCGCCGACGATGACCTGCACCTGTTCGAGATCGCGCATCCACGATTCGACACCCTCGCGCGAGTGCTGCACCTGCTCGTCCTTGCGCGCCTTGATGCGTGCCATGTCGACGCGCATGTCGCGCATCGAAAAGCCGTATTCGTCGCCGCGGCGCGCCTGGTGAATGGCCCGTGCGCTTTCGACCATTGTCTTGGTCGGGATGCAGCCGTTGTTGACGCAGGTGCCACCGAACGCGCCGCGCTCGATGACGGCCGTGCGCAAGCCCTCCTTGCTGCAGCGCGCGGCGATCGGCGGACCGGCCTGGCCGGCGCCGACGACGATGGCATCGAACTGTTCGCTTTTCATCGCCTGCCTCCTGTGCCGCGCGACGCGCTGACGGTCAGTATCGCGGCAGCGGCGGCATCGTGCGGCCGCACGGCCATTCAGCTCGGTGTGGTGTGCGGCACGCGCCCGGTGACCGGGTACTGCGGGTCGGTGTAGCCCGGTGTCGAAGCGTGTCCAGGCGGCACCAGGCCGTCGAAGAAGGCCTCGTCCTCGGCCGTGAACGGTTGTGCCAATGCGGCCAGGTAGTCCTGCCACTGTGCCAGCGTGCGCGGCCCGCCGATGAGCCCATTCACGAGTCGGTTGTTCCACACCCAGCCCAGCGCCAGCTGCGTCAGCGACACGCCACGCCCATCGGCGTACTGCAGCGCGCGCTGGGCCAGGGCCAACGATTCCGCGCGGAATTCGGTCTGCATGATGCGCCGGTCGTTGCGCGCCGCACGCGAATCGGCCGGCGCGGCCTGGCCGGGCAGGTACTTGCCGCTGAGCACCCCGCGCGCCAGCGGGCTGTAGGCCACCACGCCGACGCCGAGCGCGTGGCAGCACGGCAGCACCTCGGCTTCGATGCCGCGGGACATGGCGTTGTACGGCGGCTGGCAGGCGATCGGCTGCGGCGCGCCCATCTCCTGGCACACCTGCACCAGCCGCGCGAGGCGCCAGGCACGGAAGTTCGACACGCCCCAGTAGCGCACCTTGCCGGCCTGGATCAGCGCCGACATCGTCGCGACGGTCTCGTGCTGCGGTGTGCTGTCGTCGTCGCGGTGCAGGTACAGCACATCGATCCAGTCGGTGCCCAGCCGCTGCAGGCTGCCGTCGACGGCGGTGATCATGTGCCGCCGCGACAGGCCGCGCTGGTTGGGCCCGTCGCCGATGGCGTTGGCCAACTTGGTGGCCAGCACCCAGTGGTCGCGCTCGGCGGCGATCAGCTTGCCGGTGATGCGCTCGGACTCCCCCTTGGCGTACATGTTCGCGGTGTCGATGGCGTTGATGCCCGCCTCGCGTGCCGCGGACACGATGCGCGCCGCTTCGGCGGCATCGGTGCGGTCGCCGAACATCATCGTGCCCAGCCACAGCCGCGACACGCTCAGGCCGCTGGCGCCGAGTTTGTTCTGGGTCGGGGGTGCGTTTGTCATCGTCGGATTCCCGGGGGCAGGCTCCGCATCGATGATGCCACCGGCGCCGTGCGCATGATCAGGCGGCCTGTGCAGCGTGGTGTAAAACCGCTTCTCCCTGCCACGAGCGAACAATCAAGACGATGAGACAAACCGCCCGCAAGCCTGCCGCCAGCGCCCGGCGAGGACCCAAGCCGATCCAGTTGCGCTCGCGCGCCTGGTTCGACAACCCGGCCAATGCCGACATGACCGCGCTGTACCTCGAGCGCACGATGAACTTCGGGCTGTCGATGCACGAGCTGCAGTCGGGGCGGCCGATGATCGCCATCGCACAGAGCGGCTCCGACATCTCGCCGTGCAACCGCCACCACAAGGTGCTGGCCGAGCGCATGCGCGACGGCATCCGCGATGCCGGCGGCGTCGCCTTCGAGGTGCCGATCCATCCGATCCAGGAGACCTGCAAGCGGCCCACCGCCGGCGCTCGATCGCAACCTGCAGTACCTGTCGCTGGTCGAGATGCTGTACGGCTACCCGATCGACGGCGTGATCCTCACCACCGGCTGCGACAAGACCACGCCGGCGCAGATCATGGCCGCGTGCACGGTCGACATTCCGGCCATCGCGCTGAATGTCGGGCCGATGCTCAACGGCTGGTTCA
This sequence comes from uncultured beta proteobacterium, assembly GCA_963756415.1. GTDB lineage: Bacteria > Pseudomonadota > Gammaproteobacteria > Burkholderiales > Burkholderiaceae_C > Rubrivivax. The sequence goes on from CAVWNT010000009.1 coordinate 549,841, forward strand.
AGGGCGAGCGCACCGGCTCGGGCACCATCGTGTGGAAGGCGCGCGAGCTGATGGCCGCCGGCGAGATCGACTACCCGCAGTTCCTGAAGCTGGTGGCCTCGTCGGCACCCTCCACCGGCCACTGCAACACCATGGGCACGGCCTCGACGATGAACTCGCTGGCCGAGGCGCTGGGCCTGATGCTGCCGGGCAGCGCGGCGATTCCGGCGCCCTACCGCGACCGCCAGGAGGTGGCCTACCTGACCGGCATGCGCATCGTCGAGATGGTGCGCGAGGACCTGAAGCCCCGCGACATCCTCACGCGCGCGGCGTTCGAGAACTGCATCGTCGTCAACTCGGCGATCGGCGGCTCGACCAACGCGCCGGTGCACATCAATGCCATCGCGCGCCACATCGGCGTGCCGCTGGACAACGACGACTGGGAGAAGATCGGCTACAACCTGCCGCTGCTGGTCAACCTGCAGCCGGCCGGCGAATACCTCGGCGAGGACTACTACCACGCCGGCGGCGTGCCGGCGGTGGTGGCCGAGCTGGTGAAGAAGGGCAAGATCAAGGACGCCATCACCGTCAACGGCAAGACGCTGGCGCAGAACTGCGAGGGCCGCTTCAGCAGCGACCGCAAGGTCATCCTGCCGTTCGACAAGCCGATGAAGAAGAAGGCCGGCTTCCTGAACCTGAAGGGCAACCTGTTCGATTCGGCGATCATGAAGACCAGCGTCATCACGCCCGAATTCCGCCAGCGCTACCTGGAAAATCCGAAGGACCCGATGGCCTTCGAAGGCCCGGCCGTGGTCTTCGACGGCCCCGAGGACTATCACGCGCGCATCGACGACCCGAAGACCAAGATCAGCGCGCGCAGCGTGCTCTTCATTCGCGGCGTCGGCCCGGTCGGCTACCCCGGCGCGGCCGAGGTGGTGAACATGCGCGCGCCGTCGTACCTGCTCAAGCGCGGCGTCACCGCGCTGCCGTGCATCGGCGACGGCCGCCAGTCGGGCACCAGCGGCTCGCCGTCGATCCTGAACGCATCGCCGGAAGCGGCCACCGGCGGTGGCCTGGCCCTGCTGCAAAGCGGCGACAAGGTGCGCATCGACCTGAAGAAGCGCCGCGCCGACATTCTCATCAGCGACGAAGAACTGCAAAAGCGACGCGATGCGCTGGCCGCCGCCGGCGGTTACCCGTGCCCGCCCAGCCAGACGCCGTGGCAGGAAATCCAGCGCGGCATCGTCGACGAACTGGCACACGGCATGGTGCTGAAGCCGGCCGTGAAGTACCAGAAGATCCACGCCACCTTCGGCGTGCCGCGTGACAACCACTGAGCCACAGGATTCCACATATGAGCAAGACAAAGGTACTCGCCGTGGGCGCGCCGGTCGAACGGGTGCAGGGCCTGCTCGGCGACGGTTTCGAGGTGCTCGCCCAAGCTGCCGACGATGTGCAGGGCGTGGCGGTGTTCGGGGGCCACACGCGCATCGATGGCGCGTTCATCGCGCCGCTGCCGCGGCTGCAGCTGGTCTCCAGCTTCGGCGTCGGCTATGACCACATCGATGCCGCGGCGCTGGCGCAGCGCGGCGTCGTCGTCACGCACACCCCGGACGTGCTCACCGACGAGGTCGCCGATCTGGCGCTGGGGCTGCTGATCGCCACCGTGCGCCAGCTGCCGCAGGTCGATCGCTACCTGCGCGAGGGCAAGTGGCTCAAGGGCGCCTATCCGCTCAGCGGCACGCTGCGCGGGCGCAAGGTCGGCATCCTCGGACTGGGGCGCATCGGCAAGGCGATCGCGACGCGCCTGGCGGCGTGCGGGCTGCACATCGAATACCACGGCCGCAAAGCGCAGCCCGATGTGGCCTACCGCTATCACCCCACGTTGCTGGGCATGGCCCGCGACTGCGACGTGCTGATGGTGGTGGCCTCCGGCGGTGAAGAGACCAAGCACATCGTGAATGCCGAGGTGCTCGATGCGCTCGGGCCCGACGGCATCCTGATCAACGTCGGGCGCGGCAGCGTGGTCGATGAAAAGGCGCTGATCAAGGCGCTGCAGGACAAGCGCATTCTCAGTGCCGGGCTCGATGTCTTCGAAGACGAGCCGCGCGTGCCGGCCGAACTGATCGCGATCGACCATGCCGTGCTGCTGCCGCACATCGGCTCGGCATCGGTGCACACGCGCAACGCGATGGGCCAGCTGGTGGTCGACAACCTGGTGTCGTGGTTCGGGGGTCGCGGCGCGTTGACGCCGGTGCCCGAATGTCAGTCGCTGGCGGCGAGCAAGGGCCCCCGCAACCGACCATGAAGCTTGCTGGCCGGGTAGGTCGCAAAGCGACGAGCGGCCAGCGCAGCCGGCAGCGAACTAGCGCTCGGGGTGCCCGACCACCACCTCGCTGATCTGCATCTGCGGCGCCAGATCGGTGTAGTTGGCGATGTCGGCCATGATTTCCTTCATGTGCGGGCCGAAGGCCTTCTGGAACGACTCGACCGAATCGCAGAAGATGTGGCACATGCCGACGTAGGGTGCGGTCGAACCCGGCGTGCCGCCGGCCAGGCCCTTGTCGATGGTGTAGTACCGGCAGGCATCGCCCATGCGTGCCTTCAGCAGCGGCATGTGCTTGTCGCGGTAGTAGGCGTGGTCGAAACGCGCGCCTTCCTTGGCGGGGTACATCACACTGACCTTGATCATCGCGAAGTCTCCTCGGTTGAAGCTCAACACACCGGCTCATCGCCGGCAATGGTGCAGCGGTGCAGCAGCCGCAGGTGGCCGTCGTAGCCGCCCTCGGCATTGTGCAAGGTGCAGCGGTTGTCCCACATCGTCAGCATGTCGGGTTGCCAGCGGTGTCGATAGACGAACTGCGGCTGCACGATGTGCTCGAACAGATGGCCCAGGATCAGCGCCGATTCCTTGGCGTTCAGCCCTTCGATCGCCAGCGTGTAGACCGGGTTCACGTACAGCGCCTTGCGCCCGGTCACGGCGTGTGTGCGCACCAGCGGATGCGTCCAGGTGGATTCGGCTTCGGCCCCGGTTTTGAACTGCATCGCACGCTTGGCCGAGGTGTCGGCATACACGCCCTTGGAACCGTAAGACCGTCGGGCCGAATGCACCGTGCGCAACGTGCACAGCCACTGTTGCAGCGGCGGCGACAGGCTCTCGTAGGCACGGTAGGCGTCGGCGAACAGGGTGTCGCCGCCGACCGGCGGCACCACCTTGGCGTGCAACACGGTGCCGGCCGGGGGGCGCTGCTGGAAACTCCAGTCCGAGTGCCAGGCGGCGCCGAAGTTGGTGGCCGTCTCGGTGGCCTCGCGGCGCAGCTCGAGGATGTTCGGGTGGCCGGCCATCGGCACGATGTAGGGGTCGTGGCCGAAGTCACCCATCTGCAAGGTGAAGGCCTCGAGCTGGGCGTGGCTGAGCGGCTGATCGGGAAAGAAGATCACCGAGTGGCGCGCCCAGGCGATCTTCAGCTCGGCCAGCGTGGCCGCAGGCAGCGGCTGCGACAGCGTCAGGCCCGTGATCCGGGCACCGAAGCCCTCGGCCATCGGCTGCACGGCCATCGTCGCGTAGTTGCGCAAGGGTCGGTCCCTGCCTCAGGCAGCCAGCAGCTGGCGCAGCACGTAGGGCAGGATGCCGCCGTGCACGTAGTAGTCGACTTCGATCGGCGTGTCGATGCGCAGCGTCACCTTCACCTTGCGCTGCTGACCGTCGGCGCGGCGGATGATCAGCGTGGCATCGCTTTGCGGCGTCACCTCGGCCGCGAGCACGACATCGATCGTCTCGCTGCCGTCCAGCGCCAGCGACTGCCACGACTCGCCGGGCTTGAACTGCAGCGGCAGCACGCCCATGCCGATCAGGTTGCTGCGGTGGATGCGCTCGAAACTCTTCGCCACCACCGCCTTGATGCCCAGCAGCTGCGTGCCCTTGGCGGCCCAGTCGCGGCTGGAGCCGGTGCCGTATTCCTCACCGGCGAAGACCACCGTCGGGGTGCCTTGGGCCACGTACTTCATCGCCGCGTCGTAGATGGCCATGCGCTCGCCACCGGCGACGAAGTCGGCGCTGCCCGCGTCGTGCTGGAACAGCGTCCATCCCCCTTCGACGCGTGAGCCGTCGGCCGCGGCCGGGATCATCAGGTTCTTCACGCGCACGTTGGCGAAGGTGCCGCGCATCATGACCTCGTGGTTGCCACGGCGCGAGCCGTAGCTGTTGAAATCGGCCCGCTGCACGCCGCGTTCGAGCAGGTACTTGCCGGCCGGTGAGGTGTCCTTGAAGCTGCCGGCCGGCGAGATGTGATCGGTGGTGATCGAATCGCCGAACAGGCCCATGATGCGGGCGCCCTTGACGCCCGATTCCAGCGCCGCCGGCTGCATGCCGAAATCCTTGAAGAACGGCGGCTCGGCGATGTAGGTGCTCTTCGGCCACGTGTAGACGTTGCCCTTGACGCCCTTGATCTTTTCCCACAGCTTGCCGGGGTCGGACTTGACCTTGGCGTAGTTGGCGCGAAAGGCCTTGCCGTTCATCGCGAACTTCATCAGCTTGTGCACCTCGTCGCTGCTCGGCCAGATGTCGCCCAGGTAGATCGGCTTGCCGCCCTTGCCGGTGCCCAGCGGCTCGCTCATCAGATCGACCTGCACATTGCCGGCGATGGCATACGCCACGACGAGCGGCGGGCTGGCCAGGAAGTTGGCCTTCAGGTTGGGGTGGATGCGCGCCTCGAAATTGCGGTTGCCCGACAGCACCGCGGCGCACACCAGGTCGTTCTTCAGGATCGTCTCGTTGATCTCGGGCGTCAGGTCGCCGGCGTTGCCGATGCAGGTGGTGCAGCCATAACCGGCCACCGCGAAGCCGAGCTTTTCGAGGTACGGCAGCAGCCCGGCCTTGTCGAGGTACTCGGTGACGATGCGCGAGCCCGGCGCCAGCGAGGTCTTGACGTGCTTCTTCACCTTCAGCCCGGCTTCGACCGCCTTCTTCGCCAGCAGCCCGGCGGCCAGCAGCACGCTCGGGTTGGAGGTGTTGGTGCAGCTGGTGATGGCGGCGATGAGCACATCGCCGTTGCCGATGCTCAGCGGCGACGGCGCGTTCTTGGCGGTGGTGTGCGCGGCGCTGCGTGTCGGGCGGTTGTCGACCATCTCGCGCAGCTGGCGCGGCGCGCCCGGTGCCACATCGGGGCCGGCCGCGACCTCGGTGCCGCCGGCAACGGGCACCGCATAGCGCTGCATCAGCTTGTCGGCCGGCTGGTTGAAGCCGTTCTCCGCCGGCGGCTTGCTGAACAGCGTGCCGAACTGGCTCTTCATGCTGCCCAGTGCGATGCGGTCCTGCGGCCGCTTCGGCCCCGACAGGCTCGGTTCGACCTGCCCCAGGTCGAGGGTCACCACCTGCGTGTAGTCGATGTCGCCGCGGCGCGGCACGCCGAACATCTTCTGCGCCTTGAAGTAGGCCTCGAAGGCCTCGATCTCGGCCCTGCTGCGGCCGGTGCCTTCGAAGTAGTCGATGGTCTTTTCGTCGACCGGAAAGAAGCCCATCGTCGCGCCGTACTCCGGCGCCATGTTGGCGATCGTCGCGCGGTCGGGCACGGCCAGGCTGGCGGTGCCTTCACCGAAGAACTCGACGAACTTGCCGACGACCTTTTCCTTGCGCAGCATCTCGGTCACGGTCAGCACCAGGTCGGTGGCGGTGACGCCCTCGCGCAGCCGGCCGGTCATCTCGAAGCCGACCACGTCGGGCGTCAGGAAGTACACCGGCTGGCCGAGCATGCCGGCCTCGGCCTCGATGCCGCCCACACCCCAGCCGACCACGCCGATGCCGTTGATCATCGTCGTGTGGCTGTCGGTGCCGACCAGCGAATCGGGGTAGTACACGCCGTCCTTGGTCTTGTGCACGCCGCGCGCCAGATACTCCAGATTGACCTGGTGCACGATGCCGAATCCGGGCGGCACCACGCCGAAGGTGTCGAAGGCATCCATGCCCCACTTCATGAACTGGTAGCGCTCGTTGTTGCGCTGGAACTCGAGCTTCATGTTCAGGTCGAGCGCGTTCTTGCCGCCGAAATAATCGATCATGATCGAGTGATCGACGACCAGATCCACCGGCACCAGCGGCTCGATGGCCTTCGGGTTCTTGCCCATCTGCGCGGCGACGTTGCGCATCGCGGCCAGGTCGACCAGCAACGGCACGCCGGTGAAATCCTGCAGCACCACGCGCGCGACGACGAAGGGGATCTCTTCGCTGCGCTCGGCCTGCGGTTGCCAGTTGGCCAGCGCGGCGACGTGCTCGGCTGCAACCTTCTTGCCGTCGCAGTTGCGCAGCACGCTTTCCAGCACGATGCGGATCGACAACGGCAGGCGCGACACGTTCGGGTGCATGCGCGCCAGTTCAGGCAACGAGTAGAACGTGCCGCTGCGACCGCCGGCAGTCTTGAAGACCTTGCGTGACTTGGCGAACGGATGGGCGGCGGCTTTGCCTGCAGTGGTTTTGGATTTGGCAACGGCCATGCGGATGCTCCGGTGGTGCTGTGGAAACTGAGGCGATTGTGCACGCGGCGCAAGCTGGATCGAGGGTTCCGGGCCCGCTCGGGCAGCCCGCGCGGCCGCACGATCCGCTGACCTCGGCGCCTCTGCAGGCGCGGCCCGGTTCGAGGCGGCACGCGGCACGGTCACCCGAGCTTCCGCTCAACAGGAGCAACGCATCTGAGTTGATGCCCGCAAGCCGCCGCGTCTTGCCGCATGCTGAAAAAAATGCGGATTGGCGTCAACGCCATTTGAGGGCCGTGCGTTGTGCGTTCGGCCACAATACAGGTGGTGCCGGAGCGAATTCGTTTCGTCGGCATCTGCCGCAAGGACGCCGGGCTCGGTGTCGTGGCCGAATCATTCAACGTGCACACCCGCACATCCCGAGGAGTAGATCGATGAGCATTTCCAAACTGGTCGGCGTTTGCGCGCTGATGCTTTCGTTGGCCACGCCGAGCGCCTTCGCGCAGGACAAGGCGGCCAAGCAGGCCGAAATCACCAAGGCCACCAGCGGCGCGCTGGACAAGTTCTACGCCGCCAAGCCCGAGCTGAAGACGGCCGTATCCAAGGCGCCGGGCTACGCCGTGTTCACCACCTACGGCATCAGCTTCATCTTCGGTGGCGCTGGCGGCAAGGGCCTGGTGCACAACAACAAGACCAAGCAGAACACCTACATGGAGATGGCCTCGGGCAGCGTCGGCGCGCAGATCGGTGCGTCGGAGAACGACGTGCTGTTCGTCTTCAAGACCGATGCGGCGATGAACGACTTCGTCAATTCCGGCTGGACCGCCGGTGGTGGCGCCACGGCCGCGGCCGGCGCCGCCGGCAAGACGGCTGGTGGTGGCGTCGGTGGCAACACGATGGACACCGTCGATTCGTACACCCTGACCAAGAACGGCCTGCAGGCGGGCGTGGCGATCGCCGGCTCGAAGTACTGGAAAGACAAGGACCTGAACTGATCTCTTCTCGCCGGGGCCGACGCCCCGCGTTTGCACCGATCCAGGGGCCCTGCGAAGCACGGCCCCTTTTTTGTGCGGCCGCTGTCTCTTCTGTCGCTGCCTCTTTCGCGCCGCGCAGCCTCAGCGTGGCGCGCTGCGCAGCCGCTGCAGGAACTCGGCCGCCTGCGCATCGCCCGGCCTCAGCGATTGCAGCCGCTCGGCGGCGACCAGCGCCTTGTCGCGCTGCCCGCTCTGGGCGTACAGCACCGCCAGGGCATAGGGCGTCGCCGGGTCGGCGGGATCGATGCGCTGGGCTTTCAGCAGCGCCGCTTCTGCCGCGGCCGGCTGGCCGGTCTGCTGCAGTGCCAGGCCGAGGTTGTAGTGCACGCGCGCGTGGGCCGGTAACAGGCCTGCGGCCTTGGTCAGCGCCTGCGTCGCTTCGGGCAGCCGCTGATCCTCGGCCAGCAGCAGGCCCAGTGAATATTGCAGCTCACCCTGGTCCGGCCGCCGGCTCAAGCCCTCGACCAGCACCTTTTCGGCCTCGCCGTTGCGCGATTGCGTGCTGTACAGGCGCGACAGGTTGGCGCGCGCGGGAAGGAAATCGGGATCGATCTTCAACGCCTGCAGGTAGTGGCGTTCGGCCTCGGCCGGCCGGCCGGTGCTTTCGTACAGCGACCCCAGGTTCAGGTTCGGGCCCGGCATGTCCAGCGCCACGTTCTGGGCGGCGATGTATTCGGCCAGCGCCGCGGCAAAGTCGCTGCGCACGCGCTCATCGAACTGGTCCGCCGGCAACGCGGCCAGACTGCGCGCCGCGGCGATGCGCACCGCGCGCAGCGGATCCTTCAGCAACGGTGCCAGCGCGGGCACGCGCTGCGAGGCGGGCAAGGTGTCCAGTCCCGCTGCGGCCGTGGCGCGCACCTCGCCATCGACATCGCGGGTGGCTTCGATGCGGGCGCTCAGCCCCGCATCGCCGAGGCTGCGCAGCTGCTCGAGTGCGGTGGCCCGCACCACCGGCGGCTGCGCCGCATCGCCGATGACGGCCAGCAGCGCCTCGGTGGCGCCCGGCTCGCCGCGGCGCGCGGCGGCAAAGGCCTGGCCAAAGTGCGGCGCGCGCTCCTTCGCACCGGCCCAGCGTGCCACCGCATCGGCGGCCCATTGCGCCGATTTGTCGCTGTGGCAGTTGTTGCAGGCGTTCGGCGTACCGATCGACACCGACAGGTCGGGGCGCGGCACGCGCATGCTGTGATCGGGCCGCGCCTGGATCTGCATGTAGTTCTTCGCCGGCATGTGGCAGGCCACACACTGCGCGCCGGCACTGCCCTCGCGGTGGTGATGGTGCGCGGGGCTGTCGTAGTCGCCGGCTGCCTGCGCGAACTGCGCAAACTGTGGGTTGGGGGTGGCCGCATGGCACTGCAGGCACAGCGCATTGCCCGGCAGCCTGGTCTTGGTGCTGTGCGGGTCGTGGCAGTTGCTGCAGCTGACACCGGCGGCAAACATCTTGCTCTGCCGGAACGACGCGTCGACATAGACCTCGTCGAGTTGCTGCCCATCGGCGTGGTAGAGCCCCTCTCGCAGCAGCGCCGGCAGGTAGTGATCGAGCTGCGGCTGGCCCGGCACCGGCGTGGCGGTGAGTTCGGCGCGGCGCGAATGGCAGGCGGCGCACATCTGCACCGTGTTGTGCGCGGCCTGCACCCGCCCGCCGCCCGGGTTGGGGATGCTGCCGTAGGCCGGTTTCCATGCGGCCTGTGTCTGCCGCAGCGGGCCGGCTCGCCCACGCGTCGTGCAGCGAACCCGGCCCATGACAGGACTGGCACGACACGTTCACCTCCGACCAGGTGGAGGCGAAGGTGTCGGCCCCGGCGTCGTAGCGCTTCTCGAAGTTCGTGGTGTGGCACGAGATGCACATCGTGTTGCCGGTCTGGTAGCGGCCGGTCCAGTGCAGCACGTCGCCGGGTGGCGTCTGCTCGCTCGGCAGCAGATGAAACCAGCGCCTGGCGCGCGTATCCCAGGCGACGGTCAGCGGCTGCAGCCGGCCATCGCGGGTTTCGATCAGGTACTGCTGCAGAGGCTCCACGCCGAAGGTGTACTTGACCTCGAAATCCGCCGTGCGGCCGTCTTCGCCTTCGGTGCGCACGATGTACTTGTCGCCTTGCCTGGAGAAGCGCGTGGTGACACCACGGTGCCTGAAGCTGGTGTCATCGAAATCGCCGCGCACGCTGGCCGCGGTGGGCAAGGCCATCGCCAGCGCATGGTTCGAACCGCGCCAGGCCTGCGCTTCGCTCTGATGGCAACCCAGGCACCGCGCGTTGTCGACATAGTCTGCCGGTGGCAATGCCGCGTTGGCGGCCAGCGCGGCGTCGTTGCCCGCTGCGACGGGGGACGCCGACCCGGGCCGTGAGGAATCGGTCGCAGGTCCGAGCGCCAGCCACAGCGCGGCGCCCACCGCCAGAACCAGGCCCAGCGCCCATGCCAGGGCGAATGTCCGGCGGCGCCCTACGGGCTGCGGCGCAGGCGGCTGCTCGGCGACGGGCGCAGCCGGTGGCACCTTGCGGGCGCGCCTTCTCGCCATCGCCGCCCGAGGCGCGCCTAGGCCGCGTCCAGCGGCAGGTAGCGCACCGACAGCACCCCGTCGATGGCGCGCAGGCTGTCGAGCACCGCCGCGCCGACGGCACTGTCGACATCGACCAGCGTGTAGGCCATGTCGCCACGCGACTTGTTGACCATGTTGTGGATGTTCAGTCCGGCCGCAGCCATGGCGGTGGAGATCTGCCCGAGCATGTTCGGCACGTTGGCGTTGGCGATCGCCACGCGGTAGGACGATTCGCGCGCCATCGACACCTGCGGGAAGTTCACCGCATTCGTCACGTTGCCGTGCTCGAGGAAATCGCGCAGCTGCGCGACCACCATCAGCGCGCAGTTCTCCTCGGCCTCGCGCGTCGAGGCGCCCAGGTGCGGCAGCGCGATGACCCCGTCGTGCCGATGCAGCGCGGCGCTGGGGAAGTCGCACACGTAGCAGCCCAGCCGCTTGCCGTTCAGTGCCGCCAGCACGGCCTGGTCGTCGACCACGCCCTCGCGCGAGAAATTCAGCAGCACCGCGGTGCTGCGCATCTGCGCGATGTTGTCGGCGTTGACCAGGTTGCGCGTCGCTGCCACCAGCGGCACGTGCAGGCTGACGAAGTCGGAGCCCTTCAGCACCTCGCCGACGCTGGCCGCCTTCCTGACCTGCGCCGGCAGGCTCCAGGCCGCGTCGACGGTGATGTCGGGGTCGTGGCCGAGCACCTGCATGCCCAGCTTGATGGCGGCATCGGCGACCAGGCAGCCGATCTTGCCGAGCCCGACCACGCCCAGCGTCTGGCCCGCCAGTTCGTGGCCGGCAAAGGCCTTCTTGCCATCTTCGACAGCCCGGTCCAGGTCGGGCGCGGCGACATCGAGCGCGGCCACGAAGCGCAGCGCCGCCGGCAGCTTGCGTGCGGCCAGCAGCATGCCGGCCAGCACCAGTTCCTTGACCGCGTTCGCATTCGCGCCGGGGGCGTTGAACACCGGCACGCCGCGCTGGCTCATCTTCGCAACAGGGATGTTGTTGGTGCCGGCGCCGGCGCGCGCGATGGCCAGCACGCTGGGGGCGATGTCGGCGTGGTGCAGGTCGGCCGAGCGCAGCACGATGGCCACCGGCTCGGCGATGTCCTTGCCCACCGCGTAGCGCTCGGGCGTCAGCTGTTTCAGGCCGCTGGCCGAAACCTGGTTCAGCACCAGCACGTTCAAGCGCGCCGGCTCAGCCATGTTGTGTCTCGAACTCGCGCAGGTACGCCACCAGCGCCTGCACCCCTTCGATCGGCATCGCGTTGTAGATCGAGGCCCGCATGCCCCCGACCGATCGATGGCCCTTCAACTGCAGCATGCCGCGTTGCTGCGCGCCCTTCAGGAAGGCCTCGTCGAGCTTGTCGTCGCGCAGCTTGAACGGCACGTTCATCAACGAGCGGTCGGCCTTCGCCACCGGGCTGGTGAAGAAGCTGCTGGTGTCCAGGTACTCGTACAGCAGCGCCGCCTTGCGCTGGTTGTGCTCGAGCGATGCCCGCCAGCCCGCCTTGCGCCTCGATCCACTTGAACACCAGCCCGGCGATGTAGATCGCATAGGTCGGCGGCGTGTTGAACATCGAATCGTTGTCGGCCTGCTGCTTGTAGTCGAAGGCCGACGGCGTGATCGGCAGCGCCTGGCCGATCAGGTCGTCGCGAACGATGACGATCGTCAAGCCCGCCGGGCCGATGTTCTTCTGCGCACCGCCGTAGATCAGGCCGTACTTCGAGACCTCGATCGGGCGCGACAGGATGTTGCTCGACATGTCGGCGAGCAGCGGCACGTCGCCGGTATCGGGCGTCCAGTGGTACTCGACGCCGCCGATGGTCTCGTTGCTGCAGATGTGCACGTAGGCGGCATCGGCATCGAGCTGCCAGCTCGTCGCGCGGCGGGATCGACGTGTACCCGCCTGCCTTGCCGCTGGCCGCGACGTTCACCGCGCAGTATTTCTGCGCCTCCTTGATCGATTTCTTCGACCATTCGCCGGTGTCGATGTAGTCGGCCGAGGTTTTGCCGCGCAGCATGTTCATCGGCACGATGGCGTTCTCGCCGATGGCGCCGCCCTGCATGAACAGCACCTTGTAGTTCGGCGGCACCGCCAGCAGCTTGCGCAGCAGGCTCTCGGCTTCGGCATGGATCGAGATGAATTCCTTGCCGCGATGGCTCATCTCCATCACCGACATGCCCGAGCCGTGCCAGTCGAGCATCTCTTCGGCCGCCTGGCGCAGCACAGGCTCGGGCAGGGCGGCCGGGCCGGCGCTGAAATTGAACACACGTGTCATGGGGGTGTCTTTCGCGGACAGGTCAGAAGGGGAAGATCAAAAGGGGAGGGCCGGGCGAGCCGGCTGGCGCCGCGGTTCAGCTCACACCGCACAGCACGGCGGTCACTTGCCGGCCTTGATCGCGTTTTCATCGTCCTCGCGGTAGGGCCGGTCGGCGCAGTCGAGGGTCCAGTTCTCGCGATCGGTTTCGTACTTCTGCGCCACCTGGGTCAGATCGGCTTGCCGCGTGTTCCATTCGCTCGCCGCCTGCGCCTGCGAGCTGGCGCGGGCGTTGTAGGTCTTCAGGGCCTGCTCCGACACCGGCGTGACCGTGCCGCGCTCGGCCTGCAGCTTCTCGGACTCGGCCTGCAAGGCCTTTTGCTCGTTCTCGAATTCACGGCGCTGTCGATCCGCGCTCTGCCCGGTGCGGTTGGCCTTCTGGAAGTCGGCGTAGCGCGTGTTGAAGTCGTCGACCTTGGCCGACAGCGCCTTCGTGCGCTCGTTGATGTCGGCGACCGCCTTCGAGGTCTGGTCGAAGGCGGCGCGTTCGGTCTTCAGCGTCTGCTCGATCTGCAGCAGTTCTTCGCGCTCGCTCTTCAGCCGGGCCTGCTGCTCGTTGAGTTCGGGCCGGCGCCTGGCCAGGTCGGCCTGCTGGTTCAGACAGGCGCGCAGTTCTTCGCGCGACATCGGTTTGCCACTGGGCGCAGCCTTCTTGCCCAGGCTCGACATCTTGCCGGTTTCGGCGCTGGTCGCCTGGGCGGTGACCTGCGCCGCAGCGCACAGCGACACGACGGCAACGAGCAAGGTCGGCAACGCAGTGCGCATCGGGGTTCGTTCCAAGTGGCGTCTGGCCGAGCCAGCGAAGACGGAATTTTGCCATCTGCGCCATGACCGCGGCCGACCACCACCGCGGATCGGGTATCTTGAGGCGATGGCCGAACTCAGCTTCTTCTGGCACGACTACGAAACCTTCGGCCGTGTGCCGCGCCGACACCGCCCGGCGCAGTTCGCCGGCGTGCGCACCGATGCCGAGCTGCGCGAGATCGATGAGCCGCACGTCTGGTGGTGCCGGCCGCCGCGACGACGTGCTGCCCGAGCCCGAGGCCTGCCTGCTCACCGGCATCGTGCCGCAGGACGCGTTGGCACGCGGCCTGGGCGAGCATGAGTTTGCAGCGCGCATCGAAGACCAGCTGGCACGGCCTGCGACCGTCGGCGTCGGCTACAACTCGATCCGCTTCGACGACGAGGTCACGCGGTTCCTGTTCTGGCGCTGCCTGATCGATCCGTATGCACGCGAGTGGCAGCATCAGTGCGGCCGCTGGGACCTGCTCGACGTGCTGCGCGGTGCCTGGGCGCTGCGCCCCGATGGCATCGAGTGGCCGCTGCACGACGATGGCCGCCCGTCGTTCAGGCTGGCGGACCTGACACGGGCCAACGGCCTGGTGCACGAGGCGGCTCACGAAGCGCTGTCGGACGTGCGCGCCACCTTGGCGCATGGCGCGGCTGCTGAAGGCCCGCCAGCCGCGGCTGTGGGACTTCTGCCTGCGCCTGCGGCACAAGGACGCGGTGCGCGAGCAGATCGGCCGCGCGCAGGCGCAGGGGCGGCCGCTGCTGCACGTGTCGGGCATGTACACCAGCGAGCGCGGCTGCACCGCGCTGGTGTGGCCGCTGGCGCCGCACCCGCACAACCGCAACGAGCTCATCGTGTGGGATCTGGCGCACGACCCGGCGCTGCTGATGGGGCTGGACGTGGCGCAGATGCGGCAGCGGATCTTCACCCGCTCGGACGAGCTGCCAGCCGGTGTCGAGCGGCTGCCGATCAAGACCATCCACCTCAACAAGTCACCGCTGGTGATTGCCGATCTGCGCGCGCTGGCACCCGGGCGCGCCACGCAGTTCGGTCTCGACGTCGAGCGCTCGCTGCACCACGCCGAGCAGGCCGCGCGCGACGCCGGCGCGCTGGCCGGGATGTGGCCCGAGGTCTATGCGCGCCCGCCGCGCGAAGGCGCGATCGACGTCGACGAGGATCTGTACGGCGGCTTCATCGGCCCGCACGATCGTCGAGCTGTGCGAGCAACTGCGTGCGCTGAGCCCGCAGGAGCTGTCACAACGGCGCCCGGCCTTCGAGGATCGCCGGCTGGACGAGCTGCTGTTCCGTTACCGCGCGCGCAATTTCCGCGACACCCTGCTGCCGGCCGAGCACGAGCAATGGCAACAGCACTGCGTCGACCGGCTGCTGCACGGCAGCGGTGGCGTCACCACGCTGGCGGTCTACGAAGAACAGCTGTCGTCGTTGGCCGAGGGCGCGGGCGCGCGCGAACGCGGCATCCTGGCCGCCCTGGGCGAGTGGGGCGATCGGCTTTGCGACGGCTGAACCGCGCCAGGTCGCCCCGTGTCGCTCAGCGCGATTTGGTGGCCGCGCTGCTGGTGGCGGCGTCGTTGCCCAGCGCCATCTGACCCGGCGCGCTGATGCCCAGGCTGTTGGCGGTGTCGACTTCCTTGCGCTGCTCGTCGTTCTTGCAGGCATCGACGACGCGCTTGCCGAGCTTGGTGTCCATCAGCATCGACTTGCTCGGGATCTGCACCATCAGCATCGAGCCCGAGACTTCTTCGAGGCGCAACGCACCGGTTGGCGAGCGCACCGGCTTCATCACGAAGGTGCGCTTGCCGTGCGACACATCGACGTAGCCGTTCGCGCTGGGGTTGCGGCTGACCATCAGCTTCTGGTCGTACTCGCAGTCGTACTGACCGAACAGGGTCAGCGCGGCAGCGACCAGTTGCTCTTCGTCGGCGTCGGCCGGGGGCGTCATCACCACCGGCGCCTCGGCTTCCGCGGCAGCGGCCTTTTTCTTCGACGTCGACTTCGCCGAAACCGACTTGGCGCCGGTCTTGTCGGACGACTTGGCGGGCGCTTGCGCCAGCGCGCCGCCGCACAGCGCCAGCGAGGCAGCACAGACGATCAGGAGACGAAATGTTGACATGGTGTCGGCCTTTCCATGGGTTGATCGAATTGTGCCTGCGACCGCCGTTGTGGCAAAGCCATGACCAGAACCGCTTGTACCGGCCATTTGCGCGCCGACTTGCGCGCCCAGCGGTATCGAGCCGTGTCCATCTGTGAGCCCGCCCGCGACCGCCTTCAGGGCTGCGCGACCTGCGCGTCGCCGAAGAAGGCCCGCTGCACCTCGGGCGGCAGGCTGATGCCGGTGGCCGCGGCGCTGCGGCGAGCGCTTTGCAGTTGTTGCCAGAACAGCCGGTAGCTGGCGCGATCGTGAAGCGCGTCGCGGTGCCGAACCGGCGCCCATGCCACCTTCTGCGCCGCCAGCAGCACCTCGGCAGCGAGTTCGACTTCACGCACGTCGGGCGCGAAGGCCTCGACGATGACGCGCACCTGCGCCGGGTGAATGCTCCACATGCGCGTGTAGCCGAGCAGCCGCGCGGCCTTGTCGGCCGCCGCGCGCAGCGCCACCAGGTCGGTGAACTCGGTGACCACGCTGTGCGACGGCGTCTTGCCGTGGGCATGGCAGGCCGCGGCAATCTCCAGCTTGGCACGCAGCACCAACGGATGCTCGAACTGCCCGCTGGCGCTCATCGCGCTGACCGGGATCGCGCCACGGTGCGCCGAGACGAAGTCCATCACGCCGAAGGACAGCGATTCGATGCGCGGGTGTGCGGCGAGGGCGAACGCGTCGCGCAAGCCGCCGTGGGTTTCGATCAGTGCGTGCAGCGGAATCGCCCGCGCCAGCCCGGCATCGCGCGCAGCGGCGTCGATGACCGCCGCGCCGCGCTTCAGCTCGTCGATGCCGCCGACCTTGGGCAGCATCAGGTGCGACACACGCGCCCCGGCATGGCGCACCACCTGTGCCACCACCGCCTCGAAGGCCGGGTGATCGACCGGCTGCAGGCGCACGCCGACACGACCGAAGCGGTTGGCCGGCGAATTCACCAGCTCGCTCATCAGCTGCGCGTGTTCGAGCTCGCCGCCCACCGGCGCGCCGTCTTCACCGTCCAGCGTGACGTCGAACACCGGCCCCAGTTCGGCCTGCAGCTGCAGGCTCTTGCGCATGCGCGATTCGATGCCGCAGTAGTGGTCGCACGCCGGCAGCGGCGCGTCGGTCTCGCCGGCGTCGAACAGGGCCTGGCGCGGGTGGATCGGGGGCTCGGTCTGCAACGATCAGGCCGTGTCGTGGCTCAGAGCAGGTGCTTCACGCCGTCTTGCTCGGCCTGCAGTTCGGCCAGCGTCTTGTCGATGCACTGGCGGCTGAAGGCATCGATGACCAGCCCTTCGACGATCTTGTAGTTGCCGCCGGTGCAGGTCACCGGGTAGCCGAAGATGATGTCCTTCGGGATGCCGTATTCACCGTCGCTGGGCACGCCCATCGTCACCCATTCCCCCTGCGTGCCCAGGGCCCAGTCGCGCATGTGGTCGATGGCGGCGTTGGCCGCCGATGCCGCCGACGACACGCCGCGCGCGGCGATGATCGCCGCGCCGCGCTTGCCCACCGTGGGCAGGAAGGTCTCGGCGTTCCACACCTGGTCGTCGATCAGGTCACGCACCGAAGCGCCGTCGATGGTCGCGAAGCGGTAGTCGGCGTACATCGTCGGCGAATGGTTGCCCCACACCGCGAGCTGCTTGATGCTGCTCACCGGCGCGTTCGGTCTTGGCGGCGATCTGGCTGAGCGCACGGTTGTGGTCGAGCCGCAGCATGGCGGTGAAGTTCTTGCGCGGCAGGCTCGGTGCGCTCTTCATCGCGATGTAGGCGTTGGTGTTGGCCGGGTTGCCGACCACCAGTACCTTGACGTCGCGACTCGCCGACTGGTCGAGCGCCTTGCCCTGCGCGGTGAAGATCTGCGCATTCGCCGCCAGCAGGTCGGCGCGTTCCATGCCGGGGCCACGCGGGCGGGCGCCGACCAGCAGCGCGTAGTCGGTGTCCTTGAATGCCTTCACCGGGTCGCTGTGCGCTTCCATGCCGGCCAGCAGCGGGAAGGCACAGTCTTCCAGCTCCATCATCACGCCCTTCAGGGCGTTCTGGGCGCGCTCGTCCGGGATCTCGAGCAGTTGCAGGATGACCGGCTGGTCCTTGCCGAGCATCTCGCCCGACGCGATGCGAAACAACAGCGCGTAGCCGATCTGGCCTGCGGCTCCGGTAACGGCCACGCGAACGGGTTTTTTGCTCATGCGAACTCCGAAAAATTGAGCGCCGCGGACGCCTTGGCGCGCGACGGCGTTTTGAAAAGCGGGCAGTGTAGGGCACCTGTGCGCGCGGGGACAGCCGATGCGTGCGTGCGGCGCCAGGGCGGGCAAGCGGGCCCGTGAAGTCGTGTATCTTATAGAGGATGTCAGCAATGCGCCCCGCCACCGCACCCGTGAAGGCCCCGGCCGCGCCGGCGGCGCCTGCGTTCAGTCCGCTGTACCTGCAGATCAAGGCGCTGGTCACCGCCGGCCTGACCAACGGCGACTGGAAACCCGGCCAGGCGCTGCCCAGCGAAGCCGAGCTGGCGGTGCACTTCGGCGTCAGCCAGGGCACGGTGCGCAAGGCGCTGGATGCGCTGGCAGCCGAGCGACAACTGGTGCGCCGCCAGGGCAAGGGCACCTTCGTCGCGACCCATGCCGAGCCGCAGATGCAATACCGTTTCCTGCGGCTGATGCCCGACGACGCGCCGCAAGGCCCGATGCAGCGCCGCTTTCTGGACCTCGAGCGCCAGCGCGCGCCGGCCGAGGTGGCGCGCGCGCTCGGGCTGTCGAGCGTGCAGGCGGCGCTGCGCCTGCGCCGGCTGCTGTTGTCGAGCGGCAAGCCGGTGGTGCTCGACGAGATCTGGCTGCCGCAGGCGCTTGTTCAAGGGCCTCAGCGCCGAGCACATGCGCAGCTATACCGGCACGATGTACGGCCTGTTCGAGGCCGAATTCGGGGTGCGCATGATCCGCGCCGAGGAGAAGATCCGCGCGCTGGCGGCCGGCGAAGCGCAAGCCGCGCTGCTCGCCCTCGCCGTGGGCACGCCGGTGCTGTCGGTGGAACGCCTGTCGATGACCTACGGCGACAGGCCGGTGGAGTTCCGGCGCGGGCTGTATCACACCGCGGCGCACTACTATCGCAATGAGCTCAACTGACGGCCTACGCCCCCGGCGGACGGGGTCTTGGCCCATCGCAGCGGGCTTGCGACAGCGTAGGCAATAAAATATCGGCGTGCCACCTGCCGAACCCACCCCGGCGCGAAGCGGCTTTCAAGCGCCACGCCCCCACCCATGAAAGCGGCCTGACCATGGCACACACGTCGAAGGATCGCCCGGTCTTTCGCAACATCCACGTCACGCAGATCGTCGGCTACCGGTTGCCGCCGTCAGCGCTGGTGTCGATCCTGCACCGCATCAGCGGCGCGCTGCTGTTTCTGCTGCTGCCGTTCGTGATCTGGATGTTCGACACCAGCGTCACCACCCAGGCTTCTTACGATCGTTTCACCAGCGTGTTCGCGGTCGGCGTGGGCGTGCTGCCCGGCTGGTTGATCAAACTGGTGGTGCTGGGCTTGATCTGGTCGTACCTGCATCACTTCATCGCCGGCGTGCGCCACCTGTGGATGGACATGACACACAGCGTCAGCCTCGAACAGGGGCGTGGCAGCGCGGTCATCACGCTCGGGCTGAGCCTGCTGCTGACGGCGGCGCTGGGTTTGAAGCTGTTCGGGCTGTTCTGAAAGGCAGGTGCACATGAGCGGCAATCTCGGATCGAAGCGGCTGGTCGTCGGTGCGCACTACGGCATGCGCGACTGGCTCAGCCAGCGTGTCACCGCGGTGGTGATGGCGCTGTTCACACTCGTGCTGCTGGTGCAGCTGCTGTGGCCCGGCGAACTGGGCTACGACAGGTGGGCCGGCATCTTCTCGGCGCAGTGGATGAAGGTCATCACCTTCGTCACCGTGCTCGCGCTGGCCTGGCACGCCTGGGTCGGCATGCGCGACATCTGGATGGACTACGTCAAGCCGATGGGCGCGCGCCTGGGCCTGCAGGTGCTGTCGATCGTCTGGCTGCTCGGCTGTGCCGGGTGGGCCGTGCAAGTGATCTGGAGGCTTTGAACAATGACATCGGCAGCTGTTTCCAGGCGCAGGTTCGACGTCGTCATCGTCGGTGCCGGCGGCTCGGGCATGCAGGCTTCGTTGCGGCTGGCCCGCGCCGGCCTCAACGTGGCGGTGTTGTCGAAGGTGTTCCCGACGCGCTCGCACACCGTGGCCGCGCAGGGCGGCATCGGCGCCAGCCTGGGCAACATGAGCGAGGACAACTGGCACTACCACTTCTACGACACCATCAAGGGCAGCGACTGGCTGGGCGACCAGGACGCGATCGAGTTCATGTGCCGCGAGGCCGCCAACGTGGTCTACGAACTCGAACATTTCGGCATGCCCTTCGACCGCAACAGCGACGGCACCATCTACCAGCGCCCATTCGGCGGCCACACCGCCAACTACGGTGAGAAGCCGGTGCAGCGCGCCTGCGCCGCGGCCGACCGCACCGGCCACGCGATGCTGCACACGCTGTACCAGCAGAACGTCAAGGCGCGCACCAACTTCTTCGTCGAGTGGATGGCGCTGGATCTGATCCGCGACGCCGACGGCGACGTGCTCGGTGTCACCGCGCTCGAGATGGAGACCGGCGAGCTGCACATCTTCGAGGCCAAGACCACGCTGTTCGCCACCGGCGGGGCAGGGCGCATCTTCGCCGCCAGCACCAATGCCTACATCAACACCGGCGACGGCCTGGGCATGGCGGCGCGTGCCGGCGTCCCGCTCGAGGACATGGAGTTCTGGCAGTTCCACCCGACGGGGGTGCACAACGCCGGCGTGCTGCTCACCGAAGGCTGCCGCGGCGAGGGCGCGATCCTGCGCAACTGCAACGGCGAGCGCTTCATGGAGCGCTACGCGCCGACCTTGAAGGACCTGGCGCCGCGCGACTTCGTCTCGCGCTGCATGGACCAGGAGATCAAGGAAGGCCGCGGCTGCGGGCCGAACAAGGACTACATCAACCTGGACATGACGCATCTGGGCAGCGAGACGATCATGAAACGCCTGCCCAGCGTGTTCGAGATCGGCCACAACTTCGCCAACGTGGACATCACGCGCGAGCCGATCCCGGTGGTGCCGACCATCCACTATCAGATGGGCGGCATTCCGACCAACATCCACGGCCAGGTGGTGGCGCCGAAAGACGGCGACCCGAACGCGGTGGTCAATGGTTTCTATGCGGTGGGCGAATGTTCGTGTGTCAGCGTGCACGGCGCCAACCGCCTGGGCACCAACTCGCTGCTCGACCTGCTGGTCTTCGGCCGCGCCGCCGGCCTGCACATCGTCGATCAGGTGGCGAAGACGCCGTCGCACAAGCCGTTGCCTGCCGACGCCGCCGCAGCCTCGCAGGCCCGCCTCGCGCGGCTCGATGCCAGCAGCGACGGTGAATACGCACAGGACGTGGCCAACGACATCCGCGCGACGATGCAGCAGCACGCGGGCGTGTTCCGCACGCAGGCCACGCTCGACGAAGGCGTGGCGAAGATCCAGGCGCTGGCCGAGCGGGTCAGGGGCATTACGCTGAAGGACAAGAGCCAGGTCTTCAACACCGCGCGCATCGAGGCGCTCGAAGTCGAGAACCTGATCGAATCGGCGCTGGCGACGATGGTGTCGGCCGCGGCGCGCCGCGAGAGCCGCGGTGCGCACACGGTCGACGACTACGCCGACAGCCCCGAGTTTCCACTCGGCCGCAACGACCGCGACTGGATGAAGCACACGCTGTGGTATTCGCAGGGTAACCGGCTCGACTACAAGCCCGTGCAACTGAAACCGTTGACGGTCGACAGCGTGCCGCCGAAGGTGCGCACCTTCTAGCCCGGATCGATTCCATGTTGTTCACCCCGTCCGAACTCATAGGCGTGCCCCGCATGAGCAAACGAAACTTCCAGATCTACCGCTACGACCCCGACAAGGACGCCAAGCCTTACATGCAGAGCATCGAGATCCAGCTCGATGGCTCCGAGCGCATGCTGCTCGACGCGCTGATGAAGCTGAAGGCCGTCGATCCGAGCCTGAGCTTTCGTCGCTCGTGTCGCGAGGGCGTGTGCGGCTCGGACGCGATGAACATCAATGGCAAGAACGGCCTGGCCTGCCTGACCAACATGCGCACGCTGGGCGACACCATCGTGCTCAAGCCGCTGCCGGGGTTGCCGGTGGTGCGCGACCTGATCGTCGACATGACGCAGTTCTTCACGCAGTACGAGTCGATCAAGCCCTATCTCGTCAACGACACCCTGCCGCCCGAGAAGGAGCGGCTGCAGTCGCCCGAGGAGCGCGACGAGCTGAACGGCCTGTACGAGTGCATCCTGTGCGCCAGCTGCTCGACCGCATGCCCGAGCTTCTGGTGGAACCCGGACAAGTTCGTCGGCCCGGCCGGCTTGCTGCAGGCCTACCGCTTCATCGTCGACAGCCGCGACAGGGACACCGCCGCACGGCTTGACAACCTCGAAGACCCGTACCGGCTGTTCCGATGCCACACGATCATGAACTGTGTCGATGTCTGCCCGAAGGGCCTGAACCCGGCGCGGGCCATCGGCAAGATCAAGGAAATGATCGTGCGGCGCACGGTTTGAGGTCGGCGGTGCCCTCGATCGGTCATCCGGCGGAAAATGCGGCCTCGGGCGGCGTGCTGGACGAGCGTGGCCTGAGTCGCCTGCGCTGGCGCTGCCGGCGTGGCATGCTCGAGAACGACCTGTTCGTCGAGCGCTTTTTCCAGCGCCACGGCCAGGGCCTGACGATCCGACAGGGACGCGGCCTGCACGTGCTGATGGAGCTGGCCGACAATGATCTTCTCGATCTGCTCTTGCGGCGCAGCGAGTTGCCCGACGCGCTGGACCGTCCCGAGGTCAGCGAAGTCCTGCAACTGATGCGCCAGCCGCTTGCTCAGGCGGGCTGATCACACACTTTTTTGCTGAAGGAACTGTTCCATGATGACCGCCTCCGACGTCAAGGCCAAGCTGTCGTTCTCCGATGACAGCCCGTCCATGGAGATGCCGATCTACAAGGGCAGCGTCGGGCCCGATGTCATCGACATCCGCAAGCTCTACGCGCAGACCGGGATGTTCACCTACGACCCCGGTTTCCTGTCCACCGCGTCGTGCAATTCGAACATCACCTACATCGACGGCGACAAGGGCGAGCTGCTGTACCGCGGCTACCCGATCGAGCAGCTGGCGGTGCACTGCGATTTTCTCGAGACCTGCTATTTGCTGCTCAACGGGGAACTGCCCGATGCCGCGCAGAAGTCGAGCTTCGACGAACTGGTGTCCAAGCACACCATGGTCAACGAGCAGATGCAGTTCTTCCTGCGCGGCTTCCGCCGCGATGCGCACCCGATGGCCATCATGACCGGGCTGGTGGGCGGCATGTCGGCCTTCTATCACGACAGCACCGACATCAACAACCCGGTGCACCGCGAGATCTCGGCCATCCGCTTGATCGCCAAGATGCCCACGCTGGTGTCGATGGCCTACAAGTACACCATCGGGCAGCCCTACATCTACCCGAAGAACGACCTGTCGTACGCCGGCAACTTCATGCGCATGATGTTCGCCACGCCGTGCGAGGAATACGAACCCAACGAGGTGCTGGTGCGCGCGATGGACCGCATCTTCATCCTGCACGCCGACCACGAGCAGAACGCGTCGACCTCGACGGTGCGGCTGTGCGGCAGCTCGGGCACCAACCCGTTCGCGGCGATCGCCGCCGGCGTCGCCTGCCTGTGGGGCCCGGCGCACGGCGGTGCCAACGAGGCGGCGCTGAACATGCTCGAGGATGTGCAGCGCATGGGCGGTGTCGAGCGCATCGGCGACTTCATCAAGCAGGTCAAGGACAAGTCGTCGAACGTCAAGCTGATGGGCTTCGGCCACCGCGTGTACAAGAACTACGACCCGCGCGCCAAGCTGATGCGCGAGACCTGCCACGAGGTGCTCGGCGCGCTGGGCCTGCACGACGACCCGCTGTTCAAGCTGGCGATGGCATTGGAGAAGATCGCGCTCGAGGACGACTACTTCGTCTCGCGCAAGCTGTACCCGAACGTCGACTTCTACTCCGGCATCGTGCAGCGTGCGGTCGGCATCCCGGTGAGCCTGTTCACCGCCATCTTCGCGCTGGCGCGCACGGTGGGCTGGATCGCGCAGCTGAACGAGATGATCGGCGACCCCGAGTACAAGATCGGCCGCCCGCGTCAGTTGTATGCCGGCGCGCAGGCGCGCGACGTGGTGCCGATCGACAAGCGCTGAACCCGCTCGCCTGCGGCGCCTGACTCACCGTGCCCCGAACAGGGGCACTTTTTCTTTCGCCGCTGACGCGCTGGGCTTGTCCCTACAGTCTGCGACCGATCCATCTTCGACACACAGCAACGCCATGATCAAGTTCTACTACCACCCGTCGCCCAACCCCGCCAAGGTCGCGCTGTTCCTGGAAGAAGCCGGCGTGCCCTACGAAGTGGTGCCGGTGGACACGCGCAAGGGCGAGCAGCACAGCGACGCCTTCAAGGCCATCAATCCGAATGCCAAGACCCCGGCCATGACCGATGGCGACGTGACGGTGTTCGACAGCAACGCGATGCTGCTGTATCTGGCCGAGAAGACCGGCAAGTTCGGCCCGGCGAACACGCCCGCGGCGCGCGCGCAGATGTATTCGTGGCTGATGTTCGTGGCCACCGGCATCGGTCCGTATTCGGGCCAGGCGGTGCACTTCAAGCACTTCGCGCCCGAGCCCGAAGGATTACGCGGTCAACCGCTACGACTTCGAAGCCGCGCGCCACTGGGCGATCATCGATCAGCGACTGGCGCGCAGCAAGTACATGCTCGGCGACAGCTACACGCTGGTCGACATGGCGGTGTGGGGCTGGGCCCGTGTGGTGCCGCTTCGTGCTGGGCGCCGAGGCCTGGGACGAGCTGCCCAACGTCAAGCGCCTGCTCGACGAGATCAACGCGCGCCCGGCGGCACAACGCGCCGAGGCTCTGAAGGCCAAGCACAGCTTCAAGACCGAGATGGACGACGAGGCGAAGAAGGCGATGTTTCCGCAGAATGCCCGTCTGGCGGTTTGAATGACAGGCGCCAGCGGCTGCTGCGGCGATGCATCGCTGCCGGCGGCAGTCGCGGCGCGTCGGTGGCAGGCGCACCGCTTGGCCTTCGGACCAAGCCATGCACAGGTCGAGCCCGCATCCCAGCAACCAGGAATCCAGCCATGGCACTAATCAAGAAACGCCGCCCGCGCACAACGGCCTCGAAACTGGCCGAACTCAGCCTGGCCGTCCCGCAGGTCGTGGCGCATCGCATGACCCGCATGGCGATGGCCGGCCCGACGCTGTCGGCACGCGACCACAAGGAGTTCACCGGCATGGTGGCCGAGAAGCAGCTGGCGTTCGCGCAGTCCTGGTTGGCCATGATGAGCGAGTCGGTACGTCAGCAGCAGCGTTTCATGCTGTCGTGGGTCGGTGGCGTGCCGTCGATCGGCAAGCAGGCGGCGCAGTCGCAAAGCGCAATGAACAGCATTGCCCACGCGGGCCTGGGCCCGCTGCATCGCAAGGCGGTGGCCAACTCGAAGCGGCTGGCGCGCACGAAGCTGCGCTGAGGCACGCTCTGTGCGCGCCGCCGAGGCGGCCGCGGGCTGGCATCAACGCGACAGGATGCGGCGCAAGATGTTGCTGGCGCCATCGACGCAGGCGACCAGCAGCAGCATGGCGATGATCACGCTGCAGGTCTTGCTCATGTGGAACAGCCCCATGTGGAAGGCCAGCAGCTGACCCAGGCCGCCGGCGCCGACGACGCCCAGCACCGCCGCGGCGCGGATGTTGTTCTCCCAGCGATAGAGCGTGTAGCTCATCAGCTGCGGCAGCACCTGCGGCAAGGTGGCGTACAGCAGCACACGGCCCTCGCCGATGCCCTGCGTGCGCAAAGCAAAGGCCGGCCCGGCGGGCGCGTTCTCGAGCGCCTCGGCAAACAGGCGGCCGAGCACGCCGGTGGTGTGAAAGGCGAGTGCCAGCGTGCCGGCAAACGGTCCCAGCCCGGCCGAGATCAACAGCAGCGCGGCCCACACCAGTTCGGGTATCGCACGCAGCACGTTCAGCAGCCAGCGTGTGGCCAGCCGCACCGCTGCGCGGTCGTGGCCGGGCCGGCGGCTCGCCGGCAGTGCCAGCAGCAGGCCGAAGACCGCGGCGATGGCCGTGCCGAGTGCGGACATCGCCAGCGTTTCCAGTGCCGCCGCGGCCACCTTGCGCACGAACGGCGGCGACATGTCGGGTGGGAAGAATTCGGCGCCGAAGCGGCCCATGCTGCGCAGCGCGTCGGCACTGAAGAAGGCCGACCATTGCAGATCGAGGCTGACGAAGCTGGCGATGACCAGGGCCGCCAGCGCCAGCATGAACCAGCAGGCCATGCAACGCGCCCCGGAACAGCCGCGGCGGCAGCTTGAACGGCGAGTTGGCAGCGGGCTGCACGGCGCGGCTCATCTTCAGCCGAGCCAGCGGCGGATCATCGCGCTGATGCGATCGGCCAGCGCCACCAGCAGCACGAACACCAGCAGCATGGTCGCCACTTCGCCACCATCGAACATCTTCATCGAGTTGTCGAGTTCCTGCCCGAGGCCGCCGGCGCCGACGAACCCCAGCACCACCGACGAGCGGATCGCACATTCCCAGCGATAGACGGTGTACGACGCGAGCTCCGACGCGTTCTGCGGCAGCAGCGCATAGAACAGCGCCTGCGTGCGTGTGCTGCCATTGCGCAGCAGGCTGCGCGTGGCGTGCGCGTCGCCGCTCTCAAGGATCTCGGTGTAGACCTTGCCGAGCATGCCGCCGTAGGTCAGCGCGATGGCCAGCACGCCGGCCGTCGGGCCCAGGCCGACCACGCGCACGAACACCAGCGCCCACACCAGTTCGGGGATCGAGCGCAGCACGATCAGCATCCAGCGCAGCACCTGGCGGGCGGCCGCCGAGACGGGCGCCATGCGCCCGCCCAAGGCCGACAGCGACAGCACGCGCGTGCCCAGCAAGGTCAGCGGGCAGGCCAGCAGCAGTGCCAGTGTCATGCCGGCGGTGGCGATGGCGACCGTGCGCCAGGTCTGCTGCAGCACCAGCAGCAGGAATTCGGCATCGGCAGCGGGCGGCACGAAGGCGCGCAGGAAGCGGCCGGTCTGCTGCAGGCTGCGCGCGTCGAACAGGCCCCAGGGTTTGAACTCGGTCGCCACCAGCATCGGCCACAACAGCGCCAGGCCGGCGCCGCACCAGAACAGCCGCCCCAGCCAGGCCGGGTCGCGCAGCGCAGCGCGATCGGGGGCGATCAGCACCGCTGGCCTGCGTGCCGCATCAGCGGCAATGCATCAGCGGCGCCAGCACGGCTTCGCTGCCGGGCGCCGCGTCGACCGGACCGTCGTCGGCGAGGCCCGCGTCATCGCGCTGGGCATACAGCTGCGCCAGCAATCGGTCGCTCACCTTCGCCGCCGGCAGGTCGAAGCTGAGCTCGCCATCGCGCAGGCCGATGATGCGCGCGAAGTTCTGCAGCGCCATCTCGACATGGTGCAAGGTGGCCAGCACCGTCACGCCGCGTGCTTGCGCGGTCTGCACCAGCGCGGCGATCGCCTGCTGCGCCCGCGCCGGATCGAGCGACGACAGCGGCTCGTCGATCAGCCACAGGCTGGCCGGCGACAGCACGGCGCGGCTGAGGCCGACACGCTGGCGTTCGCCGCCCGACAGCCTGTCGACGCGGTCGAAGAGCTTGTCGGCGAGGTCGAAGCGTGCGAGCGCGTCATGGGCCGCCGCGATGTCGCTGGGGTACAGCAGCGAGCGCAGGCTGGCCCACAGGCCTTGCGCGGGCAGCCGGCCGGCCAGCACCGAGGTCACCACCCGCTGCCGCGGCGGCAGCGGGGGTGTCTGGGGCGCCAGGAACAGGCGGCCGCGCAAGGCCTTCAGCTGCGCGGCACTGCACTGCCAGATCGGGCGGTCGTCGAGCTGCAGTTCGCCCGACAGCGGCCGCAGCGCCGCAGCCGCCACATGCAGCAAGGTGGTCTTGCCGGCGCCCGACGGGCCGATCACGGCCACTTGCTCGCCGGCTTCGAGGCGCAGGCTGATGTCCCTCAGCACCGGACGTGAAGTGGCGGAAGCGGCCACGTGCCGCGCGCCGATGTGTTGCAGGACCAGTTTCACCGCGGCGGTCGTGCCGTGACGTCCTACAGCAGGCTGGCGCTCTTGGCCGCGTCTTCGATGCCCTTGTAGTTTTCCGGTTTGGTCGGCACGAAGCGGGTGGCACGCTGCAGCTCGAGAATCTCCTTGCCCTGCGGCGTGTCGAAGCTCAGGCCGAGGAAGGCCGCGCTGAGCTTCTCGCGTGTCGCCGCCGGCATGTCGGCATGAACGGTCCAGTTGTAGTCGTAGTACGGCGGCGTGGTGTAGAAGACCCGCACCTGGTCCGGATCCACCTTCTTGTCGGCGACGAACTTGTCCCACACCGAGATGTTCAACGCACCGGCCTGCACCTTGCCCGAGGCCACCGCGGCGATGGTGGCGTCGTGGGCGCCGCTGTAGGCCACGCGCCGGAAGTCCTTGTCCGGGTTGACGCCGGCTTGCAGCAAGAAGCTGCGCGGCATCAGGTGGCCGCTGGTCGAGCTCTGCGAGCCGAAACTCACATCCTTGCCCTTGAGGTCGGCGAGGGTCTTGATCGCTGGATCGCTGGTGATGAACACCGAGCGGAACTTGGTGTCCTCCTCGCGCTGCACCAGCGGAATCACCTTGCCGCCGGAGCGCGCCTCGGCCTGCACGAAGGTGAAGCCGCCGAACCAGGCCATGTCGACCTTCTTGTTGACCAGCGCTTCGACCGCCGCCGCATAGTCGGTCACCGGCGTCCATTCCACCTTCATGCCAAGCTTGCCTTCAAGGTACTTCACCAGCGGCTCGGCCTTGCGCGCCAGCGCGGTGGGCGACTCGTCGGGAATGGCGGTGATGCGAAAGACCTGCTGCGCCGGGCTCAGCGAGGCCAACGACAGCAGCACGCAGCCCAGCAGGGCACGCAGCGCGGGTGCGCGATGGCCGCGAGGGAAGCTGAACATGGTGGAACCTCCTTGTTGTGGTGTGCCGGTGGCGCACCTGTGGCGTGCAACCACGGGCCGCCATTACACCGCAGCAGCCGATGCGACGCCGAGGGCAGCACCAGCGCGGATGTCGATCCGCTGCTAGAGTGATTGCATGACGATGAAGACGGCCAGTGCAGCCCCACCCGAGTTCGTGCAGCAGTACCACGAGGACCGGGAAGCGCTGCGCACCGAGCTGGCCGCGGGCCTGCTGGCTCCGCGCGCCGCGATCGCACCCAAATTTCTCTACGACAGCCTCGGTTCGCGCTTGTTCGAGGCCATCACCGAACTCGACGAGTACTACCCCACACGCACCGAGGCGGCCATCATGGCGCGCAACCGCGATGCCATCGCGCGTGCCGCAGGCAGCGGCCACACGCTGGTCGACCTGGGCGCCGGCAACTGTGCGAAGGCGGCGGCGCTGTTCGACGTGCTGCGGCCGCAGCGTTATGTGGCGGTCGACATCTCGGTGGAGTTCCTGCGTGCCGCGCTCGGCGATCTGCAACACCGTCACCCGGCGTTGCCGATGCTCGGTCTGGGGCAGGATTTCTCGCAGCACCTGCAGCTGCCGGCGGCGGCCGGCAATGGCTCGCGGCTGATGTTCTATCCGGGCTCGAGCATCGGCAACTTCACGCCCGAGCAGGCCGCGGCGTTCCTGCGCCAGGTGCGCATCGAATCGCTCGCCGGTGGCGCCTTGCTGCTGGGTGTCGATCTGGTCAAGCCGGTGGCGCTGCTCGAAGCCGCCTACGCCGATGCGCTGGGCGTCACGGCTGCCTTCAACCTGAACCTGCTGCGCAATGTCAACCGCGTGCTCGGCAGCGATTTCGATGTCGCCCAGTGGCGCCATGTGGCGCTGTTCAACGGCGCCGAATCGCGCATCGAGATGCATGTCGAAGCCCGCTGCGATGTGCGTGTGCGCTGGCCGGGCGGCGAAAGAGGCTGGCAGGCGGGCGAGCGCGTGCACACCGAGAACTCCTGCAAGTACACCGTCGAAGGCTTCGATGCGCTGTTGCGCAGCGCCGGTTTCGAGGATGTGCGCTGCTGGACCGACGACCAGTCGTGGTTCGCGGTGTTCCTGGCGCGCTGATGCGCACGGCCGCGGCGGAAGCTCACGCGGCGCAGCTGCGAAATCCGGCAAAGATGTCGTTGCGCTCGGCGCCGAAGTAGTTCCGGTAGGCGGGGTGCTTCAGGCGTGCGGCGGTGGCGAAGCTGGCGCCGCGCAGCACCGGGCGGCCATCGAACCACGGTTGCGAATAGTCGCGGTAGGGGTCGGCGCGAAAGCCCGCGTAGGGCTCGAAACGGCTCGCCGTCCATTCCCACACCTGGCCCCATTCGAAGTCGACGCCCTGTTCGGCGCCGAGGCGCGCGGCGCTCTCCCATTCGACCTCGCTCGGCAGCCGGCGCCCGGCCCAGCGGCACCAGGCTTCGGCCTCGTGAAAACTCAGGTTGATCGCCGGCTGCGCGAGGTCGAGCGCCAGCCAACGGTCGAACTGCCGACGTTGCCACTGGCCGGCGTCGCGGCGCAGGTAGCGCGGCGCGCGCGGTTGCTGCTGCTTCCAGCGCCAGCCGCTCGCGCTCCACCAGCGCGGATCGAGATCGGCGCCACTGTCGACGAAGGGCAGGTAGCGCTGCCAGCTGACGCAGCCGCGGTCGATGGTGAACGGGCCGACATCGACGCGGTGTGCCTGGCGCTCGTTGTCGAACGCGAACCCGCTGTCGCCGTGGCCGATGCCAGCGCTGTGCCTCGGCAGCGTCCACTCGCCGTCGGCACGCACCGGGGCCGGTGCCAGCGCGTCGATCGTGTGTTCGAGCGCGATGCCGAGGTTCTGTGCGCTGTAGACCCAGGCCTCGCGGTGCATGTCCTCGTGGAAAAGCACCAGCCGGAAGAAGTACAGCGCATCGTCGCTGCTGCCGGCGGCTTCGAGCAATGACAGCGTGTGGCGACGCACCTGTTGCAGATCGTGCCGCGTTTGATCGGCCGTCGGCAGCCGCAACTGCCAACGCGCGGCATGCGGAACCTGGCTGGAGTCGTACAGCGCATCGGCGTCGGCGCGCAACGGTGCGCGGCGGGGTGAATCCGGGTCGGCGTGCAGCCCTTGCGCGCGGGCCTCGAAGCGCGCCAGCCAATATTCCTCGAACCAGCCGATGTGGCCCAACTCCCACAGCGGCAGGTTCAGTTCGGCCTGGCACGGCACCTGCATCGACGTCGCGCCCAGGGCACGTTCGTAGGCTGCGAACAGGCCGAGCAGACTCTGTCGGCCTTGCCCGAGGGCCTGCGCCAGCAGCGGCGCATCGGCGTGGCGCATGCGCTGGGCGTCGTCTTTGGCGTCGGGCATCGCGTCATACTGCCATGATGACAAGACCCGTGCTGTGCCTGGTCACCCCGGCATTGGCGGCGGCCAACAACGGCAACTGGCAGACCGCGCACCGTTGGTCGCGCATGCTGGCCGCCGACTACCAAGTGCTGGTGCAACCGCAATGGGACGGCAGCGCGGCCGATGTGATGGTGGCGCTGCACGCGCGCCGCTCGGCGGATTCGATTGCCGGCTGGGCGCGGCAGCATCCGCAGCGCCCGCTGGCGGTGGTGCTGACCGGCACCGACCTGTACCGCGACATCCTGGTCGACACGGCGGCCCAGGCCTCGCTGCAGCTGGCACAGCGGCTGATCGTGCTGCATGAACGGGCCGCGCTCGATCTGCCGGTGGCGCTGCGCGACAAGTGCCGGGTGTGCCTGCAATCGGCTGCGGCGCGGGCACCGCGGGTCAAGCCGACCGGTGTGCTGCGCTGCCTGATGGTCGGCCACCTGCGCGACGAAAAATCGCCGCGCACCTACTTCGAGGCCGTGCGCGCGTTGGCCGCGCGCAGCGACATCCACTTCGACCACATCGGCGCGGCACTCGATGCCGATCTCGGTGCGCAGGCACTGGCGTTGCAACGCGAGCAGGCACGCTACCGGTGGCTCGGTGAGCTGGACCATGGCGCCACGCGCAGCCGCATCCAGCGTGCGCATGTGCTGGTGCACGCGAGCCGCATCGAAGGCGGTGCGCATGTCGTCATCGAAGCGGTGCGCAGCGGCACGCCGGTGCTCGCCTCGCGCATTGCCGGCAACGTCGGCCTGCTGGGCGCCGACTACGAGGGTTATTTCGAACCCGGCGACAGCGCTGCCTTGGCGCGCGCGCTCGAACGCTGCCGCGACGATGCCGCTATGCTCGACGCGTTGCGCCTGCAATGCGAGCGGCGTGCGCCGCTGTTCGATCCGGCGCGTGAGCGCGCCACCCTGCGCCAGGTCGTCGCCGAGATGCGGACCGAGCGCAATGCCCGAAGGAGATTTGCATGAACACGCCACAAGCCACTGCCTCGCCGCTGAAGCCGGTGCGGCTGACCTCGTTGTCGCACGGCGGCGGCTGCGGCTGCAAGATTGCGCCGGGTGTGCTGTCCGAGATCCTGAAGGGCAGCAGCGGCATGCCGATGCCTGCGGCCCTGCTGGTCGGCATCGAGACCGCCGATGACGCGGCCGTGTACCAGCTCAACGACGAGCAGGCGTTGATCGCCACCACCGACTTCTTCATGCCGATCGTCGACGACCCGTTCGATTTCGGCCGCATCGCAGCGACCAACGCGATCAGCGATGTCTACGCGATGGGCGGCACGCCGATCATGGCGCTGGCGCTGGTGGGCATGCCGATCAATGTGCTCAGCACCGAGGTCATCGGCAAGATCCTCGACGGCGGCCAGGCCGCCTGCCGCGAAGCCGGCATCCCGATCGCCGGCGGCCACACCATCGATTCGGTCGAGGCCATCTATGGCCTGGTGGCGCTGGGGCTGGTGCACCCGAAGCGGGTCAAGCGCAATGCCGACGCGCGTGTCGGCGACCGCTTGATCCTGGGCAAGCCGATCGGCGTGGGCGTGCTGTCGGCGGCGCTGAAGAAGGAGCAACTCGGCGCCGACGGCTACAAGCAGATGATCGACTGCACCACGCAGCTGAACAAGCCGGGGCCCGAACTGGCGGCGCTGGACGGGGTGCATGCGTTGACCGACATCACCGGCTTCGGCCTCGCCGGCCATGTGCTCGAACTGGCGCGCGGCGCCAAGGCCGGCGTGCGCATCGATTGGGCCCGGGTGCCGCTGCTGGCAGGCGTGCGCCAGCTCGCCAAGGACGGTTTTGTCACCGGCGCCTCGGCCCGCAACTGGGCCGGTTATGGCGCCGAGGTCGGGCTGCCGCAGGGTTTCAGCGCCGAGGACCAGGCGCTGCTGAGCGATCCGCAGACCAGCGGGGGCTTGCTGGTGTCGTGTGCGGCGTCGGCGGTCGATGAGGTGCTGGCCATCTTCGCGCGACACGGCTTTGCTGCCGCCGCCGAAATCGGCGAGGTGGTGGCGCAGGGCGCGCCCGAACGGCTGCGTGTGACCTGACTCGCCGCGGGGCGGCGGCAGCGCCGGGTGGGCATGATCCGCCGGGGCAAAATGCCTGGGCCGTCGGCCGGGTTTCAGCGCGTCGGCGGTCAGCAACAGGAGAGCGTTATGGACCGGCCACACCCTGAGTACGCCATCCCCACCTTCGAGCAGTGGGCCAAGGCGGCCACCAAATCGGTCAAGGGCGGCGACCTGGGCGCACTGACCTGGCACACGCCGGAAGGGCTGCTGCTGAAGCCGCTGTACACCGCCGACGACCTGAAAGGCCTGCCGCACATCGACACCTTGCCCGGCTTCGAACCGTTCATCCGCGGCCCGCAGGCCACGATGTACGCGGTGCGGCCGTGGACCATCCGCCAGTACGCCGGCTTCTCCACCGCCGAGGAATCGAATGCCTTCTACCGGCAGGCGCTGGCCGGCGGTGCGCAGGGCGTGTCGGTGGCCTTCGACCTGGCCACCCACCGCGGCTACGACAGCGACCACGCGCGTGTCACCGGCGATGTCGGCAAGGCCGGCGTGGCCATCGATTCGGTCGAGGACATGAAGATCCTGTTCGACGGCATTCCGCTCGACCAGGTCAGCGTGTCGATGACGATGAACGGCGCGGTGCTGCCGGTGCTGGCCGGCTACGTGGTCGCGGCCGAGGAGCAGGGCGTTGCGCAGGAGCAGCTGTCGGGGACCATCCAGAACGACATCCTCAAGGAGTTCATGGTCCGCAACACCTACATCTACCCGCCCGAGCCGAGCATGCGCATCGTCGGCGACATCATCGAGTACACGGCGCAGAAGATGCCGAAGTTCAACTCGATCAGCATCAGCGGCTACCACATGCAGGAAGCCGGCGCGAACCAGGCGCTGGAGCTGGCCTTCACCTTGGCCGACGGCCAGGAGTACGTGAAGACGGCGATCGCCAAGGGCCTGCCGGTCGACGACTTCGCGCCGCGCCTGAGCTTCTTCTGGGCGATCGGCATGAACTTCTATCTGGAGATCGCCAAGATGCGCGCCGCGCGGCTGCTGTGGTGGCGCATCATGAAGGGCTTCGGTGCCAGCAACCCGAAGAGCCTGATGCTGCGCACCCATTGCCAGACCAGCGGCTGGAGCCTGACCGCGCAGGACCCGTACAACAACATCGTGCGCACCACCGTCGAGGCGATGGCCGCGGTCTTCGGCGGCACGCAGAGCCTGCACACCAACAGCTTCGACGAGGCCATCGCGCTGCCCAGCGAAACGGCCGCGCGCATCGCGCGCAACACGCAGCTGATCCTGCAGGAAGAAACCCACATCGGCAGCGTCGTCGATCCGTGGGCCGGCAGCTACATGATGGAAAGGCTGACGCAGGACATGGCCGATGCGGCGTGGGCGATCATCGAGGAGGTCGAGGCGCTCGGTGGCATGACACAGGCGGTCGATTCGGGCTGGGCCAAGCTGAAGATCGAGGCCAGCGCGGCGCAGAAGCAGGCGCGCATCGATGCCGGCGCCGATGTCATCGTCGGCGTCAACAAGTACCGGCGTGCCGAGGAAGAGGCCATCGAGGCGCGCGACATCGACAACGTGCAGGTGCGCCAGGCGCAGATCGAGCGCTTGAAATCCGTCAAGGCGTCACGCAGCAGCGACGACGTCGAGTGCCGCGCTGGCGGCGCTCAGCCACGCGGCCGAATCGCGCACCGGCAACCTGCTGGGCTTGAGCATCGCCGCGATGCGCGCGCGCGCCACCGTCGGCGAGATCAGCGACGCGCTGG
The DNA here is from genome assembly GCA_963756415.1 of uncultured beta proteobacterium. Taxonomy (GTDB): domain Bacteria; phylum Pseudomonadota; class Gammaproteobacteria; order Burkholderiales; family Burkholderiaceae_C; genus Rubrivivax. The sequence continues at coordinate 584,359 of CAVWNT010000009.1, forward strand.
AAAAGGCCTTCGGCCGCCACCGCGCCAACATCCAGCAGGTGTCGGGTGTCTACGCCGCCGCCTACGACTCGGCTGCCGGCTGGGACAAGCTCAAGGGCGAGATCGACGCCTTCGCCGAAAGCGAGGGCCGCCGGCCCCGCGTGATGATCGCCAAGCTCGGCCAGGACGGCCACGACCGCGGCGCCAAGGTGGTGGCCAGCGCCTTCGCCGACCTGGGCTTCGATGTCGACATCGGCCCGCTGTTCCAGACCCCCGACGAGTGCGCGCGCCAGGCGATCGAGAACGATGTGCACGCGGTCGGCATCAGCACGCTCGCCGCCGGCCACAAGACGCTGGTGCCGGCGATCGTCCAGGCGCTGAAGGCGCAGGGCGCCGACGACATCATCGTCTTCGTCGGCGGCGTGGTGCCGCAGCAGGATCATGAGTTGCTGTATGCCGCCGGCGTGAAGGGCATCTACGGGCCGGGCACGCCGATTCCGGCCAGCGCGAAGGATGTGCTGGAGCAGATCAAGCAGTCGTTGCCGGCGTGATACAGTAATACGGTCATACACACAGGAGCCGATCTTGACCGTGTCCGTCCGCATGGACCCGTTGCTGGAGAAAGAGTTGGAATTGGCCGCCAAGCGGATGGGCATCACCAAATCCCAGTTCGTTGTCGATGCCGTCGAACGCGCGCTGGGACGCAAGAACCCACATGAGCTGATGGTGGCGCTGCGTGTTGAGGAAGAGCGAAGGGGATACCCGGTGCAACCGACGCCTGCCGCAGATGCCCAGCGCTACGACACGCACAAGTCGCGGGCCCGGCTGGTGGCCAAGCTGAAGACCAAGCATGGCATCGGCGGCACTGGTTGACGCCGGTCCGATGGTGGCGACCTTCGGGCGCGAACCCGACAGCGGCGCGCACTACGAAAACCTCTTCAAGCGCGCCGCCGACGAGCAATGGTCGCTGGCGACCACCTGGCCCTGTGTGGTCGAAGCCAGCTACCTGCTTGCCCCCCCGCAGCGCTTTGCTCTGCTGCGCTGGGTGGGAGGCGGTGGGCTGACGGTGTTCCCGTTCGCCCAGGAAGCGCTGGCCGACATGGTCGAACTGATGCGCGCCTATACCCAGTCGCCGCGAACCGAGATGGACCTTGCCGATGCCTCGCTCGTCTGGCTGGCTGCAGACACGGGTGTGACCCGGGTCATGACAATGGACCGGCGGGACTTCTCGCGCTATCGGCTGCCCGACGGCCGCGCCTTCGAGATCCTGTGACCATGCTTGCCGACGCCGATGCAGCGTTGTGCGATGCCGTGCTGCATGCCGGCGGCGTTGCACAGCGGCGCGCCATCGCCAAGGTCATCACTCTGCTCGAATCGACCCGTGCCGACCACCGCGCACGCGCCGACGCGATGCTCGACACCTTGCTGCCGCACACCGGCAACACCTTCCGCCTCGGCTTGACGGGCGTGCCGGGCGTCGGCAAATCGACCTTCATCGAGACGCTGGGGCTGTGGCTGATCGAGCGCGGCCACCGCGTCGCGGTGCTGGCGGTGGACCCGTCGAGCAGCCTGTCGGGCGGCTCGATCCTCGGCGACAAGACGCGCATGGAGCGGCTGTCGATGCACGACAGGGCCTTCATCCGGCCCAGCCCGGCATCGGGCACGCTCGGCGGCGTGGCCTCGAGCACGCGCGAGGCGATGCGGGTGCTCGAGGCTGCCGGACACGATATCGTCATCGTCGAGACGGTCGGCGTGGGCCAGAGCGAGACCGCGGTGGCGCAGATGACCGACATGTTCGTGCTGATGCAGTTGCCCAATGCCGGTGACGACCTGCAGGCGTTGAAGAAGGGTGTCATGGAACTGGCCGACCTGGTGGTGGTCAACAAGGCGGATCTGGACGAGGCGGCGGCGACGCGTGCGCGCGCGCAGATCACCTCGGCGCTGCGGCTGCTGGGCCGGCGCGCACCCACGCCCCACGGCACCGCCAGCGACGTCTGGCAGCCGCAGGCGCTGCAGCTGAGCGCGCTGCAAGGCGGTGGCATCGAGCCCTTCTGGCAGCAGGTCGAGGGCTTTCGTCGACGGCAGGCGGCGAGCGGCCGCGATGCGGCACGCCGCGCCGAGCAGAACCGGGCCTGGCTGTGGGAACGCATCGACAGCGGCTTGCGCGCGGCGTTCATGCAGCGCACACGCGCGCTGCTGCCCGAGGCGCTGCGCCAGGTCACCGCCGGCGAGGTGCTGCCGTCGGTCGCCGCGCGGCGGCTGCTCGCCGAGCCGGTGGCACGGTGACCGACGACGACGTGCAGCGCATCCGCGCCAGCAGCGGCTGGCGCACGCGGCGCATCGAGGTGGTGCACGGCACCAGTGTCGGCACGGTGCTGGTCAAGGGGCAGCGTGCCGCGCGCGGGCCGTGGCGCTACCGCGTGCTCAACGGCGTGGCGCGTGCCGTCGGCCTGCCGCTGCTGCGCGCGGCACCCGCGCCCGGCGGTGCCGCGTCGCAGCGCATCGAGGTCGAGCGGCTGCGCGCGCTGGCCGCGGCCGGGGTGTTCGTGCCCCAGGTGCTTCACGTCGACGAACAGTTCTTCGTCATGTCCTATCTCGACGGGCCGCTGCTGTTCAGCCTGCTGCAAGCGGGTGACGACCACGCCAGGCTGTGGTGGCAGCGCGGTGTCGCCGCGCTTGGCCGACGTGCACGCCCGCGGCCAGTACCTCAGCCAGGCGTTCACCCGCAACTGCATCGGCATCGGCGAGCGCGTGGCGGTGTTCGATGTCGAGGACGATCCGCTGCAGGTGATGTCGCTCGCGCAGGCGCAGGCGCGCGACTGGCTGGCCTATCTGTACACCAGCGCGATGACACCGCCGGCGTCGCAGGAGGCGATGGCCAGCGGCTTGCGCGCGCCGTTGCTTGCCGCATCGCCTGCCGTCGTGGCGGAACTGCGCGCCGCCACGCGGCTGCTGGGGCGCTGGCTGCCGAGCGGCCAGCGCGCCGCGGCGCGCGGCTGGCGCCGGTATCTGGGCATGTTGCAATGCACGCGGCAGGTGTTGATGCAGGCCCTGCCGCCGAACGCTTCAATCGAACACATCACCGAGACCCACCATGCACGACATCATTGAACAACTCGAGATCAAGCGCGAGGCGGCGCGCATGGGCGGTGGCCCGAAGCGCGTCGAGGCGCAACACGCCAAGGGCAAGCTCAGCGCACGCGAGCGCCTGGACCTGCTGCTCGACGCCGGCAGCTTCGAGGAATGGGACATGTTCGTCGAACACCGCTGCCACGACTTCGGCATGGCCGACAACAAGATTCCCGGCGACGGCGTGGTCATCGGCTACGGCACCATCAACGGCCGCCTGGTGTTCGTCTACAGCCAGGATTTCACCGTCTTCGGCGGCGCGCTGAGCGAGGCCCACGCCGAGAAGATCTGCAAGGTGATGGACCAGGCGATGAAGGTCGGCGCGCCGGTCATCGGCCTGAACGATTCGGGCGGCGCGCGCATCCAGGAGGGTGTGGCCTCGCTCGGCGGCTATGCCGAGGTGTTCCAGCGCAACGTCATGGCCAGCGGCGTGGTGCCGCAGATCAGCATGATCATGGGCCCGTGCGCGGGCGGCGCGGTCTATTCGCCGGCCATGACCGACTTCATCTTCATGGTCCGGGACAGCTCGTACATGTTCGTCACCGGCCCCGAGGTGGTGAAGACGGTGACGCACGAATCGGTGTCGGCCGAGGAACTGGGCGGCGCCGCCACGCACACCACGCGCAGCGGTGTCGCCGACCTGGCCTTCGACAACGATGTCGAGGCGCTGCTGATGCTGCGCCGCTTCTTCAACTACCTGCCGTTGAACAACCGCGACAAGCCGCCGTTGCGCAGCAGCGGCGATCCCTCCGAGCGCCTGGACATGTCGCTGGACACGCTGGTGCCCGACAACCCGAACAAGCCCTACGACATGATCGAGCTGATCGCCAAGGTGGTCGACGACGGCGACTTCTTCGAACTGCAGAGCGACTACGCGAAGAACATCGTCATCGGCTTCGGCCGGCTCGAAGGCAGCACCGTGGGCATCGTCGCCAACAACCCGCAGGTGCTGGCCGGCTGCCTGGACATCAAGAGCAGCATCAAGGCGGCGCGCTTCGTGCGCTTCTGCGATGCCTTCAACATCCCGGTCGTCACCTTCGTCGACGTGCCCGGCTTCATGCCCGGCACGGCCCAGGAGTACGGCGGCATCATCAAGCACGGCGCCAAGCTGCTGTACGCGTATGCCGAATGCACGGTGCCGAAGGTGACGGTGATCACGCGCAAGGCCTACGGCGGCGCCTACGACGTGATGAGCAGCAAGCACCTGCGCGGCGACGTCAACTTCGCCTGGCCGAATGCCGAGATCGCGGTGATGGGCGCCAAGGGCGCGGTCGAGATCATCTTCCGCGAGGACAAGTCCGACCCGGCCAAGCTGGCCGCACGCGAGGCCGAATACAAGGCGCGCTTCGCCAACCCGTTCGTCGCCGGCGCGCGCGGCTTCATCGACGACGTGATCCAGCCGCACGAAACCCGCAAGCGCGTGTGCCGCAGCCTGGCGATGTTGCGCAACAAGAAGCTCGAGAACCCGTGGCGCAAGCACGGCAACATCCCGCTGTGACACGGCCGGAGACACCAGCATGCCCAACAACATTCTGATCGCGCACCGAGGCGGCAATCGCCGTCCGACCTGCATGCCGCGCTTGGCGCGGGCGGCCGATCTCTACCCGATGGAGCCAGCGCATGTTTAGCAAGATCCTGATCGCCAACCGCGGGGAGATCGCCTGCCGGGTCATCAAGACGGCCAGAAGATGGGCATCGCCACCGTCGCCGTCTATTCCGAGGCCGACAAGGACGCGCGCCATGTCGAGCTCGCCGACGAATCGGTGCTGCTCGGCCCGGCGCCGTCGCGCGATTCGTACCTGCAGGCCGACAAGGTCATCGCCGCGTGCAAGGCGACCGGCGCGCAGGCGCTGCATCCGGGCTACGGCTTCCTGTCGGAGAACGCCGAGTTCGCCCGCCGCTGCGAAGAAGAGGGCATCGTCTTCATCGGCCCGAAGCACGGCTCGATCGCGGCGATGGGCGACAAGATCGCGTCGAAGAAGCTGGCGCTGGCGGCGAAGGTGAACACCATCCCGGGCTGGAACGAGGCCATCGAATCGGCCGAGCGCGCGGTCGACATCGCGCGTGACATCGGCTACCCGGTGATGATCAAGGCCAGTGCCGGCGGCGGCGGCAAGGGCCTGCGCGTGGCGCACAACGACAAGGAAGCGCTCGAAGGCTTCAGCGCCTGCCGCAACGAGGCCAAGGCCAGCTTCGGCGACGACCGCATCTTCATCGAGAAGTTCGTCGAAAGCCCGCGCCACATCGAGATCCAGGTGCTCGGCGATGCGCACGGCAACACGCTGTACCTGTGGGAACGCGAGTGTTCGATCCAGCGCCGTCACCAGAAGGTGATCGAAGAAGCGCCGAGCCCGTTCATCAGCGAAGACACGCGCCGCGCGATGGGCGAGCAGGCGGTGGCGCTGGCGAAGGCGGTGAACTATCAGAGCGCCGGCACGGTCGAGTTCGTCGTCGGCAAGGACCAGAGCTTCTACTTCCTCGAGATGAACACGCGGCTGCAGGTCGAGCACCCGGTGACCGAATGCATCACCGGGCTGGACCTGGTCGAGCAGATGATCCGCGTCGCCGCCGGCGAGAAGCTGGCGTTCACGCAGGACCAGGTGGCGCGCAAGGGCTGGGCCATCGAATGCCGCATCAATGCCGAAGATCCGTTCCGCAACTTCCTGCCCTCCACCGGCCGGCTGGTGCGCTACCTGCCGCCGCCGCAGACGATGGAAGCCGGCGCGCCGATGCCCGAAGGCGGCGGCGTGCGTGTCGACACCGGCGTCGTACGAAGGCGGCGAGATTCCGATGTACTACGACTCGATGATCGCCAAGCTGATCGTGCATGGGCACGACCGCGACGACGCGGTGGCGAAGATGCGCGAGGCGCTGAACGGCTTCGTCATCCGCGGGGTGGCCAGCAACATCCCGTTCCAGTCGGCGCTGCTGGCGCACCCGAAGTTCGTCGCCGGCGATTTCAACACCGGCTTCATCGCCGAACAGTTCCCGCACGGGCTTCCGCGCCGAGGACGTGGCCCACGACGACGCCGAATTTCCTGGTCGCGCTGGCGGCCTCGGTGAACCGGTCGTATCTGCAGCGCGCCGCCGGCATCACCGGGCAACTGGGCGGGCACGAGATGCGCATCCCCGAGAACTTCGTCGTCGTCGTGCGCGGCGCCGGGGGCAAGCACCGTTACCTGCCGGTGAAGGTGCATGTCGATGGCCCGATGCGCGTGGTCGTCGGCGACAAGACCTATGTCTTCGCCAGCGATTGGCGCTTCGGCGCCAACCGCGCCATCGGCAGCTGCAACGGCAAGCCCTTCACCGCGCAAGGCGAACGCAACGGCCTGTGGAACCAACTCACCCACAACGGCGCGCGCATCGAGACCATGGTGCTGAGCCCGCGCCACGCCGAGCTGATGCAGCTGATGCCGTTCAAGGCGCCGCCCGACATGAGCAAGTTCCTGCTCTCGCCGATGCCGGGGCTGCTCAGCGAACTGCTCGTGCAACCGGGGCAGGCGGTGCAGGCCGGCGAGCGGCTGGCGGTGATCGAGGCGATGAAGATGGAGAACATCCTCGTCGCCCAGCAAGACGGCAGCGTGGCCGAGGTGCTGGCGGCCAAGGGCGAGAGCCTGTCGGTCGACCAGCCGATCGTGCGTTTCGCTGACGCATGAAGCCCTTTCGCATCCTCGGCCTGCAGCAGGTCGCCATCGGCGGGCCCGACAAGCAGCGGCTTGCGCTCGCTGTGGGTGGACGTCTTCGGTATCGAGCACAAGGGCACGTTCGTCTCCGAACGCGAGAACGTCGACGAGGACATCTGCGCGCTCGGCAGCGGCGTGCATGCGGTCGAAGTCGACCTGATGCAGCCGCTCGACGCGGACCGGAAACCGGCCGTGCACAACCCGCCGCTGAACCACGTCGGGCTGTGGGTCGACGATCTGCCGAAGGCGGTGGCGTGGATGAGCGAGCACGGCGTGCGTTTCGCGCCCGGCGGGCATCCGCAAGGGCGCGGCGGGGCACGACATCTGCTTCATCCACCCGAAGGGCAACGAGCAGTTCCCGATCGGCGGCGAGGGGGTGCTGATCGAACTGGTGCAGGCGCCGCCCGAGGTGTTGGCGGCACTGGCCTGAAGCCCGGCCTGCAGCGGGCCGCTCGCTCAGACGAAGAACTGCACCTCGCCCGTGTTCAGGTCGTACATCGAGCCGACGATGCGGATGCGGCCCTCCTGCTCCATCGCCGCCAGGTCGGGACTGCGCGAGCGAATGCCCTTCACCGTCTGCATCACGTTGGTACGCGCCACCGCATCGACGAAGGCGGGATTCTTGGCGCTGCGTTCACCGGCGAACTCGGTGGCTGCGACCGCCGGTTTGATCTGGTCGAGCAGGCCGGTCAGGCTGCCCAGCTGGGCGTTGTCGATGGCGCCCTTGATCGCCCCGCAGGCGGTGTGCCCCATCACCAGCAACAGCTTGGCACCGCTCAGCACGCAGGCGAATTCGGCGCTGCCGACGGTGTCGGTGTTGGCGATGTTGCCGGCCACGCGGGCGTTGAAGGTTTCGCCGATGCCGGTGTCGAAGACGATCTCGGCCGGCGCGCGTGAATCGATGCAACTCACGATCATCGCCGCCGGGTATTGCCCGGCTGCGCTGGCGCGTTTTTGCGCCAGGTAGTCGTGGGCCACCGGCTTGGCGGCGCGAAAGCGCTGGTTGCCCAGCTGCATCATCCGCAGCACCTCGTCCGGGCTCAGCTTGTCGCGCTGCGCCTGCGTCAATGCGGCTGCGGCAGCCGGGTGGGCCGCCAGCGTGCCGACCAGTGCGCCGCCGGTCGCGGCGAGGGCGCCGCGCAGCAGGCGTCGGCGTGCGCCGCTCAAAGGTGATGCGATGTGGCAGGCTGTGCAGACAGGCTTCATCGGTTTTCCTTTGCGGGGCTGGACGCCAGCGCCGCGGCCACGCATGTTATCGGCCGCGCCTGCTTTGTCCAAGCCTGCCGACGGCGCATCGGCCGGCCAGCGCGGGTGCCGCCGGTTCCGCGCGACAATAGGCGATCGTTGGACCGGTCCGAATTACCTGACATGAGCGCGCGCACCCTGTACGACAAGCTCTGGGACGAACACGTCGTCCACACCGAGGACGACGGCACCGCCGTGCTCTACATCGACCGCCACCTGGTGCACGAAGTCACCAGCCCGCAGGCCTTCGAGGGCCTGCGACGTGGCCGGCCGCAAGGTCTGGCGCCTGAGCGCCAATCGTCGCCGACCGCCGACCACAACACGCCGACCACCGGCCGGACCGGCTACGACGGCATCACCGACCCGGTATCGCAAGCTGCAGGTCGACACGCTCGACGCCAACATGCGATCGCCTGCGGCATCACGCTACTTCCCGATGATCGACAAGCGCCAGGGCATCGTGCACGTGATCGGCCCGGAGCAGGGCGCGACGCTGCCGGGCATGACGGTGGTCTGCGGCGACTCGCACACCTCCACGCACGGCGCCTTCGGCGCGCTGGCGCACGGCATCGGCACCAGCGAGGTCGAGCACGTGCTGGCCACGCAGACGCTGCTGGCGCAGAAGGCGAAGAACATGCTGGTGAGGGTCGACGGCACGCTGCCGCGCGGCGTGCACGCGCCAAGGACATCGTGCTGGCCATCATCGGCACGCATCGGCACCGCCGGCGGCACCGGCTACACGATCGAGTTCGCCGGCTCGGCGATCCGCGCGCTGAGCATGGAAGGCCGCATGACGGTGTGCAACATGGCCATCGAGGCCGGCGCGCGCGCCGGCCTGGTGGCGGTCGACGAGAAGACCATCGCCTACGTCAAGGGCCGGCCGCTCGCGCCGCAGGGCGTCGAGTGGGACCAGGCGGTGGCGCTACTGGCGCACGCTGCAGTCCGACGCCGGCGCGCACTTCGACGCCGTCGTCGAAGCTCGACGCGACGCAGATCAAGCCGCAGGTCACCTGGGGCACCTCGCCCGAGATGGTGCTGTCGATCGACGGCCGCGTGCCCGACCCCGACAAGGAAAAGGACGCCAGCAAGCGCGACGCGATCGAGCGCGCGCTGGCCTACATGGGCCTGGAGCCGAACAAGCCGATCACCGACATCCGCATCGACAAGGTGTTCATCGGCTCGTGCACCAACAGCCGCATCGAGGACCTGCGCGAGGCCGCCGCGGTGGTGCGCCGCATCGGCGGCGCGTGGCCGCGCAACGTCAAGCTGGCGATGGTGGTGCCCGGGCTCGGGCCTGGTGAAGGAGCAGGCCGAGCGCGAAGGCCTGGACGAGATCTTCAAGGCCGCCGGCTTCGAATGGCGCGAGCCCGGCTGCTCGATGTGCCTGGCGATGAACGCCGACCGGCTGGAGCCGGGCGAGCGCTGCGCCTCGACCAGCAACCGCAATTTCGAAGGCCGCCAGGGCGCCGGCGGCCGCACCCACCTGGTCAGCCCGGCGATGGCCGCGCGGCCGCGCTGCCCGGCCATTTCGTCGACGTGCGCCGCTATTCGTGATGGCCAGAACCGAGCGATGAAGAACCTGATGCTGTGTTGCCCTGCCGTGCCTTCGCTGCTGGCCGGCTGCAACACCATGGCCGGCGCGGGCAGGACGTGCAGAAGGCCGGCGAGCAGATCGAAAACGCCGCGAAGAAGAAGTAAGCCGATGCAAACATTCACCGTGCACAAGGGCCTGGTCGCGCCGATGGACCGCGAGAACGTCGACACCGACGCGATCATCCCCAAGCAGTTCCTGAAGTCGATCAAGCGCACCGGCTTCGGCCCGAACCTGTTCGACGCCTGGCGCTACCTCGACCCCGGCGAGCCGGGCCAGGACCCGGCCACGCGCAAGCCGAACCCGGACTTCGTGCTGAACCAGCCGCGCTAGCCAGGGCGCCTCGGTCCTGCTGGCGCGCAAGAACTTCGGCTGCGGCTCGACCCGCGAGCACGCGCCGTGGGCGCTGGACCAGTACGGCTTTCGCGCGATCATCGCGCCGAGCTTCGCCGACATCTTCTTCAACAACTGCTTCAAGAACGGCCTGCTGCCGATCGTGCTGCCGAAGCGCAGGTGGCCAGCTGTTCGACGAGGTGCACGGCTTCCCCGGCTACCGGCTGACGATCGACCTGCCGCGCCAGGTGGTCGTCAAGCCCGACGGCAGCGAACTGGCGTTCGACATGCAGCCCTTCCGCAAGTACTGCCTGCTCAACGGCTTCGACGACATCGGCCTGACGCTGCGCCACGCCGACAAGATCCGGCCTTCGAGGCCGAGCGCCTGGCGCGCAAGCCCGTGGCTCGGCTCAACGCACCGTCTGATCAGATCTGCACGAAGAACACATGAAAATCGCAGTCCTGCCGGGTGACGGCATCGGCACCGAAATCGTGGCCGAGGCGGTCAAGGTGCTCGACGTGCTCGACCTGCCGTTCGAGATGGAAACCGCGCTGGTCGGCGGCGCCGCCTACGACGCGCACGGCCACCCGCTGCCCGAAGCGACGCTGAAGCTGGCGCAGGACGCCGACGCCGTGCTGTTCGGCGCCGTCGGCGACTGGAAGTACGACAAGCTCGAGCGCCCGCTGCGCCCGAGCAGGCGATCCTGGGCCTGCGCAAGAACCTCGGCCTGTTCGCCAACTTCCGCCCGGCGATCTGCTACGAGCAGCTGACCGCACGCCTCCAGCCTGAAGCCCGAACTGGTGCCGGGCCTGGACATCCTGATCATCCGCGAGCTGACCGGCGACATCTACTTCGGCCAGCCGCGCGGCCGCCGCACCGCGGTCGACGGCCACTTCCCCGGCGCCGAGGAAGCCTTCGACACGATGCGCTACATCGCGCCCGGAGATCGAGCGCATCGCGCACGTCGCCTTCCAGGCCGCGCGCAAGCGCAGCAAGCGCGTGACCAGCGTCGACAAGGCCAACGTGCTCGAGACCTTCCAGTTCTGGAAGGACGTCGTCACCGAGGTGGGCACGCAGTACCCGGACGTCGCGCTCGACCACATGTACGTGGACAACGCCGCGATGCAGCTGGTCAAGGCGCCGAAGAAGTTCGACGTGATCGTCACCGGCAACATGTTCGGCGACATCCTGTCCGACGAGGCCGCGATGCTGACCGGCTCGATCGGCATGCTGCCGTCGGCCATCGCTGGACGCCAACAACAAGGGCCTGTACGAGCCCAGCCACGGCAGCGCGCCCGACATCGCCGGCAAGGGCGTGGCCAATCCGCTGGCTACAATCCTGTCCGCCGCCATGATGCTGCGCTACTCGCTCCAACCAGCCGCAAGCCGCCGACCGCATCGAGTCGGCGGTGCAAGCACGTGCTGCGCGCAGGGCCTGCGCACGGCGGACATCTGCATCGGCAGGCACGCAGCAGCGTCGGCACGCGCGAGATGGGCGACGCCGTCGTGGCGGCCATCAAGACGACCACCGCGATCAAAACCTAGATCGCACGCCCGGTTCGTCTCGCCCCGCAACCCCGGCGATTCGACCGGGCAGGCGAACCGAATCTTCAGCGAAGGGCGAATGACATGAATGCATTGACGGGCCTCGTCGGCTGGCGCGGCATGGTCGGCTCGGTGCTGATGGACCGCATGCAGGCCGAGGGCGACTTCGACGCTGATCGAGCCGGTGTTCTTCTCCACCTCCAACGCCGGCGGCACGGCGCCGGCGCATGGCGAAGAACGAAACCAGGCTGCAGGACGCCTTCGACATCGACGCGCTGAAGCGCTGCGACATCATCATCACCGCCAGGGCGGCGACTACACCAGCGAGGTCTATCCGCAAGCTGCGCGCGGCCGGCTGGAAGGGCTACTGGATCGACGCCGCGTCGACGCTGCGCATGAAGGACGACGCGGTCATCGTCCTCGACCCGGTCAACCTGCCGTGATCCAGAACGCGCTGGCCACGGGCGTGCACGAACTACATCGGCGGCAACTGCACCGTCAGCTGCATGCTGATGGGCGTGGGCGCGCTGTTCAAGGCCGACCTGGTCGAGTGGATGAGCAGCATGACCTACCAGGCGGCATCCGGCGGCGGCGCGCAGCACATGCGCGAGCTGCTGACGCAGTTCGGCACGCTCAACGCCGAGGTGCGCGGCCTGCTCGACGACCCGGCCTCGGCGATCCTGGAGATCGACCGCAAGGTGCGTCGCAGACGCCAGCGCGCGCTGACCGGCCGAGGCGATGGCGAACTTCGGCGTGCCGCTGGGCGGCAGCCTGATCCCGTGGATCGACACGGACCTCGGCGACGGCACCAGCCTCGAGGAATGGAAGGGCGGCGCCGAGACCAACAAGATCCTCGGCCGGGGCCCGGGCTTCGGCACCGCCGCCACGCCGGTCGATCGTTCTGCGTGCGCGTCGGCGCGATGCGCTGCCACAGCCAGGCGCTGACCTTCAAGCTGAAGAAGGACGTGCCGCTGGCCGACATCGAAGCGCATGATCGCCACCGACAACGCCTGGGTGAGGGTGGTGCCGAACACGCGCGAGGCGAGCATGCAGCGAGCTGACGCCGGTGGCCGTGACCGGCACGATGGACATCCCGGTCGGGCGCGCTGCGCAAGCTGGCGCATGGGGCCGGAGTACCTCGGCGCCTTCACCATCGGCGACCAGCTGCTGTGGGGTGCGGCCGAACCGCTGCGCCGCATGCTGCGCATCCTGCTCGAGGGCTGACGGCCAGGTTCGTGCACCAGGGCACGCCGCGTTTGCCGTCGGCTCGATCGCGTTGCCACAGGGCAACAAGGTGCGACAAACGCCCGAAACAACCGGCTTGTGCCCCGATCATCAGCAATTGCATGAGCAGGCGAGCCTATATGCTTGTTGGCACGGCGAAAAAGCCTGCCGCGTGTCGCGCACAAAAGCCGCCGAACGGGCATTTTTTCCTGAGGGCGGCAGACCCTCGCGCCGATATATGACCGAACTCCTTGGGGAGACGCTTTGAAACACCGCAGATCTTCAGCCGGGCGCTTTGCGCTGACCACGATGGCCTTGGCCACCGCTTGCCTGTGGGGGCTGGACGCACACGCACTCGGCCTGGGCCGGCTTTACGGTGCAGTCGGCACTCGGCGAGGCGCTGCGCGCCGAGATCGACGTCACCGCGCATGAGCGCCGGAAGAAGCGGCCACGCTGCGCTTGCGCGTGGCGCCGCCCGAGGCCTACCGCGCCGCCGGCGTCGAATACAACGCGGTGCTGCCCGACACGCAGGTGCAGCTGCTGCGCCGCTCCGATGGCCGCCCTATCTGCGCCTGACCAGCAGCCGCGCGGTGCTCGAACCCTTCGTCGACGTCATCCTGGAGATGAACTGGTCGAGCGGCCGCCTGGTGCGCGAATACACGATGCTGTTCGACCCGCCGGTCACGCGCACCGCCCAGGCCGCACCAGCTGCCGCGCCGGCGGCGGTTGCACCGGTCATCTCGGCGGCGCCTGCGCCGGCACCGCGCGCCTGGCACGACGCCGCGCACCGGCACCGGCATCCGCACGGCGCCGATGCCGTCGCCTGCACGGTCTGCGGCGGCGCCAGTCCCGGCGCCTGCGCCTGCGCCGACAGCGGCTGCCGCACCGCGTCCGACGCCGGTCGCGCCGCAGCAGGCCGCCGCGCCGGCATCCGCAGCCGCCCGGACAGCCCGCATCGGCAAGCGCCGAGGCAGACAACTACCGGGTCCGCTCCGGCGACACGCTCAGCGGCATCGCCGCAGCGGATCCCGCGCAGCGACGTTTCGCTCGACCAGATGCTGGTGGCGCTGTTCCGCGCCAATCCCGACGCCTTCATGGGCGACAACATGAACCGGCTCAAGGCCGGTGCGGTGCTGACGTGCCTTCGGCCGACAGTGCCGCGTCAGACTGTCGACCCGGCAGCGCGCGAAGTGATCCGGCGCCCAGAGTGCCGACTTCGCGGCCTACCGGCAGCAACTGGCCTCGGGCGTGGCCACCGCCAAGACCGACCAGCCGAGCCGCCAGGCCAAGGGCAGCGTGCAGGCGTCGGTGCAGGACAACAAGCAGGCGGCGGCCGCCGACGCCCGACAAGCTGACGCTGAGCCAGGGCGCGGTCAAGGCCTCGGCGCCCGAGGCGCAGCTGTCGAAGCAGACCGAACAGAAGGACGCCGACCACGCGCGTCGCCGAACTGTCGCGCAACGTCGAAGAACTCAAGCGCCTGCAGGGCGAGGCCAGCGGCGCCAGGCCGCGGTGCCGGCCGGCACCGCGCCGGCAGCTGCCGCATCGGCGGCGGTGGCGGGCGCATCGGCGCCAGCGATGGCGCTGTCGCCGGCCGCCGTGCCGGCGCCCGTCACGGCGCCGGCAGCTACGGCAGCGGCATCGGGCGCGGCACCTGCCCAGGCGCCGGCTGTCGTTGCCGCGGCTTCCGAGGCGGCCCCGGCGACCGTCGCTGCCGCCCCGGCAGTGGCCGCGAACCCGCCGCCCGCGCCCAGCGCCCAACCGGCTGCAACGCCGGCCGCGGCGGCGGCCGAAGAGCCGGGCTTGCTCGAATCGCTGTTCGACAACCCGTTGGTGCTGCCCGCGGCCGGCGCTGCTGCTGGCGCTGCTGGCCGGCTTCGGCCTCTATCGGCTGCGCGGCCGGCTGCGCAAGGACGCCGGCGAAACCTCGTTCCTGGAAAGCCGGCTGCAGCCCGACTCGTTCTTCGGCGCCAGCGGCGGCCAGCGCATCGACACCCGCGACGCGGCAAGCTCGACCTCGTCGTCGTCGATGAGCTATTCGCTGAGCCAGCTCGACGCGATCGGCGATGTCGACCCGGTGGCCGAGGCCGATGTCTACCTGGCCTACGGCCGCGACCTGCAGGCCGAGGAGATCCTGAAGGAGGCGATGCGCAGCAGCCCGGACCGCCTGGCGATCCGCACCAAGCTGCTCGAGGTCTATGCCAAGCGGCGCGACACCAAGGGCTTCGAACTGCTGGCCAGCGCAGCTGTTCGCGCTGACCGACGGCGAGGGCGAGGACTGGGCGAAGGCGCAGGAGACTGGGCCGCCAGATCGACCCCGACAACCCGCTGTACGCGCCGGGCGGCCAGCCCGACCTGATCGTGCGCGAGGGCGGGCGCGTGGTCGAGCCGCTCGACGCGACCACCATGCCGCAGTCGGTGATGCCGCACCCGCCGCGCACCGGCCCGATCGCCAGCCCCGAATCGCTCGATCTGGACGGCGGCGTCGACCTCGACCTCGACTTCTCGGTCAGCGCCAAGGCGCCGCTCGATCTGCCGCCGCCGGGCGCCTGCCGAGACCGACGCGGCCGTTCACCACCGATGGCGTCGATGTCCGACGTGCCGGCGGTTCTCGCTCGACACCGGCGAGCCTGCGCCGGCACACGCCAAGGCGCCGGCCTCGGCGCTCGACTTCGACCTCGGCGAACTGTCGCTCGACGGCGATGCCGCCAAGCCGGCCGCCGCCGCACTGGACAGCTCGCCGAGCATCCTGCCTGAAGCCGCCGACGATTTCCCGTCGTCGCTGCCGGCTTTCGAGATCAGCGACTTCGATCAGGATCCGCTGGCGCGCAAGCTCGAACTGGCCGAGGAGTTCCGCCAGATCGGCGACATGGAAGGCGCGCGCGACCTGCTCGAGGAAGTGGTGGCCAGCGCCGACGGCACGCTGAAGAGCAAGGCGCAGGGCATGCTCGACACGCCTGCACTGATCTCGCGTCGCGGGCCGGGCAATGGGCACAATCGGCCCATGTCCGACCCGCCGATCGAGCGCCTGGCGCTGGGCCTGAGCTACCGCGGCAGCGCCTACCAGGGCTGGCAGTCGCAGCCCGGCGGGCGCACCGTGCAGGACCGCGTCGAAGCGGCGCTGCAGGCCTTCGCCGACGCAGCCGATCCGCACCCGTTGCGCCGGCCGCACCGACAGCCGGCGTGCATGCGCTGAACCAGGTGGTGCACTTCGATGCGCCGGTGCAGCGCGAGCGCACGTCCTGGGTGCGCGGCACCAACCGCTATCTGCCGCGCCGACATCGCGCGTGCAGTGGTGCCGGCCGGTGGCCGCGGACTTCCATGCGCGCCGCTCAGCGCTGCGGCCGGCGCTACCGCTATCGTGCTGCTGGAGTCGCCGGTGCGCCCGGCGCTCGAACACGGCCTGTGCGGCTGGGTCTTCACGCGCTGGACGGCGACGCGATGCGCGAGGCCGCCGCGCGGCTGCTCGGGCGAGCACGACTTCAGCTCGTTCCGCGCCGCCGAGTGCCAGGCGCTGTCGCCGGTGAAGACGCTGCGCGCGCATCGACATCGCGCAGCGCGGCGCCTACTGGCGCTTCGACTTCGACGCCAACGCCTTCCTGCACCACATGGTGCGCAACATCATGGGCTGCCTGGTGGCGGTCGGCCAGCGGCCGTGCGCCCGGTCGGCCTGGATCGCCGAGGTGCTGGCCGCGCGCAGCCGCGCGGCCGCCGCGCCGACCTTCGCCGCCGACGGTCTGTACTTCGTCGGGCCGTACTACGATGCGCGCCATGCCATCCCCGAGCACGCACCGACGCTGCACTGGCCGCCGTGAGCTGGCTCGCCTGAACCGCGCGCGGACATGACCCAGCGCACCCGCATCAAGATCTGCGGCCTGACACGCGAAGCCGACGTCGACGCCGCGGTGCACGCCGGTGCCGATGCGGTCGGCTTCGTGCTGTACGAAGCCAGCGCCGCGCTGTGTCAGCCCGCAGCGCGCCGCCGCGCTCGCCGCGCGCCTGCCGCCGTTCGTCACGCCGGTGCTGCTGTTCGTCAACGCGTCGCCGGCGCTGTTGCAGCAGGCGCTGGCGCGCGCTGCCGCACGCGCTGCTGCAGTTCCACGGCGACGAAAGCGCCGCCGAGTGCGAGCGGCCCGCACGGCCCTTCCTGCGCGCCGCGCGCATGTCGGCCGGCTTCGATTTGTTAGACTTCGCGGCGCGCTTCGCAAGCGCCCCGGCCCTGCTGCTCGACGCCGCATGTCGAGGGCTACGGCGGCGGCGGAAAGGCATTCGATTGGTCACGTCATTCCGCCAAGCGTGCCCCTTCCGGTCGTTTTGTCTGGTGGGTTGAATCCTGCAAACGTGATCGATGGCGTGCAGCGCGTCCGGCCGTGGGCCGTTGACGTGAGCTCCGGCGTCGAAAGCGCCAAGGGCATCAAGGATGCCGACGCGATGCGCCGGTTTTGCCAGGCAGTTCGTCAGGCCGATGCGGCCGGCGGCGCCGCCGACCGAACCCTGAAGATCACCACCATGCTGAACTACCAACAACCCGACGCCGAGCGGCCACTTCGGGCCGTACGGCGGCAGCTTCGTCGCCGAGACGCTGATCCACGCGCTCGACGAACTGAACGCGCGCGTACGCGCGCTACCAGCACGACCCCGAGTTCCTGGCCGAGTTCCGACTACGAGCTGACGCACTTCGTCGGCCGCCCGAGCCCGGTCTACCACGCCGCGCGCACCAGCCGCGAGCTGGGCGGCGCGCAGATCTACCTCAAGCGCGAGGACCTGAACCACACCGGCGCGCACAAGATCAACAACACCATCGGCCAGGCGCTGCTGGCGCGGCGCATGGGCAAGCCGCGCGTCATCGCCGAGACCGGCGCCGGCCAGCACGGCGTGGCCACCGCCACCATCTGCGCGCGCTACGGCCTGGAATGCGTGGTCTACATGGGCAGCGAGGACGTCAAGCGCCAGACGCCCAACGTCTACCGCATGAACCTGCTGGGCGCCACGGTGGTGCCGGTCGAATCGGGCAGCAGGACGCTGAAGGACGCGCTGAACGAGGCGATGCGCGACTGGGTGACGAATGTCGAGAACACCTTCTACATCATCGGCACCGTCGCCGGCCCGCACCCGTACCCGATGATGGTGCGCGACTTCCAGAGCGTGATCGGCGAGGAGTGCCTGACGCAGATGCCGGCGCAGGCCGGCTGCCAGCCCGATGCGGTGATCGCCTGCGTCGGCGGCGGCAGCAACGCGATGGGCATCTTCTACCCCTACATCGGCCATGCCGGCACGCGCCTGATCGGCGTCGAAGCGGCCGGGCAGGGCCTGGACAGCGGCAAGCACGCGGCGTCGATCTGCGCCGGCTCGCCCGGCGTGCTGCACGGCAACCGCACCTACCTGCTGCAGGACGACAACGGCCAGATCACCGAGACCCATTCAGTGTCGGCCGGGCTCGACTACCCCGGCGTCGGCCCCGAGCACGCCTGGCTGAACGACATCGGCCGCGCCGAATACGTCGGCGATCACCGACGACGAGGCGCTGGCGGCCTTCCACCACCTGTGCCGCACCGAAGGCATCATCCCGGCGCTCGAATCCAGCCATGCGATGGCCTACGCGATGAAGCTGGCGCCGACGATGCGCGCCGACCAGCACCTGCTGGTCAACCTGTCGGGCCGCGGCGACAAGGACATCGGCACCGTCGCCGACCTGTCCGGCGCCGACTTCTACTGCCGGCCCTCGTGCCGCGGCCAGGCGCGTCGAAGGGCCAGGCCACGGTGCGAGGTGCGCAAATGAGCCGCATCGCCGCCACCTTCGAGGCGCTTGCGCAAGCGACGGCCGCAAGGCGCTGATCCCGTACGTCACCGCCGGCGACCCGTTCGCCGACGTCACCGCCGAGATCATGGCCGGCGCTGGCCGACGGCGGCGCCGACATCATCGAACTGGGCGTGCCGTTTTCCGACCCGATGGCCGACGGCCCGGTGATCCAGAAGGCGTCGGAGCGCGCGCTGGCGCGCGGCATCGGCATGGCGCAGGTGCTCGCCATGGTGCGCGAGTTCCGCCGCGGCAACGATCGACACGCCGGTGGTGCTGATGGGTTACGCCAACCCGATCGAACGCTACGATCAGCGCGACGGCGCACGGGCGCCTTCGTCGACGCGGCGGCGCCGCCGGCGTCGACGGCGTGCTGGTCGTCGACTACCCGCCCGAGGAATGCGAGGCCTTTGCCGCCGCGCTGCGCAGCCGCCGGCTCGACCTGATCTTCCTGCTCGCGCCGACCTCGCACCGACGAGCGCATGCGCGCAGGTGGCGCGGCTGGCCAGCGGCTACGTCTACTACGTGTCGCTGAAGGGCGTGACCGGCGCCGGCGCACCTCGACACCGCCGGCGTGGCGGCGATGCTGCCGCGCATCCGCAGCACTGTCAGCGTGCCGGTCGGCGTCGGCTTCGGCATCCGCGATGCGGCCACCGCGCGCGCGGTCGGCGCAGGTGGCCGATGCGGTGGTCATCGGCACGCGGCTGATCCAGCTGCTCGAAGAACAGACGCGCGCCGACGTGGCGCGCGCCGCGGCGCGACATTCATGGCCGAGCATCCGCAGCCGCGCTGGACCGTCGGCACAAGGAGTGAGACGATGAGCTGGCTCGAAAAACTGCTGCCGCCGAAGATCCAGCACACCGACCCGAGCGAGCGCCGCGGCGATGCCCGAGGGCCTGTGGATCAAGTGCCCGTCGTGCGAGACGGTGCTGTACAAGACCGACCTCGAGCAGAACCAGAACGTCTGCCCGAACTGCGAGCCACCACCACCGCATCGGCGCGCGCGCCCGGCTCGATGCCTTCCTCGACGCCGAAGGCCGCTACGAGATCGGCCAGGAGGTGCTGCCGGTCGACGCGCTGAAGTTCAAGGACAGCGCAAGTACCCCGAGCGCCTGAAGGCCGCGCTCGAAGCCACCGGCGAGACCGACGCGCTGGTCGTCATCGGCGGCGCGGTGATGAGCGTGCCGCTGGTGGCGGCGTGCTTCGAGTTCGACTTCATGGGCGGCTCGATGGGCTCGGTGGTCGGCGAGCGCTTCGTGCGCGGCGTCGAAAGCCGCGATCGAGCAGAAGGTGCCGTTCGTGTCGCTTCACCGCCACCGGCGGCGCGCGCATGCAGGAAGGCCTGCTCAGCCTGCTGCAGATGGCCAAGACCAACGCCGCGCTGACCCACCTGGCGAAGGCGAAGCTGCCCTACATCAGCGTGCTGACCGACCCGACGATGGGCGGTGTCTCGGCGAGCTTCGCCTTCGTCGGCGACGTGGTGATCGCCGAGCCGAAGGCGCTGATCGGTTTTGCCGGACCGCGCGTGATCGAGAACACCGTGCGCGAGACGCTGCCCGAAGGCTTCCAGCGCGCGGAGTTCCTGCTCGGCAAAGGCGCGCTGGACATGATCGTCGACCGCCGCCAGATGCGGGCCACCATCGCGCATGCGCTGGCGATGCTGCAACGGCAGAGCGCCGACGCCGTCGCCTGATCGGCATGGCCGCCGTCCGCCGCGGTGGAGTGCCGCGCGCACGCTCGACGACTGGCTCGCGCACTGCGAGCACCTGCACCACGAAGAGCATCGACCTGTCGCTGCGAGCGCATCGTGGCGGTGCGCGAGCGGCTGCAGCTGAAGTTCGATGCGCCGGTGGTCACCGTGGCCGGCACCAACGGCAAGGGTTCGAGCTGCGCGATGCTCGAGTCGATCGCGCTGCAGGCCGGCTACCGCGTCGGCCTGTACATCAAGCCGCACCTGGTGCACTTCGAGGAACGCTGCCGCGTCAACGGCAGCAGCCTGCCGGCGGCCGAGCTGCTGCCGCATTTCGAGGCCGTCGAGGCGGCGCGCGACGACACCACGCTGACCTAGTTCGAGTTCACCACGCTGGCGATCCTGCGCGCGCTGTCGCAACTGCCGCTGGACCTGGTGATCCTCGAAGTCGGCCTCGGCGGCCGGCTCGACGCGGTCAACATCATCGACGCCGACTGCGCGCTGATCACCAGCATCGACCTCGACCACATGGAGTTCCTCGGGCCGCGACCGCGAATCGATCGGCTTCGAGAAGGCCGGCATCCTGCGCGCCGGCAAGCCGGCGATCGTCAGCGACCCGCTGCCGCCGGCCAGCATCGTGCGCCATGCCGAGGCGATCGGCGCCGACCTGTGGCTGGTCGGCCGCGACTTCACGCAATGCCGGCGACCGCCAGCAGTGGTCGTGGAGCGGCCGCGGCCGGCGGCGCAATGCGCTGGCCTATCCGGCGCTGCGCGGCGCCAACCAGTTGCTCAACGCCAGCGGCGTGCTGGCGGTGTTCGAGGCGCTGCGCGAGCGGCTGCCGGTGAGCTGCGCAGGCGGTGCGCAGCGGGCTGGCCACGGTCGATCTGCCGGGGCGCTTCCAGATCGTGCCCGGCCAGCCGGCGCTGGTGCTCGACGTGGCGCACAACCCGCAGGCCGCCGCGGCGCTGGCCCACAACCTCGACCAGATGGGCTTTTTCCCGCGCACGCACGCGGTGTTCGGCGCGATGCACGACAAGGACATCGACGGCATGCTGAAGCGATTGCTGCCGCTGGTCGAGCACTGGTACGTGTGCGATCTGCCGGTGCCACGCGCCGCGCCGGCGCGAGCAGCTTGCCCAGGCGGTGCAACGGCTTGCCGCGCCGGCGCCGGCCGTGGTGTCGACCCATGCGGGGCCGACGCAGGCGCTGGCCGCGGCGCTGGCCGCAGCCGACCCCGCTGATAGAATCGTCGTCTTCGGTTCGTTCCTGTGTGTGGGCGGCGTGCTGAAGGACGGCATCCCTCGCTTGCGCACGTTCGACCCGATTCCGTCACCGACACCGACAGCGCGCTGAGCAAGGCGCCGCACGGTGCGCAACAGGCACTGCAACCGTGCCGGTCGCGGCAAGCCCCGTCACAGCACCGTCCGGCCCGATCCACGCTGAATGTCCGTCTTCTCCCCCTTCAAGCGCGGCGCGCAGGCAGACCAGGACCGAGCCGCTGCCATCGCACCGGCCCAGGGTGGCGACGACAGTGCCGAGGTGCTGGCCGCGCGCACGCGGGCACGCCGCCGGCTGATCGGCGCGGTGGTGTTGCTGGCCATCGGCATCGTGGCCTTCCCGCTGTTGTTCGAGACGCAGCCGCGGCCGTTGCCACTGAACGTGCCCATCGAACGCAGCGGGCAGTCCACGCCGCCGCCGACCCTGCCCAACGCGGCGCCCACGACCCCAGCGACCCCTTCGGTCGCTGCGCCGCCCGTGCGCCGCGGTGGCGCGGTCGAAACCGAACGTGCGGACGGCTCGGTGGTGGACGCCGAGCCGCCGGCCAAGCCCGCAGCCGCCGTAGCGGCGGCGGCTTCTGCCCCGGCAGGCGCTGCGTCGGTGGCAAGCATGCGCCCGCCGCTGGCCTCCGCACCGCAGGGCCCGGCTGCGAAGCCCGCGCGCAGTGCCGAAGCGGCGCGCGCGCAGGCGCTGCTGGAGGGCAAGCCGGTGGCGGACGAAGCGCCACCCCGCTCGCTCGCCGCCAGCAGCGCTGCGGCCTCCGAGGGCACACGTTTTGTCGTGCAGGCCGGCGCCTTCAGTGACAGCACGTCGCTGCGGGCGGCGCGCCAGAAGGTGGAGAAGCTCGGCCTGAAGACCTACACGCAGGTGGTGCAGACCGATGCCGGTGAACGCACGCGCGTGCGTGTGGGCCCGTATGCGTCGCGCGACGAGGCCGAACGCGCCGCCGCGCAGATCAAGGGCAGCGGCCTGGCTGCCAACGTCCTGGGCCTGCAATGAGCCGCAGCCCGCGCGCCGCCGCTCAGGGCCGCGGCACCCGCTCGGCCCGTGCCGGCGCCGGCACAGCGTGGCCCGCCGCGCCCCACGACGCCTTCGCGCCGCGGCGCGAGATGCGGCGGTGTCGCCGTGAGCGGCATCGGCTGGATCGATTGGCTGCTGCTGGCGGCGCTGGTGCTGTCGATGCTGGTCGGGCTGTGGCGCGGCTTCGTGCTCGAGGTGCTGGCGCTCGCCGGTTGGGTGGTCGCGTACTTTGCAGCGCACTGGCTGGCGCCGATGTGGGCGCCGCACCTGCCCATCGGTGCAGCCGGCTCGAACCTCAACTTCGTCGCCGCGTTCGCAATCACGTTCATCGCCGTGCTGGTGCTGTGGGGTCTGGCGTCCAGGCTGGTGCGGTTGCTGATCAACGCCACGCCGCTGCGCGGGGTCGACCGCGTGCTCGGCGCGCTGTTCGGTGTCGTGCGCGGCGCTGGTGCTGCTGCTGGTGCTGGCCACGGTGGTCGAGTTGACACCGGCAGCGCAGTCGCCCGAATGGCAGCGCTCGAAAGGCGCGTGGATGCTGGCCGATGCGTTGCAGCAGATCAAGCCTCACCTGCCGAGCCGCATCATTCGCCTGTTGCCTGCCGATTCGGCGACACCGACTGCACCGCTGCCGGCGGGCCCCGCGAAGCGACAACCGAAGGAAGCCTGAGCATGTGCGGCATCGTCGGCGCGATCTCGAAATCGCCCGTGAACCAGTTGATCTACGACGCGCTGCTGCTGCTGCAGCACCGCGGCCAGGACGCCGCCGGCATCGTCACGATGCAGGGCACCAAGTGTTTCATGCACAAGGCCCGCGGCATGGTGCG
Source organism: uncultured beta proteobacterium (assembly GCA_963756415.1). GTDB lineage: Bacteria > Pseudomonadota > Gammaproteobacteria > Burkholderiales > Burkholderiaceae_C > Rubrivivax. The sequence continues at coordinate 607,697 of CAVWNT010000009.1, forward strand.
CGATGTCTTTCGCACGCGCAACATGCGCGCGCTGCCGGGCAACATCGGCCTCGGGCAGGTGCGCTACCCGACCGCCGGCAACGCCTGGAGCGAGGAAGAGGCGCAGCCGTTCTACGTCAACGCGCCGTTCGGCATCGTGCTGGTGCACAACGGCAACCTGACCAACGCGCCGGCGCTGAAGAGCGAGCTGTTCCGCATCGACCGGCGGCACATCAACACCGAGAGCGACACCGAGGTGCTGATCAACATCCTCGCGCACGAGATCGAGACCGCGGTGCGCGAGCAGCCGCTGACGCCCGATGCGGTGTTCCGGGCCGTGGCCGCGGTGCACAAGCGGCTGAAGGGCTCGTACTCGGTGATCGCGCTGATCGCCGGCCATGGCCTGCTCGCCTTTCGCGATCCGTTCGGCATCCGCCCGCTGGTGTTCGGCGAGCTGCACACCGACGACGGCAGCGAATTTGTCGTGGCCAGCGAGAGCGTGGCCATCGAAGGCATCGGCCGCCAGGTGGTGCGCGACGTGGCGCCGGGCGAGGCGGTGTTCGTCGATGTGCACGGCGGCGTGCACACGCGCCAGTGCGCGGAACGGGCGAGCTCGAACCCGTGCATGTTCGAGTACGTCTACCTCGCGCGTCCCGATTCGGTGATCGACGGCATCTCGGTCTACCAGGCGCGCCTGAACATGGGCGAGACGCTGGCGCAACGCGTCATCTCGACGATGCCGCCGAACGCGATCGACGTCGTCATCCCGATCCCCGAATCGAGCCGGCCGTCGGCGATGCAGCTGGCGCAGAAGATCGGCAAGCCGTACCGCGAAGGCTTCGTGAAGAACCGCTATGTCGGGCCGCACCTTCATCATGCCCGGGCAGGCGGTGCGCAAGAAGATCGTGCGGCAGAAGCTCAACGCCATCGGCGTGGAGTTCAAGGGCCGCAACGTGCTGCTGGTCGACGACTCGATCGTGCGCGGCACCACCAGCAAGGAGATCGTGCAGATGGCGCGCGAGGCCGGCGCGAAGAAGGTCTACATGGCCTCGGCCGCGCCGCCGGTGAAGTACCCGAACGTCTACGGCATCGACATGCCCACGCGCGAGGAACTGATCGCCGCGGACCGCAGCATCGAGCAGATCCGCGAGTACATCGGCGCCGACGCGTTGATCTACCAGGACGTGGACGGCGATGAAGCGCGTGGTCGGCGCGCTGAACCCGAAGCTGGCCGGTTTCGAAGCCTCCTGCTTCGACGGCCGCTACGTCACCGGCGACATCACGCGCGGACGACTTCGCCGCCATCGAACGCGCAGCGCCGGCAGCAAGGCGACGAAGAAGACAACCTGCGATCACTCGCGGCTGGCGCTGCAGAGCGCGCAGGAAGGCGGCCGATGAGCGACGGCAGACAGGGCCCCAAACAAGACGCGAAGAAGCTGCCGCGGGTGCGCCTGCCGGCGACGGTGCGTGCCGACACGCTGGCGGTGCGCGAGGGCTTGCCGCCGTCGCCGTGGGGCGAGAACGCCGAAGCGCTGTTCCTGACCAGCAGCTTCGTGCACCCGGATGCGGCGACCGCTGCCGCGCGCTTCGCCAACGAAGAAGAGGCCTTCGTCTACAGCCGTTTCTCGAACCCGACGGTGACGATGATGGAGCGCCGTCTGGCGGCGCTGGAAGGCACCAGCGGCTGCATCGGCACATCCAGCGGCATGGCCGCGATCCTGCTGCTGGTGATGGGGCTGTTGAAGTCGGGCGACCACGTGGTGTGTTCGCGCAGCGTGTTCGGCTCGACGATCCGCCTGCTGCAGGGCGAGTTCGGCAAGTTCGGCGTGCAGACCACCTTCGTCTCGCAGACCGATGTCGGCGAATGGCGCGACGCGATGCGGCCGAACACGCGGCTGCTGTTCGCCGAAACGCCCAGCAACCCGCTCACCGAGGTGTGCGACATCGCCGCGCTGGCCGAGATCGCGCATGCCGCCGGCGCGCTGGCTGGTGGTCGACAACTGCTTCTGTTCGCCGGCACTGCAGAAGCCGGCGCCTGCTGGGCGCCGACCTGGTGATGCATTCGGGCACCAAGTATCTCGACGGCCAGGGCCGCGTGATCGCCGGTGCGGTGTGCGGCGACGAAGGCCTGATCAACGACAAGCTGGTGCCGGTGATGCGCAGCGCCGGCATGAGCCTGTCGCCGTTCAACGCCTGGGTGGTGCTGAAGGGGCTGGAGACGCTGTCGATCCGCATGCGCGAGCAAAGCGCACGTGCCTTGCAGCTCGCGCAGTGGCTCGAAACGCAGGACGCGGTCGAACGCGTCTATTACCCGGGCCTGGCCTCGCATCCGCAGCATGCGCTGGCGATGGCGCAGCAGAACGGCGGCGGCGGCGCGGTGGTGTCGTTCGTGCTCAGCGCAGCCGATGCCGATGCGGCACGCGCCGCGGCCTTCGCGCTCATCGACGCCACGCAGCGTCTGCTCGATCACCGCCAACCTGGGCGATACCAAGACCACGATCACCCATCCGTCGAGCACCAGCCACGGCCGGCTGAGCGAGGCGCAGCGCCAGGCGGCCGGCATCACGCAGGGCATGATTCGCCTGGCGATGGGGCTGGACGATGTGCTCGACATCATCGACGACCTGCAGCGCGGGCTGGTGCGCCGATGAGCACCGACGCCCGCGCGGTGCGCACGCGCATCGCGCCGTCGCCGACCGGTTTTCTGCACCTGGGCACCGCGCGCACGGCGCTGTTCTGCTGGGCCTTCGCACGCCACTTCGGCGGCAGCTTCATCCTGCGCATCGAAGACACCGATGTGGCGCGTTCGTCGCAGGCGGCGGTGGACCAGATCATCGACGCGATGCGCTGGCTGCAACTCGATTTCGACGAAGGCCCGTTCTTCCAGATGCAGCGCATGGACCGCTACCGCGAGGTCATCGCGCAGATGCTGGCGCCGGCAGTGCGTACCACTGCTACTGCTCGAGCGCCGAACTCGATGCGATGCGCGAGGCGCAGCGTGCGCGCGGTGAGAAGCCGCGCTACGACGGCCGCTGGCGACCGGAGCCCGGCAAGACGCTGCCGGCGGTGCCCGCCGGCACGCCGCCGGTGGTGCGCTTTCGCAACCCGGCCGACGGCGTGGTCAGCTGGAACGACCTCGTCAAGGGCCCGATCGCGATCGCCAACCGCGAGCTCGACGACCTGGTCATCGCCCGCGCCGACGGCACGCCGACCTACAACTTCTGCGTCGTCGTCGACGACTGGGACATGCGCATCAGCCATGTCATTCGCGGTGACGACCATGTCAACAACACGCCGCGCCAGATCAACATCCTGCGCGCGCTGCTGGGTGCCGACACCGAGCTGCCTCATTACGGCCACCTGCCGATGATCCTCGGTCCCGACGGCGAGAAGCTGTCGAAGCGCCACGGCGCGGTCGGCGTCACCGACTACCGCGACGCCGGCTATCTGCCCGAGGCATGGTGAACTACCTGGCGCGCCTGGGCTGGAGCCACGGCGACGAAGAACTCTTCACGCGCGCCCAGCTGATCGACTGGTTCGACGGCCGGCATCTGGCCAGGAGCCCGGCGCAATGGGACCTGGCCAAGCTGAACTGGGTCAATGCGCACTATCTGAAACAGGTGGCCGATGCGCAGTTGATGGCTACGGTGGCGCAACAACTCGCCGCGCCGCGGCATCGAGGCCGCGCCCGACGAGCGGCTGACCCGCATCTGCGCGCTGTACAAGGAGCGCTGCGCGACCACCGTGGAACTGGCCGACTGGGCGGCGATGCACTACACGCCGGTGTCGCCGCCGCCGGCGCTTGTGCAAGCGCACGTCGGCGACGCGGTGCAGGCCGCATTGCCAAGTCTGCAGCAGCGGCTGGCCTCGATCGACTGGACGCGCGAACAGATCGCGGCGGCCGTGAAGGACACGCTGGCCGAACACGAGCATGAAGATGCCGCAGCTGGCGCACGCCGTGCGCGTGCTGGTGTGCGGCCGCGTGCAGACGCCCTCGCTCGATGCCGTGCTGGCCCTGTTCCGTCGTGAAGAGGTGACACAGCGGCTGGGAGCGCGCACAAACTCTGGATATAATTCCGGATTGATTTGATCGGCGCAGCGGCGAACGCTGCGGGGGTATAGCTCAGCTGGGAGAGCGCTTGCATGGCATGCAAGAGGTCAGCGGTTCGATCCCGCTTACCTCCACCAGCTTTGTTCGTCGTGCGATGGTCGAATCATGCTATTACGGGTTAGCAGTCCCCTTCGTCTAGAGGCCCAGGACACCACCCTTTCACGGTGATTACAGGGGTTCGAATCCCCTAGGGGACGCCAAGTTCGGCAATGACTTGTGCGGCAGGCCGAACGGTCTACCGCAGCACATTGCCACCACGTGGAGTGGTAGTTCAGTTGGTTAGAATACCGGCCTGTCACGCCGGGGGTCGCGGGTTCGAGTCCCGTCCACTCCGCCAAAAGTTTTGAATGAGAAGGCCCCGCAAGGGGCCTCTTTCATGGGTCGGTGCAGGAGATCAACTCCGCCGTGGCCATTACGGAGGCCGCCTTCCCGGACACGGCAAGGTCGTCACCGACGCGCAGGGCGAGCTCACGCGGGGCGCCATTGCAGCGGCCTGCAGCGGCGCGCGATTCAGGGCTTGCGCGGTGGCAGCTGCACCACCTGGTCGGCATCCAGGCGGAAGGCCATCAGGTCCTCGCCGATGAGCAGCGGGCCGGCGTAGGTCTTGCGGGTCATCTCGAACACGTCCTTGTCGGTCAGCGCGGGAATGGCCGGCGTGCCCAGCAGCACGAAGTGGTAGTACACGGCCAGCTTCGGCTTGACGCGGTTGAAGACGACGGCCGCTTCTTCCGGCTGCGTGTGGTGCGCGAGGATGACCTTGAAGGTCGGAATTTTCAGCAACTCGTCGCTCGCCGCGGCCACCTGGTGGATCAGCAGGTCGGTGCCGGTCGCGTGCTGGATCAGGTTCTCGCTGAAGCGCGTGTCGCCCGAGATCGTCACCGACCGGCCGGCATGGTCGACGCGGTAGCCGAAGGACGGTTTCAAAAGATCACCATGGTCGACCTCGATGGCCGTGACCTTGACGCCGGCCTTGTCGTAGACCACACCCTCGGCGACCTCGCTCACCTCGGCACGGATGGCCTCGGGCTTCAGACCCTGGTCGGCGATGCGCGCCTTGATGTCCCAGGCATAGGCCTGTGCCAGACCGTCCATCAGGCCTTTGGTGCCGGCGGGGCCGTAGACCACGAAGGGGCCCTTGCGCTGCGCGTAGTTCGCCTCCAGCCAACCGGTGAGCCACAGGTCGGGAATGCCGACGACGTGGTCGGAATGCAGGTGCGTCAGGAACAGCGCGTCCACCTGTCCCAGCGGCAGCCCGAGTTGCATCAGCCGCTGTGTGCCGCCGCGGCCGGCGTCGAAGAGCAGCGTCTTGCCACCGGCCTGCACCAGCACGCCCGGGCCGAAGCGGCGCATGACGGGCGCCGGGCTGCCGGTGCCCAGCAGCGTGACGCGGAACTCGTCCGCGGCCGCCGGCTGCGCGCGCGCAGCCGAGGACCCCAGCAGCGCCAGCGGCAGCAGGCACAGCGCCGCGATGCGTGCGGCGCAACGATGCAGCAGGCCCGCGCTCATGCCGGCCTGCCGTCCAGGCCCTCGCGCTCGAACACCTGCAGCACCGTCTGCAGCGCTTGTTCGTAGCGTGCCTTTTCGGCGGCGATCGATCCGGCGTCCCAGGCCATCAGGCCGTGGCCGGTCTTCATGCCGTAGCGGCCCTGCTTGACCATGTCCTCGATCACCGGCGGCGGGGCCTGCATGGTCGACAGATCCGGGTACAGGCTCTGCGCCACGGCGAAGGACATGTCCCAGCCGGCGTGCTCGCGCTGCAGCAGCGGGCCGGCCGCGGCCAGGCGGAAGCCGAAGCTGTAGCGGATGGCGGCATCGATGTCCTCGGCCGAGGCCACGCCCGTCTGCAGCAGGTTCAGTGCCTCGCGAATCAGCGCATGCTGCATGCGGTTGCCGAGGAAGCCGGGGATGTCGCGCTTGACCTGCACCGGGCGTTTGCCCAAGGCCCACATCCAATCGCCGACCTTGTCGGCCAGTGCCGCATCGGTGGCCTCGCTGCGGATCACCTCCACCAGCGGCACCAGGTAGGCCGGCATGAAGAAGTGCAGGCCCATCATGCGTGATTGTGTCTTCAGGCCCTGGCCGATCTCACTGATCGGAAAGCTCGACGAGTTGCTGCTGAGGATGGTGTGCGGTGCACTCAGGCGCTCCAGTTCGGCGAACACCGAGCGCTTCAGCGCCAGGTCTTCGCGCACGTTCTCGATCACCAGCGCGAACTCGGCCCAGGGCAGCTTGTCGTGGTCGGCGTGCACGCCCAGCGCATTCGCGTCGAAGGGCTTGTTCAAACGCTGCAGCGCCTGCGCCACACGCTGCGGCAGGCTCTCGCGCGTGGCCGCGGTCGGCGAGACCACGTCGACCCGCCAGCCACCGGCCAGCAGCACCACGCTCACGCCGAAGCCCATCGTGCCGCCGCCGATGATCAGCGCCCTTTTCATGTCTTGCATTCGATACTCCTGTGGATGAGGCGATCTCAGGCCCACGAGCAGACTTCGTCGAAGCCCAGGCGCGGTTGGCGCGGCAACAGATCGCCGTGATCGGCGTAGCCGAGATTGCACAGGAAGTTGCTGCGCAGCGGTGTGCCGGCGAAGAATTCGGCATCGACGACGTCGTTGTGGAAGCCCGACATCGGCCCGATGTCCAGCCCCAGTGCGCGCGCCGCCAGCATCAGGTAGGCGCCTTGCAGCGTGCTGTTGCGCAGCGCGGTGTCGTGCGCGTGGGCAGGGTCGTCGCGGTAGCCGGTGGCCACGTCGCGGTGCGGGAAGGTGCGTGCCTGATGGCGGTGGAAATCCAGGTCGTAGGCGACGACGGCCGTCACCGGCGCGCTCATCATCTTGGCCACGTTGCCGGCGTGCAGCGCCTTGCGCAGCCGCTCCTTGCCATGCGCCGATTCGACGAAGACGATGCGCATCGGCTGGCTGTTGGTGGCGGTCGGTCCAGCCTGCGCCAGCGCCACCACCTCCCGCAGCAGCGTGCGCGGCACCGGCGTGTCGCGCCAGGCCTTGTGCGACCGCGCTGCGCGGATCAGCAGATCCAGTGCTTCGTCGTCGAGCCGCGCCGAGGTGCCGGTGGCGCTCATGCGGTGGCCGCCTCGGCAGCCAGCTGGAAGTCGAACTTCACCTCGAGGAAGGGCGCCTCGATCGGGTACGGCACGGCGGTCGCGTCGTCGCGGCGCTCGAAATGCAGCACCAGCGAGCTGCGCACGCCGAACACGGCGTCGGCGTCGATGTACGGGTCGTCCTCGGCGAAGAGCTCGGTCACCAGCGGCCGGCAGCCGGGTGCCGAGACGCGCACATGGAAGTGCGACGGGCGCAACGCGTGGCGGCCGCCGCCGCGCAGCAGGTCGCCCACCGGGCCGTCGTAGGGCACCGAGTAGAAGTGCGGCTTCACCGTCTGCAGCGCGTAGCGGCCCCGCTCATCGGTGTGCATGCGGCAGCGCAGGTTGTATTCGTCCTTGTGCGGCGTGGCCTGCGAGTACAGGCCGTCGGCGTCGGTCTGCCAGAAGTCGAGCAGCGCGCCGGGCAGCGGCTGCCCGGCCGCGTCGAGCACGCGCCCGTGCATCAGCACGCACTCGCCGGCGTTGTCGCCGACGATGCTGGCGCCCACCGGCAGCAGCGGCGCGCCTTCCACGTAGAACGGGCCGAGCACGCTGCTCTCGGTGCCGCTGGTCGAGCCGTCCAGCAGGTCGACCAGCGACGACAGCCCGAGCACGTCGCTGGTCAGCACGAACTCGTTGCGCTTGTCGTCGCTGATGCGCCCCGCGCGGTGGAGGAAGTCGATGCCGGCGTTCCACTCCCCGTGTGTCAGCCGCACCTCGCGAGCGAAGGCGTGCAGGTGCGTCACCAGTGCGCCGATGACTTCGCGAAAGCGCGGATCCGCGCTTTCGCGCATCGAGTCCTGCACGGTCGCGGTGATGTTGTCCAGGCTGATGTTGCGCATCGCAGGGTCCACAAGTGAGGTGACGCCGTCGGGCGAACCGGATCCGGCTCTTTCGACGGTGAGGCAGCATTCTGCAAAAAATCGATAAGAGTTGCAATGGCAGTTCAAATGACGATAAAGTCGCAGCGCTGAGCTTTTCGATCATTGCCCGTCTGGACATGCACGCGATATCGATGAAACAGACCGTCTTCGACAAGGTTTCCCTGGAGGATGCGCCGCAACCCACGCTGGCCAGCAGCGTCTATGAGCGGTTGCGCCAGGACATCCTGCGCGGCCAGTTGCAGCCCGGCAGCAAGCTGCGCATCGAGTTCGTCAGCGAGCGCTACGAAGCCGGCCACAGCCCGGTGCGCGAGGCGCTGAACCGGCTGTCCTCCGATGGTCTGGTGGATCGTCGCGACCAGCGCGGCTTCTACGTTGCCGCGGCCAGTGTGGGCGATCTGTTGGAGCTGACGCGCACGCGGTGCTGGATCGATGAGATCGGCCTGCGCCAATCCATCGAGGCCTTCAGCCCGGCATGGGAAGAAGGGGTGGTGCTGGCGCTGCACCGGCTCGGCCGCGTACCGCGATCGATCTCGCCCGAGGTCTATCAGGAGAACCCGGAATGGGAGCGGCTGCACCGCGCCTTCCACCGCAGCCTGATCGCCGGTTGCGACTCGCGCTGGCTGCTCGGTTTCTGTGACCAGCTGGCCGACCAGGCCTACCGTTACCGCCAGTTGTCGGCGCAGCAGGCCTTTCCCAAGCGCAAGGAAGGCGACGAGCACCAGGCGATCGTCGACGCCGCCTTCCGGCGCGACGCGGACCAGGCGGTGGCCCTGCTCAGCGAGCACTACCGCAAGACGGCGGCCATCATCGTCGAGACCGGCAGCGGCATGCCGCATGCGCCGCCGGCCACGGTGACGCGGCTGCCCGAGGCCGGCAAAAGAAGCAAGTGACACGCCGCCACCGAGCGGTGCCCCAAAGCCATCCGAAGGAGACAACCATGCACCCCCTCCGCCTTTCTGTCCTGGCCGCCGTCGCGGCCACGCTGTTCGCCACCACCGCGCAGGCGCAGAGCACGATCAACCTGACGGTGATCGATGGCTACCCGCCGAAGTCGCTGTGGATCAAGGAGTTCGTCGACTTCTACATCCCCGAGGTCGACAAGCGACTGGCCAAGGACAACAAGTACAAGATCAAGTGGAACCAGGCCTGGGGCGGCCAGATCGTCAAGCCCAACGGCGTGCTCGAAGGCGTGCAGAAGGGCCTGGGCGACATGGGCATCGTCACCACCGCGATCTACGGTGACAAGATGAACGTGCTGGCGGTGGCCTACGCCACGCCCTTCGTCACCAACGATCCGGCGCTGGTGTCGCGCACCATCGACGAGATGGCCGACAAGTTCCCGGCCATCAAGAAGACCTTCGCCTCGTACAACCAGGTCTACCTGACGAACGCGGTGGTGCTGGACACCTATCAGGTCTTCACCAAGCCGGCGGTCAAGGACCTGGCCGGCATGAAGGGGTTGAAGATCGCCGGCGCCGGCTTCAACCTGCGCTACCTGGGCCCGCTGGGCGCAGTCGGCGTGGCCGCGCCGCTGGTGCAGTACTACAACCAGATCCAGACCGGCGTCGTCGAGGGCTGCCTGCTGTGGCCCGAGGCCGCCGCCACATTCAAGATCGCCGAGGTGGCACCGAACATGCTCGAAGCCGACATCGGCTCGGTCAACACCAAGGTGCTGACTGCCAACGCCGACTTCTGGGCCAAGCTGCCGCCCGAGGTGAAGAAGGTGATGATGGACGTGGCCATCGAATACCGCGACCTGCTCGCCAAGACGGCGGCCGCCGAAGGTGCCGACAGCGTCGCCGCCTACAAGAAGGCCGGCGGTGCGGTGCACAAATTGCCCGCGGCACAGCGCAGCCAGTGGGCCAAGGAACTGCCGAACCTGGCCAAGGAATGGGCCGCCGGGCTGGACAAGAGCGGCGACCAGGGCACGGCGATGCTGAGCTACTACATGGACGCGATGCGCGCCGCCAAGCAGCCGATCGAACGTCAGTGGGACCGAGAGTAGGCCGCTGCACGCATGAGCCCCGCATCCGGGACGCCGGCGGCACCGCCTGGCGTGAAGGCCCCGCGCACGATCTTCGGCGCGCTGATCGTCGGCATGAACACGCTGGGCTCGGCGTGGATCCTGCTGCTGATCCTGCTGGTCACGGCCGACGCGATCGGGCGCAGCTTCTTCGCGCACCCGATCGCGGGCGTGACCGAGATGGTGCAGATCTCGATCGTCGGCATCGTGTTCTCGCAGCTGGCCGACGCCATCCGCAATGACAAGCTGACGCGTTCCGATTCCTTTCTCACCTGGCTCAGCCACCGCTCGCCGCCCAAGCGTCACCGGCTGGAAGCGCTGTTCCTGCTGCTCGGCGCGCTGTACATGGGGCTGGCGCTGTGGGGGTCGGTGCCGCTGCTGATCGAGGCGATCGAGCGCAAGTCCTACCTCGGCAACGAGGGCGTGTTCACGGTGGTGGTGTGGCCGGTGAAGGCGATCACCGTGCTCGGCCTGTCGGTGTGCCTGATCGAGTTCGCGCGCCAGGCGCATCGCGCCTGGCAGCGCGGGCGTGAAGACTGAGACCCGGGCGCCCCGCCCGATACCCGCATGGACCTGAGCAGCACGACCGTGGGCATCGCATCGCTGATCGCGATCGTGACGCTGATCTATTCGGGGCTGCACATCGCCGTCGCCCTGGGGCTGGTGTCCTTCATCGGTGTGCTGCTGCTGAAGGGCAACTTCGACCTGGCGCTCGATCTGCTGGGTCTGGCGATCGCCGATTCGGTGTCCGACGAGGCCTTCGCCACCGTGCCGCTGTTCGTGATGATGGGGCTGGTGGTCAGCCGCTGCGGCATGGGCCGCGATGTCTACGAATTTGCCAACGGCGTGTTCCGTGGCCTGCGCGGCGGGCTGGGCATCGCCACGGTGGCGGCCAACGCGGTGTTCGCCGCGGTCACCGGCTCGTCGATCGCCTCGGCCTCGGTCTTCGCCAAGGTGGCGGTGCCCGAGATGCGGCGCTACGCCTATGGCAGGCGCTTCACCGTCGGCATCGTTGCCGGCAGCTCGGTGCTCGGCATGATCATTCCGCCGAGCGTGATGCTGATCATCTACGCCGTCGTGACCGAGCAGTCGGTGGGCGCGATGTTCCTGGCCGGCGTGCTGCCGGGCATCCTGCTGGCGGTGGCCTTCTGCGTGGCGATCGTGCTGTTCGCGCACTTCTTCCCGCGCTTTGTCGGCGGTGAGTCCGCCGACCAGCAGGCCAGGCCGCTCGGGCAGTTGGCCGCCGATGCAGTGACCCAGCTCGGGCCGGTGCTGCTGCTGGTGGTGGTGGTGCTCGGCGGCATCTACGGCGGCATCCTGACGCCGGTGGAATCCGGCGCCGCCGGCACCGTCGTCGCCGCGCTGCTGGGCCTGGTCAAGCGCAGGCTCACCCCGCAGGCGATCTGGGGTGCGCTGGTCGACACCGGGCACATCACCGCCAACATCCTGTTCCTGATCACGGCGGCGTCGATCTACAGCCGCATGCTCGGCATCGCCGCGCTGCCGACGATGTTCGGCGAGTGGCTGGCGACCTTGCAGATGTCCTTCGCCGCCTTCATGGCGCTGTACGTGCTGCTGCTGCTGGCACTGGGCACGATCTTCGACACCGCATCGATCATCCTGATCGTGGTGCCGCTGTTCCTGCCGGCGCTGGAGCCGCTGGGCATCAACCTGGTGTGGTTCGGCATCGTCACCGTCGTCGGCGCGGAGATCGGCCTGCTGACGCCGCCGTTCGGCATCTCGTGTTTTGTCATCAAGGCGACCATCGACGACCCCTCGGTCACGCTGAACGATGTGTTCATGGGCGCCTTGCCGTTCGCCGCGGTGATGCTGGCCGTGCTGGTGTTGCTGATCGCCTTTCCGCAGATCAGTCTTGCATTGCTGTGAAAGGACAGAGCATGGGAAGCTGGCAAGAACACATCGACCACGTCAGCGCCAAGGGGCTGCTGGCCAAACGCCTGTATGTCATCCTGACCACGCCGAGCGGATCGCTCGACGCGCTGGCCGAGCACCTGAGCGCGCACCTTGCCTACCAGAAGGACCTGGAGGCGCGCGGCGTCACCTTCGCCGCCGGGCCCTTCGCCGACGACGCCGAACAGCAGTGGAGCGGCGAGGGCATGATCATCGTGCGCGCCGCGTCGCTGGCCGAGGCCCGCGCCATCGCCGATGCCGACCCGATGCACCGCAGCGGCGTGCGCCGCTACCGCATCCGCCCGTGGCTGCTGAACGAAGGCTCGTACACGCTGACGGTGCGCTACTCCGACAGCTACAGGCATGTCGAGTGACGCGCCACATCCAACCGAACGAAGGGAACCGACATGGGCGCGATACGCGAGAAGATGGTCGTCAGCTGGCGCATGGAAGGCGAGGCGGTGTCGCATTCGCTGACCCGCGCCACGGTGCGCGGCGTGAGCACGTTGATCGACGAGCCGCTGGAGCGCGGTGGCACCAACCAGGGACAGACGCCGACCGAAACGCTGGTTGCCGCGCTGGTGGGCTGCACCAGCGTCATCAGCCACAAGATCGCGAAGAAGAACGGCATCGAGCTGAAGCGCCTGCACATCAGTGCCGACGTGCAGTTCGACCGGCGTGGTGTGACCTTGCAGGAGGACGTGGCGGTGCCGTTTCCCGCCATCACGCTCACCATCGACGTCAACACCTCGGCCAGCAGCGAGCAGATGCAGCAATTGCAGAAGGAGCTGGCAATGTTCTGCCCGCTGGCCAAGCTGATCCGGGCTTCGGGTACGGTGCTGACCGAGCAGTGGAACGTGTCTGCAGGCTGAGGCAGGCGTTGCCTTCCTGAGGGTCACATTCCCTTCCGGGCGTCGAACCTTCGGTCGACGATCCCGACGGCGCTTCCTGACGCTGCGCCTGTGCGGCACTGGTCGTCTATCCTCTTTCGCCGATGCCGACGATCCTGCTCACCTTCAATCCCGCGGCGCGTGCGCTGTACTACGGCGACAAAGCACAGGCGGCGTTGCGCGCGCTGGGCGGCGTGCGCCTGCACGAGCAGGAGCAGGTCCTGACCGGCGAGGCACTGATCGCCGCTGCCGCGGGCTGCGATGTCATCGTCAGCGACCGTCAGACCGCGGCCGCCGCCGATCTGTTCGCCGCCAGCCCGCAACTGGCCGTGTTCATGCGCTGTGCGATGGACATCCGCAATGTCGATGTCGCCGCGGCCAGCGCTGCCGGTGTGCTCGTCACGCATGCCAGCGCCGGCTTCGGCAACGCGGTGGCCGAATGGACGATCGGCGTGATGATCGACCTGTCACGCGACATCAGCCGCAGCGTGCTGGCTTACCACCGCGGCGAGCAGCCGCCGGTGCGCATGGGGCGCGAGTTGCGCGGCTCGCGGCTGGGCATCATCGGCTACGGCCACATCGGCCGCCAGGTCGGCGCGCTGGCATTGGCGCTGGGCATGCAGGTCTCGTACAGCGACCCGCAGGTGCACGGCGGCGACCCGGCCGTGCGGCGTCTGCCGCTCGACGAGCTGCTGGCCGGATCTGATTTCGTGCTGTGCCTGGCCCCGGCGACAGCCGCAACCGAGAACCTGATGGATGCGGCGCGCTTCGCACGCATGCAGCCCGGCGCGTTCTTCATCAACGCGTCGCGCGGCAACCTGGTCGACGAGGCTGCGCTGCTGCAGGCGCTGGACAGCGGCCACCTGGCAGGCTGCGCGCTCGACGTCGGCCGCGCACCCGACCAGATGCCGTCGCCGGCGCTGGCGCGACACCCGCGCGTGCTCGCCACGCCGCACATCGGCGGTCTGACGCCGGCCGCCGCCGAGCACCAGGCGCTGGAAACGGTGGCGCAGCTTTCGGAACTGATGCGCGGCGGTATGCCGGTGGGCGCGGTCAACGCCGAGCGGGCGCGTCGACTGGCCTCCTTGCGTCTCCCGCATTGACCGTGGCGCCTACGGCGCCGGAGCGCTAAAGCGCCACACTACGGGTAAACACGGATAACGCTACCGTGGTGTAACGATACACTTCACGCAGTCGAACGTTACACAAGATCCTTTGTCCGAGATCGTAGCAATCGCTGACAAGCAACCCCACCGACATGGAGACAAACCATGACCTCATTGAAATCCTTCCGCCGCACCGCCGCCTGCGCGGCCCTGGTGCTCCCGGCCACGCTGCTGGCGCAGACCGTTCTCAAGGCATCCGACGTGCAGCCCGCGGGCTACCCGAACGTCGTGGCCCTCGAGAACATGGGCAAGAAGCTCGAAGCCGCGACCAACGGCAAATACAAGATCCAGATGTTCCCCGGCGGCGTGCTGGGCAGCGAGAAGGAAATGATCGAGCAGGCGCAGATCGGCGCGCTGCAGATCGCCCGCATCTCGCTGGGCCCGATGGGCCCGGTGGTGCCGGACGTCAACGTGTTCAACCTGCCGTTCCTGTTCCGCGACGAGGCCCACATGCGCGCCGTGATCGACGGCCCGATCGGCAAGGAAATCCTCGACAAGATCACGGCCAGCTCCGCGCGCCTGGTCGGCCTCGGCTGGATGGACAGCGGCTCGCGCAGCATGTACACGAAGAACGCCGATCAAGTCGCCCGACGACCTGAAGGGCCAGAAGATCCGCGTCATGGGCAACCCGATGTTCGTCGAGATGATGAACGCGATGGGCGGCAACGGCATCAGCATGGGCCACAACGACACCTTCAGCGCGCTGCAGACCGGCGTGGTGGACGGCGCCGAGAACAACCCGCCGACCTTCTTCGCCAGCAACCAGTACACGGCCGGCCCGAAGTTCTACTCGCAGACCACGCACCTGATCATTCCCGAGCTGTTCGTGATGTCGAAGATCACCTGGGACAAGATGAGCAAGGACGAGCAGGCGCTGATGATGAAGCTGTCGCGCGAAGCGCAGATGGAGCAGCGCGCGCTGTGGGACAAGTCGGTCGGCGAATACACGGCCAAGCTCAAGGCCTCCGGCATCCAGTTCGTGACGCGTCGACAAGAAGCCCTTCTATGACGCGACCGCACCGATGCGCGCGAAGTACGGCGCGCAATACGCCGACCTGATCAAGCGCATCGAAGCCGTCAAGTAGGCGACCGCTCGACCCGGGCGCGGGGCGTCGGTCGAGCCGGCCGTCCCGCGCCGTCACGCTCGCCGGCGCGCAGTCGGCTGCAGGAATCACCATGACCGAAACACTGCACCGTCTGCTCGACGGCGTCTATCTCGCGTGCATCTGGATCTCGGGCATCGCCATCCTGCTGATGAGCCTGATCATTCCGTGGGGCATCTACGCCCGCTACGTGATGGGGTCCGGGTCGAGCTGGCCCGAGCCGGTCGCCGTGCTGCTGATGGTGACCTTCACCTTCTTCGGCGCCGCGGCCACCTACCGCGCCTCGGGCCATATCGCCGTGGGCATGCTGACCGACCAGCTGCCCGAGCAGCGCGCAGTGGCTCTGCACCAAGCTGGTCGACGTGCTGATGATCGGCATCTGCCTGTTCGTGATGGTCTGGGGCGCCAAGCTGTCGATGGAGACGATGCGCCAGGGCCTGGCCGAGCTGCCCTGGTTGCCCGTCGGCTACACCTATCTGCCGCTGCCGATCGGCTGCTTCCTGATCCTGCTGTTCGTGCTCGAGAACGCCGTTGGCGGGGCCGCAGAACCAGCGCGCCGTGGTCACCTTCGACCACGAGCACGTCGACGCCCGCGGCGCAGGCGAACTGACATGGACGCCTTCGTGTTGCTCGGCAGCTTCGCGCTGTTCATGCTGATCGGCATGCCGGTCGCCTTCGCACTCGGGCTGGCCGCACTGGTCGGCGCCTGGTGGATCGATCTGCCGCTCGACGGCGTGATGATCCAGATCGCCAGCGGCGTCAACAAGTTCTCGCTGCTGGCCATCCCCTGCTTCGTGCTGGCCGGCGCGATCATGGCCGAGGGCGGCATGGCGCGCCGGCTGGTGGCCTTCGCCGGCGTGCTGGTCGGCTTCGTTCGCGGCGGCCTGTCGCTGGTCAACATCCTGGCCTCGACCTTCTTCGGCGCCATCTCCGGCTCGTCGGTGGCCGACACCGCCTCGATCGGCTCGGTGCTGATTCCCGAGATGGAGAAGAACGGCTACCCGCGCCCCTTCGCGACCGCCGTCACGGTCAGCGGCTCGGTGCAGGCGATCCTGATCCCGCCCAGCCACAACGCGGTCATCTACTCGATGGCGGCCGGCGGCTCGGTGTCGGTGGCGGCGCTGTTCGTGGCCGGCGTGCTGCCGGGCCTGTTGCTGGGTGCCAGCCTGTGCGCGTATTGCCTGTACGTGGCACGCAAGCGCAACTTCCCCAAAGGCCGCGTCATTCCGCTGCGCGAAGCGCTGCAGCATCTGCGGCGATGCGTTGTGGGGCCTGATGACGATGGTCATCATCCTCGGCGGCATCCTGTCGGGCGTGTTCACGGCCACCGAGTCGGCGTCGATCGCCGTGCTGTGGGCGTTCTTCGTGACCATGTTCATCTACCGCGACTACAAGTGGGCCGACCTGCCCAAGCTGATGCACCGCACCGTCAAGACGGTGTGCATCGTGATGATCCTGATCGGCTTCGCCGCCAGCTTCGGCTACATCATGACGCTGATGCAGATCCCGCTGAAGATCACCGCAGGCGATGACCTCGCTCAGCGACAACCGCTACGTGATCCTCGCGCTGATCAACATCATGCTGCTCGTGCTCGGCACGCTGATGGACATGGCGCCGCTGATCCTGATCCTGACGCCGATCCTGTTGCCGGTGATGAAGAGCATCGGCGTCGACCCGGTGCACTTCGGCATGATCATGATGGTCAACCTGGGCATCGGGCTGATCACGCCGCCGGTGGGTGCGGTGCTGTTCGTCGGCAGTGCCGTCGCCAAGCTGCGCATCGAACAGGTCGTCAAGGCGATGTGGCCGTTCTTCGCCATCCTGTTCACGGTGCTGCTGCTGGTCACCTACCTGCCGGCCATCTCGCTGTGGCTGCCGCGTTCGCTGGGCCTGTGATGAAGAAGGCGACTCCCACGGCGACGATCGAGGACGTGGCGCGACACGCCGGCGTGTCGATCAGCACGGTGTCCAACGTGCTCAACGGACGCGAAGCGCGCATGCGGGCGGACACCCTGACGCGGGTGCAGCAGGCCATTGCCGATCTCAGCTTCCGGCCCAACCAGTCGGCGCGCCGGCTGAAGACCGGCCACACTGCCGATGATCGGCCTGCTGGTGCCCTCGATCGCCAACCCCTTCTTCGGTTCGCTGGCACGCTGGGTCGAGGAAGCGGCCATCCAGCGCGGCTACGGCGTCTTGCTGTGCAACACGCAGCGCAGCGCCGAGCGCGAACAGGAATACGCGCAGGCGTTCATGGCGCAGGGCGTGCAGGGCGTCATCCTCGGCTCTTCGTTGCAGGCGCAGGAGCATCTGGTGCCGCTGGTACAGCGCGGCCTGTCGGTCGTCAGCTTCGATCGCACCGCCCAGCACGCCGACCTGCCGATGGACTACGTCAGCCTGGACAACCACCGCGCCGGCGAGATCGCTGCCGGCCATCTGCTGACGCTCGGCCACCGGCATATCGCCTACGCCTCGGCGCCGCTGCGCTCGATCAACCGCAACGCCCGCATGAACGGCGTGCAGGCCTGCGTGCAGCGGCAGCGGGGTGCGCATCGACGTGCACATCGGCGATGTCGCCGCCGGGCGGGCCGACATGGAGATGGCCGAACTCGGCCGCGAGACGGCGCTCGCCCTGCATGCCCAGGGCTGCGCGGCCACCGGCTATGTGGCGATGAACGACATGCTGGCGATCGGCCTGATGGCCGGGCTGCGCCAGTGCGGGCTGCGCATCCCCGAGGACGTGTCGGTGATCGGCATCGACGACCTGTTCCTGGGCCGCTACATCAACCCGGCCTTGAGCACCGTGCGCCAGCCGATGCAGGAGATGGCCACCGCGGCCATCGAACGTGTGCTGGCGCGCATGAAGAACATCGGCGAGGCGCCGCACGAACTGGTGTTCGTGCCGGAACTCGATGGTTCGTGAATCGACCGCGGCATTCGCCCCGGTCCAACAGACAAGGAGTCAGCAGGGATGAACAAGCACAGCACAACCACATTCGTCACCGGCGGTGCCTCGGGCATCGGCGCGGCCATCGTCAGGGCACATGCCCAACGCGGCGACAACGTCGCGTTCACCTACTGGTCGAGCGCCGACGAGGCGAACGCGCTGGCCGGCGAACTCGGTGACCGGGTGCTGGCGCTGCACTCCGACGTGACCGACGAGGCGCAGGTGGACGCGGCCTTTGCGCAGGCGCTGAAGCGCTTCGGCCAGATCGACACCGCTGGTGGCCAACGCCGGCGGCCTGCTCAAGCGCGTCAAGTGCGTCGACATGACGCTGGAGTTCTGGAACCAGGCGATCGCGCTGAACCAGACCAGCGCATTCCTGTGCTGCCGCGCTGCGCTGCGGCACATGCTGCCGCGGCGCAGCGGCAACATCGTCATCATGGCGTCGCTGGCGGGACATGACGGCGGCGGCCCCGGCGCCAGCCACTACGGCGCCGCCAAGGGTGCGCTGCTGAGCTACACCCGCGCGCTGGCCAAGGAGGTCGGGCCGGAGGGCATCCGCGTCAACGCGATCGCCCCGGGCCTGATCGCCACGCGCTTCCACGACGTGTTCAACACGCCGCAGGGCCGCAGCGCCGGCGTCGAGCGCACGCCGCTGCGCCGCGAAGGGCAACCCGAGGATGTCGCGAACGCGGCGCTGTACCTGAGTTCGGAAGGCGCGTCGTTCATCACCGGCGAGGTCATCGAGGTCAACGGCGGCATGGCGCTGTACTGAGCGATGGAACATCGTCTCGACGTCGCCGTCTACGGCGAAGCGATGCTGCTG
The DNA here is from genome assembly GCA_963756415.1 of uncultured beta proteobacterium. Classification (GTDB taxonomy): domain Bacteria; phylum Pseudomonadota; class Gammaproteobacteria; order Burkholderiales; family Burkholderiaceae_C; genus Rubrivivax. The sequence continues at coordinate 626,623 of CAVWNT010000009.1, forward strand.
CTGATGGCCGACACGCCGGGGCCGATCGAGCACGCCGCCAGCTATGTCAAGCAGACCGCCGGCGCCGAGACCAACGTTGCCATCGGCCTGGCGCGGCTCGGCTTGCGCGTCGGCTGGGCCAGCCGCCTGGGCAGCGATTCGATGGCGCGCTATCTGCTCGCCAGCCTCGAGAACGAGGGCGTCGACTGTTCGAAGGTGGTGTGCGACCCGGCACAGCGCACCGGCTTCATGTTCAAGTCGCGCGTCGTCGATGGCAGCGATCCGCAGATCGAATACCACCGCAGCGGCTCGGCCGCCAGCCGCATGGGCGTGGCCGACGTCGACGACGACTGGCTGTCCTCGGCGCGGCATCTGCATGCCACCGGTGTCTTCGCGGCACTGTCCGGCAGCACGCTGGCGGCGGCGCACAAGAGCATCGATGTCATGCGCTCGGCCGGCGGCACGGTCTCGTTCGATCCGAACCTGCGGCCCGCGCTGTGGGCTTCGGCGCAGCAGATGCGCGAAGAGATCAATCGCCTGGCCAGCCGCGCCGATTGGGTCATGCCGGGCCTGCAAGAAGGGCGCCTGCTGACCGGGCTGCATGCACCCGAAGCCATTGCGCGCCACTACCGCGATGCGGGCGCGAAACTGGTGGTGCTCAAGCTCGGGCCGGACGGCGCCTTTTTCGACGGCCTCGGCACCACGGGCTATGTGCCCAGCGTGCCGGTTGCGAAGGTCGTCGATACCGTCGGCGCCGGCGATGGCTTTGCGGTCGGCCTGATCAGCGCACTGCTCGACGACAAAGACCCTGGTGCAGGCCGTCGAGCGCGGCGCCTGGATCGGCGCACGCGCGGTCGAGCATCGGGGCGACACCGAAGGCCTGCCGACGCGCGCCGCCTTGTTGGCGGCCGGGTTATGACACCAGGGGACACCAGCGCCGCCACGAAAGGCACACCGCAAATGAAGATGAGCATGTTGGACATCCTGCACGACGGGCCGGTGATACCGGTGATCGTGGTCGACCGTGTCGACGATGCCGTGCCGTTGGCGCGGGCGCTGGTGGCCGGTGGTGTGCGCGTGCTGGAATTCACCTTGCGCACGCCGGCCGCGCTCAGGGCCATCGAGCAGGTGGCGCGCGAAGTCGACGAGGCGATCGTCGGCGCCGGCACGCTGCTGAATCCGCAGGACTTGACCCTTGCGATGGATGCCGGGGCCGCGTTCGGCGTCAGCCCGGGTCTGACGCCGGCGCTGCGCGAGGCGGCGTCGAACAGCCGCATCCCGCTGCTGCCCGGTGTGATGACACCTTCCGACGCCATGCGCGCGCGCGATGCCGGCTTCAGCGCGCTGAAGCTGTTCCCCGCACAGCAGGCCGGTGGCATCGGCATGCTGAAGGCGCTGCACGGGCCCTTTCCCGAGCTGCGCTTCTGCCCCACGGGCGGCATCGGCGTCGACACCGCAGCCGATTTCCTGGCGCTGCCCAACGTGGCCTGCGTCGGGGGCTCGTGGCTGGTGCCGCGCGAGGCCGTGGCGCGCGGTGACTGGGCTGCGATCACAGAACTGGCGCGGGCAGCCGTGAAGTTGCGCGGCCGCACCGCCACCAGCCGCTGACTGCAGCGCGCCTGCGGCGGCCGCGTCGATCACGGTCGCACCGCTCGACCGGGCGCTGCCGATTCGAACGAGGCGGAGATCAGCAGGCGCTTCTTGCGCGTCACGCCCTTGTCGCGAAAGTTGGCGATGACCGCGAACCTGCGGGCACATCGGCAAGCACCTGGCCGATCGCCACGACCACTGCCAGCTGGCCCGACACGGCTGCGCCGCTGCCGATCAGCAGGCCGTCGCCGATCAGATCTGTGGCCAAGGCCACGTAAACCATCCAGGCACCGGCGCCAGCGCTGTCCTGCTTGCGTGCAGTGCCCGGTTCAGCGTTGGCTTCGATGGCGCACGCCATTCGGCCAGATCACCATCCTGACCAGCAAGCGCGCGCAGATTTCCGACCCGCGCGTGCGCAAGCTGGCCGACGAAATCATCGAAGCGCAGGAACGCGAGATCGCCGAGATGAAGTTTGTCGTCGACGACCTGCAAAGGCGCCAGTGATGCGCCGCATCTCGTGGGCCAGCACCCGGCCGCTGCACGCTGCTGTCTGCTCGGGCTGGCCGGCTGCAGCGACAGCGACGCGCCCGACGATGCCCGCGCGCAGCGGGCACCCAATGCTGACGTGAAGGCGTCCGCTCAGGCGCTCGATGGCGCGCACGTCCCGACACTCGACCCGGCGACGCTGAACGATGCCGAGATCCGCAAGATGATCGGCTCGGCCGCGCAGTGCCTGGCTCGCCACACCCGCGCCGGCCCGCCGGTGCTCGCGCTCGCGATCCAGGCCGACCGCAGGCCCGGCGACGGCGTCGTCAAGCTCAACGGCAGTCTGGTGGCGAGGTCGGGCAGAGCCTGAAGGTCGGTTACGGCTTCTTCGAGTGCCGCTCGGCCGCTCCGGCGGCCACTCCCTGGTCTCGGTGAACGGCGCCGGTCAAGGCGCTCAGCGCTTGCTCGACCTGACCCGCGCCCGCCGCGCCGGCGCAGCCGTGCGTGAGTGCCTGGCCGGCGGCGATCGGCCGCACCCGTGCCGGGAATGCCGCTTGCCGCAATGCGCGGCTGCCGCCGCGCCTGCTTTCGTGTCCGCACCTGCCACTTCCCCTTCGACAGCCAGTTCCTGGTTGAGGCGTGTTGCGTGCGCGTGGCCGGCGCTGCTCAGCGCCTGCGGGCCGGCGTCGATCCTCGACCCGAAGGGGGCCGTCGGCCAGGCCGAGAAGACGATTCTGCTCAACTCGTTGGCGATCATGCTGGTGATCGTGGTGCCGACGATGATCGCCACCTTGGCGTTCGCGTGGTGGTTCCGGGCTTCGAACCCGCGCGCGCGCTACCGGCCGGACTGGGCCTTTTCGGGGCGCATCGAAACCGTCGTCTGGGCCATTCCGCTGATGGTCATCCTGTTGTTGGGCGGCGTCACCTGGATCGGTTCGCACCAGCTCGATCCCGCGCGCCCGCTCGACTCGCCGCATCCGCCGCTGCAGGTGCAGGTGGTGTCGCTGGACTGGAAGTGGCTCTTCGTCTATCCGGGCGGCGGCGTGGCCACCGTCAACCAGCTGGTGGTGCCGGCCGGGGTGCCGCTGCAGCCTTCACCTGACGTCCGGCAGCGTCTGGAACACCTTCTTCGTGCCGCAACTCGGCAGCATGATCTACACGATGAATGGCATGTCGACGCACCTGCACCTGCGAGGCCGACGCACCCGGAACCTTCCACGGCCAGTCGGCCCATTTCAGCGGCGACGGCTTTTCCGACATGCACTTCGAGGTCGTGGCGCTGGCGCCGGCGGAGTTCGCCGACTGGCTGCGCCGCACCCGCAGCGCCGGCGGCACGCTCGACGACGACACCTACCGCGAGCTGTCGCAGCAGGGCGTGGCCGCGGTCGCGGCCTTTGGCGATGTGGCCCCGGGCTTGTACGAGCGCATCGTCGCCCAGGCGTTGCCGCCGGGCCCGGGCCCCGATACGCGCCGCAACGGCGCGGCCGCGGAACGCAACGCCTGGGTGCCTGGTCTGGCGCAGACATGTTCGGCAAACTGAGCTGGGAGGCGATCCCGGTCCACCAGCCGATCGCGATGGTCGCCTCGGGGGTCGTGGCGGCCGTGCTGCTCGGCGTCTTCGCCTGGATCCTCGTCAAGGGCCACCTGCCGTATCTGTGGCGGGAGTGGATCACCAGCGTCGACCACAAGCGCATCGGCGTCATGTACATGCGTGCTGGCGCTGGTGATGCTGCTGCGCGGCTTCGCCGATGCGCTGCATGATGCGCGCGCAGCAGGCGGTGGCGATCGGGCAACGAAGGCTTCCTGCCGCCGCGAGCACTTACGACCAGATCTTCTCGGCCCACGGCACGATGATGATCTTCTTCGTCGCGATGCCGTTCGTCATCGGGCTGATGAACTTCGTCGTGCCGCTGCAGCTCGGCGTGCGCGACGTCGCGTTCCCGACGCTGAACTCGGTCGGCTTCTGGCTCACCGCCACCGGCGCGCTGCTGGTCAACATCTCGCTCGTCGTCGGCGAGTTCGCGCGCACCGGCTGGCTGCCGTACCCGCCGCTGTCGGAGCTCGACGTACTCGCCCGGGGTCGGCGTCGACTACTACCTGTGGGCGCTGCAGATATCGGGCGTCGGCACGCTGCTGTCCGGCATCAACCTGGTGACGACGGTGCTGAAGATGCGTGCGCCGGGCATGAGCTACCTGCGCATGCCGATGTTCTGCTGGACGACGCCTGGCGTCCAACCTGCTGATCGTCGCCGCGTTCCCGATCCTGACCGCGACGCTGGCGATGCTGCTGCTCGACCGCTACCTCGGCTTCCACTTCTTCACCAACGAAGCCGGCGGCAACGTGATGATGTTCATGAACCTCATCTGGGCCTGGGGCCACCCGGAGGTCTACATCCTGATCCTGCCGGCGTTCGGCATCTTCTCCGAGGTCATCTCGACCTTCTCCGGCAAGCCGCTGTTCGGCTACCGCTCGATGGTGGTCGCGACGATGGCGATCTGCATCGTCTCGTTCATGGTCTGGCTGCACCACTTCTTCACGATGGGCGCCGGCGCCAACGTCAACGCCGTCTTCGGCATCGCGACGATGATCATCGCGGTGCCGACCGGGGTGAAGATCTTCAACTGGCTGTTCACGATGTACGGCGGGCGCGTGCGCTTCAGCGCGCCGATGCTGTGGTCGCTCGGCTTCATGGTCACCTTCGTCATCGGCGGCATGACCGGCGTGCTGCTGGCGGTGCCGCCGGCCGACTTCGTGCTGCACAACAGCCTGTTCCTGGTCGCGCACTTCCACAACGTCATCATCGGCGGCGTGTTGTTCGGCGCTCTTCGCCGGCTACAGCTACTGGTTTCCGAAGGCCTTCGGCTTCCGGCTGCACGAGGGGCTGGGCAAGGCCGCGTTCTGGTTCTGGCTCGTCGGCTTCTACGTCGCCTTCATGCCGCTCTACGTGCTCGGCCTGATGGGCATGACGCGGCGCATGCAGCACTACGACGTGCCCGAGTGGCAGCCCTGGCTGGTGGTCGCGGCCGTCGGCGCGCTGATCGTGCTGGCGGGCATCGTGCTGCCAGATCGTGCAGCTCGTGGTCAGCATCCGCCAGCGCGAGCGCCTGCGCGACGACACCGGCGATCCGTGGGACGGCCGCTCGCTCGAATGGTCGACGCCGTCGCCGCCGCCGGCCTTCAACTTCGCGCGTCCTGCCCAACGTCGACGGCGAGGAAGCCTACTGGACGATCAAGCAGCGCGCGCGCGCCGAGCAGCAGCACCCGGCCGCGGCGCCGCCCTACGTACGACGACATCGAGATGCCGCGCAACAGCCCGACCGGATTCGTCTGCGCCTTCTTCGCCACGCATCATCGGCTTCGCGCTGATCTGGCACATCTGGTGGCTGGTCGTCGCTCGGGCTGGTCGGCGCCTACGCGACCTTCGTCGTCTTCGCCTGGCGCGACGATCACGAAGACGATCATCCCGGCCGACGAGGTGGCGCCGGCTCGACCGGCGCCAACCGCTGCGCCGTCGCCAGCGGCGGGGGCCGCATCGTGAGCGCCACAGCGCCGTCGCTGCCGCTGCGGCACACCCTCGCACGGCGGCGGCCATGCCCATGCCGCCGGGCTCACCGAGCAGGCGCAGCACGGCCCGTCGCAGCGCGTCATCGTCGCCTACGGCTTCTGGATCTTCCTGCTCAGCGACATCATCATGTTCGCGGCGTTCTTCGCCGCCTACGCGGTGCTGACCGGCAGCACCGCCGGCGGGCCCGGCGGACGCGACATCTGTTCGACCTGCGGCATGGTCGCCATCCAGACCGCCTGCCTGCTGCTGTCGAGCTTCACCTGCGGCTCGCCGGCATCGGCGCCAACGCTGCGCCACAGCCTGGCCTTCCACAGCGCGATGGCCGCCACCTTCGTGCTTCGGCGCGGCTTTCGTGGCGCTGGAGGTGCACGAGTTCGCCGGCCTGATCGCCGAAGGGGCGGGGCCGACGCGCAGCGCCTTCCTGTCGGCCTTCTTCGCGCTGGTCGGCTGCCACGGCCTGCACGTCGGCGCCGGCTTGCTGTGGCTGCTGACGATGATGGCGCAGGTGGTGGCCAAGGGCTTCCGCGCCGACATCCAGCGCCGCATCCTGTGCTTCAGCCTGTTCTGGCACGCGCTGGACATCGTCTGGGTGGCGCTGTTCACCCTGGTTTACCTGGTGGGGTCGTTGCCATGAGCACAAGCCGTACCGAGAGACGAACATTCGCACGAAGACATCGCCCCCGGCGACGAGGAAGGTGCACCCGACGTCGGCCGCGCCGTCGCCGGCTACCTGGTCGGCTTCGTGCTCGCATCCGCGCTGACCGTGGTCTCGTTCCTCGTCGCGCAGACCACGCTGGTGTGGACGCCGAGCCTGCCGATCGCGCTGTCGGTGCTGGCGGTCGCGCAGATGGGCATCCACGTCGTCTTCTTTCTGCACATCACGACCGGACCGGACAACCTGAACAACGTGCTGGCGCTGGCCTTCGGCGTGCTGATCGTCTTCCTGGTGGTGCTGGGCTCGCTGTGGATCATGTCCAACCTGTCGCACGAGCACCTGCCGGCCGAGCAACTGATGCGCATGCAGCGCTGAGCGCGCAGGCGGCAAGCGCCTTCGTTGCGGCATGAATTGCCGCAGAAGACACCCGGGCCGGTGGTGCTGCCGGTCGGCGGCGTGAAGGAAATGGTGCTGGCCGCGCTGCGTGCCGGCGTCACGACGGTGGCGCTGCCGCAGCGCAACCAGCGCGACCTGGACGACGTGCCGCAAGAGGCGCGTGCGAAGCTGGCCTTCGTCTTCGGGCAGCACGTCGACGGCGCCATCGACGCCGCGCTGCGCCAGCCGTTGCCGCCGCCGCGGCGCACGACTGCGACGGCACGCAACGGCGCCTGGCGACGGAAGCTGCAGCTCGATGTCCTGACGACACTGCTGGCCGCTTCGCTCGTGCCGCTGGTCGCCCGGCTGCGGGAACATGGTTTGCCACCCCGCGCAGCGCCGGAAACAAATTCAGATCGAGATCGATGCTCGCGCGACTTTCGGTCGCGGCGGGGCCGGCGCAAACCGGGGAAACTGAAATGGCGGTCGGCCACTCGCACCGTGCATCGCCGGCCGCTGGCTTTGGCGCTCCGACGCGCATCCGCTTCGCGCTGCTGCTCATCGACTTCATCAACCCGCTGCAGTTTCCCGGCGCCAGCGAGATCAGCGAAGGCGCGTTGAAGGCCGCTCGCGCCACTGCCGGCTTGCGGCAACGGGTGCGCAGCATGGGCGGGCAGGTGATCTTTGCCAATGACAACTACGGGCTGTGGCAATCCGACTTCCGTCAGCACCATGCGCGGTGCCTGTCGCTGGGCGGCGCGGCTCGCACCCTGGCAGAAAAGCTGTCGCCGCGGCAGTCGGACATCGCCATCCTGAAGCCTCGGCACTCGGCCTTCTACGCCACACCGCTGGATCTGATCCTGCAGCACATGAACTGCCGTCGACTGATCCTGACCGGCCTGGCGACCGACAACTGCATCCTCTTCACGGCGATGGATGCCTATGTGCGGGGCTACCGGCTGTGGGTGCCGGCCGACTGCACGGCCGCAGAAAGCAGCACCGCCAAGGACCATGCGCTGGAGCACATGCGACGCGTGCTGAAGGCCGAGATACGGCCCGCGCACTAGCGGCGCGGCGACACCGCCGTGCAGCCGATGCTTCGGCCCGCACCACGGTCGTAAGAATCGGACTACCGATGTTCGGGAGCGTTTCCGAGCAACGAATGACGAGCAGGACGGCCGCGCGCCGCCGCCGTCGTTTCTAAGCTTGCAAGGCCTGCCTCGCGATCACAGCAGCGCGGGCAACGGCTCAATAGCAACCCAGGAGAACGCGATGAGTGAACTGAAGCATGCACGAGCAAACGACATCGATGCGCCCGACGACGCCAGCCGGCCGGTGGCGACCGGCGTGGGCGCCGTCGTCGGCGGTGCCGCCGGCGGTGTGGCAGGCGGCGCGGCGGCCGGTGCGGCGGTGGGTGGCATGACCGGTCCGGTCGGCGCCGCCATCGGTGCCGTCGCGGGCGCGGTCGTCGGGGCCTTGTCCGGCAAGGGCGTCGCGAATGCCGTCGACCCTGTCGCCGAGGACTCCTACTGGCGGGACAACTACGCCAGCCGCCCTTATTCGCAAGGCTCGACCTACGATGAATATCGCCCCGCGTTCGGCTATGGGGTGGATGCCTTCAACCGCTATCCGGGTCGCAGCTTCGACGAAGTGGAACCGGAGTTGAGCCGTGACTGGACCCACCGACGGGGTCAGTCGAGTCTCGATTGGGACCGCGCGAAGCCGGCGTCACGCGACGCCTGGCAGCGCTTGAGCGACAGCGCCGAGCGGGCGGTGCCTGGCGATTCCGACCGCGACGGCAAGTAGCCCCCATTCGAGGGCAACCTTGCGGCCCAGGCCGGCACCGCGCGCTGCGCCGAGCCGGCGCGGCTGACGGCCGAAACGCGCCTGTTGTCGCGCACAGCGGCACCGCTGCTGTGCGTCGTCAACCGGGCGCCGCACGCGTTGGCTGCGGTTTGATCTGGGCCCGGCCCTCGGGCTTCGATCTCTGCACCGCAAGCTGCTCGCAACGTGCCGCGTCGACCGGTTGTTCGGCGCGGCGATAACGCGCAGCCGCGGCTGTGAAATGCGCCGCCGCCTCGTCCGCCGGGGCGCCCTTGGCTGCCGCGACGTGGCCCCGCACCTCATCGTGCGCGGCATACCACGCCGGCAGTCGCATCACCACGTCGGCCAGGTAGGCGCACTGCGACGCATGCTGCTCGGCCAGTTCGACCTCGCCGGCGCGCGCGGCGGCGATCGCCGCCGGCACCGCGAAGGTGATGCGGCATCCGGGGCAGGTTTCCAGCGGCCCGCGCACCGACGCGGCGGCATCCTGCATGACATGCAACGCTGCCGCGGGATCGTCGGCGTGCATCAGGATGCGGGTGCCGTAGATGCGGTCGAGCAGGTGAAAGCCGATGTCGGTCTGGCGCGCAAGATCGAGCGCTTCGTCGATCAGCGCGCGCGCGTCGTGTCGGCGCCCTTGATGCAGTTCCAGCTCGGCGAGCCGCTGCAGCGACAGCGCCTCGCCGACCGCGGCGCCGATCGCCCGGTGCAGCCGCGCGCCCTCGTGCAGGTGCTGCCGTGCCGCTGCCAGGTCACCGGACAGCCATTCGGCCTCGCCACGCAGCGTGGTGGCGAACGCGTGGCCGCGCGATGCACCGAGACGCCGGGCCTCGGTGGCAAGTGCGTCGGCGAACGCGATCACCTTCGCATAGGGCCGCGCGCCATAGAGGAAGCGTTGGGTGATGCACAGATGACCGTCGAACACACGCACGGCAAGATGCGGCATGCGCGTCGTCTCGTACAGATCCGACCAGACGCTCTGGTGCAGTTCGCCGCGGGCGTGGGCTGCGGCGGCCTGCGCCCATGAGGCGACCACGATCGAGGCGGTGTCGCCCGTCTGCAGCGCGAGCCGGCGCGCCACCGCCGCCTTTTCGGTGCCGATCGCCGGGTCGGTGGCGCCCAGCGCGGCCGCGCCGCTGTAGGCCAGCGCCTCGCACAGCCGGCCCTCGACGCTGGTCGGGTGCAGCCCGGCCAGCAGCACCAGCGCCCCCTTCGGATCTCCCTGTTTGACCTGGGCCAGCGCGGCCTTGGCGAGCAGATCGTCGGCGGCGGGTTGGCCTGCCGCCGCCGCCGCCAGCCGGTACGCGGCCAGCGCCGCCGGATCGCCGATCGCGTCGAGCGATTCGGCGCGCAGGCGCAGCGCCTCGCCGTGCCCGGCCTCGACCTCGAGCAGCGGCTGCAGATGCCGCAGCGCATCGCCGAAGGCAGCCAGCCGCACCGCATCGTGCGCTGCGGCAAGCAGCCACGGCACTGCCGCACGCGGCTTGCCGCCCTGGCGCCAGTGGAAGGCGATGTCGGCCGGTGCCACCTCCTGCTCGGCCAGCAGTTCTGCCATGCGGCGGTGCATCTGTGCACGGCGGTGTGCGGGCACCTGCTCCACCAGCGCCTGCCGCACCAGGTCATGGCGGAAGCGGTAGCGGCTGCCGGCCGGCACCAGAACACCTTCGTGCATCGCGGCGTCGAGCGTCAGCATCGACGAAGCCTGGGCGGCGTCGGCCAGCGCCTCGATCACCGCCAGGTCGAAGGTGTCGCCGCACAGCGCCAGCCATTTCAGCAAAGCCAGGGCCTCGTCGGGCACATCGCACAGTCTGGCCAGCACCGCCTGCGCGGTGGTCTCGGGCAGCCGCCCGTCGCGGGCCGAGGCTGCGCAGCGCGCGAGTTCGATGGCCGCGAACGGGTTGCCCTGCGCGGCACGCACGACGCGCGCGACGACATCGGCGTGAAGCGGCGCGGTCGCCGCCTGCAGCACCAGGCGGGCGCACTCCTCGTCGTCCAGCGGATCCAGGTCGATGCTGTTCAGCACCTCGGCGGCCTGGAGCCGGGCCAGCCCCCGCGCCAGCATCGTGTCCTGGGCCTGCGGCCGCACACCGAGCAGCACGCACACCGGCGCACCGGACATCACCAGCTGCGACAGCACGTCGACATCGGCATCGCTCGCCAGATGCGCATCGTCGACCTGCAGCAAGACCTCGCTGCCGGCCGCCGACGCCAGCAGCAGGCGCCGGATCGCGCCGACGACCTGGTGTCGGCCCAGCGGGCCGGCGAGCGCCTTGGCGGGTGCGGCCAGCGGGGTCAGCATCGCCAGCACATTGCACGCGCTGTCGCCGATGCGGTCCAGCGGCGCCGGGTCCTCCAGCAGCACCCGCTCGGCGATCGAGCTGACCACCGCGTAGGCACGGCCCGAGGCGGCGGCCTGCACCCGCACCACGTGCCAGCCGCGTGTGCCGGCCTCGGCAGCGATCTCGCGGCCGAGCGCACTCTTGCCGATGCCCCCGGGGCCGCGCAGCACGATGCCGCCCGGTCGGTCTGCCGGCGCGAGGTCGAGCCAGGCCATGACCTGCGCGATCGGCAGCGCACGGCCGACGAAGGCCGGGCCCAGCGACTGCAGGCCGGCGACACACCGTTCATACAGCGCGGCCGTCTGCCGATCGGGCGCCACGCCGAGCGATTCCTGCAGCGCCTCGCGCAGGTGCGCGTACCAGCGCAGTGCCGCGGCGCGGTTGCCGGCTTCGAGCTCGCGCTGCATCAGCGCGCGGTGTGCCGGCTCGTCGGTCGGCTCGATGCGGGCCAGCTTCTCCCATTGGCCGGCGACCTGCAGCAGCTCGACGTAGCGGGCGTGCAGCCGCTCGCGGGTTGCCACGGTCCAGCTTTCGTAGTGCGAGCCGGGCAGCAATTCGCCGCGGAATCCCGACGCCGCCTCGGCGCAGGCGGCCGCATCGCGTCGCGCCAGCGCGGCATCGGCGCTGCGCTCGAATTCGTCCGCGTCGACCCGCGTCGGGCGCTGCGGCCACAGCAGCACCTCGCCGCCGTGCAGCACGACGGCGTCGTGACGGCCGAGCGCCTGGCGCGCGTGGTGAGCGGCCTTGCGCAGGTTGGCGCTGCCCGGCTCCGGCTCCAGCTGCGGCCACAAGGCATCGACGACCTGGTCGCGGGTCAGCCGTCGCTGCGGCTGCAGGCTCAGCAGCTGCACCAGCTGGCTGGCGCGCAGGCTGGGCCAGCAGTCGGGCGCCACCGGCACGCCGTCGATGCGGGCGCCGAAGCCGCCGAGCAGTTGCACTTCAAGCGTCGACAGCGGCGCGCCGGAGGGGTCGAGATCGGGGGATTGCATGGCTGCAGTGTGAGGGCCGCCCGGCGCGACTGGCAAGCCCTCGCCGAGCCGGGAACGATTCAGGAACGGCGGCGCGGCATCGTGCAGTTCGTCCGGATCGCCCGGCGACATTCACCGAAAGGAAAACCATGCAACACCGCACCCCGACCCTCGCCACCCCCGGCCACCGGCCCGTGCATCGCGCCTCAGCCGGCGCTCGATGCGCCGCCGAACGAACGCGACACGGCACAGGCGCCGCGCGGCCCGCAACAGGATCACGGGCAACCCTGGCCCGACGCGGGCGCGATCGAATACGCGTCGTGGTTGCGGCTGTTGCGCCGCAGCTCGCCCTGATCCGCTTCCATCCAACCGACTCGACAAGGAGCACACCATGAACACCACGACGACATCTTCGCTGTACGAGCGGCTCGGCCAGCGCGACGGCATCGCGCGCATCACACGCAGCCTGATCGCCAACCACATGGCCAACCCGCTGGTCAGCTCCCGCTACGCCGGCAGCGACATGCCCAAGGTCGAACGGCGGGTGATCGAATTCTTCTGCGCCGGAGCCGGTGGCCCCGAAACCTACAGCGGCAGGGACATGCTGGCCACGCACAAGGGCATGAACGTCAGCGAACAGGAGTTCGTCGCCGTCATCGACGATGCCATGTCGGCGCTCGAGAACAACGACATCGATGCGGCCACGCGCAACGAGGTGCTGGGCATCCTGTGGTCGCTGAAAGGCGAGGTGGTCCGCGTCTGAGCGGTTCTGCGCGCGGCGCACAGCCCCGCTTTGAGCCGGCGGGCTTCGAGCGCTGGCCACTGGCCGATTCAACCGGCCCGGGCCAGGCCTGCTATCGAGCGGTGGGCTGATTCAAGGGCACTGGTCGCGCGCGCTGCTGCTGGCTTGCGCCTTGCAGCGCGCCACCGCGTCGTTGGTGGTGCCGGTGGTGACGCCCGGGGCCGCGCGTCTGGCGCCGATCTGCGCCGGCGCTTGCTGCGCATTGCGCAGCGGAATGGTGAGTTGGGGCGTGGCGCGACGGTCCGGCTCGACGGTGCCGGGCGGCACAGCCGATGTCGGCGCACGCGACGGCCTCGACGCTGCCGATGCGGGCCCGCGTGGTGCAGAGGCCGCCGAAGCGGGGACGGGCTCGGCCGCCTGAGCGAGCGCGCCGGGTGGCGCCAACACGAACAGCACAGCGGCAACACAGGTCAATCGGCTGAAGGGCACGCTGGCTCCAAACGTTGAGGCGGATCGCAGATCCGGCGCGCGCGTTGCGCTCGCGCCTGTAGCTTAGCCGCAGCCGACCCTGTGCAGCATCGACGGATCGGAAGGAATGTCACGCAGCCGCGGCGAACAGCAGCGCGTTGCGGGCGTTCGAGCCAGGCCGACGTGGCACGCCGGCGCCCTGGGATGCATCTGGTTGCGGCGGGGCCCCGGGGCCGCGCCGAGGGCCGGTGGCCGGCGCGCTGCTGTGGCACATTACTCCCCGCCCGACCACCCCCAGACAATGGACCGCTCGATGAACTGCCGCACGTTCGATATCACTCGCCTGGCCACGCTGTTACTCGCCGTGGCGCTGTCCGTGGCTTGCAGCAAGAAGGATGATCCGATCGCCCAGGCGGCGGTGAAGGAAGCCGCGCAGGGCGTGCCGGCGCCGGGCATCGAGGAGACCAAGAACATCGCCGAGCAGGCCTTCGTCTATGGGCTGCCGCTGGTGATGAACTACGCGGTCATGAATGAATTTGTCATCAACAAGGATTCCGGGCAGTACAAGGCGCCCTTCAACACCCTCTACAACGAGGCCCGCGTGTTCACCTACAAGGACACCGCGGTGGTGACCCCGAACAGCGACACGCCGTACTCGATGGTCTGGCTCGACCTGCGCACCGAGCCGCTCGTGATCTCGGTGCCGGCAGTGGACAGCAAGCGCTACTACTCGGTTCAGCTGGTCGACGGCAACCTCTACAACTACGGCTACATCGGCAGCCGCGCCACCGGCAGCGAGTCGGGCGACTACCTGATCGTCGGGCCCGACTGGAAGGGCGAGACGCCGCCCGGCATCAAGAAGGTGTTCCAGTCGTCCACCCCCTTCGGCCTGACCATCTTCCGCACCCAGCTGTTCGATGCCCAGGACATGCCCAACGTGGAGAAGGTGCAGGCGGGCTACAAGGTGCAGCCGTTGTCGGCCTTCCTGAAGCAGCCCGCTCCCGCTGCGGCGCCGGCGATCGATTTCCTGCCTGCCACCACCGCCGGCATCAAGGAAAACTTCTTCCAGTATCTGGACGCGGCGTTGCAGCACGTGCCGCCGTCAGCCGACAGCGAAGCGGTGCGCGCGAAGTTGGCCAGCATCGGCATCGGCCCGGGCAAGAAATTCGACTTCAAGGATCTCTCGGTCGAACACAAGGCCGCGGTGCTGCTGGCCATGAAGGAGGGCGACGCCAAGGTCGACACGTATTTGTCGGGTGGCATGAAGGACATCAACCACTGGGGCGTCGGCTCGTTGTTCGGCGACCGCGCCTTCTACAGCGGCGACTGGCTCAAGCGGGCCGCCGCCGCCAAGGGCGGGATCTACGGCAACGATGGCGTCGAGGCGATGTACCCGATCGTGCGCAAGGATGCGGCGGGCGAACTGCTCGACGGCAGCAAGCACGACTACACGCTGACCTTTGCGAAGGATGAGCTGCCGCCGGTCAACGCCTTCTGGTCGGTGACGATGTACGACGGCAAGACGCAGTTGCTGATCGAGAACCCGATCAACCGCTACCTGATCAACTCGCCGATGCTGCCGGCCATGAAGCGCAACGCCGACGGCTCGCTGACGCTGTACATCCAGAAGGACTCGCCCGGCAAGGCCAAGGAATCCAACTGGCTGCCGGCACCCGATGGCCCGATCTACATGGTCATGCGGCTGTACTGGCCGAAGGACACGCCGCCGTCGATCCTGCCGGCGGGCGAAGGGACCTGGCAGCCGCCGGGCATCGTCGCGGCCAGGTAGCGGCCGGCGCTGGCCTGCAGGGCGCCTCAGGCAGGGTCGGCATGCCCGCCCAGCACGTTCTTCGTGTGCCGGAACAGGTTGCCCGGGTCGTACTGCGCCTTGAGCCGGGCCAGCCGCTGCAGATTGGCCTGGCCGTAGGCCTCCTCGATGCGGTCGTGCCCGTCGTCCTCGTTGAGGAAGTTGACGTAGGTGCCGCCAGTCGAGAAGACGCGCGTCGCGTCGAACAGCTCACGTGCCCAGCGCTGGTTCGCGGCATCGTCCGCTGCGCTGTCCCACGCGCTGGTGATGTTCAGCACGAAGGCGGTGTCGCGGTTGCCGGCCGGGCAATGATCTTCGGGCAACTCGTTCAGTGCCCCTTGCAGCTGGAAGAAGATCACTGCCGAGTGCGGTGAGGGCATGCGCGCCAGGCCATCGATGGCGAGATCGATCGCCCGCGGCTGGATCGCCGACAGGTAGTGCGATTTCCAGTAGTAGCGCCGCCCGTTGGGCTGGGTGGCATCGAGCAGGCTCTGCATCTGCGTGTAGGGCCGGCGCGTGATGATGTCGGCGACCGGCTTGCCCAGCTTGCGCAACGGCGCGAGGATGCGCTCGCCGTCCTCGATGCGGCCGGTGTGGCAGATGAATACCGCGATGATCGGCTTGCCATGCACATCCTTCGGCAGCCACGGCGCCGGCGGCGCGATGCGCAGCACCGCCACCGCGGTGGTCTCGCGTGGGGTGCGTTCACAGAATCCGCGATAGAACTCGAGCACCTGCGGCGGCATCTTCCGCGGGCCAGACGACGGCGCCGCCGAGGATTTCCGGCCCCACCGGGTAGAGCTTGAATTCGAACGACGCGACGATGCCGAAGTTGCCGCCGCCGCCGCGCAGGGCCCAGAACAGGTCGGCGTTCTCGTCGGCGCGCGGCGCGCACCACCGTGCCCTCGGCCGTGACGACCTGCATCGACACGACGTTGTCGCAGGTGTAGCCGAAGCGGCGCGTCAGGTAGCCGAAACCGCCGCCCACCGTGAGCCCGCCGATGCCGGTGGGCGAGACGAAGCCGAGCACGGCGGCCAGGCCGTGCAACTGCGTCTCGCGGTCGACATCGCCCAATGTGCAGCCGGCCTGCGCGCGCGCGGTGTGCGCCTGCGCGTCGACCCACACGCCACGCATCAGCGACAGGTCGATCATCAAGCCGCCTTCGCATACCGCCAGGCCGGCGATGTTGTGGCCGCCACCCCGAACCGAGACCAGCAGATCGTGCTGGCGCGCGAATCGAAGTGCCTGCACGATGTCCACGCTGCCGATGCAGCGCACGATCAGGCCGGGACGGCGGTCGATCATGCCGTTCCAGACCTTGCGCGTCTCGTCGTAGGCGGCCGTGCCGCGGTCGAGCACGGGGCCGCGGAAGTTGGCCCTGAAGGCCTGCAGCGCATCGGGCGCGATCGCGACGGTGCCGCCTGCGGCGGTGGTGAGTTCGATGTTCACGTTCTGCTCCTGCTGGTTGGGTGGTGGCTGGGTGGTGGTTCGGCTTGTGCTGCGATGTTGTGTTGCTTGACGCCGTCGGTTCGCATCGGCTCTTGCGCTGCGCGTGTGCAGCAGCGGCTACTGCGCCGGCCGAAGGTATTTCGCCACCGCCACCGCCCCGACCTGCTGGCCCATCGCCAGGCCGATCTCGGTGGAATTGCGGTAGTGAACCCCCTCGTAGATGCGCGCCGATGACACCTCCTGCATGAAGTCGTCGACGCTCACCCAGCTGCGCGGGCCGGCCTTGGCGGTGGGACTGGCCGCCGTCAGCTTCGGCGTCGGCCCGGTGCCGATCTCGGCCTGCAGCACCGCGCCCGCACTGCCCGCCAGCACGCAGTGTGCACACGGGTATTCGGGATGCATCGGCGTGTCGATGTACGGCATCCAGGACGCTTCACGCTCGGTGGCGTCGTTGCCGTCGATGTCGCCGTTGCGGATGGCGGTCACCGGCCGCCAGAAGTTGTAGTGGTACTTGGCGTCGAAGACAGCGATCAGCGCGTCGTCCTGGGCCTGCGTCACGGCCGCGAACAGGCGTGCGTTCTGCGTCAGGTCACGCCCGGGCACGGCTGCCACCGAACGCACCACGGCGTGATACACGGCCGGCATCGAAAAATCCCAGAACGCGGCGATCTCGTTCTGTTCGGCGGTGCGGCGGGTGGCGTTCTTGGCGCCGAGCATCTTGATCTCGTTGTAGTCACGCGCCCACACCGCACCGGTCAGTGCCGGCGGCGGGCCCGGGCGGAACTGCGCCGCGCTGGCAAGCAGCCACGGCCTGCGCTGTGGCCACTGCGAGATGACCGGGATGACGGTGGGCAGGTACACCCCGGCGCCGGTCACCGGCCGATAGCTCTCCAGCGTGGCGGCGCCGTCGTCGGCACATTGCGCCAGTGCCTCGGTGGCGGCCTGCTGCCCGACCGCGATGCCCTGCGACTTGGCCGTGCCGTCGGCGATGCCGGCCAGGGCGGCCTGATAGGCGCTGTCGATGGCCGCCTGCTGCGTGGGCACCAGCTTCGTCAACGTGGTCTGGTGAGCCGCTGCCAGCGCGGCCTCCACCGAAGCGCCGCCTGGCGCGGTGAGCGTCGATGCGCTGGCCGGATAGCGCTTCGTCACCGCGTTGACCGCGTCGTACGCGGCCGCCTGCGTCACTGCCATCACGCGCACGGCCAACGGCGTCGGCACCTTGGCGACGACCAGCCACTCGTTGGCCTTGAGGTTCCAGTCGGTCACTGCATCGGCCTGGGCCGACGGCATGAACAGCGTCGCGGCGGCCGTCGCCAGCGCCGCGAGTCGCAGTGGCCTGTGCTTGTTCGACATGATCGAGCTCCTGTGTGGCGGCCGCGGATTCGGCCATGGCGCCAATCTAGGCGTTGCCGACTCGGGGCACATCCACCAGGCGGACCATTCGCAGGCGTGGGCGACGAATGGTCAGACCTGACTACTGGCGTGCACAGGCCGGCGGCGACACAATGCCTCGACAGTCGCTTCGCAGGAACCGTCATGCCGCTGTACGTGATCGAACGCCACTTCGCCGAACAACTCGAGATGACGCGAGAGGACGCCGCAGGTCTGAAGCTGATCAACGACGATCTCGGCGTGAGCTGGCTGTTCTCGTTCCTGTCGGCGGACAAGAAGAAGACCTACTGCCTGTACGAAGCCAGCAGTGCACAGGCGCTGCGCGAAGCGGCGGGGCGCGCCGGTATTCCGGCCGACGTGATCACCGAGGTCAGCGAGTTGCGCCCCGAAGCCTTTGCCTGAGCCGCCGCGTACCGCGCAGCGTTACTTCATCAGGCCCTGGCGCACGGCGAAGGCGGCGGCTTCGGTGCGGTTGGCGCAGCCGATCTTGGCGAGTATGTTGCGCACGTGGTTGGCCACCGTGTTGGCACTGCGGAACAGGACGTCGGCGATTTCCTGGTTGGTCTTCCCGGCAGCCAGCAGTTGCAGCACCTGCAGCTCGCGCGCACTGAGCCCCATCGGCTGGCCGGCCGGGCCGCTGGCCTGGGGCTGCAAGGCCAGCACACGCTGCTGCAATGCGCCCATGCCCAGTTCGCGGCTGGTGTGCAGCGCGGCATCGAGCAACAGGGCCGCGCGCTGCGCGTCACCGCTGTGCCGCCGCGCCAGCAGCATCGCTGAATACTGGTGCTGGCTGTGTGCCAGCCACGGCAGCGCATGGCTGGCCGCATCGAGTGCCAGCGCGTTTTCGAAGTGCGACTCGGCCAAGCGCCAGCGCTGCATCGTCGTGGCCAGCATGCCGAGCAGGCGGTCGGTGGCACCGAAACACTCGACGTTGCCGCCGAACACGAAGTTGCGTCCCTGGAACGGCAACAGCAGCGCGTACAGCTGATCGGCTCGCGGTGCGTCGCCCAGCGCGGTGCACAGGATGGCGAGGTACGCCAGGTTGCGGTGCATGTAGTCGGCCAGATTGTCCGTCGACAGCCCGCTGCCGGCGATCTGCTCGAAGGCGGCGCGGGCGTCGTCGCGCCGGCCGAGTTCGCAGCACATCAGCGCATACCCCGGCAGCCAGGTGCCTGCAGGCGTCGCACTGCGCCGGAACAGATCGAGCGCCGGGGCCAGCTCGGCCAGCCGGCCCTGCTCGCGGCGCAGCGCGAACATCTGCACGCTGGCCGCATCGAAGGCGGGCGAATAGCCGTAGCGCCGCGCGAGCTGCATCTGCTCGTGGATCAGTTGCTCGGCCTCGGTGAAGCGGCCGCCGTGCAGCGCGATCATGGCGCGGCAGTCGCCGCCCAGATGAGGATGCCAGCGCGACGACAGTTCGTCGGCAAACAAGGCCACGGCCTGCTGCGCCGCGGCGGTGTCCCCGGCCTCGATCAAGGTGCCGACATGCCATCCGATCCCGGTCACCAGCGCGATCTGGCGATCCTGGAAGCGCGCCGCGAGTTGCATGGTCTCGCGTACCGCGGCCAGCCGTCTCGGTTGCAGGCCAGGCTCCCACTGCGCCGGCACGATCGAGCTCAGCGCCACGAACAGCGCATGCGCATCGCCGACGCGCCGCGCGCACGCCACCGCGTTGTCGTGAACGGCCACCGCGGCGTCGGTGCGGCCGACAAAAAGCAAGGAGCGCGTCAACGCGGCCAGCAGCAGCACCCGCTGCGTGCTGTCCAGCGGGGAGTTCAGCAGCAGCGCCTCCTTCGTCAGCGTCGCCGCGACGGCGCTGAAGTTGGCCTCGCGCCAGGCGATCTCCTCGTAGCCCATCGCTGCGCGTGCCAACGCCTTCGGCAGCCGCAAGTCACGCGCCAGCCTGGCCGCTTCGGCAAAGGCGTTGCGTCCGGCCTCGGCATCGCCGGCCCGGGTGTGGGCGGCACCCAGCGCCAGCTGCAGCTCGCACACGGTGAGGTCGCGGGCGGGGAACAGCGCCTTCAGCGCGCGACTGAAATGCACCACCGCCTCTTCATGGGCCTGCGTGGTCATCGCCTGCTCGCCGGCGCGGCGCGCGTACTCGACGGCCTTGGCGATGCAACCGGCCGCGTGCGCCTCGTGATAGTGATAGGCCAGCGACGACAGCACCGCAGCATCGTCGGGACCGTGCTGCTCTTCCAGCGCGACGGCGATGCGTTGGTGCAGGCCCGTGCGCTGCTCCGTCGGCAACTCGTCGTACAGCGCCTCGCGCGTGATGGCGTGCTTGAACTGGTAGACACCGGGCTCGGCCAGCGGCTCGATCAGGCTGGCGCGGCAGGCCCCCTGCAAAGCCTGGGTACACGCCGCCGCCGTGCCTGCGTCGAGCAGCATCGTCAACAGATCGAGCGCGAAGCGCCGCCCGATCACCGCCGCGGTGCTCAGCACGCGCACGCCCTCGGGCGACAGCCGGCGCAGACGCAGGGCGATGATCTCGCGCACGCCCGACGGCAGTTGCACCAGCGATGCCGACGCTGTGCCGCCCGACATGCCGGCACGCCGCGTTTCCTTCAGATCGCGGGCCATCTCGGCCAGGAACAACGGGTGCCCGCCGCTGCGCTCGTGCAGCATCGTGGCCAGCTGCGGTGCCCAGCCGTCGCCCATGTCGGCAACGAACTGCGCGGTCTCGCCGAGGCTGAAGCCCGAGAGCTTCAGGCGCAGCACCGGTGCAACGCGCGCCACCTGCGCCAGGGTTTCGGCCAGCGGATGCGAGCGGCCGACCTCGGCATCGCGGTAGGTGCCGATGATCATCAACGGCAGACTGCGCAGTTCGGCGGCGATGTGTTCGAGCAGCTTCAGCGAGGGCACGTCGGCGCCATGCAGGTCGTCGAAGATCAGCAGCACCGGTGTCGCCGCAGCCGCGTGTTGCCAGAAGCCCGCCACCGCATCGAACAGGCGGAAACGAGCTTCGGCGGCGGCGGCATCCGCGGCGGGTGCCGCGGCGCCGGGCAGATCGAGCCGGCGCGCAATCTCGGCATCGAAGGCGGCCAATTCGGCGGCGGCGTGGCCGGTTGCGGCGCCCAGCGTCGCGTTGTCCCAGGCTGCGATGCAGCGGCGCATCGCCTGGCGCCAGGGCCAGTACGGCGGCGCGCCGGGCTCCTCCGGGCAGCGTCCCCACAGCACCGACATGCCGGCGGCGGCGGCCTCGTCGGCAATGTGCTGCGCGATATGCGTCTTGCCGATGCCGGGTTCGCCGCTCAGGCAGGCCAGCCGGCCTTGGCCCGCTTGGGCCAGGGCCAGCGCCTCACGCAGGCTGGCGAGTTCGGCCGTGCGCCCGACGAACAACGGGGTGGTGCTGGGCGCGTCGTGCGGGCGATCGGCGGAGTGGGCGTGCATCGAGTCGGGGTCGGCGACCTTGGAGGCTCTGCGGCAAGTGGAACACGGTCGGGGGTCGCAGGGGAACCGCGCTGTTCGACTGTGTGGGCAGGCTCGTCGGCTGGACGTCGACCTGATCGCCGCGTGCGGATGCAACGAACGAGCCGGCAGCGGGCTCGTACGACACGCCGGCTCTGTGCTGCCGGGGCCACCTGCGGCTGATCGCCTTACATCCGCCTTGACAGGTCTCGAAAGACGCGTCGGTGATGATCGCCAACGATCCGCATCTTCAGGTGGTGCCGGTGAGAAGAGTCGAACTCCCGACCTTCGCATTACGAATGCGCTGCTCTACCAACTGAGCTACACCGGCACGGCAACCTCGAATTATAGCCAGCGGTCGCCTGCGCCGATGACGCGGTGGTCGCTGCCGTGGCCAAGGGCGCGGTGAACCACCGTGTGCATCGGCGCGGGCACAATCGTGGCCCGCTATCAGCACAGGATCGATGACGATGCAAGAAGCCCGCATACTCGTTGCGCAGGGCGGCGGCCCCACCGCCGTGATCAACCAGTCGCTGGTCGGCGTGGTGCTCGAAGCCAAGCGCTTTGCGCAGGTCAAGCGCATCTACGGCGCGCGCCACGGCGTGCGCGGCATCGTCGATGAAGACCTGGTCGATCTGCAGGGCGAGACGCAGCTCAATCTCGAGGCGGTGGCCGCCACGCCGGCCTCGGCGCTGGGCTCGACGCGCGACAAACCCGACGCCGCCTACTGCCGCCAGATCTTCGAGGTGCTGCGCGCGCACCGCATCACGCACTTCTTCTACATCGGCGGCAACGATTCGTCGGACACGGTGCGCATCGTCAGCGAGGCGGCGCGGCGAGGACGGTTATGCGCTGCGCTGCATCCATGTGCCCAAGACGATCGACAACGACCTGGTGTGCAACGACCACACGCCGGGCTTTCCGTCAGCGGCGCGCTTCGTCGCGCAGGCCTTCGCCGGGGCCAATCTCGACAACGCCGCGCTGCCCGGCGTGTATGTGGCGGTGGTGATGGGCCGCCATGCCGGCTTCCTGACCGCCGCATCGGCGCTGGGGCGCACCTTCCCCGACGACGGCCCGCACCTGATCTACCTGCCCGAACGCAGCTTCTCGATCGACAGTTTCCTGGCCGATGTGAAGGCCACCCACGAACGCCTGGGCCGCTGCGTGGTGGCTGTCTCGGAAGGCATCCACGACAGCGCGGGACAGCCGATCCTGGCCCAGCTGGCCGGGCAACTGGAGCGCGATGCGCATGGCAACGTGCAGCTGTCGGGCAGCGGCGCGCTGGCCGACCTGCTGTGCGACAAGGTCAAGGCCACGCTCGGCCTGAAGCGCGTGCGCGGCGACACCTTCGGCTACCTGCAGCGCAGCTTTCTCGGCTGCGTCAGCGACGTCGATGCGCGCGAGGCACGCGAGGTCGGCGAACGCGCGGTGCAGTTCGCGCTGCTCGGCAACGAGGACGGCTCGGTCGCGATGCGCCGCAGCGGCGACTATGCGGTGGCCTACGACCTGGTGCCGCTCGAAGACGTGGCCGGCAAGACCAAGGTCATGCACGACAGCTTCATCGCCGCCAGCGGCACCGATGTCACCGGTGCGTTCCGCGACTACCTGCGTCCGCTGCTCGGCAGCAGACATGCCGCAGGCGCATCGGCTGCGCGCCGCGGCGGTGGACAAGGTGCTCAAGGCGGCCGACTGAAAGGCGAAGGGCCGCTGCGGCGGCCCTCGCGGCGGTTCAGGCCGCCTGCAGCGCGCGACCGATCACCTCACGCACCTCGTCGCTCAACTCGCTGCGTGCCGCCACGCGCGCGATGGCCTCGCGCGCGGCACTGCGGTAGGGCTCGGCGAGCTGGTCGACACGGTCCATCGAGCGCGCCACGCGTGCTGCGACGCTGGGGTTGATGGCATCGAGTTCGATCACCCGTTCGGCCCAGAACACGTAACCCGAGGCGTCGCGGCGATGGAATGCCGCCGGATTGCGGCACAACGACACCAGCAGCGCACGCGCCCGGTTCGGGTTTCGCAACGAGAAGTCAGGGTGCTTCAACAGCCGCCGCGCGCGCGACAGCACTGCGCCGGGCTGGCTGCCGCTGCCGTCTTCGACCGCTTCGTTGGCACCGGCCTGCAACTCGAACCAGTCGTCGAGCACCAGCGGGTCGGCGTGGGCATTGGCGTGGAAGTGGGCCAGCGCAGCCTCGGCCAGCGGCGAGCGCGCCTGCACCAGCGCCCACAGCGCGCCGCTGCGTTCGCTCATGTTGGCGGCCGACTTCACCCGCTGGTAGGCGCGCCCCGGCCACACCGGATCACCGCTGGCCAGCGCATGGCGGCACAACATCGTCAGCGCCAGTTGCGCCAGGTCACGCCGGCCCGCCTGGTCGCGTGCGGGGCGGTAGCCTTCGTTGACCTGGTGCGCCTCGAAGGCCCACTGCCAATCGGCCTGCAGCGCCTGCGCCATCTGCTGCAGCACGGCCTCGCGCTGCGTGTGGATGCGCTGCGGATCGACCTGCGTCAGCTGCTCGGCGACATAGGCTTCGCTGGGCAAGGTCAACGCGCGCTGCTTGAACGCCGGGTCGAGATCGGCGTGGCGCAGCACCAGGCGCAGCGCTTGCAGGTGCTCGTCGCTCAAACGCGCCGGCTCGCCCGAACGCGCCGCCGCGACCAGGCTGCGCAGCGCCAGCCGCTGCGCAGCTTCCCAGCGATTGAAGGCATCGGTGTCGTGGGCCAGCAGGGTCAGCAGCGCGGTGTCGTCGAGCCCGTCTTCGAGCACCACCGGCGCCGAGAATCCGCGCAGCAGCGACGGCACCGGTTCGCCGTCGATGTCGACGAAGGTCCACTGCTGTTCGCTGCCGTCCAGCACCAGCACCCGTTCGGTCGGTGCGGACGTGTCCTCGCCGAGCAGTCGCAACGGCAACGCTTGGCCGTCGCGGCTGAACAGCGCCATGCGCACCGGGATGACCAGCGGCGGCTGCGTCGCCGAGCGGCCGTGCTGCGACAGGCGCAGCGTGTAGCGGCGTGTGGCGGCATCGAATTCGCCGTGCGCGCTCAGACGCGGGGTGCCGGCCTGGGCGTACCAGCGCTTGAAGGCCTGCAACTGCCCGGCCAACGCGCTTTGCGGGTTGGCATCGGCCAGCGCCTGCGCAAAATCGTCGCAGGTGACGGCCTGGCCGTCGTGGCGCTCGAAGTACAGCCGCATGCCGGCCGCAAAGCCGTCGCGGCCGACCAGCGTGTGCATCATGCGCACCACCTCGGCGCCCTTTTCGTAGATCGTCGGGGTGTAGAAGTTGTTGATCGAGACGTAGCTGTCGGGCCGCACAGGGTGCGCCATGCTGCCCGCGTCTTCGGGGAACTGCAGCGCGCGCAGCATCTGCACGTCCTCGATGCGCTTGACCGCGCGACCCGATGCGCTGGCCGCCATGTCCATGCTGAATTCCTGATCGCGAAAGACCGTCAGCCCTTCTTTCAGCGACAGCTGGAACCAGTCGCGGCAGGTGACGCGGTTGCCGGTCCAGTTGTGGAAGTACTCGTGGGCGACCACGCTTTCGACGGTGAGGAAATCGTTGTCGGTCGCGGTCTGCGCGCTGGCCAGCACGCACTTGATGTTGAACAGGTTGAGTCCCTTGTTCTCCATCGCGCCGAAGTTGAAATCCTCGACCGCGACGATCATGAACCGGTCCAGGTCCAGGCTCAGGCCGAAGCGCGCCTCGTCCCACGCGATCGCCGCGATCAGCGAGTTCATCGCGTGTTCGGTCTTGCCCAGGTCCTTGCGCTTGACATAGATCTGCAGCAGGTGGTCACGCCCGGCGCGGGTGCGGATCTTCTGCTCGTGGGCCACCAGGTCGGCAGCCACCAGCGCGAACAGGTAGCTGGGTTTCGGGAACGGGTCGTGCCACTTCGCGAAGTGCCGGCCGCCGTCGAGATCACCCTGTTCGACCAGGTTGCCGTTGCACAGCAGCACCGGGTACTTGGCCTTGGGCGCCCGCAGCGTGACGGTGTAGATCGCCATCACGTCGGGCCGATCGACAAAGTAGGTGATGCGCCGGAAACCTTCCGCCTCGCACTGCGTGAACAGCCCGCTGCCGCTGGCGTACAGCCCCGACAGCTCGCTGTTGGCGTCGGGCGCGATGGTGTTGCGGATGTCCAGCGTGAAGCTGTCGCCGGCGGGCGGGTTGTCGATCACCAGCAGGCCGGGTTCTTCACGAAAGCTGACGCTGTCGCCATCGGCCTGCACGCGCAGCAGGCGCAGGCCGATGCCGTGCAGCTTCAGCGGCTGCGCCGGCCGATCGGGGTTGCGCTCGATGCGCAGCCGGCTGGCGACGATGGTCTTGGCGGCATCGAGATCGAAGCTCAGTTCGACACTGCGAATCCAGAAGGCCGGGGCCTCGTAATCTTCGCGCAGGGTCAGTGCGGCGGTGCCTTCACGCATGGCGGTCCTTCTTCTTGTCGGGCAGGGCTGATGTCACAGCCCTTGTTTCAGGCTGGCGGCGATGAACACATCGAGGTCGCCGTCGAGCACCTTCTGCGTGTTGTTCACCTCGACGTTGGTGCGCAGGTCCTTGATGCGGCTGTTGTCGAGCACGTAGCTGCGGATCTGGTGGCCCCAGCCGACATCGGTCTTGCTGTCCTCGAGCTTCTGCTGTTCGGCCTTCTGGATGCGCATCTCGTGTTCGTACAGGCGCGAGCGCAGCATCTGCCAGGCCTCGTCGCGGTTGCGGTGCTGGCTGCGGTCGTTCTGGCACTGCACCACGATGCCGGTCGGGATGTGCGTCAGGCGCACCGCCGAATCGGTCTTGTTGATGTGCTGGCCGCCCGCGCCGCTGGCGCGATAGGTGTCGGTGCGCACGTCGGCCGGGTTGATGTCGATCTCGATCGTGTCGTCGACCTCGGGGTAGACGAAGATGCTGGCGAAGCTGGTGTGGCGCCCACCCGATGAATCGAACGGGCTCTTGCGCACCAGCCGGTGCACACCGGTCTCGGTGCGCAGGTGACCGAAGGCGTGGTCGCCTTCGACCTTCAGGCTCGCGCTCTTGATGCCGGCGACATCGCCTTCGCTTTCCTCCAGCACCTCGACCTTGAATTCCTTGCGCTCGCAATAGCGCAGGTACTGACGCAACAGCATCTGCGCCCAGTCGCAGGCCTCGGTGCCACCGGCGCCGGCCTGGATGTCGATGAAGCAGTTGCCGGGGTCGGCCGGGTTGCTGAACATGCGGCGGAACTCGAGCTTGGCCACCGTCGCGCGCAACGTTTCGGCTGCCGTCTCGATGTGCGCCAGCGCGTCGAAGTCCTCGTCGGCCTTCGACATCTCGTACAGCTCGGTGTTGTCGGCGAGTTCGCTGTTCAGGTGGTCGATGGTCTCGACCACGGTTTCCAGCGTCTTCTTCTCGCGGCCCAGTTCCTGCGCGCGTTTCGGCTCGTTCCAGACGGCCGGGTTCTCGAGCGCGGCGTTGACCTCGTTCAGCCTTAAGGCCTTGCGGTCGTAGTCAAAGATACCCCCTTAGCGCGCCGGTGCGTGCTGTGAGGTCGGCCAGCAGGGCGCCGATCTGGTTGATGCGTTCGATGTCCATGCCGCGATTTTGGCATGGGGTTGGCCCCGTCGGACTGCAGCCGACCGCGCGCGCGGCCGGCGCCCGGTTCACCGGCGTCTTGATCGGCGACGCCGCGCCGGCACCAGCTGCAGGAGGTCAGTTGCGCTTGCGGCGCGCGGCCCCGGCCACCGTCAGCACCCCGACGAGCATCAATGCCACCGTGGCCGGTTCGGGCACAGCCGGCGGCACGAAGATGCCGTCGTAGACCTTCAACGATGCGATGCGCCCGTTGGCATATTCCTGCTGCGCGTTGCTGGCGACGTTGTCGAGGAACAGGCTCAGCAGGTGCCCCGGGTTGTTGGCATTGTCCAGGTTCAGCTGATCCGTGTTCGACACCAGTTCCAGATTGCCGTCGAGGTAAGCCTTGACTTCCTTGGTGCCGTTGACGACGAAGTTGGACAGCACGACGGTGTGGAACACGTCGTTCGTGAACAGCGTGGTGCCGGTGACCACCGGGTACACCTGCAGCCTTTTGCCGGGGTCGACATAGAAACCGTTGTCGGACTGGCGATTCTGCGTGTCGATGATGCGCCGCCAGCCACCGCCGAAACTCGCGTCCTGGTCGAAAGCGAAGGTCATCTGGACCGAGTAGTTGTCGTAGGCCAGCAGGCCGGTGGTATCGAGCTGCAGGCCGCCGTTGTTGGCCGCCGCATTGCCGCTGCCTGCAAACCGGAACACACGTTGGCTGGTGCCGTTGACCAGCGCCGTCTCGAAGCCATTGAGCCCCAGCGGGTCGACTGAAACCAGTGCAGGCGCCGAGGCTTGGTCGGCGGCGAGCGTGTCGGCGAAGCTGTAGCTGGCCACCAGTGTGGCAGCGCCTGAGGCACTGGCCGCCGTGGCAATCACCATTGCCGCTGCCGCTGATGCAAGGTTGAATGTCATGGCTTCTTGGCTCCGTAGGTAACGACTGTGTGGCT
This sequence comes from uncultured beta proteobacterium, assembly GCA_963756415.1. Taxonomy (GTDB): domain Bacteria; phylum Pseudomonadota; class Gammaproteobacteria; order Burkholderiales; family Burkholderiaceae_C; genus Rubrivivax. The sequence continues at coordinate 654,168 of CAVWNT010000009.1, forward strand.
GGCTGCCACTGGGCAGCAGCGGATTCTCGATGACGACCAGCGACGGGCAACCCCCTGTTCGCAGGGGCGGCTGTCTGCAGCGCGTGAGCGGGCGCCTCAGGCGCGTCTCACGCCAGGAACGCTTCCAGCTCGCGCGCCAGCGCCTGGGGTTGATCATGGTGCAGCATGTGGCCGGCCTGCTGCAGCGTGACCTTCTGCACCCGCGGCACCGCGGCCAGGCGCTGATGGAACTGTTCTCGGCTGTAGCGCCCGTCCCACCAGGTCTCGAACTCGCCGCCATCACCTTGCACCCACAGCAGCGGCGCGTCGATGCGCTGCCAGGTGGCGACCACGTCCTCGGCCCGTGTCAGCACCGGGTTGATCAGCTTGTGCGCGGCATCGGCCAGGATGTGCCAGCGGCCGTCCGCCGCCTGCCGCGACCAGTGACCGGCCAGCCAGGCGGCCTTGTCGGGCGGCAGCCGCGGGTTGGTCTTCATCAGCCGCGCGGCGACCTCGTCCAGGCTGGCGTAGTCGCGCAGCGCCGGCGCGGTGCGCAGCTGGTCGAGCCACTTCGTCAGCCGTTTCGGCACGTCGTCAGGCACCGTCTGCGGCATGCCGAAGCCTTCCAGGTTGATCAGCCGGCGGATGCGCTGCGGCCGCACGCCGGCATAGGTCATGACGATGTTGCCGCCCATGCTGTGGCCGAGCAGATCGATCGGGGCGTCGGGCGAGAGGTGGTCGATGAGCGCGTCCAGATCGGCCAGGTAGTCGTGGAACCAGTAGGCGTCGGCGCCCGAAGAATCGGTGAGGCCGAAGCCGCGCCAGTCGGCGGCGACGACGTGGCGATCGGCCTGCAGCGCATCGACCGTGAACTGGAACGAGGCGCCGACGTCCATCCAGCCGTGCATCATCAGCAGCAACGGCTGCGGGGTGTCGCCGTGCGGCGTCGCGCCCCACTCGTGCAGGTGGTGCTTGAGCCCGCGCAGTTCGACGAAGCGGCTGGTGGCCGTGCGGCGCGGGGCGTACGGTGCTGAGGCGGCGTGCGGCATGCGCTGCACTATAGGACCAGGCGATCAGGCCGCGGGTTGGTGAGCCGGGTGCAGCGGCAGCGGTGCATGGGCTGCCACCGTTCATCGGCCTTCGGTGCGCTTCGTCGGTGTTTCCGCAGCCCCTGTCGCAATGCGCTTGGAGCGCGGGCGCGCGCTTTCTACAGTGCAGGCATCGATTGATCACCAGCCACTGCAAGGAGCCCAGCATGAACCAGCCCACCCGTTCGACCACGACCCTCACGCACAGCGCGGCGGCGCTGGGGCTGGCCGCGATCATCACGCTGTCGATCCTGGCTGGCCTGGACGGCGTGGCCACCCACCAGTACGCGAGCGCGTCGCTGGCCGCGGCCGCCAACACGGCCACCCAGACCGCGGTGGTGCCGCAGCGCGCGGTGCGCGGCTGAGCGGTCGGCGCATGGTGCTGTCGGGTTCTCGAACCGCACCGGCGCCGGCTCGTAGAGGCGCCACCCGGCAGGCGCCGGCGCGCCGGCTCAGGCCGTCGCGCGGCGTCTGACGCAGTCGATGTAGGCCTGCCCGTCGGGCGGCAGCCCGCTGCGCTGCGAGGCCCAGATCATCTCGCCCAGGCATTCCATCACCTCGTGATGGGCCTCGTGCAGCGACTGCCGGCGCGCGGCCAGCAGTTCCACCGCCTGGCGGATGCCGGTCGGCTGGTCGATGCTGCACTGTTCGGTGATCGACAGGTGCATCGACAGGTGCAGGAAGGGGTTGCTGCGGCCGTCCTCGACGCGGTAGCTGGCCGCCAGCGCGGCCGCCTCATCGCTCAGCTCGGGTGGTATTCGGGGTGCTCGTCGATCCAGCGCGCGGCCTGCGCTTCCATCGGCACCAGCAGCTCGGCGTCGCGCTGCTTGCGCCAGGTGCTGCAGAAGAACGAGCGCACATCGTGCTGCGAGGGCTGGAACATCCCACAATTGTCGCCCCGCCAGCCCCGCTCCTGATCGACTGCCGATGCGCCCGAGCCGTTCTTGCACCAGCCCCCGCCGACGAGGTTCGCCCGCTTGAGCGAGCTGCTGTCGGGCTGGCCGGTCATCACCGATGCCGGCTTCTATGCGCTGGCGGTGCCGGCGGTGCTGCTGATGGGCATGTCGAAGAGCGGCTTCCTGTCCGGCTTCGGCGCGCTGGCGGTGCCGTTGCTGAGCCTGCGCATCGGCGTGCCGCAGGCCGCCGCCATCATGCTGCCGCTGTTGCTGATCATGGACGGCGCCGGCCTGCAGCAACTGTGGCGCCAGCGCGATCGCGCGCTGATCCGGCTGCTGCTGCCGGCCGGGCTGCTGGGCGTGATTGCCGGCACCTTGCTCTTCGGCGTGCTGTCGGCGCGCACGCTGGCGGCACTGGTCGGCGGGCTGACGCTGCTGTTCCTGGCGCAGCGGCTGCTGTTCCCGCCGCAGCCCGGCTCCCCGCGCACACCGCGCTGGGTCGGCTTCGGCCTGGCCATCGCCTCCGGGTTCACCAGTTTTGTCGCGCATGTCGGCAGCCCGCCGCTGAATGCCTACCTGCTGCCGTTGCGCATGCCACCGTTGCAGTACGCGGCGACCGCGGCGGTGTTCTTCGCCGCCATCAACCTGGCCAAGTGGCTGCCCTACGCGTGGCTGGGGCTGATCGACCGCACCAACATGGCCACCTCGCTGCTGCTGATGCCGCTGGCGCCGCTGGGGGTGTGGCTGGGCGTGTGGCTGGCGCGGCGCATCGAGCCCAGCTGGTTCTACCGCGTGGCCTACGCCGGCATGTTCTGCACCGGCGCGAAGCTGCTGTGGGACGGCCTGGCGTAGCGCCTCAGTCGTCGTCGCCGCCGTCGATCGACGCTGGCGCCGACGAGCCGGGCGCCACCGGTGCCGCCCAGCCCGCGCGGGCCGTGCGCTGACCCGCCTGGGCGCGTTCCTGCGCCAGCTGCGCCTCGAGCTGCTGGCGGCCCTGCTTGGCCATGCGCGATGAACTTCTTCTCGTCGTTGCGGTGCGGCGCCATGCGCAGCATCAGCTCGATGCTGTGACGACGAAAGCGCAACGCCTGGTTGCGCGCGCTGTGCGGCTGCCAGCCCATCAGCTCGAGCACGCTGCGCGCGCTCATCAGCGCCGAGTCGAGCGTCTCGCGTTCGATCAGCGTCGACGCCGAGCTCGCTGCAGCTCGTAGTAGTGGGTCACGTTGCGCGCGCGCGCAACGATGCTGCAGCTGCGGGAAGTGCTCGCGCACCAGCGTCGACGACCTTCAGCGCTCTGTTCGATGTCGTCGATCGCCAGCACGAGCACGCGCGCCTTGGCGGCGCCGGCCATGCGCAGCAGGTCGAGCCGCGTGGCGTCGCCATAGAACACCGGCCAGCCGAAGCGGCGCACCGCCTCGACCTGGTCGGAGTCGTGGTCCAGCACCGTGGCGCCGATGCCGTTGGCGATCAGCAGCCGCCCGACGATCTGGCCGTAGCGGCCGAAGCCGGCGATGATGATCGGCGCGTCCTGCGCCTCGTCGATCTCGGCCAGCGCCGGTGCGTTGCGCCGCGCCAGCAGCGGCGGGATCCACCAGCGGTCGGCCATCACCAGCAGCAGCGGCGTCAGCAGCATCGACAGCGCCACCGCGCGCGACCAGCAGCGACGCCGTCGGCGCATCGATGACGCTGGCCTGCTGCGCCGCCTGGAAGACGACGAAGCCGAACTCGCCGCCCTGCGCGAGCAGGATCACGAACACCGGCCGCTCGGCCAGCGGCAGCGGCATCAGCCGCGCCATCGCCAGCAGCACGATCGTCTTCAGCAGCAGGAAGCCGAGCACCACCAGCGCCACCAGCCCCGGGCTGCGCCAGCACCACCGCGAAGTCGATGCTCATGCCCACGGCGATGAAGAACAGGCCGAGCAGCAGGCCCTTGAACGGCTCCAGATCGGTTTCGAGTTCGCGGCGGTATTCGCTTTCGGCCAGCAGCACGCCGGCGAGGAAGGCGCCCAGCGCCATCGACAGGCCCGACCGATTGCATCAGCGCCGCGGTCGCCACCACCAGCAGCAGCGACGCGGCGGTGAAGATCTCGGGCGTGTCGCTGCGCGCGATCCAGCGCAGCGCCGGGCGCAGCAGCAGGCGCCCGCCGAGCACGATGCCGGCGATCACCGCCACCGCCTTGGCCGCTGCCCACCAGCCGTTGCTGTTGGCGGCCGGATCGATGGCGGCAACCGCCAGCAGCGGCACCAGCGCCAGGATCGGGATCGCGGCGATGTCCTGCAGCAGCGCCACGCCCAGCACCGCCTGGCCCGACGAGCGTCGACATCAGGTTGCGCTCGGCCGAGCACGCCCAGGCCGATGGCGGTCGACGACAGCGCCAGGCCCGAGCCCGGCGACCAGCGCGAGCTGCCAGTCGACGCCGGCGGCCACCGCAGCGCCCATGATCAGCGCGGTCGAGCCGAGCAGCTGCGCGCTGCCCCAGCCGAAGATCGGCCGGCGCAGCGCCCACAGCCGCTTCGGTTCGAGTTCGAGACCGACCAGGAACAGCATCAGCACGACGCCGAATTCGGCGAAGTGCAGGATGGTCGCCGGATCGGTGACCAGCCGCAGCCCCCAGGGCCCGATGGCGATGCCGGCGGCCAGGTAGCCGATGATCGAACCGAGCCCGAGCAGCCGCGCCAGCGGCACCGCCAGCACCGCCGCGCCCAGGTAGACCAGGCTCATCTGCAGCCAGGCGTTGCCGTGTTCCATGCGCTGTCCTCGGCTGACCGTTCTAGCTCGCCGGCCGCGCGTCGGCGGGCACGTCGCACTCGCTCACCGATTCGAGCGTCTCGATCTCCGGCCACGCGGGGTACGAGGCCAGGCGCTGCCGCCAGACCTGCGACGCCCGCATGCGAGCTCGGCGTCGCTGATGCGGTGCGCGCCGTGCAGCAGCATCGGCTCGAGGAAGCGCATGCCGGCCAGCGCTGCGGTCTGTTCGTACGGCGGCAGGAAGGCATCGAAGAAATAGCGGTTGTAGCTGTCCGGCCGGTACGATTCTTCGGGCCCGCCGGTGGACAGCACCAGCCACAGATCCTTGCCGCGCAGGCGCGTGCCGCCCGGCCCGTAGGCCCAGCCGAAGCTGAACACCTCGTCGAGCCACAGCTTCATCAGCGGCGGCATGCCGTACCAGTGCACCGGGTGCTGCCAGCACCACCAGCCGCGCATCCACCAGCGCCGCCTGCTCGGCCTCGACATCGATCAGGTAGTCGGGATACAGCGCGTACAGGTCGCGCACGGCCACCTGCGCCAGCGGCTCGCGGCGCAGCGATTGCACCAGCGCGCGGCTGACGCGCGATTGTTCCTGCTGCGGGTGCGCGACGAGGACCAGGATTTCGCTCATGCAAAGCGGGGCGAGGGCGGCTGAGGACGCGTGGGTTTGCCCGCCTGTGGGCCCGGCGGATCGGCCGTTACCATAACCGCAACTCAAGCAACCCCGGAGTCCCGCATGGCGGTGATCGTCGTCGCCAACCCGAAGGGCGGTGTCGGCAAGAGCACGCTGGCCACCAACGTGGCCGGGCTGCTGGCGCACCAGGGGCACGCGGTCATGCTCGGCGATGCCGACCGACAGCAGTCGTCACGCCAGTGGCTGGCGCAGCGGCCGCACGCAGCTGCCGCCGATCAGCGGCTGGGAACTCGTCCATCACGAGGTCGTGCGCCCGCCGAAGGGCACCCGCGACGTGGTGCTCGACACGCCGGCCGCGCTGCACGGCAAGCGGCTCGAGGCGGTGCTGCGCGTGGCGCACAAGGTGCTGATCCCGCTGCAGCCGAGCCTGTTCGACATCCAGGCCACGCACGCCTTCGTCAACCTGCTGCGCGATCATCCGCGCGCGGCCGAGCTGTCGATGGCGGTGGTGGGCATGCGCGTGCGCGAGCACACGCGCTCGAACGACCAGCTGCACCAGTACCTGTCCACGCTCGGCGTGCCGGTGGTGGCCTGGCTGCGCGACACGCAGAATTACGTGCAGCTGGCCGCGCGCGGGCTGACGCTGTGGGATGTGGCGCCCAGCCGGGTCGAACGTGATCTTGAACAATGGCAACCTTTGAAAGAATGGATCCTTCGATGAAGACCTACGCCCGATTGCAGGACCTGCAGGCCGAAGTCGGCCGCGAGATCGGCCTGTCCGACTGGATCACCGTCGATCAGCAGCGCATCGATCAGTTTGCGCAGGCCACCGGCGACCACCAGTGGATCCACGTCGATCCGGCGCGCGCCGCCAAGGGCCCGTTCGGCACCACGGTGGCGCACGGCTTTCTCACGCTGAGCCTGCTGCCCGAGCTGACCGCCGCCGCCTTCGACGTCAGCGACGTGCGCATGGGCGTGAACTACGGGCTCAACAAGGTGCGCTTCACCAACCCGGTGCCCGCCGGCGGCCGTGTGCGCGGCCGCTTCGTGCTGCAGGCCTACGAGCCGATCGAAGGCGGCGCGCAGATGACGGTGACGGCGACCATCGAACTGGAAGGCTCGAGCAAGCCGGCGTGCGTGGCCGAATCGATCGCGCGTCGTTATGTGTAGCGCCCGGCCATCGCGCCCGCGGCCATGAAGGTCCTGCTCGTCGACGACCATCCGCTGATCCTGTCGGCGCTGCAGTCGGTCATCACCGGCCTGGGCGACGATGTCAGCGTCTTCGGTGCCGCCAGCGCCGCCGAGGCCCGCGCCGCGTTGCAGGCCGACCACGGCTACGACCTGGTGCTGCTCGACCTGGCGCTCGGCGATGCCAGCGGTTTCGATGTGCTGAAGGAGTTTCGAGCCGCCTATCCGTCGCTGCCGGTGGTGGTGGTGTCGGCGTCCGACCGCACCAGCGACGTGATCCGCGCCATCGACCTCGGCGCGATGGGCTTCGTGCCCAAGCGCGCCTCCAACGACATGCTCTTCGAGGCGCTGCGCATGGTCATGTCGGGGGCGCTGTATGTGCCGCCGATGATGCTCGGGCTGGACGATCCCGTGCCCGAGGGCGATACCGTGCCCGACGTCATGCGTCCGAGCGGCGAGGTGCTGCAAGGGGATTCGCACGCCGGCGCCGACGACACGCTCGAATCGATCGGGCTGACACCGCGCCAGCGCGACGTGCTCGGCCTGCTGCTGCAGGGCAAGCCGAACAAGCTCATCGCGCGCGACCTGAACGTGTCGGTCGAAACCGTCAAGGACCATGTCGCGGCGGTGCTGCGTGCGCTGAATGTCAGCTCGCGCACGCAGGCCGTGCTCGCCGTCAGCCAGATGCAGCAGCGCGCGGCGATGGCACGCCGGTCCCCACCCGGCGAATGAGCGCCGCTGTCGGCGCGCCGCAGGCCCCGACGGTGACGTCGGACGACGCGGCCGCCTTGCCCGGCGGCCGCCGCTTCGATCATGTGCGCGCGCTGTTCGCGCAGACCCCGGCCACGCTGATCGGCAGCCTCGTCGGCGCGCTGCTGATCGGGGCCATGTTCTGGCCGCTGGCGCCGGCGCCCACGCTGGTGGGCTGGCTGGCGGCGGTGATGCTGCTGCTGGCCTTGCGCTTCGCGCACTTCCTGCGCTGGCGCCGACATCGCGACGCCGACGACGCCACCTTGCAGCGCTGGCGCCGCAGCTGGAAGCCGCTGGTGCTGGTGCAGGCCTCGATGTGGGGGCTGGCGGTGTGGCTGTTCTGGGGCCTGGGCACGCCGTACCACCGCATCGGGCTGCTGATCATCGTCGTCAGCTACTGCTTCGGCTCGGTGCAACTGCTGGCCACGCAGCAGCGGCTGTTCATCGGCTTCACCTGTCTGGTGCTGCTGCCGGCCATCGTGCGCATCGTCAGCGATTTCAGCCAGCCCTGGAACTGGCAGCTGGCCGGCATCCTGAGCCTGCTGTTCGCCGTGGTCGTGGTGATGGGGCGCACGCAGCGCGGCGCGCTCGACCAGATGATCAAGCTCAAGGCGCACACCGACAAGCTGGCCGCGCAGCTGCGGGTGGAGATGGGTGTGGCCGAAAGCGCGCGCCGCGCCGCCGAGGCCGCCAGCCGCGCCAAGACGCAGTTCTTCGCCGCCGCCAGCCATGATCTGCGCCAGCCGCTGCACGCGATGGGGCTGTTCGCCGAGGCGCTGCGCCAGCGCAACAACGATCCGCAGGTGGCCTCGCTGGTGAACAGCATCAACGAATCGGTGGACGCGCTGGAAGGGCTGTTCGGCGAACTGCTCGACATCACCCGCATCGACACCGGCGGCGTCGAGGTCAACCCGGCGCCGGTGCGCATGCGCGAGCTGTTCGCGCGGCTGCGGCTGACCTTCGAGCCGGCGGCGTTCGAAAAAGGCCTGGCGCTGAGCTTCCACGGCGAGCGCCACGTCGCCCACGCCGACCCGGTGCTGCTCGAACGCATCCTGCGCAACCTGGTCAGCAACGCCATCCGCTACACCGACGACGGCGGTGTGCTGGTCAGCTGCCGCCTGCGCCAACGCGCTGACGGCGACCGGTTGCTGATGCAGGTGTGGGACAGCGGCATCGGCATTTCCGAAGGCACGCTGCCGCGCATCTTCGACGAGTTCTACCAGGTGCAAAGCCAGCGCCCGCTGCAGGCCCACCAGCGCAAGGGCCTGGGGCTGGGGCTGGCGATCGTCGCGCGGCTGTCGGCGCTGATGCAGTCGAAGATCGATGTGCAATCGCGCGTCCACCGCGGCACCGTCTTCTCGTTCGAGGTGCCGCTGGGCCAGGCCCAGCGGGTCGCGGCGCAGCCGATGGCCCCGCTGAAGGCGCCGCTGGGATTGACCTTGCAGGGCCGCCTGATCCTGCTGGTCGAGGACGAGGCGGCGGTGCGCGAGGGCCTGGTGGTGCTGCTGAAGGCGTGGGGCGCCAGCGTGCTCGACTTCGACACCGTCGCCGACCTGCGCGACTGGCTGGTCGGCCAGCCGCTCGAAGCACCGCACCTGCTCATCGTCGACTACCGGCTGCCGCAGGGCAGCACCGGCCTGGACGCGCTGGCTGCCGTGCGCGCGCACTGGCCGCAGCAGCGCTTTCCCGCCATCGTCGTCACCGGCAGCACCATCGGCGGTCATGAGAGCGAGGCCGCCGAGCACGACTTTCACCTGCTCATCAAGCCGGTGCTGCCGAACAAGCTGCGCGCGATGATCGCCTTCAAGCTCGCCGCACCGGTGAGTGCGTGTCAGCGTGGCGGCGAAGCCCCGCCGGGCACTTTGGTCACCGTGCACTGCGCCGACTGCGCGCTGCGCGCACCGAAGAAGTTGTTGACGTTGTCGATGTACGTCTGCGCCGAGATGCGGCCGTAATACACCCGCGAGGTCTGGTCGAGCCACTGGTCGTAGACGTCGTAGGTGTTCTGGTCGTACGACGGGTCCTGGAAGTTCGGCGTGATCAAAAACTGACCGGCGTACAGCGGCGCGCATTCGGTGGCGATGCGGTTGAGGAAAGCGTTGAAACCCGTGGCCTGCACGTTGTTCCAGGCATCCGGGGCACAGCCTGTCAGGCTGAGTGCCACACAAGCCACAAAAGCGCTTCGCATCATCGTTCCCACCTCTTGCACTGCGTCGATCGACGGCAATACTTTAGCTTGCCTTGCGCCTGCGCCGCCGTTGCCCCCACCCCGCCCAAGCCATGCCCACCGATCCCGCCAGTCCCCCATCCGGCCCCGTGACGACGCAGGCACCGGTTGCGGCCCCGGCACCGCCGCCCCGTGCCGAAAGCGCAGGCGCGTTGACGGTCACCGCCGACAGCGACGCCCCGACGCTGCCCGGCGCAGCCATTCGCGTCAGCAGCAAGGCGCCGATCGTGATCGCGGTGCTGGCGGCGATCGTGTTCCTGCACTGGGCGCAGGAGGTGTTCGTGCCGGTGATGCTGGCCATCGTGACCAGCTACGCGCTGACGCCCGTCGTCGATCGCATGGAACGCTGGCACATGCCGCGTGCGCTGGCCGCGGGGCTGCTGTTGTCGGCCATCCTGGCTGCCCTGGGTGGCACCGCGTACGCGCTTGCCGACGATGCCGCCGAGTTCGTCGAATTGCTGCCGCAGGCCGCGCAGAAGATCAGGCAGGTGGTGCGCGCGCAGCGCAACAGTCCCGACACGCCGCTGGACAAGGTGCAGGAGGCTGCCGAGCAGCTCGAGCGTGCCGCCGCCGAGGGCGGCAAGCCGGGGCCCGCTGCGCTGCCGGGCGTGACCAGGGTGCAGGTCGAGCGGGCCAAGTTCAACCTGAAGGACTACCTGGTGACGTTGACGCCGTTGCTGCTGCAGGCGGCGGCGCAAGCGGTGGTGGTGGTGTTCATCACCTACTTCTTGCTCGCCGCCGGTGACGCCTTCCGGCGCAAGCTGGTCCACCTCGCGGGGCCGACGCTGAGCCAGCGGCGCATCACGCTGCAGGCGGTCAACGACATGCGTGACCAGATCGAGCGTTACCTGCTGCTGCAGGTGCTGCTCAGCGTGCTGGTCGGGCTGGCCACCTGGCTGGCGTACTGGGCGGTGGGGATGGACAACGCGGCCGTGTGGGGCGTGATCGCCTGCTTTGCCAACTTCATCCCCTACATCGGGTCGCTGGCTGTCACCGGGGCCTCGGCGCTGGTCGCCTTCGTGCAGTTCGACAGCGTCGACATGGCGCTGCTGGTGGGCATGCTGTCGCTCGGCCTGCACACCATTTCCGGCAACCTGATCGCGCCGTGGTTGACCGGGCGCGCCAACAAGATGAACCCGGTCGCCGTGTTCGTCGGCGTGCTCGCCTTCGGTTGGCTGTGGGGCATCTGGGGGCTGCTGCTCGGCGTGCCGATCCTGTTGATCGTCAAGACGGTGTGTGACCACGTCGCCGAGCTGAAGCCGGTCGGCGAATTCCTCGGCGCGTGAGCGGCCAGCCGCAGGGTCAGTGCTTCGGCGCGGGAACCTCGTCGCTCTTGCGCTGAGCACCGAGCTTGCCGACGAAGAAGTAGTACACCACCGCCAGCGCCAGCGGCGCCAGGTAGTACACCGCGCGGTAGGCCAGCAGCGCCGCCAGCAGCTCGTTGCGCCCGGCGTGCTGTGCGAGCAGCGTGACGAACACCGCTTCGAGCACCCCCAGGCCGGCCGGCACGTGGGCGATGACACCGGCCACTGCCGCGATCAGCAGCACCGACAGCACCGCGCTGAATTCGACCTTCTGCTGCAACAGCACGTACACGACGGTGGCGATCAAGCTCCAGTTGAGCGCCGACAGGCCCAGCTGCAGCAGCGCGAGGCGACCCGACGGCAGCGTGATCTCGTGGCCGCGCACCTGCCAGGTGCGGCGCCCGGAACGAAAACACAGCACCAGGTAGGTCGCCACCAGCGCCAGCAGGACGCCGCCGAGCGTGCGCAGGCCGACGCTGCCGATGGCCCAGTCGGCGGGCAGCGCCAGAGGCCGCATCACGAACACCGCCCCTGCCAGCAGCATGTAGCCCAGCCAGTTGGTCAACATGCTCAGGCCGAGCACCTCGGTGATGACCGCGGCGTTCAGGCCCAGGCGCGAGTACAGCTTGTAGCGCATGCCCACGCCACCGACGAGCGCACCCATGTTCAGGTTGAACGCGTACGACACGAAGCTGACGCCGACCACCTGCCCGGTGCGCAACGCATGCCCGGTCTGGTGCCGTCCGATCAGGTCGTAGCTGCAGTACAAGGCATAGCTGGCCAGCGCCAGGGCGCCCGCCATCAGCAACGTGCCGGCGCGATAGTCGCGCAGCGCGCCGAGCACCATCGACCATTCGACATTGCGCGCCTGTTCGACCAGCAGCCACGCCACCAGCACCAGGAACAGCACCGTGGCGGCCCGCTTCGCCTGCGGCCACCAGCGTTTGGCGGTGAGCCCGCCGCCCGAACGGCCTCGCGCCTGCCTGGCGGCAGGTTCAGCCGACATGGGACTGGCGCGCGGACGCTGCCCGGGCGCTGGCGTCGAACACCTGTGGCGATGTCGCCGTGTCGGTGGCGCTCGGGTTGACGGCCGTGCCGCCGCGCTCGGTGTCGAAGCTCGGCATCTGCAGCTTCTGCGTGTGCTGCGGCAGTTGCCGGGCCCAGGTCGGAAAGCGCCGCAGCACATGGAACAGCAGCACGTTGCGCACATGCTGCAACCACGAAAAACGCGGCTTCGGCGGGGTCGGCGCGAGTTTGCAGTCCTCGGCGATCAGGGCTTCCAGGTTGCTGCGCAGCGTCTGCGCGAACGTGGCGTCCCGGAACACCAGATTGGCCTCCAGATTCAGCGACAGGCTCAGCGGATCGAGGTTGCTCGAGCCGACCGTGGCCCAGTCGTCGTCGATCACCGCCACCTTGCCGTGCAACGGGCGCCGGCAGTACTCGTGCACCTTGACCCCGTGGCGCTGCAGGTGCCCGTACAACAGCAGCGCGGCGGTGCGCACGATCGGCATGTCGGGCTCGCCCTGCAGCACCAGGTGCACCTCGACCCCGCGTCGCGCCGCCTGCGTCAGATGGCGCAGCAGCCGGTAGCCGGGAAAGAAGTAGGCGTTGGCGATCAGCACCGATCGGCGCGCATTGCGGATCGCGCTGAGGTAGTGGCGCTCGATGTCGCTGCGATGGCGGTGGTTGTCGCGGGTGACGAACAGCGCCTGCGCTGACGACGGTGGCGCCGACGCGGGCGGTCGCGGCTCGAAGCGAGGTGTGCGCTGCAGTCGGCTCGACGCGCCGGCCCCCTGTTCGATCGCGTTTCGCGCGAAGCGGTGGATGTGCCGCACGATGTCGCCGCGCACCTTCACCGCATAGTCCTGCTTGGCCATCGGGCCGAAATCGGCCAGATGATCGGCCGAGAAGTTGATGCCGCCGACGAAGGCCACTTCGCCGTCGACGACGATCAGCTTGCGGTGCATGCGGCGCAGCACCTGAAGCCGTTGACCGAACAGGCGCGTGACCGGGTCGAACACGCGCAGCTTCACGCCGACCTCGAGCAACGAGGCGACGAAACGCGGCGACAGGTCGGGTGAGCCGTAGCCGTCGACCATCAGGTGGACCTCGACGCCGCGACCGGCCGCCTTCAGCAGTGCCTCATGCAAGCGCGTGCCCACCCCATCCTCGAACAGGATGAAGGTCTCGATGATCAACTCTCGCTCGGCCGCGTCGATGGCATCGATGACGGCCGGGTAGTACTGCTCGCCGTTCTCGAGCAACTCGACACTTTGCACGCTCGCCCAGGCGCTGCGTTCCGCGGACGGCTGCTTCACATCCGCACCTCGGCGGCCAGCGGCGCGTGGTCCGACAAGGTCGACCACGGGCTGGTCGGCAATGCCAACGGCGCATGCGCGGTGAAATTCCTGACGTAGATGCGATCGAGTGGAAACAGCGGGAAACGCGCCGGGAAGGTTCTGGCGGCCCGACCGTGCGAGTGCTCGAACACTTCGAGCAGGCCCTGGCATTCGCGCACCACATGGTGCGCGCGGCTGTTCCAGTCGTTGAAGTCGCCGGCGACGATCAGCGCCGCCTGCGCCGGCACCTGTTCGGCGATGACGTCGCACAACAGCCGCAGCTGCCGCTGGCGCTGCCACTGGCGCAATCCGAGGTGCACGCAGATCGCGTGCAGCGGCTCGCCCGCACCGGGCACATCGATCTCGCAGTGCAGCAGGCCGCGCGATTCCTTGCCGGCGATCGAGACGTCGTGGTTGCTTTGGCGAACGATGCGGTGCTTGGACAGGATCGCGTTGCCGTGGTGTCCATGCGGGTAGGCGGCGTTCTGGCCGTAGGCGAACTGCGGCCAGATCTGATCGGCCAGGAACTCGTAGTGCGGCGCCTGCGGCCAGTCGGCCACCTTCGCCGAATGCCCGTTGTGCGTGCCTTGCACTTCCTGCAGGAAGACGATGTCCGCGGCCACGTGGCGCACCGCTTCGCGCAGTTCGTGCAGCATGAAACGCCGGTTGAACTGGGCGAAGCCCTTGTGGGTATTCACGGTCAGGATGCGGAGACTGGGGCGCGAGCCGGGTCGTGTCATGGGGGCGATTGTTGTGTGGCACGGTTGTAGCCGTTCGCACCCGCGCGGCTTGTAGGAGACGGCCCACAAACACTGACGGTGCAGCGCGCGAGGGCGCCGCCGCACGCATCACGCGCATCCGCGCCGAAGGCCACCGTGGCGGCCCGGGCAACCGACGTTGTCGCGGTGACCCCGCGTTCGAAGGGGGCGGTATTGAATTCCACACGCGCGCTGCGCATCTCGGCTCGGTGGATGCTGGCGCCTTGACACCCGTTGCCGCGATGCTCGCGCTGGTGCTGCTCGCCTTGCTCGGCGCGGCGATGCTGCTGACCCACCCGCGGCGCCTGGCGCGTCGCCGCCGCCGACTGCGGGCGCAGCCGTTTCCACCCGCGTGGCGCGCAATCCTGCGCCGGCGCGTGCCGCTGGTGGCGCGTTTGCCGGCGCCGATGCAGCTGCGGCTGAAGCGGCACATCCAGGTCTTTCTGGCCGAAAAGCCCTTCATCGGTTGCCAGGGCCAGGTCATCGACGACGAGGTGCGTGTGACCATCGCCGCGCAGGCGTGCCTGCTGTTGCTGGGCGATGAGGGGGCCGACTGTTTTCCGCGCCTGCGGCAGATCCTGGTCTATCCCGATGTGTTCATGGTGCGGCGCGACCGCCCGCTCGGCGACGGGCTGGTGCAATCGTCGCCCCAGGCCCTGGCCGGTGAATCCTGGGCCCATGGCCAGGTGGTGTTGGCGTGGTCGCAGGTGCTGGCCGGCGCGCAGCGGCCCGACGACGGGCGCAATGTGGTGGTGCACGAGTTCGCCCACCAGATCGACCAGGACAAGGGCCGTGCCGACGGCCAGCCCTGGCAACGCGATCGCCACGCCGCACGGCGTTGGCAGGCGGTGCTGTCCAGCGAGATGCTGCGCTTGCAGCAGGCCGATGCAGCGGATCACCAGCCGGCGCCGATGATCGACGTGGGCGAGGACCCGGCCGAGCTGTTCGCGGTGTGGAGCGAGCACTTCGTCGAACGGCCTGCCGGGCTGGCCCGGCAGACGCCCCAGGGCTATCGGGAACTGGTGGCGCTGTACGGTTTCGATCCCGCCGGCTGGTAAGCGGGCAAAAAAACAGCGGCCGAAGCCGCTGCAATGTGGGTGTCGTGAATTGTCGGGTGGCAATGCGCTTACAGGCCGACGCCGTAGTAGCCGTTGACCTGCCGGCTGTAGTCGCTGGTGTACTGCGGCGCGTTGTCGCGCGAGTAGCGCGGTGCCTTGTCGAGCTTGTCCTTGTCGAGCGGCACCACATAGCCATCCTTGTCGGTGTCGTACTTCAGGATGTTCCACGGCATCGGGTAGCGATCAGTGCCCATGCCCAGGAAGCCGCCGAACTCGAGTACCGCATAACGCACCTGGCCCGAACGCTTGTCGATGATCAGGTCATCGACCGAGCCGAGTTTGTCGCCGGCGGTGTTGTAAACCGTCGTGCCCTCGACCTTGTCTGACGAAATCTTGTCGTTGCTGGTGGGTGTGCTCATCAATATCTCCTTGGGTGAGTGGTCCAGGCTGGACGCCTGTCGGCGCCAATCGACCGGTTGTTCATGTCGATGAACCCACTGTCACACGGGCACCGCGCCGGTCGGGTCGGCATGCAGAGCGTGCCGGTGTAGGACTCGGCTGATGTCAGGGCCCGGGCCGGGGTGGGCGCGTCGCTTCATGCGGCACCGATCTCGCCGTGCGCACCAGCGCCGCGGCCACGGCGGTACCGATGACGATGCCGAGCGCATCGGCAAGCAGATCGAACCACTCCGCCGTGCGCCCGGGTACCGCGCTTTGCACCACTTCGATCAGTGCACCGTAGGCGAGCAGTGCCAGCGCCAACCCGATGCGCGATAGCAAGGGCGGCGGGTAGGCCAGCGCGGCCGCCATCGCCAGCGCCGTGAATGCCAAAGCGTGGTTCAGCTTGTCCCAGCCCAGCGTCAACTGCGCTGGCGGCTTGGGCAAGGTCGCGAGCACGCAGACGATGACGACGAGAGCCCACAACGTGCCTGCCCAGGCGCGGCGCGCGGCCGGACCCACGAACAGCTTGTCGACGCGTTGGAACATCAGGATATGCAGCGCGATAAGTGGTTGCGCCGGGAGCCGGCGGCGGGATCATTGTCCCGCCCCCGGCGCCCGGCGCGCCTGCATGCGTGATGCAGCGTGCTCAGTTGCTTGCTGGCACGGCCCTGTTCACCTGGATCGAGCGGGCATCGGCCATGGTGTCGAAGCCCTGCGGATCGATGCTCTTCATGGTCGCCAGCTTGTCACGCCCGACGTTGAGCCTCAGCTCATCGTCATCGGAAGCCGCCGAGAACGAGTTGAGCGGGAAGGCGTAGAGCTTCTCGCCCTTGAACCAACTCGGATCGAAGGCCAGCACCGCGTAACGCACCTTGCCGGCACCCATGTCCACCACCAGCTCCTTGATGTCGCCGATGTCCTTGCCCTCGCGGCTGTTCACGTCCATGCCGAGCACGTCGCTGGCGCGCGCCAGGTGCGAGGATTTCATGTCGGTGGTGTAGCCATAGGTCGTATCGACGCCCTGCATGTACCGGTCGTCGTCGAAGGCCGTCTTCCAGTCCTTCTTGTCGATCGCGGCACGATCGAGCTGGTCGCGCGACATCTGCTTGTAGCTCAACGTCTTGCCGTCCGCGGACATGTCCATGTCCTGGATCGGCACCGCGAACACCTTTTCGCTCTTGAACACGCTCGGGTCGTACTCGAAGATCGCATAGCGCACGTCGCCGGTGGCCAGGTTGACGATCAGGTCGGTGATCTCGCCGACATTCTTGCCCTCGGCACCTTCGACGTTCATGCCGACGAGCTTGCTGGCGCGCAGGAAGTGCGGGCTGACCGCCGACGACGTTGTCGCGGCAGCGGTCGGCTTGGCCATCGCACCCGGTGCGGCCACCTTGTCGGCTGCGAATGCGAGCTGGCAGGCCCCCGCCAGCAGGGTCGGTATCAACGCCTGGCGAAAGATTCTTTGCGGGTTGTTCATGAAGCCTCCTGACTACTGATTGGAATCTTCAGTCTGCGACCCGCGGGCGGCCGCGGGCGTCGGGTCGGGCCGGCGATGGCTGTAGGACAGCGCGCCCGCGAGCGGTGGGCCTCGAAGCGCGCACCCGCTGGCGACAATGCACCGATGAACACACCCGCCCCGCGGGGCCGCAGCCCCCACCTCGACCAACTGGCGCTCACCTTGCTGCTGCTGTGCTGCGCGTTCTGGGGCTTTCAGCAGATCCTGATCAAGTTCGCGGTCGCCGAGATCGCCCCGCTGTGGCAGGCGAGCCTGCGTTTCTGGGGTGCCACCTTGCTGCTGTGGTTGTGGTGTCGCTGGCGCGGCGTGCCACTTTTCGATCGCGATGGCACGCTCGGCGCCGGGTTGTTGGCCGGGCTGCTGTTCGCCGGCGAATTTGCCGCCATCTATCTCGGCTTGCGCCTGACCAGCGCGTCGCGGCTGACGGTGTTCCTGTACACCAGTCCATTCGTGGTGGCGCTGTTGTTGCCCCAGCTGGTGCCCAGCGAGCGCCTGCGGCGCGTGCAATGGGCCGGTCTGGTGCTGGCGTTCGCCGCCGTCGCGCTCGCCTTCAGCGACGGCTTTCGCGATGGCAGCAGCGCCGCGCAGTGGCGTGGTGATGCGTTGGGCCTGGCCGGCGGCATTTTGTGGGGCCTGACCACGCTCGTCATCCGCGGCAGCGTGCTCGGCAGCGCCAGCCCCGAGAAGACGCTGTTCTATCAGGTGGCGGTCACCGCTGCGGTGGCGCCGCTGCTCTCGCTGGCGCTCGGCGAACCGTGGTCGCTGTCGTACTCGACGCTGGCCTGGGGTTCGCTGGCGCTGCAGACCGTGGTCGGCGCCTTCGCCACCTACCTCGCGTGGATGTGGATGCTGCGCCACTACCCGGCCACGCAGATGGCCACCTTCGCCTTCCTGACGCCGGTGTTCGCGCTGCTGTTCGGCGTGCTGCTGCTCGGCGAGGCGCTGACGGTGCAACTGGTGCTGGCGCTGTGCGGCGTGATCGTGGGCATCACGCTGGTCAACCGGCGCGCGCCGGTGGCCGCGCCCTAAGGCCAGCTGCGCGCATGCAGGCGCTCAGCCCGCGCGCATCGCCTTCAGGATCTGCTGCGAACCGCCTGCCAGCAAGCGCGCATCCGATCCCACCGTGACGAAGCGGAAGCCCTTCGCCGAGCGCGCCAGCGCCACCTCGGGCACCCCGTTGTGGATGCCGGCGACCACGCCGTGCGCCTTGGCGCGTTCGAGGATGTGTTCGATGGCCTGCACCGCCTTCGGGTCCGGGTCGTCGAACACCGGGCGGCAACCCAGCGCCAGCGACAGATCGCTGGGGCCGATGTAGATCGCGTCGAGCCCTTCCACCGACAGGATGTCATCGAGGTTGTCGAGCGCCTGCGCGGTTTCGATCATCGCGAACGCGACGATGGTGTCGTTGGCCTTCGCCGCGTAGTCCGGGCCGCCGTAGAGCAGCGCGCGCACGGGGCCGAAACTGCGCGTGCCCTTGGGCGCGTAGTGGGTGTAGGCCACCAGCTTCTGCGCGTCTTCGCGGCTGTTGACCATCGGGCAGATGATGCCGTACGCACCCGCGTCGAGGCTCTTCATGATGATGCCGGGCTCGAGCCACGGCACGCGCACCACCGGCACCGTCGGTGTGGTCGAGATGGCCTGCAGCATCGTCACCATCGCCGCGTAGTCGATGACGCCGTGTTGCATGTCGATGGTCAGCGTGTCCCAGCCCTGGTGCGCCATGACCTCGGCGGAAAAGCTGTTCGGCACCGCCAGCCAGCCATTGACAGCCGTCTTGTCGTCCTGCCACAGCGTGCGCAGCCGGTTCTCTCTCATCGTGTGTCTCCGGTGTTCAGCGGACCAGACTGGGCCGCTTGGGGTTGAAGGTCCAGTTCGGGATCAGGTGCTGCATCGCGATCGCGTCGTCGCGCGCACCCAGCCCGTGCTGCAGGTACAGCTGGTGCGCCTTGTCCACCTCGGCCATGTCGAGTTCGATGCCGAGGCCGGGCGCACTCGGCACCACGATCGAGCCGCCCTCGATGCGCAGCGGTGAGCGCGTCAGGCGCTGGCCGTCCTGCCAGATCCAGTGCGTGTCGATCGCCGTCACCTTGCCCGGCGCCGCCGCGGCGACGTGCGTGAACATCGCCAGCGAGACATCGAAGTGGTTGTTCGAATGCGAGCCCCAGGTCAGGCCCCAGTCGCGGCAGGTCTGCGCCACGCGCACGCTGCCGGCCAGGGTCCAGAAGTGCGGGTCGGCCAGCGGGATGTCGACGCTGTGCAGCGACAGCGCGTGCACCAGCTGGCGCCAGTCGGTGGCGATCATGTTGGTGGCGGTGGGCAGGCCCGTCTCGCGCTTGAACTCGGCCATCACCTCGCGGCCCGAGAAGCCGTCCTCGGCACCGCACGGGTCCTCGGCATAGGCCAGCACGCCGTGCAGGTCGCGCATCAGGCGCACCGCGTCGCGCAACGGCCAGCCGCCGTTGGGGTCGAGCGTGATGCGTGCGTTCGGGAAGCGCCGGTGCAGCGCACGCACCGCCTCCACCTCGGCCTCGCCGGCGAGCACGCCGCCCTTGAGCTTGAAATCCTCGAAGCCGTAGCGCGCGTGCGCGGCCTCGGCCTGGCGCACGATGGCAGCCGCATCCAGCGCCGGTTCGTGGCGCAGGCGGCACCAGTCGTCTGCGGCATCGGGCTCGCTGGCGTAGGGCAGGTCGGTGCGGCGCCGGTCGCCGACGTAGAACAGGTAGCCCAGCACCTGCACCACGTCGCGCTGCCGGCCTTCGCCGAGCAGATCGCACACCGGCACGCCCAGGTGCTGCCCGCTCAGATCGAGCAGCGCGCTTTCGACGGCAGTGACGGCATGGATCGTCGTGCGTTGATCGAAGGTCTGCTGGCCGCGGCCGCCGACATCGCGAGCGCTGAAGCGTTGCTGCATCTGCTGCAGCAACTGGCGCATCGCCCCCAGCGGCTGGCCGATCAGCAGCGGCGCGGCGTCTTCCAGCGTCTGCCGGATCGATTCACCGCCCGGCACCTCGCCGACACCGGTGTGGCCGGCGCTGTCCTGAAGCAGCAGCAGGTTGCGCGTGAAGAACGGCGCGTGCGCGCCGCTCAGGTTGAGCAGCATGCCGTCACGCCCGGCGACCGGGATGACGCGCAGCGTGGTGATCAGCGGCGTGTTCATGTCAGACCCCCACCAGACGCGGCAGCCACAACGACAGCGCGGGCACGTACGTGATCACCGCCAGCACGCCCAGTGCGAGCACGAAGAACGGCAGCAGTGCGCGCACCACCTGCTCGATCGGCAGCTTGCCCACGGCGCTGCCGACGAACAGCACCGAACCCACCGGCGGGGTGATCAGCCCGATGCCGAGGTTGACGATCATGATCATGCCGAAGTGCACCGGGTCGACGCCGACCGCCACCACCACCGGCAGCAGGATCGGCGTCAGGATCAGCAGCAGCGCGGCCATGTCCATCAAGGTGCCGAGCATCAGCAGCAGCACGTTGATGCACAGCAGGATGACGACGCGTTCGTCGGTGAAGGCGGTCAGCGCCTGCGTGATCTTCATCGGGATCTGCATCAAGGTCATGATGTAGCCGAAGCTGGCCGCGAAGGCGATCAGGATCATCACGATCGACACGGTCTTGACCACGCGGTGCGCCAGCTTGGGCAGGTCGCGCCAGCGGTAGTCGCGGTAGACGAACATGGTCACGCCGAAGGCCCACAGCACCGCGATCGACGCCGATTCGGTGGCGGTGAACACGCCGCTCAGGATGCCGCCGAGGATGATGACCATCGTCGCCAGGCCCCACAGCGCATCGGCGGTGATGCGCAGCGCCTGCTTGAGCGCGATGCGTTCGCCGACAGGGAAGTTGCGCCTGCGCGCCAGCCACAGGCAGTAGGCGATCAGCGTGCCGCCGAGCAGCAGCCCGGGCAGCACGCCGGCCATGAACAGCGCGGCGATCGAGATCGAGCCACCGGCGGCCATCGAATAGATCACCGCGTTGTGGCTGGGCGGAATCAGCGTCGCCTGGATCGAGCCGCTGACGGTGAGCGCGGTGGCGAAGTCGCGCGGGTAGCCCTTCTTCACCATCTCGGGGATCATCACCGAGCCGATCGATGCGGTGTCGGCCACCGACGAGCCCGAGATGGCGCCGAAGAAGGTCGACGCGAGCACGTTGACCAGCGACAGCCCGCCGCGCAGGAAGCCGACCAGCACGCCGGCGAAGGCCACCAGCCGCCGCGACATGCCGCCTTCGGCCATGATCGCGCCGGCGAGCACGAAGAACGGGATCGCCAGCAGCGAGAACTTGTTGACCCCGTCGGCGATCTGGATCATCACCGCCTCCAGCGGCAGGTCGATCCAGATCGCGCCGACCAGCGCGGCCAGGCCCAGCGAGTAGGCCACCGGCATGCCCACGGCGATGAGCAGCGCGAAGCTGCCGAGCAGGATCAGGGCGTCGACGTTCACAGGGCGGGCTCGGCGACGGTGTCGTCGACGTGGTCGAAGCGCACCACCTCACGGCCGTGCTGCGGGCCCCAGACCAGCGCCTCGAGCACGAACAGCAAGGTGCAGGCCGCCCCGATCGGCACCGGCATGTAGGTCCAGCCGACCGGCAGCCACGGCAAGGCGACCAGCGCCTGGCCCATGGTTTCGCGACACAGCTGGACGCCGTAGACGATCATGAACAGGCAGATCGCCGCCATCAGCACCATCACCGCCTTGCCACTGGCCCGCTGCAACGCACCCGGCAGGCGGTCGGTGAGCATCGCCACCGCGATGTGCGAGCCGGCGCGAAAGGCCGCGGCCGCACCGAAGAAGGTGAAGATCACCATCAGCAGGATCGCGATCGGCTCGGGCCACTGCGCGCCGAAGCCGAGCACGTAGCGCGCGAACACGCCGACGGGAATGATCAGGCTCATCAGCATCACCGACAGCGCGGCGATCCAGATGCAGGCCAGGTAGACGAGGTCGAGGGCGCGTTGCATGGGCGGGGTTGCACAGGTCGATCGGCCGGTTCAGCGAACCCTTGCATCGGCCCGCTGCCCGCGCTGCGGGGAGAGGGCGTCTGCATGTCGTTGTCGCTCGCTGCGCGAGCGACAGCCAGGGCAGGGTGGGGCGTTATTTCACCGCCGCGATGCGCACCATCAGGTCGGCATACGGCGCACCGTACTTGGCACGCACCGGCGCGGTGGCATCGAAGAAGGGCTTCTGATCGACTTCGATGAATTCGACCCCGGCGGCCTTCAGCTTGGCGCTGTATTCGGCCACGCTCTTGTCCCACAACGCACGCTGTTCCATCTGCGCTTCGCGGCCGAACTTCTTCATCAGCGCCTGCTCGTCGGGTGTGAGCTTGTCCCACGCCGCCTTCGACATCACCAGGATCTCGGGAATGATCAGGTGGTGCGTCTGCGCGTAGTACTTGGCGCCGGTGGTGTAGTGGTTGGAGGTGAACATGCTCGGCGGGTTGTTCTCGGCGCCGTCGATGACGCCGGTCTGCAGCGCGGTGTAGACCTCGCTGTAACCCATCGCGATGCCGTTGCCCCCGAGCGCGTTCATCGTGTCGACGAACAGCGGGTTGCCCATCATGCGCACCTTCTGGCCCTTCAGGTCGTCGGGCTTGCTCACCGGCTTCTTGGTGTAGATGCTGCGCGAGCCGCCGTCCATCCACGCCAGCGCCACCAGCTTGGCCGGGCTGGCGCTGATCTTGTCGAGGATCTCCTGGCCGATCGGCCCGTCGATGACCGCGCGCATGTGCGCCTCGTTGCGGAACACGAAGGGCATGTTGAAGACGTTGACCTCGGGCACCACCGCCCCGACCGGTCCGAGCGAGGTGCGCAGCACCTGGATCGCGCCGACCTGCGTCTGCTCGATCATCGTCTTCTCGTTGCCGAGCACGCTGCTCGGGAACATCTGCATCTTGTACTTGCCCTTGGTCGCGTCCTCGAACTTCTTGCCCATGCTCTCGGTGGCCACCACGGTGGGGTAGCCCGGCGGGTGCACGTCGGCGGCCTTCAGCACGGTCTGCGCCGATGCGAGCAGCGGCAGGCCGAGCGCGGCGGCGCTGGCCGCGGCGATGAAATGGCGGCGAAGGGTCATGGTTCTTGTCTCCGGGTGTGATCGGGGTCTGATGGAAGGGGTGGGCCGGGGTCAGTCGAACGGGCCGGTGCGCACGAACGCGCCGCCTTGAAACTGCGCCGCGGGGTCCGACAGGTCGGGCGACGGCGTGCGCGCGAAGACCGCGTCGCGGAAGATGTCCGAGCTGTCCTGCGGCACATAGCCGATGTGCCGCGCGTGGCGGTTGTCCCACCAGGTGACGGCGTTGGCCGACATGCCGAAGACGATGCTGTGGCCGAGCACCGGCGTGCTCAGGCAGGCGGCGACCAGCCGGTGCAGGTCGTCGAAGCTGAGCCAGGTGGCGAGCATGCGCCGGTCTTTCGGTTCGGCAAACGACGAGCCGATGCGCAGGCACGCGGTCTCGATGCCGTGGCGGTCGAAGTACAGCCGCGCCAGATCCTCACCGAAGGCCTTGCTCAGGCCGTACAGGCCGTCGGGGCGCGGTGGGTGGCTGGCGTCGATGGTCTCGCCCTGTCTGTAGAAGCCGGTGACGTGGTTCGAGCTGGCGAAGACGATGCGCTTGACGCCGTGCTTGCGCGCCGCCTCGTACAGGTTGAACACGCCGACGATGTTGGCCTGCAGGATCGGCGCGAACGGCGCTTCGGTCGACACGCCGCCCAGGTGCACGATGGCATCGACGCCGGCGACCATCGCGTCGACCGCGGCGGCATCGGCCAGATCGGCCGACACCACCTCTTCGTCGCTGCCGGCCGCGCCCAGCGGCTCGCGATCGGACAGGCGCAGCACGCGGCAGTTGGCCTTGAGCCGGCTGCGCAACTGCACCCCCAGGCCGCCAGCGGCGCCGGTGAGCAGCAACCTGTCGTGTGTTCGTGTCGTCATCGTGATCGGGGGGCGAAGCGCGCGGTGCGCTCGGGGGCTGGACTTTTGCGCGCGCTTTGCTAAAGTGCCGAAGAACCGCAGTCATCGGTTGTCTGATGACTGTGAATTCTGTGATCAACATTCGGCGCTGTCAACATTTCTGTGATGGGTGCTTCCACCGACTTCGAATCGACTGCCGCAGCCGACGCTGCGCTGCCGCGCGTGCGCCGCCGCGGCGGGCTGGTGGTGGAAGTCGTCGACACGCTGTCGGGCGGCATCCGCGAGGGACGGCTCAACGCCGGCGACAAGCTGCCCACCGAGAGCGAAATCATGCAGCGCTTCGGCGTCAGCCGCACCGTGGTGCGCGAATCGTTGTCGCGGCTGCAGGCCTCGGGCCTGGTCGAGACGCGGCACGGCATCGGCACCTTCGTGCTGCCGCCGCCGGAGCAGGGCCACTTCCACATCGGCGCCGAGGATTACGCCACCGTCGCCGATGTCATTTCGGTGCTCGAACTGCGCATCAGCCTGGAGACCGAGGCGGCCGGGCTGGCGGCGCTGCGACGCGCCGAGGAGCATCTGCGCGCGATGCGTGACGCGCTCGACGCGTTCCGCGAATCGATCCGCCTCGATTCCGACGCGGTGCCGCCCGACTTCCAGTTCCACATGGAAGTCGCGCGCGCCACCGGCAACCGGCACTTCGCCGACCTGATGACCACGCTGGGCACGATGATCATTCCGCGCACGCGCGTGAACACCGCGCGCGATGCGCCCGAGGGCCGGCTGGCGTACCTGCAGCGTGTCAATGCCGAGCACGAGACGATCTACATCGCCATCCGCAACCGCGATGCCGAAGCCGCGCGTGCGGCGATGCGCACGCACCTGTCCAACAGCCGCGAGCGGCTCAAGCGCGGCGGCAAGGCCGACCCGGCACGGCGGCCGTTGCCGTCCCCTGTTGCAGATGACTTGGTTGTACGATGACCGATGAATGAAGGTGCCATCGAAAGGCCGCTGGCGGTCGCGGTGCTCGGTGCCGGGCTCGGCACGCCACCGCACTTTCGCAGCCTGGCGGATCTGGCCGACCGGGTGCAGCTGAGCTGGGTGTGTGCGCGCACGCGCACCCGCTTGCAGGCGCTGCCGCTGCCGCCGGGCGCCCGCACCACCACCCAACTAGACGACGTGCTCGGCGACGACCGGGTGGCCGCGGTGCTGGTGCTGACACCGCCGAACACGCACCTCGAGCTGGTGCAGCGCATCGCCGCGGCCGGCAAGCACGTGCTGGTGGAAAAGCCGCTCGACATCGACCTGCCGCGTGCCGTCGCGCTGGTCGAGGCCTGCGAACGCGCCGGCGTGACGCTGGCGGTGATGCTGCAGCAGCGGCTGCGCGAAGGCGCCACGCGGCTGCGCGAACTGCTTGCCACCGGGGCGCTGGGCACCTGGGTCAGCGCCAGCGCCAACCTGCGCTGGTGGCGACCGCAAAGCTACTACGACGAACCGGGGCGCGGCACCTTGGCGCGCGACGGCGGCGGCGTGCTGATGACGCAGGCCATCCACCAGCTCGATCTGCTGCTGTCGCTGATCGGGCTGCCCGAACGGGTCACCGGCAGCGTCAGCACCAGCGCGCTGCATCGCATGGAATGCGAAGACACCGCCGCGGCGCTGCTGCACTACCCCGGCGGTGCGGTGGCCAGCGTGACGGCGACCACGGCCGCGTACCCCGGCTATGCCGAACGCATCGAGATCAACGGCACCCTCGGCTCGGCCACGCTCGAAGGCGGCGCGCTGCAGGTCAGTTTCACCAACGGCGAGACGTTGAGCGCCGGCACGGCGCAGGGCAGCGGCGGCGGCGCCGACCCGATGGCCTTCGACCATGCAGCGCACCGCGCGGTGCTGAAGGATTTTTTCGAAGCGCTGCGCGATGGCCGCGCGCCGGCGGTGTCGGGTCGCTCGGCGCTGGCCGTGCACCGGCTCATCGATGCAATCATGGCCTCGGCACGCAGCGGCCACAGCGTGACGGTGGGCTGAAGCGCAACGCAGGAGATCCCCCGCATGAGCACAGACAGAGACAGTCGCATCGCCTTCACGCCCAGTGCCCGCTATCCCGATCCTGCAGTCGAGGTGCTCGATGCGGCGTTCCTGAAGCTGCGCCTGTTCAGCGCCGGCGTCGAACAACTGTTCAGCGGCTGCCGCTGGGCCGAAGGCCCGCAGTGGTTCGGCGACGGCCGCTTCTTGCTGTTCAGCGACATCCCGAACAACCGCATCCTGCGCTGGGACGATTGTTCGGGTGCGACGAGCGTGTTCCGGTCGCCGTCGAACCACGCCAACGGCCTGGCGCGCGACGGCCAGGGCCGGCTGCTGGCCTGCGAACACCTGACGCGGCGCATCACCCGCACCGAATACGACGGCACCATCACCGTGCTCGCCGACCGCTTCGAAGGCAAGCGGCTGAATTCGCCGAACGACATCGTCTGCGCGCGCGACGGCGGCATCTGGTTCACCGATCCGCTGTTCGGCATCCTGTCGTGGTGGGAAGGCGCACCCGCCGACAGCGAAGTGCCGATGGCCGTGTACCGCATCGACCCGGCGAGCGGCGCGTTGCAGATGAAGATCGACGACATCGCCGCGCCGAACGGCCTGGCGTTCTCGCCCGACGAACGCGTGCTGTACATCGTCGAAAGCCGCGCCGAGCCGAACCGCAAGATCTGGGCGTACGACCACGGCGCCGATGGCACGCTGTCGAACAAGCGGCTTTTTGTCGATGCCCAGGGGCCGGGCGCCTACGACGGCATCGCGGTCGACGTGCAGGGCAACGTGTGGTGCGGCTTCGGCAGCAACGGCGCACCGGGTGTCGATGCGGCATCGCTCGACGGCGTGCGCGTGTACGCACCGGACGGCCGCGCGATCGGCCACATCCACCTGCCCGAGCGCTGCGCCAACCTGTGCTTCGGCGGCGTCAACCGCAACCGGCTGTTCATGGCCAGCAGCCATTCGTTGTACGCGCTGTTCGTCAACGTGCAAGGGGCGGTGTAGGGCCTGCACGATGGCCACCGACTTCCCCGGCTTCTCCGCACCGAAGGCGGGCTTCGAGGTGCCGCTGGAGATGCTCGCCGCCTGCCACCTGCGCATCGCCGACCAGCTCGCGACGCTGCAACGCCTGGCCGCGCACCTGCGTGAACACGGCGCGGACGCCGAGGCGCAGACCGCCGCCGAGCGTGTGCTGCGCTATTTCGACACCTCGGCGCGCGACCACCATGCCGACGAGGAACAGGATCTGTTCCCGGCGCTGATCGAATCGATGGCCGGCTCCGACGCGGTGTGTCTGCGCGAGATGTTCAGCGCACTCGGCGCCGATCACCGCCGGCTCGAAGCAGGTTGGCAACGGCTGCGCGCGCGGCTGCAACAGGTCGCCAGGGGCGAGTCGGTGCTGCTCGACAGCGACGAGGTGCAGGCCTTCACCGAGCTGTATCGAACGCACATCGAGCGCGAAGAGAGCGAACTGCTGCCGATGGCGCAGCGGCTGCTCAGCGACAGCGAGCTCGAGCGCATCGGCGCGGCCATGCGCGCCAGACGCCAGCTCAGCCGCTGAGGCCCAGGCCGATGCGCTTGATCCTGCCGTCTTCCACCTCGCGCACCACCAGCGTGGCCGGACCGAGGTTGACGATGTCGCCGGCCACCGGCGCACGGCGCAGCTGGGCGGCCATCCACACGGCCAGCGGTGCAGCACCGTCGGCGGGCGCTGGCAGCCCGTAGAACTCGCACAGCGAAGCCACCGGCGCCAGCGGGTCGAGCGGGAAATCGCGGAACACCGCGCGCACCTGCTGCTCGTCGCCAGGGTCGGGCAGCGCCACGCCCAGCTTGCGTGCCATGAAGCCGATCGTGCTGCCTTGCAGCAGCAGCGACACCAGCACCACCACGAAGGCGATGTTGAACAGCAGCGGTGCATCGGGCGTGCCGGCAAGCAGTGGAAACAGCGCCAGCACGATCGGCACCGCGCCGCGCAGGCCGACCCAGGAGATGAACCAGGTTTCGCGCGCCGTGAAGCGAAACGGCAGCAGGCACAGCCACACCGCCGCCGGCCGGGCGATGAAGATCAGGCTCAGCACCACCGCCAGCGCCGGCGCGGCGTGGTCGATCATCGTGCTCGGTGTCACCAGCAGCCCGAGCAGCAGGAACATGCCCGCCTGCGCCAGCCAGGCGTAGCCGTCCATCGCGGCCAGCGTGGGCGCCACGACCTGCGCGGCGCGGTTGGCGACGATCATGCCGAACAGGTACACCGCGAGGAAGCCCGAGCCGTCGAGCAAACCGGTGAGGGCGAACAGCGCCAGCCCGCCGGCCACGATCAGCAGCGCGACCACGCCGTCGCCACCGCTGTGGCGTGCAGCCACGCGGCCCAGCAGCGATGCAAAAGCCAGGCCGCCGATGACGCCGGCGAGCGTGCCGAGGCCGAACTGGTGCACGAACGACAGCACCAGCGGAACCCAGGCCGACCCGGACGCCGGGGCCGCCGCAGCGCCGGCGATCAGCGCGATGAAGGCCAGCGTCAGATAGACCGCCATCGGGTCGTTCATGCCGGATTCGATTTCCAGCGTCGCCTCGACGCGTTCGTTCAGCGTCACACCCGAGCGCGTCAGCAACGCGAACACCGCGGCCGCATCGGTGGAACCGACGATGGCGCCGAGCAGCAACGCGCTGCGCCACTGCAGGCCGACGAACAACACGCCGGCCAGCGCGGTGATGGCCGCGCACACCAGCACGCCGACGGTGGCCAGCAGCAGCGCCGGCTTCAGCCCGGTGCGAAAGCGCGAGAAGGCGGTGCGCATGCCGCCGTCGAGCAGGATCACCGCCAGCGCCAGCGTGCCGACCCAGAAGCTCAACTGATGGTCGTCGAAGCGAAAGCCGCCGGGGCCGTCCTCGCCGGCCAGCATGCCCGCGGCCAGGAACACCAGCAGGAATGAAAAGCCGATGCGCACCGAGAACAGCCCGGCGAGCACGCTGGCGAAGACCAGTGCCGAAGCGGCGAGCAGCGGGAGATAGACAAAATCCACCCCGCGATTGTGTGCGGCAGATTTCGACCCCAAGGCGCTGCCCGCTGCGCACCGGGCAATGGGCGGCACTGGGCACGGGGCAATGGGGCATGGGCAAGAATGGACCATGGCCTTTATCGCGCGACAAACCAAGGCAGCGGCTGATCGGTGCGCGCATGTGCATGCGATCGGACGTGCGCCGCTGCATCGGCACCGATCGCCGCCGCTGCGGCTACCCATGAAGCGGCTGTTTGCCGCTGTCGTCTGCGCGACGCTGGCCCTGGCGGCCGCGCAGGCGTGGCCGCAAGCCAACGCCGGCGCGGCGGCTCAGCCGTTGCCCGACGTGCAGGACTCGATGGCGCAGCGCATGCAGGCCTGTGTCGTGTGCCACGGCAAACAAGGGCGGGCGACGAACCTGGACTACTTCCCGCGCATCGCCGGCAAGCCCCAGGGCTACCTCTTCAACCAGCTGCGCAATTTCAGGGAAGGGCGGCGCCACAACAAGGTCATGAACCGATTCACGCAGCTCATGTCGGACGAATACCTGCGCGATATCGCCACCTACTTCGCCGACCTGGACCTGCCCTATCCGCCGGCGCAGCCGTTGGTGCTGGCCCCCGCTGAAGTGCGTCTGGCCGAAACGCTGGTTCACGAAGGCGCGCCCCAGCGCGGCATCCCCGCCTGCGTGGCCTGCCATGGCACCGACATGGCCGGCCAGTTGCCCGCGATGCCGGGCCTGCTGACGCTGCCGTCGGATTACCTGCTGGCCCAGTTCGGCGCCTGGCGCAACGGCCTGCGCCAGGCCGATGCGCCGGATTGCATGGCCGAGATCGCGAAGCGCCTGACGCCCGAGGAGATCGGCGCGGTGGCGCGCTGGCTCTCGGCGCAGACGCTGCCCACCGGTATCAAGCCGCAGGCCGCATCGTCGCAGCCGTTGCCGATGCACTGTGGCAGCGTCGAACGATGACGGCCAGAAAAGCGGTCCGACGGCGCTGGCCCCTGCTCGGCGCGTGCATGCTGGTGATCGTCGTGCTGTGGGGCATCGTGGCCTGGCTGGGCGCTGCAGATCGGGCGCCACCGGCGCCCGCTTCGGTTGCGCAGCAAAGCTCGGCAGCGGCCGTCGCGCGCGGCGCCTATCTGGCCCGCGCCGGCAACTGCATCGGCTGCCACACCGCCACTGGCGGGGCGCCCCTGGCTGGCGGCCGCGGCGTCGAAACGCCCTTCGGTGTGGTCTTCGCCTCGAACATCACCCCCGACATCGACACCGGCATCGGCAGCTGGTCGGTGGACGATTTCTGGCGCGCCCTGCACCACGGCCGCGCGAAGGACGGCCGCTTGCTGTACCCGGCCTTTCCGTACACCAGCTTCACGCAGGTGACACGCGAAGACGCCGACGCGCTGTACGCGTTCCTGATGTCCGGGGCTGCGGTGGTGCGCGCAAACCAGCCGCATGCGCTGCGGTTTCCGTACAGCACCCAGGCCGCGCTGGCGGTGTGGCGGGCGCTGTACTTTCGTCCCGGCGCGGCCGCTGTCGAGCCCGCGCGCAGCGCCGAGTGGCAGCGCGGCAGGTACCTGGTGCAGGGCCTCGGCCACTGCGCGGCATGCCATTCCGGGCGCGATCTTCTCGGCGGCACCCGCCGCGATGCCGAGTACGCCGGCGCCTTGATGCCGGGCGATGCCTGGTACGCACCGTCGCTGTCCGCGCCCAGCGAGGCCGGTGTCCAGGGCTGGGCGCGTGACGAGGTGGTGAGGCTGCTCAGGGACGGCGTGTCCGCGCACGCCGCGGTCTCGGGGCCGATGGCCGAGGTGGTCTTCTCGAGCACCCAATTCCTGGCGCAGGACGACGTCGAGGCGATGGCGCTGTTCCTGGGCTCGATCCCGGCCACGCGCCGCGTCGCGGTCGCCGTCGAAGGTGCACCGGGCGACGTGCTGGCAAGAGGCGAGAAGCTCTACGCGCAGCACTGCGCGGCCTGCCACCGCGAGAACGGGCAGGGGGTCGCCAACATCTATCCGGCCTTGGCAGGCAACCGCGCGATCACGCTGGCCTCGCCCAACAACCTGGTGCTGGCCATTCGCCACGGCGGCTTCCCGCCGGCAACGGCAGGCAACCCGCAACCTTTCGGCATGCCGCCGTATGGCCAGGTGCTGGACAACGACGACATCGCCGCGGTCGCCACCTACCTGCGTCAGTCGTGGGGCAACTGGGCGCCGGCCGTTTCTGCCCTCGATGTGCTGCGTGTTCGGTAGCGCTGCCCATCCGGCCGCGGAGGTGGCCTTTGCGGCTTCGCAGCCCACAGCTCGTGTCCGGGTGGGCGGTGCAACTCACGCTATAAACACCGGCAACCTGCCACGCACGTTCGCGCCCGCCGGGCCACCGGCAAGACGCCCGTTGCCCGCCACCGCCAGCCACGAAAGCACGACATGAACCACCACAGACTTCGCACCATCGCCGTCGCCCTGGCCACCACGGTGGCCGCCGGCGGGGCCGCGCTGGCGCAGGCCCCCATCGTCTATCCGGCCAAGGGCCAATCGGCCGATCAGCAGAAGAAGGACCAGGGCGAGTGCCACACCTGGGCCGTCGGCCAGAGCGGCTACGACCCGGCTCACCCGCCGCAGGCCGCCGCGCCCGCACCGCCGCAAGGCGCCACCGGCAGCGGCGCGCGCGTGCGCGGGGCCGCCGTCGGCGCCACCGCGGCAGCCATCACCGGCCATGACGCCGGCGACGCCGCCCGCACCGGTGCCGTGGTCGGCGCATCCGCCAAGCGCAGTGCCAACCGGCAGCAGGCGCGCGCGCAAGAGCAGCAGGCCGCGCAGGCCCAATCGACCGGCCAGCAGGGCTACGCGAGGGCCGTGTCGGCGTGCCTCGAAGGCCGCGGCTACACGGTCAAGTAGCCGCCACCGGCCGCGGCAGCCACGGCCAGCGCGGCAGCGCTCCGGCACGCGGGCGTTCGGGGTCGAGCCCGCAGTTCGCGACGATCGGCAGGGCAGGCCCGCACGCAGCGCGCGGGCCGTCGCGCCGCGTGCAGGTTGCGATGCGGCACGGCGGCTGACGGAATGCGAATGATTCCACGTACGATCGCCATTCCCGCATTCCACAACGCACTCGTCACCGTGAAACCCACCATGCCCAGACTCGGCCGTTCGTTCCTTCCCGTCCATGCCCTCGGCGGCTGCCTTGGCGCCGCCGCTTGCCTGTTGATGCTGGCGCCGGCCCAGGCCGCCGGCGAACTGACGGTCTACACCACCCGCGAGCCGGGCTTGATCCAGCCGCTGCTGAGTGCCTTCAGCGCGCAGAACGACGTGCGGATCAACACCGTGTTCGTCAAGGACGGTCTGCTCGAACGGGTCAAGGCCGAAGGCCTTCGATCGCCGGCCGACGTGCTGATGACGGTGGACATCGGCAACCTGATCGACATCGTCGATGCCGGCCTCGCCCAGCCGGTGAAGTCGGCTGCGCTCGAAGCGGCGATCCCGGCCAATCTGCGCGCCGCCGACGGCCAGTGGTTCTCGCTGTCGATGCGCGCGCGTGTGCTGTATGCGGCCAGGTCGTCGTCGCTGAAGTCGGTCACCTACGAAGGCCTTGCCGACCCGAAGTTCAAGGGCAAGGTGTGCATCCGCTCGGGCCAGCACCCATACAACACCGCGCTGATCGCCGCGAAGATCGCGCACGACGGCGAGGCCGCCACCGAAGCCTGGCTGCGCGGCGTCAAGGCCAACCTCGCGCGCAAGGCCACCGGGGGCGACCGCGACGTCGCACGCGACATCCTCGGCGGCATCTGCGATGTCGGCCTGGCCAACTCGTATTACGTCGGCCAGATGAAGAGCGCCAAGGAAGGCAGCGACGCGCGCAAGTGGGGCGAGGCGATCAAGGTCATCCGCCCCACCTTCGCCAGCACCGGCGGCACCCACGTCAACGTCAGCGGCGCGGCGATCGCGAAGAACGCGCCGCATCGCGACAACGCGGTCAAGCTGCTCGAGTTCCTGGTCTCCGACCCGGCGCAGGCGTTCTACGCCGAGATCAACTACGAGTACCCGGTGCGCAGCGGTGTCGCGCTCGATTCGATCACCGCGGCCAGCATCGGCGACATCAAGGTCGATTCGCTGCCGCTGACCGAGATCGCGAAGTACCGCAAGCAGGCGAGCGCGCTGATCGACAAGGTCGGCTTCGATCAGTGACCGGCTTGCGGCCGGTCGGGCCGGTCTGGCGGGCCGCATCGTTCGTCATCGCGCTCGGCGTGCTGGTGCCGGTGCTCAGCCTCGCCTGGCTCGCTGCCGGCGCTGACCTGGCGCATTGGTCGAGCCTGTGGCGCCACGTGCTGCCGCAGGCCGCGCTCAACACCGCGATCCTGCTGCTCGGCGTGGGCAGCGTGGTTCTGGTCGTCGGCACCGGCTGCGCCTGGCTGGTGACCGCGTTCGACTTCCCCGGTCGGCGCATGCTGAACTGGGCCCTGCTGCTGCCGCTGGCGATGCCGACCTACATCGTCGCCTTCGCCTACCTCGACCTGCTGCATCCGCTGGGGCCCGTGCAGGAAGCGCTGCGCTGGGCGCTGGGCATCGACAGCCCGCGCGATTTCCGGCTGCCCGATCTGCGCTCGATGGCCGGCGCGATCTTCGTCATCGGCATCGTGCTGTACCCCTACGTCTACATGACCGCGCGTGCGATGTTCGTGACGCAGCCGGCGCACCTGATGGAGGCCGCGCGCACCTTGGGCGAAAGTGCCGGTGGCGCGTTCCTGCGCGTCGCGCTGCCGCTGGCGCGGCCGGCGCTGGCGGTGGGCCTGAGCCTGGCCTTGCTCGAAACGCTGAACGACATCGGCGCGTCCGAGTTCCTCGGCGTGCAGACCTTGACGGTCACCATCTACACCACCTGGATCACCCGCTCCGACCTGGCCGGCGCGGCGCAGATCGCGTGCTTCATGCTGGTCGGCGTGGTTGGGCTGGTGCTGCTCGAACGCCATGGCCGCCGCCACCAGCGGTTTGCTTCGGTGCAGCGCATGCGTGCCGCGGCGCCGCACCGCCTGCGCGGCGGCAAGGCGATCGCCGCCAGCGTGCTGGCGACGGTGCCGGTGCTGCTGGGCTTCGCTGCGCCGGCCGCCTACCTGGTGTGGCAGACCGCACGCCGCCTGATGCGCGGCGACACCGTGTCGGACGGGCTGCTGCACAGCCTGGTCAATACGCTGGCGCTGGCCGTCGGCGTGACCGTGGTGACGGTGGTTGCCGGCCTGGTCGTGGCCTGGGCCGTGCGGCCCCAGGGCTCGAGCCCCAGCCGCGCGCGCTGGCAGGCGCGTGTGGCCACGCTCGGCTATGCCGTGCCCGGCACGGTGCTCGGCATCGGCATCCTGACGCCGATGCTGGCCCTCGACGCCGGCATCGCCGGGCTGCTCGGCCAGCCCGGGCTGCCGCTGATGAGCGCCGGCGTCGTGCTGGTCGTCGCCTGCTCGATCCGTTTCCTGGCGATGCCGGTCGGCGGCATCGAGGCCGGGCTGTCGCGCATCCCGCGCGCGCTCGAACAGGCCGCGCGCCTGCTCGGCGAAACCGCGCTCGGCACCCTGCGCCGCGTGCACCTGCCGCTGCTGCAGCCGGCGATTGCCGCCGCGGCGTTGCTGGTCTTCGTCGACGCGATGAAGGAGCTGCCCACCACCTTGCTGCTGCGTCCGGTCAACTTCGAGACGCTGGCCACCTGGCTCTATGCCGAGGCCGCGCGCGGCACCTATGAAGAAGGCGCGATCGCCGCACTGGCGATCGTGCTCGCCGGCCTGTTGCCGGTGGTGCTGCTGTCGCGCAGCCGGCTCGGCAGCGAGGTGATGGCGGTCACCCCATGACGGTGTCGTTGCGCCTGGACGGGGTGCGGGTGGCCTATGCGCACGCACGCAGCCTGCACACCGCCGTCGACGGCTTCACGATGTCGCTCGACGCCGGGCGCATCGGCTGCCTGCTGGGGCCTTCCGGCTGCGGCAAGACCACGGTGCTGCGCGCGATCGCCGGTTTCGAGCCGGTGCGCGCGGGCACCATCCATCTCGACCAACACCTGCTGTCCGCGCCGCAGCAGCATTTGCCGCCCGAGCAAAGGCGCGTCGGCATGATGTTCCAGGAGTTCGCGTTGTTCCCGCACCTCAGCGCCGCCCAGAACATCGGCTTCGGGTTGCGCCGCCTGGGCGAGCCGCAGCGGCAGGCGCGGGTGACCGCGATGCTCAGGATGGTCGGCCTGGACGATGCCGCCGCGCGCTATCCGCACGAGCTGTCGGGCGGGCAGCAGCAGCGCATCGCGCTGGCGCGTGCGCTCGCGCCGGCGCCCGCCTTGCTGCTGCTCGACGAGCCGTTCTCCAACCTCGACATCGATGCGCGCGAGCGCCTCGCCGCCGAAGTCGGGGCCATTCTTCGTGCAGCCGGCCAGACCGCGATCCTGGTGACGCACAACGAAGCCGAGGCACGCGCGATGGGCGATGCCATCGGCTGGATGAGCGGCGGCGTGCTGGTGCGCTGGCAGAAGGTCGAACGCCAGGCCAGCGCGCCGGTGGCAGGCGCATGACTGGGCCAAGCGCGCGGCGGTGGTGTCGACCGCGATCCTTCGTCAGCCGCCGTGGCTGACGCGGGTAGCCGCCGCGGCTGAGGGGCACACGGCTCGACCGCTCAGTTGCTGCGATCCCAGTCCGGCCCCGGATCGTAGGCCGTGATCTTGCGCACCTTGTTCGGCGTGTCGGGGCCCAGATCCTTCTCGTACACGGCACCGTCGAGGTTGCACACGAAGGTCTTGACGCCGGACGACAGATAGCCTGCCGGCCACGCGACCAGCGCGACGCCGCCGATCAGCCTGCCGTTGACCAAGTAGTTGCGCGCCCCACCCGGTGCGTGCGCACCCTGCCGGGTGAGGACACGGTAGTAGTAGCCGTGGAAGGGGTTCGGCGCATCCTTGCCGCTGGCCTGCCGCGGCTGGGCACCGGCCAGACGCGGCCCCGCCGGGCTGGGCGTTTCGCCCGCGGCCACCGGCCAGTACAGGCCGTCACGCTTGCCGGGCGAAGAGACCAGACGCGGCGCGTATTCGAGCGTGCCGTTGCCGTTGCGATCGGCCTCGGCGTACTCGCGCTGCATGTCGGCGAAGGCCAGGCAGACCTGGATCACGTCGATCTCGTTGCGCCCGACGCGCCGGGCGATGAGCTCCTCTTCGCCGGCATCGGCATCGAAGCGCCAGTGCTCGCCCTTCCTCACCAGCGGGATCGGCATCGGCCAATCCGTCGCTCCGATGACGACGAAGGCCCGCGCATCGCCTTCCATCTGGATGCTGTGCCGGGCTTCGTAGTCGGCGACGAAGCGGTCGGCGGCGGCGCGGTCGGCTGCGCTGTCGCCCGAATCGACGATGCGCTCGTGTCCGGGGCCCAGCAGCCGCGCCAGGGCCTTGAAATCGTGCTGGCGCAGCGCCGCGATCAACGCGTCGATGCCCTGCTGCGGCGAGCTGAAGACGGCGCGCCTGGCACTCGGCGCCGGGGCCGCAGCGGAAGCCGTCGAGGCCGATGTCTGCGGCGCATCGGCAGCGGTTGCCAGCCCGCAGGCGAACGACACGGCGACCGCGGCGGCGATTCGTTGCGTCAGCAAAGGCGCGTGCAGCGCATCGAAAAAGTGAGGTTTCATCTGGAGTTTCCGCGCGGTGGGCACAAGGGACTGACAGGGCGTGGCGGGGATGACCTTCACCGCCCGCCCCCACCGCCGCGCGCGCCGCCGCCTCGTGCGCCACCACCGCCGCGTTGTCCGCCCGACATGCTGGCATGGCCGCGGTTCGAGGCCTCGCGCGTGCTGGCGCCGTTGCCACCCGAGAAGGCGCCGCCGCGGTCGGCATTCGACGGGCTCGGCCTCGCGGCGGCGGCACTGCCGCGCCCGGCACCCGCATCACGCTGGCCGGCCGCAGCCGTGCTGCGATCACCGGTGCGATCGCCGGTGCGATCGCGTGCCGCGTTGTCGCGCACGGCGGGGTCGCGCTGCGCCTCGCGCAGGCCGCTGCGGTCGTTCAGGCCGGCGCCGCCGAGCGCGTCGTCGCGGCCGCGGAACTGATCTCGTGCCTGCGCAGCCTGGCGGTTGCTGCCGTTGTATTGCTGGCGCGATGCGGCGTCGCGGTAGGGCACCGCACCGCGGTGCTGGGCACTGTGGTTCCAGTTGCCGTTGTTGATGGTGGTGCGGTTGAAGTTGTTGTAGCGGTTGACGTTGATGTTGACGTCACCGCGGCCCCAGCCGATGCCGCCCCACAGCGCCGCGCCGGCCGCGATGCCCACGCCCCAGAAGATGCCGCTGACGAAGGCCGCCCCCACCGGTGCCCAGTACGGCGGGTAGTAGGGCGGGTAGGCCGGGTAGCCCCAGGCGCCATAGACCACGGTGGGCTGGTACACGGGCACGTAGACCACCTGCGGGTTCGCCGGCTCGATGACGATGACCTGTTTGCTCTGCTGCGTCTCCACCTTCACCGTCTGCTGCTCGTTGCTGTTCAGGTTGCCGGCGGTCTGGGCCTTCGTGCGCAAGGTCTGCACGGTGTCGAGCAATTCCTTCTGCTGGCCGAGGAAGGCGTCGCCGAGCTGCTGCGTCCAGCTCAGATCCTTGTTCATGCGCTCCAGCACGTCGGGGAACGCGGTCAGCGACTTGACACTCTCGTCCCACCGCTGCTGTTGCAGCGCGTCCTCCAGCGCCTTGTCCTTCAGCGCCGCGTTCGATTTCTGCCAGCGCGCCGCCTCGACGATTTCCAGCGGATAGGTCGAGGCCATCAGCATCTGCGACAGCAGCGCGTCGGGATACAGTGCGATCGGCGCGAGCATCTGCTCGAGCTGGCCCTGCGAGAACGTCGCCGCGGCGGGCGCTGCGGCCGCGGCAGGGGCGTTG
This sequence comes from uncultured beta proteobacterium, assembly GCA_963756415.1. Taxonomy (GTDB): domain Bacteria; phylum Pseudomonadota; class Gammaproteobacteria; order Burkholderiales; family Burkholderiaceae_C; genus Rubrivivax. Next base: position 691,889 of record CAVWNT010000009.1, read on the forward strand.
GCTGTCTGCGCCAGCACGGCGGGTGGGGCAGCCAATGCCACCGACAGGATGCTGCACAGCGTGGACCTGAGTTTCATCGAAGCCTTTCGTATTGCAGCGCGGACAGGGCGCAAGGATAACGAATGGCGGTGCGCAAACGGCGTGGCGCAAACCCTTTTGCACGCGCCTGGCGACGCTGGGGTCAAGGCTGTGCGGCAAGATCGCAGCGCTCATTGCGCCCACCAACGGCGCCAACCGACGGCATCGGCCACAGCCCTGTCACGAGCCCGTTCGACAGGGGCCTCGAAACAATGTGGAGATAATGCCGCCGGGCCGCGCCGACGTCTGTTCGACCAGCAGGCGGCCCGCAGGAGTTGGGTTCGATGAAGGCTGCGAATTCGAACAAGCATCCGTGTTCAGAAGCGACGGACTTGCAGGCCGGGACGCCCGGCGAGCGGCGCATCGCGCCCTGGGCCCTGCGCACCAGGCCCATGCGCGCAGGGGTCGGCACCGCTGTCGGGCTGGCCTCGCTGGCCCTGTGCGCACCGGCCCAGGCCTCGGTGTTCAGCGGCGATACGCTCGACGCGGTGGCCAACGGCATCTCTTGGTTCGTGCTGTGCGTGGTGCCGCTGGGGGTGATCGCGCTGTTCTGGATCGTGCACGTGATGCCCGAGAAGATCGCGCACAAGAAGCACCACCCGCAGGCCGACGCCATCCACACGCTGTGCCTGCTGTCGCTGGTGTTCGGCGGGCTGCTGTGGCCGCTGGCCTGGCTGTGGGCCTACACCAAGCCGGCCGGCTACCGCATGGCCTACGGCACCGACAAGCACGAACACTACTACCACGAGATGGCCGACAAGGCCGGGCGCAACGAACTGGTCGACGACGAGATCGAGCACCTGCGCGACGACCTGGACCACATGGCCGCGCGCGGCACGCTGCCGCCGAAGCTGCGCGCCCTGCGCGCGCAGCTCGATGCGCTGCCGCCGCAGCCCTGCGGGCCCGAGCTCCCGACGCACGCCGAGACGGCATCCGCCAGCGCGGCGCGCGCCTGATGGACGCACTGATCCTGGCGGTCTACGCGCTGTGCGTGTGGCTGATCTTCTTCAAGTTCAAGTGGCTGCCGTGGAACACCACGTCGATGGTCATCGTCGTCACCATCCCGGTGGTGGCATTGACGACGATGATCCTGCTGCTCAACGTGTTCGCTCCGTCGAGCAACGACGTGCGTGTCGTCAAGTACGTGGTCAACATCGTGCCGCAGGTGCGCGGACGTGTCATCGAGGTGCCGGTGCAGCCGAATCGGCTGGTGAAGAAGGGCGAGGTGCTGTTCCGCATCGACCCCACGCCCTATGCGCTGACGGTGCGCGCGCTGCAGGCGCAGCTGGCCAACACCCAGGCCACGCTGCGCGAAAGCGATGAACAGCTGGCCGGTGCGACCGCCGGCGTGACGGCGGCGCGCAGCGCCATCACGCAGGCCGAGGCGCGCACGCGCGAAGCACAGGTCGGCGTCGAGCTGGCGCGCAGGCGCGTGCAGCAGAACCGCGAGCTGGTGGCAGCCGGCGCCGGCGACCGCTTCGCGCTGGAGAAGGCCGAGGCCGACCTGCTGTCGCTGCAGGCGCAGCTCGACACCGCGCGCGCGGTGGTCGCGCAATCGCGCGCGGCCGAGGTGCAGGCCAACGCCGCGCAGCGGCAGATCCGGCAGCGTGTCTCGGGCAAGCTCGACGACGAATACGCGCCGGTGGCGCAGGTGCGTGCGCAGCTCGAATCGGCACAGTGGGATCTGGAACAGACCACCGTGTTGGCACCGGCCGACGGCTATGCGATCAACGTGCAGCTGCGCCCGGGCTCGTTCACCGCCGCGTTTCCGATCACCCCGGCGATGACCTTCGTCGAGACCAGCTACCAGGTGATCGCGCTGTATCACCAGAACGAGCTGCACCAGATCGAAGCCGGCAACGAAGCCGAGTTCATCCTCAGCGCCTTGCCCGGGCATGTCTTCAAGGCCAAGGTCGATTCGATCATCTGGGCGCAGGGCCAGGGTCAGGTGGCCAACAGCACCCAGCTGCCCACCACCGGCTACGGGCCGATCGCACCCGGGCGCTTTCCGGTCAAGCTGACGGTGGATGCGCGCGACGCCGACATCTTCCTGCCCGCCGGGGCGGTCGGCCAGGGCGCGATCTACACCGAGCACCTGGCCTTCCTGCACATCCTGCGCAAGGTGCTGATGCGCACCAGCGCCAAGCTCGACTACCTGGTGCTGAAGCTGCACTGATGAACAAGGCACTGGGTTGGCTGTGCGCGCTGGCCTTGAGTGGCTCGAGCGGCTGCGCCCTGCAATCGCCGCCCAAAGGCGAGGACATCGCGCGCCAGGAGCTGCCGATGATGGCCGTGCCGCCGACCTGGGCGGCTGCCGATGCGCAAAGTACAGCCGCACCACCACCCGACTGGCTGGCCTCGTTCGGTGACCCGCGGCTGACCGCGCTGGCGGCCGAGGCGCTGCGCCACAACGTCGATTTGCGCGCCGCCGCAGCGCGGGTGGAGGCAGCGGCCGCGGCGGTGCAGATGGTCGACGGTGCGCTGTATCCCACGCTCGGCCTGGCCGCGCGCACCAGCGGCAACGCCACCGGCAGCAGCGGGCAGTTGTCGGGTGTGATCCTGAGCGCGTCGTGGGAACTCGACCTGTGGGGCCGCGTGCGCTACGGCCAGCGCGCCGCGCAGGGCGAACTGACTGCACGCGAGGCCGATCTGCAGTTCGCCCAGCTGTCGATCGTCGCGGCGCTGGCCAAGGCCTGGTTCATGGCCACCGAAGCCCTGCAGCAACAGCGGCTGGCGCTCGATGCACTCGCCTCGGCGACGCAGTTGTCGGCGCTGGCCGAACAGCGCGAACGCATCGGCGTGGCCTCGGAGGTCGAGGTGACACAGGCCGGTGCCACCGTGCAGACCTACCGCGACCAGCTGCTGCAGGTCGACGCGGCAGTGGCGCAGGCGCGCCGCGCGCTGGAGATGCTGCTGGGCCGTTACCCGGCGGCGCAACTCCAGGCCAGCGCCGAGTTCATGCCGCTGCCGCCGCCCGCGCCGCTGGGTGTGCCCTCGCAGCTGCTCGAACGCCGGCCCGACATCATCGCCGCCGAGCGCCGCGTGGCGGTGGCCTTCGACCGCGTCGGCGAAGCGCAGGCCGCGCGGCTGCCGCGGCTGTCGCTGACGGCGGCGCTGTCGTCGATCTCGAGCTCGCTGTTCGTGCTGCAGCAGCGCGACAACCCCAGCGGCGGCATCGGTGCCACGCTGCTGGGGCCGGTCTTCGATGGCGGTGCCCTGCAAGGGCAGGTGGCGCTGCGCACGGCCGAGCAGAACCTGGCCGCAGCGGCCTATGCGCAGGCCGCGCAGCGCGCGTTCAACGAAGTCGAGACGGCGCTGGCGAATCAGGCCGCGCTGGCGGCGCGAGAGCCGGTGCTGGTGCGGGGCCTGGCGCAGAACACCCGCGGCTTCGAACTCGAGCAGGTGCGCTACCGCGTCGGCTCGCGCGACCAGCGCAGCGTGGCGCAGCAGCAGCTGGCGCTGATGGCGGCGCAGATGTCGCTGCTGCGGCTGCGCACCGACCAGCGCGTGCAGCGGGTGCAGTTGCACCTGGCGCTGGGGGGTGAACTCGACACCGGCACGCTCGGGCCGTGAACCCGGCGCGGACTCGTCCCGCCGATCTCCGTCGCTGTCACCGGGTTCGGCCAAAAACCGCCAGGCGCATGCCGTCGATCAGCTGAAGGCGTTGGCGCACCAAGTCGGCGGTCTGGGCCAGGTCGAGTGGGGTGGGTTCGATCGATGCCTCGCGATAGCGCGAGACGATGTCTGGCTGCGACATCACCTCGACCAGCCACGTGTTCAGGCGGGGCGCCACAGGCGCCAGGTTGGCAGGCGCAAACACGAACAACCCGCCATGGAAGACCTGGTCGGGTCGTCCGAGTTCGCGGATCGACGGCACGTCCGCGAAGGCCGGCAGACGTTCTTCGGTGAGCGTGGCGAGGGCGCGCAATCGGTCGCCGCGAATCTGGCCGATCACGGCCGGTGCCGGCGCCACCACGAACTGCACCCGCCCGGCGATCAGGTCGGGCATCCACGGGTCTCGGTAGGGCACGTGCTGGGCCTCGATGCCGAGGGCCTTGACCAGCCGCGCGCTGAGCAGGTGGGCGGTGCTGCCTTCTCCGGTGCTCGCGTAGTTCAGGCCGCCGTCCTGGCGCGAGCGTTCGGCCAGACCGGCGAGGCTGGTGACAGCCCCCTTCGCGCTCGTCACCACCACCCAAGAGTCGCGGTTGACCGAGGCGACAGGCACAAAATCGACGAACGGGTCCAGCGGCCGGCGCTGGCTGTTGAGGTGCGAGTACGCCACATGGTCGAGACCGCCCAGCAGCAGCGTGCCCGACTCAGGGGTCGCGGCGAGCACGGCATCGGCGGCGATTGCGCCGGCAGCACCGGGGCGGTTGACCACCTGGCCGGCCACGCCCGCCTGCAGCGCCAGCGGCTCGATCAGCCAGCGCGCGATCATGTCGGGCTGGCTCGCCGGCGGCGTGGGCACCACCAGCTGCAGCGAGCGCAGCGAGGGCGCGCCGGCGGCGCGTGCGGCGGCCCACGGCGCCGCGAAGACGCAGCCCGCGGCCAGGGTCCCGCAGGTGCGCAACAGATGGCGACGATCGAGACGGTGGTGCATCGCAGACTCCCGAAGACAGCCGTGCAGGCCATGGCTGCATGATTCCCGCGGTGGCCACTCGCGGCAATACTCGCCCCTGCAACGGCGCATGAGCAATTTGCTCATGGCCGGTCCGACGTCGATGCAAGAACACCGTGCCGATTCACAAGCTGCGCGCGCTCGAGTACCTGACCGCCGTCGTCGAGCATGGCGGCTTCAACGCGGCCGCGCGCAAGCTGGGCGTGGCCGCGCCCTCGGTGCACCGGCTGGTCAAGGCGCTGGAGGCCGAGCTGGGCATGGTGCTGATCGACCGCTCGGCTTCGCCGCTGCGAGCGGCAGCCGACGCATCGGACTATGTGCAGCGAGCCCGCCAGCTGCTCGGCGAGCTGCAGCGGCTGGATGCCAGCCTGCACGACCAAGGCGCCGCGCCCAGCGGCACCATCACGATCGCCGCGCACAGCGTGGTGCTTCAGTTTGTGCTGCCCGGCTTGCTGGCGCGCCTGCACCAGACGCACCCGCACCTGCGTGTCGACCTGATCGATGCCGGCAGCAACCGCGACCTGGCCCAGCTGGGCACCGACCTGCTGCTTCAGTTCGGCTGGCCACCGCCGCAGCAGGCGATGCTGCGCACGCTGGCCGAGTCGCGCTGGCTGGTGGTGGCGAGCCCGGCCTACTGGGCACGCCATGGCGTGCCGTCGCACCCGTCGCAGCTCGCGCACCACCCCTGCATGCTGTATCGCACGCCCTATGGCGAGGTGCTGCGAAACTGGCGCTTCGAGCGCGACGGCGAACGGGTGGAGGTGGCGGTCGACGGTTGGCTCACCGGCGACCATCGCGCCGCGCTCGACGCGCCGGTGATCGGTGGCGAGCTTGTGGCGCGACTCAACGACCTCACCACCCGCGAAGGTCTGGCCGCCGGGACGCTGCAGCCGGTGCTGCTCGACTGGGTGGGGGCGAACTCGCCGCCGCTGAACCTGCTGATCCGCAAGGCGGGCTCGCGCCAGCCCCGCGTGCGCGCGGTGGTCGACTTCCTGGCCGTGGCCGGGGCCGGACTTGCCCGGCACCGCCTGCCAGCCGGGCTGCCGCCGGTGCGGCCGGCGCAGCGACCGCAGTGGTTCACGCGACGGGTGGGATGAGTCGCAGCAAGCGTGGCCGTCAGTCGAACTTGGCCGGCTGCGAGAACGGTTTGCCGGCATCGACGACAAACATGATCAGCGCGCTGAGCTCGGTGGAACCGCTGTTGAAGACCTGCATCGTCATGCCCGGCGCGTGCCCGTTCATGCCCTGGCCGCTTTCGACATGCACCACCCCGTGCGGCGTGCGCTGCCCCAGCCTGCCCGAGACGACATAGAAAGCCTCCGACCCGGGGTGCGAATGAACCGGTGTCTGCGATCCTGGCGGCCCGGATCCGTGGTTCACGCGCAGCAGGTAATCGGATGCCGCGACGCTGGGCACGGGCCCGATCTCGGCGAGCTTGTGGCCTCCCGGCGTCGACGCACCGGCCGGTCCCAACGTCAGCACCCACGCCTGGTCGGCGACTTCGACGATCAGCGCGGTGGTCGTCTCGTGGCGCACCGATGCCGGGTTCCAGCCGTCCGGGCCGACCGCGGCTTCGGCCTCGGCGAGGGTCGGGAAGGTTTCGACCCGCCAGTACAGCGGGCCGGCGGGCAGTTCCTTGATCTTCTTCTGGGCCAGCGGCTTGACGACGTAGGGCGCTTGCGCAGCCGCTTTCGGTGGCATCAGCACAGCCAGTGCACCGAGCAAGGTGGTGAGGGCGACGAGGCGCCGCACGATGGGTGGGTGTTTCATGCGCTTCTCCCGAGGTGGATACAGGGCAAGGTCCGCAGCAAGCAAGGCCGATCGAAGCCGCGCGGACCGGGCAGGCTTCGACAGGCTTGTAGTCCGGCTATCGCGATGCGGTGGTGAGCGGGTGTTGCGCGCCGGCGGCAGGCGTCGCCGTCGCCACCCGCGGCGACAGCGTTTGCTCCGGCACGCGCGGGCTCGGCACCGACGGCATGATCTGCACGCCCGCCCAGCGCAGCGTGCGCTCGGGCAATTCACCGGGGCGCAGCGCGGCGAACAGCGCCAGCGTCGCGCAGGCCGCGACGACGGTGGCTGCCAACTGCACACCGCGGGTCGTGGCACGGTAGTTCGGGTGCGTTGTCATGGCAGGCTCCTGGGTCGTTGAGAAGGTGAACCGATGCTGCGCACGCCTGCGCATCAGGTCTTTGGGCGCGGCCTGATGAATCCTGATGCGGGCTGAATCGCGTGCACGGCCGGCCTGTTCTGCGGCATCCTTGCGCCATGCCCATCGGCGCAGTGACCGGCAGCGACGGCGAGTACCGTTTCGCCAATGCCTGCTTGTGCGCGTCGCGGCGCGAGTTGCTCGTCGATGACGTGCCGGTCGCGCTCGGGGCGCGGTCGTTCGACCTGTTGCAGCTGCTGATCGAGCAACGCGAGCGCGTGGTGCCCAAGGACGAACTGCTGCACACGGTGTGGGCCGGGCGTGTGGTCGAAGACAACAGCCTGCAGGCCAGCGTGTCGGCCCTGCGCAAGCTGCTGGGAGCGCAGGCGATCGCGACCGTGCCCGGTCGCGGCTATCGCTTCGTCTTGCCGGTCGATCCGCGCGGCGCGGCCGTGCCGATTGGCGCCGCGCCGCCGTCGGTGCCGGCCGAGCGGCTGTTCGGTCGCGACGATGACCTGCAGCGGCTGGCGGCATTGCTGCAAACGGCGCCGGTGGTCACGCTGGTGGGGCCCGGCGGCATCGGCAAGACCAGCCTGGCGCGCGCGCTGGTGCGCCAGGTGCAGTCCCGCTACGCCGACGGCGTGGTGTGGGTCGATCTGGCCCCGATGGCCGAGAGCGAAGGTGTTGCCGCCTCGGTCTTGCGCGCGCTGGGCCTGTCGGGCACCGACGCGCCGCAGCCCGCGCAGGCGTTCGCCACGCGGCACACGCTGCTGGTGCTCGACAACGCCGAGCACCTGATCGATGCCGTGGCCGCGTTCGTTGTCGGCCTGAGCGCGGCGACGCGCCTGTGCGTGATGCTGACCAGCCAGGAGCCCGCACATGTGCCGGGCGAACAGCTGTTCCGCGTCGGTCCGCTGGACGTGAGCGCGGCCGGCGAGCCGCCCGACCCGTCGGCTGGTGCACTGGCACTGCTGATCGCCCGGGCGCGCGCGCTCGCACCGAACCTGCCGATCGAGGCCGATGCGGCCGCACTCGCCGCGGCAGCCGAGATCTGCCGTCGGCTCGACGGCATCCCGCTGGCCATCGAACTGGCCGCCGCGCGGCTGCCGTTGCTCGGCGTGGAAGGCGTGCGGCTGCACCTCGATGAGCGTCTGCGGCTGCTCACGGCCGGGCATCGCACCGGGTTGCGACGCCATCAGACCTTGCGTGCGGCGTTCGACTGGAGCCACCAGCTGCTGTCGCAGCCCGAACAGGCCCTGTTCGCGCGCCTGGCGGTGTTTGTCGGCGGCTTCACGCTCGAGGCCGCGCAGCAGGTCGGCGCCGACGACGCCGTCGATTCATGGGCCGTGGTCGAGCACCTCGGCGGCCTGGTGGACAAGTCGATGGTGCTGGTGGCCGGCGCCGGGCCCGTGCCGCGCTACGCGTTGCTGGAGACGGCTCGGGCGTACGCGCTGGAAAAGCTCGCCGAACGGGGTGAGACCGACAGCACCCTGCTGCGCCACGCGCAGGCGCTGGTGAGCATGCTGCGCGTCTATGAACAGGACGATCGGCGTTGGCGCTGCAGCGAGGCCGACAACCGCGCGGCAGCCGCCGAAGTCGACAACGTGCGAGCGGCGCTGGCGTGGCTCGCCGGGCGCGACGACCTGCATCGGATCGGTGCCGAACTGGCCGCGCTGTCCTTCCGCGCCTGGTTCTACGCCGGCCTGGCGGTCGAAGGGGTGAGGCGTTGCCTCGTCTGGTGGGAACCGGCGCAGCGCCTGGCACCCCCACAGACCGTCGGATTGCTGGGCTACACCCTCGCCCGAATGGGCTATCGCGAAGCGGACCTGCGCATGCTGCAGGCGATCGATTGCGCCACCCAGCGGTACCGCACGCTGGGCGACCGCGCGCGTTTGTACGACGCGTTGAACTACGCCTCGCACATCGCCTGCGGCCGGGGAGACGTCGTCACCGCCGAGCGCTGGCTGGCAGAAGCGCGCGAGCTCGAAGATCCCGCCTGGCCGCCGCGCGCCCGCGCGGTGCGGTGCAACAGCGAGGCCTCGCTGCTGATGTCGGTCGGCGACCACGCCGCGGCACTGCGCTGGTACGACGCTCAGCGTGCGTGTTACGAAGGGCATGCGCTGGGCGTCGACATCGCGAGCAGCAACCGCGCCCTGGCCGAGGCCATGCTCGGCAACGATGCCGCCGTCATCGAGGCGATGACCACGATGCGGGCACGGCACCTGCAAGCGCGCTCACCCGGCGCGGCCTATTCGTTGAACTGGCTGCTGCCGCTGGTCGTCGCGCTGGTGCACCGCGAGCGCATCGACGAAGCGATCAACCATCTGCGCGAGGCCAGTGCCCTCGCGTTGCAGCAAGGCAGTGCATTGCCGGTGCTCGGGTTGACCACCGATTGCCTGCTCGCGCGCGGGCGTTGGCATGACGCGGCGCGCACCGCGGGGTGCGCGGATGCGGCTGTCCGGGAACGCGGCCTCGTGAGCTGGGCCTACTGGCGTCAGCGCAGGGCGACGACGCAACACCAACTCGAACTGGCCCTCGGCCCCGTCGTGCTCGCACGCTGTCTGGCCGAGGGCGCGGCGTTGTCCCCGTCGGCGGCCTTCGCGCTGGCGCTGGGGGATTGCTCATCTGGAACTTGACGGGTGTCGAGTCGAGTTCAGACACTGCAGCGACGCCAGACCGCAGCCGCCGGCGGCCGGCGCTGATCAGGAACTCCGCAGGACTTTCGGCATGACCAGAATCCAACACAAGGCGGGAGACACGGAAGTGCGCATCGCCCGAGGGGGCGCGGCTGGATGCCAGGCAAGGCGGCCGCACGGGCTGGACTGATCAAAGTCATACGCCGCATGAATCGCAGCCCCAACCTGGAAGCAGGAAGGGGGCTGTGCTTGGTGTGCTGAGCCGATGTGGTAAATCGGCTTTGTTGATTGATCTCAGAAAACTTTGAGATCAACAACCTACTGTATTGGTGGAGACGAGGAGGATCGAACTCCTGACCTTCGCATTGCGAACGCGACGCTCTCCCAGCTGAGCTACGCCCCCACGACAGTCGAAAATTCTAGCATCCGGGCTGGCTGCGGTTAGAGTCTGCCCCGATCTCGAGGCGGCCTTGTTGGCTGCCGCCACAAATCAACGGTGGAGCGACTACGCGATGGCCCTCTTCGATCCCGTCTGGCTCACGGCGCAGTACGACAACCGCGCGCGCATTCCGCGAGCATCCGCAGATCTTCGAGCGCTGGAAGCAGGCCTCGGCGCTGGCGCGGGCGAACTCGTCGCCGCGCTGGACCTGCCATACGGCAGCGACGCCGGGTCGACGCTGGATGTCTTCCCGGCACGCGAACCCGGCGCACCGGTGCTGGTGTTCATCCACGGCGGCTACTGGCGCGCGCTGGACAAGGCCGACTTCTCGTTCGTCGCGCCCGCCTTCAACGCCGCCGGCGCGATGGTGGTGGTGCCCAACTACGCGCTGTGCCCTGCGGTGAGCATCGAGGACATCACCTGGCAGATGCTGCGCGCGGTCGAGTGGACATGGCGCCATGCCGCCTCGCACGGCGGCGATCCGCGGCGCATCGCGGTCGTCGGGCACTCGGCCGGCGGGCACCTGGCGGCGATGATGCTCAGCGCGCGCTGGAAGCAGGTGGCCGATGATCTGCCCGCGACGACGGTGGGCGGTGCGCTGTCGATCTCGGGCCTGTTCGATCTCGAGCCGTTGCGCCACACGCCGTTCCTGCAGGCCGACCTGCAACTGACGCCGGCGTCGGTCAGGCGGCTCAGCCCGGCGTTCTTCCCGCGGCCGAAGGGCCGGCTGTACGCCACCGTCGGTGCCCTTGAAAGCGACGAGTTCCTGCGTCAGAACCAGTTGATCCGCGATGTCTGGGGCCCGACGGCGGTGCCGGTGTGCGAAACGCTGCCCGGGCGCCACCACCTCGATGTGCTCGACGGCCTTGTCGATCCGGAAGGCCGCCTGCACGATCTGGCACTGCGCCTGCTGGGCCTGCGTTGATCGATGTGCCGATGGCTCGAATGCCCGGCGATGGCCAGCGCCTATGGCCTGCATAGAAGCAATGCATTGGCGAAGACGGCGCGTTTTGTTACCGTTGCCGGTGAATGCCACCGGTTGCTGCCGTCTGCGATGGCGCGCGCCAAGGCATCCGTCGATCACCAACAGGAGAGTGATATGGGCTTGAAAGGATCGAAGACCGAGCAGAACCTGAAGGACGCGTTCGCCGGCGAATCGCAGGCGAATCGCCGCTACCTGTATTTCGCGAACAAGGCCGACATCGAAGGGCAGAACGACGTCGCCGCGCTGTTCCGCTCCACCGCCGAAGGCGAGACCGGGCACGCGCACGGGCATCTGGAGTTCCTCGAGATCGTCGGCGACCCGGCCACCGGCTTGCCGATCGGATCGAGCCGCCAGAACCTGGCTGCGGCGGTGGCCGGCGAGACCCACGAGTACACCGACATGTACCCGGGCATGGCCAAGACCGCTCGCGACGAAGGTCACGACGAGATCGCCGACTGGTTCGAGACGCTGGCCAAGGCCGAGCGTTCGCACGCCAACCGCTACCAGAAGGCACTGGACGCACTGGTCGACTGAGCGCAGCGATAGCATCGAACAAGCAAGGGGCTCATCGGGCCCCTTGTTCATTCAAGGGCACCCACACCACAAGGCAAGCGATGAGCATCCGCGAAGGCAATCTGCAGGCCCCCACGCGCCACCCGATCGATTGGCAGAAGCCCGGCTTCTACGACGAGCAGGCCACCTTCGCCGAAATGGAGCGGGTGTTCGACATCTGCCACGGCTGCCGCCGCTGCGTCAGCCTGTGCCAGTCGTTCCCGACGCTGTTCGACCTGGTCGACGCCACCGACGACGGCGAGGTGCACGGCGTGAAGAAGGAGGCCTACTGGAGCGTGGTCGACCAGTGTTATCTGTGCGACCTGTGCTTCATGACCAAGTGCCCGTACGTGCCGCCGCATCCGTGGAACCTCGACTTCCCGCACCTGATGCTGCGCGCCAAGGCGATCAAGTTCAAGAAGGGCGAGGTCGGTGCCGGCGAGAGGTTCCTCGCCTCGACCGACGTGCACGGCCAGTTCGCCGGCATCCCGGTGGTGGTGCAGATGGTCAATGCCATCAACCGCACAAAGCCGGCGCGCAAGCTGATGGATTCGGCGCTGGGTGTGCACCCCGATGCCTGGATGCCCGAACTGGCGACCAAGCGCTTTCGCTGGAGCGCCGACAAGGCCGCCGCCAACGTCGTCACCAACGGCGAGCGCACGCCGGGCAAGGTGGCGATCTTCTCGACCTGCTACGTCAACTACAACGAGCCCGGCATCGGCCACGACCTGCTGAAGGTGCTCGACCACAACCAGATTCCGTATGTCATCGTCGACAAGGAAAGCTGCTGCGGCATGCCCAAGCTCGAACTCGGCGACCTCGATGCGGTGGCACGGCACAAGGCCGCCAACATGCCGGTGCTGGCGCGCTATGCCCAGCGAGGGCTACGCCATCGTCAGCGCGATTCCCAGCTGCACCCTGATGTTCAAGCAGGAACTGCCGTTGATGTTCCCCGACTGCGCCGAGACGCAGGCGGTCAAGGAGGCGATGTTCGACCCCTTCGAATACCTGGTGGCGCGCCACAAGGACGGGCTGCTGAAGCTGGATTTCAAGGCCGCGCTCGGCAGGGTCAGCTATCACGTGCCGTGCCACGGCCGCGTGCAGAAGATCGGCAGGAAGACCGAGGAGATGTTCAAGCTGATCGGCCAGACGGTGACGGTGCAGCTGAACACCGTCGAACGCTGCTCGGGCCATGCCGGCACCTACGGCGTGAAGACCCCGTACCACCTGAACGCGATGAAGATCGGCAAGCCGGTGTTCAAGGCCATGGCCAAGGACGAGCCCGATGTCATCAGCAGCGATTGCGCGCTGGCCGGCCACCACATCGCCCAGGGCATGGACCAGGCCGGCACGCCGGCCAAGGCGCTGCGGCATCCGCTGAGCCTGGTGCGGCAGGCCTACGGCATCGAGTAGTCAGACTGCGGAGTCGAACATGACCATCACCCCCGACAGCCTGATGACCCTGGAGGCCTTCTCCAAACACCGCAAGGCGAACAAGCCGCAGATGATCGCCCACCGGCGCCTGCGCAGCGTGCAGCTCGGCGAGCACATCAACCTGCAGTTCGAAGACGAACAGACCGTGCGCTGGCAGATCCAGGAGATGCTGCGCATCGAGAAGATCTTCGAGGAAGCGGGCATCCAGAGCGAGATCGATGCGTACCAGCCGCTGGTGCCCGACGGCGGCAACTGGAAGGCCACGCTGCTGATCGAGTATCCCGATCCGAACGAACGCAAGCGCGAGCTGGCGCGGCTGATCGGCGTCGAAGACCGCATGTTCGTCGAGGTCGAGGGACAGCCGCGCATCTATGCCATCGCCGACGAGGACCTCGACCGCGAGAACGACGAGAAGACCTCGGCGGTGCACTTCGTGCGCTTCGAGTTCCCAGCCGCGGCGAAGCAGGCGGTGCGCGCCGGCGCGTCGGTCAAGCTGGGATGCGACCACCGCCACTACCCGGCGCATGTGAGCATCGCGCCCGAGACGCTGGCCAGTCTGGCGGGCGACCTGAAGTAGCGAGCGCGCCGCGTCGGCGGCGCGCCGCAGAGCTTGCGAGGCTCGTTTCAGCCCGACACCGGCGTGCGCACCAGGTGGTCGAAGGCCGACAGCGCAGCCTTCGAGCCTTCGCCGGCGGCGATGACGATCTGCTTGTAGGGCACCGTCGTCACATCGCCCGCGGCGAACACGCCGGGCAGGCTGGTGGCGCAGCGCTCGTCGATGAGGATTTCGCCGTAGCGTGACAGCTCGACGCTGCCCCGCAGCCAGTCGGTGTTGGGGACCAGCCCGATCTGCACGAACACCCCGGCAAGCTCGACGTGCTGCTCGACACCGCTGCTGCGATGCCTGAAGCGCAGGCCGTTCACCTTGTCGCCGTCGCCGGTGATCTCGGTCGTCTGCGCGTTGACATGGATGTCCACGTTCGGCAGGCTTTTCATCTTGTTCACCAGCACCGCATCGGCCTTCAGTGCATCGGCGAATTCGATCAAGGTGACATGCTGCACCACGCCGGCCAGATCGATCGCAGCCTCGACACCCGAGTTGCCACCGCCGATGACGGCCACGCGCTTGCCCTTGAACAACGGGCCGTCGCAGTGCGGGCAGTAGGCCACGCCCTTGTTGCGGTACTCGGCTTCACCGGGCACGTCGACGTTGCGCCAGCGCGCGCCGGTGGCCAGCACCACCGTGCGGCTGGCCAGCGTCGCGCCATTGGCCAAGCGTCACTGTCAACCTGCCGCCGGGCTGATCGTTCGCGTCGAGCGCTGTCACACGCTGGCCGTCGATCAGGTCCACGCCCTGTTCCTGCACCTGCGCGCGCATCGCCGCAGCGAAGTGCGGGCCCTCGGTGTGCTGCACCGAGATGTAGTTGTCGATGCCCAGCGTGTCCAGCGTCTGGCCGCCGAAGCGCTCGGCGACGATGCCGGTGCGAATGCCCTTGCGTGCGGCATACACCGCCGCGGCGGCACCGGCCGGTCCGCCGCCGACGATGAGCATGTCGAAGGCCTGCTTGTCGCTCAGCCGGGCCGCGTCGCGCGCGGCCGCACCGGTGTCGACCTTGGCCAGGATCTCGGCCAGTTCCATGCGCCCGGAGCCGAAAGGCTGGCCGTTCAGGAACACCGTCGGCACGGCCATGATGCGGCGCTGGTCGACTTCGTCCTGGAACAGGCCGCCGTCGATCGCCACATGGCGCACACGCGGGTTCAGCACCGCCATCAGGTTCAGGGCCTGCACCACGTCCGGGCAGTTGTGGCAGCTCAGTGACATCCAGGTCTCGAACACCAACTCGGCATCGAGGGCGCGGATCTGCTCGATCACGTCGGCCTCGACCTTCGGCGGGTGGCCGCCGGCCTGCAGCAGCGCCAGCACCAGCGAGCTGAACTCGTGGCCCATCGGAATGGCGGCGAAGCGCACGCCCATGTCGGCGCCTTCCTGGGTGATCTGGAACGAAGGCTGGCGCGCATCGCTGCCGTCGCGGCGCACCGAAACCTTGTCGCTCAAGCCCTCGATGTCGTCCAGGAATGCGCTCATCTGCCCGGCGGCGACAGACGCATCCAGCGAGGCAATGATCTGCACCGGGCGCTTGACGCGCTCCAGGTAGGTCTTCAGCTGAACCTTCAGCGTGTCGTCGAGCATGGTCGTTCTCCTGTTGGGGGTGGGGCACGTGGCTCTGCCCTGTCGCCAGCGTCCTGTGCAGGCCGCTGACGACAGCGCGGTGTCGCGCTGTCGGGGGTGGACGAGGGCCGCACGGCGGCCCTGCCCGATGCGTCGTCGGCGCTTAGATCTTGCCGACCAGGTCCAGCGACGGGGTCAGCGTCGCGGCGCCTTCCTGCCACTTGGCCGGGCACACCTGCCCCGGGTTCTTCGCCACGTACTGGGCGGCCTTGACCTTGCGCACCAGTTCGTCGGCGTCGCGGCCGATGCCGTCGTCATGGATCTCGACCGTCTTGATCACGCCTTCGGGGTTGATCACGAAGGTGCCGCGCAGCGCCATGCCGGCGTCTTCGACCATCACGTCGAAGTTGCGCGACAGCGTGCCGGTCGGGTCACCGATGAGCGCGTACTGCACCTTCTTGATGGCGTCGGAGGTGTCGTGCCAGGCCTTGTGCGCGAAGTGGCTGTCGGTGGAGATGCCGTACACCTCCACGCCCATGTCCTTCAGCTCTTCGTAGTGGCTGGCCAGGTCTTCCAGCTCGGTCGGGCAGACGAAGGTGAAGTCGGCCGGGTAGAACATGAACACGTTCCACTTGCCGGCGAGTGTCTTTTCGGTGATGTCGATGAACTTGCCGGCCTTGTAGGCGGTGGCCTTGAAAGGTTTGACTTGGGTGTTGATGAGGGACATGCAGTTTCTCCTGAGGTAAGTGAAAGACTATCGATACAACGGAGTCGATTATGTTCTTTGCAGGTGCCTCGTGTGGATGAATGCTCTGCATGCCCGCCATTGACAAGCGCTATGGAACACGCGCCGCAGCGCGAATCCGGGAAAACAGCCGCTTGCCCTTCGGCGCGTCCACGGCGCAACATCGCGCCCGTGCCGCACATCGCCTTCACGCCGCAGTTGCGCCGATTCACCGCCACGCCCGAGCTGCAAAGCGCACGCCGGCACGCTGCGCGAGTTGCTCGACGAGGCCTTTGCGCTGAACCCCACCTTGCGCGGCTACGTGCTCGACGACCAGGGCCACCTGCGTGCGAACGTCGTGGTCTTCATCGACGGGCAGCGCAGCCACGATCGAACGGCGCTGTCCGACACCTTGCAAGCCGCACAGCCGCGTCTTCGTGATGCAGGCCCTTTCCGGAGGATGACGACCATGTCCCGACGTGCCTGGGTGGCCACCCGCAAGGGCCTGTTCGAACTGCAGCGCAACGACGGCGGCTGGCGCATCGCGCGCACCAGCTTCCTCGGCGAGCCGGTGAGCATGGTGCTGCCGCCGGCGCCGGGCGAGCAGCGCATGCTGGCGGCGCTGAACCTGGGGCACTTCGGCGTCAAGGTGCACGCCTCGGAAGATGCCGGCGCGCATTGGCACGAAGTCGCCACGCCGGCCTATCCGCCGCAGCCGCAAGCTGCCACCGGCGTGCCCTGGAAGCTGGTGCAGATCTGGTCGCTGCAGCAGGCGCACGGCACCGTCTGGGCCGGCACGCTGCCGGGCGGGCTGTTCCGCTCGGCCGACTTCGGCGCCTCGTGGCAACTGGTCGAATCGCTGTGGAACCGCAGCGAGCGCGCCGAATGGTTCGGCGGCGGCTACGACGTGCCGGGCATCCATTCGTTGTGCCCGCACCCGACCCGTGCCGACGAGTTGCTGGTCGGCATCAGCTGCGGCGGCGTGTGGGTCAGCCGCGACGATGCGCGCAACTGGCAGCTCCAGGCCGACGGCATGCATGCCGACTACATGCCGCCCGAGCAGGCCGAAAGCCCGAACACGCAGGATCCGCATGCCATCGTGCGCTGCGCCGGCCAGCCCGATGTGCTGTGGTGCCAGCATCACAACGGCATCTGGCGTTCGGGCGACAACGCCGCCTCGTGGCAACGGCGGGTGGCGCCGGTGTCGAGCTTCGGTTTTGCCGTCGCCGTGCATCCCGAAGACCCGGATACAGCCTGGTTCGTGCCCGGCCAGGCCGACCAGTGCCGCGTGCCGGTGGCCGGCGCGCTGGTGGTCAACCGCACGCGTGACGGCGGGCGCAGCTTCGAGACCTTGCGCAGCGGCCTGCCGGCCAGCGACTGCTTCGACCTGATGTACCGCCACGGTCTGGCGCTGGCCGACGACGGGCGCACGCTGCTGATGGGCAGCACCACCGGCAACGTGTGGGCCAGCGACGATGGCGGCGACCACTGGCAGCATCTGCCGATGCACCTGCCGCCGATCTACGCGCTGCGCTTCGGCTGAAGCCGGCGCCCGCTGCGCGCGCCGCGGCCTCGCAAACGTTGTGTTTGTGTAAGTGAGCGTCAATGCTGTCGTGCAGATCGCACGACTGCCCCCAAGTTCTTGGGAGCTTCACCCATTCGGGGGATGACCGCACGTTGCGCTCGTTGAAAAATTGCTGTCACGCGCCGACCTCATCATTGTTCGGTCATCGCATTCGGCAGGCACGGCCTGCGTGGAGTCACCGGCATGCCGCAGACCTTCAACGTCGGATCCAAATCGCTGTTCGTCACGGTCACGGCGTGGGTCTTCATCGTGCTGGCCGCGCTGACCAGCGTTTCGGCGGTGTTGCAGAACGCGGCGGTGGCCTCGTTCCTGCCGGGCCTGACGGTGGTCGGCAACGTGCAGCCGTTGCCGTTGCTGACCGGCCTGTTGATGGGCTATCTGCCCTGGGTGGTGGGGGCCGGGTTGCTGATGTCGCTGGCCACGCTGGCCTGTGCCGTCGGCCTGCTGATGCGTCTGGAATGGGCGCGGCGCTTTTTCATCGTGCTGCTGGTGCTGGCCATCGTCGCCAACTTCGCCGGCCTGTGGCTGCAGCAGGAAATGCTGCAGTCGGTGGTCAGCAGCACGCTCAAGCACGCGCCGCTGCCACCGCTGGCCGCCGATGTCTTCGGCGGCTTCGTCACCGCCACGCGCGTCACCGCGGTGTTGTGGACGCTGGGTGCCTGCGGCCTGCTGGTGTGGATCATCCGCCGCCTGATGTCGCCTTCGGTGCGCCAGGAATTCGCCTGAGCGCGGTCGCGGCGCCTTGCGCCGCGAGGTGATTTCACCCGCTGCCGTATGCTCGGCAGCATGAAACAGCACATCTGCATCATCACCGGCGCCTCGCGCGGGCTGGGGCTCGAAATGGCGCGGCAATGGTCGGCGCGGGGCGGGCGGCTGCTGACCATGGCGCGCCGGCCGGACGCCTCGTTGAACAGCGCCCAGGTCGAACAGTGGGCCGTCGATCTGTCGCTGCCGGCCGAGCCGGCGGCGCGGCTGCAAGCCTGGTTGGCGGCGCTGCCGCCTGGCGATGTGGCCTCGTTGAGCCTGATCAACAACGCCGCCGGGCTGGCTTCGCCGGCCCCGCTGGGCGACAGCGATGCTGCTGAACTGAGCGCGGCGCTGCGGGTCGGCCTCGAGGCGCCGCTGCTGCTGATGGCCGCCTTCCTGCGCGGCAGCGCCGGTTTCGACGTGCCGCGCAAGGTGCTCAACATCTCATCGGGCCTGGGCCGCTTCGCGATGGCCGGCAGTGCCGCCTACTGCGCCACCAAGGCCGGGCTCGACCACCTCAGCCGCGCCGTCGCGCTGGAAGAGGCCGCGCGGCCGCGTGGCGCGAAGATCGTTTCGCTGGCCCCGGGTGTCATCGATACCGACATGCAGGTGCAGCTGCGCAGCGCCGACCGCGAACGGTTTCCCGAGCGCGAGCGCTTTGCCAACCTGAAGGCCGAAGGCAAGCTAGACAGCGCCGAGAACGCGGCGCGCAAGGTGCTGGCCTGGCTCGATCGCGCCGATTTCGGCAGCGAGCCGATCGGCGACGTGCGCGACGCGTAGCGCGGTCAAGCCGGCCGCTCCAGACTCAGCTCCCAGGTCTCACCGACCAGTTCTGCACCGAAGCTGCTGTGCGCCGCGCTGGCGCGCAGCTGGTAGCCGCAGCGCTGGTAGATGCCGCGCGCGGCGCTCAGCACGCTGTTCGTCCACAGCCGGATGCGGCGGTAGCCGGCCTGGCGTGCGAAGCGCTCGCATTCGTTGACCAGCGCCAGGCCCAGCCCCAGCCCGCGTGCCGCCGGCTCGATCAGCAGCAGGCGCAGTTGGGCGGTGCCGGCTTCACGGCGCGTGCGAGTCGTCGTCGCGGTACTGCACCAGCATCACGCTGCCCAGCGGCTGGCCGTTGCGCTCGGCGATCCAGCAGGCTTCGCGTGCCGGCTCGAACCGATCGATGAAACGTGCGCCGATCTGCGCCACGAGCGCCTCGAAGCGCATGTCCCAGCCGTACTCCTGCGCATACAGCGCGCCGTGGCGTGAGGCGATCCAGCCGATGTCGCCGGCGCGATGCGCCCGCAGCACGAACGCGCCGGCCTTGCTGCGGGGGCCGAGCAGCTGCTCGATGCGCGCGCAGGCGTCGAGCAGCTGCCGTTGTTCGGCTTCGCCGAGCGTGCCCAGCAGGCGCGGCCATCTGCTGGCGTGAACGCTTTTCGAGTGGCAAGAAGGCGCGCCGACCGGCGGCCGACAGCGACAGCGGTCGGCGCCGTGCATCACCTTCGACGCGCTCGCTGGTCACCAGACCCGATGTCTTTCAGCGCGCCGAGCAGCCGGCTCAGATAGCCCATGTCCAGGCCGAGTTGCGCGGCCAGGGTCGCTGGCGGTGGCGCCGGGGCTGTGCGCCAGCTCCCACAGCAGGCGCGATTCGGCGAGGCTGAAGCGGCTGTCGAGCAGGTGCTCCTTGAGGACGCCGATGCGGCCGGTGTAGAAGCGGTTGAAGGCGCGCAGCGCGTCGCAGCGCTGCGCCAGGGTCCTGCGCGGAAGGAACGGAATCCGGCTCGTTGGCAATCATATGTTTGCTTTTGGCAAGTATATCGGGTCGACTTTGTTCGGCGTCTAGAGGCGCAGGGGGTTGCTCGGATAACTGTATGAACGTACAGTTATCCGATGGACCTTCTGCCCGCCGTTCCCGCCGTTCACGCCACGGTGCCCGCGCCGCGGGCGGGGGTGCCGGCGGCTGCCGGATGGCGGCCGGTGGCGCTGCAGCCCGCGGCGGCCGCCACACAGCCCGCGCTGCCGTGTACCTTGCCCTCGGTGCGGTCCGAGCCGCTGCAGCCGCCCCTTGCCCCCGAACAGCTGCATCCTGCGCTGTGGCGTGCGCACCAGCTCGGTCGCCAGCGTGAGGCCTGCACCGCCACCGGCTTTGCCGCACTCGATGCCGAGCTGCCCGGCGGGGGCTGGCCGCAGCGCGTGCTCAGCGAACTGCTGCTGCCGCACCCGGGCATCGGCGAGATGCGCCTGCTCGCGCCGGCGCTGGCCCCCATCGCGGCGGCGCGGCGCAGTGTGATGCTGTTCGAGCCGCCGGCGCCGCTGTGCGGCTGGGCGCTGGCGCAACTGGGTGTCGATGCGCAGCAGCTGGTTGTGGTGCATGGCCGCGACGGCAGCCACGGTGCGCGCCACCTGCTGGCCAGTGCCGACCTGCTGTGGGCGCTGGAACAGGCCTTGAAAAGCGGCCAGGTCGGCGCCGTGCTGGCCTGGCTGCCCGATCGGCTGCGCGCCGATGCGCTGCGTCGGCTGCAACTGGCGGCGCAGGCGCACGAGGGCCCGGCATTCCTGCTGCGCGACATCGAAGCGCGCTGCAAGCCCAGCGCCGCGCCGCTGCGCCTGATGCTGCATGCCACCGGCATCGACGAGCTGAACGTGCGCGTGCTCAAGCGCCGCGGCCCGGCGCTGGCCGCGACCTTGCGGCTGGCGCTGCCGCCGGTGCTGCCCGCGGTGCTGCGCCAGCGTGCGCAGGCAGCGCGGGTGCCGGGGCACGCGCAGCACACGCCCCGAGCGCATCAGCTTGGCTTGAGGCTCATCGTTCTCACTGGATGAAGATGCACTCGCGAGGCAACACGGCCGGGCTTCCTCTACCGGAGCCGGTTTGAGCAGCACCGATGTTGTGGTTGGCCCTGCACCTGCCGGCGCTGTCGCTGGAATCCTTTGCCGCCACGCTGGGTACGGCGCAACATGCGCTGCCGCTGGCGCTGCTCGATCAGCACCAGGTGCGTTCGGCCAACCGCGTCGCGCTGCGCCTGGGCATCAAGCCGGGCATGAAACGCGCCACCGCGCTGGCGCTGGCGCCGCAGCTGCTGTTCGGCCAGGCCGATGCGGCGCGCGACACGCAGGCACTGCAATCGGTGGCGCATGCGGCGCTGGCGTTCACGCCGTCGGTCACGCTCGCCGGCAACCCGCGCGACAGCGAGCAGGTGCCTGTCGTGCTGCTCGAGGTGCAGGCTTCGCTGCGCTATTTCGGTGGCCTGGCCCGGCTGCAACAACAACTGCGCGAGGCGCTGGCGCCGCTCGGTTTCAACCTGCAGCTGGCCAGCGCGCCGACGCCCGGCGGTGCCGCGCTGCTGGCACGCTGGCGCGATGACCTGAACCTGGGCCCGCACTGCCGCGACATCGAGCGGCTGCGGGCCTTGCTCGACGATGCGCCGGTGTGGCTGCTCGGCCCCGGGCGCGAACACTGGGAAGCGCTGCAAGGCATGGGGCTGCGCACCTTGAGCGATCTGCGCCACCTGCCGCGGGCCGGCCTGGCGCGGCGCTTCGGCGCCGACCTGCTCACCGACCTCGACCGTGCACGCGGGCAAGCAGCCGACCCGCGCGAGTGGCTCACCTTGCCGGCGCGTTTCGAATCCAGCCTCGAACTGCATGAGCGTGCCGACAGCAGCGAGGAAGTGCTGCACGGCGCGGCGGTGCTGCTGGCACGGCTGGTGACATGGGCACGGGCCCAACCGGCGCGCATCGGCGCTTTCACGCTGGCGCTGCGGCACGAACCGCGGCGCAGCGACGAGACCTTGCCCACGCACAGCGAACTGCACATCGCGCTGGCCGAGGCCTCGAACGATGCGGCGCACCTGCAACTGCTGCTGCGTGAGCGCCTGGCGCAGCTGGTGTTGCCGGCGCCGACGCTCGAACTGCAACTGCGCTGCGATCAGGTGGTGCGCAGCGCCGCAGCCAACGGCGAGCTGTTCCCCACCCAGGCCAGCACGCGCGAAGGCGCTGTTGCGCCTCATCGAGCGGCTGCAGGCACGCCTGGGCTCCGAGCCAGGTGCAGCGCGCGGTGCTGGTCGAAGACCACCGCCCCGAACGCGCCACCGCCTGGCAGCCGGCGCTGGCGCCGGTGCCGGCGGCACCGCGGCAGCACAGCCCGCTGCCGGCGCGCCCGGTGTGGCTGATGGCACCGCCGCAGGCGCTGGCCGAACGGCAGCTGCGTCCGCTGCTCGACGGCCGGCCGCTGCAGCTGCTGGCCGGGCCCGAACGCATCGAGGCCGGCTGGTGGGATGGCGAGCCCGCCGCGCGCGACTACTTCATCGCACAGGCGCACGACGGTGCGCTGGTGTGGGTCTATCGCAGCCGTCTCGCGCTGCCGGATGGGTCCGGCTGGTTCCTGCACGGGCGCTTCGGCTGAGGGCGTCGGCGACACCTTCGCGACGCGTGCCTGTGCAGCACGCCGTTATTCTTCGCCGATGATCGATCTGCACTACTGGCCCACCCCCAACGGCTGGAAGATTTCCATCATGCTCGAGGAGTGCGGGCTGCCCTACACGCTCAAGCCGGTGAACATCGGCCGCGGCGAGCAGTTCGAGCCCGCGTTCCTGGCCATCAGCCCGAACAACCGCATGCCGGCGATCGTCGACCACGAGCCGCCGGGCGGCGGCGAGCCGATCGCGCTGTTCGAAAGCGGCGCGATCCTGATCTACCTGGCCGACAAGTGCGGCCGCTTCATCGGCCAGCGACGTGCGCAGCCGCCACGCGGTTCTGCAATGGCTGATGTGGCAGATGGGCGGCCTCGGGCCGATGGCCGGGCAGAACGGGCACTTCCTGCTCTATGCGCCGCAGAAGATCCCGTACGCGCTGAAACGTTATGGCGACGAGGTCAACCGGCTGTACGGCGTGCTCGACGGCGCAGCTCGCACGCACCGGGGCCTTCGTCGCCGGCGCCGAGTATTCGATCGCCGACATGGCGATCTTCCCGTGGGTGCGCACGCACAAGGCGCAGCAGGTGCCGCTGGCAGACTTTGCGCACGTGCAGCGCTGGTACAAGCAGCTGATGCAGCGCGCGGCGGTGCAGCGCGGCATCGACCTGGGCAAGGAACTGCGCGCCGCCGCACTCGACGACGAAGCGCGCAACGCGCTGTTCGGCCAGACCGCGCAGACCTTGCGCGATGCCGCCGGCAAGACAACCCGAGAGACCCCGATGATCGAATTTTTCTTCGACTGCAGCAGCCCGTGGACCTGGCTGGCCTTCCACCAGATCCAGCCGTTGGCGGCCGAAGAGAAGGCCACCATCCGCTGGCGGCCGATCCTGGTGGGCGGCGTGTTCAACAGCGTCAACCCGAGCGTCTATGCCGCGCGCGACAACCCGGTGCCGGCCAAGGCCGCGTACCAGCGCAAGGATCTGGCCGACTGGTCGCGCAGCACCGGGCTGGTGATCCACATGCCGCCGAGCGTGTTCCCGGTGAACAGCGTGAAGGCCATGCGCGGCTGCGTGTGGCTGCAAGGGCAGGGCGACGACACGATGCTGCCGTTTGCCAGCAGCGTGTTCGAGACCTACTGGTCGCACGACCGCGACATCTCGCGCGACGAGGTGCTGGGCGACATCTGCCGGCGCTGCGGCATCGACGGCGCTGCGTTCACGGCCGCCATCGCCACGCCGCAGGTCAAGGCGCAACTGAAGGCCAACACCGACGAGCTGATCGCCCGCGGCGGTTTCGGCTCGCCGACGATGTTCGTCGACGGCGACGACATGTACTTCGGCAACGACCGCCTGCCGCTGCTGCGCGAAGCGCTGCGCCGCGGAGCGATGCGATGAGCGACAGACTCGATCTGCTCATCGTCGGCGCCGGATTCGCCGGCCTGTACATGCTGATCAAGGCACGCCGCCAGGGGCTGCGCGCGCAGGTGCTCGAAGCAGCAGGCGGCATCGGCGGCACCTGGTATCACAACCGCTATCCGGGCGCGCGTGTCGATGTGCAGAGCATGGAGTACTCGTTCAGTTTCGACGAGGACCTGCAGCAGGACTGGCAGTGGAGCGAGCGTTATTCGCCGCAGGGCGAACTGCAACGTTATGCCGAGCACGTGGCCGACCGCTTCGCGCTGCGCGATGGCATCCGGCTGAACACCCGTGTCGTGGCGGCCAGCTACGACGAAGCGGCCGCGTCGTGGCAGGTGCGCAGCGAAGGCGGCGAAAGCTGGTCGGCGCGCTTCCTGGTGATGGCCAGCGGCCCGCTGTCTTCGCCCAACCAGCCGGCTTTCGAGGGCATGCACGACTTTCATGGGCCGATCCATCACACGGCGCGCTGGCCGCAAGAGACCATCGACTTCAGCGGCCAACGCGTGGCGGTGATCGGCACCGGCTCGTCCGGCGTGCAGTCGATTCCGGTGATCGCCGCCCAGGCGCGCGAACTCACCGTCTTCCAGCGCACCGCCGCCTACGCGGTGCCGGCACACAACGCGCGCGCTCGATGCGGCCTACGAAGCGCGCATCAAGGCCGACTACCCCGGGTTCAGGAAACGCAACCTGCGCATGTCGACCGGCTTCGGCAGCGAGCTGCCCCCGAATCGCCAGTCGGCACTCGACGCCACGCCCGAAGAACTCGAAGCGGCATTCGAGGAACGCTGGCGCATCGGTGGCTTCGGCCTGCTCGGCGCTTTCCACGACATCCTGCTCGACGCGCGCGCCAACGAACTCGCGGCCGAGTTCGTGCGCGGCAAGATTCGACAGACGGTGCACGATCCGCGGGTGGCCGAGTTGCTGTGCCCGACTCATACCATCGGCTGCAAGCGGCTGTGTGTCGACACCGGCTACTACGCCACCTACAACCGCGACAACGTGCGGCTGGTGGACATCTCGAAAACGCCGATCGAGCGCTTCACCCCGCAGGGGCTCGTGGTCGATGGCGCCGAGCACCGCTTCGACAGCGTCGTGCTGGCCACCGGCTTCGATGCGATGACGGGCACGCTGATGCGGCTCGACCTGAAGGGCCGCGGCGGCTTGCCGATCCAGCAGAAGTGGCACGCCGGCCCGCTGAACTACCTGGGAATGGCGATCAACGGCTTTCCGAACCTGTTCAACGTCGCCGGGCCCGGCAGCAGCTCGGCCTTCACCAACGTCATCGTCTCGATCGAGCACCACGTCGACTGGATCGCCGATTGCATCGCGTACCTCGACGCCCACGGCCTGCGCAGCATCGAAGCCCGCGAGGACGCCGAAGCCGACTGGGTGGCGCACGTCACGCAGGTGGCGGCGGGCACGGTGTTTCTCAGCTGCAACTCGTGGTATCTCGGCGCCAACATCGCCGGCAAGCCGCGCATGTTCATGCCGTTGCTGGGCTTCCCGGCGTATGCGCAGCGTTGCGCCGAGGCCGCGGCAGGCGGCTATGCCGGCTTCGAGCTGAGGTAGCGCAGCAGTGCATCTTTGCCGCCTGTCCCACGACGGGACAGGGGCAAAGTTCGCTCGTTCAGGCCAGCGTGCGCACGTTCTTCTCGCGTGCCCACTGCCGCGTCTTGGCCTGCGTGATGAACGCAGCCACATCGTTGGCCGAGACCACGCCGGTATCGGGCTGCACGCCCGCACGCTGCAGCAGCATCTGGCCGCCTTCGTCGATGGCGATGGCCTTCAGGTGGCCGTAGGCGTCGCGCACAAAATCGATCGCGGCAGCCTCGTTCATCAGCGCCGCAGCGCCGTCGGTCGACAGCAACACCGCCACCGCATCGAACATCACCGACGGCGTGCCGGCCAGTTGGCCATCGGCCGGCATCTTCGAGCCATCGGACAGCTTCGCACCGCCCACCTTCGGCGCCACCACCTGCACCTGTGCACCGGCCGCCATCGCGGCCTTCTTGATCGCGGCCAGGCTCTTGGCGCTGGAACCGTCGTGCACCAGCACGCCGATGACACGCCCGCGCAAGGTGTCCTTCATCTTGCCGATGATCTGCAGCGCCGGCGACTGCGGCAGGTCCTGCACGTCGGCCGCCGCGCGCGGTGCCGAAGGCATCGGGCTCAGCGCCAGGCCATCGGCCACCCGCCGGGCCAGATCGTCGTCGATGTGCAGCAGGTGCCCGACCATCGCCTGGCGCACGTGCACTGCCTCGACCTTCGACAGCTCGAACACCAGCGCCGAGGCGATGTGGGCCTGCTCGGGCACGGTCTGGCTGCGATAGAACTGCCGCGCCTGGCTGTAGTGATCGGCAAAGCTCTCGGCGCGGATGCGGCCGCGTTCGCCGCTTTCCGTGGCCGGGAACGAGCGGAACCCGTTCGGCGTCTCACGCGCCGATTGCGGCGCCAGCGAACTCGGCTCGTAGGCCACGCGGCCCACCGGCTGATGCATCTGCATGTGGCCGTCGCGCTGGTGGTTCGCAAACGGGCACTTCGGCGCATTCACCGGAATCTGATGAAAGTTGGGCGAGCCCAGCCGCGACAGCTGCGTGTCCAGGTACGAATGCAGCCGCCCGTGCAGCAGCGGGTCGTTCGAGAAGTCGATGCCCGGCACCAGGTGCGATGGGCAGAACGCCACCTGCTCGGTCTCGGCGAAGAAGTTGTCGGGCCAGCGGTCGAGCACCATGCGCCCGATCACCTTCAGCGGCACCAGTTCTTCGGGGATCAGCTTGGTCGAATCGAGGTGGTCGAACGGAAACTGCGCGGCGTCGTCCTCGCTGAACAGCTGCACCGCCAGCTCCCATTCCGGCGCGTTGCCGGACTGCACCGCGGTGAACATGTCGCGGCGGTGGAAATCAGGGTCGGCGCCGGCGATCTTCACCGCCTCGTCCCACACCGTCGATTGCAGCCCGAGCAGCGGGCGCCAGTGAAACTTGACGAAGGTCGATTTGCCCTCGGCGCTGATCAGCCGGAAGCTGTGGATGCCGAAGCCTTCGATCATGCGCAGCGAGCGCGGCAGCGTGCGGTCGGACATGATCCACATCACCATGTGCATCGATTCCGGCGTCAGCGAGATGTAGTCCCAGAAGGTGTCGTGCGCAGTCGCCGACTGCGGGAATCCGCGGTCGGGCTCCATCTTCACGGCATGCACCAGGTCCGGGAACTTGATCGCGTCCTGGATGAAGAACACCGGGATGTTGTTGCCCACCAGATCCCAGTTGCCCTGCTTGGTGTACAGCTTGACGGCGAAGCCGCGCACGTCGCGCGGCGTGTCCACCGACCCGGCGCCGCCGGCGACCGTGGAAAAGCGCGTGAACACCGGCGTGCGTTCGCCGACCTCGGTCAGCACCTTCGCGGTGGTGTACTCGGCCAGCGAGTGGCTCAGCTCGAAGTGACCGTGAACCGCCGTGCCGCGCGCGTGCACGATGCGCTCGGGAATGCGCTCGTGGTCGAAGTGCGTGATCTTCTCGCGCAGGATGAAGTCTTCGAGCAGCGTCGGCCCGCGCGCATGGGCCTTCAGCGAGTTCTGGTTGTCGGAGATCGCCAAGCCCTGGTTGGTGGTCAGCTCCGGGTGCCCGCCGCCAGCGGCCTGGTGCATCTCGCCGCCGTTGCCAAAACTGGTCAACTTGTCCACCGGCTGATTGCCGGGGGCCAGGGGAGGCTGCTTGGTGTTGGTGGCCATCAGATCGCTCCCATCAGTTCCGCCTTGCGTGCGGCCATGCGCGCACCGAGTTCCTTCATGTCCAGCGAGGTGGCGCGTGCTTTCTTGAACATTTCGTTCTGCTCTTCCTTGACATGGTGCTTGACGTATTCGGACAGCACCTTGACCTTCGCGTCGAACATCTCGCCGTCGGGCTCGATGCCTTCGATCTGCGCGATGAGGTCCTTCAGCGACGCGTGTTCGACAGTGGCTTCGGGAACCAGCTCGTGGTCGTCCAGGGCTTCTTTCACGGCCGGATAGAAGATGCTCTCCTCGATCTCGGCATGCACCGTCAGCTCGGTGCAGATTTCATCGACCAATGCCTTCTTGCGATCGTCGGAGCGTGCCTTCTCGTATTGCTCGAACAGTTCGCTGACCTTCTTGTGATCGGCGCGCAGCATCGCGGTGGCTTCCTTGGCAGGGCGCTTGCGGGTGGTGGCCATGTTGTTCCTCTCCTGGTTGAATGGGTGCGATCGGCCGAAGCCATGCTTCAGCAAGACTTCTGCACCATGGACGGTGGGCTGGCACATCGAAATCGTGCGCCCGGGATGATTCGAGGTCGTAGCGGCCGAGCCGGGCCACCTCCTGCGGCATCGCAGGAGTACCGATGCTCGGCGCTGCGGCCGGTCGCTCGCATCGGAGGAGTCGCTGCTGGCTTGTAGGACGGCGCCGATGCGCTGCCCCCGTGCCCGACACAGCGCGGTCGTGCCCATCGGCCGCGCATCGCCGAACCGATCAACCCGAAGCGAACTTGGCGTCGGGGTTGTTGTGCCGCAGGAAAAAATCGACCATGGCCGACGACGCATCGGGGCCTTGCGCATCGGCGAAGCTGCCCGCGGCGTTGCCGCCGGACCAGGCATGGCCCGCGCCGGCAATGCGCCACTCTTCCATCAGCACGCCGCCAGCGCCTTCGCTGGCGCCGCCTTCGTCGTCGCGATACTCGGTGCGGGTGAACTCGCGCCCGCCGGCGCTGCCGCGCTGCGCGACCACCCGGCGCAGCGGATGGCCGCGACGCGATTCGAAGGCTCTCGACGTTTCGGCGACGATGACGCTGGCGTTGCTGACGTCGACGGTGCGGTCACGGTCACCGTGGAAGACGATCGTCGGCACGCTGCGTCGCCCACCCGCCGGCGTGCTGCTGGCCGGCGCCGGCGCCCCATTGCGGCGCGCGCTGCCACGCGACATGGCGGCGAAGGCCGAGCCGACATCGTGCGCGACCGCATACGGCAGACCCGAATGCACCCCGATGCCGGCAAACAGCTCCGCATGGGTGTGGGCCAGGATGAGTGCCATCGCCGCGCCCGCCGAGAGCCCGGCGACATACACCCGAGTGGCATCGACCTGGCCCTGCGCGAGGCTTTGCTGCGCGGCGATCTGCTGCACGATGCCGACGATCAACTCGGGCTCGCCGCCGTCGCGCCGCTGGTGGCGCGGCTCGAACCAGTTCCAGCAGCTCGAGCCGTTGGCCCGCGTCGGCTGCTCGGGATAGGCGACGATGAAGCCGTGCCGGTCGGCAAGGGCGTTCATGCCGGTGCCGGTGGCGAAGTCATCGGGGTTCTGACGGCAGCCGTGCAGCATCACCAGCAACGGCACGACGCGCCCGCGGCACGACGCCGGCACATAGGTCTTGAAACGCAGGCTGCCGGCGCTGCCGTGGTGCTGCTGCCAGGTGAAGGTGCCGGGCGGGGGTGCCGCGCTCGGCGGCGCCCGCTGATCGTCACGGTCATCGTCCAGGTCAGGCCGCTCGCGCACTTCGACATCGACGACATCGTCTGGAAGGTCACTGCGATCGGATCGGGTCAAGCCGGCGGAAGACAGTGCATCTCGAATCTGGCGTCGAATGCCTTCGACCAGCGGCGTGGCGGTGTTCAGCCCTGCCGATTGCAAGGCGCGTTCGATGGTGGCGGTGATGTCGTCGGGTTTCATGCAGAGCTCATCAATGGCAGTAAATGCTGCGGTGCAACATGATGCCTCGAATCCTGCTGGCGGAGGTTGCCGCGAGCGGGCAAATGGCTGTCGGACAGCGCCTACGCGATGTTGCTCGGCTCGGCGCGCACGCGGGCACTTCGACGCGAATCAAAGATTGTCGATCGGCACCGGATCGACCTTGTCGGCCAATTGGAAGCCGAACACGCGGGCGTAGAACCACGCCTCCGCTTCGAGCGCACGCACGATGTTTCGCGCCTCGCGAAAGCCGTGCTGTTCACCGTCGAATTCGATGTAAGCCACCGGCAGCCCCTTGGCCTTGACGGCGGCATGCATGCGGCGCGATTGTTCCGGCGGCACGGCCCTGTCCTGCGATCCCTGAAACAGGATCAGCGGGCAGTTGAGGCCATCGAGATGGTGGATCGGCGAACGCTCGTGATAGGTCTGGCGCGCCTGCGGCCACGGCCCTACCAGCGTGTCGACGTAGTGCGCTTCGAACTTGTGCGTGTCCTGCACCAGCGTTTCCAGGTCGCCGATGCCGTAGTAGCTGGCACCACAGGCGAACACGCGGTGAAAGGCCAGCGCGCACAGCGTGGTGTAGCCACCGGCACTGCCGCCGCGGATGATGAGCCGCCGGCCATCGACCGCGCCGCTGTCCACCAGATGCCGGGCCGCAGCGATGCAATCTTGCACATCGACCACGCCCCAGCGACCGTTCAGGCGTTGCCGGTAGGCACGGCCGAAACCGCTGCTGCCGCCGTAGTTGACATCGACAACGGCAATGCCGCGGCTGGTCCAGAACTGCACATTGGCACGCCAGCCGTTGCTGGTGCACGAGGTCGGCCCGCCGTGGCCGATGACCAGCAACGGCGGCGCTTCGCCGCTCGGGCGCTTCGAAGTCCGCGTTGTGCGGCGCGTAGAAAAAGGCGTGTGCCGTGGCGCCGTCGGCGGTGGCGAATTCGATCGCCTGCGCCACCGACGTGTCCGGCGCATGCACGGGCAGACTGCTGCCGCTGCGCAGCACGCTCGACATCGCCACTGGCCACATCGAGCAGGCACACCGACGTCGGCTGCAGCGGCGAGGCGCCGGTGAACAACACCTGTCCGGGCCGCGCACTGACGCTGCCGATGACGCTGAAAGGGCGTGTCGATCGGCTGCAGCCGCAGCGTGTGCGTGTCCAGGCTGGCCAACTGCGACACGGCGCTGTGGCTGAACGCCAGCACGATGCGCGACGCCGATTCGAAGGCGTAGGTCTGCAGACCGAAGTTCCACATCGGCTGGCCGAACTCGGCCTGCATCGGGCACATCGCTTCGACCCTGCCGCCGCGCCAGCGGTACAGGTTCCACCAGCCGCTGCGGTCGGAGATGAAATGCAGGCTGCCGTCGCTCGACCAGCACGGCTGCTGCACCGCTTCGTCGCGGCTGCCGGCGATGCAAGTCGCGGGCGCCCAGGCTGCCGTCGGCCTGCACCGGTGCCAGCCACAGCTCGCAGCCGTCCCACGGCATGTCCGGGTGCGACCAGCTCAGCCAGGCCAGCTGCGAGCCGTCGGGGGCCAGGCGCGGCGCGGCGTAGAAGTCGCGGCCGCTGGCGACGATGCGCGGCTCGTGCAGCGCCGACCCGTCGCCTGCTGCGCGCAGCACCACCAGCGCGTTGATCGCCTCGCCCGCGGCGCGGTGGTCTTCGCGCACACACCAGATCAGCCCGCGGCCGGCATCGATGCACAGGTCGGCATAGCGCAACGCGCCAGCGGCATCGGGCGTGATCGCAAGCGGGCTGGCACCGGGATCGATGCGGTACAGGCGCTGGTCGGCGAAGTGGCTGAAGAACAGCACGCCGCCGTGCATCAGGTAGGCGCGGCCGCCGTACTCGTGCACGGTGGTGCGCGCGTTCCACGGTGCGGTCGATCAGGTCGTGCAGCGTGCCGTCGGCGCTGCGCCGCACGATGACGTTGCGGCCTTTCTCGGCCGGGCGCGATTCCTGCCACAGCGCCGCATCGCCGTCGAACGCGACATCGCCGACGCCGACGCTGGCCGCCACCGCCTGCGCTGCGCTCAGCGGGCTGGACCAGCTGCCGAACGGGGCACTGCGCTTGCCGGTCATCGTCAGCCCAGCACCAGCTGAGTCTGCGTGACCACCGCGCACAGCTTGCCGTCTTCGTTGCGGATCGTGGTCTGCCACACCATCGTCGTGCGGCCGCGGTGCAGCGGCGTGCTTTCGCCGGTGACGGTGGTGCCGACCTTGGCCGAGCCGATGAACTTGGTGCTCGATTCGATGGTCGTCGTGCCTTTGCCCTCGGGCAGGTTGACGAAGGTGCCGACGGCGCCCAGCGTGTCGGCAAAGGCCATGTGCGAGCCGCCGTGCAGGATGCCGCCGCTGGTGCACAGATCGGGGCGCACGGCCATCGTCGCCACCACACGCTGTTCGCCGATCTCGACGAACTGCAGGCCGAGCAGGCCGGGCAGCAGCGGCGCCAGGCGTTGCTGCAGCGATTCGACGGTGTGCTTCATGACCGTGGCCTTGGCGCAGTGGAAAAACACGAGCATACAGAGGCAACGGCGCGTGTCGTTGACCTGGCAGGTCATGGCCGGCGACGCGGGCGACAATGTTTCGCGGCGCGGCTCGGCGCCGAGCAGCAGGAGCACCGATGGCCCGCACCGCAGCCTCGTCATCCGATCCATCGCCGCGCACGGCACTGGTCACCGGCGCCTCGTCGGGCATCGGTGAAGCGCTGGCCGCGCTGTTTTGCCGCCGACGGCCACGACCTGGTGCTGGTGGCGCGCAGCGTCGACAAGTTGAAGGCCCTCGCCGAGCGGCTCAAGGTGCAGCACGGCGTGAAGGTGCTGGTGCAGGCGGCCGACCTGTCGGTGCCCGGCGCGGCGGCCAGGCTGGCGGCGTCGTTGAAGCGCAGGCGCGTGGCCGTGCACGTGCTGGTCAACAACGCCGGCGTGCTGGAACACGGTGCCTTCTGCGACATCCCTGCCGCGCGCCACCAGCAGCTGATCGATCTGAACATCGGTGCGTTGACCGCGCTGCTCGCGCAGTTCGTGCCCGAGATGCGCGCGCGCGGCTTCGGCCGCGTGCTGAACGTCGCCTCGATCGCGGCGTTCCAGCCGGTGCCCACGCTGGCCACCTACGCCGCGACGAAGGCCTACGTGCTGTCGCTGAGCGAAGCGCTGGCCGAAGAACTGCGGGGCAGCGGTGTCACGGTGACGGCGCTGTGCCCTGGGCATCACCGCGACGCAGATGCTCGACAACGCCGCGCTGGGCAGCGAGAGCCTGGCGAAGCTGCCGCGCTTCCTGATCGGCGATGCAGGCGATGTCGCCGCGCAGGGCTACCGCGCCTGCATGCGCGGCGATGCGATCGTGGTGCCGGGCGTGCTGAACCGCCTGGGCACGCTGGCCGCGCGGGCAACGCCGAAGTGGCTGCTGCGCAAGGCCAGCGGCGAGTTGACGCGGCGCGGGCTGTGAGCATGGCCACCGGGTGACAAGCGGCCGCGGCGCCGCCGTGCAGCCATCGGCTTCGGTAAAAACCCGAAGTCGTTTATACTCATGGGCTGGCTTCGAACAGAGGCTGGTGACAGATAGCAATCCGTTCATCCCTGTTGACCTTCATCGTGTCTTGCCTGCAGCTGCCTGCTGCGCCGGCCCGGACGTGATCCGCAAAGCCCTCTGATCCTTGGAGGGCACAGCGTTGGTTGGCGGCGATGCCGTCGCCCCCGATCCGTCCGCCCCGCTGGCCAGTTCATAACTGGCCCGGGTCGACACAAATCAGTTGCGACTTATCCCTGACGGCACCGCGGTGCCGCCGGTGGGCCTGTGCCTGCCGTTCGAGAGAAGAAAGTACACGATGAATTTCGATTCGATGAACCTGCACCAGGCCCTGACCGCTGCCGTGCTCGACAGCGGCTACACCCAGGCGACCGAAGTCCAGGGCCGCGCGATCCCGCCGGCGATGGAAGGGCAGGACCTGATGGTTTCGGCCAGCACCGGCAGCGGCAAGACCGCTTCCTTCATCCTGCCGGCACTGCAGCGGGTGCTTGCCGCGCGCGACGATGCATCCAAGGTGCGCGAGCGCGGCGTGGTGCATGGCCCGCGCATCCTGGTGCTGACGCCGACGCGTGAGCTGGCGCTGCAGGTGGCCAAGGCCGCCGTCACCTATGGCCGCCATGT
Source organism: uncultured beta proteobacterium (assembly GCA_963756415.1). Classification (GTDB taxonomy): domain Bacteria; phylum Pseudomonadota; class Gammaproteobacteria; order Burkholderiales; family Burkholderiaceae_C; genus Rubrivivax. Next base: position 725,655 of record CAVWNT010000009.1, read on the forward strand.
GCCCGGACTGCGCGTGGCCACCGTCGTCGGTGGTGTGCCGTATCCGGCGCAGCTGAAGGCGCTGCGCGGCCCGCTCGACATCCTGATCGCCACGCCGGGGCGGCTGATCGACCACCTGCAGAACGGCAGGGCGGTGCTGGGCAACATCGAGATGCTGGTGCTCGACGAGGCCGACCGCATGCTCGACATGGGCTTCATCGACGACATCCAGCTGATCGCCGAGGCCACGCCGAAGGCGCGCCAGACGGTGATGTACAGCGCCACCTTCGCCGGCAATGTGGGCACGCTGGCGGCGACGCTGCTGCGCAAGCCGCAACGCATCGACGTGTCCTCGCACACCGACACCCACGCCGACATCGAACAGCGTCTGCACTGGGCCGACGACCACGAGCACAAGAACGCGCTGCTCGACCACATCCTCACCGAGCGCAGCGTCGAGCAGGCGCTGGTGTTCACCAGCACGCAGCGCGATGCCGACTGGCTGGCCGACCGCCTCGCCGACATGGGCCATGCGGTGGCCTCGCTGCACGGCGGCATGCCGCAGGGCCGGCGCAACCGCGTGCTGCAGGGCCTGCGCTCGCGTCACCTGAAAGTGCTGGTGGCCACCGATGTGGCCGCCCGCGGCATCGACGTGCCGAGCATCAGCCATGTCATCAACTACGGGCTGCCGATGAAGGCCGAGGACTACGTGCACCGCATCGGCCGCACCGGCCGCGCCGGGCGCAGCGGTCTGGCCGTGACCTTGGCCGAGCGCCGCGATGCCTCGATGATCCACAGCATCCAGCGTTTCACGACGCAGCGCATTCCGCCGGCGACCATCGTCGGGCTGGAGCCGCGCCGCGCCGAGCCGCAGCCGGCGCCCGCACGCTTTGCACCGCCGCGCGCCGGTGCTCGTCGCGGCGCCCCGGGCGGTCATCGCCCGGGCGGTGCTGGTGCTCCGTGGGCCAAGCCCGGCCCGCGCGGTGCGAAGCCGCGCCCGGCGCGCTGAGCGTTGATGGGCCGTTGAAAGACGGCTACTGATCCGGCACCGAAGGCGCCGGCATCAGGTCGACAGCAGCTCGACCTCGAACACCAGCGTGGCGTTCGGCGGAATGACACCGCCGGCGCCGCGTGCACCGTAGCCCAGGGACGGCGGGATCAGCAGCACGCGGGTGCCGCCGACCTGCATGCCCTGCACGCCCTCGTCCCAGCCGCCGATGACCTGGCCGGCACCGAGCGCGAACGAGAACGGATCGCCGCGGTCCTTGCTCGAATCGAACTTGCGCCCGCGTCCGTCGGCGCTGCCGGCATCGTGCAGCCAGCCGGTGTAGTGCACCTTGACTTGCTGGCCCTTGGTGGCCGCAGCACCGCTGCCGCTGACCGTGTCGTCGTATTGCAGGCCCGAGGGGGTCGAGATCATCAAGCTGTCCTTGTCGGTGAGGGTTTCGAAGCTCGCAGCCGGCGATGCGACCGCGAGGCATTCGATCATGCCACCCAGCGGCGCGCCCATTGCGGCACCTGCAACGCCAGCCAGCCTTCGACGTCGTCGGCCTGCACCTCGGGCAGGGCCAACACCGCCGCGGCGGCGCGCAGCGCCTGCAACGGCGACCGCGTCGTCGAGCGGCGCGGCGCCGTTCTGCTTCGACAGCTTGTGACCGTCGGCGCCCATCACCAGCGGGGTGTGAAGGTAGTGCGGGGTCGGCACGCCCAGGGCGCGCTGCAGCAGCATCTGGCGCGGCGTGTTGTCGGCCAGGTCGACGCCGCGCACCACGTGCGTGATGCCCTGCTCGGCATCGTCCACCACCACGGCCAGTTGATACGCCCACAGGCCATCGGCACGCTTGAGCACGAAGTCGCCGACCTCGCGTGCCAGGTCCTGCGTCTGCACGCCGAGCCGTCGGTCGTGCCAGTCGATGACGGCATCGCTGCCGGCGCGCTGCACGCGCATGCGCCAGGCCCGTGCCGGCCTTGCCGTGCAGGCCGTCGCGGCAGGTGCCGGGATACACCGCCAGCGCGTGTCGAGGCGCGGTGCTGCCCGGCCGCCGACAGCGCCGCGTCCACCTCGCGGCGTGAACAGCCGCAGGGATAGACCCAGCCGCTGCGCTGCAGGCTGTCGAGTGCGCATTGGTAGGCCTGGCCACGGGCCGATTGCCACAGCGGCACCTCGTCTGCGTGCAGGCCCAGCGCGTGCAGCTGTGCCAGCAGCGTCTGGCCCATGCCCGGCGGGCAGCGCGCGGTGTCGGTGTCTTCGATGCGCACCAGCCAGCGGCCGCGGTGAGCCCGTGCGTCGAGCCAGCTGGCGAGCGCCGCGACCAGCGAGCCGGCATGCAACGGCCCGCTCGGTGAGGGCGCGAAGCGGCCGGTGTAGGGCGCCGTCGCCAACTCGGTTCAGGACGCGGTGTGCCGCTCGAGCAGCGCCTGGCGGGTGGTCGCACTGGACAACTGCTGCAGCCACCACTGCAGACCCAGCCCCAGCGAAGCGCGGTTGGCCGGGCCGTTGGCACACCGCCATGCATAGCCCATCGCCACCGCCACCGCCGCACGCTGCGTGTGCCGCTGCACCAGGCGGCCGCTGCGCAGATGCTCGCGCACCATCGGTTCGGGCACGTAGCCGCAGCCCATGCCGCGCAACAGCGCTTCGATCTTGGCGGCCATCGTGGTGACCGTGAACACGTCCTGGCCGGGCAGCAGGTTGACCGTCATCGGCGACAGCCGTGTGCGCCGAATCGGCCACCGCCACCGCCCGGTGGCGCATCAGGTCGACTTCGCCGATCGGCTCGGCCGCTTCGGCCAGCGGGTGCTGCGGCGCCACCGCGAAGACGAAGGCCAGTTCGCCGAGTGCCTCGACGGCCACCCCCGGCGGCGCGCTTTGCATGCCCACGCCGATGGCCAGATCGGCCTGGCCGCTGACCAGCGCCTCCCAGGTGCCGGCCAGGACCTCGCTGCGCAGCCGCAGGCGCGTGCCCGGACCGCCGTTGCCCAGCGCCACGCGGCTGCCGGCGCCCGCTTTGCCCTGCGGGTCGAGGGCGTAGAAGGCTTCGCACAGCTCGAACAGCGTCAGCCGCGAGACGACGTCGTCGACGGCCACGCTGAGCTGCGTTTCCCACCCCGAGGCGACGCGGCGCACGCGGTGTGCGACCGCACTCGTCTCGGCGAGCAGCCGGCGCCCTTCTTCGAGCAACTCTTCGCCGGCCGCGGTGAACTTCGCCTGGCGCGAGCGGCGATCGAACAGCAGCACGTCGAGCGCTTCTTCGAGCTGGCGCACGCTGTAGGTCAACGCCGACGGCACCTTGCCCAGTTCGCGTGCGGCGGCGGCGAAGCTGCCGGTGCGGGCGATGGTGTCGATCATCGTCAGCGCGTCGGGGGTCAGGGCGAGGTGGCTGTCGGGCATGCGCGGGCCAGGTTGCAAGGGCCGTCGAAGACGTCTTCAGGCTATTTGAACATCCTCGTCAACGCTGCACGACGGTCGCGCGCGGCACGCGGCCTACAGTGATGCCATCGACGTTGAACGTCTGTCACCAGGAGTCGTCTCGATGATCAGCATCCGCAAAGCGGCCGATCGCGGCCATGCCAACCACGGCTGGCTCGACAGCCACCACAGCTTCTCGTTCGCCAGCTACCACGACCCCGCGCACATGGGCTTCGGCAACCTGCGCGTCATCAACGAAGACCGCATCGCACCCGGGCAGCGGCTTCGGCACGCACGGCCACCGCGACATGGAGATCATCAGCTACGTGCTCAGCGGCGCGCTGGCGCACAAGGACAGCATGGGCAACGGCAGCGGCGGCACGGGCGAGTCGGGCGTCATCCTGCCGGGCGACGTGCAGCGCATGAGTGCCGGCCGTGGCGTGATGCACAGCGAGTTCAACCACGCCGCCGACGACACCACGCACTTCCTGCAGATCTGGATCGAGCCGTCGGCGCGGGGCATCGATCCGGGTTACGAGCAGAAGCATTTCGATGCCGCGGACAAGCGCGGCCGACTGCGTCTGGTGGCCTCGTCCGACGGGCGCGACGGTTCGCTCACGTTGAACGCCGACGCGTCGCTGTTCGCCGGCCTGTTCGATGGCGACGAATCGCTGCAGCGCACGCTCGACCCGCAGCGCAAGACCTACGTGCACCTGGTGCGCGGCGAGGCGCAGGTCAACGGCACGCGGCTGCAAGCCGGCGATGCATTGCGCCTCGAGGGCGAGACGCAGCTGCAGATCGACAGCGCACGCGACGCCGAAGTGCTGGTGTTCGACCTGCGGCCGCATTGACCGCGCGCAGCCCCGCGCGGCGGTGGCGGGCGATACAGTCCCGCCATGGACAAGCTGCTCGAGCTGACGCGCCTGCTGCCCGGCTTCGACTGGCTGGCGCTGCTCGCGTTCATCGCGGCCTGGGTGACGTACGCCGCACTGGCCAGCGGCCAGGGCGAGCGGCGGCCGTCGGTGCTGAGCAGCTCGAACCGCGTGCGCCGGCTGTGGATGCTGCAAAGCACGCATCGCGAGGTGCGTGTGCTCGACGGCCTGGTGGTGCAGAACCTGTCGGGCTCGGCGTCGTTCTTCGCTTCGACGACGATCTTCATCATCGGCGGCCTGCTCGCCGTGCTCGGCACCACCGAGCAGGCCAGCGACCTGGTGCGCGAGATCCCGTTCGCGGTGCCGACCTCGCCGCTGGTGTTCGACTTCAAGGTCTCGGTGCTGACGGCGATCTTCATCTACGCGTTCTTCCGCTTCACCTGGAGCATTCGCCAGTACAGCCTGGGCGCGCTGCTCGTCGCCGCCGCGCCGGAGTCGAAGGACTTCGGCGACGAGGGCCAGCGCAATGCCTTCGCCGATCGGGCCGGCCGGCTGATGGGCATGGCCGCCGAGACCTTCAACGACGGCGTGCGCGCCTACTACATGGCCTTCGCCGTGCTGGCCTGGTTCATCGCGGCATGGGCGATGCTGGCGGCGACGGCCGCGGTGCTGGCGGTGCTGTACTGGCGCGAGTTCCGCTCGCAGGTGGTGCAACTGCTCGAGGGCATCTGAGCGCGCTCAGGCATCACGCGCCAGGCGCAGCCCGCTGAACTGCCACTGCGCGTCGGGCGGGAAGAAGTTGCGGTAGCTGGCGCGAACGTGCATCGCCGGCGTCGCGCACGAGCCGCCGCGCAGCACGAACTGGTTGCACATGAACTTGCCGTTGTACTCGCCCACCGCGCCAGCGGCCGCGCTGAAAGCCCGGGTAGGGCGCGTAGGGCGACTGCGTCCACTCCCACACATCGCCGAACATCTGCAGCGGCTTGGCGGCCGCGGCATGTTCGGCCGGCATCGGATGGAACACGCCGCGCTGCGCGAAGTGGCCCTTGTGCGGCGAGACCTCGAAGTGCCGCGCCGCATGTTCCCATTCGGCTTCGGTGGGCAGCCGCGCCCCCGCCCAGCGCGCGTAGGCGTCGGCCTCGAAGTAGCTCAGGTGCGGCACCGGCGTGTGCTCGTCGATCGTCCACCTGGCCATGCAGCGTGAAGCTCGAAGCCAGATCGTCGCTCCAGTACAGCGGGGCGCGCCGCTGCGCGCTGCACACCCAGTCCCAGCCCAGCGACAGCCACAGCTCGGCGCGCTGGTAGCCGCCGTCGGCGATGAAGCGGCGCCAGTCACCGTAGTTGACCGGGCGCGAGGCGATCTGGTAGTCGCGCAGCAGCGCGGATGGCGCGGGCCTTCGTTGTCGAACAGGAAGCTGCCGTCGAGCGCCGGCTCGTGGCCGATCGACGACCGTGCCGCCGGGCACGTCGAGCCAGCGCACCGGCTGTGCGTGCACGCGCGGCGATCGGCCAGCGCTTGCCGTAGGCCGGGCGCAGCGGGTTGAACGACAGCGCGTGCTTGATGTCGGTGACCAGCAGTTCCTGGTGCTGTTGTTCGTGATGCAGGCCGAGCGTGACCAGCGCGCTCAGCGCCTCGTCGTGTGCCTGCGACTGCAGCACCGCCAGCACGCGCTGCTCCACCTGCCGCCGGTAGTCGAGCACTCGCTCCAGGCCGGGGCGCGAAATCAGGCCGCGCTGCGCACGCGGATGCTGCGGGCCGACGCCTTGGTAGTAGCTGTTGAACAGCACGCGGAAGCGCGGCATCGAAAGGCACGAAGTGCGGCTCGAAGCGTTCGAGCACGAAGGTCTCGAAGAACCAGGTGGTGTGCGCCAGGTGCCACTTGGCCGGGCTCGCGTCGGGCATCGATTGCAGCTGGCAATCCTCGGCCGACAGCGCCTCGATGAGGCCGCGCGAGTGCTGTCGCACCGCATCGAAGTGCGCCGCAAGCGGCGTGGCCAGCGCATTGCTGCCGGCATGGATGGGAGTTCGACGTTGATTCATCCGATTCACTCTATCGGCATCTTGCCGACCCTGCCGACGAACCCCGTCAAAGCCGCTGCAGGAAGGCCTTCACCGCGACCAGTGTCTGCGCCGGGTCTTCTTCGTGCGGTACGTGGCCGAGCGTGTCGAACACCACCAGTTCGCTGCCCGCGATGCCGGCGTGGAAGCGGCGCGCCGCCTCGAGCGGGATCAGCCGATCGCGCGCACCCCACAGCACCAGCGTGGGCAGGTTCAGCGCCGCGATGCGTTGCGCGTGGTCACCGCTTTCGGCCTGCTGCAGCCGCTGCACCAAGGCACGCCGATTGCCCTCACGCAACGCCAGCTGCATGTGCCGATCCACCAGGTCGTCGCTGACCCGCGCCGGGTCGCCGTAGACGTCGTGCAGGCTGGCCACCACCACCGGGCGCGGCAGCACCCACTCGAGCAGGCGGTTGAGCACCGGCACACGCGCGGCCACGAAGCCGATCGGCGTCGACGCCGGCGCCACGTCCTGCCCGGCGGCATCGACCAGGATCAGTGCCGCCACGCGCTGCGGCGCCAGCAGCGCGGTGCGCCAGGCCACTTCGCCGCCGAGCGAATTGCCGGCGAGCACGAAGCGCTGCACGCCCAGACGGTCCATCAACGCGATCACGAACCGTGCGTACGTGTCGCCACGGTAGTCGCCGCTGCCGCTCGGGCCCGGTGAGGCCGAAGCCGGGCAGATCGAAGCTGATGACGCGGTGCTGCTGACGCAAGCCGGCCACCCATCCCGCCCAGGTGTGCAGGCTCGACGAGGTGCCGTGGATCAGCACCAGCGGCAGCGCGTCGTGGCGCGGCCCTTCGTCGCGCAGGTGCACCAGCTGGCCGTCGAGCTCGATGAACTGCGATGGCGGCGGCGCCCAGCGTGCGACCAGCGCCTCGACCGGCCAGTCGGGCGCGCGCGACCACCACATGGCGATGGCGGTGAGGAACAGCAGCGCCCCCAGCACCTTGAGCACCAGGGTCTGGAAACTGAATCGAGGAGGTGCGGGCAGGCGGCATCGGCTGGCATTCTGCGCTGCCGTGCGTGGCCGACGCGCGGGGCGCGAGCGGTGCACGGCCGCGGGGGACTGGCGCGGGATGAGCCGCCGAATTGGCCGCGGAAGCGGCTGCCTACAATCGAACCGATGGCCTTCATCCACCTGCGCACGCACAGTGAATTTTCGATCGTCGATGGCATGGTGCGCATCGGCGAGGTGGTCGCAGCGGCCCGCGCCGACGGCCAGCCTGCGCTGGCCATCACCGACCTGAACAACCTGTTCGGCGCGGTGCAGTTCTATCAGGCCTGCCGCGGCCAGGGCATCAAGCCGATCCTCGGCGCCGACCTGTGGATGGAGCCCGAGGCCGGCGAAAAACAGCCCAGCCGGCTGCTGCTGCTGGTGCAGAACGAGCGCGGTTACCTGAACCTGTGCGAGCTGCTGGCGCAGGCCTGGACCGGCAACGCGCAGCGCACGCAGGCGTGGGTCAAATGGCAGGGGCTGCGTGAGTTGTCGCAGGGCCTGATCTGCCTGTCGGGCGCCGACGGCGGCCTGGTCGGCAGCGCGCTGCTGGCCGCCGACGTGCCGCGTGCGACGGCCGCTGGCGCAGCGCCTGGCGAGCACCTTCGCCGGGCGCTTCTACATCGAGCTGCAACGCGCCGGCCTGCCCAACCAGGAACTGCATGTGCGGCGTGCGGTGGCGCTGGCCGCCGAGCTGAAGCTGCCGGTGGTGGCCACGCACCCGGTGCAGTTTCTCGAAGCCGGATGATTTCGAAGCGCACGAGGCGCGCGTGTGCATCGCCGAGGGCGAGACGCTGGCCAACCCGCGGCGCATCAAGCGCTTCGGCACCGAGCAGTACTTCAAGACCCGCGAGCAGATGGCGGCGCTGTTTGCCGATGTGCCGTCGGCGCTGGCCAACAGCGTGCACATCGCGCAGCGCTGCAACCTGCAGCTGACACTTGGGCAAGGCGCAGCTGCCGAACTTCCCGATTCCCGCCGGCTTCACGCTGGAGGCGTATTTCCGCAAGGTCTCGGTCGAGGGCCTGGAGCTGCGCCTGGCGGCGCTGTACCCGGATGTGCAGGAGCGTGAACGTCAGCGCCCGCGGTATGCCGAGCGGCTCGAATTCGAGATCCTGACGATCCTGCAGATGGGCTTTCCGGGCTACTTCCTGATCGTCAGCGACTTCATCAAGTGGGCGCTGGAAAACGGCTGCCCGGTCGGCCCGGGGCGCGGCTCGGGCGCCGGCTCGCTGGTCGCTTATGCGCTGTTCATCACCGGCCTCGACCCGCTGCAATACAAGCTGCTGTTCGAGCGCTTCCTGAATCCCGAACGGGTGTCGATGCCCGACTTCGACATCGATTTCTGCCAGGCCAATCGCGACCGCGTGATCGATTACGTCAAGGACAAGTACGGGCGTGATGCCGTCAGCCAGATCGCCACCTTCGGCACGATGGCGGCCAAGGCCGCGCTGCGCGACGTGGGGCGTGTGCTCGGCATGGGCTACGGCCATGTCGACAGCATCGCCAAGCTGATTCCGGCGCCGCCGGGCAAGCAGGTGACGCTGGCGCGGGTGCCGGCCGAGCCGGACCCGTCGGTGATCTACGCGCGCAGGGAAGCCCCCGAACTCGAACAACGCGAAGCCGCCGAGGAAGAAGTGGCCGAGCTGCTGGCGCTGGCGATGCGCGTCGAAGGATTGGTGCGCAACGTCGGCATGCATGCCGGCGGCGTGCTCATCGCGCCGGGCAAGATCACCGACTTCTGCCCGCTGTATCAGCAGCCGGGCAGCGCCAGCGCCGTCAGCCAGTTCGCCAAGGACGATGTCGAGGCCATCGGTCTGGTCAAGTTCGACTTCCTCGGCCTGGCCACGTTGACCATCCTGGAACTGGCCAAGCAGATGGTGCGCGCACGCCGCCCGCGATTCGTCGATCTCGATTACGACAAGCTGCCGCTGGACGACGCGAAGGTCTACAAGCTGTTTTCGGATGCGCTGACCGAGTCGGTGTTCCAGTTCGAAAGCCGCGGCATGCAGGCCATGCTGCGCGAGGCGCGGCCGAATCGCATCGAGGACCTGATCGCACTGAACGCGATGTTCCGCCCCGGGCCGATGGAGAACATCCCGACCTTCTGCGCCCGCAAGAACGGCAAGGAGCCGGTGGCCTTCCCGCATCCGCTGCTCGAGCCGGTGCTGGGCGAGACCTACGGCGTGATGGTCTATCAGGAACAGGTGATGCAGGCCGCGCAGGTGCTGGGCGGCTACTCGCTGGGCAGTGCCGACATCCTGCGCCGTGCGATGGGCAAGAAGAAGCCCGAGGAGATGGCGCAGCAGCGCGAGATCTTCCGCACCGGCGCGGCGCAGAAGGGCATCGGCGCCGCCAAGGCCGACGAAGTCTTCGACCTGATGGAGAAGTTCGCCGGCTACGGCTTCAACAAGAGCCATGCTGCCGCGTATTCGGTGCTGGCCTATCACACCGCCTGGTTGAAGGTGCATTGCCCGGCCGAGTTCTACGCCGCGACGATGACGGTGGAGATGGACAACACCGACAAGCTGCGGGTGCTGATCCACGATGCCCGCCTGTTCGGCGTGAGCTTCGACCCGCCCGACGTCAACGCCGGCGCCTACCGCTTCGAGCCGATCGAGGACCGCCGCGTGCGTTATGGGCTGGGCGCGATCAAGGGCACCGGGCAGGGCGCCATCGAGGCCATCGTCGCGGCGCGCGAAGGCAGCGTCGAAAGCGGCGGCGCACCGTTTCGCAGCCTGTTCGACTTCTGCGCCCGCGTCGATCGGCAGCGCATCAACAAGCGGGTGGTCGAGGCGCTGATCAAGGCCGGCGCCTTCGACAAGCTGCATGCCGACCGCGCGCGCGCGCTGGCCAGCGTGGCGCTGGCGCTGGAATGGGCCGACACGCAGGCCGCCCACATCGACCAGGCAGGGCTGTTCGACTTCGACGATTCGCACGCCGCATCGACACAGGAACCGGCGCTGCTGGCCGCCGAGCCGTGGGACGTTCGGCAGCGGCTGACGCAGGAGAAGACGGCCATCGGCTATTGCCTGTCGGGGCATCTGTTCGAGCAGGGCGAGGCCGAGATCCGCCAGTTCTGCAAGACGACGATTGCCGAGCTGGCCGATTCGCGCGAGCCGCAACTGATGGCCGGCATCGCCAGCGAACTGCGCATGGTCAACGGCCAGCGCGGGCGCTCGATGATCTTCAAGCTCGACGATTCGAGCGAGGTGATCGAAGCGGTGATGCACGAAGAGCTGCTCGAGAGCTGCCGCGAGCTGATGCGCGAGGACGAGTTGCTGGTCGTGCAAGGGCGTGTGCAGCTCGACCGTTTTTCGGGCGGCCTGCGCGTGGCCGTGCAGCAGGCCTGGGACCTGGCCGGGGCGCGTGCGCGTTTTGGTCGCTACCTGCAGGTGCCGTTGAACGGCACGCCGCCGCCGCTGGCCGATGTGCTGCGCCATTGGCCCGCGCGCAAGCGGCAGACCGACCAGGGCGAGCTGAGCATCGGCCTGCCGGTGCGCCTGCGTGTGCAGCGCGACGACGCGGTGGCCGACATCGATCTGGGCGACGACGCCCGCTTCTGGCCCTGCGACGAGGCGCTGGCGCGCTGGCGCAGCACCGCACAGGGCCGTCAGGCGACGATCGTCTATGCCGCATGACGTGATCGCCTGAAGGCCGCGGCCCCGCCAGGGCGGGGCCGTCGACTTGCCGGATGCAACCGGCTGCGCGTGATCTCAACGCGCCGGCGTGGCTGCGGCCGGCGGCGCCTTGACCGCCGCGGTGGCACCGCTGGTGGATGCCTTGGCCTTGGTCGCGGGCTTGTCGGCAGGGGCCACGGCCACGTAGCCGGCATTGCCCACCGTCAGCCCGGCCTGCGAGAAGCGGGTCGCATTGCCGGGGCCGACGCCACTGACGCGGTCCAGCAGGTCGCTCCAATCCTTGAACGCGCCGGTCTTGCGCGCGTCGAGGATCTTCGTCGACAGGCCCGGGCCGATGCCCTTGATGCTTTCCAGTTCAGCCTGGTTGGCCTTGTTGACATCGACCGCCGCCTGGGCGGCGATGGCAGCAAAAGATGCGAAGGCGGCGATGACGAGCGATGCGAGGATGCGGAACATGGTGCTTCTCCAATCGGTGCGGTTGTGAGGTTTCGACTCGGCTCGACGGGGTGTCGGGCTGGATCAAATTCTGTCGATGCACCGACATACGCGAAACCCGCTGAAGGGCGGGTGCGATGGGGGCCCTCCGATGGGGGAGGGCGCACGTCGTGCGCGGCGCGATGGCGCCGCGCGGGCTCACTCGCGCCAGTGTTCGCCGATCCAGCCCGCAGGCTGCAGGAAGCGCAGCATTCGGTTGCGCCGTCCCGCGAGGGCGTCGGGCGGATTGACTTCGCCGTGGAAGACGACGATGCGCGTGCCCGCCGGCGGCAGCGGTTCGCGCCACAGGTTGGACGGCCAGCGCGGAATGCAGTGGTACTTGAAGCTGGCGCACCAGGCATCCGGCCAGTAGGCGAGCTGGCCCTTGCGGTGCAGCACCTCGGACAGGAAGGCCTGCTCGTTGCGCAGCCGCGCACGCACCTGTTCCTGCGTGGCGCGGAACTCTTCCAGCACCTCGGCATGGGCGCCGATGACGAAGCGCACCACCGATGAATTGCCGGTGATGCGCCAACGGCGTTTCCAGTCGTGGATGATCAGGAATTCGCCGGGATGGGTGAAGAAGGCATCGATCGAATCGACGATGACGATGTCCAGATCGAGCAGCAGCGCGGTGCCCTGCAGGCCGTGCAGTTGAGCGCCGAACACCGTCAGCTTGGTCCAGCCGCGCTCGGGCGTTCCGGGTGGCAGTCGCAGCTCGGGAATCGGCAGGCAGCGCACTTCGCTGCGCACGCCACTGGCATCGTCGGTCAGGCAGACGAACTGGAAGTCGCCATTCAGATGGCGCCGCACCATCGCGTAGAGCCGGTTGACGTATTCGCTGCCGTACTTGGTGCCCCATTTCATGCACAGCACCACCCGCGGGCTTCGTGCCGGCGGGGCAAATGCGTCGTTCATCGGCAAGGCCCTGCGTGTTTCATGCGGCACCGCCGCGGCGCGGCGGGAAGCTGTCCCAGCTCTGGCAGCCCGGGCATTGCCAGAAGTATTGCCGCGCCTCGAAGCCGCAGGCGGCACAGCGGTAGCGTTGCAACGGCCGTGCGGCGGCGGCCACCACATCGTGCAGCCGGGTCTGCGTGGCACGGTCCCAGCGTTCCAGCGGCAGGGCCAGCACCTGCTGGGCCGACACCAGATCGTTCTGGCGCTGCAGGTGATCGAGCACCCGCTGGTCCTGCGCGGTGCCCTGCGGATCGAGTTCGCCCAGCGCCTGCAGCAGGTCGATGTCGGCGTGCGCCGCATAGGCCCGCGCCAGCAGGGCGCGGGCGCGGTCGATGCGGCCGCTGCCGCGCGCACTGCCCGCGTAGTCGTGCGCCAGCAGCGGCCAGGCCAGTGGCTGTTTGACCAGCAGTTCGTCCCACTGCGCCAGCGCCTGTTCGTGGCGCCCGGCATGGGCATGGCGCTGCCCGGCGAGCAGCCAGGGACGCATCGCGGTCGGGTCGGCCTGTTTGGCGCGCTCGATCGCCGCATCGGCGCGTTCGCTGTCGCGCGCCGCGTCGGCCTCGACCGCTGTTTCGCATTCGTGATGGGCGATGCGGCTGGCAAAGGAGCCGGCACCGCGCAGCTCGAGTCCGCGCGCGATGGCCGTCGCCGCCGGCCAGTCGCGCGCGCGCTCGTGCAGCGACAGCAGCGCCAGCTGCGCGTCCTTGTCGAAGGCGGTGCCGCGCAGTTCACCGTAGGCCTGTTCGGCTCGGTCGAAGAGCCCGGCATGCATGAAATCCTGCGCCAGCGCGTGCTGCGCACGCTGGCGGTCGGCGCTGCTCAGGTCGCCGCGGTCCAGCAGGTGCTGGTGCACACGCACCGCGCGTTCGACGTCGCCCCGGCGGCGGAACAGGTTGCCCAGCCCGAAGTGCAGTTCGGTGGTGTCCGGGTCATGCTGCACGGCCTCGATGAACGAATCGATGGCCTTGTCGGGTTGCTCGTTGAGCAGCAGCGTCAGGCCCTTGAAGTAGGCCTTCGGCGCCTCGCGGCCGTCGCGGCGCAATTGGCGCACATCGAGCCGCGAGGTCATCCAGCCGAGCGCGAAAAGCAGCGGCAGTGCGATCAGCAGCCAGGGGTAGTCGAAGTCCATCGGGTCGTGCCGTCCTGTCGGGTGCTACAGGCCTTCGCGCGGCGGATGCTCGAGCACAAGATCCGATGCCGGCAAGGCGCCGTCGTGGCGCGACGGCAGCGTCACGGAGCCTGCGGCGGCCGCGGCGCCCTGGCGCCGGTGCCGCCACCAGCTCGGCACCATCGCGATCACCCCCAGGGCACAGCCGGCAGCAAAGGCCACCAGCACCACGATCACCAGCGGCGCCTGCCATTGCACGCCGAAGAACCAGTGCACGCTGGCGGGCTGCTGGTTGTTCAGTGCGAACGCAAACAGCGTGAAGAAGATCAGCGCCCTGAAGGCCCAGACGATGGCTTGCATGCTGGCGCGATTCTAGGCACCGCGAATCGTGGCCCGTCGCGCGCTATGCCGGCGGTGCAGCCTCGCGTTGCGCCATGCGCGCATCGACCGATTCGCGCAATGCCTTGCCGGGCTTGAAATGCGGCACCAGCTTCTCGGGAATCGTCACCTGCTGGCCGCTGCGCGGGTTGCGCCCGACGCGCGGCGGGCGGCGGTTGATCGAAAAGCTGCCGAAGCCGCGGATCTCGATGCGGTGCCCGCGTGCCAGGGCATCGGACATCGCGTCGAGCATCGTCTTGACGGCGAATTCGGTGTCGCGCTGGGTCAGTTGTGCGAAGCGCTCTGCCAGGCGCGCGACAAGATCGGATCGGGTCATGGCGGGCTCGCTCGACAGTGAAAGCACGAAGTGGCACACAGCCGGCTCCCGCCGCGGCGGCAGCCGGCTGCGGCGCGGGACTTATTCGTCCTTCTGCGTATCGAGCTTGGCGCGCAGCAGCGCCCCGAGGCTGGTGGTGCCTGCGGTCTCGCGCTCGTTGCTCTGGCTCAGGCGCTGCATCGCTTCTTGCTGGTCGACGTTGTCCTTGGCCTTCACCGACAGCTGGATCGAGCGTGTCTTGCGATCGACGTTGATGATCATCGCCGACACCTCGTCGCCTTCCTTCAGCACGTTGCGTGCATCCTCGACGCGGTCGCGCGAGATCTCGCTGGCGCGCAGGTAGCCGGTGACGTCTTCGTTGAGCTGGATCTCGGCGCCACGCGCATCGACCGTCTTGACCTTGCCGCTGACCAGCGCGCCACGGTCGTTGATGGTGGTGAAGCTGGTGAACGGGTCGGTGTCGAGCTGCTTGATGCCCAGCGAGATGCGCTCGCGCTCGACATCCACCGCCAACACGATGGCTTCGACTTCCTGGCCCTTCTTGAAGTTGCGCACCGCGGTTTCGCCGGGCTCGTGCCAGCTCAGGTCGGACAGGTGCACCAGGCCGTCGATGCCGGCGGCCAGGCCGACGAAGACGCCGAAGTCGGTGATCGACTTGACCGGCCCGCTGACCTTGTCGCCGCGGTTGACCGTGGTGGCGAACTCTTCCCACGGGTTGGCCTTGCACTGCTTCATGCCCAGGCTGATGCGGCGCTTGTCCTCGTCGATCTCGAGCACCATGACCTCGACCTCGTCGCCGAGTGTGACCATCTTGTTCGGCGCGACGTTCTTGTTGGTCCAGTCCATCTCGGACACGTGCACCAGGCCTTCGATGCCGGGCTCGATCTCGACGAACGCGCCGTAGTCGGCGATGTTGGTGATCTTGCCGAACAGGCGCGTGCCGTTCGGGTAGCGGCGCGACACGCCGTGCCACGGGTCGTCGCCCAGCTGCTTGATGCCCAGCGAGACGCGGTTCTTCTCGGCGTCGAACTTCAGCACCTTGGCCTGCAGTTCCTGGCCCACCTGCACCACCTCGGTCGGGTGGCGCACGCGGCGCCAGGCCATGTCGGTGATGTGCAGCAGGCCGTCGATGCCGCCCAGGTCGACGAAGGCGCCGTATTCGGTGATGTTCTTGACCACGCCGTTGACGATCGCGCCTTCGTGCAGCGTCTCCAGCAGCTTGGCGCGTTCTTCGCCCATCGAAGCCTCGACCACCGCGCGACGCGACAACACCACGTTGTTGCGCTTGCGGTCGAGCTTGATGACCTTGAACTCCATCGTCTTGCCCTCGAAGGGCGTGGTGTCCTTGACCGGGCGCGTGTCGAGCAAGCTGCCGGGCAGGAAGGCGCGGATGCCGTTGACCAGCACCGTCAGGCCGCCCTTGACCTTGCCGTTGACCGTGCCTTCGACGAATTCGCCCGATTCGAGCGAGTTTTCCAGCGACATCCACGAGGCCAGGCGCTTGGCCTTGTCGCGGCTCAGGATGGTGTCGCCGTAGCCGTTCTCGACCGCGTCGATGGCCACCGAGACGAAGTCGCCGACCTGGACTTCGATCTCGCCCTGGTCGTTCTTGAATTCTTCGATGGGCACGTACGACTTCGCTCTTCAGCCCGGCGTTGACGACGACGTGGCTGTGTTCGATGCGCACGACCTCGGCGCTGATGACTTCGCCGACGCGCATGTCGCTGCTCTTCAGCGATTCTTCGAACAGGGCGGCGAAAGATTCCATGCCGGCGGGTGCGGCGGTCTGGGTTTGCATGTTGAGGTTTCCTGGCGTCGGCCCGATGCCGACATGGGTTGCAGTGAACACTGCAGCACCCCTGTGGGCCTGGACGGCCACTGCGGGGAAGGGCGCTGCGCTCTTGGGCTCGCTCTTGGGCTTCCTGGCGGTTCGGCCGAGGACGCTGCCCTCAGTCGAAATGCCGGCGTTGCTGCCACCAACCCAGCACGACTTCGACCGATTGATCGACGGTGAGTGCCGAGTTGTCGAGAGACAACGCATCTTCGGCCGGCTTCAAAGGCGCCACGCTGCGAGAAGCATCCCGCTCATCGCGCGCTTGCAAGTCAGCCAGAAGGTCTGCGAGTTTAGCTTGAATCCCCATTGAAATCAATTGCTTATGGCGCCGCTGCGCACGCTGTTCGGCGCTCGCGGTGAGGAACACCTTCAACGCCGCCCGCGGGAAGACGACGGTGCCCATGTCACGGCCATCGGCGACCAGCCCGGGCAGCCGTCGAAAGGCGATCTGCAGCCCGAACAGCGCCTCGCGCACCTGCGGCACCGCGGACACCCGCGAGGCCAGCGCGCCGACCTGCTCGTGCCGCAGTGCATCGTTGACCACCTCGCCGCGCAGCACGATGAGTTCGCCGTCGAAGCGCAGATCGAGACCGGCTGCGATCTCGGCCAGCGCTTCGCTCTCGTCGGTGGCCACGCCGTCGTGCAGCGCGGCCAGCGCGGTGGCGCGATACAGCGCCCCCGAATCGAGCAGGTGGTAGCCCAGCCGCGCGGCCACCGCCGCCGCCAGCGTGCCCTTGCCCGACGCGCTGGGCCCGTCGATGGTGATCACCGGCACATCCTCGGGTGCCGCCTCGGCGACGGCGAACAGCGCCTCGAAGTAGCCGGGAAAGGTCTTGCCGACACAACGCGGATCGAGGATGCGCACGGCCCGCGCAGGGTCGGCGCCGGCGAGCGGGTTCAGCGCCGCCAGCGACAGGCACATCGCCATGCGGTGGTCGTCGTAGGTGTGGATCGCTGGCTGCGCGCCAGCCGCTTGGTGTCGGGGGCGTGATGCGGATGAAGTCGTCGCCGGCCGTCACCTCGGCACCGACCTTGCGCAGCTCGGCGACCATCGCGGCGATGCGGTCGGTTTCCTTGACGCGCCAGCTGGCGATGTTGTGCAGCAGCGTGGGGCCGTCGGCAAACAGGGCCAGCACCGCCAGCGTCATCGCCGCGTCGGGGATGTGGTTGCAGTCGAGCTGCAGCGCGCGCAGCGGCCACGCGCCCCGCGATACCCGCAGCCGCCCGGGCTCGCTGGTCACCGTCGCGCCCATCGCCTGCGCCGCTTGCACGAAGGCGATGTCGCCCTGGATCGAGCCGCTGTCGACGCCCTCGATGCACAGCGGATTCTGCGCGCTGGCCGCGATGGCGCCCAGCGCGATGAAGTACGACGCCGACGAGGCATCGCCCTCGACATGCAGGTCGCCCGGTGAGGTGTAGACGCTGCCGCGCGCAATGGTGAAACGCTTCCAGCCGTCACGCAGCACCGTGATGCCGAAGCGCTGCAGCAGGCGCAGCGTGATCTCGACATAGGGCTTGGAGATCAGATCGCCCTGCACCTCGATGACCACGTCGCGCTCGGCACTGGCCAGGGGCAGTGCGAGCAGCAGCGCGCTGAGGAACTGGCTCGATACATCACCGCGCACGGTGATCGGCTGGGCCGTGCGCAAGCCGGCACCGGCGGTGCCGCGAATCAGCAGCGGCGGATAGCCGCTCGCGCCGGTGCATTGCACATCGCAGCCGAGCATGCGCAACGCATCCACCAGATCGGCAATCGGACGCTCGTGCATGCGCGCCACGCCGGTGAGCGTGAAGTGCCCGCCCTGCGTGGCGGCGAGCACGGCCAGGACCGCCGCCAGCGGGCGCATCGCGGTGCCGGCGTTGCCCAGGAACAGCTTCGCCTCGTGCACCTTCAGCCGCGCGCCGAGGCCGTCGATGCGCCAGCGGTTGTCGCCCTCGGCAGCGACACCACAGCCGAGCGCGCGCAACGCGTCGAGCATGACGCGCGTGTCGTCCGAATCCAGCAGGTCGTGCAGCCGCGTGCTGCCCTGCGCCAGCGCGGCCAGCAGCAGCACCCGGTTCGAGATGCTCTTCGACCCCGGCAGCCGCACGCTGCCCGATGCGGCGCGCAGCGGCGGGAATGTCGATGAAGGGGATGTCGAACATGGGCAGGGCGGGCGCGGTGCAGCAGGGGCGTGCAGGTGCTCAGCGGCGCAGACAGCAACCCGGGCGGGCGCGTGTGCGCGTCAGCGCGGGCCGTTGCGCACGGTGCTCATCTGCCATTGGGCGCGGCCCTCGGATGCCTGCCGCAGCAACTCGTGCAGCGCGTCGGCATTCGCCGCGAGCATCACCTGTTCGAGCGAATCGAGCCCCTGGCGAAAGCGCTGCGCTTGTTTCAGCACCTCTTCGCGGTTGGCCATCAGGATGTCGCGCCACATGGTCGGATCGCTGGCCGCGATGCGGGTGAAATCGCGGAAGCCCGGCCCGGCCAGTGCCAGCAGGTCGCGCCCGGCCGGCTGGTTGAGCACGCCGCCGAAATAGGCGAAGGCGAGCAGATGCGGCAGGTGGCTGACCGCGGCGAAGGCGCTGTCGTGATTCTCCGGCGTCATCTTCAGCACCTGCGCGCCAATCGCCGCCCACAGGTCGGTGGCCCTTCGCACCAGCACGGCGTCGGTCTGGGACAGCGGCGTCAGGATCACCTGGCGGCCGTTGTACAGCGTGGCATCGGCGTGCTGGATGCCCGACACTTTCCTTGCCGGCGACCGGGTGCGCCGGCACGAAGCTGGTGATGCGCTCGCGCAGCGCACGGCGCGCGGCATCGACGACGTCGCGCTTGGTGCTGCCCACGTCCATCACCAGCACGTCGGCTTCGACCAGGTGGCGGATCGCCTTCAAGGTGGTTTCGGTCGCTGCGACCGGCACCGCGAGCAGCACCACGTCGGAGCCGGCGACCGCCTGCAGGGCCGAATCGGCAACCGCGTCGATGACCCCCAGCCGCAGTGCTTGTTCAGTGGTGGAAGGCGACTTGCTGTAGCCGACCACGCGCTTGACCAGCGCAGCGCGCTTGCAGGCCAGCGCGAACGAGCCACCCATCAGCCCGCATCCGATGATGCCGAGTTGCTTGAACATCGCTCAGTGGCTGTCGATCGGGTAGGTGCCCAGCACCTTGAAGAACGCACACACCGCGCGCAGTTCCTGCAAGGCCGCCGCCACGGCAGCGTCGTCGGGATGGCCGGCGATGTCGATGTAGAAGTAGTACTCCCACTGCCCCGATCGCGCCGGCCGCGACTCGAAGCGAGTCATCGACACGGCGTGTTTCTTCAGCGGCACCAGCATGTCGTGCACGGCGCCCGACCGGTTGACCACCGACACCACCAGGCTGGTGCAGTCGTGGCCGCTCGCCGCCGGCGCCGGATGGTGTTCGGGGTGCGCGACGATGGCGAAACGGGTGCGGTTGTGGGCATCGTCCTGGATCGCCGGTGCCACCACATGCAAGCCGTATTCGCTGGCCGCGCGGTCGCTGGCGATCGCAGCCAGGGTGACGTCGTCGCGTGCCAGGCGCGCGCCTTCGGCATTGCTCAGCACCGGGCGTCGTTCGGCCTGCGGCAGATGGGCACTCAACCAGCCGTGGCACTGCGCCAGCGCCTGCGGGTGCGCCAGCACCGCGGCGACGCCCTCGAGCCCGTTGTCGCGGCGCAGCAGGTTGTGGCGCACCATCAGGCTGGTCTCGCCGATGATGGTCAACGGCGTGTGCAGGAACAGATCGAGCGATCGCGCGACCACGCCTTCGGTCGAATTTTCGACCGGCACCACGCCGTAGTCGGCGGCGCCGGCACTGGTGCTGCGGAACACCTCGTCGATGCTGATGCACGGCACGCGTTCGACGGACGAGCCGAAGAAGCCCAGCGCCGCCTGCTCGCTGAAGGTGCCTGCAGGCCCCAGGTAGGCCACCCGACCGACGCGCTCGAGCGCACGGCAGGCCGACATGATTTCGCGCCAGATCGGCGCCACGCTGGCGGTTTGCAGCGGGCCGGCGTTGTCCTGCTTCAGCCCTTCGATGACCTGCGCCTCGCGCTCGGGGCGAAACACCACCGAGCCTTCGCGCTTCTTCAGCTCGCCGACCTGCAGCGCCAGCCCGGCGCGCCGGTTCAGCAGCGCCAACAGCTGGCGGTCGACCTCGTCGATGCCGGCACGCAGCTCGGGCAGCTGCGGGAGCGAGCCCTGCGCGTCAGACACGTCGGCCACCGTGCCGGCAGATCACGGCGGTGCCCGAGGGATGCACCGACGCAGCGCAGGCGCGATCCGGCTTGCTCGGGCCGGGCGTTGCGGCGCTCAACGGCTGGCAGCGCGGGCAGGCGCCCTCGGCGCGGAGGCGCCGGGCGCCGCGGGGGCCGGCGCAGGCGCGGCGGCGGGTGCCGTCGGAGCCAGCGCGGTGCGCACCTGCTGCTGCAGCGCCTGCAGCTTCGGCTCGATGAGGGGCCGCGATTCGGTCACCAACTGCTGCAGGAAGTTGTTCTGAAGCTCGGGACTCACCTGCGTGAACTTCTTGTTCACCGGGGATTCGTACCAGGCCACCAGTTGCTTGAGCTCGTCCTCGGTGAATTTCTGCTCCAGCCCCGCACCCAGCGTCGAAGGCGCCAGCTTGATGGCCCGGTCGCGAACCAGCGGCACCGACTCGTCGACGTAGCGCTTGACGTCGGCATCGATGGCCTTGCCCAGTGCCTCGCGCCGCTCGGCGGGCACCTGGGTTTGCATGTAGCGCCCGGCCTCTTGCAGCATCTGCGCCGCCGGCCGCTCGACCAGGCTGCGTGCCGCCTGTTCGAGGCCCGGCTGTTGCAGCGTCAGCAGCTTGCTGACCAGTTCCTTCTTGGCCGGCGACGACGGCAGCGGCGCAGCCGCCGACGAAGGCGCAGCCGGTGTGGACTGGGCGTGGGCCAGCGAAGTCGCCGCCAGCAGCAGCGCGCACAGGATCGTTCGGGACATCAATCGTTCTCCTCGCCGGCGGTGCCGGCATCAGTTTCAGGGCCGGCGAGAGTGTCGGCGTCGAGCGGGTTGGAGCCATGGCCGTTGGCATCGTTCTCGACGATGCGCTGCAGGCCCGACAGCTTGGCCCCGTCGTCCAGGCCGATCAGCGTCACGCCCTGGGTGGCGCGGCCGAGTTCGCGGATTTCGGAGACCCGGGTGCGCACGAGCACGCCCTTGTCGGTGATGAGCATGATCTCGTCATCGGCGCGCACCAGCGTGGCGGCGACGACGCTGCCGTTGCGCTCGGTCTGCTGGATGGCGATCATGCCCTTGGTGCCGCGACCATGGCGCGTGTATTCGGTGATGCTGGTGCGCTTGCCGTAGCCGTTTTCGGTGGCGGTGAGCACGCTTTGGGTTTCGTCCTCGGCCACCACCATGGCGATCACGGTCTGGCCGATCTCGAGCGCCATGCCCTTGACGCCGCGCGACGCACGGCCGTGCGGCGTGACATCGCCCTCGTCGAAGCGCACCGCCTTGCCGCCGTCGCTGAACAGCATCACGTCATGATGACCGTCGGTCAGCGCGGCACCGATCAGGTGGTCACCGTCGTCGAGGATGACGGCGATGATGCCGGCCTTGCGCGGGTTGGCGAAGTCGTCCAGCGGCGTCTTCTTCACCACCCCCATCGCGGTGCCCATGAAGATGAACTGGTCGGCCGGAAAACTGCGCGCCTCGCCGGTCAGCGGCAGCACCACGGTGATCTTTTCGCCGGTCTGCAGCGGGAACATGTTGACGATCGGCTTGCCCCGCGAGTTGCGTCCGCCCTGCGGCACTTCCCACACCTTCAGCCAATAGACCCGGCCGCGGTCGCTGAAACACAGGATCCAGTCGTGCGTGTTGGCGATGAACAACTGGTCGACCCAGTCGTCTTCCTTGGTCTGCGTGGCCTGCTTGCCGCGCCCGCCGCGCCGCTGCGCGCGGTACTCGGCCAGCGGCTGGCTCTTGAAATAGCCGGTGTGGCTGAGCGTGACGACCATGTCCGCGGGCGTGATCAGGTCCTCGGTGCCGAGCTCCTGCACGTTGTGCTCGACCACGCTGCGGCGCGCGCCGACCTTGGTCTGCCCGAACTCCTGCCGCAGCGCGGTCAGCTCGTCGGTGATGATGGTCGTCACGCGCTGCGGCTTGGCCAGGATGTCCAGCAGGTCGGCGATGACCGCCATCACCTCCTTGTACTCGGCGATGATCTTGTCCTGCTCCAGGCCGGTGAGCCGTTGCAGGCGCATCTGCAGAATTTCGCCCGCCTGCGCATCCGACAGCCGATACAAGCCGTCGGGCTGCAGGCCGAAATGCAGCTCCAGCCCTTCCGGGCGGTAAGCCGCGCGGCCACCTGCCGTTTCGCCCTCGGCACGCGCGAGCATCTCGCGCACCATCGACGAGTCCCAGCTCTTGGCCATCAATGCCGCCTTCGCCACCGGCGGCGTCGGGCTGGTCTTGATGGTCTCGATGAACTCGTCGATGTTGGCCAGCGCCACCGCCAGGCCTTCGAGCACGTGACCGCGCTCGCGCGCCTTGCGCAGCTCGAACACGGTGCGCCGGGTCACCACCTCGCGGCGGTGCTCGAGGAAGATGGCCAGCAGCTGCTGCAGGTTGCAAAGCTTCGGCTGGCCGTCGATCAGCGCGACCATGTTGATGCCGAAGGTGTCCTGCAGCTGCGTCTGCTTGTACAGGTTGTTCAGCACCACTTCGGGCACTTCACCGCGCTTCAACTCGATGACCACGCGCATGCCCGACTTGTCGGACTCGTCCTGGATATGGCTGATGCCCTCGAGCTTCTTCTCGTGGACCAGCTCGGCGATGCGCTCGAGCAGCGTCTTCTTGTTCACCTGGTAGGGCAGCTCGTCGACGATGATCGACTGGCGCTGGCCCTTGTCGATGTCCTCGAAGTGGCACTTCGCGCGCATCACCACCTTGCCGCGGCCGGTGCGGTAACCCTCGCGCACACCGTTGACGCCGTAGATGATGCCGGCGGTGGGAAAGTCGGGCGCCGGGATGATCTGCATCAGCTCGTCGATCGAGGCATCCGGGTTCTTCAGCAGGTGCAGGCAGCCGTCGATGACCTCGTTCAGGTTGTGCGGCGGGATGTTCGTCGCCATGCCCACCGCGATGCCACCCGAGCCGTTGACCAGCAGGTTCGGCAAGCCGCGCCGGCAGCACCAGCGGTTCCTTCTCGGAGCCGTCGTAGTTGGGCCCGAAATCGACGGTTTCCTTGTCGATGTCGGCCAGCATCTCGTGCGCGATCTTCGCCAGGCGGATCTCGGTGTAGCGCATCGCCGCGGCGTTGTCGCCGTCGACCGAGCCGAAGTTGCCCTGCCCGTCGACCAGCATGTGGCGCATGCTGAAATCCTGCGCCATGCGCACGATGGTGTCGTAAACCGATTGATCGCCGTGCGGGTGGTACTTGCCGATGACATCGCCGACGATGCGCGCGCTTTTCTTGTACGGGCGGTTCCAGTCGTTGTTCAGCTCGTGCATCGCGAACAACACCCGTCGATGCACCGGCTTCAGGCCGTCGCGCGCATCGGGCAGCGCGCGGCCGACGATCACGCTCATCGCGTAGTCGAGATACGACCGCCGCATTTCCTCTTCGAGGCTGATCGGCAGGGTTTCTTTGGCGAAGGAAGTCATTCGATGCCGGAACAGGTCAACCGGCTCGACGGAGGCGGTCGCGCGCCAAATAGCGCGGGAGAGCGGATTCTAAGTGTGCCGCGATGTAGCACCCACGCAACACCGGGCCCGGCAAGCCCGGCCAGCGTCGCCAAAATGAGGCCTCGAGAGTGCCCTATGGCACAATCTGCCGGCAATGGCGGGGGCCCTGTTTCAATGGGTTTTCCGACAGGTGATCAGGATGAATTCCGGACAAATCGCCGGCAACTGCGGCAACCCTTGAGAGGACAACCATGAAGAAACTGAACAAGGCGGCGATGCTCTTCGCGTCGATCGCTCTCGCCACCCCACTGGCTGTATTCGCTCAGACGGCGCCTACCGCCGAGCAACTGAAATACGCCAACGGCACGAGCCAGTGGCGTGACGCCACCGGCAGCACGCCTTGGAAGAATGGCGACAGCACCGAATGCTGGCGCGATTCGTCACTGGACGCCGGCCACCGCCTTCCCGGGCTGCGATGGCGCTGCCAAGCCGCCGCCCCCGCCGCCCGCCCCGGTGGCTGCCGCCGCACCGCCGCCGGCACCTGCGGCCGCTCCGACCCCGCCGCCGGTGGTTGCTGCCGTCCCCGCCAAGCCCGCCGCGCAAAAGGTGGCCTACGCTGCCGACACCTTCTTCGACTTCGACAAGTCGGTCATCAAGCCCGAAGGTCAGGCCAAGCTGAAGGATCTGGTCGACAAGACCAAGGGCATCTCGCTCGAGGTGATCATCGCGGTCGGCTACACCGACAGCGTCGGCACCGCCGAATACAACGTGGGCCTGTCGAACCGCCGCGCCGCCGCTGTCAAGGCGTTCCTGGTTTCCCAGGGCATTGCTGCGAACCGCATCTACACCGAAGGCAAGGGCGAGCGTGATCCGATCGCGTCGAACAGCACGGCCGAAGGCCGCGCCAAGAACCGCCGCGTGGAGATCGAGGTCGTGGGCACGCGCCCGGCACCTTGACCTGAACACTGTCGCTCTCTTCGAGAGCACGGTTCGATCGAACCCCGCTGCGGCGGGGTTTTCCTTTTTCCGACACTACATTTCGCACGATGAGCAACGTCGATGCCCTGGAACTGGCCAAGTTCAGCGAGCTGGCCCACCGCTGGTGGGATCCGAACAGCGATTTCCGCCCGCTTCACCAGATCAACCCGTTGCGGCTGGATTGGATCGATCAGCTCGCGCACCTGCGCGGCAAGACGGTGCTTGATGTGGGCTGCGGTGGCGGCATCCTGGCCGAATCGATGGCGCTGCGCGGCGCCACGGTCACTGGCATCGACCTGGCGGCCAAGCCGCTGGGCGTGGCCCGGTTGCACGCGCTGGAATCCGGTGTGGCCAACCTCGAATACCGGGAGATCGCTGCTGAGACGCTGGCCCTCGAACAGCCCGGGGCGTTCGACGTCGTCACCTGCATGGAAATGCTCGAGCACGTGCCCGATCCGGCGTCGAGCGTCCGAGCCTGTGCGCAATTGCTGCGGCCCGGCGGGTGGGCCTTCTTTTCCACGCTGAACCGCAACGCGAAGAGTTTCCTGTTCGCGATCGTCGGCGCTGAATATGTGCTGCAGTTGCTGCCGAAGGGTACCCACGAGTACGCACGCTTCATCCGGCCGAGCGAACTGGCCCGCTGGTGCCGGCAGGCCGGCCTGAGCGTCAGCGGCAGCCGCGGGATGGAATACAACCCGCTGACGCGCCGCTACAGCCTGTCGGGCGACACCAGCGTGAACTACCTGTTCGCCTGCCGCAAGGCGCCGGCATGAGGTCTGCAGCGAGTCGTGAAATCGTTGCGGTGCTGTTCGATCTGGACGGGACGCTGGTCGACAGCGCGCCCGATCTCGCCGGCGCGGTGAACGAACTGCGCACCGCGCGCGGCCTCGAGCACCTGCCTTACGAGCGGCTGCGACCGCTGGTCGGCAGCGGGGCGCGCGGCATGGTGGGGGCCGCATTCGGAATCGACCCCGCTGATGCGCGCTTCGCCGCGTTGCGAGACGAATTCCTGCTGCTCTACGAGAAGCGCTTGCTGCGCCAGACCGTGGTCTTCGAGGGCATGCCGGCCGTGCTGTCGACGCTGGCGCTGTCAAACATGCCTTGGGGCATCGTCACCAACAAGGCATCGCGCTTTTCGGTGCCGCTGACCGCAGGCCTGTCGGAGCTGCGCACATCCGGCGTGCTGGTCAGCGGTGACACCACGCCTCATGCCAAGCCACACCCGGCGCCGTTGCTCGCGGCGGCGGGGCAGCTGGGCGTGCACCCAGGGCAATGCGTCTATGTCGGCGACGATTTGCGCGACGTGCAGGCGGCCCGGGCAGCGGGCATGGCCGCCGTGGTGGCCGCGTGGGGCTATCTCGGCGAAGATGCGGCCATCACGGCTTGGCAGGCCGATGCGGTGATCGAGAGCCCGCAGCAACTCTTGATCTGGCTGGGCATGGCCTAAACTACGGGGTCTGGGGCCGACTTGGCTTCGACGTGGGTTCGGATTCGACGCAGGGCATGCCGAGCACCAGTTCGCTCGTAAATCCACTGGAAACAAAGTAACTGCGAACGATCAAACGTACGCACTCGCCGCTTAAAACCGGTGAGCCTCGCAACAGTTGGCCGATGGGCTGGGTCTGATATCGAAAGGTAGAAGGCTGCGAGGTCATTTACATGGGCTGTGTTTCGCGCCGGGTCACTCGGCATGAAACGAGATCAAGTGACTGGCGAACCGGGTAGCGTGCTGCTGCGCGACCCGGGGCGTGAGAAACAAATCAGCCAGCTACGCATGTAGAACTGCCCGGTGAAGGCTTGCGGACGCGGGTTCGATTCCCGCCGGCTCCACCAAGTTACTGTTTTACGTGTCCACCAAGGACCGAAGGCGCCAAGTCGATCAACGACTTGGCGCCTTCTGTTTTCGTCCGGCGATTTCCCTCGGTGTCCGCCCTCCGCGCCCGCGCCGACAAGACGGCCTGAGGCCAGATCAAGCCGAGTACCGCCACTTCAGTCGGGTCGGACAGGCTATTCGGGTGATGACACGCTGCCCCCGCGTTTGAGGGATTACAACCTCGGCAGATGAGACCGACATTTGCTGACTAGGACAAATCGGACGAGGAACATCATGCGCAAATCCCTTCTGGCTGTTGCAGCCGTGGCCGCCCTGTCAGCCGCATCGGCGAACGCGTCGATCGATACCTACTACGCTGCTCTGTTGGGCGCCAATGAGTCACCCGGTCCGGGCGACCCGAACGGTTTCGGCGCTGCGACAGTCAGTATCGACAATGTGGCCAATACGGTCAGCTGGTCGATCCTGGCCCTCGCGATTGACTTCCCGCTCACGGGCGCTCACATTCATCAGGCCCCTGCGGGAGTTGCCGGCCCGGTGAAGATTGACTTCAGCGCCCAACTTGCGGGGTCGAACCTGTTCGATGCGGATGCTGCCCTGATCAACCCTGGCACGGCGAGCGGCTTCTACGTGAACGTTCACAACGCGCTCTACCCCGCTGGTGCGATCCGTGGCCAGTTGCAGTATGTCGGCACGGTGAACGCAGTCCCCGAACCAGCGACCTACGCGCTGATGATCGCGGGAATCGGTACCTTGGGCTTCATGGCTCGTCGGCGCAAGCAGTAGCGCCTGGCAGGTTCGCCGACTGGTGCAGACCCCGCCCTGGCGGGGTTTATTTTTTGGCGTAGCCATCGCCCTACGAGGGCCGCGAGCGATCGAAGCAACGCAGATCGGGTGTCGAAACCAGGCTGTGACCGGGATCGCGCTGGCGGAAGCGGTGAGATTCGAACTCACGGACCCTTGCGGGTCGCCGGTTTTCAAGACCGGTGCAATCGACCACTCTGCCACGCTTCCCAGTGCATCAAATTCTATGCGGCACGAGCCGCGCGCTGGTTCATCCAGGCTTCACAACCTCGTCACAGCGCACTTGAACGACCTCACGGCGCCCGCCGTCGATGCGAGCGGCACTCAATGCGCCGCCCCACACACAACCGGTGTCCAGCGACAGCAGGTCAGGGCGGTTGATCAGCCCCAGGGTCGACCAGTGCCCGAAGGCGATCGGGGTGCCGGCACTGCGGCGCAGCGGCACGTCGAACCACGGCACATGGCCGGGCGGCGCGCCGTCGCGGCCTTCCTTGGCCTTGTAGTCGAGCACACCCTCGGGCGTGCAGAAGCGGATACGGGTGAGCACGTTGATGATGAAACGCCAGCGCACGTGGCCCTGCAACGCGTCGTTCCATAGCGCCGGCTCGTTGCCGTACATCTGCTCCAGGAACTCGCCCAGATCGGGGCCGCGCAGCACCGTTTCGATCTCGCCGGCCAGCGCCAGCGTGGTCGCTGCGTCCCACTGCGGCACCACGCCGGCGTGCACCAGCAGCCAGCCGTGCAGCTGGTGCGCCATGCGCGACTGGCGCAACCATTCGATCCAGCCGTCGCATTGTTTCGAGCCGAGGATGTCGCTCAGCGTGTCGCCCTTCTTTTCCTTGCGCGCGCCGTAGGCCACCGCCAGCAGATGAAGGTCGTGATTGCCGAGCAGGCAGGTGGCGGCATTGCCCAGCTCGCGCAGACGCTGCAGCGTCGCCAACGATTGCGGGCCGCGATTGACCAGATCGCCCAGCGCCACAAGATGGTCGCGAGAGGGAGAGAAGTCGATCTGCTGCAGCAGCCGGTCGAAGGCACCGCGACAGCCCTGCAGGTCGCCGATGAGGTAATCCATCGCTTGATTCTGCTACGCTAACAATTCCCCTTGAGCCCTGCCGCTTGATTGCCGGCCTTGCATGGATTTCGCGCTGCTGGCTTTCCTGATCGTGCTGAACGGCGCCTTTGCCATGTCCGAGATGGCACTCACCGCCAGCCGCCGCGCGCGCTTGCAGGTGATGGTCGAAGACGGCCAGCCGGGGGCGCAGGCGGCGATGGCGCTGCACGAGAACCCGACCAAGTGGCTGTCGACCGTGCAGATCGGCATCACCTCGATCGGCGTGCTCAACGGCATCATCGGTGAGGCGGCCTTCTCGGCGCCGCTGGCGGGCTTGCTGCAGCGCACCTTGCACCTGACCGATCGCGTGGCCGAGGTCAGCGCCACCATCGGCGTGGTCGCCAGCATCACCTTCCTGACCATCATCTTCGGCGAGCTGGTGCCCAAGCGGCTGGGCCAGATCTATCCCGAGGCGGTGGCGCGGCTGGTGGCGCGGCCGATGAACATGCTGTCCAGCCTGGCGCGGCCGTTCGTGGTGCTGCTGGGCGCCTGCACCAACGGCGTGCTGCGCCTGCTCGGCATCCGCGGGGGGCCGCAGCGCAGCGTGACCGAGGAGGAGATTGCCGCCAGCATCGAAGAGGGGCTCGACGCCGGCATCATCGAAGCGCAGGAACACCAGATGGTGCGCAACGTGTTCAGGCTCGACGAGCGCAACATCGGCTCGATGATGATTCCGCGCGCCGATGTGATCTGGCTGGATGCGATGGCGCCCATCCAAGACACGCTGAAGCGCATGCTCGACAGCGGCCACTCGCGCTACCCGGTGTGCCGCGGCGGGCTCGACGACGTCATCGGCGTGCTCGCCACCCACACGCTGCTGCCGCCACTCGCGCAAGGTGCGACGCCGAACCTGGCCGATCACTTGCTGCCGCCGCTGTTCGTGCCCGAAACGGTGTCGGGCATGGAGCTGCTGGCGCATTTTCGCCAGTCCAGCGCCGACATGGTGTTCGTGGTCGACGAATACGGCGCGGTGCAGGGCGTGATCGGCGAGCGTGACGTGCTCGAAGCCATCATCGGCGAGATCAACACACCCGCCGGCGAAGACGCCTGGGCGGTGCAGCGGCCCGATGGCAGCTGGCTGATGGATGGCCTGATCCCGGTGCCCGAGATGAAAGACCGGCTCGGCCTGAAGGAGGTGCCCGAAGAAGACCGCGGCCGCTACAACACCCTGTCGGGCATGGTGCTGCTGCTGCTGGGTCGGCTCGCCGAGCCCGACGACACCGTCGAATGGGACGGCTGGCGCTTCATGGTCATGGCGCTGGACGGCAAGCGCATCGACAAACTGCTGGTCAGCCCGATCGAAGAATTCGAAGAGAGCACGACATGATCATCCCTGCCCTGCACAAGCAGCCGGTGCCGCTGGACCGCACCGCGCACCGCGACCTGCGCATCAAGCCGCAGCCCACCGACTGGTCGGTGGCCGCTGCCATGAACTCGATGCCGGTGCTGGCGGTCGAATTCGGTGACCTGTGCCGTGACTACCCGATCCTGTTCGTGCGCACCGGCAACGATGCGGCTGCCTCGGTGGCGCCGATCGCCGTGTTCGGCCTGGCCGCGCAGGAGAACCTGTTCTTCGACGGCGTGCGCTGGCGGGCCAACTACATGCCCACCGCGCTGGTGTCCTACCCGTTCAGCATCGCACGCGTGCAGGGCCAGGAGCAAAAGGCGCTGTGCGTCGACATGTCGTGGCCGGGCTTCTCGCGCAGCGAGGGCACGGCGCTGTTCAACGACGACGGCTCGCTGGGCACGCACCTGCAGGCGATGCAGAGCCAGCTCGACAAGCTCGACTTCGAGGCTCAGCGCACCGCCGAGATCTGCCGCTGGCTGGTCGACAAGCAACTGCTGCGCGAGATGCGGTTCGACGCCGACCTGCCCGATGGCCAGAAGCTGCAGGTCGAAGGGTTCCTGAGCCTGGACGAGGCCAAGTTCGCCGCGCTTGCCGACGCCGACGTGCTGACGATGTTCCGCAACGGCCTGATGGGGCTGATGCAGGCCCACGTGATTTCGATGGGCAACATGCGAAAGCTGGTGCAGTGGCGCCTGGAGCGGGCAGCCGGCGCTGCGGCCTGAACTCGCACGCGGCTCTTGCAAGGCAGGCCGGCGACCCCACGTCAAAGGCATGAAAGTCGTCAATCCCTCCCAACGCGCCAGCCTGGCGCTGGTCCACCTGCTCGCCCAACTGCTCGAACGCATCGAATCGAGCTCGGCGCCGGTCGGCGCCGAGCAATACCGATCGGTGGTTCGCCGTCTGGGCGAGGAAATCGAATCGCTGGGTTCGGCCGATGGCCTGTCGGCGGTGCTCGACGCGCACCCGGCTGCGGCGCAGCTGTACGAGAACATGCACTACCAACACGCCGGCCTGTGCCGCTCGCCGCTCGAGCGAGCGCTCGACGCCGAGCTGCAGGCACGCGCGTTCATCGACCGGGCGCGGCAGCCGCGCTGATCCGGCGCGGCCGCGCGCCGGTCTCAGTCGATGGCGGCGATGACCTCGATCTCGAGCATCAGGTCCTCGTGCACCAGCGCAGGGGTGCCGATCAGCGTGCTCGCCGGCTGGTGGCCGCCGAAATGCTTCTGCCGGATCGAGCGCAAGGTCTTCACGCGCGTGCTGGTCAGGTCGCGGACATAGACGTTCATCTTCACGATGTGGTGGAACTGCGCGCCGCCGGCGGCCAGCGCCAGGCCGAGGTTCTGGAACACCCGCTCGCACTGTTCGGCGAAAGTGCTGCCGACCACGTTGCCGGCGGCGTCCATCGCCACCTGGCCCGACACATACAGCATGCGCGCGCCGCTGACCGCGGCAACGTGCGCATAGGTGCCCTGGCTCAGTTCGGACGGGTTGATGAATTCGACCGGCATCACGTTCTCCTCGATATCGATGAACACGCCGCTACGGTAGTGCATCGGGCCGGAAGGCCGAATCCAGCACCACGCTGCCGCCACCGATGCGCGACACGCAGGCGCACAGGCGGTCGTTGGCCTGCTTCTGCTGCGCGCTGAAGAACACGTCGCGGTGGTCGACCTCGCCGTGCAGCGAGACGATGTCCATCGCGCACAGGCCACATTCACCGCGCCGGCAATCGGACAGCGTGGCCACGCCATGCTCCTCGAGCACATCGAGCAAGCTGCGGTGTGCGGGCACCTCGAAGCGCAGTGAGTGCCGCGGCAGCTCGACCCAGAAGGCCTCGGCGTCGCGGTGGCCGCTGTTGCCGAAGGTCTCGAAGCGCAGATCGGCCTGCGGCCGTGCGCTGCGCGCCCAGGCCTCGCGCGCGGCTTCCATCAGGCGCAGCGGGCCGCACAGCGCCAGCTGGCCGCGCGGCGGCAGCGAGGCGATCTCGGCGTCGAGGTCGATGCGCTCGCCGTCGGCGCTGCAGAAGGTGCGCAGCCGCTCGCCCAGCGCGTCGCGCAGCGCGTCCAGGTAGATCAGATCGCCGGCAGCGCGCGCCGCATACAGCATGCGCAGCGGCGCGCCCTTGCGCGCCAGTTGCAGCGCCATGCCCAGGATCGGGGTGATGCCGATGCCGGCGGCCACCAGCAGCGTCTCGCTGGCCTGCAGGCCGAGCTCGAAGTGGTTGTTCGGCTCGCCGATCAGCAGCTCGTTGCCGGTCTGCAGCGCTCCACAGGTGACGCGAGCCACCGCGGCCGGGTTCGGCGCGGCGCACCGCGATGCGATAGACCTCGTCTGCGCCGGCACCGCCGCTGACGTTCGGCACGCCGACCAGCGAGTACGAGCGCGTTTCCTCGCGGCCCTCGATCTCGCACGCGCACCGTCAGGTGGCTGCCCACGCTCCACGGCCGCACGCCGCCGTCGGGGCGGATCTCGAACTCGCGCACGCTGCCGCTCAGGTCGCGCTGCGCACGCACGGTGGCGCTGTGCCAGCTTCGGTTGTTGCGCATCGTCGTTCAGCGGCTGTTGCCGCGGCGACGGATCAGCCGCGCGCCGGGCAGCTGCGCCCAGGTGCTGTGGTCGAGCAGCGCGTCGCGCAGGTTGTCGTGGGCGATGCGCGCGTGTTCGTGCATCAGGCTTTCGGCGCGCGCGCCTTCGCGCTTGCCGATCGCATCGAGCACCCCCCGGTGCTGCGCCTGCGCCACCACCAGCATGTCGCGCGCACGTGCGCCGGTGGCGCGCGCCAGCACGAAGCTGTTCGGCGATGCGAACGGCGCCGCCTTGGCGCGTTCGAGCGTGCGTTGCACCGTCTCGCTGCCCGCCATCTCCGCCAGCAGATCGTGGAAGCGGCCGTTGAGCATGCACGTAGCTGCCGAAGCTGTCTTCGCTCAGGCGGGCTGCGGCCAGCAGCGCGTCGATGCGCTCGACGCAGTCGTGCGCTTCGGTCATCAGCACGCTGCCGACCCCGCGCTCGGCCGCCAGCCGCGCGGCCAGGCCTTCGAGCGTGCCGCGCACCTCGATGGCATCGTGGATGTCGGCTTCGGAGAAATCCTTCACCGCGAAGCCGCCGTTCGGCAGCGCGTCGAGCAGGCCTTCTTCCTGCAGCCGCACCAGCGCCAGGCGCACCGGCGTGCGCGACGCGCCGAGCTTTTCGACCAGGCTCAGCTCGGCGATGCGCGCACCGGCTTTCAGCTCGCCGTCGAGGATCAGCTCGCGCAGCCGCAACTGCGTGCGCACCGTCTGCGACAACGCGGCGCCACCGACTTCCGCGCTGTCGGCGACTTCGAGGTTCCCGCTCATGCCGCACGCATCGGAATGATGCTGCGCTGCGCCGGCGTTTCGGCGCGCACCATGTTGTCGATCAGGCGCCGCGCCCACATCGAGCCGGCATCGATGTTCAGGTTGTAGAAGGTGTAGCCCGGGCGCTCGTCGATGGCCTGCTGCTGCGCTTCGAGGATCAGTTCGTCCTCGCGGAAGATCGACGCCACGCCTTCGCGCAGCTCGTGTGTCAATCGCTGCTCGCCCAGCGCGTAGTTGCGCGCGAAGGCCCAGAAGTAGTGGCAGGTCTTCTCGGTCTCGGGCGTGATGGTGTTCAGCACGTAGCCATTGACGCCGCGAGAACGGTCGCCGGGCTGGCCCTCCTTCGGCACCGCGCCGCTGCCGGTGGGCGCCACGCCGACATCGATGGCGATCGTGCACGGGGCTTCGAAGCGGATGATCTGCCAGCGGTCGACCTTGCCCTCGTAGCCGGTGGCGTGCTTCAGCTGCCCGGCCCAGAACGGCGGCGCGTCGATGTCCTCCATCCAGCGCGTGACCGTGGCGGTGCGGTTGCCGTGGGTGGCGACGAACGGCGCTTCGGCCAGCGCCAGCTGGCCGATGCTGGAGCCGTGCACGTAGGTCTCGTGGGTCAGGTCCATCAGGTTGTCGAGCACCAGCCGGTAGTCGCACTTGACCGTGATCAGCTTGCCGTCGCCGGCCCAGGCCGGGTCGTCGTTCCAGTGCAGGTCGGGCACCTTGGCCGGGTCGGCCAGCGCCGGGTCGCCGGGCCAGATCCAGACGAAGCGGTGTTTCTCGAGCACCGGATAGGCGCGCACGCAGGCACTCGGATTCAAGGTTTCCTGCGACGGCATGTGCGTGCAGCGGCCGTCGCCGTCGAAGACCAGCCCGTGGTAGCCGCAGGTGATCTGGTCGTCGTGCAGCCGGCCCTTCGACAGCGGCAGCAGCCGGTGCCAGCAGGCGTCTTCCAGCGCCGCGACGCTGCCGTCGCTGCGGCGGAAGAAGACGATCTTCTGGGCGCACACGGTGCGGCTGAGCAGTGCCGCCTTGACCTCGACATCGTAGGCGGCGGCGTACCACGCGTTCAGGGGAAAACTGCTCATGGCCGAAGGCGGTGGATACGCGCTGTATACAGGAAGGCGCGATTTTGTCGTCATGTGGGCGCCGTTGCAAGCGTTTTCCCTGTTCTTTTGGGCTTGCTGTATTCAACGGATGAATCAGAATCAACGTTGATCAATTTCCAGCTGGAGCCAGCCATGCCCACCAAGCCCCCGTTCCGCGCCGACCATGTCGGCAGTTTCCTGCGCCCCAAGTTCCTGCTCGACGCGCGCGAGCAGCTTGCCAAGGGCGAGATCACGGCCGCACAGCTGCGCGAGGTCGAAGACCGCGCCATCGCCGAGATCGTCAGGTTTCAGCAGGACGTGGGCTTGCACAGCATCACCGACGGTGAGTTCCGGCGCACCTACTTCCACATCGATTTCCTGCAGCAGCTCGGCGGCGTGAAGACCGACATCCCGGTGCTGGTGAAGAAGCCCGACGGCAGCGAGGAGCTGGCGCCGCCGGTGATGCGCGTGGTCGACAAGGTGCGCCACGTCAAGGACATCCAGCGTGCCGACTTCGAGTTCCTGAACAGCCGGCTGGCGGCAGGCAGCACCGGCAAGGTGTCGATCCCGTCGCCGACGATGTTGCACTTCCGTGGCGGGCGCGCCGGCATCAGCCGCGAGCACTACCCCGAGCTCGACCCGGCGTTCTACGAGGACGTGGCGCGCGCCTACGGCGAGGAACTGCATTCGCTGCATGCCGCCGGCTGCCGCTACGTGCAGATGGACGACACCAACCTGGCCTACCTGTGCGACGACAAGATGCGCGAGGCGGCACGCAGCCGCGGCGACGACCCCGACGAGCTGCCGCACCGCTACGCCGCCTTCATCAACCGCGTGGTGGCGAACAAGCCGGCCGACATGGTGCTGGCGGTGCACCTGTGCCGCGGCAACTTCAAGAGCACCTGGGCGGCGCAGGGCAGCTACGAGCCGGTGGCGCAGGCGCTGCTCAGCGAGATGGATGTCGACGCCTACTTCCTCGAGTACGACGACGCGCGCTCGGGTGATTTCAAGCCGCTGCGCCACCTGCCCAAGGGCAAGACCGTGGTGCTGGGGCTGGTCACCACCAAGCTCGGCGAGCTGGAGAACAAGGACGACCTGAAGCGGCGCATCGACGAAGCAGCGCAGTACGCGCCGCTGGAGCAACTCGCGTTGAGCCCGCAGTGCGGCTTTTCGAGCACCGTGCACGGCAACAACATCGCCGTGGCCGCGCAGCGCGACAAGCTCAGGCTGGTGGTGGAGACGGCCGCGGAGGTGTGGGGCTGAGGTTTGGCGCCGCGCGCCGAGCGCTGCCGGCCCGCGCGCTTCAGTACAGCCGGATCGCGCTGTCGAAGTACCAGGTGCGGCGAATCTCGATCACGTCGAACTGACGCGCCAGGCCCGGCGAAAACGCCTGGTACGGCACCTGGCTGTAGATGATGTTGCGTATCGCCTCGTCGATGGCCGGCACGCCGCTGGACAGCACGAAGGTCACCGACTCGACCGTGCCGTCGCTGCGAATCGCCACCGTCACCATCGGATCGGTGTGCGGCTGCTTCGCCACATCGCGGATCATGTCCTGCGACAGGTTCAGCTGGATCTTGCGGCTCCAGGCCTCGGCATAGAGCACCAGTTCGGCATTCGGGTCGCTGCGACCGAAGAGCCTGCCGCGGCGGGCGGTGCTCAACGACAGTGGCAGCGAGGAGACTGACGGGCGAGCGGCCGCTGCGGCGTCACGCCGGGCGCCTTCCTCATCGAGCTGGCGTCCGATCGCGCGAAGCCGGGCCTCGCGTCTGGCCTCTGCGTCCTGGGCCGGGTCGCCTCGGGCGCGCTCGGCCTGCGCCGCGGCGGTTGCCGCTGCGGCTCCGCTTGCTGCCGAGCGGCTTCTTGCCGGCCGGAGGCCTCGAGCTGCGCCGACTCGTTGCGTGCAGCCTCGAGGCGCGCGGCCTCGATTCGGGCTGCCTCGACTTGTGCGGCTTCGACTCGTGCGGCTTCGATGCGTGCGGCTTCGATGCGTGCGGCTTCGATTTGCGCTAGCGTGCTTCGATCTCGTGCGGCTCTCGGTACTCGTAGCGGCTCTCGACGCGTGCGGCTTCGACGCGCGCGGCTTCGATTCGTGCTGCTTCGCTTCGAGCGGCCTCGCACGCCGCTGCGACTTCGACTCGTGCTGCCTCGCGTGCGCGTCCGAGCTCTCGATGCGTGCAGCCTCGACCCGTGCTGCCTCGGTGCGCGCCGCTTCGATGCGTGCAGCCTCGACGCGTGCAGCTTCGATTCGCGCTGCTTCGATTCGTGCTGCTTCGCTCCGAGCAGCCTCGTTACGCGCGACTTCAACGCGCGCCGCTTCGACCCGTGCAGTCTCTACTCGGGCGGCCTCGACTCGTGCCGCCTCGATCCGAGCGGCCTCGATGCGTTCGGCTTCGACTCGTGCTGCCTCGGTGCGCGCCGCCTCGGTGCGTGCAGCCTCGCTGCGTGCTGCTTCGATGCGCGCCGCTTCGACGCGTGCAGCGTCGATTCGAGCAGCCTCCATACGCGCGGCTTCAACGCGTGCAGCCTCGACGCGTGCAGCCCCAACTTGTGCGGCTTCGACGCGTGCGGCCTCGACGCGTGCGGCGTCCACCCGTGCTGCTTCGATGCGTTCGGCTTCGACTCGTGCTGCCTCGGTGCGCGCCGCTTCGGTGCGTGCAGCCTCGCTTCGTGCTGCTTCGGTGCGCGCCGCTTCGACGCGTGCGGCTTCGACGCGTGCAGCCTCGACCCGTGCAGCCTCGACCCGTGCTGCTTCGATGCGCGCCGCCTCGACGCGTGCGGCTTCGACTCGTGCCGCCTCGACCCGGGCGGCCTCGATCCGTGCCGCTCCAATGCGCGCGGCCTCGATTCGCGCCCCCTCGATTCGTGCGGCCTCGTTCCGAGCAGCTTCGACGCGTGCCTTGTCCTGCTGCGCGGCCTCGCGCTGCTCGGCTTCCTGCAGGGCAGCCGCCTGGCTGGCAGCCGTCAGGCGTTCGGTCTCCAGCCGCGAGGCCTCGACCCGCGCGGCCTCGTTCCGCGCAAGCTCGATCCGGGCTGCTTCGACGGCGGCCGCCTCGCTGCGTGCGGCTTCGACCCGTGCCGCCTCCTGCCGTGCCGCCTCGCGAAGCGCATCCTCACGCAGGGTCGCGGCCTGCCGGGCGGCCTCCAGCCGTTCAGCTTCCACTCGTTCGGTCTCGGCCTGCACCGCTTCCGCCCGGGCGGCTGCCTGCCGCTCCAGCTCTTGCCGGGCGGCCGCCAACGTCGCGTCCTGCTGGCGCCGGGCCTCCTGCCGGGCGCTCTCGGCGCGCGCTGCTTCCTCGCGTGCGGCTTGCTGACGTGCTGCTGCCATCTGCTGCGCCTGCCGTTGCGCCTCCCGCGCCTCCCGTGCCTCGTGTGCCTCGTGTGCCTCGTGCGTGTGCTGGTGTGCCTCGCGTTCGTCCTGCTCGGTCCTGGCCAGCGCAGCGGCCCGCTCGCTTGCCTGCTCGTCGTTGCGCGCCGATGCGGTGGCGGACTCGCGCGGCAGCGGCATCGTCGGCTGCGGGCGCGAGGCGCTCGGCGCCGCCGCGATGGCGGGCACCGGCACCTCCGGTGGCACCGGTACGAGCCACTCGGCCTCGTCGGCGCGCTTTCGCATGGCGAGGACCGGCGTCGGGTCCGCTGTCGGCGCGGGGCGGCCGGGTCGGGCGGCGCGCGATGGCTTCACGGCCGGTGACACTGCGGCCGCCGCCTGCGTGGTCGGGCGGGCCAGCGGCAGCGTCGGCGCGGCCACCGACTGCGCCGGCGACGTCTGGGCCGACACCGACGGCGACCCGTCGTGCCCGGCCCGACCGCTGGCCCCCCGCACATCGAGCCGGGCCTGCGGCGGAATCGGTTCGGCGACCTGCGCTGCCGTCGACGCCGAGGAACCGGCGCGTGCCGGCACGAGCACGATGCGCAGATCGGGCACTTCGATTCGTCGATCCTGCCAAGGTAGCGTGAAGCCGGGGCGGCCAGGCCCCAGGCCACCGAACGTCAGGCTCAACAGCAGCGTATGGACCAGCAGGGACAGCAGCAGCGCGATCGTCGCGGGCCAGCGATCCGAGACGCGGAAACGGGGTCCCAGGCTCAGCTCCTGGTCGGCGGCGGGGAAAGTCTCCGTTGCCAGTGCTTCAGGGTCTTGCCAAGACACACTGGAGGGATCCTTGAACCGCATCCGCTTCATTGTCTTCTCGCCGACTGCGGCCTCGACTGTTGCGGCTGCACCAGCGCGACGCAGCGGGACGGCGGCTGCCGCTGCCCTTGTATGCTTCGCCGCACAACCTGACCCGGCGGTCGGTGGCGAAGGAGACGAGCGATGGAACACGATCTGGTGCTCAGCGCCACACAGGGCGCGGTGCGCACGCTCACGCTGAACCGGCCTGCCGCGCTGAACAGCTTCACCGGCGCGATGCACCGGCAACTGCTGGCCGCGCTGGATGCCGCGGCCGACGATGAGGCGGTGCGCGCGGTGCTCGTCACCGGCGCCGGCCGCGGTTTCTGCGCCGGCCAGGATCTGAGCGACCCCGACATGGCCGCCGGCGAGGGCGGCGCACCCGATGTCGGCGCCGTCATCGAGAAACACTATCTGCCGCTGGCGCTGCGCATCCGCTCGATGCCGGTGCCGGTGCTGGCTGCGGTCAACGGCGTCGCCGCCGGCGCCGGCGCCAACTTCGCGCTCGGCTGCGACATGGTCATCGCCGCGCGCGGTGCCAGCTTCATCCAGGCCTTCTCGAAGATCGGCCTGATCCCCGATTGCGGCGGCACCTGGCTGCTGCCGCGGCTGGTCGGCCGCGCGCGGGCGATGGGGCTGGCGATGAGCGGCGACAAGCTGCCGGCCGAAGAAGCGCAGCGCATCGGGCTGATCTGGCAATGTGTCGACGATGCGGCGTTGATGGACACCGCGATGGCGCTGGCAGGCAAGCTGGCGTCGATGCCGAGCCGGGCCCTGGCCGACACGCGCCGTGCCCTCGACGCGGCCGCGATGCTGGACTACCCGCAAGCGCTGGCGCAGGAAGCCGCGATGCAGCGCGAACTGGGCCGCGCACACGATTTCGGTGAAGGGGTGGCCGCGTTCTTCGCCAAGCGTGCGGCGGTGTTCAGCGACCGCTGAGATCGCTGCAGCGTCGGCGTCGATCCGAAGCCGGCCCGATCGTCGTCATCCAGGAGGGCCGTCCTCCGCTGTCTGGAGACCACCATGCCGAACACCGTCGAACTTCACCGCGTGCTGCGCGCCAATCCCGATCGCATCTACCGCGCCTTCGTCGATGCCGATGCGATGGCCAAGTGGCTGCCGCCCTACGGCTTCACCTGCAAGGTGCTGCAGATGGATGCGCGGGTGGGCGGCAGCTTCCGCATGTCGTTCACCCAGTTCGACAACGGCCAGGCGCACGCTTTCGGCGGCGAGTACATCGAGTTGAAGGAAGGTGAACTGATCCGCTACACCGATCGTTTCGACGACCCCAACCTGCCGGGCGAGATGCAGGTCACCGTCCGGCTGCGGCCGGTGTCGTGCGGCACCGATGTGCGCATCGAGCAGGCCGGCATCCCGGAGATGATTCCACTGGAGATGTGCTACCTGGGCTGGCAGGAATCGCTGGCGCAACTGGCCAGGCTGGTCGAGCCCGAGATCTCGGCGTGACGCTGCCGACGCCGCGCTACGAAACCGAAGAGCCGGTGCTGTACGGCGCGGCCGATGGCATCGCCACGCTGACCTTGAACCGGCCGCAATACGGCAACGCGCAGAACTCGCAGATGACGTATGCGCTCGACGCTGCATTCCGCCGCGCCGTCGACGACGATGCGGTGCGTGTGGTCGTGCTGCGCGGCGCCGGCAAGCACTTCAATGCCGGCCACGACATCGGCACGCCGGGGCAGGACGGCGACCAGCCCTTCGATCGCGTGCAGCTGTGGTGGGACCACAGCAACAAGCCCGGCAACGAGGCCATCTATGCGCGCGAGCAGGAGATCTACATCGGCATGTGCCGGCGCTGGCACGATCTGCCGAAGCCGACCATCGCGATGGTGCAGGGCGCCTGCATCGCCGGCGGGCTGATGCTGGCCTGGGTCTGCGACCTGATCATCGCGTCCGACGACGCCTTCTTCCAGGACCCGGTGCTGCGCATGGGCGTGCCCGGTGTCGAGTACTTCGCGCATGCGCAGGAGCTGAACCCGCGCATCGCCAAGGAGTTCCTGTTCCTGGGCGAACGCATGGACGCGGCGCGTGCGCTGCAGATGGGCATGGTCAACCGGGTCGTGGCGCGCGATCAGCTCGAAGCCGCAGACCTACGCCATCGCATCGCGCATCGCCGCGCAGCCCCGCCTGGCGCTGGCGCTGGCCAAGCAGGTGCTGAACCGCGCCGAAGAGCTGCAAGGCCTGCGCGCCACCATCGACATGGCCTTCGGCTACCACCACTTCGCGCATGCGCACAACCAGGTGCTCGGCGGCGATGCGGTGGGTGGCATGGATGCGCGCTCGATGGCGGCGGCGAACAAGCCCGCTTCCGACAATCAGTGAACGCCGCGCGGAACCTGGCCGCCAAGCTGCATCGGTTCGGTCGATTGCAACGCAGCGGTGAATTCCGCGCGGGCCCGGCGTGCTCCTGCAGCCCTAGAGTGATCGGCATGCCAGCCCGGTGCCATCGACCATGAAACTGCCCACCTACTTCATCTCGCACGGCGGCGGACCGTGGGTCTACATGGACGGCCCGATGCGCGAGTCGCACCGCACGCTGGAGGCGGCGCTGCACGACATGCCGCGCCAGTTGGGCAGCAAGCCCGCAGCGGTGCTGATGGTCTCCGGCCATTGGGAAGAAAGCGCGTTCACCGTGATGGGCAGCGAGCGCCCGGGCATGCTCTACGACTACGGCGGTTTTCCCGAGCACACCTATCAGGTGCGCTATGCGGCGCCCGGCTCGCCGGCACTGGCGCAACAGGTGCGGGCGCTGGCCGAAGCGGCGGGCATCGACATGCACCTCGACCTGCAACGCGGTTTCGACCACGGCACCTTCGTGCCGATGCAGGCGATCTATCCCGATGCCGATGTGCCGCTGCTGCAACTGTCGCTGCAGCAGGGCTTCGACGTGCCCGCGCACATCGCGCTGGGGCAGGCGCTGGCGCCGCTGCGCGAGCAGGGCGTGCTGATCATCGGCAGCGGGCTGAGCTATCACAACCTGCGGCTGTTCGGTGCCGGTGCGCACGACGCGTCCGAAGCCTTCGACGGCTGGCTCGCGGACAGCTTGAGCGCCGACGCAGGCGAGCGCGCATCGCGGCTGGCGCAATGGCAGCACGCGCCCAGCGCACGTGTGGCCCATCCGCGCGAGGAGCACCTGCTGCCGCTGATGGTGGCGCTCGGCGCCGCCTTCGACGAGCCGGCCGAGCGCGTCTATCACGAACAGCGTTTTGCCGGCGGTGTCGTGGTGTCGAGCTATCGCTTCGGCGCGGCGCTCGCCTGAGGTTTCGGACGTGGCGCGATGACCGCCCCTTCAGCGTCTGACAGCACGCCGGTGCTGATCGTCGGCGGCGGCCCGGTGGGGCTGACCCTGGCCGCGCTGCTGGCCCGCCACGGCGTGGCCAGCACGGTGGTCGAGGCCGATGACGGCTACTGCAGCGGCAGCCGCGCGATCTGCATCTCGCGCCGCTCGCAGGAGATCTTCGGCTGGATCGGCGCCGAC
This sequence comes from uncultured beta proteobacterium, assembly GCA_963756415.1. Taxonomy (GTDB): domain Bacteria; phylum Pseudomonadota; class Gammaproteobacteria; order Burkholderiales; family Burkholderiaceae_C; genus Rubrivivax. The sequence continues at coordinate 767,500 of CAVWNT010000009.1, forward strand.
GATGCGCTGCGCCAGATCGGCCTGCCCTGGGTCGGCGGGCGCAGCTACTGGCGCGAACACGAGGTGCTGCACTTCAACATGCCCAGCGAGCCGAGCGAGCGCTTCGCGCCGATGCTCAATGTTCAGCAGTACCACATCGAGGCGCTGGCGCACCAGGCGGCGCTGCGCCAGCCGGCGCCGGTGCAGGTGCAGCTGTCGACGCGGCTGGACACGCTGCGCCAGGGCGCCGGCGGTGTCATCGCCGAGCTCGAGGACAGCGCCGGTGCACGCCGGACGCTGCAGGCGCGTTGGCTGGTCGCCTGCGACGGCGCGCGCAGCACGGTGCGCGATCGGCTCGGCCTGCGGCTGCAGGGCATGCAGTACGAAGGCCGCTACGTCATCGTCGACATCGAGCAGGCGAGCACACGGCCGGTGGAGCGGCTGGCCTGGTTCGACCCGCCCTCGAACCCCGGCTCGACCTTGCTGATGCACCGCCAGCCCGGCAACGTCTGGCGCATCGACTACCAGATCGGCGACGACGAGGATGCCGACGAAGCCATCAAGCCGGAGAACGTGCTGCCGCGCGTGGCCAGCCACCTGCAGATGATCGGCGAGACGGCGCCGTGGAAGCCGCTGTGGATCTCGATCTACAACGCCAAGTGCCTGACGCTCGACGACTACCGCCACGGCCGCGTGCTCTTCGCCGGCGATGCCGCGCACCTGGTGCCGATCTTCGGTGTGCGCGGCCTGAACTCGGGGCTCGACGATGCCGGCAACCTGGCCTGGAAGCTGGCCGCGGTGATGCAGCACGGCGCCGACGACGACGCTGCTCGACAGCTACAGCAGCGAGCGCCGTGGCGCGGCGCTGCAGAACATGGCCTATGGCGCCAAGAGCACCGAGTTCATGGCGCCACCGAACTTCGCCTTCAGGCTGATGCGCGAGGCTGCGCTGCGTCTGGCGGTGCACGATGCGGCCGTGCGCCCGTTGATCAACCCGCGCCAGTCGCTGCCGGTGGCGTACGCGGATTCGCCGTTGAACCAGGCCGACGACGAGGCCTGGTCAGCCGGCGCCGCGCCGGGCACGCCGGCGCCCGAAGCGTTGCTGCAGCATCACGGCCAGCGCACGGCACCTGAGCCGCGAGTTCGGTTCGGCTTCGTGCTGCTGTACTTCACCGGCACGCTGCGAATGCCTGCCGAACTGCAGGACCTGCCGGTGCGCGTGCTGGTGCTGCGGCCGCCAGCAGGATCCCGTCGGGGGAGGCCTGGTCACGCTTCGACGCGCACGAAGGCACGCTGTACGCGATCCGCCCCGATGGCTACGTGCTCGGCCGCTGGCGCCGGTGCGCGCGGCCGAAGTGCGCGGCCTGCTCGAACGATACGGAGGCCCAGCCGATGAGCGACGACGAACTCGACCGCAGCTACACCGCCCTGTGCCACGCGCTGGCGCGTCTGGGCGAGGCGCACACCGCGAGCTTCCTGTCCACGCTGTGCCTCGCGCTGATGGCGCGCCAGGCGTCGGCCGACGAGGTGCTGGCGCTCATTGCGCAGGTCGAGCGGCAATGTGCCTGAGCGCCACCGGCGCCACGCATCGCCAGCCGGGATCAGCCCGCGTTCAGCGCGGTCACCACCCAGGTCGATCCGGCCAGGCTGATCGAGCCGTCGCTGGCCGCCAACGGGGCCAGAGCCTTCTCCACCGCCGCGGCGATGCGCTCTGCGTTTGCCGGCCCGGCCTCGCGCGCCAGGCGTGAAGCCGGGCCGACCATCATGCTGCGTTCGGCGGCTTCGCGTGCCGTCGCGCCGGTGGCGATCGAGGCATCGCAGCGTTCGATGTGAATGCGGCTGAAGCCGGCCTGCTCGAGCAAGCCGCGCAGGCGCGCGTCGTCGGCGAAGGCGAAGGGGCCGGGCGCCAGCGGATCGGCCGGTGGCGGCGTCACGCCGAGCGCCTCGCGCGCGGCCAGCAGCGGCACCATCGCCCACGGGTTGTCGCGCGGCGTGCGCCAGCAGACGAAGGCGATGCGCCCGCCGACACGCAGCGCAGCGCGCAGATGACCCAGCGCGGGCGCCGGGTCGTCGAAGAACATCACACCGAAGCGCGAGAACAGCAGATCCTGCCCGCTCGGCAGTGCCGCGCTGGCCGCATCGGCTTCGGCGAACGACAGCACCGGATGGCCGGCAGCGGCCGCGCGCGCCACCGCCAGCATCGGTTGCGACACGTCGATGCCGAGCACGCGGCCGCCCGGTGCCACCGCGTCGGCGAGCGCCAGCGAACTGCTGCCGCAGCCGCAGCCGACGTCGATCACCTGTTCACCCGGCTGCGCAGCCGCGGCGCGCAGTGCGGCCTGCCCGAACGGCCCGATCATCGTGTCGAGGGTGCGCTGCTGCTCGACCCAGCGGCGGCCTTGTTCGCCGTTCCATTCGGCGATCTGCGCATCGTTCATCGACATGGGTTTTTGCTCCGTCGGTGGCCGGGTTGTCAGATGCCGTGGAACTGCGCGAACTCGGCCAGTCCCGCGCGCGCGGTCGGGAAGCGATTCACCGGATGTTCGGTGTTGGCCACACCGATCGCCATGCCGCAGAACAGCATGCGCTCGGCCGGCATGCCGATGAATTCGGCCACCGTGCGCGGATAGACCGCCCAGCATTCCTGCGGGCAGCTGTCGAGCCCTTCCTCGCGCAGCAGCAGCATCACCGATTGCAGAACCATGCCCAGGTCGGACCACTGCGGCGGGCCCATGCGCCGGTCCACCGTGCAGAACAGCGCCAGCGGCGCGCCGAAGAACTGGTAGTTGCGCGCGAACCATTGCAGCCGCTGCGCCTTCTGGTCGCGTGCGATGCCGAGCGCGGCGTACATCGCCTCGCCGAGTTCGAAGCGGTAGTTGCGGTACGGCGCGACCAGCTCCTTCGGATAGATGTCGTAGTCGGTGGGCTCGGGCGGCGCGCCGGCCGCCGTCTCCTGCACGCGCCGCTGCATGATGGCCTTCAACGCGTCGAGTCGATCGCCGCCGACGACGTCGATGTGCCACGGCTGCACGTTGCCGCCCGACGGCGCGCGCGCGGCCGTGGTCAACACGCGGCGAATGACCTCGCCGCTGACCGGCGTGGGCAGGAAGTCGCGCACCGAGCGGCGTGTGTTCAGCGCTTCATGGACGTTCATCGTGCGGCCCGGTCCTTGGCGTTCTGCGCCTCGATGCGCTCGCGCGCGACGCGCCAGTCGTCGTCGCTCCACTGGCGCAGCTCGTAGAAGTTGCCGCCGTTGGCGAGCGCACCGGCGCCGTCCATCATGATGCTTTCGCCGCTGAGCCAGTCGCACTGGCCCGGTGCCATCAGGAACGCGGCCAGGTTCTGCAGCTCGCTCATCTTGCCCGGCCGCGCCATCGGGTTGCGGTCGATGCTGCGCTGGCCGGGCTGCTCGCCCGGGTTGAGGCGCTTGCTCATGCCTTCGGTCGGGATCTCGCCGGGGCCGACCGCATTCAGCCGGATGCCGTACTTGCGCCCATTCCACCGCCAGGCTCTTGGTCATCACGTCCAGGCCGGCCTTGCTCATCGCCGAGGGCACCACGTACGGGCTGCCGTTGTGCACCCAGGTGGTGATGATGCTCATCACGCTGCGGAACGGCTGCCCGGGCTGCCATTCGCCGGCCTTGGCCTGCGCCACCCAGCGCTTGCCGATGGCCTGCGTGACGTAGAAGCTGCCGTGGAAGACGATGCCGGCGATGGCGTCGAAACCGCGCGACGACAGCGCCTCGGTGGGCGAGATGAAGTTGCCGGCGGCGTTGTTGATCAGCCCCGTCAGTCCGCCGCTGGCGAACAGCGCTTCGACCATCTCGTCGACCGCCTGCGCGATGCGGATGTCGACGCCGAAGGTGTCGATGCGTGCTTGCGGAAACTGCGCGCGCCAGGCGTCGGCGGTGGCATCGCACACCGCCTTGCGGCGCCCGCAGATGGCGACGTCGGCACCGAGCTCGAGAAACTTCTCCGCCATCGACTGGCCCAGGCCGGTGCCGCCGCCGGTGACCAGGATGCGCTGGCCCTTCATCAGTTGCTGCTGGAACATGCTGTCGTCCTTCGCTGTGGGGTCGCTGGGTGTGCGTCGTCAAAATCGCCAATTCACTTTAGCCGATGCCGATGCCGGTGCCGATGCCCGAGCCGATAGCATGCACGCACCATGTTCCGGAGTTGCCGATGAGCGATCCCCGCCTGCCGCTGCAGGGCATCCGCGTGCTCGACCTGTCGGCCGTGCTGTCGGGTCCGCTGGCCACCGCGCTGCTGGCCGACCAGGGCGCCGACGTGATCAAGGTCGAGCCGCCGGCCGGCGACCAGAGCCGGCGCATCGGGCCGGCCAAGGGCGACCTGTCGGCGATGTTCGTCACCGCCAACCGCGGCAAGCGATCGATCGTGCTCGACCTGAAGCGCAGCCGATCAGCGCAGCGTGTTGCTCGATCTGGTGGCGCGCGCCGACGTGCTGGTGGAGAACTTCCGCCCCGGTGCGATGGCGCGGCTGGGTCTGGACGCCGGCACGCTGTGCGCCGCGCACCCGCGGCTGATCTACGTCTCGATCACCGGCTTCGGCCCCAGCGGGCCGTATGCCGGCGGGCGTGTCTACGACGCGGTCATCCAGGCCGTCAGCGGCATGTCGGCGTCGCATCCGAGCCAGGCCACCGGCGAGCCGACGCTGCTCGCCACCGCCGCCTGCGACAAGCTCAGCGCGCTTACCGCCGCACAGGCCATCTGCGCGGCGTTGTTCGCGCGCGAGCGCAGCGGCTCGGGTACTCATCTGCAACTGGCGATGCTCGATGCCGCGCTGGCCTTCCAGTGGCCCGACGCGATGAACAACCACCTGTTCGTCACCGACCCGCCGGCCGCCTTCCCCGAGTTCGGCGTCCGCCAGCGGCCCTACCGCACGCGTGACGGGCATGTCGCGGCGATGACGCCGCAGGCCGACGAGTTCGCCGCGCTGTGCCGGGGATTGGGCTGCCCCGAGTTGCTGGAGGACCCGCGCTTTTCGACGGCCACCGCCAGACGACACCATGTCGCCGAGCTGGTTGCGCTGCTGGATGCGTTGACGGCCACGCATGCCAGCGCCGAACTGGTGGCCACCTTGAGCGCGGCCGGCGTGCCGATCGGCCAGGTCAACCACCACCGGCAGGTCATCGCCGACCCGCAGGTGCGGCACAACGCCGCGCTGGTGGAGATCGACCACGGTGATGCCGGCACCGTGCGGCTGGCCCGCTCGGCGGCACGCTTCGGCGCGGTTGCGCCGGCACCGCGGCCCTCGCCGCACCTCGGGCAGCACAGCCGCGCGGTGCTGGAAGAACTCGGCTACGACGCGCAGCGCATCAGCGCCATCCTCGGCGACGACTGAGCGACGCTCAGGCGGCCGCGTCGCGCCAGTTGCCGTGGAAACCCGCCGGCACGCGGTGCGACAGGTGGGCCAGCGCCAGCGGGCCGTCGGCGATATGGCGCGCATCGAACACGGCCAGGTCGCTGCACTGCGTTTCGGCGCGGAAGATCACGCTGAGCAAAACGCCGTCGCCTTCGTCGGCACCCGGCTTCAGCGGCACGAACACCGGCTCGCCGCAGTAGTCGCCGCTGCCCGGGCGCCACAGGCTGACACGGCCGCTGGCGTGGTCGATGTGGGCCAGGCCGTTGCGCGCCACGCGCCCTTCGCTGGCATCGGTGACAGCGCCGGCCTGGAAGTAGCCATGGCGGTAGGGCAGCCCGGTGAAGCGCTCGTCCAGCCGCGGAAATTCGCCCGGATGCTCGTCGAGCGCTGTTTCGCTGAAGCGCCGGCTGCCGCCGTGCGGGTCGAAGGTCCAGCGCACCAGCGTCGACACCGGCGATTCATCGCTGGTGCGCTGCCCGTTCGGCAACGGGAACAGCGGCGCCACCGGGTACTTCATCATGTCGCACACCACCTTGCCGTCGGGCGTGTCGAAGGCATTCATCGGGTGGAAGACATAACACGGGTCGGCGTCGAACCACAGCGCGTCTTCGACCGAGCCGTGGCGCGGGATCAGCGCGACGTGGGTGCCCTTGTCGGGCTCCCAGGCGTACGGCGGCGCGCCCTTCATCGCGCGCTCCATCGAGCCGGTGAGCGGAAAGATCGGCACGATGATCCAGTCGCGTGTGACGACGAAGTCGTGCACCATGCTCGCGAACGGCGCCTCGAAAGTCTGCGAGCGTGTCAACACGCCGTCGCGATCGACTTCATGCAGCGCCATGCCGGGCGTGAAGCGGCCTGCGGTGGCGTAGCCGAAGAACAGCATCTCGCCGGTGGTCGCATCGAGCTTCGGGTGCGCCGTCATCGGCCCGAGCAGCCTGCCGGCAAAGTCGTGGTTTCCTTTCGACGCGAGGGTGCGCGCGTCGACCTCGAACGGCGCATGCCCTTCTTCCAGCGCCAGCAGACGTCCGGCGTGCCAGACCACATTGGTGTTGGCCACCGTCGAGTTCAGCTGCACGATGCGCGGGTCGGAGTAACGCGGGTTGCCGAACGAGCCCGACAGCCCTTCGCCTTCGGCATGTTCGAGTTGCCACTTCGGTGTGCGCACCCAGCGGTTGCGGTAGGCCACCTGCCCGTTCTCGACATGGAAGGCGTGCAGCATGCCGTCGCCGGCGAACCAGTGGTACGGCCCGCGCGGCGCGAACTGCGGGTTCGGCCCGTTGCGGTACAGGCTGCCGTTGAGCTGCCTGGGCCACTCGCCGCTGATCGGCAGGTGGGCGGCATCGCACTCCATGTGCAGCGGCGCGTAGTAGCCGCTGAGGTAGGGGTTGTCGGTGGGAAAGGCTTTGGCCATGGCATGCATCGCGGCGGCGCGTTCTTGCGGCCGGTGATCATAGGCGCCGCAACCCGGCCGCCGGCCGGTTGCGCAGCGACAGCCACGCGAAGGGCAGCGCGAGCACGAGCCCGGCGAGCACGTCGAGCAGCACATGCTGCTTGATGGCCAGCGTGGAGTAGACGATGGCGGCAAACCACAGCCCGTTCGCCGCACGCAGCGCCGTCGGCGCCCGCACGCTGCGCAGCACCTGATCGATCCAGATCACCGAGAAGGTGGCGGTGGCCACGTGCAACGACGGGCACGCATTGCCGGCGGCATCGATGCCGCGCAGCAGTTCGATCGATCCGGACTGGATGTGCAGCGGCACCGCGGTCGGCCACAGGTAGAACAGGCCCAGGCCGGTGATGCACAGCGCGGCGGCCCACAGCCCGTAGCGCAGCAGCCCGCGCAGGTCGGCCATCAACCCCGGCGCGATGCCGACATACAGCCACAACGACAGGTAAGGGCCCAGCGCCAGCGGCTCGAAGGCGATCCAGCGGTCCAGCGCGGTCAACGGCATCTCGCTCACCGCTGCGCTGGGGTAGCGCAGCAGATGAAAGTAGGCGACGAAGAACAGCCACACGAAGGCCGTCACCCCGCTCAGCTTGAGCCAGAACAAGCTGCGCATCCGATGCCACAGCGCACTGCGCCAGTTGCTCGCGTCCGGGTTCGTGGTCTCGTGGTCGCGCACCCGCGCCGCCGTCATCTGCGCAGGCGTGCGGGCGGCGCTGAGGGCCACGCCAGGTGCAGAGGGGTCGGGTGGTGGCATGCGGTGTGAGTGTGCCGGGCCGAGAGCCGCAAAGACTATCACCGGGCGGTGGTTCGAAACACGGCGGCGCGATGCCGCGACAGCGACGGCGCCGCGTGCGCGGCCGGGCCTTCCGAAGCGGCTTCGTGCCGGGACGCTGCTGCATAATTTCGGCCAAACAGGGTTGCGAATGACCTGCACGAAGTGGGCCGCGCCGCACAGGCTTCGAAGATGACAAACAACCCCACCACGGTGGCACCGGACTGCGACGTGGTCGTGATCGGCGGTGGTCCGGCGGGCTCGACGATCGCGGCGCTGTTGGCGCGCCAGGGACGCCGGGTGGTGATGCTGGAAAAGTCGCGGCACCCGCGCTTTCACATCGGCGAATCGCTGCTGCCCGCCAACGGCCCGCTGTTCGACCGCCTCGGCGTGCGCAGCGAGGTCGAGGCGATGGGCCTGAGCAAGCTGGGCGTCGAATTCGTCTCGCCGGATTTTGCGCACCACAGCTTCTTCGAATTCGCCGACGCCTGGGACAAGTCGATGCCGGGCGCGTGGCAGGTGCGCCGATCCGAGTTCGATGCCATGTTGTTCCGGCACGCGCAGACGTGTGGCGCCATCACCGTCGAAGGCTGCCAGGTGCGCGATGTGCAGTTCGACGCCGAGGGCGTGCGCATCACCGCGCAGGGCGACGACGGCAGCAGCCCCAGCTGGCAGGCGCGCTACGTCGTCGATGCGAGTGGCCGCGACACGCTGCTGGCCAACAAGCTGCGCAGCAAGCAGCGCAATGCGAAGCACAACAGCGCGGCGCTGTTCGCCCACTTCACCGGCGCGCAGCGCCTGGCCGGCCGGCTCGAAGGCAACATCAGCATCTTCTGGTTCGAGCACGGCTGGTTCTGGTTGATCCCGCTCGCCGACGGCCACACCAGCGTCGGCGCGGTGTGCTGGCCGAGCTACCTGAAGACGCGCGATGCGCCGCTGGAGGAATTTCTGCTGCAGACGATCGGCCTGTGTCCGGCACTGGCGCAGCGGCTGTGCGATGCCGAGGTGGTGCCGGGCAGCGTGCATGCCACCGGCAACTACAGCTACGCCAGCGAGCATGCCTGCGGCGACCGCTACGTCATGCTCGGCGACGCCTATGCGTTCGTCGATCCGGTGTTCTCCACCGGCGTCTATCTGGCGATGGTGAGTGCCTTCGAAGGGGCCGAACTGGTCGCCACGCGGCTCGATCGGCCGGCCGAGGCGGCCGCTGCCCGGCAACGTTTCGAAGCGCTGATGAAGCGCGGCCCGCGCGAGTTCTCGTGGTTCATCTACCGCATGACCAACCCCGCCATGCGCGCGATGTTCATGCATCCGCGCAACATCTGGCGCGTGCGCGAAGCGCTGCTGTCGCTGCTGGCGGGCGACATCTACGCCGACACGCCGATCTGGACGCGGCTGTCGCTGTTCAAGTGGATCTACCGCATGCAATCGCTGGTGTCGTCGCGTCGCTCGCTGCGGGCCTGGCTGGCGCGGCGCCGGCATCGGCGCGATGCCGGTTTGCTGAAGGGCGAAAACGTCCTCGTGCAATGACCGCCGCCGGTGTGCTGCCGTCGGTGCCGCGAACACGCAGCGGGCGCTGGCTGGGTCTGCTGCTTCATCCGCTTCTCGCGCTGGCGGGCTCGCCGCCCGCAGCCGCGCAGACGCTGTCACCGCCGGCCGAGCGCGCCGAGCCGGCGAGCACGTCCGCCGTCGCCCACGACCTGCCGCTGTGGGAACTCGGCGCCGGCATTGCCGGGCTGCACCTGCCGCACTACCGCGGCGCGGCGCAGGCCTACAGCGGCGTGCTGCCGGTGCCCTTCGGCGTGTACCGCGGCGAGATCCTGCGTGCCGATCGCGACGGCGCGCGGGCGGTGCTGTTCGACAGCGACAACATCGACATCGACCTGAGCCTGTTCGCCACCGTGCCGGTGTCGAGCAGCGACGATGCCGCACGCAGCGGCATGCCCGACCTGCGCGCGACCCTCGAGATCGGGCCCAACCTGCAGTTCACGCTGATGCGCGCGGCACCGTGGCTGTTGCAGTTGCGCCTGCCGGTGCGCACCGCGATCACCTTGCAGTCGCGCCCGCAGCAGGTGGGCTGGGTGGCGACCCCGAACCTGAATCTGGACTGGCAGCCCGGGCCCTGGAACGTGGGCATGCAGCTCGGGCCGGTGTTCGGCACGCGCGACTTCTTCGGCTACTTCTATGACGTCAGCGCAGCCCAGGCCACGGCAACGCGGCCGGCCTACCAAAGCGCGGGCGGTTATGGCGGCTGGCAGGCGACGCTGTCGATGTCGCGTCGCTTCGCATCGCAGTGGTTCGGCCTGTTCGTGCGCGCCGACAGCGTCGCCGGGGCCACCTTCGTCGACAGCCCGCTGGTGAGCCGCCACCAGACCCTGGCAGCGGGTTTTGCGTGGAGCTGGTCGTGGCTGCAATCGTCGCAGCGCGTGCCCGATTCGCAGCGTTGACGGGTGCGCCGGTGAACCATCCGCTGTTGCGACCCGTGGCCTGGCTGATGCTGCAGGCGCTGCTGCTGCTGCTGGGCCTGATCTCGGTGGTGTGGAACCTGCTGGCGCTGCTGCTGTACCCGCTGCTGCCGCCTGCGCGGGGCCGCCGCGTCGGGCGCGCGGCGATCGCCGGCGGCTACCGCTTCTTCTGGTTCGTCGCCGGCGCTTCGGGGCTGCTGCGCATGGACGCGCAGGCGCTCGACGCGATGGCCGACGAACGTGGCCTGATCATCGTCGCCAACCACCCCAGCATGCTCGATGCGCTGATGCTGGCCGCGCGCCTGCCGCGCAGCTTCTGCCTGATGAAGGCAAGCCTGATCCGCAACCCGCTGCTCGGGCCCGGTGCACGGCTGGCGCGCTACGTGCGCGCCGACTCCGCACGCGCCATCGTGCGCCGGTCGGTGGCCGAACTGCAGGACGGCGGGCAGCTGGTCATGTTCCCCGAAGGCACGCGCACCACGCACCCGCCGATCAACCCGTTCCAGCCCGGCATCACGCTGATCGCCAAGCGGGCGCAGGCACCGATCCAGACCGTCTTCATCGACACCGATTCGCCGTACCTGTCGAAGGGCTGGCCGTTGTGGCGGCTGCCGCCGCTGCCGATCCGTTTCGAGGCCCGGCTGGGCCAGCGCTTTGCGCCTGCCGCCGACCACGACGCGCTGCTGAGGCAACTCGAGAGCTTACTTCGCACAGGGCGTGCGCAGCGCGCCGGGCATGCCGACACGATGACCTCGACCACGCCATCTGCTGCTGGTGCCCAGCTACAACACCGGCGCGAAGGTGTACGAGACGGTGGCCGCCGCGCGCGCGGCATGGACGCCGGTGTGGGTGGTGGTCGACGGCAGCGACGATGGCACCGCACAAGGCCTGCAGGCGATGGCCGCCACCGACGCGGGCCTGCGCGTGATGGTGCTGCCGCACAACCAGGGCAAGGGCGCCGCGGTGCTGCACGGGCTGCGCGAAGCGGCGGCGGCCGGCTTCAGCCACGCCTTGACGATGGATGCCGACGGCCAGCATCCGGCCGACTGCATCGTGCCGTTCATGGCCGCGTCGGCTGCGCGGCCCGAGGCGATGATCCTCGGCCGGCCGCTGTTCGATGCCAGCGCGCCGCTGTTGCGGGTGCGCGGACGGCGTGTGTCGAACGCGTGGACCAACCTGGAAACGCTGGGCGCCGGCGTGGCGGATTCGTTGTTCGGCTTTCGCGTCTATCCGATCGCGCCGCTGCTGGCGGTCATGCAAGGCCAGCGCTGGATGCGCCGCTTCGACTTCGACACCGAAGCGGTGGTGCGCCTGGCCTGGCGCGGCGTCAAGCCGATCAACCTCGATGCGCCGGTGCAAGTACCTCAGCGCCGAACAAGGCGGTGTCTCGCATTTCCGCTACGGGCGCGACAACCTGCTGCTGACCTGGATGCACACGCGGCTGATGCTGGAATTCGTGCTGCGGCTGCCGGTGCTGGCATGGCGGCGGGCGACCCGGAAGCCACCGTTCCAGCGTTGAACGGCCTGTCGGCGCTCAGGCCGCGACGCGCTGCGGCGGGCTCGGCTGCAACACCGGCGGCAACAACGGCGGTGAGGCCAGCCGCAGCCCGCCGGCGGCGTCGATCGCCGCGCGCAGCGGCCCGCTGTCCAGCGCCGGGCAGGCTTCACGGCCGCGCTGCAGCAGTTCGCTGGCCAGCGACGCCAGCAGCAGCGGCGCCTGCTGCAGTCGCCGGCGCACGCCGTCGTCGTCGAGCTTGTCGCCCAGGCTGCGGTTGAGTTCGACGAACCACGGCAGCGCGGCCTGATCGTGCAGCACAGCGGGGTTGTACGAGCCTGCGACATCAACGCGGCTTCGCGACCACTCGCGCAGGAAGCACCTGCACCGCCAGGTTCAACTGCTGGCACTGCTGCAACGCGTCGCGCAGTTTCGACAACAGCGCCAGGTCGGTCAGCCGCTGCTGGAAGAACAACTGCGCCGGCACGCTCCAGTAGTAGCTGTAGTCCCACAGCACCTTCAACGGCAGCAGCTCGGCATCGCCGAAAAGCCCGTACTGGCCGGCATACAAGCTCATCGTGCTGTCGTGAAACGAGCGCAGCACCTGCTCGTAGATCTGCACATGCGCGGCCAGCGGCTTGCCGGCGCGGTCGCGCGCGATCAGCTCCGCGATGAAGGTGTTGCCGATGGCGATGAAGTCGGTGCCGGGTGAATAGAACGGGTCGAGGAAGCGGCCGGCCTCGCCGGTGATGGCCCACCGCTGGCTCGACAGCAGCTGCGTGCAATCGTGCGAGAAATGCCGGAAGAAGGCGAAGTCCTGCACCTGGTGCCGCCGCGGTGCCAGTTCGTCATGCAGCCGCGGCTGGCGCACACGCAGCCAGTCCAGCGCCTTGTCGACGCTGTTCATCGCATCCAGCGCATGAAACGCCGGGTCGGCGACGATGCCCACCGAATGTGCGCCCGATGCGAGCGGGATCAGCCACACCCAGTAGCCTTCGCCGACGAGGTGGTTGGTCGACAGCCAGCGGGTGGGCGTGGTGCAGCGCTCGCGCCACGCCGCATCGGTGCTCCATTCGTCGATGCACAGGCGCGCGCCGATGCGAAACCACACCGCATGCGCGTCGTGCGGGCTTTGCTGGGTCAGCGCGAACTTGCGTTTGAGCATGCCGGCGCGGCCGCTGGCGTCGATCAGCCAGCGGGCGTGGCTGCGCTGTGGCGCACCGGCGCCGCGCTGCCAGTCGACGCGGTGCAGGCTGGCGCGGTCGGCGCCAGCCGCTTCGATCTGGCGCACGGTCGCGTCGTCGACAAAACGCACGCCGCGCCGATGCGCTTGCTCGCCCAGGAAGTTCTCGAAGCGGCCGCGGTCGATCTGATAGCTCGGCACCGGCAGCGGCCGGCTGGCGCCGATCTCGCCGACGCGGTGGATGTCGCGCCGCGCATCGCTGAAGAAGAAGCGGAAGCCGAACTTCGGCAGCTGCTGTTGTTGCAGATGTTCACGCAGCCCCAGCACCTCGGCCAGGTAGTGCGCGCCGATCTCCACCGTCGATTCGCCGACCTTGTGGCAGGCTTCGGGCACCGGGTGGCCGCGCCGTTCGAGCACCAGCACGTCGATGTCGGCAAAACGGTCCTTCAACTGCAGCGCCAGCGTCAGGCCGGCCAGGCCGCCGCCGATGATGATCACGTCGTGTGTCGGCGCTGAAGCATCCGGCCCGTCCGGCGGCGGCGCAGCGCTGCACAGCGGGAACGGTGCAGCGTGCGGCGCGTCGGGCATGGTCAGTACAGGCCGCCGTTGATCGAGATGACCTGGCCGGTGATGTAGGCGGCCTCGTCGCTGGCCAGGAATGCCGCCAGCGCGGCCACCTCGTCGGGCGTGCCCGCGCGTTTGGCCGGCACCATGCGCTCGATGCTCGCCTTGTCGAAGCTGCCCGCGGCCATCGGCGAATCGATGATGCCCGGCGCGATGGCGTTGACGGTGACGCCGCGGCTGGCCACTTCGAGCGCCAGCGCCTCGCGTGGCGCTGTTCAGCGCGCCCTTGGCCGCCGCGTAGTTGACCTGCCCGCGGTTGCCGGCCAGCGCGCTCACCGACGAGATGTTGACGATGCGCCCCCAGCGCGTGCGCAGCATCGGCAGCAGCAGCGGCTGGGTCACGCGGAAGAAGCCGTGCAGCGAGACGTCGATGACGCCGTGCCACTGCGCCGGCCGCATGCCCGGGAAGACGGCGTCGTCGTGGATGCCGGCGTTGTTGACGATGATCTGCACCGCGCCGCCGGCCAGCAGCGTGGCGCAGGCGGCAGCGCGAGGCGTCGTCGTCGGTGATGTCGAACAGGCACAGCTCGGCGCTGCCGCCGGCGCCGTGGATCTCGTCGGCCAGCGCCTGCAACGCGGTCAGGGCGCGAATGCCCGTGCAGCAGCAGGTGCGCGCCCAGGGCGGCCAGCCGCCGCGCGATCGCCGAGCCGAGCGCGCCGCTGGCGCCGGTGACGAGTGCACGCTTGCCGTGCAGGGGCGTGGCGAGGGTCATCGGCGTGGCCTCATGCCGGATGAACCCGGGCCGCGTCGAGCACGACCGCAGCGCGGCCGTCGACCAGCACGCGGCCGCCGGCGTCGCTGAGGGCGAAGCGGTACAGCGCCTGGCGCGCATCGCCAGCGAGTCGCGTCGCCACGCACCCGCAGCGGCCCGCGCGCATCGTCCAGCCGCGGCACGTGCAGGCGCACCTGGCGCGCGCTGGCCAGCAGGCCCTGCAGCGGCGGCGACGCCGGCTGCGCTGCACAGCGCACCGTGCAGCGCCATCGCCTGGGCGGCGTATTCGATGGCGCAGGCCGCGAGCAGCCCATCGGCGGTGCGCAAGGGGTGCGCGGCGCTGTCGTGGCCGACGATGCGGCATTCGATGCTGTCGGCCGACCAGTGCAGCACCGCGTCGAGCAGGCACATGGTGCCGCTGTGCGGTACCCGCGCCGCGATCGCCGCGTGATCGAGAAGCAAGGCGTGCTGCATGGTGCTCACGCGGACGGCGTCACGCTGAGTTGCAGCCGCAGCGCGCCGTGCATCGCCAGCGACAGCTCGGCCGCTGCGTTGCCGGCCAGCGCCTGCAGCAGCGGCAGCGCACGCGCGGCCGGGATGCTCTGGCGCACCTGCTCGAGGGCGGCATCGCTGCAGCGGGTGGCTTCGCCGCTGGTGCCGGCCTCGAGCGCGAGGTTGACGCTGGCCGCCGCCGGCGCCTGGCCCGGCGGCGCAACCAGCAGCGCGAGCGCGAACACATCGGAGACCTTGCAGATCGCGTCCAGCGGCGCCGGGTAGGGCATGTCGCAGGCCACCAGCAGCACCGCGCGCTGGCTCGACAGGCACTGCATGACGGCTTCGAGCAGACCGGCGGCGAAGCTGGCGTCGAAGGCGCACAGGCTGGTCGAGGCCTGACGCGAACGGGTGGCGATGTGCCAGTAGCCGGCCGCGGCGTTGTGCACCGAGTTCGTGAAGCGTGTCGGCGACACCATGGGCTGCGGCTGCGCCAGTGCTTCGCACATGGCGTGGCAGTTGGCCGGGTCGCCGGTGGACGAGGTGAAGACGGTGGCCAGTGCCGCAGGATCGGCAGCGGCCATCGCGCAGGCTTCGTCGGCGACCACGATCGATGCCTTGACCACGTTGCCGGCGCGGCGCCGCTCGGTCGGCGGCAGGCGCAGCGGCGGCGGCAGCACGGTGGGTGTGTTCGACCACTGCGCGGGATCGCGCAGCAACGCCCGCGCCCCGCGCCCAGCTGGCCAGCCCCGGGCCGAGCAGGCCGATGCCGGTGATGTCGAAGCGCAGCGGCGGTGTCATCGGTGCAGCCCGGCGGCGCCGAACAGCAGGCAGACGTTGCTGCCGCCGAAGCCGAACGAATTGCTCGCCACCACCGACAGCGGCCCCGACCGCGGTGAACGCAGGTAGTGCGCGCGCAGCGTGGGATCGGGCTGCTCGGCATTGAGGCCGGCCGGCGCCAAGCCGTGCTGCAGCGCCAGCATCGAGATCGCTGCCTCCACGCCGCCGGCGGCACCGAGCGTGTGGCCGGTGAAGCCCTTGCTGGAACTGCACGGCAGCGTGGTGCCGAACAGCTCGCACACCGCGTGGTCCTCGGCGCTGTCGTTGCTCGGGGTGCCGGTGCCGTGCAGGTTCAGGTAGTCGACCGCGCCCGGCGACAGCCCGGCCTGATCGAGCGCGGCACGCATCGCCGCGGCGGCGCCGGCGCCGTCCGGGCAGCGGGCTGCTCATGTGGTGGCCGTCGCTGCTTTCGCCGCTGCCGAGCAACCACGCCAGCGGCGCCTCGGCGTCGCGCTCGAGCAATGCGACAGGCCGCCGCCTTCGCCCAGCGACAGGCCGTTGCGGCGCACGTCCCACGGCCGGCAGATGTCGGGCGACAGCAGCTCCAGCGCATGGAAGCCGTACAGCGTGGTCATGCACAGGCTGTCCACGCCGCCGACGACGGCGGCATCGATCAGGCCGGCGTGCAGCATGCGCGCCGCCGACGCGAAGACCTTGGCGCTGGACGAGCAGGCGGTGGAAACGACAAACGCCGGCCCGCGCAGGCCGAGGGCCGCACGCACGTAGCCGGCCACCGAGTAGGTGTTCTGCACACCGGCGTAGTGCAGGCCCTGTGGCAGGCGCCGTCGAGCGGGTCGCGCTGCCGGTAGGCGAGTTCGACGCTGAGGATGCCGGAGGTGCTGGTGCCGAGGAACACGCCCACGCGGTGTGCGCCCCATCGCGCTGCGGCGGCACGCACGTGCACACCGAAATCGTCGCTGCGCAGCGTCAGCTCGGCCAGGCGGTTGTTGCGGCAGTCGTAGTCGCTCAAGTGGGGCGCCAGTTCGACGTCGTCGAGGCCATCGACGACGCCCAGCCAGGTGTTCAGGTCGGCGCTGTCGAAATCGCGCCGCTGCAGCCCGCTGCGGCCTTCGCGCAGCGCCGCCAGCGTGGCGGCGCGGCCCGCGCCGAGGGCGCTGACGAGCGTGAACTGGGTGATGGCAACCGGTGTCATGGCAATGTCATGGCGCGATGGTCGCGCCGGCACACCAGCAGCACGTTGGCAAAGGGCGTGCCGCGGCTCATCGGGCGGACATCGACATCGAAACCGGTGGCACGCAGCAGGGCCAGCCATTGTTCGAGTGGGCGGCCGTTCGCCATCGTGCTGCGATGGCCGCGCACGCGCGTGACGAGACGATCGACCCATTGCCCGAAGCCGTAGCGCCAGCGCTGGGTGGGATCGGCGACACGCAGCAGCAAGCAGCCGTTGGCGCACAGCGCGGCGTGCACCCGCCGCAGCAGATCGAGCTGGGCGGCCGCTTCGATGTAGTGCAGCACGTCGAGCATCACCACCACGTCGGCCGCCGGCAGCGTTGCCGTGCGCATGTCGGCGCAGATCACCTGCGGCCGCAGCGAGACGCAGCCGGGGCTGGCGAAGCCCGCGAGGGCACGCTGCGCGCGCGCCACGTCGCGCGCCATCAGTTCGATGCCGGTGTAGCGTGTGGCCAGCGGCGCAGGGCCCCAAGCGCGCGGCCAGGCGTGCGCCGAGGCGGTGTCATCGCAGGCACCGAGCAGGCACGCCAGCAGCGCCTGACCGCAGCCGATGTCGAGCACGCGCGCGCGCGGCGCGATGGCGCCGCTTTCGAGCAAGGCACGAAAGACCGGGTCCCAGTTCAGCTTGCCGACCGCAAAGCGCCGCGCGAAGTACCACCCCGGCCCGTAGCCGGCAGCGGCCCGGCTGCTCAGCGCGCGCCAGACGATCCCCGCGGCCGGCGCCGCGCCGGTGCCCGCCCACGCCTGGCGCGTGCCGGCGCTGTCGTTCATGCGACCCGCGCGCTGCGCCGCGGCGGCAGCGCGTCGCCGAGTGTCTCGGCATGCAGCGCGAGGTGGCGCAGACGCGCCACCAGCGCGGGAAGCACCTGCAGCACCAGCGGCGTGCCGGCGCGGGTGCGCCCGGCGTTGCCGTCGTGCAGCAGCAGGATGTCGCCGCCGCCGAGCCCGGTGACGAGCCGCCCCAGCACCCGATCGGCATCGTGTGCAAGGGTGTCGAAGCCGCGCCGCGTCCAGCTCACCAGGCTCAGGTCGAAGCGGTGCAGCACCGGATCGAGGAAGGGGTTGCGCAGCCCGGCCGGGGCGCGGAAACAATGCGGCGCGCGGCCGGTGATGTCGGCCAGGATGGCCTGCGCCTGGCCGATCTCGCGGCGCAAGGCGCGCGGGCCGAGCAATGCGAAGTGGTGGCGGTGGCGCAGGCTGTGGTTCTGCACGTCGTGCCCGCGCGCGACGATGGCCCGCGTCAGCGCCGGGTGTGCGCGGGCGCGCTCGGCGATGCAGAAGAAGGAGGCGCGCACCGCCAGCGTGTCGAGCAGGTCGAGCAGCGCCGGCGTCACTGCCGGGTCGGGCCCGTCGTCGAAGGTCAGCGCCACCGCGTTGCGTGCGGTGGCGCTGGCACCGAGCCGGCTGATGTTGGGCCCCAGCAGCGCGCTGCGTGGCTGCAGACCGGCGCTGCCCAGCACGACGTGGTTGAGTGCCATCGAGCCCAGCGCCCATTCGCCGATGCCCGGAACCACAGCCGTGGCCAGCACGGCCAGTGCATGCAAGCCCACGCTGGCGGTGATCAACGGCGGGGCGCTCCAGCGCTCGCGGGTGCCAGGGCAGGGATCGGGTACAGGAATCATCGGTGGCTGCGTGGCCGGTCGCAGGCCGCTGCCGCAGGCACACGCCGACGATTTTCACACAGTGTCATCGCTGCGCGGCCGCTGCGCCGGCACGTCCACACAGGCATGCGCGGCCACCAGCAGCAACACCAGCAGCGTGCCCGGCGCGACCACCTGGCCGATCGACGACAGCGCCGGAATCGCCGACAACGCGATCAGGCCGAACGAGGTCGCCGTGGTCAGGCTGACCAGCAGCAGCGATGCCAGCGTGTCCTCGTTGGTGTCGCCCGCGCCGTGCGGCGCGTTGAGGAACAGTGCGTAGTTCGAGCCCAGCGCCACCACCAGCAGCAGCCCGACCAGGTGCAGGATGCCCATCGGCACCGCCAGCAGATGCAGCGCGGCCATCAGCAGCAGCACCGCCAGCAGCAGCGGCTGGCACACCGCGCGCACACGCTGCCACGAGCGCAGCCCGGCTGCGATCAGTGCCAGCACCGCCAGCGCCCCCAACAGCGCCTGCATCTGCGCCTCGCGCAGGTAGTGCCGGTACAGGCGGCGCAGCTCGCGCGGGATCTCGAGGACCTGCGCTGCGGGCACTTCGTTCAGGGCCGCTCGCAGCGCGGCCGGGTCGAGCGGCGTCGCGCCGGCCTGCAGCGGCAGCAGCGCGGCCCAGCTGCCATCGGCGCGCTTCAGCAGCAGCGCATCGAGCAACGGTGCCAGCGCCGTGCCCGCCAGCGACGCCGGCCGCAGCGGCTCGAGCTGCCGTGCGCGCTGCACATCGTCGATGAAGGGCTGCAGGCGTTGCGCCGGCAACGGCCCGCCTGCGGTGGCTTGCGCCAGCGCGATGTGCAGCGTGGGCGTGTCGGGCAGGGCGGCCAGCCGGGTACGCTGGGTGTGCACGCTGGGCAGCAGGCGCGCGGCACTCTGGTAGCCGCCCAGGATGCCCTGCGCCACCAGCCGATCGAGCACGACGGCGGCCTGCTCGGCCGCGCGCAGCGCGCCTTCGGCGTCGGCGGCCTGCACGATCACCAGCGTGCCGCCCTCGCTGCTCGACAGGTCGGCGCGCAGCGACTCGTCGAAGCGGATCGCCTCCGGCGGCACCGGGCTCAACGACGACAGGTCCTGCCCCCACAGCTGCTGGTGCTGCCAGGCCAGCAGCGCTGCTGCGGCGATGCCGAGCAGCGTCAACGGCGTTCGCAGCCTGGGCATGCGCGGCAGCACGCGCATCGCCGCACGTCCCAGCGTGTGGCGCAGGCGGGTGCCGGTGGCGCCGCGCGGCGCCAGCAGCGGCAGCACGAAGCGTGTCGTCATTGCGGCCCCGGCGAGCCCGGCCATCGAGAACACCCCCAGTTGGGCCAAGCCCGGGAAGCCCGAGAACGCCAGCGCCCCGAAGCCGCACAGCGAGGCCAGCAGCCCCAGGCGCACGGTCGGCCAACTGCGCCGGATCCACGTCTGCGCACCGGCGCCGGCACCCGACTGGATGAGGAAGTAGATGCCGTAGTCGACGGCCTCGCCGATCAAGGTCGAGCCGAAGCCCAGGGTCATGCCGAAGACGGTGCCGAAACACAGCGCGACCGCGGCGATGCCGGCGACGACGCCGCTGACCACCGGCAGCATCGCCACGCCGACGGCGCTGGCCGAACCGAACGCGAGCAGCAGCAGCGCGCCCACCAGCACGGTGCCGGCGATGGCCAGGTGGCGGGCCTCGGTCTCGATCTGCGCGCGGCTGTCGACGGCGAACTTCGGCGCGCCGCTGAGGCGCAGATGCAGCTGCGGCATCTCCAGCGCAGCGAAGGCGGCCTCGACGCGGCCGATGGCGTGCGCCTGCGCATCCAGGTCGGAACCCGCCGCGCGCACGATCAGCATCAGCACGGCGCGTTCGCCGTCGCGCGACACCCACACGCCCTGCTCGCTGCGCGGGCCGTCGGTGGGCAGGCTGTTCTCGGCAATGCGCACCAGTTCGCCGGTCGGATCACGTTCGATGACCGCCTTGACCCGTTGGCCCGCCGGCGTGCCGAGCAGCGACAGCGTGTCGTCGATCGCGTCGCGCAGGCCGTCGGCCGTGAAGCGCTGGGCATCGACGCCCGGGCTGAGCAGGTAGCGGTGTTCGAGCACCCATTCACCGATCGATCGCCAGGCCCCGTCGCCGCCGTTTTGCACCTGTTCGAACAGCGGCTGGGCACGCAGTGCGGCGGCGAGCCGACGCGACGCCTCGACGCGCTGCGATGCGCTGCCGCCGTCGATGGCCAGCAGCAGCGTGCGCGCCGGCACCCCGCCGTGCAGTTGTTCGATCAGCACCCGCTGCGCCGCGTCCGGCGCGGCCGGCAAGAAGGCGCTCAGGTCGGCGCTGAACTGCGCGCGTGCGATCAGCACCGCGCCGATGCCCATCGCTGCCAGCCATGACAGCAGCACCAGCGCCCGCCGCAGCCTGCTCACGGTCGCGATGTCGGCGCCGGGCTGGAGGCGGCGCCGCGAGCGGCGTCGACGGACTTCACCGAGCGGTCACCTTCGCTGATCTGCATCACCGAGCGGTCGCCGTCGGCGAGCAGGACCTCGACGCGGCGCACCTCGGCCAGCGCGCCGTCGATGCGCAGCTCGCGCACCGACTGCATCGATTGCGCGTCGCGTGGCACCAGCCGCAGCGACCAGCGCCCGGGCTCACCGCTGACGGCGACCTGGAAGTGCTGCTGCAACAGCGCGCCGTTGCCGCCGAGCGTGCCGCGCACCGCGCTGACGATGGCCGCGATCTCGGGCACCGCGTCCAGGCTCAGCTGGCGCACGCGGTCGCCCCGCTCGAGCGTGACCCGCTGCCCGTCGACGATCATGGCCTCGCTGCGCGGTGCCAACGTGCGTCGCGCGAAGTTGTCCGGTGCGCTGAAGCTCAGCGTGCCGCTGGAACGCAGCGGCTGCTCGAAGCCGGAGACGAAGCGCTCCTCGCTGAAGCTGGCCTCGACCTGGCGGCGCTGCGCCAGCAGGCCCATCAGCTCGGACAGCTCCAGCGCGTTGGCCGCGGCGCAGAAACCCGACACCGCCGCGGCGACCATCAGCGCCCGCGCGGCGCGCTCAATCACGGCGCCAGAAATCATGGAAGTTGAACCAGTTGAAGGGCAGCGCGCGGCACAGGCCCTCGAGACGCACGACGTAGTCGCGCAGCGCCGCCTGCACGGCGGCTTCGCGCTCGGCGGCGCTCACCGGCGCTGTCGTGAAATCGGCCAGCGGCTCGAAGCGCACCTCGTAGCGGTTGCCGCCGTGGTAGGTGGCGGACATGAACAGCACCTTGCGCCGCAGCAGCATCGCCAGGCGCAGCGGGCCGTCTGAGAACGGCGCCAGCTCGCCGAGAAAGGGCAGCATCGCGACGCCGCTGCGGCCGGGATCGCCGCGCAGGAAGCGGTCACCGAGCAGCCCGACGGTGCCGCCGCCGTCGAGCCAGTCGCGGATGGCCAGCGTCGAGCCGCTGTGACCGATGGTGATGACACGCAGCGCGGCCTGCGGCGCCAGCGCCTGCAGCACGCCGTGGATCTTGCGGGCGTTGTGCGGGTACATGACCATCGCCACGCGCAGGTTGGGGCGGCCCTGGCCCGACGCGTGCAGCGCCTCGAAGCTGCCGACGTGGGCACCCAGCAAGACCGCGCCGCGCCCTTCGAGCAGCGCTGCATCGAGAAGCTCGGCGCCGTGCTGGCGAATGTCGAAGCGGTCGAGCTGCGCGCGCACGAAGTAGACGCGGTCGAGCACCGTCGCGGCGAAGGTGTGCACATGGCGGTACACGTCGGCCAGACGCGCCGGGCGGCCGAGCACGCGTTGCAGGTAGCGCGCCGACTGCCGGCGCGGCCCGCTTGCGAAGAGCACGAAATACAGCGCGATCGGGTGCAGCAGCACACGCGCCACACGCCGGCCCAGCGTGGTCGCGATCCACGCCATCAGCCGCAGGACCCACAGGCTGCTGCGTTCGCGTGTGGTGGTCCAGTCGCGCGCAGCATCCGGTGGTGCCGGCGGGGCCGCCGGGACCGCGTGCGGCGGCGGGTGGGCGTGCTGCACCCGCTCGTTCATGTGCCGGCGTCCTGCCGCAGCCGGCCACGCGCCGCCAGCGTGCCGTTCGCATGCACCTCGAAGCCGATGCCGCCGCCGGACAGGCGCGACAGCGCGATGTCACAGGTCGGCCGGTGGGCGCACCGGCGCCAGCAGCTTCAACTCGTCGATCTGCAGCGGCGTACCGGCCTCGCCGGCCAGCGCCGGCGTGTGTGCCAGCGCTTCGCACACCAGCGCTGCGAGCAGCGCCCCGGGCAGCATCGGCGCGCCCGGGAAGTGGCCGGCCAGCGCCGGGTGCGAGGCATCGATATGCACACGGCTTCGATGGCGTTGAGCGGTGTCGGCGGCGAGCGCCGGCGGCGGTGCGGCGGGGCGCAACGCGCGCAGCACAAATTCGCGCCATGCCGCGGCCGGCAGCTTGCCGGTGGCTTCGCGCGGCAATGCAGCCACATGCACCACCTTGCGCGGCACGAAGGCGGCTTCGAGCCGGCTGCGCAACGCGCCGATGATGTCGCGCGCCGCCAGCGACGGTGCAACGACGAAGGCCACCGGACGCACCACGCCTTCGACGACATCGTCGGGCAGCCAGAAGGCGCCGTCCTCGACGCCGTCGATCTGGTTGAGCATGAAGTTCAGGTGCGCCAGCGAACTGCGCTTGCCGGCGACGTGGATCAGATCGTTGGCGCGGCCCAGCAGCCGGAAACGCTGGCTGTCGATCAGTTCGATGATGTCGCCGAGCACGGTCGGCTGGTGCACGTGCCCGCCCTGCACCAGCGTGCGCCGGCCGCCTTCGGCCGCAGCGTCGTCTTCGGCGTGCAGCTGCAGCCCGGCGAACGTCGTCCAGACATCGCCGTGCGTGGTGCGCCGGGTCGCCACCTGACCGGCCTCGGTGCAGCCGTAGATCTCGATCAGCGGGCCGCCGAACGCCGCCTCGGCGCGCGCGGCCAGTTGCGGCGACAGCGGCGCGGTGGCCGACAGCACCAGATCGGCGGCGGGCAGATCGAGCCCCGCCGCAAGCAGTGTCTTCAGGTGAAAGGGCGTCGTGACGAGGGCGCGCGGCCGGGGCACCCGTTGCAGCGCGGCGCAGATGTCGGCCGGGTAGAACGGCCGCGTGCTGTCGAAGGCGGCGCCACCGAACAAGCGCCAGCAGCACGGTCGATTCGAAGCCGTAGCTGTGCTGGGCCGGCACCGTCGCCACCAAGGTCAGACCGTGCAGGTTCGGCCGGCCGAGGATCTGTGCCAGACGCTGCGCCTCGGCAGCGCCGTTGGCCTGCAGCGCAGCCCAGCTCTTGCCATGCGGCTGCGCGGCGCCGGTCGAGCCCGAGGTGAGCAGGCACACGGCCTCGCCGCTGCCGTTCACTCGCGGTTCGATGTGCAACGGCGACAGGCCGGGCGCGCGGGCGACGTGCACCGTCGGCAGGCCGGCGCAGTCGGCGTCGGCGACGTCGCTGAGTGCGACCAGCGTGCTGCCGGGCTGCCGCATCTGCAACAAGGTGGCCGGCAGCGCGTTGGGCGGCAGCAGGCTGACCTGGCCGCGCAGTGCGGCAGCCACCAGCGCCACGGCGAACAGGTAACGATCGACACACAGGTTCACGGCATGGCTGCCATGCGGCAGCCGCTCGGCCAGCGCGGCGGCTTCGGCCAGGAACAGACCGGTGTCGATGGCCTGCCCGTCGTGCCAGGCGAGCAGGGCCTGCGCATCGCGCCCGCCCAGCAGCGGCAGCGCGCTCGACATCACCGCACGGCCTCGCCCGAGCCCCAGCGCCGATAGGCCTGCAGCGCGCGCTGTACCGACACCCGCTCGAACTCCGGATGCAGCCGGTAGCGCAGCCAATGCTCGCCGAAGAAGAAGAGGGCCACCGCCAGCGGCGTCAGCAGGTTGGCGAACAGCGACCACCAGGCCCAGCCCGCGAGTGCGTAGACGACGATGCTGGCCGCCGCCATGGCGCAGAAGTACAGCACCCACAGTGCAGTCAGCCGGCGCGTGTAATCACGCATCGGAGACGAGAAGTCGCTGTGCACCCAGCTGGCCAGTTGGGTGATCAGCGGCGTCGTGCCGCCGCGCAGCGTCAGGCCGAAGCCCGCGCCGAGGCTGAGGTGGATGGCCACGTACTGCAACACGTACAGGCGGTGCACATCGAGCAGCGAGCCGTGCTGGCTCAGCCAGCCGACGGCAACGGCCGCCGCCGCGCAGCCCAGCAACGACGGCAGGTGGCGGCGGCGCCAGGCGGTTGCGGCCAGCGCCAGCAGCAGCGGGCCGACGATGACCGCCACCGCCCACGGCCGGTCGGCGGCGTGCAGCATCAAGGCGTGCGAGGCAAGACCATAGGCGGCCAAGGCCACGACGCCGGCGACCAGCGTGCGCGTGCGCATGGCCGCAGCTCCGTCAGCGGGTGCGGTGCCGCACCACATGCGCGGCCAGGCTGCGCAGCGACTGGAAGATGCGCGTGTTGTCGGCGTCGTCCGAGCGCAACTGGAAGCCGTAGCGCTGCGACACCTCGAGCGCCACCTCCAGGATGTCGATCGAATCGAGGCCGAGGCCGTCGCCGAAGATCGGCGCCGTCGGGTCGATGTCCTGCGCGCTCATCTCCAGGTTCAAGGCAGCGACGATCAGCTGCGCCAGTTCGACCTCGACGGCCTGCAGGTCGGGCTGTACGCCCTCGGTGGACGCAGACATCGGATCGAAGGACAAACAAATCCCCGGCAGTTGGCTGGTGGAGGAATTATCCGACAGATGCAGGGCGCTCCAGACCGCGCCGACCCTGCCCGGCGCCGGGCGTGAAGGATGTCGCGCGCCCGGCCGCGCGGCCGCCGCGCTGCGTCGCGTGGCATCGGCTCGCCGCTGCAGGTCGGCACCCACGGATGCGTCCACAATCGGCGGGCCCGATGAACAAAGGAGCGGTCCATGAAAGGCGACACCAAGGTACTCGAACACCTGAACGCGCAGCTGAAGAACGAGCTGACGGCGATCAATCAGTACTTCCTGCACTACCGGATGCTGAAGAGCTGGGGCTACGAGCGTCTGGCCAAGCACGAGTACGACGAATCGATGGGCGAGATGAAACACGCCGACAAGCTGATGGATCGCATCCTGATGATCGAGGGCCTGCCGAACCTGCAGGACCTGGGCAAGCTGATGATCGGTGAGACGGCGGTCGAGATCCTGGGCTGCGACCTGCGCGCCGAGACGGCGTCGGTGACCACGCTGAAGGACGGCATCGCCCACTGCGAAGCGGTGCGCGACTATGTGTCGCGCGAACTGCTCGAAGGCATCCTCGACGACACCGAGGAGCACATCGACTGGCTCGAGACCCAGATCGAGCTGGTGGCTCAGGTGGGCGAGCAGAACTGGCTGCAGTCGCAGATCGGCGACGCCGACTGAGTCACGACACAGCGCCGGTCATCCCGGCGTGGGTTCGTCAAACAGACCTTATTGAGAAGCATTCTTGTTTCATGTAGGATGAGTGCCAGTTGTCAGGACTGCGCCACATCCCATGATCGTCTGCCTCTGCCACCGAGTTTCCGACCGCGCCATCGTCCAGGCCGTGAAGGACGGCACGCGCTGCTTCGAAGTGCTGCAGGACGAACTGTTGGTGGCCGCGTCGTGCGCCTGCTGCCACGACTGTGCGCGCGAGGTCTTCGACAACGCCTGTGCCGCCACCGCCGCCGGTGAGGCGCGCTCGCTGCCATCGGTGCAGCCCGTGCACTTCAGGCCCAGCCTGGTCTGAGCTTTTCTTCCGTCAGCGACCGCTGCGGCGCACGAACTGCACCGGTTGCTCGTTGCCGCGCACCGCGCGCGGCGCCTTGTCGCAGCCCGCGCACCCGCAGTTGCCACTTGCCGCGGCCTGTCGCTGCACCGAAGCACGCAGCGCTTCGGGCCAGGGCAGCCGCAGCGCCGCCGTGGCCAGCCGCGCGCGCAGCGGCGACGGCAGCAACAGGGTCCAGGTCGCGTACACCGCGCATATCGTGACCAGCAGCAGGGCGAGCACACTTTGCATCGTCAGCCCCCTCCCAGGGCCAAGGTCAGGCGGTAGGTGACGAAAGCAGCCGCATAGGCCAGCGCGAACATGTAGGCCGCCATCAGCAGCGGGTAGCGCCAGGAGTTGGTCTCGCGCCGCGTCACCGCCAGCGTGGCCAGGCATTGCGGCGCGAACACGTACCAGGCGAGAAGCGAATAGGCGGTGGCCAACGACCAGCCGCGGCTGATCACCGGCGCCAGGCTGTCGGCCACCGCGTCGCCGGCAGCCGACAGCGAATAGACCGTGCCCAGCGCGCCGACCGCCACCTCGCGCGCGGCCAGGCCGGGCACCAGCGCGATCGAGATCTGCCAGTTGAAGCCGATCGGCGCGAAGACATGCTGCAGCGCCTGCCCCAGTTGCCCGGCCAGGCTGTACTGGATCGCCGGCCCGCTGGCATCGGGTGGTGGTGCCGGGTAGCTGGACAGGAACCACAGCAGCACCATCAGCGCGAAGATGATGGTGCCCACGCGGCGCACGAAGATGCGCGCGCGTTCAACGAGCCCGATGACCAGGTTGCGCAGGCTGCGGCCAGCGGTACGGCGGCAGTTCCAGCATCAGCGGCTGGTAGCGGCTCTTCATCCAGATGCGCTTGAACAGCCAGGCCACGCCCATCGCCGACACGACACCGGCGACATACAGGCCGAACAGCGTCAGCCCGCGCAGGTTGAAGGGGCCCACGGCCGCGTTCGGCACGAACGCGCCGATCAGCAGCGCGTACACCGGCAGCCGCGCCGAGCAGGTCATCAGCGGCGCGACCATGATCGTGGCCAGCCGGTCCTTCCAGTTGGCGATGGTGCGCGTGGCCATGATGCCGGGGATGGCGCAGGCAAAGCTCGACAGCAGCGGAATGAAGGCGCGCCCCGACAGCCCGACCCGGCCCATCAGGTTGTCGAGCAGGAAGGCCGCGCGCGGCAGGTAGCCCGAATCCTCGAGCAGCAGGATGAAGAAGAACAGGATCAGGATCTGCGGCAGGAACACCAGCACGCTGCCGGCACCGGCGATCACGCCGTCGACGAGCAGGCTGCGCAGCGGCCCGTCGGCCATGTGCGCGGTGGTCCAGTTGCCGAGCCCGGCCATCGCGCCCTCGATCCACTCCATCGGCGCCTCGGCCCACGAGAACACCGCCTGGAAGATCAGGAACAGCACCGACGCCAGCAGCGCCAGGCCCCAGGCCGGGTGCATCGCGACATGGTCGATGCGGTGCTGGAAGCGGTTGATGGTGGCCGTGCGCGGGGCGGCGGCAGCGCAGCACACGCCGCACCTGTTGTTGCAGCTCGCCGGTCGATGCCGCTGGTGCCGTCGGCGCAGGCGCGGTCGACTGCACCGCGCCCAGGCTCGACTGCAGCTGGGCGAGCAGTTTCTGATGGCCGTTGTGGCTGAC
Source organism: uncultured beta proteobacterium (assembly GCA_963756415.1). Lineage (GTDB taxonomy): Bacteria > Pseudomonadota > Gammaproteobacteria > Burkholderiales > Burkholderiaceae_C > Rubrivivax. The sequence goes on from CAVWNT010000009.1 coordinate 795,108, forward strand.
CGCCACGGTCTCGACCACCGGGCAATCCAGTTCCTGCGCCAGCCGCGCCACGTCGATCGCCAGGCCCTGCGCGCGCGCCACATCGGCCATGTTCAGCGCCACCAGCATCGGCCGGCCCAGGCGCTTGAGCTGCAGCACCAGACGCAGGTTCATGCGCAGGTTGGTGGCATCGACGACGGCGACGATCAGGTCGGGCATCGCCTCGCCGGCACGGCGGCCTTCGATGACGTCGAGCGTCAGCTGCTCGTCGGGGGTCGCCGGGTTCAGGCTGTAGGCGCCGGGCAGGTCGATGACGGTGATGCTGCGCCCGTCGGCGAGCCGCGCCGTGCCGGCCTTGCGCTCGACGGTGACGCCGGCGTAGTTGGCCACCTTCTGGCGCGCACCGGTGAGCAGGTTGAACAGCGCCGTCTTGCCGCAGTTGGGGTTGCCCACCAGCGCGACCTGGCTCGGCAGCGCGGCATCGAAGGCAGAAGTCGGTGGCATGCCGTGTTCTCGTCAGGCGGGCAGCACCCGGATGCAGCGCGCCTCGCTCAGCCGCAGCGCGAACAAGGTATCGCCGATGCGCACCGCCAGCGGCTCGCGACCGCCCGGCCCGCGGCGCAGCAGGTGCACCGGCTCGCCGGCGATGAAGCCCAGCTCGCCCAGACGGCGCAGCAGCCCGTCGTCGAGCTCGCTCGAGTGGTCGATGAGGCCGTCGACGGTGGCGCGGGCACCATCGGGCAGGTCGGCGAGCAGCAGGGCGGACATGAGAATGCGATTCTCTCTCATTTCGATGCCCATTCCGAAACCGCCATCCGGGCGGGCCTGCTCTGCGGGGCTGGCGCGGCGCGAAGGACCGCGCACAAGCGGCCCGGGATAATCGCCGGCATGTTTGCCGTCTTCGAAAGGCTCGTGCAGCCGTACCCCGAGGCGCTGCCGGCGACGCCGCCGGGCAGCTTCCTGCGCTTCGTCTGGGCCGGCAGCCACGGGCTGCGCCGCTACATCGCGCTGATGACCGGCTTCACCGCGGCCATCGGCGTGTTCGAGGCCTTGCTGTTCGCGATGCTGGGCGAGATCGTCGACTGGCTCGGCGCCGGTGCAGCCCGGCGCGGCTGTGGGCCGAACAGAAGGGCACGCTGGCGCTGCTGGGCGCGGTGCTGCTGGGCAGCACCGTGCTGATGGCGCTGCAGACGCTGTACAAGCACCAGGCGCTGGCCGGCAACTTCCCGATGCGGCTGCGCTGGAACTTCCACCGCCTGATGCTGCGCCAGAGCATGGCACTTCTACCAGGACGAGTTCGCCGGCCGCATCACCACCAAGGTGATGCAGACCGCGCTGGCGGTGCGCGACGTGTGGATGATCCTGGCCGACATCCTGGTCATCGTGCGTGATCTACTTCGTCACCATGGTGGCGCTGGTCGGCGGCTTCGACGCCTGGCTGCTGCTGCCCTTCCTGGGCTGGCTGCTGCTGTACGTGGTGGCGCTGAGTTCTTCGTGCCGCGGCTGGCGCGCAGTCGCCAAGGAGCAGGCCGATGCGCGCTCGCTGATGACCGGCCGCATCACCGACGCCTACACCAACATCGCCACCGTCAAGCTGTTCTCGCACGCCCAGCGCGAGGCCGGCTTCGCGCGTTCGGCGATGCAGGAGTTCATGACCACCGGCACGGCCAGATGCGGCTGGTCAGCGCCTTCGAGATCGTCAACCACCTGCTGGGCATGCGTGCTGATCCTGTGCACCGCCGGCGTGGCGCTGCGGCTGTGGATCAACGGGCGCGGTCGGCGTCGGCGCCGTCGCCGCGGCGACCGCGATGGCGCTGCGCCTGAACGGCATCTCGCACTGGATCATGTGGGAGATGGCGAGCCTGTTCGAGCACATCGGCACGGTGCAGGACGGCATCAACACGCTGTCGCGCGCGCCGGCGGTGGTCGATCGCGCCCGACGCGGTGCCGCTGCGCGTGAGCCGCGGCGAGGTGCGCTTCGAGCACGTCGGCTTCGCCTATGGCGGCAGCGCCGACGGCGCGGTCGGATCATCGACGACCTGTCGCTGCACGATCGAGCCGGGCGAGAAGATCGGCCTGATCGGCCGCTCGGGCGCCGGCAAGTCCACGCTGGTCAACCTGCTGCTGCGCTTCTACGACGTCGAAGCGGCCGCATCCTGATCGACGGCCAGGACATCGCCGACGTCACGCAGGACAGCCTGCGCGCGCAGATCGGCATGGTCACGCAGGACACCTCGCTGCTGCACCGCTCGGTGCGCGACAACATCGTCTACGGCCGGCCCGACGCCAGCGACGCGCAGATGGTGCGCGGCCGCGCAGCGCGCCGAGGCGCACGACTTCATCCAGCGGCCTGACCGACCCGCAAGGGCCGGCAGGGCTACGACGCGCACGTCGGCGAACGCGGCGTCAAGCTGTCCGGCGGCCAGCGCCAGCGCATCGCCATCGCGCGCGTGATGCTGAAGGACGCGCCGATCCTGCTGCTCGACGAAGCCACCAGCGCGCTCGACACCGAGGTCGAGGCCGCGATCCAGGCCAGCCTGTACCGGCTGATGGAAGGCAAGACGGTGATCGCCATCGCGCACCGGCTGTCCACCATCGCCGCGATGGACCGGCTGATCGTGCTGGACCAGGGCCGCATCGTCGAGGAAGGCGACCACGCGCAGCCTGCTGGCGCCAGGGCGGGCTGTATGCGCGCCTGTGGGCGCACCAGAGCGGCGGCTTCCTCGGCGAGCAGACCGACGACGACGCCGACGCGCCGGTGCCGCCGAGCGCGGCCGGGGCGCTGGCGCCACCGGTGGTGGACAAGCTGATGGCGGTGCCGCCGGCGTTTCGCTGACGGCGCCGGCCGTGCGATACGTCGCGGCCGCAGCGCCGGCGCGCGGGGCATTGCGGCCGCAGCGTTCAACCCGCCCGGCTCGGCGGCCGATAGTGCCTGCACCGACGCCACCCGTCAGGTCATCTTTTGCACACACCCCCTGCCATGCAGATTGCCTTGCCCATCCGGGCCCAGGACTGGCTGTTCAGCGGCGACCGCGCCCAGCGCATCCGGCTGCGTCGCACGCTGGTGGCCTCGCTTGTCTATGCGCTGGCGGCCCTCGGCCAGCTGTGGGCGACGGAGGTCGGCCTGGCCGAGGTGCACATGGCGCACGCCCTGGTGGTTTTCCTGGCGCCGGGCATCTTCGGCTTCTATGCGTTCATCCGCAGTGGCTTGAACCGGCGCCTGGCCGACCCGGCGCTGACGGTGCCGCAGATGGTGTTCGCGCTGTTCTCGCTCGCCGCGGCGTACGTCATCAACCCCGGCATCCGCGGCATGCTGTTGATGCTCGTCGCGCTGGTGCTGACCTTTGCCGCCTTCACGCTCAGTCCGCAGCAGTCGCGCACGCTGGGCTTCCTGGCGGTGGGCATGCTGGGGGTGGTGATGCTGGCCATGGCGGCACATGCGCCCCAGGTCTTCGACCCGACCATCGAGCGCATCCATTTCGCCTTCGCTGCCGTGGTGCTGCCGGCGATCTCGTTCCTGGCCGGTGAGCTGTCCACGATGCGCTCGCACCTGAAGCAGCAGAAATCGGAACTGAAGCTGGCGCTGCAGCGCATCCACCGGCTGGCCACCCGCGACGACCTGACCGGGCTCATCAACCGGCGGCACATGGAAGAGCTGGTCGAGCTCGAAGCGCATCGCGCCAGCCGCAGCGGCAGCCCGCCGTGCCTTTGCCTGGTCGACATCGACCACTTCAAGCGCGTCAACGACCAGCACGGCCATGCCGCCGGTGATGACGTGCTGCGCCTGTTCGCGCGGCAGGCGAGCGCGTCGTTGCGCGAGACCGACGTGCTCGCGCGCTGGGGCGGCGAGGAGTTCCTGATCATGCTGCCCGACACGCAGCCCGAAGAAGCTCGCGTCGGCTTCGATCGCATGCGCCGGCTGCTGCTGCGCGATGCCACCTGGGGCGACCGCGCGCACCTGCGCGTGAGCTTCTCGGCGGGCCTGACGTCCTGGCGCATCGGCGAGACGCTCGGCGATGCGCTGGCGCGTGCCGACACGGCGCTGTATCGCGCCAAAGGCGAGGGGCGCGACCGCCTGGTCGAGGTCTGAAGACACGCCACGCTGCCCCGTCGCGGCGGCCGAATATGATGCGTCGATGCCCGCATCGCCGCCGCTGTTCGAACACCTGAGCCTAGAGGTCGACGGCGGCGTGGCGCGGCTGACGCTGAACCGTGCGCACAAGCTGAACGCGCTGGCCGCGCAGACGATGCATGAGATCGAGGCTGCGGCATGGTGGCTGGCGAACCAGGATGTGCTGCAGGTGGTGCTGCTGCGCGGCGCCGGCCGCGCCTTCTGCGCCGGCTTCGACCTCGACGCCATGCGCCCCGCCAGCGCCGACACGCAGGACGCTGCGGGCACCGGCGACGCCGATCTGGGCCGGCGCATGATCGACGCCTGGTTGGCGATTCCCGCGGTCACGCTGGCAGCGGTGCAGGGCCATTGCCTCGGGGGCGGGCTGCTGCTCGCCGCCGCCTGCGATCTGCGCCTGGCCGCCGACGACGCGCGTTTCGGCCTGCCGGAGATGGCCATCGGCATCCCGCTCGCCTGGGGCGGCGTGCCGCTGCTGATGCGCCTGCTCGGGCCGACGGTGGCGATGCAATTGGTGCTCGATGCACAGAGCCACGATGCCGTCACCGCCGAGCAGTGGCGCTTCGTCAATCGGCGTGTTGCCGCCGCGCAGCTCGATGCCGCCGCCGACGACTGGGCGACCGCGCTGGCGCAGCGTCCCGCGCTCGCACTGCGGGCCACCAAACGCCGCTTCCAGGAGGCCGGCGACAGCCTGTGCACACGGCGCGGCAGCGAGCGCGATGCCGACGATTTGCGTGCGTCATACGGCGACGAGCACACGCTCGCCGTGCGGCGCGCTTACCTGCAACGTGATTCGACGCGGCACCTGAGACCACACCATGGCTGCCGGCAGTTTGCTGTTGCTCATCGACGACGTCGCCAGCGTGCTCGACGACGTGGCGGTGCTGGCCAAGCTGGCGACCAAGAAGACAGCCGGCGTGCTCGGCGACGACCTGGCGCTGAACGCGCAGCAGGTCAGCGGCGTGGCCGCGCAGCGCGAGTTGCCGGTGGTGTGGGCGGTGGCCAAGGGTTCGCTGCTGAACAAGTGCATCCTGGTGCCGGCCGCGCTGGTCATCAGCGCGTTCGCGCCGTGGGCGATCACGCCGCTGCTGATGCTCGGCGGCGCCTTCCTGTGCTACGAAGGCTTCGAGAAGCTGGCCCACAAGTTCCTGCACCGCGGGCACGACGACGCTGCCGCCAGGGCCGAGCGGGTGCGCGAAATGGCCCAGTCGCCACCCACCGCCGACGCCCGTGCCGCCCAGGAGCAGCAGAAGATCAAGGGCGCGATTCGCACCGACTTCGTGCTGTCGGCCGAGATCGTCGCCATCACGCTGGGCACGGTCGCCCAGGCCACCTTTCTCACGCAGGTGCTGGTGCTGGTCGGCATCGCGCTGGCGATGACGGTCGGCGTCTACGGTCTGGTCGCTGCCATCGTCAAGCTCGACGATGTCGGCCTGTGGCTGTCGCAGGCCACCGCGGCCAGCGCCTGGGGCGGCTTCAAGCGGGCGCTGGGCAACGGCATCCTGCGCGCGGCGCCGTGGATGATGAAGGCCCTGTCGGTGGCCGGCACGGCGGCGATGTTCCTCGTCGGCGGCGGCATCCTGACGCATGGCGTCGCGCCGGTGCACCATGCCATCGAGGCGCTGGCGCAGGGCCTGCGCGACGCCGCGGGGTCGTGGGCCTGGGCCGCGCCGCTGCTGCCGATGTTGCTGAATGCGCTGGCCGGCATCGTCGCCGGCGCCGTGGTGTTCGCGCTGATCGGCCTGGTGGGCAAGCTTCGCGGCAGCCGGGCCGCAGCGGCCGGCTGAGCGCGTGGCAGTCGCACCGGCGCGGTTCGGCGCACGGAGTTGAGGGGCCTTTGCGGTAGTTTTCGAGCGCGCCGGGCGAATCCTTCACCGTAGGATCGGCGCATGATTTCCATGCACGGCGTGCCCTCGTCGCTGATCGCAAAGAACGAATCGTGGGTGCGCAAGCAGGCCCAGGCGCTGGCGCGCAACCTGCCCTCGAATGTCGAGAAGGCCGATCTGATCCAGGTCGGTCTGATTGCCGTGGCGCAGGCGTCGCTCGGTTTCGAGTGGCAGGGCGACCGCGACACACCCGAAGCCACCGAGGCCTTCGTGCGCTATGCCCGCGCGCGGGTCAAGGGCGCGATGCTCGACGAGCTGCGCCAGATGGATCACCTGGGTCGCAGCCAGCGACGCAAGATCAAGGTGCTGCAGATCGCCCGCGAGCGCTTCCGCGGTGCCAATGGGCACGATCCCACGCTCGGCCAGCTGGCGCAACTGTGCGGCATCGGCATCGACGAGATCGCCAGCCTCGAACAGGCCGACCTGGAAGGGCGCACGCGCAGCAGCTCGGCCAATTCGGAGTTCGGCGAACTGGGCGAGATGCAGCCGCTGCAAGCCGCGACACCGGCCGACGAGGTCGAGGCGCGGGTCGACACCGGCATCGTGCTGCGCCGGCTCGAGCGCTTCTTCGCCACGCTGCCGCAGCGTGAACGTCTGGTCATCGATGCCTACCTGGGTGTCGGCCTGAGCCCGGTGCAGGTGGCCGCGTCGCTGAACGTGACGCCGTCACGCGTGTCGCAGATGTTCAAGGCCTCGGTACAGCGCATCGCCAACCATTTCGGCCACGACGGCCAACGGGCCACCGACCTGATCAGCGCCAGCCAGGCGGCGGCCGGTCAGCGCGCCGAGCAGGCGGCGCAGGAAGCGCAGCGCATCGCGCTGCGTGAAGCCGAACTGGCCGCAGGCGGCGATCACGGCGGCTGGGGCGAGATGGTCGAGGCGGTGTTGACGCAGCCGGGCGAGCTGTTCGACGAGCATGCGGCGGAAGAGCCGCTGCGCGTGGACAGCAGCACGCGCTGGGGCTGAAGGCCGCGCGCCGGCTCAGCCCAGCCCGGCCTCGCGGCGGGTGCGCAGCATCAGCGCCGGGTCGTCGCTGATCACACCCTGCACGCCGGCGCGCCACAGCCGCAGCGCGTGCGCGGCGTCGTTGATGGTCCACACATGGCACACCGTGCCGCTGCCACGCAGGCTGCGCACCAGCGCGGCGATCGGCACCGGCAGGCCGTGCCAGCGCGGGGGAATGCACAGCGCGCGGACGTGCAGCGGCCGGTTGCGCAGGCCGAGCAGCGCACGCGGCAGCAGACGCACCACGTCGGGGGTGCTGGCGCCGAGCGCCGGGCCGGCGTCGCGCAGGGTGCGCGTGGCCGCCGGGTCGAAGGCGGCAACGATCAGCCGCCCGGCGATGGCGTGGCGCACGATCGCGCGGCGCACCGGTTCGGCCGCGGCAGCGCTTTTCAGCTCGACGATGCACGGCAAGCCGCGCGGCAGCGATTCGATGACCTCGTCGAAGGTGGAGATCTGCACGCCACGCCCGCGCCAGGGGAAGGCGCCTGCGCCGTCGCCGGCGAACATCGCGCCCGCATCCAGCCGCTGCAGCGCCGCAGCGTCGTGTGCCGATACGGCCCCGCGGCCGTCGGTGGTGCGTTCGAGCGTGCTGTCGTGGATCACCATCGGCACGCCATCGCGCGACAGCTGCACATCGAACTCGATCGCATCGGCGCCGAGGGCCACCGCCTCGGCGAAGGCTGCGAGGGTGTTCTCGGGTGCGAAGGCGCGGTTGCCCCGGTGCGCGATGACCGGGTGGGCCGAGGGGTCGAGCAGGATCATGTCGGGGTGCCAGGTGCAAGACGGGCTGCGCGGCGTGCGGCTGCATTGTGCGCAAGCTGCGCCCGCCGCTACCATCGCTGCCTTTCGAAGCCTTGACTGGAAAGGTCGCCGTGGCCGACACGTTGTGGTGGTTGCTGAGTGCCGCGCTGATCGTCATCGGCGTTGCCGGCACCGTGCTGCCGGCACTGCCCGGCACGGTGCTCGTGCTCGCCGGCATCGTGCTCGGCGCCTGGATCGACGATTTCACCCGCGTCGGCACGCCCACGCTGATCGCCGTCAGCGTGCTGACGGTGCTTTCGCTGGTGCTGGACTATGTCGCCGGGCTGCTCGGTGCGAAGCGTGCCGGTGCCAGCCGCCGCGCGGTGATCGGCGCGGCGCTGGGCACCGTCGTCGGCCTGTTCATGGGCATCGTCGGTGTGCTGTTCATGCCGCTGGTCGGCGCGGCGGCCGGCGAGTACCTGGCGCTGCGCGACCAGCGGCGGGCCCTGCATGTCGGCGTGGCCACCTGGCTGGGCATCATGGTCGGCCTCATCGCCAAGGTGGTGATCGCCTTCGTGATGATCGGCATCTTCATCGTCGCGCTGCTGTGGTGAGCGTGCGCGAAACGGCCGGCGCGCTCAGCGCGGCTTGATCGCCAGCAGTTCGACTTCGAACACCAGCGTCGCGTTGGGCGGTATCAGGCCGCCGCCCGCGCCTTTTGCGCCATAGGCGATCTCGCCCGGGCAGGTGAGCTGCGCCTTGCCGCCGACCTTCATCAGCTGCACCCCTTCGGTCCAGCACTTGATGACGCCGTTGAGCGGGAACTCGATCGGCTCACCGCGCTTGAACGAGCTGTCGAACTCACGCGCCGTCCGGGAACGTGCCGCGGTAGTGAACCTTGACCGTGTCGGCCGCCACCGGGCTGGCGCCGGTGCCTTCGCGCAGCACGCGGTAGCCCAGGCCGCTGGCGGTGGTCACGCCCGACGACGCGCTGGCCGGCGCGGCCGCAGTCTGCGCACCGGCGATGACCGGCAGCAAGGCCACGGCGACGAACAACGGGAGGTGTCTCAGCAAGGACATGGCGGTCGATTTCAAGTTCAGGAGGGAGGCGATTGTTGCAGGGCCGCCGCCTTCAGCGCGGCGTCAGCCCCAGGCGCTGGCTGCTGCGGAAGCCCTGCTCTTCGTCGTCGCTGGCCGCCACTGCGCGCGAGCGGCCCAGCCGCTTGGCCTCGTACAAGGCCAGGTCGGCGCGCTGCAGCACCTCGTCGATCGCCTCGCCATCGCGCATCTGCACGATGCCGAAGCTCAGCGACAGCCTGGGCAGCGCGTGCGCGTGTGATTGCAGCTGCAGGTGGCGCACCAGCCGCCCGGCCACCGACATCGCATCGTCGGTGCTGCTGTGGCGCAGCAGCAGCACGAATTCGTCGCCGCCGTGGCGGCCGACGACATCGTGTGCCCGCAGCAGGTCGAGCGTGCAGCGCGACACCAGCCGCAACGCACGGTCGCCGGCGGCGTGGCCAAGCTTGTCGTTGATCTGCTTGAAGTGGTCGATGTCGATCAGCAGCAGCGCGGCGCTGCCTGGGGCGTCGGCGGCCAGCGCGCGCAGCGCCAGTTCTTCGAACCGGCGCCGGTTCGGCACCTGCGTCAGCATGTCGATGTTGGCCAGGGTGCGCAGCCGGCGCTGGGAGGTGCGCAGTTCCTGCTCGGTGCGTCGGCTGCTCAGGTGTGCGATGGCGAAGGCCAGCAGCAGCGAGCCCAGCGACAGGCTGCCCACCTGCAGGCCGGTCGGTGCCTGCTGCCACGGCGATGATCCCAGCAGCGCCGGCAGCGCCGGCACCAGAGCGACCGCCGGCCACAGCAGCGCCAGACGGCGCAGGACGGTGCCGTCGGCGCCGGGCGGCGCGCTGAACAGCCGCAGCGCGGTGTACAGCGATGTCGCCGCCGCAGCGGCCCACCACGGTGCCGCGTCGCGGGCCTGGGTGCCGGCCAGCGTGGCGAGCAGCGTGGCGACCAGCAGGCTCAGTGCCAGCCATGCCGCATCGCTGCGTTCGTTGCCCGCCAGTGCACAGCGGGCATGGAAGCGCCGCAAGCCGATCAGCGTCAGCACCGGCCACGGCAGCCACAACGCCTGTGTCAGTGAGGCCAGACCGGGTGCCTGCGGCCAGGCGGCCAGCAGCGCCAGCCCGGCACTGTTCAGCCACAGCCCGGCCGCGATCCACCCGATGCCGCGCTGGCGGCGGGCTTGTGCGGCGATGTGGCTCAGCGCGGCGGCCGCGCAAGCCGCCGTCACGGCAGCGATCGAGAGGGTTTGCACGCTTGCCTGCATGGCCGATTGTCCGCGCGGCACTGCCGCGGCAAAGGTATCTGCCACGCGACGATTGCAACAACTTGCAGCTTGCGGCGCGGTACACGGCCATGCACCGCGTGCCCTATGCTTGCGCGCTCATGCACATCGGACTGATCATCGTCGGCGACGAAATCCTGTCGGGCAAGCGGCAGGACAAACATCTCGCCAAGGTCATCGAACTGCTCAGCGCGCGCAGCCTGGCGCTGTCGTGGGCGCGCTATGTCGGCGACGACCGCGCCCGCATCACGCAGTGCCTGCGCGACGCCTTCGCCAGCGGCGACCTGGTGTTCTGTTGCGGGGGCATCGGCGCCACGCCGGACGACCACACCCGCCAGGCCGCCGCGGCCGCGCTCGACCTGCCGCTGGTGCTGCACGAGCAGGCCCATCAGCTGATCCTGCAGCGCATGCGCGAGGTGGCGGCCGAGCAGGGCCTGCCCTATGAGCCGGAGCGTGACGACAACCGCCACCGGCTGAACATGGGCACCTTCGCCCAAGGCGCCCAGATCATTCCCAACCCGTACAACCGCATCGCCGGCTTCTCGCTCGGCACGGTTTATTTCGTGCCGGGCTTTCCGGTGATGGCCTGGCCGATGATCGAATGGGTGCTCGACACGCACTACCGGCATCTGCAGGGCGGCGCGGCCGCGCTGGAGAAGTCGGTGATCGTCCTGGGCGGCATGGAAGCCACGCTGACGCCGCTGATGGAGGACATCGAAGCGCGTTTCGACGGCATCAAGGTGTTCAGCCTGCCCAGCGTCGATTCGAAGCACCCGTTGGGGCGCCACATCGAACTCGGTGTGAAGGGCCATGCGCCGTTGCTGGTGGATGCCGCCTACGCGCATCTTCGCGCCGGACTTGGTGCGATGGACGTGCGCTTGGGACCGGAATTGGTGCGCTGACCTTTTGGCGCTCCAAGTTGGTGCGTCAACGCGCACCGATTTGAGTTTTCGAGCGTTTGCCGGTCCTCGGTTCGGGTCGTTTCAGGGGCCGCGGAAGGGCGCGCTGCCCAGGGGCGGTATCAGGCATGCTTTCTGCTACATTCCCGGGCGCTCAGGAGGGTCTGTCCTGGGTTTGCACCCCCACCGCACCCAACCCCAGTGAGCTAGGAGAAGCCCAGATGGCAAAGACTGTTGCCGACGTCATGAAGATGGTGAAGGAAAACGAGATCAAGTTCGTCGATTTCCGCTTCACCGACACACGCGGCAAGGAGCAGCATGTCTCGGTGCCCGTCTCGCATTTCGACGAAGGCAAGTTCACCGACGGCCACGCCTTCGACGGCTCGTCGATCGCCGGCTGGAAGGGCATCGAAGCCTCGGACATGCAACTGATGCCCGACCCGAACACCGCCAACATCGACCCGTTCTTCGAAGAACCGACCTTGCTCCTGACCTGCGACGTGGTCGAGCCCGGCGACGGCAAGCCCTACGAGCGCGACCCGCGTTCGCTGGCCAAGCGCGCCGAGGCCTACATGAAGGCTTCGGGGCTGGGCGACACCGCCTACTTCGGCCCCGAGCCCGAATTCTTCGTCTTCGACAGCGTGCGTTGGGGCAACGACATGTCGGGCTGCTTCTCGAAGATCGAATCGGAAGAGGCCGCCTGGAACAGCTCCAAGGAATACGAACACGGCAACTCGGGCTTCCGCCCGGGCGTCAAGGGCGGCTACTTCCCGGTGCCACCGGTCGATTCGATGCAGGACATGCGCTCCGAGATGTGCCTGGTGCTCGAATCGCTGGGCATTCCGTGCGAGGTGCATCACCACGAGGTCGGCACCGCCGGCCAGATGGAACTGGGCACCAAGTTCAGCACGCTGATCCAGCGCGCCGACTGGGTGCAGTTGCAGAAGTACGTGATCCACAACATCGCCCACTCGTACGGCAAGACGGCGACCTTCATGCCCAAGCCGATCGTCGGCGACAACGGCAGCGGCATGCACGTGCACCAGTCGGTGTGGAAGGACGGCAAGAACCTGTTCGCGGGTGACGGCTACGCCGGCCTGAGCGAATTCGCGCTGTTCTACATCGGCGGCATCATCAAGCACGCGCGCGCGCTGAACGCCATCACCAACCCCGGCACCAACAGCTACAAGCGCCTGGTGCCGGGCTTCGAAGCGCCGGTGAAGCTGGCCTATTCGTCGAAGAACCGCTCGGCGTCGATCCGCATCCCGCACGTCGCCAACCCGAAGGGCCGGCGTGTCGAGGCGCGCTTCCCGGATCCGCTGATGAACCCGTACCTGGGCTTCGCGGCGCTGTTGATGGCCGGCCTGGACGGCGTCGAGAACAAGATCCACCCCGGCGACGCCGCCACCAAGGACCTGTACCACCTGCCGCCCGAAGAAGACGCGAAGATTCCCACCGTGTGCCACAGCCTCGACCAGGCGCTGGAGTACCTCGACAACGACCGCGCCTTCCTGACCAAGGGCGGTGTCTTCACCGACACCTATCTCGATGCCTACATCGAGTTGAAGACGCAGGAAGTGACACGCTTTCGCATGGCCACGCACCCGGTCGAGTTCGACATGTACTACATGTGCTGAGAACGCCCGGGGCCGGCGGCATTTGCCGCGGCCACGACCGGCAAGACCCGAGGGACGGCGCAAAGCCGTCCCTTTTCCCTTCTTCGATCAATTTTGTGTGCGCGACAATGGTGTGGGCGCTTGAATTCGACCGGGCCGGCAACTCGCCTGTGCTGCATTTCGGCTCGGCCGGCGCGGGAAGGTCATTGCATGCAAGGATGGACATCGACGTTGCGCCGCGGCGCCGCCATCGCCGCCACGGCGTTTGCCGCGGCCGCTTCGGCGCAAACCGGGGCGCCCGGCGCGACCGTGTTTCGCTGCCCCGGCCCGCCGGTGCTCTACACCGATTCGCTGACGCCGCAGGAAGCCAAGGACAAGGGCTGCCGCGAGATCGAGGGTGCACCGATCACGGTCATCCAGGCGCGCCCACCGGCGCCGCCGCGTGCGGCCAACGTGCCGGCCAACGGCGGCGCCGCGGCGCGGCCGACCGATTCGCGTGTCGATCCGCAGGCGCAGCGTGCGCGCGACAGCGATTCGCGCCGCATCCTCGAAAGCGAACTGAGGCGCGAGGAGGCGCGGCTGGCCGAACTGCGCACCGAGTACAACAACGGCGAGCCCGAGCGGCTGGGCAACGAGCGCAATTACCAGAAGTACATCGACCGCACGGCCGACCTGAAGAGCAGCGTCGCGCGCAAGGAAAGCGACATCGCGGCGATCAAGCGCGAACTGTCCAAGCTGCCACCGCAGTAGACGCGCTCGCCACCGCGCGGCTTTTTGCGCAGGTGGCCAGTTGAACACCTTCCAGCCGCCGCCTGTGCCCAACTTCCTGATGGGCCAGGAGGCCTACGACCAGATGGCCACGATGGTGGCCATGGCCGCCGACGACGGCCGCTGCCTGCTCGCCAACTCGACCCTCGAGAACGCGCTCGCGGTGTCGCGGCGCGCGCTGCTGCGCGGCAACGTGCTCGACTGGTTCGTCGATGCGCTGCCGATGAGCGAGACCTTGTCGGCGTTGCAACGCAACGAGGTCGCCAGCGGCCGCTTCGAGGCGCTGCTGAAGCGCGCGCCGCTCGGTTCGGCCGAGCCCTTGCTGGTGCGGGTCACCGTCAGCCAGACCGATCTGGCCGGCTGCACGCTGCTGGAGATGATCGAGATCGAACAGCAGACGCGCCAGGACCGCGAGGAACGCGAGTTCGGCCTGGCGCAGGCCAACAAGGAACTGGTGCGCAACCTCGCGCACGAGATCAAGAACCCGCTCGGGGGCATCCGCGGGGCGGCGCAACTGCTCGAGATGGAGTTGAACGCGCGACCGGCACCGGGCAGCCGCTCGCGCCCGGCGGTGCCGGGATTTCGCGAGCGCCGCAGCCCGTCGCGCGGCCTGAGCGAGTACACCCAGGTCATCATCCACGAGGCCGATCGCCTGCAGGCACTGGTCGATCGGCTGCTGGCGCCGCACCGCCGGCCGCACGTCGTCGGCGATGTCAACGTCCACGAGGTGTGCGAGCGCGTGCGCTCGCTGATCGTCGCCGAATACCCGCGCGGGCTGAGCGTCGAACGCGACTACGACACCTCGATCCCGGAATTTCGCGGTGACCGCGAGCAGCTGATCCAGGCGGTGCTGAACATCGCCCGCAACGCCACGCAGGTCTTGGGCGACAAGATCGCCGCCGGCACGGCCAAGCTGCTGCTGCGCACCCGCATCGCCCGCCAGGTGACGATCGGCAAGCACCGCTACCGACTGGCACTGGAATTGCATATCCAGGACAACGGGCCGGGGGTGCCCGAGTCGATCCGTGATCGCATCTTCCACCCGCTGGTGTCGGGACGCGATGGCGGCTTGGGGCTCGGTCTGACCCTGGCGCAGACTTTCGTGCAGCAGCATCTGGGCACGATCGAATGTGACAGCGTGCCCGGAAGGACCGACTTCAAGATCTTCATTCCGTTGCCCTGACATCCACCGACCACTGCATGAAACCCATCTGGATCGTTGACGACGACCACTCGATCCGCTTCGTGCTGGAAAAGGCGCTGGCGCGCGAACAGTTCGCGGTGCGCAGTTTTGCCAGCGCACGCGAGGTGCTGGCAGCACTGGACGACGACGAGCCGCAGGTGATGGTCAGTGACATCCGCATGCCGGGCGGCTCGGGCATCGACCTGCTGGCCAAGGTGAAGGCGCGCCTGCCGGGGCTGCCGGTGATCATCATGACCGCCTACTCCGACCTCGACAGTGCGGTGTCGGCGTTCCAGGGCGGCGCCTTCGAATACCTGCCCAAGCCCTTCGATGTGCCGAAGGCGGTGGAGCTGATCCGCCGCGCGGTCGAAGAAAGCCTGCGCGAAGAAGTGCGCGACGTCGGCCAGATGCCGATGCCCGAGATGCTCGGCCAGGCGCCGGCGATGCAGGACGTCTTTCGCGCCATCGGCCGGCTGAGCCAGAGCACGGTGACGGTGATGATCACCGGCGAGAGCGGCACCGGCAAGGAGCTGGTCGCGCGTGCGCTGCACAAGCACAGCCCGCGCGGCGAGCTGGGCAACAACGGGCCGTTCGTGGCCATCAACACCGCGGCGATCCCGAAGGACCTGCTCGAGTCCGAGCTCTTCGGCCACGAACGCGGTGCCTTCACCGGCGCGCAGACGATGCGCCGCGGGCGCTTCGAACAGGCCGACGGCGGCACCTTGTTCCTCGACGAGATCGGCGACATGCCCTTCGATCTGCAGACCAGGCTGCTGCGTGTGCTGTCCGACGGCCAGTTCTACCGTGTCGGCGGTCACCAGCCGCTGAAGTCGAGCGTGCGCGTCATCGCCGCGACGCACCAGAACCTCGAAGACCGCGTGCGCCAGGGCTCGTTCCGCGAAGACCTGTTCCACCGCCTCAACGTCATCCGCCTGCGCCTGCCGGCGCTGCGCGAGCGCCGCGAGGACATCGCGATGCTGACGCGTTCGTTCCTGCAGAAGAGCGCGCGCGAACTCGGCGTCGATGCCAAGCGCATCACCGACGAGGCGTTGAAGCAGCTGATGGCCTTCGACTTCCCGGGCAACGTGCGCCAGCTCGAGAACCTGTGCCACTGGGTGACGGTGATGGCGCCGTCGCAGGTGGTCGAGGCCAAGGACCTGCCGCCGGAGTTGCTGCGCCGGGGCGACGTGCCTGCGCGCGCGGCGGCCTCGCCGCCCGACGTGTCGGCGACGTCGGTGCCCGAGGCGGCAGTGGCATTGCCCGCCACCTCGTCCGTCATCGAGGCCGCCGACAGCACCTTGTCGGCCGGCGCCTCGTGGCTCAGTGACCTGCAGCGCGAAGCGCGCAGTCTGCTCGAAGCCGGTGTGCCCGACGTGTGGGACACGCTGTCGCGCAAGTTCGAGGGGCAGATGATCCACGCCGCACTCGAGATCACGCGCGGGCGTCGCATCGAGGCGGCGCAGAAGCTCGGCATCGGCCGCAACACCATCACGCGCAAGATCCAGGAACTGGGGCTGGACGAGTAGGGGCCGGGTGCTGCCACTGCGCACACGAGCTGTGCCGCAGCGGCACGCGCAGGCCTTGCGACGCGGCCTCGTTCCCCTCAAGTCGGGGGGGCTCGTGACGCTGGGCACGCCCGTTTGGTCGTGTAATGACCCTCGCCCGCCGCCATCCGCGCGTGAGCACAAAACCACCCAGGAAGAAAACACGATGAGCCAAACATTGATCCGCACCGCGTGCGCTGCTGCGCTGGCCGTGGGCTGCTCCACCGCGTGGGCAGATTCGACCTATCTCAACATCGACAACATCAGCGTCGCCGTGGGCGCCGGCACGTCGGCGGGCGACTTCAACAACACCTTCAACAACGGTGCGACGATCAGCAAGGTCATCGACGCACCGACGGCTGTTGCCGAGGAATTCCACGACCAGGCCACCCACATCTGGTTCACTGCCGACCAGGCGGGTGGTGGCCTGGAGCTGAGGTTCGACTTCAACGGCCGCTACGACATCAGCACCTTGCACTTCTGGAACTACACCTCGGAAAACTACGATGTCGACAACATCGACTTCACGTTCTTCGATGCCGGCAACGTGCAGGTCGGCGCGTTGAGCATTTCGCCGGCGCTCGGCAGCAGCCCCGGCATCCGTGCGCAGGACATCTTGCTGCCGGCGCCTTTGAACGTGCGCTACGTGACCGCGTTCCTGAGCGGCACCAACCAGCAGGTCGATTTCCAGAACATCGGGTTCACGGCCGAGGTGTCGGCGATACCCGAGCCGGCGACGGTGGTGCTGATGGGCCTGGGCGTGCTGGGCCTGATGGCGCGCACCCGGCGCGCGGCCCGCCCGCGCTGAGGCCCGATCCGCCGCGCTGTCTCAGAACAGGAAATAGCGCTGGGCCATCGGCAGCACCACGGCCGCTTCGCAGGTGAGCAGCTCGCCATCCGCGCGCACCTCGTAGGTGTGCGCGTCGATCTGCATCTTCGGCGCGTAGCCGTTGTGCACCATGTGCTGCTTGCGCACGCTGCGGCAGTTCTTCACCGCTGACAACTGCTTGCGCAGACCGAGCCGGTCGCCCAGATCACCGGCCATCGCCGCCTGGCTGACAAAGGTCAGCGAGCCGTGTGACAGGGCACCGCCGAAGCTGCCGAACATCGGCCGGTAGTGCACCGGCTGCGGCGTCGGGATGCTGGCGTTGGGGTCGCCCATCGCGGCCACGGCGATGAAGCCGCCCTTGACGATCAGCGACGGCTTGACGCCGAAGAAGGCCGGCCTCCACAGCACCAGGTCGGCCCACTTGCCGACCTCGATGCTGCCCACCTCGTGGCCGATGCCGTTGGCAAGCGCCGGGTTGATGGTGTACTTGGCGATGTAGCGCCTGACGCGCGAGTTGTCGTTGCGCGCCGAATCGGCGGGCAGCCCGCCGGGCCGCGGGTCGGCAGGCAGCGGCCCGCGCTGCAGCTTCATCTTGTGCGCCGTCTGCCAGGTGCGCAGGATCACCTCGCCGACGCGGCCCATGGCCTGGCTGTCGCTGCTCATCATGCTGATCGCGCCGAGGTCGTGCAGCACGTCCTCGGCGGCGATGGTCTCGCGGCGGATGCGGCTTTCGGCGAAGGCCAGGTCCTCGGCGATCGACGCGTCGAGGTGGTGGCACACCATCAGCATGTCCAGGTGCTCGTCGACCGTGTTCACGGTGTAGGGCATGGTCGGGTTGGTCGACGACGGCAGGAAGTTCTCTTCGCCGACCACGCGCAGGATGTCCGGCGCGTGTCCGCCGCCGGCGCCCTCGGTGTGGAAGGCGCACAGCGAGCGGCCCTTCGTCGCTGCCATCGTGTCCTCGACGAAGCCCGATTCGTTGAGCGTGTCGCTGTGGATCGAGACCTGCGTGTCGGTTTCCTCGGCCACGCCCAGGCAGCAGTCGATCGCCGCCGGCGTGGTGCCCCAGTCCTCGTGCAGCTTCAGGCCGATGGCGCCGGCCTCGACCTGCTGGCGCAGCGCCTCGGGCTGGCTGGCGTTGCCCTTGCCCAGGAAACCCAGGTTCATCGCAAAGGCCTCGGCCGCTTGCAGCATGCGCGCGATGTTCTGCGGCCCCGGCGTGCAGGTGGTGGCCAGCGTGCCGGTGGCCGGGCCGGTGCCGCCACCGAGCATCGTCGTCACGCCGCTGGCCAGTGCCTCCTCGATCTGCTGCGGGCAGATGAAGTGGATGTGGCTGTCGATGCCGCCGGCGGTGACGATCATGCCTTCGGCGGAGATGATCTCGGTGCCTGGCCCGATGACGATGTCCACACCCGGCTGCACATCGGGGTTGCCGGCCTTGCCGATGGCGCAGATGCGCTGGCCGCGCAGGCCGATGTCGGCCTTGACGATGCCCCAGTGGTCGACGATCAGCGCGTTGGTGATGACGCAATCGACCGCGTCGCCGGCGCCCGCGCCGTTGACGCGCTGGCTTTGTCCCATGCCGTCGCGGATGGTCTTGCCACCGCCGAATTTGACTTCTTCGCCGTAGCCCCCGGCGCGCAGCGTGTAGTCCTGTTCGACCTCGATGATCAGCTCGGTATCGGCCAGGCGCACGCGGTCGCCGACCGTGGGGCCGTACATCTCGGCGTAGGCGCGGCGGGCGATGGTGCTCATCGCAGCGCCTGCTCGACCGGTCGGAAGGCCGCGCGGCGCGGAGCAGCGAGCGGGAAGGGCCGGCCGATCATCAAAGGGCTCCTTGCACGAGACCGCGAAACCCGAAGATGCGGCGCTCGCCAGCGAACTCGACCAGCTCGACCGTGCGCTGCTGGCCCGGCTCGAAGCGCACCGCCAGGCTCGACGGAATGTTCAGCCGCATGCCGTGCGCGGCCGCGCGGTCGAACTTCAACGCGGCGTTGGTCTCGGCGAAGTGGTAGTGCGAGCCGACCTGGATCGGGCGCTCGCCACCGTTTTCGACCACCAGGCGCAGCGTGCGCCGGCCCGGGTTCAGACCATGGTCGCCGCTGTCGCAGATCAGTTCGCCGGGGATCACCGTCACCCGCCCCGGCGCGCCCACAGCGCCCCTGCGAACACGACGCCGAGCGCCACGAGTCCCCAGGCGTCAGCGGCATGCCAGTGCATGCCCAGCAGGCCATGACCATCGTGCGCCGCAGCCCAGCGGGTGGTGCCGGCGAGGGTGGCGAGCAGCAGCAGCTTCTTCATCGTCAGTGTCCTTCGTGTCAGGAAATTGGTTGATGCACGGTCACCAGCTTGGTGCCATCTTGAAATGTGGCTTCGACCTGGATGTCGGCGATCATGTCAGCCACGCCGTCCATCACGTCGGCGCGCGTGAGCACCGTCTTGCCGTCGCTCATCAGCGCCGCCACCGACTTGCCATCGCGAGCGCCTTCCAGGATCGCCGCGCTGATCAACGCGACGGCTTCGGGATGGTTCAGCTTCAAGCCGCGTGCCTTGCGCCGCTCGGCCAGCAAGGCGGCGGTGAACAGCAACAGCTTGTCCTTCTCGCGGGGTGTCAAGTCCATCTACGGCTTTCGCAAAACGAGGCGCGACGATACCAAGCAACGATCGACGTGCAAGGATCGCGCCAACCGGGCGAAGCGCGGCCCCTGTCGCGCCCGCATCGCGCCCGCATCGCGCGACGCTTATTGCGGCACCGTGCGCGATTCGACGACCATGTCGAGCACGTCGACGAAGGCCGAGGCGTCTGCGGGCACGTGCGGGCGCGTGAAGCGGTCGATGCGCAGCACGTTGCTCACGCCCGGCTCGTGGCGGTAGCCCTCGATGTCACCGAAGTACGGCTGCCACGGCCCCGGCGGCACCGTCACCAGCCCGTTGGCGTCGTAGCGCCGCTCGCGCACCAGCAGGCAGCGGGTCGGCGCTTGCAGTCGCCGGCGTGCAGGCGACCCGTTGTGCGGCCACCTCGAGAAAGATGCGCTCCGGTGCGCCGTACAGGCTGGTCGGCGTCGGTTCGCCGACGAAGCCCAGGCTGTTCCCGTCGGGCCCGGTGAGCCGCAAGGTCGGGGGTGTGCCGGTCTGCAGTTGCACGTCCAGTGGCTGCGCCAGCGCGGCCGACAGCAGCGCGTCGGCGTGCATCTGCGCCGGCGCGCACGCCTGCATCGTGCTGGCCAGGCGGCCGATGATGATCTGGGCGTGCTCGCTCAGACGCCAGCTGCCGTTCATCAGGTTGCACGCGCCTTGCACGCTCAGCCGGGTGTCTTCGAGGCGAAGCACGATCGGATGGCCGGGCACCGTCGCGCCCTCGGCGTGGTCGCCGTTCCTGCCCACCGCCTGCAAGGTCCAGCGATGCGCCGTCAGCGCCGGCGCCAGGCCGTCGTCGGCCTGCGGGGCCAGCTTCGTCAGCACCCGATAGGGCGTGTTCCAGTCGGGCATGCTGCCGTCGCGATCGACCTGCAGCAAGCGGCCTTCGCCGACGCGCCACTGCTGCGGCGCGCCTGCGCCCTCGAGCGTGATCAGGTTGCCGTCGGCGTTCCAGCTGAAACGTCCTGCGCTGCTGATCGGCGGCAGCGGCCGCTCCAGGTACTGCGTGCTCAACTCGAAGCGGTTGCCGGGCAGCAGGCTGAGCCGGGTGCGGATGCCCGGGCAATCGGCGCAGGGCAGCACCCCTTCGTACACGCCGGCCCAGTCCACGGCCTGGCGGCTGCCGTGATGATCCGCCGGCGGCGGGCGCGCGCCGTCGCGCGGCGTGCTGCAGGCGCCCAGCAGGGCCGCCAGCAGCACGGCGATGGCAACCCGCCCGATCATCGCGTCGTCGATCTCGGCCGCACCTCGAGGCCGTGAATGCGAATGGCGCGCTCGCTTCGGGTCACAGCTTGTCCTGCGTCCTGGTGTCGAAGTCGGCGGCATCGTGGCGCTCGTGCAGCTGGCTCGCGGGCTCGCCCCATGCGCGGTTGACCATGCGGCCGCGCTTGACCGGCGTGCGCTCGGCGATCTGGTCGGTCCAGCGCTGCACGTTCTTGTACTGCTCGACGCCGAGAAACTCGCCGGCCGAATAGAGCAAGCCCTTGGCGAGTGCGCCGTACCACGGCCACACCGCGATATCGGCGATCGTGTAGTCGTCCCCGGCCAGATAGGGGCTGTCGGCCAGGCGCCGGTCGAGCACGTCCAGCTGCCGCTTGACCTCCATCGCGAAGCGGTCGATCGGATATTCCATCTTGCTCGGCGCATAGGCATAGAAGTGGCCGAAGCCACCGCCCAGGTACGGCGCACTGCCCATCTGCCAGAACAGCCAGGCCAGGCATTCGGTGCGTGCCGGCCCGCTGGCCGGCAACAGCGCACCGAACTTCTCGGCCAGGTGCATCAGGATCGCGCCCGATTCGAACACGCGCACCGGCTGCGGGCCGCTGCGGTCCATCAGCGCCGGGATCTTCGAATTGGGGTTCACGGCCACGAAGCCGCTGCCGAACTGGTCGCCGTCGTTGATGCGGATGATCCAGGCGTCGTATTCGGCCCCGGTGTGGCCGAGCGCCAGCAGTTCCTCCAGCATCACCGTGACCTTGACACCGTTGGGCGTGGCCAGCGAATACAGCTGCAGCGGATGCTTGCCCACCGGCAGCACCTTGTCGTGCGTCGGCCCGGCGACGGGCCGGTTGATGCTGGCGAACTTGCCGCCGCTTTCCTTGTCCCAGGTCCAGACCCGGGGCGGCGTGTAGGCCTGCTCTTGTGCCATGCGAAAACCCTCGTGTGATGCGCTGCAGCCGCTGGCGGCCGCGTGTGGATGAACCCGGTCGACTCTAAAGGATGACTGCGACGAGCGTTGGCGGCGCGCTGCTTCTTGCGACCGCCCCCCGGCGGCATGTCCTGCGTCGCAGGATGACATTCGGCCTGCGCGCCACTAAGCTTGCGCGCTTCTCGACCTGCAGGAGCAACGCGATGGCCCGCACCGCGAAGAAGACACCGGCCAAGAAGCCCCCGAAAACGAAGACCGCCGCGCGAAAGACGCGCGACGACGCCGGCGACAAGGCGCCTTCGTACGCACACCGCTACTGCAACGCGCGGCCCACCGTGCCGCGCGAGTTCAGCCCCGGCACCACCGCCGATCGCGTGCGTGCGATCAACTCGCTGAGCGACAAGTGGGTCAACGGCACCGAGCTGAGCTACTACTTCTTCGACCAGCCCGGTGACGGCCAGAACGTCAGCTTCGCCGACGGCAGCACCCAGTTCGTCTCGTGGGTCGGCGCCGCGGCGCAGAAGGAGGTGGTGCGCCAGGCCTTCAAACAATGGGCCGATCTGGGCATCGGCGTGAGCTTCAAGGAAGTGCCGTCGCGCGACCAGGCCACGGTGCGCATCGGCTTCCAGAGCGGCGACGGCGCCTGGTCGTACGTCGGTCGCGCGGTGCTCGACATCGGCGCCGACCAGCGCACGATGAACTTCGGCTGGAACCTGGTCGGCGACATCGACACCGCGGTCCACGAGATCGGCCACACGCTGGGCTTCCAGCACGAGCACCAGAACCCCTTTGCCGGCATCCTGTGGGACGAAGAAAAGGTCTATGAATCGCTGGCGCGGCCGCCCAACCGCTGGAGCCGGCAGAAGACCTTCTTCAACATCATCCGCAAGCTCGACGACAACCAGGTGCAGGGCACCGAGTGGGATCCGGATTCGGTGATGCACTACCCGTTCGAGGCCGGGCTCATCAGGGTGCCGGTGCGCTACCAGACGCAGGCGCTGCAACCCGCGGGCGGCCTGTCGGCGCGCGACAAGAGCCACGTCAGGCAGCTGTACCCGGCGCAAGGCCCGGTGGCCGGCTTTGCCGAGCTGCAACTGATGCAGTCGCGCCCGCTGAACATCGCCGCCGGTGAACAGATCGATCTGCGCCTCGCACCGACCCGAAGCCGCCTGTACGAGATCCGCACCTTCGGCGTTTCCGACGTGGTCATCGTGCTGTTCGAGAATGTCGACGGCGAGTTGAAGTACCTCGGCGGCGACGACGACAGCGGCGAAGACCGCAATGCCTACATGAGGCTGCGCCTGTCGCGGGGCAAACAGTACGTGCTGCGGCTGCGTCTGTACTACGCCGACCATGCCGGCGAGACGGCCGTGCTGTGGTGGTAGCGGCGCCGCGCCGGCTAGCGGTAGAAGGCTTCGACCGTGCCCTTCAGCTTGATCAGCAGCGGCTTGCCCTTGCGGTCGAGCGTGCGCGTGGCCGGCACCTTGACCCAGCCTTCGCTGATGCAGTAGGCCTCGACATCGAAGCGTTCCTTGCCGTTCAGGCGGATGCCGATGTCGCGCTCGCACACCGCCGCGACATGGTCGGGGCTGGTCGGATCGACCGACAGCCGATCGGGCAGGGCAGGAACATCCGGGGCGGGTGCGGGTTCGGGTGTGGACATGGTTCGGTGCGTCGATTGGCTGTGTCGCGTGCTCGATTGTCTCGCAGTGCGGCCGCGCCGCCGACGCAGCTCGATCGGCCGTTGGCGGGTTCCGTCGCTGCCGAACCGTGTGGCGAGGCGGGGTGCAGCGGCTTGCGGTAGGCTTGCAGCGGCGCGGTGGACATCGCTTGTCGCGCATCGGTGTGCCATCTCGGGAAATGCAGTGAGCAACGATGTCGTGTCGACGCTGTGGGCCGGCTGCGCCATGGCGCCGCAGGCTGTGTCGCGCCTCGTGCTGACGGGCGACGAGCCGGCCTTGCCCTCGTCGTTTGCCATCGGCACGGCCGCGCAGGCCGCTGTGGCCGCGGCCGCGCTGGCGGCCACCGAGATCGGCCGTCATCGCAACGCGCTGGTGCAAGGGGCGAGCGTGCACATGCCGGCCGCGGTGGCCGAATGTTCGGCCTGGTTCAGCATCGATGGCCGCGTGCCGGACGCATGGGACAAGATCTCCGGGCTCTACCGCTGTGCCGACGGCTGGGTGCGGGTGCATGCCAACTTCGCGCACCACCGCGATGGTGCGTTGCGCTTGTTCGGCCTGCCGCCCGGGCCGCACACGCCGCGCAGCGCGGTGCAGGCCGTGCTGGCGCAGCGTACCGCGCTGCAGGTCGAGGACGCGGCCGCGCAGGCCGGCCTGGTCATCGCCGCGCTGCGCAGCTTCGACGAATGGGATGCGCACCCGCAGGCGCGCGCGCTGGCCGCACAGCCGTTGATCGCGTTCGAGCGCATCGGCGATGCGCCGCCGCTGGTGCTGCCGCCGCTGCCGCGCGAGGCGCAGCCGCTCACCGGGGTGCGTGTGCTCGAGCTGACCCGCATCCTGGCCGGCCCGGTCGGCGGGCGCACGCTGGCCGCGCACGGTGCCGACGTGATGCTGGTCAATTCACCGCGGCTGCCGAACATCGAACACATCATCGACACCAGCCGCGGCAAGCTGTCGTGCCATGCCGATCTGGCCACCGCCGCCGGCCGCGAGGCACTGGCCGCGCTGGTGCGTGATGCCCATGTGTTCGTGCAGGGTTACCGGCCCGGCGGGCTGGCCGCGCTGGGCTTCGGCCCCGAACACACCGCCGCGCTGCGACCGGGCATCGTGCACGTCTCGCTGTCGGCATACGGCCCGCACGGGCCGTGGTCATCGCGGCGCGGCTTCGATTCACTGGTGCAGACCGCCACCGGCTTCAACGATGCCGAGATGCGCGCCGCCGGCAGCGATATGCCGAAGCCGCTGCCGGTGCAGATCCTCGACTACGCCACCGGCTTTCTGATCGCCTTCGCCGCGCAGGCGGCGTTGATGCGCCAGCAGCGCGAAGGCGGCAGTTGGCACGTGCAGCTGTCGCTGGCGCGCACGGCCGTTTGGCTGCGGTCGCTCGGCCGCATCGACGACGGTTTTGCTGCCCGCCCACCGTCCGCCGAGGACCATGCCGAAAGCCTCGGCAGCGGCTGGGGTGCGCTGCGTGCGGTCCGCCATGCCGGGCGATTGCAGCACACGCCCACGCGATGGCCGCGACCGTCGGTGCCACCGGGCACCGACCCGCCCCACTGGCCGCAGTGAGATCTCGCCAGACTTGTTCAACACGGAGACGCCATGCACTACACCCGACTCGGCCGCACCGGCCTCAAGCGTTTCGCGCATCTGCCTGGGCTGCATGAGCTTCGGCACGCCTGAACGCGGCGACCACCCGTGGACACTCGACGAGGCCGCCAGCCGGCCGCTGATTCGCCAGGCCGTGGAGGCCGGCATCAACTTCTTCGACACCGCGAATGCCTATTCGGACGGCAGCTCGGAAGAGATCGTCGGCCGCGCGTTGAAGGATTTCGCGCGCCGCGACGAGATCGTCGTCGCGACCAAGGTGCGCTTCGCGTCGCGGCGCGCGCCGAACGTCGGCGGGCTGTCGCGCAAGGCCATCCTGCACGAGATCGACGCCAGCCTGAAACGCCTGGACATGGACCATGTCGATCTGTACCAGATCCACCGCTGGGACCCGCACACGCCGATCGAAGAAACCATGCAGGCGCTGCATGACCTGGTGCGCGCCGGCAAGGTGCGCTATCTCGGCGCCTCGTCGATGCATGCCTGGCAGTTCGCGAAGGCGCAGCAGGTGGCACGCGAAAACCACCTGACGCCATTCATCAGCATGCAGCCGGAGCTGAGCCTGCTGTACCGGGAGGAAGAACGCGAGATGCTGCCGCTGTGCCTCGACCAGGGTGTGGGCGTGATCCCCTGGAGCCCGCTGGCGCGCGGCCGCCTGGCACGCCCGTGGGGCGAACACACGCCGCGCATCGGCAGCGACAAGTTCGGCGCCACGCTGTTCGCACACAGCCAGGACAACGACCGCAGCGTGGTCGAAGCGCTCGGTGCGCTGGCTGCGCAGCGCGGCGTGCCGCGTGCGCAACTGGCACTGGCCTGGGTGCTGCGCCAGCCGGCGGTGGCCGCGCCGATCGTCGGTGCGACCCGCAGCGCACACCTCGACGATGCGCTGGCGTCACTGCAGCTGAAGCTGAACGACGACGAGGTCGCGGCGCTCGAAGCGCCGTACCTGCCGCACGCCCCGGTCGGGTTTCCAGTAGGCGCTGGCCGGCGCTCAGCGTTGCAACCAGCCGTAGGCGCCCATCACGGTGCCCAGCGTGCCCAGGCCGTAGACGCCGTACAGCAGCCAGCGGCGCCGCGTCAGCAGCGCGATCGCAGCCATCGCGATGGCGATCTGCAGCACCGTGGTGGCCTGCGCCCAGCGGTGGTGCTGGTGCAACTGGTGCGTGCTCTGCTCGTCGAAGGCAATCGCTTGTTCCTCGAGCTTTTCGGCCTGCGCCTTGTTGGCGTCCATGCTGGTTTCGAACTGGCGCGAACGCGCGTCGTACACGCTGCGCTTGTCGGCGGGCGCGATGTCCATCGCCAGTTCGTTCAGCGCCTGCTTGGCACTGTGCGCCTGGAACTCGGCCCACTCGATCGACGCTTCCGATTTGCGGATCGCGGCATCGTTCTTCGCCAGCGCCGCCGCCGCCTGCGTGGCCCCGCCCATGTACGAGTAGATCGCGCCGACGGTGGCCAGGATGGCCGTGGCCACCGCCAGCCGCCCGGCAAAGCGGTCGGCCTTGTTGTGCGCAGCGTGTTCGAGCGCGTGGTCGTGCGGCCCGTGGACGTGGAAGCCTTCGGACATGTGCGGGCCTGTTGTCTTGCCGCGGTTCAGCGTGCGCTGCGGCGTTGATACAGCGCACGCTCGTAGGACCAGCCGTGCGGCGAATCGTGACGGGTGCGCCACTGCTCATCGAATTCCTCGCGGCGCCACTCGGGAAAGCGCACGTTGCCGTCGAAGGCGTGGTCGATCTCGGTCAACAGCAGCTGCTGCGCGACCGGCAGCGCCAGCGCGTACAGCTGGCCGCCACCGATGACGAAGACCTCGTCGGCATCGGTGCACAGACCGAGCGCAGCCTGCAGCGAGCCTGCGGCCTCGGCACCCTCGGCCGCCCATGCCGCATCGCGCGTGACGACGATGTTGCGGCGCCCGGGCAGCGGGCGAAAGCGAGGCGGCACCGAATCCCAGGTCTTGCGGCCCATGATCACCACATGGCCGGTGGTCGCGCGCTTGAAGAAACCCATGTCTTCGGGCAGCTTCCACAGCAACTGGGTGCCGTCGCCGATGACACCGTCGTGAGCCACCGCGGCAATGAGCGTGATGTTCATCGGGCTGGTCTGGTCCGGTGGGCGCACGGTCGGGCCTCAGGCCGCCGGCGCAATGCCGAGCTCCTGCTGCCAGTCGTGCAGCGGGCGTTCCCAGCCCAGCTCCCACTTCTGCGCCAGCAGACTGCCCGCTCGCCAGCCGATGTCCAGCCCTTCGCGCAGCCGGTGCAGTGCGCTGCCGTACAGCTCCGGCTCGGCCATCGTGTGCAGCAGCACCGCACTCACGTACAGCAGGCTCACCGGGTGGTTGATCTGCGCCAGGTACACGGCGGACAGGCCCACCTCGCCCGGCAGGTCGGTGCCGAAGCCGGTGAC
Organism: uncultured beta proteobacterium; assembly: GCA_963756415.1. Taxonomy (GTDB): domain Bacteria; phylum Pseudomonadota; class Gammaproteobacteria; order Burkholderiales; family Burkholderiaceae_C; genus Rubrivivax. Next base: position 822,504 of record CAVWNT010000009.1, read on the forward strand.
GGTGTGGTGGATGTCGTGGGTCATCGTGCGCCGCCGCGTCAGGTAGCGCGCACTGCGTGCCAGCTCGTCCTCGCCGGCATCCACCGCCGCCGACTCGGCATTCCTGCGGATCACCTCCGGATCGAGCCGGTCGGCGATCATGCGCACCGCATGGCTGCGCCCGAGCGAGCCCTCGGGCATGCGGCTGAGCTGCTCGAGGCTGTATGGCGGCGGCTCGTATTGCTCGTCGACCAGCTGACGGATACCGGGCGTTTGCAGCATGACGTGCTCGAAGGACAACATCGCGGCGCTGTCCTGCAGGCCCTGGTGCAGGCTGTAGAAGGCGCGTATCTGCGTCGGGTCGTTGACGAGGGTGACGAAGCCCTCCAGACCGGTGAGGGCACGCGCGGGCAGGTCGGCGACGGACATGCTCGGTCTGCCTCGGATCACACCGCCACCGGCGCCTTGATCGCCGCGTGGTGCTGGTAGTCGAGCACCTCGAAATCCTCGTACACGTAGTCGAAGATCGACGCCGGCCGGCGTTTGATGTGCAGCGTCGGGTACGGGTACGGCGTGCGGCCCAGCTGCGCTTGCACCTGCTCGTGGTGGTTGTCGTAGATGTGGCAGTCGCCCCCGGTCCAGATGAAATCGCCCAGCGCCAGATCGCACTGCTGCGCCAGCATGTGCGTCAGCAGCGCGTAGCTGGCGATGTTGAAGGGCACGCCGAGGAAGATGTCGGCGCTGCGCTGATAGAGCTGGCAGCTCAGGCGCCTGTCTGCGACATAGAACTGGAACAAGGCATGGCACGGCAGCAGCGCCATCTTCGACAGCTCGGCGACGTTCCAGGCACTGACGATCAGGCGCCGCGAATCGGGGTTGGCCTTCAGCTGCTGCACCAGCTGTGCGATCTGGTCGATGTGGCCGCCGTCGGGTGTCGGCCAGCTGCGCCACTGCACGCCGTACACCGGGCCCAGGTCGCCGTCGGCGCGCGCCCATTCGTTCCAGATCGTCACGCCGCGTTCCTGCAGCCAGCGCGCGTTGCCGTCGCCGCGCAGGAACCACAGCAGCTCGAGGATGATGCTCTTCAGGTGCACCTTCTTCGTCGTCACCAGCGGAAAGCCTTCGTTCAGGTCGAAGCGCATCTGGTGGCCGAACACGCTGCGCGTGCCGGTGCCGGTGCGGTCGCCCTTGGCCGCGCCGTGGGTGAAGACGTGGCGCATGAAGTCTTCGTATTGCGAGCGCACGGGGTGGTTCAATTCAGTCGCTTCCGAATGGGTGTGCCGCGCGGCGATGGCTTGGCGGCGCACGCCGTCGATCTTCGCCGCAGGCCGCGTTGGCGACGAGTGCCGAGCGGGTCAACAGGACCGGGGTGAGGGCGGGTGCACGCACGGTTTTTCGGGCCTGCAAACGTGCCCGGGAATTATGCCTGCAGGGCTTGTGCCGGCGCCGTGTCGCCGAGCCCGAACTGCATGTCCGCCAGGCGCGCATACAGCCCGTCGCGCGCCACCAGTTCGGCATGGCTGCCGATGTCGACGATGTGTCCGGCCTCGAGCACGACGATGCGGTCGGCGCGCAGCACGGTGGCCAGCCGGTGCGCGATGACCAGCGTCGTGCGCCCGGCCATCGCGGCTTCCAGCGCGGCCTGCACCATGCGCTCGCTTTCTGCGTCGAGCGCGCTGGTGGCTTCGTCGAGCAGCAGCAGCGGCGGGTTCTTCAGCATCGCGCGCGCGATGCTGATGCGCTGGCGCTGGCCGCCCGACAGCCGCACACCGCGTTCGCCGAGATAGGTGTCGTAGCCCTCGGGCAGCGCGCTGATGAAATCGTGCGCGAAGGCGGCGCGGGCAGCGGCCTTCACCTCGTCGTCGCTGGCCTCGGGGCGGCCGTAGCGGATGTTCTCCAGCGCGCTGGTCGAGAAGATGACTGCTGTCCTGCGGCACGATGCCGATGCGCTGGCGCAGCGCGTGCAGCGCCACCTGCTGCACCGGCACGCCGTCGATCTCGACGCTGCCCGACTGCACGTCGTAAAAGCGCAGCAGCAGCTGCAGCACCGTGCTCTTGCCGGCCCCGCTGGGGCCGACCAGCGCCACGGTCTCGCCGGCCTTCACGTGCAGCGAGAAGTCGTGCAGCGTGTCCTGCCGCGGGCGCGACGGGTAGTGGAAGCGCACCTGGCGCAGGCGCACGGCCGAACCGCCGCTGACCGCCGGCAGCGCGCGCGGCGCCGGCGGATCGAGCACCGGCGAATGTGCCGCCAGCAGTTCCATCAGCCGTTCGGTCGCACCGGCGGCGCGCAGCAGGTCGCCATAGACCTCGGACAGCACCGCCACGCTGCCGACCAGGATCACCACCAGCACCACCGTCTGCCCCAGGTGGCCGGCGCTGATGTCGCCCTGCATCACCGCCTGCGTGCCCTGGTACAGCCCCCACAGCAGCGCGCCGAAGGTGGCGCTGATGATGAAGGCCACCAGGTACGAGCGCACCAGCGTGCGCTTGCGCGCGACCTCGAAGGCGTGTTCGGTGGACAGCGCGAAGCGAGCCGCCTCGCGCGGCTCCTGGGTGTAGCTCTGCACCACCGGCACCGCGTTCAGCACCTCGGCGGCGATGGCGCTCGAATCGGCGACACGATCCTGGCTGGCGCGGCTCAAGCGGCGCACACGGCGGCCGAACGTACAGGCTGGGCAGCACCACCAGCACCAGGATGCCCAGCACCTGCGTCATCACGTAGGGGTTGGTGATGACCAGCATGGCCAGCGCGCCGGCGCCCATCACCGCGTTGCGCAGCCCCATGCTCAGCGAGGAGCCGACCACCGTCTGCACCAGCGTGGTGTCGGTGGTCAGGCGGCTGAGCACCTCGCCGGTCTGCGTGCTTTCGAAGAATTCGGGGCTCTGGCGCACGACGTGGGCGTAGACGGCGCTGCGCACGTCGGCGGTGATGCGTTCGCCGAGCCAGCTGACCATGTAGAAGCGCGCCGCCGAGAACACCCCGAGCGCGATGCCGACCGCGAACAGCGCCAGGAAATGATCGCGCAGCGCCAGCACCCGTTCGCCCGGGTCGGCCGACACCAGGCCCTGGTCGATCAAGCCCTTCAGCGCCACCGGAAAGGCCAGCGTGCTCAGCGCGGCGAAGACCAGGAACACCAGTGCCAGCCCCACGCGCCCGCGGTACGGCCGGATGAACGGCAGCAGGCCGGACAGCGATCGCGGCGATGCGGCGGCGGGGCGGGCGATCTCGGGGCTCGGCATGGCGCGCAGTCTATGCGGCGCTTCGTGAAATCCCCTTGTTCCCGGGGGTCACGGCTTTCAGCGTGTTTCGACCGATCGGCGGCAGAATGATTGCCGGACGGCCCGCGGCCGCGTGCACCCACCAAAACCGATGTTCGACCCCACTGCCGATGTGCGTTGGCTGCGCCGCCTGGCCGATCTGGCGCTGCGCCTGGGTTTCGCGCGTGCGCTGCTGCTGCTGAGCCTGGCGCTGCTGGCCACCAGCGTGGCGCTGGTGCAGGTGCTGGCCTGGTGGATCGGCCCCGGGCCGCTGCCGACCACGGCGCTGGCGGTGGCCGCGGCGATGGCGCTGCTGGCCCCCGGCCTCAGCGCGGCCTGGCTGCTGCTGGTGTTCCAGCTCGACGCGGCGCGCCAGCGCCATTCCGGGCTGGCCACCCGCGACGAACTGACCGGCGTGCACAACCGGCGCCACTTCATGCACCTGGCTGAACGCGAGTGGGCGCGCTGCCGGCGCTACAACGAGGATGCGGCGCTGCTGCTGATCGTCGCCGACCATTTCAAGACGCTGCGCGACCGCCAGGGCTTCGCCTGCTGCGACGCGATGCTGCGCGATATCGCCGGCCTCGTCACCCGCTCGCTGCGCCAGCCCGACCTGCCGGCCCGCTACGGCGGCGAAGCGCTGGTGGTGTACCTGCCCAACACCGATCCGCTGGGCGCGCTGGACGTCGCCGAGCGCATCCGCGATGCGGTCGCCACCCACAAGCTGCGCTGGCGCGAGCACGACATCGGCACCACCGTCAGCATCGGCGTCGCCTCGGCCGGCGCCACCCACCTGACGCTCGAAGCGTTGGTGCACGACGCGCGCGCAGCGGTGCAGGCGGCGCGGCAGGCCGGGCAGAACTGCGTGCGCGCCGCGCCGGTCCCGCCCCGTGCGGTGCCGTCGAAAGCGCCGCCGACCGCGTCGCGTCTGCCGGGCCGGCGGCCCTGATCCTTCGACCCCTCCCTCAGCCAGGGGAAGGGCGGCCCGGGTGAGGCGCTTCGGCCCGCCTTCGATCACCCCAGCCGCAGGCGCCCCGCGTAGCCGGTCATCTCCAGGTAGCCCAGCCCGACGCGCCGACCTTGTGCATCGAGCAGTTCACTGAGGCCTTCCCAGTACACCGTGCCGGTGCTGGCACGGCTGTTCAGCTCCTGGGCCTCCAGCAACGCGCGCACCTCGAACGTCGCCGGCCGGCGTCTGCACGCGCCAGTGCAGCGGGTAGTTGCCGTCGCTGGCCGGGCTGCGCCAGGTGCGCAGCGGCGTGAAGCGCACCGTGTCGGCGTCGAAAGCCTGGCTGCGCCCGCGCGCATCGCGCCAGCTGCCGCCCGCCCACAGCGCCGTGCCGTCGGCGCGGCGCAGCTGGAAGGCCGTCAGCGCGCTGCCGTCGTCGAGGTTGATGCCCACCCAGTCCCAGCCCACGGCCTGCGGATGCAGCAGGCTGTCGCTCCATTCGTGATCGAGCCAGGCCTGTCCCTGCACCGGCAGGGTCTGGCCGGCCAGCGTCAAACGGCCGGTGGCCGCCAGCTGCGGCTCGCTGAGGTAGTGGCTGGCGTTGACCTCCTGCGGCCCCTTGCGCGAGAAGCCGGCCTCGCCTTGCAACAGCGGCGGGTGGGCGGCCAGCAGCTGCAGATCGAGCTGGAAGCCCTGCGCCGAGTCGGCCGCGCCGCTGCCGAAGCGTGTGCGGTAGCGGCTCAGCGCGTTCGCGTCCTCGCGTTGCAAGCGCCAGTCACCGAGCACCACATCGGTGTCGTGCAACGCCGCATGCGCCTGCGGCGCGCCCGCGTCGCCCGACCAGCGCGCCAGCCGCTGCGCATGGTGATGCGCGCGCGCGGCGAGATCGCTCAGCGCGGCGTGCGCGAACAGCAGCTGGCGCGGCGCGAAGCGGCTCGGTGACTCTTCGCCCAGGCCGGTGCGCGCGCGGAAGAAGGTGATCTGGAAGCCGAAGCGCCGTGCATCGGCGGCCAGCAGCGTGCCGGTCAGGTACCACCATTCGATCGCCGCCGCCAGGTGCGCGCCGTGGTCGCGCGGAAACTGCAGACGCCTGCCGCGGCGCACCGGCTCATCGGCCACGGCCGCTGCGCCGCGCGGCAGCAGTGCGAACAAGGGCGCGGCCGCCGCCCACGCCAGGCCGCTGCGGCGCTTCACCAGTCCTCCTTCACCGACAGCAGCGCCGCGCGCGATGCGGCACTGCGCGCGCTGAAAGCCGCCGTCGCGACGCCGGCCGCCAGCACCGCCGCGCACAGCGCCAGCAACGAAGGCCACGGCAGCAGCAGTTCCATCGTCCAGTGAAAGCTCTGCGGGTTGACGACATGCACCAGCACCACGCTCACCGCCAGGCCCAGCAGCAGCCCGATCAAGGTGCCGGCGACCAGCCACGCCGCCGCCTCGCCGGCGACGACGGCGATGACCTGGCCGCGTGTCAGGCCGAGGTGCGCGAGCAGCCCGAATTCCTTGCGCCGCGCCAGCACCTGCGCCGACATGCTGGCGGCGATGCCGACCAGGCCGATCGCGATCGCCACCGCCTGCAGGTAGTAGGTGACCGCGAAGCTGCGGTCGAAGATGGCCAGCGACAGCGCGCGCAGCTCGGGCGTGGCGGCGAACTCGAGCAAGCCGCTGGCGCCCGCCAGCGCGCGCATCCGCGACTGCAGGTCGTCGATGCGGGCATCCGGCGCCAGCCACAGCGCCAGGTCGTTGATGCGCTGGTCGCCGGTGAGGCGCCGATAGTCCTGCGCATCGATGGCGATGGCGCCGAACTGGCGCGCATAGTCGCGCCACACGCCGAGCACGCGCACCTGCACGCCGCCGTCTGCGCGCGCCGCACCGAGCGGCAAACGCATCGTCTCGCCCGGGCTCAGTTCATACAGCGCTGCAGCCGCCTCGCTGAGATAGACGCCGATCTCGCCTGCGCGCGGCGGCAGCGGCGCCTGCAGCAGCGGCAGGCTCGCGGCCGGTCGCGCCAGCGGCCGCGCGATCAACGTCACCGCCGGGCGCCCCGCTTGCAGCGACAGCGTCGCGCAGCCGCGACGCCATCACCTGCTGCACCCCCGGCAGTGCGGCCACGGCCTCGACGAACGACGGCTCGAGCCAGACCTGCTCGGCGGTGCGGCTGCTGCCCGCGCTGCGCACGTACAGATCGGCCGGCAGCACCTTGTCGAGCCAGTCGGCGACGCCGCCGCGAAAGCTGGTGACCATCACCGTCAGCGCCACCGACAAGGCCAGGCTGGCGACCACGCCGGCCACCGCCGCGCTGGCGGTGTGGCGCTGGAAGCGCGCGCGTTGGGTGGCCAGCAGCAGCAGCGCATGGCGGGTGGCGGGCAACGCGGACAGCAGCGCCTGCACGGTGGCCGGCACCAGCGCCACGCCGCCGAAGAGCAGCGCCGCGACCGACAGGTACGCGGCCACCGGCAGATCGCCCAACGGGGGCAGGAACGCGAGCAGCACGCCCAGCGCCAGCAGCGCCAGCCCGGGCCATGCCGGCGCAGCGCGAACGCCGGCATCGCCCAGGCCCTTCAGCGCCTGCGCCGGGGACAGCGCTTCGGCGCGCCGCGCCGGCAGCCAGCCGCCGACCAGCGCCGACACGACGCCGAGCAAGGCGAAGCCGATCGCGGCCGGCGCATCGACACGCAGCGCGGGCGCGATGCCGGGGAAATAGCCGCCGCCCAGGTCACCGGCCAGCCAGCGCAAGGCCCCCAGCGCCAGGCCGGCGCCGAGCAGCAGGCCGAGCAGGCTGCCGACGGCGCCGAGCAGCGTGCATTCGGCCAGCACCAGCGCGCGCCGCTCGCGCGCGGTCAGGCCGAGCACACCGAGCAGCGCAAACGCCGGCAGCCGCTGCGCCAGCGACAGCGAGACCACCGAGAAGACCAGGAAGGCGCCGACGAACAGCGCCACCAGCGCGAGCACGGTCAGGTTGACGCGGTAGGCGCGCGACAGGTTCGACAGCCGCTGTTCGGCATCGTCGGCGGCCACCGCGCGCACGCCTGCGGGCAGCACCAGCGTGGCCAGCAGGTCCGGCGCGCTGATCGCCGGGGCGCAGCCGCAGGTCGATGCGCGTCAAGCGCCCGAGCAGGCCGAAGTGGCTCTGCGCACCGGCGATGTCGAGCACCGCCAGCGCCGGGCCCGGCGCGGCGATGCTGCCGGCCACGCGCAGGCGCAGCCAGCGTGGCCCGGCGCGCACCTCGACCGTGTCGCCGTCGGCGACAGCCAGCAGTTCGCGCGCGCGGGCGTTGACGAACAGCGCATCCGGGTCGAGGGCTTCGAAGTTGCCCGCGCCCGGGGCCGAGCCCGGGTTCGGCAGCAAGGTGGGCGCCACCGCGGCGATCGTCAGCGCGTCGATGCCCAGCAGCTTCAGCGGCACCCGCGCATCAGGTGCAGCGCCGGCGCGGTCGGCGCTGGCGCGTGCGTAGCTGTCGATATCCAGCAGCGGGGTGGCCAGCGCGACCCCCGGCGCGGCGGCGAGGGTGTCGAACCAGCTGTCGTCGAAGCTGCCCTCGCTGGCGCGCAGGCTCAGGTCAGGGTCGCCGTTGGCGGCGCGCACCGCCGACGAGAACTCGGCCAACGCCGAGGCGTTGATCAGGTGCACCGACCAGGCCAGCGCCACACCGAGCGCCACCGCCAGCAGCGCCATGCCGTGGCGCCACGGGTGATGCGACCATTCGCGCCAGCTCAGGCGCCACAGCGACCAGGGCATGCCGACGCCGGGCTCTCAGGCCGCAGCGGCCGTGGCCCGTGCCAGGTCGCCGGCCAGCGGCTCGATGCCGTCGCCGGTGAGCCGCAGCACGCGGTCGGCGCGCTGCGCCGCGGCCTGCGAATGGGTCACCAGCAGACAGGCGGCGCCGGTGTCGCGCACCTGTGCGACCAGCACCGACAGCACGCGCTCGGCGGTCTGCGGGTCGAGGTTGCCGGTGGGCTCGTCGGCCAGCACCAGCGCCGGGTTGTGCACCACCGCGCGTGCGATCGCCACCCGCTGCAGCTGCCCGCCCGACAGCTGCGCCGGCATGCGGGCCGTCCAGACCCTGCAGGCCCACCGCTTCGAGCACGGTGGCCACGCGCGCCGCGTCGGGCCGGCGCTGCAGCAGCAGCGGCAAGGCCACGTTCTCGGCGACGCTCAGGTGCGGCAGCACGTGAAAGGCCTGGAACACAAAACCCAGCTTGTCGCGCCGCAGGCGGGCGCGGGCGGCCTCGTCCAAGGTGGCGATGTCGTCGCCGTCGATGAACAGGCGGCCGCTGTCGAAAGGCTCGAGCCCGGCGATGCAGTTCAACAACGTCGACTTGCCGACCCCCGATTCGCCGATCAGCGCCACGAATTCGCCGCGCGCCAGATGCAGTGAAACACCGTTGAAGACCGCCACGTCGGCGAAGGATTTGGAAAGCGAGCGCAGTTGCAACATTGGCACACAACATGATGCCCGAAGGCAATCGCCTGCACTATGCTGCGGGGCATTCGCATGCCTGCAGGAGTCTCGATGAGCAAACGCACCGTGTCGGCCATGGGCGTCGCGCTGCTGCTGTGCAGCGGCTGCGGCGGCGGCAGCGACATCAGCGGCACCGTCACCGGCCTGACTGCGGCGGGGCTGAGCCTGTCGGACGGCTACGAAACCATCACCGTGGCCAAGGATGCCACCAGCTTCGTCTTCCCGACCCTGGTCGACGACACCAAGACCTACACCGTCAGCGTCGTCACGCAGCCGGTGGGGCTGCGCTGCTCGGTGGCCAACGGCAGCGGCACCGCAGCCCGCAACACCGATGTCAGCAACGTCGTCGTCACCTGCGTGGCCGTATACACCTTGAGCGGCACCGTGTCGGGCCTGCGCGGCAACGGGCTGGTGTTGAACAACGGCAGCGAGGCGGTCGGTGTCGCCGCCGAGGCGTTGTCGTTCGCCTTTCCCACCGCACTCGCGCGCGACACGATCTACAACGTGACGGTGACGACCCAACCGGCCCAGCAGACCTGCACCGTGAGCAACGGCGACGGCATCGTCGGCGCCGAGGCCGTGACCGACGTCGCCATCCGCTGCAACTGAAGCCGACCTCAGGGCGCGCGCATCAAGCCGCGCAGCAGCGCGGCGGCTTGCGTCGGCAGGCTCACATCGTCGCAGGCGATCACATGCCGATCGTGCATCGACCGCAGCCAGGTCAGCTGGCGTTTGGCCAGCTGGCGTGTCGCGGCGATGCCGGCGTCGCGCAGCGCGCCGAGGTCTCCGCCGTCGAGTGCCGCCCACGCCTGCCGGTAGCCCACACAGCGCATCGACGGCAAGTCGGGATGCAGCCCCGGGCGTTGGCGCAGCTGCCGCACTTCATCGACGAAACCGGCTTCGAGCATGGCATCGAAGCGCGTCGCGATGCGCTGGTGCAGCCACGCGCGCGAGGCGGGTTCGAGCGAGATCAGCGGCCACTCGCCCGCGGCGCGCGGCGGCGTGTGCGCATGCCAGTCCGACAGCGTCCGGCCGCTGAGTATGCCAGACCTCCAGCGCGCGCTGGATGCGCTGCGCATCGTTCGGCGCCAACCGCGCGGCGCTGGCGGCATCGACACGTGCCAGCTCGGCATGCAGCGCCGGCCAGCCGTCGCGCGCGGCACGGCTGTCGATCTCGCGGCGCAGCGCGTCGTCGGCGGCGGGCATCGCATGCAGGCCGTCGCGCAGCGCCTTGAAGTACAGCATCGTGCCGCCCACCAGCAGCGGCAGGCGGCCGCGCGCGACGATCTCGTCGACCCGCGCCGTGGCGTCGTCGACAAAACGTGCAGCCGAATAGCGCTGTTCGGGCTCGAGGATGTCGATCAGGTGGTGCGGCAGCGCGGCGCGCTCGGCGGCATCCGGCTTGGCGGTGCCGATGTCCAGTGCCGCGATACACCTGCGCCGAATCGACGCTGATCAGCTCGATCTCGACCTCGCCACGCAGCGCCTCGGCCAGTTCGCGAACCAGCGCGCTCTTGCCCGAGGCGGTGGGCCCGGCAATGCAGATCGGCAGCAGCTTCAACGCCGGCTCAGCTTGCGCTGCCGTGGCGCTGCACCAGCGTCCACGCGACCAGCGCGGTGCACACCGACATCGCGCCGACGGTCAAGCGTCATCGGCAGCACGGTGCCGTCCATCGACACGCCGAGCCAGGCGCCGATGGCCACCGCGCCGGCGGCGAGGATGAAGCCGGCGAGTGCCGATGCCGCCCCGGCATGCTGCGGAAAGGGACCGACCACCGCCGCCTGGCCGCACGGCTGGTGGATGCCGTGGCCGAAGGAATAGAGCAGCTGCGGCAGCACGATCGCCCACGGCCCGAGCACGCCGGCCAGCGCCAGCGCCGCCATCGACAGCCCGCCGGCGAGCGTGAACACCGCGCCGCGCTTGACCGCGCCGGCCAGGCCGTGGCGCAGCAGCCAGCGCCGGCACCAGAAGGTGCCGACGACGTACGACACCGACGCCGCCGCGATGTAGGCGCCGCAGGCGATGCGCGAGACACCGAGCACCTCGATGAAGACGAACGACGAGGCGGCGAGGAAGGCGAACAGCCCGGCGAAGGTGGTGGTGGTCAGCAGCGACCAGGCGATGAAGGTCGGATCACGAAGGATGCGCCACCACTGCGTGAACATCGGCGCGATGCGCAGCGCCAGCGGGTTGCGTCGTGGCGTGGTCTCCTGCATGCGAAGGGCCAGCAAGGCCAGCGTGCCGGCGCCGAACACCGCCGTCGCCGACACCGCGCCGCGCCAGCCCAGGGTGCTCGCCAGCAGCCCGCCGATCAGCGGGCTGCTCAGCGCGATCACGCCCAGCCCGGTCAGCGCCTTCGACATCACGCGCGCGCCTTCGGCCGGCACGTACAGGTCGCGCACCATCGCGCGTGCACACACCACCGCCGCGCCCATGCCCACACCCTGCAACGCGCGCCAGCCGACCAGCGCATCGATGTCGGCGGCCAGCGCCCCCATCAGGCCGGCGCAGGCGTACAGCGCCAGCCCGCCCAGCAACACCGGTCGGCGGCCGAAGCGGTCGGCGACCGGGCCGAGCAGCAGCTGGCTGAAGCCGAAGGCGAACAGCAGCGCCGACAAGGTCAGCTGCGTGCTCGCCATCGGCGAGCGCAACTCGGTGGCCAGGCCCGGCAGCGCCGGCAGGTACAGGTCGGTGGTCACCGGCTGGATGCCCAGCAGCAGCGCCAGCAGCAGCACGATCAGGGCCGGACTCATTCGCGGCACCGGCGTGGTGTTCACGCCTGCCGCGCGCGCCGCCTCAGAACCGCTCGTCGTCACGCAGGTAGCGCCACTGCCCGAGCGGCAGCTTGCCGAGCGCGACGCTGCCGATGCGCACGCGCTTCAGGCCCAGCACCTGCAGCCCGACCGCTTCGCACATGCGCCGGATCTGCCGCTTCTTGCCCTGCTGCAGCACCACGCGCAACTGGTCCTCGTTGGCCCAGCTGATCTTGGCCGGCTTCAGCGCCTCGCCGTCGAGCTCCAGGCCGTGACGCAGCAGCGCCAGCACGCGGTCGGGCACGCCGCCGTCGAAGGCATGCGCCACGCGCACCAGGTATTCCTTCTCGACCAGCGAGTTCTCGCCGATCAGCAGCTTGGCGATGCGTCCGTCCTGCGTCAGCACCAGCAAGCCGGTCGAATCGATGTCGAGCCGCCCGGCCGGCGCCAGGCCGCGGCCATGGCCGGGGTGGTAAGGCCGCCGGTCGTCGGCCCACTTGTTGGCCTCGGTGATCAGCTCGACCGCCGGCGGATAGCCGTCCTCGGCCTGGCCGCTGACATGGCCGACCGGCTTGTTCAGCAGGATCGTGACGCTGCGCGCCTGCTCCTTGCGCGCCGCCGGGTCGATGTCGATGCGCTGCTCGGGCCGCACGCGCTGGCCGAGCACCGCCATCTCGCCATCGACACGCACCCAGCCGGCGGCGATCCAGTCGTCGGCCTCGCGGCGCGAGGCGATGCCCTGCTCGGTCAGCGCCTTCGACAGGCGGATGCCGTCGGTGCGTGCCGGCACCGCCGCGGCACGGCGCAGCGCGGCGGCCTGCAGTCGCACCGGCACTCACCGGCGCCGCCGGCGGCAGTTCGCGCCGCGGCCGCTCGGCCTTGTCGCGTGCGGTGGCGTGTGCCGTGGCGTGTGCCGTGGCCTGCGCCGGCGGCCGCTGCGCGGGCTGTCGCGTCTCGCGCATCGGCTCGCCGCGTCGCTGCGCAGGCGCCGCCGGCGGTGCATCGCGACGCGGCTGCGTGGTTGATGGCGGCGTCGGCCGGGCAGGCCGTGGGCGCGGCGCGACCTCGTCGACGTTCTGGGCCGGCGCGGCCTTCGGCTTGCGCGGCGCCGTCGTCGCGCGCACGCGCAAGCGCCGCGGGTCGCGCGTGGCGGCGTCGGGTTTCAGCTTGATGGTGCTGCGCTCGCTCATCTGCAATACCTGTATCTGTCCCGCGTTGCGCCTTCAGTCATCTGCGCTCGGAAACAGCCTCGCCGCGCTCATGGCGCGTCGATTGGACCACGGCTCAACGCCACGCCCTGACCGATGCCGAACAACTCGCGGATCGCCTCGCGGTACTGCGCGCGCCCGACCCGGTTGGTGCTGTGGTGCGAACCGCCTTCGATGAGCAAGAAGCGCTTCGGATCCTTGGCCTGCTCGTACAGCGCCTGCCCCAGTGCCGGCACGATCAGCGTGTCGTTCGAGCCATGCACCACCAGCACCGGCGAGCCGACCTTGGCGATGCGCGAGGCGGCATCGAAGCGCTGCGTGATGAACGGCCCCAGCGGCAGCCAGCCATAGCGAAAACTGCCGACCACGTCGGGCAGCGAGGTGAACGAGCCTTCGAGCATCAGGCCGTCCTCGTCGTCGACCTCGCTGGCCAGCTGCACCGCGATCGCCGCGCCCAGCGAATGGCCGAAGACGAAGGCCTGCGCATCCACATGCCGGGCCTTCAACCAATCCCACGCGGCACGGGCGTCTTCGTAGGCCAGCGTTTCCGACGGCAAGGTGTCGGTGCTCTGGCCGAAGCCGCGGTAGTCGATGCCGAGCACCGCGAAGCCCAGATCGTGCAGGTTGCGCATGCGAAAGCTGCTGCTGCGCACGTCCCAGCGCGCGCCATGCAGGTACAGCAGCACCGGCGCGTCGGCATCGGCCTGCGGCAACCACAGGCCGTGCAGGCGCACGTCGCTGTCGCTGTCGGACGAATGGAATTCGATCCAGACGTCCTGCATGCCCTCGGCGCCGGCGGCACCGCCATACCAACTGACCTTGCTCGGCTGGAACACCCATTTGCGTTGTTGTTCATCGAGCGACGAACATCCGGCCAGCAGGCCCAGCGTGAGCAGCGCGACGGCGAGGAAGGATCGCCAGGGCCGGCGCAGCAGAAGGTGGGGCATGCGGCGAATTTGCCACAACGGCGAACGGCAAAGCGCGGCGTGGGGTCTTGCCGCACGGTGTCGACCGGTGCTTTGCCGCAGCTTCGTCAGCGCGCCGCGGCCGAAGCCGCCGCCGCGGCGGGCGCCACACGCCGCGCCTCGAATTCGATCGGCTTGCCGCCGCCGCTGTGGCCGCCGCTGCTGAGCATGCGAAAGACCAGCGCCTGATCGGGTGCCTGGCCGGCCAGCTCGGCGGCGTAGCTGCGGGTGACTTCCTTGCGAGACTCCCCCATCGTCTCGACGCTGCGCGTCTCGAAGTGCAGGTTGTTGCCGTCCAGGCGCAGCTTCTCGATCGCCCGCGGGTGCTTCAGGAAGCTGGCGGTGCCGGTCAGTTCGCCGGCGTGGCGCTTGAAGACGAAGGTCTCGTCGTAGCGGTCGCCCCAGTCGTAGCGCACGTTGGCCTGCCAGCTGCCGATCAGCGCGGCGCTGGCATCGGGCTGCGGGGCAACTTGCGCGACCGGCTCGGCAGGCGGGCGCAGCCAGCACCACGCCGCCACCAGCGCCGCGGCCAGCAGCGCGCTGCCCAACGCCCACGGCCAGACCCGGCGCTGCGCCGGCATGCCGATGCTGGCCGCGAGCCGATCGATGTCGGCCTGCCAATGGGTTTCGCCGACGGCCATCGCGTTGCGCCGCGCCAGCGGCTTCAGCACCTCGGGCAGGCTGCTCTCGTCGGGCATCGTCGCGCCGGGCAGCAGCACCGGCAGCACCTGCATGCCGCTGTCCAGCGCCATCGCCACTTCCAGGCGCACGAAGTCGTCGGCATCGTCGATGCGGCGTGTGCCGGCAGCGTCGGCGCCGGCCCAGCGCGGACCGATCAGCACCAGCAGCGTGCGCGCGCCGGCCAGGCGCGTGCGGATGGCGGCCACGAAGTCCTCGCCCGGCGCGATGTCGAGCACGTCGCGGAACACGCTGCCGTGGCCGAAGCGGCGCTCGAGCGCTTCTTCGATGCGGCCGGCATAACCGGCGGCATCGTCGCGCCGGTACGAGATGAAGACGCGGTTGCTGCGCTCGGCCACGGCTGCTCGCGGTGCGGGTCAACGACCGCGCAGGAACAGCGCGTCGAGTTCCTTCATCGTCACCTGGCGCCAGGTCGGGCGGCCATGGTTGCACTGGTCGGCGCGCTCGGTGGCTTCCATCTGGCGCAGCAGCGCGTTCATCTCGGGCAGCGTCAGCTTGCGGTTGGCGCGCACCGCGCCGTGACAGGCCATGGTCGCCAGCAGATCGTCGCGCGCGCGCTGCACGAGATGGCTGCCGTCGGTCTGCGTCAGCTCGGCGAGCACCGAACGCACCAGTTCGGCGAGGTCGGCATCAGCCAGCGCGGCGGGTCGGCTGCGCACGACCAGCGTGGCCGCCGACAGCGGCGCCACATCGAGGCCCAGTTCGAGCAGCAGCGCCGCGTGGGCCTGTGCGGTGGCCATCTCCAGCGGCGTCGCGGCGAAGGGCAGCGGGATCAACAACGGTTGCGCCAGCAGCGCACTGTCGCCGACGGTGGCCTTCAGACGCTCGTAGACCACACGTTCGTGCGCCGCATGCATGTCGACGATGACCAGCCCGTGTTCGTTCTGCGCCAGCACGTAGGCGCCGGCCAGCTGCGCCAGCGCCTGGCCCAGCGGTGCATCGTCGGCGCCCGCGGCATCGTCGCTTGACGGCGCTTCGCGAGCCGCATTCGCCGGCGCCGCGGCCGGCCACGGTGGCGACGGCTCGTGGGCGTACAACACCGCCAGCTCGGGCAGGCCGAGGCGGCTTTGCGCCGCCGCCTGCGGCGCCACGCAGCCCGAAGATCGAAGCGCTGCCGCTCGGGCCGGCTGCCGAGGTCGCTGGCGTCGGCGCGCTCACGCTGGCGCGTGATGCCGCCAGCGCGTTCTCGGCCGCATGGCGCACCGCCTGGTGCAGCTCGCGCGCGTCGCGGAAGCGCACCTCGATCTTGGTCGGGTGCACGTTGACATCGACCCGCGCCGGGTCGATGCCGATGAACAGCACGTAGGCCGGCTGGCGCGCGCCGTGCAGCACGTCCTCGTACGCCGAGCGCAGGCCGTGCGCGATCAGGCGGTCGCGCACGAAGCGGCCGTTGACATACACGTACTGGTGATCGGCGCGCGCGCGGGCGGCTTCGGGCGTGCCGATGCGGCCGCTGAAGTGCAGCGCCCCGGGCGCCCGGTCGGCATGCTCGTCGAGCGGCCGGCTGTGCTGCACAAAATCGGCGCCGAGCACATCGTGCAGCCGCTGCGCGGCGGCGGCCGCGCGCCACTGCGCCACCAGCTTGCCGTCATGCCACACCGCGAAGCCGACATCGGGGCGCACCAGCGCGTGGCGGCGCACCGCTTCGAGGCAGTGTGCCGCTTCGGTGGCATCGGTCTTCAGGAACTTGCGCCGCGCCGGCGTGCTGAAGAACAGCTCGCGCACCTCGACGGTGGTGCCGATGCTGCGCGCCGCCGCGGCCAGTTCACCGCTGCGTGCATCGAGCCGCGTCGCATGCGCCGCATCGGCGGTGCGGCTGGTGACGCTCAGCTCGCACACCGACGCGATGGCGGCCAGCGCCTCGCCGCGAAAGCCCATCGTGGCCACCCGTTCCAGATCGCCGAGCGAACCGATCTTGCTGGTGGCATGGCGCTTCAGCGCCAGCGGCAACTCGCTGGCCTGGATGCCTGTACCGTCGTCCTCGACCACGATCGAGCGCACGCCACCGGCCGACAGCCGCAGATTGACCTGCCGTGCGCCGGCGTCGAGTGCGTTGTCGACCAGCTCGCGCACCACCGACGCCGGCCGCTCGACGACCTCGCCGGCAGCGATCTGGCTGACCAGTTCATCGCTCAGTTCGCGGATCGCGCGGCGCGGCACAACGGCGGGCAGGGCACTCATCGGCGCATTGTAGAAAGCGGCCCGCACGGGCCCTGATCAGCGGGTGCGGCGCGGTTCGCTCGTGCCGCGCAGTCGGGCGCCCGCATGCGCGTTGCCCCGCGTCGCGGGCTGGTCGGCGGCGCGCTTCGCCGGCACGACATGGCCGTTCGCCGCAGCGACGGCCAGCGTCTGGTACTCGGCCGCGTAGTGCCTGCGCATGCGCACGATCTCGCGCGTGTACTTGCCGGCCAGCTGCTGCTTCTTCGTCGCCGACAGCAAGCGCCCGGCGACCTGGAAGAACTTCGACTCCTCCTCCTTCAGGTGGTGGCGCACCTTGAAGCTCAGCGTCTTCGCGGTGGCGATCCAGCCGGCCTGCTTCTTGTTGCGCACCGACAGGTCCTCCAGCAACTCGTCGATCTGGTGGTGCTCGTGCAGCGCATGGCGCGACGCGTCGAGGCCGCCGTCCTCCATCAGCAGCGGCACGTACAGGTGGCGTTCCTCGGCCGCCGCGTGCGCCATCAGCTCGACCTTCAGTTGCAGGAACAGCAGCTGACGCGCCGCCATGTCGCCCCGCGATGCCGTGAGCTTGCGACACAGGTCGCGCTGCAGGTCATGGCTCTCGCGGATGGCATCGAAGATCATGTCGCAGCTCCAGCAGTCACGGGATTCGTGGCGCGGCATTGTGTTCGATCGGTGCGGCACTGCCGCTGCGGGCTCGACCACGGCGCACCGGTCGGCGGTGCTGCACGGAAGGGCCCGGGGCACCGGCCGGTGCCTGCCCATTGCGTGGGTCGGAAGCGCGCGGTGGTGACGGGCACGGCTGCCCGATGCGAAACTGGCGCTGCGATGCCCGGCCTCAGCACCCAGCCCTCGACCCTCGTCATCGACCCGCAGCACCGTGTCGATGCGCTGCTGTGCACGGGCGCGAACGTGACCGCGTGCCTGGTGCTGGCCCACGGCGCAGGAGCCGGCATGGCCCACCCGTTCATGGCCAGCTTCGCCGACGGCCTGGCCGAGCGATCGATCGCCAGCCTGCGCTTCCAGTTCCCGTACATGCAGCGTGGTTCGAAGCGGCCCGATGCGCCGCAGCTGGCCCATGCCGCGGTGCGCGCCGCGGTCGCCCACGCGGCGCAGCTGCTTCCCGGCGTGCCGTTGCTGGCCGGCGGCAAGTCCTTCGGCGCGCGCATGACCTCGCAGGCGCAGGCGGCTTCGCCGCTGCCCGGCGTGCTGGGGCTGGTCTTCGTCGGCTTTCCGTTGCATCCGGCCGGCAAACCGTCGATCGACCGCGCGCAGCACCTGGCCGATGTGAACTGCCCGATGCTGTTCCTGCAGGGCACCCGCGACAAGCTGGCCGATCTGGCGCTGCTGGAGCCGGTGGTCGAGCAACTCGGCGCACGCGCCACGCTGGCGCGCTTCGAAGCCGCCGACCACAGCTTTCACGTGCCGGCACGCGGGGGTGGCAACGATGCGCAGGTGATGGCGGCACTGCTCGATGCCACCGCACACTGGGTCGGCATGCTGCTCGCGGCGGCCAGCGGCGACAAGGCCATGAGCGCTTAGACTTCGCCGCCTTGGCCCCGCACATGCCCACCCGCCGAACCTCCCCCCGACAGCGCCTGGCGCTGGCCTGCCTGCTGCTCGTGACGTTGATCGTGGCGCAGTCGCTGGGCCTTCTGCATCGCGTGGCGCATTCCGGCGCCGGGCTGTCGCACGCGCCGTCGCACGCCCAGGCCGGTGCAGCCGCCGAGCCACTGCAGACGTTGTTCGCACAGCATCGCGATCGCGCCGACTGCAAGCTGTTCGATCAGGTGAGCCATGCCGATGGCCTGGTCGCCCTCGATGTGTGCAGCTGCGCCCCGGCGCCGCTCACGCCGGACACGCCGGTACACCCGGGCTGGCAGCTGGCCAGCCAGGCGGCCGGGTTCCTGGCCCGCGGCCCCCCACCGACGGTCTGAAGGCGAACCGCCGCGCGCGGTTCCGGATTCCTGCTGTGTCGATCGCCGCTGCGTGCAGCGCACGGTCGACGCGGACACCTTCCATTCGCCTGCGCCGATGCGCGCGGCTTGCCTCGGACCTTTGCCATGCCTTCGTTCTCTCATTTCCGGCGCCATGCGCTGGCAGCCGCCGTTCGCGCCTCGTTCGGCATCCTCGGCGCCACCTCGGCAGTGTGCGCCTCGGCCCAGGGCGCTTCGCCCACCGCGTCTTCGCCATCACCGGCGCAGCGGGTGATCGTCACCGGCAATCCGCTGGGTGCCGCCGACGTGGTCGCACCGACGCAGGTGCTCGGCGGCGAACAACTGATCCTGCGGCGCGGCAGCACGCTGGGCGACACGCTCGACGGCCTGCCCGGCGTGTCGTCGAGCTACTTCGGGCCCAACGCCAACCGGCCGGTCATCCGCGGCCAGGACGGCGACCGCATCCGCGTGCTCAGCAACTCCGGCGTGCCCTTCGATGCATCGAGCCTGAGCTATGACCACGCGGTGCCGATCGACCCGCTGGTCATCGAGCGGATCGAGGTGCTGCGCGGCCCGGCCTCGCTGCTGTACGGCGGCAGCGCGGTCGGCGGTGTCGTCAACGCGATCGACAACCGCATCCCGAAGAGCGCCATCGACGCGACCGCCGGCACCGCCGAGCTGCGCTACGGCGGGCCGGCCACCGAACGCGCCGCGTCGGCACTCGTCGAAACCGGCGCCGACGGCATCGCCTTTCATGCCGATGGGTTCTGGCGCAAGACCGACGACATGAAGGTGCCGAACTATCCGCGCCCCGACGGCAGCGGCGGTTTTCAGACGCAGGACCGGATCCTGAACTCGGCCAGTGAAAGTTCCGGCGGCGCGGTCGGTGGCTCGATGGTCTGGAACAGCGGCTACCTCGGCGCGTCGCTCGACACCTACCGCAGCGACTACGGCACCGTCGCCGAGGAAGACGTGACCATCGACATGTTCCTGAACAAGCTCACCGTCGCCGGCGAGGTGCGCGACCTGGGCGGTGCGATCAGCACGCTGCGCGGCCAGTGGCTGCTCTCGCAATACCAGCACCAGGAAATCGAAGGCTCGGGCGAGGTGGCCACCACCTTCAAGAACCGCGGATCGGACTTCAGGTTCGAAGCCGAGCAGGCCAAGCGTGCGTTCGGTGCGGGCAGCCTGTCCGGCATCGTCGGCGTGGATGGCTTGGGCTCGGACTTCTCGGCGCTCGGCGAGGAAGCCTTCGTGCCGAGCACGACGACGCGGCAATACGCGCTGTTCGTGCTCGAGGAGTATTCGATCGGCGACGGCAAGCTCAGCTTCGGCGGCCGGCTCGGCCACTCGACGGTCGATTCCGACGGCGACGCACCCGGGCAGAGCCAGTTCGGCGCGCCGCAGTCGCGCTCGTTCACTCCCGGCAGCGCGGCACTGGGCGGCGTGCTGAACCTGACGCCGCAGTGGCAGCTGACCGCCAACCTGGCCTACACCGAGCGTGCGCCGACCTTCTATGAGCTGTATGCCAACGGCCTGCACGTGGCCACCGGTGCGGTCGAGATCGGCAATGCCGACAACCAGCTGGAAAAGGGCAGCAACCTCGATCTGGCCGTGCAGTGGAAGGACGGCGCCAACCGGCTCAAGCTCGGCGCCTTCGCCAACCGCTTCAGCAACTACATCGCGCTGCTGTACAGCGGCCAGGACCAGATCACGCCGGAGGGGCCGGTGCCGGTGTACGACTTCGTCGGCGTGCCGGCGCGCTTCCAGGGCATCGAACTGGAAGGCAACTGGCGCGTGCTCGAAGGCGCGCAGCAGGTCGACCTGGACGCGAAGATCGATGCGATGCGCGCTACCGACCGTGCCTCGGGCGAGCCCTTGCCGCGCATCCCGCCGGCACGCTTCAGCGTCGGCATCGACTGGAGCACGGGGCCGTGGGCCGCGCGCGCCGAAGTGATCCACGCGGCCGCGCAGGACCGCGTGCCCACCGACGACCCGGCCACGCCGGCCTACACGCTGGTCAACCTGTCGGGCAGCTACAAGCTGAAGTTGGCCGGCGCCGACGGCTTCGCGTTCGTGAAGCTGAACAACATCGGCAACGAGCTGGCCTACAACGCCACCAGCATCGCGACGGTGCGCGCGTTGGCACCGTTGCCGGGCTTCGGCGTGCTGGCCGGCCTGCGCCTGACGTTCTGATCAGCCCTTGCAGCCCAGGCCGAGATGCATCCTGTCGATGACGTGCGACACCGCCTTGTCCATCACCTTCGCCGACAGGCCCAGCTTGTCGATGCAGTTGCCGCTCGTGACACCGACCAGGCCGTGGATCTGGGACCAGATGAACAGCGCATCGAGATCGACCAGTTCGCGCTTCGACGCCTGGGCACCGTGCAGCCGTCGCAACACGCCGCGCAGGATGTCGAAGGCATGGCCGGCGTCACGCAACAGCGCCGGGTGCTCGGCCGCCGCGGGCCAGGGCGTGTTGAACATCAGCCGGTATTCCAGCGGGTGCGATCGTGCGTAGTCGATGTACTGGCGGCCGAGCGAATCCAGATCGTGCCGCGGGTCGTCGAAATGTTCGCGCGCATCCAGGTGTGCGGCGAAGCCCTCGAAGCAGCGCCGCACCACCTCGGCCAGCAGGTGGTCGCGGCTCGGGTAGTGCTTGTACGGCGCCTGGTGCGACACGCCCAGCTGCCGCGCCACGTCGCGCAGGCTCAGCTTCTCGATGCCGTGCTCGGCGATGCACCCGCGCGCCGCGACGATGCAGGCATCGCGCAGTTCCAGCGCGGCGGCCGGGGCGTCGGCCTTGCGAGCGCGGCGCGCAGTGTTGGCGCTCGGCGCTCTGGCGGGGGCGGGCCGCACCGCTTCTTTCAACCGCAGGCTGGTGCACTGCCGCCGTCGCACGCCGCCCGACGATGCAAGAGCGCGTCGCGTTTCATGCACGCCCAGCCGCACCAGATCGATCGCGAAGCCGGCGACGATCGCGGCGCTGGCGCCGGTGAGCAGGGTCCAGGCATCGATGCGCGCGCTGGCGGAACGGAACAATGGCTGGGTGTGGGTGGACATGGCGATTTCCTTCTCGGTGCGCCCGACAGTCGGTGCCGGCGGCTTTTGCAGTTGACAGTGTCAACGATGATAGGGATTGCCGGTTGACATCGTCAACCACGGGGTGATTGACAAGCTGCTTGCGTTAAGCTGCCAGCGGTGCGGGTTCTGATAAGCGCGATCGTGGTGTAGGTCGGCTCCGACGCAGCCACGCGCTGCAGACGCACAACCCGGTCCAGATCGCAGTGGCACTCTTCCAATCTGTCAAATCAACGGGAGATCCGCATGAAGGCCGACCCCAGCGAACTCGTGAACCTCGAGAAGACGTTCTGGCAATCGATGGTGGACGAGCGGACGGAGGTGGCCCTGGGGCTGCTCGCCGAACCGTCGTTCATGGTGAGCCCCCACGGTGCGATGAAGTTCGACCACGCCGAGTATCGCAAGATGGCCGAGCAAGGCAGCAGCGTGATCAAGCGCTACGAACTCGGCGAGATGGATGCGACCTTCGTGACCGAAGAAACCGCGATCCTGAGCTACGACGTGAAGCAGGTGCTGTCGCAGCGCGGGCAGTCGGAAGAGACTGAGCAGCACATGACCGACACCTCGACCTGGGTGAAGCTCGGTGACGCCTGGAAATGCGTGATGCACACCGAGACACCAAAAGCGGCCGGATAGCCGAGCTCGGACCGTCGACATGCCGCTAACCGCACCTTTTGCGGCCAGGGCGCGGTCCCGGGTCAGCCATCGGGGACGTGGCGACTCCCGGGCATGGCACCCGGCGCTTTACATCGCAAAGGAGATTTGATGAACCAGATCCGCGAAGTGTTTCCCTACCTGATGGTGCGTGACGCAAAGGCCGCCATCAACTTCTACCAGCGCGCATTTGGCGCGACTGAGCTGTTCCGGCTCGTAGAGCCGTCGGGCCGCATCGGCCATGCCGAGATGCAACTCGGCCCCGCGGTGCTGATGGTGTGCGACGAGTTCCCCGAGTACGGCATGGTCGGGCCGCAACGCGAGCAGTTCACCGGCTGCACGATCCACCTGCATGTGGACAACGCTGACGAGATCGGCGAGCGTGCGGTTGCGGCCGGGGCCACGATGCTGATGCCGCCCACGGACCAGTTCTACGGGGAACGTTCGTGCCGGCTGCGGGATCCCTTCGGCCATGCTTGGCTGCTCGGCCATTCGATCGAGAAGGTCGAACCTGAAGAGATGCAGCGACGCTACACCGCCATGATGGCCGGGTAGGTGCGTGCCAGAGGTCGCCTATTGCCGTGACAGGCAGGCCATGTCGATTTGGCTTCCTGTCATTCGTCGATGGGGTACGCGGCGCCTCTGACGGGCGCACCGACCGTTCAACCCAAGAGGAGTAACGACATGTCCTACATCGATGGTTTCGTGATCGCGGTCCCCACCGCCAACAAGCAGAAGTTCATCGAGCACGCGCGCCAGCTCGACCCGATATTCCTCGAGCTGGGCGCGATCCGTGTGATCGAGGGCTGGGGCGACGACGTCCCCGACGGCAAGGTCACCGACTTCCGCCGCGCGGTCCAGGCCACGGCCGAGGAGACGGTGGCCTTTTCGTGGGTCGAATGGCCGGACAAGGCCACGCGCGATGCCGGCATGAAGAAGATGATGGAAGACCCGCGCATGGACCCGTCCACACCCGGCAACCCGCCCATGCCCTTCGACGGCAAGCGCATGATCTTCGGCGGCTTCGAGACAGTGGTCGAAGTGAAGGCTTGAGCGGCGGAGGCAACCCATGATCACCGTCACCGCCATGAAGTGGGCACCGTCGTTCGCGGCGGGCCAGGTGCGCGACCACCGCGTCCGCTGGATCCTCAACGAGGTCGACTGGCCCTACGAGGTCCGGCTCGTCGATGCGCCGACGATGAAGTCGGCCAGTTACCGAGGCGCTTTGCAACCGTTCGGCCAGCTACCCGTGCTGGAGGAACCGGGCCGGCCGCCGATGTTCGAGAGCGGCGCGATCGTGCTTGACGTGGCCATGCGTGCCGGTCGCTTTATCGGCGCCGAAGGCACGGCAGACCGCGCGGCTGCGATCCAGTGGGTCGTCGCCGGGCTGAATTCGATCGAGCCGTTCCTCTTCAATGTCGCCGAAGTGGACTACTTCATGGACGACGAGGCGGCCAAGGCCACCAGACGGCCGGCCGTCGTGGCGCAGGCCAAGGAGCGGCTGGCCATGCTGGAGCAGGCACGCGATGGCCGCGAGTGGTTCGTTGGCGATGCCTTCTCGGTCGCCGACCTGATGGTCGCTTCGATCCTCAAGATCGCCCGCAATCTTGAGCTGCTGAGCGATCTGCCGGCCCTTGCGGCATGGCAACAATCTGTCCTCGTCCGGCCGGCGCACGTGAAGGCCGAACAAGACCAGAAGGCCGAGATTGCGCGCCACTCGCCTGCAGACATGCGCTATGACGCCGTTCCGAAGGAGATCGAAGCATGAAACTTCTACCGCCACTGGCCTGATCGGCGTCGTTCTGCTTGCGTCGGCATGGGTCTTCTTCGGCCTGTTCATGAGTCTCTATGGCGCATTCGTCTTGCCGTGGCTGGCAAATGAATCCGCTTCGAGGTGGCGCTCGGCTGGCACGTTGCCGCATTCGAGGTCGAGGGCTACACGCCGCGCGACGAGCTGGTGGCGGTCAGTCATGCGGTGGCCGGCAGAACAGGTCACGCGGCTGTCTTTGCGCGACGACAGGACGCTGTTTTTGTTCGTGTTCCGCGATGAGTATCTCGGCGGCGCGCGGTGGCGGACGAGGCGCAACGCCGAGCGGCGCTGACCAGGGCGTTCGCAGAGGTCGGCTGGGAGTGTCCGCGCATCCTGCAGGCGATGGCGCGCAGCGAAGACTTCTACTTCGACCGCGTCAGCCAGATCCGCATGGACGCGTGGACGACAGGCCGCACCGCGCTGCTCGGCGACGCGGCGGCGTGCGTCTCGCTGCTCGCCGGCGAGGGCACCGGGCTGAGTCAAGCGCGTTCGCGATAGGCGCGCGGCGTCATGCCATGCTCGCGCCGGAAGGCACGCGCAAACGCATCGACCGAGCGGAACCCGCTGTTGCTCGCAATCTTGTCTTGTGTCCATTGGGTTTGTCGCAACAGGCGCGTCGCAATGGTGACTCGCGCCTGCTCGACGAAACGGGCCGGCGTGGTGCCGGTTTCGCACGCGAAAGCGCGTGCGAACTGTCGTTCGCTCAGGTGTGCGCGCTCGGCAAGCGCTCCAACCGAAAGGTCCTCACCCGGATGCAGGCCGATCCAGGCGATGAGGTCGCGCAGACGATGCCGCACCGCCGATTGCGCCTGCAGCGTGTCACTCAGTTGCGCCTGATCGCCGGCGCGAAGCAGTGGCAATGCCAGCGTGCGCGCGATGTCCATCGCCACGTCGCGGCCGACGTCGTCCTCCACCAAGGCCAGCGCCAGCTCGATGCCGGTCGTGACGCCCGCCGATGTCCACACCGGGCCATCGCGCACGTAGACGCGGCCGCGCTCCACGCGCACCTGCGGTCGCATCGTCTGCAGCTGGTCGCACGCGCGCCAGTGCGTGGTCGCCCTGCGGCCGTCGAGCAGCCCGGCCGCGGCGAGCGCGAAGGCGCCGCTGCACACGCTGGCCACGCGCCGCACGCCAGGGGCGACTGTCGACAGCCAGGCGCTCACGCCGTGCTCGACGATGGCGGCACGGACGCCCGCTTCTTCGCCGCCCGCGACGACGATGGTGTCGATGCGGGTCGGCAATTCGTCGAGCCGGCAGAAACCCGCCAGGCTCAGCCCGGCGTTCGTCAGGACCATGCCGCCGGTGGGCGACGCGGTGTGCAGCCGATACGTTCCGGGCCGAAGCTGCTCGGCCTTGGTGAACACGCTGGCCGGCCCTGCGACGTCGATCGCTTCGGCACCATCGAAGGCGACCAGCACCACGTCGATGGCAGGAAGCGCGGACTTTTCGTCATTGCCCCTTGGGGTCGGACTTCGTAAGGTCACGGCGTGACTTGTATTCCGGAGTGGCGATGTCCAGGTCGATAGCGGTGATCGTTTCGAGTATTGCAGTGTTGTTCCTGGCCGGCTGCGGTGCGGACACGACGATGCCGCCGGCACCGGCGGACCCGGCGCTGCGCGAACAGCAGACGCAGGCGTTCGTGCAGGCGATGAAGCCGCGCCACGCCGGGCGCCAAGTGGTGGCCATTGTCGCGCTCAGCGAGGGCACCGAAACCACCGACTTCCTGCTGACGCACGCGGTGCTGCAGCGCGCCGACGTGGCCGATGTGCAGGCGGTGGCGACAAGAAGTGGACGGGTCGAGCTTTACCCCGCGCTGCAGGTGCAGGTGCCACAGGACATCGACGGTTTCGACCGTGCTCACCCCACGGGTGCCGACTACGTGGTCGTGCCGGCGATGCGCGACGACGCCGATCCGGCCGTCACCGCCTGGCTGCGGCGCCAGGCCGAGCGCGGCGCGCGCATCGTCGGTGTGTGCAACGGCACCTTGGTGGTCGGCAACGCCGGCCTGCTCGATGGCCGCCGCTTCGCCGGCCACTGGTCCACGCGCAGCAAGCTGCTGGCGCACCACCCCGGCGCGATGCACGTGCCGCATCAGCGCTATCTGGTCGACCGCGACGTGGCCACCACCACGGGCATCAGCGCATCGATTCCGGTGACATTGGCGCTGGTCGAGGCGATCGGCGGGCGCGACAAGGCTGCCGCTGTCGCGGCAGAGCTGGGCACGAACTCGTGGAGTCCGGAGCACGACAGCGCGCCCTTCGCGCTCACCGTTCGCCGGGGTGCGAGTTACCTGCTCAACAAGGCACGGTTCTGGTCGCACGAGCAGTGGGGCGTGGACGTGCGCGATGGCATGGACGACATTGCCCTGGCGCTGACCGCGGACGCATGGTCCCGCACCGGTCGCGTGAGCGTGCATGCGGAATCGGCGTCGTCGGGCACCGTCAAGCTGCGCAGCGGCATGGTACTTGCCGTCAACGCTTCGACTCCGGGCGCGCCACGCCTGCCCCTGGTGCCGGCAATGAAGCCCTTGCAGCAGCTCGACCGCACCTTGTGCGAGATTGGACAGCGCTTCGGCGCTTCGCGGCGCGAGTGGGTGATGCTCGAGATGGAGTATTCGGGTGCGCCCTCTTGTGGATGACAGGGTGCCGAACACCAACGAAGTTGCATCGACATGCGGCCAGCCCGCGAGCAAGGTACCGGCTTTGCGAAGCCCAGCCGCCGCGCGGACAGTGATGTCGATACCGGGAGTCTCGTTCGTCGTCAATGAAACAGCCACAACGCCGGCTGCGGCACCCGCTCTGGAGAAGCCACCATGATCACACTCTATGGTTTCGGACGAATATTTGCCGAAGGACGCGGACACACGAAAGACCTCTGGGTGCAATGGGCACTTGAGGAGGTCGGCCTGCCGTATCGGGTCCACGCGCTGGACCACACCGGCGGCGAGCTCGACGGCGCCGCCTACGGTCGGATCAGCCCCTTTCGTCAGGCGCCGGTCATCGATGACAGCGGTTTCGTCGTGGCCGAGTCGGCGGCGATCGTGCTCTACCTGGCCGAGAAAGCCGGCAAGCTGATCCCAAGCGACACCGAGGGTCGCACCCGCGTCGTCCAGTGGTGCTTCGCTGCGGTCAGCACCGTCGGCTCGACGCTGGTGTGCCTCGACGTCATCGGCATGTTCGACAGCGGCAAGCGCGCACCAAACCTCCATGCGCAGGTGCACAAGCTCGCCGGCCGCTGGCTCGGTGGCGTCGAGCGGCATCTCGCACAGCGCGAGTGGATCGCCTGCGACGAGTTCACCGTGGCCGACATCATGATGGCCTGCGTACTGCGTGGCATCCGCCGGACCGATCTGATGGATTCGTTCCCGAAGTTGAAGACCTACCACGAACGCTGTCAGGCCCGACCAGCCTGGCAGCGCACGCTGGCACTCTATGCAGAGCGCGTCGGCGTGAGCATCGACGAGATCCGCTGAAAGGAGTTGCAAAGATGAACCGACTCGAAGTGCGCAGTTTTTCGATCTCGCTCGACGGCTACGGCGCCGGCCCCGGCCAGAGCTTCGATGAGCCGCTCGGCAGGGGCGGCGAAAGCCTGCACGAGTGGATGTTCGCCACCCGCACCTGGGCGCGCCTGCAGGGCACGCGACGGTGGCGAGACCGGCGTCGACGACGACTTCGCGGCACGCGGCTTCGAGAACGTCGGCGCCTGGATCATGGGGCGCAACATGTTCGGACCACCGCACGGCTCGCGCACCGACGAGAACTGGAAAGGCTGGTGGGGCGACGAGCCGCCGTACCACTGCCCGGTGTTCGTGCTGACGCACCATGCGCGCGCGCCGCTGGCGATGGCCGGCGGCACCACCTTCCACTTCGTCACCGGTGGCATCGAGGCCGCACTGGCGCTCGCGCGCGAAGCGGCCGCGGGTCGCGACATCCGGCTCGGCGGCGGCACGGCGACGATCCGCGAGTACCTGCGTGCGCGGCTGGTCGATGCGATGCATGTCGCGATCGCGCCGGTGCTGCTCGGCTCGGGCGAAGCGCTGTTCGCCGACATCGACCTGCCGGCGCTCGGCTACCGCTGCACCGCGCGCGCAGCGACGGCGAAGGCGACGCATGTGGTGTTGACGCGAGACAGCTGATCGCGGTGTCCACGCATCCGGCGGTGATCGCCGGCGCGGGCCCGACCGGTCTGATGCCGGCGCGCGGGCTGGTCGGCCAGCCGGCTGGCCAGCGCCTTTCGCCGCATCGAGCGCGCCGTCCAGCGACGCCCGATGGCGTTCGTCGCCGAACTCCTGGTATTCGTGCGCGTGCTCGCCGGGCTCCTGCGTTCAGCCGGCCGCATACGGCGTTTCCGGCACCGGCATGTGGAAGCTGGCATTGAGCATGTTCCACGAGCGGATCGCGCTGACCACGAACGTCAGGTCCGCGATCTGCGCATCGTCGAAGTGCTGCTTCACGGCGTCGAAGTCCGCGTCGCTGGGCGTGCGCTGCGGCAGCGCGTTGACCGCCTCCGCCCAGTTGAGTGCCGCGCGCTCGGCCTCGCTGAAAAAGCGTGCTGCCTCGCGCCAGCCGGCCACGGCGTTGATATGGCGCGGCTCCATGCCTTCCTTGATCAGGTCTGCCCAGTGCATGTCGATGCAGAATGCGCAGCCATTGATCTGGCTGATGCGCAGGTCCACCAGATGCCGTAGTCGCTTGTCCAGCGTGCTGCCGGCGGCGTGGGAGAACTGGGTGCCGGCGCGCGCGGCCTTGGGCGCGAGGGCGTGGTAGTCGAGTCGGGGTGAAGACATCGTGATCTCCTTGTCGTCTGAAGTTGAAGGGAACAGCTCTTAGACGATCGCGCCCGATGCCTTGTGACAGGCGACGCGTGCGTTACGCGCGAATGTTCGCGAGCTTGTCCGGATTGCGGACGACGTAGATCGACACGATGCGCGCGCCGTCGGTCACAACGGCCTGCACCGATTCGAGCTGCCCGTCGATGTAGCGCAGCAGCCCCGGCTCGCCGTTGATGCTGGCGATGCGGTACACGAGGCGCGGACCGTACTTCAGCGCGTGCGCCCAATAGAGGTTGGTGACCCGATCCGCGCCATGCAGGCCGCCCGGCACCGAAGGCACCTTGCCGCCACCATCGCCGAAGGCTTGCGCGTTCTCGTCCAGCAGCGCGCGGATCGCGCTGCGCTCGCCGTTGCGCGCGGCCAGCACGAACTTCTCCAGCAGGCGCAGGTGTGTTTCGGTGGGCACCTCGAAGCGCGGGCGCCCGGCCCGCACCCGCTCGCCTGCGCGGTGCACCGTCTGACGCACGGCGGCTTCGGTCTTGCCGAGGATGGCGGCGATCTCGGGATAGTCGTAGTCGAACACCTGGCGCAGCAGGAAGGCCGCGCGTTCGTCTGGCGCAAGGCGTTCCAGCAGGTGCAGAAAGGCCACCGAGAGGTCACTTGCGAGTTCGGCCGCCGCCTCGGGTGTTTGCCTGTTCAGGTCCACCAACGGCTCGGGCAGCCACCAGCCGACGTAGGCCTCGCGCTCGGCCTTCGCCGCGCGCAGGCGGTCGATGGCCAGCCGCGTCGTCACGGTCACCAGCCACGCTTCGGCCGATTGCAGGCCGGCCGTGTCCGCGGCCTGCCAGCGCAGCCAGGCCTCCTGCACAACGTCTTCTGCGTCCGCCCGCATGCCGAGCATGCGGTAGGCGATGCCGAAGAGTCGCGGGCGCAAGGTTTCGAAAGTTTCGTGCGAATCGGTGGCGTGCATACGAGCTTCTTTGATCGTCGGTCTCAATTCGAGACGGCCGGCACAGGTCGTTTGTGACAGCCCGCCTGGCACACCGCGAAAGCGCCTACGTCGCGGCGACCACGTGCACGGCGCCTGTGCGGGCACCGGCTCGAAGGGGGCGATCTGCGCGCGCCGCGCTCGGCGGCATGCCCATGATGCGCTTGTAGGCGCGGCTGAACGAGGCCTCGGATTCGTAGCCCAGGCGGTCCGCAGCGACGCTCACTCGCATTCCCTTGGCGGCGATCCATTCGCTGGCCTGGAACATCCGCAGGCGGGCGATATACCGGGACGGCCTGCCGTGAAGTTGCGGTCTCGGGTGTTGACCGCCTCGAACTTGCTGCCGTCAATGGCAACGATGGCCTGCGAGAACAGCTTCAACGCTCGACACATCGCGACGAAGCGGCTGCACACGTTGCGAATGCCTGGGCCGTTGTCTCGTCGGAAGTCGGCGATGGTCTTGAAGTCCGGCGCGAGGCGGCCGGTCAACCACATCAGCTCGAGATTCCTGTGGCACTCGCGCTCGAGCCGGCGGCTGGACTGAATGCGGTTGAGATTCCCTAATTTCGTCGCCCAGGAGCAGTCGCTTGGTCGATGTTGTATTCGCTGGGATCAAACGGAGCATTGCTGAGCAGACTTGAGCTGAGGAAGCTTCGACGCCCCGCGCTCCGGCGCCGCAATGTTCACCTCAGACCAGCAACTCCACAGGTGGCGCCATCGCGAGAGCCTTTGCCCGCTTCGCCAGTCGTTGATCGAACGTAGCGAAACCGGAGGCTCGCGAACTTCGCACCAAGTGCAGGGCGTCAGCGAAGTCGACGCCCTTGTCGAACGCGTCGAGCGCCACAAGAACCGCGTCGCGATCTTCGAGCGTCATGTGCTCGATGCTCACCAGCGCGCGAAACACGCGGGAAACGTCTTTCGGCGACAGATCGTAGAAACCGCGCAGCACCCACTCGAGTTCCAGCAGCACGGTGACCGAGACAAAAGCCCGTTCGGCCAGTGCGGCGATGGCGGCAGGCCGCTGTTTCGCGGCCTGTACATCGTCGGCATCATCGACGAAAAAACGCGCCAAGACGTTTGTATCGAGTGCCTTCATGGCCTGCCGCGCCGCGAACGGGTCAGCAGCGCCGCAGGGTCGAAATCCTCCAGGCGACGTGGGACGCCACGCACTGGCGCCTTGACCATCCCCGCCATGCCGGTCACGTCGGCCGTCGCGACCGCACGGACAACGCGCAGCTTCAGCCCATCCGGTTCCTCGATCACCTCGATCTTGGCGCCTGCGCCCATACCCAGGCGGCGCCGCAACGCGGCGGGCAACACGATCTGGCCTTTGGTGGAGACGAGGAGCGTCGACATGTGACTGCCTATACAGCGAAAACCCGATACTACTCAAGCTTACTATGTAAGTCAATGATCGACTGTACTATCGGCACAAGGCAGAGCTGAGGATCCTGGATCGGGTTCGCGAACTTGCGCTGTTCGATTTGGGCATCGACAGCAAGCTCAGAGGCTGCGATTTCGTCAAGCTGCGGGTTCGCGACATCTGCGACGGCGACCAAGTCGCCTCGCGAGCCATCGTCATGCAACAGAAGACGCAGCGTCCGGTGCAGTTCGAAATCACGCCGCCAACGCGCGACGCTGTTCAAAAGTGGATCAAGCAGGCCGGCGTGCGATCGGACGACTTTTTGTTCCCCAGCCGCATGCACGAATCGCCACACCTCGGCACCCGGCAGTACGCCAGGATTCTGGAGGGCTGGGTCGAGCAACCTGGGCTTGATCCTTAGGCCTGCGGCACGCACTCGATCCAGCGACGAAGGCGACGTTGGAAGGTCTGGCTTTGAGTGGGTCGCGGGTGCACCGGTCATCCGATCGAAAAGGCGTGACTGACGGCTGTAGTCAAGGCTTGTGCGACACCTGCCCTTGCACGCAGGTGATGGCGTGCCCTCGCTGCTGGCGGGCAGGTGTTGCATAAGCCTTACCTGAAGCTGCCGGCCGCATTGACCTGCCGCCGATGGCCGCAAGCGCCATCACATCGGCTGGTGGTGGCGACGGCGACGGTTGCTCAAGCGCGCCGCAGTGCTGCAGCAGGCTGCGGCAACGCGCTGAACAGCGGCGCGGCGCGCACCACGTCGCCGATCACCAGCAGCGCCGGGCTGGTCAGCCTCTCGATCTCGAGTGTCTCGGCCAAGGTGCCCAGCGTGCACAGCGCCTGGCGCTGCAGCGGGGTGCTGGCGCGGCTGATGATCGCCGCCGGCGTGCCCGCCTGCATGCCGGCAGCGAGCAAGGCCTGCTCGATGTCGCGGCAGCGCGCCACGCCCATGTACACCACCAAGGTCAAGCCGCTGCGCGCCAGCGCCTGCCAGTCGGGCCCGGCCGCAGCGGTGCCCTCCTGCACATGGCCGGTGACGAATGCCACGCCGCTGGCCCAGCGGCGGTCGGTGAGCGGGATGCCGATGCTGGCCGGGGCGGCGATGCCGGCGCTGATGCCGTTGATGATCTCGACCTCGACGCCGGCCGCGCGCAGCGCATCGCATTCCTCGCCGCCGCGGCCGAAGACGAACGGATCGCCGCCCTTCAGGCGCACCACCCGTTCGCCGCGCCGCGCTTCGGCGATCAGCAGCTTGTGGATGAAGGCCTGCGGCGTGCTCGCGCAGCCACCGCGCTTGCCGACGTGAACGATGCGTGTGTTGCGCCTCGCGATGCGCAGCACGCCGTCGCCGACCAGATCATCGACGACGAGCACGCTGGCGCGGCGGATCGCCTTCACCGCCTTGATCGTCAGCAGCTCCACATCGCCGGGGCCGGCGCCGACCAGCGTCACGCGCGGCGCTTCGCATGGCGGTGCCTTGCTCATGCCGCCTCCAGGCTGCGGCCCGCCAGCACGCGCAGCGCGGGCTTGCACGAGCCACAGTTGGTGCCGCAGCGCAGTTCTTCCTGCACACGCGCCAGGCGCATCTCGGCGCTGCCGCCGATGCGCGCCAGCGCTTCGACGATCTGCGCCTCGCCGATGTCGAAGCAGCTGCACACCTGCGCGCCGCGCGACACCAGCGCGGCAGGCGGCGTGGCATTCGCCGCCAGCAGCCGGGCGCCGAAGGCCCGTGCCGGCTGTTCGTCGCGCCACAGCGGCAGCACCCAGGCCTCGGCGCGCACGTCGCCGGCGAGCACGAAGGCCTGCAGCCGCGCATCGTCCGCGTCGCCGACGCTGTCCTCCAGACGGATCGCACGATGTTGCCCGCGCCGCGGGTCGGCATAACGCAGCACACGCGCGCCGCTCAGGCCGAGCGCACTTTCCACCGCCTGCAGCAAGGTGGCGTGCACCGGCTCGACATGCCCGGCGCGAAACACGACCCCGACCGAGCCGTCGGGTTCGCGGCCGAAGGGCAGTGCGCTGGCATAGCCGAACGAGGGCATCAGCGCGCGCAGCCGCTCGCGCAGATGCAGCGCCTCGCCGGCCGGCAGCCACGCCGCGGCCACCAGCCGCCAGGGCAGGCCGGCGCTTTCGATGCGCACGGCCGCGTGCTTCAACTCCGGTTGTTTGGAAACGGGGCAGTGCGCCGACGTCGTCAGCGCGTTGACGCCGGCCAGTGCCGCGCCGTCGCGCGCCTGGCCGCCGACGTATTCGTCACCCCAGTGCATGGCCACGAAGGCCTGTGCCGGGCGCACCGATTCGCTGGCCGCCACCGGCAGCACCAGTTCGCCGCGGCGCGAGCGGATGCGCACCAGGTCGCCGCTGAGCAGCTTGTGGCGCAGCAGATCCTGCGGGTGCAGTTCGATGCACGGTTCGGCCTGGCCGAAGAGGCGGCCGAGCGTGCCGCTGCGGCTCATGCCGTGCCACTGGTCGCGCAGCCGCCCGGTCGTCAGCGAGACCGGGAAGCGGGCATCGCGCGCTTCGGCCAGCCCGCGCCAGGCGACATCGGCGAAGCGCGCGCGGCCGTCGTCGGTGGCGAAGATGCCGTCTTCGTAGAGCCTGGCTCGGCCCTGGGCGGCGCCCGGCGGCGAACGGCCACTGCTGCGGCGTCTCGAGCTTGCGTGTAGCTCAGCCCGCCGATGTCCAGATCACGGCCGCGGGTGCTGTCGCGGTGTTCGTTCCACACGCTCTGCGGCGTCGGCGAATTCGAACAGGCTGCGCCCGTCGCTGCGGCGCGTGCCGAGGCGGCTTTCGAGTCGCCGCGCGAAATCGACGCCGATGCGCCAGTCGTCCCGTGCCAGGCCGGGCGCGGCGACGGCGCGGCGCACGCGGCTGATGCGCCGTTCGCTGTTGGTGACGGTGCCGTCCTTCTCGCCCCAGGTGGTGGCCGGCAGCAGCAGATCGGCGTAGGCGGCGGTGGCGGTGTGGGCGAAGGCCTCCTGCAGCACGACGAACTCGCAGCGCTGCAGCGCGCGGCGCACCGTGGCCTGGTCGGGCATCGATTGCGCCGGGTTGGTGCAGGCGATCCACAGCGCGCGGATCTCGCCATCGGCGGCTGCTTCGAACATCTCCAGCGCGCTCTTGCCCGGCGCCGCCGGCACCGCGTCGATGCCCCACAGCGCGGCCACTTCGGCGCGGTGCGCGGCGTTGCCCAGATCGCGGTGCGCGCTGAGCTGGTTGCTCAATGCGCCGACCTCGCGCCCGCCCATCGCGTTCGGCTGGCCGGTGAGCGAGAACGGCCCGGCGCCGGGCTTGCCGATCTGCGCCGGTGGCCAGGTGCAGGTTGATCAGCGCGGCGTTCTTGTCGGTGCCGGCATGGCTCTGGTTGAGGCCCTGGCAGTACAGCGACAAGGTCGGCGTGTCGCTGGCGAACCAGCGTGCGGCCTGCACGATGTCGGCCTCCTGCAAGCCGCACAGTGCGGCGGCGTGGCGCGGCGAGAACTCGCGCACGCGGTCGCGCAGGGCCTCGAAACCGCGGGTGTGGGCGGCGATGTAGGCGTTGTCGGCCAGGCCTTCCCACAGCATCAGGTGCAGCATGCGCGTGGTACAGCGCGACGTCGCTGCCGGGCAGCAGCTGCAGGTGCAGATCGGCCAGCGCGGCGGTCTCGGTGCGGCGCGGGTCGGCGACGATCAGTTTCATGCCCGGGTTCGCGCGGCGTGCGTCTTCGAGCCGCGCGAACAGGATCGGGTGCGCCCAGGCCATGTTCGAGCCGGTGATGAACACCGTCTTCGCCAGCGCCAGATCCTCGTAGCTGCACGGCGGTGCGTCGGCGCCGAGCGTGGCCTTGTAGCCGGCGACCGCGCTGCTCATGCACAGCCGCGAGTTGGTGTCGACGTTGTTGGTGCCGATCAAGCCCTTGCCGAGCTTGTTGAAGACGTAGTAGTCCTCGGTCAGCAACTGGCCCGAGAGGTAGAAGCCCACCGCGTCGCGGCCGTGTGTGCCGATGATCGCCGCGAAGCGGTCGGCGGCCTCGTCGAGCGCAGCGTCCCAGCCCACCGCCTGCAGTTCGCCGCCGCGCTGCGCGCGCCGCATCGGCTGCAGCAGCCGCGCCTGCTGCGTGACATGCGCGGCCGCGGTCAGGTGCAAGGTGCTGCCCTTGCTGCACAGCTTGCCGAAGTTGGCCGGGTGCTCGGGGTCGCCGCGCACGCCGCTGATCTGCCTGCCGTCGTGTTCGATGATCACGCCGCAGCCGACGCCGCAGTACGGGCAGGTCGACCGCGTCTCGCTGCCGGACGGCATCAGCGGTATCACGCCGCCGCCTTGCGCCGCCCGGTCGTCGGGCGTCGACCGCGATGGTCGCCAGCTCGCCGGCATCCAGGCTCACCTGCGTGCCGTCGAGCCTGACGCTGAACTTCACCGCACAACCCACGTCGGGCGCCCGGGCACAGCCGTCGTCGAGGCCGATGCTCCAGTTGTGCAGCGGGCAGGCGACGCTGTGGCCGAAGACGATGCCCTGGCTCAGCGGGCCGCCCTTGTGCGGGCAGCGGTCGAGCAGCGCGAACACCGCATCGTCGTCGGTGCGGAACAGCGCGACGTCGGCGCCGGCCGCGCGTGCGACGCGGCGCGCACCGAGCTTCGGGATGTCGCTCGACCGCGCAGATCTCGATCCACTGCTTCATGCCACCGCTCCTTCGCGCGAGCCCACGCGCTCGAACTGGCGCAGGTCGACCCGTGCCTTGTCGAACTCGAACCACGGATCGGGCTCGCCGTCGAGGCTGAACTTCAGCCGCTCCCACAGCGCACGGCGGCCTTCGGCGTCCTCGAGGATCTTCTTCTTCACGTGGTCGAGGCCGACGCGGCCGATGTAGTGCACGGTGCGCTCCAGGTACCAGCCCTCTTCGCGGTACAGCTGCAGGAAGGCGCCGCTGTACTCCAGCACCTCTTCCGGCGTCTTCAGCTTGACGAAGAACTGCGCCACATCGGTCTTGATGCCGCCGTTGCCGCCGACATAGATTTCCCAGCCCGAATCGACGCCGATCACGCCCACGTCCTTGATGCCGGACTCGGCACAGTTGCGCGGGCAACCCGACACCGCCAGCTTGACCTTGTGCGGCGCGTACATGCGCCACAGCGCGCGCTCGAGGTCCTTGCCCATCTGCGTCGAATCCTGCGTGCCGAAGCGGCACCATTCGCTGCCGACGCAGGTCTTCACCGTGCGCAGCGCCTTGGCGTAGGCATGGCCGCTGGGCATGCCGATGTCCTGCCACACGGCGGGCAGGTCTTCCTTCTTCACGCCGAGCAGGTCGATGCGCTGGCCGCCGGTGACCTTGACGGTGGGGATCTTGTACTTGTCGACCACGTCGGCGATGCGGCGCAGTTCCGACGGCCGATGGTCTCGCCGCCCCACATGCGCGGGATCACCGAGTAGGTGCCGTTCTTCTGGATGTTGGCGTGGCTGCGCTCGTTGATGTAGCGGCTCTGCGGGTCGTCCTGCGCTTCCTTCGGCCAGCTGCTGAGCAGGTAGTAGTTGATCGCCGGGCGGCACGACGCGCAGCCGTTCGGCGTGCGCCAGCCCAGGTGGCGGTAGACGCTGTCGATGCGTCAGCAGGTGCTCCTTGCGGATCGCCTCGCGCGCATCCTGGTGGCTGGCATCGGTGCAGCCGCACATCGCCTTCTTCGTCGGCGCCTTCGAGTAGTCGCCGCCGGCGGTGAACATCAGCAGCTGCTCGACCAGGCCGGTGCACGAGCCGCACGACGCGCTCGCCTTGGTGTGCTTGCGCACCTCGTCGAGCGTGAACAGGCCCTTCTCCTTGATCGCCTTGCAGATCACGCCCTTGTTGACGCCGTTGCAGCCGCAGACCTCGTCGCTGTCGGCCATCGCCGCGGCGCGGGTGTTGCCCTCGTGGCCGGTGTCGCCGATGTTCGATTCGCCGAACATCAGCTTGTCGCGGATGTCGCCGATGGCTGCGGCCCTCGCGCAGCAGCTTGAAGTACCAGCTGCCGTCGACGGTGTCGCCGTACAGGCAGGCGCCGACCAGCTTGTCGTCCTGGATCACCAGCTTCTTGTAGACGCCGCCGTAGGGGTCGCTGAGCACGATCTCCTCGCAGTCGGCGCCGCCGCCGAAGTTGCCGGCCGAGAACAGGTCGATGCCGGTGACCTTCAGCTTGGTGCTGGTCTGGCTGCCCAGGTAGCGGCCGATGCCGAACTGCGCCAGGTGCGTCGCGCAGACCTTGCCCTGCTCGAACAGCGGCGCCACCAGGCCGTAGGCGGTGCCGCGGTGCGCGGCGCATTCGCCGACCGCGTAGACGCGCGGGTCGGTGATGGTCTGCATCGTGTCGCTGACGACGATGCCGCCGCGCTTGCGCGGCCCGCAGTGCAGCGCGCACGATTCGGCCAGCGCGGTGTTCGGGCGGATGCCGGCGGCCATCACCACCAGGTCGGCGGCGATCTCGGTGCCGTCCTTGAAGCGCACCGCACGCACGCGGCCTTGCTCGTCGGCCGAACAACGCTTCGGTCTGCGCGCCGATCAGGAACTTGATGCCACGTTCCTCCAGCGATTTCTGCAGCAGCTTGCCGGCGGTGTCGTCGAGCTGGCGCTCCATCAGCCACGGCATGATGTGCACCACGCTGACGTCCATGCCGCGCAGCATCAGGCCGTTGGCGGCTTCCAGGCCGAGCAGCCCGCCGCCGATGACCACCGCGTGTCTTGTACTTCGCCGCCGCGTCGATCATCGCCTGCGTGTCGGCGATGTCGCGGTAGGCGATGACGCCCGTCGAGGTCCTTGCCCGGCACCGGCAGCATGAAGGGCATCGAGCCGGTGGCCAGCAGCAGCCGGTCGTAGGCCGCCTCGACGCCGGCGGCGGTGCGCACGATGCGGCGCGTGCGGTCGATGTGCGTCACCGTCTGCCGGGTGTGCAGGGTGATGCCGTTGTCGGCGTACCAGGCCAGCGGGTTCAGCACGATCTGGTCGATCGTCTGCTCGCCCGCCAGCACCGGCGACAGCAGGATGCGGTTGTAGTTCGGGTGCGGCTCGGCGCCGAAGACGGTGATGTCGTACAGATCGGGCGCGATGCTTCAGCAGCTCCTCGATGGCGCGGATGCCGGCCATGCCGTTGCCCACCACCACCAGTTTTTGCCGGCTCGCCGGCGGCAGGCCCTCGTTCGGCTTGTTCATGCGCATGTCCTCGTGGCGTGAAAACGGTTGTGGGTCATCGCGAGCCCCTTCGATGACAGAACGGCGGACGGCGGGGCGGCGTCACGCCCGCTCGACTGCAGCAGTGCGCACAGCACGATCACCGCCAGCGCCAGCAGCAGGCACAGGCCCTGCCAGAAGCGCAGCGGGTGGCGCTGCAGCAGCGGCGCGTGCTGCGCGGCCACCGCGGTAGGCCGGGGCCGGGTTGGCGCAGGTCCTGCATGAATTCCGACAGCGCGTCGTAGCGCTTGTGCGGCAGCGGATGCACCGCGCGGCGCAGCGCATCGTCCACCCAATCCGGAATGTGGCGCTGCTCGTCGCGTGCGCTGACATACACCAGCCGCCTCAGATCGGCGCGTGTGCGCAGGCGCGACACGTGGGTGCCGTAGGGCAGGCGGCCGGTGAGCATCTGGTAGGCGATGACGCCGAGCGAGAACTGGTCCGACCGTTCACTGACCGCGCTCGCCGATGAAGGTCTCCGGCGCGGCGTGGCTGAGCGTGCCCAGGCCGGCGCTGCCAGGGCCCGCGCCGGCGTCGGCATCGGCCAGACCGGCCACGCGCACCGAGCCGAA
The DNA here is from genome assembly GCA_963756415.1 of uncultured beta proteobacterium. Classification (GTDB taxonomy): domain Bacteria; phylum Pseudomonadota; class Gammaproteobacteria; order Burkholderiales; family Burkholderiaceae_C; genus Rubrivivax. The sequence goes on from CAVWNT010000009.1 coordinate 861,310, forward strand.
GTCGATGATCCTGACGGTGCCGCTGGCGTCGATCATCACGTTGTCGGGCCGCAGGTCCTGGTGCAGCATCTCCATGCGGTGAAAGCTGCGCAGCCCGGCGGCGATCTGCTCGACGATGCGGCGCACGGCTTCCAGGTCGCAGGCCGGGTGGTCGCGCATCCATTGCGCCAAGGTCTGCCGTGCACGTATTCCATCACCACGTAGAGATGGCTGCGCGGCGTGCTGCGGCTGCGCGGCTTCAGCACATGCGGGCTGTTCAGCCGGCGCGCGATCCACTCCTCCAGCACGAAGCGGTCGAGCGCGGCCGCGTCCTGTCGCCAGATCGACGACGGGCGTCTTCAGCACCACCGTGTCGCCGCTGTCGACTTCGGTGGCCAGGTACAGGTGGCTGCGGTGGCTGGCATGCAGCTCGCGCTCGATGCGGTAGCCGTCGAACAGCCTGCGCGCGCCTGCAGCAGCGGCGGCAACGGCAGGCCGGCGCGCAGCTGCCGCGCTTCGTCGGCCGCCGCCTCGGGCAGCTGCGTCGACGCGCAGCAGCTGCACGCTGGCGTTGTCGTCGCTGCCGCGCGCCAGCGCCTGCGCCACCAGCGCCGCGCGGCCGCCTCGCAGGTCGTCGCCGTGCTCGCGCCAGCGCGCCATGCACGCGGCGCGCCTCGAGGTGTTCGTAGCACGCCGTCGCTGGCCAGCACGAAGAGGTCGCCGCGCTCGAGCGGCAGGCGCGGTAGTCGATTTCGAGCTGCGACTCGAAGCCGAGCGCGCGGCCGAGGTAGGCTCTGGCCACCGCCGAGCCACACGCGGTGGTCTTCGGTCAGCTGTTCCAGCGCGTCGCCGCGTGCAGCGCGGTAGATGCGCGTGTCGCCGACGTGGAACACGTGCGCGGTGCGGCCCTTGAGCACCAGCGCGCTCAACGTGCAGACGTAGCCGCGGTCGCGTCGTAGCGGTAGGGGCTGCGCTGCGTCTGCGCGTGCAGCCAGGAATTGGTCGCCGCCAGCACCCGCTGCATCGAGCGCTTGACGCTCCAGGCGTCGCGAGGTGCAGTAGTAGTCCTCCAGCGCGCTGCGCACCGCCGCCTCGCTGGCCACCTGGCTGACCGCGCTGCTGCCGATGCCGTCGGCCAGCGCCAGCGCGATGCCCTTGCTGCGCAGCTGCGGGCCGCGCCGGCAGGCAGGCGCCGTGGAAGTCCTGGTTCACCGGCCTTGCGGCCGCGGTCGCTGGCCTGGCCGAGGCTGACGCCAGCGCGACGGGCAAGGCATCGGCAAGCCGGGCGGCGGCGCGGCGGACATGGCGGAAGACGGACTGCAGGCGATCGGTGTTCAGGCCACGTAGCCGCGCTTCGGGCCGGTGCGCACGTGCGTCGCGTACAGCGTCAGCCCGACGAAGGACAGGCCGCCGACCAGGTTGCCGATCACGGTGGGAATCTCGTTCCAGATCAGGTAGTCGCAGAGCGAGAACTGGCCGCCCAGCATCAGGCCCGACGGGAACAGGAACATGTTGACGATCGAGTGCTCGAAGCCCATGTAGAAGAACACCATGATCGGCATCCACATGCGCGATCACCTTGCCCGACACGCGTGGTCGACATCATCGCGCCGACCACGCCGGTCGAGACCATCCAGTTGCACAGCACGCCGCGGATGAACAGCGTCAGCATGCCGGCCGCGCCGTGCGCGGCGTAGCCGACGGTGCGGCCTTCGCCGATGTGGCCGAGCCTTGCCCGACCGCGTTCGGGCTCGGTGCGTGAAGCCGAAGGTGAAGATGATGGCCATCATCACCGCCACGGTGAGCGCGCCGGCGAAGTTGCCGACGAACACCAGCCACCAGTTGCGCAGCACGCCGCCGCAGGTGACGCCCGGGCGCTTGTCGATCAGGGCCAGCGGGCACAGCGTGAACACGCCGGTCAGCAGGTCGAAGCCCAGCAGGTACAGCATGCAGAAGCCGACCGGGAACAGCACCGCGCCGACCAGCGGCTGGCCGGTCTGCACCGTGACGGTGACGGCGAAGGCCGCGGCCAGCGCCAGGATCGCGCCGGCCATGTAACGCGCGGATCAGGGTGTCGCGCGTCGACATGAAGATCTTCGATTCACCGGCGTCGACCATCTTGGTGACGAATTCGGCGGGGACGAGGTAGGCCATGGTGGATCCTTGGAATGGGCAAATCGTGGGCAGGCGGGAGCGAAGTCAGTGCTGGCGGCCGCAGTCTTCGAGGAAGCCGATCAGCTCCTCGCGCAGCTCGTAGTAGCGCGGGTGCGCGAGCAGCGCCTCGCGCGAGCGCGGGCGCGGCAGCGGCACGTCCATGACCTTGCCGATCCGGGCGCGCGGCCCGTTGTTCATCATCACCACGCGGTCGGCGAGCAGGATCGCTTCGTCGACATCGTGCGTGACCATCACGGCCGTCACCTGGCTGCGCGCCCAGGTTTCCATCAGCACTTCCTGCAGGTCCCAGCGCGTCAGCGAATCGAGCATGCCGAAGGGTTCGTCGAGCAGCAGCAGCTTCGGGTTCAGCGCAAACGCGCGCGCGATGCCGACACGCTGCTTCATGCCGTTGGACAGCTCGGACGCACGCTTGTGCATCGCCGCGCCGAGGCCGACGCGGCCGAGGAAGTAGGCGACGGTGTTGTGGCGCTCGGCCTTGGTGGCGTGCGCGAACACCCGCTGCACGCCGAGCATGACGTTGTCGTAGGCGCTGAGCCACGGCACCAGGCTGGGTGCCTGGAACACCAGCCCGCGGTCGGGGCCGGCATCGGCCACTTCGCGCCCGTCGAGCACGATGACGCCGTCGCTGATGTCGGTGAGGCCGGCGATCATCGACAGCACGGTCGATTTGCCGCAGCCCGAGTGGCCGATGATCGAGACGAATTCGCCGCGCTTCAGCTTCAGGTCGAAGCCGTCGACGACCGTCTGCGCAGGCTGGCCGTTCAGGCCCGGATAGACCTTGACGACGCTGGAGAACTCGACGAAGCGGTCATCGTGACTGCGCGGCGTGGCCGCCGCATTCGAGGGGCAGCGGTGCCGCCGCCGCGTCGGCCTCGATCGCCTCGGCCTGCGCCGCGTGCCGCAGCCGCATCAGCGACGGCAGCGTGGGCCGGCGGCGGCTGTCGTTCACGCGCGGTTCCAGCGCCGGCAGCGGGATCACCACCGCACTGCGGTGGGCATCACGCCGCTGCGCCAGGCCGAGCAGGTGTTCGGTGATCTCGCCACGCAGCGCCTGGAACTTGACATCGTGGTTCATCGCCGTGCGCTCGCGCGGGCGCTCGATGTCGACCGCGAAGCTCGGGCCCAGTTGCGCGCGCGGGCCGGTGCCCAGCGCGATCACGCGGTCGGCCATCATCAACGCCTCGTCGACGTCGTTGGTGATCAGCAGCACCGTCTTGCGGTCCTCGCCCCAGATGCGCACGATCTCGTCCTGCAGGCTGGCGCGGGTGAGGGCGTCCAGTGCCGACAGCGGTTCGTCGAGCAGCAGCACGTCGGGTGCGGTGGCCAGTGCGCGGGCCACCGCCACCCGCTGGCGCATGCCGCCCGACAGCTGCGCCGGCTTCTTGTCGATGGCCGCGCTCAAGCCGACCATCGCCACCACCGCGCGGATGCGTTCGATCGCGCTGCGCCGCGCTCTCGGCGGCGTACACGCAGTCGACCGCCAGCGCGATGTTGTCGCGCACGCTCAGCCACGGCATCAGCGAGTAGCTCTGGAAGACGATGCCGCGGTCGGGGCCCGGGCCGGTGACCGGCTGCCCGTCTTTCAGCACCGCGCCGGCATCGGGCGCGATCAGCCCGGCCAGCAGGTTGACCAAGGTGGTCTTGCCGCTGCCGGAGAAGCCGACGATGGCGACGAACTCGCCTTTCTCGACGCGCAGGTTCAGGCCCCCCAGCACCTCGCTGCGGCCCTTGCCGCTGCCGTAACCCTTGACCACGTCGCGCAGTTCCAGCGCGGCGACGGCCGGCACCAGGTCGAGCGCGGGCGAGGGCGCTTCAGTTGTCTGCGCGCCATGCGCTGGACGATTCCCGGCCGCGCCCATCAGCGGTGCACCGCCAGGTTCTGCAGCAGCTGCATCAGCCGGTCGAGCGCGAAGCCGATCAGGCCGATGGTGAACACCGCGACCATGATGCGGCTGAGCGAATCGCTGCTGCCGTTCTGGAACTCGTCCCAGACGAACTTGCCCAGGCCCGGGTTCTGCGCCAGCATCTCGGCCGCGATCAGCACCATCCAGCCGACGCCCAGCGACAGCCGCATGCCGGTGAAGATGTAGGGCAGCGCCGACGGCAGCACGATCTTGCGCACGCGGGTCGACAGCGGCAGCTGCAGCACCTTGCCGACGTTGACCAGGTCCTTGTCGACCGAGGTCACGCCGATCGCGGTGTTGATCAGCGTCGTCCACAGCGAGCACAGCGTGACGGTGATGGCCGAGATCAGGAAGCTCTTCTGGAACATCGGCGTGCCGCTGCTGACGTAGACCGCGCTGACGATCAAGCGTGACGATCGGCAGCCAGGCCAGCGGCGACACCGGCCGGAAGATCTGCACGATCGGGTTGATCGCCGCCTGCACGATCTTCGACGAGCCGGCCAGGATGCCCAGCGGCACCGCCAGCACGGTGGCCAGCGCGAAGCCGGTGAACACCGTGATCAGGCTGGTGACGATCTGGTCGAGGTAGGTCGGCTTGCCGGTCCACTCGAACTGGCGCGGCGTGAAGGCCGGGTCTTCGGCCAGCTTCTGCTGGTTGCGCGCGTCCTGGCGCTGCGTAGAACTCGGCTTGCTTGCGGCGCTCGTTGAAGTGGTCGGCCCACAGGGTCTGCGCCTGCTCGGCGACCTGCTTCGGCCCGGGCACCGCGCCGAGGCTGGTCTCGATGCGCGGCGCCACCGCCGCCCACAGCGCCAGGAACAGCGCCATCGCCAGCAGCGGCACGCCCACCGACAGCAGCAGCGAGCGCGTCAGCTCGCGCGCGTCGCGCACAGCCTGCCAGGCCGAACATCTTCTGTACTTGTTCGCATCGCCGTTTCCTGTGCCTGTCGGTCCGTCAGGCCGCGTCGCTGCCCTTCAGGCCGATCTTGAATTTGCCCAGGTACTCGTTGGGCTTGCGGCCGTCGTAGGCGATGCCGTCGATGAAACCGTCCTGCACGCCCTTGAAGCCGTCGCTCTTCATCGGGAAGTCGGCTTCCTTCGCCTTGCCTTCGGCGATCAGCGCCTTCGCCGCCTGCATGTAGACGGCCGGCCGGTAGGTCTTCTTCGCGGTCGTCGATGTACCAGCTGTCGGGCTTGTTCTCGGCGATCTGGCCCCAGCGGCGCATCTGCGTCAGGTACCAGATGGCGTCGCTGTAGAACGGGTAGGTGGCGAAGTAGCGGAAGAAGACGTTGAAGTCGGGCAGCGGGCGCTTGTCGCCCTTCTCGTATTCGAAGGTGCCGGTCATGCTGTTGCCGATGACCTCGGCATCGGCGCCGACGTAGTTCGGCTTGGCCAGCATCTTCACCGCCTCGATGCGGTTGGCCATGCTGGCGTCGAGCCACATGCAGGCGCGGATCAGCGCCTTGACCACCGCGACGTGCGTGTTCGGGTTCTTGTCGGCCCAGCCGGCGGTGACGCCGAAGACCTTCTCCGGGTTGTTCTTCCAGATCTCGTAGTCGGTGATCACCGGCACGCCGATGCCCTTGAACACCGCCTGCTGGTTCCACGGCTCGCCGACGCAGTAGCCGTTGATGGTGCCGGCCTCCATCGTCGCCGGCATCTGCGGCGGCGGCGTCACCGACAGCAGCACGTCGGCGTTCTTGGTGCCGCTGATGTCGCTGGCGGTGTAGTAGCCGGGGTGCAGGCCGCCGGCGGCCAGCCAGTAGCGCAGCTCGTAGTTGTGCGTCGAGACCGGGAACACCATGCCCATCTTGAAGGGCTTGCCCTGCGCCTTCCACTTGTCGACCACCTTCTTCAGCGCATCGGCCTTGATCGGGTGCTGGATGCGGCCGCCCTCGGTCGGCAGCAGCGGCTTCATCTCCTGCCAGACCGCGTTGCAGACGGTGATGCCGTTGCCGTTCAGGTCCATGCTGAAGGCGGTGACGATGTCGGCCTTGGTGCCGAAGCCGATCGTCGCGCCCAGCGGCTGGCCGGCGAGCATGTGCGCGCCGTCGAGCTGGCCGTCGATGACGCGGTCGAGCAGCACCTTCCAGTTGGCCTGCGCCTCGAGCGTGACGTTCAGGCCCTCGTCCTCGAAGTAGCTGCTTCTCGTAGGCGACGACCAGCGGCGCGCAGTCGGTCAGCTTGATGAAGCCGAACTTCAGCGCTTCCTTCTCGGGCTGCGCCTTCTTGCCCTGCGCATGCGCCAGGCCGAGGGCGTTGGCGCCGACGAGCGCGCCGGCAGCCGGCGATGAAGCGGCGGCGCGGCAGGCGCTTCGGTGAGTCGGACATGGATGTTCTCCTGGGCAACTGAAAATGGGCGATCAGGCGGCGTGCGCGGCATCGGCGCGGGCGTGCACGCGCGAAGCGCGTCGGCATAGGCGGCGGGGTCGCTGCCGTCCCACACCACGCCGTCGATCAGCGTGCTGCTGCGCATCGCCGCGGCCGGGCACGTCGACGCCCAGCGCGGCGGCCGCCTCGCGGTACAGATCGATGCGGTTGATGCGCTGCGCCAGCGCCAGGTAGTCGGGGTGCTCGGCCAGCAGGCCCCAGCGCGGTACTGGGTCATGAACCACATGCCGTCGCTGAGGTACGGGAAGTTGACCGCGCCGTCGTCGAAGAAACACGCCGGGTGCTCGTCGACACGCATGTGGCCGGTGCCGTCGGCAGCGCGCCCAGCAGGCGCGGCAGGATGGCATCGACGCTGGTGTCGATGTACTCGGCCGCGGCCATCGTCTCGGCGGTGCGCGCCTTGTTCTGCGCGCTGGCGTCGATCCAGCGTGCGGCTTCGAGCACCGCGCTGATCGCGGCGCGCGCGCTGTTCGGGTGCTGGTCGACGAAGTCGGCGCTGCAGCCCAGCACCTTTTCCGGATGGTCCTGCCAGATCTCCTGCGAGGTGACGGCCGAGACGCCGACGCCGTCGATCGATCGCGCGCTGGTTCCACGGCTCGCCGACGCAGAAGCCGTCGACCTGTGCCCACGCGCACGTTCGCCACCATCTGCGGCGGCGGCACGGTGATGATCTTCAGCGTCGCTGCAGCGGGTTCGATGCCGGCCGCGGCCAGCCAGTAGTACAGCCACATCGCGTGCGTGCCGGTGGGGAAGGTCTGCGCGAAGGTGCAATCGCGGTTGGCGCCCTGGCCATCAGCCGGGCCAGCGCTGCCGGCGTCGACCGCGCCGGCGTCGGCCAGCGCCTTCGACAGCGTGATGGCCTGGCCGTTGCGGTTCAGGCTCATCAGCACCGCCATGTCCTGCTGCGGCCCGCCGATGCCCAGGTGCAGCGCCGTAGACCAGGCCGTACAGCACGTGCGCCATGTCCAGCTCGCCGTTGACCAGCTTGTCGCGCACGCCGGCCCACGAGGCGTCGCGTGGTCGGCACGATCTTGATGCCGTACTTGCGGTCGAAGCCCAGCACCGAGGCCATCACCACCGGCGCGCAGTCGGTCAGCGGCATGAAGCCGATGCGCAGCTGTTCCTTCTCGGGTCTGCCCAAGCTGGCCATCGTCATGCGGGTCCCTCGGCAAAAGACAAAGAAAAAGGCGTCGCGGTCGCGGCAGGGCTGCGCATTGCACAACCTCACCACCAACCGGACGCCTTTGCCCGAACAGACTTCGGTGCACCCCGTTGTGCGCCGGTCCTGTCAGTCACTGCATACGCACGAGCCGTGCCAGGCTTTGCGGGGCCGATGCAGGCGAAAACAGCGTCGAACTGCACCACGACATGGCATCCACCCGCGCCGCTGCCGGTGTGCAGCCCCGCGATGGTGCATCGCAGCAATCTTCAGGTGGCCGGCGGGTCGGGCAGCAGTTCGGCGGCTTCGATGAGGCGCTCGGCCATCTGGCCCAGGCGCATGCCGCGGTCCATCGCCAGCTTGCGCAGCTGGGCGAAAGCCTGTTCTTCGCTGCCGCCGCTGCGCGCCATCAGGATGCCCTTGGCGCGCTCGACCAGCTTGCGCTCGGCCAGCTGGTGCTGTGCCGCATCGAGCTGTGCGCGCAGGGCCTTGTCCTGCGCGAAGCGCGCGATCGCCACCCGCAGCACCGGCGCCAGACGGCGCGGGTGCAGGCCGTCGACGACATAGGCGCTGACGCCGGCCTGCAGCGCCTGTTGCAGCGGGTCGGCGCTGTCGGTCTGGCTGAACACCACCACCGGGCGCGGGTTGCTCGCCGACAGTGCGGCCAGGTGTTCGAGCGTGTCGCGGGTGGGCGATTCGCTGTCGACGATGACCACGTCGGGCGACAGCTGCACCACGCAGTCGTGGATCAGCGTGGCCGAGTCGAGCACCCCGACGACGACGTAGCCCAGGCGCGTGAGCTCGTCACGGATCAGCGGGATGTGCCGTGCGCCGTCGTCGATCAGCAGCACACGCAGCGGCGGGGGAGCAGAGGTCATGAGCCAGCGCAGTGGAATCCAGCGGCATAAGGCAACAACCATGCCTACCGCGCTGGGCGGCGACCGCCGGCCTGGCCGGCGGGCCTGCACGGCCTCAGCGCTGCGCGCGCACGCGATAGATCGCGTTGTTGCGGTCGGCGCTGAAGTAGATCGTGCCGTCGGCGCTGACCGCGACGCCGCTGACCACGTACGGCGGCGGCAGCCCCGGCCCGGCTTCGAGGCCGATCGGCAGGTTGTCTGCCACGGTGCGCTTCGAGCCGTCGTCGGGGTCGATCTCGACCAGCCGGCGCGCGCCGGCTTCGGCGACGATCAGGCTGCCCCAGGGCGTGAAAGCCAGACCTTCGGGCAGTGCCAGCTTGTCGGCGACGAGCCGCTGCGCGCCGCTGACCAGATCGATGCGCTGCACCGTGCCCGCCGCTTCGGTGACGTACAGAAAGCCGTCCTTGCCGAGCACCATCTGCACCGGCCCCTTCAAGCCGCTGGTGATCACCTTGCGTTGCTTGAAGCCTTCGCCGCTGGCGCGGGTGATGGTGCCGGTGGCGATCTCGGCGATCGCCAGGCTGCCATCGGCCAGGAACTGCGCGTCCATCGGCGCCTTGAAGCCGTGCAGCATGAGGTTGGTCTTCATCGTCGCGCGGTCGAGCAGCTGCACCGAGCCGGTGAACCACGAGCTCAACGCCAGCTGCGTCGGCGACAGGCCGACCGCAAACGGGTACTCGAGTTCCGAGGCCTGCATGCGGTGGACGTCGCGCACCGCGCCATTGTTCAGATCGACTTCGCGGAAGGCGAATATGTCGGCGACCCACAGCGTGTTGCCGTCGATCTTCATGCCCGCCGGCACCGCCAGCTTGCCGCTGGTGAGCGTGCGCACCTCGCCGTTGGCCGGGTTGTACGACAGCACCGCGTTGTCGGCCATGTTCGACACGTAGATGGTGCCGTCGGGCGCGATCGCCAGGTTGTCGATCGCCGGCGCCAACTGGCGCGCGACCGTCTTGCGGCCGCTGGCCAGATCGACGCGGCTGAGCTCGCCGCTCTTCGTATCGACCACCCACAGGTTGCCCTTGCCGTCGAGGTTGGCCGCGGCCGGTGTCTGGAACTCGGCGTTGATGACCGTGAACGCGCCGTTGGCCGGGTTCATCTTCACCACCTGGCCCTTGAACCACAACGGGCCGTACAGAAAGCCGTCGGGGCCGACATCGAAGCCGTTGAAGCCGCCCATGTCCTTGTTGATCAGCCGCGGCTTGCCGCCACCGTAGACGTCGATCTCCCACATCGCGTCGCCGAGGAACACCTGGCTGGCGTAGAGCTTGCCGTTGTTGGGGTCGAAGGCCAGCGAGTTGATGCCGGGCAGGTCGGTGGCCAGCACGAACACCGGTGCGCTGTCGTTGGCGCGGAAGCGCACGATGCCTTGCAGGTACGAGGTCCAGGCCAGCTCGCCCTTCGGCCCGATGGCGATGTCGTCGGCCTGACCGGCCGGTGCGTCGATGAACACCTGCGCCTTGCCGGTGCTGCGATCGACCAGCCACATGGTGTTGCCGACCACGCTGCCGGCCAGCAGGCGGCCCTGCGGGTCGACCGCCAGGCCGTGCACGCCGGTGAACGACGACGGTGCGACCAGCACCTCGGGCGCGGCCCAGGCGTCCGGCCGCGTGGGCGTCGTGCTGCACGCGGCCATCGCCACGCTCAGGCCCAGCGCGCAGAACATTCGAAAGCCTCGCATGGCTTGTCTCCCTGACTTGTGATGTGACGCACAAGCGTAGCAGTTGTGCCTTGACCATTCGGGTTTGTGCGGCAGTGCGGCGCGGGGCGGCTGGTAGAGTGCCGGCGCATGGATGCACTCGCCTTCGTGATGAGCTTCGTGCTGCACATCGACCAGCACCTGACCGAGTTCGTCACCCTCTACGGCGGCTGGGTCTACGCCTTGCTCTTTGCCATCATCTTCGTCGAGACCGGGCTGGTGGTGATGCCCTTCCTGCCCGGCGATTCGCTGTTGTTCGTGGTCGGGGCGATGTGCGGGCTCGGGCTGATGGAGATCAAGCTGGCGATGCCGCTGCTGGTGGTGGCGGCGGTGCTGGGCGACCAGATGAACTACAGCATCGGTCGCTATTTCGGGCCCAAGGTGTGGCAGTGGGAACACTCGCGCTACTTCAACAAGCGCGCCTTTCATCAGGCGCACGAGTTCTACGAGACCTACGGCGGCATCACCATCATCGTCGCGCGCTTCCTGCCCTTCATCCGCACCTTCGTCCCCTTCGTCGCCGGCGTGGCCGACATGAGCCGGCGCAAGTTCACGCTCTACAACATCGTCGGCGCGCTGCTGTGGGTGGTCGGCATCATTGCGCTGGGTTTCCTGTTCGGCAACATGCCCTGGGTGCAGGAGAACATGAGCCTGGTCATCTGGGCCATGATCATCGTGCCGGGTGTGCTGGCGCTGGTGGGCGCCTGGAACGCCAATCGGCGCGCCAAGGGGCAGCTGCCGCTGGCACCTGCCGAGCCGCTCGGCCGCGAATCCTAAGCCCTGGCCTGAGGCGGTGGGGCGCCGGCGCGGCGGGATTCAGTCCGCGCGCAGCCGCAGCCGCATGCGCAGGCCCGTCGGTGCCATCGTGAAGGCCATCGCTTCGTCGGCTTCGCCACCACCCGGTGCGTCCACGGCGACGATGTCGAAGGCATTCAGCACCGTCGCCATCGCCAGCTTCATCTCCAGCATCGCCAGATAGCGCCCCGGGCACACGCGCGGCCCGGCGCCGAAGGGCATCGACACACGCTTGGCCGCGCCGGCCATCGTCGCGGCCGGGCCGTGTGCCAGCCAACGCTGCGGCTCGAACTGCGCCGCGTCGGCGAAGTGCTCGTCACGCAGGCTGTCGTGGCGGACCACCAGCCACACCAGCGTGCCGGCCGGCACCTGCACATCGGCGATGCGGGTGTCGCGCAAGGCCTGCAGCACGTTGAACGGCGCCACCGGCTTCAGGCGCATCGTCTCGTGGATGCAGGCATCGATGTATGCCAGCGCGTCGAGCTGTTCGAGACTGGCGCCGGCACCCAACGGCGCCAGTCGCCGCGCCTCGTCGCTGGCCTGCTGCAGCGCGGCCGGGTGTCGCGCCAGCAGGTGCAGCATCCACGCCAGCGTGTTGGCGGTGGTGTCCTCGCCGGCCAGCAGCATGGTCAGCACGTTGCCGGCCACGTCGGCGTCGCTGACCATCGCATCGGGCGTCGCGGCGGCGACGATCATCGCCTCGAGCAGGTTCGGCGGGTGTTCGCGCCGCGACGGCTCGTCGTGCAGCCGCTGGCGCGCCTGCGCGATGAAGCCGTCGATGGCCCTGTGCACCTCGGCCACGCTGTGCTCCAGCTGGCGATCGGCGGGCAGGCGGATCCAGCGCCAGTACGGCAGCGGCGCGAACATGCGCCTGAACAGCGACGGAAAGATCTTGTCCAGGTGCTGCTGGATGATGTCGTCGTCGCCTTGCAGCGTGTTGACGTCGCTGCCGAAGGCCAGGCCGGTGATGGCATCGACGGTGTAGCGCATCAGGTCGGGTTGCAGCTCGATCGGCACGGCCGGCGCGGGCGGCTTCGGTCCAGCGCGCCTGCAGGCGCGCGGCCACCTTCTGCAGCGACGGGTGATAGGCGCGCACCTTGCCCGGATCGAGGCCGGCCATCACCAGCCGCCGCTGGTGGCGCCATTCGTCGCCGTTGGCGCCGAACACGCCGGGACGCAGCCCCATCTCGCGGCCGATCGATTCGAGCCGTTCGGTGCGCCGGAAACCGTCGGGCCGGTCGCGCAGCACCGACGCGATCAGCTCGTGATCGCACACGGCGAGGAAACGCCGCGAGCCGAGGCGGAAGCCGAACATCGGCCCGTACTGCGCGGCCCACGCCTCGACGTTGCGGTGCACCTGCCGGCGTTGGATGTGCGGCAGGCTGCCGACCAGCGGCCAACCGCGCGGGCCCGGCAGATCGGCCAGCTGGCGCAACGCCGCCGGTGCCGCCGGCGGCGCGCGTCGCCGGGCAGGGCTTCGAGGGTGTCGCCGTGTGCCATGCTGAGCTCGCCGCCGCGCGGCGCCGCACTACGCGCGCAGGGCGCGGCGCAACTCGGCCGCGCACAGCGCCACCGCCGTGTTGGCCTCGTCGATGACCCGGCCCATGGTGATGAAGCCGTGGATCTGCCGCTCGAAGCTGATGTGCGCGGCGGCGGTGCCGGCTTCGCTCAGCCGCTGCGCGTACTGCAGCGCCTTCGTCGCGCAGCGGGTCGTAGCCGGCGGTCAGCACCAGCGCCGGCGGCAGCCGCGACAGGTCGGGGTGCAGCAGCGGCGACGCGCGCCAGTCCTGGTCGTGCGCCTTGTCGTCGATGTAGTGGTCATGGAAGTAGTCCATCGTCTCGCGCGTGAGCAGGTAGCCCTGGCCGTTGCTGGTGTGCGACGGCGCACCGCGGCGCTGGTCGGTGGCCGGATAGATCAGCAACTGGAAGGCGATCGGCGGGTCGTCGGCCGGCGTCGCGCGCGACGCCAGCGCCACCACCGCGGCCAGGTTGCCGCCGGCGCTGTCGCCGCCGACCGCCAGCCGCGTGCGCATCGACGCCGAGTTCGCGCGCATGCTCGCGCACCCAGCGCGTGGCGGCGATGCAATCGTCGACCGCGGCCGGAAAGCGGTGCTCGGGGCCCATGCGGTAGTCGACCGCCACCACCGCGCAGCCCGATCCGTTGGCCAGCTCGCGGCACAGCGTGTCGTGCGTGTCGAGGTCGCCGATGACCCAGCCGCCGCCGTGGAAGTACACCAGCACCGGGGCGCGGCACCGCGCTGGGATTCGGCCAGCGGCCGGTACAGGCGCAGCGGGATCGCGGCCGTGCGCGGCCGTCCGCGCTCAGGTCGCGCACCTCGCCGATCGCGGGCGGCGCCGGCTGTGTGACGCCGCGGCGCTCGCGGTAGAAGCTTGCGTGCCTCGGCCGGGCTCAGCGTGTGCGTCGGCGGCACGCCGCGCTCGATCATCAGGCCGAGCAGGGCCTTGGCTTGGGGGTGCAGCATCGGGATGCTCCGGATCGGCCGGCGCGGCGCGGCGGCGGTGTTGCGCGACTGTAGGGCATGCGCCGCCGGCATCAGAAGATGCCCATCGCCAGGCCGGCCGCCAGCGCCGCGCCGACTTCGGCGCAGCGCTGCAGATCGTCGGCGCCGATGTGCTTGGCGCGCAGCGATGGCGGCGGGTGTCTGCGCATGGGTGCACACGATCAGCGGCGGCGCGGCCGCTTCAGCCGCCAGCCGGTGGCGATGCGTTCGATCTGCCGCACCGCGCCGCTGCCGTCGCTGCCGGCGCAGACCAGGCAGGCGTAGGGCCGGCCGTTCGACGGTCCGAGCGCGGGGTAGTAGCAGCGGTCGAAGAAGTCCTTCAGCATGCCCGACGATCGAGGCCAGGTTCTCGGGCGTCGACGAACAGGTAGCCGTCGGCGTCGAGCACATCGTCGGCGTGCGGCCGGCGCCGCGCGCAGCAGCCGCACGGTGCATTCGCCGGCGGCCGCGCGTCGCGCCGCGTGCCGCGGCTTCGCCATCTGCGCGGTGCCGCCGGTCATCGAGTGGACGACGATCAGCAGCGTCTTCGTGGCCGAGCGCGGCGGTGTTGCGTCTCGGGTGGCGACTTCGCCACCAGTTGCGCGCGCAACTCGTCGAGCTTGGCCTTGAGGCGCCGTTCGTTGACGGTGCCCATGCGCATCAGCAGCTTCTGGCCGGCCGAGCGTTGCTTCCAGCGCCGGGTCGGCGAACGCGTAGTGCACCCAGGGCCGCGCCGAGGCGTACGGCCCCTTGATCTCGCGTCAGCGTGAGCGCCAGCGGCTCGGTCGGCACCGGCGTGTGCAGCAGGTGGTCGATGACCTGCACCAGCCGGTCGTTGAATGCCTTGCGGGTAGCCGAGCTCCTCGTAGCTCTGCTGGAACAGCGGATACGCGCAGCGGTACAGCGCGACCGCGCGCCGCGCTGTCGATCGACTCGACGAACTGCACGAACGGCGCGTAACGCAGGCGTTGTCGGCATCGATGTGCTCTTCTCGCCCTCGCCGCTGACCACGAAGCGCCCGGGCGTCGGGTATCACCGGCCACAGCGCGCCGACGCACTCGGCGCGGTCGAGGTTGTCGACGGTGACGACGACCGGCGCACGAAGCCGTCGAACTGCAGGAAGCTCAGCGCACCCTCGCGGCCGACCAGCTCGATCGAGTTCGTTCTTGCAGCACCGCATCGGAAGCATCGGCGCTGGGGGGCGCCGACGCGCCGGGTGCCGTGGCGGTCACCGGACGGCGCACCGGGCCGCCGGGCGCGGATGCGGGGGTTCGAGCCGCAGCGACGCGGCGGCGGCAGCGTCGCCACCTCGGCGTCGCGCTGCGGCCACCACCACCACGCGAGCAGGCCGACGCCGAGCAGGAGCAGCGCGCCGATTCGGTCCGGGCCAGGGTCATCGATCGAGTCGCCGCGACGATGCGGGTGCCACGCCGGGCATCCAGCGCAGATCCGCTGCCACCTGCATTTGCACATGTTCGGCAGCATAGACCAATCCGGCGCCGCCGCGCCAGCACCGAACTACAGCTGCCGCTGCCGTGCCAGCGGCGGGTTCTTCGCGAAATAGCGCTGGATGCCGGTGGCCAGCGCGTCGACCAGCCGCGCCTGGTAGGCCGGGTCGCGCAGCTTGCGCTTCTTCCTCGCGGGTTGGAGATGAACGCGGTCTCGACCAGGATGCTGGGCACGTCGGGCGCCTTCAGCACCGCGAAGCCGGCCTGCTCGACGCGCCGGCTTGTGCAGCCGGCCGACCTGGCCGAGCGGCGCCCAGCACCTCGCTGGCCGAGCTGCAGGCTGTCCTTGATCTGCGCGGTGGTGCTCATGTCGAGCATCGCGCGCAGCACCTGCGTGTCCTTGATCGCGGCGTTGACGCCGCCGACCAGGTCGGCCGCGTTCTCGCGCTGCGCCATCCAGCGTGCGGCGGCGCTGCTGGCGCCGTTCTGGCTGAGCGCGAACACGCTCGCGCCGCGCGCCTCGGGCGGAAGAAGGCGTCGGCGTGGATCGACACGAACAGGTCGGCCTGCACGCGCCGCGCCTTGCGCACGCGCTCGTGCAGCGGCACGAAATAGTCGGCGTCGCGCGTCAGCATCACGCGCATGTTCGGCACGCGCGTTGAGCCGTTCGCGCAGCTGCAGCGCGATCGCCAGCACCACGTCCTTCTCGCGCAGGCCGCTCGGGCCGATCGCGCCCGGGTCCTCGCCGCCGTGGCCGGGGTCGAGGGCGACGATGATCAGCCGGTCGACCTGACGCGTTCGGCCGCGGTCGGCAGTGCCGCGCGACTGCGTTCGGCGCAGCGGTGCCGGTGCGCCGGCGGCCGGCAGCGGCTTGTCGATGCGCGCGATCAGCTCGCCGAGCGCGTCACGCACGCTCTGGCGGCGCGCGTTCGGCGGCTTCCTTCTCGCGGATCAGCGCCAGCAGCGGGTCGCCGCCTCGGTCGGGTACAGGTCGAAGACCAGCCGGTGCTGGTAGGCTGCCACCGGCTGCGAGCGTGAACTGCTGCGGCAGCACCGCCTGCTTCAGGTCGACCACCAGGCGCACCACGTGCGGCGTGTACTGGCCGACGCGCACCCGGCGATGTACGGGTCGTCGGCTGCGCACCTTGCCGACCAGCTCGCGCAGCGCCGGGTTCAGCTCCAGGCCGTCGATGTCGATCACCAGCCGCTGCGGCTCGGGGACCAGGAAGTGGCGCGCGGCCAGCGCGCTGATCGGATTCGATCGTCACCGCGTGTAGTCGTCGCGCCGGCCACAGCGCACCGCGACGATGGTCGCGCCGTGGGCCAGCTCGGCGGCGCCGAGCAACAGCACCAGGCTGCCCAGCCGCGCAGCGCGTCGCGGCGCGAGGCGGATCATCGCAGCAACGCCGCGCCCGCGCGCGCGAAGGCGCTGCAGGTCTGCACCGCGCGTGCATCGCCGTCGACGATGCTGCAGGTGCAGGCGCAGGTCGGGCGGCGGCAGCAACGGCTCGGCCCGCTCGGGCCATTCGACCAGCTTCAGCCCGGCGCGTGCGAAGACCTCGCGCAAACCCGCGTCGACCCATTCGCGCGGATCGTCGAAGCGGTAGAAGTCGAAATGCGAGACTCGCAAGCCGGGCAGCTGCGTAAGTTTCCAGCACCGCGTAGGTCGGGCTCTTGATGCGGCCGCTCGACGCCCAGCGCGCGCAGCAGGTGGCGCACGAAGGTGGTCTTGCCGGCGCCGAGTTCGCCGCGCAGTTCGATGAAGGCGTCGCCGAGCTCGGCGTGCGCGGCCAGCCGCGCGGCGAAGGCGGCGCAGGCGGCCTCGTCGGGCCAGCGGAGGTGCGGGTTTCTAGAATCGGCTCATGCAACAGCGTCATCGACTCGACGGCAAGCGGCTGGTGCAGCAGCTGCGGGGTTGGGCGCATGAGTGCGGATTGTCCCAGATCGGTGTGGCCGGTGTCGACCTGTCCGATGCCGAGCCCGGATTGAGCGCGTGGCTGGCGCAGGGCTTCCACGGCTCGATGGACTACATGGCGACGCCACGGCATGAAACGCGCGCGGCCGGCCGAACTGGTGCCGGGCACGGTGAGCGTGATCAGCGCGCGCATGGACTACCTGCCGCGCGACAGCGGCAGCGACTGGCAGGCGATCGAATGGCAGCGCCAGCGCGATCCGGCCGCGGCGACCGTGTCGCTGTATGCCCGCGGCCGCGACTATCACAAGGTGCTGCGCGCGCGGCTGCAGGCGCTGGCGCACGCGGCTGGCCGACGCGGTCGGGCCGCTCGGACACCGCGTCTTCACCGATTCGGCGCCGGTGCTCGAAGTGGAGCTGGCCGCGCGCAGCGGCATCGGCTGGCGCGGCAAGCACACGCTGGCGTTGCACCGCGAGGCCGGCTCGATGTTCTTCCTGGGCGAGATCTTCACTCGACCTGGCGTTGCCGCCGACGACCGCGCCGGTCAGCGCGCATTGCGGCAGCTGCCGCGCCTGCATCGACGTGTGCCCGACGCAGGCCATCGTCGCGCCGTACCGGCTCGACGCGCGGCGCTGCATCTCGTACCTGACGATCGAACACGACGGGCCGATCCCGGTGGAGTTCCGCGCCGCTGATCGGCAACCGCATCTTCGGCTGCGACGACTGCCAGCTGGTGTGCCCGTGGAACAGGTACGCGCAGCGCGTCGACGCTGCCCGACTTCGATGTGCGCGAGCCATTCGCCGATGCCACCTGCTGCAGCTGTGGGGCTGGGACGAGGCCGACTTCCTGCGCCGCACCGAAGGCAGCGCGATCCGCCGCATCGGTTACGCACGCTGGCGCCGCAACCTGGCGGTGGCGCATGGGCAATGCGCTGCGCGCGCGCGACGATGCCGACCTGCGCGACGCGCGCGGTGGCCGCGCTCGACCGGCGCGGATGCGCTGCAGCGCGAACACATCGAGTGGGCGCTGGCCCGGGAAGCGATGCCGGAGCGGAGTTCTCGATGGAACCGTCACGCAGCCGACCACTACATCGAGCGCACGCACGCCTGGTACGGCGCGCTCGGCTTCGCGCCGTACCGCTATGCACACTTCGACGAGGTGCCGTTCGCGCCACTGCGCAAGCCGCTGGCCGCATTGCCGCGTCGCGCTGCTGACCACCGCGGCGCCGTACCAGCCCGAGCTCGGGCGAGCAGGGCGCCGGTGCGCCGTACAACGCGGCCGGCGAAGTTCGGTACGCGTGTACTCGCTCGACAGCGCGCTCGACCACGACCTGCGCGTGTCGCACGTGTCGATCCAGCGCGACCAGATCAGCGACGACAGCGGCACCTGGTTCCGCTGCCGGCGCTGCGCCGCGCGCGCGCGGCGGGCCGCATCGGCGCGATCGCGCCGCGGGTGCACGGCGTGCCGACGAACCGCAGCCAACGCCATACGCTTGCAGGTCGATGCGCCCGAGCTGCTGCGCGCTGCCGCGACGACGCGGTCGATGCGGCGCTGCTGGTGCCGAACTGCCCGGTGTGCCACCAGACATGGCGCTGGTGGCGCGCGACCCTCGAAGCCGGACGGCATCGCCACCGTGCTGCTGGGCGCGGCGCAAGGACATCGTCGAACACGTGCGGCGTGCCGCGCTTGGTGTTCAGCGACCTGCCGCTGGGCAATGCCGCCGGGCTGCCGCACGACATCGCGTCGCAGGACCTGACGCTCGAGCTGGCCTGCAGCTGCTCGAAGGCGCGCCGGCGCCGCGCACGACGGTGCAAAGCCCGCTGCGCTGGCCCGGCGCACCCGGACTGGCGCGACGTTACCTGAACCTGTCGCGCCTGGACGCGGCCGCGCTTGCAGCGCGAGCGCGTCGACTTCGATGCCGCAGCGGCCGGTCGCGCGCGACCTGCGTCGGCGTTGAACAGCCACCGTCGGCACCGACGACACGCGCGCAGCACAGCGAGGCGGCGATCGAACGCTTCGTCGATGCACTGTGGATCGAGGACGGGCTGTCGCCGCAGACGCTGAACGCCTACCGGCGCGACCTGGTCCTGTACGCGCAGTGGCTTGCGGCGCAACGCGACAAGGCGCTGGACGCCAGCACCGAGACCGATCTGCTCGCCTACATGGCGCAGCGGCACGGCGAGACGCGCGCGACCACCGCCAACCGCCGCTTGAGCGTGTTCAAGCGCTACTGGCGCTGGGCGCTGCGCGAACAGCGCGTCGATGCCGATCCGACCTTGAAGCTGCAGGCCGCGCGGCAGCCGCTGCGGGTGCCGAAGACATTGAGCGAGGCGCAGGTCGAGGCCTTGCTGGCAGCACCCGACGTGGCACAGCCGCTCGGGCCTGCGCGACCGCACGATGATCGAGCTGATGTACGCCAGCGGCCTGCGCGTCAGCGAGCTGGTGTTGCTGAAGAGCGTGCACCTGAGCCTGGACGAAGGCGCGGTGCGCGTCACCGGCAAGGGCGCGAAGGAACGCGTGGTGCCGTTCGGCGCCGAGGCGCACGGCTGGCTGCAGCGCTACCTGGCCGAGGCGCGCGCCGCGATCCTGAAGCGGCGCAGCAGCGATGCGCTGTTCGTCACCGCGCGCGGCGCGCCGATGACGCGGCAGATGTTCTGGAAGCTGATCAAGCAGCACGCGCTGAAGGCCGGCATCGAGGTGCCGCTGTCACCGCACACGCTGCGCCACGCCTTCGCCACCCACCTGCTCAACCACGGCGCCGACCTGCGCGCGGTGCAGCTGCTGCTCGGCCATGCCGACATCTCGACGACGACGATCTACACCCACGTCGCACGCGAGCGCCTGCGCGCGCTGCATGCCCGGCACCATCCGCGCGGCTAGCAGGGCGCGCTCTTGTGCGCCCGCGCGCGTGAGATCAGAAGTCGTAGCTCGGGTCCTCGCCGATGTCGGGGATGCGGCGCGTGGGGCCTGCCACGCCGCCGCCGCCGCGCGTGGCAGGCGCGACGGGCAGGCCCACTTCCTTGCGCAGGCTGTTGAGTCGGTTCATCCAGCCTTTCGTGAATACCGACAACGCCGGCTTGCGCTGCACCAGTTCGACATAGAAGCGCTCGCGGATGTCGCAATAGCGCGCCAGCGCGTCGCCCGGGCGGCAGGCCGACACCGCGCGCTGCGTGGCCGGGCCGAAATTGCCGTCGACGCCGCAGTCCACCGCCTGCTGCAGGAAGCGCACCGCGCGCCCGGGCCCCATGTTCACCGCGGTGTCGAGCTGCACCAGGTCCAGGGGCTGCCCGAGCAGGTCGCAGCGCGGCGGGTGCCAGTAGCCCGACTCGTAGAGGGCGTGCACTTCGGCTTCGTCGATGAGTTTGACGTCGCGCTGGGGCAGGCGCTGACCGGTGCGCCAGGCGTCGTAGCTGCGCTGCGTGACACCGCGGTTGGTGCGGCCGCCGGGATCTGCCGGGTGGTCGACGAAGCCGCCCTCCCAGCGCAGCACGAAGGGCAGGGCGGCTTCGAAGGCGGGGGTGGGCAAGGCGTTCTCCTCGGTGCGGCGCGGGCGAAGTCTTGCAGCGATCAGGGCTTCAGCGCAAGCCCCTTGGCCAGCCGCCGCCACGGCAACGTCGACGGGTCGGCGGCCATCGGGCCGGGCGCCACCGCGACCAGGATGTGCGAGGCGATCGGCGCGAAGGCGGCGCGGAAGTGCACCGAACTCTTGTTCACCAGCAGCTTCATGCGTTCGGGTTCGACGCCGAGGAAGCGGAACAGGTCGAGGTCGAGCATCTGGCACTGGCCGCTGACCACGTTGATGCGGATGCCGTCGATCTCCAGGCCGGCACTGAGCCCCAGCTGCACGGTATGGCCGGCGGTCATCGGGCCGTGCAGCGGCACCACGCCGTCACTCAGGCTGATCACCTTGAAGCGGCCGGCCACCGGGGCATCGCTGAGGCTGCCGTCGAAGGTGCGCACCGAGGTGCCGACGGCGATGTCGAGCGTGGCGCCGATGCCGGCCGCATGCGCGGTGCGCGCGGTGGCCGGGTCGTACAGCAGGCCCAGCGCCACCTGTCCGGGGAAATGCTGGCCGGCACGCGCGGCCAGCAGCGCATGCAGCATGCCGGTGGTGTTGGAATCGGCGCCGGCGCCAGGGTTGTCCTGCGTGTCGGCGATGACCACCGGCTTGCCGGCGCCGTTGGCCAGCGCCAACGCGCGCTGCACCGCCTCGGCGGGGCTGAACAGCTCCAGCGCCCAGTCGGGGCGCAGTTCGATGACTTCATCGGCCACCGCCTGCACGGCCCGGTGCACGGCTTGGGCGTCGGCGCCGTGGCCGAAGACCACCGGGCCGCATTCGTCGAAGTCGGCGGCCGGGAAACCCATCGCGAAGCTCAGGCGCACGCCGCTGCGCTCATCGCGCGCGGCCAGCCGTTCATAGACGCCGCGGGCCGGCTCCATCATCGTGCACTGGGCATTCAGCGGCAGCAGGAACGGCAGCCGCACCTGGTGCGTGGCCCACGGCTCGCCGCGTTGCCACAGCTCGGCCAGCAGCTCCGCGGCGCGGGCGCCGGTGTCGGCGCCGTCGATGTGCGGGTAGGTGCGGTAGGCGGTCATCGCGCTGGCGTGTTGCAGCATGCGCCGCGTGACGTTGGCATGCAGGTCCAGGCTGGTCACCAGCGGCATCGTCGCGCCGACGACAGCGCGCAGCCGCTCGAGCAGCTCACCTTCGGCATCGTCGACATGCTCGGCGACGGCCGCGCCGTGCAGGTCGAGGTAGATGGCATCGAAGCGGCCGACATGGGTTGTCGCATCGGCGACGATGACCTCGGCGATGCGTTCGAAGGCGTCGCGCGTGACATGCGCCGACGGGCTGGCGCCGGCCCAGGCCGATGGCAGCAACGGCCAGCCGCGCTCGCGTGCGCTGCGGATGAAGCCGCCCATCGGCAGGCTGGTGCCGCCCAGTCGATCGAGCATCGCCGCGCCGTGGCTGTAGGCCGGGAACGCGGAGCCGCTCTCGAAAGCCGGCCAGTCGGCGCGGGTGGGGGCGAAGGTGTTGGTTTCATGCTGGAAACCGGCGACGAAGACTTGCATGGTGGTTTGCGCTGGCGGGCGCGTTGCTGAGAGACGGGGGTTTCGCGCAGCCCTTGTCGCTGCGGGACTGCGCTGCTTTTGCGTGACATTTGCGCGGCTGTGCCGGCGTGCACGTCCTTATCATCGCAGGTTAGACGCCCCATCATGCCCAATCCCAACGCGATGTCCGCTGCCACAGCCCCGGCGTTGCCGCCCCGGCACGACGCGCCGTCCTGTGAGCTGGATGCGGCGGCGCTGAGCCGGCTGCGCGAACTCGACCCCAGCGGCACCAACCATGTCGTGCAGCGCGTGATGGCCGCGTTCGAGAATTCGCTGGTGCGGCTGTTGCAGCAGGCCGACGCGGCGCAGGCCGACAACGACCTGGCCGGCATACGCCATGTGGCGCACACGCTGAAGTCGTCCTCGGCCAGCGTCGGCGCGCTCGAGCTGTCGGCGCAGTGCGCGCTGATCGAGCAGCAACTTCGCGAACACCGCACCGAGCAACTGGCCCAACAGCTGGGTGCGCTGCGCGGCGAGGCCGCGCGCGCGCTGCGGGCGGTGAAGGCCACGCTTGCCGCTTGAGTCAGCACCGGCCATGACCCCCGCCCACGCCTTTGCCGACGACAGCGAACTGCACCAGCAGCCCACGGTGCTGCTGGTCGATGACGACGACGTCAACCTGCTGCTGACCGGCGTGGCGCTGCGCGAACGCAGCTTCGCGGTCACCGAAGTTTCCGGCGGCGAGCAGGCACTCGCGCGGCTGGCCCAGTCGATGCCCGACATCATCGTGCTCGACGCGATGATGCCCGGGCTCGACGGCTTCGAGACCTGTCGCCGGCTGCGTGCGACGGCCGGCTTCGAACAGGTGCCGGTGCTGATGCTGACCGGCCTCGACGACGACGCGTCGATCACGCGCGCATACCAGGCCGGCGCCACCGACTTCTTCGTCAAATCCAGCCAGTGGAGCCTGCTGGCTGGGCGGCTGTTGTACCTGCTGCGCGCTTCGCGGGTACGCCAGGAACTCGAACGCAGCAAAGCCAAGCTGGCCCGCGCGCAGGACCTGGCGCGCATGGGCAGCTTCGACTGGCGCAGCCATGGCACCGGCGGCGGCGTCTCTGGTGGTCTCGCACGAGGGCCAGCGTGTGCTGGGCTATTCGCCCGGCGGCGCGGTCGGTCTGCGCCACATCCTGCGTCTGGTGGCGCAGGGCGACCGGCGCTCGACGCTGCGCCAGCTGCAAGGCGCGGTGCGGCAGAGTTCGGTGCTGGCATCGGACATGCGGCTGACCTTGCTCGATGCGCGCGAATGCATCATCCACATCGAGGCCGAGCCCGAGTTCAACGAGCACGGCCAGTGTGTCGGCTACACCGGCATCCTGCAGGACGTGACCGACCGGCGCAACGACGAGGACCGCATCCGCCGCCTCGCCAACTTCGATTCGCTGACCGGCCTGCCCAACCGCCGCCATCTGGTGTGGCGCATGGAGCGTGCGATCGAGCATGCGCGCCGTCTCGAGCACCAGTGCGCGTTCCTGCTCATCGACCTCGACCGCTTCAAGATCATCAACGACACGCTCGGCCACGCGGCCGGCGACGCCTTGCTGATGCAGGTGGCGCAGCGCCTGCGCGCCTGCGTGCGCCACAGCGACCAGATCACCGAAGGGGCGCTCGAATCGGTGGGCCCGCGTTCGCACCGCACGCTCGAGGCAGTCGGCCGCCTGGGCGGTGACGAGTTCATCGCGCTGCTGCCCGAGATCGCCGACGATGCCGATGCGCAGCGTGTGGCCTCGCGCATCCTCGAGGTCATGCGCGAGCCGATCCTGATCGGCGGCCAGGAGTGTTTTGTCACCGCCAGCGTGGGCATCGCCATCTTCCCGCGCGACGGCGATTCGGTCGCCGACCTGATGCGCAACTCCGACGTGGCCATGTTCTCGGTCAAGTCGCAGGGCAAGGACGCCTCGGCCATCTACAGCCCGCAGCTGGCCGGGCGCGGGCGCGAGAAGCTCGAGCTCGAAAGCGCGCTGCACAAGGCGATCGAGCGCGAAGAGCTGGTGCTGCACTACCAGCCGAAGATCGACGTGCGCTCGGCGCGCATGATCGGCGCCGAAGCGCTGATGCGTTGGCAGCGCGGCAACGTGCTGGTGCCGCCGGGTGATTTCATTCCGCTGGCCGAGGAGTCAGGCCTGATCGTGCCGCTGTCCGAATGGGCGTTGCGCGAGGCGGCGCGCCAGGCCAAGGTGTGGCAGACCAACTTCGGCTTTGCCGATTCGATCGCGGTGAACCTGCCGAACCGATTGTTCGAACGTTCGGACCTGGTCGAGCACATCCACCAGTGTGTCTCGACCTACGGCATCCCGCACCGCGCGATCCAGCTCGAGATCACCGAGACCGGGTTGATGAAGGATCTGCAGAACGTCATCCCGGCGCTGCACCGGCTCAACGAGATCGGCGTCGAAATCTCGATCGACGACTTCGGCACCGGCTATTCGTCGCTGGCCTACCTGACCACCTTGCCGATCTCGGAGCTGAAGATCGACCGCTCGTTCGTGCACGACCTGGGCGTCACGCCGCAGAGTTCGGCAGTCGTCACCGCGATCATTGCGCTGGCCCGTTCGCTGGGGCTGCGCGTGATCGGCGAGGGCGTCGAGAACCTGCGCCAGATGGAGGTGCTGCACCGCCTGGGCTGCGGCGCCATGCAGGGTTTCCTGTTCAGCCGTGCGATCCCGCCCGACGACCTCGAACGCTGGCTAGAGCAGACCGTGCTGCCGCGCAAGGCGCCGTGGATCGGCCAGGCCAGCGTGCTGGAATTCGAAGCCGAAGGGCCGCGCGCGGTGGCCGGTCGCCACTACTGAACTGCCCACCACGGCGCCTGTCATGGATCTTTCCCAAGGCGCCGCTCCCATCGCTCATGCCGGCGCCGGTGCCTTGTCGCCGGTGCAACTGGCGAAGGCCGCGCTGCGCCGCCTGGCGGTCGCGAAGATCGAGCCCACGCCTGAAAACTATGCCCGCGCCTATGCCGCCGAAGGCGGCCAGGCGGCCGCGGTGGTCGGCGAACGCGCGCGCCCGCTGTTGCAGCGCCTGGCCGGGCAGGTCGGCGCATCGGGGACGCACCGCGATGCCCTGATCAAGGCGCTGATGACCGGACATTGGGACGACGCCGAGCGTGTGCTCGACCACTGCGGCGACGACGCCGGCGGTCGTGTGCAGGCCTGGGCCGAGTTGCTGCAACGCCTGGCCCGCGGGCTCGAACGCGGCAGCCGGCTGTGGACGGCAGCGCGCAAGAAGGACAGCCTGCAACGCGTGCTCGCACACGCCGGCACCGATGCCCAGCGGCTGCAACATCGGGTGCGCCAGCTGCTGACCCTGTGGGAGGCCGAGGTCGACGAAGCCGATCCGCTCGAGACGCGGGCTTCGCAGCTCGCCGACCTGGCCGACGCGTGCGCCGACAGTGGTTCGGTGCCGCCCGCGCCGCCCGCGCCGGTTTTGCCGGCCGCGCCGGCGGTGGCGAGCGGTGACTGGCTGCAGATCGCCAACACCTTGTGTCAGGCGCTCGGCAGTGCATTGCCCGATGCCGAGCCGCGTGCCACCGAACTGGCGCAGGGCCTTGCCGGATGGGCCGCGCAGTTGCAGCGCGACGGCCCGACCGAGGCGCTGGCAGCACAGGCCGCGGAAATGGCCGAACGCGCGCGGCGGCTGCTCGCCCACCGCCAGCACTTGCTCGAAGAACTGGGCAAGCTGTGCGGCGAACTGACCCAGGGCCTGAGCGAGCTGGCCGAGGACGACAGCTGGGCGCGCGGCCAGGGCGAGGTGATGCGCCAGCGTCTGGCCGAGGGGCTGAGCGTGCGCAGCGTGCGCGCGGCCGGCGAGGTGCTCGCCGCAGGCACGCAAGCAGCAGGCGAAGCTGCGCGCCGAACGCCATCAGGCGCGCGACGCGTTGAAGACGATGATCCAGGGCATGCTCAACGAGGTCGGGGATTTCGGCGCGCCACACCGGTCGTTTCCACGACAACGTCGGCCGCCATGCCGAGGCCATCGCGCAGGCCGAGTCGCTCGACAGCCTGGCCGGCGTGGTGCGCGAGATGCTCGACGAAAGCCACAACGTGCAGGCGGTGGTGAGCCAGACGCAGGAACGCCTGCGTGCCGAACAGGCGCGTGCCGGCGACATGCAATCGCGTGTCGATCAGCTCGAGAACGAACTGCGTCGCTTGTCAGAGGAAGTGTCGACCGATGCGCTGACGCAGGTCGCCAACCGGCGCGGCCTGGCCAAGGCCTTCGAGGCCGAACAGGCGCGGCTGCAGCGCGCGGGCGGCCAGGGCGGTTCGCAGCCGGCGGGCCTGGCCGTCGGCCTGCTCGACATCGACAACTTCAAGCGGCTCAACGACACGCTCGGCCATGCCGCCGGCGATGTGGCGCTGCAGAACCTGGCCGCGCGGGTGCGCGAACAGCTGCGCCCGCAGGACACGGTGGCGCGCTTCGGCGGCGAGGAATTTGTCGTGCTGCTGCCCGACACCGATCGTGAAGAAGCGCAGCAGGTGCTGGGCCGGCTGCAGCGCCGGCTCACCGCCAGCCTGTTCATGCACGAGAACCGCGAGGTCTTCGTCACCTTCTCGGCCGGCGTGACGGCGTTGCGCGAAGGCGAGGCCATGGAAGCGGCGCTGGAGCGCGCCGACGAGGCGCTCTACGAGGCCAAGCGCACCGGCAAGAACCGCACCTGCCTGGGCTAGGCGGCGGGTTTCGAACAAGCGGCCGGCGCGTGTCGGACGCGCTTCATGGTCTCGGGCAGCCGCTGCCGATCCACGATGCGATCGCGTTGTGGCTGGCGCTGCCCAGCGGCAGCACCGCGCTCAACTGGCCGTCGATGCCGGCCGGGTGCGGCAGCGTCGACGGCTTGCTCAGCAGAGGGTTCGCCGCCGCGTGGCAGGTGTCGGAGATCAACGACAGCGTCATGTCGTAGTCGCCCTCGGCGCTGCCGGTCAGCACGAAGCGCTTGCGCGCGGACGCCGCGGTGGTGCCGGTGACGCTGCCGCCGGGCTGGTGGCAGCGCGCGCAGGTCGATGTCAGCACCGGCATCACCTGCGCTTCGAAGCCGGCCCGGCTGAGCGTGCTGATGCTGCGGGTGCCGGCGTCGAAGGGGTTGTTGTGGTACGGGCCGCCCAGGTCGATCCACTCGACCACCAGGCGCTTCTCGGCGGCGTTCAGCATCAGCGCGTGGTTCGGTGCCGAGGTCGGCGGATTGGGGTGCGCGGTGCGGGCGCCGGCCGCGGCCTTCAGCGGTTCGCCGAAGAGGATCTCGGTCAGCCGGCTGCTGCGCGCCAGCCCGCTGGCGTTGCCGGCCGAAGTCTCGACCAGCGCCGGGCCGCGCACCACCTGCGGCACGCCTTCGACGAGCCGTGTCTGCGGCCGCCCGGTGGCGGCATCGATCACCGGGTCGCCCACCATCAGCTCTTCGTACGACACCAGCCGCCCGCTGCCGGCGGTGGTGCCGCGCAGGTCGAGCAGCGCCGAGTCGGCGTGGCAGCCGGTGCAGGTGCGGGCGCCGCGGTCGCGGCTCCAGATCGGCTGGATGTGCTGCGGGTAGTTGATCAGGCCGTTGGCCGGCGCGGGTGTCGCCAGGTCGTCGGCGGGGTCGGCGTTGCCGCTGTAGCGCACCACGATCGGCGCGCGCGCGGCGACGCCCGGCTGGCGGGTGTCGGCCCCCACGTCGGTGAATTCCAGGTCGGGCTTCAGCCGCAGCAGCGTGGCATCCAGACGGGTGCGCAGCGAGGCCATCGTCTCGCCGGGCAGGTGTGCGCTGCGCATGCCGGGCAGCAGCGCCGCCGGCTGGGGGTCGACGATGTCGCCGGAATTGATGGCGCTGCCGCGGCGCTCGCCCGGGCGCACCTGGATCCAGTTCAGGTGCGTCTGGATGCTGCGGCCCTTGGCATCCAGCACCGACAGCGCCAGCGGCACATCGGCCGGCACCTGCAGCTTGAACGAGCCGTCGGGTTCGATCGGCGCATAGCCCAGGATCTGCAACGGCTCGAATGCGGTCTCGCCGATCGCCGAGCGCAAACCCACCGTGCTCGACGGCGGCGTTACAGCACGCATGGCGCGGACGAAGCGCGCCGGCGAGCAGTGGTGCGCGCTGTCGGCCGGGTTCTTCATGCGCACCAGGTCGGCGAGCTCGGGCGCGGGTGTCGAGCGTGTCGCCCGGGCGCGTCATCGCGATGCCGGCGCTGCAACCCGCGGGCAGGTCGACCGCCGTCAGCATGCCTTCGCCCAGGCGGTCGAGCTTGTCGGTGTCGTACACGCTGCGCACCTCGATCAGGGCCAGCCCTTGGGCGGCCAGCGCCGGGTCGATGCGGGTCCGGCTGGTGGCGGCCGGCTCCGGGCGCGCCTCGATGGCCACCGCATCGGTGTACATGAAACCCGGCGGCGGCGCAGCCACGATCAGCCAGGTCTGCTGGCCCGGATCGAACAGGTAGACCGCGTACGGCGGCGGCACGTTGTCCTGCAGCGGGTCGGCGGCGGCCTCGGTCAGCGAGCGGTTGCGCTGCGACTACGCGTGCCATCTCCTCGTCGCTCAGCGTCGCGCACGACACCACCACGCCGTTGTGCGTGACCTCGCACGGCCGGTAAGACAGCAGCACGCGGTCGCTGCCGTCCCACAGCGGATAGGGCGAGGTGATGCGGCCGTGGCGCGACAGCCCCCGGTCCATGTTCGGTGTCGTCACGGTGATCTCGCTGCGCCCGCCCTGCGCCGGCACGGTTCGGTTCGCCGGTGTGTGGTGCCCGGAGCCGTTGGCGGTGTCGACGAACATCAGCGCACCGCCTTGCTGCGGGCCCGACAGCGAGATCAGCGACGACGACACGAAGCCCTTGTACTTGCCCTTCGGGTCCATGTCGCGCGGGTGCAGGAAGCTGTTGCCGGGGCTCTGCGCGCGGTACAGAACGGACGTGTCGGTGCCGTCGAACTGGGTGCGGAAGATCGCGAAGCGGTTGCGCTGGCCGTCGTGTTCGCCACGCGAGAACATGATGTCGCCGTTGGGCCGCACGACCGGGTTGCGGTCGTGGCTGTGGTTGAACGAGATCTGCTCTATCGCGTCGCCGTCGGGCTCCATGGTGTGCAGGTTCAGCACCCGCTGGCGCTCGTGGTCGTCGGGCGCGAAGTCGGGCTGCGTGCCCGCCGCCTGCAGCATCTTCGAGCGTGCGGGCCGGTTCGACGAGAACACGAAGCCGCGCCCGGCCGGCAGGTAGGCCGGATCGACATCGTCGTCGCGGGTCGAAGCGGTGATGCGACGGAAGCTGCCGCCGGCCAGGCCGCCGCGGCTCATGTCGTATTCCCAGATGTTCCAGCGCCCGGTGCAGGCCGGTACGCCGTCGATGGTCGAGGTGTTCGACATCGGGCAGCGCATCGCGAAGACGATCTTCTTGCCGTCGTACGACACCTCCGGGTCGGACGCGTCGCCCTTGCCCTGCGTGAACGTCGCGGTCAGGTTGTGTTCGGTCGCGCTCGGCGACGATTGCTCGCGCACCATCAGGTCGCCGCCCGCTGCCGACGGCGCGCCGTCGCTCAGGTTCATGCCGAGCGTGTTGACGCGCTTGACATAGACCAGCGGCACCTCGCGCGCCGCGTTGTGCGCGCTCTCACCGGCCTGCGGCGCGGTGCTGCCGCCGCTGTTGCCGCAGGCGGCGATCACCAGCGTGATGGCGAGCACGGCCCCGCGAAGCGGCCAGGGCGTGGTTCGACACTCGCGCATGTTGACCGCGATCAGGGTTCGATCACTGCAGCAGCGGCGTTCCGGCGTGGCCGAGGCCGGACGAAAAGTGCAGCCGGCCGGCGGCATCGACGATCACCGCGTCGACACCGGGCAACGATTCGATCAGGCGCAGCCCGGCCTCGACGCCGAGCACGAAGACGCTCTTCGACAGCGCCTCGCTGGTCAGCCCGTCGTCGGCGAGCACGGTCACGCTGCGCACGCTGCTCGGCGAGCAGCCGGTGCGCGGATCGATCAGGTGATGGCAGCGCTCGCCGTCGCGTTCGAAGAAGTGTTCATCGTCGCCCGCGGTGGAGATCGACACGTCGATCAGCGGCAACAACGCCACCGCCTCGCCGCTGCGGCGTGGGTCGCGCACGGCCACCGTCCACGGTTTGCCGCGACGGTCGCCGATGACGCGGCTGTCGCCGCCGGCACTGACGATGGCGTGGCGGATGCCGCGCCGGCGCAGCAGCGCAGCCGCGGTGTCGCAGGCGTGGCCCTTCGCGAAGCCGCCCAGATCGATGCGCATGCCCGGGCGGGCGAAGCGCAGCGTGCGCCGTTGCGGGTCGAGTTCGAGGTGCTGGTGGCCGATGCACAGGCGCGCCTGTTCCAGTGCCGCTGCGTCGGGCCGCACGCCGCGGCGGTAGTCGTAGAGCTGGCCGGCGGCGGCGTAGCTGATGTCGAAGGCGCCTTGCGACAGCTGCGAGAAGTGCGCCGCGCGCTGCAGCAGCGTGAACATCTCGTCGCTCAGCGCCACCGGCATGCGCGCCGCCCGCGCGTTGATGCGCGACAGCTCCGAGTCGGCCCGGTGCGGGCTCATCGTGCGGTCGATGCGGTGCATCTCGTCCATCACCGCTTGCATCGCGGCGGCCGCCAGACGCTGGCCCTCGCACCACAGCTCGACGCGGATGGCGCTGCCCATGATGGTCTGCTTGCGCACGAACCAGCCCGCGGCCGGCGACCGCGTCGCGGTGGCTCGCGCGGTCACGACGGCGTCGGCGGTGGGCGGGCGGGTGGCGAAGGCGCGGTGGGCGGCGAGGAACATGGTCGCTTTCAATGAGGGCGGCGTCGGCGCGATGGCGACAACGGTCCAGAAGGAGATATCGACGCCGATCGGGAAAACTTCATGCGCGCGGGCGCCGGCCACGCAACAGCCGCGCTGCATTTGCAACACCGGTGGCCGCCGCCGGCAGGGCGCTTGGCGCGTGAACACTTACCGTCCGACGCAGACGGAGACGCAGACGCAAGCGCCTGTGCCGGCCGCTGCCGCCCATGCGAGCGCGGCGTTGGCGTCGGGGGTCAGCGCGAAGCGGCCGATGCCGGTGCGGGCGTGGGCGGGGCCAGCCGCGCGCGCAACGCGACGCAGGGGTCCTGCGCCTGTGGCGTCACCGCGGCGGCGCGCCAGTGGTCGGCGCGCGGGCCCGCGGCGGGGGTGCCGAACATCACCACCTGCAGGCTGCGCTCGTCGCGCAGCGTCTGCGGCAGGTGCAGCGGCACGCCGTGGTCGCGCGATGCATGCATTGCGCCGGTGAGCAGCAGCACCGTCGTGCCCGGCGCCGCGTCGTGCAGCGCGCCGCTCACGGTGGCGGCCATCGACCGGTCGCGGGCGATCTGGATGCGCACCATGCCGGGCTCGTGCGCTGTCGGCAGCAGCTGGCAATGGCCGCTGCGCACCGCATCGACCAGCGCCTGGTGGGTGCGCGCATCGACCCGAGCGTCGAGCGAGGTGTCGGCCATCGCCTGGCGCATGCCCTCGCGCGGCAGATTGCCGCCCAGCACCGGCACGCCGGCGCGCACCGCGTTCATCACCACATCCGCATAAGTTTCCCAGGGCCA
Organism: uncultured beta proteobacterium; assembly: GCA_963756415.1. Taxonomy (GTDB): domain Bacteria; phylum Pseudomonadota; class Gammaproteobacteria; order Burkholderiales; family Burkholderiaceae_C; genus Rubrivivax. Next base: position 892,815 of record CAVWNT010000009.1, read on the forward strand.
GCCGCGCCAATGCAGTGCATCGCGCACCTGCTGCGCATCGGCGTCGGGCGGCAACGCGCGCGTCGAGTGCGGTGCATCGGCCATCTCCAGCACCACCGCGGCGAGCTGTCGCTGCGCGGCGAGTTCGCGCACCTGCTCGGCCACCTGGCGTTGCTGGTCGGCTTGATCGTGCTGTTCACCGAACACCAGCACGCGCGGCGCCGACGACGCCGCACCGGGCGACGCGCCGGCCATGGCAGCCAGCGCGGCGGTGAGGATCCACGAGCGTGCACGCATCCCGCATTGGAGCAGCGTTCGGGTGGCCGTGCAGCGCCCGCCGGTGCATCGTCAATGCAGAGGATGCGTGCCGCCACGGCGTCAATAACATCGCGCCGGCCTGCCATGAAGACCACCACCGCCCGCATTGCCGACGATCCCGTGGTGAGTGCCCTTGCACAGCCGCTGACTGCCCGCGGCGCCGACGACGGCATGCGTTGGTCGGCACCGCCCAGCGCCGGCGCGCCCGAGGCCTTCGGCGCCTGGCTCGAGGCGCTGATGCCGGCCCTGTTCGAGCCGGCGAGCGGCTGGCTGCTGGCGGTGGCCCTGACCTTGCTGACGCTGCTGCTCGGCGCGCACCGGCTGCGGCACGGGGCCTGACCCGGCCGCGGCGGCGGCGGTTCGCTAGCATCGCGGCATGAACAGCCCGCCCGCCGCAGGCCCGTCGAGCCTGCCGATCACCGTGCGCCGCGCCAACGCCGGCGATGCCGACGCCTTCGCGCGCATGATGGGCGAGCGCGACGTCTTTGCCGGCCTGATGCAGATGCCTTATGCCGATGCCGGCTTCTGGCGCACGCGGCTGGACGACACTGCCGCCGCCGGCAAGGTCGATCTGCACCTGGTCGCCGAGCGCGATGCCGCGGTGCTCGGCAGCGCCGGCCTGCATCCGGTCAGCACCTCGCCGCGGCGGCGCCACGCCATGGTTCTGGGCATCAGCGTGGCGCGTGCGCATCAGCGGCAGGGTGTCGGCGGCGCGTTGATGGGTGCGCTGTGTGAGTACGCCGACCGCTGGGTGGGTTTGCTGCGCCTGGAACTCACGGTGTACGCCGACAACCAGCCTGCCATCGCGCTGTACCACCGCCACGGCTTCGTCATCGAGGGCCGTCACCGGGGCTACGGTCTGCGCGATGGCGTCTATGCCGACGCACTGGCGATGGCGCGCCTGCATCCGAATCCGCCGCGCTGGCAGGCCGGCGAAGAGTCGTCGCTTCAGCCGGGCAGATGAACCCGCCCGACAGCAGCGAAGCCGACATCGCCGAACTCGAGGCGCTGTGCAGCCGCCTGGCCGGCTTCGATGCGCGGGTGTCGCGGGAATGGCTCGACGGCTGCATGGCCGCGCTGCTGGCCGGCCCGGTGCGCAGGCCGGCCGAGGACTGGCTGCCGCGCCTGCTCGGCGACGCCTGGCAGCGCACCTTTGCCGACCCCGACGACGTGGCGCAGGCGCTGCGGGTGATCGCCCGCCGCTGGGACATCCTCGCCCGCCAGCTCGATGCCGAGGCCCTGTTCGATGACCCCGATGTGCTGCGCCTGGCCCCGCTGATCGACGAATACGGCGACGAGTTGCGGGATCAGCTGCTGGCCGACGGCAAGCTCGGCGCCGAGGACGCGGCGCAGTGGCCGTTGACCGGCGAGCTGTGGGCCTCGGCCATCCTCGAGACGATCGACCTTTTCGCCGAGGACTGGCCCGCGCCGCAGCCGGACGACGAGGACTTCGGCTGGTTCGACGGTTGCATGGCGGCGCTGCACGCCTTGACCGAGCGTGATGCCCAGGCGCTGCAGGCCGATCTGCAGCAGCGCTACCCGGGCCAGACGCTGAGCCGCGACGAACTCATCGACGAGGCCTGCCTGGCGGTGCAGGACCTGCGCTGCTACTGGGTCGACCATGCGCCGCGGCCGCCACCGCGGCGTGTCGAGACCGTGCCCGGCCGCAACGACCCGTGCCCGTGCGGCAGCGGCCGCAAGTACAAGAAGTGCCACGGCGCAGGCTGATCGCTGGCGGTCGGGGCTGCTAGAGTGCGCGCCATGTCGAATGCGCTCGATCTGCAGGGTCGCCACATCGTGCTCGGTTTGAGTGGCGGCATCGCCTGCTACAAGTCGGCCGAACTGGTGCGCGAACTGCAGCGAGCAGGGCGCCACCGTGCAGGTGGTGATGACCGAGGCGGCCTGCCAGTTCATCACGCCGGTGACGATGCAGGCGCTGTCGAACCGCCCGGTGCACACCAGCCAGTGGGATGCGCGCGAGCCCAACAACATGGCGCACATCAACCTGACGCGCGACGGCCGATGCGGTGCTGGTGGCGCCGGCCAGCGCCGACTTCATGGCCAAGCTGGCCACGGGGCGCGCCGACGAGTTGCTCAGCCTGCTGTGCCTGGCACGGCCGCTGGCCAGCTGCCCGCTGCTGCTGGCGCCGGCGATGAACCGCGAGATGTGGGACCACCCGGCGACGCGGCGCAACGTGGCGCAGTTGGTGGCCGACGGCGCCAGCATCCTGGGCCCGGCCGCCGGCGACCAGGCCTGCGGCGAAACCGGCGACGGGCGCATGCTCGAGGCGCTCGAGCTGTGCGACGAGATGGTGGCGTTCTTCCAGCCCAAGCGGCTCGCCGGCAAGCGTGTGCTGATCACCGCCGGCCCGACCTTCGAGGCCATCGACCCGGTGCGCGGCATCAGCAACCTGTCCAGCGGCAAGATGGGCTTTGCCATCGCGCGTGCCGCGCAGCAGGCGGGGGCGCTGGTCACCTTGGTCGCCGGTCCGGTGGCACTGGCCACGCCGCGCCATGTGCGCCGCAGCGATGTGCAAAGCGCGCAGCAGATGCACGATGCGGTGCTGCCGCTGGCGCCGCGGCACGACGTCTTCATCGCCACCGCCGCGGTGGCCGACTGGCGCCCTGTCGCAGCGAGCGAGCGCAAGATCAAGAAGGACGGCTCGGGCAGCGCGCCGCGCATCGAGATGACCCAGAACCCCGACATCCTGGCCAGCGTGGCGCGGCTGCCCGGCTGCGCCCTATTGCGTCGGCTTTGCCGCCGAGAGCCACGACCTGGTCGAACACGCGCGCGCCAAGCGCGTGCGCAAGGGCGTGCCGCTGATCGTCGGCAACCTCGGCCCGGCCACCTTCGGCAGCGACCACAACACGCTGTTGCTGGTCGACGAACACGGCGAGCGCGAGATGGCGCACGCCGACAAGCTCAGCCTGGCGCGCGGGCTGGTCGCCGAAATCGCCGACACGGCTGGCGCGCGCGTCATGACGCAGATCGATCTGAAGGTGCTCGACGAGCGCGTCGCCGAGCATCTGCCGGCATACGCCACCGCGGGCAGCGCCGGGCTCGACCTGCGCGCCTGCATCGACGAGCCGCTGCTGCTCGAGCCCGGGCCAGGCGACCTTGCTGCCCACCGGGCTGGCGATCCACATCGGCGATCCCACGCTGGCGGCGATGCTGCTGCCGCGCTCGGGCCTGGGCAGCAAGCACGGCATCGTGCTGGGCAACCTGGTCGGGCTCATCGACAGCGACTACCAGGGCCCGTTGATGGTCAGCTGCTGGAACCGCGGCGCGTGCGGCCTACACCATCGCAGCCCCTCGAACGCATCGCGCAGATGGTGATCGTGCCGATCGTGCAGGCGCGCTTCAGGCGCGTGCAGGAATTTGCCGGCTCGGCGCGTGGCAGCGGCGGCTTCGGCTCCACCGGCAGCGCCTGAAACGCGCGCTCAGTGCGTGTGCGGCCCGGGCGGCACCGTGTTCAGCACGCTGATGCCGGCGCTGCCCAAGGTGCCGGCCGCCACTTCGTCGTCCGTGGCTTCGCGCACCGACACCACCTGCATGCGCAGGCGCAGCGCCATGCCGGCCAGCGGGTGGTTGCCATCGAGCACCACGTGTTCAGGGTAGATCTCGGTGACGGCGTAGATCGCATCGGCCGGCATGCCGGGCGTTGCGGCGCCGGCCGGCAGGCCTTCGAAATGCATGCCCACCTCGAGTTGCTCGGGGAACAGCGCACGCGCTTCGAAGCAGACCCGTTCGCTGTGGTAGTCGCCGAAGGCGTGTTCGGGTTCGAGCTGCACAAAAACCTCTTCGCCGGCGACATGGTTCGACAGCGCTTCTTCGATCTTGGGCAGCAGGTCGCTGCCGCCGAAGAAGAACTCGACCGGCTCCTGCAGCTCGTCGATGGTCTGGCCTTGGGCGTCGGCCAGGGTCCAGCGCAAGCCGACCACGCAGGGTTGTGAAATCACCATCGGGCAATCATCGCATGGCGCTGCCGCGCGCGGCCCCGGCACACAATCGCGCCATGTCACTCAACGATGCCACCACGCTGCTCGGTGGGCTGTCGCCGGCAGTCTTCATGCGTCGCCATTGGCAGAAGAAACCGCTGCTGGTGCGCCAGGCCTGGCCGGACATCGCCGCGCCGCTGTCGCGGCCGGCGCTGTTCGCACTCGCCGCACGCGACGACGTGCAGTCACGCCTGGTGCAGCACACTGCCGCGGGCTGGCAGCTGCGCCACGGCCCGCTGCCCCGGCGCGCGTTGCCGGCGCTGTCGCGGCCCGGCTGGACCTTGCTGGTGCAGGGCGTCGACCTGCACGTGGACGCGGCACACGCGTGGCTGGCGCCGTTTCGCTTCGTGCCCGATGCCCGTGTCGATGACCTGATGCTGTCGTTCGCCACCGATGGCGGCGGCGTCGGCGCGCACCTCGATTCGTACGACGTGTTCCTGCTCCAGGTCGAAGGGCAGCGGCGTTGGCGCATCGGGCGCGCCCGCGACAAGCGCTTTGTCGAAGGCGCGCCGCTGAAGATCCTGCGCCGCTTCGAGCCCGAGCAGGAGTGGCTGCTGCGAGGCCGGCGACATGCTCTACCTGCCGCCGCAGTGGGCACACGAGGGTGTCGCGGTGGGATCGTGCCTGACGGCATCGGTCGGCTTTCGTGCGCCGACGCAGAACGAACTGGCGCGCGAGCCTGCTGGACCGTGTCGCAGACGACCTCGACGATGAAGATCGCGGCGCTCTCTATGCGGACAAGGGGCAGGCAGCCACCGCCACGCCCGCGGCGGTGCCGCCGTCGATGCTGGACTTTGCTGCGAAGTCGCTGCAACGGGCGCTGGCTCAGCCGCAGGTGCTGGCGCGTGCGCTGGGTGAAAGCCTCAGCGAGCCCAAGGCAGCCGTCGTCTTCGAGCCGACCAGCCGGCCGGGCAGGGGCGGCGGCGTGCGGCTGGACCGGCGCACGCGCATGCTGTACGACAGCGCCCATGTCTTCATCAATGGCGAATCGTTCACCGCCTCCGGTCGCCGACGCGCGTTCGATGCGGCGGCTGGCCGACAGGCGCCGGCTGGCGCCCGAAGAGGTCGCGCGGCTGTCGAGTTCGGCGCGCCAGCTGGTCGATGAATGGCGGCGTGCCGGCTGGCTTCAGGAGGTGCCCGAATGACCGATGCCGTGATGCCGGGCGCGATCGAATCGCGCCAGGACTTTGTCGCCGCCGTGCATGCCACGCTCGCGCTCGCGGCGGCCCACGGTTCGCGCCAGATGCTGTGGGTCGACCCCGACTTCGCCGACTGGCCGCTCGACGATGCCGCGCTGCTCGATGCGTTGACCGGTTGGTTGCGCCTGCCGCAGCGCCGTCTGGTGATGCTGGCCACGAGCTTCGACGCGGTGGCGCGACGCTGTCCGCGGTTTCGTCGGCTGCTACCGCTGGTGGGCCCATGCGCTGCAGACCAGCAGCCCGGCGCCGGACGAAGCACTCGAATTGCCGTGCCTGCTGGTCGCCGACGGGGCCAGCCTGGTGCATGTGCTCGACAAGGTGCAGTGGCGCGGCCGCACCAGCGCCGACATCGGCGAGATCCGTCGCTGGCAGAACGACATCGCGGTCTGGCTGCAGCGCTGTGAACCGGGCTTGGCAGCTACCACGCTGGGGCTTTGACAGCGACCCGAGGGAAATCCACTAGCAAAACTATAATCAGCGCCAGAGGCTCGCGACAGTGCGGGCCTTGTCATTGGGCGGTGTTGATTCGATTTCGAGACAGGCGCTCGCCCCCTTATAAAACAGCAGAGGATCACACATGAACAAATCACTCGTCCTGACCGCCTGTGCCGCGGTCGTCGTCCTGGCCGCTTGCGGCAAGAAGGAAGAAGCGGTCGTCGTGCCGGCAACCCCGGCACCGCCGCCGGCCGTGGTGGTCGCCCCGGCACCGGCTCCGATGGCCAGTGAGCCGGCGGCATCCGCTGCGGACGATGCAGCTTCTGCTGCGGCAGCTGCCGTCGAGGCCGCCAAACAGGCCGCCAGCGGTGCCATGGATTCGGCCTCCGCTCCCAAGCAATAAGCCGTGCAGGTGCCCGCGGCGGCCCGTCGAGGCCGCGCGGGCCGACAACAAAAAAAGCCGCCTGTGAGGGCGGCTTTTTGATTGCGCGGCGGGCTTATTTCAACTCGGTCGCCAGCAGGGTGACGATGCGCTTGCCGTTGTCGCCGGTCACCGGCGCCCCTTGCGAGTTCAGCACCGAGACGATGGTCTTGCCGGTGCCTTCGCCCTTCAACGCCACCTGGTACTTCAGCGCCGCGCTGCTGGTGTCGGTGTTGCCGCCGAACAGGCGGCTGAAGAAGCTGCCGCCAGCCTCGCGCCCGGCGGTGGTCGGATCGACATAGCGCACGTAGTACAGGCCGGCGTTGCGGTCGCGGTCCTCGACGGTGAAGCCGGATCGATCGAGCGCGATGCCCACACGGCGCCAGGCGCGGTCGAGCCCGTCGTCCACTTCCAGCGCCGCACCGGTGCCGCCGCTGATCACGCGCGCGCGTTCGGCAGCAGGCACCCCGGGCACCGGGTTGTCCACCGCCGCCTTGGCCTGCGTTTCGGTGGCGCCCAGCTTGACCAGCAGCCGGCCCATCATCTCGGCTTCCATCTGCTCGTCGGCCGGCCGCGGCTGCCACACGGTGGCGTCCTTCTGCGGCGTGGTGTAGACCTCTTCCATGCCCTTGTGGGTGATGAAGATCTCGCTGCCGGTGGCGGTGCGTTCGATGCGCGTGCGGTACTGGTCGAGCTCGCCGGTCGAATAGACCGAATCGAGCAAGCTGCCGACGGTGCGACGCACGATGTCCTGCGGCAGCTTGGCGCGGTTCTGCACCCAGTCGGTCTCCATGACGCCGGATTCGGCGTTGCGCTTGGTGACGACGAAGCCGAGCCCTTCCCAGAACGCGATCAGCTGCGGCCACACCTGCTCGGGGGTCTTCGGCACGCTGAGCCAACGCCGCGCGCCGTCACGTTCGACCTTGAACTCGCCCAGCGCCGTCGGCGCCACGACCGGGCCGCTGGCCGTGGTGCTGCGCGTGCCGGCGCTCTGCGCTGCGGCACTGGCGCTGACCACGCCGTTCTGGGTCTGGTAACGGCTGTCGCGGCTCAGCTGGGCCAGGTCCGGCGGCACCTCGAGCGGGTTGATCTTGACCGTGTTGCTGCGGTAGTCGACCCGGTCACTGGAGAAGGGCGAAGAACTGCAGCCGGCCAGGCTGCGAGCACGCTCAGCGCAGCCAGGGCCGATCGACGAAGGGGCAGGTGTGCAATCAATGTGGAGTCTCCGGCGCGCGGTGGGCGCTGTGGGCAGTGTCGAGCGCTTCAACGCAGCCCGCCGAGTTGCATCGCCTGCTGCACGGCGCGCTGGCCGGCTTCGCTCAGCGGCACGATCGGCAGGCGCACCGCGGCGCCGCACAGGCCCAGCTGCGCCATCGCCCACTTGCTGGGCGATCGGGCTCGGCTCGCAGAACAGCTCGCGGTGCAGCGGCAGCAGCTTGCAGGTGGATCTCCATGGCGCGGCGCGCATCGCCCGTCGATCGCCGCGATGCACAGCTCGTGCATCAGCCGCGGCGCGACGTTGGCGGTGACGCTGACGTTGCCCTGGCCGCCGCAGCAGCATCAGCGCCACGGCGGTGCGGTCGTCGCCCGAGTAGACCGCGAAGCCCTTCGGCGCGTCGCTTGATCAGCCAGGCGGCGCGTTCGATGTTGCCGGTGGCTTCCTTGATGCCGACGATGCCGGGCACCTGCGCCAGCCGCAGCACGGTGTCGTGCTGCATGTCGGCGACCGTGCGGCCGGGCACGTTGTACAGCACCATCGGCAGGTCGACGCGCTTCGGCGATGGCGCGGAAGTGCTGGTACATGCCTTCCTGCGTCGGCTTGTTGTAGTAGGGCACGACCTGCAGCGTGGCAGTCGGCACCGACCTGCTTGGCGAAGCGCGACAGCTCGATCGCTTCGGCGGTGGAATTGGCGCCGCAGCCGGCCATGATCGGCACGCGGCCGCGGCCTGCTCGACCGCCACGCGGATGATCTCGCAGTGTTCTTCGACGCTGACCGTGGGCGATTCGCCGGTGGTGCCGACCACGCCGATGCAGTCGGTGCCTTCGGCGATGTGCCAGTCGATCAGCTTGCGCAGCGCGGCGTAGTCGACGCTGCCGTCTTCGTGCATCGGCGTGACCAGCGCGACGATGCTGCCGGCAATCGGGTTCATGCGTGTTCCTCGTTGAAGGCGGCGATTTTAGCCGCCGGCCCTGCGGCCCTGTTTCACAGCGGATAGCGCTGCGCCGGCGGCGCCTGCGGCGCTTCGCGCACGGCGACGATGCGCTGCACGAAACGCGGCGGCGCGTCGACGAAGCCGTCCTCGTAGGCCACCACGCGCAGGCCCTGCGCAGCGCCGCAGCAGTTCGCCGTGGCGCAGCAGGAAGTCCGGCGCGCGACGGCTTGCCGACGGTTTCGTTGCCCGCGGCGAAGGTCTCGTAGATCAGCACGCCGCCGCGGCGCCAGCGCGCCCAGCAGATCGGCGGCAACAGCGGCGCGCCACAGGTAGTTGGTGACGACCACCGCATCGAAGCGCTCGGCCGCGCAGCGGCCAGGTGCCGTTTCGATGTCGGCCACGCACACGCGTCGCCAATGTCGCGCAGCGGGGCCAGGGCCGCCCCGTCGCGGTCCAGCGCGGTCAGCGCGTGGCCCGCTGCGCCAGCCAGCGCAGGTGGCGGCCACTGCCGCAGGCCACGTCCAGCACCCGCCCGCCGGGGCGGATCAGGCCGGCCCAGCGGCGCACCCACGGCGAGGGTTCGGCGCCGCCGTGCGGCGCGCGCTCAGAAGCAGGCCCAGACACGGTTCGCCAGATCCACCGCCAGGTGCGGATCGAGGTAGCTGACGAAAACCACGCCGAGCACGACCGCAGTCGCCAGCAGCCAGGCCCAGCGTCGCAGTGCGCACCGTCAGGCCCCCTGCAGCGCCGGTGCGCCGCGCTCGATCGGCTTCTCGCTGCACCGGCAGGTTGATCAGCGGCGGCGAACACGCCCAGCGCCAGCCGACAGCCACCAGACGATGTCGTAGCTGCCGGTGCAGCTCGTACAGCGTGCCGCCGAGCCAGGCGCCGAGGAACGAGCCGAGCTGGTGGCTGAGGAAGACGAAGCCGCCCAGCATCGACATGTACTGCACGCCGAAGATCTGCGCCACCATCGCGTTCGTCGGCGGCACGGTGGACAGCCACAGCAGCCCCATCGCCGCGGCGAACAGGTACACGCTCCACGGCGTCAGCGGCGCGCAGCAGGAAGACCGACGATGACGATGGCGCGCAGCAGGTAGATCGCGCTGAGCAGCCGCGGCTTGGAATAGCGCTGGCCCAGGCTGCCGGCGATGTAGGTGCCGAAGACGTTGAACAGGCCGATCAGCGCCAGCGCGGTGGTCGCCACGCCCGGCTCCAGGCCGTTGTCCTTCAGGTAGCTGGGCATGTGCACGCCGATGAACACGACCTGGAAGCCGCAGACGAAATAGCCGGCCGTCAGCAGCCTGAAGCTCTTGTAGCCGAAGGCTTCGCGCAGCGCCGCGCCGATGCTCTGCTGCGGGCCGGCGACGCCGGTGGCGCGCGCCGGTTCGCGCAGGCCGAAGGCCAGCGGCAGGATCAGCAGCGACATCAAGCCCAGCACGAACAGCGCGTTCTGCCAGCCCCAGCCGCCGATCAGCCAGTTCTCGACCGGCACCATCAGGAACTGGCCGAACGAGCCGGCGGCCGCGGCCACGCCCATCGCCCACGATCGTTTCTCGGGCGCCACGTTGCGCGCGATGACGCCGAAGACGATGGCGTAGGTGGTGCCGGCCTGCGCCATGCCGAGCAGGACGCCGGCGCTGCCGGTGAAGGCCAGCCCGGAGGTGGCCAGCGCCATCGTCGACCAGCCCGCCGGCGTACAGCAGCGCCGCCGACCAGCAGCACGCGGAAGGCGCCGAAGCGGTCGGCGACCATGCCGGCCAGCGGCCCGCACAGCCCCCAGGCCAGGTTCTGGATCGCCAGCGCGAAGGCGAAGGTCTCGCGCGACCAGCCGCGATCCATCGTGATCGGCTGCAGCCACAGGCCGAAGCCGTGGCGGATGCCCATCGACATCGTCACGACCGCGGCGCCGCACAGCAGCACCTGGGTCATCGACAGCCTTCGCTGCGCGTCGTGTTCACCGGCCATGGCGCGACTTTAGCGGCACGACGGCAGCGCTTGTGCTAGAGTGCCGCCCACAACAGGAGCTGTGGATGCGGGTGCTGGTGCTGGGCGCGGGGTCATCGGAACCTGCGACCGCGTATTACCTGGCCAAGGCCGGGCACGAGGTCGAAGTGATCGAGCGCCAGGCCGCTGCGGCGCTGGAAACCAGCTTCGCCAACGCCGGCGAGGTGTCGCCGGGCTATTCGGCGCCGTGGGCCGGGCCGGGCGTGCCGGTCAAGGCGATCAAGTGGATGCTGATGCGCCACAGCCCGCTGGTCATCTGGCCGCTGCTCGACCCCGACATGTGGCGCTGGGGCGCTGTCGATGCTGGCCAACTGCACCGAGCGTGCCTATGCGCTGAACAAGAGCCGCATGGTGCCGATCGCCGAGTACAGCCGCGACTGCATGAAGGCGCTGCGCGCCGAGACCGGCATCGCCTACGACGAGCGCACGCAGGGCACGCTGCAGCTGTTTCGCACCCAGAAGCAGCTCGACGGCACCGCGCAGGACATCGAGGTGCTGAAGCAGTACGGCGTGCCGTACGAGGTGCTCGACCGCGCCGGCTTCGTCAGCTGCGAGCCGGCGCTGGCGCTGACGCAGCACAAGTTCGTCGGCGCGCTGCGGCTGCCCGGCGACGAGACCGGCGACTGCTTCAAGTTCACCAGCCGGCTGGCCGAGATGGCGCAGGGCCTGGGCGTGACCTTCCGCTATGGCACCCGCATCGAAGGCCTCGATCTGCAGGGCGGCGAGGTCACCGGCGTGCGCACCGACGCCGGTCATCTGCAGGCCGACCGCGTGGTGGTGGCGCTGGGCAGCCACTCGCCGCCGCTGCTGAAGCCGCTGGGCCTGCGCATCCCGGTCTACCCGGTCAAGGGCTATTCGATCACGGTGCCGATCAGCGATGCGAAGTTCGCGCCCGAATCGACGATCATGGACGAGACGCCACAAGGTCGCGGTGACACGGCTGGGCGATCGCATCCGCGTCGGCGGCACCGCCGAACTCGCCGGCTACAGCCTGGCGCTGCGCGAGGCCCGCCGCGACACGCTGAACCATGTCGTCAGCGACCTGTTCCCGCAACGGCGGCGACGTGTCGAAGGCCAGCTTCTGGTGCGGCCTGCGGCCGATGACACCCGACGGCACGCCGATCATCGGCGCGACGCGCATCGGCAAGCTGCTGCTGGCCACCGGGCATGGCACCTTGGGCTGGACGATGGCGGCCGGCACCGGGCGGGTGATCGCCGACATGGTGTCCGGGCGCGCGCCGGAGATCGATGTGCGTGCCCTCGGTGTGGCGCGTTACGGCATTCAGAACGCCGGTCCATGACGACGAGACCTGCCGACATGCGGAGTCAGCGCCGCGAGCGGTCGCCGGCTCGCCCGTTTCCAGAATGATCAGACCAGCGCCTGCCCAAGCACCCATGCCCAGCAAACAAAGCACCTACGCCGAAGCCTCGATCCGTGTCCTGAAAGGCCTCGAGCCGGTCAAGCAGCGCCCGGGCATGTACACGCGCACCGACAACCCGCTGCACGTGATCCAGGAGGTCATCGACAACGCCGCCGACGAGGCGCTGGCCGGATTCGGCAAGCGCATCGCGTTGACCTTGCATGCCGACGGCAGCATCGGCGTCGATGACGACGGCCGCGGCATCCCGTTCGGCCTGCATCCCGAAGAACAGGTGCCGGTGGTCGAGATCGTGTTCACGCGGCTGCACGCCGGCGGCAAGTTCGACAAGGGCAGTGGCGGCGCCTACAGCTTTTCCGGCGGGCTGCACGGCGTCGGTGTCAGCGTCACCAACGCGCTGGCCCGTCGCCTGCAGGTCACGGTGTGGCGCGACGGCCAGGTGGCCTCGTTGGCTTTTGCCGGCGGCGACGTCATCGAGCCGCTGGCATTGCGCAAGGCCACGCCGGGCGAGCGCAAGCACGGCACATCGGTGCGCGTGTGGCCGGATGCGAAGTACTTCGACAGCACCGAGTTGCCACGCGCCGAGCTGATGCACCTGCTGCGCAGCAAGGCGGTGCTGATGCCCGGCGTGACGGTGTCGCTGACGCACGAGAAGGGTGGCGAGCAGCAGCAATGGCTCTACCACGGTGGCCTGCGCGACTACCTCAACCAGAGCCTCGTCGCCGAGCCGCTGATTCCGCTGTTCGAAGGCGAACAGTTCGCCAGCGCACAGGAGACCGAGAACTTCGCCGAAGGCGAGGGCGCCGCCTGGTGCGTGGCCTTCACCGAAGACGGTGCGACCCTGCGCGAGAGCTACGTCAACCTGATCCCGACGCTGGTCGGGGGCACGCACGAAGCCGGTCTGAAGGACGGCCTGTTCGGCGCCATCAAGGGCTTCATCGAACTGCACGCGTTGATGCCCAAGGGTGTCAAGCTGATGAGCGACGATGTGTTCTCCCGCGCCAGCTTCGTGCTCTCGGCGAAGGTGCTCGACCCGCAGTTCCAGGGCCAGATCAAGGAGCGGCTGAATTCGCGCGATGCGCTGCGGCTGGTGTCGGGCTATGTCAAGCCGGCGCTCGAGCTGTGGCTGCACCAGCATGTCGAATACGGCAGGAAGCTGGCCGAACTGGTGATCCGCCAGGCGCAGACGCGCCAGCGCGCGTCGCAGAAGGTCGAAAAGCGCAAGGGCTCCGGCGTGGCGGTGCTGCCCGGCAAGCTGACCGATTGCGAAAGCCGCGACCTGAGCCTGAACGAGGTGTTCCTGGTCGAGGGCGATTCGGCCGGCGGCAGCGCCAAGATGGGCCGCGACAAGGAAACCCAGGCCATCCTGCCGCTGCGCGGCAAGGTGCTGAATTCATGGGAGGTCGAGCGCGATCGGCTGTTCGCCAACAACGAGATCCACGACATCGCGGTGGCCATCGGCGTCGATCCGCACGGGCCCGACGATGCGCCCGACCTCGGCGGTCTGCGCTACGGCAAGGTGTGCATCCTCAGCGATGCCGATGTCGACGGCTCGCACATCCAGGTGCTGCTGCTGACCTTGTTCCTGCGCCACTTCCCCAAGCTGATCGAAGCCGGCCATGTGTATGTCGCGCGCCCGCCGCTGTTTCGCATCGACGCGCCGGCGCGCGGCAAGAAGCCGGCGGCGAAGATCTACGCGCTCGACGACGGCGAGCTGCAGGCCGCACTCGACAAGCTGCGCAAGGAAGGCGCGCGCGAAGGCAGCTGGAGCATCAGCCGCTTCAAGGGTCTGGGCGAGATGAACGCCGAGCAGCTGTGGGACACCACGCTGAACCCCGACACGCGGCGGCTGCTGCCGGTGGCGCACGGCAGCGTGGGCATGGCCGGCAGCGTGGCGTTGCTGACCAAGCTGATGGGCAAGGGCGAAGCGGCCTCGCGCCGGCAGCTGATGGAGCTGCATGGCGACAGCGTCGAAGTCGACGTCTGAAGGCGCTCTGCCGCCGCTAGGGAAATCTCCAATACCGGAACGTTGTGTTCCGAAAAAATACGCCCTATGCTCACCGGCAATGAATCGTCCCGGGTCCATCGCCATCGCCGCCGCGTGTGTACCGGCGGGCCGGTGAATGGACGACGAATACGACTACATCGTCGTCGGCGCCGGCTCGGCCGGCGCGGTGCTGGCCGGCGCGGCTCAGCGAGGACCCGGCGACCCGGGTGCTGCTGCTCGAAGCCGGGCCCGCCCGACCGCTCGTTCTGGATCCACCTGCCGATCGGCTACGGCAAGACGATGTGGAGCAAGAAGTACAACTGGTGCTTCCACACCGACCCCGATCCGAACATGAACGGGCGGCGCATCTACTGGCCGCGCGGCAAGACGCTCGGCGGCTCGAGTTCGATCAACGGCCTGATCTACATCCGCGGCCAGCGCGAGGACTACGACCACTGGGCCGCGCTCGGCAACACCGGCTGGGGCTACGACGACGTGCTGCCGTATTTCATCCGAGTCCGAACGCAACCAGCGCGGCGCCAGCCCGCTGCACGGCGGCGACGGGCCGCTGCGGGTGTCGGACATCGGCGCCAAGCGACGAGCTGATCGAAGCCTTCATCGCCGGCGCCGGCGAGATCGGCGTGCCGCGCACCGACGACTTCAACGGCGCGCACGCAGGAAGGCGCCGGCTACTACCAGCTCACCACCTGGAAGGGCTGGCGCTGGAGCACGGCGCAAGGCTACCTGAAGCCGGCCCGCCAGCCGCGCTCAACCTGCGACATCGAGACCGAGGCGCAGGCCACGCGCATCTGACTGCTCGAAGGCGGCGCGCGGTCGGCGTGCGCTACCACCAGGGCGGCCAGGACGAAGGTGGCCCGCTGCCGCGGCGAGGTGCTGCTCAGCGCCGGCGTCGATCCAGTCGCCGCAACTGCTGCAGCTGTCGGGCATCGGGCCGCGCGCGCTGCTGCAGCAACGCGGCGTGCCGGTGGTGCACGACGCTGCCCGGCGTCGGCGAGAACCTGCAGGACCACCTGCAGATCCGCCTGATCTTCGAATGCACGCAGCCGACCACCAACGACGAGCTGAACTCGTGGTTCGGCCAGGCGCAGGCTCGGCCTGCAGTGGCTGCTGCACCGCAGCGGCCCGCTGGCGGTCGGCATCAACCAGGGCGGCTGCTTCATGCGCGCGCTGCCGGACGAAGCGCCCACGCCCGACATCCAGTTCCACGTCGCCACGCTGTCGGCCGACATGGCCGGCGGCAAGGTGCACCGTTACTCGGGCTTGACGCTGTCGGTGTGCCAGCTGCGACCCGAGTCGCGCGGCCACATCCGCATCCGCGTCGACCGACCCGTTCGAGCCGCCGGAGATGCAGCCGAACTACCTCGCCACCGATCTCGACCGCCGCACCACCGTGGCCGGCGTGAAGGCGGCGCGCGCGATCGCCGCGCTCGCCGGCGATGCGGCCCTTCATCAAGCGCGAGGTCAAGCCCGGGCCCGGACGCCGCGACGACGCGACGCTGCTCGAGTTCTGCCGCAACAACGGCGCCACCATCTTCCACCCCACCGGCACCTGCGCGATGGGCGTCGACCCGGCGGCCGGCGCGGTGGTCGATGCGCGCCTGCGCGTGCACGGCATCGACCGGCCTGCGCGTCATCGACTGCTCGGCGATGCCGACGCTGGTGTCGGGCAACACCAACGCACCGGCGGTGATGATGGCCGAGAAGGCCGTCGACATGATCCGCGAGGACCGCCGCAAGCGACGATGACCTGCGCGAGGCGCCGGGGCGGGAGTCGGCCCGGCGGTCGCCGCAAGATCAAGCCGACTCCAACCGCCTCACCGACATCCCGCAACCTGCCACCTGGAGACAAGCACATGGCCCAGACAGACCCCTCTCGACCGGCGCGGCTTCATGCGCATCGCCGGCACCTACGGCCTGAGTTCGACCGCCTTTGCGGTGGCCGGCATGGTCGGCCCGCTGACGCTCGAAGGTGTCGGCCGCGCGGCCGCGCAGACGGCCGCCGCGCGCAGCGGCAAGCCGGTGATCGACGTTGAAGTTCGGCGCCGCCGGCTTCAACGAGAGCAACCTGAAGATCCAGGAATCGGGCCAGCTGTGGTTTGCGCAGGAACTCGAAAAGCGCAGCGAGGGCGCGCTGAAGATCGAGTTCATCGGCAACAACGCGATCTGCAACCAGGGCGACTGCGTGAAGAAGACGCAGCAGGGCATCGTCGACATGTTCACCGCCAGCACGCAGAACTCGGCCGGCTCGGCGCCGTACTACAACGTGCTCGACTTCGCCTACATGTTCCCGACGCGCGCGTCGCAGTACCACTTCTTCTACAGCAACAAGAGCGAGGCGCTGTTGCGCGAGCCGCTGCGCAAGCTGCACAACCTGGAGTTCCTGTACACGCACTGCCGAGCTGCGCGGCATCATGCTGGGCAAGAAGTTCGCCGACAAACCCACCGTCACCAGCGTCGACCAGCTCGCCGGCACCAAGAACCGCGTCACCGGCACGCAGCTGGGCCGCATCGCGATGACCTTGATGCAGTTGAACCCGGTGCCGTTGGCCTGGGAAGAAACGCTCGACGGCCTGAAGCAGGGCCTGATCGACGGTGCCGAAACCTGGATGGGCGCGGCGGCCTACGCCAACATGGCGCCGGCGCTGTCGCAGGCGGTCGACCTGCGCTTCTTCTGCGGCACCGAGCACACCGCGATGAACCTGGCCAGCTTCAACAAGCTGCCGCCGAACCTGCAGGACCTGTTCCGCGAGACCGCCTTCGATGCGCAGCAGTACACGCAGAAGAACCAGGAACGCGCGCTGGTCGAGATCGTCGGTGCGGTGCCGAACCCCGGGCCGAACACGATCTTCGGCAAGAACAACGTGCGCGTGGCCGAGCTGTCGGCGCCCGAGTTGCTGAAGGCCGAGAAGATGTGCTCGCCGCAGTACGTGCCGAAGCCGTGGGAGGAGTGGCGCGAGCGGCTGAACAAGATGTCGGGCGGGCACGATGTGTACAAGGAGATCTACACCATCGCGCGCGAGATTCCGGCGACGACGACGGTCGCCGAAGTCAAGCCGAACCGCTGGTGGAAAGCCTGAGTGCCAGCCCTCTTGACTCCCTGCTCCGAGCAGAGGGCAGGGGTGAGGGCAATCGCCCGGCACTGCGTCTGATCCCGAAAGACACTGCAGATGAACCTGATCCTGGCCCCGCTGCGCTGGCTCGACCGGCACGCCGAGCGCACGCTGATCCTGTTCGCCTACTCGTCGATGGCGCTGATCATCGTCTTCGCGGTGATCGAGCGCTTCGTCTTCAAGACGCAGATCCCGTGGAGCTCGTCGATCCCGATCTACCTGTTCCTGTGGGTGACCTGGATCGGCTGCTCGCACAACGTGCGCCAGCGCACGCACCTGGTGTTCAACGACATCCGGCTGCGCCTGCCCTATCGCCTGGCAGTTCGCCTGCATGTGGCTCGATGCGCTGTTGTGGATCGTCTTCGGCGCCATCGTGCTGTACTTCACGATCGAGCAGACGCGGCTGGTGGAGATGAACTTCGCCATCGTGCAGGGCACCGACAACGTCATGCAGTGGTGGTTCTATCTGGCCACGCCGCTGGCCTGGGCGCTGCTGATCGTGCGCGTGCTGCAGAACCTGGCCGACGATGTCGGCCGCTGGCGCAAGCGCGCGCCGTTCCTGGTCGACATCCAAACCATCGGCAAGGGCTGATCCGCGATGGACCAAGGTCTGCTGCTGGGTTTGCTGTCCACCGGCGTGGTGCTGCTGTTCCTGATCGGCGTGCCGATCTTCCTGGTCATCGGCTACTGGGTCGTCGGCGCGTCGCTGATCATCGACTTCACGCTCGCCAATGTCGGCGTCACGCTGTTCGAGGGGCTCAACTTCTTCGGCCTGCTGTCGCTGCCGCTGTTCATCCTCACCGGTGACCTGATCGCCGCGGCCGGCATCGCGCGCCGCCTGGCCGACTTCGCCCATGCCTGCGTCAGCTGGCTGCGCGGCGGCCTGGGGCTGGCCACGCTGGCCTCGTGCGGCCTGTTCGCCGCCATCTCGGGGTCGAACTCGGCCACCACCGCCACCATCGGCGGCATCATGCATCCGCTGCTGGTCAAGGACGGCTACGACAGCCGCTTCGCAGCCGCCACCGCGGCGGCCGGCGGCACGGTGGGCATCATCATTCCGCCGTCGATCATCTTCATCGTCTACGGCTTCCTGATGAACCTGTCGATCTCCGACCTGTTCGTCGCCGGCATCCTGCCGGGCATCCTGATGGTCGTGTCGATGATGGTGCGTGTGCTGGTTGATGGCGCGCAGGAACGGCTGGGGCACGATCGAGCCGCTGCGCCTGACGCGGGTGATGAACACCGCGCGGCGCGCCTACCTCGGCTTCTTCGCCATCTTCATCGTCATCTACGGCATCTACTCGGGCATCTTCTCGCCCACCGAAGCGGCGGCCATCACGGTGGGCTTCTGCCTGCTCGCCGGTCTGTTGCTGACGCGCGAGATCAAGTGGCGCGCGCTGCCCGACATCCTGCTGCGCTCAGGGCAGCTGACCGGCATGCTGGCACCGATGATCGCCATCTCGATCGTCATGCAGCAGGTCTTCGGGCTGCTCGGCGCGGCGCGAGGCGGTGGCCTCGTTCGTCGCCTGGTTCGGCAACAGCGAAGTGGTCGTGCTGCTGGTGTGCATGGCCATCGTGATGGCCGCCGGCTGCATTCTCGAAAGCCTGCCGGTGACGGTGATCTTCGCGCCGATCCTGGCGCCGATCGCGGTGGCGCACGGCGTCGACCCGGTGCACTTCTCGGTCATCTTCCTGGTCGGCGCGGCGATCGGCTTCATCACGCCGCCGTTCGGCCTGAACCTGTTCGTGGCCAGCGGTGTCACCGGCATTCCGTATTCGAAGCTGGTGCGCTTCGCGATGATGTACCTCGGCGGGCTGCTGGTGGCCTGGTCGCTGATCGCCTTCGTGCCCTGGTTCTCGCTGGTGCTCGTGCCGAAGGTGGGCGCGTAGGCGAGACTTCGGGCCGCTGGATCAGCGCCACAACACCACACTCGCCCGCAGCAGGCCGACGGCCGAGATCGCGATCAGCAGGTTGAGCACGAAGCCGCGGAAGCGGGCCGGGTCGGCGCCGCGGAAGGCACGCCGGCCGAGCCAGATGCCGGCGAACATCGTCGGGCCCAGCACCAGCACCCAGCTCAGCGTCTGCGGCCCGACCAGCGCCGCCGGCGCACCGATCAGGCCGGCGATCAGCGCGGCCCACATCACGGCATAGGCGCCGCTGCACAGCAGGAACAGGATCATCGTGCCGCGCAGCGCTGCCGGTGGCAGCCGCACACCGGCCATCACCAGCGCGGCAGCGATGCCGCCGCTGGCAGTCAATCCGTTCAGCAAGCCCGACGACAGGCCGGCAGTGGCCTTCAGCGCGGGTGAGGGCCGCAGCGTGTGCGTGCCGGCGGCGCGAACGAGCAGCGCCACCGACATCAGCGCAGCCGCCACGGCCAGGCGCACGACGTCTTCGGGCAGGCGCGCCAGCAGCCACACACCCAGTGGCACGAAGAGCAGATTGCCAACCAGCAGCCAGCGCAGCCAGCCGCGGTCGGCATCGCGCAGCGCCTCGCGCACCAGGCTCAGGCTGGCGAGCACCTCGAGCGTCAGCACCGCCGGCACGATCGGCCCTGGCGAGGTGACGATCGACAGCGCCGCCACGGTCAACGCCGAGTAGCCGAAACCGGCAAAGCCACGCACCGCACCGGCGCCCAGCGAGACCAGCAGCGCCAGGCCCCACAGCAGCGGCGGCATGTCGGCCGGTGTCAGCGCGTGCGACACAGGGCCTTGCGCTGCAACGGCGGTGACAAGGGCATCGGTGGCACTGCCATGGTCGCGAAGTTTAGGGTGCGTCGGGTGCTGCTTTTTTCTGTCGACGGGCCCGTGGTCGATGCTGGTGCGCTGGCTCGAAACAGCATGGCTACCGGGCAAGCGGCAGCGGTCGCGGCGCACCGCACAATGCAGCAGGTTCCATCACGCGGAGGCAGCAGGCCATGTATTCACCCTTCGATCTGAACGGACGCACGGCGCTCATCACCGGCGGCAACGGCGGCATCGGCTACGGCATGGCGCAGGCGTTGCTTGCGGCCGGTGCGTCGGTGGCGGTGTGGGGTTCGAACCCGGACAAGACAACACGGGCGCGGGACTCTCTTGCGGGCGAGTGCGGCGATGCCACGCGCGTGCACGCCTTCGTCTGCGACGTCGGCGACGAAGCGCAGGTGCAGCAGTGCTTCGCCGACACCGTCGCCGCGCTCGGCCATGTCGATGCCTGCTTTGCCAACGCCGGCGTTTCGAGCAAGGGCACCACCATCCTCGAGATGAGCCTGGACGAATTCCGTCGCGTGCAGCGCATCAACGTCGAAGGGGTGTTCCTGACCTTCCGTGCCGCCGCGCGCCACATGGTCGAGCGCGGACAGGGCGGTGCGCTGGTGGCCACCGCCAGCACCGCGGCCGTCGAAGGCGCGGCGCGCAACAGCCACTACGGTGCGTCGAAAGGCGCGGTCACCGCCTACGTGCGCGCGCTGGCGGTCGAACTGGCGCGCCATCGCATCCGCGTCAACTCGATCCTGCCGGGCTGGATCGTCACCGAGATGACCGAGCGCGCGGTCAACGACAGCCGCTTCGCCGGCGCGGTGATGCCGCGCATCCCGGCGCGACGCTGGGGCGAGGCGGCCGATTTCGGCGGCATCGCGGTCTATCTGGCCAGCGAGGCGTCGGGCTACACGACCGGCGAGCAGTTCATCATCGACGGCGGCTACACCAAGTTCTGAAGCGGCGGTCGCAGCGCTGCAGTCGGCCGCGAGAGCCGGTCAGTCGGCGCTGCGGGCTTCGTCGCTGGCGGTGCCGCGCACCACCGTCACCGCCACCGGACTGTGCCGCAGCAGGTACGACGCCACCGAACCCAGGTCACCCGCATCCGGCTTGCCAGCGCCGCGCGCACCGAGGATCACGGCGTCGCAGCGGTGGTTCTCCAGCACCTCGACCAGCTGGCTGGCCGGATCGCCGGTGGCGATCTCGACCTCGTATTCGGCACCCGCCGCATCGAGCATCGCCCGCGCGTCGAGCAGCAGGTCGTTGCCGGCGCCGGTGCGAACCGATTCGATCGCCTTGGCATCGTGCACCACCACCACCTCGTACAGCGACGGCGGCTCCTGCACGTTGACCAGGACAAGGCGCGCGCTCAATCCTTCAGCCGACAGCCGCAGCGCGTGCGCCACCGCCTGCAGTGCGGGCGTCGAGCCATCGACAGGGAGCAGGATCTTCATCGTTGTGGGCCTCAGGCGTAGTCGGTGAGCGGCGGGCAGCTGCACATCAGGTTGCGATCGCCATGCACGTTGTCGACGCGCGCAACCGGTGACCAGTATTTGCTGCGGCGCAGGCTGCTCATCGGGTAGGCGGCTTCCTCGCGCGAATAGGCATGCGGCCACTCGGGCGTCAGCAACATCGCAGCGGTGTGCGGCGCGTTCTTCAGCGGATTGTCGTGTTTCGGCCAACCGGCCTGTTCCACCTTGGCGATCTCGGCGCGGATGGCGATCATCGCGTCGCAGAAGCGATCCAGTTCGGACAGCGGCTCGCTTTCGGTCGGCTCGACCATCAAGGTGCCGGCGACCGGGAAGCTCAACGTCGGCGCGTGAAAGCCGAAGTCGATCAGCCGTTTGGCGACGTCTTCGGCGCCGATGCCGCTCGACTCCTTCAGCGGTCGCAGGTCGAGGATGCATTCGTGCGCCACGCCGCCGCCCTTGATGCCGGGCACGTCGCCGCTGAAGTGGATGTCGTAGTGCCCGTCGAGCCGCGCGGCGATGTAGTTGGCACTCAGGATCGCGGTGTGCGTGGCGTGCTTGAGGCCTTCGGCACCCATCATGCGGATGTACATCCAGCTGATCGGCAGCACCGCGGCATTGCCCAGCGGCGCCGCCGACACGGCACCGACCGCGCCTTGTTCGCCGCCGCGGCAGGGCCGGCAGAAACGGCACCAGATCGTCGACCACGCACACCGGGCCGACACCCGGGCCGCCACCGCCGTGCGGGATGCAGAAGGTCTTGTGCAGGTTCAGGTGGCTGACATCGCCGCCGAATTCGCCCGGTGCGGCCACACCCACCAGCGCGTTCATGTTCGCGCCGTCGACGTAGACGCGCCCGCCGTGTTCGTGCACCACCGCGCACAGCTCCTTGACCCGCGCTTCGAACACGCCGTAGGTCGACGGGTAGGTGATCATCACCGCGGCCAGCTCGCGGCTGTGCCTGACGCACTTGGCGCGCAGGTCGTCTAGCTTGACGTTGCCGGCGTCGTCGCACTTCACCACCACCACCTTGCAGGCCGACCATGCCGGCACTGGCCGGGTTGGTGCCGTGCGCCGATTCGGGGATCAGGCAGACGTTGCGGTGCGCATTCGCCGCGGCTGGCGTGCCAGCCGCGGATCGCCAGCAGCCCGGCATATTCGCCCTGCGAGCCGGCGTTGGGCTGCAGGCTGATGCCGGCGTAGCCGGTGCACTGGCACAACCACTCGCACAGCTGCTCGTTCAGCTGCCGATAGCCGGCCAGCTGCTCGCGCGGCGCGAACGGGTGGATGTCGGCGAACTCGGGCCAGGTGATCGGCATCATCTCGCTGGTCGCGTTGAGCTTCATCGTGCAGCTGCCCAGCGGGATCATGCCGCGGTCGAGCGCCAGGTCCTTGTCGCTCAGGCTGCGGATGTAGCGCAGCATCTGCGTTTCGCTGTGGTGGCGCGTTGAACACCGGGTGGGTGAGGAACGGGGTGCTGCGCTGCAGGTCGGGCGGCAGCAGCGGCGCGATGCCCTTGTCGAAGTCATCGACCTCGGGCAGCTTGCCGCGGCCATCGGCGAACAGCGCCCACAGTGCGCGCAGGTCGTCGCGCGTGGTGGTCTCGTCGAGCGTGATGCCGAGCGTTGTGTCGCTGGCACGGCGCAGGTTCATGCCCGCCTTCACCGCCGCGGCCATGCAGCATGTCGCAGTGCTCGGCGCTGCGCCGCACTTCGAGGGTGTCGAAGGCTTCGTCGTGCGCCAGCGCCACGCCGAGCTCCTTCAGCCCGGCGGCCAGCACCGCGGTGTAGGCGGCCACGCGCCGCGCGATGCGCTTCAACCCCTGCGGGCCGTGATAGACGGCGTACATGCTGGCCACCACCGCCGGCAGCACCTGCGCGGTGCAGATGTTCGACGTGGCCTTCTCGCGGCGGATGTGCTGCTCGCGCGTCTGCAGCGCCAGGCGGTAGGCCGGTCGCGCCGTGCGCATCGATGCTGACGCCCACCAGCCGGCCCGGCAGCGAGCGCTTGAAGGCATCGCGGCGTGGCCATGTAGGCGGCGTGCGGGCCGCCGTTGCCCATCGGCATGCCGAAGCGCTGGCTGTTGCCGACGACGATGTCGGCGCCCTGTTCGCCGGGCGGCTTCAGCAGCGCCAGCGCCAGCAGGTCGGCGGCCACCACCAGCAACGCGCCCTTTGCATGCAGCGCATCGGCCAGCGGCTGCAGCGCACGCACGCGGCCGCTGACGCCGGGGTATTGCAGCAACGCGGCGAAATGATCGCCGCCCGCGCAGTCCTCGGCCGGGCCGACGGTCAACGTGATGCCCAGCGGCTGCGCGCGCGTGCGCAGCACGTCCAGCGTCTGCGGCAGCACGTCGTCGGCGACGAAGAAGCTGCTGCTCTTGCTGCTGCCCATGCGCATCGCCAAGCGTCATCGCCTCGGCGGCCGAAGTGGCCTCGTCGAGCATCGAGCCGTTGGCGATGTCCATGCCGGTGAGGTCGGCGACCATGGTCTGGAAGTTCAGCAGCGCTTCCAGCCGGCCCTGGCTGATCTCGGCCTGATAGGGCGTGTAGGCGGTGTACCAGGCCGGGTTCTCGAGCACGTTGCGCAGGATCACCGCGGGCGTGTGCGTGCCGTGATAGCCCTGGCCGATGAAGCTTTTGAGCACGCGGTTCTTCGCGGCGATGGTGCGCAACTCGGCCAGCGCCTGCGCCTCGCTCAGCGCCGCCGGCAGCTGCATCGCCTGGCTGCGCAGGATGCTGCGCGGCACGATCTGATCGATCAGCGCGTCACGCGATGCGGCGCCGATGACCGACAGCATGTGCGCCTCGTCGTCGGCGTCGGGGCCGATGTGGCGGGCGATGAACTCGCCGGGGTTCTCCAGTTCGGCCAGCGGCTTGTGGGCGTGCATCAGCATCGGCGTTCCTACAGCGTCTTCAGCAGGGCGTCGTAGCCGGGGCCGTCCATCAGCTGGTCGAAGTCGGTCATGTCGGTGACGTGCACCTTGAAGAACCAGCCGTTGCCCAGCGGGTCGCTGTTGGCCAGCGACGGGTCGGCGCGCAGCGCTTCGTTGACTTCCACGACCTCGCCCGACACCGGCATGTTGATGTCGGCCGCGGCCTTCACCGACTCGACCACGCCGGCCACCTCGCCCTTCTTGTACTGCTTGCCGACGGTCGGGCAGATCGACGAAGACGATGTCGCCCAGCGCCTCCTGCGCGTGCATCGTGATGCCCACGGCCGCGGCCTCGTGGTCTTCGATGTTGATCCATTCGTGGTCGTCGGTGTACTTGGTCGTCATCGGGGGCTCCTGTGTGGGGTGAAGGGGTGGTGGATCAGCCGCGGAAATAGCGGTGCGGAACAAAGGGCAGCGCGGTGATGCGCATCGGCAGCTTGCTGCCGCGCACTTCGGCGAACACTTCGGCGGCGGCATGGGCGTGGGGTGCATCCACATAGGCCATCGCGATCGGCTTGTCGATGCTCGGGCCGATGGTGCCGCTGGTGACCCGGCCGACCTTGTGGCCGCGCTCGTCGAACAGCAGCGCGCCTTCGCGCACCGGCGTGCGTTCCAGCCCCACCAGGCCGACCCGCTTGGCACTGACGCCGCTGCTCAACTGCGCATCGATGACGCTGGCGCCCGGGTAGTGGCCCTCGCGCGCGCCCTGCGCACGGCGCACCTTCTGGATCGCCCAGCTCAGGCCGGCCTCGATCGGCGAGGTGGTCGTGTCGATGTCGTGGCCGTACAGGCACAGCCCCGCTTCGAGGCGCAGGGTGTCGCGTGCGCCGAGCCCCGCCAGATGCACCTCGGGCAGGTTCACGAGCTTGCGCGCCAGCATCACGGCGGCATCCTCGTGCACCGAGATCTCGAAGCCGTCCTCGCCGGTGTAGCCCGAGCGCGTGACGTAGCACTCGGCACCCGCGAGCGTGAAGCTGCCGCCGCTCATGAAGGTCAGCTGCCCGACATCGGCATTCAGGTGCGACAGCGCAGCGGCCGCCTGCGGCCCCTGCAGCGCCAGCAGCGCACGTTCGGGCATCGGCACCACCCTGCAACGGTGTCCGATGTGCGTGACCAGCCGCTGCGTGTCGGCGACCTTGCAAGCGGCGTTGACGACCAGCAGCAGGTCGTGTTCGCGGCGCGTGATCATCAGGTCGTCGAGCAGCCCGCCGCTGGCGTTGGTGAAGAACGCGTAGCGCTGCTTGCCCACCGCCAGGCCGATCACGTCCATCGGCACCAGCGTTTCCAGCGCCTTCGCCGCGTCGTCGCCGACCAGCCGCAACTGCCCCATGTGCGAGACGTCGAACAGCGCGGCGCTGGCGCGGCAGTGCTTGTGCTCGGCGATGATGCCGCTGGGATAGCTCACCGGCATGTCGTAGCCGGCGAAGCCGACCATGCGAGCGCCGTGCTCCAGGTGCAGCGCGTGCAGCGGGGTGGTCAACAGGGCAGGGGCTTCGGCCGGCATCGCGAGTCTCCAAGGGCAACAGCACAACCGACAAGCCGGTTGATCTTTGCCCTCGCTGTCCGCTTTACCTGAGAGATTGGCGCTGGCGCCTGAACGCCACCGCTTGCCCCTTCGGTGGGCTGGCTTCACGGCCAGCCTCTCTCCAGTGAGGAACGCCCCTTGCAAGGCGCTTGCCAGTCCTTTTGCCTGAGCGTTCGGAAGGCTTCCCCCCTGCGCCTTCGGCGGCGGTGGCCGCGACACGGTCACCACTCTCTCCTGACCGGACAAAGTGTAGCCCACGGCCGTGCAGAATGCACAAAGCGACAGCCACAGCACCCACTCGATACCCGCGATGAACGACGACATCCACACGCTGCGGCGCATCCTGCGCGAGGCCCGCACCATCGCCGTGGTGGGGCTGTCGGCCGAGTGGCACCGGCCGAGCTTCTTTGCCGCCAAGTACATGCAGCAGCACGGCTACCGCATCGTGCCGGTGAACCCGCGCTACGCAGGCACCCAGGTGCTCGGTGAAACGTGCCATGCCCGTTTGGAGGACATCGACGGCGCGGTCGACATGGTGGATGTGTTCCGGCGCACCGAAGACGTGCTGCCGATCGCCCGCAGCGCGCTGGCCATCGGTGCACGCGTGCTGTGGCAGCAGATCGGCGTGAAGAACCTCGAAGCCGATGTCCTGGTGCGCGAGGCCGGTCTCGATTCGGTGCTCGACCGCTGCGTGAAGATCGAACATGCGCGTCTGTTCGGCGGCTTGCACTGGGCCGGCGTGAACACCGGCGTGGTCAGCGCCAGGAAGATGGGCTGAACATGGCCGAGCGCAACTTCAAGCCCGAAACGCTGGCCATCCATGCCGGCCAGATCCCCGATGCCGTCACCGGCGCGCGGGCGTTGCCGATCTACCAGACCACCAGCTACGTGTTCGATTCGGCCGACCATGCCGCCAGCCTGTTCAACCTGCAGACCTTCGGCAATGTCTATTCACGGCTGAGCAACCCCACGGTGGCGGCGCTGGAAGAACGCGTGGCCGCCCTCGAAGGCGGTCGCGCCGCGGTGGCCAGCGCCAGCGGCATGGCCGCCGAGGCGATGGCGCTGATGACGATCCTGCAGCAAGGCGACCACGTCGTCGCGGCCGGCGCGCTGTACGGCGGCACGGTGTCGATGCTGTCGGTGAACCTGGCGAAGTTCGGCATCACCACCAGCTTCGTCGATGCCACGCAACCCGAGGCCTTCGCCGCGGCGATCCGGCCCAACACCCGCGCGCTGTTCGCCGAGAGCCTGGGCAATCCGAGCCTGGTGATGCTGGACATCGCGGCGGTGGCCGAGGTGGCGCACGCGCACGGGCTGCCGCTGGTGATCGACAACACGGTGCCGTCGCCGTACCTGTGCAACCCGATCGCGCTGGGCGCCGACATCGTCGTGCACTCGGCGACCAAGTACCTGGCCGGACACGGCACCACGCTCGGCGGCGTGATGGTCGAAGGCGGCAAGTTTCGCCTGGGACAACGGCAAGTTCCCGGGCATGACCGAGCCGTCACCGGGCTACCACGGCGTGAAGTTCTACGAGACCTTCGGCGACTTCGGCTTTTGCATGCGCGCGCGCATGGAGACGCTGCGCGTGTTCGGTGCGGCACTGTCGCCGATGGGCGCGTGGCAGATCCTGCAGGGGGTCGAGACACTGCCGCTGCGCATGGAGCGCCACAGCGCCAACGCGCTGGCGGTGGCGAAGTTCCTGCGCGAGCACCGCGCAGGTCAGCTGGGTCAATTACCCGGGGCTGGACGATCACCCGCAGCACGCGCTGGTGAAGCGGCAGATGCGTTCGCTCGACGGCTTGCCGATGGCCTCGGGCCTGCTCGCCTTCGGCGTGAAGGGCGGCGCGGCAGCCGGGGTGAAGTTCATCGAAGCGGCGCAGTTCATGAGCCACCTGGTGAACATCGGCGACACGCGCACGCTGATCAGCCACCCGGCCACCACCACGCACCGCCAGCTGGACGAAGAGCAACAGCGCGCGGCCGGCGTGCTTGCCCGACATGGTGCGCATCTCGGTCGGGCTGGAGCACATCGACGACATCCTGTGGGACATCGAGCAGGCACTGGCGGCAGCGGGGGACTAGCGAGCAGTCAGCGAACAGCAGCAAACAGGCGCTGCCGGTGGCCGGACACGGTGCGCCCGGCGGTATGCTGCATGCGGCACCGCTGCACAGGTGCCAGGAGACAGCCCATGAACAGCATCTACGAACAGCGACCTCGACAAGACCGCGGCCAACTTCGTCGCGCTGTCGCCGGTGAGTTTCGTCGAACGCAGCGCCGAGGTCTTCGCCGACCTGCCGGCGGTGATTCATGGTGCGCGGCGCTACACCTGGGCGCAGTGCCGCGAGCGCAGCGCGCGGCTGGCGGCGGCGCTGCGCGCATTGGGCGTCGCCCGCGGCAGCACCGTCAGCGCGATGCTGCCGAACACGCCCGAAATGGTCGAGGCGCACTACGCGGTGCCGGCGCTGAACGCGGTGCTGAACACGCTGAACACGCGGCTCGATGCGAGGCTGCTGGCCTGGCAGATGAACCATTGCGAGACGCAGGTGCTGATCACCGATCGCGAGTTCGCGCCAGCGATGGCGGAGGCTCTGCGCATCCTGAAAGCCGAGCACGGCCGCGAGCCGGTGGTGATCGACGTCAGCGACAGCGAATACACCGGCGCCGGCGAGCGTGTCGGCACGCACGACTACGAAGCGCTGCTGGCCGCCCACGCACCCTTGCCGAAGCTCGACGGCCCGGCCGACGAATGGGACGCCATCGCCGTGAGCTACACCAGCGGCACCACCGGTGACCCGAAAGGGGTGGTCACCCACCACCGCGGCGCGTACCTCAACGCCGTGAGCAACGCCGCCACCTGGACCATGCCGCACTTCCCCAGGTACCTGTGGACGCTGCCGATGTTCCACTGCAACGGCTGGTGCTTTCCGTGGACGGTGGCGATGCTGGGCGGCACGCACGTCTGCCTGCGCCGCGTCGAGGCCACGCCGATCCTGGCTGCCATGCGCGAGCACAAGGCCAACCACTACTGCGCCGCGCCGATCGTGCACAACCTGCTGATCCATGCGCCGGCCGCGCTGCGCGACGGCATCGACCACACGGTGCGCGGCATGGTGGCCGGCGCTGCGCCGCCGGCATCGATGATCGAGGGCATGGCCAAGCTCGGCTTCGACATCACCCACGTCTATGGCCTGACCGAGGTCTACGGGCCCGCGTCGGTGGCGGTGAAGCGCGACGACTGGGCGGCGAAGAGCCTGTCGGAGCAGGCGCGGCTGAATGGCCGCCAGGGCGTGCGCTATGCGCTGCAGGAAGGCATGACCGTGCTCGATGCCGAATCGATGACCGAGGTGCCGGCCGACGGCCAGACGATGGGCGAGATCATGTTCCGCGGCAACATCGTCATGAAGGGCTACCTGAAGAACCCGAAGGCCACCGCCGAGAGCTTCGAAGGCGGCTGGTTCCACACCGGCGATCTGGCGGTGATGGAAGCCGACCGCTACGTGAAGATCAAGGACCGCAGCAAGGACATCATCATCAGCGGCGGCGAGAACATCAGCTCGATCGAGGTCGAAGATGCGCTGTACCGCCACCCCGCGGTGATGGCCTGTGCGGTGGTGGCGCGGCCCGACCCGAAGTGGGGCGAATCGCCGGTGGCCTATGTCGAGACCAGGCCCGATGCCGCGGTGACCGCTGCCGAACTGATCGCGCACTGCAAGAGTCTGCTCGCCGGCTACAAGGTGCCGAAGGAGATCCGCTTCGAAGCGATTCCGAAGACCAGCACCGGCAAGATCCAGAAGTTCGAGTTGCGCGAGCGCGCGAAAAGCGCGTCGGCGTTCGAGTAGGACAGACACGATGAGCACCGATGCACTGGTGCTGCGCGAGACGGACTCGCGCGGCGTGGTCACGCTGACACTGAACCGCCCGCAGGCCTTCAACGCCCTGTCGAACGCGATGCTGGCCGCGCTGCAGGCAGAACTCGATGCGCTGGCCGATGACGAACAGGTCAGGGTGGTGGTGCTGGCCGCGGCCGGTCGCGCCTTCTGCGCCGGGCACGACCTGAAGGAGATGCAGGCCGCGCCGTCGCTGGAAGACAGCCGCGCGCTGTTCGCCACCTGCTCGCGCATGATGCTGGCGATCCAGCGCCTGCCGGTGCCGGTGATCGCGCGCGTGCAGGGCATCGCCACCGCAGCCGGCTGCCAGCTGGTGGCGATGTGCGATCTGGCGGTGGCCAGCGACGACGCGCGCTTCGCCGTCAGCGGCGTCAGCTTCGGGCTGTTCTGCTCGACGCCGAGTGTCGCGTTGAGCCGCAACGTGCCGCGCAAGGCGGCCTTCGAGATGCTGGTCACCGGCGAGTTCATCAGCGCCCGGCAGGCGCTGGACAAGGGCCTGGTGAACCGGGTGGCGAGCGCGCAGCAGCTCGATGCCGAAATCGAAGCTCTGGTCGCCAGCATCCTCGACAAGCCGCGCGTGGCCATCGCGATGGGCAAGGCGCTGTTCTACCGTCAGATCGAAGATCGGCATCGAAGCCGCCTATGCCGATGCCGGGGAGACCATGGCCTGCAATTTTGTCGATGCCTCGGCGCAGGAGGGTGTGGCGGCGTTCGTCGGCAAACGCCGGCCGCGCTGGCCGGCGCCCTGAGCAGCGCGTGCCTGCCCGCGTCGGCGCGCGTTGATCGCATCGACGCTGCCGCCGGGCATGTGGTGGACGCGCCCCGAGGTGCGTCATGCGGGGTTCGAGTTCGATCCGGGTTCGTCGCGCGTCGGCAAGGTTTGCGCGGTGCCGCTGCGCGATCTGCGTTCGGAACCTGGCGGCAAAAGCGTCGTCTGCGCGAAGATGACCGACGGCGGGCTCGAACGATCCGCCATTGCGCAGTCGGACTGGCAATCGACCCTGCAGGGCGCCCGCTTCATCGACGACATCGACGCCTACTTCGGCTACCAGCCGTCGCCCAGCCGTGGCCGCACCCAGCGCGCCAGCGCACTGCTCGGCAAGGACATCGAGGGCCGCGATCGGCAAGGCCACCGGCGAGCTCGTCGAACTGGTCGTCGACATGGATCAGGCGAAGCTTCGTTACGCGGTGATGGCGTTCGTGCCCGCATGGTCGCAGGCGCACGACGCGTATGCGTTTGCGCCCGACGCCTTCGAACCCGGCGGCCGCTCGGCTGCGCTGGTGCTCGATATCGACCGCAACCGGCTTGTCGCGCTGCGCAGCTTCGGGCGCGAACGCTGGCAAGCCGCGCAGGCCGCCGACGCGGCAATGCCGGTCAACCCTGCGCAGTGAAGTTGGCCGGCCGCGGCCGGCCAGCCAACTACTTGGCGGCGCGCTTTTTCGCCGTTGCGGATTTGGCCGCTGCCGGTTTCGGCTGCGCCGCTGCGCCGCCGCCGAGCCCCTCGCTCATGCCCAGCAGCACCCCGCTGACCATCGCCGCGTAACCGTCGAGCAGCACCTGGCTGGCGCGCAGGCTGCTGGCGCGGCTCTTGCGCATCGCATCCTGGGCCTGCGCCATCAAACCTTCGACAGTCTGCGTGGCCAGTGCACCGCTGGCCGTGCCTTCCATCTTCGTGGTCTTCAACACCTGGTCCCAGGTGCCTTGCATCGGCGCGCTGACGCCCTTGACCGCCTTGCCGATGGTCGAGAAGAACATCTCTTCCATCTTCTCGATGCCGTCCACTGCCGTCTGCAACTGGGTTTCGCGCAGCGCCGCGCCCTGGTCCACCAGTTGTTGCAGCGCGGTGCGGTGGGCCTGCACCGCTTGCAGCAGCGCGCCGTCCATGCCGCTGACGGCCTTGTGCAGCAGCGCTTCGACATCGACCGCGCTGGCCGGGTTCTTCTCGGCGCCGAGTGCGGTGGCCTGCGTCACCGCCCGGATGACCTTGCGCATGTTCTCCAAGGTCAGTTCGCGCCCCTGCAACGCTTTCAGCGTGGCGTCGGCGACGCCCTTGCGCAGCTTCTCGCCTTGTTTGGCCGAGGCGTCGGCCACCATGTCGATCAGTGCGTCCTGGTCAATGCCGGCTTTCATCATCTTCGTCTCCTGGTTGTGGATCGATCCCATTCAAACGGAAAAATGGCAGGCCGACAGGCGGCCTCGCCCCAGATCGCGCAACAGCGGCGCCTCGACCTTGCAGCGGTCCTCAGCGCGTGGGCAACGCGGGTGGAAGTGGCAGCCCGATGGCGGCCGGATCGGGTTGGGCACATCGCCCTGCAGCACGATGCGCTTGCGCTTGAGTGTCGGGTCAGGAATCGGCACCGCCGACAGCAGCGCCTCGGTGTAGGGGTGCTTGGGCGAGGTGTACAGGTCGCGCGACGACGCCACCTCGACGATGCGCCCCAGGTACATCACCGCCACGCGCTGGCTGATGTGCTCGACCACCGACAGGTCGTGCGCGATGAACAGGTAGGTCAGATTGAACTGCTCCTGCAGATCCTCGAGCAGGTTGATGACCTGCGCCTGGATCGACACGTCGAGCGCCGACACCGGCTCGTCGCAGATGATCAGCTTCGGGCTCACCGCCAGCGCCCGCGCGATGCCGATGCGCTGGCGCTGGCCGCCGGAAAATTCGTGCGGAAAGCGACGGATGTGATCGGGGTGCAGGCCCACGGTGCGCAGCAGTTCGACGGTGCGCGCCTCCTGCGCCTTGGCACCCTTTTCGAGGCCGTGGATGACCATCGCCTCGCCGATGATCGCGCCCACCGTCATGCGCGGGTTCAGCGATGCATACGGGTCCTGGAAGATGATCTGCATGTCGCGTGTCAGCGCGCGCA
The DNA here is from genome assembly GCA_963756415.1 of uncultured beta proteobacterium. Taxonomy (GTDB): domain Bacteria; phylum Pseudomonadota; class Gammaproteobacteria; order Burkholderiales; family Burkholderiaceae_C; genus Rubrivivax. Next base: position 925,254 of record CAVWNT010000009.1, read on the forward strand.
GCTGCGCCTTGTCGACGACGGTGACATCGCGGCCCTCGAACCACAGTTCGCCCGAGGTCGGCTCGATCAGGCGCAGGATGCAGCGCCCGGTGGTCGATTTGCCGCAGCCCGATTCGCCGACCAGGCCGAGCGTCTCGCCTGCAGCGATCTCGAGGCTGACGCCGTCGACCGCATGCACCTTGTCGACCGTGCGCGACAGCACGCCGCCCTTCACCGGGAAGTGCTTGACCAGGTTCTTCACGCGCAGCAGCGGTTCGCTCATGGCCGGCTCGAAGGACGCCCTCACGCCGGCCCTGTCCCGCAAGCGGGAGAGGGTGAAGGAAAGGGACAGGATCGGGGTGAAAACCACCTCGCTCCCGTACCCGGGGAGCGGGCAGGGGTGAGGGGGTCATCCTGCGCTGACAGAACTTCATAGGTCGAAGATGCACGCCACCTTGTGCCCCGGCGCCACTTCGCGCAGCGGCGGGTCGGCGGCGGTGCAATCGGCTTGCGCGAACTTGCAGCGTGGCGCGAAGCGGCAGCCCGGCTTCGGCGCGATCAGCTTGGGCACCGTGCCGGCGATCGCTTCCAGCCGCACCTTGTGCGTGGCGGCGGTGTCGATGCGCGGGATCGAGCGGATCAGGCCCTGTGTGTACGGATGGCGCGGGCGGCCGAACAGCGAGATGACGTCGGCCTCTTCGATGACCTTGCCGGCGTACATGACGACCACGCGCTGCGCGGTCTCGGCGACCACGCCCATCGCGTGCGTGATCAGCATCACCGACATGCCGATCTTCGACTTCAGCTCGTTCAGCAGATCGAGGATCTGCGCCTGGATGGTCACGTCCAGCGCGGTGGTCGGCTCGTCGGCGATCAGCAGCTTCGGGTTGCAGGCCAGCGCCATCGCGATCATCACGCGCTGGCGCATGCCGCCGGAAAACTGGTGCGGATAGTCGTGGATGCGCCGCTGCGGGTTCGAGATGTGCACCAGCGCCAGCATCTCGGCGGCGCGGTCGAGCGCGGCGCGGCGGCCCAGGCCCTCGTGCAGCCGCAGCACCTCGGCGACCTGCTCGCCGACCGAGTAGACCGGGTTCAGCGAGGTCATCGGCTCCTGGAAGACCATCGCGATTTCCTTGGCGCGGATGGCGCGCATCGCGTCGGCCGGCAGCGGCACCAGGTCGCGCCCCTGCCACAGCACCTGGCCGGCGACGATGCGCCCCGGCGGCATCGCCACCAGCTTCATCACCGTCATCGCGGTGACGCTCTTGCCGCAGCCCGACTCACCGACCACGCCGAGCGTTTCGCCGCGATCGATGTGCAGATCGACCCCGTCGACGGCATGCACCCAGCCGTCGTCGGTGGCGAAGTGCGTCTTCAGATTCTTGATCTGAAGCAACGGCTCAGTCATCGCGGCCCCTCGCCCGACGCACACGCCGGGCGGTCCCGCGAGGGCACGCGCAGGCCGGCTTGGGAGCGGCCCGGCGCTCGGCCTGCAGTGCTTGAAATGACCTCAAGGCACATGCTTGATTCACATCACCCGCCGCGGATCGAGCGCATCGCGCAGGCCGTCGCCGATGTAGTTGATCGACAGCACCGTCAGGAAGATGGCGCCGCCCGGAAACAGCGCCCAGTGCGCGGCGAAGTCGAGGTGGTCCTTGGCATCGAACAGGATGCGGCCCCAGGTGGGAATGTCGGGCGGGAAGCCCAGGCCGAGGAACGACAGCGTCGATTCGGCGATGATCGCCGCGGCCACGTCGATGGTGGCGGCCACGATCACCGGGCCCAGCGAATTGGGCAGGATGTGGCGCATCACCTGGCGCAGCGGCGTGGCGCCCAGCGCGCGTGCCGCCTCGACGAATTCCTTCTCGCGCAGCGACAGGAACTGCGCGCGCACCAGCCGCGCCACCGGCATCCAGCGAAAGCCGCCGATGACCAGCACGATCATGATGAACATGCCGGCCTCGATGCCCACCCAGGCCTTCAGCGTGTCGCGAAACAGGTAGATCAGCAGCAGCAGCAGCGGCAAGGTGCGGCAGCGACAGGAACAGGTCGGTGACCCACATCAGGAAGCCGTCGACCCAGCCGCGCGACATGCCGGCGATCGTGCCGACGACGATGCCGACGAAGATGGCGATGAACATCGCTGCAAAGCCCACCGCGATCGAGATGCGCCCGCCGTAGAGCATGCGCGCGAGCAGGTCCTGGCCCAGGTCGTCGGTGCCCATCGGGTGCTTCCACGACGGGCCCTGCAAGGTGGCGGTGAAGTCGATGTCGTTGATCGGCACGCGCCACAGCCAGGGGCCGAATGCCACCGCCAGGATGATCGTGGCCAGCATCACCGCGCCGGTCAACGCCAGCTTGTGGCGCCGAAAGCGCCGCCACGCCTCGCCGCCGAGCGTGCTGCGTGGCGCCGCCACCGGCAACGGCAGGCTAGCGGAAGCTGATGCGGGGGTCGAGCCAGCCATAGAGCAGGTCGGCGAGCAGGTTGAAGGCGATCACCAGGCACGAGAAGACGAAGGTCACCGCCATGATCACCGGCGTGTCGTTGGACAGGATCGAGCTGATCAGCAGCGCGCCGATGCCGGGCACGCGAAAGATCTGCTCGGTGACGACGGCGCCACCGAAGATGGCCGGCATCTGCAGCGCGATCAGCGTCACCACCGGGATCATCGCGTTGCGCACCACGTGCTTCAGGATCACCCACGATTCGGTCAGCCCCTTCGAGCGCGCCGTGGTCACGTAGTCGAGGCGGATCACGTCGAGCACCGCCGAGCGCACGTAGCGCGTGAACGACGCCGCCTGGAACAGCCCGAGCACCGCGATCGGCATGATCGACTGTCGAAAGTGTTCCCACCACCAGCGCCAGCCGGTTTCGCTGATGTCGGCGCGATAGACGAACGGCAGCCAGTCGAGCTGGATGCTGAACAGCAGGATGAACAGGATGCCGGTGAAGAAGGTGGGCAGCGAAAAGCCGATGAAGGCCAGCGTGTTGGCCACCTTGTCGAAGATCGAGTAGGGCTTGGCAGCGGCGATACACGCCCACCGGCAGCGCGATCAGCAGCGCCAGCACCTGCGACGAGCCGATCACGAACAAGCGTCACCGGCAGGCGCTGCAGGATCAGCGTGTCGACGTCGATGCGGCTGACGAACGAAAAGCCCCAGTCGCCCTGCATCATCGCGGCGAACCAGCGCAAGTAGCGCTTCAGCACCGGGTCGTCCATGCCGAACTTCGCGCGCAGCGCGGCCGCGCACCTCGGGCGGCACCGCCGGGTTGGTGGCCAGTTCGCCGAACGGGTCGCCCGGCGCCAGCGCGAGCACCGTGAACAGCACCAGGCTGATGCCGAGCAGGCTCGGCACCGCGATCAGCAGCCGGCGCAGGAAGTAGCTGCTCATGACAGCCCTTCGGCCGACGGGTACGTCGGCCGAGCGGCCCGGCGCTCGGCCCGCGCGACGAAGCAGGCCACGTCAGGCTTCGCGGTACCAGTCCTTCAGCAAGCACAGGTCGTTGTCCCAGCCGCTGACCGGCGCCTTCAGCTTGTTCGAAATGGCCTGCACACGCGGGCGGAACACGACCGGGATGACCACACGGTTCTTGATCACCAGGTCGTTCAGCTCGATGAAGATGGCGGCGCGCTTGACCGGGTCGAGTTCGACCTCGCCGGCGCGGTAGCCCTTGTCGTAGTCGTCGCTGCGCCAGCGCGTGACGTTGCGGCCCTGCCACTTGTTGGCCTTCGACGAGACCTCCCACGACACGTACTGGTTCATGAAGCGCTCGGGGTCGGGCTGCGTCATGGTCGTGGTGTACATCTCGATGTCGGTGAAGAACTTGGTGTAGGTGTCGGGGTTGGCCACGTCGGAGGAGAAGTACACCGACGCGGTGACCGTCTTCAGCTCGCACTCGATGCCGGCCTTCTGGCATCGCCTGCTTGATGATGGCCTGCGTCTTCTGGCGCGGCGCGTTGATCGAGGTCTGGAAGACGAACTTCAGCTGCTTGCCGTCCTTCGCGCGGATGCCGTCGGCGCCCTTCTTCCAGCCCGCCGGCGTCGAGCAGCTGGTTGGCCTTGTCGACGTTGAATTCGAAGCTGGTGTCCTTCGAGCGGAACTTCGGCGGGTTGTTCAGGAAGTTGCGCGTCGCCACGCCGGTGCGCCCGTAGATGAAGTCCTGGATCGACTTGCGATCGACGAGCAGGTTCAGCGCCTCGCGCACGGTCGGGTCGGTCAGCGTCGGGTGCTTGCTCTTGATGCTGGCGCGCTCGCCGTCGACCTCGTTCCACGGGTCGGTGAAGTTCAGCGGGATGAACTCGATGTTGCCGCCGGGCACGATGCCGGCGCGGCCCTTGCCGCCGTCTTCCAGGCGCTTCAGGATCTCGTCCTCGACCTGCATGTTCCAGGCGTAGTCGTACTCGCCGGTCTGCAGCACCGCGCGCGCGGCCGACACCGCATCGCCGCCGCCTTTCATCTCGATGCTGTCGAAATACGGCCGGTTCGGCTCGTGGTAGTTGGTGTTGCGCTCGCCGCGCACCACGTCACCGGGTTTGAAGTCGACGAACTTGTACGGCCCGGTGCCGACCGGCTTCAGGTTGGTCGGCGCATCGCGCGACTTGGCGCCCATGTAGTCGTCGAACAGGTGTTTGGGGATGATCATGCCGGCGGCGGCGACGAAGGCATCGGCCCAGAACGGCTGCGCCTTCTGGAACATCACGCGCACGGTCAGGTTGTCGACCTTCTCGACCTTGACGTCCTTGTACGAGGCGATCGTCACTGCGGCGCGTGGCCGGGTCGGAGGCGAACTGCCAGGTGAAGACCACGTCGTCGGCGGTGAACGGCTTGCCGTCGTGCCACTGCACGTTCGGCTTCAGCTTCCAGGTGATCGTCTTGCCATCGGCCGAGACGCCGCCGTTGGCGCGGCTCGGGATCTCGGCGGCCAGGATCGGCACCAGCTCGCCTTCGTTGTCCCACGCCGCCAGTGGCTCGTAGAAGATGCGCGAGCCCTCCTGGTCCTTGGTGCCGGTGGCGAAGTGCGGGTTCAGCAAGGTCGGACCCTGCCACCACAGCATCTTCAGTGCGCCGCCGCCGCCGCGCCTTGGTCGGCTTGTACGCCGACGGTGCCTGCGCGCGGGCGACGCCCGAATGCAGCAGCATCTGCGCGGCCAGCGGCGCCGTCAACCCGTAGCCGATCATCGTGTCGATGAACTTGCGGCGCGATACCTTGCCGGCCTTGACCTCGCCGATCAGGCCCCTGAGCTGTGATTCATTCATCGTCCGTCTCCAATGTGTGCCGGGCCGCAGCGGCCCTTCGTCTGTCCAACCCATCCGACCGCCCCGCGGGGCCGCGCCTGAGTAAATCCGAAGCCCCTGCAACGCACCATTCTCCGAAACCCTAAAGTGAACCACGCGCTGCCCGCTGGCCCGGCACCTGCAATGCAATTTGCGGGCCACTGCAGTGCACGCTGTGCGACGCGGGCGCTCGGCTAAAGTCTGTCGATGCCTTCAGCCCCGCGCCTGACCGACACGCCGCTGGCCCGCGTGCGCCTGCGTCCGACGATGCTGTCGGACCTCGATTTCGTGGTCTCGGTCGAAACCGACAGCGGCAACCTGCCGTTCATCACGCCGTGGGAGCGCACCCAGCACGAAGGGGCGGTGCGCATACCGGACTTTCCGCCATTTCATCGTCGAAGGCGGCGCCGACTACGTTGCCGCCGGCTTCGTCATCCTGCAGGGCTGCCGCAACCCGCAGCGCAGTGTCGAACTCAAGCGCCTGGTGTTGCAGAACAAGGGTGAGGGCATGGGCCGTGCCTGTGTGCGCCTGCTCAAGCAGATGGCCTTTCGCGATCTGCACGCGCACCGCTTCTGGCTCGACGTCAAGCAGCTCAATACCCGCGCGCTGGCCTTGTACGCCAGCGAAGGCTTCGTCACCGAGGGCTGCCTGCGCGAAAGCGTGCGCGTGACGGCCGACGGCGCCGACGGCTACGACTCGCTGATCGTGATGAGCATGCTCGATCGCGAATACCAGGCTCGCCAGGCGATGGCACTGGAAACAGCCGGCTCCGCCGATGCGCGGCGCTGATCGATGCTTTGAAAAGGAACCCGCCGATGTCCCGCATGCAGTCCACGATGATGGATGTGCCGTTGTCGCTGAATCACCTGCTCGAGCGCGCCGGGCGCCTGTTCGGCGGCAACCAGATCGTGTCGCGCCTGCCCGACAAGTCGCTGGTGCGCCACAGCTACGCGCAGTACCACCGCCGCACCCGCGCCTTGGCAGCTGCGCTGCTGGGTCTGGGCCTGAAGCCGGGCGAGCGCGTGGCCACGCTGTGCTGGAACCACCACGCCCATCTCGAGGCCTACTTCGGCATTCCGGCCGCCGGCGGCGTGATGCACACGCTGAACCTGCGCCTGTCGGCCGACGAGATCGGCTGGATCGCCGCCGACGCGCAGGATCGTTTCCTCATCGTCGACGACATCCTGCTGCCGCTGTACCGGCAGTTCGCGCATCTGCACGATTTCGAGAAGGTCATCGTGTTCCCGTTTTCCGGCGCGCCGGTGCGCCTTCGGGCCGAGTTCACCGACTACGAAGCGCTGCTTGCCGGCGCCGACGGCGATGCCTTCGACTACGTGCCGCACGACGAGAACGCACCGACGTCGATGTGCTACACGTCGGGCACCACCGGGCGGCCGAAGGGCGTGGTCTATTCGCACCGCTCGACGGTGCTGCACACGCTGGTCGGTTGCCTGGGCGATGTGTGGGCGCTGAAGGGCAGCGACTGCCTGCTGCCGGTGACGCCGATGTTCCACGCCAACTGCTGGGGCATGCCCTACGGCGCGGTGATGATGGGCACCAAGGTGGTGTTTCCGGGCCCGCACCTGCACGCCGACGACCTGCTCGATCTGATGCAGCTCGAGCCGCCGACCTTGTCGCTGGGCGTGCCGACGATCTGGCTCGGCCTGATCCAGGCCTTCGAGGCGGCGCAACAGACGCAGCCCGGTCGCTGGAAGATGCCGGCCGGCATGCGCTCGCTGGTCGGCGGCTCGGCGGTGCCCGAATCGCTGATCCGCGCCTTCGCCCGTCACGGCATCACGCTGGGCCAGGGCTGGGGCATGACCGAGACCTCGCCGTTGGCCACCGTGTCGTATCCGCGCGCCGAATTCGCCGATGCCGGCGAGGACGAACATTTCCGCCGCGCGGCGATGGCCGGCACGCCGGTGCCGTTGGTCGACATCCGGCTGCGCGACGACGACGGCGCGGAGCCGCCGCACGATGGCGCCACGCCGGGCGAGATCCAGGTGCGTGGCCCGTTCATCACCGGCAGCTACCACCAGGTGCCGGTGGCGCCGGACAAGTTCACCACCGATGCAGATGGCAAACGATGGTTGCGCACCGGCGACGTGGCGACGATGGACGAGCTGGCCTACGTGCGCATCACCGACCGCACCAAGGACCTGATCAAGTCGGGCGGCGAGTGGATCAGCTCGGTGGATCTGGAAAACGCGTTGATGGCCCACCCGGCGATCGCGGAAGCGGCGGTGATCGCCATTCCCGATGCGCGCTGGATCGAGCGGCCGCTGGCCTGCGTGGTGCTGAAGCCGGGCCAGGCCGTCGATCCCGCGGCGCTTGCCGAACACCTGTTGCAGCGCGGCTTCGCCAAGTGGCAGCTGCCCGAGCGTGTCGAGGTCATCGATGCGATTCCGCGCACCTCGACCGGCAAGTTCTGGAAGCTGAAGCTGCGCGAGCGCTTTCCGGCGTGAACCCATGGCCCGGCCGCGCAGGGGCGCGGCCGGGCCCGATCGATCCTCGACATGACCCGCGAACCCGATTTGTTCGACCCGCCGAGCTCTGAGCCCGGCGAAACGCTGACCTTGTCGGCCTATGCCGAGCGGGCCTACCTGGAATACGCGCTGTCCGTCGTCAAGGGCCGCGCATTGCCCGACGTGTGCGACGGCCAGAAGCCGGTGCAGCGCCGCATCCTGTATGCGATGCAGCGCATGGGCCTGTCGTATTCGGGCGCCGGTGCCGGCGCCGCACCGAAGCCGGTCAAGAGTGCGCGCGTGGTCGGCGATGTGCTGGGTCGTTTCCACCCGCACAGCGACCAGGCGGCCTACGACGCGCTGGTGCGCATGGCGCAGGGCTTCAGCCAGCGCTACCCGCTGATCGACGGGCAGGGCAACTTCGGCTCGCGCGACGGCGACGGCGCGGCGGCGATGCGCTACACCGAAGCGCGGCTGGCGCCGATCGCCCGGCTGCTGCTCGACGAGATCGACGAAGGCACGGTCGATTTCATCGCCAACTACGACGGTTCGACCGAAGAGCCGCGGCAGCTGCCGGCGCGGCTGCCGTTCGTGCTGCTCAACGGCGCCAGCGGCATCGCGGTGGGGCTGGCCACCGAAATTCCCAGCCACAACCTGCGCGAGGTGGCGGCGGCGTGCGTGGCGCTGATCCGCAACGACGGCCTGAGCGACGACGAATTGTTCGCGCTGCTGCCGGCGCCCGACTTTCCCGGTGGCGCGCAGATCATCTCGAGCGCGGCCGACATCCGCGAGGCCTATGCCAGCGGGCCGCGGCTCGCTGAAGCTGCGCGCGCGCTGGAAGATCGAGGACCTGGCGCGCGGCCAGTGGCAACTGGTGGTGCACGAGCTGCCGAGCGGCACCAGCACGCAGAAGGTGCTGGAGGAGATCGAGGAACTCAGCAACCCCAAGGTCAAGACCGGCAAGAAGGCGCTGGCGCAGGAGCAGGTGCAGCTGAAGGCCGCGCTGCTGGCGGTGCTGGACGCGGTGCGCGACGAATCGAACAAGGACGCGCCGGTGCGCCTGGTGTTCGAACCGCGCAGCCGCAGCGTCGAAAGCGCCGACATGATCGCGCTGCTGCTGGCGCACACCAGCCTCGAAACCAGCGTGCCGCTGAACCTGACCATGGTCGGCCACGACGGGCGGCCGATGCAGAAGAGCCTGCGCCAGATGCTGGTCGAGTGGATCGATTTCCGCCGCGCGACCGTGCAGCGGCGCAGCCGCCACCGGCTGGACAAGGTGCTCGAGCGCATGCACGTGCTCGAAGGCCGCCAGCTGGTGCTGCTGAACATCGACGAGGTGATCCGCATCATCCGCACCGCCGACGAGCCCAAGCCGGCGCTGATCGCGCGTTTTGCGCTGAGCGAACGCCAGGCCGACGACATCCTGGACATCCGGCTGCGCCAGCTGGCGCGGCTGGAGGCGATCCGCATCGAGCAGGAACTGAAGAGCCTGCGCGAGGAGCAGGCCCGGCTGGAAGACATCCTGGGCAGCCCGGCGACCTTGAAGCGCACCTTGATCCGTGAGATCGAGGCCGATGCCAAGGCCCATGGCGACGAGCGCCGCACGCTGGTGCAGGAAGAGCGGCGCGCCGTCGCCGAGGTGCGCGTGCTCGACGAGCCGGTGACGGTGGTGGTGAGCCTGAAAGGCTGGGTGCGGGCGCTGAAAGGCCACGACATCGATCCGGCCGGCTTCAGCCTTCAAGGCCGGCGACGCGTTGTACGGCAGCTTCGCCTGCCGCAGCATCGACCCGCTGCTGGTCTTCGGCACGCCGGTGGGCGGCGAGGTGCGCGTGTACAGCGTGGCGGTGGCCGCGTTGCCGGGCGGGCGCGGTGACGGCCAGCCGATCACCTCGTTGATCGACCTGCAGGCCGGCAGCCAGCCCGCGCACTACCACGCCGGTGCGCTCGCCGATCTGCTGCTGCTGGCCAACAGCGGCGGTTTCGGGCTGCTGGCACGGGTGGCCGACATGGTGGCGCGCAACCGGGGCGGCAAGGCTTTCCTCAGCGTTGCCGACACCGACGCCGTGCTCGCCCCGGCGCGTGTGCTGGCCGCGCACGATCGCGTTGCCTGCCTGAGCCTGTCCGGCCGCCTGCTCGTTTTTGGCCGCGACGAGTTGAAGCTGCAAGCCAACGGCGGCAAGGGCCTGACCTTGATGGAGGTCGACACATCCGATCCGCTGATCGCGACGGCGGGCTTCGGCGCGCAGCTGCGCATCAGCGGCCACGGCCGCGCCGGCAAGGCGAAGGACGAGGTGCTGAAAGGCGCTGCGCTGGTCGAGCACGAAGGGCGCCGCGCGCGCAAGGGCCGCAAGCTGGCCGGCTTCGTCAAGCCGCGGCAACTGGCGCCGCTGGACTGAGCTCTGGCGTTGGCGCCGCCGCTCCCCTGTTCGCGGGGTGCGCGCGAACCCTGCGACGCGTGAACCCAACACCGCGCCCGCCTGTCGGTGCACGGCGCTGCACACCGGTTCACAATAATGGCGCGAGTGCTCGCGTACAGACGAGCACCGCAACCGCCACGCGCCCTGACGCGCGAGCAGGAGACAACGACAGTGCAGCCGACCAACGTCGCGGACCCGAGTTACTTCCACAAAGTCGTCGATTGCCAGTGGGCCTGCCCAGCCCACACCCCCGTTCCCGAATACATCCGGCTGATCGCGCAGGGTCGCTATGGCGATGCCTACATGGTCAACTGGGTGTCGAACGTGTTCCCCGGCATCCTCGGGCGCACCTGCGACCGGCCCTGCGAGCCCGCCTGCCGGCGCGGCCGTGTCGAGAGACCGGAACGCCGACAAGCCCGAGCCGGTGGCCATCTGCCGTCTGAAGCGGGTGGCCGCCGACCACAAGGGCGACATCACCAAACGCCTGCCGGCGAGCGCGCCGCGCAACGGCAAGCGCGTGGCGTGCATCGGCGCCGGGCCGGCCTCGCTGACGGTGGCACGCGACCTGGCGCCGCTGGGCTACCACGTCACCGTCTACGAAGGCGAGGCCAAGGCGGGCGGCTTCATGTGGTCGCAGATTCCGCGCTTCCGCCTGCCCGAGAGCGTGATCGACGAGGAGACCGGCTACATCACCGAAATGCCGAACGTCGAACTGCGCACCGGCCAGCGCATCGATTCGATGAAGGCGCTGCTCGCCGAAGGCTACGACGCGGTCTTCGTCGGCTGCGGCGCGCCGCGCGGGCGTGATCTCGATCTGCCCGGGCGCAGCGAGTCGGCCGCGCACGTCCACATCGGCATCGACTGGCTGGCGTCGGTGTCCTTCGGCCATGTCACGCAGGTGCAGCCGCGCGTCATCGTGCTCGGCGGCGGCAACACGGCGATGGATTGCTGCCGCTCGGCGCGCCGCCTGGGTTCGAGCGACGTGAAGGTGATCGTGCGTTCCGGCTTCGACGAGATGAAGGCCTCGCCGTGGGAGAAGGAAGACGCGATGCACGAGAACATCCCGATCATCAACTGCCACGTGCCGAAGGCCTTCGTGCACGAAGGCGGCAGGCTGGTCGGCATGCAGTTCGAGCTCGTCGAGCCGGTGTTCGATGCCAAGGGCAGGCGCCGGCTGGTGCCCACCGGCGCGCCGGACGTGGTCTTCGACTGCGACGAGGTGCTGATCGCCGTCGGCCAGGAAAACGCCTTCCCGTGGATCGAGCGCGACGTCGGCATCGACTTCGACGAGTGGGGCCTGCCGGTGCTGAACGCGGCCACGCTGCAGGCCAGCCGCGGCGATGTCTTCTTCGGCGGCGATTCGGCCTTCGGGCCCGAAGAACATCATCACCGCGGTCGCGCACGGCCACGAGGCGGCGGTGTCGATCGACAAGGTGCTGCAGGGCGAGGACGTGGCGCAGCGCCCGCCGCCGATGAGCAACCTGGTGTCGCAGAAGATGGGCATCCACGAGTGGAGCTACGACAACGCGGTGTCGAACGACCTGCGCTTCAAGGTGCCCTGGGCGGCGGCCGAAACCGCGCTGGCCAGCATCCGCATCGAAGTCGAACTCGGCTTCGATGCCGCCACCGCGTTCAAGGAAACCCAGCGCTGCCTCAACTGCGACGTGCAGACCCAGTTCACGCAGAACCTGTGCATCGAATGTGATGCCTGCGTCGACATCTGCCCGACCGACTGCATCACCTTCACCGCCAACGGCGACGAGGCCGACTTGCGCACGCGGCTGTCGGCGCCGGCGGTCAACCTGGCGCAGGACCTGTACGTCAGCGGCGCGCTGAAGACGGGGCGCGTGATGGTCAAGGACGAGGACGTGTGCCTGCACTGCGGCCTGTGCGCCGAACGCTGCCCGACCGGGGCCTGGGACATGCAGAAGTTCCTGCTCGAGATGACCCATGCCGGCCCGGCCTGCCGCGACACGCAAACGCAAGCCCTGGCGGAGGTGACGGCATGAAGAGCAAGCGCGGTGGTCAACGACTTCGTCGTCAAGTTCGCCAACGTCAACGGCTCGGGCTCGGCCTCGGCCAACGAGCTGTTCGCCAAGGCCATCATCCGCATGGGCGTGCCGGTGAGCCCGCGCAACATCTTCCCCAGCAACATCCAGGGCCTGCCCACCTGGTACGAGGCGCGCATCAGCGAGAAGGGCTGGCTCGGCCGGCGCGGCGGCATCGACATGATGGTGGCGATGAACCCGCAGACCTGGGTGCAGGACGTGATGGAGATCGACAGCGGCGGCTACCTGTTCTACGACTCGACGCGCCCGCTGCCGCCGGCCGCGTTCCGCGACGATGTGCACACGCTGGGCATGCCGATCACCGAGATCTGCAACGCCACCTATGCCGATCCGCGCCAGCGCCAGCTGTTCAAGAACATCCTCTATGTCGGCGCGCTGGCGCAGCTGCTCGGCATCGAGATCGAGGTCATCGAGACGCTGTTCTCCGAGCAGTTCCGCGGCAAGGAAAGGCTGCTCGGCATCGAACGTGCAGGCGCTGCACCTGGGCCGCGATTTTGCCGCCGAGCACATGGCGCACATCGACATGCGGCTGCGCATCGAACGCCGCGACGCGGTCGGCCAGCGCATCCTGGTCGATGGCAACGCCGCGGCCGCGCTGGGCTGCGTGTACGGCGGCGCCACGGTGTGTGCCTGGTACCCGATCACGCCGTCGTCGTCGGTGGCCGAGGCCTTTCAAAGCTACTGCGCCAAGCTGCGTGTCGATGCGCAGACCGGCGAACGGCGCTACGCCATCGTGCAGGCCGAGGACGAGATCGCCTCGATCGGCATGGTCACCGGCGCCGGCTGGAACGGCGCGCGCGCCTTCACCGCCACCTCGGGCCCGGGCGTGTCGCTGATGACCGAATTCATCGGCCTGGCGTACTTCGCCGAGATCCCGGTGACGATCATCGACGTGCAGCGCGGCGGCCCTTCGACCGGCATGCCCACGCGCACCCAGCAGGCCGACATCCTGAGCTGCGCCTACGCCTCGCACGGCGACACCAAGCACGTGCTGCTGTTTCCGCAGGATCCGCACGAGTGCTTCGAACACGCCGCGACCGCGCTCGACCTGGCCGACCGGCTGCAGACGCCGGTGTTCGTGATGACCGATCTCGACATCGGCATGAACCAGCGGCTGAGCGAACCGTTCGTATGGGAAGAAGGGCGCCGCTACGACCGCGGCAAGGTGATGAGTGCCGAGGAGCTCGAAGCCGGTCGCGACTTCGGCCGCTACAAGGATGTCGACGGCGACGGCATTCCGTGGCGCACGCTGCCCGGCACCCATGCCAGCAAGGGCGCCTACTTCACGCGCGGCACCACCCGCGACGAATACGCCCGCTATTCCGAGACCGGGCCCGACTACCTGCGCAACGTGCAGCGGCTGCTGGCCAAGTTCGCCACCGCGGCCAGCCTGGTGCCGCAACCGGTTTTGCGTCCGGCGGCAGGCAAGGCGCGCTACGGCGTGATCTATTTCGGCTCGACCAGCCCGGCGATGGACGAAGCGCTGGACAGCCTGGCGCAGGACGGCGTCGAACTCGATGCGCTGCGGCTGCGCGCGTTTCCGTTTCCGCTGAACGTGATGCAGTTCATCGCCGCACACGACGAGGTCTTCGTCGTCGAGCAGAACCGCGATGCGCAGATGCGCAGCCTGCTGATCAACGAACTGCAGGCCGAGCCGGCGCGGCTGCGCGCGGTGCTGCACTACGACGGCACGCCGATCACCGCGCGCTTCATCACCCACGCCATCACCGAACACGTGCGCTCGCGCGCGGCCACGCGCCGTCGCCGCGAACGCCGCGTGCCGACAGCGTCGACACCATGACCTACCTGAGCAAACCCCGCTGGCATCACCCGACGCTGACCACCAACAAGGTCGGCTACACGCGGCGTGATTACGAAGGCAAGATCAGCACGCTGTGCGCGGGCTGCGGCCACGATTCGATCTCGGCGGCGCTGATCCAGGCCTGCTGGGAACTCGACATCGAGCCGCACCGCGTGGCCAAGCTGTCGGGCATCGGCTGCAGCAGCAAGACGCCGGACTATTTCCTCGGCGCCAGCCACGGCTTCAACACCGTGCACGGGCGCATGCCGAGCGTGCTCACCGGGGCCAACCTGGCCAATCGCCAGCTGCTGTATCTGGGCGTGTCGGGCGATGGCGATTCGGCGTCGATCGGCCTGGGCCAGTTCGCGCATGCCATGCGGCGCGCGGTGCGCATGGTCTACATCGTCGAGAACAACGGTGTCTATGGCTTGACCAAGGGCCAGTTCTCGGCCACCGCCGACCGCGGCTCGAAATCGAAGAAGGGGGTGCTCAACCCCGATGCCCCGATCGACCTGGTCGGCATCGCGCTGCAGCTCGGTGCGACCTACGTGGCGCGCGGCTTCTCGGGCGACAAGGCGCAACTGGTGCCGCTGATCGAAGGCGCCATCCGCCACGGCGGCGCGGCGTTCATCGACGTCATCAGCCCGTGCGTGGCCTTCAACAACCACGAAGGCAGCACCCGCAGCTACGACTACGTGCGCGAGCACAACGAAGCGCTCAGCCGCATCGACTTCATCGATCTGGCCAGCGAGATCGTCAGCGAGCCGGCTCCCGGCGGCGTGCTCGAACTGCCCCAGCACGATGGCCGGGTCATGCGGCTGCGCAAGCTGCACGCCGACTACGACCCGACCGATCGAGCCAGCGCGATGAACCAGCTGATGGCGCTGCAGTCGACCGGCGAACTGGTCACCGGACTGCTCTATCTCGATCCCGATGCAGGCGACATGCACGCGGCACTGAAGACACCCACGCGGGCACTGAACAGCCTCGGCGAGGCCGAGTTGTGCCCGGGCATCACCGCGTTGCACAGGATCAACGCGTCGCTGCGCTGATGCCGGGGTGGCATGTCGGCGCCGTGCGAGGCGTCACACATTGCACCCGCATGTGAAGGACGACCCCCAGGGCGTGGGGATGCCCGGCAGGGCGGCGCTGCCTAGCATCCGTTCATCGGGTCACGACTTCGTGGTCCGGCAAAACGGAGTCGTCGGGAATGAACAAGAATCTGATTCAGCTCGCAGTCGCGGGCGCGTTGTTCGGCGCGACCGCGCTGGCGCAGGCGGCGGTGGTCAACCTCAGCGGCTGGGCCTTCGGCAACGGCAATCACGTCAGTGTCGGCAACCCGGTCCATGCCGGCGGCGCCGGCGGCTTCAAGGGCTCGGTCGATTTCAGTGCTGCCGAAAACGCGGCCGGTTTCGCCGACATCCTGGGCAACAGCTTCATCACCTACTGCGTCGAGATCACCGAAAGCTTCAGCCTGGGCAGCGGCAACATGACCGGCTATGCGGTGCAATCGGCCAGCAGCTACTTCGGAGCGTTGGGTGCCACCACCGCCAACCGCCTCGGTCAGCTGATGAGCTATGTCCACGGCACACCCGGCGCAGTCGACACGGCCGCCAAATCGACCTCGCTGCAGCTGGCGATATGGAATGTCATCTACGACACGGACAACAGCCTGAACAGCGGCTTGTTCAACGAACAGTCGGCCGCCAACTTCGAGACTCACGCCAACTCGCTGCTGTCCTCGTCGGCGGGCACCACGAACCGCTACGACGCCTATGTGCTGAGCAAGGCCGGCAGCCAGGATTTCCTGCTGCTGCGCGAGCTGCCCGAGCCGACCAGCCTGGCGCTGACCTTTGTCGCGCTGGCCGGCCTGGGCGTCGCGGCGAAGCGACGCAAGGCCTGAGCCGCGACGCTCAGCGCGGCGGCCGCCACGCCAGGCGGATGGCGACAACGGCGATCAGCGCGAACAGCGCCAGGCTCCAGAACTCGTAGGGCAGTCCCCCCAACGCGACGGCCGCATCGGCACAGTTCGCGCGCGCCGCGAAGATCTCCGGCAGCCAGCCGTCGAGGCCGATGCCGCTGACGATGCGATCGGCCAGCGTCTGCTTGCACGACGGCGAGGCGGCGGCGACGAAGTGCTGCCACAGCGCGGCGGCGATGCCGGCGATGGCGAGCAAAGCCATCGCCGCGGCGCCGACCCGGGCGCCCAATGGCCGGGGCCACGCCCAGGTCGCCAGCGCGATCACGCCGATGACGACAAACACCAGCCTTTGCAGCACACACCAGGGGCAGGGCTGCATGTCGTAGACATGCTGCGACACCAGCGCGGCTGCCAGCGCCGCAAAACACAACGCGGCCAGCGCCAGCGCGGCACCGCTGCGCTGCGGCCCACGACCTGCAGAACGGGTGCTCACGCCGCCGGCATGACCTCGGCGATCAGCTCGATCTCGACACACGCGCCGGTCGGAATCTGCGCCACGCCGAAGGCACTGCGCGCGTGTGCGCCGATGTCCGCGCCGAAGACCTCGCTCAACAACTCCGAACAGCCATTGGTCACCAGGTGCTGCTCGGTGAAGGTGGGCGTGCTGTTGACCAGGCTCATGACCTTGACGATGCGGCTGACCTTCTCCAGGTCGCCGACGGCGGCCTGCAGGGTGCCCAGCAGATCGATGGCGATCGCGCGCGCCGCCGTCTTGCCCTCTTCGGTGCCCATCGTCAGGCCCAGCTGGCCGACCCACGGCTTGCCGTTCTGCCTTGCGATGTGCCCGGACACGAACACCAGGTTGCCGGTGCGCACGAACGGCACATAGGCGGCCGCCGGCACGGCCACGGCAGGCAACTGGATGCCCAGGGAAGTCAGGCGCTGCTGGATCGACATCGGTGTTTTGCCTCGCACGACATGCTGAACGACGATCCTACACTGCGGCGATGCTGGCACCGCTGGACCCCGGCTTGCGTGGTGCCCTTCTGGCATCGGCGTGGCTGGCCGGGATCGGCGTGCAGCTGCAGCAGCCGCGGCTGTGGCCGCTGAGCGTCAACCTGCTGCTGCTGGCCATCTCGCTGGCGTTGTTGTTCGCCGTGGCGTGGCGCGGTCTGGGCGCGCGCACCGTAGTCGTCGCGGTGCTGCTGGAGCTGGCCCTGCTGATCGCCGTGAGCGGTGTCGCTTTCTCGGCCACCGCAGCGCGCGCCGAACAGCGCTTGCGTGCCACGCTGCCCGCCGCCCTGCAGGGCCGTGACCTGCTCGTCACCGGCGTCGTCAGCGGCCTGCCACAGCCCACGCTGCCGGGCACACGCTTCGTCTTCGATGTCGAGCGTGCCGAGCTCGACGGTGCCGACGTGCCCGTGCCGCCCCATATCGCGCTCGGCTGGTACCGCGGCTTCGACGGTGATGCGCCGCTTGCCAGCCCGCTGCCGCAGGTGCGCGCCGGCCAGCGTTGGCAGCTGACGGTGCGGTTGCAGCAGCCGCACGGCACGATGAACCCGCACGGCTTCGATCTCGAGCTGTGGTTCTTCGAGCGGCAGATCGGTGCCAGCGGCAGCGTGCGCACCGGCGCCGGCGCCGTGCAGCGCAAGCTGGCCGATGACGTGGGCCATGTCGTCGATCGCGCGCGCCAGCACATTCGCGACGACATCTGGCTGCACGTCGACAACCCATCGGCCGCCGGTGTGCTGGCCGCGCTGGCGGTGGGCGACCAGGCGGCCATCGAGCGCGACGACTGGGATCTGTTCCGCGCCACCGGCGTGGCCCACCTGATGAGCATCAGTGGCTTGCACGTGACCATGTTCGCGTGGCTCGCGGGCGGCGTCATCGCGCTGCTGTGGCGCTGCAGCGCGCGGCTGATGTTGCGGTGCCCGGTGCCGACGGTGGCGCGCTGGGGTGGCGTGCTCGCGGCCAGCGGCTACGCGCTGCTCGCCGGCTGGGGGGTGCCCGCGCAGCGCACGCTGCTGATGCTGGCCACGCTGGCGCTGCTGCGCTCGCTGGGTGTGCGCTGGCCGATGCCGCTGGTGCTGCTCGCCGCTGCCGTGATCGTCACGCTGCTCGATCCATGGGCGCTGATGCAGCCCGGCTTCTGGCTGTCCTTCGCGGCGGTGGCGTTGTTGATGGGATCGCGCCCGGTGGCTGCCGAGCCGCGACGTGCGGCCACCGATCGCTGGTCGACAGCCGTCGCAGCGGTGCGTGCCGGCGTGCACACGCAATGGGTGGCCAGCATCGGCCTGGCCCCGCTGAGCCTGTTGTTCTTCCACCAGATCTCGCTCGTCGGCTTCGTCGCCAACCTGCTGGCCATCCCGCTGGTGTCGCTGCTGATCACGCCGCTGGCGTTGCTCGGCATCGTGTGGCCGGGGCTGTGGTCGCCGGCCAGCTGGCTGGTGCAGACGCTGTCGTCGGCGCTGAGCGGGCTGGCCTCGTGGCCGCTGGCCACCTGGGCCGCGCCGGCGGCCGGTGCCATCGTCGTGGCCTGCGGCATGCTCGGCGCGGCGTTGCTGCTGCTGCCACTGCCGACGCGGCTGCGCTGGCTGGGCCTGCCGCTGCTGCTGCCGCTGCTGGCACCGGCGCCCGCGCGGGTGCCGGCCGGCGAGTTCGAGGTGCTGGCCGCCGACATCGGCCAGGGCACCGCGGTGCTGGTGCGCACGCGCACGCACCTGCTGGTCTACGACACCGGGCCGCGCTACTCGGACGTCTCCGACGCCGGCCAGCGTGTGCTGTTGCCGCTGCTGCGTGCCCGGGGCGAGCGCCACATCGACCTGCTGATGCTCAGCCACAGCGACGGCGATCATGTCGGTGGCGCGGCCGCGCTGCTCGCGCAGGTCGAGGTGCGGGCGCTGGCCAGCTCGCTGGCCGATGGCCACCCGCTGCTCGGCCACGGCCAGCCGCACCGGCGTTGCACGGCCGGGCAGGGCTGGGACTGGGACGGTGTGCGCTTCGAGCTGCTGCATCCGCCGGCCGAAAGTTTCGACGGCCCGGCGCGCAAGCCGAACGCGATCAGCTGCGTGCTGCGTGTCAGCTCGCGCGCCGGTCGCAGCCTGCTGCTCACCGGCGACATCGAGGCTGCGCAGGAAGCGCAGCTGGTGGCGCAATCGGCCGCCGCGCTGCGCAGCGATGTGCTGCTGGTGCCGCACCACGGCAGCCGCACCTCGTCGACGCCGGCATTCGTGCGCGCCGTGGCGCCGCAGACGGCGCTGGTGCAGGCCGCCTACCGCAGCCGCTTCGGCCACCCGGCGCCGGATGTGCAGGCGCGCTACGAGGCTGCCGGCATCGCGCTGCGCCGCAGCGACGTCTGCGGCGCCTGGCGGTGGCATTCGGCCAGCGCCGATGCAACGGGGACCTGCGAGCGCGAGCGCGCCGCACGTTACTGGCATCATCGGGCGCAGGTCGAGCGGGTTGCCGTGCCCTGATGCGGTGTGGCCCGGACTTTGCATTCCGACCCCGACCCTCTTTCGAAATGTCGCCAAGCTGGAGCCTGCCTGTGTCGATCCATGTCGCGCTGAACCACATCACGCACTACCGCTACGACCGGCGCGTCAAGCTGTCGCCGCAGGTGGTGCGGCTGCGCCCGGCGCCGCACTGCCGCACGCCGATCCTGAGCTACTCGCTGAAGGTCGAGCCGGCCGAACACTTCGTCAACTGGCAGCAGGACCCGTTCGCCAACCACCTGGCGCGGCTGGTGTTTCCCGAGCCGACGACCGAATTCAAGGTCACGGTCGACCTGGTCGCCGAGATGGCGGTCTACAACCCGTTCGACTTCTTCCTCGAGCCCGAGGCCGAGAACCTACCCCTTCGACTACGCCGCCGAGCTGAAACACGATCTGGCACCGTACCTGGTCAAGGGCGCGCTGACGCCGCGCTTCAAGGCTTTTGTCGACAGCATCGCGCGCGAAGAATCGCGCACCATCGATTTCCTCGTCGGCCTGAACCAGCGGCTGCAGCGCGACATCGGCTACCTGATCCGCATGGAGCCGGGCGTGCAGACGCCCGAGGTCACGCTGACCAACCTGTCGGGCTCGTGCCGCGACACCGGCTGGCTGCTGGTGCAGACGCTGCGCCACCTGGGGCTGGCCGCGCGTTTTGTCTCCGGTTACCTGATCCAGCTCAAGCCGGATGTGAAGTCGCTCGACGGCCCCAGCGGCACCGAGGTCGATTTCACCGATCTGCATGCCTGGTGCGAGGTCTTCCTGCCGGGCGCCGGCTGGGTCGGCCTGGACCCGACTTCGGGGCTGATGGCCGGCGAAGGGCATATCCCGGTGGCCTGCACGCCCGAGCCGTCCAGTGCGGCCCCGGTCAGCGGTGCGATCGACGAATGCGAGGTGCAGTTCGAGCACCACATGGGCATCACGCGCATCCACGAATCGCCGCGCGTGACCAAGCCCTACACCGAGACGCAGTGGCAGGACATCCTGGCGCTGGGCCAGCAGGTCGACGCCGATCTGCAGCAGCAGGACGTGCGCCTGACGATGGGTGGCGAGCCGACCTTCGTCTCGGTCGATGACCGCGACGCCGCCGAGTGGAACACCGACGCGCTGGGCCCGACCAAGCGCGGCATCGCCACCCAGCTGGTGCACCGCCTGATGGCGCACTACGGGCAGGGCGGCTTCCTTCACTTCGGTCAGGGCAAGTGGTATCCGGGCGAGCAGTTGCCGCGCTGGGCGCTGTCGATCGGCTGGCGCGCCGATGGCCAGCCGTGCTGGCAGGACGCCACGCTGTTCGCCGACGAGAGCGAAGCGCTGCACTACACCAGCGACGACGCGCGCGCCTTCATCGATGGCCTGACCCAGCGTCTGGGGCTCGACCGCGACTTCGTGCAGCCGGCCTTCGAGGACACCTGGTACGCGCTGTGGCGCGAGCGGCGCCTGCCGGTCAATGTCGATCCTTTCGATTCGAAGCTGGACGATGCGATGGAGCGCGCGCGGCTGCGGCGCCTGTTCACGCAGGGGCTGGACGCGGCGGTGGGCTACATGCTGCCGCTGAAGCGCGAATGGCACACCGAGACGGCCGGCCCGCGCTGGATGAGCAGCCCGTGGTTCCTGCGTGACGACCGCCTGTACCTGAGCCCGGGCGATTCGCCGATGGGCTACCGGCTGCCGCTCGATTCGCTGCCTTGGGCGCGGGGCGAGGACGTGCAGCAGGTGATCGCGCAGGATCCCTATGTGGTGGGCAGCGCGCTGCCGAGTGCAGCGGCGCTGCGCTCGCGTTTCAACCCGCGTCCGGGCGTCGATGCCCCGCATGCCGATGTCTTCGAAGAAGCGCCGCCGGTGCCCGACCCCGACGACATCGACTTCGCCGACAACGATGCCATCGAGCGCAGCGCGCCCGGCTATGGCCCGGCCGGCAGGCACTACATCGGCCCGCACGAGCGCGAGGTGCCGCCGGCACGCGCCGGCGACACACCGCCCGAGCCGGGGCAGTCGGCCAGCGGCGTGACGCGCACCGCGCTGTGCGTGGAGGTGCGCGACCCGCAGCGCGCCAACGGCCCGAAGAGCGAGCGGCTGCATGCCGGCAAGGCCAGCCTGCTGTATGTCTTCCTGCCGCCGCTGCGCCATCTCGAGGACTACCTGGAACTGCTCGCGGCGGTCGAAGCCACCGCTGCCGAGCTGAAGCTGAAGGTGGTGCTCGAAGGCTATCCGCCACCGCGCGATCCGCGGCTGAAGATCCTGCAGGTGACGCCGGACCCGGGCGTCATCGAGGTCAACATCCACCCGGCTTCGAGCTGGGATCAGCTTGTCGACCACACCGAATTCCTCTACGACGCCGCCCACCGCACGCGGCTGTCGACCGAGAAGTTCATGCTCGACGGGCGCCACACCGGCACCGGGGGCGGCAACCACTTCGTGCTCGGCGGCGCGACGCCCGAGGACAGCCCGTTCCTGCGCCGCCCCGACGTGCTGGCGAGCCTGCTCGCCTATTGGCACAACCATCCCAGCCTGAGCTATCTGTTCAGCGGCATGTTCATCGGCCCGACCAGCCAGGCGCCGCGCTTCGACGAGGCGCGCAACGACCAGGTCTACGAGATCGAGGTGGCGCTGGCCGAGCTCGACCGCCAGATGGCGCTGGGCAACGCGGTGCCGCCGTGGCTGATCGACCGCTCGCTGCGCAACCTGCTCATCGACGTCACCGGCAACACGCACCGCAGCGAGTTCTGCATCGACAAGATGTACTCGCCCGACGGCCCCACCGGCCGGCTCGGCCTGCTCGAGCTGCGCGCCTTCGAGATGCCGCCGCATGCGCAGATGAGCCTGGCGCAACAGCTGCTGCTGCGCACGCTGCTGGCGTGGTTCTGGCGCGAACCGTACCGCGGTCGCGGCAGCACGCGGCTGACGCGCTGGGGCACCGCGCTGCACGATCGCTTCATGCTGCCGACCTTCGTGCAGATGGACTTCAACGATGTCATGGCCGAGCTGCGTGGCGCCGGTTATGGCTTCGACGATGCCTGGTTCGCGCCGCACCTGGAATTCCGCTTTCCGCACATCGGCGAGGTGAACACGATGGGCGTGCACATGAGCCTGCGCACCGCGCTCGAGCCGTGGCATGTGCTGGGCGAGGAGAACGCCTCCGGCGGCACCGCGCGTTACGTCGATTCGTCGCTGGAGCGGCTCGAGGTCAAGGTCAGCGGGCTCAACGACAACCGGCATCTGGTCAGCGTCAACGGCATGGCGCTGCCGCTGCAGCCGACGGGGCGCGTGGGCGAATTTGTCTGCGGGGTGCGCTACCGCGCCTGGCAACCGTATTCGGCGCTGCACCCGACCATCGGCGTGCACGCACCGCTGACTTTCGACCTGGTCGACCGCTGGCTGCAGCGGTCGATGGGCGGCTGCCAGTACCACGTCGCGCACCCGGGCGGCTTGAGCCACGAGGATTTCCCCGTCAATGCCTACACCGCCGAGAGCCGGCGGCTGGCGCGCTTCGTGCAATTCGGCCACTCGCCAGGGCGCATCGACCTGAAGCCGGTCCAGCCGAGCCTGGAGTTTCCGTTCACGCTCGACATGCGCCTGCGCTGAGCGCGCGCGACCGGCGGCCCCGCATGTCGTCTCCCGAGCCTGTGTTGCCGACGCAAACACAGTCGCAATCGCAGCAGATCGCGCTGCCCTTCGACGACGGCGCGCCGGGAGCCGCCTTCGGCTCGGCGCGGGGCGCCGAACTGCTGCGCCACAGCCAGGGCATCGACGCGCAGGCCTGGGACGAGCTGCGCCAGCGCGACGGTCGCCTGCGCCCGCGCTGGGCCGAGTTCCTCAAATGGTTGCCCGCGCCGGCGGCCGCCTCGCGGCTGGCCGACGACATGGATCGGCGCGTGGCCCAGGTGGCGCAGCAGATACGCCGCGACGGCATCACGCACAACGTGTTCTCCGACAAGGGCGCGGCGCAGCGGCCCTGGGCGCTGGAACTGCTGCCGCTGCTGATCGACCCGGCCGACTGGGCGGTGATCGAGGCCGGGGTGACGCAGCGCGCGCAGCTGTTCCAGGCCATGCTCGCCGACGTCTACGGCGCGCAGCGGGTGCTGCACGAAAGCTTGCTGCCGCCGGCGATGCTGCTGCGCCATCCCGGTTACCTGCGTTCGATGCGCGGCGTCGCGCCGGCCAGCGGACAGCGCCTGCATGTCATCGCCTTCGACCTGACCCGGATGCACGATGGCGCCTGGCAGGTGCTGACACGGCGCAGCCAGGTGCCTTCGGGGCTGGGCTACGTGCTGCACAACCGGCTGGTCGTGTCGCGGCAGTTCCCCGAGGCCTTCGGCGAGCTCGGCGTGCAGCACATCGCGACGAGTTACCGGCTGCTGCTCGATTCGATCGAGGTGCCGGCGCGTGCGGTGGCCGGTGGTGCCACGCCGCGGGTGGTGCTGCTGACGCCCGGCCCCTACAGCGAGACCTACTTCGAGCATGCCTACCTGGCGCGGTATCTGGGGCTGCCGCTGGTCGAAGGCGGTGACCTGGCGGTGCGCGATCAGCGCCTGTACCTGAAGACGGTCGAAGGCCTGCAGCCGGTGCACGGCATGCTGCGGCGGCTCGACGACGACTTCTGCGATCCGCTGGAGCTGCGCGCCGATTCGGCGCTCGGCGTGCCGGGGCTGATGCAGGTGGTGCGCGCCGGCAACATCGTGATGGCCAATGCGCTGGGCAGCGGCTTTCTCGAAACACCCGGGCTGCAGGGCTTCCTGCCGGCCCTGTCGCGCCGGCTGCTCGG
This sequence comes from uncultured beta proteobacterium, assembly GCA_963756415.1. GTDB lineage: Bacteria > Pseudomonadota > Gammaproteobacteria > Burkholderiales > Burkholderiaceae_C > Rubrivivax. Next base: position 949,435 of record CAVWNT010000009.1, read on the forward strand.
CCAGGAGTTGCTGATGCCGGGCCTGCCCACCTGGTGGTGCGGCGAGGAAGCCGCCTGGCACGATGTGCAGGGCCGGCTGGGCGACAAGCTGATGCGCAGCACCTACCCGTCGGCCGGGGGCAGCTCGCACAGCCAGCCGCCCGATCGTGAACGCATCGAGGACGACCCCGATGCGTGGACCGTGACCGAGCGCGTGCGTTATGCGCGTGCACCAGTCTGGTCCCAGGGCAGTCTGGTCACACGCCCCTGCATGGTGCGTCTGTACGCCATCGCCGAAGGCAACGGGCGCTGGCACGTGATGCCCGGCGGCATGACGCGCGTGGCGCGGCAGGAGGACGGCAGCGTGTCGATGCAGCGGGGCGCGTCGAGCCTGGACACCTGGGTGCTCACCGAAGGCGCGGTGGACAGCTTCTCGATGTTGCCGCAGCGTCTGAGCGTCGACGACATCGCCGCGCGCCGCCCGCCGGTGTCGAGCCGCACAGCGGAAAACCTGTTCTGGCTCGGCCGCTACACCGAACGCACCGAGCAGGCGGTGCGGCTGGCGCGCGCGCTGCTCACCGCCATCGACACCACCACCGACGCCCCGCCCAGCCTGCGCGCGGCGCTGTCGTCGCTGGCCGTCAGCGGCGGCCTGGCTCCCGAGGGCGTGCCGACCTTGAACCGCTCCTCGCACCTGTTCGAGCGCGCGTTGCTCGCCGACCTGTGCGACCCGGCAGCGGGCAGCATCGCCTTCGACCTCAGCGCGCTCGAAAGTGCCGCCGCGTCGCTGCGTGAACGGCTGTCCACCGAACAGTGGGCCGTGATCCGCGCCATGCGCGAGACCTTCGCCCAGGCCTTGCCCCGCGGCGGCGAGCGCCTGCCGACACTGGCGCGGGTGCTGCCGGCACTGGACCGGCTGGCGCTGCAACTGGCGGCCGTCACCGGCGCCCAGACCGATCGCATGACGCGCGACCACGGCTGGCGTTTCCTCACCGTGGGACGCTTGCTGGAGCGGTTGATCGGCATGGCCACGACCTTGGCGGCCTTCGTCGATGAACGCGCGCTCGAGCAGGTTGCCGGCAGCGAGGTGCTGCTCGAGCTGTTCGACAGTGCGATCACCTTTCGCGCGCGCTACCAACGCCACGAAGACCTGCTCGCCCTCACCGATCTGCTGGTGCTCGACAGTGCCAACCCGCGCGCGCTGGCCGGCGTGCTGCGCCGCCTGCGCACCGAGCTGCGCAAGCTGCCGCTCGACGACGCCACCGCCGCCGCCGTGCTGGCGGATCTGCCGGCCGAAGGGGCCGGCCTGAGCCTGGACGAGCTGCGCGGCTTCGACGAGCCGCGACTGCTCGGGCGGCTGTCGGCGCTGGGCCAGCAACTCGCCGATCTGGGCTGGCGTCTGGCCGAAGACCTGGGACTGCGCTTCTTTGCTCATTCCCAGCTGGGCGACGCGCCGCGCAGCATATGACCGAGCCGCTGGCTTCGACCACGCTCGATGTCGTGCACGAGACGCGCTACGACTACGCGGCCCCGGTCAATCAGTCGCTGCACCTGGCGCATCTGACGCCGCTGGCCGATGGCGGCCAGCGTCTGCTGGCCCACGACCTGTCGATCGAGCCTGCGCCCGCGCAGCGCAACTCGGATGTCGACGCGCACGGCAATGCACGGCTGTTCTTCACGCTGGCACGGCCGCATCGCAAGTTGCGGGTGCTGTCGATCAGCCGCGTGTGCGTGTCGGCGCGCCACGCTGCGCTGCTGGCGTCGGCCGCACCGCCGTGGGAGGTGGTGCGACAGCGCCTGCGCTATGAGTTCGGCGCCCGCTACGACCCGGCCGTCGAATTTGCGCAGCCCTCGCCGCTGGTGCCGCGCCTGCGGCCGCTGCGCGACTACGGCGTCGCGTCGTTCACGCCGCGCAGGCCACTGGCCGAGGCCGCGATCGACCTGATGCAGCGCATCCATGCCGACTTCGAGTTCGAGGCCACCAGCACCGATGTCGACACGCCGCTGCTCGATGCGTTTACGCAGCGCTGCGGCGTGTGCCAGGATTTCAGCCACGTGATGATCGGCGTGCTGCGCATGCAGGGCCTGGCGGCGCGCTATGTCAGCGGCTATCTGCTCACCGTGCCGGCGCCGGGCCAGCCGGCGCTGCAAGGTGCCGACGCGTCGCACGCCTGGGTGCAGGTGTATTGCCCGGACACGCCCGGCATCGGCGACGGCTGGCTCGACCTCGACCCGACCAACGACCTGGTGCCGGGCCTGGGCCATGTGCGCCTGGCCGTCGGCCGCGACTACAGCGACGTCACGCCGCTGCGCGGCGTCATCCGCGGCGGCGCAGAGCACACGCTCGACGTGCGCGTGACCACACGCTGCGTGGACGACGCAGCCGCGGCCGCGTCTTAGCGGCCAGGCCTCAGGCGTCAGGTCAGGCGGGCAGCGGCTGTGCCGCCACCGCGCCGCGCGAACGCCGGCGCTGCAGCAGCACCACCACGCCGAGCAGCAGCAGCGCCGGCACGAACATCCATTCCTTGGCCGGGCGCTCGGCGGGCACCTCGATCGAGGTGATCCTGAACCCTTGCTCCAGCCCCAGCTTCTCGGCGGTGGAGCCGAAGGCCACCGAGCCGACCTGCACCTCGCCGCCGAGCGACATCACCGTCAGGCCGATGCGCTTGAGTCGCTCGTTGGCCTTGCCCGGCGCGCCCAGCGGCAGCAGCACGCCCTTGCGCACGTCCTTGCCCTCGAGGTTGATGCCCTCGATCCAGACCCGCTTGCGCTCATCGGCCGGCGCCTGCTCGACCAGCGCCATCAGCTCGGTGGGCGGGCGTTCCTGGTAGGGCTCGTAGACCATGTCCCACCAGTAGCCGGGGCGGAACAGCGTGAAGGTGACCAGCAGCAGCGCGACGCTTTCGTACCAGCGCGAGCGCACCAGGAAATAGTTCTGCGTCGCCGCCGCGAAGACCAGCATCGCGAGCACCGCGCTGAGCACCGTCAACACCAGGTGCCAGGTGCTGTCGATGCCGATCATCAGCAACTGCGTGTTGAAGATGAACAGGAACGGCAGGATCGCCGTGCGCATGCTGTAGAAGAAGGCGGTGATGCCGGTCTTGATCGGGTCGGCGCGGGCGATGGCCGCGGCCGCGAACGAGGCCAGCCCGACCGGCGGCGTGACGTCGGCCATCAGCCCGAAGTAGAAGACGAACAGGTGCACCGCGATCAGCGGCACCAGCAGGCCGTTCTGCGCGCCGATCTCCACCACCACCGGCGCCATCAAGGTCGAGACGACGATGTAGTTGGCGGTGGTCGGCAGGCCCATGCCGAGGATCAGGCTGATGAAGGCCACCAGCAGCAGCATGATGATCAGGTTGCCGCCCGACAGCAGCTCGACGATCTCGGTCATCACCAGGCCGACGCCGGTGAGCGACACGGTGCCGACGATGATGCCGGCGGCGGCGGTGGCCACACCGATGCCGATCATGTTGCGCGCGCCGATCTCCAGGCCGTTGATCAGGTCGGCGAAGCCCAGGCGCGCGGCCGCGAACAGTTCACCGCGCCCACGCATCATCGCCAGCAGCGGGCGCTGCGTGAGCATCATGAAGATCAGGAACACGGTGGCCCAGAAGGCCGACAGCGCCGGCGACAGCTGCTCGACCATCAGGCACCAGATCAGCACCACCACCGCCAGCAGGTAGTGCAGCCCGGACTTCAGCGTCGGCCCGGTCTCGGGCAACTCGAACACCGGCGCGTCGGGGTCGTCGAGTTCCAGCTCGGGCTGTCGGGCACCGATCTTCAGCAAGCCGAGATAAGCCGCCAGCACGAACACACCGATGACGTAGATGGCAGCTTCGGGCAACAGCGCCTTCAGCCAGCCGACGCCGTAATAGACCACGCCGGCGAGCACCACGAAGCCGGCCACGGTGGCGGCGAAGGACACGATGCGCTGCATCGGGCCGGCGTTGCCGCGGCGCGGCAGGCCCTGGATGTCGGCCTTCAGCGCTTCCAGGTGCACGATGTACAGCAGCGCGATGTACGAGATGATCGCCGGCAGGAAGGCGTGCTTGATGATTTCGGTGTACGGGATGCCGACGTACTCGACCATCAGGAAGGCCGCCGCGCCCATCACCGGCGGCATGATCTGGCCATTCACCGAACTCGACACTTCCACCGCGCCGGCCTGGTCGCCGCGATAGCCCACGCGTTTCATCAGCGGGATCGTGAAGGTGCCGGTGGTGACCACGTTGGCGATCGACGAACCCGAGATCAGCCCGGTGGCGGCCGACGCCACCACGGCCGCCTTCGCCGGCCCGCCGCGCATGTGGCCGAGCAGGGCGAACGCCGACTTGATGAAGTAGTTGCCCGCGCCCGCCTTGTCGAGCAGCGATCCGAACAGCACGAACAGGAAGATGAAGCCCGACGAGACCCCCAGCGCGACACCGAACACGCCTTCGGTGGTCAGCCACATGTGCGACATGGCGCGCGACAGCGAGGCGCCCTTGTGGGCGATCATCTCCGGCATGTACGGGCCGGCGAAGGTGTAGCCCAGGAACACCAGCGCGACGATCACCAGCGGCAACCCGAGCGCGCGCCGCGTGGCCTCGAGCAAGGTCAGCAGACCGATCACCGAGACCACCAGGTCCTGCGTGGTCGGCTGGCCGGGGCGCAGCGCCAGCTCGCGGTAGAACACGAACAGGTACGAGGCGCAGAAGGCGCCGACCAAGGCCAGTACCCAATCGGTGAGCGGCACGCGGTCGCGCGGCGAACGCGCAAACGCAGGGAACACCAGGTAGGCCAGGAAGATCGCGAAGGCCAGGTGGATGGCGCGCGACTGCGTGTCGTTGAGCACCAGCACGCCGAAAGTGAAGGGCAGGGGCGAGGCGATCCACAGCTGGAACATCGACCACGCCAGGGCCACACCGAGGATCAGCCGCTTCACCGGCGGGCCGGGGTTGCGGCCCCCGGTGTCGGTGTCGGCCATCATCTGGTTGACATCGACCACCTTGGCCACCCCGGGCTCTTTGTCGAATGCGTCGGCCATCGCGTGCCCCTGCTGTTTGTTGCTTGACCGCCGTGTGAATTTCAGGCGGGGGCCGACATCCGCGTCGGCCCCGCTCTCGTCAGCTCAGATGCTCGATCACATCCAGCCTTTTTCCTTGTAGTACTTCACTGCGCCCGGATGCAGCGGCGCCGACAGGCCGTCCTTGATCATCTGCTTCGGGTCGAGGTTGACGAAGGCCGGATGCAGCTTCTTGAAATCCTCGAAGTTGTCGAACACCGCCTTGACCAGTTCGTACACGGCCACGTCCGAGACCTTGCTCGAGGTCACGAAGCTGGCCAGCACGCCGTAGGTGGCCGTCGGGTCGGGGTTGCCGGCATACATGCCGCCGGGAATGCTGACGTTGGCGTAGAACGGGTACTTCTTCACCAGGCCGTCCACCGCCGGGCCGGTCAGCGGCACCAGCTTGGCACCGCAGGTGGTGATCGGATCCTGGATCGCCGCCGACGGGTGGCCGACGGCGTAGAAGAAGCCGTCGATCTTGTTGTCGCACAGTGCCGCACCCTGTTCGTCGGCCTTCAGTTCCGAGGCCAGGCCGAAATCGGCCAAGGTCCAGTTCATGGCCGCGAGCAGCTCGTCGAGCGACGCGCGCGTGCCCGAGCCGGGGTTGCCGACGTTGAAGCGCTTGCCCTTGAAGTCGGTGAACTGCTTGATGTTGGCTTCCTTGCGCGCCACCACGGTGAAGGGTTCGGCGTGGATCGAGAACACCGCGCGCAGATCCTTGAACGCGCCGTCCTTTTCGAACACCTTGGTGCCGTTGTAGGCGTGGTACTGCCAGTCGGACTGGGCGACGCCGAAATCGAGCTCGCCGGCGCGGATGGTGTTGATGTTGAACACCGAGCCGCCGGTCGATTCGACCGAGCAGCGGATGCCGTGCTTGGCGCGATCCTTGTTCATCAGTCGGCAGATGGCGCCGCCGGCGGCGTAGTACACGCCGGTGACACCACCGGTGCCGATGGTGATGAACTTCTGTTGCGCCAGGGCGCTGCCGTGCGGCAGCGACAGTGCCAGCGCCGTGGCGGCGAGTGCCAGACGCACGGGCTTTCGAACAAGGCTTTTCATCATCCTGACTCCTGCTTGGAAAGTGAAAGGGAACGTGTCATTGTGACGCCAGGCCTTGCTGGCGCCTCTGGTGGTTTGCTCGGATGAGCGCGCAGCGACTCAGGCCGTCGCCCCGGCGATGGCCGCATCGACGGCCTCGCGCAGCCGCCCGACGAGGTCGTCGAGCTGCGCGTCATCGATGATGAACGGCGGCGCCAGCAGCACATGGTCACCGCGCTGGCCGTCCACGGTGCCGCCCATCGGATAGACCATCAGGCCCCGCGCCATGGCCTCGGCCTTGATGCGCAGGTGCAGCCGCCGGGCAGGATCGAAGGGCGTCTTGTGCGCCCTGTCGGCGACCAGCTCGATGGCCTGGAACAGGCCCCGGCCGCGGATGTCGCCGATATGCGGATGCTCACCGAACGCCGCGCGCAGCCGTTGCTGCAGGCCGGCACCCTGGCGCTGCACCGCCTGCAGCAGGCTGTCGCGCACGATCACCTGCTGCACCGCCAGTGCCGCGGCGCAGGCCACCGCGTGGCCGAGATAGGTGTGGCCGTGCTGGAACGAGCCGCTGCCCTGCGCAAAGGCGTCGACTATCTTCGCCTGCGCCAGCACCGCGCCGATCGGCTGATAGCCGCCGCCCAGGCCCTTGGCGATGACCAGCAGGTCGGGCGCCACGCCTTCGGCCTCGCAGGCGTGCAGCGTGCCGGTGCGGCCCATGCCGCACATCACCTCGTCGAGGATCAGCAGGATGCCGTGGCGGCTGCACAGCTCGTGCACCCCGCGCAGGTAGCCCGGCACCGGCAGCAACGCACCGCTGGTGGCGCCGCCGACGGTCTCGGCGACAAAGGCGATGACGGTGTGCGCGCCGAGCCGCTCGATGGCCTGCGCCAGCTCGTGCACCAGCCGCTGGCCGTATTGCTCGGCACTTTCGTCGTCGCGCCGGTCACGGTATTCGTAGCACGGCGCGACGTGCGTGACGTCGATCAGCAGTGGCGCGAACGGTGCGCGCCGCCAGGCGTTGCCGCCGACCGCCAGCGCGCCCAGCGTGTTGCCGTGGTAGCCCTGGCGGCGGGCGATGAAGTGCCGTCGCTCGGGCTGGCCGATCTCGACGAAGTACTGGCGCGCCATCTTCAGCGCCGTCTCGATGGCCTCGGAACCGCCGCTGAGGAAGTACGCATGGCTGATGCCCGAGGGCGCGGCGGCGACCAGTGTGTCGGCCAGCTGCTCGGCCACCTCGGTGGTGAAGAAGCCGGTGTGGGCGTAGGCCAGCTTGTCGATCTGCGCATGCATCGCGGCCAGCACGTCGGGATGTCCGTGGCCGAGGCAGGACACGGCCGCGCCGCCGCTGGCATCGAGATAGCGCTTGCCGTCGCTGTCGAGCAAGAAGACGCCGCTGCCGGCGACAGCGGTGGGCAGGGGCAGGCGCGGGTTGCGGTGCAGGATGTGGGTCATGGCGATGCGCCGCAGCGCGGGCAGGGGAATGCGGGGGTGCCGATGCTAGCGCCGCAGGCCGCGGCGGGCCTGAATGTTGCTACAGTCGTGCGCACCCCATCGGCTGCCCGCGGGGCCAGCAAAAACGAAAGCCGCATTGCATGCACACCCGCTTCGATGAGATGAACCCGGTCGAAGGTTTGGTGCGAGAGCACTACCGGCTTTACGACACCTGGCTGAAGGCCCAGCCCCACGAGTTGATGCGCGATCGTCGCGACGAGGCGGAGATGATCTTCCGCCGCGTCGGCATCACCTTCGCGGTGTACGGTGCCAAGGACGAGGACGGCTCCGGCACCGAGCGGCTGATTCCGTTCGATCTGATTCCGCGCGTGATTCCGAACCACGAATGGCGCGAGATGGAGCAGGGCCTGCGCCAGCGCGTGACGGCGCTGAACCGTTTCCTGCACGACGTCTATCACGACCAGGAAATCCTGAAAGCCGGCATCGTGCCTGCCGAACAGGTGCTGAACAACGCGCAGTACCGGCCCGAGATGCAGGGCGTCAACGTGCCCGGCGGCGTGTACTCGCACATCGCCGGCGTCGACATCGTGCGCGCCGCCAACGCCGACGGCAGCGGCAGCTACTACGTGCTCGAGGACAACCTGCGCGTGCCCAGCGGCGTGAGCTACATGCTCGAAGACCGCAAGATGATGATGCGGCTGTTTCCGGGTCTGTTCAGCGCGCACCGCGTCGCGCCGGTGGCGCACTACCCCGATCTGTTGCTGGAAACGCTGCGCGCGGTGGCGCCGACCAGCGTGGTCAACCCCAACGTGGTGGTGCTGACGCCGGGCATGTACAACAGCGCCTACTTCGAGCATGCCTTCCTGGCCCAGCAGATGGGCATCGAACTGGTCGAGGGCCAGGACCTGTTCGTGCGCAACGACCATGTCTTCATGCGCACCACGCAAGGCCCGCGCCGCGTCGATGTCATCTACCGCCGCGTCGATGACGATTTCCTCGACCCGAAGGTGTTCCGCAAGGATTCGACCCTGGGCTGCGCCGGCATGCTCGATGTCTATCGGGCCGGCGCCGTCACGCTGGCCAATGCCATCGGCACCGGCGTCGCCGACGACAAATCGATCTACCCGTACGTGCCGCAGATGATCGAGTTCTATCTCGGCGAGAAGCCGATCCTGAACAACGTGCCGACCTACCTGTGCCGCAAGCCGGACGATCTGGCCTATGTGCTGTCGCGCTTGCACGAGCTGGTCGTCAAGGAGGTGCACGGCGCCGGCGGCTACGGCATGCTCGTCGGTCCGGCATCGAGCAAGGCCGAGATCGAGGAATTCCGGGTCCACCTGAAGGCCAACCCGGCCAACTACATCGCGCAGCCGACCTTGAGCCTGTCCACCTGCCCGACCTTCGTCGAATCGGGCATCGCCCCGCGCCACATCGACCTGCGCCCGTTCGTGCTGTCGGGCACCGAGGTGCAGATGGTGCCCGGCGGCCTCACGCGCGTGGCATTGAAGGACGGCTCGCTGGTGGTCAATTCATCGCAGGGCGGGGGCACCAAGGACACCTGGGTGCTGGAGGACTGAACATGCTTTCGAGAACTGCCGACCACCTGTTCTGGATGGCACGCTACATGGAGCGTGCCGACAACGCGGCCCCGCCGCGTTGCGCCGAAGGCAACACACGGCTGCGCGCGTCAGCGCGAGGCGGTGTTCTCGGCAAGATGGAGATCGCAAATGCTGTCTAGGACCGCCGATCACCTGTTCTGGATGGCACGCTACATGGAGCGTGCCGAGAACACCGCGCGTTTGCTCGACGTCAACTACGAAACCTCGTTGCTGCCGCAATCGGCCGACACCACCGAGCAGGGCTGGAGCGGCTTGCTCAGCATCTCGGAGCTGACGCCGGCATACCGCGAACGCTACGGCGAGATCACCGCCAGCGAGGTCATGAACTTCATGGTCAGCGACGAGAGCAATGCATCGAGCATCGTCGCTTGCCTGCGCGCCGCACGCGAGAACGCGCGCGCGGTGCGCGGCACGTTGACCACCGAGGTGTGGGAGACCGTCAACCAGACCTGGCTCGAATTCAGCCGCATGTTGCGCGCGGGCGGCTTCACGCGTGACCCGGGCGCCATCTTCGAATGGGTCAAGTACCGCTCGCACCAGTCGCGCGGGGTCACGCTCGGCACCATGCTGCACGACGATGCCTTGCACTTCATCCGCATCGGCACCTTCCTCGAGCGGGGCGACAACACGGCGCGGCTGCTCGATGTCAAGTTCACCGCGCTGGGCGGTGACTTCTTCAGCGCCAACAGCGAAGACCTCGAGGTCGATTTCTATCACTGGAGCGCGATCCTGCGCTCGGTCTCCGGCTTCGAGATCTACCGCAAGGTCTATCGCAACGTCATCCACCCGGCGCGCGTGGCCGAGCTGATGATCCTGCGCCCCGACATGCCGCGCTCTTTGGCCGCATGCATGAACGAACTGGTCAGCAACCTGAAGCAGGTGGCCAACCAGCACAGCCACGAGACGCTGCGCAGCGCCGGGCGCTTGCAGGCCGACTTGCTGTACGGGCGCATCGACGAGATCCTCGCCACCGGCATCCACGCCTACCTGACGCAGTTCCTGGCCCGCATCGGCACGCTCGGTGCCGGCATCAGCCGCGACTTCCTGGTGCCCGAGGCGGCCTGACGCCGGCCCTTCGGGTCAGATCGTCACGCCGCCATCGACGACGATGGCCTGGCCGGTGACGAAGGAGCCGGCCGCCGAAGCCAGGAACACGGCCGCGCCGGCGATCTCGTCGGGCTCGCCGATGCGTCGCAGCGGCGTGGTCGCGTTGCGCTGCTGCAAGGCGGCTTCGTCCTCCCACAGCGCCCGCGCGAAGTCGGTGCGGATCAGCCCCGGCGCGATGCAGTTGACGCGCACGTTGTGCTGCCCGTACTCCACCGCCAGGTTGCGCGCCAGCTGCAGGTCGGCGGCCTTGCTGATGCAGTAGGCGCCGATGATCGGCGAGCCGCGCAGCCCGCCGATCGACGAGACGATGATGATCGAGCCGGCCTTGCGTTCGATCATGCCCGGCGCGACGAAGCCGATCAGCCAGTGGTTGGCGACGATGTTGTTGTCGAGGATCTTGCGGAACTGTTCGTCGGCGATGCCCGCCTGCGGCCCGTAGTACGGGTTCGATGCGGCGTTGCACACCAGCACCTCCACCGGCCCGAGTTTCGACGTGGCCTGGTCGACCAGGTTCTTCAGCTCGTCCTTCGACGAGATGTTCGCCGGCACCGCGATCGCCGTGCCCTGGCCGTGTTTGTCGTTGATGGCCTTGGCCACCGCCTCGCAGGCCGGCGCCTTGCGCGAGGAGATCACCACCTTGGCGCCGTGTTCGGCAAAGCGTTCGGCGATGGCCTTGCCGATGCCACGCGACGATCCGGTGATGACGGCCACCTTGCCGCTCAGGTCGAACAGGTTCATGAAGGTCTCCTGGGGTGAGTGTTCGGAAGAAGGAGGCCAACATACCAGAGCAACGCGGCGATCGTTATCGCCAACGTGACGCAAACTAGAACGGCACCTTCGGTCCCTTCCAGTCGGCGTCCAGGGGCCGCGCGCGGCGCAGCGCATCGGCGGTCGAACACCATCCTTCGCAGGCATTGCGTCCGGGCCTGCGCCGCCACCGGTTCAACCAGCCCTTGCAGCGCGCATAGAGATGGAAGAAGCGCAGCACCTCGTCGATCTCGGCAGCACTGGGGCGGTGATCGGCGCACACCAGCTTGTCGTCGGCCATGCCGCGGTCGGTCAGCGTCACCGCGCCCCAGGCGGTCGATCGCAGCCGGGCGCCGTAGCGCAGGCGCGGCCCGAGCACGAGGGCGTCGAGCAGATCGCCTTCCATGCCCAGGTGCGTGGGCACCGCGCCGTAGTTGAACGGGCACGGCCAGGGCGAGACAAAATCGATGCGGCCGCTGGACCCGCGCTTCAGGAAGCTGCCGCGCGGCACCTCGATGACGATGTCCAGTTCGGTACCCGTGAACCCGGGTGCGCCCGCGTGCGGATGTTCGTTGCCTGCGTCGACCATGCGGCAAGACTACAGCCGCGGCGCGGCCCGGCGCTTCCGCTACGCTTGCCGGCTTCCGCTCGCGACGAGTTCCGCCTTGACCCCTGCTGCCGCACATCCCGCCGACCTGGCCCAGGCCAGCACCGACATCACCTTGCTCGACCGCAACATGGGCGTCGACGATGCGCGGGTGCACGACACGCTGTGCGCGCTGCAGGCGCCTTCGGGCATCACGCGGGTGGCCGACATGATGGGCGCTGCCGGCTTGCGCAGCGAGCGCGGCACGGCCTTCAACCCGATGGAAACGCGCCGGGTCGTCGAGCGGCTGATCGCCGCCGGGCACGCCAGCCGCGATGCGCAGGGCCGTCTGCGCGCCAGCGCGCCGCATGCCGCGGCACGTTTCATGGCGATGATGCGCGACGCTGCGCAGGCGCGCCGCTGGTTCGAGGCCTGGTGCCGGCTGACCGATTTCGAGCGCGTCAGCTCGCTCGGATTCCAGGAAGAGGAACAGCTTGCCGCCGCGATGCGCCTGGTGATCTATGGCGGCGGCGCGCTGGCGCCGCTGGAGCGCCTGGGTCAGCGCGCCTACACCTTCACGCACCTGTGGAGCGCGTCGCTGCAGCGCGCGGTGCTGGCGCCGTTCGACGCCGCGCTGTTCAGCCGCCTCGAACCGGCCTTGCAGACCGCGCTGTGCGAAAGCCTGCTGACACAGCTCAGCGGCCACGCCGAGAGCCCGGTACGGCCGCTCGAGGACTGGGCCCTGGCGCAGTGTGCGGTGGCGGCCGCGCGGGTGCCGGCGCACTTGCGCCTGCGTCTGGCCGAGACGCTGCTGTGGCGCGGCGACACGGCCGGCGCCCGTGCGCTGTGCGACGGTGTCGGCGGCCCGGTGGCCGAGCTGCTGACAGCGCTGGTGTCGATCGCCGAAGGGCATTGGGAAAGCGGCGCGGCGGCGTTCGAGGCGGCTGTCAAACCGGCCGGCGCCGCGCTCGGCCGGCGCAAGAACCTGGCCTCGCCGGCGGTGGCCTGGCTGTACGTGATGGCGCTGCTCGCGCAACCGGTGCCCGCCGGCTGGATGCGTGCGCGCAAGTTCGTCGCCGCCGAGGCCGGCCCCGGCGCCAGCAAGCGCGGTGTCGACACGCACAGCTTCTGGGGCGTGTGGCTGGCCGCCATCGATCAGCGGCTGGGCGATGCGCCGAAGGAGCCGGCGCTGTTCTGCATGACGCCGCGTCAGCAGCTGCCGATGACGTCGTTGCATGCGCTGCACCATCTGCTGCTGGCCGCCTGGCTGCGTCTGCCGGTGACCGCGCCGGCGCGGCTTCGCGCCCACGCCGGTGCGTTGGCCGGCAGCTTCGATGACGCGCGGCTGTTCTGGCTGGGCCGCCAGGCACGGCGCGCCGCAGCCTCGCTGCTCGACGAGACGGGCGCCGCAGCCGATGCCCAGGCGCCGTTTTTTGTCGGCGCTGCGCAGGACCGCTGGCGCGACGCGCTGGCCTCGATCCTGGCGCTGGGCGGTGACATCGGCGCCGAGCCGGCGCGCGATGCGGCCGCGGCCGGCCGCCTGATCTGGGTCGTGCGCACCGGCGACGACGGCCGCATCCAGAGCATCGAGCCCCAGGAGCAGAAGGCCGGCACGCGCGGCCTGGGCAAGGCCAAACCCGTGTCGCTGGCCACCTTGGTCAAGCGCAAGGACCTGGCGGTGCACGATGCAGCACTGCTGCGCGCGGTGCAGCGCGAGGATTACGGCAACCGGCCGGTGCTGGACATCGCCACCGCCGCGCCGGCGCTGGTGCGTCACCCGCATGTCGCCTGGCACAGCGATCCGGCACGTTTCGTCGAGGTGCACGAGGCGCTGCCGGCGCTGGAGATCATGACGCGCGGCGAGCACATCAGCTTTCGCCTGCTCGATCCGGTGCGCCCCGACAAGGACGACGACGAGGTCAACGTCTTCATGCCGCAGCGCTGGCTGGCGCAGCGCGCGCGGCTGCGCCACATCATGCTGCTGCCCGACGGTGACGGCCGCGCCCGCCTGGTCAGGCTGACCGCTGCACAGCTGCGCGTGGCCGAACTGGTGTCGCAGGGCTGGCAGGTGCCGGTTTCCGCGCGTGCCGAACTGGATGCGGCGATGCGGGTGCTGGCGGGGCACTTCCAGGTGGCCAGCGACGCCGACGCCGGCCATGAGGTGCCGGCCAGCAGCCTGCTGCATGCCGAGCTGACCCCGCACGGCAGCGGCCTGGGCCTGAGCTTGCGTGCGGCGCCGTTCGGCGATTTCGGGCCGCGGCTGCCGCCCGGCCAGGGGCGCGAGCGTGTCACCACCGTGCACCAGGGTGTGACGCTGTCGACGCGCCGTGATCGCGCCGCCGAACAACGCGCCCGCCAGAGCCTGCTCGATGCCGCCGAATTCCTCGACGACGAAAGCCATGACTGGCTGCTCGACGAGCCCGATGCGGCGCTGGCGGTGGTCGAGGTGCTGGCCGGCCTGAGCGCGCACATCGTCAGCGAATGGCCGAAGGGCAAGCCGCTGCGCGTGCGGCCGGTGCCCGATCACGCCGTGCGCCTGCGTGCCAGTTCGAAGGGCCAGTGGCTGGAACTCGATGGCGAGCTGGCGCTCGATGATGGCGAGGTGTTGCGCCTGCGCCAGCTGCTGGACCTGGCGCAGGCCAGCCGCAGCCGCTATGTGGCGCTCGGCGACGGCGACTTCCTGTCGCTGAGCGACGCACTGCGACAGCAGCTGAAGGATCTGGATGCGCTGGCGCAATCGCACAAGGGCGGCCAGCGGCTGTCGGGCGTGGCCGCACTGGCCTGGCAGGCCAGCGGCCACGGCCTGCAGCTCGAAGGCGATGCCGCGTGGCAACGGCGCAGCCAGGCCTGGGCGCAGGCGCAGGACAAGGTCTTCGACGCTGCCGGCCGGCCTGGCGGCCGAGCTGCGCGACTACCAGCTCGACGGCTATCGCTGGTTGATGCGGCTCAGCGACAGCGGCTTCGGCGCCGTGCTCGCCGACGACATGGGCCTGGGCAAGACCGTGCAGACGCTGGCCATGCTGCTGCAGCGTGCCGCCGGCGGGCCGGCGCTGGTGGTCGCGCCGACCTCGGTGTGTGGCAACTGGCTGCTCGAGGCGGCACGGTTTGCGCCGGGGCTGACGGTCGAGCTCTACGGCGACGGTCTGGCCAGCGACGAGATCGACGGTGAAGCCGAGCCGATCGATGACGGTGCGGCGGGCGGCCCGCCATCGCCGCCCAGCCCGCGGCAGGCGGCCCGGCGGCGGCAGGTGCGCGCGCTGGGCGCCGGCCATCTGCTGGTGTGCTCGTACGCGCTGCTGCAGATCGATGCCGAGATCCTCACCGCGGCGCCGTGGCACAGCGTGGTGCTCGACGAGGCGCAGGCGATCAAGAACGCCGCCACGCGTCGGGCGCGGGCGGCGCTGGCGCTGCACAGCGACTTCCGGCTGGCCTTGACCGGCACGCCGATCGAGAACCGGCTCGGCGAACTGTGGTCGATCATGGCCTTCTGCAACCCCGGCCTGCTGGGCAGTGCCGATCAGTTCGCGCGCCAGTTCGCCAACCCGATCGAACGGCAGGACGACCCGCACATCAAGGCGCAGGTGTCGCGACGGCTGCGCCGGCTGCTGTCGCCGTTCCTGCTGCGCCGCACCAAGGCCGAGGTGCTGACCGACCTGCCGCCGCGCACCGAGATCGTGCACGAGGTGGTCCCGGGTGCGCGCGAACGCGCGTTGCTCGAAGCGCTGCGCCAACAGGCCGAGCAGTCGGTCGGCGGCGCACTGGCCACCGGCGTGGCCGGCGGGCAGGGGCGCTTCCAGATGCTGGCCGCGCTGACCCGGCTGCGCCGCGCCGCCTGCGACCCGCGCCTGGTGGCCCCCGAACTCGGCCTGGTCGGCGCCAAGGTGCAGGAGTTCGAGCAGCTGGCGACGGAGCTGGTGGCCGGGCGCCACAAGGCGCTGGTGTTCAGCCAGTTCACCGACTTCCTGGCGCTGCTGCGCGAGCGCCTCGACGCCGCCGGTCTGCACTACCAGTACCTCGACGGCAGCACGCCGGCGGCCGAGCGCAACAAGCGCATCGCTGCGTTCCAGGCCGGCGAGGGCGACCTGTTCCTGATCAGCCTGAAGGCCGGCGGCTTCGGCCTGAACCTGACCATGGCCGACTACGTGATCATCACCGACCCGTGGTGGAACCCGGCCAGCGAAGAGCAGGCCAGCGCCCGCGCGCACCGCATCGGCCAGCAGCGGCCGGTGACGGTGTACCGGCTCGTCACACAAGGCTCGATCGAGGAGAAGATCGTGCGCCTGCACCGCAGCAAGCGCGACCTGGCCGAGGGCATCCTCAGCGGCGAGGATGCCGGCGCGCCGATCGACGCAGCGCAATTGCTGGCCTTGCTGCAGGCACCTTGAACCTTCACGAACACAGCATGATCTCCATCCGCGATCTCGATCATCTGGTGCTGCGCATCGTCGACCTGCCGACGATGCTGCGCTTTTACTGCGAGGTGCTGGGCTGCAGCGTCGAGCGCCGCGACGACCGCATCGGCCTGGTGCAACTGCGTGCCGGGCGCTCGCTGATCGACCTGGTGCCGGTGTCGGGCACGCTCGGCAGCGCCGGCGGTGCCGCGCCGGGCCGGCAGGGACGCAACCTCGATCACTTCTGCGTGCGCGTCGATCCCTTCGATGGCGAGGCGATCGCCAGCCACCTGCAGGCGCACGGCATCACGCCGGGCGATGTCGCCCGGCGCAACGGCGCCGAAGGCGAGGGCCCTTCGATCTACATCGACGACCCCGAGGGCAATGTCGTCGAGCTGAAGGGGCCGCCCGACATCGCGCCGTGGCCGCCGGTGCTGCCGCCGGCGCTGGCCGAGCTGCAGGGCCCGCGCATCCGCCTGCGGCTGCTGCAGCGCGACGATGCCGATGCGCTGGTGCGCGCGGCCGACGACGGCCAGCTGTGGCAGCTGCCGACGACGGTGGTGCCCTCGGCGCACACCGTCGCCAACTACCTCGACGAGGCGCTGCGCCTGCATGCCGAGGGCACGGCGGTGCCGTATGCGATCACGCTGCGTGACTCGGGCCGCGTCATCGGCTCGACGCGCTTCTGGAAGATCGACCTGCGCCATCGCCGGCTCGAGATCGGCAGTACCTGGCTGGCGGCGTCGATGCAGCGCGGCTTCGCCAACAGCGAATGCAAGTGGCTGATGCTGTGCGCGGCGTTCGACACGCTGCGCTGCGTGCGCGTGCAGCTCACCACCGACGAGAACAACGCGCCTTCACGCGCTGCGATCCTGCGCCTGGGCGCGCGTGAGGAAGGCGTCATTCGCCACGAACGCATCATGCCCGACGGGCGCAAGCGCAACTCGGTGCGCTACAGCCTCATCGACGACGACTGGCCGGCGGTGAAGATGCAACTGGAACAGCGGCTGGGCCTGCGATGACCGAGGCCGCGCCGCGCCGCGCCAGCGGGATCGGACGTGCCATCACCATCGCGGTGCTGATCGTTGCGGCGTCGATGGCCGCGCTGATCGCGGCGCTGGTGTTCGGTGGCGGCTGGCTGCTGCAACGGGTGCCGATCGTGTCGCACGAAGCGCAGACGGGTGTCGATTCGGTGGGCACGCCGCTGGTCATGCGCACCGCCGGCGGTCGGCTCGAAGTGGCCACGGTGAGCGTCGTCGAACGCTTCACGCGCATCGACAGCAAGGATTTCCAGGGCATCGATCTGGGCACCACCATCTCGCAGATCCAGGCGCCGGTGGTCTATCGCTATCACATCGAGATGGCCAGCGAATGGCCATTGACGATCGTCGGCAAGACCTGCATCGTGCGCGCCGGTGCGGTGGCGCCGACCTTGCCGGCCGCCTTCGATACCGCGGCAGTGCAGAAGTACACCGCCAGCGGCTGGGCGCGCTTCAACAAGATGGACAACCTGGCGCAGCTGGAACGGTCGCTGAGCAGCGAGATGAACACACGTGCGGCATCGCCGCGCTACCTGGCGCTGGCGCGCGAGGCGGGTCGCGAGACGGTGGCCGAATTCGTCACCACCTGGCTGCTGCGGGAGCACGCCTGGCGCCGCGATGGCGACTACCGCGTGATCGTGCTGTTCCCGGGCGAACCGCTGCCGCCACCCCCGACCCTGCGCATGCCCGCGCAGGGTGGCTGAGGCGGTGACGGTGATCGCGGCACCCCGATTGCCGACATCAGTCGCGCCGGACGCGCCACGTCCGTCGGTGCATCATCAACGCTTTGGGAGATCGAGATGAAACGTGTAGCCGCAGCCGCCATCCTTGCCATCAGCAGCCTGGCGCACGCGCAGGAGACCAGCGTCACGATGAAACTGGCCGAACCGACCGGGCCGGGTGCGACGATCGGCACCGTGCGCATCGTGCAGACCTCTTATGGGCTCGTCTTCTATCCGTCGCTGAGCGGCCTGCCGCCCGGCCTGCATGGCTTTCACGTGCACGAGAAGCCATCGTGCGCCAGCGGTCAGCGCGACGGCGCCCCGGTGGCGGCGCTGGGCGCCGGCGGCCACCTCGATCCGCAGGGCACCAAGAAACATGGCGAGCCGTGGGGCGACGGCCACCTCGGCGACCTGCCGGCTTTGTACGTCGGGCCCGACGGCAAGGCCGACAACCCGGTGCTGGCGCCGCGGCTGAAGATGGCCGACGTGAACAACGTCGCGCTGATGGTGCATGTCGGCGGCGACAACCACGCCGACCACCCGCAACCGCTCGGCGGCGGCGGCGCGCGCCAGGCCTGCGGCGTGATCGGCACCTGACGCACCGGCGCGCCGCGAAGGCCGCTGCCGCGCAGGGCGCGGCAGCGCAGCGCTCAGTGCGTGCGCGCCTTGCTGCGGCCGAACTCCATGCGTGCGATGGTGCGGTTGTGCACCTCGTCGGGCCCGTCGGCCAGCCGCAAGGTGCGCTGGTGCGCGTAGTCCTTGGCCAGGCCCGGGTCGGTGGTGACGCCGGCGCCGCCGAAGGCCTGGATGGCATCGTCGATGATGCGCAGCGCCATGCGCGGGGCGGCCACCTTGATCATCGCGATCTCCTGGCGCGCCACCTTGTTGCCGGCCTTGTCCATCATGTCGGCGGCCTTCAGGCACAGCAGCCGCGTCATCTCGATGTCGATGCGCGCTTCGGCGATGCGCTGCTCCCAGATCGATTGTTCCGAGATGCGCTTGCCGAAGGCGACGCGCGACTGCAGGCGCTGCACCATCTTCTCCAGCGCCACCTCGGCGGTGCCGATGCTGCGCATGCAGTGGTGGATGCGCCCGGGGCCGAGGCGGCCCTGCGCGATCTCGAAGCCGCGCCCTTCACCCAGCAGCAGGTTGGCTGCCGGCACGCGCACATCCTTCAGCACCACCTCGGCATGCCCGTGCGGCGCGTCGTCGAAGCCGAACACCGGCAGCATGCGCACGATCTCGATGCCCTTGCTGTCCAGCGGCACCAGGATCTGCGACTGCTGCGAATGAGAAGGTGCGTCCGCATCGGTCTTGCCCATCAGGATGGCGATCTTGCAGCGCGGGTCGCCCATGCCCGATGACCACCACTTGCGCCCGTTGACGACGTAGTGATCGCCGTCGCGCACGATCGAGGTCTGGATGTTGGTCGCGTCGGATGAGGCCACCTCGGGCTCGGTCATCAGGAACGCCGAGCGGATCTCGCCGGCCAGCAGCGGCTGCAGCCACTGCGCCTTCTGCTCGCTGTTGCTGTAGCGCGCCAGCACCTCCATGTTGCCGGTGTCGGGCGCCGAGCAGTTGAAGGCTTCCGAGGCGAAGCCGACGCGGCCCATCTGCTCGGCACACACCGCATATTCCAGGTTCGTCAGCCCGGCGCCCTGGTACGGGCTGTCGGCGGGCAGCGAATCGTGCGGAAGAAACAGGTTCCACAGCCCGGCCTTCTTGGCCTTGGCCTTCAGCTCCTCGAGCACCGGCACCACCTGCCAGCGGTTGCTGCCGAAACCGGTCATCTGGGCGTCGTAGGTGGGCACGGCCGGATAGATGTGCTCGTCCATGAAGGCCATCACACGGCCACGCCAGTAGCTCTGCTTCTCGGACATCGAAAAATCCATGGTGCCTCCAGATGTTGCAGGGCCGACACGGCCTGCGGCGACCTTAGCAGAGGGCCGATCCAGGCGCTATCGTGCAGGTGACAACGCCCATCGGTGACATGAAGGAGACCAGCGTGCTCGAATCGTTGAAGCAGTTCGACCTCAGTGGCCGCACCGCGCTCATCACCGGCTCCAGCGCCGGCATCGGCCTGGCGCTGGCCCACGGCCTGGCGCGCGCGGGTGCCGCGGTGGTGCTGAACGGTCGCACCGAGGCGAAGGTGCTCGATGCGGCTTCGCAGCTGCGACAGTCAGGCGCGGCGGTGCAGGTGTCGGTGTTCGATGTCGGCGACGCCGACGCGGTGGCGAGCGCGGTGGAACGCATCGAAGCCGATGTCGGCCCGATCGACATCCTGATCAACAACGCCGGCATGCAGCGCCGCGCGCCGCTGCAGGATTTCGAGCCGGCGCACTGGCACGAGCTGATGCGCACCAACCTCGACAGCGTGTTCATCGTCGGCCAGGCGGTGGCGCGGCGCATGATCCCGCGCGGCCGCGGCAAGATCGTCAACATCTGCTCGGTGCAAAGTGAACTCGGCCGCCCCGGCATCGCGCCGTACACCGCCAGCAAGGGCGCGGTGAAGATGCTGACCAAGGGCATGGCCATCGATTGGGGGCCGCACGGCATCCAGGTCAACGGCCTCGGCCCGGGTTATTTCAAGACCGAGCTGAACCAGGCGCTGGTCGACAACGCCGAGTTCAGCGCGTGGCTGATCGGGCGCACGCCGGCGCGACGCTGGGGCGATGTCGACGACCTGGTCGGCGCCGCCGTGTTCCTGGCCAGCGATGCTTCGCGCTTCGTCAACGGCCACATCCTGTATGTCGATGGCGGTGTCACCGCCCAGCTTTGAACGAGGACGAGCACACCATGGAAGCCCTGGTCATCCACTCTGCCGGCGATCTGCGTGTCGAGCAGATCGACACGCCGCCACTCGATCCGAACCAGTTGCAGGTGCGGGTGCGCGCCGGTGGCATCTGCGGCTCGGATCTGCACTACTTCCAGCACGGCGGCTTCGGCACGGTGCGCATCAAGGAGCCGATGGTGCTGGGTCACGAGGTGGCCGGCAGCATCGAGGCGGTGGGCGATGCGGTCGACGGCTTCGCGGTCGGCGAGCGCATCGCGATCAGCCCGAGCCGGCCGTGCGGCCTGTGCCGCTATTGCCAGCAGGGCCTGCACAACCACTGCCTGGACATGCGCTACTACGGCAGTGCGATGCGCACGCCGCATGTGCAGGGCGCGTTTCGCCAGCGCATCGTGTGCGACACGCACCAGGCGCACAAGCTGGCCGACCACGTCAGCGACGGCGAAGGCGCGATGGCCGAGCCGCTGTCGGTGGCGCTGCATGCCGTCAACCGCGCCGGGCCGCTGCTGGGCAAGCGTGTGCTGGTCACCGGCTGCGGGCCGATCGGCGCGTTGGTGGTGATCGCCGCACGGCGCGCCGGCGCCACGCACATCGTCGTCACCGACATGGCCGCGCAACCGCTGCGCGCGGCGCAGAAGGTCGGCGCCGACCAGGCCATCAACATCGCCGAGCAGCCCGATGCGCTGGCCGCCTTCAGCGCCGACAAGGGCTTCTTCGACGTGCACTTCGAAGCCAGCGGCAACGCGCGTGCGCTGCTCAGCGGTTTCGACGTGCTGCGCCCGCGCGGTGTGCTGATGCTGGTCGGCCTGGGTGGCGACATCACGCTGCCGATGAACACCATCGTCGCGAAGGAATTCGATGTGCGCGGCGCCTTCCGCTTCCACGCCGAATTTGCGGTGGCGGTCGAACTGCTGAACAAGCGGCTGGTCGACGTCAAGCCGCTGATCTCGGCCACCTTGCCGTATCGCGACGCGGGCAAGGCGTTTGCGCTGGCGGCGGATCGTTCTCAGGCGATGAAGGTGCTGTTGAACTTCGACTGATCGGCACGCGATCGGTCAGCGTCATGCCGGCGGTCGCGTCAACCACTGTCTCAGCTCCAGCATCGCGGCTTCCAGCTCGAGCTCGCGGCCGGCAGACTCGCACCGATCGAAGGCCACGTCGCTCAGCGCCTCGCGCGCCTGGCCCATCTGCTGCGCCATCTGGAGCACGTCGATCTGCGGATCGCTGTAGCCGGCATCGATGAAGCGCGGCTGGCTGGCACCCCACCAGCGCGCGGCCAGCGCGTGTTCACCGACGGTGCTGGCCAGGCCCGCCGATACCTTCAGCAGCTCCCACTTCAGCACCCGTTCACCCAGCCCGCGCAGCAGCAGCTCCGCTTCGACGGCACGAACACGCGCGTCATCGCTGCGGCCAGCGGCCAGCAGCAGGCGCACCAGGTTGTGCAGCACGATCGCCGCCAGCAGCAGGTTGCCGTGTGCGCGAGCGAGACCCAGCGCCTGGTCGTAGTGCTGCTCGGCACTGGCCAGTTCACCGCGCGCACGTTCGATCTCGGCGATGTTGTTCGACAGCGTGGCCATGTACTCGGTGCTGCCGCACTTGCGCGCCAGCTGCAGCGCCTCGTGGTAGTGCTGCAGCGCCGCGCCGGCGTCACGTTCGGTGTTCAGCGCGCTGCCCAGTGCCGTCAGCGCCTTGGTCTGCCACTCGAGCACGCCCTGGCGCCTTGCCAGGTCCAAAGCCCGCCGGCCATGCAGCAGCGAAGCTTGCGCATCGCCGCGGTGCATGCTCATGCCGGCCAGGCCGTGCAGGGTATGGAAGCGCGCTGTGTTGTCGGCGGCTTCGCCGCCTTCGCCAGCCGGGCTGTCGTGCTGCAGCGCGGCGGCCGCAAGCTGGCAGCCCAGGCCGATGTCGTTGAACAGCCAATAGCGCGAGGTTGCCGCCGCCAGCCGCAAGCCCCAGTGCATCGCCGAAGCGCCAGCGGCGCCGGTGCACCAGTTCATCGCGGCGACCAGGTTTTCCTGCTCTTCGCGCAGGCTCGCCATCCACTGCGGTTGCTCGGCGCCGTGAAGGTGCGGCGCGGCGCTTTCGGCCAGCGCCAGGAAGTGCTCGGCATGACGCGTGCGCACGGCAGGCGCTTCGCCACAGTCATCGAGCTGGCGCTGCGCGTACTGGCGCACCGTCTCGAGCATCCGGTAGCGCGCTGGCCCGGCATCTTCCTGGGCTGGGCGGCCTGCGCCGCGCTCCACCTCGAGCAGTGATTTGTCGTGCAGCGCGCTCAGGTGCGCCAGCGCGTCGTATTCGTCCGCGACCGATGCCACTGCCGCAGCGGCCTGCAACGTGAAGCCGCCGGCAAAGACCGACACCGCGCGCAGCATCTGCTGCTCGGGCGGCGGCAGCAGCTCGTAGCTCCAGCGCATGGCGGCGTGCAGCGTCTGGTGGCGCGGCAGCGAACGGCTGCCGCCGGTGAGCAACTGGAAACGCTGGTCGAGCCGCGCGGCGATCTGCCGGGGCGACAGCATTGCCACGCGCGCCGCCGCCAGCTCGATGGCCAACGCGATGCCGTCCAGGCGGCGGCAGATCTCGGCCACCGCTGCCGCGTTGCTGGCATCGATCGCGAACTCGGGCCACAGGCGCCGCGCGCGATCGGCGAAGACCTGCACCGACTCGGCCGCGAGCACCGCGTCGAGGGCCTCGGTGGCCGGCAGCGACAACGAGCGCACCGGGTAGATCTGCTCGCCGGCGATGTCGAGCGGCTCCCGGCTGGTCGCCACGATCGTGATGTCGGGTGCACCGGCGAGCACGGCTTCGGCCAGCGCCGCCGCGCCGGCAATCACGTGTTCGCAGTTGTCCAGCACCAGCAACGCGCGGCGCGGGCGCAGGTGTTGCACCAGCCGGTGTTCGAGCGAGGTCTCGGCGGCGTCGTGCAATCCCAGCACGGCCGCACACGCCGCCGCCACGCGGCGGGCATCGAGCAGCGGCGCCAGATCGACGAACCACACGCCGTCGGCGAAATTGTCGAGCTGGGCCTGCGCGAACTGCAACGCCAGGCGCGTCTTGCCACAACCGCCGATGCCGCTGAGCGTCAGCAGCCGCGTCGACGGCAGCAGGCGCTGCAGCCCGGCCAGCGCGGCGTCGCGGCCGATGAAGCGGGTGCGCTGGCCCGGCAGGTTGTGGCGCGCCGGCGCCTCGCCGATGGCTCGGGCGGCGCCGCCCGGCGCCTCGTCCACCAGCGCCGTGAAGCGATAGCCCCGCGCGGGCACGGTGGCGATGACGTCGGCACCCAGCACCTTGCGCAAGGTGCTGATCTGCGTGGCGATGTTGTGCTCCTCCACCACCAGGCCCGGCCACACGCGCTCGAGCAGTTCGTGCTTGCCGACCACGCGGTCGCGCTGCTGCACCAGCACCAGCAGCAGCTCGAAGGCGCGGCTGCCCAGCGTCACGGCCTGCCCGTGCGCCAGCAACTCGTGCCGTGCCGGGCGCAATTCGAAGTGACCGAAGCGCAGGTTGCCGGTGCCGTGGGCGTCGATCGTGCGCGGCAGGTCCGTGGGGGTTCGACCGTCGTTTGACAACGTTTGATCGTGGCTTGAGGACGTCGAAGGCGGCGTCACCGCACAGTGTGCCGCAGGCGCCCGGCGTGATCGGGGCCCTGGCCAACCATCTCTCACCGTGAAGGATCCGCACCATGTCACACGTCAGTCAACACGCCGTCGAAACGGCCCGCTATGCCAAGTGCGTGGAGGTGTCCAAGCGCATTCGCTGGGACACCGATCGCGACGTCATCCGCGGCCGCAGCTTCGACTTCGACAAGCCGTTCCTGCCCGACGGGCTGTCCAAGGCGCAGCAGCTGCCATTCCTCAGTGCGCCGGAAAAACGCCTGTTCTCGCAACTGCAGGGCCGCACCTACGCCAACATGTTCGCGCTGGTGGAGCGTTTCATCGGCGCCAAGGTGCTGGAGATCAGCCGCAACCACTGGCTCGGCGACCAGGTGGCGCTGGAAGCGCTGGTGCGGCTGACCGACGAGGAACTGAAGCACCAGGCGTTGTTCCGCCGGCTCGAGGTGATGGTCGCGCAGGGCATGCCGGCCGGCTACCGCTTCCTGCCGCAGCCCAACGACGTGGCACAGGCGGTGCTGGCGGCATCGACCTGGGCGGTGCTGGCGCTGGTGTGCGACATCGAGCTGTTCTCGCAGGCGCACTACCGCAGCAGCATCGAACCCGAGACGCAGATCGATCCGCTGTGGAAGGACGTGTTCCTGTTCCACTGGAAGGAGGAGTCGCAGCACGCCATCCTCGACGAGATGGAATGGCTGCGCGAAGACGCCCGGCTCGACGCCGCGCAGCGCGACGAGGCTGTCGATCAGCTGATCGGGCTGGTCGGCGCGGTCGACGGCATCGTGCAGATGCAGGCCCAGGCCGATGCCGATTACTTCAACGCCGTTGCCGGCCGTGCTTTCGACGAGACCCAGCGCAGCGCGGTGCACGCCACCTTGCTGCGCGCCTACCGCTGGCAGTACATCACCAGCGGTGTGCAGGACGCGCGCTTCGGCGAGTTGCTGGGTTCGATGATCAACGCCGGGCAGGGCGCGCGCATCCAGGCGGCGCTGGCGCCGATCGTGGCGGCGGTGCATTGAGCGGCGCCGGCGGCAGCGCTCACGCCGGGCCCGCCACCGCCGCCTTGGTCTCGGGCCGGCCGATCAAGCCCAGGCTCAGCGCCGTGCCCAGCAGCACCACCGCGGCGCCGGCCAGCGTCTGCGCCGTGATCGTCTCGCCCAGGTACAGCGCGCCCGACACCAGCGCCACCAGCGGGCTGATGAAGGTCACCGACATCGCCTTCACCGGGCCGATGCGGCGCAGCAGCCGGAAGTACATCAGCATGCCGATGGCCGAACTGGCCAGGCCCAGGAAGACGATCTCGGCCCAGGCGCGCGCGCCGATCGGCTGCGTCGGCCAGGTGGCCCAGGCCAGTGGCAGCAGGCTCAGGCTGGCGAAGGCCAGGCTGGCGGCGGTGGTCACCAGCGCATCGATGCCGCCGACGCGGCGGCGGGTGTAGGTGGCGCCGATGCTCCAGAACATCGAGGTCACCAGCACCGCGCACACCGCCAGCACGCCATCCGCCGACTTGAACGACACGTTGCCCCACATCAGCATCGCCACGCCGATGAAGCCGATCACCAGGCCGGCGGCGCGCCAGCCGCCGAGGCGGTCCTTGAGCAGGAAGTGCGCGATCAGCGCAGCGAACATCGGCGCGGTCGCGTTCAGCACCGCGACCAGCCCTGCCGTGATGTGCAACGAACCCCAGCTCAGCAGCATGAAGGGCAGGGCGGTGAACGGCACGCCCACCATGAACAGCTGGCGCGGGTGCGCGCGCAGCTGCGGCCACTTGCCGCGGTAGATGACGATCGGCAGCAGCACCAGCGCGGCCATGCCCAGGCGCAGCGCCACCAGCGGCGCCGGGCCGAAGGCGGGCACCGCCGAACGGGTGAACAGGTAGGCTGCACCCCACAGCACGCTCAGCAGCAACAGTTCGACGACATCGCGGGGGCGCATTGGCCTCAGCTTATCGGATAAAGCGCTGCTGCCTAGAATGCCTGTTCACCCGGCCCGTGCGAAACACAGCGAGGCCGACCGAATTCAACTGCCCGGAGACACGCCATGCGCGACTACCTGAAGTTCTACATCAACGGTGCCTGGGTCGACCCGGCCACGGCCAAGAGCATCGACGTCATCAACCCGGCCACCGAGCAGGCCGCCGGGCGCATCTCGATGGGTTCGGCCGCCGACGTGGACAAGGCGGTGAAGGCCGCCCGCGCCGCCTTCGCCACGCTACTCGCAGACCAGCGTCGACGAACGGGTCGCGCTGCTCGAGCGCATCGTCGAGGAATACAAGAAGCGCTACGCCGACATGGCCGCGGCGATCACCGAGGAGATGGGCGCGCCGGCCGTGCTGGCGCAGAAGGCGCAGGCGGCGATGGGTATCGGCCACCTGCAATCGGCGCTGGCCGTGCTGAAGAAATATCACTTCCAGGAACAGCGCGGCACGACGATGCTGGTGAAGGAGCCGATCGGCGTGTGCGGGCTTGATCACGCCGTGGAACTGGCCGATCAACCAGATCGCCTGCAAGGTGGTGCCGGCACTGGCGGTGGGTTGCACGATGGTGCTGAAGCCGTCCGAGATTGCGCCGTTCTCGGCGCAGGTGTGGACCGAGATCCTGCATGCGGCCGGTGTGCCGACGGGCGTGTTCAACCTCGTCAACGGCGACGGCCCGACGGTGGGTGCGGCGATCTCCAGCCACCCGGAGGTCGACATGGTGTCGTTCACCGGCTCCACGCGCGCCGGCATCGAGGTGGCGCGCAACGCGGCGCCGACGGTCAAGCGCGTGCACCAGGAACTGGGCGGCAAGTCGCCGAACATCATTCTCGAAGACGCCGACATCAAGCGTGCGGTCACCGCCGGCGTGCGCGGCGTGATGCAGAACTCGGGCCAGTCGTGCAATGCGCCGACGCGCATGCTGGTGCCGAACTCGAAGATGAAGGAAGCGCTGGCGGTGGCCAGGGAAGTCGCCGAAGCCACGACGGTGGGCGCACCCGACAGCGGCGCGGCCATCGGCCCGGTGATCTCGGCCACGCAGTGGGACAAGATCCAGACGCTGATCGACAAGGGCATCGAAGAAGGCGCGACGGTGGTGGCCGGCGGGGCCGGCAAGCCGGACGGGCCTGGAGACCGGCTATTACGTCAAGCCCACCGTGCTCGGCCCGGTGAAGAACGACATGACCATCGCGCGCGAAGAGATCTTCGGCCCGGTGCTGACCATCATCGGCTACGACACGGTCGATGAGGCGGTGGCCATCGGCAACGACACGCCGTATGGCCTGGCGGCCTACGTGTCGGGCGGCAACCTCGACAACGCGCGCAAGGTGGCGTCGCGCTTGCGCGCCGGCCAGGTCAACATCAACAGCGCCGGGCCCGACCTGATGGCGCCGTTCGGCGGCTTCAAGCAATCGGGCAACGGCCGCGAGTGGGGCGACCATGCCTTCGGCGAGTTCCTCGAGACCAAGGCGGTGCTCGGCTACGAAGCCAAGGCGGCCTGAAAGATCCTGTACTGCCTCTCCCACACGTGGGAGAGGTTTGGGATGGGGCGGTGGCGCACACCCCCTCACCCCGCCCTCTCCCACAAGCGGGAGAGGGCGTTTCAAACAATTCCCGGAGACCCTTGTTCATGGCCGCAATCAATCAGGTGATCGATCTCAGCGTCGACGACGGCGTGGCAGTGATCACGTCGAACCATCCCCCGGTGAACGCCTTGTCGGCGATCGTGCGCGACGGCTTGACAGCCGCATTCGCCAAGGCCATCGGCGACGATGCGGTGAAGGCCATCGTGCTGACCTGTGCCGGGCGCACCTTCTTCGCCGGTGCCGACATCAGCGAATTCGGCAAGCCGCCGAAGGGGGCCTCGTTGCACTCGCTGCTGGACACGATGGAAGCCTCGCCGAAGCCGGTGGTCGCGGCGATCCACGGCACCTCGCTCGGCGGCGGTTTCGAAGTCGCGCTGGTGTGCCACTACCGCGTCGCGGTGCCGTCGGCACGTGTCGGCCTGCCCGAGGTGAAGCTCGGCCTGCTCGCCGGTGCCGGTGGCACGCAGCGGCTGCCGCGCATCGTCGGTGCGGCCAAGGCGCTGGAGATGGTCACCTCCGGCGTGCCGGTCGGTGGCAAGGCGGCGCTGGCGATGGGCCTGCTCGATGAACTGGTCAGCGAAGGCGAGGACCTGCGCGCCGCCGGCATCGCGTTCGCGCGCAAGGTGCTGGCCGAGAAGCGCCCGCTGAAGAAGGTGCGTGATCTGTCGGTCGCCGGTGCCACGCCCGAGCTGTTCGCCGAGTTCCGCCAGAAGAACGCCAAGGCCTTCCGCGGCTTCGAAGCGCCCGAGGCCAGCATCAAGTGCATCGAGGCCGCTGCGCGGCTGCCCTTCGACGAGGGCAAGAAGTTCGAGCGCGACGAGTTCGTCAAGCTGGTCAGTGGCGTGCAGAGCCAGGCGCAGCGCTACATGTTCTTCGCCGAGCGCCAGGCGGCGAAGATCGACGGCCTGCCCGAAGGCACCGCCACGCGCAAGATCGCCAAGGTCGGCATCATCGGCGCCGGCACGATGGGCGGCGGCATCGCGATGAATTTCCTGAACAAGGGCATCGCGGTGACGATCGTCGAGACGCAGCAGGCGGCGCTCGACCGCGGCACCGCGACGGTGCGCAAGAACTACGAGAACACGGCCGCCAAGGGCCGCATGACGCAGGACGACGTCGAAAAACGCATGGCCGCGCTGTCGCCGTCGCTCGATCTGTCGTCGCTGGCCGATGTCGATCTGGTCATCGAGGCGGTGTTCGAGAACATGCCGATCAAGAAGGAGATCTTCGCCAAGCTCGACGGCATCTGCAAGCCCGGCGCCATCCTGGCCAGCAACACCAGCTATCTCGACGTCGACGAGATCGCCTCGGCGACGAAGCGCCCGCAGGACGTGGTCGGCATGCACTTCTTCAGCCCGGCCAACGTGATGAAGCTGCTGGAAGTGGTGCGCGGCGCGAAGACCGCGCCCGACGTGCTGGCCACCGCGATGGAAGTCGGCAAGACCATCGGCAAGGTGGCGGTGGTGTCGGGCGTGTGCCACGGCTTCATCGGCAACCGCATGCTGGCGCAGCGCCAGGCCCAGGCCAACGCGCTGATCCTCGAAGGCGCGATGCCGTGGGATGTCGACCGTGTGGCCTACGAGTTCGGCTGGCCGATGGGCCCGTTCCAGATGGGCGATCTGGCCGGCCTGGACATCGGCTGGTCGAAGGAGACATCGAAGGGCGCGACCATCCGCGAGCGGCTGTGCGAACTCGACCGCCGCGGCCAGAAGACCGGTGCCGGCTTCTACGACTACGACGCCAAGCGCAACCGCAGCAACCCGCCGCTGGTGGAAAAGCTGATCCTCGATTTCGCTGCCGAGAAGGGCATCCAGCGGCGCAAGATCGACGATGCCGAGATCCTCGAACGGCTGGTCTATCCGATGATCAACGAGGGCGCGAAGATCCTCGACGAAGGCATCGCGCAGCGCGCCTCCGACATCGACGTGGTCTGGATCTACGGCTACGGCTGGCCGGTCTATCGCGGCGGGCCGATGTTCTATGCCGACACGGTGGGCGCCGACAAGGTGGTGCAGGCCCTGCGCGCGCACGAGAAGCGGCTGGGGCCCGACTTCAAGCTGGCGCCGCTGCTGGTGCAGATGGCCGAGCAGAACAAGCGCTTCACCGGTTGAGTCGCGTGGCAACCCCGCCGGTGACGAGCGACGAGGTCAGGCCCTTTCGCATCGCCATCGGCGATGCCGAACTCGACGACCTGAAGCGGCGCCTGCACGCCACGCGCTGGCCTGACAGGCAGCCGGTCGACGATTGGTCGCAGGGCATGCCGCTGGCCTACACGCAGCAGCTGTGCCGGTACTGGGCCGACGACTACGACTGGCGCGCGCGCGAAGCGCGGCTGAATGCGTTCGCGCAGTTCAGGACGCACATCGACGGCGTCGACATCCACTTCATCGAAGTGCGCTCGAAACACGCGCACGCGTTGCCGCTGCTGATGAGCCACGGCTGGCCGGGCTCGGTGGCCGAGTTCGCCAAGGTCATCGGCCCGCTCACCGACCCTACCGCGCATGGTGGCCGCGCCGAGGACGCCTTCCATGTCGTGTGCCCGTCGTTGCCCGGCTACGGCTTTTCCGGCAAGCCGACCGAAACCGGCTGGAGCGTCGAGCGCATCGCCCGCGCCTGGGCGCAGTTGATGCCGCGCCTGGGCCACCCGCGCTATGCGGCGCACGGCGGCGACTGGGGCTCGATGGTGACCACCGCCATCGGCCTGCAGGACAGTGCGCACTGCCTGGGCATCCACCTGACGATGCCGGTCCTGGTGCCCGACCCGGCGACGCTGCACGACCTCAGCGCGAGCGAGAAGTCCGCGCTGGCCGGCTTGAAACAATACCGCGCCAGCGGCGCCGGTTATGCACGCCAGCAGGGCACGCGCCCGCAGACGCTGGGTTATGCGCTGGCCGATTCGCCGGCCGGGCAGGCGGCCTGGATCGTCGAGAAGTTCCAGGCCTGGATGGATTGCGACGGCCACCCGGAAAACGTGCTCAGCCGCGACGAACTGCTCGACATGGTGATGCTGTACTGGCTGCCGAATGCGGCCACCTCGTCGGCGCGGCTGTACTGGGAAAGTTTCGGCAAGGCCGGCCGCGAGCCGTTGAACCTGCCGGTGGCGATCAGCATGTTCCCGAAGGAGATCTTCCGCTGCTCGCGGCGCTGGGCCGAGACGCGCTACAAGAACCTGGTGCACTTCCGCGAGTTCGACAAGGGCGGCCACTTCGCGGCGCTGGAGCGCCCGCACGAGCTGGTCGACGAGTTGCGCACCAGCCTGCGCGCGCTGCGCCCGGCTTGAACATGCAGACCAACTTCGGCCAGTTCCTGAGCCGCCGCGCCTTCCTCAGCCCCCGTGTCGAAGCCATCGTCGAACCGGCCATCGGCCGACGGCTGAACTTTCGCGAACTCAACACCCGCTGCAACCGCGTCGCGGCCGGGTTGTGCGCAGCCGGCGTGAAACACGGCGATCGGGTGGCGCTGCTGCTGATGAACAGCGCCGAATTCGTCGAGAGCTTCTTCGCGGTGGCCAAGATCGGCGCGGTGAACGTGCCGCTGAACTGGCGTCTGGTGGCCGACGAGCTGGAATTCATCCTGAAGGATTCGGGCAGCAGCGTGCTGCTGTACTCGGAGAACTTCGCGCCGCTGGTGGCCGAGTTGCAGCGCCGCGGCGGGCGCACCGATCTGCGCTGCTGGGTGCAGGTCGGCGGCACGCCGCCGGCCTTTGCGCTCGGCTACGAAACGTGGATGGGCGCGATGCCGGTCGCCGAGCCCGCGCCCGCCGGCTTCGACGACGACCTGCTGTTCATCATGTACACCTCGGGCACCACCGGCTTGCCCAAGGGCGTGATGCACTCGCACCGCACGGTGATGTGGAGCGTGCTGTCGGTGGCCGCCACCGCCGACATGCACTACAAGGATCGTTACCTGACCGCGCTGCCGCTGTTCCATGTCGGCGCGTTGACGCCGACGATGGGCTGCATCCACATCGGCTGCACGCAGGTCATCCTGAAGGCCTTCGATCCCCGGCTGGCGTGGGAGCTGATCCGCGACGAGAAGATCAACACCACGCTGCTGGTGCCGGCGATGCTGCAGTTGATGCTGGCCTCGCACGACCCGGCGGTGCACGACGCCAGCACCTTGCGCTGGTGCCTCAGCGGCGCGGCGCCGGTGCCCGTGTCGCTGATCGAGGCCTATGCGGAAATCGGCGTCGAGATCCACCAGGTCTACGGCCTGACCGAAACCGGCGGCCCCGGCTGCCTGATCCTCGGCGAGGATGCGTTGAGCCGCGCCGGTTCCACCGGCCGCGCGTACTTCCACACCGATGTGCGCGTGGTCGATGCCGACGGTGCCGACTGTGCGCCCGACGAGCCCGGCGAGGTGCTGATCCGCGGGCCGCACAACATGATCGGCTACTGGAACCGCCCCGACGCCACCGCAGCCGTGCTGCGCGACGGCTGGCTGCACAGCGGCGACATCGGCACGATGGACGCAGAGGGCTTCGTCACCATCCGCGACCGCATGAAGGACATGCTCATCTCCGGCGGCGAGAACATCTATCCGGCCGAAGTCGAAAGCATGCTGCTCGGCCACCCCGACATCGCCGACGCGGCCGTGATCGGCCTGATTTCGCCGAAGTGGGGCGAGGTGCCGCTGGCGGTGGTGGTGCCCAAGCCGGGCCGATCGTTCAACGAGGCCGATCTGCTGGCCTGGTGCCGGGGCCGGCTGGCCGTCTTCAAGCTGCCCAAGGCGGCCGTGATCGTGGCCGAAATTCCGCGCAACCCGAGTGGCAAGATCCTCAAGCGCGTGCTGCGCGACCGGTTCAAGGACGCGGTGCAAGCGCCGGAATGACCTTCAGGCGGTCGCGTGCTGGTAGGCGGCGCGTTCGAAGCGCTCGTAGGTGTCGGCGAAGCGCGGCTCGACGAAGGGCAGCGACTGGGTCATCAACACCGCTGCAAGTCCCGCCTGCGGATCGAACCAGTAGTGGCTGTTGAGCACGCCCGCCCAACCCTGCGAGCCGGCGCGGCGCATGCCGGGGATGTCCTCGTCGAAGCGCATGAAGGCCATGCTGTGCGACTTGCGCTTGCCGGGGAAGAATTCGGCGTCGGCGGTGATCGCCGCCGCGGCCGTCTTCAGGCGCGGGATCGGCGTGTCGCCGATCTGGTTGGCCAGCATCGATTCCAGGCCCGCCGCGCTGAGGATGCGCTGGCCTTCGAGCTGCCCCTTGTGCAGGAACATGCGCAGGAAGCGCATGTAGTCGGGCGCGGTCGAATACAGCGCATGGCCCATGCCGTAGAACTCGGGCTTCGATGGCGGCGCCAGCGCGAAGTCGGCGAACTTGCCGTCCTCGCCGCGGATGCTCACCGCGGCCAGGCGCGGCGCCATGTGCGGCTCGACCTCGAAGCGGGTGTCGGGCATGCCCAGCGGGTCGAAGATCTCCTCGCGGCAGAACTGGTCGATGCGCCGGCCGTCGATCTTCTCGACCATGCGGCCCAGCCAGTCGATGCCGATGCCGTAGTCCCAGCGTTCGCCGGGTTCGAACAGCAGCGGGTAGTTCATCGCCGATGTCAGCCCCGACAGGATCGTCAGCGCGCCGCTGGCTTCCATGTAGCGCGGCATGTCGGCATTCCAGAACTCGTAGGTCAGGCCCGAGGTGTGGGTGGCCAGGTGCCGCGCGGTGGCCTTGACCCGCGGCGCGCGCAGCATCGGGCCATCGGGGCCGAAGCCTTCGAGCAACTTGATCTCGGCGAACTCGGGCAGGATGCTCTCGACCGTCGTATCGGGCGACAGCTGGCCGCGGTCCATCAGGATCATCGCCGCCGTGCTGCCGACCGCCTTGGTCATCGAGAAGATGCGAAACACGGTGTCCAGGCCGGCCGGTTGACCGGGCGCGCGTTCGCCTGCGCTGCCGGACCAGATTTCACCATCGGCATTCGCCGTCATGGCCACGGCGAAGGGCAGGTCCTGCCGTGCAACGGCCTCGTCGATGACCTTCTGCAGTTCCGACATGCGTGTCTCCATAGGTTGAGGGCACCCTGTGCGAATGTCGTGCTGCGCCGGTGCCCGTGGCCCGGTCATCGTAGGACAGCCGCGGCACGGTGTCGAGGTCGTGCCGGCAGGTGGGCCGATGTTGTCGATTCCGGCCAGGCTCGTGCGTCGTGCAGGTAGACCCGTGTCGATCGGGTCCCCGATCCCTGACCTCACCAGGAGCCCTGAATGAACTACGTTGATGGATTTGTCGCTGCGGTGCCCCAGGCCAACCGCGAGACGTACGCGGCCTTCGCGCGCAAGGCCGCGCTCGTTTTCAGGAAGTGCGGCGCGCTGAGCGTCGTGGAGTGCTGGGGCGACGACGTGCCCGAGGGCAAGCTCACGTCGTTTTCGCTGGCCGTGCAGCGCAAGGACGACGAGGCGGTGATCTTTTCGTGGGTCACCTGGCCGTCGAAGCAGGTGCGCGACGACGGCTGGAAGGCGGTCATGGCCGACCCGTCGATGCAGCCCGGCAGCGACATGCCTTTCGATGGCAAGCGCCTGATCTACGGCGGCTTCCAGATGATCGTGCAGGAATAGCCGCTAGCGCGGGCGGCGCTCGCAAGCGGCCCAGAAGTCCACGCACGCCGCGATCACGGCCTCGGGCCGGTCGCGCTGCGGCGAGTGGCCGCAGTCGGCCAGTTCGAGCACGCGCGTGGCCGGAACTCGGTGCCGGATGTCGCGCACCTGCCGCAGCGTGCCGTAGCCATCGTCGACGCCTTGCACGGCCAGCAACGGGCAGCGGATGCGCGACAGTTCGGACTCGATGTTCCAGTGTCGAAACGGTGCGCTCAGCCAGACGTCGTTCCAGCCCCAGAAGGCCGAATCGACATCGTCGTGATGGCGCGCGAGGCGTTGGCGCAGGTCGCCTTCGACGTACGCCACGCGCGCGGCCTCGATGCCGCTGATCGAGATCGGTTCGACATAGATGTGCGGGCGCCAGCAGCACCGCGCTGAGAACGTCGTGCGCCGACTCGCAGGCATGCAGCAAGGCGATCGACGCGCCGTCGCTGTGGCCGAACAGGCGCAGCGGCGTGGTGTCGATGTGCAGCGCGCGCAGCAACGCCGGCAGCAGTTCGAACGCCTGCCGGTGCATGAAATCGACGCCCCAGTGATCGTCGGGGGCGCGCGGCGTCGAGCGGCCATAAGCGGGGCGCGAATAGACCAGCCCGCGGCAGCCTGCGGCTTCGCACAGGCGCTGCGGAAAGTCGCGCCACGCCGACAGCGAACCGAGGCCCTCGTGCAGAAAGACCACCAGCGGCTGCTGCGCGCGATCGGCGTCGATCCACTGGTGTTCGATGCGCACCGGGCGGCCGCACCAGTCGACGGCGACGAACTCGACGCCCACGTCAGCCCTTGGCGGCTTCCTGGTCACGCAGCCGAAAGCGCTGGATCTTGCCGGTGGCCGTCTTCGGCAGCTCGTCGATGAACTCGATCTGGCGCGGGTACTTGTGCGGCGTCAGCCGGTCCTTGACGAACAGCTTCAAGGTCGCCTCATCGACCTGCTGGCCCGGCTTGCAGACGACGAAGGCCTTGGTCTTCGTCAGGCCGGCGCTGTCGGGCGTGCCGATGACGGCGCATTCGAGCACCGCCGGGTGCTGCATCAACGTGGCCTCGACCTCGAACGGCGAGACGTACTGGCCGCTGACCTTCAGCATGTCGTCGCTGCGCCCGGCGTAGGTGTAGAAGCCGTCGGCATCACGGCTGTACTTGTCGCCGCTGCGTGTCCACGCGCCCTGGAAGGTGTCGCGCGACTTGTCGTGCTGGCCCCAGTACATCAGCGCCGCGCTCGGGCCGCGCACGTACAGGTCGCCGACCTCACCTTCGCCGACCGGCTCGCCGCTGTCACCGCGCAGTTCGATGTCGTAGCCCGGCACCGGCTGGCCGGTGCTGCCGTAGCGCACCTGGCCGGGCCGGTTGGAGACATAGACATGCAGCATCTCGGTCGAGCCGATGCCGTCGACGATGTCGCAGCCGAAATGTTGTGCGAAGCGCTTGCCGATCTCGGCCGGCAGCGCCTCGCCGGCCGACGAGCACAGGCGCAGCGACACCGCACTTCGTGGTGGCAGATCGGGCGCTGCGAGCATGCCGGCGTAGCCGGTCGGGGCGCCGAAGAACACCGTCGGACGCCACTGCGAGCCGGTGCCCGAGCCGCTGTCACGCGCGGCGCGCTGTCCGCCGCCATCGCCGCGCCACAGCCTGAACACCGCGTCCGGGGTCGGCCGCGCGGCGCTGAGCACGGTGGTCGCGCCGACCGACAGCGGGAAGGTCAGCGCATTGCCCAGCCCGTAGGCGAAGTACAGCTTGGCCGCCGAATGACAGACGTCGTTCTCGTCGATGCCCAGCACCGCCTGGCCGTACAGCTGCGGCGGTGTGGAACAGGTTGGCGTGGCTGTGCACGGTGCCCTTGGGCCGCCCGGTGGAGCCCGACGAGTACAGCCAGAAGCCGGGATCGTCGGCAGCGGTGTCGGCGGCAGGGGCTGCCGCGGCGGCGCCTGCGACGCCCGCCAGCGTCGCCGCGAAGTCGTGCTCGCCCGGCTGCAAATCTGCCGCGCCGCTGACCAGCACCGCGCGCAAGGCATGCTGCGCCTGCGCCGTCGCGCTGCGCAGCACCGGCAGCAGCGCGGCCGAGACCAGTGCCGCCTGCGCGCGGCTGTGGCGCAGCATGTAGGCGTAGTCGTCGGCATTGAGCAAGGTGTTCACCGCCACCGGCACGATGCCGGCGTGCAGCGCCCCCAGGAAGGCCACCGGCCACGGGTTGGTGTCGTGCATCAGCAGCAGCACGCGCTCGTCGCGCCGCACGCCGTGCGCCAGCAGCGCGGCGGCCAGGCACCGGATCTGCGCGGCCAGCTCGCCGTAGCGCAGCAAGCCGTGGTCGTCGATGTAGGCGATCTTGTCGGCGCGCCGCTGGTTCAGCTCGATCAGGTGTTGCGCGAAGTTGAAGCGCTCCGTCGGGATCACGGGGCTGGTGCTCATGGCGGGTGGTCTCGCGGTGGGTACGGGCAGGGCGCAGTTTGCACCCGGTTCAAAGGACAGCTTAGGCGATCACGGGGGCGCTGCCATGTCGGGCAGCACGACCACGCAGAGGATGCCGGCGCTGCCGTTCTCGCGCCAGTGCACGCTGCCACCGAGCAGCTTGACCCGCTTGCGCACGCCGCCCAGGCCCAGGCCATGCGACCAGCCCGCCGGTTTGCGGCCGATGCCGTCGTCGCCGACGCTGATGCGCAGGCGTCCCTGTTCGAGCGTGGCCACGACATCGACATGCGTCGCGCACGAATGCTGGATGGTGTTGCTGACCAGCTCGCGCAAGACCCGTGTCAGCGCCGACCACTGCACCACGCTGAGCACGATGTCGCGGTCGTGCGTGAACGACCAGCTCAGTTCGATCTGCGCCGCTGTCAGCCGCTGGCCGATGTCGGTCTTCCATTCGGCGGTGGCGTGCGACAGCCGGTGGTCGCCGGCGGCCAGGCCACGCGTCAGCGTCTTCAGATCCTTCAGCGTGTGGCGGATGTAGTCCTCGACCTCGGGCGTCTGCGACTTGTACATCAGCGTCAACAGCCGCGCGCCGATGTCGTCGTGCAGATCCTGCGCGATGCGCGTGCGCTCTTCGGTGCGGCCGCGCTCGACCGCCTTGTCGTAGGCCACCGCGCGCTGCAGCTGCTCCACGACACGGTCGGTCAGGCGTGCATCGTCGCGCGTGAAGATGCGCTTGCCGCGGCCGGCAAAGCGCAGCAGCAGCGAAGCGTCGGCCGCCGCGCTGCCGCCGCCGGCGACATCGATCCGGGGCAACGGCACGACCATGATCGAGCCGTCGCCGAAGACACGCGAGCGCAGCGCGCGCCGCGCCACGCGGCGCACGTCCATCGGTTCGAAGACCTCGTACATCAGGCCCGACAGCAGATCGGCGCTGTCCTGCGGACGCGCTTCGACATCGCGCACCATGCGGTACAGGCGCTCGAACAGCCGCTCGGCACCGAGCGTGCTGCCGCCGGAGATCTGATGGAACAGCCACTGGCGGGTGCCCGTGTACAGCGCCAGCGCGATGAACACCGACAGCGCCATGGCGGCCAGCGGTTCGATCGCGAACAGCGATTCGAGCAGCAGGTCCAGCGATATCGCCACGGTGCTGATGCCGCCCAGCATCGCCAGTTCGCGGGCCAGCCGCGGCATGCGCGAGACGAACGGCAGCTGCACCAGCAGCGAGGCCAGGAACAGGTACCAGATCACCGAACTGACCGAGGCGACGCTGCCGCTGGGCCCGCCGGAGCGGCTGGCCACGGCCACCGCCAGGCTCAGCAGCGCCAGGGTGAACACCGCCATGGCGGTGAAGTGGCGCATCAGCAGCGCCAGCGGGTTGGGCTCGATGCGGTAGGACCAGGCCAGCAGGACGATCACCAGCCCGCCGCCACCGAGCGCCGCGCCTTGCAAGGCCCACCACGCCGGGCCCAGCGTGCCGCTGGCGATGAGGACGAACAGGACGGCTGCGAGCAGCCAGCCGCCCGCCGCCACCGCCGCGCCGTGGGGCAGCCGCAGCGGGTGCTGCGTGGCGATGTGCACGGCGGCGGCGAGGGTCAGCAGATCGCAGGCGCTGCGCGCCCACAGCGCGTTGGCGCACAAGGCGCTGGGCAGGCCCATGCCCGGCAGGCACTCGAGCGCCGTGATCATCAGGTTGGCGGCCTGGCTGAAACACATCAGCAGATAAAGCCGGTTGCGCGAGCGGCGTCGCGAGGCCGCCACCACCGTGCCGACGGCCACCAGCAGCAGCGCCGCTGCGCTGAGCAGCCAGAACAGCGCGCCGAGGCCGGCGATGCCGCGCGGCACCGGTGTCACGCGCACCTCGCGGCCATCGCCGAAGTGCAGCAGCACCGCGCCGTCGTCGATCATGCGTGCCAGCTGCTGCTGGGTGGCCTGCATGCGCTGGCGTACGTCACCGTCCACCGCCCAGCGCGGCGAGCGCACCACGCTCAGTTCGTCTGCGGCCAGTCGTGTGCCGTCGCTGTGCCCGATCGCCGACAGGGTGGCGCCGCGCAGGCCGTGCAGCTCATCGTGTCCGCTCGAATGCAGCTGGATCTCGGGTGTGACGGTGGCGCGCCAGGTGACGTCGATGTAGGGCGTGCGGGCCAGCGTGCGCACCAGCAGCACCTGCGCCACACACGACAGCAGCAACGCCACGATCAGCCATCGCGACTGCCGCGCCGACCAGGTGCTGCGCGGTGCGGCGCGCAAGGCCTGGGCCAGTGCGTTGTCGTGTTCGCTGTCGGTGTCGATGGCCGCCGGCGGGGGCGCGGCAGTTTGACGCTGCACCATCGGGGCTGCGCGGCAGGTCGTTCAGCGTGCCAGGCGGCGGCCCGGCAGGCGCCTCACACCAGGCCCTGCTTGCTGGCCAGCACCGCCGCTTCGGCGCGGCTGGAGACGTTCAGCTTCTTGTAGATCGACTTGATGTGGTCGTTGACGGTGAACCACTTGATGCCCATCAGCGAAGCGATCTCCTTGATGGTGAAGCCCTTGCTGAGGTAGGTCAGCACCTCGCTCTCGCGCGGGGTCAGCCGCTCATGGTCGAGCGGCTTTTCGATCGGCACCGGCCGGCTGGTCTGGAACGCACTGGCGGTGGCGAAAGACGCGTCGGCACCGGCATGGTCGGCCGGCCCGCCGAACCTGAAGTGCGTCAGCAGCCGCCGTGCGATGGCCGGCGACAGCGGCGGCTGGCCGCGCACGATCTTCTGCAGCTCTTCGACCAGCACCTCGAAGCGGTCTTCCTTCAGCAGGTAGCCGTCGGCGCCGCATTGCAGTGCCGGGAAGAGATGGTCGTCGTCGGAGTACAGCGTGGTGACGATCTTGGTGGCCGGGTAGTGCACCAGCTCGGCGAGCAGCTCCATGCCGTTGCCGTCGGGCAATTCCAGATCGACCATCAGCAGCTTGAAAGGATCGCTGGCAGCCGGCCGAGGCGATCTGCCGCCGTGCACTTTCCAGATCACCCGCTTCGGTGATGACGATGGTGTCGCTGAAGCTCTCGCGCACGACACGGCACAGGAAGCTGCGCGCCACCGGGTTGTCTTCGAGGATCAACACCTTCACGGCCATGCTGTGACTCCCGCGCGAGGTGCCGCTTCGCAGCACCCGCGCCTTAAGCGGGGTTGACGATGAGCACCTTGCCTTGCACCTTGCGCGTGGCCATGCGCGCATACGCCTTGGGCAGATCGGCCAGCGGCAGGCGCTGGTCGATGGCCGGCTTGATGCGGCCCTCGGCATACCAGCCCGCCAGTTCGGCCATGCCCTTGGCGCTCGCCTGCGGCTCGCGGCGCACGAAGTCACCCCAGAACACGCCGACGATCGACGCGCCCTTGAGCAACGCGAGGTTCAGCGGCAGCGCCGGGATGCCGCCCTGCGCGAAGCCGATCACCAGATAGCGGCCGCGCCAGGCGATCGAGCGGAACACCGGCTCGGCCAGATCGCCGCC
Organism: uncultured beta proteobacterium; assembly: GCA_963756415.1. Classification (GTDB taxonomy): domain Bacteria; phylum Pseudomonadota; class Gammaproteobacteria; order Burkholderiales; family Burkholderiaceae_C; genus Rubrivivax. The sequence goes on from CAVWNT010000009.1 coordinate 989,592, forward strand.
GACCGGGTCGTACACCACATCGGGCCCCTTGCCGCCGGTCAGCGCCTTGATCTGCTCGCGCAAGGTGCCGGCGCTGTAGTTGATGGTCTCGTCGGCGCCGAGCTCGCGGCAGAAGGCGCACTTCTCGTCGGTGGAAGCGGCGGCGATGACCTTGGCGCCGACCGCCTTGGAGATCTGGATCGCCGAGGTGCCGACGCCACCGGCCGCGCCGAGCACCAGCACCGTCTCGCCGGCCTTCAGCGCCGCGCGGTCGACCAGCGCGTGATGCGAGGTGCCGTAGGTCAGCGCGAAGGCCGCGCCGTCCTCGACCGCGAAGCCGCTGGGCAGCGGCAGCACCTGCGTGGCCTTCACGCAGGCGTGGGTGGCGAAGCCGCCGACCGATCCCATCGCCGCCACCGCGTCGCCGACCTTGAGCGTGGTGACACCTTCGCCGAGCGCTTCGACGATGCCGGAGAACTCGGAGCCGGGCACGAACGGCAGTGCCGGCTTGACCTGGTACTTGCCCTGCACGATGAGGATGTCCGGGAAGTTCAGGCTGGCCGCGCGGATCGCGATGCGCACCTCGCCGGGACCCGGTTCGGGCGTCGGCAGATCGCGCAGGACCAGGCCCTCGGGGCCGCTGAGTGTTTCGCAGTACCAGGCTTGCATGATGCGTTCTTCGTCGTGACAACGGGATTGGGGAGCCGACATCATAGGCATGTCGCCAGCACCGACCGGCCGGAGCAGGTGCACGCCGCCCGCGCCACCGGCTTCGCAACCCCGAAGCGCGTGCAGGCGGCTGCCTACAATGCCGCGATGCGCATCCTGATCGCGAACGACGACGGCTACCTGGCACCCGGCCTGGCGGCACTGGTGCGTGCCTGCGAGGGCCTCGGCGAGATCGACGTCGTGGCGCCCGAACAGAACGCCAGCGGCACCTCGAACTCGCTGACGCTGAACCGGCCGCTGTCGGTTTTCGAAGCCAGCGGCCATGCGATCAAGGGCTGCCGTGTCATCAACGGCACGCCGTCCGACTGCGTGCACGTGGCGCTGACCGGTCTGCTGCCGCAGCGCCCGGACCTGGTGCTGTCGGGCATCAACAACGGCGCCAACATGGGCGACGACACGCTCTACTCGGGCACCGTGGCCGCGGCGATGGAAGGCTTCCTGTTCGGCATCCCGGCGATTGCCTTCTCGCAGGTCCACAAGGGCTGGGGTGACATCGACGCTGCCGCCGCCACCGCGCGCGCGATCGTCGATCACGTGCTCGAGCCATGCTGTGGCGACCGGGCCCTGGCTGCTCAACGTCAACATCCCGAACCGGGCCGATGCCTGCCAACTGCCGCGTGTCGTCACGCGGCTGGGTCGGCGTCACGCCAGCCAGCCGGTGATCAGGCAGACCAACCCGCGCGGCGAGGACATCTACTGGATCGGCCCTGCCGGCGATGCACGCGACGCCGCCCACGGCACCGACTTCCACGCCACCGCCAACGGCCAGGTGTCGATCACGCCGCTGCAGATCGACCTCAGCGACCACGCGTCGCTGCCGCGCTGGGCGAACGTGCTGCAGGCTGCCACCGCGGCGTGACGCGGTGAGCGACAACGGCCCAAGATCGGTGCCGCGCTTTCCGCTGGCGCTGGACAGGCTGGCCGGTGCCAGCGCGACGTCACCCGTCGGCAGCCGCGTGCACCGGCCCGGCACACCGACCCCGCGCTCGGATGGCCTCGGCCTCGATTCGGCCACGGTGCGCCAGCGGCTGGTCGAGCGCATCCGCGCCGCCGGCGGCTGCCACGATGCGGTGGCCGGCGCCATGCAGCAGGTGCTGCGACATCGTTTCGTCGATTCGGCACTCGCCACGCAGGCCTATGAAGACACCAGCCTGCCGATCGGACTGGGGCAGACGATCTCGAAGCCTTCGGTGGTGGCGCGCATGCTCAGCATCGCGCTCGACGGCGATGGCGCGCGCGCGCGCGGCAACCTCGGCCGCAGCCTGGAGATCGGCACCGGCTGCGGCTACCAGACCGCGTTGCTGGGCCTGCTGTCGAAACGTGTCATCTCGATCGAGCGCCTGAAGGCCCTGCACGACAAGGCGCGCGACAACCTGGGCGCCGCGCGGCCCGGCGACATCCGCCTGGTGTATGCCGATGGCCGCCTCGGCCACGCGCCGAACGCGCCTTACGACAGCATCGTCGCCGCCGCCGGCGGTGACGACCTGCCGCCAGCCTGGCTCGAACAACTCGCCGACGGCGGCAGGCTGGTCGCGCCCATCCTGCGCGCCGGTGGTGCTGGCCAGGCTCTGCTGGTGGTCGACCGGCGGGGCACCACGCTGCAGCGCAGCCTGCACGAGGCGGTGCATTTCGTGCCTCTAAAATCCGGCCTGGCTTGACAGGGCGAGAGGAAGGCAACAACGCGCATGGGAGTGATAACAAAGCGGCAGGTCAGGGCATTGATGATGCTGTGCGCTGCGGTGTTGGTCGGCTGCTCGTCGCCGCGCACCAAGGCGCCGGTCGAAGACCGGGTGGTGACGCCACCCTCGGCCGCGGCGGCCAGCGCCGCGTCGGCGGCCTCGGCTGCTGACGCCGCGCCCGCCACCACTGCCGCGGCGCCGCTGCCGGGGGCCGAGAACGCCGGCAAGCCGGGCTACTACACCGCCAAGCCCGGCGACACGGTGCGCAAGGTGGCCGAAGCCAACGGCCAGAACTGGCGCGACATCGCGCGCTGGAACAACCTGGAGAACCCGAACGCGCTCGAAGTCGGTCAGGTGCTGCGCGTGGTGCCGCCGTCGATCGATCCGACCGTGGCGTCGCCGCGCCCGGTGGCGGGTGCCGGGCGTGTCGAATCGAGACCGCTGGATGCCAAGCCGGTGCCACTGGCCGCGGCCAGCGCCCCGTCGGCGCCCGCCAGTGCGGCGCCGGCACCGGCACCGGCAGCTGCGCCCGTGGCCGGGCCGGCGCCCGCTGACGGCGACGAAGGCGTGGTCTGGGCCTGGCCGGCCAGCGGCCCGGTCATCGCCGGCTTCGACGAGGGCCGCAACAAGGGACTGACGATCGCCGGCAGCGCCGGCGACCCGGTGCTGGCGGCGGGGGACGGGCGTGTGGTGTATGCCGGCTCGTCGCTGCGTGGTTACGGCAACCTGGTCATCGTCAAGCACAACGAGACCTACCTCAGTGCCTACGCACACAACCAGGTGCTGCTCGTCAAGGACGACCAGGCCGTGCGCCGGGGCCAGCGCATTGCCGACATGGGCTCGACCGACGCGCAGCGGGTGCAGCTGCATTTCGAGATCCGTCGCCAGGGCAAGCCGATCGACCCGACCAGGCTGCTGCCGCCGCGCTGATTCCGGCGGCGCGGCGCCGCCGCGCTTGCGCGTTTACCGCAGGTTGCAAGCGCCGGATTTGCTCGTTAGCATCGCGCGGCCCTCGCTCGGTCCGCGCCACGTGCAACTCGTCCAACTGTTCATCAGCGGCATTGCCCAGGGCTGCATCTACGGCCTCATCGCGCTGGGCTTCGTGCTGATCTACAAGGCCACCGAGACGGTGACCTTCGCGCAGGGCGACCTGATGATGCTCGGCGCCTTCGCCGCGCTGGTGCTGATGACCTTGCTGGGCCTGCCGTACTGGCTGTCGGTGCCGCTGGCGATCGCCGCGATGGCGCTGTTCGGCCTCTTTGCCGAACGCATCATGATCCGTCCGGTGCTCGGCCAGCCGGCGTTCTCGATCGTCATGCTGACCATCGGCATGGCCTACATCGTGCGCGGCCTGGTGACGATGGTGCCGGTCATCGGCACCGAGACGCACACCCTGCCGGTGCCCTACCGCGACGGCACCTTGCGCGTGGGCGAACTGGTGCTGGCGCACGAACACCTGGTCGTCATCGCCGCCACCGCGGTGCTGTGCCTGCTGCTGTTCGCGCTGTTCCGCTACAGCCGCATCGGCGTCGCCATGCAGGCCGCATCGCAGAACCAGATCGCCGCCTACTACATGGGCATCCCGGTGCAGCGCATCAACGGCCTGGTGTGGGGCCTGGCGGCGGCGGTGGCGGCGATCGCCGGGCTGCTGCTGGCGCCGATCACCTTCGTGCATGCCAACATGGGCTTCATCGGCCTGAAGGCCTTCCCGGCCGCGGTGGTGGGTGGCTTCGGCAGCCTGCCGGGCGCCATCGTCGGCGGGCTGATCATCGGCATCGTCGAGAGCCTGTCCGGGCTTCTACCTGCCCGAGGGTTTCAAGGACATCGCGCCGTACATCGTCGTGTTGCTGATGCTGATGCTCAAGCCGAACGGCCTGTTCGGCGAGAAGCTGCGCAAGAAGGTCTGAGCAGCGACATGCGCTTCCTGTTCAAGACCGACTACCGCCAGGACCTGCGCCTGGCCAGGCACGGCGGCCACGTCTTCTGGTATTCGCTGCTGATGGTGCTGCTGCTGCTGTCGCCGTGGCTGCTGCCACCTTACTGGCTGGCGCAGTTGACCTTCGTGCTGATCTACGCGGTGGTCGGCCTCGGGCTGATGCTGCTCGCCGGTTTCACCGGGCAGTTCTCGATCGGCCATGCCGCGTTCCTCGGTGTCGGCGCCTACACGCAGGCGGTGCTGGTCAATGCCCATTGGCCGTTTCCGATCGCGCTGGCGTGCGCGGCGGGGCTGTCGGGCATCGTCGGCATCGTCGTCGGCGTGCCGGCGCTGCGCGTCAAGGGCATCTACCTGGGCATCGCCACGCTGGCCTTCGGCTTCATCGTCGAAGAGGGCCTCGCACGCTGGGAATCGGTCACCGGCGGCAATGCCGGCCTGCATGTCAAGGATCCGGCGCTGTTCGGCTGGACGCTGTCGCAGCGACACCGAGTTCTATTTCCTGTGCCTGGTCGTCACGGTGCTCAGCACGCTGGCGATCCTGAACCTGCTGCGCTCGCCGACCGGCCGCGCCTTCGTCGCCATCCGCGATTCGGAGGTCTCGGCACAGAGCATGGGCATCCACCTGGCGCGCTACAAGACGCTGTCGTTCGCGCTGTCGGCGGCGCTCGCCGGCCTGGCCGGCGCGCTGTACGCGCACAAGATCAAGTTCCTGTCGCCCGAGCAGTTCAACATCGTGCAGTCGATCGACCTGCTGCTGCTGGTCGTCATCGGCGGGCTGGGCTCGGTGCACGGCGCCTTTCTCGGCGCGATCTTCCTCATCACGATGCCGCAGCTGATCTCGCTGGGCAAGGACTACCTGCCCGATTCGGTGGCGCAGTCGCCCGGCCTGCAGGCGGTGGTGTACGGCGTGGTGCTGGTCGCCTTCGTGATGTTCGAGCCGCACGGCCTGTACGGCCGCTGGCTGAAGATCCGCACCTACCTGCAGCTGTTCCCGTTCTACCGCGCGGGCATGTTCCGGCGGCAGAAGGCGTTCCAGAAATCGGACCGGCTGAAGTGATGGTCTTCAGCACCCTGCACCCGCAAGCTTGGCCCGGCGCCGTGACCGGCTTTCAGTGCCAACCGCTTGCTCGCCGCGCGGAGGAAGCTTTCTGAGGCGCCGCTTTCAGCGTGGCGGTCGGCCCGGGCGCGCGTTCTCCGGCCCACGCTCGCGGGGCGACGACTTGAGCACCCTGTCGCTGCCGCCTCGAACACCAGCCAGGCACGACGGCGACAAGCGGGCCGCGAATGGGGCCTGCGCCCGCGCGCCCGAACCGCCCGCCCTTTCATCGCCGAGCCGATCTTGCGAGGGGACACCGACGCGCTGCTTGTCGCAGGGCGATGGTGGCGTCCGCGGGCGCAGGCCCCATTCGCGGCCCGCTGGTCGACCAGTGCGCCAGGCAGGTGTTCGGGCCTCGGTAGTTGGGGCGCCTGGTCGATGCCCCGCGAGCGTGGGCCGGAGAACGCGGACGACGCCAGCGCCCTGCCGCAGCCGCGATCACGCGCGAGGCAGCGACGGGCCGTCAAGCATGAGCGCCACCCTGCTCAGCGCCAGCCACCTGACCGTCAAGTTCGGCGGCCTGGTGGCCGTCAACGATGTCAGCTTCGACGTGCAGCGCGGCGAGATCTTCACGCTGATCGGACCCAACGGCGCCGGCAAGACGACGGTGTTCAACCTCATCAGCCGCATCTACCAGCCCAGCGCCGGGCGCATCGAGTTCGACGGCCAGGACCTGACCGCGCAGGCGCCGCACGCGGTGGCGGCGATGGGCATCGCACGCACCTTCCAGAACATCGAGCTGTTCGAGTTCGCCAGCGTGCTGCAGAACCTGCTGATCGGCCGCCACACGCACCGCCAGACGTCGTTGTGGCAGGACATCCTGTTCACCGGCGCCACGCGCCGGGCCGAAGTGCATTCGCGGCACAAGGCCGAGCAGGTGATCGATTTCCTCGGCCTGCAGAACCACCGCGACACGCTCATCGCCGGCCTGCCGTACGGCGTGCGCAAGGTCGTCGAACTGGCACGCGCGCTGTGCGCCGAGCCCAAGCTGCTGCTGCTCGACGAGCCCTCGTCGGGCTTGAACGTCGAAGAAACCGACGACATGGCCTGGTGGATCCAGGACATCCGCAACGACCTCGGCGTGACGGTGCTGATGGTCGAGCACGACATGCGGCTGGTGTCCAAGGTGTCTGATCGCGTGCTGGCGATGAACCAGGGCGAGGTGCTGGCGCTGGGCACCCCGCAGCAGGTGCAGTCGCACCCCGGGGTGATCGAGGCCTATCTGGGGTCGACCGACGATCTGTCGGGGCTGCGCAGGAAGTCGGCATGAACGCGTCGGCCGACACCATCCTGGCGCTGAACAACGTCGAAAGCGCGTACGGCCCGATCAAGGCCATCCGCGGCGTCAGCCTGCAGGTGCGGCGCGGCGAGATCGTCACCGTGCTCGGCTCCAACGGCGCCGGCAAGAGCACGATCCTGAAGACCATCTCGGGCATCCTCGATCCGAACCGCGGCAGCATCGTCTACAAGGGCGGCAGCATCACCGGCCTCGACCCGTCGCTGATCGTGCGCCGCGGTGTCAGCCATGTGCCCGAGGGCCGCGAGGTGTTCCCGCTGCTGTCGGTGCGTGACAACCTGCTGATGGGCGCCTACACACGAGCCGACCGCGACGCGGTGGCGCGCGACATCGAAGCCGCCTACGGCTACTTTCCGATCCTGCGCGAGCGCGCGGCGCAGCATGCCGGGCTGCTGTCGGGCGGGCAGCAGCAGATGCTGTCGATCTCGCGCGCGCTGCTGGCCGCGCCCGAGCTGATGCTGCTCGACGAGCCGAGCCTGGGCCTGTCGCCCAAACTGACGCGCGAGATCTTCGAGATCGTGGTGCGCATCAACCGCGAGCGTGGCACCACCATGCTGCTGGTCGAACAGAACGCGAACATGGCGCTGAACGTCGCCGACGAAGGCTACGTGCTGGAGAACGGCCGCATCGTCATGAACGACCGCTGCGACGTGCTGCGCGAGAAGGACGACATCAAGGAGTTCTATCTCGGCAAGCAGGAAACCGGCGTGCGGGGCGAACGACGCTGGAAGAAGAAGAAGACATGGCGATGATGTCGTCGACCGCCACGAAGGACCCGCATCGCATCGTCAACGGCGATGATTTCGGCTGGCGGACGGAAGCGCTGCCGTACCGCTCGATCCCCGAACTGTTCCGCCTGCGCGTGGCCGAACTGGGCGACGCGACGATGATGCGGCAGAAGGAGCTCGGCATCTGGCGCGCCTACAGCTGGAACGAGGTCGCCGGCATCGTCGACGAGATCGGCGCCGGCCTGGCCAGCCTGGGCTTCGAGCCGGGCGATGTCGCCTCGGTGCTCAGCAACACCTGCCGCGAATGGGTCTGGTGCGATCTGGCAGTGCAATCGGTGGGCGGCGTGTGCAACGGCATCTACCCCACCGATGCGGCGCAGCAGGTCGAATACCTGTGCAGCGACTCGCGCAGCAGCGTGCTGTTCGTCGAGGACGACGAGCAACTCGACAAGTACCTCGAGATCGCCGATCGGCTGGCGCAGGTCGGCCGCGTGGTGGTCTTCGACATGGAAGGGCTGGGCAGCTTCCGCGACCCGCGGGTGATGAGCCTGGCGCAGCTGCGTGAACTCGGCCAGGTGCACCTGCACCAGCACCCCGCGCTGCTGCAGCAGCGCAGCGCAGCGCGCGGCGCCGACGAGGTGGCGGTGCTGGTCTACACCTCGGGCACCACCGGCAGGCCCAAGGGCGCGATGATCAGCCAGGCGAACATCGTCGCGGTGCTGGCGGGCCTGTCGGCGACGCTGTACGAAGGCCTGCCCCGCGGCGGCGAGCGCATCGCCTTCCTGCCGCTGTGCCACATCGCCGAACGCATGATCGGCGAGTTCGTTCCGCTCGAGCGCGGCTCGGTGGTCAACTTCGTCGAGAACCCCGAAACGGTCTTCGAAGACCTGCGCGAAGTGCGCCCGCACCTGTTCTTCGCAGTGCCGCGGGTGTGGGAGAAGATCTACTCGCAGGTCGCCATCGGCCTGCGCGAGGCCGACAAGCTGCAGCAGGCCGCCTATGGCTGGGCGCTCGGCGTGGGCAAGCAGGTCGCGCAGTGCACGCTGGCCGACCGCGCGCCGTCGCCGCTGCTGGCGCTGCGCTACCGGCTCGCACGCTGGCTGGTGCTGGACAACGTCAAGCGCATGATCGGCATGGACCGTGTCGAGATCGGCCTGACCGGTGCGGCGCCGATCTCGCCCGAGCTGATCCATTGGTACCTGGCGCTGGGCATCCCGCTGCGCGAGGCCTGGGGCATGACCGAGACGGTGGGCGCAGGCACCGTGACGCCGCGACGAGGCATGCGCCCGGGCAGCATCGGCCTGCCCGGCCCGGGCCTGCAGATGCGCATCGCCGCCGGCACCCACGAGATCCAGCTGCGCGGGCCGAATGTCATCCTCGGCTACCTGAACCAGCCCGAGAAGACCGCCGAGACGATCGATGCCGAGGGCTGGCTGCACACCGGCGACGTGGGCCGCGTCGACGACGACGGCTACTTCTACATCACCGACCGGATGAAGGACATCATCATCACCGCCGGTGGCAAGAACATCACGCCCAGCGAGCTGGAGAACGAACTGAAGTTCTCGCCCTACATCACCGACGCGGTGGTCATCGGCGACAAGCGGCCCTACCTCAGCGTGATCGTGATGATCGACCAGGAGAACGTCGAGAAGTACGCGCAGGACAACGACATCCCGTTCGGCAACTACGCCAGCCTGACCGTCGCCAAGCCGGTGCAGGCGCTGGTGTGGGCCGAGATCGAACGGGTCAACGCGCGCTTCGCCCGCGTCGAGCAGATCAAGAAGTTCTACCTGCTGCAGAACCAGCTTTCGGCCGAAGACGACGAACTGACGCCGACGATGAAGCTCAAGCGCAAGCTGGTCGAGAAGAAGTACGCCGAACAGATCGATGCCATGTACCGCTGATCCACCGTTGACCCACCCCCAGGAGACTGAAGATGAAGAAGACCCTGAAAGCCACAGCGCTGATCGCGGCGCTCCTCTTTGCAAGCGCTGCCGTGCAGGCGCAATCACAAGGTGTCAGCAAGGACGAGATCCTCGTCGGCACGATCCAGGACCTGTCGGGCCCGATCGCGGCCTTCGGCAAGGCGGTGCGCAACGGCATGCAGCTGCGTGTCGACGAGATCAACGAGCAGGGCGGCGTCAACGGCCGCAAGCTCAAGCTGCTGGTCGAGGACGACGGCTACGACCCGAAGAAGGCCGTGCTGGCGACGCAGAAGCTGGTCAACCAGGACAAGATCTTCATCATGGCCGGCCACACCGGCACCGCGCAGAACAACGCCTCGATGCCGATCCAGTTCGACAAGAACGTCATCAACTTCCTGCCGGTGACGGCGGCGCGCGAGATGTACGAACCCTTCAACCGGCTGAAGTATTCGTTCGCCGTCACCTACTTCGATCAGGTCAAGACCTTCTTGCCCAAGGTGGTGAAGGAAAAAGGTGCGAAGAAGGTGTGCGTGATCTACCAGGACGACGAGTTCGGCCTCGAGGTGCTGCGCGGCGGTGAAGCGGGGCTGAAGTCGCTGGGCATGGAATTCACCGAGAAGACCTCGTTCAAGCGCGGCTCGACCGACTTTTCATCGCAGGTCGCGCGCATGAAGGATGCCGGCTGCGAACTGGTGGTGATGGGCACCATCATCCGCGAGACCATCGGCACCATCGGCACCGCGCGCAAGACCGGCTTCAACCCGGTCTTCATGGGCACCAGCGCGTCGTACACCGAGCTGATCCACAAGCTCGGCGGCAAGGCGATGGATGGTTTCTATTCGACGATGGGTGCGCAGCAGCCGTACCTCGACGAAGCCTCGCAGCCGCTGCGCTTCTGGGCCACCAAGTACAAGACCAAGTTCGGCGACGACCCGACCATCTTCTCGGTCTATGGCTACCAGATCATCGATGCCTTCGCCAAGGCGGCGTTGAAGGCGGGCCCGACGCTCAGCACCGACAGCTTCATCAAGGCGATGGACACGATGAGCATCCCGACCGACATCTTCGGTTCCGCACCGGCGACCTATAGCGCCACCAAGCGTCTGGGCAGCGATGCATCCCGGCTGTCGCAGATCGTCGATGGCCGCTGGAAGGTGATCTCGGAGTACGCGACGCCGGCCCCCTGAATCGCGCGCACGCTACCGGGGCCGCCTGCGGGCGGCCCTTGGTTTGTCCGCCCGGATAATCGATCGATGACAGAAGACGAACGGGATGACGGCTGGCTGAATGTCGAGTCGCTCGACCTCGATGCGCAGGGCGTCGCGCACAAGGCCGACGGCAAGGTGGTGTTCATCGAAGGTGCGCTGCCCGGTGAGCAGGTGCGCTGCAGCACCGGCCGGCGCAAGAACAACTGGGAGCAGGGCACGATGACCGCACTGCGTCGCGAAAGCGCGCAGCGGGTGCGCCCGGGGTGCCCGCACTTCGGCCTGCACGCGGGCGCGTGCGGCGGCTGCAAGATGCAGCACCTGCATGTCGCCGCGCAGGTGGCCGTCAAGCAGCGGGTGCTCGAAGACGGCCTGTGGCACCTGGCGAAGGTGCGCGCCGAGCAGCTGTTGCGGCCGATCGAAGGGCCGGCGTGGGGCTATCGGCATCGGGCGCGGCTGTCGGTGCGGCATGTGGTGAAGAAGGGCACGGTGCTGATCGGCTTTCACGAGCGCAAGTCGCGCTACGTCGCCGACATGCAGGTCTGCCCGGTGCTGCCGCCGCGTGTCAGCGCGCTGCTGATGCCGCTGCGCGAACTGATCGCCGGCATGGAGTTGCGCGACCGGCTGCCGCAGATCGAGCTCGCCGCCGGCGACGAGGTGGTGGCGCTGGTGCTGCGCCACCTCGAGCCGCTGGGCACGGCCGATCTGCAGCGCCTGGGCGATTTCGGCCGCCGCCACGGCGTGCAGTGGTGGCTGCAGCCGAAGGGGCCCGACAGCGTGCAGCGGCTCGACCACGGACGGTGCCGAGCTGGCCTACGCGCTGCCCGAGTACGGCGTGCAGCATGCCCTTCAAGCCGACCGATTTCACGCAGGTCAACGCGGCCATCAACCGGGTGCTGGTCGACCGTGCGGTGCGGCTGCTCGCGCCCGCGCGCGACGAAACGGTCATCGACTGGTTCTGCGGCCTCGGCAACTTCAGCCTGCCGCTGGCCACGCGGGCAGCGCAGGTGCTGGGCATCGAGGGCAGCGAATCGCTGGTGCAGCGGGCGACGCACAACGCCGCGCTGAACGGGCTGGCCGCGAACACCACGTTCATCGCGCGTGACCTGTTCGGCTTCAGCGCCGACGACCTGCTGGCGCTGGGGGACGCGCGCAAGTGGCTCATCGATCCGCCGCGCGAAGGCGCGTTCGCGCTGGCCAAGGCACTGGCCGAGCTGCATGCGCAGCCGCGCGCCGACTGGCAGCCGCCGGCGCGCATCGTCTACGTCAGCTGCAACCCGGCGACGCTGGCGCGCGATGCCGGGCTGCTGGTGCACCAGGCCGGCTACCGCTGCACCCATGCCGGCGTGGTGAACATGTTCGCGCACACCGCGCATGTCGAGAGCATGGCCGTGTTCGAGCGCAGCGAGCCCGCCGCGGCCTGAAGCGCGGTATCGTCACATTCGTTACCATCGCCTTCCGTGCCTGTCCTTGCCAGCGAGACCGCGACGATGATGCAAGCCGCCTACACCTACGAAGCCGCCGGCCGCGTGCATGTCTTCGACGCGCGCGATCTGCCGTGGCAGGACACCCCCGAAACGGGGCTGCGCCTGAAGCCGGTGCGCTACGACAACCAGCAGGGCCACTTCCTCGGCCTGGTCGGCTTCGCCCCGTTGACGCGCAGCGGCCTGCACCAGCACCGCGGCGTGGCCACCAGCTTCGTCGTCGACGGCAGCCTGTGCGACTACGCCGGCCCGATCGCGCTGCACCAGGCCGGCATCAACCTGGTCGGGTCGACGCACGACGCGATCGCGTACCAGAACACGTTGCTGGTGTCGCGACTGGAAGGCCCGGTGGTCTATCCACGCGCCCGCGGCGAGCTCAGTGGTCTGCACGCCGGTTCGACGCACGCCGATTTCGACAACCCGGCGGCCGAGGTTTCACCTGACATCAATGTCAGCGTCGACGCGCAGCCGCTGCACCAGACCGGCATCGCCGGCATGCGCAGGCAATCGCTTTTCGACTATGCCGGCACCGGCAGCGCGCACCGCTTCGTGCAGCTGTCGCTGGCGCCGGGCAGCGAGTGCCCGGCATGGCGCTGCACGCGGCTGACCGAGTTCTGGCTGCGTGGCGGGCTGCTCGACATCAATGGCCGCAGCGCGCACGGCAACTGCTTCGTCATCGTCGAGCCCGGCGCCACGGTGCACATGCGTTCGCCCTACGGCGCGTTGCTGCTGGCCTGGGCCGAAGGGCCCGAAGACTGGGTCGATGCCGCCGCCGCGCGCGGCGGGCCGCGCGCGCACCGCTCAAGCCTGTTCGGGTTCTGAGCCGGTCAGCGCACGCAGCAGCTTGTCGATGGTGTGGTCGAGCTGGGCCATCTCGGCCGCGCTCACGCCGCCGAACAGCTGCGATTCGCGTGCCACCGCCGGCGTGCCGATGGTGCGGTACAGCGCCATGCCGGCGGCGTTCAGCCACAGCAACGTGCGGCGGGCGTCGTGCGCGTCGGGCTTCCTGGTCACGCGCCGATGGCGATCGAGCGCGCCCAGCGCACGGCTCACGCTCATCTTGTCCAGCCCGGTCATGTCGACCAGGTCGCGCGCCGCGACACCGGGGTGGTTGGCCAGCACGATCATCACGCGCCATTCGTTCAACGACAGCTGGTGCGCCCCTGACAGCGTCTCGACGAAGGGGCGCGCGGTCAGGTTGACCACACGCACCAGCTTGAAGAACAGCGAGCTGTCGATCGGCAGCGCCCGCAACGCGCTTGGCGCGCCCGGCGAAGCCGCCGCAGGCTGGCGTGGCTTCACGCCTTGCGCGACTTCTCGACCACGGCCTCGATCTTGCTGACCAGCGCCGGGTTGGTCTGCGCCTTCCAGCGCGCGTACACACGGCGGCAGGCGATCCGCCATTGTTCCGCCTCGGCGGCGGTGGGCAGGTTGACCTCCACGCCGAGCGCACGCACCCGCTCCACGTCTTCGGCGAACAGCTTGCGCACCAGCGCGATCTGCTGCCTGGCGGCGTCCTGGGCCGCTTCGCGCACGATCTGCTGGTCGGCCGGTGTCCACGACGCCCACACCGGCGCGGCAATCGCGAACAGCAGGATGTCGTTCGAGTAGTTCCACTTGGTCACGTACTTCTGGCCGAGGGTGTTGATCTTCGCGGCCAGGAACACCTCGAGCGGGTTCTCCTGCGCGTCGACGGCGCCCGACGCCAGTGCGGGCTGGGCATCGGCCCAGCTCATGAAGGTCGGGTTGGCGCCCATGCCGGACATGATCTCGCCGTACATCGGGCTGCCGACGACGCGCACCTTGAGGCCCTTCATGTCGTCGGGCTTCAGCAGCGGGCGCTTCGAGTTGCTGATCTGCCGGTAGCCGGTTTCGCCCACCGACAGCGGCTCGGCGCCGGCCTTGCGCACCAGATCGAAGTAGTCGCGCATCACCTCCTCGTTGGAGATGACGGCGTCATAGGCCTTGTGGTCGGGCAGGATGAAGGGCAGCGTGAACACAGCCAGCTGCGGCACCGTGCCCGACCAGTTGATCGGCGCGCCGCACAGCACGTCGATGATGCCCTGGCGCATGGCCGAGAACTCGCGGTCCTGCTGGCCCTGCACGAGGCTGGAGCCGGGGTACTGCTTGATGTTGATGCGCCCGTTGGTGCGTTCGCGCACCAGGGTCAGGAAGATCTCGCCGCCCTTGCCCCAGGCGAAGGCCGGCGGCACCACGGTGCTCATCTTGTATTCGGCCTTGTACGCTGGCTGCGCATGGGCCCAGCGCGGCACGCCGAGGGTGGCGGCGCCGCTGCCGGCGATCTTGATCAGGTCTCGACGTTGCATGCTTGTCTCCTTTGATGAAACTGAAATGGGCGTCCGACCGGACCCCCGCGTGAAAAGCCCGGCCGCATCTCAGTAGCCGAGCACGGCGGGCAGCCACAGCGCCAACTGCGGCACCAGCGCGACCATTGCGGTGGCGATGCAGAAGCCGACGATCAGCCAGCCGATGTGCGGCAAGGTCGATTCGATGCGCACCTGCGCCATGCGACACGACACCAGCAGGTTGACCGCCATCGGCGGCGTGAACTGGCCGATGGCCACGACCATCGTCAGCAGCACGCCGAACCAGACCTTGTCCCAGCCGAAGGTGATCATCAGCGGGTAGATCAGCGGCAGGAAGATGAGGAAGATCGACACGCCGTCGAGCACCATGCCGACCACCACCATCAACGCCAGCAGCAGCGCCAGCGCGCCGCCGCTGCCGATGCCGCTGGCCTGGACCGCGTTCACCAGCGGGTCGGCGAGGCCGAGCGTGTTCACCGAGTAGGCGAAGATGCCGGCCAGCGCGATGACGATCATGATCACCGCCGAGGTTTCGGTGGCGTCGCGGAAGATGTCGTACAGATCGCGCAAGCCGATGCTGCGGTGGATGACCAGCCCGACGAACAGGCCGTAGCACCGCGGCCACGGCGGCCGCTTCGGTGGGGGTGAACCAGCCCACGCGCATGCCGCCGAGGATCAGCACCGGCGCGGCCAGCCCCCACGACGATTCGCGCAGGCTGCGCCAGAAGGGCGGGCGCGGCAGTTCGCGCTCGAGCGCGCCGTAGCCGCGCCGCCGCGACAGCCACACCGCCGGCACGATCAGCGCCAGCCCGGCCAGCACACCGGGCAGCATGCCGGCGGCGAACAGCGCCGGCACCGACGCGCCGGGCACCGACACGCTGTAGACGATGAAGGCGATCGACGGCGGGATGAGGATGTCGGTGGCCGCGGCCGAGCCGACGATGCTGGCCGAGAACGGCGCCGGATAGCCAGCGCGGGCCATCGCGGCGATCATCACGCCGCCGACGGCCGCGGCATTCGCCGGGCCCGAGCCGGAGATGCCGCCCAGGATCATCGCCACCAGCACCGCCACCAGCGGCAGCATGCCGGGGGAGCGGCCGACGCAGGCGACGGCAAAGTCGACCAGCCGCCGCGCCACGCCCGAGCGATCGAAGATCGAGCCGACGAGCACGAACATCGGCAGCGCCAGCAGCGGGTACTTGGCCAGGCCGGCCTGCATGTTCTGCGGCGCCGCCAGCAGGCCCCACCACTGCGTGTCGGCATTGGCCAGCGCGATGGCGACGATGCCGCCCAGGCCGAGTGCGGCGCCGATCGGCACACCGATCAACATCAGCACGATGAAGACCATGAACAGCGTCAGGCCGGTCATGACGGCTGCCTGAGTGGGTGGGCCGCGGCCCAGGCCACACCGGCCGAGCGCAGCGCGATGGCCGCGCACAGCAGCGGCGAAAAGACCGTGAACCACCAGCGCGGCACACCCATGCCCATCGACGTCTCGCCGTAGCGCATCTCGTCGACGACGACGCGCGCGAACAGCGCAGGTCAGCGCGGCGAACAGCAGCGCCGTCGTGCACGCCGCAAAGACCTTCAGCCGCTGACGGCGCAGCGCGGTGCCGCTGTCGTACAGGACCTCGATGCGGATGTGGCGGTCGCGCGCGGTGGCGGCGCTGGCCCCGGCCAGCGTCATCACCACCATCAGGAACACCGAGATCTCCTCGCTCCAGGCGAAGGACTGGTCGGTGAAGTAGCGGGTCAGCACGTTGAGCAGCGTGATCACCAGCAGCACGGCCATGCAGGCCACCGCCAGGCCCTCTTCCAGCAACGGCGGCACGCGCCAGCGGCGGCGGGCGGGCTTCACCGCAACAGCACCTGCGCGGCTTCGACGATGGCACCGGCGCGCACCCGCGACACTTCTTCCAGCGTGCTGGCGTAGCCGACCGGAATGCGCGGCGCGCCCAGCCGTGCGACCTTGCAGCCGACCGCCTGCGCGACGGTGGCGACGATCTCGGCCCCGAAGCCGGCCGCCTGCACGGCTTCGTGCACGACCAGCAAGCGGCCGCAGCGCGCCGCCGATTCGAGCACGCAGTCGCGATCCCAGGGCCACACGGTGCGCAGATCGATGAGGTCCACCTCGATGCCCTGCCGCGCGAGCTGTGCACAGGCCTCGTCGGCGACATGCATCTGCCGCGACCAGCTGACCAGGCACAGCTGGTTGCCGCGGCGCCAGTGCCGCGCCTGACCCAGCTTTGCCGGGGGCCCGGCCTGCAGCGGGGCTCGCAGCCCCCACAGTTCCTTGTGTTCCATGTAGATCACCGGATCGCCGCAGGCCAGCGCCGCGCGCAGCAGGTCGTGGTTGTCCTGCGGGGTGGCCGGGCAGACCACGACGACACCCGGCAGGTGCGCGAACCAGGCCTCGAAGGACTGCGAATGCTGCGCGGCCGAAGCCGACCAGATGCCGATCGGCATGCGCGCGACCAGCGGCACGCGGCCCTGGCCGCCGAACATGAAGCGCGCCTTGGCGGCCTGGTTGACGATTTCGTCCATCGCGCACAGTGCGAAGTCGACGACCCGCATCTCGACCACCGGCTTCAACCCGGCCAGCGCCATGCCCACGCCGGCACCCATGATGGTGGCTTCGGAAATCGGCGTGTCGATCACGCGCCGATCGCCGAAGCGCTGCTGCAACCCGGCGTACTGGCCGAAGATGCCGCCGCGGCCGACGTCCTCGCCGAGCACGACGATGCGCGCATCGTCATCCATCGCCTGCTGCAGCGCCAGGCAGGCGGCCTGGGCGTAGCTGGTGTCGAGGGTGTCGGTGGTGGTCGTGTCCATGCTCAGAACCATTGGCCCGCACCGGTGTCCTGCACGTCGCTCAGGGCCGACGCCGGCGTCGGCAGCGGCGCCTCGCGGGCCACCTGCAGCGCCGCGGCGATTTCCTGCGTGGCCTGCTCGCGCAGCCCATCGATGCTTCGCTGATCGGCGCCGCGGGCGAGCAGCTGCTGGCAGGCCCGGTCGATCGGATCGGTTGCCAGTGCCGACGCCAGTTCGGCGGCGTCCCGGTAGCGCGCGGGATCGACCGACACGTGGCCCTTGACCCGGTAGGTCAGCGCGTGCAGCAGCCGCGGGCCGGCACCGGCGCGGATGTCGCGCAGCAGATTTCCGGCAGCGTCGCACACCGCCTCGACATCGTTGCCGTCGACCCGCACGCCTGGCACCCCGATGGCGGCGGCGCGCGCCGAGGCGCCGTCGCCGGCGGTGGTGGTGGCGCTGGCGGTGGTGGCCGACCAGCGGTTGTCCTCGCACACGAACAGCACCGGCAGCGCGAAGCGGGCGGCCCAGTTCAGGGCTTCCAGGAACGGCCCGCGGTTGATGGCGCCGTCGCCGAAGAAGCAGGCCACGACCTGCGGTGCACCGCGCAGCTTCAGCGCGTGGGCGGCGCCGACGGCGATCGGCATGCCCGGCGGCGACGACACCATTGGCGCCGAGCATGCCGACCGAGAAGTCGGCGATGTGCATCGACCCGCCCTTGCCGCCGTTGCTGCCGCTGGCGCGGCCGAACAGCTCGCACATCATGCGGGTGGTGTCGGCGCCCTTGGCCAGCGTGTGGCCATGGCCGCGGTGGGTGGAGGTGAGCAGGTCGTCGTGCGCGAGGTGGTGGCAAACCCCGGCGGCGACCGCCTCCTGGCCCGTCGACAGGTGCAGCGGGCCGCGCACCAGCGCCGGCGCCTCATCGTGGGTGCGCTGGCCGAAGGCGGCCACGCCGCCCTGGCTGGCGCGTTCGGCCGCGTCTTCGAAGGCGCGGATGCGCAGCATCGTGTGCAGCAGCGATTGCAGTGTTTCCGTCGAAGCCAGATTGCCCTCCCACCGCGATGGTAACAACCGTGACTGTCTGGCCGGGGCCTGACTTACCCTCGAGAACCGGCGCCTCACAAAACAAAACAGGGCCCGAAGGCCCTGTCTTGCGGTTGCGCTGCGCGCGTCAGTCGCGGTCGCCGCCGAAGATGCCGAGCAGCATCAGCAGGCTCTGGAACACGTTGTACAGGCTCAGGTACACGCCCAGCGTGGCGGTGATGTAGTTCGTCTCCTGGCCGGTCTTCACTCGCTGCAGGTCGTACAGGATGAAGGCCGAGAAGATGCCGATGGCCATCACCATCAACGTGATCATCAACGCGCTCGACTGGATGAAGAAGTTGGCGATCATCGCCACCAGCAGCATGATCGCGCCGATGAAGAGCCACTTGCCCATCGTCGACAGGTCACGCTTGATGATGCTCGACAAGCTGGCCATGCCGAGGAAGATGGCCCCGGTTCCGCCGAAGGCGACCATGATCAGGCTGGCGCCGTTGGACAGGCCCAGCACCGAGCCGACCAGCCGCGACAGCATCAGGCCCATGAAGAAGGTGAACCCGAGCAGCACCGGCACGCCGGCCGACGAGTTCTTGGTCTTCTCGATGGCGAACATCAGGCCGAAAGCGCCGACCAGGAACACGATCAGGCTGACGCCCGGCGACATGGCCGCCGAGATGCCGGTGGCCACGCCGATCCAGGCGCCGAGCACGGTCGGCACCATCGACAGCGCCAACAGCCAGTAGGTGTTGCGAAGAACCCGGTTGCGCTGCTCGGACAGCGCGCCGGAGCCGGCATAGCCGGGAGCGGTTTGAAGGCGTTGTTCCATGCGGTGGATCTCCAAGGTGGTTGAAACTCGGGGATAGACCCCGTGCGCGGATTCTAGTTCCCCGGGGCAGGCGCTTCACGCATTCATCGCCACGCCTCCACGACGCGGGGATGGCCCCGGGTCCTCGCAAAGTCGGGGTGACCGGCCGCATTACAATGGTGGCCACACCTGCTGATTCAAGCAGCCTGGCGAACTCCCCTTCGGTTTTCACGGCGGTTACTGCGATGCCCAAGCGCTCGCAGGGGCTGCGCCGGGCGCACAAACCGGAGCCTTTTTTGTTGCCCGACCTGCCTCCCGCGCTGCTCGCCCTTGCCGACGGCACCGTGTTCACAGGCCACGCGGTGGGTGCCGTCGGCGCCACGGTCGGCGAGGTGGTGTTCAACACGTCGCTCACCGGCTACCAGGAAATTCTCAGCGACCCCAGCTACTGTCGCCAGATCGTCACGCTGACCTACCCGCACATCGGCAGCTACGGCGTCAATGTCGAGGACATGGAGGCCGGCCGGGTGCATGCCGCCGGGCTGGTGATCAAGGATCTGCCGCGGCGCGCGTCGAACTTCCGCAGCACCTCCGATCTCGGTGACTTCCTGCGCGCGCAGGGCACGGTGGCCATTGCCGGCATCGATACCCGGCGGCTGACGCGCCTGTTGCGCGAGCGCGGCGCCCAGAACGGCTGCATCGTGGCCTTCGAACGGGGGGCGCAGATCACAGCGCCGGACATCGCGGCGGCGGTGGCGCAAGCCGATGGCGCGCCCAGCATGATCGGGCTCGACCTGGCACAGGTGGTGTCGGTGCAGGACCGTTACGAGTGGACGCAAGGCGAATGGCAGCTGGGTGGGGGCCAGGCGCCGCAGCACGCGCCGCGTTTCCATGTCGTGGCCTACGACTACGGTATCAAGCGCAACATCCTGCGCATGCTCGCCAGCCGGGGCTGCCGCGTCACCGTGGTGCCGGCGCGCACCGCTGCGCACGACGCGCTGGCACTGCGTCCCGACGGCATCTTCCTGTCCAACGGCCCCGGCGACCCGGAACCCTGCGACTACGCGATCGATGCCACGCGCTCGCTGATCGACACCGGCATTCCGATCTTCGGCATCTGCCTGGGCCATCAGATCATGGCGCTGGCCTGCGGTGCTCGCACCTTCAAGATGAAGTTCGGCCACCACGGCGCCAACCACCCGGTGAAGGACCTCGATAGCGGGCGTGTCTCGATCACCAGCCAGAACCACGGCTTCGCGGTCGACGACACGACGCTGCCGGCGAACCTGCGCGCGACCCACGTGTCGCTGTTCGACGGCACCTTGCAGGGCTTGGCGCGCACCGATCGGCCGGCCTTCTGTTTCCAGGGCCACCCCGAAGGCTCACCCGGGCCACACGACATCGGCTATCTGTTCGACCGCTTCACCGCACTGATGGACCAGAAGACACGAGCACACGCCCATGCCTAAGCGCGCGGATCTGAAATCCATCCTCATCATCGGCGCCGGGCCGATCGTCATCGGCCAGGCCTGCGAGTTCGACTACTCCGGCGCGCAGGCCTGCAAGGCGCTGCGCGAAGAGGGCTTCCGTGTGGTGCTGGTGAACAGCAACCCGGCGACGATCATGACCGACCCGGGCATGGCCGATGCCACCTACATCGAGCCGATCACCTGGCAGGTGCTCGAAACCATCATCGCCAAGGAGCGCCCGGATGCGCTGCTGCCGACGATGGGTGGGCAAACGGCGCTCAACTGCGCCCTCGACCTGCACCGCCACGGCGTGCTGGCGAAGTACGGTGTGGAGATGATCGGCGCCAACGAGCACGCGATCGAAAAGGCCGAAGACCGGCTGAAGTTCAAGGACGCGATGACCGGCATCGGCCTGGGCTCGGCGCGCAGCGGCATCGCCCATTCGCTGGAAGACGCGCTGGCGGTGCAGCAGCGCATCACGGCCGAGATCGATGGCACGGGTTTCCCGATGGTCATCCGCCCGAGCTTCACGCTCGGCGGCACCGGCGGCGGCATCGCCTACAACCCGGAGGAATTCGAGGAGATCTGCAAGCGCGGACTCGATCTGTCGCCGACGAAGGAACTGCTGATCGAGGAATCGCTGATCGGCTGGAAAGAGTTCGAGATGGAGGTCGTGCGCGACCGTGTCGACAACTGCATCATCGTCTGCGCCATCGAGAACCTCGACCCGATGGGCATCCACACCGGCGATTCGATCACCGTGGCGCCGGCGCAGACGCTCAGCGACAAGGAATACCAGCTGCTGCGCAACGCCTCGATCGCGATCCTGCGCGAGATCGGCGTCGATACCGGCGGCTCGAACGTGCAGTTCGCGATCAACCCGGTCGATGGCCGCATGGTGGTCATCGAGATGAACCCGCGCGTCAGCCGTTCGTCCGCGCTGGCGTCGAAGGCCACCGGCTTTCCGATCGCCAAGGTGGCGGCCAAGCTGGCGGTCGGCTACACGCTCGACGAGCTGCGCAACGACATCACCGGCGGCGCCACGCCGGTGTCCTTCGAGCCGAGCATCGATTACGTGGTGACCAAGATCCCGCGCTTCGCGTTCGAGAAGTTCCGCGAGGCCGACCCGCACCTGGGCACGCAGATGAAGTCGGTGGGCGAGGTGATGGCCATCGGCCGCACCTTCCAGGAAAGCTTCCAGAAGGCGCTGCGCGGGCTCGAGACCGGCATCGACGGGCTGGCCGAGCGCAGCACCGACCGCGACGAGATCATCGAGGAAATCGGCGAGGCCGGGCCCCGAGCGCATCCTGTTCGTCGCCGACGCCTTTCGCATCGGCATGAGCCTGGACGAGATCTTCGAGGAAACCGCGATCGACCCGTGGTTCCTGGCGCAGATCGAGGACATCGTGGCCACCGAGACGGCGCTCGCCGGGCGCACGCTGGCGAGCCTGTCGCGGGCCGAGATGGTGCACCTGAAGCGCATGGGTTTTTCGGACAAGCGGCTGGCCCACCTGCTGGCCGGCAACCAGCACGATCTGCGCCGCGCACGCCACGCGATGGGCGTGCGGCCGGTGTTCAAGCGCGTGGACACCTGCGCGGCGGAGTTCGCCACGCCCACCGCCTACATG
Organism: uncultured beta proteobacterium; assembly: GCA_963756415.1. Lineage (GTDB taxonomy): Bacteria > Pseudomonadota > Gammaproteobacteria > Burkholderiales > Burkholderiaceae_C > Rubrivivax. Next base: position 1,011,731 of record CAVWNT010000009.1, read on the forward strand.
TACTCGACCTACGACGAGGAGTGCGAGGCCGCACCCGACCGAGCGGCAGAAGATCATGGTGCTGGGCGGCGGGCCGAACCGCATCGGCCAGGGCATCGAGTTCGACTACTGCTGCGTGCACGCGGCGCTGGCGATGCGCGAGGACGGTTACGAGACCATCATGGTCAACTGCAACCCGGAAACCGTCTCCACCGACTACGACACCTCCGACCGCCTGTACTTCGAGCCGGTGACCCTGGAAGACGTGCTCGAGATCGTGGCCATCGAAAAGCCGCTGGGCGTGATCGTGCAGTACGGCGGCCAGACGCCGCTGAAGCTGGCGCTGGAACTCGAAGCCAACGGCGTGCCGATCATCGGCACCAGCCCCGACAGCATCGACGTCGCCGAGGACCGCGAGCGCTTCCAGCAACTGCTGAAGCAACTGGGGCTGCGCCAGCCGCCGAACCGCACCGCGCGCACCGAAGAGGCCGCGATCGAACTGGCGCAGCAGATCGGCTATCCGCTGGTGGTGCGGCCCAGCTACGTGCTGGGCGGCCGCGCGATGGAAATCGTGCACGGCGACAAGGATCTCGAGCGTTACATGCGCGAGGCGGTCAAGGTGTCGGAAAAGTCGCCGGTGCTGCTCGACCGCTTTCTCGACGATGCCGTCGAGGTCGATGTCGACTGCATCAGCGACGGCACCGACGTGATGATCGGCGGCATCATGGAGCACATCGAACAGGCCGGCGTGCACAGCGGCGATTCGGCATGTTCGCTGCCGCCGTACACGCTCAGCGCTGCATTGCAGGACGAATTGCGCCGGCAGACCACGGTCATGGCCAAGGCGCTGAAGGTGGTCGGGCTGATGAACGTGCAGTTCGCGATCCAGGGCGAGGGTGCCGACGCGGTCGTGTTCGTGCTCGAAGTGAACCCGCGCGCCTCACGCACCGTGCCCTTCGTGTCGAAGGCGACGGGGCAGCCGCTGGCGAAGATCGCGGCGCGCTGCATGGCCGGGCAAAGCCTGCGCGATCAGCGCGGTGCCGATGCGCGCGAGCCGCGCGAGGTGGTGCCGCCGTACTTCAGCGTCAAGGAAGCGGTGTTCCCCTTCAACAAGTTTCCGGGCGTCGATCCGATCCTCGGGCCCGGAGATGCGCTCCACCGGCGAGGTGATGGGCGTCGGGCGCACGTTCGGCGAGGCGATGCTGAAGAGCCAGATCGGCGCCGGCTCGCGACTGCCGGACACGGGCACCGTCGTCATCACCGTGAAGAATGCCGACAAGGCGCGCGCGGTGGCGGTGGCGCGCGACCTGGTCGAGCTGGGCTTCCAGGTCGTCGCGACCAAGGGCACGGCGGCGGCGATCGCCGCTGGCGGCATCGCGGTGAAGGTGGTCAACAAGGTCAAGGATGGCCGGCCTCACATCGTCGACATGGTCAAGGCCGGCGAGATCCAGCTGGTCTTCACCACCGTCGACGAGACGCGCACCGCGATCGCCGATTCGCGGCACATTCGCGCCGCATCGCTGGCCCATCGCGTCACCTACTACACCACGCTGGCCGGTTGCGAGGCGGCCACCGAAGCGCTCAAGCATGAAGCCGATCTGAGTGTGATGTCGCTGCAGGAACTGCACCGCGAACTGAACTAAAATCGCGATTCGATTCGCCGCTGAACGATCCGCTTGTGATTTGCAAGCACACATCGAAGCGGCGTTTTCCTTTGCGGGTCTCCCGGCTGCGGCAGCAACGCGGCGGGCGCCGACAGCGCCGGTGATTTTTGGCGCGGCGGCCCGAACCATTCCTAGCGAGCGACGATGAACACGATTCCCCTGACCCGGCGCGGCGCCGACAAGCTGAAGCAGGAATTGCAGCACCTGAAAACCGTCGAGCGCCACGAAGTCATCCGCGCCATTGCCGAGGCGCGCGCGCAGGGCGATCTGTCCGAGAACGCCGAGTACGAGGCCGCCAAGGACAAGCAGGGCTTCATCGAGGGGCGAATCCTCGAGATCGAAAGCAAGCTGGCCGCAGCGCAGGTGATCGATCCGAGCACGCTCGAAGCCGATGGCCGCGTGGTCTTCGCCTCGACCGTGGACCTGGAGGACGAGGAGGGTGGCGCGAAAGTGACCTACCAGATCGTCGGTGACGACGAGGCCGACCTGAAACTGGGGTTGATCTCGATCAGCAGCCCGATCGCACGCGCGCTGATCGGCCGCAGTGCCGGCGACGTCGCCGAGGTGCGCGCGCCCGGCGGGGTGCGGCACTACGAAATCATGGCGGTGCGCTACTGTTGATGGCGCAACGGTTGCGCAGCGTGTGGCCGGCGCTGTGGGCGGGTGTGCTGCTGTGTGTGGCGCTGATCGCAGCGCCGGCACCGTTTGCCACGCTGGAAGTCGAGCAGGCCGGCCGCGTGGTGGCACGCGTCTTCCTCGTCGAAGCTCTTTTTAGCGTCGTCGCAGCCGCGCTGTGGTTCTTGCTTGACCGCGCCAGCGGCGCCAGCCCCAGCCGCGGACTGTTCGGCAGCCGCCGCGGCGCACGTGCGCCGGATGGCTGGCTGGTGTGGGCGGCAGTGCTGTGCACGGCCGTCGGCTACTTCGCCGTCGGCGCACTGCTGCCCGCGGCGCGCGAAGGCAACGGGCCTTTCAGTTTCGGGCAGTTGCACCTGCTGAGCATGCTGCTGTTCGGCCTGAAGACGCTGCTGGTGCTGGCGCTGGCATGGCGCTGCGCAGCGCCTCAGCGAGCCTTCAATTCACTTTCTTCTTGATGCTCGTCGCACGCGGCTTGGCGCGCTTGATCGTCCCGCCCGGGGTGACCCGCTGGTTGCCGAACACCTTGACCTTCTTGATCTGCGGGCGATGGTTGCCGCTCTTGGAGAATTTCAGGATCTTGACCACGCGCGGCCCTGCCATCGCCGGCGCTTTGTCACCGGTCTGTTTGGCCACGGCGGGCCTGAACAGCACCAGCAGCTTGCCGATGTGCTGCACCGGCGCCGCACCGAGCGAACTGGCCAGTTGTTCCAGCGCGGCGGCGCGTGTTTCGCGCGAATCGGCGAACATGCGCACCTTGATGAGCCCGTGGGCATCGAGTGCGCCGTCGGCCTCTTTCAACACCGCCGGGGTGATGCCGTCGGCACCGACGAACACCACCGGGTCGAGATGGTGGGCCTGGCTGCGCATGGCCTTGCGTTGCAGCGGGGTGAGGGCGATGATCGACATGACCCCATTATGGGCACGGCCCGCGACATCACGGTAGCCGCACGACCTTGAAGATCGACACCCGCAGCCGCAAGGTCAACAAGGCATGGCTCAACGACCATGTCAACGATCCGTATGTCAAACAGGCGCGCAAGGACGGCTACCGGGCCCGTGCGGCCTACAAGCTGCAGGAGATCGATGCGGCGTTGGGGCTGATCAAGCCCGGCCAGCTGGTCGTCGACCTGGGCAGCGCGCCCGGCGCCTGGAGCCAGTACCTGCGGCGCACCTTTGCGCCCAGATCAGCGGGTGCCGGCGGAGCGGCGAGTGGCCAGCTGGTGGGACGCATCATCGCGCTGGACCTGCTGGAGCCCGAACCCATCGACGGCGTCGAATTCATCCAGGGCGATTTTCGGGAAGAGCAGGTCCTGGATCGGCTGGTGCAGTCGCTGAACGGCCAGCGCGTGGATGTGGTGGTGTCGGACATGGCGCCAAACCTGTCGGGCATCGAGGCGGTCGACGCCGCGCGCATGGCCCATCTGGTCGAACTGGCGGTCGAGTTTTCGTTGCAGCACCTGCACCCGGCCGGGGCGCTGGTGTGCAAGGTGTTTCACGGCAGCGGCCACAGCCAGCTGGTCAAGCTGTTCAAGGACACTTTTCGCGTCGTCAAGCCGATCAAGCCGAAGGCATCTCGGGCGCGATCGGCCGAAACTTTTCTCGTCGGCATCGGTCTCAAACGCGGCCCCGGGGTGGCTGGCGGCGCATCGGATGGCGCCGGCACTGCGCGGGAGTCGTCTCGATGAGCCGGATCGCACACATGCACGTTCGGCTTGCAGGGACAAGCTGGCCTGGGGCATACCCTTGACTAACATAGAATCGTGACCATATGCCGTGGAACGTGGACAGGATCGATCTGAGCCCTGTCCGGCACGTCGCAATGAGGAATTGGAGCCGCGTTGAACAATCAATGGTTCTCGAAAGTCGCAGTCTGGTTGGTGATCGCGCTGGTGCTGTTCACCGTGTTCAAGCAATTCGACCGCGGCGCGACCCAGGGCAACCAGATCGGCTACTCCGATTTCCTCGAAGAGGTGCGCAGCAACCGCATCAAGTCGGTGACCTTGCAAGAAGGCAGTGGTGGTACCGAAATCATCGCGCTGACCAACGACGACAAGCGTCTGCGCAGCACCGCCACCTACCTCGACCGCGGCCTGGTCGGTGACCTGATCGCCAGCGGCGTGAAGTTCGACGTGCGTCCGCGTGAGGAGCCGTCGATCCTGATGAGCATCCTGGTCAGCTGGGGCCCGATGCTGCTGCTGATCGGGGTGTGGATCTACTTCATGCGCCAGATGCAGGGCGGCGGCAAGGGCGGTGCCTTCAGCTTCGGCAAGAGCAAGGCACGCATGCTCGACGAGGCCAACAACACCACCACCTTCGCCGATGTCGCCGGCTGCGAGGAGGCCAAGGAGGAAGTCAAGGAACTGGTCGACTTCCTGAAGGACCCGCAGAAGTTCCAGAAGCTGGGCGGGCGCATCCCGCGCGGCGTGTTGCTGGTCGGCCCCCCGGGCACCGGCAAGACGCTGCTGGCCAAGGCCATTGCCGGCGAGGCCAAGGTGCCGTTTTTCACCATTTCCGGTTCTGACTTCGTCGAAATGTTCGTCGGTGTCGGCGCGGCGCGCGTGCGCGACATGTTCGAGCAGGCCAAGAAGAGCGCGCCTTGCATCATCTTCATCGACGAGATCGATGCGGTCGGCCGCCACCGCGGCGCCGGCTTGGGCGGCGGCAACGACGAGCGCGAGCAGACGCTGAACCAGATGCTGGTCGAGATGGACGGCTTCGACACCAATGCCGGCGTCATCGTGATGGCCGCGACCAACCGGCCCGACATCCTCGACCCGGCGCTGCTGCGTCCGGGCCGCTTCGACCGCCAGGTGTTCGTGTCGCTGCCCGATCTGCGTGGGCGCGAGGCAATCCTCAACGTGCACATGCGCAAGGTGCCGGTCGGCCAGGACATCCGCGCCGACATCCTGGCGCGCGGCACGCCGGGCTTTTCGGGCGCCGACCTGGCCAATCTGGTCAACGAGGCGGCGCTGTTCGCTGCCCGGCGCAGCGGCCGGGTCGTCGAGATGGGCGATTTCGAGCGTGCCAAAGACAAGATCATGATGGGCCCCGAGCGCAAATCGATGTCGATGCCCGCGGAGGAGCTGAAGAACACCGCCTATCACGAGTCGGGCCACGCGCTGGTGGCACGCATGCTGCCGAAGACCGACCCGGTGCACAAGGTGACGATCATCCCGCGCGGTCGCGCGCTGGGCGTCACGATGCAATTGCCCGAGACGGATCGCTACAGCCTGGACAAGGATCGCATGCTCAGCACGATCAGCGTGCTGTTCGGCGGCCGCATCGCCGAAGAAGTGTTCATGAACCAGATGACCACCGGCGCGTCAGAACGACTTCGAGCGCGCCACGCAGATCGCGCGTGACATGGTCACCCGCTATGGCATGACCGACGAGTTGGGGCCGATGGTCTATGCCGAGAACGAAGGCGAGGTCTTCCTCGGCCGCTCGGTGACCAAGCACGTCAACGTGTCCGAGCAGACCATGCAGAAGGTCGATCTGGTGATCCGCCGCATCATCGACGAGCAGTACGGCATCGCGCGCAAGTTGATCGAGGACAACCAGGACAAGATGCACGCGATGGCCAAGGCGCTGCTCGAATGGGAAACCATCGACGCCGATCAGATCGACGACATCATGAACGGCAAGCCACCGCGCCCGCCGAAAGACTGGACGCCGGCCGCGTCACGGGCTGCCGACACCATCCCGCCGGTCGACCCCGATGGGGTGCACGCGCCAGCGTGAGTGGGGTTTGGCACGATCACCCGAACGGGGCCGCAAGGTCCCGTTTTGCATTGCGACGACCGCTGAGCACAGTCTGACGCTGCATAGGCGCCAATACGAGCTGATTCTGTTGGGTTTGCCACTCCTGGTGGGCTGGTCGCGCAAGCAGACGCTGGGCACAATCACGGGTCGACCGGTCCACGAACGTGCGGCTGCCAGCGTGGCTGCCGCGCTGGCCTCGGCAGTCAACGGTGCCAGCCTCGTGCGTGTGCACGATGTGGCGGCAACCGTCGATGCGCTGCAGGTGTGGCAGGCGTTCGGCATGACATTCGGCATCAACCAGCCACTGACGGGAGCCAGACCAATACCATGACCCGACGCTACTTCGGCACCGACGGCATTCGCGGCACGGTCGGCAGTGCCCCGATCACACCCGACTTCATGCTGCGCCTGGGCAATGCGGTGGGCACGGTGCTGCGCCGCCAGACCCAGCGCCCCACCGTGGTGATCGGCAAGGACACGCGCATATCCGGCTACATGATCGAATCGGCGCTGGAGGCGGGCTTCGCCTCGGCAGGGGTCGACGTGCTGCTCAGCGGTCCGTTGCCGACGCCGGGCGTCGCCTACCTGACGCGGGCACTGCGTCTGGAACTGGGCGTCGTCATCAGCGCCTCGCACAACCCCTTCGCCGACAACGGCATCAAGTTCTTCTCGGCACGGGGCGAGAAGTTGTCCGATGCGTGGGAAAGCGCGGTCGAGGCCGAACTCGAAACCAACCCCAGCTGGGTCAGCGCATCCGGCCTCGGGCGGGCGCGGCGCATCGATGACGCGCGCGGGCGCTACATCGAGTTCTGCAAGGGCACCGTCGGCAGCGCGCTGTCGCTGAAGGGCCTGAAGATCGTCGTCGACGCCGCGCACGGCGCCGCGTACCAGGTGGCCCCCGAGGTGTTTCACGAGCTCGGCGCGGACGTGGTCGGCATCGGCTGCAGCCCCGACGGCTTCAACATCAACCTCGATGTCGGTGCCACGGCGCCGGACGCGCTGGTGCGAGCCGTCAAGCAGGAGGGTGCCGATTACGGCATCGCGCTGGACGGCGACGCCGACCGCTTGCTGCTGGTCGATGGCAACGGGCGCCTGTTCAACGGCGACGAGCTGCTTTGGGTCATGGTGCACGACCGGCTGCTGATGGGCCAGGCGGTGCCGGGCGTGGTCGGCACGCTGATGACGAACATGGCCATCGAAACGGCCCTGGGCGCGCGCGGCGTCGAGTTGGTGCGCGCGAAGGTCGGCGACCGCTATGTGCTGGAAGAACTCGGCTCGAGGGGTTGGCAACTCGGCGGCGAGGGCTCGGGCCACCTGCTGGCGCTGGACAAGCACACCACCGGCGACGGCATCGTCAGCGCGTTGCAGGTGCTGCAGGCAGTGCAGCGCGCCCGCTGCTCGCTGGCCGACATGATGGCCGACGTCAGCCTGTACCCCCAGACGCTGCTGAACGTGCGCCTGCCTGCCGGCGTCGACTGGCAACGCCACGATGGGCTGGCGCAGGCCACCCGTCAGGTGCAGGCCGAACTCGGCGTGAACGGCCGCGTGCTGATCCGTCCGTCGGGCACCGAGCCGGTGCTGCGCATCATGGTCGAGGCGGTCGACGCGGGCCTGGCGCAGCGTTGCGCGCAGCGCTTGAGCGCCTCGCTGCTCGGCCCCGAAACAGTGGCCGAACCGCTGCTCGCGCATGCCGCCAAGTGAGATCGCCGCGTGACGGGTTTGCCGCCGGCTTCACATTCATGAATATTCCGTGACTCCACGGTGACAGCCCGTGCGCCGGCCTGGTCGGTGTGGCGCTGTCACATTGTTGTCATGCGTCGCCTTTAACGTGTCGTCATATACACAGACCACGAAAGGTGTTCATGAATCAAGTTCTGTTGCGCTGCGTTGCGGCCACCGCCGTCGTTGCCTGCTGCGGTGCTGTTTCGGCGCAGGATGTCACCGGTGCCGGCGCTACATTTCCGGCCCCGGTCTACTCGAAGTGGGCCGACGCCTACAACAAGGCTACCGGCGTGCGCATCAACTACCAGTCGGTGGGCTCCGGCGCCGGCATCAAGCAGATCAAGGCAAAGACCGTCGATTTCGGTGCCACCGATGCACCGCTGAAGGACGAGGACCTGAGCCAGTCCGGCCTGATCCAGTTTCCGATGGTCATCGGCGGGGTGGTGCCGGTGGTCAACATCAAGGGCATCGCCGCGGGCCAGATCAAGCTCACCGGCGAAGCGCTGGGCGACATCTATCTCGGCAAGATCAGCAAGTGGAATGACCCGGCGCTGGTGGCGCTGAACCCGGGTGTGGCGTTGCCTGAGGCCGCCATCGCCGTCGTGCGCCGCGCCGACGGGTCGGGCACCAGCTTCCTGTTCACGAATTACCTGTCGAAGGTGAATGCCGAGTGGAAGACCAAGGTGGGCGAAGGCACCGCGGTCAGCTGGCCCACCGGTGCCGGTGGCAAGGGCAACGAAGGCGTCTCGGCGTTCGTGCAGCGGCTGCCGAACTCGATCGGCTACGTCGAATACGCCTATGCCAAGCAGAACAAGATGTCCCATGTGCAGCTGCGCAACAAGGACGGGGCTTACGTCAACCCCGACGACGTGGCCTTCAAGGGTGCGGCTGCCGGCGCGCAGTGGGACAAGAGCTTCTACCAGGTGCTGACCGATCAGGCCGGCAAGGACAGCTGGCCGATCACCGGGGCAACCTACATCCTGATGCACAAGACGCCCGAGAACACCGCGGACGCGGTGACGGCGCTGAAGTTCTTCGACTGGGCGTACGCCCAAGGCGACAGGATGGCCGACGAACTGGACTACGTGCCGCTGCCCGATTCGGTGAAGAAGCTGGTTCGCAGCCAATGGGAATCGACGTTGAAGGATGGCGCCGGCAAGGCCATCGACTACAAGTGATCTGATCGGCCCGCTCGCGCTGCGATCGTCCTGCGAAAGACCCTGCAAGTGGCCGCTACACTGCCCGCCTCCCCACTGGACAAGAAGAGCGCCATCGTGCGATCGGAGCCCAAGGGCTCGCCGCCAGGTCGGCGCGTGGTTGCGCCTTGGGCGGACGCTCTGTTTGCCGTCATGACGCACGGCGCTGCCTGGTTGACGCTCGGCTTGCTCGTGGCAATCATCGTCTCGCTGGTCATCGGCGCCTGGCCGGCGATCGCGCAATTCGGGCTGGCGTTCCTGTGGACCAGCGAGTGGGACCCGGTGGCCGAGAAGTTCGGCGGCCTGGTGATGATCTACGGCACGCTGATGACCTCGGCGATCGCGCTGCTGATCGCGGTGCCGATCAGTTTCGGCATCGCGCTGTTCCTGACCGAGCTGTCGCCCGGCTGGCTGAAGCGGCCGCTGGGCATCGCCATCGAACTGCTGGCGGCAGTGCCGTCGATCGTCTACGGCATGTGGGGCCTGCTGGTCTTCGGACCGGTACTGGCGACCTATGTGCAGACGCCGTTGCAGTCGCTGTTCGAGGGAGTGCCGTACCTGAGCGCGCTGGTCTCTGGCCCGCCGGTGGGCATCGGCATCCTGTCGGCCGGCATCATTCTGGCGATCATGATCATCCCGTTCATCGCTGCGGTGATGCGTGATGTCTTCGAGGTCACGCCGGCGTTGCTGAAGGAATCGGCGTACGGTCTGGGCGCCACCACCTGGGAAGTGGTTTTCAAGGTGGTGCTGCCGTATACCAAGACGGGCGTCATCGGCGGCATCATGCTCGGCCTCGGGCGTGCGCTGGGCGAGACGATGGCGGTGACCTTTGTCATCGGCAACTTCAACCAGCTCGATTCGCTGTCGCTGTTCCAGGCTGCCAACAGCATCACCTCGGCGCTGGCCAACGAATTTGCCGAGGCCGGTGAAGGGCTGCACCAGGCTTCGTTGATGTATCTGGGGTTGGTGCTGTTCTTCATCACCTTCGTCGTGCTCGCCTTTTCGAAGGTGCTGCTGATGCAGCTGAAGAAGGGCGAGGGCACACGAACATGAGCGCGAAGATCTCGAGCGGCACCCACGGCGCGGGCACCGCGGCTGCCCGGCTGAACAGGCACCGCGCGCGCAAGCGCATCAACTTGGTCGCGCTGACGCTGTCGTTGATGGCGATGGCGTTCGGCATCTTCTGGCTCATCTGGATCCTGTTCGACACCATCGTGCTGGGCATCGGCGGCATCAACCTGGCGGTGTTCACCGAGATGACGCCGCCGCCCCAGGCAGAAACCGGCGGCCTGGCCAACGCCATCATGGGTTCGGTGATGATGGTCACGCTGGCCACCTTGCTGGGCACGCCGATCGGCATGCTGGCCGGCGTGTATCTGGCCGAATACGGGCAGAAGAGCTGGCTCGGCAACACCGTGCGCTTCATCAACGACATCCTGCTGTCGGCGCCGTCGATCATCATCGGCCTGTTCATCTACGCGGTGGTGGTGGCGCGGGCCAGGAGCTTCTCGGGCTGGGCGGGCGTGCTGGCACTGGCGTTGATCGTCATCCCGGTCGTCATTCGCACCACCGAGAACATGCTCAGCCTGATTCCGAACGCGCTGCGCGAAGCGGCCTACGCACTCGGCACACCGAAGTGGAAGGTGATCTCGTCGATCACGCTGAAGGCGGCGCGGGCCGGCGTCATCACCGGCATCCTGTTGGCGTTGGCGCGCATCTCGGGCGAGACCGCGCCGCTGCTGTTCACCGCGCTGTCCAACCAGTTCTGGACCAGCGACCTGGCGCAGCCGATGGCCAGCTTGCCTGTGACGATCTTCAAGTTCGCGCTCAGCCCGTACGAGAACTGGCAGAAACTGGCCTGGGCCGGTGTGTTCCTGATCACGTTGGGGGTGCTGGCCCTGAACATCCTGGCGCGCTTGCTGTTCCGCAACAAACACTGATCCTTCGGAAGACTGGACATGGATTTCAAGGTCGAACTGCCCGCGCACGAGAAGTCGAAGCTGACCGTGCGGGATCTGAACTTTTTCTACGGCGGCTTCCATGCGCTGAAGCGGATCAACCTGGACATCCCGGATCGCAAGGTGACCGCGTTCATCGGCCCGTCGGGCTGCGGCAAGAGCACCTTGCTGCGCACCTTCAACCGCATGTTCGAGCTGTACCCGGAACAACGCGCCGAAGGCCAGATCCTTCTCGACGGCGAGGACATGCTGAGCTCGAAGCTCGATGTCAGCCTGGTGCGCGCGAAGATCGGCATGGTGTTCCAGAAGCCGACCCCGTTTCCGATGTCGATCTACGACAACATCGCCTTCGGCGTGCGTCTGTTCGAGCAACTGTCGCGGTCGGAGATGGACGAGCGGGTCGAATGGGCCCTGAAGAAGGCGGCGCTGTGGGGCGAGGTCAAGGACAAGCTGGGGCAGAGCGGCTCGGGGCTGTCGGGCGGGCAGCAGCAGCGCCTGTGCATTGCCCGCGGCATCGCCATCAAGCCCGAGGTGCTGCTGCTCGACGAACCGTGTTCGGCGCTGGACCCGATCTCGACCGGCAAGATCGAAGAACTGATCCATGAACTGAAGACCGACTACACGGTGGTCATCGTCACCCACAACATGCAGCAGGCGGCGCGCTGCTCGGACTACACCGCCTACATGTACCTGGGTGATCTGGTCGAGTTCGGTCCCACGGGCGAGCTGTTCATGAAGCCGAAGAAGAAGGACACCGAGGACTACATCACCGGCCGTTTCGGCTGAAAGGCATGTCATGACCAAACATCTGTCCACCCAGTTCGATGCAGAGCTCAGCGGCATCTCGACACGGGTGCTCGAAATGGGCGGCCTGGTCGAATCGCAGCTGAGCCAGTCGGTCTACGCGCTGACGAACTTCAGCCACGAGATCGCGGCCCAGGTGCTGGTCAACGAAGAACGCGTCAACACGATGGAGGTCGAGATCGACCGTGACCTGTCGGGCATCATCGCGCGCCGTCAGCCGACGGCCCGCGACCTGCGCCTGCTGATCGCGATCTCGAAGACCATCGCCAACCTCGAGCGCGTCGGCGACGAGGCGGCACGCATCGCGCGCACCGTGCAACGTCTCATCAACGCCGGGGTGTCGAGCCGCCTGCGCCTGCCGGTGAACGACCTGAGCTACGAATCGGGACTGGCCGCAGCGCAACTGCGCAAGGCACTCGATGCCTTCGCCCGCCTCGACGTCGAAAAGGCCGTCGAGGTGCTGAAGTCCGACGATCAGATCGACCAGGAGTTCGAAGGGCTGATCCGCAAGCTGATCACCTACATGATGGAAGACCCGCGCACCATCTCGGCCAGCATCGACCTGGTGTTCGTGGCCAAGGCCATCGAGCGTGTCGGTGACCACGCGAAGAACCTGGCCGAGGCCATCATCTACATCGTCAAGGGCACCGACGTGCGCCACAACTCGGTCGAAGCGGTCGAGTCGATGGTGCGCTGAGGCGCGGCACAGGCGCACCAACACCATGGCTCGAATACTTGTCGTCGAGGACGAATCCGCGATCGCCGAACTGATCGCCATCAACCTGCGCCACGCCGGACACGAGGTGACGCTGGCCGCCGATGCCGGCCAGGCGCAGGCCGAGATCGACGCCGTGCTGCCCGATCTGGTGGTGCTCGACTGGATGCTGCCCGGGCAATCGGGTCTGGCGCTGGCGCGTCAGTGGCGCGGCGCGGCGCGCACGCGCTCGATGCCCTTCATCATGCTCACCGCGCGCGCCGACGAAGCCGACAAGGTGGTCGGCCTGGACGCCGGCGCGGACGACTATCTGGCCAAGCCGTTCTCGACCAACGAGTTGATGGCGCGCATTCGGGCGGTGCTGCGCCGCAAGGCCCCCGAATCGCTGGATGCCGCGGTGGAGGTGGCCGAGTTGCGGCTGGACCCGGCCACGCGGCGCGTGACGCGGCGCATCGACGGCGAGATGAACGAGGTGCGCATCGGCCCGACCGAGTTCCGGCTGCTGCATTTCCTGATGACCCACCCCGAACGCGTGCACAGCCGCGCGCAGTTGCTCGACCGCGTCTGGGGCGACCACGTCTTCATCGAGGAGCGCACGGTGGATGTGCATGTCAAGCGCCTGCGCGATGCGTTGTCGCCGGTGCACTGCGCGCAGCTGATCGAGACCGTTCGCGGCGCCGGCTACCGCATCAGCGAACACGCGGCCGCGCCCACGTCCACACCCGGCTGAGACAATCGCGGCAGCATGAACAAGTGGCTGCTGCGTGTCACCCTCGTCGCCGTCACGCTGGTGCTCTGTGCCGGCGCCGGGTGGATGGTCGGTTCGCTGTTCAAGGCGCCGCTGGCCGGCTTGTTGCTCAGCGCCGCGCTCGGCCTCGGTGCGATGGTCATTGCCGACGCCTTGCGCGGTGTGCGCCTGATGGAGTGGCTGCGCAGCGACGCCGAGGGCGGCGCGCCGTTCGAGATCGGCGTGTGGGGCGAGGTGGGCCTGCAGATCGAACGCGCGCTGCGCCGCCGCGAGTTGATTGCGGCGCAGGAACAGCAACGACTCGGGCAATTCCTGAACGCGGTCGAAGCCTCGCCGATCGGCGTGTTGCTGCTCGATGCGAATGACCAGATCACCTGGTGCAGCCGGGTGGCCGCCGACCAGCTCGGCCTCGACCCGAAGCGCGACCTGTTGCAGCGCATCACCAACCTGGTGCGCGTGCCGGCTTTTGTCGAACACCTCACGGCACCCGCATCGAACCAGGCGCTGGCGTTCACCGCCGCCCCCGGCAATCGCCTTTCGGCGATGGTGCAGCGCTACGGCGAGGGCCTGAAGCTGGTGCTGACCCAGGACATCACCGAACGCGAGCGTACCGAGGCCATGCGTCGCCACTTCGTCGCCAACGTATCGCACGAAATCCGCACGCCACTGACCGTGCTGTCGGGTTTTGTGGAAACCATGCGCGACCTGCCGCTGAGCGACGTCGAACGCAAGCGCGTGCTGGCGCTGATGGGCCAGCAGGCCCAGCGCATGCAGGCGCTGGTCGCCGACCTGCTGGTGCTGGCCCAGCTTGAAGGCGGCCCGCGGCCCCCCGCCGACCACTGGGTCTCGGTCGGCGCGCTGTTGCAGCGTGCCCATGTCGATGCGATGTCGCTGTCGGCCGGGCGTCACGTGCTGACGTTCGAAGGCGGTGGCGAGACGCAGGTGGCCGGCGACGAATCCGAGCTGTTCAGCGCGCTGAACAACATCGTGGTCAATGCGGTGCGCTACACGCCGGCGGGCGGCCATGTCGACACCACCTGGACGCTGCACGAAGACGGCTCGGGTTCGTTCCAGGTGCGCGATACCGGCATCGGCATCGCCCGCGAGCACCTGTCGCACCTGACCGAGCGCTTCTACCGCGTCGACGGCAGCCGCTCGCGCGACACCGGCGGCACCGGGCTCGGCCTGTCGATCGTCAAGCACGTGGCCCAGCGCCACGGCGGCGAACTCGATCTGCAAAGCGAACCCGGCAAGGGCTCCACCTTCAGGCTCGTGCTGCCGCCGTCCCGGGTTCGCAACCTGGCCGGCTCGCCGACCGGCGCGCTGGCGCACACCGTGAACGAACGACAGCCCGTCTAAGGCGAGCTGCGGCGGTAGATCGCTGTCAGGTTGACGCGATCGGTGGGCCGCCGTTCGCGCGCCACCAACTGCCAGCCTGCCGGCGGGTCGACGGCCGCGCCGCGGCTTTCCTGCCGGATCATGTACGGGCAACGTGTATTGGCGAGCAACGATCGGGCATCGACTTCGACGTGTGCGAAGTACTCGAGTGCGGCGATGGTCGACAGGGCCTGGCCGGGCGCCGCCACGCAGCCTTTTGCGTCCAGGTGTCGCGCGATCAGCGCTGCCAGCGGCCGGTTGCTGCGTGCATAGTCCAGGATCGGCAGCCCCAGCGTCATCAGCAGCAGCCAGCACAGGGTCACCCCGCCCGCGGGCAGCACCAGGCTTTTCCAGATCGCCTGGCGGTGCTTGCCGGTGCGCCAGCGCAGCAGCCACAGCCAGCACAGGCTGCCGATCAGCGCCGCCACCAGCGCCAGCGGCGAGAACGTGGCCTGGAAGCCCGGTGCAAGCCGTTCGATGTTGGCCGCGGGCTGGGCCGGCACACCCCATCGGACCGAACAGTAGATGACCCACAGCGCGATGGCGGCGATGGTGAAGATGCTCATCGAGAACCAGTCGATCGCCGCGGTCGTGCTGCGGGCGAGGGTGGGCAACGCGAAGGCGGCGAGCACCGCCATCCCGGGCAGGCCCAGCATCAACGCGCGGTCGGAGGCGCCCATCAGCACGCAGGCCGCCAGCGCCACCCCCACCGTCAGCAACGGCACAGAAACGTGGCGGTTGAGCAGTTGCCGACGCCAGCGCCACAACGTCCACATCGCCAACGGCCAGGCGGGCCACAGGAACCATACCCATAGCCGTGCCACCTGGCCCACCAGGGGCGGCTCGAACTGCGGCGCCAGACGCCATTGCCAGGCGCCGAGCTGCCAGGCCAGCAGCGATCCGGCCACGGTGCCGGCGGCCACCCAGCCGGCATGCCTGCGCACGCTGCCGAAACTGGAGCGGGCGCAGACGATGCAACCGATCACGCCCATCGCCAGCGCCATCGACGGCGCTCCGCTGAGTGCGAGCAGGATCAGTGCAGCAACGGTGCCCACGCCTGCGCGCGCCGGACGAAACGGCGCCGCCGCCAAGGACCACAGGAACAGCGCAACCGCAAACAGCTGCGGCAGTTCGGGCGTGGTCTCGTGGCCCAGCTGCAGCAGGCCGAGGCAGGCAATCAACGCGAGCACCGCGGCATCGGCGATCGCGCGCGCATAGTCCACCGGTTCGGCTTCCCCGCCGAAAGCCAGCGCCACCGGTTGCGCGGCTTCGGTGCGCGCGAGGTGGTAGGTGGTGTACCAGGTCAGTGCCAGCACCAGCACCAGCAGTGCCGCGAACGGCAGCCGTGAGGCGAGCGGCGCTTCGAGTCCCGGCAGCACACGCATGAACAGCGCGCCGAGCCAGTGCGGCAGCAGCGCGGTCTCCGCCGGCAGGCCTCCGAGCGTGGGCGCCAGCCAGCTGCTGCGTCCTTCGGCGATGCTCAGCATGTAGCCGAAGGCGCTGATGTCGGCATTGCGCCACGGGTCACGGCTGAAGACGCCCGGCAGCACATAGGCAGCACAGAGCAGCAGCAGCGGCCAGCGCGGCAGGCGCCGCGCGGCGTCGCGCGTCACCAGCGCAGGCGAGGGCGTGTTCACGCCGGCATGATGCCCGAGTGCGTCAAAGGCTCGACGGACGCGCTGCAAGCAAAAGGGCAGCCGAAGCCGCCCTTGAGTGAGACCATCGCTGCGCAGCCCGCGTCAGCGATGGAGCACCGTCGAATCACTTCTTCATGCCGACGTGCGCAAACTTGTTGCGGAACTTCTCCACCCGGCCGCCCAGGCTGTCGATGCTCTTTTGCGTGCCGGTATAGAACGGATGTGTTTCGCTGGTGGTCTCAAGCTTCACCAGCGGCAACTCGCGCCCGTCGTCCATCTTGACCATTTCCTTGCTGTTCAAGCAGGACCGGGTCACGAACTTGAAGCCGTTCGAAAGGTCGACGAAGCAGACTTCGCGGTAGTTGGGATGGATGCCTTCTTTCATGGCCGAACCTCTGTCGTTTGCAGCGGCGGCAGCCGCGTCGAACCCTTCGACGCACTTTCCGCACTTGGGATAACCGCGAATTGTAGCCCGGCCGGATGTGGGCTCAGCCGCCGCGGCGCATCATGTCGAAGAAGTCGTGGTTGGTCTTGGTCGACTTCATCTTCTCGAGGATGAACTCCATCGCCTCGATCTCGTCCATCGGATACAGCAGCTTGCGCAAGATCCAGGTCTTCTGCAGGATCTCCGGCTTCAGCAGCAGTTCCTCACGCCGGGTGCCCGACTTGTTCAACAGGATCGACGGGTAGACGCGTTTTTCCGACATGCGCCGGTCGAGATAGATCTCGCAGTTGCCGGTGCCCTTGAACTCTTCGTAGATCACCTCGTCCATGCGGCTGCCGGTATCGATCAGCGCGGTGCCGATGATCGTCAGCGACCCGCCTTCCTCGATGTTGCGCGCGGCACCGAAGAAGCGCTTCGGCCGCTGCAGCGCATTCGCATCGACACCCCCGGTGAGCACCTTGCCGGAAGAGGGCAGCACGTTGTTGTAGGCGCGGGCCAGGCGCGTGATCGAGTCGAGCAGGATGACAACGTCCTTCTTCATCTCCACCAAACGCTTGGCGCGCTCGATCACCATCTCGGCCACCTGCACGTGGCGTGCCGCCGGCTCATCGAAGGTCGAACTGATGACCTCGCCGCGCACGGTGCGCTGCATCTCGGTCACTTCCTCCGGGCGCTCGTCGACCAGCAGCACCATCAGGTGCACCTCCGGGTAGTTGGCGACGATGGCATGGGCGAAGTGCTGCATCATCACGGTCTTGCCGCTCTTCGGCTGCGACACCAGCAGCGCACGCTGGCCCTTGCCCAGGGGTGCTACCAGATCGATGATGCGGCTGGTGATGTTCTCGTCGCTTTTGACGTCGCGTTCGAGCTTGAACTGCTCCTTCGGGAACAGCGGCGTCAAGTTCTCGAACATGATCTTGTGCTTGCTCTCCTCGGGTGTCACGTCGTTGACACGATCGACCTTGACCAGCGCGAAGTAACGCTCGCCGTCCTTCGGCACCCGCACTTCGCCCTCGACCATATCGCCGGTGTGCAGGTTGAAGCGGCGGATCTGGCTCGGCGACAAGTAGATGTCGTCGGTCGATGCCATGTAGCTGGCCTCGATCGAGCGCAGGAAGCCGAAGCCGTCGGGCAGCACCTCGAGCACACCGTCGCCGAACACTTGTTCGCCGCCTTTCGCGCGCTTCTTCATGATCGCGAACATCAGTTCCTGCTTGCGCAGGCGACTGACATTCTCGATCTCCAGCGCTTCGCCCATGGCGATCAACTGCGAAACGTGCTGGGCTTTGAGTTCGGACAAGTGCATGGGGAGATCCCGGGCGAAAAATGGGGGGTGCACGAACAACCGGCACCCATCCGGCGACTTCGTGGCCGACAACCCGCAAGCCCGGCAGGCCGGTGCGGCAGCTTGATCGAACCTTGGAGTGTGCGGAGTGCCTACGCCACAAACCGAGACCGATGAGCGCCTGTCAGAGCTGCCGGTCAGGGCGGTGGGGGCTGAACAATCAGTTCACGGGCGCCGGCTCGGCCTGCTGCCCGTGATTGCTTGAGGACGATTATAGATGGCCGTCGATAAAAGCCGTCAACTGGGCCTTCGACAACGCACCCACCTTGGTGGCGGCCAATTCGCCACCCTTGAACAACATCAACGTCGGAATGCCGCGGATGCCGAACTTCGCGGGCACATCGCGGTTCTCGTCGACGTTCATCTTGGCAATCTGCAGCCGCCCGTCGTAGTCCTTGGAAGCCTCGTCGAGGATCGGCGCGATGCCTTTGCACGGCCCGCACCATTCAGCCCAGAAATCGACCAGAACCGGCTTGTCGGACTGGATGACGTCGCCGTCGAAAGACGAGTCGGATACGTGCTTGATCAGTTCGCTGCTCATGGGGCTTGGCTCCGAGGACGCGGCCCTGCGCCGCTGCCGATGTTCAATTCTGACACAACGACCCTGCACAGGTGCGAGGCCGCATCGCGCCTGACGCCGTCGGCCCGACCTGATCTGGTGCGCGTTCCGGCCGTTGTTCCCGGCATCGGCGGCGCCGGTCGCGAAGTCCAATCGCCGCAGGTGAATTGCGCCGTGAACACGCCCGACCCTTCAGCCCTGCAACCCGAGCCATCCGAGGCCGTGCCGACCGCGCGCACGCTCGGTCGCTTCAGCTTGGTGCAACTGCTCGGCAGCAGCCAGCGCACGATGGCCTGGCGGGTGCGCGACCCGCGACACGCGCAGCCACTGGCGCTGGTGATGCCGCGCACCGCAGCAGACAGCGCGCAGGCCGAATTGCGCTGGGAACAGGCGGCGCGCCGTGCTGCTCGATTGCGCCATCCGCACCTGGCGCCGGTGGTCGAGGTGGGTCACTTCGATCGCAGACCCTATGTGTTGTACGAGATGGGCGATGCGCTGGCCCTCAGTGAGCGCCTGCAAGGCCCGGCGCTGACCGGCAACGAAGCTGCACTGATCGTATCGAAGGCACTCGAGGGCCTTTCCTTCGCCCACGAAGCCGGTGTTGCACACCATGACCTGCAGCCCTGCATGATCCTTCTCGGCGAGGCCGCCACGGTGCGCTTGATGGGCATCGAGGTGGCGATGTCGCGCGATGCCGCCGCCACGCCGGCCGCGGTCGCGCTGACGGCCGTCGATGCCCTGTCGCTTAACGAGCACCGCGACGCCGCCCGCGCCGACGTGCTGGCGATGGGGCTGGTGCTGCACTGGACGCTGGCCGGGCAGAGCGCGCTCGACGAGCCGGACGTCACGCTGGCGATGGCGCGGCTACCCCCGACGGGGCGCGATCTGGTCCGTCTGCCGTGGGGCACGCCGCTGCCGGTGGCCGACGCCCTGCGCGCGATCGCGAATCGGGCCACCGATCGGCAGGCCCGCCATCGTTATGCCGGCGCCCGCAGCTTGCTGCGCGCGCTCGAAGGCTGGATCCGATCGGACAGCCTCAACGGCGGTGACCCGCTCGCCCTGTTGCTCGACCGCTTGCAAAGCGTCGGCGTGTTGCCGGCGTCGCCGGGCAGCGCCGATCGCGCCGCCCGCCTGGCCATGATGGAACGCCATCGCACTGACGAACTGGCCGAGGTGGTGCTGCAGGACCTGGCGCTGTCGTTCGAGTTGCTGCGCTGGGTCAACAGCGCGCAGGTGCGCGGCCTGCAGGCGCCGGGCTCGGGCCCGGTGCTGACGATCCGACGCGCCATCGCGATGTTGGGCCTGGAAGGCGTGCGCCGTGCCGCCCTCGGGCTGCGCGCGTGGCCGGGGCCGCTGTCCGAATCCGCGGCGGACGAATTGCAGGAATTGTTCGGCCGCGTCAGGCGGGCGGCACGCGTGGCCCAGGCCCTGCGCCCGGCGGGTTACGACGCCGAGGTGGTGTTCCTGCTGTGCCTGCTGCAGAACCTGGGGCGGTTGATCTGCACCTATCACTTCCCCGATGAGTTGGTGCAGATCCGCCGCCTGATGGAATCGGCGCCCGCTGTCCGCAGCGGCGATCCCGACGAGCCGGGCATGAGCGAGCAGGCGGCGTCGTATGCCGTGCTCGGCACCGACGTGGACGCGATCGGTGCTGCGGTGGCGCGCCACTGGGGCCTCGATGACGGCGTGCTGCACTTGATCCGGCGCTTGGTCCTGACGACGCCGCCGCGGGCGCCGGACAACGATGCGGATGTGCTGCGGATGGTGGGGAGTTGTGCCAACGAAGCCATCGACGCGCTGACGCTGCCGGCAGAGCACCAAGCCACCGCCGTGGCCCGCGTCGCTCAGCGCTACGGCCGCGCGCTGGGCTTCAATTTGAATGACCTGCAGGGCGTGCTGAAGATGGGCAAGAAAGCGGTTCGCGCCGTAGCGGCGGAAGCTGGGCAAACACACGCCGCTGGCGGCGGTGGCTGATCGAGCCCGGTCGCTCGCAGCGCGCCCTGCGAAGGGTGACGAGCCCGACCCCGGCACTGGTCCCAACGGTTAGGGCTGCTTCGTTCCCGACCTGACCCGGTTGGCCGCGCTTCCATGCGGGGAGGCCCGTCGCGGTCGATTCTAGTGCAGCGACCACCCTGCACGCGACGATCGTCCGGTGCGGCTATCGCAGTTGCAAGGCGTCAGCGCCATAGTGCACGCCCAGCGGTTCGATCAGCAGTTGCTTGCTGCCGGTCTCGACGCTGCCGGCGTGCCACGCCGGCATGTCCAGCGAGGCCGCGACATCCAGCGTCGCAGGCAGGTCGGCAGCCGCGACGAACAACGCAAAGCCGGCGCCCATGTTGAGCGTGCCGTAGGCCTCGTGGTCGTCCATCGCCGCCTGTTGCTGAATGAAATGCAGCACCGGCGGCACCGTCGGCAGCGTGTGCACGCGGTAGGTCAGCGCACGCGGATGGCGCAGCAGCTTGCGCCAGCCGTGACCGGTGATGTTCGAACAATAGTGCGGCACGATGCCGCGGCTGAACAGCTTCTCGGTGAGCGGTGAATACAGCCGCGTCGGCTCCAGCAGCGCGGCGCCGTAGCCGAGGCCGGGCGAGATCTCGGTCAGATAGCCCTGCGGCAAGCGCTCGGCGAGCTTGCGAGCCAGGCTCAGCCCGTTGGCGTGGATGCCGCTGGAGCCGACCAGCACGATGGCGTCGCCGGGCCCCAGGCGGTCGCCGACCGACAGCCGCGATTTGGGGTTGATCAGCCCCGTGCACGCAGCCGCCAGGTCGATGCGTCCGCCTTCGACGATGCCGGCCAGTGCGGGTGTCTCGCCACCGCCCCAGGCCACGCCGCAGATGTCGCAGGCGTGCTTCCAGCCGGCCACCAGCTCTTCGGCGCGCGCCGCGTCACCGAACCAGTCGGAGCCGCCGGCGGCCCAGTAGGCCTGCACCACCAGCGGCGTCGCGCCGACCGTGATGAGATCGTTGACGGCCATCGCGATCGTGTCCTGCGCGATGGCGTGGTACCAGCTGCGGCCGGTCAACTGCGCCATCTCGTCGGCGACCAGCGCTTTCGAGCCCAGGCATTCGACGATGCTGGCGATGTAGAACGGGCCGACATCGACCACGTAGGCCGATTCACCACGCGAGGCGGCGACTTCGGCGAAGCCGTGTGCGTGCAGGTTGGTTCCGGTTTGCGCGGCAGCCTGTTGAGCGGCCACTTTCAACGGGTCGATCAGCGAATAATCGACACCGGATTGTTCGTAGCTCAGCGCTGTCGCAGCGGATCGTGTGTCCTTGGAATTCATGCGGCGCATTATCCGGCCACCACCTCGTGCGCAGCGCCTCCGACGGGCATGGCGGCAGCGGGCGGCCCGTAGAATGATCTCGATGTCCTATGTGGTTCTTGCCCGCAAGTACCGGCCCCGCGCCTTCGATCAGATGGTCGGCCAGGACCATGTGGTGCGCGCGCTGGGCAATGCGCTGCAGCAGCAGCGCCTGCACCATGCCTACCTGTTCACCGGCACGCGCGGCATCGGCAAGACAACGGTGTCGCGCATCCTCGCCAAGAGCCTGAACTGCACCGGCGCCGACGGCCTCGGTGGCATCACCGCACAACCGTGCGGGCAATGCACGGCGTGCGTCGAGATCGACAACGACCGCTACCTCGACTACATCGAACTCGATGCGGCATCGAACCGCGGCATCGCCGAAGCGCGCGACCTGATCGAACGCGCCGCCTACAAGCCCAGCATCGGCCGCTTCAAGGTGTTCATGATCGACGAGGCGCACCAGCTCACCAAGGATGCCTTCAGCGCGCTGCTGAAGACGCTCGAAGAGCCACCCGAGTACCTGAAGTTCGTGCTCGCCACGACCGACCCCGAGCGCATGCTGCCGACGGTGCTCAGCCGTTGCCTGCAGTTCAATCTGCGGCCGATGTCTCCGGCGGTGGTCCAGTCGCATTTGCAACAGGTGCTGCAGGCCGAGCAGGTGCCTGTCGATGCCGGCTCGCTGCGGCTGTTGTCGAGCGCGGCACGCGGCTCGATGCGAGATGCGCTGTCGCTCACCGACCAGGCGATCGCTTTCGGTGGCGGGCGCATCGACGAGGCGGACGTGCGCGCGATGCTGGGCGCAGTCGAGCACGGTCACGCGGCGGCATTGCTCGAGGCGCTGGCCGGCCGCAATGGCGCGGGCTTGCTCGAGCATGTCGAGCAACTGCGCAGCCTCGGGCTGTCGGCGGCGGGCACGCTCGAGGCCTTGGCCGCGCTGTTGCAACGCATTGCCGTCGAACACGCGGTGCCCGGTGCCGCTGTCGCCGAGCCGGAAGGCGACGACATCGCCCGCCTGGCGGGCCTGCTGGCGCAAGACGAGACCCACCTGTACTACAGCATCGTGCTGCAGGGCCGCACCGAACTGGGCTTGATGTCGGATGAATACGGTGCGCTGGGCATGGTGCTGCTGCGCGCGCTGGCTTTTGCGCCGTCGGAGCGCCAAGCGGCCACGCCGGCCGGTGACAAAGGCGAACCGAAGCCGCCCGTCGCCCGGTCCGTGCCTGCGGCGGCGCAGCGCGCCGCGCCGGTGACCTCGGCCGTAGCCGATGCATCGACACGCACGCCCAAGGCGGCCGCGGCTGCGCAGCCGGAACCGCCGCCGTGGCTGGATGTGCCACCCGAAGACGACACACGCGAAGCGCCGACGGCCGGCAGCGCTGCGCTGCGCGCGTCGTCACCGCCGACGATCACGGTGCCGGCACAGCCGCCGATGGCCGCCGCCTTGCTTGAAACGCCGCTGGGCGCGCGCTGGGCCGCACTGGTCGGCCGCCTCGATGCAAACGGCGCCATTGCGGCGCTGGTGCGGGAGCTGGCCCTGCAGGCCGGCCTCGCGCAGATCGACGATCGGACCCAACCCGCCACCTGGGAGCTGGTTGTGGAACGCGATTCACTGCGCACCGACGCGCTGCGCGACAAGCTGTGCGCCGCCGTGCAAGCCGAGCTGGGTGAACCGTGTCAGCTGCAGCTCCTCGCAGGTGTGCCCACCGATTCACCCGCGCGGCGCGAAGCGCTGCGCCGCGAACAGCGGCAGGCGAGGGCCGAAGCCACCATCCGCGCCGACCCGTTGGTGCGCGAGTTGATGTCTCAATTCAAGAGCGCGCGCATCGTGCCGGGCTCGATCAAACCGTTGTGAAAGGAAATCCACCATGATGAAAGGCCAACTGGCCGGCCTGATGAAGCAGGCCCAGGCGATGCAGGACAACATGAAGCGCGCGCAGGAAGAGCTGGCGCAGCTCGAGGTCGAGGGCCAGTCGGGTGCCGGGCTGGTCAAGGTGCTGATGAACTGCAAGCATGACGTGAAGCGCGTGGCCATCGATCCCAGCCTGCTCGCCGACGACAAGGACATGCTCGAGGATCTGGTGGCAGCGGCCTTCAACGACGCGGTGCGACGCGCCGAGGTCGTGAGCCAGGAGAAGATGGGCAAGCTCACCGCAGGAATGCCATTGCCACCGGGCATGAAGCTGCCGTTCTAGGCCGCGCCCGACCGTTCGTGGCCGAACCCCGTCTCGATGCGCTGATCGACGCGCTGCGCAAGTTGCCCGGTGTGGGCGTCAAGTCTGCGCAGCGCATGGCCTTTCACCTGCTGCAGCACGACCGTGAAGCGGCGCTGCGGCTGGCCCACGCGTTGCAGCAGGCGATGGCGGCGATGCAGCACTGCCAGCGCTGCCACACCTTCACCGAAGCGGACGTGTGCTCCACCTGCCGTGATGCGGCACGCGATCAGCGTCTTCTGTGCGTGGTTGAAACACCCGCCGACCAGGCCGCGCTGGAGCGCACGGCCAGCTACCGTGGCCTGTACTTCGTGCTGATGGGCCGCATCAGCCCGCTCGACGGTATCGGCGTGGGCGATATCGGGGTCGGCCCGCTCATCGAGCGCGCCAGCGACGGTGTGGTCACCGAAGTGATCCTGGCCACCGGCTTCAGTGCCGAAGGCGAAGCCACCGCCTATGCGCTGGGCGAAGCGTTGCGCGCCAAGGGCCTGCTGGTCACGCGGCTGGCGCGTGGGGTGCCGGCCGGCAGCGAGCTCGAGTACGTCGATCTGAGCACGATCGCGCACGCCCTCGTCGATCGGCGCTGAGGCGCGCACTGCCGTCGAACGGCGGCGAAGAAGCCGCTTCAGCGCTTGGCCGGGCTGCGCTTCGACTTCGCGGTGGCGTGCGAGGTGGTCTTGACGACCGACTTGCCCGATGCCGTGCGCGTGCCGGCTCGTTTGCCCTTGCTTTTGCCCGCCACCGGTTTCATCACCACGATCACATCGCCCGGCGAGAACCGCGCACCGGTCGCCACCGAGTTCCAGTCGGCCACCTGCTCCTTGCTCACCCGGTAGCGCCGCGCCACCGCACTCACCGAGTCGCCCTGCTTGCCGGCCTTGAAAGAGATGCGGCGCACGGCCGGCCCGTCGGGCGCCAGGGCGATCAGCGCGTTGTCCGCGATGTGTTCCGGCACATCGGCGGCGCGGCTCGCCGTGCGCGGCACCAGCAGCGTCGAGCCGGCCTTGATGCGCACGCGCGCGGGGATGCCGTTGACGAGCCGCAGTTCGGCTTCGCTCATGCCGACCAGCCGCGCGGCGTCGGCGGGCTTCAGCGTCGACGGCGTGACCCACGCGGTCCAGGTGGCCAGCGGGCTGCTGTGGCTGCGCAGGTTGCGCACGAACAGCGTCGCATTGCTGTAGGGCAGCAGCACCTGCGGCGTGCCGGCGGCGAGGATGACCGGCCGGTTCATCTGCGGATTCAGCTGCTGGAATTCTTCGATCGGAATGCCGGCCAGCGACGCGGCCACCGCGACATCGATGTCGCGTGTGATCGGCACGCTGAGGAAGTACGGGTGGTTCTCGAGCGCCGGCAGGTCGATCGCGAACAACTGCGGCGTGCGCACGATGTTCTTCACCGCCTGCAGCTTGGGCACGTAGTTGCGCGTCTCGTCGGGCATGCGCAGGCTGTCGTAGTCGAGCGGCAGCCCGGCCTTGCGGTTGCGATCGAGCGCGCGCTGCACGTTGCCCTGGCCCCAGTTGTAGGCCGCCAGTGCCAGCTGCCAGTCGCCGAACAGATCGTGCAGCATCTGCAGATAGTCCAGCGCCGCACGGGTCGAAGCCAGCACGTCGCGGCGGTCGTCGCGGAACAGGTTCTGCTTCAGGTCGAAGTCCTTGCCGGTGCCGGGCATGAACTGCCACATGCCCGACGCACGTGCGCGCGACAGCGCCTGCGGGTTGAAGGCACTTTCGATGAACGGCAGCAGCGCCAGCTCGGTCGGCATGCCACGCTTGTCGATCTCCTCGACGACATAGAACAGATACAGCGCGCCACGTTCGGTCATCCGCTGCACGTAATCGGGCCGCGTTGCGTACCACTGCTCCCACTTGCCGACACGCTCGTTGCTCAGGTCGGGCATGACGAAGCCTGCGCGCACCCGTGCCCACAGGTCGATGCGGGTGCTGGCGTCTTCGGGGTCGACGACGACCGTCGGCCGCAACGGATCGATCGCGACGACGAAGGGTTGGCCGTTGGCCAGTGTGGTGTCGGGCGCTGCCGTGGGCGCCGGCGCGGTGTCCGGCGAAGCTGCCGGGGCCGGGGCCGGGGCCGCCATCGCTGCTGTCGCCGTCGGTGCCGGCGAATCGCTCGCCTGGGCGGCGCTGGTGGCGTCGGGTGTGCCGGCTTCGGGTGGTGCCGTGGCGCATGCCGCCAGCAGGGCCAGCCAGGTGGCGGCCGCGCAGCGCTTCAGGTGGTGGATGCCGACGCGGTGTTTGCCGCCATCACGCTGCGGGTCGGGCACGCAGGTCATCGGTGACGGCAGGTCCGACGGCGGGGGGGCATCACTAGAATCACGGGCTGCGCAAGATGGGGTGTCATGCCGATCGATCCGCCGATTATAGAGTTGGGTGCCTGGCTGCAGACCGCGCCGGGCCGTGTGTTATTGCATTGGGAACAGGCCTGTCTCGACCGCGCGGTGAGCGATGTCTTCGGCTATCACGCGCTGCAGCTCGGCCTGCCGGAGATGGACGGCCTGCGTGCCAACCGCATGCCGCACCGCTGGCTGGCCAGCGATTCGCTGGATGCAGGGCAGCTGATCGAGCTGCCGCCACCGCACGAGGTCGGCATCAGCAGCTTGCCATCGCCGACGTCGGTGGCGCTGCACTGCGATTTCGATGCCTTGCCCTTTGCCGATCACAGCCTCGACCTGGTGGTGCTGCCGCATGCGCTGGAACTGGCGCGCAATCCGCACCGGGTCTTGCGTGAGGTCGAAAGGGTGCTGATGCCCGAGGGCCGCGTCATGATCGTCGGCTTCAATCCGGCCAGCCTGTGGGGGCTGCGCCAGCGCCTGGGCCGCGCGCAGCGTGCGCTCGGGCTGGCACGGCGGCGGCCGTTGTTCCTGCCGCGCTCCGGCGAGTTCCTGAACTACTGGCGCTTGCGCGACTGGCTTCGTCTGCTCAGTTTCGAGCTCGAGGGCGGCCGCTTCGGTTGTTACCGGCCGCCCTATGCATCGGCGCGCTGGCTCGAGCGCTCGTGCCGGCATGGAGCGCCTGGGCGAACGCTGGTGGCCGGTGCTGGGCGCGGCGTACTTCCTGGTTGCCGTCAAGCGTGTGCGCGGCATGCGCCTGGTGGGTCTGGTACGGCCCGAAGCGTCGAAGGCACGTGCTGCGAAGGCGGTGGCGACTCAACGTCGCCAGCCCGAGGTGGAAACAATGCTCGAAACGAGCGACCGATGAACGAAACGGCAAGGACAACGCAGGTGATCATCTACACCGACGGCGCGTGCAAGGGCAACCCCGGTCCCGGTGGCTGGGGCGCCTGGCTGAGCAGCGGCGAGCATCAGAAGGAGTTGTGGGGCGGCGAGCGCCTGACGACCAACAACCGCATGGAACTGATGGCGCCGATCCAGGCGCTGTCCTCACTCACCCAGCGCTGTGCGGTGATCGTCTACACCGACAGCCAATACGTCCGCAATGGCATCGAAACCTGGATTCACGGCTGGAAACGGCGCGGCTGGAAAACAGCCGACAACAAGCCGGTGAAGAACGTCGATCTGTGGCAGCGGCTCGATGCTCTGGCGCAGCAGCACGAGGTCAGCTGGCGCTGGGTCAAGGGGCACGCCGGCGATGTCGGCAACGAGCGTGCGGACGCACTGGCCAACCGCGGCGCGCTGGCCGCACAGACCGTGGCGCCGACGAGCGTCAAAGCGCCATGACCGATACAGTGCCTTCAGCCCTTGACACGACATGAGCTTGAACAAGCCCCATCTCTGGATTGCCCTGATCGGCATCGCTGCGCTCGCGGCCGCGGCCTGGTGGTGGCAGCGCGGGGCGGTCGGATTCGGTGTGGCCGGTTCGGCCACGCCGGCGTCCGCGCCGGCCCTGTCGCGTGCGGGCGAGCCGGGCGACGCCGGCCGTGGCGGCGCCGTGGCGGTCGAAGTCGGCAAGGTCGAATCGGTCACGCTGGAAGACGACGCGCAGGCGGTGGGCTCGTTGCGCGCTCACCAGGGCGTGGTGCTGCGCCCCGAGGTCAGCGGCCGCATCGAGCGGCTGGCGTTCACCGATGGCCAACGGGTGCGCGCCGGGCAGTTGCTGGTGCAGCTCGACGACACGCTGCAGCAGGCGCAGTTGCGCCAGGCGCGTGGCGCAGGCGGGCATCGCGCGCACCAACCTGCAGCGCAACCGCGAGCTGGTGGCGCAGAACTTCATCAGCCAGAGCGCGGTCGATCAAAGCGCGGCCACGCTCGAGGTCAACGAGGCCCAGGTGGCGCTGGCGCAGGCGCAGCTGGCGCGCATGAAGATCGTCGCGCCGTTCGACGGCGTGGCCGGTATCCGCAGCGTCAACCGCGGCGACTACGTCAAGGACGGCGCCGACCTGGTCAACATCGAAGACCTGTCGCAGATGTGGGTCGATTTCCGGCTTGCCCGAGCGTTTTGTCGCGCGGGTCAAACCCGGGCAGGTGGTCGAGGTCAGCCTCGATGCGGTCACCGGGCGGCAGTTCGCCGGTCGGGTGCAGGCACTCGAGGCGCTGGTCGATGCCGATGGCCGTTCGCTGCTCGTGCGCGCACGCCTGGACAACCCCGGCCAGGTTGCTGAAGTCGGGCCTGTTCGCGCGCACACGCATCGTCTTCGCGCGCCGCGAGGGCGCCTTGGTGGTGCCCGAGGAAGCGCTGGTGCCGCAGGGCGGCAAGCAATACCTGATCAAGGTGGTCGATGGCGCGCAGGGCACTGGTGTCGCAGCGCATCGAAGCCAAGCTCGGGCTGCGCCTGCCGGGCAAGGCCGAAATCCTCGAGGGGCTGCGCGCCGGCGACCGTGTCGTCACCGCCGGCCAGACGCGCCTGATGCGAGGCGAGCCGATGCCGCTGCGCATCGTCGAGATCAGCGGCACGACAGCGCCCGGCGCGCCGAGCGGCGCCGCATCGGGCGCTGCGGGTGGCGCTGGCGCCGGCGGCGCATCGGCGCCGCGCGGTGCGGCGCCGGCCTGAGCCGAGGTGAGCTGAGCATGCGCATCTCCGAAACCTCGATCCGCCGCCCGGTGTTCGCCACCGTGCTGTCGCTGATGATCATGCTCGTCGGCTGGGTGTCGCTTCGACCGCCTGTCGGTGCGCGAGTACCCGCGCATCGACGAGCCGGTGGTGACCGTCAACACCCGGCTGGTCGGCGCGTCGTCGGAGGTCATCGAGTCGCAGGTCACCAAGCCGCTCGAGGACTCGATCGCCGGCATCGACGGCGTCGACATCATCACCTCGATCTCGCGTTCCGAACAAAGCCAGATCTCGGTGCGCTTCAAGCTCGAGAAGAGCCCCGACGATGCCGCCGCCGACGTGCGCGACCGCGTCGCGCGGGTGCGCGGCAAGCTGCCCGACGCGGTCGACGAGCCGGTGATCTCGAAGGTCGAGGCCGATGCCAGCCCGACCATCTGGCTGGCCTATGTCAGCGACACGCTCGACCCGCTGCAGGTCACCGACCTGATCAACCGCATCGTCAAGCCGCGGCTGCAGACGGTGCCGGGCGTGTCCGACGTGCGCGTCTACGGCGACCGGCTGTTCGCGATGCGCATCTGGCTCGACCCGGACAAGCTGGCCGCCTATCGGCTGACGGTGCAGGACGTCGGAAGACGCGATCCGCCGACAGAACCTCGAAGTGCCGGCGGGGCGCATCGAAAGCGCAGCAGCGCGAGTTCAGCGTCACCGCGCGCACCGACCTGAACACCGTGGCGCAGTTCGCCGAGGTGGCGTTGAAGATCGGTCAACGGCTACACGGTGCGGCTGCGCGACGTGGCGCGCATCGAGCAGGCGCCGGCCGAGCGAACGCACCAGCGTGCGCCTCAACGGCCAGCCGGCGATCTCCACCGGCATCATCCGCAACGCCACCGCCAACCCACTCGAGATCTCGAAGGCGGTGCGGCTGATCGTGCCGCAGATCCAGGAGGCGCTGCCGCCTTCGGTGCGGGTGATCGTGGCCAACGACAACGCGGTCTTCATCGACCGCTCGGTCAGGGCGGTGTACGCCACCATCGTCGAGGCGATGGTGCTGGTGGCGCTGGTGGTGTTCGTCTTCCTGCGCACGCTGCGCGCGTCGGTGATCCCGCTGGTGACCATCCCGGTCAGCCTGATCGGCGCCTTCGCGATCATGGCGG
This sequence comes from uncultured beta proteobacterium, assembly GCA_963756415.1. GTDB lineage: Bacteria > Pseudomonadota > Gammaproteobacteria > Burkholderiales > Burkholderiaceae_C > Rubrivivax. The sequence goes on from CAVWNT010000009.1 coordinate 1,041,914, forward strand.
CGTTCGGCTTCTCGATCAACACGCTGACCTTGCTGGCGCTGGTGCTGGCCATCGGGCTGGTGGTCGACGACGCGATCGTCGTGCTCGAGAACATCTACCGCCATATCGAGGAAGGCCTGACGCCGTTCCAGGCCGCATTGAAGGGCGCCAAGGAGATCAGCTTCGCGGTGGTGGCGATGACGCTGACGCTGGCCGCGGTGTACGCGCCGCTGGCCTTCACGCCCGGGCGCACCGGCCGGCTGTTCGCCGAATTTGCGCTGACCTTGGCCGGCGCGGTGATCGTCTCGGGTTTTGTCGCGCTGACCTTGACGCCGATGATGTGCAGCAAGCTGCTGCGCCACAACCCGACACCGGACCGCTTCGACCGCGGCATGGAAAGCGTGCTCGTCGCGCTGACACGCGGCTACGGCCGCGCGCTGCGCTTCGTCGCTCGGGCAGCGCTGGTTGATCCTGCTGGTGATGATCGCCGCGGCCGGCGGCAGCGTGGTGGCTGCTCGGCCAGCGCGAAGAGCGAGCTGGCGCCGCTGGAAGACCGCGGCGTGATCCTGGCCACCGTCAACGCGCCCGACGGCGCCACGCTCGACTACACCGCGCGCTACCTGCGCGAGCTCGAGGCGCATCGGCCGCAAGTACCCGGAGTTCGACCGTGTCTTCGTCGTCGCCGGCAACCCGACGCGTGTCGCAGGGCATCTCGGTGATGCGCACCGTCGACTGGGATGAGCGCCAGCGCAGCACGGCGCAGCTCGCCCGCGCGCTGCAGCCGCAGTTCCAGGCGCTGCCTGGCGTCACCGCGTTCCCGGTCACGCCGCCCAGCCTCGGCCAGGGCTTTCGCGAGCGGCCGATCAACTACGTCATCGTCAGCAGCGACAGCTACGACAACCTGGCGCGCGTGTCGCAGCAGTTCGCTCGCCGAGACTGGCCAAGAACCCGGGCTTCGTGCAGGCCGACACCGATCTGCGGCTGAACAAGCCCGAGATCTTCGTCGAGGTCGATCGCGCCCGTGCCGCCGACATGGGCGTCAGCGTCGACGCGGTGGCGCGCACGCGTCGAGACCATGCTCGGCGGGCGCAACGTCACGCGCTACAAGCGCGACGCCGATCAGTACGACGTCATCGTGCAGACCGAAGGCCGCGGCCGGGCCACGCCCGAGGACATCGAGAAGCTGTTCGTGCGCGGGCGCGGCGACGACGATGGTCTCGCTGTCGTCGCTGGTCAAGGTGCGCGAGGCGGTCAGCCCGCGCGAGCTGAACCACTTCAACCAGCGCCGCTCGGTGTCGATCACCGCCAACCTGGCGCCGGGTTATGCGCTCGGCGAGGCGCTGCAGTTCATGGACCAGACCGCGGCGCAAGCTGCTGCCCAGCGGCTACGCCACCGAGCTGAACGGCGTCAGCCGCGAGTTCCGCTCGTCGTCGGGCGCGCTCGGCGTGGTCTTCGTGCTGGCGCTGATGTTCATCTTCCTGGTGCTGGCCGCGCAGTTCGAGAGCTTCGTCGACCCGTTCGTGATCCTGCTGGCGGTGCCGCTGTCGACGGTCGGTGCGCTGCTGGCGATGCGGCTCGACCGACGGCAGCCTGAACGTCTATTCGCAGATCGGGCTGATCACGCTGGTCGGGCTGATCAGCAAGCACGGCATCCTCATCGTCGAGTTCAGCAACCAGCTGCGCCAGCAGGGGCGCGAGCGTGCTCGAGGCGGTGATCGAGGCGGCCAGCCTGCGGCTGCGCCCGATCCTGATGACCACCGGCGCGATGGTGCTGGGCGCGCTGCCGCTGGCGCTGGCCACCGGCGCCGGCGCCGAAAGCCGCCAGCAGATCGGCTGGGTCATCGTCGGCGGCATGTCGCTGGGCACGCTGCTGACGCTGTTCGTCGTGCCGACGGTGTACACGCTGTTCGCGCGCAAGAAGGTGCCGGGCGAGATCACCACGGCAGCGGCCGATGAGCATGGCGTCAGCCCTGTCGAGCCGCTGCCACGGCCCGCGGAGCGGCCGGCGCCGGTGTGAACGGTTTCGAGCTGAAACGCGCAGCCCGTGCGCGGCGCGTTTCAGATCAAGCCGTCGAACGGCACCACGTCGACCAGTTCACCGGCGGCCACCGAACCTTGCTCGTGGTGCAGCAGCACCATGCCGTTCGCCTCGCTCATGCTGCGCAGGATGCCCGAGCCTTGCGCACCGGTGCTGCGCACCTGCCAGCTGCCGTCGGCAGCACGCGTGACGATGCCGCGCTGGTATTCGGTGCGCCCGGGCTTCTTGCGCATCGGCTCGCTGCTCGCCGCGCGCAGCAGCGGCATCGGCTCGTGGCTGGCGCCGGACATGCGCAGCAGCGCCTCGCGCACGAAGGCGTAGAAGGTCACCATCACCGCCACCGGGTTGCCGGGCAGGCCGAACAGGATCGATGAGTTCGCCGCACTGCCGATGCGCCCGATCGCCATCGGCCGCCCGGGACGCATCGCGATGCGCCAGAACAGCACCTCGCCGAGCTCGGCCATGACCTTCTTGGTGTGATCGGCCTCGCCGACGCTGACACCGCCCGAGGTGATGACCGCGTCGGCACACGACGCGGCCTGCGTGAAGGCTTCCGCCAGCGCGGCGGGCTGGTCGGGCACCACGCCGAAATCGATGGCATCGACGCCGAGCCGCTGCAGCATCGCCCAGATCGTGTAGCGGTTGCTGTCGTAGACACAGCCGGTGTCGAGCGGCTCGCCCACCGATCGCAGTTCGTCACCGGTGGAAAAGAAGGCCACCCGCAGGCGCCTGAACACCGGCACCTCGGCATGGCCGAGCGAGGCCAGCAGCCCCAGATCGGCGGGCCGCAGCCGGCGACCGCCGCGCAGCGCCGCGCTGCCCGCTGCCAGGTCCTCGCCGGCCCGGCGGCGGTTGTCGCCGCGCGCCACCACACCGGCGGGAATGCCGATGCACCCATTGCCGGCGTCGCGCGTGAACTCCTGCGGCACCACGGTGTCGAGCCCGGCCGGCATCACCGCGCCGGTGGTGATGCGGATGCAGCTGCCGGGCGGCACCTCGCCTTCGAACTGCGCGGCCGGCCAGGCCACCACCGACCACCGACAGCGTGCTCGCCGCGTCGGCCTGCAGGTCGCTGCCGCGCAGCGCGTAGCCGTCCATCGCGGAGTTGTCGTGCGCCGGCACATCGAAGGCGCTGACGATGTCGCGCGCCAGCACCCGGCCCAGGCCGTCGCGCAGCGGCTTGTGTTCGACCGCGGACAGCACCGGCACCAGCTCGGCGATGAAGGCCTGCGCCTGCGCCACCGGCAGTGCCTGCGGGTCGTAGCCGGCGATGCGCGCGGCGATCTGGTCCAGGGTCTCGGGGTTGGCTGCCGGCATCTTGCGCTTCAGCCGCCGATGTAATGCATCTCGACGCGCCGCGCCGCGCTGTCGCTGGCCGGCGCGCTGGCGCGCAGCTCGGAATAGCGGTCGTCGCGACGGCGCCAGATGTCGGCCACGGCCGCGGCGATGTGCGCGTCGTCGGCGCCGCCACGCAGCAGGGTGCGCAGGTCGTGCCCGCCGTGCGCGAACAGGCACAGGTAGAGCTTGCCCTCGGTCGACAGCCGGGCGCGGTTGCAGTCGTGGCAGAAGGCCTGCGTGACACTGCGAGATCACGCCGATCTCGCCGCCGCCGTCGGCATAGCGCCAGCGCTGCGCGGTCTCGCCCGGCAGCGTGGCCTGCAGCGGCACCAGCGGCCACTCGCGCTGCAGCGCGCTCGATCACCTGCGCAGACGGCAGCACCTCGTCCATGCGCCAGCCGTTGGTCGCGCCGACGTCCATGTATTCGATGAAGCGCAGCACCGCGCCGCTGCCGCGGAAATGGCGCGCCATCGGCACGATCTGATGCGTCGTTGGTGCCGCGCTTGACGACCATGTTGACCTTGATCGGCGCCAGGCCCGGCGCGCTGCGCGGCATCGATGCCGCGCAGCACCTCGGCGACCGGAAAATCGACATCGTTCATGCGCCGGAACACCGCGTCGTCGAGCGCATCCAGGCTGACCGTGACGCGCTGCAGACCGGCATCCTTCAGCGCCTGCGCCTTGCGCGCCAGCAGCGACGCGTTGGTGGTCAGGTGATGTCCAGCGGCGCGCCGGCCGGCGTGCGCAGCTCGGCCAGCATGCGCCACCAGCACTTCCAGGTTCTTGCGCAGCAGCGGCTCGCCGCCGGTCAGGCGCAGCTTGTGCACGCCCAGCGCGACGAAGATGCGCGCCGTGCGGGTGATCTCCTCGAAGCTCAGCAGCGACGGCTGCGGCAGGAACTTGTAGCTCCTGTCGAACACCTCCTTGGGCATGCAATAGCTGCAGCGGAAGTTGCAGCGGTCGGTGACCGAGATGCGCAGGTCGTGCAGCGGTCGCTGGTGCCGGTCGAGCAGGGCGCCGTCGAGCGCAGCGATCGGCGACAGCGGCGGGCGCGGCGCAGCGGGCGCGGTGCCGGCGCGGCGCAGGGCGCTGAGCGGAAAGTAGTGTTCGGCCATCTCGTTATTGTCGGCTCAGCCTGCCTTGACATGCTGGCACACGCCCGCCGGCGTGGCGGTCTTTGCGCGCTCGGCGTTGCCGGCGACGCGGTAGATGTACGGCGAGGCATTGATGATCGAGCGCGCAGCGGCGCTGCGGGCGCGCCAATCGAGCATCGACTGCGCAATCGCCCGCGCCTGGGCATCCGAAAAAGTGAAACGCACCTGGCCCGAAGGCTGCACCACGCCTGCGGTGATGCCGTAGGCCAGCTTGTCGGCGGTCAGGGACAACGGCGGGCGGATCACCGCCACCAGCGCTTGCCCGTCGTGCAGCACGCGCAGCTTGTCGAAGCGCTGCTTCAGGTCCACCGCCTGCGCGCGCGTGGCGGCGGCAGCCCCAGCGCCGGCGGATTGCAGATAGCTCAGCGACGCGATGAAGGCCTCGTGGCTCCACTCGGCTTCGGGCACCACGTAGTCCGCGCGCCAGGTCAGCTGGCCAGGGCCGAAAGGCAGCGTGGTGGCGGGCTTGTCGCGCAGCGCCACATAGCGCAGCGTGGCGCTGTGGGTGGCCCCGGGCAGGGGCCCCTTGTCGCCGCGGGCGCGCAAGATCAGCGTGATCGCTTCGCAGCCGGCCAACGCGCCCTGGAAGTCGAGCGATTCGAGCGCGTAGCTGTGGGTGAACGGCTTGGCCGGGTCGTTCGGCACCGGCCGCTGCGCCGGCAGCAGGCCGTCTTCGAGCACCGGCGTGCCGTTGACGAGCACCTCGACCTCCACGCCGCGCACGGCCGCGTTCATGAACACGTCGGTCTCGATGTCGATCAGCGTGTAGCCCACGCCCTTGCGCTGCCCCTGGTGGGCGCGCAGCGTCTTCGCCGACGGCACCGCCCAGCGTGGCGGCTCGGCCGCCTGGGCAAGCGGAAACAGGCTGAAGCCCAGCGTGGTCTTCGGCGCGTCGAGCGGGCAGATCTCGAGCCAGGCCGGGCTCGGGAAGTGCATCTTGCAGGTGCCGGCGGCGGTGCAATCGAGGTGCGCATGGTGCGGATCCTTGCTCGTGGGCAGTGGCGTCGGGCGGCGCAGGCAGAAGTTGGCCGGCACCGGCGCGGCGTGCAGGTTCGACTCCTTCACTTCGCGCACCACCGTGCCGAGCACCTTCTGGTCCTCGCGCGGGTAGGCGGTGTTGTGCACGTAGTGGCCCTGCGCCTGCGGCGCGAGGCGTTCGCCGTCGACGATCATCGGCGCCTGCAGATTGACGCGCAGCGTGTCGTCCAGCGCCAGCTGGCCGCCGGCCGGGGCTTCGATGCTGAAGCGCAGCTGCACCAGCGCCGGCACCTCGGCCTGATCGCCCTTCGGCACCGCCACGGCAATGCCCATGGCGCTGAAGATGCCGGGCATGAAGTTGGCCATGCAACCGCGGATGGCGGCGTTTTCCAGCCGCTGCAGTTCGGCCGGCAGTGCGGTGTTGGCGCCGACGAACTTCTTGCGGTATTCGCTGATGCTGCCCTCGCCCTTGACCTTGTCCAGCAGCAGGCTCAAGTCGGTGCCCACCTTGGCCGCGTTCTGCACTTCGCTGTTCGATACGCAGGCGATGTTGGCGGCGTCGATCAGGCGTTCGAGCTTCGCCACTTCGGCGTCGGGCGTGGCCCACGGTTTGAAGAACACCGCGCCGGCCGCGACGAGCAGCAGCGCAGCGCCGATCAGGCCCACTTTCAGCGGCATCGCCGATCGCGCCCGGCGGCGCGGGCTTGTCGGCCGGCGCCTTTTCGAACACCACCGGTGCGCTCATCTTCTCCACGGCAAGACACCACCTCGGCGGCCGTGTTGCCGCTGGGTTCGAGAATCGTCACTGCCGACTTCAGGTAGGCGGGGATGGCCGCGAACGGCGTCGGCGCGCAACATCACCGGCAACACCGCGCCCTTCGGGTGCGCCCAGCGCTCACGCGCGTAGCCCAGTCTCGGTCAGCGCATAGCCGCCGGCATCGATGGAATCGGGCGAGATCAGGAAGACGAACAGATCGGTGCCGTTGACCGCCGCGCGGATGCGCTGGTGGTAGTCGCCGCCGGCCGGCAGGCTCTGCCGATCGAAGAACACCTCGTGGCCGGCGCCGGCCAGCGCCAACTGGATGTCTTCGGCCAGCGCGCGGTCTTCGCTGGCATACGACAGGAAAATCTTCATGCTGCAGGACCCCGGCCGTGGTCTCGTCGCGCGTGCGGCGCGCGTCCGTTGCGTCAGATCGCCCGGCGCATCTTAAGTGCCCACAGGATCGCCAGATCCCACGGCGTGGCGATGCATTCCTTCAGGCTGTAGCGCAGCCACTTGGCCCAGCCGATGTGGGGCCGGTCGGACGACGCCGGCGCGGGCCGGCACTCGAATCCCGCCAGGCGCAGCAACCACACGCAGCGCGGCTGGTGGTAGCTGCTCGAACACACCACCAGCCTGGGCCGCGTGGGCAGCTGGTCGAGCAAGCGGGTGCAGTGGCGCACCGACTGCAGCGTGTCGCGTGCCTCTGTCTCGACCACGATGCGCTCGTCGGCAACGCCGCCGGCAAGCAGCAGATCACGCATCACCAGCGCCTCGGCCGGGCCATGCCGGCCGACAGCCCCGCTGGGCATGTACAGCGGGTCGTGCAAGCCGGCCGCCTTCGCGCAATGCCATGTCGCAACGCCGTCGCAAGGTGCCGCTGGCCGAGCCGTCGGCCAGCACCGCGGCGCCGAAGATCACCAGGCAGTTCGGGCTCGCATCGGCGGCAGTCGTGGTGGGCGGGGCCGGCGTCGGTGGCATGCGTGGGTGCGGCTGTGCAACAAATCATACGGGGCGCGGCGCAGTGCGCCTGTTCCACAATGACACGATCCACCCGCCTGCGGTCGTGCGACCGCCAACCGACCATGCGCTACGCCGACGTCTATCGCCGCTCGATCGAACAGCCCGCACGCGTACTGGGCCGAGCAGGCGCAGCTGATCGACTGGCACACGCCGTTCGAAACGGTCTGCGACTACAGCCGCCCGCCGTTCGCGCGCTGGTTCGTCGGTGGCCGCACCAACCTGTGCCACAACGCCGTCGACCGTCATCTGGCCGAGCGGGCGGACCAGAACGCGCTGATCTGGGTCTCCACCGAAGTCGACCGCCACCGCGAGCTGAGCTATCGCGAACTGCATGCCGAAGTGCAGCGCATGGCCGCGATCTTTCTGGCGCTGGGCGTCGAAGCAGGGCGACCGGGTGCTGATCTATCTGCCGGTGATCGCCGAAGCCGCCTTCGCGATGCTCGCCTGCGCGCGCATCGGCGCCATCCATTCGGTGGTCTTCGGCGGTTTTGCCAGCGTCAGCCTGGCCAGCCGCATCGACAACGCGCAGCCGGTGCTGGTGGTCAGCGCCGATGCCGGCAGCCGCGCCGGCAAGGTCACGCCGTACAAGCCGTTGCTCGACGAGGCCATCCGGCTGGCGCGGCACAAGCCGGCCAAGGTGCTGATGGTCGATCGCGGTCTGGCGCCCTTCGAGTGCATCGACGGTCGCGACGAGGACTATGCGAGCCTGCGCGAGCGGCATCGCGATGCGCAGGTGCCGTGTGTGTGGCTGCCTGCCGAACATCCCAGCTACACGCTGTACACCAGCGGCACCACCGGCACGCCGAAGGGCGTGCAGCGCGACACCGGCCGGCTACGCGGTGGCGCTGACGGCGAGCATGCGCGACATCTTCCAGTGCCGTGGCGGAGAGACCTACTTCTCCACCAGCGACATCGGCTGGGTGGTCGGCCACAGCTACACCGTCTACGGCCCGCTGCTGGCGGGCATGGCGACGATCCTGTACGAGGGTCTGCCGATCCGCCCCGACGCGGCGATCTGGTGGAGCCTGGTGGAGAAGTACAAGGTCACGGCGATGTTCAGCGCGCCGACCGCGGTGCGGGTGCTGAAGAGGGCCGACCCGGCGGCACTGCGCCGACACGACCTGAGCAGCCTGCGCGCGCTGTACCTGGCCGGCGAGCCGCTCGACGAGCCCACCGCGCAGTGGATCGCCGATGCCATCGGCCGGCCGATCGTCGACAACTACTGGCAGACCGAAAGCGGCTGGCCGATCCTGACCATCGCCAACGGCATCGAGAAGACGTGCCAGCAAGTTCGGCTCGCCGGGGGTGCCGATGCCCGGCTACAAGGTCAAGCTGATCGACGAAGCCCAGCGGCAGCCGAACTGCACGGCGCCGACAAAAAAGGCGTGCTGACCATCGAAGGTCCGCTGCCGCCGGGCTGCATGCAGACCGTGTGGCGTGACGACCAGCGATTCGTCGACACCTACTGGCGCGAGATCGACGGGCGCTTCTTCTACAACACCTTCGACTACGCCGTGCGCGACGCCGACGGCGACTATTTCATCCTCGGGCGCACCGACGACGTCATCAACGTCGCCGGCCATCGCCTGGGCACGCGCGAGATCGAGGAGAGCATCTCCAGCCACCCGAACGTCGCCGAGGTGGCGGTGGTGGGCGTGGCCGATGCGTTGAAGGGGCAGGTGGCGATGGCCTTCGTCATTGCACGCGACACCAGCGGGCTCGCCGACGACGCCGCGCGCCTGAAGTTCGAAGGCGATGTGATGGCCACCGTGAACAACCAGCTCGGCGCGGTGGCGCGGCCGGCGCGGGTGTTCGTGGTGCCGGCGCTGCCGAAGACACGCTCCGGCAAGCTGCTGCGGCGCACGCTGCAGGCGCTGTGCGAAGGCCGCGATGCCGGCGACATCAGCACCATCGAGGACCCGGCGGCGCTGCAGCAGATCCAGGCATTGGTGAACGCGCGCTGAGCGGGTCCCCCTTCGTGGGGTGATCGGTTTCCGCCGGGGGAGGGATGGCGGCGCGCGGGCGTTGTTCCGACACTGTGCGCATGCCACTTCGATGCGAGCACGCCATGATCCACCCGCAGCCCTCCCGTCGCGATTGCCTGGCCTGGTTGAGCGCGGCCTGCGCGATCGGTGCCTGGCAGCCGGCCCAGGCCGCCCGCTCGTTGCCGCCACTGCTGGCGCGTGAAGCGCCGGCCGGCATCGACCCAGCGGGTTATCTCGTCAGCGAGAAGTTCGATGGCGTGCGCGCGCTGTGGGATGGCACCACCTTCCGCTTTCGCAGTGGCCGCGCCATCGCCGCACCGCAATGGTTCCTGCAACGCCTGCCTGCGGTGCCTCTGGACGGCGAGTTGTGGCTCGGCCGCGGCCGTTTCGACGCGCTGTCGGGCCTGGTGCGACGGCTGTCCCCCGACGACGAAGCCTGGCGCGAGGTGCGCTACCTCGTCTTCGAACTGCCCGGCGCCGAGGGCGACTTCGGCACGCGTGCCGCACGCCTGCGCACCATCGCCGACCACGTCGGCTGGCCGCAACTGAGGGCGGTCGAGCACAGCGTGCTCGACGGCCGGCATGAACTGCAGGCGCGGCTGGACGAAGTGGTTGCCGCCGGCGGCGAAGGCCTGATGCTGCACCGCGCGGATGCGCCCTACACAGGCGGGCGCAGCGCGGCGTTGCTCAAGCTCAAGCCGCTGCACGATGCCGAGGCGGTGGTGGTGGCTGCGCTCGCCGGGCGCGGCCGCCATGCCGGGCGCATGGGCGCCTTGCGTGTCGTCGATGAGCAGGGGGTCTCGTTCGAACTCGGCACCGGCTTCACCGATGCGCAGCGCGAGCGGCCGCCGCAACCCGGCACGCGGGTGACGTTCAGCCACCGCGGCCACACCCCGTCGGGCGTGCCGCGCTTTGCCAGCTTCATGCGCCTGGCCGGGCCATAGCAAGCCGGCGCCGTGCAGCACGCAGAAGCTGCGTCGGTCAGCCTGGCTGCAGCGCCGTGTACTCGGAAAAGATGCCCAGTTCGACGTGCCGGCGCGCATCGCGGAAGCCGGCGTCGGCAAGGGCCTCGAGCACCGTGGCCGGCGTCACGCACGCCTCGATCGTGTCCCAGTAGTAGCGCCACATCTCGGGGGTGTGGGTCTGTCTGGCGACGGCGCGCGCGATCAGCGGCACGCCCAGGCGCATGTAGGTCTTCAGCAGCTGCGTGCCCAGGCGACTCTCGGGCCGCGTGATCTCGAGCACCAGCAGCCGCGCGCCGGGCCGCATCACGCGGCGGAACTCGGCAAACGCCGCTGACAGGTCGTTGATGTGCCGCAGCGCATAGCCCATGCTGAGGAAATCGGCGCTGGCATCGGCCACGGGCAGGGCCTCGGCGCGGCCGGTGAGCAACGTGATGCCGGGCACGCCGACCTGCGCCAACATGCCCGCGCTGGGGTCCACCCCGGTCACCGCGCCGCCGGCGCCGACGATCGACAGCGCCTCGCGCGCCACCAGGCCGGTGCCGATGCCCACGTCGAGCACCTCGGCACCCAGGGCGAGCCCCGCGCGCACCAGCGCCTGACGGCGGTAGCCGCGCCCGGTGCCGAAGGCGAGCACAGTCTCGATGCGGTCGTAGTCGGAGGCGGTGGCGTCGAACATGCGCACCAGGTACGCGTCGCGCGCCGCGTTGTCGGCGTCGTCGGCGTAGTACGCCGGCAACGGTGCGTGCGGCCGCAGCGGCTCCGATTGGCCGCTCATGCGCCCGCTGCTGGGCGGGGTGTGGCGCACCGGCCGCATCGGCGCGATGGGGTCACAGCACGTCGGAGGCGAAGTCCGCCAGCCGCGAGCGCTCGCCGCGCGCCAGCGTGATGTGCCCGCCGTGCGGCCAGCCCTTGAACTTGTCGACCGCGAAGGTCAGGCCCGAGCGAGCCTTCGGTCAGGTAGGGCGTGTCGATCTGCGCCAGGTTGCCCATGCAGATGATCTTGGTGCCGGGGCCGGCGCGCGTGATCAGCGTCTTCATCTGCTTGGGCGTCAGGTTCTGCGCCTCGTCGATGATCACGTACTTGTTCAGGAAGGTGCGCCCGCGCATGAAGTTCATGCTCTTGATCTTGATCCGGCTGCGGATCAGCTCGTTGGTGGCGGCGCGGCCCCATTCGCCGGCGCTGGTGTCGGTCTTGCGCCAGCACTTCGAGGTTGTCGTCGAGCGCGCCCATCCACGGGCCCATCTTCTCTTCCTCGGTGCCGGGCAGGAAGCCGATGTCCTCGCCCACGCTGCACGGTGGCGCGGGTCATGATGATCTCGGTGTAGCGGCGGTCGTCCAGCACCTGCGTCAGGCCGGCGGCCAGCGCCATCAGCGTCTTGCCGGTGCCGGCGGTGCCGGTCAGGGTGACGAAGTCGACCTCCGGGTCCATCAGCAGGTTCATCGCGAAGTTCTGCTCGCGGTTGCGCGTGGTGACGCCCCAGACCGCGTTCTTCAGGTGGCCGTAGTCCTTCAGCGTCTTGAGCACCGCGGTCTTGCCGCGGATCTCGGTCACGCGCGCGTACAGGCGCGGCTCGCCGGGCGCCTCGAAGATAGACGAACTGGTTGATCAGCAGGCCGGCACGATCGGCCCGCTGATGCGGTAGAAGGTGTGGCCGCCTTGCTGCCAGCTTTCCATGGTCTTGCCGTGCGTTCCCAGAAGTCGGCCGGCAGCGCCAGCGAGCCGGAGTACAGCAGGTCGCCGTCGTCGAGCGTCTTGTCGTTCTGGTAGTCGTCGGCTGGCCAGGCCCAGCGCGCGCGCCTTGACGCGCATGTTGATGTCCTTGGACACCAGCACCACCTCGCGCGGTGGCGTCTTCGCTGCTGTTCGCGCAGCGCCTGCACCACGCCCAGGATCTGGTTGTCGGCCTTGCCCTGCGGCAGGCCTTCGGGCAGCTTGATGTCCAGCAGCGTGGTCTGGAAGAACAGGTAGCCGCCGGCTTCCCGGTGGCCGGTCGTGTTCAACGCGATGCCGGCCTTCGGGTCGAGCTGCCGTCGGCATCGGTGCGCGGCCAGCGCGTCGAGCGTGCGGCTGGCCTGGCGCGCGTTGCGCGCCACTTCGGTCATGCCCTTCTTGTGGCCGTCGAGTTCTTCCAGCACGATCATCGGCAGGAAGATGTCGTGCTCCTCGAAGCGGAACAGGCACATCGGGTCGTGCATCAGCACGTTGGTGTCCAGCACGAACAGCTTGGCCGGACCTTTGCCTGCGCGGCGCAGCGCGCGCGGGGCCGCTGCCGCGCGCGTGGTGTCAGGCGTGGGGCGCGCTGCCGTTGGAATCAGGGTCGGCGGCGCCTTGGCTGCCGGCACCGCCTCGTCGCCGCTGCCGGCATCGAACAGCTCCAGCGCGGCTGCTCGGTCGCGCTGTCGAACGCGGGCGTTGGATTTCGGCGCGGCTTGCGGTCGTGCCGGGGCGCGGCCTGGGCGTTCGAAATCGGCGGCAGCGAGCAAGCGCGGCCTTCTTGGCGGGGCGGCTTGGGCAGGGGCATGCTGACGAAGTAGGTTCAGGCGAAGCAAAAACGCCGGCACACGGCCGGCGTCGCGACAGGCTGGCAAACGGGCCACAGGGCGTCAGGCCGCCTTCTTCAGCAGCTTGACGGCCTTGAGCACGTCGTCGACGTGGCCGGGCACCTTCAGGCCGCGCCATTCGTGCTGAGCACGCCGTCGGCGCCGATCAGGAAGGTGCTGCGCTCGATGCCCTTGACCTTCTTGCCGTACATGATCTTGTTCTTGACCACGCCGAACATGTGGCACATCTTTTCTTCGGTGTCGGCGATCAGCTCGAACGGCAGTTCGAGCTTGGCCTTGAACTTCGTCGTGCGACTTCATGTTGTCGCGCGAGACGCCGAAGACGACGGCGCCGGCCTTGACGAAGTCCTTGTACTTGTCGCGGAACTGCATGGCTTCGGTGGTGCAGCCCGGCGTGTTGTCCTTCGGGTAGAAGTACAGCACCACGACGTGGCCGAGGTGGCGAGTTGGTGACCTTGAGGCCGCCGGTGGCGTTGGCTTCGAATTCGGGAAGGGGTTTGTTGACAACGATCGCCATGGGGTGCGGCTCTCGAAGTCTTCGTCTCGTCGGCAGTGGAGCTTGCAGCTAGCGTTGCACTCGGCAGTGCACTGCGAACCGACTCAACCCCTGATTTTACCGTGAAGACGTGCGCCCTCTGGCCGACACCATCGGGCATGACATGCATCGCACGCGCACTTCGCGCAGCCCGCTCACGCGGCCGCTTCGACGAGCAGCGCCGCCACCACCGTACGGCCTTCGCCGGCGAGGATGTTGTAGGTGCGGCAGGCGGCCGCGGTGTCCATGGTTTCGACGCCGATGCGCCGCTCGATCAGGCTGTGCAGCAGGCCGGCGCGGGAAGCGGATGCGCGCGCCGCTGCCGAAGATGACCAGTTCGGGCTGCCAGCGCCAGGATCTGCGCGAAGTGGCTGGCGCCCAGCTCGTCGGAGTGTCGGGGCGGCCACGCCAGCACGTCGCCCTGCCACGGCACCAGGACGCTGTGCGCGACGTCGACCTGGCCGACACCGATGCGCGACCCAGCCGTGGCGGGTGATGGGTTGACGCCGTCGGATTGGTCGGGTTGAAGCTTCACGGGATCGAGGGGCCGCGAAATGCGGCTTGACGATGTTCGCTGCGGTCAAATTATAGGTTTTCGCTGCCTGGGCCTGCTTGACAGGGTTGCCCCGAGCGCGTGGCCTGTCCCCACCGGAGCGGGCCCTTTGAAGCCGATCCAGAAATCCACCAAGCTGGCCAACGTGCTGCTACGACATCCGCGGCCCGATCATGGACGCGGCCCGCCAGATGGAGGAAGAGGGCCACAAGATCATCAAGCTGAACATCGGCAACCTGGCGGTGTTCGGCTTCGATGCGCCCGAGGAGATCCAGCAGGACATGATCCGCAACCTGCCGCACTTCGGCCGGCTACTCCGACAGCAAGGGCATCTTCGCGCGCGCGCAAGGCGGTGATGCACTACACCCAGCAGCAGGGCATCAAGGGCGTCACGCTGGACGACATCTACCTGGGCAACGGCGCCAGCGAGCTGATCGTGATGGCCACCAACGCGCTGCTCAACGACGGCGACGAGCTGCTGCTGCCGGCGCCCGACTATCCGCTGTGGACGGCGCGGTGCCAGCCTGTCGGGCGGCACGCCGGTGCACTACCTGCTGCGACGAGGCCAACGGCTGGATGCCCGACCTGGACGACATCCGCGCGCAAGATCACGCCGCGCACCAAGGGCATCGTCGTCATCAACCCGAACAACCCGACCGGCGCGCTGTACTCCGACGAGCTGCTGCGCGAGATCGTCGACATCGCGCGCGAGCACGGCCTGGTGATCCTGGCCGACGAGGTCTACGACAAGGTGCTGTACGACGGCGCACGAGCACACCGCCATCGCCAGCCTGGCCGACGACGTGCTGCACGCTCACCTTCAACTCGCTGTCCAAGAGCTACCGCTCCTGCGGCTACCGCGCCGGCTGGATGGTGGTCTCGGGCGACAAGGCGATGCGCGGCGACTACATCGAGGGCCTGAACATGCTCTCGAACATGCGGCTGTGCGCCAACGTGCCCGGGCCAGTGGGCGATCCAGACCGCGCTGGGCGGCTACCAGAGCATCAACGACCTGGTCGCGCCCGGCGGCCGCCTGCGCCGCCAGCGCGACCTGGCCTACGAGCTGATCACCGCGATCCCGGGCGTGAGCTGCGTCAAGCCGAAGGCGGCGCTGTACATGTTCCCGCGGCTCGACCCCAAGGTCTACCCGATCGCGGACGACCGGCAGTTCTTCCTCGAGCTGCTGCCAGGAAACCAGGTGATGCTGGTGCAGGGCACCGGCTTCAACTGGCCCACGCCCGACCATTTCCGCATCGTGTTCCTGCCGCACGAGGACGACCTGCGCGAGGCCATCGGCCGCATCGCGCGCTTTCTCGACCACTACCGCAAGCGCCATTCACCGGTGGTCTCGACGCTCGCCACGGCCAGCACATGAAACCCATCCAGGTCGGCCTGCTGGGCATCGGCACCGTCGGCAGCGGCATCTTCAACGTCCTGCAGCGCAACCAGGACGAGATCCAGCGCCGCGCCGGCCGCGGCATCGAGATCACCATGGTGGCCGACCTCGACACGGCGCGCGCGCAGGCCGTCGTCGGCCCCGAGCGTGCAGGTGGTGAACGACGCGCGCCAGGTCATCGCCAACCCCGACATCGACATCGTCATCGAGCTGATCGGCGGCTACGGCATCGCCCGCAGCTGGTGCTGGAAGCCATCGCCGCCGGCAAGCACGTGGTCACCGCCAACAAGGCGCTGCTGGCCGTGCACGGCACCGAGATCTTCGCCGCCGCGCAGCGACAAGGGCGTGATGGTCGCCTTCGAGGCGGCGGTGGCCGGCGGCATCCCGATCATCAAGGCGCTGCGCGAAGGCCTGACCGCCAACCGCATCGAGTGGATCGCCGGCATCATCAACGGCACCACCAACTTCATCCTGTCCGAGATGCGCGACAAGGGCCTGGACTTCGACGCGGTGCTGAAGGAGGCGCAGCGCCTGGGCTACGCCGAGGCCGACCCGACCTTCGACATCGAAGGCGTGGACGCCGCGCACAAGGTGACGATCATGAGCGCGCATCGCGTTCGGCATCCCGGTGCAGTTCGACAAGGCGTACGTCGAAGGCATCACCAAGCTGCGGCGCGCAGGACATCCACTACGCCGAGCAGCTGGGCTACCGCATCAAGCTGCTGGGCATCACCAAGCGCACGCGCCAAGGGCATCGAGCTGCGCGTGCACCCGACGCTGGTGCCGGCCAAGCGCCTGATCGCCAACGTCGAAGGCGCGATGAACGCCGTGGTGGTGCAGGGCGACGCCGTCGGCACCACGCTGTACTACGGCAAGGGCGCCGGCAGCGAGCCGACCGCCAGCGCCGTGATCGCCGACCTGGTCGACATCACCCGCCTGCACACCGCCGACGCCGCGACACCGCGTGCCGCACCTGGCCTTCCAGCCCGACGCGATGAGCGACACGCCGGTGCTGCCGATGACGAGGTCGTCACCAGCTACTACCTGCGCCTGCGCGTGGCCGACCAGGCCGGCGTGCTGGCCAAGGTGACCGGCCTGCTGGCCGACGCCGGCATCAGCATCGACGCGATGCTGCAGCGCGAAGCCGGCGAGGGCGAGGCGCCAGACCGACCTGATCATCCTCACGCACGACACGCGCGAAGGCACGATGAACGACGGCGCTGGCGCAGATGCAGGCGCTGCCGACCGTGCTGGCGCCGATCGTGCGCATCCGCAAGGAAGAGCTGAATTGAGCGCCGCTCCGATGGCAGCGTGATGCCGATGAGGTACCTGTCCACCCGCGGCCAGCCCGACCGCAAGCGCTTCTGCGAGATCCTGCTCGAAGGCCTGGCGCCCGACGGCGGGCTGTACCTGCCCGAGCGCTATCCGCAGGTCGACGCCGCGCACGCTGCGCGCAGTGGCGCGGGCTGCCGTACGCCGAGCTGGCCTTCGAGATCCTGTCGCTGTACATCGACGACATCCCGGCCGCCGACCTGCACGCGATCTGTCGCCAAGACCTACACCGCCGAAGTCTTCGGCACCGACGCAGATCGTGCCGCTGACGCCGCTGGAGGACGGCGTGCTACCTCGAAGCCCTGTCGAACGGCCCGACGCTGGCCTTCAAGGACATGGCGATGCAGCTGCTGGGCAACCTGTTCGAGTACGAACTGGCGCGCCGCGGCGAAGGAGCTGAACATCCTGGGCGCCACCTCCGGCGACACCGGCAGCGCGGCCGAATACGCGATGCGCGGCAAGCAGGGCGTGCGCGTCTTCATGACCTCGCCGCACGGCCGCATGAGCCCGTTCCAGCAGGCGCAGATGTTCAGCCTGCAGGACGCCAACATCCACAACATCGCGATCGACGGCGTGTTCGACGACTGCCAGGACATCGTCAAGGCGGTGTCGAACGACCTCGCCTTCAAGCGCAAGTACCGCATCGGCACCGTCAACTCGATCAACTGGGCGCGGCTGCTGGCGCAGGTGGTGTACTACTTCGCCGGCTACTTCCAGGCCACGCCGCGACGACGCCGATGAGGTCGAGCTTCACCGTGCCCTCCGGCAACTTCGGCAACATCTGCGCCGGCCACGTGGCGCGCATGATGGGCCTGCCGATCGACCGGCTGGTGCTGGCCACCAACGAGAACGACGTGCTCGACGAGTTCTTCCGCACCGGCGTCTACCGCGTGCGCGCCAGCGGCCGACACGCACGAGACCTCCAGCCCGTCGATGGACATCACCAAGGCCAGCAACTTCGAGCGCTTCGTGTTCGACCTGCTGCGGCCGCGACGGCGCAGCGCACGGCCGAGCTGTTCGGCGACGAGCCTGCAGCGCGACGGGCGCGTTCGACCTGTCGGCGAGCCGCGTTCGCGCGCCATCGCGCGCTTCGGCTTCGTCTCGCGGCACGAGCACGCCACGCCGACCGCCTGGCCACCATCCGCGACACCGCCGAGCGCTTCGGCGTGATCGATCGACACGCACACCGCCGACGGCCTGAAGGTGGCGCGCGAGCATCGTCGCGAACCGGCGTGCCGATGATCGTGCTCGAGACCGCGCTGCCGATCAAGTTCGCCGCAGACCATCGTCGAGGCGCTGGGCCGCGAGCCCGAGCGCCCGGCCGCGCTCGACGGCATCGAAGCGCTGCCCCAGCGCGTCGTGCGCGCTGCCGGCCGACGCCGCGCAGGTCAAGCGCTACATCGCGACAGCACTGCGGCGCATGAAGCTGCTGGCCGTGTTCGCCGGCTCTCCGGCTCCGGCAAGACCACGCTGGTCGAACGCCTGATCCCCGCGCTGCAAGCTGCGCGGCCTGCGCGTGTCGGTCGGTCAAGCACGCGCACCACGAGTTCGACATCGACCATCCGCGGCAAGGACACGTGCCGCCATCGGGAGGCCGGCGCCTTCGAGGTGGTGGTCGCCTCGTCGCAGCGGCTGGCGCTGATGCGCGAGTTCGAGCAGCCGGCGCAGCCCGACGCGTGCACCACCTGATCGCCGAGCTGTACGACGGCGTCGACTGGGTGCTGGTCGAAGGCTTCAAGCAGAGCGACCTGCTGAAGATCGAGGTCTGGCGCGCCGCGCTCGGCGCGCCCGCGCGCTACCCGGACGATCGTTCGTCGTCGGCATCGCCACCGACGCGCCGGCCAGCCTGCCGATGCCCACCCTGCGGCCGGTGTTCGACCTGAACGACGCCGGCGCGCTGGTCGATCATGGCTGCTCGACAATGCGCGACCGCTTCGACTACATCCCGATGAGTGCCCATGGCGACGATGCCTGCGCGCGCCCCTTGCTGAGCCTGGACGAGGCGCTGGCCGCAGCTGCTGGCGGTGGCCACGCCGCGTGTCATCGTGGAGACGCAGACCGTGTCCACCTTCGAGGCGCGACGGCCGCGTGCTGGCCGCAGGACGTGCGTCTCGGCGCTGCGACGTGCCGCCGCACGACAACAGCTCGATGGACGGCTACGCGGTGCGCGCGGCCGATGTCGCCGACGGCCGGCACGGTGCTGCCGGTGGCGCAGCGCATCCCGGCCGGCGGCGTCGGCCAGCCGCTGGCGGCCGGCAGCGCCGCGCGCATCTTCACCGGCGCGCAGATTCCCGCCGGCGCCGATGCGGTGGTGATGCAGGAGGCACTGCGAGGCGCTGGCGGGCGACGGGCTGGGCGCGGTGCGCATCGTCGAGCTGCCCGCGCGCGGGCGCCTGGATCCGCCGCCGCGGCGAGGACGTGCAGCACGGCGCCACGGTGCTTGAGGCGCGGCAAGCGGCTGACGCCGCGGCCCTCGGGCCTGGCCGCCAGCGTCGGCGCGGCGCAGCTGCAGGTGGCGCGCCGCCCGCGCGTGGCGCTGTTGTCCACCGGCGACGAACTGGTGATGCCGGGCCGAGCCGCCTGAAGCCCGGCGCGATCTACAACTCCAACCGCTTCTTCCTGCGCGCGCTGCTGCAGGCCGCCGGCTGCGAGGTCACCGACCTGGGCATCGTGCCCGACCGCGCAGGCCACCCGCGACGCGCTGCGGCAGGCCGCCGGCGGGCACGACCTGATCCTCACCAGCGGCGGCGTGTCGGTCGGCGAGGAAGACCACATCAAGCCGGCGGTGCAGGCCGAGGTCGGCTCGACCTGTGGCAGATCGCGATGAAGCCCGGCAAGCCGTTCGCGTTCGGCAAGATCCGCGCAGGCACCGCCCCGGCGGCGCTGTTCATCGGCCTGCCCGGCAACCCGGTGTCCAGCTTCGTCACCTTCCTGCTGCTGGTGCGGCCGCTGCTGCAGGCGCTGCAGGGCGCGGACGCCGGCATGCCGCCGGCGTTGCCGCTGCGCGCCGATTTCGACTGGCCGCGCGCCGACCGGCGCCGCGAGTTCCTGCGCGTGCGCCGCAACGACAGCGGCGGCCTCGACCTGTTCGCCAACCAGAGTTCGGGCGTGCTGACCTCGACCGTGTGGGCCGACGGCCTGGTCGACAACCCGCCGGGGCAGGCCATCCGCGCGCGGCGAC
Organism: uncultured beta proteobacterium; assembly: GCA_963756415.1. Lineage (GTDB taxonomy): Bacteria > Pseudomonadota > Gammaproteobacteria > Burkholderiales > Burkholderiaceae_C > Rubrivivax. The sequence continues at coordinate 1,061,696 of CAVWNT010000009.1, forward strand.
ACGGTGGCTTTCCTGCCGCTGGCGCAGTTGATCGCACGCTAGGCTCAAGGGTGCATATGGATATCAAGTGCGGTACTTCGCCTCGCTGCGCGAGGCGCTGGGTGCCGGCGAAACGGTGCCGATCGCCGCCGATGCGAGCTTGGCCGATCTGCGCGACAGCTGATCGCCCGCGGCGCCGCGTCACGCCGAGGTGCTGGCGCGCCGCGGCGGTGCGCTGGCGCTCGACCACAGGCTGAGCGACGAGTCGACGCCGCTCGGCGCCGCCGCGAGGTCGCCTTCTTCCCGCCGGTCACCGGCGGCTGAGGCGATGAGCGCTGACGAACGTCATGCCGGCCAGCCGCGTGTGCGCATCGGCGCGGACGACTTCGACCTGTCGGCCGAAGTGGCCGCGCTGCGCCAGGGCGACGGCGCGGTCGGCGCCATCGTCAGCTTCATCGGCACCGTGCGCGACCGCCAGGGCGGCGTGGGCATCGACCGCATGGAGCTGGAGCACTACCCGGGCATGACCGAGAAGGCGATCGAGGCGATGATCGACGCGGCCCGGCAGCGCTTCGACATCCTCGGCGCGCGCGTGGTGCACCGCGTCGGCGTGCTCGAGCCGCTCGACCAGATCGTGCTGGTCGCGGTCAGCGCGGCGCACCGCGGCCAGAGCTTCCAGGCCTGCGAGTTCCTGATGGACTACCTGAAGACGCAGGCGCCGTTCTGGAAGAAGGAACACACCGCGCAGGGCGCGCGCTGGGTCGATGCGCGCGTCAGCGACGATGCCGCATTGCAGCGCTGGGGCCTGTGTCGGGCAATGGCGGCTGAGCTGCGCGGCCCGAAGGCGCGGCGGTGAACGGCGCGTTTCCGCTCGGCGCGATCCTCGGCGTCGCCGCCGGCTCGGCGCTCGGCGGCATCTTGCGCTGGGCCGTGGGTGTCTGGCTGAATCACCGCTGGCACGGCTTTCCGCTCGGCACGCTGCTCGTCAACTGCGTCGGCGGCCTGGCCATCGGCGCTGCGCTGGTGTGCTTCGAGCGCTGGCCGTCCGACGGCTGGCGGCTGTTCCTGGTGGTCGGCCTGCTGGGCGGCCTGACCACCTTTTCCACCTTCACCGCCGAGTCGCTGCTGCTGATGCAGCGTGGGCAATGGGGGCACGCGCTGATGCACAGCCTGGCGCATGTTCTCGGTGCGCTGGCCTGCGCCGCGCTGGCCTTCTGGCTGCTGCGCAGCTGGCTGCGGGCTTGAGGCGTCGGTGAGCGTGGGGCGCCGGCGCATCCTGCCGGCGTCTTGAAAAAGCCTCAGGATTGCCCCAAGTCTGGGGGTAAATCCAGCAGGAGGCTCGTATGCGCCAAGACAAACTGACCACCGCTTTCCAGCACGCGCTGGCCGAGGCCCAGAGCCTGGCGATCGCGCGCGACAACCCGTACATCGAGCCGGCGCACCTGCTGGCGGCGATGCTGCGTGCAGCCCGACGGCCCGAAGGCGCTGCTCGACCGCGCCGGCGCCAACACCGCCGCGCTGCGCTCGGCGATGGACACCGTGATCAACGGCCTGCCGAGCGTGCAGGGCGGGCAGGTGCAGGCCGGCCGCGATCTGGTGCAGCTGCTGCAGGCGGCCGAGAAGGAAGCCGGCAAGCGCGGCGACCAGTTCATCGCCAGCGAGATGTTCCTGCTCGCGCTGGCCGACGCCAAGAGCGACATCGGCGGCGTCGCGCGCGGCCACGGGCTGACGCGCAAGGCGCTGGAAGCCGCGATCGACGCGGTGCGCGGCGGCCAGAACGTGAACTCGGCCGAGGCCGAGGGCCAGCGCGAGGCGCTGAAGAAATACACGCTCGACCTGACCGAGCGCGCGCGCTCGGGCAAGCTCGACCCGGTGATCGGCCGCGACGACGAGATCCGCCGCGCGATCCAGGTGCTGCAGCGGCGCACCAAGAACAACCCGGTGCTGATCGGCGAGCCCGGCGTCGGCAAGACCGCCATCGTCGAGGGCCTGGCGCAGCGCATCGTCAACGGCGAGGTGCCCGAGAGCGCTGAAGGACAAGCGCGTGCTGTCGCTGGACATGGCCGGGCTGCTGGCCGGCGCCAAGTACCGCGGCGAGTTCGAGGAACGGCTGAAGGCGGTGCTGAAGGAAGTGGCGGCCGACGAAGGCCGCATCATCCTGTTCATCGACGAGCTGCACACGATGGTCGGCGCCGGCAAGGCCGAAGGCGCGATCGACGCCGGCAACATGCTCAAGCCGGCGCTGGCGCGCGGCGAGCTGCACTGCATCGGCGCGACCACGCTCGACGAATACCGCAAGTACGTCGAGAAGGACGCCGCGCTGGAGCGCCGCTTCCAGAAGGTGCTGGTCGACGAGCCCAGCGTCGAGGCCACCATCGCCATCCTGCGCGGCCTGCAGGAAAAGTACGAGGTGCACCACGGCGTGGAGATCACCGACCCGGCGATCGTCGCCGCGGCCGAGCTGAGCCACCGCTACATCACCGACCGCTTCCTGCCCGACAAGGCGATCGACCTGATCGACGAGGCGGCGGCCAAGATCAAGATCGAGATCGACTCCAAGCCCGAGGCGATGGACCGGCTCGACCGCCGCCTGATCCAGCTGAAGATCGAGCGCGAGGCGGTGCGGAAGGAGAAGGACGAGGCTTCGCAGAAGCGCTTGGCGCTGATCGAGGACGAGATCGCCAAGCTGCGAGCGCGAGTACGCCGACCTCGAGGAGATCTGGAAGGCCGAGAAGGCCGCCGGCGCAGGGCTCGGCGCAGGTCAAGGAAGAGATCGACCAGATGCAAGCTCCAGATCGAGGAGCTCAAGCGCAAGGGCGACTTCAACAAGGTCGCCGAACTGCAGTACGGCAAGCTGCCCGAGCTGGAGAAGCAGCTGAAGGACGCGCAGGCCAAGGAATCGGGCAAGGCCAAGGGCGCCAAGGACGGCAAGGCGCGCCGCAGCTGCTGCGCACGATGGTCGGCGCCGAGGAGATCGCCGAGGTGGTGTCGCGCGCCACCGGCATCCCGGTGAGCAAGCTGATGCAGGGCGAGCGCGACAAGCTGCTGCAGATGGAAGACAAGCTGCACGAGCGTGTGGTCGGCCAGGACGAGGCCATCGTCGCGGTGGCCGACGCGATCCGCCGTTCGCGCGCCGGCCTGTCGCGACCCGAACCGGCCGCACCGGCTCGCTTCCTGTTCCTCGGCCCCACCGGCGTCGGCAAGACCGAGCTGTGCAAGGCGCTGGCCGGCTTCCTGTTCGACAGCGAGGACCACATGATCCGCGTCGACATGAGCGAGTTCATGGAGAAGCACTCGGTGAGCCGCCTGATCGGCGCGCCGCCGGGCTACGTGGGCTACGACGAGGGCGGCGCGCTGACCGAGGCGGTGCGCCGCAAGCCCTACAGCGTGCTGCTGCTCGACGAGGTCGAGAAGGCGCACCCCGACGTCTTCAACGTGCTGCTGCAGGTGCTCGACGATGGCCGCCTGACCGACGGCCAGGGCCGCACCGTGGACTTCAAGAACACCGTCATCGTGATGACCAGCAACCTCGGCTCGCACATGATCATGCAGATGGCCGGGCAGGACGCCGAGGCGATCCGCGACGCGGTGTGGGCCGAGGTCAAGACGCACTTCCGGCCCGAGTTCCTGAACCGCATCGACGAGACCGTGGTCTTCCACGCGCTGGACCGCGGCACATCGAGAGCATCGCGAAGATCCAGCTGCAAGCTGCTCGAGGCAGCGGCTGGACAAGCTGGAGATGAAGCTGCGAGGTGTCGCCGGCGGCGCTGGCCGAACTGGCCAAGGTCGGCTTCGACCCGGTGTTCGGCGCGCGGCCGCTGAAGCGCGCGATCCAGCAGCGCATCGAGAACCCGGTCGCCAAGCTGATCCTGCAGGGCCGCTTCGGGCCCAAGGACGTGATCCCGGTCGACGTCGAAGACGGCGAGTTCTCGTTCAGCCGCGTCGTGCACTGACACCACCGAGGCGCCCTGCGCGCCCGGTGGTCAATCCGGTCAGCTGCGGCCGGCGAGCAGCGCCTGGTCGATCTGCTGCAGCTGCGCGCGTGCCAGGCCGATGTTGCCGTGGCTGCGTTCCAGCACCAGGTGCAGCGCGATGCCCGGCTTGCCCGGCATCGGCCGCACGAGCAGGAAGTGCTGTGCCAGCGTGATCGCGGCGTCCGGTTCGGCGCTGCCCAGGCCGAGCACCTGGCTGGCGTCGAGCATCACCGCATGCAGCATGCTGCCCTTGGCGGCCAGTCTTTCGGCGATGCGCGGCGAACCCGAGTGGGCCAGCGAGCGCTGCAGCTTGACATCGAAGACGCAGGCGTGGGTGACGCCCTTGATGTTCATGCAACGCTGCACGTAGGTGGGCCAGCCGGCGCTGCCGCTGGCCGGCAGCGGCGAACCCGCGCCGGTGCTGGGCATCGGGTTGAACGCCAGCGGCTGCGTCGCCTCGTAGGCGGTGGCCGTCGGCGGGGCTTCGAAACTCTGCGTCGGCGCCCAGCCATCGTGACCCCGATCGGGGGCCGGCGGCACCGCGGCTGCCACGGGCCTGCGGGCGATCGGCGCAGCGGCTTCCTGGCTGTTGAGCAGGTTCCATGCACCGCTGATGTACGACCAGGCATCGGCCGGTCGATTGACCTGCGGTGTGCAGCGCACCACCACGCCGCTGTTGCCGGTCAGCGTGGCAGCCTGCGCGGGCAGCATCGGCGCCGCCGCCAGCGGCACCAACAACAGGTGCCGGTTGGGCCACGGGCCCGCGGCGATCGACGAGCGCAGCGGCTGCAGGCTGCTGGCAGTGGCGTGCGAGGGCAGCTCGCCCACCATCACCACCCCCAGGCGGCTGTGCGCCAGCATCACCTGCGCGAGCTGGTGGCGCGTTTGGGTGTCGCCGTCGATCTGCGTGCTGTACACGCGCAGCATGCGCCCCGGTTGCAACTGCAGTTCGACGAACTGCAGCGTGGCCAACGCCACCCCGAAGCCCTGACGGCGGATGACCAGGTTCTGCAGCTTGCGCTTGCTGGCCCCGGCCACGGCCGCGAGCAGGCGCGACGAAGCCTGGCAGCCGATGTCGTGGATGGCGATGAAGTCGGGTGCCAGCTGCGTGAACTGCTGCAGCATCGCTTCGGCCGGCAGGCACGAGACGAACAGCTCGAACTGGTCGTCGCCGATGCGCCGTCCAATATCGTCCCCGCTGTTGTGCAGGTAGGCATCGCGGTCGCCGACGATCTGCGTCGCCGGCGCCAGCAATTCGGTGGCCGGTTCGGCCAGGCTTGCCGATGGGCTCGCGCTGTCGGCGTGGCGACGGTCTCGGACGGTGTCTTGCATCGCTGGCCTGCGGGGCGCGACCCGGGTCGGGCCGCGCGCTGTTGCGCTGATCCAGTTTACGGTTGCCCCTTGCCGCGGCTGAATGGCCACGGCGCGCGCGGCGCAGTGCTTGCGTGCACCAATTGGCACGCGCGGCGGCTCCTTAGAATGAGTTTCACGCCTGTTCACTTCGAAGCTGCCCACCCATGCCGTCATCGCCGTCCTCGCCTGCACCGCTCGTGATCGTCGGCGCCGGCCTGGCAGGCCTGGCCGTGGCATTGCACATGGCCGCTGACCGGCCGGTGGTGGTGCTGGCCAAACGCCGTCTCGACGAGGGCGCCACGCCGTGGGCACAGGGCGGCATCGTCGGTGTGCTGGGCGACGACGACAGCATCGATTCGCATGTGCGCGACACGCAGGACGCTGGTGCCGGGCTGGTCGACGAAGACACTGCGCGCTTCATCGCCGAGCGCAGCGCCGAGGCGGTGACCTGGCTGGTCGCGCAGGGCGTGTCGTTCTCGCCCGACCCCGATGGCCCGCTGGGCCTGCACCTGACGCGTGAAGGCGGGCACGCGGTGCGGCGCATCGCGCACGCGGCCGATGCCACCGGCAAGGCGATTCACGATGCGCTGCTCGCACGGGCACGCGAGCACCCGAACATCAGCCTGCGCGAGCGCTGGATGGCGGTCGACCTGATCACGACGCGGCACCTGCGCGGCACCAACGGTCAGCCCGGCCGGCGCAGCGACGAGGCTTCGCAATGCTTCGGGGTGTACGCGCTGGACATCGACCGCCAGCGCGTCGAGACGCTGAGCGCATCGGCCGTGGTGCTGGCCACCGGCGGCGTGGGCAAGGTCTATCGCTACACCAGCAACCCCGACACCGCCACCGGCGACGGCATCGCGATGGCCTGGCGCGCCGGCTGCCGTGTCGGCAACATGGAATTCATCCAGTTCCACCCCACCTGCCTGTACCACCCGCAGGAGCGCAGCTTCCTGATCACCGAGGCGCTGCGCGGCGAAGGCGCCCGCCTGCGGCTGCCGAACATCGCCGGCGAGGCAGGGCGCTTCATGCTCGCGCACGATGCCCGCGCCGAGCTGGCACCGCGCGACATCGTCGCCCGTGCGATCGACTTCGAGATGAAGAAGCATGGTCTGGACCATGTGTGGCTCGATGCCACCCACCTCGGCGAGGCGTTCCTGAAGGAGCACTTCCCGACCGTGCATGCACGCTGCCTGCAACTCGGCATCGACATCGCACGCCAGCCGATTCCGGTGGTGCCGGCGGCGCATTACACCTGCGGGGGCATCGTCACCGATCTCGATGGCCGCACCGATCTGCCGGGGCTGTACGCGGTCGGCGAGACCACCTACACCGGCCTGCACGGCGCCAACCGGCTGGCCAGCAACTCGCTGCTCGAATGTGTGGTGCTCGGGCGCAGCTGCGCCGAGCGCATCCTGCAGTCGCCCGCGCAGCACGCTGCCGGCGTGCCCGACTGGGACGAGAGCCAGGTCGAGGATGCCGACGAGCAGGTGGTCATCGCCCACAACTGGGACGAGCTGCGGCTGATGATGTGGAACTACGTCGGCATCGTGCGCACCACGCGCCGGCTGGAGCGCGCGCTGCACCGCATCAAGCTGCTGAAAAGCGAGATCGACGAGTACTACGCCAACTTCCGCGTCAACCGCGATTTGCTCGAACTGCGCAACCTGGTCAGTTGCGCCGAGCTGATCGTGCGCTCGGCGCTGGTGCGCCATGAAAGCCGCGGGCTGCATTTCAGCCGCGATTTCCCGCTGCCGCTGCCGGTCAGTTTCCCGACCGTGCTGACGCGCCGTGCACGCAGCGCCCAGCGCGGCAGGAAGGTGCGCGCCGAGGCCGACGAGGGCTGAGGAGCCGGCGGGCCGCCGCTGCCGCGCACGCTGGCGGGGCGGCAATGGGGCCCGATCAGGGCAGCATGCGCATCGAGTAGTCGACGGCGCGCACGTCCTTGGTCAGGCTGCCGATCGAGATGCGATCGACGCCGGTGGCGGCGATCTCGCGCAGCCGCTCGAGCGTGACACCGCCCGACACTTCCAGCGCGGCGCGCCCGGCGTTCAGCGACACCGCACGGCGCACCTGGTCGAGCGCGAAGTTGTCGAGCATGATGCTGCGCGCACCGGCCGCCAGCGCCTGCTGAAGCTGATCGAGGTTCTCGACCTCGATCTGGATCTCGACGCCGGCCTGCAGCGCCAGCGCCTGCTGCACCGCGTGCGCCACGCTGCCGGCGGCGGCGATGTGGTTCTCCTTGATCAGGATGCCGTGCCACAGCGCCAGCCGCTGGTTGGCGCCGCCGCCGCAGCGCACCGCGTACTTCTGCGCCTGGCGCAGACCCGGCAGCGTCTTGCGCGTGTCGAGGATCGCGCAGCCGTTCGGGTTCGGCGATGCGCCGGCGATGGCGCGCACGTGTGTGCGTGTCGACGTGGCGGTGGCGCTGAGCAGTTGCAGGAAGTTCAGCGCCGGGCGTTCGGCAGACAGCAGCGCGCGCGCGTCGCCGTCGATGTGGCAAACCTCGCAGCCGGCCGGCATGTCGGCGCCTTCGTCATGCAACCAGGTGACGCGTGCATCGGCATCGAGCGCGGCGAACACCGCGTCGAACCACTCGCGTCCGCACAGCACCGCCTGCTCGCGCACACGCACCACGGCCCTGGCGCGCTGGCCGGCCCCGATCAACTGCGCGGTCCAGTCGCCGGTGCCCAGGTCCTCGCGCAGTGCGTCGCGCACGTTGCGCGTGCGCGCCTCGTCCAGGGTTTCGTTGCTGTCGAAGTTCACACCGCACCCACGTTGGGGACGAAGCCGCCCTGGGGCTGCGCGATCGCCGCCGGGTTGTGCTTGACGAAGTCGAGCATGCGCTCGATGCAGCCCAGCGCCTGGCTGCGCACCGGCTCGGGCACCAGCACCTCGCCGCTGCCGCGCTGCAGGCAATCGACCACGCCCTGCACCGCGTTCATCGCCATCCACGGGCAGTGCGCGCAGCTCTTGCAGGTGGCGCTGTTGCCGGCGGTGGGCGCTTCGATGAGCCGCTTGTGCGGCGCCAGCTGGCGCATGCGGTGCATCAGGCCGTTGTCGGTGGCGACGATGTATTCAGGGGCATCGCCGTCGACCACCGCCTGCAGCATCTGCGATGTCGAGCCGACCACGTCGGCCAGCCGCACCACCGCGGCCGGTGATTCGGGGTGCACCAGCACCATCGCCTGCGGGTGCTGCTGCTTGAGCAGCTGCAGTTCGAGCGCCTTGAACTCGTCGTGCACGATGCAGGCGGCATTCCACAGCAGCATGTCGGCGCCGGTCTGCGTCTGGATGTAGTGGCCGAGGTGGCGGTCCGGGGCCCACAGGATCTTCTCGCCCTGCTCGTGCAGATGGCGCACGATCGCCAGCGCGCACGAACTGGTCACCATCCAGTCGGCGCGCGCCTTCACCGCCGCGCTGGTGTTGGCATAGACCACCACCTTGCGATCCGGGTTGGCGTCGCAGAAGGCGGCGAACTCATCCGGCGGGCAGCCCAGGTCGAGCGAACAGGTGGCGTCCAGGTCGGGCATCAGCACGCGCTTGTGCGGCGACAGGATCTTCGAGCTTTCGCCCATGAAGCGCACGCCGGCGACGACCAGCGTGCGCGCCGGGTGGTCGCGGCCGAAACGCGCCATCTCCAGCGAATCGGCGACGCAGCCGCCGGTGGCCAGCGCCAGATCCTGGATGTCGCCGTCGACGTAGTAGTGCGCCACCAGCACCGCATCGTGTGCCTTCAGGGCTGCCATCGCGCGGGCCTTGGCTTCGTCGCGCTGCGCCGGGCTCAGCGGCTGCGGCACCTTGGCCCAGGCCTGCGCGGTGCACGAGGCGCCGCTGGCGTCTTGCTTGGTGAAGTCGTAGAGCACGGTGTCCATGGCAGTCCTTGCTGATGATTCGCAGATGGGGCTTGCAGCCGACAGTGTCAACCGCGTTTCAGCTCGCCGCGGCGAAGAAGCGGCTCGGCGGCTGGCCGACTGCGCGGCGCACCATCGCCGTGAAGGCGCTGGCGCTGGCGTAACCCAGCTGGCTGGCGATCAACCCCATCGGCTTGCCCTGCGCGGCCAGTGTCAACGCGCGCGCCAGCAGCACCTGCTGCCGCCAGGGGCCGAACGAGGTGCCGAGCTCCTGGCGGAACAGACGCGCCACGGTGCGCGCGCTGGCCGCCGATTCTGCCGCCCAGCCATCGAGCGTGGCGTGGCGCGAGGGATCGGCCAGCACCGCCTCGCACAGCGCGCGCAGCCGCTTGTCGTTGGGCAGCTCGATGCCCAGGCGCACCGGCGCGGCGCGCCGCAGCTCGTCCAGCACCAGCTCGCCGAGCCGACGTTCGCGCGCCAGCAGCTCCGGCGCCGGTTGACCGGTGCCATCCAGCGAGGTGTCCATCTGCAGCACCAGCTCGCGCAGCAGTGACGACACCTCGAGCACGCGACACGCGCGCCAGGTGTCCTGCAGGCTCACCGGCACGCCGGGGCCGACATTGCCGGGGCCCTGGTGCAGGTACAGCGTGCGCAGCTCGGTGGCCTCGACGACCGTGACCACGTGTTCGATGTCGGGCGGGATCCACACCGCACGCCAGGCCGGCACCAGGTAGGTGGCCTGCCCGGCGGTGATGCGCGCCACGCCGGAGATCGAGATCGCGATCTGCGCCCACGGATGGCTGTGCGGGACGATCTCGCTGTCCGGTGCGAGCCGGCGATGCTTGGCACGCAGCGGACGCTGCGCCGTCGGCACATGGCGCCCGGCGTCCAGCGGTGCGAGCTGCGCCGGCCGGCTGCCCGACGAGGCGCGCGGGCTCGTCCGGTGGCTGGGCTGGGTGGCGACGGCTGGCATGTTTGCGATAGAACTTGACGGAGTATCGTAACCCGGACGCCAGGGGGCGACCTACCATCGCGCCATGTCCGCACCGACGACCGCCCCGAGCACGCTGCGCCAGGACGCCACCGTCATCGGCCTGGTCGGGATGGCGCACGGCATCAGCCACTTCAGCCAGTTGTTGCTGGCACCGCTGTTCCCGTGGCTCAAGGAAGCCTTCGGCGTCAGCTATGTCCGAGCTCGGTTTCCTGCTGACGATCTTCTTCGTCGTCTCGTGCACGGTGCAGGCGGCGTCGGGATTCCTCGTCGATCGCCACGGCCCGCGGCCGATCCTGTTCACGGGCCTGACGCTGCTCGGCCTGGCGGCGCTGGGCTTCGCGGCCAGCACCAGCTACGCGATGTTGGCCGCATTTTCGGTGCTGGCCGGCATCGGCAACGGGGTCTTCCACCCGGTCGACTACAGCTTGCTCAACCGCAAGATCGCCAAGGCCCGCCTCGGCCATGCCTACAGCGTGCACGGCATCACCGGCAGCCTGGGCTGGGCGCTGGCGCCGGCGATGCTGGTGCCGCTGGCACTGGCGTACTCGTGGCGCGTGGCGCTGGTGGCTGCCGCGCTGCTGATCTTCGCCGTCATCGCCGTGCTGTGGCTGCGACGCGCCGAGTTGACGATCGAGCGCATCGCCACGCCCGCGGCCGGTGTCGCCGGCGAGCCCGCCGCCGAACACGCCTTCGATTTCCTGAAGATCCCCGCGGTGTGGATGTGTTTTGCGTTTTTCTTCTTCTATGCCGGCGCGTTGTCGATCGTGCAGAGCTTCGCCACCGAATCGGCGCGCCAGCTGCACGACGTGCCGCTCGACCTGGCCGCGGTGTGCCTGAGCGTGTACATGGTCTGCGCCGCGTGCGGCATGGTGCTCGGCGGCTTCCTGGCCTCGGATCCGCAGCGCTGCGAGAAGATCGTCGCCGCCGCATTCGGCCTGGCGGCGGTGTTCGCGCTGGCCATCGGTTTCACCGCGGTGCCCGGCTGGTCGGTGCCGCTGCTGTTCGGCGCGATGGGCTTTGCCTCCGGCATGGCCGGTCCCTCGCGTGACCTGCTGGTCAAGCGCGCCACGCCCGACAACGCCACCGGGCGCGTCTACGGCGTGGTCTACGGCGGGCTCGACATCGGCCAGGCGCTGGTGCCGCTGGCCGTCGGCACGATGATGGATCACCAGCAGTACCGCGGCGTGTGGCTGACCTTGGCATTGCTGCAGGGCGTGCTGATCGTCAGTGCCTTCAACGTGCGCCGCGTGCGGCGCGCATCCCTGCTGCCGTCTCCCGCCTGAGCGCGGTAGAGTGGTGCCGGCACGCCCCGTGCCACAACCGGACGCAGCCTACATGCCCTACGCCATCCAGACTCTCGACAAGGCCGGCCATGGCCACCTGCGTGTCGAAGTGCGCCCCGCGCATGTCGCCTACCTGAAAGCCAATCTGTCGAAGATGATCGCTGGCGGCGCACTGCTGGACGACGCCGGTGCGACGGGTTTCGGCGGCATCATCCTGCTCGACACCGACGACCGCGCGGAGGCCGAGGCGTTTGTCGCCGCCGACCCGTACACGCAGGCCGGGCTGTTCGAGTCGGTGACGATCAGCCGCTGGCGCAAGGCCTTTCTCGACGGCAAGGCGTTGATCTAGAACGCAACGCAGCCGGCACGGCATGCCGGCCGCGCGGTTTGGCTAGTTCCAGAACCAAGGCGCGAAGCGTCGGGCCAGCAGGCGCTTGATGTAGGTGCGGGTGGTGTGCACGGGTCGATCATCGGCGCCGCGCCGGCCTTCGACCTTGGGCACCTGCTGCAGCCGCGGCACGATGCGCACCGTGTCCGGGGCAGCATCGACCAGGCCCCGGAAGTGCTGTTCGCAGGCGATCGGCCGCTCGTCTCCTTTCATCGCGTGATAGGCGCCGCGCAGCAGGTGCTCGTAGGCGCGCCGGTTCCAGCGCATCAGGTACATGTCGGTCAGGGGCCGGGGACGGTTGCGGCAATTGCAGTAGAGGTCGGCGTGCCGGGGTTGGCAACGGATCAGGCGCTCGATGTTCAGGATCTTGTAGCGGCCGGTGACCTTCCAGACATGCACCTGCTCGCCGGCGGCCGCGATCAGCGCCGAATGGCGCATGGCGTGGTCGACGAGTTTGAATTCACCGTAGCCGCGGCCGTAGATGGCCGGGTAGTCGAGCCCGAAGTGACCGATCAGTTCGACGCGCTGCCCGAGTTGCGCGGCCTGCACGCGTGCGGCAAAGGGCGCCAGGTCGAAGGCCGAGTTTTCGCAGAACACCAAGCCGGCAAACGCGCCGCGCGCCAGTTGCGCCAGGTAGAAGTCGAACGCGTCGAGGTAGTCGGCCAGCCGCAGCGCGGTGTCGCGCCGCACCAGGCTGCGTGCATCCGCCGGGGCGACCACGGTGGCCGTGAGCAGGACGACATCGTGGCTGGTTGGCATGCTGCAAGCATAGGCGCTGACGCCGGCGGCTTTGGGCGGCAAGGAAGTGCGCAGTCGGTGTCGCAACCGGCGCGAGAAGCCAGCCGCGCACGCGTCGGGCGCTGAACTCAGACGCAGCGCCGGTGGCGCTGGATGCAGGTGTCGAGCACCTCGCCGCCATCGCGCTGCCACCAGTTGCGGGCCGAGAAGATCTCCACCTCGCTGTAGCCGGCGAAGCCCTGCGCTTCGACCGCCGCGCGAAGGCGCGGCAGATCGATGACGCCGTCGCCCATCATGCCGCGGTCCTCGAGCAGGTCGGTGGTCGGCGTCAGCCAGTCGCAGACGTGGAACGCCAGCAGCCGCTCACGGCCGGCGCGTTCGATCTGCGCGATGAGCTTCGGATCCCACCAGACGTGATAGACATCGACGGCCACGCCGAGCGCGCCGCTGCGCTGCGCGTCGAGCGCGTCGCACACATCCAGCGCCTGTTCGAGCGTGTTGATGCAGGCCCGGTCGGCGGCGTACATCGGGTGCAGCGGCTCGATGGCCAGCGGCATGCGGCGCTCGCGCGCGTCGTCGAGCAGCGCGGCGATGCCTTCGCTGACCTGCTCGCGCGCCGACGCCAGATCGTGGTGTGCGGCGCGGCCGTCGAGCGCCCCTGGCAGGCCGCCCACCACCAGCACCAGGCACGGCGCGCGCAGCGTGCAGGCCTCGTCGAGTGCACGGCGGTTGTCGTCGCGGGCCTTCATCCTGCCGGCAGCATCGGCATGGGTGAACATGCCGCCGCGGCAGTAGCCCGACAGTTCGATGCCGTGTGCCTGCAAGCGCTGCGCCGTCGCCTGCAGCCCCGCGGCGGCGACCTGGTCGCGCCACGGCGAGACGGCGCGGATGCCGCGCTCGGCGCAGGCATCGAGGATCTCCAGCAGTGGCCAGTCGACGCCGCGCTGCCGGCGCACGGTCGCGGTGTTGATCGACAGCCAGCGGTGGTCGAGCGAGAAGTCGCGCATGCGGCTCAGGTCACGAAGGGGTCACGCCGTGCATCGCCAGCAGCGTGTGCATGCGCGCGACGGCGAGTTCCGGCTGCTCGATCAGCCCTGCCGCATCGGCGAGTCGGAACAGTTCGCACAGATGCAGCAGCGAGCGTGTGCTGTGCTGCCCGCCGACCATCGTGAAATGGCTCTGGTGGCCGTTGAGCCAGGCCATGAACACCACGCCGGTCTTGTAGAAGCGCGTCGGCGCCTTGAAGATGTGGCGCGACAGCGGCACCGTGGGCGCCAGGATCTCGTGGAAGCGCGCTTCGTCGCCTTCGGCGAGCGACTTCAATGCCGCGCTGGCCGCCGGCGCGATGGCGTCGAAGATGCCGAGCAGCGCATCGCTGTGCCGGTGGGTGGCCGCCGTGCCGATGCCGTCGCCGGCGATCAGCTCGGCATAGTTGAAGTCGTCGCCGGTGTACATGCGCACCCCCGCCGGCAGGCGCCGGCGCATCGCCACTTCGCGATCCTTGTCGAGCAGCGAGATCTTGATGCCGTCGACCTTCGCCGCATGCGCCTCGATGATGCCCAGCGCGGTGTCCATCGCCGCATCCACATCGGCGCGGCCCCAGTAGCCGGCCAGCGCCGGGTCGAACATGTCGCCCAGCCAGTGCAGGATCACCGGCTCGCGCGCCTGGCGCAGCAGACGATCGTAGACACGCTCGTAGTCGGCCGGCGAGCGAGCCACGCGTGCCAGCGCGCGGCTGGCCATGACGATCAGCTTGCCGCCGAGCTTCTCGATCGCCGCCATCTGCGTTTCATAGGCTTCGATGACATCGTCGATGCGCCGCGTCTCGTCGAGCACCAGATGATCGGTGCCGCAGCCGCTGGCCAGGAACGCGCCGGGCATGTCGCGCGCGGCGTCGATCGAGCGGCCGATCAGTTCCAGCGAGGTCGGCCAGTCCAGGCCCATGCCGCGCTGCGCGGTGTCCATCGCCTCGGCCACGCCGAGCCCCATCGACCACAGCCGGCGGCGGTAGTCGATGGTGGCGTCCCAGTCGATCGCGCACTGCAGCCACGGGTCGATCGCGGCACGCGGGTCGGCCACCACGTGCGCGGCGGAGTAGGCGATGCGGTTCAACTTGGTGCCCGGCGCCGCGGGCGTGAAGTTGCCGGGGCCGCGCAGCGAATACGGCTGCAGCGTGCCGTCGGTGTGGGGCAGGGTGATCTTCATGTCGTGCTCACAGTTGCAGTGCCGGCACATCGATCCAGCGCCGCTCCTTCCAGCTCTGCAGCGCCGCTTCGACCAGCTGCACGCCCTTGGCGCCTTCGGGCAAGCGTCCAGCGATACGGTGCGTCCTCGGCGACGTGGCGGATGAACGCTTCCCACTGGATCTTGAAGCCGTTGTCGTAGGCCTGCGCGTCGGGAACTTCCTGCCATTGCTCGAAGAAGTTCATCGTCTGCTTCACGTCCGGGTTCCACACCGGCCGCGGCGTGGTCACGCGCGATTGCGCACGGCAGTCCTGCAACCCGGCCACCGCCGAGCCGTGGGTGCCGTCGACATGGAAGGTGACCAGGTCGTCACGGCGCACGCGCGTGGCCCAGCTCATCGTCAACTGCGCCACCACCGGCTCGCCGTCGTGGCCCTTCAGCTGCGCGGTGGCGTAGGCGGCATCGTCGGCGGTGGCGGGGTAGGGCTTGCCCTGTTCGTCCCAGCGCTGGCCGATGTGGGTGGCGCCCAGGCAGCTGATCGACTGCACCTCGCCGAACAGGTTGTCGAGCACATAGCGCCAGTGGCACATCATGTCGAGGATCATGCCGCCGCCGTCCTCGGCGCGGTAGTTCCAGCTCGGCCGCTGGATCGGCTGCAGGTCGCCTTCGAAGACCCAGTAGCCGAAGTCGATGCGCACGCTGAGCATGCGGCCGAAGAAGCCGGCGCGGCGCAGCATGTCGAGCTTGCGCAGGCCGGGCAGGAACAGCTTGTCCTGCACCGCGCCGTGCTTCAGCCCGCTGGCCTGCGCCATCTTCGTGATCTCGACCGCCTCGTTCAGGTTGGTGGCGATCGGCTTTTCGCAGTAGACGTGTTTGCCGGCGCGCAGCGCTGCGGCAAGCAGCGTCGGGCGCATCTGCGTGGTGCCGGCGTCGAAGAACACGCTGTCGGTCTTGCTCGCCAGCGCCGCATCCAGGTTGGTGCCGAAGCGCGCGATGCCGTGCGCGTGCGCCAGCGCTTCGATCTTCTCGGCATTGCGGCCGATCAGCATCGGATCGGGCATCACCCTGTCACCGTTGCTCAAGGTCACGCCGCCTTCGTTGCGGATCGCGACGATCGAGCGGATCAGGTGCTGGTTCATGCCCATGCGCCCGGTCACGCCGTTCATGATGATGCCCAGGGTCTTCGTCGCCATGTGGTTCCTCGCTAGGTTGTCAGAGCATGCCGGGCGCCGCCGACAGCGGCTGCATCGCCGACCAGTCGGGTTCGGCGCCATGCGCGAAGCCGGGCGCGAACAGCGAGCCGATCTGCAGGTCGCCGTGTTCGATGCGCAGCCGCGGCCCGCCACCTGCGTCGGCATACAGGTCAGGATGGGCGCGGCAGAAGGCGGCCTGTTCGGCTGCCGGCGCGCTGCCGAAACCGCCGCCGTAGTGATGGCCGTTGCGTTCGCTGTGCTTCAGCCCCAGAAGCGCGGCCAGCGCCAGGTCCTGCTGCACCGACAGGCCCGCCTGGCAGGTCAGGTCTTCCGCCGACATGAACCGGCGCGGTGAGTCGCCGCGTGCCAGGTTGTGACGGTCGCAACGCGCCCGGTTGACGATCGATTTGTACAGCCCCTTGCAGGATTTGCTGGACACGCCGAACCAGCCCAGGTCGGCGCCGGTGGCAAAGGCGTCGAGCGTGCCGTCGGCCTCATCCATCAGCAATGGGGCAGGTGCCTTGCGCCACGGCAACTCGCCGTCGATGGAGCGGTCGCGTGCGATCGGTTGCTCGATGTACAGCAGCGCGTCGGGTCGCCTGCGCAGCGCCGGCATGTCGTGCAGCAATGCGAACAGGTTCTCCAGCGCGGCAGCATCCGCGTATTGTTCGTTGCCGTCCAGACTGAAGCGGTGACCAGGGGCATGTTCGTCGAGCACCGCCAGTACCTCGTGCAGCCGGCCGATGTCGGCCTGGCGGGTCGCCGCCGAGCTTGATCTTGAAGACATGGTGGCCGTAGCGCTGGATCACCGCGGGCAGGCTCACCGGCAGTTCACCGTCATCGTCGTGCACCGGCGCCAGCGCATCGAGCATGCCGACGGTGTGCCGCGCGGCCAGCTGGCGCAGCGGCTGCAGCGTGGGCAGCCAGGCGGTCCAGTCGAAACCGCGCAGGTCGGGGACGAGCTCGCTGTCCTGCAGGCCGATGTGGTTGTGCCGCACCGCATCGAAGAACGAGGCCTGCGTGGCCCGGCACAGCGCATCGAGCACGGCGCGGTCGATCAGCGCCTGGCCGTAGGCGGCGCTGAGCGCGGTGGCGCCGGCCTGTTCGCCGGCGCGCATCAGCGCTGCGTAGTGCCGCGTGAACAGCGCGAAGGCACTCGCCGGCCGATCGCCAGCGTAGGCGGTGGCCGCCCGCTCGACCGAGGCACCCAGGTGCGCGATGTTGTCGAGGTGGCTGAAGCCGGCGCGCTTGTCGAACCACTTCGGCACCATCATTTCGGCGGCGAAGCCGCTGGCGCTGCGGCCGCCATCGAGCTCGACCTGCACGCGCACGAACAGCTGCGGGCAGGCGTTCAGCGTGACGCTGCCGAAGCGGAACGGCAGGCGCAGCTTCACGGGCCGCACGCCGGCTTCGACCGCCTGCACCACCAGCGTCGGCGCTTGCATCAGTGCACCGCCTCAATGGGCATCGAGCGAGCCCTGGGCGAAGAAGTGCTTGCGCAGCACGCGCGCGTATTCGCCGAAGGCATCGGTGCCCATCAGCTCGAGCGAGCGCGGCCGCGGCAGATCGATCTCGTACACCGCCTCGATGCGACCTGGCCTCTCGCTCATCACGAACACGCGGTCGGACAGGAAGATGGCCTCGGGGATGCTGTGCGTGATCAGCAGCACCGTCTTGTGCGCGTTCATCCAGATGCGCTGCAGCTCGAGGTTCATGCGTTCGCGCGTCATCGCGTCGAGCGCGCCGAAGGGCTCGTCCATCAGCAGCACCGGCGGGTCGTGCAGCAGCGCGCGCAGGATCGCCACGCGTTGCTGCATGCCGCCGGACAGCTGCCACGGATACTTGCTCTCGAAGCCTTGCAGCCCGGCCATCGTGATCAGCTGCTGCGCGCGCTCGCGCGCCGCCGCCATCGGCAGCCCGCGAATCTCGGCCTGCAGCAGGATGTTGTCGGCGACGTTGCGCCACGGCAGCAGCAGCGCGTTCTGGAACACGATGCCGACGTTGGTCTGCGGCCCGGCCACCGCCTGGCCCGACAGCAGCAGCTCGCCGCCGCTGATCGGCAGCAGCCCGGCCACCAGCTTCATCAAGCGTGCTCTTGCCGCAGCCCGAGGGGCCGACCACCGAGACGAACTCGCCGTCGCGGATGGCGAAGTCGAGCGGCTTCAGCGTTTCGACCTCGCTGTCGCGGGTGCGGTAGGTCTTGTGCACGCCGCGGCCTTCGATGAGCACGCGCGCGGCCGGCCGGCGCGCCGCGCGGTGCAGCGGCTTGACGACGGCACTCATGGCTGGGTGCGCAGCGGCACTAGGTTCAAGGCAGGTAGTCCAGCGTGACCCAGTCCTGCGCCTTGCCGCGCATCGCCGGGTCGAGGCCGCCGTACTTCACCAGCAGGTCGAGCGACTCCTCGACGTTGGCCATCGAGACGCGGAACGGCGCCTGTCCCTTGGTTTCGGTGGTGTGGTACAGCGGCGTCGTCAGCTTCAGGCCGATGATCAGCGTGTCGCGCTGGCCGGCCTTCGGGTTGGCCTTCAGCAGCGCATCGACCGCGGCCTCGGGGTTCTTCTCGGCCTCGGCGAAGGCCTTGGTGCTGGCGCGCATGAAGCGCTTCACCATGTCGGCCTTGCCGCTCAGCGTGTCCTTGTTGGCGATCAGCCCGGAGCTGATCAGGTTGATGCCGTAGTCGGCGAAGCGGATCACGCTCACCGGCTTCTTCGTCGCATCCTGGATCTTGATGTTCTGGTCCATCACGTAGCCCAGCAGCACATCGGCCTGGCCGTTGATGACGGCGTTCAGCTTGGTCTGGCCATCGCCGGACACGACCTTGAACTCGCCTTCCTTCAGCCCGGTCTTGTTCAGGAACAGCGGCCAGATCTGGCTCATCGCATCGCCCGGCGTCATCGCCACCGTCTTGCCGATGATGTCCTTCGGCTGCGTGATGTTCTTTTCGCTCAGGCCGATCACCGCCATCGGGCTGAGCTGCAGCGCCACGCCGATCGAGCGCACCGGTGCGCCCTTGGTGGCGGCGCGGATCATCGTCGGCGTGTCGACATAGCCGAAGGTCGCCGAGCCCGCCGCCACGGCCTGCACCGTGACGCCCGAGCCGCGCCCTTCCTGGATGTCCAGCTCGATGCCTTCGGCCTTGTAGAAGCCTTTCTCGACGCCGTAGAAGAACGGCGCATGTTCGCTGTACACGTACCAGTTCAGCAGCAGCACGGCCTTGTCCTGCGCCAGGGCCGGGGCTGCGAACGCGCTGGCCAGCGTGGCTGCGGCGAGGGTCTGCATCAGCGTGCGTCTTTTCATCATGTCTCCATCGGTTGGGGTCAGGGAAAACCGGCTCAGGCGGCCAGCTGCAGGTCGTGCCGCTGCGATGCATGCCACGGCAGCAGCGCACGCTCGACCAGTTCGATGGCCAGGAACAGCAGCACGCCGACCATCGACAGGATCACCAAGCCGGCGAACATCAGCGGCAGGTCGAAGGTGCCGTTGGCCTTTTGCAGCACGTAGCCGATGCCGGAGTTCGAGCCGACAAATTCGCCGACCACCGCGCCGACGACGGCCAGCGTGACCGACACCTTCAGGCCGCTGAAGATCGAGGGCAGCGCGGTGGGCAATCGGAACTTGAGGAACATCTTCAGCGGCGAAGCGCCCATCGAACGTGCGAGGTCGATGACATCGCCTTCCACCGACTTGAAGCCCTGCACCGTGGCCACCACCACCGGAAAGAAGCCGAGCAGGAAGGCGGCGATGATTTTCGGCACGATGCCGAAGCCGAACCAGACCACGAACAGCGGCGCGATCGCCACCTTCGGGATCGATCTGCGAGAACACCAGCAGCGGGTAGACGAAGCTCTCCACCACGCGCGAGTACGCGATCCACATCGCGATCGGCACGCCGATGACGGCCGACAGCGCGAAGCCGCCGAGCGTGGCGTACAGCGTGGGCAGCGTCTCGCGCCACAGCATCGGCCATTCGTTGACCAGCGTGCGCGCCACCGCCCACGGCGTGGGGATCAGGTAGGGCTTGATGTCGAAGACGCGGATCACCAGGTCCCACAGCAGCACCAGCATCAGCAGCAGCCAGAACGGCCGCGCGGCGGGCGAGATGAGCCAGTGCCGGGACATCAGGAGACCTTGAACTTCAGGCCGTGGTCGTAGGGCAGCGCCGGGTGCACGAACTCGACACCGTTGCGCACGTAATGCAGCGCGCAGGCACGCCGCCAGCGCGTCGAATGGTTGGGCCCGGACTGGTGGAAGGTGTTGCCGTGGTGGAAGCGACACCCCGCCGCGCAGCACCGGCGCCGGGCTCATCGGCTGGCGCTGCAGCAGCTCGGCCGGCAGTTGCAGGTTGTACGGTTCATCGGCCGGTGCGGTGTGCGCATAGACCGGGCCCCTGTTCGTGCCGTCGCCGAAGTACAGGCAGCCGTTTTCGAGCGTGGCGTCGTCCAGCGCCACCCAGGCGGTGACCACGCCTTCGTTGTCGCTGGGGCCGAAGTAGAAGTTGTCCTGGTGCGCCGGCTTCGGGCCGCCGCCTTCGGGCGGCTTGAAGAAGATCTGGCTGAAGTACACCGATACGCCGGGGCCGACCAGCGACTCGACCAGTTCGACCAGCGGCGGCGCGGTGGCCAGCTGGCGCACCGCCTCGCGATGGTGGTGCGGGTTGTCCAGCTTGCGCAGCACGGTGCGCGCGTTGACGCCGCCATCGACATACCAGGCGCGCTGGTCCGCTGGCAGCTCGGCGAGGAACTGCTCGCCCCATTGTTCGATGTCGCGCACCAACGCGTGGGTCTGGTCTTCGCTGAACACGCCCGGTGCCGTGATGTGGCCGACATGGCGGTACAGGCAGCGGTCGGCTTCGCAGAAGGACATGGCGGCAGGCGGTGCGACGAGGGTGGCCGCTTGATACCCAAACGGTGAATTACTCTACCGCCGGCGCCCCGCGCGCGTCAATCGAAGGCCGGGTATTCACGGAGGAATTGGCGCCTTTTCAGCGGCCGGCAATGCTGCTTTAATCACCAGTTGGTTAATGAAAGTGAGAGGATCGACGCCATGCCCCGCATCCTGACCACCGTGGTCGGCTCGTACCCGGTCCCCGACTGGCTGGTGAACAACCCTTCCGAACAGGCGCTGATCGACGCCACGCGCGTGGTCATCGACACGCAGGAGCAGGCCGGTGTCGATGTCGTGTGCGATGGCGAGCTGTACCGCTTCGACATCAACCATCCGCAGACCAACGGCATGATCGAGTACTTCGTCAAGCCGATGGACGGCATCTCGCAGCGCTTCTCGTTCGACGACCTGATCGCCTACCGGTCGAGCAGCGGCATGAAGTTCCGCACCCGACCGCCCGGCACGGTGACCGGGCCGATCGGTCACGGCAGCCTCGACCTGCAGGGCGCGTGTTCACGCGCCAAGGCGCTGGCCACGCACACCTTCAAGTTCACCCTCACCGGGCCGCACATGCTGGCCAAGACGCTGATCGACAAACACTACGGCGACACCGCCGCGGTGGCCCATGCCATCGCCGATGTGCTGGCCGAGCAGATCCGCCATCTCGATGCCGACATCGTGCAGATCGACGAGGCCAACCTGCCCGGTCACCCCGAGGAATGGCAGTGGGCGGCCTCGGCCATGAACCGCATGCTCGATGCGGTGAAGGGCACGCCGGCGGTGCACCTGTGCTTCGGCAACTACGGCGGGCAGACGGTGCAGAAGGGCACCTGGGACCAGCTGATGAGCTACCTCAACGCGCTGCATGCCGACCATGTGGTGCTGGAGTGCGCGCACCGCCCGCTCGAGGAACTGCAGGCCTTCAAGGAATTGAATCCGGCCATCGGCTTCGGCCTCGGCGTGGTCGACATCAAGGCCACCGACGTGGAGAGCGCCGATCAGGTGGCGCGTGCCATCGAGCGGGCCGAGAAGATGCTGGGCGCCGGCCGCGTGCGCTACATCCACCCCGACTGCGGCTTCTGGATGCTGCAGCGTTCGATCGCCGATGCCAAGATGCGGGCGCTGGCGCTGGGGCGTGACCGCTTCGAAGGCGCCGCGGCCTGAGCGGAGCAGACGGCGCCACGCGGGCGCCGTCTGCCTGCCTCACTTGCTCATCTTCACCGACTTGTCGAGGAATTCGTTGGTGTAGGTGCTCTTCACGTCGAAGGGCTTGTCCAGGCCGATGTATTCGACCACCAGCGCATAGTCGGCAGCCATGCGCGCGTCGTCGTGAATGCCCAGCGCCACGTCGCGCGAATACTTGTCGCTCATCAGCTTTTCGACCAGCGACCAGTTGGTCAGCTCGTTGTCGAACTTGAGCGCGCCGTTGGCGTCGATCAACGCCTGCACACACGGGTTCGGCTCCTTCACGCACGCGGCGAAGGCGCGCTGCGTGACCTTGACGAACTTGTCGACCAGCGGCTTGTTCTCGGCCAGGAATTTGGCGTTGACGATGATCGAGTTGCCGTACGGGTTCAGCCCGGCATCGCGCCAGGCCAGGAAACCCATGTCGTCGCCCAGTTCGCGCTGGAAGATGTGGTGGATGTTGTAGAACGAGGTCGTCACGTCGACCGACTTCGCCTTCAGGGCCGCCAGTTTGGCGTTGGCATCGATGTTCACCCAGGTCACCGACTTCGGGTCGATGTTGTTGGCCTTGGCCAGCGCCGGCCACATCACCCGCGCGCCGTCGGCGGCCGGGTTGCCGATCTTCTTGCCGGGAAAGTCCTTCACGCCGTTGATGCCCGAGCTCTTCAGCCAATACATGCCCTGCGGCGAATTGGCATAGACGTTGAACACCGCCACCGTGTCGGCGCCCTTGCCCTTGGCGACCAGCACGCCGCCCATGTCGGCCAGCCCGATCGGGGTGGCGCCGGCGCCCACACGCTGCGTGGCCAGCGCCGAGCCCTTGCCCGGTTCGATGTTCAGGTCGATGCCTTCCTTGGCGTACCAGCCCATCTTCTTGGCGTAGAAGTACGGCGCGTGGTCGCCGCCCGGCACCCAGTTCAGGACGAAATCGACCTTCTGCTGGGCCCAGGCGGAGCTGGCGAAGAGGCTGCCGGCGACGGCCGCCGACGCGGCGAAGCGGGCCAGGGTGGATGGCTTGGTCACTCGAGACTCCTTCAAGGTGCAGGTGCTGGGAAGAGCGGCAGGTGGTTGCGCCAGCGGGGCGCCGACCAGGTGTGTGCGAACGCGGTCTGCGTTGACGGCGCCGGGGCGCTGCGATACATTCAATTCACTGTTCGGTGATTTCCACTGAACTTTCAGTATAGGTCGCCCAGGCGCCCGTGGGCATCGCATTGCGCCCCCTTCGATAGCGGATTTCCCTGATGCGCAAGCCCTGCCAACCCAGCCTCCGACGTCGCCGTGCAGCGGGCGGCGGCGTTGCTGTCGACGCCGATGGCTGAGGCCGGTCGTCGCCTGGACGGACGGCTCGGCACCTACACGCTGGGTGTCGTCGCGCACCTGCTGCTGTTGCTGGCGTGGTACCTGTTCGTGCGCCTGGCCGACGTGCCCAAGTTCGTCATGCCGTCGCCGAGCGACACGCTGGCCTCGCTGTGGGTGGCCGATTACGGCTGGTGGGCGAACAGTCTCGTCACCGCCACCGAGATCTTCGGCGGCTATGCGTTGTCACTGCTGGTCGGCGTGCTGCTGGCGCTGCTGTTCACCTGGTCGAAGACGCTCGAGTCGATGATGTTGCCGCTGCTGGTGACCTTGAACATGATTCCCAAGGTGGCGCTGGGCCCGCTGATCATCGTCTGGTTCAAGTACGGCGTGCTGCCGAACACGATGATGGCGTTTTCGATCGCGGTCTTCCCGATCCTGCTGACCACCGCGCGCGGCCTGCGCGAGATCGAGCCCGAGTTGCTCGACCTGGTGCGTTCGCTGCGGGGTTCGCGCTGGCAGCTGTTCACCAAGATCCAGCTGCCCGGTGCGCTGCCCTACGTGTTCTCGGGCATGAAGGTGGCGGCGATCCTGGCGGTTGCAGGCGCCATCGTCGGCGAGTTCCTGGGCAGCGACCGCGGTCTGGGCTATCTGATGCTGCAGGTGCAGGTGACGCTGGACACACCGGCGATGTTCATGGCCGTGATCCTGATCACGCTCATCGGCATGAGCCTGTATGGCCTGGTGCTGCTGCTCGAGCGGCTGCTGGTGCAGAAGGATGCGCGGCTGACATGAGCGCGATGCTGCATCGATCGGAAGGCGACGCGTCGGTGGCTTGCCGATGAGCGAACAGGCCTTCATCCACCTGGCCGGCGTCAGCAAGAGCTACGGCCGCGGCAAGCAGGCGCACCTGGCGATATCCGATGCCAGTTTCGATGTCATGGCCGGGGAACTGGTGGCCCTGGTCGGGCCCTCGGGCTGCGGAAAATCGACGCTGCTGAAGATCCTGGCCGGCCTGCATGCGCACGACGCCGGCGAGGTGCGCATCGGCTCGGCGCAGCACCCCTTCGACCCGGCGCGCGATGTCGGCATGGTCTTCCAGGCGCCGCTGCTGCTGAAGTGGCGGCGCATCCTCGACAACATCCTGCTGCCGGCCGAAATCCTCGGCCTGCCGATGGCCGCGGCACGCGAACGCGGCCGCGCGCTGATGCAGATGGTCGGCCTGGCCGGCTACGAGGACAAGTACCCGTACGAATTGTCCGGCGGCATGCAGCAGCGCGCGGCGATCGCGCGCGCGCTGGTGCACGACCCGAAGCTGGTGCTGATGGACGAGCCCTTCGGCGCGCTCGATGCGCTGACGCGCGAGAAGATGAACCTGGAATTGCTGCGCATCTGGAAGGAATCGGGCAAGACCATCGTCTTCGTCACGCACGGCATTTCCGAGGCGGTGTTCCTGGGCACCCGCGTGGTGGTGCTGACGGCAGGGCCGGCGCGCATGGCCGACAATTTCGACATCGAGCTGCCGCGGCCGCGCACGCTCGACCAGAAGACACACGAGGCCTTCGGTGTCTACACACGCCGCATCTACAAGCTGCTGGGGATGGAATGAGCGCTCACGACATCGGCAAGCATCCGCTGCACCTCGGCCTCGGCGCGACCGCACAGGTCGAGCCGCCGTTCGACGGCGCGTTGGACTGGTACGCGGACTACAGCCAGCGCCACGCCGCCGACGGGGCCGAGGGCCGCCTGGTCACGCTGCACACCTTCCACGCGCCGTGGACGATGTGGGAGATGCATCCCAACGGCAGCGAGGTGGTGCTGTGCACCGCCGGTGAGATCACGCTGCACCAGCAGCAGCAGCCGGGCGGGCCAGTGAGCACGGTGCACCTGCGAGCCGGTCAGTACGCGATCAACGATCCGGGTGTGTGGCACACCGCGGATGTGCACACCGAGGCCACCGCGCTGTTCATCACCGCGGGCATGGACACGCAGCACCGGGCGCGCTGACGCGCGTGATCCGCGTCGCGCGGCTCAGCCGCGATCAGCCGCGCACCAGATACCCCAGGATCAGGTCGGTCATGTGCGACAGCCGTTCGACCTTCGCCTTCGGCGCCAGCAGGTCGCGCTCGAAGATCGTCGACAGCGTGTGGCTGTTGCCCAGATAGAAATACGACAGCGACGCGATCGAGATGTACAGCTGCACCGGGTCGACGCCGGCACGGAACAGCTTCAGCTTGGTGCCACGGTCGAGCACGTCGGTGATGGCGTCGATCAGCGGCGAGTTCAGCGTCGTCGCTTTCGACGAGGTCTTCAGGTGCCGGGCCCGGTGCAGGTTCTCGCTGTTCAGCAAGGTCAGGAACTCGGGGTGCGCGAGGTAGTAGTTCCAGGTGAACGAGATCAGCCGCCTTATCGCCTCGATCGGCTCGATCCGCGTCAGGTTCAGCTGCTGTTCTTCGCCGCGGATGACCTCGTAGGCGCGCTCGAGCACGGCACGGAACAAGCTCTCCTTGTTCTCGAAGTAGTAGTAGATGAGCCGCTTGTTCAGCGCCGCACGTTCGGCGATGCGGTCCATGCGCGCACCGCCGAGTCCGTGCGCGGCGAACTCGTCGCGCGCGGCGTCCAGGATGTCGCGCTGCGAACGGTCGGCATCGCGGCCGCGGGGTTCGGGGCCGGGCTTCGCGCGCACCGCTTGCTGTCGTGTCATCGGCATTAACTGTTCGTTGAATTATGGCGTCCCGAAGCGCGGTCGCCAGCTGCACGACCACGTCGGTCGCGCGAGCCACGGCATGACGCACTTTTGCGCTTTCGCATAATCGGCCCACCCCGCACCGAAGGAGATCCTGTTGTCGAACCCTTCCCGCCTCGCCGGCCATGCCTTGGTCGAAGCCCTGCTGGCACAGGGCGTGGAGACCGTCTTCGGCGTGCCCGGCGAGAGCTATCTCGCGGTGCTCGACGGCCTGCACGAACACCGCGACCAGCATCCGCTTCATCGCCTGCCGCCAGGAAGGGGGCGCCGGCTTCATGGCCGAGGCGCAGGGCAAGCTCAGCGGTCGCCCCGGCATCTGCTTCGTCACGCGCGGCCCCGGTGCGACCAACGCCAGCGTGGCGCTGCACACGGCGTTCCAGGATTCGACGCCGATGATCCTGTTCATCGGCCAGGTCGCCAGCGAGCAGCGCGACCGCGAAGCGTTTCAGGAACTCGATTACCGCCAGATGATGGGCCCCGGCACGCTCGGCATGGCCAAGTGGGTGGGCGAGGTGCACGACGCCGACCGACTGCCCGAGTACATCGCGCGCGCCTTCCACACCGCGCTGCAGGGCCGTCCGGGCCCGGTCGTGCTGGTGCTGCCCGAGGACATGTT
Source organism: uncultured beta proteobacterium (assembly GCA_963756415.1). Lineage (GTDB taxonomy): Bacteria > Pseudomonadota > Gammaproteobacteria > Burkholderiales > Burkholderiaceae_C > Rubrivivax. The sequence continues at coordinate 1,088,364 of CAVWNT010000009.1, forward strand.
GACCACGCCCACCACCGCGCCGGTGTTGCCGCGTGTGCAGCCGGCGCTGGCGTGGCCGGCACCGGGCGCCGTGCGCGAGCTGCGCGAGCTGCTGCTGGCGGCCAAGGCGCCGCTGCTGATCGCCGGCGGCAGCGGCTGGGATGCCGGCGGCTGCAACGCCTTGCAGCGCTTCGCCGAGAACTGGCAGTTGCCGGTGGCGTGCGGCTTTCGTTTCCAGGACACCTTCGACAACCGCCACGCGCTGTATGCCGGCGATGTCGGCATCGGCCTGAACCCGAAGCTGGCGCAGCGCGTGCGCGATGCCGATCTGGTCATCGCGCTGGGCATCCGGCTGGGCGAGATGACGACCAGCGGCTACACGCTGCTCGCCGCGCCGCGGCCGCGGCAGAAGCTGGTGCACGTGCATGCCGGTGCCGAAGAACTGGGGCGCGTCTACAGCGCCGACCTGATGATGCTCAGCGCGCCGGCGAGTGCGGCGCGCGCCTTCGAAGCGCTGGCTGCGCCGCCGACGGTGGCCTGGGCCGAGTGGACGGCGGCGGCCCACGCCGACTACGAGGCCAACCACGAGGCGCCGGCGGTCTCGCCACTGGACATGGCGGTGGTGATGAAGGCCGTGCAGCGCCTGGCACCGGCCGACACCGTCTACACCAACGGCGCGGGCAATTTCAGCGGCTGGCTGCACCGCTATGTGCGCTACTTCGCCCAGCAGCACCACGGCCGCACCCAGCTGGCGCCGACCTCGGGTGCGATGGGCGCGGGGGTGCCGTATGCCGTCGGCGCGGCGCTGCTGTATCCCGAGCGCACCGTGATCAACGTCGCCGGTGACGGTGACTTCCTGATGACCGGGCAGGAACTGGCCACCGCCACCGGTTACGGCGCCGGCCGCGGGCGCGGCAAGCTGATCAGCATCGTCGTCGACAACGGCACCTACGGCACCATCCGCATGCATCAGGAGCGTGAATACCCGGGCCGCGTCAGCGGCAGCGATCTGTTCAACCCCGACTTCGCGGCGCTGGCGCGCGCCTACGGCTGGCACGCCAGCCGCGTCGAAACCACGGCCGATTTCGAGCCCGCCTTCGTCGCCGCGCTCGGCGCCGACGGGCCGACGCTGATTCATGTCAAGCTCGATGCCGATGTCAGCACCACGCGCACCACCCTGTCGGCGCTGCGCGAGGCGGCGCTGCGGCGTGGCGGTTGAAGCCACGGCGATGTCGCGCCGGCGTGGCCGTGCTACGCTGGGCTGAACCCGCTGGAGCCCCCGACACATGAGTGACACGTTCACCCCCACCTGCGACCTGTGCGATGTGCACAAGGGCGATACCGACGGCGCTTTCCGCGTGCTGCCGCCGGTGTTCCGCGACTTCGGTGGGCGGGCTCGATTTCAAGGCAGCGTGAGCACGGTCAAGTGCTTCGAGGACAACTCACTGGTCAAGGCTGCGGTCGAGTCGCCCGGGCAGGGGCGGGTGCTGGTCGTCGATGGCGGCGGCTCGACGCGGCGCGCCCTGGTCGGCGGCAATCTGGCCGCGGCGGCGGCAAACAACGGCTGGGCCGGGCTGCTGGTCGATGGCGTGGTTCGCGATGTCGCCGAACTGGCCGCGGCCGACGTGGGCATCAAGGCGCTGGCCGCGATGCCGTTGCCCACCGAACGCCGCAACGAAGGCCAGCGCGATGTCGCGGTGCGGGTGCAGGGCGTGTGGGTGCGCCCGGGCGACTGGCTGGTGGCCGATGCCGACGGCATCGTCGTGCTCGCCGGCCGCCCGTGACCGACGCACCCGCGCGACGAACCATGGTCCGACACGCTGCCGATGCGCCTGGCGCCAGCGAACAGTGGCAGGTCGTGCCGGTCACCGCGCGCGACATCGAGGCGGTGGCCCGCGAGTGCCGGCGCATCGTGTCGCGCCAGGCGATGCTCGCCGCCGGCGTGTCGATGGTGCCGGTGCCGGGGCTCGACTGGCTGACCGACGTGGCCGTGCTGGTCAAGCTGTTGCCCCGCATCAACGAGGCCTTCGGTCTCAGCGAGGAGCAGATCCGGCGCCTCGCCCCCGACCGCCAGATGATGGTCTACAAGGCGCTGACCGCGGGGGGCAGCATGCTGGTGGGCAAGATCATCACGCGCGAACTGGTGATCGGCATGTTGAAGATGGTGGGCGTGCGCCTGAGCACGCAGCAGGCCGCCAAGTACGTGCCGGTGGCCGGGCAGGCGTTGTCGGCGGCGTTGACCTTCGGCGCGCTGAAGTACGTGTGCGAGCAGCACATCCGCCAGTGCATCCAGGTGTGCCAGCGGCTCGGCCTGCCGGCCCCGACCGAGACGCTCGGCTGAGCGCGTCACCGGGGCCCGCGCAACCGGCCGCCGCCTGGGCGCGGCTTACAATCGTGCCTCGTCGGGGCGTAGCGCAGCCTGGTAGCGCATCTGGTTTGGGACCAGAGGGTCGAAGGTTCGAATCCTTTCGCCCCGACCACCATGCCGCTGTGCGCGGCCATCCGCTGCGCTTCGGCGCGCGACGCTGGTCGCGTCGAGCAGCCGGCCATCACGCCCCTTGAATGCATCGATCCAGTTTCATATAGTGCCCGATCAAGCACCGGGCACGATGTCTGCTGCCCCATCCCAAGGAGAGCGCATGTATTCCCGCGTCCTGATCGTCGTCGATGAAGGCGCCGTCGCACGTGCCGCGCTGAGCGAGGGGTTGGCCCTGGCCAAGGCCCACGCTGCCGAGGCGCTGCTGTTCCACGTGCTGCCGAACTACGTGGTGCCGGTCAGCGACGGACCCGCACTGGCCATGGTCTCGCCCGAACAGTACCGACAGGATGTGCTGGAAGAAGCGCGCACCGTGCTGACCCAGGCCATGGCGCAGGCGACCCAGCTGGGCGTGACCAGCAGCACGGAGATCGGCTCCGACGCCGATGCTGCCACCTGCATCGCCAACGCCGCCACCGCACGAGGCTGCGACATCATCGTCATCGGGTCGTATGGGCGCGGTTCGTTGCAGAAGCTGATCTTCGGCAGCGTGGTCAGCCGCCTGGTGCAACTGGCGCCCGTGCCGTTGCTGATCTGCAAGGCGCAGCAGCGCGCGGCGAACCCGCCGCCGGGCGAGCGCGCCACCGATACCGGCGGCGTCGTGCCGGGGGTGCCGGTCTGATCGTGTCGCTGCCCTCCAGGCCGGCCCCGGTCGCCACAGGCTCGCGCCGATGAAGCCGGCGCTCGGCGGACAGGGGCGCGCGGCGCTGGCGCGGCTGGGCAGCCTGCCCTCGTTGCTGGCCTTCGATTTCGACGGCACGCTGGCTCCGATCGTGGCCCGGCCGGCCGACGCCCGCGTGCCGTTGCCGGTGGCGCGGCGCATGCGCCGGCTGTGCGAATCGTCCCCGGTCGCGGTGCTCACCGGCCGCAGTGAGGACGATGTGCTCGACCGGCTCGGTTTCGAACCCAGCTTCGTCGTCGGCAACCATGGCATCCCGCTGGCACGCGATGCCGAGGCTGGCGCCGATACCCGCGCCTGGATCGAGGCGCTGAACCCTGCCCGGCAGGCGCTGGCGTGCCATGCCGTGGCGCTTCGGCATGCCGGGGTCCAGGTCGAGGACAAGCAGCGCTCGATGGCGCTGCACTACCGTCTGGCGAGCGACCGTGCGCAGGCGCTCGATCTGCTGATGAGCGTGCTGCCCACCAGCGACCGCTCGATCGTCGTCAGCCACCGCAAATTCACGCTCGATCTCGCCGCCGCCGGAGCGCCCGGCAAGTGCGAGGCGCTGTCGACGCTGTCGCAGAGTGCGCACGCGCAGGCAGTGCTGTTCATCGGCGACGAATCGAACGACGACACGGTGTTCGCCAGGTCACCGCCCGACTGGGTGACGGTGCGCATCCAGCGCCATCCCACGCATTCATCGGCACGTTCGTCGACGCGTTCTGCGGCGCGTTTCTATCTCGACGGCCTGACGCAACTGACGGCGCTGTTGCAGGCGCTGCTCGACGCCCGCGACAGCGGCGCAACCGCGCCGGCCGCCGTCAGATCTGGCTGAGCGGAATGCCCGCGGCGTTGTCGTCGGCGCCCAGGCCGTTGATCAGCGCCGACAGGTCCTGTTCCAGCCGCTGCAGCATCGTCGCATCCAGGCTGGCCAGCGCGGTCGGCAGCACGCCGGCAAACGGACCCGGCGCGCGCCGCAGCACACGCGAACCCGCCGGGCGCAGATGCAGCCGCACGGCGCGGCGATCACGCTCGTCCCGGCGCACCTCGACCAGGTCCTGATCGACGAGTGACTTGCACCAGGTTGCTGGCGGTCGGTTGGCGCACGTCCAGCGCGCGGGCCAGGTCGTTCATGCCGATGCCGGGACGCTCGCGCACCACGCTCAGCGCCCACACCTGCGCGCCGCCCACGCCAGCCTGCCGCTCGACCTGCTGGAAGTGTGTCTTGACGGCGTTGAAGACCTGGCGGAACTGGCGCAGCACGCGCGTCGCAGCCTCGCGCTTCACCACGTCGGGCGTCGGATGGTGCGCACCGGCCTGCGGCGCGGGTGGCGTTGTCACATCGGGAGGTGGGCAGCTGGGGATCATCGGGCAACCAGGAGATGGCGTTGCGCGCATGCAGGCCGACGGATGTCGGGGCCTGGTCGGGCCGTGCCTCCCTGGTCGGCGGCACAGGCGACACGGCGGCGGGCGAAGGGCTTGTATGAATCATATTTGTGTCGATTTAAATCGACAACCACACAAACCCGACGCGCCTGCCCCACCCGTGTCGGGCTTCACGCTCGAAGTCCCGCCGCTCAAACACACCCTAGACTGTGGCTCCCGCGCTTCGAGCGCGACCCGTCTGCGCGCCCCATGAGCACTCGAACGTGTGCTGTTTGCCTTTGTCATCGTGCTGGCGCTGACGCTGAACGTCGGCTTCATCGTCGGCGACATCAACAGCGTCGACGAACACAACGTGCTACGAACTGTTCGCCGCGCTGGTGGTCAGCCTGATCGCCACGGTGATGAAGTTCGGCGACCGCTCGCCGCTGGGCTCGACGATGCTCGCCACCAGCCTGGTCGCCGACCTGCAGCTGATCGCGGCCGCCGCCGCCTGGGGCTCTGTACGGCGCCGCCGGTGCGGTGCTCAGCGGGCCGCCAGACGGCGACGGTGGTGTCGCTGGCGATCGGCGCGGCGGTGGCCAACGTGGTGTCGGTGGTGCTGCTGATCATCGAGATGGCGAACCTGCGCCGTTGATGAACGGTCCTGCCGTCCCGCAGGTGAGACGCCGCTGGAGCGCGGGCGCCACGGCATCTTCATCCTGCTGCGCCGGCTGCGGGTGCCGCTGGCCGCTGCTGATCATGCGTGTACGCGGTGGCGGTGGCCGGCTTCACGCTGATCCCGGGCATCGACCCGCACGGCCGACCGTGGCGCATGAGCTTCCTGAATGCCTTCTACTTCGTCAGCTTCCTCGGCACGACCATCGGCCTGGGCGAGATTCCCCACCCCTTCTCCGACCCGCAACGGCTGTGGGCCACCGGCGTCGATCTACGCCACCGTGATCTCGTGGCTGTATGCGATCGGCGCGCTGTTCAGCGTGCTGCAGGATCCGGTGTTCCGGCGCATCGTGCACGAAGACCGGTCGAGCGCGCGCGTGCGCGGCATGCAGCGAGCGCTTCTACCTGGTCTGCGGCTACGACGACACCGGCCACCACGTGGTGCGCGAGCTGGCCGAGGACGGCACGCGCGTGGTGGTCATCGACATCGAGCCGCTGCGCGTCGATGCGGTCGAGGTCGAGGACCTGCGCATCGGCGGTGCCGGCGCTGTGCGGCGACGCCAGCGACCCGCAGACGCTGGTCATGGCCGGCCTGACGAACCGCCATTGCGCCGGCGGTGCTGGCGCTGACCGGATCGGACTTCGTCAACATCAAGGTGGCGCTGACCGCGACGGCTGCTGAACCCCGACGTGCCGGTGCTCTGCGCAGCGCGCGACCATGCCTCGCATGCGCGCATGGCCGCGGCCGGCGCCGACCACATCATCAACCCCTTCGACACCTTCGCCGAGCGGGTGGCCACCGCCGATCCGCACGCCCAGCCTGCACGTCATCTACGAAAGCCTGACCACGCAGCGCGGCACCGCGATGGACGAGCCGCCGCAGTTGCCGCGCGGGCGCTGGGTGCTGTGCGGCGCGGGGCTGTTCGCGCGCACGCTGCGGCGCCAGCTCGAGCGGCTGCAGATCGAGTCGGTCGATCGTCGATGCCGGCTTCGACGCCGACGACAGCGCGAAGAGGCCACATCAAGGGCGACCCGACCGACCCGGCCGTGCTGCGCGCGCGCCGGTGCCGACGAGTCGCCAACGCGCTGGTCGCCGGCACCTCGGTCGACATCGACAACCTGGCCATCGTGCTGGCCGCGCGCGAGCTGAACAAGTCGCTGTTCATCGTCGCGCGGCAGACGCAGCGGCGCAACAGCTCGGTGTTCCGCGCCGCGCCGGCCGACCTGGTGATGCTCAGCGGCTACGTGGTGGCGGCCGAGGTGCTGCGGGTGATCCGCGCGCCGCAGCTGGCCACCTTCCTGCGCCGCGCCCGCGACGAGGACGAGGACTGGGCCGGCGGCGCTGCTGGCGCGCATGCGCGAGGTCATCGGCGACGAGGTCGTCGAGTCGTGGTCGATCGAACTGGTGCCGGACAGCGCGCCGACGGTCTGCGCTGGCATTGCAGACGCGGCGAGGACGGTGCCGCTGGCGCCAACTGATGACGCGCCCCGACGGCAGCGGCACGCTGGTGCATGCGGTGCCGCTGCTGCTGCAGCGCGGTCAGACGACGCGACGCTGCTGCCGGCGCTCGACACGACGCTGCGCGAGGGCGACCGCGTGCTGTGCTGCGGCCGCGCCCGCGCGCGCGCTGACGATGCGCCACAACATCGTCGCCCACGCGCTGCCGCAGGCGCCGCGCCGAGCTGGCGCGCCACCGACACGGGCGCGGCATGAACGACCGGCGCCGCCCTCGCTCGGCCTGAGCGCGCACGGCCTGGCCATGCTGGTGTTTGCCGCAGCGGTGTTCGCGCTGCTGATCTGGGACCGGCTGGCCGATCGCCACCGTGTGCCTGGGCATGCTGGCCGTGCTGCCGCTGGTTTTGCGCTGTTGCCGATGCAGACCGCGCAGGGCCGCGGTCGATCCGATGCGCTTCTTCGCCGGCTTCGGCCACCCGGCGCTGATCGCGATCTGCTCGCTGATGGTCCTGGGCCATGCGCTGGTCGTCACCGGCGCGCTCGAACCGGTGGCGCGGCGGCTGGCCGGCTGGGTGGCGGCAGCGCCGAAGCTGGCGCCGCTGGCGGTGATGGTCGGCGCCGCGCCGGTCAGCGGCGCTGGTCAACGACACGCCGGTGGTGGTGCTGCTGATTCCGCTGGTCATCGCCGCGGCCAAGCGCGCGAAGGCTGCGCCCGGCACGATGCTGCTGCCGATGAACTACGCGGTGCTGATCGGCGGCATGGCCACCACCATCGGCACCTCGACCAACCTGATCGTCGTCGCCATCGCCGCCGGCCTCGGGCGTCGGCCCGTTCAGCCTGTTCGAGCTTCTACCCGCTGGTGGCGCTGGCGGCAGTGCCGGCGCTGCTGTACCTGTGGCTGGTGGCGCCGCGCCTGCTGGCGCACGTGCAAGCAGCCCGACCGAGCTGCTGTCGGCGCAGGTCTTCGAAGCCGAACTGCAGTGTCGAAGCCGACAGCTGGCTCGACGGCCGCGAACTGCGCGAGGCCTTCAAGGCCACCGGCCACCGATGCAGCTGGTCGAGCTGCATCGCGGCCAACGCGTGCTGACGCGGCTGCCGTCGTTGAAGCTGCGCGCCGGCGATCGGCTGCTGATCCGCGACACCGCCGCCAACCTGAAGGATGTCGAGACCAGCCTGCAGCGCCAAGCTGCACGGCGTGCAGGTCGATGGCGACGTGCTGCCGGCGCCGCCGAACACGCCGGTGGCAACGGCGCAGCCCGGGGAGCAGGACGCCGAAGCGAAGGAGACGCCGAGGCTGATTCGTCCGATGAAGCCGATGCACCGAAGACGGCGGTGGTCGCGCAGATGATCGTCACGCCCGAGTCGCCGACTGGTCGGGCGTTCGGTGCGCCAGGAGCGCATCGCCGAGCGCTACGGCGTGGCCGTGGTCGGCCTGCGGCACGCGCCGGGCCGGCTCGGCTGGCAGCGCGAGAACCCGAGCGACCGGCGCCTGGCGGCCGGCGACATCCTGCTGCTGCAGGGTGAGGAGGCGGCGATGCAGCAGGCCCAGCACGACGATGTCGGCCTGCTGCTCGACGCGCAGTTCACGCTGCCGCGCCAGGACAAGGCGGCCTGGGCGCTGGGCATCATGGCCGTCGTCGTGTTGCTGGCGGCGACCAAGATGCTGCCGATCTGCGCTGGCCGCGCTCGGCGGCGTGCTGGCCCTGCTGATCGCGCGCTGCCTGTCGTGGCAGGAGGTGGCGCACTCGCTGTCGGTCAAGGTGGTGCTGCTGGTCGCGGCCAGCCTGGCACTGGGCGATGCGCTCGACCTCAGCGGTGCCACCGCCGTGCTCGCCGCAGCAGCTGGCCACGCAGACCGCGCGGGCTCGGAGCGCCCTGGGTGCTGGCGCTGCTGATGGCGCTGATGGGCCTGCTGACCAACTTCGTGTCGAACAACGCTGCGGCGGCCATCGGCACGCCGCTTGTCGATCGAACTGGCGCGCTCGATGGGCGTGCCGCCCGAACCCTTCGTGCTCGCGGTGCTGTTCGGCTGCAACCTGTGCTACGTGACGCCGATGGGCTACCAGACCAACCTGCTGGTGATGAATGCCGGCGGCTACAAGTTCGTCGACTTCGTGCGCGTCGGGCGCGCCGCTGTTCGTGATCATGCTGGCCGGGCTGCTGTACGGCCTGGTCACGCACTACGCGCTGTAGGGCTGTCGTCTGCGCGTTCGGCATCGTCGCCGTCCGGTTCGCCGTCTTGCCGGCGGCGCTGAAGCTGCACCTGCAGCGAGCCCGCTGCGCACATGCAGGTCGCGCTGCGGGAACGGGATCTCGATGCCGCGCGCGGCCAGTTCGTCGTCCAGCGCCCACATCAGCTTGGCATGCGTCGACGCCGGGTGGGTGGTCAGCTGCCGGTTGGCCCAGACGATGAGCTCGTAGTTGACCGAGCTGTCGCCGTAGGCGACCAGCCACACCTGCGTCTTGTGCGTCGCGTCCTCGAGCACGCCCGCCGACGCCTGGCCGCGGCCGCAAGGCCGGCCTCGCGCACCAGTTCCTTCGGCGTGCCGTAGGCCACGCCGAAGGGCATGTGCATGCGCCGGAACGAATCGTCGAAGGTCCAGTTGACGACGCGGCCGTTGATGAACTCCGAGTTCGGCACCAGGATGTCGAGCGCATCGTTGGAGGTCACGCGCGTGTAGCGCATCGCGATCTCGCGCACGTGGCCGCGCACGCCGGACTGCAGGTCGACGAAGTCGCCGACCTTCAGGCTGCGCTCGAGCAGGATGATGATGCCCGAGACGAAGTTGCTGAACGATGTTCTGCAGCCCGAAACCCAGGCCCGACCGCCAACGCGCTGCCGAGCAGCGCGATGCTGGTCAGGTCGATGCCGAGGTAGTTCAGCCCGACCAGCGTGCCCAGCACCCACACCGTGTAGCGCAGCAAGCGGCTGAGCAGGACGATGCGCGCGAACTTCCACGGTGCGTCGGCATAGCGCCGCGTCAGCCGCAGTGCACGCTGCTTTCCAGCAGGCTGGCGAACCACCAGATGCCGACCACGAAGACCATCGCCGCGAGCAGCGCCGCCGACCGTGATCGACCGTCTTGCCGAGCTGGAACAGCGGCGTGTTCAGCGCCTGCGTGATCAACTCGAGCGTCTCGGACATGGCCGGCGATCCTACAGCGGCGGGCGCCGGTAAGTTGCCTGGGCGCAAGCACGACAGACCGGTCGCGCGCGACGGAAGGACACCATGCAGATCGATGACGAGGGCCGCCGGGCGCCGGCATCGCGACGGCGGTGGTTGTGCCGAGCGCTGGCTGCTGCGTGCCTGCCGGCCCCGCACCCGGTTGCCGCACAGGCCGCTGCCGAGCAGCCGGTGATCGAAGCGCTGCACCTGGGCGGCAGCCAGCTCGAGCTTCAGTTCGCACCGGGCTTCGACGATCGCCTGCGCGCCGAAGCGCGCACCTGGGTGCGCCGTTCAGGCGAGGCGGTGGCGGCCTACTTCGGCAGGTTTCCGGTGCCGCAGGCCGAGGTGCTGCTGACGCCGGTCGCGGGCGGCGGCGTGGGTGGCGGCGTCACCTACGGTGAACCCACGTTGTGGATCCGCATCCGCCTCGGCCGGGACACCTCGCGCGCGCAGTTCGCCGCCGACTGGATCATGGCGCACGAGATGGTGCACCTGGCGATCCCGCGCGTGCCGCGTGCGCAGCGCTGGCTGCACGAAGGCATCGCAACCTACGTCGAAAGCGTGGCGCGCGGCCGTGCCGGGCTGATCGCCGCCGCCGAGGTCTGGCAGCAATGGGCAACGGCGATGCCGCAGGGCCAGCCGCAGCCGGGTGATGCCGGGCTCGACCACACCCCGAGCTGGGGCCGCACCTACTGGGGCGGCGCGATGTTCTGCCTGCTTGCCGATGTGCAGCTGCTCACGCTCAGCGACGGCAAGGCCGGTCTGCAGCAGGCGCTGCAAGGGGTGCTCGCAGCCGGTGGCAACCATGCCGTGGCGTGGCCGGTGCAACGCATCCTGGACACGGCCGACGCCGCCGTCGGGCAGCGCACGCTGGCCAGCTTGTACGCGCGCATGAAGGCGGCGCCGGCAGCGGTCGATCTCGCCGGCCTGTGGCGCGATCTGGGCGTGGTCGGCGGCCGGCTCGATGATCGCGCGCCGCTGGCGGCCGTGCGCAGGGCGATCCTGGCCTGACCGTGTTGCGCGGTGGCCGCTATGCACCGGCACGCACGACCGCCGACGCGCAAGCTCGCGCGCCGGCTCGTGACCGTCAGTCGTGGCGCAGGCCCGCCGCCAGCACGCCGGCGGCGCACAGGGCCTCGTCCTCGTCGCCGGTGCCGCCGGACGCGCCGGCGGCGCCGATCACGTCGCCGGACGCCGTGCGGATCAGCACCGCGCCGGTCTGCGCGATGAACTTCTGCGACGCCGTGCTGGCCACGGCGTTGAAGAACGCGGGCAGGTCCTTCGCCCGCTGTGCCAGCACGCGCGAGCTGACGCCCATGCCGATCGCCGCCCCGGCCTTGCCCAGCGCGATGTCCAGGCGCAGCGCGCTGGCGCCGTCCTCGCGCGCGCAGGCCACGATCTGGCCGGCGCCATCGACGACGACGACGCCCATCGGCGCGTAGTTCATGGTGCGAGCGTGGGTCAATGCCGCGTCGAGGATCTTCTGCGCCAGGGGCAATGTCATCTTGGTCATGGGCGATTTCGGTCGTGCGAGAAAGGAAGCCGGATTCTGGCCGATCGGCTGCCAGGCCTGCGATGGCAGTTCAGCCATCGGCGGGTGGCCAGGCCCGATGCGCGCGGTATGCTCGCGCGCTGCAAATGACCGACACGCTGACCCTCCACGGCCTGTTCACGGTGATCGGCGTGCTGGTGTACGTGGTCACCGCGCATCTGCTCGAGCAGCGTCGCCACCCGACGGCGGCGATCGCATGGGTGCTGTTCATCATGCTGCTGCCCTACGTCGCGCTGCCGTTGTTCCTCATCTTCGGCTCGCGCAAGACGGCGCGGCCATCGTCGGTGCGCCGGCTCGAGGGCCGGCCGCCGCACTGGCTCGCGCAACACGACTGGGCACAGCGCACCCTGCACGCGTTGCGGCAACCGCCGCCGGCGGACTACCGCGGCCTGCAACTGCACGCCGATGGCAGCGAAGCGCTGCAGGCGCTGTGGCGCACGCTCGATGCGGCGCAGCGCTCGATCGACGTGTGCACTTTCATCCTCGGGCGCGACAGGCTCGGACAGCAGGTGATCGACGCACCTGGCCGCGCGTTCGCGCGCCGGCGTGCGCGTGCGCCTGCTGCTCGACGGGCTGGGCAGCCTGATGGCCGGCCGGCCCGACCTGAAGGGGCTGAAGGAAGCGGGCGCCGAGGTCACGCTGTTCGTGCCGCCGCTGCACTCGCCGCTGAAGGGCCGCACCAACCTGCGCAACCACCGCAAGATGCTGATCGTCGATGCGGGCACCGACCAGGCGCGCCTGTGGTGCGGCGGTCGCAACCTGGCCAGCGAGTACTTCGAAGGCGAGCCGGGCCGGCCGCCCTGGCACGACCTGAGTTTCGATGTCGGGGGTGCGCTCGTGCAGCAGTGCGCTGCGCTGTTCGAGCGCGACTGGGCGTTCGCGACCACGCGCCGGGTGCCGGCTGCGGCCGCCGAGCCCGTCGCTGCGGCCGAGCCGAACGCGCCGCGGGCGCGCAGCTGGTCGCTTCGGGGCCTGACCAGGTCGATGACACGGTCTATGCGTTGCTGCTGAGCGCGGCCTTCCAGGCGCGCCAGCGCATCGTGCTCGTCACGCCGTATTTCGTGCCCGACTCGGCCTCGCTGATGGCGCTGTGCCTGGCGGCGCAGCGCGGCGTGACGGTCGAGGTGCTGCTGCCGGCGAAGTCGAACCATCGGCTGTCGGATGTGGCACGCCACCGCAGCTCTGCGCATGCTGGCGCAGGCCGGTGCGCGCATCTGGCTGGCGCCGCAGATGCTGCACGCCAAGCTGGCGCTGGTCGACGACCACCTTGCGCTCGCCGGGTCGGCCAACTTCGACGGGCGCAGCCTGTTCCTGAACTACGAGCTGATGGTCGCCTTCCACGACGCGCACCGACGTGCAGCGCTTCGCCGCCTGGTTCGAACGTGAACGCGCATCGGCGCGGCCGTACCATGCCCACCGCCCGGGGCTGCTGCGCGATCTCGCCGAGGGCATGATCCTGTGGGTGGGCTTTCAGCTTTAGCGCTTGCGCTGCCGGCTATGCTCGGCCGACGCTCGATCCCACCACTGCCGAGAATGGCGAGGCACCGACATGACTGACGTCGCCCACGATCCCGCACAACAAGCCAAGGCGCAGCGCTTCCGTGCGCTGCACCAGGCGCGACCACGCCTTCGTGATGCCGAATCCCTGGGATGCCGGCTCGGCGAAATTGCTGGCCGGCCTGGGCTTCGAGGCGCTGGCCACCTCCAGCGGCGCGGCCGCGGGCGTGCTCGGGCGCCGCGACGGCGAGTTGACGCGCGACGAGGCGCTGGCGCATGCGCGCGACATCGTCGCGGCGACGCCGCTGCCGGTCTCGGCCGACATGGAAAACGGCTTCGGCGACGCACCCGCCGATGCCGCGCTCACCGTGCGCCTTGCGGCGCAGGCCGGGCTGGTCGGCTGTTCGATCGAGGATTGCAGCGGCGCGGCGGATCGGCGGCTGTATGCGATCGAGCTGCTCAGTCCAGCGCATCGCCGCGGCAGCGCAGGCTGCGCGCGAGCTGCCGTTCCCGTTCACGCTCACCGCCCGTGCCGAAAACCACCTGCGCGGCAATCCCGACCTGGCCGACACCATCGCGCGGCTGCAGGCCTACGAGACGTGCCGGCGCCGATGTGCTGTTCGCGCCCGCGCTGCCCGACCTGGAGGCGGTGCGCGCGGTGTGTGCGGCGCTGAACAAGCCCTTCAGTTTCATGGTCGGCGTCAAGGGCAAGTCCTTCAGCGTGGCCGAACTGCAGGCCGCCGGCGTGCGGCGCATCAGCGTGGCGACCTCGTTCTACCGCGCGGCGATGGCCGGCTTGATGCAAGCCGCGAAGGAGGTGCGCGAACAGGGCAGTTTCGAGTACCTCGAAAGACTGTGAAGCCGCGTCCCCGCAGCGCCGTGTGCGGCCCTCTCGCATGTTGAGCGCTGGCGCATGAAGCTGCTGGTGCTGTCCGACCTGCACCTCGAAGCCGCCCCTTTCGAGGTGCCGGCCGGCACCGACTTCGATGTCGCGCTGCTCGCCGGCGACATCGTCAGCCCGGGTTCGAAGGCAGCCGACTGGGTGCGCCGTTCGGGCGTGCTGGGCCGCGCGCGGGCGGTGCTGCATGTGGCCGGCAATCACGAGTTCTACGACACCACGCTGCAGGACGAACTGGCGCGCCTGTGTGCGCGCGGCGCCGATGCCCGGCTGCCACTGCACTTCCTGCATTGCGACAGCCGCATCGTCGACGGCGTGCGCTTCCTCGGCTGCACGCTGTGGACCGACTTCGCGCTGCCGATCGACACGCCGGCCGGCGCGCGCAGCGACGTCGCGCGTGGCATGCAGGCCGCACGCGGCGCGATGGTGGACTACCGCGCGATCGACTTTCGCAGCGACTCGCACTGGCGCAAGCTGACACCCGAGGACAGCGCGGCGCTGCATGGTCAGCAGCGCGCCTGGCTCGAAACCGCGCTGGCCGCGCCTTTCGACGGGCCCACCGTGGTCATCACCCACCACGGGCCGCACCGCCATTCGCTGGCGCCGCGCTATGCCGATGACTGGGTCTCGACGGCCTTCATCAACCACCTGCCGCCGCACTTCTTCGCGGTGCCGGTGTTGTGGGTGCACGGCCATACCCACACCAGCTTCGACTATCGCGTCGGCAACTGTCGGGTGCTGTGCAACCCGCGCGGATACCAGCTGGCGGGCCGCGCCTGGCCGGAAAACCGCGCCTTCGACCCGGGCCTGGTGGTGCACATCTGACACGCCGGCCGGCTTGGCGCTATCTTCGAGGGCAGATCTGATTTTCAGCACACAAGGAGCAGCAGCATGGACAAGCGTGAGGTGGTGGTTCTGGGCGCGGCACGTTCCGCGATCGGCACTTTCGGCGGGGCCCTGTCCGAGATGGAACCGGCCGAACTGGCCGGCCTGGTGATGAAGGAAGCGGTGCAGCGCTCGGGCGTCGACCCGCAGGCGATCAACTACGTCACCGTCGGCAACACCATTCCCACCGACAGCCGCTATGCCTACGTGGCGCGGGTGGCATCGATCCAGGCCGGGCTGCCGATGGAATCGGTGGCGATGGCGGTCAACCGGCTGTGCTCGTCGGGACTGCAGGGCATCGTGACGACGGCGCAGAACATCCTGCTCGGCGATTGCGACTACGGCATCGGCGGCGGCGTCGAGGTGATGTCGCGCGGCGCCTACCTGTCGCCGGCGATGCGCAGCGGCGCGCGCATGGGCGACACCAAGATGATCGATGCCATGGTCGCCACCTTGACCGACCCGTTCGGCGTCGGCCACATGGGCATCACGGCCGAGAACCTGGTGACGAAATGGGGCATCACGCGCGAGGAGCAGGATGCGCTGGCGGTCGAATCGCACCGGCGCGCGGCGGCGGCGATTGCCGAGGGGCGCTTCAAATCGCAGATCGTGCCGATCGTCAAGCAGACCCGCAAGGGCGAGGTGATCTTCGACAGCGACGAACATGTCCGGCCGAACACGACCCTGGAGGCGCTGGCGAAGATGAAGCCCGCGTTCAAGAAGGACGGTTCGGTGACCGCCGGCAACGCCTCGGGCATCAACGACGGCGCCGCCTTCTTCGTGCTTGCCGACGCCGCGGTGGCCGCCAAGGCGGGCCACAAGCCGCTGGCGCGGCTGGTGTCGTACGCGGTCGCCGGTGTGCCCAACCAGATCATGGGCGAGGGGCCGATCCCGGCCACCAAGCTGGCGCTGAAGAAGGCCGGCCTGCGGCTCGACCAGATCGACGTCATCGAAAGCAACGAGGCTTTCGCGGCGCAGGCGATTGCAGTGGCGCGCGGGCTCGAACTGGACATGAGCAAGACCAACGTCAACGGCGGTGCGATCGCGCTTGGCCACCCGATCGGCTGTTCGGGTGCATTTTTGGCCACAAAGGCGGTTTATGAGCTGCAGCGCAGCGGCGGCCGGCACGCCCTGGTGACAATGTGCATCGGCGGCGGTCAGGGCATCGCTGCCGTTTTCGAGCGGCTTTGATCCGCCGTGACCTGTCGCCTGCAACCTGGATGAGACCTTCGACCATGCAAGATTTTTCCCGTGCCGCCACCGCAGCGGCCTTACGCACCACCGCTTGTGCACTCGCAAGCGCCCTGGCATTGGTTGGCTGTGCGAACACGTCGTACGAAGCCGATCCCAAACGCGACACCGCGATCGGTGCGCTGGCCGGTGCGGCGGTCGGTGCGGCAGTGCATGGCAGCAACCGCACCCACGGCGCGCTGGCCGGCGCGGCCGTGGCAGGGCTGGGCACCTACATCTGGTCGAGCCGCATGGCCAAGCAGAAGAGCGAGATGGAAGCCGCCACCCGCGGCACCGGGGTGCAGGTGACGCAGACGGCCGACAACCAGCTCAAGCTCGAAGTGCCCAGCGATGTGTCCTTCGCCGTCAACAGCACGCGCATCGAGCCGGCCTTCGACAGCGTGCTGAATCGCTTCGCGCAGACGCTGAGCGAGAACCCGAAAACGACGGTGCGCATCGTCGGCCACACCGACAGCAGCGGCAGCGACGCGATCAACGATCCGTTGTCGGTGAACCGCGCGGCCGCCGTGCGCAGCTACCTCAGCGCGCGCGGCATCGCCGCCGATCGCATCGCCATCGACGGGCGCGGTTCACGCGAGCCGGTGGGCAGCAACGCCACCGATGCGGGGCGGGCGCAGAACCGCCGCGTCGACATCTTCGTCGGCGAAGCCGCCGCCTGAGGCGGCGAACGAGCTGTTACGCGCGGCGCGCTCAGGCCGCGCGCAGCCGCTCGACGGTGTCGCGGATCAGGTGCCCGGCAATGCTGAAGCGCGGCGGGATGCCGGGCAGCGCATCGATGCGGTACCAGCCGGCGGCCTCGATCTCTTCTTCCTGCGCAACGATCTCGCCGCTGACCCATTCGGCGCTGAAGGCGACCATCAGGCTGTGCGGGAAGGGCCAGCTCTGGCTGCCGTAGTAGCGCAGGTTGTGAACGCGCACGTTGACCTCTTCGGCAACCTCCCGGTGCACACATTCCTCGAGTGATTCGCCGGCTTCGACAAAGCCGGCGAGCGCACTGAACATGCCCGGCGCGTAGTGCGGCGAGCGCGCCAGCAGCAGTTCGTCGCCGCGCCACACCAGCGCCATCATCGCCGGGCTCAGCCGCGGATAGGCGACATGGCCGCAAGCCGGGCATTTGCGCGAGCGTTCGTTGCTCTGCACCTCGGTGGGGGTGCCGCACACGCCGCAGAAGCGGTGCGCGCGGTCCCATTCGAGCACCTGCGCGGCACGCCCGGCCAGGCCCATCACGGCCTGCGAGAAACTGCATCATCGCGCTGCGCAGCGGCACCGCACGCCAGCTCGGCGGGGCCGCATGCAGGTTCAGCGCCCAGCAATCGAGCCCTTCCAGCCGGCCCAGGTAGTGGCCCGATTCGCGATAGCTGTCGAAGGCGGCGAGCGGCACCGGCTGCAAGCGCCCGAGTCGTCATCCTCGGGGAGCAGAAACTTGCCGTCGGCAAAGGCGAAACACCACGCCAGTGGCGTGCCGTCGTCGGGCGACCGGACAGATGGCACGAAGATCATGACGCGTGCCCGCCCGGCTGCCGGGTCGGCGTCGTGTTCGGCACCACCGGCGACTCATCGGCCGCGTCGATGTGCAGCGGCAGCACGTCGGGCTTCAGCGGCAACGTCTCGCCCAGCCACAGCGCGTGCTGCAGATGGTCGTCGCGCGGCGCCAGCGTGTTCGGGTGCACCAGCACACTGAGGCCGCGACGGTTCAGCATCAGCCAGGGCACGAAGGCGGCGAAGGTCTCGACCGCGAAGGCCACCTGGTACATCGCCGAGGTGTGCGGGCCCACCGGCACCTCGTGCCAGCGGCCGAGCTGCACGGCGAAATTCTCACCGATCGATTGCCGGATGGCGGCCGCCGCATCGCGCGTGTCGCGGCTCGAAATAGACGTGTGCGTGGTAGCTGTGGATGGCGGCGCGGGCGTGCACAGCGGCATCGGCGGGTGAGGGCATCGGGCGGCTCCGGGGTTGCCGCCACTGTAGCGCGGGCCGTCAGCCCGGCGGCATCTCGAACACCAGGCAGGTGGTGCTGCCATGGGCATACACCTTGCCATCCGGTCCGACGATGCGCGCCTCGGATGTCGCCAGCTGGCGACCGGCATGCACCACCTCGCCGATGGCGCGCAGCGGCCCGCTGCGCACCGTGGCCGCACGCACGATGTGCACGTTCAGCTGCCCGGTGGTGTAGCCGCGCCCGGCCGGCAGCACGGTGCACACGGCGCAGCCCAGGGCCGAATCGAGCAAGGTCGCGTACCAGCCGCCGTGGATGCCGCCCATCGGGTTCAGGTGCATCGTCTGCGGTGTGCCCTGGAATACCGCGCGCCCCGGGGCCACTTCGACGAGCGTGAAATCCAGCGTGCGTCCGATATGGGGCGGCGGCAGCTCGCCTTGCAGCAGCGCCTGCATCAGCTGCAGGCCGGTTCGGCTGCGCGACTGTTCAGCGCTGACCCAACCGGGCTCGCGTGCGCGGGTGGCCTGGGCATCGGCGGCTGCCTTCCAGTCGGCGGTCTTGTCGTCGGTGGACATCGGGGTGCGCTTCATCTGTGCAAGTGCAAGAATTGTATATACAATTTATTGATGGATCCAAAATCGGCCACCTTGCAGGGCTGCACGAACTTCAAGCTGCGCCAGCTGACGCGCGCGGTTTCGCAGCGTTTCGACGCCGAGCTGGCCAAGGCCGGGCTGAAGACCACGCAGTATTCGCTGCTGTCGCATGTGCTGAAGCTCGGGCCGCTGCGGCCCGGCGATCTGGCGCGCGCGATGACCATGGATGCATCGACCTTGACACGCAACCTGAAGCCGTTGCTGGCCGCGGGCTGGCTGCAGATGACCGCCGGCGACGACGGACGCAGCCGCAGCGTGTCGATCACGACGGCCGGGCGCGACAAGCGCCAGCAGGCCCAGCGGCACTGGAAGGCGGCCCAGCAAGGCCTGAATGCGAGCCTGGGCATCGGGCGAGGTGGCCGAGCTGCATGCGGTGCTCGACGCTGCGCTGCAGCAGCTGCACGACGAACGCGAGCCCGCGAGCCATGAATAGCCCGACTGCACCTGCACCAGCGCCCGCGCGCCGCTGGGCCCTGGGGCTGGTGCTGCTGGCCGGTGCCGGCGTCTTCGCGCTGACGATGGGCACGCGCCAGACGATGGGCCTGTTTCTCGGCTCGTTGAACACCTCGACCGGCCTGGGCGTGGGCAGCATCAGCCTGGCCTTTGCGTTCGGCCAGCTGTGGTGGGGGCTGACGCAACCCTTCGCCGGCGCCATGGCCGACAAGGTGGGCGCCGGGCGGGTGCTGTTCATCGGCGTGTTGCTGGTCGCCTTCGGCACCTTCATCACGCCCTACATGACCAGCACCGCGGGCTTGATCTTCGCCATCGGCGTGCTCGCCGCCGGCGGTGCCGGCATGGCGGGCCCGGCGGTGCTGATGTCGGCCACCGCGCGCCTGATCGCGCCCGAGCGCCGCGGCTTCGCCACCGGCATCGTCAATGCCGGCGGTTCGTTCGGCCAGTTCGTGATGGCGCCGGTCGCCGGCGCGTTGATCCTCGGCATGGGCTGGGCGAGCGCGCTGCAGGTGCTGGGGCTGATCGTGCTGCTGGCGCTGCCGGCCGCCTTCGTGCTGAAAGGCAATGCGCTGCAGTCGCGCGCCTGCGGGCCAGAAATCGGTGGGCACGCGCGAGGCCATCGGCACGGCGTTGCGCGACCCCAGCTTCCTGATGCTGGGCGCCGGCTTCTTCGTCTGCGGCTTCCATGTCGCGTTCCTGGCCACGCACCTGCCGGGCGTGGTGGCATCGTGCGGGCTGCCGGTGCAGTTCGGGGCCTGGTCGCTGGCCTTGCTGGGCCTGTTCAACATCGTCGGCAGCGTGGCCATGGGCTGGGCGGTCGGGCGCTGGCGCATGAAGTCGTTGCTGTCGCTGGTGTATGCCACGCGGGCGCTGGCGGTGCTGTTGTTCCTGCTGGCGCCGAAGACGGGGCCGGTCGTGCTCGTCTTCGCCGCGGTGATGGGGCTGACCTTCCTGTCGACCGTGCCGCCCACGGTCGGGCTGGTGGCCAAGTTCTTCGGCATCGGCAACCTGGCCACGCTGTTCGGCATCGTCATGCTCTCGCACCAGGTCGGCGGCTTCCTCGGCGCCTGGCTCGGCGGGCAGGTGTTCGAGGCCACCGGCAGCTTCGACTGGATCTGGTACATCGACATCGTGCTGGCCATCGGCGCGGCACTGATCAACCTGCCGATCCGCGAGGCGCGTGTGGTGCGGGCTGCGGCCTGAGGTCATCGCGCGCGCGTGCGCGGGCTTGCCTCAATCCCACATCGAGCGCACCGCGGCTTGGATGTCGATGCCGATGCGCGGTGGGGACGTGTCATCGACACCAGCCTCGATGCCGGGCTCGCCGCCTGTCGCGCCGACGCTGTCGAAACACGCGGCCACCGCCGGCGTGATGAAGCGCGAAACCGCGCCGTACAGGTGGCGGTCGCCGCGCGCGCGTTGCTGCGTGACGTGAAAGCGGTGCGGCACCATCAGCTGCAGGTGATGCTGCGCGCGCGTCATCGCCACGTACAACAAGCGGCGTTCTTCCTCGATGCCGGCCGCACTGCCGGTGGCCATGTCCGACGGCATGCAGCCATCGACGACATTCAGCACCGTCACCGCCGCCCACTCCTGGCCTTTGGCCGAATGCACGGTGGACAGCACCAGATAGTCGTCGTCACGGTGCGGCTCGCCGGCTTCGTCGCTGCTGGCCTGCGGCGGATCGAGCGTCAGTTCGGCCAGGAAACGGTCGATCGATACAAAGCCGAGTGCCATCCGCGCCAGTTGCTCCAGATCGGATTCGCGCGGTGCGACCTGCTCGTGAAGCCGCGCCAGCTGGCTGCGATACCACTGCAGCGCCTGCTGCAGCGGCGCCGGCCAGGCGCCGGCCGGTTGCCGCATCGCGCACAGGCAATCGCGCAGCGCATGCCAGCCCGGTCGGGCCGCCACCGACGGGCGGAACGCGTGCCAGACGGCTTCAGGATCGTCGGCCTGCGCTGTCGCCTCGACCAGGCGGCGCGCGGCGGCCGGGCCCATGCCGGCGACCAGCTGCGCCACCCTGAATCCGGCCAGCCGGTGACGCGGGTTGTGGGCCCAGCGCAGCACCGACAGCAGGTCCTTGATGTGGGCGGCTTCGAGAAACTTCAGCCCGCCGAACTTGACATACGGGATGTCGCGGCGCAACAGCTCGAGTTCGAGCGCGGCACTGTGGTGGCTGGTGCGAAACAGCACCGCCTGGCGCTTCAGCGCCAGCCCGCCTTCGCGCCGCGCGAGCACCTGATCGGCAACCCAGGTGGCCTGCTCGGCCTCGCCCAGCACCTGCACCCGTTGCGGCCGTTCGCCCGCGCTGGCCGCGGTCCACAAGGTCTTGGCAAAACGTTCGGCGGCCTCGGCGATGACCGCGTTGCAGGCGTGCAGGATCGGCGCCGTCGAGCGGTAGTTGCGCTGCAGACTCAGCATGGCCGCGGGTGGATCGAATTGATGGGCGAAGTCGAGGATGTTGCGCACCTCGGCGGCACGAAACGAATAGATCGACTGCGCGTCGTCGCCGACCACGCTGAGGCCGTGTCCGCTGGGTTTCAAGGCCAGCAGGATCTGCGCCTGCAGCCGGTTGGTGTCCTGGTATTCGTCGACCAGCACATGTTCGAAGCGATCACCCAGCCGGCGCGCCATCGCGGCGTCCTGCATCATCGATGACCAGTACAGCAGCAGGTCGTCGTAGTCGAGCAGGTGCTGCTGCTGCTTGTGCACGGCGTAGGCGCGAAACAGCGTGCGCAGCTGTTCCTCGCTGTCGGCGCACCACGGGAAGTGCTCGCGAATCACCTCGGCCAGCGGCGCGCGGCTGTTGATGCAGCGCGAATGGATCGCCAGGCAGGTGCTCTTGGTGGCGAAGCGCCGCGACGTTGCCGACAGACCCTGCTCGTGGCGCAGCAGGCCCATCAGGTCTTCGCTGTCGCTGCGGTCGAGCACCGAGAAGTTCTCGGCCAGGCCGACCTGCGCGGCGTGCTGCTGCAGCAGCCGCGCCGCCACGCTGTGGAAGGTGCCCGTCCAGGCCAGTTTCGGCGGCTGCTGGCCGATGCCCAGATCCAGCGCGCGGTGCAGCACCTGGCCGACACGGCGCTGCAGATCGTGGGCGGCGCGCCGGGAGAAGGTCAACAGCAGCAGGCGCTGCGGATCGGCGCCGTCCAGCACCAGCCGCGCCACGCGGCTGGCAAGCGTGAGGGTCTTGCCCGAGCCGGCGCCGGCGATGACCAGCAGCGGGGGTGTGCGCCGGGCGGGCGCATCGCTGCCGTGAAACACCGCCTGCCGCTGCTCTTCGTTGAGCGCGGCGAAGGGGTCGGGGTCGGCGCTCGGCGTTGCGGCGCGGGGGCGGGGCCAGCAGGGCGTCGGTCATGGCGCAGGGGAGTCGATCGAGCGGCATAGGGCTGGACGAATATACAGGCATATCCAGACGAAAGGCGCGATGCAGGACGGAAGCAGTGTTGCCGGGTTGAAGTCCGCCGGCGCCGCACCCATCTGTGACCTGCGCCGACCCGTGCGCGCACCGAAGGCCGGCATGGCGCTGCTGTTGATCTTGTTGGGGCTGCACGCCTGGATCGGCTGGCGCCTGTGGCCGGCGCTGGCGTTCTCGCCGGCATTGCAAGCCGCATTGCTGGCGCTGCTCGGTGTGTCGTGGCTGCTGATGCCGATGGCCCTGTGGGCGCGCCGTGTGCGACGCCAGCCGCTGTCCGATCGCATGGCCTGGGTGGGCACGCTGCTGATGGGGCTGTTCTCGATGCTGTTCGTGCTGACGCTGCTGCGCGAGCTGCTGCTGTTGCTGATGGCGGTCCTCGGCGCGGTGGATCTGCTGACGCCGGCCTTCATCGCTGCCTCGCGCCAGACCACCGCCGCGGCCGTGCTGGTGCTGGCCGGGCTGTTGAGCCTGTGGGCCGTCGGCAACGCGCGGCGCACCGCCGCGGTGGTGCGCGTCGACGTGCCGATCGAGCAGCTGCCCGCGGCCCTGCACGGCTTCACGATCGCGCAGATCAGCGATGTGCACGTCGGGCCGACGATCAAGCGCAGCTATGTGCAGGCCATCGTCGAGCGTGTCAATGCGCTGCGGGCGGACATGGTGGCGGTCACCGGCGATCTGGTCGACGGCTCGGTGCCCGAGTTGGCAGCGCACGTGGCGCCGCTGGCCGCGCTGGCGTCCCGACACGGCACCTTTTTCGTCACCGGCAACCACGAGTACTACAGCGGCGCCGAGGCCTGGGTGCGCGAGCTGCGCCGGCTGGGCGTGGTCGTGTTGATGAACGAGCACGTGCTGCTGCAGCACGACGGCGCCTCGCTGGCGCTGGCGGGCGTCAGCGACTTCAGTGCCCACCACTTCGATGCCGCTCAGCGCAGCGACCCGCAGCGCGCCATCGACGGCGTGCCGGCGAGCACCGTCGTGCGCGTGCTGCTGGCGCACCAGCCGCGCAGCGCCGAAGCCGCCTCACGCGCCGGCTATCAGCTGCAGCTGTCCGGGCACACGCACGGCGGGCAGTTGCTGCCGTGGAATTTTCTGGTGCGGCTGCAGCAGCCGTTCACGGCCGGATTGAACCGCTTGCGCTCGTTGTGGGTCTACACCAGCCGCGGCACCGGTTACTGGGGGCCGCCGATGCGCCTGGGCGCACCGTCGGAAATCACCCACCTGCGGCTGGTCGCCGCCTGACGACAGGCATCGCGCGGTGAAAGGATTGCGCAGCAGGTGCCGACCAAAACCTACTTAACCTGATGCCCCCACAAGGAAATCCAAAGGAGTCTCGATGATGACCCGTCGCAACCTGATTGCCATGTTTTCCGCCCTCGGTCTGGCTCGCAGCGCCAGCGCCGCCAGCGGGCCGGGCAAGGCTGACGCCAGCGCCCCGATGCCGTTTCAACTGAGCGATGCGCAGTGGCAGCAGCGCCTCAGCCCGGCCGCCTACGACGTGCTGCGCAAGGAAGGCACCGAGCGTGCCTTCACCAGCGCGCTGAACGACGAGAAGCGCAAGGGCACCTATCAATGCGCCGGCTGCGAGCTGCCCCTGTTCACTTCGGAGATGAAGTTCGACAGCGGCACCGGCTGGCCGAGCTTCTTCACGCTGATCCCCGGCGCGCTGGGCACGTCGACCGATTTCAAGATGATCCTGCCGCGCACCGAATACCACTGCGCACGCTGCGGCGGGCACCAGGGACACGTCTTCGACGATGGGCCGAAGCCGACCGGCAAGCGTTACTGCAACAACGGCGTGGCGCTGAAATTCGTGGCGGCAGCAGCATGAACGAGGTGAACACGACGATGACATCGATCCTCAGACGTGGCGCTGCCGCGGCGCTGTGCTGCGTGGCGTTGCCGATGGCGTGGGCCCAGGCGGCCACCCCGGCGCCGGCGGCGGCCAGCGCCGGCGGCGCGGCCGCGACGGCAAAAGCAGTTTTCGCCGGCGGCTGCTTCTGGTGCGTCGAAGCCGACTTCGACAAGGTGCCGGGCGTGCTGTCCACCACCTCGGGCTACACCGGCGGCAAGTTGCCGAACCCGACCTACGAACAGGTGTCGAACAAGACGACCGGCCACGCCGAGGCGGTGGAGATCGTCTTCGATCCGGCCAAGGTCAGCTATTCGCAACTGGTCGAGCACTTCTGGCGCACCATCGACCCGACCACCAAGGACCGCCAGTTCTGCGATGTCGGTTCGCCGTACCGCACGGCCATCTATGCCCAGGATGCCGAACAGCTGAAGGTGGTGACGGCGTCGTTGGCGACGCTTCAGAAAACCAAACCGTTCCCACAGCCGATCGTCACCGAGCTGGTCCTCGGCGGCCCCTTCTACGTGGCCGAGGCTTACCACCAGGATTACTACAAGAAGAACCCCGCGCGCTACAACTTCTACAGACAAAGTTGCGGCCGCGACAACCGCTTGAACGAGCTGTGGGGCAAGCAGGCGCAGACCCATTGAGCGCCGACGGGTACCGCCCATGAAAATGGCCCGGACGATCCGGGCCATTTTTCATGCCGAACGATCAGGCTACTGCAGCGTCACCTCGACGCGCCGCGCTTCGGCTGCCGGGCCGCTGGCCACCAGCTGCTCGGGCTTCTTCATCTCGATCAGGTCGTCGGGCACGCCGACCTGCTTGAGCGTGTCGCGCACGGCAAGCGCGCGCTGCTTGGCCAGTTCGGCATTCGCCGCCGCGTCGCCCTGGCCATCGTGGAAGCCGCTGATCACCGCCTTGCGGCCCGAGGCCACGCCCTTGCCGACTTCGACCAGCGCATCGGCCGCGCCGCTGGCCAGCTCGGCCTTGCCGGTGTCGAAGTAGAAACGCACGACATCGCCATCCCTGCGCACGGCGGCGACTTCGACGATCACCGGCACCGCGACGATGGCCACCGCGGTACCCGTCGCCGCGCCGTGCGCCGCGGCGGTGCTGGCGCTGGGCACCGGCAGCAGCGGCACGATCAGCAGCGCGACGATGTTGATGATCTTGATCAGCGGGTTGACGGCCGGGCCGGCGGTGTCCTTGTACGGGTCGCCGACGGTGTCGCCGGTGACGGCGGCCTTGTGCGTCTCGCTGCCCTTGCCGCCGTGGTGGCCGTCTTCGATGTACTTCTTGGCGTTGTCCCAGGCGCCGCCGCCGGTGCACATGCAGATGGCGACGAACAGGCCGGTGACGATGGTGCCCATCAGCAGCCCGCCCAGCGCCGCCGGGCCGAGCAGCAGGCCGACGACGATCGGCACCACCACCGGCAGCAGCGACGGGATCATCATTTCCTTGATCGCCGCCTTGGTCAGCATGTCGACCGCCGTGCCGTACTCGGGCTTGCCGGTGCCTTCCATGATGCCCTTGATGTCGCGGAACTGGCGCCGCACCTCGACCACCACCGAACCGGCGGCGCGGCCCACGGCTTCCATCGCCATGGCGCCGAACAGGTAGGGAATCAGGCCGCCGATGAACAGGCCGACGATGACCTTCGGGTCGCTCAGGTCGAAGGCGATGCTGATGCCGCGCGCTTCGAGTGAATGGGTGTAGTCGGCGAACAGCACCAGCGCGGCCAGGCCGGCCGAACCGATGGCATAACCCTTGGTCACCGCCTTGGTGGTGTTGCCCACCGCGTCGAGCGGGTCGGTGATGTCGCGCACGCTGGCCGGCAGGTCGGCCATCTCGGCGATGCCGCCGGCGTTGTCGGTGATCGGGCCGTAGGCGTCGAGGGCGACGACGATGCCGGCCATGCTCAGCATCGAGGTGGCGGCGATGGCGATGCCGTACAGCCCGGCCAGCGCATACGACACCATGATCGCGGCGCAGACGAACAGCACCGGCCAGGCGGTCGAGCGCATCGACACGCCGAGGCCGGCGATGATGTTGGTGCCGTGCCCGGTGGTCGAGGCCTGTGCGATGTGCTGCACCGGCTTGTACTGCGTGCCGGTGTAGTACTCGGTGATCCACACCAGCGCGGCGGTCAGCACCAGGCCCACCGCACACGCGCCCCACAACCTGATGTGCGTGCCGTCGCCCAGCGCGTCGGCGGGCATGACGGCCGTGGTGACGAAGTAGAAGGCGATCAGCGACAGCACGCCGGCCACCGCCAGGCCCTTGTACAGCGCCGGCATCACGTTCTTCATGCCGGGGCTGGCCTTGACGAAGGCGCAGCCGATGATCGAGGCGATGATCGAGACGCCACCGAGCAGCATCGGGTAGATGACGGCCTGGATGCCGGCGTTGGCCACCACCAGCGCGCCCAGCGCCATGGTGGCGATGAGCGTGACCGCGTAGGTCTCGAACAGGTCGGCCGCCATGCCGGCGCAGTCGCCGACGTTGTCACCGACGTTGTCGGCGATCACCGCCGGATTGCGCGGGTCGTCTTCCGGAATGCCGGCTTCGACCTTGCCCACCAGATCGGCGCCGACATCGGCGCCCTTGGTGAAGATGCCGCCACCCAGGCGCGCGAAGATCGAGATCAGCGAGGAACCGAAGGCGAA
Organism: uncultured beta proteobacterium; assembly: GCA_963756415.1. Lineage (GTDB taxonomy): Bacteria > Pseudomonadota > Gammaproteobacteria > Burkholderiales > Burkholderiaceae_C > Rubrivivax. Next base: position 1,115,261 of record CAVWNT010000009.1, read on the forward strand.
GCCGAGCAGCGGCTTGAGCACCGCCGGCAGCGTCGCGTCGGCGGGCGCGCTGCCCATCAGGAACCACAGGAACAGGCCCACGCCCAGCAGCCCGAGGCCGACCACCAGCATGCCGGTGATGGCGCCACCCTTGAACGCCACATCGAGCGCCGGGCCGATGCCCCGCGTGGCTGCCTGCGCGGTGCGCACGTTGGCGCGCACCGACACGTTCATGCCGATGAAGCCGCAGGCGCCGGACAGCACCGCGCCGAGCACGAAGCCGCCGGCGCTGACGATGTCGAGGAAGACGGCGATCAGCACCGCCAGCACCACGCCGACGATGGCGATGGTCTTGTACTGGCGCGCCAGATAGGCGGCGGCGCCTTGCTGGATGGCGCCGGCAATTTCCTGCATGCGCGCGTTGCCGGCGTCCTGCTTCAGGATCCAGCTGCGCTGGAAGAAGCCATAAAGCACAGCCGCAAGGCCGCACAGCAGCGCGATGTTCAGCGCCAGGTTCGTGGAGATCAAGTTGGTTCCTTCCTCGGTCGGTGCGAATGGTCTTGTGCGTTCGCATGTCTCTCCCGCGCAACGGCCATCTCGGGCCGGGCGGGGGTCGAATCGCGGGGCGGATGCTAAGGGATAACCAAAATGCACCGGTCAGGTGTTTTCCTGACCAGCCGCCCAGCGCTTGCAAATGCGCTCGGCGCGGGCAGGTCGCCTGCCTAGAATTGCGGCTCGTCACCCGACCTGGGAAAGCAACATGAGCCTGCACAACGTGAAGCCGGGTGCCAATGCGCCGCACGAGTTCAACGTGATCATCGAGATCCCGATGAACGCCGATCCGATCAAGTACGAAGTCGACCACGACACCGGCGCGCTGTTCGTCGATCGTTTCATGAGCACGTCGATGAACTATCCGTGCAACTACGGCTACATCCCGAACACGCTGTCGGACGATGGCGACCCGGTCGATGTGCTGGTGATGACGCCGGTGCCGCTGATCCCGGGCGTCGTCGTCACCTGCCGCGCGCTCGGCTTGCTGAAGATGCACGACGAGGCCGGCGGCGACGACAAGCTGCTGGCGGTGCCGATCGACCGCATCCTGTCGATCTATTCGCACTGGAAGGTGGCCACCGACCTGAACCCGATGCGCCTGCGCACCATCGAGCACTTCTTCCAGCACTACAAGGATCTGGAGCCGGGCAAGTGGGTCAAGCTGGGCGGTTGGGAGGGCGTGGACAGCGCCCACCGCGAAGTGTTGTCGGGCATGGCGCGATGGGAGAAGAGCACGGCCCAGGGCTGAAAGCGGCCGCGCCGAGGCGGCTCCTGCCGCTCAGTCGGTGGCGGTATCGCTCGCGCTGCGATCCCGGTAGGGGTTGCGGTCGCGCAGCTCGTCGACATAGGCATCGATGCCGTTGCCCTCGGCTTGCAGGTGGCGCGCCACCGCATCGCTGAAGGCCGGATGCGCCAGCCAGTGCGCCGACTGCGTGACCACCGGCATCAGCCCGCGCGCCATCTTGTGTTCGCCCTGCGCGCCGCCTTCGAAGCGGCGGTAGCCGTTGGCGATGCACCAGGCCAGCGGCTGGTAGTAGCAGGCCTCGAAGTGCAGGCACGGCACGTACTCGGTGCAACCCCAGTAGCGTCCGTAGGCGTGGCCTCGCGCCGCGTCGATGGCCAGCAGTGAGCAGGCGATGCGGTGGCCATCGCGCATGGCGACGAACATGACCCAGTTGGCCGGCATGTGCTGCTGCATGCGGGCAAAGAAATCGCGTTGCAGGTACGGCGTCGAGTGGTGCGCCGCGTAGGTCAGCGAGTAGCAGCGGTAGAAGAAGTCCCACAGCTCGCTGTCGATCTGCGCCCCTTCATGCGTGCTGAAGACGATGCCGGCATCGGCCACCCGTCGGCGCTCCTGGGCGATCTTCTTGCGCTTCTCGCGCTGCAAGCCGGCGGCGAACTCGGCGAAGTCGGCGTAGGGCGGCGTCTCGCGGTTCAGCCAGTGGAACTGCACGGTCTGGCGCAGCATCCAGCCTTCGCTGGCGGCGGCAAGGGCGTCGCTGCCGTCGATGAACAGCATGTGCGCCGACGACAGCTTCTGCGCCTCGCAGATGCGGCGCAGGACCTGCACCAGCAGACGCCGGTATGCATCGGTTCGCGCCAGCAGACGGCTGCCCGGCACCGGCGTGAACGGCACCGCGGTCAGCAGCTTGGGGTAATAGCGCAAGCCATGGCGTTCATAGGCGTCGGCCCAGGCCCAATCGAAGACGTACTCACCGTACGAATGGCTTTTCAGGTAGGCCGGGCACGCGGCGAGCAGTTCGGCATCGCTTCCTTCGCGGTCGTGGATGCAGATCAGATGCAGCGCCCATCCTGTCTGTGGTGCCGCGCTGTCCGACTCGTGAAGCGCGAGCAGGTACTCGTGGCGCATGAACGGCGTCGGTGACGGCTGCGCGGCGAGCAGGTCGTTCCACTGCCCAGCGTCGACCGCCGTCGGCTCGTCGACGATGCTCACCACGCACGAAGACAGATCGGCATCGGCGCTCATCGAGGGTGGCTTGCGCAAGTCGTGGTGTCGGTTGCGGGACATGCGGCATCGTAGGCGGTGGCTGTGCGAGCCGTTGCCGGCGTCGGCCCAGTGCCCTTGCATGGCGCACGGCGAGCCTGCGGGTGGTGTGCGTGGTGCATCCGAAGCACCACGTTGGAGCGGCTGCCAGCCGATCGCGGCGAAGCTCACGGCGTGTGGGCCACACGCCGGACGATCGTGATTAAATCGAGCGAGTGCAACGTTCGTCTGGAGAGCCGACCATGAAGCTGATCACAGCCATCATCAAGCCGTTCAAGCTGGAAGAGGTGCGCGAGGCGCTGGCCGATGTCGGCGTCTCGGGGCTGACCGTGACCGAGGTCAAGGGCTTCGGCCGCCAGAAAGGCCACACCGAGTTGTACCGCGGCGCGGAGTACGTGGTCGATTTCCTGCCGAAGATGAAGATCGAGGTGGTGGTGAAGGACGGCGATCTGGAGCGCTGCGTCGAAGCCATCGTCAAGGCCGCCAAGACGGGCAAGATCGGTGACGGCAAGATCTTCGTCACCGGCGTGGAGCAGGCGGTGCGCATCCGCACCGGCGAGACCGACGAAGCGGCCGTCTGAGGCGCCGGCGCGCACAACCCTTCACGCGCAGGACGCCGCTTCGCAGGTGCGCCGCCTCACGCGGCTTTTTGCGGGCCGCCTCGCGACTCGATCAGGCGCGTGCGGCACAGCGCATCGTGCATGAACTGCCGCTGCGGATGCAGGCGTGACAGCGCGGCATACACGCACACGCCGCCGAACAGCACCGCAGTGATGGCTGCACCACTGCCCACGTCCGCCAGGTACGCGCCGGCCAATGCCGGCAGGAACCACAGCCAGCTCAGCACATAGCGCGCCAGTGCGCGCGCTTGCGACAGCGGCCGGCCATCGGCCGTGACCACGCGCAGGTGCCAGGTCTTCATGGCCACCGTCTGGCCGCCGTTGGCCCAGAACCACACGAAGTAGATGCCCAGCACGACAAACAGGAACGCCTGCAGCCCGTGCAGGCCGACAAGCGCATGGCGCTGCTGGGTCAGGCTGGAATACAGGTAGCCGGCGATCATCACCACGCCGAACAGCAGCACCCCTTCGTAGACGAAGCAAGCCATGCGACGGCGCAGACTCGGTGCCACCAGGTTCGAGCCGGCACCGTGCGACTGCTCGACGGGGTCCACGTCGGTCGCCGAACGATCGGCGATCACTGCGCGCGGTGCGCCGCGCCGTACCCGGCTCATGGCGCGGCGCGCTTGCCGTCGGATGTGGCAGCCTCGCCCCGCGCCGGCTTGGGCAGCAGCGTGCTCTTGTCGACCTGCCCGGGCGGCGCCACGATCTTCTGCGGCGGGCGCGGCGGCGGCGGCGCAGTGGTGGGGGTCATCAACGTGGTGCTGGCCCCGGGTTTGCCCTGCACCACGGCCGGCGCCACCGCTTTCGCCGCGCCGGAAGCGCGCGGCGCAGAGGCGCCGCGCGGTCCACGCGCGGGGCTGTCCAGCGCATTGCGCTCTGATTGTGATTGGCGCGCCAGGTCCCGCTTCGCATCCGATGGCAGTGCCTGATAGGCGTCCCACTTTTCCTGCTTGTCGGACTTGTCCAGCGAGCCCATCTGGCGTGCCTGCTGGTACTGCAGCCGTGCGCGGGAGCGTTCTTCAGGTGTCAGGTTCGACCAATCGGTCATGCGCGCCTGCATGCGCTGGCGCTCGAGCGGCGACATCGACTCGTACTTCTGCGCCATCTCCAGCCACTTCTTCTTGCGATCAGCGTCGAATTGCGCCCAATCGCCGCGCAGCGGCGCCAAGGCGGCGCGCTGGGCCGGGCTGAGCGCCTGCCAGGCGGGCTCCGCAGCCGGCGCCTGGGCCGCGGCGAGGCCGGGCAGGCTCGAGATCGCGATGCCTGCGACCAGTTCAGCCAGCCAGCGCGCGGTGCGTTTCGATCGCTGTCGGGTCGTCACTGGCGGCGCTGTTTCAGGAACTCGACAAACCCGGGATCGCCATAGGCGGCTGGCGGCAGGTCGTCGGCCAGCAGCGCGGCGTCGAGTTCGGCAGCAGCCCGAATCTGCGCCTGCTCGTGCATGTGCTGGATCGACAGCAGCCCGGCGAGCAGCAGCAGCAGCGGGGTGGCCGAGACCAACCGCAGCCACCACGGCGTATGCGGCCCCGGCGCAGTTGCGGCGCCAGCCTCGCCGCCGCCGTGGCCGGCGAGCACCATCAGCCGCGAAGGGCGCGTGGCCGGGCGCGCCGCACGCAGCGCCTGTTCCCGCGCAACCCGCAGCCGCTCGCCGATCCCGCCGGGCAATTCGCGCACGCCCTCGCCCAGTCGCGCCGCCAGCCGCAGGCCGATGCGCGCCTGCAGGGCCTCGAGTTCGATCGATCGGGTACGGCTGCTCATGTTCATGGCTTCAATCCTTTGGCGGCCAGGACGGTGGCCAGCGCTTTCACGGCCCGGGCACAGTGGGTTTTTACACTGCCCGCCGAACAGCCCATGACCGACGCTGTTTCCGCCACATCCAGTTCTTCCCAGTAACGCAGCAGAAAGGCTTCACGTTGACGCGGCGCCAGTTCGGCCACCGCCTCGTCGATGGCGGCCAGCGTCTGCGCGCGCATCAGGTCGTCGGCGGGCCCACGCGCACCCCACGTGGTTTCGATCGTTTCCAGGGTGTCCAGCAGATCGAAATCCTGGCCGGCGTGGGCCGGTTCCAGATCGGAGAAATTCTGCAGCACCCCGACGCGCACCTTGCGGCGGCGAAACCAGTCCATCGTCGCATTCGACAGGATGCGCGCGAACAGCAGCGGCAACTCGGCGAGCGGCCGCTCCGCGTAACGCTGCGCCAGGCGGATCATGGTGTCCTGGACGATGTCGAGCGCAGCGTCTTCGTCGTGCACGGCATACAACGTGCGCTTGAAGGCGCGCCTTTCAGCGCCCTTGAGAAAGTCGGACAGTTCTTTTTCTGTGGCCAAGGACTTGCGGCTCGCGGCTCGCGACGATGCGCTTGGGCCACTCTAGCGCAGTGCCGTGGGCACGCCTCGGCAGGTGGCCACTGCCGGTGGCCAATGCCATAATGTGCGGCTGCGCCACGAACGGACAAGGTTCGGCGTCGAAAGCCCGCCAACGGGTTTCGAGCGACCGGCCCGCCCGTTTTGCCGATTCCGCCCCACGAGGGTGCGAGGAGGGGCACCGATGGTTTTTCGTCAGAGAAATTCACAAAGGTTCGATTCATGGACATCTCCCCCGCTGAAGTCAAGCGCGCCGCCGCGGCGCAATCCGCCGATTCCGCCGAGCGCGACCCGAACGGCTCCGAAATCCTGGTGCGCTGCCTGCAGGCCGAGCAGGTCAAGTACCTGTGGGGCTATCCCGGTGGTGCGGTGCTGTACATCTACGACGCGCTGTACAAGCAAGACACGATCCAGCATGTGCTGGTGCGTCACGAGCAAGCCGCCGTGCATGCCGCCGACGGCTACGCGCGCGCCACCGGCGAGGTCGGCGTGGCGCTGGTCACCAGCGGGCCGGGTGTGACCAACGCGGTGACGGGCATCGCCACCGCGTACATGGATTCGATCCCGATGGTGATCATCACCGGGCAGGTGCCGACGCCGGCGATCGGGCTGGATGCGTTCCAGGAGTGCGACACGGTCGGCATCACCCGCCCCATCGTCAAGCACAACTTCCTGGTCAAGGACGTGCGCGAGCTGGCGCACACGATCAAGAAGGCCTTTCACATCGCCCGCACCGGGCGACCCGGGCCGGTGGTGGTGGACATCCCGAAGGACGTGTCGCTGAAGACGGCGCCGTTCGTCTACCCCGAGCGCATCGAGATGCGCTCGTACAACCCGGTCCGCAAGGGCCATGGCGGGCAGATCCGCAAGGCCGTGCAGTTGCTGCTCGGCGCCAAGCGCCCCTACATCTACACCGGCGGCGGCGTCGTGCTGGGCAATGCCTCGGCCGAGCTGCGCCGGCTGGTCGAACTGCTCGGCGTGCCGTGCACCAACACGCTGATGGGCCTGGGCGCGATGCCGGCCGGCGACCCTCGTTTCCTGGGCATGCTCGGCATGCACGGCACCTACGAGGCCAACCTGACGATGCAGAACTGCGATGTGCTGCTGGCGGTGGGCGCGCGGTTCGACGACCGCGTCATCGGCAACCCGAAGCACTTCGCCTCGGTCGAACGCAAGATCATCCACGTCGACATCGACCCGTCTTCGATCTCGAAGCGGGTGCGCGTCGACATCCCGATCGTCGGCGACGTGAAGGAAGTGCTGGGCGAGTTGCTGCACCAGCTGGGTGATACCGCTGCGCGGCCCGACCCCGAAGCGCTGGCGGCCTGGTGGCGCCAGATCGGCGAATGGCGCAAGCGCGACTGCCTGGCCTACAAGAACAGCGACGAGGTCATCAAGCCGCAGTTCGTGGTGCAGAAGCTGCACGAACTGACACGCGGCCGCGACGCCTACATCACCTCGGATGTCGGCCAGCATCAGATGTGGGCCGCGCAGTATTACGGCTTCGACGAGCCGCGCCGCTGGATCAATTCCGGCGGCCTGGGCACGATGGGTGTGGGGCTGCCCTACGCGATGGGCATCAAGCTGGCCAAACCGCAGGCCGATGTGTTCTGCGTCACCGGCGAGGGCTCGATCCAGATGTGCCTGCAGGAACTGTCGACCTGCAAGCAGTACGAAACCGCCGTCAAGGTGGTGTCGTTGAACAACCGCTATCTGGGCATGGTGCGCCAGTGGCAGCAGATCGACTACGGCGGGCGCTATTCGCACAGCTACATGGATGCGTTGCCCGATTTCGTCAAGCTGGCCGAAGCCTACGGCCATGTCGGCATCCTGGTCGAGAAGCCGGCCGATGTGGAGCCGGCGCTGCGCGAGGCGATCCGGCTGAAGGATCGCACCGTCTTCCTCGACATCCGCACCGACCCGACCGAGAACGTGTGGCCGATGGTGCAGGCAGGCAAGGGCATCTCGGAAATGCTGCTGGGCTCCGAAGACCTGTGAGGCGCTGAGCCCGGCGCGGCCGACCCGGCGTTACCGCGCCGGTGGGGCCCGCGCAGGGCAGGGCGTGCTGCAACAGCGGAGCGATCAACCGACTCGCCAGAGTCCAACTCGAAGGGCGTGGCCAAGGGCCGGCGGTTACCGCCACCGGCTGCGAAGAGCGCGCAGGACGAATCCACATGAAACATGTCATTGCCGTATTGCTCGAGAACGAACCCGGGGCCTTGTCGCGGGTGGTGGCGCTGTTCTCGGCGCGCGCCTACAACATCGAGAGCCTGACCGTCGCGCCGACCGAGGATGCGTCGCTGTCGCGCATGACCATCGTCACCACCGGCTCCGACGAGGTCATCGAGCAGATCACCAAGCACCTGAACCGGCTCATCGAAGTCGTCAAGGTGGTCGATCTGACCGAGGCCAGCTTCACCGAGCGTGAGCTGATGCTGATCAAGGTGCGCGCGGTCGGCAAGGAACGCGACGAGATGAAGCGCATGGCCGACATCTTCCGCGGCCGCATCGTCGACGTCACCGACAAGAGCTACACGCTCGAGCTGACCGGCGACACCGCCAAGCTCGACGCTTTCCTGCAGGCCATCGACCGCTCGGCGATCCTGGAGACGGTGCGCACCGGCACCAGCGGCATCGGCCGCGGCGAACGCATTCTCAGAGTCTGAAGCGGCCCTGCCCGGGCCCGCGAAGTCACCCACCCATCCCTATCAACGGAGAGCAACATGAAGGTCTATTACGACAAGGACGCCGACCTGAGCCTGATCAAGGGCAAGAAGGTCACCATCGTCGGCTACGGCTCGCAGGGCCACGCCCACGCGCAGAACCTGAGCGACAGCGGCGTCAAGGTGACGGTCGGCCTTCGCAAGGGCGGGGCGTCGTGGTCGAAGGTGGAAAAGGCCGGCCTGAAGGTGGCCGATGTCGGCGCCGCGGTGAAGGATGCCGACGTGGTGATGATGCTGCTGCCCGACGAGCAGATCGCGGCCGTGTATCGCGAGGCCGTCGAGCCGAACATCCGCGACGGCGCCTCGCTGGCCTTCGCGCACGGCTTCAACGTGCACTACGGGCAGGTGGTGCCACGCGCCGACCTCGATGTCTGGATGGTGGCCCCGAAGGCCCCCGGCCACACGGTGCGCAACACCTACGTGCAAGGCGGTGGTGTGCCGCACCTGATCGCGGTGCACGCCGATTCGTCGGGCAAGGCGCGTGACCTGGCGCTGAGCTATGCCGCGGCCAACGGCGGCGGCAAGGCCGGCATCATCGAGACCAACTTCCGCGAAGAGACCGAGACCGATCTGTTCGGCGAGCAGGCGGTGCTGTGCGGCGGCACGGTCGAGCTGATCAAGGCCGGCTACGAAACGCTGGTCGATGCCGGCTACGCACCCGAGATGGCCTATTTCGAGTGCCTGCACGAGTTGAAGCTGATCGTCGACCTGATCTATGAAGGCGGCATCGCCAACATGAACTATTCGATCTCGAACAATGCCGAGTTCGGCGAGTACGTCACCGGCCCGAAGATCGTCAACGACGAGACGCGCGCAGCGATGCGCCAGGTGCTGGTCGACATCCAGACCGGCGAGTACGCGAAGAACTTCATCCTCGAAAACCGCGCCGGCGCGCCGACGCTGCTGTCGCGCCGCCGCCTGATGGGCGAGCATTCGATCGAGGTCGTCGGTGAAAAGCTGCGCGCGATGATGCCGTGGATCAAGGCCAACAAGCTGGTCGACAAGAGCCGCAACTGAAGCTGCCGAACGTCAAGGCGTTGCGCCGGCACCGCCGCGAGGCGGTTCGCCCGCACGCGTCGCTGCGCTATCGTTCGACGCCATGAACGACGTGCCGCCGTCCACACGCGACGCGCCCGCTGCGGCGGGCGAGGTGCCGCGCAAGCGGCGGCGGGGCATCTACATCCTGCCCAACCTGTTCACGCTGGCGGCGCTGTTCGGCGGCTTCTACGCCATCGTGATGGCCATGAACGGGCGTTTCGAGAACGCGGTCATCGGCGTGTTCTGCGCGATGGTGCTGGACAGCCTGGACGGGCGCGTGGCGCGCATGACCAACACCCAGAGCGCGTTCGGTGAGCAGATGGACAGCCTGTCGGACATGGTCAGCTTCGGTGCGGCGCCGGCGCTGATCGTCTACGAGTGGGCCTTGCGCGGCATGGGCAAGCTCGGCTGGGTGGTGGCCTTCGTCTACTGCGCCTCGGCCGCCTTGCGGCTGGCACGCTTCAACACCAACATCGCGGTCATCGACAAGCGCTACTTCCAGGGCCTGCCGAGCCCGGCGGCGGCGGCGCTGGTGACCGGCTTCATCTGGGTTCTCGACGATGCAGGCTACAAAGGCGTGTCGCAGATCGGCTGGCTGGCGTGGACCTCGATGGCCGTGACCCTCTACGCCGGCCTGACGATGGTCACCAACGTGCCCTTCTACAGCTTCAAGGATTTCGGGCGCAAACGTTCGGTGCCGTTCATCGTCATCGTGCTGGTCGCGCTGGTCATCGCCGCCGTCAACCTGCATCCGCCGCTGGTCATCTTCGGCATGTTCTGCCTGTATGGCATCTCGGGCTACGCGGTGTATGTCTGGCGCAAGATGAAAGGCCGCCAGGTGAGCGTGATTTCGACCTCCACCGACGAACCCGATGAACGCGGCCTGCACTGACGGCAGGTGCCATGGTTTCACCCGCAGTGAACTGCGTGCTACATTTGCGCCATGATTTCCTGCGCCCAAGCCCTTTCGCTACTACTGCTGGGAGTGCCACGGGCGCGCTGATCGACTGATACTTCCTGCATCGCATCAACGGCCCGCCAGCACACGCAGCGGGCCGTTTTTCATTTTTGCTGCGTGTGCGTTTCCACGATTCACACAGACGAGGTTCCACCATGACCATGCTCAAGCGCCCCGATCAGAAATACCGCGCCTTCGCACCCGTCGGCCTGCAGGATCGGCGCTGGCCGGATGCGGTGCTGTCGGCGCCGCCGCTGTGGTGCAGCGTCGATCTGCGCGACGGCAACCAGGCGCTGATCGAGCCGATGGATCCGCAGCGCAAGCTGCGCATGTTCGAGATGCTGGTGCGCATCGGCTTCAAGGAAATCGAGATCGGCTTCCCATCGGCGTCGCAGGCCGATTTCGATTTTGTGCGCCTGCTCATCGATGACAAGCTGGTGCCGCCCGATGTGACCATCCAGGTGCTGACGCAGGCGCGCGAGCCGCTGATCCGCCGCACCTTCGAAGCGTTGGTGGGCGCCCCGCGTGCCATCGTCCACCTGTACAACGCCACCGCGCCGGTGATGCGCAAGGTGGTGCTGGGGCTGGACGAGGATGGCGTGGTCGAGTTGGCGACCCGCCATGCGCGCCTGGTGCGCGACATGGCGGCGGCGCAACCCGGCACCGCCTGGACTTTCGAATATTCGCCCGAGATGTTCTCCGGCACCGAACTGGCATTCAGCAAGCGCGTCGTCGATGCCGTCACCGACGTCTGGCAGCCGACGCCGCAGCACAAGTGCATCATCAACCTGCCGTCGACGGTGGAGCACAGCACGCCGAACATCTTTGCCGACATGATCGAGTGGATGCACCGCCATCTGGCGCGGCGCGATTCGATCGTGCTGTCGGTGCATCCGCACAACGACCGCGGCACCGGCACCGCGGCGGGCGAGTTCGCGCTGATGGCCGGCGCCGATCGTGTCGAAGGCTGCCTGTTCGGCAACGGTGAACGCACCGGCAATGTCGATCTGGTCAACATCGCGCTGAACCTGTATTCGCAGGGCGTGGCGCCGGGGCTCGACTTCTCCGACATCGACGAGATCCGCCGCTGTGTCGAACACTGCAACCAGTTGCCGGTGCACCCACGCCATCCTTATGTCGGCGATCTGGTGTTCACCTCGTTCTCCGGCTCGCACCAGGATGCGATCAAGAAGGCGCTGACGTCGCGGCGCGAGGGCGACATCTGGGACATGCCCTACCTGCCGATCGACCCGAAGGACGTCGGCCGCAGCTACGAAGCGGTGATCCGCGTCAACAGCCAGTCGGGCAAGGGTGGCATCTCCTATCTGCTCGAGGCCGAATACGGGCTGCAGCTGCCGCGTCGCCTGCAGATCGAACTCAGCCAGGTGGTCCAGGCGGTGATGGACCTGCAGGGCCGCGAGATGACGGCCGCCGACCTGTGGCAGGTGTTCGCGCAGGAGTACCACGTCGAGTCGGGACTGCGGCTCGGCGCTTACCGGCTGCACGAAGATGAGCAGCGGCAGATGCGGCTCAACGCTGCTGTCGAAATCGGCGGCCGCGCGCTCGAGCTCGAGGGCAGCGGTCACGGTCCGGTCGAGTCGTTCATGGCGGCCCTGCAGACCCACTGCGCGGAAGAACTGCAGTTGCTCGACTATCACGAGCACGCCATCGGCGCTGGCGCGAAGGCGCGCGCGGCGGCTTACATCGAGCTGCGCATCGGCAAGCGCACGCTGTACGGCGTGGGTGTCGACGCCGACATCGTGGCGGCGTCGTTCAAGGCGCTGCTCAGCGGCGTGCATCGCGCCGGCGCGATGCAGCCCAGCGTAGCGTCGCTGACGGTCTGACCATGCGGCCCACGCCAGTCGCGTGGGCCGCACCGCCTCAGCGCGACACGGTCGGACGGCAGCTCATCGACGCCAGGCGCGAGTCCGCGGCGCGGTAGGGCCCCCGCGAATCGGCGGGCAGCGGCCGGTTGCCGCCCGGCTTCGGGGGGTGTCGGGCCTTGCCTGCGTGCGGCGCTCTCTCAATACTGGTCGGCATCTGCCGATAGTCCGTGTTCGCCCGCGGGCTTCTGACAAGACAACGCCCAATATTTACGCGAAGCGAAACTTTAGGAAGATTTCGCAAGTTTTTGATATTGCGCGACTTTTTCCCATCCAATACACTTTCGCTTACTTTGGGGGCAAACAACGTGCATGGAGCCTTGATCCTTCGCAGCGGTCGCGCTGCACTGCTGGTGCTCGGCGCCTGCGTGGCGCTGGCATTTGCGCCGCTGGCGCAGTCGGCTCCAGCCTCGGCCAAGCCCGCCAGTGCCGTCAAGAAGTCCAGCAAAGGGGTCAAGAAGGTCAGTCGCGCGCGCGCGCCGCGCCGGCAAGTCGCCAGCGTGGTGCCGCAACGTCCGTCCTTCGGGCAGGTGTTCGGCCTGCACGCCACCGAGGATCCGCTGGAGTTGAAGTCGAGCGTCGCGCTGGTCGTCGATCAGGACACGCACCAGGTGCTCTTCAGCAAGAATTCGCAGGCGGTGCTGCCGATCGCATCGATCACCAAGCTGATGACGGGCCTCATCGTTGCCGAAGCGCGGCTGCCGCTGGACGAGATGCTGACGATCTCGCAGGACGATGTGGACACCGAAAAGGGCAGCCGGTCGCGGCTCACCGTGGGCACGCAGCTCAGCCGCGGCGAGATGATGCACCTGGCGTTGATGTCCTCTGAAAACCGGGCCGCGCACGCCCTCGGCCGCACCTTTCCCGGCGGCCTGGGGGCTTTTGTCGAGGCCATGAATGCCCGGGCGCAGCTGCTGGGCATGAGCGGCACGATCTATGTCGAGCCCACCGGCCTGTCCAGCAAGAACCAATCCAACGCGCAGGATCTGGCGCGTCTGGTCGGGGCGGCGTATCAGCACCAGATCCTGCGCGAGTTGACGGTGTCGCGTGAGGCCCAGATGCCCGTGGGCAGGCGCTTCCTGCACTTCCGCAACACCAACGGGCTGATCCGCAACCCGGAATGGGACATCGGGCTGCAGAAAACCGGCTACATCTCCGAGGCGGGGCGCTGCGTGGTGATGCAGGCCCAGATGGCCGGGCGCAAGCTGATCATGGTGCTGCTCGATTCGGCCGGGCGCTACTCGCGCATCGGCGACGCCGAGCGCATCCGCAAGTGGCTGAACGACGGTGTGGGCATTGGCGCTCAAGCGGTGCCGGTGCACGCCCTCAGCGACTGACGACGGCGCGCCTGTTGCGCAGCGGCACCGCCGAAGCGGCGCCACGCATCCCGTCAGGGCGCCTTGCGATGCCCCAGCGCCGCCGAGATCAGGCCGGCCGTTTCCTTGACCCGTGCCATCCAGCTGTCTTCGATGCGATCGGCCGGCGCCGATATCGACAGCCCGGCCACCAGCCGGCTCTGATCGTCGAAGATGCCCGCGGCCATGCAGCGCACGCCCATCTCCAGTTCTTCGTTGTCGCGTGCGCTGACCGTGGCGCGCACGCTGGCCAGTTCGCGCTCGAGGGCCTGGATGTCGGTGATGCTGTTGCGCGTGTGGCCGGCCAGGCCGGTGCGGGTGGCGTAGGCGCGCACGCGCTGCGGGTCGTCCAGCGCCAGGAACAGCTTGCCCACCGAGGTCAGGTGCAGCGGCGCGCGCCCGCCGATCGCGCGCACCACCTGCATGCCCGAGCGTTCGCTGTAGGTGCGCTCGATGTAGACGATCTCGTCGCCCTGGCGCAGCGACAGGTTCACCGGCTGGTGCGTCAGCTTGTGCAACTCGCGCATCGGTCCGATGGCCGCATCGCGCACGTCCAGCCGGGCCTTGACCAGGTTTCCCAGTTCCAGCAGGCGCATGCCGAGCCGGTAGCTGCCCGCTTCGGGCCGGTCCACCAGGCGGCCGCAGACCATGTCGTTCAGGATGCGGTGCGCGGTCGAAGGATGCAGTCCGGTCTGTGTGCTGATCAGTTTCAACGACACCGGGTCGGGGTGTGATGCCAGCACATCCAGCAGCGCGAAGCTGCGCTCCAGCACTTGAATGGTTGGCTTTTGCTTGTCAGTCTTGGCCATGATCCGTATTGTGAGGTTGTCCGACAGCATTGTGAAATCGCCGCTGCGCATGCGACATGGCAGCGGCGTCAGGGCTGGATCAAGCTGGCCCAGGCTGGCTGCTGCCGTGATCGGCCTGATGGCCGCGGCCGCCACGTTCGCCCAACCGGATGCACCGGCGCCGGCGTCGGCCGCCGAAGCGGCCTCGGCGCCGGCCCCCGTGGCGGCGAACCCGCCGCCGCGCGAGTGGGCGGTCGTCCCGGCGCTGCGCGGCAGGCTGCGCGCGGCCGACATCGGCCTGGTGATCAACAGCGCCGATCCCTACTCGGTGGCGGTCGGTGAGCACTACATCAAGCGCCGGCGTCTGCGCCGCCACCAGGTCCTGCGCGTCGAGCTGCCGCTGAAGGCGGTGCTGACGGCAGACGAGTTCGCGCTGCTCGATTCGCGCATACGCGCGCACTTCGGCGCGCGAACCCAGGCTCTGGCGCTGGCCTGGTCGGCGCCGTACGCGGTGGCCTGCAACTCGATCACCGCGGCGTTGACGCTCGGCTTCGATGCCGCCTTGTGCCACCAGCCCTGCGGTGCATCGAAACCTTCGCGGTACGCCAATTCAGCCACCACCCGGCCGTGGACCGATCTGGGCCTGCGCCCGTCGATGCTCATCGCGGCGGCCGACGTGCCAACCGCCAAGGCCCTGATCGACCGCGGGGTGAAATCGGACGGCACGCTCGGGCTGCGTGGCGCGCCCGCGGTGAACGCTGTTTTTCTCACCACCGGTGACAGCGCGCGCAACGTTCGCTCGCGCCTGTATCCGCCGCAGACCGAAGTGACCCGCTTCGGTGTCACGCTGCATGTCGAACGTGCAGCCGACTTCGAGGCCACGCTCGACGCCGCCGAGCCGGTGCTGTTGTTGGTGACCGGCAGCGCTCGCGTCGACCTGTTGCCGAGGGTGAAGTGGGTCGCCGGCGGGCTGGGCGATCACCTCACGTCGTTCGGCGGGCGGTTGTCAGGCAACAGCGGCCAGACCAGCGCGCTGGCCTGGATCGAATCGGGCGCCACCGCCAGCCACGGTACGGTCAGCGAGCCCTGCAATCACCTGCAGAAGTTTCCCCATCCGCAGTGGCTGCTGATGCACTACCTGCAAGGCAGCAGCGCTATCGAGGCGTACTGGAAGAGCGTGCAGTGGCCGCAGCAGGGGCTGTTCATCGGCGAGCCGCTGGCCGCACCCTTCGCCCGGCGCTGAGCAGCTCAGCCTTCGTGCAGCAGCGCCGCCGCGTGTCGACCGGCGAGCACCGCGCCTTCCAGCGTCGACGGGTACGGCCCCTGCACATAGTCGCCCGCCGCCAGCAGCCCGGGCAACACCTGTGCTGCCGGCCGCTCCAGGCCGGGCGTGCATTGGAACGTGGCGCGCTTGTCCGCCGCGACATGCAGCAACTGCAGTCCGTCGTGCCAGGTGCCCGGATCGAATGCGTCCCGCGCCTGCGCCAGCGTCGCCTGCGCGGTGGCCTGCAGGCCGCGCTCGACCCAGGCGCGCGCGCCGCTGACGACGAAGGCGAACACGTCCGGCGGTCCGCCGAGTGCGCCCAGGTCGAAGACGAACTGTGCAGGCGCCGCGGCATCGGCATGCAGCGCGGTCATCGGCGTCGGCAGGCGAGCGCCCGTATGCGCGGGCATAGACGGTGACGATCGGCTCGTAGCGCAGCGCAGCAGCCTGCGCTGACCATGCGGGCGCCAGCGGCTCGCACAGCCGCGCGGCCTCGGTCGCGGTGCAGGCCAGCACGACGCGGTCGAAGGCCTGCCCGTCGAGCCGCCAAGCTGCGTTGGTGCCGGGTTCGATGGCCATCACACGCTGGCCCGGTCGCAGCGTGACGTCGTGCGCGCGCAACCATTGCGCTGCGGGCGCCGGCAACAGCGCGTCGAGCGGCTGCTTCGGCAGCAGCAGATCGGCCGAGCCCGGCGCGCTGAACAGGGCGTCGCGCAGCACGCGCAGGAAGACCGTGGCACTGGCGCTGCTTGCCGGCGTGTTCAGCGCGGCCACGCACAGCGGGTCGATCAGGTCGCGGCGCAGCGCAGGCGGCAATGCAGCGCAGAGCCGATCGACGGTGAGGTCCGGAGCACAACGAAAGCCCGCGCCGGCCCAGCGGCTGGCCGCCCACAACAGCGCCGCCTTGTCGCGCCAGCGCCATCCGCGACAGCCCAGCACCGCGCGCAGCAGCGCCGGCACCGCCGCGCCGTTGCGCAGCTGCAGTCCGCTGCCGTCGGCAAAGCGCAGCGTCAGCGGCATGCGGTGCAGCACGCGGTGCACGTCGATGTCGAGCAGCGCCATCAGCTCGAGCGTGGCGCGGTAGGCGCCGATGAGGATGTGCTGGCCGTTGTCGAGCACCAGGCCCTGGGACGTCACCGCGCGCGCGCGGCCCCCCGCATGCGCGGCCATCTCGAACACGCTGACCCGATGGCCCGCGCGCCGCGCGTGCACGGCGGCCGCCAGGCCGGCCCACCCGGCGCCGACGACTGCGACATGCAGCGCGGTCAAGTCTCGCGCCAATGCGTGCGCAGCGCGATCCACAGCTTGCGCAGCGGCGTCAGCGAGGTGCGCTGGTGCAGCACACGAAAGCCGTCGGCTTCGATCTCGCGCAGCAAGCGTGCGGTAGATGTTGGCCATCATCAGACCCGGCTTCTGCGCCTTGCGGTCGGCAGCCGGCAGCAGCGCCAGCGCTTCGTCGTAGAACTGGTGGGCACGTGCCGCCTGAAAGCGCATCAGCGCATCGAAGCGCTCGCTGTAGCCCCACGGTGATTCGCGCGTCAGGATCTCGCTGGCCTTGACGTCGAACTGCTGCAGTTCGGACATCGGCAGGTAGATGCGCCCGCGCCGGGCATCGTCGCCGACGTCACGCACGATGTTGGTCAACTGCATGGCCAGGCCGAGGCGGTGCGCGTAGTCGATGGTGCCGGCCTCGGTGCGGCCGAAGACGTTGGCGGCGACCTCGCCGACGACGCCGGCGACGAGGTGGCAGTAGCCTTGCAGCCCGGCGAAATCGAGGAAGCGCGTCTGCTGCAGATCGATCTGGCAGCCGGCGATGACGGCCAGCAGGTGGCGTTCCTCGATGCCGTGGTCGGCGGCCAGCGGCATCAGCGCCTTCATCACCGGGTGATTGGGCTGCCCGCCAAAGGCGCTGTGCACTTCGTCGTGCCACCAGGCCAGCTTGGTCGCCGCGATGCCGGCGTCGCTGGTCTCGTCGACGACGTCGTCGACTTCACGGCAGAACGCATAAAAAGCGGTGATGGCCGCGCGGCGCGGCGGCGGCAGGAACAGGAAGGCGTAATAGAAGGACGAGCCGCTGGCCGCCGTCTTGTCCTGCACATACTGTTGCGGGCTGCGCACGCGCACGTTGTCGACGGCGGGCCCGGCCATCAGCGTGCTCCCCGATCGCGAAGCGGCCGCATCGCACGCCACAGCAGCCGCGGCGCGTCGCGGCGGCGCAGTGTCGGGCGGGTGCGCAGGCTGGCGTGGTCCATGGCGGCGATTCTGTCAAGAATGTGCAGCCCGCCTTGCACCACCAGGCGCAGCTCCCAGCCCGCGCGGCCGCGAATCCGCCGTGCCAGCGGCGCGCCTTCGTACATCAGTGCACGCGACCAGTCGCACAGCGAGGCCACCATGCGGCGGCAGGCCGGGCTGTCGTGCAGCGCCAGCAGCTGTTCGACAGTGACCCCGTGACGCTGGCGGTCTTCGCGAGGCACGTACAGGCGGCCGCGCGGCAGGTCCACGCTCAGGTCCTGCCAGAAGTTGATCAGTTGCAAGGCGCTGCAGATGGCGTCCGACTGCGCCAGCGAGGTGGCATCGTCGATGCCGTACAGGTGCAGCATCAGGCGGCCGATCGGGTTCGCCGAGCGCGAACAGTAGTCGAGCAAGGCCTGCGCGGTCGGCATAGGCCGGGTTGTGCACATCCTGCTCGAAGGCATCGAGCAGCGCGGCGAACGGCGCGCTGCGGCAACTTGTGCTGGCACATGGCGACGCCGAGCGGGCCGAACACCTGCGGCCAGCGGCCACCGCCGGGCGGCGGCTGCCGGTTCACCGTCGCGTCCAGTTCGCCCCGGTAGGCGGCCAGCGCCAGCAGGCGCTGCTGCGGTGCCGCATCGCCCTCGTCGGCGAGATCGTCTGCGGTGCGCGCGAAGTGATAGATCGCGCTGACCGGCGAGCGCAGACGCGCCGGGCACAGCCAGGACGCGACCGGAAAGTTCTCGTAGTGATCGACCGCCATCGCCGGCGATTGTCGCGGCGGCGCCGGCTGGCGCCGCCGCCGTGGTCCTGGCCGCGCGTGGCAGGTAGAATTGGCGCCGTTACCGGGTTGCTGAAGGGGCCACTGTCGGCCCCTTTGCCGTTAGGCAACAGGTCTGCAGCGCGGGTGGCGAAATTGGTAGACGCACCAGGTTTAGGTCCTGACGCCCTCACGGGTGTGCCGGTTCGAGTCCGGCCCCGCGCACCATCCCTATCCTGATCAGCCTTTGTCCTGTGAAAGTGAAAGAGCCCATCATGGCCGTGCATGTCGAAACCCTCGAAAAACTCGAACGCCGCATCACACTGACCTTGCCGCAGACCGACATCAGCGCCGAAGTGCAGACGCGGCTGAAGAAGCTGTCGCGCACTGTCAAGGCAGCCGGCTTTCGCCCCGGCAAGGTGCCGATGTCGGTGGTCACCCAACGCTACGGCTATTCGGTGCACTACGAGGTCATGAACGACCGCGTCGGCCAGGCCTTCAGCGATGCCGCCAGCGAGGCCAAGCTGCGCGTGGCCGGCCCCCCGCGCATCACGCCGAAGGAAGACGCCGCCGAAGGCACGATCGCCTTCGATGCCACCTTCGAGGTCTATCCCGAGGTGACCCTCGGCGATCTGTCCGCCGCGCGCATCGAAAGTGCCAGCAGCGAAGTCACCGAGGCCGCCATCGACCGCACCGTCGAGATCCTGCAGAAGCAGCGCCGCACCTTTGCGCAGCGTCCGCAGGGCGAGGGCGCCGTCGAGGGCGATCGCGTGACGATCGACTTCGAAGGCAAGATCGACGGCGAGCCTTTCGATGGCGGCAAGGCCGAGGCCTTCCAGTTCATCATCGGCGAAGGCCAGATGCTCGAGCAATTCGACAAGTCGGTGCGCGGCATGAAGGTCGGTGAATCGAAGACCTTCCCGCTGCAGTTTCCGGCCGACTACCAGGGCAAGGACGTGGCCGGCAAGGAAGCCGATTTCCGCGTCAGCCTGACCAAGATCGAGGCGCAGAAGTTGCCCGAGGTCGATGAAGGATTCGCCAAGTCGCTCGGCATCAAGGAAGCCACGGTCGAGGGCCTGCGCGCCGATGTGCGCAAGAACCTCGAACGCGAGCTGGCGCAACGTCTGCTGGCGCGCAACAAGGCGGCGGTGATGGACGCGCTGGTGGCCCATTCGCAGCTCGATCTGCCCAAGGCCCTGGTCGCGCGCGAAGTCGAACGCATGATGGCGGCCGCACGCGAAGATCTGAAGAAGCGCGGCGTCAAGGATGCCGAGACCGCGCCGCTGCCGCAGGATCTGTTCGATGCGCAAGCCGAGCGCCGCGTGCGGCTCGGTCTGGTGGTGGCCGAGCTGGTGCGCGTGCATCAGCTGCGCGCCCAGCCCGAGCAGTTGCAAAAGCAGATCGAGACCATGAGCCAGGCCTACGAGAAGCCGGCCGAGGTCATGCGCTGGTACCTCAGTGACCGCGAGCGCATGGCCGAGGTCGAGGCGATGGTGATCGAGAACAACGTCACCGAATTCGTGCTCGGCAAGGCGCAGGTCGATGCCAAGGTGGTGCCGTTCGACGAGCTGATGGCGGCCTGATCCGGGCGCCCTGGCGCAGCGACTTACACCGCATCAGGGACATTGCGCCACCGGGCGTCTTGTGGGCCGCGAATGCGCCCACATAATGCCTTTAACCCCGTTCAGTCAGCCGCTTGCAAGGATCGATCATGAGCTATCAGGAAACCCACGCCTTGGGCATGGTGCCCATCGTCATCGAGCAGTCCGGCCGCGGTGAGCGGGCCTACGACATCTACAGCCGTCTGCTGCGCGAGCGGGTCATTTTCCTGGTCGGCGTGGTCAACGACCAGACCGCCAACCTGGTCGTCGCGCAGCTGCTGTTCCTCGAAAGCGAGAACCCCGACAAGGACATCTCGCTGTACATCAATTCACCCGGCGGCAGCGTCAGCGCCGGGCTGTCGATTTTCGACACGATGCAGTTCATCAAGCCGGATGTGTCGACGCTGTGCATGGGCATGGCCGCCAGCATGGGCTCGTTCCTGTTGATGGCCGGCGCCAAGGGCAAGCGCAATGCGCTGCCCAATTCGCGCATCATGATGCACCAGCCTTCGGGCGGCGCTCAGGGCCAGGCCACCGACATCGAGATCCAGGCGCGCGAGATCCTGAAGACCCGCGAGCAGCTCAACCGCATCTATGCCGAGCGCACCGGCCAGCCGGTCGAGCGCATCGCTGCCGACATGGAACGCGACCGCTGGATGTCACCCAGCGAAGCGCTCGATTACGGCCTCGTCGACAAGGTGCTGGAAAAGCGCGGTTGATCGAGGTTGCGGCCGGAACACGCCGCATTTCGTCGCAAAGCTCCCCCGCGGGCATGCACTATGATCTTTTGCACTGACCAGCCGCGCTTGAACCGCACGCATTCCCATGGCCGATAAGAAGGGCACCTCCGGCGAGAAAGTCTTGTATTGCTCCTTTTGCGGCAAGAGCCAGCACGAGGTCAAGAAGCTCATTGCCGGGCCGTCGGTGTTCATCTGCGACGAGTGCATCGAGCTGTGCAACGACATCATTCGTGATGAAGTGCCCGCCGAAGCCGGCAGCGCGAAGGTCGCCAAATCCGATCTGCCGATTCCGAGCGACATCAAGTCGAGCCTCGATCAGTACGTGATCGGCCAGGAAACGGCCAAGCGCATCCTGTCGGTGGCGGTCTACAACCACTACAAGCGGCTGAAGCATTCGGGCAGCACGAAGGACGAGGTCGAACTCAGCAAGAGCAACATCCTGCTGATCGGGCCCACCGGCTCGGGCAAGACCTTGCTGGCGCAGACGCTGGCCAAGCTGCTCAACGTGCCTTTCGTGATCGCCGATGCGACCACGCTCACCGAAGCCGGCTACGTGGGCGAGGACGTCGAGAACATCATCCAGAAGCTGCTGCAGAACTGCAACTACGACGCCGAGCGCGCGCAGCGCGGCATCGTCTACATCGACGAGATCGACAAGATCTCGCGCAAGTCCGACAACCCCAGCATCACCCGCGACGTGTCGGGCGAGGGCGTGCAGCAAGCGCTGCTGAAACTGGTCGAAGGCACGATGGCCAGCGTGCCGCCGCAGGGCGGGCGCAAGCACCCGAACCAGGATTTCCTGCAGATCGACACCACCAACATCCTGTTCATCTGCGGCGGTGCCTTCGACGGGCTGGAAAAGGTCATCCAGAGCCGCACCGAAAAGTCGGGCATCGGCTTTGCCGCCACGGTGCACAGCAAGAGCGAGAAGAAGGTCTCCGACCTGTTCCGCGAGGTCGAACCCGAAGACCTGATCAAGTTCGGCCTGATTCCTGAACTGGTCGGCCGTCTGCCGGTGGTCGCCACGCTCGGCGAACTGACCGACGAGGCGATGGTGCAGATCCTCACCGAGCCGCGCAATGCGCTGGTCAAGCAGTATCAGAAGCTGTTCTTGATGGACGGCGTCGAACTCGAGATCCGGCCGTCGGCGCTGGCGGCCATCGCGCGCAAGGCGTTGGCGCGCAAGACCGGCGCTCGCGGCTTGCGCTCGATCCTGGAACTGGCGCTGATCGATACCATGTTCGAGCTGCCCAACCTCGACGGCGTGGCCAAGGTGGTGATCGACGAACACATCGTCGAAGAAGGCAGCAAGCCGCTGCTGGTCTATCGCGAGCCGACCAAGACCAAGGCCAGCGCCTAGTGGCGCTGCTCCGGCCCGCCGCGGCCACACGAATTCCCGCCGATCGAACCAAATGCCGCTAACGCGGACCAACGGCCTTGCGGGCCGCTGACTTGCATTTGCCCCTGGCGGTCCCCACTTCGGTCTGAGAAAGAGAGGTTTCCATGTCTGGACATCCGTTGCTTCCGTCTGACCCGATCAACCTGCCGCTGTTGCCGCTGCGCGACGTGGTGGTGTTTCCGCACATGGTGATTCCGCTGTTCGTCGGCCGCCCGAAATCGATCAAGGCGCTCGAAGCCGCGATGGAAGCCGGCCGCCAGATCATGCTGGTGGCACAGAAGGCTGCCGGCAAGGACGAGCCGAAGGCCGACGACATGTTCGATGTCGGTTGTGTGTCCAGCATCCTGCAGATGCTCAAGCTGCCCGATGGCACCGTGAAGGTGCTGGTCGAAGGCATCCAGCGTGCCAACACGCTGAAGATCACCGACAACGGCGAGCACTTCGTCGCCGATGTCGAGCCGGTGCCACCGGCCACCGAGGCCACGCCCGAGATCGAGGCGCTGCGCCGCGCGGTGACGCAGCAGTTCGACGCCTACGTCAAGCTGAACAAGAAGATCCCGCCCGAGATCCTGACCAGCATCGCCGGCATCGACGACCCGGGGCGCCTGGGCGACACCATCGCCGCGCACCTGCCGTTGAAGCTGGAGGCCAAGCAGTCGGTGCTCGACCTGTTCGCCATCGGCAAGCGACTCGAGCGGCTGCTCGAACTGCTCGAGCACGAAGTCGACATCCTGCAGGTGGAAAAGCGCATCCGCGGCCGCGTCAAGCGGCAGATGGAGAAAAGCCAGCGCGAGTACTACCTGAACGAGCAGGTCAAGGCGATCCAGAAGGAGCTCGGTGACGGCGAAGAAGGCGCCGACATGGAAGAGCTGGAAAAGAAGATCATCGCCGCGCGCATGAGCAAGGAAGCGCGCAAGAAGGCCGACAGCGAGCTGAAGAAGCTCAAGCTGATGTCGCCGATGTCGGCCGAGGCGACGGTGGTGCGCAACTTCATCGACACCCTGATCGGGCTGCCGTGGGCCAAGCGCACCAAGATCAAGCACGACCTGACCCATGCCGAAGAGGTGCTCAACGAAGACCACCACGGCCTTGAAAAGGTCAAGGACCGCATCCTCGAATATCTCGCGGTGCAGCAACGCGTCGACAAGGTGAAGGCGCCGATCCTGTGCCTGGTCGGCCCACCAGGGGTGGGCAAGACCTCGCTCGGCCAATCGGTGGCGCGCGCCACCGGGCGCAAGTTCGTGCGCATGGCGCTGGGCGGCGTGCGCGACGAGGCCGAGATCCGTGGCCACCGCCGCACCTACATCGGCTCGATGCCGGGCAAGGTGCTGCAAAGCCTGACCAAGGTCGGCACGCGCAACCCGCTGTTCCTGCTCGACGAGATCGACAAGCTGGGCATGGATTTCCGCGGCGACCCGTCATCGGCGCTGCTGGAGGTGCTCGACCCGGAGCAGAACCACCGCTTCTCGGACCACTATGTCGAGGTCGATTTCGACCTGTCCGACGTGATGTTCGTGGCCACCAGCAACTCGATGAACATCCCGCCGGCGCTGCTGGACCGCATGGAGGTCATCCGCCTGTCCGGCTACACCGAGGACGAGAAGCTCAACATCGCGCAGCGATACCTGGTGCCCAAGCAGCAGAAGAACAACGGTGTCAAGGACGAGGAGCTGGAGATCACCGAAGGCGGGTTGCGCGGCATCGTGCGCTACTTCACCCGTGAGGCCGGTGTGCGCTCGCTTGAACGCGAGATCAGCAAGATCTGCCGCAAGGTGGTCAAGGGCCTGCAGCTGAAGACCTACGAAGGCAAGGTGACCGTCACCGAGGACAACCTGAACGAATTTCTGGGCGTGCGCAAGTTCGATTTCGGCCGCGCCGAGATGAAGAACCAGGTCGGTCAGGTGGTGGGTCTGGCGTGGACCGAAGTCGGTGGCGATCTGCTCACCATCGAAGCCGCGGTGATGCCGGGCAAGGGCAACATCATCCGCACCGGCTCGCTCGGCGACGTGATGAAGGAGTCGGTCGAGGCCGCCCGTTCGGTGGTGCGTGCACGCGCCGGCCGCCTCGGCATCAAGGACGAGATGTTCGAGAAGCGCGACATCCACATCCACGTGCCCGATGGCGCGACACCGAAGGACGGCCCCAGCGCCGGTGCGGCGATGACGACGGCCTTCGTCTCGGCACTGACCGGCATCCCGGTCAAGGCCGATGTGGCGATGACCGGCGAGATCACACTGCGCGGCGAAGTCACCGGCATCGGCGGGCTGAAGGAGAAGCTGCTGGCCGCGCACCGCGGCGGCGTGCGCACGGTGCTGATCCCGGAGGAAAACGTCAAGGATCTGCAGGACATTCCGGCCAATGCCAAGAACAACCTCGACATCGTGCCGGTGCGCTGGATCGATCAGGTGCTGGAAGTGGCGCTGGAGCGCAAGCCGACGGCGCTGGCCGACGAGGAGCCGGTGAAAGAAATCACCAAGCCGGCGCCTGCCGCGCCGGGCACCTCACCCGATGTGCTGCCGCATTGAGGGAAGGGCACATTCGTCGCCTATAATGCGCATCGCTGCAAGGCATCCAAGCGGGAGTAGCTCAGTTGGTAGAGCGCAACCTTGCCAAGGTTGAGGTCGAGAGTTCGAGACTCTTCTCCCGCTCCAGTTCTTGAAAGGGAAGCTCAAAGCTTCCCTTTTTCGTCACTGGTTGAGTTGACGTTGTTCACAACGGCGCGATAGCAAAGCGGTTATGCACCGGATTGCAAATCCGTTCAGCCCGGTTCGACTCCGGGTCGCGCCTCCAGTCTGCAGCCTGCGCTTGCCGGGTGCGCCCTGCGCTGAACACCGCCTCGCCGCTGCCCGGTTTCGTGGGCGCCGCTGCGCCTGCAACGGGCCGCTTGTTTCCCAGTCCCCGCCCCGGGAAGCAATGACACAGCATTGATTTTTTGCGCCGCAATCGTCTGCCGATTTGACCCGACATGACCAAAACCGCGCGCGTATACAAGATCGAACGGCTCATCCGCAACCGCGGAAGCGTCAGCTTCAAGGAACTGATCGAGGAACTCGAGGTGTCGGCGGCCACGCTGAAGCGTGACCTGGAGTACCTGAAGGACCAGCTCGGCGCGCCGATCGAATACGACCGCTTCGTCAACGGCTACAAGTTCGTGCAGCCGCAGCGCGGGCCGACGCACGAACTGCCGGGCCTGTGGTTCAGCGAGCGTGAGCTGTACTCGCTGCTGATGGCGCATCAGCTGCTCGGCGATCTCGATGCCGACGGCGTCATCAGCCGTCATCTGCAGCCGCTGCTGGAACGCATCCACACCCTGCTCGGCACCGCGGATGCCGATGCCCAGGCCTTGCTCGCACGCGTGAAGATCGTCAGCGCCGCCAAGCGTCCGGTGCCCACACAGTTCTTCGAGATGGTCGGTGAAGCTCTTCTCAGACGCCGTCGGCTGCACCTGCGCTACCTCACCCGCGGCCGCGGCGAGGTCAGCGAACGCGATGTCTCGCCGCAACGGCTGGTGCACTACCGCAACACCTGGTACCTGGATGCCTGGTGCCATTCGCGCGAGCGGCTGCTGCGCTTTGCGCTGGACGCGATCGAGGATGCGCAAGCGCTCGACACCAAGGCCAAGGAGGTGGCGCTGCGCCAGGTCGAGACGCAGATGGATGCCGGCTACGGCATCTACGCCGGTGGCCGCCGTCGCTGGGCCACGCTGCTCTTCGACGCGCGCGCGGCGCTGTGGGTGAGCAAGGAGCGCTGGCACCCCGAGCAACGCTCGCGATGGCTGGCGCAAGGCGAGTACGAGTTGAGCGTGCCCTACACCGAAGAGACCGAGATCGTGATGGACATCCTGCGCCATGGCGACCAGGTGCGCGTGATCGCGCCCGATGCGCTGGTGCAGTCGGTGGCCAACCGTCTGCGCGCGGCGCTGCTGCGGTACTGAGCAAGGTCGCCGAAAAGGGGCGCTGAAAAGGGCGCCGCGCATAATCCGCGCGACCGGCCCGGATGGCGAAATAGGCAGACGCAGCGGACTTAAAATCCGCCGGACCTGAGAAGGTCCGTACGGGTTCGACCCCCGTTCCGGGCACCACGCGGTTCTGTGTCAGCCGAAGGATGCCCGTCATGCCCCTGTTCGACCGATCCGCGCTGAACGAAGGCGTGCGCAAACGCGAAGTCTTCGGTTGGGCGATGTACGACTTCGCCAACTCCGGCTACACCACGGTCGTCATGACGGCGGTGTTCAATGCCTACTTCGTCGGCGTCGTGGCGGGCAATGCCACTTGGGCCACGCTGGCCTGGACCAGCGCGCTGGCCGTGTCCAGCCTGGTGGTGATGTTCACCATGCCCTCGCTGGGTGCGCTGGCCGATCTGCGCGCCAGCAAGAAGCGCATGCTGGCGCTGACCACCGCCGGCTGCGTGCTGGGCACGGCACTGCTGGCGTTGGCCGGGCCGGGCGACCTGTGGCTGGCGGTGGCAGCGATCGTGCTGTCGAACATCTTCTACAGCTACGGCGAGTCGCTGAACGCGGCCTTCCTGCCCGAACTGGCGCGGCGCGACGCGCTGGGCCGGGTCTCAGGCTGGGGCTGGAGCTTCGGCTACTTCGGCGGCATGCTCACGCTCGGGCTGTCGCTGGCCTACGTGCTGTGGGCGCAGGGGCAGGGCATCCCGGCGACGCAGTTCGTGCCGGTGACGATGCTGATCACGGCTGCCATCTACGGTGTCGCGTCGCTGGCGACATTCCTGCTGCTGAAGGAGCGCGCGCAGCCGCAACCGGCGGCCGTGCACGACAACGGGCTGCGCGCGTCGATCACGCGGCTGCGCCAGACCTGGCAACGGGCGCAGGCGTACCGAGACTTTGTCTGGCTGCTGGCCTGTGCCGTGGCCTACCAGGCCGGCATCGCGGTGGTCATCGCGCTGGCGGCGGTGTACGCCGAGCAGGTGCTGGGCTTCGAGCAGACCGAGACGATGATGCTGATCTTTCTCGTCAACATCGCCGCGGCGGTCGGCGCGTTCGCCTTCGGCTACTGGCAGGACCGCATCGGCCACCGCCGCGCGCTGGCGATCACGCTGGTCGGCTGGATCGTGATGACGCTGCTGGCATTCCTCGCCACCAGCGCGGCGCTGTTCTGGGTCGCGGCGGTGATCGCCGGCCTGTGCATGGGCTCGAGCCAGTCGGCCGGTCGCGCGATGGCCGGTGCCTTCGCCCCGGCGCAGCGCCTGGCCGAGTTCTTCGGCCTGTGGACCTTCGCGGTGCGGCTGGCGGCGATCATCGGGCCGATGACCTACGGCCTGGTCACGCTGCTCACCGGCGGCAACCAGCGCCTTGCGATACTGTCCACCGGTGTCTTCTTCGTCATCGGCTTGTTGATCCTGGCCAAGGTCAACGTGCCGCGCGGTGTGGCCGCTGCCCATGCCAGCGCCTGACTGAAGTTCAACGTGCCTAAAATCGAAACGCTGAGTTCATACGGAGCAAATCCATGAAGGTTCTGGTCCCCGTCAAGCGGGTCGTCGATTACAACGTCAAGGTGCGCGTCAAGAGCGACGGCAGCGGTGTCGACATCGCCAACGTCAAGATGAGCATGAACCCCTTCGACGAGATCGCCATCGAAGAAGCGGTGCGGCTGCGCGAGAAGGGCGCCGCCACCGAGGTCGTCGCCGTGTCGTGCGGCGTCACGCAGTGCCAGGAAACGCTGCGCACCGCGATGGCCATCGGCGCCGACCGCGCCATCCTGGTCGAATGCGCCGACGAACTGCAGCCGCTGGCGGTGGCCAAGCTGCTGAAGGCGCTGGTCGACAAGGAACAGCCCGGCCTGGTGATCCTGGGCAAGCAGGCCATCGACGACGACTGCAACCAGACCGGCCAGATGCTGGCCGCGCTCGCCGGCCTGCCGCAGGCCACCTTCGCCAGCAAGGTCGAGGTCGCCGATGGCTTTGCGTCTCGGTCACGCGCGAGGTCGACGGCGGCCTCGAGACGCTTGAAGATCAAGCTGCCGGCAATCATCACCACCGACCTGCGCTTGAACGAGCCGCGCTACGTCACCTTGCCGAACATCATGAAGGCGAAGAAGAAGCAGTTGGAAGTGCTCAAGCCCGCCGACCTGGGTGTCGACGTGGCGTCGAAGATCAAGACATTGAAGGTCGGCGAGCCGCCCAAGCGCGGCGCCGGCATCAAGGTGCCCGATGTCGCCACGCTGGTCGACAAGCTGAAGAACGTATCGAAGGTGATCTGAACATGAGCGCACTCGTCATTGCCGAACACGACAACGCCAGCATCAAGGGCGCCACCCTCAACACCGTCACCGCCGCGCTCGCCTGTGGCGGCGACGTGCATGTGCTGGTGGCCGGCCACAACGCCGGTGAAGCGGCCAAGGCCGCAGCACAGATCGCCGGTGTGGCCAAGGTGCTGCACGCCGAAGGCGAGCACTTCGCTCACGGCCTGGCCGAGAACATGGCCGCCCAGGTGCTGACGCTGGCGAAGGACTACAGCCACATCGTCTTTCCGGCCACCGCCTCGGGCAAGAACATCGCCCCGCGCGTGGCCGCCAAGCTCGATGTCGGGCAGATCAGCGATGTCATCAAGGTCGACAGCGCCGACACCTTCGAGCGCCCGATCTATGCCGGCAACGCCATCGCCACCGTGCAAAGCGGTGATGCGGTGAAGGTGCTGACCGTGCGCACCACCGGCTTCGACCCGGCGGCGGCCAGCGGCGGCTCGGCGACGGTGGACACGATCGACGCGGTGGCCGACAGCGGCCTGTCGAGCTTCGTCGGCAGCGAGATCGCCAAGAACGACCGCCCCGAGTTGACGGCGGCAAAGATCATCGTCTCCGGTGGCCGCGCGCTGGCCAGTGCCGAGAAGTTCACCGAGGTGCTGACGCCGCTGGCCGACAAGCTCGGCGCAGCGCTCGGTGCCAGCCGCGCCGCGGTCGATGCCGGCTACGCGCCGAACGACTGGCAGGTCGGCCAGACCGGCAAGATCGTGGCGCCGAACCTGTACGTCGCGGTGGGCATCAGCGGCGCCATCCAGCACCTGGCCGGCATGAAGGACAGCAAGGTCATCGTCGCGATCAACAAGGATGCCGAGGCGCCGATCTTCGGCGTGGCCGACTACGGGCTCGAGGCCGATCTGTTCACCGCCGTGCCTGAGCTGGTCAAGGCGCTCTAAGCCCCCAACAATTCGTCGAGGCCCGCCATGAGCTACCGCGCACCCGTCAAGGACATGCTGTTCGCGATGAAGGAACTGGCCGACATCGACGCCGTGGCCCAGCCTGCCCGGTTTCGAAGAGGCCGGGCTCGACACCGCACAGGCCGTGCTCGACGAGTGTGCGCGCTTCACCGAAGGTGTGATCGCGCCGTTGAACTGGCCGGGCGACCAGAACCCGTCGAGCTGGAAGGATGGTGTCGTCATCACTTCGCCGGGCTTCAAGGATGCGTTCCGGCAGTTCGGCGAGGGTGGCTGGCAGGGTTTGCAACATCCGGTCGATTTTGGTGGCCAGGGGTTGCCGAAGACCATCGGCGCCGCCTGCATCGAGATGCTGAACAGCGCGTCGTTGAGTTTTGCGCTGTGCCCGCTGCTCACCGATGGCGCCATCGAAGCGCTGCTCACCGCCGGCACACCCGAGCAGCAGGCCCTGTATCTGCCGCGCATGATCAGCGGCGAGTGGACCGGCACGATGAACCTGACCGAGCCGCAGGCCGGCAGCGACCTGGCGGCGGTGCGCACGCGCGCCGAGCCGCAGGCCGACGGCAGCCACCGCATCTTCGGCACCAAGATCTACATCACCTACGGCGAGCACGACATGGCCGCCAACATCGTGCACCTGGTGCT
The DNA here is from genome assembly GCA_963756415.1 of uncultured beta proteobacterium. Lineage (GTDB taxonomy): Bacteria > Pseudomonadota > Gammaproteobacteria > Burkholderiales > Burkholderiaceae_C > Rubrivivax. Next base: position 1,145,346 of record CAVWNT010000009.1, read on the forward strand.
GGCGCGCGTGGTCGGTGCGCCGGAGGGTGTCAAGGGCATCAGCCTGTTCCTGGTGCCCAAGTTCCTGGTCGCCGACGATGGCTCGCTCGGTGAACGCAACGACGTGCACTGCGTCAGCATCGAGCACAAGCTGGGCATCAAGGCGAGCCCGACCGCGGTGCTGCAGTTCGGTGACCATGGCGGCGCGGTGGGCCAGCTGATCGGTCAGGAAAATCGCGGCCTCGAGTACATGTTCATCATGATGAACGCGGCGCGCTACGCGGTCGGCATGCAGGGCGTGGCGGTGGCCGAGCGTGCCTACCAGCAGGCGGTGGCCTATGCGCAGGAGCGCGTGCAGAGCCGGCCGGTCGATGGCTCGCTGCCAAGTGCCGGGCCCATCATCCACCACCCCGATGTCAGGCGCATGCTGATGACGATGCGCGCCTACACCGAGGGCTGCCGCGCGATGGCAACGGTGGCCGCGGCGGCTTTCGATGCCGCCCATGCACACCCGGATGCCGACACGCGCAAGCAGAACCAGGCCTTCTACGAGTTCCTGGTGCCGCTGATCAAGGGTTACAGCACCGAGATGAGCCTCGAAGTCACCAGCCTGGGCGTGCAGGTGCACGGCGGCATGGGCTTCATCGAAGAGACCGGCGCTGCGCAGCACTACCGCGACGCACGCATCCTGACGATCTACGAAGGCACCACCGCCATCCAGGCCAACGACCTGGTGGGCCGCAAGACTGCACGTGACGGCGGCGCCGTGGCCCGCGCGATCGCCGGGCAGATCGAAGCCACCGAAGGCGGGCTGCAGCAGCGCGGCAGCGAGGCCTGCAAGGCGATGCACAGGTCGCTGCGCGCAGCGCGCATGACCTTTGCCGAGGTGATCGATTTTGTCGCCGGCAACACCAAGGAGCATCCGAACGATGTCTTCGCCGGCAGCGTGCCGTACCTGATGCTGGCCGGCAACGTCGTCGCCGGCTGGCAGATGGCGCGTGCGCTGATGGCCGCCGAAGACCGCCTGGCCGCTGGCGACGATGCGGCCTTCATGCGCGCCAAGATCGCCACCGCACGCTTCTACGCCGACCATCTGCTGAGCAAGGTGCCGGGCATCGGACACAGCATCGTGCACGGCGCCGAGGGCGTGTTGTCGATGCCGCTGGAAGCGTTCTAGAGCGCAGCGCCGGACGGACGCGCTGGTTGTCTCGCCGGTGATAGTCGGGGTTGCCCGCCGCGGCGCACACTGTTTCATCCCTTCGTCGAAAGCCAGCCCGTGCCGTTGCCCGCCATTCTTGCCAACCTGCCGTTGCCGATCATCGGCGCGCCGCTGTTCATCATCAGCCATCCGCAGCTCGTCATCGAGCAGTGCAAGGCCGGTGTCGTCGGCTCGATGCCGGCGCTGAACGCGCGCCCGGCATCGCAGCTCGACGAGTGGCTGGCCGAGATCACCGAGGCGCTGGCGGCGCACGATCGTGCCCACCCCGAGTCGAAGGCCGCCCCCTTCGCCATCAACCAGATCGTGCACAAGAGCAACGACCGGCTCGAGCACGACATGCAGATGTGCGAGAAGTACAAGGTGCCGATCGTCATCAGCTCGCTCGGCGCGCGGCCCGAGATCAACCAGGCGGCGCATGCCTGGGGCGGCGTGGTGCTGCACGACATCATCAACAACACCCATGCGCACAAGGCGATCGACAAGGGCGCCGATGGCCTGATCCCGGTGGCCGCCGGCGCCGGTGGCCATGCCGGCGTGAAGAGCCCGTTCGCGCTGGTCGCCGAGATCCGCCAATGGTTCGACGGGCCGATCGCGTTGTCGGGCGCCATCGGCACCGGCGCCGGCGTGCTGGCCGCGCAGGCCTGCGGCGCCGACTTCGCCTACATCGGCTCGGCCTTCATCGCCACCGAGGAAGCGCGTGCGGCCGAGGGCTACAAGCAGATGATCGTCGGCAGCAACAGCGACGACATCGTCTACTCGAACCTGTTCACCGGCGTGCACGGCAACTACCTCAAGCCGTCGATCCGCAATGCCGGTCTCGACCCGGACGCGCTGCCGCAGGGCGACATCGCCACCATGCGCTTCGGCAGCGAAGGCGGGCCGAAGAAGGCGTGGAAGGACATCTGGGGCTGCGGGCAGGGCATCGGCGCGGTGCGCGAGGTGCTGCCGGTGGCGCAACTGGTGGCGCGCCTGCGCGACGAGTATCAGGTGGCCCGACAGCGCCTGCTGGCATCACGATGACAACAGCGCCGGGCACGGCGATGCAGCGCCAGCTGGTGCGCAACGCCACCGTCTTCGACAGTGCCACCGGCAGCCTGCGCCCGCACTGCCAGATCGTCATCGAGGGCGAGCGCATCGTCGCCGTCAGCGACGAGCCGCTGCAGGTCGACGATGTGGCGCACACCATCGACGCCGGCGGTCGCGTGGTGCTGCCGGGCCTGATCGATGCACATGTGCACGTGGTGGCGGCGTCGCACGATCTGGTCGGCCTGGCGATGCAACCCGCGTCGCTGGTCAGCGCACACAGCAGCCGCATCATGCGCGAGATGCTGATGCGCGGCTTCACCACCGTGCGCGATGCGGCCGGTGCCGACTTCGGGCTGCAGGAAGCGGTGCGCAGCGGCCTGTTCGAAGGGCCGCGGCTGTTCATCGCCGGCTTCCCGATCTCGCAGACCGGCGGCCATGCCGACATGCGGCCGAAGGGCGTGCGCAGCCGCGAGATGTTCTGTGCGTGCGCCGGGCTCGGCCTGCTGGGTGCGATTGCCGACGGCGTCGGCGAGGTGCGCCGCGCGGTGCGCGAGCAGGTGCGCAACGGTGCCAACCAGATCAAGATCATGGCCGGCGGCGGGGTGTCGAGCCCGACCGATCCGCTGGAGGGCACGCAGTTCTCGATCGAGGAACTGCGCGCGGCCTGCGAAGAGGCCGAGGCCGCCAACCTGTACGCGATGGCGCATGCCTATTCGCCGCGAGCCGTGACGCGCGCGGTGCAGGCCGGCGTGCGGTCGATCGAACACGGCAACCTGATCGACGAGGCCACGGCGCGCATCATGAAATCGCATGGCGCCTACCTGGTGCCCACGCTGTCGACCTACGTCGCACTGGCCGACGAAGGCGAGAAGCTGGGCTGGGCCCCGTCGATGCTCGACAAGCTGAAGACCGTGCACGAGCGCGGCATCGATTCGCTGAAGATCGCGCGCGCCGAAGGGGTGCCGATCGTCTTCGGTACCGACCTGCTGGGCCACATGCATGCCCGGCAATCGGGCGAATTCGGCCTGCGCCTGGCGGCGATGTCGCCGGTCGAGGCATTGCAGAGCGCCACCATCGAAGCCGCGCGCCTGATGCGCCAGGAAGGGCAGATCGGCCAGATCGTGCCGGGCGCCTTCGCCGACCTGCTGGTGGTCGATGGCGACCCGACCCAGGGCCTGTCGATGCTCGGCAGAACCCGAGCGCGGGGTGTTGCTGGTGATGAAGGGCGCGCGCGTGGTTCGAGACGCTTTGCGCTGAGCGCGCTTCACTGCGGTCGGCCGCAACGCTTCACCAGCAAAGCCGACGTCGATGCCACGGCATCGACGCCGTCTGCAGCTGCAGCTCTCGCGGGCAGTCAGTTGCCGCCGGGGTTCACGTTGGTGAACCTCGCTTCGGGGCGGTCGTCGGCGCGGTGCACCGTCGTCACGGCCTTCTTCATCGCCCAGGGCCGCAACTGGTGATGCAACGGAATCGCCAGCACCTCGTCACGCGTCAGCACCAGGGCTTCGCGGATCAACGCATTGCGCTTCGGAATGTCGATCTCGGTCTTCATCGCATCGACCAGCGCGTCGAGCTTGGCGTTGCTGATGCGGCCGAAATTGAAGTTGCCGTCGGCGCCGGTGGTGCGGGTGCGGATCAACGACTGCAGCGAGTACTGCGCGTCGAAGGTCGCCACGCCCCAGCCCAGCAGGTAGGCCGAGGTGTCGAAGTTCTGCACCTTCTGGATGAAGGTGGCCATCGACTCGGCCACCAGCTTGGTCTTCACGCCGATGCGCGCCCACATGCCGACCAGGTTCTGACAGATTTCCTCGTCGTTGACATAGCGGTTGTTCGGGCAGTTGAGCTGGAACTCGAAGCCATCCGGATAGCCGGCCTCGGCCAGCAGCTTCTTCGCCCGTTCGGGGTCGACCTTGGCCGGCACGTCGATGTCGGGCGAATGACCGTTGACGCCCGGCGCCACCATGATCCCGGCCGGCAGCGACAGGCCGCGCATGGTGTTGCGCTTGATCGCTTCGCGGTCGATGGCGATGCTCAGCGCCTCGCGCACACGCTTGTCCTGGAACGGGTTCTTGCCCTTGACGCTCGAGTACTTCAACTCGGGGCTGAACTCGTCGAGCGCGATGAAGATCGTGCGCACCTCGTGGCCGTCGAGGATGTTCAGCTTCGGATCGCCGCGCAGCCGGGCCACGTCCTGCGTCGGCAGGTCGGTGAGCATGTCGACGTCGCCCGACAGCAGCGCAGCGACGCGGGTCGGATCGGACTTGATCGGCGTGTACAGCACCTCGGTGACGTTGCCCACCGGCTTGTCCCACCATTCCTTGTTCAACGACATCGTGATGCGCTGATCGGGCTGCCACGCGGTGATCTTGTAGCCGCCGGTGCCGTTGACGTTGCGCGAGGCGTAGTTGTCTTCCTTCGCCTTGTAGTCCTGCACGTTGGTGGTCTTGTTCTTCTCCGACCACGCCTTGCTCATGATGCGGAAATCGATGATGTTGCGCAGCAGCAGCGGGTTCGGCCCGCTGAGCATGATGTCGATGGTGTGGTCGTCGACCTTCTTGATGTCGGCGATGCCGGCGACATAGATGCTCATCGTGCCCTGCGGCTGCTTGATGCGGCCGAAGGAGAAGATCACGTCGTCGGCCGTGAACGGCGTGCCGTCGGCGAATTTCACGCCTTTGCGCAGGTCGAAACGAACCTGCGTCGGGCTGATGACCGTCCACTTGGTGGCCAGCGCCGGTTCGACCTCGAACTTCTGGTTGTAGCGCGTCAGGCCCTCGTACGAATGCATCAGGATGGCATTCGTCGTCGCATGGTTCTGCGAGTGAGGGTCCAGCGTCAGGATGTCGTTCTGCGCCGCCCAGCGCAGCGTCTCGGCCTGCGCCGGCATGGCGAACAGGCTGGCGGCCAACGCCGCCGCAGCCAGCAGAGGTTTCAGTTGCATTCGAAGCTCCAGGGGTGCAAAAGCCGCGATGCTAGGGCAAAGCCACCGGCACTTCCGTGCCGGGAATGCCCGAAGGATGCCCGGCGCCACCACGCTGCGCGGCTTGGCGGAGCATGCGAATGCTAAAGTACAGGCGGGACCACGGACGCGACCCGCCCTTGCAGACGGCGCGGCTCATCGGGGTCGCAATCCCCCGCCGGTGAAGCCGGGACGGGCGGAAGGTTTGACAACCCATCGATGCCCTGCAGACCGGGGCGAAAGGTGAGCACCAGATGATGCAGCAGTACCGCAGCAACTCCTACCTGTTCGGCGGCAACGCGCCCTATGTCGAGGAGCTGTACGAGGCCTACCTCGACAACCCCGGCAGCGTGCCCGAAACCTGGCGCGAGTATTTCGACAAGCTGCAGAACGTGGCCGCGGTCGATGGCTCCGAGAGCCGCGACGTGGCCCATGCGCCGGTGGTGGCGTCGTTCGCCCAGCGCGCGAAGGCCAACGCCTTCGCGCTGAAGACCAGCGGCGATGACCTGGCGGTGGCCCGCAAGCAGGTGCATGTGCAGTCGCTGGTGGGCGCGTACCGCTCGGTCGGCTCGCGCTGGGCCGATCTGGATCCGCTGAAGCGCGCCGAGCGGCCGAAGATTCCCGAACTCGACCCCGCGTTCTACGACTTCACCGAGTCGGACATGGACATGACGTTCTCGGCGGTCAACACGTATTTCGTCAAGGCCGAGAGCATGACCTTGCGCGAGATCATGCAGGCGCTGCGTGAAACCTACTGCGGCTCGATCGGCCCGGAGTTCCGCCATTGCAGCGAGCCGGGCGAGCGGCGCTGGTGGCAGCAGCGGCTGGAAAGCATTCGCAGCAAGCCCAGCTTCACGGCACCCGAGAAGCTGCGCATCATGAACCGGCTGACCGCGGCCGAGGGCCTGGAACGCTACCTGCACACCAAGTACGTCGGGCAGAAGCGCTTCTCGCTGGAAGGCGGCGAGAGTTTCATTGCCTCGATGGACGAGCTGGTGCAGCGTGCCGGTGCCAAGGGCGTGCAGGAAATCGTCGTCGGCATGGCGCACCGGGGCCGGCTCAACGTGCTCGTGAACACGCTGCGCAAGTCGCCGAAGGATCTGTTCGCCGAGTTCGACCACACCGCGCCGGAAGACCTGCCCTCGGGCGATGTCAAGTACCACCAGGGCTTCTCGAGCGACGTCAGCACGCCCGGCGGTCCGGTGCACCTGAGCCTGGCGTTCAATCCTTCGCATCTGGAAATCGTCAACCCGGTGGTGGAAGGTTCCGTGCGCGCACGGCAGGACCGGCGCGGCGACCCTCGCGGCGATCAGGTGCTGGCGGTGCTGGTGCATGGCGATGCGGCTGTCGCCGGCCAGGGCGTGGTCATGGAAACGCTGGCGATGGCGCAGACACGCGGCTACTTCACCGGCGGCACGGTGCACCTGGTGATCAACAACCAGATCGGCTTCACCACCAGCGATCCGCGCGACACCCGCTCCACCTGGTACTGCACCGACGTCATGAAGATGATCGAGGCGCCGATCCTGCACGTCAACGGCGACGACCCCGAAGCGGTGGTGCTGTGCACGCAGCTGGCGCTGGACTACCGCATGGAGTTCAAGAAGGACGTGGTGGTCGACATCGTGTGCTTCCGCAAGCTGGGTCACAACGAGCAGGACACGCCCAGCCTGACGCAGCCGCTGATGTACCAGAAGATCGCCCAGCATCCGGGCACGCGCCGCCTGTACGGCGACAAGCTCGTCGCGCAGGGCGTGCTGCCGGCCGACGGGCCGGACAAGATGAACAAGGATCTGCGCGCGGCGCTCGATGCGGGCAAGCACACCGCCGACCCGGTGCTGACCAACTTCAAGAGCAAGTACGCGGTCGATTGGGCGCCCTTCATGGGCCGCAAGTGGACCGATTCGGCCGACACCGCGATGCCGATGACGGAGGTCAAGCGGCTGGCCGAACGCATCACCACGGTGCCCGACGGTTTCAAGGTGCACCCGCTGGTGGAGAAGGTAATGGCCGACCGTGCGGCCATGGGCCGCGGCGAGATCAATGTCGACTGGGGCATGGGCGAGCACCTGGCCTATGCCTCGTTGGTGGCCAGCGGCTACGCGGTGCGCCTGTCCGGCGAGGATTCCGGGCGCGGCACCTTCAGCCACCGCCACGCCGTGCTGCATGCGCAGGACCGCGAGAACTGGAACACCGGCATCTACACGCCGCTGCAGCACGTCGTCGACAACCAGGCGCCGTTCGTCGTCATCGACTCGTTGTTGTCCGAAGAGGCGGTGCTGGCCTACGAGTACGGCTACGCCTCGGCCGATCCGAACACGCTGGTGATCTGGGAAGCGCAGTTCGGCGACTTCGTCAACGGCGCGCAGGTGGTCATCGACCAGTTCATCGCCTCGGGCGAGGTCAAGTGGGGCCGCGTCAACGGCCTGACCTTGATGCTGCCGCACGGCTACGAAGGCCAGGGGCCCGAGCACTCGTCGGCGCGCCTCGAACGCTTCATGCAGCTGGCCGCCGACAACAACATGCAGATCGTGCAGCCGACCAGCGCCAGCCAGATCTTCCACGTGCTGCGGCGCCAGATGGTGCGCCAGTTCCGCAAGCCGCTGATCATCCTGACGCCGAAGTCGCTGCTGCGCAACAAGGATGCCACCTCGCCGCTGTCCGAGTTCACCAAGGGCGAGTTCCGCACCGTCATCGGTGCCAGCCGCCCGGAGGTCGATGTCGACAAGGTGCGACGCGTGATCTGCTGTTCCGGCAAGGTGGCGCACGACCTGATTCGCCGCCGTGACGAGAAGAAGGCATGGGACGTGGCCATCATGCGCGTCGAGCAGCTGTACCCGTTTCCGCACAAGGCTTTCGGCAACGAGCTGCGTCGTTACCCGAACGCGACCGAGGTCATCTGGTGTCAGGACGAGCCGCAGAATCAGGGCGCCTGGTTCTATGTGCAGCACTATGTGCACGAGAACATGGCCGAGGGGCAGAAGCTGGCCTACGCCGGACGCGCCGCGTCGGCGTCGCCGGCGGTGGGTTATGCGCACCTGCACCAGGAGCAGCAGAAGGCGCTGCTCGACCAGGCCTTCGGCAAGATGAGGGGCTTCGTCCTGTCGAAGTAGCGCAGGGCGCAAGTGCGGTCGCTCCGCCCTTGCTCTCGTGGACTGCAACGCGTGCTGCCAGCGCCGTTCAGCCCGCGAGTCGTCAAAACAAACCGAGAGATGCATGCCAATCGTTGAAGTCAAGGTGCCGCAACTGTCCGAGTCCGTGGCCGAAGCCACCTTGCTGCAGTGGAAGAAGCAGCCGGGCGATGCGGTCGAGATGGACGAGATCCTGATCGAGATCGAGACCGACAAGGTGGTGCTCGAAGTGCCGGCGCCGGCTGGCGGGGTGCTCGCCGAGCTGCTGCAGAGCGACGGTGCCACGGTGACGGCGGATCAGGCGATCGCGCGCATCGACACCGAGGGCACTGCCGGAGCGGCGGCGGCGCCGGCCGCGGCAGCACCGCCGCCGGCAGCACACCGGCACCTGCAGCGCCGGCTGCGGGCACGAAGGGCGATGTGGCGATGCCGGCGGCTGCCAAGATGCTGGCCGAGAACGAGATGCGCGCCGACCAGGTCAGCGGCACCGGCCGCGATGGCCGCGTCACCAAAGGCGATGTCAAGGCTGCGCTGGCCGCACCGCAAGACGCGCCGTCGCCGGCACCGAAGGCCGCAGCGAAGCCAGCCAGCGCGCCGGCCCCCTTGGCTGCGGTCGCCGCACCGGCGATGCCGGGCACCGGTGATCGTCCCGAGCAGCGGGTGCCGATGTCGAGGCTGCGTGCGCGGGTGGCGGAAAGGCTGCTGCAGTCACAGGCCAGCAACGCCATCCTGACCACCTTCAACGAGGTCAACATGGCCCCGGTGATGGAGATGCGCAAGCGGTTCCAGGAACGCTTCGAGAAGGAGCACGGCATCAAGATCGGCTTCATGAGCTTCTTCGTCAAGGCGGCCGTGGCGGCGCTGAAGAAGTTTCCGCTCATCAACGCCAGCGTCGACGGCAACGACATCGTCTACCACGGCTACTTCGACATCGGCATTGCCGTGGGTTCGCCGCGCGGGCTGGTGGTGCCGATCCTGCGCAACGCCGACCAGATGAGCTTCGCCGACATCGAGAAGAAGATCGCCGAGTTCGGCGCCAAGGCGCGCGACGGCAAGCTGTCGATCGACGACCTGACCGGCGGCACCTTCTCGATCAGCAACGGCGGTGTCTTCGGCTCGATGCTGAGCACCCCGATCATCAACCCGCCGCAGTCGGCGATCCTGGGCGTGCACGCCACCAAGGACCGCGCCGTGGTCGAAAACGGCCAGGTCGTGGTGCGGCCGATGAACTACCTGGCGCTGTCGTACGACCATCGCATCATCGATGGGCGCGAAGCGGTGCTGGGCCTGGTGGCGATGAAGGACGCGCTCGAGGACCCGGCGCGCCTGTTGTTCGACATCTGAGGCACGCCCCGATGAGCCTGGTGGACGATCTGGCGCGACTCGAGGAGATGCGTGCCCGCGGTACGCTCGACGAGGCCGAGTTCCAGCGCGCCAAGGCGCGTCTGATCGATGCGCCCGCTGCACCCTCTGCGCCGCCCTTCGCGCCGTCGCCGGCCGGCGACGCCATCAACCGACTGCGCCGCAGCCGCAGCGACAAGTGGCTGGGCGGCGTCTGTGCCGGCCTGGGCGCGGTCAGCGGCATCGAGGCGTGGGTCTGGCGGCTGCTGTTCGTGCTGCTGTTCGTCTTCGGCGGCGTCGGCATCTTCGTCTATCTGTTGTTGTGGATCTTCGTGCCGCTGGAATGAGTGTCGGCGTCGACTGCGGTGGCGCGCCGCGATCCCTGCAACCCTGACTGCAACTCACCGAACCCATGGCCAACAACTTCGATGTCATCGTCATCGGCGGCGGACCGGGCGGCTACATCGCCGCCATCCGCGCCGCCCAGCTGGGATTCGTCACGGCCTGCGTCGACGAGTGGAAGGGCGCCGACGGCGGCCCGGCACCGGGCGGCACCTGCACCAACGTCGGCTGCATCCCGAGCAAGGCCCTGCTGCAGTCGAGCGAGTACTTCGAACGCGCCGGGCATTCGTTCGCCGAGCATGGCATCGGCCTGAGCGATCTGAGCATCGATGTGCCGCGCATGCTCCAGCGCAAGGACAAGGTGGTCAAGCAGAACAACGACGGCATCCTCTATCTGTTCAAGAAGAACAAGGTCAGTTTCTTCCACGGCCGCGGCAGCTTCGCCGCCGCCGATGCCGATGGCTATCGGGTGGATGTGGCCGGCGACAAGCCGCAGACCCTGCTCGGCCGGCACATCATCGTCGCCACCGGTTCCAGCGCCCGCGCCTTGCCGGGGCGGAATTCGACGAACGGCTGATCCTGTCGAACGACGGGGCGCTGCGCATCGGCGACGTGCCGAAGACGCTGGGCGTCATCGGTGCCGGTGTCATCGGCCTCGAAATGGGTTCGGTGTGGCGGCGCCTGGGCGCCCAAGTGACCGTTCTCGAAGCGCTGCCGGCGTTCCTCGGCGCGGCCGATGAACAGATCGCCAAGGAGGCGCACAAGGCGTTCATAAAACAGGGCCTGCAGATCGAGCTCGGCGTGAAGATCGGCGACGTGAAGGCCAGCAAGAAGGGTGTCAGCGTGCCTTATGCCGACGCGGCCGGCGCGCAGCACACGCTGGTGTGCGACAAGCTGATCGTGTCGATCGGGCGCGTGCCCAATACCGCCGGCCTCAACGCCGAAGCGGTGGGGCTGAAGCTCGATGAGCGGGGCTTCATCGCGGTCGACGACGACTGCCGCACCAACCTGCCCGATGTCTGGGCGGTGGGCGATGTGGTGCGCGGGCCGATGCTGGCGCACAAGGCCGAAGAGGAGGGCGTTGCGGTGGCCGAGCGCATCGCCGGCCAGCACGGCCATGTCGACTTCAATACCGTGCCCTGGGTGATCTACACGCACCCCGAGATTGCCTGGGTCGGCCAGACCGAACAGCAGTTGAAGGCGGCCCAGCGCCCCTACCGTGCCGGCAGCTTCCCGTTCATGGCCAATGGCCGCGCGCGCGCAATGGGCGACACCACCGGCATGGTGAAGATCCTCGCCGATGCCGACAGCGACGAGGTGCTGGGCGTGCACATCGTCGGCCCGATGGCCAGCGAGCTGATCGCCGAAGCGGTGATGGCGATGGCGTTCAAGGCCAGTGCCGAGGACATTGCCCGCATCTGCCATGCGCACCCGACGCTGAGCGAAGCGACCAAGGAAGCGGCTCTGGCCGTGGACAAGCGCACGCTGAACTTCTAGAGCGCGACCGGTGGCGGTTCGCGAGCTGTATCGACAAGCGCTGAAAGAGCGCGGCTACAGCGCCGATGCGGCGCAGCTGGCGGCGGTCGATGCGCTGGAGCGCTGCGAGAACGAATGGCTGGACTACCTGCAGCGGCGCGGCAATGCCATCTCGCGCCTGCTGGTGCGCCCGCCGATCCCGCGCGGCGTGTACATGCACGGCGGCGTCGGGCGTGGCAAGAGCTTCCTGATGGATTGTTTCTTCCGCTCGGTGCCGCTGAAGCGCAAGACCCGGCTGCACTTCCACGAGTTCATGCGCGAGGTGCACCGCGAACTGCAGGAGCTGCGCGGCACCGCCGATCCGCTCGACGAGCTGGGCAAGCGCATGGCTCGGCGCTTCAGACTGATCTGCTTCGACGAGTTCCACATTTCCGACGTCACCGACGCGATGATCCTGTACCGGCTGTTGGCGGTGCTGTTCGACAACCGGGTCAGCATCGTCACCACCTCGAACTTCCATCCCGATGCGCTGTACCCGAACGGTCTTCATCGCGAGCGCATCCTGCCGGCCATCGAGTTGCTGAAGCACAGGCTGCAGGTGCTGAGCGTCGATGCCGGCGTCGACTACCGGCACAGGACGCTGACGCAGATGACGCTGTACCACACGCCGCTGGGTGCCGAGGCCGATGCGCAGATGCTCGCCGATTTCGAACGCATCGCCGAGGCGGCCGACGAAGACCCGGTGCTGCGCATCGAGCAGCGCGAGCTGCGTGCCCGGCGCCGCGCCGGCGGTGTCGTGTGGTTCGAGTTCGCACGTCTGTGCGGCGGACCGCGCTCGCAGAACGACTACCTTGAACTGGCCACGCAGTTCCACACCGTGCTGCTGTCCGACGTGCCGGCCATGTCGCCACGGCTGGCCAGCGAGGCGCGGCGCTTCACCTGGCTGGTGGACGTGCTGTACGACCGCAATGTCAAGCTGATCATGTCGGCCGAGGTCAGCGCCGACAAGCTCTACACCGAGGGGCCGATGGCGAACGAGTTCCCGCGCACGGTGTCGCGGCTGATGGAGATGCAGTCGCCGCGCTACCTGGCGCAGACCCGGCGCACGGTCGACACCCGGTTGACCTGATGCGCGCGGCATCGTGCTGCCGGCGGGGGATCTGGATGGCGTGGGCCTGGCGCTGAGCAGTGCGGTGCACGGCGGCGACGAGCGCACCGTGCGCGAGGAGCTGGCGCCAACAGCGCGCAACGATCGAGGCCGAGTTCAAGCGCGACCGGCAGGAGTGCGAACAGCGCTTCATCGTCACCTCGTGCGTCGACGCGGCACAGGCGCGGCGCGGCGCGGCATTGGCGCAGGTGCGCGAGCGTGAGATCGAACTCGACGATGCGGAGCGCGCGGCCAAGGCCGCAGCCAATCGGCAACGGCTGATGGACAAGGCGGCCCAGGCCGAGGCACAAGCGCGCGCCGGCTCGGCCGCCAGCGCGCCGCCCGAGCCGCAGACCGAAGGCGTTGGCCGCGCCACAGCGCCCAGCGCGGTCGAGTCCCCCGACGACAGCGCCTGCGCCGGCCGCTTCGTCTGCTGCCGCTGCCGCTGCAGCGCGTCAGGCGAGCGCGCGCCGGCTCGCAGAACGCGAGGCGCGCGCGGCTGCCAAGGTCAGTGACGCCGAGCAAGCCGCGGAGGCTGCCGCAGCGCGCGCCCGCGAACGGGAAGAACGGCTTGCCGCCGCCGAGGAACGTCGTGAGCGCATCGAAAGGCGCAACCGCGAGCGCGCGGCAGCGGGCAAGGTGGCGTCGCCACTGCCGGATGCCGGCAGCGCGCCGACGAAGTGAACGGGATCTTTGCTGCGCACGCCGGGCAGCGCGCGCGGACGGCTACGGCAGCGGATCGACGCGCAGCAGCGCCAGGCTCAGGTTGTCGCCGCCACCGCGGGCGCGCTGGCGCGCCTTGTTGATCAGCATCTCGCTGGCGTCACGCGGCGGCAGCGCGTGCACGATGGCGCCGATTTCCCTGGCCGTGAAGTAGTGCCACAGGCCATCGCTGCAGGCCAGCAGCGAATCGCCGAATTCGAGCCGCTCGATGTGCGTCAGCGCCGTCGGCGGATCCTGGTGGGTGCCCAGGCAGCCGGTGAGCAGGTTCGATTGCGGATGGGTCAGCGCCTCGTCTTCGGTCAGGCGGCCCTCGTCGATGAGCCTCTGCACGAACGAATGATCGATGGTGCGTTGCACCAGTTCGGCGGCGCGGAAATGGTAGACGCGTGAATCACCGGCATGCGCGATATCGCAGCTCATGTCCGGGTTGACGATGAACGCCGCCAGCGTGCTGTGCGGCTCTTCCTCGGAGGTGATGGCCGTGAGCTTGATCATCAGGTGCGCTTCCATCAGCACCTGATGCAGCAGCGCCGCGGAATCGTCGGTCGACGGCACGTAGCGGTCGAAGATCTGGCGTGCGGTCATCATCACCTGATCGGCCGCCTTGCGCCCGCCGCTCTTGCCGCCCATGCCATCGGCGACGATGCCCATCGCGCAGCCCGGCACGCGGCCGTGCGCAACAACTGCCACCTGGTCTTGCTGGTAGGCGCGGTCGCCGCGGTGCAGCCCGGTGGAGGCGGTGATTCGAAACGCTTGCGCGACAACAGCCATGCCGAGGAATATAAACTCGCCGGGCCCCGGTGCAGACCCCGAAATGGATGACAACCTTCACTCTCCACAGCGCCATCTGATCGAACTGCGCATCGAACACGCCGACCTGGACGAGATGATCGACCGCGTGGTGTTGTCCGCGCCGCTGGACGATCTGGCGGTGCGGCGGCTGAAGAAGCGACGCTTGTTGTTGCGCGATCAGATTTCGCGGCTCGAGGTCGCGCTCGATCCGCCGACGCCGGCTTGAGCGCCGTGATCCCGGCCGGGCGCGCCGATCCGGCATCCGCGCACATTGCCGACCCTGCCGGCCTTCGCGATCGCGTGGCGATGGCTTTCGCCAGCGACGGTGCGCTGGCGCGCAAGGACGCCAACCTGACCCATCGCGAGGTGCAACTGCGCCTGGCTGCACAGGTGGCGGTGGCCATCGAGGAGCGCGCGGCGCTGGTCGCCGAAGCCGGTACCGGCGTGGGCAAGACCTTCGCCTATCTGGTGCCGCTGTTGTTGTCGGGCCGCCGCGCCCTCGTCAGCACCGCCACCAAGAGCCTGCAGGACCAGCTCTTCCTGCGCGATCTGCCCTGGCTGTGCGAAGCGCTCGGCCTGCCGGTGACACTGGCCTTGCTGAAGGGCCGCTCGAGCTACCTGTGCCTGCACCGGCTGCCGCTGGCACGCGAAGCCGACACGCTGAGCGATCGCTGGGCGCTGCGCGCACTGGCCAGGGTCGAGGCCTGGGCGCCGAGCACGCGCAGCGGCGACCTGGCCGAGATCGAAGGCCTCGACGACCGTTCGCCGGTGATTCCGCTGGTGACATCGACGCGCGAGAACTGCCTCGGGGGCGAGTGTCCGCAGTTCAAGTCGTGCCACCTGGTGCGCTCGCGGCGCGAAGCCCTGGCGGCCGACCTGGTGGTGGTCAACCACCACCTGTTCTTCGCCGACATGGCGCTGCGCGAAAGTGGCGTGGCCGAGCTGCTGCCCACCGTCGATGCCGTCGTCTTCGACGAAGCGCATCAGCTGGTCGATGCCGGGGTGCAGTTTCTGGGCACCACGCTGTCCAGCGCGCAGCTGATCGATTTCAGCCGCGACCTGCTCGCAACCGGGCTGAAGGCAGCGCGCGGCCTGCGTCCCTGGGCAGAGCTGGCCGGCGCGCTGGAACTGGCCGCCCGGCAGCTGCGCCTGGCCTGTGCCGGGCCGCTGCTCGAAGCGCGTGGTGCCGTCAAGCTGCGCTGGCAGGACCGTGCCGAGCGGCCCGGCTGGGACGACACGTTGCACGCGCTGCAAACGGCCGTCGCCGCCTGCGGCGAGGCGGCGCAACAGGTGCACGAGATCAGCCCCGAATTCGACCGGCTGGCGCAGCGCGCCGAAGCGCTGGCGGCGCTGGTGCAAGGCTTCGGCCAGCCCGGCCGAATCCTCGCGCGTGCGCTGGATCGAATTGAGCGCGCAACAAGCCCGGCTGGTCGAATCGCCGCTGGACATCCGCGACATGTTGAGCGAGCAGCGCCGCTCGGCGGCGAAGGCCTGGATCTTCACCTCGGCGACGCTGGGCGACGACGAGCGACTGAGCTGGTTCACCGGCGCCACCGCATTGGAAGACGCCACCGTGTTGCGGCTCGGCAGCCCGTTCGACTATCCGGCGAACGCCCGCATGTGGGTGGCGAGACCGTTTCCGCGGCCCAATGACGCCACCCATCCGACAGCGGTGGGCGAACTCGCCGCACGCTGCGCGCGTGCTCTGGGCGGACGCACCTTCGTGCTGACCACGACGTTGCGCGTGCTGCCGCTGATCGCCGAGGCCCTGCGGCGGCAGCTCGATGCCTGGGGCCTGCCGATGGCGGTGCTGGTGCAGGGCAGCCAGCCCCGGCGCGCCTTGCTGCAGCGCTTCGGCAGCGGCCGCGACTGCGTGTTGCTCGGCTCGCAGAGCTTCTGGGAGGGCATCGACGTGCCGGGCGATGCCTTGCAGTGTGTGCTCATCGACAAGCTGCCGTTCCCGCCGCCGCACGATCCGTTGGTGCAGGCCCGTGTCAAGCGCATCGAAGCCGAAGGTGGCAATGCCTTCAACGACTATTTTGTCGCCGAGGCGGCCGTGTCGCTGAAGCAGGGAGCCGGGCGCCTGATCCGCAGCGAAACCGATCGCGGATTGCTGGTGGTGTGCGATCCGCGCCTGCGGCAGATGCCCTATGGTGCGCGGCTGCGCGGCGCGCTGCCGCCGATGGCGGAGCTGGACGACTGGGACGCCGCGGCGGGTTGGCTGGCCGCTCTCGCCGCCGATCATCGATGACCGGGTGTCAGCTCCAGAAGTGCCACCAGGCCTTCGGCGCGCCGCGCAGGCCGGTCTTGGGCAGGGCGCTGTTCGGGAAGTTCTTCACGAACACGCGATTGGCGTCGTCGCGCAGCGTGGGCAGCTGCAGCCGGTCGTAGCTCTGCACCAGGATGTACAGCGCTTCCTCGGTGGACGGTGAGGTCTGGAAGTCGCTGATCGCCTGCTGGGCCCGGTTGGCGGCAGCCAGGTAGGCGCCGCGCCGGAAGTAGTAGCGCGCCACGTACAGCTCGTATTCGGCCAGCGAATTGACGATGTAGTCCATGCGCTGGCGCGCATCGGCCGCGTACTTGGAATCCGGGAACTGTTCGACCAGCTGCTTGAAGGCCTGGTGGGCGTCGCGTGAGGCGCGCTGGTCGCGCTCGGCCAGGTCCTGTCCGGCCATGCTGCCGAGCACGCCGATGTCGTCGTTGAAGCTGATCACGCCGCGCAGATAGAAGGCGTAGTCGAGCGCCGGGCTCGACGGGTTGAGCTTGATGAACCGCTCGACCGCCGCCTTGGCCTGCACCCGGTCGCCGCTGCGCCAGTAGGCATAGGCCAGTTCGAGCTGCGCCTGCTGGGCGAGCAGCGAGCCCGCGGCGCGGCCCTCGACACGTTCGAGGGTCTTGATCGCCTTTTCGTAGTTGCCGCTGTTCAGGTCGTCCCGGGCGTCTGCATACAATGTTTCGCCAGTGGCATTCGGGCTCGATGCGGGTTCTGTCGAAGCGCAGCCAGCGAGCGCCAGCGCACACAGGCACAACGGCAGCACCCAGCGGCGGGCACCGTGCCTGGCAATTTCAAGGTTCATGCGTTGCGGGCAAACCGATGGAGGCATCGCCTGCTGTGGCGACGGCCCCGATTATAAAGTTCAGACCTTGACGCCCCGTTCGACCATGCCGTCCGACGCTGCCGAAGTCGGCGACGACGAGCCCGAGGTGCGTGAGGCGCATCGTCGGCAGCGAACGCCCACGGCCAGCGGGTCGACCGCTTCCTGGTCACGCTGGCTCCCGAGTTCTCGCGCAGCCATCTGCAATCGTTGATCCAGCGCGGGCATGTGCAGCTCGATGGCCAGCCGCTGGACCTGCCCGCGCGCAAGTTGCGCATCGGCCAGCGCGTGCGTCTGGAACTGGTGCCCACCGACGAGAGCCTGGCCTTCACCGCGCAGCCGATGACGCTGCAGATCCTTTACGAAGATGCACACCTGCTGGTGCTCGACAAGCCGGCCGGGCTGGTCGTGCATCCGGCACCGGGCAACTGGTCGGGCACCTTGTTGAATGGACTGCTGGCGCACCATGAACCGGCGCACGCGCTGCCGCGTGCCGGCATCGTGCACCGCCTGGACAAGGACACGTCGGGTGTCATGGTGGTGGGCAAGACGTTGGCCAGCGTGACCGCGCTGACAAGGGCGATCGCCGCACGTGAGGTGCATCGGCACTACCTGGCGGTGGCACACGGCAACTTCGTTCCCGCCGAGCGCACCCTGGACGCGCCCATCGGCCGCGACCCGGCATCCCGCGTGCGCATGGCGGTCGTCGCTTCGGGCCGGCCGGCGCGAACCGATGTGCAACGCGCGCACAGTCGCGACGGCTACAGCGCCCTGCGCTGCAAGCTTCACAGCGGCCGCACGCACCAGATCCGTGTGCATCTGGCCTGGAGCGGGCACCCGCTGCTCGCTGATCCGACCTATGGCGGCGCGCCGGCACTGGGCATGCAGCGGCAGGCGCTGCATGCCACGCGGCTCGGCCTGCGACATCCGATCAGCGCAGCAGCGATGGCCTTCGACTGCCCGCCGCCGCCCGACTTCGCCGCTGCCTGGCAGTTTGTCGCGGGGCCCTGACACCCGGTGTGGGCGGCGCTTGACGGACGGTGGTCGCTTCGACGGTAGAATAGACGCTGTCGCCGGATTCCGCGCGGTGCACGGCCTCCCGCCGTGCCGGCCCGCTCGCCTCCCGGCCAGATCCCGAATGCCTTGCTGCTCTTGGTGGCAACGGCCTTTCGATGTGAATGCCAGCCGCACGCCCCGCGCAGCGAAATTGTCGCCGGACGCTCAAACGAGACTGTTGCCAAGAACCTTGCTGCCGTGCCCCGACGGCGCTCCGCAAATGACTGTCCATGAACCCTGACGACGCACAGCGCGTGCTCGAAACGGCGTTGATCTGTGCGCACACGCCGCTGTCGATGCGCGAGATGCTGCTGCTGTTCGATAACCAGATCGATGACGAGGGCGTGCGTGCGCTGTTGGACGGCGTCGCCCAGGATTGGCAGGGGCGCGGATGCGAACTGGTACCGCTGGCCACCGGCTGGCGACTGCAGAGCCGCCCCGAGATGCGCCCGTTTCTCGACCGGCTCAACCCCGAGAAGCCACCGCGCTACTCGCGTGCTGCGATGGAAACGCTGGCCATCGTGGCCTACCGCCAGCCGGTGACACGCGGCGACATCGAAGACATCCGCGGCGTGGGCGTCACCTCGCAGATCGTCAAGAGTCTCGAGGACCGCGACTGGATCGAGGTCATCGGCTATCGCGAGACCCCCGGCCGCCCCGCGTTGTACGCCACCACGCGGCATTTTCTCGACGATCTCGGCCTGAGCAGCCTGCAGCAGTTGCCCACGCTGGACGTCGGCGATGGCCATGGCCTGCAGGCCTCGTTGCTCGAAGCCGAGGTTGTCGCTGCCGCGCTGCCGATTCCGCTGGAGCCTGCCGACAAGCCCGACGCCACACTCACCGGACAAGAATGAACGACGACCACAACGACCCATCGACCGTGACCGAGCCGGCGCGGCCGCTCGATGAAGGCTCCACTGCTGACGGTGCGCCGACGAAGCCGGCCACCAGACGGCGTCGCGCGCCGCGCAAGGACGCTGGCGACGGCGTCGCGGGCGCCGAGGCGAACGCGGCGGAGGCGGCCGCGCCGCCCAGCGGAGCCGACACCGCGCCCGCGGCAGTCGAGGCGCGTTCCGTCGAGGGCGCGCGCAGTGCGTCGAACGACGAGCCGAGCGGCGAATCGCCTGCGCTTCACGTCGGGTACCGACAACGCGACCAACGCCGATGACGGCGCTTCACAGGCGCCTCGACGTGGCCGGAACCGGCGCCGCGGACGTCGCGGATCGGAAGGCCCGCGCCGTGACGAGGGCGAGCCCGGTGCGGCATCGGGCGCAAGGAACCTGCCGGCAGCCGCGCAGCTGGACGCGCACGCCACGGCCCACGTCGGCGAGCTGTTCGCGAACGTGCTGTCGGGCGAATTCGATGTCGAGCCGGTCGACGCGGGCGACGACGTGCGCGCAGCAGGCCGACCCCGAAGGGCACAAGCGCGTGCTGGCGCCGGAGCCGGACGCGCCGAAGCTGCACAAGGTGCTGGCACAGTCCGGAATCGGTTCGCGCCGCGACATGGAGCAACTGATCCAGGAAGGCCGCATCACCGTCAACGGCGAGCCGGCACATGTCGGCCAACGCATCTCGTTCGGTGACCGGCTGCAGATCGATGGCAAGGCGATCAAGGCGCGCATCGCGCCGCCGCCGCCGCGGGTGCTGGCCTATCACAAGCCGGTCGGTGAAGTCGTGACACACGATGATCCGCAGCATCGGCCGACGGTGTTTCGACGCCTGCCGCGGCTCGGCCAGGGCAAGTGGCAATCGGTGGGCCGGCTCGACATCAACACCGAAGGCCTGTTGTTGTTCACCAATTCGGGGGAACTGGCCAACCAGCTGATGCACCCGCGCTTCGGTGTCGAACGTGAGTACGCGGTGCGTGTGCTCGGCGCACTCGACGCCACCGCTGTTGCGCGCCTGCTCGAAGGCGTCACGCTCGACGGGCAGACGGCCGCCTTCAAGAGCGTCGAAGACGGCGGCGGCGAAGGTGCCAACCGCTGGTATCGGGTGGTCATCACCGAGGGGCGCAACCGCGAGGTGCGACGCCTCTTCGAGGCCGTGGGGCATGCGGTGAGCCGCCTGATCCGCATCCGTTACGGCCCGGTCGTGCTGCCGCGCGGACTGCGCCGTGGCGTCTGGGTCGATCTCGAAGAGGTCGATGTGTGGACATTGCGTCGGCTGGCCAGACCGCAGCGCGCCGCACCACCGGCAGCCGTCGCGCAGGAAGGTGAAGCGCCGCCAACCGCCGGCGCTTCGGAGCGGCGGCGACGCCGCTCGCGCAAGGGCCGCGCCGAGCGTCGACCCGACGGCGAGGCACCGGTGGCGCTGGAAGCGGCCAGCCGCGACGACGTCGTCGAGCGCGCGGAAATGCCCGAACCGGGAAACCGCGCGCTGCGAGTGCCGCGTGAGCGGGGCGAGGGCGGCGAGATCCCCAACCCGTTGCAGCAGACCTACGACAAGCGTGCCTTCCAGCAAGCGCGCGCGCAGCGTGCCGAAATTGGCGACGACGGGCCGATTCCGAATCCGCTGCAGCAGACCTACGACAAGCGTGCGATGCAGCAGGCACGCGGCCCGCGGGTCGACTACGACGACGACAACGCGCCGATTCCCAATCCGCTGCAGCAGACCTACGACAAACGCTTCGTGCAGAACCCCAAGGGCGGCGCCCGCACCCAAGCGGGCCGCGCGCACCGTGGCGCGGCGCCTGCGAAGAAGGGTGGCACGCAGCGGCAGCCCGATCCGTTGCAGACGGCAGTCGGGTACATCGGTGCCGACGCCTTCACGCGCAAGTCCGGCGGCCGCGGCCGTGGCCCGGGCGGTGGTGGTGGCAGCGGTGGCGGCGGCGGCGCACCGGGGGCGGGCAAGGGCCCGTCGCGGCGCGGCGGTCGTGGTGGCGGTGGCGGTGGGACGGGCTCGGGCAACGGCAACCGCGGCGGCCGGTCGCGCTGAACAGTCGCTGCGCGCGCCGTGCGCCCGCGGCGGTGCCAGGCACACGGCACCGGCCCGGGCCGGGTCCTCGAGGCGGCAAACCCGCAGGCTAGAATGCGAGGCTTTGCCAAGTGTCGGAATCAGGAGTTTTCATGGCTGTCGAACGAACCTTGTCGATCATCAAGCCCGATGCGGTGGCGAAGAATGTGATCGGACAGATCTATGCGCGTTTCGAAGGCGCGGGGCTCAAGGTGGTGGCTGCGCGCATGACGCAGCTGTCGCGTGCCCAGGCCGAAGCCTTCTACGCTGTGCACAAGGAGCGCCCGTTCTTCGGTGACCTGGTCAGCTTCATGATGTCCGGACCGGTGATGGTTCAGGTGCTGCAGGGCGAGAACGCCGTCAGCCGCAACCGCGACCTGATGGGTGCCACCGATCCGAAGAAGGCCGACAAAGGCAGCATCCGTGCCGATTTCGCCGACAGCATCGACGCCAACGCGGTGCATGGCTCCGATGCGGCCGAGACCGCCGCTGCGGAGATCGCCTTCTTCTTCCCGGGCATCAACATTCACGGCCGCTGAACGGCCGCGAACCGGCAGGCCCGATGTCCATGACCGTGGCCAATCTTCTCGACTTCGACCTCGACGGGCTGACGGCCTATTGCGACAGCCTGGGGGAAAAGCGCTTTCGCGCCGTGCAGCTGTTTCGCTGGATCCACCGGCGCGGCGAAGCGGATTTCGCGCGCATGTCCGATCTGTCGGGTGCGCTGCGCGACAAGCTGGCCGGCTGCGCCACGGTGCTTGCGCCGTCGATGGCCAGCGAGACGGTCTCCGCCGACGGCACCATCAAGTGGTTGTTCGATGTCGGCGGCGGTGATGCGATCGAAACCGTGTTCATCCCGGAGGGCGACCGGGCCACGCTGTGCGTGTCCTCGCAGGCCGGCTGTGCGGTGGGGTGCCGTTTCTGTTCGACCGGGCATCAAGGCTTCAGCCGCAACCTGAGCACGGCCGAGATCATCGGGCAACTGTGGTTCGCCGAACACCGTCTGCGCCGTCGCCTGGCGCTGGGTGAAGGCCAGCGTGTCATCGGCAACGTCGTCATGATGGGCATGGGCGAGCCGCTGCAGAACTATGCGGCGCTGTTGCCGGCGCTGCGCACCATGCTCGACGATCACGGCTACGGTCTGTCGCGCCGACGGGTCACCGTGTCCACCTCGGGCGTGGTGCCGATGATCGAGCGGCTGCGCGCCGATTGCCCGGTGGCGTTGGCGGTGTCGCTGCATGCGCCCACCGATGCATTGCGCGACACGCTCGTGCCGCTGAACCGCAAGTACCCGCTGCACGAATTGCTGGCCGCCTGCGCGCACTATCTGCAGGCCGCGCCGCGCGACTTCATCACGCTCGAATACTGCATGCTCGACGGCGTCAACGATCATCCCGAGCAGGCGCACGAACTGCTGCGGCTGGTCGCCCGCTCAGGTGTCGATGGTGGTGCGCTGCCGGTGAAGTTCAACCTGATTCCGTTCAACCCGTTCCCCGCGTCCGGGCTGGTGCGTTCGAGCGCCGAGCGCGTGGCGGCTTTCGCCAAGATCCTGCAGGACGGCGGCATCGTCACCACGGTGCGCAAGACACGCGGCGACGACATCGCCGCCGCCTGCGGCCAGCTGGCCGGCGAGGTGCGCGACCGCACCGACGTGCTGCGCCGCATGACGCGCCCGCCGGTGGCCGGTGCGCCGGCGCCGTCGATGCAAGCGCGCCGGGCGAACGCATGAAACTGCAGCGCCTGGTGGCCGGAGTCGGTGCTTGCGGCGTTGCTGGCGCTGTCGGCAGCGTGCACCAGCACCGTCATCGAGACCGAAGGCAAGCCCGACAACCGGCCCTCGCCGCCGCCGACCGATGCCGCCTCGATCGATCGCCGTTCGGCGGTGCGCCTGGAGCTGGCGAACCTGTACTTTGCGCGCGGGCAGTCCGAAACCGCGCTGTCCGAGATCGACTCGGCGATCAAGATCAAGCCCGACAACGCGCAGGCCTACAACCTGCGCGGGCTGATCTATGCCTCGCTGGGCAACCAGGCGCTGTCGGACGACAGCTTCGAGCGTTCGTTGCGGATCAACCCGCGCGACGCCGCGACGATGCAGAACTACGGCTGGGTGCTGTGCCAGGATCAGCGCTACGCAGCAGCCGAGCAACAGTTCCTGCGTGCGCTGGATCAGCCCAACTACCGCGACAGTGCGCAGACCCTGCGCGCGATGGGCCTGTGCCAGGCCCGCGACAACCGTTTGCTCGAAGCGCGCCAATCGCTGCTGCGTTCGTACCAGCTCGATCCTTCGAGTGCCGCCACTGCCGTCAGCCTGGCGGAAGTGCAGTACAAGCTCGGCGACTACGACAAGGCACGTTTCTACATCGACCGCGTGAACAAGGTGCCGGCACAGTCGAATGCACAGACCTTGTGGCTGTCGGCACGCATCGAACGCAAGCTCGACAACCAGGACCAGGTGCGCGCGATGGGCAATCGCCTGAAGGATCGCTACCCGCAGTCTCCTGAAGCACTGGCGTACGACCAGGGGCGATTCAATGAGTGAGCCCGAGGTCAACGCGGTCGACGACAGCAGCGCAGGCGCCATGCTGCGCCGGGCGCGCGAGCGTCAGGGGCTGCACATCGCCGCGCTCGCTGCCACCATCAAGATCACGGTCAACAAGCTCGATGCGCTGGAGAACGACCGCTACGAGGAGCTGCTCGACGCGACCTTCACGCGCGCGCTGGCGCTGACGGTGTGCCGGGCATTGAAGATCGACCCGGCACCGGTGCTGAAGCGTCTTCCACAGGGCGGCGCCACCGGCCTGTCGGCTGCCAAGGGCGGCCTGAACACGCCGCTGCGCGAGCGCTCGGGGCGCTCCGACGCGGCCGACGGCGCGGTGGGAAGGCGGCCGTTGTTGTGGGCGGCGGTGCTGGTGCTGCTGGCGGCTGCGCTGGTGTACCTGGTGCCGGCCAGCTGGTGGCAATCGATGCTGCCCGGTTCGGAGCCCCTCGAACAAGGCGCGCTGCCAGCGCCGGCGGGCGTGGCGGTGGTGCCGACTTCGTCGCCGGTCGGGGTGGAGACGCCGCTTGCCGTTCAGCCGGCTGCGGATGCGGCCACTGCCGTCGAGCCGGCGGCCAGCGTGCCCGCCGCGGCGGACGAGCCGACGGTGGTGGTCATGCACAGCGTGCCCCCGGCCACCGAATCGACCACGCCGGCCGATGGCCCGGCCGGGGTCGCCGTGCTGCGTGTGTCCGAAGCCAGCTGGGTGGAAGTGGTCGATGCGCGCACGCAGACACTGGTCTCGCGCACCGTGCAGGCCGGCGAAAGCGTGGGCCTCGACGGGGCGCTGCCGTTCAGAATCAAGATCGGCAACGCCCAGGGCACCGAGCTGATCTTTCGTTCGCAAGCTGTTGATCTGACGCCGTTCACGCGCGACAACGTGGCGCGGCTCGAACTGAAGTGAGGGGGCGACGACCATGAGCGAAGCCGAGCTGTCATCTTCCGCACCTCCCATCGAAAGCACGGTGATCGGCCCGCGGCGCAGCCGCCAGGCGCGCGTGCGTTGGGGCGAGCATGTGGTGACGGTGGGCGGCGACGCGCCGGTGCGGGTGCAATCGATGACCAACACCGACACCGTCGACGCCATCGGCACCGCCATCCAGGTCAAGGAGCTGGCGCAGGCCGGTTCCGAGATGGTGCGCATCACGGTCAACACGCCCGAAGCGGCGGCCGCGGTGCCGCACATTCGCGAGCAGCTCGACCGCATGGGCATCGTGGTGCCGCTGATCGGCGATTTCCACTACAACGGGCACCGCCTGCTCAGCGACTTTCCGGACTGCGCACAGGCGTTGTCGAAGTACCGCATCAACCCCGGCAATGTCGGCAAGGGCGACAAGCACGACCGCCAGTTCGCGCAGATGATCGAAGTGGCGATGCGCCACGACAAGGTGGTGCGCATCGGCGTCAACTGGGGCAGCCTCGACCAGGAACTGCTGGCGCAGATGATGGACGAGAACGCCGCGCGCGCGGTGCCGTGGGATGCCAAGCCGGTGATGTACGAGGCGCTGGTGCGCTCGGCGCTGCAATCGGCCGAAGCGGCCCGTGCGATGGGCATGAACCCCGACAACGTCATCATCAGTTGCAAGGTCAGCGGTGTGCAGGACCTGATCGCGGTCTACCGCGCATTGCACCAGCGCTGCGACTACGCGCTGCACCTCGGCCTGACCGAAGCCGGCATGGGCACCAAAGGCACGGTGGCGTCGGCCGCCGCGCTGTCGGTGCTGCTGCAAGAGGGCATCGGCGACACCATCCGCGTGTCGCTGACACCGCAGCCCGGCGAGGCGCGCACGCAGGAAGTGGTCATCGCGCTGGAGATCCTGCAAGCCCTCGGCCTGCGCAATTTCAACCCCAGCGTCACCGCCTGCCCGGGGTGTGGCCGCACCACCAGCGAAACCTTCCAGGTGCTGGCCAAGCAGATCGACGACCACCTGCGCGCGATGATGCCGGTGTGGAAGTCGCGCTATCCCGGCGTCGAGAACATGAAGGTGGCCGTGATGGGCTGCATCGTCAACGGCCCTGGCGAAAGCAAGCACGCCGACATCGGCATCAGCCTGCCGGGCACCGGCGAAGCACCGGCGGCGCCGGTGTTCATCGACGGCCACAAGGCGATGACCTTGCGCGGGGAGGGCATCGCTGCCGAGTTCCACGCCATCGTCGAGAACTACATCGAGCGCCGCTTCGGCGCCGTCACCGCGGCGCATTGACCGTTGCCTGAGCGCGGGCCGGTCGGCTCGCGGCCATCACCGCTGCTTCGGCCGACTGCCGTCGGCGCCACACCTGCTGTTGCATTCCATGTCTTCTTCGATCCAGGCCGTCAAGGGCATGAACGACATCCTGCCGCCGGATTCGGCGCGCTGGGAATGGTTCGAGCACGTCGTGCGCGAACTGATGCACCGCTACGGCTACCTGAACGTGCGCACGCCGATCGTCGAGCCGACCTCGCTGTTCGTGCGCGGCCTGGGCGAAGTCACCGACATTGTCGAGAAGGAGATGTACTCGTTCACCGACAGCCTGAATGGCGATGCGCTGAGCTTGCGGCCCGAGGCCACCGCCGGCGTGGTGCGCGCGGCCATCGAACATTCGCTGCTGTACGACGGCGGCAAGCGGCTGTTCTACATCGGGCCGATGTTCAGGCACGAGCGACCGCAACGCGGCCGCTACCGACAGTTCCACCAGGTCGGCGTCGAAGCGCTCGGTTTTGCCGGACCCGATGTCGATGCCGAGACGATCCTGATGGCGCGATCGCTGTGGCGCGACCTCGGGCTGGCCGATGTGCGACTCGAAATCAACAGCCTCGGCCAATCCGATGAACGCCGCGCCCACCGCACGGCGCTGGTCGCGCACCTGCAGTCGCATGCCGAGCTGCTCGATGCCGATGCG
The DNA here is from genome assembly GCA_963756415.1 of uncultured beta proteobacterium. Classification (GTDB taxonomy): domain Bacteria; phylum Pseudomonadota; class Gammaproteobacteria; order Burkholderiales; family Burkholderiaceae_C; genus Rubrivivax. Next base: position 1,172,000 of record CAVWNT010000009.1, read on the forward strand.
TCGAGGCGGCTGCACAGCAACCCGCTGCGCATCCTCGACAGCAAGAACGCGGCCCTGCAGCCGCTGATCGAGGCGGCACCGAAGCTGATCGACTTTCTCGGCGAGGCCTCACTGAAACACTTCGACGCGTTGCGCGCCGTGCTCGACGCGGCGGGTCAGCCGTACCGCATCAACCCGCGCCTGGTGCGCGGCATGGACTACTACAACCTGACGGTGTTCGAGTGGGTCACCGATCGGCTGGGTGCGCAGGGCACGCTGTGCGGCGGGGGCCGCTACGACGGCCTCATCGAGATGATCGGCGGCAAGCCGGCGCCGGCGGTGGGGTGGGGTCTGGGCATCGAGCGGGTGCTCGATTTGATGCAGCAAGGCGCGGTCGAGATACCGCGTCGAGAATGTGATGTCTACGCGGTGGTGCCCGATGCATCGGCGCTGCCGCAGGCGACCGCACTGGCGGAGCAGTTGCGCGAGCGCGGGCTGGCGGTGCTGATGCATGCCGCCGGCAAGGACGGCCCGGGCAGCATGAAGTCGCAGTTCAAGAAGGCCGATGCCAGCGGCGCGCGGCACGCGTTGATCTTCGGCGCCGATGAACTGGGCCGCGGCGAGGTGGCGATCAAGGCCCTGCGCGATGCGGCGGCCGCCGCAGGTGACGCGGCGCATCGACCAGGTCGACGAGTGGGCACAACAACTGCGCAACGCATAATTCGAAACTTTGACCGCGCCGGCGCGGTCTTCTCAACTTTCCCGACGCAACGCTGACGATGGCCACTCCCCTTGACCTGCAGGAGCAGGAACAACTCGATGCGCTGAAGGCGTTCTGGAAGCAGTACGGCAACCTCATCACCTGGCTGCTCATCGCGGCGCTGGCCGCCTACGCGGCGTTCAACGGCTGGCAATGGTGGCAGCGCGACCGCGCGGCCAAGGCCGGCGCCATGTTCGAGCAGCTCGAGGTGGCCGCGCAAGCCGGCGACGCACAGCGCGCGGGCCAGATCTTTGCCGACCTGAAGGAACGTTACGGCGGCACCGCCTTTGCCGAGCAAGGCGCGTTGTTGGCCGCGCATGCGCAGTTCGACAAGGGGCAGATCGACGCCGCCACCGACAGCCTGCGCTGGGCCGCCGACAGCGCCAAGGAAGAGGCCTACCAGGTGATCGCCCGGCTGCGCCTGGCCGGCCTGCTGCTGCAGGCCAAGCAGTTCGATGCCGCGCTGGCCGAACTCGACAAGGCCAAGTCGCCGGCGTTCGAGGCGCTCGTCGCCGACCGTCGCGGCGATGTGCTGTCGGCCCAGGGCAAGCCCGATGCCGCGCGTGATGCGTACCAGGCAGCGTGGAAGGCGATGGACGAGCGGCTCGAGTACCGTCAGTTGATCGCTGCCAAGCTCACCGCGCTGGGGGCGCCTCCCGACACGGCGCTGGCGGTGGCCGCGGGGGCATCGGGATCGACCCAGTGATGCCCGCGCTGCCGGCAACTGCGGCGCTGCACCGCGCTGCCGGGCGAGCGCGCTGCCGCACGTTGGCAGCGATTGCCGCGCTGGCGGCGGTGATGCTGGCTGCCGGTTGCGCCAGCGATGGGCCCAAGCCTTCGCCGCTGCTGGACTACACACCCGGTGCCGATGCGCGCCAGGTCTGGCAGGCCAAGCTGGACAGCGTCAAGTTTCCGATGGTGGTCTCGGCGCGTGCCGGCAGCTTCGTCGTGGCCGGCACCGACGGCAGCGTGCTGGCGCTCGATTCGGCCACCGGGCGCGAACTGTGGCGGGCGAACGCGGGGGCACAAATCACCGCCGGCGTCGGCAGCGACGGGCGCTTCAGCGCCGTCGTCACCCGCGACAACATGCTGGTGACGTTCGAAAACGGCAAGGAACTGTGGCGCCAGCGCCTGAACGCACGCGTCAGCACGGCGCCGCTGGTCGGCGGCGAGCGCGTGTTCGTGATGGGCGTCGACCGCGCCATCGCCGCCTTCGACGCGCTCGACGGCACGCGGTTGTGGAACCTGCAGCGTCCGGGTGACGCGCTGACCCTGCTGAACACCGGCGTGCTGATTGGCGTGAAGGACACGCTGGTGGCGGGCCAGGGCCCGCGCATGATCGGCGTCGATCCGACCCGCGGCACTCTGCGCTGGGAGGTCGCGCTGGCCGCGCCGCGCGGCGCCAACGAGGTCGAGCGCCTCGCCGATCTGGTCGGTCCGGCGGTGCGCTTCGGCACCACCGTGTGCGCGCGATCTTTCCAGGCCGGCATCGGTTGCGCCGACGCCGGCCTCGGCCGGGTGATCTGGTCGCGCACGGTGGGTGGCACCAACGCGATCGGTGGCAACAGCGAACGCATTTTCGACGCCGATGCCGCCGATCGCATCGTCGCCCGCCGTGCCGACAACGGCGACACCGTCTGGACCAGCGAAAAACTGCAGTTCCGCCGCCTCAGCGCGCCGGCGAGCGTGGGCAAGACGGTGGCCTTCGGCGACTTCGAGGGCATCGTGCACTTCCTCGACGAAGACAGCGGCGAAACGCTTCTGCGCCTGTCCACCGACGGCTCGCCGGTGGTCGGGGCACCCGCGGTCGTCGACGACATGCTGCTGGTCGTCACCCGCAACGGCGGGCTGTTCGCCTTTCGTGGCCAGCGGACGCGCTAGATGAAGCCTGTGCAGTCCATCCGGCCGGTGACCACATGAAACCCGTGCTGGCCATCGTCGGCAGGCCGAACGTCGGCAAATCGACGCTGTTCAACCGTCTGACCAGCCGACGCGATGCCATCGTCGCCGACTTCGCCGGCCTGACGCGCGACCGTCACTACGGCGATGCCAGCGTCGAGGGCTTCGACTTCATCGCCGTCGACACCGGCGGCTTCGAGCCCGACAGCAGCGGCGGCATCATGCGCGAGATGGCCAAGCAGACGCGCCAGGCGGTGGCCGAAGCCGATGTGGTGGTCTTCGTGCTCGATGTGCGCAGCGGCCTGAGCGGGCAGGACATGGACATCGCCCGCTACCTGCGCAGCACCGCGCGGCGTACCGTGCTGGCGGTGAACAAGGCCGAGGGCATGGCCGAGTCACCCCGGCTGGCCGAGTTCCACGAACTCGGCATGGGCGAGCCGCACCCGATCTCGGCCGCCCACGGGCAGGGCGTGCGCAGCCTGGTCGAAGCGGCCTTCGCCGGACGGGCCGAAGAAGGTGACAGCGAGCCAGCCGATCAGACCGACAGGCCGATCCGGCTGGCGGTGGCGGGGCGGCCGAATGTCGGCAAGTCCACGCTCATCAACACCTGGCTGGGCGAAGAGAGGCTGGTGGCGTTCGACCAGCCGGGCACCACCCGCGATGCGATTCACGTGCCCTTCGAGCGCCACGGCCAGCATTTCGAGCTGATCGACACCGCCGGCCTGCGCCGCAAGGGCAAGGTCTTCGAGTCGATCGAGAAGTTCTCGGTCGTCAAGACGCTGCAAGCCATCGCCGACGCCAATGTCGTGCTGCTGCTGCTCGACGCCACCCAGGGCGTCACCGACCAGGACGCCCACATCGCCGGCTACATCCTCGAGGCAGGCCGCGCCGTGGTGTTGGCGGTGAACAAGTGGGACGCGGTCGATGGTTACCAGCGTGAATTGCTGGAGCGTTCGATCAGCCAGCGCCTGGCTTTTCTGCGTTTCGCGCCGGTGCAGCGCATCTCTGCAATCAAGCGGCAGGGTCTGGGCCCGGTATGGAAGGCGATCGCCCAGGCGCACGAGTCAGCGGTGAAGAAGCTGCCCACGCCGGTGCTGACGCGCCTGCTGCTCGAAGCGGTGCAGCACCAGGCGCCCAAACGGGCCGGCAACTTCAGGCCCAAGCTGCGTTATGCGCACCAAGGCGGCATGAACCCGCCGATCGTCGTGGTGCACGGCAATTCGCTCGATCACGTCACCGACGCCTACAAGCGCTACCTGGAGGGGCGCTTTCGGGAGCACTTCAAGCTGGTGGGCACACCGATGCGGGTGGAGATGCGCTCATCGAAGAACCCCTTCGACCCGAAGCGGTGACGCCGGCCATTGCCTGGGCGTCCTGCCGGCGGCAGGACGCTGTGATAACGTCATCCACTGAAAAACTACCATCACGGAGCATATCGTGAGCAATAAAGGGCAGCTTCTCCAAGACCCCTTTTTGAACCTGCTGCGCAAGGAGCATGTTCCGGTGTCCATCTATTTGGTGAATGGCATCAAACTGCAGGGCCACATCGAGTCTTTCGACCAGTACGTGGTGCTGTTGCGCAACACGGTCACACAGATGGTCTACAAGCACGCCATCTCGACCGTGGTACCGGGCCGCGCGGTGAACTTCCAGGCCAGCGAGCCCAGCGAGGCGGCTTGATGTCGGGATCGCTGCGCAGTCTTCTATCGCTCCGTTTGCGTCGCGCGCGCCGGCTTCAGCGTTGAGTGCCGCAGCCTTGCAGCCGTCCTCGCCTGCCGGGGGGCTGACGCGTGCGGTGCTGGTCGGGGTCGAGATCGGCAACGACAAGAATTTCGATGCTTCGCTCGACGAACTCGCACAGCTGGCGGTATCGGCCGGCGACGAGCCGGTGGCACGTGTCGTCGCCCGCCGCAAGGCGCCCGACGCGGCGTTGTTCGTCGGTTCCGGCAAGGCCGACGAAATCAAGTCGCTGGTGCTGGCCCACGACGCACACGGCGTCATCTTCGACCAGGCCTTGAGCCCGGTGCAGCAGCGCAATCTCGAACGCCACCTGGGCGTATCGGTGGCCGACCGCACCGCGGTCATCCTGGAGATTTTCGGCGCGCGCGCGCAAAGCCATGAAGGCAAGCTGCAGGTCGAATTGGCGCGGCTGCAGTATCTGGCCACCCGGCTGGTGCGTCGCTGGTCGCACCTGGAACGGCAAAGCGGCGGCATCGGCTTGCGCGGCGGCCCTGGCGAAACGCAGATCGAGCTCGACCGGCGCATGATCGGCGAGCGCATCAAGTCGCTCAAAGGGCGGCTCGAAAAGGTCAAGCGCCAGCGCGGAACGCAGCGCAAGGCGCGTGAGCGTCGCGGCAGCTTCGGCGTGGCGTTGGTGGGCTACACCAATGCCGGCAAGTCCACGCTGTTCAATGCGCTGGTCAATGCACGCGCGCTGGCGGTCGACCAGGTTTTCGCCACGCTCGACACCACCACCCGCTCGCTGTGGCTGGGGCATCCGGATGAGGGCGGCGGGCGGCGAGAGCTTTCGGCATCGTTGTCCGATACGGTCGGCTTCATCCGCGACCTGCCGCACAAGCTGGTGGAGGCGTTCGAGGCCACCTTGCACGAAGCCGCCGATGCCGACCTGCTGTTGCACGTCGTCGATGCCTCGAGCCCCCAAGTGCACGAACAGAGTGCCGAGGTCGAACGCGTGCTGCGTGAAATCGGTGCCGACCAGGTGCCGCAGATCGTCGTCTACAACAAGTGCGACCTGATCGAAGATTCCCGGCTGCCGCGCCAGCGCAGCGATTGGATCGAGCGCGACAATGGCCAGCGTGTGCGCCGCGTGTTTGTCAGTGCCCAGACGCGCGAGGGCATCGACGTCTTGCGCGCTATGCTGGCCGAAGAGCTTGCCCAGAGCTTGAATGGCCGCCCGCAGCCCCCAGATGCCGCTGTGCCAGGCGGTGCTGATCTGGACCCCGTGTTGCACCCTTCAGGCCACTCCGCAGGCCTGTCAAAACCTTTCGAAGACGCATGACCATGCCCGATCCGACGACCATCGACACTGCAGCGACCGGCCCGAGAAGCATCGGCAGGTTGCCCGGGCGCCGGCCGTGGTGGTCGCGGCTTCGCGACCAGGTGATGCACAGCGGTCGCAACGAAGGCCCGCCCGATCTGGACGAGTTGTGGCGCGACTTCAATCGCAAGCTCAGCGGCATGTTCGGCGGCAAGGGCGGGCCTCCGCGCAAGCCGGAGCGCACACCCGACGGGCCCGACGGCGGGCCGTCGTTCCAGCCGGACATGAAAAGCGCCGGCATCGGCGTCGGGCTGATCGCCGGCGTGGTCGCGTTGGTCTGGCTGGGCAGCGGCGTGTTCATCGTGCAGGAAGGCCAGCAGGCGGTGGTGACCTCCTTCGGCCGCTTTGCCTACACCGCCGACGCCGGCATCCAGTGGCGCTTTCCCTATCCCTTCCAGGCGCACGAGACGGTGCCGGTGACACAACTTCGATCGGTCGAGATGGGCCGCAACACGCCGGTGCCGGCCACCGGCCTGCGCGATTCGTCGATGCTGACCGAAGACGAGAACATCATCGATATCCGCTTCACGGTGCAATACCGGCTGAAGGATGCACGCGCCTTCCTGTTCGAAAACCGCAATCCCGACGAGGCGGTGGTGCAGGCGTCGGAGTCGGCGGTGCGCGAGATCGTCGGGCGCAGCAAGGTCGATTCGGTGCTCTACGAGCAGCGTGACGTGCTCGCCATCGACCTGATGAAGTCGGTGCAGTCGCAGCTCGATCGCCTGAAGGCCGGTGTGCAGATCGTCAACGTCAACGTGCAGAACGTCGGCGTGCCGGACCAGGTGGTGGCAGCGTTCAACGATGCGGTGAAGGCCGGCGCCGACCGTGACCGTTTCAAGAACGAGGGCCAGGCCTACGCCAGCGACGTGATCCCGCGGGCGCAGGGCGCTGCGGCCCGCTTGCGCGAGGAGGCCGAAGGCTACAAGGCGCGTGTCGTTGCGCAGGCCGATGGTGACGCCAAGCGCTTCCGCTCGGTGCTCGAGGAATACCGCAAGGCGCCGGTCGTGACCCGCGACCGGCTGTATCTGGAAACCATGCAGCAGGTGTATTCGAACGTGAGCAAGGTGATGAGCGACACCAAGTCGGGCTCGAACCTGCTGTATCTGCCGCTGGACAAGTTGATGCAGCAAGGTGCCGCGGTGGCGGCGACTGCGCCTGCCACGCCGCTGCCTGCCGAGGTGCCGGTGGCGCCGGCCAGCGATGCGCGTTCACGCGATGGCAGCCGCAGCCGCGACCGCGAAGGCCGCTGAAGCACCAAGGACAACAAGAATGAACCGCATCGGATTTATCGTCGCCGGCGCCATCATCGTGCTGATGGTGGCGGCCTCGACCATGTTCATCGTCGACCAGCGCCAGGTGGCGGTGATCTACGCGCTGGGCGAGATCAAGGAAGTCATCACCGAGCCGGGCCTGAAGTTCAAGATGCCGCCGCCGTTCCAGAACGTGGTGTTCCTGGACAAGCGCATCCAGACACTCGACAACTCCGAGACACGGCCGATCTTCACCGCCGAAAAGAAGAGCCTGATCATCGACTGGCTGGTCAAGTGGCGCATCAGCGAGCCGCGCCAGTTCATCCGCACCAATGGCGCCGACTTCCGCAACCTCGAAAATCGGCTGAGCCCGGTGGTGCAGGCGGCATTCAACGAAGAGATCACCAAGCGTCCGGTGTACGGCGTGCTGTCTGTCGAGCGTGACCGGGTCATGAACGATGTGCGCAGCCGTCTGGCCGACGAGGCGAAGGCCTTCGGCATCGAGATCGTCGATGTGCGCATCAAGCGGGTGGACTTCGTTGCCGACATCACCGACTCGGTGTTCCGGCGCATGGAGTCCGAACGCAAGCGGGTGGCCAACGAATTGCGCTCGCAGGGCATGGCCGAGGGCGAAAAGATCCGCGCCGACGCCGATCGCCAGCGCGAAGTGATCATTGCCGAGGCCTACCGCGATTCGCAGAAGATCAAGGGTGAGGGCGACGGCACCGCGTCGGCGCTGTATGCCGACGCTTTCGGACGCGATCCGCAGTTCGCACAGTTCTATCGCAGCCTGGAGGCATACCGCGCGAGCTTTCGCAGCCGCTCGGATGTGCTGGTGGTCGATCAAAGCAGCGACTTCTTCAAGGCCATGCGCAACCCCGCGTCGGGGTCGGCGAAATAGTTCTGTCGCGCTGTCGCTGCGGGCGCCCGGCACATGATTGATCTTCTGCTCGGCGCGGTGGCGCTGATGCTCGTGCTCGAAGGTTTGATGCCTTTCCTCAGCCCCAAGAACTGGCGGGCGATGTTCGAGCGCGCCACCCGGATGAGCGATGGTCAGATCCGTTTCATCGGCCTGAGCAGCATGCTGATCGGCCTGACGCTGCTGCTGGTGTACTGGCAGTGACCGCGGCGCGTGCGGTGGTCGGCGGTGGCGTCGATACAATCTATCTTTAATCTCTTCGAACCGCTTCATGTCGTCTGCGTGGCTGCTGCCTGAGCACATCGCCGATGTTCTGCCCATCCAGGCGCGACGCATCGAAGGCCTGCGGCGCTTGCTGCTCGACCGGGCCGAAGCCAACGGCTTCGAGTTGGTCATGCCGCCGCTGCTCGAGCACCTCGAATCGCTGTTGTCGGGCACCGGGCAGGCGCTCGATCTGCAGACCTTCAAGCTGGTCGATCAACTCAGCGGCAGGACCCTGGGGCTGCGGGCGGACACCACGCCCCAGGCCGCCCGCATCGATGCCCACCTGCTCAACGCTTCCGGCGTGACGCGCCTGTGTTATTGCGGCCCGGTGCTGCAGACCCTGCCCGCAGGCACCGGCTCGCGCGAGCCGTTGCAGTTCGGTGCCGAAATCTTCGGCCACGAGGGGCTCGAAGCCGATCTGGAAATCCAGGATCTCGCGCTCGATGCGCTCGGCGCCGCGCGACTCGGCGGACTGCTCATCGACTTTGCCGACGCCCGGGTGCTGCGCGGCGTGCTCGCCGGGCTGCCGATCGACGCGCAGCGCCTGCACGACGTTGCGTCGATGCTGTCGCACAAGGACGCTGCAGGGGTGGATGCACTGTCCGACGGTTTTCCCCGAGGAGACGCGACGCGCATTGCGCAGCCTGCTGCGGCTGTACGGGGGGCACGAGGTGCTGCAGGCGGCGCGTCGGGAACTGCCGGCGCGTGCGCCGATCGGCGCTGCACTCGATGACCTGGAATGGCTTTCGACGCATCTGCAGCGTCTGCATCCCGGTGTGCGCATCGGTTTCGACCTGTCGGACATGAGCGGCTATTCGTACTACAGCGGCACCCGTTTCGCCATCTACAACAGCGGCGGCAGCGACGCGCTGGCGCGTGGTGGGCGCTACGACGAAGTCGGCGCCGTGTTCGGGCGTTCACGTCCGGCGGTGGGCTTCAGTCTCGATGTGAAGGCGCTTGCCGAGCACGGCCAGCCGGACGAAAGAGCCACCGCCGTTCGCGCTCCCTGGAGCGAAGAGGCGGCCTTCCGCGAGGCCGTTCGCCGCTTGCGCGAGGGTGGCGATACCGTCGTGTGCACCTTGCCCGGCCACGACGACGAAGGCCAGGCCTTCTGCTTCGACCGCGAACTGCGGCGGCTCGGCAAGGAATGGGTCGTGAGCCCGCTTTGAACGCGGGCCCGCCCGCAACGACACCATGACTTCATCGAATCCCATGACAGCCAACGCACCCCGCCCGACAGGCCGCAACGTCGTCGTCGTCGGCACCCAGTGGGGTGACGAAGGCAAGGGCAAGATGGTCGACTGGCTGACCGACCACGCGCAGGGCGTGGTGCGTTTCCAGGGCGGCCACAACGCCGGTCACACCTTGGTCATCAAGGGCCACAAGACGGCGCTGCAGCTGGTGCCGTCGGGTGTCATGCGCGAGGCGGTGGCGTGTTATGTCGGCAATGGTGTGGTCGTCGATCCGTCGCACCTGCTGGGCGAGATCGAACGGCTCGAGCGCGCCGGGCTGGAGGTGCGCCCGCGGCTGTTCATCAGCGAATCGTGCCCGTTGATCCTGCCTTTCCACGTGGCCCTCGACAACGCTCGCGAGGGGCATCGCGAAAGCAGCGGCAAGGACAAGCTGGGCACCACCGGCAAGGGCATCGGCCCGGCCTACGAGGACAAGGTGGCGCGCCGCGCGCTGCGTGCGCAGGACTTGAAGCACCCCGATCGCTTTGCCGCCAAGTTGCGCGACCTGGTGCAACTGCACAACTTCGCGCTCAGCGAATACTTCAAGGTGCAGCCCCTGGAGTTCCAGCCCATTCTCGATGCCGCGATGCTGGCGGCCGAGCAGATCAAGCCGATGCTGGCCGATGTCGGCTACCAGCTCGATCAGGCGCACCGACGGGGTGACAACCTGCTGTTCGAAGGCGCGCAAGGCACGTTGCTCGACATCGACCACGGCACCTATCCGTACGTCACCTCCAGCAACTGCGTGGCCGGCAACGCCGCCGCGGGCTCGGGTGTCGGGCCGGGCATGTTGCATTACATCCTGGGCATCACCAAGGCCTACACGACGCGGGTGGGCAGCGGCCCGTTTCCGACCGAGTTGCCGATGGACGTGCCCGGCAGCATCGGCCACCACCTGTCCACCGTGGGGCAGGAGCGCGGCGTGGTGACCGGTCGCGCGCGGCGCTGCGGCTGGCTCGATGCGGCGGCACTGAAGCGCTCGATCATCATCAACGGCGTGTCGGGACTGTGCATCACCAAGCTCGATGTGCTCGATGGGCTGGACGAGATCAAGGTCTGCGTGGGCTACAAACTGGGCTCGCGCTCGCTCGATGTGCTGCCTTTGGATGCCGACGAGATCATCGCCTGCGAGCCGGTGTACGAGAGCTTTCCAGGCTGGAGCGAGCGCACCGCCGGGCTCACCGAGTGGGACCAACTGCCGCTGAACGCGCGTCGCTATCTGGAACGCGTGCAGGCGCTGATCGGCGCGCCGGTGGACATGGTTTCCACCGGCCCCGACCGCGAACACACGATCCTGCTGCGCCATCCCTACCTGTGCTGAACGCACGCGCGAACCGGAGACCTGCATGCTGACTGACGACGGCAAACACCTTTACGTCTCGTGGGACGAGTACCACATGCTGACGGAAAGGCTCGCGCTGAAGGTGCACAACTCGGGCTGGCAGTTCGATCAGATCCTGTGCCTGGCACGCGGCGGCATGCGTCCCGGCGACGTGCTGTCGCGGGTCTTCGACAGGCCGCTGGCGATCATGTCGACCAGCTCGTACCGGGCCGACGCCGGCACCATCCAGGGGCGGCTCGACATCGCCAAGTACATCACGCTGCCGAAGGGCGAACTCGCAGGGCGGGTGCTGCTGGTCGACGACTTGTCCGATTCGGGCGTCACCTTGCAGGCGGTGGTCGAACGACTGCGCGGCATGCCGGCGATCGAGGAGTTGCGCTCGGCGGTGATCTGGGTCAAGGGCGCTTCGGCCTACACGCCCGACTACCATGTCGAGTCGCTGCCCACCAGCCCCTGGATCCATCAGCCCTTCGAAGACTACGACACGCTTCGACCCGAAGGCCTGGCAAAGAAGTTCGTCGTTTGAGACGTCCGTGCCGTCAGCGCTGCGCCCACAATGAAAAAGAGCCAGCGCGCTGCGCTGGCTCTTCCACTTTCGCTTCACTTCGACATCGTGTCGATGGTGCCCAGGAAGGGACTCGAACCCCCACGGAGTTACCCGCTAGTACCTGAAACTAGTGCGTCTACCAATTCCGCCACCTGGGCACTCGTTCAACCAAGGATCATATCATTTCAAAAGACACTCTCAGCCCCAGCGCAAGCTCTGCGAACACCGCCCAGCTGGTCGAGGTAGAAGGGCAGGTGGAGGGCCACCGCGACGGCCACGGTTTCGTGCGCCAGAGCGATGGCCAGCCGCCGATCTACCTGTCGCCGCAGGAGATGCGCGCGGTACTGCATCGCGACACGGTGCGCGTGCGTGTGGTGCGCCTGGACCGCAAGGGCCGCCCCGAGGGCCGTGTGCTCGACATCGTCGAGCGGCGCAAGGCGCCGATCATCGGCCGCCTGCTGCACGAATCGGGCATCTGGCTGGTGGCGCCCGAAGACCGTCGCTACGGCCAGGACATCATGGTGCCGAAGAACGCCATCGCCGATGCAGCCGCCGGGCAGGTGGTGTCGATCGAGCTGACGGAGCCGCCATCGATGTACACGCAGCCGATGGGGCGCGTCGTCGAGGTGCTGGGCGAGATCGACGACCCGGGCATGGAGATCGAGATCGCGGTGCGCAAGTACGAGGTGCCGCACCGCTTTTCGCCGCAGACGCTGGCGCAGGCGGCCGAGCTGCCCGACAAGCTGCGCCCGGCCGACAAGCGCCACCGCGTCGACCTGCGCGACGTGCCGCTGGTGACGATCGATGGCGAGGACGCGCGCGATTTCGACGATGCGGTGTATTGCGAACCGTTCACCCGCGGCCGCGGCAAGAGCGCCTTCGAAGGCTGGCGGCTGATCGTCGCCATCGCCGATGTCAGCCACTACGTGAAGCCCGGTGAGGCGATCGATGCCGATGCCTACGAGCGCGCCACCTCGGTGTACTTCCCGCGTCGCGTGATTCCGATGCTGCCGGAAAAACTGTCGAACGGCCTGTGTTCGCTGAACCCCGAGCAGGAGCGGCTGTGCATGGTCTGCGACATGGTCATCGGCAGCGACGGGGCCATCGATGCCTACCAGTTCTACCCGGCGATCATGTGCTCGCACGCGCGGCTGACCTACACCGAGGCCGCCGCCGTGCTGGCCAACACGCGCGGCCCCGAAGCGCAGCGCCGCAGCGATCTGGTGCCGCACCTGTTGCACCTGCACGAGGCCTACCGCGCGCTGCTCAAGCAGCGCGCCAAGCGCGGCGCGGTCGATTTCGAGACCACCGAAACACAGATCATCTGCGACGAGAACGGCCGCATCGAACGCATCGAACCCCGCGTGCGCAACGAAGCGCACAAGCTCATCGAGGAATCGATGCTGGCGGCCAACGAATGCGCGGCCGAGTTCATCCAGCAGGCCGACCACCCGGCGCTGTTCCGCGTGCATGAAGGCCCGACCAGCGAACGCCGCGTCACGCTGCAGAACTACCTGCGTGCCTTGGGCATCGGCGTGCACCTCAGCGACGACCCGACGCCGGCGGAGATCCAGGCCATCGCGCAGGCCACCAAGGATCGCGCCGACGCCACGCAGATCCACACCATGCTGCTGCGCTCGATGCAGCAGGCCATCTACACACCGGCCAACAACGGCCACTTCGGGCTCGCCTACGACGCCTATGCCCACTTCACCAGCCCGATCCGGCGCTATCCGGATCTGCTGGTGCACCGGGTGATCAAGGCGGTGCTGGCGGGCAAGCGCTATTCGCTCGACGCGGCGCTGGTGGCCAGCATGCCGCCGGCCGCGCCGCGCCGCAACACCAAGGCGCCGGCCAAGGCCGCCCAGAAGCCGGACAAGGCGCCGAGCAAGGAGATGGCGACGTGGGAGCTGGCCGGCACCCATTGCAGCGCCAACGAGCGCCGCGCCGACGAAGCGTCGCGCGACGTCGAAGCCTGGCTCAAGTGCCGCTTCATGCGCGAGCACCTGGGTGAGGAATACGCCGGCACGGTCAGCGCGATCACCAGCTTCGGCCTGTTCGTGACACTCGATGCGCTGTATGTCGAAGGACTGGTGCACATCACCGAACTCGGCGGCGAGTACTTCCGCTTCGACGAGGTGCACCAGGAACTGCGCGGCGAGCGCTCCGGCATGCGCTATGCCGTGGGCACGCGCGTGCGCGTGCAGGTCAGCCGTGTCGATCTCGACGGGCGGCGCATCGACTTCCGGCTCGTGCGCGACGGTGAGGCTGAACTGCCGGACACCCGCCATCGCGGCGAGCGCGCGCGCAAGGGCAGCGCGGTCGATGCGCTGGCCGACGTCAAGGCCAGCGACCGTGCCGTCAAGGCCGGTGCGCGCGACAAGACCCGCGCCAAGTCGGCCGCCGGCAAGGGCAGTCGCGGCAGCGCGGCGCGCGGCAAGGCGGCGCCGCGCACGCGACGCTGATCAGCGCGGGGCGCACTGCGCGCCTCTGCATGCGTTCGATCAGATCGCCTGCACGCAGCACCGGCGCGTCGGGATGCTGCCTGCAGCGCCGGGTCGGCGGCATGTCCATGCAGCCACGCGCTGGCCACCGCACAGGCCATGGCATCGCCCCCGCCATGGGCCCACAGACCGCCCAGCCAGCCGGCCAGCACATCGCCGGTGCCGGCGGTGGCGAGCAGCCAGTTGCCGGTGGGGTTGATCGCACGCCGCGCCGTCGGGCGCCGCGATGACCGTGCCCGATCCCTTGAGCACCGTCACGCAACCCAGACGGCCCGCCAGCTCGCGCGCCGCAGTGCACACGGTCGCGCTGCAGTTGGCGAACGTCGATGCCGAGCAGCCGCGCGGCTTCGAGCGGATGCGGGGTCAGCACCGTGGCCTGGCCGCGGCCGGCACGGGCCTGCAGCTGTGCACGCAAGCGATTCGTCGGCTGCGATCGCGTTCAACGCATCGGCGTCGAGCACCAGACGCGGGCAACGCGCCAGCAACGGCGGCAGCGTGGCCGCCACCGCCGCACCGCCGCCACAACCGCAGACCACGGTGCTGCGTGCCAGCGTGGCTGGATCCGACAGCCACCAGCGGCGGCGGAACATCAGTTCGGGTCGACCGCGCATCGAGCGCGGATTGCATCGTCGTCGAGCGTGGCGACGAACACCTTGCCGGCGCCTGCCGCCAGCGCCGCGCGCGAGGCCAGCAGCGCTGCGCCGAGCATGCCAGGCGCGCCACCGACCACCGCCACGGTCGCCGTGGCTGCCCTTGTGGCTGGCGTGTCGTCGCGGCGGTACGCCGCGCGCAGGTCGGCCCGGCCCGACAGGCGCAGACCGGGCTGCGCTGAGCGACAGGCATTGTTCGACCTGTGCACGCCCAGCGTATCGAGCCAGATGTCGCCGGCATGGTCGCGACCGTCGGCGGTGAACAGCCCCGGCTTCAGCGTCAGCAGGGCCAGGGTGTGGGTGGCGCACACGGCGAGGTCGCCGAAGCGCTGACCGGTGTCGGGATGCAGGCCCGACGGTAGGTCCACCGCGAGCCAGGGCGCTGGAACGCGGTTGATCGACGTCGACGGCCTCGGCCATCGCACCGGCAGGGCGCACGACGTGCGCCGAGGCCGAGCAGCGCATCGATGACGATGTCGGCCGCTCGCGCGGAGATGCTCGCGTCGATCACGACGCCGGCCTCGCGCGCGCGCGGCCAATGCCCAGGCTGCGTCCGGCGGCAGGCCGGCGGGTCGCCGAGCAGGCTCACATGCACCTGCCAGCCGGCCTGCTGCAGCCGGCTGGCCGCCACCAGGCCATCGCCGCCGTTGTTGCCCGGACCGGCCAGCACCCAGGCGCGGCGGCCGTGCGGAACGATGGCCTGCGCCAGCTTCGCCACGGCCGTGCCGGCACGCCACATCAGCTGGTGTGGTGCATGGCGCGGCCAAGGCGTCGGCTTCGAGTGCCCGCGATGCGTCGCTCGTGTGCAGCGCGTGAACGTCGCTCGCGCCCAGGACCCGGTGCATGGCTTGCGCTTCCTCAGTGCCGTGCAGACCTGGCGGCACGTTTCAGCGCTTCAACCGCGCCGGACTCAGCTCGGCCAGTGTCGATGGCCGGCATCGCGTTGCGCCATCACGTCGGCGAGCACCCGCGCCGAACCGCACGACAGCGCCCAACCGCTCGAGCCGTGGCCCAGGTTCATCCAGATGCCTGCGGCCGCGCTGCGGGCGACGATGGGCGGGCCGTCGGGCAGCATCGGCCGCGCGCCCTTCCAGCGCTGCGCCTGCGACAGCCGGGCCGCGCCGGGAAACCAGTCGTCCAGCACCTTGTACAGGGTGCCCAACGCAGCCGGGTTGAAACGCTGGGCGGCACCGCCGATCTCGGCGCTGCCGGCCACACGCACGCGCTGGCCCAGGCGTGAGATCGCCACCTTGTATCTCTCGTCCATCACCGCACTGAGCGGCGCGGCGTGCGCGCCGCCGTCATGGTGCTGCAACGGTGCGGTGACCGAATAGCCGTGCACCGGCAATGATCGGCAGCTTGCAACCCAGCGGCTTCAACAGTGCATTGGCCTGCGGTCCGGCGCAAACGACGACGGCATCGAACTCGCTGTCGCCGGGGCGTGGCAACGGGCCGCTCGCCCGCATGGCAAGCCACCGAACGACCACCGGCCGGCTGCCCGCCTTCAACGCCAGCACCTGCTGACCGAATTCGAAGCGCGCGCCGCGGCGCCGCGCCTCGCCGGCCAGCAACTGCGCAAATTGCCGGCAGTTGCCGACTTCGTCGCGCGGCAGGCCGATGGCGCTGTGCAACGGCGTCGACGGCATTCAGGCCGGGCTCGAGCAGGCGGCATTGCTCGGCACTCGAGCAGATCGAAGGGCACTTCGAGCTCGCGCAGCATCTCCATCGTGCCTTCGGCCATGCCGTCGCTCGCGCTTGCCACGCAGCAGCACGACATAGCCGCTGGCACGCTCATAGTCGAGCCTCAGGGCCGCCGCAGCGGGTCGCAGCCGCTGGCTGCTGTAGCGCGCCAGGCGGTGCATGCTGGCCGCGGTTGGCCCGATACACCGCCGGACGTGCAGGCGCGCCACCAGCGCCACATCCACGGCAGATGGGCCAACACATCGACGCCACCGAAGCGCACCGCCGCATGGCGGCCGAGAGGTGCCGCGCACCACCTTCCACGGCATGCCCGGCGCCGCCCACGGCGTGACATAGCCGGGCGCGATCACGCCGGCGTTCGCGAAGCTCGTTTCGCCGGCGACATGGGCGTTGCGCTCGAAGACGGTCAGCTCATGGCCGTCTGCGGCCAGCTCGTAGGCCGTGCGTGACGCCGATGATGCCGGCGCCGATGACCGCGATGCGCACGTCAGCGGCGCGCGGCTTCGAGCGCGGCCTCGACGGCCAACGCCACCTGCAGCACGCGGTCGTCGTGATGCACCGGCGCCCACAGCATCAGGCCCACCGGCAGCTCGCCAAGCGCGCTGGCAGGGCAGCGACAGGGCGCAGCCGTCGAGGTAGTTGACCACCGACGGATTGCGCAGCAGCAGCGCATTGGTGGCGAAGAAGGCCGCATCGTCGCCGAGCAAGCGGCTGCAGCGGCGGTGCGACGATCGGCACCGTCGGGCAGATCAGCGCATCGAAGCCTTCGAACGATGCTGCCGCCACCTGACGCATCCAGCCGCGCGCGTTCGGCAGCAGTTCGGTGCGTTCGGCGGCGTCGATGTCGCGCCCCATGCGGATGCGGGTCAGCACGCGCGGGTCGTAGAGCTGCTGGCGCTGTTCGAGCCGGTCGCGGTGCCAGGCCCACGCTTCGACTGCGCTGATGCGTCCGCTGGCGGCCGCCGGGTCGGGGCCGGCGGCAGGTGCACTTCGACAATCGTCATGCCGGCGGCTGTGCACTGCGCCAGGCTGCTGTCGAAGGCACGCGCGACGTGCGCATCCAGGCCATCGAGCAGGTGACCCACGCGGCAGCGCCAGACGAATCTGCTGCGGACCGGCGCCGCGTGCGATCGACCTGTCGCGCGGCCAGCACCTCGTGCAGCAGCACCGCGTCGCGAACGCTGCGCGTGATGGCGCAGGTGGTGTCGAAGCTCGGCGACAGCGGCACGCAGCCATCGGCCGGCGTCAGCTCTGCGTGTTCTTGAAGCCGACCAGGCCCTGCAGCGCGGCCGGCACCCGGATCGAGCCGCGCGTGTCCGAGCCCAGCGCCGCCCAGGCCGCGCCGCCGGCGACGCTGGCAGCACCGCCCGAGGTCGAACCGCCGGGTATGCGCGGCGTGTCGTCGACCGCCAGAGTGCCGACGTTGACGGGCGTGCCGTGGTGCGGGTTGATGCCCACGCCGGAGAAGGCAAACTCGGTCAGGTTGCCGTGGCCGATGAAGGCGGCACCGGCCTGGCGCAGGCGCCGCACGGCCACACAGTCGGCATGCGCCGGTTGCGCGTCGGCCATCGACGCCGATGCTGCCGTCGTGGGCTGTCCGGCGATATCGAACAGGTCCTTGATCGACACCGCCAGCCCGGCCAGGCGGCAACGCCCGCCCCGTGCGGTGCGCCGGCGGTCCGCCGCCGCGGCCATGTCGCGCGCCATGCTGTCGTAGCGGCGCACGAAGCTGTGGCGCTGCGCAGGCACATCTGCCGCAGCGATCGACTGCTCGATGCACTGGGCGGCGCGTGGCCTCGCCCCGGGCGATGCGCGCGGCCGTTTCAGACAGGTCTGCGGCCGGCTGTCGTGCTAAACTCATTGGCTTTTGTCGATCTCTCGTTTGACAGGCATTGTCGCAGTTCGGGCGGTGCAGTGAAGCGGTGATGAACCGGGTGCTGGCATCGACACGAGTTTGGCCACGCCCTCATGCGCGAACCCTGCCACCGAACGGTGCCGTTGCCTGTCATCTGCCAACAAGTGCAGTGCGGGTGGCGGTTCAGGCGGGTGTTCAAGAACCAACCTTCGGAGTATCTATGTCTGTATCCATGCGTGAAATGCTGGAAGCCGGTGTCCATTTTGGCCACCAGACGCGCTTCTGGAACCCCAAGATGGCGCCGTACATCTACGGCCATCGCAACAAGATCCACATCATCAACCTCGAGAAGACGCAGCCGCTCTTCGAAGACGCGATGAAGTTCGTGCGCCAGCTGGCCTCGCGCCGCGGCACGGTGATGCTGATCGGCACCAAGCGGCAGGCGCGCGAGGTGGTCGCGATGGAAGCCCAGCGCTGCGGCATGCCGTATGTCGATCAACGCTGGCTCGGCGGCATGTTGACCAACTTCAAGACCGTCAAGGCGTCGCTGAAGAAGCTCAAGGAGATGCAGGCGCAGAAGGAAGCCGGCATCGACCAGATGATCAAGAAGGAAGGCTTGATGTTCGAGCGCGAACTGACCAAGCTCGAAAAGGAAATCGGCGGCATCCAGGACATGACCGCGCTGCCTGACGCGATGTTCGTCATCGATGTCGGCTATCACAAGATCGCGGTGGCCGAAGCCAAGAAGCTCGGCATTCCGTTGATCGGCGTGGTCGATACCAACCACTCGCCGCTGGGCATCGACTACGTCATTCCCGGCAACGACGATTCGGCCAAGGCCGTCGCGCTGTACGCAAAAGCGGTGGCCGATGCCGTGCTCGAAGGCAAGTCGAATGCCGCCAGTGACATGGGGCAGGCCGTCGGCGCCGACGGCGACGAGTTTGTCGAGGTTCGCGAAGGCGCCTAAGCCCCGCTCGCCCTGCTCGTACAGAAGCAGGGCACCAGCGTGCTCTCGATCGCAGCCGCCATGTCCGCAGTCTTGCGTGACATGCGGCGCCGTTGAAGTAGCCCAACAATCGAAAGAGAACTGAATGTCCACGATTACCGCAAGCATGGTTGGCGCGCTGCGTGCCAAGACCGATGCGCCGATGATGGAATGCAAGAAGGCGCTCACCGAAGCCGCCGGCGACATGGAGCGGGCCGAGGAAATCCTGCGCGTCAAGCTCGGCAGCAAGGCCGGCAAGGCATCGTCGCGCATCACCGCCGAAGGCGTGGTCGCGGCGCGGTGGCGTGGACGGCGCCAATGCGCTGGTCGAGGTCAACTGCGAGACCGACTTCGTGTCGAAGAACGACGACTTCCTGGCCTTCAGCAATGCCGTGGCCGCCTTGGTCGCCGAGCACGATCCGGCCGACGTGAGCGCGCTGTCGGCGCTGCCGCTGTCGCAGGCCGGCTTCGGGCCCGCCGTGGAAGACGTGCGCAAGGGGCTGATCGGCAAGATCGGCGAGAACATCACGGTGCGCCGCTTCAAGCGCTATGCAGCCGACGCCAGCGTGGCGCGTTACCTGCACGGCACGCGCATCGGCGTGCTGGTCGAATATGTCGGTGATGACAGCGCCGCCAAGGACGTGGCGATGCATGTCGCGGCGATGAAGCCGGTGGCGCTGTCGGCTGCCGATGTGCCGGCCGCGCTGGTCGAGAAAGAGCGTTCGGTGGCGTCGCTGAAGGCGGCCGAGGATGCCGCGAAGGCGCAGGCCGAAGGCAAGCCGGCGCAGTCCGAGCAGATCGTCGCCCGCCGCATCGACGGCTCGGTGCAGAAGTTCCTCAAGGAGGTCTCGCTGCACGACCAGAGCTTCGTCAAGAACGACAAGCTCACCGTCAAGCAGATGCTCGACGCGGCGAACACGCGGGTCAAGGGGTTCACGCTGTACGTGGTGGGCGAGGGCATCGAGAAGCGCAGCGACGACTTCGCCGCCGAGGTGGCGGCGCAGGTGGCGGCAGCCAAGTCGAGCTGAGTCTCGCGCGGCCGACCGGCGAGGCCGGCGCCTTGCTGCCGACCCCGCGCCTTACACTGTGCCAACCACCGATTCGAAAGACACCTGAATGCCGGCGTACAAGCGCATCCTGTTGAAGCTTTCGGGCGAAGCTTTGATGGGAGACGATGCATTTGGCATCAACCGCAGCACCATCGTGCGCATGGTCCAGGAGGTGCAGGACATCACCCAGCTCGGTGTCGAGGTGGCGGTGGTCATCGGCGGCGGCAACATCTTTCGCGGTGTTGCCGGTGGCTCGGTCGGCATGGACCGGGCCACGGCCGACTACATGGGCATGCTCGCCACGGTGATGAATTCGCTGGCGCTGGCCGATACCATGCGCCAGGAAGGCATGACCGCGCGCGTGATGTCGGCGATCGGCATCGAACAGGTGGTCGAGCCGTATGTGCGCCCGAAGGCGCTGCAGTACCTGGAAGAGGGCAAGGTGGTGGTCTTCGCTGCCGGCACCGGCAACCCGTTCTTCACCACCGACACCGCAGCGGCGTTGCGCGGTGCCGAGATCGGCGCGCAGGTGGTGCTGAAGGCGACCAAGGTCGACGGCGTGTACAGCGCCGACCCGCGCAAGGACCCGCTGGCCACGCGCTATGCCACCATCAGCTTCGACCAGGTCATGGCCATGAACCTGCAGGTGATGGACGCCACCGCGTTCGCGCTGTGCCGCGACCAGAAGCTGCCGATCCGCGTGTTCAGCATTTTCAAGCCCGGTGCCTTGCGCCGCGTGGTGCTCGGCGAGGACGAAGGCACCCTGGTGCACGTTTGAGGAGACAGCGACGATGAGCATCGAGCAGACCAAGACAAACGCAGAACAGAAGATGGCCCGGTCGATCGAGGCCTTCAAGGGCGAGTTGCAGAAGATCCGCACCGGCCGCGCCCACCCGGGTCTGCTCGACCAGGTGATGGTCGACTACTACGGTTCCAGTGTGCCGATCAGCCAGGTTGCCAACGTCACGCTGATCGATGCGCGCACGATCGGCGTGCAGCCTTGGGAAAAGGGCATGGGCGCCAAGATCGAAAAGGCGATCCGCGAATCCGGCCTGGGACTGAACCCGGCTTCGCAGGGCGACCTGGTGCGCGTGCCGATGCCGGCGTTGACCGAAGAGCGGCGCAAGGAGCTGACCAAGGTGGTGCGTCATGCCGGTGAAGAGGCCAAGATCGTGGTGCGCAACCTGCGCCGCGAGGCCAACGAGCAGCTCAAGCGCCTGCTGAAGGACAAGACCGCCACCGAAGACGATGAGAGGCGCGCGCAGGACGAGGTGCAACGCCTGACCGACCGCACCGTTGCCGAAGTCGATCGGCTGGTGCAGGGCAAGGAAACCGAGATCCTGGCGGTCTGAGCCGGCGCATGGCCGCGTCAGCTTTGAAACCCGCTGCGGCGCCACAAGTGTCCTGCACCGAATCCACCCGCGAACAAGCGGTGCCACGCCACGTGGCGCTGGTGATGGACGGCAACGGCCGTTGGGCGCGCAAGCGCTACATGCCGCGGGTGTATGGCCACAAGCAGGGCGTCGATGCGTTGGTGCGTGCGGTCAATGCCTTCGCCGACCGCGGCGTCGACTACCTGACCGTGTTTGCGTTCTCGTCGGAGAACTGGAAGCGCCCGTCCGAAGAAGTATCCGGGCTGATGGGTCTGGTGCTGGTCGCGGTGTCGAAGTACCTGACCAAACTGGCCGGCGACGGGGTGCGCGTGCGCATCGTCGGCGATCGCTCGAAGGTGTCGAACAAGCTGCGCGATGCCTGGGAGTTCGCCGAACGCAGCACGGCGCACAACAGCCGCATCACGCTGTCGGTGGCCTTCAACTACGGCGGCCGCTGGGACATGGTGCAGGCCTGCCAGTCGGCCATCCGCGACGGTCTTTCAGCGCAGCAGATCGATGAGGCCGTGCTGTCGCGCTACATGGCGCTGAGTTATGCGCCCGACCCGGACCTGTTCATCCGCACCGGCGGCGAGACGCGCATCAGCAACTTCCTGCTCTGGCAATCGGCGTATTCCGAGTTCTTCTTCACCGAGCGCCTGTGGCCGGACTTCGACGAGTCCGATATCGATGCCGCCTTCGCCGCCTATCGGCAGCGCGATCGGCGCTTCGGTGGCATCAGGACCGAAGAACTGTTGCCGCAAGGCAGTTGATGTCGGGGCTCGCGCAGCGTGTGATCACCGCGCTGGTGCTGCTGGCGCTGCTGGTGCCGGCGCTGCTGGCGCAGGTCTCCTGGCCGTTCGAATGGCTGACGCTGTTGATGATCGGCGCTGCCGGTTGGGAATGGGCGCGTTTGAATCAAGCCACCGCAGCGCAGGCCTGGGGTCTGGGCCTGATACTGTTGGCGGCCTGCGCAGCTTCGCTGGCGGTGGGCTGGGCCGCGGCCGCACCAGCAGGGGTGTGGTGGCTGACGGTGATGCTCTGGGCTGTCGGCGCGACGCTTGCGCTGCGCGCCGGGCCCACCGGCTGGCCGCGACTTGCGCGGCCGCTGCGCTGGCTGCTGGGGCTGCTGGCGCTTGTGGGCCGCCTGGCTGGCGATGGTGCAGGCGCGCCACATCGGGCTGAACTTCATCCTGTCGGTGTTCTGCCTGGTCTGGGCGGCCGACATCGCCGCCTACTTCGGTGGTCGCGCCTTCGGTCGCCGCAAGCTGGCGCCGACGGTGAGCCCGGGCAAGAGCTGGGAGGGGGTGTACAGCGGCATGATCGGGGTGCTGGTGCTCGCCGTGGTGTGGCATCTGGTCGAGCAGAGGCTGGCGCCGCAAAGTGCCAGCCTGTTCAGTCACCTGCTGTCGGCGCTGGGCTGGGTGGGCGCAGCCATCGCGCTGTTGCTGCTGGCCGGCACCAGCGTGGTCGGTGACCTGATCGAATCGCTGGTCAAGCGAGCTGCCGGCGCCAAGGACAGCAGCCGCCTGCTGCCCGGCCACGGCGGCGTGCTCGACCGCATCGACGCGCTGTTGCCGGTGTTTCCGCTGGCGCTGGCACTGGGCACGCTGTGATGCAGCCGGCTGCACACTCAGGCGATCCCGGCGCGCCGCAGCGGCTGGTGATTCTTGGTTCCACCGGCTCGGTCGGCATCAGCACCCTGGACGTGGTGGCCCGTCATCCGGAACGCTTCGTGATCGAAGGCCTCAGTGCGCACCAGCGGGTCGACGAACTGGCCGCGCAGTGCCAGCGCTGGCAGCCGCGCTGGGCGGTGATGCCCAGTGCCGAACAAGCCACCCGGCTGCGCGATGCCTTGCGCGGCCACGGCCTGCGCACCGAGGTGCGCCATGGCGCCGAGGCACTGTGCGAGATGGCATCGGCGCCCGAGGTGGACACGGTGATGGCGGCCATCGTCGGCGCGGCCGGGTTGCGCCCGTGCATGGCCGCCGCGCTGGCCGGCAAGCGCCTGCTTCTCGCCAACAAGGAGGCGCTGGTCGTCGGTGGTGCGGTGTTCATGGACGCCGTGCGGCGTGGCGGCGCGACGCTGCTGCCGATCGACAGCGAGCATTCGGCGATCTTTCAGTGCCTGCCGCTGCAGCGCGATGAATGGCCGCGCACCATCGACCACATCGTGCTCACCGCCTCGGGCGGGCCGTTCCGCCTGCGCGATCCGGCAACGCTTGCACAGCGTCACGCCCGACGAGGCGGTGGCGCATCCGAACTGGGTCATGGGCCGCAAGATCTCGGTCGATTCGGCGAGCATGATGAACAAGGCGCTCGAGGTCATCGAGGCGCGCTGGCTGTTCGATCTGCAGCCCGAACAGATCAAGGTCGTCATTCATCCGCAAAGCATCATCCACTCGATGGTCGTATGCCACGATGGCTCGGTGCTGGCGCAATTGGGGACACCCGACATGCGCGTGCCGATCAGCTACGGGCTGTCGTATCCGCAGCGCATGGCCTCGGGCGCAGCGCGGCTCGATTTCGACAGCCTGTCCGCACTCAGCTTCGAGCCGGCCGATGCGCGGCGTTTCCCCGGCCTGCACCTGGCCTGGCAGGTGTTGCGCGGTGCGCACGGCAGCAGCGCGGTGCTGAACGCCGCCAACGAGGTGGCGGTGGAGGCCTTTCTGCAGCAGCGCATCGGCTTTCCCGGCATCCACGCGCTGAACCTGCACACGCTCGGCGCCGTGTCACCCGGCCTGCACGAAGATGCCACGCTCGATGACGTGCTGGCACTGGACGAACGCAGCCGCGCCGTGGCTGTGGCCTGGGTCGAGGAGCATTCGCGATGCTGACCACCGTGCTGGCTTTCCTGGTGACCATCGGCGTTTTGGTCGTGATCCATGAATACGGCCACTACCGCGTGGCGGTGGCGTGCGGCGTCAAGGTGCTGCGCTTCTCGGTCGGCTTCGGGCGTGTGCTGTGGCGCCACCAGAAATCGCCGGACACCACCGAGTACGTCGTCTCGGCACTGCCGCTGGGCGGCTACGTGCGCATGCTCGATGAGCGCGAGGGGCCGGTCGCAGCCGATGAACTTTCGCGTGCCTTCAATCGCCAGCCGCTGCGCAAACGCGTGGCGATCGTCTCGGCGGGCCCGTTGGCGAATCTCTTGCTGGCCGTGCTGCTGTATGCGGCTGCCGCCTGGATCGGTGTCGAGGAGCCGAAGGCGGTGCTCAGTGCGCCGGCTGCCGACACGCTGGCGGCGCAGGCCGGGCTGCGCTCGGGCGACTGGGTGCAGGCCAGCGCTCGCGACGATGGCGAGTGGTCGGACGTGCACTCGATGAACGATCTGCGCTGGCAGATCACGCAGGCGGTGCTCGACGGCGTGCCGCTGAGGCTGACACTCAGCGACGCGCAGGGCCGCTCGCCGCGCACGGTGGTGCTGCCGCTGCAGCAGCTGCCGTCGCGCGATGTCGATGCCACGACGATGCAGCGCGTCGGCATCGGCGCGCCGTTCAGCGAGGCCGTGCTCGGCGAGGTGAAGGCCGGCGGACCTGGCGCCCAGGCCGGCCTGATGGCAGGCGACCGTGTGCGAAGCGTCGACGGCGTGCCCGTGTCCGATGCGCAGGAGCTGCGCGAGCGCATCCGCCAGTCGGCGCATGGCAGCCGCGCCGACGCAATGGACTGGGACATCGAGCGCGGCGGCAAGGCCCTGCGCCTGCGCGTACAGCCACGCGTGATGGAGGCTGGCGAGGACAAGGCGCCGACCGGCCGCATCGATGCCTATGTCGGGCAGCCGCCGCAGATGGTGACGGTGCGGCTGGATCCGCTCGATGCGCTGGTCAGCGGTGCGCAGCGCACCTGGGAAGTCAGTACGCTGACGTTGAAGATGCTCGGGCGCATGCTCATCGGCGAAGCATCGCTGAAGAACCTGAGCGGCCCGCTGACGATCGCCGACTACGCGGGCCAGTCGGCGCAGCAGGGCTTCGCCTACTATCTGGGCTTTCTGGCCCTGGTCAGCGTCAGCCTCGGCGTGCTCAATCTGCTGCCGCTGCCGATGCTCGATGGCGGGCACCTGATGTATTATCTTTTCGAGGGTTTGAGCGGCCGTGCGGTGTCCGAATTGTGGCTGGCGCGGTTGCAACGAGGCGGCGTCGCCGTCCTCCTGGCGCTGATGTCGGTCGCCCTCTTCAACGACGTGGCCCGCCTGCTGGGCCTGCACTGATCCCTTCGATGCGCCTTCTGTCTTCGCCGAGATCTGTCTCGGATCTGCTTCGCCTTGTCCTGCTGTTCGCCTTCTGGTGGACGATGTTGCACACGCCGCCGGCGCATGCGGTGCAACCCTTCGTCATCAGCGACATCCGGGTCGAGGGGCTGCAGCGCTCCGATCCGGGCACGGTGTTCGGTGCGCTGCCGTTTCGCATCGGCGACACCTACACCGACGAAAAGGGCGCCACCGCGCTGCGTGCGCTGTTCACGACCGGCCTGTTCAAGGACGTGCGCATCGAGATCGAAGGCACCGTCGTCATCGTCGTCGCCGATGAGCGCGCCATCATCGCCACCGTGTCCTTCGTCGGCTTGAAGGAGTTCGAGACCGATGTGCTGGTGAAGTCCCTGCGTGAAGCAGGCATCGGCGAGGGGCTGCCCTTCGACAAGGCGCTGGTGGATCGGGCCGAGCAGGAAATCAAGCGCCAGTACCTGTCGCGCAGCCTGTATGGCGCCGAGGTGGTGACCACCATCACGCCGATCGAACGCAATCGCGTCAACGTGACCTTCACGATGACCGAGGGCGATGCGGCGCGCATCAGCGAGATCCGCATCGTCGGCACCAAGGCGTTCACCGAGTCCGAGTTGCTGCGCCAGTTCGAGGCCGGCGCCACCGGCTGGCTGAGCTGGTACACCAAGGGCGATCGTTACTCGCGCGCGAAGCTCAATGCCGACATCGAAACGCTGCGTGCGTTCTACCTGAACCGCGGGTATCTCGAATTTGCCATCGAGTCGACCCAGGTGACGATCTCACCGAACAAGCAGGACATCTCGATCACGCTGTCGGTGCGCGAAGGCCAGCAATACACCGTCACCGCGGTGCGGCTCGAGGGCGACTACCTCGGACGCGAGCCGGGGTTCAGGACGCTGGTGCGCGTGGTGCCCGGGCAGCCCTACCGGGGCGACGCCGTGGCCGCCACCGGGCGGCTGTTCAGCGACCTGTACGCGACCTTCGGCTATGCCTTCGCGCGCATCGATTCGCGTCCCGAGATCGACCGCGAAACCGGGCAGGTGGTGGTTGTCTTCACGTCGGCACCGCAACGGCGGGTGTATGTGCGCCGCGTCGATGTGGCCGGCAACACGCGCACGCGCGACGAGGTCATACGCCGTGAATTCAGGCAGCTCGAATCGGCCTGGTACGACGGGGCCAAGATCAAGCTGTCGCGCGAGCGGCTCGAACGGCTGGGCTACTTCAGCGAAGTCGCCGTCGAGACCAACGAGGTGCCTGGCGCACCGGACCAGGTCGACCTGGTCATCACGGTGACTGAAAAGGCGACCGGCAACCTGTCGGTCGGTGCTGGATATTCCACCGCCGAAGGGTTGACGCTGACCGCGTCGATCCGCCAGGAGAACGTGTTCGGATCGGGCCACTATCTGGGCTTCGACATCAACACCGGCAAGACCGCGCGCACGCTCGCGGTCAACACCATCAATCCGTACTTCACCATCGATGGCATTTCGCGCGCGTTCGACATCTACTACCGCGCCAGCAGCCCGCTGAACACCTACGGCGACAGCTACCAGCTGGCCAGCTGGGGCGGCAACGTGCGCTTCGGCGTGCCCTTCACCGAGATCGACACGATCTTCTTCGGCATCGGTTTCGAGATGACGCAGATCGGCGACGACGCGTTCTTGCCGAACAGCTATTTCCTGTATCGCCAGGAGTTCGGAGCCGACAGCTACTCGTTCCCGCTGACGGTGGGCTGGTCACGTGACGAGCGCAACAGCACCGTGCTGCCGACGAACGGCGTCTACTACCGGGCCAACGCCGATGTGAGCGTCTTCGGCGATGTGCAATACCTGCGGCTGAACCTGCAGTCGCAGAAGTACCTGCCGCTGATCTACGGCACCACGCTCGGCCTCAACGGCGAGATCGGCTGGGGATTCGGGCTCGGCGATCGGCCTTACCCCGTGTTCAAGAACTTCTATGGCGGCGGGCTCGGCTCGGTGCGTGTGTTCCAGCAAGGCTCGCTGGGCGTGGTCGATCCCACCGGGGCCTTTGTCGGCGGCACGCGCAAGGCCAATGCCAACGTGCAGCTGTACTTCCCGGTGCCGGGCACGGGGCTGGACAAGACGGTGCGGCTGTTCACCTTCTTCGACGTCGGCAACGTCTGGGGCGAATCCCAGTCGGTCACCTTCCAGAGCCTGCGCGCTTCGGTGGGTGTCGGGGTCAGCTGGATCTCGCCGATCGGGCCGCTGACGCTGATCTACGGCACACCGGTCGCCTCGGAGCCAACCGATAGAATTCAGCCTTTCCAGTTTCAGATCGGGACCAGATTCTGATGAAGACCGTCGTGCGGAACATCGTCTGGGCCGCGCTGTGCGCCACCAGCGCGGCGCTGCCATGGTCTGCGGCCGCTCAGGAGTTGAGGATCGGCTATGTCAACAGCGAACGTGTGCTGCGCGAGGCGGCCCCGGCCAAGGCCGCGCAGGTTCGCCTCGAAGGCGAGTTCGGCAAGCGCGAACGCGATCTGGCCGAGCAGGCGCAAAGGTTGAAGGGTGCCGCCGAGAAGCTCGACAAGGAGGCGCCCACGCTGAGCGAGTCCGAGCGTGGTCGCCGTCAGCGTGAACTGGTCGAGCAGGACCGCGACATCCAGCGCAAGCGCCGCGAGTTCCAGGAAGACCTGACGCAGCGCAAGAACGAAGAACTGGCCACGGTGGTCGAGCGCGCCAACCGCGTCATCAAGCAGATCTTCGACACCGAGAAGTACGACGTCATCCTGCAGGAGGCGATCTTCGCCGGCCCGCGCGTGGACATCACCGACAAGGTGATCAAGGCGCTGAACGCCAGCGCGCCGCCGGCCAAGTAGCGCGGCGAGGCACGGCTTGCCGGCATCGCGAATGTTCAGCGTCCGCAGCGGTGAGCTGGTCGCACACCTCGGCGGCGAACTGCTCGGCGACGACGGCGCCACCATCGATCGCATCGCACCGCTCGACGATGCCGACGACCGCAGCATCAGCTTTGTCGCCGGTGTGCGTTATGCCGGCCAGCTGGCCGACTTCGCCAGCCGCCTGCGTGATCGTCGCGCCGGCGTTGCGGGAGCAGGTCGCCCAGCGCCGCAGCGCCATCGTCACCGACGATCCGTACCTCTATTTCGCGCGCCTGACACAGTGGTGGGCGTCACGCAGCCGACCCGCGCCCGATGCCGGCGTGCACCCCAGCGCCGTCATCGAGGCCGGTGCCCGCATCGATGCCTCGGCATCCGTCGGCGCCACTGGCGTACGTGGGCGCGGGCGCGCACGATCGGCCGTCACGCCGTGGTCGCCGCGCAATGCCATGTCGCTGCCGATGCCGTGGTGGGTGACTACACGCGGCTGATGCCCGGTGTTCGCTTGCAGCGCGGCTGCCGCATCGGTGCGCGCGGGGTGGTGCACAGCGGTGTGGTGATCGGTGCCGACGGCTTCGGCTTCGCCCCTGACGACGGACGCTGGGTGAAGATCGAACAACTCGGTGCGGTGGACATCGCCGACGATGTCGAGATCGGCGCCAACACCTGCATCGACCGCGGGGCCTTGGCCGACACCGTGATCGGCCCCGGCGTCAAGATGGACAACCTGATCCAGATCGGCCACAACGTGCACATCGGTGCGCACACCGCGCTGGCCGGCTGCGTGGGCATCGCCGGCAGCACACACATCGGCGCGCACTGCACCTTCGGCGGACAGGTCGGCATCGTCGGCCATCTGCGCATCGTCGATCATGTGCATGTCGGCGGGGGCACGGTGGTGTCGCGCTCGATCCTGAAGCCCGGCCACTACGGCGGCGTGTTTCCGTTCGATGACAATGCCACCTGGGAAAAGAACGCCGCGACGCTGCGGCAGTTGCATGCGCTGCGGGGCCGTCTGCGTGCGTTGGAGAAAAAGATCGCATGACCATGGACATCCAGCAGATCCTGCGCAAGTTGCCGCACCGTTACCCGATCCTGCTCGTCGACCGCGTGCTCGAGCTCGAAGCCGGCAAACGCATCCGGGCGTTGAAGAACGTCAGCGCGAACGAGCCGTTCTTCCAGGGCCATTTTCCGGGCCGCCCGGTGATGCCGGGCGTGTTGATGCTCGAGGCGCTCGCGCAGGCGGCGGCGCTGCTGTCGTTCGAGACACTCGGCATCGGCGCCGATGAAAAGACGGTGTATTACTTTGCCGGCATCGATGGCGCGCGCTTCAAACGCCCGGTGGTGCCGGGCGACCAGCTGCTGCTCGATGTGCAGATCGCGCGCATGAAGGCCAGCATCTGGAAGTTCGACGCGAAGGCGTGGG
Organism: uncultured beta proteobacterium; assembly: GCA_963756415.1. Taxonomy (GTDB): domain Bacteria; phylum Pseudomonadota; class Gammaproteobacteria; order Burkholderiales; family Burkholderiaceae_C; genus Rubrivivax. Next base: position 1,201,866 of record CAVWNT010000009.1, read on the forward strand.
TCGGCGACGAACTGGCGGTCGAGACCGGCATGATGCTGGCGATGCGCAAGGTCGACTGAGGCGATCGGGGCTCGCTCGGTGGCTCGCATTCACCCCACCGCGCTGGTCGATCCAGGCGCGCAGCTCGATGACGATGTCACGGTCGCCGCCTATGCGGTGATCGGGGCCCATGTGTGCATCGGCAGCGGCAGCAGCGTCGGCCCGCACTCGGTGCTCGAAGGGCATACGCGGATCGGCCGCGACAATCGCATCTTCCAGTTCTGCTCGCTCGGCGCGGCACCCCAGGACAAAAAGTATGCCGGCGAGCCCACGCGCCTTGACATCGGCGACGGCAATACCATCCGCGAGTTCTGCACCCTGAACACCGGTACCGCGCAAGATGCCGGCGTGACCCGCGTCGGCGACGACAACTGGATCATGGCCTACGTGCACATCGCGCACGATTGCCAGATCGGCAACCACACGATCCTGGCCAACGCGGTGCAGCTGGGCGGTCATGTGCGGCTCGACGACTGGGTCTTTCTGGGTGGTCTGTCGGGCGTGCATCAATTCGTGCGGGTCGGTGCGCACGCGATGACCGGTTTCCAGACGCGACTGTCGCAGGACCTGCCGCCGTATACCACCGCCTCCGGCAATCCGGCCGAAGCGCAGGGCATCAACGCCGAAGGACTGCGCCGACGCGGCTTCGATGCCGGGCGCATCGAACTGGTCAAGCAGTTGCACCGCACGCTGTACCGCAAGAGCTTGAGCCTGGCCGACGCGGTGCAGGAAATGAGCGGGCTGCTCGCCGCGCACGCGGCGCACGCCCAGGATATCCAGCCGATGCTCGACTTCCTGGCTGCCGCGCCGCGCGGCATCGTGCGCTGAGCGTGCTTGCGCATGCGGCCGAACCGCGGCATGACACGGTCGTCGGCGCGCCTTCGATCGCCATGGTTGCCGGCGAAGCCTCCGGGGATCTGCTGGCAGCACTGCTGATGGGCGGCCTGCAACAGCGCTGGCCCACGCTGCGTCCGTTCGGCATCGGCGGGCCGCAGATGGTCGGGCTGGGATTCGACGCCTGGTGGCCGCACCACCGGCTGGCCGTGCACGGCTATGCCGACGCGTTGCGCCACTACCCTGAAATCGCGGGCATTCGCAACCGCCTGGCGGCGCGCCTGCTGGCCGACCGCCCGGCCGCCTTCATCGGCATCGATGCGCCCGACTTCAATCTCGGACTCGAGGCTCGACTGAAGGCGGCGGGCATCAAGGCCATCCATTTCGTCTGCCCGTCGATCTGGGCCTGGCGCGGCGGGCGCGTGCACAAGATGGCGCGTTGTGTGGATCATGTGCTGTGCCTGTTCCCGTTCGAGCCCGAGCTGTTGCGAGCTGCGGGTGTCGCAGCCAGCTACGTCGGGCATCCGTTGGCCGATGTCATTCCGCTGGCCGTGCCTCGCGCGGCGGCCCGCCAGGCGCTCGCACTGGCCGAACACGATGTCGTGATCGCCGTGCTGCCTGGCAGCCGGCCGGGTGAGATCCGTCACATCGCGCCGACCTTCCTGCAGGCCGCGGCGCTGCTGCACCGCCGACGCCCGAACCTGCGCTTCGTGCTGCCGGTGGCCGCAGGGCAGCGCGAGGCGCTGCAGACCTTGGTCGCCGAGCATGCGCCCGGGCTGCCGCTGCAACTGCTCGATGGCCGTTCGCACGACGCGCTGGCGGCGTGCGATGCCACGCTGATCGCCAGCGGCACGGCCACGCTCGAGGCGGCGCTGTTCAAGCGCCCGATGGTCATCGGCTACAAGCTGCACTGGCTCAGCTTCCAGCTGATGAAGTCGATGCGCCTGCAGCCGTGGGTGGGATTGCCGAACATCCTGTGCCGCGAGTTCGTGGTGCCCGAACTGCTTCAGGACGCGTGCCAGCCGCAGGCGCTGGCCGATGCGCTGCTCGTCCAGCTCGACGACGAGCGCAACGCCCAGCGTCTGGCCGAGCGCTTCACCGAGCTTCATCACCTGCTGCGTCGCGACACCGCGCGCTGCGCCAGCGATGCGATTGCGCAGATTCTCCAGGCTTGATCAGCTGGGCCTGAGCTGGCAGGGCCCGGGCTTGTTCGCCGGCGTCGACGAAGCCGGCCGCGGCCCGCTGGCCGGGCCGGTGGTGGCGGCCGCGGTGATGCTCGACGAGCGCAGGCCGATCAAGGGGCTGGCCGATTCGAAGGTGCTGAGCCCCGCGCGCCGAGAGCGGCTCTTCGACGAGATCCGCGCGAAGGCGCTGTGCACCTCCATCGCCCAGGCGAGCGTCGATGAAATCGATTCGCTGAACATCCTGCAGGCGACCCTGCTGGCGATGCGTCGGGCGGTGGCCGGGCTGCGCCTGAGCCCGCACTGCGTGCTCATCGATGGCGACCGCGTGCCTGTGCTGCCGATGCTGAGCCACGCGGTGGTCAACGGCGATGCCCGGGTGCGTGCCATCGCCGCCGCGTCGATCCTGGCCAAGGTGCACCGCGACCGGCTGTGCGCCGACATGCACATCCAGTTCCCGCTCTACGGCTTCGACGAACACAAGGGCTACGCGACCCGCCAGCACATCCTGGCGCTGCAGGCGCACGGTGCGTGTGTCTGGCACCGTCGCAGCTTCGCGCCGGTGCGCGCGGTGGCGATGATGCTGCTGTGAGCGAACCGATTTCGATCACGTCGCGCGACAACCCGCGTCTGGCGCTGATCCGCCGTTTGTGCAAGGACCCGACGGCTTACCGAAAGGCGGGCCAGGTGTGGCTGGAGGGCGACCACCTGGTGCGCGCCCGGGTGGCGCGCGGTGGTGCGCTGGCGACCGTGGTGCTGACCGAAGCCGCCTGGCAGCAGGACAGTCTGCGCAAACTGGCGCTGCAGGCGCAACAGGTGCTGCTGGTGACCGACGCGCTGTTCGGCGGGCTCAGCGGGCTGCCTTCGCCCGCCGCCATCGGCGCATTGATCGATCGCCCCGCTGCTGCGCCAGCGCAGGACGCGATCGACACCGTCATCCTCGACCGGGTGCAGGACGCCGGCAACCTGGGCAGCATCCTGCGCAGCGCGTCAGCGATGGGTGTGGCGCAGGTGGTGACCTTGCCTGGCTGTGCCGCGCTGTGGTCGCCGAAGGTGCTGCGCGCCGCGATGGGCGCGCACTTTGCGCTGCGGCTGTGCGAGGCGGTGCCGCTCATCGAACTCGTCGACCTGACGATGCCGTGGCTGGCCACCGGTTCGCATGCCGGCGGGCCGGATGCGCAGCTGCTGCACGGTGCACGTCTGCCGTCGCCTTGTGCCTGGGTCTTCGGTCACGAAGGGCAGGGCATCGCCGCAGATGTCGCCGCGCGCTGCCACGCCTGGCTGCGCATTGCCCAGCCGGGCGGCGAAGAATCGCTGAACGTCGCCGCGGCAGCGGCGATCTGCCTGCATGAAAGCGCCCGCCAGCGCGTCGGCGGCGGGCCGCAGCCCAGCGCGGGGGCTCAGTAGATCAGCCGGTCGGGACGCAGGTCGCGCAGGATGGTGGTCGCGATCTCCTCGATCGACTTGTGCGTCGACGACAACCAGGCGATCGAGTGGCGGCGCATCATCGATTCGGCCTCGTGCACTTCGTAGCGGCAGTTTTCCAGCGACGCGTACTTGCTCTCCGGGCGCCGTTCATTGCGGATCTGCGACAACCTGCCGGGATCGATCGACAGGCCGAAGCACTTGCTCTTGTGGGCCGACAGGCTGGACGGGAACAGCCCGCGCTCGAAGTCCTCCGGGATCAGCGGGTAGTTGGCGGCCTTGATGCCGTGTTGCATCGCCAGGTACAGCGAGGTCGGCGTCTTGCCGCTGCGGCTGACGCCGATGAGGATGACGTCGGCGTTGTCCAGGTTGCGCGCGCTTTGGCCATCGTCGTGCGCGAGAGAGAAGTTGATGGCCTCGATGCGGTCGAGATATTCCGGACTTTGCGCGGCATCGCTGAAGCGGCCGATGCGGTGGTTCGACTTGACGCCGTATTCGGCCTCCAGCGGCTCGACGAAGGTCTGGAAGATGTCCAGCACCAGGCCTTTGCAGGCATCGTCGGTAAGCACGCGGCGGATGTCGTCGTCGACCAGCGTGACGAACACGATCGGCCGCTTGCCCTCGCGTTCGCCGACCTTGTTGATCTCGCCCAGCACGGCCCAGGCCTTGTCCACGGTATCGATGAACGGCCGGCGCACATGGCGTGGACGTGCCGGGAACTGCGCCAGGATCGAGTTGCCGAAGGTTTCGGCAGTGATGCCGGTGCCGTCCGAGACGAAGAACACGGTGCGATTGGGCATGAGCGAGCCTTCGATCTGAGTGCTGGGACGGTGGGCACCGAAGCGCACGGATGATAGGCAATTGCACCTGGGCGTGGTCTATTCCGATGCCAGCGGCATCCTGCCGCCACGCCCTAGAATTCCAGGCAAACGCGACCAAAGTGCCCCGTCCATGCCTGCTGGCAACCGCCCGATCCGACAAGCTTGCCGTGCTGTACAGGGTGCCGTGCACTTTTACGTCGTCACCGCCTTGCCACACCACGGAGCCCTGCCATGTCATCCACCCCACCGGCGACCGCCCTGGTCGTGCCGTTTGAACAACTGAGGATGACCGACGTCGAGGCGGTCGGCGGCAAGAACGCCTCCCTCGGCGAGATGATCAGCCAACTGGCCGCTGCCGGCGTGGCGGTGCCCGGCGGCTTCGCCACCACCGCGCACGCGTTTCGACAATTCCTCGCGCAGGACAATCTCGGCCAGCGCATCAATGCACGGCTAGACGCACTCGACACCGAAGACCTGCGCGCACTCGCCGACACCGGAGCGCAGATTCGCCAGTGGGTGATCGATACACCCATTCCCGATGATCTGCGCCGCGCCATCGCCACCGAGTTCGATCGGCTCGTCAGCAACCATCCCGAGGCGTCGTTCGCGGTTCGTTCATCGGCCACTGCCGAAGACCTGCCGGACGCGTCGTTCGCCGGGCAGCAGGAGAGCTTCCTGAACGTCGTCGGCATCGACGAGGTGTTGCACAAGATCAAGGAAGTCTTCGCGTCGCTGTACAACGACCGCGCCATCAGCTATCGCGTGCACAAGGGCTTCGCGCACGCCGAGGTGGCGTTGTCGGCCGGCGTGCAGCGCATGGTGCGCTCCGATCTGGCTTCATCGGGCGTGATGTTCACCATCGACACCGAATCCGGTTTCGAGGACGTGGTGTTCATCACCTCGAGCTACGGGCTCGGCGAGACGGTGGTGCAAGGCGCGGTGAACCCCGACGAGTTCTATGTGCACAAGCCGACCTTGCGTGCCGATCGTTTCCCCATCATCAGACGGGGTCTGGGCTCGAAGCTGGTGCGCATGGAGTTCGCCACACCTGCCGAGCGCGAGGCCACCGGCCGCCTGGTCACGACGCTGGACACCGCGCCCGAACAGCGCAACCGCTATTCGCTCGACGATCAGGATGTCATCGAGCTGGCGCGGCACGCGCTGACCATCGAGGCGCACTACGGCCGGCCGATGGACATCGAATGGGGCAAGGACGGTGTCGACGGGCGCCTTTACATCCTGCAGGCGCGGCCCGAGACGGTGAAGAGCCGCATCGGCGATCAGCCCGAGCAGCGCTACAAGTTGAAGGGCAGCAGCGCCGTTCTCGCCGAAGGCCGCGCGATCGGGCAGAAGATCGGCACCGGCCCGGTGCGGCTGATCCGCACGCCGGCCGAGATGGACCGGGTGCAACCCGGCGACGTGCTCGTCACCGACATGACCGACCCCAACTGGGAGCCGGTGATGAAGCGCGCCAGCGCCATCGTCACCAACCGCGGCGGTCGCACCTGCCATGCCGCGATCATTGCGCGCGAACTCGGCATTCCCGCCGTGGTCGGCTGCGGTGACGCCACCGACAAGGTGCACGAAGATGCCTTGGTCACCGTGGTGTGCTCCGAGGGTGACACCGGCTATGTCTACGACGGCCTGCTGGAGACCGAGGTCAGCGACGTGCAGCGCGGCGAGATGCCTTACTGCCCGATCAAGATCATGATGAACATCGGCAACCCGCAGCTGGCGTTCGACTTCGCGCGCATGCCCAATTCCGGGGTCGGCCTGGCGCGGCTCGAGTTCATCATCAACAACAACATCGGCGTGCACCCGAAGGCGATCCTCGACTACCCGAACATCGATGCCGACCTGAAGAAGGCAGTCGAATCGGTGGCGCGCGGTCATGCTTCGCCGCGCGCCTTCTACGTCGACAAGCTGGCCGAAGGCATCGCCACCATCGCAGCGGCGTTCTGGCCCAAGCCGGTGATCGTGCGCTCTTCCGACTTCAAGTCGAACGAATACCGCAAGCTGATCGGCGGTTCGCGCTACGAACCGGACGAAGAAAACCCGATGCTCGGCTTCCGGGGCGCTTCGCGCTACGTCAGCCCCGAGTTCGCCGACGCCTTTGCGATGGAATGCGAGGCACTGAAGCGGGTGCGCAACGACATGGGGTTGATCAACGTGGAGGTGATGGTGCCGTTCGTGCGCACGGTAACGCAGGCCCGGCGCGTCACCGAGATGATGGCCGAGCGCGGATTGAAGCGCGGCCTGAACGGCCTGCGCATGATCATGATGTGCGAGGTGCCGAGCAACGCCATCCTCGCCGAGCAGTTCCTCGAGTTCTTCGACGGCATGTCGATCGGCTCCAACGACCTGACGCAGTTGACGCTGGGGCTGGACCGTGACTCCGGCCTGGCCCAGCTGGCCGATGATTTCGACGAACGGGATCCGGCCGTCAAGGCGATGATCTCGCGCGCCATCGCCGCCTGCCGTGCCACCGGCAAATACGTCGGCATCTGCGGCCAGGGACCGAGCGACTACCCCGACTTCGCCGACTGGCTGGCGCAGGAAGGCATCGTCTCGATTTCGCTGAATCCGGACACGGTCGTCGAGACCTGGTTGCGCCTGGCAGGCCAGACGAGCTGAGGCCGAGCGGTCGTGAACAACCTTACAGATAGGGGAATAACCTGATCAACTGAGCGGCGCGAAACGCCGAAATGTCAGAAATGCGTAAGGCGCGGGCGAGACATTGCGCGAGCCAATGCCACGGTCCATGCTGACATTCCTCAACATCGTCCAGCTCGTTCTGTATATCGCCCTGTTGGCATTGCTGGGCCAGGGTCTGCTTTTCATGCTCGCGGGTGCGAAGCGCAGCGAGAACCTGTTCTATCAGCTGCTGCAGGTGCTGAGCAAGCCGTTCACCCTGGTCGTGCGCAAGCTGACTCCGCACCGGGTTGCCGACCAGCATGTCCCGGTCGTCACATTCATGCTGCTGTTGGTGGTCTACGCGGTGGTCACCTTCGAGAAGATCAGCTTGTGCGTCAATGCCGGCGTGGAGAGTTGTCAATGAAGGCGTCGCACTTTTGGCTTCTGCGTGTGCAAGCCATGTCGTGCCTGTTGTTCGGGCGCACGGCCAAGGCGCTCAGCGTCTTCGACAAGCTGGTGCAGCAGCACGATGACCGGCCCTATTCGCGCGCCAGCCGGGCCCACCTGCATGCGCAGGCCGGCCGGCATCAAGCCGCGCTGGATGACTACGCTGCGATCCTGGCGCGGCACCCGCTCGATGCGCGCAACTGGTTCAACCAGGGCTTTGTGCTGGAACTGATGGCCCGCTGGGACGAAGCGCTGCTGTCCTTCGCTCGCGCCACCGAGATCGATCCCAAGCTCGACCGTGCCTGGTACGGGCTGGGGCTGGTGTTGATCCGCTTGCAGCGTTTCGACGAAGCCATCGTCGCGCTGACGCACAACACCGAACTGCAACCGATGAGCCCGTACGGCTGGTACCAGTTGGCGCGGGTGCATGCCGACGCCAAGCAGCCCGACGAGGCGGCCAGGATCATCCGGCACCTGAAAGGCTTCGAGCCGAAGGTGGCGGCACAACTCGAACGCGAGCTGGGGCCAGTGCCGGCCGCTGCCGCGTCGTGACAGCAGCAGGCAAGCCCATCAACCGATCCTCGAGGCGGCAGTGATCCACGACCAAAGGAAACACCATGCAGATGCAAGTCAGTGAGAACCATCAACGCTACTGGAGCAAGAACCTCAGGATCACCGGGATCCTGCTCGCAATCTGGTTCTTCGTCACCTTCGTCGTTGGCTACTTTGCGCGGGATCTGAACTTCAACTTCTTCGGCTGGCCCTTCAGCTTCTGGGTTGCCGGGCAAGGTGCGCTGGTGGTGTACGTGGCCATCATCGGGTACTACGCCTACTACATGAACAAACTCGACGTCGAACACGGCGTTGCCGAGGAGGAATGACATGGCTGGCCTGAGTTTCGAACATGGCACGGGCACCAACGCCCAGGCCAACAGGGCGTTCAAGCAGCAGCTGAACAAGGTCTACACCTGGTACACCGGAGGCTTCCTGGCCTTCGTGCTGGCGTTGGCGCTGTTCGAGCAGATGGGGCTGTCGCGTCAGGCGATCGGTCTGGTGTTCCTGTTCGCCACCGTCGCGCTGTACGCCGGCATCGGCATCATGAGCCGCACGTCCGACGCGGCCGAGTACTACGTCGCCGGCCGGCGCGTGCCGGCGGTCTACAACGGCATGGCCACCGGTGCCGACTGGATGAGCGCGGCCTCGTTCATCGGCATGGCCGGCACGCTGTACCTCACCGGCTACGGCGGCCTGGCCTTCATCCTCGGCTGGACGGGCGGCTATTGTCTGGTCGCGCTGTTCCTGGCGCCGTACCTGCGCAAGTTCGGCCAGTTCACCATCCCCGACTTCCTCGGTGCGCGCTACGAAGGCAACCTGCCGCGCTTCATCGGCATCCTGGCCGCGATCCTGTGTTCGTTCACCTACGTGGTGGCACAGATCTACGGTGTCGGGCTGATCACCACGCGCCTGTCGGGGCTGGCCTTCGAGGTGGGCATCTTTGTCGGTCTCGGCGGCATCTTGGTCTGTTCGTTCCTGGGCGGGATGCGCGCGGTCACCTGGACCCAGGTGGCGCAGTACATCATCCTCATCGTCGCGTACATGATTCCGGTGGTCTGGCTGGCGGTGAAGCAGACCGGCATTCCGGTGCCGCAGGCCATCTACGGCAGCCAGCTCGAGAAGGTGACCGCCGCCGAGCAGCGCTTGATCGATGATCCGAAGGAGAAGGAAGTCATCGCCATCTTCAAGCAGCAAGGCGATGCACTCGGTGCGAAGCTGAACGACATTCCGGCTGCGCTGGCCACCGAACGTGCAGCTGCTGCCGCCAAGCTTGCCGCATTGAAGGCTTCGAACGCACCGGTTGCGGAGATGCAGGCGGCAGAAAAGGCGCTGGCGGCAGTGCCGGCCAGCGAGGCCGATGCGAAGGCGACGTGGACCAAGGCCAAGGCTGCGGCCGATGCACGTGCCAAGCCGCTGGCCGGCATGCCGCGCCACGCGCAGCAGTTCGCCGGCGATCCGAACGGCGATGCGAAGGCACAGGAAACCTTCGACACCTCGCGGCGCAACTTCCTGGCCCTGGTGTTCTGCCTGATGGTGGGCACGGCCGCGCTGCCGCACATCCTGATGCGCTACTACACCACGCCGTCGGTCAAGGATGCGCGCGAGTCGGTGACCTGGTCGCTGTTCTTCATCTTCTTGCTGTACTTCACCGCCCCCGCGTTGGCGGTGCTGGTCAAGTACGAGGTCTTCACGGTGCTTGTCGGCACGCCGTTCGACAAGCTGCCGGAGTGGATCTCGGCCTGGAACAAGGTCGATCCCACGTTGCTGTCGGTCACCGATGTCAACAGGGACGGCATCTTGCAGCTGGGCGAGATGAGGATCGGCGGCGACATCATCGTGCTGGCCACGCCGGCGATCGGCGGGTTGCCGTTCGTCATCTCGGGCATGGTGGCGGCCGGCGGTCTGGCAGCGGCCTTGTCGACGGCCGACGGCCTGCTGCTGACGATCGCCAACGCCATCTCACACGACCTGTACTACAAGATGATCGACCCGAACGCGCCGACAGCGCGTCGCGTGGCGATCTCCAAGGCGCTGTTGCTGGTCGTCGCAGTCGCCGCGGCGACCGTCGCATCGCAGAAGCCCGCCGACATCCTGTTCCTGGTCTCGGCAGCCTTCTCGTTTGCAGCAGCGGCGTTCTTCCCTGCGCTGGTGCTGGGGGTGTTCTGGAAGAAGGCCAGCAAGTGGGGCGCCGTGCTCGGCATGGTCAGCGGGCTGGGCATCACCATGTATTACATGGTCGTCAACCAGCCCTGGCTGCGCGGGCTTTTCGGCGTCACCAGCCCGGTCGAGCTGTGGTTCGGCATCTCGCCGATCTCGGCGGGCGTCTTCGGTGTGCCGCTGGGGTTTGCGGTCATCATCGTCATCAGCCTGTTCGCGCCGGCCCCGTCGCGCGCGGTGCAGGAAATGGTCGAGCATGTCCGCTACCCGAACTTGAAGCTCGCCCCGCAGCGCTGACCCGCTGCTGGTGCCGCCGGCGCTTCGGCGCCGGTCACGAAGACCCTCGGCTTGCCGAGGGTCTTTTCTTTTGGGGCTGGGCCGTTCGTGGCCGGGGTGTGGCATCCGCTATACTCATGGGCTTTTCCCTTGCCGCACCCGCTTGTTGATACCGACTGCATTCGTCGGCCTTCTGCAAGGACGCTTCGGGGCGGCTTTCCATGACGGAAACCCACAAGGAGTTGTCAATGCGTCATTACGAAATCATTCTGCTGATCCACCCGGATCAAAGCGAGCAGGTCCCTGCCATGCTGGAGCGCATCAAGGCGCAAGTCACCAGTGGTGGCGGCAAGGTGCACCGGGTCGAGGATTGGGGACGGCGTCAGCTGGCCTACATGATCCAGAAGCTCGCCAAGGCGCACTACCTGTGCCTGAACATCGAGTGCGGCATCGAGACATTGACCGAGTTGGAAAGCGGCTTCCGCTTCAACGATGCGGTGTTGCGACACCTGACCGTCTCGCGCGACGAGGCTGCGACCACGCCGTCGCTGATGATGCGCGGTGCCGAGCGCGACGAGGCGCGCAAGGCGCCGGCGCCCGCCAGCGCGGCCTGAGCCGATTTTTGTCGAAGCCGTGTTGCCGATGAATCGCCTGGTGCTGTCTGCGGCGCTGGTCGAGCGTGGCGGGCTGCGTTCGACACCTGCCGGCGTGCCGGTGCTCGATATGGGCTTGAAGCACGAGTCCGAGTTGAGCGAAGCCGGCCGGGCGCGCTCGGTGTCGATGCAGATCCGAGCCATCGCCATCGGTGAGATCACGCGCGCGCTGGCCGCCATGTCGCTCGGCCAGGCGGGCATCTTTTCCGGATTCGTGGCCGCGGCCCGAAACGGTCGCGGGCTGCTGTTCCATGTCACGACGGTCGACCTGTCGGCCGTTTGAAGTCTCTTTCGATTCCAACTTTTCAGTTTTCAGGAGTTCACCATGCCACCACCACGCGGTAAAGGGCGGTTTTCCAAGGACAAGCGCCCCAAGCGCAACCAACAGTCGTTGCTGTTCCGGCGCAAGCGCTTCTGCCGCTTCACAGTGGCCGGGGTCAAGGAAATCGACTACAAGGACATCGACACGCTGCGTGATTTCATCGGCGAGAACGGCCGCATCACCCCGGCTCGCTTGACCGGCACGCGCGCGTTCTTCCAGCGTCAGCTGACCACGGCCATCAAGCGCGCGCGTTTTCTCGCGCTGCTGCCCTACTCGGACCAGCACAAGGTCTGAGTCATTGGAGCGAACAACATGCAAATCATTCTTCTGGAAAAGATCGCCAACCTGGGCAATCTGGGTGATGTCGTCAAGGTCAAGGACGGCTATGCGCGAAACTTCCTGATTCCGGGCCGCCGCGCCCGTCGCGCCACCGAAGCGGCAATCAAGGAATTCGAAGCCCGCCGCACCGAACTGGAAAAGGCCGCCGCCGACAAGCTGGCCGCAGCGCAGGCGCTGCAGGAACAGATGAACGGCAAGGTGGTGCGCATCGCCCAGAAATCGGGCGTCGATGGACGGCTGTTCGGTTCGGTGACCAACGCCGACATCGCACAGAGCCTGGTCAAGATGGGCTTCGAAGTGCAGAAGGCGCAGGTTCGCTTGCCGAACGGACCCTTGAAGGTCACCGGTGAGCACCCGGTGACGGTATCGACCCACACCGATGTGGTGGCCGAGATCACCGTGCACATCATCGGCGAACTGGCCTGAAGCGCCAGCCAGCGCGCATCCACTGGCCGGTGTTGACCGGCCTTTTTTTCGCCACTTGCTTCGGCATTGCCGCAGTGTCCGCGGTGCACGACTGCGCACAGGCTGTGCAGAGGCTATCCACAGGGCTGTGCACTTCGCGGCCGTGCGCTGCCAACTTATGATTTCGCATGCCTGCCATCTTCGACCCTGCTGATTCCACCGCCGCGCCGCGTGATGAAGACATCGCGCGGCTGCGCCTGCCGCCGAATTCGAACGAAGCCGAACAAAGTGTGCTCGGCGGCCTGTTGCTCGACAACCTGGCGTGGGATCGCGCGGCCGATCTGCTCACCGACAGCGACTTCTACCGCCTCGAGCACCGGCTGATCTACTCGGCCATCGGCGCACTGGTCGGTGCCAACAAGCCGGCCGACGTCATCACGGTGTTCGAGCACCTGCAGAACCTCGACAAGGCGCGCGACTGTGGTGGCCTGGCCTATCTCAACGCCCTGGCGCAGAGCGTGCCGAGCGCGGCCAACATGCGCCGCTATGCCGAGATCGTTCGCGAGCGCGCGATCCTTCGCAAGCTGATTGCGGCCAGCGACGAGATCGCCACCACCGCCTTCAACACCCAGGGCCGCGCGGTCACGCAGATCCTCGACGAAGCCGAGGGCCGCATCTTCAAGATCGGGGAAGAAGGCTCGCGCAACCGCGGTGGTTTTCAGGGCATCGACAAGCTGGTCACGGCCCTGATCGACCGCGTCAACGAACTGGCTGAAAACGGTGCCGAGGAAGTCACCGGCGTGCGCACAGGCTTCTTCGCACTCGACCGGATGACCGCCGGTCTGCAGGGCGGCGACCTGATCGTGCTGGCCGCGCGGCCATCGATGGGCAAGACCGCCTTTGCCTTGAACATCGCCGAGCAGGTGGCCGTGCAGGAGGGCCTGCCGGTGCTGGTCTTCTCGATGGAAATGGGTGCCGCGCAGCTGGCGCTGCGCATGGTCGGCTCGCTCGGGCGCATCGACCAGGGGCATCTGCGCACCGGTGCGCTGCGCAACGAGGAGTGGGAGCGCCTGGCCGAGGCCGTCGATCGCCTGGGCCGGGTGCAGTTGTTCATCGACGAGACACCGGCGTTGAATTCGGCCGAGCTGCGCGCGCGCGCACGGCGCATGGCGCGACAGTTCGGCGGCAAGCTCGGCTTGATCGTGGTCGACTACCTGCAGTTGATGAGCGGCACCAGCAGCAGCGAAGAAAACCGCGCCACCGAGATCGGGCGAGATCTCGCGCGGGCTGAAGGCGCTGGCGAAGGAACTGCAGTGCCCGGTGATGGCCTTGTCGCAGCTCAACCGCAGCGTCGAATCCCGCACCGACAAGCGGCCGATGATGAGCGACCTGCGTGAGTCCGGCGCCATCGAGCAGGACGCCGACGTGATCATGTTCATCTACCGCGACGACTACTACAACAAGGATTCGAAGGAGCCGGGCGTGGCCGAGATCATCATCGGCAAGCAGCGCAACGGGCCCACCGGCACGTTGCGGCTCACCTTCCTGAAGCCCCTGACGCGCTTCGACAACATGGCGCCGGGCGCCGACTCGGCGGAGTACTGACTTCCGACAGCGCTTGTCGCTGCGGGATGGCGGGCTCTTCCCCCAGACCGGATATCTGTATGAAAATACAGTATGTCCGGAAAGCAGCTGATCGCCACGGCCGACGCAGACGGCATTGAAGGGCCGTGGCACCGCGTGGGCGGTGGCGCACCGTTTCGAGAAGTGTCGATCGTCAGCCGTTCGACGACGGATGGGGTGAGACGGATCGACGCCGTCGGTGATGCACCGTCACCTCCGCTGACCGAGATCTTCGAGGAGCAGGCGCAGCGCATCCTCAGCAGCAACGATTCGCCCGACATCGGGTTCGATCTTTCGATCAATCCCTACCGGGGCTGCGAGCACGGCTGCATCTACTGCTTTGCGCGCCCGACCCACTCGTTTCTGAATCTGTCGCCCGGGCTTGACTTCGAGACGCGCATCGTCGCCAAGGTCAACGCTGCCGCGCGTCTGCGAGAAGCCTTCGCGCGCCGCGGTTACGTTGCGAAGATGCTCAACCTGGGCTCGGTGACCGATGCCTGGCAACCGGCGGAGCGACGTCTGCGCATCACGCGCGCCGTTGTCGAGGTGCTGGCGCAATCGAGACATGCGTTCTCGCTGATCACCAAGTCCTCGCTGGTCGAGCGCGACCTCGATCTGATCGTGCCGATGGCGCGGCAGCGTCTGGCCGCCGCCTACGTGTCGATCACCACGCTCGACCCCGCCTTGGCCCGTGTGATGGAACCGCGCGCTGCGTCCCCCCAGCGCCGGCTGCGCACCATTGCAGCGCTGGCGGACGCTGGCGTGCCGGTGGGCGTGAGCGTGTCGCCGGTGATTCCGTTTCTCAACGAGCCCGAGCTCGAACGCATCCTGCAGGCCGCTGCCGAAGCAGGAGCCACCTCGGCATTCAGCGTGGTGCTGCGCCTGCCGTGGGAAGTGAACCCGCTGTTCCAGCAGTGGTTGCAGCAGCACTTCCCCGAACGCGCCGAACGCATCATGGCGCGCGTGCGCGAGATGCGCGGTGGCCGCGACAACGATGCCCGGTTTGGCTCGCGCATGACCGGGCAGGGCGTGTGGGCGCAGCTGCTGCGCCAGCGTTTCGACAAGGCCTGTGCTCGGCTGCATCTCAACCGTGAGCGCATCGCGCTGGACCTGAGTCAGTTCAGAGCGCCGCCGCGAGCGGCCGACGAGGCTCAGGCGAGCCTGTTCTGATTTTCTGGCGGTCGGCGCCGACGAAGCGCGCCGGCTTCAGCGAATCACTTGAACAGGTCCTTGACCCGGTCGGTCCAGCTCTTTTCGTTGGGCGAATGCCGATCACCTGAACTGCGAAAGGATTCGTCCAGTTCCTTCAGCAACTGGCGCTGATGGTCGGTGAGCTTGACCGGCGTTTCGACGGCGATGTGGCAGTACAGATCACCCGGGTAGCTCGAGCGGATGCCCTTGATGCCCTTGCCGCGCAGCCTGAAGGTCTTGCCGTGCTGGGTGCCCTCGGGCAACTCGATCTCGGCGTTGCCGCCAAGGGTGGGCACCTCGATCGAGCCGCCGAGCGAGACGGTTGTCAGCCCGACCGGCACCGTGCAGTGCAGGTCGTCGCCGTCGCGCTCGAAGATGTCGTGCTGCTTGACGCGGATCTCGATGTACAGGTCGCCGGAAGGTCCACCGTTGGTACCCGGTTCGCCATTGCCGGCCGAGCGAATGCGCATGCCCTCGTTGATGCCGGCGGGGATCTTCACCTCCAGCGTCTTCTGCTTCTTGATCTTGCCCGCTCCGTGGCAGGTGGTGCACGGCTCGGGAATGATCTTGCCGGTGCCGTGGCAGGTGGGGCAGGTCTGCTGGATGCTGAAGAAGCCCTGGCGCATGTGCACCGTGCCGGCGCCGTTGCAGGTGGTGCAGGTCTTCGGCGAGGTGCCGGGCTTGGCGCCACTTCCCTTGCAGCTCTCACAGGCTTCCCAGCTCGGGAATGCGAATCTGCGTGTCCTTGCCGCGTGCCGCTTCCTCGAGCGTGATCTCCATCGCGTAGCTGAGGTCGTTGCCACGATAGATCTGCTGGCCGCCGCCACCGCGGCGCGCAGCGCCCGCCTGCCCACCGAAGATGTCGCCGAAGATGTCGCCGAAGGCCTCGGCAAAACCACCGAAACCCTCCGGCCCGGCGCCGCGCCCGATGTTCGGGTCGACCCCGGCATGGCCGTACTGGTCGTACGCCGCGCGCTTTTGCGGATCGGTCAGCATCTCGTAGGCTTCGTTGGCCTCCTTGAACTTCGCTTCCGACGCCTTGGCACCGTCGCCCTGGTTGCGGTCCGGGTGGTGCTTCATCGCCAGCTTGCGATAAGCCTTCTTGATGTCGGCCTCGTCGGCGTTGCGGGGCACGCCCAGGATGTCGTAGTAGTCGCGCTTGGCCATGGGAATTCTCAGATCACAAAAGGGCTCGCTGGAAACGAAACCGCCGCGTCGAGGGACAAGCGCGGCCTGTCACCTGCGAACGCGGCGAGATATCGCGGCAGCCCATCGGGCTGGCCGCCATATCACTTCATCACTTCTTCACTTCCTTGAACTCGGCGTCGACCACGTTGTCGTCCGAGGCTCGGCTGTCTGCCGTCTGCGGTGCTTCGTCCTGCGCCGCACCGGTGGCGGCCGCCGCGGCGGCCGCTGCGGCCTGCGAATCGGCGTACATCTTCTCGCCCAGCTTCTGGCTCGCCGTCATCAGCTTCTCGGTGGCGGCTTCGATGGCCGCCTTGTCGTCGCTCTTCAGTGACTCCTCGGCTTCCTTCAGCGCCGCCTCGATGCTTTCCTTCTCGGCCGCTTCCAGCTTGTCACCGTGCTCGCCCAGGCTCTTGCGCACCGAGTGCACCATCGCGTCGGCGGCATTGCGCGCCTGCACCAGTTCGAGCTTGCGCGTGTCCTCGGCGGCGTTCAACTCGGCGTCCTTGACCATCTTCTGGATCTCTTCTTCGGAGATGCCCGAGTTGGCCTTGATGGTGATCTTGTTTTCCTTGCCGGTGGCCTTGTCCTTGGCGCCGACGTGCAGGATGCCGTTGGCGTCGATGTCGAAGCTCACCTCGATCTGCGGCATGCCGCGCGGCGACGGCGGGATGCCTTCGAGGTTGAACTCGCCCAGGCTCTTGTTGCCGGCGGCGATCTCGCGCTCGCCCTGGAACACCTTGATCGTCACCGCCGGCTGGTTGTCGTCGGCGGTGCTGAACACCTGGCTGAACTTGGTCGGGATGGTGGTGTTCTTCTTGATCATCTTCGTCATCACGCCGCCCAGCGTCTCGATGCCCAGGCTCAGCGGGGTCACGTCGAGCAGCAGCACGTCCTTGCGGTCGCCGCCCAGCACCTGGCCCTGGATCGCCGCGCCGACGGCGACGGCCTCGTCGGGGTTGACGTCCTTGCGCGGCTCCTTGCCGAAGAACTCCTTGACCTTCTCCTGCACCTTGGGCATGCGTGTCATGCCGCCGACGAGGATGATGTCGTTGATGTCGCCCATCTTCACGCCGGCATCCTTGACCGCAATGCGGCACGGCTCGATGGTGCGCGCCACCAGGTCTTCGACCAGCGCTTCGAGCTTGGCGCGCGTGAGCTTGATGTTCAGGTGCTTCGGGCCCGACGCATCGGCGGTGATGTAAGGCAGGTTGACGTCGGTCTGCGTGCTGTTCGACAGCTCGATCTTGGCCTTCTCGGCGGCTTCCTTCAGCCGCTGCAGCGCCAGCACGTCCTTCGTCAGGTCGACACCTTGCTCCTTCTTGAACTCGGTGACGATGTAATCGATGATGCGCTGGTCGAAGTCCTCGCCGCCGAGGAAGGTGTCGCCGTTGGTCGACAGCACCTCGAACTGCATCTCGCCGTCGACATCGGCGATCTCGATGATGCTGATGTCGAAGGTGCCGCCGCCCAGGTCGTACACGGCGATCTTGCGGTCGCCCTTGCCGTGCTTGTCCAGGCCGAAGGCCAGTGCCGCGGCGGTGGGCTCGTTGATGATGCGCTTGACGTCCAGCCCGGCGATGCGCCCGGCGTCCTTGGTCGCCTGGCGCTGGCTGTCGTTGAAGTAGGCCGGCACGGTGATCACCGCTTCGGTGACCGGCTCGCCCAGGTAGTCCTCGGCCGTCTTCTTCATCTTGCGCAGGATCTCGGCCGAGACCTGCGGTGGCGCCAGCTTCTTGCCGCGCACTTCGACCCAGGCGTCGCCGTTGTCGGCCGCCGAGATCTTGTAGGGCATCAGGTCGATGTCCTTCTGCACTTCCTTCTCGGTGAACTTGCGCCCGATCAGCCGCTTGACCGCGTAGATGGTGTTCCTCGGATTCGTCACCGACTGGCGCTTGGCCGACGCGCCGACCAGGATCTCGCCGTCTTCCTGGTAGGCGATGATCGACGGCGTGGTGCGCGCACCCTCGCTGTTCTCGATGACCTTGGTGGTGTTGCCTTCCATGACCGAGACGCACGAGTTCGTGGTGCCCAGGTCGATGCCGATGATCTTGCTCATTTCTTATGCTCCTGACGGGGTGATTCAACCCTGCATCCAGCCGGAAACAGGTTCAGTGATGCGGAAGAGTTGTGGATAACTTGCGGCGTTTCAAGGTCGGCCATCACTTGGCCGCTGCCACCGTGACCAGCGCCGGACGCAACACCCGCTCGGCGATCAGATAGCCCTTCTGCAACACGGTGACCACCGTGTTGGCGTCCTGCTCGGCCGGCACCATGCTGATCGCCTGGTGGTGGTGCGGGTCGAACCGGGTGCCCACCGGCGGGTCGATCGGCAGCACCTTGTTGCGCTCGAGCGCAGCGTTCAACTGGCGCAAGGTGGCATGCACCCCCTCGAGGGTCTGTTCGGCGCTGGCATGCGGCAGCGCAATCGCGGCTTCCATGCTGTCCTTCACAGGCAGCAGGCTTTCGGCAAAGGCCTCGATCGCGAACTTGCGCGCCTTCGACATTTCTTCCTCGGCACGGCGCCGCGTGTTCTCGGCATCGGCCTTGGCGCGCAGGTAGGCATCGGCCACTTCGGCATGGCGCGCCTGCAACTCGGCCAACTGATCCTCCAGCGAGGCGGCGGCCGGCGCCTGCGCATCCTGGCCGGCATCCACAGCGCCTGCGGATGCGTCGGTGTCGGTACCGTCGGAGCCAAAACCAGGTTCGCTCGGGGGGATGTGATTCGATTTCATGGAAAAGAAGGGCACTGAAAGCACTGTGGGGCTGTCAAACCCAGCAATTGGGGACCGTCGCAAGAAACTCAAGGGCTTCTGATGGCGCCGGCCCCTGCGGTGCAGCGGGCGCTCAGTCGTCGATCGACGCACTCCACCGGCGCCAATCGGCCAGTTCGCGCCGGTCGCGCTTGGTGGGTCTGCCATGGGCCAGCGCCTGGGCGGGCTCGACGCCCTGCCGGTGCAAGTCGGCCAGCCGCTGCCGCTGCGCCAGGCTGTCCGCGGTTTCGGCATACAGCGCCTGCGCCACCGGCGCCGGTCCGCGCACCATGCTCAGGCCCAGCACGCCCACCGTGCGCGGCACCCCGGCCTGGTTGATTTCGATCACATCGCCGATGCGCACATCGCGCGCGGGCTTGGCCGGCTGCTGGTTGACCGACACCCGACCCTTGGCGATGTGTTCGACCGCCAGCGCCCGGGTCTTGAAGAAACGCGCGGCCCACAGCCACTTGTCCAGGCGCATGCTCGGCTTGGCGGTGTCGGTCATGGGCAGGCGGGGCGATCAGTCGGTCGCACCGAGCGCCAGGGCGCGGGCGCGCTGCGCCGTGTCGGGCGCTTCGGCGCTGGCGTGTGTATCCCAACCCTGCAGATGTTGCAGCGCCACCGCGCGCAGCGCATCGATCCACTCGGGTCGGTCGTTCAGGCAGGCGATGTAGTGAAAGGTCTTGCCGCCCGCGGCCAGGTAAGCCGCGCGCGCCTCCATGTTGATTTCTTCCAGGGTCTCCAGGCAATCCGCAACGAAGCCCGGGCACATCACATCGACACGCTCGACGCCTTCGGCAGCCAGCTGCACCAGGGTCGGCTCGGTGTACGGTTGCAGCCACTTCGCCTTGCCGAAGCGGCTTTGAAAGGTGACCCGGTATTCGCCCGGCTGCAACCGCAGCGCGGCAGCCAGCAGGCGTGCGGTCTTCAGGCACGCGCAGTGGTACGGGTCGCCCAGGTGCAGGCTGCGTTCGGGCACGCCGTGGAAGCTCATCACGAGCATGCCGCCACGCCCTTCGCGCAACCAGTGCGCTTGCACCTGTGCGGCGAGCGCCGCAATGTATTCGGGCCGGTCGTGGTACTCGTGCACAAAGCGAAACTCCGGCAGACGACGTGCCCGCCGGCCCCACTGCGCCACCGCATCGAACACGCTCGCTGTCGTCGCGGCGGCATATTGTGGGTACAGCGGCAGTATCAGGATCCGCGTCGCCCCGGCTTGTCGCAGCGCATCGAGCTCGCTGCCGATGGCCGGCGATCCATAGCGCATCGCGTGGCGAACCACGACCCGGTGGCCACGTTCACCCAGATAGCCGCGCAACAGGCGCGCCTGCTTGCCGGTCCACACCGCCAGGGGCGAGCCTTCCGGCGTCCAGATGGCGGCGTACTTCCGTGCCGACCGTGCCGGGCGCAAGCGCAGGATCACGCCGTGCAGGATCAGCCACCACAGCAGCCTGGGGATTTCCACCACCCGCGGATCGCTGAGGAACTCGCCCAGGTAGCGGCGCAGAGCCGGCGCCGTGGGAGCATCGGGCGTGCCGAGGTTGACCACAAGGATGCCCACGCGCGCGGTGCTGCCGTGAACATGGTGCGGCTCGGGGGCGAACCTCATCGGTTCGAATCGTCCGCATGCTGTGCACCCAGCGTCGACAACGCCTGCGTCATCGTCAGCACGTCCACCGGCTTGGTCCAGGTGTCGCGAAAGCCGTGTGCCAGCGCGCGTTGCCTGACCTCCGGCGTGCCGTCCGCGGTGCACAGGAACGCCGGCACGTCGCGGTCGCCTTGCAGTTGCTTCAGGCGGCCCAACAGCGCATAACCATCGATCCCCGGCAGGTGCAGGTCGATCACCAGCACATCCGGCAAATGCAGCTGCGCCTGCATCAACGCCTCGTCGCCATCGCTGGCGGTGTGCAGCTGCAGCCCGGGTACGCGGCTGCACACGTGCGCAAACAGCACCAGGTTGATGCGATCGTCGTCGACATACAGAATGTTCATCGGCAAGGCTGACCAGGGTTCGGTGCCACCGCGGGCGATGCGCCGCGCCGCAGACCCGGCATTCCCCGGCGCGGCGCACCATCGAACGCGGCCTAGACCATGGCTTGCGGCTGCGTGTCGCCGAAGCGCAGCACGTCGAAGCGCACGCAGGCCGAACTGGGATCGGCCGGAGAGCCGCCGAGGCCGATCACGCCCCTGCCAT
>CAVWNT010000010.1:0-280176 GCA_963756415.1 uncultured beta proteobacterium
GCGCAGCGCGTTGGCTTGGTCGTTCTGCCCGGTGAGCACGATGACTTTGGTGTCCGGGTCGATGGCCAGCATCTGCTCGAGCAGCTTGAAGCCCTCGGACACCGAGTCGGCGTCCGGCGGCAGCCCAAGATCCATCGTGACCACCGCTGGGTTGTGGCGGCGCAACTGCACCAGCGCCGACTCACGGTCGTTGGCGACGACGGACTCGAATCGGTCCATCGACCATTTGATCTGCTTCTGCAGCGCCAGATCGTCTTCGACGATCAACAGTGAATGCGCGCTCTCGCTGGTCATGTGCATGTCATTGAACTTGCAGCCTGCAGGTCGGACTGATCTTGGGCTTCGAACAACGGCAGCAGCAAGGTGACCTCGGTACCCACGTCGGGTTCACTTTTCACCGCAATCGTGCCACCCAATTCCTTCACATACTGGAAACTCTCGTAGGCGCCGATCCCCATTCCGGCCCGCTTGGTGGTGTTGAAGGGCTTGAAAAGCCGATCCCGAATGAACTCCTGGGACATGCCGTGACCGGTGTCACCCACCTCAACGCGGGCCTGGCTGCCGGTGCGGTCGATTTTGAGCCAGACGCGGCCCGCTGGATCAGTCGCTGGTCCAACGCGTTGTGAACAACGTGACCGATGACACGCTCCAGCCGGTCTTCATGGCCCCGCGTCATCACCCTTTCGCCGACGTCGAGGTCAAGCTTGCGGCCACGCCGGATCACCTCTGCCTCGATGCGCCTGGGAGATGCCCACACAGATCGACCCCGAATGCAGTGCCTGCCGGCGAGGCGCCTTCGCGCAGTTGCATCATTAGCTGACGCATCTTGTCGAGCGAATTCTCGATGGTCATCAGCATGTCCTGCTGGAACTCAGGGTTGGCGTGCAGCCGTCTGGCGTTCTTCATCATCAACGACAACTGGGTGACGATGTTCTTCAGGTCGTGCACCACGAACGCCGACATGCGATTGAACGCGTCGAACTTGCGCACTTCCAGCAATGCCTCTGTGGCCTGCGTCTGAGCCAGAAAACTGGCGGCCTGGCGCCCGCGGTCTTCAACAAGTCATTGACTTCCCAGTTCACGTCCATCGGCGTCCTCGCGCTGTTCAGCACGACAAAGCCGATCAGTTGCTCGCCGACGCACAGCGGCACAATCAGCCAAGCGTGCGGCAGCTTCAACAACCACGCCGGCAGCGACAGATGATCGTAACGGCGGGGCACCGAGCGGTACTCCTCCAGGTTGACGACCCAGCCCTTGTGCGTCATGAATTGGCACAACGGGCTGCTTTCGTCCTCGGGTTCAACGCAGGTCGGCATGTTCCAGCGGGCTGCCTGCCGAAAGGCCGATTCCTTGGCGCTCATCAGCCACAAGCCGCCGCCTGGGCTCTCCAGCAGGTCTGCGAGCCCGCGGATGACCTGCTGCCCCATCTCCTGAGGTGAGTTCTGGGCCGAGAGCGTCTGCGTGAAGCGAAGCCATTCCTCGCGATAGTCGTAGCGATAGCGAAAGAAGTGCTTGCCCAAAAAAACCCGCAAGCGCGCACGCACTGTTCCGGATACCGCCAGCACCCCCAGCAAGAGCAGTGCAATAACGACCAAGCCAAGTTGCAAGGCCCGACCCCAGTCGCCGCCGAAGAAGCGCACGTAGTAGCCCACCGCAGAGATGAAGAGCAGGTAGGCACCAGCAATCAGCAGCGTCGCGGAGTGGAAGGCAACCTTCCTCGAGACGCGCAACGTGGAAACCCAGTCCTTGCGGCGCGCGATCGACAGCATCAGCAACGGCACCATCAAGGCGCGAACGGCGCCGAGGATGCTGAGTGCATCGACGTCCGGGCTGTTGAAGAGCACGGCCTGCGAATAACGGTACAGGTCGAACAGAAAGTAGCCCGCCAATCCCAGGCACAGGGGCTTGGCACTCCAGCGATCATCGTCGTTGAGACTGCGCAGCAGTTGCTCGACCAACACCAAAGCCAGCACCGACATCGCCAGCGAGACCAGCAGCACCGGGCGCGAGTCATTACCGAGCCCGCCAACGCCCAGCGCCACGCCCGAACGAACGACCATTCCAGCCATAAACGACAGCGCGGCCAAAGGTCGCAGCCAGCGCATTCCCGTAGAAGTGCCACCCCCTTGTGCGCGAGGGATCAGCGTCAACAGGAATGCGAACCAGAAGCCGGTTGCTAGCAGGTCGGCGTACGACGCCAGGTTCTGGAACAGCAGCGTGCGCGAGAACTGGTCGGCCAGGGCAAACCAGCCCCACGCGCCGCAGGCGGCCACAGCCGACAGCATGTACGGTCCTGCCCAGCGGCCGCCCGCGCGCAAGTAGTCGAGTTGCACCAGGCGCAGGGCAAACGCCGAATACGCAATGCCGGCTAGCGCAAAGCTGAAGGCTGTCAAGGTAATAGGGGTGTCAGCCATCGCGGATCAGCTTCGCACACGCCATGCCAGAACCATTCCCCGGGTACGAGCGGTCGCCCTGCATTGACAGCGGGACCGGAACGAGATCAGACCTGGAGCCTGGGGTTCATGCATACTGGTCGCACATCGTCTATGGGCACGGTCGAAAGAATCTGATTTGAAAGCTAGGCCATTGTCGGCGTTGAGGGTGAGTGAGGCTCGCCTGCTGGCATTGATGCTTCGCACCTCGCGCCTGACATGGCTGTTCGCCGCGGACGGGACGGATAAAAGCGAGTTGCTGACGCAGGGCGTCCTGCCGTTGCTGCGGCGGCGCCACTTCGATCGTCTGGCCCCAACGGCCGCCTTGCCAAACGCCGAGTCTGCCCGTGATGCTATCGATCGTCGCGCGGCGGCGGCCTCGCAGAGCCAAAAGCGAGAAACCGTGGTCTATTTCGACGGTTGGAGCGACGCGCCCCTGGAGGCATTGAAGTCGAGGTTGATCCAGTCTCTTCCTGCAAAGGCGCGATCCGGGCTTCGTTCCGACACTCGGCTCGACAGACTGATCGGCGATATCGAGTCGGGCTTCGACTTGAAACTCGTCTTCGTGTTGAACAATTTCGAGCGCTTCTTTGGCATGTCGACTGGCTCGGACGCGCGCTCGGCGTTTGCCGAGGAGTGGTGTGAAGCGGTGGCTAGGCCAGGTCTTGCCGCGGGGTTTTTAGTGGCGCTGGACGAGAACTGTAGGCCGCGGCTGGAGATGTTCAGGCAGCGTGTGCCCGGCTTGGACCACAATGCCCTGTGTTTGTTAGCTGAACCGACGATGGCGTCGACATTGCCAGGCGTGCCTTCGGAGCCCCCAGCGAAAGCAGCGCAAGGGGCCTCTACCCCGGCGACTCCATCGGCAGGCAGAACCCGCCATACGGCCGCGCGTGCAGTGCGACTTGCCCGGCGGGCGGTCACCCCTCCGGCCCCGCCGATCAAGGTCGATGAGGTTTACGCATTTATCGAGTCGACGCTGAAAAGGACGGCGGTTCAATCTTCCCCTAGCGATTGGCCTCTTCGGAACACCACCGTCAACCCTGGCGTGCCGGTGCTGTCGCTGAACTTCGACGACGAAGCCTATGCTTCGCCTGCGACTCGCATGGGCGCGGAGGAAGACTCAGGTTTGGACAATGACGCTGCACAGGGCGCGTACCGCCCTCCAGGACCTGCAGGAGGTTGCACGCAGCAGAGATCGCCTGGCCGCGGCCTGATGGGCGCCTTCAAACGTTTCGGCGGCGCCAAATTCTGAGCTTCGCCGCCGAATCTTCGTCTGCGGATTGCGCGCGGCGAGAAAGGTGCAACGGTATTTCGACATGCATCTTCTGAGACGGCCAGCCAACCCGAGTTGAGCGCGGATGCCGCGTGTGCAGCGGCACCTGTGCTCACACGCCCACGCGCCAGCGAAGGCGGAATTGTAGGAACTGGCTTTCGACTGCCGGTTACCGCGCGGCTGTGACGGCCGTTACCGTTTCCGTAGCTGCCGTGGCTGAGCACCTGGGCGGCTGAGTTCGCGGCGGGGTGCGGTTGCGCCACTGCGGATGCGCGACACAGTTGTTACGCAATTTCGTCTCACTCCGTTGGCTTTGGTGGATTTATGGGTCCGGTTTTACCGGTCACAATGGCCGCCGCTTGCACGACATACGATCGGACTGGGGTGGCAAAAAGAGGGAGCGTTATGGGCGGTTTGCCTATTGCAGTTCGGCAGTGTTTGACGGCACTGTGTGTCTGGCTGCTGGTTTCTTGTGGCGGCGGCGGCAGCGGAGGGGACGGCATTGCGGTTCCGATGGACACCGTTCGCCTGGGTTGCATAGTTGTCAACGACTCGACCGGGATTGTGGTGGAGGGCGCCAAGGTTTCCTATCAGTCAGGGACAACCGAGTATTCGACCTTGACAGACGCAAACGGTATTTGCGAACTTCTGCTTCCTGCAGCGGAAGTTGCCGGCGCGATTTTTCCGGCGGCCTCGGTGGAGAAGGAAGGATACGAGCCGCAAACGATCCTGTATCGCGAGCTTCAGGCAGGTTCCAGCAATACGCAGCAGGTGCGCCTGATTCCGTTGGCCGCGAACGTCAGCATTCCACGCGGAGGCGGCACGCTTTACCACCTCGGAGATGACCGGTTCGAGGGCTCTGAGAACTCACAGTTTCAGAGGGCAAGTAACGGCGCCGAGCTGAGCTTCGAGATCGACGACTGGGCGCAAAAGGCACAGGCGGGCTACACCCGGGCCACTATTTACGTTGACGTCAAGGGCTGGCAAACACGCGGCTGCGCCAACCTCCTCGCGTTGGCCGGTGACCTTGGCACCGCCGTTTTGCCGGGTGGCAATTCACCGGCGGACGGCTCGTGGGCTGGCGGTAAGCAGGTGCCTTACGTGTTCAAGATCGCTGAGGTCGGAACGCAGCGTGCCGCAGTCCGATTCACCGCGGGTCCGTGCGACGGCCCGGTGCTGGACCTCGACGACTTCGAGATCAACCGCCTGCGTGTCTTTTTCGATTAGGGGCGCGTCGGCAGCCGCTTGAGCACGCCGTAGACATTGGTGCAAAGGCACGAATGGCGGGTCGTTGCGCGCCCACATTTCCAAAACAGGCGATTTGGATCGCGAGGTTTGTTGGCTTTCTATCGTCGCGGTCAGCAGGTGCTTGCGCATCGGAAGCGATCAGCGCCATCCCAGAGCAACTCCCAGGCATGTCTACACCCTCACGGGCGCGGTGACTTCGTCACCGCCTATCCCGTGGCGCACGCGCAGCTTGTGCCAAAGGTGGGGCAGCAACAGGCGCATCGGCATGCGCTGCCGGTGGTAGCGTGCGAGCAAAACCAGAGCGGCAAGATTCTGTCGCAGTGGCGCCGCGTCGTCCGGCTCGGCGGGCTCCAGTGCGGCGGCCAGCACTGGCAGCAGCCACGCACGGCGCGTAGAGCTCGGGCCGATCTCGGTGATCGATTTCAGTACGTCGCTTGGAAATGGCGTGCTGAACCAACGAACACAGAAATGGGATGCCAATGCCAGCGGCTCTTCGAGACCCAGTGCACGCGCGCGCAGCGGCAGTTGCGACAAGAAGCCCGGCTGCGCGCCGAAGTGCCGGAACAGCCCGTCCAGATCGACAAGGTCGCGGAGGCGGTCGCGCATTTCAGAATCGAAGAAGAGGTGCGCAGCGCTGTGCAACACCTGATCTGCCGGGTCCAGCACCTGCCACTCCGGCCACTTCGAGGGGCGCGAAACGATTGAGCAACGCATCGGCGTCGACATGCGTGCGCGCCACCGGCGGCAGGATGTTGTGGTGCAGGTCGAGTTCCACCCGGTGTATCGGGTGACGCATGGGAGGCACCCCATGGCTCCACTCGTGGTAGTAGCGCCGGTCATGTTCTTCGGAGCTGAGCTTCTTGCCATCCGGCTTGCAGCAGTCGCGCCTGCGCGTCCGGCAGATGCGCGTGAGGCACCAGGATGTCCACGTCAGACGGCAGGCGTCCGGCCGAGATCGTAAGGCCTTGCCCGATGTAAGCGGCACCCTTGAGGAGCACCAGCGGATAAGCGCGATCGGTAAGGGTAGCCGCGACTCGATCGAGGGCCCACACCATCGCCGCCGTGCGCCAGCGCGACAGGCGCTGCTCGGCGAGCAGGTGCCGGCGCGCGGGCGCGGGAACTCGTTCGAGCAGTCCAGCGGCATCGAGACTTGCCGACAGACGGGCGAGCAGCCGCAGCCGGCGCGACATGCGCACGACATGCTCCCACTCGGCCAACGGCCAGCGCAATGCCATCGCTGGCTCGTGCAGGGCCTGCAGCCATGCCAGCTTTGGATGTGCCTGTGGTTTCAGGTTGTGCATTGCAACCCTGCGACCGGGTCAGGTGAACTACCTGTGTGTCCTGCCACCACCTGCGGCCAAAGCGCGTCGATTGCCGCCATGGCGTCGACCAAGTCGCTGTAGACCAAGGTCCACGCCGGGCAGCGCCGGGCCAGATTGACCGCCGCGTCGAAACCCACCGCGCCGAGAGTCGTGTAGTTGGAGGCATTGAAGGCCAGCGCGGGGAAAACGCGGTCCGGCAACAAGGGCTCGAGCCTTGTGGCGCTACCGGCCACCCACCTCGGCAGGATCACCGCACCGGGCGCAGCTGTCTCGTTTCGACGTGCCACAGAAGACGCGTTGGCGCCAAGGTGCGAGACCGTGCCTTTGCGCGTCTTTGCAAACTGCGGCCCAAGCCGTGCGTGCGGCGCGAAGGCCCGGATAACCTCGATCGACGCATTCTTCAGCCCTATCGGTTTGAGCATGGCACAAACGCACCCAGCGCCGGGTCGTACGCACCAAATTCGTCGGAGAGCAGCCTCCAACCGTTCAGGGACAGGGCGGCTGTCAGAGTGCTCTTGCCGGACCCGGGCTGAGCCGGCAGCAGTAGCGCGAGGCCGTCGCGCTCCACGGCGCCTGCGTGGAGCAGCAGCAGATCATTCAGGCGATGGGCGATCAGCCAGTTGCTGCCCCACTCGAGTAAAGGCAATGGTGCGTCGGCTGGATAGGGCTCGAAGGGCTGGGCTCCGTCGCAGCTGAACACCACTTGCGGCCGGATCCAGCGGCGAAGATTGCGGGGCGGCAGCATCTTGACATGCAAGTCGGCCCACTGGCCTTGCGTGTCGAAGCCGAAAGCGCCATACACCGCACGCAATTGCGTGGCAAGCGCTGCCGAGTTGCTGCGCAAGTGCAAGGTGGCAGCGCCATACGCGATCCACAGGCCAGATCTCGCTAACGCAGCGCGGATTTCCGGCAGCGACGTGTCGAACAGCGTCTGGAGCGAAGAAGACGGAATGGCCTGGAAGTCTTGGGTCACCCAGAATTATGGGCAGCAGCTGAATCCACTCGGACAAGTCCGGCCAAGACCAACTGTTCCCAAACGTGGCGTATTGCCTCGCGGATCAGTGCAGGATCGGTCTGAGCGTCCGTGGCCAAGGCTCTACAGACAGCCCCATCTTCCATCGGACCTTCGGCCAGCAATTCAAGGATCGCCGCCGCCTCGGTGTTAAGCTGCAGCGTGTCGCCCGATATCGGGCTGTACGCGGCCCATGTCTCAGCGACAGCTTCAACCCGCGTCCCTTCCGCAAGTCGATAGTGCACTATCTCCACATCGTCGGTGCCCCCCCGTCGGGGCCACCATTTGTGTCAACGAGAGGATGCAAGAGTCGCTGGCTACCAACCCCAGGTCACCGTCGCTCACATCCACGACAAGACCATTGCCGTCGACGCGCAAGGCAACGAACTTATTGACTTTCTTCAGATCGTGCTCGTCCTTTCTCGGCTCATCGATTGGTGATTCAATTAGTTTGCTTTGGGCTATGTCGAACTTTTGCCACTGACTTGCAGATGGCGAGAATCCCACTCCAACGTCGGACGTGAGTCTGAGGTCATGGCCGCCGATGTAATAGGAGTCGACTGCGCCGCTACTGTTAGCTACGAGCCCAAAGAGCTGGTAACGCAGGTAAGAATCCTCCGCATCTGTCACCATCTGCTCAGGCTCAGACGGTGGTTTCGAACTGCACAGGATCGAGGCTGCCGCCACGCTGCCGCTGTACAGGGTCAATACCGCTGGCGCGGCAAACGCCCCTCGTATGAGTCTGCGACGGGCGGGTCCTTTTGTACTTCGATCCTGAATTTTCTCGTTCATCAAATACTCCCTCGAGGCGCGTCAGCGCCGCAGCCCGCAATTCTCACACCTGTGTCGCATGAGGTGTTCACTCGATTCCTGCTGATCATCGCGCCTTGACAGATGTTTCAACGACTACTGCCCCTCACGAAAAGCGATCACGCTGACCGTCTCGATCAGCACCAGCATGTCCAGCAACAGCGAATTGTTCTTGACGTAGTACAGATCGAACTGGTGCTTGCGTCTTGCGTCGTCCATCGACGCACCGTAGTGGTACCGCACCTGAGCCCAACCGGTGATGCCGGGCTTGACTGTGTGGCGAATCTCGTAGAACGGGATCGCCTGCTTCAGTTCCTCGACGAACTTCGGGCGCTCCGGACGCGGACCGACCAGGCTCATCTCGCCCCACAGCACACTCAGCAACTGCGGCAGTTCATCAATCCGGGTCTTGCGCATGAAGGCGCCGAACCGCGTCACACGCGGATCGTCCTTGCTGGCCCAGCGGGCCACGCCGTCCTTTTCGGCGTCGTTGCACATGCTGCGGAACTTCAAGCACATGAACGAGCGGCCCGCCGAGCCCGACACGCGCCTGCCGGTAGATGATCGGACCGGGGCTGTCGAGGCGGATGATGACCGCCGCCAGCAGCATCACCGGCGACAGCACGGTCAGCAGGAAGGCCGAGCTGACGATGTCGAACAACGCGCTTCATCGCGCGCCTGGCGTGGCCCTGAACAAAACCGCGTCCATAGACCAGCCAACTGCCCTTCAAGCTGTCGATCGGCACCTCGCACCTTGTGCGTTCGGAATACCCCGCCAGATCGAGCACCGGAATGCCTCGAATTCGACACGCCAGCAGAGTCATCCATCGGCACCGCGCCGCCGCGTTGCTCGCGAACGGCGACGATGATTTCATGGACGCGGTGGCGAGACACCAGATCGACGATCGATTCGTCGCGCGAAAACATTCGCAGCTCCCGCATGCACGCCAGCCGCGTCGCTGCTGTCACGCTCGCTCGGGTACAGGCCGACGACATCGCGTGCCGCGCGTCCTCCGGATCCCAGGTCGGCAGCCAGCGCCAGCGCTTCGGGCCCGGTGCCGACGATCAGCACGCGCGGCAGGGTCGCCACGCGGCGCATGATGAACAGACCGCCCCGCACGAAGAGCAGCCCGATCACCAGATAGGCAATGGCCGCAGGCAGCAGCTGTTCGATGTACCCACGGTCGGCGACCGTGCGCAAGCTCAGGCTGGTGACGTAGCCCCCGACGAGCGAGCGCGAAGACGGTGCGTCCGACGACGGACAGCACCGGAATCGGCATTGGCCGGTAGAGCCCGACGATCGCATACATCAGCGCCATGACGAGCGCGAAGATGGTCGCGCCAACCAGAATCAGACGGCAGTTCGGGCACTGCCCGCGGAATGGTCGAGTAGTGCGTGGTCAGCGTCGACGCCGCCAGCAGCAATGGCCGCGAACCCGAGGAACAGATCGATGACCATTCCCGGCATGGCGCCCGGGAGAAAGGAATGACGAAAGACCCGCATGTGGACGCTGCCCCTGGAACCCGCATGGCTCATCGACGGTGCCGATGCGCGGAATGAGCAGGTGAAGTAAGTGAATGTTGCGGTCGATTATGTTGACCTTCACTGGCTTCCACACCCCCCAACTCCGGGGGGAAATCGGGCTCCACAAACCAGCAAAAAGTCCGTCGGTGATCACGCTGTGAAACGACTGAATTCAGCGTGTGAAACAGGCGCGCGCATAGAGCAGCTGTGGCATTCTGCAGCAAATGGTCTCAAGTCAATGATCCTGCAAACGATTGGCCCGCTACGGAAGGATCCAGCGAAAGCCGCGCTTGGAAACGTACTCACGGCGGCGGTAAGACTTCAAGCAGAGCTCCGCGAAACGCGTTCAGCGGACAGATGCGGCACTGTTCACGGCCAAGTCATTCCTCATGACAAGCTGCACTTTCGACATGCTTGGCGGCGACGGAGGGCAACCTCTCGCTCGCAATCACCAGTTGCTCGTATCGGCTCGGACCGTACATCAGCGAGGTCGGGGACCGGCCAACTTGTGCGCTTCGCTGCAGAAGAACTGCCCTTGTCGACCAGCGCCTCGGCGCGCGGCAGATGAACACCGCAGTGCGCGCACGTGATCATCGGCTGTGGCCCGGTTGGCGCTTGCCGGTGTGGCGACTGAGGCACGCCACTATCGCGGTTGCGCGCGCGCAGCATCAGCCAGCCGACGAACACGACGACCAGCACGACGATGAGGTACTTCATGGCGCAGCCACCCGCATGTTCACACATCGGACCGCCCCAAGAGCGACATGCAGGACGAATCGCGAGCCAACGTAGGCCAGCAGCAGCAGTGCTGCACCGGCATAAAGCCAACGTGTCGCCGTGCGCCCGCGCCAGCCGCGCAGGCGCCGGCCCAGCAGCAGCGCCGCAAAGACTGCCCAGCCGAGCAGCGAGAACACCGTCTTGTGATCCCAATGCCAGCGCACGGTGGTGGCCACGCCCAGGATC
Source organism: uncultured beta proteobacterium (assembly GCA_963756415.1). GTDB lineage: Bacteria > Pseudomonadota > Gammaproteobacteria > Burkholderiales > Burkholderiaceae_C > Rubrivivax. Next base: position 10,586 of record CAVWNT010000010.1, read on the forward strand.
AGCGCTGCGCTCAGGACGAGGAAGCCGGCCTCGACGAAGCGAAATGTCAGCCGCTCCAGTTGCAGCAGCGGCATGCTGAAAGGTCCACTCGGGGCGGGCCCGCGCAAGCGCAAGCGCGCCTCGGCCGAATCCAGCATGGTGGCGTGCAGCACGGCAGCGCCGAACAGGCCATAGGACCCCACCCCCAGCACCCAGTGCAACGGCGTCAACGGCGATGCCGACGACGCCACCGGCTCGCCGGGGAACAGCCAGGCCACCAGCACCGCACCGATGCCGATCAAAGCCAGAAGCCTGCGCACGCCAGGCAACGGCACCAGACGGCTGTCGGAGGTATGAACCAGCAGCACCAGCCACACCGTCAACGACAACACCGGGCCGAAGCCCAGCCGCGCGCCGGCTGCGCTGCGCCCCACCCCGCCGATATCGACCAACAGCAGCAGCGCGTGCAGCACGACCCCGGCCACCAGCGCCATCGGTAGCCGGCGCTGTCCGACTTGCCCGGGCAATGCCGCCACGCCGTAGGCCAACACCGCCAGCGCGGCCAGGGCCCCGGAACCGGGGGCGGTCGCGGACAGCGTCGATAGAATCATCCGATCAGTGTACTTTCGCGGCCTGGTGGCAGGACGCCGCAGCGATGGCCTCGACCTTGACCGAGCGCATGTCGCGCCTCGTGAAGACGATGCGCGGACAGGCGCGCATCACCGACAGCAACGTTCAGGACATGCTTCGCGAAGTGCGCATGGCACTTCTGGAAGCCGACGTTGCCCTGCCCGTGGTGCGAGATTTCATCGCCCGCGTCAAGGACAAGGCGCTGGGCCAGGAAGTGGCCACGTCGCTGTCGCCCGGTCAGGCGCTGGTGGGCATCGTGCAGCGCGAACTCAGCGCCACGATGGGTGCGGTCGATGCCAACGGCGCACCGATGAAGGTCGCCGAGTTGAATTTCGCCACGCAGCCACCGGCCGTGATCCTGATGGCAGGCCTGCAAGGCGCTGGCAAGACCACCACCACCGCCAAGCTGGCCAAGCACCTGATCGAAACGCGCAAGAAGAAGGTGCTGACGGTCTCGGCCGACGTCTACCGGCCGGCGGCGATCGAACAGTTGCGCACGGTCACCCAACAGGCCGGCGCCGACTGGTTCGAGTCGCAGGCCACGCAGGCCCCCCGGGATATCGCTGCCGCGGCGCTGGACCACGCCCGCCGCCATTTCTACGACGTGCTGCTGGTGGACACGGCCGGGCGACTGGGCATCGACGAAACGTTGATGAACGAGATCCGCGAGCTGCACGCCACGCTGCGGCCGATCGAAACGCTGTTCGTCGTCGATGCCATGCAGGGCCAGGACGCCGTCAATACGGCAAAGGCCTTCAAGGACGCCTTGCCGCTGACCGGGGTGATCCTCACCAAGCTCGACGGTGATTCGCGCGGCGGCGCGGCGCTGTCGGTGCGCCAGATCACCGGGGCGCCGATCAAATTTGCCGGCATCTCCGAGAAGATCGACGGTCTCGAGGTGTTCGACGCGGAGCGCCATGCCGGCCGGGTGCTGGGCATGGGCGACATCGTCGCGCTCGTCGAGGGGGTGCAAAAGGGCGTCGATGTGCAGGCGGCGCAGAAGCTCGCCGACAAGGTCAAGAGCGGCGCGGGCTTCGACCTGAACGACTTTCTGGCCCAGATCTCGCAGATGAAGAACATGGGCGGTCTGGCGGGTCTGGTCGACAAGCTTCCAAGCCAGCTCAGTGCCAAGGCGGCAGGCGCCGACATGGACCGAGCCGAACGCGACGTGCGTCGCATGGAAGGCATCATCTGTTCGATGACCGCGCTCGAGCGACGCAAGCCCGAACTCCTGAAGGCCAGCCGCAAGCGCCGCATCGCCAGCGGCGCAGGCGTGCAGGTGCAGGACGTGAACCGCATGCTCAACCAGTTCGAGCAGATGCAGGGCATGATGAAGAAGATGAAGGGCGGCGGCCTGATGAAGATGATGAAGCGCATGGGCGGCGGCATGAAATCTTTCCCACGCTGAGGCGCGTCGGTCGAAGGGCGCCGGCTGCGCACGCTTGCGCAGCATTTCGCGCTTTGCGGCCGATTCGGCCGCGGCCGCAGGGCCCACGGCAACGACTCGATACCAATTTGGCACCGCGGCGGTTGACCCGTCGGGGCGAGGCGTCTAGCGTCAGGTTTCCGCTTCATCGTGCTGACCGACATGGGCCTGTCCGATCCGATCACCGCAGCCGCCTTGTGCGCTGGCGTGCTGTTGTTGACGCTGCTGATGTGGCGCCGCCGGCAGGCGGGCGCCATCCACGCCGCGCGCAAGAGCGAGCCGCTTGACACGGTGCAGGCCTGGCCGCCGGAAGCGGCACGGGTACTGACCATCGCCGAGCGACGGGCCTACGACCTGTTGCGCTCGGCGCTGCCCGGTTTCCTGGTGCTGGCGCAGGTGCCGCTCGGGCGCTTCCTGCGTGTGCCCACGCGACATTCACATGCCGAATGGATGCGCCGCGTGGGCAGCCTCAGCGCCGACCTCCTGGTGTGCAACTCGGGCTCCAAGGTGCTGGCCGTCATCGACATCAGCCCGGCCGGGCAGTCCGAGCGCAGCCGCCGCCGGCACGAACGCATGGCCGCGGTGCTGAAGGCCGCCGGCATCAGCGTGCTGGTGTGGAGCGAAGACCAGTTGCCCAGCGCCAGCGAAGTGCGCACGCTGCTCGGCGCCGAACTCGACCGCGCCAACGGCGGCGCAACGGCCCCCGTCAAGTCCACCTCGTCGCGGCCGATGCCGTTGATTCCGGTCGCGGAAATGGAAGAACTGCTCGCACATGGCGACCAGGCCGCGCTGGACATGAGCATGGAGCCGGTGCCGTCGGCGTTCTTCGACGATCTGGAAATGCTGCCGCAAGGCGGCAGCAACAGCTGAACATCGCTGCAGCCGGCAGCGCTGCCTGACTCACGCCGACAGCAAGGCGCGCGAGAACTCGCTGGCGGAAAAGGTCTGGATGTCCGCCATCGTTTCGCCGACACCGACGAAGTAGACCGGGATGACGCGGCCCTGCTGCGCACACCAGCGTGCGATGGCTGCCAGCACACCGCCCTTGGCGCTGCCATCGAGCTTGGTGACGATCAGCCCGGTCAAGCCCAGCGCCTGATCGAAGGCCTTGACCTGCGCCAGCGCGTTCTGGCCGGTGTTGCCATCGACCACCAGCACAACCTCGTGCGGCGCATCGGCTTGCGCCTTGGCGATCGTGCGGCGGATCTTCTTCAGCTCTTCCATCAGGTGCGTCTGCGTCGGCAGCCGCCCGGCCGTGTCCGCGATGACCACGTCGCAGCCACGGGCCTTGCCCGCGATCACCGCATCGAAAGTGACCGCCGCCGGATCACCGCCTTGCTGGCTGACGATCTCGACCTTGTTGCGGTCGGCCCACACCGCCAACTGTTCGCGCGCCGCGGCGCGGAAGGTGTCCGCCGCGGCGAGCAGCACTTTCTGGTCAGCCCCGGCGAGGTGGCGGGTGAGTTTGCCGATGCTGGTCGTCTTGCCCGCCCCGTTGACGCCCACCACCATGATCACGGTGGGCGAGGCCGGTCCGACCTGCAGCGGTTTTTCGAGCGGTTGCAGCAAGTGCGTCAAGGCTTCGATCAGCAACTGCCTGACGGCGCTGGCGTCGGTGGCGCGGGCGTCCTTCACGCGCCGTTTCAGATCGGCCAGCAGGAACTCGGTGGCGGGCAGGCCAGCGTCGGCCATCAGCAACGCCGATTCCAGCTCGTCGTAAAGCGCATCGTCGATGCGCGCGCCGGTGAAGGCCTGGCTGATGCCGGCGCCCGTCTTGCTCAGCCCCTGGCGCAGGCGCTGCATCCAGCCGGCACGGGCGACATCACTCGGCGCAACCGGTTCGCCAGCAGGCGCGAGCGCCGGGGCCGGGGCATGCGTCGCCGCGGCGGCCTTGTCCACGGTGGGCGGCGGCACCTCGGGCGCGGGTGTCACCACGGCCGCGGCGGCAGCGGGCTTCTTCTTGAAAAGACTGAACATGATGGGAGGAGGATCGTCGCTTGCAGGTGCGCTTCACGCACCGCTTCGAGCAGGCCCGGGCAAAAGGGTCCCGCTATAATTTCGCGCCATGGCGCTTTAGCTCAGTCGGTTAGAGCGACGGAATCATAATCCGCAGGTCCGGGGTTCGAATCCCTGAAGCGCCACCAGAATCGTTTTTACAAATCAGCCACTTACGAGCGATCGTTAGTGGCTTTTTTCTTTCCATGGGCTCTGGTGGGCCACTGGCGGGGCAATGAGCCAGAGACAGACCGGCCTGCACAACCATGTTCCGGCACCATGCCTGAACTTCTCCGTTTGACTCTAACAGGCAGGCTGCACGTCGATTTGTCACGCCCCTAAAGGCTGCACCCAATGGGGATGCCGGCCAATGGGCGAGCGCACGCGCACGCGCGTAAAAAAAGACGCCAGAAATAGGGATTCATAAGCCCCAGGAGTGCCCGCACTAAACCAGAAGTCAGATCCAGCTATTTATCAATGATCTGACAATAACTTAAGCAATCTACAGCAACGGATTGTTGTTCCGTTGTTGCGCTTTTTGCTGGAAGTTTCTACACTGCGCTCAGCAGTTTCAAGGGGCGCACATGGCATCGATTGAGAAGCGGGTCGCGGACAACGGCTCACCGAGCTATCGCGTCAAGGTCAGGCTGCGCGGCTTCGAGCCGGTCTCGGCCACATTCGACCGCCTGACCGATGCCCGCACCTGGGCAACGCAGACCGAAACCGACCTGAAGGCCAATCGGTACTTCGGCGCTGCGAAACGACACACCGTTGTCGGCGCTGCTAGACCGCTACGAGAACGACGCGCTGCCGCACCTAAAAAGCCATCGTGCGGTGAAGCAGCGGCTCGACGTATGGCGCAGTCGCGTCGGCCACTTGCTGCTTTCGGAACTGTCGGTCAGCACGATCAAGAAGCACAAGGACGAACTGAAGGCCACGCCCAAAGCACACGGCGGCGGCGTCCGCACCGGCGCGGATGTAAACCGCACGATGGCGGCGCTGTCGTCGGCGCTTTCCTTTGCGGTCAAGGAACTTGAGTGGCTCGAAGAAAACCCGATGGTCCGGGTGCGCAAATACACCGAGACACGCGGACGGGTGCGTTACCTGAGCGAAGACGAACTGCCCAAGCTGCTCAGCGGCATGCCGCGAGTCCAAGAACAAGGACCTGCTGCTAGCGGTCATGCTGGCGCTATCCACCGGCGCGCGGCAGGCCGAAATCATGGGCCTTCGGTGGAAGCAGATCGACCTGAAGGCCAAGACCGCCCTGCTTTCCGACACCAAGAACAACGAGCGTCGCGCGCTGCCCATCGTGGGCGATGCGCTGGCGCTGCTGAACCACCGGGCGAAAGTCCGCACGATCGGCGACGACAGGCTCTTTCCCGCTGGCGGACGTTCGAAGAAGCCGGACGCCGTGGCAGACCTGCGCGCGCCGTGGGAAGCTGCGTTAAAGGCCGCTGAGATCGCGGACTTTCATTGGCACGACCTGCGCCACACCTGCGCCAGCTACATGGCGATGAGCGGGGTTTCGCAGATCGAGATGGCGAAGCTGCTCGGCCACAGAACGCTGGCGATGACGATGCGATACATCACACCTGTCGCCGCAGCGCACCATCGAAGTCGCGGACGGTATTAGCGAAGCGGCTCGGCATCTGAGTGGGCCAGATCAAATCGCTGGACATCAACTGGGTGGATGAAGCCTGGAGCTTGAGTAGCATGCTTGCTGAGCTTGCCGTCAAAGAAGCCAGGTGGCGGGTTGCTTGACTTCAAGCCTTTTCTGCCAACGCCGCCACTCCCCGACGATGCGAAGAAGCATGATCGAACTGCTGCAAACCAGCATTGCGCTGCACCTAGCGTATCGGTTGCACGTTGTGCACAAGTTCAGCGCGAAGGTCAAGCGATCGGCCGGAAGGGCATGTTCATCATCGAACACCGCGACCCCGTAGCGTTCAGCAGAGCCTATGCCGCGGTCGCAGCGCTGGGCGTCAAGCTTCGCACCGGTCGACACGGCGGCAATCCGAAGCGCACACGATGCTTGGTCAAGTGCTGATCGACTCGCTACGTGTGTGCGGAGTGGGAAAACGCATTCTGCCGCTGGCTCGTTGCGTCGATTGGCGGCAGACGACCGCGAGCAAGGTCGCAAGTCAGAAAGCCAGCAAGAAGCGAAAGTCAGATCGACGAAGCACGCTTGCGGTGGCCATCGCCAAGGCCCGCCAACGCGACAAGAATGCGTCCGCGTGGGACGTTCTGCATGCACCTGTGTGGCGGGGATGTTGTTGAGAAAGTCACTGCGGAGCGCGTCCACTACTGGGACGCAAAAGGCGAACTCAAATCAATTGGGCTCGATCGATTCGAAACAGTGTTCGCACAGCAGGCCCCGAAAAACGCCACTGCGAAGCGGTGACTAGCACCATCCACGAGTTAGCCAGCTAACCGATATCTGCGCTCGGAAACTCCTAATCAGCCCAAGACAACGCGGCGACACCCAGCACTCCCGCTGGGTGGATCAGAGAAACACCAGCGCATGATGAACACCACCACCCCGACCACAATTTCCACAGCGACGATCAACAGCATGTCACCGTGCTGGATCGTCACCGTTGACGTGCTCGCGTCGATCTACGCGGACGCTGGCAAAACACCCAGCGCAATCCGCGCCGACATTTTCAAGGCCGAAGACCGCCTGAACTCTCGCGGCGAGCGCATCGCCGGCAATGGACTCGCCGCACATTGCGCAGTCATGCGCCGCGGGCGAAAGGTGCTGCTTGATGTTCACCGGTACGGGAACTGGCTATCCGGGCGCGAGCCGGCATAGACCTGGGGCGGGGCCAGCCATGGCCACCCAGCACCCAATAAGACGAAACCCGCCGGGCGGGCGGGTCTCGTCATCTTTCCGAATCAATGCGGCAGTCAACCCGCGCTGCGAATCGTATCAGCGCGCGGGCCTTTCGAGAAGGTTAGCGACACATGACACACGACTTCGACATCGACTTCAATTTTTCAACCACGGTAGCGGCTGACGCCCTGGTGCGGCGGGCTTGTCACCGACTTGTCATTGGCTGCTGCGGCGTAACGCGCGCCACGCCGGCCGAAGATAGGCGGGGCACCGACTACTGGGTGATCACGGACCGCGGCCGTATCGGCCTGGACCTGAAGCTGCGACGAAGGGACTACGGCGCGGAACGCGGCAGGCCGATTGACTGCGTCGTGGAACTCGACGGCCACGGCAGTAGCGGGTGGCTCACAAAGCCGACTGCTGCGGCGTTGATCTTGTTTGCCTGCATAGACACACACCGGGTCGCGCTGTTCGACACGCGCCAGCTCCAAGTCGCAGTGATGCACAACCTGAGCCGCTGGATCGCAAGTGGCAGGGCCAGGGAGATTGCCACCGACAGCACCCGCCACGGCTGCGCATGGACCAACCGCGCCGTGATCATCGACGGTGAGCTGTTGACTGCGGCAATTGATCGCCTGGGCGATAGCTACTGCGACGCAGCCAACGACGGAGAACCCGCATGAGCGCAGCCGCATTTCTGCGACTGAAGAAGCTCAAACGAAGGGGAATCATTGCTGAGGCCGCCGCGCACAACAGGCGGGCAATCCAGGCTGAACGCGGCGCGTCGGCCACCATTGGATCCAGCACGTTCCCATCTCAATGAAACCCTGGTCGGACCGGCGACAGCCAACGAAGTCGCGCAACTGGCACGCGATCGAATGCAAGCCGCGGGAATCGAAAAGCTGCGGAAAGACGCCGTCTTGGGGATCGAGATTCGTCTTCAGCCTGCCGCCAGACAGCGGAATAGCTGATCGCCAGTTTTTCACCGACTGCGCCGCGTGGGCGGAGCTGAAATTTGGCGGCGCTACAAACATCCTGAGCGTGGACATTCACCGCGATGAAGCAACTCCGCACTGCCATGTCCTACTGTTGCCGTTGGTCGAAGGCAAGATGGTCGGGTCCGAGATGGTCGGCGATCGACGGAAGCTGCTGGACCTGCAACAGGACTTCCATCGGTCCGTGGCGGCTCGATATGGGCTCAGGAAGGCCGCTGCAAGGCTCTCAGGCAGCGCCAAGACCGCGACCGTGGCTAGTGTGCTGTCTCGGCTGAACAGCGGCTCCGATCCGGCGCTGCGCAGCAAAGCCTGGCCAGCGATCCGGGATGCGCTCGATCGAGACCCTGCGCCGTTTGCGTTGACTCTGGGAATAGCGCCGGTGGTGCCGACCAAAAAGCTGCGGACCATGACCCAGATATTCACGTCGCAGGGCAAAGGTGGTTCCGTTGAAAAGCCTATAGGGTTCGATCCTGCGCCAGCGAAGCGAAACCTATGCTCTGTAGGATTCGCAGCACCCGCGCCGACTTCAGGGCCGCCAGCAACGGCACCGGCAGCGATACCGGCACCGGCGATAGCGACAGCGACAACGCCGCGAGCCGCGCACGGGTTGCAGAGCGAAACCACCCGCGAGCGCGAATGCGACCAAGACCCGGCAATGTATGACGCAGACATCGGGGAGTTTCGGCAAGTGGCAGAACTGCCGGCGCAAGTCAGGGCCGGACTTGTCGCGTGGGCAGAACTGTCGGTTGCAAAGATGGACACGACCAGCGCCGGCACCGACGATGGGCCGCTAGATTGGAAGCATCAAGCGTGAACGGTTGGGCTCCAGGCAAACCGATACGCAGCCTGCAAGATCGGGCTGATTGGCTTGCATGGCGGAAGGAACGCAGACGGCAGCAGCAGCGTGATCGACGCTTAAGACTTCGGCGCATCGACTATTGCGCCAGCCCGGACGTGTCCATAGCACTGGACCAGCTATGGAGCCGCGCGCGGCGGATGCGACTACAGCAGCATCATCGACGGCATAGTCAGGGACTGGCTATCTGCTGCCACCGGAATAGAAAAGCACGAAATAGAGATTTGACGCATCTAGCGTTTGCGCCAAGTCGGGTCGCCGCCTAGTTCCCTGATCATTGCAACGGTGCCACTAACTACCTTGTCCAACGGATGCTCTCGGCAGTGCTTTTCTAGGTAGGCATGAATCGTGAGTTCATCAGGCAGTTGCTCGATGGCTGGTGTCGTCAACAAGTTGTACGCGCTCATGTACCCCCAGACCCATTGGGAAATCACGTAGAGCTGCGGATCGTTGACTGAATTGTTGCGTCGATACTCAAGGTAGGCGCCGCATCCATACATTCCTGTACCGCGCACGGAAACCGGCGCTTGCGCCGCTGCTAGCGATGCACATGCTAGGCAAAAAGCGCAAACCATTAAGGACGGCTTCATCGATGGCTACTCACTACGCAGGCCGGTACTGGCGGGGCACTGGCGGGGCACTCGCACCAACAACACCAGCAAGAGCGGAAACAAAGTGGAGCAGACGCTAACCGGGAAGTCCGCGCACCTTTAGCGCTGATTGCTTCTTGCGTATCCCTGACAGCGCGCTGGGCTAGAATCATAATCCGCAGGTCCGGGGTTCGAATCCCTGAAGCGCCACCACTTTTCTGGCCACCCTCCGTCCGGTCCTCGACAGCGTCGAGCAGGCCCAAGCCGGCTCGGCGTTGCCCACCACAGCCACTGGATGCACACCATGAATCGCTGTGTTCAACCCGTCTCGGCGCTGGTTGCCTTGTTCGCGCTGCTCGTCGCGACCGCGATGCCCGCAGCCGCCGATCCGAATCGCAATTTCACCGACAAGGCCTTGCGCGGCGAGATCACCATGGGCAGCCCGCCCAATGTGCTGCTCAACGGCGATCCAGCGCGACTGGCGCCGGGCGCGCGTATCCGCGGTGAAGACAACCTGTTGAAGATGCCAACCTCGCTGGCCGGCCAGCGCCTGGTGGTGCAGTACACGCTCGACAGCAACGGCCAGTTGCTCGATGTGTGGGTGCTCACCGCACGCGAGCGCGCAAAGAAGCCCTGGCCGACGACGATCGAACAGGCGCGCACCTGGGCCTTCGATGTCAACGGCCAATCCTGGATTCGACGCTGATGGCCAGCGACACCACCGCCCGGCAGGGCAAGAAGGTCTTCATCCGCAGCTTCGGCTGCCAGATGAACGCCTACGACGCCGAGAAGATGGCGGACGTGCTGCGCGCGGCCGAAGGGTATGAGCCGACCACCGATGTCGAGCAGGCCGACCTGGTCCTGTTCAACACCTGCTCGGTGCGTGAGAAGGCGCAGGAGAAGGTTTTCAGCGATCTGGGCCGCGTCAAGCACCTGAAGGACAAGGGCGTGCTCATCGGCGTCGGCGGCTGCGTGGCCAGCCAGGAAGGCGCGGCGATCATCGAGCGCGCGCCGTATGTCGACCTGGTGTTCGGGCCGCAGACGCTGCACCGGCTGCCGGCGCTGATCGAACAACGGCTGAAGCAGCAGCGCCCGCAGGTGGACATCAGCTTCCCCGAGATCGAGAAGTTCGATCACCTGCCGCCACCGCGTGTCGACGGCGCGACCGCCTTCGTCTCGATCATGGAAGGCTGCTCCAAGTACTGCTCTTACTGCGTGGTGCCGTACACCCGCGGCGAGGAATTCAGCCGTCCGTTCGAAGACGTGCTCGCCGAGGTGGCAGCGCTGGCGGCCGGCGGTGTCAAGGAGGTGACGCTGCTCGGTCAGAACGTCAATGCGTACCGCGGCACCTTGGTCGTCGAGGCGCAGGCGGACGTCGTCGACTTCGCGCTGCTGCTCGAATATGTGGCTGACATCCCCGGCATCGAGCGCATCCGCTACACCACCAGCCACCCGATCGAATTCACGCAGCGGCTGATCGATGCCTATGCCAAGGTGCCGAAGCTGGTCGACCATCTGCACCTGCCGGTGCAGCACGGCAGCGATCGCATCCTCGGTGCGATGAAGCGCGGCTACACCGTGCTGCAGTACAAGAGCATCGTGCGGCGACTGCGCGCGGTACGGCCCGGGCTGTCGCTGTCGACCGATTTCATCGTCGGCTTCCCCGGTGAAACCGACGACGACTTTGCGCAGTGCCTGAAGCTGATCGACGAGGTCGGCTTCGATGCCAGCTTCAGCTTCGTCTTCAGCGCTCGCCCGGGCACACCGGCGGCAGCGCTGGCCGACGACACGCCGCAAGCGGTCAAGCTTCAGCGGCTACAGCGATTGCAAGAGCGCATCGAGGCCAACGCCCGACGCATCAGCGCATCGCGGGTGGGCACGGTGCAGCGCATCTTGGTCGAAGGGCCGTCGCGCAACGCGCGCAAGTCGGCCGGGCCGGGCGATGAACTGATGGGACGCACCGAGTGCAACCGCATCGTCAACTTCGTCGGGCCGCAGCGCCTGACCGGGAAAATGATCGATGTGATGGTCACCGAGGCCATGCCGCACTCGCTGCGCGCCGAGGTCCTGGCAGAAGAGTGCGCGCTGCCGGCCGCGTGACTCGGCGCTCGATTCAGCCTCTGAGCATCAGGCAGACCCACAAACTGATGGCCGCCGCCAGCACCATGGCGAAGTAGGTCAGCATGCGCCCGTCTGCGCCGAGCACGGACAAGCCCACGGCGGCCACCACGGCCGCACTGCCACCGGCCCACGCCGAAAGGCGCCACCAGGCCGTGCCGGACAACTCGCGGCGCCAAAGCAGCTTGGCGAGCAGCGCGCTGATCCCGCCCAGGCCCACCGACGGCAGGAACAGCGCGGCCAGATGCGAGGCGGCGTCCAGCGGGCTCACGTGCTCACCCATGCCATGCCGCCCACGTGCCCAGCATCGCCGGGCGGGGCGCTGGGCCGCGTGTTCGAGGTCGAGTCTCGTCCTGAAAAGGCGCGCACGGCGATGCCGCGGTGACGCCGATCTGCGGGTTCCCGTGCAAGCGCGCAAAACATCGGCCGATTTTATAATCCGGCAATGAGTGTGTTTGCGCTGGGGCTGAACCACACCACCGCGCCGCTCGATCTGCGCGGCAGGTTTGCGTTCGCGCCGGAACAGCAGCCGGCAGCGCTGATGAACTTTCGCCAGCAGATCGCTCCGGTGCCGCCCGAAGCGGCGCTGCTGTCGACCTGCAACCGCACCGAAATCTATGTCGCCGCCAACGGCGATCAGGCCGCCTCGCTGGTGCGTCCGGCGGTGCACTGGCTGGCCGCGCAGGCCGGCATCGACGGTGATCGGCTGCTCGGCCACACTTACCTGCGCGAGGACCACGCCGCGGTTCGCCATGCCTTCCGCGTCGCTTCGGGCCTGGATTCGATGGTGCTGGGCGAGCCGCAGATCCTGGGCCAGATGAAGCAGGCGGTGCGCCAGGCCGAATCCGCCGGCGCGCTGGGCAGCACCCTGCATCAGATGTTCCAGCGCTCGTTCGCGGTGGCGAAGGAGGTGCGCACCGCGACCGAGATCGGCAGCCATTCGATCAGCATGGCTGCGGCCGCCGTGCGCCTGGCTGCACAGTTGTTCGAGAAGCTCGGCGACGTCAAGGTGCTGTTCGTCGGCGCCGGGGAAATGATCGAGCTGGTGGCCACCCATTTCGCGGCGCGCCGCCCGCAGATGATGGCGGTGGCCAATCGCACACTCGAGCGCGGCGAAAAGCTCGCCGCCCGCTTCGGCGCCCATTCGATGCGGCTGGCCGATCTGCCCGGCCGGCTGCACGAGTTCGATGCGGTCGTGTCCTGCACCGCCAGCCCGCTGCCGATCATCGGCCTCGGTGCGGTGGAAAGCGCGCTGAAGACGCGGCGGCGCCGGCCGATGTTCATGGTCGATCTGGCAGTGCCGCGCGACATCGAAGCCGAAGTAGCCCAGTTGCCCGACGTGTACCTCTACACCGTCGACGACCTGGCCGGGCTGGTGCAAAGCAACAGCGAAAAGCGCCAGGCCTCGGTGCAGCAGGCCGAGGCGATCATCGATGCCGGCGTGCAGAGCTTTGCACACTGGCTCGATCAGCGTGGCGCGGTGCCGCTGATCCAGGCGCTGAACCGCCAGGTCGACGATTGGCGCGGCACCGAGCTTGGCCGTGCACGGCGCATGCTGGCGCGCGGCGCCAGCATCGACGAGGCGCTCGACGCACTGTCGCGCGGGCTGACGCAGAAAATGCTGCACGGCGCGATGGCTGAGTTGCAGACCGCCGAAGGCGCGCAGCGCGACCAGCTGGCCGCCACGGTGTCGCGCCTGTTTCTGCGCCGCTCGGTTGCCGACGGCATCGACAAGGCTTAAGCCGCCGCTGCTGGCGCCGGCCCTGCTGCCGCAGGGTCTCGGCCGCTGCTGCTCACCCATGTTGCAATCGCCCCGATGAGCCCCAGTCTGCGCCAACAGTTCGAACGCCTGAGCCTGCGCCTGAGCGAACTCGACGCCAATCTGGCCGATCCACAGGTGTTGGGCAACGTGACGCGCTATCGCAGCCTGTCGCGCGAGCAGGCCGAAGTGGCCCAGGTGGTACAGAGCTTTCGCCGCTACGTCAGCCGCGAGGCGGACCTGGCGGCAGCGAACGATCTGCTGGATGACCCGGAAATGGCGGACCTGGCGCGCGAGGAAGTGGCCGCCGCGCAGGCCGACCTGCACGATCAGCTGGGCGCGCTGCAGGCCGCATTGCTGCCCCGCGACCCCGACGATGCGCGCAACGCCTTCGTCGAGATCCGCGCCGGCACCGGCGGCGATGAGTCGGCGCTGTTCGCCGGCGACCTGGCGCGCCTGTACCTGCGCTATTGCGAGCGCCGCGGCTGGCGCAGCGAGGTCATCAGCGAGAGCGCCGCCGAAATCGGCGGCTACAAGGAACTGGTGCTGCGCGTGGTCGGCGATTCGGTCTATGGCGCACTGCGCTTCGAATCCGGCGGGCACCGCGTGCAGCGGGTGCCGGCGACCGAATCGCAGGGCCGCATCCACACCAGCGCGTGCACGGTGGCGGTGATGCCCGAAGCCGACGAGGCCGAGGAGATCACCTTGAACCCGGCCGAGCTGCGCATCGACACCTTCCGCGCCAGCGGTGCCGGCGGGCAGCATGTGAACAAGACCGACAGCGCCATCCGCATCACGCACCTGCCCACCGGCCTGGTGGCCGAGTGCCAGGACGACCGATCGCAGCACCGCAACAAGGCCAAGGCGCTGGCGGTGCTGGCGGCGCGGCTGCGCGACAAGGACCGGAACGAACGGGCGGCCCGGGAGGCCGCGACGCGCAAGGGACTGATCGGCAGCGGCGATCGATCCGATCGCATCCGCACCTACAACTTTCCGCAGGGGCGGCTCACCGACCACCGCATCAACCTGACGTTGTACAAGCTGGCGCAGATCATGGAAGGCGACCTCGACGACGTGCTTTCGGCACTGCGCGCCGCGCGCGCGGCACAGCAGCTGGAAGCGCTGGAGCTGGGCTCTTGACGGTGGCGCAGGCCATGGCGCTGGCGCGCGGGCTCGGCGTCGAGCGGCTCGATGCACAACTGCTGCTGGCTCACCATCTTCAACACGGGCGCAGCTGGCTGATCGCGCACGACGATGCCGAACTGCCGGCCGAAGCCGAACGGCGATTCGCCACCGACTGCCAGCGCCGCGCAGACGCGGTGCCGCTGGCCTATCTGGTCGGTCACCGAGAGTTCTGCGGCCTGATGCTGCACATCACCCCGGACGTGCTGGTGCCGCGTCCGGACACCGAGACGCTGGTCGACTGGGCCGGGGAGATATTGAGTTGCAAGCCGCCCGACCACGGCGAAACCCGGGTCGTCGATCTGGGCACCGGCAGCGGTGCGATCGCGCTGGCGCTGAAACACCGTTGGCCGGCGGCCTCGATCAGTGCCTGCGACAGCGACGCCGCGGCGCTGGGCGTGGCGCAGCTGAACGCCCGCCGGCTCGGCCTGGAGATCGAATTTCTGCTGTCCGATTGGGGGGCGAGCCTGGTAGGTCGGCGCTTCCACCTGGTGCTGAGCAACCCGCCGTACATCGCCGGGGACGACCCCCATCTGCACGCGCTGCGTCACGAGCCGGCTGCCGCATTGAGTCCGGGACCGACGGGGATGGAAGCGATCGACGCCATCGTGCGCACAGCGCCGACGCACCTGCTGCCGGGCGGCTGGCTGATGCTGGAGCATGGCCACGACCAGGCCGATGCGGTGTGCCAGCGTTTGCACGCTGCCGGCTTCGGCCAGGTGCAAAGCAGGTTCGACCTGGCGGGACTTCGGCGTTGCTCGGGCGGGCGCATCGGCGGCGCGTGGCTGCGCACTGAACCGTGAAATGCACCGCTTTGCCGGCAGACGTCACAAATCGATCACAAACCGACCCTTTCGCGGGGGGTCGGTCACCGGCCGGGGTGTGCGAGCCGTCTGCAAACGGCTACGATAAGTCGACTTGGCTCCTCTCAATCCGCGGCGCGAGAAAACACCATGCGCACACTGCCGTTGACAAAATCGTTGAGCGCGCTGTGTCTCGTCGCCACGGCGCTGCCAGGCATCGCCGCCGATGGCATCAAGATCGATCTGAGCACCGGTTTTTGGGCCAGCGAAAGCAGCAAGTTGCGCGTCAACGCGCTGTGGGTCACCAGCGGTGCTGGGGCATCCGTGTTCGGCGCCGACAACACGCCCGCGCTGGCGGCGTCGGTGCTGGGTGACTACTACTTCACGACCTCGCCCAAGCCGCAGCTGTTCAGCTTGGGTGGGTTTCGGGCCAGCAGCGCCCTGCTGATTCGTCAGTCGGGCGTGTCGCTGTCCGATCTGGCGTTGTCGTCGCGTTCCGCGGCGACGTTCGGCGTGCCTTCGCACCTGCTTCTGGACAGCGTGCCCAGCCCCTTGACCGAGAGCGGCTACGGTCAATACAGCGCAATGCCCTATGTCGGCCTGGGCTACAGCGGGATTCATGCCAAGAGCGGCTGGGGCTTCTGGGCCGACGTGGGCCTGGTCATGCGCGACCCCGGCAGCGTGCTGGGTTTCGGCCGCGTCGTGTCGGGCAGTCAGAGCGCCGACGATCTGGTGCGCGAGTTGCGACTGACTCCGTTGGTCCAGCTCGGCGTCAACTACTCCTTCTGATCGCGCAAACCGCAGCGTGGCGGCGGGGTTCCACCGGCTGCACCGGTGCGCGGCCCGGCTTTGCCGTATAAGGCTGGGTAGTCAACAATCAACGACCCGCGGAGGTAATGTCATGAGTGTCATGGTGGACGTACGGCAACGCATCGACCAGGTGGTCAAAGGCCATCGGGTGGTGCTGTTCATGAAGGGGACGTCACAGTTCCCGATGTGCGGCTTTTCCGGTCGCGCCATCCAGTTGCTGAAGGCATGCGGCGTGAGTGACCTGACGACGGTGAACGTGCTCGACGACGAGGAGATCCGCCAAGGCATCAAGTCGTATTCCGACTGGCCGACGATTCCTCAGTTGTATGTCGACGGTGAATTCGTCGGCGGCTCGGACATCATGACCGAGATGTACCAGTCGGGCGAATTGCAGCAGGTGCTGACGCCGCAGTGAGCTCTGCTCGCCGCCCCGGGGGGCCGGACACCGGGGCTGCATCCTGAGCACGCGACTTGTCGTCGGCATCACCGGCGCCACCGGCGCGGTCTATGCGCAGCGGCTGCTCGAACGCTCGCGCGCGCTGAACATCGAAACGCATCTGGTCATCACGCCGGCAGGCGTGCTGAACGTGCACCACGAACTCGGGCTGCAGCGCAGCGCGATCGAAGCCCTCGCCGATCACAGCTATGCCCCGGGGGACGTCGGCGCTTGCCTGGCCAGCGGCAGTTTCGACGCCACCGCAATGGTCATCGCGCCGTGCTCGATGAAGACGCTGGCGGCGGTGGCGCACGGCTTCGGCGACAACCTGCTCACCCGCGCCGCCGACGTGATGCTGAAAGAGCGACGCCCGCTGATGTTGATGGTGCGCGAGACACCGTTCAATCTGGCCCATCTGCGCAACATGGTGGCGGTGACCGAGATGGGTGGCATCGTGTTCCCGCCGTTGCCGGCGTTCTATCACCTGCCACGCAGCATCGACGAGATGGTCGACGAAACGGTCGAGCGTGTGCTGCAGGTGCTGCGGCTGCCCGGTGCACAGCCGCAGCGCTGGTCGGGCCTGCGCTGAAAGTCAGCTGCCCGCGGCGGTAGCCACGTCCGCCTTGGCGGGCCCGGCCGGGGCTTCCTCGGCGAGCCACAACGCGCCGGTTGGCCAGCACCGCGGTGGGGTACTCGGCGCGCCCGCGGCTGCCGTTGTAGCGCCCCAGCGCCAGGAACAGGTCGCCCTTTTCGATGTCCAGGTAGTGGCGCAGGATGACGCAGCCGAAACGCAGGTTGGTCTGCATGTGGAACAACTGGCCGACATCGCCCTCGCCGATGGTGCGCGCCCAGAAAGGCATCACCTGCATGTAGCCGCGCGCGCCGGCCGAACTGATGGCGTACTTGCGAAAACCACTTTCGACCTGGATCAGGCCCAGCACCAGCGCCGGCTCGAGTCCGGCGCGCTTGCTTTCGTACCACAGCGTTTCGAGAAACTCCACGCGCGCGAGGTGCTCGCTCTTGCGTCGCTTCAGGCGCTCGCTCATCGCGCCCAGCCAGCGCAGATAGGCCAGCCGCGCATCGATGTCATCGAAGGTCGCGCGCGGCGGCGCACTGTCGGCGACCGCGGCGACCAGCGCCGAGCGCACCTTGTCGGCCAAAGGCTCCTCGCGCTGGGCGCCGCCGTGGGCCAGCGGACAGACGAGCGCGGCGGCCAGCAACGCCGGCGCGGGCAACCCGCCCCGCTTTCATGCAGCGAGTCGGGACAGCAGGAAGTCCACCACCTCCGCCGCCGGCACCTTGTGCGCCGCGGACTCGAGCCGGCCCTGAACCTCCAGGCTGCCCTCGTTGAGCGCGCGCTCGGAAATCACCACCCGCAACGGAACGCCGATCAGCTCCCAGTCGGCGAACATCGCGCCAGGGCGTTCCCCGCGGTCGTCGAGCAGCACGTCCACACCCGCGTGCGTGCAAGTCGTCGTGCAGACGTTCAGCAGCGCGCCCTGACGGCTGCGTTGCGGTCGAAGGCGATGGCGCAGATGACAACCGCAAACGGCGCCATCGCCGAAGGCCAGACGATGCCGCGCGCATCGTTGTTCTGTTCGATGGCCGCGCCGAGGATGCGGGTGACGCCGATGCCGTAGCAGCCCATCTCCATCAGCCGCGGCTTGCCGCTCTCGTCGAGGTAGTGGGCGTTCAGCGCCTTGCTGTATTTGGTGCCGAGGTAGAACACATGGCCGACCTCGATGCCGCGCTGGATGGCCAGCAGCCCTTTGCCGTCCGGCGACGGATCACCGGCAACCACGTTGCGAATGTCGGCCACCAGATCGGGTTCGTTCAGGTCCCGGCCCCAGTTGACACCGGTGAAGTGGAAATCCGCTGCGTTGGCGCCGCAGACGAAGTCATGCATGACCGCCACGCTGGCATCTGCCACCACCTTGACCGGCTGGCGTGTCCCGATCGGCCCCAGATAACCGGGCTGGCAGCCGAAGTGAGCCTCGATCTCGGCGTGGGTGGCAAAGCGGAAACCGTCCTTCAGGCCCTCGATCTTGCCGGCCTTGATCTCGTTCAGGTGGTGGTCGCCGCGCACCAGCAGCAGCCACAGCGTGGTCTGGACGATGTCGCCCTGCGCCGAGCGGGTGTCGGTGGCCAGCACCAGCGACTTCACCGTGCGTTGCGAGCGGCACGCCGAGCAGTTCGGCCACCGCCTCGCAGGTGCTGCGCCCGGGTGTCGGCGTCTTGTGCAGCGCCTGCGTCGCTTGCGGCCGCGCTGCGGCGGGCGGCAAGGCCTGCGCCAATTCGATGTTGGCCGCGTAGTCGCTGTCGGGGCAATAGACGATGGCGTCCTCACCGGTGTCGGCGATGACCTGGAACTCGTGCGAAGCATCGCCACCGATGGCGCCGGTATCGGCAGCCACCGCTCGGTACTGCAGCCCGAAGCGGTCGAAGATGCGGCAGTAGGCCTTGAACATCTGCTCGTAGCTCAGCAGCGCGGCGTCGCGGTCGCGATCGAACGAGTAGGCATCCTTCATCGTGAATTCGCGGCCCCGCATGACGCCGAAGCGGGGCCGGCGCTCATCGCGGAACTTGGTCTGGATGTGATAGAAATTCTTCGGCAGTTGCTTGTAGCTGCGCAGTTCCTGGCGGGCGATATCGGTGATGACTTCCTCGCTGGTGGGCTGGATGATGAAGTCGCGGTCGTGCCGGTCCTTCACACGCAGCAACTCGGGCCCGTAAGCCTGGAAGCGGCCCGACTCCTGCCACAGCTCGGCTGGCTGCACCACCGGCATCAGCAATTCGATGGCGCCGGCACGGTCCATCTCCTCGCGGATGATGGCCTCGACCTTGCGAATCACGCGCAGCCCCATCGGCATGTAGCTGTAGATGCCCGAGGCCAGGCGCTTGATCAGGCCGGCGCGCAGCATCAGCCGGTGGCTGATCACCTCGGCATCGGCCGGCGCTTCCTTCAGGGTCGAGATGAAGAATCGACTGGCTTTCATGGGGTGGGGGTCAGGAGCATGCGAGCCTGTCATGGTGTCGGCTTGGGGCGCGAAGCGCCGCCGGACGGGCGATGCGGGAAAGCAAGGGCTCGCAACAGTTGCAACACCGATGCAATAATCGAACCAATCAGGAAAATTGGGGTTTGATTATGCTCGACCGTGAAGGCTTCAGGCCGAACGTCGGCGTTGTCTTGCTCAATGCGCGCAACCAAGTGTTCTGGGGCAAGCGCCTTCGCACCCACTCATGGCAGTTTCCGCAGGGCGGCATCAAGCACGGCGAGACGCCAGAGCAGGCGATGTTTCGCGAACTGCACGAAGAGGTGGGCCTGCTGCCCGAGCATGTGCAGGTGATCGCGCGCACCCGCGACTGGCTGCGCTACGAAGTGCCCGATCATTTCATCCGCCGCGATGCACGCGGCCACTACCGGGGGCAAAAGCAGATCTGGTTCCTGCTGCGCCTTCTGGGGCGCGACAGCGACATGAACCTGCGGGCCACCGACCACCCGGAGTTCGACGCCTGGCGCTGGAACGAGTATTGGGTGCCGCTGGACGTGGTCATCGAATTCAAGCGCGGCGTGTATGAAATGGCGCTGACCGAGTTGGCACGCTTCCTGCCGCGCGTGCACCACCACAACCGTTACCTGCGCGCCGGCGCACGGCAACAGCGTCACGAGGAGAGCCACGCCCCCGTTGAGCAGCGACTGCCGGGTGAGACGGTCGCGCGTCGCGAGGTCGGCCTCGGGTCGACGCCTGGCGGCACCGTGCCCGTCGAAGAAGGCTAGGCGCTGCGGTTGAACCGCTGACGCGGTTCAGCGCATGACCAGGTTGGTACGGTGAATGAGTTCCGGCTCGTTGATGTAGCCCAGCGTGGCTTCGATCTGGGCCGAGGCCTTGCGGGCGATCATGCGGGTCTCCGAACTCGAGTAGTTGGCCAGGCCGCGCGCCAGTTCGGAGCCTTGCGCCGAGCGCACCGCGATGACATCGCCGCGCTGAAAATCGCCCTGCACCTGCACCACGCCGATCGGCAGCAGGCTCTTGCCTTCATCGCGCAGCTTCAGCACCGCGCCGTCGTCGACCACCACCGCGCCGCGCAGTTGCAGGTGATCCATCATCCATTGCTTGCGCGCCGCGACCTTGGGCGTGGCTGCCACGAAGGCGCTGCCAAGCGCTTCACCGGCCGCCAGGCGCAGCAGCACGTCGCCCTCGCGGCCCGACGCGATGACGGTGTCGGCGCCGCTGCCGGCGGCGCGCTTGGCAGCGAGCACCTTGGTGATCATGCCGCCGCGGCCGATCGCCGAGCCGATGCCGCCGGCCATCCGTTCCAGCGCCGGGTCGCCGGCCGTGGCCGTGCTGATGCAGCCGGGCCTGCGGATCCTTGCGCGGATCAGCCGAATACAGGCCGCTCTGGTCGGTCAGGATGACCAGCGCATCGGCCTCGACCAGGTTGGCCACCAGCGCAGCCAAGGTGTCGTTGTCGCCGAAGCGGATCTCGTCGGTGACCACTGAATCGTTCTCGTTGATCACGGGCAGCACGCGCAGCGTCAGCAGCGCCAGCAAGGTCGAGCGCGCATTGAGATAGCGCTCGCGGTCGGCCAGGTCGGCGTGTGTCAGCAGCACCTGCGCACTGTGCATGCCGTGTTCGCGAAGCTTGCTTTCGTAGACCTGCACCAGCCCCATCTGGCCGACGGCGGCAGCGGCCTGCAATTCGTGCAGTTGTCGTGGGCGCGACTTCAGGCCCAGCCGCTTCATGCCTTCGGCGACGGCGCCGCTGGAGACCATGATCAGCTCGCGTCCTTGGCTGGCGAGCAGCGCCATCTGCCGGCACCAGTCGCCGATGGCCGCGTGATCGAGCCCACGCCCTTCGTCGGTGACCAGAGCTGGAGCCGACCTTGACGACGATGCGACGCGCGCTGCGCAGGCCCTCAGCCACCGCTCGGCTCCGCGGGCGCGTCCGCGTCGAAGCGCGGATCCACGCTGGCGGGCTCGCGCTGGAACTGCGCCACGTGCGCGTATACGGCTCTGACCAGCGTCGGCAGGCCTTCGCGGGTCAGCGCCGATATCTCGAACACCGGCCCCTTCCAGCGCAGGCGACGGACGAAATCCGCCACCTTGGCGGCACGCTCGTCCGCACTGACCATGTCGAGCTTGTTGAGCACCAGCCAACGCGGTTTGGCATGCAGTGCCGGGTCGTATTTTTTCAGTTCGGCGACGATGGCCCGCGCCTGCTTGACCGGATCGACGCTGTCGTCGAACGGCGCCATATCGACCATGTGCAGCAGCAACCGCGTGCGCTGCAGGTGACGAAGGAAACGATGGCCAAGACCTGCGCCCTCCGACGCGCCTTCGATCAGCCCGGGAATGTCGGCGACGACAAAACTCTGCTCGGCCGCCACACGCACCACCCCCAGGTTCGGGATACAGGGTGGTGAACGGGTAGTCGGCGATCTTCGGCCGCGCATTCGAGATCGCGGCGATCAGCGTCGATTTGCCTGCATTGGGCATGCCCAGCAGCCCGACATCGGCCAGCACGCGCAACTCGAGCCTGAGCTTCTTCTGCTCGCCGGGCCAGCCGGGCGTCTTCTGCCGCGGCGCGCGGTTGGTGCTGGTCTTGTAGTGCAGGTTGCCGAAGCCGCCATCACCACCCTTGCAGATCACGACCGGCTGGTCGGGTTCGATCAACTCGGCGATCACCTCGCCGCTTTCGGCGTCGTTGATGATCGTGCCGACCGGCACGCGCAGCATGATGTCGGGACCGGCCGCGCCGTACTGGTCGGCACCGCGCCCCTGTTCGCCATTGCGCGCCTGATGACGGCGCGCGTAGCGGTAGTCGATCAGGGTGTTCAGGTTGCGATCGGCCACCGCCAGGACACTGCCGCCGCGCCCGCCATCGCCGCCATCGGGGCCGCCGTAAGGGATGAACTTCTCGCGCCTGAAACTTGCGCAGCCCGCGCCGCCGTTGCCGGCAGCAACGTCGATGGTGGCCTCGTCGACGAACTTCATGGGGCAGGGATGGTACCGATCAGCTTACGTGGTGCAGCGCGCCTCTGAAACAACAAAGCCCCGGCGAACCGAGGCTTCGACTCGGGCGCGGCGTTGCTCAGGCCGGGCTGACCACCACCCACTGCTTGTTCAGCGCCCCCTTGGTGACAAACGAAACCTGCCCGTCGGTCAGCGCAAACAAGGTGTGGTCGCGACCGAGGCCGACGTTGGTGCCGGCGTGGAAGCGGGTGCCGCGCTGGCGCACGATGATCGCGCCGGCGTTGACAGTCTGGCCGCCGTACACCTTGACGCCCAGCATCTTCGGGTTGGAATCACGGCCGTTGCGGGTGGAACCGCCGCCTTTTTTCTGTGCCATCGTTCAATACTCCAGAGTCGAGGACCGTGGCCTCAGCTGTTGACGGCGCTGATGTTCAGCTCGGTGAAGCCCTGGCGGTGACCGCCATGCTTCTGATAGTGCTTGCGCCGGCGCATCTTGAAGATGCGCACCTTGTCATGCTTGCCGTGCGCGACCACGGTCGCGGCGACGCTCGGCACCGTCGACCCAGGGAGCGCCGACCTTCAGCTGGTCGCCAGACCCTACCGCCAGCACTTTGTCGAGCACGATCGCGTCGCCGACATTGGCGTCGATCAGTTCGACCTTGATGTTTTCACCGGCGGCAACCTTGTATTGTTTGCCACCGGTCTTGATGACCGCGTACATGTCAGACCTTTCTTCAACGGCGCGCACGGCATGGGTCGACGTGCCCAGCGCAACCCGCGAGAATACAACCCGCGGTGGCACGCAGCCAAGCGCCGCGGCAAGCTGCTCGATTCGCACGCGTTCGAAGACACGCCGGCCGCCCCCGACCTGGCAATGTCCGGCGACCGGTGCGGACACACCGCCATTCCTATAATCGCGCATCGTGCTCGTCCTTCCCCTCTTGTGCTTGAAGCCCAAGTCAGCCCTGCCATAGGCATCGACCCTTTGAGCATTGCCATGCAACGCGTGGACGCGACGATTCGCGAGCGCCTGTCGTCGCGTGTGGCGCTGATCGACCAGATCTCGCCACTACATCATCAGCGCCGGCGGAAAGCGCATCCGCCCACGTCTGGTGTTGCTGTTTTCCGAAGCGCTGGGGTTCGATGGCCCGGAGCGTTTCGAGTTGGCTGCCGTGGTGGAATTCATCCACACCGCGACGTTGTTGCACGACGACGTGGTCGACGAATCATCGCTGCGCCGCGGCCGCAAGACGGCCAATGCGCTGTTCGGCAATGCCGCCAGCGTCCTGGTCGGTGACTTCCTGTATTCGCGGGCCTTTCAGATGATGGTGTCGCTGAAGCGCATGCGCGTGCTGGAGGTTCTTGGCCGATGCCACCAACGTCATCGCCGAAGGCGAAGTCCTGCAACTGATGAACATTCACGATGCCGACCTGGCGGTGAACGACTACCTGCAGGTGATTCGTTTCAAAACCGCAAAATTGTTCGAAGCCAGCGCCAGGCTGGGCGCGGTGCTCGGTGATGTGGCAGTTGAAGTCGAAGAGTGCTGTGCCGACTACGGGCGCTCGCTGGGCACGGCCTTCCAGTTGGTCGACGACCTGCTCGACTACGAGGGCGACCCCAGCGCGCTGGGCAAGAACGTCGGCGACGATCTGCGCGAGGGCAAGCCGACGCTGCCGTTGCTGTTCGCGATGGAGCGTGGCAACGCCGCCGAGCACGATCTGATCCGCCACGCCATCGAGCAGGGCGAAGTGCAGCGCCTGCCGGAAATAGTTGCCATCGTGCGGCGCACCGGCGCGCTCGATGCCACGCGCGCCATGGCCCAACTCGAAGCCGAACAGGCAGGCAGATGCTTGCGCGTTCTGCCGCCATCGGCGGCCCGGGATGCCCTGCTAGAATTATCGGTTCGGTCGGTGTACCGCTCGTTTTGAGTGCGGTTGACGGCCGGCAAACCACTGTCGCAACGACGTGGAACCACCATCGGGGTGTAGCTTAGCCTGGTAGAGCGCTACGTTCGGGACGTAGAGGCCGGAGGTTCGAATCCTCTCACCCCGACCAGCGTGCCCTTCGCTGTCGACCTTCGCGGATGTGTGCGCGGGGTCACTCGATCGGGCAGCGCCATGAACGATTGCACGCCCTTGCCCGGCTGCGATATACAGTGCCTCGCGGATCAGCGATGATCGGACAGATTGTCACGAGGGTAACTTGCGCTGATGGCCGTTGATACGCTTGTCGAAGCGCCCCAATCGACCTTGAGCGGGGTTGCGCGTGTGCTGGTGCATTCCGGCAAACTCAGCGCCAAAGCCGCCGAGGATCTGGCCAAAGGGGCCAAGGAGCGGCGCACCAGCTTTGTCTCCGCAGTCATCGCTGCCGGCGCGGTGGCGCCCACCGATCTGGCCCACACGCTGTCCACAGCGCTGGCCCTGCCATTGCTCGATCTGAACGCGGTCGATGCAGCGCGCCTGCCGCGCGGCATTCTCGATCCGAAGATGGCCAGCCAGTACCAGCTGATGGTGCTGGGCAAGCGCGGCAGCCGCCTGTTCATCGGCGCGGCCGACCCGACCGACCAGGAAGCTGCCGAGCGCATCAAGTTCGCCACCCAGCTGTCCCCCGAGTGGGTGATCGTCGAATACGACAAGCTGCTGCGCATCCTCGAGGCCCAGGGCGCCAGCGTCAACGAGGCGATGGAAGCGCTGGCCGGCGGCGACTTCGAATTCGACGTCACCGACGACACCAGCGCCGCTGCCGAGAACGCAGAAGTCTCGGCGGAAGTGGAAGACGCGCCGGTGGTGCGCTTCCTGCAGAAGATGCTCATCGACGCGATCAACGCGCGCGCTTCCGACCTGCACTTCGAGCCCTACGAATACAACTACCGGGTGCGCTTTCGCATCGACGGCGAGCTGCGTGAGATCACGCAACCGCCGATCGCCATCAAGGACAAGCTGGCGTCGCGGATCAAGGTCATCTCGCGCATGGACATCGCCGAGAAGCGGGTCCCGCAGGACGGGCGACTGAAACTGAAGTTCGGCAACAAGGCCATCGATTTTCGTATCAGCACGCTACCCACGCTGTTCGGTGAAAAGATCGTCATCCGTATTCTCGACCCGTCCAGCGCCCGGCTCGGCATCGAGGCGCTGGGCTACGAGAAGATCGAGCGCGACCGCTTGATGGGCGTCATCCAGCGGCCGTACGGGATGGTGCTGGTGACCGGCCCCACCGGTAGCGGCAAGACCGTGTCGCTCTATACCTGCCTGAACATCCTCAACCAACCCGGCGTGAACATCTGCACGGTCGAGGATCCGGCGGAAATCAACCTGCCCGGCGTCAACCAGGTCAACGTCAACGACAAGGCCGGCTTGACCTTCGCGGCGGCGCTCAAGTCGTTCCTGCGCCAGGATCCGGACGTGATCATGGTCGGCGAAATTCGCGACCTGGAAACCGCCGACATCGCCATCAAGGCGGCCCAGACGGGGCACATGGTGATGTCCACGCTGCACACCAACGACGCGCCGACCACCTTGACCCGGCTTCTGAACATGGGCGTGGCGCCGTTCAACATCGCCGCCAGCGTGTTGCTGATCACGGCCCAGCGCCTGGCACGTCGGCTGTGCGAGAACTGCAAGACGCAGGCCGACTATCCTCGCGAGGCCTTGCTGAAGGCCGGCTTCGTCGAGACCGATCTCGACGGCAGCTGGAAGGCCTATCGCGCGGTCGGCTGTTCGGCTTGCACCAATGGTTACAAAGGACGGGTCGGCTTGTACCAGGTGATGCCGATCACCGAGGAGATTCAGAAGATCATCCTCGCCGAAGGCACCTCGATGGACATCGCCGCCCAGGCACAGAAGGAAGGCGTGCGCGATCTGCGCCAGTCCGGGCTGATCAAGGTCCGCACCGGCGCGACCACGCTGGAAGAGGTGATTTCCTGCACCAACGAATGACAGTGCCGAACGAGCCGGAGCAACGATGGCAACAGCAGTAGCCGCCAGAAACCTCAAAGACGCGATCTTCGAGTGGGAAGGCAAGGACAAGAACGGCAAGCTCGTTCGCGGCGAGATCCGGGCCGGCGGCGAGGCGGTGGTCAATGCCAGCCTGCGCCGACAGGGCATCCTCATCACCAAGGTGAAGAAGCGCCGCACCAGCGGCGGCCGCGCGATCAAGCAGAAGGACATCGCCATCTTCACGCGCCAGCTGGCGACGATGATGAAGGCCGGCGTGCCGCTGCTGCAGGCCTTCGACATCGTCGCGCGTGGCAGCACCAACCCGCGCATGACGCGCCTGCTGAACGACATCCGCGGCGACGTCGAGACCGGCACCAGCCTGTCGTCGTCGTTCCGCAAGCATCCGATGCACTTCGATGCGCTGTACTGCAACCTGGTCGAAGCCGGCGAAGCCGCCGGCATCCTGGAAGCGCTGCTCGACCGGCTGGCGATCTACCAGGAAAAGACGCTGGCCATCAAGAGCAAGATCAAGTCGGCGTTGATGTACCCGATCGCGGTGATCGTGGTCGCCTTCGTCGTGCTGACGGTGATCATGATCTTCGTCATCCCGTCGTTCAAGGAGGTGTTCCGTTCCTTCGGTGCCGACCTGCCGATGCCGACGCTGGTGGTCATCGCCATGTCGGAGTTCTTCGTCTCCTACTGGTGGGCGATCTTCGGCTTTCTGTTCGGCGGGCTGTATTTCTTCTTCCAGACCTGGAAGCGCTCGGAGAAGATGCAGATCTTCATGGACAAGCTGCTGCTGAAGCTGCCGGTCTTCGGCGACCTGATCCACAAGTCGGTCGTCGCGCGCTGGACGCGCACGCTGTCCACGATGTTCGCCGCCGGCGTGCCGCTGGTCGAGGCGCTCGATTCGGTGGGCGGTGCCTCGGGCAACGCGGTCTACCGCATTGCCACCGCACAGATCCAGAAGGACGTGTCCACCGGCTCGGCACTGACCACCTCGATGACCAGCACCGGCGTGTTCCCGACCATGGTGCTGCAGATGGCGGCCATCGGCGAGGAATCGGGTGCGCTCGACCACATGCTGGCCAAGTGCGCCGAGTTCTACGAGGACGAAGTCGATGAGATGGTCAAGGGCCTGTCCAGCCTGATGGAGCCGTTCATCATCGTCATCCTGGGCGTGCTCATCGGCGGCATCGTGGTATCGATGTATCTGCCGATCTTCAAGCTCGGCGCGGTCGTCTGAGCGCATTCGTGGCGGTGCCGTCGGAAGTCCTGTCGCCGTGGGTGCTGGGCCTGCTGGGCCTGTGCATCGGCAGCTTCCTCAACGTCGTCATTCACCGCCTGCCGATCATGCTCGAGCGGCAGTGGTGGGGCGACGTTGCACAGCAGTTCACCGACACGGCCTCGTGGCGCCGGGTGTTCGGCCGGGACATGCCGGGCGCAGCGGTGGCCGAAGCCGCGTCGCTCGGCGAGCACGTCCAGGCCCTGCCCGCGCTGGGACTGGCCCGCCCGGCTTCACGCTGCCCGGCCTGTGGGCACGTGCTGCGCTGGCACGAGAACATTCCGCTGCTCGGCTGGCTGCGCCTGAAGGGGCGCTGCTCGGCCTGCGGCACACGCATCTCCTCACGCTACCCGCTGATAGAGCTGCTCACGGCGGCGGCGTTCGTCGCTGTCGGCTGGCGCATGGGGCCCACGCTGCAGGCGTTGGTGTGGTGCGCGGTGGTGGCCACGCTGATCGCGCTGGCGATGATCGACTGGGACACCACCGTGCTGCCCGACGCGCTGACGCTGCCGCTGCTGTGGGGCGGGCTGGTGGCGGCAGCGCTCGGCTTCGGCGCAGGGCTGCCCGACGCGCTGTGGGGGGCTGTCGTGGGCTACCTGTCGCTGTGGTCGATCTACTGGCTGTTCAAGCTGACGACCGGCAAGGAAGGCATGGGCTACGGTGACTTCAAGCTGCTGGCCGCGCTCGGCGCCTGGCTGGGCTGGCAGGCGATCCTGCCGATCGTGCTGTTCGCATCGGTGCTGGGCGCTGTCATCGGCATCGCGATGAAGTTCGGCAACACCCTGCGCGAGGGTCGCTACGTGCCCTTCGGGCCCTTTCTGGCCGGCGGCGGCCTGATGGTGATGCTGGTCGGATTGCCCAGCGTGCTGCAGGCAATGGGCTGGCGCTGAGGCGCTGACAATGCGGCGATGCAAGTTGCCGCGACCCCCGCCCCGCCACGCATTGGTCTGACCGGCGGCATCGGCAGCGGCAAGAGCACGGTCGCCGCCCTGCTCGTGGAAGCGGGCGCGGTGCTGGTCGACACCGACGCCATCGCCCGGGCCCTGACCACCGCGCACGGCGCGGCGATGCCGGCCATCGCGGCTGCGTTCGGCGCCGGCAGTGTGGCCGCCGATGGCTCGCTGAATCGCGATGCGATGCGCGACCGGGTCTTCGCCGATCCTTCGGCCAAGCTCAGGCTGCAGGACATCCTGCACCCGTTGATCGGTATCGAGGCGCAGCGCCAGGCGCTCGCCGCCGCTGACCGGCCGGTCGTGTTCGACGTGCCTTTGCTCGCCGAATCCAGCCACTGGCGGCGACGCGTGCAGCGCGTGTGGGTCGTCGACTGCCTGGAAAGCACGCAGGTGCGCAGGGTGATGCAGCGCTCCGGCTGGAGCGAAGAGCAGGTGTTGCGCGTCATCGCGCAGCAGGCCAGCCGCGCAGCAAGACGCGCCATCGCCGACGCGGTCGTCTTCAACGACACCGTCGGCCTCGACGGTCTGGCCGATCAGGTGCGTGTGCTGTGGCGCTGGTGGATGAGCCGCTGACGCAGCCCGCCGCGATGCGGGTGCTTGGCGGGCTGTGAAACAATATCGGCGCTTGCGGCGCGCTGTGCACCGGCCTTCAAGAACCACGCACTTTGGTCCTGTACGAATACCCCTTCAACGAGAGCATCCGCACGATGCTGCGCCTGGAGCATCTGTTCGACAGGCTCGGGCAGTTGATGCAGCGCGAGGCGCCGGTCGACCATCACTTCGCGTTGGCCACGGTGTTCGAGATCATGGACGTGGCCTCGCGCGCCGATCTCAAGTCCGATCTGCTGAAGGAACTCGAACGCCACAAGTCGCAGCTGCAGGGCTACCGTGGCAACCCGCAGATATCCGAAGCTGCGCTCGATGAGGTCGTGGCGCGCATCGACCATGCCTTCGACGGCCTCAACCAGGTGGTCGGCAAGGCGGGGCAGACATTGACCGGCAACGAGTGGCTGATGAGCATCCGCAGCCGCATCAGCATCCCCGGCGGCACCTGCGAGTTCGACCTGCCGGCCTACTACGCCTGGCAGCAGCATCCGCCGGCGCGGCGTCAGCACGATCTGAAAGGCTGGTCGACCAGCCTGATGCCGCTTGCCGAAGCCCTGCACGTGCTGCTGGGGCTGTTGCGCGACAGCGGCGCGCCCCAGCGGGTGGTGGCGCAGGCGGGGCAATATCAGCAAAGCCTGCCCCCCGGCAAGCCCTATCACCTGATGCGCGTGCGCGTGAACGGCGACAACGATCTGGTACCCGAAATCAGCGGCCACCGGCTGATGGTGATGGTGCGCATGATGCGCGCCGACGCCGATGGGCGCCTGAAGCCCAGCGCCGACGACGCGCAGTTCGAGCTGTCGCTTTGCGCGTGAAGGCCAGGGCGACGGCGAAGACACCTGCGTCGATGGCCGGGTCCACCCGCTCGCGTTGGGTGCCGTGTCCGGCATGCCGGCAAAAGGCGCTGTACGGGCCGGAGAATCCCTCGCGTCCGTTCTGCAGCGAGCGCTGCAAGCGTCTCGACCTTGGCGCTTGGTCGAGCGAGGGCTACCGGGTCGCCGCTCCAATCGAGCCCGACGACTCCTCGGAAAGCCCTGACCCCGAAAGCTGACGCCGAAGACGCCCGGCGCAGCGCCCGGGTCCCCCGCCACGACAGGAAGCGGTTCACCGGCCGAGCCCGAATTTGTCGATCGCGCCCTTGAGTTTGAGTGGGCGACCCCTATAATTCCGTTGCTAGCACTCATCAATGGTGAGTGCTAACGACCGATGCCGGAACCATCCGGCTGGCAGCCCCGCCCGCGCTATGAGCGTGGCGGTGCGTGGTCAGGTTCGGTCATCCCAGTCAGTCCAACCCCTAGGAGCAGCTATGAAACTTCGTCCTTTGCACGATCGCGTGATCGTCAAACGCCTCGAACAGGAAACCAAGACCGCCTCGGGCATCGTCATCCCCGACAACGCCGCCGAGAAGCCCGACCAGGGTGAAGTGCTGGCCGTGGGCCCCGGCAAGCGCAACGAAAAGGGCGACTTCGTGGTGCTGAACATCAAGGTCGGCGATCGCGTGCTGTTCGGCAAGTACAGCGGCCAGACCGTCAAGGTCGATGGCGAAGAGTTGCTGGTGATGAAGGAAGACGACCTGTTCGCAGTCGTCGAAAAGTAAATCGCGATCGGCGCAACGCCGCCGCCCCGGCTGACTCGCAACGCGAAACAAGGGCCGCAGGCCTGGCCAGGGACGGTGACACGCCACCCGCGATCTGATCCAAAACTGAATTCGGAGAAATACACATGGCAGCAAAAGACGTCATTTTCGGCAGCGATGCCCGCACCCGCATGGTCGAGGGCGTGAACATCCTGGCCAATGCGGTCAAGGTCACGCTCGGCCCGAAGGGCCGCAACGTGGTGCTCGAGCGCAGCTTCGGCGCCCCCACCGTCACCAAGGACGGTGTGTCGGTGGCCAAGGAAGTCGAGCTGAAGGACAAGCTCCAGAACATGGGCGCGCAGATGGTCAAGGAAGTCGCTTCCAAGACCAGCGACCTGGCCGGCGACGGCACCACCACCGCCACCGTGCTGGCGCAGGCGATCGTTCGCGAAGGCATGAAGTACGTGGCCGCGGGCATGAACCCGATGGACCTGAAGCGCGGCATCGACAAGGCCGTCACCGCGTTGGTCGAGCAGCTGAAGAAACAATCGAAGCCCACCACGACCAGCAAGGAAATCGCCCAGGTCGGCTCGATCTCGGCGAACAGCGATGACGCGATCGGCAAGATCATCGCCGACGCGATGGACAAGGTCGGCAAGGAAGGCGTGATCACCGTCGAAGACGGCAAGAGCCTGGACAACGAGCTCGACATCGTCGAAGGCATGCAGTTCGACCGCGGCTACCTGAGCCCGTACTTCATCAACAACCCCGAGAAGCAAAGCGCGATTCTCGACAACCCGTTCGTGCTGCTGTACGACAAGAAGATCAGCAACATCCGCGACCTGCTGCCCACGCTGGAGCAAGTCGCCAAGAGCGGCCGTCCGCTGCTGATCATCGCCGAGGAAGTCGAAGGCGAAGCGCTGGCCACGTTGGTGGTCAACACCATCCGCGGCATCCTGAAGGTCGTCGCCGTCAAGGCGCCGGGCTTCGGTGACCGTCGCAAGGCGATGCTGGAAGACATCGCCATCCTGACCGGCGGCAAGGTCATCGCCGAAGAAGTCGGCCTGACGCTCGAGAAGGTCACCTTGGCCGATCTGGGCGAAGCCAAGCGCGTCGAGTGCGGCAAGGAAAACACCACCATCATCGACGGCAACGGTGCGGCCACCGACATCGAAGCGCGCGTCAAGCAAGTGCGCGTGCAGATCGAGGAAGCCACCAGCGACTACGACCGCGAGAAGCTGCAGGAGCGCGTGGCCAAGCTGGCCGGCGGTGTTGCCGTCATCAAGGTCGGTGCCGCCACCGAAGTCGAGATGAAGGAAAAGAAGGCGCGTGTCGAAGACGCCCTGCACGCCACGCGTGCGGCGGTGGAAGAAGGCATCGTTGCCGGTGGTGGCGTGGCGCTGCTGCGCGCACGCACGGGCGCTGGCAAGGTCAAGGGCGACAACAGCGACCAGGAAGCCGGCATCAAGATCGTCATGCGCGCCTGCGAAGAGCCGATGCGCATCATCGTGTCCAACGCCGGTGACGAGCCGAGCGTGGTGGTGGCCGCGGTGGCTGCCGGCAAGGGCAACCACGGCTACAACGCGCAGAACGGCGAATACGGCGACATGATCGAGATGGGCATTCTCGACCCGACCAAGGTCACGCGCACGGCGCTGCAGAACGCAGCCTCGGTGGCCTCGCTGATGCTGACCACCGAAGCCATGGTGGCCGAGGCCCCGAAGGAAGAGTCGGGCGGCGGCATGGGCGGCATGCCCGGCGGCATGGGTGGCATGGGCGGCATGGGCGGCATGGACATGTAAGTCCGGCCGCGCACCAGCGGGCGATTTGCCCGCTGTCGCTGCAAGCCCGCGTGCCGCAAGGCCGCGGGCTTTTTTATTGCTCGCCGGCCCGGGCCCAGGTGCGCGACTGCGCTGGCGTTTGGCCGTCCCCCGTGCGCAATGCACGTCTGCCTCCCGTGTGACGCACCAGCCCCCCGGACCGTGGGGTTCGTTGCCAGAGCCCTTTGCCTAGACTGGTGCCTCACACCCCGCGTGGATCTCGCCCGCGGCGTGCATCCCGTGCTTGTTTGAAGGCCTGTTGCCTTGATCTCGCGAACACCGACTCCCAGCCAGTTGATCGCTGCCGCCAACGGCCAGGTGCACTCCAGCGACGGCTGGACGATCCGACCGGTGAACGCCGATCTGCTCGAATATGCCTGCGGCGAAGCCGCCTGCCTGATCAACATCGGCCATCCCACGCAATCGCAGGTGCGCCCGATCTACGCCAGTGAATCGCGCTCCGAGCTGTTCCCGGATCTGTGTGAAAACCTGCGCCTGGCGCTGCCGTTGCTCAAGGGCCGTTTTGTCGTTGTTTGATGGCGCGTGATGCGAGGCTCGCGATGCCGGCTTCGTCAACGACGAATTGATCAGGCTGTCGCGCTCGGCCGCGCCAGCGTTGCCCACTGATGCAGCACCACGGCCGCGTCGCCGAGCCCGCGCCGATCCAGCGCCGAGAACAGCGTGACGGCGATGTCGGCGCCCTCGGCGCCGGCCTCGGCCAGCAGCCGGTCGGCATCGCGCAGCGCACCGGCAGCCTCGCTGCGGTTGAGCTTGTCGGCCTTGGTCAGCAGCACCAGCAGCCGCAGCGCGCCACCGCCCAGTCGCGGCGTCAGCAGGCTGAGCAACTGGCGGTCGAGATCGGTCAGGCCGTGGCGCGAGTCGACCAGCAGCACCACCCCCGACAGGCTGCGCCGCTCGACCAGGTACTGCGCCATGACCTGCTGCCAGCGCAGCTTGGCAGCACGTTCGACGGCCGCATATCCGTAGCCCGGCAGATCGCAGAACAGCGCGTTCGGCGCCTCTTTCGGGCCGAGTTCGAACAGGTTGATGTGCTGCGTGCGCCCGGGTGTGCGCGACGCGAATGCCAGGCGCTTTTGCTGCGCGAGCCGGTTGATGGCGGTGGATTTGCCGGCGTTGCTGCGACCGACAAAGGCAATCTCGGGCAGTTCGGTCGGCGGCAACTGCTCGAGCCGCGCGGCGGTGGTCAAGAATCTCGCGGTGTGGGTCCAGGCCAGCGCTGCGACAGAGGGCTCTGCACCTGCCGGCTGGCCTTCGGGCAAAGATGTGTTCATCTGGCATTGTAAAATCAACGGTTTATCTTTCCGACCTCACCCAAGGCTCCGACATGAAGTCGTCCGTATCGATCCGCCCGCTGTTGATGGGCGCCAGCGCCGCCGCCATGGCAATCATGCTGTCGATGCCGGCCATTGCCGCCGAGGCACAGGCAGAAGCCGCGAAGGCCGACCCGGCCAAGGGCGAGGCCATTGCCACGCAAGTGTGCTCGGCCTGCCATGCCATCAACGATTCGCGTGGAACGCCGGCCAATCCGATCCTGCAGCACCAGCATCCCGAATATCTGGCCAAGCAGCTGGCCGACTTCAAGGCCGGCGCGCGTGACAACCCGATCATGAAGGGCATCGCCAGCACGCTGAGCGCGCAAGACATGAAGGACGTGTCGGCCTTCTACGCGACGAAGGTGTCAAAGCCCGGCTTCGCGAAGAGCAAGGACTCGCTGGAGATGGCCGAGAAGATTTATCGCGGCGGCATCGCTGACCGCAAGATCCCGGCTTGCGCGGGTTGCCACAGCCCCACCGGCGCCGGCATTCCGTCGCAGTACCCGCGTCTGGGTGGCCAGCACGCCGACTACACCGAAGCCCAACTGCTCGCCTTCCGCTCCGGCAAGCGGGCCAACAACCTGGCCATGGTCGGCGTGGCGGCGAAGTTGAACGACCGCGAGATCAAGGCGCTGGCCGACTACATCACCGGTCTGCGCTGAGTTCGCGCGTCGACGTCGCGGCCGCCGCCCGCTGAAACCGGCGGCGGCGCCGGCCCTTTATCCGACGGTTCGCAGACGACGCGTCGTTTGTTACGAGAGCATCGCGGCGGTACCCATGGGCCCTCGTCGAAGGCTCGATGGACAGGCCGCGCAGCGTGATGTGCGCATCGGTCCGGCGCGGCGCACAGGGTAATTGTCGACCGGCACGGCACACACGGCTTGCTACGATTCGCGGCTCGCGCGGCCACGCTTCGCTGCGGCCGGCACTCCGTTGTCACCTGAGGATTTCCAATGTCCAAGAGCAAGTTCGCACCCCTGGTCGCCGCCTGCCTGATGAGCCTGGGCTCGGCCGCGTCGGCCGATGTGGTGCTCACCGCCTCGAGTTGGGTGCCGCCTTCGCATCTGCTGTCGCGCGCGCAGGCCGACTGGTGCGGCGAGGTCGCCAAGGCCACCAGCAACCGCGTCAAATGCAACATCCTGCCCAAGGCGGTGGCGCCGGCGCCGGGCACCTACGACGCGGTGCGTGACGGGCTCGCCGACCTGGCCTTCAGCGTCGATGGCTACACGCCCGGGCGCTACACGCTGAGCAAGATCGCCGAGTTTCCTTTCCTCGGTGATTCGCCGGTGGCCACCAGCATCGCCTACGAGCGCATCTACCGCAAGCACCTGGCCAAGTTCGACGAGCACCGTGGGCTCAAGGTCATCACCGTGTTCACGCATGGCCCGGGCGTGATCTTCAACAACAAGAAGCCGGTGAAGACGGTGGCCGACCTGGACGGCATCAAGTTCCGCGTCGGCGGCGGCATGGTCAACGAGATCGGCAAGGCGGTGGGCGCCAACATGACGCTGAAGCCCGCGCCGCAGTCGTACGAGCTGCTGTCGTCGGGTGTCGTCGACGGCGTGTGGTTTCCGTATGAATCGGTCGAGTCGTTCAAGCTCGAGAAGCTGCTGAAGTACTACACCACGCTGCCCGGCGGTCTTTACAACACCAGCTTCGCGTTTGTGATGAACCCCGCCACCTGGGCCAAGATCCCGAAGGCCGACCAGGACATCATCAACAAGTTCTCGGGCGAATGGGCGGCGCGCTTCATCGGCAAGTACTGGGAGGACGCCGACCGCAAGAGCAAGGCGCTGATGCAGGCCAGCGGCTTCGAGGTCACGCAATGCCGACGCCAAGTTCGTCGCCGATTTCAAGGCCAAGACGAGCCCGCTGGAAGCCGCGTGGGTGACGGAGGCGCAGGCCAAGGGCTTGAAGGATCCGGCGGCCGTGCTGAAGGAATTCCGCGCCGAGATCGCCAAGCTGCAATGAACGCACGGGCTGCCAGGCCCGTGCTTGCCCCGGCTTCCCTCACCTGAGCGCTGCGCACCCGACGTGAAGCGCCTGCAAGTGCTGTTTGGCCTGGTCGCCGCTACCGCGCTGTTCGCGATGATGGCGCTGACCTTCGCCGATGTCGTCGGCCGCAAGTTCTTCGATCACTCGCTGCCCGGTGCGGTGGAGCTGACCGAGATCTTCATGATGTTGATGATCTTCTTCGCGCTGCCGCTGGCTTCGATCGCAGGCGAGCAC
This sequence comes from uncultured beta proteobacterium, assembly GCA_963756415.1. GTDB lineage: Bacteria > Pseudomonadota > Gammaproteobacteria > Burkholderiales > Burkholderiaceae_C > Rubrivivax. The sequence continues at coordinate 46,712 of CAVWNT010000010.1, forward strand.
ATCGTCTTCGACCTGCTCGACCGGGTGCTGCCGGCGCGTGTGCTGCAGTGGCAGAAGCTGTTGTCGCACGGCCTGACCGCGCTGATCTTCGGTCGGTGCCGCGTGGGTGGTGGCCGAGCGCGCAGCGCGCACGCTGGCCTACGGTGACATCACCTCCCGGCTCGAGATCAGCCTGTGGCCGTTTCACTATCTGTCGCGGTGATGCTGGCCGTCACCGCCGTGGTGCATGCCGCGCTCGCCTGGCGCGCCACGCGTGCCGTCGAGAGCCGCGCATGATCGAAGGGCTGCTCGGCTTCGCGGCGATGTTCGCGCTGATGCTGCTGCGCGTGCCGATCGCCATCAGCATGGGCCTGGTCGGGCTGGTCGGGCTGGGGCTGATGCGCTCGTGGCCGGCCGCGATGTCGTCGGCCGCCGGCGAGTTCATCGACATCGGCGCCTACACGCTGTCGGTGGTGCCGCTGTTCGTGCTGATGGGCAACTTCGTCACCCGCGCCGGCATGTCGCGCGACCTGTACCAGGCGGCCTACGCCTTCATCGGTCATCGCCGCGGCGGCCTGGCCATGTCGACCATCGCCGCCTGTGCCGGTTTCGGTGCGATCTGCGGCTCCTCGATCGCCACCACCGCGACGATGGCCCGCGTGGCGATGCCCGAGATGCGGCGCTTCAACTACGAGCCGGCATTCGCCGCCGGCTCGATCTGCGCCGGCGCCACCCTCGGCATCCTGATTCCGCCTTCGGTGATCCTGGTCATCTACGGCATCATGACCGAGCAGAGCATCGGCGCGCTGTTTGCGGCCGGCGTCATCCCCGGCCTGATCGCCACCGCGTTCTACCTGCTGGCGTCGATGTGGATCACCCGCCGCCACCCGAGCTGGGGGCCGCCGGGCGAACGTGCCGGCTGGAGCCAGCGCCTGAACGCGCTGCGCAGCATCTGGGGCGTGCTGCTGCTGTTCGCGACTCGTCATGGGCGGCATGTACGGCGGCTTCTTCACGCCCACCGAGGCGGCCGGTGTCGGCGCCACCGGCGGCTTCGTGTTCGCGCTGGCGCGCGGTGCGTTGAACTGGCAGGCGCTGCGCGAGGTGCTGGTCGAATCGGCGCGCACCTCGGCGATGCTGTTCACCATCGTCATCGGCGCGTCGCTGTTCGCCAACTTCCTGAACTTCACCGAGCTGCCGACCGTCGCTGCGCGACTTCGTCACCCAGTTCGATGTGCACCCGCTGGCCATCATCGTCGCCATCTGCGCGATCTATGTCGTGCTCGGCACGGCGATGGAAAGCCTGTCGATGATGCTGCTGACGGTGCCGGTGTTCTTCCCGCTGGTCACCTCACTCGGCTTCGACCCGGTGTGGTTCGGCATCATCGTCGTGTGCGTGATCGAGATCAGCCTCATCACGCCGCCGATCGGCATGAACATCTTCGTGCTGTCCAGCGTGCTGCCCGATGTGCCGACCACCGCCATCTGGCGCGGCGTGATGCCTTTCGTGGCGGCCGACATCCTGCGCATGGCGCGTGTTGATCGCCTTCCCCGCGCTGAGCCTGTACCTGCCGCGATTGCTGGGGCTGTAAGCCTCGCGCGGCCTGCGACATCGGCCACGCTGACCGCCGCCGCGCCCCCCGGTACAGGGGGACCCGGCGAAGTCGACGCGCGCATAGCATGGCCCGAAGCGCGCCCCTGCGGGCCGCACCTCGAAAGCCCGACATGCACAAGAACAGGCCCGGTGCCGACCACGAGCACGGCCGGCACACGGCCGAGGCGCTGCCCGACAGCCCGGCGCGAACCGCCCTGCGTGAAGCCGCCAAGGCGCTCGACGTGGCCGAGCAGTTCCACATGCCGCTCGAAATGTGCCTGGCGCTGGCGCAGATGGCGCGCTGCTATCGCGGGCTGAATGCGTTGGCGGCGGCCGAGGCCTACCTCGAACAGTCCTTTCGCTGGGCCGGCGCGCTCGGTGCCGTCGATCAGAGCCTGGAAGTGCTGTGCCAGATGGCCGAGACCAGCTGTGCGCTGGCCGAACAGCTCAGGCGGGCCCGTGCCGACGGCGCCGACGCGGCGCTCGAACGCACCCGCGACCGTGCCTTCGAAGCCGGCGGCATGGCCACCCACGCGAGCGACCCGCAGTGGGAGATCAAGGTCCTGCTGCGCATCAGCGACGTGCTCGACCGCTGCGGCGACCACGACGATGCGGTGCAACTGCAGTCGCGTGCGATGCGGCTGATGTACAGGCCGCATGTCGGTGGCACCGACGCGGTTTGAATCAGGCGGGATGTTCTGAAGCGGGCGCCGGGCTCGGCGCCGATCGGGCCAGCACCTTGGCCAGCGCCACGCCGGTGTGCGTGCCGGCGCGCACCACCGCCTCGGGCGTGCCGGCGATGACCACGCGGCCGCCTTCGCCGCCGCCTTCGGGGCCCAGATCGACCACCCAGTCGGCCTCGGCAATCACATCCAGGTCGTGTTCGATGACGATCACGCTGTGGCCGCCGTTGACCAGCCGGTGCAGCACGCGGATCAGGCGCTCGACGTCGGCCATGTGCAGGCCCACCGTCGGTTCGTCGAGCACGTACAGCGTGTGCGGGGCCTTCTGACCGCGCCGGCCGACCTCGTCGCGCACCTTGCTCAGCTCGGTGACCAGCTTGATGCGCTGCGCCTCGCCGCCGGACAAGGTCGGTGAGGGCTGGCCCAGGGTCAGGTAGCCCAGCCCGACGTCGTGCAGCAACTGCAGCGGGTGGGCGATGGCCGGCATCGAGGCGAAAAATTCCACCGCCTCGTCGACCTCCATCTGCAGCACCTCGCCGATGCTGCGCCCGCGCCAGCTGACGGCCAGCGTCTCGGCGTTGAAGCGCTGGCCGTGGCAGCTGTCGCACGGCACCTTGACGTCGGGCAGGAAGCTCATCTCCACCGTGCGCAGGCCCTGGCCTTCGCAGCTGCGACAGCGGCCGTCGCCGGTGTTGAACGAGAAGCGCGACGGCGCATAGCCGCGGGCCTTGGCTTCCAGCGTCTCGGCGAAGAGTTTGCGGATCGCATCCCAGAAGCCGATGTAGGTGGCCGGGCACGAGCGGGGTGTCTTGCCGATCGGTGTCTGGTCGACTTCGAGCACGCGGTCGATGACGGGCCATCCGTCGATGCTGTCCAGGCCCTGCCAGTCCGGCTTGGCGCCGCGGCGGTTGATGAACTGCAGGTTGGCCAGCAGCACGTCGCGGGCCAAGGTCGATTTGCCCGAGCCGCTGACGCCGGTCACCGCCACCAGGCGGTGCAGCGGCACCGCCACGTTTAGCTGCTGCAGGTTGTGCAGCGAGGCGCCGCGCACGAGCAGCCAGCCCGCATCGCGGCCCGCGGCGGGATCGGCCGCGACCGCCCGCCGCGGCTGCAGTGGATGCCGCAACGGCTGCGCCAGCAGCCGACCGGTGACCGACGCCGGCACCCGCGACAGATCGGCCGCCGAGCCCTCGGCGACCAGCGTGCCGCCGCGCTTGCCGGCACCGGGGCCGATGTCGATCAGGTGTTCGGCGTGGCGGATGGTGTCTTCGTCGTGCTCCACCACCACCAGCGTGTTGCCCTTGTCGCTCAAGCGATTGCAGCGCGTTGAGCAGGATGCGGTTGTCGCGCGGGTGCAGCCCGATGGTCGGCTCGTCGAGCACGTAGCACACACCCTGCAGGTTGCTGCCCAGCTGCGCCGCCAGCCGGATGCGCTGCGCCTCGCCGCCGCTCAGCGTGGGCGCGGCGCGATCGAGCGTCAGGTAGCCCAGGCCGACTTCCTCGAGGAACTCGAGCCGGTTGCGGATCTCGGTGATGACGTCGCGGCCGATGCCGGCCTCGCGTGCCGACAGGTGGCCTTCGCGCGTCAAGGTCTGCACCCACTGCCGCGCCGCCGACACCGACAACGCGGCGACGCTGCTGATCGGCAGCGCATCGAAGGTCACCTGGCGCGACGCGTGGTTCAGCCGCGTGCCGTGGCAATCGGGACACGGCGCGTCGATCACGCCCTCGACCTCGGCTTCTTCGGACGGGAAGCTCTGCTCGCGGCCCTTCGGGTCGTCTTCACGCTTCGAATCGTCGTAGGCGCTGCGCTGCTCGCGTGTCAGCGCCAGCCCGGTGCCGACGCAGGTGGTGCACCAGCCGTGTTTGCTGTTGTACGAGAACATGCGCGGGTCGAGTTCGGGGTAGCTGGTGCCGCACACCGGACAGGCGCGCTTGGTCGAGAACACCTTGATCGCGCCGACGCCCGCCGTCGACTGCCCGGCTTCCATCGCCGCGCCCAGGCCGTCCAGCGGATGCAGCAGGTGCATCACGCCCTTGCCGGCATCGAGTGCGCGCGACAGCGCGGCGCGCAGTTCGGCCTCGTGGTCGGCGCTGACGGTCATCGCGGCCACCGGCAGCTCGAGCGTGTGTTCCTTGAAGCGGTCGAGCCGCGGCCACGGGTCGAGCTTCAGGAATTCGCCGTCGACGCGCAGGTGCGTGTGGCCGCGGGCCTTGGCCCACTTCGCCAGGTCGGTGTAGACGCCCTTGCGCGCCACCACCAGCGGCGCCAGCAGGCCGACGTGCTGGCCCTTGTGGTCGCGCAGCAGCTGCGCGGCGATGCTCTCGGCACTTTGCGGTTTCACCGGGGCGCCGTCGTGCACACAGTGCTGCAGGCCCAGCTTGACCCACAGCAGGCGCAGGAAGTGCCACACCTCGGTGGTGGTGGCCACCGTGCTCTTGCGCCCGCCGCGGCTGAGCCGCTGTTCGATCGCCACCGTCGGCGGAATGCCGTACACCGCATCGACCTCGGGCCGCCCGGCCGGCTGCACGATGCTGCGCGCATAGGCGTTCAGCGATTCGAGATAACGCCGCTGGCCTTCGTTGAACAGGATGTCGAAGGCCAGCGTGCTCTTGCCCGATCCCGACACGCCGGTGACGACGCTGAACTTGCCACGCGGGATGTTCACGTTCAACGACTTCAGGTTGTGCTCGCGCGCGTTGACGATGCGGATCGACTCGTCGGCGACGGCCGCCGGCCTGGCGCGCAGCACCTGCTGCAGCGGTGCGCCCTCTTCCGCGCGGTGCTCACCCAGGCGCAGGCTGCGCTCGTATTCGCGCAGCGCCTTGCCGGTGTGCGAGGTGGCATGCGCCTTGATGTCGTCGGGCGTGCCGACACACACGATGTCGCCGCCGCCCTCGCCGCCTTCGGGGCCCAGATCGACGATCCAGTCGGCGGCACGCACCACATCCAGGTTGTGCTCGATGACCAGCAGCGAATGGCCGGCATCGAGCAGCTTGCGCAACGCGCGCATCAGCTTGGCGATGTCGTCGAAGTGCAGGCCGGTGGTCGGCTCGTCGAAGAGGAAGAAGGTGCCCTTCTTCGCCGCCGGCTGGCGCGGCCCGCTGGCGGCATCGGCCAGGAAACCGGCCAGCTTCAGGCGCTGCGCCTCGCCGCCCGACAAGGTCGGCACCGGCTGGCCCAGGCGCACGTAGTCGAGCCCGACATCGACGATCGGCTGCAGCCGCGCCAGCACCTCGCGATCGTCGGCGAACAGCAGCGAGGCTTCGCTGATGGTCAGCGCCAGCACGTCGGCGACGTTCATCTGGCGCGGGCCACGAATCAGCCGCACCTCCAGCACCTCGGGCCGGAAGCGCTTGCCGTCGCAGTCGGGGCAACGCAGGTAGACGTCGCTGAGGAACTGCATCTCCACATGCTCGAAGCCCGAGCCGCCGCAGGTCGGGCAGCGGCCGTCACCGGCGTTGAAGCTGAACATGCTGGCGCCGTAGCTGCGCTCGCGCGCCAGCGGCGCATCGGCCAGCAGCTTGCGGATCTCGTCCCAGGCGCCGACATAGCTGGCCGGGTTGGAGCGCGCGGTCTTGCCGATCGGCGACTGGTCGACGAACACCGCATCGGCGAGCCAGTCGGCGCCGAGCAGGCGATCGTGCTCGCCCGGCGTCTCGGTGGCCTTGCCGAAGTGGCGCGCCAGCGCCGGGAACAGCACGTCCTGCACCAACGTGCTCTTGCCCGAGCCCGACACCCCGGTGACCACCACCAGCCGCTGCAACGGCAGGGTCACGGTGATGTCGTTCAGGTTGTGCTCGCGCGCACCTTCGACGATCAGCTTGGGCGTGCCGTCCTCGACCAGGCGGCGAAAGCCCGCGCGCGACCTGCTTGCGCCCGCCCAGGTAGGCGCCGGTGAGCGTGTCGGCGCGGCGCGCTTCATCCGGCGTGCCGTCGAAGACGATCTCGCCGCCGCGTTCGCCGGGGCCGGGGCCCATGTCGATCAGCCGGTCGGCCATCAGCATCACGGCCGGGTCGTGCTCGACCACCACCAGCGTGTTGCCGGCATCGCGCAGCCGCAACATCGCCTCGTTGATGCGGCCCATGTCGCGCGGGTGCAGGCCGATGCTGGGCTCGTCGAGCACGAACAGCGTGTTGACCAGCGAGGTGCCGAGCGCGGTGGTCAGGTTGATGCGCTGCACCTCGCCGCCGCTGAGCGTGCGGCTCTGGCGATCGAGCGTCAGGTAGCCCAGGCCGACGTCGCACAGGTACTTCAGCCGCGTGCGGATCTCGTCGAGCAGCAGCTTCAGCGCCTCGTCGAGCATCGACTCGGGCAGCACGCCCGCGCCCAGGCCGTCGAAGAAGCGGCGCAGGCGCTCGATCGACAGCAGCATCAGGTCGTGCAGGCTCAGGCCCGGCAAGGCTTCGAGCTGCGCGCGGCTCCACGCCGCACCCACCGGCAGGTTGCGCTGCGCCGGCGCCAGCACCGCGTCGGCGCCGGCCTGGTCACCCAGGCGCCACAGCAGCGCCTCCAGCTTCAGCCGCGCGCCACCGCAGGCCGGGCACGGGGTGTAGCTGCGGTACTTCGACAGCAGCACCCGGATGTGCATCTTGTAGGCCTTGCTCTCCAGGTAGCCGAAGAAGCGGTGGATGCCGTACCACTGCTTGTTCCACTTGCCCTTCCAGGCCGGGTCGCCGTTCAGCACCCAGTCGCGCTGCGCTTCGCTGAGCTGGTTCCAGGCGGTGTCGCGCGGGATGCCGGCGCTGCCGGCGTGGGTCAGCAGGTCGTTGTGGATCTCGGCCCAGGCCGGCGTCATGATGGTCTTGATGGCGCCGTTGCGCAGCGTCTTGCGCGCATCGGGGATCACCAGCCCCAGGTCGACGCCGATGACGCGGCCGAAGCCGCGGCAGGTCTCGCAGGCGCCGAAGGCCGAGTTGAACGAGAACAGCGCCGGCTGCGGGTCGGCGTAGCGCTGGTCGCTTTCCGGGCAGTGCAGGCCGGTCGAGTAGCGCCACAGTTGCGGCGCCTGGCCCTCGTCGTCGGCCAGCTGGTACACGTTGAGCCGGCCGCTGCCGCGCTTCAGCGCCAGCTCGATCGCCTCCATCACGCGCACCTTCTCGGTGTTGCCCAGGCGGAAGCGGTCGGCGACGACGTCGAGCAGCTTCTTGCCGTCGGCGTCGCGCTCGCCGTGCACGCGGCTGAAGCCGCTCGCCGACAGCCACTGTTCGATCTGCTCGGCGCTGGTGTTGGCCGGCAATTCCACCGGAAAGGTCAGCACCAGCCGCGCATCCTGCGCCGCGGCGCGGGCCAGCAGATCGGCGTGGATCGTCTCGGGTGTGTCGTGCCGCACCGGCAACGCGGTGAGCTTGTCGAACAGCTGTGCGGCACGCGCGAACAGCAGCTTCAGGTGATCGTTCAGCTCGGTCATCGTGCCGACGGTCGAGCGGCTGGTGCGCACCGGGTTGGTCTGGTCGATGGCGATCGCCGGCGGCACGCCGTCGACGCGGTCCACCGCCGGGCGGTCCATGCGTTCGAGGAACTGGCGCGCATAGGCGCTGAAGGTCTCGACATAACGCCGCTGACCCTCGGCGTACAGCGTGTCGAATACCAGGCTCGACTTGCCCGAGCCCGAGGGCCCGGTGACCACCGTCAACTCACCGGTGCGGATGTCGAGGTCGAGGTTCTTGAGGTTGTTCTGACGGGCGCCGCGGATGTGGATCGAGCCGGACATGGAGGGGCAAAACGCTGGGCGGAACCGGCCATTCTAGGAGCCGCCGGTGTGCGCGCTCGCATCAGGGTCGTCCGCTGGGGCGCGCTCTTCGCGCCACCGATCCCCAGGCGCGGCAAAGGCCCCGCCGGGCGCCCGGTTCAGCCGGCCCGGCAGCCCGCCAGCGGCTCTTCGTAGTCGATCTTCGGGGTGAAGCGCGAGTCGAGCCGGCTCGCCTTCACGCCGACGATGTAATAGCGCGTGCACGGCTTGACGTCGAGCGTGAAGGTCTCCAGCGCGCTGTAGCCGGCGCCACCGGGCGTGCCTTGCAGCACGATGCGGCGCAGGCCCGGCTCGACCTGGAACGGCACCGTCAATGAACTGCGTCCGTCCACCGACGAGATCAGCACCGGATAGGTGTCGAGGTTGGTGACGAAGTAGCGCTCGCCGACCAGTTGCGGGTAGGTCGTGCCGCAGCCCTGCAGCAGCAGTGCCGCAGCGGCCAGCATCGACAGGCGGGTGATTCGCATCGCGTTCTCCTGGTGGTGACGCAGTGGTGACGACGGGGAATCGATCTTTGGCGCGATGCGACGATCTGTCAATGACCCGCCGGCGGCCGGCTCACCGCGTTTCGCGCCGGCCCAGGATCGCCTGCATCTCGCTGAAACCGCGCATCCGCGCCAACGCCAGCGGTGTGGCGCCGTCACGGTCGGCCAGCCGGGTGTCGGCACCGGCCGCCACCAGCGCCTTCACCACCGCCACATGCCGCGGCCCGCCGTCACCGAGCACGATGGCTTCGATCAGCGCGGTCCAGTGCAGGTTGTTGACATGGTCGAGCGGCGCGCCCGCCGCGATCAGCTGGCGCACCACGCCGTCGTGGCCCAGGTGCGCGGCGGCGATCAGCGCGGTGCCGTCGTAGCGGCTGGTGGTGAGCCTTGCGCTGGCACCGAGCGACAGCAGCAGGCGCAAGGTTTCTTCATCGCCGGCCACCGCGGCGATGGTGACGGCGTCGTAGCGGTCGTTGTCGAGCGCCGCCAGATCGGCGCCGCGCTGCGCCAGCGCCTGCACCGCCTCGCGGCGGCGCGCGAAGGTGGCCACATGCAGCGGCGTGCGGCCATGCCCGTCGCGGGCGTTCAGCGACTGCCGCTCGGCATCGAGCGCGATCGCCGCCGCGTCACCGCGCCAGGCGGCAGCGAAAAGGCCGCGGTAGGCGGCGACCTCGGCCGCATCGGGCGGCACCTGCGCCGCGGCCGTCGCTGCGGCCAGCGCCATCGCCGCGCAGCCCAGCATCTGCCGCACCCCCTGCCCTGCCACGCAGCGCAGCATCAGCGGCGCGGGTGCCTGTCGCTGAGGAACTCCAAGGTCGCCGCCCAGGTGGCCGGCGAGTTGAGGATGCCGAGGTGGGCGGTGCCGAGCACCGCGTCGAACGCGCCCTGCCCGCTCAACGCAGTCTCGCGTGCACCACGCAGCGGCGCGCTGCGCGAGAAATCGGTCGGCTGGCCGAACGAATCGATCGCCGGCACCGGGGCGATGACGCCATCGGGCAGCGGGAAATAGACGAAGCTGACATCGGCGTTGCGGATCACCCGGTAGCGCGTCGGCCCCGGGCGTCAGTGAAGTCATCGGTGATGCCTGGGCGGTTCAGCTCAGGCGGCGAAGAAGCGTTCGATCAGCGCGTACTGTTCGGGGGTGTTCAAGGTCGGCGCATGGCCGCAGCCGGCGATGGTCACGACCACCGCGCGCGGGCCGCGGTTGCGCATCGCATCGGCCACCTCGGGCAGCAGCAGGTCGCTGTGCTCGCCGCGCAGGCACAGCACCGGCAGGTCGAGCGCAGTCCCACTGCGGCCACAGCGCGTAGTCGTCGTGGTGGTGGGTGAACTGCATCACCATCGCCGGGTCGTAGTGCGGCGTCACGCGGCCGTCGGGCAGGCGGCGCGTCGAGCTTTCGGTCAGCCGCCGCCACTGCGCATCGTCCATCGCGCCGTAGGGCTTGTAGACGGTGCGGAAATAGGCCTCCAGCTCGATCACGGTGGCGAAGGCCGGCGGGTCGCCGGCATAGGCGCGGATGCGCGCGATCGCCGCAGCGGCCAGTCTGCGGGCCGACGTCGTTGAGCACCAGGCGGCGGATGCGCCCGCGCAACGGGCCGGCGGCGGCCTCGATGCCGATGGCACCGCCCATCGAGGTGCCGAGCCAGTGGCACGTGTGCGAGCCCCAGCTGATCGACCAGCGCATGCGGCCAGCTGGGCGTAGAAGGCCAGGCAGTATTCCTGCTCGGGCCGCGGGCTCCACTGGCTCAGGCCACGTCCGATGGTGTCGGGGCAGATGACACGGAAGCGCTGCGCCAGGTGCGCGGCGATGTCGTCCATGTCGCGGGCGGTGCGCGCCAGGCCGTGCCAGGCGATGACCGTGTCCGGATGCTGCGCGCCCCACTCCATCAGTGCAGTTCGCGGCCCAGGCAGTTGACGTAGCGCGAGACCGGATTCATCGCCGTTCCCGCTTCAAGGCGCCCAGGCGCAAGCGACCGACCACGCCGGTGGGGAAGTGATAGACCGAGAGCACGAACAGCACGCCCAGCCACAGCAGCCAGCGGTCGGGCGACGATCAGCTGCGACAGCACCGGCACGCCTGCGAACCAGCCGCGCGCCGAGCCTGCAGCAGATCCTGCAGGTAGTTCTGCGCCAGCACGAACAGCGCCGCGCCGATGACCGCGCCGTACATCGTGCCCATGCCGCCGATGACGACGATCAGCAGGATGTCGAGCATGATCTCGAAGCTCAGCGTGGTGTCGGGCCCGGTGTAGCGCAGCCAGAGCGCCAGCAGCGCGCCGGCGACGGTGGCGAACAGCGCCGACAGCACGTTGCTGAGCGGTGCGGTAGACCACGGTGCGGTAGCCGATCGCCTCGGCGCGGAAGTCGTTCTCGCGGATCGCCTGCAGCACGCGGCCGAAGGGCGAGTTGACGATGCGCAGCAGCAGCAGGAACAGCACCAGCCACGACGACGAACAGCAGGTAGTAGGTGAAGATGCTGCCGTCGACCAGCACGCCGAGGAACTCGGTCGTCGAACGGCTCGAAGCTCGGGCTCAGCCAGGTCGGGCATCTTGAAGGTCAGGCCGTCCTCGCCGCCGGTGACGTCGCTGACAGCTGCGAGGCCAGGGTCTGGAACGCCGCGGCCACCGCCAGCGTGATCATCGCGAAGAAGATCGCCTTGCACGCGCAGGCAGAACAGGCCGATCGACCAGCGACAGCAGCAGCGACAGCAGCCAGCGCGACGGCCACGCCGAGCAGCACCGCGCCGACAGCCCGCGCCCAGGCGCGTGGTCGGCGATCGCCACGCCGTAGGCGCCGATGCCGAAGAACATCGTGTGCGCGAAGCTGACGATGCCGGTGTAGCCCAGCAGCAGGTCGTAGCTGGCCACCAGCACGATGAAGACCAGCATCTTGGCCGCCACGTCGAGCGCCTTGACGCCGGGAAAGAGGAACGGCGCGAACGCCAGGCCGAGCACGACCAGCACCAGCGCCAGCGCCAGCCAGCGGCTGCGCGGCAGGTCGTGGGAGAGCAGTCGGCTGCAGCACGACGTTCATCGGTTGGTCACCGGATACAGGCCCTGCGGGCGCCACAGCAGGATCGCCACCATCAGCGCGATGTTCGAGAACAGCGCCACCTTCGGCACCAGGAAGCCGGTGTAGTTGGCCATCAGCCCGACCAGCAGCGCGCCGATCAAGCAGCCCGATGGTCGAGCCCAGGCCGCCGATGATGATGACGATGAAGATCAGCACGTTGACCTGCGCGCCGATCTGCGGCATCACGTTCTGCTGGTACAGCCCCCACATCACGCCGCCCAGGCCGGCCAGCGCGCGAGCCGGCGACGAAGACGCCGACGAACAGCCGCTTGATGCGGTAGCCGAGCGACTCGACCATCTCGCGGTCCTGCACGCCGGCGCGGATCAGCAGGCCGATCTTGGTGCGGTTCAGCGTCGCACAGCAGCGCGGCGAAGACGCACAGGCCGATGACCACCGCGAGCAGGCGGTACTTCTCGATCGCCGCGTCGCCGACGACGAACGAGCCGCGCAAGCGCGTCGGGCAGCGGCAGCGGAATCTGCAGCGGGCCCCAGATCGACCTTGATCAGCTCCTCGCCGATGATCATGCCGCCCATCGTGATCAGGATCTGCTTCAGGTGCTGGCCGTACACCGGCCGCACGATGAAGCGCTCGAAGGCCAGGCCGAGCGCGCCGGCGACCAGCCATCGCGACCAGCATCGCGGCGAAGCACCGCCACCAGGTTGCGCCAGCAGCCGAATCGCTGGCGGTCCAGTCGGCCATGCCGCCCAGCACGCTGGTGGCGACGAAGGCGCCGAGCGCGATGAACACGCCGTGGCCGAAGTTCAGCACGTCCATCAGGCCGAAGACCAGCGTCAGGCCCGAGGCGATGATGAAGATGATCAGCCCATCGCCAGCCCGGCGACGGTGAGCGTGACCCAGGTCGAACCCGAGCCGATCAACGGCCAGGCCAGCGCCAGCACCGCGAACAGCAGCACCAGCGGCTTCCAGTCGAACTCGGCCCTCGGCACCGCGCTCGGCGCGGCGACGGGCAGTGGCGACGCGGCCGTGTTCATTGATGCGCTCCCAGCGACAGGCCCAGCAGCCGCTGCTGCAGGGCCTCGTCGGCGGCCAGCTCGGCCATCGCGCCGCTGTGCACCACGCGCCCGTTGTCCATCACCGCGACGCGGTCGCCCAGCGCGCTGCGCCATCTTGAAGTTCTGCTCGACCAGCAGGATGCGTCGTGCGCTGGCCTTCAGCTGCGCGAAGGCGTCGATCAGGTTGTCGATGATCGACGGCGCCAGGCCCTTGCTCGGCTCGTCGATCAGCAGCAGCTCGCGCGGCTCGACGATGGCGCGCGCCACCGCCAGCATCTGCTTCTGCCCGCCCGACAGCTTGCCGGCCGGGTAGAGCCAGAACTTCTTCAGCGCCGGGAACAGGCCGAAGATCCACTCCAGCCGCGCGCTGTCCAGCTCCTCGGCCGCGGCGCGCGCGCACGCGCGGCCAGCAGCATGTTCTCCTTCACCGTCAGGTCGCCGAAGATGCCCATGCTCTCGGGCACGTAGGCGATGCCGCGCTGCGGCGATCTCGGGCGTGCGCAGCTGGCCGTGCATCGCTGCGCTGGCCCGCCGAAGCCGTTGAATGCACCGCACCGGCCGACGCCGCCCACAGGCCCATGATCGTGCGCAGCGTGGTGGTCTTGCCGGCGCCGTTGCGGCCCAGCAGCATCGTCACCTGCCCGCGCGGCACCGCGAGGTCGACGCCGTGCAGGATGTGATAGGCGCCGATGTGCGTGTGCACCGCCTGCAGCGACAGCACGCGCGGTCATGCCGCCTCCTCTTCCGGCGCCATGCCCAGGTAGGCCTGCTGCACCACCGGCGAGGCGATCACCGCGGCCGGCTCGCCGTCGGCGACCAGCTGGCCGTTGTGCAGCACGATGATGCGGTCGGCCAGCTCGCTGCACCACGTCCATCTTGTGCTCGACCAGCAGGATCAGTCTTGTCGCGGCGCGACTTCAGCTCGCGGATCAGGTCCAGGATCACCGGCACCTCGTCGACGCTCATGCCGGCGGTGGGCTCGTCGAACATGAAGACCTTCGGGTCGAGCGCGATCAGCAGCGCCACCTCGAGCTTGCGCTGGTCGCCGTGCGGCAGGCTGGCGGCGCGGGCGCCTGGCGCTTGTCCGGCCAGGCGCACCGATTCGAGGATCTGCAGCGCCTCGTCGATCCACGCGCGTGCGATCGAGCCAGATGCTGAACAGGTCGAGGCCGAGCCGGCGCCGCGCCGACTCGCGCGACTGCACCGCCAGGCGCACGTTCTCCTGCACGCTCAGGTTCGGGAACAGCTGCGTCAGCTGGAAGGCGCGGCCGAGGCCGCGGTGGGTGCGCGTCGGTGCCGGCAGGCGCGTGATGTCCTCGCCGTCCAGCAGCACCTGCCCGGCGCTCGCGCCGCAGCTGCCCGGAGATGAGGTTGAAGTAGGTCGTCTTGCCGGCGCCGTTGGGCCCGACGATGGCCGTCAGCGTGCCCGGCGCGAAGCGGCAGGACACGTGGTCGACGGCCACGTGGCCGCCGAAGCGGATGGTCAGATCGCGGGTTTCGAGCACGGGGTTTCAGGCCCGGCTCAAAGCCGGGCTCGTCAGTCTGACTGGAGCCCCCGCTCGCAGGGGGCTCGGGGGAGCCGTGCATCCAGGCACAGCGTGCCGACGAGCAACAGGCGCTAGCGATTGTTCTTGATCGGCACGTTCATTTCTTCCGGCTTGATCTCGCGCACCAGCTCGGGCACGCCCCAGGCGAAGGCCGGGTCGACCTTGATCTTGAAGTGGTACATGCTCTGCATCGCCTGGTGGTCTTCCTTGCGGAAGGTCATCGTGCCCTTCGGCGTCTCGAAGCTCATGCCTTCCATGGTCTTGATCAGCTTGTTGGTGCTGGTGTCGCCGTTGGTCTTCTTCAGCGCCTCGACCACCGCGATGCCCGCGGCCATGCCGCCGGCGGTGAAGAAGTCGGGCGGCGTCTTGAATTCCTTGTAGTGGCGCGCCACCAGCCATTCGTTGACCGGGTTCTTCGGGATGCCGAAGTAGTAGTAGGTGGCGCCTTCCATGCCCGGGAACTGCTTGTACGCGGCCATCGCCGGCAGGATGTTGCCGCCGGTGACGATCTCGATGTTGTAGCGCTTCAGGTCGAGGTCGGCGATCTTGAACGGGTTGCCGCCGCCGCCGGCCCAGATGATCCAGATCACCTTGCGTCCGGGCTGGTCCTTCAGCTTGTCGATGATGCGCTGCGCGCCGGCGGTGAAGTCGGTGGTCGTCGTCGGCAGGTATTCCTCGTGCACGATCTTCGCGTTCTTCACCGCCGCCTTGAACGCCGCCACGCCGTCGCGGCCGAAGGCGTAGTCCTGCGCCAGGGTGGCGATGCTGGTGCCGGCCTTGTCGACCGCCACCGCGTTGGAGATCGCGTCCTGGCTCGAGTTGCGGCCGGTGCGGAAGATGTACTTGTTCCACTTGTCGCCGGTGATCGAATCGGCCACCGCCGGCTCGACCAGCAGGATCTTCTTGTATTCCTCGGCCACCGGCAGCATCGCCAGCGCCACGCCCGAGCTGGTGGGGCCGATGGCGATGTCGGCCTTGTCGTCGGCATAGGCCGCGGCGAGCAGGCTCTTGCCCAGGTCGGGCTTGCCCTGGTCGTCCTTCTCGATGACGACGATCTTCTTGCCGGCCACGGTCATGGTGCCGCCGGTGGCGTAGTCCAGCCCCAGCATCAGCCCGGTCGTGGTCTGCTTGCCGTAGGCCTCGAGCGGGCCGGTCAGGCTGTGCACGTGGGCGATCTTGATTTCGCCCTTGCCCTGCGCCAGCGCGCCGGACATCGACAGCGCGCTGAGCGCGACGCCGACGGTGCCGACGAACAGGCCTGCGCGTGCGTGGGCGATGAGCGTGGATTTCTTGACAATGGGCATCGACTGTCTCCTGGGTGGGTGGGCGGCCACGGTGTCGTGCCGGCCCGGCGAATCCGCTGTAATACGCAAACGGTGTGCCACACCGCACCATCTAGGTGCAAACGCGAACCTCTACCCGTCATCGACCAGCTCTAACAAGAATCGATGTCCGAATGTTGAACACAACCGCTGTCTCGATGATGAACCTTCTCGTCCGGGAGTTGCCTATTTTCCAGACACGGTACTGCCGTCCGTCCCCATCGAATCCACCCGTACAGCGCCAGCGCACGGCGCTGCTGCGACAACACCGAGACCTGCTGAGATGAGCATGCTGCCTTCCGATCTGCCCGAGCGCATCGACACCGCCAGCGCCTGGCTGGGGCCCGACATGGCGGCGCGCAGCGACGAATGGATCGAAACCCTCGATGGCGATGAACTGGCGGCACTGGCCGATGCCTGCGAAGCCTGGATGCCCGCGCACACCGACCTGGCCACGCTGACGCCAGAGCAATTCGCGCTGCCGCTGCTGGCGCCGCGGCTGCTGCGCCTGCGCCACGATTTGCTGGAGGGCCGCGGCTTCGTGCTGTGGCGTGGCCTGCCGGTGGCCGACTGGGGGCGCCGCCGCTGCGCCATCGCCTTCTACGGCTTGGGGTCCCACCTGGGCGCGGCGCGATCGCAGAACGCGCAGGGCCATGTGCTGGGGCACGTGCGCGACCTCGGGCTTGTCGGCCAGCGATCCGAACGTGCGCATCTACCAGACCCACGAACGGCAGACCTTCCACACCGATTCGGCCGACATCGTCGGCCTGCTGTGCCTGCAGCCGGCGCGGCGCGGCGGGCTGTCGGCGCTGGTCTCGTCGACCACGCTGTACAACGAGCTGCGCGCGCGGCGCCCCGACCTGGCAGCCGAGCTGTTCAAGCCGCTGGCCACCGACCGACGCGGCGAAGTGCCGGCGGGTGCGAAGCCGTATTTCGAGATCCCGGTGTTCAGCTGGTTCGACGGCCGGCTGTCGGCGATCTACCAGCGCCAGTACATCGATTCGGCGCAGCGCTTCGCCGATGCGCCGCCCCCGAGCAAGCTGCAGATCGAAGCGCTGGACCTGCTCGACACGCTGAGCAACGACCCGGCGCTGCATTTCACGATGGCGCTGCAAGCCGGCGACATGCAGTTCGTTCACAACCACACGCTGCTGCACGACCGCACGGCCTTCGAGGACTGGGCCGAGCCGGCGCGCCGGCGCCACCTGCTGCGGCTGTGGCTGGCCCCGCGCGAGGCGCGCGCGCTGCCGCCGGTGTTCGCGCAGCGTTACGGCAGCGTCGAGTGCGGCCGCCGCGGCGGCGTCGAACAGCGCCGATGGCCGGCTGCGCGCACCGCTGGGGCTGGACGGCTGAGCGTTGCCAGGCGCGGGCACGCCGGATCGACGGCAAGAAGTTGCACCTATCATGGCCCGCATGCCACCAGTGTTCGCGCGCAGCCGGCCGGGCATCGACGCACCATGACGCAGCGCCTGACCGCCGCGCTGTGGAAGCAGTTGTTGCAGCGCTCGGCGCGCAAGAACATGAGCCTGCAGGGGCAGATCCGCGAGATGCTGGTGGCGGCCATCCTCGATGACCGGCTGGCCGCCGGGCGCGCCGGTGCCGTCGAGCCGCGAGATGGCCGAACAGCTCGAGCGTCGCACGCAACACGGTGGTGCTGGCCTACCAGCAACTCAGCGACGAGGGCTACCTGGTCTCGCGCCAGCGCAGCGGCCACTATGTCAACCCGCAGATCACGGCCGCGGCCGGCCGCCGCGACGAGCCGGCCGATGCCGTGGACGACGGCGATGGCGCTGCGCCGGACTGGATCGCACGGCTGCGGCAGCGGCCGTCGACACAACGCAGCATCGTCAAGCCCGCCGACTGGCAGCGTCACCCCTATCCGTTCCTGTACGGCCAGTTCGACGCCGCGATGTTTCCGATGCCGACTGGCGCGAGTGCTGCATCAAGACGCTGTCGGTGCTCGACATCCGCGAGTGGGCGCCGGACCAGATCGCGCGCGACGACGATTCGCTGGTGCAGCAGATCCGCACCCGCGTGCTGCCGCGTCGCGGCGTGTGGGCCCGCGCCGACGAGGTGGTGGTGACGGTCGGCGCGCAGCACGCGCTGTACCTGGTGGCCGACCTGCTGATGGGCGAAGGCACGCGCGTCGGCGTCGAAGACCCGGGTTACCCGGATGCGCGCAACATCTTCCACAGCCGCACGCGACAGCTCGTGCCGCTGACGGTGGATGGCGACGGGCTGCAGGTCGACGATCACCTGAGCGACCTCGACTATGTCTACGTCACACCCAGCCACCAGTGCCCGACCGGCGGTGACCTTGCCGCTGGCGCGGCGCGAAGCGCTGCTGCGCCGCGCCGAGGACGATCGATTTCGTGATCATCGAAGACGACTTCGAGAGCGAGAACCGGTTCGACGGCGAGCCGATCCCCGCGCTGAAGAGCCTCGACCGCAGCGACCGCGTGATCTACATCGGCAGCCTGTCGAAGAGTCTGGCGCCGGGCCTGCGCATCGGCTACGTGGTCGCGGCGCCCGACCATCATCAAGGAGCTGCGCGCCTTGCGCCGGCTGATGCTGCGCCATCCGAACGCGTTCACGCAGCGCGCCTTCGCGCTGTACATCTCGCTCGGCCACCACGACGCGCAGCTGCGCCGCATCGCAGCCGCACAGCGCGAGCGCTGCGCGGCGGTGCTCGAGGCGATGGCGCGGCATGCGCCGCAATGCCGCATCGTGCCGGTCAGCGGCGGCGGTTCGTGCTGGGTGCAACTGCCGGCCGGGCGTCGCGCGCGACCGCACTCGCCGAGCGCGCGGCCGAGCACGGCGTGCTGATCGAGCCGGGCGACGTGTTCTTCGCCGCCGACCCGGCGCCGGGCGGCTACATCCGCCTGGGCTACCAGTCGATCACCACCGATGCCATCGAGCCCGGCATCCGCGCGCTGGCGTCGGTGATCGCCGAGTTGGCAACGACAGGCTGACGCGCCGGCGGCGGCGGGGCCGTCACTTGTAGCCGAGCAGGCCCGGCAACCACAGCGACAGCGACGGGAAGAACGCGATCATGAACACCGCGACCGTCGAGACGAGCACGAAGGGCATCACCCGCACCACGATCTTCTCCACCGGCTCACCGCCGATGCCCGAGGCGACGAACAGGTTCTCGCCCAGCGGCGGGGTCATGAAGCCGATCGACAGCACGCAGATCACGACGATGCCGACATGGGTCGGGTCGGCGCCCATCGTGTACATCACCGGCAGCAGCACCGGCGTCAGGATCAGGATCGCCGCCAGCGTCTCCATGAACATGCCGACGAAGAGCAGGAAGGCGATCACCAGCGCCCAGATGACATAGATGTTGCTGGTCAGCGTCAGCAACGACGCGGCGATGTCGGCCGGGATGCGCTGCTCGACCAGCAGGCGGCCGAATGCAGTGGCCGTGAACAGGATCAGCAGCACGCGCCCGGTGATCCAGGTGGTCGTGCGCAGCGCGTTCTGTATCGCCGGGAACTTCAACTCGCGGTGGATGAAGGCGCCGACGAACAGCGTGTAGAAGATGGCCACGATGGCCGATTCGGTCGGCGTGAACAGGCCCGCGTAGATGCCGCCGAGGATGATCACCGGCGCGATGATCGACCAGATGCCGCGCCGCAACGCCTGCCCGATATCGCCGTAAGACCAGTTTTCGGTGAGCCCGCGATAGCCCCGCCGTTTCGAGATGAAGTAGTTCATGATCAGCAGCCCGCCGGCCATCACGGCGCCGGGCACGACGCCGGCGATGAACAGCTTCGGGATCGACAGCGAGGCGAACTGCCCGAACTTCTCGATCGCCTCAGGCGGCGGCGCCATGCCCAGCGCGGCGATGCCGAAGATCACCATCGGGATCGACGGCGGGATGATGATGCCCAGGCCGCCCGATGCCGCCGTGATCGCCGAGGCGTAGGGCCGGTCGTAGTTGCGCTTGGCCATCGCCGGGATCATCAGCATGCCGACGGCGGCGGTGGTCGCCGGGCCCGAGCCGGAGATGGCGCCGAAGAACAGGCAGGCCAGCACGGTGGCCGCGCCCAGGCCGCCGGTGATCGGCCCGGCGAGGGTCTCGGCGATGTCGACCAGGCGCTTGGAGATGCCCGCGGCCTCCATCAGCGCGCCGGCCAGCACGAAGGCGGGCAGCGCCATCAGCGGGAAGCTGCCGACCGAGTTGAAGGCGATCTGCACCAGCGCGATCGGATCCTTGTCGAGCGCGATGTAGGCCGCCATGCCGGCACCGCCCAGCGCGACGGTGATCGGCGCGCCCAGCAGCAGCAGCAGGATGAACCCGCCGAAGAGCAGTTCGGCAACGTAGTTTTCCATGGTGCATCGCTCCTGCGGCCGCTCAGGCGGTGGCCTTGTCGGCGCCGTGCCTGAGTTTTTCGAGCTCTTCGTGTTCCGGGTCGAGCGGCTCGATGCCCTTGAAGACCCTGAGGTAGATGTTCCACAGGATGCGCAGCGACATCAGCGTGAAGGCCAACGGCAGGATCATGTAGATGTACTTCATCGGCACGCCCAGCGTCTGCGCCTTCCAGAACAGGTTCATGCGGTTGAAGACGAAGTCGTAGCTGAGCCAGACGAAGTACAGGTTGAAGGCGACCCACAGCAGGTCGGCAAAGGTCAGCAGCGTCTTCGACAGCCACTTCGGCATCAGCTGGAACTGCACCGTGACGCGGTTGTGCGCCGACATCTTGGCCGCCACCACCGCGCCGAGGTAGGCGAACCAGACGAACATGTAGGTCGACAGCTCTTCGCTCCACGCAATGTTGTAGCCGAACAGCTGGCGCGCGACGATCTGGGCGAACAGGATCAGCACGAACACCGCGAGCAAGGCCTCGCACACCAGGGTCTCGGCGTTGTTCAGCAGCGCGAGCGTCTTGCGTGCGGCGGACATGCGCGTCTCCTCGGGTTGGCAGAAGAAGACCGACCGCCGTGCGGCGGTCGGTGGTGCCGGCTCAGCGGCCGAGAGTCTTCTGCACGCGGTCGAGCTTTTCCTTGCCGCCGATGCTCTTGTAGAACTTCGGCCACACCGCGGTCGTCGCCTTCGAGATCCATTCCTTCTCGCCGTCGGCCGGGTCGCTGATCTCCATGCCCTTGGCGGTCAGTTCCTTCCGGATCTTGTCTTCGCTGGCGAGCAGGAACTTGTAGCTGTGCTCGGTGGCTTCGGCGCCGGCCTCGAGCAGCGCCTTCTGCACATCGGCCGGCTGCTTCTTGAAGGTGGCCTCACCGATGATGATCGGCTCCAGCGAGAAGACGTAGCGGATGTTGGTGATGTACTTCTGCACCTCGTTGAACTTCATCGAGTGCACCGTGATGTACGGGTTGTCCTGGCCGTCGACCACGCGCTGCTGCAGCGCGGTGAAGGTTTCCGACCAGGCCATCGGCGTCGGGTTGATGCCCCAGGCCTGGTAGCTGGCGATCATGATCTCGTTCTTCGGCACGCGGATCTTCAGCCCCTGCAGATCGGCCACGGCCTTGACCGGCTTCTTCGAGTTGGTCAGCACGCGAAAGCCGGTGAAGGTCCAGCCGACGATGCGCACGCCGGCGTCGCGGATGGTGTTCTCGGTCAGCTCCTTGCCCACTTCGCCGGTGACCAGCTTCTTCGCCTCCTCGGCGCTCAGGATCACGTAAGGCAGGGTCAGGATGCCGACGGTGGGCGAGAACGGCGTGACGTTGTTGATCGCCAGGATCGACATGTCCAGCGTGCCCATGCTGGCGGAGTTGACGGTGGTCTCCTCGCTGCCGAGCTGGCCGTTCGGGAACAGGTCGACCTTGTGCTTGCCGCCGGTCTTGGCCTCGAACAGCTCCTTGAACTTGGTGCCCAGTTCGTACTGGGTGCTGCCCTGCGCGTCGCCGACCGCAACCTTGAAGGTGGTGGCGAAAGCAGCGGGCACCGCCGACAGGGCGGCAGCGGCGAACAACGGAATCAGCACAGTCTGTTTGAGTTTCATCTTGGCTCCGGGGTTGAGGGGAACAGTGCGAAGAGCGCTCAGCCGGCCGCGATTGCGGGCCGGTCCTTGCGGTAGGCATTCTTGATCGCGATCTTGCCGTCGCGGAAGGTGAACACGTCGACCATGCGCGCCTCGGTGCGCGAGCCGTCGGCCTTGGTGCCACGGAAGGTGCACTCGGCGACGCCGCGATCGCCGCTGACGAAGTACTCGCCGTCGAGCCAGGCGGCGTCGGGAAAGGTCTTCCAGGCCTGCTCGAAACCTTCGCGCACCGCGTCGCGGCCGATGAAGCTGCGGCCCATCAGATCGGGCCCGGCGGCGGCGTGGAATGCGCAGTCCGGCGCCATGAAGCCCATCAGCGCATCGATGTCGTGGCGGTTCCAGGCGGCGGCGAAGTCCTGCAAGAAAGTGACATTGACGGTTGACGGGTGCATCGCTTGGGGCCTTGTCGTTTGATCGAGGGCCGCAGACTATTCTTCGCCCGGGTGGGCTCGTAGAACCAGTTGCGCGCAATCGCTTGGGCCAGTGGCCGGTGCTGTGGCCGGCGGCGTGGACTCAACGAATGCACGCAACTGGTGCTAACTGCACGCCCGCACGGCGACTAATCTTTGTTCATCGCGGCCCGGGCACGCTTGCCTGGTCCGCGCTCCCACTCAACGGAGTCAGCGATGGACATGTCAACCCCGGGCGCATCCGCGCTGCGGCCCTACGACCCGCAATACGATCCGCTGGCCGCCCCGCACCCCGGCCAAGGCACCGACTATGCGCCGACCTACTGGGTCGCCACCGCCGGCGCGCCGCCGCTCGACGACGGCCCGATCACCGGCGATGTCGATGCCGACGTGGTGATCGTCGGCTCCGGCTTCACCGGGCTGGCGACGGCGCTGTTCCTGGCCCGCGAGCACGGCATCCGCGCCACCGTGCTCGAAGCCAACCGCGCCGTGTGGGGCTGCACCAGCCGCAACGGCGGCCAGGGCCAGAACGCCAGCGGGCGGCTGTACCGATCGCAGTGGATCGCACGCTGGGGCAAGAAGACCGCGCTCGAGCTCGATGCCGAGCTGCGCAGCGGCTTCGAGACCTTCAAGAGCCTGGTCAGCGAGTTCCCGCAATGCGAGCCGCAGCACGGTGGCCACCTGTACATCGCGCACCGCAAGGAGAAGATGGATTTCCTGCGCAGCGAGGCGAAGGTGATGCGCGATGTCTTCGGCTACGACACGCACATGCTCAGCGCCGACGAAGTGGCCGAACGTTACGTGCGCGATGCCGACAGCCACGGCGCGATGCACGAGCCCGACGGCATCGGCGTGCACCCGCTGAAGCTGGCCTTCGGTTACCTGAACAAGGCGCGCGAACTCGGCGTCAAGGTGCATCCGTCGAGCCCGGTGATCGGCTTCGAGACGCGCAACGGCGTGCACCATTTGAGGACGCCCGGCGGCACCGTGCGCGCGCGCGCGGTCGGCTTCGCCACCGGCGGCTACACCAGCAACGGGCTGCACCGCAGCCTGGATTCGAAGATCATGCCGATCCTGTCGAACTCGCTGGTGACGCGGCCGCTGACGGCGGCCGAACTGCAGGCCACCAACTTCCGCACCAACGAAGTCATCACCGACACGCGCACGCTGCGCTTCTATTACCGCAAGCTGCCCGACAACCGGGTGCAGATCGGCAGCCGCAGTTCGATCACCGGCGCCGACGCGCCGAACCCGCAAACACATGGCGGTGCTGGTCGACGGGCTGCACCGCAAGTTCCCGGCGCTGAAGGGCATCCAGATCGACCATTCGTGGTGGGGCTGGGTCGACGTCAGCCACGACATGATGCCGCGCATCACGCAGCCCGACCCGCAGCAGACCGTGTTCTACGCGCTCGGCTACGGCGGCAACGGCGTGTCGTTCTCGGCCCATGCCGGGCGCCGCATGGCCCAGCGCATCGCCGGCAAGACCGACCGCGCCTTCGAGCTGCCGATCTACAAGACGCCGCTGGAGTATCCGAACGTCTTCAACCTGGTGCGCTCGCGTGGCTTCGCGCCGTTTCGCCGCGTCGGGCAGCGCTTCCTGTATCACTGGTATCACCTGCAGGACGAGGGCCTGTAGAGTCGACGCAGCAGGTCAGGAGGAACTCGAAGATGGCAAAGAAGCGGGTGGTGAGCCAGTTCGGCATGGGCACGTCGATTCGAAGCCGCGACTACACCCGCGCCGCCGAGCGGGCGATACGCGATGCGCTGTGGCACAACTCGCTGAACATCGCCGAGGCC
This sequence comes from uncultured beta proteobacterium, assembly GCA_963756415.1. Taxonomy (GTDB): domain Bacteria; phylum Pseudomonadota; class Gammaproteobacteria; order Burkholderiales; family Burkholderiaceae_C; genus Rubrivivax. The sequence continues at coordinate 70,377 of CAVWNT010000010.1, forward strand.
TTCGACTTCCCGAAGGAGGCGATGATCATCGACGTCGAGATCGGCGTGCAGCAGCCCGATGCCGTCGATCGCGACGCGCTGCTGAAGATCTTTCCGTACGGACAGCCGGCCATCACCGTGGTCAAGGGCGGGCTCGACATCGCCAAGCCGGGCACCGACCGCATCAGCGTGGTGGCCAATGCCGCGGTCCTGGTCAGCTTCGACATGGAGGCGACGCATGATTGAACGACGCCTGATCCTCGAGATGGGCACCGGCAACGACCTGTACGGGATGGACTACACCAAGGCCGCCTGCCGCGCGGTGCAGGATGCGCTGCATCACTCGTCGCTGGTGCTGTTCAGGTCGCTCGGCTACGACCACCACGACATGCGCGTGCAGGTCACGATCGGCGTGCAGGAGCCGGACCAGGTCGACCTGGCCGTCGTGGCCGCCGAGCTGCCGCGCGGGCGCGCCGAAGTGACGGCCGTGCACGGCGGATTGAACGTCGACGATCCCGAGCAGCAAACCACCCACGTCATCGCCACCGCGGCGGTCGAGGCCTACCTGCCGATCGCGCCTGGCGCGTGGCGGCTGAGTTCGGCCAGCACCTCGGCCATGACGCGCACGCCGGCGTCGATGCGCTCCGGCGCGATCGACGAGTAGCCGATGCGCATCTGGTTGCACGGCCGCCCCGCAGCCGGATAGAAGACGTCGCCGGGCTCGACGACGACACCCCGTTCGAGCAGCCGCCGGGCCAGCTCGCGTGTGTCCAGCGTGGCCGCGCCGGTGACCCACAGCGCCGAGCCGCCGTCGGCGGCCATCGCGTCGAGTTGCGGCGCGTGCTCGGCCAGCGCCTGCCGCAACGCGAGCGCGCGCTCGCGGTAGCTGGCGATCAGGCGGCGCACGTGCGCTTCATGAAAGCCGTGCGCGATGAAGTTCGCCGCGGCACGCTGGTTGTTGGCCGACACGTGCCGCATCATCAGGCGGCGCAGCGCGCGCAGCTCGCGGATCAGATCCGCCGGTGCCACCACGAAGCCCAGCCGCAGGCCATGCGCCAACGTCTTCGACAGGCTGCCCAGGTAGAGCACGCGCTCGCGCTTGTCCAGGCTCTTCAGCGCCGCCGTCGGTTGCGCGGAAAAGTTCAGCTCGCTTTCGTGGTCGTCCTCGATGACGATGAAGTCGTTGCGCTGCGCGCTGTCGAGCAAGCTCAGGCGGCGCTCGAGCGACAGCGTGACCGTGGTCGGGCACTGGTGGCTCGGCGTCACGAACACCATGTCGCACGGCGCCAGTTCGGGCCCGGCGACGAGGCCCTCTTCGTCGACGCGCAGCGGGTGGATGCGCTGGGTGCGCAGCGCGAAGTTGTTGCGCGCATCGGGGTAGCCGGGCGTCTCGATGCCGACGTGTGTGCCGGCGTCGACCAGCAGTTCGCACAGCAGGAACAGCCCCTGCTGCGCGCCGCTGGTGATCAGGATCTGGTCGCGCTCGACCCAGATGCCGCGCGCCGGCAGCAGGCGCGAATGCACCTGCTCGATCAGCGCCTCGTCGTCGTGATCGATCTGGTCCGGCGCCCAGCGCCGCACCGCGCGGGCCTCGAGCGTTTCGAGCACGCAGCGACGCCAGTCGCGAAACGGGAACAGCGTCGCGTCGAACTGGCCGTAGACGAACGGGTACGGCTGCTGCTGCCAGTCCGCCGGCTTTTCGATGTTGCGCTGGCTCGACGGCGTCATCTTCAAGCGGCTGCGCCAGCGATCGTGCGGCGGCGCGTCGGGTGGGCCCGCGAGCCGCTTCGCCAACGCCAGTCGATGGCCCGTGTTCACTGACGAAATAGCCGCTGCGCGGGCGCGCGACCAGCAAGCCCTGGTCCGCCAGCCCTGCCAGCGCCAAGGTCACCGTGGTGCGCGACAGCGCCCAGCGTCGCCGCCAGCAGCCGGCTCGACGGCAGCGCCGCGCCCGCCGGCAGGAAACCTTCGAGCACGCCGTGCACCAGCATGTCGCGCAGTTGCCCTTGCAAGGTCGGCGACCTGCCTTCGAAGCGCTGGAACAGGCGCAGCCACATCAGATCGCTGGTGCGGGCGGTGCGGGTCATGTCTGGGCGTGGCGGCGCATTCTGGTTTTACGGCCCGACTGTAAGTGGCCTCACCGCGGCGCAGGTGCGCGCCCTAGCATCTGCTTCGCGGTTGAAAAGAAGGAGCGCACGATGGCCGAATACCTGAAGAAGTCGAACCCCCCGATCGAGAAGATCGATACCGAAACCGGGGCCACCGTGCAGCGCATGCTGGCCGAGATCCAGGCCGGCGGCGAGGAGGTGGTGCGCCGCTATGCGCGCGATTTCGACGGCTGGCGCGGCGACGTGGTGCTGGGCGAAGCGGAATTCGCGAAGGCCGAGCGCAGCCTGTCCGCCGGGGTCAAGGACGACATCCGCTATGCGCGCGACCGCGTCTGCGGCTTCGCACAGCTGCAGCGCGATTCGCTGCACGAGTTCGAAAGCGAACTGCGCCCCGGCCTCGTCGCGGGCCAGAAGCTGATTGCGGTCGGCACCGCCGGCTGCTACGTGCCGGGCGGCCGCTACGCGCATGCGGCCAGCGCCGTGATGAGCGTGGGCACGGCCAAGGTCGCCGGCGTGAAGAACGTGATCGCCACCTCGCCGGCGCACCAGGATGCCGGCGTCAACCCGGCGATCCTGTATGCGATGAAGCTGTGCGGCGCCGACACGGTGCTGGCCCTGGGGGGTGTGCAGGCGGTGGCGTCGCTGGCCTTCGGCCTGTTCACCGGGCACAGCGCCGATGTCATCGTCGGCCCCGGCAACCGCTTCGTCGCCGAAGCCAAGCGCAGCTTGTTCGGACGCGTCGGCATCGACGTCGTCGCCGGGCCGACCGAGTCGGCCATCATCGCCGACGACAGCGCCGACCCCGACATCGTCGCCGCCGATCTGGTCGGCCAGGCCGAGCACGGCCAGGATTCGCCGGTGTGGCTGATCACCACCTCGCGCGCGCTCGGCACGGCCGTGATCGCGCGCGTGCCGGCGCTGATCGACGCGCTGCCCGAGCTGGCGCGCAGCGCCGCCACCGTGTCGTGGCGCGACTATGCGGAAGTGGTGTTCTGCGAAAGCCGCGAGGAAGCGGTCGAGGTCAGCGACCGTTATGCCTGCGAACACCTGCAGGTGATGGCGCACGATCTCGACTGGTGGCTCGAGCGGCTGAGCAACTACGGCTCGTTGTTCCTCGGCGAGGAGACCACCGTGGCCTACGGCGACAAGTGCAGCGGGCCCAATCACATCCTGCCGACCAAGGGCGCGGCGCGCTATTCGGGCGGCCTGTCGGTGGGCAAGTTCATCAAGACCGTGACCTGGCAGCGGCTCGACCGCGCGGCGTCGCGCGAGGTCGGCCAGGTGGCGGCGCGCATCTCGCGGCTCGAGGGCATGGAAGGCCACGCCCGCACCGGCGACATCCGGCTGAAGAAGTACTACCCCGACGAAGCGTTCGAGCTCGGCACGCTCGGCGGGCACGCGCACCATGGCTGATGCCACCGTGCAGGCAGCGGCCGCGGCCGATGAGGAGCTGTGGTTCGGCAAGGACCTGAGCCAGCCGGAGCCGATCCCCGAGGCCGGCATCCGGCGCGCGGTCGAGCTGATGCAAAGCGGCCGCCTGCACCGCTACGGCGAAACCGGCGGCAGCGCGCCCGAACCCTCGCTGCTGGAGCAGGAGTACGCGGCCTACGTCGGCGCCCGCTACTGCGTGGCGATGAGTTCGTGCGGCGCGACGATGTTCGTCGCGCTGAAGGCGCTCGGTGTCGGCCCCGGCGACAAGGTGCTGACCAGCACCTTCACGCTCGCGCCGGTGCCCGGCGCCATCGCACATGCCGGCGCCGACGCGGTGCTGGTGGAAACCACCGCCGGCTACACCGCCGACCTCGACGACCTGCAGCGCAAGGCGGCGACCAGCGGCGCGCGCGTGTTCCTGATCTCGCACATGCGCGGCCACATCACCGACATGCAGGCGGTGCGCTCGATCTGCGATGCGCACGGCATCGCGGTGGTGGAGGACTGCGCGCACACCATGGGCGCACGCTGGGCCGGGCGCCACAGCGGCACCTGGGGCACGGTCGGCTGCTACAGCACGCAGACCTACAAGCACATCAACTCCGGCGAGGGCGGCCTGCTCGTCACCGACGACGACGACGTCTGCGCCAGGGCGATCCTGCATTCGGGCAGCTACATGCTGTACGAGCAGCATCTGGTGAAGCCGCCGGCCGCGGTGTTCGAGCGCTGGCGCTACGACACGCCGAACTTCAGCCTGCGCATGTCGAACCACGCGGCCGCGATGTTGCGCCCGCAGCTGCTCGACCTGCCGCGCCGCGCCGCGGCCTGGAACACGCTGTACGCCAAGCTCGCGCGCGCGCTCGACGGCGTGCCGCAGCTGACGGTGCCCGCGCGCGATGCCCGAGAGGAGTTCGTCGCCAGCTCGATCCAGTTCACGCTCGACCTGCCGCCCGAGCGCATCGAACGTTTCCTCGGCGGCTGCGACCGCCGCGGCCTGCACATCAAGTGGTTCGGCCGCCGCGAGCCGCAGGGCTTCACCAGCAACTACACCCATTGGCGCTACCTGCGCGATGCGCAGCAGGTGCCGGCGTCGTTGCCGTTGATGCAAGGCTTGTGCGACATGCGCATCCCGCTGTCGCTGAGCGACGACGACTGCGTGCTGATCGGGCGCATCGTGCGCGCGGCGCTGGCCGAGGCGTGTTCGACATGAGGCCCGCCGACCAAGCCGACGACGAATCGCTGGACCCGGCCGACTGGCAGCAGTTCCGCGCGCTGGCGCACAAGATGGTCGATGCCGCGGTCGACAAGATGCAAGGCGCGCGCGAGGGCCGCGTCTGGACCGAGTTGCCGCAGCCGATGAAGGCCTCGCTGCAATCCCCGTTGCCCGACCAGGGGCTGGGGCCGGCGCTGACGCAGCAGCGCATCGAAGCGCTGTTGCCCTATGGCGTGGGCAACACCCATCCGCGCTTCTTCGGCTGGGTGCACGGCAGCGGCACGCCGGGCAACCTGATTGCCGACATCGCCGCGGCGGCGATGAACGCCAACCTCGGCGGGCGCGACCACGGCGCGATGTATGTCGAAAAGCAGGTGGTCGACTGGTGCCGCGAACTGTTCGGCTTCCCGCAAGGTTCGAGCGGCCTGGTCGTGTCGGGCACCTCGATCGCGACCGTGATCGCGTTGAAGGTGGCGCGCGACCGCTGCCTGGAATTCACCAGCCGCAAAAGTGGCATCGGCGCGGCGAAGCTGGTCGGCTACACCTCGACGCAGACCCATTCTTGCGTCGCACGCGCCTTCGACATCCTCGGCCTGGGCTCCGACGCGTTGCGCCGGATCGCGGTCGACGAGCGCTTCGAGATCGACATCGATGCGCTGAAGTCCGCCCTCGCCGCGGACCGCGCTGCCGGGCTGACGCCGTTTGTCATCGTCGGCACCGCCGGTGCGGTCAACGTCGGCGCCATCGACGACCTGGACGCGCTGGCCGACCTCGCCGCCGCCGAACGGCTGTGGCTGCATGTCGACGGCGCGTTCGGCGCCTGCGGCGTGCTCAGCGAGCGGCTGCGTCCGCGCCTGAGCGGACTGAAGCGCGCCGATTCGCTGGCCGTCGATTTCCACAAGTGGCTGCATGTCAACTACGACGCCGGCCTGGTGCTGATCCGCTCGGAGCCGGCGCACCGGCAAGCGTTTTCCGAGCGGCCCGACTACCTGAAGGGCGCCGAGCGCGGCCTGGCCGCCGGCAACCCGTGGCCGGTCGAATACGGCCCCGAACTGTCGCGCGGCTTTCGCGCACTGAAGATCTGGACCCAGTTCGCCGAACACGGCAGCGACAAGCTCGGCCGAATGATCACGCGCAACTGCGAACAGGCGGCCTACCTGGCGCAGCAGGTGACGGCCCACCCGAACATGGCGCTGCTGGCGCCGGTGGCGATGAACATCTGCTGCTTCTGTTATGTCGATGCGGGGTTGGCGTTGCCGGCGCTGGACCGTCTGAACGACGAGATCGTGATCCAGTTGCAGCTGCAGGGCATCGCCGCGCCGTCGACCACGCTGATCCACGGCCGCACGGCGATCCGGGTCAACATCACCAATCACCGCACCCGCTTTGCCGATCTCGACCTGCTGGTGCACGAGGTCGAGCGCATCGGTGCGTCGCTGGCTGCCGACGCCAACGCGGCGCTGCATAGGCCCGACGCCTGAGCCGGCGCTGAGCCTCAGCGCCGGGCGTGGCCGCCGATCATCTGCAGGATCTCGTGGAACACGCGGTTGCCCGGCGGCGCCGACAGGTCCAGCGCCTGGCCGCGGCTGTAGTACGGGCTCAGGTCGAGGCCGACGCCGATGCCGCAGATCTCGACCTGGCCGCTGCGCTCCAGGCGCTGACACGACGTCGCGCAGGTGATGGTCGAGGTAGTGCGCGTCGTTGGCCCGGTGCGTCGCGCTGTCCATCGGGCTGCCGTCGGAGACGACGAGCAGGATGCGGCGCTGCTCGCCACGGCCCTGCATGCGCTGGCAGGCCCAGTCGACCGCCTCGCCGTCGATGCCTTCGCGGAACAGGTCGGCCTTCAGCAGCGCGGCGATGTCGCGGCGGGCGCGCCGCCACGGCGTGTCGGCGGCCTTGAACACCAGGTGGCAGACCTCGTTCAGCCGCCCCGGGTGGCGCGGCCGCCCGGCGCGCTGCCAGTCGCGCTGCGCGCGCCCGCCGTTCCACGCACCGGTGGTGAAGCCGAGGATTTCGCTGCTGACACCGGCCATCTCGAGCGCGCGCACGAAGACATCGATCAGCACCGCCACCGGCTCGATGTGCTGCTTCATCGACCCGGAGCAATCGATCAGGAAGCTGACCAGGCAATCGGCCAGCGGCTGCGGGCGGTCGATGCGGAACAGGCGCCGTTCGGTCGGCGAGCTGATCAGCTGCGCCAGGCTGCGGCCGTCGACCAGGCCTTCCTCCTGCGCGCCTTCCCAGCCGTCGACGAGCGGGCGCGCCAGCAACGCCCGCAGGTCACGCGCCAGCCGTGACAGGTTGATGCCCTGCTCGGCGATGCGGCGGTCGAGCCGCTGGCGATAGTCCAGCAGCAGCGCACGCCGCACCAGCGAGCCGGCATTCACCTCGCGGTCGTAGGCGCGCGTGAAGACGCGGTAGCCGCCGGCGGCCTCGTCTAGCACCTTGCTGCGGCCCGCGTCGGCCACCGCAAAGCCGTCGTTCTCGTCGCCGTCGAGATCGAGCAGCAGGCTGAACAGGTTGCGGCGCGCATCGTCGCTGTCGTCGCCGCGCTCGGCGTCGTCGCTTTCGTCCTCGCGCTCGGCCATCAGCTCGGCCACGCGGCGCGCGATCGCCAGCGCGTGCGCGCGCGTACGCGGCCTGGTCGAGCCGCGCGCGGCGCAGCCCCGCCAGGTCGTGGCCGATGTGCGGCGACGAGCATGCCGCGCGTGCCCTCGATCAGGTCTTCGGTGGCCTCGACCACCGGCTCGCCGCCGACGCGCGAGCGGCACACCTGCGCCACCGTGTACAGCAGCAGCCCGCGCGTGCTCTCGTTCAGGCCGCTGTCGTGATACGCCGCCGACCAGCGCTCGAAGCGATGGCGCAGGTTGCGGCGCAGACCCGGCATGTCGGCCGGCGCCTGCGCCTCGACGCGGAACTGCTCGAGCAGATCGAACACCAGCCGCTGCACCGGATCGGCGGGGCACAGGCCGGCGTGCAGTTCGGCATCGGAGCGCGCCAGGCGCAGCGCCAGGCCGTCGGCGGCGCCGCGAAACGATGCCAGATCGTCGTCGTCGAGCGACGGGTGCAGGTGCGGTGCGAAACGCGGCAGCGCGCGGGTGCCGCGGTGCAGCCGCTGGCCGCGGAAGTGCAGGTCGGCATCGCCGACGAGCGCGCGGATCGTCGCCGCGCACAGCTCCTCGAGCTTCTGCTGGTGGCGGGCGCGCGCCTGTGCCTGACCCATGCTGCTGCGTGCGGTGAGCAGCGGCTAAGAAGCGTCGGCCGCCGGCCGGTAGGACTCGGCGAGCTCGCCGTCGAAGCAGCGCTGGTAGTACTCGGCCACGATCGGCCGTTCGGCGTCGTCGCACTTGTTCAGGAACGAGAAGCGGAACGCGATTTCCGGGTCGCGGAAGATCTCGCAGTTCTCGGCCCAGGTGATCACCGTGCGCGGCGACATCAGGGTCGACAGGTCGCCGGCGGCGAAGCCCTTGCGCGTCATGTCGGCCACCGCGACCATCTGCTCGATGTGCGCGCGCCCGCGCGGGTTGTTCTTGCCCGGCACGCGCGCCAGCACGATCGCGACCTCTTCGTCGCGCGGCAGGTAGTTCAGCGCCGCGACGATGTTCCAGCGGTCGATCTGCGCATGGTTGAGCCGCTGCACGCCGTGGTACAGGCCGTTCAGGTTGCCCAGGCCGACCGTGTTCGAGGTCGCGAACAGGCGGAAGTACGGGTGCGGCGTGATGACCGTGTTCTGGTCCATCAAGGTGAACTTGCCGTCGCGCTCGAGGATGCGCTGGATCACGAACATCACGTCGGGCCGGCCGGCATCGTATTCGTCGAAGACCAGCGCCACCGGCCGCCGCAGCGACCACGGCACGATGCCCTCCTGGAACTCGGTCACCTGCTGGCCGTCGCGCAGCACCACCGCATCCTTGCCGACCAGATCGAGCCGGCTGATGTGGGCATCGAGGTTGACGCGCACGCAGGGCCAGTTCAGGCGCGCCGCCACCTGCTCGATGTGCGTCGACTTGCCGGTGCCGTGCAGGCCCTGCACCATCACGCGGCGGTTGCGCGTGAAGCCGGCCAGCAGCGCCAGCGTGACCTCCGGGTTGAAGCGGTAGACCGTGTCGATCTCGGGCACATGCTCGTCGCGTTCGGCGAACGCGGGCACCTGCATGTCGGTGTCGATGCCGAAGACCTCACGCACCGACAGCTGGCGGTCGGGCTCCTTGACGCTGATGTCGGCCATGGCCAGCTCCTTGGGTTGACGAACAGGCTAACAAGCCGGCGCAGGCCGACGTAGAGCCAGTTGGCATCGATCGTGGGGCCCAGCGCCGCGCGGCGAGGGCGCCGATCGCTGGCGCCTACGAAAGCGGCGAACTGGCCCTATGGCGCGGGCCGCACAGCTAATACTGTAAGAGCCCTGGAGACAGGCCGGCCGGCAGCCAGCGGCCGGCGACCTTCTCCACCAGCCCCGCTGCCGGCCAAGACCCGGCTTCATCGATCTCGAGCGCAGACCCACAGGAGCAGACATGGCAGCCAAAGAATCCGCATCCACCCGTTCGGTGCCCACCGGAGCGACCCGCATGACCCCCAGCGAGGCCTTCGTCGAGACGATGGTGGCCAACGGCGTGACCGACATGTTCGGCATCATGGGCTCGGCCTTCATGGATGCGATGGACATCTTCGCGCCGGCCGGCATCCGCCTGATCCCGGTGGTGCACGAGCAGGGCGCGGGCCACATGGCCGACGGTTATGCCCGCGTCTCGGGCCGCCACGGCGTGGTCATCGGCCAGAACGGCCCCGGCATCAGCAACTGCGTCACGGCCATCGCCGCGGCCTACTGGGCGCACAGCCCGGTGGTGATCGTGACGCCCGAGACCGGCACCATGGGCATCGGCCTGGGCGGCTTCCAGGAAGCCAATCAGCTGCCGATGTTCCAGGAGTTCACCCGCTACCAGGGCCACGTCACGCACCCGGCGCGCATGGCCGAGTACACCGGCCGCTGCTTCGACCGTGCCATGTCCGACATGGGCCCGACGCAGCTGAACATCCCGCGCGACTACTTCTACGGCGACATCACCTGCGAGATCCCGAAGCCGATGCGCGTCGAGCGCGGCGCCGGCGGCGACGAAGAGCCTGAAGGCGGCGGCCGAGCTGCTGGCCAACGCCAAGTTCCCGGTCATCCTGTCCGGCGGCGGCGTGGTGATGGGCGATGCGGTCGAGGAGTGCAAGGCGCTGGCCGAGCGCCTGGGCGCACCGGTCGTCAACGGCTACCTGCGCAACGATTCCTTCCCCGCCAGCCACCCGCTGTGGTGCGGCCCGCTCGGCTACCAGGGCTCGAAGGCGGCGATGAAGCTGATCGCGAAGGCCGACGTGGTGATCGCGCTGGGCTCGCGCATGGGCCCCTTCGGCACCCTGCCGCAGCACGGCCTGGACTACTGGCCGAAGGACGGCCAAGATCATCCAGGTCGAGGCCGACCACACCAACCTCGGGCTGGTGAAGAAGATCTCGGTCGGCATCTGCGGCGACGCCAAGGCCGCCGCCACCGCGCTGACCGAGCATGCTCGGCAACCGCAAGCTGGCCTGCGACGAGACCAAGGATGCGCGCGCCAAGGAAATCGCCGCCGAGAAGAAGGCCTGGGAGGCCGAACTCGATGGCTGGACGCACGAGAAGGATTCGTTCAGCCTCGACATGATCGAGGAGAACAAGCAGGAGAAGCCCTTCTCCGGTGGCGAGTACCTGCACCCGCGGCAGGTGCTGCGCGAGCTCGAGAAGGCGATGCCGCCGGACGTGATGGTCTCGACCGACATCGGCAACATCAACTCGGTGGCCAACAGCTACCTGCGCTTCGACAAGCCGCGCAGCTTCTTCGCGGCGATGAGCTTCGGCAACTGCGGCTACGCCTGCCCGACCATCATCGGCGCCAAGGTGGCCGCGCCGCATCGCCCGGCGGTGTCGTATGCCGGTGACGGCGCGTGGGGCATGAGCCTGATGGAAACCATGACCTGCGTGCGCCACAACATCCCGGTGACCGCGGTGGTGTTCCACAACCGGCAGTGGGGCGCCGAGAAGAAGAACCAGGTCGACTTCTACAACCGCCGCTTCGTCGCCGGCGAACTCGACAACCAGAGCTTCGCCGCGATCGCCAAGGCGATGGGTGCCGAGGCCATCGTCGTCGACAAGCTCGAGGACGTCGGCCCGGCGCTGAAGAAGGCGATCGACATGCAGATGAACGAGGGCAAGACCTGCGTCATCGAGATCATGTGCACGCGCGAACTCGGCGACCCGTTCCGCCGCGACGCGCTGGCCAAGCCGGTGCGCTATCTCGAAAAGTACCGCGACTACGTCTGAGCCGCGCGCCGGTGCCCGCGATGAACGAGTCCCTCGATGTCGATGCGCACCCGCGCCTGGCCGCGCTGGTGCAGCGGGCGCGCGCCAGCGCGGCCGACGCGCCGCCCGCGATCGCGCTGGCCTACCCGTGCGACGCGCTGGCGATCGAGGCGGCAGCGGGCATGCAGGCGCTCGGGCTGGCGCGGCCGCTGCTGGTCGGGCCGCGCGAGCGCATCGTGCGCGCGGCCGCGTCGGCGCAGCAGGACGCCGGCGCCTTCGAGATCGTCGACACCGGCGACACGCGCCGCCGCAGCGGCGACACGGGCCGCGCAGCTGGCCCGCGACGGCGTCGTCGGCGCGCTGATGAAGGGATCGCTGCACACCGACGAACTGCTGGCGGCGGTGGTCGCCAAGGCGAACGGCCTGCGCGGCGAGCGCGCGCATCAGCCATGCCTTCGTCTTCGACCTGCCGCGCTATCCGAAGCTGCTGGCGCTGGCCGACTGCGTCGTCAACATCGCGCCCGACCTGCGCACCAAGACCAACATCCTGGCCAACGCGATCGAGCTGCTGCAACACCTGGGCATCGCGCAGCCGAAGGTCGCCATCGTCGCGGCCGTCGAAACGGTCAACCCGGCGATCCCGGCCACCGTCGATGCGCAGGCACTGGTGGCGATGGCACGCGACGGCGCCTGGCCCGGCGCGCATCGTCGAAGGACCGTTCGGCTTCGACAACGCGATCTCGGCGCAGGCCGCACGCATCAAGGGCATCGAATCGCAGGTGGCCGGCGACGCCGACCTGCTGCTGGTGCCCGACCTGAACGCCGGCAACATGCTGTACAAGAGTTTCAACTACATCGGCGGCGGCGATTGCGCCGGCCTGGTGCTCGGCGCCAAGGTGCCGATCGTGCTGACCTCGCGCGCCGACTCGGCCGCCTCGCGCATCGCCTCGCTGGCGCTGGCGGTGTTGCTGGTCGCCAGCCGTGGCGCAGCGGCAGCCGCGTCGGGCGCGGCATGAGCGCGACGCCGACCCATCCGCCCAGGGCCTCGATGACGCCGGGCGCGGCGCTGCGCCGCGTGCAGATGGTGACGCCGGGCGTCGGGCTGGCCGCGGTGATCGCGCTCGCGGCCACCGCGGTGTCGACGCTGCACGGCGGGCCGCAGCTGCTGTATGCGCTGCTGATGGGCGTTGCCTTCCACTACCTGAGCCACGAGGCGCGCACCAAGCCGGGCATCGAGTTCTGCAGCCGTGCCGTGCTGCGGCTGGGCGTCGGCCTGCTCGGCGCGCGCATCACCGCGACGCAGATTGCCGGGCTGGGCTGGGAAACCGCGCTGACCGTGATCGCGGCGCTGGTGACCACGATGCTGTGCGGCCTGCTGATCGGCAAGCGGCTGGGCATGACCCGCGCCCAGCGGGTGCTGTCCGGTGGCGCGGTGGCGATCTGCGGCGCCTCGGCCGCGCTGGCGATCTCGGCGGTGCTGCCGCGCGAGACGGGACGGCGACCGCTTCACGTTGATGGTCGTCGTCACGGTGACGGTGCTGTCGACCCTGGCGATGGTCTTCTACCCGCTGATCGCGCGGCTGCTGCAGCTGCCGCCCGAGATGGCCGGCCTGTTTCTCGGCGGCACCATCCACGACGTGGCCCAGGTCGTCGGCGCCGGCTACATGCTCAACCACGAGACCGGCGACATCGCCACCATCGTCAAGCTGTTTCGCGTCTCGATGTTGACGGTGGTGGTGGTGATCGTCGCGGCGGCCTTCAAGAAGTCGCGCGAGCGTGCGCTGGCCGAGGCCACGCCCGGGCGCACGCCGGCGCGGCAGGCGCTGGTGCCGTGGTTCCTGTGGCTGTTCGTCGCCATGGTGCTGCTCAATTCGCTGGGCGCCTTCGCGGCGCCGCTGCAGGCCGCGCTGAACGACGTGTCGCGCGCCTGCCTGGTGGTGGCGATCGCCGCCCTCGGCATGAAGACCAGCTTCGCCCAGCTGGCGCGCGCCGGCTGGCGCCCGCTGGCGCTGATCGTCGTCGAGACGGTGTGGATCGCCGCGTTCGTGCTGGCGGTGATCGTGCTGCGGCACTGATACGCTGGCGGCCCAGGCCACGCTCAGCAGGACAGCCAGATGAACGCCACCCCCTCGGTCCAGGTCGACAACGAACGTGTCATCGTCACGCTGTGGACCTTCCCCCCCGGCGCCGACACCGGCCACCATGTGCATGGGCACGACTATGTGGTGGTGCCGCTGACCAGCGGCATCCTGCGGCTGGTCGAGCCCGGCGGCGTGCGCGACGTGCCGATGACCGCCGGCGCGTCGTATGCCCGCGAAGCCGGCGTCGCGCACAACGTCATCAACGCCAACGACTTCGAGTTCCGCTTCGTCGAGATCGAGCTGAAGCAGCGCGGCTGAACCGGCGCGCCAGCCCGGCGGTGCCGCGCAGCGGCGTCAATTGCAGCCGTGGATCATCTCGCGCACGCGCGGATAGATCTGCTGCTGCCAGCGCCTGCCGCTGAACACGCCGTAGTGGCCGACGCCGAGCTGCACGTGGTGGCTCTTCATGTACGGCCGGATGCCGGTGCACAGGTCGTGCGCGGCCACCGTCTGGCCGATGCTGCAGATGTCGTCGCGCTCGCCTTCGACGGTGAACAGCGCGGTGCGGCGGATCGCGGCCGGGCTCGACCTTCTCGCCGCGCACGCAGAACTCGCCCTTGGCCAGCCGGTATTCCTGGAACACCTGGCCGACGGTTTCCAGGTAGAACTCGGCGGGCAGGTCGTTGACGGCGAAGTACTCGTCGTAGAAGCGGATCGTCGCGTCGGCCGCCACCGCGTCGCCGTTCGACAGGTGCTCGTACAGGCTCTTGAACGCCTGCTGGTGGCGCTCGCGGGTTCATGCTCATGAACGCGGTGAGCTGCAGGAAGCCCGGGATAGACGCGGCGCAGCGCGCCGGCATAGCGCCAGCGGCACGCTGCTGATCAGGTTCTTCTCGAACCATTCGAGCGGCTTGCCGGTGGCCAGCTGGTTGACCTGCGTCGGGTTGATGCGGCAGTCGATCGGCCCGGCCATCAAGCGTCATGCTGCGCGGCTGCGCCGGGTGCTCGTCGCGCCGCCATCAGCGCCACCGCCGCCAGGGTCGGCACGCACGGCTGGCACACCGCCACCAGGTGCGTGTGCTCGCCGAGCGCTTCGATGAAGGCGATCAGGTGCTCGACGTATTCGTCGAGGCCGAAGCGGCCTTCGCGCAGCGGCACGTGGCGGGCGTTGTGCCAGTCGGTGATGTACACGTCGTGGTCGGCGCAGCATCGTGCGCGCGGTGTCGTTGAGCAAGGTCGCGAAGTGGCCCGACAGCGGCGCCACGATCAGCACCTTCGGCCGCTCGGGCCGGTGCGCTTCGCCGAGGTCGTCGCGCACGAAGCGCTGCAGCGTGCAGAACGGCAGCCGCTGCACCGCAAGCTCGCGCACCGGCACCTGGATGTCGCCCACCGGCACCGAATCGATGCCGAAGGACGGCCGCAGGTGCGTCAGCTGCATGCGCGAGAACACCTCCCAGGCGGCGGCGAGCTTGCGGCTGGCCGGCGTCTTCATCGCGCCGAACCAGTCGTGGTTCAGGTACGCGGCGCCGATGCGCGCGGCTTGCTGCAGCGGGCCGAGCCAGTCGTTGTGAAGCTGGTAGGCGTGATACAGCATCGGTGGGTGGGTGCGGTGGCCGGGAACAAGCCACTCAGGCAATTCCCGGACCATGGCCGATGCACCAAGCTGGCACAGCGCTTGCGACAGGCGTGTGCCAGCCGGAGCCCACGCACCATGTCGAAGACCACGCTCACCATCAGCAGCAAGAACTATTCGTCGTGGTCGCTGCGCGGCTGGCTGCTGGCCCGCTTCGCCGGGCTCGACTTCGACGAGGTGGTGCTGCCGCCCGACGACCCCGGCGTGCGCGCCGAGATGCTGCTGCTGTCGCCGTCGATGCTGGTGCCGTGCCTGCGCCACGAGGGCGCCACCGTGTGGGACACGCTGGCCATCGCCGAGTACCTGAACGAACTCAAGCCGAAGGCCGGCCTGCTGCCCGCGGACCGCGCCGCGCGCGCGCATTGCCGTTCGATCTGCGGCGAGATGCACTCGGGCTTCACCTCCCTGCGCTCGGCGCTGCCGATGAACCTGAAGGCCGCTTCCCGGGCTACAAGGTGTGGAGCCGCGCGCAGAGCGACATCGACCGCGTGGTCGAGATCTGGAGCGAATGCCTGAAGACGCTACGGCGGCCCGTACCTGTTCGGCGAGCGCAGCATGGCCGACGCGATGTATGCGCCGGTGGTGACGCGGCTGCAGACCTACGACGTGCGCATGAGCGATGCCGGCGCCATCGGCTATTGCCTGCACATCATGGCGATGCCCGAGCTGCGCGAGTGGATCGCGGCAGCCCACCTCGAGCCCGAGGACATCGACGAGCTCGAAGTGGAGTTCTGAGCCCGCGCGCCTACACCGACCAGCCCTGCGCAGCGGGCACCGCGCACACCGGCTCGACGTCGATCGACGTGAAGTCGGCCGGGCCGACCACCTCCAGGTACTCCATGTCGGGCGAGTAGTCGAACAGGTAGTGGCGCACGCCGGGACGCTGGTGCACGCAGTCACCGGCGTTGACCAGCGTCTCCTGGTCCTCGTACATGAAGCGCGCCCAGCCGCGCAGCATGATCACGATGTGGAAGTCCGCCTCATGGCGGTGCCAGCCGGTGCCTTTTTCGGGTGCGTTGTGCGCGATGACGAGTTGCGCGAGGACCTTGCCGCCGGTGGCCGCGGCGATGCCCAGGTCGCGGTAGAGGAAAAAATCGCGCAGGCCGTCGCCGCGGAAGACGGTGTCGCTGGGCCGCACATGTGAAAACGCGGTATCGGTGGCAGTCTTGACCTTGTCGAGCATCGTGGGCCTCCCCGGGCAGTTGAACGGTGGGCTCGCACACGCATGAACCGTTCCTGCCCCGATCGCTCAGCGCGGCACCAATTTCGCGCCGGTGATCTGCTCCTGCGCCTCGACCAGCGAGGGCACGAACTTGCCGCCGTGGCCGAGCGCGCAGGCCAGCACCAGCGACTGGTGCACGGCCTCGCCGACGATCGACGGCGAGCCCTGGCTCTTCGGCCAGGTGGGTGTAGTAGCGCACGTCCTTGCGCGCGTTGTTGAGCTCGAACTTCAGGCCGTCCATCTCGCCGTGCAAGCGTCTTGGCCATGGCCTGGAACAGGCCCGAATTGACCGGCCCGGCCGAGATCAGCTTGACCAGCTGGCCGCAGGTCGACGCCGGCGCGCTGGCCGACCGCGAAGGCCTCGGCGGTGGCGGTGCACACGGCCTGGGCGATGAAGTTGTTCAGCAGCTTGATGGTGTGGCCGGCGCCCGGCGCGCCGACGTGGAAGACGTTCTCGGCAAAACACTGCAGCACCGGCTCGAGCAACGCCAGCTCGGCGCTGTCGGCACCGACCATGACGTTGAGCTTGCCCAGCTTCGGCCTCGACCGGCGTGCGCGACAACGGCGCGTCGATCAGCTTCACGCCCGCGGCCGCGCAGCGCTCGCGCAGCATGGCGGTGGAATCGGGCTCGCTGGTCGAGCAGTCGACGATCAGCAGGCCGGCCTTGGCACCGGCGAGCAGGCCCTCGTCGCCGAGCAGCGCGGCCTCGACCTGCGGCGAGCCGGTGACACACAGGAAGACGATGTCCGATGCGCCGGCCAGTTCGCGCGCGCTGCCGGCACGCTTGGCACCGGCGGCCAGCAGATCGGCCACGCGCTCGCTGTTGCGGTGCACCGTGAGCGACAGCGTGTGGCCCTTGGCCAGCAGGTTCTTCGCCATGCCGTGGCCCATCATGCCCGAGGCGCCGATGAATCCGATGTGTGCCATGTTCAATCTCCGTTGGGGGTTGTTCGTGCGGGGTGGGTGCCGGCCAGTGCCAGCTTCTGGTACAGGGTGGCGCGCGATATGCCGAGCAGCCGTGCGGTGGCCAGCTTGTTGCCGCCGGTGGCGTGCAGGGCCTCGCGGATCGCGCGCGCTTCGAGTTCGGCCACCGCCTGCGGCAGCGGCCGCAGCATGATCGGTGGCGCCACGGTGGCGGTGCCGGGGCGCGCGGCGATGCGGGCCGCTGCGGCGCGGTGATGACCTGGCGCGGCGCTGCATCCGCCGCCGCCACGCCGGCGAAGTGCAGCGCACCGAGCACCAGGTCGTCGGTCATCAGCGAGGCCTGTTCCAGCACGTTGCGCAGCTCGCGGATGTTGCCCGGCCAGCTGTGTTGCGCCAGCAGCTCCAGCGCGTCGTGTGTCAGCCCCTTGTGCGGCAGGCCGCTGCGCCGCGAGATGTCGTCGGCCAGCGCCTCGACCAGCGCTTCCAGGTCGTCGAGCCGCTCGCGCAGCGCCGGCAGCCGGATCGGCAGCACGTTGAGCCGGTAGTACAGGTCGGCGCGGAAGCTGCCAGCGGCCACCATCGCGCCGAGGTCGCGGCTGGTGGCGGCGATGACACGCACGTCGATGCGCTGCACCGTGTTGCTGCCCAGCGGCTCGAGTTCCTGTTCCTGCAGCACGCGCAGCAGCTTGGCCTGCAGCGCCAGCGGCATGTCGCCGATCTCGTCGAGCAGCAAGGTGCCGCCCTCGGCGGCCTTGAACTTGCCGTCGCGGCCCTTGCGCTCGGCGCCGGTGTAGGCGCCCGGCGCGACGCCGAAGAACTCGGCCTCGAGCAGCGCTTCGGGCACCGCGGCGATGTTGACGCCGACGAAGGGCTTGCCGGCGCGGGCGCTGGCGGCATGGATGCCCTGCGCCAGCAGTTCCTTGCCGGTGCCGGTTTCGCCCAGCAGCAGCACCGTGCTGTCGGTCTGCGCGACGCGCCGCGCCAGGCGCTTGACTTCCACCGCCGCCGCGCTGCTGCCGATGAAGCTGGCGATGCGGTGCTTGGGCCGGCGCTGCGCGGCCAGCTGCTGGCGCGCCGCGTCGAGCTCGGCCTGCAGGCGGCCGAACTTGGCCATCAGCGGCTGCATCGTGGTTTCGGGCTGGTCGAGCAGCACCATGCCGAAGGCGCCGATGACCTCGCCCGGCCTCGTTGCGCAGCGGCAGCCGGCTGACCAGGAAGGTGCCGGCCGTGTTGCTGAGCAGGTCGACCAGGATCGCCTTGCCGCTGTCGATGACGTGGCCCATCAGCGAGTTCGGCACCACCTCCTCGATCAGCCGGCCGACGAACTGCTCGGCGCGCTCGAAGCCCAGCGCCGGCAGGAACTGCCGGTAGCCGTCGCTGATCCAGACGATGCGGTGCTGGCGATCGACCACCATCATGCCCATCGCGGTGCTGGCGAAGACATCGAACATGCTGCGCGCCGCCAGCTCGAGCATGCGCCCGTCGCTCAGCGGCATGGCGATCGGACTGCTGGGGGCGGTGGGGGTGGCATCGGCAAGGGCGGGCTGGGGCGGGTGCATTTTCCATGCAAGCATCACACGCGGCGTGCGATTCGCGCGCCGGTGCCAAACCCATAATCGATCGATGCCGACTGCCGGGGACCCCGATGCTCGATGAATTGCGCCAGGCCGCGGCCCGGCAACGCGCGGCGCAACAGCTGCGCAGCCTGATCTTCGGCTGCAAGCGGCTGCTGTCCGAGCGCGGCGAGACCAACAGCATGGCCATCGCGCGGCAGCTGATCGAACGGCTCGAGGCGATGGAGGACGAGCAGCTGGGCGCCTTCTTCGCCTACCTGGCGCTCGACCTGAGCCCGGAGCCGAAGGCGGTGCTGCAGGCCGCGCAGGCCTACGCCGACAGCCCCGATGCGGCGACCTTGATCAAGCTCACGCGCATCGCCGAGCCGCCGCGCCAGGAACTGCTGCGCCGGCTCGAACCGCAGCCCCGGCGGCACCGCCACGCTGGTGCGGCTGCGCCGCGAGCTGCTGCGGCGGCTGCGCAAGCAGCCCGAGCTGCAGGCGCTGGAGTCGGACATGCTGCATCTGTTCAGCTCGTGGTTCAACCCGGGCTTCCTGCAGATGCGGCGCGTCGACTGGAACTCGCCGGCCAAGCTGCTGGAAAAGATCATCCACCACGAGGCGGTGCATGCCATCGACGGCTGGGACGACCTGCGCCGGCGGCTGCAGCCCGACCGGCGCTGCTTCGCCTTCTTCCACCCGCAGCTGCCCGACGAGCCGCTGATCTTCGTCGAGGTGGCGCTGCTGCCGGAGATGCCGGCGGCGATCGCGCCGCTGATCGACAAGGTCTCGACGCCGCTGGCGGCCGATCGCTTCCGCGTCGCCGCGTTCTACAGCATCAGCAACTGCGAGCGCGGCCTGAGCAACGTCTCGCTCGGCAACTTCCTGATCAAGAGCGTGGCCGAGCAGCTGCAGCGCGAGCTGCCGCGCCTGCGCAGCTTCTGCACCCTGTCGCCGGTGCCCGGCTTCGCCGCCTGGCTGCTCGCCGAGCCGGTGTTCACCGAGCTGCCGAACCTGCGCCGCAACGTGGCCGGCGATTTCGACGCCGCGCGCGAGCACCTGCGCGAGCTGTGCGGCGGCGACCTGGCGGTGCTGCAGTCGCGCGTCGATCCACGACAAGCTGGACAAGGAATCGCAGGCCGCGCTGCTGACCTTGTGCTCGGCCTACCTGCTGCACCTGTCGCCGACACCCGACGGTGACCCGGTGGCGCGCTTCCACCTCGACAACGGCGCGCGGCTCGAGCGCCTCAACGCACGTGGCAACATGTCGCCGAAGGGCCTGAAACAATCCTTCGGCGTGATGGTGAACTACCTGTACGACCTGGACAAGATCGAAGCCAGCCATGAGAAGTTCAAGGCCGGCGAAGTGGCCCGTTCGCGGGCCGTGCACACCCTGATGTAGGCGGGCAGAACGATGAGAACCGAGCGATGAGCGCAGAAGTCCGCTGGGTTGCCGGTGATGAGCACGGCGTGGCACGGGTGGTGATCCACCATGCCGGCAAGCAGAACGCGTTGAACATGGCCATGTGGCAGCAGCTGCGCGCCGGCTTCGAGCAGCTGAAGGCCGATGGCGGCGCGCGGGTGGTGGTCATCGGCGGCGACGGCGCGCACTTCGCCGCCGGGGGCGACATCGACGAGTTCCCGCTGTTCCGCTTCGACGCCGACCAGCTGCGCCGCTTCCACGAGGTCATCGTCGCGCCGGCGCTGCGCGCGCTGCTCGATTGCGAGCTGCCGGTGCTGGCGGCGATCGAGGGCTCGTGCATCGGCGGCGGCCTGGAGATCGCCGCCTGCTGCGATCTGCGCATCGCCGCGCGCAGCAGCCGCTTCGGCATCCCGATCGCGCGCCTGGGCTTTCCGCTGGCGCCTTCCGAGGCGCAGATCGTGCACCGCATGCTCGGCGATGCGCTGCTGCGCGAGCTGCTGCTCGAAGCGCGGTTGCTCGGCGCCGACGAAGCGTTCGCTCGCGGCATCGTCAGCCGCGTCGTCGACGACGGCCAGGCGCTGGTCGAGGCGATGACCAGCGCGACGCGCATCGCCGCGTTGTCGCCGCAGGCACACCGGCTGAACAAGCGCACGCTGGCGCAGATCGCCGATGGCGGGCCGAGCGCGGCCGAGCGCGACGAGCACTTCGCCTACGCCGATTCGGCCGAGCACCGCGAGGGCCTCGCCGCCTTCATCGACAAGCGCCCTGCCCGCTTCTGATCGCGACCATGAGCAACCTGTACAGCGCCTTGCGCGAGGGCTTCGGCGCCGACCTCGACAGCATCGCCATCGAAACCGCCGACGGGCCCGGCGCACCGCTGCGCTACCGCTGGCGCGACCTCGAACGCGGCAGCGCGATGATCGCCAACCTGCTCGAATCGCTGCAGCTGCCGGCCGGCGCGCGCGTGGCGGTGCAGACCGAGAAGAGCGTCGAGGCGCTGATGCTGTACCTGGCGGTGCTGCGCGCCGGCCTGGTCTATCTGCCGCTGAACAACGCCTACCAGGCCGCCGAGATCGAATATTTCATCGGCAATGCCGAGCCCTCGGTGGTGGTGTGCGCGGGCCGCAACTTCGGCTGGATCAGCAAGCTCGCCTTTCGTGCCGGCACCCAGAACGTCTTCACGTTGAACGACGATCGCAGCGGCAGCCTGCTCGAAAGGGCCGCTCGCCACAGTGACCAGCATGCGGTGGCGCCGCGGCGCAGCGACGACCTGGCCGCGATCCTGTACACCAGCGGCACCACCGGGCGCAGCAAGGGCGCGATGCTGTCGCACGGCAACCTGCTGAGCAACGCGCAGGTGCTGAAGGACTACTGGGGCTGGCGCAGCGACGATGTGCTGATCCATGCGCTGCCGATCTTTCATGTGCACGGCCTGTTCGTCGCCTCGCACGGCGCACTGCTGGCCGGCGCGAAGATGATCTGGTTCGCGAAGTTCGATGCCGCCGCGGTGGTCGCCCGCCTGGCCGAGGCGACCGTGTTCATGGGCGTGCCGACGCTGTACGTGCGCATGCTCGGCGAGCCGGCGCTGAGCCGCGAGCAGTGCCGCCACATGCGCCTGTTCATCGCCGGCTCGGCGCCGCTGCTGATCGAGACCTTCGACGCCTGGCGCGAGCGCACCGGCCACACCATCCTCGAGCGCTACGGCATGAGCGAGACGGCGATGCTGACCTCGAACCCCTATGACGCGGCCGAGGGCGAGCGCCGCGGCGGCACGGTCGGGCGGCCGCTGCCCGGGGTGCGGCTGCGCGTGCACGATGAACATGGCCAGCCGCTGCCGGCCGGCCACATCGGCGCCATCCAGGTCAAGGGGCCGAACGTGTTCAGCGGCTACTGGCGCATGCCCGACAAGACCAAGGAGGAGTTCACCGCCGACGGCTGGTTCAAGACCGGCGACGTCGGCAAGGTCGACGCCGACGGTTGCGTCAGCATCGTCGGGCGCAGCAAGGACCTGATCATCAGCGGCGGCTACAACGTCTACCCGGCCGAGATCGAGGCGCAGATCAACGCGCTGCCCGGGGTCGCCGAATCGGCGGTGATCGGCGTGCCGCACGCCGATTTCGGCGAGGCCGGCGTCGCGATCCTGGTGGCCAAGCCGGATGCGGCGCTGCACGGCGAGGCGATCATCGGCGCGCTGAAGGCCTCGATCGCCAACTTCAAGGTGCCGAAGGCGGTGTTCATCGTGCCGGAGCTGCCGCGCAACACGATGGGCAAGGTGCAGAAGAACCTGCTGCGCGAACAGCACGCGGCGCTGTTCGACCGATGAGCGCGGTCAGCGACCGCTGCCCACGCTGCGGCGGCGGCTTCCACTGCGGCATCAACGATGCACAGCCTTGCGCCTGCACGGCGATCGCCCTGAAGCCCGAGATGTTGACCGCGCTGCGCCTGCAGTTCGAAGGCTGCCTGTGCCTGGCTTGCCTGCGCGTGCTGGCCGCGTCCGCGGGTTTGCCACAGCGCGCCGCGCCGCCCAACGAAGAAAAAATGACGTAGTCAGCCGCCGCGAGCGGGCCGTCGCCCATCGCCGTTGCCGACGCACTGGAGAGATGCCATGAACCGCGCCCATCTGCTCGACAGCGTCATCGGCGAAGACATGCCGGTGTTCGACTCCGCCGCCGACGTGCAGGCCTTCGAGGCCAGCGCCACCTACGACGAGCGCATCGCCGCACACAGCACCTACGAGGCACTGCAACGCGGTGCGGCGCGCGACCCCGAGGCGCCGGCGCTGGTGTTCCTGCGCAAGGCCGACCCCGACGAGCAGCCGGTGACCTTGAGCCACGCGCAGTTCCTGGCGCGGGTCACGCAGGCGGCGAACATGTTCGTCGACCTGGGCATCGGCCCCGACGACGTGGTCAGCTTCCTGCTGCCGTTGTTGCCGCAGGCCTATTTCGGCATCCTCGGTGCGCAGGCCGCCGGCATCGCCAACCCGGTGAACCCGTTGCTGTCGGCCGCGCAGCTGGCGGAGATCCTGCGCGCCGCGCGCACCAAGGTGCTGGTCACGCTCGGCCCGGTTCCCGGCAGCGACATCTGGGACAAGGTGCAGCAGATCCGCGGCGATCTGCCGCTGCTGAAGGCGATCCTGGTGATCCCCGGCGGTGCCGACGAGGCGCACGCGGTGCTCGACTTCGACAAGGAGCTCGCCAAGCACCCGTCGGACAAGCTCACCAGCGATCGGCGCATCCAGTCCACCGACACCGCCGGCTACTTCCACACCGGCGGCACCACCGGCACGCCCAAGCTGGTGCGCCACACCCATGGCAACCAGGTCTACCAGGCCTGGGCCCTGCGGCTGACCTTGCCGATCGACAGCGGGGCGATCCTGTGCGGCCTGCCGCTGTTCCACGTCGGCGGTGCGCTGACGCAGGGGCTGGCCAACCTGGCCGGCGGCGGCACGCTGGTGGTGCTGAGCCCGTCGGGCTGGCGCAACCCGGAAGCCATACGCAATGCCTGGAAGCTGGTCGAGCGCTACCGGCCGGCCATCTTCGGCGGCGTGCCGACGGTGCTGGCCGCGGCGCTGACGGTGCCGGTGGGCGATGCCGACATCTCCAGCGTCAGCGTCGCCTCGGGCGGCGGCTCGGCGATTCCGCTGGCGGTGTGCAAGGCCTATGCCGAACTGATCCACGGCCCGGTGCTCGAGGTCTACGGCATGACCGAGACCTCCAGCGTGCACACCATGAGCTACCCCGACCGGCCGCTGCGCCTGGGCTCGGTGGGCCACGCGCTGCCCTACAGCCGGGTGCGCATCGTCAAGGTCGACGGCGAGGGCGCCTACCTGGGCGAGTGCGCGGTGAACGAGATCGGCGTGGTGGCGATGGCCGGCCCGGGCGTGTTCAGCGGCTACCTGAGCGAGACGCACAACCGCGGCGCCTTCATCGAGCCCGGCTGGGTGAACTCCGGCGATCTGGGCCGGCTCGACGAGGACGGCTACCTGTGGATCACCGGCCGCGCCAAGGACCTGATCATCCGCGGCGGCCACAACATCGACCCGCTGGCCATCGAGGAGGTGTTCTTCCAGCACCCGGCGGTGGCGCTGGCGGCGGTGGTCAGCCAGCCGGATGCCTATGCCGGCGAATTGCCGGTGGCCTATGTGCAGGCCAAGCCGGGCACGACGATCGATGTCGACGAGCTGCTCGATTTCGTGCGCCAGCGCACGCCCGAACGCGCGGCGGTGCCGGTGAAGCTGTATGTCATCGACACCATTCCGCTGACCGGCGTGGGCAAGGTCTTCAAGCCGGCCTTGCGCCTCGATGCGGCACGCAGGCTGGTCAGCGGGCTGCTGGCCGACCTGGCGCCTGCCGGCGCGACCCTCGCCGTCGCGGTGGACAGCCACGCGGTGCATGGCACCTTGATCGGCGTGTCGATCCACGGTGTCGCCGAGGCGGCGCGTGAGGCGCTCGGCCAGCGCGTGCACGAGCGGCTGAACCCGCTGCAGCTGCGCCACGAGATCGCCTGGTCCTGAGGGAGGGCGGCACCGCTCGTTGCGCAACGGCGGCACCTCCTCGAATCTGGGGATTGAACCGCAAGGAAGGCAACACCAGACTGCGTCGCGGTCCGCGGCGAAAGCCAGCGATCGTGGTTCCGCGTCAATCCACCCCAGGAGACACCATGAAACTCGAAGTCATTGCCGTTGCGGCGCTGTGCACGCTTGTCAGCGTTGCGGCCCAGGCCCATGAAGTGGTCTACAACGTCACCCTCGGCGGAGCCAGCGAGGCACCCCCCAACAACTCACCGGCGACCGGCACCGCCACCGTGACGTTCGATCTGGATCTGGCGACGATGCGTTTGCAGACCAGCTTCAGCGGCCTCACCGGTACAACCACTGCGGCACACATCCACTGCTGCACGGCGCTGCCCGGGGAAGGTACCGCGGGCGTGGCGACACAGTTGCCGTCGTTCATCGGCTTTCCGCTCGGCGTCGACGCCGGCAGCTTCGACGGCAGCTTCGACTTAAGCAACGCCGCCAGCTACAACCCGGCATTCGTCACCGCCAATGGCTCGGTCAGCGGCGCAATGAACGCGCTGTTGGCGGGCGCCGCCGGTGGCGCGGCCTACCTGAACCTTCACACCACGACATTTCCCGGCGGTGAGATTCGCGGTTTCCTGGCACCGGTGCCCGAAGTGTCGAGCGTCGCGTTGATGGCGCTGGGCCTGTTGACCGTCGCTGCCGTTGCGCGGCGCCGCGTTCACTGAAGCACTTGCACGTGGCAGGCACAGCACAGCGCGCTCGGGCCTGCTGCCTGGCCGCGACGCCCGGTGCCGGCGCGCCGCGCCGGCGGATCAGAACTGCAAGGCCATCTGCAAGCGCACGCTGCGGCCATCGGCATCACAGGATTGACCGGCGCACAGCGGCGCCAGCGCCTGCGCCTCGCTGCTGCCGAGCAGGTTGAGCACGCTCAGCGACAGCTGCAGGCCCTGCACCAGCTCGTCGCTGCTCAGGCGCAGCGTGGACAGCAGCCCCGAGCGCAGGTTGCCATCGCTGCCGATGCGCCCGGCGTCATACAGCCATTCGCTACCCAGCTGCAGCCCGGCCCAGGGCAGCGGCGTCGACAGCATCAGCTTGCCCAGCCGCTGCGGCACCTCGAGCAGCGCCTGCCCGCCGGCGGTGGCCGCCTGGCGCCACGACGCGCTGCCGCTCAGGTGGGTGCCCGCGGCCCAGCGTTGTTCGGCCGACACCTCGACGCCGCTGGCGTGCACCGTTTCGCCGGCCAGCCAGAGGGATCCGCCGCCGTCGGGTTCGGCCACGACTGCCGTGGTGTCGGCCGACGACCAGGCATAGGCGGTGGCGCGCAGGCGCAGGCCACCGCCCAGGCGCTGATCGGCCTCGGCCTCGACAGCCGAGACCCGATCGCCGCGCAGCGGCGGCAGCGCATGCAGCGTGCTGCCGGGTTCGAAGCCGGCCTCGCCCGGCAGCGGCGTGCGCTCGGCCCGGCCGTAGCGCAGCTGCAGCAGGGTGTCGGCGCCGGTGCGCCAGGCGAAGGCCGCGCGCGGGCGCATCAACGTGCGCGAATCGGTGTCGCGGTCGAGCCTCACGCCCAGCGTGGCCGCCAGTGACGGCAGCAACTGCCAGCGGTCGTGCGCGTACACGCCGATGCGGTAGGCCGAAGCCCCGGCGCTGAGCGCCTGCTCGCTGGGCGTGACCAGCGCGTCGCCGTCGGCGGCACGGATGTCCACGCCGAGCACGGCCTTGTGTCCGTCGCCATCGACGTCGAGCACGCGCAGGTCGTTCGCCGGCGCGCATGCTCGCCGGGAAACGACGGGCTGCTGCGGGCACCGCCGACGATCTGCGACGCAGCGGCGGGCAGCACATCGATCGCTCGCCGGGCGCGGCCAGCGTCCAGCGGTCGAAGGCCGCGGCCGTCGGCGCCTGTGTGGCGGCCAGCAGCGCCAGCACCAGCGGCAACGCGGCCCAGGCACGACGGGCGGGACGGCGTTCGCGGGCGAGTCAGGGATTTCGACATGGCACGGTGTCTGGTCCGAGTTGCCGCTCGATTCTGCGGCGCACGATGTCGCCGCGGCCGGTCCGGCGAGGCGCACGGCCGGCGACTGTGATGCGGTCGCAGTTCGCACTTCGCACGATCGCGGCTGCAAACGGACCCGGCAACAGTTGCACCGGATGCATGCGCGACAGGGCAGTGTTCTACCGCGGGCCGCTCGCGCCTCAGTGCAGCTTGATGCGCGGCCGGTGCGCGCGGTCGATCCATTCGCTCAGCGTGATCAGCGCCGTCTTCCTCAGCCCGCCCAACGCCAGCTGGTGCTGCTTGTGCAGCGCCCAGTACATCAGCCGGGCGATCTGGCCCTCGACGAACAGGCTGCCCTTGCTGAGACTGCCCATCAGGCTGCCGACCGACGAATATTCCGACAGCGACACCAGCGAGCCCTTGTCCTTGAAGACGAAGGGCGGCACGGTCTGCCCCGCCAGCAGCGTCGGCAGGGCCTCGGCCAGGTACATCGCCTGCTGGTGCGCCGCCTGCGCGCGCGGCGGCACCCAGCGCCCTCGCCCTGCGGGCAGGCCGCGCAGTCGCCCATGCGCGTAGATGTTCGGATCGCGCGTGGTCTGCAGGTTGCCGTTGACGAGCAGCTGGTTCAGCCGGTTGTGCTTCGAGCAGGCTCGGCGATCCGCCCAGGCTGCCGAGCAGCTCGTCGGCCTTGACGCCCGCCGCCCACACGGTGATGCGTCGAGGCGAGCGACCTTGCCACTGGCGGTGTTCACGCCGTGCGCCGTGACCTCGACCACCGTCTCGCCGGTGTGCACCTCGATGGCCAGCTTGCGCAGTTCGCGCAGCGCCGCGTGGCCCAGCCGCTCGGGCAGCTGCGACAACAGCCGCGGCGCGGCTTCGATGAGCACGATGCGCATGTCGTCGCGCGGGTTGACATGTTCGACACCGAAGCTGGACAGCACCCGCGCCGCCGAGTGCAGTTCGGCCGCCAGCTCGACGCCGGTGGCGCCACCGCCGACGATGACCACCGACCAGTGGCCGCCCGGGCGCGTCGCCCGGCAGGCTGTGCGCGCGCAGGCAGGCGTTGACCAGCCGTTCGTTGAACTGCCGCGCGGCGGCGGGGTGTCGAGCTTGATGCTGTGCTCGCGCTGCGCCGGGCGTGCCGAAATCGTGCGTCAGGCTGCCGACGCAGATGACCAGCGTGTCGTAGGGCAGTTGCTGCGGCGGCGCGATCTCGGCGCCGCGGTCATCGAAGGTGGCATCGAGTTCGACGAGGCGCCGGGCGCGGTCGATCGCCAGCCATCTCGCCGATGCGGAACTTGAAGTGGTTCCAGCGCGCCTGCGCCAGGTATTCGATCTCCTCGGCGTGGGTGTCGAAGGTGCCGGCCGCGAGCTGGTGCAGCAGCGGCTTCCACACGTGGGTGCGCGCGGCGTCGACGAGCGTGACCTCGCCCGGCCCTTGCGGCCCAGCCGCGGCCCAGCTGCGTGGCCAG
The DNA here is from genome assembly GCA_963756415.1 of uncultured beta proteobacterium. GTDB lineage: Bacteria > Pseudomonadota > Gammaproteobacteria > Burkholderiales > Burkholderiaceae_C > Rubrivivax. The sequence continues at coordinate 98,243 of CAVWNT010000010.1, forward strand.
CGGCAGGCCGCCGGCGCCGCCGCCGACGATGACGATGCGGTGCAGGGGAGTCGTCACCCGCCGATTGGAACATTGCCGCCGGTGCTGGCCCGCGCGCCCGCCGCTCCGGGGCTTCATGCACATCGGGATGGCCGTGCAGCCACCGCCCGGCGCCGGCGTCCACGCTCGCACGCGCGCCAGTGCACGAGATGTCCGCGCGCCGCTGCTCGCGCGCGGCGACGCCGAAGCGTGCCACGCACGCGATCGGCCAACGGTGTATCTTCGTTGCTCGGAGCTGAGCCGGGGCGCGATCAGCACGACTGTCGACGGAGTCTTGTCATGCGCACCAAATCCCTGCTATCCGCGCTGCTGGTTTGTACGCTCGGATGCACCAGCGCTTCGGCGCAGCAGTACTTTCGCATCGGCACCGGCGGCACCGCCGGCACCTACTATCCGATCGGCGTGCTGATTGCGGGCGCCGTGTCGCAGCCCGGGGACATCGTGGTCACGGCGCAGGCCAGCAACGGGTCGCTGGGCAACGTGATCGGCGTCGCCGGCGGCTCGCTCGAATCGGGCTTCAGCCAGGCCGACGTCGCCACCTGGGCCCAGACCGGCACCGGCATCTTCGAGGGCAAGCCGGCGCTCGCCAAGTTGCGGCTGATCGCCAACCTGTACCCCGAAAGCATCCATGTCGTGGTGCGCAAGGACGCCGATCTGCACGCCGTGGCCGATCTGCGCGGCAAGCGGGTGGCGCTGGACGAGGTCGGCTCGGGCAGCCTGATCAGTGCACGCCGGGTGCTGCTGGCGTATGGCTTGCGCGAATCCGATCTCAAGCCGGAGTACATCAAGCCGAACCAGGCCGCCGATCGGTTGCTGGCCGGCTCGCTGGATGCCTTCTTCTTCACCGGCGGCGTGCCCGCCAAGGTCATCAGCGAACTGGCCGCCAGTGCCGCCGGCATCCGCCTGCTGCCGATCGATGGACCGGTTGCCGAGCAGTTGCGCGGCAGCAGCGCGTTCCTGGTCAGCGAGCGCATCGCCGAGGGCGTCTACCCGGGTGTCGCGGCGACGGCGACCCTGTCGGTGGGAGCGCAGTGGGTGACCAGCGAGGCGCTGGGCACCGAACTCATCTACCGCATCACCAAGGCCCTGTACAGCGAGGCCGGACAGAAGGCGCTGGCCGCGGGCCACCCGAAAGGCCGCTCGATCACGTTGTCGAATGCGCTGCGCGGCGCCGGCATGCCTTTCCATGCCGGCGCACTGCGCTACTACAAAGAAGTCGGCGTGCTGAAGTGAGGTGGAATCTGTCGCAGCGCTTCGGCCCCGCGCTGCTGGCCGCGCTGGCCGGTGTCGTGCTGAGCGCATCGCTGGGCTACAAGCTGTGGCGTGAACGCGTGACGGTGCTGGACACGGCCAGCGCACAGACGCAGCGCTTTGCCGGCGCGCTGGAAGAGCACGCCCGCCAGACGCTGCACCGCGTCGGCAGCCATCTGAAGCAGGCCAACGAGGTGCTGAACACCCTGCAGCTCGAAGGTGTCGCCGACGAGGCCGAGATTCGCCGCGAACTGGCCGAGGTGTTGCCGGCCGATCGGCTGATCCACTCGTTCGTATTGCTCGACACGCGCGGGCGCGTCCGTTTTTCCACGATGGCCGGGCCGCCCGAGTCGATCCCCGACGATCGTGCGGACCGCGACTACTTCAGGCCCCATGTGCGCGGCGCCGACCGCGATCTGGTGTTCGGCGCGCCCGAGAAGGCGCCCCATGACGGCGGCTGGGAGCTGCCCGTCAGCCGCCGCTTCAGCCTGCCCGACGGTTCCTGGGGCGGGGTGCTGGTGGCGTGGGTGCAGCCCGAATACTTCCAACCCTTCTACGACTCGATCATTCGCGGCGAAAAGGGCACGGTGACGCTGTTCCTGACTTCCGGCCGCGCGGCCGTGAGTTCGCCAGTGGACGAGGCGCGGATGCGCCGCGACTGGTCTACCGCGCCGCTGTTTCGCGAGCACATGCCCAAATGGCCGACCGGCACCGAGCATGTGCGCTCGGTGGTCGATGGCGCGCAGCGCCTCTACAGCTACCGCGTGTTGAACGACTACCCGGTGGTGGTGAGCTACGCGCTCGACACCGAGGCCCTGCTCGCCGGCTGGCGCGCAACGGCCGGGCGCGACGCCTTGTTCCTGCTGCTGGCATTGACGGTGCTGGCCAGCGCGGCCGTGGCGCTGACGCGGCGCGATCAGGCGCGACGGGAAGCGGAACGCTCGCGCGCGCAGATGCGGGTGGCGCAGTCGGCCAACGAAGCCAAGACCGAATTTCTGGCGCGCATGAGCCACGAGTTGCGCACGCCGCTGAACGCGGTGCTGGGCTTCGCGCAGTTGCTCGACGACCGCAGCGAACCACTGACGACGCGCCAGCAGCGCAACGTGCGGCTGCTGCGCGATGGCGGGCAGCATCTGCTGGCGCTGATCGACGACATGCTCGACGTGGCCAGCATCGAGGCAGGCCGCCACGACATCGCCTGCGCGCCGGTGCCGCTGGACGAGGTGGTCGAGGCCAGCATCGCTTCGTGCGCCAATGCGGCCGACCGTGCGCAGGTGCATGTCGAATCGAAGCTGCCCGCCGAATTGGCCCTGCATGTCAGCGCCGATCCGACCCGGCTGCGCCAGGTGCTGGCCAACCTGCTGTCCAACGGCATCAAGTACAACCGCGCCGGCGGGCGGGTGACGGTGACGGCCACGGCCACCGCCGAGCGCGTGCGCATCGCGGTCAGCGACGACGGGCTCGGCCTGACACCCGATCAGCAGCGCAACCTGTTCACGCCCTACGACCGGCTGGGCCGCGAGCGCAGCGGCATCCTCGGCACCGGCATCGGCCTGGTGCTGGCGCGGCAGCTGGTCGAACTGATGGGCGGCACGCTGACCTTGTGCAGCGAAGCCGATCGCGGCTCGACCGTGACCGTCGACCTGGCGCGCAGCGAGGCGGCGCCGGCGCCGGCCGGCAAGGTGAACACGCAGCCGGGTCGGCTGCAGGGCGGCGGCCTGGTGCTCTACATCGAGGACGAGCCGGTCAACCAGGTGCTGGTGCAGGAGACGCTGCGCGGCTGCGCCGACATCGAGCTGCTGATGGCCGACAACGGGCACCAGGGCCTGGCGCTGGCGCGCGAGCGGCGGCCCGACCTGGTGCTGCTGGACATGCAGCTGCCCGACATGAACGGGCCGCAGGTGATGCAGGCGCTGCGCAGCGACGTCGCCACCAGCGACATCACCGTGGTCGCGCTGTCGGCCGGCGCGATGTCGGAAGACATCGCGCGTGCCCACGCTGCGGGCGCGATCGAATACTGGACCAAACCCTTCGACGTCGCCCAGCTGCGCGCCGACGTGCGCCGCATCCTGGCAGCGGCCTGAGCAGGCGGCAACCGGTCGCGCACAGCGTCAGCCGCAGGCACCCACATAGCCGCAGGCGGTGCAGAAGTCGCAGCCATCCTTGTGGATGACCGTGGCATTGCCGCATTCCGGGCACGCGCTGCCGGCCATCGGCGCGGGCCCGCTCGCGGCCGCCGGGCGCTCGGCCGGCGCTTGCAGGATGCCCATCTCGCGCAGCGCGTGGCCCTGCTCGTCGAGCACGCCGAGCATCGCGTAGCGGTGGATCACCAGCCGCGCCACGTAGGCCACCGTCGACGGCCAGACCTGCTGGCGGCGTTCGCCGGGCACCGGCGCCATGAAGTCGCCCAGCGGCTCGCCGACGTTGAGCAGCTTGCGCAGCTTCATGCCGATCCAGGCCGGGTCGATGACGCGCATGTCCAGCGACAGCAGCCGCGCCAGGCCGTCGAGCGCGCGCGGGTAGTTGCCCGAAAAACCCAGCGCACACGGGCGCATCACCGGCGCGGCGCCGTCCGGCCGGCAGCTGCACTTCCTTCAGCGTGACGGTGAACTGCTCGCCGGTGGCCGGGTTGTGCACGTCCACCGCCCAGGCCAGCGTGCCGGCAGCGGTGGTGCGCGGCTCGTCGCGGCTGAACATGGCATCGAGCACCGGCGTGTGGCCGCCTTCCTGCAGCGCGCCGAGCTGCTCGCAGCGCCAGCGGATCACCGCCGCGGTGGCCGCCACCACGCCGGGGAACAGGCGCGGCTCGCCGTGCGGCGGGAACGGCATCTCGAAGGCGCGCTCCTCGGCCACCGTGGCCAGCGCGTCGAGCTTGAGCTTCAGCCACTGCGCATCGTTGGCGCGCATGTCCATCGACAGCGTCTTGGCCATCGCCGACAGGCCGCGCGGCTGCTCGGCGCCGACCGCCCAGACCTCGAACGGCAGCGTCTTGGCGAACAGCCCCAGGTCGGGCCCGGCCTCGGCCGGCAGTTCGCCGACGAACAGCGCGAACTCGCCGTGCGGGTGCTGCGCACCATGAAGCTCCACGCCGGGTTGCCGGCGGCCAGCTCGGGGCGGCCGGGCCAGCGCAGCGAGGTCAGCACCGGCGCCGGCAGCTTGTCGAGCTGCATGCGCTGGTTGGCGGCTGGCCGGCAGCGCCGACTGGCCGCCGTCGGCGCGCATCGGCGCCGGCTCCACCGGCCGGTGGCGGCGCCGGCACGCTCAGCACCGAGCCGAGCACCGCGTTCGGCCGGTAGGTGGCCAGGCCCTTCAGGCCGGCGCGCCAGGCCTGCAGGTACAGGTCCTCGAAGTCGGCATACGGGTAGTCGGCCGGCACGTTGACGGTCTTGCAGATCGAGGTGTCGATGAACGGCGCGACCGCCGCGACCATCGCCGCATGCGCCTGCGCCGACATCTCCAGCGCCGAGACGAAGGCTCGGGCCAGCGGCGCGTCGGCGCCGCGCAGGTGGCGGTACAGGCGCCAGGCGTGGTCTTCGACGTCGTACTCCTTGAAGCTGCCGTCGCCATCGCGCTTCTTGCGCGTGTAGCGCCAGCTGAACGGCGGCTCGATGCCGTTGCTGGCGTTGTCGGCGAAGGCCAGGCTGATGGTGCCGGTGGGCGCGATCGACAGCAGGTGCGAGTTGCGCAGGCCGTGCTGCGCGGATGCGCTCCTTCAGCGCCTGCCGGCAGGCGCGAGGCGAAGGTGCCGGCGCTGAGGAACAGGTCGGCATTGAACAGCGGGAAGGCCCCGCGCTCGCGCGGCCAGGTCGACCGAGGCACCGTAGGCCGCGTCGCGCAGCAGCCTCGGCGATGTGCGCGCGCCATGGCGCGCGCCTGGTCGCTGTCGTAGCGCAGGTTCAGCATCACCAGCGCGTCGCCCAGGCCGGTGAAGCCCAGGCCGATGCGGCGCTTGGCGCATCGCTTCGTCGCGCTGCTGCGGCAGCGGCCACACGCGTGGCGTCGAGCACGTTGTCGAGCATGCGCGTCGCCACCGCCGCCACCGTCGCGCGAAGCCGGCCCCGTCGAAGCCGGCATCGGCGCTCGAAGGCGCGGCGTCACGAAGCGCGTCAGGTCGATGCGAGCCCAGGCAGCAGCAGCCGTAGGGCGGCAGCGGCTGCTCGCCGCACGGGTTGGTCGCGCTGATCGGTCTCGCAGTAGCCGAGGTTGTTGTCCTGGTTGATGCGGTCGAGGAACAGCACGCCCGGCTCGGCATGGTCGTAGGTGCTGCGCATGATCTGTTCCCACAGCGCGCGCGCGCGCGCCGTGCGGTAGACCCACAGGCCGTCGGCGCGCTGGTAGCGCGCCTGGCGCCTTCTGCGCCGCGCCCGGCTGCGGCGCGGTGCACCAGTTCGACCTCGCCGCCGTCTGCGACCGCCTGCATGAACGCATCGGTGACGCCGACCGAGATGTTGAAGTTGCTGCAGGTCGCCTTCGTCCTTGGCGTGGATGAACTCCTCGATGTCGGGGTGGTCGCAGCGCAGCACGCCCATCTGCGCGCCGCGCCGGCTGCCGGCCGATTCGACCGTCTCGCACGAGCGGTCGAACACGCGCATGTAGCTGATCGGCCCGGAGGCGCTGCTCTGCGGTGCTGCCGACCTAGCGCGCCGCGCGGGCGGATGCGCGAGAAGTCGTAGCCGACGCCGCCGCCGCGGCGCATCGTCTCGGCGGCCTCGGCGCAGCGCGGTGTAGATGCCCGGCACGCCGTCTTCCGTCGGTGGCGATCGAGTCGCCCACCGGCTGCACGAAGCAGTTGATCAGCGTGGCCGCCAGCTCGGTGCCGGCGGCGGAGTTGATGCGGCCGGCGGGCACGAAGCCACGCCGCTGCGCATCGAGGAAGCGCTGCTCCCATGCGCCGCGCTGCGCCGGCGGTTCGACCGCCGCCAGGGCGCGGGCGACGCGCGCGCGCACCTCGTCGACAGTGCGTTCGCCGCCCTTGGCGTATTTTTCGAGCAGCACGTCCTGGCTGATCGGCTGCTCGGGCAGGCTGGCACGGCTGGGCTGCGAGGGGATTTCGGTGCGGGTGCTCATGTCGGATGCGGCCTCAAACTGGCGCCGGGTCGATCCCCGGGCTGGCATTTTATCCAGTATCGAGTGGCTGTGAAGATGGGCTGTGACGTGCACAGCATGCATGGATCATCCGGGTGCTGCAACGCCAGCTCGCTGCGAGTGGATCGACCGCGGCGCGCTGCGGTACGGTACGGTACAAACCCGCACCAGCGCCGCCGAAGGAAGCCGACATGTCGCAGCACAGTGAAAGACCCGCGTCGGCAGATGCCCGGTCCGCCCCGACCCGCTCGATCGCGCCCTACATCCGCGTCATCGGCCGCGGCAAGGAAGGCGCCCGTTCGCTCGATTCGACGCAGGCCCATGACCTGATGAGCCGCCTGCTCGACGGCGAACTGAGCGATCTGGAGATCGGTGCCTTCGCGCTGGCGATGCGCATCAAGGGTGAATCGGTGGCCGAGCTGAGCGGCTTCCTGCGCGCGGTGCACGAACGCTGCATCGCCTTGCCCGGCGCGCCGGCCACGACGCGGCCGCGGGTGCTGCTGCCGACCTACAACGGTGCACGCAAGCTGCCCAACCTGGCACCGCTGCTGGCGCTGCTGCTCGCACGCGAAGGCATCGAGGTGCTGATGCACGGCCCGTTGCTCGATGCCGGCCGCGTGGCCAGTGCGCAGATCCTGGCCGCGCTCGGGCATCCCCGCCTGCACCGATGGCGCGCAAGTGCAGGCCGCCTGGATGCGCGGCGAAGCGGCCTTCATGCCGATCGACACGCTGTGCCCGCCGCTGTCGCGGCTGCTGGATGTGCGCCGCGTGGTCGGGTTGCGCAACTCGGGGCATACGCTGGCCAAGATCCTGGCGCCGCTGCCGCGCGCGCTGCGGCTGGTGAGCTACACACACCCGGAGTACGCCACGCTGCTGGCCGAGTTTTTCGCGCACGAGCGTGCCGACGCGATGCTGCTGCGGGGCACCGAGGGTGAAGCGGTGGCCGATGCACGGCGCCTGCCCAGGCTGCAGGTGTTCGTCGCCGGCGCGGCGCACGACGAGCTGGGACACGACGGCCAGGGCGGCGCGCTGGCGGTGCTGCCCGAGCTGCCGCGCGAGCACGACGCCGACTCGACGGCGCACTACATCCGGCGCGTGCTGGCCGGATCGACCCCGCTGCCGGCGCCGATCGCCACCCAGGTGGCGGCGATCAGGCAGGCGTTGGCCGCGCTGCGATGAACAGCCCCAGCCGCTTCGCACGCATCAGCAGGAAGACGACGATGGCCAGGTTGAGCAGGTTCCAGGCGATGCCGTTGAGGAAGGCGGCGCGGTAGGAGCCGGTGAGGTCGAACACCGCGCCGGACATCCAGCCGCCCAGCGCCATGCCGAACAGCGTGGCCATCAGCACCGTGCCGACGCGCGCGCCGGCTTCCTGCGGCGGGAAGTACTCGCGCACGATCAGCGCGTAGCCGGGCACGATGCCGCCCTGGAACAGGCCGAACATCGCCGACACGAGGTACAGCGACACCAGGCCGTCGAACGGCAGGAACAGCAGCAGCGCCACGCCCTGCAGCAGCGAGCCGAGCAGCAGCGTGCGCAGGCCGCCGATGCGGTCGGAGATCCAGCCCGACACCAGCCGGCTGACGACGCCCATGCCGAGCATCAGCGACAGCATCTCGCGCGCCGCGCGCCGCGCCGAAACCGAGGTCGCCGCAGTAGGCGACGATGTGCACCTGCGGCATCGACATCGCCACGCAGCACGACACGCCGGCCACGCACAGCAGCAGCTGCAGCGCGGCCGGGCGACATGCCCAGCGGCCGCGCCGACGCGGCGCGCGGTGCGCCGGCAGGCCGGCGGCCACCGGCGCTGCCGCAGCCGGCGGCGGGCGGCGCAGACCAGCGCCAGCGGCAGCATCGTCAGCAGGCAGAAGACGCCGATGCCGACGTAGGTGCTGGCGCCAGCCGACGCTGTCGATGAAGTGCTGCATCACCGGCGGCCAGACCGCGCCGGCCATGTAGTTGCCGCTCATGCAGATGGCCAGCGCGATGCCGCGCCGGCGGTCGAACCACTGCGAGGTGTCGGCCACCAGCGGCGCGAAGGTGGCGGAGGTGCCGAGCAGGCCCATCAACAGCGCCCTGCGCCAGGCAGAACTGCCAGAGGTTGCCGGCCGAGCCGGCGCCGATGAAGCCGGCGCCCAGGCCGAGGCCGCCGAGCATCACCGGCACCATCACGCCGAAGCGGTCGGCCAGCCGGCCCATCAGGATGCCGCCGATGCCGAAGCCGATCATGGTCAGCGTGTAGGGCAGCGAAGCGTCGCCGCGGTCGACGCCGAAATCGGCCTGGATGCGCGGCAGCACCACCGTCACCGCGTACATGCCCGAGCCGCCGATGGTCATCAGCAGCAGCGACACGCCAAGCCGGAACCAGGCGTACGGCGATTCCTGCGGCGCGGCGGCAGCGGCGGTGCTCACCCCGGTACCTTCGTGCTGCGCACGGCGGTGCGAGCCCCTTCGGCCGGCCGCGTGGGGGTCAGCGGGCGGCATTTGCCTGGCAGCAGCCCGCCGGGCTCATGACTCAGGCAGCCGGCCGGCGCCACGCTACAGGTCGGCCGCATAGCGCGCGCGCATCTGCGCCTGGTCCTCGGCCACCGCGTCGTTGCCGGTCTGGTCGTTGATCATCTGCCCCATGCTCGGCAGCACAGTGCGATCGAGCTGCCGCTCGGGCTCCCACAGGCGCGAGCGCATGAAGGCCTTGGCGCAGTGCAGGTAGGCCTCCTGCACCGTCACCTCGATGACCAGCCGCGGCGGCTTCCTCTCGTCGGCGAAGTGCTGCAGGTGCTGCGGCTCGCGGCTGAGCCGGGCAGCGCCGTTGACGCGCAGCGTTTCTTCGACGCCCGGCAGCATGAACAGCAAGCCGATGTGCGCATTGTCGGCAATGTTGCGCAGCGAATCGAGCCGGTTGTTGCCCGAGGCATCGGGAATCAGCAGCGTGCGCGGGCCGGTGGCCTTGACGAAGCCGGCCGCACCGCCGCGCGGCGACGCATCCATGCGGCCATCGCGGCTGCCGCTGGCGATGACCACGAACGGCGACAACGCGATGAAGCGCAGGCAATGGCGGTCCAGCGCATCGAGCTGCTTCTTCACTGCCCGCTCGCCAGGCGCCGGGTACAGCGCCAGCAGTTCGGCTGGGTTTTGATTCATGTTGGGGCCTTCGACGAGGCCGAATTATGTCCGCCCCAAGGCGGTGCGCGCCGGGCGCCACAGCGGCGTGGCAAGGCGCGCGTGATAGCCTTTCCCGATGCCCACCGCGCCGTCTTCCTGCTGGATCGAAACCGAGCAGGGCGCGGCCGTGGTGCATCTGGCCGGTGCCTGGCGCCTGGCGGCCCTGCAGGCGCTGGCCGGTGCGCTTGCCGCCAGCGTGGGCCAGCTCGCGCCGCACGCGGGCAAGGATGCGCCGGTGCTGGTGGTCGATGGCCGGGCGCTGGAGCACATCGACACCGCCGGCGCGCTGCTGGTGCTGGCCGCGCTTCAGGATGCCGGCCGCGATGTCGCGCAGCTCGAATTGCGCGGCTTCGATGCCAGCCACCGCCGCATCGTCGAGGCGGTGCGCGAGCGCCTCGACGACACCCGCGTCGACGCGCTGCCATCCGCGCCCGGCGCGCTGGCGCAGCTGGGCCGGGCCGTCAGCCGGCTCGGCGGCGTGCTCGGCGGCCATGTCGAGTTCCTGGGCCGCACGCTGGCCAGCGCCGCGCACACGCTGTTGCACCCGCGCACGCTGCGCCTGAAGGAGACCTTTGCTCAGCTCGGCCAGGTGGGCGTGCGCTCGATCCCGGTGGTGATACTGGTGACCTTCCTGATCGGCGTGGTGATGGCCTACATGCTCGGGCTGCAGGCCGAAAAATACGGCGCCAACATCTTCGTCGTCGATGGCGTCGCGCTCGGCATCACGCGCGAGTTCTCGCCGCTGATCGTGGCCACCATCCTGGCCGGCCGTTCCGGCGCGGCCTTCACTGCGCAGCTGGGCACGATGAAGCTGACCGAGGAGATCGACGCCATCCGCACGCTCGGCCTCGATGCCATGCAGGTGCTGGTGCTGCCGCGCGTGCTGGCGCTGGTGCTCACGCTGCCGCTGCTGGTCTTCGTCGGCGACGTCGCCGGCCTGGCCGGCTCGATGCTGATGGCCGCCGGCACGCTCGACATCTCACCGCAGGCGTTTCTCGACCGGCTGCATGTGGCACTCAAGCCGCGCCACTACCTGATCGGCCTGGCCAAGGCACCGGTGTTCGCGCTGTTCATCGCGGTCATCGGTTGCCGCATGGGGCTGTCGGTGAGCCGCGATACACGCTCGATCGGCGTCAACACGACCTCGACGGTGGTGCAGGGCATCGTCGCGGTGATCCTGATCGACGCGCTGTTCGCGGTCGTGCTGCAGGCGGTCAGTCTGTGAACGTGCCCGGCGACGGCTGCGGCCGCGACCGGGCCGCCGACGCCGCGCGCGACGTCGTCATCGACGTCGCGGGCCTGAGCACCCGCTTCGGCCAGCAGATGGTGCACGAGCAGCTCGATCTGCAGATCCGGCGCGGCGAACTGGTGGCGCTGATCGGCGGCAGCGGCACCGGCAAATCGGTGCTGCTGCGCGAGATCCTCGGTCTGCACCGGCCCAGCCAGGGCAGCGTGCACGTGCTCGGCACCGACATGTGGGGCTCTGAGGAAGAAGCCCTCGCGGCCACCCGCAAGCGCTTCGGCATGATGTTCCAGGAAGGCGCGCTGTTCTCGTCGCTGAGCGTGGCCGCCAACGTGGCCACGCCGCTGATCGAACACACGAACACGCCGGCCGAGTTGCTGCCACGGTTGGTCAACCTGCGCCTGGCGTTGGCGGGACTGAGCGCCGATGTCGGCCCGAAGATGCCGGCGCAGCTGTCCGGCGGCATGAAAAAGCGCGCCGCGTTGGCGCGCGCACTGGCGCTCGAGCCCGAGGTGCTGTTTCTCGACGAGCCCACCTCCGGGCTCGACCCGATCACCGCGCGCGCATTCGACCAGCTGATCGCGTTCCTGAACCGCGACCTGGGGCTGACCGTGCTGCTGGTGACCCATGACCTGGACACGCTGCTGTCGATCGCCGGGCGGGTGGTGGTGCTCGGCAACGGCAAGGTGCTGGCCGACGGCACGGTCGACGAGGTGATGGCCTTCGATGACCCGTGGATACAATCGTATTTCTCGTCGCGCCAGAGCCGCAATGGCGCGCACACGCGCCCTGCCGGCGCCGCAGCGCACACCGCCACGCCGGTCGCATCAACGACACAACCCGCACACGATGGAGCCTGAAGCACGCTACACAGTCATCGGTGCGGTGGTGCTGGCCCTGATCGGCGCCGCCATCGCCACCTTCCTGTGGTTGAGCAGCAGCGGCCGCAGTTCCGATTTCCGCTATTTTTCGGTGGTTTTCAGGCACCAGTCGCTGGACGGGCTGCAGGTGGGGGGCAACGTCAACATGCGCGGCATCACCGTCGGCCGCGTCGAAAGCTATTCACTCGGCGCCGATGCCAACCGGGTCAACGTCGTGGTGCGCGTCGGCCGCGACACGCCGGTGCACCAGAACACCAAGGCATCGGTCTCGCGCAACGTGCTGACCGGCATCGCGCGCATCAACCTGGCCACGCCGAACACGCCCAGTCCCGATCTGGTCGCCGCACCGCCCGGTGAACCCTATCCGGTGATTGCCGAAGGCGCGTCCAACTTCGACCAGATCACCGATTCGGTGAACCAGCTCGCGGCCGAGGCCAGCACCGCGCTGGTCGGCGTCAACAAGCTGTTGGCGCCACCGAACCAGCAGATGGTGACCGAGTTGCTGACCAGCACGCGTGACCTGGCAAGAGATCTCGACAAGCGTGTGCAGCAGCTCGATCGCACGATGCGCGTGGTCGACGACAGCGGGCTGGCGTTTCAGCGCGCCGCCGGCGACATCGCCCGCGCGACGCAGGGCCTGGTCAATGAGCTGAAGCCGGTGGCGCAGGAAGGCGGCGTCACGCTGCGCGAGGTGCAGGCGACATTGCGCACCTTCACGCAGGACACGCGTGCACTGCAGACTGATCTGACGAACGCCGTCAAGCGCCTCGAACAGGCCAGCACCGCGATGCTGGCCAATGCCGACAACGCGCTCGACAGCGGTGCGCTCGAGCTGCGCGCCACCGCCACCGAGCTGCGCAACAGCGCGCAGATCGTCTCGCGCACGCTCGATCGCCTGCAGGATCCGCGCGCCGCGTTGCTGGGTGCCGACAAAGCGCAGCTGGGTCCCGGCGAGGCGTTGCCGTGAGGCGGCCGGTGCGCCGTTTGCCGGCTCCCGCAGTGCCGGCCTGCGCAGTGCCGGGCTCACGCCGACCCGCGACGTACCCCGCCCGACGCACCGTGCTCGCGCTGGCTGTCGGCAGCCCGTTGTGGGGCGGGCTGGTTGCCTGTGGCCTGAACCCGGCACCGGTCGTCGACTACCACACGCTGCGCGACGCCGGCAGCAGCGCGGTGGCGCCGCGCGCGACGCCGCTGTTCGACAAGGTGTTGTTGCTGTCCGCGGGCGACGCGCCGACGCTGTACGGCACCGATCGCATGGTCTTCAGCCGTGACGGCAACAGCCTGTCGTACTTCCAGTACGGGCGCTGGACCCAGGCGCCGGCGCGCAGCCTGCTGGCGCTGACCGAGCAGCGGCTGGCGGCGTTCCGGCCTGTACCGCAGCGTGCTGCAAAGCACCTCGGGCGTGCGCGGTGCGCTGCTGCTGACCTTGCGCCTGGACGAGCTGTATCTGGACGACGCCGCGCAACCGGCACAGGCGCATGTGGCCTTCTCGGTCGATTTGCTGGACTGGGCACAACGCAGCCTGATTGCGCGTCGGCAGTTCAGCCGTTCGCAAGCCGCATCGACACGAAATGCGGCCGGTTTCGCGCAGGCCGCTGCGCAGGCGATCGGGGTGCTGCTCGACGAAGTACAGGCCTGGCTGGCGGACTTGCCGCCCGCCTAGCGACGAAGCGCGTCTACATGCGCGCCAGCGTCCTGCGCGCGCGCTGAAAGAGCCCCCACCCCCACCACGCGGTACCCGCCCAGCGCAGCACCCGGCGCGGGCGCAGCAGGGCCAGCAAGGTCACCGCACCCAGCGGCCACTGCGGATTCATCAGCAACCAATCGATCGCGTCGCGCGCCTTGTCGACGTAGCCCAGCGGCTGGCGCAGCACCTGCGCTTGGGCGGCCACGTCTGCGCGCAAGCGCTGGCTGCGCTGCGTCAACCGCGCCAGGCGATACTCGAGGCTTTCAGAGCTCGGCGTGTTCATCGTGAGGCGGGCCGAGCGCGGCGCGGTCACGCCGCAGCTCGGCGCTGCTGGTGGCCAGCACCGGCGCACCCTGGTGCAGCTGGCGGCGCGCCGCCAGCAACAGCCACACACCGGCGGCCAGCGTGGCCGCGGCCAGCCCGCCGATGGCCACCAGCCGGTGTTGGTCCCACAGCAGCAGCAGCACAAAACCGACCAGCAGGGTCATGCCCAGACCGAGCAGCAACGCACCCAGCAGCATGCGCAGCAACACGTCGGCGAGGTGCCGCTTCTGGATCTCGAGATCGACGACCAGCAGTTCGAGACGAACGCTGGCCAGTTCGAGCGCCGTCAGCGACAGCTGGCGCAGCGACTCGAACAAACCGGTACGCGTCGCGCGCATGTCCGGCGGGGCGCCGATGTCAGCGCCGGCTCAACAGCATGCCGATGATGAGACCGAAACCGGCGGCAGCCGCCACTGCTTTCCACGGATGATCGTGCACATAGTCATCGGTGGCCGCGCCGGCAGCGCGTGCGCGCGCCACCGCTGAAGCCTGCATGTGCGACAGGCTGTCGCGCGCCTGGCTCAGCCGCGCATGCATGCGCGAGCGCAATTCAGCGGCGCCTTCATTGGCCTGGTCGGCGGTGACACGCAGCACCTCTTCGGCATCCGAGATGACAGTGCGCAGATCAGCCATCAGTTTTTCCTTGTGTTCGGCGCTCAGCTCGCTCATCGGTGGCTCCTGTTGAAAGTCGATCGGTGATCCTAGCAGCACCGCTTCAGCCGCGGCCGACGAACGGCATCTTCGTCGCCATGACGGTCATGAACAGCACGTTCGCGTCGAGCGGCAGGTTCGCCATGTGCAGCGACCGACTTCGCCGACGTGCTGCACGTCCATCGCGGCTCGACCTCGATGCGCCGTTCGCCTGCGGCACGCCGTGCGTCATGCGCGCGGTCATGTCGGTGAGCGGCGTTGCCGATGTCGATCTGGCCGCAGGCGATGTCGTACTTGCGGCCGTCGAGCGCGGTGCGACTTGGTCAGGCCGGTGATGGCGTGCTTGGTGGCGGTGTAGGGCGCCGAATTGGGCCGCGGCGCGTGCGCCGAGATCGAGCCGTTGTTGATGATGCGCCCGCCCTTCGGCGTCTGCGCCTTCATGATGCGAATCGCGTGCTGCGTGCACAGGAACGCGCCGGTCAGGTTGATGTCGACGACCTCGCGCCACTGCTCGAAGGTCAGGTCTTCGAGCGGCACCGGCGGCGCGCCCATGCCGGCGTTGTTGAACAGCACGTCGAGGCGGCCGAACCGCTTGACGAGCGTGTCGAACAGCGCGTCCACCGAATCAGGCTGCGTCATGTCGGCGCTGACGCCCACCGCCCGCTGCGCGATGTCGCCGAAGGGATCGCCGGCCGAGGCGATGGCGGCCTCGAGCAACTCCTGGCGGCGGCCGGTGAGGACGACGCGCCAGCCGTCCTGCAGCAAGGCCACGGCGCAGGCCTTGCCGATGCCGGTGCCTGCGCCGGTGATCAGTGCGATGCGGTTGTGCGGGGTGCTCATGACAAAGGTCTCCTTGATGCTGTTTGCAAGATGGTCGCTGGCGAGCCGTCCGAAGCTCAGCCGCTGGCGCGCCGTGCCAGGCCTTCGATGGCCAATGCATAACCGTCGATGCCGAAGCCGACGACGATGCCCTGCACCACCGGCGACAGGTACGAATGGTGGCGGAAGGGCTCACGCGCATGAACGTTGCTGATGTGCACCTCGATCACCGGCACGCCGGTGCCCTTGATGGCATCGTGCAGCGCCACGCTGGTGTGCGTGAACGCGCCGGCGTTGAAGACCACGCCCAGCAGGCTGCCATCACGCTGCGCTGCGCCAGCCTCGTGCAGCCAGTCGATGAGCACACCTTCGTGGTTGCTCTGGCGAAAGTCCACCCCATGACCCAGTCGCGCGGCAGTGGCTTCGCACAGCACGCGCACGTCGTCGAGCGTGGCTGCGCCGTACACCGCCGGCTCGCGGCGGCCGAGCAGGTTCAGGTTCGGACCGTTGAGGATGAGGATCGTGGCCATCGACACAAAGCAACCCGCGGGGCCTACCGGACCCCGCTCGGACGCAAGTATGGCCGAGACAAGATGGCACACTGCGCCGCATCGCCATCCGCCCCGTGCCCAGCCGGGCGTTGCCCATGACCCAAGCCCTCATCGTCGAGTTCCGCACCAGCCGCACGTTTGCCGAAACCTCCGCTGCGGCCAGCGTCGACCACGCACGCGCCGTGCGCGAGACCGAGCGCGGCTGCCGCAGCCGGGTGGCGCCGTGAAGCTCGGCTGCATCGCCGACGACTTCACCGGCGGCACCGACCTGGCCAACAACCTGGTGCGCGCCGGCATGCGCACGGTGCAGTTGATCGGCGTGCCCGCAGCCGGCGACGACGCGCCCGACGCCGATGCGCTGGTGGTGGCGTTGAAGTCGCGCACCGCACCGGTCGCCGAGGCGTGCGCCGAATCGCTGGCCGCGGCTCGCTGGCTGCGCGCCGCGGGTGCCGAACAGATCTACTTCAAGGTCTGCTCGACCTTCGATTCGACGCCGCAGGGCAACATCGGCCCGGTCACCGAAGCGCTGATGGACGAGCTGGGCGCCGACTTCGTGGTCATCACGCCGGCCTTTCCCGAGAACGGCCGCACCGTCGTCAAGGGCCACCTGTTCGTCGGCGACATGCTGCTGTCCGACAGCTCGATGCGCCACCATCCGCTGACACCGATGACCGACGCCAGCCTGGTGCGCGTGATGCAGGCGCAGCTCGATGGCCGGCGCGGCCGCCAGGTCGGCCTGATCGACTACCGCAGCGTCGGCGCGGGTGCCGAGGCGATCGGCCGGCGCATCGCCGAACTGCGCGCTGCCGGCATCTCGATGGCGATCGTCGATGCGCTCGACGATGACGACCTGCGCACCTTGGCGACGGCCTCGGCGCAGCTGCCGTTGGTGGTCGCCGGCTCGGGGCTGGCGATCGGCATCCCGGCGCTGCACGGCCTGCACGCCGATGCGCAGGCGGCACGACTGCCCGCGGCCGGCGGCACGCGGGCCATCGTCTCGGGCAGCTGTTCGGCGGCCACCAACGCGCAGGTGGCGGCGTTCATCGCGGCTGGCGGCGCGGCCTTCGCGATCGACCCGCTGCAGCTCGCGGCGGGCCGTGATCTGGCCGCGGACGCATTGGCCTGGGCCGCCCCGCGATTGCCACAGGGCGCGCTGCTGGTGCATGCCACCGCATCGGCCGATGCGGTGCGGGCGGTGCAGCAGCAACTCGGTGCCGAGCGCGCCGGCGCGCTGGTTGAAGACACGCTCGCGCGCATCGCCAGCGGCCTGGTGCGCGCCGGCGTCGGCCAGTTGATCGTCGCCGGCGGCGAGACGTCAGGCGCCTGCGTCAAGTCGCTGGGCATCTCGCAGCTGCGCATCGGCCCGCAGATCGACCCCGGCGTGCCCTGGTGCCACGCCGCCACGCCGCAGCGCGCGGGCGGCTGCACCTGGCGCTGAAGTCGGGCAACTTCGGCGGCGCGATTTCTTCACGCGCGCCTTCGAGCTGCTGTGAGCGACCGGCCCGCTTGGCGACAGCAGCGCGCTGCGCGACGAGATCTGCCGTGTCGGCCGCTCGCTGTACGAGCGCGGGTACGTGCACGCCAGCGCCGGCAACATCAGCGTGCGCCTGGACGACGGCTTCCTGATCACGCCCACCGATGCCTGCCTGGGCACGCTCGATGCCGGCGACCTGGCGCGCATCGATGGCCATGGCCAGCAGAGCGGCGGCGCACGCGCCAGCAAGACGCTGGCGCTGCACCGGCGCATCTACGCCGCGGCGCCCGATGCGCGTTGCGTGATCCACACGCACAGCACGCACCTGGTGGCGTTGAGCCTGCAGGGCGTGTGGCACGACGACGACATCGTGCCGCCGATCACGCCGTACTTCGTGATGAAGGTCGGCCACGTGCCGCTGATCCCCTACCACGCACCGGGCGATGCCGCGGTGGGCGAACGGGTCGCGCAGCGCGTCGCGGCGATGGCTGCGCGCGGCACGCCGATCCGCGCGGTGATGCTCGATCGGCTGGGCCCGATCGTGTGGCACCGCAGCCCCGCCGAGGCGAGCGCGGTGCTCGAGGAACTGGAACAGACGGCACGCCTGTGGCTGCTGTGCACGCCGGCGCCGGCGCCACTGGACGCGGCGCAGATCGAGGTGCTGCGCCAGCGCTTCGGCGCGGCCTGGTAGGCGCCGGCCTCAGATCGCGCGGCGGCGCGGGCCTCAGATCGCGCCGGCGGCGGGGCCTCAGATCGCGCCGGCGGCGGGGCCTCAGATCGCGCTGGCGGCGGGGCCTCAGATCGCGCTGGCGGCGCGAAGCGTGGCGATCTCGTCGCCCGACAGCCCGAGTTCGGACAGGATCGAATCGGTGTGCTCGCCGACCCGCGGCACCGCCTGCATGCACGCATCGCCGGCGCGCTGCCCCGGCGGCCACAGCGCGGGCAAGGCGCCGGCCGGCGAATCGACCTCGGTCCAGCGATCGCGTGCGCGCAGCTGGGCATGCGCCCACAGGCCCTGCATGTCGTTGACCTGCGCATTGGCGATCTGCGCCGCGTCGAGCCTGCGCACCACCTCGTCGGTGCGCAGCGGTGCAAAAGCCTCGGCGATGAGCCCGTGCAGCACCTCGCGCTGCTGGTTGCGCAGGCCGTTGTCGGCAAAGCGCGGGTCATCGGCCAGGGCCGGCTGCTGCAACACCTGTTCGCAAAAGCGCCGCCATTCGCGCTCGTTCTGCGCGCCCAGCATCACGCTGCCGCCGTCCCCCACCGGGTACGGGCCGTAGGGCGAAATGGTCGGGTGCGCGGCGCCGCTGCGCGGCGGGCCGTCGGCACCGTCGAACGCGTAGTACATCGGAAACCCCATCCACTCGCCCAGCGCCTCGAGCATCGACACGTCGATGCGCCGCCCCTGGCCGTCCTGCGCGCGCTGCATCAACGCGGCCAGCACGTTGCTGTAGGCGTACATGCCGGCAGCGATGTCGGCCACCGGCAAGCCGGCCTTGGCCGGCGCTTCCTGCGCGCCGGTGACCGAGACCAGCCCGGCCTCGCTCTGGATCAGCAGGTCGTAGGCCTTCTTGTCGCGGTAAGGGCCCGGTCGATCGCGATCGTCGCCATAGCCGGAGATGTCGCAGACGATGAGGCTGCCCTTCAGCGGCGACAACTGTGCATGCGACAGGCCCAGCCGCGCTGCCGCCCCAGGCCCGAGGTTCTGCACCAGCACGTCGGCCTTTTCGATCACCAGCCTTTTCAGCAGCGCCGCCGCAGCCGGCTGCTTCAGGTCGAGCGTGAGGCTTTCCTTGGAGCGGTTGGTCCACACGAAATGGGACGACAGCCCGCGCACGCGCTGGTCGTAGCCGCGCGCGAAATCGCCGACACCGGGGCGCTCGATCTTGATCACGCGCGCGCCCAGATCGGCCAGCTGGCGGGTGGCGAAGGGCGCGGCGATCGGCATGCTCGAGCGCGACGACGGTGATGCCTTGCAGCGGTTGCATGGGGGCTCAATCGAAGGTGACGTGGGCATCCATCGCCAGCGCGCCGTGCGCGTCACCGGCCCACAGATGCAGCGAGCGGCCGTCGGCGGCAGGCGTGCCGCACAGCCGCAGCGGCTGGCCGTCGAACGACGGCCGCAGCGCCTTGAAGGCAAAGCTGCGCACGCGCGCTTCCGGCACTTCCTGCTGCAGCGCATCGAGCAGCAAGGTGGCGATCAGCGGGCCGTTCATCACCAGGCCCGGATAGCCTTCGACCTCGGTGACGTAGGGCCGGTCGTAGTGGATGCGGTGGCCGTTGAAGGTCAGTGCGGAATACCGGAACAGCAGCACCGGATCGGGCATCAGGGTACTGCTGCCACACGGCCGTCCGCCGGCGACGACTGCGTCGGCGGCGGGGGTGCGTTCGGGTCCGGCTCGCGTCGCGATAGACGATGTCCTGTTCTTCGGTGATGGCTGGCACGGTACTGTCGTTGCCGAACACCTCGTGCCGCACCTTGACGAACACCAGCCGGCCGCTGCGACCGGTCTTGTCGCTGATCGATTCGATGGTCGAGACACGGCGCAGTGCATCGCCGATGTGCAGCGGGGCATCGAAGCGGAACTGGCTGCCGGCCCACATGCGCCGCGGCAACGGCACCGGCGGCATGAACCCGCCGCGCTGCGGATGCCCATCGACATCGATCTGCGACTGCCGGTGCAGCGGCAGGAAGTACAGCCAGTGCCACAGCGGCGGCAGCTCGCGGCCCGCCGGCCACGGCTGCGGCGCATGGTCAAGCGTGGCTGCCAGCGCCAGTGCGGGCGTGGCCTGCGCGCTGTCGTGCAGCGTCTGGCTGCGCCCGACCCAGGCGTCGAGGTTGATGTCCGTGGATGTCATGCTCGGCGCTGTCGCCCATCAATGCCAGCCGGAAGCCCTGGATTCGATCGAGACATGTGCGCTCCTGAAGTGGTGGGCGGATGTGAGCGGCGAGTGCCGGGTGCCGTGGGTCGCGATGTCCTGCAGCACCGGGCGCCAGTATTGCAGCGTGGAAAGCGCCGAACAACCGCGCTGCGCCAGGCCACCCTGTTTGCCGAGCGGGCACTGCCTGCGGGTGCCCGGCGTACCCGCTTCCTACAATGCCCCGTCACGCAGCCCGCTCTTGGAGGACCGACCATGATCGTCGAACGCATCTGGACCGGCAACGACTATCGCAACTTCAACTACCTGATCGCCTGCCCCGAGACCGGCGAGGCGCTCGCGATCGATCCGCTCGATCACGAGAAGTGCCTGCGCGCCGGCGAAGGACGCGGGCTGGAAGATCACGCAGATCCTGAATACGCACGAGCATCGCGACCACACCGGCGGCAACGCGGCGGTGGTCGCAGAAGACCGGCGCGAAGATCCTCGCGCACAGGCGACGCCAAGGACAAGATCGCCGACATGTCGCGCGGGCTTGAGCGCCGGCGACGTCATCAAGGTCGGCAAGACGCGTCGAGCTCGAAGTGCTGGATACGCCGGGCCACACGATGTGCCACGTCTGCCTGCTGCTCGCATACCGACCAGCCGGCGCTCTTCTGCGGCGACACGCTGTTCAACGCCGGCGCCGGCAACTGCCACAACGGCGGTCACCCGGCGCGAGCTCTACAAGACGTTCGCCGAGCAGCTCGCGAAGCTGCCGGACAACACGCTGATCTATCCGGGCCACGACTACATCGAGAACAACCTGCGCTTCACGCTCGACCGCGAGCCGGACAACGCCGCGGCGCAGGCGATGCTCGAACGGTTGGCAGGGCCAGGACCCGGCCAACGCGTACGTCTCGACGCTCGCCGTCGAGCGCGAGGTCAACACGTTCTTCCGGCTGACGAGCCCGACGCGTGATCGCGCGGCTGCGCGAGGCGTTTCCCGACCTGCCCGACAACCCCGATCCGCGCACGGTGTTCCTCAAGCTGCGCGAGCTGCGCAACAGCTGGTGAGCCATTCTCCGTACGCGGTGCATGCAGCACGACAGCGACCTGCGTGAGCTGCTGAGGCAGCGCCTCGCCGAGTTCGTGGTGCAGGCCGCGCCGCAGCCGGTGCAGCGGGCCGCGGCGGTGGCGCTGGTGGTGTGCCAGCGAAGGGCCCGGCGCGGGCCTGGGCGGGCTGCCAGATGCACACCGAGTGGAGCACCCGTGCTGCGCTGATCCTGACCAAACGATCGCTCGCGCTGCGCAACCACGCTGGCCAGTGGTCGTTGCCGGGCGGTCGCATCGTGGCGACGAAACACCGGAGCAGGCGGCGCTGCGCGAGCTGGCCGAGGAGGTGCAGCTGGTGCTCGACGAATCGAGCGTGCTCGGCCGGCTCGACGATTTCGTCACCCGCTCGGGCTTTGCGATCACACCGGTGGTGGTGTGGGGCAGCGAGGCGCGCGAGCTGGTCGCCAACCCGGCCGAGGTGCACAGCATCCACCGCATCCCGATCGTCGAGTTCGGCCGCGCCGATGCGCCGTGGCTCGACTTGGTGGACACCAGCGAGCGTCCGGTGTTGCGCGTGCCGGTGGGCGACACCTGGATCGCCGCGCCGACTGCCGCCGTGCTGTACCAGTTCCGCGAGCTGTGCCTGCACGGCCGCACCACCCGGGTGGCCCATTTCGAGCAGCCGGCGTTCGCCTGGAAGTGAGCCCCTGCGGCCTCGGCCGGCCAGACCGAGGCGGGGCGGCGTGTGTCGCAACGTAAAGTTGTTTGAAGCCGCGCCAGGCCGTTGCCGTGTGCGACGTGAAGAACGTTACATGCGCTCACACGCGCGCACCCCGCGGGTCGGCGAGAGTGCCGCCCGCCGCGTTACGGTGGTGTCGTCAACGAAAAGAAGGACACCCCATGAAGCAGCTCTGTCTTGCTCTCGCGCTCAGCGCAGCCTCGCTGTGTGCCACGGCGGCGACCCAGGTCGGCGTGTCGATCGGGATCAACCAGCCGGGCCTGTACGGCCGCGTCGACATCGGCACCGTGCAGATGGCGCCGGTGCTGGTGTATCCGAGGCCGGTGGTGATCCTGCCTTCACCGGTGTCGACCTATCAAACCCCGATCTACCTGCACGTGCCGCCGGCACAGGCGCGCGACTGGCGCCATCACTGCTCGGTCTATGGCGCCTGCAACCGGCCGGTGTACTTCGTGCAGGAGAGCTGGTACCGCGATCACTATCACGCCAAACCAGTCAAGTACAAGCACGGGCACGGGCATTCAAAGGGCCACGGAAAGGGCCACGGCAAGGGCCACTACAAGGATTGAGCGACTGCCCCGCTACTCAGCGCGCGGCGTCGTCGCTGGCCGCCGGCGCCGGCGCGCGCAGTCGCCCCAGCGCGGCGCCGAGCAAATCCATCGGCAGCGGCAGGATCACCGTCGAGGCGCGATCGCCGGCCACCTGCGTCATGGTCTGCAGATAGCGATCCTGGACGGCGTCGGGCTGGCGCGCCAGCATCTGGGCGGCTTCGAGCAGTAAGCGGCGGCCTGCTTCTCGCCCTCGGCATGGATCACCTTGGCACGCCGTTCGCGTTCGGCCTCGGCCTGGCGTGCAATGGCGCGGATCATCGATTCGGTCAGGTCGACCTGCTTGATCTCGACATTGGTCACCTTGATGCCCCAGCCTTCGGTTTGCGCATCGAGCATGCGCTGCACATCGAGGTTCAGCCGTTCGCGTTCGGCCAGCATCTCGTCGAGCTCGTGCTTGCCCAGCACCACGCGCAAGGTGGTCTGCGCCAGCTGGCTGGTGGCCATCAGGTAGTTCTCGACGTTGATGATGGCCTTCTGCGCATCGACGACGCGGAAGAAGACCACCGCGTTGACCTTTACCGAGACGTTGTCGCGGCGAGATCACATCCTGCGGTGGCACGTCGAGCGTGACCACGCGCAGATCGACACGCACCATCTGCTGGATGCCGGGAACGACGACCACCAGCCCGGGGCCCTTGATCTTCCAGAAGCGGCCCAGCTGGAAGACCACGCCGCGCTGGTATTCACGCAGGATGCGCAGCGAGGCGAATGTCAGGATCAGCAACAGGAGCAGCAGCACGCCACCGAGGCCGAAGAACAGTGGTCAATCTCCTCGAAACGAAAGGGTTGTGGCAGGGTCGGGGCATCACGTCCAGCGTCAGGCCGCGCACGCCGTTCACGCGCACATGTTGCCCGGCCGACAGCGAGCGTCGGCTGCGCACTGTCCTGCGCTCGCCGTTGACCTCGGCCCAGGTGTCGGCGCCGTCGAGCCAGAGCACGGTGAGCGGCCCTGCCGACCATCCTCGGCGCCGCTGACGACCCGCCGCCGGCGTGCGCGCAACGCCATGCCGCCACGACGAACACCAGCCCCGCCGAGGTGGCGGCCAGCGCCAGGATCAATGCCAGCGGCACGCCGAAACCCGGCATGTCGGAATCGAAAAGCAGAATGCCGCCGGCGATGAACGCGGCGATGCCACCCGCGCCGAGCACGCCGAAGCTCGGCGACGAGCGACTTCGGCCCCGAGCAGCGCCAGGCCGAGCAGCAGCAGCGCCAACCCGGCGTAGTTCACCGGCAGCATCTGCAGCGCGAACAGGCCCAGCAGCAGGCAGATCGCGCCGATCACGCCGGCAACCCCGAAGCCGGGCGACATGAACTCGAAGATCAGCCCGTACAGCCCGATCATCATCAGCACCAGCGCGAAGCTGGGGTTGGCGATCACCGACAGCAGCCGCGTGCGCCAGTCGGGCAGCAGCCGTTCGCTGGCCAGACCGCGGGTGTGCAGCTGAACCTCCTTGCCCTGCACCTGCACGCGGCGGCCGTCGATCTGCGCCAGCAGGTCGGCCTCGTTCGTCGCCACCACGTCGATGACCCGCTCGCGCAGCGCTTCGGCTGCCGTCAGGCTGACCGCCTCGCGCACCGCGCGTTCGGCCCACTCGGCATTGCGCCCGCGCTGCTGCGCCAGGCCGCGGATGTAGGCCGCCGCATCGTGTGTGCGCTTGGCGCTCATCGCATCGAAGGTCGCCGGCGCAGCCGCCGAGGCCGCACCGCTGGCGCCCTTGTCCGGGGCCGGGGCCGGGCCGCATCGGGCTTCGGCGCCGTCGGCATGCCGCATGGCGACCGGCGTCGCCGCACCCAGCGTGGTGCTGGGCGCCATTGCCGCCACATGGGCCGCGTACAGGATGTAGGTGCCGGCGCTGGCGGCGCGTGCCCCCTCGGGGCTGACATACACCGCCACCGGCACCGGCGAGACCAGGATGCCTGGATGATCTGGCGCATCGCGCTGTCCAGGCCGCCGGGCGTGTCGAGCTCGATCACCACCAGCACCGCCTCTTCGGCGGCGGCCTTCTTCAGGCCGCGCAGCACATAGTCGGCGCTGGCCGGACCGATGGCATCGTGCACCTGCAACACGCGCACCGGCGCAGCGACTGCGGCCAGCGACGCGAACAGCGCCAGGGCGAGGGCCACGGACAGGGTGCGGAAGAGAGTCGACACGGCGCGCACGAGTGGTTTGCGGCGTCGCGGCAGCGGCGGCAGCGCCCTGCAGCGACGGCTCTACACCATACGCCATTGGGGCTTTTGCCGTGCGAAACGCGAGCCCGCCGCGGCGCCGGCGCCGTGTATCGACCGCTGCTGCGCGCGGTCAGCCGGGCCGACGCACGCCCGGCCGCGCCAGCGCTGCGGCATGCCAGCCGGCGCCGTCGAACCAGGGGTCGCCGTGCAGGCAGGCCGCGGCCATCGGCAACGCGTCCAGGCCCCAGAACAGGCGCCCGTCGAGTTCGATCGTCGGCACGCCGAAGATGCCGCGTGCGATGGCGGCGTCGGTGTGCGCGCGCAGCTCGGCTCTTGACCGCGTCCGAGGCCGGGTCGCGCACCGGCGAGACCGCCTCGTGCAGTTGCTGCAGCCGCTGCGCGTCGTTGGCGTCGGCGCCGCCGCGCCAGACATGGCGCATCAGCAACTCGACCACGCGCCGGTTCGGCAGGCCACCGGCCGGCGCGCTGGCCAGGCTCAGGCGCAGCAGCGCCAGCGGGTTGAACGGGTGCTGCGCCGGCGTCGTGCATTCGATGCCGAGCCGATGGGCGTGCCAGGCCACGTCGCGAAAGGTCCAGGCGCGCTTGGGTTCGATCTCGGCCGGCCCCTTCTGGCCCCAGTGTGCGAGCAGGCCGGCAAACAGCAGCGGCCGGTAGTCGACCGCCACCGAGACACCCTGCAAGGCCTCGGGCAGGTGTTCGAAGGCCAGGCAGGCGTAGGGCGAGATCGGGTCGAACCAGAAGGTCAGGCGCTTCATGGCTGCTCGTCGACGGCTTGGCGCCGGCTTTGCATACAGCCGCCACTCGGCCCGCCGCGCGATGATGTGGCGCCACACCGCGCGCTTGCCGGCATCGTCGAGCGTGCGCCAGGCGCCGATCTCGTCGAGCGTGCGTTTGCAGCCCTCGCACCAACCGGTGCCTTCGTGAATGCGGCAGACGTTGATACACGGGCTGGGCACGGCATCGGGAGTCATCGGCAAGGCACTCCAGGAGCGGAAGAACGCGCGTTGTTCGCGCAACGAGACCGCGCGAAGACGCGACGAGTGCCGATTCTGACGCACCCGCTCACCCTGTTCAGGGGGCCTCGGCGTCGGTGCCGCCGACCACAATGCACGACGACCATGGACGACACCTTGCGCCTGCAGCTGGCCAACCGCATGCACATCGCCTTGCTGCGCGAGATCGGCCAGGGCATCGACCTCGACCGCATGCTGCAAAGCGATCTGTACGCCCGCGATGTGCTGCTGGTGTGCAAAGCCTTTGCCGGCACCGAACTGCAGCAACTCGGATCGGAGTTCGTGCAGGCGTCGCGGACCAGCGCACCGATGCCCGACGCCGCAGCGGCCGATTCCGACTTCGCGCCATCGTCACCCGCGGGCGAAGGCGGGCGGCGCAGGAAGCCGGCACCGCCGCCACCGTTGTCCAGCCGTTGGATGTATCCGTCGCGCTGGTTCATCGACTGAGCGCCGCTGGCAGCAGCAGGGCACGGTCGCCACGATCGGCGGCAGCGACGCCACTTCAGGCCGCTGCGATGCGCACCGCTTCTTCCTCGACATCGCGCAGCCGCTCCTTGCCGAACCACAGCTCGTCGCCGACCAGGAAGCTGGGTGAGCCGAAGGCGCCGCGGTCATGGGCCGACTGCGTGTTGTGCAGCAACAGGTTCTTCACCTGCGGGTCCTGCGCCAGCGCGACGATCTGCGGTGCATCCAGGCCGCCCGCAGCCAACGTCGCCATCGATCACCGGCAGCTCGTCCATGTTCTTGGCGTCTTCCCACATCGCCGCGAAGACGACATCGACGTAGCGCTCGAGACAGCCGAGCTGGTGCGCGGCGCATCGCGCCGCGCATGATCTTCAGCGTGTTGACCGGGAAGAATGGATTGAACTTGAACGCGCGTCAGCCGTGGCGGGCGATGAAGCGCTGCATCTCGCGGTTTTCGTAGGCGCGCTTGTTCGGGATCTCGGCAAAGGCTTCGGCCGGCGAGCGGTTGTTGCTCAGCTTGAACAAGCCACCGAGCAGGATCGGCACGTACTCGAATCGTGGCGCCGCTGCGCTGCTCGATGGCCGGGATCACCTTGTGGCACAGGTAGGCATTGGGACTGCCGAAATCGAACAGGAACTCGACTTTCACGGGTTGCATCGATGACCTCGTTGGTGGGGGTTGGTCGGGGCCGTGGGCGCAGCGGCGCGGCTCACCACGCCTCCATCCAGGGCCGCAGCTCGGTCTCGTGGGTCCAGGCGTCGCGCGGCTGCCGGTGGATCTGCCAGTAGGCCTCGGCGATGCTGTCGGGGTCGACGATGCCCTGCTGCTCCTTCGCCGCATAGCGCTCGGGGAAGTTGGTGCGGATCCACTCGGTGTCGATGGCGCCGTCGATCACCGGGTGCGCGACATGGATGTTCTTCGGCCACAGCTCGCGCGCCATGCTCTGCGCCAGCGCGCGCAGCGCATGCTTGGCGCCGGCGAAGGCCGCGAAGCCCTCGCGGCCGCGCAGGCTGGCGGTGGCGCCGGTGAAGATGATCGTGCCGCGCCCGCGCGTGAGCATCACCTTGGCGGTCTCGCGGCCCATCAGGAAGCCCGAGAAGCAGGCCATCTCCCAGACCTTCTGGTACACCCGCGAGGTGGTCTCGGTGATGCCGAAGCGCACGTTGGCGCCGATGTTGAACACGGCCACCTCGATCGGTGCGATGTCGCGCTCGATGCCCTCGACGAGCGCGACCATCGCCTCTTCGTTGCGCGCATCGCTGCCGAAGGCGTGCGCCTCGCCGCCGTCGGCACGGATCTGTTCGACCAGCGGTGTCAGCTTGTCGGCCGTGCGCCGCGTCACGCAGGCGATGTAGCCCTCGCGCGCAAAGCGCCGCGCGATGGCACCGCCGGTGGCGTCGCCGGCACCGATGACCAGGATTGACTTGCGATCGGCCATGTGAATCTCCTTCAGGTTGCCACCCTCACGCGGCGGCGCTGCGGGTGTCGACTGTCATGCCACCGCCGGGTCCGACGTCCCGCGCCAGCGCCGCAGCAGCGCGCGCACGAAGCGCATGAGCCAGACGATCAACACCACCATCAGCAGCACCGACAGCGCCAACGCGGCATAGAACCAGGCCGGGTGCTCCCAGGCCAGCCACAACATCGCCGGCACCGCGGCGTCGCCGAGCAGCGACAGCCCGATGTTCGAGAACGGCTCCGGCGAGGTGTTGACCGCGGCCCGGGTGGCGCTCTTGGCGACATGGCTGGTGGCGGCGAGCGTGCCGCCCATCAGCGCGGCGATCAACATCCAGCTGTCGTGGTCGCCGCCGAACACCGCCCGCGGCGAGCAGCGCGCCGGCGGGGATGCGCACCAGCGTGTGCAGCGCGTCCCACACCGAATCGAGCCCGGGCACCTTGTCGGCGAGGAACTCGACGACGAGCATCGTGCCGCTGGCACCCAGCACCAGCGGGCCCTGCAACAGGCGCAGGCCGGCGGGCAGGTCGACCCAGCCCAGCACACCGGCCAGCCCGGTGAGGAAAACCACGGCATACAGCCGCAGCCCACTGGCCCAGCCGAGTGCGGCGGCTATGGCGAACAGCTGGCTGGTGTCCAGGTTCATGGGGTCAACGTGCTTGCGCTAAGCTTTCGACGATCGTGCAGCGACAGAAGGAAACAGCCGTGGGCAACAAGGAAAGCAAGGACTACAAGAAGGGCCTGGCCAGGATCGACAGCATCAACATCGGTCTCGATGCCGAAGATCGCAGCGAGATTGCCGCTGGGCTGTCCAAGGTGCTGGCCGACACCTACACGCTGTATCTGACGACGCACAATTTTCACTGGAACGTCACCGGGCCGATGTTCAACACGCTGCATCTGATGTTCATGGCGCAGTACACCGAATTGTGGAACGCGGTGGACCCGATCGCCGAGCGCATCCGCTCGCTGGGCCACGCTGCACCGGGCAGCTACGCCGCCTTCGGCGCGCTGGCCTCGATCGCCGATGCGCCGACCGAGCCGCCGAAGGCGATGGACATGGTGCTGATCCTGAAGCAGGGCCACGAGGCGGTGGCGCGCACCGCACGGGCCGTCTTTCCGATCGCCGACAAGGCCGGCGACGAACCCACCGCCGATCTGCTGACCCAGCGCCTGACGGTGCATGAACAGACGGCCTGGATGCTGCGCTCGCTGCTCGAGACCTGAAGCTGCCGGCTCGGCGCGCGCACATCGACGCTTCGCCGGCCACCGGCTTCAGCCCGGCGACGCCTTGTCGGCATGCGGGGCCTTTGCGGCCTTGTCGGCCACCGGCGCGCCCGACTCTTTCCACGCGCCGAAGCCGCCCTCGATGTGGGCGACCTTGCTCAGCCCCATGTCCTGCAAGGTCTTGGCGGCCAGCGCCGAGCGCCAGCCGCCGGCGCAGAACAGCACCAGCTCCTTGCCCGAGACGAACAGCGGCTTGTGGTACGGGCTTTGCGGATCGACCCAGAACTCGAGCATGCCGCGCGGTGCGTGATACGCGCCGGGCATGACCCCTTCGCGTTCGAGTTCGCGCACATCGCGGATGTCGATGAACTGCACATCGTCGCGGCCCTGCAGCGCGCGCGCCTGCGCGACGCTGTAGGTGGTGATGCTGGCGTTGGCCTCGTCGACCATCGACTTGACGGAACGGATCATGGGCGTGGGTCCTGGATTGAGAAGGATCGCCCACCTTAAACCGAAGGTGCGCGCGCGTCCATCGCGGCCGCACCGGACGGGCGCGCCGTGGGCACCGGCGCCTGCGGATACAGGCGCAGCAGCACCTCGCGCAGCGCGCTGTCGATGAGCGGACGTATCTGCCGCGCCAGCTGCCGCAGGGCGGCATCGTCGTGGCGTCGGTTGCCACGCTGCTGCCACAGCGCGCTGAGCGCCGAACGCTGCGGTGCCAGCGCGGCCGACACCACGGCCTGCCAATGCGCCGGTGTCACCGAGGCCACCCACTCGCCGCGGCCCCGGCCGAAATGCGCCACGGCCAGATAGCGCAGCAACGCGGCTTCGAGCATCGCATCCAGCGCGTCGGCATTCCACGCCAGCCACGACGCGTCGATGCCGCGCACCAGGTTCACGCAGCGCGCCAGGCTGGCGCCACCCAGCGCACCGAGCAGGCCGCCGGCCAGCGCGCCGCCGCCCAGCGTCAGGCCACCGCTGGCGATGTCGGCCTTCAACCCGGCCAGCGCGCCGGCCAGCGCACCGCCGACCCACGCCGCCTTGCTTTCGTCCATGCGCAGGCGCTGTTCGTAGTGCGTGGCCAGCCGCTGCACGATCTGGGTCTGCGCCTCACCGGCGAGGCCGTGCAGGCGGATCAGCGCCGTGGTGTCCTCGCGTGACTGCACTTCGAGCTGCGCGGCCAGCGCCGCCTGCGCCAGTGCGCTCGGGTTGTTGTCGGCCGCGCCGATGCCGACACCGAGCGCCTTGCCCAGCGCGCGCAGCCGCGATTTCAGCCCCGAGACATCGCCGACATCCTGGCGCGCCGCGGCCAGCGTGGCCATGCTGTCGGCGAGCACCACCGACCGAGGCGTCGAAGGTGGCCAGCCGCCGCGTCTGCCACTGTTCGATGAGCCGCGCCATCGGCGCGCGCTGGCTCGTCGGCGACACACGCTTCGACGGCGCGCAGCAGCACGCTTTCCTGCACCCAGCAGCGCGCGAACGCATCCATCGGCAGCACCTGCTTGACGAATGCGCGCGGGGCCAGGTGCTGGCGCCAGGCTTCGATCTCGGCCGCTTCCAGCGCCGCCTCGCGCGGCGCGCCGAGCTGGTTCAGCAGCACGATCACCGGCTTGCCGACCCATTCGAGCAGGTCCATCTCGCTGTTCACGTAGGCCGCGGCGGCCGGCGCTTCGGCGGCGCTGACCAGGTACAGCATCACGTCGGAGCGCTCGACGACATGGCGCATGGCCTGCTGGCTGGCCCAGAACGGCCGGTCGCGCCAACGGTCCCAGGCCTGGCCGAGCAGCCAGCCGAGCGGGCGATCGCTTTGCCGCAGCCTCTTCAACAAGCGCGTGCTGTCGCCGAAGCCGGGCGTGTCCCACAGCTGCAGCTCGTCGCCCTGCGGCGTTTGCAGCAGCGTGTGGCTGTCGGCGGCATCGGTGACATGCGCGGCATCGCGCACCTCGCCCACATCCTGGCCGAGCAAGGTGCGCGCCAGCGCGGTCTTGCCGATGTTGGTGTGCGACACCAGGCTCAGGTGGATCGCCTGCGGCGTGCGTTCGCCGTCGGTCCCTGGTGCACCGTCGTGCTGCGCACTTCGCAGTTCGCCCTTCGGGCGGCCGGGCTGGCTCACGTGCCACCCTGCAGTTGTGTCACAGCCTGCGCTTGGTCAGGCGCACTGCAGGTCGACGAACACCGCCGGCGCGCCGACGTCGTCGGCCAGCGCCTGCCAGGCCTGTCGACGCTGCTGCACGCGGTCGTCGGCAAAGCGGCGCCTGAAGCCGGCCTCGTCGATCAACATCGTCACCGGCGCGCCGGCAGCCGCGGCGAGCAACTGCACGAAGCGGCCGTGGTTCTCGGCTTCGGGCGTGGCCGCCAGGTCGAACAACGCCAGCGCCTGCTCGCCGTCGGCAATCGTGGCCTGCCAATCGTCTTCGCCACCGAACGCCACCGCCTCGGCCAGCTGCAGTTGCGCCTGCGCGCCGAAGGCACGCTCGACCAGCCGCTGCAGCTGCGACAGCCGCGCCGCGTCGGGCTGCAGCCCGTACGGCCACACGCGCAGGCGACGCGCGCCGCCCTGCTGCTGCATCAGCAGGTTGCGGAAGTAGGGCTCGTGCAAGGGCAGCGCCATGTGCGTCGCCAGGCGCCGCGAGCGCCGCGCCGCGACCAGTGCCAGCGCCAGCCGCGGCAGCACCACCAGCAGCGCCAGCTGCGCGGCATACAGATGAATCCACGGTGCGGCAGAGTCGTCGGCGCCCGCCGCCGCTGCTGGCAGCGCCGGGCGGCACGCGCAAGGCCTCGATGCCGGCGACATCGGGCACCACGATGCCGGTGACCGCGGTGGCCGGCGCCAGCAGCGTGGTCAGCAGCGGTTGCACCGTCTGCGCGTCGAGGAAGGTGCTCTGCCATCCGATGCGGTAGTCGAGCACCAGGCCGCGCAGGTACATGCCGCCGATCAGGCCGGCAGCCAACGCGGCTGCAGCGATGTGCAGGCCCAGCGACACGTGCGCCGCCGCCACCGGCCCGGCCAGCCGCGCCCACGGCGGCACGAAGGCCGCCCACACCGCCGCCGCGGCGACCATGTCGCCACCCCGGTCGTCGAGCGACTTGACCTTGCGCCGCTGCCAGCGGCGCAGCAGCACGTCGGCGGCGGCGCTGGCCAGGCTCGATCGCTTGCCGGCCACGGCGTGCCACAGCAGCGCGGCGTAGACGAGCAGGTTCCACACGATCACCGCCCACACCGGCGGTGCGAGCAGGTTGATGCGCTGGCTGGCGCCGATGCGATCGGCGAGCACGCCCGCCAGCAGGCCCACCGCCAGCGCCGCCAGCAGCCAGGCCCCGTGCCGGGAGCCCAGCGGCTCGGCCGGCGGCGCCAGCGACGGTGTGCGCGGCAGCAGGCGCTGCAGCGCGGTGTGTGCGCGCTGCGCCAGGAAGATGTCGGCGGGGGCATCGCTGCCCACCGTTTGCAAGGCGGTGCGACCGGCCCAGGCCGCGTCGGCGTCGCTCCACGACGGCTGCCCGGTGCTTTCCACCGCGCGCACCCACAGCACCCGGGCCGCCGCGTGTGGCTCCATCGCTGCGCTCAGATCAGGCGCCCAACTGGCGTGCCAGGTCGAGAAAATCGGCGGCGCACAGATCGAAGCTGCGATCGACCTCGCGCGCCACACCGGCGCCGAACTCGAGCGGGCGGTGCACGTACGCGGTGCGCAGGCCGCACTCGCGCGCTGCGCGCAGATCGCTGGGGTGCGCGGCGACCATCAGCAATTCGGCGGGTGCCACATCGAGCAGCCGCGCCGCGTTCAGGTAGGCCTTCGGGTCGGGCTTGTAGGCCTGCGCCAGCTCGGCCGACAGCACGCAGTCCCACGGCAGGCCGGCGTTCCTGGCCATGTCGACCAGCAGCGAGACATTGCCGTTCGACAGCGTGCTGATGACGAAGCGCCCGCGCAGCCGGTTCAACCCGCCCACGCTGTCGGGCCATGGCGACAGGCGGTGCCAGGCGCGGTTCAGCTGCACGCGTTCGTCCTCGTTCAGCGAGGTCAGGCCGAAGCGCGGCAGCAGGCCGTCGAGGATCTGCCGGTGCAGCACATCGATGCTCTGCCAGGCCGCGCCTGCCGCCCGCGTGCGGTCCATCGCCGGTGCATAGCCGGCGCGCCAGGCGTCGGCGAAGGCCGGCCAGTCGACCTGCAGGCCCTTGCCGGCCGACAGCGTCTCGCCCTCGCGGATCAGCGAGCCGCGCCAATCGACGACGGTGCCGAAGACATCGAAGGCCAGGGCACGGATCTGACGCGGATCGAAAGCGCTGTTCATGCGCGGATTCTGCCCGCTGGCGCCGCAGCGGGTCAGCGCCTGCGCCGGCTCGTCCGTCGCGGGGTGTCGGTTATCGTGGCCGCGACCCACCGTTTCCAGCCCAGCCCCCTTTGCATCCCCATCGACGGAGCCGACATGCACACCCCCGCCGCTGCAAACCCCCCCGGCACCACGGTCGTCGGCAAGGCGACACCACGCGGCAAGTACCCGCACCTCAAGCGCGCGGGCGATTTCCTGTTCGTCTCGGGCACCAGTTCGCGGCGCGCCGACAACAGCATCGCCGGCGCGTCGGTCGATGCGATGGGCACGGTGAACCTCGACATCCGCGTGCAGACGCGGGCGGTGATCGAGAACATCCGCGACATCCTCGCCAGCGCCGGCGCGACGCTGGCCGATGTGGTCGAGGTCGGCAGCTTCTTGGTCAACATGAACGACTTCGGCGGCTACAACGAAGCCTACGGCGAGTACTTCGACGCCGGCGGCCCGGCGCGCACCACGGTCGCGGTGCACCAGTTGCCGCACCCGCAGCTGCTGATCGAGATCAAGTGCGTGGCCTACAAGCCGCCGCTGCCGGTGATCGACCCCGGCAG
Source organism: uncultured beta proteobacterium (assembly GCA_963756415.1). Lineage (GTDB taxonomy): Bacteria > Pseudomonadota > Gammaproteobacteria > Burkholderiales > Burkholderiaceae_C > Rubrivivax. Next base: position 131,905 of record CAVWNT010000010.1, read on the forward strand.
CCCCTGACCTGACCGACACGCGGCCCGGCAGCGGCGCCTCGGCGCCGCCCCGGAGCCCTATGCGCCAGCGTCCGCCAGCGCCGCGGCCAGCAGCGGCACCACCGACACCACGTTGCTGGCATGCGGCACGCTGTCGCTGCTCCAGACATGGCGCACGCCGGCGCGCTCAATCTGCTGCAGCGCATCGCCGACGAACAGCGCATGCGTCACCGCGACATCGACGCTGCGCGCACCGTGCGCCAGCAGCGCGCGCGCCGCCGCCGCCAAGCGTGCGCCCGGTGCTGGCGACGTCGTCGACCAGCACCACCTCGCGGCCGGCGAAATCCATCGCCGGCAGCGCCACCGCCACCTCGCGGTCGCCGCTGCGCTGCTTGCTGCACGCACCGTGCTCCAGGCCGTGCGCCGCCGCGGCCAGGCGCACCCACTGCGCGGCTTCGGCGTCGGGGCCGAGCAGGATCGGCCGCTCGGCATGGCGCGCGGCCCAGTCGCCCAGCAACGCCGCGGCCGACAGCGCGGTGCCGCGCTTGCCGCCGAGCACCTCGTGCATCGTCGCCACGCGGTGCAGGTGCGGGTCGATGGTGATGACGTGGTCGAACCAGCCGGCCAGCGCCGCGCCGATGTGGCGCTGGCTCACCGCCTCGCCGGGCGTGAAGGCCAGGTCCTGGCGCATGTAGGCCAGGTACGGGCACACCAGGTCAGGTGGCCGGCGCCGAGTTCGCGCGCGGCCGGCGCGGCGATCATCAGTTCGGCGAGCTTGGCATTCGGCTGCTGCAGCCCGCGCAGCAGGGCCACACGCTGCGGCAGTTCGGCCGGCAGGGTCAGCTTGTCTTCGCCGTCGGGAAAGCGGTGCCGCCGGATCGGCTGCAGCGCGCAGCCGAGCGCTTGCGCCAACGCGGCGGCGAGCACCGTCTCGTCGTCGAAGTGCAGCAGCAGCTCGGTCATGTCGTTTCGCCGATGGGCGCTCCCAGGCTCGCCAATGCCGCACCGGGCCGCGCCGCTGCACCGCTCAACGCGGCGTCGATCTGCTGGCGCACCGCCTCGGCCAGTGCGCGCCGCTCGGCGCCGGCACTCGGCAGCGCCGGCAGCAGATCGACACGCACCGCCAGGCCGCGGGTGCCGAGCATGCGCCACACCGTCTGCAGCAGCGTGGTGTCGCCGAGGAACTCGGCGGCCGGGCTGATGGCGTGTTCGGCGTCGCTGTAGCGCAGCGCCACAGCCTGCACCGGCACGCCGGTGGCGATCGCCGACTGCAGCAGGTTGGCATGAAACGGCAGCAGCGCGCGACCGCTGCCGGTGGTGCCTTCGGGGAACACCGCCACCAGGTCGCCGGCCTGCAGCGCCGCGCCGATCTGGTGCAGCACGCGCACGCGCATCGCGCTTGCGCTCGCGTTCGATGAACAAGGTGCCGGCGTTGCGGATCAGCCAGCCGAGCAGCGGCCAGGCCAGCACATCGGCCTTCGAGACGAAGCGGGCGCGCGGCGCCACTGCATGGATGGCGGCGATGTCCAGCCACGAGATGTGGTTGGCCAGCAGCAGCGCGGCACCGGGATCGGCCTGGCCGCTGGTGTGCAGCCGCAGCCCGGCCACGCGCACCAGCCCGGCCGACCACCACTGGATGCGCGCCTGTCGGCCGGCGGCATCGAGCGACGGAAAGCGCCAGGCCATCACCGCCATGCCGTGCAGCAGGTGCACCAGCATGCGCGACAGTCGCCAGGCGGCCAGCAGGTGACGCATCGCGCTGCGCTTCAGTCGGCCTCGTAGGCCACGGTGCCGGCCACCAGCGTGGCGCGCACGCGGCCCGGCAGCGCGGTGCCGGTGCTGGCGAAACTGAACGGCGTGTGCTTGCCCTGGCTCTTCAGCATGCCGGGCAGCAGCCGCCACTCGGCCGCCGGGTCGAACACGCAGACGTCGGCCACGCCCCCGGGCACCAGCCGCCCGGCGCTGGCCGGCAACGAGCCCAGCGCGTCGCCGAGCACGCGCACCGGGCCGCAGGTGATGCGCGCCAGCGTCTCGGCCAGCGGCACGCCGCTCGTCCCGGCCCCACTTCAGCGCCAGGCTGAGCAGCAGTTCCAGGCCGGTCGCGCCCGGCTCGGCCTCGGCGAAGGGCAGCGTCTTGGCGTCGTCGTCGACCGGGGTGTGGTCGGACACCAGCGCGTCGATGGTGCCGTCGGCCAGCGCGCCGCGCAGCGCATCGCGGTCGCGCTGCTGGCGCAGCGGCGGCGTCAGGCGCATGCGGCGTCGAAGTAGCCGATGTCGACGTCGGTCAGGTGCAGCGAGTTGATGCTGACATCGCAGCGTCACCGGCAGGCCTTCGGCCTTGGCCGCGCGCACCAGCGCCACGCCGGCCGCGCTGCGACAGCCGGCACAGGTGCACGCGCGCGCCGGTGGCGCGCATCAGCTCGAAGATGGTGTGCAGCGCGATGGTCTCGGCCGCCACCGGCACCGCCGACAGGCCCAGCCGCGTGGCCAGCGCGCCGCTGGCGGCCACGCCCTTGCCCAGGAACGCGTCCTGCGGCCGCAGCCAGACGGTGTAGCCGAAGGTGGCGGCGTACTGCAGCGCGCGCTGCAGCACCTGCGTGTTGCGCAGCGGCACGTCGGCCTGGCCGAAGCCGACGCAGCCGGCCTCGGTGAGCTCGACCATCTCGGTCAGCACCTCGCCGGCCAGGCCGCGCGTCAGCGCGCCGAGCGGGAACAGCGCGCAGCTGCTGCAGCTTCTCGGCGCGGAACTTCAGCATCTCGACCAGGCCCGGCTCGTCGAGCACCGGGTCGGTGTCGGGCGGGCAGACCAGGCTGGTGACGCCGCCGGCCACGGCCGCGGCCATTTCGCTTTCGAGCATGCCCTCGTGTTCGTAGCCCGGCTCGCGCAGGCGCGCCGCCAGATCGACCAGGCCGGGCGCGACGATGCAGCCGCTGGCATCGAGCGTGCGCTCGGCGTCGAAGTCGGCGGCGACCGCGCCGATGGCCGACGATGCGGCCCGACGGCAATCGCCACATCGCCGACCTCGTCGCGGCCCGATGCCGGATCGATCGACGCGGCCGTCCGCTGATGAGGATCTTCATGCTTCGTTGCCCGGCGACGATGCCCATCACCGCCATGCGCACCGCGATGCCGAAGGTGACCTGCGGCAGGATCACGCTCTGCGCTGCCGTCGACCACCGCCGAGTCGATCTCGACGCCGCGGTTGATCGGCCCCGGGTGCATGACGATGGCATCGGGCTTGGCCAGCGCCAGCTTCTCGCGGCGTCAGGCCGTAGCTCTTGAAGAACTCCTGGCGGCACGACGGCAGCAGCGCGCCGCTCATGCGCTCGTTCTGCAGCCGCAGCATGATGATCACGTCGCAGTCGCGGATGCCTTCTTCCAGCGTGTGGCACACGCGCACGCCCATCTGCGCCATGTCGCCGGGCACCAGCGTCTTCGGGCCGACGACGCGCACCTCGGCGCAGCCCAGCGTGGTCAGCGCGTGGATGTCGGAGCGCGCCACGCGCGAATGCAGCACGTCGCCGACGATCGCCACCGTGAGGTTGCGCGAAGTCCTTCTTGTAGTGGCGGATCGTGTACATGTCGAGCAGCCCCTGCGTCGGGTGCGCATGGCGGCCGTCGCCGGCATTGACCACGTGCACGTGCGGCGCGCACGTGCTGGGCGATCAGGTAGGGCGCGCCCGATTCGCCGTGGCGCACGACGAACATGTCGGCCGCCATCGCCGACAGGTTGGCGATGGTGTCGAGCAGCGACTCGCCCTTGGTCGCGCGAGGAGCGCGCGATGTCGAGGTTGATGCACGTCGGCCGACAGGCGCTTGGCCGCGATCTCGAAGGTGGTGCGGGTGCGCGTGCTAGTTCTCGAAGAACAGGTTGAACACGCTCTTGCCGCGCAGCAGCGGCACCTTCTTGACCTCGCGGTCGTTGACGCTGACGAAGGTGCCGGCGGTGTCGAGGATCTGCGTCAGGATGGCCTTCGGCAGGCCCTCGATCGACAGCAGGTGGATCAGCTCGCCGTTCTTGTTGAGCTGCGGATTGCGGCGCGACAGCATCAGTCGCTGGCCTTCACCGTGAAGCCGAAGCGGCCGCCGTCGTCGCGCGCGAGCGCGAGCTGGTGCTGCGCCGGCAGCGTCAACGCGCGCCGCCGCGTAGGCCGGCCTGCGACCGGCAGCTCGCGCCCGCCGCGGTCGACCAGCACCGCCAGCTGCACGCTGGCCGGGCGGCCGAAGTCGAACAGCTCGTTGATCACCGCGCGGATGGTGCGGCCGGTGTAGAGCACGTCGTCGAGCAGCAGGATGTGCGCGCCGTTGACGTCGAAGGGCAGCTCGGTCTGCGTCGGTGCCGACGGCCAGGCCGCGCGCGCGAAGTCGTCGCGGTGCAGCGGCTGACGAGATGACGCCGGCCGCGCCGGGCAGCCCCAGGTCCGCTGCAGCCGCTCGGCCAGCCAGGCGCCGCCGGACGCAGATGCCGACCAGCACGCGTGCGGCGGCTGCAGCAGCCCCCGCACGCCGCGCAGCAGCTCGCCGTACAGCGCCTCGGCGTCGAGCGCCAGCGTGCTCATGGTGGCGACGGCAGCTCGCTCAGGAACTGTTCGAGGATCAGCGCGGCCGCCGCGGCATCGGCATCGGCGCGCCGTCGGCCAGCGCCTCGGTGGTGCTGTAGCGCTCGTCGACCTCGTACACCGGCAGCCGGAAGCGCGCCGTGCAGCTGGCGGGCGAAGCGCCGCGCGCGCCGGGTGTTGTCGTGCTCGGCGCCGTCGGGGTGGAAGGGCACGCCGACCACCAGCGCCTCGGGCTGCCATTCGCGGACCAGGGCGTCGATGGCGGCCAGACGCGGCTCGCCCTCGGCCGCGATCGTTGTCTGCGGCGTGGCCTGACGCAGCAGCGGTTGCCGACCGCGACGCCGGTGCGCTGCAGACCGAAATCGAAGGCGAGGAAGGCTGGCAGCGCGCGGGCGCGGCACCGACTCATGCATGCCCCGCCTCCGGCGACAGCATCCGCGGGTCGAGGCCCAGCAGCGACAGCGCCCGCTCGTAGCGCTGTTCGATCGGCGTGTCGAAGATCACCGCCGGGTCGGCGTCGACGGTGAGCCAGCTGTTTCGGCCAGTTCGTCTTCGAGCTGACCCTCGCCCCAGGCGGAGTAGCCGAGCGAGACCAGCATGCGCTTGCGGGCCCGCCGCCGCTGGACAGCGCCTCGAGCACGTCCTTGCAGGTGGTCATCTCCAGGCCGCCGGGCATCGTCATGGTCGAGGCGTAGCGGCTCGCGCATCGTCGGCCTGCTTGTCGTGCAGCACGAAGCCGCGTTCGGTCTGCACCGGGCCGCCCTGGAACACCGGCTGTTCGGCCAGCTCCTCGCGGTCGCAGGGGCAGCTCGACCTTGTCGAACAGGTTCTTCAGCTTGATGTCGCTCGGCTTGTTGATGACCAGGCCGAGCGCACCCTGGTCGCTGTGCTCGCACAGGTAGACCACGCTGCCGGCAAAGCTGTCGTCGAGCATGCCGGGCATCGCGATCAGGAAGTGGTTGCTGAGGTTGAACGGGGCTGGTCGGCCATGACTCGATTTTATTCCGGCGGCACACTGCGCACCATGTCAAAGCCCATCGATCGTGCGCTGATGTGGTTTCGCCGCGACCTGCGCGGCGACGACCACGCCGCGCTGTACCACGCGCTGCGCTCTGCGCGCCAGGTGCTGGTGCGTCTTCGTCTTCGACCGCGACATCCTCGACCCGCTGCCGCGCGCCGACCGCCGCGTCGAGTTCATCCGCGACAGCCTGGTCGAGCTGGACGCGCAGCTGCGCGCGCTGGGGGCGGCGCACGGCGTCGACGGCGTGCGCCTGATCGTGCGCCACGGCCATGCCAGGCACGAGATCGCGGCGCTGGCCGACGGTCTGGGCGTGCAGGCGGTGTTCGCCAACCACGACGACGAGCCGGCGGCGCTGGCGCGCGACGCCCAGGTGCGCGGCGCGCTGGCCAACATCGGCGTCGCGCTGCACACCTCGAAGGACCATGTGATCTTCGAACGCAGCGAGGTGCTGACCGCCAGCGGCAGCCCTACACGGTGTTCACGCCGTACAAGAACGCCTGGCTGAACAAGCTCGACGACTTCTTCCTGCGCGCCTATCCGGTGACGCGCCACGCCGGCGCCCTGGCGCGCGCACCGGCCGCCCTGACGGCGCCGGTGCCGACCCTGGCCGAGATCGGCTTCGAGCCCACCAACCTGCACGAGCTGAAGTTGCCCAGCGGCAGCGCCGGCGGCACCGCGCTGCTCGACGAGTTCCTGTCGCAGCGCATCGACCAGTACCACGAGACGCGCAACTTCCCCGCCGTCAAGGGCCCCAGCTACCTGAGCGTGCACCTGCGCTTCGGCACGCGTGTCGATCCGCCAGCTGGCGCGCGAGGCCTGGCAGCGCGCGCAGGGGCCGGCGGCGAGGGCGGGCGCGGCGCCGAGGTCTGGCTGTCGCGAGCTGATCTGGCGCGACTTCTACCACCAGGTGCTGCACCACCACCCGCATGTCGCCGAGCGGCGCCTTCAAGCCGGCCTACGAGCGCATCAAGTGGGAGCACGGCAAGCACGCCGACGCGCTGTTCGACGCCTGGTGCGAGGGCCGCACCGGCTATCCGCTGGTCGACGCGGCGATGACGCAGATCAACCAGACCGGCTACATGCACAACCGGCTGCGCATGGTGGTGGCGAGCTTCCTGGCCAAGGACCTGGGCATCGACTGGCGGCGCGGCGAGGCCTATTTCGCCACCGCACCTGAACGACTTCGACCTGGCCGTCGAACAACGGCGGCTGGCAATGGGCCGCCTCCACCGGCTGCGATGCGCAGCCGTGGTTCCGCATCTTCAACCCGGTGACGCAGAGCGAGAAGTTCGACGCCGCAGGGCAAGTTCATCCGCCGCTACCTGCCGCAGCTCGCCGGCCTGCCCGACAAGCTGATCCACGCGCCGTGGCTGGCGCGGCCGGTGGACCTGGCGGCGGCGCGGCCTGGAACTGGGCCAGGACTACCCGCAGCCGATGGTGCACCACGACGAAGCGCGGCAGCGCACGCTGCAGCGCTACGCGGTCGTCAGGGCAGCGGCCTGAAGGGCTGTCGTTCCCGCCGCCGCCGGGCACGCATCAGTGCACCAGCGCCTCGCGGGTGTACTGCGCCACCAGCCCGAGCAGCTCTTCTTCCGAATACGGCTTGCCCAGGTAGTGCTGCACGCCCAGCTCGGCGGCATAGTCGCGGTGCTTCTGCGCGATGCGCGAGGTGATCATGATGATCGGCAAGCCGGCCAGGCGCTCGTCCGCCCGCATGTTGCGCACCAGGTCGAAGCCGTCCATGCGCGGCATCTCGATGTCGGACAGCACCACGCGCGGCAGTTCCTGCGTCAGCTTGTCGAGCGCGTCCAGACCGTCCTTGGCCAGCGTGACGCGGTAGCCCTCGCGCACCAGCAGGCGCTGCGTGACGCGGCGCACGGTGAGCGAATCGTCGACCACCAGCACCAGCGGCGCCTGCGGCTGCAGCCACCTCCGGCGGCCTGCGGCTCCTGCACATCGGGCGCCGGACGCGAGCGCGCCGCGCGCGCCATCGCCGTACACCGTGGCCAGCGCCACCGGGTTGTAGATCAGCGCCACCGCGCCGGAGGGCAGCAGCGTGATGCCGGCCAGGCCGGGCAGGCGCGACAGCTGCGGGCCGAGGTTCTTGACCACCACTTCCTGGTTGCCGAGCACTTCGTCGACGTGCAGCGCCACACGCTGCGAGGCGCTGCGGATGACCAGCACCGGCTGCGAGCGCCCGGCGCTCGATCCGCGCGGGGCGCCGTCGCAGCAACGCGCCGAGCCAGAAGAACGGCAGCACCCGCTCGCCGAACAGATAGCTGCCGCTGGCATAGGCCTGTTCGAGTTCCTCGATCGGCACGCGCCGCACCACCTCGACCAGGGTCGACGGCACGCCGACGCGCAGGTCGCCGCAGCGCAGCATGACCACCTGCGTGACCGCGGTGGTCAGCGGCAGCACGAGCCGGAAGCTGGCGCCCTGGCCCGCTGCGCGGTCGCCGTTTCGATGCGCCCGCCCAGGGCGTTGACTTCGGCGCGCACCACGTCCATGCCGACGCCGCGGCCGGCCAGTTCGGAGACCTTGTCGGCGGTGCTGAAACCCGGGCGCGAAGATCAGCTGCGCCAGGTCGGCATCGCTGGTGGCGTCGCCGTCGGCCGAGCAGCCCGCTGGCACGCGCGCGCTCGCGGATGCGCGGCAGGTCGAGCCCGGCGCCGTCGTCGCGGAACTCGACGCCGACGTCGTTGCCTTCCTGGCTGACGCTGATGCGGATCGTCGCCGCTGGCGTCCTTGCCGGCGGCGACGCGCACCTCGGGGCTTTCGATGCCGTGCACCACGCAGTTGCGCAGCAGGTGCTCGAACGGCGGCCGTCATGCGGTCGAGCACGCCGCGGTCGACTTCGATGGCGCCGCCGACGATGTCCAGCCGCACCTGCTTGCCGGTTTCCTTGGCCGCCTGGCGCACCACGCGGTACAGGCGATCGGCCATGCCTTCGAACTCGACCATGCGCGTGCGCAGCAGGTCGTCCTGCAGGTCGCGCGTCAGCCGCGCCTGCGCGGCCAGTTCGTCCTCGGTGGCCTGCACCGACCGCTGCAGCCCGCGCTGCACGGTGGCCACGTCGTTGACCGACTCGGCCATCATGCGCGTGAGTTCCTGGAAACGCGTGAAGCGGTCCATCTCCAGCGGGTCGAAACCCTGCGCCGAGGCCTTGGCGGCTTCCATGCGCGAGCTGATCTGCGATTCGGCCTGCAGTTCCAGGTCGCGCAGCTGGCGGCGCAGACGTTCCAGGTTGTCGGTCAGGTCGACCAGCGAGCCCTTGATCTGGCCGACGTCGGATTCGATGCGTGCGCGCGTGATGCTGACCTCGCCGGCCTGGTTGACCAGACGGTCGAGCAGCGGACCGCGCACGCGCACCGCGGCCATCGCCGTCGGCAGCGCACGCTCCTGCTTCGGAGCCGGCATCGACGTGCCGGCCGGAAAGCGGCCCCAGTCGATGCGCGCCGACGCGGAAGCAGGCGCTGACGGCGATGCGACCGATGCCGCCGGCGCTTCACAGACAGGCGCGTTCGGCAACGACGCCGGCAGCTCGCGCGGGCTCTCGCCTTCGGTCGCCGGCACAGCCACCGGCTCCTGCGCGGCGCTGGCACCGGCGCAGGCAGTTCGCTGGTGCTTTCTTCGTGATCGCGCGCCGCGCAGTGGGCTCGGGCAGCTGCGGCAACACGGGCAACGCCGCCGCTGGCTCGTGCGTCTCGGCAGGCGCGTCCGCGCGTCCGAGCTGCTCGAAGCTGCTGGCAATGGCATCGACGCGCGACAGCAGCCGCTCGACATCGGCCGCCTCGGCGCCACCGCGCGCGAGCAGGTGTTCGATGGCCGTTTCCAGCCGGTGCGCCATCTCGCCCAGGCGCATCGCGCCGGCCAGCCGCGCGCCGCCCTTGAAGGTGTGCAGCGTGCGCATGCAGGCCGAAGCCGCCGTCTCGTCGCCGCTGCGGCGCGCCCAGTCGCGCATGCGCTGCTGCAACTGCGGCAGCAGCTCTTCGCCCTCTTCCTGGAAGATCGGGAACAGCTCGTCATCGACCGCGTCGATCGCGTCGATGTCGTCTTCGTCGTCGAGCGCGTCGGCACGGGCGTGGATCGACGCCGCCGCTGACGGCGGCAGCTCCGCAAACGTGGTCACCGCCAGCTGGCCGAGCTCGCTGGCCACGCTGGGCGACATCCGGCGTCGGCCGGCGCGTCGGCTTCGGCGCACCTCGGCTTGGGACTCGGCTTCGGCTTCGACCGACGGCTCGGCCTCGGAGCTCGGCGCCGCCGAGGCCAGATCGAGCTCGTGTTGTTCAAGCCGCTGCAGCAGTTCGGTCGAGGCCGTTTTCAGGAAACCGGCGGCGAACTGGTGCAGCAGGTGGCGAATGTCGTCGGCGGCATCGTTGAACAACTGCGCCTCGCCTTCGCTGGCGCTGCCGACCGCGACCGAGCGCAGCAGCGCATGTTCGAGCGCCCGCGACAGTTGCGACAGATCGCTGGTAGCCCACCGTCGACGAGCTGCCGGCCAGCGAATGGGCCAGCGCCGCGGCATGTTCGGCCAGCGCGCAGCTCCGGCTCGCAGCGCCCATTCGGCCAGCTGCGGTGCACAGCCGTCGCGACAGCTCGTCGGCTTCGTTGAGGTAGATGTTGAACAGCGCGATGCCGATGCGCAGATCGCCGATGAGCTTGACCTGGTCTTCGTCGGGCGCGGCCGCGGGCGCGTCCTGCGCCAACGCCTCGTCGGCCGCATGCAGCGCGGGCGCCTCGGCCAACGCCGCCGGTTCGGTGGCCGGCCCATGTTCCGACAGCGCAGCCTCGTTCGCCGCCGGTGTGGCATCGGGCTGCAGCTCGAAGTCGGCATCGATCAGCGCGGCGGGCAGCGTGTCGCTGGCCGCGCCTTGCGCATCCGCCGGCGGCGCGGACGCAGCCTGCAGCGTGGCGGCGTCCGCCGCCGCGTCCCACTCGCCCCAGTTCGACGCGGTGACTTCGCCCACCGCGGGCGGCGCTTCGGCCTCGGCCGCAAGAAACCTGTCGTCGGCGCTGGTGCCCAGATCGATGGCGACGGGTTCGTCGGCGGCGGGCGCCGCGATGTCGTCGAAGCCTGTCTCGAGGTCGAAGTCGGCGATGGCCGGCGAGGCCCGCTGCGCATCGGTGGCGTCAGGCGCCGCGGCGCTGTCGCTGCAGTTCGAGGTCGAGCGTGAGGTGCTCGACCAGCGAGGCGTTGGCCGGATCGGGCGGCAGGGTGTCCAGCGGCGGCAGCACCGGCAGGGCGATCGTGGCTTCGGCATCGAAGGCGGCGGCACGGGGCGGCGACGCCGGCTCGCGCTCGCTGCCGTGATCGCGCACGCCGAGGTCGAGCTCGAAGTCCGCACCGGCGTCGTCGTGCCCGGTCGGGCCGTCGCTCAGCGACAGATCGTCGGCGCTGGGCAGGCCCGGCACCCGGGCCAGCAACGCGGCGCTGGCCGCGGGCGCATCGACCGCCGCTGCCGTTGCAGGGGTGGGCGTGTGCTGGGCGGCGCTGCGATCGTCGACAGCGCCGGGCTGCGCCGGGGCAGGTTCGTCGTCCAGGTCGAGGCGCAGATCGGTCGTGGCCGGGGCCGGCGGCGCGGGCGGGAACACAGCCACCGCGGCTGCCGTCGCGGCTTCGCCGAGCCGCAGCGCATCGGCACGCGCCGACAGCGCCGTCGGTTCATGCCCGTCGTCGCGGCCGGCGGCGATCGCCTCGACCCATTCGCCCAGGTAACGCAGCGCATCGGCGGTGAAGGTTTCGAGGTCGCTTTCGAGGCGCGCCTGATCGGCCAGGCGCGCGTTGTACAGCTGCTCGCAGGCCCAGGCCGCATCGCCGAAGTCGGTCAGGCCGACCATGCGCGAGCTGCCCTTCAGGGTGTGGAAGGCGCGGCGAATCAAGGTCAGATCGGCCAGCTCCTGCGCGTCGTCGCCCAGGCGTTGCAGCGCGGCGCCGGCGTCCTGCACCACTTCGCGCGCTTCCTCGATGAAGATCTCGCGCATCTCGGCGTCGTCTTCGAGCCCGGTGCTGCCGATGACGGCCGGCGTGGGCGCCGGCGTGTGCCGCACCGGCTGCTGCGGCACCTCGAGCACCGGCTCGGTGCTGGTGTCGGCGCCGGCCAGTTCGGCCACCGAGCGCGCCAGGTCGGCGCGCACCACCTGCCGTTGTTCGTCGTCGGTGGCGCGCTGCAGCGCCTGCTGCGCGCTGCCGATGGTCTGGGCCAGCGCGCGCTGATCGGCGAGCAGGGCCTGTTGCGACAGCCGCTGCAGATCCTGCTGCAGGCTCTCGTGCGAGATGTCGTTGCCGGCAGCGGCCTGCGCCAGCGATTGCGCCTGATCGACCAGCGGCATCGGCGCGCTGTGCTCGAGTTCATCGAAGCCGCCGAAGGCCGACAGGCGCCGCGAGCGCCGCCCCATCACCGCGTTCAGGCTGCCGCTGTCGGCGTCGAAGGTGAACAGCGCGCGGGCCATCTTCGGCTGCACGCTGAGCATGTCGATGAGGAAGCTGAGCGCGCCCAGGTTGTCGGCCAGGCGGTTGAACGCCTGCTGGGTGGCCGGCTCGCGCGGGTCGACCTCGGTCGCCGCCAGCGCATCGACGTCGTCGCGCATGCGCAGCACGGCATGCGAGGCCTGGTCGAGGTCGAGCACCGACAGCACGCCGCGCATCGCCGACAGCTGGCCCGGCACCGGCAGCAGCACCGCGCGATCGGCGGGGTTGCGGAAGAACTGGTCGATGTGCTTTTCGGCCTCGGACAGCGACGCGCGCAGTTCCTGCACCACGCTGCCCATGGTCTGGCGTTCCGACACGCGCCGGTACAGCTCTTCCATCCACGGCTCGAGCGCCTGCGCGTCCTTGCCCTCGCACACCAGCGCGATGCGCCGCGCCAGCCGCTTGATGCGTTCGGCGATCAACGGATGATCGAACTCGCTGTCCTCGAGCGAGGCGTCCAGGTACAGCAGGCCGGTGGCGACTTCCATGGCCAGCGCCGGCACCGGCGTGCCGTTGCTGTTCAGCGTGTGGTTGACGGCCGTCTCGAGCGCATCGGCCAGCGTCTCCCCCGACGGGTACAGGCGGCGCAGCGAATCGCCGACCAGCGCGAAGTGCTCGGGCAGCCCGGCCAGCCGGTGGCTTTCGCCGCCGGCCACCGCCGACCACACGTCCTTGGCACCCGCGACGCGCTTGCGCGCCTGCGCGATCAGGGCCGGATCGAAGCGGCCCAGCCGCAGCGCGTTGTAGTCGAAGGCCGCGCCGGCATCGACGCCGAAGGCATCGCGCACCGCGCTCAGCCGCGGCGCCGGGTGCTGGTCGTTCGGGGCGCGGGCATGGGCACAGAAGAACAGCACGTCCTGCGCCAGCCGGTCGGACACCTCGGTGTGGCCGGCGATGCTCAGGCGCAGCTGTGCCAGCAGCCGCGAGCTGACGCGCTTGGCATACACGTCGGGCTGCAGCAGGCCGTCGGCCTGCGCTTCGTAGAAGGCGGCCGACAGCTGCCACAGGCCCGCCAGGCGGCCGTGGCTGGCCGCGCCGAGGCCGGCACACAGTTCGCTCAGGCGGCGCTGCGCCTGGCCGTCGCTGGCGCGCATCGATGCCAGCACCTGCGTTTCCATGCGCGTCGCGCACCGACGCGTCGGCGCGCAGCGGGGCGACGCTGCGGTCGCCCGGCAGATCCTGCCACTGCCAGTCCTCGCGCCACAGGTCGGCCGGGTGCACGCGATCGGCGCCGGCCAGTTCCTGCAGCGCACTTGAATTGCGGAAACAGCGCCAGCGACGGCAGGCCCTTGCCGGCCAGCTTGCGGCTCAGGTAGTCGAGCACGCCGAACGAGGCCGATTCGATGGTCTCGACCGCGGCTGCATTCAGCAGCCGGGGCTTGGCGATCAGGCGCGACAGCGCACTTTCGCTGGCGCGCAGGACCCGTGCCGGGCCCGACAGGCCGATCATCTCCAGCGCGCCGACACCCTGGTGCAGATGCGCGCGTGCGGTGCGCAGCACCGCCGGGTCGGCCGCATCGACGTCGGAGCCCGATCGCGCCTGCGCCTCCTTCAGCGTGCGGCGCAGCGACTTGTGCGCCAGGTCGAGCGACTTGCGCAGTTCATCGTGCACCCACGACAAGGTGCTCAGGTCATCGACGATGTCGGCGTCGTCGGAAGCGTGCATGGAGTTCATGGTCGTGGGGTGAGTGCGTGCGCTGGCCATTGCCGGCCGGTCAGGACACCTTGAATCGCGACACCGACTGCTTCAGCTCCTCGGCGGTGCGCGACAGCTCGCGCACCATCTGCGCCGTCGAGCGGGTGCCTTCGCCGGTCTGCTCGGTGACGGCGAAGATGTGCTGGATGTTGGCCGCCACCACGTTCGCCGAATCGGCTTCCTGCAGCGCCTGCGCCGAAATCTGCGCGATCAGCTCGGACAGCTGGCGTGTGACGCGGTCGATGTCGCCGAGCGCCGAACCGGCGGCATCGGACAGCTTGGCGCCTTCGACCACACCGTGCGTCGAACGCTCCATCGCCGCCACCGCCTCCTGCGTGTCGGTCTGGATGGTGCGCACCAGCACGGCGATCTGCTTGGTCGCGTCGCCGGAGCGTTCGGCCAGCCGCTGCACTTCCTCGGCCACCACCGAGAAGCCGCGGCCGGCCTCGCCGGCCGACGCGGCCTGGATGGCGGCGTTCAGCGCCAGCACGTTGGTCTGCTCGGTGATGTCGCCGATCAGCTCGGTGATCTCGCCGATCTCCTGCGACGACTCGCCCAGCCGCTTGATGCGCTTGGAGGTGTCCTGGATCTGGTCGCGGATCGAGTTCATGCCGCCGATGGTGTTGTTCACCGCCGCCAGGCCGGTCTCCGCCGCCCGCAGCGACTGGCGCGCCACCTCGGCGGTGCGCTGCGCCTGTGCCGACACCTCGTTGATGCGCCCGGCCATCTGCAGCACCGATTCACCGGTGTCGCGGATCTCGCGCAGCTGTTCGGTCGATGTCGCCAGCAGCTCGGTCGAGGTCTGCTCGACCTGCTGCGTGGTGTCGGTCACCCGCGCCACCGTGCTCTGCACCGCCGACACCAGCGAGCGCAGCTCTTCGACCGTGTAGTTCACCGAGTCGGCGATGGCGCCGGTGATGTCCTCGGTCACCGTCGCCTGCTGCGTCAGGTCGCCTTCGGCCACCGTCTGCAGCTCGTTCATCAGCCGCAGAATCGCCGCCTGGTTGGCGTCGTTGACACGCTTGGCTTCCTGCTCCTGGCGCTCGGCCTCGGCACGCTGGCCTTCGGAGGTGCGCGCACGGGTGGTCTGGTCGCCGACGAACAGCCGCAGCAGCCCGGCGCCGCCGGCCAACACCAGCAAGGCTCGACACCGCCAGCACCACCATGTGCAGCATGGTCAGCCCGCCGGAGCTGGCCAGCCGCTGTTGCAGCACCTCGAGGTCCTGGCGCAGCTTGTCGTTGCCGGCAAGGATCTGCGCCTGCGCATCGCGGGCCGCGATCAGACCCTTCAGATTGCCCAGGATCATCGAGGCCTGCGCGCGCGTGCTCTCGAAACGGCTGGCGAGCGTGTTCAGGCGTTCCTTGGTCTGCGCCTCGCGCGTGCCCGGCAGCCGCAGCTCGGCGCTGCCGTTGTTCAGGCCTTCGCTGATCTCGCCGAAGCTCTTCAGGTCCTTGCCGAGCAGGAACACCGCCTCGGGGCTGATGCCCTCCATGGTCACGAATTCGTTGGCGCTCTTGCCGATGCGCTGCGTCAGCATCACCAGCTGGCCGGCGGCGGCGAGTTCGGCGGCCGCAGCACCCTGCTGCAGCTTCAGCGATGCCACGGTCTCGGCGATGTCGAGCAGGTCGCTCGAATCGCGTGTTGATCGCGCGCAGCGCCAGGCCGGCGTCGATCAGCACCTTCTGCTGCGCCAGCACCGCGTTGGCACTGCGTTCGGCGCTGGCCACCTGCGGCAGCAGCACATCGACCGCTTCGCGCACCGCCGGTGTCGCCGCGCTCTGGTTGTCCGCGCCGGACAGCAGCGTGCGCACGTTCTGCGCCAGCACGTCCGAGCTCTCGCGCAACTCGGGGAAGGCCGGCGGCATGCCGACGATGGCCTGCGTGACCGACTTGGCCATGCGCTGCGACTGCATCAGCGCCTGGCCGGTGGCCGCCGACCTGCTCGCCGCTGCGGCTGGCCGTGCTCAGCGCCAGCACCGTGCTCATCACCAGCCCGAGCACGCCGAAGCCGACCAGCGCGAACAGGATGCGCTGCTGCTGCACCGCACCCATGCGGCCGATCAGCGGCAAGGTGCCGGCGGCGCCGGACTCGCCGACGGACGGATCCTGCAGCCGCGTTTCGCTGAAGTCGCCGGCGATCTCCGACGGCGTGACCTCGGAGATGATCGACGAATCGTGCTGCTCGTCGCTGTCGTGCCGCGGCGGTGGTGGCGTCAGGTCGAAGCGGCCCAGGTCCATCGGTTGCGATGCGCCGCGCGGCAGCAGGATGTCGGGTTCGGGCGATTCGGCCAGCGCCGCCGCGATGTCGTCGAACTGCGATTCATGGTCGGCGCGGCTGTCGCGCGAATCACGTGATTCGCGCGGCCGGCTGTTGATCTTTTCCATGATGCTCATGTCACCCTCTGCGGTTGAATGTGACGACGCGCGTCGTCGGGATGCAGCGGCGTCAGCCGGCCACACCCAGGAATTGCTCGTGTCCGGCCAGCGCGGCCAGCTCGACTTCTTGCCACACGCGGCCTTCGGAATCGCGCCAGCGCGGTCCGGCAAAGGACGGGCGCCCGGCGGCCGTGGCTTCGGCGCTGTCGGAATCGTCGACCGCGCTGAGCTGGTCGGCATTGCGCAGACCGGCCAGGCGGTCGATCAGCAGCGCGCAGTTGACGCCCAGCGCCGGGTTCAGTGCCAGCAGCCGCGCCTGATCGCGCCCGCCCTCGCCGGCGCCGCGGCGCAGGCCCAGGAAGGCGGCCAGGTCGACGACGCCGTGCAGGCCGCCGCGCAGGTTGGCGACGCCGGAAAACCAGCTCTCGGTGTGCGGCACCGGCAGCACGTTGCCGACCGGGAAGATCTCGCCGGCTTCATGCAGCGGGAACAGCACGCCCAGGCCGGCACATTCGACCGCCAGCCAGGCCCGTGACGGTGCCTCGGTGCGCGCCGCCTGCATGCGCGAAGCGAGTCGCCCCTGAAGTTCGCGCAGTGCTTCGCGGTTGGCCATGTCGGGTCGGTGTGCGCCTGTTTGGAAAGGAGGGTGTCTGCCGGCGCCGCGCTCAGCGGTCGAAGGCGCGGATCTTGCCCATCAGCTCTTCGGTGTTGACCGGCTTGACGATGTAGTCGCGTGCGCCCTGGCGCATGCCCCAGACCTTGTCGGTTTCCTGGTTCTTGCTGGTGCACATGATCACCGGCACCGCCGACCAGCGCGGGTCGCGGGTGATGGTGCGGGTCAGCTGGAAACCGTTCTGGCCGGGCATGACCACGTCCATCAGGATCAGATCGGGGGTGTCTTCGCCCAGCCGGCGCAGTGCCTCATCGGCGTTTTCGGCCGTGCGCACCTTGTAGCCGCGCTTGCCCAGCACTTCCGACATGTGGTGCAGTTCGGTCTTCGAATCGTCGACCAGCAAGATCTTCTGGATGGCGGCCATGGGATTCGTCCTTCGGATTGAGTGCAATCGATGCCGGCGCCGTGCCGGACGGCTTCACAGCGCGTCGCGACTGAATTGTTCGACGGCGCGCAGCAGCTGTTCCTTGGTAAAGGGCTTGGTTAGGTAGTCTTCTGAACCGACCATGCGGCCGCGCGCCTTGTCGAACAGGCCGTCCTTCGACGACAGCATGATCACCGGCACATTGGCAAAACGCGGGTTGCGCTTGATGATCGCGCAGGTCTGGTAGCCGTCCAGCCGCGGCATCAGGATGTCGCAGAAGATCAGCCGCGGCATCTGGTCGTTGACCTTGGCCAGCGCGTCGAATCCGTCCTCGGCCAGCACCACCTCGTGCCCGCCCTGGCGCAGGAAGATCTCGGCGCTGCGCCGGATGGTGTTGCTGTCGTCGATGACCAGCACCTTGGCGCTGGTGGCGGCTGCATCCGGAGCTTCATTGTCCAAGCCGTGATCTCCCGTTCACATCCAGTGCTGGCTGCGGCCGCCGGAATGGCCGCCGTCGCCAGGGCTCACATCTGCACCATCTCGAAATCTTCCTTGCGCGCGCCGCATTCCGGACAGGTCCAGTTCATCGGCACGTCGGCCCAGGCGGTGCCCGGCGCAAGGCCGTGCTCGGGGTCGCCGGCGGCTTCGTCGTAGATCCAGCCACAGATCAGGCACATCCAGGTACGTGGGTCGCTCACTGCGCGTTGCTCGGATCACTACAATGGAAAACGATTGTAGCGAGGGCATTTCGGCGAAATGCCTGCAGTCTTGAGCACATAGACGACATACCTCACACTCCGCTAGAGCTTCGCGGACGCCCCGCCCCATCCGACGCCAGCGCCTCGCGTCGAAGCGCTTCCGCACCGCGCAGGACCTCAGCCCGATGACCCCAGACTCCCAAACCACCACGGACATCACCGGGCCGCCGCCCGAAGCCAGCGCGCCGCCGTGCGTGATGAGCTTCAACGCCAGCGACCCGAGCGGCGCCGGTGGGCTGGCCGGCGACATCGCCACCATCGCCGCGATGGGTGCGCATGCGCTGCCGGTGGCCACCACGGTGCTGATCCGCGACACCGCCGAGGTCTTCGATCACCATCCGCTGGATGCCGATCTGGTCGTCGAGCAGGCGCGCCCGCTGCTCGAAGACCTGACGCTGGCCGGCTGGAAGGTCGGCTTCCTGGGCTCGGCCGAGACGGTCAGCGCGGTCGCCGAGGTGTTGTCCGACTATGCCGATCTGCCGCTGGTGGCCTACATGCCCAACCTCGGCTGGCTCGAGGAGGACCAGCTCGGCCCCTACCTCGATGCCTTTCGCGAACTGATCCTGCCGGCCACCGAGGTGCTGGTCGGCAACCACAAGACGCTGACCGATTTCCTGCTGCCCGACTGGGACTCGGACCGCCCGGCCTCGCCGCGCGAGCTGGCGGTCGCGGCCGGTGAACACGGCACGCGCTACGTGCTGGTCACCGGCGTGATGCTCGCCGCCAAGGGCACCGAGCAGTTCATCGACAACGTGCTGGCCTCGCCCCAGGGCGCGCTGACCGGCGAGAAGTTCGAGCGTTTCGACGCCGGCTTCGTCGGCGCCGGCGACACGCTGTCGGCGGCGCTGGCCTCGCTGCTCGGCTCGGGCAGCGAGCTGCAGGCCGCGGTCGGCGAGGCGCTGGCCTTCCTCGACCAGAGCCTCGATGCCGGCTTCCGCCCCGGCATGGGCAACGTGCTGCCCGACCGCTTCTTCTGGGCCCTGCCCGCGGGCGAGGAAGGTGCCGAGGAGGGTGACGGCGAAGCCGCCGAGGACGACACCGCGGTCAAGGGGATCAGCCGCCGTGTCCATTGACGACGCAGGCGGCAAGGTCGGCAGTGCCTTCGGCGCCGACACCAATTCAGGACTGTTCGAGCGCGCCCAGCGCGTGATCCCTGGCGGCGTCAATTCGCCGGTGCGCGCCTTCCGTGCCGTCGGCGGCACGCCGCGCTTCATCCGCCGCGCCCAGGGCGCCTACATGTGGGATGCCGAGGGCCGGCGCTACATCGACTACATCGGCTCGTGGGGGCCGATGATCCTCGGCCATGGCCACCCGGCCGTGCTCGACGCGGTGCTGAAGGCGGCACACGACGGCTTCAGCTTCGGCGCGCCCACCGAAGCCGAGGTCGAGCTGGCCGAGGCGATCATCGCGCAGGTGCCGTCGGTCGAGCAGCTGCGGCTGGTCAGCAGCGGCACCGAGGCGGCGATGAGCGCGCTGCGGCTGGCGCGCGGTGCCACCGGGCGCAGCAAGATCGTCAAGTTCGAAGGCTGTTATCACGGCCATGCCGATGCGCTGCTGGTCAAGGCCGGCTCCGGGCTGGCCACCTTCGGCCACCCGACCAGCGCCGGCGTGCCGCGCCGAGGTGGTGCGCGACACGCTCGTGCTCGAGTACAACAACCTCGAGCAGCTGGCGGCGGCCTTCGCCGCGCACGGCGACCAGATCGCCTGCGTGATGGTCGAGCCGATCGCCGGCAACATGAACTTCGTGCGCGCCAGCGTGCCGTTCATGGCGCTGCTGCGCGAGCTGTGCTCGAAGCACGGCGCGCTGCTCGCCCTGGACGAGGTGATGAGCGGCTTTCGCGTCGCGCTCGGCAGCGCGCAAAGCCTGTACGCCCAGGCGATCCCCGGCTTCGCGCCCGACATCAGCGTGTTCGGCAAGGTCATCGGCGGCGGCATGCCGCTGGCCGCGTTCGGCGCCTCGCGCAAGGTGATGGGCCAGCTGGCGCCGCTGGGCCCGGTCTACCAGGCCGGCACGCTCAGCGGCAACCCGGTGGCCACCGCCTGCGGCCTGGCCACCTTGCGCGAGATCGCCAAGCCGGGCTTCTTCGAGGCGCTGGGCGCGCGCACCCGCTCGCTGGTCGACGGGCTGACGACCGCGGCGCAAGCGGCCGGGGTGCCGCTGGTCGGCGACAGCGAGGGCGGCATGTTCGGGTTTTTCTTCGCCGATGCCCTGCCGCAGAACTACGCCGCGGTGATGGCCCGCGGCACCGACGCCTTCAACCGCTTCTTCCACGCCATGCTGCAGCGTGGCATCTACCTGGCGCCGGCGATGTACGAGGCCGGTTTTGTCAGCGCGGCGCATTCGGCCGACGACATCGCCGCCACCGTGAGCGCCGCGCGCGAATCACTTCAAAACACGCAGGAAACGAACATGAGCTACCGCGACACCCAACTGTTCATCGATGGCCAATGGCGCGACGCGCACGGCGGCAAGACGCTGGCGGTGCTGAACCCGGCCAGCGGCCAGGAGATCGGCCGCGTCGCCCATGCCGGCACCGGCGACCTCGACGACGCGCTGGCCGCCGCGCAGCGCGGCTTCGAAACCTGGCGCGACACGCCGGCGGTCGAACGCAGCGCGGTGATGCGCCGCGCCGCCGCGCTGATGCGCGAACGCGCCGGCGACATCGCCCGGCTGATGACGCAGGAACAGGGCAAGCCGCTGGCCGAGGCCAAGGTCGAGACTGATGTCGGCCGCCGACATCATCGAATGGTTCGCCGAAGAAGGCCGCCGCGTCTACGGGCGCATCGTGCCGGCGCGCTCGGCCGGCGTGTCGCAGAACGTGCTGAAGAGCCCGGTCGGCCCGGTGGCGGCGTTCACGCCGTGGAACTTCCCGGTCAACCAGGTGGTGCGCAAGCTCAGCGCGGCGCTGTCCACCGGCTGCTCGATGATCGTCAAGGCGCCGGAGGAAACCCCGGCCTCGCCGGCGGCGCTGATCCAGGCCTTCGTCGATGCCGGCGTGCCGGCCGGCGTGGTGCAGCTGGTGTACGGCAACCCGGCCGAGATCTCCGCGTACCTGATCCCGCACCCGGTGATCCGCAAGATCACCTTCACCGGCTCGACGCCGGTGGGCAAGCAGCTGGCCGCGCTGGCCGGCACGCACATGAAGCGCGCGACGATGGAACTCGGCGGCCACGCGCCGGTGATCGTCGCCGACGATGCCGACATCGATCTGGCGATCAAGTGCGCCGGTGCCGCCAAGTTCCGCAATGCCGGACAGGTGTGCATCTCGCCGACGCGCTTCCTGGTGCACAACAGCATCCGCGCGGAGTTCGCGCAGAAGCTGGCCAAGCACGCGCAGTCGTTGAAGGTCGGCGACGGCCTCGCCGACGGCACCATGATGGGCCCGCTGGCCAACGCGCGGCGCCTGGATGCGATGGGCAAGATCATCGACGACGCACGCGCCAAGGGCGCCAAGGTGATGGCCGGCGGCGAGCGCATCGGCGCGGCCGGCAACTTCTACGCGCCCACCGTGCTCGACGACGTGCCGCCTGGAAGCCGACATCTTCAACCACGAGCCGTTCGGCCCGGTGGCCGCGATCCGCGGCTTCGACAAGCTCGAAGACGCCATCGCCGAAGCCAACCGCCTGCCCTTCGGCCTGGCCGGCTATGCCTTCACGCGCTCGCTGAAGAATGCCCACCTGCTGGCGCAGCGGCTCGAACTGGGCATGCTGTGGATCAACCAGCCGGCGCTGCCGTGGGCCGAGATGCCGTTCGGCGGCGTCAAGGATTCGGGCTACGGCTCCGAAGGCGGCCCCGAGGCGCTGGAGGCCTACCTGAACACCAAGGCGGTGTCGATCCTGTGCGTGTGACGTGAGCGCTGGGCGATGAACCCCGCCACGCCGTCCGAACATCGTCTTCATCGTCGCCGACGACCTCGGCTATGCCGACCTCGGCTGTTATGGCGGCCGGCACGGCGCCGTTCGGCGCGGTGTCGCCGCAGCTCGACCAGCTGGCCGCCGGCGGCATGCGGTTCACGCAGGGCTACGCCAATTCGCCGGTGTGTTCACCGACCCGCTTCGCGCTGATGACCGGCGCGTTACCAGTACCGGCTGCGCGGTGCGGCCGAAGAGCCGATCAACAGCAAGAGCCGCGGCAGCAGCACGCTCGGCCTGCCGCCCGAGCATCCGACGCTGCCGTCGCTGCTGAAGGGCGCGGGCTACCGCACCGCGCTGATCGGCAAGTGGCACCTGGGCTACCCGCCGCGCGTTCGGCCCGCTGCGCTCGGGCTACGACGAGTTCTTCGGCCCGATGGCGGCGGTGTCGACTACTTCACCCACAGGATTCGTCCGGCCAGCACGATCTGTGGGCCGGTGAAGCCGAGCATCCCGAGGCCGGCTACCTGACCGACCTGATCTCGCAGCGCGCGGTCGACTCATCGGGTGCGGCCGCGATGCCGACGGCGCGAGCCCTTCTTCCTCAGCCTGCACTACACCGCGCCGCACTGGCCCTGGGAGACGCGCGACGATGCCGACGCTGGCGCCGAATCTGCCGGGCAACCTGTTCCACCTGCAGCGGCGGCAACATCCACACCTACCGCCGCATGATCCACCACATGGACGAAGGCATCGGCCAGCTGGTGCAGACCTTGCGCAGCAGCGGCCTGCTCGACAACACGCTGATCGTCTTCACCAGCGACAACGGCGGCGAGCGCTTCTCCGACAACTGGCCGCTGGTCGGCGGCAAGATGGACCTGACCGAAGGCGGCATCCGCGTGCCCTGCATCGCGCACTGGCCGGCGCGATCGCAGCCGGCGCCGTCAGCGAACAGCATTGCCTGACGATGGACTGGTCGGCGACGATGCTCGATGCGGCCGGCGTCGCTGCCGATCCCGACTACCCGCTGGACGGCGTGTCGCTGCTGCCGGTGCTGCGCGATGCCGGCGCACCGTGTTGCCGCGGCCGATGCACTGGCGCATGAACCACCGCGGCCAGCGGGCGCATGCGCGACGGCGACTGGAAGTACCTGCGCGTCGACGGCCACGACTACCTGTTCAACATCGCCGACGACGAGCGCGAACGCGCCAACCGCGGCGGGCTCGAGCCGCAGCGGCTGCAGCACATGCGCGCCGCCTGGGAAGCCTGGAATGCCAGCATGCCGCCGATTCCCGACGACGCCACCGTCAGCCTGGGTTTTTCGGTGAAGGACATGCCGCAGCGCTGACTGGGCCGTTGGCAGAGCAGGCTCAGTCCTCGCGGCGTGGCCGGCGGTTGCTGGTCGTGCGGATCCGCCCGCCCCCTCCTCGCGCCGGGCCCGGCCGTGCTGCGGGAAACTTGGGCAGTTGGGCTTCGTCACCCTGCGCCGCCTGGAACAGCGCGCTGCGTGTGGCGGGCAATTTCAACGCCATCCATTCGGCCAGACCGACCACCGCCTGCGGCACGGCCGCACTGGTGCCCGACAAGGCCACGCACGAATTGCTGCGCGTGCCGGCTGCCAGCACGCCGCGCTGTGACGGCGACTCCTCGCTGGGCAGCATGGCCTCTGGCCCGTGCGGATTGGGTGCGCCCCGTGTCGGCGGCAGCAGCGGTCCGCCAGCGGAATAGGCGGCGGCCGCGCCGTCACTGCGCCTGTACCCACCGACCACGATCGGCTCGGTACCGGTGGCGATGGCATTGAAGCTGCCGTCGCGTTCGACAGGGCTGGCGGCATCGTCGGTTTCGATGGCGCGCCCGCCGTCGTCGAAACGCCGGTACGACGGGTGATCGAAGTACGACTGCCTGCCACGTCGCGGGTAGCCTGGTGCCGTGTCGTCGCGTTGCACCCAGGCATGGATGTCGTTGACCGCGGCACTGTGGTGGCGGTTCTCGATGCTGATGACCCAGACCCCCGCAGGCGCTGTCTGCAGATTGCCCTGCGGGCTCGCGGTGGGGGCCAGCCACAGCGTGATGCGCGCTCGCAGCGTCGGGCTTCCGGCGGCGAAGAAGGTGGCGCGACCGAACAGCACGCTGCCTGCAGCGAACTCGCAGGCGCCGTTGGCGGCAAACGGCCCGGTGCCCGTATCGCCATCCGGCGCGGTGACCAGGATCGACAGCTTGCCCAACTCGGCACTGGCCGGCAACCAGATGTCGACGCTGCTCTCGGTCCAGTCGTCGGGCAGCACGCGCCAGCGAAGTTCCTCGGTCCCGCCCGCCGGCACAGACAAGCGGGCATGGCAACGCGACAGGTGGCTGTTGCCAGCCGGCAGCACCACCCGCGCGGCACACTGCCCGGGCACGTTGTGATCGAGCAGCAGCGCGTCGATTGCCGATTCCAGCAAACCCGAGCCATCGTGCGGGCCGGAGATCAACCCGTAGCTGAGGTTGACCACGATTGGCAGCGAAGCCGCGCCCGACTGCTCGGCGACGCTCTTGGCGCGATGCAGGATGTAGCACAGCGCGTTGTAGATCTGCGGCACGAGCGTGGCGCCCGACGTGTCCTGCACGGCGGAGGTTGGCAACTGCACCGCGATCACGGGCCGTGCACCCGGCGCATGGCGCGGCGGCGGAACTTGCGGCCCCGGGCGGTTGCAGGCCAGGTCTGCCACATGGGCGCCGTGCGATCGGGCCGATGCCAGCGGCTTGTGTCCGGCACGCGAGTGGTCGGCCTGCCCGCTGCGCCGGTACACCTCGTCCTCGTCGATCAAGCCGCCGTGGCGGCTGCTGTTGAGCCGGGTGTCGATGCCGTCGACGGTGGCGCGCTTGATGTACTCGGTGCCGTAGTCGGGCGGCAATGTCGGCGACGACACCTGCTGGTCCCAGAAGTATTCGATGCGCGTCGTGCCATCGCTGCTGAACAGGCGATCGTGCGCGAAGCCGATGCCGTCGTCGATGACGCCGGTGACCACTTGCGGTGCTGCGTCATCCCAGCATCGGACGGTAGGGGATGGCGACGGCTCGACGGCGAGCGACTTGATGCCCCGGCCCAGTTCGATGCGGCCAAGGCGATTGCCCGGTGCGACGCTTGGCTGCAGCGCCTGGAGAAAGGCCTTGCGCACCAGCAAGCTGATGAACGGCACGCTGCGCGCCGACGACGGCGCGGCAATCTCGCACGTCGGCAGGCGCACGTCGGCGGCCCAGCCCTGCTCACGCGGGTCCTTCGCTTGCAAGTCCCGCACTTGCCGGGCGAAGTCCTGGGCGGTGCCATCTTGAAGCTGCATCAATACCGGCATCCAGAGTCGCACTGCCGTAGTAGGCAAAGTCGGTCGCCAGTGTCCATTCCAGATACGGATCGGGGAACAGGCCCGGCGGCGGGCCGCGCCTGGGCTTCGGGGTTCCGCCCCCGATCATGGCCACTCCGCCCGCGCCTGTTTCCACAAGGCATTCAGCGGCTTCGACAGTGCGGACTTCTCGGTCGTCAGAATCCTCTTGGCAAACGGTGTGTCGACACGGCTGGCGCTACCCGTGGCGAACAAGGCGCGCCAGTCGAAATCCTTTGCCTCGGGATATTGCGGGCCGACAAATTCCCACGAGGTGTAGGTGCTGGCGCTGGTGGCCGTTGCACGGTGCACGAAGTACTCGCCCAACGCCAGCCCCAGCAGTTCGCCGGCGGCGCTGTCGACCGCGAAATGCAAGCCGGCGATGGTGCGGTTGATCGCCATCCGTGCCGCCTGGCGCATCAGCTGCTCGAACCAGCTCAGCTTCGGGGTGGCGGCGCCGTTCACCAGCGACCACAACACATAGGCCACGACGAAGGCCTCGGTGGCATGGCCGCTGGGCAGGCTGCCGTGGCCGGGCGTGCTGATCATCGGCTGCATCTGCGCCGACATCTCGACCGGGCGGCGGCAGGCCAGCGCATGCTTGAACCGCATCTCCGCCTGGTTTGCCAGGCGCAGCGCCGCCCACAACACTTCCAGCGTGGCGCGGTGGCGATCCGGCCGCAGATTCTCGATGGCGCTCCAGAACGGGATCGGTGGGGTCAGCTGCGCCAGGATCTCGCCGCTGCGCTCGGCGCGCAAGTCGGCCCAGCTGGCGACGATGTCGAGTTGTTTTTTCCAGAACGAATCGCCGGCGCCTGCAGCGGGCCGCGACATGCGCACGATGCGATGCGGGGTGGCCGCGGCGGTGGGTGCGCCGGTGGCCGACACGTTCACCGCCACATCCAGATCCCACAGGGTGTAGGCGCTGCCCTCGCTGGCGAAATGAAGGCGTGAATGCAGATCGAAGTCGATCAGACTGGCGCGCACCCACGGTTCCCAGTGGGTCAGGTTGGCAAGCGCCTCCTCGGCCAATGGCGGCGGAATCGCGGTCGGCGTGATCCAGCTGCCAACGATGCCGTCGCGGTTGGAGATCAGCGCCTGGCTGTCGAAGCCCGAGCTGCCGAAACCACCGAAACCACCGAAACCACCGAAACCGCCAAAGCCCCCAAAGCCGCCGAATCCTCCGAACCCGCCGAAGCCCCCAAAACCACCGAATCCTCCAAACCCCCCGAAGCCGCCGAAGCCGCCGAAGCCACCCTGTGTGCTCATCACCTTCTCCTGTCGTGTGTCCTGTTCGAACCCGCCTCAGGCCGGCACGCCGGCCGCGCGCAACGCCTGCGCGCACATCTGCCCGACCGGGAACGCGCTGCTCGGGCTGCGCTCGAGCCACCTGCTCACTGTCAGCTGCGGCTCGACCTGCATCAGCTCGACCACCGTGGCGCGTGCATCGGTGTGCAGCCCGCTGGCCCACTGGCCGATCGCCAGCGCACGGAAGGTCGAGGCGTGCATCCGGTTGGCCCGCAGCGAACGCCGTGCCAGTTCGATCGCGCGGCTGTAGTTGCCGGCCGCCAGTTCAGCCGATGCCGCCAGCGAGTCGTAGAAGAAGCGGTGCTGGTCCAGTGGCGACAGCCGCAGTGCACGTCGCGCGTTGCGCACCGCCTTGTTGCCCTCGCCCTTGAACGCGTGCAGCATGCCGCTGAGCAGCCAGGCCAGCGAATCGTTGGGATTCACCTCCAAGGCCAGTGCATAACGCTGCTGTGCCACATCCAGCGCCTTCAGCAGGTTGGTCTGCACGAAGCCATCGATGGCCAGCGCCAGCGAACAGTGCGAATCGTTGTCGAGTGCGCGCTTGCCGAAGTCCGCCGCCAGCCGGGAGTCGGCCACCGGGTCGGGAGACCAGCTTTGCCACACCCGCAGCACGTGCCACTTGGCCAGCAGCGCCTGCGGCACCGGGTGCAGCGGCACACGCCGCGCCACCGCCATCAGCATGTCGCGGGCGCGGTTGAAGTCATTCACCGACAGCCGGTGCATCAGCGTGATGGCGCCGATCAGCAGCGTGCAGGTCTCCAACGACTGCAGCGACTGGTGCTGTGCGCGTTCGAATTCACGCGCCATCACCGTGCGACTGGCGTTGGACACGAGGCGGTCGATCAGTTCGTCCTCGCCTTCGATGATGGCGGCGACGCTGCCCTTGAGTTCTTCGGCCCAGACCACCCGTCCGCTGCGTGCCTCGGCCAGTTCGGTGGACAGCACCAACACGCTGCGCGAGACACGGTAGGTGCCGGACAATACGTACTGCGCGTGCAGATGCGCGCCGACTTCACCCGGCGTCGCGTCGCGGCCGCGAAAGGCGGTGGTCGACAGACGCGAGACCACGTTGACGTCGCTCGACCGCGACAGCGCCGCGATCAGCATGTCGGCCACGATCTCGCCGAGCGCATCGTGGCCGACGCCGCGTTCGGAGAACGGGATCACCGCGAAGGTGGGCAGCAGCTCGACGTCCGACACGTCCTTCGGTTCCTGCAGCCGCGCCGTGCCCGGCGGGTCGAGACGGTAGGCGCGCACCGGCTGGTTCATCTCGCGCAGGTAGCACTCGCCCAGGTCCTCGATGTCGGCATCGAGTTCAGCCACCAGTTCGTCGCAGACCGTGGCAGATGCCACCATCTCACCCGGCCGGGCGATGTCGGACAGTCGCGTGGCCACGCTGGTGCCACTGCCGAGCATCTCGGCCTCGTCAGCCACCGATTCGCCCATCTGCATGCCCATGCGCGGCCACTGCGCCGGCACCAGCGGCAGGCTGGCGTTGCGGCAGTCCTGCTGGATCGCGAAGGCAGCCTTCAGCGCCAGGCGGGCCTTGGGAAACCCGATCAGCAGCCCGCCGTCGGTCCGCGCGACGAGGCGCCCGCCGCTGCCGGGCAGCACCTTTTGCGACACGTGCTCGAGCAGGCTGCGGCAGATCGCCTCGCTTTCGTCGAGCGCACACGGCCCGATCCCCGAACCTGACGGCATCTCGATGGCCAGCAGCGCGCGCCGGGCGCGCTCGGTGCCGCGGATGTCCACCCAGGCGGTCTTCGGCATCCCTTCGGCTTCGAGACAGAAGACGCGGATCGGCCGGCTGATGTTCTTCAGATGGCGCTCGCCCAGATCACGAAATTCCACTGCGATGCGGTGGTGCACGTGCTCCTTGACCGACTCGGTGACCACCACCTCGCCGGGTGCGCACAACGAGTGGATTCGTGCAGCGATGTTCACGCCGTCGCCGACCAGCCTGCCCTCGTCCACCAGCACGTCGCACACATTGATGCCGATGCGCAGCTTCAAAGGGCTGGCACTCGCATCACCGACAGCCCGCGGTGGCAGGCGCTGCAGATCGAGCGCCCAGCTGACGGCGTCCACGGCACTTTTGAACTCGACGAAGACACCGTCGCCGGCCAGATCGACAAGACGGCCTGCGTGCTCGGCGATCTTCGGCTCGATGAAGCCCGTGCGCAGCGCATTCCACGCCCGCAGCGCTTCGAGTTCGTTGGCCTCGACCAGGCATGTCCAGCCGGCGACGTCGGCAAACGCCACTGCCGCCAGACGGCGCACCATTCGCAACGCAATTTCCATGTCGCCTTTCCGCGGCTGTCTCACGACGTCCGCAGTCGCCGGCAACCACACGCAGTGTGTGCGTCGACACCAGCAGGGCACATCCCTAAACTTCATGACGGTCGGGCCGGGCGCGGCGCCTTTGGCGACGGCGGCTTCGGGCGTCTATAGTGGTTCGCAACGCTCCTGTTCGATGACCACAGCCCACACATCGCGACGTTGGCCCGCGCGCCTGGCGATCGGCGTCGTCGCACTGGCCGCGGTGTTCGGCGCGGCCTATGTCGGCCTCAGCCTGGCCTTTCCGCCCGAACGGCTGGCGGCGCTGCTGGTGCGTCAGCTCAGCGAAGCCAGTGGCCGCGAGGTCAGCATCGGCGGCAAGCTGTCCTACCAACTGCTGCCGCGCCTGGCGGTGGTGGCAAACGATGTGGCACTGGCCAATCCGCCGGGCGCTTCGCGCCCGCGCATGCTGATCGTCGAGCGTGCCGCGCTCGATCTGGCGCTGTGGCCACTGCTGCAGGGCCGCGTCGAGCTGGGCACCGTGGCCATCGACGGTGTCGATCTGCTGCTCGAAACCGATACCGAAGGCCGCGGCAACTGGCAGCTGACACCCCGACGGGACAAGACGGCCGCCACCCCGCCCACCGCACCCGGCGAGTCAGGCGACAGCGACACGCTGGCGCAGGTGCAGCTGGCGCAGCTGCAGCTGTCCAACGTGCGTGTGCGCTACCGCGATGCTCGCAACGCCGGCGAGCCGCTGGCCGTCGACGTGCGCCAGCTGCAGATCGACCGCGACGCCGATGCCGCCACGTTGGCCGGCAGCTTCGTGCTGGGCCCGCAAGCCTGGCAGGCCAGCGGCCGCACCGGCCGGCTGACGCAACTGCTGGCCGGTGACGGCGACTGGCCCTTCGACCTGCAGTTCAGCACCGACGGCGCGCGCGCCACGGTGAAGGGACAGTGGCTGCCCGACAGGTCAGCCGGCACGTCAGCGGGAAAGGCGGCGGTGTCGGTGAAGATCGAGCGCCCGGCGGCGCTGGCACCCTGGCTGCCCGACAGCGCCCGCGTGCCGCTGCCGATCGAGTTGAGCGCCGAGCTGATGCTCGACGGCCAGTCGCTGCGCGCCGATGCGCTGCGCTTGTCGGTGGCTGCACAGCAGCTCGACGGCAAGGCAGCGGTGAACCTGGGTGCCCGGCCGATCGGCATCGACGCGCAGCTGAGCGCAAACTCGATCGACATCGCGCGGCTGTGGCCGGGCGCGGCCGGCGCCGGCGCAGCCGCCAAGGCCCGGCGCACCGAGCTGTTCGACGACACCCCCATCGGCCTTGGCATGCTGCCGCAAATCGACGCCACCGTGTCGCTGGCCCTGCAGCGGCTGCGCTGGCCGGGCGTACCCGACATCACGACGTTGAATGCCCGCGTGGCGCTGAAGGGCGGGCGGCTGGCGGTCGAGCCGCTGGACTTCAAGGTCGCCGATGGCCGCGCCAGCGGCAGCCTGGTCGCAACCCCGCTGGCCGGCAACGCGACGCGGCTGCAGCTGAACCTGGAGGCGACGCAGTTGTCGCTCGAGTCCCTGGCGCAGGCCGCCGGCAACGCCGGCTATACGGAAGGCGGTCGGCTGCAACTGCGAACACGCTTGCAGATGAGCGGCGGCACGCCGCGCGCCTTGGCGGCCAGCGCCGATGGCGATGTGCTGCTGCAAGCGGCCGACGTCACGCTCAGCGGCAAGCTCTCACCCGACCGACCCAACCTGCTGGCGCGCTTGCTGCAGACGCTCACCCGGCAGGGTGACAGGGCCAGCCCGACGCGGGTGCAATGTGCGGTGGTGCGCCTGCCGTTGAAGTCCGGCGTGGCCAGCGTGGACCGCTCGATCGCCGTCGAGACCGAGCAGTTGAACATCACCGCCAGCGGTGAAGTCGACCTGCGCGATCAGAGCCTGCGCCTGGCCTTCAAGCCGCATGTGAAGCAGGCGTTGAGCCTCGACACCGCCGGCCTGGCATCGCTGGTGGTGCTGAAGGGCCCGCTGCTCGACCCGACCTTCTCGCTCGACGCCGCCGGCACCGCCAGCCTGGCATTGAGCCTGGGCGTGGCCGGCGCCACCGGCGGGCTGTCGGTGCTGGGCGAGCGGCTGTTCCGCCAGACCAGCGATCCGCAGCCCTGCCGCTACGCGGCCACCGGCGCGGGCGGTGCGGCAGCGAAGCCGGCGCCCTCACCGGCGGCGCCCGCCGCCACACCCGCCAAGCCCGAAGAATTGCTTCCCGATTTGTTGCGCCGGATCTTCAAGTAGCGGCGCGCCGGCGCGCGATCACCGGCAACAGCAGCAGCCCGCCCAGCAGCATCGCCCACGTGCCGGGTTCCGGTATCGCCGCGATGCGCAGCACCGAACCGCCATCGGGCATCGCGGTGTTGTTGCTGACGTAGAACACCGGCCCGCCCGGGCCCTCCTGGATCGCCAGGCCACCCGGGAAGAGCAGCCCGTCGCTGGCGATGGTCGTGCGCTGGCCGGTATCGGCATCGATCTTCAGCAACACGCCGGTGCCCGGGCCGCCGGGCGAGGCCAGGCCGTTGCTGGTGAGCTGCAGCACGTACAGATCGCCGCTGGCATCGAACTCCAGATCGATGATGGTGGTGAAGCCCGAGTACGCCACGCTGGTCGTCCCGGTCGTCGGGTCGTAGCGGAAGACGTCGGCCCCGCCGGCCGGGAACGGAAAGCCGGTGAGCTGGCCGATGTAGTAGCTGCCGTCCGGGGCGATCGCCACACCGGTCGGCACGGCCTGGTAGGTGGGCGGGCCGAAGCCCGGGAACAGCGGGTTCGGTTGCGGCGCCAGCACGCCCAGCGTCGACACGGCGCCGCCGGCAGCGACCTGCACGAAGCTGTTGCCGCCGGCGTCGGTGACGATGAACGAACCGTCGGCCTTGCGCGCCAGCGCGAAGGGGTTCGAGTCGATCGTGCCGCCGGCGGGGTTGTGGTCGGCCTCGTGCTGGGCGACATCGGCGATCGGCGTGACGCTGCCGCTGCCGCTCAGGCCCAGGCGCGACACGGTGCCCAACAGCGGTGCGCCGAACGCGCCCAGGCTGTTGCGCTGGGCCGGATCAGCGCCCAGGCCGAACAGGCCGTAGGCCTGGCCCGCGCCATCGAAGACGATGTCCTGCAAGCCGCTGGCTTCGGCACCGCCGGCGTCGGCCAACGACGGCAGACCGGTCAGCACGCGGCTCTGCACCGCGCCCGCCAGGCGGCTGACGGCGCCGGTGTAGCCCATGTAGAGCGTGGTGCCGCTGCCGCCGATCAGGCTCGGCGCGGCCGTGCCGCCGCCACGGCCGACCTCGGTGACATACAGCGAACCGTCGGGGGCGAAGGCCAGGCCGCGCGGCGTGACCAGGCCGCTCATGACCTCGGTGATGGCGTAGCCCGGCGCGCCCTGCGCGAGCGCGCTGCCGCACAGGCCGGCAGCGCCGAGCACGAGTGCCGTGGTGGCGAGCTTGAATCGATGGCGAATCATCTTGTTATCTCCTCGTTGTGGATGAACCGCGGCGCTGCCCGTCGGGCAGCGTCCAGGCCGCCGCTGCGTTTGCGCGCGGGCCTTCCGCGGCGGCAAGAATAACGGCGATGACAGCGCCGGTGAACCACCCGCTCGGGGGCGTGCCGGCGTGCGGCTCAGTCGCCCTTCGGCGCCGAGATCAAGGCGATCGCCCCGTCGGCCGAGCTGCCCAGCAACCCGGTCGAGGTGTAGATGCCCAGCTTGTCGCGCGTGTCGGCGATGTCCAGGTTGCGCATCGTCAGCTGGCCGATGCGGTCGGCCGGCGTGAACGCGCCTTCGACCTTTTCCATGCTCAGCCGCTCGGGCTTGTAGGTCAGGTTGGCGCTGGTGGTGTCGAGGATCGAGTAGTCGTTGCCGCGGCGCAGTTCCAGCGTCACCTCGCCGGTGATCGCCGCGCCACCCAGCGCTGCGCGGTCTCGCGCAGCATCAGGCATTGCGGGTCGAACCAGCGGCCCTGGTACAGCAGCCGGCCCAGGCGCAGGCCGTTGACGCGGTACTGCTCGATCGTGTCCTCGTTGTGGATGCCGGTGACCAGCCGCTCGTAGGCGATGTGCAGCAGCGCCATGCCGGGCGCTTCGTAGATGCCGCGGCTCTTGGCTTCGATGATGCGGTTCTCGATCTGGTCGCACATGCCCAGGCCGTGGCGCCCGCCGATGCGGTTGGCCTCCTCGAACAGCGCCACCGCGTCGCTGAAGCTGATGCCGTTCAGCGCCACCGGCCGGCCTTCTTCGAAGCGCACGGTCACGGCTTCGGCCTTCACCGCCACGTCGTCGCGCCAGAAGGCCACGCCCATGATCGGCATCGACGATGTTCATGCCCTGGTTCAGGAACTCCAGGTCCTTGGCCTCGTGCGTGGCGCCGAGCATGTTGCTGTCGGTGCGAGTAGGCCTTCTCGGTGCTCATCTTGTAGTCGAAGCCGTTGGCGACGAGGTATTCGCTCATCTCCTTGCGCCCGCCGAGCTCGTCGATGAAGCGCTGGTCGAGCCAGGGCTTGTAGATGCGCAGGCGCCGGGTTGGCGAGCAGCCCGTAGCGGTAGAAGCGCTCGATGTCGTTGCCCTTGTAGGTGCTGCCGTCGCCCCAGATGTTGACGCCGTCGTCGCGCATCGCCACCACCAGCGCGGTGCCGGTGACGGCGCGGCCGAGCGGCGTGGTGTTGAAGTAGGTGGCGCCGCCGGTGCGGATGTGGAACGCGCCGCACTGGATGGCGGCGATGCCCTCGGCCACCAGCTGCGCGCGGCAGTCGACCAGCCGCGCGATGTCGGCGCCGTAGGCCTTGGCCTTGCGCGGGATCTCGTCGTAGTCGCTCTCGTCGGGCTGGCCCAGGTTGGCGGTGTAGGCGCAGGGGATGGCGCCCTTGGCGCGCATCCAGTGCACGGCGGCGCTGGTGTCCAGGCCGCCGGAAAAGGCGATGCCGACACGTTCGCCGGCGGGCAGGGTTTGCAGAATGGTATGGGGCACGGGTGGTTTCTCCTCGCAGGGCGCCGATTGTCGCAAGCCGCGCGGTGCTGATGCATATTCGGGCTCCGCTTCGATCGCCGCGCCCAAGCCGATGAGCCTTCACGACAGCCACCGCCTGACCCCCGTCATCAACGCCGCCGGCACCTTCACGCCGCTGGGCGTGTCACGTTCCAGCGCTGGCGTGGCGCAGGCCGTCGCCGCAGCGCTGGGCGGATTTTTCGTCATCGACGAACTGCAGGCGGCCGCCAGCCGCGCCATCAGCGCATGGACCGGCGCCGAGGCCGGCGCCGTCACGCACTGCGCCGCTGCGGGTATCACGCTGGCCGTGGCCGCTTGCATGGCCGGCGACAGCGACGCAGCGGTGGCCGCCTTGCCCGATGCGAGCGGCCTGCCGAACCGCGTCGTGATCCCCGCCGGGCATGCGGTGAACTACGGCCACCCGATCACAACCGACGTGCGCCTGGCCGGCGCGCAGCCGGTGCCCGCCGGCAGCGAGGCGTCGTGCAGCATGCAAGACATCGACACCGCGCTGGCGCACGGGCGCAGCGCCTGCCTGCTGCTGGTGTCGTCGCGGCTGGTGCGCGGGGCCCACATCGATCTGGCGCAAGCGGTGGCCGCAGCGCACCGGCGCGGCGTGCCGGCGCTCATCGACGGCGCGGCGCAGGACATGCGCATCGACGAACTGCTCGCCACCGGCGCCGACCTCGTGCTGGTTAGCGCGCACAAGTACCTGGCCTCGCCCACCGCCGGCTTGATCATCGGCCGCCGCGCGCGGGTGCAGGCCTGCCGTGCGCACGAACGCGGCATCGGCCGGGCGATGAAAGCGAGCAAGGAAGCGATCGTCGGCGTGCTCGCGGCCATCGACGAGCGCCGGCACCTCGACGCGCGGGCCTGGCGCGACGAGCAACAGCGCAAGGTGGCGTGGTTCGTCGACCGCATGGCGCACCTGCCGGGCCTGAAGGCGAGCGCCGTCGCCGACCCGGCCGGCATGCCCTTCGTCCGTGTCGTCCTGGATGTCGATGCCACGCGGTGCGGCTTCAGCGCCGTGTCGCTGGCCGAGGCGCTGCGCGCAGGCACACCGTCGGTGCGGTTGATGGACCAGGCTGCCGCCACAGGGCGGTTGATGCTGGAGCTGGTGCCGTTGAACGATGCCGAGCTGCGCGTGATCGTCGAGCGCCTGACCGAGCTGGTCATGGCCTCGCGCCGATGAACCGCGCCGCCCACTGTCGGCCAGCCTCGTTGCCATGATTCCCACACACCACGCTGCCATCCCATGATCGAGACCAACGTTGCCGCCCGATCCATCGCGAGGCCTGCCGGCGGGCCGGCTTCGGCCGACCGCATCGCCTGGCTGCGCCTGTCGTCGTGTTACCTGCCGCTGGCCACGCCGATCAGCGACGCCAAGGTGCTGACCGGCCGGCAGAAGCCGATGACCGAGGTCGCGATGCTGTTCGCCGAGATGCGACAGCCGCGACGGCCACCAGGGCCTCGGCTTCAGCTACTCCAAGCGCGCCGGCGGCCCGGGCCAGTTCGCGCATGCGCAGCGAGATCGCGCCGGCGCTGATCGGCGAGGATCCGAGCGACATCGCGCGGCTGTGGAACAAGCTGTGCTGGGCCGGCGCGTCGGTCGGCCGCAGCGGCCTGGCGACGCAGGCGATCGGCGCCTTCGACGTCGCGCTGTACGACCTGAAGGCCAGGCGCGCCGGCCTGTCGCTGGCCAAGCTGCTCGGCGCGCACCGCGACTCGGTGCGCTGCTACAACACCTCGGGCGGCTTCCTGCACACGCCGCTGGAGCAGTTGCTGCGACAACGCCGCGGCGTCGCGTCGAGCGCGGCATCGGCGGCATCAAGCTCAAGGTCGGGCAGCCCGACCGCGCGCTCGACATCCGGCGCGTCGAGGCGGTGCGCAAGCACCTCGGCGACGACGTGCCGCTGATGGTCGACGCCAACCAGCAGTGGGACCGGCCGACCGCGCAGCGCATGTGCCGCATCTTCGAGCAGTTCGACCTGGTCTGGATCGAGGAGCCGCTCGACGCCTACGACCACGAAGGCCACGCCGCGCTGGCCGCGCAGTTCGACACCCCGATCGCCACCGGCGAGATGCTGACCAGCGTCGCCGAGCACGGCGAGCTGATCCGCCACCGCGCGGCCGACTACCTGAAGCCCGACGCACCGCGCGTCGGCGGCATCACGCCGTTCCTGAAGATCGCCGCGCTGGCCGAACACGCCGGCCTGATGCTCGGCGCCGCACTTCGCGATGGAGCTGCACGTGCACCTGGCCGCGGCCTATCCGAGCGAGCCGTGGGTCGAGCACTTCGACTGGCTCGAGCCGCTGTTCAACGAGCGCCTCGAGATCACGCGACGGCCGCATGCTGGTGCCGACGCGGCCCGGCCTCGGCCTCACCCTGAGCGAGCAGGCACGCGCCTGGACGCGCCACAGCGAGCAGTTCGGCGAACTGCCCTGAATTCGACGCTCACCGGCGTGGGCCGGCGAGCGCGCGCGCGGCTGGTGCATATTCTGGGCTATGCAAAACGTCCGGGTCACCGACAGTGAGCGGCTGCTGCCGCTGCAGCCCTTCCCGCGCACGGTCTATTGCGCGCTGCTGAACGACGGCGCGACGCTCGACGCGCTCGGCGATGCCGTGCACCAGCCGCCCTACAAGGCGCCGCCGCGTGCGCCGGTGCTGGGCATCAAACCGCGCAACTGCTTTGTCGGCGATGGCCAGGCCATCGTCGTGCCACGCGGTGTCGATGAATTGCAGATGGGGCCGAGCCTGGGGCTGGTCATCGGCCGCAGCGCTGTGCCGCGTCAGCGAAGCCGAGGCCTTGGCGGCCGTGGCCGGCTACACCGTGTGCAACGACGTGAGCGTGCCGCACGCCTCGTACTACCGCCCGTCGCTTGCGCTTCAAGTGCCGCGACACCTTCTTGCCGATCGGCCCGCGCATCGTCGCGGCGCAGCAGGTGGCCGACCCGGACGCGCTGAGCCTGGTCGTGCAGATCGATGGCCAGACCGTGTTCAACGCATCAGCACCGCCGGCATGCGGCGCAGTGCGGCGCGGCTGCTCGCCGACGTCAGCGAGTTCATGACGCTGGTCGCCGGCGACGTGCTGCTGCTGGGCGCGGCCCGTCGGCGCGCCGCAGCGCGCGCGCCGGGCAGCGCGTCAGCATCACCATCGAAGGCGTCGGCACGCTCGCCAACCCGCTGGTCGCGGAAGGCGCAGACATGAAGACGCGCACGCGTGGCCTACGGCGGCGCGGTGCACGGCGCCGTGCCGCACGCCACGGGGCTGCAGCTCGCCGACGGCCGCGTGCTGGCCGAGGACGCCGTGGTCTGGCTGCCGCCGTTCGAGGTCGGCACCGATCATCGCGCTGGGCATCAACTACGCCGACCACGCGAAGGAACTGGCCAAGGAGCTGACCATCGGCGCCAAGGACGAGCCGCTGGCGTTCCTCAAGGGCCCGGGCAGCGCTGATCGGCCACCGCGGCCTCACGCCGCCGCCCGGCCGACGCGACGTTCATGCACTACGAGTGCGAGCTGGCGGTGGTGATCGGCCGCACCGCGAAGAACGTGAAGGCGCGCCGACGCGATGCGACATCGTCGCCGGCTACACGGTGGCCAACGACTACGCGATCCGCGACTACCTGGAGAACTGGTACCGGCCCAACCTGCGCGTGAAGAACCGCGACGCCTGCACCGTGCTCGGCCCCTGGTTCGTCGACGCGGCCGACGTGCCCGACCCGCAGCGCTGGCGCTGCGCACCTTCGTCAACGGCAAGCTCACGCAGCAGGGCAACACGCGCGACATGATCAACGACATCCCGGCGCTGATCGAATACCTGAGCAGCTTCATGACGCTGCCGCCCGGCGACGTGATCCTGACCGGCACACCCGACGGCGTGGTCAACGTGAACGTCGGCGACGAGGTCGTGCACCGAGATCGACGGCATCGGCCGCCTGGTCAACACCATCGTCGGCGACGACCGACCTCGACCAGATGAGGACCCCATGCGCATCCAGCACCTGATCGACGGCAAGGCCGGTCGAAGGCCGCGACTACTTCGAGACCATCAACCCGGCCACGCAGGAGGTGCTGGCCGAGGTGGCGTCCGGCGGCGCGGACGAGGTGAACGCCGCCGTCGCCGCGGCCAAGGCCGCGTTTCCCGAAGTGGGCCGCGCTGCCCGCCACCGAGCGCGCGAAGCTGATGCGCAAGCTCGGCGACCTGATCGCCGCGCACGTGCCCGAGATCGCGCAGACCGAAACCAGCGACACCGGCCAGGTGATCGCGCAGACCGGCAAGCAGCTGGTGCCGCGCGCGGCCGACAACTTCTACTACTTCGCCGAGATGTGCACGCGCGTCGACGGCCACACCTACCCGACGCCGACGCACCTGAACTACACGCTGTTCCACCCGGTCGGCGTGTGCGCGCTGATCAGCCCGTGGAACGTGCCGTTCATGACCGGCCACCTGGAAGATCGCGCCCTGCCTGGCCTTCGGCAACACCGCGGTGCTGAAGATGAGCGAGCTGTCGCCGATGAGCGCCTCGCGCCTCGGCGAACTGGCGCTCGAAGCCGGCCTGCCGCCGGGCGTGCTGAACATCGTGCACGGCTACGGCAAGGACGCCGGCGAGCCGCTGTGCGCGCACCCCGACGTGCGCGCGATCTCGTTCACCGGCTCCACCGCCACCGGCAAGCGCATCGTGCAAGAGCGCGGGGCTGAAGAAGTTCAGCATGGAACTCGGCGGCAAGAGCCCGTTCGTGGTCTTCGACGACGCCGACCTCGATCGCGCGCTCGACGCCGCGGTGTTCATGATCTTCAGCAACAACGGCGAGCGCTGCACCGCCGGCTCGCGCATCCTGGTGCAGCAGTCGATCTACGCCGACTTCGCGGCGAAGTTCGCCGAGCGCGCCAAGCGCATCACCGTCGGCGACCCGCTCGACGACAAGACCATCATCGGCCCGATGATCAGCCAGGCGCACCTGGCCAAGGTGCGCAGCTACATCGAGCTCGGCCCGAAGGAAGGCGCGACGCTGTTGTGCGGCGGGCTCGACGCGCCCGACGCTGCCGGCGGCGATGCGCAAGCGGCAACTTCGTGCAGCCGACGGTGTTCGCCGACGTCGACAACCGCATGCGCATCGCGCAGGAAGAGATCTTCGGCCCGGTGGCCTGCCTGATCCCGTTCGACGACGAGGCCGACGCGATCCGCCAGGCCAACGACATCGCACTACGGCCTGTCGAGCTACGTGTGGACCGAGAACCTCGGCCGCGCGCACCGCGTGGCCGCGGCCATCGAAGCCGGCATGTGCTTCGTCAACAGCCAGAACGTGCGCGACCTGCGCCAGCCCTTCGGCGGCACCAAGGCCTCGGGCACCGGCCGCGAAGGCGGCACCTGGAGCTACGAGGTGTTCCTCGAGCCGAAGAACGTGGCGGTGTCGCTGGGCTCGCACCACATTCCGCACTGGGGGGTGTGAAATCGCTTTGCGGTCAGTAAGCTGCCAGCGTCTCCGATCGATCGAGGCGTTGATTGCGACTCGACCGTTGGCCGGGTCGGTGTGATCGCGCGGATGCATCGGCGTCGCTGCGCGTGTGCTCAGGACGGCTCAGTGATTCTTGTTCTTCTTTCCTTGCTTGCCCTGATTGCCCTGATTGCCCTGGGCATGATGCTGATGCTCTTCGTAGCGCTCGCGTACCCACTCTTCCTTGACGAAGTACACCGGACGGCCGCACGCGTCATACCGCGCGCAGTGCTTGGCCCAATGCTTCTGATGGCCCGGCGGCACATACAGGTACACCGGCGCGACAGCCACGCGTGGCGGTGCGATGACCACCGGTTGCAGGTAGACCAGCGCCGGTTGCGGCACGTTGCCGATATCGATTCGGCCGTACACACCAGGCTGGTTGATGCCGATGGACACACCCACACTGGTTTCGGCCCAGGCGCTGGTAGCCAGCAAGCATGCCGCGGCGAATGGGGCAAGGCAGGATCGATTCATTTGCGGTTCTCCACGGTGGTGATTGCCCGTAGGGACCTGGCGGCGGCCGTCACGGAAAGATGAAGCGCAGCGGTTGATGGCCGCGCTGATGGTCGCGCGATGGTCGCGCTGATGGCCGCGCTCACGGCAGCGTGGATGGTCTGCACCCGATCGGCCTCGCTCGCCTGGATGCTGCTGTGCCCGACCACAGCGCCATCGGCCGAAAAGCACGGCGAGAACGCCGCAATCGCGCTGAACTCGGTACAGGCACTGGGCTTTCCAGCGGCGACGCGAAGGCGAAGACGCCAGAGATCGCATCGACCGAGGCCCACGCCGCCTCGTCGGTCGGCCCGCCGCTGAGCGTTTGCGGCGCGCACACGCAGTGCGAGGCGGCGCCGGGTGGAGGCCCGATGCCAATGCCCGCAACGCCGCCACCACTCGCCCGCCCGCCCGTGGCATCGGCACGGGGGCAAAGGACCACGCCAGTCGCGTGGCACAGGGCCTGCGACGCGGTTGGCCCTTCGCTCCAAGTACCTCCGGTGTCGAGGAGCTGGTGCCAGGCTGGGGTCTGTTGCAGGGCAGGCAATGTCAGTAGCGGATGACCCCCGTCGCCGTGTAGCTGCCCTGACCGGTGACGATGTTGCTGCTGCCCTGCAAGGAGCCCGAACCGGTGGCTCCCTCGAAGCGCCCGGTCCCGCCAACGACCGTGTAGCTGCCGGTCAGGCTGTAGACCGGCGCCTCGGCACCTGGCAGCAGCATGCCGCTGTAGGTAGCGTTCACCTGATCGCCGTTGGCCGCGGTCAGCAAGAGTTGGCCGTCGGTGAACATGATCTGTCCGTCTGCCTGGACCACGCAGTCTGTCGAGAGCATGGTGACCGATCCCATGTGGGTGGCGTTGCCGGTGGCCACCGTGGTGCCCTGCAAGAAGGTTGCAGGGCAGGCCGCCGGGTTGAAGCCAAGGGTCTCCTGCGTCTTGAGCGATGCCTTGAATGGCACGGCTGGCTTCTGCGCATGCACAGTCGGCGCCAAAAGCGCGATCAGGGTGGTGACTGCTGCAACACGAAGCACGCGGAAATTCGAACGATTGGCGGTCATGCAAGGCCTTTGAGAACGGACGGTGAAGGAGACTGGACTTCAAGGCGGCCCGAAGGCCGGATCGAAGACCGGAGCCGATTGCGGTCGCGGGCAGGCCGCATCGCGCGCCTCATTTTTACAGCTCGCACGCCCGTCTGCTGATCTCGCACACGGCGTCTGACACGCACGCCAGGTGCGGTTGGAAAGGGGCGGCTTCAGGCTTCTCGCGGCTGAGATCGATCTCGGTGGCGACCGCGGCTGTCTACCCGCCACTCGAGCCCGCAGCGACGCGCCGAAGCTGCGTGGCGCTACGATGAACGCAGATTGTGGGGAGCGCGACGATGAGCCTGTACCAGGTGCAGAAATTCCTGTACCACCTGAACCGTGATGCAAAGGTGCAGCAGCGCTGGCGCGACGATGTCGACGGGTTGCTCGGCGATTACCAGCTCAGCGACGAGGAGCATGCCGCCATCAGGTCGGGCGACATCGGCAAGCTGTACGTGCTGGGTGCCAACGGCCAGTTGCTGATGCACTTCGCGCCGCTGCTGGGCATGCCGTGGGCCGAGTACATCGATGCGATGCGCCAGGGCGTGGCGAAACACGGGCCGGTGCGCGCCGGCGTGTATGCGATGACCACGCAGATGGACGAGAAGGTGGCCGGCGTATGAGCCTGGTGTATGCGGGCATCTGCAGCCACGCGCCGGGCATCACTGGCCGCGCGCACCTGGCCGAGCCGGCGGCGAAGGACGCTTTCCACGCCGCGTTCCGCCAGATGGGCGAGGACCTGCGCGCCACGCGGCCCGATGCGCTGGTGATCGTCGGTGCCGAGCACTTCGGCAACTTCTTCATGAACAACATGCCGTCGTTCGCCATCGGCATGGCCGACGGCTACGAAGGCCCGATCGAAGACCCGGCCTGGCTGGGCATCGAGCGCACCCAGGTGCCCGGGGACGCGAAGCTGTCGCAGCGGCTGATTGCCGAGGTGATGCAAAGCGTCGACGTGGCCTTCGCCGAAGAATGGAAGTTCGACCACGCGATTGCGGTGCCGCTGCACTTCCTGACGCCGAAGTACGACCTGCCGGTGGTGCCGGTGAACATCAACTGCCAGGGCCCGCCGCTGACGCCGCTGCACCGCGCCTGGGCTTTCGGCGAGGCGCTGCGCCGCGCCGCCGACAGCGTGCCCCAGCGCATCGCCATCGTCGCCACCGGTGGCATTTCGCACTGGCCGGCCACCCCCGATTCGGGCCGCGTCAATGCCGAGTGGGACCGTGAATTCCTCGAGCGCTGGTGCCGCAACGACAGGTCGGCGCTGACCGCCTACACCGATGCCGACACCTACCGCGATGCCGGCCAGGGCGGTTTCGAGATTCGCACGCTGATCGCGCTGGCGGCCGCGGCGCGCGGCCAGGGCACCTTGCGCTTCTCGGCGCACATTCCGATCTTCGCGGTGAACTGCATCGTCGGCGAGATGCAGGTGGTCTGAGCGTGCCGGCGGGCGGCGCCGCGCCGGGCGTGCCGGTCAGCGCGAAGCGTGCGGCGCGTGCTCGGTGATCACCCAGCGCAACGTGTCGTCCCCCTGCGTGACGGCCACGTCCATGAACGCGCGGTGCGAGTGCACCGCGCCGCGCCAGGTCTCGATCCAGCAGGCCAGCAGGTCGGCGCGCTCGTCGCCCTCGAGCCCGCGCACGATGCGCAGCCCGCGCTGCGTGAGGCACGCGCCGGCACCTCCCGGGCCGGGCTCGACGCTGCAGTCGTCGCCCAGGCCCTCGAACATCGCCGCCAGGAATTGCGCGGCCTGCAGCGGGCCCGCGTCGACAGCGCCGACGGCCTGCGCCATGCGGGGGTAGTGCTGCAGCCCGGTCAGCCGTGCGGCGTGCTGGGCCAGTTCGAGCGCCCGCTCGCGGCCGAGCACGCCGACCAGTTCGGCCACGCCGTTGCGGATGTACTCGAGCGCATAGCCGCGCTTGGCCTTGGCCAGCCGTGGCGCGTCCCAGTCGGCGGCCGGCGGCAGCGGCTGGGCGGTGGGGTCGTAGGGTGGTGGCCGCTCGTCTGGCGCGAAGACCAGGCGCTGGTCCTCGCTCAGTTCGTGTTCGTACTCTTTGAAGTACCCGCACAGGCCGAACTGCCCGCTCATGTCCTCGGAGACGCAGACGAAGCCGAGCCGCGGGTTGCCCAGCGAGATGCCGTTGTGCGCGTACCAGCCGCGCAGGAAGCCGCGGCTGGCTTCGATCGGCACGCCGCAGAGGGCGGCGCCCGCATACATCCAGCGCGGGTAGCGAAAGCGCACCCACGCCTTGCGCTGCGATTCTTCGGTGTATTCGACGGCGACACCGCCGACACCGTTGGACAGCACGTGATAGCGGGCGCAGGCCAGCGCGTGCGGCAGCCCTTGCAGGCCGAGCTTGGCCAGCCCGGGCAGGAACTTCTGTTCGTGCTGGCGCCGAAACAGCCGGAACATCCACTCGCCGACCACCGCCGCGCCTTCGCGCGTGGCCACCATCAGCTGCAGGCCGAGCAGCAGCTGGTGGTGCAGTTCGGCCTGCGCTTCGACGGCCGCCGCTGTCATCGTTCGTCGTGCCGCGTCTTTGCTGCAGCTTCGTGTGCTGCCGTGTCGACTAGCGCCGCAGCGTCCTGTCGAACAGCGCGAACAGCCGCTCCCAGTGCCGCTCGGCCGACTCGCGGTCGTAGATGCCCGCGCGCAGCGGGAACACGAAGCCGTGCTCGGCCTTCGGGTACCACTCGATGCGGTGCGGCGCGGGGCTGCCTTCGAGCCCGGCCTGCAGCTTGACGATGTCGGCCGGCGGCGCCCACTTGTCGATTTCGGCACACGCGAAGTAGCTCTCGCACGGCAGCTGCGCGGCCACGCGGTGCGGTGAATCGGCGCTGTCGGTGGCCATGTTGGCGCCGTGGATCGAGGCGATGGCGGCGAAGCGCGGCGCGAAATCGCACGCCCGCCCAGACCACGAACGGGCCGCTCATGCAATAGCCGACCGCGCCCACACGCTTGGCATCGGCATGCGGGTGGTCATCGACGAAGCGCAGCATCGCCTGCGTGTCGACGAAGCTGGTGCGCCGGTCGAGCGAATGCATGTGCGTGAACATCACCGCCATCGCCGCCTCGGTGCGCTCCTGCAACCAGTACTCGCGCTCGCGCCGGTGGTACAGGTTGGGCAGCACCACGAAGTAGCCCACCGAGGCCAGGCGCCGCGCCATGTCGTGCAGCTCCTCGCGCTTGCCCGGCGCGTCCATGTAGAACAGCACCACCGGGTGCGGCCCGCCCTCTTCGGGGTGAACGACGAAGGTGTGCATGTCGCCGTCGTCGGTGCGGATGTCGAGGTGCTGTTCGATCAACGCGGGCTCCTGGGGGTCGGGGTGCTCGATGCTACCGGCACCGCGCCCGCTGCCGCCTGGCGCTGCGCGCCACTACAGTGCAGCGCATGCCTCCTGTCGATCTGCACGGCGCTCGTCGCGCATTCACCGCCGCGCCACCGCGCGCTGCTCGCCGCCTTGCTCACCGCCTGCGCCAGCGCGCCGGATTCACTGAAGCCCGCACGGCCCCCCGAGCGCATCCAGGCCGACATCGAAGCGCTGATGCCCGACCGCGTGGCGCGACGCGAGGCCTGGGCGGTGGACCTGCAGCTGGTGTTCGCCGCGCTGCAGATCGAGCCGACGCGCGTCAACGTGTGTGCGGTGCTGGCGGTCACCGAACAGGAAACGGGCTTCCAGGTCGACCCGCCGGTGCCCAACCTGGCCAAGGTGGCGCGCGAGGAAATCATGCGCCGCGCCGAGCGCGCCGGTGTGCCGCAACTGGCGGTGACGCTGGCGCTGCAACTGCGCTCGCCCGATGGTCGCAGCTACGACGAGCGGCTGGCCGCGGTGAGGACCGAAGGGCAGCTGAGCGTGATCTACGAGCAGTTCATCGCCCAGGTGCCGCTGGGCGCGCAGCTGTTCGCCGACCTGAACCCGGTGCGCACCGGCGGGCCGATGCAGGTGAGCATCGCCTTCGCCGAGGCCGATGTGCGCGCGCGGCCCTATCCGTTCCCGGCGCAGGATTCGGTGCGCCACGAGGTCTTCACGCGCCGCGGCGGCCTGTACTTCGGCACCGCGCACCTGCTGGACTACGCCGCGCCGG
Organism: uncultured beta proteobacterium; assembly: GCA_963756415.1. Taxonomy (GTDB): domain Bacteria; phylum Pseudomonadota; class Gammaproteobacteria; order Burkholderiales; family Burkholderiaceae_C; genus Rubrivivax. The sequence continues at coordinate 176,772 of CAVWNT010000010.1, forward strand.
CCTACGGCGACGGTGCCGGGCAGATGATCTTCCGCTTCGCCGACTTCAACGCGGGCCGCCTTGCCAGCCGCAACGCGGCCTTCCAGCGCGCGCTGGCTGTGGCCAGCGGCCACAAGCTCGACCTCGACGGCGACCTGCTTGCGCCGGGCCCGGATGCGGGCCAGACCGAGGCGGCGGCGCGCAGCCTTGGCCCGGCGCTGGCGATGAGCGATGCGCAGATCCGCCGCCAGTTGCAGCAAGGCGATTCGGTGGCCTTCGACGACAGCGCGCTGCTGCGCAAGGTCTATGCGCTGGCCGAACAACGCAGCGGTCGCGCGCAGCCGCGTGCGTTGATTCCGAGCATCGTGCTGAGCAGCCCGAAGATCACCCGCCGGCTGACCACCGAGTGGTTCGCCCGGCGTGTCGACGAGCGCCTTCAGCGCTGCCTGCGCCGCGATGCCGGCTGAGAGGCGACCTCAGTTGGCCGCGAAGCAGTAGAGGCGCCCGGAGCCGCCGGTCTTCACCAGCGCTTCCGGGCTGCACCCGACGCTCTGGTGCGAGAAGTTCCAGGACTTGGCCCAGTTCTCCGGCAGCGGCCCGGTGCGGTCGTGGTGGCCGACGACGGCCGAGCCGTCACCGCTCTTGGTCCAGGCGCCGCAGCTGGTATCGGTCTGCGGCGCGAACGCGGTGCCGTCGGCGCGCGAACCGGTGAGGATGTCGTGTTCGTTGGGCGTGTCGCCGCGTCCCTTGACGGTGTTGCCGCGCTCGTCCAGCGCGGTCGTCTTGTCGATGTTGTTGCCGTTGTGCAGCTGATCGACGTTGGCGGCGATGACCTCACCCTTCGCGTTGTGCCACGGCCCGCTGCCGATGCGATCGCGTGCGTTGATCGCCGGCACCGCGGGTGCGGTGGGCGTGGCGAAGGTCGGCGGCACGCTCAGATAGGCGCGCCAGGTCTTGCCGTTCGCGCCGGCTGCACTGGCCAGCTTCTGGCAATGGGCGTCGGCACCGGCCAGCCCGCCCAGGTCACCGCCCTTGCCGCCGCCGACGCTGGTGACGAAGAAGCCCATCGGCGCCTTGGCCGTCGGGCCGGCACAGGCGGCCAGCAGCAGCACCGCTGCGGATAGGGACGACACCACCAGGTGCTTGTTCATGACGCTCTCCTTCAGGACAGTGGACGGATCGGATTGGCAGCTTGCAACAGCGACAGTCTGTCGGCAGCCGGGCGACGGAGTGTGACCGCAGCGCAGCGGTTGCACAATGGCCCGCTCCACCGCTGAAGCGCTTCAACCATGCCCCACCTGGTCATCCTCTACACCCCGCAACTGGATGCCGAAACGAACCTCGATGCGCTGTGCCGCAAGCTGTGCGACCGCATGCTCGGCATCGTCGGTGAAGACGGCCAGCAGGTGTTCCCGACCGGCGGCACGCGCGTGCTGGCCTACCCTGCCGCACACCATGCGGTGGCCGACGACGGCAGCGTGGGCCGCGCGGCCGGCGGCAGCGGTGACTACGCCTTCATGTGGCTGAACCTGCGCATGGCCAAGGGCCGTGGCGCTGCTGTGCACCAGGCCCTGGGCGACGCGCTGCTGCAGATGCACGCAGGAGCACCTGGCGCCGGTGTTCGCCAAGCGCCACATCGGCGTGACGATCCAGATCGACGAGGGCAGCGAGGTCTACAACGCCAAGCACAGCAACCTGCATCCGCTGTTCACCTGATCGCAAGACGCTCACGCCATGCTGCCCACCGACACCATCGAACAACTGGCCGCCGAGTTGCACGCCGCGCAGCGCACGCGCGTGCAGGTGCGGCATTTTTCGAAGCGCTTCCCGCAGATGACCATCGACGACGGCTACGCGGTGCAGCGCGCCTGGCTGGCGCTGCGGCTGGCCGAAGGGCGCAGCGTCAAGGGCCGCAAGATCGGCCTGACCTCGCGCGCGATGCAGCTGTCGTCGCAGATCGACGAGCCCGACTACGCGCCGCTGCTCGACGACATGTTCTTCGAGGCCGGCGCCGACATCCCGTTCGAGCGTTTCATCGCGCCGCGCATCGAGGTCGAACTGGCCTTCATCCTCGGCAAGCCGTTGCAGGGCCCGGGCGTGACGCTGTTCGACGTGCTCGCCGCCACCGACTACGTCAGCCCGGCACTGGAGATCATCGACGCGCGCATCGAGCAGTTCGACCGCGACACCAAGGCGCCGCGCAAGGTCTTCGACACCATCGCCGACTTCGCTGCCAATGCCGGCATCGTGCTCGGCGGGCGGCCGGTGCGCCCGCACGATGTCGATCTGCGCTGGGTCGGCGCGATGCTCTACAAGAACGGCGTCATCGAAGAGACCGGCCTGGCCGCCGCGGTGCTGAACCACCCGGCCAGCGGCGTCGCCTGGCTGGCGAACAAGATCGCGGCGCACGGCGAACAGCTGAACGCCGGCGACGTGGTGCTGGGCGGATCGTTCACGCGGCCGACCACCGCGGTGGTCGGCGACAACCTGCATGCCGACTACGGGCCGCTGGGCGTGGTGGCGTTCCGCTTCGGCTGAGACGGCGCGCCCGACCGCACCCACCTTCGCGCGGCACACCCGCTGGCGCAGCGGGAGAGGGAGCAAGCCTCAGGCGGTGGCGGGGCTCGGGGCGGCGCACCGCGCGGATCGTGCCGCTGTTGCCACCGCCGGCATAGAACAGGCCGGCACCGTCGGATTCGAGCCCGCTGACACCCGTGCCACGCGGCATCTGCAGACGTTCGAGCACCTCGCCGCTGTCCGCATCGATGTGGCGGATGTCGCTGTCGTCGCCTTCCCAGGTGCCGTGCCACAGCTCGCCGTCGACCCAGGTGACGCCGGTGACGAAGCGGTCGGATTCGATGGTGCGCACGATGGCGCCGGTGTCGGGATCGATCTGGTGAATCTTCCGCTCACGGTACTGCCCGACCCACAGGCTGCCTTCGGCCCAGGCGAGGCCCGAATCGCAGGCCCTTGCCCGGCGCCGGGATCGAGGCCACCACCTTGCCGCTGGCTGGATCGATCTTGTCGATGCGCGTCTCGGCGATCTGGTACAGGTGGGTGCCGTCGAAGGCGGTGCCGGCATCGCAGGCGCGATCCAGCGTGCGCATGGCTCGTCCGCTGGCCGGATCGATGGCCACCAGCCGCGAGCCGAGCGCGGCCCAGATGTGGCGGCCGTCATGGCTGACGCCGTGAACGGTGTCGGCGCCGTCGAACGGGCCGTACTCGCGCACGATCTCGGCCGCCTGCACCGTCGGTTCGGGTTGCGGTCGTGTGTTGTCCTGGTCTGCATCATTGGCTCCTGTTGGGCACCGACCATCGGCGCCGTGAATGCACTCTAGGCAATCGACAGCGCAGCGGGGAGTAACAAGATCGTCGTGAATCCGGCCAGCGGCGGCGCCAGCCAGCGCTGCGTGCGCGCACGGCCGATGCTGCGCACCCGGCCATCGGCTTCGAGCTCGGCCAGCGCGCGCTGCACGGTGCGCTGGCTGGCACCGAGGGCCAGCGCCAGTGCCGAGGTCGACCAGGCCACGCCATCGGCCAGCAGCGCCAGCAGCGAGGCCTGTTCGCCGTCGATCGGCGGTGCCAGCAGCACGACCTTGCGCCGGCCATGCGGCGCCAGCACGAAGCCGCGCGCGGTGGCCTCGATGCCTGCCAGCGCCTTGATCAGCGCGCGCAGCCGGCCGATCTCGACACGCAGCCGCGCGCGATGGGTCTCGTCCGGATGCCGGGTGCGAAACACCGCGGCGATCAGGCTCTCGCGATCGACGTCGCCGGGCCAGGCCCGGGCCAGCGCGCAGGCCAGCGCGAACAGCACCGGCCGGCGCGCCAACGATTGCCGTTGCGCGCCGGCCTGCAGCGCATGGCGGCAGGCATCGACCACCAGCGCATCGCCGGCCAGCAGCGCTTCGACCTGATGCAGGCGCAGCGGCTGCTCGCCTTCGGCGCACCAGCGCCGCGCCGCCGGACGATCGAGCGCCGCCGCGCGCCTGCGCCACCTCGGCAAGCAATGCCGGGATGCCGGCCTGCTCGGCGGCTTGTTGCGCACGCTGCAGCGCCGCTGTGCGCCTCACCGCTGCGCAGCGAGCGCATCGCCAGCTCGGCGGCAGCCAGGCTGGCCACCGCCTGCAGCGATGGCGGCGCGTTTCGGGCGTCGATCGCTGCCAGCGCCGTCGCGGCTTCGTCGAGGCGTCCGAGCAGCAGCAGCCGCCGCACCGCGATGAGCCGCGCGTGCAGCGCGTTGGCATGGTCGGCATGCGCCTCGAGCGTCAGCACCGGCGGCCGCCAGCGGCCGTGCCGAACCATCGAGATCACGCGTGGCCAGCGCGATCTCCGCCTCGGCGACCCGGCAGCGCGCGCGTGCCATCGACTCGTGCGCGCCGAAGGCCCGCGCGGCGCGGCGCAGCAGGTCGCGCGCACGGGCGTGGTCGCCGAGCTGGGCCATCGCGATGCCCCGCAGTGCCAGGGCCGGCGGGTCGTCGCGCAACGCGATGCGGTTCAGCGCGGCCAGCGGGTCGCCGGCGGCGAGCGCGCGGGCCGAAGCGGCAATCAGCGAATCCATGTGTGCAGGCTAGCGCAGCGCTGCGCGTCTGCGACACTGGCGAGCGACCCCCTTCTTTTCGGAGCAGCAACCCGATGGCCTTGATCAACTACCTGACGCAGATCCACATCGAACACGGCGCGCGCAAGCTGCTGGCCGGCGAATGCGAACGTGTCGGCATCCGCCGGCCGCTGATCGTCACCGACGCCGGCGTGCGCGCGGCCGGCGTGCTCGACACTGCTGCTCGAGGCGCTGCCGCCGCGGCATGCGTGGTGCGGTCTTCGATGCCACGCCGCCGAATCCGAACGAGGCGGCCGTGCGCGCGGCCACGGCGCTGTTCAACGAACACGGCTGCGATGGGCTGATCGCCGTCGGCGGCGGCTCGTCGATCGACTGCGCCAAGGGCACGGCCATCGCGGCGCGCCACGCCGGCCCGCTGAAGAGCTACGCCACCATCGAAGGCGGCAGCACGACGATCACCGACGCCTGCGTGCCGCTGATCGCGGTGCCGACCACCGCCGGCACCGGCAGCGAGGTGGCGCGCGGCGCCATCGTCATCCTCGACGACGGCCGCAAGGTCGGCTTCCACTCCTGGTCGTCGTGCCGAAGGCCGCGATCTGCGACCCGGAACTGACGCTCGGCCTGCCGCCGATGCTGACCGCCGCCACCGGCATGGACGCGCTGGCGCATTGCATGGAAACCTTCATGGCGCCGCCGTTCAATCCGCCGGCCGACGGCATCGCGCTCGATGGCCTGCAGCGCGGCTGGGCGCCACATCGAAGCGCGCGACGCGCGACGGCGCCGACCGCGACGCGCGGCTGAAGATGATGAGCACGTCGGTGCAAGGCGCGCTGGCGTTCCAGAAGGGGCTGGGTTGCGTGCACTCGCTGAGCCACTCGCTCGGCGGCGTCGACCCGCGGCTGCATCACGGCACGCTGAACGCGATGTTCCTGCCGGCGGTGATCCGCTTCAACGCCAGCGCCGAATCGATGCTCAAGGAACGGCGCCTGCACCGCATGGCCCACGCGATGGGCCTGGCCAGCGGTGACGAGGTGCCCGATGCCATCCGTCGCGATGAACCGGCGGCTGGGCCTGCCCACGCGGCCTGGCGCAGATGGGCGTGACCAGCGGCCACGTTCGACCGCATCATCGAAGGCGCGATGACCGACCACTGCCACAAGACCAACCCGCGGCTGGCCACCGCCGCCGACTACCGAGTCGATGCTCGAAGCATCGATGTAGCGCGCACGCCAGCCGATCGCCGAGGGCCGCGGTTGGCCCGGGTGGTCGATGCCGGTTGACCGAAACATCGGCTGGCCCAAGAATGCGCCCGCGCCCACCAGAAGGCGCGAGACAAGAAGGAGACGAGCATGGTTGCTGCTGCTGCGCCGGGGGCCGGCGCGGGTGTGCCTGCGGGCACGGACCCGGTTGCCGAGGCGGTGTACTCCAAGGTCAGCTGGCGCATCATGCCGCTGCTGGTCATCTGCTACTTCATCGCCTACCTCGACCGCGTCAACATCGGCTACGCGCAGCTGCAGATGAAGCAGACGCTGCCGTTCAGCGATGCGGTGTACGGCCTCGGCGCAGGCATCTTCTTCCTCGGCTACTTCCTCTTCGAGGTGCCCAGCAATCTGATGCTGGAGAAGATCGGCGCACGCAAGACCTTGCTGCGCATCATGTTCTGCTGGGGCATCGTGGCTGCCGGCATGATGTTCGTGACCACGCCGATGCAGTTCTACGTGCTGCGCTTCCTGCTCGGCGCCTTCGAGGCGGGCTTCTTCCCCGGCATCATCCTGTACCTGACCTTCTGGTACCCGCCGGCACGGCGCGGTCAGATGATCGCGATCTTCATGACCGCCACCACCATCGCCGGCGTCATCGCCGGGCCGCTCAGCGGCGGCATCATGAAGTGGATGGACGGGCTCAACGGCTGGCATGGCTGGCAGTGGCTGTTTCTGGTGCAGGGCCTGCCGGCGTCGATCCTGGGCATCGTCGCGTTCCTGTACCTGCAGGACAAGCCCAAGGACGCGCACTGGCTGCACGTCAGCCGAAAAGCAAGTGCTGCAGGATCACCTCGATCATGACAGGGTCTGGTGGCCGGCGCCGGCCACGGTTCGATGTGGCAGATGCTGAAGGACCCCAAGGTCTACACCCTGTCGCTGGTGTACTTCCTGCTGCTGGGCGCAACCTACACGATGGTGTTCTGGGTGCCCACGCTGATCCAGGGCTGGGGCATCAAAGACCTGTTCATGATCGGCATCTACGCTGCCATCCCGAACCTGATCGGCGTCGTCGGCATGGTGCTGATCGGCCGCAGTTCCGACCGCAACAAGGAGCGGCGCTGGCACTTTTTCACCTGCACCGTCATCGCCGCCATCGGCCTGGGGCTCACGGTGGTGACGCAGGGCAACTTCATCGGCTCGATGCTCGGGCTGTGCATCGCGGTGGTCGGCATCGCCTCGGCGACGCCGCTGTTCTTCACCGTCGTTTGCGAGTACCTGTCGCCAGCGGCCGCGGCCGGCGGCATCGCGCTGATCAGCAGCCTGGGCAACCTGGGCGCGGCGGTCAGCCCGTCGGTCACCGGCGCCATCAACACCGCCACCGGCACCACCCACTACAGCATGGCCCTGGTGATGGCGCTGTACCTGGTATCGGGCGCCTTGCTGATCTTCGCAGTGCGTGCGGCGCGCGGCGCGCCCACGCTGGCGCCGGCGTGATCCTTCGGCCGAAGCTGCACCCCGCTGGTCCCAACCCGAGATCGGAGCGATCCATGCACCGCTTCCTCCACTTCGGCCTGCTGGCCGCGGCCGCCTCGCTCAGCACCGGCAGCCTGGCCAGCGACGACATCTGGACACGCCCGGCGCTGTTCGACACGCCCGACGGGCCCAAGCAGAAGCTCAAGCAACAGGGCGTGGATGTGGCCGTGCAGGTGACGCAATTCGTGCAGGGCCTGCAAGACAGCGACAAGGGCTGGCCCACCGGCGGCAAGTTCGATTTCCGCTTCACGCTGGATGGGCAGAAGCTGGGCACCTGGCCCGGCTTCTTCGTCACCGGTCACTGGGAAGCCAACTATGGCGACAGCGCGAACCAGGATGCGGCCGGGCTGAACATCATCCCGGTCAACACCGCGCTGGCCTACCCGTCACTGAACAGCAGCATGATCTCGCTGCTGCTCACGCAGGCCTTCAGCCCGACGACCACCGTGACGCTGGGCCTGTTCAACATGTTCGACGTTGCCTCGCGCCGGCCGCTGGTGGGCGGCGGCGGCATCGACACCTTCTGGAACCTGTCGATGGCCGCGCCGCTGACGAACATCACGCCGCCCTACATCTACGGCATCTCGTTCAACACCCGCACCGACATCGGCAGCTTCGGCATCTTCATCTACGACCCGCGCGATGCGCAGAACCTGAACGTCGTGCGCGACCTGTTCGGCGACGGCGCCACCTACAGCGGCACGGCGACGTTCCCGGTGACGATCGCCGGGCTCGGCGGCTTCCAGAACTTCCGTGTCGCCTACAGCACGCTCGACGGCATCGACCTGAGCAGCCTGCCGCCGGGCCTGCCGCTGGTGCCGCCGAACGCGCCGACCAAGTCCGATCGCTGGTACCTGCAGTATTCGTTCGAGCAGTTCTTCGTGCAGGACCCGAACGATGCCAAGGTGGGCTGGGGCCTGTTCGGCCAGTTCGGCTATTCCGACGGCAACCCGAATGCCTTCCAGAAGCATGGCTTCATCGGCTTGGCCGGCAACAACATGATGGCCGGGCGCCAGCTCGACCGCTTCGGCATCGGCTATTACCAGTACACGCTGAGCGACGCGCTGACCGATTCACTGCCGGTGCTCGGCCCGCGCATCAGGCCCGACAAGGGTGTCGAGGCGTTCTACAACTGGGCCGTCACGCCGTGGTTCCGCCTCAGCGCCGACGCGCAGTGGGAGCGGCCGTTCAACGGCCGCGACAACAACTACTACCTCGGCCTGCGCGGCCAACTCAAGTTCTTCTGACGCACGCGCGCACGACGGCAGGGGCAGCGGCAGCGCGCACGACCGCGGCGCTCAGTCGCGCGTCAATTCGCGATCCGACCCGGCGATGCGCATCGAACCGTCTGCGCGCACATCGACCAGCGTGCCGTCGTCGAGCCGGTATTCCGCCACGCCGGTGGATTGCCAGTGTTCCTGGCCGTCGTGCAGGTTCGGATCGGCGACCTGGCGTTCGTAGGCCTTGACCTTGTAGGTCTCGCCATCGGCGCCGTGGGCGGCGAAGGAATCGAGCAGGTTCAGTCTCATCTCCATGTGGTGCTCCTTGTTGCTTTTGCAGGCCATGCAGGCCCATTAAAGTGGATCGTCAGCGCGCTGACGAGTTCCCCGACGTTTCGTGTGATGATGGCCGCGACGACCTCCATGACCACCCGTCCCGACGCTCCCGCCTCCACGCCCGCTGCGCGCAGGAAGGGTCCGCCGCGGCGCATCGAAGTGGCAAGCATCGTGCCGCTGAGTTCGCGCATGGTGCGCATCGGTTTCACCGGCGCCGATCTGGCCAGCTTCGAGTGGCGCGGCCCGGCCGGGCACTTGAAACTGATCGTGCCGGCCGACGGCGAACACGAAGCCAGCGTGCCGGCGCCCGACGGCCCGCGCTCGCCGCTGATGCGCACCTACACGCCGCGCCGCTTCGACGCTGCCGCACAGCGGCTCGACATCGACTTCGTGCTGCATGCGCACGGCCCCGCCGGCCGTTGGGCGATGCGCGCGCAAATGGGCGACCGGCTGGCGATGATGGGCCCGGCGCCGGGCTACCGCATCGATGCCGATGCGCGTTGGTTCCTGCTCATCGGCGACGACACGGCCCTGCCGGCGATCGAATCGATCCTCGAAGAACTGCCGTCCACCACCAGCGCGCAGGTGCTGATCGAGGTGAACGGCGAAGACGAAGCGCGGCCGCTGCACAGCGCCGCCGCCGTCGATGTGCGTTGGCTGGCCCGCGGTGCCGATGTGCGCACGGCCGGCGCTGCGCTGTTGGCCGCGGTGCAAGGCCTGGCCGCGCTGCCGGGTGGGGAGGAAGGGCCGGGGCGCATCTACGTCGGCTGCGAATCGACGGCGATGCGGCGCATCCGCCAGCACCTGATCGAGGTGCGCCAGGTCGAGCGCAGCACGCTGGTGACCCGCGGCTACTGGCAGCTCGGCCAAGCCAACCACCCCGATCACGACTACGGCGACGACGGCGGTGCCTGAAATCCGAGGCGCCTCGCCACCGTGCGGGCGAGGGTGTCAGCTCGGCCTTACCCCTTCGGTGCGGGCAACACCCCCAGCACCGCTTCGAAGGCCAGCGCGATCGCGATCAGTCGGCCGTCGCTGCCGACCGGCCCATCCAGCTCCAGCCCCACCGGCAGGCCGCCGGCGGTGAGACCCGCGGGCAGGCTCAGCCCCGGGATGCCGGCGTTGCTGCCGGGGTCGGTGTTGCGGATGTAGGTGGCGAAGGTGTCGACCGGCGCGCCGCCGTTGATCTGCACCTTGCCCGAACCGTTGACGGCATCGATCGGCGCTGCCGGCAGCACGGTGGTCGGGAACATCATCGCGTCGAGCCGGTTGGCGGCGAAGTAGTCGGCATACAGCGCCTGCAGCTTCGGCCGGTGCACGTTCAGCGCGGCAGCGTAGTCCTTGCCGAAGGCATCGGCCAGGATGGCGCCGAACGCGCCCTTCACGTCGGGGCTGGCCACCTTGGCGGCGATGGCGGCGAGCGTGACGCCGTTCAGCCCGCTGGCCGCCAGGTAGGCCGGCATGTCGGCGATCGGCTCGTGCAGCGCCAGCTGGAACGACACCAGGTTGTTCACTTCGGCCAGGCCCGGCAGATCGACATCGACGAAGGTCACGCCGGCATTCGCCAGCTTGGCCTCGGCCCTGATGACCACCGCCGCGAGCGAGCTGTCCAGGCCGGCCCAGAACGATTGCGGCACGCCGATGCGCAGACCCTTCAGCGATGCAGCGCGTGGCCAGCGGCGCGCCGGTGATGACCGCATCGAGCAGCGCCACGCCGGAGACGGTGCGTGCCATCGGGCCGATGGTGTCGCGCGTGTGGCTGATCGGCACCACCGCGTTCGGTGTCGGTGTAGCGCCGCTGCGCGCCGCCGTTGCCGACCGAGGGCCGCAGCCCGACGATGCCGCACAGCGCCGCCGGGATGCGTGTCGAGCCGCCGGTGTCGGTGCCCAGGCCGGCAGGCACGATGTGCGCGGCGATCGCCGCCGCGGTGCCACCCGACGAACCGCCCGGGATGCGCGTGGTGTCGTACGGGTTCTTGACCACGCCGGCGAACGGCGTCAGGTTGGTGCTGGTGATGCCGAAGGCCAGCTCGTGCAGGTTCGACTTGCCGATGCACGATGGCACCGGCATCGAGCAGCTTCTGCAGCGACGGTGCGTTTGACGTCGGCCGCGCGCGGCGCAGCGCCGCGGTGCCGCCGCTGGTGGGCAGGTCGTGGGTGTTGATGTTGTCCTTGACGACGATCGGCAAGCCGGCCAGGCGCGGCAGCTCGGCCCCGCGCGCGCGCGCCGCGTCGATCTTCGCCGCCGCCGCCAGCGCGCCGTGTTCGTTCAACGTGATGATCGCGTTCAGGTCCTTCTTCGCCTTGGCGCGTTCGATCAGCGTGCTGACGTAGGCGGTGGCCGAAACGCGCCCCGAGCGGATCGCCTCGACCGCCTGCACCGAATCCAGCTGCAGCTGCTCGGCGCTGGACATCGCGGCCGGCGCTGACGGGCTGGCGCAGCCGCCGAAGCCGCCGGCCATCAGCGTGCCGGCGGTGACGGCACCGCTGGTCTTGAGGAACTTGCGGCGGGTGGCCGAAGGGCGCATGCGGGCTTCTCCTGGTGGTGGTGGGGGCAGATCGTTGCCAGATACTCAGGCCAGAGCCGGCTGCGGCAGCCGCACCGCCGGCAGGCCGCCCAGCAGCAGGTCGGCCACGATCGGCGCCAGCGCCTCGTGGTCGAGTGCGCCACCCGGTTTCACCCAGGTGAACATCCAGTTGATCATGCCGAACAGCAGCATCGTCAGCGGCTTGGCCAGCGAGGCGCGCCTGCAGCTCGGGGCGCAGCGCGATCAGCGCCTGCGCGAAGCCGGCCACCACCTCGCGCTCCTTGTCGAGGACGCGCTGGCGGTCGTCGGGCGTGCAGGAACTTCACGTCTTCGGTGAGCACGCGGTGCGCGTGCTGCGCATCGGCGTATTCGGCGACGATGCGGCGCACCAGTTCGCGCAACTGCGCCTCGGGCTTCAGGCGCTGCGCCTGCACCTCGGCCACCAGCGCCTGCAGCCGCGACACATGGCCATCGGCGATGCTGACCAGCAGCGTGTACTTGTCGCGGTAGTAGTGGTACAGCGTGGCCTTCGACAGGCCGCAGGCCTCGGCCACCTGGTTCATCGAGGCGGCGTGATAGCCCTGCGCGGCAAACAGCTCGCCGGCCCGCGCCAGGATGCTTTCGCGCTGCTCGTCGTAGCCTTTGGCGCGTCCGCGGGCCATGCGCTGGCAGTCCTCAGCGCTCGTCGAAGGACAGCACCACGCGCTCGGTCAGCGGGTGCGCCTGGCAGGTCAGCACGAAGCCGTTCGCGACCTCGGCCTTGTCGAGCGCGAAGTTGCGCTCCATGCGCACCTGGCCTTCGACCAGCTTGGCGCGGCAGGTGCCGCACACGCCGCTGGTGCACGAAAACGGCACCTCCAGCCCGGCGGCCGATGCGGCATCGAGGATGCTCGGCTGGTCCTTGCTGAAGCCGATCTCGCGCTGCAGGCCGTCGCGCACGATGACGATGCGCGCCTGCTTCGGCATCACCCGGCTGCGCCTGGTGCAGCACCGCGCCACCGGCCTGCGGCGCGATGCCGAAGCGCTCGATGTGGATGTGCTGCTTCGGCCACGCCCGCGGCCAGCAGCGCGGCCTCGGCCTCGTCGTTCATCTGGAACGGGCCGCAGACGTAGGCGTGGTCGATGCTGGCTGCCGGCACCGCCAGCGCCAGGATCTCGGCGAGCTTGTCGCGGTTCATCACGCCCATGTTGATCGGCGCATCGGTGGGCTCGTCGCTGAACACGTGGATCAGCACCAGCCGCGTCAGGTAGCGGTTCTTCAGGTCCTCGAGTTCTTCCTTGAACATCGTCGAACGCAGCGCGCGGTTGCCGTACAGCAAGGTGAAGCGCGAGTGCGGCTCGCGCGCCAGCACCGTCTTCATGATCGACAGGATCGGCGTGATGCCGCTGCCGCCGGCGATGCCCACATGGTGGCGGCGCGCTGCGGCGTCGATGCGGCACGAAGAAGCGCCCCTGCGGCGCCATCACGCTGATGCGAGTCGCCCGGCTGCGAGGTGCTCGTTGATCCAGTTCGAGAACTGCCCGCCGTTGACCTTGCGCACGCCGACGCGCAGTTCGCCGTCGTCGACGCCGGCGCAGATCGAATACGAGCGGCGCAGCTCCTGGCCGTCGATGCTGCTTGCGCAAGGTCAGGTACTGGCCCTGCGTGAAGCCGAAGACCTCGCGCAGTTCGGCGGGCACGTCGAAGCTGACGATCACCGCCTCGGCCGTGTCGGGCTCGATGCGGCGCACGCGCAGTTCGTGGAACAGCGGTGTGCCGGTGGTGGCCGTGTTCATATCGGCTGAAGTGTTCGACAGCGGCCTCGCGGCAGCGCGAGGCAGCGGTACATCGCCTTGCCGGGCGCGGTGGAGCCGAGAGGCGCGCGCAGGCGCGTTCGGCGGCACTCAGATCGGCTTGAAGTATTCGAACGGCTCGCGGCAGGCGATGCAGCGGTACATCGCCTTGCACGCGGTGGAACCGAAGGCCGCCAGCCGCTCGGTGCGGCGCTGCCGCAACGCGGGCAGGCACGGCTCGGCACGGCGATGAAATCGCAGCGGCGCGCCGCCGCAGATCGACCGGCCCGGCGGCGCGATGCCGTAGGCGAGCAGCTTGCGCCGGCCCTCGGCGCTGATCCAGTCGCTGCTCCAGGCCGGCGCGCGTTGCATCGTCACGCTGACCGGCGCGAAGCCGTCCGTGCGCCAGCGCCTCGACGACGCTGCGCTTCGATGACCTCGGTCGCCGGGCAGCCGCTGTAGGTGGGCGTCAGCACCACCTGCACGCCGTCGCCGTGCAGCCGGATATCACGCACCAGCCCCAGGTCGCATACCGACAGCGCCGGCACCTCCGGGTCCATCACGTCGGCCAGCGCCGCCCAGGCACGCTCGATGCGCGAGGCTGCAGCCCGCTCGCTGTTCGTCGCGTCGGCCAGCGCGCTCACCACACGCCCCCGGGAAAGCTGCGCTGCAGGTACTGCAGATCGGCCAGCAGGTAGCCCATGTGTTCGGTGTGCACGCCGGTGCTGCCGTGACTGCGGAAAGCCGATGGCGCCGGCGGCACCAGGCCGGCCTCGTCGAACACCGCCGCCATCTCGGCCTGCCACGGCGTCTTGCAGCTCGCGCCGCGCCGGCCCCAGCCTGGCGGCCACCGCGGCATCGTCGACCGCATCGTGCGCGAACAGTTCGGCCCCATAGCGCCACAGCTCGGCGAGCGCGTTCTCGGTGCGTCGGCGCGATTCGTCGGTGCCGTCGGCCAGCCGCAGCACCCAGTCGGCGGCGTGCTGCTGGTGGTAGCGCGCTTCCTTCACGGCCTTGCCGGCGATGCCGGCGAGTTCGGCGTCGTCGCTGATGCCTGCAGCCGCTGCCACAGCAGCTTCAGCCAGGTGGCGAGCATCAGGTTGCGCAGCACGGTGAAGGCGAAATCGCCGCGCGGCAGCTCGGCGAGGCTGAAGTTGCGGTAGTCGCGTTCGTCGCGCAGGAAGGCCAGCTGGTCCTCGTCGAGGCCCTGCCCGTCGAGCACGGCGGCGTGGCTGTAGACGGCGCGCGTCTGGCCGATCAGGTCGAGCGCCATGTTGGTCAGCGCGATGTCTTCCTCGAGCACCGGGCCGTGGCCGCACCATTCGCCCAGTCGCTGGCCGAGCACCAGGCAGGTGTCGCCGATGCGCAGCAGGTACTGCACCTGCGGGCGTGGCGTGACAGCTGGATGGACGGCGGTCATGGCTACATGTGGTCCAGTTCGCCGGGCAGCTTGTAGAAGGTCGGGTGGCGGTAGACCTTGTCCTCGGCCGGATCGAAGTACATCGCCTTGTCGGCCGGGTCGCTGGCGGTGATCTGCGCCGACGGCACCACCCAGATGCTGACGCCTTCCTGGCGCCGGGTGTAGACATCGCGCGCCAGCTGGATCGCCATCGGCGCATCGGCGGCGTGCAGGCTGCCGCAGTGTTTGTGGTCGAGCCCGGCGCGGCTGCGCACGAACACTTCCCACAGCGGCCATTCGTTGTGCGCGCTGCTCATGCCGCCTCCTTCATGCTCACGCTTGGCGGCATGCGCCAGCGCCGCATCGCGCACCCATTGCCCGTCTTCCCAGGCCTTGACGCGCGCCGCCAGCCGCTCGCGGTTGCAGGCGCCGTCACCGCCGATGACGCGCCCAGAACTCGTCCCAGTCGATGGCGCCGAAATCCCAGTGCTGCGTCGCCTCGTTCCACTTCAGATCGGGGTCGGGCAAGGTGACGCCGAGCAGCTTCGCCTGCGTCGACGGTGGCATCGACGAACTTCTGCCGCAAGGTGTCGTTCGAGACGCGCTTGATGCCCCAGCGCATGCCCTGCGCGCTGTTCGGGCGTCTGGTCGTCGGGCGGGCCGAACATCATCAGGCACGGCCACCACCAGCGGTTGACCGCGTCCTGCACCATGGCGCGCTGCGCGTCGGTGCCATCGCTGCATCATCGTCAGCAGGCTGTCGAAGCCCTGGCGCTGGTGGAAGCTTTCCTCGCGGCAGATGCGGATCATCGCGCGCGCATACGGCGCGTAGCGAGCAGCGGCAGATCGGCACCTGGTTCATGATCGCCGCGCCGTCGACCAGCCAGCCGATCGGTGCCCATGTCGGCCCAGGTCAGGGTCGGGTAGTTGAAGATGCTGCTGTACTTGGCCTTGCCGCTGTGCAGCGCGTCGAACATCTGGTCGCGGCTGGTGCCCAGCGTTTCGGCGGCCGCGTACAGGTACAGGCCGTGGCCGGCCTCGTCCTGCACCTTGGCCAGCAGGATCGTCTTGCGCTTCAAGCGTCGGCGCGCGCGTGATCCAGTTGCCCTCGGGCAGCATGCCGACGATCTCGCGAGTGCGCGTGCTGGCTGATCTGGCGCAGCAAGCGTCTTGCGGTAGTTGTCGGGCATCCAGTCCTTGCGCCTCGATGAACTCGCCGGCGTCGATGCGTTCGTCGAAGCGCTGTTGCAGCGCCTGCTCGTCAGTGCTCAGCACCCGTTCGAGCTTGCCCGGGGCTTCCTTGCCCATTGTGTCCATCGCCTGCGTGTACATGCCTGACTCCTTACGAGAACTGATGCCGGCCAACAAGCGCCGTGGATGGCACGGCCAACGGCGCCCCATCGAGCGGCTGACGCGGCAACCGGCTTCGCCGGGCCGCTGTCAGCGCCCCCTCGAGGGGGAGCGCCGAAGGCGCTTCGGGGGTGGGTCATTTCGGCCGCTTGTCGATCACCCGCCGCGCCTTGCCGACGAGCGTGCGTTCGATCGAATCGGGCGCGCCGACACTGACCGTGGTGCTGATGCCGACCAGTGTCTTGATGCGCTGCTGCAGGGCCGCCGCCACCGCGGCGCGGTCGGCGGCCTGGTGCTCGGCAGCCAGCTCGCACAGCACCTGCACCTCGTCGAGATTGGCCTGGCGCGTGACCACCAGCTGGTACTGGCCCGACAGCTGGCCGTGCTTCAGCACCAGTTCTTCGACCTGCGTGGGAAAGACATTGACGCCGCGGATGATCAGCATGTCGTCGCTGCGCCCGACGATCTTGCCCATGCGCCGCATGCTGCGCGCGGTCGGTGGCAGCAGCCGCGTCAGGTCGCGCGTGCGGTAGCGGATCACCGGCAGCGCCTGCTTGGTCAGCGTGGTGAAGACCAGTTCACCTTCCTCGCCGTCGGCCACCGGCTCGCCGGTTTCAGGATCGACGATCTCGGGATAGAAGTGGTCCTCCCACACGACCGGGCCATCCTTGGTCTCGACACATTCACTGGCCACGCCCGGGCCCATCACTTCGCTCAGCCCGTAGATGTCGACCGCATCGAGCCCGGCGCGCATCTCGATGTCGTCGCGCATCGCCTCGGTCCACGGCTCGGCACCGAAGATGCCCACGCTCAGCGACGAGGCGCGCGCATCGAGTCCCTGGCGCTGCATCTCCTCGACGATGACCTGCATGTAGCTGGGCGTGACCATGATGATGTCGGGGCGGAAATCGGTGATCAGCTGCACCTGCTTCTCGGTCTGCCCGCCGCCCATCGGCACCACCGTGCAGCCCAGCCGTTCGGCGCCGTAGTGCGCACCCAGGCCGCCGGTGAACAGGCCGTAGCCGTAGGCCACGTGCACCATGTCGCCGGCGCGCCCGCCGGCGGCGCGGATCGACCGAGCGCCCAGATCGGCCCAGGTGTCGATGTCGCCCTGCGTGTAGCCCACCACCGTCGGCTTGCCGGTGGTGCCCGAGACTGGCGTGCACGCGCACCACCTGCTCGCGCGGCACCGCGAACATGCCGAACGGGTAGTGCTCGCGCAGGTCGCCCTTGGTGGTGAACGGAAAGCGGCGGCAGGTCGGCCAGCGACTTGCAATCGGTGGGATGCACGCCCTTCGCGTCGAAGGCGCGCCGGTAGTGCGGCACGTTGTCGTAGGCGTGCTGCAGCGTCTTCTTCAGGCGCTGCAACTGCAGCGCCTGCAGTTCGTCGCGGCTGGCGGTTTCGATCGGCTCCAGGTCACCGGGCGCGGGGTGTCGTGCGGGCATCGGCGTGTCTTTCGTCGGCGTGCAGGTTGTCAGCCGGCGACCGCCGGCTTGCCCTTGATCGTGTACGAACGGCCGCGAAAGACCGCGATGCGTTCGCCGCGCTGGTTCACCACCTCGGTGTCGTAGACGCCGGTGCGCCCGGCCTTCGACACCTCGGTGCAGGTGGCGGTGAGCACGTCGCCCAGCCGCCCGGGCGCCAGCAGCTCGATGGCAAAACCCGACGCCACCGTCAGCTCGTTGTACGAGTTGCAGGCAAAGGCGAAGGTCGAATCGGCCAGCGTGGCGATGAGCCCGCCGTGGCAGATGTGGTGGCCGTTGAGCATGTCCTCGCGCACCGACATCGTCATCACCGCCCGGCCGGGCGTGACGGCGAGCACCTGCATGCCCAGGCCCTTCGAGGCGCGGTCGTTGGCGAACATCGCTTCGCGCACCTTGTCGGCGGTGTCTTGTGCACCCGGGTCATCAGTTCCCATCGCTTGCTGCCTCATCCGTTCGAGGTTTTTTTCGACCAACCGGTCGGTCGGTAATGTAGACCAGCGGCCGAAGTGGCGCAAGCGCCGCGGCCTGGGCCAGCCGTCGAAGTCGCTACCATTCAGCGCCGTGGACCTCGACACCTGGCTCATCTACACGCTGGCGGCCACCGGGCTGTCGCTGTCGCCCGGGCCGAACAGCCTGCTGGCGCTGACGCACGGGGCGCTGCACGGCCGGCGCCGGGCGCTGTTCACCGTCTTCGGCGGCGCCTGCGGCTTCGTGGTGCTGATGGCGCTGTCGATGTTCGGCATCGGCGCGCTGCTGCAGTCGTCGCTGGTGGGGCTGACGGCGCTGAAGTGGCTCGGCGGCGCCTACCTGGTGTGGCTGGGCGTGCAGGTGTGGCGCTCGCCGCCGATCAGCCTGCAGCACGACGCGGCCGCGGCCACCCGCTCGCGCTCGTCGATGTTCAGCCAGGGCGCGCTGGCGGCGCTGACCAACCCGAAGGGCATCCTGTTCTTCGCCGCCTTCCTGCCGCAGTTCATCGACCCGGCGCGCAGCCTGCCGCTGCAGTTCGCGCTGATGGCCGGCACCTTCGCGATCATCGAGATCGCCACCGAGGTGCTGCTGGCCAGCGCGGCACAGCGCATCAGCCCGTGGCTGAAGCGCGTCGGGCGGCGCTTCAACCAGGCTTGCGGCGGCGTGTTCGTGGCCATCGGCGTGGCGCTGCCGCTGCGCGGCTGATTCGCGAGCGCGTGGCATGGATTCGAATCTGATCAGCGGCCACCGCGCTGGCTGCCTTCTTGCGTGGCCAGCCTGGTGCTGGCGGCGTCGCCGGGCCCGGGCGTGCTGTACATCGTGGCGCGCACGCTGTCGCAGGGCCGCGGCGCCGGGCTGGTGTCGGTGGCCGGCGTGGCCGTCGGCAACCTGGCCAATGCGCTGGCCGCCTCGATCGGACTGGCAGCGCTGTTCGCGCTGTCGTCGCTGGCCTTCGACATCGTGCGCTACGGCGGTGCGGCCTACCTCGTCTATCTCGGCGTGAAGGCGCTGCGCAAGCCGCCCGCCGACAAGCCGCCAACGAGCGCTTTGCGGCGCCGGATCTGCCGCGCATCTTCCGCGACGCGGTGCTGGTGGCGCTGCTGAACCCGAAGACGACGCTGTTCTTCGCCGCGTTCCTGCCGCAGTTCATGAACCCGCGCGGGCTCGACGGTCGGCGCAGGGCATCGCGCTGGGCGCGCTGTTCGTGCTCGTCGCGCTGGTCACCGACGGCCTGTATGTGCTGGCTGCCGGCGCGTTGGGCCGGCGCATCGGCCGCGGCGCACGCCAGGCGCCGCTGGGGCCGCTGGGCCACGCGCCGGCAGCTTCATCGGCCTGGGCCTGTACGCCGCCGCCTCGGGCGCACGGCCGCCGCGTTGAGCGCCGCGGCGCCCTCGGCGGCGATCAGGCCGCCGCGCGCGCCGGCTCGTGCTGACCGAGCAGCCTGGCCAGCGCCTGGTCCAGGTGCGCGACGCTGCGCTGCGTGTGGTGCAGCTTGTCCAGGCCGAACAGGCCGATGCGGAAGGTCTGAAAGTCCTTCGGCTCGTCGCACATCAGCGGCACCCCGGCCGCCGTCTGCAGGCCCTCGGCGATGAACGACTTGCCGCTGCTCAGGCCGGCATCGTCGGTGTAGCTGACGACCACGCCCGGCGCCTGGAAGCCATCGGCCGCCACGCTGCGCAGTCCGCGGCCGACCAGCATCGCACGCACCTGGCGGCCGAGCTCGACCTGCTCGCTGCGCAGCTTGTCGAAACCGTAGGCGCGGGTCTCGAGCATCGCATCGCGGGTCATCGTCAGCGCGTCGGTCGGCATCGTGGCGTGATAGGCATGGCCGCCGCCTTCGTAGGCCTGCATGATCTGCAGCCACTTCTTCAGGTCGACCGCGAAGCTGGTGCTGGTGGTGCCGTCGATGGCCTGGTGCGCGCGCTCGCTGAGCATCACGAAGGCGCAGCACGGCGAGCCGCTCCAGCCCTTCTGCGGCGCGCTGATCAGCACGTCGACGCCGGTGGCCACCATGTCGACCCACAACGCGCCCGAGGCGATGCAGTCGAGCACGAACAGCCCGCCGGCTTCGTGCACCGCATCGGCCACCGCGCGCAGGTAGTCATCGGGCAGCAGCATGCCCGACGAGGTCTCGACATGCGGCGCGAACACCACCGCCGGCCGCTGCTCGCGCGATCGCCGCCACCACCTCGTCGATCGGCGGCGGCGCGAACGGCATCTGGCGGCCGGCGCCGGCGGGTCGCGCCTTCAGCACCTGCTGCTGCGCGGCGATGCGGCCCATGTCGAGGATCTGCGTCCAGCGATAGCTGAACCAGCCGTTGCGCAGCACCAGCGTGTCGGCGCCGGTCGGCGAACTGTCGCGCCACCGCTTCCATGCCGAAGGTGCCGCTGCCCGGCACGACGATCGCGGCATGCGCGTGGTAGACCTCCTTCAGCACGCCGGAGATGTCGCGCATCACGCCCTGGAACTTGCGCGACATGTGGTTCAGCGCGCGGTCGGTGAAGACCACCGAGTATTCGAGCAGGCCGTCGGGATCGACGTCGGGCAGCAGGGCAGGCATGGGTGTCCCCTTGGCGTTGGAGGGTGGGCCGGTGGGCGACCGATCAGCTTAGCACCGCGGCGCGGGCGCAGGGGCCCGCACGTGCGGGGCTCAGCCCTGTGCCGCCGGCGCCGCCGTCTCGTTGAACAGGTGCACGTCGCGCTGCGGGAACGGGATGCTGCAGCCGCCTTCTTCCAGCGCGACCTTGCAGCGGTGCAGCAGGTCGAGCTTGGTGTCCCACCACACGGCCCGCGGCGTCCACACCCGGAACAGGATGTTCACCGAACTGTCGCCCAGCGACTCGACCTTGATCAGCGGCGCCGGGTCCTTCAGGATGCGCGCCTCGTCGGCGGCGATGCCGCGCAGGATGCCCAGTGCCAGCTCGATGTCGTCACCGTAGCCGATGCCATAGGTCTCGTCGATGCGGCGCCGGTCGTGGTCGGTGACCGACAGGTTGACGATGGTCTGGCCCCAGATCTCCGAGTTCGGCAGGAAAGCCGTCGGCCCGTCGGGCAGGTGCGCGTTGCACATGAAGAAGCCCAGGTTGTCGATGATGTAGACATCGCCGGCCACCCTGACGGCATCGCCGATCTTGAACGGACGGAAGAGCAGGATCATCACGCCGGCAGCGACGTTGCTCAGCGTGCCCTGCAACGCCAGGCCGATGGCCAGGCCGGCCGCGCCGAGCATCGCGATCAGGCTGGTGGTCTGCACGCCGAAGCGGTTGAGCACGGCGATGACGGTAAAGACCATGATCACGATGCGGACAACCTTGCCCGGCAGCGGCTTGAACATCGGGTCGAGCCGGTCGACCCTGTCCACCGCGCGGTTGGTCAGCCGCGCCAGCCAGCTGGCGGCAACGAAGCCGACGATCAGCGTGACGATCGCGCCCAGCAGGTTCATGCCGTACGACACCAGCAACGCCGGCAGCACCGTCAGGAATTGGTCGATTTGTTCATTCATGGCGACCAAGCATAGACGCTCGCGCCGTCGGCGGTGGCCGCACGGCGCGAGCGGCGGCCGTCAGCGTGGCAACCCGCGGCCGAGTCGCACGGCGAGGTGCGGTCGGCCGTTGGCCGCCGCAACGGCGACACCGGCCGACGCGGTCAAGTGATCTCGCGACCCTTGGTCGGAAGACGTGCCGGCTACGGCAGCTGCGGCCCGCGCAGGCGGTCGATCTCCTCGAGCAGCTCGACCGCCAGCGCCGCGCCCGGCGCGTTGAGGTCCAGGTCGTGCATCAGCCGCAGCGCCACGCGCGTGCGGCGCAGGCTGGCGCCGACGAAGACCCAGCCACGGCTCTCGCTGCGCGCATCGAGCACGCCGTGTTCGACCAGCTGCATCACCAGCTCGCCGCGCGCACCGCAGGCGCGGCACAGCTGATCGAGCGACATCTCGACCTCGTCTTCGACCACTTCGCAGTGCAAGGTGGTGACCTCGATGTTCTTCATCACGACCCCAGGTTCGCGCGCGGGTTGAAATCGGCGTGGGCCTGGGCCAGATCGCGCCAGGCTTGCTGCGCGGCGGCGCTGTCGCCGCGCGGCATCTGGATCTGCAGCAGCACGTACAGGTCGCCCGGCTGCTTGCCGGGAATGCCCTTGCCCTTGAGCCGCAGCTTGCGGCCCGACGCCGATCCGGGCGGGATGTTCATCTGCACGCTGCCGTCGGGGGTGGGCACGTTGACCTCGGCACCGAGCGCGGCTTCCCACGGTGCCAGCGGCAGTTCGAGCATGACGTCGCGGCCCTCGACGCGGAACAGCGGGTGCGGCTTGAAGTGGATCTCGAGGTACAGGTCGCCGCCCGGCGCGCCGTCGGGGCCGGGTGCGCCCTGCCCGGCCAGGCGCAGGTGCTGGCCCTCGCGCACGCCCACCGGGATGGCGACGTCGAGCTGGCGTTCGCGCATCGACAGCCGGCCGTCGGCACCGAGCTGCGGCACCTGCAGCACGATGCTGCGGCTGGCGCCGCGGTAGGCGTCGGCCAGATCGATCAGCACCTTGGCATGGTGGTCGCGTGCGCGCGGCGGCGGCTGGCGGGCCCAGGCACCGCCTCCGCCTGCGCCAGCGCCGCGGCGGCCGAACAGCGCTTCGAAGAACTCGCTGTGGTCGGCGAACTCGTCGGCCCCCGCAGCGCCGGCCGGGCCGCTGCCACGGAACTCGAAACCGCTGTCCCAGCCCGGCGGCGGCTGCTGGCTGTCGGCTTCGCCCCAGCGCTTGCCGGCGCTGTCGTAGGCGGCGCGCTTTTCCGCATCCTTCAGCACCTCGTAGGCTTCGCCGACTTCCTTGAACTTCGCTTCCGCGTCCGCCGACTTGTTCAGGTCGGGGTGGTATTGGCGGGCGAGCTTGCGGTAGGCCCGCTTGATGTCGTCCTCGCCGGCATCGCGCGGCACGCCGAGCGTGGCGTAGTAGTCCTGAAACTTCATGCGTCGTGCTGCCGTGTCCTGAAGGTCGCGCCGGGTGCGGATGACGTCTGTGCAGCGAACATCTTAGACTGGGCATTCACAACCGCGTCAGCGCCGTGAACGACACCCGCACCGAACACGACAGCTTCGGCCCCATCGAGGTGCCGGCCGATGCGCTGTGGGGCGCGCAGACCGCACGCAGCCTGCACTTCTTCGCCATCGGCGAGCAGCGCATGCCCGCCGCGCTGGTGCATGCGCTGGCCTGGGTCAAATGGGCGGCGGCGGCTGTCAACCGCGACCTGGGCCTGCTCGAGCCGGCGCGCGCCGAGGCCATCGCCGACGCCGCCGGCGCGTCGCACACGGCGAGTTCGACGCGCAGTTCCCGCTCAGCGTGTGGCAGACCGGCTCGGGCACGCAGAGCAACATGAATGTCAACGAGGTCGTCGCGCACCTGGCGTCGGCCACGCTCGGCGGCGGGCAGCGGGTGCACCCGAACGACGACGTCAATCGCGGCCAGTCGTCGAACGATGTCTTTCCCACCGCGATGCACCTGGCCGCGGCGCTGGCGGTGAAGCAGCGGCTGCTGCCGGCGTTGCTCGAACTGCGCAGCGCCCTCGAACAACGCGCTGCCGCCTTCGCCGACGTGATCAAGATCGGCCGCACGCACCTGCAGGACGCGACGCCGCTGACCCTGGCGCAGGAGTTCGGCGGCTACGCGGCGCAGCTCGGCCTGTGCCACGACAGCATCCAGCACGCGTTGGCGCCGGTGCATGCGCTGGCCATCGGCGGCACCGCGGTCGGCACCGGGCTGAACACGCACGCCGAGTTCGGCGCGCGGGTGTGCGCGGCGCTGTCGCAGCAGCTGCAACTGCCGCTGCGCCAGGCCGACAACCTGTTCGCCGCGCTCGCCGGCCACGAGGCGCTGGTGGCGCTGCACGGCGCGCTGAAGATGCTGGCGGTGGCGCTGACCAAGATCGGCAACGACATCCGCCTGATGGGCAGCGGGCCGCGCGCGGGCTTCGGTGAGCTGCAGCTGCCGCAGAACGAACCGGGCAGCTCGATCATGCCGGGCAAGGTCAACCCGACGCAGGTCGAGGCGCTGACGATGGTGTGCGCGCAGGTGATGGGCCACGACACGGCGATCGGCTTCGCCGCCAGCCAGGGCCACTTCGAGCTGAACGTGTACAAGCCGCTGATCGCGTTGAACACGCTCGACAGCCTGCGCCTGCTCGGCGATGCGATGCACAGCTTCGCGGTGCACTGCGTCAGCGGGCTGCAGGTGAACGAAGCGCGTGTCGGCGAGCTGCTGCAACGTTCGCTGATGCTGGTGACGGCGTTGACGCCGCACATCGGCTACGACGCCGCGGCGAAGGTCGCCAAGCAGGCCGCAGGCGCAGGGCAGCACGCTGCGCGAGGCCGCGCTGGCGCTCGGCGTGGTCAGCGCCGAACAGTTCGATGCCTGGGTCGACCCGCAGCGCATGCTCGGGCCGGCGCCGGCCACCCGGTGAACCCCGCGTTGCCCCAGCTGTTTCTGGCCCGCCACGGCGAGACCGCCTGGAGCCTGTCGGGCCAGCACACCGGCTTGACCGACCTGCCGTTGATCGCCAGCGGCGAGCGCGACGCGCGCCGCCTGGGCCAACGTCTGGGCCAACGTCTGCGCGCAGGTTCGAGCGAACGTTCGGGCGAACGCGCGCGCAGCGCAGCCTTTGCCAGGGTCTGGACCAGCCCGCTGCAGCGCGCGGCGCGCACCTGCGAACTGGCCGGCTTCGGCGCACAGGCCGAGGCGGATGCCGACCTGGTCGAGTGGGACTATGGCGACTACGAGGGGCTGACCAGCGCGCAGATCCAGGCCGCCAACCCGGGCTGGTCGCTGTTCCGCGACGGCTGCCCCGGCGGCGAAGCGCCGGCGCAGGTGGCGGCGCGCGCCGACCGCGTGATCGCACGCGTGCGCGCCGTCGACGCCGACGTGCTGCTGTTCTCCAGCGGCCACCTGCTGCGCATGCTGGCCGCGCGCTGGCTGGCGCTGCCGCCGTCGGGCGGCGCGCTGCTGGTGCTGGGCACCGCCAGCCTGAGCGTGCTGGGCTACGAGCACCACCGCGGCGAGCCGGTGCTGCGTGCGTGGAACCACATCGATTCCGCCGCCGAATAGCCGGCACATCCGCTGCTCGGGCTCACCCACGGAAGGGCCGTATCGGGTCAGTCCCAGGTCAACACGTGCCAGATCGAGCAGCGCGGGCGACCGCGTTGACACCGACCGGTTGAACCGCCCCGCTGTCGGGCCGGCGGGGTCTCGTCCCACTGCGTCGCGCAGCGCGTGGCGGACTGCGCGCTTCGCCGGCGATGGCGCACAGAACGACTCGGACCCGTGCGCAGCGAAAGTCAGCAGGTCAATCGTCGCGACGATCCCGTTGCGGTCGTCGGCCGCGCCCGCCCTGGCTTCGCTGCACCCGATGGCTGCGCTTTGCATGGTCACGCGCGGGGAGGTATCGTGAGACCCTCTCTCACCTGCCTGAGGCGCCTCGTCATGACTGCGACTGCCAAGCTCAATGCCCTGGGCCAGAGCCTGTGGCTCGACAACATCACCCGCCAGATGATGGACAGCGGCACGCTGCAGCGCTACATCGATGAATGGGCGGTCACCGGGCTGACCTCTAACCCGACCATCTTCGACCAGGCGATCCGCGGCAGCGCCGACTACGACAGCGACATCGCCACCGGGCTGAAGGCCGGGCGCCAGGGCGAGGAGCTGTTCTTCGATCTGGCGCTGGACGATGTCAGCCGTGCCGCCGACCTGTTCGCGCCGGTGTACGAGCGCACGCACGGCGTCGACGGTTTCGTCTCGCTGGAGGTCTCGCCGCTGCTGGCCTACGACACGCAGAGCACGCTGAAGGTGGCGCGCGAGCTGCACCGGCGTGCCGCGCGGCCGAACCTGTTCATCAAGATCCCGGGCACCACCGAGGGCCTGCCGGCGATCGAGCAGGCCATCTTCGCCGGCGTGCCGATCAACGTCACGCTGCTGTTCTCGACCGAGCAGTACCTGGCCGCCGCCGAAGCGTATTTGCGTGGCATCGAGCGGCGCATCGCCGAGGGCCTGCCGGCCAACGTGGCCTCGGTGGCGTCGGTGTTCATCAGCCGCTGGGACGTGGCGGTGGCCGACAAGGTACCGAGCGAGTTGAAGACGAAGCTCGGCATCGCCGTCGGCCGCCAGGCCTACCGGGCCTACAACGAGCTGGTGGCCACGCCGCGCTACCGGCGCGTGCTGAATGCCGGTGCGCAGGTGCAGCGGCTGTTGATGGCCAGCACCGGC
Source organism: uncultured beta proteobacterium (assembly GCA_963756415.1). Taxonomy (GTDB): domain Bacteria; phylum Pseudomonadota; class Gammaproteobacteria; order Burkholderiales; family Burkholderiaceae_C; genus Rubrivivax. Next base: position 202,845 of record CAVWNT010000010.1, read on the forward strand.
ACCAAGGACAAGCAGGCCCGCGACACGCTGTACGTCGAGGCGCTGGCCGCGCCGTTCACCGTCAACACGATGCCCGAGGGCACCTTGAAGGCCTTCGCCGAACACGGCCAGCTCGGCGAGCCGACACCGGCCGACGGCGGCGATTGCGAAGCGGTGCTGGCGAAGTTCCGCGCCGCCGGCATCGACCTCGACGCGCTCGCCGCGCAGCTGCAGAAGGAAGGCGCGGCGTCGTTCGTCAAATCCTGGCATTCGCTGACCGCGGCCATCGCCGACAAGATCAGCGCGATCGGCGGAGGGAAATCTTGAAGGTCCTGGTCATCGACGTCGGCGGCAGCAACATCAAGTTCCGCGCCACCGGGCAGGACGAGGAACGGCGCTTCCCCTCGGGGCCGGAGATGACCGCGCGGGCGATGGTCGACGGCGTGCTGAAGCGCACCGGCGACTGGCGCTACGACGCCGTCGCCATCGGCTACCCGGGCGTGGTGAAGAAGGACCAGCCGGTGACCGAACCGCACAACCTGGCCGCCGGCTGGGTGGATTTCGACTACAGCGCCGCGTTCGGCAAGCCGGTGAAGATCATCAACGATGCCGCGATGCAGGCGCTGGGCAGCTACGAAGGCGGCAAGATGCTGTTCCTCGGCCTGGGCACCGGGCTGGGCACGACACTGGTGGTCGACGGCGTGCTGGTGCCGATGGAGCTGGCGCACCTGTATTACCGCCGCAAGACCTTCGAGGAATATGTCGGCGAAGAAGCCCTCGAACGCGACGGCAAGCGCAAGTGGCGCAAGCGTGTCTTCGACGTGGTCGCGCGCCTGAGCGCCGCGCTGCTGCCCGACGAGGTGGTCATCGGCGGCGGCAACGTGCGCCACCTGCGCAAGATGCCTCCGCTGTGCCGCGCCGGCGACAACGAGAACGCCTTCACCGGCGGCTTCCGGCTGTGGCAACGCAGCGGCGCGGACGGCGCCAAGAAAACGCCGAAGAAGAAGGCGGCCTGAAGGCCGGGAGCAGACCCATGAGCGCAACCTCCACCGCGTCGGTGACGCAGCATGCCGCCTGGCGCGCCTTGCAGGCGCACCACGCCGAGATCGGCGCGCTGCATCTGCGCGAGCTGTTCGCCGACGACGCCGGGCGCGGCGAGCGGCTGACGCTGCGAGGCCGCCGGCATCTACCTCGACTACTCGAAGAACCGCATCACCGACGAGACGCTTGCGGCTGCTGCTGCAGCTGGCCGAGCGAGGCCGGGCCTGCGCGCAGCGCATCGACGCCATGTTCGGCGGCGAGAAGATCAACGTCACCGAGGACCGCGCGGTGCTGCACGTGGCGCTGCGCGCGCCGCGCGGCGCATCGATCGTCGTCGATGGCGACAACGTCGTGCCGGACGTGCACGCGGTGCTCGACCGCATGGCGGCCTTCGTGCGAGCGCGTGCGCAGCGGCGCGTGGACCGGCCACACCGGCAAGCGCATCCGCAACATCGTCAACATCGGCATCGGCGGCTCCGATCTCGGCCCGGTGATGGCCTACGAGGCGCTGCGCCACTACAGCACGCGCGAGCTCGACTTCCGCTTCGTCTCCAACGTCGACGGCACCGACTTCGCCGAGGCGGTGCACGACCTCGATGCCGGCCGAGACGCTGTTCATCGTCTCCTCGAAGACCTTCACCACGCTGGAGACGATGACCAACGCGCACAGCGCGCGCGACTGGCTGCTGGCCGGCCTGGGCGGCGAGCGGCGCGGTGGCCAAGCACTTCGTCGCCGTCTCGACCAACGCGCACCGAGGTCAGCGAAGTTCGGCATCGACACGGCCAACATGTTCGGCTTCTGGGATTGGGTCGGCGGGCGCTATTCGATGGACTCGGCGATCGGCCTGTCGACGATGCTCGCGATCGGGCCCGAGCATTTCCGCGACCTGCTCGGCGGCTTCCACGAGATGGACGAGCACTTCCGCAGCGCCCCGTTCGCGCAGAACCTGCCGGTGCTGATGGGCCTGCTCGGCCTCTGGAACAACAACTTCTTCGGCGCGGAGACGGTGGCCGTGCTGCCCTACGAGCAGTACCTGAAGCGCTTTCCCGCCTACCTGCAGCAGCTGACGATGGAGAGCAACGGCAAGCATGTGCACGCTGGATGGCGCGCCGGTCGACTACGACACCGGCGCCGATCTACTGGGGCGAGCCGGGCACCAACGGCCAGCACTCGTTCTACCAGCTGATCCACCAGGGCACGCGGCTGATCCCCTGCGACTTCATCGGCTTCGGCCAGACGCCTGAACCCGCTCGGCCCGCACCACGACCTGCTGATGGCCAACGTGTTCGCCCAGGCCGAGGCGCTGGCCTTCGGCAAGACCGCCGACGAGGTGCAGCGCCGAAGGCACGCCGCGAGTGGCTGGTGCCGCACCGCGTGTTCGAGGGCAACCGGCCGTCGAACACGCTCCTGCTGCAGACAGCTGACGCCGGCCGCGCTGGGCAAGCTGGTCGCGCTGTACGAGCACAGCGTGTTCACCCAGGGCGCGATCTGGCACATCAATTCCTTCGACCAGTGGGGCGTCGAACTGGGCAAGGTGCTGGCCAAGCGCATCATCCCCGAGCTGGCAGCCGGCGCGAGCCCGAGCTCGACGCACGACAGCTCGACCAACGCGCTGATCCGCCGCTACCGCGAGCTCAAGGGCAGCTGACGATGCCCCGCGGATCACGATCGAGCCGCTGTACATCCTGCCCTTCGACCATCGCGGCTCGTTCGAGACCAAGATGTTCGGCTGGCACGGCGAGCTCGACGCCGCGCAGACGCGCCGAGATCGCCGCCGCCAAGCAGGTCATCTACGACGGCTTCAAGCGGGCGCTGCACAACGGCGCGCCGCACGCCAAGGCCGGCATCCTGGTCGATGAACAGTTCGGCGCGCGCCATCCTGCGCGAGGCGAAGGCGCTCGGCGTCGACCACCGCCTGCCCGGCGGAGAAGAGCGGGCAGGACGAATTCGACTTCGAGTACGGCGACGATTTCGGCGCGCACATCGACGCCGTCGATCCGACTTTCTGCAAGGTGCTGGTGCGCTACAACCCCGACGGCGACGCGGCGCTGAACGAGCGCCAGCAAGCGGCGGCTGAAGCAGCTGTCCGACTGGCTGCAGCAGCGCGGGCGCAGCAAGTTCATGTTCGAGCTGCTGGTGCCGGCCGAAGCGGCGCAGCTGGACACGCGTCGGCGGCGACAAGCCACCGCTACGACCTCGAACTGCGCCCGCAGTTGATGGTGCGCGCCATCGCAGCGCTGCAGCAGGCCGGCGTCGAGCCCGACGTGTGGAAGATCGAAGGGCTCGACCGGCGCGAGGATTGCGAGCAGATCGTCGCCGCCGGCCGGCGGCGCGACGGCGGCCGCGACCGCGTCGGCTGCATCGTGCTCGGCCGCGGCGAGGACGATGCCAAGGTGCACGAGTGGCTGGCCACCGCCGCGCACGGTGCCCGGGCTTCATCGGCTTCGCCGTCGGCCGCACCGATTTCTGGCATCCGCTGATCGGCTGGCGCGCCGGCACGCTGTCGCCCGACGCGGCCGCGGACCAGATCGCCCAGCGCTACCTGGCCTTCGTCGGCGTCAATTCGAACAGGCCCGCGCGGCAGGCTCGCCCGACGCGCCGTGACGCTCATCTGATCCAACCGCCGAACAGGAGTACTGGCATGCAACTTGGAATGATCGGCCTGGGCCGAATGGGCGCGAACATGGTGCGCCGGCTGATGCAGGACGGCCACGAATGCGTGGTCTTCGACATGTCGCCGGACGCGGTGGCCGAGCCTTGGCCGCGGAAAAGGCGGTCGGTGCGTCGTCGCTGGCCGACATGATCGGCAAGCTGAGCCAAGCCCCGCGCGGTGTGGCTGATGGTGCCGGCGGCGGTGGTCGACAAGACGATCGCCGACGCTGCTGCCGCACCTGGAAGCCGGCGACACGCTCATCGACGGCGGCAACTCGTACTACATCGACGACATCCGCCGCGCCAAGGAACTGGCGGCACGCAAGATCGACTACGTCGATGTCGGCACCAGCGGCGGCGTGTGGGGCCTGGAGCGCGGCTACTGCATGATGATCGGCGGGCCGAGCCGACGACGTGCAGCGGCTCGATCCGATCTTCAAGTACGCTCGCGCCGGGCATCGGCGAGGTCGAGCGCACACCCGGTCGCGACAAGCGCGCGGGCACCAGCCGAACAGGGCTACCTGCACTGCGGCCCCGCCGGCGCCGGCCACTTCGTGAAGATGGTGCACAACGGCATCGAGTACGGCCTGATGGCCGCGTACGCCGAAGGCATGGGCGTGCTGCAGAGCGCCAACATCGGCAAGCGTTCCCACGACATCGATGCCGAGACCACGCCGCTGCGCGATCCCGAGCATTACCAGTACGACCTGAACCTGGCCGACATCGCCGAGGTCTGGCGCCGCGGCAGCGTCATCGCGTCGTGGCTGCTCGACCTCACCGCCACGGCGCTGATCGAAGACCCGGCGCTTGGCAAGTTCGCCGGGCGGGTGTCCGATTCCGGCGAGGGCCGCTGGACCATCAAGGCGGCGATCGACGAGGCCGTGCCGGTGCCGGTGCTGACGAGCGCGCTGAACGCCCGCTTCAGCTCGCGCGGCGAGGCCGACTTCCAGAACAAGCTGCTGTCGGCGATGCGCTTCCAGTTCGGCGGCCATCACGAGAAGAAGTGAGGGCACCGCGATGAGCACCGCATCCCACGAAGCGTCCGACGCGCTGGTCTTCTTCGGCGCCACCGGCGATCTGGCGCAGAAGAAGATCTTCCCGGCGCTGCAGGCGATGGTCAAGCGCGGCCACCTGAACGTGCCGGTGATCGGCGTGGCGCGCGCCGGCTGGACGCTGAAGGAGTTCCAGGACCACGCGCGTGCCAGCCTCGAGCAGCACGGCGGTGTCGACGCGCAGGCCTTCGACAAGCTGCTCGGCCTGCTGCGCTATGTCAACGGCGACTACCACGATGCGGCCACCTTCAAGTCGCTGCGCGACAAGCTCGGCGGCGCGCAGCACCCGGCGCACTACATGGCGATCCCGCCGTCGATGTTCGGCGAGGTCGTCGAGCAGCTGGTCGCGGCCGGGTGCACGCAGGGCGCGCGCATCATCGTCGAGAAGCCCTTCGGCCACGACGAGGCTTCGGCGCAGGCGCTGAACCGCATCCTGCTGAAAAACTTCGACGAAGCGCACATCTTCCGCATCGATCACTACCTGGGCAAGTCGCCGGTGCACAACATGCTGCACTTCCGCTTCGCCAACGCGCTGCTCGAGCCGTTCTGGAACCGCCAGCATGTGCAAAGCGTGCAGATCACGATGGCCGAAAGCTTCGGCGTGCAGGGCCGCGGCGGCTTCTACGACAACGTCGGCACGACACGCGACGTGGTGCAAAACCACATGTTCCAGTTGCTGTGCAACCTGGCGATGGAGCCGCCCGCGCGCAACGACAGCGAATCGATCCGCGACGAGAAGGTCAAGGTGCTGAAGTCGATGCGCACCTTGTGCGAGGCCGACCTCGTGCGCGGCCAGTTCACCGGCTACCTGGACGAAGACGGCGTCGCCGAGGGCTCGTGCACCGAGACCTACAGCGCGGTGCGGCTGCACCTCGATTCGTGGCGCTGGCAGGGCGTGCCGTTCTTCATCCGCGCCGGCAAGAAGCTGCCGGTGACCTGCACCGAGGTGCTGGTCAGGCTGCGCTGCCCGCCGTCGGTGTTCTCGGCGCAGAACACGACGCCGAACCACGTGCGCTTTCGCATCGGCCCGGACATCGTCATCGCGCTCGGCGTCAACGTGCTGTCGCCCGAGCACGAGGGTCTGAGCGTGCCGGGCGAGCTGATGGCCAGCCGCCACCCGGGCGCGGCCGAGATGGACGCCTACGAGCGTGTGCTGGGCGATGCGATGCGTGGCGACGCCACCTTGTTCGCGCGCGAGGACTATGTCGAAGAGGCCTGGCGCATCGTCGATCCGGTGCTCGACGCCGACACGCCGGTGCATGCCTACGCGCCCGGCAGCTGGGGGCCCGACGAGGCCGACAGCCTGGCGCCACCCGGCGGCTGGCACAACCCGCGGCTGGACGACGGCGCATGACGATGCAGGTCGAGGCGCTGGCCGACGAGGCTGCGGTGGCCCGCCGGGCAGCGGCCTTCATTGCCGGCGAAGCACGCGCCGCGGTGCAAGCGCGCGGCCGCTTCACGCTCGCCGTCAGCGGCGGGCGCACGCCGTGGCAGATGCTGCGCGAATTGGCGCAGGAAGACATGCCCTGGCCGCACACGCACCTGTTCCAGGTCGACGAACGGGTCGCGCCGGCCGGTGATGCCTCGCGCAACCTCACGCACATCCGCGAGAGCCTGCTCACACATGCACCGCTGCCCGCGCAGAACCTGCATGCGATGCCGGTCGAAGCCGACGACCTCGATGCTGCCGCGCAGCGTTATGCCGCGACGCTGAATCGCGTGGCCGCAACGCCCGCGCTCATCGACTTGGTGCACCTGGGCCTCGGCCCCGATGGCCACACGGCATCGCTGGTGCCGGGCGATGCGGTGCTTCATGTCGTCGACGCCGATGTCGCGCTGACCGCGCCGTACCAGGGACACCGCCGCATGACGCTGACCTACCCGCTGCTGAACCGTGCGCGGCGCATCCTGTGGCTGGCCACCGGCAGCGAGAAGCAGGCCATGGTGACGCGCCTGCGCGCCGGCGATGCCTCGATCCCCGCCGGGCGCATCGAGCAGGCGCATGCGCTGCGTGCTGTGCGACCGCGCAGCACTCGGCGCGGGCTGAAGCGTGCCCGCCGCGCTGCCCCTGACGCCCGAAGACCATCGGCTCAGCGAAGCCCGCGAGCACAAGGTGCCGTGGCGGCGCTGGGGGCCATATGTCAGCGAACGCCAGTGGGGCACGGTGCGCGAGGACTACAGCGCCGACGGCACGGCGTGGGAAGCCACCACGCACGAGCAGGCGCGCTCGCGCGCCTGGCGCTGGGGCGAGGACGCCATTGCCGGCATCAGCGACGACCGGCAGCAACTGTGTTTTGCGCCGACCTTCTGGAACGGCACCGATGCGATCCTGAAGGAGCGCCTGTTCGGCCTCACCGGCAACGAGGGCAACCACGGCGAGGATGTGAAGGAGTGCTACTTCCACCTCGACAACCTGCCCAGCCACGCGTACATGAAGTACCTGTACAAGTACCCGCAGCAGGCCTTCCCGTACACGCAGCTGGTCGAGGAGAACCGCCGCCGCGGCCGCGCCGATGCCGAATACGAACTGCTCGACACCGGCATCTTCGACGACGACCGCTACTTCGACATCTTCATCGAATACGCGAAGGCGCACACCGATGACCTGCTGATCCGCATCACCGCCGTCAACCGCGGCGCGCAGGCCGCGCCGTTGCACGTGCTGCCGACCTTGTGGTTTCGCAACGACTGGTCGTGGTTCGACGACCAGGCGAAGCCAAACATCGCCGTCGATCCGCGCCAGCCGAACCTGCTGAAGGCCACGCACCGCAGCCTGCAGCCGTTCTGGCTGTATGTCGAACCCGGCCACGGGTGGCTGTTCACCGACAACGAGAGCAACGCCGAGCGGCTGTGGGGGCTGCCGCACGACGGCTTTGCCAAGGACGGCTTCAACGAACTGATCGTCAACGGCCGCGCCGATGCGGTCAACCCCGCGCTGACCGGCACCAAGGCGGCAACGCACTGCCAGCACCTGCTCGGCCCCGGCGAGGCGTGGGTCATCAAGCTGCGGCTGTCGAACGACGGCGACCTGCCGCACGCGCTGGGCAACCGCTTCGATGCACTGATCGCCAGGCGGCAGAAGGAGGCCGATGCCTTCTACCGGCGCGTCACGCCCTTCGACATGCCCGAAGACCTGCGCAACGTGCAGCGCCAGGCCTTCGCCGGGCTGCTGTGGAGCAAGCAGTTCTATCACTACACCGTCGATCACTGGCTGCGCGGCGACTTCGTCGGCCCGCCGCCCCCGCCGTCGCGGCGCCAGGGACGCAACCACCTGTGGGGCCACCTGGCGGCGGCCGACGTGCTGTCGATGCCCGACAAGTGGGAGTACCCGTGGTTCGCCGCCTGGGACATGGCCTTCCACTGCGTGGCCTTCGCGCTGATCGACCCGGAATTCGCCAAGGCGCAGCTGATCCTGCTGACGCGCGAGTGGTACATGCACCCCAACGGCCAGCTGCCGGCCTACGAATGGGCCTTCGGCGATGTCAACCCGCCGGTGCACGCCTGGGCGGCGGCGCGCATCTGCCAGATCGAGGCCAAGGCCAGCGGCCGCATGGACCACCTGTTCCTCGAACGCATCTTCCAGAAGCTGCTGATCAACTTCACCTGGTGGGTCAACCGCAAGGACCACGAGGGCAACAACCTGTTCGAAGGCGGCTTCCTCGGGCTGGACAACATCGGCGCCTTCGACCGCAGCGGCGTGCTGCCCTCGGGCGGGCGCCTCGAGCAGGCCGATGGCACCAGCTGGATGGCGATGTACTGCCTGAACATGCTCGGCATCGCGCTCGAACTGGCCAAGGTGAATGCGGCCTACGAAGACGTGGCGACCAAGTTCTTCGAGCACTTCGTCTACATCGGCGAGGCCGTCAACCGCATCGGCGCGCGACGACGATGACCGGCGCGACGGCCTGTGGGACGACAAGGCGGGCTTCTACTTCGACATGCTCAAGCTGCCCGACGGGCGCAGCTTCCCGATCCAGGGCTATTCGATCGCCGGGCTGGTGCCGATGTTCGCCATCGCGGTGGCCGACCCGAAGGCGTTGGTCGGCTTCAAGGAGTTCAACCAGCGCTACACCTGGTTCCGCGACAACCGGCCCGACCTGCTGCACTGCCTGGCCGACATGGCCCACACGGGGGTGCACGAACGCATCCGCCTGGCGCTGGTCGATTCGCACAAGCTGGCGCGGCTGCTGCAGAACGTGCTCGACGAAAACCACCTGCTCAGCGCGCACGGCATCCGCTCGGTGTCGAAACGGCATCGAGCCGCGCCCTTCGTGCTCGAACTCGAAGGCCAGACCTTCACGCTCGACTACGAACCCGGCGAGTCGAACAGCGGCCTGTTCGGCGGCAACTCGAACTGGCGCGGGCCGGTGTGGTTCCCGCTGAACTTCCTGCTCATCGAAGCGCTGCAGAAGCACCACTACTTTCTCGGCGACGACTTCATGGTCGGCGATCCCGCCGGCTCGGGCCATGCCGCCAACCTGTGGCAGGTGACCAGCGATCTGTCGCAGCGGCTGATCAGCCTGTTCACCCGCGATGCCGGCGGCCGCCGGCCGGCGCACGGGCGCTACGAGAAGTTCCACACCGATCCGCACTGGAAAGACCTGGTGCTGTTCTACGAGTACTTCGACGGCGAGACCGGCGCCGGGCTGGGTGCCAGCCACCAGACCGGCTGGACCGGCCTGGTGGCCAAGCTGATCCACCAGCATGCCGAGTACACCCTGCAGCACAAGGATGCGCAGGCGTCGCAGGAATGGCATTTCGACGGCAAGGCCGAGCCGCCGGCGACCCCACCCTGATGCCGGCGCTGCAAGCCCAGTCGCTGCGAGCCGATGGCCGGCGCGCTTGTCGCCCGCACGACATCAAGGACATCCGGTGAGGTGCTGGGTGGTGGTGCTCATGCTGGCCCTCGCCGCCGGCACTTGCCGTGCCGCCGAACTGGATGTGCAGCTGCACAGTGCCGGCGTGCGCCAGGCGATTCCCTCCGGCTCTGGCCTGAGCTGGCATGCCGGCAGGCACTTCGTGGTCGGCGACGATTCCCCGTACCTGTACACGCTGGATCGAAGCTTCGCCATCACCGATCGCCGCCTGTTGCAGGACGCTGCGGTCGCAGCCGACGGCCGCATCGCCAAGGACATCAAGCCGGACTACGAGGCGATGGCCACCGTCACGTGGAGCGGGTCGGTGTGGAACCTGGTCCTGGGCTCCGGCAGCAAGCCGGGCACGCGCGAAACCGGCCTGCTGGTCGCCACCGACGACAAGCTCGCCGCGCATGTGGGCCCGATGCGCCGCGACATGGCCCCGCTGTACCGGGATTTCGCGGCGCTCGCAGCTTTCAACGCAGGCGTGGCCGTGAACATCGAGGCGGTGGCGGTGGCCCACGGCACGGTCTATTTCTTCAACCGCGGCAACGCGGGGCGCAACCTGCTCTTCGAGGTGGCGCTCGGCGATCTGATGGCCTACATGGCCGGCACGATCGCGACGATCGCCGAGATCCAGCTGCACGAGGCGCGGCTGCCGCGACTGCAGGGCACGCCCGCGGGCTTCTCCGGCGCCGACTACTGGCCCGAGATCGACAGCCTGGTCTACTGCGCTTCGGTCGAGGCATCCGACAACGCCTACGACGACGGCGCGGTGCTCGGCAGCTACGTGGGGCTGATTCCCGTGTCGGCGCTGAAGGATCGCGCTGCACTCGACTTGAGCCGCAGCGCGCAGCTGCTCACCGACGGCGGCGCGCCGCTGAGGACGAAGGTCGAGTCGATCGCGCTGAGGCACACCGATGCGCGCCGCGCCGTCGGCGCGCTGGTCAGCGACAACGACAACGGCAGCAGCGCGTTCTTCGACATCGTGCTCACCCGCCGCGCCGCGAAGGCGCGCTGAGCGGCAGCCGCCGGATCGATCGCGCCGCCTATGATGCGGCGATCTCCCGTGTGTCACCCCTTGTCCTCATGTCGATGAAGCGCTGCGCCGCCATCCTGTGTTTCGCCGTGGCCATCGGCCCGTCGTTCGCGCAGACTGCGACCCACTACGACGGCCTGTGCGACGCCTCGGCTGCGGTGGCGCTGGACACGCGCCACTTCGTCGTCGCCGGCGACGAGGACAACACGCTGCGCATCTTCGAACGCGCGCAGCCGCAGGCGCTGGCCACGGTGCCGCTGGACACTTTCCTGCGCACCGGCAAGGACGAGGCCGACCTCGAGGCGGGCACGCGCATCGGCGAGCGCATCTACTGGATCGGCTCGCTCAGCCGCGACGGCAAGGGCCGGGCGGCGCCGACGCGCGACCGGCTCTTCGCCACCGACATCGAGCGCGGCAGCACACCGCCGACGCTGCGCCCGGTCGGCAGCGGCCCGGCGCAGCTGCTCGACGCGCTGGTGGCCAGCGAAGCCGGCCGCGCCTGGCAGCTCGCCGCAGCCGCCCGCAAGGCGCCCGAGGCAGCAGGCGGCCTGAACGTCGAGGGCCTGACGCACACCACCGACGGTGCGCTGCTGATCGGCCTGCGCAACCCGCTGCGCGAGGGCAAGGCGCTGGTCGTGCCGCTGCTCAATCCGGCGCAGGCGGTGAACGGCGAGCCGCCCCGCTTCGGCGACGCCCTCGCGCTCGACCTGGGCGGGCGTGGCGTGCGCGCGATGACCCGTGTGGCCGACGGTTACCTGGTCGTCGGCGGTCCCACGGCCGACATCGGCGGCTTCGCCGTCTTTCACTGGCGTGGTGGCGCCGATGCGCCGCAGCGGCTGCAACAGCCGGCGTTGGGCACGCTGCGGCCGGAGGCGCTGTTCGGCTGGCCGGACACGCCGCAGATGCAACTGCTCAGCGACGACGGCGGCGTCGAACGCCAGGGCAAGGCGTGCAAGAAGCTGCGCGCCACGCAGCAGGCCTTCCGCAGCCTGGCGTTCGAGCGCTGAATGCACCCGTCTTGCAGCGGATGCGCGATGCCGACGCTGACCGGGCCCCGCGCATGACGTCGCGACAAGAAGATCTGCCCGATCTGCCGCTGCCGGCGGGGCTGCGATCGCGCACGGTGGCCGGCATCAACGGGCTCGACATGCACGTGCTCGAAGCCGGCGCGCCGGATCGACCGCTGCTGCTGCTGCTGCACGGCTTTCCGGAGCTGGCCTACAGCTGGCGCAAGGTGATGGCGCCGCTGGCCGCGGCCGGCTATCACGTCGTCGCACCCGATCAGCGCGGCTACGGCCGCACCACCGGCTGGACGCCCGGCTACGACATCGAACTGCGCGACTTCGGCATGCTCAACCTGGCGCGCGATGCGCTGGGCCTGGTGCACGCGCTGGGACATACACACGCCGCAGCGGTGATCGGCCACGATTTCGGCTCGCCGGTGGCCGCGTGGTGCGCGCTGCTGCGCCCCGACGTGTTCCGCGCGGTGGTGATGATGAGCGCGCCGTTCGGCGGCCCACCGCCGTTGCCGGGCGCGCCGCCGCCACCCGACCTGCACGCGGCGCTGGCCGCGCTGCAGCCGCCGCGCAAGCACTACCAGCAGCACTACTGCGGCAGGGACGCAAATGTGGATATGCAGCACGCGCCGCAGGGCCTGGTGTCGTTCCTGCGCGCGTACTACCACTGCAAGAGCGCCGACTCTGCCGAGAACCGGCCTCATGCGCTGGCCGATGCCGATGCCGAGGTCGTTCGCGCAGCTGCCGCGCTACTACGTGATGGACCTGCATCAGGGCATGGCCGCGACCGCCGCGTCGATGGCGCCGACACCCGCGCAGGCGGCGGCGTGCGCCTGGCTGCACGACGACGAGCTGGCGGTGTACGCCGCCGAGTTCGGCCGCACCGGCTTCCAGGGCGGGCTGAACTGGTATCGCTGCAGCAGCGACAGCGCCTGCATCGCGCAGCTGCAGCTGTTCGCCGGGCGCACCATCGATGTGCCCGCCGCCTACCTCGCCGGCGCTGCCGACTGGGGCATGCACCAGAAGCCGGGCGAACTGCAGCGCATGCAGCAGCAGGCCTGCACCCGCTTCGTCGGCGCGCAGGTGATCGACGGCGCCGGGCATTGGCTGCAGCAGGAGCAGCCGGTGGCCACGGTGCGCGCGCTGCTCGATTCCTGAAGCGCGCCGCGGGCGGCGGTGAGCCGCGAGAGCGACCGGCGCTGCGGTGCGGGTGCGTCCGCGCGTCGCGTCGAGCGGCGCCGGTCGCGCGTGGGGATTGACGACAGGCCGCCATGCAGATGCAATGCGCCTGCCGATGGTGACGCCGAGCGGTTCGCCACGCACCCGATGACACCGACCCCCTGAAGGAGCCCGTTCGTGACCACTTTGACCATCAACGGTCGCGCCACCACGGTCGACGGCGGCGGACGACACGCCGCTGCTGTGGGTGCTGCGCGATCATGTCGGCCTGACCGGCACCAAGTTCGGCTGCGGCCTGGCGCTGTGCGGCGCCTGCACGGTGCATCTCGACGGCGCGCCGGTGCGCTCCTGCCAGACGCCGTTGTCGGCCGCCGCCGGCAAGAAGGTCGTCACCATCGAAGGCGTCGGCGCGTCGAAGGCCGGCAAGGCGGTGCAGGCCGCGTGGCTGGAGCATCGGCGTGTCGCAGTGCGGCTACTGCCAGGCCGGCCAGATCATGAGCGCGGTCGCGCTGCTGCAGCAGCAAGCCCAAGCCCAGCGACAGCGACATCGACGACGCGATGAGCGGCAACATGTGCCGCTGCGGCACCTACACGCGCATCCGCAGCGCCATCAAGTCGGCCGCCGGCATCAAGGGAGAAACAGCATGATCGCCCCGCGCCTGAGTGCCGACGCCGGCCGCCGGATGCCGTCGAGCATCGGCCGTCCGCAGCCGCCGCACGCTTCCTGAAGGCGGTGCCGCTGACCGGGCTGGTGCTGGTGCGTCGGCCTGCCCGGCGCCGCTGTCGGCGCCGACGAGCCGAAGAAGTACGGCGGCGACGGCATGCCCAACGGCCTGCGCGACAACCCGCAGGTCTTCGTCTCGATCGCCCCCGACGGCATCGTCACGCATCGTCGTGCCACCGCTCGGAGATGGGCCAGGGCGTCCGCACCAGCCTGCCGATGATCGTCGCCGACGAGCTCGACGCCGACTGGGCGCAGGTGCGCGTCGTGCAGGCGCCCGGCGACGAGGCGCAGTACGGCAACCAGGACACCGACGGCTCGCGCAGCATGCGCCACTGGTTCGAGCCGATGCGCCGCTGCGGCGCCGCCGCGCGCACGATGCTCGAACAGGCCGCCGCGGCGCGCTGGAACGTGCCGGTCGACCAGGTGCAGGCGATGCAACCACGAGGTCGTCGCACACGCCGAGCGGCCGCAAGCTGGGCTACGGCGCGCTGGCGCTGGCCGCCGCCAAGCTCGACGGTGCCGGCGCGTCGACACGCTGCGGCTGAAGGACCCGGCCGAGTTCCGCTACATCGGCAAGACCGACACCGTCGCTCATCGACGGCACGGACATCGTCACCGGCACGCGCCCAGTACGGCATCGACACGCGGCTCGCCCGGCATGCTGTACGCCGTCATCGCGCGCCCGCCGGTGCTCGGCGGCAAGGTCAAGCGGCTTCGATGCCGCCGAGGCGCTGAAGGTGCCCGGCGTGGTGAAGGTGTTCGCGCATCGACGGCACGCCGCCGCCATCGCGAGTTCCATCCGCTCGGCGGCGTCGTCGTCGTCGCCAACGACACCTGGGCGGCGATCAAGGGCCGCGAGGCGCTGAAGATCGACTGGGACGACGGCGCGAACGCCAGCTACGACTCCGACCGCCTACCGCAAGCCGAACTCGAAGCCGCGGCGCCGCAAGCCCGGCGGCAAGGTGGTGCGCAACGAGGGCGACGCTATGGCGGCGCTGGCCAAGGCAGCCAAGCGTGTCGAGGCCGACTACTACGTGCCGCACTCGCGCACGCGACGATGGAGCCGCCGGTCGCCACCGCGCGCATCGTCGACGGCAGGTGCGAGGTCTGGGCGCCGCACCAGGCGCCGCAGGCGGCGCGCGACCACGTCGCCAAGCGGCTGGACCTCACGCCCGACAAGGTGACGGTGCAACGTCACGCTTGCTCGGCGGCGGCTTCGGCCGCAAGTCGAAGGCCGATTTCGTCGTCGAGGCGGCGCTGGTCTCGCAGGAGATGGACGGCCAGCCGGTGAAGCTGACCTGGACGCGCGAGGACGACCTGCACCACGACTACTTCCACGCGGTGTCGGTCGAGCACCTCGAAGCCGGGCTCGATGCCGACGGCAAGGTGGTGGCGTGGCTGCACCGCACCGTGCGCGCCGACCATCGTCTCGATCTTCGCGCCCGACCCGAAGCAGCTGGCGGCGTTCGAGCTGGGCATGGGGCTGATCGACCTGCCGTTCGCCATCCCGAACGTGCGCATCGAGAACCCCGAGGCGACGGCGCACACGCGCATCGGCTGGTTCCGCTCGGTGAACAACATCCCGCATGCGTTCGCCGTGCAGTCGTTCGTCGCCGAGCTGGCGCACGCCGCAGGGCCGCGACCACCGCGACTTCCTGCTCGAGCTGATCGGTCCCGACCGCCACATCGACCCGCGCAAGCATCGGCGACGGCTGGAACTACGGCGAGTCGCCCGAGCGCTATCCGATCGACACCGGCCGGCTGCGCCGGGTGATCGAGCGCGCGACGCAGGAGGCCGGCTGGGGACGCAAGCTGCCCGAAGGGCCAGGGCCTCGGCCTGGCCGCGCACTACAGCTTCGTCACCTACGTCGCCGCGGTCGTCGAGGTGGAGCGTCAATGCCAAGGGCGAGATCGTGATCCCGCGCATCGACGTCGCCGTCGACTGCGGCCCGCAGATCAACCCCGACCGCATCCGCTCGCAGATCGAGGGCGCCTGCGTCATGGGCCTGAGCCAGGCGATGGTCAGCGAGATCACGTTCAAGAACGGCCGCGTGCAGCAGGACAACTTCCACCAGTTCGAGGTCGCTGCGCATGAACGATGGCGCCGAAGAAGATCGTCGTGCACCTGATGCCGGCAGCGACTTCGATGCGCCGCTCGGCGGCGTCGGCGAGCCGGGCGTGCCGCCGATCGCGCCGGCGCTGGCAACGCGATCTTCGCGGCGACCGGCAAGCGCATCCGCCAGCTGCCGATACGCCAGCAGGCGACGCCGCCGGTCTGATCGACCGCTCGACGGGCATGGCGCGTTGGCGCCATGCCCTCGATCGAAGGCAGCGGCTGTGGTGAGGGCGCCGGTTCGCGTGCCGGCTTCGGCGGCGGGCTTGCGCTAGGCTTGCGTGCATGAACGATTCGACTTCGATCCAAAGCGGCACGATGACCGCCCGCTCGTGGACGCCGACGCCCGGCGCCGCGGTGCGGCCCGCGGCCACCGTGGTCGTGCTTCGCGACGACCCGGTTTCCGGCATGCAGCTGCTGCTGATGCGCCGCGCGCCGCGCGCCGGCGACATCCACAGCGGGGCGTGTGTGTTCCCCGGCGGCCTGATGGACGCCACCGACCGCGACGGCCACGCGGCCTGCACCGGCCTCGACGACGCACGCGCCAGCGCCAGCCTGGGCCTGGCGACGGCGGGCTCGACTTCTACTTCGCAGCGATGCGCGAGTGCTTCGAAGAAGCCGGCCTGTTGTTCGTCGCCGGCAGCGAACCCGATGCCGCGCAGCTCGAGCAGATCGCCGCGCTGCGCCCGGCGCTGAACCGGCACGAGCTGACCTTGCCCGAGCTGTGCCAGCGCTTCGGGCTGACGCTCGACCCCGACCGGCTGGTCTATCTCGATCATTGGCTGACGCCGCCGGGCGTGCCCAAGCGCTACGACACGCGCTTCTTCGTCACGCGCCTGCCCGAGCTGCAGGTGGCCCTGCAGGACGACGGCGAGACCGATGCCCAGCTGTGGCTGACACCGGCCGAGGCGCTGGCGCAGCGGCGCGAGCTGAAGCTGGCGCCGCCGACCTACAAGATCATCGAGCTGCTGCAGCGCCTGGGCAGCATCGATGCGGTGCTGGCGCACGCCCGCGCGCTGACCTCGGTGCGCTGCATCATGCCCAGGCTGGCGATCGGCAGCAAAGGCCTGCGCCCGGTGCTGCCCGACGAGCCGCCGTATGCCGAGCTGGGCCGGCTCGACCCCGACGGCCACGGCCAGCACAGCTACGAGCTGGCGCCGGCCACCGCGGTGCAGCTGTCGCCGCGGCTGATCCGCATCACCGCCAACAACGGCAGCATGATGACCGGGCCGGGCACCAACTGCTACCTGATCGGCGGCGGCGCGGCCAACGAGTGGGCGGCGCTCGACCCCGGCCCCGCCGACGACGCGCATGTGCAGGCCATCATCGATGCCGCGCCGGGGCCGATCCGCTGGATCTTCGTCACGCACACGCACAAGGACCACTCGCCGGCGGCGCAGGCCTTGAAGGCGCGCACCGGCGCGCCGCTGCACGGCATGGCGCCGCTGCACGCCGAGTGGCAGGACACCGACTTCGTGCCCGACGTGCCGCTGCGCGGCGGCGAGGTCTTCGCGCTGCCGGGCGACAGCACCTTGCGCGCGATCCACACGCCGGGCCATGCCGGCAACCACCTGTGCTACGTGCTCGACGAGGAGCGCCTGATGTTCACCGGCGACCACGTGATGCAGGGCTCGACGGTGGTCATCAACCCGCCCGACGGCGACATGGGCGCGTACCTGAAGTCGCTGCGCGAGCTGATGCAGCTGCCGCTGGAGTGGCTGGCGCCGGGCCACGGCTTCCTGATGCCCGAGCCACGGCGCGCGATGCAGCAGATCATCGACCACCGCCTGAAGCGCGAGGCCAAGGTGCTCGACGCGGTGAAGCCCGAGATGCAGGCGACCGATCAACTGCTGGCCACCGTGTACGCCGATGTGGCGCCGAAGCTGCACATGATGGCGCGGCGCTCGCTGCTGGCGCACCTGCTGAAGCTGCGCGACGACGGGCGCATCGTGCAGGCCGGTGACGACGGCTGGGCGCGGGCGAACGCGTGAACGCACGCGCCGGGCCGGCCGGCTACCGGCTGTTCGGCTCGGCCGGTTCCGGCTCGGCCGCCATCGAGGCGGCGTTGCTGCTGTGCGAGCAGCCCTTCGAGCTGATCGAAGCCGCCTCGTGGGACAAGAATTCGGCGCTCGATGCGCTGGCCGAGGCCAACCCGCTGCTGCAGATTCCCACGCTGGTGCTGCCCGACGGCGCGGTGCTGACCGAGAGCGCGGCGATCCTGATGCACCTCGGCCTCAGCCACCCGGCAGCAGCGCTGCTGCCGGTGGCGGCGGGCGCACGCGGCCAGCACCTGCGCGGCCTGGTCTACATCGCCGCCAACTGTTATGCCGCCATCGGCATCATCGACTACCCGCAGCGCTGGTGCGACGACACGAGTGACGCGGTGAGCGAGGACATCCGCCGCGGCACGCGGGCGCGGCTGCACCACTGCTGGGATGTCTTCGCCGACACCTGCGCGCCACCGGGCGCCTTCTATGGCGGCGATGCGCCCGGCGCGCTCGACCTGCTGGCCACCGTGGTGTCGAAGTGGGGCGGCGCGCGCGCACACCTGAAGCGCAGGCGGCCGGCGCTGTTCGCACTCACCGAGCGGGTCGAGGCGCACCCCGCGGTGGCCGCGGTGTTCGAGCGCCACTGGCCGCGATAGCCGCGTTAGCCGCGCTAGCCGACAGACCGGCGGCCGGCGCTCGGGCCGGTCAGCGGCCGCCGGCCGGCCGCGAGGGCACCGTCAGCAGGTAGGCGTGCAGCGCATTCAGGTCGGTGTCGCTGATCTGCGCCAGCGACTCGAACGGCATCACCGCCACCACGCTGCCGTCGGCCCGCTTGCCGCTGCGCATCAGGCGCACGAAGGCCTGCGCGTCGGCGTAGGCCGGCATCACGCTGCCGGCACCGGGGGTCAGGTTGGCGGCTGCCGGCCAGCTCGGCGGCGTGCCCGGGATCTTGCCGCCCGACAGCCCGCTGCCGTGACAGCCCAGGCACATGTTGGCGACGTAGCGGCCGTGGGCCGCGCTGGGTCCTTCGGCCACCGGCTGCTGCGGCGGCAGGCGGTGGTCGATCTTCTCGGCTGCGTCCTGCACCAGCCCGACGGCATACATCAGGCGCAGCGGCGGTGGCAGCTGCACCACCGCGGCACCGCCTTCGACCGGCGGCATCTGCCGGATGTACGCCACCAGCGCGCCGAGGTCGGCGTCGGTGAAACGGTTGTAGTCCTCGCTCGGCATGATCATCGCCGGCCGGCCGCCGGGCTTGACGCCGTGGCGGATGATGCGCACCCAGTCCGCGGTGGCGTAGCCGGCGGTGACGCTGCCCGGCCCCGGGCTGATGTGCGCGCCGGCCACGCGCAGCCCGTCCTCGTCGATGAAGGTGCGCCCACCGCCGTTGGCGCCGTGGCAATCGGTGCAGCCGCGCGAGGCGTACAGGTAGCGGCCGCGTTCGACGGCGACGGCATCGGTGGGCAGCGCCACGGGCTGCACCTCGACGGCCACGTGGCGCTGCATCTTGCGCTCGGCCATCAACAGACCGACGGCGACGGTGGCCGCGCCGACGACGAGCAAGGTGCCCCCACTCCACAGCGTGCGACGAAGCCAGCGTTTCATTTGCAGAGCTCCCGGTCCTGATGCCTGGCCGGCGCGCCGATTCGCGCCGGCTGCGCGAATGTATTCGACCGCCAGCGCGCGGTCGCAGCGGGTCTACCCCAGCCAGCGCGCCAGCCCGGCGGCGACGAAGTGATCGTCGGCCAGGTCGGCGTGCGCCGCGCACACGCGGTCGATCTGCTCGGCCTGCCCCGGGCTCAGGCCCTCGTCGGGATCCAGGCAGGCGATGTTGTGCAGCAGGCCCTGGCGGCGCAGCACCTCGTGGCAGCCGGCGATGCAGCCGCGGAAGTCGTTCGCCACGTCGAAGAAGGCGGCATTGCAATCGGTGACACGGCTGTCCAGCGCCAGCAGATCGGCATCGATGCCCTGCCCGTCGCGCACCGCCGCCTGGCAGCGCGCCAGCAACTGCACCGCCTTCGAGGTCCACACCGACCAATGGCCGAGCAGCCCGCCGCGAAAACGCACCGTGACCGGCTTGCCCTCGCGCATGAAGGTGAACGGCGTCAGCAGGTCGAGCACGATGTGGTCGTCGTTGCCGGTGTACAGCGTGATGCGCTTTTCGGCGCCGGCCTCGACCACGCCGCGCATCACGTCGAGCGTGCGGTAGCGGTTGAACGGCGCCACCTTGATCGCCACGACACCTTCGATGGCGGCGAAGCGGGTCCAGAAATCGACACCCAGGTGCAGGCCACCGACGGCCGGCTGCAGGTAGAAGCCGATCAGCGGCATCTGTGCGGCCAGCGCACGGCAGTGTTCGATCAGCGCGTCTTCGCTGGCCCCTTTCATCGCCGCCAGGCTCAGCAGCCCGGCGTGGTAGCCCAGCGAGCGCGCCAGCCGCGCCTCGGCTTCGGCCTGCTGCGTGCGCCCGCACAGCCCGGCGACCAGCACGCGCGCGTCGGCGCTGGGCGCGCCGGGCGCGGCCGGCCAATCGCGCGCGACCTCGGCGGCGATGCGCAGCACCGGCTCGTACAGACCCTGCTCGCGGATCGCGAACTGCGTGGTGTGCACACCGACCGCGAGGCCGCCGCTGCCGGCGTCGAGGTAGTAGCGCGCCAGCGCGCGCTGGCGGCGCGGATCGAGTTCACGCCGTTCGTTCAGCGCCAGCGGGTGCGCGGGAATGGCCGTGCCCGCCGCCAGCGTCGTTTGCCAGGAAGTCTTGGTGTTCATGCTCATCATCCGAATTCAGGGCCGGCCAGCACGAACTGGCGCGCGCTGCCGTGCAGCGCCGGTGTGTCGCCGAGCGCCATGCGCACGAAGGGCCGCTGGCGCGAAAAACCCCACTGCGCAAGCTGCCGCGCCATCGCCCGGCAGCGCACCGGCAGATCGAGAAACACCGCGCCGTCGATGCCCGCCAGCGCGGCCGACAGCAGCGCGATGGCCGCATCGTCGTCGTCGGCCACCAGCGGGCCGATCTGCACCGCGCGGCGGCCTGCGCGGCGGATCACGAACCCACGGCGCTGCGTGTCCAGCCACGCCCGGGTGTGCGGCCGCGCCAACAGCGCATCGATCAGCACGGCGCGCTGCACCTGTTGCGCGGCATGGTCGAGTGCGACGATCGCGGACCTGTCGTCGGCGCCAGCCGGCGCCGGCGCTGCGGCGAAGACGCCGCTCGACGCGCTCAGCGTGGCCTGCCAGCGCTCGAAGGCCATGCCCGGCTGGAAGCCGAGCTGCGTGTACACCGCCTGCCCGGCCGGTGTGGCATCGAGCAGCGGCGTCAGCTGGCGCTGGCGCAGCCAGTCGATGGCCTCGTGCAGCAACGCCGTGGCCAGCCCGCGGTGACGCCACTCGGGGCTGACCAGCACCATCGAGATCCAGCCCAGTCCGCGTGGCGTGAGCTCGGCCTTCCGCTCGGCGTCCGGATACGGCAGTGCGGCGCCGGTGGCGACCAGCCGGCCATCGGCGCTGCGGCAGCCCAGCACCTGGCCGTGTTCGATGAACAGCCGCCAGTCGTCGGCGGTCTGGTTCCAACCGGCGGCATCGGACAAGCGCAGCGCGTCGTCGGCATCGTGGCTGCCGAGCAGCTGGCGCGCCAGCGGCTGATCGAGGCCCACGGCGGCGGTCACGGCTGGCGCGGACGTGGCTCAGAAGCCGCCATCGCGCACCTGGAACTTGGTCGGCTTGCCGAGCGTGTCGCCGCCGCGTTGCACCCAGTCGGCGACCCAGTCGAGCATCGCCGCCAGCGGCACCGTCGGCAGCCCGAACAGGGCTTGCGCCTGCGCGGTGTTCGATAGCAACGCGGTCGGCGCTTCGCTGCCGCTGAACGTCGCATCCTTGCCCAGGCGCTGCGCCAGTTGCTGCGCCAGCTCGCGCACGCTCAGCGTGTCGGGCCCGGTGAGGTTGATCGGCGTGCTCGGTGTCGTGGTGTGCGCCAGGCAACGCAGCACCTGGCTGTTGGCATCGCCCTGCCAGATGAGGTTGACATGGCCCATGCCCAGATCGACCGGCTGGCCGCGCTGCACCTGCGTGGCGATATCGAGCAGCACGCCGTAGCGCATGTCGATGGCGTAGTTCAGCCGCACGATGCGCCCGGCGGTGCCGTGGCGCTGCGAGAAGTACTCGAACATGCGCTCGCGCCCCAGGCACGACTGCGCGTATTCGCCGATCGGCTGCGGCGCCTGCGACTCGTCGGCACCGCCCTGCGCGGGCGGCGACAGGCCATACACGTTGCCGGTGGAAAAGGCGACGATGCGCGATGCGCAGAAGGTCTCGGCCACACACGCCGGCAGCCAGGTGTTCATCGCCCAGGTCAGCGCCGGCTGGCCGCTGGCGCCGAACTTGTGGCCGGCAGCGAAGACGATGTTCGCCACTTGCGGCAAGGCCTGCAGCGCTTCACGGTCGAGCAGATCGGCGCGGATCGTCTCGATGCCCCAGTCGTTCAGCCGCTGCTGCACGGCTGCATCGCTGAAGCGGGCCACGCCGATGACACGCTTGCCGGGCGCGGCGCGCTTGGCCAGGCGCGCCAGCGTCGGCCCCATCTTGCCGGCCACGCCGAGGATCATCAGGTCGCCGTCGACACGGCTCAAGGTGTCGATCAACGCCGGGCTGGGGCGGCTCATGAAGTCTTCCAGCGCGTCCACCGATTCGAAGCGATCGGGCAGGCGGCTGGCGTCGAGGGTATCGGTCATCGGTCGGGTTCGAACAGGCTGCGGTGAACCGGGCCAGTTTGCCACGCGCGCTCAGCCGCGATCACGCCGCCGCAGGCACAGCACGGCCGCCAGCAGCTGACAGGCGCCGCAGGCGAGCAAGGTCGCGGTCGGCGAACCGGTGGCGGCTTGCAGCACACCGGCGCCGACCGGGCCGAAGGCAAACAGCACCTGGCCCACCGACCAGATGCGCGTGACCACCGCGCTGTAGTGCGCCGAGGCGAACTCGCGCTGCGCGAACATCGCCGGCAGCGTGATGACGTTGCCCACCGAGGCACCGACCAGCGCGCAGCCGGTGATCACCACCCACGGCCGGTCGCTGACCAGCATCAGGGCCATGCCGAGGGCCTGCAGCGCGAAGCTCACGGCGGTGGCGCGGCGGTGGTCGACGCGGTCGATGACGCTGGCCAGCACCAGCCGCCCCAGCAGCGAACTGCCGGTGGTCACCGCCACCGCCAGCGTGGCGACGGCGGCACCGACCTTGGGCACCAGCAGCGGCAACTGCTGCGCCAGGAAGGCCACCTGCGCCAGCCAGCCGACGGCGAACAGCGCACACAGCAGCAGCAGATGGCCGATCGTTGCGCAACGCGGCCGGTGGCGCCGCCGGCGGTGTGCCGGGTGCCGCGCGGCGCCCGCTCGGGTTCGACGATGTTGAAGCCGATCAGCAGCGCCAGCGGCACGCTCACCGCCAGCGCCATGCCGAGCACGCCGGGGCCCATGCCGAAGCGCTCGATGGCCCAGACCAGCGCCGGCACGATGACGAAGCCGGCGGCGCTGGCGCCGGTGAGGGCCAGGTTCAGCGCCAGGCCGCGGCGTGCATCGAACCACTGGCCGACGATGCGCGCGATCGCGGTGCCGGAGATCGCGGCCCAACCGAAGGCCATCGCGGTGTAGGCGACGAACAGCAGCGCCAGGTTGGGCACATAGGCCAGCGTGCTGACACCGCCGGCCATCAGCAACAGCCCGATGAGCGTGATGCGGCGCACGCCGAAGCGACGCACCGCGTGTTCGACACCGTACAGCGCCGCCGCGCCGACGAGGAAATACCAGGTCGAGGCCAGCGACAACAGCGCCGGCGAGAAGCGCCCGGCGCGGCCGAGGAACTGCGCGTAGGCCGACAGCGCATAGAAGCCCAGCCCCCAGGCGCCGAGCGCCATGCAGAAGGTGGTGAGCACCACGCGCCAGCCGGCGATCGGCCGCGCGCTGCGGAATTCGTCGGCAACCGTGGCGTTCAATGCGCGCCGCCGCCGACTGCCGGGGCCGCCTGCGGCCGGCTGAACCAGACCAGCGCGATGAGCGCGATGAACAGCCACGACGACAGCCAGAACACATCGGCGGCGGCCATCGTGAAAGCCTGCTGGTCGATCATGCGGTTGAGCACGCCCAGCGCCTGTTCGGCGCTGAAGCCCTGGGCCTGCAACTGCGCCAGCGTCTGCACGGCCGCGGCGTTGCCGCTGTCGATGGTCTGCGCCAGTTGGGCATGGTGCCAGCCCGCGCGGCGTTCCCACAAGGTGGTGGACAGCGACGTGCCGATGGCCCCGGCGGTGATGCGCACGAAGTTGTTCAGCCCGGCCGCCGCCGGCATGCGCGCGCCGGCGATGCCGGCAAAGGCGATGCTCTGCAGCGGGATGAAGAAAAACGCCATCGCCACGCCCTGCAGCAAGGTGGGCATCAGGATGGTCTGGAAATCGGCCAGCGGCGTGAAGCGCGAGCGCATCCCCATCACGACCGCGAAGACGATGAAGGCGAACGTCACCATGTGGCGCGGGTCGATGCGGCCGATGTTCTTGCCCACCCACGGCGACAGCACCATCGCCAGCAGCCCCACCGGCGCCATCGCCAGGCCGGCCCAGGTGGCGGTGTAGCCCATCGTCTGCTGCAGCCACAGCGGCAGCAGCACGATGTTGCCGAAGACCACGCCGTAGGCCACCGACAGCGCCACCGTGCCGACCAGGAAGTTGCGCTGCGCGAACAGCGCCAGATCGACCAGCGGCTGTGCCGCGCCCAGCTCCCAGATCAGGAAGACGATGAAGCCGATCAGCGCCACCAGCGCCAGCGCGACGATCTGGCCGGAGGCGAACCAGTCGAGCTCCTTGCCCTTGTCGACCATGATCTGCAGCGCACCGACCCACAGCACCAGCAGCACCAGACCGATGC
Organism: uncultured beta proteobacterium; assembly: GCA_963756415.1. Taxonomy (GTDB): domain Bacteria; phylum Pseudomonadota; class Gammaproteobacteria; order Burkholderiales; family Burkholderiaceae_C; genus Rubrivivax. The sequence continues at coordinate 227,387 of CAVWNT010000010.1, forward strand.
GATCGAGCGGCACCGCACGGCGCGCCGATTCGCGCTCGCTGAAGATCGACCAGGTCAGTGCCGCCGCGACCAGGCCGACCGGGATGTTGATGTAGAAGATCCACGGCCAGGCGATGTTGTCGGTGATCCAGCCGCCCAGCAGCGGGCCGACCACCGGCGCGACCAGCACCGTCATGGCCCACATCGCCATCGCCGAGCCGGCGCGCGCGCGCGGGTAGCTCGACAGCAGCAGCGCCTGCGACAGCGGGATCATCGGCCCGGCCACCAGGCCCTGCAGCACGCGGAAGAAGATCAGCGCCTCGATGCTCGGCGCCAGCCCGCACAGCCACGACGCCAGCACGAACAGCAGGATGCTGGTGGTGAACAGCCGCACCGAGCCGAAGCGCTGCGTCAGCCAGCCGGTGAGCGGCATCGAGATGGCGTTGGCGACCGCGAACGAGGTGATGACCCAGGTGCCCTGCGTCGGGCTCACGCCCATGTCGCCGGCGATCGCCGGCACCGAGACGTTGGCGATCGACGAATCGAGCACGTTCATGAAGGTCGCCAGCGACAGCGAGATGGTGCCCAGCACCAGCTGCGCGCCGCGCAGCGGCGGCAGCTCGCCGGCGGGCGGCAGTGCGGGGGACGGGCGCGCCGGGCGGGCCGCCGCACCCGGCGTCGCGCTCAACGCCGACCCCGTGTGCGCGGCCGGGGGCGCGTTCGCACCGCTGCGGGCGGCCGCACGCGGCTCATCGGCGTCGCGCCGGGCCCTGGTTGGCGGCGATGATCTCGCGCACCATCGCATCCGCGGGTGCGGTGTCGCGTGCCGGGTCGGCACCGTCGGCACTCACCGCGGTCGAAGCCGGCAGCGGCGCCGGCGTGCCGTCGTTCGGCGCGGCGCGCTGCGTGCCTTGTGCAGCCAGATCCACCGTGACCTGCATCGACAGCCCGACACGCAGCGGGTGCTGGGCCAGTTGTTCGCGATCGAGTTCGATGCGCACCGGCACGCGCTGCACCACCTTGATCCAGTTGCCGGTCGCGTTCTGCGTCGGCAGCAGCGCGAAGGCCGCACCGGTGCCGGCCCCGAGCCCGACGATGCGGCCGTGGAACTCGACGCGGTCGCCGTACACGTCGGCCTCCAGCCGTGCCGGCTGGCCGATGTGCATGTCGCGCAGCTGGCCTTCCTTGAAGTTGGCCTCGACCCACAGCTGGTCGAGCGCGACCACCGACATCAACGGCGCGCCCGCAGCCACGCGCTGGCCCAGCTGCACCGTGCGCCGCGCCACCTGGCCGGCCTGCGGCGCGCGCAACTCGGTGCGCTGCAACGCCAGCCAGGCCTCGCGCAGCGCGGCGGCCGCGCCGAGCACGCTGGGGTGCTGGTCGATGCGGGTGCCGTCGGTGAGCGCCAGGTTGCCCAGCGCCTGCTGCTGCGCGGCGGTGACCGCCGATTCCGACGCCGCCAGCGCGCTGCGCGCCGCATCGAGCGTGGACTGCGCATGCTGCATGTCCTCGCCGCTGACGGCGCCCGAATCGACCAGCGGCTGGCGCCGCGCCAGATCGTCCTGCGCGCGCTGCACCGCCGCGCGCTGGCTGGCCACTTCGGCGCGACGCAGCTGCACCTGCGCATCGGCGCTGCCGGTGCCGGCGACCAGCGTGCGCACCTGGCGCACCGCCTGCGCCAGGCTGGCCTGCGCACGTTGCAGCGCCAGCCGGGCATCCATCGGGTCGAGCTGCACCAGCAGCTGGCCCGGCTGCACGAGATCGGTGTCGTCGACCAGCACCGCGGTCACGGTGCCGCCGATCTGCGGCGTGATCTGCACCATCGGCGCCTGCACGTAGGCGTTGTCGGTGCTTTGATAGTGACGCAGGTAGCGGTTCCAGTACAGGCCGTAGGCGGCGGCGGCCAGCAGCACCCCGGCACCGACCAGCAGCAGCATGTTGCGGCGGCGCCTGCCGTTCAGCGGTGGCGCCGCACGGGCCGGCGCCGCCGGTGGCGCGGCCGCAACCGGGGCACTGCCTGCGGCGGCAGCGTCGTTGCGCGGGTCGCTCATCGGCTCGCCTTGCCGCTGCGCAGCGGCGCGGCCGGTGCGTTGGCCAGCATCTTGCGCAGCAGGTGCTTGAGCGTCTCCCACTCGTCGCCGCTGAAGCCCCGCAGGTAGTCGTTGTTGACACCGGCGAGCACCGCCGGCACGCGGCGCGCGACCGCATCACCCGCCATCGTCAGCGACAGCATCACCACCCGCCGGTCGCTGCTCGAGCGGGTGCGCTCGACCAGGCCCTTGAGCACCATGCGGTCGATCAGCCGCGTCATCGCACCGGCATCGATGTCCATCTCGCGCGCCATCTGCTGCGCGCTGCTGGGCCCGTCGCGCTTGAGCTTCCACAGCGGATGCCACTGCGCGGCAGTCAGCTCGTGCGCCGCCATGCGCTGCGCCACCTGACGGCGCATCGACATCACCACCTGGTTGAGCAGGTAGCCGATGCTTTCGCCGACCACGTGCCGGCGACCGTCGTAGAAGCGGGGGGTGGGCGCTGCCCGGGGCTTGCTGGCCATCGCGGCATTATGAAATGCCAGGGCAATCTTTGCTCAGGCAAGGAACGCCCGGCGTTCACCCAGTCGACAGCGTGCGCAGCCCGGCCAGCGTCGCCAGCGCGGCGCGGGCCACCTCGGCACCCTTGCCGACGAAGTGCTCGGTGAAGAAGCGGCGGTGGTCTTCATGGTCGTGGAAGTCGCGCGGCGTCAGCACGGCCGAGAACACCGGCACGCCGCTGTCGAGCATCACCCGCATCAGCCCGTCGATGACCGCGGCGGCGACAAATTCGTGGCGGTAGATGCCGCCGTTGACGACCAGACCGCAGGCGACGATGGCGTCATGGCGGCCGGCCCGGGCGAGGATTTGCGCATGCAGCGGGATCTCGAAGGCGCCGGGCACGCTGTACGCGTCGATCTGCCCGGCGCCGATGCCGCCGCGGGCGAATTCGGCGCGCATGCCGGCCACCGCCTGCTCGACGATGTCGCGATGCCAGGCCGACGAGATCACGGCGATGCGCGGGGCCGAAGCGGGTGCCGGGGCGGGTGCTGGAGCCGGAGGGGTTGGCGGTGTCTGATTCACGGTCTGCCTTTGTCGGACGGGCCAAGGGAATCAGGGCGCACGGGCCCACCCGCCGGCACGCGCTGCAGCGCACGCCGGTGCGTGGACACGCGCTCTCTTGCATCCGGACTGTGACCGTCGGCCCTGGCATCGCACCAGATCTGCTGACCCCAAACGCGGTGCTGCACACCCCGCCCGGGCGCTCGCGGGCTGCCGCGACAACACGCGGATACCGCCGGTGGGGAATTTCGCCCCGCCCTGAGAACGCTGCCGGCTCAGCTCGAGCCGGCGCGACGCAGTCTATCGGTGCCCGCCAGCACCGGCTGTCACGCCGGCAACAGCGGCATCAGGCCGCGGCGCTGCGGTACAGCACCATCTGCGTGCAGCGGAACAGCGCCAGCGTGCGCCCGCTGTGTTCGTGCGTCACCAGCGCATCCCACACCTGCGTGGTGCGGCCCAGGTGCGCCGGCGTGGCCACGGCGAGCACGGTGCCCTCGCGCGCGGTGCCCAGGTGATTCGACTTGAGCTCGACGGTGGTGAAGCCCGACGCCGCCGCGGGCAGGTTGAGCACGCAGCCGTAGCCGCACAGCGTGTCGGCCAGCGTGACCAGGCTGCCGGCATGCAGGAAGCCGTTGGGGGCCATCAGGTGCGGCTGCACCGACAGTTGTGCGCGCATCTGCTGCGGCGTCGCCAGCGTGATCAGCACGCCCAGGTGGCCGGGCAGCTTGCCCACGCCGCGCTGGTTGAACTCCTCGGCACTGATCATGCGCTGCGCTTGCGGGCGGTGACTTCGATCTCGATGCGGATGCGCGGGTCGATGAGGCCGGCGCTGAACATCGTCGCCGCCGGGCGCACCTCGCCGAAGTGCTTGCGCAGCACCGGCCAGCACTGTTCGAAATCGGCGGCCACCGGCACGATGTAGTGCACGCGCACGACATCGGCCAGCGACGCGCCGGCTTCGCTGCAGCGCGTGCGCGATGTTGGCGAAACACTGCTCGGCCTGCTCGACGATGCCCTCGGGCAATGCTCATCGTGCGGTAGTCGTAGCCGGTGGTGCCGGCGACGAAGATCCAGTCGCCGTCGACGACCGCGCGCGAATAGGCCGCCTGCGCTTCGAAGGTGGAGCCGGATGCGATCAGCTGTGCGTGTCATGGCGGTGTCAGTTCGGCTTGGCGATCTTGGCACGCAGGGCGTCTTCCTGCCGGCGCAACTCGGGCGTGAGCTCGGCGCCGAAGTCCTCGGCCTCGAAGATCCGGCGGATCTCGATCTCGCTGTCGCCCGGCATCGGGTTCGGACAGCGCTTGACCCATTCGATCGCCTCTTCCTTCGATTGCACCTGCCAGATCCAGTAGCCCGCGACCAGTTCCTCGGTCTGCGCGAAGGGCCCGTCGATGACCGTGCGCTGCTCGCCCGAAAAGCGCACACGGGCGCCGCGCGAGCTGGGATGCAGCCCCTCGCCGGCCAGCAGGATGCCGGCCTGGGCCAGCTCTTCGTTGAAGGCGCCCATCTCCGCGAACATCTTCTCGTCGGGCATCACCCCGGCTTCGCTGTCGGCGCTGGCCTTGACCAGGATCATGAATCGCATCGCGTGTGCTCCATTCGTTGGGGGTGCGGGATCAAAGCATTCATCCCCGTGCACGACGATCGGGTGGCGGCGGCTTCGACAGCGCTGCTGCCGCCGCCGGCGATCGACCGAGCACGGCTTCGATGTCGTCGAGCAGGCTGCTCGCGCCGATGCGCAAGCGCGCCGGCACCAGGGCAGCGCCGCCGAGGGCCTGCTCGACCCACCCGAGGTAGGCGCCGGCGTCGGCGACGCTGCGCACGCCACCCGAGACCTTCAGGCCGACGCCGGCGCGGGTTCGGCCATCGTCGCCGATGATCCGCAGCAACTGCTGCGCCGCCTGCGCCGTTGCGCCGGTGCCGGTCTTGCCGGTGCTGGTCTTGAGGAAGTCGGCACCCGCGTCGAGCGCCAGTTGCGCGGCGGCGTCGATCAGCGCCGGATCGCGCAGCTCGCCGCTTTCCAGGATGACCTTCAGCAGCAGCCCGTCGGCAGCCCGCCGCACCGCGTGCAACAGCCGCGCCGCGGCGCTCGCTTCACCGCGCTGCAGCGCACGCCACGGCAGCACGACATCGACCTCCTGCGCGCCGGCCTCGACGATGCGCCGGGTGTCGGCCACCGCCGCGCGCTCGTCGGCCTCGCCGGCCGGGAAATTGGCCACCGCCGCCACCGCGATGTGCGCCGGCAGCCGGCCGCGCGCCAGCGCCGCGAAGCGCGGCCACACGCACACCGCGGCGACGGCACCGCACGGGCCATCGGCACGCGCGCACAGGCGCTCGACATCCGCGGCGGTGTCGGTGTCGTTCAGGCTCGTCAGATCGAGGCAGCGCAGCGCGATGCGCGCGGTTTCTTGCTCGGCGTTCATGGCAGGGCCTGGATGATGTCGGCGAGCAGTGCGCCCGCGCGATCGGCGGCGGCGTGCGCCTGCGCCAGCGTGTGCGCATGACCCAACGGTTCGCTGGACAGGCCCGCCGCGAGGTTGGTGATCAGGCTCAGGCCGAGCACGCGCATGCCGGCGTGGCGGGCGAGGATGGTTTCCGCCACCGTGCTCATGCCCACCGCGTCGGCGCCGAGCAGCCCGGCCATGCGCACCTCCGCCGGCGTCTCGAACTGCGGGCCGAGGAACCAGGCGTAGACGCCTTCGTGCAGGCTGTCGCCGCGCGTCGCCGCCACGGCCCGGGCCCGCCCGCGCAGCTCGGCGTCGTAGGCGCCGCCCATGTCGACAAAACGCTCGCTGCCGGCCTCGCCGACCAGCGGCGAGCGTTGCGGCAGGTTCAGGTGATCGGCCAGCAGCATCAGGCTGCCGGCCGGCATGTGCGCGTGCAGGCTGCCGGCCGCGTTGGTCAGCACCAGCAGCTCGCAGCCGAGCGCGTGCAGCGTGCGCAGCGGCAGCGCCATCGCGGCGGCGTCACCGTCTTCGTAGACATGGCGCCGCCCGCTCAGCACCGCCACCTCGTGCGCACCGAGGCGGCCGAGCCACAACTCACCGGCATGTCCGCCGACACCCGCCAACGGGAACCCGGGCAGATCGGCGTAGGCGATGCGCCGGCCGCCTTTGAGGCGCTGCACCAGCCCGCCCCAGCCGGAGCCGAGCACGACGCCGATGTGCGGCCGCGCAGCGGGCGCCCATTGGCGGATGCGCGCGACGGCCGCGTGCACCGCCTCGGCGCTGGCGGCGCGGGTGGATGGGCTGGCGCCGGGGTCGCGCGTCATGTGCTGGGTGGCGCCGAGACCGCTACCAATCGACGTGCTGCGGGAACAGCTGCTTCGACAGCCGCAGGAACAACTCGGTGGAGCGGCTGCGGTCGTCCAGGTCGAGCCGGTTGACGTTGATCACGATCAGCGCGTCCTTCTCGGGCAGGTAGAACATCTCGCTGCTGAAGCCGAAGATGGTGCCGTTGTGGCCGCAGAACTTGCCCAGGTGGATGAGGCCGGCGCCGTATTCGATGAACGCCGGCTCGCCGTCGAGGTTGTGGCCCTGCAGCCGCCGCTGCTGGGTCGCGCGGCTCAACAAGGTGCCGGTGCACAGCGCGCGCGCATAGCGCTTCAGATCGGCCAGCGTGGAGATGATCGCGCCGGCGCCGCCGGTAGCCACCGGGTCGAGCACGGTCAGGTCCTCGAAGCGGCCGCTGACCGGGTTGAACAGGTAGCCGCGGGTCGAACCGCCGAACTCGCTGGCGCGCGGGTAGACGGTGTCGGTCATGCCCAGCGGCCGATAGATGCGCTCTTGCAGCAGCACGCGGATGTCCTGGCCGGTCACCTTCTGGGCAATCTCGCCGAGCATCACGAAGTTGACGTTGTTGTAGCGCGTGAGCGTGTCGGGCGCGATGAATTCACTGCCACGCGCCGCGGCGCGCGCGATCATCTGCGCCGGTGTCCGCGGCGCCACCGGGTCGGCGTAGAAGTCCTGCAGGAAGGCCTCGTCGAACGAATCGGCAATGCCGCTGCGCATGCGCAGCAGATGGTCGAGCGTGATGAGCTCGCCGTTCGGAAAGCCCGGGTACCACTTCGACACCCGGTCGGTCAGCGCCAGGCTGCCGTCGTCGACCAGTTGCAGGATCAGCGTGCCGATGAAGGTCTTGGTGATGCTGGCGATGCGAAACGGTTCGCCGGTGGCGCGCGGCGCATGGGTCTGCAGGTTCGCTTCGCCATAGGCGCGTGCGCTTTCGCCCTCGCCCGGGATCGAGACCAGCACCACCGCGCCCGGCAGATTCTGCGCCGCCAGCTGCTGCTGCACGGTGGCGTCGATGGCCGCCTGGGTGGCTTCGGGCAGCGGCGGCGGCGGGTCGTCGTTGCCCGAACAGGCCGACACGATCAACGACAGACCGACGACGGTCAGCAGCAGGCTTCTCATGCGCGCGCTCCTGGTGGGCCGGCGCCGCTCAGCGTGCGCCGAACTGCGCGCCTTCGAACAGATCCTTGAACTCGCGTGGTTGCGAGCGCCAGTACTGCTTCGGCGCCTGCACCTGCGCACCCAGCTTGGCCGCCGCATGCCAGGGCCAGCGCGGGTCGTACAGCATCGCACGCGCCAGCGACACGGCATCGGCCTGGCCGCTGGCGATGATCGCCTCGGCCTGGTCGGCCTCGGTGATCAGCCCGACCGCGATCGTCGGCAGGCCGACCTCGGCCTTCACCCGCTGCGCATACGGCACCTGGTAGCCGGGGCCGAGCTTGATCGCCTGCAACGGCGAGACGCCGCCGCTGGAGACGTGGATCGCCGCACAGCCGCGTGCGCGCAGTGCCTTCGACAGCGCGACCGTGCCCTCGATGTCCCAGCCGCCACTGACCCAGTCGGTGGCCGAGATGCGCGCCCACACCGGCCGGTCGGCCGGGAACGCGTCGCGCACGGTGTCGAACACCTCGAGCACGAAGCGCATGCGGTTGTCGAGGCTGCCGCCGTAGGCATCGTCGCGCTGGTTCGCCAGCGGCGACAGGAACTGGTGCAGCAGGTAGCCGTGCGCGGCATGGATCTCGATGCCGTCGAGGCCGAGGCGCGCGGCACGCTGCGCCGTGCGCGCGAACTGGTCGCGGATGCGCGCCAGGCCGGTCGCGTCCAGCGCCAGCGGGGCTTCCTCGTCGGGCGCATGCGGCAGCGGCGACGGCGCCAGCGCATGCCAACCCGGCGCCGTGTCGCTGCGGTACTGCGAGCCGCCTTCCCACGGCGCGTGGCTCGAGGCCTTGCGCCCGGCGTGCGCCAGCTGCATGCCGATCTTCATCGGCGAGTGCTGGCGCAGCGCACGCAGCACGCGCGCCAGCGCGGCCTCGTTGTCGTCCGAATACAGGCCCAGGTCAGCGGGCGTGATGCGCCCTTCGGCCGACACCGCGGTGGCTTCGATGATCAGCAGCCCCGCGCCCGACAGCGCCAGCTGGCCGAGGTGCATCAGGTGCCAGTCGCCGGCGTTGCCCTCGTCGGCCGAGTACTGGCACATCGGCGCGATGAGGATGCGGTTCGGCAGCTGCAGCGGGCCGAGTTGCAGCGGTTCGAAGAGTTTGCTCATGGTGTTGCCGGCCGCGGGCTCAGCCCAAGGCACGCGCGATGAGCATCTTCTGCACCTCGCTGGTGCCTTCGTAGATCTGGCACACGCGCACGTCGCGGTAGATGCGCTCGACCGGGAAGTCGCTGACGTAGCCGTAGCCGCCGAAGACCTGGATCGCATCGCTGCACACGCGCTCGGCCATCTCGCTGGCGAACAGCTTGGCCATCGCCGCTTCCTTCAGGCACGGCTGCTGCGCATCCTTCAGCTGCGCCGCGTGGTGGATCAGCTGGCGCGCCGCTTCGAGCTGCGGTGGCCATGTCGGCGAGCTTGAACTGCACCGCCTGGTGGTTGAAGATCGGCGTGCCGAAGGCGACACGTTCCTTGCTGTAGGCCAGCGCGGCTTCGAAGGCCGCACGCGCCATGCCGAGCGATTGCGAGGCGATGCCGATGCGCCCGCCTTCCAGCCCGGACAGCGCGATGCGCAGGCCCATGCCTTCTTCGCCGAGCCGGTTGGCCACCGGCACGCGGCAGTTGTCGAACACGATCTGCGCGGTGTCGCTGGCGCGCTGGCCCATCTTGTCCTCGATGCGCGCCACCGTGTAGCCGGGCGTGTCGGTCGGCACCACGAAGGCGCTGATGCCCTTCTTGCCGGCCGCCTTGTCGGTGACCGCCATGACGATGGCGACATCGGCGTTCTTGCCGCTGGTGATGAACTGCTTGACGCCGTTGAGCACGTAGTGATCGCCGTCGCCGTCCTTGGCAAGCACGGCATGTGTCTTCAGCCCGCCGGCTTCGGAGCCGACATGCGGCTCGGTGAGGCAGAACGCGCCGAGCATGTCGCCGCGCGCCAGCGGCTTCAGGAAGGCCTGCTTCTGCGCATCAGTCGCATAGGCCATCAGGATCGAGCACACCGGGCAGTTGTTGACGCTGACGATGGTCGAGGTGGCGCCGTCGGCGGCAGCGATCTCCTCCAGGATGATCGCCAGTGCCTGGTAGTTCAGCCCCGCGCCGTCCCACTCGGTGGGCACCGCCACGCCGTAGCAGCCCAGCTGCGCCAGGCCCTGCAGCTGCTCTTTCGGAAAGTGGTGGCTGCGGTCCCAGGCGGCGGCGTGCGGCGCGATGTGGTCCTGCGCGTAGGCGCGGATGGCGTCGCGGATGGCCTGCTGGTCGGGGTCGAGTTGCACCAGGCAACTGTAGCCTGGGCCGGCCGCGCGCTGGGCTCTACGCGGCAGCCGGGTGCTTGACCAGCACCGTGCCGCGCGCGATCACACAATCGGTGCCGCCGTCGCAGCGCGCGTGGCCGGTGAGCTGGCCGATCCAGCCATCCAGCCGCGGGTTGAACTCGACCGAGGCCACCGCCCAGCGCAGTTCGACATCGGTGTCGGTGTGGATCGGCGCCTTGAATGCGAAGTTGAAGTTCAGGCACAGCATGTCGCGCGCCTGGCCGTCGTCGGTGCGCGAAAAGTGCGAGGCCACCAGGCCCATCATCTGGGCCGCCGTCTGCTGGCCGCTGGCGATGATGCCGTCGTAGCCCGCCTGGCGTGCAACGGCTTCGTCGAGGTGCAACGGGTTGTTGTCGCCGCTCAGGCGCGCGAAATCGATGATCTGCTGCGCGCTGTAGCGCAGCGTGCGCCCGAAGGTCTCGCCCGTGTGGATCAACGGCGTTTCGACGGCGGTCGGGTCGGCAGTGTCTGTTTCGGTCATTTCAGTTCGGGGAAGGATCAACAAGGAAAGTCAGCGAGCATCGAGTCGGCTGACGGCCAGGCGTGCGGCCAGGCCGAGAAAGACCAGACCGCCCACGGCATTCAAAGCGCCGCCCATGCGCGGCCAGCGGGGTGCGCGCGACAGCCGGCGCGTGAGGACGACGACGACCAGCAAGAACAACAGCCCCTGGGTCACCGCCACCGCACCGAGTGCAAGAAATGCCGCCTCCTTGTGAACGATCTGCGCAGGCACGAACTGCGGCAGGAATGCAAGCATGAACAGTGCCACTTTCGGGTTCAGCAGGTTGGTGAACAAGCCACGGCGATAGTCCGCCCAGGCACCGGCTGCCGGCGGGCCGACGGCAGTGGCACCGGCAAGCGGATCGACCGCTGCGCGCGAGCGCCAGGCGCTGCGCAACATGCCGATGCCGAGCCACGCCAGATAGCCGGCGCCGAGCCACTTGATGACGGCGAAGGCCTCGGCCGAGGCCGCCAGCAGCGCCGACAGGCCGAAGGCCGCGGCCAGCACATGCACGGCCACCCCGGTGGAGATGCCGAGTGCCGCCATCGCACCGGCGCGCAGGCCGGATTGCGCCGTGCGTGTCACGGTCAGCAGCATGTCGACGCCGGGCGTGGCGTTGAGCACCAGCACCGCCGGCATCAGCAGCGCGAGGCCCTGCCACAGCTGCGGATCGAGCATCGATGGGTGCGAAGCAGGCAACCGGCGCCTCAGAGCCTTTCGATGGCCATCGCGGTGGCCTCGCCGCCGCCGATGCACAGCGCAGCCATGCCGCGCCGCGCGCCGCGCTTTTGCATCGCGCCGAGCAGCGTGACGACGATGCGCGCGCCCGATGCGCCGATGGGATGGCCCAGCGCACAGGCTCCGCCGTGCACGTTGACGATGTCGTGCGGCAGCTCGAATTCGTGCATCGCCGCCATCGTCACCGCGGCGAATGCCTCGTTGACCTCCCACAGATCGACCTGCGAGGCCTGCCAGCCGGCCTTCTTCAGCGCCTTCTGGATCGCGCCGGCGGGCGCGGTGGCGAACCATTCCGGCGCCTGCGCGAACACCGCGCTGGACACGATGCGCGCCAGCGGTGTCAGCCCGCGCTGGCGCGCCGACGATTCGCGCATCAGCACCAGCGCCGCCGCGCCGTCGGAGATGCTGGAGGCATTTGCCGCGGTGATGGTGCCGTTCTTGACGAACGCCGGTTTCAGGGTCGGGATCTTGTCCAGACGGGCCTTGAACGGCTGCTCGTCGAACTTGACCGTCGTCTCACCGCCCTTGCCGGGCACCGCCACCGGGGCGATCTCCCAGTCGAAGCTGCCGTCCTCGTTGGCCGCCTTGGCGCGTTCGGTGGAGGCGATGGCGAAGCGGTCCTGCGCCTCGCGGCTGAAGCCGTACTTGGCCACGCAGCTCTCGGCGAACACGCCCATCGCCTTGCCGCGCTCGTAGGCGTCTTCCAGGCCATCGACGGCCATGTGATCGAGCAGCGGCGCGGCACCGTAGCGCACCCCCTTGCGGGCGTGCACCATGTGCGGCGCATTGGTCATGCTTTCCATGCCGCCGGCCACCAGCACGTCGGCACTGCCGGCTGCCAGCATGTCGTGCGCCAGCATCATCGCGCGCATGCCCGAGCCGCACATCTTGCTCAAGGTGATGGCGCCGGCCGATGTCGGCAGCCCGGCCTTCAGCGCCGCCTGGCGCGCCGGGGCCTGGCCCTGGCCGGCCATCAGGCAGTTGCCCATCAGCACCTCGTCCACCGCATCGGCGGGCACGCCGGCGCGTTGCACCGCGGCGCGGATCGCCACCGCACCGAGCTCCCACGCCGGCAGCGACGCGAAGTCGCCGAGCATGCCGCCGATCGGCGTGCGCGCGGCGGAGACGATGACGACGGGATCGGACATGGCGGGCTCCTTCGGTGGCTGCTTGCAAGCGCGTTCGAACGTATTCGAACGCATGTTAGTGACAGATGCATGGCACTCGGCAAACGCCGTACGCGCAGCGCGGGCAATCGCGGTAAGTGTTTGTGAGTGGTCGGCCTGCCCGAAGGCAGGCGCTCAGCCGGCGGTCGCGCTTGCTCGCGGGATCGCGCACGAAGCGCCTGTTGGCCTCGTAGGGGAAGACATCGTGCACATGGCCGGCCAGGATGCGCTCCTTGTGCGTCTGCCAGAAACCGGCATCGAGCAAATCGGCATGGTGTTTCATGAACACCTCGCGCACCGCCGGGTTGCCGAGCAGGAAGGGCTCGAAGGTTTCGGGAAACACGTCCTTCGGGCCGACGCGATACCAGACCTCGCCCGACATCGCCTCTTCCTCGTTGCGCGGCTCGGGCACGCGGCGGAAGTTGCAATCGGTGAGGTACTCGATCTCGTCGTAGTCGTAGAACACCACCTTGCCGTGGCGCGTGACGCCGAAGTTCTTCCACAGCATGTCGCCGGGAAAGATGTTGGCGGCGACCAGGTCCTTGATCGCGTTGCCGTACTCGACCACCGCCTTCTCGATCTGCTCGATGCTGGCCTCGTGCAGGTAGATGTTCAGCGGAATCATGCGCCGCTCGATGTAGACGTGGCGGATGACCAGCGCGTCGCCGTCGTCCTCGATCACGCTGGCGCAGAACTGCTTCAGCTCGTCGATCAGTTCGCTCTCGAAGCGCGCGCGTGGAAAGGCCACGTTGCTGTACTCCAAGCGTGTCGGCCATGCGCCCGACGCGGTCGTGCTGCTTGACGAGCAGGTACTTGGCCATGATCTGCTCGCGGGTGGTGTCCTTCTGCGGCGGGTAGAAATCCTTGATCACCTTGAACACGTACGGGTAGCTGGGCAGATCGAACACCAGCATGACCATGCCCTTGATGCCCGGGGCGATGCGAAAGGAATCGCTCGAGTGCTGCTGGTGGTGCAGGAAGTCGCGGTAGAACATGTTCTTGCCCTGCTTCTGCAGCCCCAGCGCGTTGTACAGCTCGGAGCGCTGCGCGCGCGGCATCAGGGTGCGCAGGAAGACGACGAAGGCGCTGGGAATCTCCATGTCGGCCATGAAGTACGCGCGGGCGAAGCTGAACAGGATCAGCAGCTCGTCCTCGCTGAACATCGCCGTGTCGATGTGCAGCTTGCCTTCGGCCGTGTGCAGGATGGCCAGCGCAAACGGCACCTCGGCGAAGCCGTTGACGATCTTGCCCACCAGGTAGGCGCCCTTGTTGCGATAGAACAGCGACGACAGCACCTGGATCTGGAAGTTGGCGCGCAGCGTCCACTGCGCGAACGGCAGCTCGACGTGGGCATGCAGCGCCGCCAGCACCTGGTGCACGTCGCGATCGAGGTTCTCGAACTCGACCTGCAGCTGGAAGTTGTGCACCACGCGCAGCAAGGTGTCGTGCATCGTCTCGCGCGTCGGGTAGTAGGCGCGGTAGGTGGGCAGCGCCGCCGGCTCGTCGTTCTCGATGTATTCGGTGCTCACCGCCGGACGCACGAAGATGAAGTCGTTGCGGAAGTAGCTGCGGTGCAGCAGCTTGACGGTGACCGAGTTGAAGAAGGTCTCGGCCAGCTCGGGCTGGTGGTGATCGATGAGCAAGCCGATGTAGTGCAGCTTGGCCTGCTGCCAGCTGTCCATCGACAGCGTGGCGATGTCGAACTCGCTGCGCAGCCGCTCGGCCGCTTCGGCCACGCGCTTGTCGTAGAACTCGATGCGCTGCGCCTGCGCGCGCTGCTGGCCGTGCCAATCGGCGGCTTCGAAGCGCGCCTTGGCCATGGCGCTGGCCTCGCGGAACAGCCGGTAGTGGCGGTTGAAGCCATCGAGCATGGCGCGCGCCACATCGAAGGCGCGTCGGTCGGTGAGTTGGTGCGGGAACATCAGTGGCCGTTCTTGCGATGGATGGCGAATGGGAGCGGGTCGATGACGTGCGACGCATGCAGCCGGCAGCTCGATCCGCACAGCGCCTCGGTCTGCTTGCTCATGGGTAGACTCAGGCCATCAAATCACCACGATGCTAGCTGCGCATGGCCAATTCCCAGGAAAGCGAACTGCACTACGTCTTCGGCGACCAGCTGCCGGCCATCGGCAGCACCCTGCCGGTGGCCGAAGGCGTGCGCTGGCTGCGCATGCCGCTGCCGTTTGCACTCGACCACATCAACCTGTGGCTGCTGCGTGATGTGGAAGTCACGGCCGAGGGCTCGCGCGAAGGTTGGGCGATCGTCGACTGCGGCATCGACAGCGCGGCCACGCGGGCGGCGTGGGAGGACATCTTCGCGCACGAGCTGCAGGGCCTGCCGGTGCTGCGTGTGATCTGCACGCACATGCACCCCGACCACATCGGCCTGGCGCACTGGCTGACCGAACGCTTCGGCTGCCGGCTGTGGATCAGCGCCACCGACTGGAACGTCGCGCGCCAGATCAGCGGCGCCGAAGGCGACGCGCACAGCGGCAGCATGGCCGCCGACTTCTATGCCCGGCAGGGCCTGATCGATGGCGCCGTGCTCGAGCCGGATGCGCTCGCGCCCGAACCACTACGCCAGCATGGTGCCGCAGGTGCCGAACCGCTATCGCCGTTTGATGGACGGCATGCGCGTGCGCATCGGCGCGAACGACTGGCACTGCCTCGTCGGCTACGGCCACGCGCCGGAGCACATCGCGTTGCACTGCCCGGCGCTGAACACGCTGATCGCCGGCGACATGGTGCTGCCGCGCATTTCCACCAACATCAGCGTGATGGACTTCGAACCCGAAGCCGACCCGCTGCCGCTGTACCTGGCCTCGATCGACGCGATGCGCCGGTTGCCGGCCGACACGCTGGTGCTGCCATCGCACGGCAAGCCCTTCACCGGGCTGCACCAGCGCATCCGCCAGCTGAGCGAGCACCACGATGCCCGTTATGCCGACGTGATGAAGGCCTGCGCCGAGGCGCCGCAAAGCGCCGCCGACCTGCTGCCGGTGCTGTTCAACCGCCAGCTCGATCCGCACCAGATGACCTTCGCACTCGGCGAGGCGGTGGCGCATGTGCATGCGCTGCACGGTGACGGCCGCCTGCAGCAACTGGCCGGCGCCGACGGCGTGCTGCGCTACCGCAGCGTGTGAGCGCCGGTGGCGGCGACGCCGCCGCCTGAAACGAGGCGGCCCCGGCGCAATGCAGCGTGCAGGGATTGCACGGTCCCACGCGCCGTGCTAGCTTGTAACCAAACGTGAACTGGCGGGCGGGGTGGGATGTCGCAGGCTGTCAATTCCAGTGAGGGTGCACTGGCCAGGATCGGCGCGCTGGTCCATCTGCGTGTGCTGGCATGAACGAGCCGGCGCCCTCGGCAGGGGGTAGCGCACCCGACGGCGCAAAACACGTCGAGCCGGCGCACAAGTCCTCTGGCGTCGTCGCATTCTGGGGCCAGCGGGTGTGGGGCGATACGGCCCACCTGCTGCTGTTGACGATGCTGGTGGTGGTGGCGCACGCGGTGGGGGTGCTGCACGACACCGAGGGCTACTACCGGCGCCACGCGGCCACCGCCCACGCCGCCAGTGAACTGGACCAGCCCACCATTGCGCGTGCCGCATCGGATGTGCACCGCGTGCAGATGCTCGAGGTCAGCGCCAAGCTGCGAACGCAATGGCTGGAACGGCAGGTCGATGCCGCGGACAGGGCGGTGCAACGCCTGGGGGGCGTGCGCCCGATCGATCGCTGTGAATTCGCCGCGCTGCTGCAGGACCTGGCCGACAAGCGGGCTGCGCCGACAGACGTTCGCAACCCGGCGCAGATCATCGCCATCGACGTGGATGTGACACCGCTGAATGCGGCCGACGAAACACGTTGTGGCGACACGATGGCAACGGCGTTGCGGGCTTTGCGCGCCGGCGCGGTGGTGATCGCGATCACGACGCCGCGCGAGGACGTGGCCGAAGCCGACGTGCGCAACCGGTTCATGAGCAAGACGTGCGGCACCGGTCAAGGTCCGGGTGCGCTGCACTACGCCTCGCCGGCGGTATTCCACGAGCGACACGGCTACCCGCTCGACTTCCTTCACAGCGCCCGGGCCGCACCGTCATGGCCGTGGCTGGACCGGCTGCTGCGCTTTGTACACCTCGCCGGGAATCCCCCGGACGATGCCGCCGCCGAAGCCGCGCCGGTGTTCCCCTCGCTGGGCAACCTGCTGGCGCTGGCGGCGTGGCCGGCGGGCCAGGACAAGGCGCAGACACAGCACGCGCTGAATTCGCTTTGCCGACTGGCCGGCAAGTCCTCGTCCGGCCACCGCGCGCTGCTGGAATCGCTGCTCGGTGGGCGCTCGGCGGTCGACTGCGAGGTCGGCGGTGGCGCGGCAGGGGCCTGTGCCCCGCAGGTCCTGCACAGCTACAACACGGCGGCCTACAACTGGCGCTGGCTGCATCCCGACCGGCTGCTGTCGACGCCGATCACGCGACGCCAGCCTTTCGGCTGCGCCGAAATAGACTGTGTCGACAAGGGCGTGCTGACGGCTGCGCCGCTGATGATCAGCATCGACGGCGGTGACCAGCAGGACAAGTTCGATGTGCCGCAGGCCGCGGCCGACCCAGTGAGTGGCGCCGCGATGCACGCCTTGCAGGCGCTGTCCATCGACCCCGACGACGACCTCGAACTTCATTCGATCTGGGGGTTGGTGATCGACCTGCTCGTGGGCCTCGTCTTCCTGGCGGCCTGGAAATTGATGGCGGTGTGGATCGCCACCTGGTCGGAGCTGCCCTCGCTGAGCTTCATGGCGGGTCTGGTGACGCCCGCGGCGATCGCACTCGTGCTCTACGCGCTCACGCTGCATGTCATCAGCCCGACATTGCTGACTAGTAACGTCTGGGCCAACCCTGCCTACGTGCTGCTGGGTCTGGTGGCCCACGCGTACACCGAGGTCGCGCACAGCGCCGGCCATGGCGTGCATGCCAAGCCGCCGGACTTCAGTTTCGGGCTGCGCCGCGCGCTCACCGGGCAGGAGCACGGCAGACGCAAGGTGGACGCCGTGCTGTCCGCGGGGGCGCAATGCGCGATCGTCGCCTCGGGCTTGTACGCCTTGCACAACCACCACGCGCTGACGGGAACCGGATTGCTGGGCGTCGTCGCGATTCTGGCGGCGGTGTCGTATGCCCAGCACCTTTCGAGCAGGAGGAGGGCTTGATGCGAATCGTCTACCTGACATCACGCGCCGCCGCCACTCTGGCCGCGGCGGCGCTTTACGCAAGCGTGCCCGCGCGGGCCGCCCCGGACGACGCCACGTGCCTGGTCACCTGTGCGGCCAGCGCCGAGTGTCGGCTCGCGGGCGACACGACGGCGTTGACGAGCAAGTCGTTTCAGAAGCTGCAGCGGTGCCAGTTGCTGACGGTGGAAGGCGGCACGGTGCTGCTGCGCTATCGCCACGATCGCAAATGGTTCCAGCCGCCGCCACTGGGTGCGGGCAAGCGCTTCGCGGAAGTGTTCGCCACGTTTCCCGCCGACCGCCCCTGCAGCGTGCCCGATTCCGAATGCCTGCAGCAGCGCATGTCGGACAAATCCGTGGCGCGTGCCGGCAACGGCGTTGACAGCCAAGTGGGCGCGCCCGGCGGCGTCAATGCGCCGTGCACCAAGGGACTGCCCTGCGGCACCGTGCTGCCGCCGCCGTCGACCTGGTCATTCCGCCTCGTCGACGCGACCTTCAACGGACAGTGGCGCGTGCGCGTGGCGCGAGGTGCGCCGCCGGCCGGGGTGCCGGCCCAGTTCGAGGTGCCGGTGGCCGCCGGCGCGGTGCAACTGGACGGTGCCAAGGTCTCGCCCGGCGGGGTCTACGCCTACCAGTTGCTCGACGCGGCCGGCAGCGAGGTGGCCAACGGCGAGTTCGCGGTGATGGGCGCCACCGATACCAACCGCCTGCAGCGGCTGGCGCAGCGGCGTGTGGACGGCGCCGGCATGAGCGAACAGGCGGCCTGGATCGATACGTTGCTGGCCTCCGAGCTCGACTGGGATGCCGAACAACTGCTGCAACTTCCGAGGTGACACACATGCACAAGCGCCCTGCCTTCACCGTCGCCTGTCTCGCCGCTTTGCTGGCGCTGCCGGCGCAGGCCCAGATCGCCGACTTCCTCAAGGCGCTGCCGAAGCTGGCGCCGCCCGGTGCGGGCATCAAGCCCGAGCCGTTGGTGCCGCGGCAAGGCGTCGAAGACGCTGCGGTCGTGAGCCCGCCGAGCAACTACGAAAGCGAGATGGCGCCCGATCTCAACTGCAGCCGGCCGCGCGAGAAGTTCAACATCGCCGAGAAGCTGACCGAGTACGGCGGCACCGCGGCGACGCTGCGCCTGCAGCGGCTGCTGGCGTCGGGCCAGGACTACGGCACGCTCAAACCCGAGGACAAGCAGTTGCTGCGCTATATGGCGCAGACCTCGATCTGGGTGCCGCCCGAGGTGGAGGTGAAGCTGGCGACCGTGTTCCAGGAAGCCGGCAACCTGTTCGGCCGCCGTGTCGAGCCGTTGACCGAGCTCCAGACGCTGGCGCTGGAGGACGTGCAAAAGCGCATGCAGCGCTTGCGGGCGGTGGTCAGCGAGTACCCGGCCGAGATCCGCCTGGATGTCGACAAGCAGTTGGCCGACGGCGCCTTCGCCCGCTTCGGTGGCCTGATCCAGATTTCCGAGCGCTTCCTCAACGGCCTCGGCGACGCCGGGCCGGGTGCCGACTTCCTGCTCGCGCACGAGATCTCGCACGTGTACAAACGCCACGCGCTGAAGCAGGTCCAGTTCCAGTTGATCTCCTCGTCGGAGGGCTGGAAGCTGGCGCGCCAGGTGCTGTCGGGGCTGAGCGGCGCGCCGCTGGGCGGTGGCGGCACGCTGGAACAGCTCGGCAACCAGCTGACGACCTTGAGCACGGTGCCGGCACTGATCGAGTTCACCCGCTCGGTTCAGACGCGCTACGGCAAGGAGCAGGAGTTCGAGGCGGACGCTTGCGCGACGGTGTGGCTGAAGGCGGCCGGAACCGACCCGGTGCAGGCGTGGACGCAGTACCAGGCCGCGCTTGGCGCGAGTGCCCAGTACTCCGAGGAGCACCCGAGCACCGAAGACCGCCAGCAGCGCTTCATGGCGCGCGCCAGCGGCGACAACGCCGCAACGGAGAAGCTCACCGATGTCGGCACGGTGAAGACCGGTGGCAAGAAGATCGTCTCGAACAGCGCGAAGAAAAAGTGATGGCGCCGGCCACGGCGCGGCCCCGGCTCGATGCTCAGTCGAAGATCGGCAAGGTCTGCTCGCGCAAGGCGTGGCGCGCCTGCTGGTAGTCGGGCAGCACCGACCCGACCACCTTCCAGAACGCCGCGCTGTGGTTCATCTCGCGCAGATGCGCGAGTTCGTGCGCGACCACGTAGTCGATGATCGGCAGCGCGAAGTGGATCAGCCGCCAGTTGAGTCGGATGGCGCCGTCGGCGCTGGCGCTGCCCCAGCGGGTGGCCGCCGAGCTCAGCGCTATGCGCCGCACCTGCACGCCCAGCCGCGGCCCGTACAGCGCGCAGCGCTCCTCGAAGACACGCCGCGCCTGGCGCTGCAGCCAGCTCTGCACCGCATCGCGGATCTGCTCGGGCGTGGCGGTATGCGGCAATGCCACGCGCAGCAGCCGCCGCGGCACGCCGGGCAGGTCGCCGGCGCCATCGGCACCGTTGTCGAGCAGCACGCCGACACCGCGCGCATCGAGCACCACCACCACCGTGTCGCCCAGGAACGGCACGCCGGCGCCGTCGCGCCAGTCGATGCGCGCGGCCTGCTGCGCGCGCTCGCGTTCACGTTGATCGCGCAGCTTGCGCAGGATCCAGGCGCCCTTCTCGTGCAGCGCCGATTCGATCTCGCGGGTGCCCACCCAGCGCGGCGCGCTGACCGACAGCCCTTCGGCACCGATGACGAAGCCGATGCTGCGCCGCCGCGCCCGGCGCAGGCGGTAGTGCACGCTGTGGCCGTCGATGCGGATCTCACGCTCGGCCAGCGGCGGGCGCGCGGGCGAGGTCGCCATCGGAGGCAGCGGCTGCAACTGCGCAGTGGGCACGGCGGGCGTCTGCACCTGCGGCACTTCGGCCGTGCCGAACCACTCGTCGAACAACGAACGCTGCAACGGGTTGGACGGGGTCGGCCGACGCGACATGGCCGGCGATTCTAGGAGGCCGCGCGCAGCGGGCGTTTCGCCGCAGCGGCAGCCGGGACGACAGCGCCTTCAGGCATAGGCCTGCGGGTCGATGCGGCGCATCTCGGCTTCGATCCAGGCCTCGACCTCGCGCATCAGTTCGTCGGGCTGCCGTGCTTCGACCGCGATCGGCGCGCCGATGGAGATGTCGATCCAGCCCGGGCGCAGCAGGAAGCTCTTGCGCGGCCAGCAGCGTGCCGAGGCGACCGCAATCGGCACGATCGGCGTGCCGGTGGTGATCGCCAGGCGCGCCGCGCCAGCCTTGTAAGTGCCCTTCTGACCGCGTTCGATGCGCGTGCCTTCGGGGAACATGATCACCCAGTTGCCACGCCCCATGAACTCGCGGCCCTGCTCGGCGACCTTGTTCCAGGCTTCGGTTCGCTTGCTGCGGTCGATGTGGACCATGTCGAGCCGGCCGATGGCCCAGCCGAAGAACGGGATCAGCAGCAGTTCCTTCTTGAACACGTAACACAGCGGGTGCGACATCAGCGTGGGATAGGCGAAGGTCTCCCAGGTCGACTGGTGCTTCGATGCCAGCAGCACCGCCTTCGTGCCCTGTTCGGCGGTGGGCAGGTGGTGCATGCCCTGCACGCGCGCGCGCACGCCGCAGATGACACGCGCACCCCAGATCACCAGCCGCAGCCAGCTGATGCACATCCAGTACAGCGGCGTGCCCTTGACGAAGATCGACGCGATGACCACCGCGGTCGCGATCGGCACCACCGTGACGCCCATCCAGGCGATGAACAGCGCCGAACGCAGCGCGCAAAGGGCTCGGCTGGCGGGGCTCAGGGCGCTCATGGTCGCGGCTCAGAGGTCGCCGGACTGCGAGTCGACCACATGCGCCTGCGCGAGCAGGTGGTTGGCGAAGGCCGCCAGGTCGGCGTGCACCTGGGTGCCCGGCACCTGCTCGAGCATGGCCTGCAACTGGCCGTCGGCCAGCTCAGCGGCGCGGCCGCTGCGCACCAGGTGCGGGCTGCAGCCGGCGGCCTGTGCGGTCTGCAGATCGCGCAGCGTGTCGCCGACCATCTGCACCTTGTCCAGGTCGACGCCGTAGCGCTTGCCGATGTCGAGCACCATGCCCGGCAGCGGTTTGCGGCAGGCACAGTTTTCCTCGGGCGTGTGCGGGCAGAAGAACACCGCATCGATGCGCGCGCCGGCGGCCTGCAGTTCCTGGATCATGCGCGCGTGCACCGCGTTCACCGAGGCCATGTCGATCATGCCGCGGCCGATGCCGGCCTGGTTGGTGGCCACCACCACGTGCCAGCCGGCATGGTTGAGGCGCGAGACGGCTTCCATCGCGCCCGGCACCGAGACCCATTCCGACGGCTCCTTGATGTGGTCCTCGCGGAACTGGTTGAGGATGCCGTCGCGGCCGATGATCACCAGCTTGGGAATCGGATGCATTGTTTGCTTTCGCCTGCGTTCGGTGGGCCGTGATCAGCCGGCCAGCCGCGACAGATCGGCGACGCGGTTCATCGCCGCATGCAACTCGCCGAGCAGGGCCAGGCGGTTGGCGCGCAACGCCGGATCGTCGGCATTGACCATCACCTCGTCGAAGAAGCGATCCACCGGTGCCTTCAACGCGGCCAGCGCCTGCAACGAGGCGCTGAAGTCGCCGCGCTCGAAGGCCGCGCCGGCCACCGGCACCACCTGCTGCAGCGCCTCGGCCAGCGCCTTCTCGGCCGGCTCGTGCAGCAGCGCCGACGACAGTTCAGCCGGCACCGCATCCTGCGCCTTGCGCAGGATGTTGCCGACGCGCTTGTTGGCCGAGGCCAGCGCGGGGGCTTCCGGCAACGCGGCGAAGCTGCGCACCGCGTCCAACTGCCTGCGCACCAGCTGGATCGACTGTGGGTTCGTCGCCATCACCGCGTCGACCTCGTTCACGCTGTAGCCCTGCTCGCGCAGCGCGCCGGCCAGGCGTTCCAGCATGAAGGCGCGCAACTCGGCCTGGTTGTCGGTGATCAGACCGGGCGGGAAGGCGGCGTAGGCCTCGCTCACCAGCCAGTCCAGCGGCAACCGCAGTTCGCCCTCGTTCAGCATGCGGATCACGCCCAGCGCATGGCGGCGCAACGCGAACGGATCCTTGTCGCCGGTGGGCAACTGGCCGATGCCGAACAGCCCCGCCAGCGTCTCCAGCTTGTCGGCCAGCGCAAGCGCGACACCGACCCGGTCGCGCGGCAGTTCATCGCCGGCGAAACGCGGCTTGTAGTGGTCTTCGATCGCCCGCGCGACCTCGACGGGCTCGCCGTCGTTGAGCGCGTAGTAGCCGCCCATCACACCCTGCAGTTCGGGAAACTCGCCGACCATGTCGGTGAGCAGATCGGCCTTGGCCAGCAACGCCGCTCGCTCGGCGGCCTGTGCCAGTTCGGTGCCGCCCAGCGCGTCACCGATGGTGCGTGCGAGCGTGCGCACACGCTCGACACGTTCACCCATCGAGCCGAGCCTGGCGTGGTAGACCACCTTGGCCAGTGCCGGCACACGCGAATCCAGACGTTGCTTGCGGTCCTGATCGAAGAAGAACTTCGCGTCGGCCAGCCGCGGGCGCACGACGCGCTGGTTGCCCTCGATCACGCGGCTGGCATCGGCAGGCCGGATGTTGCTGACCACCAGGAAACGCTGCATCAGCCGGCCCTGCGCGTCGACCAGCGGAAAGTATTTCTGGTTGGTCTTCATCGTCAGGATCAGGCATTCCTGCGGCACCGTCAGGAAGGCCGACTCGAACTCGCAGACGAGCACGTTCGGTCGCTCGACGAGGCTGGCCACTTCATTGACCAGAGGATCTTCGAGCAGACCCTCTTCGGCTTGCGCATCCAGGAGCGGCACAGCAGGCTCACATTCCAGTCGAGCATCGAATCTATTCGCTGCTGCTCTGAGCTGGCGAATCATTTCTCTGGCGCGCTGCTCGTAGCTCGCGATGACCCCGCCTTGCGACAGCAGCTGTTCTGCGTAGCTGTCGGCATGGCGCAGCTCGATGCTCGGCGATGCGGCCTCGAAGCGGTGGCCCTGCGTGATGCGCGTGGCGCGCAGGCCGAGTGCCTGCACGTCGATGACGGTGTCGCCATGCAGCGCCACCAGCCCATGCGCGGGGCGCACGAAGTTCACGCTGCTCCAGCCGTCAGCCAGCTGGTAGCTCATCACCTTCGGAATCGGCAACCTGGCCAGGGTGTCGTCCAATGCCTTCTGCAGGGCTTCGGCCAGTGTCGAACCCGGCACAGCGATGTCGACGAACAACGCATCGGCCTTGCCGTCCGGCTTGGCGTAGTAGCGCGGCGTCGGGACCCAGCCCGAGCGACGCCAGTTTCTTCTGCAGCGCCGGCGTGGGCTGGTTGTCGGCGCCCAGGCCCACACTCACCGGCACCAGCTTCTTCGTCTCGCGCTGGTCTTCGGCTCTGGGCAGCACATCCGGGATCCACACGGCCAGCCGTCGCGGCGTTGCGAACCAGGCGGGGCGCTGAGGCGACTTCGCGTCGATCAACTGCGCTTTGGCCAAGCCCGCCGCCACCCCGGCGGAAAAGGCCTCCCCCAGCTTCTTCAGGGCCTTGGGCGGCAGTTCTTCCACCAGCAGTTCGACGAGCAGGTTCCGGGTGGTCATGGTCGTGATCAGTAGCAGGCCGCTGGCCCGCGCGTTCGTGTTCATGTTCTGGTCGAAGGCCAGCAGCGCATCGCAGCCGCTGCGCAGCGCCACCGCCAGGTGCAGCGCATCGCCGGCACGCAGGCCGGCCTGCGGCATGCGGCACAACTGCGCCGCCGTGGAGTAGTCCGCCGCTTGCACGGGCAGCAGGTCGAGCAGGCCGTCGCAGGCCGTGCCGAAGGCGTCCCAGGCCTCATCGGCCTGCGCTTCGTCGAGTTGCCCGGTGCGCACTTTCATCGACAGTGCGCGGCCGACCTCGGGCACGCACCAGTCCGAGCTGCACAGTGCAGCAGCATCCGCCGAGGCCAGCCAGCGCTTGACCGACGGCGCGTTGGGTTCGTTGGCGACCAAGGCCACGAGCACGCTGGTGTCCAGATAGACCACCGCTCAGTACCGCGCCGAGCGGCGCATCTCGTCGACCACCGGCTGCGTCACCGGCAGGGACTTGTGGAATGTCTCCAGCCGGGCCAGGAACGCCTTGCGATCGAAGGGTTTGCCACTGGCCAGGCGCAACTGCGCCGGGCCCACCACCTGGGCATGGATGACCGAGCCTTCGGTCACGTCGAGCTCGCGAGCCAGCTTGGCCGGAATGCGCACCGCCAGGCTGTTGCCCCAGCGCCCGACCGGCAGATCCGATGCTTCCATGGTGTCTCCTCAGGATGTAGATACACGTATCTACATTGTAGCGGCGCTGGGTGGCCTCATGCCGCCTTCTTCGCCAGCTGCGCCGTCACCTCGTCGGCCCAGGCCTTCGGTGCCATCGGGAAGCCCAGGCGCGCGCGGCTGTCCAGATAGCTCTGCGCCACCGCGCGCGCCAGGTTGCGGATGCGCCCGATGTAGGCGGCACGTTCGGTGACGCTGATGGCGCCGCGTGCGTCGAGCAGGTTGAAGGTGTGCGCGGCCTTCAGCAGTTGTTCGTAGGCCGGCAACGCCAGTTGCTGCTGCATCAGGTGCTTCGACTGCTTCTCGTGCGCGGCAAAGGCCAGCAGCAGGAAATCGACATCGCTGTGCTCGAAGTTGTAGGCGCTTTGTTCGACCTCGTTCTGGTGGAAGACATCGCGGTAGCGGATGCCCGGCGCCCATTGCAGGTCGAACAGGCTTTCGACGCCCTGGATGTACATCGCCAGGCGCTCCAGGCCGTAGGTGATCTCGCCGGTGATCGGCTTGCAGTCGATGCCGCCGACCTGCTGGAAATAGGTGAACTGCGTGACCTCCATGCCGTTCATCCACACTTCCCAGCCCAGGCCCCAGCAGCCGAGCGTGGGGTTCTCCCAGTCGTCCTCGACGAAGCGCACGTCGTTTTGCTTCAGATCGAAGCCCAGCGCCTCGAGGCTGCCGAGGTACAGCTCGAGGATGTCGGACGGCGCCGGCTTCAGCACCACCTGGTACTGGTAGTAGTGCTGCAGCCGGTTCGGGTTGTTGCCGTAGCGCCCGTCCTTCGGCCGCCGGCTGGGCTGCACATAGGCGCACTTCCACGGCTCGGGGCCGATGGCGCGCAGGAAGGTGGCGGTGTGGCTGGTGCCGGCCCCCACTTCCATGTCGATCGGCTGCAGCAGCGCGCAGCCCTGGCGGCCCCAGTAGTCCTGGAGCGTGAGGATGATCTGCTGGAAACTTTGCATGCGCTGTGCGTCGCGAGAACCCGCGACAGCCGCGGTGGCGTTAGCCCGGATTCTACGAAGCGCCCCGTCGCGTAGCCTGTGCCTTCGATCGGGATACCCGAAGGAGCGCACGATGCACGACTTGCTGATCACCGGCGCCACGCTCGTCGATGGCACCGGCGCTGCGCCGCGCAGCGCCGACGTGGCGGTGAAGGACGGCCTCATCGTCGACATCGGCCGCATCACGCGACGCGGCACACGAACGCATCGACGCCACCGGCGCTTGGCTGACACCCGGCTTCGTCGATATCCACACCCACTACGACGGCCAGGCCAGCTGGGACGAAACCTTCTCGCCCAGCATCCACCACGGCGTGACCACGCTGATGATGGGCAACTGCGGCGTCGGCTTCGCGCCGCTGCGCCAGGGCCAACCCAAGGCCGGCGCTGATCGACCTGATGTAAGGGGTCGAGGACATTCCCGGCGTCGCGCTCGCCGAAGGCGTGCGCTTCGATTGGGAAAGCTTTCCCGCAGTACATGGATTCGCTGGAGCGCATGCCGCACAGCCTCGACTTCCTGCTGCAGGTGCCGCACGACCCGCTGCGCATGGCGGTGATGGGCGAGCGTGCCCAGGCGCGGCAGACGGCCAGTGCCGACGACATCGGCGCCATGCGCGAGCTGCTGCGCGAGGCGTTGCAAGCCGGCGCGGCGGGCTTTTCGCACCGGCCGCAGCGACAACCACCGCACCGCATCGGGCCGCGACACGCCGGCCTGCGTCGCCGACGCGGCCGAACTGACGCGGCATCGCCAGCGCCTTCGACGGCCTGCAGCACGGCGTGGTGCAGGTGGTCAGCGACTTCGACCTGCTGCAAGGCGCCGAGCGCTTCGACGCCGAGTTCGACCTGGTCGAGCAGCTCGCCCGCGCCAGCGGCCGGCCGCTGTCGATGACCTGGCTGCAGCGCGACCCCGGCGGCGAGCAGTGGCAGCAGGTCCAGGCACGGGTCGAACGCGCGGTCGCCGCGGGCCTGCCGCTGTTTCTGCAGACCGCGGCGCGCGGCATCGGCGTCATCAACGGGCTCGATGCCAGCTTCCACCCGTTCATCGGCTTTCCCGGCTACAAGGAGATCGCGCAGCTGCCGCTGGCCGCAGCGCGCCGCGGCGATGCGCGAGCCGGCGCGCAAGGCCCGATCCTGGCGCAGCAGTCCGACCGCATGGCCGGCGACGGCACGCCGATGCCGCCGCTGGTGGACATCCTGCTGGCGCGCATCGAGCTGATCGCCGCACGCATGTTCCCGCTGTGCACCGCGTCGCGGCCGCTGCCCGACTACGAGCCCGACGTGCGCGACAGCTTCCTGGCGCGCAGGCCAGGCAGCGCGGCATCAGCGCGCTCGAAGCGCTGTACGACCACCTGGCCGAAGGCGACGGGCGACAACCTGATCTACTTCCCGATCTTCAACTACAACGACGGCTCGCTCGACGTGGTGCACCGCATGCTGCAGCATCCACGCGCCTTGCTCGGCCTCAGCGATGCGGGCGCCCATGTCGGCACCGTGTGCGATGCCAGCTTCACCACCTTCATGCTCAGCCACTGGGTGCGCGACCGCCGGCGCGACAAGCTCGATCTGGCGCAGGCGGTGCACCTGCTCAGCGGGCGCAATGCACGCTACCTGGGGCTGCACGACCGCGGCACGATCGCGCTGGGCAAACGTGCCGACCTGAACCTGATCGACCCGCAGCGGCTGAACGTGGGTGTGCCGAAGCTGGTGCGCGACCTGCCCGCCGGCGGCAAGCGCTTCCTGCAGAAGGCGCGAGGGCTACCTCGGCACCTGGGTGGCCGGGCAGGCGGTGCAGCGCGACGGCGAGATCAGCGATCTGCGGCCGGGGCGGCTGGTGCGCATGGGGCACTGAAGGTGTCGAAGCGCCGACTCACAGCAGCGCCGCCAGCGAATCGGCCGGCGCCTGTTCACGTTCGTGCAGGCCGTAGTCGCGCATCACGGCCGCCACACGCAGCCGGTAGCCGGCCAGGATCTGCGCGCGGCCCTGCTGCTGCGCATCGCGGTGAACGCCGGTGCAGCGCCACCGGCGCACGGCCTCCTCGTCGCGCCAGAAGCTCAGCGACAGGTAGCGACCCGGCGTGCTGAGGCTTTCGAAGCGCTCCACCGAGAGGAAGCCGTCGACCGCCTGCAGCGTGGGCCGCAGCGACGCGGCCAGCTCGAAGTAGTCCGCTGTGCGGCCCTCGCGCGGCTCGAGTTCGAAGATGACCGCGATCATGGCGCCACCTGCCGCGCCCGGTTGCGCGTGCCGCCGATGTCCTGCAGCCAGCTGCGCTGCTTCGCGCAGGATGAAACGCTGGCTACGGGCGCGCTCGAAATTGGCAAGGCCTTCGGCATCGCCCTTCAGCGCGGTGCGGTAGCGCTCGTAGCCGGCCAGGTCGTCGAAGCCGACCAGGCCCCAGGCGATGTCGTTGCTGCCCTCGTGTGGCGCGAAGTAGCCGATCAGCTCGCCGCCACAACGCGGAATGATGCGGCCCCAGGCCCGCGCGTAGTCTTCGAAGGCCTCGCGCTGGAAGGGATCGATCTGGTAACGGATGAAGCAGGTGATGGTCATTCGGTTCGCCGGGTGGTTGCTGCGATCCGCCAACTGTGCAGCAGGTGTGGCGTCGATGCTTCGCTGGGCAGCGAAGCGTGCCGCGCTGCGGCGCGGGCATACTGAAAAAACATGGAAGTGACGGTCATCAACCACAACCGCATCTCGCGCATCGCCGGGCTGGTCGGCGAGCCGGCACGCACCGCGATGCTCTTCGAGCTGATGGACGGGCGCGCGCTGACGGCCGGCGAACTGGCGCGTGCCGCGGGCATCGGTGCGCCCAGCGCCAGCGTGCACCTGGCGCAACTGGTCGAGGCCGGGCTGCTGCGTGTCAACCCGTCGGGCCGCCATCGTTACCACCGGCTGGCTTCGGGCGAGGTGGCGCGCATGCTCGAATCGATCATGCAGGTCGCGACCGGCACCGCGGCTGCAAGGACACGTTCGCCGCGGGCGGTCGGCCCGAAGGACGAGGCGCTGCGCCGGGCGCGCACCTGCTACGACCACCTCGCCGGGCGGCTGGGCGTGGCGATCGCCGAACGGCTGGTGCAGGACGGCGCGGTGGTGCTCGACGATGACGCCGCGTTCCTCACCGACAAGGGCTGCGGCAGCCTGGCCCGCCTCGGCATCGATGTTGCGCCTCGGGCTGCGCCGCTGTCGTGTCGGGCCTGTCTGGACTGGAGCGAACGCCGCCATCACCTGGCTGGCAAGCTGGCCTCGGTGCTGTGCCGGCACTGCATCGAGCAGGGCTGGCTGCGCCAACGCACGCAGTCGAGGGCCCTGGACATCACGCCGGCCGGCAGCGTCGCGCTGCAGCGCTGGCTGGGCCTGGCACTGTGGCGGGGCCTGCAACCCGCTGCCTGAGGCCGCTCGAGGCCGCTACCAGCGCGCGGGCCGTGGCCGCGCCAGCTTCGCCCCAGCGATCACCCCCGCGGCCAGCAGCAGCCACGGCCAGTGCCCATAACGCGCGGCCCACCATGCGTAGGGTGTGATGCCGACGCGCCCTTCGACCTCGCCTTCGAGCACGCCGCGCGTGAACGGCGGCAACATCGCCACCACCTTGGCGCGGTGGTCGATGACGGCGGTGGCGCCGGTGTTGGTGGCGCGCAGCATCGGCCGCTGGAATTCGAGCGTGCGCATGCGCGAGATGTGCAGATGCTGGTCGATGGCGATGGTGTCGCCGAACCAGCCGATGTTGCTGACATTGGCGAACAGCGTCGGCGCCCGCGCGGCATCGACGAAGCGCAGCGCCAGCTCGGCGCCGAACAGGTCTTCGTAGCAGATGTTCGGCGCCACGCGCTGGCGCGCCGACGGCGAACGACGGCGCGTTCAGCGGCCCGCGCGCGAAGTCGCCGAGCGGGATGTTCATCATCTGCGTGAACCAGCGAAAGCCGCTGGGGATGAACTCGCCGAACGGCACCAGGTGCACCTTGTCGTAGCGGTACGGCTGCGCATCGGCGGTGGCCGGCGAGACCCCGAGCACCGAGTTGGTGTAGCCGCTGTCGTAGTCGCCCATCGGCAGGCCCACCAGCAGCGCCTGCGGCCCGGCCTCGAAACGCGCGCGCAGCGCCGGCCAGTAGCCGGGCAGCAGCTCGGCCAGCTGCGACGGCAACAGCGGGATGGCGGTCTCCGGCGCCACCACCAGCTGCCCGCGCGCCGACTCGAGCGCCTCGCGCAGCCAGGCCAGCGCGGCCGGCATCCGGTCGGCGGCGAACTTCTGGTCCTGCGCCACGTTGGTCTGCAGCAGCGAGACCGTCAGCCGACCGTTCGGCTGGCTGAACTGCGCGCTGCCCAGCCAGGCCGGCACGAGCAGCGCGAGCGCCACCAGCGCGGCCGACGGCAGCGCACGCCGCGGCTGCCGGCGGGCACGCCAGGCCGCGGCCAGCAGCAGCGACAGTGCCGCGCCGGCCGCGCCGATGCCGCTGACACCGACCCACGGCGCCAGCGCCGCCAGCGGCGCGTCGATCTGCGCATAGCCGCTGGCCAGCCACGGGAAGCCGGTGAAGATGACGGTGCGCGCCAGTTCGGCCAGCAGCCACAGCAGCGCGAACAGCGGCGCATCGATCCACAGGCGACCACAGCGCCAGCGCGCGAACAGCGCCATCGCCAGCGCCAGGTACAGCGACAGCGCCATCGACAGCAGCGCCACCGCCGCCACCGCCAGCGGCGCCGGCAGCCCGCCGTAGCGGTGCAGGCTGATGAACAGCCACCAGGTGCCGGCGGCCAGCCAGGCGCTGCCGAACAGCCAGCCGTAGAGCGCGGCACGCCCGGGGCGGGCGTCGGCGACGGCACCGGCCAGCGCCGCCGTGCACAGCAGCGGCAGCCACCAGGCCCAGGTGTGCACGAAGGCCAGCGTCTGCAGCGCGCCCAGGGCGGCCAGCAGCAGGCCGGTGCCTGCGGCCCGTGGCGGCACGGCGCTGTTCAACCGTCGTCGAATTCGGTGCTGCCGCCGCCCACCCGGGCGACGCGGAACCAGCGCACCGCACCGCCGCGCGCCAGCATCACCGCGAAGCGCAGCGTGCCGAGCTCGACCGATTCGCCGCGGCGCGGCACGCGGCCCAGCTGGTGCGCGACCAGGCCGCCGATGGTGTCGAACTCGTCGTCGGGCAGTTGCACGCCGAAAGCTTCGCTGACCGAGGCGATCGAGGTGTCGCCGGCGACGCGGTGGCTGCCGTCGGCGAGCGTGTAGATGCCGCTTTCTTCGTCGTGATCGTCGAACTCGTCCTCGATCTCGCCGACGATTTCCTCGAGCACGTCCTCGATCGTCACCAGCCCGGCGGTCTGGCCGAACTCGTCGATGACGATGGCCAGGTGGTTGCGGTTGGAGCGGAAATCGCGCAGCAGTTCGTTCAGCCGCTTCGATTCGGGCACGAACACCGCCGGGCGCAGCAAGGTGCGCAGGTTCAGCTCGGGCGCGCGCTGCAGCTTCAGCAGATCCTTGGCCATCAGGATGCCGATGATGTTGTCGCGGCTGCCGTCGTAGACCGGAAAGCGCGAGTGCGCGGTGCGGATGACCACGCGCAGCAACTCGTCGTAGGGCGAATCGATGCTCAGCAGATCCATGCGCGGCGCGGCCACCATCACGTCGCTGGCGCTCATGTCGGCCATGCGCAGCACGCCTTCGAGCATCTGCCTCGATTCGGGTTCGATCAGTTCGCGCTGTTCGGCATCGGCCAGCGTGGCCATCAGTTCGGCACGCGAATCGGGGCCCGGCGAGAGGAACTCGATCAGGCGGACAAACAGCGAGCGCTTCTCCTCGGCAGGGTGCGACGGCCTGGGCGGCTGGGTGTCGGACAACGGGTGAAGCTCAGAAGTGGCGCTGTGCGAAGAATACCGCAGCGGCCCCGCGATGGCCGGCGGATCAGCGGTTGTGCCGCGGCACCGCAGCGC
This sequence comes from uncultured beta proteobacterium, assembly GCA_963756415.1. Taxonomy (GTDB): domain Bacteria; phylum Pseudomonadota; class Gammaproteobacteria; order Burkholderiales; family Burkholderiaceae_C; genus Rubrivivax. The sequence goes on from CAVWNT010000010.1 coordinate 259,027, forward strand.
CGCGCCGGCCAACGAGGAAATCGAGATCGACGCCCTGGTCGGCCTGCAGCACATGATCGACATACAGCTTCCAGTAGCCGCTGTCCATCGCCGGCGGCGGCGGCTGCCACAGCGCCAGTCTGCGCGCCAGTTCCTCGTCGCTGACGTGCAGGTGCAGCCGCCGGTTGGGCACGTCGAGTTCGATCAGGTCGCCGTCCTGCACCACCGCCAGCGGGCCGCCGGCGGCCGCTTCGGGGGCGGTGTGCAGCACCACGGTGCCGTAGGCGGTGCCGCTCATGCGCGCATCGCTGATGCGCACCATGTCGGTCACGCCCTGGCGCAGCAGCTTCGGCGGCAGCGCCATGTTGCCGACCTCGGCCATGCCCGGGTAGCCCTTCGGCCCGCAGTTCTTCATCACCATCACGCAGCTGGCATCGATGTCGAGGCTGTCGTCGTCGATGCGCGCGTGGTAGTCGTCCTTGTCGTTGAAGACCACCGCGCGGCCGGTGTGGTGCAGCAGCGCCGGCGTGGCCGCGCTGGGCTTGATCACCGCGCCGCGCGGCGCCAGGTTGCCGCGCAGCACGGCGATGCCGGCATGCGGCTTGAACGGGGCATCGAAGGACTTGATGACCTGCGGGTTGTAGTTCTGCGCATCGGCGATGTTCTCGCCCAAGGTGCGGCCGTTGGCGGTGACCACCTCGGTGTGCAGCAGCGACGCGATTTCCTTCATCACCACCGCCAGCCCGCCGGCATAGCAGAAGTCTTCCATCAGGTACTGGCCCGACGGCTGCAGGTTGACCAGGCACGGCATCTCGCTGCCCAGGCGATCGAAATCCTCCAGCGTCAGCGGCACGCCGATGCGCCCGGCCATCGCGATCAGGTGGATCACCGCGTTGGTCGAACCGCCGATCGCGGCCAGGGTGCGCACCGCGTTCTCGAACGCCTGCCGCGTCAGGATCTTCGACAGCCGCTGGTCTTCGGTGACCATGCCGACGATGCGCCGCCCGGCATTGCGTGCGAGCACGTTGCGCCGGCCGTCGACCGCCGGATACGCGGCATTGCCCGGCAGCCCGAGGCCCAGCGCCTCGACCATGCTGGCCATGGTGCTGGCGGTGCCCATCGTCATGCAGTGGCCGTGGCTGCGGTGCATGCAGCTTTCGGCATCCATGAAGTCGGCCACCGGCATCGTGCCGGCACGCACCTGCTCGCTCATGCGGATGACACCGGTGCCCGAGCCGATGTCCTGCCCGCGCCACTTGCCGTTGAGCATCGGCCCGCCCGACACGCCGATCGTCGGCAGGTCGGCGCTGGCCGCGCCCATCACCAGCGCCGGCGTGGTCTTGTCGCAGCCCATCAGCAGCACCACGCCGTCGATCGGGTTGCCGCGGATGCTTTCTTCGACGTCCATGCTGGCCAGGTTGCGGTACAGCATCGCGGTCGGCCGCAGGATGGTCTCGCCCAGCGACATGACCGGGAACTCCAGCGGAAAGCCGCCGGCTTCATAGACACCGATCTTCACCTGCTCGGCGAGCGTGCGGAAATGCGAGTTGCACGGTGTCAGTTCGCTGAAGGTGTTGCAGATGCCGATCACCGGCCGGCCATCGAACTGATCGTGGGGCAGGCCCTTGCCCTTGAGCCAGCTGCGGTAGGAAAAGCCGTTGCGGTCCTGGCTGGCAAACCATTGGCGGCTGCGCAGCGGCGGGCGCTGCGTGGGGTCGTCGTTGGGGTTGTCGTCGTTCAAGGGGCCCTCCGAGGCAAAGTCTGTCGATGATCACGCCTGGCCGACCGCAATCGGTCCTGTCCTACAGCGAGCCTGCGCGACATCCGCTTTCGCACCGTACGTGATCAGGCGGCAATCTACCGTGTGTCAAGACGACGTCTGCGTCGGGCCTGTGACGCAAGGAGATTTCCCATGTCAAACAATCGATCGCGCCTTTGGGTCGCTGCCTCGCTGTCGCTGCTGCTGTCGGCAGCCGCCGTTGCCGCCGATGTTGCGCCGAAGGCGACGCCCGCCCAGGCGCGTCATGAGCAGGAGCGAGCCGCCTGCCTCAGCGGCAAGTCGTCTCAGGACCAGGCCACCTGCCTGAAGGAGGCGGATGCGGCGCTGGCCGCCGCCCGCAAAGGTGAACTGAGCACCGGCGACGCGGCACAGGCCAACGCCTTCGAGCGTTGCAAGTCGCTGCCCGCGACTCAGCGCAGCGAGTGCGAAGCACGCATGCGCGGCGAAGGCAGTGTCAGCGGCAGTGTGGCCGGCGGCGGCATCCTGCGCGAACTGGTGACCCCGGTGCCGGCGGCCTCGGCGGCGTCCGCCACGCGTTGATCGGCGCTGGTGTCCAACAGAGCCGCCCCACCGCTGCGCAAGCACGCTCCCGGCGCCGCAGCCATCTGCGTCAAGGTGTTGCCGCTGCCGGTGGCAGGCCGTTCAATTCGGCGATGAAGTCGGCCAGCATCGGCACGTAGCGTTCACCGTGGCCGGCAGCTTCCATCGCGGCGAAGCTGTTCTTCACGCCCGCCTGCAGCGTGTTCACCGCGCCGGCCTCGTTGGCCATGCTGGCCAGGTAGCGCATGTCCTTGTGGGCGTTGGCGATGCTGAAGCGGTGGGCGTTCGGGTCGGCATCGAGCGTCCACTTCATGAAGGTGTCGTAGAAGCCGCAGCGCATGCGCCCGGAGCCGATGACGGCGTGGAACTGCTCCACGCTCAGGCCGGCGCGGCGCGTGATGGCCAGCGCCTCGGCATACAGCGCCGCGTAGCCCATCGCGATGAAGTTGTTGATCAGCTTCATCTTGTGCCCCAGGCCGAGCGGGCCGAGGTGGTTGATGTTCGCCGCCCAGCATTGCAGCACCGGCAGGATGGTGGCGAAGGTGGCCTCGTCGGCGCCGACCATCGTATCGAGCGTTCCCGCCTGCGCCTCGGCCGGGGTGCGCCCCAGCGGGGCATCGACCAGCGTCATGCCGCGCTGCTTCAGCAGTTCGCCCAGCGCCAGCGTCGACACCGGGTTCGAGGTGGAACAGTCGATGACGATCAGCCCGGGCTTGTCGGCGCTGGCGAGGCCGTCGGCGCCCTGCACCAGCGCCTCGACCTGCGGCGAGCCGGTGACGCACAGGTGCACGATGTCGCACATCGCCGCCAGGTCGCGCGGCGTCGCTGCCTCGCGCGCGCCGAGCGACTTCAGGTTCTCCACCGGCGCCCGGTTGTGGTGGCCCATGATCACCAGCGGGTAGCCCTTGCCGATGATGTTCTTGGCCATGCCGTGCCCCATCAGGCCGACGCCGATAAAACCGATGGTCTGTCTTGTGTTCATGCGTGGCTCCTTCGCCGTGTGGTGCGTGGCAGGCGCGTGAAGCCGAGCCCGCTGTTGGCCGGCAGCGGACCCGCTCAGCGCCGGCACCGCGTGGCAGGGCCGGCAAATCCGCACCGTCCTCAGGGTCGGGGCCACGGCCGCCCCGCCGGTGCATGATGAGGCATGCCCGAAAGCCTCGCCCGCCTCATCGGCCTCAGGCCCCGGCCCGTGGCACGGGCCCGCACCGCTGTCCTGCCTCTGGTCGCCCTCGCCTTCACACTGATGAGCCCATCTGCGGCAGGCGCCGGCGAGCCCTTGCGCCCGCGCGGCATGCCCGGCGCGCCGCAGGCCGCTTCGGCGCCGGCGCCGCTGGCGGGCTCGCGCAGCGTCGAACTCGATGCGATGGTCGCCGCTGCGCGCGCCGATGCCGCGCAGCGTGCCGGCGTGGACGACGGCAGGCTGGAACTGATCGATGCGCAGCGCGTGACCTGGCCCGACGGCGGGCTGGGCTGCCCGCAGCCGGGCATGCGCTACACGATGGCGCTGGTGCGCGGCTACCGCATCCGCATTGGTGCGCAAGGGCGCGTTTTCGACTACCACGCCAGCGAACGCGGATCGCTGCTGTTGTGCCCCGAGGGCAGCGCGTCGAGCCCGACCCCCGATCGCAGCGTCTGAAATCGCGGTGGTGATGCTGCCGTCACGCAGCTCGACACTGGGGTAGGCTTGAAGGACACGGCACCGCCCCCATCTGGTCCGATCGTGGTGGGGCCCGTGCCCTGCCGCACCTGTCTTCGCAATTGAAGCCCAACATCATGAATCCAGGCCTGATTCCCGCCACCATCCTGACCGGCTTTCTCGGCTCGGGCAAGACGACGCTGCTCAAGCGCGTGCTGACCGAAGCACACGGCCAGAAGATCGCCGTCATCGAGAACGAATTCGGCAGCGAGAACATCGACAACGAGATCCTGGTCCAGGACAGCGGCGAGCAGATCATCCAGCTCAACAACGGCTGCGTGTGCTGCTCGATCCGCGAAGACCTGCGCACCACGCTGGCCGACCTGGCCGAGAAGCGCCGCAAGGGCGAACTCGATTTCGAGCGGGTGGTGATCGAGACCACCGGCCTGGCCGACCCGGGGCCGGTGGCGCAGACCTTCTTCATGGACGACGAGATCGCCGAAAGCTATCTGCTCGATTCGATCCTCACGCTGGTCGATGCCAAGCATGCCGAAACGCAGCTCAACGACCGCCAGGAAGCGCGCAGGCAGGTGGGTTTCGCCGACCAGATCTTCATCAGCAAGTCCGATCTGGTCGATGACGCCGAGGTCGATGCGCTGACCCATCGCCTCAAGCACATGAACCCGCGCGCGGGCCAGCGCCGGGTGCATTTCGGTGAGGTGCCGATCGCCGACGTCTTCGATCTGCGCGGCTTCAACCTCAACGCCAAGCTCGACATCGACCCCCAGTTCCTCGACGCCGGCGGCCACGAGCACCACGATCATGAGCACCACGATCACGACCACGAGCACGGCGAGCATTGCGACCACCCGCACCACCATGCCCACGACGACGACGTCAAGTCGTTCGTCTTCACGGCCGACAAGCCGCTGAACCCGGCCAAGCTGGAGGACTTCCTGGGCGCCATCGTGCAGGTCTACGGGCCGAAGATGCTGCGCTACAAGGGCGTGCTGCACATGAAGGGCAGCGAGCGCAAGGTCATCTTCCAGGGCGTGCACCAGTTGATGGGCAGCGACCTGGGCCCGGTTTGGGCGCCGGGCGAGAAAAAGACCAGCAAGATGGTCTTCATCGGCATCGATCTGCCGAAGGACATCTTGATGCAGGGCCTGGCGCAATGTGTGAGCTGAGCAGCAATTCACGACCCGGCGCCGGCCCGGCTTCGGGGGCGCGCCACAACCGCGCTGCGGCGCCCGGGCCGGTGGCTACAATCCGCGCGCTTGAACCCGGCCGGCCGTTGTCGACGCATGGCCCATCGCTCGACATTTCGATCGCACGCGCCGGCCCAATTTTTCCGTCAGTGCAGGCTAGGAGACCGAAGTGAACAAGACTCAGGCAAAGGGCGCCGCAGTCGCTGAAACCAGCGCTCCCGCCCAGGCTTTGCCGGTCAAGACCGCGGCCAGTGCGCCGCCAGCCGCGGCCAAGCCGGCACGGCGCTCATCGCGCGCCGCCCCCCGTCCGGAACCGGCGCCAGCGCCGATCACGAACCGCTTCACCGACCGCTTCGCCCCGGCGCGCGCGCCGCTGCGCGGCGACGACCAGGCCATCGAGGCGCAAAAGCCGGCGGTGAAGATCGACCCCAAGCTGGTCAACGCGTGGAAGACCAAATCGGCGCGCGACCTGACCGAGGCCGAGCTGCTGGCGATGCCGGACGACGAATACATGAAGGAAAAGCAGCGCGAGTTCTTCCGTCTGCGCCTGCAGGCGCAAAAGGACGACCTGCTGTCCAACGCCGGCGAGACCACCGAGCATCTGCGTGAAGACACCTCGATCGTGCCCGACCCCGCCGACCGCGCCACCATCGAGGAAGAGCACGCGCTCGAGCTGCGCACCCGCGACCGCGAACGCAAGCTGTTGAAGAAGATCGGGCAATCGCTGTCGCGCGTCGAATCGGGCGAGTACGGCTTCTGCGACGAGACCGGCGAACCGATCGGCCTGGCCAGGTTGCTCGCCCGCCCCACTGCCACCCTCTCGCTGGAAGCGCAGCAGCGGCGCGAGATGAAGCAGAAGATGTTCGGTGACTGACCGGCCCTGCTGCGAAGCGGCGTCGCCGCTTGCCCGCGCAGGGACATCGGCGCCGGCGCGCCACCGCCGCTCGCGCGGTGGCCGCTGCGCGGTGGGCGGCGGCGCCACGGGCTTTCCTTCATGACCGAGAACAAGGAAGGCGAGAGCTTCTTCCGCAAGGTGGTGCGATTCGTCGCCAATCCGGCGACGGACTGGGCCGACCTGAACACGCGCCAGGACGATGGCCGCGAACTGGAGCTCGAAAAATCCGAGCTCAAGGCGATGGTCGAGCGCAAGCGTCGCAACGACTTCGTGCGCAAGCGCGAGTTCGACATGCTGCGCAAGGTGCGCCGCGAGGGCCTGACGCCGGAGCAGCTGGCCGCGCTGGGCGGCTCCTCACGCATCGACGATTCCGAGGCGCGCCAGTCCGAAGGTGTCGGCAACAAGCCCGACAGCGGCGTGAAGGCGAAGATCGACGAGATCGAGCAGCAGATGGTCGGCGACAACTTCGCTGCATCGGGGCGGCGCAGCACCGGCTTCTTCAACGCCCCCACCGAACCCGCGGTGCTGGCCCGTTCGGGGCTGCCGCCCGCGGTGATGCCCGGCATGCCCGGCCTGGGCGATGGCAACGCGCTGCCGGCGCTGCCGCCGCTGCTGGATCTGGACGAGCCGCTGGACATGCCGGGCGTCCCCCCGGCCGCACCGCCGGCGGCACCGCCGCCTTCCGTGTCGCCACCGATGTCGCCCGGTCTGCCACCGCTGACCGCCGCAACCGCCACCCCGGCAGCGAGCCTGCCGAGCCTGTCGATGCCCGGCCTGAGCACCAGCGACTTCGACCGCCAGCTGTCGGTCGAGGTCAGCGAAGTGGTGCACGACCCCGAACTCGACGAGCCGGTGATCGCCTTCGCCAACGCCGACTTCACACAATGTGAACACGCGCTTTCGCAATTGACGCGCCCGGGCGGTGCCCGCGCCGAACACGCCGATACCTGGCTGGTGCTCTTCGATCTGTACCGCGCGACCGGACAGCAACAGCGCTTCGAAGCCCTGGCGGGTGACTATGCGCACCAGTTCGGGTGGTCGGCGCCGCAGTGGTTCTCGATGCCGAAGCTGGTGTCGGACGCGGTCGCCGAAGCGGCGGCACAGGAGCGCACCCCGTCGGGCAGCGTGGCCAGCCAGGTCGGCTGGATCTGCCCGGAAGTGCTCGACATCGACAACGTCGCGCGGCTGCGCTCGGCCACGCTGCAGATGCCGCTGCCGTGGGTTTTCGACTGGGGCGCCTTGCGCGTCGTCGACGCCGAAGCCGCCACCCAGCTGTCGGCGCTGTTCAGGCACTGGAGCAAACAGCCGCTGGAAATGCGCTGGATGTCGGGCGAGCAGCTGTTCACGGTGCTGCAGGAGACCGCGCCCACCGGTGTGCGCGATGCCGATCCGGCCTTCTGGCAGGTGCGGCTGGATGCGCTGCGGCTGGTCAACCGGGCCGACCAGTTCGACGAGGCGGCGATCGACTACTGCGTGACCTACGAGGTCTCGCCGCCGTCGTGGGAGCGCACGCGCTGCAACGTGCGCATCAGCGGCTCGACCTGAACACGCACACGCCGCCGCTGTCGATGGTCAGCGAGGTCTCCACCGGCTTCATGGAATCGGGCATGGTCGACGAGGCCGTGCAGGGCACGCCGGTGGCGAGCATCGAGCTGTCGGGCCAGCTGGTCGGCGACATCAGCGCCACGCTCGGGCGGCTGAACCTGCAACTGGGGCAGTCGCTGGTGGTCAACGTGTCGTGCGCGCGGCTGATCCGTGTGGATTTCATTGCCGCCGGCGATCTGCTGAACTGGGTGTTGAGCAAACGCGGCGAGAAGCGGCTGGTGCACTTCGTCGATGCGCACCGGTTGGTGGCGCTGTTCTTCGGCGCGATGGGCATCAACGAACACGCCAAGGTGCAGGTCCGCAAGGTCTGACCGTGCCGGATGGGCGTCGCCGCGCCGTCGACGCGCGGCCGTGTCGCGAATCACAATCGGCATTGTCTGCGGCCCATCCAACCCCATCTGCTTACCCATGCCATCACAAGAACCGGCCGTGTTCCACGGCACCACCATCGTCAGCGTGCGCCGCGGCAACCTGGTCGCGCTCGGCGGCGACGGGCAGGTGACGCTGGGCAACATCGTCGTCAAGTCGAGCGCGCGCAAGGTGCGCAAGCTGTTCCACGACAAGGTGCTGGCCGGCTTTGCCGGCGCCACCGCCGATGCCTTCACCTTGTTCGAGCGCTTCGAGGCCAAGCTAGAGAAGCACCAGGGCCAACTGGTGCGCGCGGCGATCGAACTGACGAAGGATTGGCGCACCGACCGTGTGCTGCGCCGGCTCGAGGCGATGCTGGCGGTGGCCGACCGCGAGGCCTCGCTGATCATCACCGGCAACGGCGACGTGCTCGAACCCGAGCACGGCCTGATCGCGATCGGCTCGGGCGGCCCGTATGCGCAGGCCGCGGCACGCGCCTTGCTGGCGCACACCGAAATGGCACCGGCCGAGGTGGTGGCGAAGTCGCTGCAGATCGCCGGCGAGCTGTGCATCTACACCAACCAGACCCACACCATCGAGACGCTCGGATGAGGCACGCTGCGATCGGCGTCACGCGGGCCGAGCGCCGGGCCGCTCCCAAGCCGGCCCGCATCCCCTCGGGGGAGAGAGGCCCGCGGCTCCAAGCCGCCCTGCGGCGGCTTGGACGGGCCGAGCGCCCGTCGCGTCTCGCGACGGGCCGGCCGATGGACCCATCGGACGAGGGGCTGTCATGAGCATGACCCCGCAGGAGATCGTCTCCGAACTCGACAAGCACATCGTCGGCCAGCACCCGGCCAAGCGCGCAGTCGCCATCGCGCTGCGCAACCGCTGGCGCCGTCAGCAGGTGCAAGAGCCGATGCGCAGCGAGATCACGCCGAAGAACATCCTGATGATCGGGCCCACCGGCGTGGGCAAGACCGAGATCGCGCGCCGCCTGGCCAAGCTGGCCGATGCGCCGTTCATCAAGATCGAGGCCACCAAGTTCACCGAAGTCGGCTATGTCGGCAAGGACGTGGACAGCATCGTGCGCGACCTGGTCGAGGTCGCGGTGAAGCAGGAGCGCGATGCGCAGATCACGCGCAAGCGCGCGCTCGCCGAGGACGCCGCCGAAGAGCGGGTGCTCGACATCCTGGTGCCGCCGCCGCGTGCCGAATTCGGCATCGCGAATGCGCCGAGCGCCGACAACACCGCGCGCCAGGTGATGCGCAAGCGCCTGCGCGAAGGCACGCTGAACGACAGCGAGATCGAGGTCGATCTGGCCGAGGTGCGCCCGGCGCTGGAGATCCTCGGCCCGCAGGGCATGGAGGAGATGGCCGAGCAGCTGAAGGGCATGTTCTCGCAGCTCGGCCAGACCAAGCGCAAGACACGCAAGGTCAAGATCGGCGAGGCCTTGAAGCTGCTGGTCGAGGAAGAGGCGGCCAAGCTGGTCAACGAGGACGAGATCCGCAGCACCGCGCTGGCCAACGCGCAGGAAAACGGCATCGTCTTCATCGACGAGATCGACAAGGTCGCCTCGCGCAGCGATCACGGCAGCGGCGCCGAGGTGTCGCGCCAGGGGGTGCAGCGCGATCTGCTGCCGCTGGTCGAAGGCACTTCGGTGAACACCAAGTACGGCATGGTCAAGACCGACCACATGCTGTTCATCGCCTCGGGCGCGTTCCACGTCGCCAAGCCGAGCGACCTGATTCCCGAACTGCAGGGGCGCTTTCCGATCCGCGTCGAACTGCGCTCGCTGACGGTCGAGGACTTCGAGGCGATCCTGAACAGCACCCACGCCAGCCTGGTCAAGCAGTACCAGAGCCTGCTCGCCACCGAAGGCGTGAACCTGCAGATCAGCCCGGAAGGCGTGCGACGGCTGGCGCAGATCGCCTTCGAGGTGAACGAGCGCACCGAGAACATCGGCGCGCGCCGGCTGGCCACGGTGATGGAGGTGCTGCTCGACGAGCTCAGCTTCGATGCACCGAAGCTCGACGGCCAGCAGGTGGTCATCGACGAAGCGGTGGTCAACCAGCGCCTGGCCGAACTGGCCAAGGACGAGGACCTGTCGCGCTACATCCTGTAGGCGCCTGGCGCGGGCCGCCGCTCGAGGGCAGCGGGCTCAGGTCGGCGCGAGGCGGTCTGCCTGCATCTGCAGCAGGCCATCGAAGATCAACGATTCGACGGTTTCGAAATCGAGGTCGGTGATCGGGGCCAGCTTGACCGCCGCGCCGCCGGTCATGTACAGCGCCGGCGACTGCCCGGTGTGCGCCAGCAGCCTGCGGTGCTGACGTTCGATGGCGCCGGCGATGGCATTGCAGCCGCCGCTCATCAGCGCATCGCTGGTGTTGGTCGGGAAGTCGACCATCTCGCCGGTCGGGAAGCGCAGCCCCGCGGTGCCCATCTCCAGCGCGCGCAGCATCAGGCCGAAGCCGGGCAGGATCAGCCCACCCAGATAGCGGCCCTCGGCGTCGAGCGCATCGACTGTCGCCGCGGTGCCGATCATCACCACCAGCGCCGGACGCGGCGGCCCCGACGCCAGCAGGCGCGCGCGCGCGCCGATCAACGCCACCCAGCGGTCGGCGCCGAGGCGGTTGGGATGGTCGTAGCCGTTGGTGACACCACATTCCTGCGCCGACGGCACCACCCAGCGCGGCGCGATGTCCCACAGCTCCAGCTGCTCCTCGACACGTCGGCGCACCGCGTCGCCGGCGACGACGCAACCCAGCATGCTGGCCGGCGTGGGCAACTGCGGCCAGTGGTTCTCGGCCAGCGTGTCGATGGTCTCCAGGAAGATCGCACCGTGATCGAGCAGCGGCGCAGCCGGGCGCGGCGCCGCATACAGGGCCCATTTCAGGCGCGTGTTGCCGATGTCGATGGCGAGGAAGCTCACGATGAAATGCGCTGGGTGCGCCGCGTTCGGGAGGCGCGAGATTAGCAGGCACACGGCGCGCCCGGCCTTGCTGCGCCGCGGTCATCGATGACCAGGGTAAACCCTCGATACGGCACGGGCCGGCATGATGTCTGCGCGTGGGTGCACGAAGGCACCACTTTTTGTGCACCATGCAAGCGCCCGTCGACAACCAGCCGCTGCCATGACCGACCTGTCCGCCGAATTCAAGGCCCTGGCCGACTACCGCCCGACGCACAAGGTGCGCTTCGTCACCGCCGCCAGCCTGTTCGACGGCCACGACGCGGCCATCAACATCATGCGGCGCATCCTGCAGGGCATGGGCGCCGAGGTGATCCACCTCGGCCACAACCGCCGCGTCGACGAGGTCGTCACCGCCGCGCTGCAGGAAGACGTGCAGGGCATCGCCATCAGCAGCTACCAGGGCGGCCACGTCGAGTACTTCAAGTACATGGTCGACCTGCTGCAGGCAGCGCGGCGGCGAGCACATCCAGGTCTTCGGCGGCGGCGGCGGCGTCATCGTGCCGGCCGAGATCCGCGAGCTGCAGGACTACGGCGTGACGCGCATCTACAGCCCCGAGGACGGCCAGCGCATGGGCCTGCAGGGCATGATCGGCGAGATGGTGATGCGCTGCGACAGCGACCTGTCGGCGCACGCGCCGACGACCCTGGCCGCCATCGCAGGGCCACGGCGAAACGCCTGGCGCGCTGGCGCAGCTGATCACCGCGCTGGAAAACGGCCGCGTGGCCGACAGGCTTCAAGGCCGCGCTGCATGCCGCGGCGAAGCAGTCGGGCACGCCGGTGCTCGGCATCACCGGCACCGGCGGCGCCGGCAAGTCGCAGCCTGACCGACGAGCTGATCCGCCGCCTGCGGCTGGACCAGGACGACGCGCTGCGCATCGCCGTCATCACCATCGACCCGTCGCGGCGCAAGAGCGGCGGCGCGCTGCTGGGCGACCGCATCCGCATGAACGCCATCGGCCCGTGGCGCGGGGCCTCGGCAGACGATGCCGGCGAACGCGTGTTCATGCGCAGCCTGGCCACGCGCGACTTCGGCAGCGAGATCAGCCAGGCGCTGCCCGACGTGCTCGCCGCCGTGCAAGGTGCGCCGGCTTCGACCTGGTCATCGTCGAGACCTCCGGCATCGGCCAGGGCGACGCGGCGATCGTGCCGCTGGTCGACGTGCCGATGTACGTGATGACGCCGGAGTTCGGCGCCGCCAGCCAGCTCGAGAAGATCGACATGCTCGACTTCGCCGAGTTCGTGGCCATCAACAAGTTCGACCGCAAGGGCGCCGCCGACGCGCTGCGCGACGTGGCCAAGCAGGTGCAGCGCAACCGCGAGGCCTTCAAGGTCGCGCCCGACACAGATGCCGGTGTTCGGCACCATGGCCAGCCGCTTCAACGACGACGGCGTGACCGCGCTGTACCAGGCGCTGAAGCCGCGGCTGGCGCGAGCTCGGCCTGACGCTGGCCGACGGCACGCTGCCGCAGGCCGGCGACGCGCCACAGCACCCACCAGGCGCCGATCGTGCCCGGCGCGCGCGTGCGCTACCTGGCCGAGATCGCCGACACCGTGCGCGGCTACAAGCAGCGCGCCGTCGAACAGGCGCGGCTGGCGCGCGAGGTGCAGCAGCTGAAGGCCACCGCGGCGATGCTGCAGACCGACAAGCCCGAGCGCCACCGCGCGGCCGAGGCGGTCGACGACCTGGCCAAGACCGCGCGAAGCCCGGCTCGACGCCGCACGCGCAGCAAGCTGCTGGCGATGTGGCCCGAGATGCAGAAGGCCTACGCCGGCGACGAGTACGTGGTGAAGATCCGCGACAAGGAGATCCGCACCGCGCTGGTCCACACCACGCTTGTCGGGCAGCAAGATCCGCAAGGTCGCGCTGCCGACACTACGAGGACCACGGCGAGATCCTGAAGTGGCTGATGCTGGACAACGTGCCGGGCAGCTTCCCCTACACCGCCGGCACCTTCGCCTTCAAGCGCGAGGGCGAGGACCCGACGCGCATGTTCGCCGGCGAGGGCGACGCCTTCCGCACCAACAAGCGCTTCAAGCTGCTCAGCGCCGGCATGCCGGCCAAGCGGCTGTCCACCGCCTTCGACTCGGTCACGCTGTACGGCAACGACCCCGACCTGCGCCCCGACATCTACGGCAAGGTCGGCAACTCGGGCGTCAGCATCGCCACGCTGGACGACATGAAGGTGCTGTACGTCGGGCTTCGACCTGCGCACCCGGCGACCTCGGTGAGCATGACCATCAACGGCCCGGCGCCGACGATCCTGGCGATGTTCATGAACACCGCCATCGACCAGAACCTGGACAAGTTCCGCACCGACAACGGCCGCGAGCCGACCGACGACGAGGCGCAGAAGATCCGCGCGTGGGTGCTAGGCCAACGTGCGCGGCACCGTGCAGGCCGACATCCTGAAGGAAGACCAGGGCCAGAACACCTGCATCTTCTCGACCGAGTTCAGCGCTCAAGGTGATGGGCGACATCGCCGAGTACTTCGTGCACCACAAGGTGCGCAACTTCTATTCGGTGACCATCAGCGGCTACCACATCGCCGAAGCCGGCGCCAACCCGATCAGCCAGCTGGCCTTCACGCTGTGCAACGGCTTCACCTTCGTCGAGGCGTACCTGGCGCGCGGCATGCACATCGACGACTTCGCGCCCAACCTGAGCTTCTTCTTCTGCAACGGCATGGACCCGGAGTACACGGTGATGGGCCGCGTGGCGCGCCGCATCTGGGCGGTGGCGATGCAGCGAACGCTACGGCGCCAACGAGCGCAGCCAGAAGCTGAAGTACCACATGCAGACCAGCGGCCGCAGCCTGCACGCGCAGGAGATCCAGTTCAACGACATCCGCACCACGCTGCAGGCGCTGATCGCGATCTACGACAACTGCAACTCGCTGCACACCAACGCCTTCGACGAGGCGATCACCACGCCGACCGAGGAATCGTGCGCCGCGCGATGGCGATCCAGCTGATCATCAACCGCGAGTGGGGGCTGGCGAAGAACGAGAACCCGAACCAGGGCGCCTTCATCATCGACGAGCTGACCGAACTGGTCGAGGAGGCGGTGCTGCCGGAGTTCGAGAAGATCGCCGAACGCGGCGGCGTGCTCGGGCGCGATGGAAACCGGCTACCAGCGCGGCAAGATCCAGGAAGAGAGCATGCACTACGAGATGCTCAAGCACACCGGCGAGTACCCGATCGTCGGCGTCAACACCTTCCGCAACCCGCACGGCGACGCGGTGCCGGACGACGCTGGAGCTGGCGCGCTCGACCGACGACGAGAAGCAGAGCCAGCTCAAGCGCCTGAGCGACTTCCACGCCCGCCACGCCGGCGAATCACCGGCGATGCTGAAGCGCCTGCAGCAGGCGGTGATCGACAACGACAACGTCTTCGAGGTGCTGATGGAGGCCGTGCGCTGCTGCTCGCTCGGCCAGATCACGCAGGCCTTGTTCGAGGTGGGCGGGCAGTACCGGCGCAGCATGTAGGCGCTCGGCCGGCGCCCGCGCGATTGCTCAGAACTTGTAGCCGAAGCCAGCCGTGAACAGCGTGTCGGTGGTCTCCACCCCGACGGGCACCTTGCTCGCGTACTGCACCTGAAGACCGAGGTTCAAGGTCCAGGCGCCGGTGATGGCGGTGGCCAGGCCGGCGTTGAAGGTGGAGAAGTTGCCCAGATCGCCCTGGCCGGGTCGGAACACGAAGCGCTGACGGAAGGTGGTGGACTCGCCGAGGCGGTGCACCGATTCTTCACCCAGCAGCAGCTCGACGCCGTTGGCTTCGCTGCCGTCGGTGTACTCGACGCCCGAATAGCCGACACCGGTGAACAGATCGAAGCTGGTCGTCTCGTTGCGAATCACCTTGTAGCCGATGCCGCCGTTGACGCCATAGCGTGATTCCAGGCCGGCGACGTTGTTCGTCTCGGCCTCGACACCGCCGAAGGCGAACCACACCGGGCCCAGGTTGTAGTCGTAGCGGCCGCGCGCCCACGCCTGGTCGGCCGTCGTGGTCTGCGTGCCGCTGGCATCCGAGCGGCCGTAGTTGACCAGCGCGGACAGGCTGATCTTGTCGAGGGTGTTGGCCTTGCTGGTGTCGGCCGCCGCCGACAGCGTCACCGAAGAGGTGTTGCCCGACGCCGCCGCGGCGCCGAGCGAGAGGCTGCCATGCCACTGGTCGTCGAGCTTTTCAGGGCCCTCGGCGCCTTGTGCGGCGCCGAGCGAAGGCACGCCCATGAGGACCAGCACCCAGGCGGCGGTGCGGCCGCTCGAAGGCAAGGCAATGATGTTTCCGATCGACACAGTTTTTTCCTTTTCGGTTGAAGATTTGAAGCCGGGCCACAGAAGCAAACGATCAAGCCCTGTGCGCACCGGGCTTGTCGTGGGCGCGCGGGTGAGCGAAGCCACGGCTGGCGTTGCGTTTGCGCCCATTCGCCCTTTCGGGCGAGGGCCGGCACGCGTGTCTTGTGCCGACAATAATCGACCATGTCCGCGCCGGCCAGCATAACCAGGACCAGCACCGCGTTGCGGCAAGCGCGCCGCGCCTGGCGCTTGCTGCACAGTGAATCGCGGCGTTGTGTCGAGATCGCCGACCAGGCACTCGCCAGCGCCATCAAGCGCAGCGATGATGCCGCCGTCGGCCGGGCACGGCTGGCGCGTGGTTTTCACCTGATCTGGTATGCCACGCCGGCCGAAGCGATCGCCGAGCTGCTCGCCGCCCAGGCCAGCCTCAGCACGGTCGGCGACCGCGCCGGTTTCCTGGTCGCCGAGATCGGCATCGCACGGGCGATGTGGCGCGAAGGCAAGGTGCGCGAGTCGCTCGCGCATGTGATGCCGCTGCGCGACGAAGCGCTGCGGCTGCTGGCGCGCGAGGAGCGCGGCATGCTGCTCAACACCATCGCCGGATGCCACTCCGAGGCCGGCGATTCGCAGCAGGCCTTTGCCTACATGTACCAGGCGCTGCGCGAGACCAGCAGCGCGCGCAACCGCGGGCTGGACGTGGTGCTGTACTGCAACCTGGCCCACGAGCTGATCCAGCTCGGTGACTACCAGCAGGCACTGAGCTACGTGCACGAGGGCCTGGCTGCCTGCGCGCAGTTGCACAACCCGCGCGTGGCGAGCGTGCTGCGCATCAACCGCGTCCTCTGCCTGACCAGCCTGGGGCGGCCGAGCGAGGCACTCGACGACGTGCACCTGCTGCTGCAGCTGCCCGCCGACGGCGACGGTCGCGGGCCGATGAACGCGCACTTCGAGGATCTGGCGATCGCCGCACTGCGCGGCGGCGATGTGACGCTCGGCGCCGAACTGGTGGAGCGCGCCACGCAATCCCTGTCGGCGCGCTCGGTCAGCGACGAGCGCATGACGCTGACCATCGCCAGCGCCGAACTGCTGCAGCAGCGCGGCCGGCTCGACGATGCACTGCTGCGCCTGCAGCAGGGCGCTGCCGACGGCGCTGACAGCAGCCTGCGACTGCGCTGCCAGTATTTCGACACCTCGGCCAGGCTGCTCGAACGCCTGGGCCAGGACGCGGCGGCGCTGCAGGCGCTGCGCACCTGGCAGGCGCTGCACACCGAGCGCAGTCTGCTGGCCTCCAGCGCGCGCTATCAGTCCTTTGCGCTGCAGGTCGAGTTGCTGCGGCTGAAGCACCAGCTCAGCGCCGCCGATGCGCGCCGCCGCGACACCGAGCGCGCGCGCGTCGAACTGGTCGCCGCCAACCGCCAGTTGCAGCGCAAGGTGGCCGAGGTCGAGGCGCTGCAACAGGCCCTGAAGCAGCAGGCCACGCGCGATTTCCTCACCGGGCTGTTCAACCGCCGGCACATGAACGACGTGCTGCCGTCGATGCTGGCCATGGCGCAGCGCGACCAGCAACCGCTGGCGGTGGTGATCATCGATCTCGATCACTTCAAGAAGGTCAACGATTCGCTCGGGCACGCCGCCGGGGACGCGCTGCTGGCGCAGTTCGGCGAACTGCTGTCGCAGCAGTGCCGGCGCAGCGACGTCGCCTGCCGCTACGGCGGCGAGGAGTTCTGCCTGCTGATGCCACGCACGCTGGCTTCGTCGGCGCGGCGCAAGGCGCTGTCGCTGCTGCGGGCCTGGGCCGCGCAGGTCGAGGGACACGAACACAAGCCCCCGGGCGGTTACACCTTCTCGGCCGGCGTGGCCGATTCGTCGCACTGGCCCGGCTCCACGGCCGAACTGCTGGGCGCCGCCGACGAAGCGCTGCTGCATGCGAAGGCCATGGGCCGCAACCGCGTGCTGCTGAGCAGTTCCCCCTCTCGCGCCGCCGCCTGAGCGGCCCCCGACTCGCCGTCGACGCCGGCCTGCGGCGAACGCAGGCGGGCGCCGGTGTCGCACCGGCGCTTGGGCTAGCATGGGTCATCGCCCGGCGTGCCGAGCTCCATTTCAAGAACCCCATGCAAAAGCGCGAGCTGGGCCGCAGCGGCCTGTCGGTGGCCCCGTTGGCCTTCGGCGGCAACGTCTTCGGCTGGACGGCCGACGCCAAGACCTCCTTCGACCTGCTGGATGCCTTCGTCGGCGCCGGCTTCAACCTGGTCGACACCGCCGATGTCTATTCCCGCTGGGTGCCGGGCCACAGCGGCGGCGAATCTGAAACCATCCTCGGCCAGTGGCTCAAGCGGGATGCCGGCAACCGCCGGCGCATCGTGCTGGCGACCAAGGTCGGCAAGGAGATGGGCCCGCAGCGCAAGGGGCTCGCGCCGGCGTACATCCGCGCCGCGGTCGAAGATTCGCTGCGCCGGCTGGGCACCGACCACATCGACCTGTACCAGTCGCACGACGACGATGCAGACACGCCGATGGAAGAGACGCTGGCGGCTTACGGCGCAGCTGATCGAGCAGGGCAAGGTGCGCGCCATCGGCGCCTCCAACTTCAGCGCCGGCCGCCTGGCGCTGGCGTTGCAGACCAGCGCCCAGCACGGCCTGCCGCGCTACGAATGCCTGCAGCCGCTGTACAACCTGTACGACCGCGCCCCGTACGAGGCCGATCTGCAGGCGCTGTGCGTGCGCGAGGGCCTCGGTGTCATCAACTTCTTCGCGCTGGCCAAGGGCTTCCTGACTGGCAAGTACCGCTCCGAGGCCGACCTCGGCAAGAGCCCGCGCGGCAGCCGGCGTCAAGTCGTATCTCGACGAACGCGGCCATGCGCATCCTGGCGGCCCTCGACGAGGTGTCGGGCGAGCTGAAGGCGACGCCGGTGCAGGTGGCGCTGGCCTGGCAGATGGCGCAGCCCGGCATCAGTGCGCCGATCGCCAGTGCCACCTCGCGGGCCCAGTTCGAGGAACTGGCCGGCGCCGCGCGGCTCGAGCTCGGCCCCGACACGCTGGCCCGGCTGGACGAAGCCAGCGCCTGGAGCCGCGGCGGCCCCGCAGCATGATCCGCTACGACATCACCCACACCACCGTCTATCGCTACAGCGAGCCGGTGCGCTTCGGCGAACACCGGGTGATGTTCCGTCCGCGCGACAGCCACGACCTGCGCGTGCTGGCCACCGATCTGCAGTGCAGCCCGCCGTCCAACGTGCGCATGATCCAGGACACCCACTCGAACTCGGTGGCGCTGGTGTCGCCGATCGAGCCCGCCAGCCGAGCTGAAGATCGTCTGCACCTTCAGCATCGAACACGCACACAGCCTGAACCTCGAATTGCCGCTGGCGCCCAGCGCCGAGGTGTTCCCGTTCGCCTACTCGGTGGAAGAGCGTTTCGACCTCGAGCCCTACATGCGCCCGCATCACGACGACCCCGAGGGCGTGCTGACGCATTGGGCGCGCCAGTTCCTGCGCACCGACGGGCCCACCGGCACACGCACGCTGCTGCTGCAGATGAACCAGTTCATCCGCGACCGCTTCGTCTACGCCTCCCGCGATGAAGAAGGCACCCAGACGCCGCTGCAGACGATCGCGCTGGGCAGCGGCAGCTGCCGCGATTTCGCGCTGCTGATGATGGAAGCCGCGCGGCGCCTGGGCATGGCCACGCGCTTCGTCTCCGGCTACCTGTACGACCCCGCACTCGACCTGCAGGCCAAGCCGGCGGCCACGCAAGCCGCCACCCAGGGCGCCGGCAGCACCCACGCCTGGCTGCATGTCTATCTTCCGGGCGCCGGCTGGGTGCCCTTCGATCCGACCAACAACCTGCTCGGCGGCAACCAGCTGATCCGCGTCGGCGTGGCCCGCGACCCGGCCCATGCCGCGCCGATCAGTGGCAGCTGGTTCGGCCCGGCCACGGCGTATCTGGGCCTCAGCGCCGAGGTGGTGGTGAGCCGCCGCCGCGCTGAAGGCCGCTGAAGCGCCTGCCGTAGCGGACGCACGCACGCACGATGGCGATCATCCTGGTCCGGCACGGTGAAACCGCACTCAATGCCGCGCGCATCGTCCAGCCGGCCGACACGCCGCTGAGCGCGCGGGGGCTGGCGCAGGCCGATGCGCTCGGGCGGCGGCTGGCTGCCCAGGCGCCCGGCGCCATCGTCAGCAGCGACCTGCCACGGGCCTGGCAGACGGCGCAGGCCGTGGCCCGCCACAGCGGGCTGCCGATCGAGCCGAGTGCGCTGCTGCAGGAACGCAACTTCGGCGATCTGCGCGGGCGTGCCTACGACACGCTCGGCTTCGATCCGATGCGGCTGACCGAGGCGCCGCCGGGCGGTGAATCGGCGCCACAGTTCGCCGCGCGCGTGGCCGCCGCGTTCGCGGCGATGCAGCAGTGGCAGCAGGCGCTGGCGGGCGATCTGGTGGTGGTCACCCACGGCCTGTTCATCCGCGTCCTGCTCGCCGAATCGTTGCGCCTGCCGGCACAGCGGCTCGACGGCGTGCACCTGGGCAACACCTGCGTCAGCATCTTCGACGCCCAGGCGCCGCATGAGCTGGCGCTGCTGAACTGCACGCGCCACCTCGATGCCGCCATCCATGACCTGCCGTCGGGCCTGTCCGGCGGCTGAAACCCCACCCCAACCGAGATTGCCATGAACAACGACGACGACAAACACCTGCACGTCGACATCGACAACGGCATTGCCGTGCTGAGGATGAACCGGCCCGAGCGCCTGAACGCGCTGTCGGAGCAGATGATCGATGCGGCCATCGACACGCTCGAGCGCTGTGCCACCGACCCGGCCGTCGGCTGCATCGTGCTCACCGGCACCGGCAAGGGCTTCTGCGCCGGCGGCGACGTCAAGGCGATGGGCGGCAGTGCCGTGCAGCAGATGAGCCTGGAGCAGCAGGTCGATCGGCAGCGCCGCATCCACCGCTTCGCCGCGCTGCTGCACGACAGCCCGAAGGTCAGCATCGCCGCGGTCAACGGCGCCTGCGCCGGCGCCGGCTTCGGCCTGGCGCTGGCCTGCGACCTGCGGCTGGCGGCCGACAGCGCCAGCTTCACCACCGCCTTCGCCAAGGTCGGCTTCGCCGGTGATTTCGGCATCACCTGGCCGCTGACGCGCACGCTCGGCGAGGCACGCGCGAAGGAGCTGCTGCTGCTGTCCGACAAGGTCGGCGCCGCGCAGGCGCTGCAGCTGGGCTTGCTGAACCGGGTGCTGGCCGCCGACGAGCTGATGCCGGCGGTGATGCAGCTTGCCGCGCGCATCGCCGCCGGCCCGCAGGTGGCCTACCGCTACATGAAGGAAAACGTGCACGCGGCGGCGAATGAAAGCTACCAGCAGCTGCTCGACCGCGAGGGCTTCACGCAACGCCGCACCGGCGGCACCGACGACCACCGCGAAGGTGTCGCCGCGTTCGTCGACAAGCGCGCGCCGAAGTTCAGCGGCCGTTGAAGGAGACCCCGATGCGCATCCGCCAGATCGTCTTTGCCGCGCGCGAGCTCGACGCCAACTCGGCCCTGCTGCAGCGGCTGCTGGCGCTGGATGCGCCGTATGCCGACGCCGGCGTGGCCGAGTTCGGGCTGCACAACGCGGTCTACGTGTTCGGCGACCAGTTCATCGAGATCGTCGTGCCCACGCGCGAGGGCACGACTGCCGGGCGCCTGATCGAGCGCCGCGGCGACAGCGGCTACATGCTGATCCTGCAGACCGATGACTTCGAACGAGAACGCGCCCGTCTGGATGCTCTGGGCGTGCGCCGCGTCTGGGCCAAGGACCTGCCGGACATCCGCGCGATGCACCTGCATCCGAAGGACATCGGCGCGGCCATCGTGTCGATCGACCAGCCGCTGCCGGCGCCGTCGTGGCGCTGGGGCGG
>CAVWNT010000011.1:0-35452 GCA_963756415.1 uncultured beta proteobacterium
CGCGAATCGGTGCGGCGGCGTCGGCGCCTCAGCGCCGACGGCCTGCGCTCAGGAACAGCTGAAGACGCTGTCCAGGTCGCTGAGCGGAAAGGTCGAGTCGATCTCGCGCTGCAGCGCTGCGCGCAGGCGGTTCGAGCCCTGCGCAGGCAACGTGTCGAACACCGCCGCGCGCAGCTGCCACAGGTCGGCCGGTTCTTCGGCACCACGCAGGCGCTGGCGCAGCCAGTCGGCACGGGGCCCGGGCGCGGCTTCGATGGCCTGCTGGAAACTCTGCTTCAGCTGCACGAAGGCGCGGCGTGCCGCGAGGTGGGCGCGCCGATCGGCGGGCAAGCCGAACTGCGCCGTGGCGTTGCGGGTCGGCTGGCGGTAAGCAAGTGAAACGGTCATGGCAATCGGCTCGGGTGTCGCTCAGGGCAACAGCGGCGCAAACCCCGATCGGGGCGCGCGGGTGGGGAAGTGGCGGTTCAGCTGGGCGACGCGCCTGTCGGCCTCGTGCTGGCTGTGCGAGCGTGCCACCAGGCTGTACAGCTCGGTGCGCAGGTGCCACAGGTCGCGCAGCGAGCGCGCCTGGTCGATGCGGTAGCTCAGGCCCTTGGCCTCGGGCACGTCGAGGTCACGCAGGCTGTCGATGAAGTCGCTGCGCACCGGCGGCAGCCGGTCCGGCCCCGGCGAGGCCTGCAGCGGGCCCGGCGCCATCAACCAGAACCACAGCCGGTGCCAGGTCGAGCGCGGCGCTGTGCGCAGCGACGGCGGGCAGACCTCGGTGCGCCAGCCGACACGCGACGCCAGCGAATCCGGCGGCGCCTTGGGCAGCGGATGATGAACAAGCAGGCTGAAAGACAACATGGATGTGACTTCGGACACAACGCAACAAACTTGAGCGCATTGTTCGACCGCAGCCCGCGTGTTAAGCGTCGAACAAAGGGCGCAAGCCGCCCTTGTTCAGTGCTGTGCGAGCGCCGGCCAGGCGTGGTGCGCCGGGCTGCAGAGGGCGGTGTAGCGGCGCTGGTGCCGCGTCATGCGGGGCAAAGGAGGGCGAGGCGGGTAAGGCGCGACCAGGGCGACCGAGGGAGCCCTAGCGGGGGCCAAGCGGCAGGCCGGCCGCTCGCGCGATCAGAGCGTGCCGTGCTGGCGCTTGCGCTGCGCGGTGTAGTGCCACCAGGGCCGCGGTGCGGCGCCTTGCATGAAGTCGGTGGCGGCCATGAAGGTGTCGAGCACACACGGATCCTGCCGCTGGCCGGTCAGCGCGCACAGGCGCTGGTACATCACGAAGGGATCGTGATGACGCAACTCGTCGGGGTGGTGGATGCCGAGCAGCCGCAGGTCGGCGGCCAGCGCCGGGCCGATGTTCGGCAGCTGCTCGAGCGTCAGGCAATCGGCCGCGCTGGCGGCCTTGGGCCGCTTTAGCGCCGGCGGTTTCGCCAGCGCCAAAGCTCCCTTCGCACGCGGGGCGCGCAGCGTGTCGGCCGGGGGCTGCTCGACCACGCCCGCCTCACATCAGCATGGTGTTGCGGATCAGCCCGACCGCCAGCCCCTCGAGCACGAAGCTGTCGTCGTCGCCGGCCACCAGCAGGGTCTGGAAATCCGGGTTCTCGGGGATCAGCTCGATGCCGGCCTTGGTCTTGCGAAAGCGCTTGACGGTGACCTCGTCGCCGAGCCGCGCGACGACGATCTGCCCGTTCTTGGCCTCGCTCGACTTCTGCACCGCCAGCAGGTCGCCATCCATGATGCCGGCGTCGCGCATGCTCATGCCGCGCACCTTCAGCAGGTAGTCGGGGCGGCGCGCGAACAGGCTGGCTTCCATCAGGTAGCTCTGGTCGATGTGTTCCTGCGCCAGGATCGGCGAGCCGGCCGCCACGCGGCCGACCAGCGGCAGGTTCAGCTGCGCCAGGCTGGGCAGCGGCAGGCTGTACTGCTTGCCGTACTGGCTGAAGCGCGCGGCGTTCAGCGCGCGCAGTGTGTCAGACTGCAGACGGATGCCGCGCGAGGTGCCGCCGATCAGTTCGATGACGCCCTTGCGCGCCAGCGCCTGCAGGTGTTCTTCGGCGGCATTGGCCGATCGGAAGCCCAGTTCGGCGGCGATCTCGGCGCGGGTGGGCGGCGCGCCGGTGCGTTCGATGGCGCTTTGCACCAGGTCGAGCATCTGCTGCTGGCGGTCGGTGAGCTTGGGGCTTTCGATCATGGGGCCTCGCATTCAAGTTGTTCGGGACGCCTTCGAATCGGCTCGGCCTGGGTGTTTGTCCAGTGGCTGTATTTTCGTACAGATAGTTGTCAGAAATGCAAAACATCCCGCGCACGACCGTGATCCTGGGCACCGGCGGCACCATCGCCGGGCTCGCCGACGACGCTGCCGACAACGTCGGCTACCGCGCTGCGCAACTGGGCGTGCAGCAGCTGCTCGACGGGCTGCCGCACGGTCGGTGCGGTGCAGACCGAACAGCTGGCGCAGGTCGACAGCAAGGACATGGACCACGCGCTGTGGCAACAGCTCGCACGGCGTGTGGCCGCGCACCTGGCGCGCGAGGACGTCGGCGCGGTGGTGATCACGCACGGCACCGACACGCTGGAGGAGACCGCGTACTTCCTGCACCGCGTGCTGGCACCGGCCAAGCCGGTGGTGCTGACCGCGGCCATGCGGCCGGCCAGCGCACTGCTCAGCGACGGGCCGCAGAACCTGCTCGACGCGCTGGCGCTGGCCGCCACCGCCGGTGCGCGCGGCGTGCTGGCGGTGCTGGCGCAGCAGGTGTTCGGCGCAGCGGGGCTGCGCAAGGTGCACAGCTACCGACTCGATGCGCTCGGCGCCGGCGATGCCGGGCCGCTGGGCCGCATCGAAGAAGGGCGCCTGCGCCGCTACCGAGACTGGCCGGCCGGCAGCGCGCTCGGCCTGGCGCTGATCGAGCGGCCGGTGCAGGACTGGCCGCGGGTGGAGATCGTCGTCAGCCACGCCGGCGCCGATGGCCGCATCGTCGATGCGCTGATGCACCAGCCGGCGCGCACGGCATCGTCGTCGCCGGCACCGGCAACGGCAGCGTGCACGCCACGCTCGAAGCCGCGCTGCGCCGCGCGATGGCGACGGGGGTGGCGGTGCGGCGCTGCACGCGCTGCGCCGAAGGAACGGTCATCGGCGGCGGCGCCGAGGCACTGCCCTCGGCGGGCGCGCTGACACCGGTGCAGGCGCGCATCGAACTGATGCTCGAACTGATGGCGGCGCCACGCTGACGCGGGCGCGGCGCGCTCAGGCGACGCTGAGCTTCACGTCGACATTGCCGCGCGTGGCGTTCGAATACGGGCACACCTCGTGCGCGGACTTCACCAGCGCTTCGGCGTCCGCCTTGTCCATGCCCGGCACGCTGACGGCCATCGACACCGCGATGCCGAAGGCGCCGTCCTTGCCGGTCATCGGGCCGATCGAGACCTCGCTCTTGATCGACACCTCGGCCGGCAGCTTGATCTTCTGCTTGGCCGCCACCGCCTTCATCGCGCCGATGAAACACGCCGAATAACCGGCGGCGAAGAGTTGCTCGGGGTTGGTGCCGGGGCCGTTGTCGCCGCCGAGTTCCTTCGGCGTCGACAGCTGCAGCTTGATCTTGCCGTCGGACGATTCGGTGCTGCCGCTGCGCCCGCCGGTGGAGGTGGCCTGGGCGGTGTAGAGGGCTTTGTCGATGGCCATGGAATTCCTTTGATTTGATACGGCCGAACGCGGCCGTGGTGAATGCGCACTCTAGCGATGTGGCGAGGCTGTCTGGCCGCGCGCATCGATAGCCGCGCCGCTCACCCGGTCTTGCCGATGTCTTCCAGTTCGGCGTGCAAGGCCAGCCAGCGCTCTTCGAGGTGATGCGTTTCGGCAGCGATGTGCGCCGCGCGCCGGCCCAGTTCGGCGAACGCATCGGGACGTGCCGAGCCGTCGGCCAGCGCGGCGTCGACCTCGGCCTTTTCCGCGGCCAGCCGGGCCAGCCGCGCGTCGGCCTGCTGCAGTTCGACGCGCAGCGGGCGCGTGCGCTGCGCCAGCAGCGCGCGCTGCTGTTTGTCGGCGCGGCGATCGTCGCGCGACGCCGCACTCTGCCGCTTCGGCGTCTCGCCGCGGGCGCCGGCGCGGCGCCGGTTCCTGCGCGGCCGGCGTGCCCTGCCAGGCCGGCGCCGGCAGCCCCTTGCGCCGAGGCGCGCGACACCTCGAGCAGCCACTTCTGGTAGTCGTCGAGGTCGCCGTCGAAAGGCTGCAGCTGGCCCGCCGCGACCAGCCAGAACTCGTCGCAGACCTCGCGCAGCAGCGCGCGGTCGTGGCTGACCAGCATGCACCGTGCCTTCGAACTCGTTGAGCGCGATCGACAGCGCCTCGCGCGTGGTCAGGTCGAGGTGGTTGGTCGGCTCGTCGAGCAGCAGCAGGTTGGGGCGCTGCCAGACCAGCATCGCCAGCACCAGCCGCGCCTTCTCGCCGCCCGACAGCGAGCCGACCGGCTGCTGCACCATCTCGCCGGTGAAGCGGAAGCGGCCGAGGAAGTCGCGCAGCTCCTGCTCGCGCGCCGGCCGGGCCGACATCGCGCGCCAGCCGCACCATGTGCATCAGCGGCCCGTCGTCGAGCTGCAGCACGTCGAGTTCCTGCTGCGCGAAGTAGCCGATGACCAGCCCCTTGCCTTCGGTGATGCTGGCCGCCGAGCGGCGGCAGCGCATGCGGCGATGGTCTTGACCAGGGTCGACTTGCCCTGGCCGTTGGCGCCGAGGATGCCGATGCGCTGGCCGGCCAGCACCGATCGGTTGATGTCGCCGACGATCGGTGGTCTTGCCGTAGCCGCAGGCCAGCGCGTCGAAGGCGAGCATCGGGTTGGGCAGGTTCAGCGGCTCGCGGAACTCGAACTCGAAGTCCGATGCGGTCAGCACCGGCGCCAGCTTCTCCATGCGCGCCAGCGCCTTGACGCGGCTTTGCGCCTGCTTGGCCTTGCTCGCCTTGGCCTTGAAGCGGTCGATGAAACGCTGCAGGTGCGCCATGCGCTCCTGCTGCCGGCCGAACGCGGCCTGCGCCTGCGCCAGGCGTTCGGCGCGCATTTCCTCGAAGGCGCTGTAGTTGCCGGTGTAGCGCGTCAGCGTGCGCTCGTCCAGGTGCACGGTGACGCTGGTGATCGCGTCGAGGAACTCGCGGTCGTGGCTGATGACGATCATCGTGCCCTCGTAGCGCTTCAGCCAGGCTTCGAGCCAGACCAGCGCGTCGAGGTCGAGGTGGTTGGTCGGCTCGTCGAGCAGCAGCAGGTCGGCCGGGCACATCAGCGCACGCGCCAGCTGCAGCCGCATGCGCCAGCCGCCGGAAAAGCTGTTCACCGGCGCGTCGAGCTGCGTCGACTGCGAAAGCCCAGGCCGAGCAGCAGCGCCTGCGCGCGCGCGCGCGCGTCGAAGGCGCCGGCTTCGTCGAGCGCCAGGTGGGCGTCGGCCATCGCGTGGCCGTCGCCGCTGGCTTCGGCGGCGTGCAGCGCGGCCTGCGCGCGCTGCAGCGGCAGGTCGCCCTGCAGCACGAAGTCGGTGGCGCCGTCGTCGGTCTCGGGCATCGACTGCGCGACCTCGCCGATGACCCAGCGCGGCGGCATCTCGACGTCGCCGGCGTCGGCGTGCAGCCGGTCGGTCAGCAGCAGGAACAGGCTCGACTTGCCGGCGCCGTTGCGGCCGATCAGGCCGACCTTCTCGCCGGCGTGCAGGGTCAGGTTGGCGCCTTGCAGCACCACCTTGGTGCCGCGGCGCAGGGTCAGCTCGCGCAGCGTGATCACGACAAGTCCTCCTTCATCAGCAGCAGCACCTGGTCGTCGCCGGCGCTGGTGGGCAGCCAGGCAGGCTGCAGCGCGCGGGAAGGCGGCCTCGAAGTGCGCCGCCTCGTGGCCGATCTCGAGCACCAGCGCGGCATTGGCGTTCAGGTGCCGCGCCACGCGGCCCAGCAGCCGGCGGACGAAGTCCATGCCGTCGGCGCCGCCGTCCAGCGCCAGCGCCGGCTCGGCGCGGTATTCCGGCGGCAGCGCGGCCATCGAGCGACGGTTGACGTAGGGCGGGTTGCACAGGATCAGGTCGTAGCGGCCGTCGGTCGCCGCCAGGCCGTCGCCCTGCAGCAGCGTGATGCGCTCGGCCAGGCCGTGGCGCTCGACGTTGCGCCGCGCCACCGCCAGCGCGTCGGCGCGACAGGTCGGTGGCGTCGACGCGCGACGTCGGGCCAGGCCATCGCGGCCAGCACCGCCAGGCTGCCGTTGCCGGTGCACAGGTCGAGCACGCGCTGCGGCGGCTCGCCCAGCCAGGCGTCGAGCGTGCCGTCGGCCAGCGGTTCGGCGATCAGCGAGCGCGGCACGATCACGCGCTCATCGACATCGAAGGGCACGCCCTGCAGCCAGGCTTCGCCGGTCAGGTAGGCGGCGGGCTTGCGCGTGCCGATGCGCTGTTCGACCAGCGCGTCGCACGCTCGCGCGCTCGTTGCGCCGACACCGGCGCTCGGCAACGCCGTCGAGCTCGTCCAGCGGCAGGCCCAGGCGCCACAGCACCAGCCACGCGGCCTCGTCGAAGGCGTTGGTGGTGCCGTGCCCAAAACAAACGCCCGCCTTCTCGAGGCGGGCGCTGCTGCGCTCGACCAGTTCGATCAGCGTCATCGCAACAGGGTCTCCAGCGTGCGCCGGTAGATGTTCTTCAGCGGCTCGATGCTGGCCACCTCGACCCACTCGTCGATCTTGTGGATGCTGGCGTTGAGCGGGCCGAACTCGACCACCTGCGGGCAGATGCGCGCGATGAAGCGGCCGTCGGAGGTGCCGCCGGTGGTCGACAGCTCGGGCTCGCAGCCCGCATTCGGCGTCGATGGCGGCGGCCAGCGCCTCGCTCAGGCGTGCCCGGCGGCGTCAGGAAGGTTTCGCCGCCGAGCGTCCAGTCCAGCGTCGTAGTCGACGCCGTGTCGGTCGAGCACCGCGTGCACGCGCGCCTTCAGCGCTGTCGGGCGTCGATTCGGTGCTGAAGCGGAAGTTGAAGTGCAGTTCGAGTTCGCCCGGGATGACGTTGCCGGCGCCGGTGCCGGCATGGATGTTCGACACTGCCAGCTGGTCGGCGGGAAGAACTCGTTGCCGTCGTCCCAGCGCATCGCCACCAGTTCGGCCAGCGCCGGCGCCAGCGCGGTGGATCGGGTTGTCGGCCAGCTGCGGGTAGGCGATGTGGCCCTGCACGCCCTTGACGCGCAGGCGGCCCGACAGCGTGCCGCGGCGGCCGTTCTTGACCATGTCGCCGAGCCGCTGCACCGAGGTCGGTTCGCCGACGATGCAGGCGTCGAGGCGCTGGCCGCGCTGGCGCAGCTGCTCGACCACCTGCACGGTGCCGTGCAGCGGCCGGGCCTTCTTCGTCGCTGGTGATCAGGAAGCGCGATCGCGCCGGCATGGTCGGGCTGCTGCGCGACGAACTCCTCGCAGGCCACCACCATCGCCGCGATCGAGGTCTTCATGTCGGCCGCGCCGCGGCCGTACAGCTGGCCGTCGCGGTGGCTGGGCACGAACGGATCGCTGAGCCCATTGCTCGAGCGGGCCGGTCGGCACCACGTCGGTGTGGCCGGCGAAGACCAGCGTCGGGCCGGCACGCGCTGCCCTGGCGCAGCGCCCACAGGTTGTGCACGCGGGCGTCGTCGGGCCCGGCAGGCATCGGCTCGCAGACGAAGCCGATGCGCCGCCAGCCGCTGCGGCGATCAGCGCCTGGCAGCCGCCGTCGTCGGGGGTCACGCTGCGCCGCGCGATCAGCGCTTCGGCCAGACGCAGCGCCGCACTCATCGGGTCGGCGAGACAGTCGAGCGGCGCGGCGCGCGATTCCTCGGGCATCGCGTCGAGCGTGATGTCGGTGAAGATCGCGCCGTCGTCTTCTTCGGCGGCCGCGCTGACCTTCGACTGCGGGCTGGTGTCGTTGTGCAGCCGCCAGAGCAGGTTGGTCGGCGAATCGGCATGCGACATGCCTTCGTCGCGCGAGACCACGCCCTCGGTGATCAGGCGCGCCAGGTCGGCATCGAAGCTCTGCGAGCCTTCGGCCAGCGACTTCTCCATCGCCTCCTTGACGCCGGACAGGTCGCCCTGCTCGATCAGCTCGGCCACCAGCGCGGTGTTCAGCAGCACCTCGACCGCGGCCACGCGCGCGCCGGCGTGCGAGCGCAGCAGGCGCTGCGAGATCACCGCGCGCAGGCCGGCGGCCAGGTCGGACGAGCAACGCCGGACGCGCCTCGGGCGAATAGAACGACAGGATGCGCCCCATCGCGTGGTAGCTGTTGTTGGCGTGCAGCGTGGCCAGCACCAGGTGGCCCGACAGCGCGTACGAGATCGCCGAGGTCATCGTCTCGCGGTCGCGGATCTCGCCGATCAGGATGCAGTCGGGCGCCTGGCGCAGCGCGTTCTTCAGCGCGATCTGCAGCGACTCGGTGTCGCGCCCGACCTCGCGCTGGTTGATGACCGACTTCTTGTTGCTGAACAGGAACTCGATCGGGTCTTCGATGGTCAGGATGTGGCCGGTGGCCTGCTGGTTGCGCCATTCGAGCATCGCCGCCAGGGTCGTGCTCTTGCCG
Organism: uncultured beta proteobacterium; assembly: GCA_963756415.1. Lineage (GTDB taxonomy): Bacteria > Pseudomonadota > Gammaproteobacteria > Burkholderiales > Burkholderiaceae_C > Rubrivivax. Next base: position 8,544 of record CAVWNT010000011.1, read on the forward strand.
GTGCCGGTGGCGCCGACCATCAGGATCAGGCCGCGCTTTTCCAGCACCAGCGTCGACAGCAGCGGCGGCAGGCCGAGCGAATCGAGCGCCGGAATGTCGAACGGGATGCAGCGGATGACCGCGGCCATGGTGCCGCGCTGGCGGAAGGCCGAGAGGCGGAAGCTGCCGATGCCGGCCAGGCTGACGGCCAGGTTCAATTCGCCGGCGTCGTCGTACTCCTCGAGCTGGCGCGGTGTCAGCAATTCGCCGAGCAGCTGGCGAATCTGCGTCGGCGCCAGGATCTGGTCGGACAGTTGCAGGATCTGGCCATTGATGCGGATCAGGATCGCGCGTGTTGGCCGACAGGTAGATATCCGAGGCGCCCTTGTCGGCCATCAGCCGCAGCACCTTTTCCATGTTGCCTGCACTCATGTCTTGATCCTGGTTGGCTTCGTGCCTCTAGGCCCGAAGCAGTTCGTTGATGCTGGTCTTGGCCCGCGTCGAGGCGGTCACGCGTTTGACGATCACCGCGCAGTACAGGCTGTGGCTGCCGTCGATCGCCGGCAGCGAGCCGCTGACCACGACCGAGCCCGCCGGCACGCGGCCGTAGTGCACCTCGCCGGTGGCGCGGTCGTAGATCTTGGTGCTCTGGCCGATGAACACGCCCATGCTGATGACCGAGTTCTCTTCGACGATGACGCCTTCGACCACTTCGGAGCGGGCACCGACGAAGCAGTTGTCCTCGATGATCGTCGGCGCCGCCTGCAGCGGCTCGAGCACGCCGCCGATGCCGACACCGCCACTGAGGTGCACGTTCTTGCCGATCTGCGCGCACGAACCCACTGTGGCCCAGGTGTCGACCATCGTGCCTTCGTCGACGTAGGCGCCGATGTTGACGTAGCTGGGCATCAGCACCACGTTCTTGGCGATGAAGCTGCCGCGCCGCGCCACGGCCGGGGGCACCACGCGCACCCCGGTTTCGCGCATGGCGGCTTCGTCCAGGTGCGCGAACTTGGTCTGCACCTTGTCGAAGAAGCCCAGGTCACCGGCACGCATCATCTTGTTGTCGGACAAGCGGAAGCTCAGCAACACCGCTTTTTTCACCCATTCGTTCACTGTCCACTGGCCCACGCCCTGCCGCTCGGCGACGCGGATGCGCCCGGCGTTCAGGTCGGCGATGACTTCTTCGACCGCCGCACGCACTTCCGGTGCCGAGGCGGCCGTGATTTGTGCCCGACCCTCCCAGGCCATCTCGATCAGGTCTTGCTGCTTGTGTGTCATGTGCTTTCTCGGCCCTGCCAGGAAGAAGTGAAGGCGTGGATGCGTCGGGCGGCTTCCAGGCACTCGTCGGGTTGTGCGACCAGCGCCATGCGGATGCGCCCGGTGCCGGGGTTGTGGCCGTGGGCTTGACGCGCCAGCAGGCTGCCCGGCAGCACTGCGACATTGTATTGAGCCAGCAGATCGAGCGCGAAGGCGACGTCGTCGCCGCTTGCGTCAGCGCCGCGCACCGGCACACCGGCCCAGAGGTAGAAGCCGGCATCGGGCCGCTTCACCTCCAGCACCTCGGCCAGCAAGGGCGTGACCTGCGCGAACTTGGTGCGATACAGCGCCCGGTTGTCGCGCACATGCGCCTCGTCGTTCCAGGCGGCGATGCTGGCGCGCTGCACCAGCGGGCTCATCGCGCTGCCGTGGTAGGTGCGGTAATGCAGGAAGGCTTTCATCAGACGCGCATCACCGGCGACGAAGCCGGAGCGCAGTCCGGGCACGTTGGAGCGCTTGGACAGGCTGGTGAAGGCGACCAGGTTGTGAAAGTCGCGGCCCAGCGCCTGCGCCGCCTGCAACGAGCCCAATGGCGGATCGTCGCCGAAGTAGATCTCGGAGTAACACTCGTCGCTGGCGATGACGAAGCCGTGGCGGTCGCTCAACTCGAACAGCCGCTGCCATTCTTGCAGCGGCATCACCGCACCGGTCGGGTTACCGGGCGAGCACACGTACAGCAGCTGCGTGCGTGCCCAGGTGGCGGCGTCGATCGCCGACCAGTCGGCGGCGAAATTGCCGAGTTTTGAAAGTTCGGGGTCGCTGTTGGCGAAAGCGGTCTGCGCGCCGGCCAGCAGCGCTGCGCCTTCGTAGATTTGGTAGAACGGGTTCGGGCAGACCACGGTGGCACCGGCACGCGTGGGGTCGATCACCGTCTGCGCCAGCGCGAACAGCGCCTCGCGCGAGCCGTTCACCGGCAGCAGCTGGCTGTGCGCATCGACATTGACCGCATAGCGCCGCTGCAGCCACGCGGCGCAGGCCTCGCGCAGCCGGGGCTCGCCGGCGGTGGCGGGGTACGACGACAGGCCGGGCAGGGCCGCGATCAACGCCTCTTCGATCAGCTTCGGCGTGGCATGTCGCGGCTCGCCGATGCCCAGGCTGATCGCGCGGTGCTCGCGCGACGGCACGACATCGGCGCTGAGCGCCTTCAGCCGCTCGAAGGGGTACGGATGCAACTTGTCGAGCAGCGGATTCATCGCCCGATTATCCCGGGGCAGGGCGCTGATCAGAGCCGGCCGACACAGCCGGGTGCGCCACAGCGGCACGCCAGCGCGCCGGCATGGTGCGTGCTGCCGTAGTTCACGGTGATCTCGTCGCCGATCGCGATCGGCGCGACGGCATAGAACTCCACGCGCCCCTGGCGAATGCACAGCCGCGCGTTGGGCCGGCACGAATGGTTGGTGTAGCGCATCGGATCGGCCGACTTCGAGAAGTCGATCGCGCGGCGCGCCGACAGCTCGACGATCATGATGCGCTCGCTGCGCGTGGCGCGGATGCGTGCCTGCTCGACGCTGATCGATTCACCGCGGATTTCGCCGATCTTCAGCCGCGGCGCCACCGCCTCGGCGGCGAAGACGCCCAGGCCATCGATGCGGCTGGCCTGCACCTGCACCGCGAACTTCTGGTAGGCCGGCCGGGCGGGCGTCAACGCAGCTTCTCGGACACCAGCACGTCGGCACCGAGCAACTCGGTGCGCGAATGCAGCGTTTCGCCGAGCGCGCCGGCGAGCGCGATCGAGCGCCGGTTGCCGGGGCGGATCAGGCTGATCACGCGCGGCCGGCGCAGCTCGAACGGGTGCAGGCGCGCCGTGTCCAGCGTCAGCGCCGCCAGCGGTTTCATGCCAGCCCGTTGGCCGTGCCCACCGGGCTGGCGGCGCCGGCATCGGCGAAAGTCACCGCCGGGGCCTGCTTCCAGCCCTTCCGGCGGTATTCGGCGATCACGTTGGTGTAGATGCCGCCGCGCACGTACCAGCGCGCGGTGATGCGCACGAAGCGGGGCCGCGTCGCCGCCACGATGTCGTCGAGCACGGTGTTGGTCACGGCCTCGTGGAACGCGCCTTCGTCGCGGTAGCTCCAGAAGTACATCTTCAGGCTCTTCAACTCGACGCACAGCTTGTCGGCCACCATCTGGATGCGAAAGTGCGCGAAGTCGGGCTGGCCGGTCAACGGGCACAGGCAGGTGAATTCGGGCAGCTCGAACTCGATCAGGTAGTCGCGCTGGGCGGCCGGGTTGGCGAAGGTGTCGAGCTGCTTGCTCGGCGCCGATGGCGGCGACGAGGGCACGGGGCGCTGCGTGGCGGGTGCGCGGCGGGCGGTTCTGGAAGGCATAAGGAGGCCGGAAACGGAAGGGCGCGATGTTATCATCCGGCCCTCTCGCGCGGCCTGTTCTGCGTGTCTTTTCCCTTGAGAATCAAGCACTTGCAAGCGGTGGCCCGCGCCGCTGCGGCACTGTCCGATGCGCCTAGACCAGATCAAGCTCTCCGGCTTCAAGTCCTTCGCCGAACCCACCACGTTCCAGTTGCCGGGCCAGCGCATCGGGGTCGTCGGGCCCAACGGCTGTGGCAAGTCGAACATCATGGACGCGGTGCGCTGGGTGCTCGGCGAGAGCAAGGCCAGCGAGCTGCGCGGCGAGTCGATGCAGGACGTGATCTTCAACGGCTCGGGCCAGCGCAAGCCGGCCGGGCGGGCCAGTGTCGAGCTGGTCTTCGACAACCACGACGCGCGCGCCGGCGGGCCCTGGAACCAGTTCACGCAGATCGCGGTGAAGCGCGTGCTGACCCGCGACGGCGGTTCGAGCTATTCGATCAACAACCAGACCGGTGCGCCGCCGCGACGTGCAGGACGTGTTCCTCGGCACCGGCCTGGGCCCGCGCGCCTACGCGATCATCGGCCAGGGCACGATCAGCCGCATCATCGAATCGAGGCCCGAGGAACTGCGCCTGTTCCTCGAAGAAGCGGCCGGCGTGTCGAAGTACAAGGAACGGCGCCGCGAGACCGAGAACCGGCTGAAGGACACACGCGAGAACCTGACGCGTGTCGAAGACATCCTGCGCGAGCTGAATGCCAACCTGCTCAAGCTCGAGACGCAGGCCGAGGTGGCCGGGCGCTACCGGCAGCTGCAGCAGCAGGCGACCTTGAAGCAGCACCAGCTGTGGTTCCTGAAGCACCGCGATGCCGCCGGCGAGGAGCAGCGCGCGCACCAGGCGATGCAGGGCGCGGCAAGTGCGCTCGAAGCGCGCATTGCCGAGCTGCGCCAGCTCGAGGCGGCATTGGAATCGCAGCGCCAGTCGCACTTCGCGGCCGGCGACCTGCTGCACACGCGCCAGGGCGAACTGGCCGATGCGTCGCTCGAGGTCAGCCGCCTCGAAGAACGCATCCGCTACGTCGTCGATGGTCGCGAACGCGCCCAGGGCCGGCTGCGCGACCTGAAGGCACAAAGCGAACAGTGGACGGCGCGGCAGGCCGATGCGCAGCGCGAACTGCTCGGCAATGCCGACGCGGTCGCGGCCGCCGCCACCGCGCAGGCGGCAGCGGGGGCCGAACTCGACGCGCAGACGCAGCATCTGCCGGCGCTGGAGGAAGCGTTGGCGGGCGCCCGGCGCGCCAGCCAGCAGCAGCGCGGCGAGGTGGCGCAGGTGCAGCAGCAGATCCAGGTGCTGGCGGCCGAATCGCGCAGCCTCGGCGATCAGGCGCGCCAGCTCGAACAACGCCACGAACGCCTGGGCGGTGAGCGCAAGGGCCTGGCCACACCCGACCTGCCGCGCATCGAATCGCTGCGTGCCGCCGGCGCGGCGGCCGCCGAGGCGCAGTCCAGCGGCGAGGCCGCTGCCGCGCAGCTGGGCGAGAAGGTGCAGCAGCTGGATGACGAGCGCCGCGCGCTGGCCACAGCCGCTGGCCAGGAAGGGGCGCGCAAGTCCGAACTCGGTGCGCGCCTGGACGCGTTGCGTGCGCTGCAGGACAAGGTGCAAAGCAGCGGCAAGCTCAAGCCGTGGCTGGTGCGCCAGGGGCTGGATACGCTGCAAGGCCTGTGGCAGCGGGTGCACATCGAGCCCGGCTGGGAAACCGCTCTCGAAGCGGCCCTGCGCGAGCGGCTGAACGCGCTGTCGGTGAGCCGCCTGGACACGGTGCGCGCCTTTGCTGCCGATGCGCCGCCGACGCGGCTGGCGTTCTACGCCCAGCCCGAAGGCGCCATCGACAACAGCCATCGCACCTTGCCGCGGCTGTCCGACCTGCTGCGCCTGAACGACGGCGGCCTGCAGGCGCTGCTCAACGACTGGCTCGAAGGCGTCTACACCGCCGCCAGCCTCGACGATGCCCTGGCCGCGCGCAGCAAGCTCACGCACGGCGAGGTCATCATGTCGCGCGAAGGCCATGCGGTGTCGCAGCACGCGGTGAGCTTCTACGCGCCCGACTCCGAACAGGCCGGCATGCTGGCGCGGCAGCAGGAGATCGAGAACCTCGATCGCCAGCACCGCGCGCAGTCACTCATCGCCGACGAAGCCCGGGCCGCCAGCGTGCGCGCCGAAGCCGCCCATGCCGAGGCCGCCGCGGCGCGGGTGCAGGCGGCGCGTGCCGCCGCCGACGCACAGACCCGTGCGCACCAGTTGCAGGTCGAGCTGCTGCGGCTGACGCAGCAGGCCGAGGCCAGCCAGGTGCGCGGCGAGCAGCTCGACGCCGAGTTGACCGAGGTGCAGGCGGCGCTGGCGGCCCTGCACACGCGGCGCAGCGAAGCCGAGGCGCGTTTCGAGCGCCTCGATGCCGAGCTGGCCGATGCGCAGCAGCGGCACAGCGATCTCGACGATGCGGTGATCGCCGCCGAAGCGGCGCTGTCTGCCGCCCGCGAGCAGCAGCGTGCGCTCGAACGCCGCGCACAGGAAGCGCAGTTCCAGCAGCGCGCGCTGGCCACGCGCCGCGACGAACTGCAGCGCGCGCTGGCCACCGCCGAGCAGCAGCTGCTCGACAACCAGCGCGCCGGCGAACAGCTCGAACACGAACTGGCCGGCTTGAGCGATGCGGCCGAGCAGGCCGGGCTGCAGGACGCCGTGGCCCTGCGGCTGCAGCGCGAGCAGGCGCTGGGTGCGGCGCGCAGCGACTACGACGCGCTCAGCGCCACGCTGCGCAGTGGCGACGAGCAGCGGCTGCACATCGAGCACAGCCTGCAGCCGATGCGCGAGACGCTGACCAGGCTGCAGCTGGCCGAACAGGCGGCGATGCTCGGCGGGGCCCAGTACCTGGAACAGCTCGCGGCCGCCGAGGTCGATCTGCCGGCGCTGGCCGAGGGCATCGAACAAGGCGGTGTCAAGCTGTGGGGGCTGCAGGGCGAGGTCGAGCGGCTCAACCGCGAGGTGGCCTCGCTGGGGGCGGTGAACCTGGCGGCACTCGACGAACTGACCGCCGGGCAGGAGCGCAAGACCTTTCTCGACGCACAGAACGCCGACCTGCAGGAGGCGATGACCACGCTCGAGGACGCGATCCGAAAGATCGACCTCGAAACGCGCGATCTGCTGGGCCAGACCTTCAACCAGGTCAACGAACAATTCGGCCGCATGTTCCCGAGCCTGTTCGGCGGCGGCAGCGCCAAGCTGGTGATGACCGGCGACGAGATCCTCGATTCCGGGGTGCAGGTGATGGCGCAGCCGCCGGGCAAGAAGAACAGCACCATCCACCTGCTGTCGGGAGGCGAGAAGGCGCTGACGGCGATCGCGCTGGTGTTCGCGATCTTCCAGCTCAACCCGGCGCCGTTCTGCCTGCTCGACGAGGTCGATGCGCCGCTGGACGATGCCAACACCGATCGCTATTGCAAGCTGGTCAGCGAGATGAGCCAGGGCACCCAGTTCCTGTTCATCAGCCACAACAAGATCGCGATGGAAATGGCCGAGCAGCTGATCGGCGTGACGATGCAGGAACAGGGCGTCTCGCGCATCGTCGCGGTGGACATGGACGCCGCCGTCAGCCTGGCCGAGGCGGCGTGAACGCCGAGCGGGTGCAGCCATGACCTTGACCGTCGCATTGGCCATCCTCGCCGGCCTGGTGCTGGCTGCGCTGGTGGCGCACGGCGCCTGGACCGCGCGGCGTGCGCACCCGCGCCAGCCGCTGCCCAGCGCGCCGGCACCGCGTGTCGATCCCGACCTGGGCGACACGCCGGTGCAGGCCGAAGCCGATGCGCACGCCGAACCGCGCGCCGCGCCGCCACGGCCGACCGCGCGCCTCGATGCGCTGGTCGACGCGATCGTGCCGATGGCGCTCGAACAACCGCTCAGCGGCGAGGCCGTGCTGGCACACCGGCCCGCGTCGCGGCGCGCCGGCAGCAAGCCGTTCCTGATCGAAGGGCTGAACATCGACAGCGGCGAATGGGAGCCGCCGCCGCCGCGGCAGCGCTACAGCGAACTGCAGGCCGGCGTGCAGCTGGCCAGCCGCAGCGGCGCGCTCAACGAGATCGAGTATTCGGAGTTCGTGCACAAGCTGCAGGCCTTCGCCGACAGCGTCGGCGCAATGCCCGATTTCCCCGACATGCTCGACGTCGTCGCGCGGGCGCGCGAACTCGACGGCTTCGCCGGCCCGCTGGATGCGCAGCTGACGGTGCGGCTGCTGGCCCGTTCGGTGGCGTGGTCGGTGGGCTATGTGCAGCAAAGTGCCGCGCGCCACGGCCTGGTGCCGGCGGGTGTGTCGGGGCGCATGGTGCTGCCTTCGGCCGAAGACGGCGCACCGCCGCTGCTGGTGCTGGCCTTCGATGCGCAGGCCGCGCTCGCCGGGCGACGATGTGCAGGCCGCGGCGCTGCGCGAGGTCACGCTCAGCCTGGATGTGCCGCAGACGCCGGCGTCGATGGAGCCGTTTCCGATCTGGCACCGCATCGCCCATGCGCTGGCCGAGGACATGGACGCCGACCTCATCGACGATGCCGGCCGGCCGATCACGCTGCACGCCTTCGACTCGATCGGCAAGGAACTGGCGCAGCTGTACGACGCGCTGGACAGCCATGATCTGGCCGCGGGCTCGCCGGCGGCAAGACGGCTGTTCTCCGGCTGAGGTGGCCGCGCGCTCAGGCGCGCCGGGCGCAAGGCGAGGTCAGCCGGCCGTGCGCGAGACCTCGCGCATCAGCACGAATTCTTCGGCGGCTGTCGGGTGCACGGCGATGGTGCGATCGAACTGCGCCTTGGTCGCGCCGCAACTCAGGGCCACCGCCAGGCTCTGCACGATCTCCGGTGCATCGGCGCCGAGCATGTGCACGGCCAGCACCTTGTCGCTGGCGGCATCGACCAGCAGCTTCATGTAGCAGCGTTCGGCACCGTCGATGAAGGCCTGGCGCATCGGCCGGAAATCGGCCTCGTAGACCTTCAGCCGATGGCCGGCCGCCAGTGCATCGGCCTCGCTCGGGCCGATGCTGGCCACCGGCGGCAGCGTGAACACCGCGCTCGCCACCAGGCTCAGGTCGACCTGGCGTGGTGCCGGACCGAACAGCGAATCGGCGAGCGCGCGGCCTTCGGCGATGGCCACCGGCGTGAGATTGATCTTGTCGGTGACGTCGCCGATGGCATACACCTGCTCCGCCGCGGTGTGCAGCCGCGCATCGATCGGGATCGCGCCGCCGTCATCGACCTCGATGCCCAGGGTCTGCAGGCCCAGGTCGAGCGTGTTCGGCCGCCGCCCGGTGGCGTTGAGCACGAACGGATACTCGCGCACGCGCTCGTCGGCGGCGATCAGCAGCCAGTTGTCTTCGGCACGCTGGATTTCATGCGGCGCGGCGCCCGGGTGCAACTCGATGCCGGCTTGCTGCAACGCGGCGGCGGCGCGCACGCGCAGGTCTTCATCGAAACCACGCAGCGGCAGCTTGGCGCGATAGAACAGCCCCACCGCCACACCCAGGCGCGCGAGGATGCTCGCGAACTCCAGCGCGATGTAGCCGCCGCCGATGACCGCGGCGCGCTCGGGCAGGGCCTGCAGGTCGAGCAACTCGTCGCTGGTCGGGCAGCCTTCGATGCCGGGGATGCTGTCGCGCACCGGCGCACCACCGACCGCCAGCAGCAGGTGCTGCGCGGTGACCAGGCGCTCCCCGACGCGCACGCGGTGCGGCCCGTCGAGTCGCGCGCGGCCCTCGATCAGCTCGACCTTCGAGCCGGCCAGCAGTTGCCGGTAGATGTGTTCGAGGCGCTGGGTTTCGGCGGCCTTCGAGCGTGCCCATTGCGCCATGTCGAAGCGCGGCTCGCCGACGTCCCAGCCGTAGCCGGCGGCTTCCTTGAAGGCATCGCCGTACTGCGCCGCGTACATCATCAGCTTCTTCGGCACGCAGCCGCGGATCACGCAGGTGCCGCCGACGCGGCTGTCCTCGATGATCGCCACCTTGGCGCCGTGCGCGGCGGCGCGGCGCGAGGCGGCCACGCCGCCGGAGCCGGCACCGATGACGATGAGATCGAAGTCGTGGGCCATGGTGTCCTTGGTGGTTCAGTTCTTCGGCGGGAAGATCGTCTTCCAGTCGTTCTTCATGCTGATCAGGCCCCAGCCCATCGCCTGGTACCGGTCCAGCCCCTCGGCCAGTCTGCCGATCGACGAGTCGCGGTCATAGGCGTACTCCCGTGCCGCGTCGTCATGGTGCACGAGCATGCCCAGCCGCGCGCCGCTGCCGGCCGTTGTCCACTGCAGCATCTGGAAGTCGCCGTCGCTGTTGCCGAAGGCGGCGATCGGCCGTTTGCCGATGATGGCGGCGATGGCGATCGGCTTGCCCGGTCCGTCGTCGTTGAATTCCAGCGACGGCATCATCTGCACCGTCGGCTGCCCGTCCTTGATCTCGAAGGCGAACTTCTGCCTCGAACCGATGACCTGCTCGCTGGGAATGCCGTACACCGGCGCTGCAAATGCGCGCATGAAGTCGGTCGTGCCGCCGGAGACGATGTAGGTCTTGAAGCCGTTGGCGCGCAGGTAGCGCAGCAGCTCCTGCATCGGCTGGTAGGTCAGCTCGGTATAGGGCCGTTTGAAACGCGGATCGTTCGATGCCTCGATCCACTGCTTGACGACGCTCTCGAACGCGAAGGTCGTGCTGCCGCTTTGCGCGGCGCCCAGAAGTGCGAACAGACCGGCGGTCCCGCCGGCCAGCGCGCCCCTCAGATCGCCCGCGATGACGGACTTGAAGGGCTCCTGGGTCTGCCACTCGGGATGTTGTGGCGCCAGTTCGCGGATGCGGTCGAAGACGAAGCGCAGCTGGGTGTACAGCGGGTACTCCAGCCACAGCGTGCCGTCGTTGTCGAACACCGCGATGCGGTCGGCAGGGGGCACGAAGTCCTTGCCGCCCTCGGTGCCGACGGCGCGCACGAACTCGACGATGCGCGACTTGTTGGCTCCGTCGTTCCACGAGGGCAATGCATCGCCGCCGCTGGCCGGCGCCATCGGTGCGCAGGCTGTGAGCGAGGCGCACAGCGCCAGAGCGGCCAGCCAGCCGCGGCGGGTGATGTGGTGTTGAAGCGTGGTGTGCCGCATGCAGCTCTCGATCGCAGGACGGTTGAAATCTGGCTGCGGCATTGTGCCCGCGCAGCGTCGAATGCCGGGACGCCGTGGCATGCTAGCGGCCGATGACAACCCGCGCCGAACAAGCCCGATCGCTGCGCGAGCAGTTGCAGCACCACGCGCACCGCTATTACGTGCTCGATGCGCCGGAGATCCCCGACGCCGAGTACGACCGCCTGTTCCAGCAGCTGCAGGCGCTCGAAGAGGCACATCCCGAATTGCGCAGCGACGATTCGCCGACGCAGCGCGTCATCGGACAGGTGCTCGACGGGCTGCAGCCGGTGAAACATGCGCGGCCGATGTTGTCGATCCGCACCGAGACCGACACCAGCGCCGGCGGTGCACTGGCCTTCGATGCGCGGGTGCGTCGTGAACTCGGGCTGGGCAGCGACGCGCCGCCGCTCGACTACGCGGCCGAGCTGAAGTTCGACGGCGTGGCGATCAACCTGCGCTACGAGCGCGGCGTGCTGGTGCAGGGCAGCACCCGCGGCGACGGCGAGACCGGTGAAGACGTGACCCAGAACCTGCGCACCATCGCGCAGATCCCGCTGCGCCTGTTCGGCCGCGTCGAGGCCCTGCCGCCGCTGATCGAGATCCGCGGCGAGGCCTACATGCGCCGCGATCATTTCGAAAGCCTCAATGAACGCCAGCGCGCATCGGGCGGCAGGGCGTTCATCAACCCGCGCAACACCGCCGCCGGGGCGATACGCCAGCTCGACCCGCGCGGCGTGGCCGACAAGAAGCTGAGCTTCTTCGCCTACGGCCTGGGCGCCTTCGAGGGCTGGCCGCAGCCGGCCACGCACAGCGCCACGCTCGACGCCATCGCCGCGTTCGGCGTGCCGGTGAGCCGCGAACGCACGGTGGTCGCCGGCGCCGAAGGGCTGGCGGCTTTCCACCGCGCGATGGCGGCCAAGCGCGACCAGCTGCCGTTCGACATCGACGGTGTCGTCTACAAGGTGAACTCGATCGAGCTGCAGCAGCGCCTGGGCTTCGTCACACGCGAGCCGCGCTGGGCGGTGGCGCACAAGTACCCGGCGCAGGAACAGATCACGCGGTCTGAACGGCATCGAGGTGCAGGTCGGCCGCACCGGCAAGCTGACCCCGGTGGCCAAGCTCGAGCCGGTCTTCGTCGGCGGCACCACGGTCAGCAACGCCACCTTGCACAACCTGTTCGAGCTGCGCCGCAAGGATGTGCGCATCGGCGATCGTGTCATCGTGCGCCGTGCCGGCGATGTGATTCCTGAGGTGGTCGGGCGCATCGACGAGCCGCGCCAGCGCCCTGTGCCCAACTTCCGCATGCCGCGCCACTGTCCGGTGTGCGGCAGCGCCGTGCTGCGCGAAAAAGGCGGCATCGATCACCGCTGCAGCGGCGGCCTGTTCTGCGCCGCGCAGCGCAAGCAGGCGCTGCTGCACTTCGCCGGCCGGCGCGCGATGGACATCGAAGGCCTGGGCGACAAGCTGGTCGATCAGCTGGTCGATGGCGGCTTGATCCGCACGTTGCCCGAGCTGTACACCCTCGGCGTGGCCAAGCTGGCGGCGCTGGAGCGCATGGCCGAGCGCAGCGCGGCGAATCTGGTCGCTGCGCTCGACCGCAGCCGGCACACCACGCTGCCGCGCTTCCTCTACGCGCTCGGCATCCGCCATGTCGGGGAGGCCACCGCGAAGGACCTGGCCGCGCACTTCGGCGCCATCGACCGGGTGATGGATGCGACGTTCGAACAACTGCTGGAAGTCAACGACGTCGGGCCGGTGGTGGCGCTCAGCATCCGCACCTTCTTCGAGCAGGCGCACAACCGCGAAGTGGTCGAGCAACTGCGTGCGGCCGGCATCCAGTGGCCCGAAGGCGACGGCAGCGCCGACCGCACGCCCAAGCCGCTGGCCGGCAAGACCCTGGTGCTCACCGGCAGCCTGCCCACGCTCAGCCGCGACGAGGCGAAGGCGCTGCTGGAAGCCGCCGGGGCCAAGGTCAGCGGCTCGGTGTCGAAGAAGACAGACTGGGTCGTGGCCGGCGCCGAGGCCGGCAGCAAGCTGGACAAGGCGACCACGCTCGGCGTGCCGGTGATCGACGAGGCCGGCATGCTCGCGCTGGTATCGCCGCCGGGTTGAACTTGCCGCTTCTGGCCCCGAGATAATGGCCAAGACCGATTTGCGAAAGACTGAACGATGGCCGTGCGAGAAATCTTGAAGATGGGCGATGCCCGCTTGCTGAAGGTGGCGGCGGCGGTGAGCGATTTCGACAGCGCCGAGCTGCACGCGCTGATCGAGGACATGTTCGACACCATGCACGCGGCGAATGGCGCCGGCCTGGCGGCACCGCAGATCGGCGTCGATCGGCAGCTGGTGATCTTCGGCTTCGAGCACAACCCGCGCTATCCGCAGGCGCCGGAGGTGCCGCGCACGGTGCTGATCAATCCGCGCATCGTGCCGCTGTCCGACGAGCGCGACGAAGATTGGGAAGGCTGCCTGTCGGTGCCCGGCTTGCGCGGCCGCGTGCCGCGCTGGTCGCGCATCCGCTACAGCGGCGTCGACCCGCAGGGGCAGCCGATCGAGCGCGAGGCCGAGGGCTTCCACGCCCGCGTCGTGCAGCACGAGTGCGACCACCTGATCGGCCGCCTGTACCCGACGCGCATGACCGACCTGACGCAGCTGGGCTACACCAGCGTGCTGTTCCCGGATCTTCCCGAAGGCGCCGCCGACGATTGAGCGTTGGTTGCCGTTGGCTCAGCGCCTTGGCGCTTGAACTTTACCGACGCTTGACAATTCGAAGCACTCATCGGGTCGGCCCGGCCCGCCGCTGCGGCGTTGAGTGGTGCAAGGGCCGCAGGCTGCTCAGACAGCCGGCCGGTGTTCGGGAGACCCCATGGGCGCAGTCGTTCAAACCCACCTCGTCAATCTGGCTGTCGGGCCGCGCCCACATGCGGCGGTAGCCCGGGTGGGCGCGGGCGCGTTCAACCTGTCGCAGCTTTGGGCGATGGCACTCCTGTGCATCGCCGCCTGCCTTGCCTCGCCTGCGCTGGCCCAGGACGACCCGCCCGGGCGCGTCGGGCGCATCGGCACCGTGCAGGGCGAAGTCTGGGTCTACGAAACCGAGCAGTCGGAATGGGTGCCGGCGCAGCGCAACCGGCCCTTCACCGAGGCTGACCGGCTGTCCACCGGTGCCGACGGCCGCGTCGAATTGAGCATCGGATCGACGTCGATGCTGCTCGGCGCCAGCGCCGAACTCGAGGCGCTGCAGTTGGACGACGAGCACATCACGCTGCAGCTGCACCGCGGCCAGTTCGCGCTCAATTTGCGCTCAAGCGAGGTCGCGGCGGAGACCAAGGTGCTGACCGGCGAAGGTCGTTTTGCCTTCCAGCGCGGCGGCTTGTATCGCATCGACCGACGCGACGACACCAGCGCGGCCAGCGTGTGGCGCGGCGACATGAGTTTTCAGCACGAGGACTTCTTGCTGCCGCTGCACACCGGCGACGGGGCCGAGTTCTGGCTCGACGGCGCAGGACGCACCGCGCGCAGCCGCATGCTGCCGCCGTTGAACGATGCCTTTGCTGCCGCGGTGCGGCAACTCGACGAGGCCGGACAGCGCAGCGTCGCTGCGCGATATGTCTCGCCAGAGATGACCGGCGTCGAGGAACTCGATCAGCACGGCCGCTGGGAAGAGCACCCGGACCACGGCTCGCTGTGGGTGCCCACGGTGGTCGCCGCGGGCTGGGCGCCGTACGCACATGGTCACTGGACCTGGCTGCGCCCGTGGGGCTGGACCTGGGTCGACGACGCGCCCTGGGGCTTCGCGCCGTTTCACTACGGTCGCTGGCTGTGGTGGCGCGGCCGCTGGGGCTGGGCGCCGGGGCCGCGGATGGCACGCCCGGTGTACGCCCCGGCGCTGGTCGCCTGGGTCGGGGGCACGCCCGCGCCTGCCGTGGTGCGCGGTCGTGGTCGGCTGGTGCCCGGGGTGGGTTGGGTGCCGCTGGCGCCACGCGAGGCGTATCGGCCCGGCTATCGCGCCAGTCCCGGTTATGTCGATCGAGTCAATGTCGGCAGGGGACATGGTCACTGGGCGGGCGGCGGCCGCCGCCCGTTCGATGAGCCGCCGTCCGTGGGCAACCGCTACGTGCCGGGTGCGGTGACGCTGCCGGGCCAATCGGCCGGCGACCGGGTGTACCGTGACCGCGGGTCGCGTCCGTTTGACGAGCAAGCTCGGCCGCCAGCGGACGTGTCCCGGCGCACCGGGCGTGAACAGGTCTCGCCGCGGGTGGTGCAGCCGATCGAGGTGCCGTCTCGCGCGCCGCTGCCCGTGCCGGTGCCATCGGCCGGCGACAACCGGGCCGGCGCGGCACCAGGCGATCGGAAGCCCTTCTGGCCCGGCACCACTTCTCCCGCTGATACGAACCGGTCGGGTCCTGATGCGACCGGACGCGGCCGCGGTGCCGGCCACGAGCGCGGCCGTCAGGGCGGCAACGACAGCTTTTCTGCGGCGCAGACACAAATGCCCAATCCCGGCCCGCGCGCGATGCCGGTCGTGCCGGCTGTGCCTGTGAGCCCCGCCGCGACCCCACGTCCTGCGGCGCCGATTTCAGCGCCGCCGATGCCCGCCGCACCGCCGCCACCGGTGGTCGTGCCGCGTGCAGCGGCGCCGCCCCCCATTGCCCCCACCGCCCCCACCGAAGCCCGCCGCCCCTTCGTGCCGCCGACGGCGGTGCCGCCGGCGGCCCAGCCGCGCAACGCAGACGATGCCAGTGCGGGCCGACCGACCATGCGCGCGCCGCAGTCGCGGGGCCGGATGGCCGAGCGCTAGGCGGGGCGAGCGCGTAGATCCGGTCAGCCGGGCGCGCTGTTGAGAAGCGGCTGCAGCACGGGCCACACGTTGTCGAGCATGCGAGCCTGCGCGTCGGCATTCGGGTGGATGCGATCGGCCTGGAACAGGCTTTCGGCCTGCGGACCATCGGCCACGCCCTTGAGCAAGAAGGGCACCAGCGCGACCTTCTGCTCGCGTGCGACAGCGGAGAACAGGGCGCTGAAATCCCGCGCGTACTTGGAGCCGTAGTTCGGCGGCAACTGCATGCCCACGACCAGCACCCGTGCACCAGCCGCCTTGCCCGCGCGCACCATCGCGGCCAGGTTGGCCTGCGTCATGTCCAGCGGCAGGCCGCGCAGCGCATCGTTGCCACCGAGTTCGATGATCAGCACCGCGGGTCGATGCTGCTCGAGCAGCGCCGGCAGCCGCGAGCGCCCGCCCGAGGTGGTATCGCCGCTGATGCTGGCGTTGACCACCGGCGGCGCGCTGCGCTCGCCGGCCAGGCGACGTTGCAGCAGGGCCACCCAGCCGCTGCCCCGTGCCAGCCCGTACTCGGCCGACAGGCTGTCGCCGAGCACCAGCACCGGCCTGCGCGACGTCGCGTCGGCGGCAGCCGATGGCCTCAGCACGGACCAGCCGATGCAGGCCAAGCTAAAGTGCGCCAGCCACGCGCGCCGCGCTGCCCGCGAAACCAACGTCCCCATGTCAGAACCCATCATTGCCGTTCAACACATCACCAAGCAGGTGGCCGACGCCACCGGCACGCTGACCATTCTCCACGACATCGATTTCCAGCTCGGTGCGCGGGAATCGGTGGCCATCGTCGGCGCTTCCGGTTCGGGCAAGAGCACCTTGCTGTCGATCGTGGCCGGCCTCGACGTGCCGACGCACGGTCAAGTGCTGCTCGCCGGCCAGGCCCTGTTCGAACTCGACGAGGATGCCCGCGCCGAACTGCGGGCCCGCCAGCTCGGCTTCGTCTTCCAGAGCTTCCAGTTGCTGGCCAACCTCAACGCGCTGGAAAACGTGATGCTGCCGCTGGAACTGCTGGGCCGCCACGACGCGCGCAGACGGGCCACCGAGATGCTCGGGCGGGTCGGGCTGGCGAGCCGTCTCGGCCACTACCCGAAGGTGCTGTCGGGCGGCGAGCAGCAGCGGGTGGCGCTGGCGCGGGCCTTCGTCGTCGAGCCGGCGGTGCTGCTGGCGGACGAGCCCACCGGCAGCCTCGATTTCGCCACCGGCCACACCGTGATGGAACTGATGTTCGAGATGAATCGCGAAGCCGGCACGACGCTGGTGCTGGTCACGCACGACAGCGCGATTGCGGCGCGCTGCGAACGACAGCTGCGCATCGAAGCCGGGCGCCTGGTCGACGGCGGGCTCGACAGCTGAGGCGCCTGCGGCTCGGCGCTCTCGACCGCGCAGTGCCTGTGCCGGCCCGCTATGCAGCTGCGCGGCTGGCCGCGCGGCCGGTGCGCGGCTTCGTGGTGCTGGCGCTGCGCGGCGCTGCCGCCTTGCCCGCCCCGACCGCCTTCTTGGCCGCGCGCTTGCGTGGTGGCGCCGGACGTTTGGCAACGGCCGGTGTCGGTGCCGGTGCCGGTGCCGCGATGGCGGCAGGCTGCGCCGGTGCCAGCAACTCGATCTCGTGCAGCGCTGCGCGCAGGTGCTCGATCAGTTCATGCGCCTCGGCCTGCGTCATCACGCGGCGGCACACGGTGATGCCGAACTCCATCTTGCCGGCGTAGCTCTGCACCGTGATGTTCAGGGCCGCGCCGTGGTACGGGATCGAGACCGGAAAGTAGTTGACCATCTTCGCGCCGGCCATGTACAGCGTCACCGGCAGACCCGGCACATTGGAGATGGTGGCGTTGGCCATCGGCGACATGCGCGAGGCCAGGTTCGAGCGGCCGTACAGCGACGCCAGACCGGTCATCAGCCACGGTGAGCCGATGATCGGCGTGTCGGCGCCGAGCACCGGCTTCAGCGCGCTGACCACGCCCTTGGCCGCCTCGCTGGAGGCGTGGATGGCCCTGAAGCGCGCGGCCGGATCGGCCAGCTCGGTGGCCAGGTCGACGCGGATCGCCGAGACCTGGTTGTTCATCGAATCGTCGTCGGCGGCACGCAGGCTCACCGGCACCATCGCCACCAGCGGCTTGGCCGGCAACTGCCGGCGTTCCGACAGGTAGCGGCGCAGCGCACCGGCGCACATCGCCATCACCACCGTGTTGACGGTGCCGCCGGCGCGCTTGCCGAGCGCCTTGACCTCGTCCAGCGGCAGCGACATCGTCGCGAACGAGCGCTGGTTGGTGATCGAGACATTGAACGGCGTCTTCGGCGCCAGCCCCAGGTTCAGGCTGCGCTCGCCCTTTTCCTGCTTGCGCGCGCTGAGGATCTTGCGCACCGTGTTCAGCGCCTTCACCCCGGTGGGCACCATCCTGCCCACCCGCACGTACTGCGAGGCCGCATTCGACACCGCCGCGCGCAGCAACTCGGCAATGCCCAGCTGGTAGGGCTTGACGCCGCGCTTGGCCTTCGGTGCCCGCACC
This sequence comes from uncultured beta proteobacterium, assembly GCA_963756415.1. Taxonomy (GTDB): domain Bacteria; phylum Pseudomonadota; class Gammaproteobacteria; order Burkholderiales; family Burkholderiaceae_C; genus Rubrivivax. The sequence continues at coordinate 26,670 of CAVWNT010000011.1, forward strand.
TGCCGCACCTCGGGCGTCAGGTCGTAGAAGGCCTTGGCCATCTCGACGCCGGCCTTGCCGTCGATGCCGCTGTGGTGCGCCTTGGTGTAGTAGGCGATCTGGCCGCTGGCCAGGCCGTCGATCACGTACACCTCCCACAGCGGCCGGCTGCGGTCGAGCAAGGTCGAATGCAGCCGTGCGATCAGCGCTTCGAGCTGCTCCATCGAGCCGGGCTTGCGCAAGGTGGCGCCGCGCACGTGGTAGTCGAGATCGATGTCGTCGTCTTCGATCCACACCGGCTCGGCCAGCTCGAAAGGCATCTGCGCCAGCTTGCGGTGAAAGATGCTGGCCAGGTGCATGCGGTTGGCCGACCAGTTCCTTCACATCGTCGTAGAAGTCGCCCTGGTAGCCCGCGGGCAGCTCGAACAGCATCAGACTGCCGACATGCATCGGCGTTTCCGCTGTTTCGAGATGAAGGAACGACGCATCGACGGCGCTGAGGTGGTGCATGGGGGTGCCTTTGTGGAGTGGGGGTCGCGCGCGTTCAGGAGGCTTGCGCCTTCTTCGCCTCTTCCTCGTACAGCTCCTTCTTCGACAGCTTGCCGACCGGCGGTCTTCGGCAGTTCGGCGCGGATGTCCAGCGCCTGCACCATCTCGTGCTTGCCGAGCTTGTCCTTCAGGAAGGCCTGCAGTTCACCCAGCGTGAACGCCGCGGCATCGTCCTTCAGCTTGACGAAGGCCTTCGGCGACTGGCCGCGGTATTCGTCCGTGATGCCGATGACACAGACCTCGGCCACCGCCGGATGCTCGTAGATCGCTTCCTCGAGGTTGCGCGGGTAGACGTTGTAGCCACTGCACAGCAGCATGTCCTTGGTGCGGTCGACGATGAAGACGAAGCCGTCGTCGTCCATGCAGCGCGACGTCGCCGGTGCGCATGAAGCCGTCGAAGGTGGTCACCTCGGCGGTGGCGTCGGGCTTGTTCCAGTAGCCCTTCATCACGTTCGGGCCCTGGATGCACAGCTCGCCGCGCTCGCCCAGCGGCACGTACTGCGTCGGGTCGTCCAGGCTCGAGCATCTTCAGCGTGACGCCCGGCATCGGCATGCCGCAGGAGCCCGCCTTGCGCTTGCCGCCGACCGGCGTGAAGGTGCCGGTGGGCGAGGTCTCGGTCATGCCCCAGCCTTCGCTGAGGTTGCAGCCGGTGAGCTCGGCGAAACGCTGCGCCACTTCGCAGCGGCAGCGGCGCGCCGCCCGAGCCGCAGTACTTCAGCGAGCGCAGGTCGAGCTGCTCGACGCCCGGGTGGTGGATCAGCGCGGTGAACATCGTCGGCACACCGGGGAAGCAGGTGATCTTCTTGTGCGTCAGGTCGCTGCAGCACGGCTTCGACGTCGAAGCGCGCGTGCAGCACGATCTCGGCGCCGCGCCGCGCACGCCGAACAGCATGTTCACCGTCAGCGCGTAGATGTGGAACAGCGGCAGCACCGCGAGCACACGCTCCTCGCCTTCCTCGAGCACCGCGGCGTCGACGCGTCTCCCAGGCCTGCGCGCAGGCGCAACTCAGGTTGGCGTGCGTCAGCATCGCGCCCTTGGGCAGGCCGGTGGTGCCGCCGGTGTACTGCAGCACGGCGATGGCCTCGCCCAGGTCGTCGATCGGGTGCGCTTCGAGCTGGCCGTCGTTGTCGAGCAGTTGCGCGAAGCGCAGGTGGTGCTCGTCCTGCGGCACGTCGACCGCGAGTTTGCCGGCCTTCATCTGCGCCGCCACCGCGTCGGGCGCGGCGGACATCTCGGCGATGCTGCCGACGATCAGCTTCTTCAGCCGCGTGTGGCCCAGCATGCCGGCCATCTGCGGGTACAGCGCTGCCAGGTCCAGCGTGAACAGCACGTCGGTGCGGCTGTCCTCGATCTTGTGCTCGAGCACGCGCTGCCGCGTCCAGCGGCGAATAGTTGACCACCGTGCCGCCGGCCTTCAGCACGGCGAAGAAGGCGATGAAGTAGTGCGGCGTGTTCGGCAGGTACAGGCCGACATGCACGCCAGGCCCGACGCCCAGCTGCTGCAGCCCCTTTGCGGCGCGGTTGACCAGATCCTGCAGTTCGCTGTAGGTCAGGCGCTTGCCCATGAAGCTCCAGCGCTGGCCGGTCGGGCCACTTGGCCGCCGTGTCGTCGAGCAGTTGCTGCACCGGCTTTGGCGTCAGCGGCGCGTCCCATCGCACACCCTTTGGATAGGACCCGATCCAGGGCTTGTCTGTCATGCCTGCCTCCATGCTTCTACGGTGCACCGCTGTTGCGCGGCTGTCAACCTGCGGCGTGCCTGCAGCGCACGCGCTCGCCCGCACTCAGGCCGGGCTGGGCGTCGCGTTTGGCCGCAGCATGCCGCGGCGCGGGTCGCGATAGATCAAAGCGCGCACACCGCGCCGATCGAAGGGCCGCCATTGGCCTTCGGGTTGCGCCAGCCGGTCGGCGATCGCGTGCAGCGCCACCGGGTTGTGGCCCAGCCCGCAATGGCTGCCCTCGACCTCGATGTTCTCGGTCCAACGGGCCTTCCTGTTCCAGACAGCCCTGCCAGGCGACGATGCCGTCGCTGCGCGAGAAGATGGCCGTCGACGGCACCGGCGGCGGCTGCCGCATGCGCCGGCGCAGGTCCTTGTCCTCGACCGTGCGGCCACTGAGGCGCTCGTACATCTGCCAGGCGTTGCTGGCGCGCGGCACACCGGCGAAGGGGCTGCCCAGGCTGATCACGCTACGCACATGCTGCGGCGCCTCGCGCGCCAGTTCGCGCGCCAGGATGCCACCCAGGCTCCAGCCGATCAGGCTGACCTTGCGTCCGTGCTGCTGCGCGAGCTGGCCGAGCCGGTCGTGCAGGCCGGCGATGACGCCGGGCCTCGGGCCGTGGTTCGGGCCGAGCCCCCAGCCGTGGCTGGCGTAGCCACGGTCATCGAGGAAGCGGCGCAGCGGCTGCGTGGATGTGTCGCTCGTTCCCATGCCGGGCAGCACCAGCACCGGATGCCCGTCACCCCGCGGGCCGAGCCGCAACCACGGGTAGGCGGTGAAGAATGCGCCCAGTTCCCACAGGGCGCGGATCTCGAGCATCAGCAGTCGGCGCGAAGGCGGGGCGGACGGGTCGCTCATTGTGGTTCCTCCTTGGGTCAGGTCAGGGGTTGCGCCCGCGGATGCAGCGCGTGTTCGGCGATGGCTTCGACGATCTGCGGCCACATCGCAATCGGCAGGGCGTGACCCATGCTTTTCAATCATCAGCAGCCGCGCGCCCGGGGATGGCGTCGGCGGTGTCCACGCCGCAGGCCGGAGGTACCAGCGGATCGGCATCGCCATGGATCACCAGGGTCGGGACCGTCACCGCCGCCAGCGCCGCGCGCCGGCTCCCCGAGGCGAGGATGGCGGCGAGTTGCCGTGCGACGCCCGCGGGGTTCAGGCCGCGCGCGAAGTTCTGGCCGGCGCGATCCAGGTCGCGCGCCTCGTCGAGCGGGAAAGAACCGGCACGCAGCACTTTCCAGGTCTTCACGTAGCTGTCGAAGTAGCCGGCCTGGTCGCTCGGGGAGGGCTCAGCAACACGGCCATCGCCTGCGGCGTCGGCGGCGGCAGGCCGGGCGCGCCGGTGGTGGCCATGATCGAGGTCAGCGAGCGCAGCCGCGCCGGATGACGGATGGCCAGGGTCTGCGCGATGGCGCCGCCCATCGACGCGCCGACGACATGCGCACTGTCGAGGCCCAATGCATCGAGCAGGCCCACGGCATCGTCGGCCATGTCGCTCGAGCCGATAGGGCGCGGTGACCTGCGGCCCTGCATCGCCGCGGCCAGCGCGGCCGGGATGTCGGGCAGGCCGGCGTGATCGAAGCGGGTGGACAGGCCGATGTCGCGGTTGTCGAAGCGCACCACGTACAGGCCACGGGCAGCGAGCTGGGCGCAGAACTCATCGTCCCAGGCGATCATCTGCCCGGCCAGGCCCATGATCAGCACCAGCGGCGGCGCGCCGCGATCGCCGAAGGTATCGTGACACAGCTCGATGCCGTTGGCCCGCGCCATGGCCGCGGCGCTGCGCTGCACGGCACTCATCTGATGCAACTCTCCATGGCGCCCCAGTGTTGCACGGTGCGCGCGGTGTGCCGCGTCGCCAATGCGTCAGGCGAGGGTCGGGCCTTACTCGGGAAACTTGTAGTCGGTCTTCGCGGCCTTGCGCAGCGAATCCTGATAGGCCTGCAGCTTGACCTGCTCCAGGCGCTGCGCGATCTGCGGTTTGACGTCTTCGAAACTCGGGAACTGCGCTTCGCGCGAGTCTTCCAGCTTGATGATGTGCCAGCCGAACTGGGTCTTCACCGGCACCTCGGTCATCTCGCCCTTCTTCAACTTCGCCAATGCCTGGCTGAACTCGGGCACATAGGCGTCGGCCTTGGCGAAGTCGAGATCACCGCCGTTGGCGCCGGATCCCGGATCCTTCGAGTTCTTCTTCGCCAGCTCCTCGAAGCTGGCGCCGCCCTTGATCTGCTTGATCAGCGCCTTCGCTTCGTCTTCCTTCTCGACCAGGATGTGCCGCGCGCGGTACTCGGTGCCGGCGGCCTGCGCCTTGAACTTGTCGTATTCGGCCTTGGCCTCGGCGTCCGACACCGGGTTCTTCTTCTTGAAATCCTCGAACAGTTCGCGGATCAGGATGCTCTGGCGTGCCAGTTCCATCTGCACGCGATAGTCGCTGGAAGCGGCGATGCCCTTTTTCTCGGCTTCCTGGGCGAAGATCTCGCGCAGCACCACCTGTTCGCTGGCTTGTGCTTCCATCTCCGGCGCGACCTTCTGGCCGGCCCGTTCCGCCTGCTTCAGCAGATCATCGACGCGCGACTTCGGAACGGCCTTGCCGTTGACGGTGGTCAGGTTCTGGCTGTAGGCCGCCAAAGGCAGCGCCAACAGGCTGCACAGCACGACCGTGGTGGCGCGATGCGCCAGCAGAATTCAACTTCATGGGAGTGGGGCTTTCGGAGCTGTCAAGAATTTGCCGCAAATGCGGCGTGCGGATGGTGCGACGAACGCGGTGCGGTCACGGCTTCATCGGGCGCGCGGGCATCGATGGCCAGGGCGTGGATGCCCGCCGGCATCAACAGGCGCAAGGAATCGTACACGAGGCGATGCCGGGCGACCCGGCTGGCACCGGTGAAGCGTGCGCTGGTGATGCGCACGGTGAAGTGGCGGCCTTCGCGGGCACCGGCGTGTCCGGCGTGCAGGTGGCTGTCGTCGATGACCTCCAGGCGCGACGGCGCAGCGCCGATCGCACTGCCGCTTCGATGGCCTCGGCGCTGACGCCTGCGTTCATGAGTCGGTGGGCGGCTCGGGCGGCTGCCGCTTCCTTCAGGTACGGGCTCAGGTACAGACCCTGCGCCACCGTGAACAGCCAGCATCAGCCCGAGCGCACCGAACAGCTTGAAGTTGACCCACGCGCTGGTGGAAAAGCTGTACGCCACCCACAGGTTGATCAGGCCCATGACGGCGAAGAACGCCACCCAGGCGAAGTTCAGCCGGTGCCAGATCTTGGCCGGCAGTTCCATCTGCTCGACCCATCAACATGCGCAGGATGTTCTTGCCGAACAGCAGCGGGCTGAGCCAGAACGCCAGCCCCATGCCCAGTACAGCACGCTCGGTTTCCACTTGATGAAGGTCTCGCTGTGGAAATAGATGGTCGCGCCGCCGAGCACCACCACCAGCACCAGGCTGACCCACAGCATCGTGTCGACCTTCTTGCCCGCGCACTTCAGCCACGTCACCTGCACCAGCGAGGCGACGATGACCACCACCGTGGCCAGCAGCACCGGCGCCTCCTCCGGGCCGACGACGCCGCCGGAGACCAGGAATCCGAGCTGGCTCGAGGCGAAGGCAGCCGCCCACTCCTTCTGGCCTTCAGCGTACTTGAAGGTGCGGCGAAGAACAGGATGATCGGCAGGAAATCGAAGAGGATCTTCATGCGATACGGAACCGGCGTCGACGGGCGCCGGCGAGCCGGCGGGCCTACTTGGGCGGGGCGAAGTCTATCGCGGCCGAATTGATGCAGAAACGCTCGCCGTGGGCTCCGGGCCGTCGTCGAAAACATGCCCCAGGTGCGAGCCGCAGCGACACCGCACCTCGATGCGAACCATGCCGTGGCTGGCGTCGCGGATGCCGTTCGACCACGTCGGCGTTGATCGGTTCGGCGTAACTCGGCCAGCCGCAGCCGGCGTCGAATTTGGAGCTCGACTCGAACAACGGCGTGCCGCAGCCGATGCAGTCGTAGCGGCCGGGCTCGAAGTGATCCCAGTAGCGGCCGCTGAAGGGCCGCTCGGTGGCCGCCTGGCGTGCCACCTGGTACTGCATCGGGTCGAGTTGCTCGCGCCACTGCGCATCGGTCTTCTGCACGGGATAGGACTTGGCGTCGTCGGTCATCGGAAACGGGGCCTTCGGCATTGGTGCGGCGGGGGCGGCACGTCGACGCAAGGTCGGTGGTGGGCACGGCGTCGAGTTTAGCCATAGCGGGCATGGCCCCACGCGGGCATCGGCGGCGCCGAAGCGCGAGGGCGCCAACCACCCTTTGCGGCGTCGCGCAGGCGACAGGTCTTCGGGGAAAGTCCCTGAGGAGGGCGCACGCCGCTTGCGCTATGGTGCAACCTTCCAAAAATTCAGAGACGAGGTTCGCTCCATGGCAATTCTCAAGAAGTTGCGCAGCCTGCCGGCTGCCGCCGCGCTGGCAGCCGCGATCACGTTGCCGGCATTTTCGGTGCAGGCCCAGACCGTCAAGATCGCCTTCATGGACCCGCTGTCCGGGCCCGTTCGCCAACGTCGGCCAGAACCAGCTGAAGAGCTGGCAGTTCATGGCCGAGTACTTCAACAAGCTCGATCCGAAGGCGCCGCAGTTCGAGATCGTGGCCTTCGACAACAAGGGCTCGCCGCAGGAGAGCCTGAACACGCTGAAGGCGGCCATCGACCAGGGCATCCGCTACGTCACCCAGGGCAACGGCTCGCGGTGCCGCCGCGCCATCCTCGACGCGGTGCAGAAGCACAACGAGCGCAACCCGGGCAAGGAGGTGATCTACCTCAACTACGCCGCGGTCGACCCGGCACTGACCAACGAGAAGTGCAGCTACTGGCACTTCCGCTTCGACGCCGACACGACATGAAGATGGAGGCGCTGACCAGCTACATGAAGGACCAGCCGGAGATCAAGAAGGTCTACATCATCGGCCAGAACTACTCGTACGGCCAGCAGGTCGCCAAGTACTTCAAGGAAGACATCGCACGCAAGCGGCCCGACATCCAGATCGTCGGCGACGACCTGCACCCGATCGCGCAGGTCAAGGACTTCGCGCCCTACGTCGCCAAGATCAAGGCCAGCCGGCGCCGACACCGTCGTCACCGGCAACTGGGGCACCGACCTGACGCTGCTGATCAAGGCCGCCAACGACGCCGGCCTGAACGCCAACTTCTACACCTACTACGCCGGCGTCAGCGGCACGCCGACGGCGCTGGCCTCGGGCACCACCGGCAAGGTGCGCTCGTCGGCTACGGCACAACAACCTGCCCGGCGTCGCCAGCAAGCTGCAGGACGAGTTCAAGAAGAAGTTCAACGACGACTGGTACACCGCCGCGACCTACAACGGCCTGGCGATGCTGCGCGCAGCGTCAAGAAGGCCAACAGCACCGATCCGGTCAAGGTCGCCGCGGTGCTCGAGGGCATGAGCTTCGAGGGCTTTGCCGGCGAAGTCGAAATGCGCAAGTCCGACCACCAGCTGCAGCAGCCGCTGTACATCGCCGAGTGGGCCAAGGCCGATGCCAAGCACCCCTACAGCGTGGAGAACACCGGCTTCAACTTCCGGCGAGGTCGAAGGCCATTCCAGCCTACGTGGCCAGCACGCCGACCTCGTGCCAGATGAAGAAGTCCTGATGGGCGACTTGGTCAGCGCCTGAGACCGCCGGGCCCGCAGCGACGTGCGCGCCGCCGGCGGCTGAACCCGGGATGCAGTGCCCTCATGGACGCATCCTTCTGCTGATTTCGCTGCTGAACGGCCTGTCGGTCGGGCTGCTGCTGTTCATGCTGGCCTCCGGGCTGACGCTCATCTTCAGCATGATGGGCGTGCTCAACTTCGCCCATGCCAGCTTCTACATGCTCGGCGCCTACGTGGCGTACTCGATCACGCGAGTGGTCGGCTTCTGGCCGGCGCTGCTGCTGGCGCCGCTGATCGTCGGCGCGCTCGGCGCGCTGTTCGAGCGCTACGCGCTGCGCAAGGTGCACAAGTTCGGCCACGTGCCCGAACTGCTGATCACCTTCGGGCTGAGCTACATCATTCTCGAACTGGTGCAACTGGTATGGGGCCGGCAGGCGGTGGATTTCGTGCCGCCGCCGTCGCTGTCCGGCTCGCTGTTCACGATCGTCGACTGCCACCAGCGGGCTGTCGCTGGCTGGGGCGAGAAGCCTGTCGATTGCGGCAGCGGCGGCACGGCGTGCACCACCTTCCCGCATTTCGCGCCTTCGGCATGGCGGTGGCGGTGTTGATGCTGATCTCGGTGTGGCTGCTGCTCACGCGCACGCGCATCGGCCTGGTCATCCAGGCCTCGCTGACGCACCCCGACGCGGTCGAGTCGCTGGGCCACAACGTGCCGCGCGTGTTCATGCTGGTGTTCGGCGGCGGCACCGCGCTGGCCGCGCTGGCCGGCGTGATCGGCGGGGCACTGCGGTCACCGAGCCGTCGATGGCGCTGACCGTCGGTGCCGGTGGTGTTCGCCGTCATCGTCATCGGCGGCATGGGCTCGTTGGCCGGCGCCTTCGTCGCCTCGGTGGGTCT
>CAVWNT010000012.1:0-10829 GCA_963756415.1 uncultured beta proteobacterium
TGGACAGCGACACCTGCACCGGCGATCACAGCTGCATCCGCATCTCGGGCTGCCCGTCGCTGACCGTCAAGCCCAACCCCGACCCGCTGCGCACCGACCCGGTGGCCGCGGTGCTCGACTCGTGCGTGGGCTGCGGCATGTGCGGCGAGGTCTCGCATGCGGCCGTGCTGTGCCCGTCGTTCTACCGGCGCCGAGCTGATCAGCAACCCGAGCCGATGGGACCGGCTGCGCGCGCAGCGTGCGCAGTACGGTGATCGGCGCGCTGCAGCGCCGCATCGACCGCCGGCTGGCGGCAGTGTCCATCTGAGGCACCGGAACCGCGCATGCCTTGCTCGTTTCAGCTGTCCAGCGCCACCGCCGCGTTGTTGCGGGCCCTGGTGCGGGCGACGCGCGCGAGCACCGCTCTCAGGACGATGAACGCCGCCGTGCAACCGATCAAGATCGCCATCCTGGCGATGGGCGGCGAAGGCGGTGGCGTGCTCGCCGACTGGATCGTCGACCTGGGCGAACGCCACGGCCACATCGCGCAGAGCACCTCGGTGGCCGGCGTCGCGCAGCGCACCGGCGCGACGATCTACTACCTCGAGCTGTTTCCCCGCGCCGCGGCCGAAGCCGATGGCCTGAGCCCGGTGCTGGCGATGATCCCGACGCCGGGCGATGTCGATGTGCTGATCGCCAGCGAGTTGATGGAGGCCGGCCGCGCGGTGCAGCGTGGCCTGGTCACGGCCGATCGCACCACGCTGATCGCGTCGACGCACCGGGTGTTTTCGATTGCCGAAAAGTCGGCGCTGGGCGACGGCAGCGCCGACGCGGTGGCGCTGGAACAGGCCTGCATCGCTGCCGCCCGGTCCTTCATCCGCTTCGACATGGAAGAGGCCGGCCAGCGCAGCGGCAGCGTCATCAGCGCGGTGCTGTTCGGCGCGCTGTGCGGATCGGGCGTGCTGCCGTTTGGGCGCGCGGAATTCGAGGCAACCATCGAACGCGGCGGTGTCGGCGTGGCGCCCAGCCTGCGCGGCTTCGCGCTGGGCGTGCAGCTTGCGCAGGCCGCGCCGGTGGCGGTGGCGCGCGCCGGTCGCCGCGCCGATCGCCGCCGGCGCCCGCCAGCCACGCCAACCCAGCCGTCGATGCGCTGCTGCAGCGGCTGCGCCGGCAGTTCCCCGATGACACGTCGCGCGCCGTGCTCACCGAAGGCGTGCGACGGCTGATCGACTACCAGGACATCGCCTACGCCGCGCTGTACCTCGACCGCCTGCAGCCGGTGGCCGAGCGCGGCGATGCCGCGCTGACCGCCGAGGTGGCGCGCCACCTGGCGCTGTGGATGAGCTACGAGGACACCGTGCGCGTGGCCGATCTGAAGGTGCGCGCCAAGCGCTTCGAGCGCGTGCGCGCCGAGGTCAAGGCGGGCGATGCGCAGCTGCTCGACATCAACGAATTCCTGCACCCGCGGCTGCAGGAAATCTGCGACACGCTGCCGGCCGGCCTCGGCCGCTGGCTGGCCGCGTCGTCGGCGCCGCGCCGTTTCGTCGAGCGCTTCACGTCGCACGGGCGCATCGTCAAGACCAGCTCGCTGCGCGGCTACCTGCTGCTGTACGGGCTGGCCGGCTTGCGCCGCTGGCGGCGCGGCAGCCTGCGCTACCAGGTCGAGAACGCGCGCATCGAAGCCTGGCTGGCGCAGCTGCAGGCCGCACCGGCCGGGCTGGCGCTGGAGATCGCCCGCTGCCAGCGACTCGTCAAGGGCTACAGCGACACCCACGAGCGCGGCACGCGCAATTTCGAACAGCTGATGGCGGCTGCGCGCAAACTCGAGGGCCGCAGCGACGCGGCGGCCGCCTTGCAGCGCCTGCGCGACGCGGCGCTGGCGGACGAACACGGCAAGGCCCTGGGCGCGGCGATGGCCGCCGCCGGGGTGTAGGAACAGGAGCATGGCCATGGACCGCTACACCGGCCCCACCGAAGACCTGAAGGCGAAGATCCTGGCGCTGGTGCAGCCCGATCGCGTGCACCGCGACCTGTACCTGAGCGAAGAAGTCTTCCGCCTCGAGCAGGAGCACTTCTTCGCCAACACCTGGAACTACGTCGGCCACACCAGCCAGGTGCCCCAGCCCGGCGACTACCTGACGGTGGAGATCGGCGCGCGGCCGTTGATCGTCGTGCGCCACAGCGAAGGCGAAGACGGCATCCGCGTGCTGATGAACCGCTGCTCGCACAAGGGCTCGCGCGTGGTGTCGGCGCCCTGCGGCAACACCGGCAAGGTGTTTCGCTGCCCGTATCACGCCTGGACCTACCGCACCGACGGTTCGCTGCTGAACTTCCCGGTCAAGCAGGGCTACGAAGGCACGGCGGTGCGCGAATGCGAAAGCGGCCGCGGCCTGGTCGCGATCGACAACGTGCGCGTGCACCGCGGTTTCATCTTCGCGCGCATCAACCCCACCGGCCCAGGCTTCGAGGACTACTTCGGCGATTCATTGAGCGTCGATCGACAACATGGCCGACCGCTCGCCCGAGGGCGAACTCGAGATCGCCGGCGGCTGCCTGCGCTATGCGCACCCGTGCAACTGGAAGATGTTCATCGAGAACCTGAACGACACCATGCACCCGATGGTGGTGCACGAATCGTCGGCCGGCACGGCCGTGAAGATGTGGCTGGGCCAGCCGACCGATGCGCCCAAGCCGATGGCCATCGAGCAGTTCGCGCCGTTCATGTCGGACTACGACTTCTTCGACAAGATGGGCGTGCGCGTGTTCGACAACGGGCACAGTTTTTCGGGCGTCAACTTCAGCATCCACTCGAAGTATTCGGGCGTGCCGGGTTACGAAGAGGCGATGGTCGCGCGCTACGGCGAGCAGCGCGCGCACGACATCCTCGGCCTGGTGCGGCACAACACGGTGTACTTTCCGAACCTGACGATCAAGGGCGCGATCCAGACCATCCGCGTGGTCAAGCCGGTGGCGGTGGACAAGACCATCATCGAAAGCTGGAGCTTCCGGCTCAAGGGCGCGCCGGCGCAGCTGCTCGAGCGCACCGCCACCTACAACCGCCTCATCAACTCACCCTTTTCGGTCGTCGGGCACGACGATCTGCATGCCTACCAGGGCATCCAGCAGGGGCTGCAGGCCAGCGGCAACGACTGGGTCAGCCTGCACCGCGATTTCGATCCGGCCGAGGTGGGGCAGAAAGAGGTCACCGCCAACGGCACCAGCGAGATCTCGATGCGCAACCAGTACCGCGCCTGGGCGAAATACATGACGTTGACGATGGTATGAACGCCATGCTTCAGCCCACCGACATCACCGCGGCGCACCTGGTCGAACTGATCTACGAAGAAGCGCGGCTGCTCGATGCGCGCCGTTTCGACGAGTGGAACGCGCTGTTCACCGACGACGCCATCTACTGGCTGCCGCTGCAGCACGAGCAGCCCGAAGGCGCCGAGCACACCTCGCACCTGTACGAAGACAAGCTGCTGCGCGAGCTGCGCGTGCAGCGGCTGAAGAGCCCGCGTGCGTTTTCGCAGCAGCCGATCAGCCGCTGCCAGCATGTGCTGCAGGCGCCGCATGTCGAAAGCCTGGACGCGGGCGCCAATGTCTTCGTCACGCGCACCGCGTTCCACTACAGCGAGGCGCGCGGCGACGACGTGCTGATGCTGGTGGGCAACGCCGTGCATCGCTTCCGGGTGCAGGACGGCGCGCTGCGCATCGCGCACAAGCGTGTCAACCTGCTCAACTGCGATGCGGCGCTGCCGTCGGTGCAGCTGTTCATCTGAAGCGCATGCATCCCACCGTCTTCGACACCTTCGCGCAGCGCGCGCAGCAGCAGCCGGATGCCGAGTTCCTGTGCATCGAGGCGGTCACCGCGCAGGCCTACGGCATCGCAGCCGGCGTGCTGCACTACGGCGCCGCGCTGGCGCGCATGCACAGCCTGCGCGATCGCTACGCCGCCGCCGGTTACGGCCACGGCCACCGCGCCGGCCTGCTGCTCGACAACCGGCCCGACTTCTTCGTGCACTGGTTCGCGCTCAATGCGCTGGGCGTCAGCGTGGTGCCGATCAACAGCGATCTGCGCGCCGCCGAGCTGGCCTATCTGCTGGCGCACAGCGAGCTGTGCCTGGCGATCGGCCTGCACGATCGTCTCGACGATCTGCACGCTGCCGCTGCGCCCGGCCGCGCGCCGGTGCTGCTGGGCCTCGACGATGACGGCACGGTGCCGGGTGCGCCGTTCGCTGCGCCGCAGGCGGGTGTGCCGATCACACGCGACAGCGAATGTGCGCTGCTCTATACCTCGGGCACCACCGGGCGGCCGAAGGGCTGCGTGTTGAGCAACGACTACTTCCTGCTCGCCGGCGAGTGGTATGCGCGCGTCGGCGGGCTGTGCACGCTGCACGAAGGCCGCGAACGGCTCATCACGCCGCTGCCGCTGACGCACATGAACGCGATGGCCTACTCGGCGATGGCGATGATCACCACCGGCGGCTGCCTGGTGCAACTCGACCGCTTCCACCCGGCGTCGTGGTGGGCCTCGGTGCGCGAATCGCGCGCCACGGTGGCGCACTATCTGGGCGTGATGCCGGCGATGCTGCTCGGCGCCGCGCCATCGCTTGCCGATCGTGAGCACGCGGTGCGCTTCGGCTTCGGCGCCGGTGTCGACAAGCGCCAGCAGGCGGCGTTCGAAAGCCGCTTCGGCTTTCCGCTGCTCGAAGCGTGGGCGATGACCGAGACCGGTGCCGGCGCGGTGGTCATCGCCAACCACGAGCCGCGCCACGTCGGCCAATCGTGTTTCGGGCGCGCGGCGCCGGAAGTCGAATGGCGGCTGGTCGGTGAAGACGGCCGCGATGTGCCACGCGGCGAGAACGGCGAACTGTGGGTGCGCACGGCCGGCGCCGACCCGAAGCGCGGCTTCTTCAGCGAATACCTGAAGGATGCCGAAGCCACCGCCGAAGCCTGGGCCGACGGCTGGTTCCACACCGGCGACCTGGTGCGCGCCGATGCCGAAGGCCAGCCTGTACTTCATCGACCGGCGCAAGAACGTCATCCGCCGCAGCGGCGAGAACATCTCGGCGGTGGAGGTGGAAAGTGTGCTCGCGCAGCATCCGGCGGTGCAGGCGGTGGCCGTGGCGGCTGCGCCCGATGCGGTGCGCGGCGACGAGGTGCTGGCCTGCGTGGTGCTGCGCGACGGCGCCGGCGCCGACGAAACCACCGCTCGCGCGATCACCGCCCACGCGCTTGCAGCAGCTGGCCTACTACAAGGCGCCCGGCTATGTCGCCTTCGTCGACGCGCTGCCGCTGACGGTGTCGCAGAAGGTGCAACGCGCGCAGCTGAAGGCGCTGGCGCAATCGCTGCCCGGCCAGCCGCATTGCATCGACACGCGTGCGATGAAGAAGCGCAGCGCATGACACGCCGCGGCTACGACGGCGTGGCGGTGGCGGTGCCGGTGACGGTGCCGTACGAACGTTTTTCGACGCACGGCGCGCCGTGGTTCCTGGGCCGCGTGATGGCCGAGCTGGTCAAGCAATCCGGCTTGGCCAAGGACGACATCGACGGCCTGTGCGTGTCCAGCTTCTCGCTCGGCCCCGACACCGCGGTCGGCCTGACGCAGCACCTGGGCCTGAGCCCGCGCTGGCTCGATCACGTGCCGATGGGCGGCGCCTCGGGCGTGGTCGCGGTGCGCCGTGCGGCGCGCGCGGTGCAGGCCGGCGACGCCGATGTCGTCGCCTGCATCTCGGGCGACACCAACCACGTCGATTCGTTCCGCCTGATGCTCGGCAGCTTCAGCGCCTTCGCGCGCGATGCCACCTGGCCCTACGGCTCGGGCGGGCCGAATTCGATGTTCGCGTTCATCACCGCGCATGCGATGCGCACGCAGGGCGCGCAGCGCGAGGACTTCGGCCGCATCTGCGTGGCGCAGCGCGACAACGCACAGGGCATCGGCCACGCGATGTTCAGGAAGCCGCTGACGCTCGACGACTACATGAACGCCCGTGTCATCGCCGAGCCGATCCACCTCTTCGATTGCGTCATGCCGTGTGCCGGCGGCGACGGCGTGCTGGTGATGAGCGAGGCGCGCGCGCGCGATCTGGGTTTGCGCTTCGTCAACGTGCTGGCCGCCACCGAGCGCCACAACGCCTATCGCGACGACCCGATCATGTGGCGCGGCGGCTGGTCGGTCGATCGCGACGAGTTGTACGCGATGGCCGGCGTGAAGCCCGCCGATCTGGACTTCGTGCAGTTCTACGACGACTACCCGGTCATCGTCATGATGCAGTACGAAGGCCACGGCCTGTGCGGCGCAGGCGAGGGCGCCGAGTACGTGCGTGACCACACGCTCGGACGCGGCGGCACGATGCCCACCAACACCAGCGGCGGCCAGTTGTCGATGGGCCAGGCCGGCGCTGCCGGCGGCTACCTGGGGCTGGTGGAAGCGGTGCGGCAGTTGACCGATGCGCCGCTGGGCAAGGCGGTGCCCGATGCGCAGATCGGCCTCGTCAGCGGCTTCGGCATGATCACCTACGACCGCTGCCTGTGCACCGGCGCGTTGATCCTGGGGCGGAGCCAATGAACGGCTGCCTGTTCCAGCGTGGCGCGCGGCCCGGGCTCGCGTTCTCCGGCCCACGCTCGCGGGGCGACCGCTCGGGTGCTCCAGCGTTCCCTCGTGAACACCTGCCAGGCGCCGCGTCGACAAGCGTGCCGCGAATGGGGCCTGCGCCCGCGAACCCGAACCGCACGCCCTCTCATCGCCCGGGCGTCTGCACCCGAACACAACGTGCGCCCATCGCAGTGTGGTGGTGGCAGCCGCGGGCGCAGGCCCCATTCGCGGCACGCTGGCGGGTGACGTGCCTGGCGGGTGATCACGAGGTGGCGTCGGTGCACAGCGATCGGCGCCCCGCGAGCGTGGGCCGGAGAACGCGGCTGACGCCGCCGCGCTGCCGCAGCGGCCTTGGCGCGCGGTTGCGCTTGGAGCAGACAAGATGACCATGCCCCTGATGCGCCCCAAGCGCAAGAACCCGGTGCTGCGCTCGCGCCAGCCGACCTTGCCACCCGGCAGCCGCGGCCGCGTCGCGCTCGGCATGACGGCCGCCGCCGCCGAGGGCCGCTTCGAGCTGCAGGTGTGCGCCGATTGCGGTGCGGTGCAGTACCCGCCGCGCGAGGCCTGCCGCGTGTGCCTGTCAGCCACATTGAAGTGGACAGCCGCAAAGCGGCGACGGTGAACTGCTCAGCGAAACCACGCTGGCGCACAGCAACGACCTGTTCTTTCGCGAACGGCTGCCGTGGCGGCTGGGCCTGGTGCGGCTGGATGCCGGCGCCACGCTGATGCTGCATCTGCACGGCGACGTGCCGCCGCCGCCCGCCCGCGTCAAGGTCGGTGCGCGGCTGGACCGTGCCGGCCAGGCGGTGCTGATCGCTTCGCCCCCCGAGGAGACCCCCGACATGGCACACGACCCGATGTTGCGCGAGATGGGCTGCGACCCGCGGTTCCGCAAGGTGCTGGTCACCGACGGCAAGACGGCGGTCGGCCAGGCGCTGGTGAAAGCGCTGGTGAAAGCCGGCGCCGAGCTGGTGTGGGTCGGCCATGCCGAGCCGTGGAAGAAGCTGCCCGGGCTGGACGGCATCACCGCGCTGCCGCAGGTCACGCTGGTGCCGCTGGACCTGAGCAACGAGCGCTCGGTGAGCGAACTGGCCGGGGCCATCGCCGGCAAGGTCGACATCGTCATCAACAACGCCGAGGTTCACCGCACGCACGGCGTCGCCGGGCGCCGCGGCACCGACGTGGCGCGCGCCGAGATGGACATCAACTACTTCGGCGCGCTGCGGCTGGCGCAGGAGTTCGCACCCGCCATCAAGGGCCGCGGCGCGGACGGCCAGGCCAACGCCATCGCCTGGGTCAACGTGCTGTCGATCTACGCACTGAGCAACTTCCCGCCGCACGGCACCTACTCGGCATCGAAGGCGGCGGCGTACTCGCTGGCGCAGTGCCTGCGTGCCGAGATGCGGCCCGCCGGCATCCGCGTGGTGAATGTCTTCCCCGGCCCGATCGACGATGAATGGAACCAGCTGATGCCGCCACCGAAGGTCACGCCCGCCGCGCTCGCCAGCGCCATCGTCAAGGCGCTGCGCGACGGCATCGAGGATGTCTATCCCGGCGACGTGGCGCAGGAGTGGCTGGCGCGCTGGCGCGACAACCCGAAGGTGCTCGAGCGTGAACTGGCGGCGGGGAGCGGCACGTGATGAAACCGAGCGAGATCCTGAACGCGCTGGCCGGCGCGCTGGCCGGCGGCCAGATCCAGGTCATCGACCTGACGCAGACCCTGACGCCGGACTTCCCGCAGATCGCGCTGCCGCCCGAGTTCGGCCAGTGCTGGCCGTTCCGCATCGAGGAGGTGTCGAAGTACGACGAGCGCGGGCCCGGCTGGTACTGGAACAACTTCTCCTGCGGCGAGCACACCGGCACCCACTTCGATGCGCCGATCCACTGGATCTCGGGCCGCGACCTGCCGCACAACAGCGTCGACACCATCGAGCCCGGAAACTTCGTCGCGCCGGCGGTGGTGATCGACTGCTCGGCGCAGAGCGCAGCCGATGCCGACCATCTGCTGACGGTGGACGCGGTGCTGGCCTGGGAACAGACGCACGGCCGCATCCCGGCCGGCGCCTGGGTGCTGATGCGCACCGACTGGTCCAAGCGCAGCCACGACCCGGAGGCGTACCAGAACTTCGACGAGACCGGCCAGCACACGCCGGGCCCGGATGCCGAGGTGGCGCGCTTCCTGGTCGAACAGCGCGGCGTGCTCGGCTTCGGCAGCGAGGCCATCGGCACCGATGCCGGCCAGGGCTACCACCTGCGCCCGCCGTACCCGTGCCACTACTACATGCACGGGGCCGGGCGCTACGGGCTGCAATGCCTGTGCAACCTCGACCTGCTGCCGGCCACCGGCAGCATGCTGATCTGCCCGCCGCTGAAGATCCAGAAGGGCAGCGGCAGCCCGTTGCGCGTGCTGGCGCTGGTGGCAACGTCATGACCGCGCCGTCGCAACGCATGGCGGTGGTCACCGGCGGCAGCGCCGGCATCGGCGAAGCCATCTGCCGCCAGCTGCTCGACGAGGGCTGGGCGGTGGTGTCGATGGCGCGGCGTGCGCCGGCGTTCTCCCACGCGCACCTGCATCCGGTCGAGGTCGACCTGGCCGACCGTGTCGCCACCGCGCAGGCCGCCGACGACGTGGCGCACCGCTTCGCGCCCGACACGGTGATCCACAACGCCGGCGTCATCCTGCCGGCGCTGCTGGCCGACGTGAAGCTCGACGATCTGGACACGCTGGTCAACATCCACCTCGCCACCGCCGTGCTGCTGGCGCAGGCGTGTGTGCCGGCGATGAAGGCCGCCGGCTTCGGCCGCATCGTGCTGCTGAGCTCGCGCGGCGCGCTCGGCCTGGCCACGCGCACCGCCTACGCCGCCACCAAGGCCGGCATGCTCGGCATGGCGCGCACCTGGGCGCTGGAACTGGCGCCCTTCGGCATCACGGTGAACGTGGTCTCGCCGGGGCCGATCCAGACCGACATGTTCCACGGCGTGATTCCGGTCGGCGACCCGAAGGTCGAGCAGATCGCCGCCGGCATCCCGGTCAAGCGCCTGGGCCAGCCGGACGATGTGGCACACGCGGTGCGCTTTTTCATCGACGAGCGTTCGGGCTTCACCACCGGCCAGGTGCTGTACGTCTGCGGCGGCACCAGCGTCGGCAGTCTGACCCTTTGATGCGGGAACCCACGATGAAGATTGCAGTGCTCGGCGGTGGACATGGCTGCTACGCGGCCGCCGCGGACTTGAGCGACGCCGGTCACGAGGTGCGGCTGTGGCGTCGTGACGCGGCGGCGCTGCAGGACGTGCAGCGCGGCGGCATCCGGCTGAAGGATCAACGCGGCGCGCGCGACGTGAAGGTCGCGCTGGCCAGCGGCGACATCGGCGCGGCGCTGCGCGGTGCCGAGCTGATCCTGATTCCGTCGCCGGCGCTGGCGCAGGACGACATCGCGCTGGCGATGGCGCCGCACCTGGTCGACGGCCAGGTGGTGTTCCTGCCGCCGGGCACCTTCGGCAGCTTCACGATCGACCGCATCGTGCGCGCTGCGGGCAACGATGCACAGGTCAGCTACGCAGAAACCGGCACCCTGCCCTGGCTGGCGCGCAAGCACGGCGCCGTCCGAGGTGGCCATCACCATCCGCGCCTTGCACCTGCCCACCGGCGTGTACCCGGCGCGCGACGGCGCGCATGCGCTGACGGTCATCTCCAAGGCCTTTCCCGGCGTGATCGAAGACTGCGACGACGCGCTGTCGGGCGCGCTGATGAATGCCGGGCCGATCATCCACCCGCCGCTGATCCTGATGAACGCCGCGCCGCTGCAGCACTTCGAGCGCTGGGACATCCACAACGAAGGCACGCAGCCGGCGGTGCGTGCGGTGACCACCGCGCTCGACCACGAGCGCATCGCGGTGCGCGAGGCGCTGGGTTACGGCGCGCCGCATTTCCCGCTGGCCGACCACTACGACAACGACCGCTGGATGTACGGTGACGCGCACAAGAAGCTCACCGATTCCGGCGACTGGCGCGAGAGCATCGACCTGCTGACGCACCGCTACATGCTCGAAGACACCGCGATGGGGCTGGCCTTCCTCGCCTCGGTGGCGCGCTATGCGCAGGTCGACGCGCCGGTGGCGCACGGCCTGCTGGCCCTGGCCGGCGCGGTGCTGGGGCGCGACTTGCGCCGCGGCGCGCGCACCTTCGACGCACTCGGCCTGGCGGGCCTGGGCCGCACCGAACTGCAAACGCTGCTGCAACGGGGTGCCTCT
>CAVWNT010000013.1:0-6164 GCA_963756415.1 uncultured beta proteobacterium
CGGCAGGCTACACCGGCCACGCACTGGCCACGCCCACGGTTTAAATCAGATCGGATCGACCACCGAATTGGGCAACAGGTCGTTGTCGAAGATGCACAGCCGCTCGGCCAGCCGCAGCCCCTCGGGCGTGCCGACGATGTGATCGATCGTGCGCCCGACGAACAGGGTCTCGGGCAGGCAGTCGCGCCGCGTGCGCAGCACCAGCAGGCTGGCCTCGCAGCGCCAGCCGGAATCGGTGCGTTGCAGCACCCGCGGCAAACCGACGATGTGGCGCTGGTGGTAGGGGTCGTGGAACAGCGTGTCCTTGGCCGCATAGACGCGGTCCTGCAGCATGCCGCGGCTTTCGAAGGCGAGCGTCGCCAGCGGCCAGCCGCGGTCGAAGTTCTCGCGCGATTGCAGCTTGTAGACGCAGTCTTCGGTGAAGAACAGCGGCCAGCGGTCGAGATCGCGCGCGTCGAGCGCGGCGGCGACATCGCCATACAGCGTGGCGATGGCCAGCCATTCATCGGTGGTGCAGGGCGGCGCGCTCATCGCGAACTCACTGCCCCATCACCTCGCGCCAGTAGGCGTGCATGCCGCGGATCAGCGTTTCGGTGACCATGTGGCCGGTGGCCTTGACATCCCGCCCGTCGAGTTCGCTGACCGTGCGCGCGTTGCTCTGCGCGGAAAAAGCCTGCTGCACCATCGCGATGACCTCGCCGTCGTCGGCCGAGACAAAACCCGCCGGGCCGAACAGGTTGGCCTGGCGCAGCCGCCGGCGCGTCATCTCGTCGTTGTCGTCGGCAAAACCGAAGTGGGTCCAGACGAAGTCGAACTCGCCCGGGCCGGTGGGCAGGATCTGCCGCGTCGACAGCGAGTTCACCTGCTGCTGGATGATCAGGCTCGGAAACAGCGTCGTCATCACCACCGTCGGGCCGCCCCACCACGCTTCGGGCACGACATCGAGCAGCCGGTCGTCGTGCAGTTGCATGCCGGCGCGAAACGACGCCACACCCTGCGTCACGCCGGCGGTCGCCGCCGCCGCGGCTTCGTTGCGGCTCGACGCCATCGCCGCGTGGCGGCCGCGCGCATCGAGCACCATCTTGCTGCGCTGGTCGGCGCGCCACAGGCCGAAGGTGACGAACCAGGTGTGCAGCAGCCCCGGGTGGTACGGGTCCTTGATGTTCTCCTGCATCAGCTTCCAGTTGGCCGGGATGCGCTGGCGGTTGACGCCCAGCACCTTCAGCGGCCGCTCGGGGCTGAAGACGCGGTCGACATAGGCGAGCACTTCCGGGCCGACGAAGTCCTCGAAGGCGGGTGCTTCGGCATCGAAGGTGGCGAACACCGCGCCACCGCGCCGTGCCACACGCAGCTTGTTCAGGCCGTGCTGCGCCATGTCGAAATCCGCCGGCATGCCGCCGTTGACGGCGCCGTCCTGGCGCACGCCCTGGCGGAACGGCAGGCTCTTCAGGTCGCCGTTGAGCTTGTAGGTCCACAGGTGATACGGGCAGCTGAAGTTGCGCACCGTGCCGTGGCGCTCGCGGCAGAAGGCCACGCCGCGGTGCGCGCAGCGGTTCTCGACGACGTGGATCGCGTCGCCTTCGTCGCGCACCATGATCACGCTGCGTTCGCCGATCGCGGTGCGCTTGAAGTCGCCCTTGTTCGGCACCTCGCATTCGAGGCCGACGTAACACCAGTGGCCGCGGTAGAAGAAGCGTTCGAGCTCCTCGCGGTACAGCGCCTCGTCGGTGTAGATCCACCCGGGCGCGCGACTGGTCGGCTGATCGCCCCAGCGCGGCGCGGCCGGTCGTTCCAGCTCTATCGGGATCACCGGCGCGTTCACAGCCGCTCCTGCCGGTACAGCCCCGCCGCGCGCTGCAGCGGCGAGTCGTCGTAGGCGAAAAGCACGCAGGCATCGTCGGCCTGCAGGCGCAACGTGTGCCACGGCGGCAGCACAAAGTGGTCCTTCGGTGACAGCTCGAAGCGCTGCACCGCATCGTCGCGCTGCAGCGTGGCGACCGCGTGCCCTTCGACCACCGAATACACCGTGCCCGCGGTGCTGCGCCACGGCTGCGTCGATGAGCCCGCCGCCAGCATCTGCAGCCACGCGCCGATGGTCGGCATCGGCGGCCCGCCGGTCTGCGGATTGGTGTAGCGCAGCGCGGTGCCGAAGTGCGCATCGGCCGGCGCATCCTCGGCCAGCTGCGCCAGCGCCGCGCGGCTGCGTGCATAGGGCACGCAGAACACCGGGCTGGTGGCGCCGTAGGGCCGCGCGTCGTCCAGCGGCAGCAGGCCGCTGCCGTAGCGCGCCAGGCTAGAACCTTCGGCGCGCTGCACCGACTGGCTCCTGCGCGTGTCGTTTTCGGCGAAGCCGGCTTCGAAGAAGGCGACGGTGGGGATGTCCAGGCCGTCGAGCCAGACCACCGGCTCGTCGCCGTCGTTGCCGTGGTCGTGCCAGGCCCAGGCCGGCGTGATGATGAAGTCGCCCGGCGACATGGTGGCGCGCTCGCCATCCACGGCGGTGAACGCGCCCTGCCCGCTGACCACGAAGCGCAGCGCCGACTGCGCATGGCGGTGGCTGGGCGCCACCTCGCCGGGCAGGATCAGCTGCAGCCCGGCATACAGGCTGCTGGTGATGCGCGAGGCACCCGGCCAGCCGGGGTTCTCCAGGATCAGCACGCGGCGCACCGCCTCTTCAGCGCTGATGACGCGGCCGGCGGCATCGAGGAACGGCTTCACGTCCTCGCCAGCGCCAGTGCGCGCAACGTGTGCGCACCGACGGCTGCGGCGGCACCAGCGCATGCAGCACCTCCCACAGCGGCGTCAGGCCGAGCGGGCGCATCTGCTCGTACAGGGCCTGGCGTTCGGCGGGGCGGTCGGCAACGGTCATGCACCGCATTCTCGGAAAGTCCGATGCTCAGCGAAAGCGGGGTGTGGCCCAATCTGATGCTTCACGCCATGAATCATGAAACTCGACCCGAGCCAGCTCGACCTGAACCTGCTGCGCGTCTTCGACGCGTTGAGCAACGAACACAAGGTGGTGGCCGCCGCCGCGCGGCTGAACCTGTCACCGCCGGCAGTGAGCAATGCGCTGGCGCGGCTGCGCCGTGCCACCGGCGACGAGCTGTTCACGCGGGTGCCCGGCGGCATGCAGGCCACCGCCTATGCCCAGGCCATTGCGCCGGCGATCGGCGAAGCGCTGGCGGCCATCGACAACGCGCTGACCGAGCGCGCGCCCTTCGCCGCCGAGCGCAGCGCTCGCGCCTTTCGCGTGGCGATGACCGACATCGGCGAGATCCATTTCCTGCCGCGCCTGCAGCAGGCGGTGCAGCACGCCGCGCCGGCGGTGGTGCTGTCGACGGTGCGCGATTCGGCGATCGACCTGCGCGCGGAGATGGCCGGCGGACAGGTCGATCTGGCGGTCGGCTGGCTGCCCGATCTGCGCGCCGGCTTTCACCAGCGCAGACTGTTTTCACAGCGCTACGTGTGCCTGATGGCGCAGCACAACCCGCTGGCGCGTGGCACCTTGAGCAAGGCGCGCTTCCTCGCCGCGCGCCATGTGCACCCGCGCGCGGAGGGCACCGGCCACCAGCGCGTCGATCAGCTGCTGCGCCGCGCCGGGTTGCCGCGCACGCTGGCCCTGAGCGTGCCGCACTTCGTCGCGCTGCCCTTCATCGTCGCCGAATCCGATCTGATCGCCGTGGTGCCCGAGGTGTTGGCCGAACGCACCCTGGCGCCGCTGAAGCTGGCGCGGCGCGAGTTGCCGGTGCCGCTGCCCAGCTTCGAAGTCAACCTGTTGTGGCATCAGCGTGTGCACCGCGACGCGGCCAACCAGTGGCTGCGCGAGTTGCTGGTGCGGCTGTTCGTCGTTTGAAGTGAGCGGAGCCAACCGCATCAGATCGCGAAGAAGGCCTGCGCGTTGCCACGCAGCAGCAGCTGCTTCTGGTCCGCGTCGAGGAACTCCGCCCCGCGCACCAGGCTGCCGATCTGCTGTTCGCCCAGTGGGAACGGCGCATCCGAGCCGAGCATGACGCGGTCGACGCCCATCTTGTCGACCAGCATCTGCAGCGCCGCAGGGTCGAACACCGCGGTGTCGACGTGGAAGCGGTGGGCGTACGACGACGGTGGCTGCGGGCAATCCTTGCGGATGATGTCGCGGTGCTTCCAGGCGTTGTCGGCGCGGCCCAGCAGCCAGGCGAAGCTGCCGCCGCCGTGCGCGAAGCAGATCTTCAGCGACGGCGGGATGCGTTCCAGCGCGCCCGACAGGATCAGCGACAGCATGCCCAGCTGCGTTTCGGCCGGCATCGCCACCAGCCACGGCAGCATCCACTGCTTCATGCGCCCCGCGCCCATCATGTCCCACGGATGCACCAGCACCGGGATGCCTTCGTTCGCACAATGGATCAGGAACTGCACCAGCGATTCGTCGTCGAGGTCGCGCTCGCCGACATGGTTGCCGATCTGCACGCCGATGCAGCCCGAGCGCATCGCGCGGCTGGCTTCGGCGCAGGCCAGCTCGAGCGACTGCAGCGGCACCTGCGCCAGCGCCTTCAATCGCGTCGGCGCACTGTTGCAGTAGTCGAGCACATGTGCGTTCATGCGCGTGGCCCACGCCGCCGCCTTGTCGGCCGACCAGGCGTAGCCGAACATCACCGGCGTGGCGCACACCACCTGCACCGCAACCCCCTGCGCATCGAGCTCGGCGACACGCACCGCCGGGTCCCACAGCGACGGCAGCACCGGACGGAATCTGCGGTCGGCCAGCATGATGTGGCCGCGATCGCCACCGCCATCCACCTGCAGCCAGGGCGCACGTTCGGCATCGACGGCAAAGGCCTCGTCGCGGCCGATGCGCGGGAAGCAGTGGGCATGCATGTCGATCATCGGGCGGGATCCTTGTCTTCGAGTTGGCCTGATTCGCGCAGCGCACGGTGCCACGCCGCGTGGTCGCGCCCCGGGTGCAGCGCGCCGCAGCGCCTGCAGGTGCGTTCGGCCTCGCCGGACGCGTAGAAGCGGGCGTAGGTCTCCGGCAGGTCGGCGACGATGTCGGCCAGTTGCACCTCGATGCGCGTCACCACGTCGCCGCAGTTGGCACAGTGCCATTGGAACGCATCGGTCAGGCCGGGCGGCCGCTGCCGCTCGACCACCAGACAACGGCTGTCGGCTTCGGGCCGCTGCGGCGAATGCAGCAGGTGCGGCGGCATCAGGAAGATGTCGCCCTCCTTCAGCTCGATGCGCTCGTAGCGCCCGCGGTCGAAGATCAGCAGATGAGCGTTGCCCTTGAACTGGTGGAAGAACTCTTCCATCGGGTCGTCGTGGAAGTCGCTGCGCGCGTTCGGCCCGCCGACCACGGTGACCATGAAATCGGCATCGGCCCAGATCTGCCGGTTGCCCACCGGCGGCTTCAGCAGCTGGGCGTTGTCGTCGAGCCAGCGCTGGAAATTGAACGGCGCGCCGTAGCGCAACGACGTGTTCATGCCGGCACCCTGAACTCGGCGATGTCGGGCACCGAGCCCCACATGCAGAACGATGGGTTGGCGCGCGGAAACTGCCGCGGCTGGTAGCTGGCTTCGTCTTCCGGTGCGATGCGGCGCACGCCGCTGGAGTACTCGAAGACCATGCCGTCGGGCCCCTCGAAATACAGGAACACCGCGCCCGAGGTCGGGTGCCGGCCGGGGCCGAAGACGATGCGCACATCGCGCGATTTGAGGAAGTACCACGCACGCATCACGTCGTCGATGCTCGCCACCTGGTGGTTGACATGCTGCACCCCGGCATGCGTGGTCGGGAACAGTGCGATCTTGTGGTGCACCTCGTCGATGCGCAGCAGCGCCGCATCGCCGATGCGATCGCTGACCCGCGCACCGAGCTGGCCGGTCCAGAAGGCCTCGTCGCGCGGCGCGTCGCTGCTGCACAGGCCGATGTGGCTGAAGCCGGTGATGCCGGCGTCCCGCGACGGGAAATGGCGCCGCCCGCTGTGCGCCGGGCGCACCAGCAGCTCGATGGCGTTGCCGGTCGGGTCACGGAAGTGCACGAACTCGCGCACCGCGCGCTGCTCGCAGGCGTCGGCGCTGCCGCGCTGCACGGCGAAGCCGGCATCGCTGAGCGCGCCCGCCGCGGCGTCCAGCGCTGCCGCATCGCGCAGTTCGAATCCCACGGCGTGGTCGGCCGGATCGCCTTCGAAG
>CAVWNT010000014.1:0-82025 GCA_963756415.1 uncultured beta proteobacterium
TGCAGCAGGCAACTGCCTCGGCGCAGGCTCACGATCTCGCCGTCGCCGAAGCGCACATAGGTGCCGTTGTAGCTGAGGTCGCTGAGCTGGAAGCTGCCGCCGTGCCAATCGAGCCGGGTGTGCGAACGAGACACACGCGAGTCGTCGACGCAGAAGGTGGCCTGCGGGCTGCGCCCCAGAACCACCGGCATCTGCTGGCTGGCAAAGACGCGGTTGAGGTCGAGCCAGACGAGCCGGATGCCATCGGGCTCGACCGCCGGGCTGACATCGCCGAACTGCGTCGCAGCCGTGTCGCTGCCGCGCCTGCCCAGCACATACACCTGCACCGGCTCGACGCGGCCGCGCAGCACCATCTGGTCGAGGCTGCGGAACATCGACTGCAAGCTGGCCTTCAGCTCGTCGAACACCGGCGCGGTGACCAGGGTTTCGTTGTCGCCGGCGTGGTCGAGCAGCCGCGCGGCCACGTTCACCGCATCGCCGAAACAGTCGCCTGCGACTTCGACCACCTCGCCGCGCGCCACCGCCACCTGCAGGCGCAGGCTGTGCAGCCCCGCTGCAGGTGCAGCGCTCTTGCGCGTGCGCGGCACGATGCGTCCCAGCGTCTCATGCATCTGCATGGCCGCCTGCATGGCCTGCGCCGGCTTGTCGAACACGGCCATCAGGCCGTCGCCGAGGGTCTTCACGACATGCCCGCCGTGGCGTTCGACCGGCGGGCCCAGCGCGGTGACGCAGCGCGTGACCACCGAGGTCGCTTCGGCGTTGCCGAGGGTCTCGAAGAGCCCGGTGCTGCCGCGCAGGTCGGCAAACAGGATGGTGCGATCGGAAATCTGCGTCATGCCGGCGAAAAGTGTAACGCCGGGGGCGGCCAGGCCGCCTCCGATCCACGACCCTCCATACAGTCGGTTACAGGTTGTCCAGGTAGGTGCTGCAGCTTGTCCGAGCGGCTCGGGTGCTTCAACTTGCGAATCGCCTTGGCCTCGATCTGGCGGATGCGCTCGCGCGTGACGTCGAATTGCTTGCCGACCTCTTCCAAGGTGTGGTCGGTGCTCATCTCGATGCCGAAGCGCATGCGCAGCACCTTGGCCTCGCGCGGCGTCAGGCTGTCGAGGATGTCCTTGACCACGTCGCGCAGCCCGGCCTGCATCGCGGCCTCGATCGGCGCGGTGTTGTTGGTGTCCTCGATGAAGTCGCCCAGGTGCGAATCGTCGTCGTCGCCGATCGGCGTTTCCATGCTAGATCGGCTCCTTGGCGATCTTCATGATCTTGCGGATCTTGTCCTCGGGGATCTCCATCTTCTCGGCCAGCGTCGGCGCGTCGGGCTCGTAGCCGAACTCCTGCAGATGCTGGCGCGAGATGCGGTTCATCTTGTTGATCGTCTCGATCATGTGCACCGGGATGCGGATCGTGCGCGCCTGGTCGGCGATCGAGCGCGTGATCGCCTGGCGGATCCACCAGGTGGCGTAGGTCGAGAACTTGTAGCCGCGGCGGTATTCGAACTTGTCGACCGCCTTCATCAGGCCGATGTTGCCTTCCTGGATCAGGTCGAGGAACTGCAGGCCGCGGTTGGTGTACTTCTTCGCGATCGAGATCACCAGCCGCAGGTTGGCCTCGATCATCTCCTTCTTCGCATCGCGCGACGACTTCTCGCCCTCGTTCATGCTGCTGGTTGATCAGCTTCAGGTCTTCCAGCGGCACCACCGCGCTCGATTGCAGGTCGATCAGCTTTTGCTGCAGTTCCTGCACCGCCGGCAGGTTGCGCGCCAGCACCGTGCTGTAGGGCTTGCCCAGCGCGATCTCGCGTTCGGCCCACTTCAGGTTCAGCTCGTTGGGCGGGAAGGTCTTGATGAAATGTTCCTGCGGCATGCCGCACTTGTCGACGACGATCTTGCGGATCTCGCGCTCGTAGCGGCGCAGATCGTCGACCTGCGAGCGCAGGATGTGGCACAGCTTCTCGATCGTCTTGACCGTGAAGCGCATCGTCATCAGGTTGTCGCTGATCGCGCGCTGCGACTTGTTGTACGGCGGCGACTTGTAGCCGTCCTTTTCGTAGGCCTTGCGCATGCGATCGAACTGGCTGCGCAGGTCGCCGAACTTCTCCAGCGCCGCCTGCTTCAGCTCCTCGAGCTTCTTGGTCAGCGCCTTGCTGCCGCCGGCGCCGTCGTCGTCGTCCTCTTCGTCGAATTCGTCGAAGTCCTCCTCGGCGACATAGTCGTCGGCTTCGTCCGACGTGACGAAGCCATCGACGGCTTCGGAAATCTTCATGTCGCCGGCGCCGATGCGCTCGGCCATCGACAGGATCTCGGCGATCGTCGTCGGCGAGGCACTGATCGCCAGCATCATCGCCTGCAAGCCGCCTTCGATGCGCTTGGCGATCTCGATCTCGCCTTCGCGTGTCAGCAGCTCGACGGTGCCCATTTCGCGCATGTACATGCGCACCGGGTCGGTGGTGCGGCCGAACTCGGAATCGACCGTGGACAGCGCGGCTTCGGCAGCCTCCTCGGCTTCTTCCTCGGTGGCGGTGGCGGTGCTGCTGCCGGAGATCAGCAAGGTCGCCGCGTCGGGCGCCTGCTCGTACACCGCGATGCCCATGTCGTTGAGCATCGAGATGATGGCTTCGAGGATTTCCTCGTTGACCAGCTTTTCGGGCAGGTGGTCGTTGATCTCCTGATGGGTCAGGAAACCGCGGGTCTTGCCCATCTTGATCAGCGTCTTCAGCTCGTGGCGACGCTTGGCCACTTCCTCCTCGGTGAGGGTGGCTTCCTCGAGACCGAATTCGCGCATCAGCGCGCGCTCCTTGGCGCGCGACACCTTCATGCGCAAGCGGCTTGGCCTTGACCTTGTTCTCCGCCGCTGACTTCGGCATCCGACTCGAGGTCGGCGAAGTCTTCGTCAGGCGGCATTTCGGGCAACTTCTTCTTGTCTCCCGGCGCGGTTTTCGCTGCGGCAGCCTTTGCCAGGCCCGCCTTCGCCGTCGCCGCCCTGGCGGGTGCGGCAATGGGCTTGGCCGCAACCGCGGCGGCGCCCTTCTTCACCAGCGCCGCGCTGCCAGTGCTGCTGCCTTTGTCCTTGGTGGCGGCAGGAGCGGACACCTTGGTCTTTGCCAAAGGCAATGCGGGAGACACGGCGGGGGCTTTCTTGGCGGTCATTCGAATCCTCGAAGGGCAGGGTGGCACACAGGCGGCAATGTGTGCCGACAGCTCACGGCAAAGGCCCCGCACACACGGCGCCGCCATCGAAGCGGTCACCGTGCTGCACGACTTCGGGTGAGCAGGTGCAACACATCACATCGCACGGCGCCTGCTCCGGTCGATCCGGGCTGGCGCCGTGTGCAGTCCTTGCGGGTGAGGGTGGCCGTGCGGTTGTGACCCTTGTCGAGGGTGGCCGGGGCCCGGAGGTGCTGCGTTGCTCGATCCGGCTGAATCGACAAACGGCAGATTATCGTCCATTTTGCCGCCGCCGTCCACCCGCTGCCCGGGCCGACGAGCAGGCATCGGCGTGACTCAGCCCTGCTGCGGGGCGTTGACGCCCAACGCGCGCAGACGCCCCAGCACGTTCTGCAACTCGTTGCGCGCCTGCGGATCGGCAGCGCCGAGGGCGGCCAACGCTTCGCTGCGCTGCCCCAGATGCGCGCGCCACAGCAGCTTCAGCACCGTGCGCAGATCGTCGATCTCGACGCAGTCCTCGCGCGCCCATGGTGTTCAGCAGGCGTGCGCACAGTGCGGCGTGGTCGGTGTCGACCAGCGCGGCCTGCAGCGCACCGCACGACAGTGCGCCGTGGTCGTGCAATTGCCGCTCGAGCCAGGCGAACAGGCCGCCATGCGGCTGCGGGCAGCGCCGCCGAGCAGTTCATGGTCGTCGTTGGCCAGTTGCTCCCACCAGTCGCTGTGCAGCAGCAACATGCGCGCGGCCTGGTCCGCCGGGCCGGCAGGTTGTTGCCTGATGCGCCTGACGTTCGTGGCCGGCGCCGGCCAGGCGGCCGCGCTCGCGGCGCGCCGCGAGGGCGACGCCGGCGCCGCGCCCCACAGCGCGGCCAGTTCCGCGCCCGGCAACTGCGCAGCTTGAGCGATGTTCGCCGAGCAGCTGGCGCCGCAGCATGCCGTCGGCGGGCAGCGTCGACCACAGCGGCCGGGCGGCGGCCAACAGGCGCGCGCGACCTTCGGGTGTGGACAGATCACATTCGGCACCTGCCTGGCGCACGAACTGGGTCGACAACGGCACCGCGGACTTGACCGCCGCCGCAAAGGCCGCCGCGCCGTGCTCACGGACATACGAATCGGGATCGTGTTCGACCGGGCAGGAACAGGAAGCGCACCGTGCGCAGGTCGGTCGCGTGCGGCAACGCGGCTTCGAGCGCGCGGGCCGCGGCCCGCTGCCCGGCCTTGTCGCCGTCGAAGCTGAACACCACCGAGTCGGTGAAGCGGAACAGCTTGCCGCAGGTGTTCGGCCGTGCAGGCGGTGCCCAGCGTGGCCACGGCGTTGCCGAAGCCCATCTGGGCCAGCGCCACCACGTCCATGTAGCCTTCGACGACCAGCGCATAGCCGGCGCTGCGCATGGCGCTGCGCGCTTCGAACAAGCCGTAGAGTTCGCGGCCCTTGACGAACAGCGGCGTCTCCGGCGAGTTCAGGTATTTGGGCTCTCCGCCGTCGAGCACCCGCCCGCCGAATCCGATGCACCTCGCCCTTGACCGAGCGGATCGGAAACATGATGCGATCGCGAAAGCGGTCGTAGCGCTTCTGTTCGGCGTCGCCGTCCTCGCCCTGCACGATGACCATGCCGGCGTCGACCAGCAGCGGGTCGTCGTAGCGGGAGAACGCGCTGGCCAGGCTGCGCCAGCCGGCCGGCGCATAACCGAGGCCGAAACGCTGGGCGATCTCGCCGCTGAGCCCGCGGCGCTTCAAGTAGTCGACCGCCGGCCGGTGGCCCTTCAGGTGCTGTCGATAGTGCTCTGCGGCGCGGTCCAGCACCTCGCTCAGCGAGGCCTGCCGGGTGCGCGTCTCGGCAGCGCGCTGATGCGCGGCTGCATCGAACTCTCCTTCGGGCACCTGCATGCCCGCCGCCTGGGCCAGCTCATGCACCGCGTCGACAAAACCCATGCCGTTGTGCTCGGTCAGAAAGCGCATCGCGTCACCGCTCGCCCCGCAACCGAAGCAGTAGTAGAACTGCTTGCTCGCGCTGACGCTGAAGCTGGGCGACTTCTCGCCATGGAAGGGGCACAGCCCCATGTGGTTGGCCCCGGTCTTGCGCAGTTGCACGTGCCGGCCCACCACATCGACGATGTCGACGCGAGCCAGCAGATCCTGAAGAAAACCGGTTGGAATCACGCGGGCAGTCTAACCAACGCAGCGCAGGCCGGAGCCCTCGCGAGTCGTCGCATCTCGTTGCCGTTCAAGCGCCCGAGGCTTCGGCAGCGCCCGTGCCGCTGCCGCCCGCGCTGGCCAACGTGAACAGGCCGCGGTAGTCGCGGATCCAGGCGGCCACCCCGGCCGGTGGCATCGGTGCGGCGATGCCGGTGCCTTGCCCGATGTTGCAGCCCATTTCAAGCAGTGCACGGGCCTGCGCAGCCGACTCGACGCCTTCGGCGACCACCACGCACTGAAACGTGCGGGCCAGCCCGATCACACCTTCGACGATGGCGCGATCCTGCGCATCGGCCAGCATGTGGTGCACGAACGAGCGATCGATCTTGAGCACGTCGACCGGCAACTGCTTGAGGTAGGTGAGGGTCGAGTAGCCGGTGCCGAAATCGTCGAGCGCAAACCGCACCCCCAGGCTGCGGCAGTGCGCCAGCAGCGCCGACGTGGCCTGGATATCGGCGTGCGCGGCGCTTTCCAGCATTTCCAGTTCGAGTGAAGGGGCCAGCGGCTCGGCGTGGCGAGCGAGCAGCTCCGACAGGCGCAGCGCGAAATCGGCTTCCTGGAAGTGGCGCGCCGAAATGTTGACGCTGACCGAGATGTCGAAGCCGGCACGGCGCCATGCGGCCAGATGCTCCAGCGCCTGGCCGAGCACCCAGTCGCCCAGGCGGGCGAGCAGGCCGGTGTCTTCGATCGTCGGCAGGAACTGCAGTGGCGCCAGCAGGCCCTGCTGCGGGTGCTGCCAGCGCACCAGCGCCTCCAGCCCGAGCACGACGCCGCGACGCATGTCAACCTTGGGCTGGTAGTGCAGCACGAACTCGCGATGGTCGAGCGCCTGCTGCACGCGACCGATGGCGATGCCCCGCTCCTCGGCCTGCCGCCGCCGCTCGGCATCGAAGAACTTCTGCCCGTTGCGCCCGGCTTGTTTGGCGTCGTACATCGCGTGATCGGCATGGCGCAGCAAGGTGTCCGCATCGCTGTTGTCGCTGGGATAGATGGTGGCGCCGATGCTGGCGGTGACCTGCACCGAATCCAGTTGGGCGTCGAGCACATAGGGCTGCGCGACGACCCGGCGCACGCGCTCCACCGCCATGCGCGCCTCTTCCAGCGTGTTCGCCCGCAGCAGCAGCACGAATTCGTCGCCGCCGAGGCGTCCGGCTGCGTCCGACCAGACCGGGCTGCTGCGCAGCGCGCTGCGCAGCCGGCCGGCCAGCTCGACGAGCAGACGGTCGCCGGCGGCGTGTCCGAAGCGGTCGTTGATGGGCTTGAAGCGATCGACGTCGAGATAGCACACGCACAACAGGAAGCCCTCGTCGTCGACCGCGCGCATCGCTTCGGCCAGCAGTTCCTGCACCCGCGCCCGATTCGGCAGGCGCGTCAACTCGTCGAAGCTGGCCTGTCGTTCGAGCCGATCGCGTTGTTGCCGTTGCTCGGTGATGTCCGATATCACCAGCACGTGGTACTTCAAGGCCTGGTCGTCGTCGTCGATGGTCGAGATCGTGACCCGCAACGAGCAGGGTTCACCGTTGTGCCGTCGCTCCTCGACCTCGCCGCGCCAGCGCCCGGTCTGGCGCAGGCTCGACCACATCAGCAGCCGTTGCTGGCGCGACAGCGGGTCGCGCATCGACGTCTGCAGCAGCGATGGCACCGTGCCCAGCAGGCTGGCGCGGGAAAGGCCGACGATCTGTGTGTAGGCGGGGTTGACGTCGATGACGCGCATCTGCGCGTCGGCGATCAGCAGTCCCTCGTGCAGGTGCTCGAACACACTCGACGACAGACGGCGCCGTTCCTGCGCATCGTGCCGCTCGCTGATGTCGGACAGCGTCGCCAGCAAGCGCGCCATCTGCCCATGGCGATCGCGCTCGACCACCATCAGCTGCAACTCGAGCCAGCGCCAGCTGCCGCCCACCAGCGCGCGCACCTCCTGCTGTTCGCGCGTGTGTGTGCCGGTGTTCAGGCGCTGCAGCATCGCCCGCACTGCGTCTAGGTCGTCGTGTTGCAGTTGCTCCAGCCAGGCGCTCCACGACACCGACGGGCTGCCCGTCAGGCTGCGCCAGTGGCTCGAGGTGCGTCCCTCGTCGCGTCCCATGCGCCACTCGGCCACGCCAAGCCCGGCGCCGCCGAGTGCCAGCAACCAGCGCCGTTCGACCGTGGCCAGATCGTTGGTGAGGGTGTGCACGAGCAGGCAGATCACGCCCAGCGTCGCCAGTGCGGACCACAGCACGGTGGCGTTGCCGCCCCGCCACGCGGTCGCGATGCCCAGACCCAAACCCGACGGTCAGCACGCAGGCCGAAGCCAGCGCAATCCCGCTGCGCAGCACCAGCACCGCCAGCAGCGCACCGCTCACACAGGCCACTGCGGCCAGCGCGACGACATCGCCGCCGGCGAGGAAAAAGAGTGCCAGCGCACTGCCCAGCACGCCCGCAAGCAGCAACGCCGTCGCCCGCCAGCGCATCGGCGCGAACGGCGCGCGCAGCGCATCGTGGTCGGCAGTCAACAGCGGAACGCTGATGGCCAGCATCGCCAGTGCGTTGAGGGCGCTGCCCAGTGGCCACCGCTGCATCATCGCCGGCCACCCCTGCAGCCCGGCGCCGGTGCGCCACAGTTCCGCGTTGATGGCGCCCAACAGTGCGGCGAGGGCGGTTGCCCCTAGCAGCCAGCCCAGATCACGGCGCCGCTGCAGGCGGCGGTCGAAATCCACACAGGCCAGGGCGGCAGCCGCCAGGCAAGGCCCCAGCACACCGCCGGCCGCCGTGCCCAATGCGGGCACCGGCGCGCCACCGCCCAGCAGCGCCAGCGCTGCGGCGGCGATGGCGACGGCGGGCCAAAGACTCAGCCCCCAACGCACCAGCCCGACCAGCGCGACGCCGCCCGCCAGCCCCAGCGCCGAAACCGGCCCGCCCAGATCGCCGAGGGCCTGGCCCGCGAAACCGGCCGCAGCACAAGCGGCGCCCAGACAGGCAGCCCGCCCCATCCACGCCGTCGAACCTGGCGTGGCAGCGGGTGCGGCATCCGAGGGCTGCACGGCAGGAACGTTCACGGGGCGGCGAAGGTGTTGCGGTCAGCTTCTGATGCTAGCCGCGTCCCGGGTTGCGCAGCGGCGGCGCAGGCGCTGCGCAACCCATTCGAACGGGGGATTCACCGCAGCGTGGCCGCGCCACGCGACGCGGCAATCAAACCGCGAAATCGGAAAGGCTGCGGCCTTGTGCCAGCGCCGCCTTCAACCACTTCGGCTGCAGACCCCGTCCAGACCAGGTATCACCGGTGTCCTGATCTCGATACTTTGCCGCCACCTTCGATCCCGAACTGCTGCTGCGCTTGCTCGAAGCAGAGCGTTGAGAAATATCGGCCAAGGTCAGACCATTCTCGGACATCAGTGTCTTGACCTGGGCGATCGCGCCAGAGCGCGCCTCGAGTTGAGCCTGCTCGATCTGTTTTTCGAGTGCGGCTTTTTGTGCAATCAGTTCGGCAACCGTGGCCATGCAATATCTCCGGTGAAGACGACGCGGAAATATAGCACCCAAACCGAAATAGAAGGCCTTACGCAATCAATACTATGCCGCGGGGACGGCAGGGGATACCCGCATCAGGACGCAGGTGGAACGTATCCGGCCGGCTGCTCGGCCCCGGTTCCGAAGAAGAACTGTTCCATCTGGCGGGCCAGATACTGGCGGGCGCGGGCGTCGGCGAGATTGAGGCGATTTTCGTTCACCAGCATCGTCTGGTGCTTCTTCCAGGCCTCGAACGCTTCCTTGCTGACGTTGTCGTAGATGCGCTTGCCCAGTTCACCCGGGTAAGGCGAAAAATCGAGACCGGGCGCTTCCTTCTTCAGATAAACACATTGCACCATGCGCGCCATGTCAGTACTCCTTGTGAACGTGAACCCTGCCTATCAAGAAAGTCGTTTGAGCAGGATCTGGGATTTACGGTTCCAGTTGTATTTTTTCTTGCGGGCCTCGGGAAGATGATCCGGATCGACCTGCACGAAACCGCGCTTGATGAACCAGTGCATCGTTCGCGTGGTCAGCACGAATATGCTGTCCAGCCCTTTGGCACGCGCCCGCTGCTCGATTCTCTTCAAAATGCGCTCGCCGTCGCCCTGACTTTGTACCTGCGGCGACACCGTCAACGCGGCCAGCTCACCGATACGCGACTCGGGATAGGGATACAGCGCCGCACAGCCGAATATGATGCCGTCGTGCTCGATAACGGTGTAGTACGAGATATCGCGCTCGATCTCGGTTCTTTCGCGCCGCACCAAGGTGCCGTCGCGTTCGAAAGGTTCGATCAACTGCAATATGCCGCCGACGTCGTCGACGGTGGCCTCGCGCAGGCTTTCGAGTTTTTCGTCGACCACCATCGTGCCGATGCCGTCGTGGGTGAAGACTTCCAGCAGCAGCGCGCCATCGGCCGCAAAAGGCAGGATGTGCGAACGCTCGACGCCGCCTTCACAGGCCTTCACGCAGTGCTGCAGATAAAACGCGTTGTCGGTGGGTGTCACCGCCTTCGGCAGCGCGGCCAGCAGCCGCCGCGCCTCGGCGAGCGACAACTCGGTGTCGATCGCACTGTCGGGGTCGTCGAGGTCCTCGCGGATGCCGTTGATCTCGGTCAGGAAGATGAGCTTGTCGGCGCGCAGTGCGATGGCGGTGCTGGTGGCCACGTCTTCCATCGTCAGGTTGAAGGCCTCGCCGGTGGGTGAAAAACCGAACGGGCTGAGCAGCACCAGCGCACCGATGTCGATGGCCATGCGCATCGCGGTGGCGTCGACGCGGCGCACGACGCCGCTGTGCAGAAAGTCGACGCCATCGACGACGCCCACCGGCCGCGCGGTGAGAAAGTTGCCCGACACCATGCGCACCGTCGAGTTGGCCATCGGTGTGTTCGGCAGCCCTTGCGAAAACGCGGCCTCGATCTCGAAGCGCAGTTGCCCGGCCGCTTCCTGCGCGCAGTCCAGCGCCACCGCGTCAGTGATGCGCCGCCCCTCGCTGTAGCGCGAGGCCAGCCCCTTCGCCGCCAGTTGTTCGTTCACCTGCGGACGAAAGCCGTAGACCAGCACCAGCTTGATGCCCATCGCATGCAGGATCGCCAGGTCCTGAACGAAGGCGTTGAGCTTGCCGGCGGCGATCAATTCGCCGGTCATCGCGACGACGAAGGTCTTGCCGCGATAGGCATGCATGTACGGCGCCACCGCACGAAACCAGGGCACGAAGGTGTGGGGAAAGACGAGGCTCATGGTCAGCAGCGGCAAAGGCGGCGCTGATTGTGCCGCAGGGCCCTGCTGGCGCGCCGCGCCGATAATGCGCAGCCCAGTGAACAGACCCGCCGAACCGATAGCGCCCGCCCGGCGCCCCCGCCCCGGCGCACCGGGGCGCAGCGCCACTCCGATCCCGCCCATCAGCTACCCGGCTTCGCTGCCGGTGTCGCTGCTGCGCGAGCAGATCGCCCAGGCGATGGCGGCGCATCAGGTGATCATCGTCTGCGGCGAGACCGGATCGGGCAAGACCACGCAATTGCCGAAGATCGCGCTGTCTCTGGGCCGGGGGCTGGGCGCCGGCGGCAGCGGGCTCATCGGCCACAGCCAGCCACGGCGCATCGCCGCCAGTTCGGTGGCCAAGCGCATCGCGCAGGAGCTCGAATCCGCCGCTGGGCGAGGTGGTCGGCTTCAAGGTGCGCTTCCAGGATCGTCTGCAGCCCGGTGCGTCGGTCAAGCTGATGACCGACGGCATCCTGCTCGCCGAAACGCAGAGCGACCCGCTGCTGCGCGCCTACGACACGCTGATCATCGACGAGGCGCACGAGCGCAGCCTGAACATCGATTTCCTGCTCGGCCACCTGAGGCAGATCCTGCCGCGGCGGCCCGATCTGAAGGTGGTCGTGACCTCGGCCACCATCGATGCCGATCGCTTCGCGCGGCACTTTGCCAGCGGCGACGTGCCGGCGCCGGTGATCCAGGTCTCGGGCCGCCTGTTTCCGGTCGAGCAGCGCTGGCGGCCCTTTGTCGAAAGTCGCGAGCACGACCTGAACGACGCCATCGCCGACGCCGTCGACGAGCTGTGGCGCGACGGCGCAGCGGGCGACATCCTGGTCTTCCTGCCCGGCGAGCGCGAGATCCGCGATGCCGCCGATCACCTGCGCAAGCATCTGGCGCACGGCGCGCAGCGCCGCGGCGCGGCCAGTGGCCCGCCGGCCGACATCCTGCCGCTGTTCGCGCGCCTGAGCCAGCAGGAACAGGAGCGGGTCTTCGAAGCCGGCAACGGCCGGCGCATCGTGCTGGCGACCAACGTCGCCGAGACCTCGCTCACGGTGCCCGGCATCCGCTACGTCATCGACAGCGGGCTGGCGCGCGTCAAGCGCTACAACTACCGCAGCAAGGTCGAGCAACTGCAGGTCGAGGCGATCTCGCAGGCGGCGGCCAACCAGCGCGCCGGGCGCTGCGGCCGCGTCGCCAGCGGCGTGTGCATCCGCCTGTACGACGAGGCCGACTTCGCCGCCCGGCCGCGCTTCACCGATCCGGAAATCCTGCGCTCGTCGCTGGCCGGCGTGATCCTGCGCATGAAGTCGCTGCGGCTGGGCGCGGTCGAGGACTTCCCGTTCCTCGAAGCGCCGCCGAAGAAGGCCATCGCCGACGGCTATGCGCTGCTCGACGAGCTGAATGCGATCGACGAGCAGCTCGAACCTGACGCCGATCGGCCAGTTGCTGTCGCGGCTGCCGCTGGACCCGCGCGTCGGCCGCATGATCCTGGAAGCACGCGATCGGCAGTCGCTCAGCGAGGTGCTGATCATCGCCTCGGCGCTGAGCGGCCAGGACGTGCGCGACCGGCCGCTGCAGGCGGCGCAGGCCGCCGACGAGCAGCACCGGAAGTTCGACGACGACCGCTCCGAGTTCGTCGGCCTGCTGAAGCTGTGGCAATGGATCGAACAAGGTCGCGGCCACGGCGAACGGCGCCGCGCACAAGCTCAGCAACCGGCAGCAGGAACAGCGCCTGCGCGACAGCTTCATCAACCCGCGTCGGGTGCGCGAATGGCGCGACATCCACAGCCAGTTGCACACCGTGGTCGCCGAGCACGGCTGGCGGCTGAACAGCGCTCCGGCCACTTACGAACAGATCCACC
This sequence comes from uncultured beta proteobacterium, assembly GCA_963756415.1. Taxonomy (GTDB): domain Bacteria; phylum Pseudomonadota; class Gammaproteobacteria; order Burkholderiales; family Burkholderiaceae_C; genus Rubrivivax. Next base: position 12,467 of record CAVWNT010000014.1, read on the forward strand.
TGGCGATGCTGTCGGGCCTGCTCGGCAACATCGGCATCAAGAGCGACGACGAAGAGTGGTACCTGGGCGCGCGCGGCATCAAGCTTCTGGCGCCACCCCGGCGCGCACCTGAGCAAGAAGCCGGCGCGCTGGTTGATGGCCGCCGAACTGGTGGACACGACGAAGCTGTACGGCCGCGGGCTGGCGGCGATCGAGCTGCCATGGATTCCGGCCATCGCCGGGCACCTGCTGAAGACGCAGCTGCTCGAGCCGCACTGGGAGAAGAAGGCGGGCGAGGTCGTTGCGCTGGAACGTGCCACGCTCTACGGCCTCGTCGTCTACAACAACAAGCGCGTGAACTTCGGCCGTGTCGACCCGGCTGCCGCGCGCGACATCTTCATCCGCGAAGCGCTCGTCGAAGGCGATTGGGATGCCAGGCTGCCGTTCCTGGCGCACAACCGCCGGCTGATCGCCGAAGTGCAGGACATCGAACACAAGGCGCGTCGCCAGGATGTGCTGGTCGACGACGAGTTGATCTTCGCCTTCTACGACCAGCAACTGCCCGCCGAAGTGTGCTCGGGCGCCAGCCTCGAACGCTGGTATCGCGACGCGGTGAAGGCGCAGCCGGCGCTGCTGCGCCTGAGCCGCGACGAGCTGATGCGCCACGAAGCGGCGGGCATCACCACCGAAGCCTTCCCCAGACAGATCCGGCTCGGCGGCATCGACTGTGCGGCGAGCTATCTGCACGATCCGGGCGATGCCAAGGACGGCGTCACGGTCAGCGTGCCGATCTACGCGCTGAACCAGGTCAGCGAAGAACGCTGCGACTGGCTGGTGCCGGGCATGCTGCATGCGAAGGTGCTGGCGCTGTGCAAGACGCTGCACCAGCGGCCGCGTTCGCGGCTGGTGCCGTTGCCCGACTTCGCCGCCGAGTTCGTCGCCAGCGTGCCGTTCGCCCAGGGCGTGCTGCTCGATGTGTTGTTGAAGGCGGTGCGCGAGCGCAGTCAACTCGCGGTGCAGCGCAACGACTTCAAGCCCGAGCAGTTGCCCGTGCATCTGTTGATGAACTTCTGCATCGTCGACGAGCATGGCCGCCAGCTCGGTGCCGGGCGCCAGCTCAGCAGCCTGAAGGCCGAGCTGGGCACACAGGCGCGCACGGCGTTCCAGGCGCTGGCCGGGCTGAAGTTGCGCGCGCAGGTGGCGGCGCCGGCGGCCGCCGTCGCGCCGCCTTCTGCGGCAGTGTCGCCTGCACGCGGGGTCGAGGCCGCGCGGCCGGTGCCATCGCGCGGCGCCGCGGCGCCTTCGCGCTTCACCGCGTGGACCTTCGGTGAACTGCCGGAGCTGATGGAGATCCGCCGCGGGCCGCAGTCGCTGGTGGGATTTCCAGCGCTGATCGACAAGGGCGATGGGGTCGAGATCGAGGTCTTCGACGAACCCGAGGTGGCCGCCGAACGCCATCGTGCCGGCCTGCGCCGCCTGCTCGCGCTGCAGTTGCGCGAGCCGCTGAAGCACCTGGCGAAGAACCTGCCCGATTTCCTGAAGATGGCAGCGGCCTATCAGGCGCTGGGCTCTGCAGACGAGTTGCGCGAACAGATCGTCGAACTCGCGCTCGACCGGGCCTTCCTGGCCGACAGGCTGCCCACCGATGCCGCGCAGTTCGAGCGCTGCGTGCAGCAAGGCCGCACGCGCCTGAACCTGATCGCCCAGGAACTGGCGCGGCTGGCGTGCAGCGATCCTGGCCGAGTACAGCGCTGGCGGCTGCGCAAGCTGAAGGACAGCCGGCGCGCCGCGCGAGGTGGTCGACGACATCCAGGGCCAGTTGCAGCGACTGCTGCCGCAAGCGCTTCATGACCGAGCATCGCCTACGCGCAGTTGCTGCACCTGCCGCGCTACCTGAAGGCGATCGCGCTGCGGCTGGACAAGGCGAAGGCCGATCCGGCACGCGACGCCGCGCGCATGGCCGAGCTGCGCCCGCTCGAGCAGCGCTATCTGCGCCGGCTCGCCGAACTGAAGGGCGCCGCGGATGCGCGGCTGGACGCGTACCGCTGGCTGCTCGAGGAACTGCGCGTCAGCCTGTTCGCGCAGGAGCTGCGCACCCCGCAGCCGGTCAGCGTCAAGCGGCTCGACAAGGCCTGGCAGCAGCTTTCACACTGACCCCCCGATCGAGGGGCCGGCGCGGTTTACGCACACGCGCGGCGTGTCACGAGAATGCGAGGTTCCAAGAACCAGTACAGAGGAACCGTCCGATGCGAGCCTTGCCCACCCGTCAGCGCCATCACCATGGCCGTTCTCACCCTCGGTGTCGGCGCTCCCTGCGCAGGCACAGACGCTCGGCGCGCCCTTCGCGGCCGACTACGAGGTGCTCTCGCTCGGGTCGGTGCCGGGGCTGCTGCACCAACTACGGCGGCCTGGCGTTCATGAATGCCAACACCATCGTCATCGGCGGCCAGGCCAACAGCGCCTCGGGCAGCCTGTACACGATCGACGTCGTGCGCGATGCCAACAACCACGTCAGCGGCTTCTCCGGCACGGTGGCACGCTACGGTGGCGCATCCGGCAGCGTCGGCGAGTACAACGACGGCGGCGTGACCTACGGCCCGGGCGGCGTGCTGTTCACTTCGCGCTGGCCGATCAACGGGCTCGGCCAGACCAAGCCCGGCAGCAGCGACGAAGACAAGATCATCGACCTGACCCCGCTGGGCGTGGTCAGCTCGCAGGCCGCGATCAACTTCGTGCCGGCCGGCTTCGGTGGCGCCGGCCAGGTCAAGCTGGTGTCCTGGGCAGGGGGCGAGTGGTACAGCGCCGGCCTGACCCCCGACGGCAACGGCACCTTTGATCTGAACGGCGTGACGCGGGTCGACCTCGACCCGTCGCAGGCCGGCATCCAGAACCTGCCCGGCGGGCCCGAAGGCTTCGTCTACATCGCCGCCGGCAATGCCGCATTCGCCGGCAACAGCTTGCTGGTGTCGGAGTATTCGGCCGGCCAGGTGGCGGCCTACGAACTCGATGCGTCCGGCAATCCGCTCATCGCCACACGCCGCAGCTTCCTCACCGGCTTGTCCGGCGCCGAGGGCGCGGTCATCGATCCGGTGACCGGCGACTTCCTGTTCTCGACCTTCGGCGGCGGCAGCCGCGTCGTGCGCGTGTCGGGTTTCATCGCCCCGCCGCCGATTCCCGAGCCGTCGACCACGGCGCTCGCGCTGTTGGGATTGGGTGCCTTGGCGGCCTGGCGGCGCGGTCGCGCAAAAGCCGGCTGAGCCGCAAATCACGCCGGCGGCTGCAATGGCGGCGCGGCCGGCGCCACCGGCGGTTCGTGGTGTGCCCGGATGCAGCAGCGCGGCTGGCTTGCTGGCCGTGTGATCAACGGTTGCAGCCGGTGCGTGCCAGCGCAGCGGATTCACCGGCGCAGCCCTCAAGCGCCGAACAATTCGAGCGCTCGATCCATGCCGCCTTCCATGATCGACACCATCGCCTTTTCGCGCACGCGCCGGCTTCGGATGGAAGGCGATCGACAGCCCGGCGGCCTGCATCATCGGCAGGTCGTTGGCGCCGTCGCCGACGGCGATCGCCTGTTGCGTGTCGATGCCCATCAGCTCGCACACCTCGAGCAGCACACGCTTCTTCTCGGCGCCATCGACGATGTCGCCCCAGGGCCTGTCGAACAGCGTGCCGGTGAGCCGGCCGTTGAAGACGCCGAGCGTGTTCGCACGCGCGAAGTCGAGCTTCAGGTGCTGGCGGATGCGCTCGCTGAAGAACGTGAACCCGCCCGACACCAGCAGCGTCTTCAAGCCGGCCGTCTGGCAGGCCTTGACGAAGCGGGCCACGCCGTCGTTCAGCTGCAAGCGTTCGTTGTACACCTGCTGCAGCACGCCTTCGTCGACCCCCGCCAGCATCGCCACGCGACGGCGCAGGCTGTCCTTGAAGTCGGCGATCTCGCCGCGCATCGTGGCCTCGGTGATGGCCGCGACCAGCATCGCCGCGGCCGGCCATGTCGGCGATCTGGTCCACGCATTCGATGTTGATCAACGTCGAATCCATGTCGAACGCCACCAGCTTGAAATCGGCCAGGCGCAACGGCGGGCTGATGTTTCGTATGAACAGGCCCGGTCGGGCTTCGGTGGCGTGCATGGGGACGGGCCGGGACGTGGTGGCCGGCATCGTAGCAAGCGGGCACTAAACTCGTCAGCCCATGCCGCACCCGGCGGCCGCAGTGCGAGCGGAGCAACATTGGCAATCATGGCTGGCGGCATCTTCATCAGCTACCGACGCGACGACAGCCGCCAGGCTGCCGGCCGGCTGGCCGATGCGCTGGCCGATCGTTTCGGTGCGCAATGCATCTTCCGTGATGTCGAGACGATCGAGCTCGGTGTCGATTTCACGCAGGCGCTGAACCAGGCGCTGGCGTCATGCGTGGTGATGCTGGTGCTGATCGGCCGCGACTGGCTCGACATCCGCGACGCGAACGGGCAGCGCCGGCTCGGGTTGCCGCAGGACTGGATCCGCCAGGAAATCGCCACCGCGCTGAAGCGGGACATCCGCGTCGTGCCGGTGCTGGTCGACGGCGCTCAACTTCCCGACGAGGCGGCCCTGCCCGAGTGACCTGCAGCCGTTGGTGCGACGCCAGGCTTTGGAACTCGACGACGGCCGCTGGAAGGGCGACCTTCAACGCCTGGTGACGATGCTGGCCAAGCTGCCTGGCTTGGGTCAGGTGGATCCGCCGCCCGGTCCCCCGCCACCCCCACCCCCGCCGCCCGCACCGAGCAAGCGCGTTTGGGGGCCGTGGTGGTGGGCAAGCGCCGCCGTACTGTTGCTGGGTCTGGTGGCCGATCGAACTCGACCTGGGACAGGATGTTGCCGAACCCACGGTATTCACACCCGCAGCCCGCGCAGCAGCCCGCGCAGGAGCCGGCAGCCGCTGCGCCGACCGACATCAGCGGCTCCTGGCGCTCGGCAGACGGCAGCGAGACCTACCAGTTCCAGCAACAAGGCCAGCAGGTGCAGATCGCCGCGTTCATGAACGGGCTCAGCGTGGGCGGAGGCGGCGGTGTGTTGCAAGGGCGCCTGCTGCGCGTCACGCTGAACCTGCAGATGCAGGGCTTCCAGCTCAGCAACGCGCAGTGCCAGCTTCAGGCCAGCGGCGATTTCCGCGCTTTCAACGGTGCGTGCATCTCGCCTTCGGGCCAGTACCCGGTGCAGTTGCTGCGTTGACAGCGACGGCGGGCCGAACACCCGCCGCGATTCATGCCTTCGCTGTTTCGCGCAGCGGCGTGCCCAGCGACCGCAGCAGCTCGCGCATGAATGAGGCACGCTGCGCCGGTTCGGCAATCTCGCGCTCGATGCGCAGCTTCTCGTTGCCCGCCAGCTTGATGTGCCGGTTCTTCTGCACCAGCGCGATGATGCTGGCCGCGTCGATCGGCGGATTGGGCCGGAAGCTCAGGCTCATCTGCTTCGGCCCGGCGTCGATCTTGCTCACGCCGTAGGGCTTGGCCAGCACGCGCAGGCGGTGGGTGTCGAACAGCGTCTGCCCCTGCGCCGGCAGCTTGCCGAAGCGGTCGGTGATCTCTTCCAGCAGCGTGTCGATCTGCTCGGGGCGCTCGGCGCTGGCCAGCCGCTTGTACAGGTTCAGCCGCGTGTGCACGTCGCCGCAATAGGCATCGGGCAGCAGCGCCGGGGCGTGCAGGTTGATCTCGGTCGTGACGCCGAAGGGGCTGAGCAGGTCGGGCTCGCGGCCCGCCCGCAGCGAGCTGACGGCTTCGGCCAGCATGTCGTTGTAGAGCTGGAAGCCCACCTCGAGCATGTTGCCGCTCTGGTGGTCGCCCAGCACCTCGCCGGCGCCGCGGATTTCCAGGTCGTGCATCGCCAGGTAGAAGCCCGAACCCAGCTCCTCCATCGACTGGATGGCGTCCAGCCGCATCGTCGCCGCCTTGCTCAGGCCTTCGAGATCGGGCACCAACAGGTAGGCATAGGCCTGGTGGTGGCTGCGGCCGACACGCCCGCGCAGCTGGTGCAGCTGGGCCAGGCCGAACTTGTCGGCGCGGCTCATGACGATGGTGTTGGCGGTGGGCACGTCGATGCCGGTTTCGATGATGGTCGAGCACAGCAGCACGTTGAAGCGCTGCGCCACGAAGTCGCGCATCACCCGTTCGAGCTCACGTTCGGGCAGCTGCCCATGCGCGACGGCGATGCGCGCCTCGGGCACCAGTTCGGCCAGCATCCGGGCGCCGGTTCTGGATCGTCTCGACCTCGTTGTGCAGGAAGTACACCTGGCCGCCGCGCTTCAGCTCGCGCAGCAGCGCTTCGCGGATCACGCTCGTTGCCTTCGCTGCGCACGAAGGTCTTGATCGCCAGGCGCCGCTGCGGCGCGGTGGCGATCACGCTCAGATCGCGCAGGCCCTCCAGCGCCATGCCCAAGGTGCGCGGGATCGGCGTGGCGGTGAGCGTCAGCACATCGACCTCGGCGCGCATCGCCTTCATCGCTTCCTTGTGGCGCACGCCGAAGCGGTGTTCCTCGTCGATGATCAGCAGGCCCAGGCGCTTGAACTTCACCGACTGGCTGAGCAGCTTGTGCGTGCCGACGACGATGTCGATGGTGCCGTCCTCGATGCCCTGGATGGCGGCGGCCACTTCCTTGGCCGAGCGAAAGCGCGACAGCTCGGCCACCTTCACCGGCCATTTGCCGAAGCGGTCGCTGAGGGTCTGGAAATGCTGTTCGGCCAGCAGCGTGGTCGGCGCCAGCAGCGCCACCTGCTTGCCGCCGTGCACGGCGACGAAGGCGGCGCGCAGCGCCACCTCGGTCTTGCCGAAGCCCACATCGCCGCACACCAGCCGGTCCATCGGCTTCGGGCTGATCATGTCCTGCACCACCGCGTGGATCGCCGCGCGCTGGTCGGCGGTTTCCTCGAAGCCGAAGCTGGCGGCGAAGGCCTCGTAGTCGTGCGCCGAGAAGGGGTGCGACAGGCCTTCGCGCGCAGCGCGGCGTGCGTACAGGTTCAGCAGTTCGGCGGCGGTGTCGCGCACCTGCTCGGCGGCCTTGCGCCGCGCCTTGTCCCACTGCCCGGAGCCCAGCCGGTGCAGCGGCGCTTCATCGGCACTGACGCCGGTGTAGCGGCTGATCAGGTGCAGCTGCGACACCGGCACGTACAGGGTCGCCTTGTCCGCGTACTCCAGATGCAGGAACTCGCTCGCGCCGCCTTCGCCGGCACCCAGGTCGATGTGCTTCAGCCCCTGGTAGCGGCCGATGCCGTGGTTGGCGTGCACCACCGGGTCGCCCACCTTCAGCTCCGACAGGTCCTTGATCAGCGCATCGACGCTGCTGGTCTGCTCCTGCTTGCGCCGCCGCCGCGCCTGCGGCGTGGTGGCGAACAGTTCGGTCTCGGTGATGAACTCGATGGCCCGGTCGCGGCCCGGTTCGAGCCATGCGAAGCCCTGTGCCAAAGGTGCAGCGGTGATCGCCACCTTTTCATCGCCGCTTTCGAACTCGGCCAGCGTGGCCACGCTGGGCACGTCGATGCGGTGGTCGCGCAGCAGGTCGAGCAGGGTCGCGCGGCGGCCCTCGCTCTCGGCCAGCAGCAGCACCCGGTTCGGCGTTGAATCGAGGTGCTTCTCCAGGGCCGCCAGCGGCTCGGTGGCGCCGCGCTCGATGCTCACATCGGGCAGCGGCTGCGCCCAGCCGGTGGCGCCGCTGCCGCGCAGTTGCAAGGTGGCGTGCGCGCCGGCGAGGACGAAGAACTCGTCGCTGCGCAGGAACAGGTCTTCCGGCGGCAGCAGCGGCCGCTCGGCGTCGTGCTGCAGGAATCGGTGGCGCTCGCGTGTGTCGGTCCAGAAGTGCTGCAGGGCAGTCGTCGACCTCGCCGTGCAGCACCAGGGCAGCGTCTTCGCCGGCGTAGTCGAAGAAGGTGGCGGTCTGCTCGAAGAACAGCGGCAGGTAGAACTCGATGCCGGCGCTGGCCAGGCCGGTGCCGATGTCCTTGTAGATGCGCGATCGGCTCGGGTCGCCTTCGATGCGCTCGCGCCAGCGCGCGCGAAAGGCGTTGCGCGCGGCCTCGTCCATCGGGAACTCGCGCCCCGGCAACAGCCTCACCTCGGGCACCGGATACAGGCTGCGCTGGCTGTCGGGATCGAACAGGCGGATCGAGTCGACCTCGTCGCCGAACAGATCGACGCGATAGGGCATCGCCGAGCCCATCGGGAACAGGTCGATCAACCCGCCGCGCACCGCGTATTCGCCCGGCGACACGACCTGGCTGACATGGCTGTAGCCGGCCAGCGTCAGTTGTGCCTTCAGTGCCGCCTCGTCCAGCTTCATGCCTTGCTTGAAGTGGAAGGTGTAGGCCGCCAGGAAGCTCGGCGGGGCCAGCCGCGCCAGCGACGTGGTGGCCGGCAACAGCACCACGTCGACATCACCGCTGCGCACCTGCCACAGCGTGGCCAGCCGTTCGGAGATCAGGTCCTGGTGCGGCGAGAAGCTGTCGTAGGGCAGGGTCTCCCAGTCGGGGAACACCGCCAGGCGCAACGCCGGGGCGAAAAACGGCAACTCGTCGGCCAGGCGGGCGACATCGGCCGGATCGGCGCAGACGATGCACAGCAACTGGCCGGCCGCCGCGCGGGCGCTGGCGTGGGTGGCCAGCTGCAGGGCATCGGCCGAACCGGGCGGGCGCGGCAACGTGAAGCGTTTACCAGGGGCGATCGGTGGCGGTTGCATGGGCTCGTTGGCAAAACACAAAACGCCCCGGGGCGCTGGTCCACGGGGCGGAGAAACAATTGTAGGCAGGGTAGACGCAGCAGGTCGGCGGGGTGGTTCGCCGGCGGGATGCAGTCGCACCGAGACATCGAGGGACAAAAAGGACATACACTTGTACAACTTCTTGACAGGCAGACGCCCATGCACAAGCCGAACATCCACCAGGTGCGCGAGAACCTGGCCGACTACCTGGTGGCGGCACAGCGCGGCGAAGAAGTGCTGATTTGCAGGCGCAACCAGCCGGTGGCGCGTCTGGTGGCGTTGCCCTTGTCCGCGCCGCGTGGCGAACGCCCAATGGGCTTGGCCGCCGACGCCGGCACCCCGCTGCCCGACGCGTTCTGGGACGACCTGCCGCAAGCATTTGCCGATGCCTTGGCCGGCGGTGGCAGCGCAGGCGCGCAATCGCTTTGAAGCTGTTGCTCGACACCTGCACGTTCCTGTGGGCGGTGCGCGGCGATGCGCAACTCAGCCGCGCGGCGGTGGCGCTGTTCCGCGACCCGGCCAACGAGGTCTACCTGTCGGCGGTGTCGGCCTGGGAGATTGCCGTCAAGCACGCGCTGGGCAGGCTGACCTTGGCCGATGCCCCCTCGTCCTACGTGCCGCGCGAGCGCCAGCGTCACGGCATCGAGGCGCTGCCGCTGGACGAAGCGGCCACGCTGATGCTCGACAAGCTGCCTGCGGTGCACACCGACCCCTTCGATCGTCTGCTCGTGTGCCAAGCCATCCAGCACGGGCTGACCTTGCTGACACCCGACGCGTCGATCCACCGCTACCCGGTGCCGGTGCAATGGTGAACACTGCGGTGGCCCGCCTGTTTGCGCTGGTGCCCTGCGCCGGCGTCGGCGAGCGCTCGGGCGCTGCGCGGCCGAAGCAGTATGTCGAGGTGGCAGGGCTGCCGATGGTCGCGCACACGCTGGCGGCGCTGCAGCGGGTCAGGGCGTTGCAGGCGACGCTGGTCGTGCTGGCTGGCGACGACCGCCATTTCGAGACCTGCATGGCCGGCTTCGTCAGCGAACGGGGCTGGATCGAACGCTGCGGCGGCAGCAGCCGGGCGGCCAGCGTCGCCAACGGCCTGGACGCGTTGCAGCGGCGTGGCGCCGGGGACCACGACTGGGTGCTGGTGCACGATGCGGCGCGTTGTCTGCTGCGCCCGCAATGGGTGCAGCGGCTGATCGATGCCTGCAGCGATGACCCCGTCGGCGGCCTGCTGGCGCTGCCGCTGGCCGACACGCTGAAGTCGGCGCGCGACGCGCGCGTGGCGACCACGCTGGATCGCAGCGACAAGTGGGCCGCGCAGACGCCGCAGATGTTCCGCCTGGGGCTGCTGCGCGAGGCACTGCGGGTGGCCGGGCCCGGCGTCACCGACGAGTCCAGCGCCATCGAATCGCTCGGCCACGCCCCGTTGCTGGTGCGTGGCGAGGCCGAGAACTTCAAGCTCACCTGGCCGTCGGATTTCGATCTGGCGGCCCGTCTGCTGCGCAGCCGCGAGGACACCGCGTGAGCCTACCCAAGCGCCCGGCGGCCCGAACCGCGAATGCCGCCGTGCGCAGCAAGAAAGAAGACCAATGAGCACGTTGCGCATCGGCGAAGGTTGGGACACCCACGCCCTGGTCAGCGGCCGGCCGCTGGTGCTCGGCGGCGTGACCATTCCGCACAGCCACGGCCTGCTCGGCCATTCCGACGCCGATGCGCTGGCCCACGCCATCACCGATGCCTTGTTCGGCGCGGCCGGCCTGGGCGACATCGGCCGCCACTTTCCCGACACCGACGCTGCGTTCCGCGGCGCCGATTCGATGCGGCTGCTCGCCGAGGCCGCCGCGCGCGTGCGTGCGCTCGGCTACAGCATCGTCAACATCGACAGCACGGTGATCGCGCAGGCGCCGAAGCTGGCGCCGCACATCGACGCGATGTGCCGGTGCATCGCACGCGCCGCCGGCATCGATGTCGAGGCGGTGAATGTCAAGGCCAAGACGGCCGAGAAGATGGGCCCGGTGGGCGAGGGCAGGGCCATCGAGGCCCGCGCCGTGTGCCTGTTGTCGAAGCCCTGAAGGGCCGCGTCAAGGCGCCTGCTTGAGGCGGATGTGCACCACCAGCCCGCCCTCGGGCGCGTTGGCCAGTTCCAGCGTGCCGCCCATGCGCAGCAGCGACTTCTCGACGATGGCCAGCCCCAGTCCGGCGCCGGTGGCGGCGGTTCGCGCTGCGTCACCGCGAAAGAAGGGCGTCGTCAGCTGGCTGAGTTTTTCGCGCGCCACCCCGGGGCCCTTGTCGCGCACGGTGACGACGATCCACGGCCCGGTGCGCGCGTAGGTGACGGTGACCAGCGCGATGCCGGTGTCGGTGCCGCGGCCATAGCGCCGGGCGTTTTCGAACAGGTTGCGCGAAGACCCGGCCGAGTTCGGTGTCGTCGGCCATCACGCGCAGGTCGATGGCCACGCGCGAGACGATGCGGATCTCGTTCGGGTCGCGAAACGGCGCCGCCTCGCGGTCGATCAGCTGCGACAGGTGCACCGGCTGCAGCAGCGTTTCGCCGGGCCGCGCGTAGTCCATGAACTTGTCGATGATCGCGTCGAGCTGTTCGATGTCCAGCGCCATGTTGGCCTTGGCCTCTTCGTTGCTGACGCTCATCTCGGTTTCCAGCCGCAGCCGCGCCAGCGGCGTGCGCAGATCGTGCGAGATGCCGGCCAGCATCACGGCGCGGTCCTCCTCCACCTTCGCCAGCTCGCGCGCCATGCGGTTGAAGCCGCGGTTGACCTCGCGGATCTCGCTCGTCAGGGTGTTCTCGTCCAGCCGCGAATCGAGATCGCCTTCGCGGATGCGGCTGGCCGCGAACGACAGCTCGCGCAACGGCCGGTTGATCAGTCGCGCGATGATCACCGAGCCCAGCAGCGTGGCCAGCAACGCGATGCCCAGCCACACGAACCAGGTGTTGTTCGTCATCGGGCCGACCTGCAGATCCTGGGTCAGCAGCCAGTAACGATCCTGCTCGATCGAAAAACCGACCCACATGCCGGGCTTGGCATTGACACTGCGCGCCACCAGCGTATCGGGGCCCAGGCGAGCCCGCAATTCGTCGCTGACGCTGCGGCTGAAACGATCGACTTCGTACGGCTCCCAGCGATCAGCCGGTTCGCGCGGCAGCACCTGCACCGCGTCTTCGCCGCTCATGCTCTTGATCAACGCCAGCCGGTTGATGCCGTCGACATTGAGCAACGCGGCGCGTGTCAGGTTGACCAGCTCGGCGGTCTGCTGCGCGGCTTGAAAGGCACGCGGCGCGAACTCGAGCGCGCGCAGCGTCTGCACCCAGGCGAAGATGCCGCCGACGAGCAGCATCGCCAGCAGGAAGAACGTGCGCCAGAAAAGGCTCAGGCCGACGGATTGGCGGGGCACGAGGAGGGTTGGACTGCGGATCGCTCAAGGCCGCGCCGGCGTTCGCACGGGGGCAGGGACGGCGATTGTCGCCCCGATGGCGTGCGGCCACAGCTTGGCCGCGCGCTCGCTCAGTGCGTGCCGTCCGGCACGAACACGTAACCCACGCCCCACACGGTCTGGATATAACGCGGCTGCGCGGGGTCCGGCTCGAGCATCTTGCGCAGACGCGAGATCTGCACGTCCAGGCTGCGATCGAAGGGCTCGAACTCGCGGCCGCGCGCCAGCTGCGCCAGCTTGTCGCGCGACAGCGGCTGGCGAGGGTGGCGCACCAATGCCTTCAGCATCGAGAACTCGCCGGTGGTCAGCGAGATCTGCTGGCCTTCCTTGCACAGCCGGCGCAGCGAGAGATCGAACTCGAAAGGCCCGAAAGTGACCGTCTGCGCGTCCTTCGACGGCGCACCGGGCGCTTCCATCGCCGGGCGGCGGCGCAGCACCGCGTGGATGCGCGCGAGCAGCTCGCGCGGGTTGAAGGGCTTGGGCAGATAGTCATCGGCACCGACTTCCAGGCCGACGATGCGATCGACATCCTCGACCTTGGCGGTGAGCATGATGATCGGCGTGATGTCGTTGGCCGAGCGCAGCCGCCGGCAGATCGACAGGCCGTCTTCGCCGGGCAGCATCAGATCGAGCACGATCAGATCGACGTTCTCGCGCATCAGCAGGCGGGCCAGCGCCTTGCCGTCCTCGGCCAGCAGCACGTCGAAGCCTTCCTGCGTGAGGTAGCGGCGCAGCAGATCGCGAATGCGCGCGTCGTCGTCGACAATGGCGATGCGGTTCGGACGGGGCGTGCTCGTGGAGTTCATGGACAACTCTCGTATTTGTAACATTGACATTGTGCAAGCCTTTCGCAGGCCCTATGTGTTGGGAAAGACCACCTGTTACAGCTCAGTTCGTGCTCGTCGGAGCCTTTGGGCAGCCCTCGTGATCTATGCCACGCCACCTTTGCAAGGAACTTCGAAGATGACACTTCGCACGCTCGGCGCGGCCGCCCTCGCAGTCGCCATGACGCTGCTGCCGATGAGCGGCTGGGCGCAAACCCCGCCGCCTCAGGATGTGCTGTCGTTGTCGACGTCGGCCAGCACCGAGCTCACGCGCGACGTCATGAACCTGGTGCTGTCCACCACCCGCGAAGGCGTCGATGCGCAGGCGGTGCAGGCCGAATTGAGCAAGGCGCTGCAAGCCGCGCTGGCCGAGGCGCGCAAGCTGGCAAAGCCGGGTCAGGTCGATGTCAGCACCGGCAACTTCTCGCTCTATCCGCGTTATGCACAGAACCCGGCCAAGGGTGGGAAGAGCAGCATCACCGGTTGGCAGGGCACTGCCGAACTGCGCATCGACGGACGCGACGTGCAGGCCATCTCGTCGCTGGTGGCGCGCATCGACACCCTCAGCGTCGCCCGTGTCGGCTTCAGCCTGTCGCGCGAGGCGCGCGAGCAGGTCGAGGAACAGGTTGCCGCGGAGGCGATCTCGCGCTTTCGCAGCAAGGCCGAGGTGTACGCGCGGCAGTTCGGCTTCAAGAACATCAGCGTGCGCGAAGTGCAGGTGAACAGCAACGACCAGATGCAGCCGATGATGATGAAGGACATGCGCGCCATGGCCGCCAGCGCCGAGGCGCTGCCCACCGAGCCCGGCAAGGCCACCGTCACGGCCACGGTGAACGGCAGCGTGCAGATGAAGTGAGCGGTGAGTGGGTAGGATCGTCGCACCGAAACACCGGACGACCCGACAGCCCATGAACGAGCCCCGTTTGCACGAGGTGGTCTGCCTGCACGGCCAGGCGCTGCACCGCATGGCCTACTGGGAGTGGGGCGACGCCGACGGTGGCGAGGTGCTGCTGTGCCTGCACGGCCTGACCCGCCAGGGCCGCGACTTCGACACGCTGGCCCGAGCGATGTCCGGTCGGTACCGCGTGGTCTGCCCCGATGTCATCGGCCGCGGCCGGTCCGACTGGCTCAGCCGACCCGATGGGCTATGCGATCCCGCACTATGTCGGCCACATGGTCACGCTGCTGGCGCGCCTGCACGCAAGCTGCATCGATGTGGTCGGCACCTCGATGGGTGGGCTGATCGGCCTCGGTCTGGCCAGCCTGGCCGGCTCGCCGGTGCGCAAGCTGGTGCTCAACGATGTCGGGCCGGTGATCGAGGCGCAGGCGCATCCGTCGCATCGGCAGCTACATCGGCCAGCCGGTGCACTGGCCCAACGAGGCCGGCGCCGCTGCCGCGCTGCGCGCCCTCTCGTCCGGCTTCGGGCCGCACACCGATGCGCAGTGGCTCGAGCTGACCCGGCCGCAGCTGAAACCCGACGCTGAACGCGGCGGCTTCGTGCCCCGCTGCGACCCGGCCATCGCGGTGCCGTTCAAGGGCATCACGCCCGAGATGGCGAGCCTGGGCGAGGCCGCGTTGTGGCACGCCTACGATCGTGTGCGGTGTCCGACGCTTGCTGCTTCGCGGCGCCGATTCCGACCTGTTGTCGCACGACACCGCGCTGGCCATGACCCGGCGCGGCCCGCATGCGTCGCTGCACGAATTTGCCGGTGTCGGCCACGCACCGACACTGGTGCAGGACGATCAGATCGAGGTCGTGCGCCGCTTCCTCTCATCGTCATGAAGCCGGCCGGCGACGGCTTGCTGGACGAGCGCGACAGCGCCTCGCCGATCGTCCGTCTGGGCCTGACCGATGAAGACCAGACCGCGCAGGGTGATGCCGACTTCGGCTTCGACGCGTTGCGCCGTGCGCGGGCCTTTGCCGAACCGCTGCTGGCCCGCCAGGTGCTCGACACCGGCGAAGACGCGATGGCGCACGCCGAGGGCGTGGCCGCCATCCTGCACAGCATCGGCGCGGCGCCGTCGATGCGTGCTGCGGCCTATCTGGTCTATGCCGGTGACTTTGTGCAGCGACCCGAGGAGGTGGTGCGCAAGGCCTTCGGTGAATCGTATGCCGGCCTGGTGGCGCACACGCGCCGGCTGGTGCAGATCCAGCGCTCTGCACGTGACGCCCAGCTCGAGGCCGAGCGGCGTGCTCAGCAGACCGAGCGCGTGCGCAAGATGCTGCTGGCATTCGCCAGCGATCTGCGCGTGGTGCTGCTGCGGCTGACCTCGCGGCTGCAGACGCTGCGCTACTACACCGCCCGGCGCGAAGCCTGCCCGCGCGCACTGGCGCAGCGAGTCGCTGGAGGTGTTCGCGCCGCTGGCCAACCGGCTCGGCATCTGGCAGCTGAAGTGGGAGATCGAGGACCTGGCCTTCCGCTTCCTGCAGCCCGACGACTACCGGCGCATCGCCGCGCTGCTGGACGGCAAGCGCGCCGAGCGCGAGGCGGCAGTCGAGACAGCGCGCCAGCGCCTGACCAGCGAACTCGCCGCGGCCGGGCATTCGCGCCGAGGTGCAAGGCCGGCCGAAGCACCTGTACAGCATCTGGAAGAAGATGCGGGCAAGGGCATCGACTTCGAGCAGCGTCTACGACCTGCACGCGCTGCGCGTCATCGTCGACGACGTCGATGGTTGCTACGCTGCGCTGGCCAGCGTGCACCAGCGCTTCACAGCCCGGTCAGCGGCGAGTTCGACGACTACATCGCCAAGCCCAAGAGCAACGGCTACCAGTCGCTGCACACGGTGGTGCGCGACGATGCCGGCGCCGCGCTCGAAGTGCAGATCCGCACCCGCGCGATGCACGAACACGCCGAGCACGGCGTCGCCGCGCACTGGGCCTACAAGGAGGCCGGCGCGCGCGGCTATGCCGGCGTGCAGGCCGCCGGCGACTCCGAGGACGCATCGCCGAAGCTCGCCGGCGGTGCTGCGGCAGCTGCTGGCCTGGGAGCGCGAGGTGGCGGGCGCGCAGCCGGCGGCCGCCGCGGCGCCAGGCCAGCGTTCGACGACCGCATCTATGTGCTGACGCCGCAGGCCGCGATCATCGAGCTGCCGCGGGCGCGACGCCGGTGGACTTCGCCTACCGGCTGCACACCAGCCTCGGCCACCGTTGCCGCGGCGCGCGGGTCGATGGCGCGTTGGTGCCGTTGCACACGCCGCTGGCCAACGGCCAGACGGTCGAGATCATCACCGCCAAGGAAGGCGGCCCTTCGCGCGACTGGCTGAATCCCGAACTCGGCTTGCTGCGCAGCCCGCGCGCGCGGGCCAAGGTGCGCGCCTGGTTCCACGCCCAGGAGCAGGCGCTGACGGTGGCACGCGGCCGCGAGCGGTGGAAAAGCTGCTGCAGCGCGAGGGCCGCACGGCGATGAAGCTCGACACGCTGGCCTCGCAGCTGGGCTTCGTGCAGGCCGATGCGCTGTTCGAGGCCGTCGGCAAGGACGAGTACTCGCTGCACAACATCGAGAACACTGCTGCGCCCGCGCGCGCCGGCGCCGAGCGCCGGACGAGCTGATCGCATCGCGCACCGCGCGAGCGACGCCCGCGCGCGACCCCGGCGGCGTGCTCGTGGTCGGCGTCGAATCGCTGCTGACGCAGCTGGCCCGCTGCTGCCGTCCGGCACCACCCGATCGCGATCGGCGGCTTCGTCACGCGCGGCAAGGGCGTCGCCGTGCACCGCGCCGACTGCAGCAACCTGCGCCACATGCTGTCGCGCGCGCCCGAACGGCTGATCGCCGTCGAGTTGGGGCGCGCAGCGCGGCGATGTCGGTGCGATCTATCCGATCGATCTGCTGATCGAAGCCGAAGATCGCCAGGGTCTGCTGCGCGACATCACCGAACTGTTCGCGAAGGACAAGATGAATGTCAGCGGGGTGCACACGCACTCGGTGAAGGACGGCGCGGCCACACCGCCTGGATGACCTTCACCGTCGAAGTCGGCAGCACCGCGCGGCTGGCACAGGTGCTGACGCAGGTGGCGAACGTTGCCGGCGTGCGCAGCGCGCGCAGGCGCATGAGCGGTCGGGCGCCGCTGCTACAATGCTCGCCATCCCAGGCGCGTAGCTCAGCTGGTTAGAGCACCACCTTGACATGGTGGGGGTCGTTGGTTCGAGTCCAATCGCGCCTACCAACATTTGAAGCCGGTAAGTCATTGCGAGCAATGGTTTACCGGCTTTTTCGTGGGTGCTGGCCGGCGGCCGGCAAGGCCACAGGCGATGGGTCTGGGAAGAACAGGCTTCGGGCTGTGCCCGGCCTTTGCGGTCGATGCATCCCGGTTCCACGCCGCCCCAACAGGCCTCGCGTGCAGCAAGGTCGGCGTGGACAAAAATGGTTCGCCGCGAAGTCCGATGCCGTCAACGCCGAGCAGAGGTGCTTGCTCGACCAAGCCCGCATCTGAGACCGATCCGTGCAGCTCCGCGGCGTCGGGCGATCAGGGAATTCACCCATTGGAAGGTCGATCCCGTCCGGTGAATATCTGTCATTGCTTATATACAAATGGCTGCAGATGAAGCCTCCCCGCGCCAGGGCTGCGAGTTGAACGACGTCTCCGTTGGCCCCGGTCGGCTGATCAAGGCGCCAGAGAACTTTCTTTGCAGCAACGGCATTCGCACCGTGGCCGCCGAAGGCCGCCAGGGCCGACGCGACTTCATCCGCTCGGCCTTTGCTGCGACTGTTGCAGCGGCCGCTGTGCCGGCCGCCACAGCGCAATCCAAGCCGGCACCACGCGAAGGCGGCGACGCCAACATCCTGACGTTGCCGGCACACAGCACCGGACTGGGCCAGGGTGTGGCCACCGACGGCTACGGCAGGCCGTCGAAGTACGAAGCCAACGTGCAGCGCCGCACCAGCCCGGGGCTGACGCAGACGGCGCAGGCCTCGGTGTCGTTCGCGCCGCTGCAGTCGCTGTTCGGCATCGTCACGCCCAGCGGACTGCACTTCGAGCGCCACCACCAGGGCTGGTGGGACATCGACCCGTCCAAGCACCGGCTGATGGTCAACGGCTCGGACCCGACCTGGTGAAGACGCCGATGGTCTTCACGATGGACGAGCTGATGCGCCTGCCGATCGGTCAGCCGCTTCCACTTCATCGAATGCGGCGCCAACACCGGCATGGAGTGGGGCAACGTCGCGGTGCCGACGTGCAGTACACGCCACGGCATGCTCAGCTGCAGCGAGTTCACCGGCGTGCCGCTGAAGACGCTGCTCGACATGGCGGCGCCGACTTACAAGCGCGCCCGCTATCGTGCTGGCCGAAGGCGCCGACGGCTCGTCGATGACGCGCACCATCCCGATGGAGCCTGGTCGCAAAGCGGCGAGGTGCTGCGTGGCCTACGGCCAGAACGGCGAGATGCTGCGCCCCGAGAACGGCTACCCGCTGCGCCTGGTGGTGCCCGGCGTGCAGGGCGTGAGCTGGGTCAAGTACCTGCGCCGCATCGAGGTCGGCGACAAGCCCTGGGCGACCAAGGACGAGGCGCTGCACTACGTCGACCTGATGCCCGACGGCATGCACCGCCAGTACAGCAGCATCCAGGAATGCAAGAGCGTGGTCACCACGCCGTCCGGCGGGCAGGTGCTGCTGGACAAGGGCTTCTACAACATCAGCGGGCCTGGCCTGGTCGGGCCGCGGCAAGGTCAAGCGCGTCGACGTGTCGGTCGACGGCGGGCGCAACTGGCGCACGGCGCGGCTCGAAGCGCCGGTGCTGAGCAAGTGCCTGACGCGCTTCAACCTCGACTGGGTCTGGGACGGCAAGCCGGCGCTGGTGCAGAGCCGCGCCATCGACGAGACCGGCTACGTGCAGCCCACCTACCGGCAGCTGCGCGAGGTGCGCGGCACGCGCTCGATCTATCACAACAACGCGATCCAGACCTGGCTGGTGGAGGAAAGCGGCGAGGTCAAGAATGTCCAGCTGTCGTAGCCGCTGGCGGGGCGCGCGGTGCTTGCCGCGACGCTCGCGCTGGGTTGCGCGGCGTCGGCGCAAGGCGTCGCCATCAGCGGCATCGGCCGCCCCGCCACGCCCGGCGAAGTGGCCGCCTGGGACATCGACGTGCGCCCCGACTTCAAGGGCCTGCCGACGGGCTCGGGTTCGGTCGCCCAGGGCATGGCGGTGTGGGAAGCGAAGTGCGCGTCGTGCCACGGCGTCTTCGGCGAGAGCAACGAGGTCTTCACGCCGCTCGTCGGCGGCACGACGAAGGACGACATGCAGACGGGCCGCGCGGCCCGCCTGCAGCGACCGCGGCTACCCCGGCCGCACCACGCTGATGAAGCTGCCGACCGTGTCGACGCTGTGGGACTACATCAACCGCGCGATGCCGTGGAACGCGCCGAAGTCGCTGACGCCCGACGAGGTCTACGCCGTCACGGCCTACATGCTCCACCTCGGCGGCGTGCTGCCCGACGACTTCACGCTTGAGCGACCGCAACATCGCGCGAGGTGCAGCAGCGGCTGCCCAACCGCAACGGCATGACGCACCGATCACGCGCTGTGGCCGGGCGCCGGCATCGGCAACGGCGGCAAGCCCGACGTCGAGGCCGCGGCCTGCATGAACGACTGCGCCAGCCGAGACGAAGGTGGCCTCGCTGCTGCCCGAGCATGCGCGCAACGCGCACGGCAACCTGGCCGAGCAGAACCGCAGCGTCGGCGCGCAGCACGGCGTCGACACTACCGGCTGCGCCTGCCGCGGGCGACAGCGCTGCGACGCACGGCCACCGCGCCGGATGTCAATGCCTCCGTGCGTGGCGCTGGCAGGCAAGCTCAACTGCCTCAGCCTGCCATGGGCTGGACAACAGGCTCGTCGGCCCCGGCTTGCGCGACGTGGCGAAGAAGTACGCCGGGCGCAGCGATGCGCGAGCTACCTGGCGAGCAAGATCGTCGCGGGCGGCAGCGGCGTGTGGGGCACCATCCCGATGCCGCCGCAGGCAATGTCGGCCGCCGACGCGAACGCGCTGGCGCAATGGCTCGCCGAAGGCGCCAAGCCATGACCCCAGAGCGCGCATCATTGGCGCTGGACCCTCCAGCAGGGTACGCCCCGTTTGCAGCAACGCACGACTCGACCATGATGGTCCCACTTGAAGGAGATTGATGTCATGCACACCCGTCGCGAAATGATGGCCCGCAGCGTCACTGTCGCCGGCCTGCTGGCCGCGGCCGGCTTCCTGCCCACGCTGGCCCATGCCGCCTGGCCACAGGCCGCGTTCGAGGCCAAGACGCTGGCCGACGCGGTCAAGGCGCTCGGCGGCAGCGCACCGGTCGAGAGCAAGGACGTGACGCTCAGCGGCCCCGACATCGCCGAGAACGGCGCCGTCGTGCCGATCGGCGCGGCCACCACGCTGCCCGGCGTCAAGCACCTGCTGTTGCTGGTGGAGAAGAACCCCAACGCGCTGGTCGCCGATGTTCGACGTCACCGACGCCGTCGAGGCGAACTGTCACCACGCGCGCCAAGATGGGCCAGTCGTCCGACGTCTACGCGGTGGCGATCACGAGCGACGGCAAGGCGCTCTACGCCAAGAAGGAAGTCAAGGTCACGCTCGGCGGCTGCGGCGGCTGACAGCCCGCGCTGGTGAACTCGAACATTGGATTCAAGGAGAACACCCATGGCAGATCCGATGCGCATCCGCGCCCAAGCCGCACGGCGACAACGCCACCGTCCGCGTCCTCATGAGCCACGAGATGGAAACCGGCCAGCGCAAGGACGCCGCCGGCAAGACCATCCCGGCCTGGCACATCCAGGAAGTCACCGCCACGCACAACGGCAAGACCGGTGCTGACCGCCGAGTGGGGCCCGGCCGTCGCGAAGAACCCGTTCCTGCAGTTCACCGTCAAGGGCGCCAAGGCCGGCGACAAGATCGCCGTCACCTGGAACGACAACAAGGGCGACACGCGCACCGACGAAGCGACGGTGACCTGACGGTCCGCCAAGCGTTGCCGCGCGAGCAGCGCCTCGCGGCCTCGCACGGGCCACGATACCGACGAAGAAGGAGACAATGCTGAACAGCAAGCTGCTCTGGCGGCATTGGCCGCCGGCCGCGCCGTGCGCTGGCGCGATGGCGCAGAAGTCCACCGCCGACGGCATCGACGAATACCGCAAGATGCTGGCCGACGGCAACCCGGCCGAGCTGTTCGAGGCCAAGGGCGAGGACCTGTGGAAGCAGAAGCGCGGGCCCGAAGAACGCCTCGCTGGAGGCCTGCGACCTGGGCAAGGGGCCGGGCGTCGTCAAGGGCGCCTTCGTCGAACTGCCGCGCTACTTCGCCGACACCGGCACGGTGCAGGACCTGGAGTCGCGGCTGCGTCACCTGCATGGAGACGCCTGCAGGGCTTCAACGCCGCCGAGATCGCCAAGACACCGTTCGGCCGCGGCGAGATGGCCAACGTGACCGCGCTGGCCACCTATGTCGCGGCCGAGTCGCGGGGCATGAAGTTCAACCTGCCGCAGTCGCACGCGCAGGAGCGCGAGATGCTACGAAGTCGGCAAGCGCGTGTTCTTCTTCGCGCGGCGGCACGCACGACTTCTCCTGCGCGTCCTGCCACGGCGAGGACGGCAAGCGCATCCGCCTGCAGGACCTGCCCAACCTGACCAAGAACCCCGGCGACGGCATCGGCTTCGCCGCCTGGCCGGCCTACCGCGTCTCCAACGGCCAGATGTGGAGCATGCAGCTGCGCCTGAACGACTGCTACCGCCAGCAGCGCTTCCCGTACCCGGGCTTCGGCAGCGACGCGACCATCGCGCTGGCCATCTACCTGGGCGTCAACGCCAAGGGCGCCGAGTCGACCGCGCCCGCCATCAAGCGCTGAGGAACATCCGCATGAACAACTCCATCTCCCTCTGATCGCCGCCTGTTCGCTCGCCGTGCTGCTGGCCGGCTGCGCGACCAGCCCTTCACCCGCCGAACTCGATGCCAAGGCGACAGCAGGCCATCAAGACCTCGTTCCGCGACCAGGGCATCGCCAAGATCGACCGCCGTGCAGGACGACACGAACCTGGGCCAATGCAGCGCCGCCGACGTGCCGGCAAGCCGCTCGAGCCGACGCGCTGGCCAAGCACATCGAGGAGGCCAACCTGAAGACCGTCAAGTGGCCCACCGACGGCAAGTTCCTCGGCGACTGGAAGCAGGGCGAGAAGATCGCGCAGAGCGGCCGCGGCCTGACCTGGACCGACGAGCGCCGACGCCGGCCAACGGCGGCAACTGCTACAACTGCCACCAGATCAGCAAGGAGGAGATCTCCTTCGGCACCATCGGCCCCAGCCTGTACAACTACGGCAAGCTGCGCGGCGTGACCGACCCGCGCAGCGCCGCCGTCGAAGCCGATCGTGCGAGTACACCTGGGGCAAGATCTGGAACGCCAAGGCCTACAACGCCTGCTCCAACATGCCGCGCTTCGGCCACACGGGCATCCTCAACGAGACAGCAGATCCGGCCACGTGATGGCGCTGCTGCTCGATCCGGAGTCGCCGGTCAACAAGTAGACCGGCGCCTCGCCCGGCCGCTGGCCGGGCTTCTTTCCGCCTGCATCTGAGCCATTCCCCGATCATGAACCTGACCAAGCGCGAGTTCCTGCAGGTGCTGGGCGCCGGCGTCGGTCGCCGGCATGGGCCTGGGCCGCTGGGCCGACGCCGATGCCGCAGACCGCCGCGGCCGCGCCTGTACGACCTGCCGCGCTTCGGCAACGTCTCGCTCCTGCACATGACCGACTGCCACGCGCAGCTGAAGCCGATCCACTTCCGCGAGCCGAGCGTCAACCTCGGCGTCGGCGAGCATGCGCGGCCAGCTGCCGCACCTGGTCGGCGAGCACCTGCTGCAAGCGCGCCGGCGTGCCGCGCCGGCACGCCGAGGCGCACGCGCTGCACCTACCTCGACTTCGAGCCGCGCGGCGCGCCGCTACGGCAAGGTCGGCGGCTTCGCGCACCTGGCCACGCTGGTCAAGCGCCTGAAGGCCAGCCGCCCGGGCGCGCTGCTGCTCGACGGCGGCGACACCTGGCAGGGCTCGGCCACCGCGCTGTGGACGCAACGGCCAGGACATGGTCGATGCCTGCAAGCTGCTCGGCGTGGACGTGATGACCGGCCACTGGGAATTCACCTCGGCATGGAGCGCGTCAAGGAGATCGTCGACAAGGACTTCACGGGCCAGATCGACTTCGTCGCGCAGAACGTCAAGACCAACGACTTCGGCGACCCGGTGTTCAAGCCCTACGTGATGCGCGAGATCAACGGCGTGCCGGTGCGCCATCATCGGCCAGGCCTTTCCGTACACGCCGATCGCCAACCCGCGCTACCTGGTCGCCGACTGGGAGCTTCGGCATCCAGGACGAGAACATGCAGAAGATGGTCGACGAGGCGCGCGCCAAGGGCGCGCAGGTCGTCGTGCTGCTGTCGCCACAACGGCATGGACGTCGACCTGAAGATGGCCAGCCGCGTGACGCGGCATCGACGCCATCCTCGGCGGCCACACGCACGACGGCGTGCCGGTGGCCGTGCCGGTCGAGCAACCCCGGCGGCAAGACGCTGGTCACCAACGCCGGCACCAACGGCAAGTTCCTCGGCGTGATGGACTTCGACGTCAAGGGCGGCAAGGTGGCGGACTTCCGCTACCGCCTGCTGCCGGTGTTCGCCAACATGCTGCCGGCCGATCCCGACGATGGAGGCGCTGATCGACAAGGTGCCGCGCGCCGTACGAGGCGAAGCTGGCCGAGAAGCTCGCCGTCACCGACGGCACTGCTCTACCGCCGCGGCAACTTCAACGGCAGCTGGCGACCAGCTGCTGCTGCGACGCGCTGATGGACGTGCAGGGCGCGCGAGATCGCCTTCTCGCCCGGCTTCCGCTGGGGCACCATCGCTGCTGCCGGGCGACAGCCGATCACGCGCGAGCTGATGATGGACATGACGGCCATCACCTATCCCGTACGCGACGCGTCACCGACATGACGCGGCGAGACGATCAAGACCATGCTCGAGGACGTCGCCGACAACCTGTTCAACCCCGACCCGTACTACCAGCAGGGCGGCGACATGGTGCGCGTGGGCGGCCTGCAGTACACGATCGACGCCGGGCGCCGACGATGGGCGGGCGCATCACGGACATGCGGCTGGCCGGCAAGCCGATCGAGGCCGGCAAGAGCTACAAGGTCGCCGGCTGGGCGCCGGTGGCCGAAGCCGCGCGACGACGCCGGCGACAAGCCGGTCTGGGAGCTGGTCGAAAGCTGGCTCAAGTCGCAGCCGGCGGGGCGCCTGACGCCGCGCAAGCATCAACACACCCCGGCTGGTGGGCGTGCAGGGCAACCCGGGTCTCGCCTGAGGCAAAAATCCTACCGAAGGAGAAGTCAATGCGCTTTCGCCAGTTCGTCGTCGCCGCACTCATCGCCACCAGCGCGGCGGCCGCCTGGGCACAGGACCAGGTCGTCTATCACATCGACGACACCTCGGCCCAGGCGCTCAAGGGCCTGCGCAACATCCGCAATCACCTGGATGTCGAGCCGACCACGAAGATCACCGTGGTCACGCATGCCAACGGGGTCGACTTCCTGATGGAGGGCGCCAAAGACGCCAACGGCAGCGCCTATGCCGGGCCGGTGTCGGCACTGGCGGCGCGCGGCGTGACCTTCGAGGTCTGTGAAATCACCTTGAAGAACCGCAGCCTGAAGAAGGAGCAGTTCATCCAGGAGGTGAACTTCACGCCCTCGGGTGTGGTGCGCATCGCCAAGCTGCAGCTCGCGGGCCAGGCCTACATCAAGCCCTGAAAGCACGCGCTGAGCCGGGACCTCGGGCCGCACGGCGGTCAGCTTAATATCACTGGATGCTGATGTTCAAGCCGGGGTGGCTGCCGATCGCTCTGCTGGCGCTCGTGTGCACCGGGGCCGCGCGCGCGCAGGCATCGGCACCGCCGGTTGTGCAGGGCGTGCAGGTGGCGCCGGGCGCGTACATCGTGCAGGGCCTGTCGGCACTGGGCTCGCCCGCCAACCGCAACTTCATCTCCAACGCAGCCTTCGTGGTCACGCCCGAAGGCGTCTTGCTCGTCGATGCGCTCGGTTCCCCGGCGCTGGCCCGGGAACTGCTGGCTGAGATCCGGCGCATCACGCCGGCACCGCTGCGCTACGTGGTCATCACGCACTACCACGCCGACCACATCTACGGGCTGCAGGTGTTCAAGGATGCGGGGGCGACCCTCGTCGCGCATCGCGACGGCGCGCTGTACCTGAACTCCGAGACCGCGGCGCTGCGGCTTCAGGCCAGCCGCGAGGAACTGGCCCCCGCGGTGGACGCCCACACGCGCCTGATCGGCGCCGACCGCTGGATCGAGGCCGCGACGACCTTGCAGATGGGTGGCCTGGATTTTGTGCTGCAACCCGCCGGCCCGGCACACACCGCCGAAGATCTGGTGGTGTGGGTGCCGCAACTGAAGCTGCTGATCGCGGGCGACCTGGTGTTTCGCGGCCGCATCCCCTTCGTCGGGCAGGCCGACAGCGGGCGCTGGATTGCTGCCCTCGACAAGCTGCTCAGCTTCGATGCGCAGATCATCGTGCCCGGCCACGGCCCGGCATCGACCAGCGCGCGTGCCGATCTGCAGATGACGCGCGACTACCTCGTCTTTCTGCGCCAGAGCATGGGCGAGGCGGCGCGCAACATGGACCCTTTCGAAGAAGCCTATGCCCGCACGGACTGGTCGCGCTTCGAGCAGCTGCCGCTGTTTCGTGCCGCCAACCGCATCAATGCCTACAACACCTACCTGCTGATGGAGCAGGCAGCCAAATGAAGATGCCGCCTGATCGCCGCGCGATGCTCAAGACGCTGGCTGCGGCGGCACTGGGCCCCACCGCCGTGGTGCCGGCGCGGGCCGGCCCCGCGGTGGTGGGCGAGGCGGTGAGCTGGCCGCAGGTGAGGCTGCTCGAGGGCGGGCAATGGGGCGCTGCGCAAGCCCAGGGCAAGGCGGTGGTGGCGGTGTTCTGGTCGACCACCTGCCCGTTCTGCCGCCGTCACAACGCACATATCGAGAAGTTGCGCCTGGCCGCCGCCGGACGGCCGCTGGAAGTGATCGGCATCGCGCGCGAAACCAATCCACAAGTGGTGCGGCGCTACCTGCAGATGCAGGGCTGGCACTTCGCCGTGACGCTGGATCACGCGCCGATGTCGGCGGCCCTGTCGACACGCAACATGATTCCGCTGACCGTCACCGTCGACCGGCAGGGCCGGCTCAAACAGGTGATGCCGGGTGAGATGTTCGAAGAAGACGTGCTCGAACTGCTGCAACTCGCGGCTTGAAAGTGAAGGAGGACCCCGTTCTATGAAAGCCCCTCAGCTGCTGTCGACGCTGGCGCTGGCCTGGCTGGCTGGTGCCATGCCGGTGCACGCGCAAGGCGCCGCGGCCACCTTCAGCCTGCGCTTCATGTCGCCGGAGACGGCGCTCAAGGCGGCGCAGGCGACGCTTGCGAGCTGCCGCGCACAAGGTTTCCAGGTGGCCGTGGCAGTGGTCGACCGCAGCGGCTTGCCGCAAGTGCTGCTGCGTGACCGCTTTGCCGGCGCGCACACGATCGACATGGCCCTCGACAAGGCCTGGACGGCAGCGGCCTTTCGCATCAACACCAGCGAGCTGGCGGCCGAGACGCAGGCCGGGCGGCCGATGAGCGGCATCCGCAACCGGCCGCGTGTCGTCGCCGTCGGCGGCGGTGTCCCCGTCGATGCAGCCGGCACCTTGTTCGGTGCCATCGGCGTGTCGGGGGCACCCGGTGGCGAGGCCGATGCGAACTGCGCGCTGGCCGGCATCCAGGCGGTGACCGACGATCTGTCGTTCTAGCGGCGCGACTCGGCACACGGCCACGCACTTCCGAGAAGCGAGAGGCGATGCACGAGGCGGCCGAAAGCGCGTGCAAGTTGCCGGCCGGCCTGCGCGACGTTCAGCCGAGCGTGTCGGCCCAGAAGTTCTCTGCCCAGCCCCAGGCGTAGTCCGCTTCCTGCGCGGAAGCCGCGGCCGACAAGCCGCCCGAGCCCGGCACGCTCTTGAAGGTCTTGTCGGCGGCAACGTACTCGTGCACGCTGGCCACGTGCATGGCCTCAGCGGCGTCTGACGAAGCTGTAGCAGGTGTTGGTCAGCATCGGTTGCAGGTTCGGCGGCAGCCCCTGCAGTTCGGCGACGATCGCCGCCGCGGCGATCTTGCCGTGGTTGTTCGCCATGTGGCCTGATTTGGGCATCAGCGGTGCCGACTGCACCGAATCGCCGAGCACGTGGATGTCCTTCGCCACGGTCGACTGGAAGTTCAGGAAGTCGACATGGCACCAGCGTGCATTGGCGTTGGCCAGCCCCGTGCGCACCGCCAGTGCGCCGGCGCGCATCGGCGGCAGCACGTTCAGCACATCGGCCCTGACATCGTCCTGCACCTCGAAGCGCACGCTCAGCGTTCGCGCGTCGACCCCCACCACCTTGTGCTGGCTGCGGTATTCGAGCATGCCGGGGTAGCGGTCGGCCCAGGCCTTCTTGAACAGCGCCGCCTTTGGAGGTGACGTCGGGGTTGGCATCGAGGATCAGCACCTTCGACTTCGGCTTGTTCACCTTCAGGTAGGCGGCCACCAGGCTGGCGCGTTCGTACGGTCCGGGCGGGCAGCGGTACGGTGCCTCGGGAATGCAGATCGCGAACACGCCGCCGTCGCGCATCGCGCGCAACTGGTCGAACAGCGCCGCGGTTTCGGGCCCGGCCTTCCAGGCCTGCAGGATGCGGCCGTCGTCCGACGCCTGCTTCAGGCCCTGCACGCTGTCGAACATCAACTCGACGCCCGGCGACAGCACCAGCTTGTCGTAGCGCATCTCGGTGCCGCCGGCGAGCCGCAGCGTCTTCTTCGACGCGTCGATGCGACGCGACGCTGTCGCGCACCATCGTCACGCCGTGCCTGCGCTGCAGCGTGTCGTACGGCCGGGTGATGTCGGCCAGGCTGCGCATGCCGCCGACCACCAGGTTCGACATCGGGCACGATACGAAAGCCTCTTCGGGTTCGACGAGCACGACGTCGATGGCGTGCGCCGACAGCAGCCGCACGTACTTCGCTGCGGTGGCCCCGCCGCAGCCCCCGCCGACCACCACCACCTTGGCGTGGCTCGGCACGCGGCTGGCGCAGCCGCCGAGCGCGGCCAGCGCACCGCCGCCGAGCAGGCCCTGGATCAGTCGACGTCGCTGCAGCACGGCGCTTACTTCTGTGCGGCGAAATAGGCCGCCAGCGTCTCGATCTGCTGCTGGCTGTAGCCCTTGGCCAACTGCTGCATCACCGTCGAGGGCCGGCTGCCGTCGCGAAAGGCCTGCATCTGGGCAACGATGTATTCCTTGCCGAGCCCGGCCAATCGCGGCATCGACTGACCGGCAATCGCCTGGCCTGCAGTGCCATGGCAATTGGCGCAGGTCGCCGCCAGGGCAGCTGTCTGCAACGGGGCGGCGGCTTGGCCGAGCGCGCCTGCGGGCATCGACAGCAGCGCCGCCGCGGCGAGGGCGGTCAGGTGCCGATGCTGGGGGTCACGCTGCGGGCGGGTTCGCATCACGGGCAGTTCCTCCGTGGACCGAAGTATCGATCTACGCCGCGCTTCACGCCAGTCGGCGATGGCCGAACGGTCAAGCCATCCGTTCCATGCGCCAGGACTGGTAGTGCACCGCAGCCACGCCGCCCACGATGATGGCCGCCACGGCCAGCAGGCTGCCCAGCGACAGCGTCGACACGCCCGACAGGCCCTGGCCGATGGTGCAGCCCAGCGCGGTGACGCCGCCCACACCCATCAGCGTGCCGCCGGCCAGGTGGTTGGCCATGTCCTCGGTGTTGCCGAAACCTTCCCAGCGAAAGGTGCGCGTGGCCAGCGCCACCAGCGCCGATCCGATGACGATGCCGGCGACGCTGACGATGCCGATGGTCAGCAGCTTGGACGTGTCGCTGAAGAACAGCAGCCAGTCCAGCGCGTAGCCCACAGGCGCCACCAGGCTCAGCGCCTCCATGCGCTGCGAATTCGTCGCCAGGAAGGTCGGCTCGAGCGTTTGCGGGTGCTCGGCGACGAAGGCCATCCGGCCCGACACCCACCACACGCCGACGATGACCGCGCCGATGCCGGCCCCACCCAACCAGACTTCGCCGCTGCGCCCCTCCGGCCGACGCAGCACCCAGGCCACGAGCAGCGCGCCGACCACCGCGCCGGCCATCCATGCAAGCTGCGTCACCGACAGCCCCGTGAACGCGGCGAGCAGCGACGGCAGGTCCTGCGAGGCCGGCAGTTCGACGACGAAGCGGTCGACGGTGCGCACACGCAGCACCGCGGTGATGCCCTTCAGCGTGGCGAACGCCGACAGCCCGAGCACGATCAGCACGACCAGCGACTTCAGGTTGCCCCCGCCCAGGCGCACCAGGCTCTTGCTGCCGCAGCCCGACGCCAGCACCATGCCGAAGCCGAACATCAGGCCACCGACGGCCAGCGAAAGCCACGCCAGCCGCGGCCCCGCGTAGATGCTGTTGCTCGCGGCGACCCAGCCGAGGCCGACCATCGTGTTGAAGCCGAGCACCGCCACGGCCATCGCCAGCACCCACATGCGCATGCGCGTCCAGTCGCCGATGTTGACGATGTCGGCGATCGCGCCCATGGTGCAGAAGTGCGTGCGCTGCGCGATCGCGCCGAACACCGTGGCGAGTGCGAATGCGCACCACAAGACGGTGGCGCTGAGGGCGGGCAGGTCGCTGGCTTGCATGCCGCGCATTTTGCGCGACGCTCAGGGTGGGACCGGTGCCGGCCCGCTGCGCGCCTGACCCATAAGAATCAGTTGCTCCGAATACAATCGCGCGACACCCCGTGCAGGCCGCCGTATGGAAAGCAGCAGCAGCGAAGACAGAGTTTTCGATTCGGTCGCCGAACTGTTCGCCGTGTTGTCCACGCCGATCCGGCTGCGCATCATCAGTGCGGTGTGCCACGGCGAGAAGAACGTCTCCGAACTGCTCGCGGAGATCGACACCACGCAGCCGAACAT
Source organism: uncultured beta proteobacterium (assembly GCA_963756415.1). GTDB lineage: Bacteria > Pseudomonadota > Gammaproteobacteria > Burkholderiales > Burkholderiaceae_C > Rubrivivax. The sequence goes on from CAVWNT010000014.1 coordinate 42,446, forward strand.
GTCGCAGCACCTGGGTTTGCTCTACCGCAGCGGCGTGCTTTCGAAGTGCCGCAAAGGCACGCAGATCTACTACCGGCTGAAAAGCGAACTGGTGGCCACGCTGTGCCGCTCGGCGTGCACGCAGATGGCCATCGAGCTTGAAGGCGAACAGCGCATCGAACGGCCCGCCAGGCGCGTGCCGTCGCTGCACCGCTGAAGTGCCCACCGGGCGTCTGCGTCGTGACTCCTCGTCCATGCGCCTGTGCAACGTCGCGCGCGGTGCTTGCGCCGCAGACGGGCCTGCGTCGCCATGCGCTGCTGGCGATGTTGGCTGCCTCCATGGCGCCGGCATTGCAGGCTGCCCCCAGCGAACCCTGGCCGGTGGCGGGCCGGCAGGGGCTGGTGCAGTTCGTCATCGCGCCACAGGATCAGTCGCGGGATCGGGCGGCCTATGACCGGCAGATTCAATTGCTGTGCGAGCCCGGACGCACCTGCTTCCTCAATTTCTTCACCAACTCGACCGGCGCGCCGCTGGCGGTGCCGCTGCCCGATGCCATCGACCACGAGGCGACGGCTGTGTTCAGGCGTTCTGCCAAACAGGGCGCAGAAAGCTTCCGCTGGAGTTGCCGCCTGCAGATCCAGCAAGCGGATTGTTTCTGAGGCGCTCACCCGGCAGGCGAGCCGCCGGCGCGCGGCTCAGTCGATGAACATGACGCGCACCACGCGCCATTCCTGAACGCCGTTCATGTTGCGCGAGCAGCCCAGGGGTTCAGGCTCGGCGCCCGGCGCAAGGTCGGAACGCGAGCGATCGCCGGTGCCCACACCCATGTGCATCCGGTCGAGCCAGACCCGCAACTTGCGCGTCGGGTGCGAGTTCTTCACCAGAATCTGCTGGCCATTGCGCGACACGCAGGTCGCGGTGAACTCCTGGGTGAACTGCACATAGGACGCCGCGTCCTCGTCGGCGCCGGCAGGCCCGCACGACAGCAGGCACAGCAGGACGCTGGGCCACATCAGACCCGGCTTCAGCAGTGATTTTCGAAAGCTCACGGTGTCCGCCTTCCTGCACCGGCTGACTTGCGCTCGGCGCCGTGCGCATTGTCCGCGAGCGCGGCCCGATCGCCACCAGGATGCGCCGCAGGCGCTTCAGAAGCGGTAGCGCAGGCCGATCCATGCCGCGCGTGGCGCACCCGGCGCATAGAAGGTCTCGCGTTGCCAGTCGTCCGGGTCGGCCTGGAAATCGCCGGCGGCATTGAACGGGTTCTCGGCGAGGGCGCCGGCCGTGGCGTACTGGCGGTTGAAGACGTTGGCGAGGCGCGCGAAGACCTCGAAGTCGTTCGAGACGCGGTAGCGCGTCGACAGATTGAGCACGCCGTAACCCGGCGCGTACCCGGGCCCGAGGTAGGTGCGCGTGATGCCGTTCAGATCGGTGGCGGTGCCCGCCTGATGCAGGTTGTTCTCGTTGCCCCGCACGAAGATCGACGAGTAGGCCACGACCTGCGCGCCGATACGCCAGCTTTCGTTGACGGCGTACGAGCCCATCAGCTTGAAGGTTTGTGTGGGAACGCCCGGCATGCGTGCACCTGGCGTCACCGCGATCAAGTCGTCGCCCACATAGACGGCGGGGTCGCTCGGATCCTGCGGCGAGCACACGGTCGAGGTGCCGCGCGTGGAGTTGTTCTCCGACACGATGCAGGCGCTCGACTGGTAGGTGGCCTGGATGTACGAGTACGACGCAGCCCACTCCAGTGGCCCGCTGCTGCCCGACGCGCCCAGTTCGAGGCCGCGCCGGCGCGTCTTGCCGAAGTTGGTGAAGTAGCCTGCGCTGGTGGTGGTGCCGACGAACACGATGTCGTCGCTGTTGATGGCCTGGAACAGCCCGGCGTTCCAGCGCATGTTGTCGCCGATGCGACCGCGCAGGCCGAACTCCACGGTGCGGGTGATGACCTGGTTCAGCGGCGGGTCGGAAGCCAGCGCATTCGGCAGCGTGCACGGGTTGGCGGGGTCGGCGCAGCCGAGTTCGATCGGAGAGGGCGCGCGGCTGCCCTGCGCAAAACCGCCGTACAGCGTCAGCGCGGGCAGCCACTCGTAGGACGCACCCAGCGCCGGGTTGAAACTCGAGAAATGGTGGTTGCCGTCGAGCGCCGGCGCCGACGGGCCGGTGTCCTGCATCCTCACTTCGGCCAGGTTGTAGCGCCCGGACGCCGTGATGAACAGATTCGGCAGCACGGTGATGGTGTCGGTCGCGTAGACGCCGTAGTTGGCGACCTGGCCGTTGAGCGAGTTCTCGAGTTCGAAAGGATCGGTGTCGATCACGGCGCGCGTGGGGTCGAACAGGCCCAGCGCTGCGCCTTGCTGAAAGTTGCTGCGGCTGCCGTCGTAGCTTGCGCCGAGGGCGACCTGGTTGATGGTGTTGCGCACGCTCCACTGCATCGCCGCACCGGAACTCGACTGTTGCGTCTTGCCCTGGTTGGCCACCGCCGGGGGCACGTCCGTGGCACCGTTTTCGACCTCGTCCTCGAAGTCGTCGTTGACGTCGCCGTTGAACGTGCGTGTGCTCACGTGGCGGTAGTAGACGGTGCCCGACAGTTCCGAGCCGTCGCCCAGCAGCATGTTGCCGGCCAGGGTGACCATCGACAGCTGGTTCCTGGTCTGGTCGGGGCGCGTGAAGATGCCGGTCGGGGTCTGCGCCAGAAGACTCTGCGGCACGAGCCCGTTGCCGACCAGATCGGTGTCGGCGCCGGTGTAGCTCAGGTCGAGGTCGTAGCTCGGCGTGTGCTTGCCGACCTTGGCGAAGAGTTGGCCAACACGCGACGGCGAGTAGTCACGCCAGCCGTTCTCGTCGAACCAGGTGCCGGCCGCGAATGCATGCAGACCATCTTCGAACTCGCGTCCCGCCTCGAACTGGCCGCTGATGCGGCCGAACGAGCCGCCGTACGCCTCGACCGTGGCGCCTGGATGGCTGTAGCCGCTCTTGGTGCGCATGGCGATCGCCGCCCCCAGCGTGTTCAGACCGAACAGCGGGTTCGAGCCCGGCATCAGCGTCACGTCGGCGATCGCCGCCTGCGGCAGCAGGTCCCAGTTGATGACATCGCCGAAGGCCTCGTTGACACGCACACCGTCGAGAAACACCGACAGCCCCTGCGGCGTGCCCAGCAACGGCGAAGCCGAGAAGCCGCGGTAGTTCACGTCGGGCTGGAACGGGTTGCCCTGGATCTCGTTGACGTTCACGCTCGGCAGGCGCTGCCCCATCAGTTCGGGCAGGCTGAGCGCGTTTTCACTGTTGATCGCACCCTCGCCGATCTGCTCGACCGTGTAGGGCAGGCGGTTGCGTGGCACGCCGATGCCCGGCAGCAACGCCGGCGCCACGACGTCGACACGGGGCGGATTCGCCGTCGTCTGCGTGGGGGAGCCGGGTGGCACCGCTGTCTGTGCCGGCGTCAATGCAGGCACCGTGGAGCATGCGCACAGCAGGCCGAGCCACCTCGTTCTGTTTCGAATTTTCATCCGTCGCACCTCGCATCGATAGCAAACGCTAGCGGCATGAAAGTGCCCGTCAAGGGAAAATCTCCCGGCAGGCATTGCCGGCGCATGCGGCACGGCAAACCGGGTTGCCTGCGCAGTAGCATCGACCTCGGCCCACCAGGAGACTGACATGACCCGCTGGCGCAAACAGACCGCAGACGAGGTGTACGCCCCCGAAGAGATCAGCGCACGTCTTGCCGAAGAGCTGCCGAAGTGGAGCTTCGAAGACGGCTGGATCCGTCGCAAGTACAAGACCAGCGGCTGGAAAGGCACGCTGATGGTGGTCAATACCGTCGGCCACCTTGCCGAGGCGGCTTGGCACCACCCGGACCTGACGGTGTCCTACGCCTTCGTCACCGTGAAGCTGGTCAACCATGCCGCCAAGGGCATCACCGACAAGGACTTCGAACTCGCCAGGAAGATCGAAGAGGTGGTGATGTGGCAACCCGGCGCCGTGCAGGGCTCGGCGCTGGAAGGCACCCCCGACGACCCGCGCTTCAAGTACCTGAAATACGACTGACGGCGCTGCGTGGCGTCGCAGCGGCGGGCGATGACACAGTGTCCTCAAGCCGATACACGCCACACACCTGCCGCCGCCTGCGGCGGGCCGGTGGCCTGGGATGGCGTGCGGAACAGGGCTTGCTTGCAAGCAGGTTCGCCTGCCGACCCGCCACCCGACCGACGCCTGATGGACCTGTCCGCAACTGCATCCCCATCGCTGCTCGCCGACAACGCGGCGGCCGTCAGCGTGCACGCGCCAGCGCGACTGCACCTGGGCTTTCTGGACCCCGGCGCGGCGCTGGGCCGACGTTTCGGCAGCCTCGGGCTGGTCATCGACGGGTTCGAGACGTCGATCGAACTGAGCGCGTCGCCGGCTGATCAGGTCTGCGCCAGCGGTGGGGCCGAGCAAGCCGAGATCGTGCGTGCCGCGGGCTACATGCGCACCCTGCAACATCGCAGCGGTCGGCACCAGGCGCTGCGGCTCGGTCTGTTGCGGGTACTGCCCGCCCATGCCGGCTTCGGCGCCGGCACCCAACTCGCATTGGCCATCGGGCGGGCGTTCGCACAATGGCACCGGCTGGACATCACGACGCCGACCTTGGCGCACTGGCTCGGTCGCGGCGCGCGTTCGGGCGTCGGCATCGCAGGCTTCGACCACGGCGGGCTGCTCGTCGATGGCGGACCGCGCGCTGACGGCGCGCCGGCTTCGGTGCTGTCGCGCATGGCGCTGCCGCCGGCGTGGCGTGTGCTGGTGGTGCAGGACAGCGCACACCAAGGTCTGTCCGGGGCCGACGAGCGCGAGGCCATTGCCACGCTGTCGCCGTTGCCGCGCGCGCGGGCGGCCGACATCTGCCACCAGGTGCTGATGCGTGTGTTGCCCGGCGCGGCAGGCGCCGAGTTCACGCCCTTCGCGGCCGGCATCAACCACATCCAGCAGCTGCTGGGTGAGCACTTCGCGCCGGCCCAGGGCGGCTCGGCCTTCACCAGCCCGGCGGTGGGTCGTCTGCTGCAGTGGATCGTCACCGCCGGCGCCGGCGAACACACCGCGGCGATCGGCCAGAGTTCCTGGGGGCCGACCGGCTTTGCCATCCTGCCGTCTCAGGCGCATGCCGAAGCAGCCCTCGACGCGGCGCGGGCGGCGAGGGCCGTCGCGGCGTCCCTGACGGTGCGCATCGTGTCGGCCCGCAACACCGGCGCCAGCGTGATCGATCGGCGTGCGGCGCCGCAGGCACGCTGAGGCGTGCAAACGTTCCCCGGCCTCCTTTTCAACACATGAGGTTTCATGGATCGCCCCCACATCCTGCACATGTTCACCCCGGGCCGTCAGATGAGCCCGTTCGACGTCAACATGGCGGCCGACGCCGGCTACCAGCTGGTCGTGCCGTATTGCGATGTCGGCATCGACGCCATCGCCGGCCTGACGCAGGACACGATCTTCTCGCGCGGCCCAAAGGGCGTGGCACGCACCGGCATCTTCATCGGCGGGCGCGACGTGCTGCTGGCGGCCGACATGATGGAGCGCTCGCAGGCCGCCATGGTCAAGCCCTTCGTCGTTTCGCTGATGGCCGACCCGAGCGGTGCCTACACCACCGCCGCCGCGATGGTGGCCCGTGTCGAAAGCGCCCTGCGAGACCATCACGGGCACGGTCTGGAGGGGCAGCGCGTGCTCATCTTCGGTGGCACCGGGCCGGTCGGGCGCATTGCCGGCGTGATCGCCGCGCAGGCCGGCGCAGAAGTCTTCCTGTCGAGCCGCAGCGGCATCGACGTGGTCGAGGCGGCCGCGCGCGAGACCGGCAAGCGCTTCGGCGTGACGCTGCACGGCGTGTCGGGCGGTGAGCCGGCCGCCGTGCGCAGTTCGCTTGCCGAGGCAGACGTGCTGCTGGCCTGCGCCGCGGCAGGCGTGCAGGTGGTTTCGAGCGACGTGCTTGCCTGTGCCAAAAGGCTGAAGGTGGCGGCTGACGTGAATGCCGTGCCGCCGCAAGGCATCGCCGGTGTCGGCGTGATGGACGACGCCGAGCCGCTGGCCGGCACCGCGGCGTTGGGCATCGGCGCGTTGGCGATCGGCAATGTCAAGTACCAGACCCAGCACCGGATGCTGGTGCGCATGCAGCAGGCCGAGAAGGCGGTGGTCCTGGGCTTCGCGGAAGCCTTCGCGGTGGCGCGCGAGTTCCTGGCCGAAAAGGCGTCCGGCAAGTCCGCATAACGACACACGTGCATGAGTTCGATCGCGGTTGCGGCCCTGTCCGCGCGCATGCTGGCCGAGGCTGCCCGCGATGACGGTTTCGATGTCGTGGCGCTCGACCTGTTCGGCGACGCCGACACCCGGCGCGCCTGCTCGCAGTGGCTGCCGATCGGCCGGCCCGACGCGCTGCACATCGACGGCGCGCTGGTGCTGTCTGCGCTGGCCTCGCTGGCACAGCGCGGCGTCGCAGCGGCTGGATCGCCGGCAGTGGCTTCGAAGGCCGGCCCGAGCTGCTGGAACGCGGTGCCGCGCTGTTGCCGCTCATCGGCACGGCGGCCGACGCGGTGCGGCGTGTGCGTGACCCGCGGGCCTTCTTCGATTTCCTCGACAGCGAGGGCATCGCGCATCCGCCGGTCAGCATGACGGCACCTGCCGATGGGGCCGGTTGGCTGGTCAAGGATGCCAACGGCTGCGGTGGCGGGCACATCCGGCGCTGGGCGCCGCAGCAGCGCGAAGGGCCGTCCGAGCCGTTGCCGACGACGCACTACTTCCAGCGCGAGATGAAAGGCTTGCCGATGTCGGCAACCTTCGTCGGCAACGGCCGCGATGCACGCGTGCTCGGGTTCAATCGGCTCATCGTGCGGCATCGCGGCACGCTGCCGTTTGTGTTCGGCGGCGCGGTGGGCCCGGTGCCGCTGCCCGACGACGTGGCCGCGCGCATCACGGCCGCGGTGTGCGCGCTCGTCGCCGCGTTCTCGCTGCGTGGCCTGGGCAGCCTCGACTTCATGCTCGACGGCAGCGCCTTCGGCGTGCTCGAGGTCAATCCGCGACCGCCTGCCAGCATGGAGTTGTATGGCCGGCGCTACTTCCAGCCCGTGTCGTCGGGGCAGCCGTGCGGTGCGATCGCGGCGCACCGGCGTGCCTGCCTGCACGGCGATCTGCCGCGGGCGGTCGAACATGAAGCCATCGCCACGGTGCGGGGCACCGAGATCGTCTATGCGCCCCGGCCCGTGTGCATCGATGACGCTGCCGCGCGGCGCCTCGGTGAGCGTACCGACTGCCATGACCTGCCGTCGGGCGCGCAGCGCTTCGCTGCCGGCGACCCGATCTGCAGCGTGTCGGCAACCGCGGCCGACGCCGAGCTGGTCGAGGCACTGCTGGGCCTGCGCCGCGAGGCCGTTGAGCAAACCTTGGAGATCGAGACATGACCGACACCACGCCGCCGCTGGCCGCGAGCACGCTGAGCGTGAATGCGCTGGCCCGCCCGCTGGTCGAACGCCTGCTGGCCGATGCCGAGGCCCTGCGTTTGCTGGTGCGCCGCGACGCGAGCGGCGCCTGCATCGTCGATGCCGGCATCGAGGCCACCGGCAGCATCGAAGCCGGCCTGCGCATCGGCGAGATCTGCATGGGCGGCCTCGGCAGCGTGGCCTTGCGAGCCGGCGAACGCGAAGGCTGGCCCACCTGGCTCGAGGTGAGCAGTGCACAACCGGTGCTCGCCTGCCTGGGCAGCCAGTACGCCGGCTGGAGCCTGGCGGCGAGCAAGGAGGAAACGGGCGGCAGGAAGTTCTTCTCGCTCGGTTCGGGGCCGGCGCGCGCGTTGGCCAGCAAGGAGAAGCTCTTCACCGAACTCGGCTATCGCGACCGCGCCGAACAGGGCGTGCTGGTGCTCGAGGTCGATCGGCCGCCGCCGACAGTGATCATCGACAAGCTGCTGAAGGATTGCGCGCTGACGGCCGCAGGGCTGACACTGATCCTGACGCCGACGACCAGCCTGGCCGGCACCACGCAGGTCGTGGCGCGTGTGCTGGAGGTGGCGCTGCACAAGGCGCATGAGCTGGGCTTCGCGCTCGGCAACATCGTCGGCGGCGCGGCGACCGCGCCGCTGCCGGCGCCCAGCCCCGACGGCGTGCTGGCCATGGGCCGCACCAACGACGCCATCCTCTACGGCGGCCAGGTGCACCTCACGGTGCGCGGTGACGACGCCGCGGCGCGGCAGCTGGCGCCGCGAACTGCCCTCGTGCAACTCGCGCGACCACGGCCGCTCGTTCGCCGACATCTTCAAGGAGGTCGAGTTCGACTTCTACAAGATCGACGCCGCGCTTGTTCGCGCCGGCCGAGGTGTGGGTCAGCAACCTCGACAGCGGCAACACCTGGCACGGCGGCGCGCTGAACATGCCGCTGCTGCGCGGCTTGTGGCTGCAGGAGTCGTGATGCCCGGCCTGACGCGTGGCCATCATGACCGACGAAACCGGCTGGCACACCCGCCAGCTGCAGGCGGCGCTGCGCGCGCGCGGTTGCGTCGGGCGCTGCGTCGACCTGGCCGATTGCCGCATCGACACCACCGCGTCGTGGCACGGCCTGGTGATCCCCGGTTTCGGCCAGCGGCTGCCCGACGCCGCGTTGGTGCGCGGCATCGCAGGAGGCACTTTCGAGCAGGTGACCAAGCGGCTCGGCGTGTTGCATGCGTTGCGCGAACTCGGCGTGACGGTCTACAACGATGCACGCGCGATCGAGCGCAGCGTCGACAAGTCGATGACCAGCCTGCTGCTGCATGCCGCGCAGCATTGCCACGCCGCCGACCTGGGCCACCGAGTCGCAGGCACAGGCCCAGCGCATCGTGATGCGCGAAGCCGCCGCCGGCCATGCGCTGGTGCTCAAACCGCTGTTCGGCTCGCAGGGCAAGGGCTTGCAGCAGGTCGGCCACGTGGACGGTGCGTACCGCCCGCTGCCGGCCATCGACAAGGACCACGGCTCGCTGGCCTACCTGCAGCGCTTCGTGCCGCCCGTCGCGCAGCCCGGGCTTCGACTGGCGCGTGCTCGTCGTCGGCGGGCGTGCGATCAGCGCGATGCGGCGCGTGAGCGAGCACTGGGTGCACAACGTGGCGCAGGGCGCACGCTGCGAGCCGGCCGAAGCGTCAGGCGAACTCGCGCAACTGGCCGAAGGTGCCGCGCATGCGCTGGGCCTGGACTACGCCGGGGTCGACTTGATCCCGGTCGCACGCCAAGGCGCATCGCAGCACGGCATCCAGGTGCTCGAGGTCAACGGCGTCGCCGCCTGGCAGGGTCTGCAGCGCGTGACCGGTTTCAACATCGCCGGTGCCATCGTCGACGACCTGCTCGAGCGCAGGCTCGGGCATGCCCGGGTCGGCGCCAGCGCGAAGCTGTCGCGGCGCGCATGAGCCTGCCCGGCGGTCCGAAAGGCGAATCCGCAATCGCGCGGCGACCAGGTGCACCGATGACCGCTGATCCCGCATTGGCACGGCAGCGCCGTGCCACGGCCCGGGCGCGTGATTGTTTCCTGCGCGCCTGCGCGCTCGACGTCGCGGTGCGCAAGCCGGGCAACGTCAGCTGGGAATCACCCGGCCACGGCATGCGCGCCGAGATGTTCATCGCCAGCGCGCAGGCCGCGGCCGGCGCGCTGTTCCAGCCCGGTGCTGGGTGTCGGCGCGCGCATCGAGGCCGCGGTGGCGGCCACGTGGGCGGTGGCCGGCTGCAACACCAATCTCGGCATCCTGCTGCTGTGCGCACCCATCGCTGCGGCCGTGCAGCGGCATCCCGAAGCCGCGACGCCCGCCGCGCTGAAGGCGGCCATCGGCGAGGTGCTGGCCGATCTCGATCTGGCCGATGCCCAGGCCGCCTTCCGCGCCATCGCGCGCGCCGCACCCGGCGGTCTGGGGACGGCGCCAAGCCAGGACGTGCACGACCCGCCGAGCGTCGATCTGCGCGCGGCGATGACATTGGCGGCATCCCGCGACAGCATCGCGCGCCAGTACCGCGACGGCTTTGCGGATCTGTTCGACGCCGTCACGCCGGCGCTCGACGAAGGGTTTTCACTGATCTCGACGCCGGCGTCCGCCCGCCCGGACGCCAGCACGGTCGCCACAGTGCAGCGCCTGTACCTCGGGCTGCTGAGCCGCATTGCCGATTCACACATTGTTCGAAACCATGGCGACGCCGTGGCACACATTGTCATGACCGCGGCGCAAGCCTGGTCGCTGCGCGCGCAGCGCCCGGGCGGGCTCGGCGCCTGCCCCGAATTCGCGGCCTGGGACGCGTCACTGAAGGCGGATCGCATCAATCCCGGCACCACGGCCGATCTGACCGTGGCGGCACTGCTGATCGCGGGTTTGTGCGCCCCGCCTTGAGGCCCGGCCGCGACGTTCTTCAAAGCAGTGCGCTGCCGTCGGGCGCTGGTGGCACGGATCGTGATACGAAGCTGTGCGCGCTGTCGGATCGGCCAGCGCTGCTCCTGCCCAAGAAAGCAACTCCGGAGATTGAAACCATGGCAAAGATTGATCGCATGATGGTCGGCGAATCGCTCGTCGGTGACGGCAACGAAGTGGCCCACATCGACCTGCTGATCGGGCCGCGTGGCAGCCCCGCCGAAACTGCGTTCGCCAATGCGCTGACCAACAACAAGGACGGCTTCACGTCGCTGCTGGCGGTGGTCGCGCCGAACCTGCTGACCAAGCCCGCCACCGTGATGTTCAACAAGGTCACCATCAAGGGCGCCACGCAGGCGGTGCAGATGTTCGGCCCGGCACAGCGCGGCGTGGCCATGGCGGTGGCCGACTGCGTCGAAGACGGCACCATTCCTGCGGACGAAGCCGACAACCTGTTCATCTGCGTCGGCGTGTTCATCCACTGGCTGGCCAAGGACGACAAGAAGATCCAGGACTACAACTACCAGGCCGTCAAGGAGTCGATCAAGCGCGCCGTCGCCGGGTCGCCGACAGCCGCTGAAGTGGTCGCCAAGAAGGGCGAGCGCCAGCCACCCGTTTGCGCCCAATTGACAGCGCCGGGCAGACGAAAGGCCGGGCGCCGTCGCGCTCGGCGGGGTCGGCACCGGCGAGCCGGCGCTGTCGCCGGGCTTGCCTCGCGTCAGCGTCCGCCGGGCACCATGCCCGCACCCAGCAGTCGCAGCACGGCAGCAGCGCGTGCCGGCTTGTCGCTCGCTGTCGGCCGCCACGCGCTCGATCTGCACGCCCACGGCGGCCACGTCGCCGAACTTCTCCGGCTTGACCACCTTGACGCGCACCCAGGCCGCGCCGAACTCGCCGATCAGGATGTCGGCGATCGCTTTCGGCGAAGGCTTCGAGCAACTGAAAGCGATGCTCGGCCAACAGGCGGCGCAAGCGCTCGCAGACCACGCTGTAGTCGATGGTGTCGGCGATGCGGTCGGTGTCGCAGGCGCGTGCACGGCTGCAGGCCGGCATGCACATCGATCACCAACGGCTGCGTGCGGTGCAGCTCCGTTTCATGGATGCCGATGATGGTTTCGCCGACGAAGCCCTCGATGAAGATCAGGTCCAGGCAGGCTGATTCTTCGCCCTGCCTGGCGGACGGCGGGCTGGACGCGTTCCACTGGGGCGTGGTGTTCAAGGGCTGCTCCGATTCGAATGTAAATGTTTGGTAACAGGTATTTATGCCGAGCATTTCCCCTGCCGCAAAAAATGGGCCAATATCGGGGCGTGTTGGGCCTGCAATGCAGTTGCAGCGCGTGTTTGACCGGTGCGCAGGCAGATCCTGCGAACCCACAAGACAGATGTCCGCTGCAGTGCCCGGCAGCAGGGCTGAACAGGAGACTTCGATGGCGGTGACGCTGCGAAACGTTGCACGGCAGGCTGATCGGCACGCCATCCACGTGGTGGATGCGGTGCGAAGCGGATTTCACGAGCAGACCAACGAAGTGGTCATGCGCTCCTGGGGCCGATGCCTCAACGAATACCGCCTCAGCCCCGACCGGCCCCGCGAGCCGAACGTGCTCGCCCGCTGTCGAGCTCGAAGAGCGGTGCGAGCGCCATGCCGACGTGATCGACTGTGCGCGCTACGAGATGACCACGCTGTACCAGCAGCTTGCCGACAGCGAATCCGCCGTGGTGCTGACCGATACCGACGGCGTGATCGTGCACATGGTCTCGTCGCCCGAGTTCGCTGCCGAGGTCGCGCCGCTGGGTTTGCGCGCCGGTGGCAGGTGGAGCGAAGCAGAAGCCGGCACCAACGGCATGGGCACCTGCCTGGCCGCCGCGACCGCGGTTTCGGTACGCCGTGAAGATCACTTCTTCACGCAGTTCACGCAGCTCACCTGCTCGGCCGTGCCGGTGTTCGACCCTGCCGGCCAGATCGTCGCGGTGCTCGACGTCACCAGCCGCTCGATGCTGATGCAGCAGCACCTGCTGGTGCTGCTGGGCATGACGGCGCGCATGATCGAGAACCGGCTCATCGACCAGCGCTTCCGCGGCGCACACCCGATGCACTTCCACAGCCGCCCCGAGTTCGTCTACACGCTGCATGAGGGCAAGCTCGCGGTGGCCGACGACGGGCGCATCCTGGCGGCCAATCGCAGCGCGCTGTTCCAGCTCGGCCTGAAGTCGATGGACGAGATCCGCTCGCACCAGATCCAGGAGTTTTTCCAGACCTCGCTGGCCGACATCCTCGCGCGCAGCGCGTCGTCCTCGTTCCACCCGGTTGTCACCTACCGCGCCAACGCGGCGCTGCGCTTCTTCGCGGTGGCGCGCCGTCCGGCCTCGCAATCCGATGCCGCGAGCGGCGGCTCGGCCGCGCCGGGGCCTTCGATCGGCCTGAGCCCGCGGTCGCCTTCACGCGCAAACGCCGAGCGCAGCGCGCCCGTCATCTCCACCTTCGAAGACGCACGCCTGGTGGCGCAACTCGACACTGCGCGGCGCGTGATCGCCCGGCGCACGCCGGTGCTGTTGTGCGGCGAAACCGGTTCCGGCAAGGAGGTGTTCGCGCGCGCGCTGCATGAGGCCAGCCCGCACGCCGCGGGCGCCTTCGTGGCCATCAACTGCGCGAGCCTGCCCGAAACGCTGATCGAGTCCGAACTCTTCGGCTACCGCGCCGGCGCATTCACCGGCGCGCAGCGCGCGGGCCGCCGCGGCAAGATCCTGCAGGCCGATGGCGGAACGCTGTTCCTCGATGAGATCGCCGACATGCCGATCGCCTTGCAGGCGCGCCTGCTGCGTGTGCTGGACGAGCGCCGGGTCTCGCCGCTGGGCACCGAAGACAGCCATGCGGTGAACTTCCAGTTGGTCAGTGCCAGCCACCGCCATCTGCCGACGCTGGTGCGCGAGGGTCGCTTTCGCGAAGACCTGTATTACCGGCTGGCAGGCATCGAGGTGCAGTTGCCGGCACTGCGCGATCGCAGTGACAAACGCAAGCTGATCATGTGTGTGCTGGCGGCCGAGGGCGGCAGCGATGCGAAGCTGAGCCCAGAGGCCGAGCGCTTGCTGATGGAACACGCCTGGCCGGGCAACATCCGCCAGCTGGGGCATGTGCTGCGCATCGCGGCGGCGTTGGCCAACGGCCAAGCGATCACGCACGAGCATCTGCCATCGATGGCACTCGATGCGCAGCCGGTGCACGCCCGGCAGCCCGGGCTGGGCGCGGAGGCGACACCGCGCGCTGCGGTGGCCGCCGACACCACGGTGGACGACCTGCACGACGACGACCTGCCCAACCCTGTGAAACTCAACCCGATCCAGGCCAACGAGCGGCAGGTGCTGCTGCAGATGCTGGAGCAGCACCGCTGGAATGTGAGCAACGTCGCCAAGGCGCTCGATGTCAGCCGCAACACCCTCTATCGCAAGCTCCACAAGCTCCACATCCGGATCTCCCACCCCGAATCCGTCTGACGCGGGGCCCGGCATCGCTGCGCAGGAAGGCGGCGACGACGCGCCGGGCGTCGAGCTGAAGCAGCGTTCGCGCTTCGCCTGGTGCATCACCGGCTCGGGCCACTTTCTCGATGAAGCCCTGGCGCTGGCCGCGCGCTTGCCGCAGGTCGACCTGTTTCTGTCCGCCGCAGGCGAAGAGGTGCTGGAGATCTACAAGCTGCACATCGAAGAGCTGAAGCCGCGCTTCAGGGTCTTTCGCGACAAGACGGCCAGCGGCGTGCCGGTGGGCATGCTGTACGACGACATCTATCACACCGTCGTCATCGCGCCGGCCACCAGCAACACGGTCGCCAAATGTGCCTTCGGCATCAGCGATTCACTGCCGACCAACATGTTCGCGCAGGCCGGCAAGCTGGGCATTCCGGGCATCGTGTTTGCATGCGATACCGAAGCGGTGGTGGTGACGCGCTCGCCGCACGACTGGGTGACGCTGCGGCCGCGGCGCATCGAACTGGACAATGTCGAGCGTTTGCGAGGCATCGACTTCTGCCGCATCGTGGCGTCGCCTGCCGAACTCGAAGCCGCGCTCGATGCGCGGCTGAAGGAACTGTCTCTGGCATGGAACACATCCTCTTCCTGACCGGGCGCCTGGCGCAGCCCGGCCTCGAGCGGGTGCTGGCCGGCATCGATTCGCCGCCCTTCAGCTGGGAGACACGCGAGCTGGGTCTGCAGGTTGCGGGGCTGATGACGGCCGAGATGGTCCGTCGCCGCCTGGCCGCGCCGGTGACCGGCGAAGTGGCAGGCGTGGCGGCCCGGCGTGCCGTCGATCGCATCATCGTGCCCGGGCGCTGTCGCGGTGATGTGGACGCACTGGCGCAGCATTTCGGCATTCCGGTGCAGCGTGGGCCGCAGGAACTGAAGGACCTGCCGCGCTTCTTCGACCGGGCCGCGAAGCCGATCTCGCTGGACGACCCCGCGGTGGCGATCTTTGCCGAGATCGTCGACGCGCCACGGCTCACGGTCGAAGAGATCGTCGCGCGGGCCAGGCACTTGCGCGCCGATGGCGCCGACGTCATCGACCTGGGCTGTTTGCCGGAGACACGCTTCGATCACCTCGAAGACAGTGTGCAGGCACTGAAGGCCGAGGGCTTCGAGGTCAGCGTCGACTCGATCGCTGCCGACGAACTGCTGCGTGGCGGGCGTGCCGGTGCCGACTACCTGCTCAGCCTGACGCTCGACACGCTGTGGGTGGCCGACGAGGTGGCGGCCACGCCGATCCTGATTCCGCGGGTACCCAGCGATGAAGCTTCGCTGCACCAGGCGGTCGAGATCATGCAGCGGCAGGGCCGTGCATTCCTGGCCGATTCGATCCTCGACCCGATTCCGTTCGGCCTGACCGCATCGATCGTGCGCTACCACCGCCTGCGCGAAAGGTTTCCGCACGCGCCGATCATGATGGGCGTGGGCAACCTGACCGAGTTGACCGAAGCCGACACCAGCGGCATCAACGCGCTGCTGTTCGGCATCTGCGCGGAGCTCGGCGTCGCCGCCGTGCTGACGACGCAGGTCAGCCCGCATGCGCGCCGTGCCGTGAAGGAGGCCGACTGGGCGCGCCGCATCATGCAGGCGGCGAAGCGCCATCAGATGCTGCCCAAGGGCATCGGCGATGCCTTGATGACGACGCATGCCAGGCATCCGTTTCCCGACACGCCCGAGGAGATTGCCGCGACCGCCGCACAGGTGCGCGACCCGAACTTTCGCGTGCAGGTGTCGGGCAGTGGCGTGCATGTCTACAACCGCGACGGTTTGCGCGTGGGGCAGGGCGCGTTCGAACTGTGGCCGCAGCTCGGGCTCGAAGGCGATGCGGCGCATGCGTTCTACATGGGGGTCGAACTGGCGCATGCCGAAATCGCCCACAAGCTCGGCAAGCGTTATGTGCAGGATCAGCCACTGGACTGGGGCTGTGCGCTCGATCGCAGCAAGCAGGACCTGGGGCAGTGGTGCGCACCGGGCTCCACACTGGCTGCACGCAAGACGAGCCCGGAGGGCAGCGGATGAACGACGTGATCTACGAGACCGTGGTGAGCACGCTTGCCGCCGACGGCCAGGCGCATGTCGCGCCGATGGGCGTGCGCTATGCCGGCGATCAGGTCGTGCTGATGCCGTTCAAGCCGTCGACCACGCACGACAACGTCGTTGCCACCGGCCACGCCGTGCTCAACATCGTCACCGACACGCGGGTTTTCGCCGGCTGCGTCACCGGTCGGCGCGACTGGCCTTTGCTGCCGGCCGAGAAGATCGCCGGCGTGCGGCTGGCCAATGCACTGAGCCATGTCGAGTTGCAGCTGGCCGGACGACGCGACGATGCGCAGCGGCCGGTGCTGCACATGGCGCGGGTGCACGAAGTCGCGCACGCGAGCTTTGCCGGCTTCAACCGCGCACAGGCGGCCGTGATCGAAGGCGCGGTGCTGGTCAGCCGGCTGCACATGTTGCCGCCACAGAAGGTGGACAGCGAGATGGCTTACCTGCAGATCGCCATCGACAAGACCGCCGGGCCCGAAGAGCATGAGGCCTGGGCTTGGCTGCTGGACGCGGTGCAGCGTCACCGCGCCGACGCGGCCAAGGGTGCCAAGGCCGCGACAGGGGCATCGCAATGAAGCTGCTGGTCAGCGTGCGAAGTGTCGAAGAAGCGCTGCTGGCGGCCCAAGGCGGGGCCGACTTCATCGACCTGAAGGAGCCTGGCGCCGGCGCATTGGGCGGCCTGCCGATCGCCACCATCCACAGCATCGTCGATGCGCTGCGCCGGCAGGGCACGGGCCTGCCCGTCAGTGCCACGATCGGCGATGTGCCGATGCACGAGACGGCCCGCATCGCGGCCTGCGTGGCGGCGGTCGGCGCCTGTGGCGTCGACTACGTGAAAGTCGGCATCGAACGCGCGCCGCAGGCGCACGAGGTGCTCGATGCGCTGGCACGCGTGCGGCCACGCGATCGTGCCGGTGTTCATCGCCGACAAGGGTCTCGATGAGTCCGACGTGGCGCACGCCTGCACGCTGGGCTTTCCCGGCCTGATGGCCGACACCGCCGACAAACACGCCGGCAGCCTGTTCGATGTGCTGTCGATGGCCGAGCTGCGACGATTCGTCGACACGGTTCGTGGCACGGGCGCGATGGTCGGCCTGGCGGGGGCGCTGCGCGCCGAACATCAGCCGCTGTTGAGCCAGCTCGCACCCGATTTCGCCGGCTTTCGCACCGCCGTGTGTGTGGGCGACCGCAGCGCGGCGCTGGACCCGCGGCGCCTGCGTGAATTGAGCATGCTGATGCGGCGCCCGGCGCCCGTCGAAATGGGGCCTTGAAATCGGCCGGCATGTTCTGCAGAGACGATGGCCCCTGCAGAACAATTCGATTCGATGACAAGACACGGAGTGCCTTGCTCGGGTCCGAAGCCCAGAGTGAGGACCTCGATCGAGACTGACACAGCAGGCGTCGGCCGATGCGGGTTCGACTCGGTTCCGGTCAGCGACGCGGCAAAACAGAGGACACGTGTGCACCGGACAGCCAGAAGCTCGCGGCCGCCAATGCGTGGCGTCGTGATCCGCCATCCCGGGCGGCTCGCCTGCATGGCCGTCTTCGGCATGGCTGTGGCCCTCGGCTGCGACACGCTGGCAGCTGGCGCTGGACCGGTCGGACTGTACGAGGTCACGACCGCCACCAGCATGCCGCATCTGGACGAGAGCCTGCGCTACGCGACGAGGACGCAGGCGCGGTGCGTCGATATCCGGGACCTGTCGGGCGAGTTCTGGATGCTTCGCGAGGCGGCGCTGCAGGACTGTCGGTTGGTCAAGGACAGCCAATCCGACGACGCTGCCAGCTACCTGCTGATGTGCGACGGCGGGCACGGCACCACAGGCAACGCCACGTGGCAGCTGCAAGAAGGTGCCATCGCCGGCACACTGAACGTCAGACTCGGCGGCAAGAACATGACCTTCTACCAGCGAATCACGGCCAAGCTCATCGGCACGTGTCGCTGATCGCTGCAATGCAAGCGCGTCGGGTGAAGCCCTGTCCTGCAAGCTCGTCAGGCCGCGGCTGCGGATTCGCACCTACGGCCGGAGGCCACGATGTCCTACCCCGGTTCGGGCTGCTGGCCGGCCTCGTGCTTGGCTGTCTCCAGCCAACGTATGCCGACGACGATACGTCGCCGAATCGGGAGATGAAGATGACGAACAAGCGATCAGTTTCACTCGTTGCCGCTCTGGCGTTGGTGGCGGGATTGTTCAGCGCGCCATCGGTTCACGCTCAGGCAAGTTCTGCAGCGTCCGCTGCTTCGGCACCGGGGAACAAGGCCGGCAAGCCGCCCACGGCAGATGCCGGCGCACGAGCGAATGCGGCCACCAAGAAGCCGGCCAAGCCAGGTGCCCAGTCAGGCCCCGCTTCGGCGCCGTCGAAGTAGGTGCTCTGAGCTCGCGCGCACGGCGCCACGCGGGTCGGCAACACCTGAGGTCGATCACGCCGTCAGGTCGGGTGTCGTAGGTCGCCGAGCAGCAGGGCGCGCATCTGCTGCAGGCCGTCGAAGTGCACGACATCGATCGGAAAGGCCGCGCCTTCGGACAGTGACGCGAAGCGCCCGTCGACGATGCCCGATGAACCCAGCTCGGCCAGGCTCGAGCCCGCGGCGATCGCACATGACTTGACCACGATCAGCCGCTCGGCGTTCATGCGGCGGGCGAGGTCGAGCGCGATGCTGTCCGAGCTGACGTCCCAGTTCGTGTTGCCGTCCGGCAGCTCGCGTTGCAGCTCGAAGGGCAGCCACAGCGCGGTGCATCCCTTGTGCAGCACGCGGCGGATGTCGGCCTTGCTGCGTGTCAGTTGCAGGGCCGGGTTCAGGCCGTGCATCAGGTAGGCGCTCTGTGCCATCGCCAGCACCGCCATGTTGTGCGCGCTGAGGTCGTTGATGCGCCAATGGGCCTGCGCGCGCCGCACCTCGTCGGCGAAGAAGCCGCCACCACCGACCAGGATGACACGCCCGCCACCACATTCGGCCAGCAGTTCCAGCCACGCCGGCAACACCGGGTTGGTGTTCAGGCTGCCGCCCAGCTTGACGACCCACATCAGCGCTGGCCCCTGTCGAACAGCGAGGCCGTGGCGACGCACGGCGCGCACACCTGGGCCCAGGCCTGCACCGCGGCGCGCCCGGCATCCGGTTGCGCGGCGATGCGCGCCACGTCGCGGCCATAGGCGGCCAGGCGAAACGCGGCCGGTCGCTTCGTGCAGGCCTTCTCGGGCATGCGCCAGCACATCGGGCACCAGGAAGTCGCCGCAACCGGCGCTGACGATCACCGCATCGTGTCCCAGGCGGTGGGCCGCCATGACACGGCGCAGCTGGCCACCCAGTTCGTCGACCTGCGCTGCGCGCCAGGTGCGCGCGAAGGCCAGCCACTCGTCGGGCGAGGCGTCGCGCTGGTCCAGGCCGATCATGCGGGCCAGCCGCTGCCGTGTCGCCGGCAGGTCCTTGGCGGCGTTGTCGGCGCTCGGCATCTGGTCGTGCTCGGGATTCAGCTCGCCCGTCAGGCGATAGATGTCGGCGGCGCTGGCAAAGAACTCGTTCATCACGTTGTGCGGCGTGCCGCGCCATTCGATGCGCTGTGCCAACGCGCAAAGCGGCGTGCGCACCACCCCGTGGTAGACCAGTTCGCCGCTGGCCAGCCGCTGGGCGTCGGTGCGGCTGTGGCTCAGCACACGCGCATCCGGAACACGATCAGGTCGGTGGTGGTGCTGCCGATATCCACCAGCAAGCCGGTTCCGAAGTGCAGCGCGGCGTGCCGCGCCGTCGCCAGCCAGTTGGCCGACGCGATGGACTGCCAGTGATCGGCCACCTCTTCGGCGTCGGCACCAACCGTCATCGCCGGCGAAGAAGTGCACCGACCCTGCCGCGCCCCGCCCGCGCTCGCCGTGCGCCGTCTGCGGCGCAGGGGCGAGCAGCGAGCGCGCCAGTTCCGCGGCGATGCGGCGCACGCCGTCCTCGCGGTCGGCAAACAGGTCGACCATCTCGCCGGTCATCGTGATCGCATGCCGTGCCGTGTCCAGCCCGGGCCAGCGCTCTCGGGCAGCTTGCAGCACAGGCACGAGCCGATCCATGCCCAGCCACAGCGGGCAGGCCCATTGCGCCACGTCGAGCACCTCGCCGCGCCGCAGCAGGCAGGCCTTGACGTGCGCGCCGCCGACGTCCCAGCCGATCAGGTCTGCCTCAGCCATGACCACTCGCCGACCTGCCGCCGGGGCGTGCATCGCAGACAATCAGCCGCCCCCCTTCGCCGCAAGCCCCGCGCACGACGGCGCGCTGACGGGGCGCTCGCCGGCTCGCCGGCCCACCCGCTGCTGTGACATGAAGCTCATCCCTGTCATCGACCTCATGCAAGGCCAGGTGGTGCGCGCCGTGCGCGGCAACCGGCAAGCTTATCAACCCATCGTGTCGCAGCTGTGCGCCAGCAGCGACCCGGTGACGGTGGCCAAGGTGCTGTGCGGGCATTGCGCCACGCACCAGTTGTACGTGGCCGATCTCGACGCACTGCTCGGCAGGCCGGCGCAGGCCGGCATCGTGAAGATGCTGTTGCAGGCGATGCCGCAACTGGAACTCTGGCTCGACGCCGGCTTTGCCGACGCTGCCGCGGCCGAGGCCTTGCGCGTCGCGCTCGGCACCGACGGGCAACGGATGGTTGCCGTGTTCGGCAGCGAATCCCTGGCGTCTCGCGCCGAGCTCGAGCGCTGCTTCGGCGGCACCCACGTCGCCGCCACCCATGCCGCCCCGCGCGCTGCGGCCGCTGAAGGTGTGTTGTCGCTCGACCGCCGCGACGGCCAGCGTCTGGATGCGGCGGGCTGTTGGGATGCACCTTCGCTGTGGCCGCGGCGCGTGATCGTGATGACGCTGGAACGTGTCGGCTCCGACGCCGGGCCCGACCTGGACACGCTGGCCGAGGTGCGGCGCAAGTCGCCGGGCACATTTCTCATCGGGGCCGGCGGCATCCGCGACGCAAGCGATCTGGCTCGAGCCCACGACGCCGGTGCCGGGGCCTGGCTGGTGGCCAGCGCGCTGCACGACGGGCGGTTGCCGCGCGTGCGCGCCTGACACGTTCGAAGCGTGGATTGCTGCCGCATGGATGGCATCGCATCACGTTTCGTGCCATCGCGATTGCTGCGGCGCGCCGCAGCGCCTTAGGTGGTTCGGCGCCAGTTCTGCAACAGAACACGTACACAGTGTTGCAGTTCTGACGGCCGCCCCGGCGCCGAGGGCAAACGCCTGCGGATGAGCTGTGGTGGCACATCGCTTGCGTCATGATCGGCGCATGACCGCATCCTCCGTGGCCGCGTCCACCGGCAGCAGCACCTGGACCTGCCCGTTCTGCCCGCTGGCCTGCGACCACCTCGGCGTGTCCATCGGGGCTGGCAGCGAGCCGCTTGGCGCTGCAAGGCGGCGAATGCTCTCGCGCAAGCCGCGCGCTGGCGATGTTCACCGGTGCACCGTCGCGAAGCCCGCCCACAGGTCGACGGCCAGCCCTGCGATCTGGCCAGCGCCACGGCCGCGGCAGCGCAGCTGCTCGGCGCCAGCCGCCAGCCGCTGTTCGGCGGCCTGGGCACCGATGTGGCCGGTGCGCGCGCCCTCTATCCGCTGGCCTGTGCAACCGGTGCCATCTGCGATGCCGGCGCGGGTGAGGCCTTGATGCAGGGCTTGCGGGCATTGCAGGACCGCGGCGAGTTCACCACCACCTTCGCCGAGGTGCGCACACGCGCCGACCTGATCGTGTTTGTCGGTGGCGTGCCCAGCGACCTGGCGCCGCTGATCGGGCTTCGCTGCGGCATCGGCGATGCGCAGGTGCCGCAGCGCCAGGTGCGGGTGCTCGGGCCGGCACAGGGCGATGAGGCGCTGCTGGCGCAATGGGCCGCACAGGGCGGTGTCGGTGTCGACACCGTGGCGCTGCACGGCGACCTGTTCGACACGCTCGCGCTGTTGTGCGCGCTGGTCGAGGGCCGCGCCGCGCCAGCCGCGCCGGACGCCCTGCGCGAGCTGGCGCAGCGCCTGCACGCGGCGCGTTACGCGGTGCTCGTCGCCGCGCCGGCACGCCTGCCTGCGCAGGGTGCGCTGATCGTGGAAGCGGTGAACCGCGTGGTCGCGAGCCTGAACCGCAGCACACGCGCCGCGGCACTGTGGATCGGCGGCGGCAACGGCGCGGCGACCGTGAATCAGGTCTTCGCCTGGCTGTCCGGCCTGCCGTTGCGTTCGCGCGCCGGTCCTTCGGGGCTGGAACATGAACCGGTGGCCTTCGATGCAGCGCGTCTGCTTGCCGACGGTGCTGTCGATGCACTGCTGTGGGTGGCCAGCTTCGATGCCGAGCAGGTGCCGCCGCCGAACCGGTTGCCGATGATCGTGCTCGGCCACCCGGCACTTGCCGCCGCGTCGCGGCGCGCGGGCCTGGCGACCGTCTTCATTCCGGTGGCGACGCCGGGCATCGGCAGCGCCGGCCATCTGTTCCGTACCGACGGCGCGGTGCTGATGCCGCTGCAGGCGGTCTATCGCGATCGCCTGCCGATGCTGGCCGATGTGGTGGCTCTCATCGTGTCGGCATTGCGTTCGATGCGCGAAGGTGCAGCATGAGCAGCCTGCTGCTGCGCGGTGGCCGCGTCATCGACCCGGCGCATCACGATGCCGGGCAACGCCGCGACCTCGCCGTGCGCGATGGCCGCATCGTCGCGCCGGTGCGCGGCGCAAGAGGTGTTCGACCAGGAACTCGACGTCAGCGGCTGTGTGGTCATGGCCGGCGGCATCGACCTGCACACCCACATCGGCGGCGGCAAGGTCAACCTGTCGCGGCTGCTGATGGTCGAAGACCACCGCGACGGCGCCAACCCGATCGCACTGCCCGGCAACCCGCTCGAGCTGCGCGTCGTGCGGCAGCTGCGCGCCCGGCACGCTGGCCACCGGCTACCGCTATGTCGAGATGGGCTACACGGCGGCCTTCGAGCCGGCGATGGTGCCGAGCAACGCGCGCCACGCGCACATGGAGATGGGCGACATGCCGATCCTCGACCACGGCGCCTACGTGATGCTCGGCAACGACGAGTTGTTCCTGCAACTGCTCGCCGAAGGCGGCCCGTCGGGCAGCAACTTCGCGCAGATCCGCGACTACGCCGCGTGGACGATGCACGCCAGCAAGGCGATGGGCGTGAAGGTCGTCAACCCGGGCGGCATCTCGGCCTTCAAGTTCAACCAGCGCAAGCTCGATGTCGACGAGAACCATGTGCACTGGCAGGTCACGCCGCGCCAGGTGCTGCACACCGCTGGCGCGCGCGCTGCGCGAGCTGGGCGTGCCGCACCCGCTGCACATCCACGGCAGCAACCTCGGCGTGCCCGGCAACATCGCAATCGACGCTGGACACCATCGCCGCGCTCGAGGGCCTGCCGGCGCACCTGACGCACATCCAGTTCCACGCCTACGGCAACGAGGGGCCGAAGAAGTTCTCGTCGGCCGCGCTGCAGATCGCCGAAGCGGTGAACGCCAATCCGCACGATCAGCATCGACGTCGGCCAGATCATGTTCGGCCAGACCGTCACGGCCTCGGGCGACACGATGCGCCAGCACGCACAGTCGGGCCTGGCCAGCCCGCGCAAGTGGGTCGGCGGCGACATCGAAGTGCGAGGCCGGCTGCGGCGTGGTGCCGTTCCGCTACCGCGAGCAGAGCTACGTGAATGCGCTGCAGTGGGTCATCGGGCTGGAGATCTTCCTGCTCGTGCGACGACCCCTGGCAGGTGGTGCTGACCACCGACCACCCGAACGGCGGCCCGTTCACCAGCTACCCGCACCTGATCCGCTTGCTGATGGACCGCAGCTTCCGCGACGAACAGCTCGCGAAGCTGCATCCGGACGTGGCGGCGAGACTGTGCGTTGCGCTCGATCACGCGCGAGCTGACGCTCGACGAGATCGCGGTGATGACCCGCGCCGCGCCCGGCGCGGCTGCTCGGCCTGCACGATCGCGGCCAGCTCGGCGTCGGTGCCGCGGCCGACATCGCGGTCTACCGCGAGCACGCCGACCGCGAGGCGATGTTCAGCGACGCCCGAATACGTGTTCAAGGACGGGGTGCTGGTCGCCCGCGCCGGCCGCATGACCGCGACGCCGGTGGGTGGCACGCACTTCGTCGAGCCCGACTACGACCGAGTGATCGAGAAGACGCTGCGCCGGCATTGGGACGCGCACGGCTCGATGCGCTTCGATCATGTGCCGATCGGCAACGACGAACTGTGCCGCTGCTGCAACGGCGGGCGGCTGCTGCCGACGGCGTGTTTCGAGGCGGCTGGGTGAGCGCCGCGTTGCAGCGCAACGGCGTCGTCATCGACGACACCTTCGCCGAGGCCTTTCCGATGAAGGCCACGCGCATCGTCATCACCGCGCACACCCTCGAAT
This sequence comes from uncultured beta proteobacterium, assembly GCA_963756415.1. Classification (GTDB taxonomy): domain Bacteria; phylum Pseudomonadota; class Gammaproteobacteria; order Burkholderiales; family Burkholderiaceae_C; genus Rubrivivax. The sequence continues at coordinate 66,717 of CAVWNT010000014.1, forward strand.
GGGCTCGGCATGCGGCGGTGGCGGCGACCGGCTTCGCGACCTCGGTCATCGGCTGCGGCTGCGAGGCCGGCATCGAACGCGAGCTCGCGCCGCAGCAGACGCCGGACGGCCGGCCGGGCCTCGCCGTGCTGCTGTTTGCGATGTCGGGCAAGGAACTCGCCAAGCAGGTCGAGCGCCGGGTCGGCCAGTGCGTGATGACCTGCCCGACGACGGCCGTGTTCGCCGGCATCGCCGAAGGCGAGGCCATCGCGCTCGGGCGGAACCTGCGCTTCTTCGGCGACGGCTGGCAGATCTCGAAGGTGATCGACGGCGTGCGCTACTGGCGCGTGCCGGTGATGGACGGCGAATTCGTCGCGCAGGAAACCACCGCGGTGGTCAAGGGCGTGGGCGGCGGCAACCTGCTGCTGCTGTGCCGCGACACCGACAGCGCGCTGGCGGTGGCCGAGCGCTGCGGTGCAGGCGATGAAGGCGCTGCCCAACGTGGTCATGCCGTTTCCCGGCGGCGTGGTGCGCTCCGGTTCGAAGGTCGGCATCCAAGTACCTCGGCGCTGAGCGCGTCGACCAACGACGCGTTCTGTCCGAGCCTGTACGGTCTGGTCGCCGACAGCGAGCTGACACCCGAGACCCGATGCGTGATGGAGATCGTGATCGATGGTCTGAGCGAAGCCGACGTCGGCGCGGCGATGCGCGCGGGCATGCACGCCGCCATCGCCCTCGGCGCGGCGGGCGGGCTGTTGCGCATCGCGGCCGGCAACTACGGCGGCAAGCTCGGGCCCTTCCACTTCCACCTGCACAAGCTGCTGGGCGACGGAGCGCCGCCATGAGCGGCTGGCGGTTCGCGCTGAGGCAGGTGCCGGCGCTGCGCGTCGACCTGCGCGGCATCACGCCCGCTGCGCTGGCCGGCCTGTCGCCGGCCGAGGTCGAGCGGCTGCCGCTGGGTCACGGCAACACGACCTTGCCGCTGGCAGAACTTTTCAGCGTCGCGCGCGGCGCCGACAGCGATGTGCTGACCTTCGACGGCGACCTGTCGCGCTTCGACCGGGTCGGCTGGCAGATGGCCGGCGGGCGCATCCAGGTGGAAGGCCCTGCCGGCCACTATGCCGGCGGCTGCATGAGCGCCGGCGAGCTGGTGATCAACGGCCATGCCGGCCTGCTCGCGGCCTGCGAAATGGCCGGCGGCACGCTCACCATCGAAGGCGATGTCGATGACTTCGCGGCCGGCACGCTGCCGGGCAGCATGGACGGCATGCGCGGCGGCGTGCTCGTCGTCAAGGGCAACGCGGGCGCCCGGTTCGGGGATCGCATGCGGCGCGGCACGGCGCTGGTGTTCGGTGACGCCGGTGACTTTGCTCGCGTCGCGCATGGTCGCCGGCACCATCGCCATCGGCGGCTGCGCGGGTGCGCATCCCGGCTACGGCATGCGCCGCGGCAGCGTCGTGTTCGCCACCGCCGAGCCATCGCCGGCGCAGCTCGCCACCTTCGTGCCGGCGCTGGATGCCGCAGACGTCTTCTGGCAACTGCTGGCACGCGACCTGGCCGCGCGCGGCGCCCCGTTCGCGGCGCTGGCCTCACGGCCGATCGTGCGTCACCTGGGCGATCTGGGGGCTGGCGGCAAGGGTGAACTGATCTTCGTGCGCTAGCGCCGCGCGCAATGCGGCGACGCGCTTTCGGGTGCCGGGGTGGGTGGCGGTGTCGTGTCGCGCGCCCAGGCGCATGAACACCGCCAGTGCGTCCTGCTCCGATCGGCCGAGCGCGCGCAGCATGCGCAGGCCGAAAGCGTCGGCTTCGAATTCGTGGCGATGGGCCAGCGCCGATGCCTCCGCGCCGAGCAGCGCCGCGATGGCATCGGTGTGCTCCTGCTGCACCGCGCCCGGCACCCACTTCTGATACAGCAGCCCCAGCTGTGCCCAATGGCCGAGCATCACGTGCCCGAGTTCGTGCGCCAGCGCGAACAGACGCTCGCCCTCCGGCAGGTCTGCCAGCGCTTCGTTCGCGACAACGACCTTGCCCTGCAGCGTTTCGGCGAACACCTCGCCGCGCACCACGCGCAACTCGACCGGCGGCACCGTTTGCAGCTGCAGCACGAGCCTGTCGAAGCTCGCGCGCACCCTTCGCGCCCGCGGGCTGTCGCGATCGGCCGGCACCATCGCATCGAGACGCAGCTGCTGCGAGCTGTGCAGCACCGCGACGATGCCGGGCGAGGCGGCCACGCCCTCACCGCGCGCTGTGGCGCAGGCCAATGCCACGAAGATGATCAGCAGCCCTCGCATGGTGCACTCCCGATTCGCGGAATCCATGAGCAGGACCCACCGATTGATGCAATGCAACAAACATACCAGACTTGGTAGTTACCCTAGTGCGTAGGTTTCCGCGTTCCGGGTGTGCATCGCGAGCGCATGCAGTCGAATCGGCTCTTCCGGGCGCCGTCGGCGTGCCCCTCGAGGCAGCGCCGCAAGCGCTCCAGGCTGCTGATTTCAGGCCTGGATCAAGCCCCAGCGCAGGGCGACCAGGGTCAGTTCCGACTGATTGCTGGCGCCCAGCTTCTGCTTCACGTGGTACAGGTGCGTGCCGACCGTGCTGGGCGACAGGTTCAAGGTCTCGGCGATCTGCGCCACGCTGTGCCCGCGCGCGAGCTGGATGAAGACCGAGAACTCGCGCTCGCTCAAACAATCGGCCGGGCTGGCGCCGCCTTCGATCTGCGCCAGTGCCAAGGCCTGCGCCGTGCCGGCATCGACATAACGCTGGCCGCGTGCGACAGCGCTGACGGCGGCGATCAGCGCATCGGGCGCGCTGCGCTTGGTCAGGTAGCCGAGCGCACCGGCCCGCAGCACGCGTCGCGGATGGGCGGTGTCCTCGTGCGCCGACAGCGCCAGGATGCGGGCCTTGGCGTCCTGTGCAAGCAGGCGCCGCACCGCTTCCAGCCCGCCCATGCCCGGCATCGACAGGTCCATCACCACCACATCGGGCTTGACGTTCGGGTACACGATGCAGGCCTGTTCGCCACTGTCGGCCTCGGCCACCACCTCGACGTTGGCGTCGGCCAGCAGCATGCGGAAGCCCATGCGCACGAGGGCGTGGTCATCGACCAGCATCACGCGGATCATGCCGGCTCCACGCCGAGCGCAACGGGCAGCCCGACGCTCAGGCGCACGCCGCCGCAAGCTGCGGGCGTGATCTCGAAGTGGCCGCCCAGCCCATGCACACGCTCGGCCAGCCAGCGCAGACCATGGTGGCCGTTGCGCTGCGTGCCTTCGGGCGGCAGGCCGTGGCCATCGTCGACAAGCTCCAGCGTCACCTCGTCGCCGCGGCGCAGCACGCTGAGCTGCAGCTGGCGCGCTTGGCCGTGGCGCATCGCATTCGTCAGCCCTTCCTGCGCGGCGCGGTACAGCGCGAGCGACACGTCGGCACCGATCACCGCGTCTGCCAGCTCCACCTGCAGCGCGATCTGCACGCCGGCGTGACTGGCCTGGGTGCGCTCGACCAGATCGTTCAACGCCTCGGCCAGACCGAAGTTGTCCAGCACCAGCGGTGTCAGGCGCGGAATGATGCCGTGCATCGCGTCGTACAGGCGCGATGATTCGCTGGCGATCAGGCGCGCAGCCTGTTCCGCCTGCGGGTCGGTGGTTCCCACGCGGCTGGCGATCGACAGCGCCATGCTGCGCATCGCCGTCACCGACTGGCCGAACTCATCGTGCAGTTCGCGCGCGATCATGCGCCGCTCGGCTTCGATGCGCTGGTCGATCCAGCGCGTGAGCTCCCGGCTGTCGGCCAGCTGCAGCTCGGCGCGCACCGCGCGGCGCTCGGTTTCGATGTGGCCCTGCAGTTCGCCGACCATGCGGTTGAACGCCGCGCCGATGGTCGCAGCCTCGGTGCCCGCCAGCGGCGGCAGCGCGACATCGAAGCGCCCGCCCTGCAGCTGGTTCATGGCCTGCACGATCTGGCTGAACGGCCGCACCGCGCGCCCCACCAGCCAGTACACGCCCGCATTCACCACGATCAGCAATGCCAGCGCGCTCAACATCAGCACCACCGCGTAGTCCCAGGCATCGATCTCGGCGCGGGACGCATTCGCATGCACCACCAGCTTGCCGCCGGGGAACTCGATCGCCTGCACCGATGGCGGCGGTGTGATCAAGGCGCTGAACCAGGCCGGCGCGTCGCGCCCGGCCTTGTAGGTCGGTGGCGGCGAGCGATAGAGCTCGCGGCCTTGCGTGTCGAGCAGCGTGATGTCGTTGGAGCGCACGCGCCCCATGCCTTGCAAGAACGCCAGCATCGCCGGTTCGCCCTGCGCAGCGTAGCGCCACACCGTGCGCTGCAGCAGTTGCGAAGCGACCCGGTTGGCCGCGACCACCTCTTCGTGCACCGACTCGCGCATGCTGCGCAGCTGCAACGCCAGCACGGCGGCGGCGAACAGCAACGTCAGCGCGGCGACGATGAGGTTGATCTTCAGGCGCAGGCTCATCGCAGGACCGTTCGTGCCGCGCACTCCGCTTTTTTCACTGCCGCATCGTATCGGCTGGCTCGAGCCCGGCGTCGGGCCCAATCATGAAAATCATGAGCGTCGAATCATGGTGCGTCGGCTGTGGCTGCGCCGTGCATCCGGTCACCATCACCAGCGGGGCAGGGTGTCCCGGCAGGCGCCGTCCGGTGTCCTCGCCAACCCACAGGAGACTACTGATGCAATGGCAAACTCCCACCGCTATTGACTGGCGCTTCGGCTTCGAAATCACGTTGTACGCTGCCGCCCGCTGATCCGGCTTGCGGCAAGTCCGGCGTATCCGAGGCAGGGTTTCGAATACGCCGGACTTGCCGCATTTCGACGCTGCATCGACGCCCCATTCATGCGCATCACAGTCCTGGGTTCGGCCGCCGGCGGTGGCTTTCCGCAATGGAACTGCAACTGCCGCAACTGCGCCGGATTGCGCGCCGGCACGCTGCGCGCCAAGGCACGCACCCAGTCGTCGATCTTCGTGCGTCCGGACGACGGCGTGGACGGCGTGCTGTTCAACGCATCGCCCGACATCCTGGAGCAGATCCGCAGCAAGCCCGCACTGCAACCGGCCCGCGCGCTGCGCGATTCGGCGATTGCCGGCGTGGTGCTGATGGACGGCCAGATCGACCACGCCACGGGCCTGTTCATGCTGCGCGAACGCAGCCAGCCGCTGCCGCTGTGGTGCACCGACCCGGTCGAGGAAGATCTGAGCCACGGCAACCCGGTGCTGCGCGTGCTGTCGCATTACTGCGGCGTGCAGCGCCAGCGCATCGGCCTGGACGGCAGCCCGTTCCAGGTGCCCGGCGTGGCTGACCTGAGCTTTCGTGCGCTGCCGCTGTCGAGCAAGGCCGCACCGTACTCGCCGCACCGCGAGCAGCCGGTGCCGGGCGACAACATCGGCATGCTGATCAGCGATGAGCGCAGCGGCACGAGCGCCTTCTATGCGCCCGGGCTGGGGCAGATCAGCCCCGCAGTGTTCGACGCCATGCACGGCGCCGACTGCGTGCTGGTCGATGGCACCTTCTGGACCGATGACGAGATGCCGCGCCTCGGCGTGGGCCCCAAGACGGCACGGGCCATCGGCCACCTGCCGCAGTCGGGCGCCGGCGGCATGCTCGAATGGCTGGCCAAGCTGCCGCAGCGCACGCGGCGCATGCTGATCCACATCAACAACACCAATCCGATCCTCGACGAAGACTCCGACGAACGCGCCAGCCTCGGCCGCGCCGGCATCGAGGTCTGCGAGGACGACATGGAAATCCGGGTCTGACCGCGATGCGGGCCGACATGATCCAGGCCAGCCCAGAAGGCGGCGCCGATCGCGGCGCAGACGCATGGTCACGCGACGAGTTCGAGGCCAAGCTGCGCGAGCGCGGGCGCTCGTACCACATCCATCACCCGTTCAACGTCATGCTCAACACCGGCCGCGCCACGCCGCAGCAGGTGCGCGGCTGGGTGGCCAACCGCTTCTATTACCAGATCGCGATCCCGATCAAGGATGCGGCCGTGCTGTCGAACTGCCCCGACCGCGAGCTGCGGCGCGGCTGGGTGCAGCGCATCCTCGACCACGACGGCTTCGAGTTGAACGGCGTGCGCGACGAAGGCGGCATCGAGGCCTGGTTGCGCCTGGCCGGGGCGGTGGGCCTGACGCGCGAGGAGGTGCTCGATCTGCGCCATGTCGCGCCGGCGCTGCGCTTCGCAGTCGATGCGTACGTCAACTTCGCGCGTCGCGCACCGTGGCAGGAAGCGGTGTGTTCGTCGTTGACCGAACTGTTCGCCGCCGACATCCACAAGCAGCGGCTGGCGACCTGGCCCGAACATTACCCGTGGATCGAGGCCGAGGGCATGGCCTATTTCCGTGGCCGCGTGAGCCAGGCGCGGCGCGACGTCGAACAGGGTCTGGCGGTCACGCTGGCGCACTTCGCGACGCGGCCGATGCAGGAGCGCGCGCTCGAAGTGCTGCAGTTCAAGCTCGACATCCTGTGGGCGATGAACGACGCGATGGCGCTGAAATACGGGGTGAACACGTGACGGCGCCGGGCCCGGCCACGCAACCCCGTGTGAGCCAGGGCTTCCGGCTGCAGTGGGAGCCGGTGCAGAACTGCCACGTGCTGCTGTATCCGGAAGGCATGGTCAAGCTGAACCAGAGCGGCGGCGAAATCATGACCCGCTGCGACGGACAGCGCAGCGTGGCGCAGATCGTCGGCGAGCTGGAACAGGCCTTCTCGACGCAGGCGCTGAGCGATGACGTGCTGGCCTTCGTCGCGATGGCGGGCAAACAGCGTTGGCTGACATGGGATTGATGCCGGCAAGCACCGGGCTTGCCGTGGCCGGCGCGGCACGGCCGGGGCCGCCGCTGTGGCTGCTGGCCGAGCTGACCTACCGCTGCCCGCTGCACTGCGTGTTCTGCTACAACCCGGTCGACTTTGCGCAGCAGGCAGACGAACTCGCCACCGACGACTGGTTGCGCGTGCTGCGCCAGGGGCGCGAGCTGGGTGCCGTGCAGCTGGGCCTGTCGGGCGGCGAACCGCTGGTGCGCGACGACCTCGAAGTGATCGTCGCCGAAGCGCAGCGACTGGGCTACTACACCAACCTGCTGACTTCGGGCGTCGGCCTGACGGCGCATCGCGCCGCGGCGCTGAAGGCGGCCGGGCTGGCACACGTGCAGCTGTCGTTCCAGGATTCCACCAAGGAGATGAACGACTTCCTGTCGCACACCAAGACCTTCGAGCTGAAGAACAAGGTGGCCCGCATCATCAAGGACCAGGGCTGGCCGATGGTGATGAACGTGGTCATCCACCGCATGAACATCGAGCACATCGACCGCATCATCGGCATGGCGGCCGAGCTCGGCGCCGAGTACCTGGAACTGGCCAACACGCAGTACTACTCGTGGGCCTACCTGAACCGCGACCAGCTGCTGCCGACGCAGGCGCAGCTGCAGCAGGCCGAGCGGGTGACCGATGCCTGGCGCGCCCGCCTGGGCGACCGCATGCGCATCTTCTTCGTCGCGCCCGACTACCACGAAGGCAAGGTCAAGAAGTGCGTCAACGGCTGGGGCAGCATGTTCCTGAACGTCGCGCCCGACGGCACCGCCCTGCCGTGCCACACCGCGAAGATGCTGCCGGGCCTGAGCTTCCCGAACGTGCGCGAGCACAGCCTGCGCGACATCTGGTTCGACTCCGAAGGGTTCAACCGCTACCGGGGCACCGGCTGGATGAAGGAGCCCTGTTCGAGTTGCGAATTCCGCGAGCAGGACCTGGGTGGTTGCCGCTGCCAGGCCTTCATGCTGGCCAATGATCCGGCAGTGGCTGACCCGGTGTGCGTGAAGAGCCCGCACCATGCGCTGGTGCTCGAGGCAGTGGAACGGGCGGACAACGCCGCGGCCAACGCGGTGACCGAGCGACCGCTGATCTTTCGCGACGCGGCCAGCTCGCGCCGACTGCAGGAACAACCGCTGTTTGCCGTGCCGCACGCGGCGGGGTAGGCAGCAGTGCGCCGAAGCGCACGTGCCGTCAACGCACGGTCTTGTCGAAGTTCAGCGCGCGGTCCAGGCCACGCGCCTTGTCCAGGCCCACCACGTCGCGCAGGATCACGCCCTCGAGATCGGTCTCGCTGAAATCGGCATCAGTGACATCGGCGTCCGTGAGGTCTGCACCCGGCACATTCACCAGCGAGAAGTTCGCACCCCGCTGCCTTTGAGGTTCGCGAAGCTGATCAGCGAACGCCTGACGCCGGCGCCCGCGTAGCTCACGCCCGACAGGTTCGCGTTCGACAGGTCGGTGCGCACCTGTCCCATGCCCTGGTTCTTGATTTTCACTCCATGCGGGCGTCGCGCAGATCGGCCCCAACAAGTTCGGCCCCCGGCCAGCTTCATCGGCTATTGCTCCAGCCGCAGGATCTCCAACTGCTCGGGCACGGTCTGGAACGTGCCCGTGCCCGCCGGCATCTGCATCAGCGGCCTGGCATCGGCATCGAGCAGCCACACGCTCGGGTAGACCAGCATGCGGGCACGTTCATCCGCGATGGAGCGCTGGAAGTCGGCGTAGGGCAGGCTTCGATCGCCGATGCGGATGAACAGCAGGTCGGCGGTCACCGACAGGGAACTGCGCAGGTCGACGACGATGTACTGCGCGGCAAAGTGCGGCACCAGTTCCGCCGCGTTCTGCGCCAGGAAGGCCTCGTAGCGGCGGCAGAACGCGCAGTTGTGGGCGCCGAGATAGACATACAGCCGCTTGTTCTCGCGCCGCGCGCGGTCGAGCGCTGCACTCAGGTCGAACTCGTGCCGAGCCGGCATGCCGGTGGGCTGCACGACGAGCGGTGAATACGGCGCCGGAAAGCCCGACGCGGCAGCCCCGGTCGCGGGGACCAGCGAGAGCCACACAGCCAGGGCTGCCGACAAGATGAGCTGATGCATCCCGACAAGAGCCGTTGTTGAACTGCGGCGTCGCGGCACGCACGTTTCGGACCGCGCGCGCATCAGCGCACCGCCAGCGTGCCGACCCAGCGCCCGTCCTTCGAATCCTCGACCTCGGCCCTCAACTGGCCCTGGCCATGCGGCACGAAATTGAAGCGCAGGCTCGGGTTCTCGCTGACCGAGAAGTCGAGCTCGGCGTCGAAGATCTTCCGGTCGGCGTAGCTGACCTTGATGGACCGGACGAAATGCGCCGGGATATACATCACCGTCACCTGGTTCAGCTCGAAGCCGGTGTCGTTGGGATGCAGCACCGTCACCTCGGCGGGAGTCGGCCCGTCGAGGGCCACCGGTTCGGGCACCTTCAACACGGTCTTGCCGATCAGATGCAGCGCATCGCGATTGGGTGGGGCCGAGCAGCCGCCGGAGGTCTTCACGTAGCGCGAATCCATGTGCAGCTGGCCGTTGGACAACTCGGCGACCACGCGCACGTGGCTGTATTCGTCCACCCGCAGCCGGGTCTCGAAATCGGCCTGGCCGACCTCGGTCGTCAGGTCGAGCACGGCCGCGATCGGCGAGGGGTTCTTGTCCACCAGCAGATACAGGCGCTTGACATACAGGCCCGGCGTCTGCGGCAGCTTCGAGACCACCTTCACCGGCACCGAAGCGCCATACGCGGCACGCAGCGGCGCGATGATCTGCACCGTGCCGGGAGTGGTGTCGATGACCCGCGACGGGAACAGCCTGGCACGCAGGTTCTCCCATTCGGGCGACGAGTCGGCGTGGGCCGCCGGGGCGGGCAGGCCGCCCGGCGCCGCGTGCGCCGATGGCGCGCCTGCGAGCAGCACCAGGCATGCGGCGCCGAGGCCGAGCATTCGGTTGAGGTGATCGATGCTGCGCATGTCGTTGCTCTTCGTTAGGGCCTTCGTCAAGGCCTCCGATCCTGGGATGCGGCCTGCTGGACCATCTGTTCGCGTTCGTAGCGAACGAACAGGATCGACGCGTTGCGACGGTGGATCGTCTCGTACTGGTCCCACTGCGCAAACTGCGGCAGTGCCGCCGCGTCGGGCACCTCGCTCAAGGCCGAGCCGGATTTCAGCAACGCCAGCACACGGGCGCGCAGTTGCACGAGGTAGCGATCGACCGCGTCGATGACTTCGGCGGACGCGACCGGGCCGTGCCCCGCCACGACGGCCTTGACGGGCAACTTGCGCAGTGCCTGCAGCGCCTGCGCCCAGCCGTCCAGATCGGCATCCTGCACGTCCGGAATGCGCCGTTCGTCGAGCAGGCCGCCGGCGAACAGCACGCCGGTTTGCAGATCCAGCAGTGCCACGTCACCTGAGCCGCTGGAATGCCCGAAGTACAGCACCTGCACAGGGCGGCCGATGAGGTCGATGGTTCGTGATTGCTCGAACTCCACGTCCGGCTTGAACATCACGGTGCCGCGCATCTCGTCTTCGCCGAGCAGCTGGTTGAGCGTCTTCAGGCAACGTTCGCAGCGCGCGCGCATCAACCCGGCGGCCTTGGCGTGCATGTGGATCGGGATGGCCTGTTCGCGGTAGGCGGCAGCGCCGAACAGGAATTCCTGGCGCGTGTGGGTGATCAGCGCCAGCCGCACCGGCTTGTCGGTCACACGCCGGATCGCCGCCAGCAGGGCCGCGCCGTGCCGGTACGAGGTGCCGGTGTCGATGGCCACCACGCCGCCATCGCCGACGATGAACCCGGCGTTGCCGATGCGACCCAGGTTGTCGGTGTCGACCTCACCCGATGCACCCTGCACCATGTACACACCGCTGGCCACTTCGACAGCCTGGGCGGGCACGTCTTGCAGTGCCCGGCGGGAGGCCTCGTGCGGCGCGGCGGTTGCAGCGCTGTGGGCGAGCAGCGCAGCGCCGGCCGTGAGGCTCAGCGCCATCACCAGCTTGCCGACTCGATTCAATCGAGCCGCCGATACTTCAGCGCGCTGGAGAATTTCAGATCGTTGGAGTCGATCACTTCGGCCTTCAGCTCGGCGTCTGCACGCGGCAGGAAATAGAAGCGGAAGTTCGGGTTCTCGCTGATCGAAAAGTCGACGTCGGCCGACATCACGAGTTGTCCGCCGTTGGTGATGCGCACCTGCCGCACGAAGTGCGGTGGCGTGAACAGGCGCGTCACCTGGTCCATCGCCAGGCCGGAGTTGTTCGGGTGGCTGATCATCAACTGCGCCAGCACCGGCTGGCTGCCGCTCGTGTCGCCTTCGACGCGGAACTTCATGCGGCCCAGCGTGGCCAGCGCGGCCTGCGCGTCTTTGCCTGGCGGCGCGGAACAGCCGCCCGAGGCCTTGACGAAGCGCGTGACCATGTGCAGTTGGCCGTCGTTGGTTTCGGCGATGGCCCGCACATGCGAGTACTCGTCGATGCGCACGCGTGTTTCGATGTCGGCTCGTCCGCTCAGGGGCGTGAACTGGAATATGGCCGACACCGGCGACGGGTTGTTGTCGATGATCAGGTAGACCTTGTCGACAAAACGCGCCGGCGTCTGCGGGAAGCGCGTCTTGATGGCGATCGGAACGATCGCCGCGTCTTCGGCGCGAACCGGCACCTCGAGCGAGATCACGTCGTCGTCGGCAACGGCAATCGGGCGCGACTGGAACAGGCCGGCGCGCACCTTCTGCCACACCGGGCTGCTTTCCGGGTTGTCGCCGGACTTGATCTCGGCGCCCGCCCCGCCACACAGGCCGAACAGCAGCATCGCCCAGAGGCCGAAGGATCTTGAGATGTGGAACATGATGGATGCCTGTGGAGATGATTCAGCCGCCTGCACCGCGCGCGGACCGGGCTGAACTTCCCGCAGGCGAGGGCGCCGCGGGCTGTTGCGGAACATCGTCTTCCCACTCCAGCTCGGCATACGCCGCTGTCACATTGCGCCGATGGAATCGATCCGTCAAGAGCCACTGCGGTCCGGGCGGGACAGCGATGCGTTCGACCGCCTGCTGAATCGTCAGCTTGTTCCTGATGGCGGCACGCGTGTCGCGCAGCAGGGCGTTCAGATAGTCGGCCTGTGCATCGCAGACCGCGGGCCAGTCGCTGCTGACCGGGCCATGCCCCGGCACGAGCAGGGCGACATCGAGCTGCCTCAATTCCGCCATCACCGAGATCCAGCCACGCAGGTTGCCGTCGAGCGCAGGCACGTGCTGCACGAACAGCAGGTCCGAGGCGAACAGGGTGCGCGTGCGCTGGTCGTACACGCTGAGGTCGTTGTCGGTGTGCGCGGTCGGCCACGCGCGCAGCGTCAGCACACGATCGCCGAGGTCGATGTCCAGCGAGCTGTCCACGCTGACGGTGGGGTAGGCGATCGCCGCACGCGTCAGCACGATGCCGAAGTCGCGTTGCAGCGCATTCAGGTAATACGGCTCGCGCGCGGCCAGCGTGCGGGCGAATCCGGCGCTGGCCACGAACCGGGGCGCCGGCTGGTCGGCCGACATGAAGGCAACGCTGCCGAGCACATGGTCCGGATGGGCGTGGGTGTTGACCACATAACAAACCGGCAGGGGCGTCGCGGCTTCGACCGCAGCGCGCAGCGCCTGGCCGACAGCGGGTGCGCCGCCGGTGTCGATGACCGCGACGCAGCGGCTGCCGACGATGAAGCCGAGGTTGGCCACGTCACCGCCGTTCGCAGGGCCCCAGTCCTCCAGCGCACCCGTGTGCACGAAGATGCCCGGTTTCACCTGCGTCACGGCCAGTGGCGCGACTTTGCTCGTGCCTTCAGCAGCCGCCCACCCCGGCCCGTGCCACAGCAACGATGCCACGGCCAGCGCCAGCCAGCGCAGACACCGCAACGGCACGCCGGCCATGGCCCGTCTACCTGCCCGCCGGCGCGAGGAAGCAGCCCTTTTCGGCATTGGCCTGCAATTCGCGGTAGCGCTTGAGTGGCGCTTCGTACGCCGGCACGTCGCGGATCGCGCCGCCACGCTCGCCGCCGATGGAGATGGCCTTGGCGATGGTGCTGAGCGTCACGTAGTCGTCGTAGGTGATTTCGCGGGCAAGGGCGTCGAGCGCGCATGAGCACTTGTTGGCCATCTCGAACGCCGGTCCGGGGTGCGCGCGCATGCACTCCTGCACGTACAGCACGCGGTCGACCGTCGGGAAATCATTCGCGTGGCCGGGCGCACCGGCCATCAGCAACAAGCACAGCACCGGCAGCGAGCGGCCTGGAAACGATGTCTTCATAGGCGTTTTGATCGAACTTCAGGGTTGGCGTTTCGCAGGGGCAGACCCGGCGCCAGCGACGACCATCTCCTCGACGATCAGCGGTGGCGCATCGGCGGACTTGTCGTGGATCCGGGAGCGAATGGCATACAACCCACCGGGCACCGCATCCGACAGCAGGAAGACATATTCCTTGTTTGCCAGCTTCTCGTAGCGCGCCCGGTTCGGGTCGTCCCGATACGGAGCAATGCTGATCTCCTGCACCGCCACCAGTCGACCGCGATACGGCAGCGTGAGTCTGCGCATCGACGCCCCCTCGTAGACCGCCATGCGGATGCGCTTGCGAAAGTAGTTGGCCTTGCCGCCGGTCAGGCGCTGCATCTCGCGGATATCGCGCTCGAGGAAGTAGAGGATGGCCGGGTTGCCTTCGGCGACGACCGCAACAACGGCCACCGGCACGAGCTGGCGTTCGTCAAGAACATCGAGCGCAACGGCCTGCTGCACGAGGCCGGACCTGCTGCCGGACTCCTACGGCGGCAAGTTCCACCCGCGCGCCGTGCCGGAGCTGATCGAGCTCGCTGCCGATCGTGCTGCAGCGCGCTGCAGCGCGCGCAAGGTGACGCCCGCACGGCGCGCTGCTGCACCAGCACAAGGCCTCCAAGGAGGTCAAGCGGATCTTCCGCGACGTCCACGATCGCGAGGAGCGCTACGAGCTCAACCTCTACGTCGTGGGCGAGGAGGAGGAGTCCGACATGAAAGTCGCCTACTGGCCCGGCTGCGTGAGCCGCGGCTTCACCCCGGAGCTGCACGGCTCGATGGCGCAGGTCGCGCCGCTGCTGGACATCGAGCTCGTCGAGCTCGACCGCGCCTCCTGCTGCGGCGCCGGCGTGATCGCCGAGCACAACCAGGAGCTCGCCGACACGCTCAACGCCCGCACGTTCGCGCTCGCCCAGCAGGAGATCGCCAACGGCGCCGACCTGATGATGAACATCTGCTCGACCTGCCAGGGCGCGCAGAGCGAGTGCCAGGAGCGCCTGGACGCGAACACGCCGTACCGCGACCACGTCAACGAGACGCTGTCGGCCGAGGGGCTGACCTACGAGAAGGGCATCACCAACAAGCACTTCCTGTGGCTGCTGGTCGAGGAGATCGGGCTCGACGTCGATCAAGTCCAAGGTCAAGCGGCCGCTGACGGACCTGCGCGTCGGCCCGTTCTACGGCTGCTACATCGTGCGGCCCGACCGACCGGCTCGGCATCGACGCGCGAGCACCCGCGCGACACGTACCTGCAGCAGCTGATCGACGCGCTCGGCGGCACCGTCGTCGACTACGCCGGCCAGTACAAGTGCTGCGGCTTCCCGATCATCACGATGAACAAGCAGAACTCGCTGCAAGCAGGCCGGCCGCCACCTCGGTGACGCGATGGACGCCGAGGCCGACTGCCTCGTCACGCCGTGCCCGCTGTGCCACCTCAACCTGGACCTGCAGCAGCCGAGCGCCGCCGGCGTCGTCGGCCGGCCGCTGAACATGCCGGTCCTGCACCTCCCGCAGCTGCTCGGCCTCGCCCTCGGGCTCGAGCCCGAAGGAACTGGGGATGAACAAGCACGTCGTCAAGCCGATCGTCGGTGATCGACTGGTCGACGTCGGTCGTGGCCTCGCCGGCGGTAGCTCCCGGTCGAGCGCAAGGAAAGGGAGGGCCTCTCGGCCCTCCCTGTCGGTCGTACCCCGACCGTCCTGCGGTAAGTCTCCTTCCAGCTGATAGTGGGTGCCGCTCAGGCCGCGGCCGGAACCCGAACCAGCCCTCGCTCATGCAGAACCTCCGCGATCTGGACCGCGTTGGTCGCCGCGCCCTTGAGCAGGTTGTCGCTGACGACCCACATCTGCAGCCCGCGCGCGTGCGTGGGATCGCGGCGCAGGCGGCCGACGAAGACCTCGTCGCGGCCGGCGGCGGCGAGCGCCGTCGGGTAGCCGTGCGTCGCCGGATCGTCGACCAGGATCAGGCCCGGGCATGTCCGCGAGCAGCTCACGCGCGTCCTCGACCGAGAGGTCCTCGCGGGTCTCCAGGCTCACCGACTCCGAATGCGAGGCGCGCACGGGAACGCGAGCGCACGTGACGGCGATCTTGATCGCGCTCGTCGCCGAGGATCTTGCGCGTCTCGTGCATCATCTTGCGCTCTTCGTCGGTGTGGTCGTCGCCGTCGACGAAGTTGCCGGCG
>CAVWNT010000015.1:0-486991 GCA_963756415.1 uncultured beta proteobacterium
CGCCGAAGCGCTCGCGCACCATGCGCCGCCCCTCGGCGATGGCCTTCTTCACCAGCGGCTTTTCGCGGCGCTGGCGGTTGAGCATGCATTCGGACTGCGCGACGATGACCTTCGGGCCCAGGCTGCTGGCTCGTCAGCGCATCGCGGATGGCCGCGCGCATGCCGGCCACGTCGTAGGTGCGGCGGATCGTCTTCACCCACTCGACACCGACGCCGCGCACCGCCCGCTCGATCGGGTGGAAGGTGCTGCGCGAGCGGTTGGCGGCGCGCGACGACGGAATGTCCTGGCCGCCGGTGGCGGCGGTGTAGTTGTTGTCGACGATCAATGTCAGCGCATCGCTCTTGTTGAACACCGCGTTGGCGATGCCGCTGGTCAGCCCGTTGTGCCAGAAACCGCCGTCGCCCATGATGCTGATGGCGCGCTTGCCGCCTTTGCCGCCCGTGCCGTGGAAGGCCGCGGCACCGGCCGCGCCGAGGCCGTAGCCCATCGTCGTGTTGCCGATGTGGAACGGCGGCAGGATCGAAAACAGATGGCAGCCGATGTCGGCACTGACGTGGTGTTCGCCCAGTTCGCGCTGCACCAGCTTCAGCGCGGCGAACACCGGGCGCTCGGGGCAGCCGGTGCACAAGCCCGGCGGGCGGGCGTGCACCTGCGCATCGAGTGCCTTCAGCGGGATGACCTTGTGCGCGCCGCCCAGGGCGGCAGCGGTCGCCGCTGCCGGCAGCATAGCCGGCGCATGCTCGCCGAAGAACGCCCGCAGCCCCCTGCCCAGCGCCGCCGGCGTGTACTCGCCCGCCGCCGGCAGCGCGCCCTTGCCGACCAGCGTGGTCTGCAGATCCGCCTGGCGCAGCACCGTGGCAATGCCCTGCTCGATGTAGTTCGGCTGCCCTTCCTCGACCAGCAGCACCGCGCGCTTGCCAGCGCAAAAGCGCGTCAGCTCGGCGTCGATCAGCGGGTAGGCGACGTTCATCACGTACAGCGGCACGCGCGCGCGTCCGTAGACATCGGCCAGGCCGAGCCGCTCCATCGCGCGCAAGGTGGAGTTGTACAGGCCGCCCTGCACGATGACGCCGACCTCGCCGTTGCCGCTTTCGTGGGCAGTCGAAGAACTCGTTCAGACCGCGTTCTTGTATGAACCGCACCGCGGCCGGCCAGCGCTGTTCGATCTTCTCCTGCTCGTGCACGAAGCTCGCCGGCGGCAGCACGATGCGCTGCGCGTCGCGCCGCGGTTCGTTGGCCGCCTGCGCCAAGGTGAACGCGGGCTTGCGGTTGTCCTGGGCGACGAAGCTGCCGTGCACGTGGCAGGCGCGGATGCGCAGCTGCAGCATCACCGGTGTGTGGCTGGCCTCGGACAACTCGAAGCCATCTTCGACCGCCTTGACGATCGACGGCAGGTTCGGCCGCGGGTCGAGCAGCCACATCTGCGACTTCATCGCGAAGGCGTGGCTGCGCTCCTGCATGATGCTGGAGCCGTCGCCATAGTCCTCGCCGACGATGACCAGCGCGCCGCCGGTGACACCGCCCGACGCCAGGTTGGCCAGCGCATCCGACGCGACGTTGGTGCCCACTGTCGATTTGAACGTGACCGCACCGCGCAGCGGGTAGTTCACCGAGGCGGCCAACGTGGCGGCAGCGGTGGCCTCGCTGGCGCTGGCTTCGAAGTGCACGCCCATCTCCTGCAGGATGTCCTGCGCATCGGCGAGCACGTCCATCAGGTGCGAGATCGGCGAGCCCTGGTAGCCGGCGACATAGGCCACGCCGGACTGCAGCAGCGCCTTGGTGACGGCCAGGATGCCCTCGCCCGCGAAGACCTCGCCGGCACCCAGGCGCAGCTTCTTCACTTCCTCGGCAAACGACCGTTCCGCCATCGGGCCCCCGTGTTGCACCGCTTGTGCACGCTGCGGCGCAGCTCTATAGTTCAGATATGAACATATGCAAATGCATTTGTAAAGCGCTTTGTCGGGTTTGATGGCCGACATCGCGCGACGCACCCGGCCGGCCGCGAAGGCGCGCGTTGCAGGCCGCGTCCGCGTCGCCGGGCCCGTTCGTCGACGACTACCTGGCCTATCTGCTGGCCCGCGCCAGCCACCTGATCTCGGCCGAGTTCCATGTGCAGGTGCACCGCGCGCGCCTGCCGGTGCTGCAGTGGCGCGTGATGGCGGCGCTGGCCGATGGCCAGTCGACCAGCATCGGCGAGGTGGCCGCGATCGTGCTGACACCCCAATCGACGTTGACGCGGGTGGCCGAGCGCATGGTCAGGGCCGGGCTGCTGCAGCGGGCCGACGACGTGGCCGATCGGCGCATCACGCGCGTCGAGCTCAGCGCCGCCGGCCTGGCGCTGGCGCGCGGGCTGGTGGCGCAGGCGCGCGAGCACGAAAGCGCGGTGCTGGCCACCGTCAGCGCCGCCGATGCGGCGACCCTGAAACGCATCCTGCGCCGGCTGATCGAGCAGCATGCGGTGCCGGCGCCCGACGTCGCCGATCAGCGCTGATCGGGCTCGACGGTCCAGGTCTGCAGCGGCCCGGCCTTGCCCTTGACCTCGGCCGGCGGCATGGCGCGCAGGCAAAAGCTGTCGTCGAGCTGCTGGCGGATCGGGTCGCTGAACAGCAGGTCGACCTGCAGCTTCGAGGTCAGCCCTTCGATGCGCGAGGCGACGTTGATCGGGTCGCCGGTGACGCTGAACTTGCTCAAACCCGGCGTGCCGATGACACCGGCCACCACCTCGCCGCCGTGGATGCCGATGCCGAAGCGCAGCTCGGGCAGGCCGCGGCCGCGCAGCGTGGCGTTGTAGCGCGCCAGTTCGGCGCGCATCTCCAGCGCGGCCAGCACCGCGTCGCGCCCCTGCCAGGCGTTCGGCTCCATCGCGCCGAACAGCGCCAGCAGGCCATCGCCGACGAACTCGGTGACATGGCCGTGATGCCGCGCGATGGCCTGCGTCATGTGGTCGAAATAGCCGTTCAGGATCTGCAGCGCCACCGCCGGGTCGAGCCGATCGCACATCGCGGTGAAGCCGCGCAGATCGGCGAACAACATCGTCACCTGGCGTCGCTCGGGGGCGGCCACATCCTCGCCGTCGGTGAGCCGCTCGACCACGTCGGCCGGCACGAAGCGCTCGAACTGCCGCTGCAGCTGTTCGAGCTTGTCATCGGTGGCGGCCAGCAGCTTGTCGAGCTGCCGCTCGCGCGCACGGGCGGCGGCAAGCAGCCCGGCCAGCCCCGCCAGAACCAGGACCGCCAGCGCCGCCAGAAGCCAGATCAGCGCATCACTCCAGCAGCATGGCCAGCCGCACCGTGGCGTTGGCCAGCGAAGCCACGCCGATGGCTTCGAGCAGCATCGGCGGCGGCATGTGCGCCAACAGCGCGCGCGTTTGCTGCTGGATCGACACGGTGTCGTAGGACACCGTCTCGCGCGTCCAGGCCAGCAGCGGCTGCTCGGCCGGCGGCAGGCGCTGCGCTTGCAGCGAGCCCAACGCCGCTTCGGTCTCGTCGCGGCTGAAGCCCTGCTGCGCCAGCAGCGCGGTGGCGGCCTGTTCGCAATGCGGGCAGGCCAGGGCGCGCGCGACGACCGCGAACATCAGCGCCTTGCTGGCGCGGCTCAGCAGTTCGGATTCGAACGCGCCTTCGAGGGCGCTGCGCACCACCTGGGCCGCGGGCAACCCGGCCAGCGGGGCGACAACGATGCCGAAGCGGCCGGCGGCCAGGGTCTGCACGCTCGGCGGCGCTGCTGGCGGTGGCACCTTCTTCACTGCGGCAAGCACGCCCAGCAGCGGTGCGAACAGGCCCATCATGCGGCCGATCGGCCCGTTCGCGAGGCGCTCGAACTGCTGTTCCGGCGGACAGGCGACGAGCGTGCTGACGCGGTTGAAGAAGCACCCGAGCGCGATCGCGAACGCCAGCTCGGCGATCTGCGCCTGCGAAAAACCCTGGCCGCGCAGCGCCTGTACCGCAGCCGCCGACGGCCGGGGTCTGGAACGCGACAGGTTGCGGCAAAAGCCGATCACCGCCCGGTCCTTCGCGTCCAGTTCGGCCAGGTGCACCTCGCGCTCGATGCGCTGGATGAAGGGTTCCGAATAGCCCAGTACCTTCAGGTAGGCGCGGTTCGCGCCGTAGCAGTAGCGGCAGGCGTTTTCCTGGGCGGTGACCATCGCGGCGATGCGGAACAGCCGCTCGGGCATCTCGCGCGGGATGTAGCTCGTCGTGGCGTAGCCGGCCTCGCGCAGCCAGGGCACGGCGGCGATGCGCTTGTCGAGCTCGAAGCTGCGGGCGCCGCGGCGCTTCAGCTCGGCTTCCCAGGCAGGATCGGGCGCGGCCGGGAACAGCGGCTCGCTCCACCCAATCTCGTTCAACAACAGCGCCATGTCGGGGGCTCCGTGCCGCCACACCGCCGATCATGCCAGCGGCTCCCGCCGGCGGGTATGCCGCAAACGTGCGCGCTAGTCGGGCGCAGGCGTGTCGGCCGGGCCGCTCAGCGCCTCGACCAGCGCCTCACCCTCGCTGCGGCTGTTGTTGACGGTGCGCGACACCGGCCAGGCCTGCATCACGGCCGGGTCGGCGGGTTGGAGCCACGGCGTCACCGCGGCGGCGTCCTGCTGCTCACGGCTGAGCCAGGCGGCCCAGGCTTCGGGCGGCAGGATCACCGGCATGCGGTCGTGGATCGGCGCCATCAGCGCATTCGGCCGCGTGGTGACGACGCAGCAGGTGAGCAGCCAGTCGGCATCGGCGGGCGCATCGGGCGCGCGCCAGGCCTCGAACAGGCCGGCCAGGGCAAAGGGCCGTGCCGCCCCCGGCTCGACACGCGGACTGATGTACCAGGGCTGCTTGACGCCGGCCAGCGTCTGCCACTCGTAGATAGCCGCTGGCCGGCAGCAGGCAGCGGCGGCGGCGCACGGCCTGCCGGAACGACGGTTTGTCGGCAATGCCTTCGGCGCGCGCGTTGTTCAGTTTGGCGGCGAGCTTCGCATCCTGCGCCCAGTTCGGCAGCAGCCCCCAGCGCATCAGCTCGGCCACGCGTTCGCCCTGCTTCGTCTCGCGCACCACCGGCACCATCGACATCGGCGCCACGTTCCAGCGCTTCGGGAAGGGCACCACGCGCGTCACGCTGAAACCGTCGATCAGCGTGTTCGGGTCGAAGGCCACCACATAGCGTCCGCACATCGGCGGCATCTTGACACGGCCGATGCGACACCCCCCGGGTGGGGGCCCCCGCACGGTGGCCCGCCGCGAGCCGCCGTCCGGGCGATGGGCACAGCGCGGCGGCTGCCGCGAGCATGGCGGCATCGCTCGGCACCCACCGCGCAGGAGCCCAAAATGAACCTTCACCTCAACTGGCCTTGGACACCGCGTGCCGCCGCCCGCCCGCACCGGCCGCCCGCGCCCGACTGGGTCAACGCCACGCTGGTCGAAACGCCTGCCGCCGAGGGCGCCGGGCCACTCGGCTGCGGCTGGTTCGATTCGAGCCATGAACTGAATGCCGGGCTGCGCATCACCGAACACCTGAGCCCGGACGAGGTGGCCAACGAAGTGCCGCTGGGCTGGTGGCTGGATTGGCAGTCGCAGCCGGCAGGCTCAGTTCAGGGCCTGGCGCAGGTGTGCTGACAGCGCCTGCGGCTGAGGCGCGGTATCGAGCGCCTGAGAAGGCGCCAGCCGGCGCTGCTGCAGGCGATGGTCGCGGTGCATGCGCCA
The DNA here is from genome assembly GCA_963756415.1 of uncultured beta proteobacterium. Classification (GTDB taxonomy): domain Bacteria; phylum Pseudomonadota; class Gammaproteobacteria; order Burkholderiales; family Burkholderiaceae_C; genus Rubrivivax. The sequence continues at coordinate 5,683 of CAVWNT010000015.1, forward strand.
GCGGCTGTACGGCACGGTGCGGTCCGACACCGCCAGCGACAGGCGCACCACCCAGTCGTGGCTCAGCGAAGGCGGCGCGCTGAACGGCAACGTGGCCATCCACAACGCCAGGCCGGCGGCCAGCCAGACCGGCGGCCGTGCCACCGGCGGATGCCAGCCGCGCAACACCCAGCCGCTGGCCAGGCTGCCGAGCAGCAATCCCGACAAAGCTTCGCTGGCAGAGTGGGCGCCCACCTTCAGACGCGAATAGGCGATCAGGCCGGCGAGCGCATAGCCGGCCAGCAGGGCCCACTTGCGACCGGTGGGTGACGTTTCGCCGGCGCACAACACCACCAGCACCGGCAGCACCGCGGCGGCGAACATGGCGTGGCCGGAGATGCCGGTGAAGTTGAGCGGCGCGTAGCCGAGCGCGAAGCCGATGAACGCCACCTTGCTGGCGGTGGTGAGCGTGGCCACCACTGCCGTGCTGGCGAGCCAGCCGCGTGCCACCCGGCCGGCCTGGTTCGACCACCACAGCCACAGCGTGGCAGCCAGCATCACCGGCAGCAGCACCTGTGCCTCGCCCAGGCGCGTCAGCAGCAACCAGGCGTTGTCGAGGTCGGCAGCGGGGTTCACGCCACGATGCTAAAGGTGGCGGCGCCGGGCCACCGCGCCACCGCGCGGCGCGCAGTGCACAACACCACGTCGGCACCCTCCACGTCGATTGACCCCGCAAGCCGCAGCGGCCGATGCCCTCGCTTAAGCTGCCACCCGAGGCCGGCACCTGCCGGCCAAGGAGTGCCGCATGAAAGCAAGCTGGAACGGCAAGGTGATCGCCGAGAGCGACGACACGGTGGTGGTCGAGGGCAACCACTACTTCCCCGAAAGCAGCCTGAAGCGCGAATACACCAGCTTCAGCAACCACGTCACCCATTGCCACTGGAAGGGTGAAGCGCGCTACCTCAGCCTGATGGTCGACGGCGAAATGAACCCGGATGCGGTGTGGTACTACCCCGAACCCAGCGAGGCGGCGGCCAACATCAAGGGGCGGGTGGCGTTCTGGAAAGGCGTGAAGGTCGAGTGAGCCCGCGCCCGGGCGCCCTCAGGCCAGGCGCCCGGCGCGGAAATCCTCGAAGGCCTGCTGCAGCTCGTGCGGGTGGTTCATGACAAACGGGCCGTACTGGGCGATCGGCTCGGCCAGCGGTGCGCCGGCGATGAGCAGCGCGCGCGCACCCTCGGCGCCGGCCGACACCCGGACGCCGTCGCTGCCCTCGGCGTTGGCCAGGATGGCCATGTGCTGGCGCTGCACCGCTTCACCGGCCACCGACAGTTCGCCGCGGTAGACGTAGACGAAGGCGTTGTGCGTCGCCGGCAGGGCCTGTTCGAAGTCGACCCCGGCCGGCAGCTGCAGATCGAGCATCAGCGGCAAGGTCGTCTCGCGCTGCATCGCACCGGTCACGCCGTGGCTGCGGCCGGCGATGACGCGCACGGCGGCCCCGCCCGCGGTGCTCAGCACCGGAATCTCGTCTGGCGGCGATGTCGCGGTACCACGGGTCGCGAAGCTTGTCCTTCGCCGCGAGGTTCAGCCACAGCTGGAAGCCTTCCATGCGGCCGCTGGCCTGTTCCGGCATCTCGCTGTGGATGACACCGCGCCCGGCGGTCATCCATTGCACACCGCCGCCTTCGAGCAGCCCTTCGTTGCCGGCCGAATCGCGATGGCGCATGCGCCCTTCGAGCATGTAGGTGACGGTCTCGAAGCCGCGGTGCGGGTGGTCGGGGAAGCCGCCGATGTAGTCGCCCGGCTGGTCGGTGCCGAAAGCGTCGAGCATCAGGAAGGGATCGAGCCTGCGTTGCAGGTCCTGCGTCAGCACACGGGTCAGCTTGACGCCGGCGCCATCGCTGGTGGCCTGGCCGGTGACGATGCGCTCGATGCGGCGCGGTTGTTTCAAGGTGTGGGTGTTCATGACCCGTATCTTGGCGCGCAGGCAGCCGCACTGCAAGTGCGCCGAAGCTGAACACAGCATTGCGCCGGTGTGAATGGCTGGCGCTACGCTTGCGCCCAATGCGGTGTGAATGGCGCGCGCTACGCTTGCGCCCATGGCCTGGTCGGTTGTGCATGTGCGTCGTCTGCGGGAGGTGTGGCGTTCGGCCGGGTGGCCGTGCCAGGACATGGTCGAGATCGAGCTGCTCGACGCCGGGCTGCTGCTGCGGCTGCGCGACGCCCACGGGCGCGAAACACTGCGTCTCAGCGATGCCGGCATTGCCGCGCTGGCGCAGTCGCTGCAGCGCAACCGGGCGGCGCGCAGTGCGCACGAACTGCTGGTCGAACGCGTGGCGCGCGAGATGCAACGCGCCGGGCGCATCGCCTGGCGCGGCCTGACGCTGCGCAGCCATGTCGGCGAAGGGCGATGCGGGGCGCTGGGCGATGGCGATGCCGGATGTCTTCTCGGTGCGCAACACCAGCGTCGAAAGCTACCTCGAGCCGCTGGTGCACGAGATCAAGGTCCAGCGCAGCGACCTGCTCGCCGACCTGCGCATCGAGGCCAAGCGCGCCGCCTACCTGAACCTGAGCAGCGCGTGCTGGTACGTGGTCAAGGCCGGCATCGCGCGCGCCGAGGACATTCCGCCTGAATGCGGCGTGCTGGTGGCCACCGACCACAGCTTCGAAGTGGCCCGCGCCGCGCCCAAGCGTGCCATGCAGCCGGGCTTCGCGCTGTGGATGGCGCTGGCCCGCGCGACGCCGATGGACAATGCCGACTTCGACGGCGCGCAATCGCTGCTCGGTGATTCGCAGCAGCCGCTGCCGAGCGATCCCTTCTGACATGTCCAGCCCACGCGAGGCCCTGCCCGCAACACCCGACGTCCCACAAGACCCGCATGCGGCTCGCCAGCGCAAGGCGTTGTGGGTCGCGCTGGCACTGATCCTGTGCTGGGGCGCCAACTTCAGCGTGCAGAAGATGGTCTTCCGCGAGATGTCGCCGGGCGGTTTTTTGATGGCGCGTTATCTGATCATGCCGGTGGCCGCTGCCGCGTTGCTGTTCTGGCGTTTCGGCCGCCGCTGGCCGCGCGTGCCGCGCGCCGACCTGCTGCAGCTGCTGAAGCTGGGCATCGCCGGGCACCTGCTGCATGTCGGCCTGGTGACCTACGGCATCCACTGGTCGACCGCGTTCTCGAGCTCGCTGATCCTCGGCTGCGGGCCGCTGTTCACGCTGTTGATCCTGCGCTGGTCGGGCATCGAGACGTTGACCCGCGGCCAGGTGGCCGGCGTCGCGGTGGCCATGGCCGGCGTGCTGCTGTTCCTGTCCGACAAGCTGCTCGGGGGGCGCTGGGAGGCGTCGGCGGGTGACCTGGTGCTGCTGGTGGCCGCGTCGTTCTTCTCGTACTACACCGTCGCCGCCAAGCCGCTGATCGAGCGCCACGGCGGCGTGGTGGTGATGACCTACGCGGTGCTGCTGGCCAGCGCGCCGGTGGTGCTGGTCAGCCTGCCGGCCGGTCTGCAGGTGGCGTGGGCCGAGCTGACGCCCGGCGGTGTGGGTCGGGCATGTTGTACGCCGTGCTGATCTCGGCCTTCTTCGGCTGGCTCGGCTGGGGTTGGGTCAATGCCGTGCGCGGCGTGGCGCGCAGCGCGCCGCTGATGTACCTGATGCCGCCGGTGGCCGGGCTGGTGGCCTGGGCCGTCACCGGTGAGCGCTACACCGGCATCAAGCTCGGCGGCGCGGCCTGACGCTGGCCGGTGTGGCCATCGCGCAGTTCGCCGGCGGCCGGCGCAGCGATCCGGTGCGCGATGCGGTGGCGCCGGTGGATTGACGCGCGACAATCCGCGTCGCGGCGTCGCTGTCGATGCCCTGAGAGGTGATCTGGCCATGCCGTGGTCGCGATGAGCGATGTTCGTGCCCTGTTGCTGACCGACGTCGTCGACAGCACCAAGCTGTCCGAATCGCTGGGCGACGCGGCGATGGCGCAGGTCTGGGCCGGGCACGACCGTGTCGCGCGCGACCTGCTGCCGCCGTGGCGGGGCCGCGAGATCGACAAGACCGACGGCATGCTGCTGTTGTTCGACACCGCCGCCGATGCCATCGGCTACGCCACGCAGTACCACCTCGCCCTGGCCGCGTTGCCGCTGCCGCTGGTGGCCCGCGCGGGCTTGCACGTGGGCGCGGTGATCCTGCGCGAGAACAGTGCCGACGACGTCGCCCGCGGCGCCAAGCCGCTCGAGGTCGACGGGCTGGCCAAGCCGACCGCGGCGCGGGTGATGTCGCTGGCCCGCGGCGGGCAGACGCTGCTGACGGTGGAGGCCCGCGACGACCTGGGCCAGACCGAGCTGAAGCTGCATTCGCACGGACACTGGCTGGTCAAGGGCGTGGCCGAGCCGCTCGAGCTGTTCGAAGCCGGCGCCGCCGGCACGCGCTTCGTCGCGCCCGCCGACAGCGACAAGGTTCACCGCGTCGTGCGGGTCGGCGAGTGGTGGATGCCGGTCAAGGACATCGCCAACAACCTGCCCCACCAGGGCACCTCGTTCATCGGCCGCGAGACCGAACTGGACCAGGTCACCGATCTGCTGGCCGCGACCCGGCTGGTCACGCTGCTCGGCATGGGCGGGCTGGGCAAGACGCGGCTGTCGCTCGAGCTGGCGGCGCTGCAGATGCATCGCTTTCCCGATGGTGTGTGGTTCCTCGACCTGGCGCCGCTGCGCGACGAGGCGCTGGTGGCCAGCGAAGCGGCGCGTGTGCTCGATGTGTCGGAAGAACCCGGCCGCCCGCTGCTGCAGTCGCTGTGCGCGCACCTGAAGACGCGCCGCGTGCTGATCATCATCGACAACTGCGAGCACCTGATCAAAGCCTGCGCGGAGCTGGCGCATGCGCTGGTGCGGCAGGCGCCGCATGTGCGCATGCTCGCCTCCAGCCGCGAGCCGCTGCATGTGCCCGGCGAACGCAGCTACCCGATCCTGCCGCTGCCGCTGCCCGTCGCGCAGCGCCAACTTCGAGGCGCTGTCGCGATCGGCAGCGGTGCGTCTGTTCGTCGAACGCGCCCAGGCACACAAGCCCACCTTCAGCCTGCAGCAGGAGGGGCCGGCGGTGGCCGAGCTGGTGGCGCGACTCGAAGGCATCCCGCTGGCGCTGGAACTGGCGGCGGCGCGTGTGCGCTCGCTGCCGGTGTCCGACATCAACCTGCGCCTGAAGGATCGCTACAAGCTGCTCACCGGCGGCAGCCGTGTGCTGCAACAGCGCCAACAGACGCTGCGCGCGCTGGTCGACTGGTCCTACGAGCTGCTGACGCCCGATGAGCAGACGTTGCTGGGGCGTCTGAGCCTGTTTGTCGGCGGCTTCGACCTGGCCGCCGCCGAGAATGTGTGCAGCGCCGAGCCGATCGACGAATTTGCCGTCCTCGACCTGCTCGGTTCGATGGTCGACAAGTCGCTGGTCATGCTCGATGAGAGCGGCGCCGATCCGCGCTACCGCATGCTCGACACCATTCGTGAGTACGCGCGCGAGAAGCTCGACGCCGGCGAGACCTCGGCGACGATCGCGCAGCGGCACTGCGAGTTCTACTTCGCGCTGGCCAAGCAGGCGCATCACGGCTCGTTCGGGCCGCAGCAGGCGCTGTGGATGCGGCGCCTGGAAAGCGAACTGGACAATCTGCGTGCCGCCATTGCGCTCGCGCTGAGCGGCGGCGTGGAGCCGGTGATCGTGGTCAAGCTGGCGGTCGCGCTGCAGGGCTTCTGGATCCTGCGCGGCTACTGCGCCGAAGGCCGTCGCGTGGTCAAGGCGGCGCTGGAACTGCCGGCCATCGCCGCCGCCGACCATGTACGCGCGCATGCGCTGTATGTCGGTGCCGCGCTGGCCGAACATCAAAGCGATCACGCCGAGGCCTTGAACATGCTCGAAGCCTGCCTCGAACTGCGCCGCGGGCTGGGCATTCCGGTCGAAATGGCGTCGACGCTGTCCACGCTGTCGCTGGCGCGGCTGCAGGCCGGCGATGCGCTGGGCGCGGGCGTCGGCGAGCACGAGGCGCTGGAGATCTTTCGCCGCATGGGCGATCGCATCGGCGAATCGATCGGGCTGCTGCACCTGGGCCAGATCGCACAACACGTCGGCGACGACGACCAGGCCCGCGGTCACCTGCTGGAAGCGCTGCGCATCGCGCGCGAGATCGAATACCGCGAAGTCGAGGGCGAGTGCGAACTGGTGCTCGGCGAAATCGCCCTCGATGCCGGCGACCTGGCGTCAGCAAACGAACGACTGACACGTTCGCTGGCGATCTGCCGCGAAGCGGCCGACAAGCGCGGCGAAGCCAATGCCCTGCGCTGGCAAGGCCGCGCCGACCTCGCCGGCGGCTTGCTGGCCTTGGCGCATGCCCGGCTGGTCGAAGCCCTGCAAAGCTTCCGCGACGCCGAGATGTGGGGAGAGCTGCTCGGCTGCCTGGAAGATTGTGTCGGGCTCGCCCTGCAGTTCGGCCAGCCTGCGACCGCCGCGAATCTGGCACTCACCTTGGCTGCGACGCGGGATCGGCTGTCGCTGGTGCGCACACCGCGTTCACAGGCCCGCTGGCTGGCCCAGTCGGCGGCCTTGTCGCAAGCGCCGGCGGCGCCGAGCGCTGCCCACGCGGAAGTGTGGGAGATCGATGCCGCGATTGGCGCCGTGCGGGCGCTTACAGCGCCGGCCGATCAGGCAACCGGCGCTGCGCGAACTACGCTGCCCGACGGTCCGCGCGCCTTTTCGACCTGACGGCGACCAGCCCCATGAGGCCCAGAGCCGCCGGCACCAGCGCGAAGGTCGCCGGCTCGCTGACTTGCGCGAACCTGATGAACGATCCTTGCGACATGTTGTCGGGGTCGGACCAGCCGCAGCGGTTGTCGTCGCCGAAGAAGCTCACGTTGTTGACCCCGTTGTCGCGGCACAGGCCACCGAAGTTGCCGATCTTGGTTGTCAGGTAGAGCAGCTCGGCCGCGCTCGGCTTTTCCTCGAACCAGTACAGCTGTGCATAGTTGCCGAGGAACTGCAAGCTGAACCAGGCTTGCTCATTGCCGAACACGGTGGCGTCGAGGGCACCCTGAAGGGACGGGAATGCGGTCGAATTTGCACCGATCAACTGCGAGTTGGCATCGAATTGCAGACTCCAGTTCAGGCCCAGAAGGCCGGCGCCCGCCGCAGCACCGAAGTTCATCGTCTGGGTGGCGTTCGTCGACACGTTGTAGACGTCGATCGACGCTTCGGTGATCTGCAGTCCGCCGAAGCAAGTCAACAACGTCACCGTGCCAGGTTGCACGCAGGCATCGTCGACGGCCACGCTCAATGAACCGCGCCAGGCCAGTTGCAAGCCCGGCGCATCGAACGGTGCGCCGTACACGGGATCGAAGATGCCGCGGTAGACGGCAGACTGAGCAGGCGCCGCGGCGACGAACAAGGTCAGACACAGTGTGGCCACACGCGCCAGCGATTCGGCATTGAACATGAACTCACTCCCAGCGACGGCAGCGACACGGAGAATCCGCATCGGACTGCGACCTCGGCGATGATAGGCACCGCGGCACTCGGTCGGCCGCCAGTTGCGGCCCACGATCCCCTGTATCGAGGGGGTTCGTGTCATTGAATTGTGAGCGGGCGTTCACCATGCGAAACGGAACCTTGATGTTTCAAGCCCAGCGGCCTGGGTGTCTAGCCGCGCTGCTTGCCACGCTTATGCTGGCGTGTGCGCTGAACGTGCTGGCAAATTCCACCGGCCCGGCGAGTGTCGAAGGGATCGATTGGCAACCCGCCGCAGCCGACGTCGATATCGACCGCGCCTTCGCGCAGGCCAGCGAGACGTCGAAACCGCTGCTTCTCTATTGGGGCGCCAAATGGTGTCCGCCGTGCAACCAACTCAAGGCGCAGCTGTTCAACCGACAGGATTTCATCGAACGCAGCCGCGCCTTCGTCGCGGTCGAGATCGACGGCGATTCTCCCGGTGCGCAGAAGCTCGGGGCGCGCTTCAAGGTGCGTGGCTACCCGACGATGGTGCTGTTCAACTCCGCCGGCGCCGAGATCACACGGCTGCCGGGCGAGGTCGACGCGACGCAGGTGATGGCATTGATGCAGCTCGGCCTGTCGGGCGGGCGGCCGGCACATGCCGTACTGGCCGATGCGCGCGCCGGCAAGACGTTGAGCGGCAACGAATGGCGCATGCTGGCCTTCTACTCGTGGGACACCGATCAGGGCCAATTGGTCAGCGAGGCACAACGCCCGGCGGTGCTGGCCGAGCTGGCAGCGCGCTGCCCGTCGAGCTACGGCGAAGCATCGATGAGACTTCTGTTGCGCGCGATGGCCGAAAGCTCCGATGCAGCAGCCCCCGCAAGCCCCTCGCCCGGCTCGAAGCGCGTCAGCGCTTCCAAATTGCAGCGCGAACGGGTGTTCACGATGCTGGCCGATCCGGTGGCGGCACGCAGCCAGGCCGACCTGCTCAGCTACGCCAGCAACGAACTGGTCACGGCGCTGGGCCCGGCCGACCTGAAAAGCCCCGCCCGACGCACCTCGCAGGCTGCCTTCGACGCGGCGCTGCAGCGCCTGCAGGGCGACACCACGCTGTCGCGCGCCGACCGCATGGCCGCGTTGAGCGCGCGTGTCGAACTGGCGCGGCTCGGCCAGGACAAGGCCACGTTGACGCCGCGCTTGCCGACGGAGCTGCAGGACGAAGTACGCCGGCAGACGCTGCAGGCCGACCGCGACATCCGTGATGGCTACGAGCGCCAGGCCGTCATCCCGTCGGCAGCCTATCTGCTGACCCGCGCCGGTCTGTGGAACGAGTCGGACGCGTTGCTCAGGTCGAATCTGGACAGGAGCCATTCGGCCTATTACCTGATGAGCCAGCTCGGCGACAACGCGCGCAAGCTCGGGCGCAGCGACGAGGCGCTGAGCTGGTTCCGCCAAGCCTACGAAAAGAGCGTCGGCCCGGCGACCCGCCTGCAGTGGGGGGCCAGCTACCTGTCTGCGCTGGTCGAGCTCAAACCCGGCGATGTGAGCACCATCGAGCACACCGCCACGGCCTTGATCGACGATGCGGCCGCCCAACCGCAGGCTTTCTACGAACGCAGCGCGCGCTCGTTGCAACGCGCCGGGAAGCGCCTCGGCGAATGGAACAACACGCCACAGCGTGCCGCGGTGCTGCAACGCTTGCGCAGCCGGCTCGGCGCGGTGTGCGACAGGCTGCCGGCGGCCGATCCGCAGCGCGACACCTGCCAGGCACTGCTGGGTGCGGCGCCGCGCGCGGGTTGACGGCGCCCGCGTCGCGCGCAGCGAGTTCAGTAGCATGCGCTCCGTGTTGAACCTGCCCGTGCCATCGTCGTGGCCGTTGTCGATGCCATCGCTGCACCGGTGCGTGGTTGGCGTGATGGCTGCCTGCAGCCTGGCCACGCAGACCTGGGCCGCGCCGGGTGGCGGCACCGCGGGTCCGCGCGATGATCCGCCGCCGCCGGCTGTCACGGCCGCGGCGTCGGCAGACGCGACCTGGTCGCATGGCTATGCCGCTTTCGGCCAGCCCAAGTACCCACCCGGCTTCAATCACTTCAGCTACGTCAACCCCGACGCGCCGAAAGGCGGCACGCTGTACCTGCGCAACCCCGACCGTCGCGCCAACTTCGACAAGTTCAACACCTACACCACCAAGGGCAACGCGCCGGCCGGGCTGAACATCTTCATGCTCGAGCCGCTGGCGGTGATCGCCGGCGACGAGCTGATGACGATGTACGGGCTGCTCGCCGAGGCGATGTCGGTGGCGAGCGACAAGTCGTCGATCACCTTCCGGCTGAACCCGAAGGCGCGCTTCTACAACGGTGATGCCGTGACCGCCGCCGACGTCAAGTACAGCTTCGATTCGGTGTCGGGCAAGTACGCTTCGCCGGCCTACCAATCGGGCTATGCGGGCGTCGAGAAGGCGGTGGTGCTGGACGAGCGCACGGTGCGCTTCGACCTGCGCGAGCGCAACACCGACACGCTGTTCACCATCGGCACCTTGAAAGTGTTCTCGCCGAAGTGGGCGCTGGGCCCCGACGGCGAGCCGAAGCGCTTCGACGAGATCGTCACCGAGTACCCGATCACCAGCGGGCCCTACACCATCGCCAAGGTCGACTCGGGCCGGCGCATCGAGTTCAAGCGCAACCCCGACTACTGGGCGCGCGACCTCGGCGTGCGCCGCGGCATGTTCAACTGGGACCGCGTCGTCTACCGCTACTACAAGGACCAGGCGGTGGGTCGCGAGGCCTTCAAGGCCGGCGAATTCGACATCTACAAGGAATACGGTGCACGCAGCTGGGTGCGCCAGCACAAGGGCCCGAAGTGGGACGATGGCCGCATCAAGAAGGATCTGTTCGAGACCGGCGTCGGCCAGGGGCTGCAGTCGTACCAGCTGAACCTGCGCCGGCCTCAGTTCCAGGACATTCGCGTGCGCCAGGCGCTGGACTACACCTACGACTTCGACACGCTCAATCGCCTGGGGCTGTTCAAGCGAGCCGAAAGTGTCTTCAACAATTCCGATTTCGCCGCCGAAGGGTTGCCGTCGGATGCCGAGCTGAAGCTGCTCGAACCCTTTCGCGACCAGCTGCCGAAGGAGGTCTTCGGCCCCGCCTACCGCTCGCCGACGACCGGGCGCGACCCGCGGCGGACTCGGCAGAACCTGCTCAAGGCGCGCGATCTTCTCGAACAGGCGGGCTGGAAACTGGCCGCCGACGGCAAGCTGCGCAATGCGAAGGGCGATGCCTTCGAGATCGAATACCTGAGCCCCGGCCAGCCCGGCGGGTTGAGCGACTGGCAGACCAACCTGGAAAAACTCGGCATCACGCTGAAGGAACGCAACGTCGATTTCGCGCTGTACCGCCGGCGGCTGGAGGAATACGACTTCGACATGATCACCATCGTCGAAGGTGATTTCACGCTGCCCGACGCCACCGGGCTGATGACCTCGTTCGGCAGCAAGGCCGCCGACGAAAAGGGCAACAACAACTTCCGCGGCGTGAAGAGCGCGGCAGCCGACCACCTGCTGACGGTGATGTCGAAGGCGCGCACGCTCGATGAACTGCGCGCCGCGAGCCGCGCCTTCGACCGCGTGGTGATGTGGAACCACTGGCAGGTGCCCGATCTGTACGCCTCCGACGAGAAGTCGTCGTACTGGAACCGCTTCGGCATGCCGGCGACACGACCGCTGTTCTTCACCGTCGAGAGTGCGCTGTCCACGTTTCCGGCCTGGGCGCTGGAAACCTGGTGGGTGCTCGACCCCGGCAAGAGCCGATAGCGCAAGGCCATGCTGCTCTACATCCTCAAGCGCATCCTGTTGATGGTGCCCACCTTGCTGGGCGCGCTGACGATCACCTTCATCGTCATCCAGTTCGTGCCCGGCGGGCCGGTGGAACAGCTGATGGCCGAGGCGCGCGCCAGCCAGAAGGGCGACGGCAACGCCTACAAGGCCGGGCGCGACAGCGATGCCCAGCAGATCGCCGCGCTGAAGAAGCTCTACGGCTTCGACAAGCCGGCGCATGTGCGCTATGTCGAGATGCTCGGCAACTTCCTGCGCTTCGACCTCGGGCGCAGCTTCCTGCAGAACAAGGACGTGTGGCAGCTGATCAAGGAGAAGCTGCCGGTGTCGATCAGCCTCGGGCTGTGGACCTTCGTCATCAGCTACCTGATCTCGGTGCCGCTGGGCGTGGCCAAGGCGGTGCGCGAAGGCTCGCGCTTCGACGTCGTGACCACGCTCGTCGTGCTCGTCGGCTATGCGATCCCGGGCTTCGTGCTCGGCATCTTCCTGATCGTGCTCTTTGCCGGTGGCACCTTCTTCGAGTGGTTCCCGCTGCGCGGGCTGACATCCGACAACTGGGACGAGCTGAGCTGGCCGGCGCGCATCGCCGACTACCTGTGGCACCTGACCTTGCCGTTGATCTGCCTGGTCATCAGCAGCTTCGCGGTGACCACGATGCTGACCAAGAACACCTTCGTCGAGGAGACGCGCAAGCAGTACGTGCTGGTCGCGCGCGCCAAGGGCCTGTCGCAGAAGAGCGTGCTGTACAAGCACATCTTCCGCAACGCGCTGATCCCGCTGGTGACCGGGTTTCCGGCGGCCTTCGTCGGCGCCTTCTTCGCCGGCTCGGTGCTGATCGAGACCTTGTTCTCCCTCGACGGGCTCGGGCTGCTGGCCTTCGAGTCGGTGGTGCGGCGCGACTACCCGGTGGTGCTCGGCTCGCTGTACCTGTTCACGCTGATCGCGCTGGTCGTCAAGCTGGTCTCCGACCTGCTGTACGTGTGGGTCGATCCGCGCGTGCAGTTCACCGCGGTGGCGAAGTGAAGCATGTGCCGCTGGCTGCCGCGGGCGTCGCTCAACTCTTGCTGGTGGGCTCGGTGATGGCCATCGATCTGGACCCGATGTGGGATTTCGGCAAACCCGAACTCAGCGAGCAGCGCTTTCGCGCGGCGCTCGATGGCGCCGATGCGAACGACCGCCTGATCCTGCAGACGCAGATCGCGCGCAGCCACGGCCTGCGCAAGCAGTTCGCGAAGGCGCAGGAGATCCTGATCGCCTGCCAGCCGCAGCTGAGCGGCGCCAGCGCCGAGGCCCGCACCCGTCACGCGCTCGAGTGGGGCCGCACCTGGTCGTCGGCGGCGCACGCGCCGGAGTCGCAGACGCCGCAGGCCAGGGAGACGGCGCGCGCGGCCTATCTCGACGCGCCTGCAGACCGCGAAGGGCGCGGGGCTCGACGACCTGGCCATCGATGCGATCCACATGCTGGCCTTCGTCGACACCGCCGCCGAGGACCAGCTGAAGTGGGGCCGTGAGGCGCTGGCCGTGGTCGAGGCATCGAGCCAGCCATCGGCGAAGAAGTGGGAAGCGTCGATCCGCAACAACATCGGCTATGCGCTGCATCAACTGGGTCGCTACCCACAGGCGTTGGAGGAATTCGAACGCGCCGTGAGCTTGCGCGAAAAGGGCACCAATGCCGAAGCGCTGCGCACGGCCCACTGGATGGTGGCCTGGACACTGCGTGCGATGCAGCGCGACGACGAAGCGCTGGCGATCCAGCTGCGGCTCGAGAAGGAGGGCGCCGCGGCCGGCGAGCCCGACCCGTACGTGTTCGAGGAACTCGAGATCCTGTACCGCGCCAAGGGGGACAGCGAGCGTGCCGCCCACTACGCCGAGCTGCGCAAGGGCAGCACATCATGAGCACGGTGCTGCCGCTGCCACCCAGCGCCATCGACACGCCGGCGCTGCCCGCCGCGCGGCCGATGTCGCCGAACCAGCGCGCCTGGGCACGTTTCAAGCGCAACCGCATCGGGCTGGTGTCGCTGTGGCTGTTCGCCCTGATTCTGCTGGTCGCCACCTTCGCCGAGCTGGTCAGCAACGACCGGCCGCTGGTGGCGCGCTACGACGGCGAGATGTACTTCCCGCTGTTCAAGAACCACCCCGAGACCACCTTCGGCGGTGATTTCGGCACCCCCACCGACTGGCAGGACCCGCTCATCACCGAACAGTTCGCCAAGCCCGGCAACTGGGCCTTCTTCACGCTCAACCCCTACGGCCCGCGCACCAGCAACCCGTTCGAGGTGGTGCCGAGCCCGGCACCACCGAGCGCGCTGCACTGGCTGGGCACCGACAGCCTGGGCCAGGACATGGTGGCGCGGCTGCTGTACGGCTTTCGCGTCAGCATCTGGTTCGCCTTCGCGCTGACCTTGGTGGGCACGGTCATCGGCATCGCTGCCGGCGCCTTGCAGGGCTACTTCGGCGGCAAGGTCGATCTGGTGCTGCAGCGGCTGATCGAGATCTGGGGCGCGGTGCCCGAGCTGTACCTGCTGATCATCTTCGCGTCGATCTTCGAGCCGTCGCTGCTGCTGCTGCTGGTGCTGCTGTCGCTGTGGGGCTGGATGGGGCTGTCGGACTATGTGCGCGCCGAGTTCCTGCGCAACCGCAACCTCGAATTCGTCAAGGCCGCGCGTGCGCTCGGCCTGAGCAACGGGCAGATCATCTGGCGCCATGTGCTGCCCAATTCATTGACGCCGGTGATCACCTTCCTGCCCTTTCGCATGAGCGGCGCGATCGTGGCGCTGACCTCGCTCGATTTCCTCGGCCTGGGCGTGCCGGCCACGGTGCCGTCGCTCGGCGACCTGCTGCGCCAGGGCAAGAACAACCTCGATTCGTGGTGGATCATCTTCCCGACCTTCGTCGTGCTGGTGGTGACGATGCTGCTGCTGACCTTCATCGGCGACGCGCTGCGCGACGCCTTCGACACGAGGAAATCGTGAGCCCGAGCGGAGCGCTGCTGCAGATCGATCGGTTGTCGGTGCGCTTCGGTGCGTCCACCGTCGTCGACGAGGTGTCGTTCTCGATCGCCGCCGGCGAGAAGTTCGCGCTCGTCGGCGAATCGGGATCGGGCAAGTCGATCACCGCGCTGTCGGTGCTGCGGCTGGTCGATGCGGCGAGCAGCAGCGGCTCGATCCGCTTCGACGGCGAAGACCTGATGACCAAGAGCGAGCGCCAGATGCGCGGCATCCGCGGCGCCAGCATCGGCATGATCTTCCAGGAACCGATGACGGCGCTGAACCCGCTGTACACGGTGGGCAACCAGATCGCCGAGGTGCTGGAACTGCACGAGGCGATGCGGCCCAACGCGGCGAAGGCGCGCGCGGTCGAACTGTTGCAGCGCACCGGCATTCCCGATGCGCAGCGCCGCGTCGATGCCTACCCGCACCAGCTGTCGGGCGGGCAGCGGCAGCGCGCGATGATCGCGATGGCGCTGGCCTGCAAGCCCAAGCTGCTGATCTGCGACGAGCCGACCACGGCGCTGGACGTGACCATCCAGGCGCAGATCCTGGCGCTGCTCGACGAGCTGCAGCGCGAGATGGGCATGGCGCTGCTGTTCATCACCCACGATCTGAACCTGGTGCGCCGCTTCACGCACCGCGTCGGCGTGATGGAACGCGGCCGGCTGGTCGAGGCGGGCGACACCGCCACCGTGTTCGGCGATCCGCAACACGCCTACACGCAGCGTCTGCTGGCCAGCCGGCCGCAGCGGGTGGTGCAAGCACTGCCGGCCGATGCGCCGGTGCTGCTGAGCGCGCAGCAGGTGGAGGTGAGTTTTGTCATCGCACAGGGTTGGTGGCGCAAGACGCAGTTCACTGCCGTGCGCCAGGCGACGCTCGAATTGCGGCGCGGCGAGACGCTGGGCATCGTCGGCGAATCGGGTTCGGGCAAGACCACGCTGGGCATGGCGCTGCTGGCCTTGCAGGACATCGCCTCCGGCGAAGTGCGACTGGCCGGGCAGCGCATCGACGACGCCGGCCGCGACACCTTGCGCGCGATGCGCAAGCGCATGCAGGTGGTCTTCCAGGATCCGTTCGGATCGCTGAGCCCGCGCATGACCGTCGGCCAGATCGTCGGCGAAGGGTTGGCGCTGCACCGCAGCGAGCTGTCCGATCGCCGAGCGCGACGCGCTGGTGCTCAAGATGCTCGACGAGGTCGGTTTGAACGAGCGCAGCGGCGTCGCCGATGTGTTGCAGCGCTACCCGCACGAGTTCTCGGGCGGCCAGCGCCAGCGCATTGCGATCGCTCGCGCGGTGGTGCTGCAACCCGAAATCCTGGTGCTCGACGAGCCGACCTCGGCGCTCGATGTCTCGGTGCAGCAGCAGGTGCTGGCGCTGCTGGCCGAGCTGCAGCGCCGCTACCACCTGAGCTACCTGTTCATCAGCCACGACCTGGCGGTGGTGCGTGCCATGTCGCACCGCGTGATGGTGATGAAAAACGGCGACGTGGTCGAACAGGGCGAGGCGCAGGCGGTGTTCGATGCGCCGCAGCAGCCGTACACGCGCGAGCTGCTGTCAGCCGCGCATCTGGCCTGAGGGCAATCTACTGCGGCGCGAAACGCCGCGTGCCGACCTGCAGTTCGTAACGCGTGCCCTTTTCCGCATCGAAAAAGTTCAGCGTCTTGCCCGACCACTTGTGGCGCACGATGAAGCCGTCGAGCTGCACCGTGCCGTGGAAGAGCGACACGCCCAGCTGGTCCGCCACCGGCTGCAGCCGATAGACGACATCGTCGATCTGCACATCGGCGCGGCCGTTGGCAAAGACATCGAACAGCACCGGCCCGCAGCGGGCCGGCTGCTCGGCCACCGCGACGCAGAGCGTGGCGTCATAGAGCCCGGCGACGGGTGGCTTGCCGGCATCGAGCGAAGCGGCCGCGCTGTCGGGTAGGCGCTCGCTGGCCGCCTGCGCCGGTGCGCCGATCGCACCAGCCAGCCAAAGCGACAGCAACGCCAGCGAACGCCAGAGCATCATCTGCAGGCGACAGCGGCTGCCGCGCCGACTACTTGAGCAGGCCCTCGTCCTTCATCGCCTGCTGCACGGCGGGCCGGGCGGCCACGCGGCCCATGAAGGCACCCAGATTCTTCAAGGTGGAGATATCCAGCCCCGTCGGCTTGGCCCAGTTGGTCGACCGTGAACAGATAGGCATCGGGCACCGAGAAAGCCTCGCCCATCAGGTAGTCCTTGCCCGCCAGCTGCTCGTCGACCCAGGCCAGCCGCGAGGCGACCCTGTCGCGCGCCAGCTTTTTCGCTTCATCGGGCATGGCCGGGTTGAACAGCGGCGAGAAGCCCTTGTGCACCTCGGTGCCGATGAAATTCAGCCACTCCATCTGCCGGTAACGCGGGATCGTGCCGGCGGGGGCCACCAGCTTCTTGTCGGGCACTTGATCGGCGATGTACTGCACGATGGCCGGGCCTTCGGTCAGCCGCTGGCCGTCGTCGAGCTCAAGCAGCGGCACATAGCCTTTGGGATTGATGGCGTAGAAGTCGGAGCCATCGTCGAGCTTGTGCGTCTTGGTGCTGGCGCGCACCGCCTCGAAAGGCAGGCCGGCTTCGTGCAGCACGATGTGGGGGCTCAACGAGCAGGCACCGGGGCTGTAATAGAGCTTCAACGGCGATCTCCGTGGGGGTGGAACCCGAAATCCTATGCGATCGCGACATGTGGCGCTGATGGGCCGCGCCACGCGCTCGCGGGCTTGAGCGGCTGCGGTACGCTACGCCTCGGAGGAACCATGCCGCGGCCCATACTCGACGAAGCACACATTCATCCGGCGATTCGCGGGCGCATCGCCTCGTTGCACGCCGACACGCTGCAGGCGGTGCAGGCGGCGGTGCAGCAGCATGCGGTGGTGGTCGTCGGCATGGCGCAGAACCCCTTTCCGCGCAAGGCGCGCAAGGCGCTGGATGCAGCCGGCGTGCCCTACCACTACATCGCCTACGGCAGCTACTTCAGTGATTGGCGGCGGCGCAATGCGCTGAAGATGTGGAGCGGCTGGCCGACGATGCCGATGGTGTTCGTCAAGGGTCAGTTGGTCGGTGGTGCCGAAGACCTGGCCAAGCTGATCGACAGTGGCGAGCTGCGCCGGCTGCTGGCCTGAAGCGCCGCGGGTGCACGGCCCCGGCACGATGGCGGCGCTGGCCGTGGCGCTGCTGGTGGCGGCATCGCCACCGGCCGCCGCCGATGCTGCGCAACCGACCCGCGCCTGCCGCTTGCCCGGTGTCGAGCACGAGGCCCGTTGTGGCGTGTTGACACGCGCGCTGGACCCGTCGCAAGCGCACGGCACGACGATCGAGCTGCACTATGCGGTGCTGCCGGCGCTGGCGCGCAAGCCCCACGCCGACCCGGTCTTCTTCATTGCCGGCGGCCCCGGCCAGAGCGCGATCGAACTCGCCGGGCCGATCGGCAGGCTGCTCGGCGCGCCTGGGCAAGCGGCGCGACATCGTGCTGGTCGATCAGCGCGGCAGCGGTCGCAGCGCCCCGCTGATGTGCGCGCAACAGCCGCTGACAGCGCCTTTGGCGCAGCAGCTCGATCCAGCGCTGCAGGTGCAGCGCATCGCCGAGTGCCGGCAGGCGCTGGCGCGGTTGCCGCACGGCGATCTGCGCCACTACACCACCAGCCATGCCGCGGCCGATCTGGACGCCGTGAGGCAGGCGCTCGGCGCCGAGCAGATCAACCTGATCGGGGTGTCCTACGGCACGCGGGTGGTGCTGGACTACATGCGGCAGTTTCCGAAGCCGGTGCGGCGCGCGGTGCTCGACGGCGTCACGCCGCCGGACATGGGTCTGCCACAGGCGGCGGCGATCGATACCCAGGCCGCCTTCGACACGGCACTCGAGGGCTGTGCCGCCGATGCCGCGTGCCGGCAACGTTATCCGGCGCTGCGCGAGGATTGGCGCCGCTTGCTGGACAGCCTGCCGCGCAAGGTGGAGCTGCCCCATCCGCTCACCGGCACGGTCGAGAGCGTCGAGCTGACACGGGCCATGCTGCTGGGCCTGGTGCGCGGGCCCTTGTACTCGGCGCCGCTGGCATCGGCCCTGCCAGCGGCGTTGCAGGCCGCTGTCGACGGCAACTTCGCCCCGCTGGTGGGGCTGTCGAGTGCCCTCGGCGCACCCGCGCGCGGCCAGGTGGCGCAGGGCATGCACTTTTCGGTGATCTGCAGTGAGGACGCCGTGCCCTCGACGTCCGCCGTGGTCGCGGATCCGGTGCCCGCCGGCGACTTCGCCGCCGGCCAGTCGGCGCTGTACCGCCAGGTCTGCGCCGACTGGCCGCGCGCACCGGTGGCGCCGGGGTTCCGCGACCTGCCGACGGCGCAGGCGCCGACCCTGCTGCTGTCGGGCGCACTCGATCCGGTGACCCCGCCGCGTCACGGCGAGCGGGTGGCGCGTGCGCTGGGTTCGCTGGCGCACCACCAGGTGGTGCCCAACGCCGGCCACGGCCTGCTCGCGCTGCCCTGCGTGCGCGACCTGGTGTATGCGTTCATCGACGCCGCCACCGCCATGCAGGCGCAGCAGTTGCCGACCGACTGCGCGCGCCAGCTGCCCCGCCCGGCGCCTTTTGTACCGCCCGGCGCGGCGGTGTTGCCGTGATCGAGGTCTCGGGCCTTTCGCGGCGTTTCACCCAAGGCCGCGGGCAGCAGCGGCAGGTGGTGCAGGCGGTCGACGACGTTGGCTGGGTGGCTGCAGACGGCTGCATCACCGCCCTTCTGGGGCCGAATGGCGCCGGCAAGACCACGCTGTTGCGCATGCTCGCCGGACTGATCGAGCCCGATGCCGGCCACATGCGGGTCGACGGCATCGACGTGGCGCGCGAGCCGCGCCGCGGCGCTGGCCCGTCTGGGCGTGCTCAGCGATGCCCGCGGCCTGTACCCGCGCCTGACCGCCCGCGAGAACATCGCCTACTACGCACGCCTGCACGGCATGGCCGACGGCGCCGCGCAGCAACGCATCGAGCAGCTGGCGCGCATGCTCGACCTGCAGGGCCTGCTCGAGCGCCGCACGGCCGGCTTCAGCCAGGGCGAGCGCATGAAGACCGCGCTGGCCCGCGCGCTGGTGCACGACCCGCACAACATCGTTCTCGACGAACCGACCAATGCGCTCGACGTGCTGTCGACCCGCGCGCTGCGCGAGACCTTGCGGCGCCTGCGTGATGAACAAGGCAAGTGCATCGTCTTCTCGACGCACCTGATGCAGGAGGTGCAGCGTTTGTGCGATCACGTGCTGGTGATGTCGCACGGCCGCCTGGTGGCCCAGGGCAGTGTCGGCGCGCTGTGCCGGCTCGCTGGACACGACGACTTCGAGGAGGCGTTCGTCAGCCTGGCCTTCGCCCGCGGCCCGGTCAGTGGCACACACGCACGCGCATGAGCATCGCGCGGCGAACGGGGCAAGCACGGGGTTGCCGTTGAGAAGCTCCTGGCGCCTCGCGTGGGTGGTCTTCCGCAAGGAGTTGCTCGATGCGCTGCGCGACCGTCGCACGCTGACGATGGTGCTGCTCAGCTCGGTTGCCATCGGGCCGCTGGTGCTGCTGCTGATCTCGACCCTGGTCTCGGGCATCGAGGAGCGCGCGCAGGTGCGCGAGGTGCTGGCGGTGGGCATGCAGCACGCGCCGACCTTGCGCAACTACCTCGAGCGACAGACCTACGCCGTCCGTGAGGCGCCGACCGACTACGAGGCGCGTCTGCAGGACAAGCGCCTGGGCGACGCGGTGCTGGTCATCGATGAGCACTTCGAAGCCGAACTCGCGCGCGGCGATGTGCCGGTGGTGGTGCTGGTGGGCAGCTCGGCCAACGCACGCGCGCAGGCCGGCATGGGACGCCTGGCTGCGCTGCTGCAAGGCTTCGGTGCCGAACAGGCTGCACTGCGCCTGGCCTGGCGCGGCGTCTCGCCGACGCTGGTGCAGCCGGTCAACGTCGACGAGGTGGACCTGGCCGACCCGTCGGCGCGCGCCGCGCAATTGACGGCGATGGTGCCATTCTTCGTCCTGATGGCGGTGCTGTATGGCGCGCTGAACGCCGCGCTGGACAGCACCGCCGGTGAACGCGAGCGCGGCTCGCTGGAGCCGCTGCTGATGAACCCCGCCTCGCGCAGCGCCCTGGTCATCGGCAAGTGGGCCGCCGTGGCCGCGGTGGCGATGCTGATCGCCGTGCTGAGCTGCGCCAGCTTCCTGCCCGGCCAATGGTTGCTGCGCAACGAGACGATGGCAGCTTTGTTCCGCTTCGGCATCGGCGAAGCGTTGCGCTTTCTGGTGCTGCTGCTGCCGCTGGCCGCAGCGCTGTCGGCCCTGTTGATGGCCATCGCCATCGGCTGTCGCAGCTTCAAGGAGGCGCAGGCCAGCGCGACCGGCGTCGTGCTGGCGGTGTCGTTGCTGCCGCTGCTGGCGCTGTTCAACCAGGAGGGCGAATCCGCCTGGTTCCTGTGGGTGCCGGCGTTGGCCCAGATCACGCTGATGGGACGGGTGCTGAAGGGCGAAGCGATCGCAGCTTGGGAGGTCGCGCTGCCAGCCGTGCTGTGTGCGGCTCTCGCCGCCGCCTGCCTGGCACTGGTGGTCGCTCAGCTGCGCCGCGCCGCACTGAAGTGAGGTTGCCCGGAGCCCGCCCGCACGTGGGATCAGTGCCGGGCGTCGTGCAGCGCCCGCTGCACTTCGCACTGCCAGGGCAGCGCGTGCACGATCTCGTTCAGGTACCGCGCGGACTCCAGTGCGGTGAGCACTTCGCCGCGCGCCGCCAATCAGGCGCAGGTTGCTGATCACCGACATCGGGTCGGCCATGGCGACCACGTCGGTTGCAATCTGGATCCAGTCCCACGCGACACCCGCGTCGCCGTGCCCGGAGGTGCCGCCCCAGATGGTCTGGCCGGCGACTCTCGCGGCGCCGTCCCCCGAATAGGTCACACGGGTGCTCAGATGGTGCAGTTGCAATTGCGATTCGTAGCCGGGCTGCCACAATACGGCTGGCCAGGCCCGTAAAGACCATGGCGTCGCCGGGGCCACTGGCGCGCTGACGGATGTCGTTGAGGTGCTGTACATATGACGCCAGTGTCATCGGCGTGGATGCTGAACAAAAGCTGTAAATCCTTTCAGGTTGAACCGCCGCCGGCGCGCCTGAGGATTGCTGCTGGAATCATGGCATCGTGATGTTGCCGGGCGGCTACTCGTCGGTACTCGAGGCACGCGACCGTGACGAGTTCCGGGAAGAGGTGGTGCGCTTCACGCAGCAGCTGGGCTTCGACATGGTGGCCGCCATCACGGTCGTCGAGCACGGTGTGTCCGGGACCGATTTCATCAGCGTCGACAACACGCCACTCGGTTACTCGACAACCTTTCGCGACCCGATGGTGGCCCGTCGCGATCCGGTGATGCAGCATTGTCGACGTCAAAGCGTGCCGATCATCTGGGACCAACAGACGTACACCGGCCAGGGCTTGGGCGAGATGTGGGAAGAGCAGGCGCAGTTCGGCTACAGCACCGGCATCGCGATGGCGTTGCATCTGCCGGAAGGCAAGCACTTCCTTCTCGGCGTCGATCGCGATCAGCCGTTGCCTGGCGACCTGACTGAACTGCAGCGTCTGGTGGCCGACCTGCAACTGTTCGCCGTGCACGCGCAGGAAGCGGCGGTTCGTCTTTTGTTGCCGGAGCCGCTGCAGCCCGATCGGCCGGCGCTGACCCCGCGCGAACTGGAATCACTGCATTGGACGATGGAAGGCAAGACCGCCTGGGAGGTCGGCGCCATTCTCGGCATCAGCGAGCGCACCGCGGTGCTTCACGTGAACAATGCGATGCACAAGCTGGGCTGCGTCAACAAACATTCCGCGGTGCTGAAGGCGCTGCGCCTGGGGCTGATCCACTAGCCAACAGCGCTGGCGGATTGTCACAATCCAGGCCGCGACCGGAGGCTCGGCCATTTTTCGGTACGCCAGTGGCCCCGACCACCCAACCTGTAAGACCTGACAGTGTCAACGCGTCACATGCACTGATGCAATGTTTGGGTGCGCACCCCGGATCGCACGTCTGAACCAGCAGGAGTTACCAATGAAGAAATCAGTGTTTTCGAAGAAAAGCACGACCGAAGTGGACGTCGTCACCAAGGACCAACAGCCCAAGAAGGGCCCGGTGAAACTCGAGCTCGCTGACCTGAAGCAGGTCTCAGGCGGCCTGCCGAAAGGCAGTTGGAGCACCAACCTGCCAAAGGGCAGCTGGGCCAAACAGTAAGAAGCTGCCAGCACACGCCGTCTGCCCATTGTTGGCAGGTGGCAGACGACTGGGCCAGGAAGTGGCCTAGCACTGGTTGCGACAATGCGGGTGGCCCGGCTGAACCGGTCCACCCTTTTTGTTCTACTGAGTGCCAACGGCTGCGCCGTGCGCGCCGTCCGCGCCACCGCACATCCAGCCCAGGCGCCGCACCTCGGGTTTGACACCTCGGGACCACCATGGGCCTTGTCTTTCGTCCCGAAGTTGCCGATGCCAACCGCCAGCCGTGGTTGGGGCCGGTGCAACTCGTGCACCCCGCTTCGCTCACGGTGCTCAGCCTGGGTGTGCTCGTGGTGCTGGCGCTGACGGTGGCCTTTCTGTTCGTCGGCGAGTACACGCGCAAGGCGCGTGTCGGCGGGGTGCTGGTTCCCGATCTGGGGGTGATCCGCCTGGTGCCGCCGGTGGCCGGGCGGGTCATCGAGCGCAACGTCAGCGAAGGGCAGGCGGTGCACGCTGGCGAGGTGATGTTCGTGCTCTCGCTGCAGGACAGCACGTTGCCCGCACAGGCGCAGGCACAGGTGCTGCGCAGCATCGAACAGCGCCGCTCGAGCCTTCTAGACTCATCGCGCCAGCTCGAGTTGCTGATGCAGGCGCAGGCCTTGGCGCTGGACCGGCGGCTGGAGGAGAACCGGCGCGAACAGGAGCAGGCCGCGGCCGAATCCAGCCTGCATCGACAGCGCCTGAGCCTTGCCCAACAAGCGCTGTCCCGACTGGAAGCGCTGCGCGACGAGAACTTCATTTCTGCCGCGCAGGTGCAGGCCAAGCGCGAGGACATGATCGGCCTGCAGGCCCAGGCCAAGTCGCTGGAGCGCCAAGGTGCCACCTTGGCTCGCGAACGAGCCGCGCTCGAGGGCGAACGGCGGGCGTTGCCGATGACAGCAAAAGGACGGCAGGGCGAAATCGACCGCGAGCTGGCCTCGCTCGGCCGCGAGGCAGCCGAACAGAGCGCGGTGCGTCAGATCGTCGTGCGGGCACCCCAGGACGGCACCGTCAGCGCGGTTCTCGCCGATGCCGGACAAAGCGTTTCGCCCGCTTCGGCACTGGCCAGTCTGGTGCCGGCCAATGCGCGCATGCAGGCACATCTGTTCGCCACATCGGGCGCAGTCGGCTTCCTCAAGCCCGAGCAGGAAGTGCGCCTGCGCTTCGAAGCCTTCCCCTACCAAAAATTTGGTCACCAGAGTGGCCGGGTGTTGCAGGTGTCGCGCACGCCGCTGGCTCCTTCGGAGCTGGCCGGCCTGCCGCTGGCAGGCTCGATGGCCGCCGAGGCGTCGGCGGAGCCGCTGTTCCGCATCACCGTGGCCATGGACGAGACCCGCCCGGAGGGCTTGCGCGAACAGTCGATGGTCGCCGGCATGCGGCTGCAGGCCGACGTGTTGCTCGAGCGACGTCGTCTGATCGAGTGGCTGTTCGAGCCTGTGCTCGGCCTGTCGAGCCGCCTGTGACGGCTGCGCACGGCGCCCGCAGGTGATGAGCTCCGGCAGCGGCCTTCGCCTGGGCCTGGGCGCCAGCCGGGTGCCGATGATCCTGCAGACCGAGGCCGCGGAATGCGGCCTGGCGTGTCTGGCGATGGTGGCGGCGGCGCACGGTCACCGCTCCGATCTGCCGACGCTGCGTCAACGCTTTTCGCTGTCGTTGAAGGGTGTCAACCTGCTCGACATGGTGCGCATGGCCGAGAGCCTGAAGCTCAACGCCCGCGCGGTGCGCGCCGAGATCGAGGACCTGGCGCAGCTCACGCACCCGTGCATCCTGCACTGGGACATGAATCACTTTGTCGTGCTGGCCAGCGTGCGGCGGGGCATCGCGACGATTCACGACCCGGCGCACGGCCAGCGGCGCCTGAAGCTCGAGCAGGTGTCGAAACACTTCACCGGCGTGGTGCTCGAACTGCAGCCGGCAGCCGATTTCGTGCCGCGCGTCGAACGGCAGCACGTCTCGCCACGCCAGCTGCTGGGCCACATCGTCGGGCTGAAGCGCTCGCTGGCACAGATCTTCGCGCTGGCGCTGGCACTGGAAGTCTTCGTGCTGCTGACGCCGTTCCTGATGCAGTGGGTGGTCGACGACGTGCTGGTCAGCGGGGACCGCGATCTGCTGGTCACGCTGGGCATCGGCTTCGCGATGCTGGTGCTGATCCAGACCGGCACCGCCGCCGTGCGCTCCTGGGCCGTGCTGGTGCTGTCGGCGACGCTGAACCTGCAATGGCTGTCGAACGTGTTCGCGCACCTGCTGCGCCTGCCGGTCGAGTGGTTCGAGAAGCGCCACATCGGTGACATCTGGTCGCGCTTCGCGGCTGTGCAGCAGATCCAGCGCACGCTGACCACCAGCTTCATCGAGGCGGTGCTCGATGGGCTGCTGGTGGTGCTGACGCTGGCGATGATGTTCATCTACAGCGGCACGTTGACGACCGTGGCGCTGGCGGCGGTGGCCGCCTACGCGCTGCTGCGCTGGGCCTTTTTCCGCCCGTTGCGCGAGTCGACCGAAGAGGCGCTGGTGCATGAGGCGAAGAAATCGAGCCACTTCCTCGAATCGTTGCGCGGCGTGCAGGCCATCAAGCTGTTCAATGCGCAGGCCGACCGTCAGTCGCGATTCACCAGCCTGGTGGTGGACACGATGAACGCCGACATCGCCACGCGCAAGCTCGAGTTGATGTTCGCGGTGCTGCACCGCATGCTGTTCGGTCTGGAGCGGGTGGCGGTGATCTGGATCGGTGCCTTGCTGGTGCTGGACCAACGTTTCTCGGTGGGCATGCTGTTCGCGTTCATGGCCTACAAGGAACAGTTCGCGCAGCGCGTGAGTGCGCTCATCGACAAGGTCGTCGACCTGAAGATGCTGCGCCTGCAGGGCGAGCGCTTGGCCGACATCGTGCTCACCCGCCCGGAACACGAAGCTGCACCGACCCATGCGCGCCGGAGCGGCGAGATACCGGCCATCGAACTGCGCGGTGTCAGCTTTGCCTATTCCGACGGCGAGGCGGAGATATTGAGCGATGTCAGCCTGCGCATCGAGGCTGGCGAATCGGTGGCCATCATCGGCCCTTCGGGCTGCGGCAAGACCACGCTGCTGAAACTGATCCTGGGCATCCACGCGCCACGGCAGGGGGACATGCTGGTCGGGGGTCAGCCGCTGTCGCAGATGGGCCTGCGGGCCTGGCGCGACATGGTTGGCGTGGTCATGCAGGACGAGCCGCTGTTCTCGGGTTCGATCGCCGAGAACATCAGCTTCTTCGATTTGCAGCCCGACATGGCATGGATCGAAGAGTGCGCCCGCATCGCCTCGGTGCATGGCGACATCGAGGCGATGCCGATGGCGTATCACACGCTCATCGGTGACATGGGTTCCAGCTTGTCCGGTGGCCAGAAACAACGCATCCTGCTGGCGCGTGCGCTGTACAAGCGTCCGCGCATCCTGCTGTTAGACGAGGCCACCAGCGCGCTGGATGTCGAGGGCGAGCGGCTGGTCAACCAGGCCGTGCGCCAATTGGCGCTGACCCGCATCATCGTCGCGCACAGGCCCGAAACCATCGCCAGCGCCGGGCGCGTGGTGGCGCTGCACGGCGGGCGCATCGCGCAGGATCTGCGCAGCGTCGGCGGCAAGCCGCAAGCGTCGTCGATCTGAGGCTGTTCGCGGCCCGCCGCGGCGCCGCGCGATCGCGCACGCGCGCCTAAAATCGTCCCCCGGCCGCGCCCAGCGGCCTCACGCCCGAAGGGTCGGCAAGTGGATTTTCCGCGTCAGTTCGATGTCATCGTTGTCGGCGGCGGTCATGCCGGTACCGAAGCGGCACTGGCCGCGGCACGCATGGGCTGCACCACGTTGTTGCTGTCGCACAGCCTGGAAACTCTCGGCCAGATGAGTTGCAACCCCTCGATCGGCGGCATCGGCAAGGGTCACCTGGTCAAGGAGATCGATGCGCTGGGCGGCGCCATGGCCGCTGCCACCGATGAAGCGGGCATCCAGTTCCGGATCCTGAATTCGAGCAAGGGCCCAGCCGTGCGCGCCACACGGGCGCAGGCTGATCGGGTGCTGTATCGCGCCGCCATCCGCAGCCGCCTGGAAAACCAGCCGAATTTATGGCTGTTTCAACAAGCTGCCGACGACGTGATCATCAAAGATGACCATGTCATGGGCATCATCACGCAAGTGGGCATTCGCTTCCACGGTAAGACCGTGGTCCTGACCGCGGGTACCTTCTTGAATGGCCGCGTTCACGTGGGGTTGAACAATTTCAGTGCCGGGCGCGCGGGGGATCCGGCTGCCGCCACGCTGGCGGCGAGGCTGAAGGAACTGAGGCTGCCACAAGGGCGCCTGAAGACGGGCACGCCGCCGCGGCTCGATGGACGCTCGATCGACTTCAGCCGGCTGAGCGAGCAGGCGGGCGATTGCGATCCGCTGCCGGTGTTCAGTTTCATGGGCGATGTGTCGCAGCACCCGGCGCAGGTCAGCTGCTGGGTGACGCACACCAACGAACGCACCCACGAGATCATCCGAGCGGGCTTTGACCGCAGCCCGATGTTCACGGGCGTCATCGACGGTGTGGGGCCGCGCTACTGTCCCAGCATCGAAGACAAGGTCAACCGCTTCGCCGACAAATCGTCGCACCAGATCTTCCTCGAGCCGGAAGGGCTGCACACGCACGAGGTCTATCCGAACGGCATTTCGACCTCGCTGCCTTTCGATGTTCAACTGGCCGCGGTACGGTCGATGGTGGGGCTGGAGGCGGCGCACATCGTGCGGCCCGGCTATGCCATCGAATACGACTATTTCGACCCGCGGGCGCTCGACCTCCATTTTCAGACGAAGGCGATCGCGGGGCTGTATTTCGCCGGCCAGATCAATGGCACGACCGGCTACGAAGAAGCCGCTGCACAGGGCCTGTACGCCGGCATCAATGCCGCGCTGCGGGTGCAGGGCAAGGCGCCGCTGAAGCTGGGCCGCGACCAGGCCTATCTGGGCGTGCTGGTCGATGACCTGGTCAACAAGGGCGTCACGGAACCGTACCGGATGTTCACCAGCCGCGCCGAGTACCGGTTGCAGCTGCGCGAGGACAACGCAGACGTGCGCTTGACCGAGCTGGGCCGGTCGCTCGGCTTGGTCGACGATGTTCGATGGACGACCTTCAATCGGAAGCGGGACGCTGTTTCACGTGAAACGCAGCGCCTGCGTTCGACGTGGGTGCATCCGGGCGTTCTGCCGGCCGACCAGGCGCAGCGGTTGCTCGGCAAGCCGCTGGAGCGGGCATACACCCTGGATGACCTGTTGCGTCGCCCGGGTGTCGGCTTCGACACGCTGTGCGAGATCGCGGCCGCCGCCAATCGGGGTGACGGCACCCCCTCCCGGCAAGGTCTGCGCGACGAACTCGGGCTGTCGCTGGCCGATGCGGTGATCGAGCAGGTTGAAACCAGCACCAAGTACGCGGGGTACATCGCCAAGCAGACCGACGACGTGCAGCGTGCCGCGCAGCAGGAGGATCTCGTGCTGCCCGACGATCTGGATTACGAACAGGTTTCGGCACTGAGTTTCGAGGCGCGACAGACCCTGTCGCGGCAGCGACCCGCCACCTTGGGGCAGGCTTCGCGCATGTCCGGCGTGACCCCCGCGACGATATCGTTGTTGCGGGTGCATCTAAAGGGGCGCGGCCGCCCGCGCCGAGGCACGCCGCCCGCGGACCGTCTGCCGGATGCCGCCTGATCCGGATCGGCCCGCGGCCTCGACGCCCGAGCCGCGGCGGGTCGGGGTGCCTGCGCATGACGGTCATGACGCGCGCGATGCGGTGCTGCGTCGAGGAATGCAAGCGCTGGATCTGCCCAGCGACGACAGCACCATCCGCCGCTTGCTGACCTTTGCCGATCTGTTGCTGCGCTGGAATGGCCGCTTCAACCTGACCGCCGTGCGCGATCCAGGCGCCGTGCTGCACCAGCATCTGCTCGACTGCCTAGCCACTTTGCCGTCTCTCGACCGCCACCTGGCGACGCGGCAGTCAGAAGAGATTCGGCTGCTCGATGTGGGCAGTGGTGGCGGCTTGCCTGGTGCGCTGCTGGCCCTGATGCGCCCGCAGTGGAACGTGACCTGTGTCGACGCCGTTGGGAAGAAGGCTGCCTTCATCCGCCAAGCCGCCGCCGAAATCGGTCTGGATAACCTTCAATCGGTTCACGCGCGGGTCGAAGATCTGCGACTACCGCCGTTCGGCCTGATCGTGTCACGCGCCTTCGCCTCGCTGGGTGACTTCACGCGGCTGACCGCCCGGCACTTGTCTGGATCCGGCTGCTGGATGGCCATGAAGGGCAAAAGGCCGGAGCGGGAGATTGCCGAGCTGTCACCCCACGCGGCAGTGTTTCACGTGGAACAACTGGTGGTTCCGGGGCTCGATGCCGAGCGCTGCCTGGTGTGGATGCGGCCAAGCGAGGTAGATGCCGCTTCTCGCTGATTCACACGCCGATCGCCGCGGCCGGGTGGCGCCAACGGCGCTCAAGGACGGAATTCTGGCCGCGATAATCTGAAGCGGCGCCGGAGATGAGCTACGTTGCTGATGGGCACAGCGCTGCATGGCGCGCTGGAGATCCGGGCCGATCAAATCAACCACCTCAGCGGATCCAGCCTCTCCATGCCCCGAATCTTCTGCGTTGCCAATCAAAAAGGCGGTGTCGGCAAAACCACCACCACCGTCAATCTCGCCGCGGGTCTGGCGCTGTCCGGGCAACGTGTGCTGGTGGTGGACCTGGATCCACAGGGCAACGCGACGATGGGTTCGGGCATCGACAAACGAACGCTCGCCCTCAGCCTGTACGACGTGCTGCTCGAAAGCGCCAGCATTCGCGAGGCACGCGTTCGCTCGACGTCGGGCGGCTATGACGTGATCGGCGCCAATCGCGAACTGGCCGGCGCAGAGGTGGAATTGGTTCAGATCGAACGCCGCGAGCAGCGGTTGCGGGCCGCCTTGGCGACGGCCGCCGATGACTACGACATGGTGTTGATCGATTGCCCGCCGAGCCTGAGCCTGTTGACCTTGAACGGGCTGTGCAGCGCGCATGGCGTCATCGTGCCGATGCAGTGCGAATACTTCGCGCTGGAAGGCCTGTCGGACCTGGTCAACACGATCAAGCAGGTGCACGCCAACCTGAACCGCGACCTGCAGGTCATCGGTCTGCTGCGTGTGATGTTCGATCCCCGCATCACGCTGCAGAACCAGGTCAGTGATCAGCTGAAGGCGCACTTCGGCGACAAGGTCTTCGACACCGTCATTCCGCGCAATGTGCGCTTGGCCGAAGCACCCAGCTACGGCCAACCGGGGGTCGTGTTCGACCCGGCCTCGAAGGGCGCCAAGGCTTTTGTCGAGTTCGCCAAGGAACTGATGCAGCGGGTGGCGACGCCGGCATGAGCGGGCCGCGCATCGACCCGGCGCTCCTGGCGCGCGTCGAAACTGCCGGCCTCAACGCCAGCGCGCCGCCACAGCAGCAGTGGATAGACGGCTGGCTGCTGCGCTACTCGCCCGGCAAGGCAAAGCGGGCCCGCTGCATCAACGCGCTGCTGCCCGGGCGGCTGACGCTGGTACAGCGCCTCGCCGCATGCCGGGCGGTCTACGCCGAGCATCGCTTGCCGATGGTGCTGCGCATCACCCCATTCACCGAACCGTCGACGCTCGACGACGATCTCGCCGCGCTCGGTTATCAGGCCTTCGACGACACCCGGGTGATGGTGCAACCACGGCCCGCTTCCGCGCATCGCCAACAGCGACAATGCTGATATCACGGTCGTTTCCTTGAAAGCGTTCGCTCACATCGTTGGTGGTTTGCGAAATTCCACAACGGCTTCGATCGAGGCCCATGCCAGCCGCCTGGAAGCCAGCCCGGTCCGCCATCTGGGCCACGTGTTGCGTGCGGCAGACCAACAGGTGCGGGCCTGCGCGCTGATGGCGCTGGAAGCCGACCAGGTCGGTTTGTACGACGTGTTCACGGCGCCGCCAGCCCGGGGGCAAGGGCTGTCACGACGCTTGTGCGCGCACCTTCTGCACAGCGCGGCGACACAGGGTGCGCGCGTGGCCTACCTGCAAGTGGATGCCGACAACCTCTCAGCACGGGCGGTGTATGCCAAGCTCGGCTTCAGCGACGCCTACAGCTATCACTACCGCGCATTGCCCGACGCGCTCGACCTGACTACAGCCCCAGGTGCTCGTCCACCCCCAGGTGCACGTTCATCGACTGCACCGCGGCGCCACTGGCGCCTTTGCCCAGGTTGTCCAACCGGGAGACCACGATCGCCTGGCTGTCGTTGGCAAAGACGAAGATGTCGACCCG
The DNA here is from genome assembly GCA_963756415.1 of uncultured beta proteobacterium. Classification (GTDB taxonomy): domain Bacteria; phylum Pseudomonadota; class Gammaproteobacteria; order Burkholderiales; family Burkholderiaceae_C; genus Rubrivivax. The sequence goes on from CAVWNT010000015.1 coordinate 36,497, forward strand.
ATTGCTGTCGTTGGCCGCCTGAACATCGAAATAGCCGCCATCGGCTTCGATGACGCCGGCGTCGTTCAGCGGCATCACGCGGATGAAGCGCTCGCCTTCGTAGCGTTGTTCGTATGCGCGCTGGATGCCCTGCGCGGTGCAGCCGGCGGCAAGCTGGCTGAAGTGCAACGGCACCGAAACCGACAGGCCCTTGTAGAAGTTGCCGACCACTGGCATGAACAACGGCTTCGCCTGCAGACCGCATTGCGCCTGCATCTCCGGCACATGTTTGTGCTTCAGCGTCAGGCCATAGGCCCGCGGCGATTGCAGCCTTGCATCGCTGCCGCGCTGGTATTGCTCGATCATCTTCTTGCCACCGCCTGAATAGCCGGTGATCGACGTCGCGCTGATCGGCAATGTGGCCGGCACGATGCCCGCGTCGACCAGCGGCCGCAGCAGCAGGACGAAGGCACTGGCATGGCACCCCGGGTTCGAGATGCGCTTGCTGGCGCGGATGTGCTCGCGTTGCTCGAAGCTGAGTTCGGGCAAGCCGTAGACCCAACCCGGCGCCACGCGGTGCGCCGTGCTGGCGTCGATGACACAGGTGCGCGGGTTGCTGACCAACGCTGCCGCCTCGCGCGCTGCCTCGTCCGGCAGGCACAGGAACGCCACGTCGGCCGCGTTGAGCAACTCGGCGCGCCGGGCCGGATCCTTGCGCTTGTCCGCGTCGATGCTCAGCACCTCGATGTCGCCGCGCTGCGCCAGATACTCGTGGATACGCAGCCCGGTGGTGCCTTCCTGGCCATCGACAAAGACCCGGTGCTTCATTGCGCACTCCCTTGTTCCGCAGACATCTCGGCTGAGCTTCCGCCTTGCCGGCCAGCATAGCCGATGACCGACAATTCGCCGATGGTCACCAAGAAACCCAAGGGCCTCGGCCTCGGCCTCGAAGCACTGTTGGGCCCGCGGGTGGTCGATGCCGCGCCGGGTGCCAGCGCCGCGCCGAGCAGCCTGAAGCTGTCGCAGCTGCAGCCGGGGCGCTATCAGCCGCGCACGCGCATGGACGAAGGCTCGTTGTACGAACTCGCCGAGAGCATCAAGAGCCAGGGCGTGATGCAGCCGATCCTGGTTCGTCCCGTGCCTTCGGCCGGGTCGGGCGCGGCCAACGCGTACGAGATCATCGCCGGTGAGCGCCGCTTCCGGGCCGCCCGGCTGGCCGGTCTCGACGAGGTGCCGGTGCTGGTCAAGGATGTGGCCGACGACGCCGCGGCCGTGATGGCGCTGATCGAAAACATCCAGCGTGAGGACCTGAACCCGCTCGAAGAAGCGCAAGGGCTGCAGCGCCTGGTGAGCGAGTTCCATCTGACGCACGAGCAGGCGGCGCAGGCGGTGGGCCGCTCACGCAGCGCGGCGAGCAACCTGCTGCGCTTGTTGAACCTGGCCGTGCCGGTGCAACAGATGCTGATGGCGGGTGACCTGGACATGGGGCATGCGCGGGCGCTGTTGCCGCTGGAAGGCGCCCAACAGATTCTCAGCGCCACTGAAATCGTCGCCCGGAAGCTGTCGGTTCGCGATGCCGAGAAGCTGGTCGCACGTGCCCATGACAGCAGCGGGCGACAGTCGCCGCTGCTGCGGGTGAAGAAGGACAAGCCGCGCGACCTGGTGCGCCTGGAAGAGCAGCTCGCCGACAAGCTGGCTGCGTCGGTGGAGATCCGCGTGCACCGCAAGACCCAGCGCGGCGAACAGGGCGAAGTGGCCATCGCGTTCGGCTCGCTCGATGAGTTGAGCGGCCTGCTCGACAAGCTGGGCGTGAACGACGGTTGATGCGTCGCGTGCAGGCGTCGTGCTTGTGCGCGTGTGGCAACCCCGGCGGCAGTGCAGGCAGGCCGATCTGGTACCTTTGGTGCATGCTGCGTCCTTCATCGGCCCTGCACCCTGCACCGCCTCGACCTTCGGGCCTGTTGCAAAGTCACGCCGAATGTCGCGTGATGTGCACGGAAATGCAGTTGCCGGCGAGCCCATGTCGGCGCAAATGGGGCATGCTGCGTTCAGAGCACAGGTTGGTTGTGCCCTGCACGAGTCGACGCTGGAACGGGTTTTGCAAGCTCATCTTCGAATTGCACCGTTTTGCGGCACCAACTCGAACAGTCAAGACTCCAACAACCCGCTCAAGCTGCACGCTGAAAGAACGTTGAACACCGGAAAGTTCTGATGGCGCCCGGGCCCGTGAAGCCGGGGCGTCATCAGAATTTCCCAGATGGCGAGGGCATCCACCGCTCGTTGTCTTCCTGATACAGGAGGTCCGGATGGACGTGATCAGCAGTTTCACAGCGCGCTTCGAACGCAGCCGCGAAGAAGAGATGTCCCTCGAGGACTATCTCGCGGAGTGCAAGCGCAACCCCGTGGCGTACGCCACAGCCGCCGAGCGCATGCTCAAGGCCATCGGTGAGCCGCAGACCATCGACACGCGCAACGACCAGCGCTTGTCGCGGTTGTTCGCCAACAAGCTCATCAAGATCTACCCGGCCTTCGCCGAGTTCTACGGCATGGAAGACGCCATCGAGCAGGTGGTGAGCTACTTCCGTCACGCCGCGCAGGGCCTCGAGGAGAAGAAGCAGATCCTGTATCTGCTCGGGCCGGTGGGCGGTGGCAAGAGCTCGATCGCCGAACGGCTGAAGCAGTTGATGCAGGACGTGCCGTTCTATGCCATCAAGGGCAGCCCGGTCAACGAATCGCCGCTGGGTCTGTTCGACGCCGCCGAGGACGGGCCGATCCTCGAATCCGAATACGGCATCCCGCGCCGCTACCTGCAGCGCGTGCTCAGCCCGTGGGCAGTGAAGCGGCTCGAGGAGTACGGCGGCGACATCCGCAAGTTCAAGGTCGTCAAGCGCCACCCGAGCATCCTGAAGCAGGTCGGCATCGCCAAGACCGAGCCGGGCGACGAGAACAACCAGGACATTTCCAGCCTGGTCGGCAAGGTCGACATCCGCAAGCTCGAAACCTTCGCGCAGGACGATCCGGATGCCTACAGCTACTCCGGCGGCCTGTGCCTGGCCAACCAGGGGCTGCTGGAGTTCGTCGAGATGTTCAAGGCGCCGATCAAGGTGCTGCACCCGCTGCTGACGGCCACGCAGGAAGGCAACTACAAGGGCACCGAGGGTTTCGGCGCGATCCCGTTCGACGGCGTCGTGCTCGCGCACAGCAACGAAAGCGAGTGGAAGACCTTCCGCAACAACAAGAACAACGAGGCCTTCCTCGACCGCATCTACATCGTCAAGGTGCCGTACTGCCTGCGCGTCAGCGAGGAGGTGCACATCTACGAGAAGCTGCTGCGCGGCAGCTCGCTGGCCGAGGCCACCTGCGCGCCGGGCACCTTGAAGATGATGAGCCAGTTCGCGATCCTGACGCGGCTGAAGGAGCCGGAGAACAGCTCGCTGTTCTCCAAGATGCTGGTCTACGACGGCGAGAACCTGAAGGACACCGACCCGCGCGCGAAGAGCTACCAGGAGTACCGTGATTACGCCGGTGTCGATGAAGGCATGAGCGGGGTGTCGACCCGCTTCGCCTTCAAGATCATCAGCAAGGTCTTCAACTTCGACTCCACCGAAGTCGCCGCCAACCCGGTGCACCTGATGTACGTGCTCGAGCAGCAGATCCAGCGCGAGCAGTTCCCGCCCGAGCTGGAGCAGAAGTACACCGCTTTCATCAAGGAACACCTGGGCGTGCGCTATGCCGAGTTCATCGGCAAGGAGATCCAGACCGCGTACCTGGAAAGCTACAGCGAGTACGGCCAGAACATCTTCGATCGTTACGTCACCTATGCCGACTACTGGATCCAGGACCACGAGTACCGCGACACCGACACCGGCGAGGTCTTCGACCGCGGCTCGCTGAATGCCGAGCTGGAGAAGATCGAGAAGCCGGCCGGCATCGCCAACCCGAAGGACTTCCGCAACGAGATCGTCAACTTCGTGCTGCGTGCGCGTGCCAACAACGCCGGCAACAACCCGCTGTGGACCAGCTACGAAAAGCTGCGCACGGTGATCGAGAAGAAGATGTTCAGCAACACCGAAGAGCTGCTGCCGGTGATCAGCTTCAACGCCAAGGCCAGTGCCGACGAGGCCAAGAAGCACGAGGACTTCGTCACGCGCATGGTCGCCAAGGGCTACACGCCGAAGCAGGTGCGGCTGCTGTGCGAGTGGTACCTGCGGGTGCGCAAGAGCTCCTGAAGGACGTCGCCCCATGGCTCTGCAAAGCATCATCGACCGCAGGCTCGCCGGCAAGAACAAGTCGGTCGGCAACCGCGAGCGTTTCCTGCGCCGCCACAAGGAGCAGGTGCGCGAGGCGGTGAAACGCGCCATCGACGGGCGCAGCATCCGCGACGTCGAACGCGGCGAAGAGGTGCACATCCCGAAGAAGGACCTGAGCGAGCCGGTCTTCGGCCACGGCTACGGGCGGGGTGCGCGAAGTGGTGCACCCGGGCAACAAGGATTTCATCCGCGGTGACCGCATCGCGCGGCCCAAGGGCGGCGGCGGTTCGGGCAGCGGCAAGGGCCAGGCCAGCGATTCCGGCGAGGGCGAGGACGACTTCGTCTTCACGCTCAGCAAGGAAGAGTTCATGCAGGTCTTCTTCGACGACCTGGCGCTGCCCAACCTGGTGCGCACGCAACTCGCCGAAACGCCGGAGTGGAAGAGCCAGCGCGCCGGCTACAGCAGCGACGGCACACCGAACAACCTGCACGTGGTGCGCTCGATGCGCGGCGCGATCGGCCGGCGCATCGCCATCGGCGCCGGCTCGCGCGCCGAGTTGCGCGATCTGGAAGACGAACTCGAAGCCCTCGAAGGCACGTCCGAAGACCGACGTGGAACTCGCTCGCATGGCCGAATTGCAGGCCGCCATCGCTGCGCTGCGCGGGCGCATCGCGCGCATTCCGTACCTCGACCCGATCGACCTGCGCTACCGCAGCCGCATCCGCGTGCCGGTGCCGACATCGAAGGCGGTGATGTTCTGCCTGATGGACATCTCCGGCTCGATGGACGAGGCGCGCAAGGACCTGAGCAAGCGCTTCTTCATCCTGCTGTACCTGTTCCTGACGCGGCACTACGAGAAGATCGACCTGGTCTTCATCCGCCACCACACGCAGGCGCAGGAAGTCAGCGAGAACGACTTCTTCCACGCCCGCGAGACCGGCGGCACCGTGGTGTCCAGCGCACTGGTGCTGATGGAGGAGATCATCCGTGCGCGCTACTCGCCCAGCGAGTGGAACATCTACGGCGCGCAGGCCAGCGACGGCGACAACTGGCACCACGACAGCGGCCGCTGCCGCGAACTGCTGAACGACAAGCTGCTGCCGCTGTGCCGCTACTACGCCTATGTGCAGGTCGCCGAGGAAGAGCAGAACCTGTGGGACGAATACAGCCAGCTGCTCGAGGCCAACCCGCACTTCGCGATGCGCAAGGCCACCGAGGCGGCACAGATCTTCCCGGTCTTCCGCGACCTGTTCAAGAAGGAAGGCGCAAAGGCCGCATGAACGCCGTGCTGAAAAACCCGCTCGGGGCGCCGCTGGCGATTTCGCGGCGTCCGGATCAGCCGCTGCCCGGGCCCAGCGACTGGTCGTTCGAACTCGTCGAGCAGTACCACAAGGTCATCCGTGACACCGCCGAACGCTTCGGCCTGGACACCTACCCGAACCAGCTCGAGATCATCACCGCCGAGCAGATGATGGACGCCTATGCCAGCGTCGGCATGCCGGTGAACTATCGCCACTGGAGCTACGGCAAGGAATTCATCTCCACCGAGAAGAACTACAAGCGCGGCCACATGGGCCTGGCCTACGAGATCGTCATCAACTCGAACCCCTGCATCAGCTACCTGATGGAGGAGAACACGATGGCCATGCAGGCGCTGGTGATCGCGCACGCCGCCTACGGCCACAACAGCTTCTTCAAGGGCAACTACCTGTTTCGCATGTGGACCGACGCGGCGTCGATCATCGACTACCTGGTCTACGCGAAGAACTATGTCGCCGCCTGCGAGGAGCGCCACGGCCTCGATGCCGTCGAAGGCTTCCTCGACAGCTGCCATGCGCTGCAGAACCACGGCGTCGACCGCTACCGCCGCCCGAGCCGCAAGTCGCTGGCGCAGGAGCTGGCCGACCGCAAGGACCGCGAGGCCTACGCCCAGACCCAGGTGAACGACATCTGGCGCACCTTGCCCACCCGCGCCGACAAGGTCGAAGGCGCCACCGCGAGCAAGCGCTTCCCCGAAGAGCCGCAGGAGAACCTGCTGTACTTCATCGAGAAGAACGCGCCGCTGCTCGAACCCTGGCAGCGCGAGATCGTGCGCATCGTGCGCAAGGTGGCGCAGTACTTCTACCCGCAGCGGCAGACGCAGGTGATGAACGAGGGCTGGGCCACCTTCTGGCACCACCGGTTGCTGAACCAGATGTACGACGACGGCTTCCTCACCGACGGCGTGATGATCGAGTGGCTGAAGTCGCACACCAACGTCGTCTATCAGCCCCCGGTGGGCCACCGTGCGTACAGCGGCATCAACCCCTACGCGCTGGGGTTCGCGATGTACACCGACCTGAAGCGCATCTGCGAAGAACCGACCGACGAAGACCGGCGCTGGTTTCCCGACATCGCCGGCACGCCATGGTTGCCGGTGCTCGACCAGGCGATGCGCAACTACAAGGACGAGAGTTTTGTCGGCCAGTTCCTGAGCCCGAAGCTGATGCGCGACCTGCGGCTGTTCTCGATCGTCGACGACGAGGACGAGGACGAACTGGAAGTCGCCGCGATTCACGACGACAGCGGCTACAAGCGCGTGCGCGAATCGCTGGCGCACCAGTACGACCTGGGCTCGCGCGAGCCGAACATCCAGGTCTGGAACGTCAATCTGCGCGGCGACCGCTCGTTGACCTTGCGCCACTTCCAGCACAACGACCGGCCGCTGCACGACACGGCTCAGGAAGTGCTGAAGCACGTCGCGCGGCTGTGGGGCTTCGGCGTGCAGCTGGAAAGTGTCAACTCGGCCGGCGACGTGAGCAAGCGCTGGAGCCTGGGACCACCCGCGCAGAGCTGAACAGCCCGCGCGGGCTCAGCGCCCCTTCAGCAGTTCGTTGACGAAGCGCACCGGGATCGCATAGCTGATGCCGGTCGGGTAGCGCAGCGCCGATTCCTTGCTGCCCTGGACCAGCACCATGTTGATGACCGCGATCACTGCGCCCGATTCGACATCGAACACCGGGCTGCCACTGTTGCCGGGGTAGGCGGTGGCGTCCAGCTGATAGATGTCGAAGCTGCCCTGGCGAATCCGCGTCACGGCCTGCGCATTGAGGGACTGCGAGCTCGGCGCCGGCAACACGATCGCGGTGATCGACGAGACGATGCCACGGTGGGTCACCGGCGTGAAGCCCAGCACACCGCCGATCGGGTAGCCGATCAGCGCCACCGACATGCCTTCGCGCATCCGCGCGCCATCGCCCAGCCGCAACGCAGGCAGTGCCGGGCCCTCGATGCGCAGCAGCGCCAGGTCGTGTGCGCGGTCGACGCCGAGCAAGGTGGCGCTGCGCGACTGCGAATCGTCGGCGGTGCGTGCGGTGTGGATCGCCAGCTCGGCCATCGTGCCGCCCGCACCGGATTCGGGCAGCACATGTGCGTTGGTGATGACCAGGTTGCCGTTGCCGACGACGAAGCCGGTGCCACGAAAGCCGAAGCGCGGGCTGTCGGTGGCCTTGTAGGTGCCCACCGCCACCACCGACGGCTTGGCGGCCTGGATCAGGTCTTCCAGCGAGGCCGCGCCCAGCGTGCCTGCCCACGGCGCCAGCAGCAGCGCGCCTGCCGCGGTGCGGCGCTTCATCGCAGCGGCGGCTGCGAACGACTCACCACGCGAACACCTTGCCCGGATTCATGATGTTGTTCGGATCGAGCGCATGCTTGACCTGCCGCATCATCGACACGGCGCCGGCACCGGCCTCGTCGACGAGATAGCCCATCTTGTGCAGCCCGATGCCGTGTTCGCCGGTGCAGGTGCCTTCCAGCCGCAGTGCGCGCTGCACCATGCTTTCACTCAGCCGTTCGACCGTCGCACGTTCGGCGGCATCGTTCGGGTCGAGCAGCCAGCTCAAGTGAAAGTTGCCATCGCCGACATGGCCGACGATCCAGTACGGGATGCCTGCCGCTTCGCTCTCGGCGATCGACTCGTTGATGCTTTCGGCCAGCCGCGAGATCGGCACGCAGGTGTCGCTGCTCTGGCAGCGGCAGCCCGGGCGCGTCTGCAGCGCGGCGAAATACGACTGGTGGCGCGCGGTCCACAGCTTGGTGCGCTCTTCCGGCGTGGTCGCCCACTGGAAATCTTCGCCGCCAAATTCGCGCGCCACGTCCTGCACCGTCTCGGCCTGTTCCTTGACACCGGCCTCGCTGCCGTGGAACTCCATCAGCAGCATCGGCGCTTCGCGCATCGACAGCTTCGAATGTTTGTTCACCGCGCGGATCGCATTCGCGTCGAGCAGTTCGCAGCGCGCGATCGGCACGCCCATCTGGATGATCTGGATCGTCGTCTGCACCGCCGCATCGATGCTCGGGAAAGTGGCAGATCGCCGCACTCACCGCCTCGGGCAGCGGGTACAGCTTCAGGGTGATCTCGGTCAGCACGCCCAGCGTGCCCTCGCTGCCGACGAACAGCCGCGTCAGGTCGTAGCCGGCGCTGGACTTCTTGGCGCGCGTGCCGGTGTGGATGATCTCGCCGCTGGCGGTGACCACCGTCAGGCCGAGCACGTTCTCGCGCATGGTGCCGTAGCGCACCGCGTTGGTGCCGCTGGCGCGTGTGGCGGCCATGCCCCCGAGCGACGCGTTGGCGCCCGGGTCGATGGGGAAGAACAGGCCCGTGTCCTTGATCTCGCGGTTCAACTGCTCGCGCGTGACGCCGGCCTGCACCGTCACGGTCAGGTCCTCGGCGTTCAGTCGCACGATCTGCGTCATCCGCCCCAGATCGAGGCTGACACCGCCTTGCACCGCCAGCAGATGCCCCTCGAGCGACGAGCCGACGCCGAACGGGATCACCGGCACCGCATGCGCGTTGGCCAACGCCACAACGGCCGCCACGTCCTCGGTGCTCTCGCAGAACACCACCACCTCGGGCGGTGTCACCGGATAGGTCGATTCATCGCGGCCGTGCTGTTCGCGCACCGAGGCGGCGGTGGAACAGCGCTCGCCGAAGCGTTCGCGCAAGGCGGCGAGCATGGCCTCGGGCAGGGCGCGAAGCTCGTGACGGGGCAAGACGGCGGTGGGCAGCGGGGCATTCATCGGGTGCACTCCTGCAAGGCGGACGGGGCCCATTCTAGAAGTCTGCGTCCGACCGGGCAGGGCCGCCGGCGTTAGGATCCGGCGATGGCCAATCGACTGACGCAGATCGCCACACGCACCGGCGACGACGGCACCACCGGCCTGGGCGACGGCACGCGCGTGCCCAAGTCCAGCTTGCGGGTGGCAGCGATGGGCGATGTCGACGAACTGAATTCCGGCCTCGGCGTGCTGCTGTGCGAGCCGCTTCCCGACGACGTGCGCGAACTGCTGGTGACGATCCAGCACGAGCTGTTCAACCTGGGCGGCGAGCTGTCGATTCCCGGCTACAGCTTGCTCAAGGTCGATGCCGTGCTGCACCTGGACGAAGCGCTGGCGCAGCACAACGCCGCGCTGCCGCGGCTGGCCGAGTTCATCCTGCCCGCGGGAACGCGGGGCGCGGCGCTGGCACATGTCAGCCGCACCGTCGCACGCCGTGCGGAGCGCGCGCTGGTGGCGCTGTCGGCTGCCGAGCAGATCAACGACGCACCGCGGCACTATCTGAACCGGCTGTCCGATCTGATGTTCGTGCTGGCGCGTGTGCTCAACCGCGCCAACCTCGACGGCCAGGGCGGCGACGACGTCTATTGGCACAGCGAGCGCCTGGCCCGCCAGCGCGAGTGACATCAGGCTGACGCCGCCGCCGGCGGCGTGTGATCCGACAGTTGAAGACGCTTCGTGTGCCCGCGAGGCCGCCAGCGGGCCGTCGGGTCGCTTCGGCACAACTCTCGGCAATGCATCTGGCACGCTCCCTGCAAGCGTTCTATCTTGTATACCAGAACGCGCACCAAATTGTCGCCTGCCATCCTCCTGTCCGAACGCCACGCGGCGCCGCGTGGCATCGCCGACTGGCGCCAGCGCGTCGCCGAGGGCGATGCGCCGATCGCGCTGCTGCAGCGTTGCCGCGAAGCCGCGCTGGCCGGCAGCGACCTGGGCATCTGGATCCACCTGTGCAGCGATGAGGCCTGGCAAGAACAGCTGGCGTTGTTGAGCCATCGCCTGACGCAGCGCGACGGCAGCGTCGACCTGCACGAGCGCTATCCGCTGCTCGGCCTGCCGTTTGCGGTCAAGGACAACATCGACATCGCCGGCGTGCCCACCACCGCCGCCTGTCCCGCCTACAGCTACGTGCCGCAGCGCAGCGCCACCGTGGTGCAGCGGCTGCTCGATGCCGGTGCCCTGTGGCTGGGCAAGACCAACCTCGACCAGTTCGCCACCGGGCTCGTCGGCACACGCTCACCCTATGGCCGCCCGGCCAGCGTCGCCGACGCCCGCCGCATCAGCGGCGGCTCGAGCTCGGGCTCGGCGGTCGCGCTGGCGCGGCGACAGGTGGCCTTCGCGCTGGGCACCGACACCGCCGGCTCGGGCCGCGTGCCGGCCGGTTTCAACGGCCTGGTCGGGCTGAAGCCGACACCCGGCCGCCTCAGCACCGCGGGCGTGCTGCCGGCTTGTCGCAGCATCGACTGCGTGTCGCTGATGGCGCACAGCGTCGACGATGCGGCACTGCTGCTGGCGCTGGTCGAAGGTGGCGATCCGCTGGATGCCTACAGCCACATGCGGCTCGGCCCTGCGCGCTTCGCACACAAGTTGCGCATCGGCGTGCCCAAATCGGCCGAGTTCTTCGGCGATGCCGGCTACGCCGCCGCCTGGGAGCACGCGCTGCAACGCGCCGCGGCGATGGGCCACACGCTGGTCGAGCTCGACTTCGCGCCGCTGCACGCGGTAGCCGAGCTGCTGTACGCGGGGCCCTGGGTCGCCGAGCGGCACAGCACCGTGCGCACCCTGCTGCAGGAACAACCCGGGGCGATGAACCCGCAGGTGCGCGAGGTGATCGCCCGCGCCCTGCACATCAGCGCCACCCAGACCTTCGAAGCCCAGTACCGGCTGCGCGAATGGCAGGCCCAGCTGGCGTCGCTGTGGCAGCAGATCGAGGTGCTGATGGTGCCGACCGCGCCCGGACACCCGAGCTTCGCGCAGGTGGATGCCGATCCGCTGGGCGTCAACAGCGCGCTCGGCCGCTACACCAACTTCGTCAACCTGCTGGGCTGGAGCGCGCTGGCGTTGCCCGCCGGCAGCACCGCCACCGGGCTGCCGTTTTCCGTCACCTTCATCGGCGCAGGCCGCGCACGACGTCGCGCTGCTCGATCTCGGTCGGCGCTGGGAAGGACACGCCCCCGGCCCGACGACGACGGCCAAGCCACGCAGCCAGCCGACGCTGCCGCTGGTCGTGGTCGGCGCACACCTGGCGGGCCTGCCGCTGAACCACCAGCTGATCGAACGCGGCGCGTGCCTGCGCGAACGCACGCTCACCGCGCCAGCCTACCGGCTCTATGCCCTGCCCGGCACCACGCCGCCGAAACCGGGCCTGGTACGGGTCAAGGCGCAGTCGGCCGGCTCGGCGATCGAGGTCGAGCTGTGGGACATGCCCGCCGAACACGCTCGGCAGCTTCCTGGCCGGCATTCCGGCACCGCTGTGCCTGGGCTCGATCGAGCTGGCCGACGGCGAGCGCGCCCACGGCTTCCTGTGCGAAGCCCATGCCGTCACGTCGGCGCCACGACATCAGCCACTTCGGCGGCTGGCGGGCCTACCTCGCAGTCTCTTTGATCCCCGCAAAGGAGCACGCTTCCATGGACCGTCGCAACTTCATCTCCAGCAGCGCCGCCGGCGCCGGCTTCGGCGTGCTGCCGTTCGCCGCCAGCGCGCAGGCGCGGCCCAAGGACGTGCTGATCGTCGCCAACGAGTTCGGCCCGAATTCGCTCGACATCCACACCGTCGGTGCCAACCGGCCGGCCTACGGCGTCAGCTGGATCGTCTACGACCGGCTGATGACCTACGGCAAGCGCACGCTGCCCGACGGCCGCATGGCCTACGACCGCAACAAGCTCGAGCCCGAGCTGGCCGAAAGCTGGGCAGATCGCGCCCGACGGCCAGTCGGTGACCTTCAAGCTGCGCAAGGACGCCAAGTTCCACGACGGCACGCCGGTCACCGCCAAGGACGTGAAGTGGAGCTTCGACCGCGCGGTCACGGTCGGCGGCTTTCCCACCTTCCAGATGGCCGCCGGCTCGCTGGAGAAGCCCGAGCAGTTCGAGGTCGTCGACGACCACACCTTCCGCGTCAAGTTCATCCGCAAGGACAAGCTGACGATGAACGACCTGGCGGTGCCGGTGCCGTGCATCTTCAACAGCGAACTGGTGAAGAAGCACGCCACCGCGCAGGATCCGTGGGGCCTGGCCTGGACGCGCAACAACACCGCCGGCGGCGGCGCCTACAAGGTCGAGAGCCTACCGCCCGGGCCAGGAAATCGTCTACGTGCGCTACGACGACTGGAAGAGCGGCCCGCTGCCCAAGCTGCGCCGCATCGTGCAGCGCGACGTGCCCAACGCCGGCAACCGCCGCGCGCTGCTGCTCAAGGGCGACATCGACATGACCTACGACCTGCCGCCGAAGGACTTCGCCGAGCTCAGCGACGACGGCAAGACGATCAAGGTCAGCTCGATGCCGATCGAGAACTCGATGCTGTACCTGGGCATGAACACCACCAAGCCGCCGTTCGACAACCCGAAGGTGCGCCAGGCGGTGGCCTACGCGCTGCCCTACGACAAGATCTACGACAACGCGCTGTACGGCCGCGCGGCCAGGATGTACGGCGCCAGCGGCGCCGGTGAAGACGCATCGCCTGGCCGCAGCCCACCGCCTACCACACCGACGTCGCCAAGGCCAAGGCGCTGATGGCCGAGGCCGGCTACCCGAACGGCTTCGAGACCACGCTCAGCTTCGACCTCGGCGGCGCCACCATCGGCGAGCCGACCGCGGTGCTGACGCAGGAGGCGCTGGCGGCGATCGGCATCAAGGCGCAGATCAACAAGATCCCCGGCGCCACCTGGCGCGCGGCGCTGCTGAAGAAGGACATGCCGATGGTCATCAACCGCTTCGGCGGCTGGCTCGACTATCCCGGAGTACTTCTTCTTCTGGTGCTACCACGGCCAGAACGCGGTGTTCAACACCATGAGCTACCAGAACCCGAAGCTCGACAAGATGATCACCAACGCACGCTTCGCCGAAAGCAAGCCGATCTACGACAGCTCGGTGCAAGCGAGATGATCCAGCTCGCCTACGACGAGGTGCCGCGCGTGCCGCTGTTCCAGCCGACGATGGACGTGGCGATGCAGAAGGACGTGAGGGCTACCTGTACTGGTTCCATCTGCAGCCCGACTACCGCGACCTGTACAAGGTCTGACGAGGTGGCCACCGTGGACCACGGGCCCTACGTCGACGCGGCGGCGGCCGCGCTGCAGCTGAAGCTGTCGCCGCAGCACCGCCCCGGCGTGCTGCGGTTCTTCGCGCTGGCCGCGCAGATGGCCGAGCTGGTGCAGGGCCTGCCGCTGAGCGCGGCCGACGAGTCCGGCAACGTCTTCGTGCCGGTGCCGCCGAACGTCGGAGCACGACGCGTGAGCGCGGCCGTCGACGCCGCCGGCACCGCGGCCAGCGTGCGCAGCGGCGAGTCGTCAGCGCGCGCGCGCGGTGCAGGCCAGCCTGGCGCGCATCGCCGCCACCGACGCCGCAGGTCAACGCCTTCACCGGCGTGCTCGCCGAGCGCGCGCTGCAGCGCGCCGCCGCGGTCGATGCGCAGCCCGCAGCGCGGCCGCGCATGCCGCTCGCCGGCGTGCCGTTCGCGGTGAAGAACCTGTTCGACATCGCCGGCCTGCCGACGCTGGCCGGCTCGAAGATCGAACGCGACGCCGCGCCGGCGCGCGCGCGACGCGCTGCTGGTGCGCCGGCTCGAAGCCGCGCGGCGCGGTGCTGGTCGGCGCGCTGCAACATGGACGAGTACGCCTACGGCTTCACGACCGAGAACAGCCACTACGGCCCGACCCACAACCCGCACGACCTGACGCGCATCGCCGGCGGCTCGTCGGGCGGCTCGGCCGCGGCGGTGGCGGCCGGCCAGGTGCCGCTGACGCTCGGCTCCGACACCAACGGCTCGATCCGCGTGCCGGCCTCGCTGTGCGGCGTGTTCGGCCTGAAGCCCACCTTCGGCCGGCTGCCGCGCACCGGCAGCTACCCCTTCGTCGCCAGCCTCGACCACCTCGGCCCGTTCGCGCGCAGCGTGCACGACCTGGCGCTGGCCTACGACGCGATGCAGGGCCCCGAGGCGCCGGCCCGCACGACCCGCGGCTGCGCGCAGCGCGAGCTGCAGGCCGACGTTGCCGCTGCATCGAACACGGCGCCGGCGGCCTGCGCATCGGCGTGCTCGGCGGCTGGTTCCGCGAGCATGGCGCTGCCCGAGGCCACCGCGCGCCGTCGACGCGCGTGGCCGCAGGCGCTGGGCGCCACGCGACTGGTCGAGCTGCCCGAGGTCGAGGCCGCGCGCGCGCCGCGGCCTTCCTGATCACCAACGCCGAAGGCGCGCGCGCTGCACCTGCGACGACCTGCGCACGCCGCGCCGCCGATTTCGAACCGCTGTCGCGCGACCGCTTCCTCGCCGGCGCGCTGCTGCCGGCGGCCTGGGTGCCGCGCGCGCAGCGCGTGCGCCGCTGGTTCGCGCGCGCGCGTGGCCAAGCGTGTTCGAGCAACGTCGACGTGCTGCATCGCGCCGGCCACGCCGTGCGTCGCGCCGCCGATCGGCACCGAGTGGCTGCGAGATCAACGGCCAGCAGCTGCCGGCGCGCGCCAGCATGGGCCTGCTGACGCAGCCGATCTCGTGCATCGGCCTGCCGGTGGTCGACCGTGCCGCTGTGGGCCGATGAACGACGCGCGCCGCACCTGCCGATCGGCGTGCAGCTGATCGCCGCGCCGTGGCGCGAGGACCTGTGCCTGCGGGTCGCCGCCGCACTGCAGGCGCGCGGGCGTGTGCAGCGCGCCGCTGGCCAGGGGACTGTGATGAACGGCGACGACCTCAACCGCCCCGGCCCGCTGGCCGAAGTGACCGCCGCCTTCGCGCGCTACGAGGACGCGCTGGTCAACAACCGGCTCGAGGTGCTCGACGAGCTGTTCTGGGACAGCCCGCACACCGTGCGCTACGGCGTCGCCGAGAACCTGTACGGCTATCGACGCGATCCGCGCCTTCCGCGCGGCTCGCCCGCCGCAGGGCCTGGCGCGCAACGCTGCACACGCACCGTCATCACCACCTACGGCCGCGACTTCGCCACCGCCAATGACCGAGTTCCAGCGCGACGGCAGCCACAAGCTCGGCCGCCAGAGCCAGACCTGGTGCGCATCGCCGACGGCTGGCACGTCGTCGCCGCGCACGTCAGCCTGATCGACCCACCGCGTCCCTGAGTCCCGACCCGACCGAGCCCACCGCCACGACACACCGAGGAGCCAGACGATGAACCACGATCAACTGCAACAGCTTCAGGCCGACTGGACATCGACCAGCGCCGCCGCCGCCTGCTCGCCGGCGGCGCTCTGCTGGGCGGCGCGCTCGCGCTGCCCGGCGCGTTGCGCCACGCCAGCGCACAGACGCCGCTGACCGTCGGCGTGATCTACGTCGGCCCGCGCGACGACTACGGCTACAACCAGGCGCAGGCGCAGGCCGCCGCCGCGCTGAAGAAGATGCCCGGCGTCAAGGTGGTCGAGGAAGAGAACGTGCCCGAGACCGCCGCGGTGCAGAAGACCATGGACCGGCATGATCACGCAGGACGGCGCCACGCTGCTGTTCCCCACCTCGCTTCGGCTACTTCGACCCGCACATGCTGGCGATGGCGCGCGAAGTACCCCAACGTGCGCTTCGCGCATTGCGGCGGCATGTGGACCGAGGGCAAGCACCCGAAGAACGCCGGCAGCTACTTCGGCTACATCGACGAGTGCCAGTACCTGAACGGCGTGATCGCCGGCCACATGAGCAAGAGCAAGAAGCTCGGCTTCGTCGCCGCCAAGCCGATCCCGCAGGTGCTGCGCAACATCAACGCCTTCACGCTGGGCGCGCGCTCGGTCAAGCCCGGCATCACCACGCAGCGTGATCTTCACCGGCGACTGGTCGATGCCGGTGAAGGAGGCCGAGGCCACCAACAGCCTGGCCGACCAGGGCGTCGACGTGCTTCACCATGCACGTCGACGGCCCGAAGGTGATCGTCGAGACCGCCGCCAAGCGCGGCAAGATGGTCTGCGGCTACCACGCCAGCCAGGCCAAGCTGGCGCCGAAGGCCTACCTGACCGGCGCCGAGTGGAACTGGCTCACCGCCTACAACGACCGTCGATCGACGCGGCGCAGGCCGGCAAGCCGCATCCCAACTTCCTGCGCGGCGGCCTGAAGGAAGGCTACGTGAAGATGTCGGCCTACGGCCCGACGGTGACCGACGCGGCGAAGAAGAAGGCCGACGACGATCAAGGCCAAGATGATGGCGGGCAGCTTCGACATCTTCAAGGGCCCGCTCAAGGACAACAAGGGCAAGGTCGTCATCGCCGCCGGCAAGGCGCTCGAAGCAGACCGACCTCGAGCTCGAGAAGATGAACTACCTGGTCGAAGGCGTGATCGGCTCGGTCTGAGCGACGCGCCATGAGCGCGTCCATGGCCGCAGCGCACCCGCCATGCGGCCAGCGCCATCGCCGACGCCGCTGCTGCCGGTCGGCCGCGCTGGCCGCCGCGCTGCTGCTGTTCGGCGTCTTCGTCTGCGCTCGCCGGCGTCGAGCCCGGTCGAGGTCTGGGTCGCTGCTGTTCAAGGGCGCGCTTCGGCGACTGGTTCTCCTGGCAGAACACGCTGCAGCGCGCCGCGCCGCTGATGCTCACCGCGCTGTGCGTGGCGCTGCCGGCGCGCGCCGGGCTGCGTCATCATCGGCGGCGAAGGCGCGCTGGTGCTCGGCGGCCTGGCCGCGGCGGCGCTGCCGCACTGCGCTGCCGCTGCCGGCGCAACGTCGTCGGCACGGCCGCTGATGTGCGCTCGCCGGCGCGCTGGCCGGCGCGCTCTGGATCGCGCTGGCCGGCTGGCTGCGCCAGTACCGCGGCGTCAACGAGACCATCGCCAGCCTGCTGCTGGCCTACATCGCCATCGCGCTGTTCAAGCAGCTGGTCGAAGGCGCTGCTGCGCGACCCGGCCAGCCTGAACAAGCCGTCGACGCAGCCGCTGCCCGAAGGCGCTGCGCATCGGCGGCATCGCCGGCTCGACGTGCACTGGGGCCTGGTGATCGGCATCGTCGTCGCCTGCGTCGGCCTGGGCTGTGGCTGCGCTGCACGCCGCTCGGCTTCTCGCTGCGCGTGGTCGGCGGCAACCCGCGCACCGCGCAGCTGGTCGGCCTGCCGGCGACCCGGCTGATCCTCGGCGCCTGCGCGCTCGGCGGCGCCTGCGCCGGGCTGGCCGGCGCGGTCGAGGTGGCGGCGGTGCACACCAGCGCCAATGCGTCGCTGATCGCCGGCTACGGCTACGCCGGCATCCTGGTCGCCTTCATCGCGCGGCACAACCCGGTCGGCGATCATCCCGGTGGCGATCCTGTTCGGCGGCTTCGGCGCCGCCGGCAGCCTGCTGCAGCGCCGCCTCGGCCTGCCCGATGCGTCGGTGCTGGTGCTGCAGGGCATCGCCTTCGTGCTGATCCTGGCGAGCGAGGCGCTGCGCGGGTCGACTGGAAGCCTGCTGACCGCATGCCGCAGCGCGCCGCAACCGCGATGAGGAGAGCAGCATGACCGGCTGACCAGTGGATCGTGCTGCTGGCGGCATCGTCGGCGGCGCGATCCGCGTCGGCACGCCCTTCCTGTTCGTCAGCCTCGGCGAGATGCCTGACCGAGAAGTCCGGCCGCATCAACCTCGGCCTCGAAGGCGTGCTGGTGCTGTCGGCGCATGGCGGCCTTCGGCGGCGCCTACCTGCACCGGCTCGCCGTGGCTCGGCGTGCGTCGCCGCGCGCCGCTGGCCGGCGCGCTGCTCGGCGCTGCTGCACGGCCTGCTGTGCTCGCTGCCGCGCGTCAACGACATCGCCACCGGCATCGCGCTGATGCTGCTCGGCATCGGGCCTGGCGTTCTACCTCGGCAAGCCGCTGATCCAGCCGCAGGCGCCGCAGACTGCCGGCGATCGCGCTCGGCGGCTGGAGCGACCAGCCGGCGGTGCAGGCGGCGCTGCAGATCAACCCGCTGTTGCCGATCGGCGTCGTGCTGGCGTTCGCGGTGTACTGGGCCTTCGCCCACACCCGCGTCGGCCTGCTGGTGCGCATGGTCGGCGACTCGGCCAACGCCACGCGCGCGCTCGGCTAGTCGGCTCAGCGGCATCCGCATCGCCGCCACCGCCTCCGGCGGCGCCATGCGCCGGCGTCGGCGGCGCCTCGCTCTCGCTGTTCTACCCGGGCAGCTGGAACGAAGGCCTGTCCAGCGGCCAGGGCCTGATCGCGGTGGCGCTGGTGATCTTCGCGCGCTGGGACCCGCTGCGCTGCATCCTCGCCGGGCTGCTCTTCGGCGGCGCCGGCGCGATCGGCCCGGCGCTGCAGTCGATCGGCTATTCGGCGGGGCTACTACCTGTTCAGCGCGCTGCCCTACGTGCTGACGCTGGCGTTGCTGATCGGCCTGGGCAAGCCCGGGCCCGAGCGACGGCGCGCCGGGCGAACTTTCCCTGAACCGGTAGACGCGCATGCACACCTTTGCACCGGTCGACGCCGATCCGTACCCCTGGCCCTTCGACGGCCAGCGCCACGGCGGCCAACACCGCGCTGATCGTGATCGACATGCAGTTCGACTTCTGTCGGCCGTCGGCGGCTATGTCGACCGCATGGGCTACGACCTGTCGGCGGTGCGCGCGCCGATCGCGCCGATCGCGCGCGCTGCTGGCGCGTGCGCGGGCACTCGGCATGCACCGTGATGCACACCCGCGAAGGCCACCGGCCGGACCTGACCGACCTGCCGGCCAACAAGCGCTGGCGCTCGCGCCAGATCGGCACCGACGGCGTCGGCATCGGCGACGCCGGGCCGAACGGCCGCATCCTGGTGCGCGGCGAGCCGGGCTGGCAGATCATCGACGAGCTGGCGCCGGCGCCCGGCGAGGTCATCATCGACAAGCCCGGCAAGGGCTCGTTCTGCGCCACCGACCTCGAGCTGATGCTGCAACCTGCGCGGCATCCGCAACCTGGTGCTCACCGGCATGACCACCGACGTGTGCGTGCACACGACGATGCGCGAGGCCAACGACCGCGGCTTCGAATGCCTGATCGTCAGCGACGCCACCGGCGCCACCGATCCGCGGCAACCACGACGCGGCGCTGAAGATGGTGACGATGCAAGGCGGCGTGTTCGGTGCCGTGGCTTCGTCCTCGGCGTTGCTGGAGGCGTGGCGTGGGTGAGGCCGCTGTTCAGCGTGGCGCGCGGCCCGGCTCCGCGTTCTCCGGCCCACGCTCGCGGGGCGACGCATCAGCCCCCGATCGCTTCCACGTCATCACCGGCCAGGCATGGCGACGGCAAGCGTGCCGCGAATGGGGCCTGCGCCCGCGAATCCGGGCCGCACGCCCTCTCGTCGCACGGGGGTCCCGGACCGAATTCCACGGGCGCCGGTTGCAGTGCGGCGGTGGCACCCGCGGGCGCAGGCCCCATTCGCGGCACGCTGGCTGATGGGGTGGCACGGCCGTCATCAGGCCACCATCCGTGGTGTGCCGCGGCGTTTCCCCGCGAGCGTGGGCCGGAGAACGCGGGTGACGTCGGCGCGCTGCCGCAGCGGCCTGCGCGCGCGGCTTTGCAACAGGGGCACACCGATGACACTGATCCCGCCTGCCCACGAACACACCGGCGCCGCGCGCGTCGAGATGCTCGGCTTCTCCAAGCGCTTCGGCGCGCTGCAGGCGCTCGACGACGTGTCGATGACGGTCGAGGCCGGCAGCTTCCACGCGCTGCTCGGCGAGAACGGCGCCGGCAAGTCGACGCTGGTCAAGGCGCTGATCGGCTTTTACCGCGCCGACACCGGCAGCGTCAGGTCGACGGCCGCGAGCGGAGATCCACAGCCCGCGCGATGCCGCGGCGCTGGGCATCGGCATGATCTTCCAGCACTTCACCGTCGTGCCCGGCATGACGGTGGCCGAGAACCTGGCGCTGGCGCAGCGTGACCTCGGCGCGGTCATCGACTGGAAGGCCGAGCGCGCGCGCCTGAACCGGTTCATGGCCAGCGCGCCGTTTCCGTTGAAGCTCGATGCGCGCGTCGCCGAACTGGCCGCCGGCGAGAAGCAGAAGCTCGAGATCCTGAAGGCGCTGTACGCGCGGCGCCGTTTCCTGGTGCTCGACGAGCCGACCTCGGTGCTGACGCCGCAGGAGGCCGACGAGGTGCTCGGGCAGATGAAGGCGCTGTGCCGGGACAAGCAGCTGACGGTGCTGATCATCACGCACAAGTTCCGCGAGGTGTTCGGCTTCTGCGACGAGGTCACCGTGCTGCGCCGCGGCCGGCGCACCGGCGGCACGGCGATCGCCGACACCAGCCGCGACGAACTGGCGGGCTGGATGATGGGCGTCAGCACCGACGAGGTCGGTGCCACCAGCGCCGCGGCCACCTCGGCGGCCGCTGGCGGAAGCGCTGAGCACGTCGGCGCCGGCCACGAAGGCCACCGCCGCCGGCACGCCGCGCCTGGCCATCGGCAACCTGCAGGTGTCCGGGGTCGAGGGCCGATCGGCGGTCGACGGGCTGACGCTCGAACGTCATGCCCGGCGAGATCGTCGGCGTCGCCGGTGTCTCCGGCAACGGCCAGCGCGAGCTGGTCGCGGCGCTGACCGGTGCGCTGCCGATCTGCGGCGGCAAGGTCTCGGTCGACGGCCAGCCGTACCTGCCGACCCGCAGGATGATGCGCGAGCTGAGCGTGCGCAGCCTGCCCGAGGAGCCGCTGCACAACGCCTGCGTCGGCAAGCTGGCGGTGGCCGAGAACCTGGCGCTGCGCGGCTTCGACCGCGCGCCGCTGGCGCGTGGGCCATGGCTGTCGCGCGGCGCGATGCGCAGCGCAGGCGCTGGCCAAGATCGCCGCCTTCAAGGTCAAGACGCCGGGCCCCGATGCGCTGATCGAGAACCTGTCGGGCGGCAACGTGCAGCGCGCGGTGCTGGCACGCGAACTCGACGGCAACCCACGGCTGCTGATCGTCGCCAACCCGTGCTTCGGGCTCGACTTCCAGGCCAGTGCCGAGATCCATGCGCGGCTGCGCGCGGCGCGCGACGCCGGCGCGGGGTGCTGCTGGTCAGCGAGGACCTCGACGAGATCCTGGCGCTGGCCTCGCGCATGGTGGTGCTGTCGCACGGCCATGTCGGGCTCGAATGCCCGACCGAGAACGCCGACATCGGCGCCATCGGCCGCGCCATGGCCGGTGACCTGAAGGACGCGGCATGAACAGCGTCGATGCGCGCCCCTACACCTACACCTTCGAGCCGGCGCACACCGCGGTGGTGCTGATCGACATGCAGCGCGACTTCCTCGAGCCGGCGGCTTCGGCGCGATGCTCGGCAACGACGTGACGACCCTGCAGCGCATCGTGCCGGCGTGTGTGCGGCTGCTGTCGCTGGCGCGCGCGCACGGCCTGCACATCATCCACACGCAGGAGGCGCACGATCCGCTGCTGGCCGACTGCCCGCCGTCGAAGAAGGCGCGCGGCGGCTTGAGCTGCGGCATCGGCGACGAGGGGCCGCTCGGCCGCGTGCTGGTTGCCGGCGAAGCAGGCGCTGACTTCGTGGCAGGCCTTCAGCCCCAGCCCAGCGACACCGTGCTGCGCAAACCCGGCAAGGGTGCCTTCCACGCCACCGGGCTCGACGCGCTGCTGCATGCGAAACGCATCACCCACCTGCTCATCGGCGGCGTCACCACCGAGGTGTGCGTGCAGACGACGATGCGCGAGGCCAACGACCGCGGCTACGAGTGCCTGCTGGTGCAGGACTGCGCGGCCAGCTACTTCCCGCACTTCCACGATGCGGTGGTGGAGATGGTGGTGGCGCAAGGCGGCATCGTCGGCTGGGCGGCGCCGCTGGCGGCGCTGCAGGCTGCGCTGACGACAACATCAACACAGGCGGCATGAACATGAGCGGTCTCGGTGGCCTGAACAAGTCCGCGCACGGCGTGGTGGTCGGCCTGGTGCAGCTGCAGCTGCCGGTGGTCGAGACACCGGCGCAGTTGAAAGCGCAGGCAGAGCGCATCGGCTGGATGGTCGGCAAGGCGCGCCGCAACCTGGCCACGATGGACCTGGTGGTCTTCCCCGAGTACGCGCTGCACGGCCTGAGCATGGCCACCACGCCCGAGCTGATGGTGCGCCTCGACGGTCCCGAGGTGGCGCTGTTCAGGTCAGCCTGCGTCGAGCACGGCATCTGGGGCTGCTTCTCGATCATGGAGCACAACCCGCACGGCAACCCGTACAACAGCGGGCTGATCATCGACGACCGGGGCGAGCTGCGGCTGTACTACCGCAAACTGCACCCGTGGGTGCCGGTGGAGCCGTGGGAGCCGGGCAACGTCGGCGTGCCGGTGTGCGACGGGCCGAACGGCAGCAAGCTCGCGCTGATCATCTGCCACGACGGCATGTTCCCCGAGATGGCGCGCGAGGCGGCCTACAAGGGTGCCGAGATCATCCTGCGCACCGCCGGCTACACGGCGCCGATTCGCCACGCCTGGCAGCATCACCAACCAGGCCAACGCCTTCCAGAACCTGGCCATCACCGCCAGCGTGTGCCTGTGCGGCAGCGACGGCAGCTTCGATTCGATGGGCGAGGCGATGTTCTGCAACTTCGACGGCAGCATCCTGGCGCAGGGCGGCGCGCGGCCGGACGAGATCGTCAGCGCCGAGTTGCGGTGCGACCTGGTGCGCGAGGCGCGCGAAGGCTGGGGCGTCGAGAACAACCCCTACCAGCTCGGCCACCGCGGCTACGTGGCGGTGCGCGGCGGCGCCACCGACTGCCCCTACACCTTCATGCACGACATGGTCGCCGGGCGTTACCAGCTGCCGTGGGAAGCGCGTGGTCCAGGTGCGCGACGGCAGTTCGTGCGGCTTCGCGCCGCCGGCACGCGACTACGCCGGCGCCGAGCCGAACCCGCTCGAAGCAGCGGCGGCGCTGAAGCGCAAGGCCGACTGACGCGGCCGTCGCCCAGCCACGAAGCCACGCCGCCGAACCCGCACCTCATGCTGCGCATCATCGTCACCCGGCTGCTCGCCGCGCTGCCCAACCTGCTCGGCGTGGTCGTCATCACCTTCATCCTGACGCGCGCGCTGCCCGGCGACCCGGCCGCGTACTTCGCCGGCGGCTGCGGCCACGCAGGAGGCGATCGACGCAGGTGCGCGCGCAGCTCGGCCTCGACCGGCCGCTGCTCGAGCAGTTCTTCCTCTACGTCGCCGGCGCTGGCGCGCGGCGACCTCGGCCTGTCGCTGACCACCGGGCAGCCGGTGCGCGCAGGAACTGCTGCGCGCCTGCCGGCGTCGCTGGAGCTGGTGCTTCCTGGCGCTGCTGCTGGCCTGCGCGATCGCGCTGCCGCTGGGCGTGCTGGCGGCGACCCGGCCGGGCTCGCTGGATCGACCAGCTGTGCCGGCTGATCACCACCGCCGGCGTCTCGCTGCCGACCTTCTTCACCGGGCTGCTGCTGGCCTACGTGTTCTATTTCCTGCTCGGCTGGGCGCCGTCGCCGCTCGGCCGGCTCGACCCGATGTTCTCGCCGCCGCCCACCGTCACCGGCCTCTACCTGATCGACACCGCGCTGGCCGGCGACGCGCGCTGTGGTGGGCCAGCTTGCAGGCAGCTGATCCTGCCGGTGCTGACGATGGCGATCTTCGTGCTCGCGCCGATCGCGCGCATGACGCGCGCATCGATGCTGTCGGTGCTGTCGGCCGATTTCATCCGCACCGCGCGCGCCAGCGGCCTGTCGTCGACGCACGGTGCTGGTGCGCTATGCGCTGCGCAACGCGCTGCTGCCGGTGGTGACCACGCTCGGCATGGTGTTCGGCTTCATGCTCGGCTCGCAGCGTGATCGTCGAGAAGGTGTTCGGCTGGCCCGGCGTCGGCAGCTACGCGATCGACGCGCTGACCGCCAGCGACTACGCGCCGGTGCAGGGCTTCGTGCTGGCGATGGGCGTGCTGTTCGTGCTGCTGAACCTGCTGGTCGACCTGCTCTACGGGCTGATCGACCCGCGTGTGAGCGGTGAGCCGCATGCGCAACGGGACCACATGAACACCACCTGGAAGCACATCCGCCACGTGCTCGGCGAGAACCCGGTCACGCTGTGGCGGCGTGCGCTGTTCGCGCTGTTCGTGCTGATGGCCTTGTTCGGCCCGGCGCTCGTGCCCTACGACCCGCTCGCCAGCGACAGCGCGGCGGCGCTGCAGCCGCCATCGGCGGCGCACTGGTTCGGCACCGACGCGCTGGGCCGCGACATCTTCTCGCGCACCGTGGTCGCGACCCGGCTCGACCTCGGCATCGCCATCTCGGCGGTGGCTGGCGTCGTTCGTCATCGGCATGCCGCTCGGGCCTGGCGGCCGGCTTCTTCGGCGGCTGGTGGGACCGCATCGTGACCCGCCTGTCCGACACGATCATGGCCTTTCCGCTGTTCGTGCTGGCGATGGGCATCGTCGCCGCGCTCGGCAACACGGTGGGCAACATCGTGCTCGCCACCGCGATCATCAACCTGCCGTTCTACGTGCGCGTCGCGCGCGCCGAGGCCAACGTGCGCCGCGACGCCGGCTAGATCGAGGCCGCGCGCCTGACCGGCAACGGCGACTGCGCGCATCCTGGCGGTGCACCTGTTCCCGAACTCGCTGCCGCCGGCGATGGTGCAGGTCAGCCTGAACATGGGCTGGGCGATCCTGAACGCCGCCGGCCTGAGCTTCATCGGCCTGGGCGTGCGCCCGCCGACGCCCGAGTGGGGCATCCTGGTCGCCGAAGGCGCGCAGTTCATCGTCAGCGGCGAGTGGTGGGTGAGCTTCTTTCCCGGGCGCGGTGCTGATGCTGGCGGTGTTCAGCTTCAACCTGCTCGGCGATGCGCTGCGCGACATCTTCGATCCGAGGCGCAGCGCGACATGAGCCGACCGACACCCGCCGCTGCTCGACGTGCGCGACTTCGGCCTCGAGTTCCGCACCCGCAGCGGCACGGTGCGCGCGCTCGAAGGCATCGACCTGCAGCATCGACAAGGGCGAGATCGTCGGCCTGGTCGGCGAAAGCGGCTCGGGCAAGTCGGTGCTGAGCTACGCGCTGCTCGGCATCAGCGACCGCGCCGCGCGCGTCACCGGCGGCAGCGCGCGTGTTCGGCGGCATCGATCTGCTGCAGCGCCGGCGAAGACGACGCTGGCCGACCTGCGCGGGCGCGAGATCTCGATGATCTTCCAGAGCCCGCGCACCGCGCTGAACCCGATCCGCCGCGTCGGCCAGCAGATCGAGGACGTGCTGCGCCGCCACGCCGCCGCGCCCGGCGCCGACCTGGGCACGAGCCTGAAGGAGCGCGCGGTGCAGGCGCTGCGCGACGTGGCCATCTCCGACCCGGAACGGCGCGCTGGCCGCCTACCCGTTCGAGATGTCGGGCGGCATGTGCCAGCGCGTGATGATCGCGCTGGCGCTGGCCTGCCGGCCCGAGCCTGCTGATCGCCGACGAGCCGACCACCGGGCTGGACGTGACCACGCAGGCCGCGGTGATGGACCTGATCACCGGCCTGGCGCGCGAACGCCACATGGCCACGCTGTTCATCACCCACGACCTGGCGCTGGCCGCCGACTACTGCGACCGCATCGTCGTCATGCACGCCGGCCACGCGGTCGAAAGCGCGCCGACGCGCAGCGCTGTTCGCCGCGCCGCGCCACCCGTACACCGCGCGGCTGATGAGCTCCTCGCCCGGCGAACGCAGCACCATCGACAGCCTGGAGCCGGTGCCCGGCAACCTGCCCGACCTGCGCCGCGACGACCTGCCGGCCTGCCGCTTCGCCGAACGCTGCGAGCGCGCCAGCGCACGCTGCCGCAGCGAGCGCCCGCGCCTGCGACCGGTCAGCGCGCACGCGCGTGGCCTGCTGGCATCCCGCTGCACGAAGCGCGCACGGCTGCGCCGGAGGCCGGCGCATGTCTGAGGCCGCTGCTCGCAGGTCGAATCGCTGCACAAGCGCTTTGCCGTCGACGGCCAGCGCGGCGCGATGCTGCATGCGGTCGACGATGTGTCGCTGACGATCGCGCGCCGGCGAAAGCGTCGGCCTGGTCGGCGAATCGGGCTGCGGCAAGATCGACGCTGGTGCGGCTGCTGGCGCGGCTGCTCGACCCGAGCGAAGGGCGCATCGTCTTCGCCGGCGAGCGACCTGGCCGACATCCGGCGCGCTGCGCTTCGCCCGCACGCCGCAGCGCAGCGCGATCCAGATGGTGTTCCAGGACCCGACCGATCGCCTGAACCCGCGCTTCACCGCGCGCGAGACGATCGCGCGAGCCGCTTGCGGCTGCTGAGCGGCGACGTCGACGGCGCGACGGCCGATGCGCGCGTCGACGAGGTGGCGCTGCAGGTCGGCCTGCCGCTGGCGCTGCTGCCGCGCTTCGCGCACCAGCTGTCGGGCGGGCAGAAGGCGCGCGTCGGCATCGCGCGCGCGCTGGCGGTCGAAGCCGCGGCTGCTGATCCTCGACGAGCCGACCGCCGCGCTCGACGTGTCGGTGCAGGCGGTGGTGCTGCAGCTGCTGGCGCAGCTGCGGCAGCGAACTGGGCCTGAGCTACCTGTTCGTCTCGCACGACCTGAACGTGGTGCGCCTGCTGACCGACCGCGTGGCGGTGATGTACCTCGGCAAGATCGTCGAGATCGGGCCTTCCGAACGCGGTCTTCCGCGCGCCCACGCATCCCGTACACGCAGGCGCTGGTGTCGGCGATTCCCGGCCAGGGGCCGCGCATCAAGCTCGACGGCGAAGTGTCGAGCCCGATCGACCCGCCGGCGCACGTGTGCCGCTTCCACGGCCGCTGTCCGCAGGGCGAGGACCGCTGCGCACGCGAGGCGCCGCCGCTGCTGCGGCTGGGTGCGCGCGAAGTGGCCTGCCACTTCGCCGCATGAAGGTGGCCGCGAGCGCGATCGGCAAGCCGCTTCGCCGCATCGCTCGACCATGAGCGACCTGAGCCAACCCGGCCGCCGCGCGCCAACCTGGCCGAGCAGGTCTACGCGCGGCTGAAGGCCGAGCTGCACGATTTCATGTGGGCGCCCGGCGACCGCTTCACCGAAGCCGAGATCGGCCAGCGCACCGGCGTCAGCCGCACGCCGGTGCGCGAGGCGCTGTTCCGGCTGCGCAACGAAGGCTTCCTCGAAGTCGAATCGAAGAGCGGCTGGTACGTCAAGCCGATCGACTTCCGCAAGCTCGACCAGCTCTACGACCTGCGCGTGGTGCGTCGAGCTGGCCAGCGTGGCCCGGCTGGCGATCGCGCAGCGACGACCCGCCCGGCGCTCGAGGCGCTGAAGGCGCTGTGGCTGGTGCCGGCCGCCGAGCGGCTGAGCGACCCGCGCGCGGTCGGCGCGCTCGACGAAGCGTTTCCACGCCACGCTGGTCAGCGCCGCCGGCAACGACGAGATCGCGCGCGTGCACCAGGACGTGACCGACCGCATCCGCATCGTGCGCCGGCTCGACTTCACGCGGCCCGACCGCATCGAGGCCACCTACCAGGAACACGCCAAGGTGCTGCGCGCGATCATGCAGCGCAAGCTCGACGAGGCGCAGCTGCTGCTGAAGAGCCACATCGAGCAGAGCAAGATCGAGGTGCGCAAGATCAGCCTGCACGCGATGCACGAGGCGCGCCAGCGGGCGGGGCGCTGAGCCTGCCTGGGGCGTGGGTTTCCGGCGGCGCAGCTGCCGGCTGCGCGCCCAGCACCTGCAGCGCGTGCTGGTGGCCCTGCGCGACGATCTGATCGAAACGCTCCCACTGCAGCATGCCCACGCGGTACAGCGGCGGGTTGAAGTACAGGTCGGTGAGGCGCTTCGCCGCGCGCTGGCGCGACATGCTGTACAGGATCGTGACGTTCATCAGGTACGCGGCCAGCGAGGGCAGCTTGAAGCGCCGCTGCTTGCGCGTGCGCAGGCGATCGCGCAGCAGCGCCCACGGGCCGGGCACCTCGTCGAACTCGATGCGCCGCGGCTGCGTGATGCTCAGGTCGACGCCGATCACGCGGCCGATGCCGCGGCGGGCGCGCATCACGTCGACCGGGAAGTTGTTGAAGGTGCCGCCGTCACACAGCAGGTTGCCGTCGAGCACCACCGGCGGCAGCGCGCCGGGGATGGCGATGCTGGCCAGCATGCTGCGCTGCAGGTTGCCGCTGCGCAGCGGTTCCTCGCGCGCCTGCGAGTAGTTGGTGGCGATGCAGTAGTAGTTCTTCCACAGGTCTTCGATGTCGGCATCGGCGTCGAGCAGCTCGAGCGCTGCCTGGCGGATGATGCGGCGCAGCCGCTGCCCCTTGATCAGCGAGATCAGCGGCAGGAAGCTGAAGTCGCCGGTCGGGTTCAGCTTGAAGGCCTTGCGCGCGATGTCCATCACGCGCGTCATGCGGCTGGTCCGAGGCCACGAAGGCGGCCATCACCGAGCCCATGCTGGTGCCGCCGACGCAGTCGATCTCGATGCCGCGCTCCTGCAGCGCGCGCCACACGCCCAGGTGGGCAAATCCGCGCGCACCGCCGCCGGCGAACACCAGCCCGGTGGCGGTGCGGCTTTGCAGGCGCGCCAGCCGCGCCATGTCGCGTTCCAGCGCCGGACGGATGTGGAAGTGGTCGGCCAGCGGCCGGCGCGCCAGCCAGGCGGCGGTGCCGCTCGGGCAGCGCAGCGCGGCGTCGTGCAGCAGCACCAGGATCTCGGCCGCCTCGGTGCGCGGCGGGCGCTCCACCAGGCACTGCTGCTCGATGGCATGGATCTGCGGCGGCTGCGTCGCGTCGGCCAGCATCAGCAGCTCGTCGCAGTGGCGGGTGCAGCGGTGCGTCCACGGCGTGGGCGTGTCGTCGCTGAGCAGCAGCACGAAGTCGTTGTCGGATTCGATGGCGTCGAGCAGCAACGCGATGCGCCGGTTCAGCGCCGCATCGCTGCCGCTGCCGTTGGCTGCGCCGGGCTGGCCCAGCGCTTCATCGACGCTGGCCGAATCGATGACGCGCACGCGCGCCTTGCAGCGCCAGTTGCGCCGCCAGCTTGTCGGCGAAATCGCGCAGCGCCACCCCGTCGGTGATCGGGATCAGGCCGATGGTCACCGGCGCGGCGAACTGCGTCGGCTGGTGTTCGGTCTTCAGCCGCTGGATGATCTGCCGCGTCAGCGCCACCGACACCTGCGCGCTGCGCGCCAGCAGCTCGTTGAAGTGCGCCTTGTTCAGGCGCACCAGCACCGAGTCGCGGATCGCCACCACCGTGGCCGAGCGCGGCTCGTCGGTGTACAGGCTCATCTCGCCGATGACCTGGCCGCGCGACATCTCGCGCACCATGCGCTGCGTGCCGTCGTCCTGGCGCACGTAGGCGCGCAGCCGGCCGCTGACCGACAGGTACATCGAATCGCCCGGCTCGCCCTGCTCCATCAGCGTCTGGCCGCCGACCACCTCGACCCACTCCAGCTGCTCGCGCAGCAGCGCCAGCACCTCGGGTTCGAGTTCGCCGAAAAAGTGGCGCAGGTGCTGCGTCAGCAGCTGGTCGTGGTGGGAGTGGTCGATCGGGCTCGAGGGCATGGGCGCGAACTTTAACCGCAGCCCTTTGCCACTCTGGCTCGGCTCAACCTCGACGTGCGGACACCGCCCGGCTCAGCCCCTGCAGCACCGCCAGCGAGTCGTCCCAGCCGATGCACGCGTCGGTGATGCTCTGGCCGTAGGCCAACCCGGCCGGGTCGTCCTTGCCGGCGCTGAACTTCTGCGCGCCGGCCACCAGGTGGCTCTCGACCATCACGCCGAAGATGCAGTCGGCTGCCGCCGGTGATCTGCGCGGCGATGTCGCGCGCCACGTCGACCTGGCGCTCGTGCTGCTTGCTGCTGTTGGCGTGGCTGCAGTCGACCATCAGCGTGCAGTCCAGCTTCGCCGCCTCGATCTCCTTGCAGGCCGCGGCCACGCTGCGCGAGGTCGTAGTTCGGCGCCTTGCCGCCGCGCAGGATGACGTGGCAATCGGGGTTGCCCTTGGTCTCGACGATGGCCACCTGGCCGTTCTTGTGCACCGACAGGAAGTGGTGCGCGCGCGCCGCCGCCTGGATCGCGTCGATGGCGATGCGGATGTTGCCGTCGGTGCCGTTCTTGAAGCCGATCGGCGCGCTCAGGCCCGAGGCCAGCTCGCGGTGCACCTGGCTTTCGGTGGTGCGCGCGCCGATCGCGCCCCAGGCGATCAGGTCGCCGATGTACTGCGGGCTGATGACGTCGAGAAACTCGCTGCCCGCCGGCATGCCCAGGCGGTTGATCTCCACCAGCAGCTGGCGCGCGATGCGCAGGCCCTCGTCGATGCGGAAGCTGCAGTCGAGGTACGGGTCGTTGATCAGGCCCTTCCAGCCGACCGTGGTGCGCGGCTTCTCGAAGTACACGCGCATGACGATTTCCAGCGTGTCGGCGTATTGCCGGCGCAGCGGCAGCAGCTTGCGCGCGTAGTCCAGCGCCGCCACCGGGTCGTGGATCGAGCACGGGCCGATCACCACCAGCAGCCGGTCGTCCTTGCGCTGCATGATGCGGCGCACCGCGGCGCGGGTGTCGCCGATCAGCCGTTCGACCGGCCGTGCCGGCGATCGGGAAGAAGCGGATCAGGTGCTCGGGTGGCGGCAGCGGCGTCACATCCTGGATGCGCTGGTCGTCGGTCTCGCTGGTTTTCTCGCTCAAGGTGTAGCGACCTTCGGTGGCGGTGTAGCGACCTTCGGGCGCGCTGGCGGTGCTGCGGACGTTCATTGCTGTTTCTCCTGGGCAAGAAAAAACCGCCGGGGGTGCCGGCGGTTTTCTGGGTGCGTTGCGTGCGATTGTCTACGTGCGCAAGTTCATCCAGCCGCCGGGTGGGGCCGTAAACCAGTAGCTCGCAAAATGGATCGCTGGGCAATGCATGGCCGCGAATGTAGCACGGTGATGTGCGCGAACGGCACGCCGTTTGTGCCGGTTTGTATGCTGCTGCCGACTGCGACGGCAGCTCAGAACGCGCCCTGCACCGCGCGCTGCGCCAGCACGCCGATCAGGTGCGCGCGGTAGTCGGCACTGGCATGCAGGTCGCTGTTCAGCGCGTCGGCCGGCACCGTGATGCCGGCGATCGCCGCGGCTGACCAGTCCTTGGCCAGCGCGCTTTCCAGCGCCGTGACACGAAAGGCACACGGGCCGGCGCCGGTGACGGCCACGCGCACGCCGTCGTCACCCTGGCTGACGAACACCCCCACCAGCGCGAAGCGCGAGGCCGGCTGCCTGAACTTCACGTAGGCCGCACGCCGCGGCACCTTGAAGCTGACGCCGGTGATCAGCTCGCCGGGTTGCAGCGCGGTTTCGTACAGGCCGAGGAAGAAGCTGTCGCCGTCGATGTCACGCTGTTCGGTGTGCACCGTCGCGCCCAGGCCCAGCACCGCGGCCGGGTAACACGCGGCCGGGTCGTTGTTGGCCAGGCTGCCGCCGAGCGTGCCGCGGGTGCGCACCGCCGGGTCGCCGATGGCGTCGGCCAGCGCTGCCAGCGCCGGGATCAGCCGCTTCACATCGGCCGAGGCCGCCACCGCGGCGTGCGAGGCCATCGCGCCGATGCGCAGCATGTCGGCCTGCACGCTGATGTCCTTCAGCTCGCGCAGGTTGTTCAGGTCGATCAGGTCGCTGGGCGCGGCCAGTCCGAGCTTCATCGCGCCGAGCAACGATTGACCGCCGGCGATGTAGCTGGAATCGGCATGGCGCTGGCGCAGCGCGGCGGCATCGGCGGCGCGCGCCGGGCTGTGGAATGCGAATGGATTCATGGTGTCGTGTTCCTTGCTGTTCAGGCCGCCGATGTGCCGTGCAGTGCCCGCCACACCCGTTCGGGCAGCAGCGGCATCTGCAGCTTCGCCGCGCGTTCGCCGGCACCGGCGCGGGTCAGCGCATCGACCACCGCGTTCACCACCGCCGGCGTGGCGCCGATGGTGCCGAGCTCGCCGACGCCCTTCACCCCCAGCGGGTTGGTCAGGCACGGCGTGCTCTGGTCGAGCACGGTCTTGAAGCGCTTGATGATGTCGGCGCGCGGCAGCGCGTAGTCCATCAGGCTGCCGGTCTGCAGCTGGCCCGATTCGCGCTCGTAGACCATCTGCTCGCACAGCGCCTGGCCGAGGCCCTGCACCGCGCCGCCGTCGAGCTGGCCGATGACGATGGTCGGGCTGATGACGCGGCCGACGTCGTTCACCGACGCGTACGACACCACCTCGACGGCGCCGGTGTCGGGGTCGATCTCGACTTCGCAGATGTGGCAGGCATTCGGCCAGCTGGGCGCCTGCACCGAGCTGGTCGAATCGACGAACATCTGGCGCTCGGGCTGCTTGCCGGCCAGCTCGAACAGGTCGATGCGCCGGTCGGTGCCGGACGACGCTGAACACGCCTTCGGCGAACTCGATGTCGCGCTCGGCCACTTCCAGCGCGTCGGCGGCCAGCTTCTGCGCCTTCTCGACCGTGCGCTGCGAACGCCACCTTCACCGCCGAGCCGCCGACGAAGATCGAGCGCGAGCCGGCGCTGCCGAAGCCGGTGCCGCGGTCGGTGTCGCCCTGCACGATGCGCACCTTCTCGATCGGCACGCCGAACACGTCGACCGCCAGCTGCGCGTAGCTGGTGGCGATGCCCTGGCCCATCGCCTGGGTGGCGCTGAAGATCTCGATGAAGCCGTCGCCCGACACGTTGACCGTGACACGCTCTTCGAAGACGTTGCCGCCGGTCCATTCGAGGAAGGTGGCGATGCCGCGGCCGCGCAGCTTGCCGCGCTGTTTCGACTGCGCGGCGCGCGCGTCGAAGCCGTCCCACTCGGCCAGCGCCAGCGCCTGCGTCTGCACCGCCTCGAAGCGGCCGCTGTCGTAGACCTGCTGCATGGCGTTGGTGTAGGGCATCTGCTCGGGGCGGATCATGTTGCGCCGGCGCAGCTCGGCCGGGTCGAGCTTCAGCTGGCGCGCCGCGGCGTCCATCAGCCGCTCGATGATGTAGATCGCCTCGGGCCGCCCGGCGCCGCGGTAGGCGCCGAGCGGCGTGGTGTTCGTCAGCACCGCCTTGAAACGGAAATCGATGGTGCGGATGTCGTAGACGCTGGTGCCGACCCACGGGCCGATCAGCAGCTGGATGATGACGCCGGTGGTGGTGGCGTAGGCGCCGACATTGGCCAGGCCGTGCACGCGCAGGCCCAGCACCTTGCCGTCGGCATCCAGCGCCAGCTCGGCGTGGCTGCTGACGTCGCGGCCGTGGCTGGCGCCGAGGAATTCGTCGCTGCGTTCGGCGACCCACTTGACCGGCTTCTTCAGCTTGTCGGTGCAGTAGGCGACGAGGATGTCCTCGGCGTAGGCGCCGGTCTTCATGCCGAAGCCGCCGCCGACGTCGCCGACGACGACGCGCAGCTTGTCGGTGGGCCAGCCGAGCACCTCGTTGCACAGCGTGTCGCGCACGCCGCCGGGCATCTGGCTGCTGATGCGCAGCGTCACACGCCCGCCTTCGGCGTGGTATTCGCCGAGCAGCGCACGCGGCTCCAGCGGCGTCGGCGCCAGGCGCTGGTTGACCAGGTCGAGCGCGACCACGTGCGCGGCGCCGGCGAAGGCCTGGTCGCAGGCGCGCGGCATCGCCGTGGCGCATCTCGGCGGCGAAGTTGTCGGCCGCATCGGCCCACACCTTCGGCGCACCGTCGGCGGTGGCGTCGGCCAGGTCGGTCACCGCCGGCAGATCCTCGTAGTCGACCGCCACCGCATCGCGCGCCGGCATGCGCGGCGTCGAGCGATTCGGCCACCACCGCCACCACCGGCTCGCCGACGAAGCGCACATGGCCCAGCGCCAGCGCATGCCGCGGCGTCGACGGCGCCTTGCCGCCGCCCGGCGCCGGGAAACACCGCCTGCGAGGCCATCGGCTTCAGGCCGGCTTCGACCAGGTCGGCGCCGGTCAGCACCGCGTGCACGCCGGGCAGCGCCAGCGCGGCGGCAACGTCGATGGCGGCGATGCGCGCGTGTGCGTACGGCGAACGCAGCACGCACAGGTGCAGTTGCCCGGGCAGCGAGACATCGGCGGCAAAGCGCCCGGCCCCGGCGACCAGCGCCGGGTCTTCGATGCGCTTGACCGATTGCCCGCTGCCGAAGCGCGCGGCGACGGGGGCTGTGGCGGCGGCGCTCACTGGGCGCCTCCGGCCATCGTCGTGCGCCGCCTGCTTCACCGCGGCGACGATGTTCACGTAGCCGGTGCAGCGGCACAGGTTGCCGTCGAGCGCGTGTTCGATCTGCGCCTGGCTCGGGTTCGGTGTGTGCTGCAGCAGCGCCACCGACGCCATGATCATGCCCGGCGTGCAGAAGCCGCACTGCAGGCCGTGGCAGTCGATGAAGGCCTGCTGCACCGGGTGGCGTTTGTCGCCGTCGGCCAGCCCCTCGATGCTGGTGATGCTGCAGCCTTCGGCCTGCAGCGCCAGCATGGTGCAGCTCTTCACCGGCTGGCCGTCGACCAGCACCGTGCAGGCGCCGCACTGGCTGGTGTCGCAGCCGACATGGGTGCCGGTCAGGCCGAGCTGATCGCGCAGCACCTCGACCAGCAGGCGGTGGCTCGCCACCTGCAGCCGCTCGCTCTTGCCGTTGATGTTGAAGCTCAGGTCGTTCATGGCGGGCCGGGTAGTTCGAGGAGGTGTCGCGCCACTCGGGCGACCCGGCATCCTACCGTCGCGACGCGCGGCCTGCCGCGTGCCGGGTCATGCTCGGCGCGGATCGATGGAGGCACAGGCGTAAGCTGTTCCCCGTTCGGCACGGGTTGATACAAGTACAACAGGAGATGAGCGCCATGGACGACAGCAGCGACACATCGCGCGGCGGGCGCATCGACACGGTGATGGCGCTGGCGCGCCAGCGGGTGCCCACCG
Source organism: uncultured beta proteobacterium (assembly GCA_963756415.1). Classification (GTDB taxonomy): domain Bacteria; phylum Pseudomonadota; class Gammaproteobacteria; order Burkholderiales; family Burkholderiaceae_C; genus Rubrivivax. Next base: position 71,689 of record CAVWNT010000015.1, read on the forward strand.
ACCAGCACGCGGCCTTCGAGGTCTTTGCGCAGGCCTGGTTCGCGCACCTCGATCTCGATGACCTGGCCGCGCGCGCCGCTGAAGACCTGCTCGGCGCGCTGCTGTCGCTGTGGCACCTGGCCGAGCAGCGGGCGCCGGGTGAAACGAAGATCCGCATCCTCAGCCCGACGCTGGCCGACAGCGGCTGGGCGTCGCGCCACTCGGTGATCGAGATCATCAACGACGACATGCCGTTCCTGGTCGACACCACCACCATGGAGTTGAACCGCCAGGGCCTGACCCTGCACCTGGTGGTGCACCCGATCGTGGTCGTGCAACGCGACGAGCAGGGCAAGCTGCAGGCGTTGCGCCCGCGCCTGCCGGGTACCGGGCAGGACCGGGCCACACGCGAGTCGTGGATGCATGTCGAGGTCGATCGCCTGGTCGATCCGCCGCAGCGGGCCGAACTGCTGGCCGGGCTGAAACACGTGCTGGCCGACGTGCGCGTCGCGGTGCGCGACTGGCAGGCGATGCTGGCGCGCCTGCACGAGGCGATCGACGAGCTCGACCACATCGGCGCCGGCGGTGCCGGCGCGAGCTGGTCGCCGAGAGCCGCGCCTTCCTGCAATGGCTGGCCGACGATCACTTCACGCTGCTGGGCTACCGGCGCAACGACCTGGTCGCCGAAGGGGGCCAGGACATGCTGCGCCTGGTCGCCGGCAGCGGGCTGGGCGTGCTCGGCGAGAGTGGCCCGCGCGAGCTGTCGATCAGCTTCGCGGCCGTGCCGTCGGCGGTGCGCGCGATGGCACGCGCACCGGTGCCGGTGGTGCTGGTGACCCGCGCCAACACCCGCTCCACCGTGCACCGGCCCGGCTACACCGACTACGTCGGCATCAAGCGCTACAACGCCGCCGGCGAGGTCATCGGCGAGCACCGCTTCATCGGCCTGTTCACCTCCACCGCCTACAGCGAGCCGGTGCAGGAGATCCCGCTGCTGCGCGGCAAGGTCGACGCGGTGCGCCGCCGCGCCGCGCTGCCGCAGGGCGGCCACCTGGCCAAGGCGCTCGATCACATCCTGGCCACCTACCCGCGCGACGACCTGTTCCAGATCGGCGAGGACGACCTGCACCACATCGCGATGGGCATCCTCGCCGCCGGCGAGCGCCAGCGGCTGCGCCTGTTCATCTGGCGCGACCCCTACGACCGCTTCATGTCGTGCCTGATCTACGTGCCGCGCGAGGCCTATTCCACCGAGCTGCGGCTGAAGTTCCAGCGCATCCTGATGCAGGCCTTCGACGGCGTGCGCGCCGACTTCAAGGTCGAACTCGGCGACACCATCCTGGCGCGGGTGCACCTGACCATCCGCACCACCGCCGGGCGGGTGCCGGCCTACGACCCGCGCGCGCTGGAGGCACAACTGGCCGACGCCTCGCGGCGCTGGGACGATCGCTTTCGCGAGGCGCTGGTCGATGAGGTCGGCGAAGCGCAGGGCATGACGCTTGTTCAAGCACTGGGCGGCGCGCCTTCCCGCAGGTCTACCGCGAGGTGATGCAAGCCGCGCGCGGCGGTGCCCGACGCGCTGAAGCTGGCCGGGCTGAGCGATGAGCAGCCGCTGGCGCTGGCGCTGTACCACCCGCTCGGCGCGGCGGTCGGCGAGCTCGGTTTCAAGGTCTACAGCCGCAATGCCAAGGTGGTGCTGTCGAGCAGCCTGCCGATGCTCGAGCACATGGGCGCGAAGGTGCTCGGCGAGGACAACTTCCGCATCGGTGCCGCGGCCGAGCAGCCAGCCGACAGCTTCACCTCGATCCACGACTTCCGGCTGCAGGCACGTGCCAGCGAACAGATCGACAGCGAGGCGATGGCGCGGCTGTTCGAAAGCGCGTTCGCGCGGGTGCTGCGCGGTGAAGTCGAAAGCGACGACTTCAACCGGCTGGTGCTCGCCGCCGGGCTGGCCGCCGAGGACATCGTGGTGCTGCGCGCCTATGCACGCTACTGCAAGCAGATCGGCTTCGCGCTGTCGCAGTCGACGATCGAGGCCACGCTGGCGACCAATCCGCACATCGCGCGCATGCTGGTCGCGCTGTTCAAGCTGCGCTTCCATCCCACCGACCACGACGACACGGCCGCCGACGAACAGGTGCACGCGATCGAGCTGGCGCTGGACAAGGTCGCCAACCTCAGCGAAGACCGCGTGCTGCGCCAGCTGCTGGGGCTGATCCAGTCCACCTTGCGCACCAACCACTGGCGCACCGGCATCGGCCATTCGGGCGCGCCCGGGCCGCGGCGGCCGTTCCTGTCGCTGAAGTTCGATTCGGCGCGCGTGCCGGGCCTGCCGGCGCCGCGCCCGCTGGTCGAGATCTTCGTCTACTCGCCGCGCTTCGAGGGCATCCACCTGCGCGGCGGCAAGGTCGCGCGCGGCGGCCTGCGCTGGAGCGACCGCCACGAGGATTTCCGCACCGAGGTGCTGGGCCTGGTGAAGGCGCAGATGGTGAAGAACACGGTCATCGTGCCGGTCGGCTCGAAGGGCGGCTTCGTGTTGAAGAAGGCGCCGCCGGCGATCGAGCGCGAGGCCTTCATGAAAGAAGGCGTGGCCTGCTACCAGGACTACCTGCGCGCGCTGCTCGACCTGACCGACAACTTCGTCGGCGGCCAGGTGCAGCCGGCACCGCTGGTGCGCCGGCGCGACGGCGACGACCCGTACCTGGTGGTCGCGGCCGACAAGGGCACCGCCACCTTCTCCGACTTCGCCAATGCGGTGTCGGCCGAATACGGCCACTGGCTCGGCGATGCCTTCGCCTCCGGCGGCAGCGTCGGCTACGACCACAAGGCGATGGGCATCACCGCGCGCGGCGCCTGGGAAAGTGTCAAGCGCCACTTCCGCGACCTCGGCCTGGACTCGCAGAGCCAGGAGTTCACCGTCGTCGGCGTCGGCGACATGTCCGGCGACGTGTTCGGCAACGGCATGCTGCTGTCGAAGCACATCCGGCTGGTGGCCGCCTTCGACCACCGCCATGTCTTCATCGACCCGAGCCCCGACGCGGCGAGCAGCTTCGCCGAGCGCGAGCGGCTGTTCGCGCTGCCGCGCTCGTCGTGGGCCGACTACGACGCGAACCTGATCTCGCACCGGCGGCGGCGTCTGGCCGCGGGCGCAGAAGTCGATCCCGGTGTCGCCGCAGGCCTGCGCGGCGCTCGGCATCGAGCGCGGCGAGGGCGCCGAGGCTGACTTCAGGCTGAGCCCGAACGAGCTGCTCAGCGCGATCCTGAAGGCGCCGGTCGATCTGCTCTACAACGGCGGCATCGGCACCTACGTCAAGGCCAGCGACGAGAGCCACGCCGATGCCGGCGACCGCGCCAACGACAGCCTGCGCATCGACGCCACGCAACTGCGCTGCAAGGTCGTCGCCGAGGGCGGCAACCTGGGCATCACGCAGCTCGGCCGCATCGAGGCGGCGCGCGCGCGGCGTGCTCATCAACACCGATGCCATCGACAACTCGGCCGGCGTCGACACCTCCGACCACGAGGTCAACATCAAGATCCTGCTCGGCCTGGCGGTGGCCGACGGCGAGATGACCGAAAAGCAGCGCAACGCGCTGCTGCCGCAGATGACCGACGATGTCGCCGCGCTGGTGCTGGCCGACAACATCGGCCAGACGCAGGCGCTGTCGATGGCCGCGCGCCAGGCCGCCATGCTGCTCGACCGCCAGATGCGCTTCATGCGCCACCTCGAACGCACGGGTCAGCTCGACCGCGCCATCGAATACCTGCCCAGCGACGACGAGGTCGCCGAACGCAAGGCGCGCGGCGAGGGACTGAGCACGCCGGAGTTCGCGGTGCTGCTGGCCTACAGCAAGATGTGGCTGTCGGAACAGCTGGTCGATTCCGACCTGCCCGAAGACCCGTGGGTGGCGAACCAGCTGCCGCTGTACTTTCCGCCGTTGCTGCGCGAGCGCCATGCGGCGCTGATTCCGCGCCATCCGCTGAAACGCGAGATCACCGCCACCTTGGTGCTGAACCGGATGGTCAACCGCGTCGGTGCCAGCTTCGTGCACCGCATGGGCGAGATCAGCGGCGCCAAACCGTCGCAGATCGTGCGCGCCTACCTGGCGATGAGCGAGGTCTTCGGCCACGACACGCTGTGGCAGCAGATCGAGGCGCTGGACAACCAGGTCGACGATGCCGTGCAGTCGGCGATGCTCAACAGCCTGAAGATCCACAGCCTGCGCGCCACCAACTGGTTCCTGCACGCCAAGCGGCTGTCCGAGCCGTTGTTGCCGATGATCCAGCGGCTGCTGCCGGCGGTGCAGGCGCTGCGCGAACGGCTGCAGCAAGGCGACGCGGTGTCGGCACAGACGCAGCAGTGGCAATCCGCCGGCGTGCCGCAGCCGCTGGCCCACGCGGTCGGCTCGATCGACACGCTGTTCGATGCGCTGGACATCGCCGACATCGCCGCCACCACCGGCCAGTCGCTCGCCGACGTCGCCGAACTGCATTTCAAGCTCAGCAGCCGCCTGGGGCTGCAGCGACTGCAGCAGCAGATCGACACGCTGGCCTCGGGCGGCTTCTGGGACAACCTGGCCCGCTTCGCCCTCGGCGACGACCTGGCCGCGCTGCAGCGCGCGATCGCGCTGGACGTGCTCGGCCAGGGCAAAAGCGATGCGATGCAGGCGTTGCAGCAGTGGGAACGCGACAACAGCGACGAGATCCGCAGCGCCGGCAAGCTGCTCGCCGAACTGGCCGAGGCGCGGCACTGCGACCTGGCCATGCTGTCGGTGGCGCTGCGCAAGCTGCGCAACCTGGTCTAGCGCCGGCAAGCACTCCCCCAGCGTCGCTGCTTTGAGCGAAACTCGCGGCCATGGCCGAACAGATCCTCGCTGCGTTGGTGGTGCTGCTGTGTGGCGCTGCGCTGGTACGGCTGTGCCTGGGCGAGCGGCGACGCCAGCGGCTCGACCATGCGCTGCGCACCGGGTGGCAGCGGCTGCAGGCCACCGCGCTGCGCCTGCGCCAGCACCGGCGCACGAAGAAGCGCGCCGAGCGCGAAGCCGAAGAGGCCATCGGCCGCGCACGCGGCAGGGCCAACGGCCACGCCCGCAACACGAGCGGCATGCGCAACGGCACGGGCAACGGCGAAGACAACGTCATCCGCCCCGAATCCTTCAAGCGGCCGCGCAAGCCGCATTGAGCCGGCATCGAGCCGCCGGGCAGCCCCGGCCACGACCTTCACGATGAGCCCATGAGCAAAGACCTGCACTACCAATCCGCCAGCCGCCTGTGCGCGCTGATCCGCCAGCGCAAGGTCGGCTGCCTCGAACTGCTCGAGCACTACCTGCAGCGCGTCGAACGCCACAACGGCCTCGTCAACGCGGTGGTGTGGATGGACAAGCGCGGCGCACGCAAGCGGGCCAGGCTGGCCGACGCGGCCCTGGCGCGCGGCGAGTCGTGGGGCCCGCTGCACGGCCTGCCGATGACGGTCAAGGAAGCCTACGACCTGGCCGGATCGCCCAGCACACACGGCCTGCCGGCCTGGCGCGACAACATCGCCAGCACCGATTCGGCGGTGGTGGCCCGGCTGAAAGGCGCCGGCGCGGTCATCTTCGGCAAGACCAACCTGCCCTTCGCGATGGCCGACTGGCAGACCTTCAACGCCATCCACGGCACCACGCGCAACCCGTGGAACACCGATCGGGTGCCCGGCGGGTCGTCGGGCGGCTCGGCCGCCGCGCTGGCCGCGGGGTTGACCGGCGCCGAGGCCGGCAGCGACATCGGCTCGTCGATCCGCAACCCGGCGCACTACACCGGCACCTTCGGCCTGAAGCCGACCTGGGGCGTCGTCTCGCAGCGCGGCCACGCGCCGCCGGGCTGGATCGAACAACCCGATATCGCCGTCGTCGGGCCGATGGCACGCTCGGCTGCCGACCTCGAGCTGCTGCTGGGCGTGATGGCCGGCCCCGATGCGCTCGAAGCCGATGCCTGGAAGCTGGCGCTGGCGCCGCCGCGCATCAAGACGCTGAAGGGTTTGCGCATCGCACTCAAGCTGGGCGATGCCAACGTCGCGGTCGAGCGCGAGTACGCCGATGTGCTGCAGAACCTGGCCGACCGGCTGGCCAAGGCCGGCGCCAAGGTCTTCGACAAGGGCGACAAGGCCGCGCCGAAGGTCGACCTGACCCGCCAGCACGAGCTGTACCTGACGCTGTACCGCGCCGCGCTGTCGGCCGGCACCGAGACCGACATCGCCAACTGGCGCGCCGCGCTGGACACGCCGCTGGGCCGCAGCAACCCGCGCATGCTGCAAGGCATGCTGCAAGGCAACACGCTGAGCCACCGGCAGTGGCTGCAGATGGACAACGAACGCCAGCACCTGCGGGTGCGCTGGGCCGAGTTCTTCGCTGGCTGCGATCTGATGTTGTGCCCCGCCGCCGCGGGAGCGGCCTGGCCGCACGATCACGAGGGCGAGCGCTGGATGCGCAAGATCATGATCGACGGCCAGGCGGTGCCGGTGACCGACCAGCTGTTCTGGTCGGGCATCTCCGGCGTGGTGCACCTGCCGTCCACCGTCGGCCCGGCCGGATTCAGCAGCGAAGGGCTGCCGCTGGGCTACCAGGCCATCGCCGGCCATGGCCGCGACCGCACCGCGTTGCTGTTCAGCCGCCTGGTGGAACGCGAGTTCGGCGGTTTCGTCGCGCCGCCGGGTTACGACTGATCAGTTTCCCCGGCCCGCACCGCGAATCGGCGGGTCGCAGCCTTCTGCGGCCCTAGACGTAGGGGGTGCAGCGGCGCCGCCCGGCGCCTAAGCTGCGCAGCCCCCAGCGAAGGGCTCGACAAGGAGAGCACGATGGCCGAACCGGAAGCGGCGCTGCCGCCGATCGAAATCCCCTGGCGCCTGGCCGCGACGACGCAGCCGCTGGCCGCTGGCGAGCCGGCGCAGACTGCGCTGTCGCTGTTTTTCTTCGAGCCCGACGATGCCACGCTGGTGGGTGCCTTCCCCGATGACCGGCTGGTATTCGTCAAGTTCACCACCACCGTCGGGCCGGCCTCGTTTCCGGCCGAACTGTCGAAGTTGGCCGCCGGCTTTCTCGGCGAGGGCATTCCGTGCCTGCACCTGCTGCTCGACCTCAAGGTGCGCCGCCGGGAGGATGACGACGGCGCCGCGGTGCCAGGCACGATCCGGCCGTACTTCCATGCCGCGGCACCGCTTTCGCGGCGCATGCTGCAGACCGGCGTCGTCGGCGCCGAGGCCTACGAAGGCGAATCCGACGGCGTGGCCATCGGCAAGAGCGGCTCGCAGATGGACGAGTCGCTGCGCAGCCACAGCAACACGCTGACGGCCAGCGCCTCGGCGGGTTTCAGCGTCGGGCCTTTCGGCGCCAGCGGCTCGGTGCGCAACACCACCACCGACGTCGCCAGCGACCGCTCGGTGTCGCAGGTGGTCGACACCACCACGCGCCAGGCCGCCGAGGAACGCCGCGAACTCGTCAGCCACACCACGCGCGTCGAGAACATCATCTCGCTGCTGTCGACCAAGTACGTGGGCACGCCGCACCTGAGCTTCTCGCTGTCGCCGCAGCCGCTGCAGCAGCTGTCGGTCGATCCGTCGGATCCGAACCTGTGGTTCCAGCAGTTGCTGGCGCGGCGTTCCAGCGGCATCGAAGGCATCCAGGAATTCACCGCCGTGGTGCTGGTGCCGAAGGGCACGGGCTTCTGCATCGACGCGCGGCTGCGCCGCGTGTGCCTGCTCGACAGCCCGCCGCTGCCGCTGAGCTACGAAGAACGTTTCAACGGCTCGCTGGTGCAGCTGGCGCGCATGGTCAACTACCTGAACCGCACCTTTCCGGCGGGCACGCCGCTGGAAGAACTGGACATCGACATCATCGGCGGCCTGACCAGCGGCACCTTCAAGCGCCCGGTGGTCGAGCTGTGGGGGCTGCGACTGGGCGAAAGCCTGGTCGTGGCGTCGGTGGTGTCGCCCGGCGCGTCGGCCGGCGCCTCGCAGCGCGGCAGCGCCAACTACAAACATTTCCTCGAAGTCTGGCTCGACACGCTGCGCGACGAGTACGAACGCGAGGCCGCGCGCTCGCCGCTCGAACGCGGCGTGCTGTTCGGCGAGAACCGGCTGCTCGGCGTGTGCTTCGACAGCGACGCCGGCAGCGGGGCGCTGTCGGTGGGCGACAGCAGCACCTCGGTGAGCCCGCTGTTCCAGGTGCCGTTCAACCGCGGGCTGTTCGACATCGGCGGCACGCGCACGTTGACGGCGGCGCTGAGCGCCTCGGCGCGCACCCGCGCGCTGGAGGTGACGACGCGGTGGAACGCGGTCGAGCGCCAGGTGGTGAATCTGCTGTCCAACGGCAGCTCTGCCGCGCTGGAAAAGCCGCTGGTGGCCAGCGACCCGAAGGTGGTCGGCGTGTTCATCGACACCGTGCGCAAGCTGGCAGCGGACGACCTGCGCAACGTCGGCTTCGACGAAGCGGCCAAGCTGCTGCAGCTCGACGGCGCGCAGGCCAAGCAGCTGAAGGCCACCGGTGCGTCCAACCTGGCCGAACTGGCCGGCGTGCTGCATGCCGCGCCGGAGATCGAGCGCTACGAGGCCGATGTGAAGCGGCTGCGCAGCGTGCTGCGTGACCGCAAGGTCGAAGGCACCTTGCCCGAGGCGGTGAAGCTGGGCCTCGGCGCCGCCGACAGCCGGGCCATCACCGGCGCCATCGGCAAGGCCCTCGGCGGCAGCGGCAGCGGCCTCGGCACGCGCCGTTGAGCAGCCGGGGCGGCGAATGACCCCGCGCCGCGCCGCGCGCCGGCTGCAGCTGGGCCCGCTGGTGGGCCACACCGACGACGTCAGCACGCGCGTGTGGATCCAGGTCGGCGACGACCCGTCGCGCTACGCGCTGCGTGTCGACGGCGTGGGCCTGTTCGCCTTCGAGAGCACCGAAGGCGGCGCCGTCGAGTTCGGCACCGCCATCGCCCGCGTCAGCGGCCTGCAAGGCGACCGGCGCTACCGCTACCGGGTGGTGCGCGCCGGCCGCTTCGTGCCGGGCGCGTCCGGCAGCGTGCGCACGCTGCCACCCAACGCGTCGATGACCAACCTGCTGTTCTGCGTCATCTCGTGCAACGGCGCCACCGAACTCGGCGCCTGGCAGTCGTTTGCCGAGTTCGTCGAGCGCGCCCAGCCGTCGTTCATCGTGATGATGGGCGACCAGGTGTACATGGACGAAGACGAGCCCGACGTGGTGGCCGCGCACTACGCGTCGGACAGCGCCACGCGGCGCCGCGCGATGGCCGACAAGGTGCGCGCCAACTGGTCGCGCGAGCCGCTGCGCACGGTGCTGGCGAACACGCCGTGCTACATGGTGTGGGACGACCACGACATCCGCGACGGCTGGGGCTCGCTGGCTTCGGACAGCCCGACGCTGGTGGCAAAACACCCACGCGGCGCGGACATGTTCGCCAGGTCCAGCGCATTCTTCGAGGATGCGCGCGACGTCTACTGGCACTTCCAGGGCTGCCACAACCCGCGCCCCGGCGACCACGCCGATCCGCTGCAACCCGCTGCGCCGGACCCGGCCTTTCCCAACTACGTCGACGGCCCGATCCCGCGCGGGCTGCGCGTGGGCATGCCCTTCGTCTTCCGCTGCGCGCGGCTGCTGGTGGTGGTGCTCGACAGCCGCGGCGAGCGCGATGTGTTTCGCCCGGTCAAGCCGATCCTCGGCGAGCGCCAATGGCAGTTCATCGATGCGGTGCTGGCCAACCTGCCGCCGGACATCGACGCGCTGGCGCTGGTGACGTCGACGCCGATCGCCTCGCAGGACCCGGACGGCAGCACGCAGCGCATCATGGGCCAGCGCACCGACGACATCGAGGCCTTCCGCCGCGGCGACGAAGCGGGCGTGCTGCACCCGAAATCGAGCGACTCGAAGGTGGAACTGGTCAAGTCGATCATCAGCGCGAAGATCGCCAACCGCACCGGCCTGCAGCCGAACTTCGGTGCCTTCCAGATCAGCAACCTCGACGAGGCGCGTGACCAATGGTCGCACCGCTACGCGCGGCCCGAACAGAAGGAACTGCTGCAGAAGGCTTTCAAGGCACGGCTGGCCGGGCGCCATGCCGGTGCGGCGCGCGAGCTGATGTTCCTGTCGGGCGACATCCACATCGGCTGCGTCTTCGACGTGACATCACGCCTGCCGAAGGCGAGCGCGGTGTCGCTGACCTCGTCGGGCATCAGCCAGATCGACGACACGCAGCCGCTGGTGGGCACCTTCATCGACGAGTCGTTCGCGCTCACGCCGACCATCGCCGCGACGCTGCGCGAAGTCGTCAACCAGTACAACTTCGGCGTCGTGCAGGTGCAGCCCGACGGGCGTGGCGCGGTGGTCAACGCGGTGCTGGCCCACGAAGGCAACGGCTTCGCTTTCGGGCTGGACGTGAAGGACCTGATCTGAGCGACGTCTTGAAGGGCCGCGCCCGGCGCGGCCCGCGCAATCAACGCGCGCGCTGGTTCAGCTCCGAGACCTGGCCGTTCAAGGTCCAGTAGTCGTACAGGTAGCCGATCAGGAACAGCCCGCCGGTGAACAGGTAGAGGATGCCGGTGAGCCACTTGCCCATGTACATGCGGTGCACGCCGAAGAAACCCAGGAAGGTCAGCAGCAGCCAGGCCACGGTGTAGTCGATGCGTCCGGGTGCGAAGCGGCGGTCGGCCTGGCGGTCCATCGACGGGATCAGGAACAGGTCGATCAGCCAGCCGATGCCGAGCAGCCCCAGCGTGAAGAACCAGATCGTGCCGGTGACCGGCTTGCCGAAGTAGAAGCGGTGCGCGCCGAGGAAACCGAAGATCCACAGCGCGTAACCGACGAGCTTGGAATGTGTATCGGCGCGCGCCGCCACCGCGCTTGGTGTCATGGTGCGGGCTTGTTGCGCTTGGCGGCCATGAACGCGCCCATCAGCGCCTGCGGCTCGCCGCTGTCGTAGGCTCTGGCGAACTCGTCGATGCTGTCGGCGATGGCCTTGGCCGGCGTCACCGCCTGCCAGTGGCGCAACAGGCGCTTTTGCTGGCGCACGGCCTGCGGCGGCAGCGCTGGCCAGCGCCGCGGCGCGCTGCTCGACCAGCGCATCGAGCCCGCCGACCGCGCAGCACTCGTGCACCAGGCCCCAGTCGCAGGCCTTGTCGGCGTCGATGTTCTCGCCGCTGAGCAGCATCCAGCGGGCACGCGACTGGCCGATCAACTGCGGCAGCAGCGCCGCATGGATCACCGACGGGATGCCGACCTTGACCTCGGGCATGCCGAACTTCGCCGAGGCGTCGGCCAGCCGCAGGTCGCAGGCCATCGCCACTTCGAGCCCGCCGCCCAGGCACCAGCCGCTCAGGCGCGCGATCACCGGCACCGGCAGCTGCGCCACCGCGTCGCACAGGCCGGCGAGGTTGGAGATGAAGGCCTTCGCCGAATGACGGGTCAGCGTGACCATCTCGGCGATGTCGGCGCCGCCGATGAAGGCCTGTTCGCCGCTGCCGCGCAGCACCAGCACGCGCAGGCGGTCCTCGACGGCCAGGCGCGTCAGCGACACGCGCATGTCGGTGATCGCCGCGGAGCCGACGATGTTCAGCTTGCCGGCTTCGGTGATCTGCAGGGTGCCGATGCCGGCATCGTCGATGCTGGCGTGCGCGTGGCGCGACTGGTGCACGGTTTGCATGGTCCTGGCCTCAGGCGGTGCCGCCGACCGTGATGCGGTCGATGCGCAAGGTGGGCTGGCCCACGCCCACCGGCACACTTTGCCCTTCCTTGCCGCACACGCCCACGCCGGTGTCGAGCTCCAGGTCGTTGCCGATCATGCTCACGCGGGTCATCGCGTCGGGGCCGTTGCCGATCAAGGTGGCGCCCTTCACCGGATAGAGGATCTTGCCGTTCTCGACCCAGAACGCCTCGCTGGCCGAGAACACGAACTTGCCGCTGGTGATGTCGACCTGGCCGCCGCCGAAGTTGGTGGCGTACAGGCCGCGCTTGAGGCCGGCGATGATCTCTTCCTTCGGCCGGTTGCCGGCGAGCATGTAGGTGTTGGTCATGCGCGGCATCGGCACGTGCGCATAACTCTCGCGGCGGCCGTTGCCGGTGGCCTTGACGCCCATCAGCCGCGCGTTCATCGAATCCTGGATGTAGCCCTTCAGGATGCCGTCTTCGATGAGCACGTTGCGCTGCGTGGCATGGCCCTCGTCGTCGACATTCAGCGAACCGCGGCGGTCGGCGATGGTGCCGTCGTCGAGCACGGTCACGCCCTTGGCCGCCACACGCTGGCCGATGCGCCCGGCGAAGGTGCTCGAGCCCTTGCGGTTGAAGTCGCCTTCGAGGCCGTGGCCGACCGCCTCGTGCAGCAACACGCCCGGCCAGCCGGGGCCGAGCACGACGCTCATCTCGCCGGCCGGCGCCGGGCGCGATTCGAGATTGGTCAGCGCCGCGCTGACGGCGTGATCGACATAGCTGGACAGCAGCGCGTCGGTGAAGTAGCCGAGCCCGTAGCGGCCGCCACCCCCGCCGCTGCCGATCTCGCGGCGCCCGTTCTGTTCGGCGATCACCGTCACCGACACCCGCACCAGCGGGCGCACGTCGGCGGCGCGGGTGCCGTCGGCGCGTGCCACCAGCACCACGTCGTATTCGGCGGCCACGCCGGCCATCACCTGCATCACACGGGGGTCCTTGGCGCGCGCGAGCTTCTCGACCCTTTCCAGCAGCGCCACCTTCTGCGCGCTGTCGAGCGTGGCGATCGGGTCGGTGGGTGCGTACAGCACGCGGCTGCTGGCGATGCGCGGCGCGGCGCCGCCCACCTTCACGCGCCGCGACTGGCCGGCCGCGGCAATCGTGCGCACCGTGCGCGCCGCGTCCAGCAGCGACGCTTCGGACAGGTCGTCGGAATAGGCGAAGGCGGTCTTCTCGCCGGCCACCGCACGCACGCCGACGCCCTGGTCGATGCTGAAGCTGCCGCTCTTGACGATGCCCTCCTCGAGGCTCCAGCCTTCGTGGCGCGTGCTCTGGAAGTACAGGTCGGCGTCGTCGATGCGGTGCTCGCCGATCGTCGCCAGCGCCTTGGCCAGGCTCGCCTCGCTGAGCCCGTAGGGCTCGAGCAGCTGGGCCTGGGCGATGGCAAGGCGTTCGATGGTGGGTTCGCGGCTGATCATGGGCAAGCCCGGCAATGAAGTGAGGACCATTGTAGAAGTGCACCCCGTCGCGCCCGGCTTGTGTTGCACAAGCCCTCAGCTGTCGGTTTCCTTCAGGCGCAAGGCCGCGTCGTAGAGCGCGTTGCGTGGCGCGCCGGTGATCTTGCCGGCCAGGCTCACCGCCTGCTTCAGCGGCAGCTCGGCGAGCAGCGTGGACAGCACCCGCTGGTCGTGAACAGCCAACTCGGCGCCGGCCGGATGTTCTTCGCGCGGCGGTGCATGCAACACCAGCACGAACTCGCCCCGGCGTCGGTTCGCATCGGCGGCGAGCCACGCCGGCAACCCGGCCGCCGGCAGCGTGTGCACGGTCTCGAACTGCTTGGTCAGTTCGCGGCACAGCGTCACCTGCCGTCCCGCCGCGGCCTGCGGCCAGGGCCTCGGCCAGCGCTTCGATGCGGTGCGGCGCCTCGAACAGCACCTGCGTCAGCGGGCTGGCCAGTGAAGTCTGCAGCGCGGCGGCGCGTTCGGCCGCCCGCGTGGGCAGGAAGCCGACAAACACAAAACCGCCGCCGCGCGTATCGCCGGCCACACACAGCGCGGCCAGCGCGCTGCTCGGCCCGGGCAGCGGCAGCACGCGGTGGCCGGCGCGCGGCGGCCTGCGCCACCAGCCACGCGCCCGGGTCGGAGACCGCCGGCGTGCCCGCATCGCTGACGTAGGCCACACGTTCGCCCAGCGCCAGCCGCTGCAGCACCTTGCCCGCATCGGCATGTTCGTTGTGCTGGTGCAGCGCGATCAGCGGCTTGTCCAGCCCCAGGTGGCGCAACAGCCCGGCGCTGACGCGCGTGTCCTCGCAGGCCACCGCATCGACCAGCGCCAGCACGTGGATGGCACGCAGGCTCAGGTCGGCCAGGTTGCCGATCGGCGTGGCCACCACATACAGCGTGGCCGGCGGATACTGCTGCGCGCCGGCGGCTTCGGCGGCCGCGGTCAGCAGCACGGAGGATGAAGTGTTCAAGGGCAAGCCCGGCAAAGCGAAGCAGGGGTCGGACACCAAGCAGCGCGGCGACCTTGCCGAGGCGCGTGCGCTGGCGCATCTGCAGGCCCACGGCCTGGTGCTCGTGCAACGCAATTATCGGGTCGCGCTGGGGCCGAACGCGCGCGCCGGCGAGGTCGATCTGATCCTGCGCGAGCGCGACGGCACGCTGGTCTTCGTCGAGGTGCGCGCGCGCACCGGCGCCGATTTCGGCGGCGCACTGGCCAGCGTCACGCCGGCCAAGCAGCGCAGCCTGGTGCGCGCCGCGCAGCACTACCTGCTGCGCCTGCCGGCGATGCCGCCGTGCCGCTTCGACGTGGTGGCCATCGACGGCGCGACGCTGCAATGGGTGCAGGGGGCCTTCGACGCCGCTTGAGTGGGCTGCCCGCGGCACGATGAACCGCGCTTCAGAAGCGGTGTCATATGATCCATGGTCATGCTCGAACAGCGCATTCAGCAGCAATTTTTCGACATTGCCGATCTCCAGTACCAAAGCGCACAGGCGCTTTCCAGGCCCATCGCCGATGCCGCGCAGGCCTTGATCGGCTGCATCACCGCCGGTGGCAAGGTGCTGGTCGGCGGCAGCGGCGGCGGTGCCGCACTGGCGCAGTACTTCTGTGCCACGTTTGTGCACCGCTTCGAACGGGAACGCCCGGGCCTCGCCGCGCTGGCGCTGAATGCCGACGCCGGCATGGCCGGCGTGGCGTCGGGTGAGGGCGCGCTGGCGGCGCTGCTGGCCCGACAGGTGCTGGCGCTCGCGCAGCCCGGTGATGTGCTGCTTCTGATCGATGCCGCTGCGGCCGCGCAGGCCGCGACGGCGGCGATCGAGGCGGCCCACAGCCGCGAGATGAATGTCGTGATGCTGTGCGGCACCGCCGAGGCCGCGTGGCAGGATCAACTGAACGAGACCGACGTGCGCGTGTCGGTGCCGCACGAACGGACGGCGCGGGTGCTCGAGCTGCAGCTGCTGGTGCTGCATTGCCTGTGCGACGCGGTCGATCTGCAACTGATGGGAGAACAGGAAAGCCAATGAATCGATACCAACTTGAGGCCCTTCGCCCGACACGACCGCTGGCGCGCAGGTCGGGCACCGCGCGTGTGCTGTGCGCCGTCATCGGCGCTGCCTCGGTCAGCGCCGCACTCAGCGGCTGCGTGGCGCTGGCCGGCGGTGCGGTGGTCGGCACCTCGATGATGACGGTGGACCGGCGCACGACCGGCGTGCAGGTCGACGACCAGGGCATCGAGATGAAGGCCTCCAGCGCCGTCAATTCGGCCATCGGCGAGCGCGGCCACATCAACGTCACCGCCTACAACAAGGCGGTGCTGCTCACCGGCGAGGTGCCCACCGAAGCCGACCGCAGCGCGGCCGAGGCGGCTGCCGGGCGCGTCGCCGGTGTCACCGGCGTCATCAACGACCTGGCGGTGATGCCGGTCGCATCGCTCGGCGCGATCACCAACGACACCATCATCACCGGCAAGGTCAAGGCTGCATTCCTCGACGCATCGCAACTGCAGGTGGCATCGATCAAGGTGGTGACCGAACGCGGCACCGTCTACCTGCTCGGGCGCGTCACCGAAGCCGAGGCCACCCGCGCAGCGGAAGTGACGCGCGGGGTCAGCGGCGTGCGCAAGGTGGTCAAGGTGTTCGAGATCATCACGCCGGCGCAGCTGGCAGCGATGCCGGCGCCGCCGGAATCGGCCGCGCCGGCCGCCTCCGCCGCGGGCAAGTAGCGCGCAAGCCGGGCGCGGGGCGCCCGGCCGCGGTCAGTCGCGCAGCCGGCGGATCAGGCTCGAGCTGTCCTGGCGACCGCCGCCCAGGCCCTGCACGTCGGCATAGAACTGGTCGACCAGCGCGGTCACCGGCAGCTTCGCGCCGTTGCGCCGCGCTTCGTCGAGCACCAGGCCCAGGTCCTTGCGCATCCAGTCCACGGCAAAGCCGAAATCGAAGCTGCCGTCGATCATCGTCGGCCCGCGGTTGTCCATCTGCCAGCTCTGTGCGGCGCCCTTGCCGATGACCTCGAGCACCAGCTTCATGTCCAGGCCGGCACGGTCGCCGAAGGCGATGGCCTCGGCCAGCCCCTGCACGAGCCCTGCGATGCAGGTCTGGTTGACCATCTTCGCCAGCTGCCCGGCGCCTGAGGCGCCGACCCGCGTCACGGCGCGCGCGAACGCCAGCGCCTGCGGCTGCATGGCATCGAAGGCCGCCTGTTCGCCGCCGCACATGACCGTCAGTGCGCCGTTGACCGCGCCCGCCTGACCGCCCGATACCGGCGCATCGACGAAGTGCAGGCCGCGCTGCAGCGCCAGCGCATTCAGCTCGCGCGCCACCGCGGCCGACGCGGTGGTGTGGTCGATGAAGACGGCGCCGGCGGTCATGCCGGCGAAGGCGCCGTCGTCGCCCAGCACCACGCTGCGCAGATCGTCGTCGTTGCCGACACAGGCGAAGACGAACTCGGCGCCTTTCGCGGCTGCGGCCGGCGTGGCCGCGTGGGTGCCGCCGTATTCCTTCACCCACGCCTCGGCCTTGGCGCTGCTGCGGTTGTAGACGCTGACCTGGTGGCCGGCGCGGGCCAGGTGCCCGGCCATCGGATGGCCCATCACGCCCAGGCCGAGGAAGGCGACGCGGCGCGACGGCACCGTGTCGTAGGTTTTGCTGCTCATGGCGGCTCCAGAAAAAGGAAAGCGGCCCACGCGGGGCCGCTGCACAGTATGGGGCGAAGCCTAGACGATGCTCATGTGTTCGGTGCCGGCGGCCAGATCGGTGTTGCGTGCGCGCTGGCTGTGCAGCTTGATCTGCAGCCGCAGGTCGTTGACCGAATCGGCGTTGCGCAGTGCATCCTCGTAGCTCACCTGGCGCGCTTCGTACAGGTCGAACAGCGCCTGGTCGAAGGTCTGCATGCCCAGTTCGCGCGAGCGTTTCATCAACTCCTTGATCTCGCCGACCTCGCCCTTGAAGATCATGTCCGAGATCAGCGGCGTGTTGAGCATGATCTCGACCGCCGCCACCCGGCCCTTGCCTTCCTGGTGCGGCAGCAGCCGCTGCGATACCAGCGCCTTCAGGTTCAGCGACAAGTCCATCAGCAGCTGCGCACGACGTTCGTCGGGGAAGAAGTTGATGATGCGGTCGAGCGCCTGGTTGGCGCTGTTGGCGTGCAAGGTGGCCATGCACAGGTGGCCGGTCTCGGCGAAGGCCACCGCGTGTTCCATCGTCTCGCGGTCGCGGATCTCGCCCATCAGGATCACATCCGGCGCCTGGCGCAGCGTGTTCTTCAGCGCCGCGCCCCAACTGTCGGTGTCCAGACCCACCTCGCGCTGCGTGACGATGCAGTTCTTGTGCGGGTGCACGAACTCCACCGGGTCTTCGATGGTGATGATGTGGCCGAAGGAGTTTTCGTTGCGGTGATCGACCATCGCCGCCAGCGAGGTGCTCTTGCCCGAGCCGGTGGCGCCGACGAAGATGACCAGCCCGCGCTTGGTCATCGCCACTTCCTTCAGCACCTTCGGCAGCTTCAGCGATTCGATCGTCGGCAAGGTCTGCGGGATGGTGCGGAAGACCAGCCCGACATTGCCCTGCTGCAGGAAGGCGTTGACGCGAAAGCGCCCCACGCCCTGCGGCGAGATCGCGAAGTTGCATTCCTTGCTCTTCTCGAACTCGGCTGCCTGCTTGTCGTTCATCACCGAACGCGCCAGCTGCAAGGTGTGCTGGCCGCTCAACGGCTGCGGGCTGACCTTGGTGACCTTGCCGTCGACCTTGATGGCGGGCGGAAAGTCGGCGGTGAGAAACAGGTCGGAGCCGCTGCGCCCGACCATCAGGCGCAGCAGGTCGTTGACGAATTTCGAGGCCTGGTCGCGTTCCATTGCTGCGGTCCTTGTTCGATCAGCCGGGGAAGTTCTCGGGGAACTTGGCCTTCGATCGCGCTTCGGCCGGCGAGACGATGTTGCGACGCACCAGGTCGGCCAGGTTCTGGTCGAGGGTCTGCATGCCCAGGCTCTGACCGGTCTGGATCGAGCTGTACATCTGCGCGATCTTGTTCTCGCGGATCAGGTTCTTGATCGCCGAGGTGGCGAGCATGATCTCGTGCGAGGCCACCCGGCCCGAGCCGTCCTTCAGCTTGCACAGCGACTGCGAGATCACCGCCACCAGCGATTCGGACAACATCGCGCGCACCATGTCCTTCTCGGCCGCGGGGAAGACATCGACGACGCGGTCGACGGTCTTGGCCGCACTGCTGGTGTGCAGCGTGCCGAACACCAGGTGGCCGGTCTCGGCCGCGGTCAGCGCCAGGCGGATGGTTTCCAGGTCGCGCATTTCGCCGACCAGGATCGCATCCGGGTCCTCGCGCAGCGCCGAGCGCAGCGCGTTGGCGAAGCTCATCGTGTGCGGGCCGACCTCACGCTGGTTGACCAGGCACTTCTTGCTCTCGTGCACAAATTCGATCGGGTCTTCCACCGTCAGCACGTGGCCGTACTCGTTTTCGTTCAGGTGGTTGACCATCGCCGCCAGGGTCGTGCTCTTGCCCGAACCGGTGGGCCCGGTGACCAGCACCAGGCCGCGCGGCTTCAGCGCCAGCTCGGCGAAGATCTTCGGCGTGTTCAGCTGCTCCAGGCTGAGGATCTTGCTCGGGATGGTGCGGAACACCGCTGCCGCGCCGCGGTTCTGGTTGAAGGCGTTGACACGAAAGCGCGCCAGGCCCTGGATCTCGAAGCTGAAGTCGCACTCCAGCGTGTCTTCGTAGTTCTTGCGCTGCGCATCGTTCATGATGTCGTACACCATGGAATGCACCTGCTTGTGGTCGAGCGGCTCGATGTTGATGCGCCGCACATCGCCGTGCACGCGGATCATCGGCGGCAGGCCACCGGAAAGATGCAGGTCGGAAGCCTTGTTCTTGACCGAAAAGGCCAGCAGCTGGGTAATGTCCATGGAGGTGGCGCGCCTTGCCGGGCGATAAGCTCAACACATTATGGCGAGCATCGAACACAACTTGCATGAAGTGCAGCGACGCATATCACGCGCCTGCGATGCCGCGGGCCGCAGCGCGCAAAGCGTCACGTTGTTGGCGGTGAGCAAGACCTTCGATGCCGACGCGGTGCGCGCTGCGCACGCCGCCGGCCAACGTGCCTTCGGCGAGAACTATGTGCAGGAAGCCCTGGCCAAGATCGAGGCGCTGGCTGCCCTGCGCGACGAGCTGCAATGGCATCTGATCGGCCCGCTGCAGTCCAACAAGACACGTGTCGTGGCCGAACATTTCGACTGGGTGCACAGCGTCGACCGGCTGAAGATCGCCGAGCGCCTGGCCGCGCAGCGCCCGCCGCAGCTGCCGCCGCTGCAGCTGTGTCTGCAGGTCAACATCAGCGGCGAAGCCAGCAAGAGTGGCCTGCTGCCGGCCCAGGTGGCCGAAGCCGCGCGGGCGGTGGCGGCGCTGCCGGCCGAACGCGTGCGCCTGCGCGGGTTGATGAGCATCCCCGAACCGGCCGAAGGCAGCGATGCACAACGCGCGCCGCACCGGGCGCTGCGCGAATTGCTCGCCCACCTCAACGACGGCGGCATGGGCCTGGACACGCTGTCGATGGGCATGAGCGCCGACCTCGAGTCCGCGGTCATCGAAGGCGCCACACTGGTGCGGGTGGGCACCGCGATCTTCGGTGCGCGCTAGCTGGGGCCGCCGCTGGATCAGTTCAGGTACATGCCCAGGTAGCGCCGACCCCGGCTGACGGCGTCGGCATCGGGGCAGGCCTTGAACCAGTCGATCAGCTGCAGCCGCGCCTTCTCGCGCGCTTCGGCCCTGTCGCGCAGCACCACTTCGAGCAGCTGGTCGAATGCAGCGTTGAAGTCGCCTTCGTAGGCCTGCAGCGCGGCCAGCGCGAAGCGGGCTTCGAAGTCCTTCGCGTCGGCCTGGATGCGTGCGGCCAGCGCCTGGGCATCGCCCTGCGGGCGGTTCGAGGCCAGCGCGATGCGCGCGGTCAACGCGGCATGGCGGTCGTCGCGCTGGCTCGCGGCGATGCTGTCGAGCAGCGCTTTGCCCTCGTCGAGCGCACCACGGTCGAGCACACGCGCGGCCAGGTCGAGCTTGACGGCGACGTTGTCGGCATCGTGATCCAGCGCCTCTTGCAGGATCTGCTCGGCCAGTGCCGGGTCGCCGGCCTCGGCCGCTTCCTGGCGCAGCGCTTCGGCCGGTGCCACCGGTGCGCTCAGATGCTTGTCGAGGAAGGCGCGCACCTGGCCTTCGGGCAGCGCACCGGCGAACTGGTCGACCGGGCGGCCGCCGACGAACAGCACCACCAGCGGGATGCTGCGCGCCTGCAGCGCGGCGGCGATCTGCGGTGCTTCATCGACATTCAGCTTGGCGAGCACGAACTGGCCCGCGTAGGCCTGCGCCAGCTTCTCCAGCACCGGCGTCAGGCCGCGGCACGGGCCGCACCACGGCGCCCAGCAGTCGAGCAGCACCGGCACGTCGAGCGAGCGCTGCAGCACGGATTGCTGAAAGTCGGCTTCGCTGACATCGAAGGCCAGCGGGCCGGGATCTTGGGCGGGGGCAGCGAGTGGATTCATGACTTGGAATGGCAAAAGCGGATGGCGGCGCAACGTGCAACCCGAAACTATTGCACAGCATCTGCGGGCATGCCGTCGTCTTGCAAGGTCGAAGCGGCGGCACAGCGGGTGGCTACACTGCCGCGATGAATTTCGAGCGCATCGTTTTCATCGGTGGCGGCAACATGGCCGTCGCGCTGATCGGCGGCTTGCTCGAAGCCGGCCGGCCGGCGGCATCGATCGTTGTCGTCGAGCCGGTCGAGGCGCAGCGCCAGGCCTTGCAACAGCGCTTCGGCCTGGCCGCGATGGCGCAGGCCGACGGCCGGCTCGCCGATGCCGAGCTGGTGGTGTGGGCGGTGAAGCCGCAGGTCTTCGCCGAAGCGGCCACGCCATGCGCGCCGCACGTGGCCAAGGCGCTGCACCTGAGCGTGATGGCCGGCGTGCGCAGCGACACGCTGGCCCGCGCCACCGGCAGCGCAGCGCATCGTGCGTGCGATGCCCAACACCCCGGCGCTGATCGGACGCGGCATCGCCGGCCTGTTTGCACGCGACGCGGTCAGCGCCGCCGAGCGCGCGGCCGTCGAACAGGTGCTGGCGCCCACCGGCGCCGTGCTGTGGGTGGCCGCCGAAGCCGACCTCGACGCGGTCACCGCGCTGTCGGGCTCGGGCCCGGCCTACGTCTTCTACTTTGTCGAGGCGATGGTGCAGGCAGCGCGTGGACATGGGTCTCAGCGAAGCCGACGGGCGCACCCTGGCGCTGGCCACCTTCGACGGCGCGACGGCACTGGCCAGCCAGTCGCACGAGCCGCTGTCGGTGCTGCGCGAGCGGGTCACGTCCAAGGGCGGCACCACCCACGCGGCGCTGATGTCGATGCAGGCCGACGGCGTCGGGCGAGCCATCGGCAAGGCGGTGCGGGCCGCGCAGCAGCGGGCGCGCGAACTGGGCGCAGCCGGCTGATTCAGCGCCAGGCCAGGTCGAGCACGACGCCGGCGAAGACGGCAAAGCCGAGCCAGTGGTTGAGCCGGAAGGCCTTGAAGCAGCCCTCGCGGCTGCGGCCGCGGATCAGCGTGAAGTGCCACAGCGCCTGCAGCGCAGCCACGGCGATGCCGAGCAGGAACAGCGCGCCCAGCCCGAGCAGCCGGCCCAGCAGCGCCCACGACAGCAGGTACAGCGCGTAGAAGGCCATCACCGCGGCGACGTCGTGGCGGCCCAGCGTCAGCGCCGAGGTCTTGATGCCGATGCGCAGGTCGTCGTCGCGATCGACCATCGCGTATTCGGTGTCGTAGGCCAGCACCCAGAACAGGTTGCCCAGCAGCAGCGCCCAGCCATGCACCGGCACGGCAGCCGTCAGCGCCTGCCATGACCAGCCGCTGCCGCCCAGCACCGCGGCGAAGGCCATCGGGATGCCGAAGCTGAAGGCCACGCCCAGCACCGCCTGCGGCATGGCCAGGAAGCGCTTGGCGTAGGGGTAGGCCAGCGCCACCGCCAACGCGACGAACGACAGCCAGATGGTCGGCGGGTTGGTGCTCAGCACCAGCGCGAACGCGACCAGCGCGAGCAGCGCGCCCAAGGCCAGCGCCTGCCGCACGCCCAGCGCGCCGCGCGTCACCGGGCGCCGCGCCGTGCGTGCCACATGGCGGTCGAAGTCGCGGTCGGCAACGTCGTTCACGCAGCAGCCGGCACTGCGCATCAGGATCGTGCCGAGCACGAACACCGCCAGCAGGTGCCAGCCCGGCCAGCCGTCGGCGGCGATCCACAGCGCGCTCAGGCTCGGCCACAGCAGCAGCAGCCAGCCGGCCGGCCGATCCCAGCGGATCAGGTCGAGGTACAGCGCCAGACGCGAAGGCGGAGCAGACAGCGGCGCGGTGGGCATGCGCGGATTATCCGGACCGCGCCGGCAGCGAGGAAGGCGAGGCAAGTCTCTTCGCTTGCGACAGCCCCGCCTGCCGCCGACGGCAGCAGCTTGGCGAGCTGTATATTTACACAGCCTCTTTCGCCATGACACCTATTTTCAAGTCGCCATTCAGGCCGCCCCGTCAAGTGACGACGCCTCCTGCGCCTGCGGCGGCCTGTTGCAGCATCCGGACTGGGCGC
This sequence comes from uncultured beta proteobacterium, assembly GCA_963756415.1. Lineage (GTDB taxonomy): Bacteria > Pseudomonadota > Gammaproteobacteria > Burkholderiales > Burkholderiaceae_C > Rubrivivax. Next base: position 94,453 of record CAVWNT010000015.1, read on the forward strand.
GCGGGCGCTGCTGCACAGCGGGTTCAGCGCCCCAGGCGCAACGGCACGCGATTTGCCGAGTTCGGCCATGACGCCGTCGCCACTCCGCCGCCTGGCGCCAGAGCGCCGCCCGCCGAGCGGCAGCGCGCCTGGCTGGCACTGTGCGCGCTCGCGGCTCGGCGCGCGCGCGACGCAGACGGTGTGGGGCGAAGTGCCGATCGGTGCGCCACTGATGCTGGTCAGTGAGCAGCCCGGCGACCAGGAGGACTTGCAGGGCCGCGCCTTCGTCGGGCATTCCGGCCAGCTGCTCGACCGCGCGCTGGCGCACCTCGGCTGGGATCGCAAGCGGCTATACGTGAGCAATGCGGTGAAGCACTTCAAATACGAGCTGCGGGGCAAGCGGCGCATGCACAAGACGGCGGCGCAGCGCGAGGCCGACGCCTGCGAGCACTGGCTGCTCGACGAGATCGGTTTGGTGCAGCCGCAGGCGCTGGTCGCGCTCGGCGGCACCGCCGCGCGCCAGCTGCTCGGCCGGCCGGTGGCGGTGATGCGCGAGCGCGGCCGCTGGCTGCGCCGCGACGACGGGCTGCCGGTGCTGGTCACGCTGCACCCGTCGGCGTTGCTGCGCCTGCGCGGCGGCGACCGCGACAGCGCCTTCGCCGACTGGCTGGCCGATCTGGACAAGGCCTCGGCGCACGCCCGCGCCGCAGCGGTTGTATCGGCCGCATGACGGCGCTGCACAGCGCCCAGCCGGAACTCTTCGGCGCGCTGCCGGGTTGGCCGCAGGGCCTGGCTTTCGATGCCAACTTCGTCAGTGCGTCGGAAGAAGCTGAGCTGCTGGCGTGGATCGCCACGCTGCCGCTGCAACCTGCCCGCTTCAGGCAGTACACCGCGCGGCGGCAGGTGGTCGCCTTCGGCTCCCGCTTCGACTACGACCAGGGTCGGCTGCAGCCGATGGCATGCCCGAACTGCCAGCGGCCGTCATCGCACTGCGCGAGCGGATGGCCGGCTGGGCCGGCCTCGCCGCCGACGACTTCGTGCACCTGATGGTGGCGCGCTACGACCGCGGCACACCGCTCGGCTGGCACCGCGACGCGCCGGGCTACGAGGTGATCGCCGGCGTGTCGCTGGGCGCGGCGGCCCGGCTGCGGCTGCGGCCCTGGCCGCACGAGCCGGGCGTCAAGTCCGGCGCGGCGCGCGGCGCCGACGCGCTGTCGCTGGAGCTGGCGCCGCGCTCGGCCTACGTGCTGCGCGGGCCTTCGCGCTGGGCCTGGCAGCACTGCGTGCCGCCGGTGCCGGCGCTGCGCCACTCGATCACGCTGCGCACGGCGCGCGCGTCGGCGCCGCCACGCTAGGCGCGACGCGCCGCTCAGCCGGCGAGTTGCTGCTGGAACACCAGCCCGGCGTGCTCGCGCAGCGCGTGGAACCGGATCTTCGGCCAGTTGGCTTCGATCGCGCGCAGCTCCGGTGCGTATTCCACCAGCACCGTCGGCGCATCGACGGCGTCGTAGGCGACGCGGTGCGAGTTGCCGTCGATGAAGCGCTGCAGCTCCTTGGCGCCGCCGTCGGCTTCCGGGCAGCTGACCCAGCGCGCCACCTGAAAGCGGCTCGGCAGGATGCGTGCCTTGACGCCGTATTCGTGTTCCAGACGGTGAGCGACCACTTCGAACTGCAGCTGACCGACGGCGCCGAGCAGCAGCACCGAACCGGCCAGCGGGCGAAACACCTGGATCGCACCTTCCTCGCCGAGCTGCGTCAGCCCGGCCTTCAGCTGCTTGGTGCGCAGCGGGTCGGCGACTTCGACCGAGCGGAACATCTCCGGCGCAAAGAACGGCAGGCCGGTGAACTGCAGCGGCTCGCCTTCGCTGAGCGTGTCGCCGAGCTGCAGCACGCCGTGGTTCGGGATGCCGATGATGTCGCCGGCATAGGCCTCGTCGAGCAGCTCGCGGCGCTGGCTCAGAAACGACACCACCGTGTTCGGCCGCAGCTCCTTGCCCGAGCGGGTCACCTTCAGGCGCATGCCGCGCTCGAAGTGGCCGGACGCGACACGCAGGAAGGCGATGCGGTCGCGGTGCGCCGGATCCATGTTGGCCTGGATCTTGAAGACGACGCCGCTGAACTTCGGCTCGTCGGGCTGCACCACGCGCTGCAGCGCGACCCGCTCGCCGGGCGCCGGCGCCAGGTCGACGAGTGCGTCGAGCACCTCGCGCACGCCGAAGTTGTTCACCGCCGAGCCGAAGAACATCGGCGTCTGCCGGCCGGCGAGGAAGGCGTCGCGGTCGAACAGCGGCGCGGCGTCGCTCAGCAGTTCGATCTCGCCTTGCGCCTGCTCGAACTGCATGCCGAAGCGCTGCGCATAGGCCGGGTTGTCCAGCCCGGACAGGATCTCGTCGCGGCGGTGGTCGCGGTCGGCGCCGGGGCTGAACACGCGCATCTGCTTCTCGCGCAGGTCCATCACGCCGTGAAAGGCCTTGCCCATGCCCACCGGCCAGGTGAACGGCACCACCTCCATGCCCAGCTCGCGCTCGATCTCGTCCATCAACGGCAGCGGGTCCTTGACCTCGCGGTCCATCTTGTTGACGAAGGTCAGGATCGGCGTGTTGCGGGCGCGGCAGACCTGCAGCAGCCGCCGGGTCTGCGGCTCGACGCCGTTGGCGGCGTCGATGACCATCAGCGCCGCATCCACCGCGGTCAGCACCCGGTAGGTGTCCTCGCTGAAATCCTGGTGGCCGGGGGTGTCGAGCAGGTTGATCACGCAGCCGCGGTATTCCATCTGCATCACGCTCGACGCCACCGAGATGCCGCGCTGCTTCTCGATCTCCATCCAGTCCGAGGTGGCGTGGCGGCTGGCCTTGCGCGCCTTCACGCTGCCGGCGATCTGGATCGCGCCGCTGAACAGCAGCAGCTTCTCGGTCAAGGTGGTCTTGCCCGCGTCGGGGTGGGAAATGATGGCGAAGGTGCGGCGGCGGCGCACCTCGGGGCTGAGCTCGGACATCGGTTGCGGCACGCGTTCGCGCGCCACCTGCGGGAAAACCGCGCATTATCCGGGGCGCTGGCACACTGCTGCGATGCCCGAGCTGCCGGACATCACGGTCTATGTCGAACGCCTCGCGGCCCGGGCCGGCGGGCAGACCTTGCGCCGCGTGCAACTGCTCAACCCGTTCGTGCTGCGCACCGCGCTGCCGCCGATCGCCCAGGCCGAAGGCCGCCTCGTGCTGGGCAGCCAGCGCCTGGGCAAGCGCGTGGTGCTGCGGCTCGAAGGCGACTGGTTCATCGTCATGCACCTGATGATCGCCGGGCGGCTGCGCTGGCTGGCCAACGATGCCCGGCCAGCAGGCAAGATCGCGCTGGCGCGCCTGTGCTTCGACGACGGCAGCCTGCTGCTCACCGAAGCCGGCAGCGCGCGCCGCGCATCGATGCACCTGGTCGATTCGCCGGCGGCGCTGGCGGCGCTCGATGCGGGCGGCATCGACGTGCTCGGCTGCGATCTCGCCTCGTTCGCGGCGCAGTTGCAGCGCGAGAACCACACGCTGAAGCGCTCGCTGACCAACCCGCACCTGTTCAGTGGCATCGGCAACGCCTATTCGGACGAGATCCTGCACCGCGCGCGGTTGTCGCCGCTGGCACTGTCGCGCACGCTCGACGAGCCGGCCATGCAGCGCTTGTTCGAAGCGACACGACAGGTGCTGCTCGAGTGGACCGCACGGCTGCGCGACGCAGCCGATGCCGCCGGCGGCTGGCCCGACAAGGTCACCGCCTTTCACCCGCAGATGGCCGTGCATGGCCGCTTCGGCCAGCCGTGCCCGGTGTGTGGCACAGCGGTGCAACGCATCGTGCATGCGCACAACGAGACCAACTACTGCGCGCGCTGCCAGACCGGTGGCAAGCTGCTCGCCGACCGTGCGCTGTCGCGCCTGCTGAAGGCCAGCTGGCCGCGTTTCATCGACGATCCCGCCTGAGGGTGGCTTAGGCTAAGCTGCCGCGCCTTTGCACCCGAAGCCCCGATGTCCCAGCCCGCATGAGCGAAGTCCGCTTCGCCAACGTGACCCGCAACACACCGCGCATGGCGCGATTCCAGCGCTGGCATCGGCTGATCGTCGTCGTGCTGCTCGGCTTCGCCTCCGGCTTGCCGCTGGCCCTCACCGGCCAGGCCATGCAGGCCTGGCTCAGCACCGCCGGCATGGACGTCGCGGCAATCGGATTTCTCAGCCTGGTCGGCCTGCCCTACACCTTCAAGTTCCTGTGGGCGCCGCTGATGGACCGGTTCGACCTGCCGTGGCTGGGCCGGCGGCGCGGCTGGCTGGTGCTGACGCAGCTCGCGCTGGCCGGCACGCTGGCGCTGCTGGCGGGCACGTCGCCGACCGGCGCCATCCGCGCCTTCGCGCTGCTGGCGGTGGCGGTGGCGTTCATGTCGGCGTCGCAGGACGTGGTCATCGATGCCTACCGCACCGATTTGCTGCCGGCGCGCGAGCGCGGCATCGGCTCGTCGCTGAACGTGATGGGTTATCGGCTGGCGATGATCGTCTCGGGTGGCCTGGCGCTGATCTGGACCGACCCGAACCAGGGCGGCGGCTTCAGCTGGCCCGATGTCTATCGACTGATGGCCGCACTGATGGTCGGCGCCGCGGTGCTGTCGGCGCTGGTGCTGCCGCGTGTGCCGCAGCCGACCTTGCCGCCGACCTTGGCGCGCAACGACCTGATCGGCTTCGCCGCCGTGCTGGCGGCGGTGGCGCTGGGCTATGTGATCAGCGACCGCTTCGCGCGCCCCGTCGCCGATGCGCTGCTGGGCCCGCTGCTGGCGGGCAGCACGCTGAAGCCGGCGCTGCAATCGCGCTGGGTCGATCTGCTGGCGCTGATGTTCGGCATCGCCTTCACCTTGCCGCTGGCGGCCTGGGCGGCGCGCAAGGCGCGTTTCGATACGCTGCTCAACGGCCTGGCGAGCTATTTCAACCAGCGCGGGGCGGCAGCGTTCCTGGCTTTCATCGTGCTCTACAAGCTCGGCGATGCCTTCGCCGGCTCGCTGCTGACGCCGTTCCTGCTGCAGAGCATGGCCTACAGCTCGGCCGAGGTCGGCGTGGTCAACAAGATCATCGGCCTGTGGCTGACCATCGCCGGCGCCTTGATCGGCGGCCTGCTGATGATGCGGCTGGGGCTGTGGCGTGCGCTGCTGCTGTTCGGCGTGCTGCAGATGGCCAGCAACCTCGGCTTCTGGTGGCTGGCGGTCAGCGGCAAGGGGCTGATGCCGGGGCTGGTGCTGCCGGCCTTCGACTGGGGCTTCGTGCAGCTGGCGCAGGCCACGCCGGTCGATGGCGGGCTGTTGATGGTCATCGCCCTCGAGAACCTGTCCGGCGGCATGGGCACGGCCGCCTTCGTCGCTTTCCTGATGAGCCTGTGCAACCAGCGTTTCACCGCCACGCAATACGCGTTGCTCAGTGCCTTCGCCTCGATCGGGCGCGTGTGGGTCGGGCCGCTGGCCGGCGTGCTGGCCGAATCGATCGGCTGGCCCGCGTTCTTCCTGGTCAGCACCGCGGCCGCGTTGCCGGCGCTGCTGATGTTGTGGTGGTTGCGCGAAAGTGTGCGCGCACTCGAGGTGGATCCGGGCAGCCTCGGCGCCAGCGACGACTGAGCAGATGGCCATGGATGCACGATGATGGAGCCTCATTTCGAAGGCCTGCCGATGCCCCACACGCCCCCACCCAGCTTCGCACCGGTGCCGCTAGCGCCCCACGGCCGCCACGCCTGCGGCTGCGCGCTGCCGGCGCGCCGCCGATTCGGTGCCGGGGTCCTGGGCCTGCTCGCCGCCGGCACCGCGGCAGCGCAGTCGCAAGAGGGCGTCGATGTCGGCAAGTCGTCGCAGTTCAGCAAGCTGGTGCCGGCCGAGCAGGTCGAACAGGCGGCGGCACAGCAGTTCGTGCAGATGCAGCAGCAGGCGCGCTCGCAGAATGCACTGGCGCCCGACAACCACCCGCAACTGCAGCGCCTGCGCTACATCGCCGCACGCTTGATCCCGTTCACCGCGGCCTGGAACCCGCGTGCGGCGCAGTGGCGCTGGGAGGTGATCCTGATCGGCAGTGCGCAGGTCAACGCCTTCTGCATGCCCGGCGGCAAGATCGCCTTCTATTACGGCATCCTGTCGAAGCTGCAGCTCAGCGACGACGAGGTGGCGATGATCATGGGCCACGAGATGGCCCACGCGCTGCGCGAGCATGCGCGCGAACGCATGGGCAAGTCCTTCGCCACGCGCGGCGCACTGTCGATCGGCGCGGCGCTGCTGGGCCTGGGTGATCTGGGGCGCCTGGCCGCCGGCATGGGCGAGCAGATGCTGAGCCTGGTCTTCAGCCGCAGCGACGAATCCGAGGCCGACCTGGTGGGCATGGAGCTGGCCGCGCGCGCCGGCTACAACCCGGCCAGCGGCGTCACGCTGTGGCAGAAGATGGCCAGCGCCGCCAAGGGCGCACCGCCCGAATTCCTGTCCACGCACCCGTCGGGCAACACGCGCATCAAGGACATCCAGGCCAACCTGAGACTGGTCGAGCCGCTGTACAAACGCGCGGCGAAGCCGGAGCGGCGCTTCGAGCCGCCGCCACCGCCGAGCCCGGGCAAACAACGGCGCTGAACAGCCGGCGCAGCTGCGCGCCTACCAGCGCGCCGGCAGCTGGCGCAGCAGCAGCAGCTGCTGACCGTGGTGGGCGACGTAGCCGCCGCTGTCCAGGTCCTTCATCAGGCGGCTGACCATCTCGCGCGAGCAGCCCAGCCGGTTCGACATGTCGCGGTGCGTCAACCGCTCTTCGACGCGGCGCGTGCCGTCGGGCAGCGGCACCGCCAGCGAATTCAACAGCAGGCTCAGACGGCCGTAGACATCGTTCAGCGCCAGTTGCTTGACGCTGAGCGTGGCGGCACGCGCGCGGCGGATGATCTTGGCCATCAGCTCGAACGCGAAGGCCGGGTTCTCGGCGATGTGCTGTTCCAGGCTGGCGCGCGAGATCACCGCACACACGCTCGGCTCGAGCGTCACCACGCTGGCCGAGCGGCGCCCACCGTCGAGGCTCATCTCGCCCAGGTATTCGCCCGGGCCGTAGATGCCGTAGGTGATCTCGCGGCCGTTGTCGGCGCCGGAAAAGCTGCGCAGCCGCCCGCTGAGGATCAGGTACAGCGTGTCGCTGCTGTCGCCCTCGTCGATCAGCAGCGTGTTCTTGCGGTAGCGGCGCAGCTCGCCGCGACGCGCCAGCGCCCGCAGCGATTCGCTCAGGCTGTCGGGGTAGAAGTCCTCGGGATTTTCTGACGCGCTCGGCATGGTCGACCACGACGCCGGCGTGCGACGCACACGCAGCCCACGGCGCCGCGGCAATGGTAGCTGCCCGAACCGGCCAAAACACCCGCGGCGCGCCCCCGCCGCGCCGACGCAACGTCGCCGGCGCCGCCCGCTGGGGGCGTGCGCCGTGACATCAGGCCGCCAGCGGCAGCGCGCCATTCGGCCCGCCCGGCACGTTGCGCAGCACCCCCACCATCGGCGGCAGCGCGGCCACCTGGCGCAGCAACGCGCCGATGCTGTCGGCATGCGTCTTCGCCCGGATGCAGCAGATCTGCGAGCGGATGGTGGCGATGCCGACGCCGAAGCGCTGGGCGATGTCGTTCGGGTCCAGCCCCTCGGTGAGCGCCTGCAGCACCCGCGTCTCGGCGTGTGTCAGGCGGTGGCTGCGCGCGAACCACTGCGCCGACAACTCGCCGGCCGCCGCGCGCTTGCCGAACACCAACTGCGTGGCCGCCGTGTGCTGGCAGCCGGGCGATGTCAGCGGCACCACCGACATGGCGACCCGGTGCGATGCGTCGCCGAGCACGATCAGGGTGCGCAGGCCTCGCTGGCAGGCACCCTGCAAGGCTTGGTGCAGCGGCAGCACATCCAGCGGCCGACGGGCGCGCAGCGCCGAGCCGATCACCTGCAGCGGATGCTGGTCGTCCAACGAAACGCGCGCCGAATGATTGATGTGCAACACCCGCGCCTGATCATCGACGAGCAGCATGCCGTAGTCGATTTCATCGAGCATCAGTTCCTGCCAGCGCGACAGCGGCGCGCCGGTCTCGCGCCGTTCAGGCCCTCGATAGGTGCGGGCCGGTGAAACCGGTTTGTTGAACAGTTGCAGCATGTGCTTCTCCTGCGGTCTTGTGCTTGCGCCGCGCCCCGGGCGAATCCAGGAGCATGGCGTGTGAAAAATGTAACGACCGGTGTCGGCGCTGGACAGTGATGAAGTGCCCACTCCGCTGTGATCTATTTACCTCGGCCGCTGCGCCCCCGCGTGGCGGGATCGGGCGATGGCCGGTGAGCTCAATGCCGGCGCTGGCGGCGCCAATGGCTCGGTGTGGTGCCCACGCGCTGGCGAAAGGCCGCCGCGAAGTGGCTCGATGCGCGGAACCCGGCCGCGCGCGCGATGTCCGCGATCGGCAGCGCGCTGTGCAGCAGCAGTTGCTGTGCACGCACCACGCGCTGCGCGAGCAGGTACTGGTGCGGCGTGGCGCCGACAGCCGCCTTGAACGCGCGCAGGAAGTGGTCCTCGGACAGGCCGGCCACCGCGGCGAGCTCGGCCAGCCGCAGCTCGCCAGCCAGCCGTGCATCGATGAAGGCGAAGATGCGGCGCAACGACGACGCCGTCAGGGCCAGCCGGGCGTCGGCGGCCGGCATGGGCCGCCCCTGGGCGTAGCGGCGCAGCAGATGGCGCAGCAACAACGACATCAGCTCGTCCTCGGCCAGCACGTCCAGCGTGCCGGCGTGTGCGTGCGCGAGCGCGGCGCGCACCAGCGAGGCGGCCACCGCATCTTCCTCGGCGAAGAAGTCGCGCAGCTCGCCGGAGCAGGCCGCGCCGTCGGCGGCGGCCGCGACATCGTGCAGCCGCTGCGGCGCGATGTACACATGCGCCACCCGGGAATGTCCCGCCAGCACCCAGCCGCTGTCGACACCGGCCGGCACCAGCGACACGCTGCCGATGCGCGAGCGGTGGCCGACCAGCCGGCCGTCGCGCCACTTCTCCACCAGCGTGCTGCCCGCCAGATGCAGCACCAGCGCGTGCTGCTGCAGATTGCTGACCTCGGTGTGCACCGGCGCATGCAGCCAGACGGCGCCGAAAGGCGCGCCGGGACGCTGGCCGAGCAGCACCTCCGGTCGGGCCGCGGCCAACGTGCCGATGTGTTCGATCGAGGCTTGGGCGCCGTGCATGCACGCCGATGCTACGCGCCGCGGCAGCGGCTGCCGGCCGTCGAAAAACCGCGCCGTTGTCGATAAGCCGTCATCGCCCGCGCGTGCGACCGCGTGGGCGCGGGGCAACCCTGTGCCCCGCCAGCAGCGTCGCACTCAAGATGAGGCGGTGGGTCGCACCGGCGCTGCCCACCCCTTCCACCCCTTCATCAGGAGCACCCGCGTCATGACCATCACTCACGCCGCCACCGGCACCGACCCGAAGATTTCCCTGTCCTATCCCGACGGCTCGCTGATCGTGCGCTCACGCGAACTGCCGTGGACGCCGTGGGGGATGCCCGGCACCCACTTCAAGCTGCTGCACTGCGACGATGCCTCGAGCCTGCTGGTCATCCTGCTGAAGGTCGAACCCGGCACGGTGGCCGGCGTGCACAAACATTTCGGCGCTGCGCACGCCTACATCCTAGAAGGCGGCTTCGGCTACGAACACGGCGAGGTCTTCGCAGGCGACTACATGGTCGAGGCCGGCGGCATCACCCACCAGCCCTTCACCGGCCCGAAAGGCCTGCTGCTGCTGGGCTTCATGTTCGGCCCGATCGGGGGCTTCGACGACGCCGGCAATCTGGCCGGCGTGCTCGACATCGACTGGCACTACCAGACCGCCAAGGCCAACGGCGCGGCCGACCACATCCAGCGCAGGTCGATGGACAGCGCGCCGGCGCACTGAGCGGCTGCGAAAGCGGGCGCCGGCCCGCGGCATGCTTACACGCCGGCGGCGTCGATCTCGCCGTAGGCGTGCGCCAGCCACATCTTCAGGCGCTGGCGCTCCATCAGGCCGAGCCCGGCACCGGCCACGGCGCCGGCGTTCTTGGCCGCCCAGAAGCTGCTGTTGGCGGCGTCGATCTTCTGCACCACCCCATCGTGCAGCTTGCGCAGCTGCACCACCTTGGCCCCGAGTCCCATCGCGCGCGCCAGCTCGCCGGACTTTTCCAGCTGGCTGAAATCATCGCCGCGCAGCTGGTTCTGCACCAGCACGTACTGCAACCGGTGCCCGAAACGATCGAGCAGCGTCTTCAGCAGATCGACCGAATCGCGGCCTGAATCCATCACGTGCCAGTAGTGCAGTGCCAGCCCGCTGACATCGGCCAGGTCGAAGACACCCGATTCGTCCATCCACTTGGCCAGCGGATCGTGCGTCTGCGCGGCCAGGTCGACGAGCACGCGGCGCTCGGGTTGCTCGACGCTCGACTCGATGATCGCGTCCAGCGCCTCGTAGCGGTCGACCAGCACCGGCGAGGCGTAGCCGGCGTAGAAGCGCATCAGCGCGCCGTGCGAGCGGTCGGTGTCGAAGCCGAGGAAGGCGATGTCGTGGTCGATGAAGTACTGCGCCAGCAGCCGCGCCACCATCGATTTGCCGACGCCCCCCTTTTCGCCACCGATCAGGTGCACATGCGCCGTGGTGTTGGCTTCGAGGGTCGGAATCGATGACATCGGAACAGTTCCTTGGTTTCAGGCCAGCACGCGCAGCAGCCAGTGGTTCAGATCGTTGATCTCGCTGACGCACACCGAATGCGCCATCGGGTATTCATGCCACTGCACCGCGTAGCGCAGTGCACGCAGCGCGTCGCGCGAGGCGCTGGCGCGCGCGATCGGGATCATCGGGTCGGCGTGGCCATGGGCCAGGAAGATCGGCACGCTGGCGTTGGCCGCCGAGGCCTCGGCGGCGGTCAGGTCGGCCAGCGGCAGATAGCCCGACAGCCCGGCCAGCCCGGCCAGCCGGCGCGGGTGGCGCAGACCGGTCATCAAGGTCATCGCGCAGCCTTGGGAAAAGCCCATCAGCACGATGCGCGATGCCTTCACGCCGCGTTCGACCTCGCGGTCGATGAGGCCGTCGATCAAGGCCTGCGATTGGCGCAGGCCGGTTTCATCCTCGCGCCGCGTCAGCTCGCTGCCGGTGATGTCGTACCAGGCGCGCATGACCATGCCGCCGTTCAAGCGTCACCGGCCGCGGCGGCGCATGCGGCAGGATGAAACGCACCGCGCCGATGCTGCCCAGCTGCAGCTGCTGCGCCACCGGCTCGAAGTCGTGTCCGTCGGCGCCAAGGCCGTGCAGCACGATGATGCTGGCGCTGACCGGCGCCTGCGGCTGACCCTCGGCGGGCCGTTGCACTTCGATGCATTCCAGGACCATGCAACACCTTCCGTCGCCCCTTGCAGGCGAGCGGCCTCTAGGGTGCGATTCTCGTAAAGCGCGCAACGATAGCCGCAAACTGACGCGGCCAGATCTGCAGGCCGCGGTCGTCGCCCTTGAACACGCTGTCCAGGAATGCCAGCGACAGCTCGCGCGTCGCCAGCTTGACCTGCGGGTTCAGCTGCGCACCGCCGGTGCCGCCGCGGTCGGTGAAGATGCTGTGCGAGCCGCCTTCGAACACCGCCAGCGTCTTGCGCGCACTGCCGGTGGCGTCGAACACACTCACCCGGTCTTCGAGTTGCGAGTAGTAGCCGGGGATGCGGATGATGTCTTCGGTGGCGGTGACGTGCAGGCTGGGCACGTCGATGCTGCCGAGGATGCGCTGCGGCTCGCTTTCACCATAGAAGGGCGGCGCCGACAGCACGATGGCCGCGCGCAGCCGCGGATCGCGCAGGTCGAGACCGCGACCGTCGCGCTGCACCTGGGCACCGACCGCCAGCAACGTGGTGTTGGCGCCGTACGAGTGGCCGGCCGCCGCGATGCGCGTGCGATCGAGCCGCGCGCCCAGTTCGCCCTGCAGCAGCTGGTCGAGCGCAAAACGCAGGTCGGCGACACGCGCCAGCGCTTCGCTTTCCTGCGCCGCGCCCTGCAGCCGGAACAGCATCTCGAACGGGTTGCCGCCCCACAGGCTGCGGTCGCTGCCGACGTGCTGCAGGTGCAGGCTGGCATAGCCGCGCGCGGCCCAGTGTCGGCCGAGATAGCTGTAGCCGCGCCGCGACCCGCCGATGCCGTGCGAGAAGACCACCAGCGGCACCGGCGTCTCGGCGCTGGCGCCGTCGGGCAGGTACAGCCGCACCGGCACGTCGCGCTGCCGCGTGCGCGGTCGTTCCAGTCGAACTCGAGCACGCTGTAGGCGCCGGCGCGGGCATCCGCGTCGGCGCTCGACCCGGTCGACCGGCGCTGTCGCGGGCGCCGTCGCCGCGACGGCCCACGCCGATGCCGGCGACCAGCACGCCGGCCAGGCACAGCGCCGCCAGCCGGCGCCGCGGGTGATCGGGCCGCGCGCCATCAACGCTCGGCCGGGCCGGTGGCCGCACCCGGCTGCAAGGTGCTGTGGCCGCTGCCCTTGCGCCGCAGCGTAGCCGCTGATCTTCTGCACCACGTCGTCGACGTAGGTGAACACGACCGGGATCACCAGCAGGCTGAGGAAGGTCGAGGTGATCAGCCCGCCGATGACGACGATCGCCATCGGCGAACGGAAGCTCGGGTCGACGCCCAGGCCGAGCGCGATCGGCAGCATGCCGGCGCCCATCGCGATGGTGGTCATGACGATCGGCCGTGCGCGCTTGTGGCAGGCGTCCATCAGCGCTTCCTTGCGGCTCATGCCGCGGTCGCGCCGCGCCATGATCGCGTACTCGACGAGCAGGATCGAGTTCTTGGTGGCGATGCCCATCAACATGATCAGCCCGATCATCGACGGCATCGAAATCGCCGTGTGCGTGATGTAACAGCGCCAGGAAGGCGCCCGGGATCGACAGCACCAGCGCGGCCAGGATCGTCACCGGCTGCACGAAGTCCTTGAACAGCAGCACCAGCACGATGTAGATGCACAGCACGCCGGTCAGCATCGCCAGCCCGAAGCTGGTGAACAGCTCGGCCATCGCCTCGGCATCACCCACCGTGGTCTGCGACACACCCGGCGGCAGGTTCTTCAGGCTCGGCTTGCTCAGCGCGATGCGTTCCACCTCGCCCAGCGGCTGCTGGTTCAACTCGATCTCGAAGTTGATGTTGCGCGCGCGGTCGTAGCGGTCGATCTGCGCCGGGCCGCTTTCGATGCTCAGGTCGGCGACGTTGCCCAGCATCACCGGCCCGTGCGCACCCGGCACCGCCAGCCGCGACAGCAGCTCGATGTCGGTGCGCGCATCGGCCTTCAGCTTCACCACCACCGGCACCTGGCGCTGCGACAGGTTCAGCTTGGCCAGGCTCTGGTCGTAGTCGCCGGCGGTGGCGATGCGCAAGGTGTCGGCGATCGCCGCCGAGGTGACGCCCAGATCGGCGGCGCGCGCGAAGTCCGGGCGCACGATCAGCTCCGGGCGCACCAGGCTCGACGTGGAGGTGACGTTGCCGATGCCGGGGATGCTGCGCAGGTCGCGTTCGACCTCGCGCGCATGTTCGCGCAGCACGCGGCCGTCCTCGCCGGCCAGCACCAGGATGTATTTCTCCGACGAGCCGCCGAAGCCGACCTTGACCCGCGCACCGGGCAGCGCTTCGAGGGATCGGCGCAACTCCGATTCGATGGCCTGCTTGCTGAGGCCGTCGCGCTCGCCGCGCGGGGTCATGTTGATGGTCAGCGTGGCGGTGCGCACCTCGGCGGCGCCGGCCGGTGCGAACGGGTCGCCGCCGGCGCTGCCGCCGCCGATGGCCGTGTAGACCAGCTTGACGTGCGGGTTCTGGGTCACCAGCGCGCGCGCGTGTTCGGCCGCGGCGTAGGTCTGCTCGAAGGTGCTGCCCGGTGGCAGCGACAGGCTCACCTGCGTCTGCGACAGGTCGTCGGGCGGAATGAAGCCGGTCGGCAGCAGCGGCACCAGCGCAAACGAGCCGACCAGGAAGCACAGCGCTGCCAGCGTCGTCAGGATGCGGTGCTTCAGGCACCACGCCGCCCAGCGCATGTAGATGTTGAGCCAGCCCGGCTCCTTGTGCTCCTTCTTCGGCCGGCGCAGCAGGTAGGCGGCCATCATCGGCGTCAGCATGCGCGCCACCACCAGCGAGAAGAACACCGCCACCGCTGCCGTCCAGCCGAACTGCACGAAGAACTTGCCCGGCACGCCGGCCATGAAGGCGGTGGGCAGGAACACCGCGATCAAGCGTGAAGGTGGTGGCGATCACCGCCAGGCCGATCTCGTCGGCGGCTTCCATCGCCGCCTTGTAGGGCGACTTGCCCATGCGCAGGTGGCGCATGATGTTCTCGATCTCGACGATCGCGTCGTCGACCAGGATGCCGACCACCAGCGACAGCGACAGCAAGGTCACCACGTTGAGGCTGAAGCCGAAGAAGTACATCACGCCGAAGGCCGGGATCACCGACATCGGCAGCGCGGTCGCCGCCACCAAGGTGGCACGCCAGTCGCGCAGGAACAGCAGCACCACCAGCACCGCCAGCGCCGCGCCTTCGTACATCAGCAGCATCGAGCCGTCGAAGCCCTCCAGCACCGGATCGACGAAGTTGAAGGCCTCGACGACGGTGATGTCGGGATGTTCGGCCCTGAGCTTGTCGAGTGCCGCGCGCACACCCTCGGCGACCTCCACCTCACCGGCGCCGCGGCTGCGCGTGATCTCGAAGCCGACCACGCGCTCGCCGTTCAGCAGCGCCGCCGAACGCACCTCGGCGACCGTGTCGCGCACGTCGGCGACCTGGTCGAGGCGGATGTTGCGACCGTCGCTGAGCACGATGCTCATGCGCGCCAGTTCTTCGGCCGAGCGCACGGTGGCGATGGTGCGAACCGACTGTTCGCTGCCGCCGACATCGGTGCGCCCGCCCGAGGCTTCCTGCTGCACCGCGCGCAGCTGGCGCGAGATGTCGGCGGCGGTGGCGTTCAGCGCCTGCAGCCGCAGCGGATCGAGCTCGACGCGCACCTCGCGGTTGACACCGCCGACGCGGCCCACCGCGCCGACGCCGCGCACGCCCAGCATCGTCTTGGTGATGGTGTTGTCGACGAACCAGCTCAGCGCCTCGTCGTCCATGCGCGTGGAGGCCACGGTGTAGGTCAGGATCGGCAGCCCGGCCAGTTCCATCTTGGTGATGACCGGGTCGCGCATGTCGCCCGGCAGGTCGGAGCGCACGCGCGCGACCGCGTCGCGCACGTCGTCGAGCGCATCCTGCGTCGACTTCTCCAGGCGGAATTCGACCGTGATGGTGGCGGTGCCGTCCTGCACCTTGGTGTAGATGTGCTTGACGTTCTGCAAGGTGGCGACCGAGTTCTCGATCTTGCGCGCCACTTCCGTTTCCATCTGCGCCGGCGAGGCGCCCGGCAGCGATGCGACGATGTTGATCGTCGGCAGGTCGATGTCGGGGAAGTTCTGGATCTTCATCGACTGAAAACCCAGCAGGCCCACCAAGGTGAGCATGATGAACAACAGGATCGCCGGCGTCGGGTTGCGGATCGACCAGGCAGACACGTTCATGGTCAGGTCCTCACTTGCTGGCGGTGACGGCACCGGTCGCGTTCGGCGACGGCTTGGTCTGCGGCGCCGGTGCCGCCTGGGCAGCCTGCTGGGCCGGCTGCGCCTGGACCACCCTCACGGTGTCGCCGTCTGACAGGAAGCCCCCGCCCGATGCGACCACCGTCGCGGCCGCGTCCAGGCCGCCGGTGACCTCGATGCGCTCGCCCACGCGCCGGCCGACCGAGACCTTCGCCTCGCTGACCTTGCCCTGCGGTCCGACGCGCAGCACATAGCTGAAGCCGTCGCGCAGCAGCACGGCACTTTGCGGCAAGGTCATCGCCGCGCTCTGGCCGATCTGGAAATCACCGCGCGCGAACATGCCGGCGCGCGCCTCATCGGAAGGCGCCAGATCGACATAGACGATGCCGTTGCGCGTCTGCGCATCGACCGTCGGCGCGACCATGCGCACAGTGCCTTCGATGGCGGTGCCGCCACCGGCCTGCACGGTGGCCTTCATGCCCGGCTTGAGTCGTGCCAGATCGACCGACGGCACCTCGGCGCGCCATTCGAGGCGGCCCTTGCGGATCATGCGGAACAGCTCGGTGCCGGCCGGCAACACCGCGCCGACGGTGGCGCTGCGCGCCGAGATGATGCCGTCGTCGGGCGCCAGCACCCGCGTCTGGCGCAGCCGCAGCTGCTGCACGTTGGCCATCGCGCGCTGCGCTTCCAGGCGCGCCTGCGCGGTCTGTTCGGCGGTCAGGTACTGGTTGATCTGCTGCTCGCTCAGGGCGCCGCTGCTCTTCAGCTCGCGCGCGCGCTGGGCATTCACCTTGGCGTCGGCCAGCGCCGCCTCGGCCTCGGCGACGACGGCGCGGATCTGCGCCACGTCGGCCTGCATCATGTCGGGCGCGAAGGTGGCCAGCACCTGGCCGCGCTTGACCACGTCGCCGACGTTGACGCGCACCTCGGCCAGGCGCAGGCCGTTGGCCTCGGTGCCGATGCTGGCCTCCTGCCAGGGCGCGATGTTGCCGTTGGCGGCGATCGTCGTCGGCCAGCGTGGCTGCTCTTCGGCTGCGTGACCGTGACCGTCAGCGCCGGGCGCGCCGCAGCGGCCGGCGCGACCTTGTCGTCGGCGGCGCGCGCGCTGTGCGCGGCCAGCACCGCCACGCACAGCGATGCGCCGAGCAGCAGCCCCACCGCCAATGGCAGATGACGCCGCAGCGGCGGCACGCGCCGCGCTTTGGCAGACGGGATCGAAGGGGTCGAACGATGGGTTTGCATGGTCACTCTCGCAATCGATTCAGGAGGCCGGCGGCCGCGCGGCGGCCGTGGCGGCGGGCGGGGTGTCGCCACCGATCTGCAGGTCGCTGGCCGACCAGCCGCCGCCGAGCGCGCGGTACAGGTCTGATCCAGGCGGCCACGCGGTCGCGCTGCAGCTCGACGAGCGCGCTGTTGGCCACCAGCGCGCTGCGCCGCGCTTCTTCGAGGTCGAACAGGCTGCCCAGGCCGCCGCGAAAGCGCGCATCGGCGGCGCGCAGCGAGACATCGAAGCCTTCGGCGGCGAGTGCCGCGTCCTCGCTGCGGCGGGCGATCGAATCGAGCCGCACCAGCGCGGTCTCGACCTCGCGCACCGCGCCGCGCACCGCGCCGCGATAGACCGACACCGCTTCGTCGTAGCGCGCGCGCGCGGCCACCACGTTCGCCTTCAGCGCACCGCCGTCGAAGATCGGCATCGACACCTGCACCGGGCCGATGGTCCACAGGTTGCCGCTGATCGAGGTGTTCTGGATGCGCAGCAGCGCCGGGCCGACCGCGCCGGCGATGCCCACTCGCGGGTAGCGCAGCGCCTGGCTCTGGGTGGTGTCTTCGGCGGCGGCCAGCACCTGGCTTTCGGCATTCAGCACATCGGGGCGCTGCATCAGCGCCACCGCCGGCACCTGCTCGACGGCGATGGTTGCCGGCTCGGGCAGCCGCGCGGTGCCGCTGGCCAGCTGCTGGCGCAGCAGCGGCTCGTCGCTGGCCGTCAGCGCCACCAGCGACTTGAGCAGCAGCTCGCACTGCGCGCGCTGGGCGCTGAGCAGGTTGCGGCCCTGCGCGGCACTGGCGCGGGCCAGCGCGGCACTGGCCGGCGCCACCAGCCCGGAGCGCGCCGCCAGCTCGGTGGCGCGCGCGGTGTCGTTGCGCGAGCGCACGTCGGCTTCGGTCTGCACGACCAGCGCCTCGCAGCCGCGCAGCGCGTTGTAGGTGGCGGCGGTTTCGGCCGCCACCGAGATGCGCGCATCGTGCCAGCCGGCCTGCGAACCCTCGAAGCGCGCCTGCGCCGCGTCACGCGCCGCCGCGTTGGCGCCGAACAGGTCGAGTTCCCAGCTGGCCTGCAGGCTGGCGCTGGCCAACGTGGCCACCGGCAAACTCAGGTCGCTGCGGCCGGTGACCGCGCGCGCGTCGGCAGCCACACCGGGCAGCAACGCCGCGCCGGTGGCCACGCGCGTGGCCCGCGCCTGCTCGATGCGCGAGGCGGCGGCGGCGATGGTCGGGCTGGCCGCCTGGGCCGAATCGATCAGCGCCAGCAGCACCGGGTCGTTGAACTGCTGCCACCACAGCCGCAGCTGGGCCTGGGGGGCAAGCCCGGGCGCGGGCGCGGCGGCCACCGGCAGTACCGGCATCGGTGCATGCCACACGGCCGGCGCCTGCGCCGGCGGCAACTCGCGCGGCGGCATCTGCACCGGCGGCGCAAACGCGCTGCAGCCGCCGAGCAGCAACACCAGCGCGGCGCTGCCGACGTTGGCGCGCGGGCGATGTCGAAGGCGCATCATGGGGCCCTGCCTTTCGTTTTTGCGGGTTCGCTGCGGGTCGGCGCCGTGCCAGGCAACACCCGACGGCGCTGCATCTCGACATCGATCATGGCCTGCGCATACATCACCAGCCGCTCGGACCAGCGGTCGAGTGCATCCGCACCGCCGTTCAAGGTCGGTGCCAGCACATTGATGACATCGTGGCCGACATGCAGGTGCACGCCAAGCCCGCACAGGCACACCGACAGGCGCTTCAGTTCGTCGTCGGCGGCCTGCAGGCCGAAATGACGCACCAGCAGCGCCAGCAGCGCCTCGTGCACCGGTTTGATGCCGTGGCTGATTTCCTCTTCCCACAACCCGGTGGGCTCGAGCATCTCGCGAAAGTGCAGCTTCATGCACAGCCGCGCCTCGTCGCCCCGCCTCAGCGGCGCCAGGAACCCCGCATACAGGGCGACCAGCGCCTGCTGCAGCGACATGCCAGGCTCGCCGATGCGCGCCAGGTCGTCATGCAGGCCGCCGTGCGGCTCGCAGAACGCGGCCCGATAGAGGCCGGCCTTGTCGCCGAAGTAATAGCTGATCGCCGCGACATTGACGGCAGCCGCCTCGGCCAGTTCCCGCGTCGAGGTCTTGGTGTAACCCTGGGTGGCGAACAGCCGCAGGGCACTGTGCAGCAGCCGCTGGCGCGGCGCCTCGTCGGCGACGCGCACGCCGACATCGGGTTGGGTGGTGAGCGCCGCTTCGTTCATCGGCGCGCACTGTATCAAGAAATCAAACGATTGTTTTAGTCAGCGATCGGCGAGGGTATTCCCGATTCGAGACTTCGTGCTCATCAAGCGGCGGCTTGACGACTGGCGCCACTGCCAGGCCGGGCTGCGCACCGCCCGGCCCTGAACACAGGCTCAGTACGTTGCGCGCCCGCCCGACAGGTCGAACACCGCGCCGGTGCTGAACGAGCAGTCCTCCGAGGCCAGCCAGGCGATCATCGCCGCCGCTTCACCCACTTCGAGGAAGCGCGCCATCGGGATCTTCGACAGCATGAAGTCGATGTGCGACTGCGCCATCGTGTCGAACATCGCCGTCTTCGCCGCCGCCGGCGTGATGGCGTTCACCAGCACCCCCTTGTTCGCCAGCTCCTTGCCCAGCGACTTGGTCAGCGCGATCAGCGCCGCCTTCGATGCGCTGTAGTGCGAGGCGTTGGGGTTGCCTTCCTTGCCCGCCACCGAGGCGATGTTGACGATGCGGCCGTAACCGCGGCCGATCATGTGCGGCACCACCGCGCGGCAGGTCAGGTACGGGCCGATCAGGTTGACCTCGATGACGCGGCGCCACATCGCCGGATCGAGCTCCCAGGTGACGCCGTTGCCCCCGGTGATGCCGGCGTTGTTGAGCAGGATGTCGATCTGGCGGTGCGCGGACAGCGTGGCCTGTGTGGCTCCGACGACCGCATCTTCCTGGGTCAATTCGACGCAGTGGGTACTCACCTTGCCGAGCGTGGACAGGGTTTCGCTGGCGCTGGCCAGGCGCGCCTCGTCGATGTCCCACAGCGCCACCGCGGCACCCGACTGCAGCAGGCGCTGCGCCGCGGCGTAGCCGATGCCCTGGGCACCGCCGGTGATGACCGCGACGCGGCCCTTCAGGTCGATCTGGTTCATGCGTTCAGGCCTTTCAGGGTGATGTCGGCGTCCGGCCGCTTGCGGCAATCGTCGATGTACTGGCGAATGATGTCGGCGAAGCTGGCGTCGGGTTTGAGGCCCAGGCGTTCGGCGCGCGCGGCACTGGCGCCGGTGGGCCAGTTGGCGACGATGCCGGCGATGCGCGCGTCGCGCTCGAAGCGCACCCGCGCGCGCACTTTCGGGCCGGCCACCTGTTCGAGTGCGTCGAGCATGTCGCCCACACGCATGTTCAGCGCCGGCAGGTTCAGCGCCAGGCGGCCCTGGAAGGCCTCGCGGCTGGCCTCGTAGACCGCGATCAGCCCGGCGACCGCGTTCGACGGCGACGACATCGGGTGGCTGACCTCGGCACCGACCGGGCAGGTGGTGTCGGTGCCGGCCAGCGGTTCGCGGATGATGCCGCTGAAGAACGACGAGGCGGCGCCGTTGGGGCGGCCCGGGCGCACCGTCACCGTCATCAGCCGCGCGGCGCGGCCATCGATGAAACCCTTGCGCGTGTAATCGGCGACCAGGTGTTCGCAGATCAGCTTTTGCGCGCCGTACGAGGTTTGCGGCGCGGGCAGCGTGTCATCGCCGACGATGCCCGGCAGCGGCACCGCGGCATCGGGGCCGAACACCGCCACCGAGCTGGAGAACACCAGCCGGGTGACCTGGCCGGTGGCCTGCTGGCGCGCGCGCAGCGCATCGAGCAGCGCGCGGGTGCTGTCCAGGTTGGAGCGCATGCCGAGGTCGAAATCGTCCTCGCATTCGCCCGACACGGCCGAAGCCAGGTGGAACACGCCGTCGAAGGGTTCGTCGGCGAGCTGGCCGATCTGCTGCAGCAGCGCACCCGTGCTGGCGCGCACCCGCTTGTCGGCCAGCAGGTCGGCCGGCGGCGGCACCTGGTCGGTGAGCACCAGCGTGTCGATCGGCTGGCCGCCGAGCTGGCCGCGCGCGAGCAGGGTGCGCGCCAGGCGCGCGCCGACAAAGCCGCCGCCGCCGGTGATGAGCAGTTTCATGGTCCGCTGTCTCCTCGTTGTCTGGAATGGTCGTGCCGCAACGCTACACCACCGCGTCGGCCTTCAGCAGCGTCTGCAGGCACTGGTCGCGAATGCCGTAGAAGGCCTTCAGCTCCTCCACCTGCGCCAGCATCGGCTGCGCATCGGTGGGCTGCCGGCGCCGCGTGGCCAGGATCATCTTGTTCTTCGCGGTGTGCTCCAGCGACACGAACTCGAACACCTGCGTGCTGTAGCCGCAGGCGTCGAGCAGCATCGCGCGCAGCGCGTCGGTCAGCATGTCGGCCTGCTGGCCCAGGTGCACGCCGTGTTGCAGCATCGGGCGCATCGGCTGCGGGATCAGCAGTTGCGGGCGCAGCTGCTTGTGGCAGCACGGCGCGCACAGGATGATCTGCGCGCCGCCGCGAATGCCGCGGTGGATGGCGTGGTCGGTGGCGGTGTCGCAGGCGTGCAGCGCGATCATCACGTCCATGCGGCCGGCGTCGAACGAGGCGACATCGCCCTGCTCGAAATGCAGCCCTTCGAGACCCAGCCGCTGCACGATGCCGTTGCACAGCTGCACCATGTCCTGGCGCAGCTCGATGCCGGTGACCTGCGCCGCCAGGCCGTGCGCATGGCGCAGGTGCTCGTGCAATGCGAAGCTCAGGTAGCCCTTGCCCGAGCCGTAGTCGAGCACGCGCAGCGCCGGTGTCAGCGAAGGCCCGGCCACGGCCGCCAGCGCGCCGTCGAAGACTTCCAGGAACTTGTTGATCTGCTTCCACTTGCGTGCCATCGCCGGCACCAGGCGATGGTCGGCGTCGGTGACACCCAGCGCCTGCAGGAACGGCCGCTCCAGGCTCAGCAGGCGGTGCTTGGTGCGGTTGTGCGCCATCGGCGGTGCCTCGCCGGCCGCGCTCTGCCGCGCCGCGCTGCGCAGGCTGAAGCGGCCCTTGCGGCTGCGCGCCAGCTGCCACTCGCCGTCGAGCGTGTGCAGATGGGCGTTGGCGAACTCGCTGCCGACCAGCCCGCGCAGCTGCGCCAGGCCCTCGGCCAGCGGCCAGTTGTGGGTGATGTCACGCTGCGTGTGGCTGAAGACAAACTGCAGCTGCGCTTCGCCGCGCAGCGTGATGCCGCGCACGCTGAGCCGCTGCAGGTCCGGCTCGGCCCCGCGGTAGCCGGCCATCACCAGCCGGTCGAAGCGCTGCTGCTGCAGGCTCGTTTCGCACAGGGCAAAGAAGCGCTCGACGGCCGCCGTTGCAGGAGGGGATTCCGACATGGCGGGGATGTTGCCAGACTCACCACGCGCACAGCGTCGGCAGGATCTCGGCAGCGGCCGGCGTGGGCCGGGGCCGCGTGTGTCGGCACAATCGAACGTCGGCGCCACGCCCATGCTCAACCCGACCTACACCGCGCACGATCCGGCTCTCGGCAGCGTCAGCTTCCGCGACCGCAAACGCTGGCTGTGGGCGCTGTCGGTGCTGTATCCGCTGGTGCCTTTCACCGGCATCCTGGGCCATGCCCTCAGCGGCCAGCCGGCGTGGCTGGTGTTGCCGCTGGTCATCGGCTACCTGGGCGCGCCGCTGCTCGATGCACTGCTCGGCGAGGACCGCAACAACCCGCCTGAAGCGGTGGTGCCGCAGCTCGAGGCCGACCGCTACTACCGCTGGCTGACCTACGCGGTGGTGCCGCTGCACTTCGTCGCGCTCATCGGCTGTGCGGTGTGGGCCGGCACGCAGCCGATGCCGCTGTGGGCGTTCTTCGTGCTCGCCTATGTCGCCGGCACCACCTCGGGCCTGGGCATCAACACCGGCCACGAGCTGGGGCACAAACACAGCGTGCTCGAGCAGTGGCTGGCCAAGCTGGTGCTGGCGGTGCCGGCCTACGGTCACTTTCGCATCGAGCACAACCGCGGCCACCACCGCTTCGCGGCCACGCCCGAAGACCACGCCAGCGCACGCATGGGTGAAAGCATCTACCGCTTCGCGCTGCGCGAGCTGCCCGGCGGCATGCACCGCGCCTGGACGCTGGAGGCCGAACGTCTGCGCCGCCAGGGGCGTGCGCCCTTCGGTGCCTGCACAACGAGTTGCTGCAGTCGTATGCCATCACGGCCGTGTTGCAAGGCACCTTGATCGCCTTCTTCGGCTGGCCGATGGTGGCCTTCCTGGCTGATCCACAACCTGGTGGCCTGGTGGCAGTTGACCAGCGCCAACTATGTCGAGCATTACGGCCTGCTGCGCCAGCGGCTGCCCGGCGGCGGCTACGAGCGCTGCCAGCCGCACCACTCATGGAACGCCAACCACACCTACAGCAACCTGGTGCTGTTCCAGCTCGAACGCCATTCCGACCACCACGCCAACGCGTCGCGGCGCTACCAGTCGCTGCGCCACTTTCCCGATCTGCCGCAGCTGCCCAGCGGCTACTTCGGCATGTTCCCGCTGGCCTATGTGCCGGCGCTGTGGTTCAAGGTGATGGATCCGCGGCTGCTGGCGCTGCCGCATGTGCGCGGCGACTTCGGCCGTGTCAATGTCGATCCGTCGCGGCGCGAGGCGCTGTTGGCGCGTCACGGCGCCGCCACCGTGACCTGAGGGCTAAGCGCCGGCCAGCGCCGGCTGGTGCTGCTGCAGCGTGCCGAACACGTCGGCCAGGCTGATGAGCCCGGCCAGCACCGCCGCCATCTTCGGCGTCGTCATCTGCGGCACGCGCTCGAATTCCACCCACCGGTAGTCATCCATCTCGGGCAAGCGGCGTCCGGTCGCCCACTGCGAGAAGTGGCTGTCGCAGTGCAACTGGCCGACATCGAAGCGTGGCATCAGCACCGCGAACAGGTGCAGGTCCTTCTTCGCGCGGTAGGTGAAGCGCCCGAGTTCGACGAGGTCGGCGGCGTCGATGCTCAGTCCGGTTTCTTCCCGCGTTTCGCGCAGCGCGGCCTGGCGCGGCGTCTCGTCGTCATGCATGCCGCCCTTGGGCAGGTCCCAGTGGTCCTGGCCGGTGACATGGCACAGCAGCAGCTCGGCATGCTCGTTGATGACGAGGATGCCGCTGCTCAGGCGGCGGGGGCTGGGGTCGTGCATCGGGCAGGTATTCGGTTGCGCGGTGGATGTTGCGGCGCCTTCGTGGCACCCCGGTGACAACGCCGCATCGGTGCGCGGCGTGGACACAGCATGCAGCTTGCCGCCGATGCGCCCGGCCCGATCGGCGGAGAAAGACGCCCCGGAGTGCGGCAAAACACCGCCGGCGCGCGCACGCCGGCGGCGCTTACTTCAGCGGAATCGGCGTCGGCGAATCCACCGGCACCACGCTCACGCTGTTCTTCGGCGAGCCTTCGATGACGCGGTCGGAGTAGGTCAGGTAGACCAGCACGTTGCGCTTGGCATCGACCATGCGCACCACGCGCAGCTTCTTGAACACCAGCGAGATGCGTTCGGTGAACATGTCCTCCTGGCGCGGCAGCGGCGCGGCGATCGTGATCGGGCCGGTGCGCCGGCAGGCGATCGAGGCATCGGCGGTGTCCTCGGCCAGGCCCAGCCCGCCCTTGATGCCGCCGGTCTTGGCGCGCGAGACGTAGCAGGTCACGCCCGCCACCTTCGGGTCGTCGTAGGCGTCGACGATGATCTTGTGATCGGGGCCGATGAACTTGAACACCGTGTCCACCTCGCCGATGCGCTGCGCCTGCGCCGGGATGGTGGCCATCAAGGCGCCCAGCAGCCCGGCGGCCAGCGCGATGCGATGCCTGCATGTCATGTCTTGTTCCTCCGCTCGACCCCACAGCCTACAGGCATGCGGCATAGTGGCCCGCCCACCTGCCCTGTCCTTCGGAGCCAGCCATGACCGCATCCGCCCCATTCGACTGGCCCGCACTCGTCGATGAGCTGAACCGGCTGCTGCGGCTGAAGACCACGCCGATCGGCATGAAGCTGTTCGAACGCGTCGAGGACATGGAAGCGGTGCCGAAGATTCGTCGGCCGAAGGCGATCCACACCACCGACCAGATCGTCGCGCAGGCCGCGCGGCTGGGCTTCACCGTCGGCATCACCCGCGAGGACCTGGTCGGCGCGCAGTGCGGCGCGGTCATCGGGCTGCACCCGCAGGACGAGGACTGGCTGTCCGGCAAGGCGATGGCGGGCGTGTGGTTCGCGACGGTCGAGGATTCGGCCGCGCACCAGCGCGCGATGAGCGTGGTGCCGCACGGCCGCTACCGCGCGCTGGCGGTGTCGCCGCTGGCCAGCGACCGGCTCGACCCGCCCGACATCTGCCTGATCTATGCCACGCCGGGGCAGATGATCCTGCTCATCAACGGGCTGCAGTGGTCGGGCTACCAGCGCTTCGACTGGAGCGTGGTCGGCGAATCGTCGTGTGCCGATTCGTGGGGCCGCGCGCTGGCCACCGGGCAGGCCAGCCTGTCGATCCCGTGTTTTGCCGAGCGGCGCTACGGCGGCGTGCTCGACGACGAGCTGCTGATGGCGCTGCCGCCGGCCGATCTGCCGAAGGCCATCGCCGGCATGCAGGCGCTGGCCGGCAACGGCCTGCGCTACCCGATCCCGCAGTACGGCATCCAGGCCGATGCGCGCGCCGGGCTCGGCGCCAGCTACCCGGCGAAGGCGGCACCGCCGTCACCCTGACGCGGTGTTGCCCGGATACTGGCGGCCATGCTCGACATCGCCGCCATCTGCCTGGTCGTCACCGCGCTGCTGGCCTACGTCAACCACCGCTTCGTCGGGCTGCCGACGACGATCGGCGTGATGGTCATCGCCCTGTGCTGCTCGCTGGCCATCGTCGCGCTCGATGCCTTCGGCATCAGCGCGCTGCCGCGTCGCTACGAGGAATCGCTGCTGCGCTCGATCGACTTCAGCGAGGTGCTGATGCAGGGCATGCTGTCGCTGCTGCTGTTCGCCGGCGCGCTGCACGTCGACCTGCGTGATCTGCGCGAACAGCGCTGGACGGTGGGCGCGCTGGCGGTGTTCGGCACCGTGCTGTCGACCGCGGCCGTCGGCTACGGCATGTTCGTGGCGCTGCCATGGGTCGGCCTCGAACTGCCGCTGGTGTACTGCCTGCTGTTCGGCGCGCTGATCTCGCCGACCGACCCGATCGCGGTGATGGGCATCCTCAAGTCGGCCGGCGCGCCGAAGCGGCTCGAACTGGTCATCGCCGGCGAGTCGCTGTTCAACGACGGCGTCGGCGTGGTGCTGTTCACGCTGCTGCTCGGCGTGCTGGCCAGCGGCTCGACACCCACCTGGGACGAAGGCGGCCTGCTGCTGCTGCACGAGGCCGGCGGCGGCGTGCTGTTCGGGCTGGTGCTGGGCTACCGTCACCTACCGCTTGCTGAAAAGCATCGACAACTACCAGGTCGAGGTGCTGCTGACCTTGGCGGCGGTGATCGGCGGCTATGCGCTGGCGCGCCACCTGCATCTGTCGGGCCCGCTGGCGATGGTGGTGGTCGGCCTGATGATCGGCAACCCCGGTCGCGCGCCACGCGATGTCGGACACCACGCGGCGCTACGTGGACATGTTCTGGGAACTGATCGACGAGATCCTGAACGCGGTGCTGTTCGTGCTCATCGGCATGGAGGTGCTGCTGGTGCCGTTTTCACCGGGCGTCATCGCCGCGGCAGTGCTGGCCGTGACGGTCACCCTGCTGGCGCGGGCGCTCACCGTCGGCGCGCCCACTCACCTGCTGCGCCGCGTGATGCGGCTGCCGGACGGGGCCTGGAAACTGCTCACCTGGGGCGGCCTGCGGGGCGGCATTTCGGTCGCGCTCGTGCTGTCGTTACCGGCCGGGCCCGAACGCAGCCTGATGCTGTCGATCACCTATTGTGTGGTGGTATTTTCGATATTGGTGCAAGGCCTGAGCGTGGGTCGCGTGGCGCGCCGCATCGTCGCTCACGATCCTGCACCCTGATCGGCTGCTCCCGTGCCGCAGTCATTCCCGCCTGCCGGACACCGGACTCAGAACTGAGTATAGGTATTGGTGCGGAACGTGCGCCGCGGCAGCGGCGGAGCGACGGTGATCTTGGTGCGCGAGGTGATCACGCCGGGCTGCTCCGGCGCCCACGACGCGCGGCTGCGCGGCCCGATGACCGCCAGTCGTCTTGTCGCTGGGGCAATGCCCAGTTTTGTAAGCATGCGCCAACTTCTCGCTGCTGAAATAACGCACGCGGCGCGGGCTGACCTTGCTGCGCACCAGGCGGCCGACCTTCACCATCGCTTCGGCGGCGCGGCGCACTTGCTCGGGCGAGAAACCCGTCACCTCGCTGGCAGAAAATCCCGCAGCGGTATTTGCCAGTTCTTCGAGGTTAGTATGGAATGTAGTATCTAGTTTTTCATTTCGCATTCGAGTATTGTAACAAAACCGAGATTCGAAGTCAAATACCGATTACGAGCCCAGGGTATCTGATCCGGCAGAAGGCAGGCGCAGGCCGCCAGCCTGGCGCGCCCTGTTGCGGGTGCTGCGCGCGCTGCGCATGGCCCGCCTTGGCAGGCCGATCGTTCCGGCGTAGGCTGGTGACACAGATGTCGCCACGAGCGACGAGGAGTTGCGCATGAACCCGCACACCACCTTGCCCACCCAGGCGCTCGCGCCAGGCATTGCCTTGGCGCAGGCCAGTCCGTGGCACAGCACGGCGGTCACGCTTGAATCACCGGCCAGCGACGTGATGACCGACCTGAGCAAGGTCCGGGCCGTCACCACCCGCCCCGATGCCAGCCTGCACGAGGCCGAGCAGACGATGATCTTCCAGGGCGTGCGCATGCTGTTCGTCGTCAGCGGCAGCGCGTCGATCGACGGGCTCATCACCAGCACCGATCTGCTCGGCGAGAAGCCGATGCGCATCGTGCAGCAGCGCGGCGTGCACCACGACGAGCTGTGTGTCGCCGACGTGATGACGCCGCGCGGGCTGCTGCATGCGATCGACTTCGCCCGCCTGGGCACCGCCAGCGTCGGGCAGGCGGTGGCCACGCTGAAGAAGTTCGGCCGCAATCACCTGCTGGTGGTGGAGCGGGCCGGCGCACGCACGCCGACGCGCATCCGCGGCGTGATCTCGCGCTCGCAGATCGAGCGGCAGCTGGGCAGCGCGATCGTCATCACGCCGATCGCACACACCTTCTCCGAGATCGAGCAGGCCCTGCTCTGAGCGCAGCGCAAGCCCACAGCCCACCCGCCGCGACAACACATTCATGGATCTCGAACTGAAGCACAAACGCGCGCTCGTCACCGGCGGCAGCCGCGGCATCGGCAAGGCCATCGCCCGCGCACTGGCCGCTGAAGGCGCCGACGTCGCGCTGCTGGCACGCGATGCGGTGGCGCTGCAGGCCGCCGCACGCGAGCTGAGCGCCGCCACCGGCGCCACGGTGGTCGGCGTGCGCGGCGATACCACCGACGATGGCGCAGTACGCGATGCGGTGGCCGCCGCCGTGGCGCAGCTGGGCGGCCCGATCGACATCCTGGTCAACGCCGCCGCGGAACCGGCCGGTTTTGCCGGCCCGCCGAAGCTGGGCGAGATCACGGCCGAATATTTCCATGCCGAGATGGACACCAAGGTGATGGGCTACATCCGCTGCGCGCGAGAAGTGGTGCCGGGCATGCGCGCCGCCGGTTGGGGGCGCATCGTCAACATCAGCGGCCTGGCCGCGCGCCAGACCGGCAGCGCGGTGGGCAGCATGCGCAACATCGCGGTGGCGGCGCTGACGAAGAACTTGGCCGACGAGCTGGGCCCGGCGGGCATCAACGTCACCGTGGTTCACCCCGGGCTCACACGCACCGAACGCACCGCCCCGCTGGTGGCCGCTCGCGCCGCGGCGCAGGGCGTGCCGGCGGCCGAAGTGGAAGCGCAGATGGCCGCCGGCAATTCGATCCAGCACCTGGTCGATGCCGACGAGGTGGCGGCTGTGGTGGCCTTTCTGTGTTCGCCGAAATCGCGCGCGATCAACGGCGATGCCATCGCCGCCGGCGGCGGCGCGTTGCGCAGCATCCACTACTGATCGGCGCGCGTTGCCGCGGCGCCGGCCGTTCAGCCGTCGGCGCGTTCTCCCAGCGCAAGGTCCAGGGTCATCTCGTTGGCCAGCGCACCGAGCTTGTCGCGCACCGCGTCGGCCGACAGCGACTGCGGCGCCAGCAGGTGCGCCACCACCTTGAACGACGCGGCGCCGCCCGACTTGGTGTCGACCACCTCGGTGTGGATCTGCTCGATGCTGATGCCCTGCTCGGCGAGGATGTGGGTCAGCTTGCTGACGATGCCGAGCCGGTCCTCGCCGATCAACTCCAGATCGAGCCCGCGCAGCCCGGCCGCCGCGCCGCCACCGGCGCTCTGGGCCACCACCAGCTGCAGGCCGGACGAGGCCAGCGCGCGCAGCGCGTCGGCCAGCGCATCGGCGTTTTCGGGCGGCACGTCGAACTGCACCATGCCGGCGAATTCGTTGCCCAGCCGGGCCAGCCGGCTGGCCGACCAACTGGCGCCGAAGCGGTGCGCGCGTTCGGCCAGCGCGCGCACGATGCCCGGGCGATCGGGCCCGATGACGGTGACGACCAGCGCCGTGCTGGCGGCCGGCGCCTGTTCGCTGCGCACCACCGCGCGGCGGATCATCGGCGCGCGGGTGGCGAAGCGCGGATCCTGCTGGTGCGCCGGCAGCTCGCCGTGCGCGTGCGCGTGGCGCACCACCTGCGCCAGCAGTGCCAGGCCCATCGGCGCCAGCGCGCGCTCCCACAGCTCGCGCGCCGTCTCGCCCTTGGCGACGAAGCACCAGTCCTGCGCGGCGATGGCACCGGCATCCCAGCCGTCGGCGAGGTGATAGACCGAACCGCCGGCGACCGCGTCGCCTTCCAGAATCGTCCACTCCACCGCCGCGATGCCGCGGTGCCGGGGCAGCAGCGACGGGTGATAACCCACGCCGCCCAGGCGCGAACGCGCCAGCGCCTCGTTGCTGACGCGCGCGTGGGTGTGCGCGGCGATGATCAACTCGGTGCCGTGCGGAATCGCCTCGCCGGGCACCACCTTCGGGTTGGCGAGCACGTGCACGGCCAGCCCCGCGGCCTGCGCCGCCAGCGCCAGACGGTCATCCGCCGCCGGGGCGACGACGCATGTGAACTCGGCAAGGCCTTCCTTGCGCAAGGCTTCGAGCACGGTCGCGCCGAAGTAGCGCGATCCCACCAGCACACACTTCATTCAATTGCTCCTCGGGCGATCGGTTGGAGACGCAGGATAACCAGCGCCGGCAGCGGCCAACTCGAGCAGCGTGGCGGCGTAGCCGGGCGCGGTGGGCTCGTGCATGAAATAGGCGTGAACCTCCTGCCAGCCGGTGGCGGCAAGCCGTTCGGCCCACGTCGCCAGGTCGGCGTGCGAGTACTGCTCCAGGCGCAGCCGCAGATAGCCCCACGAGGCCGTCTCGAACAACGGCGGCGGCGTGGCATCTTCGCGTTCCGACAGGCATAGCGCGGCGCCGGCGCCTTGCAGCGCCGCACAGACCTCGTCGTCGAACCAGCTGTCGTGGCGGAACTCGAAGGTGGCGCCGTGGCCGGCGGGCAGCAGCGCCAGGAAATCGATGAGCCGCGGCAGATCCTTCTTCAGGTTCGGCGGCAACTGGAACAACACCGGCCCGCGCTTGACACCGAGCGTGGCGAGCTGGCCGTACAGGTAGGCCACCGAGTCGGCGACCCTGTCGGCCTTCAAGCCGGCCATCGTGCGTGATGCGCCGCGAGGCCTTGATCGCGAAGCGGAAGTCGACCGGCGTGACCGCCGCCCAGTGCTCGAGCACCGCCGCCTTCGGCATCCGATAGAAGGTGTTGTTGATCTCGACCGCCGGCAGCCGTTCGGCGTACCAGGCGAGCATCTCCTCGGGCTTGATTCTGTCCGGATAGAAGCTGCCCTTCCATTCCTTGTACGCGTAGCCGCTGGCTCCGGCCCAGAGTTTCGGCATTGGCATCGGCTGCCTCCTGCTGGCGATGGTGCATTCTGGTCCGATCGACGAGCGGGCGCCGACGAACCCGGCCGCGATCCGGCGTTCAAGGCTCGGCCGGCGCTTGGTGCTGCCCCAACCGCAACGCAAACAGCCACGCCACACCGAGCAGCCCCAGCGCGCCGCAGACCAGCAGACCGCGGGTGGCGAAGGCCTCGACCCACCAGCCCGCCAGCGTGACGCCGACCGACTGGCCGAGAAAGAAGCTGGCCGCGAACGCCGACACGGCAGCGCCGCGGCGCTCGGGCTGCATCTGCGTCGCGTTGACCTGCAGCGTGTTGTGCACCATGTAAAAGCCCACGCCGGCCAGGAAGCAGCCGGCCAGCGGCCATTGCCAGCTGGGCGCCAGGCCGACGGCCAGGTAGGCCACGACCAGCACCACGCCGCCCCACAGCGCCAGCCCGCGCTCCCCCAATCTGCCCACCAAGGCACGCGATGCCAGTGCAAACACCAGCCCGCCGGCACCGAACAACATCAGCACCGAGCCCGACGCCGTCAACGACAGGCCGAACACCCGGTGCATGTGCGCGGCGATGAAGGCGAACGGCCCGTACAGGAACAGGCCTTCCAGGAACACCAGCCCGAGCAGCGTGCGGGCCCAGGGGTCGGCGAGCACGGCGCTGAATTCGGCCGCCGCCCGCCGAACCGGCGCGGCATCCCGCGCCCGGGTGCTGCGCGCCTGCGCCGGCAGCCGCCGGTGCAGCATGAACAGCGCCGCGCAGACCGCGGCGAACAGCAGCGCGATCACCACGTAGGGCACGCGCCAGGTCAGGAAGTCGGCCGCGAATCCGCCCAGGCCGACACCGAGCGAGAGCCCGGCGATCTGGCCGATCAGAAAGCGCGCGATCACCGGCTGGCGCTCGGCGTAGGGCACCACATCGCCGATCCAGGCCATCGCCAGCGGAATGATCGCCGCCGCGCTGATGCCGGCCAGCACCCGCGCCGCGCGCAGCGTGACGAAGCCGGGCGCCAGCGCGCACAGCAGCGCCGACACAGCGCAGGCCAGCGTGGCCCAGGCCACCACGCGGTACTTGCCGTAACGATCGCCCAGCGGCCCGAACAACAGCTGCGCCACGCCGTAGGCGATGGCGAAGGCGCTGACCACCTGCGCCGCCTGGCCGAGCGTGACGGCGAAATCCGCGGCCAGCTTGGGCAGCAGCGCATCGTTGATGCGCAGCGACAGCCCGCTGCCGAAGGCCGCCAGCGACAGGCAGGTGATCGCACCGCGCGGCAGCGCCGGGGGTGGTGCAGCGGCGTCGACCGGGGGCTCGGTGGGGGGCGGGGCGGAACGCCCTTCAGTCATCGAAGCCCACGAACACCGCGGCTTCGTCGACCGATTTGCGCTGCGAGACGACCGCGTTGGCGGGGAAGGTCTCGTCGGGCCAGCCCATGGCGACGCAGGTCTGGATCACCTGGTCGTCGGGGATGCCCGCTTCGGCGCGCACCACCGGCGACTGCATGATGCCCTGGCTGTTGATGACGCAGCCCAGCCCGCGCGACCAGGCGGCATTGACGAGGCAGTTGACGACACCGCCGCAGTCGAAGGGCGCGATGTCGCTGCCGTGGATCGAGCGGTCGTAGGTGACGACGATCGACACCGGCGCATCGAACTGGCGAAACCCCGCAGCACCCAATCCTGCCGCTTTTCCTTGTTGTCGCGTTCGATGCCCATCGCGGCGAAGAGCTGCTTGGCAATGCCGATCTGCCGCTCGCGGTGCAGGCCTTCATAGCCCGGGCCCATGCGGAACTCGCGCGAGTGCGGCACGCCGGCCAGGTTGCGCTCGACGTTGCCCTGGCGGATGCGGTCGAGCACCGCGCCGGCGACAACGTGGAAATTCCACGGCTGCGTGTTCAGCGAGGTCGGCGCGCGCAGCGCCAGCTCGAGCACTTCGCGAATCAGCGCCTTCGGCACCGGCTTGTTCAGATAGCCGCGGATGCTCCGGCGGCCCTGCACCACATCATCGAATTCCATCGCGCTGTTTTACTTCGCCTGCGCCGTGCACGCCGTCCCGCTGGCGACGCCGCTGCGCGTCACACCCAGCCTCTGCCCGGCGACGTTCGGATCGTCGCTTCCGGGCTGTCGCCGATGAAGGAGCCGAGCGCGATGCCGAGGATCGAGATGAAGATGCTGGCGAAGAACGCGGTCCAGAAACTCGACACCTGGAAACCCTTCACCAGCTTGGCCACCAGCAGGATCATCAGCGCGTTGATGACCAGCACGAACAGCCCGAAGGTCAGCAGCGTCAGCGGCAAGGTGAACACGATCAGCAGCGGCTTCAGCACCGCGTTGGCCAGGCCCAGCAACAGCGCCGACACCACCAGCGCGGTGGTGTTGTCGAACTTCAGGCCACGAAAGAGGTGGCTCGCCGCCCACAACGACAGCGCGGTGATCGCCCAGGACAGCAGTGCGGAGCTCAGGCCGTGTGTCATGGTGATGATTGTGCGATGGGGCGGCAAAGTGCCACGCCAGCGGGCTTGCACTAGGATGAAACATGGCGCCGGCCCCTTCAGAACCACGACAACCATGATTCGTCTCCCGGCACGGGCTACCAGCGCACAGCGCCCCGCCACGGTCGGGCCGACTCCGTCGATGCAAGGCGGCGTGAGGCGCGCGCTGGTCATCGCCGCGCTGTTGCTGCCGATGCCCTTCGGTGCGCAGGCCCAGCCCCGCTACACCGTCTCGGCCGAGCAGTTGCAGCAGGTGGTCGCGCAGCGCTTTCCGCTGCGCTACCCGGTGCCCGGGCTGCTGAACCTCGACCTGCAGGCACCGCGCCTGCAGCTGTTGCCCGAGCAGGACCGGGTCAGCGCCGAGATGCTTGTCGACGCCGCCGGGCCCGCGCTGGGTCGCAGCCTCTCGGGCACCTTCGATGTCGACTTCGCGCTGCGCTACGAACCCAGCGACCGCACCATTCGCGCCCATCAATTGAAGTTCCGCAACCTGCACATGGCGAAGCTGTCGCCCCAGGCTTCGGAATTCCTGAATGCCTACGGCCCCGCGCTGGCCGCAAAGGCACTGCACGAAGTGGTGCTGCACCGGCTGCGACCGCAGGATCTCGCCATGGCCGACGACCTGGGCCTGCAGCCCGACAAGATCACGGTGACCGACAAGGGGCTGGTCATCAGCTTCATGAACAAGCCGCTGTGAGGCCGCGCTCCGCGAAGCCGAGCCGCTGCACGCGCTGGACCCTCGCGAACACTTGTCGAATCGGCATGACGTCGCCCGTCGTGCCTGCACCACCTATCCGGAGAACCGCATGAAGTCCTGTCTGAGCGCGATGGCGCTGCTGCTGCTGGCATCAGCCGCCAGCGCGGCACCCACCGTCTACATGGTCGACCCGACCCACACCTTCCCCAGCTTCGAGGCCGACCACATGGGCATCTCGGTGTGGCGCGGCAAGTTCAACAAGAGCAGCGGCAAGGTGCTCTACGACAAGGCCGCCGGCACCGGAACCGTCGAGATCGTGACCGAGCTGGCCAGCATCGACTTCGGGATGGATGCGCTGGCCACCTGGGCGCGCGGCAAGGACTTCTTCGACGTGAAGAAGTCACCCGCGCGCGCGCTTCAAGGGCAGCCTGCAGTCGGCCGTCAACGGCGTGCCGACGCAACTCGTGGGCGAGCTGACGATGCACGGCGTGACGCGCCCGCTGACGCTGACGGTGCACGCGCTGAAGTGCGTTGCGCATCCGATGCTCAAGCGCGACTACTGCGGCGCCGATGCCAGCGGCAGCTTCAACCGCGACGACTTCGGCCTGGGTGCGGGCAAGGACTACGGCTTCGACATGAAGGTCGACCTGCGCATCCAGGTCGAGGCCATCGCACAGCCCTGATGCCACAGCCGGTGCGACTTGGTTGCGAACGAGCGAGTGCCGGCATCGCTCGGGCCGGGCGCCCATGCCGCGCCTCGCTGAAACGTCGCGCTCCCGGCGGCTTTGACCTACCCGGCAACCGGCAGTGCCGGTCTATTTGTAGCCTTCGCGCACGTTCTTGATCGCGGTCTGCTCCTGCCGGCGGCGCTGCTTCGACGCGTCTTCGGCAGCTTCGGGCTGCTGGGCCTGGCGCTGCTCGCCCTGCTGCGGTCGGTCGGGTTGCAAAGGCTCGGCACGGGCCGGCCGCTTGCGGGAACGGGAGGGTGTCGGGTCGGTCATCAGCTGCTCCTGTGGTGCAACGGTTGTGCGCTGGGCGGACGCAGCAGTCGGCGTTCCCGCGGCGTTGGCCAGCGCACCGTTGCGGCGTGTGTCGCAGGAACGGCGATTGCCAATGCACCGCACCCCAAATTCGTACGAAAGGAGCCTCGACATGTCGATCATGGACAAAACCATCGCTGCCCTCACGCCCGACGCCGACGACGAGAAGAAGCGCGAGGCACGCACGAAGGCACGCGCTGCCGCCGGCAATGCGGATTGGCTGGCGATGGCGCTCGACCACCACGAGCGCATCGAGGCGTGCTTTGCCGCGTTGAAAGGCGCGGCCGATCCGCAATCGCGGCGCAAGGCGCAGAAGGAACTGGCCGAGGTGCTGACCGCGCACTCGCTGGCCGAGGATGTGGTGCTGTACCCGGCGATGTCGCGCACCGACCACACCGTGCACGCCGAAATTGCCTACACCCAGCAAAGCGCGGCCAAGGTCAACATGGCCGCACTGGAAACGATGGACCCGGGCAGCGAGGACTACCTCGACAAGGTCGGGCACATCGAGGGCGCGGTGACGCAGCACATCTATCAGGAGGAGCACACCTGGTTCATCGACCTGAAGAACGACTGCAGTGCCGAGATGAACAACATGCTGACGCAACGCTATCGCGAGGAGTTCGAGCGCTACATGAACGGTGGCAGCGGCGCGGACGATCTGTCCCGGGCACACCCGACGATGGCGTCCACGCCGGTCGGCGTTTGACCGGCCGCGGTGAAAGCGTTGCGCCGACACGCTCGATGCACCGGCGCTGCGCACGCGGGCCCGCTTGGTTGATTCGCCGTTGACGGCCGACGCCACCGTTGCGCCCGTGAGCCGCCCACCGCGGGCGCCTGCTCGGCCGCGCGGCCGCCGCCTGCCGGCCGCGCTGCGGCGCACCTTGCACGAGGTGTTCGGCTTCGATGCGCTGCGCGAAGGCCAGGCGCGGGTGATCGCGAGCGTGCTCGAAGGCCGCGACACGCTGGCGGTGATGCCCACCGGGGCGGGCAAGTCGCTGTGCTACCAGCTGCCGGCGCTGCACCTGCCGGGCACCACGGTGGTCGTCTCGCCGCTGATCGCGTTGATGAAGGATCAGGTCGACAAGCTCGGCGACACCGGCATCGACGCCGAACAGCTGAACAGCGCACAGCCGCAGCGCGCGCAGCACGACGCGCTGCAACGCCTGCAGCGCGGCGACACCCGCATCGTGTTCGCGACACCCGAAAGGCTCGCCGACGACGGCTTCCGGCAGACGCTGCAGCAGCAGCCGGTGGCGCTGTTCGTGATCGACGAGGCGCATTGCATCTCGCAGTGGGGACACGACTTTCGCCCCGCCTACCTCGAGCTCGGCCGCGCACTGAAGGAGCTGGGTGATCCGCCGGTGCTGGCCCTCACCGCCACCGCCACCGACGACGTCGTTGCCGACCTGCGTCGGCAGCTCGGGCGGCCGGCACTCGAAGTGGTCGCCACCGGTGTGTACCGCCCGAACCTGCGGCTGCAGGTGGTGCGCTGCACACGCGAGGAAGAAAAATTCGCGCACCTGCAAGAAGCGTTGTCGCGCGCGCAGGGCGCCGGCATCGTCTACACCACCACCGTCAAGAATTGCGTGGCGCTGCACCAGCGGCTGCAGGGCGCCGGCGAGGCGGTATCGCTGTACCACGGTCGTCTGGGCGCGCGCGAACGCGCCGTGCAGCAACAGCGTTTCATGTCCGGCGAGTCCCGGGTGATGGTGGCGACCGCCGCCTTCGGCATGGGCATCGACCGGACCGACATCCGCTTCATCGTGCACCACCAGATTCCGGGCAGCCTGAAGGCCTACTACCAGGAGGCCGGACGCGCCGGGCGCGATGGCGCGGCGGCCGACTGCGCGTTGCTGTACTGGCGCCAGGACCGGCAGGTGCAGCGATTTTTCCTGGCGCGCAGCCGGCCCGACGCCGCGGCACTGGCGGCGGCGTTCGATGCCGTCGCCAGCGCTGAATCGGCTGGCACGCAGGCCACGCTGGCCGGCTTGCTGACAGGCCGGGCCGCAAGCGATCGCCCCAAACTTGCCGCAAGCCTTGCCGTTTTGCGCGCTGCCGGGCTGTTGCGCTGCGACCGGGCACGGCGCTGGCGTCGCACCGGTGTGGCCACGCCCACGAAGCAGGCCTTCGAGAGCGCCGCGTCGCAACATGTCGAGCGCGACGAGCGCGATCACGAAGCGCTCGAACGCATGGTGTTCTACGCGCAGACCGGTTTCTGCCGCTGGCGCGTGCTGCTCGAATCGTTCAACGAGCCCCGGCTGTTCGACGCCGAGCGCTGCGGCCACTGCGACAACTGTCTTCAGCCGACGGTGGTCGCCGCAGCCGAACCAGCCACGCCGACACAACGGCCGCCGCCGGCGCAACCGGCGTTCGCCCACGGCCAGCCCGTGCACGTGCCGCGCTACGGCGAAGGCTGTGTCGACAGCGTCGCCGGCGACGAGGTGGGCATCGTGTTTGCAGATGGGCAGCGGCGGCGTTTCATGGCGCACTACGTGCACGCGAAGCAGTAGCCGCGCCAGTGCGGCGCCGACAGGAATGCCGCTTGCAGCGTCGCTTCGAACCAGCCGCCCGTGGTGGCGGCATCGGCATCAGGGAGAACGCACATGACAAGCACCTCACCGGGCCTGGCCGTGATCACGGGCGCCTCGTCTGGCATCGGGCTGGAACTGGCGCACCGGTGCGCCGAACACGGCTTCGATCTGATCGTGGCCGCCGATGAAGCGGCAATCGAACAGGCGCGCGATGCGCTGGCCGCCCACGGCGTCGACGTGCGTGCCGTGCAGGCCGATCTGGCCACCGGCGCCGGCGTCGAAAAGCTGCTGGCGCTGATCGGCGACGGCCCGGTGGATGCGCTGCTGGCCAATGCCGGCCAGGGACTCGGGCATGCGTTTCTCGACCAGGATTTCGACGCGGTGCGGCGCGTCGTCGACACCAACATCACCGGCACGCTGGCACTGGTGCACGCGGTGGGGCGCCAGATGCGCCAGCGCGGGCAGGGCCGCATCTTGCTGACCGGCTCGATCGCCGGCTTCATGCCGGGCAGCTTCCAGGCCGTCTACAACGGCAGCAAGGCCTTCGTCGATTCGTTCGCCGCTGCGCTGCGCAACGAGCTGAAGGACAGCGGCGTCAGCGTCACCTGCCTGATGCCGGGTGCCACCGACACCGGCTTCTTCGAACGCGCCGACATGCTCGATACCAAGGTCGGCCGACAGGAAAAGGACGACCCCGCGGACGTCGCGCGTGTGGGCTTCGAGGCGATGATGAAGCGCGAGGCCAGCGTCATCTTCGGCTTGAAGAACAAGCTGGAGGTGGCGGCCGCGGCGGTGCTGCCGGCAGGCGTGCTGGCCGAGCAGCATCGCAAGATGGCCGAGCCGGGCAGCGCCAAGGACGCGTGAAGGGCAAGCGCGTCACTGCGCATGCGTCTGGCAGGCCGTGCCGGCTGGCCGCAATCGCTGTGCGGCGGCTCGAGAGACGCGGTTGACCGCCCCGGCAGCAGGAACGCGGCTTGCTGGACAGCATGTTTCATTCCGATCGGGAGAATGTGATGACCGACAAGCGCACGCAGGCCCAGTCTGCGCACAGCAACATGGAGAAGGATCCGCAAGACTGGGTCACCGGCGACGAGGCGATGACCGGTGCACAGCGGTCGTACCTGAAGACGCTGAGCGAACAGGCGCATGAGCCGTTCGACGACACCTTGACGAAGGCGCAGGCCTCGAGCCGCATCGAGGAATTGCAGGCGCGCACCGGTCGGGGTCAGACCCCTGCGCAGGCTGGCAGCCCGGGGCACGAGCCCTCGGCCGGCCGCGTGTCGGTTGAAGCGGCGGCCGACGACAACCCGCTCGAATCGATCGGCCGGGCGATCGGCGAGACCGTGCTCGGGTCCGATACAGCACCACAGCCCGATCGACCCACGCAGGAGGGCCGCCCGCCGCCCTCCCGCCCTTGAGGCGAAAACCCGTCCAGCGGTGACCTGACCGCCGCACCCGCGGGTTGCCAAAGGGGCGGCAGATCGAAACCTGGCGGCAGGAACACGGCTTGCTTCCGTCCGCCCGCTGACGGGAGAAAAACGAATGACGGACAAGCACACCGCTGTCGATGCTGCGCGGGCAGACAGGGTGACCGATCTGGACGACTGGGTCACCGGCGACGAGCCGATGAACTGCGCGCAGCGGTCTCGCCTGAAGGCGCTGTGCGAACAGGCGCATGAGCCCTTCGATGACACGTTGACGATGACGCAAGCCTCGCTGCGCATCGACGCGATGCAGGGTCGGGCGCCGAACCGCACGCGAGTCGACAGCGGCGGCGGCGATGCGGCGGCCCATGACAGCCCGCCCGACGCGTCAGGCCGCGCGATCGGAAAGACCGCGCCGGGCTCTGAAGCTGCCGACTCGCCGTGCGTGCGCCTGCACCCGCTTGCGACGCCAGCGCCACAAGCAGCTCAGCTTCGTGGCTCGAGGAGCCATCTGCCGATGCTTCATCCCGGCCACCAACCTGATGTGATGTGATGCCCAGCTCGCGCGTGGTGGTCATCGGCGCGTCGGTGGGCGGCATCGACGCGCTGAAGCGGCTGTGTCTGAACTTGCCCAAAGACTTCGCGGCCCCGCTGTGCATCGTTCTTCATGTCGGCGCATACAAGAGCATCCTTCCGAGGATCCTGTCATCGGCAGGGGCGCTGCGTGCCGTTCATCCGGTCGACAGACAGCCTTTGAAGAATGGCTGCATCTTCGTCGCACCGCCTGATCAGCACATGCTGATCGACGGGCGACGGATCCGTCTGTTCAAGGGGCCCAAGGAGCACCACTCCCGACCCGCCATCGACCCGTTGTTTCGTTCCGCCGCGCGGACTTTGGGCAGCGGCATCATCGGCGTGGTGCTCACCGGCATGTTGAACGACGGCACCGCCGGCTTGCAGTCCATCAAGGAAAGCGGCGGGATCTGCATCGTGCAGGATCCGCTGGAGGCCGAAGCGCCGAGCATGCCGTCAAGTGCATTGAACGGCGTCTCGGTGGACCATTGCGTGGGAGTGGAAGACATGGCATCGCTTCTTGTTCGGCTCATCCGCCAAGCGCCCCCTCGTCCTGACGCCGTGCCAACCCGCGAACGGATGATTCACGAGGACAACGTGTTCTTGGGCCTCGGCGACCCGATGGAACACCTCGAGGCGATCGGTCGTCCCTCCACATTCAGTTGTCCCGACTGCAGGGGAACGCTGTGGCAGATTGCCGAGACCAAGCCTCGACGCTTTCGCTGCCACACCGGCCATGCGTTCACGCTGCTGACGTTGGAAAGCGCCCAGGCGCAGGCTACCGACAAAGCCCTGTGGTCGGCGATTCGCTCGCTTCAGGAGGAGAGCGCCCTCTTGCTCATCGCGAAGGAAGCCGCCACGACCGATGGCGACCTGGCGCGTGCGCAGCAGCTCGATTCCCGGATCGAGGCGTTGCGGGGCGCGGTGTCATCCGTCCGATCCCTCGCCGGGGATGTGCCCGCTGCTGAAGCCTGAGGGCTGGCGCCGCTGATCGGGTGACGGCGTGGCATGCAGCCTCTTCACGGCTCACAAATGCCGCTTGATGACAAGTGCCCTTGCCGCGCTCCGCGCTGCAGCGCTTCGACGAACCGACGCTGCTGGTGCAGCGGTGCCTCGGTTCATCATCATCATCAAACGTCGATATTCCCCGCCCGCAACGCATTGCTCTCGATGAAGTCGCGCCGCGGCTCGACCTCGTCGCCCATCAGCATCGTGAACACGCGGTCGGCCTCGATGGCGTCGTCGATCTGCACGCGCAGCAGGCGGCGCACGGCCGGGTCCATCGTCGTTTCCCACAGCTGCATCGGGTTCATCTCGCCCAGGCCCTTGTAGCGCTGGCGGCTGACGACGTTTTCGGCCTGGCCCATCAGCCAGGCCATCGCGGCGCGGAAGTCGGCCACCTTCTGTTCCTTCTGCGCGCTCGCCTTCGCCGCGCTGCACGCGCGCGTCGTCGCCGAGCAGGCCGTTGAAGGTCAGCCCGGCCTTGCTCAGCGCCTCGTAGTCGGCGCCGTGCACGAAGTCCTGCGTGATGACGCTGCTCTTGATGTTGCCGTGGTGGCGGCGGCTGATGCGCAGCAGG
Organism: uncultured beta proteobacterium; assembly: GCA_963756415.1. Classification (GTDB taxonomy): domain Bacteria; phylum Pseudomonadota; class Gammaproteobacteria; order Burkholderiales; family Burkholderiaceae_C; genus Rubrivivax. The sequence goes on from CAVWNT010000015.1 coordinate 135,647, forward strand.
TGCTTGTCGGTGCGGGCGTCGAACTCGGCCGCCACCTCGGCGTCGTGCAGCGCGCCTTCCATCGCCACCGCGCTGGCCTCGGCCGCGGCGGCGCTGTCCAGGTCGAGCACCAGGCCGTCGGCGATCGCGCGCAGGCCTTCCACGTCCATCCAGTTGCTCAGCCGCTCGATCACGCTGTTGGCCAGCAGGTACTGGCGCGCCAGCTCTTCCAGCGCGCTGCCGCCGATCGCTCGGCTTGCCGGCGCCGGGCTCGACGCTGGCGCCGTCGAGCGCCACCTTCAGCAGGTAGGCGTCGAGCTCGCTGCCGTCCTTCAGGTATTGCTCGTTCTTGCCGTGCTTGACCTTGTACAGCGGCGGCTGCGCGATGTAGATGTGGCCGCGCTCGACCAGCTCGGGCATCTGCCGGAACAAGAAGGTCAGCAGCAGGGTGCGGATGTGCGCGCCGTCGACGTCGGCGTCGGTCATGATGATGATGCGGTGGTAGCGCAGCTTGTCGACGTTGAAGTCGTCGCCGCCCATGCCCTTGCCGATGCCGGTGCCCAGGGCGGTGATCAGGGTCAGGATCTCGTTGCTGGTCAGCAGCTTCTCGTAGCGCGCCTTCTCGACGTTGAGGATCTTGCCGCGCAGCGGCAGGATCGCCTGGAACTTGCGGTCGCGGCCCTGCTTGGCGCTGCCGCCGGCCGAGTCGCCCTCGACGATGTAGATCTCGCACAGCGCCGGGTCCTTCTCCTGGCAGTCGGCCAGCTTGCCGGGCAGGCCCATGCCGTCGAGCACGCCCTTGCGGCGCGTCATCTCGCGCGCCTTGCGCGCCGCCTCGCGCGCCCGCGCGGCATCGACGATCTTGCCGCAGATGATCTTGGCGTCGTTCGGGTTCTCGAGCAGGTAGTCGTTCAGCGCGCGGCCGACCACGTCCTCGACCGGCGCGCGCACTTCGCTGCTGACCAGCTTGTCCTTGGTCTGGCTGCTGAACTTCGGCTCGGGCACCTTGACGCTCAGCACGCAGCACAGGCCTTCGCGCATGTCGTCGCCGGTGACCTCGACCTTGGCCTTCTTCGCCAGCTCGTTGTCCTCGATGTACTTGTTGATGACGCGGGTCATCGCCGCGCGCAGCCCGGTCAGGTGCGTGCCGCCGTCGCGCTGCGGGATGTTGTTGGTGAAGCACAGCACGTTCTCGCTGTAGCCGTCGTTCCACTGCATCGCCACTTCGCTGGTGATGCTGGTGCCCTGTTCGCTGACCTTCTCGCCGGTGGCGTGGAAGACGTTCGGGTGCAGCGTCTTCTTGCCGGTGTTGATGAACTCGACGAAGCCCTTCACGCCGCCGGCGAAGGCGAAGTCGTCGCTGCGGTTGTTGCGTTCGTCGACCAGCCGGATGCGCACGCCGTTGTTCAGGAAGCTCAGCTCGCGCAGCCGCTTGGCCAGCACGTCGTAGTGGAAGTCGATGTTCGAGAAGATCTCCAGGTCGGGCAGGAAGTGCACCTCGGTGCCGCGCTTCTCGGTCTCGCCGGTGATCTTCATCGGGCTGATCTCGAAGCCGTTGCGCTGCTCGACCAGCCGGTCCTGCGGCACGCCCTGCTTGAACTCCATGTAGTGCACCTGGCCGTCGCGGCGCACCGTCAGCCGCAGCCACTTGCTCAGGCCGTTGACGCAGCTCACGCCGACGCCGTGCAGGCCGCCGCTGACCTTGTAGCTGTTCTGGTTGAACTTGCCGCCGGCGTGCAGCTCGGTCAGCGCGATCTCGGCGGCACTGCGCTTGGGCTCGTGCTTGTCGTCCATCTTCACGCCGGTCGGGATGCCGCGGCCGTTGTCGGTGACGCTGATGCTGTTGTCGGTGTGGATGGTGACGACGATGTCGTCGCAGTGCCCGGCCAGGCTCTCGTCGATCGAGTTGTCGACCACCTCGAACACCAGGTGGTGCAGCCCGGTGCCGTCGCTGGTGTCGCCGATGTACATGCCGGGGCGCTTGCGCACCGCCTCCAGCCCTTCGAGGATCTGGATGCTGCCTTCGCCGTAGGCTTCGCTGTGCGCGGCGCTGTAGTCGCGCTTGGCCTTGCGCGCGTCTTCGTCGGCTGGGTTCAGGGCTTCGTTCATGGCTGCTTTCGACTCGCTCTGTTGGCTCTATTCGGGCTCTATATGGGGGCGCAAGTGCTGAATTCACCGCGCCTTTGAAACGCTGAAGCGGGCACGCGGCCCGCTTGGACGTGGCTGGCGGCGTCGCTCGCCGCGCTAGATGCGCATCGGCATGACGACGTACTTGAAGCCGGGCATGTCGGGCACCGTGAACAGCGCGCTGGCGGCCGTGTCCTGCAGCTCCAGCTTGACCATCTCGGCATCGATGTTGCCCAGCGCGTCGATCAGGTAGGTGACGTTGAAGCCGATCTCGATGGCATCGCCGCCGTAGTCGATCTCGAGCTCTTCCTTGGCCTCTTCCTGCTCGGCGTTGCTCGAGGCGATGCGCAGGCTGCCCGGCTCGATGTTGATGCGCACGCCCTTGAACTTCTCGCTGGTCAGGATCGCCGCACGCTGCAACGACGCCAGCAGCGGCGCGCGGCCCAGCACCACCGCGTTCTTGTGGTTCTTCGGGATCACGCGGTTGTAGTCGGGGAACTTGCCTTCGACCAGCTTGGTGACGAACTCCATGCCCGAGAAGGCGAAGCGCGCCTGGTTGCTGGCAAAGCGCATCTCGATCGGCGTGTCCTCGTCCTTCAGCAGCCGCTGCAGCTCGAGCACGGTCTTGCGCGGCAGGATCACCTCCTGCTTCGGGATCTCGCTGTCGAGCGTCGACTGCGCCAGCGCCAGGCGGTGGCCGTCGGTGGCCACCAGGGTCAGCTGCCTGCCTTCGGCGATGAACAGGATGCCGTTGAGGTAGTAGCGGATGTCGTGCACCGCCATCGCGAAGTGCACCTGGTTGACCAGGTCGCGCAGCGTCTTCTGCGGCAGCGAGAAGGTGGGGCCGAAATCGGCCGCTTCGTTGACCAGCGGGAAGTCGTCCGCCGGCATCGTCTGCAGCGTGAAGCGGCTCTTGCCGGCCTGCAAGCGTGAGCTTGTTCTGCGCCGCCGACAGGCTGACCATCTGGTCGCGGGCAGCGCGCGCAGGATGTCGATCAGCTTGCGCGCGTTGACGGTGGTGTTGAAGTCGCCCGCGTCGCCGCCCAGTTCGGCCTCGGTGCGCACCTGGATCTCCAGGTCGCTGGTCGTCAGCTGCACCTGCGCGCCGTTCTTGCGCAGCAGCACGTTGGCCAGGATCGGCAGCGTGTGCCGCCGCTCGACGATGCCGGCCACCGATTGCAGTGCACCCAGCACCTTTTCCTGCGCGGCCTTCAAGACGATCATGTTATCCTCTTCTTAAGACTGTTTTAAAGCCTGGTGGTCGTAGTAGGCAACCGGGGCACTTGTGGACAACGACTATTTTCACCTGTTCCATCAAGGCCTTAGAAGTGTGCGAACCCTGTGGGTGCGCGCGCCGATCGTGCGGGACTGGGCGACAACAACTTGCGCCCGCACCGCCGGCGCTGTGGATGACTCGCCGGTCTCGTGCAGCTTGTCCCCAGCGTTGTGCCTTGACAAGCGCTAGCCCTTCAAGGTCTGTTCGAGCACGTGCAGCTGCTGGTTCAGCTCGGTGTTCTTGCTGCGCTCGCCGCCGATCTTGCGCACCGCGTGCAGCACCGTGGTGTGGTCGCGGCCGCCGAACAGCTCGCCGATCTCGGGCAGGCTCTTCTGCGTCATCTCCTTGGCCAGGTACATCGCGATCTGGCGCGGCCGGGCGATGCTGGCCGGGCGCTTCTTGCTGTACATGTCGGCGATCTTGATCTTGTAGAAGTCGGCCACGGTCTTCTGGATGTTCTCGACGCCGATCTGCCGGTTCTGGATCGACAGCAGGTCCTTCAGCGCCTCGCGCGCCAGGCCGATGCTGATGTCCTTCTGGCTGAAGCGCGAGTAGGCCAGCACCTTGCGCAGCGCGCCTTCGAGCTCGCGCACGTTGGCGCGCACGTTCTTGGCGACGAAGAAGGCCACGTCCTCGGGCATCGCGGTGCCCTCGGCGACCGCCTTCTTGATCAGGATCGCGACGCGCATCTCCAGCTCGGGCGGCTCGATCGCCACCGTCAGCCCGGCGTCGAAGCGGCTGGTCAGCCGCTCGTCGATGTCGGCCAGCCCCTTCGGGTAGGTGTCGCTGGTCATGATGATGTGCGCGCGCTTGGCCAGCAGCGCCTCGAAGGCGTTGAAGAACTCCTCCTGCGTGCGTTCCTTGCCGGCGAAGAACTGCACGTCGTCGATCAGCAGCAGGTCGAGGCTGTGGTACTTGGCCTTCAGCTCGTCGAAGGTCTTGCGCTGGTAGTTCTTGACCACGTCGCTGATGAACAGCTCGGCGTGCAGGTACAGCACGCGCGCATCGGGCCGGTCCTTCAGCAGCGCGTTGCCGACCGCATGCACCAGGTGCGTCTTGCCCAGGCCGACGCCGCCGTAGATGAACAGCGGGTTGTACATGTGGCCCGGCGCACCGGCCACGTGCAGCGCCGCGGTGCGCGCCATCTGGTTGGCCCGGCCGGGCACCAGCGTGTCGAAGGTCAGCGCCGGGTTGAGCTTGTGGCTCGGACCGACCAGGCCTGCGCGCGGTGTCGCGACCGAGGGCGAGCTCGTGTGCGCGGCCCGCTCGCCGGCTGGGCTGGGCCCGCGCCAGACGCCGGCAGCAGGGCCAGCGCCTGCACCGCACCGTTCAGCATGCGCGCAGCGGCCGGTGCGCCGGCCTCGCCGGTGTCGCTGCTCGCGCGAGGCCAGGCTCAGCTCGAGCCGCACCGGCTGGTCGGCCACTTCGGTCAGCACCGATTCGATCAGCGCCGCGTACTGCGTGCGGATCCAGTCGAGCTTGAAGCGGTTCGGCACGCGCACGCACACCACCGGCATGCCGGTGGCGTCGCGGTTGACCTGCGGCGGCGGCAGCGGCCGGATCCAGGTGTTGAATTGCTGTTCGGGCAATTCCGCGGCGAGCTTGTCGAAGCCGCGTTGCCACAAGTCTTGGCTCATTGTGGAGAAGTTGTTCTGAGAGCGACCGGATTGTAGACGCCCGATGCCGGCCGGACGGGGTTATCCACAGTTCGGACGCCACGGTCAAGGCCCTGCATCCGCCGGTGAATCGAGTGCAAGTGTTTGACCGGAAAGGCATTTTTTGCTGTAATCCTGGGTTTCCCGAAGATCGCCAAAAGGCGGGTCTGCGCGGTAATGACGTCACCGTCGCACTGACACGGCCGGCTTTCGGCACGCGTTCAGCGAGCCAGCCCTTGCGCTGGCGCGACAAGCACTGGAACACACCATGAAGCGCACCTACCAACCGTCGAAGACCCGCCGTGCCCGCACGCATGGCTTCCTGGTGCGCATGAAGACGCGTGCCGGCCGCGCCATCATCAGCGCGCGCCGCGCCAAGGGCCGCAAGCGACTGGCTGTCTGAGGTCGATGCGCGCCGGCGTCGCTGCGCCGCCGCTCGGCCGCCTGTTGCGCAAGAGCGATTTCGAACGCCTGCTGGCCGTGCCTCGCCCGTTGCCGAAGTGCCCACTTCGCCGCGCACCATCTGCCGGGCGGCCCCAGTGCGCCGCCGCAGCCTGCCCGCAACGCGGATGTGAACGAGTTATCCACAGCACTGTCCACCGGCTGCACGCTGCCTGTGGATGACTTGCCCGGCGCGATGTGGCTGGGCTGCGTGGTGCCCAAGCGCCATGCGCCGCGCGCCGTCACCCGCAACCTGCTTGCGGCGCCAGATCCGCACCGCCGTGCAACGGCATCAGGCATGTCCTGCAGGACGGCCTGTGGCTGGTGCGCCTGCGCCGGCCGTTCGCACGCACGGCCTTCGTCAGCGCCGATTCGACGGCGCTGCGCAGCGCCGCGCGCGATCGAGCTCGACAGCCTGTTCGGCCAGGCCGCGGCCTGAGCCACCTGCCGTCGCCGCCATGCAGACCCTGCACGCCTGTCTGCGCTTCGGCGCCGTGCCGCAGCGCGCGCTGACGACCCTGGTGCGCGGCTACCGGCTGTTGCTGAGGCCCTGGCTCGGCAACGCCTGCCGCTTCGAGCCGAGCTGTTCGGCCTACGCCTTGCAGGCCCTGCGAGCGCCACGGCGCCGTGGTCGGCACGGCGCTGACCGCCACGCGCTTGCTGCGCTGCCACGCCCTGGTGCCAGGGCGGCTGCGACGAGGTCCCGCAGCAAGCTCCCCGGCTTTTCAGCCAGCTCGGCCTTGGCCACCGCGCCCCGTCGTCTTCGAACCAGAGCCCGCCATGACCGATATGCGCCGCACCCTGCTGTGGGTGGTTTTCACGATGTCGCTGGTGCTGCTGTGGGACGCCTGGAACAAGCACACCGGGCAGCCGTCGATGTTTGGCGGGCCGGCGCGCCCGACCGCCAGCGCCGGTGCCGGGCCCGACAGCACGCCGCTCACCGCCCCGGGCGCAGCCGGCGGCAATGCGATACCGGCCCCGGTGGCGAGCGCGGTGCCGCCACCGTCCGCCGCGGCGGCGTTGCCAAGCCCGACGCCCACGCCGACGCCTGCCGGCAGCGAGAAGATCACCCTCACCACCGATGTCGTGCGTGCCACGTTCGACAGCGTGGGCGGCACGCTGGTGCAGCTGGAACTGCTGAAGCAGCGCGATCAGAACGAGCCGAACAAGCCGGTGGTGCTGTTCGACCAGAACCCGAAGCGCCTGTACCTGGCGCAGACCGGCCTGATCACCGAACCAGCCGGGCGTGACGCTGCCGACCCACCTGACGCCGATGACGCGCCAGCGTCGGCGAGCGCACGCTGAAGGACGGCGCCGAGGCGCTCGAGGTGCGCTTCGAGTCGGCCGCCGTCGATGGCCACAAGCTGGTCAAGACCTACACGCTGCGCCGCGGCAACTACACCATCGACGTCAAGCACGAGTTCATCAACGACGGTGCCGGCGCCGGTGACGCCGCAGCTGTACCTGCAGCTGGCGCGCGACGGCAACCCGCCCGAGGGCGAGTCGTCGTTCTATTTCACCTTCACCGGCCCGGCGGTCTACACCGACGCGGCCAAGTTCCAGAAGATCGACTTCAAGGACATCGAGAAGGGCAAGGCCGACCACGACAAGAGCGCCAACAACGGCTGGATCGCGATGGTCCAGCACTACTTCGCCTCGGCCTGGTTGCTGCCGCGGCGACGTGCCGCGCGAGTTCCGCACCGCAGAAGGTGGCCGACAACCTGTATGCGGTGGCGATGGTCACCTCGCTGGGCGAGGTCGCGCCGGGCCAGCGCACGTCGCAGCGAGGCGACGCTGTTCGCCGGCCCGCAGGAGGAGAACAAGCTCGCCGAGCTGGCGCCGGGCCTCGAGCTGGTGAAGGACTACGGCTGGTTCACGATCCTGGCCAAGCCGCTGTTCTGGCTGCTGACACAGCTGCACGCGCGTGCTCGGCAACTGGGGCTGGTCGATCGTCGCGCTGGTGGTGCTGCTGAAGATCGCCTTCTACTGGCTCAACGCCAGCGCCTACCGCCGCATGGCCAAGATGAAGGCGGTGGCGCCGAAGGTCACCGAACTGCGCGAGCGCTACAAGGACAAGCCGCAGCAGATGCAGCAGGAGATGATGCGCATCTACCGCGAGGAGAAGGTCAACCCGCTCGGCGGCTGCCTGCCGATCGTCGTGCAGATGCCGTTCTTCATCGCGCTGTACTGGGTGCTGCTGTCGAGCGTGGAGATGCGCAATGCGCCGTGGATCTGTGGATCCACGACCTGTCGCAGCCCGACCCGTATTTCATCCTGCCGGTGCTGATGACGCTGTCGTCGCTGTTCCAGACCTGGCTCAACCCGACGCCGCCGGATCCGATGCAGGCGCAAGCATGATGTGGATCATGCCGCTGGTGTTCTCGGTCATGTTCTTCTTCTTCCCGGCCGGCCTGGTGCTGTACTGGCTGACCAACAACATCCTGTCGATCGCGCAGCAGTGGTTCATCAACAAGCGCCTCGGCGTCCTGGGCAGCCTGCCCGGCAAGTTTTCCAAGTTGTCCGGCAAGTAGCCCAGGTCGTGCAGCGCGCGATGCGTGCGCCTTGAGCTCGACACCGATCGTCGCCATCGCCACCGCGTCCGGGCCGCGGCGCGGTCGGCATCGTGCGCGTGTCGGGCGCCGGCGCTGGAGCCGCTGATCGAGGCGCTGTGCGCGCGGGCGCTGGTGCCGCGGCAGGCCACGCTGCTGGCCTTTCGCGACGCCGACGGCCAGGCCATCGACCACGGCCTGGCGCTGTACTTTCCCGGCGCCGCATTCCTACACCGGCGAAGACGTGCTCGAACTGCAGGCACACGGCGGGCCGGTGGTGCTGCAGCTGCTGCTGGCGCGCTGCCTCGAAGCCGGTCGCGCGATCGGGCTGCGGCTGGCCGACCGGGCGAGTTCACCGAGCGCGCCTTCCTCAACGACAAGCTCGATCTGGCGCAGGCCGAGGCCGTCGCCGACCTGATCGACGCCAGCACCGAGGCGGCGGCGCGCGCCGCCAGCGCGCTCGCTGTCGCGGCGTGTTCTCGCAGCAGATCGACGCGCTGCGCGAGCGCATCGTGCAGCTGCGCATGCTGGTCGAGGCGACGCTCGACTTCCCCGAGGAGGACATCGACTTCCTCGAGCAGGCCGGCGCGCGCGAGCAGCTGGACGCGCTGATCGCCGCGCTGCAGGCGCTGCTGGCACGACACGCGCCAGGGCGCGCTGCTGCGCGAAGGCCTGCGCGTGGTGCTGGCGGGCCAGCCGAACGTCGGCAAGAGCTCGCTGCTGAACGCGCTGGCCGGTGCCGAGCTGGCCATCGTCACGCCGATCGCCGGCACCACGCGCGACCGCATCGCCGAGACGATCCAGATCGAGGGCGTGCCGCTGCACGTCATCGACACCGCCGGGCTGCGCGCCGACGGCGCCGACGAGGTCGAGCGCATCGGCATCGAGCGCAGCTGGCAGTCGATCGCCGATGCCGACGCGGTGCTGTTCCTGCACGACCTGACGCGGCTCGGCGACGCCGCCTACGCCGCCGCCGAGCGCGACATCGCCGCGCAGCTGCCGGCCGCGGCGCGGGTGCTGCACGTCTTCACCAAGCGCGATCTGGCCGGGCCCGCGCCGCAACCGGGCATCGAGCTGTCGACGGTGAGCGGGGCCGGCCTGTCGGCGTTGCGCGACGAGCTGCTGCGCCGCGCCGGCTGGCACAGCGGCGCCGAAGGCCTGTTCATCGCCCGCAGCCGCCACCTGCACGCGCTGCAGCGAACGCGCGAGCACCTGCTCGCGGCGCAGTCGCAGCTGGCCGACGAACACGCTCGAGCTGCTCGCCGAGGAACTGCGGCTGGCCCACGACGCGCTGGCGCAGATCACCGGCGCGTTCACCGCCGATGACTTGCTGGGCGAGATCTTCAGCCGCTTCTGCATCGGCAAGTAGAAGGCCCGCTTCTTCGGAACCTGCAGGGGTCACGTGTCAGGCGTGCGCCGGCTCCAGGCGCAGCTCGGCCCGCGCCTGCCGCACCACCGAGCGTGCAGCGCTCAGTGCCAGCACGCCCATCACCGCGGCGACGGCCAGGTCCGGCCAAGCGCTGCCGGTGCCGAAGACACCCAGCGCGGCGGCCATCACCGCGAGGTTGCCGATCGCGTCGTTGCGGCTGCACAGCCACACCGAGCGCATGTTGGCGTCGCCTTCGCGCCAGGCGTAGAGCATCGCGGCGACCGCCACGTTGGCCACCAGCGCCAGCGCGCCGATGGCGCCCATCGTCGTCGGCTCGGGCACGATGCCGGCGCTGGCCGACCAGGCGGCACGGCCCAGCACGAAGATGCCGAAGACGCCCATGCTCAGCCCCTTCAGCAGCGCCGCGCGCGCCCGCCACGTCAGCGCCATGCCCAGCACGAGCAGCGAGATGCCGTAGTTGGCCGCATCGCCGAAGAAGTCCACCGCGTCGGCCAGCAGGGACACCGACCCGGCGCTCAGACCGCCGGCCAGCTCGACCGCGAACATGCACACGTTGATGACGAGTGCCGCCCACAGCACGCGGCGATAGCGCGGGCTGTGGCTGGCCGCTGGGGTGGAGGAGCCGTGGCTGCAGCAGGAGTCGCTCATGAGGTGAGGGGTCGGGATTGCAATACCCGGCATTTGAAACCCTGTAGCGGCTCCAGAGTCAAGGGGCTAAGCTTGCAGCCCCTTGTCGCCCGCCGGGCCGGCGCCGCCGCGGCCCGGCGGCGCAGTGCGCCAAGCTGAAAGGAGCCCTCGATGAAGATCGGCGAACTCGCGTTGGCCGGGCAGACCCCGGTCGAGACCATCCGCTACTACGAGCGTGAAGGCGTGCTGCCGCAGGCGCCGCGCAGCGACGGCAACTACCGCATCTATGGCAGCGAGCACGTCGAACGCCTGGCCTTCGTGCGCCACTGCCGCTCGCTGGACATGACGCTCGAGGAGATCCGCGTGCTGCTGCGCTTCAAGGACGAACCGCAGGCCGAGTGCGGCGAGGTCAATGCGCTGCTCGACGAACACATCGGCCATGTCGCCACCCGCCTGCGCGAACTGCGTCAGCTCGAGAAGCAGCTGAAGGCCCTGCGCGAGCAGTGCCAGGGCGTGCGCGAGGCCGCGCACTGCGGCATCCTGAACGAGCTCACGCAGTCGGCTTCACCGGCGAGCGTCAAGTCGGCTCACCGACGGGCGTCCGGTCGGCGAGCGAGCATGTGCGCGGCTCCCACCGCACCCGGGGTCGGCGCGGCTGAGCGCGCCCAGAGGTGAGCGCTCGCTCATCGGCCTGCGGGCGCCAACCCCCGCGAAGCAGCGCCCTTGCCTGGGCGATTGCGGCGCGACGAAGCGCAACACCAGAATCGGCGCGACCACGACAACCGCCCGACGCCCATCGACCTGCGCGAAGCAGTCGGGCTCAGATTCATTGCATGGACATCACCGCGCTGTCTCGCGCCGTTCAGTCATCGACCGCCGGTGATGCCTTCATTCCGGGCTTGAACGCCGCGCAGTGGCTGCGCCTGGCACCGTACCTGCTGAAGCGCGAGCTGCACGCCGGCGAGTTGCTGATTCGGCAAGGTGATGTCGAAAGAAATGCCTACCTGATCGAGCAGGGCAACCTGCAGGTCTTCGTCAGCGGCGCCTGGCATGGCGGCCCGCGCGTGGCGCTGTTGCAGCCGGGCGCGCTGGTCGGCGAACCGGCGCTGTTCGCCGCCGTGCCGCGTGTGGCCAATGTCGAGTCGATGACCCCGGCCGTGGTGTGGGCGCTCGATGCCGCGCGGCTGGACGTGATGTGCCTGCGCGCGCCCGAACTGGCGCTGCCGGTGCTGCGCGCGGCCGCTGCGGTGCTGGCGCTGCGCCAGCACGACAACACGCGCCGCGCGCCGGCGCCGACCTGACAGGCCGCGCCGCGCAGGCGCGTGTGTGTCACGCGCTGCGCAGAAGCTTCTCTTCGGCCAGCGCCAGGGCCTGCGGCAGGCCCGACAACACCAGCGTGTCGCCGGCCGCCAGCGCGGTGTCGTCGCTGGCCGGCTGCACCTGCCCGGCAAACAGGCGCACCGACACCACCCGCACGCCGACCGCGTGCAGCGCCTGATCGCCCAGGCTGTGGCCGACGCAGCCGGCGGCTGCGGGCAGCGTGACGCTGTGCAGACGTTCCTGCTCGAGTTCGTCGGCGGTGTCGTCGTCGGCACCGTGGAAGTAGCCGCGCAGCAGGCTGTAGCGGGCATCGCGCGCGTCGTCGGCCATCTGCAGCACGCGGCGCATCGGCACGCCGACCAGCGCCAGCGCATGGCTGGCCAGCATCAGCGAGCCTTCGATCGCCTCGGGCACCACCTCGGCGGCGCCGGCGGCGCGCAGCCGTTCGAGGTCGGCATCGTCGATGGTGCGCACCACCACCGGCACCTTGCGGCGCGTGTTCGCGCACCAGGCGCAGGATCTTCAGCGCCGACGGCGTATCCGGGTAGCTGATGACGACGGCGCTGGCGCGCGCCAGGCCGGCGGCCATCAGGCTTTGCAGCCGGGCGGCGTCGCCGAAGACCACGCTCTGCCCGGCCGCGGCGGCCTGACGCACGCGGTCGGGATCGAGGTCGAGCGCCATGTACGGGATGTGCTCCTTCTCCAGCATGCGCGACAGGTTCTGGCCGCTGCGCCCGTAGCCGCAGATGATGACGTGGGCCTGCGTGGCGATCGACTTCTTGGCGATCGTCGTCAGCTGCACCGATTGCAGCAACCAGTCGCTGGCCGACAGGCGCATCGCGATGCGGTTGCTGTAGAGAATCAGGAACGGCGCGATCAGCATCGACAGCACCATGCTGGCCAGGATCGGGCTCTGCCACTGCGGCGCGAGCAGGCCGTTGGCAGAGCCGAGCGCCAGCAGCACGAAGCCGAACTCGCCGGCCTGCGCCAGGTACAGCGCGGTGCGCAGCGCGACGCCGGTGGTGGCGCCGAACAACCGCGTCAGCGCCGCCACCAGCACGAACTTGGCGAACACCGGGATGGTCGTCAGCAGCAGCACCAGGAACCAGTGGTCGAGCACCGGGCGCCAGTCGAGCTTCATGCCCACGGTGATGAAGAACAGCCCCAGCAGCACGTCGTGGAAGGGGCGGATGTCGGTCTCGACCTGGTGCTTGTATTCGGTCTCGGCGACGAGCATGCCGGCGACGAAGGCGCCGAGCGCCAGCGACAGCCCGGCGTGTTCGGTCAGCCAGGCCAGGCCGAGTGTGACCAGCAGCAGGTTGAGCATGAACAGCTCGTCGCTCTTGCGCCGCGCCACCAAGGTCAGCCACCAGCGCATCAGCGCGCGCCCGCCGACGAGCAGCAAGGTCAGCAGCAGCGCCGCCTTCAGCATCGCCAGCGCCAGCGCACGCGCCATGTCGGTGCCGCTGGAGTTCAACGCCGGGATCAGCACCAGCAGCGGCACCACGGCCAGGTCCTGGAACAGCAGCACGCCGATGACGCGCCTGCCGTGTTCGCTTTCGAGTTCGAGCCGCTCGGCCATCATCTTGACGACGATGGCGGTGCTCGACATGGCCATCGCCCCGCCGAGCACGACGGCGCCTTGCCAGCCCATCTGCCAGCTGGACGCGCTGAAGCTGAACAGCCACACCAGCAGCGCATGGCCGACGAGCGCGCCGCTGATCGTCAGCAGCACCTGCGACAGGCCCAGGCCGAAGACCAGCCGGCGCATGCTGCGCAGCTTGGGCAGGTTGAATTCCAGGCCGATGACGAACATCAGGAAGACGACGCCGAACTCGGCCAGGTACTTGATGTTGGCGCTGTCCTTGGCCAGCGCCAGCGCGTTCGGCCCGATCAGCACGCCGACCACCAGGTAGCCCAGCATCGGCGGCAGTTTCAACGAGCGGCACACCACCACGCCCAGCACCGCGGCAACCAGGTACAACAGGGCAAGGTCGAGGGTGGTGGCCATGGCCGGACAACGCAAGCGGCGGGCCAGCAGGCATGCCGGCTCCTAGAATGACCGATCGTATCGGAGCCCATCCGCCGCACCGCGAAGCAACAACGGCTTGAACTCGACCCCTCCTTTCGATGCGGCGCGTGCGCTGCAACTGGCGGCCAGCACCTTCGAGATCGAGGCGCGCGGGCTGCTCGCGCTGGCGGCGCGCCAGGGCGTCGGCTTCACGCACGCGGTGCAGGCGATGCTCGAATGCCGCGGCCGCGTCATCGTCACCGGCATGGGCAAGAGCGGGCACGTGGGGTGCAAGATCGCCGCCACGCTGGCGTCCACCGGCACGCCGGCGTTCTTCGTGCACCCGGCCGAGGCGAGCCACGGCGATCTCGGCATGGTGATGGCCGGCGATGTCGTGCTGGCGATCTCGAACAGCGGCGAAAGCGACGAGCTGATGGCCATCATCCCGGCGCTGCGGCGCATCGGCGTGACCCTGGTGGCGATGACCGGCCAGCCGGATTCGACGCTGGCGCGGCACGCCGACGCGGTGCTGTCCAGCGCCGTCGACCAGGAGGCCTGCCCGTTGAACCTGGCGCCCACCGCCAGCACCACCGCGCAGATGGCGCTCGGCGACGCGCTGGCGGTGGCGTTGCTCGATGCCCGCGGCTTTCATCAGGACGATTTCGCGCGCTCGCACCCCGGCGGCAGCCTCGGGCGCAAGCTGCTGGTGCACGTGCGCGAGCTGATGCGCAGCGGCGAGGCGCTGCCGCGGGTCGGGCCCGACGCGAGTTTTGTCGAGATGCTGCGCGAGATGACCGGCAAGGGCCTCGGTTTCACCGCCATCGCCGGTGCCGACGGCGAGGTGCTGGGCATCTTCACCGACGGCGATCTGCGCCGCCTCATCGAACGCGGCGCTGACCTGCGCGCGCTGCGGGCGCGCGATGTGATGCACGCGCGGCCGCGGCAGATCGATGTCGACGCACTCGCGGTGGAGGCCGCCGGTGTGATGGAGCAGCACCGCGTCACCAGCGTGCTGGTCGTCGATGGCGCGCAACGCCTGGTCGGCGCGCTGAACTCGAACGACCTGATGCGTGCCAAGGTCATCTGAGGCCGAGGAGCCCGCCGCGATGCCGCGCACCCTGATCACCCCGTCATTGAGCTTCGCCCCCGAGCTGCTGCTGAAGGCGCAGGGCAGCGCGTTGGGCATCAAGTGCGCGATCTTCGATGTCGATGGCGTGCTCACCGATGGGCGGCTGTACATCGGCGCCGACGGCGAATCGCTGAAGGCCTTCAACGTGCTCGACGGCCATGGCCTGAAGCTGCTGGCACGCGCCGGCATCACGCCGGTGTTCATCAGCGGGCGCGACTCGCCGGCCTTGCGTCGGCGCGTCGCCGACCTCGGTCTGGCCCACGCGCACCACGGCGTGCAGGACAAGCTGGCGGTGGCCGAGACGCAGCTCGCGGCGCTCGGTGTCGGCTGGGCCGACACCGCGGCGATCGGCGACGACTGGCCCGATCTGCCGTTGCTGTCGCGCTGCGCACTGGCCTGCGCCAGCGCCAACGCCCATGCCGAGGTCAAGGCGATTGCCGACCATGTCACGCAGGCGGCCGGCGGCCACGGCGCGGCGCGCGAGTTCTGCGATCTGCTGCTGATCGCCAGTGGCCGCTACGCGGGCTTGCTGCAGGAGCACCTTCGCTCGCAGGTGAACACGCTCGACGCGCGTTGACGGACCCAGCCGATGGCCATCGAGCTGCACCTGCCCGATCTGCCGGACGTGCCGATCTCGCTCGGCCCGGCGCCAGCGCCGGCGGCCCAGGCGCGGGTGCCGCTGCCGTGGCACCTGCGCGCGCGCATGGCGCTGTCGGCGTACCTGCCGCTGCTGCTGATGCTGTTGCTGGCACTGGGCACCTGGTGGCTGGTGCGCAACACGCCGGCGGCCGACGAGGAGCGCGCCGCCGCGCCGCTGCGCAGCGAGCCGGACTACACGATGCAAGGTTTCGAGGTCGAGCGTTTCGACGCCAGCGGCAAGCTGAAGATCCGCATCCAGGGCACGCAGCTTCGCCACTACCCGGACGTCGAGCGCATCGAGGTGGACAAGGCGCACATTCGCGCCGTGGCTGCCGACGGGCGCATCACGCTGGCGCAGGCCGATCGTGCCGTCAGCAACGGCGACGGCAGCGAGGTGCAACTGTTCGGCAATGCCCGCGTCGACGGCAGCGGGCCGCGCGGCGAGCCGATCGAGTTTCGCGGCGACTTCCTGCACGCCTTCCTGAACACCGAGCGGCTGCGCTCGCACCTGCCGGTGTGGGTGCGGCGCGGCGACAGCGAGTTCCGCGCCCAGGGCCTGGAATACGACAACCTGACGGGCGTGCTGCAACTCGAGGGCCGCATGCGCGCGTTGCTCAGGCCGGCAGCGGCGACAGGGGCTGCGGGCAGCGCTGCCTCGGCCGCGCCACGTTGACATTTGCGCCGAACGAAGGGCTGATCGAATGGGCAAGAAGCTGGTCTACATCACCGGTGCGTCGAGTGGCATCGGCCAGGCGCTGGCACTGCGCTTTCACCGCGCCGGCTGGCAGCTGGCACTCGTCGCGCGGCGCGCCGATGCCACGCAGAACTGGCTGTACGAGCAGGGCATCGACGCGGGCAGCGCGCGTGTCTACGGGGCCGACGTGCGCGACATCGACAGCATCACGCACACCGGGCAGGCGTGCATCGCCGAGCTGGGCCTGCCCGATGTGGTGATCGCCAATGCAGGCATCAGCGTGGGCATGGACAGCGCCGAAATCGACGATCTGCAGGTCATGCGCGCCACGCTTGGAGACCAACAACCTGGGCATGGCGGCGAGCTTCCAGCCGTTTGTGCGCGCGATGCGCCAGCGCGGCGCGGGCACCTTGGTGGGTATGGCCAGCATGGCCGGCATTCGCGGCCTGCCCGGCCATGCCGCCTATTGCGCGAGCAAGGCGGCGGCGATCAGCTATTGCGAAAGCCTGCGCGGCGAGTGCCGGGAGTCGGGTGTCAAGGTGGTGACCATCGTGCCCGGCTACATCGACACCCCGTTGACGCGCGGCAACCCGTATTCGATGCCCTTCCTGATGCCGGTGGCCGACTTTGCCGACAGCGCCTTCGATGCCATCGTGGCCGGCGACAGCTACAGGGTCATTCCGTGGCAGATGGCGGTGGTGGCCAAGCTGCTGCGTCTGTTGCCGAACCCGCTGCTCGACCGTGCTTTTGCCGGTCGGCAGCGCAAGCCCAGGCAAGCGCCGGAGTGACCCGGGCCTCGGGCGAGGGAGCATGAAAAAGGCGCCGCTGCATGGCAGCTGCGCCTTTGGGGTCGGGCGCGCTGCGTGCAGCGCTGCCGGGTGAAGGGTCGGTAGCTCAGTAGCCGCCGCGGCCACCGCCGCCGCCGCCGCCGCCATAGCCGCCACCACCGCCGCCGCTGCGACCACCGCCGCCGCCGCTGCCGTAGGGGCTGCGGCCGCCGCCACCACCGCCACCACTGCCGTAGGGGCTGCGACCACCGCCGCCACCGCCCGCACCACCACCACCACCGCCGCCACCGTAGCCGCCACCACCACCGCCGCTGCGGCCACCGCCGCCGCCGCCGAAGCCGCCCGGACGCTCCTCACGGGGGCGGGCTTCGTTGACGACGATGGCGCGGCCTTCGAGGGCCTGGCCGTTCATGCCGTTGATGGCCGCCTGTGCCTCGGCGTCCGAACCCATCTCGACGAAGCCGAAGCCCTTCGAGCGACCCGTGTCGCGGTCCATCATGACTTTGGCCGAAGTCACGGTGCCGAACTCAGAAAAGGATTGGTGCAACGACTCGTCGCGCACGGAATAGGCCAAGTTGCCGACGTACAGTTTGTTTCCCACTGGGGAGCCCTCGTTCAGATAAGACGAACCATGTGGAGCTTCAACCCAGCGAGAACCATTCAGGACAAGGTGCCGCATCCAGACACAGAAAATAATTATCTGCCGTTCCGCCATGCGCCCGCAAAGGCGCCATGTCAAGAGTGTTGTTTTGTCGCCCAAGTCTTGCCTGCCCCTGGCAAATCCCGATGCGCCGGGCGCGGCGTCTCCAGCGCGGTATGGTGTCGGCGATGGCACCGCCTGGCTTCGACCCGACTGGGGAACCCCGCATCGCCAGCCTGGTGCCCAGCGTCACCGAGCTGCTGGCCGAGCTCGGGCTGGCGCGCTGGTTGGTGGCACGCACCGGCTTTTGCATCCACCCGGCGGCGCTTGTCGCGCCGGTGGCCAAGGTCGGCGGCACCAAGGATGTCAACCTGGCCAAGCTGCGCAAACTGGCGCCGACACATGTGTGGGTCAATGTCGATGAAAACCGGCTCGACACGGTCGATGCGCTGCGCGACTTCGTGCCGCGCGTGCTCGTCACCCACCCGCTGGCGCCGCTGGACACGCTGACCTTGATCGACCAGGCCTGCGCCGAATTCGGGCATCTGGACGGCGTGGCCGCGCGGGCCGACACATTGCGCAGCGATCTGCTCGGTGCCTGGCGCGAGCTGCAGGACCGCGCGCCAGTGCCGCAGTCTGCGCTGTATCTGATCTGGCGCGAGCCGTGGATGACGGTGGCACGCGACACCTACATCTCGCAGCTGCTGGGCGCTGCCGGCTGGCACACGATGCCGGATGTGCACGGCGGCGCCAGCGGCGCGGCGCGGTACCCGGTCGTGCAGGGTGACGAGCCGTGGCTGGCGGACGTGCAGCAGGTGCTGCTGTCCAGCGAGCCTTACCGTTTCGGCACACAGCACATCGCTGCCGCGCAGGCGCTGTGTCCGCAGGCGCAGGTGCGCTGCGTCGATGGCGAGTTGCTCAGCTGGTACGGGGCCCGCACCGCGGCCGGCCTGCGCTACGCGGGTGCTCTGGCGGCGGGAAAACACCGATGACGCTGCTCGTCGCGCTGCCTAGAGTGTTCGCCACACGCACCGGTGTGCGGCGGTCGTCAGGCGGCCGCCTCCGGCGCGATGGTGCGAGGAGACATTACAAGCCGACGGGGCGTTGCCCCAGCGACACTCGCCTTCGAACGTCGCCAGAACGGCTGTCCCGGCAATGACCGACCCGTGAAGGGCGCCCAATGCGGCGCCCTTCACTTTTTGTGCGCACCCGCCAGCGCGCCTGCAACAGTTCGCGGCGCAGCCGGCCGATAGCCCCGGCATGCCCGTCGCCCCCGAATTGCGCAGCCTGCAGATCGACATCCCCGCGCGTCCTGATTCGCTGGTGCGTCTGTCGTTGCTGATGGCCGACGAGGACATGAACCTGCATGCCGCGTCGTCGCTGATCGAGGACGACATGGCGCTGGCGGCAGCGGTGATGAAGGCTGTCAACTCCTCGCTCTACGGCCTCAAGGGCCGGGTGCAGAGCGTGCAGCAGGCCATCACCTACCTGGGCATGCGCGAGGTCGCGGCGATCACTTTCGAAATGGGCCTGCGCGCGGCCTTTCCGCCGGCGCCCGAACTCGATCCGATCTGGGCCCGTGCCGCCCAGCGCGGTCTGCTGATGGGGCGCCTGGCCTCGCAGATGGGGCAGGACGCCTGGGCCGCGCACTCGGCCGGGCTGTTCGAGGAGTGCGGCAAGGCGGTTCTGTTCCGCCACGCCGCCGACCACTACCGCTCGATGCTGCGTGCCGCTGGCGACGACAGCGAACTGGCAGCGCTCGAACTGGCCGGCTTCGGTGTCAGCCACGATGCGCTGGGCGCCGCGCTGTGCGAAAGCTGGGGCCTCGGCGCCGCGGCAGTGGCCAGCGTGCGCCACCATGTGCAGGCGCAGGCCACCGGCCAGCTTCCCGAAGGCCCGGCGCGGCGCGCGATCACCGCGTTGTCGGTGATCGCTCGCGCGATGATGGTCACGCCGGACGCGCTCGACGTCGTCGTCACGCAGGTCGCGCCGCAGGCGGACTTCGAGCCGACGCTGGCGCTGCGCGCGGCGCGGCGCGTGCACGAGCAGATGCTCGAGGCTGCACGCCACCGGGGTTGAGCCGCCGCGCCGGGCGCGCGAGACGGGAGCGAGGGTAGTCCTGCTAGGCGCGCTGGCCGAGTTTGGCTAGGCTGGCGGACTGTTTGTCCCCCGCATTCGCGCCCGATAGGAAGCTCAAGCCATGGCCTCGTCCGCTTTGCCCGAAACCCTCGCCCTGCAGCGCATGTACCAGTGGGAGAAGACCAGCGCCGACAAGGTGGTGTTCACGCAGCCGTTGGACGGCGGCGTGGTCAAGGACACGACCTGGAAGCAGGCCATGGACGAGGTGCGCCGCATGGCCGCGCATCTGAAGAGCCTGGGCTTCGAGCCGGGCACCCGCATCGCGCTGCTGGCCAAGAACACCGCCCACTGGATGATGACCGACTGGGCCATCTGGATGGCCGGCCATGTCTCGGTGCCGCTGTACCCGACGCTGGCTTCCGGCACCGTGCGCCAGATCCTCGAGCACAGCGAGGCCCAGCTGCTGTTCGTCGGCAAGCTCGATGTCTGGGACGAGATGAAGGCCGGCGTGCCCGAGGGCCTGCCGATGATCACGCTGCCGCTGGCGCCGAAGGTGCCCGGCGCCGCCAGCTGGGACGGCATCATCGCCAAGACCGCGCCGATGAGCGACAGCCCGCTGCGCCCGGCCGACGATCTGTGCACGCTGATCTACACCTCCGGCACCACGGGCCACCCGAAGGGCGTGATGCACAGCTTCGGCACCTTCGCCTGGTCGATCACCAGCGGCCTGAAGCGCGTCAAGCTCGATTCGAACGCACGCATGCTGAGCTACCTGCCGCTGGCCCACGTCGCCGAGCGCATGCTGGTCGAACACGGTCTGCTGGCAACCGGCATGCACGTGTTCTTCGCCGACAGCCTGAACACCTTCGTCGCCGACATGAACCGCGCGCGACCGACGGTGTTCTTCTCGGTGCCGCGGCTGTGGGTCAAGTTCCAGCAGGGCGTGCAAGCGAAGATGCCGGCCGAGAAGATGGCCAAGATGCTGAAGATCCCGATCATCCGCGGCATCGTCAAGAAGAAGATCCTCACCGGTCTCGGCCTCGACCAGGTGTACTGGGCCGCCGGCGGTGCCGCGCCGATGCCGACCGCGCTGCTCAACTGGTACCACAGCCTGGGCCTGCAGATCGTCGAGGTCTACGGCATGACCGAAAACTGCGGGCTGTCGCATTCCACGCTGCTGGGCAAGCCGCGCCCGGGCACGGTGGGCACCACCTACGACGGCGTGCAATGCCGCATCGACAAGGACAGCGGCGAGATCCAGGTCAAGGGCGAATGCCTGATGCTCGGCTACTACAAGCAGCCCGAGGTCACCCAGGCCGCCTTCACCGAAGACGGCTGGCTGAAGACCGGCGACAAGGGCAGCATCGACAGCGAAGGAAACCTGAAGATCACCGGGCGCGTCAAGGATCTGTTCAAGACCGGCAAGGGCAAATACGTGGCGCCGGCACCGATCGAGGACAAGCTCGGCGCCCACCCGGCCGTCGAGGCCTGTTGTGTCACCGGCGCCAATCTGGGGCAGCCGCTGGGGCTGCTGATGCTCAGCCCCGAAGCCGCTGCCAAGGCCAAGGACAGCGCCGGGCGCGCTGCGCTCGAGGCTTCGCTCGCCGAGCACCTGAAGGCGGTCAACGCCAAGCTCGACCCGCACGAACAGATGGATTGCGTGGTCGTCAGCGCCGAACCGTGGACGGTCGAAAACGACATCCTCACACCGACCATGAAGGTCAAGCGCAACAAGCTCGAGGACCTGTTCGCGCTGAACTACGAAAAGTGGGTGGGGATGAAGAAGAAGGTGGTCTGGCTCAATCCCTGAGCCGACCCGGCGCGTTCAGCGCAGTCGCGGCTGCAGGTCCAGGCTCAGCTGCTGCGGCACGCGCAGGGTCTTCAGGATCGGCTGGTTGCGGGCGCCTGTCGACGACATCGAAGGACAATCAACGGCATCGCGCGGCTGATCGGCGCGGTGCCGGTGCCGCCGTTCAGCGCCGGGCGGCGGTGGGGCGCATGTCCGAGCACCATCACTGTGTTCCCGCGCGCTGGCTGCCATGCGACAGCGGACCGACCATCATCGGCGTCAGGTCGAGCATCGACGCGGCGCGCTCGGCCCAGCCGGCCAGGTCGGCCACCGCGGCACCGTGGGGCAGGCGGCTGTCGCCGCCGCGGGCCAGACGCAACATCGACGAGGCGCCACCCTGCATGCCGGCCGATGACGGTCGCAAGCGACGCGACGTGGACAGCATCGACGCGGAGGTGGTCAACAGACTCGGCATGGCATGAACCCTGGATGATTGAGACGCTTGCCGGCGACGCCCGTCGCCACCGGCCAAGCCCTCCCGAAAATGCAGTTTCCGTGCCACGCAGGCAGCAGGCGATGCAGCGTGCGCTTCGTCACACCGCGGCGCGCCGCCGTCGCCGAAGCCTTACAAACTTCGGCCGGCCGGTGTCGCTGCGGTTACAACTGCGACCAAGCTGGTC
Source organism: uncultured beta proteobacterium (assembly GCA_963756415.1). GTDB lineage: Bacteria > Pseudomonadota > Gammaproteobacteria > Burkholderiales > Burkholderiaceae_C > Rubrivivax. Next base: position 157,460 of record CAVWNT010000015.1, read on the forward strand.
GGCAAGTGTCCAAACTCGGCAGCTGATCGCGATCAACCGGCCGCGCGATAGCCGCGCGGGATGGCCGCCAGCAGCCGCTGCGTGTACTCCTGCGTCGGCGCGGCCAGGATCTGCGCGGCGCTGGCCTGCTCGACGACCACGCCGTCCTTCATCACCAGCACCTCGTCGCTGATGAAGCGCACCACGCCCAGGTCGTGGCTGATGAACACGTAGGCCAGGCCGAGTTCGTCCTGCAGGTCGCGCAGCAGGTTCAGCACCTGCGCCTGCACCGACACGTCGAGCGCCGACACCGCCTCGTCGAGCACCAGCACCTCGGGGTTCAGGGTCAGGCAGCGGGCGATGGCCACGCGCTGGCGCTGGCCGCCGGAAAATTCGTGCGGGTACTTGGCGAAGGCGCTGCCGTCGAGGCCGACCTTGTCCAGCAGCTCGCGGGCGCGCTGCTCACGCTCGGCGAGGTTGGCGCCGATGCCGTGGATGGCCATCGGCTCGACCAGCGTCTGGCCGATGGTGAAGCGCGGGTTCAGCGACGCATACGGGTTCTGGAAGACGATCTGGATGCGCTTGCGCATCGCCTGGCGGTCGCGGTCGCCGAGCGTCAGCAGGTTCTTGCCGTCGAAGATGACCTCGCCGCTGGTCGGCTCGTGCAGCCGCAGCAGCGTCAGCCCCATCGTCGTCTTGCCCGAGCCCGATTCGCCGACCACGCCCAGCGTGTGGCCCTTGCGCAGCTTGAAGCTGACGCCGAGCACGGCCTTGAACTCGCGCTTGCCGAACACGCCCTGGCGCAGCCAGAAGGACTTGGCCAGCGAGCGCACCTCCAGGATCACCGGCGCGGCCGGGTCCTTCGGCGCGGCCACGGCCACCGGCGCTGCGGCGCGGCCGGCGCCGCGGCGATGTGCTCGTCGATGACCATCAGCCGCGCCGGGTTGCCCTCCAGGCTGGGCCGGCAGGCGAGCAGCGCCTGCGTGTAGCTGTCGCGCGGCGCTTCGAAGATCTGCGCCACCGGCCCCTGCTCGCGCACCAGGCCGCCGCGCATCACCACCACCTGGTCGGCGATCTCGCCGACCACGCCGAGGTCGTGGCTGATGAACAGCAGGCTCATGCGGTGCCTCGCCTTCAGCGACGCCAGCAGCTCGAGGATCTGGCGCTGGATGGTCACGTCCAGCGCCGTCGTCGGCTCGTCGGCGATCAGCAGCTTCGGCTCGCAGGCCAGCGCCATCGCGATCATCACGCGCTGCTGCTGGCCGCCCGACAGCTCGTGCGGGTAGGCCGACAGCCGCCGCTTCGGCTCGGGCATGCCGACCTCGACCAGCAGCGCCTCGGCGCGCTGCATCGCCTCGCGCGGGCGCATGCGCAGGTGCGTGATCAGCGGCTCGCACAGCTGGCGGCCGACGCTGAAGACCGGGTTCAGCGAACTCATCGGGTCCTGGAACACGCAGGCGATCTCGCGCCCGCGCAGCGCCCGCAGTGCCGCCGCATCGGCGCGCAGCAGGTCGTTGCCGCGGTACAGGATGCGCCCGCTGCGCTCGGCGTTGTCGGGCAGCAGGTTGACGATCGACATCGCCGTCACGCTCTTGCCGGAGCCCGATTCGCCGACCAGCGCGACCGTGGTGTTCTCCGCGATGTCGAAGCTGACACCGCGCTCGCCGCGGCCGACAGCCTCGGCCCGCTGCACCACACCGTCGACCTTGCCCATGCGGAAGGCCACGCGCAGGTCCTGGATCGACAACAGCAGCGGGGCTGTAGTCATTCGAGGCCCCGCAGCTTCGGATCGAGCGCGTCGCGCAGCGCATCGGTGAGCAGCGAGAACGCGGTCACGAAGCTGGCCATCAGCAAGGTCGCCGCAGCCAGCTGCCACCAGTGGCCGAGGATCAGCTCGCTCTGCGCCTCGGCCAGCATCGTGCCCCAGCTGACCTGGTCGACCGGCACGCCCAGGCCGAGGTACGACAGGATCACCTCGGCCTTGATGAAGCCCACCGTCAGGATCGACAGCTGCACCAGGATCACGTGGCTGATGTTGGGCAGGATGTGGCGGAACATGCGGCTGGTGGTGCTCGCGCCGATGGCCTGCGCGGCGCGCACGTATTCGCGCGTGGCGTGTTTCAGGTACTCGGCGCGCACCAGCCGGTAGATGCCGGTCCAGCCGGTCAGCCCGAGGATCAGCACCACGGTGCCGATGCCGCGGCCGAAGACCGCGGCAAAGGCGAAGATCAGCAGGATGCCGGGGATCGACGTGAAGACGTTGTAGAGCCACTCCAGCGCGTCGCCGACCTTGCCGCCGAAGAAGCCGGCCAGCGCGCCGAGCACGGTGCCGATCAAGGTGGCCACCAGCGCAGCCAGCACGCCGACGAAGACCGAGATCTCGGTGCCCTTGATGGCCTTGGACAGCACGTCGCGGCCGAGCCGGTCGGCGCCCATCGGCAGGGTCTCGAGCTTGGCGAACTCGACGGTCTTGAACTTGGCCGCGCGCTCGTCCCATTCCTGGTAGCGCGGCGCCAGCGGGTCGACGTCCGACAGGTCGACGTTCGGCCCTTTCGGCACCTCGATCGCGCCCACCGCCTCGGCCGGCCGCGGGCCGACGAAGGTGGGCGGCGCATTCGGCACACCGACCTCGCGCTGCCAGTCGCCGGCCACCAGCCCGAGCGCCGACAGCACGATCATCAGCACGAACAGCGCCACCACGACGCCGCAGAAGACGCCGACGTGGTCGCTGCGCAGGCGCCGCCAGGCGGCGTGCCAGACGCCTTCGCTGGACTGGTGCAGCTGCGTGGTGTCGCCGAGCGCGGCGCTCATCTGGGCACTCATCTTGCGGCGCTCATTTCAGCACCACGCGCGGGTCGACCATCTTGTACAGGATGTCGGTGGCCAGGTTGATGAGCATCGTCAGCATCGCGATGTACACCGTCACCGCCTGGATCACCGGGTAGTCGCTGCGGTTCACCGCCAGCAGCACCTCGCGGCCGAGGCCGGGGATCGAGAAGAAGACCTCGATCAGGAACGAGCCGACGAAGATGCCCGGCAGCGCCAGCCCGACGTTGGTCAGGATCGGGATCATCGCGTTGCGCAGCACGTGGCGCAGCAGCACGACCTTCTCCGGCAGGCCCTTGGCACGTGCGGTGCGCACGTAGTCCTGGCCGATCTCGTCGAGGAAGAAGGTGCGGTACAGGCGCGTCTGCGGCGCGATGCCGACCATCACCGCCAGCAGCACCGGCAGCGGCGCGTACACCGTCAGGTTGGTCCAGGTGCTGTCGCTCCAGCCCTGCACCGGGAACCAGCCGAGCTGGAAGCCGAAGATGTACTGGCCGACGATGATGTAGACCAGGAAGCTGATCGACAGCGCCACCGTCGTCACCACCATGATCGTGCGGTCGGTCAGCGAGCCGCGCACGTAGGCGACGAAGATCGCCAGCGGAATCGCCAGCAGGGTGTCGAGGATCAGGATCGGCACCATCACCGTCAGGGTCGCCGGCAGCCGCGTCGCGAACAGGTTGGCCACCGATTCGTTGGTGGCCCAGCTCTTGCCCCAGTCGAAGGTGACGATCTGCTTCAGGAAGATGCCCAGCTGCACCCACCACGGCTCGTTCAGGCCGAGCTGCTGGCGGATGGCATCGACCTGCTCGGACGTGGCGTTGAGGCCGCCGAGGATTTCCGCCGGGTCGCCGCCGAAGAACTTGAACAGCACGAACACCAGCAGCACCACGCCGATCAAGGTCGGCACCATCTGCCACAGGCGTCGAATCAGGTAAGCCAGCATGATGGTTGAACTTTTGCGCCCGGTCTTGACTCCCTGGCAGTGTAAGTGGCGCCAGGACGGTGGCCGCCGTGCGTCGGCGCGAAGCACGGCCCTGCTTCGCTAGACTCGGCCACCCACCGCAGCTGCACGGCGCCGCGAGCAAGCAACGATGAAGAAGCTTTTGTTGTCGATAGCTGCGGCATGCGCGCTGTGTGGCGCCGCTGTGCCGTCACTGGCCCAACGCGATGCGCCGTCCGGCAACGGCGACGCCGCGAGCACAGGCATCAAGCAGCTGCGCTACGCCTTCCCGATCGCCGAGACCAGCTTCGACCCGGCGCAGATCACCGACCTGTACTCGCGCACGGTGGCCTCGGGCATCTTCGATGCGCCGCTGGAGTTCGAATTCCTCGCCCGCCCGGTGCGCATGCGGCCCAACACCGCGGCCGCGATGCCCGAGGTGTCGGCCGACTTCCGCACCTTCACCGTGCGCATCAAGCCCGGCATCCATTTCGACAACGACCCGGCCTTCGGCGGCAGGAAGCGCGAACTCACCGCCGCCGACTACGTCTACTCGCTCAAGCGCCACTACGACCCGCGCTGGAAAAGCGGCAACCTGTACGTGCTGGAGAGCGCCAAGATCGTCGGCCTCAGCGAGCTGCGCAAGAAGCTCATCGACGAGAAGAAGCCCTTCGACTACGACGCCCCGGTCGAAGGCCTGAAGGCACTCGACCGCTACACCTTCCAGATCAAGCTGGCCGAGCCGGCGCCGCGCTTCCTGTACAACCTGGCCGACGGCTCGGTCACCGGCGCGCTGGCGCGCGAAGTGGTCGAGGCCTATGGCGACCAGATCGGCGAACACCCGGTGGGCACCGGCCCGTTCCGCCTGGCGCAGTGGAAGCGCAGTTCGCGCATGCTGCTTGAGAAGAACCCGAACTACCGCGAGGTGTTCTACGACGAGCACCCGCCCGCGGGCGATGCGCGGCTGCAGGCCATCGCCGCGCAGTTCAAGGGCCGCCGGCTGCCGCTGCTCGACCAGGTGCAGATCTCGGTCATCGAAGAACAGCAGCCGCGCTGGCTGTCGTTCCTCAACGATGAGCAGGACCTGATGGAGAACCTGCCGGCCGAGTTCGCCAACATCGCGATCCCGAACAACAAGCTGGCGCCCAACCTGGTCAAGCGCGGCATCGGCATGCTGCGCTATGCACGCTCGGACGTGGCGGTGTCGTACTTCGGCATGGAGAACCCGGTCGTCGGCGGCTACACGCCCGACAAGGTGGCGCTGCGCCGCGCCATCTCGCTGGCGGTGGATGTCGAGCGCGAGATCCGCCTGGTGCGGCGCAGCCAGGCGATCCCGGCGCAATCGCCGATCGGCCCCGAAGCCTGGGGCTACGACGCGCGACTTCAAGTCGGAGATGAGCGACTACAACGTCGCGCGCGCCAAGGCGCTGCTCGACATGCACGGCTACGTCGACAAGGACGGCGACGGCTGGCGCGACCAGCCCGACGGCAAGCCGTTGGTGCTCGAGTATTCGACCTCGCCCGACCAGGTGTCGCGCCAGCTGACCGAGCAGTGGAAGCGCAACATGGACGCGATCAACCTGCGCATCGAATTCAAGGTCGCCAAGTGGCCCGAGCAGCTGAAGGCCTCGCGCACCGGCAACCTGATGATGTGGGGCGTCGGCTGGAGCGCCGCCCAGCCCGACGGCGACACCTTCCTGGCGCTCGGCTACGGCCCGAACAAGGGCCAGGCCAACCACGCCCGCTTCGATCTGCCCGCGTTCAACACGCTGTACGAGCAGCAGCGCGAGCTGCCCGACGGCCCCGAGCGCAGGGCGGCGATGGACGCGGCGAAGAAGCTGATGGTGGTGTACATGCCCTACAAGGTGCATGCCCACCGCATCTGGACCGACCTGTGGCACCCGTGGGTGAAGGGCTACGACCGCAACATCTTCGTGCGCGACTTCTGGAAGTACATCGACGTCGACGCGGCCGAGCAGCAGCGCCACGTGCAGCCATGAGTTGCTTGCGGCTGCTGGCCGCCGTGCTGTGTTCGGCAGCGCTCGCTGCGGCCGCCGCGGCTGACGACGGCGCGGCGCCCAAGGTGCTGCGCGTGGCCTTTCCGGTCGCCGAAACCAGCTTCGACCCGCCGCAGATCAGCGACCTGTACTCACGCACGGTCACGCCGCACATCTTCGAAGCGCCCTACCAGTACGACTACCTGGCGCGTCCGGTGAAGGTCAAGCCGCTGACCGCGGCGGCGATGCCGCAGATGGCCGACGGCTACCGCACCTGGACCGTCACGCTGCGCCCGGGCATCTATTTCGCCGACGACCCGGCCTTCAACGGCCAGCGCCGCGAGCTGGTGGCCGCCGATTACGTGTATGCGCTGAAGCGCTTCGCCGACCCGGCGCTGAAGAGCCCGGTGTGGACCGGTGTCGAAAGCATCAAGTACGTGGGCCTGAAGGCGCTGCGGCAAAAGGCCATCGACAGCAAGCAGCCCTTCGACTACGACACCGAGATCGCCGGCGTGCGTGCGCTCGACCGCTACACCATCCAGTACCGCATCGAAGAGCCCGACCCGCGCTTCACCGAGAACAACCTCGCCGCCAGCGATCTGTTCGGTGCGGTCGCGCGCGAAGTGGTCGAACGCTACGGCGATGCGATCGCGGCGCACCCGGTCGGCACCGGCCCGTTCAAGCTGGTGCAGTGGCGGCGTTCGTCGCTGATCGTGCTCGAGCGCAACCCCGGCTTTCGCGACATGCGCTGGGACGCCGAACCCGCCGCCGACGATGCCGAGGGCCAGGCGCTGCTGAAGCGCTTCAAGGGCCGCAGGCTGCCGATGGTCGACCGGGTCGAGGTGTCGATCATCGAAGAGGCTCAGCCGCGCTGGCTGTCGTTCCTGAACGCGCAGATCGACGTCATCGAAAACGTGCCGGCCGAGTTCGTCAATGCGGCGATGCCCAACGGCAAGGTGGCGCCCAACCTGGCCAGGCAGGGCATCCGCGGGGTTCGCTACCTGCGCGCCGACGCGGCCATGACACTGTTCAACATGGAAGATCCGCTGGTCGGCGGTTACACGCCGGACAAGGTGGCGCTGCGTCGCGCGATCGGCCTGGGGATCGACCTCGACCGCGAGATCCGCCTGGTGCGACGCGGCATGGCCATACCGGCGCAGTCGCCGGTGGTGCCGCACACCAGCGGCTACAGCGCCGCCTTCAAGAGCGAAAACAGCGAATACGACCCGGCACGGGCCAAGGCGCTGCTCGATCTGTTCGGCTATGTCGACCGCGACGGCGACGGCTGGCGCGAGCAGCCCGACGGCAGCCCGCTGGTGTTGCTGAAGACCACACAACCGGATCAGGTGTCGCGCCAGCTCGACGAGCTGTGGCAGCGCGACATGGGCGCCATCGGCCTGCGCATCCGCTTCGTGCCCGGCAAATGGCCCGAGAACCTGAAGGCGGCGCGCGCCGGCAAGCTGATGATGTGGGGCGTGGGCTCGCTGGCGGCGGCTGCCGACGGCCAGGGCTCGCTGGCGCGGCTGTACGGGCCGATGACGGGCGGGCAGAACATGGCGCGCTTCAAGCTGCCCGAGATGGACGCGCTGTACGGGCGCATGAAAGTGATGCCCGACGGCCCCGAGCGCGAGGCGCTTTTCGAGCAGGCCAAGCGCATCGCCGTGGCCTACATGCCCTACAAGAGCCACGTGCACCGCTACGTGGTGGACATGTCGCACCCGTGGGTGGAAGGTTATGTGCGCCCGCTGTTCTGGCAGGAGTGGTGGCACATGGTGGACATCGACAACACGCTGCGTGTTCGCGACAAGGGTTCACCATGAGCGCGGGCCGGCATTGTTGGCGTTCGGCGCTCGGTGCGCTGCTGGTCGGTGCCGTCGCGTGCCTCGCAGCGGGTGCGCAGGCTGCCGACGCCGCGCCGCCGAAAGTGCTGCGCACCGCCTTCCCGACTGCCGAGACCGGCTTCGACCCGGTGAAGATCACCGACCTCTACTCGCGCACCGTCACGGCGAACATTTTCGAAGGCCTGTACACCTACGACCACCTGGCGCGGCCACCGAAGATCGTGCCGCTTGACCGCTGCGGGCTATCCCGAGGTGTCGAAGGACTTCCGGGTCTGGACGGTGCGCATCAAGCCGGGCATTTACTTCGCCGACGACACGGCCTTCAAGGGGCAGCGCCGCGAGCTGGTGGCGCAGGACTATGTGTATGCCTTCGAACGCTTCGCCGACCCGGCCAACAAGAGCGCGGTATGGAGCTATCTGGAGGAATTCGGCATCGAGGGCTTGAAGGCCGAGCGCGACAAGGCGCTGAAGGACAAGCGGCCCTTCGACTACGACGCGCCGGTGGCCGGGCTGCGCGCGCTCGACCGCTACACCTTCCAGATGCGGCTGGAAAAACCACGTCCGTCGCTGCTGGCGTTGCTCGCATCCGGCGATCTCTTCGGCGCGGTGGCGCGCGAGGTGGTCGAACACTACGGCGACACGATCGAGGCGCATCCGGTGGGCACCGGGCCGTTCAAGCTGGCGCAGTGGCGTCGCGCGTCGCTGATCGTGCTCGAGCGCAATCCCGGCTACCGCGAGGTGTTCTATGACGCCGAGCCCGCCGCCGACGATGCCGAGGGCCAGGCCCTGCTGGCGAAGTTCAAAGGCCGCAGGCTGCCGATGGTCGACCGGGTCGAGGTGTCGATCATCGATGAGAACCAGCCGCGCTGGCTCAGCTTCCTGAACGGCCGCATCGACCACGTGTCGGTACCCGGCGAGTATGTCCACCAGGCCATGCCCAACGGCACGATCGCGCCCAACTTGGCCAAGCAGGGCATTCGCGGCTACCGCGTCATCCAGCCCGACACCGGCTTCACCTACTTCAACATGGACGACCCGATCGTCGGCGGCATGACGCCCGACAAGGTGGCGCTGCGCCGCGCCATCTCGCTGGGCATCGACATCGAGCGCGAGATCCGCCTCTTGCGCCGCGGCCAGGCCATTCCGGCGCAGTCACCGATCGTGCCGCACACCAGCGGCTACGACCCCGCGTTCAAGAGCACGATGAGTGAATACGACCCGGCCCGCGCCAAGGCGCTGCTCGACATGTTCGGCTATGTCGACAAGGACGGCGACGGCTGGCGCGATCTGCCCGATGGCCGCCCGCTGGAGCTGGAGATCGCCACCCAACCCGATCAGACGTCGCGCCAGTCCGATGAACTGTGGAAGCTGAACATGAAGGCCATCGGCATCCGCACGCGCTTCGCCACCGGCCAGTGGCCGGAACAGCTGAAGCAGGCCAACGCCGGCAAGCTGATGATGTGGACCTTGGGTGTCACCGCGGCCGGCCCCGATGGGCAGGACGGGCTGGCGCAGCTGCATGGTCCGCAGGCCGGTGGGCAGAACCTGGCGCGGTTCAAGCTGGCCGAGATGGACGCCTTGTTCGAGCGCATGAGCGCGCTGCGAGGACGGGCCCGAGCGCGAGGCGCTGTTCCTGCAGGCCAAGCGGCTGGCGGTGGCCTACATGCCCTATCGCTTCCATGTGCACCGCTATGCCAATGATCTCGTGCAACCGTGGCTGCTGGGCTACCGGCGGCCGGTGTTCTGGCAGGACTGGTGGCAGATGGTGGACATCGACGATGCCAAGCGCCCGCACTGAGTGCGCCACCGGACGCTCGCGACGACTAATCCCCGCTTAACGGCCGGCGCCGCGGGCGCACCTAAACTGGGTGCGTCGATGCCAACCCGCGCCGGGCCCGCCCCGGACAACCGCCCCGCCATGCCCAAGCCGATTCGATTTCTCACGCTGTGCCTCGCCTCGCTGGCCTTTGTGGCAGGCGCGATGGCGCAGCCGCTGCCGGCCGGCGTGACGAAGGTGCGCTCGGTCGAGGGCATCGACGAATACCGGCTCGCCAACGGGCTGCAGGTGCTGCTGTTCGCCGACGATTCGAAGCCGACGACGACCGTCAACCTGACCTACCGCGTCGGCTCGCGCCAGGAGAACTACGGCGAGACCGGCATGGCGCACCTGCTCGAGCACATGTTGTTCAAGGGCACGCCGAAGCACCCGCAGGTGTGGTCCGAATTCACCAAGCGCGGGCTCGCGGCCAACGGCACCACCAGCTTCGACCGCACCAACTACACCGCCAGCTTCTCGGCCAACCCGGACAACCTGCAGTGGTACCTGGGCTGGCTGGCCGATGCGATGGTCAACAGCAACATCTCGCGCGTAGACCTGGATACCGAGATGACGGTGGTGCGCAACGAGATGGAGCGCGGCGAGAACAGCCCCAGCCGCATCCTCATCCAACGCACCTTGGCGACGATGTTCGATTGGCACAACTACGGCCGTTCGACCATCGGCGCGCGCGCCGATGTCGAGAACGTCGACATTCCCAGGCTGCAGGCCTTCTATCGCCTGTACTACCAGCCCGACAACGCCACCTTGATCGTCTCCGGCAAGTTCGACGCGGCGCAGGTGCTGGCCTGGGTGGCCGGCAGCTTCGGCGACATCCCCAAACCGACGCGCAAGCTGCCGCTGCAGTACACGCTCGACCCGGCGCAGGACGGCGAGCGCAGCGTCACGCTGCGGCGCAACGGCGGGGCGCCGTTGTTGATGGCCGCCTACCACGTGCCGCCGGGTTCGAGCACCGATTTCGCCGCCGTCGAGGTACTGGCGCAGGTGCTGGGCGACACGCCGAGCGGGCGCCTGCACAAGGCCCTGACCGAGGCCGGCCTGGCGTCGAGCACCTTCGCCTTCGCCTGGTCGATGGCCGAGCCGGCGGTGCTGATCCTGGGCGCCGAGCTGGCGCCCGGCCAGGACATCGACAAGGCGCGCATGCAGCTGCTGCAGGTCGGTGAAACGCTGGCGCAGGCGCCGGTCACCACCGAGGAGCTGAAGCGCGCGCAGGCGCAGTGGCTGAACGACTGGGAGCAGACCTTCAGCAACCCCGAAGCGGTCGGGCTGGCGCTGTCGGAGGCCATCGCGATGGGCGACTGGCGGCTGTTCTTCCTCGGCCGCGACCAGGTGCGCGAGGTCACGCTGGCCGAGGTGCAGGGCGTGGCGCAGCGCTACCTGCTGCCATCGAATCGAACCTTGGGCACCTACGTCCCCACCGAGCAGCCGCAGCGTGCACCGGCGCCGCAGCGCGCTGATGTGGCGCAGCTGATGCAGGGCTTCAAGCCGCAGGCCGCGGCGGAAGCGGTGGCCGCCTTCGACGCCTCGCCGGCCGCCATCGACGCTGCCACGCAGAAGCACACGCTCGGCGGCCTGCAGACGGCGCTGCTGCCCAAGCCGACGCGCGGCGCTGCGGTGCAGGCGCAATTGACCTTGCGCTTCGGCGACGAGAAGAGCCTGTTCGGCAGCGGCTACAGCGGCGATGCGCTGGCGCAGCTGCTCGACAAGGGCAGCACCACGCTGACCCGCCAGCAGGTGCAGGACCGGCTGGCCGCGCTGAAGACCGAGATGCGCATCGGCAGCGCGCCCGGCCAGGTCACCGTCAGCCTGAGCTCGCGGCGCGACTTCCTGCCCGAGGCGATCGCGCTGGTCGCCGATCTGCTGCGCCACCCGGCCCTGCCCGCCGACGCGCTGGCGGAGTTCAAGCGCCAGCAGCTGACCGCCATCGAACGCCAGCGCAAGGAGCCGGGCGCGCTGGCGCAGGTGGCGCTGGCGCAGATCGGCAACCCGTACCCGCGCGGCGACGTGCGCCATGCGCGCAGCTTCGACGAGATGGAGCAGGATGTGCAGGCGCTGACGATCGAAGGCCTGCGTGCCTTCCACGAGCGCTTCTACGGCGCGCGCACGGCCGAGTTCGGCGCCGTCGGCGACATGGACCCGGCGGCGGTGCTGCGTGCGCTGCAGGCCGGCATCAGCGGCTGGGACGGCGGTGCGCCGTACACCCGGGTGCCGAATCCGTTCATCGTCGTCAAGCCCGAGCAACGCACGCTGGCCACGCCCGACAGGCAGAACGCCGACATGCGCGTGCGCCAGTTCATGCCGATCGCCGACGACCACCCCGACTACCCGGCGCTGATGCTGGCCAACTACCTGCTCGGCAGCGGCGGCAGTTCGCGGCTGTGGCAGCGCATCCGCGAGCAAGAAGGGCTGTCGTACGACGTGCGCAGCGGCATCGGCTGGAGCCAGCAGGACGACAACTCGGCGTGGCAGGCGAGTGCGATCTTCGCCCCGGCCAACCGCGCGCGTGTGCAGGCGGCGTTCGAAGCCGAGATCGCGCGGGCGCTGAAGGACGGCTTCACCGAACAGGAGATGAACGAGGGCCGCAGCGGCCTGCTGAACTACCGGCGGCTGTCGCGTTCGCAGGACGCGGTCTTGGCCGGCGCGCTGGCCAACAACCTGCACCTGGGGCGCACCTTCGCGCTGTCGGCCAAGGTCGACGCGGCGCTCGAGGCGATGACCCTGCCGCAGGTCAACGATGCGCTGCGCAAGTACCTGAAGCCGCAGGACTTCGTGCTCGTCTTCGCCGGCGACTTCAAGCCCTAGCGGCGCCGCGCCCAGCAGGACCACCGTATGTCGACGCCGCTCGCGCAACTCACCCGCTACCAGCAGTGGCTGCATGATCGGCACGGCCTGCGCTTCGACGACTACGACGCGCTGTGGCGCTGGTCGGTGAGCGACCTGGATGCGTTCTGGGAAAGCATCTGGCAGTACTTCGGCGTGCACTCGCCAACGCCGCACAGCGCCGTGCTGGCACGCGCGACGATGCCCGGCGCCAGTTGGTTCCCGGGCGCGCAGGTCAATTTTGCGCAGCACCTGTTGCAGCACGCGCGGGCCGCCGAAGCTGCCGGCCAGCCGGCGATCGTGTTCGCCGATGAGCGGCTGCTCGCCCGCGGCGAACTGCGCGAGCTGAGCTGGGGCGAGCTGCAGCGCCAGGTGGGCGCCTGCGCGGCGGCATTCCGGCGCCTGGGCGTGGTGCGCGGCGACCGCGTCTGCGCGGTGATGCCGAACGTGCCCGAGACCATCGTCGTCTTCCTCGCCGCGGCCAGCCTCGGTGCGATCTGGTCGGTGTGTTCGCCCGACATGGGGCCGGTGGCCGTGCTCGACCGCTTTCACCAGATCCAGCCGAAGCTGCTGGTGGCCTGCGACGGTTACCACCACGGCGGCATCGAACACGACCGGCGCGGGCTGTTGCACGAGGTGCTGGCCGCGCTGCCCAGCGTCGAGCAGATGGTGCTGTGGCAGCACCTCGATGAGCCCACCGACGCACAGACCTTCGCCGGCGCCCGGGCGCGGCGCGCACGCGCTGCGCGACCTGCTGGCGACGCAGGCTGATGTCGAGCCCGAATGGTTGCCCTTCGACCATCCGCTGTGGGTGGTGTATTCGAGCGGCACCACCGGCCTGCCGAAGCCGATCGTGCACGGCCACGGCGGCGTGATGCTCGAAGCGCTGAAGCTGGCGACGCTGCACAACGACGTCGGCGCCAGCGCGGTCACCGGCGATCGCTTCCACTGGTATTCGAGCACCGGCTGGATCATGTGGAACTGCCAGGTCGGCGCGCTGCTCGGCGGCACCACCATCTGCATCTTCGACGGCAGCCCGGCCGGGCCGAGCGGTGCCGCCGACTGGGGCACGCTGTGGCGCTTCGCGGCGGCCGCGCGCTGCACCTTCTTCGGCGCCGGCGCGGCCTTCTATGCGTCGTGCCTGAAGGCGGACGTGCAGCCGCAGCACGAAGGCGACCTGAGCGCGCTGCGCGCCATCGGCTCGACCGGCTCGCCGCTGTCGCAGGACTGCTATCGCTGGGTCTGGGACAAGCTGCCGAAGGTCGATGGCGCCGACATCTGGCTGACGGCGATCGCCGGCGGCACCGACTTCGCCGGCGCCTTCATCGGCGGCAATCCGACGCTGCCGGTGATCGCCGGCGAGATGCAATGCCGCTGCCTGGGCGCGGCGGTCGAGGCCTGGTCGGAGCCCGACGCAACGGCGTCGGCGCGGCGCTGATCGACGAGGTCGGCGAGCTGGTGTGCACCCGGCCGATGCCGTCGATGCCGTTGTATTTCTGGGGCGATACCGACGGCCAGCGCTACCGCGAGAGCTACTTCGACATGTACCCCGGTGTCTGGCGGCACGGCGACTGGATCCGCATCACCCCGCACGGCGGCGCCATCATCTATGGCCGCAGCGACGCCACCATCAACCGCCACGGCATCCGCATGGGCACGGCCGAGCTGTACCGCGCCGTCGAGGCGCTGCCCGAGATCCTGGACAGCCTGGTCGTCGATCTGGAATACCTGGGCCGCGAGAGCTGGATGCCGCTGTTCGTGGTGCTGCGCGACGGCGTGACGCTCGACGCGGTGTTGAGCCGGCGCATCAAGCAGGTCATCCGCGAGGCGCTGTCGGCGCGCCATGTGCCGAACGACATCTTCCAGGTGCAGGCGGTGCCGCGCACGCTGTCGGGCAAGAAGATGGAGCTGCCGGTGAAGAAGCTGCTGATGGGCGCGGCGCCCGACAGCGTGCTCAAGCGCGATGCGATGGCCAATGCCGACTGTGTGGACTGGTTCGTGGCGCTGGCGCGGTCGCGCTCGGCGCGCGACCGCGGCGAGACGCTCGACGCGCCGGGGTCCGTTTGACCCCGCTGGCCGGCGTCAAGGCGACCCCGGCCAAGCTGCTGTACGCGCTGGACATCTTCGGCGTGGCCGTCTTTGCCACCAGCGGCACCCTGGCGGCCAGTGCCGCCGGGCTCGATTTGCTGGGCATGGTCATCATCGCCAGCATCACCGCGGTGGGCGGGGGCACGATCCGCGATCTGCTGCTGAACCGGCATCCGATGTTCTGGATGTCGGACGGCACGCCGCTGGTCGCCATCCTGCTGGCCGTGGCCGCCACCCTGGCCTGGACCCGCGTGCAGCCGGTGCCGACCAACGCGCTGCTGTACGCCGATGCGCTCGGCCTGGCCGTGTTCGCGATGACCGGCGCGCAGCTGGCCGAGGCGCACCGCTGCCGCGCGCTGGTCGTGATCTTCATGGGCACCGTCACCGGCACCGGCGGCGGCCTGATGCGCGACGTGCTGACGGCCAAGGTGCCGCTGATCCTGCGCCAGGACATCTACGCGGTCGCGGCGATGGTCGGCATCGCGGCCTATCTGCTGCTGGTGCGCTTCACCGGCCGGCCCGGCAGCGCCTTCGCCGCTGGCCTGGCCATCATCGTCGCGGTGCGCATCTGGGCGGTGCACGTCGGCGCGCAGCTGCCGAGCTTGCGCGTGCCTTGAGGTCGGACCGCGGCAAGGTTGCCGGCGTCAGCGGCTGTCGACCTGCTCGTTCACCCACTGCGCATAAGGCGCAAAGACCTGCTCCACCGGCAGCGCGACGATCTGCGGCAGCGCGTAGGGGTGCAGTTCGCGCAGCGCGGCTTCCAGCGCCGCATAGGCCTCGGCGGTGGTCTTGAACAGGATGCGCAGTTCCGGCTCCTGCCGCACCTCGCCTTGCCAGCGGTAGATGCTGTCGATTTCACTGATCTGGGCGCACGCGGCGAGCCGGCGCTGCACCAGCGTGGTGGCGATCCGGTGCGCCTGCTCGCGCTGGTCCACGGTGGTGATGACGGCGATCAGCGACATGCGCCGGCGCGCTTCAGCCCTGCGCGAACTGCACGATCTGCCCGGCGGGCCGCGCGCCGGCGACACGGGCCACCTCGTTGCCGCGCTGCAGCCTGACCAGCGTGGGAATGCTGCGCACGCCGAAGCGTGCCGAGGTGTTCGGGTTGTCGTCGCTGTTCAGCTTGACGAACAGCGCCTTGCCCTTCAGCGTGCGCGCCGCCTGCTCGAACTGCGGCGCCATCTGCCGGCACGGGCCGCACCACGGCGCCCAGAAATCGACCACCACCGGCAGGTCGCTGGCCGCGACCACCTTGGCGAAGTTGGCATCGCTCAGCTCGACCGGCCGGCCGTCGAGCAGCGGCTGCGCGCAGCGGCCGCACACCGGGTCATCGCCCAGTCGTTCGGCGGGGACGCGGTTGGTGGCCGCGCAATGCGGGCAAGCGACATGGGTGGTGCTCATACCGCCAACGTGGGTGCGGGACGGGCGATGTCAAGGCCCAACCGTCAGCGCCGCGGCGCTGCGGCGGTGCAGCCAGGCCAGCAGCACGCCGGCCAGGGCCAGCGTGACGGCGATCAGGCTCAACTGCAGGTGGCTCAGACCGAGGTCGCCGCCGCCGGGCAGTGCCAGCGCAACGCCGGCGGCGAAGATCAACAGCCGCGCGAACCCGCCGGCGGCGCTGCCACGCAAGGCGCCGACGCCGAGCAGATAGCCCTCCAGCGCCGAGGCGATGAGCACGATGCCCAGCACCGCGGTGCCGACCACGATGACGATGTCGAGCGTCGTGCCGCGCAGGATCAGCGCCGGGTTGAGCACGAAGAAGAACGGCACGAAGTACATCACGCTGCCCAGCCGCACCGATTGCAGGCCCACCGCCATCGGCGCGGCGCGCGCGATGCCGGCGGCGACGAACGAGGCGATGGCCACCGGCGGCGTGATGAACGACACCATGCCCCAGTACATCATGAACAGGTGCACCGCCACCGGGTCGAAGCCGGCGGCCACCAGCGGCGGCGCCAGCACGATGGCCAGGAAGATGTAGCACGCCGTGATGGTCATGCCCATGCCGAAGATGAAGCTGGTGATGGCGCCCATCACCAGCAGCACGTAGATGTTGTTGCCGGCGATGTAGACCAGGTCGTTGGCCAGGGTGCCGGCCAGCCCGGTGACCGACAGCGAGCCGATGATCAGGCCGACGCCGGCCAGCAACGCGGACAGCTCGCCCAGCGCGCCGGCAATGCCTTCGACGAGCGTGCCGAGCTTCTTCCAGCTCAACGCGTAGCGCTTGGAGAACTGGTTGATGACCAGCAGCAGCGCGGTGGCGTAGAACGGCGCGATCGCCTCCTGCTGCAGCACCAGCAGCATCCACACCAGCAGCACGAAGACGATGATGTAGTGCCAGCCTTCGGCGAAGGTCTTGCGGATCGACGGCAGTTCGCTGCGCGGCATGCCTTTCAACCCGCGCCGCGCCGCGTAGCCGTCGATCTGCACGAACAGGCCCAGGTAGAACAGCAGCGACGGCACCAGTGCGGCCATCGCCACGGTGATGTAGGGCACGCCGAGGAACGAGGCCATGACGAAGGCGGTGGCGCCCATCACCGGCGGCATCAGCACGCCGCCGGTGGAGGCGCAGGCCTCGACCCCGCCGGCGTAGGCCGGCGAAAAGCCGATGCGCTTCATCGCCGGGATGGTGACCACGCCGGTGGTCAGCACGTTGGACACCACGCTGCCCGACACCGAACCCATCAACCCGCTGGCGAAGATCGACACCTTCGCCGGGCCGCCGCGCACGCCGCCGAACAGCGCGAACGCGATGTTGTTGAAGAAGTGCGCCGCGCCGGTGTATTGCAGCACCGCACCGAACATGACGAAGCCGATGACCAGCTCGCCGAAGGCGCGCGTGGGAATGCCGAGCACGCTTTCCGAACTGGCGAAGTGGTACGCGGCGGTGGTCGACAGCGGCTGCGGCAGGCCCGAGATCGGGCCCGGCATGAGGCCGGCGAAGACGGGATAGAAGGAGAAGAAGGCCACCACCACGAACACGGCCGTGCCGCCGGCGCGGCGGGTGGCTTCGAGCAGCACCGCCCAGCCGACGTAGGCCACCCACACCGCCTGTTCCGGCGCCGCGAATTCCCAGCCTTCGCTGATGATGCGGTGCGCGTTGAGCGCGTAGTAGCCGAACACCGCGATGTTGGCCACGAACAGCGCCGCGTCGTACCAGGGCACGCTGTCGCGGCGCGCGTGCGGGGTCGCCGGCACGAGGATGAACACGCAGCCGGCGAGCAGCGCGCACAGCACATACAGGTACTGCGTGTCGAGCATCGCCTTGCCGACGAAGAAGCCCAGATTCATGATCTGGTTCAACGCCAGCGCGATCGCCGCCAGCGCGACGCCGATCAGCACCGCGCGCCAGGGCGCCGACAGCTTGCGGTAGCGCGCGGTCTCGGGATCGCTGACGGGTTCGCTGACGGGTTCGCTGACCCCGTCGACTGGCGGCTCGGCCATGCTCAGTCGCGGCGCACTACCAACTGGTCAGCACCGGGTCGAGGCCGGCCTTGGTCAGCGCATCGGCGCGCGCCTTCATCCAGGCCGTCTCGAAGGCGTCCTTGTCGGCCGGCGCGTTCTTCTTCAGCGTGTCCCAGGCGTCGATCATCACCTTCTGGCGCGCGATCAGCTTGTCGTTGTGCGCCTGGTGCTCGGGCTTCCACAGGCCGGTCTCCTTCCAGTACCTGATGGCCCCGTCGTGGTACGGGATCACCCACGAGAAGTTCTGCCGTTCCTTGGCCCAGCCGGCGTTGCCCGGTGCGGCGTCCTTGTAGTCGGGAAAGGCGGCGACCATCGCCGCGGTCATGTTGTAGACCAGCCCGGCGTCCTGCGAGGCATAGCTCATCAGGATCGGGTAGGGGTAGGTGGCCGCCTCGGCCGGCGACTCCTTCGACAGGTCGGCGCCCTCGGTGCCCTTGAACGGAATGAAAAACGGCGCCAGCGCGTTCAGGCGCGCCCAGCCGGCCTTGTCGCTGGCCGGAATCGTCGGGTACACCAACCCGCGCGGCGACTTGGCGATCTGGAACGCCTTGCCGGAAATCGACGAGGTGAACGCGGCATCGACCTGGTTGTTGACGATGCCGTCCATGGCCGCACCGAAGCCGCCGAACTCGACCTTCTTCACGTCGTCCCACGTCAGGTTCGCGAAGGCCAGGATGGCGGTGATGTTCTGGTTCAGCGACGGCGAGCCGATGACCCAGGCCACGCGCTTGCCCTTCAGGTCGGCGACGGTCTTCACGCCGGTGTCCTTGGCGGCGACGACGGTCAGCAGCTGGTCGGAGGTGTTGAGCAGCAGCCCGCGCACCGGTTGCGGGCCCCATTCGGCGGCGCCGAACTCGAACACCCCTTCCTGCGCCAGGTAGGCCCCGCCGACGCCATTGGCGGCGAACTGCACCTGGCCCGACTTCACCGGCAGCGTGCGCGAGATGTCGTTCTTGCCCGGCAGCACACGCAGGCTGATGTTGTACTTCTGCTTCAGCGCGTTGCCGATCGCCACCGCCTGGTTGTAGCCGCCCGAGCCGACGTCGTAGGCACTCCAGGCCAGCGTCGCGGGCAGCTGCGGGGTCGGCAGGGTCTGCGCGAAGGCCGCGCCGGCCGACACGGCGAGCGTGGCGGCGAGCGTGGCACGAAGCGTGCGGTGAACGAAGCTGATGTGGGTTGTCATGGGCAGGAGTCTCCGAAGCCAACAGAATATCGATCGATGGTACCTGCGTGCCCCGCCGCCGTCGGGCAGGGTGTGCCCGCAGCGTGTGCCCGCAGCGTTTCCCCGCTGTCGCGCCGACAACTTCTCGCGCTCAGGACAACAACTTGACGCCCGGCAGCTCGCAGGCATAGATCGCATTGCGCAGCGCGGCGATGGCCTCGTAGCGCGTGAAGCTGCGCCGCCAGGCCAGCACCACGCGGCGCGTCGGCGGCTCGCCGTCGAACGGGATGTACTTGACGTAGGCATCGTCGTCGTTGCGGCGCCTGGGCCTGGCGTCCAGCGCGTCCTTGGGCACCGACAGCCGCGGCACCAGCGTCACGCCCATGCCGGCGGCCACCATGTGCTTGATGGTTTCCAGCGACGAGCCCTCGAAGCTCTTGCGGATGCCTTCGGCGTCGCTGGAGAAGCGCGCGAACTCCGGGCACACCTCGAGCACGTGGTCGCGAAAGCAGTGGCCGGTGCCCAGCAGCAGCATGGTCTCGCTTCTTCAGCTCCTCGGCCGTGATCGATCTTGCGCGCGGCCAGCGGATGGCTGCTCGGCACCGCGGCCACGAAGGGCTCGTCGTACAGCGGCGCGATCGCCAGCCCGGTGTCGGGAAAGGGCTCGGCCAGGATGGCGCAGTCGATCTCGCCGGTGCGCAGCATCTCGAGCAGCTTGACGGTGAAGTTCTCCTGCAGCATCAGCGGCATCTGCGGCGTGCGCGCGATGACCTGGCGCACCAGGTCGGGCAGCAGGTACGGGCCGATGGTGTAGATGACGCCCAGGCGCAGCGGGCCGGCCAGCGGGTCCTTGCCGCGCTTGGCGATCTCCTTGATGTGGCGGCCTGCTCGAGCACGCTCTGCGCCTGGCGCACGATCTCCTCGCCCAGCGGCGTCACGCGTGACTTCGTTGGCGCTGCGCTCGAACAGCTTGACCTCGAGCTCGTCCTCGAGCTTCTTGATCGCCACCGACAGCGTCGGCTGCGAGACGAAGCAGGCCTCGGCGGCCTTGCCGAAATGCTTCTCGCGGGCGACGGCGACGATGTATTTGAGTTCGGTCAGGGTCATGGCGTGATTGTGGCGACTGGCCGGCGCGGCTCAGGCCTTGAGGTATTCGGCACTTGCCACCCAACCAGCGCTGCACGTGGCGCTGCGCCGCCTCGGGGTGCGTCTCGATCAGGCGCGGCGCGATGCGCGCGCCCATGCTGCAGCAGGGCATCGTCCTCGGCCAGGTCGGCGAAGCGCAGCAGCGGCGCGCCCGACTGGCGCGCGCCCAGGAATTCGCCGGGGCCGCGGATCTCCAGGTCGCGCCGCGCGATCTCGAAGCCGTCGGCGGTCTCGACCATCGCCTTCAGCCGCGCCCGCGCCGTCTCGCCCAGCCGGCCGCCTCGCCCGTCGAATACAGCAGCACGCAGGCCGAGGCCGCCGCGCCGCGGCCGACCCGGCCGCGCAGCTGGTGCAGCTGCGACAGGCCGAAGCGCTCGGCATGCTCGATCACCATCAGCGAGGCGTTGGGCACGTCGACGCCGACCTCGATCACGGTGGTGGACGACCAGCACGCCGCATCTGCGCCGCCGGTGAACAGCGCCATCACCGCCTCCTTCTCGGCGCCGGCATGCGCGATGCAGCAGGCCCACCATGCACGCCGGGCAGCGCCGCGCCCAGTGTCGGCGTGCGTCTCGGTGGCGTTGCGCAGGTCGAGCGCCTCGCTCTCCTCGATCAGCGGGCAGACCCAGTAGACCTGCCGGCCCTGCGCGCAGCTGCGTCGCGGATGCGCTCGATCACCTCGTCGCGCCGGCTGTCGGCGACCAGCTTGGTGACGCACCGGCGTGCGGCCCGGCGGCAGCTCGTCGATGGTGGAGACGTCGAGGTCGGCGTAGTAGCTCATCGCCAGCGTGCGCGGGATCGGCGTGGCCGTCATCATCAGCAGGTGCGGCTCAGCTGCGCGCCGTCGTCGGCCGTGCCATCAGCTTGCCGCGCAGCGCCAGCCGCTGCGGCACGCCGAAGCGGTGCTGCTCGTCGATGATCGCCAGCGCCAGGCGCGCGAACTGCACCTCGTCCTGGATCACCGCGTGCGTGCCGACCACCAGCGCCGCCTCGCCGCTGGCGACCAGCTGCCAGCATCGCGTCGCGCTCCTTCTTCTTCTGGCTGCCGGTGAGCCAGGCGACGCGCAGGCCGCTGCGGCGCCAGCAGCGGCTCGAGCCAGCCGATCAGCTTGCGGAAATGCTGCTCGGCCAGGATCTCGGTGGGCGCCATCAGCGCGCACTGCCAGCCGGCGTCGATGGCGACCGCCGCGGCCAGCGCGGCCACCACCGTCTTGCCCGAGCCGACGTCGCCCTGCAGCAGGCGGTGCATCGGCTGCGGCCGCGCCAGGTCGCGCGCGATCTCGTCGCCCACGCGCCGCTGCGCCGCGGTCAGCGCGAACGGCAGCGCGGCCAGCAGCTGCTCGTGCACGCCGCCCTCGCGGCCGCGCAGCGCGCGGCGCGCAGCGCAGCGGTCGCGCTCGCGCCGCGCCTTGCAGCTGCGACAGCTGCTGCGCCAGCAGCTCCTCGACCTTCAGCCGCTGCCAGGCCGGGTGGCTGCGGTCTTCCAGCGCGGCCAGCGACGTCGCGGCGCCGGCTGGTGCAGGCAGCAGCAGCGCCTCGCGCAGGCGCCAGGCAGGCGCGCCGGGCAGGCAGCCGGCGGGCAGCGTCTCGTCCAGCGGCGCGCGCGCCAGCGCCGCAGCGACCGCCTTGCGCAGGTAGGCCTGCGGCAGGCCGGCCGACGGTCGGATAGACCGGCGTCAGCGCGGTCGGCAGCGGCGCGCCCTCGGCGACCGCCTTGAACGTCGGATGCACCATCTGCGCGGCCGAGGAAGCCGCCGCGCAGTCTCGCCGCGCACGCGCAGCCGCGCGCCCACGCGCCAGCGCCTTCTGCTGCGACGGATAGAAGTTGAAGAAGCGCAGCACGCAGGTGTCGCTGCCGTCGTCGCACCGTCACCAGCAGCTGGCGGCGCGGCCGGCACCTCGACGTCGCAGTCGGTGACCACGCCCTCGATCTGCGCCATGTCGCCGTCGCGCGCGTCGCGCCACGCGTACGATGCGGGTTTCGTCCTCGTAGCGCAGCGGCAGGTGCAGCGCCAGGTCGATATCGCGCGCAGGCCGAGCTTGGCCAGCGCCTTGGCCGGGCCGGACAGCGCCTTGGCGGGCGCGGATGCGGCTGTCGCGGGCGGCAGCCATGGCGGATTCTGCGGCCGGGCCGCGGCATGGCGGCGATGCCATGATGCGCGCTGCCCCTGGGAACAAGCGGCCGGCCCGCTCCATCGACTGCCACGATGCTCCGATCGCAGCCCTCGCACCCTGCGCATGCCTCTCGACCCTCGCCGATTTCGATTTCGACCTGCCCCCCGAGCTGATCGCCCAGCACCCGGCCGCCGAACGCAGCGCCTCGCGCCTGCTCGATGGCCGCGGCCGCGCTGCCGGTCGACCGCGTCTTCCGCGACCTGCCCGCGCTGCTGCAGCCCGGCGACCTGCTGGTGTTCAACGACACGCAGGTCATCAAGGCGCGGCTGTTCGGCGAGAAGCCCAGCGGCGGCGCGGCTGCGAGCTGCTGGTCGAGCGCGTGCTGCCGAAGCACGAGGTGCTGGCGCACATGCGCGCCAGCAAGACGCCGCAAGCCGGGCAGCACGTGCTGCGCTTCGCCGGCGGCTTCGACGCCGACGCTGCTGGGCCGCTGGCCGGGCCCGACGGCTCGCTGTTCCACCTGCGCTTTCCGCGCCGAGCCGCACGCGCTGCTCGAAGCGCCACGGCCACGTGCCGCTGCCGCCGTACATCGCGCACGCCGACGACAGCGACGACGAGCAGCCGCTACCAGACCGTGTTCGCCCGGCACCCCGGCGCGGTGGCCGCGCCGACCGCCGCGCTGCACTTCGACGAGCCGCTGCTGGCCGCACTGGACGCGCGCGGCGTGCGCGCGCGCCAGCGTCACGCTGCATGTCGGCGCCGGCACCTTCCAGCCGGTGCGCAGCCGAGAACATCGCCGAGCACCGCATGCACAGCGAGTGCTACGAGCGTGCCGCGAAGCCACGCGTGCAGGCCATCGCGCGACGCGCGCCGCGCGGCGGCCGCATCGTCGCCGTCGGCACGACCACGCGTGCGCACGCTGGAATCGTGCGCGCGCGAGCGGCGAGCTGCGCGCCGCTGCCGGCGACACCGACATCTTCATCACGCCCGGGCTTCGCAGTTCCGCGTCGTCGACCTGCTGCTCACCAACTTCCACCTGCCCAAGAGCACGCTGCTGATGCTGGTCAGCGCCTTCGCCGGCTACGAGCACGCGCGATGGCGCTGTACCGCCACGCGATCGCGCCGCGCTACCGCTTCTTCAGCTACGGCGACGCGATGCTGCTGCAACGGCACTGACGTTCCCGCGGCGACAATGCCGCCCCATGCTGACGTTCGAACTGCTGAAGACCGAAGGCCTCGCGCGCCGCGGCCGCCTGACGCTGAACCACGGCGTGGTGCGAGACGCCGATCTTCATGCCGGTGGGCACCTACGGCACGGTCAAGGGCGTGATGCCGCGCTCGCTGCGACGAGATGGGCGCGCAGATCATCCTGGGCAACACCTTCCACCTGTGGATGCGCCCGGGCCTCGACGTGCTGCGCCAGTTCGGCGGCCTGCACCGCTTCGAGGGCTGGCAGCAAGCCGATCCTCACCGACTAGCGGCGGCTTCCAGGTCTGGTCGCTGGGCGAGATGCGCAAGATCAGCGAGGAAGGCGTGAAGTTCGCCTCGCCGGTCAACGGCGACAAGCTGTTCCTGACGCCCGAGATCATCGATGCAGATCCAGACCGTGCTGAACAGCGACATCGTGATGCAGTTCGACGAATGCACGCCCTACCGACAGCAAGGGCCACATCACCACCGAGGCCGAGGCGCGCGTCGTCGATGGAGCTGAGCCTGCGCTGGGCGCAGCGCTGCCAGGACGAGTTCGCGCGGCTGGAGAACCCGAACGCGCTGTTCGGCATCGTGCAGGGCGGCATGTTCGAGACACCTGCGCGCAGGAATCGCTGGCCGCGCTGGTCGGAGATGGACTTCCCCGGCTACGCCATCGGCGGCGTCAGCGTCGGCGAGCCGAAGGAAGAGATGCTGCGCATCATGGCGCACACGCCGCAGCGGCTGCCGGCGCACAAGCCGCGCTACCTGATGGGCGTGGGCACGCCCGAAGACCTGGTCGAGGGCGTGGCCAGCGGCGTCGACATGTTCGACTGCGTGATGCCCACGCGCAACGCGCGCAACGGCCACCTGTTCACGCGCTTCGGCGACCTGAAGCATCCGCAACGCGCGCCACACGAGCGACGAGCGGCCGCTCGATCGCGAGCCTGCAGCTGCCACGCCTGCGCGCGGCTTCTCCCGCGCCTACCTGCACCACCTCGACCGCTGCGGCGAGATGCTCGGCCCGATGCTGGCCAGCATCCACAACCTGCACTACTACCTGAACCTGATGCGCGAGGTGCGCGCGGCGCTGGAGGCGGGCGGCTTCGACGCCTTCGCGCAGCGTTTCAGGCAGGAGCGCGCCCGCGGCGTCGATTGACGGCCGGCGGCTACCAGAACTGCCACTGCCGCTCGGCCACCACCCAGATGCCGAGCGCACCGTTGGTCACCGCATGCGCGATCACCGCCGGCCACAACTTGCCGCTGCGCATGTACAGCAGCGCGTAGGCGACACCGGCGATCGCCGCGGCCAGCCACAGCGTGTGCGCGAGCACGAACAGGAAGGTGCAGATGACCAGCGCGCGCAGCCCGACCTGCTGCGGGTGCCAGCGCCTCGAACTGCGGCCGCTGGATCCAGCGCAGCAGGAACGAGCGCCAGAACAGCTCCTCCATCACCGGCACCAGCAACGCGGCGCCGACCCAGCGCACGGCGATCAACGGCCAGTCCAGGCGGCCGTCGGCGTGCACCGGCTCGAACGGCGCGTCGGCGGGCCCAGCGTCATCCACGGCGCGTCGAGCTGGATCCAGACCACGAACACCAGCAGGCCCACCGCCACCGCCACCGCGGCTTCGCGCGCCGTCGGGCCATGTCTGGCGAAACAGCTCGCCGTACTCGCCGCGCCACCACCACAGCATGGCGCCGACCACGACCACGCCGACGGCATAGATCCAGCGCGGGTCGATGCCCCAGCTGCCATCCTCGGGCACCAGGCCGCGCAAGCCCAGCAGCAGCATGAAGGCGACGAACGGCAGCACACGCACACGCGCCGCACGGGAAAAGGAAGAAAACAGGGCCATCGACGCGGCGCGACGACCGACAGGCGCCGGTTACCGCTGGACACAAAGGGGCGCAGTATCGGCGAGCCGCCGCGCCGGTCGGCGCCGGCCGACGTGTCGGACGCGACGCGGCAGGCGACGGCGTGAGCCAGTTCACGCGCGGCACGGCGCCGCCCTGCCGGGCGCCTACACGGCGCGCTGTTCCAGCCAGTGGCGGGGGTCGCCGGTCTGTGCCAGCGCGCCGGCCAGCCAGGCAGCAGCGACGTGCAGCAGATCGTCGTGCAGCGTGAACGGCGGATTGATGACCAGCACGCCGCTGCCGAGCAGGCCGAAACCTTGCGCGTCGGCGTCCTGAACCTGCAGCCCCGCGTGCAGCCAGCCCTTCGGCGCCAGGTGCTTTCAGCGCCTGCAGCATCGGCTGCGCACCGGGCTTGCTCACCAGCGGGTACCAGATCATCAGCACGGCACTGGCAAAGCGGCGCAGCGCGTCGGCCACCGCGCTGACCACGGCCGGGTAGTCGCCCACGACCTTCGTAGCTGGGATCGATCAGCACCAGCGCGCGCCGCGTCGGCGGCGGCAGCTGGCTCTTCAGTGCCGCGAAGCCGTCGGCGCGCGTCACGCTCGACGCCGCGGCAATGGCGCCGATCGTGCCGCGAGCAGCGCATGGTCGGCGGGGTGCAGCTCGAACAGGCTGCAGGTGGTCCTGCGGCGCGCATCAGCACCGCGCGCCAGCTGCGGCGAGCCGGGATAGTGCTCGAGCGTGCCGTCGACGTTGTGGTTGCGCACCTGCTGCACGTAGTCGGCCACCGGCGCCGGCAGCGCATCGCTGCGCCCACAGCCGCTGGATGCCGTGCAGCGACTCGCCGGTCTTGCGCGCCTCGGCACTGCCCAGATCGGTGCCGCCGGCGCCGGCGTGGGTGTCGATCACCCGGTAGCGCCTTGTCCTTCAGGTTCAGGTGGCGCAGCAGCCGCACCAGCAGCACATGTTTCAGCACATCGGCATGGTTGCCGGCGTGGAAGGCGTGGCGGTAGGCAAGCATGCGGCCGCACTGTGCCATGCCCTTGCCCCAGCGCCGCCGCGGGTCTTGGCTTAGGCTCGCGGCCTGCTCACTTTCAGACGCTGCCCGATGACCCTCACGCCCTCGCTGTTCGACCCCGTCTCGCTCGGCGACATCCGCCTGGCCAACCGCATCGTCATGGCGCCGCTGACGCGCAACCGCGCCGCAGCCGGCCAGGTGCCTTCGGCACTGGCCGTCGAGTACTACGCGCAGCGCGCCAGCGCCGGCCTGATCGTCACCGAGGCGACCCAGGTGAGCGCGCAGGGCCAGGGTTATCTCGACACGCCGGGCATGCACAACGCCGAGCAGGTCGCCGGCTGGCGCCGGGTCACCGATGCCGTGCACGAGCGCGGCGGTCGCATCGTCGTGCAGCTGTGGCATGTGGGGCGCATCTCGCACGTCTCGCTGCAGCCGGGCGGTGCGGCGCCGGTGTCGCCGACGGCGCGCGCCGCGAAGGGCAAGACCTTCACCGCCGACGGCTTCGTCGACTGCTCGACGCCGCGCGCGCTGTCGGCTGGACGAGATTCCCGCCATCGTCGACGAGTACCGCCGCTCGCGCGCGGCTGGCGCTGCAGGCCGGATTCGACGGCGTCGAGGTGCACGGCGCCAACGGCTACCTGATCGACCAGTTCCTGCGCGATTCGATCAACGACCGCAGCGACGCCTACGGCGGCATCGATCGACAACCGCATCCGTTTCCTGCTCGAGGTGATGCAGGCGGTGTGCCGGCGAGATCGGCGGCGGCCGCACCGGGCTGCGCCTGTCGCCGGTGACGCCGGTCAACGACGCCGGCCAGGACAGCGACGCGCAGGCCCTGTTCGAGGCAGCGGTGCGCGCGCTGGCACCGCTGAAGCTGGCCTTCCTGCACCTGATCGAAGGCCAGACCGGCGGCCCGCGCGACGTCGCGCCGTTCGACTACGCGGCGCTGCGCGCGCATTTCGACGGCGCCTGGATGGTCAACAACGGCTACGACCGCGCCATGGCCATCGAGGCGGTGGCGTCGGGCACCGCCGACGCTCGTCGCCTTCGGCAAGCCCTTCATCGGCAACCCCGATCTGGTGCGGCGCCTGCGCGACGACGCTGCCGCTGGCGCCGCTGAACCCGAAGACGCTGTACGGCGGCGGGGCGGCGGGCTACACCGACTACCCGGTGTTCAGCGCCCAGCCGGTGCAGGCCTGACGGCGCGCACGGGCCGCTCAGCGCCGGCGCCGCGCGCTGAACAGCTCGCGCAGGTTCACCTGGCGCTCGCCCGGCACCAGCCGCACCTCGTCCCCGGCGCGCACCGCGCCGGTTTCGATCACGCTCAGGTAGGCGCCGCAATAGCCCGACTCCAGCATCAGCTTGGTCGCCTGCGCAAAACCCATCGCGGCGTTGAACTTGAAGCACGGCATGCGCGGCTCGCTGATGGCCAGCGTGCAGTGCGGCAGGCGCAGCAGGTCGCCGATCCACATGTCGGCTTCGAGCAGGCCGCTCAAGGTCAGGTTCTCGCCCATCGCTCCCGGTGCGCAGCGGGGCATTCCACGCCGCCGAGCGCGCCTGGCCGCGCACCGTCTGCCAGAACGGGTAGTGCTCTGCCGGATACGCGTAGACCGCCTTCGACAGCCCGCCGTGCACCGACAGGTCGGCCTGCTCGTCGCCGGCCAGGCCGAGTTGGCCGACCTGCACCGCGCCCTCCTGCGGCTGCTTGCCGATGGCGCTGAGCACCTCGCGCCCACCGAGGTGCAGGATGCTGGCGCGGGCCACGTTGACGCTGGTGACTTGAATCATTCCGGATGCGGTGGGGTCGTTGGCTGCATTTTGCGATGCGCAGCGCCGGCCCGACATTCGCAATGGCGGGCACATCGATTGCCTCGCGACGGGCTGGCGCAGCCCGCTTCTGCCCCTGTGCCTGAGTGGTTATGACGGCTTTCCATCGGGGCGACAATCACCCCCCTTCCGCACGACCGTGCTGAAACCAAATTCAGGCCATCCTGTAGCCAGACCTTTTTCGATTGAGTGGAGAGACCATGACCGAGCCGCTGCAACCAAGCCGACGCGAAGACGCACCCAGTTATGTCCGGCACGCCCGCCTGAAGGAATGGGTGGCGCGCATGGCCGAACTGACGCAGGCGGCCGACGTGCACTGGTGCGACGGCTCGCAGGAAGAGTACGACCGTCTGTGCGAGCGGCTGGTGCAGGGCGGCACCTTCAGGCGGCTCGATGCCGAGTTGCGGCCGAACAGCTATCTGGCGTGCAGCGATCCCGGCGACGTGGCGCGCGTCGAAGACCGCACCTTCATCTGCAGCGAGCGCAAGGAAGAGGCCGGCCCGACCAACAACTGGATGGCGCCCGCCGAGATGCGCGCGCTGCTCGAAACCGGCCAGCCCGACGGCACGCCGGCGCTGTTCGCCGGCGCGATGCGCGGTCGCACGATGTACGTGGTGCCGTTTTCGATGGGCCCGCTGGGTTCGCCGATCTCGCACATCGGCGTCGAGCTGTCCGACAGCCCGTACGTGGCGGTGAACATGCGGCTGATGACGCGCATGGGCCGCAAGGTGCGTCGATCTGCTGGGCGAGGATGGCCATTTCGTGCCGTGTGTGCACAGCGTCGGCGCGCCGCTCGCAGCCCGGGCAGGCCGATGTGCCGTGGCCGTGCAACAAGACCAAGTACATCGTGCACTACCCCGAGACGCAGGAAATCTGGAGCTACGGCTCCGGCTACGGCGGCAACGCGCTGCTGGGCAAGAAGTGCTTCGCGCTGCGCATCGCCTCGACGATGGGCCGCGCCGCCGCGCAGAGCGACGACGGCAGCCCGGGCTGGCTGGCCGAGCACATGCTGATCCTGGGCGTGACCTCGCCGCAGGGCCGCAAGTACCACGTCGCCGCCGCCTTTCCCAGTGCGTGTGGCAAGACCAACTTCGCGATGCTGGTGCCCCCGGCCGGCTTCGAGGGCTGGAAGGTCAGCACCATCGGCGACGACATCGCCTGGATCAAGCCGGCCGCCGACGGGCGGCTGCATGCCATCAACCCGGAAGCCGGCTATTTCGGCGTCGCGCCCGGCACCAACCACCAGACCAACCCGAACTGCATGGATTCGCTCACCCGCGACGCCATCTTCACCAACGTGGCGCTCACCGACGACGGCGACGTGTGGTGGGAAGGCATGAGCGACGAGCCGCCGGCGCACCTGATCGACTGGCAGGGCCGCGACTGGACGCCGCAGATCGCACGCGACAACGCGGTCGACGGCAAGCCGCGCGCCGCCGCACACCCGAATTCGCGCTTCACCGTCGCCGCCACCAACAACCCGGCGCTCGACGGCGACTGGAACAACCCCGAGGGCGTGGCGATCGACGCCTTCATGTTCGGCGGCCGGCGTTCGACCACCGTGCCGCTGGTCACCGAGGCGCGCAACTGGACCGAAGGCGTCTACATGGCCGCCACGATGGGCAGCGAGACCACCGCCGCGGCCGCCGGCAAACAAGGCGTGGTGCGACGCGACCCGTTCGCGATGCTGCCGTTCATCGGCTACAACATGTCCGACTACTTCCAGCATTGGCTGGACATCGGTGCCAAGCTGGGCGCGGCCGGCAGCCGGCTGCCGAAGATCTACTGCGTCAACTGGTTCCGCAAGGGCGCCGACGGCAAGTTCGTCTGGCCCGGCTACGGCGAGAACATGCGCGTGCTGCAGTGGATGCTCGGGCGGGTCGAAGGAACGGCCGGCGGCAAGGACAACGCCTTCGGCGTCAGCCCGCGCTACGAGGACATGAACTGGACCGGCATGACGTTCTCGCGCGAGCAGTTCGAATCGGTGATCGGCATGGACCACGCCGACTGGCAGCAGGAGCTGAAGCTGCACGCCGAGCTGTTCGCCCAGCTGTCGTACCACCTGCCCGACGAGCTGAGCGAGACGCGCGCGCGCATCGCCGAGAAGCTCGCGGCCTGAGCCGCCACCGGCGTGCGCGTGCGCGCGAGCCCGGTTCGCCCGGCGCTGCACAGCCGGCGATGAAGTTGCAGCTGCTGTCCGACCTGCACCTCGAAAGCGAAGACTTCGATGTGCAGCCGGCGCCCGGCGCCGAGGTGCTGGTGCTGGCCGGCGACATCGATGCCGGCTGGTCCGGCTTCCAGCGTTTTGCGCACTGGCCGGTGCCGGTGCTGTTTGTCGCCGGCAACCACGAGTTCGACGGGCGTGACCTGAATCAGGCCTGGCCGGCGCTGGCGCGGCAGGCGCAGCGGCTGGGCTGGATCCTGCTGGAGCAGGCCAGCGTCATCCTCACCGATGCGCAGGGCCGGCGTGTGCGCTTCGTCGGCACCATCCGCTGGAGCGACTTCGACCTGTTCGGTGCCGCGCAGCGCGACCGCGCGCTGCGCGCGGCCGGCTACTTCATGCGCGTGATGGGCGCCCGACGCGGCGCCGCCGACTTCGATGCCGCGGCGGTGCGTGAAGAATCACTGGCCTGCCGACACTGGCTCGAAGCCGAGCTGCCATTGCCGGCACAAGGGCGGTGGGACAGGACGGTGGTGATCACTCACTTTGCGCCGAGCCTGCTGAGCGCCGACCCACGCTTCGGCGCCCAGGCCGGCACCGCCAGCTTCTGCAACGCCGACGATGACCTGCTGCGGCACGCCGATCTGTGGCTGCACGGCCACCTGCACTGCCGCCACGACTACCGCGTGCCGCGCCTCGGCGGTGGTTCGACCCGGGTGGTGTGCCAGGCGCGCGGCCTGGCCAGCAAAGGTGAGGATGTGGGCTTCGATGCCCTGCGGCTGATCGAGGTGTGAGCGAGGCCGGCAGCCGGCAAACGCCTCAGTCGCGGCCCGCCAGGCCGTCGAAACAGCAGGCCATCACCCAGTCGATGATCTGCTGCTCGCTGTGCTGGCCGCTGGCCCTGAGGATGCCCAGCACCGGATCGCAGGCGCGTGCGAACAGCGTGTACAGGATCACCTCGGGCGGCAGCTGGGCATTCAGCGACCGGTCACCCTGCGCCTGCACGATCCAGGCGCCCAGCTGTTCGCTGACCTGCATCACCAGCTCGAGATAGGGCTTGTGGGCGAGCAGCGCCGCGCGCAGCGTCGAGTTCTGCGACGGCAATGACGGCATCTCGCCGGCCATCTGCACCTCCAGCGCCCAGCGCGTCACCGCGCGCAGCCGCTGCATCGCGGTCGCTTCGGGGTCGGCCGCCTGCACGGCAATGGTGGCCGCCGCCAGCTGCAGGACCCGCACCATCGCCGCGGCAGCGAGCGCTTCCTTCGATGCAAAGTGCTTGTACAGGCTGGCCTTGGCGATGCCGACATCCGCGGCGACCTCGTCGACCGTCATCGATTCGAAGCCCTTCTCGGCCAGCAGGCGGTTGACCGAATGCACGATCGCGTCTTCGCGCACGCGCAGCACCTGCTCACGAAAGGAAAGTCGGCCCATGCGTTCGATTCTAGACGGCGCGCCGACAATTTGAACTGTCAGGTCACAAAAGCGACCCGCGGGTGTGCACCGCAGCCGTGCAACGCAAAACTGAGCGGTGGGCGGTCAGGAGCGCCGCGGTCGCGTCACATCGGCGATCAGCATCACGCTGCGCACCAGGTCCTCGACCGCCTCGCTCAGGTCGGCCGGCGGCTCCAGGCTGTCGATGACCGCGCGCAAGGCGTCGGCGTCTTCCAGATCGGCGGGATCGAAGTGCATGTACAGCAATGCCAGCGGCTCCAGCAGTTCGTCGTCATCGATGTCCATCAGCGCCGGGAACAGCGCCATCGCGGCGGCAAAGCCCGCCGCCCAAGGCAACACCGACGCCGACGCGCCGGCCTCGCCGTCGTATTCGAAGACCCACGGGTCGAACCACTGGCGCTGCTCGATGGTGGCGTCGAGTTCGGCCGCACGCTGCAACACCAGCGCGTGCAAGTTGCGCAGGTCGTGGTCAGCTGGCGGGGCCGTGCCATCCAGGTCGACGACATGGGGCAGCCAACGTGCACTCGGAATCTTGTCCGGCTGCAGCAGCACGCCGCACAGGAAACCGTCCAGCGCCGGTGCGTCCAGCGGCTCCAGCGATGCCGGCAATCGGTCGAGCTCGGCCTGCACGGCGTCGACGTCCACCGGCTGCGCGGGGGTTGGGGGCTTGTTCTGTCTGGGCATGGGCAATTGTCTCGTGCGCCGCAGCAAGCCGCCGCGGGGTGCGTCGACGCGACAATGACTTCAGACTAGGGATGGCCGGGGCGTGTGGGCGTGCCTAAAGTCCGCCCACAGTTTTCGCAACGCGCAGCACACGACCACAAGTGCTGCGCCGGAACCAGTCCCAACGACGTCCTTCATGAGGACTTGCAAAGCCCACCGCCCCACGCGGTGGGCTTTTTTTTGCCGTGATGCCTGACTTCGCAGGTCATCGCTGCCGCTCATCGCCGCACCTACACTGCCGCGATGAGCGAAGCGCGATATGCCTGGGTGGTGGTCTGGGCCACCTTCGTGGCGCTGGCGGTGATCTTCGGCGTGTCGTATTCGTTCGCCGCGTTCTTCGAGTCGTTCGCGGGTGCCTTCGACGCGCAGCGCGCCGACGTCTCGCTCGTCTTCGGCCTGTCGGGCGGCGTGTATTTTGTCTTCGGCGCCGCTGGCGGCATGCTCGCCGATCGCTTCGGCCCGCGTGCCGTCACCTCCAGCGGCATGCTGCTGATCGCCGCCGGTCTGCTGCTGTGCAGCTTCGCCGAATCGATGTCGATGGTTTATGCGGCCTATGGTGTCGGCGTCGGCCTCGGCATCGCGCTGGTCTACACGCCGTCGATCGGGTGTGTGCAGCCGTGGTTCACGCAGCGGCGAGGTTTTGCTGCCGGGCTTGCCAGTGCCGGCATCGGCGCCGGCACGGTGGCGGTGCCACTGGTGGCCGCTGCGCTGATCGCCACGTTGCAGTGGCGCGATGCGCTGCGGGTGCTGGCCCTGGGTGTGCTGCTGCTCGGGCTGTGCGCGACCGCGCTGCTGCGCCGCGCGCCGGCCGCCACCGCAGCCAAGGGCAGCGCGCCGGCCGGCCTGAGCCTCGGCCAGGCCCTGCGCCACCGCGATTTCTGGTGGCTGTACCTGTCGGTGGTGCTGGCCTCGCCGAGCATGTTCATTCCCTTCGCCCACGTTTCGGCAGCGGCGCGCGACCTGGGCATCGCCGATGCGCGCTCGGTCGGGCTGGTGGGCATCATCGGCGTGGGCAGCCTGGTCGGCCGCTTCGTCATCGGTGCGCTGGCCGATCGCATCGGCCGCAAGCTGACGCTGAGCTTCATGCAGGCCTCGGCCGGGCTGTCGTACGTGCTGTGGTGGTCGGCCGACGGCTACATCGCGCTGGCGGCATTCGCGCTGTGGTTCGGCCTGAGCTACGGCGGCATCGTCTCGATGCTGCCCGCGCTGTGCATGGACCTGTTCGGTGCGCGCGCGGTGGCCGGCATCATCGGCACGCTGTACACCGGCGCGGCCGCCGGCAACCTGTTCGGCCCGGTGCTGGCCGGCGCGGTGTTCGACCACAGCGCCAGCTACGCACCGGTCATCTGGGGCTGCGTGCTGTTGTCGGCGCTGGCCACCGCGGCGTCGGTGCCGCTGGTCAAGGTGCGCCAGCCCGCTTTTTGACAGCCGCGCGCTGCGTCAGAAGCTGTAGCTCAGCGCCAGCACGCCGACGATCGGGGTGTCTTCGCTGACCAGCGGGCTGTCGGCCGCCTTGCCCTGCAGCGAACGCACGCTGACGCCCAGCGTGGCGCTGAAATCGGTGGCGAAGAACCAGGTCAGCGATGCATTGGCGCGGATGTCGCGCCAGCCGGCGCCGGGGACGTAGGTGCCGTAGCCGCTGGTCATCTGCTGCGCCGACGACACGCCGAAGTACTCGCGCATGTAGTCGGCGTTGGCGTAGGTGCCGGCGATGCCGAGCGCGCCGCGCCAGTGCTGCGACAACTGCGTGGAATAGCCCGCGCCCACATCGACCTGCAGGCCGTTGTGGTCGTTGCCGGCGCCATAGCGCACCGAAGTGGTCAGGAACCATTCGGGCGTGATGAAGTAGTTGGCGAAGCCGCCGATCTCGGGCGACCAGTCGATGTTGCCCATGCCGGCCAGTGCCGGCGACGCGCTTTCGCGCCGGCCCAGATCGGCCGTCACGCGCAGCCCGACCTGGTACGCCGGCGGCGTGGCGAACTGGTAGCCGATGCCGTTGCTGGTGCCGGCGAACCAGCCGTTCTTCCATTGGTAGTCGAGGATCGGGTAGGCGCGCAGCTTGCGCTCGTCGGAGCCCAGGTAGTCGTGCCCGGCGATGGCCGCGATGCCGGCCAGGCCGGCGCTGTCGGCCACGGGCACGCTGAACAGGCGCACCGCATCGAAGGCCTGCGCCGCCGCCAGCGGGCTGGCCAGCGCCAGCCACGAGGCGACAACCAGCGTGTGAAGGCTGCCCTGCGGCGTGCCGATGATCGGTGTGGGGCGGGTGAGATTCATTTGGCGAACAACTGTCCCAGGTCGGCGAAGGATTTGAACTCCAGCGCGTTGCCGCACGGGTCGAGGAAGAACATCGTCGCCTGCTCGCCCGCCTGCCCCTTGAAGCGCACATGCGGCTCGATGACGAAGCGCGTGCCGGCCGCCTGCAGCCGATCGGCCAGGGCCTGCCACTCGGCCATCGGCAGCACCACGCCGAAATGGCGCACCGGCACCGCATCGCCGTCGACTTCGCTGGTGGCGCGGTGGCCGGCCTCGTCGGGCGCCAGGTGCGCGACGATCTGGTGGCCGTACAGATCGAAATCGACCCACTCGCTCGACGAGCGCCCCTCGGGGCAGCCGAGCAGGCCGCCGTAGAAATTGCGCGCGTGGGCCAGCGACGTGACCGGGAAGGCGAGGTGGAAGGGTCGTGTCGGGTTCATCGTTCGGGGGCTGCGCAGCGGGTTGGAGGAACGGCCGGCATTGTCGCGCGAGAGCCGCCGCGCGTGGCCAGCCAGATGCTGGGCAGGATCAACAGCGCGCCGACGGCGTGGTACCAGTGCGGCGCTTCACCCAGAACCAGCCAGGCGGTGCCGGCCGCGTACACCGGCGACAGGTACATCACCAGGCCGGCGCGCGCCACACCGAGTTCGCGCAGCATGTACGAGTAGGCCTGGTAGGAGACGAAGCTGGGCAGCAGCGCGGCGAGCACGATCAACCACAGCGCCTGCGCACCCAGCGGCGGCGGTTGCAGCGCCCAGGCTTCGTACAAGGTGAACGGCAGCAGCACCAGCACGCCACCGGCAATGATCGCCGCCAGCCGCGGCGTCGGCCCCAGGGTCGACGGCCAGCGCTGCATCAGCACCGTGTAGACCACCCAGGAGACGGCCGCGCCCAGCACCCAGGCGTCGCCGACCGTGAAGCGCACCGCCAGCAGGTTCGCCGGTTCGCCCTTGGCGATGACGAACAGCACGCCGGCCAGCGCCAGGCCCATGCCGAAGCGCTGCCGCGCCGTCACCCGCTCGTGCAGCAGCCAGCCGCCGGCCAGCGCGATGGCCACCGGCGTGGCGGCGTAGATCAGGCCGATGTTGGTCGCACTGGTGGTGTGGGCGCCGATGTACACGAACGCCCCGCAGACCCACATGCCGAGTGCGCCCAGCACCAGCATCTGCCGCCATTCATGGCGCCACTGCGCGAAGTTGGCGACCAGCGCGCCGCCGGCGAACGGCAGCAGCAGCAGGAAAGCCAGTGCCCAGCGCCAGAACGCCAGCGCATTCGGGGCGATCACCCCGTCGGCGGCGCGGGCGATGACGTAGTTCGATGACCACAGCGCCGGCGTGATCCACAACAAGGCCTGGGCGGTGCGGTACGCGGTGGTGGGCTTCAACGGGTCTTGGGCGCGAACAGGGGCGGCGGGCGGCGAGAATGGTAGGTGCATTCCGACACAGCCATGACCCCCCAGCCAGGAGACCGTGCGTGAAGCTGAAGATGGCGCAGAACTCGCTGTTCTCGATCCTGCTGCGTTCGCCGTGGTGGATCAGCCTGGCGCTGGCCGCCGCGCTGTCGCTGTTGGCGCGGCTGCTGTTGCCCGAGCGTTTTGCGGTCGCCGGCATGCTGGGCAGCTTTCCGTTCGTCGTCATCGCCGCCATCGCGGCGTCGCGCCAGTGGCGCGCGCCCAGCGCCAGCCAGACGGCGCAGACACTGCAGCAACTCAACACGATGAAAGGCGCCGAATTCGCCGACACGCTGGCCGCGGCCTGGCGCACACAGGGTTACGAGGTGCAGCCGCACCAGGGTCCTGCCGCCGACCTGACGCTGAGCAAGGGCGCGCAGCGCACGCTGCTCGCCTGCCGGCGCTGGAAGGCGGCCAAGGTGGGCATCGAGCCGCTGCGCGAACTGCATGCCGCGCAGCAGAAGGCCGAAGCGTCGGCCAGCATCTGCGTCAGCAGCGGCACCCTGTCGGACAACGCGCGCGACTATGCCAAGCAGATGAACATCCGCATCATCGAGGCCAACGAACTGGCGGTGCTGGTGCGCACCGCCGCGGTCCTGCCGAGGGCCTGAGCCGATGTCGCAGTCGATGGCGAAGTCGAAGTCGAAATCGAACAAGGTGGCCTGGGTGACCGGCGCAGCGCGGGGCATCGGGCTGGCCAGCGTGCAATGGTTTCTGGCCCACGACCACGCGGTGGCGATGTTCGACATCGACGGCCCGGCGCTGCAAGCCGCCGCCGCCGAGCTGGCCCGGCCCGATGCGCTGCTGGTGCTGCATGGCGATGTCAGCCAGCCGGGTGATGTCGCTGCCGCCGCGAAGCGCATCGTCCAGCGCTTCGGGCGCATCGACGCGCTGGTCAACAACGCCGGGGTCGCGGTGTTCAAGCCGCTGCTCGAGACCACGCTGGACGACTGGACGCGGGTGCTGGCCACCAACCTGAACGGCCCCTTCCTGTGCACGCAGGCGGCGGCGCCGCTGATGCTGGGCAGCGGCGGCGGCAGTGTCGTCAACATCGCCTCGATATCGGGCCTGCGTGCCAGCACGCTGCGCGTCGCCTACGGCACCAGCAAGGCGGCGCTGATCCATCTGACCCGGCAGCAGGCCGCCGAACTCGGCGCCGTGGGCATCCGGGTCAATGCCATCGCGCCGGGGCCGGTGGATACCGCGATGGCCAAGCTGGTGCACAGCGCCGCCATCCGCGCCGACTATCACGACGCCATCCCGCTCGGTCGCTACGGCACGCCGCAAGAGATCGCAGCCGCGATCGGCTTCCTGTGCAGCGACGCGGCCTCGTACATCAACGGTCAGACGCTGGCGGTGGACGGCGGATTCGATGCGCTGGGCATCGGCCTGCCGACGTTGCGCGCCGATCGCGGCGGCACCTAGCGTTGACAGCTGCCGAAGCAGCGACTACCGCGCGGATAGCGCACGCGCAAGGCCGACCGAGCGGCGCAGGCTCACGGCGACAGGGCCGGCGCCGCAAGGCCCGGGGCATCGACCTCGAAGCCGTCCTTGAAGGCCTTGCGCAGGTGCGCGACCAGCGCCTGCACCGGCTTCGACGTGCGCGGCCCCCACGGCCGGACGGCGTAGATCGCATCGCCGAAAAAGCCGACCGGACGCCACACCGGCAGCACTTCCTTCAGCTTGCCCGCACGCAGTGCCGCGGCGGCGCTGAAATCGGGCAGCAGTGCCAGCCCCAGCCCGGCGATCGCCGCCTCGCGCACCAGTTCGCTGTTGTTGGCCCGCAGCGGGCCGCCGACGCCGATGCTGACGTGCGCCGCGTCATCGTCGCCACGCTGCTCGAACTTCCACACCGCCGGGCCCGGCCGCAGGTAGGTGATGCAGCGGTGCTGCGCCAGCGCATCCGGATGTTCGGGCACGCCGTGCCGGCGCAGGTAGGCCGGGCTCGCCACCAGCAGCGAGCGCGAGCCGCACAGCTTCCAGGCCACGTGGGTGTCGGGCGGCGCGCTGGTGTGGCGGATGGCAAGGTCGAAGCCCTCGTGCGCCAGCGTCACCAGCCGGTCGGCGAGGTCGAGCTCGACCTGCACCTCGGGATGCGCGCGCAGGAAGACCTCGATCTGCGGCGCGATGTGCTGGCGCCCCAGCGCCACCGGCAGCGTCACGCGCACCAGCCCGCGCGTCTGCGCGGCCAGGTCGCGCACCTCGATCACGCTGCGGCTGATCTGCTCGAAGGCCCCGGCGGTGCGCTCGACCAGCTGCTGCCCGGCGGCGGTGAGGCGCACCGAGCGTGTCGTGCGCTGCACCAGCGTGTGCCCGACCGAGCGTTCGAGCTCGGCGATGCGCTGGCTGATGGCCGATTTCGACAGCCCGCAGCGCTGGGCGACGCGGGTGTAGCTGCCCAGCTGCGACAGCAGCGACAAGGTGTGCACCTGCGGCCACAGCAGGTCGGAGCGTGGGGGTGAGGACGGCATCGCTGATTGTTCGGTGTACTGAACACTGAAGTCAATCGACGTCGGTTGCGGGCCGCCGGCTTCGTTCTTAGACTCGGTGCTTTGCATCGGAGATACCCATGGGCGCACCGGAAGCCTTCACCGCCACCACCGAAGTCGGCCACTTCATCGGCGGGCGCGCGGTGCCCAGCCGCAGCGGGCGCCGCCAGGCGGTCTACAACCCCAGCACCGGCGCGGTGGCGCGCCAGGTGGCGCTGGCCTCGGTGGACGAAGTCGACGCCGCGGTGGCCAGTGCCAAGGCGGCCTTCCCGGCCTGGGCCGACACGCCGCCGATCCGCCGCGCGCGCGTGATGAACGCCTTCCTGCAGCTGCTGATGCAGCACCGCGACACGCTGGCGGCGATGATCACCGCCGAACACGGCAAGGTCTTCACCGACGCGCAGGGCGAGGTCACACGCGGCATCGACATCGTCGAATTCGCCTGCGGCATCCCGCAGCTGCTGAAGGGCGACTACACCGACCAGGTCAGCACCGGCATCGACAACTGGACCTTGCGCCAGCCGCTCGGCGTGGTCGCCGGCATCACGCCCTTCAACTTCCCGTGCATGGTGCCGATGTGGATGTACCCGGTGGCGCTGGCCTGCGGCAACAGCTTCATCCTCAAGCCCAGCGAGCGCGACCCCAGCGCGTCGGTGTTCATGGCCGAGCTGCTGAAGCAGGCCGGCCTGCCCGACGGCGTGTTCAACGTCGTGCAGGGTGACAAGGTGGCGGTGGATGCGCTGCTGAAGCACCCCGATGTGAAGGCACTCAGCTTCGTCGGCAGCACGCCGATCGCGCAGTACATCTACGAAACCGGTGCCCAGCACGGCAAGCGCGTGCAGGCGCTGGGCGGCGCCAAGAACCACATGGTGGTGATGCCCGATGCCGACATCGACCAGGCGGTGGACGGCCTCATCGGCGCCGGCTACGGTTCGGCCGGCGAGCGCTGCATGGCG
This sequence comes from uncultured beta proteobacterium, assembly GCA_963756415.1. GTDB lineage: Bacteria > Pseudomonadota > Gammaproteobacteria > Burkholderiales > Burkholderiaceae_C > Rubrivivax. The sequence goes on from CAVWNT010000015.1 coordinate 197,052, forward strand.
ATCTCGGTGGCGGTGCTGGTCGGCGATGTCGGCGACCGGATCGTGCCCAAGCTGGCCGAGCGCGCCAGAGCGCTGAAGATCAAGAACGGCATGGAGCTCGATGCCGAGATGGGCCCGATCGTCACCCGCCAGGCGCTCGAGCGCATCGAGGGCTACATCGACACCGGCGTGGCAGAAGGCGCCACCTTGGTCGTCGACGGCCGCGGCCACAAGGTCAAGGGTCACGAAGACGGGTTCTTCACCGGCGGCACGCTGTTCGACCACGTCACGCCCGACGATGCGCATCTACAAGGAAGAGATCTTCGGCCCGGTGCTCAGCTGCGTGCGCGTGCACGACCTGGCCGAGGCGGTGCAACTGGTCAACGAACACGAGTTCGGCAACGGCGTGGCCTGCTACACCAGCGACGGCAACGTCGCGCGCGAGTTCGCCCGGCGGGTGCAGATCGGCATGGTCGGCATCAACGTGCCGATCCCGGTGCCGATGGCCTGGCACGGCTTCGGCGGCTGGAAGAAGAGCCTGTTCGGCGACATGCACGCCTATGGCGAAGAGGGCGTGCGCTTCTACACCAAGCAAAAGAGCGTGATGCAGCGCTGGCCGGAGACGATCGCCAAGGGGGCCGAATTCGTGATGCCGACGGCGAAGTGAATCGTTCGCCAGGTGCGGCCCTGCCGCCAGTCCCGGCTCCTGCGCTGGAGATCCAGGAGACCCCGATGCATCTTGAAGGCTCGTGCCATTGCGGCAAGGTCAGGTTCGCGGTCGAGTCGGCCGAGCCGGTTCCGTTCATGCGCTGCTACTGCTCGATCTGCCGCAAGACCGCCGGCGCGGGCGGCTATGCGATCAATCTGGGCGCCGTCGCACGAAGCATGAAGGTCAGCGGCAAGCGTCATTTGCGCATCTACCGCGCGCGACTGCCGAACGAGGGCAACACCGGAACCCATCTGAGCAGTGCGCGACGCTACTTCTGTAGTTACTGCGGCAGCGCGCTGTGGGCCTGGGACCCGACCTGGGCCGAGCTCGTGCACCCGCATGCCAGTGCGATCGACACGCCGCTGCCGGCTGCGCCCGAGAACGTGCACTGCCTGGTCGGCTCGAAGGCGTCGTGGGTGCGTGTCGAAGGCGGGCCGCAAGACCCTTGCTTCGAACACTACCCCGACATGTCGCTGGCGCAGTGGCATGCCAGCCATGGCTTCTCCACCGCGGCGCAGGCCGGCGAAACCGAGGTCACACGCTGACGCTGGCGGCATCCCGCACACAACTCATGCCAGCGCCCGAACACGATCAACTGCTGCGCTCGCTGAAGAGCCGCTTCGAGCGGAACATGCACCGCCACCAGGGGCAGGCATGGGCCGAGGTGGTCGCCCGGCTCGAAGCCAGTGCCGCGGCACTGGCTACGCTGGCGGCGATGGAAGCATCCGGCGGCGAGCCGGACGTGATCGGCCGGGACGAGGCCAGCGGCGACTGCATCTTCTGTGATTGTTCGGCCGAGAGCCCGGCGGGGCGCCGCAGCCTTTGTTATGACCGCGAGGCGCTGGACGCACGCAAGGAAAACAAACCTGCCGGCAACGCCGTCGACGCCGCCGCCGCAATGGGCATCGAGTTGTTGACGCAGGAGCAGTACCGGGCGTTGCAGCTGCTCGGCGAGTTCGATGTCAAGACGTCGAGCTGGATCGCGACGCCGGCGCACATCCGTTCACTGGGTGGCGCGCTGTTCTGCGATCGGCGCTACGACACCGTGTTCGTGTATCACAACGGCGCGCAGTCGTACTACGCGGCGCGTGGCTTTCGCGGCCTGCTGCGCGCCTGACCCGCCGTGATCGGTGACGCGGCCCGTGCCGACGCTGGATGGCTGCTGCGCCCGGCGGTGCGCGACGATGCGCTGTGCCTGTCGGTGCTGGCCATGCAGGTGTTCCTCGATACCTATGCCACCGCCGGCATCCGCCCAAGCCTGGCGCGCGAGGTGCTGAGTGCCTACTCGCAGGCGGCGTTCGCCGCGGCGATTGCCGATGCGCGCAGCGCGGTGGTGGTGGCGGCGCTGGATGATCACCTGATCGGCTTCGCCCAGCTCACCTTCGGCGCGGGCCACGACCTGGCGCCTGCCGGCGTGCAGGCCGAGCTGCTGCGGCTGTATGTGCAGGAGCCCTTCACCGGCCGGCAGCTGGGCACCCGGCTGCTGGCACGCGCCGAGCGGCTGGCAGTTGGCGCCGGTGCCGACGTGCTGTGGCTCACGCCGTGGGTGCACAACCGGCGCGCGCTGGCGTTCTACGCGCGCCGCGGCTATGTCGATCACGGCCTGACGCGCTTCACCTTCGAAGACGAGTCGCACGACAACCGCCTGCTGGCCAAGATGCTGGGTTGACGGCAGGTGCGCATCGAGCGCCTGTTTCGCAGCACGCCACGCGGATGTTCGTGCCGGCGCATGACAGCCGCCGCGAAGCCGGCTACCGTGGTGCGGAGGCGTTGCGTCACGGGCGGCCGCAGCTGCGGGCCGTGCCAGAGGACGTATGGATGTCCACCCCGCTCACCCTGTTCACCCCAACCCCTGAAGGTGCATGTTCGAAACCATCAAGCCCTGGCTGACCTCGCTCGGCATGCTGCTCGCGCTGATCGGCGCCGGGCTGCTGCTGCATGCCGTGATCTTCGCGCTGGCGCGCCGCGTGGCCAGCCGCACCGCCGGCACCTTCGACGAATTGCTGGTCGCGCACACCCGGCGTCCCGCGCGGGTGCTGCTGCCGCTGCTGCTGGTGACCTTCGCCTGGCCCTCGCTGCAGCTGGCTGTCGACACCCCGGTCATCGTGCACCGGCTGCTGTCGATCGCCTTCATCGCCACCGCGGCCTGGCTCATCGTCGCCGTGCTCGCGGCGCTGTCGGACTGGATCACGCATCGCTACCGGCTCGATGTCGTGGACAACCTGCGCGCGCGCCAGGTGCGCACCCAGGCGATGGTGCTGCGCCGCAGCGCGACGGTGGTGGTGGTGGTGATCGCCTCGGCGCTGGTGCTGATGCAGTTTCCGGGCGTCGAGGATCTCGGCACCAGCCTGCTCGCCTCGGCCGGGCTTGCCGGCATCGTCATCGGCATTGCGGCGCGGCCCGCGGTGGCGAACCTGCTCGCCGGGCTGCAACTGGCGATGACCCAGCCGATCCGCATCGACGACGTCGTCATCGTCGAGGGCGAGTGGGGGCGCATCGAGGAGATCACCAACACCTTCGTCATCGTGTGCATCTGGGATCTGCGCCGGCTGGTGGTGCCGCTGAGCTACTTCATCGAAAAGCCGTTCCAGAACTGGACCCGCGTCACCGCCGATCTGCTGGGCACGGTGTTCGTGTATGTCGACTACTCGGCGCCGGTCGACGCGGTGCGCAACGAGCTGAAGTCGATCCTCGACGGCACGCCGCTGTGGGACGGCAAGGTGTGGGGGCTGCAGGTCACCGACACCAGCGAACACACCGTGCAGCTGCGCGCGCTGATGAGCGCCCGCGATGCCGGCACCGCCTTCGATCTGCGCTGCCATGTGCGCGAGAAGCTGATCGACTATCTGCAGCGTGAGCACCTGCAGTCGCTGCCGCGCACGCGCGCCGACGTGGTCGCCGAGCTGAATGCGGCGCAGGGCGCGCAGCGCAGTGATCCGCTGGGGCTTTCGGCAGCGGCAGCACCGTCCGCGCGCTGAGCGGCGCGGCGGCCTTCACCGACACTGGAAACTCGAACTCTCGTTCAGCTTGCCGCTGCCGCTGTAGCGCGCCACCTGCGGCCACGGACACAGCGGGCGCGTCTCATCGTGCAACACCGCCGAACCGCGCGCTTCGATGCGCTGGGGCGGCTGCGCCTTCTCGACCCAATCGACGATGGCGCCGAGCGCGTCGAAGCGGTCGGTGGCCGGGCCGCCGGCGCAGTGGTTCATGCCCGGCACGATGAAGGTGCGCGCAAAGCCGGCAGCGGTGTCGCTGCCGTGCGCGGCATTCAGGCGCTGCTGGTAGTCCACCGTGTCCCAGGCCGAAAACACCGGGTCGGCCGCGCCGTGGACCATCAGCAGCTTGCCGTTGCGGCGGCGAAAGCCCTGCAGCTGCACATCGTCGGCGGTATCGAGTTCGCGCTGCATCGCCTGCAGGCGATGCGGGTCGCGCACGAAGTCGAAGTTCAGCAGACCCAGCTTCGGGTCGGGTGGCATGGCCCATTGCAAGCCGATGTCGAGCGCCGTGGTGCCGGCGTGGCGTGCCTCGGCGCCAGAGCCCGAACCCTTGTCGCCCAGCGTCCACACGCGCCAGCCGGGCGCGGCGATGCCCGGGTCCCACGGCCAGCGTGTGTACAGCGGCTTTCCCTTGGCGTCGTGCGGCCCGGCCATCGCCTCGCCGAGCGCCTTCGTCTTGGCCGCGCTCAGGCACTGTTTGGATCCGCCGCGCTTGCATTGCACCGTGGTGATGTCGAAGCGGCAGGCGGCCATGTCCTGCACGAAGCCGTCGGCCGCGCCGTCGAGTGCGTCACAGCTTTGCAGCGCCGCGCCGGCCACGATGAACAGTTCGTCCTGGCTGAACGCCCTGCCCAACTCCCGCTTGCCGTTGCGCCCGCGCGGCGCCACCGAGCTCAGCCGCTGCACGGTCCAGGCGGCGGCCATCGCGGCCTCCACCGGTCGCAGCGCCGGCGCCAGCGCGACGATGCCGTCGAACTGCGCCGGGTAGCGTTGCGCGAACATCAGGCCCTGGCGGCCGCCATCGCCGCAGCCCATCGCATAGCTGTGGCGCGGCGCGGCATGGTAGTAGCGCTCGAGCAGCGTCTTGGCGACGCTGGCGGTGCGATCGTGTGCGCGCTCGCTGGCGTCGACCCGCGCCTGCGCATCGGCGCCGTCGCCGTTCGACGGCCGGCCGCCGTCCCCGCTGACCACCGCATACGCGCGCGCCAGTGCGTTGTCGCGAAAGCCATCGGCGCCGGAGTTGCGGCCGATCGCCGGCTGCACCTCGTCGTCGCCGCCGGCTTGGTAAAAGAGCCGCTGGTTCCACGCGGTCGGCAGACGCATCTCGAATCCGATGCCGGCGCCAGCGCGCGGGGCTGCCCCGCTGGCGCGACTGGGCTCGTCGATCAAGCCCACCACGCGGCAGTGCGCCGGCAGCGCCTTGCCTTCGACCCGGCGGCTGCTCCAGTTCAGCGGGTAGGCGATGCCGGCACCGACGTATTCGGCAACGGTGATGCGCAGCCCCGCGATGTCGACCTTCGACAGCGCTGCGCAGGTGGTCGGTGACGGCGCCGGCGGCGCGGGTGGCACCGCGACCACGACCGGCGCGGGCGGAATTTCGACACGCGGCGCTTCGACGGGTTTGGGCTTGCTGGCACAGCCGGCCAGCGCAACCGCGCCAAGTGCCAGGCCAAGCCGCAGCGCGGCCCGCAAGGTGGGTGTAGGGTTCTGCATCGGCGCGCGCAATCCTATGGCATGCCCGGCACGGGCGCATCGGTTGGCACCCTGTTGTGTCTCGCCGATGGCACGCCCCGGCGCCTCCCTCCACATCCCACCGACATCCCACCGAAAGAGACGAACATGCACCCACTGCCTGCCCCGCCGGCCCTGCTGCCGATGACCCACATCGATTGCGAGGTGGCCACGCTGGTCACGCTCGGCGCCGGGCCTCACGGTGAACGCCGCTATGTGCCGCTCGGCGGCGGCACGGTCGCCGGCCCCGAGCTGAACGGCAGGCTGGTCGAAGGCGGCATCGACTGGCAGTTGCTGCGCGCCGATGGCGTGCTCGAGATCGCCGCGCACTACGTCATCCGCTGCGACGACGGCGCGCTGATCGAGGTGCGCAGCGACGGCATGCGCCACGGCCCGCAGGCGGTGATGCAGCGCCTGGCGCGGGGCGAGGCGGTCGCGCGCGACGAATATTTCTTCCGCACGCTGGTGCGCTTCACCACCGGCGCGCCGGCCTGGTCGCACCTGAACAAGGTCATGGCGCTGGCCTGCGGGCAGCGCGACGCGCAGCATGTCAGGCTCGACCTGTACCGCATCACCTGAGTTCGCGGCAAGGCTGCCGGCCAGCGGCGAAGCGTTGCTCAAATGCCGACAACCGCGACAGACATGTCACCGCATGTGTGCAATAACTCACACCCGGTGCGAGCACCGTTAGCATGACGACCGGATGACTGCGCGCACCGCCTTGCCCGCCAACCCGTTTCCGGCACCGGAACGTGCGCTGCCCGCGCCGATGCGGCTCGACGAGTACCGGATCGAGCGGGTGCTCGCACAGAGCAGCTTCGCCGTCGTCTACGCGGCGCACGACACGGCGCTGAACCTGCAGGTGGCGATCAAGGAGTACCTGCCCGACGCGCTGGCGCTGCGCGGTGCCGAGTTGCAGGTGCTGCCACGATCGAAGGCCATGGCCGAGCAATTCGAGCGCGGCCGCCGGGCTTTCATCGAGGAAGCGCAGGTGCTGGCGCGCTGCGACCACCCGGCGCTGCTGCATGTCACGCGCATCCTGCACCGCCACGACACCGTCTACCGGGTGATGCGCCCTTGCCCCGGGCCGACCTTGCTCGCCCAGCGCCGCGACAGCGCCGAAGCCCCGACGGCGCAGACCGTGCGCGACTGGCTCGACGCCTTGCTCGGCGCGTTGCAGACGCTGCACGGGGCCGGCAGCGTGCACGGCGCGGTGGCGCCGGGCAATATCGTCCTGGGCCCGGCGAACCGGCCGGTGCTGCTCGATTTCGAGGCCGTGCGCACGGCGCTGATCAGCGACCGCACGCAGAGCATGATGACCGCGCTGGAGCCGTGCTTCGCGCCGATCGAGCAGCGCGAGCCGTCGAAGATGACGCCGCTCGGCCCCTGGACCGATCTGTATTCGCTGGCCGCGACGCTGCACTTCTGCATCAGCGGACAGCTGCCGTCAGCGCCGGCCCACGATGGCTCGGCAGCCGGGTTCGATGCGCTGGCTGCGCTGTGGCAGCGCCGCGGCGTGGCGCTCGACGACGACACCGCGCACTTGGCCGCCTGCATCGACACCTGTCTGGCGGAATGGCCGCAGCATCGGCCGCAGAGCGTGGCCGCATTGCGCGCCTTGCTCGGGCACCGCGACACCCAGGCACCCGTCGCCGCCGTGCCGGAATCCAGGGCGCAGCCTGCGGTTGCGCCTGCGCCAGCAGACCCCGCTGCCGTCGCGGCGCCCAAGCCGTCTGAGGTCGCGGCCGCGGTCGGCGCCGATGTTCGACTCGACGAGCAACTGATCGCCGATCTCGACCAGACCTTTGCCCGCATTGCGGCCGGTGCGCAGGACCCGTCGGCGCCTGCAACTGCGGGGGTGCCGGCGGCCGATGGCAGCAACGCGGGCCTCGACGAGGCGCCGTCGCCGCCGTCGCCGCCGTCCGCGAGCGTCCGCTTGCCCACGCGCATCGAACCTTCGCTGGCGGCGGTGCCGGCGATGCAGGCGCTGCCGGACGAGCTGTGGACGCCGGCGCCGAGCGCGCCAGGCGCCTTCGACGACAGGCCGGCGGCCGGCTTGGACAGCGCCGACGGGCCGCCGCCTTCGTTCCTGGCGCCGAGCAAACCCCGGTCCTGGTGGTGGGCCGGTGCGCTGGCCGCGCTGGTCTTTGCCGGCGGGGTGTTCACGTTCGCCGATTGGGGCCCGGCCGAGGAGCGCACGGCCACGACAGCGCCCGACAAGCCGGCGCCGGCAGCGCCACGGGCCGACGAGCGCGCCGCGCGGCCGGGTGTCGCGACGGGCACGCCAGCTGAAGGCGGGGTACCGGCCAAGCCGGTGACGACCGCCCCCGGCGAGGCGGTGACGAACGCCGACACGGCCGCTGCCCCGTCGGCGAATGAATCGCTCGCGCCGCCGGCATCGCAGGATGCACCCGCACCGTCCACCTTGCCGGCGACTGCGGCGGGCCCGGCGCCGGCTCCCGACAGCGGCGCAGCAGCCCCGCCGTCGCAGGCGGCTGCCGAACCGGCGCCGCGGCGCGCCGCACCACGCGCACCGAAGGTGGCGGCGGCACCGAAGACCCCGGTGCCTGCCGGCCCGGCGAGCCCGCGGGAGGTGTGCGGCAGTCGCACGCAGTTCTCGCTGTACCAGTGCATGCAGACGCAATGTGCATCGGCGAAGTGGTCGGCACACGCCCAGTGTGTGCGCCTGCGCAACAGCGACAGCGTCGATTGACGGCGCTGTCGCGCGCCTACAGTTTTTCGGTCTCGCCGCCGCGCGGCTGCCACTTCATCAGCCGCTTCTCGACCCGCGTGACCATCGCGTCCAGCGCCAGCGCGAAGGCGGTGAGCACCAGGATGCCGGCCATCACCGTGTTGATGTCGAAGCTGCCCTCGGCCTGCAGGATCAGGTAGCCCACGCCCTGGCTCGAACCCAGGTATTCGCCGACCACCGCACCGACGAAGGCCAGGCCGACGCTGTTGTGCAACGAGCTGAACACCCACGCCGTGGCGCTGGGCAGATAGACATGCCGCAACAGCTGCTTCTGGCTGGCCCCGAGCATGCGCGCGTTGGCCAGCACCACCGGCGAGACCTCCTTCACGCCCTGGTAGACGTTGAAGAAGACGATGAAGAAGACCAAGGTCACGCCGAGCGCCACCTTGCTGCCGATGCCCAGGCCGAACCACACCGCGAAGATCGGCGCCAGGATGATGCGCGGCATCGAGTTCATGGCCTTGATGTAAGGCTCGAGCAGCGCCGACGCCATCGGCTGCAGCGCCAGCCACAGCCCGGCCAGCAGGCCCATCACCGAGCCGATGCCGAAGGCCAGCAGCGTCTCGACCAAGGTCACCCACAGGTGCCGGTAGATGTCGCGCTGCGTGACGAACCAGCTCCAGATGCGCTGCGCCACCACCAGCGGCTCGCCGAAGAAGAAGGCCGCCTGGCGGTCGTTGTCGAACATGAAGTTCGGCAGCAGCCCGGGCGAGGTCATCGCATACCAGAACAACAGGATCAGCACCAGCAGGGCGATCTGCCAGGCGCGCAGGTTGCGCGGGTTGGGTCGCAGCGCCGCCCACATGCCGCTCACAGCGCCTTGCGGTACTGCACGAAGCCGGGCTTGTCGGCGATGCGGTCGTACAGCTGCATGGCCTCGAGGTTGGTCTCGTGCGTCAGCCAGTGCACGCGTGCGCAGCCGCGGGCCTTGGCCTGGGCATAGACATGTTCGATCAGCTTGCGGCCCAGGCCGTGGCCGCGCAGCGCGGGGTCGACGAACAGATCCTGCAGGTAACACGAGCATTCGGTCATCCAGCAGCTGCGATGGTCGATGCTGTGCACCAGGCCGCGCACCGTGCCGTCGACCTCGGCGAAGTCGCAATGCATCGGCTCGGCCGCGTCGAAGAAGCGCGACCAGGTGCTGCGGCTCACGGCCTCGGCGATGTCCACCTTGTAGAAGGCCTGGTAGCCGCGCCACAGCGGGTACCAGGTGTCGTATTCGTCGGCGCGCGCGGCGCGCACCCGGGTCGTCGTCATCGCGGGGTCCTCATGTGGCCAGCTGCTGCTGGTAGCCCTTCAGCACCTCTTCGCGCAGCACCGCCCAGATGGCGGCATGCAGCTCGACGAAGCGCGGCGAGGTCTTGATCTCGGCGACATCGCGCGGGCGCGCCAGATCGACCGTGAACTCGCCGATCGGGTGCGACGCCGGGCCGGCCGACAGCACCACCACCCGGTCGCTCATCGCGATCGCTTCGTCCAGGTCGTGGGTGATGAACAGCACCGCTTTTTTCTTCGCCGCCCACAGCTCGAGCACCTCGTTTTCCATCAGCTGGCGCGTCTGGATGTCGAGCGCGGAGAACGGCTCATCCATCAGGATGATGTCCGGGTCGAGGGCGAGCGTTTGCGCCAGCGAGGTGCGCTTGCGCATGCCGCCCGACAGCTGGTGCGGATAACGATCGCCGAAACCGCCGAGGCCGACCCGCCGCAGCCAGTCGTCGGCCTGCTGGCGCGCTGCTGCCGGCTCGACGCCGCGAAACTCCAGCCCGGCCATGACGTTGCCCAGCGCGGTGCGCCAGGGCATCAGGCTTTCGCTTTGGAACATGTAGCCGGCGCGCGTGTTGATGCCCTGCAGCGGCTGGCCGAAGACTTCCACCGTGCCGGTGCTCGGCACCAGCAGCCCGGCGCCGACATTGAGCAAGGTGCTCTTGCCGCAGCCGGTGGGCCCGACCACCGAGACGAATTCGCCCGCACCGACGGTGAGCGTGACATCGCGCACCGCGGTGTAGCGCTGGCCGGGGTCGTCCTTGCTGACGAAGGTGCAGCTGATGTCGTGCAGGCGCAGCGCGCTGTCGTCCATGGACCTCGTTCGGTGCGTGTCGGTGGCCGCCACTGTAAGCGCAGCGCGCGCTGCCGCCGGCGCCGGGGCGCGGCCGTCATGTCCCGCGCGACGACCCTGCCAGCGCTGCCGTGCGCCCCGCGCTGATGGCCCCGATCGACCACAGCAGCGCGATCAGGGCGGCAGCGCCGGCCATCAGTTCGGTGCTGGACAGCCGGTGCGCGTGCCACAGCAGCAGGCTCAGGCCGATGACGGCGAGCACGAACAGGCCCGCTGCCGACCAGCCGGCGGCGCGCGACAGCGGCGGGTCGAAGCGCTGCACCGCGCGCAGGTCGAAGGCCGGCTTCGGCCAGCGTTCGGCCACGTCGGCGGGCCGCCAGCCCGGCGGCATCAGCCACACGCGCAGCTTGTCGGACCAGGCGCGTGTGCGCCAGCTGTCGAGCACCAGCTCGCGATAGACCTGCAGGTTGGCCCACAGCGGGTTCCAGCTGCGCAGCGGCGAGCGCGTGCCGTAGACGCAGGGCTCGGCTTCGTGTTCTTCCTCGAAGCTGCCGAACAGGCGGTCCCACACGATCAGGATGCCGCCGTAGTTGCGGTCGACGTAGCGGTCGTTGACGGCGTGGTGCACGCGGTGGTTGCTCGGGCTGCAGAACCAGCGGTCGAACCAGCCGAGCTTGCCGACCTGCTGCGTGTGCACCCAGAACTGGTACAGCAGGTCGATCAGCGCCACCGTGCCGAACACCAGCGGCGGCACCCCGGCGAGCGCCAGCGGCAGGTAGAAGATCCAGCCGAACAGGAAGCCGGTGCTGGTCTGGCGCAGCGCGGTGCTGAGGTTGTAGTCCTCGCTCTGGTGGTGCACCACGTGGGCGGCCCACAGCGCGGCGATGCGATGCCCGCCGCGGTGCAGCCAGTAGTAGCAGAAGTCGTAGGCCAGCAGCGCACCGAGCCAGACCCACGGCGACGCGGCCGACAGCCGCCACAGCGCGACATGCTCGAACACGAGCAGGTACATCGCCACGCTGAACAGCGTGCCGAAGACACCGATCACCTGGCTCATCACGCCCAGGCCCAGGCTGCTCAGCGCATCGGCCAGCCGGTAGCTGTTGCGGCCGCGGGCGCGGCCGATGACGAACTCGACGGCCATCGCCAGCAGGAACACCGGCGTGGCGAGGACGATGATCTGGGCAGAGGTCACGGGCGTGCACTTCGGATCGGGGCGCGCCGCTTCGGCACGGGCACGCTGGCGCGGGAATTCTGCAACAGACGCTGACGGGCGACGCGCGCCGCCGGCACCGCGCGGCGGCGCAAGCGGTGGCCGTGCGGTGCACGTCGGGTACCGTCTCGAGATCGCTCGACGGCGGTGCTGAACCTTTGCAGCGCACGCCGATCGCAACCCTTCAGTTCGCAACCCGAACAAACCAGGACCCAGCGCCATGCATCCACAACAGACCGAAGCCATCCTCACGCTGAGCCTGCTGGCGGCCTTCGTCGACGGCGACAAGCACGAGCGCGAACGCGAGGAGATCAAGCGCATCGCGCAGGCGCTTGCAGCCGATCAGCGCGTGAACCTGCCGTCGCTGTACCAGGACGTGCTGATGAAACGCGTGTCGGTGGCGTCGGTGGCCAGCCGCCTTCAGGATCCGCAGGCCCGGCAGCTGGCCTACGAGATGGCGGTGTGCGTGTGCGATGCCGACGGCGCGCAGTCGGCGGCCGAACAGCGCTTTCTCAGCGAGGTGCGGGCGGCGCTGTCGCTCGACGCGCCGGCCGCCTCGAACTTCACGCGCGAAGCCGAAGCGCTGGCCGCGGTGCCGCTGGCCGCCGATGCCGCAGCCCCCAAGGCAGCCGTCGACGAAGCCGAACTCGACCGCGCCATCCTCAACGCCTCGATCCTGAACGGCGCGCTCGAGTTGCTGCCCGAGACGCTGTCGACGATGGCCATCATCCCGCTGCAGATGAAGCTGGTCTACCGCATCGGCCAGGCCCACGGCTTCGAGCTCGACCGCGGGCACGTGAAGGACTTCCTGGCCACGGCCGGGGTCGGGCTGACCTCGCAGTACATCGAGCAGGCCGGGCGCAAGCTGCTCGGCGGGCTGCTCGGCAAGGTCGCAGGCGGCATCGGGCGCGGGCTGGGTCGCCAGGCCGTCAGCTCGGGCCTGAGCTTCGCCAGCACCTATGCACTCGGTCATCTCGCCAAGCGCTACTACGCCGGCGGGCGGGCGTTGACGACGCCGATGCTGAAGGCCGCCTATGCCGATCTGATGCAGGAGGCGCGCAAGCTGCAGTCGCAGTACCTGCCGGCGATGCAGGACAAGGCCCGCACGCTGGATGCCGGCAAGTTGCTGGCGATGGTGCGCGGCGCCTGAGCAGCCCGGCGCCGCACACCCGCGCTGCCGCTCAACCCTTCGGATACTTCGCGTCGGCCTTCTTCACGAAGTCGTTGGTGTAGGTGGCCTTCAGGTCGATCTTCGCCTCGGCCAGCTTCGGGTCGATGCTGGCCAGCGCACGCAGCGCGGTGGCCGGCCCCCCTTCAGGGATCATCCCGTTCGGCGACAGCGCACCCTTGCCGGCCAGGAACGCGTCGATGTAGACCGCTCGGTCGCCGAGCAGGTAGCTCTCCGGCACCGTCTTGATGACATCGCCGGGGCCCGCCGACTGCAGCCACTTGTCGGCGCGCACCAGCGCATTGGTCATCGCCTGCACGGTGTTCGGGTTCTTGTCGATGAACGACTGCGGTGCATACAGGCAGCCGGCCGGCATCGGCCCGCCGAAGACCTTGTCCGATTCGGCGACGATGCGCGTGTCGGCCACCACCTTCAGGTCGCCCGATCGCACCAGCAGCGTGATCACCGGGTCGAGGTTGCTGATGGCGTCGATCTGCCCCGAGCGCATCGCCGCCACGGCGCCGTTGCCGGCACCGACGCCGACGATCGACACGTCGCTGGGCTTCAGCCCCGCCTTGGCGAGCAGGAAGTTGACCATCACGTTGGTCGAACTGCCCGGCGCGGTGACGCCGATCTTCTTGCCCTTCAGGTCGGCCACGCCCTTGAAGTTCGGCATCGTCTTCGGGTTGATGCCCAGCACGATCATCGGCGCGCGGCCCTGCAGCGCGAAGGCGCGCATCGGCTGGCCCTTCGACTGCATGTTCACGGTGTGCTCGAAGGCGCCCGAGACCACGTCGGCACTGCCGCCGACCACCGCCTGCAGCGCGCGCGAGCCGCCGGCAAAATCGACGATGGTCAGGTTCAGGCCTTCGGCCTTGAAATAGCCCAGCTGCTCGGCGATGGTCAGCGGCAGGTAGTACAGCAGGTTCTTGCCGCCCACCGCAATCGTCGCGTCCGGCTTTTCGAGCGTCTGCGCGCGAAGCCAGGCCGGTGCGCCGAGCGTGGCGCTGGCGCCGAGGGCGCCGATCAGGGTGCGTCGTCGAATCTTCATCGTCTCTCCGTTCAAATGGGCAAGGTCGGCAATCGGGCCACAGTGTGGGCCGGCGCGGCAGCAGCGGCAATCGGGGACAACGACCATGCGGCTATGCTTTTCGCCCCGACCCGCTGCAGCGCCCCGACCCGATGCGATTCTTGCTGGTGGAAGACGATCCGATGATCGGCGACAGCCTGCGCGCCGCGCTGCGCATGGAAGGGCACGCGGTGGACTGGGTGCGCGATGCGCAGGCGGCTGAAGGCACGCTGGCCAGCGAGCGCTTCGATCTGGTGCTGCTCGACCTCGGCCTGCCGCGCGGCAACGGCCTGGACCTGCTGCGCGCCTTGCGCGCACGCGGCGACGCCACGCCGGTGATCGTGCTCACCGCGCGCGACGGTCCCGGCGACCGCGTCGCCGGTCTCGACAGCGGCGCCGACGACTACCTGGTCAAGCCCTTCGAACTCGACGAGCTCGGCGCGCGCATCCGCGCCGTGCTGCGGCGCCAGTCGGGCCGCGCCGGGCCGATGCTGCGCCACGGTGCTGTCAGCCTCGACCCGGCGACCCGGCAGGTGCATCTGGGCGAGCAGCCGGTGCTGCTGTCGGCGCGCGAATACGCGGTGCTCGAAGCGCTGATGCAGCGCCCGGGCGCGGTGCTGTCGCGCGCGCAGATCGAGGACCGGCTGTACGGCTGGGGCGAGGAGATCGAGAGCAACGCGGTGTCGGTGTACGTGCATCAGCTGCGGCGCAAGCTGGGCGCCCACTTCATCCGCAACATGCGCGGGGTCGGCTACTTCCTGGCCACGCCGCCCGCCGACGGCGGGCCTGAAGTGAACTCGACATGAGATCGATGCGCGCGCGGCTGCTGGTCTCGCTGCTGGCCATGCTGGCGCTGGCGGCGATCGTCGTCGCCGCGCTGACCTACCGCACCGTGCACGCGCAGGCCGAGGCGCTGTTCGACTACCAGCTGCGGCAGATGGCGCTGTCGCTGCGCGACCAGGGCGAGGTCGATCCGGCGCAGGCCAGCGCGCTCGCCGACGGCCAGCTCGAGTTCGTGGTGCAGATCTGGACCGCCGACGGCCGCACCATCTACGCCTCGCGCGAGCCGACGGCGCTGCCGCGGCGCGCGCTGCTCGGCCTGGCCGACATCGCGGTCGGCACCGACATCTGGCGCAGCTTCACGGTGGCGACGCGCGCGCGTGTCATCCAGGTGGCGCAGCCGCTGGCCATCCGCCGCCGCCTGGCCGCCGAGGCGGCGCTCAACAGCGTGTGGCCGCTGCTGCTGCTGGCGCCGTTCCTGGCTGCCGCGGCCTGGGCGCTGACCTCGCTGGCGCTGCGTCCGCTGCGGCGCGTCGCTGCCGACGTGCGCCGGCGCGATGCGCAATCGCTGGCCGCGCTGCCGGTGTCCGGCCTGCCCGACGAGGTGGCGCCGCTGGTCGAGGCGCTGAACGCGTTGCTGGCGCGCCTGGGCGCTTCGCTGGACGCGCAGCGTGCCTTCGTCGCCGACGCCGCGCACGAGTTGCGATCGCCGTTGACGGCGCTGAAGCTGCAGCTGCAGCTGCTGCGCCGGTCGGGCGACGACACGCAGCGCAGCAGCGCGGTCAGCGCACTCGGCGACGGCATCGAACGCGCGTCGCGCCTGGTCGAGCAGCTGCTGACCTTGGCGCGCAGCGAACCCGGTGCCGCGCCGACGCCGCGCGCCGATGTCGAACTGCTCGAGCTGACGCGCTCGGCGCTGGCCGCGGTGGTGCCGCTGGCCGAGGCCCGCGGCACCACGCTGCAGTTGCTCGGCGAGCAGCCGTTGACGGTGCCAGGCGACGCTGCCGCGCTCAGCGCGCTGGTGCGCAATCTGGCCGACAACGCGGTGCGCTATTCGCCCGCCGGTGCCCGCGTGCAGGTGCAGGTGGCGACGATCGACGGCGCGCCGTCGATCACCGTCGACGACAGCGGCCCGGGCATCCCGGCCGAGGAGCGCGAGCGCGTCTTCGACCGCTTCTACCGCCGCCAGCAGGGCGATGCGGCGGGCTCCGGGCTGGGCCTGGCGATCGTGCGCAGCGTCGCGGCGCAGCACCGCGCCAGCCTGGCGCTGGACGAATCGCCGCTGGGCGGCTTGCGCGTCAGATTGCGCTTCGAAGCGATGCACGCGCCCGCTGCATCCGCGTCGCCGGGCGCGGGCCGCGTCGGCGGCTGAACTCAGGCGGCGACGGCCGCTGCGCCGCGCCGTGCTTGCCGGCGCACCCCGAACGCGCCACCATCGCGCCCATCCGATCCAGCGGGAGGCAGGGTGGACGCAGCAGTTGGCAACCTCGAGGCGAGCGTCCTGCTCGACGACGCTGCGCTGGCCGGTACGCGCGCTGCGGGTCTGCGACGGCTGTACACGGTGCAGATCCCTGCGCTGCGCGCCGCCGGCTTCGCCATCCTGTGCGTGATCGTGTGGGTGCAGCACGCCGGCCAGGCCGTGCCGCTGGGCCTGCTCGGCGCCAACGCGCTGTACGCCCTGCTCGCCTGGCCCGCGCTGCGCTGGGCGCACCGCGCCGGTCGCGCACATGCGGCCAGCCTGTTCCTGTTCCATGCCGATGTCGTGATGTGGCTGTGCAACCTCTATGTGCTCGAGCGCACCAACCTGTTCTTCGCCTTCTTCCTGCTCGTGCGCGTGGTCGACCAGGTGGGCGTGGGGTTTCGCCGCGCGGCCTACTTCGCGCTCGTCGTCACCGCGGCCTACGCCTCGTACGCGGTGTGGATCGGCTGGTTCGATGCGCCGCGCGCACTCGCTGACGAACGTGCCGCGATCGTGCTCGTGATGGGCCTGATCGGGCTGTACCTGGCATTGACCGGCCTGGTCACCGAGCGGCTTGCGCAACCGTGCACGCGAGGCGGTGCACACCACACGGGCGCTGGTCGAATCGCTGGCGCAGAAGGCATCGCGCGCTGCAGCAGCAGGCGCAGGAGCTGGCGCTGGCGCGCAGCCAGGCCGAGCAGGCCAGCGAGGCCAAGTCGCGATTCCTGGCCGTGACCAGCCACGAGATCCGCACGCCGATGAACGGCATCCTGGGCACCACCGAGCTGCTGATGGGCACGCCGCTGAGCGAAGAGCAGCAGCGCTACGTGCGCACCGCGCACGGCTCGGCGACCGCGCTGCTGGCGCTGATCGACGACGTGCTCGACCTGTCGCGCATCGACGCCGGCCGGCTGACCTTGAACGAACGCGCCATCGACCTGCGCGCGCTGGCCCACGAGGCGGTCGAGCTGGTGGCGGTGACGGCGCGCGACAAGCCGATCGCGATGCGCTGCGAGGTGTCGCCGGCGCTGCCGGAGCAGGTCATCGCCGACCCGTTGCGGCTGCGCCAGCTGATGCTGAACCTGCTGCACAACGCGGTGAAGTTCACCGACAGCGGGCGCATCAGCCTGCAGCTGAACCTGATCGATCGGCAGCAACAGGCGCTGCGGGTGCAGCTGCGCGTGCGCGACACCGGCATCGGCATCGCCGCAGACCAGCTCGATTCGATCTTCGACGCCTTCACGCAGGTCGACGGCTCGAGCACCCGGCGCCACGGCGGCAGCGGGCTGGGTCTGGCGATCGTCAGGCAGATCACCGACCTGATGGGCGGCAGCGTGAGCGTGGCCAGCCGGCCGGACGAGGGCTCGACCTTCAGCGTCGAGCTGCCGCTGCGCGCGGCGCCGCACGCCGATGCGTCGTCGGCGCCGGCGCTTGTGCCTGCCGACGACCGGCGGCCGCTGCGCGTGCTGGTCGCCGAGGACGACCGCATCAACCAGATGGTCGTCGAGGCGATGCTCAAGCGCCTGGGCTGCGACGTGCACGTCACCGGCGACGGCCGCGCGGCTTGCGAGGCGGCGGCGCAGCAGGCCTTCGACATCATCTTCATGGATTGCCACATGCCGGTGATGGACGGCTACGACGCCACCCGCGCGCTGCGCCTGGCTGAGCGGCACAGCGGCCAGCACATGCCGATCGTCGCGCTGACCGCCGATTCGCTGGCCAGCGACCGCGAGCGCTGCATGAGCTCCGGCATGGACGACTTCCTGACCAAGCCGGTGGGTGGCGCGCAGCTGGCGGCGACGATCGAACGCTGGACCGGCCGCGCCACCGAGGCGGTCACGCGCTGGTGATCCCGGGCGCGCAGCGTGCGAGCCCTAATCACCGCTTAACGCTGCGCTAACCGAAGGCTAATGCGCCGTTCCTATCGTGTCCGGCATGCGGAATGTTCCGCGATGCGCTGGAGCACACGAACACCATGAAGATGAAGCCCCTGAACGCCGCCCTCGTCACCGCCGGTGTCCTGGTCGTGGGCACCGCCGGTGCCTTCAGCCTGACGCCGAGCTGGCTGAAGAAAGACGACAACGCCACGCCGGTGCAGACGGCTGCGGTGCCCACCGCCGCGCCGCCCGCGGTGCCGATGATCAGCGCCGCGCCGACGCCCAACTACCGCCAGATCGTCAAGCAGTTCGGCCCCGCCGTGGTCGGCATCACCGCTGCCGGCACGCACAAGGTCGAGGCCGGCATGCCCGGTCTGCCGCCGGGCGCCGAGAACGATCCCTTCTTCCAGTTCTTCAAGGGCATCCCGGGCTACGGCCAGGGCCCGCAGGGCCGCAGCCCGCGCCAGATGCCGGAGCAGCCGTTTCGTGGCCAGGGATCGGGCTTCATCATCAGCGGCGACGGGCTGATCCTGACCAACGCGCACGTGGTGCGCGACGCCAAGGAGGTCACCGTGAAGCTCAGCGACCGGCGCGAGTACGCCGCCAAGGTGCTGGGTGTGGATGCGGTGACCGATGTGGCGGTGCTGCGCATCGATGCCAAGGACCTGCCGGTGGTGCGCCTGGGTGACCCGAAGCGGCTCGACGTCGGTGACCCGGTGATGGCCATCGGCTCGCCGTTCGGCTTCGAGCAAAGTGCCACGCAGGGCATCGTCAGCGCCAAGGGCCGTTCGTTGCCCGGCGATGCGGTGGTGCCGTTCATCCAGACCGATGTCGCGGTCAACCCCGGCAACTCGGGCGGGCCGCTGTTCGACGGCAACGGCGAGGTGGTCGGCATCAACGCGCAGATCTTCTCGCACACCGGCGGCTACCAGGGCCTGAGCTTCGCCATCCCGATCAACGTGGCGCTGAACGTGAAGGACCAGATCGTCGCCACCGGCAAGGCCACGCACGGCCGCCTGGGTGTGATGGTGCAGGACCTGAACCAGCAGCTGGCCGAATCCTTCGGTCTGCCGCGGCCCGACGGCGCGCTGGTCTCGCAGGTCGCACCCGACAGCGCGGCGGCCGCCGCCGGCTTGAAGGCCGGTGACGTGATCACGTCGGTCAACGGCCAGGCGCTGACGCGTTCGGGCGCTTTGTCGACGGTGATCGGCATGGCCGCGCCCGGCGACAAGGTCGAGCTGACCGTGTGGCGCGATCGGGCGTCGATGAAGCTCGATGCCAAGCTCGGTTCGGCCGAGGCCGCAGCCACGCTGGCCGACGCCGGCGCCGCGGCCGAAGGCGGCCAGCTCGGCCTGGCCCTGCGCCCGCTGAACCCGGGCGAACGACAGCAGGGCCAGAGCACGGGCATGGTCGTCGAGCAGGTCGCCGGAGCGGCCGCGCGCGCCGGCATCGAAGTCGGCGACGTGCTGGTCGGCATCAACGGCAAGCCGGTGACCTCGATCGAGCAGATCAAGGGCGTGCTGAAGAACAAGCCGAAGAGCGTGGCGCTGCTGGTGCAGCGCGACAGCAACCAGATCTTCGTGCCGGTGCCGCTGGGCTGACGACCTGCAACCCGGGCCCCCCGGGATTGGCAGCGAAACAAGCAAAAGGCCCCGTGCGGGGCCTTTTGTCTTCGTGCCGTCGCTGCCTTGCTGGCAGGAGAAGTTACTGGCAGGAGAAGCTGGCCGCCGTCTCGATGCTGCCGCTGCCGTCGTAGCGCGCCACGCTCGGGTACGGGCACAGCGGCCGGCTGCGGTCGGCAGCCCACGCCGCCGGCACCTCGGCGTTGACGCCGCCGGGGTTGCCCGGCCCGCGCGCGCTGGCGACGATGGCACCCGGGGCCTTGCCCTGCTCGACCCATTCGACCAGCGGCGTGAGCATGTCGAACTGGTCGAGCGTCGGCCCGCCGGAACAGTGGCCCATGCCGGGCACCCGGTAGAAGCGGGCAAAACCTTCCGGTGCCGCACCGCTGGCGGCGGCGATGCCGTCGTACCACGCGGCCGTGTCGTTGACCGAGAAGATCGGGTCGCTGACGCCGTGATAGACCATGATCTTCGCGCCGCGGTTGCGCAGCTTCGACAGGTTGCTCGGGTCAGGCGGCGTCATCAGGCTCATGCCCGATTCGGTGTAGGTGGCGTCGGTGGCGTTGACCTTCTGCCACCAGCGTGTCGATGTCCGCATTGAGCGTGAAGGCCGGGCCGTCGAAGCCCGCGGCGGCCACCGGCGGCACCTGGAAGATCATGCCCACCGCGCCCGAGTCGAGCTGCAGCGGCGCGGTGAACTCCCAGAACGGGATGCCCGCGGCGCCGTGCCCGCTGTCGTACGGGAAGCTGGCGTACACCGCCGCGCCGGTGCTGGTGACGGCGCCGCTGAAGATCGGCGCGATGGCCACCTTCTGCGCGGCCGACAGGCAGCTGCCGTCGCGCGCACCGGCGCAGGTCGGCACGTCGCGCTCGAGGTTGAAGGCCGCCTGGCAGGCATCGGTGGCCTGCACCAGGCCGTCGGTGGCGCCGTCGAGTGCGTCGCAGCGCGCCAGCACCGCGTTCGACAAGGTCGTGCGCTCGGCCGGCGTGAAGGCGCTGGCCAGGTTGGCCGGGTCGGTGGCCACCGTGGCGTAGCGCTGGGCGCCGAAGATGTTGGCGATGGCCGCCTTCGGCAGGTTGTAGCCCGGCGCGCCGGCGAGGTAGCCGTCGTAGTCGTCCGGGTAGCGTGAGGCCGCCACCAGCGTGTGGCGCCCGCCGTTCGAGCAGCCGCCGAAGTAGGAGCGATCGGCGCCGCGGCCGTAGGCGGTGGTCAGCAGGCTCTTCGCCATCGGCGTGAGCTTGCCCACCGCCTGGTAGCCGTAGTCGAGTCGCGCCTGCGGGTCGATGCCGAAGGTCGGGCCGAGCGCGCCGCGGTGGCCGGCATCGGAGCTGAGCACCGCAAAACCCTGCATCAGCGCATTCGTCAGCGGCCCGCCGCCGAACGACACCGGTGGCGGTGACCACGCTGCCGTCGATGCCGCCGTTGCCCTGGTGGAAGAAGCGGCCGTTCCAGGCCAGCGGCAGGCGCATCTCGAAGCCGATCGCGTAGCTGTTGCCGTCGACCGCGCTGACGCGGTCGAACATGCGCCCGGTGACCTGGCAATGCGCGGGCACCGGCTGGCCGGCCAGCATCAAGGTGCCGGCGGCGATGTCGTTGGACGCGGTGATGGTGGTGTCGGGCAGGTTCGCCAGCTTGGCGCTGAGGTCGGCGCAGGCGCCGACCAGAGCACCGGCGCTGGCCGGCGTGAGCTGGGGCACGACGAACTCGTCGTCGTCGCCACAACCGGCTACGGCCAGGATCGCCGCTGCCACGGGCAGCCAGCGCACGTCGCGCAAAACACGGTGATGCATGGTGTGGGTCTCCGCCAGAGCGAACCGATTGAAAGCGGCGAATCGGTCAGCGACAAGTTTGACAAGTAGTTAAGTTACCAAACCGTATTCCATCCGTAATCAGGGTTTCGACCTACGACAGTGCTGAAAACATCATTCAGCCAGGTAATCATTTGTGAGACCCGGCGTGTGGCCACCGGCGCCCACAGCACAATGCCGCGCATGAACCGTGCACGGCCCTCCGCGGGCGCTCGCAAGCCCGCACGACAGCCCGCAGCCGCCACCGTGACGCCGGTGGCCGATCTCACCCCGTTCGGCCGCCTGGCCGAAGCCGCCTTGCACCACATCCTGGGTTATCAGCTGGCGCAGGCATCGGTGGCAACCACGCGCGTGTTCGGCCGCGAGGTCGGCGAAGCGCTGGAACTGCGTCCGGTCGAGTTCACGGTCCTGGCGCTGATCGAGGAGAACCCCGGCGTTTCGGCCCAGCAGCTGGCGCGCGCGCTGGCGCTGAGCGCACCGAACATCACGCTGTGGATCGACCGGCTGGAGCGGCGCCAACTGATCGTGCGCGAACGCAGCACCACCGACCGCCGCGCGCAGCACATCCGCACCACCGCCGCCGGCAGTGCGATGGCCCGCGAGGCCATCGCACGCATCGGCGTCGGCGAACTGCGCTCGATCGATGTGCTCAGCGCGGCCGAGCGGGCGCTGCTGATCGAATTGCTGCACAAGGTGGCCGGTTGCCGCAGCCGCGATTGAGCGACGGCTCGCGCGCGGCCGCGTGCCGCGGCGCTGGACAATCGCCGTTTCGATCGGAAAGCAACACATGAACAAGACCTTGCTCGTCACCGGCGCCAGCCGCGGCATCGGCGCCGCCAGCGCCGTGCTCGCCGCGCAACACGGCTGGGACGTGGCGATCAACTACGCCCGCGATGCGCGGGCCGCCGAAGCGGTGGCTGCGCAGGTGCGCGGCCACGGCCGCCGCGCGCTGGTGGTGCAGGCCGATGTCGCCGACGAGGCGCAGGTGCTGGCGATGTTCGCCGCGGTCGACGGCGAATTCGGCGGCCTGCACGGCCTGGTCAACAACGCCGGCGTGGTCGATCGCCCGGCACGCGTCGACGAGATGAGCGTCGAACGGCTGGCGCGCATGTTCGCCATCAACCTGACCGGCTCGTTCGTCTGCGCGCGCGAGGCGGTGCGGCGCATGAGCACACGGCACGGCGGCAGCGGCGGCGCCATCGTCAACCTGTCGTCGGCGGCGGCCAAGCTGTCGGCCGCCGGCCAGTACGTCGACTACGCCGCCGCCAAGGCCGGCATCGACATCTTCACCCTCGGCCTGGCGCGCGAGGTGGCGGCCGAGGGCATCCGCGTCAACGCGGTGCGCCCGGGCATCATCGACACCGACATCCATGCCAGCGGCGGCATGCCCGATCGGGTCGCCGCAGATGGCGCCGCTGGTGCCGATGCAGCGCGCCGGCAGCGCGCACGAGGTGGCGCAGGCGATCGTCTGGCTGCTGTCGGACGAGGCGAGCTACAGCACCGGTGCGGTGCTCGACGTGACCGGCGGACGCTGAGCGCGCGCTGCGCCGGGCGGCGAAAGCCGCGTCCCTACAATGACCCAGCTGCCGCGTCGACCGGCGCCGGCACCAGCCCACACGACGACGGGAGACAGCGATGGTCACGCGCAAAGCCTCGGCATCCCGCGCACGCTCCACGGCTGCGGCGCAGAGCAAGCCGAAGCCCCCGTCCGCTGCCCGCGCGCCAGCCAGCCGCGCGCGCAAGACGGTCGCCGCGGCGCCGAAACTGGCCCTGCCGCTGCCCACGGTGCCGATCTTCCGGCTGGCCAAGGAACTGCGGCGCTGGACCGACACCGTGCTCGGCATGGCCGGCAGCGCGGCCGAGCTGTCGCTGAACCTGGCCAAGCTCGCGCACCAGCGACCCGAAGCAGCAGGCGGCGATCGACAAGGCCGGTTCGCTGCTGCGCCAGGCGCGCGAAGCCGCCGGCATGAGCACGCGCGAACTGGGCAAGGCGATCGACATCGACGACCCGGCGCTGCTCGAGCAGGCCGAGATCGGCCGCGTCGCGTTGCCGTTCGAGGTCATCCTGCGGCTGGCCGGCGTGCTCGGCCGCCACGACCCGGCCACCTTCGCGATGAAGCTGGCGCGTTCGTACAACCCGGCCTGTGGAAGGCGCTCGAAGACCTGGGCATCGGCAAGCTGGTGGTGCAGGCCGGGCGCGAGCGCGAGCTGGCCAACATCTACCGCGCCAACGATGCCGCGCGGCGCCTGTCCGATGCCGATTTCGCCAAGGTGCTGGGCTTCGTCAAGAGCGGCTTCGACATGGCGGTGCAGTTCCGCGGCGAGGGCAAGGCGACGAAGACGGCCGAGCAGAAGGCTGCCGGCGACGCTGCCGACCTCACGGCGCCGGGCGACGCCGGCTGATCGGTCCCGCGCGCGGCCGCGCTCACGCGGACAGCGCGCGCAATTGCTTCAGCAGCGCCAGCGCGGCCGCGCGCTCGGCGCCGCCGGCCTTCTGCGCATACGGCTCCAGCACGAAGCGCGCCTGGTCGTGCACCGATGCCCACATGCGCCGTGCCGGCGCGCGCTGGGCCAGCTCGACAAAGGCCTGCGCGATGGTCGGCCGCGCTTCGGCCAGCCGATGGCGCGACACCGCTTCGAGCCAGCGCATCTCGATCGGCCCGGCCAGCGACCAGAAGTCGGGTGAGCGCGCGAGCCGCGCCTGCAGGCCCTGGCGCGCCGCTTCGACACGCGCGCCGCATCGAGCGGTGCCGCGGCCGCGCCGCGCTGCACCCTGACGCGCAGATCGGCGGCGATGGTGTTCACCGCCGGGTAGTACAGGTCTTCGCCGAGGCCGGCCAGCACCATCTGCTGCGCGCGCCGTAGTGCTGCGCCGAACGCGCCGCGGCCTCGATGCCGGCCGCGCCGGGCTCGACCAGCGCCAGCCGCTTGTTCGCCGAGCCGAGCAGCAGTTCGCGCTCGACGGTGGCTTGCAGCGCGATCAGGTGCTGCAGGCGCGTCGATGGCTTCGTCGATGTCGGCGCGCGGCCTGCGCACGTTCGGCTTCGGGGCGCGCGCCGCCGCGCCGCGCCAGCTGGTTGCACAGCTGTTCGGCGGCCTTCAGCGACGCGCTGCCGTCGTTGGCGGCCACCGCGCGGCGGTACCAGTCGATCGCCGCGTCGAGGTCGCCGCTTTCGGCGTAGGCCAGCCCGAAGGCCTCGGCGACCGCGCCGATGCCGCCCCATTCGGCGCCGTGGCGGGCCTGCAGCTGGCGCAGCAGGCGCAGGCGCGCTGCGCTGTCGCCGCCCGACGACGAGCGACACCGAGTAGCGCGCTTCGAGCGCTTCGTTTTCCAGCACCAGCGCCAGCGCCGGCGCCGAGGCCACCTGCGGCAGCGGCGTGGCCTGTGCCGCCGGCGCGGCCTGCGCGTCGGCATAGCGCCAGTCCGGATCGCCGTAACACTGGTAGGCGGCCCAGGTGTTGCCCGCCGGGCGCGCCTGCCAGGCCGCGCGGCGCGCGGCGCCGACGGCGTCGATGAAGCGCTCGCCGGCCAGCAGCCGCTGGTAGAAGCGTGTCGCGAACTGCATCGCCGGGCCGTCCTCGACCGCCCAGCCGGCCGCCACCACGCAGCGCACGCCGATGCGGATCAGCTGCTCGGCCACGCTGGCGGCGAACTGCGTGCGCCCGGCGCCCAGCGCATTGCGCGGCACCTGCGGATCGGGGTGGATCTGGCCGATGAAGCAGCAGTTGATGAACACCAGCTCGGGCACCTGGCGCATGGCGGCGATCTCGCACGGCCCGAGCACGGTCTTGTTCGACAGCACCACGCCGCCGCTGCCGTCCTCGCGGAACTCGCCGTGGCCGGCGATGTGCACGATGCGCAGCGGCTGCGACAGCAGCGCGCTGACCGCCTGCAGCGCATCGGGGGCCAGCAGCGCCGGCGCGGCCAGCGCCTTGGCCACCGCCTGCGCCTCGGCGCGCGCCGCCGGCAGCTCGGCATACAGCGTCTTGTCGCAGGCCGGCTCGCCGATCACCAGCACGCCGCCCGACCGGCCGGCACCGAGCGGGTGCTCGCGGAACTCCTCGGTCTTCAGCTTGCGCAGCACCTGCGTGCGCACCGCCCACGGTTCGCGCTCGCGCCCGGCCGGCTGGCCGGCCTCGCCGGTGTCGAGCAGCTCCCACGGGAAGCGCGCGGTGTGCTCGTCGAGCTGCAGCACGATCGAGTGTGCGCGCCGACAGGAAGGGCTCGATCTCCACCGGCACCAGCAGCTGGAACAGGCTGCGGCCGATCTGCGAGTCGCTGTTGTCGCTGTTGGCACCGACGCGCACCAGCTCGTCGACGAGCTGGATCTGCGTCGCCTGGCCGCGCACCTCGCTGCGTGCGCGTTGCGTGTCGAGCGTGTATTCGATCATCGGCCGCTGGTGCTGGTCCATGCGCTGCACCGCGGTGATGAAGTCGTAGGCGGCACCGCGGTAGCCCGAATCGCCCGGCCGGCGCAGCGGCCCGGTGCCGGGCACGATGACCGGCGTCAGCGTCGAAATCGGTGGGCCGCGATTCGGCCAGCACCGCCATCGACTGGTGCGCCTCGGTGGCGCGATCGAGGTACAGCTCGACCAGGCACAGCCGGCTGACCACCGGCCAGCCGCTGCGCCGCAGCCGCTGGTTGGCATCGGCCACGCCCTGCGCGATGGCCTGCGTCGCGCTGCCCACGCGGATGCCCATGCCGCCGCTGCCGATGAGGGTGGCCGCCAGCTCGAAGCCGGTGGCGCCGCCGCTGCCCTGCTCGCTTTCGCGCTGCGCATAGGCGATGACACCCTGGCGCACCGACACGCTCAACTCGCTCAGGCGCAGCCGCCCTTCCTCGCCCAGGCCGATGACCACCGCCGCCGCGGGGCGCGGCTTCGACAGCGGCTCGTCGGGCAGGCGGCGCTGGTTGGCGAAGACCTGGTGGCTGCCGATCGCCGCCGGGTACAGGCCGGCGGCCAGCGATTCGGCCATCGCGCCGCCGATGAGCCGGTTGACGACCGCCTCGGCGCCGGTCAGCACCGCCGACTGGTAGTGGCCCAGCAGCAGCGGCTGGTCGATGAACTTCAGGTTGCCGTTGACCACGCACACCGGCAGCCGCGTGCTCTTCGCCGCATCGGCCTGCGCCGGCGTCGCGATCGAACAGCTCGCCGGCCAGCGACGGCGGTGTCGCCAGCTGGCGGCCGCGCGACGGCCGGTTCGGCACCAGCAGCGGCGCGCGCCGATTCGCCGGTGGACGCCCGACGCGCGCGTGGCCGCCGATTCCAGCCGCGGCAGCCGCTGCGTGTCGCCGTCGTTGAGCAGTTCCAGGTAGGCGTCGAAGGCGTCGGATTCGTCGGGCAGCTTGCCGTGCGAGACATCGCAGCGCCAGGTGCGCACGCCGGGCAGCAGCGCGCTGCCGAGCGTGACGCGGCCGTCGCCGCCGTCGACCGCGTCGAGGTATTCGAGGCCGTCCTGCGCTGAGCTGGATGCCGGCCGGCGTGAACTTGGCGCGGCCGACCACCAGCAGCATGTTCATCGCGTCCGGCGCCGAGTTCGGCCGCCTGCGCGTCGAGCCGGCGGCGCAACGCCACCGCCTGGTCGAGCACGTCCTGCGGCGGCGCGCTCCAGCGGTACACGCTGAGCTGCATGTGGCCGTCGTGCCAGGCGCTGCGCTCCTTCAGCCGCTGCAGGTCGTCGTCGGCCAGCTTCTGCCAGGTGGCGGCCTGGCCGAGGCCGAGCGCGGCGTCGGTCAGGCCGGCCTGCAGCTGCAGGAAGCCGGGCATCGCCGCCATCACGCGGCGCGTGCCGGCATCGTCGAACAGCGCCGCCGAAGGCGACCAGCGTGTTGCCGAAGGTGTCGTCGCCCGACAGCGTCTGCATCGGCGCCCACGAGCCGCCGTTGGGCGTGCCCAGCATCAGCAGCCGCCCGCCGGGGCGCGACATCATGCGCCGCCAGGTCTCGGGCCGTTCGAGCTGCATCGTGCGCGCGACCAGCCCGCCCATCGAATGCGCCACCAGCCGCACCGGCTGCTGGCTGCCGTCGCGGCGCATCAGCGCGTCGTCGACGACGTCGGCCAGGCGCCGCGCTTCGTCCTCGACCGGACGGCGCCAGTCGTACGAGAACTCGATCACCTCGTGCTGTCGCCGCCAGGTGTTCGATGAGGTCGTCGTAGACCATGCCGATCGGCGCCGTCGGGCGTGACGCGCGCGGCGCTGGCCGGATCCCAGGCGAGCTTCTTCAGCCCGCCGATGACGCGCAGGCCGAGCCAGATGCGCTTGCCGTCGAGCGCGATGTTCGAGCCCAGGATGCCCGGCAGCACGATCACCGCCGGGCGCTCGGATGCCGGCTGGCCGTGCCGTCGGGCCCGCGCGAGCGCGCCACCGCCTGCGCCGCGCGCGTGCCGCTGGCGTCCTGCGCCGGCCCACGACAGCGGGCCGATCTGGCGGAAGTCGGCCGGCTGCTCCTCGGTCAGCGCCGCTGAGCACCGCGGCCACGCTGCGCTCGTTGGCGAAGTAGTTGAAGTGCGAGACCTTGGCGCCGCGGTCGAGCACGAAGCTGGCACCCGGGGTGCGCCGGCCGGTGCGCGCGCGGCGCCGCCGTACATCGAGCGCGTCTGCACCACCAGGTCGTTGTCGGTCCAGTAGAAGGCGTCGGACAGCAGCGTCTTGACCCACGACATCAGCGAATCGCCTTCGATGTCGCCGGCCAGCACGCGCAGCTCGCCCGGCGATCGGCTCGCCGCCGCGGTTGAGCCACTGCACCACCGGGCTGTCGGGCGTCATCGCCTCGAGCCCGGGCAGCTCGCTCGGGGTCGGTGCGGCGCTGCGCCACCTCGGACAGGAAATCGACCAGCTCGGGCACCACCGGCACGCTGGCCAGCTGCAGGCCCCAGCGCAGCACCGACAGGTAGGCGTCGAGCCGCTTGCTGGCCAGCAAGGTGCCGCGCGCCGGGCAGGCGACGCGCAGCACGCGCTCGACCTGCAGCTGCTTGGCCTGCGCCAGCTGCACCAGCGCCTTCAGGTCGGCGCGGTGCTGGCTGTAGTCGCGCTTGGCTCGCCATCGGCCGCGGCACGGTCGGCGAACAGCGCCAGGTCGGCATCGGTCAGCGCACCGGCGCAGGCGCGCGCCAGCACCTCGGCGACGACACCGCCGCGCGAATGGGTCAGCAGGTGCAGCCGCGCACCCGGCGGCATCGCCTTGACCAGCGTCAGCGCGTTGGCGATCGGGCTTTGCGCCCATCGTCGGGTGGTCGAGCGCGTAGACGCGCTGGCCGTAGTGCGCGAACAGCTGCGCCAGCACCTGCGGGTGCTGCTGCCACAGCTTGGCGAAGGTGCTCGCGGTGTCGACGAAGGTGCCGTGGATCAGCACCAGCAACGGCGCGCCGTCCGGCGCCGCGCGGCACCGCGTCGCGCTTGCGGCCGCTGCCCTTCAGCGGCGACAGCGCATCGGGCGACAGCTCGTAGACGCCGGCCTCGACGCGGCCGTCGAGCTTCTTCGTCGCCAGCGCGCTGACGATGTCGACGCCGTGGTCCATCACCAGGCCCTTGACGACATCGATCGCGCTGAGCAGCACCTGGCCCATCCAGCCGCGCGTGGCGCGCGCGCGTGGCGCCTTCCTCGAGCCCGGGCCAGCCGAGTGCGGCCGGCACCTCGACCGTGTCGTCGGCGGCCGCGGCAGCGGCACCGCGCGTGTCGCCCGGCGCCCGCTGCGCGCGCATCAGGTCGCGCGCCGATTCGGGGTGCAGCACCAGCGTCGGGCCGTCCTGGATGCTGAGCACGACCATGTCCTGGCCCGGGCGCGCCACCAGCCGCACGCTGTCGCCGGCACCGCGCCGGGCGCCGACGCGCACCGATGCGACGACCTGCCCGCGCAGCGCCGCCGGCGGCAGCCGATGCGTCCTGCGCTTGGCCGGGAACGATGAAGACGATGTCGCTGCTCATGGTGGCGGTCTCGCTTCGGTCTTCGTCGCGGGGCGCTCAGACGCGTGAACGGGCTCTGGCGCAGGAACGTGGCCACCGGGCCCAGCGTGAACAGGTTCGGCGACTGGATCGCCGGCATGCGCGGCCCTGATCTGCGCGTGGAACAGCGCGTAGTTGCCGCTGAACTTGCCGCGGTTCCAGACCTTCAGCAGCTGCTCGGTGAACGCGCCGTTGTGCGCGCCGTCGTACGAACTCTGGTTGTCCTGGCAGCCCGAGATCAGGATCGCGCGCGCGCTGAAGCGCTTGCCGATCGCGGTCAGCCGCTGGCTGACCGTCAGCGCGCGCCAGCGCGTCGTCGGGCTCGACGCGCGGCGCCGCCGCTGGCCTTGGCCACCTCGGCCTGCAGCTTGTCGTAGAAGGCCTGGTGCGCTTCATAGGTGCGCATCGCCACCGACGGCGGCATCATCTTCGAGCGCAGGATCTCGCCGCCGATCGACGCTGCCGGGCAATGCGATGCCGCGCGGCGGGCCGGCACGCACGACGGTGCCGCTGTGGCAGCTGTCGGACAGCACGACGATGCGCACGCCGGTCGCGAAGCGGCTCAGCTCGAGGTAGAGCTCGTCGTCGATCAGCTGGCGTCGTACAGGCACCAGGTCTCGTCGAGCTTGTCGGCTTCTTCGCCCGACACGTCGGGCACCTGCCCGCCGTGGCCCGAGAAGGTGAGCATGAACAGGTCGCCGCGGGCCAGCTTGCCCGAGGCACTGCGCAGCGCCGACAGCACCCGCGGCGCGGGTCGCGCTGCGCGTTTTCAGCACGCTGGCCTTCATGCCCTGCGCCCCGCGCCAGCGCGGCCATGTCGTCGGCGTCGAATTCGCAGGCCTGCAGGTCGCCGGTCCAGCCGCCGTAGTGGCGCGGGTCGACGCTGTTCAGCCCGATGTGCAGCGACAGTGCCTTGGCCTTGCCGGCGGTCTTGGCGGGGGTCTTGTTCGTGGCCATGCGGTCTCCCGGTGGGGTGCTGGGTGGCGTCGGTGCGCGTGCGCAGCCGGGCTGCGGCGCACTCTACGGGCGACGAACGGTCGGGCCCAACCCTAGTTTGAAGCGCAGCGCCGCGCCCGTCTACTGGCGCAACGCCTACTGGCGCTGCAGCCACAGCGGCTGCGCCGGCAGGCTGCCGCGAATGCGCTCGCCCACCGCCTGCGCCTCGCTGCGCGTGGCATACGGGCCGGCGCGCACGCGCCAGCGCTCGCCATCGCCGATCACGCCCAGCAGCGGCTCGATCCAGCTCACGTCGCGTTGCAGCCGGTGGCGCAGGGCGAGCGCCGCCGGCTGCTCGGTGAAGGCGCCGAATTGCAGCCAGTACGCGCCATCGGCCGTGGCGGTGGCCGCGGCGTCGTCGGGCAGGGCCTGCAGCGTGCTCGTCGCCTCGCGCGCGCGGTTCTCGCGGATGTCCTCGTTCGTCAGGCGCTGCACCTGCACCAGCGCCACGCCCGACAGCACGCCCAGCTTCAGCGCCGCGGTGTAGCTCAGGTCGATGATGCGGCCGGCATGGAACGGGCCGCGGTCGTTGACACGCACGATCACTTCGCGTCCGTTGGCCGGATTGCGCACGCGCGCGTAGCTGGGCAGCGGCATCGTGCGGTGCGCAGCGGTCATCGCGTGCATGTCGTAGATCTCGCCGCTGGCGGTGGGCCGGCCATGGAACTTGCGCCCGTACCACGAGGCCATCCCGGTCTCGACCATCGGCTCGTCGGCCGTCACCGGCGTGTAGCGCTGGCCGAGCACCTCGTAGGGCTTGTTCGGCCCGCCGCTGCGGATGGCCTCGACGCGCGGCTCGGCATCCGGCACACCGGCCAGGCCCGGCGGGGGGCTGGCGCTCGGGCCGTCCCGGTCGAGCGGGCTGGGCGCCGTGCTGCCGCAGCCGATCAGCCCCGCCTGGGCGGCCAGCAGCGCGGCCGTCAGTGCCGTCGACGCCGCGCGCCGCACGCCGCCCCTGCGCGGGCGGCCGGTCCGAGCGTCAGCGGGTCGGCCAGGCGGTGTCATCGGCGCGGCAGCCGCGCGCCAGGGCTCTAGATCAGCCCGTCGGTGCGCATCGAGCCGACGATCAACTGCGTGAACTGGTCGATCATCGCGTTGGCACTGACCGAACCCGGCGTGGTGGTGGTCGAGGCCGACCACACCAGGAAGAAGTCCTTGGCCTCGAACAGCCGCGTGTCGGCGGTGACGTTCTCTTCGGTGTACAGCGACGGTGCGGTGTAGTAGCTGCTGGCCCACATGCCGCCGTAGAAGCCGTAGAAGCCGCCGAAGCCGTAGCCGACCGGCGGGCCCATGTACATGCCCGGCGACACCTTCACGCTTTGCGACACGTTGACCACCCGCGACAGCAGCACGCCGGCAGCACCCGACTGCTTCACCGCCTGCTGCATCTTGGCCTGGTCCATCGCGCCGGCCTCGGGCGAGTAGCGGTACGACGGCTCGGCAGAGACGCCCTTGGCCGCGAGCTGCCTGACCATCGCATCTTCGAAGGTGCGGCGGTTGGCGCTGTCGTTCAGCACCGCGACGACCAGGATGTTCTTGATCGGTTTGCCCTTGAAGTCGGGATTCGACCACTGCGTGTTCAACACCGTCGGGGCTGCGCAGGCGGCCAGCACCAGCACCAGGCTGCACAGGCCGACGCGCAGGATTCGGGAAGGGGCGGCAAGGTTCATGGCGGGTTCAACGCATTTCGCGTTCGACGAGAGGGGCGCGCAGTCTAGCCGATCGACCGTGCTGCGCGCCGACCCGCCGGCCGGTCAGCCGCGCGGCGCCAGCGCGCCGACCAGCGCCACCACCTCGGCGGGGTCGACCGGCTTGATCAGGTGCGCCTGGAAGCCTGCCCGCAGCAGTTTCACGCGCTCGTGCGGCCGGCCCAGGCCGGTCACCGCGATCGCGGCGATGCCTGCGCAGGGCGAGGGTTCGGCGCGCAGCGCGCGGATGAAGTCGTAGCCGGTCTCGTCCTGCAGCCCGATGTCGGACAGCACCACGTGCGGCGCCACCTCGCGCAGGCGCTGCATCGCCTCGTCCGCGGTCTGCGCGCAGCTGACGGTGGCACCGGCCCCTTCGAGCAGCATCGTCAGCAGCTTGCAGGCGTCGCCGTCGTCGTCGAGCACCAGCACGCGCACGCCTTGCAGCACACCGCCGTCGTAGACCACGGCGCGTCTCCACCGCCGCGCTGGTCGGCGGCTGCTCGCGCGCCGCCGCCACCACCAGCGGAAACTCGACCGTGAACACGGCGCCGTGCCCGAGCCCGGCGCTGCGCACGCCGATGCTGCCGCCATGCAGCTCGATCAGGTTCTTGCAGATCGCCAGGCCGAGGCCGAGGCCGGAATGTCCCCGATGCGCGGCGCTGTCGGCCTGCCAGAAGTGGTTGAAGACGAACGGCAGCTGCGCTTCGGCGATGCCGGCGCCGGTGTCGGCGACCTCGATGCGCACCCGCGACTCGGCCCGCGTCAGCGTGACCTGCACGTGGCCGCCGCGGGGCGTGAACTTCAGTGCGTTGGACAGCAGGTTCCACACCACCTGCTGCACCCGCGCCGCATCGGCATTGACCACGCCGGCGTCGTTGTCCAGCGCCAGCGCCAGGCCGATGTGCTTGGCCTGCGCCGCGGGCAGCGCGCTGTCGAGCGCGGCTTGCACCAGCGGTGCCAGCTGGATCGGCCGCGGCTGGATGCGCATCTTGCCGCTGACGATGCGCGACACGTCGATCAGGTCGTCGATCAGGTTGGCCTGCAGCAGCGCGTTGCGCTCGATCGTTTCCAGTGCCCGATCCAGGGTGGCCGGCGGCGGCTTGCCGGTGCGTGCCACGCGCACCCAGCCGGTGATGGCGCTCAACGGCGAACGCAGTTCATGCGAGACGACGGCCAGGAACTCGTCCTTGGCGGCGGTCGCTGCTTCGGCCACCTTGCGCGCCTCGACCAGCGCCGCCTCGAGTTCCTTGCGACGCCACAGCGTCATCAGCGTGCAGTGGTTCAGCGGCTGTTCACCGTCGCCGGTGACGCGCAACGCGCTCACCATCGCCGGCACGTCCTGGCCGGCGGCATCGCGCAGCAGCAGGTGAATCTCCTCGGCGTGGCCGTGCAGCTTCAGCAGCGGAAAGAAGTGGGTGCTGTGGAACACGCGCGAGGCAGGCGCGAGCAGCTTGTCGATGTGCAAGCCGACCAGCGAGCCGGGCTCGCGGCCCAGCCAACGGTGCAGCTGCGCATTCGCATAGCGCAGCCGGCCGTCGTCGGTGAAGCTGAACAGCGCACATTGCGCATGGTGCAGCGCCAGCTGCTCCAGCGCGGCCTGGCCCTCAGGCAGCGGCACCGGCCGGTTCCAGGAACGCCCGCATCGCCGCCACGGTCGGCTCGGGGTGGCTCATGTGCGGGCAGTGGCCGGTGGCGTCCAGCACCACCAGCGTGCTCTGCGGCATGTGCTGCTCGATGTAGCGGCCGACGTCGAGCGGCGCGATCGCGTCCTCGCGCACCTGCACCACCAGGCTGGGCACCGTCGCCTTCGGCAGGTCGGCGCGGTTGTCGGCGAAGAAGGTGGCGCGCGCGAAAGCCTTCGCGGCCACCGGGTCGGTGGAGCAGAAGCTGTCCTGCAGTTCGGCGGCCAGCCCCGGCTGCTCGGGGTTGCCCGCCACCGCCGGTGCCAGGTACGAGGCCCAGCCGATGTAGTTGTGGTCCATCAGCGACAGCAGGCCTTCGATGTCGGCCCGCTCGAAGCCGCCGACATACGGCGGGTCGTTGATGAAGTGCGCCGAGGGCGCCAGCATCACGATCTTCGAGAAGCGCGACGGCTGGCGGATCGACGCCAGCAGGCCGATCATCGAACTCACCGAATGGCCCACCAGCACCGCGCCCTGAAGATCCAGCGCCTCGCAGACCTCCAGCAGATCCTGTGCGTAGCCGTCCAGCGATGCATAGCGCGACACGCTGAAGGCGCTGAGATCGGACTTGCCGCTGCCCACGTAGTCGAACAGGATCGTGCGATAGCCGGCGCTGAACGCGGGCAGCACAAAACGCCACATGTTCTGGTCGCAGCCGAAGCCGTGCGCGAAGACCATCGGCGGGCCGTCTGGATTGCCTGCGACCTGAACATTGTTGCGGGCAAGAATGGCTTCGGTCAGCACCATGGCAAGCTTTCGGACAAAGGGTGGATCACGCCCGACGTGGAACTTCGCGTCGGCGCCGCACCGGCGGCGCCAGGGGCACGGGCGCCATGGTAGCGAAAGGCAGCCCCGGCTTGCGCCGTGCACAGCTGCCCGCAGACCCTCAATCCAGGGTGTCCAGCAGCGCTTGCAGTGCGGTTGCGGACTGCCCGCTGGCGCCGGTCGCCAGCGCCAGCACCGAGCGCCCGCCGAGCACGTAGACGTCGCCGGGGGCGAAATCGTCACGCTGCTGCGCCGCCAGCGCGGTATCGAACAGCCGCGCCCAGCGGGTGCCCTCGGGCAGCGGCGGCAACGTGACCTCGACGCCTTCGTGCCAGCCGTTGAAGACCAGCAGCACGCTGGCGTCGGTGCCGGGCCGGGGGATCGACGACACCGGCGCGCGGCCGTCGAGCAGCATGCCCACGCAGCGCGTGTTGGCATCGTCCCATTGCTCGGCCGTCATCTCGCTGCCATCGGGCGCCAGCCAGCTCAGGTCCTTCAGGCCCAGTTCGGCGTTGAAGTCGCCGGTCAGGAAGCGGTTGCGGCGCAGCACCGGCAAGGCATCGCGCAGCGTCAGCAGGCGGCGCACGAAGGACTGCAGTGCCGCACCGCGCTCGTCGATCTGCCAGTCGACCCACGAGATCGGCGAATCCTGGCAATAGGCGTTGTTGTTGCCCTGCTGCGTGCGGCCGAATTCGTCGCCGGCGAGCAGCATCGGCGTGCCTTGCGACAGCAGCAAGGTGGCGAGCAGGTTGCGCTGCTGGCGCGCGCGCAGCGCCAGGATCTCGGGGTCGTCGGTCGGGCCTTCGGCGCCGCCGTTCCACGAGCGGTTGTCGGAATGGCCGTCGCGGTTGTCCTCGCCGTTGGCGTCGTTGTGCTTGTCGTTGTAGCTGACCAGGTCGGCGAGCGTGAAGCCGTCGTGCGCGGTGAGGAAGTTGACGCTGGCCCAGGGCCGGCGCCCGCGCTGGTTGAACTGGTCGCCGCTGGCAGTCAGGCACTGCGCGAACGCGCCGATCAGGCCCGGTTCACCCTTCCAGAAGGCGCGCACCGTGTCGCGGTAGCGGTCGTTCCACTCCGCCCAGCCCGGCGGGAAGTGGCTGAACTGGTAGCCGCCGGGGCCGCAGTCCCAGGGCTCGGCGATCAGCTTGACGCTCGACAGCACCGGGTCCTGGCGGCAGCTGTCGAGGAAGCCGCCGCCTTCGTCGAAGCCCTCGGGTTCGCGCGCCAGGATCGTCGCCAGGTCGAAGCGGAAGCCGTCGACATGCATCTCGGTGACCCAGTAGCGCAGGCTGTCGGTGACCATCTGCAGCACCCGCGGGTGGCTCAGGTTGA
Organism: uncultured beta proteobacterium; assembly: GCA_963756415.1. GTDB lineage: Bacteria > Pseudomonadota > Gammaproteobacteria > Burkholderiales > Burkholderiaceae_C > Rubrivivax. The sequence goes on from CAVWNT010000015.1 coordinate 232,678, forward strand.
CGGTGTTGCCGGTGCCGGTGTCGTTGATGTAGTAACGCGGCTCGTCGGGCATCAGCCGGTAGTAGCTGGCGTTGTCGATGCCCTTGAAACACAGCGTCGGGCCGAGTTCGTTGCCCTCGGGCGTGTGGTTGTAGACCACGTCGAGGATGACCTCGAGCCCGGCTTCGTGGAAGCGGTCGACCATGGCCTTGAATTCGTCGATGCTCGGCTCGGATTGGTAGCCGGTGTGCAGCGCGAAAAAGCCGATCGTGTCGTAGCCCCAGAAGTTCGACAGCCCCTTGTCCGCCAGGTACGGCGGCCGGTCGACGAACTGCTGGATCGGCAGCAGTTCCACGCTGGTCACACCCAGCTCGCGGATGTGGCGCAGCACCGCATCGTGCGCCAGGCCGGCGAAGCGGCCGCGCTGGTGTTCGGGCACCGCCGGGTGCAACTGCGTGAAGCCGCGCACGTGCGCCTCGTAAAACACGGTGCGGTCCCACGGCACGCGCACGTGGCTGGGCTGCTGCCATTCGAAGCGCGAATCGACGACCACGCACTTCGGCACCAGGTGGGCGCTGTCGCGGGTGTCGAAACTGAGGTCGGCGTCGGCGTGGCCGACGGTGTAGCCGAACAGCTCGTCGCCCCATTGCAGCGTGCCCACGTAGGCCTTGGCATACGGGTCGAGCAGCAGCTTGTGCGGGTTGAAGCGGTGGCCGGCCGCCGGCTCGTAGGGCCCGTGCACGCGATAGCCGTAGCGGGCGCCGGCGGCCAGACCCGGAATGAAGCCGTGCCACACCTCGTCGGTGTATTCGGGCAGCGCGACGCGGGCGATCTCGTGCTCGCCGGCCTCGTCGAAGATGCAGACCTCGACCTTGGTCGCGTGCGCCGAGAACAGCGCGAAATTGACGCCGCCGTCACGCGGCGTGGCACCACGCGGATGCGGCGTGCCTTCTTCCAGGGATTCGGGTTCGAACATGGGTCGGTGGGGTAGCGATAAGGTCGGTCTACCCGCCGGAAACGACGGGCCGGGGGAACTTCGGCACTGCAGTTTACGGGGCCATCGCGGTATCGAGCACGGTCATCACGGCAAAGCCCAGCACCAATGCGGCGGTGGCCCAGCTGGCGTTGCCCTGGGCGTGTGAGCTGGGAATGGCCTCATGGCTGACGGCGTACAACATGGCCCCGGCCGCGAAGGCCATGCCCCACGGAAGCAGGCCGGCGGAAAGCCCCAGCGCCGCCGCCCCGGCCACGGCCGCCACCGGCTCCAGCAGCCCCGAAGCCATGCCCAGCGCGACGGCCGTCGGGGCGGCGTAGCCCACGCTGCGCAGCGCCAGCGCCACCACCAGCCCTTCGGGCAGATCCTGCAGTGAAATGCCGGCAGTCAGGGCCTGCGCATCGGCCAGCGAGGCACCGGCGAAGGCCACGCCGATCGCCAGCCCCTCGGGAATGTTGTGCAGCGAGATGGCGCCGACGAACACCCAGGCCCGGCGCAGCGCCTGCGCCCGCGGGTCGGGCGGCGCTGCCGTGCAGCTGCTGCCGGCCGTCGCTGCCGAGGCTGCCAGCAACAGCAGCGCACCCACGACGATGCCCAGCCCGACCAGCAGCGCACCGCTCCAGCGCCCATGTCCACTGGCCGACGCCGCGGCGAGTGCCGGCACGATCAACGAGAAGGCGCTCGCCGCCAGCATGACACCGGCGCCGAAACCCATCATCGCGCCACTCGCCGACGGCGACACCCGCCGCCACAGCAGCGCGGGCAAGGTGCCCGCTGCGGTGCAGGCGGCGGCGATCAGGCCGCCGACCAGCGCGCCCGTCACCCGCGGATGCAGCGCGACCAGGCTGCGCTGCACATCGACGAGCAGCAGAAAGCTGGCGAACAACAGGATCGCCAGCCCGATGCAACGTCTGATCAGGTACCGGCGCGGCAGCGCCGGCACCGTGATCGACCGGAAGTTCACCGCCGCGTCAGCCGCGCGGGCGGCGCGCGGCGCTCTTCCCGGAATCGCTCGCGCCGTTGCCGTCGCCCATCGCCAGCTCCGCGCCGGTCAGCGGCTCGGCGGTGGCGTCGGACTGCGTGCGCTCTTTCAGCTGCTCCATCAGCGCCGCATCGTCGTCGTCGAGCCGCACCTCGGGCGCTGCCGAGCCGTTGCCGTCGGTGACCGGCTGCGCGTCGCGGTAGTCGAAGCCGGGCTCCTTGTTCCAGGGCCCGCGCATGTCGCCTTCGCCCATCGACATGTTGAAGTACACCTTGTCGAACGGCTCCATGCCCGGCAGCTTGCCGGGCGGGAAGCTCGACGACATCGAGTACAGCGCCTTCTCGAACGACTGCTGGTGCGAAATCTCGCGCGTCATCAAAAAGCCCAGCGCCTCCTTCACGCCCGGGTCATCGGTGCAGTTGATGAGCCGCTCGTAGATGATCTTCGCGCGCGATTCGGCGGCGATGTTCGAGCGCAGGTCACAGGCCGGGTCGCCGATCGTGTCGACGTAGGCCGCGCTCCACGGCACGCCGGCCGAATTGGTCAGCGACGGGCCGCCGCCATACAGCAGCTGCGTGACGTGCGAATCGTTGCCGCCGCCACTGATCTGGCGATACATCTCGGCTTCTGTCTCCATGCCCTCGGCGATGCGCCCCTTGGCGCCCATGTTGAGCATCGCCACGATGGTGCCGATCACCTCGAGGTGACTCAGCTCTTCGGTGGCGATGTCGATCAGCATGTCGCGGCGTCCGGGGTCGGTTTCGCCCAGGTACTGGGTGAAGTAGCGGCACGCCGCTGCCAGCTCGCCCTGCGGCCCGCCGAACTGCTCCAGCATCAGGTTGGCCAGACCGGGGTTGGTCTCGCTGACGCGCACGGTGTATTGAAGTCGCTTGTTGTGTGCAAACATGAAAATTCCTTGATTGATGAGTTGGAAAAATTTAGGGGAGTCAAAGAGCGCAGCGAACGCGGCACCGCAACGGCGACGACGATCAGGCTGTCGCCTCGCTTTCGTCGGCCATCAACTCCTCCTTGCGTGTGGCCAGCTCTGCGGCAAGAGTGACCAGATCCATGTCGGATTTGCGGCACTTGGGGAACATCTCTTCCTCTTCTTCCTCGACGTGGTGGTTGACGTACTCGCCCAGCACGATGACCTTCGCGTCGTACAGCGCGTCGTCGGGCTGCATGCCCCGGATCTGTGCGATCAGTTCCTTCGCCGAATCGTGTTCGACCTCGGCCTCGTCGAGCAGCGCGGCCTTGACCTCGGCCGTCCGTGCGGCCGGGTAGAAAAGCTCTTCCTCGATCGCCGCGTGCACGCTGAGCATCAGGCAGATGCGCTGGGCCAGTGATTCGCGATCGGCGGCCGGGCCCTCGTTATCCGCCAGCTTGCGGTATTGCTTGAACAGGCGCTGCACCTCGCGGTGGTCGCGTTGCAGCAGCGCGGTGGCGTCCTTCTTTGCGGCCGCCGCGGTGGGTGTCGATGGGGCGCGTGTGGCCATGAAACCTCCTTGAAATGGTGGGATGCACACATGGCAACCGCCGTGCCCGGCGTGCGTGCCCGGCGTGCACGGCCGGCCGCATCGGGCACCCTCAGCCGTCGACGACGATGTGCACCTGCTGCACCCCGTCGACGACCTGAATGCGCAGCACTTCGGCGCGGCGGGCCGCGATGATCGTGATGCTGCCGTCGCGCTCGAAATACGCGGCCCGCACCCGATCGGGCGACTCCACACCCTTCTCCCGCAGAGCCTGCCCGAGGTCGTTGTCGCCGATGCCGCACGCATCCAGCGCCGCCCGATCGACTTCGCCGTCCTTGATCAGCTGGCGGGCACTGCCCTTGAGCGTGCTGCCGACACGAAAATGCATGGCCAGCCATGTCAGCAGCCAGTGCAGCGACAGCAGCGTGGCCACCACCGCCGCCATGTTCAACATCGTGATCGCGCCGCTGATGGCGCGGGCCATCAGCGATCCGACGACGAAGCCGAGCAGGATGTCGAAGCTGGTGTAGCGACCCAGGAACCGGCGCTTGCCGAGGCGCACCATCAGCAGCGCGGCGAAGTACACCGCGATGCCTCGCAGCAGCATCTGCCACGCCGGCATGTCGCCGGACACGTCCGCGGTGCCGAAAACCGTCAGCAGGACCTGCCAGATCGTGTCCATCGCACAGGGCCTTGGCAAGCGGGCCGGGCATCAGGCGCAGGCGCGGCGAACGAACAGATCGAGCCGGTATTCGGGTTGACGTTCGCCGTGCGCATGGCGCAGCCGGCCAAGGCCGACCTGCTGCATGAAATGATCGTGCACGGCATCGCCATCGAGCGGGTAGTCGGCCACCGGCGCCGTCCAGTGCACCAGCAGCAACGAGGCATCGGGCAGCAGCGCCGCGAGGATCCTGTCGGCAGCCTTGGCCAGGTCGTCGGCCGACCAGTAGTAGCCCACCTCCGACAGCACCACCAGATCGAAGTGGCCGTGCGGAAACTGCACCGGCACCTGCATGCGCGCGAAGGAAACCTGGGCCAGCTGCCGGCAGCGTCGGCGCGCGCTGTCCAGCGCGCGCTCGTTGACGTCGAGCGCCAGCAGCTCGTCACAGCGGCTGGCCAGGCGCGCGGTCAGCACCCCGATCGAACAGCCGATCTCCAACGCGCGCCGATAGCGCTCACGCGGCAGCGCGGCGACGGTGGCGCGGTATTTGGCGTCCTCGTAGGCGCTGCTTTCGAACCGCCACGGATCGTCGTCGTCGGCGTAGACGCCGTCGAAGTATTGCGGTGACAGCGACGCCGTGGGTTTCATGGTGCCGGCGTGCCGCGCCGCGTGTCCGGTGTCACAGCACGCGCCGCGGTGCCGTGCATCACAGCGCCAGCGGCAGCGGCTCGCGTGCCGGCGCCGCGGTCGCGGCGGCGTCGGTGTCTGCGCCACGCGGCGTCAGCGCCTGCTCGATCAGCCGGCGCACACGGTCGGCACTTTGGTCCCACGATGAAGCCGCGACCAGGCGGCGCATCGTCGCCAGGCGCCGCTGGCGCGCGTCTGCCGGCTCGGCCAGCAGCGTTTCGCAGGCCGCGATGAACTGCGCGGCGTCGTCGGCGATGCAGACACCGTCGCCGTACAACGCGATCACGTCGCGCACCGCGGTCGACACCACCGGCTTGTGACCGGCCATGTACTCGAGCGTCTTGGTCGGGCTGATGAAGCGCGTCGATTCGTTCAGCGCAAACGGCAGCAGGCACACGTCCCAGCCGGCGAGCAGGTGCGGCAGGCGCGGGTACGGCTGCATGCCCAGCCAGTGCAGATTCGCACGCTGCGGCAGATCGGCCTCGCCGATCTTGGCCAGCGGCCCGGCCATCACGATCTGCCAGTGCGGCCGCGCGCAGGCCAGCTGGTCCAGCAGCGCCAGATCGAGGCGCTCGTCGATGACGCCGAAGTAGCCCAGTCGCGGTCTGCCGATGGGGGCGTGAAGCGCGGCGGCCGCCATCGCCTCGTCGTCGTCGGCGCGCAGCCGCTCGGGCGCGAAATGTGCGGCATCGACGGAACTGGGCAGGCAATGGATGTTGTCGTGGGCGTGCCGCTTCGCTTCGAACAACGCCGGCCCACCGGTCAGCACCAGGTCGGCGGCTTCGAAGAGTGCGCGCTCGCGTTGCTGCAATTGCGGCGGTGCGCCCTTGAACGCCGACAGCTCGTCCATGCAGTCGTAGATCAACGCGCGCGGCTGCAGCCCGGCCACGAACGGCAGTGCCATCGGCGTGTACAGCCACACCACGTAGTCGTCGATGCCGTGCTGCGCCAGGTACTCGGCCAGCAGCGGCTTCAGCAGCGGCAGCTGTTCATCGCTGAAGCCGTGTGCCGGCAGCGGCGTGCGCGGCACCAGCACGTCCAGGTGCGGGCCCTGCGGCACCACGTCGAAGCCCGCGGCACCATCGCGGTAGGTCGGCTCCTCGACGAACAGCACCGGGAAGTGCCCGGCCAGGCGCGACAACAGATGCTGCGGGCGCTGGTGCACGAAGCCCCAGCGCAGGTGGGACAGAACGATCAGGTGGGGCATGGTGGCTCCTGGGGTACGGGTGGGGAAGAACCTGCTGCCATTGGCGCAGCGCATCGGCATAGGGTTGGCAGAGCAGGCGGCGCGGCGGCTGCGTCGACGTCGTCTGGGGCGAATGCTCGCCGGCGTCCCACAGGCCGCTGCGATGCCAGTGCGCGGCGTCGTTCCAGTCGTGGCGGTCGATCAGCGGATACAGGCACAGCCCGCGAACCGGCACGCCGCGCGCCAGCGCCAGCCGTGTCTGCGCGGCCACCTCGTGCAGCCACGGCGCGCGGCCCGCGCCGACATGGCTGGTCTCGGCGACGATCAGCGGCTTTCGGTAGCGCAGCCAGGCGGTCTGCAGCAAGTCGGTCAGCGGTCTTGCGACGCGGATCGCGCAGATGCCAGTGCAGGCGCTGTTCGGTGCCGGTTTCCCACTGGCCGCTGTGATAGTGATTGACACCGACGAAGTCGACCGCCGCGTCGTGGCCGCCGAGCGCGACGTCGGTGTGGCCGCACAGCATGTCCCAGGTCTGCCATTGATAGGTGCACAGCTGCGCCGCACGTTCGGCCAGCTGCGGCTGATCGGCTGGCGCGACCACATGCACCACCGGCTCGGTGTGCAGGAAGCGGGCGCGCGGATCGACGCGGCGGATGGCTTCGACGGCCGCGAGCGAAGCGCGCACCAGGCGCTGCTTGACGGCATAACCCTGCGCCTCGGCAGCCGCCGAAGCGGCTTGTGACTCGTTGCGGTACGGAAACACCAGGTTGGTGGCGCTGACCGCCCAGGCCAGGAAACCCATCTCGTTGATCGGGTTGTAGATCGGCGGGTCCTCGCTGACCTGCGCCAGGGCTCGCGCCACCGTGGCGGCGAAAGCGGCGAAGCGCTCGATCATCGGGTCCTCGAACAGGCTCAGATCGGCCGGCGTGCCGTAGTGCATCAGCGTCCAGATCACCTGCAGGCCGTTGCGCCGGGCACTTTGTGCGATGCGCACCACGCGCCGCAGGTCGGCCTTGCCGCCGGGCGCTTCGCACAGGCGCCAGCCGACACTTTCGCGCACCGTGCGCAGGCCGATCGCGGCGGCGGCTGCGTGGTCGCGTTCGAGGCCATCGAGGTGGCCGCTGGAGCGCAGCATGTCCAGCGGCAGGCCGGCGCCATTGATGTGGTCGGCGCCCTCGTAGCCGCCCATCCAGAACGACCGCAGCTGCGCCGCGTCGCGTGCGGGGTCGGCGGCTGGGGGCTGGGGTGGCAGAGTGGGCGGCAGCGGTGACACGCGCCTGCTCGGCAAGCCCCGTGCCCGACCCTGCCGGCATCAACGCGAAGCGGGGCTGCGCTGGACGTCCGCCAGGCTGGGTGGTTCCGGGCGGTCCGCTTGCCCGCTGCGTTCGATGACGCTGAACGAGGCATCGGTTTCCAGCACCACCGCCTCGGCGTCGGCGAACGCATGCAGGCCCGCAGCGCGGATCGCGGCGCGCACCTCGTTCTCGGTGACGCGTGTCCGGCGCATCGCCGTCGTCAGCAACTCGCCGCGGAACAACAACAACGACGGCTCTTCGGTGACCAGCCGTCGAACCCAGGCCCAGCGCACGCTCGACCAGGTCACCAGGTATTGCAAAGCGATCAGCACCGCCAGCGCCACGCCGCCCTGCATCAGCGTCACGTCGCGCGCCAGCAGGATCGACGCCAGCGTCGACCCCAGCGCGATGGTGACGATGAAATCGAACGCGTTCATCTTCGACAGCGTGCGCTTTCCCGACAGGCGCAGGAACAGGATCAGCATCACGTAGGCGAACACGCCGATGACCAGCGTGCGCAGCGGGGCGCTCCAGCCGTCGAAGAACAGGTGCTGAGGCATGTTATTTACCGGTCCACCGGCAAGCCGTGCCGCCGACGGGCATCGGCCCCGGAAGGCATTTGTCGGGGCGGGGATGTCGGCGAAAGCAACGGCACCGATCGGTTCAAATTGCCGCCCTCACCAGCCCGGGAATCGCGCCGAGCGACCGCGACTACGGCGCTGCACCGGCGCCGACGAACGCAAAGGTGGCTGAAAGCGCGCGCGTTTCCGGCAGCACGTAGAGCACGCCGCCGCGGTGGCCGAACAGCGGCAGCACCACGCGTTCGTAGAACGCCGTGGGCAGGTTGATGCAGCCGAACGAGATGCGGTTGTCCTGCGCCGTCGCGCTGGCCAGGCGCTGCAGGCGCTGCTCGGCGGGGTTGAGGGCGCGCACGCGATGCATCGACACGGCGGCGTCGTAGTCGACCCACAGGATGTCCTCGCCCTGCAGGTTGCGCCCCGGCTCGACCTGGAAGCGGCCGGCGGGGGTGGTGCGTTCATGGGGCCGCACCAGGCGCAGCGGTCGATCGCCGATGCCCGGCACCGAATCGTCACCGCGCGCCAGACCGAGCAACACCGGCGACGCGTTCAGCACCGCGCCCTGGGCATCGACCAGCCACAGCAGGGCCTGGCGCTTGTCGAGGACCAGGAACGGCGCGCGCTGGTGATCGGCGGTGGCGACGACGGCGCGCACCAGCTGCCGGGCCGGAGCGGACAGTGCCGGCGCAGCTGCGACGGTGTCGGCCTGCGCGCCGGCGCTGGCGCCGACGACGGCCAGCAGCGGCAGGCCGATGACGGCCCAGCGCGCGAATGCCGCGAGGCAGCCGGTGATGCGTTCAGCAGACATGGGGTTCTCGAAAATTGGATCTGGGCGATTCGGTGCACAGCGCGAGCGCATCGATGCGGGCGATCGACGCACCGGCCGAGGCAATCGACATTCCCGGTTCGTCGAGGCCGGCTGTCGTCGTCGATCTGGCAGCGGCAACGGCACGCCGCGCTGCTGCGGCCCGCCATCCGGGCATGCCCGTTGCCGATGTGCTGGGCCGGCGCCGGGTCGAGGTGGCCTGGGGATGGACCGGCCTTTGACATCGAAGGGAGCAAGAAATGAAAACGACCTCTATCGCCCAAGCCGTGCTGTGTGCAGCGTTCAGTCTGGCTGTCGGCGCCGTGCAGGCGCAATCGTCAACCAACTCGGGCAGCCCGGGCAACAACACCGGCAGCAACGCGGGCAGCACCACGGGCAACAACAACAGCGGCACCACGACGCCCGGCACCACCAACCCCAATTCCGGCATGTCCACGACCACGCCCGGCACCAATTCCGGCACCGGCACCGGCACGAACCGTGGCACCGGCGGCGCCGACACCACCGGGACGGGCGGAACGGGTACCACGGGCGGGACGATGGGCAACTCGGGGAACCAGCGCATGGGCGCCGATTCGCGCAACAACTCGACCGGCGGCAGCGGCTCGGGAATGGGTTCCACCGACTCCAGCACCGACGCCACGACCGGCCAGAACCGCGCTGCGCGCGCCGATCGCAACTGAGCGGACCGCCGGCGGTGCGCCGGTGCGTCACGCGTTCACGGGAATGCGGAATGCCACTGACGCGCACCGCGGCATCGGCCGTGGAACCACGCAACCAAGGAGTAGAAGATGGCAATCAATGACATGAAGACCGGCGATCGCGCGGGGCTTCACACCACGTCGTCCAGCGGCGGGTCGCGCGTGCTCGACGTGATCGCGCTGGTGCTGTTGATCATCGGAGGCCTGAACTGGGCGCTGGTCGGGCTGTTCAACTTCGACCTGGTGGCCACCTTGTTCGGGCCGATGAGCGTGTTGTCGCGCATCGTGTACGTGGTGGTGGGCCTGGCCGCGCTGTATGGCATCGCCATCGCCGTGCGCATCGGCAACCGCAACACGCGGCTGGCAGCCTGAGCGTGCGCGCTCGCCAGCGGCAAGGCACCGCGTCACCACGGCGCTTGAATGAAGCGCGTTGACTTTCGGCTGGCGGTGTTGGCCGCTTCGCTGCTGGGCGCATGCGATGCGCCGAACACGGCCTCGCCGGTGTCGGCGCCGGGTGCCGACAAGACGGTGACGACGACGTTGCTGGAAAAAGGTGCCGCCGTCTTGCAGCACAAGGCTCCGATCGACGCGCTGAATGCCTATCTCGACGGCTTTCACTTCTACAGCGGCAGGATGCGCAGCCAGATGGAGGCGCATCACTACTGCGCGATCCTCAACGAAGAGCTGATCCAGTGCGTGATCTACGACGGCAACGTCGCCGATGCCAAGATCATGGGCGTCGAGTACATCGTCAGTGCGGGGCTGTTCCGCCAGCTGCCCGAAGCCGAGCGCGCACTGTGGCACAGCCACGTGCATGAGGTGCGCTCCGGCCAGCTGATTGCGCCCGGCATCCCGCAGCCCGCCGAGCACGCGCTGATGACGCGCCTGGTCGGCACCTACGGCAAGACCTGGCACACGTGGCACACCGATCTGCACAAGCAGCTGCCGCTCGGCGTGCCGCAGCTGATGATGGGGTTCACCGCCGATGGCCAGGCCGATGCGGCGATGGTCGCCGACCGTGATGCCCGCTTCGACGTCAGCAGCGCGGACAAGCGGGCCCAACGCGCCGACATCGTGGCGCCGCCGATCGCGCGCGGTGCCGACGCCTGGCAGCACGGCCGGGCCTTTCAACTGACCGATCCGACGCAGGCCCACGGCGCCGATCGGCATGCACCGCCGGCGCCGCCTGGCGCATCGGCGTCCGGCGGTCGTTAGCAGGCCGGCGTTTCGCGCTGCGCCTGCGCCTTCGCAGCTCGGGCCTGGTCTTCGGCGCGGCGGGCGAGCGAGCGCCTTGAAAGCACCATGCTGTGCAGAAGGGCCACCGCTGCCGACAGCGGCATCGAGCGGGCCGAGGCGAGCTCGGCACACGACCGGACTCGCAGGCGCTTCGACCGGGTGGCGTTCGCGCGCGGCGCGGGCGCGCTGCAGCCGCTGCAGGAAGTCGCCGGGGTTCTCGACCAGGGGCTCGTGGTCGTGCTGCGCCTGCGACCACTGGCGGAACTGCCAGGACAGGCCCACCGCCGCGCGTCCGTCCAGCCGCGACGAGGTGCGCACGCGAACCAGCGGGCTGCGGCGGATGCGGCAACCGGCGCGGGTCAGCGCGGCCACCAGCGCCTCGTCCTCCAGAAACTCGACCGACGGCATGCCCCCGACCCGGCAATAGGCGCGCAGCGTGACCGCCAGGCTGGCGCCGAAATGCTGATGATGGCTGGGCCAGCGATCGACAGGGTCGGGATCGACCAGATCGCGCAGCCTGACGCGCAGCAGCGAGTGCGCTTCATCCAGGCGTTTCAGCCGCAGCGCATGCGGCGGCAGGGCCGGGCGCGCATTGGTCAGGATGCGCCCGCCGACCACGTCTGCGCCGCGGGCGATCTCGAACAGGTTGCGGGCGAGCCAGTCGGGGGCCACGCAGGTGTCGCCGTCGGTGCTGGCGATCACCCCGTCGGCGCGGCCCGCCGAACTCAAGCGCTGGCACGCGGCGTTCATCAGCTCGCGGCGCGCGAAGCCGACGTTCGATTGCCGCGGCGGCAGGCTCACCTCCACCACATGCAACCGAAGCCGGGGCTGGCGCAGCGCGAACGACCTTGCAAGCGCTGCCGTGTCGTCGGCGCAGTTGTTCGCCAGCAGCAGGATCTCGAAGCTGCTTGCATCCAGCGGCAGCCCGTCCAGACCGGTCTGCGCAGCCAGTGACGTCAACGCATCTTCGAGCTGCGCCGCTTCGTCGCGAACCGGCATGACCACCACACATCGCAACCGCGCCAGCGGCGCGGGCAGCGCGCGCCAGGCGCCCAGCGTGGGGCACGCCACGGCAGCTGCGAAGGGGTCGGTGCAGACCAACGCGAACGACGGCGGGAGCGTGGGCGTGCCGCCGTGTCAGGCGGGCAGCCCGTGCAGCAGGACCCGCGTCGGCGCTGCCGTGCGCGGCAGCTCGGCCTGGCGCAGCCGCTTGTGCTGCGCCAGGGCCTGGCCCACCACCTGGTCCATGTTGTAGTACTGGTAGTGGGCCAGGCGCCCGACGAAGGTCACGTTCGACAGCGCTTCGGCGTCGGCCTGGTAGCGCGCGAACAGGGCCGTGTTCTGGGCGCGCGGAATCGGGTAGTAGGGCTCGCCCTCGGCGCGCGGGTACTCGTAGACCACCGAGGTCGTGGCATGGCGCTGCCCGGTGATGTGCTTGAACTCGGTCACGCGCGTGTAGCCGTTTTCGTTCGGGTGGTTGATCGTGCCCACCGCCTGCAGCTGCTCCTGCGGCAGGTTGACATGCTGGAACTCCAGGCTGCGATAGGGCAGGCGGCCGTAGCGGTGATCGAAGAAGGCGTCGATCGGCCCGGTGTAGACCATGTGCTTCCACGGCACCAGCGCCTCGATCTCCCGGTAGTCGGTGTTCAGCATCAACTTGATGTTCGGGTGCTGCAGCATCTTCTCGAACATGCGCGTGTAGCCGGCGGCGGGAATCGCCTGGTAGGTGTCGGCGAAGTAGCGGTCGTCGCGGTTGGTGCGGGTCGGGATGCGCGAGGTGACGCTCGCATCCAGCTCCGACGGGTCCAGCCCCCATTGTTTGCGCGTGTAGCCGCGGAAGAACTTGTTGTACAGGTCACGGCCGACCTTGGCGACCACCGCGTCTTCCGACGTCTCGATGCGCGCCATCGGCTCGGCGACGCTTTTCAGCCAGGCCTCCATCTCGAATGCGGTCAGCTTCAGCCCGTACAGGCGATTGACCGTGTCAAGATTGATCGGCACCGGCACCAGTTGGCCGTCGACGCTGGCCAGCACGCGGTGCTGGTACGGGCGCCAGGCGGTGAAGCGCGACAGGTAGTCGAAGATGTCGGCCGAGTTGGTGTGGAAGATGTGCGGCCCGTAGGGATGCACCAGCACGCCGGCGTCGTCGTAGCGGTCATAGGCGTTGCCACCGATGTGGGGCCTGCGCTCGACCAGCAACACCCGCTTGCCGTCGCTGGCCAGGCGCTCGGCCATGACACTGCCGGCAAAACCGGCGCCGACGATCAGGTAATCGAAGCCGTTTGCACCGGGATCGATCAACGGCGTGACCCGCGCCAGCACCTTCTGGTCGATGTTGTTCAACACACTCTCCTCGTCGTTGCCCGTAGTGGCGCACTCCCAGGGCAATCGCCGTGCCGCGGTTTCACTTCGGCGCGCCCCGCCAGCGGGCAGCGGCGTACCCGCTCGCCGGTGCGGCCTCTTGCCGACAGCGGCGGGGCCGCTTCTCCTACGCCGGTGGTGACGCCCGCGAGGTGCAATCTGCCGGTCGCCGCGAGTGGGCTGAGCAAGGATTCGCATGCCGAGATCGATCTGGAAGGGGGCCATTTCCTTCGGGCTGGTGCATGTGCCGGTGGCGCTGTACCCGGCCTCGCAGGAGTCGGACATCGATTTCGACTGGCTCGACAAGCGCACGCTCGATCCGGTCGGCTACAAGCGCATCAACAAGCGCACCGGCAGGGAGATCAACAAGGATCACATCGTCAAGGGCGTCAAGCAGGACGACGGGACCTACGTGGTGCTCAGCGAGGACGAAGTCCGCGCGGCCTATCCCAGAACCACGCAGACGATCGAGATCGAGGCTTTCGTGCCGGCGCAGGAGATCTCCTTCGTCTATCTGGAAAAGCCGTACTACCTGGAACCCGTCGGGCGCGCCGCCAAGGTCTATGCGCTGCTGCGCGAGGCCATGGCCGATGCATCGCTGATCGGCATCGCGCGCCTGGTCATGCACACCAAGGAACACCTCGCCGCGTTGCTGCCGGCCGGTCCGGCGCTGATGCTGGGCACCTTGCGCTGGGCCGACGAGATCAGATCCGCCGAAGAACTGCAGTTGCCGCCGCAGGGCCGGTCGGCGGCGGCGCTGACCGCCGGCGAACTGAAGATGGCCGGTGAGCTGATCAGGCAGATGACGGTGCCTTTCGATCCGGGCAAGTTCGAGAACCGCTTCGCCGACGCCATTCACACGCTGATTGCGCGCAAGGTCAGGGCCGGCGAAACCGAAGCCGTGGAGCCCCTGGAGGAAGCGGCGGCGCCGGAATCGAACGTCGTCGATCTGACCGAGTTGCTGCGCAACAGTCTGAAAGGGCGGGGCAAGGATGCGCCGCGAGCGGACAAGGACACAAAGCCCGCCAGCGCGGCACAGCGGCGCGCGAAGGGTGCGGCAAAGAAGAGGGCGTGACCCTCCTTCGGCTCGCCCAAGTGCATCACAACCCGACCCGTGGCAACGGCGCTGCCCCGACAGCGCAACGTGAAGCTGTCCTACAGGGTTGCGCAGCGGGCGCGGCTAGCCTGCCGCTGGTGATCGACCCAGCAGCACCCAGGAGACCGATCGATGGCGCGATTTGCACGCAACCCTTTGCTCGTCGCATTGACGTGTGCGGCAGCGCTTGTGGTCGCCGGCTGCGGCGGGGGCGATGACGACCCGGTTGCCTCCGGGCCGACCGAGGTGGTGGCCGCGGTGGATCTGCCGGGGCCGTATGCCGTCGGCTGCAGCAACGTGACGCAGGATTTCGGGCGCGTGGCCGCGGGTGACGACGCAGAAAGCTACTGGGAAGGCGTCAGGGATGCGAACGGCGCGCCGCGCCGCGTCGAGGATCTGCTGACGGATCCGGCCAACACGCTGTCGGTGACGGTAAACGCGCCGAACGACAGCGAGCTGTATGGCAACTTCGCCGGCCAGTCGCTGCAGTTCGTCGTGCTCGCCTGTTACCCCACCACGCCGGACAACCCGCGCAGCGAATTCGCGCTGCCCACCGGCGATGCCGTGCCGCACATGCAGGGCGGCGCGCAGCCGCCGTTGTTCGCCGACAGCGCCGCGCGCTATCCGGTCATCGCCTTCTCGCACGGGCTGCGCGGCAGCCCGCTGGGTGACGACTATCTGAAGGTGCTGACCTGGCTGGCCAGTCACGGCTATGTGGTCGCGGCTCCCTTTCATGGCGACCCACGCTTCGCCGACCTCAGCATCGACGACTTCGGCGAGGCGGTGTCGCTGCTGGCGAACCTGAGTGACGCGGTGGCGATGCAGGCGCTGCGCCCACTGGCGATGTCGGCCACGCTCGACCTGCTGCTGGCTCACCCGCAGTGGCGCGACCATCTGGATGCCGCGCAGATCGGCGGCTTCGGCGCCAGCCTGGGCGGCCAGACGATGTTGCTGATGGCCGGTGCCGCGGTGACCACCTCGCCGGGATTGGCATCACGCACCACCGGCACCGACGCGCGGCTGAAGGCGGCGGTGGGCTACGTGCCGTATTTCGGCGTGCCGTTGGTGCCCGCGTTCGGCCGCGACCAGGAAGGCCTGGATGCGGTGACGATGCCGTACCTGGCCATCGCCGGCACGGCCGACCGGACCGCGCCGCTGGAGACGACGCAGGAAGGTGTGCAGCGCCTGGGTGCCGAGCGCGCACTGGTCACGCTGGCGGGGGTGCAGCACGAGCTGAGCGCCACCGCGTCACCGGACATCATGACCTGGACGCTGACCTTCCTCGATGCGCGGGTGCGCGGCGATGCGTCGGCGCAGGCTCGACTGACCACGATGGGCAGCGTCTCGGGCGGCGGCGACGACCGGCTGATCGTGCCCTTCGCGCCCTGATCCCGAATCAAGACCGAGCCCCGCATCGGACATGTCCGACAGCACCAAGCCCGGATAGCCGATGCCGCCGGCGGCATCGCGCCGCGAGCATCTGCGTACCGCAGTCGCATCCGATGCACTGCGCAGACAGATTCCCTTTCTCAACCCATTGGAGACACCTCATGTCCGAAACGTCCAACCTGGCTGACCTGTACATCGACGAACTGAAAGACCTCTGGTCGGCGAACGACCAGATGGCGCGCGCGTTGAAGAAGATCGCGCCGAAAGCCACCCACCCCAAGCTGAAGGAGATGCTCGAGACCTCGCAGAAGGGCATTCAGGGCCACACGAACCTGTTGAAGGCGTTGATCGCCAACCAGGACGAGGAGGTCTCCAAGGACCACTGCAAGGGGATGGAGGGACTGGCCGGCGAGGCGATCAAGCACACCATCGACGAAGGCCCGAAGAAGGGGCCCGTGCTCGACGCGGCGATCATCGCGCAGTACCAGCGGATGACGCACTACGGCATCACCGGCTTCGGCACGGTGGCGGCGTTCTCGAAGGCGCTCAAGCTCGACGATGACAACAAGCAGCTCAAGCAGGCGGTGCGCGACATGTATGTCGCCGACGAGCTGATGACGGAGCTCGCCGAAGCGGCCGTCAACGACGATGCCGCCGATGAGGCGTAACTGAGGCGCAGCCGCTCTCGTTGCATCCGGAAGTTGAAGTGGCGCGCCGACGCCCCGACCAGTAGCATGGCCGGGGCGTCGGCGCGGTGCCGTCGCGATCCACAAAACACAGGAGACCGACATGGTGCAACGAACGTCCGGCACGAGGCTCGACGCCGCTTTCGATCGGCGCAAGCTCTTGCGCAACGCCGGGGTGGCGCTCGGGGCGGCCTTGCTGGCGCCCGGGCTGGTGCAGGCCCAGGCGCAGGCTCGTCCCGGCGGGCCGCCCGGGCCGCCGAGCACCATCACCGATCCGCCGCGTGATTTCAGCGCCAACGGCGCACCGACGACTTATTTCACCGACCCCGATGTGCTCAGCGTCGACCCGGCCTTCGACGGCCTGCGTCAGCCGAACGCGCCGATCCAGCGTCTGTGGACCGGCGCGCTGTGGTCGGAAGGGCCGGCCTGGAACTCGGTCGGGCGCTTCCTGGTGTGGAGCGACATCCCGAACAACCGTCAGTTGCGCTACCTGGAGGACGACGGCCATGTCAGCGTCTTTCGCGCGCCGTCGAACAACAGCAACGGCAACACCTTCGACTACGCCGGACGGCAGCTGTCGTGCGAGCACCTGACGCGCCGGGTGGTGCGCTATGAGCTCGATGGCTCGACCACGATCATCGCGTCGATGTACAACGGCAAGCGCCTGAACTCGCCGAACGATGTGGTGCAGCACCCCGACGGCAGCTACTGGTTCACCGATCCGCCTTATGGCGCCCAGTTGTACGAAGGCACCGTCGATGCGGCGGGTGGGCCGGCGAACAAGGGCGGGCGGCTGAACCCGCGACTCGGCCAGCCGCCGGAGCTCGGCAGCTACAAGCGCGAGCTGCCGACGGCGGTGTACCGCGTCGATGCCAGCGGCACCGTGACGCAGGTGGCCGGCGAAGACCTGGTGCCCGATCCGAACGGGCTGTGTTTCTCGCCCGATCACAAGAAGCTGTATGTCGTCAGCACCGGCCAGGGTCCGGGCGATGCCGGCCCGGGCGGCAAGGGCGACATGTACGTGTTCGACGTCGGCGCCGACAACAAGCTGTCCAACGGCAAGCTGTTCAGCGAGTTCATGGTCGATGGCGTGAAGTGCGGGCCCGACGGCGTGCGCGCCGATGTCGACGGCAACCTCTGGTGCTCCAGCAACGCCGGGCGCAATGTCGGCTACAGCGGCGTCACCGTGTGGAACCCGCAGGGCAAGCTGATCGGGCGCATCCGGCTGCCGGAGGTGTGCGGCAACGTCTGCTTCGGCGGGCCGAAACGCAACCGCCTGTTCATGGCGGCCAGCCAATCGCTGTATGCGCTGTACACCGGCACCCAGGGCGCTGCACCGAGCTGAGGGCAGCGAGCGCGCAAGGTCCCGGCGTCTGCGGGTTCGAGCAATCCGATCGATGAACATCGACTACAGCCACTTCACGCCCTGGGCCTCGCTGGCCGGCGGCCTGTTGATCGGCCTCAGCGCCAGCCTCTACATCCTCGGCCTCGGCCGCATCGCGGGCATTGCCGGCATCACCGGCAGCGCGTTGCAGGGGTTGCTGCGCGCATCGTGGCGCGGCCAGTCGGTGCGGCTGTCGTTCCTGCTCGGGATGATCGCCGCGCCAGGGCTGTGGATGCTGTTCAGGCCGCTGCCGCCGATGCAGTCGGTCGCCGGCAGCGGCCTGCTCGTCGTCGCCGGGCTGCTGGTCGGCGTCGGGGTGCGCATGGGCAACGGCTGCACCAGCGGCCACGGCGTGTGCGGGCTGAGCCGCTTCTCGGTGCGCTCGCTGGCCAACGTCATCACCTTCGTCGCCACCGGCGTGGTGGCGGTGGGCCTCGTGCGTCACCTGTCCTGAGCCTTCGGAATCGTCGCGTGCGCATCTTCCTCGCCCTGGCCGCGGGCCTGCTGTTCGGCCTCGGCCTGATGCTCAGTGGCATGACCGACCCGACCAAGGTTCAGGCCTTCCTCGACCCTTTCGGGCGCTGGGACCCGAGCCTGGCCTTTGTCATGGGCGGCGCCATCGCGCTCGCTGTGCCCGGCTTCGCGCTGGCCAGGCGGCGCCAGCGCGCGTGGACCGGCGAGCCGATCGAGCTGCCGACGAACCGGGCCGTCGACGCGCGCCTGCTGGTCGGCGGCGGCCTGTTCGGCATCGGCTGGGGAATCGGCGGCCTTTGCCCCGGCCCGGCGCTGACCGCGCTGGGCGCCGGCTTCGCGCCGGCGCTGTGGTTCGTCCCGGCGATGCTGGCCGGCATGTGGCTGCACGACCGCGCCATCGGCCCGTGGCTCGACCGGCGGGCCTGAAGCGCGGCCAGCACCTTCGCTCAGCTGTCGTCGGCCGCGTCCTTGGCGCCGGCCTTCCAGGCCTCGTAGCGGGCCTTGTTCGTGTCGTTCGGTGGGTACAGCCCGGGCAGCGCCGCGCCGGACTCGACCTGCAGCATGATCCAGGCCTCCTGCCGTTCCTGCTCCACCGCAGCGGCGACCACGTCCTCGAGCAGCGCCGCCGGGATCAATACCGCGCCGTCCTGATCGACGACGATGACGTCGTTGGGGAACACGGCCACACCGCCACAGTCGATCGGCTCCTGCCAGCCCACGAAGGTCAGCCCGGCCACCGACGGCGGCGCCGCGGTGCCCTGGCACCACACCGGCAGCCCGGTGTGCAGCACACCGGCGATGTCGCGCACGACGCCATCGCTGACCAGCGCCGCCACGCCGCGTTGGCGCATGCGCGCGCACAGGATGTCGCCGAAGATGCCCGCGTCGGTGCAGCCCAGCGCGCCGACCACGGCGATGCATCCGGCAGGCATCGCCTCGATCGCGGCACGCGTGGACACCGGCGAACCCCACGAGGCCGGCGTCGCCAGGTCCTCGCGCGCCGGCACGAAGCGCAGCGTGAACGCGCGCCCGACCAGCCGCGGCAGGCCGGGCGCCAGCGGGCGCGTGCCACGCAGCCAGACGTTGCGCAGACCGTGCTTGAGCAGCACGGTGGTCAGCGTCGCGGTAGAGACATCGGACAAGGCCTGGATGACATGCGCGTCGAGCGCTTGGGGTTCGGTCGGCATGGGCTGCTCCGGTGGGTGCGTGAGGAAGGTTGAAGAGCATTGCCAGCGAGGCAATGCACCGGCCCGCGAACGAGGGCCGTGCGCAGCGCGGCCATTGCGGCGGCAACAGCGTACTACCGCGCCGCGAACCGGCTGCTCAATACCCGCAGGGCCGGGCGCGATGTGGCTCCGGACTCGACGCGCAACGCACCTTCTCGACCTTCCACCAGCGAGGCAGAAGCCGAAGCACCTCTGGCCGAGCGAAGCGGTCGTCGATCAGATGCACGCTGCCGCGGTCCGTCGTGGTCCGGATCACCCGGCCCGCCGCTTGAACGGCCTTCCGGATCCCGGGGAAGAGATAGGTGTAGTCGTAACCGGCGCCGAATGCGTCGGCGAGCCTGCGTCGCAGTTCCTCGTTGACCGCATTGACCTGTGGCAACCCGAGCGTCGCGATGAAGGCGCCGACGAGCCGTGTCCCGGCCAGGTCGATGCCTTCGGCAAACGATCCGCCGAGCACGGCAAAACCCACACCGCGGCCATCGACCACGAACTGCGCCAGGAACGCCTCGCGTTCGGCCTCTCCCATACGCCGGCCTTGGCGCCAGGTGGCGACCGCCGGGTAGCGAGCGCAGAACGCCTCGGCCGCCTGGTCCAGATAGTCGAAGCTGCTGAAGAACGCGATGTAGTTGCCCGGCACGGCCTCGACCTGCGAGGCGATGATGTGCGCGATCGGCTCGAGCGAGCGATGACGCTGCCCGAAACGTGTCGACACGCCGCGCACGATGCGCACCGTCAACTGCTCCGCAACGAAGGGCGCCGGCACGTCCAGCCAGGCGGTGTCTTCCGGCAGGCCCAGCGTGTCCGCGTAGAAGGTCGAGGGCGTCAACGTCGCCGAGAACAGCACGCTCGAGCGAGCCGCTGCGAAGCGCGGCTTCAGGAACGGCGCCGGCACGACGTTGCGCACACACAGCGTTGATCGGGCGGCTCGCCGCGTGCCCGCGTCAGCCTCCCGGCTGATGTCGAAGATCGAGTGCGGTGCGAAGGTGTCGAGCAGGCGCGTGAACTGCAGCGCGTCGAAATAGAACTGCATCAGCCCGGCGTCCACCTGCGCCGGGTCCAGCGCCAAGCTGCTCCGTCATGCTCGAAGTGGCCGCCTGCAGCGCCAACGCGAAGCTGCGTGGCGGCTCATCCAGCACCGCATAGGTCGGATCGGCATCGCGCACCAGCCGGTTCCAGCAGCGGTGCAGCCGGTCCAGCGACTTCTTCAGCGCAGGAGGTGCCGCCGCCCGCGCCTGGCGCAACTGAAGCGAGCTCAGGCTGGCGCTGTACATCGCCCGGGCGCGCTCGACCAGGTTGTGTGCTTCATCGACGAGCACGCCGACGCGCCACGCGTTGGCGATCGTCAGGCCGTGCAGCATCGCGCTGCTGTCGAAGAAGTGGTTGTAGTCGCCGACGACGACGTCGCACCAGCGTGCGACCTCCTGGCCCAGGTAGTAAGGACAGACCCGGTGCGCCAGCGCGACATCGCGCAGCGACTGGCGCGTCAGCGTGCCCGCTGCCACGGCCGCCGCACGGGCTGCCGGCAAGCGGTCGTAGAAGCCCCTGGCCAGCGGACACGATTCGCCGTGGCACATCTTGTCCGGGTGCTCGCAGGCCTTGTCCTTGGCGACCAGTTCCATCACCCGCAGCGGCAACGCCGGCTCGCCACGGCCGAGCGCCTGCAGCGCACCCAGAGCCAGCGACCGGCCGGAGCCTTTGGCGGTCAGGAAGAAGACCTTGTCGAGTTGCTGGCCGGGACAGGCCTTGAGCATCGCAAACAGCGTGGCGATGGTCTTGCCGATGCCGGTGGGCGCCTGCGCCAGCAGCACGCGGCCCGAGCGCGCTGCATTGAAAACCGCCTTCGCCAGCTCGCGCTGTCCTGCCCGGAACTCCGGATGCGCAAACGCCAGCCGCGTCAGCGCCGCATCGCGGTGCAGCCGATGCGCCAGCTCGAGCGCCGACCAGGCCAGGAAGCTGTCGCACAGCGCCTCGAAGAACGACTGCAGAGAGGGCGCCGTGCAATGCTCCAGCAGCGCCGGCGCTTCGGCCTGGCTGTCGATGTCGAAGTACACCAGCGACACGGTCAGCGCGGGCAGGGCGGATTGCGCACACAGCATGGCGCCGTAGACCTTGGCTTGCGCCCAATGCAGATGCCGGTGGTTGGCCGGCATCTGCGCGAGTTCGCCGCGAAAGGTCTTCACCTCCTCGAGCAGGTTGCGCTGCGCATCGAAGCCGTCCGCGCGCCCGTGCACCACGAGGTGCTTGTAGGCCGCGCTCAGCCGCAGCTCGCTGCGATGGCTCGCCGGGCGCCGAGAAGCCACGGTCTTGTGGCCGGCCACGCCCTGTTGCGAAGTGGGCGAGGGCGTGAAGCGCAGGTCCAGGTCGCCGTGCTTGGCGGCGAACTCGCACAGCGTGCGCACGGCAACGGTGTACGTGCTCAAGCCAGCTCGCCGCGCCACGGCGCCGATGCCATCTGCGGCGACAGCGCGCCCGCTGAGGCGGGGTGTCGGTGTGCGGACACGGAAGACATTGAAGAGGCCGTCGTCGAACGCCTGGGTCATCGAGGAGGCGAGGCATGCGAGACTGGTGGTTTGTACAGTATCCACTGTGGCGCGAGCGGTCGAGTCAGGACCGTCCACCGCCATGCCGGAACGCGACTGCGCATCCAAGCGCCGTCGTCCGACAGACGCGCTCATGCGTCCGTGCGACTGTCGACGCGTCTGACTAACGGAGCACGCAATGGCTGACGACAAGACCGGGGCGAACGGACCCGCTCGCGATCGGATCAACGTGAACCAGGACGACGAACTGCGCGACTGGGCGAAGAAGTTCAACGTGTCGCCCGATCAGATCAAGGAGGCGGTGCAGGCCGTGGGCGACCATGCCGACGACGTCGAGATGCATCTGAAGGGGTCGCGCTCGTCCAGCAATGCCAGCCGAGAAGCAGCCGTTCGCAAGTAAGAAAAGAGCGCACTGCAAGGTACGGCGAAGAGACGCTGGCAAACAAGCCCCTGTCGAACAAGGCATGGCACCGGACGAGGCCTCCACTTGCTCGAGGCACCGTAACGGACCGTGGGACAAGCACTGCCGGCGCTGCAGAAGAGGCCGCGATAACGATGGCTACTCGGACTGCAAAGTGAGGTTCCAGACGAACGTGATGGTGCCGCCCAGGCCGTCAGCGTTCTGCACGTAGGTGCCCGCCAACGTCTTGCCGTCCGCCGACACATCCAGCGGCCCACCCATAGCCCACCAGGGGACCAGGAAGGGGCCCCGCGTTGTTGTGTCCGCATTTCGATCGTTGCAGTTGTCGGTGTTGGTCGTATCACCGACCGTCAGGCCGCTGGCCACGTACTGCTGCGGCGAGCCGCGGTATACGGACAGGCTCGCTGACGTATAGCCCGGCGTCAGCTGGAATGGCGGCAGCCCGGGCAGCATCGCACCGGCGGCTTGTTGAATGCTCCGGCATGGCGGGTTGCGGCCGTGGACGTCGACCAGCGAGTCGTACACGTAGCTGTTGCTGCCGCTGCGCAAGCGATACACCACCTCGCCGGGCGGCTGCGACTGCGAGTCGTCGAACTCGAAGGTGACCTGAGCGGTGGTGGTCGCGTCGTGCGTGGAGATGGCATCGCTGCGCCGCGTGCGCGACGTCACGGTGCCGCTCCAGACCAGTGCACACGGCTCGGCCGTCGCTTTGACACCCAACGACGGCGTCACCTGCGAGCCCGCCTGCTTCTGATGATTGGTCACGATGAAGACGACCTGGTCGAGCTTCTGGTCCGGCTTGTCGAGGCAGAACTTCAATTCGCTCTTGCCGTTCAGGTTGCGCGGCTCGGTCTCCCAGGTGCCGTCGATCTTGACCAGCGCATCAATGTCGAAGCCGCTGAGCGCCATGCCGTCGAGCTTGAAAACGACCTTCTTGATCGCCGGGTCGTTGACCGTCGCTTCAAAATATCCTGCCGATAGCGGCTCGAGCGGCTGGTCGAGCTGCAGTGACTGCACGTCGGTGCCCACCACCATCGTTTGCGCCTTGCGCTTCTTGAAGGCCGGGACAGGCCTCAGATCCGGAAAGGCCTCGTCGATGCTGATGTAGCGGTCGGCCCGGGGCAGCGCATCTCCGGGCAGGTAGAGCTGGTTGAGGTTGCGCAGCGCGAACACGCGCAGCTTCTGCTCAAACGGGAACAAGAAGTCAAGCACGCTGTTCGCGTTGTCATTTGTCGCCAGACCTTCAAACATCTGCCAGGCTTGGCCGACCAGTTCCTTGCCGCGTTCTTGCTCCATGAAGTGGACCCAGATATACGAGGAGTAGGGGTCCGACCCGTCGAAGCTGAACAGACCATGGGTGGCTTGCTGATAGCCGCCGAAGCGCTCAGTGTGCAGGCGGCGGTTGGCCGCAGGATGCACCGGCGCGGTCCGGTTGAAGTAGACCGAGGCCCAGGTGGCGGATGCCTCGGAAAACCAGTACTCGACGAGCCGACTGTTATGAGCGTCCTGCAACACATGGAACAGCTCGTGTATCAACGTCAGCTGGTAGTCCTGCTCGGCCAGCCGCCATGTCGGCAGCATGAGGTAGCCGCTCGAGGTGCCGTTCACGAACGGTGGCTGCGCGATCTCGACGCCGCGGACGCCCTCGACGGCATAGCTGCCGCGCGCGCGAGGCGCATCGGCATTCAACGGCACGATGTACACATCGATGGCATCGTCACCGTACTCGTCCGGCACGGCCGGGCCCATCAGTTGCGTCATTGCGCCATACGCCTTGTCGACCACGTCGATCACCTTGAGCAGATTGAGGCGAGCGATGTAGTTGGTGGCGTCGGTGCCCTCGCACAGCGCCCAGGCCCGCACCGGGTGCAACGCGCTGCGCAGGGTGATCCACTCGCGCGCAGTGCCCGAACATTCGTCGTTGTCCGCGGTCGGTCGCTCACGCCGGCTCTGGCTCGGTCGCTCACGCCCGGCTAGAGTGGTGCGGCCGGCGCTGAACACACTCTGCGGGTCATCGGGACGCAACAGGAAGGGCCGCAGCTGCTCGAGCACCGTGTGCGGCAAGCCCGTGCGATTGCGTTCGATCTCGCCGAACAGCGCACGATCCTCCTCAGCCGGCCCTGAGCCGATGAACGCCGCCGGCAGCCGCACATCGCCAAATACCGCATAGGTGCGATACAGCAGCGCGGTGCCGAGATCAATCTGGCCGGCGTTGAGCGCAGCCTGGATCAGTGCCTTCGCGCGCGGCTGTGAAGGCTGCACGTCGACCTGCACGCTTGTCGTCGAGGTGAGGCCGCTGCCGCTGCCGCTGATGGTCAAGGTCAGATGCCCGGCCGGCACATTGCCGGCGATGCGCAGTGGCAGCAGCGCTTCGTCGCCAGCTTCGACCTCCACCGCGCTGCCACTGACACCCTCCGGCGGATCGACCAGCGCAATATGCAACGCGCCGATGGAACCGGGCTGGCGGGCGATTTGAACGCGCAGCAAGCCGTCGGAGTCTTGCATTGCGACGATGGCGGAAGAATCGAGGCGGATCTCGAAGCTGGCCGGGTTCGGCGGCGGCTGCTGCGCGCCGCCGCCGCCGCCGCACGCCGATACAACCATCAGGGCAACCGTCAGGCCTGTGGCCGAAATCCAGCGAGCTGTTGTCATGGCGTTCCCCTGCGTTACATCGAGGTTGCATGGCGCGGCTCACACGAGCCGCACGCCGCTGAGAAGTCGCGCGACCTGCCCGTTGCGCGGCGCGGCGCACGGACGCGCAGCCGACCCGGGCAAAGCCAGCCCAGCGTCCACAGCGCGGATGTCGCCGGCTTGCGGCGTCGAGGTCGACACCGGCGCGCTGGCAGTACACAAGCCAAAGCCTGGCACCATGGACAGACTGATCACGCCGCCGATCAGCGCCATCGCACTGGCGTCGTGGCTTGCGCACAGGGCCGCTCCTGCGAGCAAGAGAACGGCCATCGATGCCAGGGAAAGAGGCGCTTGAAGGGTCATGGCAGGCTCGTCCGTTGGAAAACACCGTGCCAATCGGCCGCGCACGCGGGCAGTGTCGGTCAGAAGCCGGGCTTGTCACCCCCCCAGGATGACCGCCGCGGCATTCAGCTGCAAAGGCTCCTTAGGTGGCGATCCGAAGGAAGCGAACGATTTCCGCGTTGACAAGTTGTGCGTTCGTGATCGGGCCCATGTGGCCGAGCCTCGGAAAATCGATGCGCGTGAGCTTCGGAATGACCCGGCTCAGGCGGCGTGCGACCCCGAGCGCCGCCACCGTGGAACGCTCGCCAGTCATGAGCATGACCGGAAGCTGCAGCGCCGCGAAGACCGCCAGTGGCGTGGGTTCGGTCATCAAGGCATGAGCCCAGCGGCGAACTGCTCGCATTGAGGCGGCGATCGCCGGACGGCGCGCCTCTGGCGTGGCGGCCCAGCTGCCCGGTCCGGTCCAGTAGTCGATGAAGTGCCCTGCGGCGGCGTCGGCATCGCCGGCGTCAAGGGCGCGCGCGGCGGCCGCGACCGCGTCGCGGATGCCGTCGGCTTCGTTCGGTGCCGCGCCGTCGGCTTCGATCAGCGAGAACAGCGTCGGCTCGAACAGGACCAGCGCACGCACCCGTGCCGGGTCTTGCGCCGCGATGCGCAGTGCGAGGGCGGCGCCATGCGAATGGCCGACCAGCACGAAGGGCGCACCGGCGCGCTGCAACACCGGTTCGATCAGCGCAGCCTCGTCGGCCAGGGTGATGACGCGGTCCGAGTGCCAGTCGGGGCTCTTGCCGGCGCCGTAGAGATCGGGTGCAAGCACTCGGTGCGTCGGCGCCAGGCTGTCCATCAGCGCCCGCCACTGAGCCGAGCTGCTGGCGTTGGAATGCAGGCAGACGACACCGGGGCCGCTGCCGACTTCACGGAAGTGAGGGGCCATGGACGTCATGACGATGAGGGCTGTGATGTCGGCGCGCCCTGCACCGAGGGGGCCATCGCCGAGACGACGACGAACTCGGCTGGAATCCGGTAGCCGTCACCGTGGCGCCAGCCGGCGATGGCGTCCAGGTAGCGCGTGCGGGCCCGTCGGCGCGTGGGCTCGTCGAAGCGTTGCCAGGCCAGCGCCACGGGTCCACCGATGAAGGCGGCATCACAGGCGCGATGGCCGTCGGCGTAGTCGAGCGTGCCCGTGATCCGCTGATCTAAACACACGCTCAGGCCGACGCTGCGGCACAGGCCTGACAAGGCATCGCCCTGCCCGAGGCCGAAGAACAGCGGGCAGACTTCACTGCGAACCTCGGCATCGACGATGCCGAACAGTGGGGCCCAGCCGCAGCGGGCACGCTCGCCCCACACCGCCATGACAACCCGGCCGGCGGGGCGCAACACACGCCTGATTTCCCGCACCGCCTGCTCGGGGTCGGGCATGTACATCAGCCCCAGAGCACAGAGCACGACATCGACGCTGGCATCGGCGAGGGCCAGCTGCTCGGCGTCCATGCGCGCCGCGCTCACCTGTGGCAGCCCGGCCGCGGCGGCACGCTGGCGCAGCACCTCCACCATGCGCTCAGAAATGTCGATGCCGATCACCTGCCCGCCGGGGCCGACCGCACGCGCGGCCGGCAGAGTGACGAGGCCGGTGCCGCAGGCGAGGTCGAGCACGCGTTCGCCAGGCCCCAGTGCGGCGCTGTCGAGCAGCGCAGCGTGCGCCACAGCCAGCGGCGCCTGCCACAGCGACTCGTAGTCGTCGGCGGCCAGGTCCCAGCCGTAACGCTGGACACGCCGCTGCAACCGAGCGTTCACGCTGGGCTCAGCGCAAGGTGACGACGACTTCGAGATAGCCACTCGGCACGACAAGGGATCGCGTGCCGGCGCGGTTCAGGCTGTCCAGCAGCTCGGCCAGTTCGGCGGCCAGCGCGTCCGCCTTCTCGGGGGTCTGCGCCGCAAAGGCCTTGTTCACCGGCCCGTACCAGGTGCGGAAGATGTCGATGAAGTGCGCCGCCGAACGGTAGCGAAAAGCGAAGTCGCGCAGCGTCACCTGCACCGTCGAGGCTGCATCACCGAACAGCGCGCGCAGGTGGGCCTCGGTGCCCCACAGCGACGGCGGCTGCACGCCCGCTGGCGGTGGCACATAGCGGCCGAGCACCTTGAACATGCGGCCGATCAGGCTGTCGGGTGTCCAGTTCGCCAGACCGATGCGGCCGCCGGGGCGCACGACGCGCGCCAGCTCGGCGGCTGCCTTGGCGTGGTCGGGTGTGAACATCACCCCGAAGGTCGAAACGGCAGCGTCGAAGCTGGCGTCGGCAAACGGCAGCGCCTCGGCATCGGCGGTCTGGAACGTAACCTCGAGCCGTTCGGCGCGCGCACGTTCGGCGCCGCGCTCGAGCAGGCCGCCGACATAGTCGGTCGAGGTGACGAGGCAGCCCCGGCGCGCAGCCGCCAGCGTGGCGTTGCCGTTGCCGGCCGCGACGTCCAGCACCCGCTCGTCGGTCTTCAGATCGCAGGCCTCGGCCAGCGTCTCGCCGACGATCTGCAGCGTGGTACCGATGACGGCATAGTCGCCGGTGCCCCAGGCGGTCTGCTGGCGAGCCTTGAGGGCGGTATGGTCGATGGGTGTGTTCATGGTCCGGTCTCCGGTGCGGGTTGGTAAGGCAGGCCACTGTCGCGGCAACGCGGCGGCGCGTCCTGCCCGAGCGTCGGGCGGACTTGCCTCGGCGTCCGCAGACGCAGGCTGCCCTGAACGGGGTTGACCGACAGTCCGCCGCGGCTGTCCGCGCGTCCGCATGTGCTGCGTGGCGCTGGTCTTGCTGCCGCCGGCCGACCAGAATGGCGCACCCCAAACGCCGGAGAGCCTGATGACCATGGAACAGGTTGCAGCGTCAATGGAGCGTGTCGTCTCGGCCCTGCGCCGCAAGCCGCACGCCGGGCTCCATGAAGACACGCCGGCAACCGTGCGCTGGGCCGGCGGTCTGCGCACCACGGCGCACACGGCGGCGGGTGCCGTGGTGGCCACCGACATGCCGATGGCAATCGGCGGCGACGACAGCGCGCCCACGCCGGGCTGGTTGCTGCGCACCGCGCTGGCCTCGTGCGCGGTGACGCGGATCGCGATGGAAGCGGCCTCCCGCGGTGTCGTGCTGGACACGCTGGAGGCGCACGCCACAAGCCGCAGCGACCTGCGCGGCCTGGTGGGCGTGGCCGAAGCCGACGGCCGCCGCGTGGCCGCCGGCCCACTGGCGATGGACCTGCACGTGCGCATCGGAGCCCCGGGGGTCGACGCGGCGCTTGTGCGTGCACTGGTGGAGGCCACGACAGGCTGCTCACCGGTCACAGCCGCGCTGGAACAGCCGCTGACGGTGGGTCTGCATGTCGAGGTGACGAGCTAGTGGACGCTTTGTCGCAGACGCTGCGCGTGGTGCGTCTGATCGGCGCGATCTTTCTGCATGGCCGCTTCACGGCCCCCTGG
Source organism: uncultured beta proteobacterium (assembly GCA_963756415.1). Lineage (GTDB taxonomy): Bacteria > Pseudomonadota > Gammaproteobacteria > Burkholderiales > Burkholderiaceae_C > Rubrivivax. The sequence goes on from CAVWNT010000015.1 coordinate 261,286, forward strand.
TGCTACCAGTCACCGCACGCCGACGACGCCGCGCCCGTCCTCGAGCCGACGGCGGAACGGGTCGTCATCTTCCACCTGATCACTGAGGGTGAGTGCTGGGTCGAGCTGGGCGACCTGCCGCCGCTGCGCCTGACGGCCGGTGATGCGGTGCTGTTTCCGCAGGGCGACGCGCACCGCATGAGCTCTCAACCGGGCCTGCCGCCGGCGTCAGGGGCGCGACTGCACGAGGTGCTGGCGCGCCGGCCGCGGTTGCTGGCCCATGGCGGCGGCGGTGCGACGACCAAGTTGGTGTGCGGCTACCTGGCCTGCGACGCGCGCCTGGCGCGCATGCTGCTGGCCGGGCTGCCGCCCGTCGTCAAGGTCGGCGTGCGCGGCTCCAATGCCGGCATCTGGCTCGAGGCCTCGCTGCGCTACGCGCTGGCCGAGGCCCGCTCGCCGCGTCCTGGTGGCCAGGGCGTGCTCGCCAAGCTGGCCGAGGTGCTGTTCATCGAGGTGCTGCGCATCTACATGAACGAGCAGGCCGAGGGCCGCACCGGCTGGCTGGCAGGCGTCAACGACCGCATCGTCGGTGCGGCCCTGCGCGCGCTGCATGCCGAGCCGGCACGGCCCTGGACGCTGGAGGAACTGGCGCGCGTCTCGGGGACATCCCGCTCGGTGCTGGCAGACCGCTTCGTGCATCTGGTTCGGCTGGCGCCGATGCAGTACCTGGCGCAATGGCGCATGCTGCTGGCCACCAATCTGCTGGCACGCAGCAATGCACCGCTGGCGCGAATCGCGCAGGAGGTTGGCTACCAGACCGACACCGCCTTCAGCCGCGCGTTTCGGCGCGAATACGGCATGCCGCCGGCGGCCTGGCGTCGCCGCCAGGCTGGCGCTCTGGCGATGAACGCAACTTGACCTGCACCCTGAGTCCACGTGCATCGCGGGCGTCGTGGACGGTGTGCCGTCGTTTGGCCGGGTTCGGACCGTCTACGCGTCAAGCAGTGGTTACGCCGCGACTGCTTCACGCGAAGGGCAGTCGTTGACTGACTGCAACGGGGCGGCACCCCGGTCAGCTGACGTGCACCGCGCGGCGGATAAGAAAAGCGAATGGCTTTAGAAATCGTGCACGGGCGCTCCGGATCGCTGTGGGACTTGCAGACGTTTGCGGCGGCGTCCAGGCCGCGCCAGCGCATCTGCTGTTGGAGAGCAACGCCAAGGCTTTCCCGGGCCAAGAGTTGTTTCCAGTGACCTACAACTCCTATGCTGATTTGCTCGGCAACACCATCGCCGGCAGCGCCTTTTCCGCAATCGACATCGCCTCCGGTTACTCCGGAGTCGGGATGGCAACGGAATGGCATAGCAGCGCGGTTCCAGAGCTGCAACCTTCGCCCTCTTTGCGGCTGGGCTGGGAGCAATGCGCCTTTGCGTGCGCCGGCCCACAGGCGCAGCCGCAACGCCCAGTCGGGTCGCGCACGCGACTTCATCGAGCGCGTGCTCGAGGACTCGTCGGCAACACAGAGTACGTGATGAGCTTGAAGGAACTGCGAGACGCGGCAGGGGGCGGGCCTTGCCGACCTACCCGTTGTAGATCGACCGTCCAAACGCGCCTGCAAATCACGCCGTCCAGCGCCGACAGCCCGATGTGCCGTGCCGGCACTTGTGCCGCCGGGGAGTGCACAATGCGCCGCCCTCACACAAGGCGCTTTCAACTCTCAACACCAAGAACTCAATGGCAACTGCAAAGAAATCGATGACCAAGGCGCCGGCCAAGAAGGCGGCTGCTGCGAAGAAGACGACAAAGGGCGCAACACCGTCCATTCCCGCTGCCGTGAAGCCGATCAAGACGGCGTTCAACAGGACCAGCCTGATCGCCCACATGGCCGAACTGGCTGCGATGGATGTCAAGTCAGTGCGCGCCGTCATGGCCTCGCTGGAAGCCACCATCCTGGCCAGCGTGCACAAGAAGGGGCTGGGCTCGTTCACGCTGCCGGGGCTGCTGAAGGTCAACGTGGTCAACGTACCGGCGAAGAAGAAGCGCACGGGCATCGATCCGTTCACCAAGCAAGAGCGCGTCTTCGCCGCCAAGCCGGCGAGCGTCAAGATCAAGACCCGCGCGCTGAAGAAGCTGAAGGACGCGGCTGCGTGATCTGACGACACCGGCGCGCTGAGGCCTTCGGCATCGGGCCGGCAACCGCCTGAGTTGCCATCGCCGGCCCGACTTTCCTTGGTAGATGCTGCTCGCGTGGTCTTGCTTTGCCCTCTTCCTGGTTGCAGACCGCGTGCGTTCGACGTCGAGGTCGGGTTCCTCGATGGCGCGGGACGATGACGCGCCGGCGGCGGCTGCGATGCCCAGGACCAGGGCGCGGGTGACGGACAAGAGACTCAGGTGCATCGCCGCAGCGTGACGCGCAACGCTGCACACGGTGCGCGTCGGGCCTGCGCGACGTTGTGGCGGGACAGGGCGGCTGCCGGAGGGCAGGAGCGCCACTTGCTCAATCACGGGCTTCATCCACCACGCCCAGCCCCGCGTGTGCCCCGACCGCACAGCGGCGGCCACCACGCCATGGACCTGCGCAGCCTGCTCTATCCCGCCCTCATCGGCTCCGTGGCCAGCGCGCGTTCGATGACGCCGATGGCCGCGTTGGCCGTCGCCCGCCTGGTCGGCCGCGCAACGCCCGGCAAGCTGCTGCTGCTGGACCACCCGCTGTTCCGCTGGGGCGCGCTGGCCATGGGCGTGGGCGAACTGCTGGGCGACAAGATGAAGTCCGCGCCCGACCGCACCGTGTTCCTGGGGCTGCTGGCGCGCATGGCGAGCGCGGGCATTGCCGGCGCGGCGCTCGCGCCGCGCGGTCGCGAGCAGTCAGGCGCTGTGACGGCCGTGGCCGTGGCCGTGCCAATGGCCTACGCGACGCTGGCCGGCCGCAAGCAGGCCATGGCGCGCATCGGGCAGGCACGCAGTGGCCTCATCGAAGACGTCCTGGTGCTCGCTGCGGGCGTGGCCGTGGTGGCATTGGCCACACGGCTCATGCGGCGCTAGCTGTGAAGAGTCAAGACGTTCTTGCGTGATGCCCAGGCAGGCCCGGCCAAAGGCAGCGGAGTGGAACGCTGGGCCGTTGTCCTTAGTCGGCCGCTGGATCGGCACGCGCGGGCGACGCTGGAATGAGTCCACCTGCCAAGGTCTGAACCTACCGACGCCGGATAACGCTGCGGCTCATCGATGTCACCTACCCAATGTTCAGAACGGCATTGCAAATGGCGTGCGGCTGCGCTGTGACGTCACAGAACCTGTCACAAGGCCCGGAAAAGCACATGGCCCGCACAGGACGGGCCATCTAAATTCTTGTCTGCTGTTCGCAGATCTTGGTGCGGCTGGCGGGGATCGAACCCACGACCCTTGGCTTCGGAGGCCAATACTCTATCCACTGAGCTACAGCCGCGGTGCTGGAGGCCGACGATTCTATCAGCGCGGTCGTTGCGGGCGGCAGGGCCCGAGGGGCGGCCGTTATACTTCGAAGCTTTGTTGGATACGGCCGCAGGCCGCGGTGGCCGTTGCGGCGCGGCAGGGTTCGAACCCGCTGCCGGCCGCCACGGACGGCCCCAGAAGGAATTCATGAGCGACTCTTTCGAACTCGAAGTTCAGCAGCAACACGAAAGCCCGATCAAGACGCCCAAGCAGCTGATCTGGACCATCGTCGCAGCCTTCGTGGTGCCGATCGTGATCATCGTTCTGCTGGTCAATTACGTGGCCTTCGGCGACCAACCCGCGGCCGGCAGCGACGGGTTCAGCGAACAGGCGACCGCTGCGCGCATCCAGCCGGTGAGCAGCGTGGCCTACAAGGATGCTTCGGCGCCAGCGGTGTTGAAGAGCGGGCAGGAGGTCTACGCCGCGCAGTGCGCCGCTTGCCACGCCGCCGGCGTGGCAGGGGCGCCCAAGCTCGGGGACGCGGCTGCCTGGTCACCGCGCATCAAGGCCGGCTATGAGGCGCTGGTCACTGCCGCATTGAAGGGCAAGGGCGCGATGCCGCCTCAGGGCGGTGGCGAGCACTCCGATGTGGAAATCGGCCGTGCGGTCGTCTACCTGGCCAACCAGGGCGGTGCGAGTTTGGCCGAGCCGAAGGCGCCCGAAGCAGCAGCTTCGGCTGCCTCCGAAGCTGCCAAGTAGTTCTCGCGTTCGCGCACCGGCGCGGCCTGTGGCCGCGTTGGCGGGTCGCCTGATGCCGTAACGGCTGCATCCGTGACTGTGCGCCGGCCGTATGTGACGGCATGGAAACGCGCTTACATCGTTGCGACAGGCCCGGCTTCGGGCCGCGGCTCGAGCACGAACCCGAAGCGCGCCGGCATCTCGGCAAAGCCCAGTGTCTGCGGCGACCACACCCCGCTGTCGACGGCGATCGCGGCGATGCCGGTGTCCAGGCTGTGCACGAGGCCGAAGCCGACATCGGTGTCGAGGAACAGCCGGCCGTTCTCGTCCAGCCAGGCGCTGCGGAAGTTGGCGGCGCGACCGGTGTGCGCGGTGATCCGGCAGGCGCTGCTGCCAGGCGCGGCCGGCGTGTCGACCTCGGTTTGCAGCCGCCATACGTACGGCGCGGCCTCGAGCTGCACGAACACCCGCTGCGGGCCGTTCTGGAAGTACCAGGCGCCGCGCGCGTCGGCTTCGTAGTTGCGCTCGATGAAGCTGCGCAGGCCTTCGTGTTCGATGCGGCTGCCCTTGACCTGCGGGAACGCGCCGGCGGCCTGCGCGGCCTCGTCGCGCAGATACCAGTCGCCGCGTGCATCGAGTGCCAGCCAGCCGTGGTTCTGCGGCACCCGCGGCCACTTCAGCAGGGCTGCCTTGACGATCTCATCCATGAGCCGAACCTTAACGCGTTGCGGCTGCCCTCAGCGCAGGTGCGCTGCCAGCCAGCCGGTGACGGCTTCGGGCAGCGTGCCGACGTGCCCGGGAAAGCGACCGCCGGGAAAGCCCACATGCCCGCCGTGGGCCGGCTGCCACAGGCTGACGTGATCACCGGCTTGATCGGCGCCGGGCAGGCTGGCGGCGGGAACGAACGGATCGTTGCGCGCGTTCAGCACCAGCGTGGGCACGCGGATCTGGCGCAGGTGTGGCTTCGCCGACGCGCGGCGCCAGTAGTCCTCGGTGTCGCGAAAGCCGTGCAGCGGCGCGGTGAACAGGTTGTCGAACTCGTACAGCGTGCGCGTGGCACGCAGCCGCTCGCGGTCGAACAGGCCCGGGTGCTGCTGCCATTTCGCCTCGGCCTTGAGCTTCATCGTGCGCAGGAACATGCGCGTGTAGACCTGCCGGTTGAAGCCGCGGCCGATGGCGTGGCCGCCGGCGGCCAGATCGATCGGCGCGGACACCGCCGCCAGCGCGCGCACGGTGGCGGTGGCGGTGGCCCCCGCTTCTTCGGCCCAGCGCAGCAGCGCATTGCCGCCGAGCGACACGCCGACCGCGAGCAGCGGTGCCGGGCTGCGCGCGCGCAGCTGCTGCAGCACCCAATCGATCTCCTGGTGGTCGCCGGAATGGTAGGCGCGCGGCGCCAGGTTCAGCGACCCCGAGCAGCCGCGGAAATGCGCCACCACGAAGCCCCAGCCGCGCAGGTGCGCATGGCGCGCGAAGGCCAGCGCATAGTGGCTGCGCGACGAACCCTCCAGACCATGGAACAGGATCAGCCGCGGGGCGGTGTCAGCGGCCGCAGCGTCGACGACATCCACGTCGATGAAGTCGGCATCGGGTGTCGTCCAGCGTTCGCGCCGGTAGGCCGGCGCGGACAGTGGCGGCTGTCGTGACAACAGCGCCGGCCAGATCGTCTGCAGGTTTCCGCCCGGCAGCCAGCTCGGGGCGCGGTAGTGCTGCACGGATGGGCGCCGATGGGAGGCCGGGGCGTGCAGGCGCGTCAGTGCAGCGTCGACGGGCGCTCGTCAGCGCCGGTGTCGCCGCCCTCGCCGCCCGGGCTGGCGTGGTGCACCAGCAGCCGCCAGCCCTGCGCCGTCTTCAGATAGACGTTGGTGCAGGCCACCCACGCACTGCGCGCGCCATCGGCGGTCTGCACGCCGACATGTTCGACGACATGGTGCACCGCGCTGCCCATCGACTGCACCCGCCGCACGCTGTGCAGCTGCACCGGGATCGCGCCGTTGGCGAAGATGGCCTCGAAACTGGCGCGGATCGCGGCGTGGCCGATGACGCGCCCGCCACCGGGGTGCACGCACGCCACCTCGTCGTCGTCGCACCACACCGCCATCAGCTTGTCCAGATCGGCTTGCTGCAAGGCCTCGTAGAAGCGCGTCTCGACATCGTCGGGCGACGCCAGCAGCACGGCAGCATGTTGTTTCGGGTTCGGCATCGGCCTGGGCGGAAGGGGGCTGCCGGCTCAGCGCAGCACGCCAACGTGCATGGCCACTATGATGGCGCCGGCCTGCAGCCGCCAGCGGCGCACGCCCCCAGCCTGCCCCATTGCAGTCCTGCAATGACAGCGCCGGGCCGGTTCGAAGCGAAGGTCGTGCGCCATGCGCGCCGATTGTATGGAGCGTATGGAGCAGCAGCGCCGATGAAAGCCGACGAAGGGGATTGGCCCCAGCGCAGTCGCGAGCTGGCCCAGTTGCTGGCGCGCAGCGGCATGGGCGATCGGCGCGCGTTTGCCGAGCTGTACCAGCGCTCGAGCGGTCATGTGTTCGCGGTGCTGCTGCGCATCCAGCGCGACCGCGCGCAGGCCGAGGATCTGCTGCAGGAGGTCTATGTGGCGCTGTGGAAAGCCGCCGGCACCTTCGATGCCGCGCGCGCCCAGCCGTTGACCTGGATGACCAGCATCGCGCGCAACCGCGCCATCGACAGCCTGCGCCGTGCGCAGTCGCAGCCGCGGCTGTACAGCACCACGGCCGGACGACAGCGATGACGCGCCACGCGACGAAGGCGCCGCCGACGATGCGCCCGGCCCGCTCGATCTGCTGGCCCGCGCCAGCGATGCACGCCAGCTGGCGCAGTGCATGGATACGCTGAGTCCGCCGCAGCGGCAGAGCGTGGCGCTGGCGTTCTACGACGGCCTGTCGCATGCCGAGGTCGCCGAACGGCTGCACCAGCCGCTGGGCACGGTGAAGAGCTGGGTGCGGCGTGCGCTGATGGCGTTGAAGGATTGCCTGCAGCGTGGTGTCGTGAGCGACCACGCGCGCGAGGACAAGGCGGGCGCCTGAGATGGACTACGCCAACCCCCGACTCGCCGATCCGCTGGCCGCCGCCTATGTGGCCGGCACGCTGCGTGGGCCCGCGCGCCGCCGCTTCGAAGCACTGCTGCCGGCGCACCCGGTGCTGCGTGGGGCGGTGCAGGCCTGGCAGTCGCGCCTGATGCCGCTGACCGCCGTCGTCGCCAGCGTCGAGCCGCCGCCTGCGGTGTGGCAGCGCATCGAGTCGCGCCTGTGGCCCGACGCTGCCGCCGCGACGCCGGCGGCAACGCCGGCCTGGTGGCAACGGCTGGCACCGTGGCGCGGCCTGGCCGGCGTGGCCACCGTGACCGCGCTGAGCCTGGCGCTGTGGCTGGCCAACCCGGCGCCGACATTGCCGCCGGTGGTGATCGTGCTGCAGGCCACGCCCGATGCGGCGGCCGCGGTCGGTGCCGGCACCACCTTCGTCGCCAGCGTCAGCGGCGACGGCCGCTCGCTGGTGACGCGGCCGCTGCAGCAGGTCAACGTGCAAAGCGGCCGTGTGCTCGAGCTGTGGTCGGTGCCGCCCGAAGGCGCACCGCGTTCGCTGGGCCTGATCGCGGCCGATGGCAGCACCGTGCTGTCGCGCGACAAGCTGCCGCCGACGCTGCTGAAAGGCGGCACGCAGGCACTGGCCGTCAGCGTCGAGCCCAGCGGCGGTTCGCCCACCGGCGCGCCGACCGGGCCGGTGGTCTACGCCGGCAAGCTGCAGCTGTAGTTCAGCAACGGGCAGCGGCCGGCACAGCGGCCGCGGCCTACTGGTTGGCGTTGGGGAAGAACAGCTGCTCGCCGTTGATCCGGTAGCTGGCGATCGCCGCCTGCCCCGCCGGCGCGGTCACCCAATCGACAAAACCCTGCGCCAGCGCCTGCTTCACATGCGGGTGGCGTTCGGGGTTGACGACGATCACGCCGTACTGGTTGAACAGGCGCTTGTCGCCTTCGACCAGGATCGCCAGATCACCGCGGTTCTTGAAGTTCAGCCAGGTGGCGCGGTCGGCGAGCACGTAGCCGTTCAGCGACGAGGCCATGTTCAGCGCCGGGCCCATGCCGCAGCCGCATTCCTTGTAGCTCGCCGCCTTCGATGACTTGATGTCGTCCGCACCGGCCAGCTTCCAGTAGCGCAACTCAGCGGCGTGGGTGCCGCTCTTGTCGCCGCGCGAGACGAACGGGACATCGCTGGCGCGCAGTTTGCTCAGCGCGGCAGCGATGTCGTTGCCGCGGATGCCGGCCGGATCGCTCTTCGGGCCGATGACGACGAAGTCGTTGTACATCACCGGCAGGCGCTTCAGGCCGTGGCCCTCGGCGACGAACTTCTCCTCGGCCACCTGGTCGTGCACGAACAGCACATCGGCATCGCCGCGGCGCGCGGTGTCCAGCGCCTGCCCGGTGCCTTGGGCGACGACACGCACGTCGGTGCCGGTGGCCTGCTTGAATTGCGGCAGCAGGTGGGCGAACAGGCCCGACTGGTCGGTCGAGGTGGTCGACGCCATGACGATGAAGCGGTCCTGCGCCTGTGCGCTGCCGATGCCCGACGTGGCCAGGGCCAAAACCAGCGCCAGGCCCGGTGTCGTTGCGTGCCACCAGCGGCTCGTTCGGATGGTGTTCATCGTTGCGGATCTCCTTCGGTTTCAATGGTCCGGGTGGGCGCCGAACGCGGCACGGATGTCACCCGCTCGCGCTGCGTGCCGAAGCGCCACCACGGCAGCGCCGTCGTCATCGACAGCACCTGGCCCGGTGCCGATGCGGGCCGGTAGCCGCTCAGCCGGGCCAGGATCTCGCTCCACGGCGCACCGCTCAACAGCCAGTGCAGCCGCTGCACCGCCAGCGTGGGCAGGCTGTCCTTCAGGCACACCAGGAAATAGTCCTCTTCGATCAGCGGCACGAAATGCAGGCCGAACTCGAGCGCCGCGGCCTCGATGCCGGGGCCGACATCGGCGTCGCCGCTGGCGATGCACGCGGCGATCGCCACGTGCGTGTTCTCGGTGCGCGCGTGGTAGCCGCGCAGCCGCCGTGGATCGAGCGCGTGTTCGTGCATCAGGTGGTCGATCAGCAGCCGCGTGCCCGAGCCGCTCTGGCGGTTGACAAAACGCAGCGGCGTGCGCATCAGGTCGGGCAGCGAGCGCACCGCGCCGGCATGTTCGCGCCGCAGCATCAGTCCCTGCTGTCGCCGCGAGCAGCCGATCAGCTTGTGCACGCCCGGCTTCAGCAGCGGCTTCATCGCCTGCGCAAACAGCGGTGCCGCGCCGCGCAGCACCGGCACGTGAAAGCCGGCCATCGTGCACTGCCCGGCGTTGAGCGCGCGCAGGCTTTCGACGCTGCCCTGGAAGCGAAGGTCCAGGTGCAGATCCACCGCCTGCGCGGCATGCTGCTGCAGCAGCGGCAGCGCCAGGTCGTGGCTGGCGCACACGCTGAGCAGTTGCTGGCGTTCATCGCGCGCTTCGCCGAGCATGCGCGCCAGGTCGGCCCGCAGCGCCTCGATGTGCGGCTGCACGCGGGTGCGCGCACGCCGTTCGGCCCACAGCAGGCGCACGGCAAAGGCGCTCAGCCGCGCCGGCTTGCCGCGCACCCAATCGACCAGCGGCTCGCCGAGGTCGCGCTCCCAACTTTTCAGCGCACCCCAGGCGTGGCGGTACGAACAGCCCAGCGCCAGCGCGGCCTGGCGGATCGAGCCCGCATCGCGCAGCGCCTGCAGCAGGTCGAACAGCGTGTTGTCGATCTGCGCGCCGCGCTGCCGCCCCGGCGCCAGCCGGTACTGCAGGTGCACGCCGGGCTCGGCGGGCGTGTCGTTGCCGCGCGGTTCATGGGCCGCGGGCGCTGGGTGGGTGCGATCGGCGCTGCCGGGCTTGCTCATGCACCCATTGAACCCGACGCGAAGGGCTGTGCCCATGCGCGCATTTCCTTATGCACCGCCGTGCATAGGTGCCAGCCCCTTCAGCGAAACACCACGCACTTGTGGCCGTTGAGCAGCACGCGGTGTTCGACATGCCAGCGCACCGCGCGCGCCAGCACCGCACATTCGATGTCGCGGCCGACCGCGGTGAAGTCGTCGACCGATTGCGCATGCCCGACGCGCTGCACGTCCTGCTCGATGATCGGGCCTTCGTCGAGCTCGGCGGTGACGTAGTGCGCGGTGGCACCGATCAGCTTGACGCCGCGCGCATGCGCCTGCGCATAGGGCCGCGCGCCCTTGAAGCTGGGCAGGAAGCTGTGGTGGATGTTGATCGCCCGGCCTTGCAGCGCGGCGCAGAACTCGCGGCTCAGGATCTGCATGTAGCGCGCCAGCACCACCAGTTCCACACCTTCGCGCTCGACGATCGCCTCGACCTGCCGCTCCTGCGCGCGCTTGGCCTCGGCATCGCTGCCGGCGGGCAGCGGCAGGTGATGGAAGTGAATGCCGTCGGCGCGCGCCAGCGGCTCGAACACCGCATGGTTGGAGACGATGGCGGCGATGTCCACCGCCAGCTGGCCGCTGCGCCAGCGGTACAGCAGATCGTTCAGGCAGTGCCCGTGCTGGCTGACCATCAGCAGCAGCCGCGGCCTGCGCACCAGCGCATGCAGCTGCAGGGTCATGCCGAACTGCGCGCGGGTGTGCTCGAACAGCGTGTGCAGCGCGTTCGGCTCGCTCAGGTGCGGCGGTGCCTCGAAGTGCACACGCATGAAGAACAGGCCGGTGGCATCGTCGCCGTGCAGATCGCCGAACTGCTGCGAATCGATGATGTTGCAGCCGCCGCGGTAGAGCAGGCCGCTGATGGCATAGACGATGCCCGTGGTGTCAGCGCACGACAGTGTCAGGACAAACTGATGCTCGCGTGCCACGGCGGCTCAGTGGGCGTGCAAGGCGGTGCCGGGCTCCAGCTTGTAAAGGGTGCCGCAATACGGGCACTTGCCTTCGCCGATGGTGACCACATCGATGTACACGCGCGGGTGGTTGCTCCACAACGGCATCTTCGGGTTCGGGCAGAAGACCACGCCCGGGCCCTCGAGTTCGGCCGGGCCCACCATCACCACTGCGCTGGTCTTGCTCATCTTGCCTGCCTCGCCGTCATCAGACCCGCGTCAGCCACTCGGCGTACTTCGGGTTGCGGCCGTTGACGATGTCGAAGAAGGCCGACTGGATCTTCTCGGTGATCGGCCCGCGCGATCCTTCGCCGAGTTCGATACGGTCGAGTTCGCGGATCGGCGTCACTTCGGCCGCGGTGCCGGTGAAGAAGGCCTCGTCGCAGATGTAGACCTCGTCGCGGGTGATGCGCTTTTCGACCAGCTTCAGCTTCAGGTCGGTGCAGATCGCGAAGATCGTGTCGCGGGTGATGCCGTTCAGCGCGCCGGCCGACAGGTCGGGCGTGTAGACCACGCCGTTCTTGATCACGAACAGGTTCTCGCCGGCGCCCTCGGAGACGAAGCCCGAGGCATCGAGCAGCAGCGCCTCGTCGTAGCCGTCGTCGAGCGCTTCCATGTTGGCCAGGATCGAGTTGGTGTAGTTGCTCACCGCCTTGGCCTGCGTCATCGTGATGTTGACGTGGTGGCGCGTGTAGCTGCTGGTCTTCACGCGGATGCCGCGCTTCAGGCCTTCTTCGCCCAGGTAGGCGCCCCACGGCCAGGCGGCGACCATCAGGTGGATGGTGTTGCCGCGCGGGCTGACGCCGAGCTTCTCGCTGCCGATCCAGGTCAGCGGGCGCAGGTAGCAGCTCTCGAGCTTGTTCACGCGCACCACCTCGCGCTGCGCGTCCATCACCTGATCGGGTGTGAACGGGATCTTCATGCGCAGGATCTTGGCGCTGTTGAACAGCCGCTGGGTGTGCTCGCGCAGCCGGAAGATGGCGGTGCCGTCGGCGGTGTTGTAGGCGCGCACGCCCTCGAAGGCGCCGCAGCCGTAGTGCAGCGTGTGGCTGAGCACGTGGATCTTGGCGTCGCGCCACTCGACCAGCTGGCCGTCCATCCAGATCTTGCCGTCGCGGTCGGACATCGACATGACAACTCTCGCTTGCGATTGGGGAGGCGATTCTAAGTCGGCGTGTCGGGTGGGTCGGGCGTGTCGGGCGCCGCGCCTTCATCGCGCTGCAGTTGCCAGCTGACCAGCCGGCCACCGACCAGCGACAGCTCCACCCGCGCGCCGCCGGCGTCCGACCAGGCCCAGCGCTCGGGCTGCTCGCTCAGGCGCTGGCCGAGGCTGCGCGTCAGCGTCACCACCTGCATCAGCGTCATGCCGACCTGCAGCCGGCTGTGCAGCGTGAGCGCGCTGTCGACATGGCCGACCGGCGCGCTGCCGGCGTTCTTCAGCACGCGCAGCGAGCGGCTGAACTGCAGCAGCAGCCAGAACACCACCACGCTCAACGCCAGCACCACGCCGCGCCAGCCGTATGCCCAATAGCCGACGGCGATGGCCGCGGCGCCCAGTGCCCAGCCGATGCTCGTGTTCATGGTCGTCGTCGCGGGTTGCCTGCCTAGAATCAGCGCCGACCCCACCACAGGAAAAGCGTTGAGACCGCACATCAAATCGTATGTCATCGACGTGCGCGCACTCGGCAACGCCTATTCGACCAAGCTGACGCCGAAGGGCGATCTGCTGAAGTTCCTGGCCCGGCTGCACCCGGTCGAGACCGACACGCCGTTGATGCGCATGGGCCCGGCAGGCGACGGCGGCTACCTGCTGCCCGATGACCTGGACGGCATCGAGGCGTGTTTTTCACCCGGCGTCAACGAGGTCTCGGGTTTCGAGCTGGCCTGCGCCGAACGGGGCATGAAGGTGTTCCTCGCCGACCATTCGGTGACCGGCCCGGCCGCGGCACACCCGCTGTTCCACTTCACCAAGAAGTTCGTCGGCGTGACCACCAACGAGGTGTTCATGACCGTCGACGACTGGGTCGAATCGTCGCTGCCCGGCAGCGGCTCCGACCTGCTGCTGCAGGTCGACATCGAGGGTTTCGAATACGAGACCTTCCTGGCGATGTCGGACAAGCTGATGCGGCGCTTTCGCGTCATCGTCGCCGAGTTCCACAACCTCGACCAGTTCTGGAGCCGGCCGTACTTCGGCGTGGCCGCACGCGCGTTCGAGAAGATCACGCAGACGCACCGCTGCGTGCACATCCACCCCAACAACTGCTGCCGGCTGGTGCGTTGCCAGGGCCTGTACATCCCGCGCGTGTGCGAGTTCACCTTCTGGCGCAACGACCGCATCCACAACCCGCGCTTCGCGCGCACCTTCCCGCATCCGCTGGACGCCGACAACACCGACAACGCGCCGCTGCCGTTGCCGGCATGCTGGGTGGCGCCGCACTGAAGCGATGGCGGCCTGCCGCTTGGCGATTCAGGCCGGCATCGACAGCCCGTCGGCCAGGTACCAGTCGTCGAACTGGCTGCATTCGGGCAGCACCCGCCGGTAACCCTGCGCCACCAGCAGGTCGTGGATGCGCTGGCGGTTGGGCATGAAGTTGTGCTCGACGGTGATCACGCGCGGCTTGAAGCGCGAGAAGTCGAGCGCTTCGAGAATCTGCAGCTCGCTGCCCTCGGTGTCCATCGACAGGTAGTCGAATTCAGCTGGTGCGCCGTGTTTGGCCAGCAGGTCGTTCAGCGAGATGGTCTGCACCGCATAGCTCTGCGCATCGGTGCGCTTCTTCGCATGGCCGTCGGCGGCGCTGAAGCTGCCGATGGTCGAGTATTCGCGTGTCGCCGATTCGGTGAACTGCAGGGTCTCGCCGCTGTTCGACCAGACACATTGCGTCTCGATGTGCGCGCTCGGCCGCTGGCGGTGCAGCGCCTCGTGCCAGCCGCGCGCCGGCTCGGCGCAGATGCCCGTCCAGCCGAGGTCACGTTCGAGATGAAGGGTGTTCGACAGCGAGACGCCGTCGGTGGCGCCGAACTCGCAGAAGTAGCCGCCGCGCTGGCCGCCCAGCGCCCAGGCCACGAACAGATCCTGGCAGATCTGCGCGTGCGAGCGTTCGAGGTGTCGCACGCAATACTGCAGGAAGTGGCGCACGTCGGCCGCGGCCTCGTCGCGCACCGTGTCGCGCAGTTGCGCGATGCCGAGCATCAGCTTGGCCTTGTCCCGAAAATACGGCGCGGCACGTTCGCGGCTGAATTTGTCCCGTATCGTGTCCGAGCCTTTTTCCATCAGGTCGCGCAGTGACATCCGAATCCCTTCCCGTGCAGGCGGCGGCCGCATCGTCCGCGGCAACTGTAAGCCGTCGGCAGGCGGCGCTGACCGTGCGCCCGATGCGAAACGACCAGGTCTATGCGGCCGGCGCCGGGCCGCAGGGCGGCAACTTCTACGTGCCCTACACGATGCTGCGCGATCGCTTCGCGGCCTGCGGCGTGGGCCTGCACACGGCCGACCTGGTGCGCGACGCCGATTGCCTGTTCGAGCTGCACATCAATGCGCAGCACCGGCTGTCGGGCCGGCCGGCCTACGCCTACGCGTACGAGGATCCGCTGATCCGCCCGGTCAACGGCGATCGCAGGCACCTGCTGAAGTACCGCAAGGTGTTCACCTCCAACGAAGACCTTGTCGATGGCGATCGCTTCATCAAGCTCGACTACCCGAACGACCTGCGCATGGTGTCGATGGCGCCGTGGGCCGAGCGGCCGCTGTGCTGCGTGTTGATCGCCGCCAACAAGGCCCTGTCGCGGCCCAACCCGCGCAACCTGCACCACCGCCGCGTGGCCATCGCGCGCGCCTTCGAAAGGCACGCGCCGGAGCTGTTCTCGTTGTACGGCCGCGGCTGGGGCCAGCCGGCGGTGAAGCCGGGCATCGGCGGACGGCTGATGAAGCGGCTGCGTGAATGGCAGGCCAAGGTCAAGCAGGTGCCGCCGGCCTTTCCGAGCTGGCGCGGCCCGGTGCATGCCAAGGCCGAGGTGCTGACGCGCGCGCGTTTCGCCATCGCCTACGAAAACGTGCAGGGCAGCCCGGGCTACATCACCGAGAAGATCTTCGATTGCCTGGTGCACGGCTGCGTGCCGGTCTATCTGGGCACGCCGGGCGCCGCCGCGTCGATCCCGGCCGCGTGCTACATCGATGCCAGCGCCTTTGCCGGCGAGCGTGAGCTGATCGATTTCATCGCCGCGGTCGACGAGCCGCGCTTCGCGGCCCACCAGGCGGCGATCGCCGCCTATCTGGCCAGCCCGGCGGCGCAGCGCTTCAGCAACGAGCAGTTCACGCGCACGCTGGTCGACACCATCGCCGCCGACCAGGGCCTGCCGCTGGCGCCGTGACCATGGGACTGCTCAGAACACTGCGACGCAAGCTGATCGAGCGCCCGTTCTGGATCGACCACGAGGCGCACCTGAACGACTGCAAGGGCGTCGTGCACATCGGCGCCAACGTCGGCCAGGAACGCCATGACTACGCCAGGCGCGGCCTGCGGGTGTTGTGGGTCGAGCCGATTCCCGAGGTCTTCGCGCGGCTCGAGGCCAACATCGCCGCGTTGCCGATGCAGCGTGCGGTGCAGGCGCTGGTGACCGAGCACGCCGGCGAGCAGCATGAGCTGAAGGTGGCCAGCAACAACGCCGGCTCGTCGTCGATCCTGCCGATGAAACTGCACGCGCAGCTGTGGCCCGAGGTGCACTTCGAGCGCTCGATCATCCTGCACAGCGAATCACTGCCGACCTTGCTGCGGCGTTTCGACATCCGCATCGAGGACTACGATTTCCTCACCATCGACACGCAGGGCGCCGAGTTGATGGTGCTGCGCGGCGCGCTGCCGCTGTTGCCACACTTTCGCTACGTGCAGGTCGAGGTGGCCGACTTCGAGGCCTATGCGGGCGGCTGCCTGCTCAGCGAAGTCGAGGACTTCTTCGCCGCCCACGGCTTTGTCGAACACACGCGCCACCGCTTCGCCACGCGGCCGGGCATCGGCTCGTTCTTCGACATCGTCTATCGGCGCAGCGTCTAGCCTCAGGCCAGCCCGCGCACCGCGTCGATCGCCTCTTCGATGCGCTGCACGGCGTGGATCGTCAGCCCTTCGATGGCCTTCTTCGGCGCGTTCGCCTTCGGCACCACGGCCACGCTGAAGCCCAGCTTGGCGGCTTCCTTGAGCCGTTCCTGACCGCGGGGTGCGGGCCGCACCTCGCCGGCCAGGCCGACTTCGCCGAAGGCGATGAAACCACGCGGCAGCGGCTTGCCGCGCAAGCTGCCGTGGATCGCCAGCAGCACCGCCAGATCGGCCGCCGGCTCGCTGATGCGCACGCCGCCCACCGCGTTGACGAACACGTCCTGGTCCATGCAGCTGACGCCGGCGTGGCGGTGCAGCACCGCCAGCAGCATCGCCAGCCGGTCGCGCTCCAGCCCCACCGACAGCCGACGCGGGCTCGGCCCGCCCGAATCGACCAGCGCCTGGATCTCGACCAGCAGCGGGCGCGTGCCCTCCAGCGTGACCAGCACGCAGCTGCCCGGCACCGGCTCGCTGTGCGTCGACAGGAAGATCGCCGACGGGTTGGCCACGCCCTTGAGCCCCTTCTCGGTCATCGCGAACACGCCGATCTCGTTGACCGCGCCGAAGCGGTTCTTGATCGCGCGCACCAGGCGGAAGCTGCTGTGCGTGTCGCCTTCGAAATACAGCACCGTGTCGACGATGTGTTCGAGCACGCGCGGCCCGGCCAGCGTGCCGTCCTTGGTGACATGGCCGACGAGCACGATCGCGGTGCCGCTGGCCTTGGCATGGCGCGTCAGCTGCGCGGCGCATTCGCGCACCTGCGCCACCGAGCCGGGCGCCGAGGTCAGCGCGTCCGAATACAGCGTCTGGATCGAATCGATGACGCAGAACGCCGGCGCTTCGGCCTGCAACGCGTGCACGATCTTCTCCAGCTGGATCTCGGCCAGCACCCGCACCGAGCGACCGTCGAGCCCGAGCCGGCGGGCACGCAGCGCCACCTGCGCGCCGCTTTCCTCGCCGGTGATGTACAGCACCTTCATCGCGCGCGCCAGGCTGTCGGCGGCCTGCAGCAGCAGCGTGCTCTTGCCGATGCCCGGGTCGCCGCCGATCAGCACCACGCCGCCGGAGACGATGCCGCCGCCGAGCGCGCGGTCGAGTTCATCCTGCCCGGTCGGCGTGCGCGGCACCTCGGCGACCTCGATCTCGCTCAGCGTGGCCACCGGCTGCGTGCCGCTCAGGCTCTGGAAGCGGTGTGACGAACCGCTTTCCGCACGCGCTTCCAGCAGCGTGTTCCAGGCCCCGCAATGCGGGCACTTGCCGAGCCACTTCGGGCTGCTGCCGCCGCACTCGCTGCAGCTGAATTGGGTCTTTTGGGTCTTGTCCTTGGCCATCGCCGCATTGTGAAGCGAGGTCCACGCAAACGCGGGGTGGGCAGGCGGTGGCCGGGTCGCTAGCCTGCCCGTCCGGCGACGTTGCAGCTGCCTGTCATGCGGTGACTGCTGCGCACGGCCCGGCGCACAAAAGGGCGCCTGCGATCAACCACAAAGAGGAGACAACCGATGAACCTGCCTCGTCTATCCGCTGCGGTGTTCAGCGTCGTTGCGCTGGCCGGCGCCGAACCCGCCTGGTCCGCGAGCGGCCGCATCGACAGCTTCAGCGCCAGTGCCCAGGCGGTGAGCGCGGGCACCACGGTCGACTTCGTCGCCACCTACAGCATCAGCACCGACCAGTGGATCACCGGCGGCAGCAACAGCGTCGAGCCGGCGCCTGAAGAGGGCTACCAGGAGTGGATCCAGAACTGGTACGACCAGCACAGCGAAACCCTGCGCAGCGTGTCGCTGCGCGCCGGCGATCAGTCGTTCACCGAATTTCCCAGCGTGCCGACGGGCGCGGGCCACACCGGCAGCTGGGCCTTTTCACTGCTGCTTTCCGGTCGCCGGCACCTTCAACATCAGCCTCGACGGCAGCTGGGAGGTCGATGTCGAGGCGGCTTCCGGGCAGGAGATCGCAACACGGAACTGCTACAACCAGGATACCGAAGGCGGTGTGTCGCTGTGGTGCGACAGCTGGAGCGCCAGCTACCCGCAGTTCACCGACAACTACACCTGGGGTGAATCACTCGGCCCGGCGCTGACGTTGAGCATCGACGTGCTGGCGGTGCCCGAGCCGCAGACATCGGCGCTGTGGCTCGCGGGCATCGGCCTGTTGGTAGCCCTTCGTCGGTTTCGCAAGGGCTGAAGGCGATTCGCGCCAGATCGGCGCGCCGGATCGGTACGACAACGGCGGATGCGCTAATCGCCGCTGACCTTGGCGCGCGCCGACTTCAGTTCCGAGCGTTGACTCTTGCCCTGCAGGCGGCGCTGCTTCGAGCCATAACTGGGGCGCGTGGCGCGTCGCGCCTTCGGCGGCACCGCCACGCCCAGCACCAGTTCTGCCAGCCGTTGCAGCGCGTCGTTGCGATTCATCTCCTGGCTGCGGTGCGCCTGCGCCTTGATCACCACCACGCCTTCATCGGTGATGCGCTGGTCGCGCACCGCCAGCAGCCGTTGCTTCAACGCATCCGGCAGCGACGAGGCCGCGATGTCGAAGCGCAGGTGCACCGCGCTCGACACCTTGTTGACGTTCTGCCCGCCGGCACCCTGTGCGCGGATGGCGCTGAAGCTCGCTTCGGCCTGCAGCAGCGCGCGCAGCGCCTGCTCGTCCATCAGCGGCGCATGCGCGCTACTTGCGCAGCTTGCCGACCACGAACAGCAGCAGCACCGCACCCAGGATCGACGCGATCCAGCCAGCACCTTCGCCGGGCTGATACCAGCCGAAGGCGCCGCCGATGAAACCGGCAATGACCGAGCCGCCGATGCCGAGCAGGATGGTCAGGATCCAGCCCATCTTCTGCTCGCCGGGCATGACCAAGCGTGCCAGTGCGCCGACGACGAGGCCAACCAGAATGGTGCCGAGGATGCCCATGTGTGAACCCCTTTTGTGATTTTGGAAGCGCCACGATACAGGCAAGTCGCTCAGGCTGTGGTGGCCGGCGCCACCCGCACCGGCACCCGCGGCGCCAGCGCGCACATCAGTTCGTAGCCCAATGTGCCGGCGCTGTGTGCCACCTCGTCGATCGGCAACTGGCTGGCGTCGGGGCCATGGCCCCACAGCGTGACCTCGCTGCCGAGCGTGGCCGCGGGCACCGCGCCGAGGTCGATCGTCACCATGTCCATCGAGACGCGGCCGACGATGCGCGTGCGCACCCCGTCGACCAGCACCGGCGTGCCGGTGGGTGCGCTGCGCGGGTAGCCGTCGGCATAACCGCAGGCGGCCACGCCGATGCGCATCGGCTGCTCGGCAACGAAGTGGCAGCCGTAGCCGACGCTGTCGCCGGCTTGCAGCGTCTGCAGCGCGATCAGCTGGCTGCGCAAGGTCATCGCCGGGCGCAGATCCCACTGCGAGATGCTGCCCGCCGGATGATCGGGCGCGCTGCCGTACAGCGCGATGCCGGCACGCACCCAGTCGGCGGCGACCCCCTGCTGAGCGGCGTGGCGCAGGATGGCCGCGCTGTTGCTCAGGCAGCGTTCGCCCGGCAGATCATGGCTGGCGGCTTCGAAGGCCGCCATCTGCCAGGCGATGCCCCGCTCGCCGTCGGCATCGGCGAAGTGGGTCATCAGCGACACCTCGGCCACCTGCGGCAGTGCGTTCAAGCGGGTGAAGGCGGCACGCAGTTCCGCGGCGCCGAAGCCGAGCCTGTTCATGCCGCTGTTCATCTTCAGGAACACACGCTGCGGCGTGGCCGTCTTGTGCGCGGCCAGCCAGTCGATCTGCCGCGCGTGATGCACCACGTGCCACAGCTTCAGCCGTGAACAGATTTCCAGATCGCGCGCTTCGAAGCAGCCTTCGAGCAACAGGATCGGCCCGCGCCAATCGAGCGCGCGCAGCCGCTGTGCTTCGTCCAGGTCGAGCAGCGCAAAACCGTCGGCGCTGCGCAGCCCTTCGTAGGCGCGTTCGATGCCGTGGCCGTATGCATTGGCCTTCACCACCGCCCACAGCCGGCTGTTGCCGACGTGGCGGCGACAAGCGGCCAGGTTGTGCGCCAGCGCATCGACATGGATCAGGGCTTCCACCGGACGCGGCACCGGACATTCCTCGTGGCAGACGACGCGGGCGATTCTGCCAGCGCAGCGCGGCGTGCACTGTTGCCGCGAGGGCCAAAAATGCGCGTGCTATAAACCGCTGGCCTTGCAGGAGACGACAAGTCGCTCGAAGCCCATCTGCGCCATTCGAAGCCGTCCGCTTTGCAGCCGCGGCCCCTTGATGACACCACGCCGTCGCAGATGAAAAAAGGCTTTTCCACCATCATGTCGGCGCAGTTCTTCAGCTCGCTGGCTGATAACGCGCTGCTGGTGGCGGCCATCGAACTGCTCAACAAATCGGGTGCGCCGCCGTGGCACGTGGCCGCGCTGCCGTCGATGTTCGCGCTGTTCTACGTGCTGCTGGCGCCGTTCGTCGGCGCCTTTGCCGATGCCTTGCCGAAGGGCAAGGTGATGTTCATCTCGAACGCCATCAAGGTGGTCGGCTGCCTGATGATGATGTTCGGCTCGCACCCGCTGCTGGCGTACGCGATCGTCGGTCTCGGCGCGGCCGCCTACTCGCCGGCCAAGTACGGCATCCTCACCGAGCTGCTGCCCAACTCCCAACTGGTCAAGGCCAACGGCTGGATCGAGGGGCTGACCATCCTGTCGGTGATCCTGGGCATCGTGCTCGGCGGCCAGCTGGTCGGCCCGACGGTGTCGCGGGTGCTGCTGGGCTTCGACCTGCCGCTGTTCGACACCGGCATCGACACGGCCACCGAAGCCGCCATCGCCGCGATCATGTGGCTGTATCTGCTGGCGGCGATCTTCAACCTGTACATCCCGCGCACCGAAGCGCCGCTGCAGGCCCTGCAGCACGGACCGATCGCGCTGACGCGTGACTTCGCGGCCTGCAACAGCCGGCTGTGGAACGACAAGCTGGGCCAGATCTCGCTGGCCACCACGACGCTGTTCTGGGGCATCGGCGGCAACATGCGGGTGATCGTCTTTCCGTGGGCGGCGGCGGCGTTGGGCTACAGCGTCACGCAGGCCTCGACGCTCGGCGCGGTGGTCGCGCTGGGCACCGCCGTCGGCGCGGTGGTGGCCGCCTCGCGCACCCGGCTCGACCAGGCCACCGGCACCATCCCGATGGGCATCGCCATGGGTGTGCTGATCGCCGGGCTGAACTTCGTCACCGATGTGTGGCTGGCGGTGCCGTTCCTGATCCTGCTCGGCGTCGTCAGCGGCTACCTGGTGGTGCCGATGAACGCGCTGCTGCAGCACCGCGGCCACAACCTGATGGGCGCCGGGCGCTCGATCGCGGTGCAGAACTTCAACGAGCAGGCCTGCATCCTCGGCCTCAGTGCGGCCTATGCGGTGATGACACGGTTCGGCGTCACCGCCTTCGGCGTCATCACCGTGCTCGGCCTCGGCGTGGCGCTGACGATGTGGTTCATCCGCGCCTGGCATCGGCGCAACTGCGTGCAGCACTTCGACGAGGTCGAGCGGCTGCTGGCGATCGCGCGTTCGGACAAACATTGACGGTGCAGCCGGTGACGCCGTGGCTGCCGGTGGCCGCGCTGGTCTTCAACGCCTTCGTCTGGGGCGTGTCGTGGTGGCCGTTCCGCCGCCTCGAAGCGCTCGGCCTGCACCCGCTGTGGGCCACCGCGCTGATCTACCTGCTGGCAGTGGCCGTCATCAGCGTCGCCAGCCCGCGCGCGTGGGGCCAGCTGTGGCGCACGCGCAGCCTGTGGTGGCTGGTGCTGGCCGCCGGCACCACCAACGCCGCGTTCAACTGGGGCGTGACCATCGGCGACGTGGTGCGCGTGGTGCTGCTGTTCTACCTGATGCCGCTGTGGGCGGTGCTGCTGGCGCGGCTGCTGCTGGGCGAGCGGCTGACGCGCGCTGGCCGCCGTGCGCGTGCTGCTGGCGCTGGGCGGCGCGGCCATCGTGCTGTGGCCCGCCGACGGCGGCTGGCCGTGGCCGCGCGGCCTGCCCGACGCGCTGGGCCTGATCGGCGGCTTTGCCTTCGCGTTGAACAACGTGCTGCTGCGCCGCGAGGCCCACCGGCCCGAGATGGCGCGCGCACTGGCGATGTTTCTGGGCGGCTGCGTGGTGGCCGCGGTGCTGGCCGCTGCCCTCACCGCGCGCGGCGCGGTGCCGCTGTGGCCGGCGCTGTCGTGGCCGCTGGCGCTGACGGCGCTGGCGCTGGGCTTGATCTTCCTGCTCGGCAACCTGGCGCTGCAGTACGGTGCCGCACGGCTCAGCGCCAACGCCACCGCGGTGGTGATGATCACCGAGGTGCTGTTCGCCAGCGCGTCGGCGGTGTGGCTGGGCGCCGGGCATCTGAGCCCGCCGTTGCTGCTGGGTGGCGCGCTCATCCTCGGCGCCGCGCTGCTGGCCACCCGGCGCAGCTGAGCGGCCGGCAAGCCCGCGGACTGACCGATCGCTCAGCGCCCGCTGTTCGCGGCTTCGGCGCCGGCTTCGGGCCTGCGGCGGCGGCGCGGACGCGCGCCTGCCGGCGGCGGGCTGACCAACGCCCGCAACCCGTCGGCGTCGACCGGCTTGGCCAGATAGTGGTCACAGCCGGCGAAGGTGCCGCGCACGCGGTCGAGCGGGCTGTCGTGCGCCGACACCATCACCAGCCGCGAGGCCGATTTCGCCGTGTCGCTGCGGATCTGCTGACACAGCGCCAGCCCGTCGATCTCGCTGCCGTCGCCGAGTTCGACGTCGAGGAAGACCCAGGCGTAGTCCTTCACCGTCAGCGCCTGCAGCGCTGCCTGGCTGCTGTCGACGACATCGACCGACAGGCCCAGCTGCTGCAGCCGCAGCTGCAGGAAGCGCGAGGCGACCGCACTGTCGTCCACCACCAACGCGGTTGTCGGTGCTGCCGCGACGAGCGGCGGCGGCTCGTCGATCGCCGGTGCGGCCGGCGCCAGCACCGTGGTCGGCGCCACAGGCGGGACAGGCGCCACTGCCGCCGCGCGCGCATCGGCGGCGCGGTCCGCGCGTTCGGCGCGCCGGGCGCGCAGCGCGTCCAGCTCGCGCAGCACCTGCGACGCATCGATCGGTCGGCGCAGGAACGTGCCGGCCAGGGCCGGCCGCCGCTGGCCGACGAAGATGGTGTCGGCCTCGCGCCGTGCCGAGCTCACCGCGTCGATCACCGCCGCGGAGTCGGCATTGGCCACCACCGCGTCGGCATCGGCGATCTCGGCCACCTGCGCATAACCGCCCGACCGCGGCCCGGCCAGGCGCAGCACGCTGCCCAGCGTGCGCTGCTCGAAGTCGCTGAAGCCCAGCAGGGCCACACGCAGGTAGGGGTTCAGGGGCATGCCGCAGGGGCGCCGCAACGCGGCGTTTCGAGACGGTGAGCGGATATTATTCAAGCCGCCCGAGAGGAAAAGCCGGTCGCACGACACTCACTGGCAGGTTCGAGCCGCAGCGGCCCCGGCAGCGTGCGCAACTGCACACCACGGCGCTGTCGATGCCCCACCCCCTGAACACGAAAGCGCCATGAGCAGCATCTACGATTTCGAGGCGCTGTCGATCGACGGCAAGCCGGCACACCTGGCCAGCCAGCGCGGCAAGGTGCTGCTGATCGTCAACACCGCCAGCGCCTGCGGCTTCACGCCGCAGTTCGCCGGCCTGCAGGCGCTGTGGCAGGACTATGCCGAGCGGGGCCTGGTGGTGGTCGGCTTCCCGAGCAACCAGTTCGGTGCGCAGGATCCGGGTGCCAACGAGCAGATCGCGTCGTTCTGCGAGCTGAACTACGGCGTCAGTTTCCCGATGATGGCCAAGGTCGACGTCAACGGCGCCGGCGCGCATCCGCTGTGGCAGTGGTTGACGCGCCAGGCGCCGGGCCTGCTCGGCAGCACCGGCATCAAATGGAACTTCACCAAGTTCCTGGTCGGCCGCGACGGCCGCGTGCTCAAGCGCTACGCACCCACCGACACCCCGCAGTCGCTGCGCCGCGACATCGAAGCCGCGCTGGCGACGAAGCCCCCTCAAGACAAGGAACCGCACTGATGTTCACCCATGTCGAGCCCTTCGCGGGCGACCCGATCCTGGCCCTGGTCGAGGTCTTCGCCGCCGATCCGCGGCCGCAGAAGGTCAACCTGGGCATCGGCATCTACTTCGACGAAGAGGGCCGCATCCCGGTGCTCGATTCGGTGCGGCGTGCTGAAAAGCGGGTCGTCGATGCCGCTGCCGCCAAGTCCTACCTGCCGATCGAAGGCGCCGCCAATTTCCGCAAGGCGGTGCAGTCGCTGCTGTTCGGCGCCGAGCACGAAGCGGTGCGCAGCGATCGTGTCGCCACCATCCAGTCGGTGGGTTCGTCGGGCGGCCTGAAGGTGGGCGCCGACTTCATCAAGCGCTGGTTCGCCGACAGCGCGGTGTGGGTCAGCGACCCGACCTGGGACAACCACCGCTCGATGTTCGAAGGCGCCGGCATCGCGGTGCACAGCTACCCGTACTACGACGCGGCCAGCGGCGGCGTGCGCTTCGACGCGATGCTCGCTGCGCTGCGCGCGCTGCCGCCGCGCAGCGTGGTGCTGCTGCACGCCTGCTGCCACAACCCGACCGGCGTCGACCTGAGCCGTGCGCAATGGGACGAGCTGGTGCCGCTGCTGGTCGAGCGCGGGCTGATCCCCTACCTCGATCTGGCCTACCAGGGCTTCGGCGACGGCATCGAAGAAGACGCGTACGCGGTGCGTGCGCTCGCCGATGCCGGCGCCAGCTTCTTCGTCGCCAACTCGTTCAGCAAGAGCATGAGCGTGTACGGCGAACGCTGTGGCGCGCTGAGCGTGGTCTGCCCCGATGCGCAGCAGGCCGAGCACGTGCTCGGGCAGCTGAAGTTCGCGGTGCGGCGCAACTACTCCAGCCCGCCGATCCACGGCGGCCAGATCGTCGCCCACGTGCTCGGCCGATGCCGACCTGCGCCCGCTGTGGGAAAGCGAACTGGCGGCGATGCGCACGCGCATTCTGGCAGATGCGCCAGGCGCTGCACGCGGTCATCAGCGCGAAGGTGCCGCAGCGCGACTTCGGCTACTTCCTGAGCCAGCGCGGCATGTTCAGCTACACCGGGCTGAGCGCCGCGCAGGTCGACCGGCTGCGCGAGGAGTTCGCGGTCTATCTGGTGCGCTCCGGGCGCATCTGCGTGGCCGGCCTGAACAACGCCAACGTCGAACGCACGGCCGCGGCGATGGCGGCGGTGCTGGCGGGCTGAGGGCGGCGGCGGGCAGCGAACGCGCTGTCGCTCACCCTGCCGCCCGTCCTGCCGCCGGCAGCGACAGCGTGACGGTGGTGCCCACGCCCAGGTTGCTGATCAGGCTGACGCTGCCGCCGTGCAATTCGGCGATGCGCTTGACGATCGCCAGCCCGAGGCCCTTGCCGCCGTCGCCGGTGGCCGGCGCGACACCCTGCCGGCTTTGGTAGAAGCGGTCGAACAGGTGCGGCACGTCGGTCGATGCGATGCCCGCGCCGCTGTCGGCGACGCTGACACGCACCTGGTCTTGGTGGCGCCGCGCGCTCAAGGTGATGCGTTCGCCGCTGCGCCCGTGCTTCAGCGCGTTGTCGATCAGGTTGGCCACCGCGCGCTCGAACAGCTCGATGTCGACGGCCGCGAACAGCGGCGTGTCGGCGCCGCGCTCGGCGGCGACCGTGACGCCGGCGGCGTCGGCCCGCGGCGCGAAGCGCAGCGCGATGTCGTCGAGCAGTTCGCACACATCGAGCACCTCGCTGCGCATCCTGAAATGCGGCTCGTCGAGCTGCGCCAGATCGCCCAGCGACTGCACCAGCCGCGCGGTGTTGCGCGTGTTGCGCAGCGCCACCTCGAGCAGCTTGCGGTCGTCGGCACGCTGTTCATCGCCGCGCCAGCGGGTGTCGAGCGTTTCCAGGCAGGCGGCGGTGGCGGTCAGCGGCGAGCGCAGGTCGTGCGACAGGTTGCTGACGCCTTCGCGGCGGAAGTGGTCGAGCCGGCGCAGCGTCTCCCACTGGCTGCGCAAGGTCGCCAGCATGCTGCGAAAACCTTGCGCGAGCTGGCCGAACTCGTCGTGCGCCGACTGCGCCGGCAACGCCTGCACGGCGCTGTCGACACGGTCGGCACCACCGGCATCGAGCCCCTCGCGCGCCACCGTGGCCACCGCCAATGTCAGCTGGCGCAGCGGGCGCGTGACCACGCCGATGATCCAGGCCGCGAGCAGCGTGGTCATCGCCACCAGCGCGATGATGAAGGCCAGCACCGGCAGGGTGAAGCTGCTGCGCAGCGCCGCCACGCGCCCCTCGGGCAGCACCACCTTGTGACACACCAGGTACAGGTAGCCGGCAACCGGCCCGCCGTCGACGCCCGGCGCGCGCCGCAGCGGCTGTGCGGCGATGACGGTGTCGCTTTCCATGCGCTCGGGGTCGTCGCCCATCACGTAGGGCATCGGCTTGCCGCTGGCCGCTTCGCGCACCGGCGCCATCGCCACCTTGAAGCCGGGCGCAAGCTCGGTCTCGCCGCTGGAGGCGAGCACGGTGCCGTCGGTGTCGAGCAGGTACAGCTGCGTATCGGGCTCGAACAGCACCAGGCTGCGCAGGAACTCCCGGAATTGCTGCGGCTGGCGCTGGTGCCTGTCGAACATGTCGCCGTGCGAGCGCACCACGCGCTGCAGGAAGCCGTTGGCGCGGTAGTAGTTGCTCTCGTGCTCGAAGCGCTGGAAGGCGCCGAGCACGGCCGCCACCACGCCCAGCGCGGTCAGCGCGCCGGTGATGAAGATGGTCAGGGCGATCTTGGATCGAACGGTCATGGCATCACGCCGGCCAGTTCTGCCGGCCGGCACAGCGGATTTCAGCGCGGCGCTTCACGCATCTTGTAGCCGGCGCCGCGCACCGTCAGGATCAGCTGCGGGCGCATCGGGTCGGCCTCGAGCTTGTTGCGCAGCCGGTTGATGTGCGTCGTCACGGTGTGTTCGTAGCCGTCGTGGGTGTAGCCCCACACGGCATTCAGCAACTGCCCGCGCGAGAACACATGCCCGGGATGCTGTGCGAAGTGCAGCAGCAGGTCGAATTCGAGCGCGGTGAAGTCGATCTGCTGCTCGCCGTGGCGCACCTGGCGTTTGGCGGGCAGGATTTCCAGGCTGCCGTTGCGCACCGCCCCCGATTGCGGCTGGCCTTGCAGCTGTGCGGCGCGCAGCAGGTCGGCGCGGCGCAGCAACGCCTTCACGCGTGCCAACAGTTCGGCGAGCGAGAACGGCTTGGTCAGGTAGTCGTCGGCGCCGAGTTCGAGGCCGAGCACGCGGTCGAGTTCGGTGGACTTCGCGGTCAACATCAGGATCGGGGTGCTGCAGCCGCGTGCACGCAGGTGCTTGCACACCTCCAGGCCGCTGATGCGCGGCATCATCAGGTCCAGGATCAGCAGGTCGGCCGGCGTCTCGGCCTGATCGTCCAGCGCGGCCTGGCCGTCGGCCACCGCCGTGACCTGGTAGCCGGCATCGCGCAGATTCATCACCAGCAGGTCGCGAATGTCGGCCTGGTCTTCGGCGACGAGGATGCGTTGTGGCATGGCCGGATTGTCGCGCTGGCGCCGGGCTTCTTACGTCGATGTGATCTGGCTGTGAGCTTCGGCGAGCTTGTCGGGAGGCGCGCGCCGCACAGTGCAGGCATTGCCACGACGCTTTGGAGCCCCACGATGTCGACCGCCCACCTTGCCACCGCGCCCGGCGCCGCCCGTTCGCAACCGCCGATCGCGGTGGCCTGGACCGACCTGGTGGCGCATCGCCCGTACCTGGTGCGCTTCGCGCAGCGCAAGCTGCACGATCCGGCGCTGGCCGAGGACGTGGTGCACGATGTCTTCGAAGCGGTGCTGTCGGGTCGCGCGCTGTTCGCCGGCAACTCGGCGCTGCGCTCGTGGCTGACCGGCGTGCTGAAGCACAAGATCGTCGATCTGGTGCGGCAGCGCAGCGGCTGGCGCGGCCTGGGCGTGGTCACCGACGACGAGGAAATGCAGGCCTTCGAATGCCCGCAGCCGCGGCCCGACGAGATTGCCGAGAACCGCGAGCTGCTGCGCCAGACGCTGTCGCGCATCGATGCCCTGCCGCCGGGGCTGCGCGCGGTGATGGAACTGCGCGTGCTGAACGATCAGAGCAGCCAGCAGGTGTGCCGCAGCCTGCAGATCAGCGAGGACAACCTGTTCGTGCGCCTGCACCGGGCACGCAAGCGCCTGTTGTCGTGAGCCTGCGCGGCGCCGCTTCGCGGCCCGGGTGTCGTTATCGCGGCAGCGCCAGCTGCGAGGCCAGCCCGAGCGAACTGCCGCGCGCCTGATTGACCGCCCGCGCCGCCTGGTCGAGTTCGGCCACCGTGGTGGCATCGACCGGGATGCTCTGTGCACGCTCGCGGCGCCATGCGCGTTCGGTATCACCGGGTGTCAGGATCGCGCTGTGGCCCTCGCGCAGCGCCGACGACTGCACCCACTCGATGTAGGCATTGACCTCGGCGCTGAACACGTCAGCGGCGCCCATCCGTGCCGGGTCGAAGACCAGTGCGAGCATGTTGTTCCACACCGCGAAGCGCTGCGTCAGGTTCGCCGGGCGCGTGGTTTCGCCGCCGGTCAGCGCCGCGCCGAGGATCTCGCACACCAGCGCCAGCGCATAACCCTTGTGGCCGCCGAAGGGCAGCAGCGCGCCGTCGGGCTCACCCGGTGCCGGAAACAACGCGGCCGGATTCTCGGTGGGGTTGCCGGCGCCATCGATCAGGCAGTTCGGCGGCACCGGCTTGTGGCTGTTGAACGCCACCCGCACCTTGCCCATCGCGATGGCGCTGGTGGCGAAGTCGAGCAGCAGCGGCTCGCGTCCCTGCACCGGGATGCCGACGGTGAAGGGGTTGGTGACGAAGCGCGCCTGGCGCCCGCCGTGCGGCGCCACCACCGGCTTGCTCAGCGCGTTGACGAAGTGCACCGACACCAGCCCGGCAGCCACCGCCTGTTCGGCCCAGTGGCCGACGCGCCCGATGTGGTGCGCATTCTTCAGCCCCATCACGCACACGCCGTCGCGCCGCGCCCGCTCGATGGCCAGATCCATCGCCTCGTAGGCCATCACCTGGCCCATGCCGCGGCGGCCGTCGATGCTGAGCATGCTGCCGCTGTCCTGGGTGACGGCGACATGTTCGTTCAACTGCAGTTCGTCGGCCAGCCAGGAGCTGACATAACGCGGCAGCATGCCCACGCCGTGGGAGTCGTGGCCAGCCAGGTTGGCGCCGACCAGGTGATCGGCCGTCAGCCGGGCTTCGTCGGCGCTGCTGCCCGCCGCCAGCCACAGCTCGTGAACCCAGCGCTGCAGCGGCGCGGTCGGAAGGTGCAGTTCATTCATGGGCTGCATTTTGCGCGATGCCCGCACCGCCGCTCGCGCGGGCGCCTTGCAGCACCAGTTCGCGCAACCAGCGGTGGGCGGGTTTGTCGTCGGCGCGCATGTGCCACATCAGCGTGACCTGCAGCGCGCCCAGATCGAAGGGCAACTCGCGCAGCGCGAGCTGGTCCTGGTAGCCGGTGGCCGGCAGAAACGAGCGCGGCAGCACCGTCAGCAGGTCCGACTGCATCACCACCCGCCCGGCGGTGTAGAACTGGTTCACGCTCAGCACCACGCGGCGCTGGCGGCCGAGCGCGGCCAGCGCCTGATCGACATAACCCTGCGGCCGGCCGGTGGCGCTGGCCAGCAGGTGGTGGGCGCCGCAGTAGGCATCCAGCGTCAGCGGCGCATCGGCAAGCGGGTGGCCACGCCGCATCACGCAGACGTAGTCGGTGTCGTACAGCGGCAGCTGCCGCAGCATCGCATCCGGGCCTTCGGCGAGCACGGTGGCCACCGTCTCGGCAAAGTGCCCCAGCGCCAGATCGACCTCGCCCTGTTCGAGCAGACGGCCCGGATCGCGGGTGGTCAGCGGCTGGATGCGCAGGTTGCACAGTGCCTGCTCGCGCTCGATGCCGGCCACCAGCGACGGCGCCAGCAGCGCCGCGGTGGCATCGGTCATGGCCAGGCGAAAGGTCGCCGCTTCGCTGCGCGGGTCGAAGCTCTGCGGCGCCAGTGCCTGCTGCAGCGCGGACAGCGCCTTGCGCACCTGCGGCCACAGCGCCTGCGCCTTCGGCGTGGGCGTCATGCCGTGGGCGTTGCGGACGAACAACGGCTCGCCGACCGCTTGATGCAAACGCTTCAAGGCATGGCTGGCGGCTGGCTGAGTGAGCGCCAACACTTCGGCAGCGCGCGTCACACTGCCCTCCGACATCACCGTGTCGAAGACTTTCAGCAGGTTCAGGTCGAGTGTGCGGAAGTTCACGTTTTCAATCGGGTCGGGCCGAGTTATGAATGTTGTCTATACCCTAACGCAAAAGAATTCATTGGAATCGAATAAGGGTTAACCCGATATTGAATAGGTCGGCCAGGTTGCCGACCGTTCCAGGGAAATCATATGAACATCAGTTCAAGCACCGTTCAAGGCCGTGGGGCCTTTTCACCCGCCGCGCCTGCCGCGCCTGCCGCAGTCGCTGGCGTGCTGTCCAAGCTGTGGCAGGGGCTGCAGCGCGCGGGTCAGATGCGCGCCGCCCGCCATCTCGATCTGCTGGCCCGGCAGTACCGGCTCAGCGACCCGGCGTTGGCCCGACAGATGCTCGAAGCCGCCGCCGAGTGCCGCGCGGGCGGGCCGAGCAGCGAACAGGGAGACCGCTGATGAGCACCTTCGGCCTTGAACATGGCGCCGCACATCCGCCCATCGGAGCCGGCCTGCCCGGTCTCGTGCAACTGTGGCAGCGCGGATTGACGCGCTGGCTGAGCCGCCTGACGCCGCAGCCGGCGTCGGCTGACAGCACGATCGCGGCCGATGCCCGCGCCGTGCGTGAGTTGGCGCACACCCTGCATCGCTGCGACCCGGGCTTCGCAGCCGACCTGTACGCCGCCGCCGACCGCCACGAGCAGCAGCTCACGGCGCGCTGAACGCGGTTCGGCGGGCGCTCAGATGCAGCGCCCGCCGTCCACCTCCATCGCCACGCCGGTGATCATCGAGGCTTCGTCGCTGCACAGGAAGCACGCGGCGTTGCCCAGATCCTCGGGCTGCGAAAAACGCCCGATCGGGATCGTGGCGAGGAATTTCGCGCGCATCTGCGGTGTGTCCTCGCCCATGAAGGTCTTCAGCAGCGGCGTTTCGCCGGCGACCGGGTTCAGCGCCACGACGCGGATGCCGAACGGCGCCAGTTCCACCGCCAGCGCGCGCGTGGCGGTGATGACCCAGCCCTTGCTGGCGTTGTACCAACTCAGGCGCGGGCGCGGGCTGACGCCGGCGGTGCTGGCCATGTTCAGCATGACACCGCGCTGGCGCGCCTTGAAGCGCGGCACCACCTCGCGCGCCGCCAGGTAGATGGCCTTCATGTTGACGGCGACGATGCGGTCGAAGTCGTCCTCGCCGACCTCTTCGGTCGGCATCGGCACATGCGACACGCCGGCGTTGTTGACCAGGATGTCGAGCGCGCCGAAGCGCGACTCGGCCGCGTCGAGCATCGCGCGCACGTCGGCGGCCACGCTGACATCGGCCCGGTGCGCCGCGGCGTTGGCGCCCAGCGCCGCGGCGACACGCTGCGCGCCTTCGAAGTTGCGGTCGACGACCAGCACCTTGGCGCCTTCGGCGACGAACTTGGCGCAGATGCCCTCACCGAACCCCGAGCCGCCCCCGGTGACCAGTGCCACCTTGTCCTGCAATCTCATGCCGTCTCCTGCAAGTTGGTCAGTGGTCGTGCGACCCGGCCTCAGCCGTGGTGGATGGCCACCGTCTTCAGATTCGAGAAGCCGTACAGCGCCTCGAAGCCCTTCTCGCGGCCGTGGCCCGAGGCCTTGACGCCGCCGAAGGGCAGCTCGATGCCGCCGCCGGCGCCGTAGTTGTTGACGAACACCTGCCCGCACTTCAGCTGGCGCGCCATGCGCAGCGCGCGTGAGCCGTCGCGCGTCCACACCCCCGCCACCAGGCCGTAGGCGGTGCCGTTGGCCACCTTCAGCGGCCTCGGCTTCGCCGTCGAAGGGCAGCAGCAGCTGCACCGGGCCGAAGATCTCTTCCTGCGCCAGCCGGTGCTGCGGCTCGGCACCGGCGAGCAGCGTCGGCAGCACGTAGAAGCCGCCCTTCGCCTGCGCCGCAGCCGCTGCCAGCGTGGCCTCGGCGACAAACTGCAGCCCGTCGCGCCGCGCCAGCGCCAGGCAGGCTTCGATGCCATCGCGCTGCCGGGCCGAGATCACCGGCCCGACGTCCAGGTCGTCGAGCGCCGGCACCGACGCGCAGCGCGCGGTAGCGCTCGGCCATGCGCGCCCGCACCTCGTCGAACACGGCGCGTTCGACCAGGATGCGCGAGGCCGCCGAGCAGGTCTGGCCGGCGTTCTGGATGCCGGCGTTGACCAGGAACGGCAGCGCGGCGTCGAGGT
Source organism: uncultured beta proteobacterium (assembly GCA_963756415.1). GTDB lineage: Bacteria > Pseudomonadota > Gammaproteobacteria > Burkholderiales > Burkholderiaceae_C > Rubrivivax. The sequence continues at coordinate 293,803 of CAVWNT010000015.1, forward strand.
CGGCATCGGCAAAGACGATCTGCGGGCTCTTGCCGCCGAGTTCGAGCGTCACCGGCACGGTGTTCTTCGCCGCCGCCGCCTGGATCATCGAGCCCACCGCCACCGAGCCGGTGAACGACAGGTGCTGCACGCCGCGCATGCGCCGACAGCGCCGCGCCGGCCTCCTCGCCGAGGCCCGGCACCACGTTCAGGGCGCCGGCGGGCAGCCCGGCGTCATGCGGCGATGCGCGCGAAGGCCAGCGCGCGTCAGGCAGGCCTCCTCGGCGGGCTTGAGCACACAGGCGTTGCCCATCGCCAGCGCGGCGCCGACACTGCGGCCGATGATCTGCATCGGGTAGTTCCACGGCACGATGTGGCCGGTGACACCGTGCGGCTCGCGCCAGCTCAGCGCGGTGTAGCCGTTGGCGAACGGAATCGTCTGCCCGTGCACCTTGTCGGCCGCGCCGGCATAGAACTCGAGGTAGCGCGCCAGCGCGACGGCGTCGGCCCGGCCCTGCTTCAGCGGCTTGCCGACGTCCAGCGCCTCCAGCCGCGCCAGTTCGTCGGCCTGCGCGAGCACGGCCGCGCCGATGCGGTGCAGCACGCGGCCGCGTTCGGCGGCCGTCAGCGCGCCCCAGGCGCCGTCGAGCGCGGCCTGCGCCGCGTCCACCGCGGCGTCGATGTCGGCGCGCGTGGCCGCGGGCGATCTGCGCCAGCAGGCTGCCGTCGGAGGGGTTGAACAGCGGCAGCGTCTCGCCGCTGTCGGCGGCGCGCCAGCGTGCCGCCGATGAAGACGCCGGTGCTGTCGAAGGGGATCTGGTTCATGGCGTCGCTCCGTGGCGCTGCGCGGGTCTGGGGCATCATAGATCGACATGCTGCTGTTCCTGCTGAAGCGCTTCGCCACCTTCGCCGCCACGCTGGCGGTGGCCTCGATGGTGGTGTTCGCGGTGCTCGAGCTGCTGCCCGGCAACGCCGCCGAGCTGATCCTCGGCGACAGCGCCACGCCGGAGTCGATCGCCACGTTGTCCGAGCAGCTGGGCCTGAACCGCCCGCGCGCTGCAGCGCTACGCCGACTGGATCGGCGGCCTGGTGCAGGGCCGCACCGCGCAGAGCATCTCCTACGACACGCCCACCGGCGAGCTGATCGCCGAGCGGCTGCAGGTGACCTTGCCGCTGGCGGCGCTGGCGATGGTGATGACGGTGGTGGTGGCGCTGGCGCTTGGCATCTATGCCGCGTCGCGGCACAACCGCCTCGGCGACGTCGGCGTGATGGCCGCCAGCCAGCTGGGCATCGCGCTGCCCAACTTCTGGTTCGCGATCCTGCTGATCCTGGTCTTCGCGGTGCAGCTGCAATGGGTCGGTGCCGGCGGTTTCCCGGGGTGGCGCGAGGACGAAGGCGGCGGGCTGGGGCCGGGCCTGAAGGCGCTGCTGTTGCCGGCGATCGCGCTGGCGGCGGTGCAGGCTTCGGTGCTGACCCGCTGGACCCGCTCGGCGGTGCTCGACGTGATGCGCGAGGACTTCGTGCGCACCGCGCGCGCGAAGGGACTGACGCGCCGCCAGACGCTGTGGCGCCACGTGCTGCGCAACGCGATGATCCCGGTGCTGACCATCATCGGCCTGCAGTTCGCGTTCCTGATCAGCGGCACCGTCGTCGTCGAGCAGGTGTTCGTGCTGCCCGGCGTCGGCCGGCTGGTGTTCCAGGCCATCGCCAACCGCGACCTGGTGGTGGTGCGCGACGTCGTGCTGCTGCTGGTGGCGATGGTGGTGGCCGTCAACTTCGTCGTCGACGTGCTGTACGTGTGGGTCGATCCGCGGCTGAAGGCGGCCGACGCATGAGTGCGTCGACTGTCGTGCCGGCGGCGGATTTGCCCGGCTTCTGGTCGCGCGCCCGGCGCAACCCGAACTTCGTGCTCGGCTGCGTGTTGACCGCGCTGTTCGTCGCCGCCGCACTGCTGTCGCTGGTGTGGACGCCGTGGCCGGCCGCCGAGATCGACATCCCGAACAAGCTGGCGCCACCCAGCGCCGCGCACTGGCTCGGCACCGACAGCCTGGGGCGCGACATCGCCTCGCAACTGCTGGTCGGCGCGCGCACCTCGATCCTCGTCGGCGTGGTCGCGGTGCTGATCGGGCTGGTGCTGGGGGTCGCCCTCGGCGCGCTGGCGTCGGCGCGGCGCGGCTGGGTCGAAGAAGCGGTGATGCGCCTGTCCGACTTCACCTTCGCCTTCCCGGCGCTGCTGTCGGCGATCATGCTCGGCGCCATCTACGGGCCCGGGCTGCTGACCGGCATCGTCGCCATCGGCGTGTTCAACATCCCGGTCTTCGCGCGCACCACCCGCGCCGCCGCCAACGCGGTCTGGTCGCGCGAATACGTGCTGGCCGCGCGCGCCGCCGGCGCCGGCCCCTGGCGCATCAGCGTCGATCATGTGCTGCCGAACATCGCCAGCGTGCTCATCGTGCAGGCCACGGTGCAGTTCGCGGTGGCCATCATCGCCGAGGCGGCGCTGAGCTACCTGGGCCTGGGCACGCAGCCGCCGATGGCCAGCTGGGGCCGCATGCTCAACGAAGCGCAGACGCAGATGTTCCAGGCGCCGCAGCTGGCCGTCTACCCGGGCGTGGCGATCGCGCTGGCGGTGCTGGGCCTGAACCTGATGGGCGACGGCCTGCGCGATCTGCTCGACCCGAAACTGGCGCGCCGGCGCTGACGGCGGCGCGCTACGGCGCCAGAACGAAAAAACCGGGGCGGGCCCCGGTTTGTCGAAAACGGCAGGCGGCGATTATTTCTTCGGCGCGCTGGCCTTTTCTTCCTTCATCGCCTTGTCGTCCTTCTTCGCCGCGTCCTTCTTCGCGCCATCTTCCTTCTTCATCGGCTCGCTCGCCTTCATCGGCGCGGCGCCCGCATGCGAAGCCGCCTGCGCGTTGAACGCAAAGGCCGCGGCGGCTGCAACGAAGAGGGCACTCAACAGTTTGCTCATGGGATGGTCCTGGATTGGCTCGATTGCGATCGAGGCCGACGTCACCGGGATTGGTGGCGAAGCCTAGAACGCGCTGCGCCGTCATCGGTTGACAGCGGCGCGAGTGAATTCACGAACCGGGCGGATCTGCAGGGGCTTTCCACCCGCGTCGCGCCTGTCGCTACCATCGCCGGTGATGCCGAAGACGAGCGCGCGCCGCACCCCTGCAGACCTCGGGCGACTGGCGCTGGTGACGGCCGCGCTGTCGTTCCCGGCCCTGGCGCACGCCGCGCCGTACCGGCCGACATCCGACCAGCAGGTGCTCGAAAAGCTGCCGGCGCGCGTCGACAGCGCCCAGCAGCGCGAACTGCGCGCGCTGCGCGAGGCGCTGGCGGCCGATCCCCGCAACCTGGACAAGGCGCTTGCGCTGGCGCAGCGCTATTACCAGCGAAGTCGCCGCCGAGGGCGATCCGCGCTACATCGGTTATGCCCAGGCGGCGCTGGCGCCATGGTGGGATGCTGCCGATCCGCCACCCGAGGCGCGCGTGATGCGCGCCGTGCTGCGCCAGTTCAACCACGGTTTCGATGCCGCGCTGGCCGACCTGCAGGCCGCCGTGCAGGCGCAGCCCGGCAACGCGCAGGCCTGGGCCTGGCTGACCGCGATCGCGCTGGTGCGCACCGATCTGGGTCTGGCGCGGCGCGCGTGCGCGCGCCTGCAGGCGCTGGCGCCGCCGCTGATCGCGCGCGGCTGCGTGGCGCAGATCGACGCGCTGACCGGCGCATCGGCGCGCGCGGCCGCCGATCTGCGCATGGCCTTGACCCGCTACCCGCAAGCCGACGCCGAGCAGCAACTGTGGGCGCTGACGCGGCTGGCCGAAGCGCAGCAGCAACTGGGCGAGGCGGCCGCGGCCGAGGCCACCTTTCGCACGCGCGCTCGAACTCGGCCTGAGCGACAACTACCTGCTCGCGGCCTACGCCGACTTCCTGCTCGACCAGGGTCGCCCGGCCGAGGTGCTGGTGCTGCTGAAGGACCAGACCCGCTCCGATCTGCTGCTGCTGCGCCTGGCGATCGCCGCGAAGGCGCTCGACGATCCGGCGCTGGCCGGCTGGCGCGCCGATCTGTCGGCGCGCTTCGACGCCGCCCGGCTGCGCGGCGATGCGGTGCATGAGAAGGAGGAGTCGCGCTTCGCACTGGCCGTGCTCGGCGACAGCGAGCGCGCCCTGGCGCTGGCCCGCCGCAACTTCGCGGTGCAGCGCGAAGCGGCCGACGCCCGCATCCTGCTCGAAGCCGCGTTGGCGGCGCGCCAGCCCGAGGCCGGGCAGGCGGCGCTGCAGTGGCTGGCCGACACCGGCCACGACGGGCTGCGCTTGAACGAGCTGGCGCGCCGCTTGCAGGCCCTGACATGAGGCGGCGTGCGCCGTCGTCGCCGCGGCTGTCGGCGGCTCGGCTGCTGCGGCTGATCGGGCTGCTGTGGCTGCTCGCCGCGGTGGTGCCGGCCACCGCCCACAAGCCGTCCGACAGCTACCTGACGCTGCGCGCGCCGGACAGCGCACAGCCCGAACTCGCCGGCCAGTGGGATATCGCGCTGCGCGATCTCGATTTCGCCATCGGGCTGGATGGCGACGGCGACGGCAACATCACCTGGGGCGAGCTGCGGGCGCGCCACGACGACATCGCCGCCTATGCGCTGGCGCGCCTGAGCGTGCAGGCCGACGGTGCCGATTGCCAGGTGCGCGCCGGCAGCCAGCTCGTCGACGAGCACACCGACGGCGCCTACACGGTGCTGCCGTTGCGCGTGACCTGCCCGCGTGTGCCGCAGCAGCTGGGCGTGGGCTACCGGCTCTTCGCCGACATCGACCCGCAGCATCGCGGGCTGCTGCGACTGGATTTCGGCGGTGCCAGCCGCACCGCGGTGCTGGATCCGCAGGCGCCGCTGCAGCCCTTCGAGCTGGCCCGGCCCGGCCGTTGGCGGCAGTTCGCCGACTACACCCGCGAAGGCGTGTGGCACATCTGGATCGGCTTCGACCACATCCTGTTCCTGATCTCGCTGCTGCTGCCGGCGGTGCTGGTCTGGCAGGGGCGTGGCCAGTGGCGCGCCGCCGACGGTTTCCGGCCGGTGTTCATCGACGTGCTGAAGATCGTCACCGCCTTCACGCTGGCGCACTCGATCACGCTCAGCCTGGCCACCCTCGGCGTGGTCGAGCTGCCGTCGCGCTGGGTCGAGGCGGCGATCGCCGCGTCGGTGCTGCTGGCGGCGTTGAACAACCTGTGGCCGCTGGTGCAGGGCCGGCGCTGGCTGGTGGCCTTCGCCTTCGGCCTGGTGCACGGTTTCGGCTTCGCCAGCGTGCTCGCCGATCTGGGGCTGCCGCGCGATGCGCTGGCGCTGGCGCTGGTCGGCTTCAACGTCGGTGTCGAACTCGGCCAGCTGGCCATCGTGGCGCTGTTCCTGCCGCTGGCGTTCGTGCTGCGGCGCAGCCGCTTCTATCGCCAGGGCGTGTTCGTCGGCGGTTCGCTGCTGATCGCAGCGCTGTCGCTGGTGTGGCTCGGCGAGCGGCTGTTCAACTTCAAGCTGCTGCCGTTCTGAACCGCGGCCTGTGCGCTGGCGCGGGGCAAGACATCGAAAGCCAAGGTGACGAAGCGGCTTTGCCAGGTATCGGGATCCTCGGGCGACAGCCGAAGATCGGTGCCGCGAAGCACCCAGCGCCCAGCCAGCGGCAACTTGAATCGCACGCGGCCCGCGTCGTCGGTGCGGCGCCAGAACCCCAGTGCGCTGCGATCGCCATGCAGCTCGACCGCCTGCCCGGCCAGCGCACGGCCGTCGCGCAGCACCACAAAGCCCACCTCGTCGCCCACGCGCAGCACCTCGCTGCCCGGCCCGTCGAGCACCACGTCCATGCCGAGCGGCGCTTCCCTGGCCGAAGCAGCGCCTGGCGCTCCCAGCACGATGCGCGCATGTTTGGTGTAGCGCTCCTTCCACGGCAGGCCACGTGCGTGCAGCGCGGCCCAGGCCTCATGCACCGCCGGCGGGGCCTGAATCTCCGTCAGATAGAGCGCGATCTTGTCCGCGGCCAGTTCGAGCTCGAAGGGCACCGATTGCGCCCAGCAGCTCGAGCCGCCGGCAGCCGCCGGCGCGCGCAGCAGCAGCGCGGTGTCGCTGTCGCGTTCGAACGCCAGCGGCACCGTGTCACCGCTGTCGGTGCGGCAACCGCTGCTGTGCAGCTGCGCCATCGTCAAGGTGTATTCCTGCACCGGGAAACGGTCGCCGGTGCCCAGCGCCAGCAGCGCTGCCGGTGCGTTCGCATCGGGCACGACGGCGAACCAGGTGTCGTGGGCGGTGGCCGTCGTGGCGGCCAGCGCGCATGCCACGCTCAGCACCCCGCGGCGCAGGTGAGCGATGGCGCGTCGCTTGTGGTGCCTGGCGGCGTGCGCGTACATTGATCCATTCATCGTGCGCAAAGCATACGCAGCCGCTGCACAGGCGGATGCACAGCCTCCATCGACCATGACCACCGCCGACGTCATCAACCCCAGCCCCGACAACGCGCGTGCCGTGCCCGACCGGCACGGCGTCAACCTGTTCAGCAGCGACCCGCAGCTGCGCGCGCTGCTGCCGCTGTATCTGCCGCCGGCCCTGGTCGAACACCTGCTGCCGCATCTGCACCGGCTGGGCGCACTGGCCGGCGGTGTGCTGGACACGCTGGCGCACACCGCCGACACAGAATCCGCCGACCTTGCAGCAGCGCACGCGCAGCGGCGCCGACGTGCAGAGCATCGTCAAGCACCCGGCGTATGTCGAACTCGAGCGGGTGGCCTTCAGCGACTACGGCCTGGCGGCGGCGTCGCACCGCGGCGGCGTGCTGGGCTGGCCGGAGCCGCTGCCGGCGGCGGCGAAATATGCGCTGACCTACCTGTTCGTGCAGGCCGAGTTCGGCGTGTGCTGCCCGCTGTCGATGACCGATTCGCTGACGCGCACGCTGCGCAAATTCGGCGCTCCCGACCTGGTCGAGCGCTTCCTGCCGCGCCTGACCACGCAGGTCTTCGACGATCTGTACCAGGGCGCGATGTTCATGACCGAACAGGGCGCCGGCTCCGACGTGGCCGCCACCGAGACACGCGCCACGCCCGACCCCGCACACGCCGGCGGAGCCTGGCGGCTGCACGGCGAAAAATGGTTCTGCTCGAATGCCGATGCCGATCTGGCGATGGTGCTGGCGCGTGTCGACGGCGCGCGGCGCGGGCATCGGCGGCGCTGTCGCTGTTCCTGCTGCCGCGCCGGCTCGACGATGGCCGCCCGAACGCCTACCGCATCGTGCGGCTGAAGGACAAGCTGGGCACCCGCTCGATGGCCAGCGGCGAGATCCGGCTCGAAGGCGCGCTGGCCTGGCTGGTCGGCGAACCCGGGCGCGGCTTCGTGCAGATGGCCGACATGATCAACAACTCGCGGCTGTCAGCAACGGCATGCGCGCCGCCGGGCTGATGCGCCGTGCGCTCGGCGAGGCGCTGTTCATCGCCCGCGAACGCCGCGCCTTCGGCCGCCGCCTGATCGACATGCCGCTGATGCAGCGCCAGCTGCTCAAGCTGATGCTGCCCACCGAGCAGGCGCGCACGATGATGCTGCAGACCGCCGACGCGCTGCGCCGCGCCGACGCCGGCGATGCGCAGGCGCGCGCGCTGGCGCGCATGCTCACGCCGCTGATCAAGTTCCGCGCCTGCCGCGACGCACGCAAGGTCACCGGCGACGCGATGGAAGTGCGCGGCGGCTGCGGCTACATCGAAGACTGGGCCGACCCGCGGCTGCTGCGCGACGCGCACCTGGGCTCGATCTGGGAAGGCACCAGCAACATCGTCGCCCTCGACGTGCTGCGCGCCTGTCCGCCGCGAAGGCTCGCTGGCGGCGTTGCAGCGGCACTGGCGCACGCAGCTGGCCGACACGCCGCTGCACGCCACGGTGGCAACCACCTTCGATGAGCAGACGACGCGCGTGGTCGCGGCCACCGAGCGGGTGCTCGATCAGGGCGCGGGCGGCGAGGTGGCGGCACGGCAGGTGGCGTCGGCGCTGTACCACCTGAGCTGCGCGGTGGCGATGGCCTGGGAAGCGGGGCGCATCGGTTCGCTGCGGCGCATGCAGCTCGCACAGTTGGTGCTGCGTCACCGCTTGATGCCGCGGGACCCGCTGCAGCCGGACGGCGATGCGGCGTCGATGCCGCCGGCCTGCTCGACGAAACAGGCGAGAGCTTCGGCGCCAGCGCGTCCGTGGCGTCGGTGAATCTGCTTGCTTGAGGCGACCGGAAGCGCCAGCCCGGCGTCGCCGAAGGCCCGGTCTACGCGTTCACCGAAGCCGCTTCCTCGGTCTTGAAGTCGGCCGGCAGGACCACCTCGAGCATCTCGATGTCGGCGCTGTGGCCGAGTTCGCGGTGGCGGATGCCCGGCGGCTGGTGCACGCACGAGCCGGCCTCGAGCCGCACCACGCCCTGGCCTTCGTACTCGAACTCGATCCAGCCCTTCAGCACATAGACCAGCTGGAACTCGGTGTGGTGCCGGTGCGGCTGGCCGGAGAAGGCCTGGCCCTGCGCCGCGCGGATGACGTGCGCCACCACCCGGCCCTGCGTGGCCGCGGCGATGCCGAGGTCACGGTACTCGAAGAACGCGCGCAGGCCGCGTTCGAAGCGCGCGTCCCGCGCGTGGCTGGCGACAAAACCTTCGCTGCTCATGATGGCGACTCCTGTCAGCTGGAGACCAGCGCCAGCACCTGCCCTTCGCTGACGGTCTCGCCCTCGGCCACCCGCAGCTCGGCGAGCGTGCCGGCGGCCGGCGCGTCGATCGGGATCTCCATCTTCATCGATTCGACGATGAGGATCGTCTCGCCCTCGGCCAGCGTCTCGCCGATGCGGCGTTCGAGCTTCCAGACCGTGCCGGCGACCAGCGATTCGACCTTGTGTTGCACCATCGTCCTCCCGGGCTGTTGATGGGGCACAGTATGCTGGCTTCAGCAACGGACACTCACATGACCTGGCAGCCCGAACTCGAACAACTCAAACGCCGCACCGCCCTGGCCCAGCAGATGGGCGGTGCCGACAAGGTCCAGCGCCAGCACGACGCCGGCCGGCTGACGGTGCGCGAGCGCATCGACAAGCTGGTCGACGCCGACAGCTTCCACGAGGTCGGCGCGCTGTCGGGTGTCGGCGAATACGACGCACACGGCGCGGCTGAGCGGCGTGACGCCGGCCAACTGCGTCTTCGGCCGCGGGCGCATCGATGGCCGGCCGGTGGTGGTGGTCGGCGACGACTTCACCGTGCGCGGCGGCTCGGCCGATGCGTCGATCGCCGACAAGCCGCTGATGGCCGAGGACATGGCCGCCGAGTTGCGGCTGCCGATCGTGCGCATCATCGAAGGCTCGGGCGGCGGCGGCTCGGTCAAGACCATCGAGACCACCGGGCGCGTCGAACCTGCCGGGCGGCGTCGGCGGCACCGCGGGGTTCTATCGCATGACCGCCAACCTGGCCGAGGTGCCGGTGGTCGGCCTCGGGCTGGGCTCGGTCGCCGGCCTGGGCGCGGCGCGGCTGGCCAGCAGCCACTATTCGGTGATGACCAAGGCGTCGGCGATGTTCGTCGCCGGCCCGCCGGTGGTCGCGCGGCTGGGCCAGTCGCTGGAGAAGCAGGAGCTCGGCGGCTGGGAGATCCAGACGCGCAGCGGCGCCGTCGACAACGCGGTGGACAGCGAGGAAGAGGCCTTCGTTGCGCGCGACGCTTCCTGTCGTACCTGCCCGCCTCGGTGCACGCGCTGCCGCCGGTGCGTGCCCTGCGACGACGACCCCGAGCGTGCGCGAGGAGATCGCTGATGCAGGCGGTGCCGCGCGAACGGCGCCGCATCTACAAGATGCGCCCGATCGTCGACGCCGTCGTCGACCGCGGCAGCTTCTTCGAGATGGGCGCCAACTTCGGCCGCTCGATCATCACCGGCCTGGCGCGCCTGGACGGCCACCCGGTGCTGCTGCTGGCCAGCGACCCGTACCACTACGGCGGCGCGTGGACCGCCGACACCTGCCAGAAGGTGGTGCGCTTCGTCGACCTGGCCGAGACCTTCCACCTGCCGGTGGTCTATCTGATGGACTGCCCCGGTTTCATGATCGGGCTGGAGGCCGAACGCAGCGCCACCATCCGCCACGGCGTGCGCGCGATGGCGGCGATGAACCAGACCACGGTGCCGTGGTGCACGGTGATCGTGCGCAACGCCTTCGGCGTGGCCGGCGCGGCGCACCAGCCGGCCGGGCGCTTCTCGCTGCGCTATGCCTGGCTGTCGGCAAGCTGGGGTTCGCTGCCGCTGGAAGGCGGCATCGAGGCCGCCTACCGCGCCGACATCGACGCCGCCGACGATCCGAAGGCCAAGCTGGCCGAGATCGAAGCGCGGCTGAACGCGCTGCGATCGCCGTTTCGCAGTGCCGAGAAGTTCTGGGTCGAGGAGATCATCGACCCACGCCGCACACGCGCCGCTGCTGTGCGAATTCGCCCGGCTGGCCGAGCCGCTGCGCACTGCGGGATACACGGCCGTCGGGATGCGGCCGTAGCCCGGCCGGCCGCGCCGGACGCTATCGTCGAGCGAGCACCGCTGTTGCCGACCCCCTTGCCGCCGCTGCTCGAAGTCACCGATCTGCACCTCACGCTGCAAACCGCGCGCGGGCCGGCGCGTGCCTTGCGCGAGGTCTCGTTCACGCTGCAGCGCGGCGACACGCGTCGGGCTGATCGGTGAATCGGGCTGCGGCAAGTCGCTCACCGCGCTGGCGCTGATGGGGTTGCTGCCCGAGGGCGCGAGCGTGTCCGGATCGATCCGCTTCGACGGCACCGAGCTGACCACGCTCGACGAGCCGGCCATGTGCGCGCTGCGCGGCGCGCGCATCGGCATGGTCTTCCAGGAACCGATGACCGCGCTGAACCCGCTGCACACCATCGGTCGGCAGATCGCCGAGCCGCTGCGCCTGCACCAGGGACTGGGCGCGGCGGCGGCGCGGGCCGAAGCCCTGCGGCTGTTGAACCGCGTGCAGATGCCCGATGCGGCCGGTCGGCTCGATGCCTATCCGCACCAGATGTCCGGCGGCCAGCGCCAGCGCGTGGGCATCGCCATCGCGCTGGCCTGCGCGCCCGACCTGCTGATCGCCGACGAGCCGACCACCGCGCTCGACGTCACCATCCAGCGCGAGGTGCTCGACCTGATCGCCGAGCTGGTGGCCGAGGACGGCATGGGGCTGCTGCTGATCAGCCACGATCTGGGCGTGATGGCCGAGACGGTGCAGCGCGTGCTGGTGATGTACGGCGGCACGGTGGTCGAAAGCGGGCCCACCGCGGCGCTGTTCGACACGCTGGCGCATCCGTACACACGCGGCCTGTTCGCCGCGCGGCCGCGGCTGGGGCTGCCGCGCGGCACGCGGCTGCAGACCATCGCCGGGCGCGTGCCGGAACTGATCGACCTGCCCGCCGGCTGCGCCTTCGCCGACCGCTGCGGCTGGGTCATCGATGCCTGCCGCAGCGCGTTGCCGCCGTTGCTGCCGGTGACACCGCAGCACGCTGCACGCTGCATCCGCCTGCGCGACGTCCTGGGCGATGTCCCGGGCGACAGCCGATGAACACGCCGCCGCTGCTGGTCGTCGAGGAGCTGGTCCGGCACTACCGGCTGCCGCGCGAGAAGCTGCTGTCGCCGCCGCCGGTGGTGCGTGCGCTGCAGGGTGTCAGCTTCACGCTCGCTGCCGGCCGCAGCCTGGGCGTGGTCGGCGAATCGGGCTCGGGCAAGTCGACCCTGGCGCGGCTGGTGATGGCGCTGGAGCCGCCGACCGCCGGCCGGGTGCGGCTGGCCGGGCAGGACCTGCACGCGCTCGATGCCGCCGCGCTGCGCGCCGCGCGCACGCAGATGCAGATGGTGTTCCAGGACCCGTACGGCTCGCTCGACCCGCGCCGCACGGTGCTGCATACCGTGGCCGAGCCGCTGCGGCTGCTGCACGGCGCATCCGCTGCCGAGCAGCGCACACGCGCCGGCGAAGCGCTCGATGCGGTGGGCCTGCGCAGCGCCGACCTCGGCAAGTACCCGCACGAGTTCAGCGGCGGGCAGCGGCAGCGCATCGCCATCGCGCGCGCGTTGATCACGCGGCCGCAGCTGATCGTCGCCGACGAGCCGGTGAGCGCGCTGGATGTGTCGGTGCAGGCGCAGGTGCTGAACCTGATGCAGGACCTGCAGGACCGCCTCGGCCTGGCCTACCTGTTCATCAGCCACGACCTGGCGGTGGTGGACATGGTCTGCGACGAGCTGATCGTGCTCTACCAGGGGCGTGTGGTCGAGCAGGGCGCGCCGGCGACCTTGTTCCAGCGCGCCGCGCACCCGTACACGCGTGCGCTGATGCAGGCGGTGCCGCGCCTGCGCCCGGGTGTCAAGCGAGCGCGGCTGCCGCCGGCGAACGTCGTCGCTGCCGCGGCGCCGGCGGCTTGTGCCTTCGCGCCGCGCTGCCCGTGGGCGCAGCCGCGCTGCGTGGCCGAGGCGCCGCTGTTGCGCAAGCTGGCCGGCGGCCACGCTGCAGCGTGCCACTTCGCCGAGCAGGTGGCGGCGGCACCGCACAGCGCCTGCGACGCCGAAGCGATGCCGCAGAATGTCTGAACGTTTCCATCCCCGTTGACATGCCGAAGGAGTTTTCGATGAGTCTGCACCGCCGCACCCTCAACAGCGTCATGGCCGTCACGCTGGCGCTGGCTGCATCGGGCCTGAGCTTCGATGCGGCCGCGCAGGCGCGCAAGGACACGCTGGTGCTGGGCATGGTGCTCGAGCCGAAGGGCCTCGACCCGACCGTGGCTGCCGAAGCGGCGATCGGCGAGATCGTGCACTACAACATCCTCGAAGGCCTGACCAAGATCAATGTCGACGGCACGGTGAGTCCGCTGCTGGCCGAAAGCTGGGTCATCACGCCCGACGGCACCGGCTACACCTTCAAGCTGAAGAAGGGCGTCAAGTTCCAGGACGGCGAACCCTTCGATGCGGCGGCGGTGAAGTTCAGCTTCGACCGCGCGCGCGCCGAGAACTCGACCAACAAGGCCAAGAAGGCGGTGTTCAACAACATCTCCAGCGTCACCGTGCACGATGCGCACACGGTGATCCTGACCTTGAACAACGCCGACGGCACGATGCCCTTTCGCATGGGCGAGAACACGGCCGTCATCCTGAGCCCGAAGAGCGCGGCGACGACGGCTTCGAAGCCGATCGGCACCGGGCCTTATGTGCTGGACAACTGGCGCAAGGGCAGTTCGGTGACGTTGGCGAAGTGGCCCGGCTACCGCGATCCGGGCGCGATCAAGATCAGCAAGGTCACCTTCCGCTTCGTCAACGACCCGGCGGCGCAGGTGGCCGCGCTGCTGGCCGGCGACATCGACGGCATGCCGCGTTTCGGTGCGCTGCAAAGCCTGAAGCAGTTCCAGTCGGACCCGCGCTTCACGGTCGAGATCGGCAGCACCGCGGGCAAGGGCATCCTGGCCATCAACAACCGCGTCAAGCCGCTCGACAACGTGATGGTGCGCCGCGCGCTGATGCATGCCATCGACCGCAAGGCCTTCATCGACGGCGTGCTCGAGGGCCTGGGCAAGCCGATCGGCAGCCACTTCGCGCCCACCGACGCCGGTTATGTCGACCTGACGCAGGTCTATCCGTACGACCCGCAGAAGGCGCGCAACCTGCTGAAGGATGCCGGCATCGCCACGCCGCTGAAGCTGACCTTGACCCTGCCGCCGCCGCAGTACGCGCGCAAGGGTGGCGAGGTCATCGCCGCGCAGCTGGCCAAGGTCGGCATCGAGGCGAAGATCGAGAACGTCGAGTGGGCGCAGTGGCTGTCGGGCGCCTTCAAGGGCAACTTCGACCTGACCATCATCAACCACGTCGAGCCGCTGGACTACGCGCAGTACGCCAACAACGAGTACTACTGGGGCTACGACAGCAAGGCCTTCCGCGATCTGGCGGCCAAACACGCCGCCGCGTCGAGCGTGAAGGAGCGCAGCCAGCTGTTCGCCGACATGCAGAAGCAGCTCGCCGAGGACGCGGTCAACGCCTACATCTTCAACCCGGCGCAGGTGGCGGTGAGCAAGAAGGGCCTGAAGGGGCTGTGGGCGAGCTCGCCGATCTTCGCCAACGACATCGCCGCGGTGTCGTGGAGCGGCGCCAAGTGAAGCTGCACGAGCTGAGCGCCACCGAGCTGTCGGCGCTGTATGCCGCCGGCACCGCGTCGCCGCTGGAGGTGGCGCGCGCGGTGATCGCGCACATCGAACACTGGGAGCCGCAGCTGTGCGCCACCTATGCCTTCGACCCCGAAGGCGCGCTGGCGATGGCGCGTGAATCCGAGGCACGCTGGCGCGCCGGCAAGCCGCTGCATGCGCTGGACGGCGTGCCGGTGCTGCTGAAGGAGAACATCGCGACCAAGGGCGTGCCGATGCCGATCGGCAGCGCGGCCACCGAGCTGGTGCCGATGGCCGACGACGCACCGCCGGCGGCGCGCCTGCGCGAGGCCGGTGCGGTGTTTCTCGGCAAGAGCACGATGCCCGACTACGGCATGTTGTCGTCGGGGCTGTCGAGCTTCCACCCGCTGGCGCGCAACCCCTGGGACCTGAGCAAGAACCCCGGCGGCAGCAGCGCCGGTGCCGGCGCCGCGGCCGCCGCCGGCTACGGGCCGCTGCACGTGGGCACCGACATCGGCGGCTCGGTGCGGCTGCCGGCCGGCTGGTGCGGCGTCTTCGGCCTCAAGCCCAGCCTCGGCCGCATCCCGATCAAGCCGCCGTACGCCGGCCGCGTGGCCGGACCGATGACGCGCACCGTGCGCGATGCCGCGCTGATGATGGACGTGCTGTCGCGTCCCGACTGGCGCGACAGCATGTCGCTGCCCTGGCAGGACATCGATTGGTCGCAGCTGCATCGCGACCCCAAGGGCGTGCGCATCGGCCTGCAGATGGACGCCGGCTGGGGCCTGGCCGTGCAGAGCGAAACCGCCGCCGCCGTCGAAGCCGCCGCTGCGGCATTCGCAGCTGCCGGCGCCATCGTCGAACCGATGCCGGCGTTCATGACGCGCGACATGATCGACGGACTCGACCGTTTCTGGCGCATGCGCTCGTGGCTCGACATCCAGGCGCTGCCGGCCGCGCGGCGCGCCAAGGTGCTGCCCTACATCCTCGACTGGGTCGACAGCGGCGCGACGTTGAGCGCGGCGCAGGTGTTCCACGGCTACAGCCAGATGGGCGTGATGCGCGACGCCGCGGTCGCCGCCTGTCAGCCGTTCGACTTCGTGCTCTCGCCGACGAGCCCGGTGGCGTCGTTCGCCGCCGAATGGGCCGGGCCCACCAACGATCCGCGCCGGCCGCTCGAACACATCGGCTTCACGCTGCCGTTCAACATGAGCGAGCAGCCGTCGGCATCGATCAATTGCGGCTACACCGGCAGCGGGCTGCCGATCGGCCTGCAGATCACCGGCCGCCGCCACGACGACCTGGGCGTGCTGCAGATGGCCTTCGCCTACGAACAGCTGCGCCCCGCACAGCGCGACTGGCCGTTGCCGCCTGCCTGAGGCGGCGCTGTCGGCAACCGGTGTGCGGCTGGCGCTACATTTCGCGCATGTCCAGCCCCGACCCGCGAGGCAACCCCTGCGGCAGCCGCAGCAGCGCCGCCCGTGCCGCCGCTGAAAGCGCGCTGTGGCGGATGATGTCGTTCTACGACACGCCACTGGCCGATCTCGATGCGGCCAGCGCCGCCGACCCCGGCTGGGCGCTGCCGCACGTGATGCGCGCCGGCTTCCTGCTCAGCCTGACCGAAGCGTCGATGCACGAGCAGGCGGCGGCGCACCTGCGCAGCGCGCGTGAACGGATCGCCGGCGCGCCGGCGCGCGAGGTGGCGCACCTCGAGGCCGTGGGCCAGCTGCTCGAAGGCCGCTGGCAGGCCGCCTGCCGCACCTGGGACGGCGTGCTCGTCGAACACCCGCGCGATGCGCTGGCGCTGCAATGGGCCCAGCTGTGGGATTTCTACCGCGGCGATGCCGCCGCGTTGCGCCTGCGCCCGGCGCGTGCGCTGCCCGAGTGGGACGAGGCCGACCCGCTGCATCCGCATGTGCTGAGCCTGTACGCCTTCGGCCTCGAAGAATGCAACCTGTACGCGCAGGCCGAGGACGTGGGCCGCCGTGCGCTGGCCGCCGACCCGCGCGTGCCGTGGGCGGTGCATGCCGTCGCGCACGTGATGGAGATGCAGGGGCGCCACGAAGAAGGCGCCGCGTGGCTGCGCCAGTACCAGGCCGACTGGGCCGAGGGCAACGGCTTTTCGACCCACCTGTGGTGGCACAAGGGGCTGTTCAGGCTCGAAGCGATGGACACCGCCGGCGCGCTGCGGCTGATCGACAAGCGCCTGTCGGGCGACATCCTGCAGATCACCTTGCAGCGTGTCGATGCGGCCTCGCTGCTGTGGCGGCTGCACCTGCTCGGCACCGATGTCAGCGCACTGTGCCGCGAGCTGATCGACGGCTGGGACGCCAGCGCCAACGCCGCCGGCTATTACGCCTTCAACGACCTGCACGCGGTGCTGGCGATGCTCGGCTGCGACGATGTCGCGCGTGCCGAAGCCTGGCTGGCGCGCTGTGCCGAGCGTGCCATGCAGGCCGACGACGCCAAGCGCAGCAACCATGCCATCGCGCGCGAGGTCGCGCTGCCGCTGATGCGCGGGCTGCTGGCGTTCGCCCGCGGCGAGCACGATGCCGCCGCCGAGGCGCTGTATGCCGCGCGCGGCGAGGCCCAGCGTTTCGGCGGCAGCCACGCGCAGCGCGACGTCATCGACCAGACGCTGCTCGCCGCCGCCGCACGCGGCTCGCGCAGCGACATCGGCCGCGCGCTGATCAACGAGCGGCTGATGGCCAAGCTGGTCACGCCGCTGACCCAGCACTGGCTGGCGCAGCTGGCATCGGCACGCGGCGTGGCGGCCTGAACCGGTCCGCGCCCAGCGCAGCCAACGATGTCGAGCCTCGACGAGCAGATCGCGCGCAGCCTGCGCGAGAGCCAGCGCAACGGCGAGTTGCAGGCCGCGCCCAGCTGGGGCAAGCCGCTCGCGGTGGACGCGGGTTTCGACGACACGCCTGCCGAACTGCGCCTGCCGTTCAAGATCCTCAAGGAAGCCGGCTACGTGCCGACCGAGGTGGTGTTGATGCACGAGATCGCCGCGCTGCGCACGCAGCTCGCCGGCCTGGCCGATGACACCGCGCCCGCCGCGGTGGCGCTGCGCCGCCGCCTTGCCGATCTGCACGCGTCGCTGGCGATGCGCCTGGAGCGGCTGCGCATCACCGGGCGCCTGTAGACCAGGGCCGCGACGGCCGGCGGATCAATACCAGGGCGCCGTCAGTTCTTCGGCGGCACACACACGCTGCACCGCGGGCCGCTCGAGCACCCGCTGCAGGAACGGCGCGATGTGCGGGAAATCGCGCGCCGGGCGGCGGTCGAAGCCGCGCGTCCAGCGGCACAGCATGAAGGCGTAGGCATCGAGCGCGCTGTAGGCATCGCCCAGCATCCAGGGCGCACCGTGGCCGGCCAGCTGGGCATCGATCTGTTCGAGCAGCCCGTGCACCTTGGCCATCGCATGTGCCTTGACCTGTGCCGCCGCGGCGCTGTCGCCGTCGTTCGACCCAGCGCTCGGGGTAGAAGTACACGATCAACGTCGCCTGCAGCGTGTTCGTCAGCCACGCCAGCCACTTGTAGAAGTGCGCGCGCTGCGGCGTGCCGGTCGGCGGCGCCAGCGCAGCGGCCAGGAAAGCGGTCGGCCAGGTACAGGCAGATCGCCGCGGTTTCGTACAGCACCAGCTCGCCGTCGACCAGCACCGGGATGAGCCCGTTCGGGTTCAGCTTCAGGTAGGCCGGCTGCTTGTGCGCGCCCTGCATGCGCTGCACCAGCCGCAGTTCGAACGGCGCGCCGGCTTCGTGCAGCAGCACGTGCGGCGCGAAGCTGGCGTTGCCGGGGTAGTAGTGCAGCTGCATCGGCGTCATGACATCGGTGTGCACAGTTCGACCAGCGTGCCGTCGGGCGCGCGCACGTAGGCCACCGTCTGGCCCCACGGTTTGCTCTTCGGCGCGGCCAGCAGCGTGGCGCCACACGCCACCGCGCGCTCGCTGGCAGCGGCCACGTCGTCGGTGGTCAGGCCGATCTCGATGCCCAGCGGCTGCGCCGAGCCTTGTGCGCTCACGTAGTCGTGGCCCAGGTTGGCGCGCGCCGTGTCGTGCTGCGCAAAGGCCAGCGCAGCGCCTTCGGTGTCGAGCTCGCCGTAGTCGCCACCGGGCGCGATGAAGCGGCGGCGCAGGCCGAAGGCGCGTTCGAAGAAGTCGAGCGAGGCCTCGACATCGGCCACGTAGACGATCGTGTAGCTGAAGCGCATCGGCGTTCCTTCCATCGGGCGGCGATGCTATCGCGTGCCGGCGTGCGCACGGCCCGTGCGCCGCTATGCTGCAGGCGCCCCCTTCGACCGAAGACCATGTCGATTTCACGCCGCCGCTGTCTGCAATGGCTGCCCGCGCTGAGCCTGCTGCCGGCCGGCGCGCAGGCCGTGGCCGGCGCGCAGCGCGGCCTGCCGGCGCTGCCGCTGCGCCAGCGGCAGCTGGCCAACGGCCTGCGTGTCGTCGACGTCGCCGACTCGCGCAGTGCCAGCGTGGCGGTGCAGGTGTGGTATTTCGTCGGCGCCAGGGACGATCCACCGGGCCGCGCCGGCTTCGCGCACCTGTTCGAGCACCTGATGTTCAAGCGCACGCGGCACATGCCGGCGGAGATGTTCGACCGCCTCACCGAAGACGTCGGCGGCGGCAACAACGCCTTCACGGCCGAGGACGTCACCGCCTATCAGAGCGTGGTGCCGGCGAACCACCTCGAGCGGCTGCTGTGGGCCGAGGCCGAACGCATGGCCCACCTCGACGTCGACCCCGCCAGCTTCGAAAGCGAACGCAAGGTGGTCGCGGAAGAGTTCCGCGAGACCGTGCTGGCCGCACCCTACGGCCGCTTGTTCAACGCGCTCAGCGAACACGGCTTCACCGGCACCACCTACCGGCGCCCGGTGATCGGCAGCATCGAGCAGCTGAACGCCGCCACCCTGGACGATGTGCGCCGCTTCCACGCCACCTTCTACCGGCCCGACAACGCCGTGCTGCTGGTCAGCGGCGGCTTCGATGCGGCGCAGCTCGACGCCTGGGTCGAGCGTTATTTCGCGCCGCTGCCCAGGCCGGCGACGCCGCTGCCGCGGGTGCCGGTCGATGAGCCGCGCCGCAGGCACGCGCAGCGTGTCAGCCTGCACGGCCCGAACGTGCCGCTGCCGGCGCTGGCGCTGGTCTGGCAGGGCCCGAGCGCGGCCAGCGCCGATGCCGGCGCACTGCGCGTGGCCGCCGCGCTGCTGGCCGGCGGCGAATCGGCGCGGCTGCCACGCGCGCTGGTGTACCGGGAGCAGGTGGCGCAGGCGGTCGGCTTCAGCGCCGATCTGCATGCGGGCGCGGGGCTGCTGGTCGCCTATGCCATCGGCAGCGCGGCCACCGGCTCGCCGCTGCCGCTGGAAACGGCGTTGATGCGCCAGATCGAACGGCTCGCCCACGGCCCGATCGCTGCGCCGGAGATCGACAAGGTGCGCACGCGGCTGTTGACCGACGCGCTGCTCGAACGCGAACGACCCGAGGGCCGCGCCGAAGCGCTGGGCTGGGCGCTGGTATGGCACGGCGATGCGCGCCAGGCCGACCGCGAGCTGGCGGCGCTGCAGGCGGTCACCGGCGCCGACGTGCAGCGCGTGCTGAAGCAACACGTGCTGGCGGCCAAGCGGGTGACGCTGAGCTATACACGCAAGGCCGCGCGGGCAGGGGATGCGGCGACGTGAGGGCAGCGTCGTGAGGCCAGCGCATGGGCGCGCCGGTGTGGCCTTGCTGACGGGGCTGGCGCTGGTGGTCGGCGGCGCGCGCCCTGCGCTGGCACAGACACCCGGCGTCGATGCGCCGCCGGCGCCGGCGGCCGCGCGTGCGCTGCAATGGCCGCCGCTGCACGAGCTGCGCCTGGACAACGGCTTGCGTGTCGTCGTCGCCCGGCGCGATGCGCTGCCGCTGGTCAGCGCCACCTTGCTGGTGCTGACCGGGCCCGAGGCCGATCCGGCGGGCCGCGCCGGCCTGGCCGCGACCACCGCCGCGTTGCTCGGCACCGGCGCACTGCGCGGCGGCAAGGCCACCGGCGCGGCGCGGCTGAACGAGCAGGCGGAAGCCTTGGGCGCATCGCTCGATCTGGACAGCCGCTGGCATGCCTCGACGCTGACGATGACCGTCACCACGCGCCAAACTGCCCGCCGCCGTCGCGCTGCTGGCCGATGTGGCGCGCCAGCCGCTGCTCGATGCCGACGAGCTGCAGCGCGTGCGGGCCCTGCAGCTCGGTGATCTGCGTGTCGAGCTGAACGACCCGTCGGCGCTGGCGTCGAGGGCGGCGCGGCGCGCTTTCTGGGCGCCCACGCGCTACGCCGCCAGCGCCACGGCGCGCTCGCTGCAGCGCCTGCGGCAGGCCGACGTGAGGGCCTTCCATCAACGCTGGTACCGGCCCGACAACGCGGTGCTGGTGCTCAGCGGCGACATCGACGCAGCGCAGGCGGGCGCGCTGGCGCAGGCCACATTCGGCGGCTGGCGCGCACCCGAGCGGCCCCTGCCGGCGCTGCCGGTGGTGACCGAGACGGCCAACCCGGCACAGCTGGTGCTGATCGACATGCCCGGCACGGGCCAGAGCAGCGTGCTGCTGGCGCTGCCGTTCGCTGCGGCACGTTCGCCCGAACAGCGCGCGCTGGCCGAGGTCAGCAACGCGGTGCTGGGCCGGGGCTATTCGGCGCGGCTGAACCGGCAGGTGCGCATCGCCCGCGGCCTCAGCTACGGCATCGGCAGCAGCCTGCAGCTGCAACCCGATGCCAGCCTGCTGGTGGCGCAGGGCCCCACCGATCACCGCAACGCGGCGCAGGTGCTGCAGCTGCTGCGCGATGAGCTGCAGCGCCTGGGCGAGACCGCGCCATCGAGCGAGGAACTGCAGGCGCGCAAGGCCAGCCTGGCCGGTGAATGGGCCCGGCGCCTGGACACGGTGGCATCGCTGAACCGTCTCATCGTCGACCACCTGGCGCAGGGCCAGGACCTGCAGTCGCTGCCGCAGCAGCTCGAGCGCATCCATGCGGTCAGCGCCGAACAGGTGCGCGAGTTCGCGGCCGCGCAGTGGCCGACTGCACGCCAGCGGGCGGTGGTGGCAGGCGACATCGCGCACGCGGGCGGCTGGCCCGTCGCGCCTGAGCAAACCCTGCGCCTGACACTGCGCTCGCTCGACCTGGACCGCAGCGCGCTGGTGCGGGCCCAGCGCTGAGTTCGATTGCCGCAGCGCAGCATGCGGATGCTAGAGTGGCGCGCCACCCACCTCGCAACACCGATGCCCGGCATGGCCCTGACCACCGCACCTGCCCGCACGCGCGCCGCTGCTGCCGGCAAGATTGCGAAAAGCGCGAAGCCCGCTCACGCGTCGCCGCCACGGCAAACATCGCTGCGTGAGCACGAGCACACCGTTCTGGTCCTGCAAGGCGGTGGTGCCCTCGGCGCCTACCAGGCCGGCGCCTTCGAAGGTGCGGCCGCCGCCGGTGCGATGCCGGACTGGGTGTGCGGGGTGTCGATCGGCGCCATCAACGCCGCGCTCATCGCGGGCAACCCACCCGAACGCCGCGTGCCGCGGCTGCGCGCGTTCTGGGACCGGGTGTCGTCGGCCGCACCGCTGGTGCCGCCGGCCGGGCTCGACCCGCTGCGCGCGCTGTTCAACCGCATGGCCGCCGGCTCGGCGACGCTGTTCGGCGTTCCCGGATTCTTCAAGCCGGTGGGCTGGTCGCAGGGCCTGGGCGGGCTGAGCTTCTACGACACCAGCCCGCTGCGCGAGACGCTGCTCGAGCTGGTCGATTTCGAGCTCATCAACCGCAAGGGCGTGCGGCTGTCGGTGGGTGCGGTGAACGTTGCCGACGGCAACTCGGTCTACTTCGACAACCACAAGATCACGCTCACACCCGAGCACATCATGGCCAGCGGCGCGCTGCCGCCGGGCTTTCCGCCGGTGACGATCGACGGCCAGCACTACTGGGACGGCGGCATCGTGTCGAACTCGCCGCTGTGGTACGTGCTCGACGAAGAGCCGGCGCTGAATGCGCTGATCCTGCAGGTCGACCTGTTCAGCGCGCGCGGCCCGCTGCCGACCAACCTCGACCAGGTGCAGGAACGGCACAAGGACATCCAGTATTCGAGCAAGACGCGCTTCAACAGCCTGCAGCTGAAGGAGCGGGAGGAGCTGAAGGCCTCGTTTCGGCGCCTGCTGGAAAAGCTGCCGCCCGCGCTGCACGACGATGCCGACGTCAAGCGACTGCGGGCCGCGGCGCGGCCGAGCGAGATATCGCTGGTGCAGCTGATCAACCGCCACGACACGCGCTCGAGCAGCGTCAAGGACTACGAGTTCTCGCGTGCCACCGTCAACCAGCTGTGGGCCGCCGGGCTGGACGACGTGCGCCGCAGCGTGGCGCATGTCGACTGGTCGAAGGCCACCGAATGTCACGAGGGTGTGCAGGTGTTCGACTTGACGCGCGGATAGGCGCGCTGAGCCTCTTTTTCCCAGGAGCAATCATGAAACTGCAAGGCAAGACGGCCATCGTCACCGGCGCGGCCAGCGGCATCGGCAAGGAAATCGCACTGCGCTATGCGCGCGAAGGTGCCAAGGTGGCGATCGCCGACCTGAATCTCGATGCGGCCAACGCCACCGCGGCGCTGATCCAGCAAGCCGGCGGGCAGGCGCTCGGTGTGGCGATGGACGTGACCGACGAGACGGCCGTCGACGACGGCGTGGCTGCGGTGGTCGAGCACTTCGGCGGCGTCGACGTGCTGGTCAGCAACGCCGGCATCCAGATCGTGCACCCGGTGGAGGAGTTCACCTTTGCCGAGTGGAAGAAGATGCTCGCCATCCACCTCGACGGCGCCTTCCTGACCACGCGCGCCTGCCTGCCGCACATGAGGGCGGCCAACGGCGGCAGCATCATCTACATGGGCTCGGTGCATTCGAAGCTGGCCTCGGCGCTGAAGGCGCCCTACGTCACCGCCAAGCACGGCCTGCTGGGGCTGGCGCGCACGGTGGCCAAGGAAGGCGGCAAGCACCGCATCAGCGCCAACGTCATCTGCCCCGGCTTCGTGCGCACGCCGCTGGTCGACAGGCAGATTCCCGAGCAGGCCAAGCAGTTCGGCATCAGCGAGGAAGAGGTCATCAAGACCATCATGCTGAAGGACACCGTCGACGGCGAGTTCACCACCGTCGAGGATGTCGCCGAAGCGGCCGTGTTCTTCGCCGCGTTCAGGAGCAACGCGCTGACCGGGCAGTCACTGGTGGTCAGTCACGGCTGGTTCATGGAGTAGCGGTGCAACCCGGGCGCGGCCGGGCTTTGCCCGTCAGGTCGCCACCGCCTGGCGCACCGCGCGTTCCCATTCGGCCATCAGCTCGGCGGCACGCTCGCGTGCCATCGTCGGCTCGAACCGCCGCTGCAGCTGCCACTGCGCGCTGATCTCATCCAGGTTCTTGTACACCCCCACCGACAGGCCGGCCAGATAGGCCGCGCCCAGCGCGGTGGTCTCGATGACCTGCGGTCGCAGCACCGGGATGCCGAGCAGATCGGCCTGGAACTGCATCAGCAGGTCGTTGGCGCAGGCGCCGCCGTCGACGCGCAGTTCCGCCAGTGCTTCGCCGCCGGCAGCGACCGCGTCGCGGCTCATCGCCTGCAGCACCGCCGCGCTCTGGAAGGCGATGCTTTCCAGCGCGGCGCGCGCGATGTGCGCCACCGTGCTGCCGCGGCTCAGGCCGACGATGCTGCCGCGCGCGTGGCTGTGCCAGTACGGCGCGCCCAGGCCGGTGAAGGCCGGCACGAAGACCACGCCGCCGGCGTCGGGCACGCTTTCGGCCAGCGCCTGCACATGGGCGCTGCTCTCGATGGCCTTGAGCCCGTCGCGCAGCCACTGCACCACCGCGCCGCCGATGAACACGCTGCCTTCGAAGGCGTACTGCGTGGTCGCGCTGGTCTGCGCCGCGCTGGTGGTGAGCAGGCCGTTGTGCGAATCGTGGAAGGCAGCGCCGGTGTGCATCAGCACGAAGCAGCCGGTGCCGTAGGTGTTCTTGGCCTGGCCGGGGCTGTGGCAGGCCTGGCCGAACAGCGCCGCCTGCTGGTCACCGGCGATGCCGGCGATCGGCAGCGACGCACCCAGCAGCTCGGCATTGCTGTGGCCGAAGACATGCCCCGACGGCAGCACCTGCGGCAGCACGCTGTCGGGAATGTGCAGCAGCTTCAGCAGCTCGTGATCCCACACGTTGTGGCGGATGTCGAACAGCATCGTGCGCGAGGCGTTGCTGACGTCGGTGGCATGCACCGCGCCGCCGGTCAGCTTCCACAGCAGCCAGCTGTCGATGGTGCCGAAGGCCAGTTCGCCCTTGGCCGCCGCGATGTGCGCGCCGTGCACATGGTCGAGCAGCCAGCGCAGCTTGGTGGCCGAGAAGTAGGCATCGATGCGCAGCCCGGTCGAGCGCTGGATCATCGGCGCCGTGGCCCTGCTCGCGCAGCTGCGCGCACAGCGGCTCGCCGCGCCGGTCCTGCCAGACGATGGCGCGGTGCACCGGCTCGCCGGTGCGGCGGTTCCACAGCATCGTCGTCTCGCGCTGGTTGGTGATGCCGATGGCGGCGATGTCGCCGGCCTTCAGCTTCGCCTTCGCCAGCGCCTCGCGCGCGGTGGCCAGCTGGCCGGCCCAGATCTCGTTGGCGTCGTGCTCCACCCAGCCGGGCTGCGGGAAGTGCTGGGTCAACTCGCGCTGCGCCATCGACACGATGCGCCCGCGATCGTCGAAGACGATGCTGCGCGAACTCGAGGTGCCCTGGTCGAGCGCGAGGATGTGGCCCATGTTGGTCTTTCGCTGCCGCGGGCTGCGGCTGGTTGACGCAATCTACCCGAGATGGCGATCAGCTCGACGCGGCCAGCGGCAGGTTGAGCAGCAGGTTCTGCGGCTTCAGCCGCAGCAGCTTGTCCTCGCCCATCGCCAGCGCCAGGTACACCGGTTTGCCGGCGATGTCGGCGCGCATCTCGCCGGGGTCGTCGAACACCAACCGGAACAGCCCGAGCAACCGCGCCAGCCGCTGCGCATCGACCTCGCGCTCGCGGTACAGATCGTCGAGCAGCGCGCTGGCCTGCACATCCAGCCCGACGTGCCAGCGCCAGGCGGGATCGTCGATGCGCGGCACCGGCTCGATGTGCACCACCACCCCCAGCAGGTGGGCGACCCACTTCTCGAGCACCCGCGCCAGCGCCTTCAGGCCCGAGCGCGCGCGGCCGAGCTGTGAACTCGATGCCATGGCCCAGATCGCGGCTGCTCTGCAGGCTCAGGTCGAGCAGGAAATCGTGGCGCGTGTCGCTGGCCCAGTAGTCGGCGGCGTTGTCGGTACTCAGCACACGCATCTGCACGCTGCGCAACGGCGCGCCGAATTCGCTCAACAAGCGGCCGATCTCGCCCAGGCCGGCGTCGCGGTTCAACAGGTCGAGCACCTGCGCATCGCCGGCGAGCAAGGCCGCGTCGTGGTGGCTGATGCGCTGCGGGCGAAAGAGCATCTCGGCCGCGCGCGCCTCGAAGGCATCCGAACAATCGTCGAGCAGGTTGCGCACGATGGCCTGCACCACCCAGTCGATGAACATCGGCGGGATGTCCACGCGGCCGCTGCGCATCAGCGCCAGGTACCAGGCTTCGAGCGTGCCGGCGGCGAGCACGGCGTCGCGAAAGCGCAGCAGCAGCCGGTAGTTGTCGGCGGCATCCGCATCGGCCAGCGCCGCGAGCGTGTGCGCCGCCACCGGGCGCATCGGCGCTTCGAGCAGCGCCGCGTGCAGCGCGCGTTCATGCACACACGATTCTTCGACCAGCTGCAACTGCGGCAGTTCGAGCGCCAGCCGCCACCAGCCTTCGCCGGGAACCAGCCAGCCGCCTGCATTGCGCTGCAGGCGATCGAAGCCGCACGAGGGCCAGAAGTTCTGCATCGTGGTGGCGGCTACCGCACGGCCGGCTGCGCGGCGATCCAGTCATCCACCGCGCGCTCGAGCACCGACAACGGCACCGCGCCCTGGTCGAGCAGCACCATGTGGAACTGGCGCAGGTCGAAGCGCGGCCCCAGTTGCGCCATGGCGCGATCGCGCAGTGCCTCGATCTTCAGCTGGCCGACCATGTAGGCCAGCGCCTGGCCCGGCCACGAGGTGTAGCGGTCGACCTCGCCGGAGACGAAACCCTCGTCGAAGCCGGTGCTTGCGAGCATGTAGTCGATGGCCTGCTGGCGGCTCCAGCCGAGTGCAGTGGATGCCGGTGTCGACCACCAGCCGCACCGCGCGCAACGCCTGGTAGCGCAGATAACCGAAGCGGCTGTAAGGATCCTTGTACAGGCCGAGCTGGGGCCCAAGCGTTTCGGCATACAGCGCCCAGCCTTCGACGAATGCGGTGTAGAAGGCGTCGCGGCGGAACTTCGGCATGTCGCCGAGTTCGATCGCGCGTGCCTGTTGCAAGTGGTGGCCGGGCACGGTTTCGTGTGCCGTCACGCTTTCCATTTCCCAGATCGGCCGCTTGTTCCAGGCCTTGGCGTTGGCCATGAACCAGCCGGGGCGCGAGCCGTCCTGCGCCGGCCCGTTGTAGTACTCGGAACGATCGGCGTCGAAATGCGCAGGCATCGCGCGCACCCCGTACGGTGCGCGCGGCAACTGCGCGAACAGCTTGGGCAGTTCGGGGTCGATGCGCTTGGCGATGTCGCGGTAGGCGGCGATGAAGGCATCGGAGCTGGTGTGGAAGAAGCGCGCATCGGTGGTGGCGAACTTCACGAAGGCGTCGAAATCGCCGTCGAACTGCAGCTCGCGGATGACCGCCTCCATCTCGCCGCGCAGCCGCTGCACCTGCTTCTGCCCGAGCGCATGCACCTGCGCCGGGCTCATGTCGGTGGTGGTGTGCACCTGCACCCGCCAGGCGTAGACCTCGGCGCCCTGCGGGTAGCGCAGCAACGCACCGTGGGCCGGTGCCGCGGTCAGGTACTCGTCGGCCACGAAGTTGCGCAATCGGCGTTGTGCCGGCAGCACCGCGGCGTCGATGGCAACGCGGCCGCGGTCGCGCAGCCGCTCGCGCTCGCCAGCCGGCAGGCTGGTCGGCAGGCGCGTGAACGGCTCGAAGTACGGGCCTTCGTCGGCGGCCTCGGCCAGTTGTGCATCCAGTTGTGCCAGCACGCGTTCGAGCACCTTGCGCGGCGGCACCCAACCCAGCGCGATGCCCTGGCGCAGCTTGGCGATCTCCTGGTCCACCCGCTGCGGATAGGCGGCCAT
Source organism: uncultured beta proteobacterium (assembly GCA_963756415.1). Classification (GTDB taxonomy): domain Bacteria; phylum Pseudomonadota; class Gammaproteobacteria; order Burkholderiales; family Burkholderiaceae_C; genus Rubrivivax. Next base: position 321,152 of record CAVWNT010000015.1, read on the forward strand.
GCGCCGCAACAGCGCCTCGACCTGCGCCGTGTCATTCACCGGGCTGGCCAACAGCAGTTCGGCGAAGTCCGTGTGGAAGCCGCCGAGCGCGCCCAGGCTCATGCTCGCGAAGCCCGGAAACGAGTGCTCGCGGATGCGTTCTTGCAGGTTGTGCATGAACAGGTCGAGCGAGACGCGGTCTGGCGCAGACAGCGCATCGCGCGCGATCGCCTGCGCCTGCTGCAGCGTCTGCACCTCGAACGCCTCGCGCTGCGCCCTCGCCTCGGGCGATTCATCGGTGAGCCGATCGCCATGGCGGTGGTCACCGACGAAGGTGGCCCACTCCGGATAGGCCTGCATGTCGGCCTGCCAGGTGGACTCGAACAGCGCGTGCAGGCGTTGTGTCGGCGTGGCCGGGTCCTGCGCCGCGGCCTGTGCCGCGCACAGCAGCATCAGCCACGCCAGCGCGCGCCGCCACAATGCGCATCCGCAGCCGCGCGGTCCCTTCGTCAACGGCTCGTGGTGCATCGCGCGTCCTTCCCGCTTCGGGTTGTGTGTCTCTCGACCCGTGCCGCCCGTCCGCGACCGCCAACGACACAACCCGGAACTGTATCGAAGCATGTGGATCGGCACCCTGTTCGCGTTGGCCGCCGGCCTGATGTGGGGGCTGGTGTTCATCGCGCCGCTGCTGTTGCCGGACTACCCGGCGGCGCTGCAGTCCTTCGGCCGCTATCTGGCCTTCGGGCTGATCGCGCTGCCGCTGGCCTGGCTCGATCGCGCGCGGCTGGCGAAGCTGACCCGCGCCGACTGGCTCGAGGCCGGCAAGCTGGCGCTGGTCGGCAACATCGTCTACTACCTGTTCCTGGCCAGCGCGATCCAGCGCGCCGGCGCGCCGCTGCCGACGATGATCATCGGCACCTTGCCGGTGGTCATCGCCATCACCTCGAACCTGCGCGATGCACAGCGCGACGGGCGGCTGCCGTGGCTGCGGCTGCTGCCGTCGCTGCTGCTGATCGGCACCGGCATCGCGCTCGTCAACCATGACGAGCTCGGCCTGTTGCGCGCTGCCGCCGGTGCCGATGCCAGCGCTCATCTGGTGGGCGCGCTGCTGGCGGTCGGTGCGGTCGCCTGCTGGACCTGGTACCCGCTGCGCAACGCCGACTGGCTGCGCCACCATCCGGGCCGCTCGCCCGGCACCTGGGCGACGGCGCAGGGCATCGCCACCTTGCCGCTGGCGCTGCTCGGCTACGCGCTGTTCTGGGGCTGGACGTCGGTCAGCGGCGATGTCTTCCCGATGCCCTTCGGTCCGCGGCCGGCCGAGTTCATCGGCCTGATGCTGGTCATCGGCCTGCTCGCCTCGTGGCTGGGCACGCTGTGCTGGAACGAGGCCAGCCAGCGGCTGCCGACGACGCTGGTCGGGCAGTTGATCGTCTTCGAGACGCTGTCGGCGCTGGCCTATGCCTTCGTGCTGCGCGGCGATGCGCCGGCCGCGAGCACGCTGGCCGGCATCGCGCTGCTGGTGGCCGGCGTGCTGTGGGCGCTGCGGGTGCGGCCGCAACCGGTGGTGGTGCACACGGCGTAGAGTTGCGCTGGGACTGCCTTTCACACCAGGGGATCGATCGATGGCCTGCCTGACGCCCGATTTGCTCGACCGACACGCCGCGCTCGCGCCGTTGGCCTCGCGCTACGTGGATGTGGATGCCCTGCCCTGGCAGCCGACCCGTTTTCCCGGCATCGAGACCAAGATGCTGATGGAGAACAAGGACACCGGGCTGCAGACGGTGCTGACGCGCATGGCGCCGGGCGCGGTGCTCACCGATCACATGCATGTCGACATCGAACAGACCTGGGTGCTCGAAGGCAGCCTGGTCGACGACGAAGGCGAAGCGCGCGCCGGCAGCTTCGTCTGGCGCCCGGCCGGCAGCCGGCATGTCGCCCACGCGCCGAACGGCGCGCTGCTGCTGGGCTTCTTCCTGCGGCCCAACACCTTCTTCTGACCCTGTTCTCGAAGCGGAGCCGCGCATGATCGATCTGCAGCCGTTGTGCCCGGGCTTCGGGCAGGAGAGCCACGACGTCGACCTCGCCGCGCTGTCGGACGAAACCTTCGCCGACATCGAGCGCGCCTTCTATGCCGCACAGGTGCTGGTGCTGCGCGCGCAGTCGCTGACACCGTCGCAGTTCGTCGCCTTCGCGTCGCGCCTGGGCCCGCCGCAGCCGCATGTCATCGACCAGTTCCACCACCCGGCAGACGCCAACATCCTGATCCTGTCGAACGTGAAGAAGGACGGGCGGCCGACCGGCTTGCAGGACGCGGGCTCGTATTTCCACACCGACTACTCGTACCTGCAGGTGCCGGCGCGCGCGACGACGCTGTATTCGATCACCGTGCCCAAGGTCGGCGGCGACACGCTGTTCGCCAACCAGCAGGCCGCCTACGACGAATTGCCAGCGGCGATGAAGGCGCGCATCGAGCCGCTGCTGGCCATCCACCACTACGGCAACCGCAACGACCTGGACCAGCGCAGCCGCACGGTGGCCTCGCCGTTGTCGAGCGAGCAGCAGGCGAAGATGCCGCTGGTCACGCACCGCCTCGCGCGGCCGCATCCGGTGACCGGGCGCAAGGCGCTGTATGCGGTGTCCGGCAGCTCCTTCGGCATCGTCGGCTGGCCCGACGACGAGGCGCGCGACCTGCTCGACGAGCTGGCGCGGCACGCCACGCAGCCGAAGTACCAGTACCGGCTGGCCTACGGTGTCGGCGACGTGGTGATCTGGGACAACGCTTCGCTGCTGCATGCGGCGACGCTGATCGACCCCGGCGACGCGCGCACGCTGTGGCGCATCACGGTGCTCGAAAGCGACACCACGGCGGCCGCCCGCGACCTGCTGGCGACCAGCTTCGGCACCGCCGCGATGTAGCGCTGCTTTATTCCTTCACCGACCCGGTCATGCCCGAGACGTAGTACTCGACGAAGAACGAGTACACGATCGCCACCGGCAGCGAGCCGAACAGCGCGCCGGCCATCAGCGGACCCCAGTGGTAGACGTCGCCTTCGACCAGCTCGGTGACGACGCCGATCGGCAAGGTCTTGATCTCGCTGGACGAGACGAAGGTCAGCGCGTAGATGAACTCGTTCCACGACAAGGTGAAGGCGAAGATGCCGGCCGAGATCAACCCCGGCACCGCCAGCGGCAGCACGATCTTCGATCAGGATCTGCCAGCGGTTGGCGCCGTCGATCAGCGCGCACTCTTCCAGTTCGAACGGGATGGTGCGGAAGTAGCCCATCAGCAGCCAGGTGCAGAACGGGATCAGGAAGGTCGGGTAGGTGAGGATCAGCGCCAGCCGGGTGTCGAACAGGCCCAGCTGGAAGACCACCGAGGCCAGCGGGATGAACAGGATCGACGGCGGCACCAGGTAGGCCAGGAAGATCGCCAGCCCGGTGTGCTTGGCACCTGAAAAGCGCAGCCGCTCGATCGCGTAGGCGGCAAACACCGACGCCACCAGCGAAAAGAAGGTAGCGACCACCGACACCAGCACCGTATTCCACATCCACTGCGGATAGGCGGTGTCGAACAGCAGGTGCTTGACGTGGTCGAGCGTCGGCGCGATGACCCAGAAGGGGTTGCCTTCGCTGGACAGCAGCTCGTTGTTCGGCTTGAACGTGGTCACCGCCATCCAGTAGAACGGGAACAGCAGCACGAACAGGAACACCGCCAGCGGCAGGTACCCGGTGACCAGCTTGCGCCGCCTGGAATCGAGGAAATCCATGCCGACCGCGTCGACCTTGACGCTGCTCATTTGTCGGCCCCGCCTTGTTGCCAGGCTCTGCGCTGCAGCCCGAAGTAGCTGAACATGATGGCCGCCAACAGGAACGGCACCATCGCGATCGAGATCGCCGCGCCCTCACCGAGCGCGCCGCCGGAGATGGCGCGCTGGAACGACAGCGTCGCCATCAGGTGGGTGGCGTTCAGCGGACCGCCGCGCGTGATGACGTAGATCAGCTGGAAATCGGTGAAGGTGAACAGCACCGAGAAGGTCATCACGACGGCAATGATCGGTGTCAGCAGCGGCATGGTGACATGGCGGAACTGCTGCCAAGGCGTGGCGCCGTCGATCGCCGAGGCCTCGTAGTACGACGGCGAAATGGTCTGCAGCCCGGCCAGCAAGGTGATGGCGACGAAGGGCACACCACGCCACACGTTCGCAGCGATGACCGAGAAGCGCGCGTTCCACGGCTCGCCGAGGAAGTCGATGTACTGGTCGATAAGCCCCATCTTCACCAGCACCCAACTGATGATCGAGAACTGCGCGTCGAAAAGCCACCAGAAGGCGATCGCCGACAGCGCGGTCGGCACGATGTAGGGCAGCAGGATGACGGCGCGGAAGAAGGTCTTGAAGCGCAGGTTCTTGTTCAGCAGCAGCGCCAGCCACAGGCCGAGGAAGAACTTCAGCACGCTGGCGATGGTGGTGTAGAAAAGCGTGTTGAACAGCGCCAGCTGCGTCACGCTGTCGCCGGCCAGATAGATGTAGTTCTCCAGCCCGATCCATTCGCCCGGCCGTCCGACCTTGGCGTCGGTGAAGCCCAGCCACACGCCCAGTCCGAGCGGATAGGTCAGGAACAACAACAACAGCACCGCGGCCGGCAACATGAAGATGATGCCCAGCGCGTTGCGGCTGTTCTGCAGTTTCTCGAGCACCGACGGGACCCTTCAGACGCATGGGACCGCGGCCATGCAGCCAGCGGTCGGCCCGGGTAGGGCGGGACTTGGCGGGTGCACCCGAGGCGCACCCGCGGCGAAGGTCATCAGACCTTGTAGTAGCGCTCGGCGCGCTTCTGGGCGCGCTCCATCGCTTCCTTCGGCGATCTTCGACCCGCTGATCGCCTCGGCGACCATGTTGACGACGATGAAGTCGGCTGCGGCACCGGCCGAGGCATAACCCAGCTTGCCGGCGTAGCCGGCCGGACGCAGGTTCTTCACCGCGTCGCGATACGGCTCGTTCTTCGGGTCGGCGGTCCAGATCGGCGCCTTGGCGTAGGCCTCCAGCGGCGGTGCGATGTAACCCGCCGCGCCCGACAACCAGGCTTCGTACTGCTCCTTCTCCATCATGAACTGCAGGAACGCCTTCGCCGCGTTCGGGTACTTGGTGTACTTCATGACCATCTGGTTGAAGAACAGGTGCGACTCGGTCGGCACGCCCACCGGCCCGACCGGGAACGACGCGTGCTGGATGTCGGCCGCCATTTCCTTGATCTTCGGATCCTGCGAGTTCTTCGCCGCGTAGTAGATCGAGATGCCGTTGTTGGTGACCGAGATCTGGCCGTCGAGGAAGGCCTTGTTGTTGTTCGGGTCGAGCCACGACAGGGTGCCCGGAATGAAGGTGGCGTACATCTCCTTGCCGTATTCGAGCGCCTTCAGCGTCTCGGGGCTGTCGATGACCACCTTGCCGCTGGCATCGACCAGCTGGCCGCCGAAGGCCCAGATCAGCCAGTTGCACCACAGGCCGTCGCCGGTGGCGTTGCCGAGCGCGAAGCCGCCGGGCGTGCCCTTTTCCTTCAAGGCCTTCAACAGCTTCAGGAAGTTGTCGGTGTCCTTCGGGAAGCTGTCGAAGCCGGCGGCTTTGATCATGCTCTCGCGGTAGACGATCATCGAGCCGGCCGAGCCCAGCGGGATGCCGATCCACTTCTTGCCGTCGGGGCGCAGGAAGGCCTGGCCGGCGGCATACCAGCGGGCCGTACTTCTTGCCCAGGTAGTCGGCGACGTCGGTGACGTCGAGCAGCTTGTCCGGGTACAGGTTGGCGTCGTCGTTGGTCGACAGGATGATGTCGGCGCCGGCGCCGGTGTTGGCCGCCACCGCCGCCTTCGGCCGCACGTCTTCCCAGCCTTCGTTGTCGACGCGCACCTCGATGCCGGTCTTGTCGGTGAACTTCTTGACGTTGACCATGTAGGCGTCGATGTCGCCCTGCACGAAGCGGCTCCAGCGCAGCACGCGCAGCTTGGCGTCCTTCTCGGGCTTCAGGTTCAGCGTCTGCGCCTGCAGCAGCGGCGCGAACAGCGTGGCGCTGCCGGCGACCGTGGTGGTGGCGGCGATGCCGGCCGATCCTTCGAGGAACTTGCGGCGGTTGAACTCGGTCATGCGGGTCTCCTTCGGTTTGTGACGTGCGGGGGGAAAGCTCAGGCGCTCAGGCGTTGGCCGTTGCCGGCGTCGAACAGATGGGCGCGCTGCAGATCGGGCATCAGGTGGATGGTGCTGCCGGGGGCGAAGTCGTGGCGTTCGCGAAACACGGCCGAGAACTCGACGCCCTCGTGCCGGCAGGCCACGAAGGTGTCCATGCCGGTGGGCTCCATCACCACCACGCGCGCCGGGATGCCGCCGCTGTCGACCAGCGTCAGGTGCTCGGGACGGGTGCCCAGGATCACCGGCTGGCCGTCGCTGCCGGCGCTGCCCGCGGCGCATCGCAGGCGCGTGCCGTCGTCCAGGTCGACGCGCGCGACGCCGCCGCTGCGCGTGAGCTTGCCGGGCAGGAAGTTCATCGCCGGCGAGCCGATGAAGCCGGCGACGAACTGGTTCGCCGGGCGGTCGTACAGGTCGAGCGGACTGCCGGTCTGTTCGATGCGGCCGTCGCGCATGACGACGATGTTGTCGCCCATCGTCATCGCCTCGATCTGGTCGTGCGTGACATAGACCGAGGTGGTCTGCAGCCGCATGGTGCAGTTCCTTGATCTCGCTGCGCATCGCCACGCGCAGCTTGGCGTCGAGGTTGGACAGCGGCTCGTCGAACAGGAACACCTGCGGGTCGCGCACGATCGCGCGGCCCATCGCCACACGCTGGCGCTGGCCGCCGGAGAGCTGGCGCGGGTAACGCTCGAGCAGCGGGCTCAGCGCCAGGATCTCGGCGGCGCGTGCGACCTTGCTCTCGATGTCCGACGCGCTTTGTTTGGCCAGCTTCAGCGAGAAGGCCATGTTCTCGCGCACCGTCATGTGCGGGTACAGCGCGTAGTTCTGGAACACCATCGCGATGTCGCGCTGCTTCGGCGGCACGTCGTTGACGCGCCTGTCGCCGATGCGGATCTCGCCGTCGCTGATCTGCTCGAGCCCGGCGATCATGCGCAACAACGTCGACTTGCCGCAGCCCGATGGACCGACCAGCACGGTGAACGAGCCGTCGGCGATGTCGATGCTCACCCCGTGCAGCACCGCGGTTTCGCCGAAGTTCTTCTTGACTTGCTGGATCGTCACACTGGCCATGCACACGGTTCCTGGAAGGGGGCGGGTCGGAGGTCACCCGGGACACGACGCAGCGTGCCGCGCCGCGCCAGGCGGGTAGCCGCCGAGTATCGGCACACTCGGCAGGCGGCGCCATCAGGGCAAACCGTTAGGGCGCCGTGGCGCCGGCGTCAGCACGCCGGTGCGCTACTTCAGGAACTCCGGCGAGATCAGGCTGGGCAAGAACAGCACGATCTGCGGCAACATGATGGTCAATGCCAGAACGCCCAGCATCGGCAACAGCATGATGCACACGTCCTTCAGCACATACGCCAGCTTGACCTTGGCGATGGCGCAGGAAATCATCAGGCACAGCCCGTAAGGTGGCGTGACCAGCCCGAAGGCCAGCGCGACGATGCCGACCATCGCGAAGTGCACGCCGTCCATGCCGGCGGACTTGGTCATCGGCTCCAGGATCGTGCCGACGATGATGATCGCCGGGATCGCGTCGAGGAAGCAGCCCACGACCAGGAACACCGCGGCGACGAAGAAGCCGGTGGCAATCAATCCCATCTCCCAGCTGGCGACGTTCTGCAGCAGGATCTTCGGGATCTGGTAGTAGGCCAGCAGCCACCCGAACACGCTGGCGGTGCCGACGCAGAACAGCGCCACGCCCGAGAAGCGGCCGGTTTCACGCAGGGCGTCGTACAGCCCCTTCAGGCCCATCTCGCGGTACACCAGCGTGGACAGCGCACCGGCGTACAACACCGCGATCGCGGCCGACTCGGTGGCGGTGAACCAGCCGAAGATCTTGCCGCCGATGATGATCAGCGGCGTCATCAGCGCCGGCAGCGCGACGAACACGGCCGCCACCAGTTCCCTCAGCGTCGAACGTGCCGAAGTCGGGTAGCCGCGGATCTTCGAATACACGTGCACGGTGCCCATCTGCACCACCGCCAGCAGGATGCCGGGCACCACGCCGGCGAGGAACAGCGCGCCGATCGACACGCTCATCGTGCCGCCCCAGACGATCATCAGGATCGACGGCGGGATGACCACCGCCAGCACCGACGACACGGCCGTGATGGCCACCGCGAAGGACAGGTCGTAGCCCTCCTTCACCTGCGCCGGGATGAAGATCTTGCCCTGGCTGGCGGCGTCGGCCGTCGACGAGCCCGAGATGCCGGCGAAGAAGAACGACAGCACCACGTTGCACTGGGCCAGCCCGCCCGGCATGTGGCCGACCAGGTCACGCGACAGCCGCAGCAGGCGCTGCGTGATGCCGCCGACGTTCATCAGGTTCGCGGTGAGCAGGAAAAACGGCACCGCCAGCAGGATGAACGAGTTGTAGGCCTTGAAGGTCTCGTTGAAGACGATCATCGGCGACAGCCGCGGCTCGATCGCCATCACCGGCAGGCAGGCCAGGCCGAGCGCGAAGGCCACCGGCACGCGCAGCGCCAGCATGCCGAAGAACAGGCTGAACAGGATCGCCGCGGCGACGCCCGGCGTGAGCAGCGCCCCGCTCACCGAGGCTCCGCAGCGCGGCCGTGCACCAGCACGCGCAGGTTGTCGCGCAGTTGCGGGGCGAGAAAGATCAGCCAGGTCACGCCGGTCAGCGGCCAGGCGGCGAAGATCCATCCCATCGGCAGCTCGGCCAGCTCCGAACTCTGGTTCCAGCCGAACTGCACGAACTGGATGCCGTACCAGACGAAGACGCAAGCGAAGACCAGCACGCCGACCTGGGCGCACAGCTTGAGCAGCGCATCCAGGCGCGGCGGCAGCGTCGGCCACAGGTCGATGTCGAAGTGCGAGCCGTCGCGGATGCCGATCATCGCGCCGAGCATGATCATCCAGATGAAGAAGAAGCGCGCCATCTCCTCGGTCCAGATGTAGCTCGGGATCAGCGCGGTGTAGCGCGAGAAGATCTGCAGGCTCACCGGCACGATCAGGATGGCCACGCTGGCCACCAGCAGGCCGGTCAGCAGCCGGTAGTACAGATCGATCAGACGTTGCATGGGGCAGGCATGAAAAAGCCGGCGCAGGAGGGCCTTGCGCCGGCCGGGACGGGCTCTCTCACATCGAGTTGATCTTCTTGTAGATCTCTTCGGCGCCGATTTCCTTGGCGTAGTCGGCCATCACCGGGTCGACCGCCTTCTTCATCGCCGCGTGGTCGGTGAAGGGAATCTGCTTGAGCTTGCCGGCCTTCTGCAGCGCGTCCAGCTTGGCCTGGTCTTCACGCGATTCGATCTGCCGGCCGTAGACGCCGGCTTCCTTGCCGGCCTTCAGGATGGCGGCCTGCAGATCGGGCGGCAGCTTCTTGAAGGTCTTGCCTGAAAACGCGATCGGCCGGATCGTGATCGCGTGTTTGGTCAACGCCAGGTTGGGGCCGACTTCGAAGAACTTCATCTGCTCGACCCCGGCGGCCTCGTTCTCGCCGGCGGCGATGACGCCGTTCTGGATCGCGTTGTAGACCTCGTTGTAGGCGATGACGGTGGGCGACATGCCAGCCGCGGCGAAGGTCCTGCTCCAGATCGGCGCGCCCTGCACCCGCACCTTCAGGCCCTTCATGTCGGCCATGTTGGCCACCGGCTTGTTGGCGAAGATGTTGCGCGTGCCGCCGCCGGCATAGCCGATCAACATCACGTCGGCCTTGGCCGCGACCTCATCGGCCACCGGTTTGAGCGTGTCGGCGTCGAGCACCTTGTTCCAGTGATCGATGTCGCGGAACAGGAACGGCGCATCGATGAACGGCGCGGCCTTCGAGAAGGTCGACATGTGCGCCGGCGAGACGATCGCGTAGTCGACCGACACGCCCTGGTTCATGTAGGCGAAGTAGTCCTTCTCGAGCCCGAGTTCGCTGTTTCGGTGCAGCACGAAGTTGATCGGCTTGCCGTAGTACTGCTTGACCAACTCTTCGAACTTCAACAGCGACTTGTTGAAGGCATGCTCGTCGTTGAACTGCACCGCGCCGTGCAGCGTGATCGGCGCTTGCGCCTGGGCCAGGCCCGCGGCGCACAGCCCGAGGACCAGCAGCGCGCGCCGTGCGATTGAAGGGGTTGTGTGCATGAACTTGTCTCCACGGGTTGAGCGAATCCACCGCACACCGGGTCGTTGCCGCCCGTTTGTTCTGCGCAGGTTGGTGGAGCGCCGCATTCTGTGGTGACCGTTCGCCGCGTGTCAACGCGGCTAGACCCTGAACCCTGAAGCAGCGCTTCAGTCGTCGCTGGCCAACGCGGCGCGCAGCCGCACCTGGGGCAGGTCCAGCCCGGCCTGCTGCGCCAGTGCCAGCAACGGTGCGAAGCGGCGTTGTTTTTTCTGCGCATGGTTGTGCGCGATCTCGCTCAGCCGATGCTCGAGGAAGGGGTTGAGCAGCCGCTCGCGCAGTTCGACCAGGTAGTCGCGCGCGGCGGCGTGCATGTCCAGCGCGTCGAACACCGGCAGCATCTCGTCGCGCCACAACGCCTCGAGTTCGGCACGCAGCGGCGCGTCGTTCATGGCCTGCCACACCGTCTCGTCGGCCGCCCGCGCGTCGCGCAACCAACGCTCGGCCAGGAAGCTGTGGCCGCCGTTGAGCAAGAACAGCTTCAGGCGGGCGAAACGGGCCAGATCGTCGGTGAGCACGATCGAGCGATGCCGGCACGGCAGCAGCAGGCGCGGCTGGGATTCGATGGCCCACAGCGCATACGGCTCGGCCACCGCCCCGACCGGCTCGATGGGTGCGGAAACGATGCGGTCGACGAGCGAATTGGCCCACACCACATGCGCGCGCAACCAGGCCACGAAGTCCGCCGGCATCGACCAGGACGTCGCCAGCCCGGCGAGCAGATCGCGCAGCGTGTCGCCGTTGCGTTCGATCAGTTCGCAGGGAAAGATCGACAGCTCGGCCTCGGGGCGCAGCGACCAGCGCCGGTGCAGCAACAGCAGCAGCTTGGCCGGGAAGCTGCGGGCCGCGCGGGGCGGGCCCTGCAGCAGTGCGGCGCTGTCGGCCGGGTCGAGCTGGTAGCCGCGGTCGGCGGTGTTGGACACCAGCACACGGGCATCGTGTGTCACGGCATGCAGCAGCTGCGGCCAGTGCGCATCGGCCACCAGCGCTGCGCGAACGGCACGGCCGGTGAGGGTCTGGTCGATGACCACGCCGTGCTGCACGCCGCGCACGCGCACCGGGTAGCCGTTGGCATCGGCCAGCGCCGCGATGCGTGCCGCACTGGCCGGGTTGTGCGTGGTCTGCACCACGCAGATGCCACCCAGGGCCTGGCCCTCGTCGCCGCTTTCCAGCGCCTGCGAGACGAACAGCGCCGCATGCGCCAGCAGGAAGCGGCTGGTGCCGAACTGGATGATCGGTGGCGCCATCGCCGCGCTGCGGGGTGCCTGTGCCCGTCAGGCCAGGGCTTCGTCGAGCACTTCCACCCAATGCCGCACCGGTGTCGGCGTGCCGCTTTGCAGGTGCTGGATGCAGCCGATGTTGGCCGAGACGATGACCTGCGCCTGCAGCGGCGCCAGGTGCTCGAGCTTGCGGTCGCGCAGCTGGTAGGCCAGCTCGGGCTGCGTGACCGAGTAGGTGCCGGCCGAGCCGCAGCACAGGTGGCTTTCGGCGCCGGCGATCTGCACCACGAAGCCGAGTTCGCCCAGCTGCGCCTCGACGGTGCCGCGCAGCTGCTGGCCGTGCTGCAGCGTGCACGGCGGGTGGAAGGCCAGCGACGGCTTCGGCTTCGACGACAGCCGGGCGCGCAGCGGCGCCACCATCTCCGGCAGCAGCTCGCTCAGGTCGCGCGTCAGCGCGCCGATGCGCGCGGCGCGCTCGGCGTACTCGGCATCGTGGGCCAGCGCGTGGCCGTAGTCCTTTACCGTGACACCGCAGCCCGAGGCGTTCATGACGATGGCCTCGACCTTGCCCGCCGAGGTCAGCCCTTCGACCAGCGGCCACCAGGCGTCGATGTTGCGCCGCATGTCGGCCAGCCCGCCGGCGTGATCGTTCAGGTGCGTGCGGATCGCGCCGCAGCAGCCGGCCTCGTCGGCGACCAGCGTCTGGATGCCGACGGCGTCGAGCACGCGCGCGGTGGCGCTGTTGATGTTGGGCATCATCGCCGGCTGCACACAACCCATCAGCATCAGCACCTTGCGCGGGTGTTCGCGCGTCGGCCATTGTTTGCTGCGCTTGCCGGCCGGTGCCGGCACCTTGTTCTTCAGCGACGCGGGCAGCAGCGGGCGCACGCTCTGCCCCAGCTTCATCGCCGGGCCGAACAGCGGCGAGGTCAGCCCTTCCTTCAGCAGCCAGCGCACCGCCTTCTCGCGCACCGGACGCTCGACGCGCTGCTCGACCAGCTTGCGCCCGATGTCCACCAGGTGCCCGTACTCGACGCCCGACGGGCAGGTGCTCTCGCAGTTGCGGCAGGTCAGGCAGCGGTCGAGGTGCAGCTGCGTGCTGCGCGTGACCTCGGCGCCTTCGAGCACCTGCTTGATCAGGTAGATGCGCCCGCGCGGGCCGTCGAGCTCGTCGCCGAGCAGCTGATAGGTCGGGCAGGTGGCGGTGCAGAAGCCGCAGTGCACACACTTGCGCAGGATCGCCTCGGCGGTGTCGCCGTCGGCGGTGTGCTTGAACTGCGGCGCGAGATCGGTTTGCATCAGTTCAGAAGGTAGCTGAGCCGCCAGTAGTGGCGCTGCGTGGTCCACTCGACGTGATGTGCCGAGGCGCCGAGCGCGGCGAGGGCCTGTTCGCGCGTCGGGAAGTTCTTCAGCACCTCGTGCACCGAACCGTCGTCGAGCATGCGTTGCTGATAGCTGTTGCCGGCCGCGTCGCGGCGCGAGATCGGCGAGCTGCTGCCGGGCACGTAGTTGTTGTCGACGAACACCACCCGTGCGCCTGCGCCCAGTTGAGCGTGCAGCAGCGCCAGCCAGCCCGCGAGCTGGTCGAGCGGCACATGGCTCCACCAGAAACCGGCGAACGCGGCATCGAAGGGCTGGCCAGTCAGCGCGTCGAAGCTGCAAGCATCGAGCTCGGCGAAGCGCACGCACCCGGGCACCGGCTTGCTGCGCGCGATGTGCAGCATCTGCGGGTTCAGGTCGGTGGCCAGCCACGACTTCGCATCGCGCGCACCGTGCGGCGTCCACCAGCCGGTGCCGCAGGCGATCTCGAGCACGGAGCGGCCGGCAAAGGCGCCGGGCAGCGCCGCTTCGAGGGCGCGCAGGTCGGCCTGCCGTTCGGGCCTGGCATAGATGCGCTCGTATTCCTGCGCGCGGCGTGCGTAGTACTCGCGCAGGCCGTGGTCGGCGGTGGCGGTGTCGGTCATCGGGCACAACCCTTGATAGAGGCGCCCGGGGTTGAAGACACCGTCCGGATCGAAGGCGCGCTTCAGTTCGCGGTGGATGCGATCGAGCGGGCTCTTCAGCGGCGCGAACACACCGGCGCTGCGGTCCAGCCCCATGAACAGCGTGGCATGGCCGCCCGCGGCGGCTGCCGCATCGCGCACCGCGCCGGCCGGCAGGCTGCTGCACAGCCAGCGCTGCGCACCGCCCCATTCGATCAGCTGCTGGCCCGACAGCGCAAGCGGCGGCGCGGTCTGCGGCAGCGACAGGCGCCACAGCGTGGCGTTGCCTTCGATCGCACGCCGCGCGCCGACGAAGTATTCGTCGGTCTGGTCACGCAAGCCGTCCCAGAAGGCGGCCGCCATCGTCGGCTCGACGGCTTCACCGCCGAGCTTGTGCGTGGCGGCCCGTACCGCGGCCACCGCGCCGGCCAGCCGCAGCACCAGCATGCCCTCCCACCAGGCGCTGGCCGACAGCGGCAACGGCTGCCCGGCCCAATGGTTCAGCACCTGCAGCGCTTCGGCCTGGTCCATCTCGAAACGCAAGGTGGCGCTCGCCGCCGGCCGCGGCATGACCTTCAGCGACACCTCGCAGATGGCGCCCAGCACGCCCAGCGAGCCGGCCAGCAGCCGCGAGACGTCGTAGCCGGCGACGTTTTTCATCACCTGGCCGCCGAAGCTCAACACCTCGCCCTTGCCGTTGAGCAACGTGGTGCCCAGCACATGCTCGCGCAAGGCGCCCGCCGACACGCGCGACGGCCCGCTGAGGCCGGCGGCGACCATGCCGCCGACGGTGCCGTCCGCGACACCCGCGTTGCCCGCACTGACAAAGCGCGGCGGCTCGAAGGCCAGGCATTGCTGCTGTTCGGCCAGCAGCGATTCGAGTTCGGCCAGCGGCGTGCCGGCCCGCGCGGTGACCACCAGCTCGCTGGGTTCGTAGCTGCTGACGCCGCTCAAGCTGCGCATGTCGAGCAACTCGCCACGGGTCGGGTTGCCATAGAAGCGCTTGCTGTCGCCGCCCTGGATGACCAGCGTGCCACGCGACGCACGCGCGGCCTGCACCTTGTCGACCAGGCCCTGCAGCGCCGGTTCCAGTTCGACGTTCATCTAAAAGCGCGGCAGCTCCGGGAACGGCAACAGGCCTTTCCTGACATGCATCTTGCCGTACTCCGCGCAGCGCTGCAGCAGCGGAATCACCTTGCCCGGGTTGAGCAGCTCACCGGGGTCGAAGGCGCGCTTGACGGCGAACATCTGCTCGCGTTCGGCGGGCGAGAACTGCACGCACATCGAGCTGAGTTTTTCGATGCCGACGCCGTGCTCGCCGGTCACCGTGCCACCCATCGCCACGCTGGTTTCGAGGATGTCGGCACCGAACAGCTCGCAGCGGTGCAGCTGGTCGGCATCGTTGGCATCGAACAGGATCAACGGGTGCAGGTTGCCGTCGCCGGCATGGAAGACGTTGGCACAGCGCAGCCCGTACTTGGTCTCCATCGCCTGGATCGCCAGCAGCATGTCGGCCAGCCGCTTGCGCGGAATGGTCGAATCCATGCACATGTAGTCGGGGCTGATGCGCCCCGACGCCGGAAAGGCGTTCTTGCGCCCGCTCCAGAATTTCAGGCGCTGGGCCTCGTCCTTGCTGACCTCCATGCGCGTGGCGCCGCAGCCCGTCAGCACATCGAGCATGCGCTGGATCTCCTCATCCACCTCCTCGGGCGTGCCGTCGCTTTCGCACAGCAAGATGGCTTCGGCTGCGAGGTCATAGCCGGCATGCACGAAGCCTTCGACGGCCGCCGTCATCGGCTTGTCCATCATCTCCAGGCCGGCCGGGATGATGCCGGCGGCGATGATCTGCGCCACCGCGTCGCCGGCCTTGCGCATGTCGTCGAAGCTGGCCATGATGCAGCGCGCCAGCAGCGGTTTCGGGATCAGCCGGACGGTGACTTCGGTGATCACCGCCAGCATGCCCTCGCTGCCGACGACCAGCGCCAGCAGGTCGAGCCCGGCCGCATCGAGCGCCTCGCCGCCGACATCGACCGCCTCGCCCTCGACGGTGAATCCGCGCACGCGCAGCACGTTGTGCAAGGTCATGCCGTATTTCAGGCAGTGCACGCCGCCGGAGTTCTCGGCCACGTTGCCGCCGATGCTGCAGGCGATCTGGCTGCTCGGGTCGGGGGCGTAGTACAGGCCGAAGCGCGCGGCGGCCTCGCTGATCGCCAGGTTGCGCACGCCGCACTGCACGACCGCGGTGCGCGAGGCCTTGTCGACCTTGATGATCTTGCTGAACTTGGCCAGCGACAGGGTCACCCCCAGGCGGTGCGGCAAGGCGCCGCCGGACAGCCCCGTGCCGGCGCCGCGCGCCACCACCGGCACCTTCAGTTCATGGCAGCAGCGCAGCACGGCCGCCACCTGCGCCTCGGTCTCGGGCAACGCCACCAGCAGCGGCTGTTCGCGGTAGGCGGTGAGGCCGTCGCATTCGTAGGGCACCGTGTCCTCGGCGCGCCACAGCAGCGCGTGCGCGGGCAGCAACGGGCGCAGCGCCGCGACGACCTGGGCCTGGCGGGCCGCACGCTGCGCGGCCGCGTCGGCGTCGGTGGCGATCTGGTTCGGCAGCGGTGCGTTCAAGGCCGGTCTTTCGTGGCAGCAGGCGCAGGCGTGTGCAAGGACATGGGCTGACTGTAGCGCGCCGTCCAAGCCCGCACGGCGTGTCGGCCCGGCCCGCGCAGCTCAGATCACCAGCCAGTGCTCGCTCGTGGCGCCGCGCACCACGCGCATCGGCAAGGCGTTGTCGAAGCTGACGAAGCGCAGCCCATGCGCCACCGCCAGGCCGAGCAACCACGCATCGGTGACCTGTCGGTGCCCGAGCAGCTGGCCGGTGTCGAAGTGCGCGTTGTCGAGCAGGCTGACGCTCGATTCGACGAAATGGTGGTGATCCGTCTGCGCCGCAGCGCGCAGACGCGCTGCCACCTGCGCCGCGGGCAGCGGATTCGGGTAGCCGGGCTGCGACATGATGCGCACGCATCCGTTCTGCGTGATCGCACACGAGGCCCAGCCGGCATCGATGTGGTCGGCGAGCCAGCCGCTCGCTCGCCGGTGGTGCAGGTGGTCGGCGTCGAGCAGCGCGATGAGCACGTTGACATCCAGCAACGCACGCCGCGCGACAGACGCGCGGCCCGCCTGAGGATCCCTCGAGTACGCCGCCTGGCCTTCGCGCGCAACGACACGCCTCGATTTCGGCAGATCGCTGCGCTCAGTACTCGCCATGGTCGCGCAGCGCCTGCACGCAGGCGTCGGTGACCACCGCACCGCGTGCAGCAAAGGGCGCAAATCCGTGCGCCGCAACACCAGCGACGGGCTGCGCCGAAGTCCTCGGTGCGCCATGGGTCAACGCGCTGCGCGCCAGCGCCGACAGCACTTGCCCGGCGGTGCGCCCCTCGCGGCGGGCGATTTCCTTGGCGCTGGCCAGTACATCGTCATCGACATCGAGGGTGGTGCGCATGGTCTGCTCCGAGGCTGAGCATCAGATGATAAAGCATCAGATGCGACGCTGACGGGAGCGACAGCGGAAGGCTCGAGCTGCGCCGCCAATAGCCGTCGGGACCGAATAGCATTCGCCGCCGACACGTTCCAGCACATGCACATCCTGATCATCGGCGGCGGCGTTTTCCTCGGCACCGCGCTGCTCGACGCGGCGCGGGCGCGGGGCCACATCGTCAGCGTCTTCAACCGCGGCCGCGCCAGGCAGCAGTGGCCCGACGGCGTGCGCAGCCACGTCGGCGACCGCCGTGCCGACCTCGGCGCGCTGGCGTCGGCCGGCCCCTTCGATGCGGTCATCGACACCTGCGGTTTTTGCCCGGCCGACGTGCTGCCCGCGGCGATGGCACTCGGCGGCTGCCCGCGCTACCAGTTCGTCTCCAGCATCTCGGCCTTCGCCGCGCACGACCAGCCCGGCATGACCGAGACGGCCGCGCTGGCCAGCGCCGAGGGCCTGGCCGACGACGCGGCCGTCAGCGGCGAGACCTACGGCCCGCTGAAGGCGCAGTGCGAGCGGGTGCTGGCACAGCGCCTGGGCCCGCGCCTGCAGGTCATCCGGCCCGGCTTGATCGTCGGCCCCGGCGACCCGAGCGGGCGCTTCAGCTACTGGCCGTGGCGCACCGCGGCCGGCGGCCGCATGCTGGTGCCCGACGTGCCGGCGCCGGCGCGGCTGCAGTTCATCGACGTTCGTGACCTGGCCGGCTGGATGTTGACGTTGCTCGAAGCGCCGACCGGCACACCCGGCGGCGCCTTCAATGCCACCGGCCCGGCCGGCGCCGTCGATTGGGCCAGCTTGATCGATTCGTGCCAGCGGGCGGTGCGCGCTGCGGGCCGCACAGCCGCCGAAGCGGTGCCGGTCGATCAGGACCTGCTGCTGGCCGCGGGGGTCGCGCCGTGGCGCGAACTGCCGCTGTGGTTGCCGACGAAGGACCCGCAGTACGCCGGCTTCATGGCCTTCGACACGCGCCACGCACAGGCCCACGGTCTGCGCACGCGTGCGCTGCACGACACCGTGCAAGCCGTGCTCGACGAGCCGCTGCCGCCGGCGGGCGACAAGCGCCTGGCCGACAAGCTGACGGCACAGCGCGAAAGCGAATTGCTGCATCGCGCCGCCACCGGCGCGCGCGCCCAGCCGCCTGCACCGAACTGATCGGTTGCGCCGGCCCTATGCGGCCGGTGCGGTGATCACTGTCAGCACGCCGGTGTAGCCGTACAGGTGGTGGCGCGCGATCTCGCCGCCGGCAAAGAAGCCGACCAGCGGCACGTCACCGAGGGCATGGCGGATGATCTGCAACTCGGCCGACGGCGCGCCGAAGTGCGGGCCGCCGCGGCCGGCGCAGCTGACATAGATCGCCGCGGCGATGCGCTTGCCGGCGAGCAGCGGCAGCGCCGGTGCTGCGGTGGCGATGGCGGCCTCGTCGACATGCGACTCCAGCTCTTCGCGGATCTCGCTGCAGATGCGAACCAGGTCACGTCGTGCCGAAGTCCGGTCACGCTGACAGAAGGCGGCGCGCATGCCGGGGCGCACCGCCTCGGCCACAGCCACCCCGCTGCGCGCCGGATCGAGCCCGATCAGGTGACGCACACGCGTGTCGGCGCCGAACTGCCCGCCGCGCGAAAGCAGGTCGTCGCTGGCATCCGACAGCCCGACCAGCGTGGCGCGCAGACGCGGCAGCAGCACGCTGGCTTCGTCCTGCGCGGCGCCCAGGTCGCGCAGCAGGCACGGCAATGCCGGCGCGTCGTCGAGAGCCAGCATCAGATTGCCGTCGGCGGCCGTGATGGTTCGCACCGGCCCGACGGGCTGGCAGCCCTGCGTGACCCGCGAGACCAGCGCCACATCGTCGGTGAAGCCGACGCCGGACAGGCCGCCGCGCCAGACGCCATCGGCGATGTGCACCGCCCCGCTGCGCGAAGCGCTCAGCCCGCCGAACAGGTAGCCCGAGGCGGTGCGGCGGCTCAGCTCGAGCAGCAGCTCGGCCATGTCGGGCGTCTGCGGATCGGCATGCACCAGCGCCGTGAAGGCTTGGTCCTGCTTGAGGGGCTTTTCGCCCGAGAAGACCATGAAGCTGCCTTCGGGCAAGGCGCCGAGCATCACCACCAGACCCGGCTCGTCGAAGTACTCGACCCCGCTGGCGGCCACGCCGACGCCGACGCTGCCGGCCCACGACACCGCCGGCCAGCGCTGGCGCAGCGCGCTCAACAGCTCCTCGGCCTGCGCCGCGTGGTGGTCAGCCAGGTAGACCAGCCCCAGGTTCGGCGCCGACCGGGCTGCGCCCGGCTGGGCCTCGATCTGCGCGACCACCCGCGACAGCGCGATGCGCCAGTCCGGATGGGCCGCATGGCCGACAACGAAGTCCTGCATCGCGCGCTGCGCCGGCGTTGGGGTCAGCGCTTTCGCACCGCGCGTTTGGCGGCGGCAGGCGCAGACTTGCGCTTTGCCGGGCTCGCGCTGCCGCCGGCGGCTTCCGGGGCTGCTGCAGACAGCTGCGACAGGCCGGCCTGGCTGTCCTGCACCGCCTTGGTGGCCAGTTCACCGAACTGCTTGGTCAGCGCGCTCCACCACAACATCGGGTCGACCGGCGGCTTCGGTGCCGGACTCTCCGCCGAATCCGGCTGCGACTGCGCCTGCGGTTGCGCCCGCGGCGCGGGTTCGGGTTCGGGTACGCGGCTGCGGCGCGGCCGCGGCGGTGGGCAGCAGCATCGCCTTCTGCAGCTCGCCCAGCGGCAGGTTCATGGTCTGCAAGGTGGACAGCGTCATGCGCTGCACTTCCATCGCCTGCACCGTGGCGCTGATCATGCGGGCGTTCTGCTCGAGCCAGAACTGCACCGTCTTCAACTCGCCGATGCGCTTGTCGAGTTCGGCCGGATCGAGCGTCGGCGCAATCCACTGCCCCATGCCGGGGGTGGCCTGGCTGGCGCCGCGCATCCACTTCTCGAGGAAGTCGAGGCCGGGGATCATCTTGCCGAGTGCTGCGGGGTCGATCATGGTGGGTGCCTTGCGTGGGCCACCGCAGTGGTGGCGTGCCGAAGCATTGTGCACAGGTCAGAAGGCCACACGCTGCACGCTGAAGCCCTGCTCGGCGAGCAGCCGGGGCAATGCCTGCGGCCCGGTCATGTGCAGCGCGCCGACCGCGGCCAGCAGCGTGCGCCCCTGGTCGTGCAAGGTGCCGATGGCGCGCGCCAGAGCCGGGTTGCGCCCGTCGATCAGGCGCCGCATCTGCTCGCGTTCGGCGGCCGTGTCGGCGCAGGCGCACCATTCGGCGTAGCGGCCCAGCGTGTCGCAGATCGCCGTCGGCCCAGGCCTGTGCCAGGCGCACCAGCACCGACGACGCCTGGCCGCTTTCAAGCTGCCGCAGGCTGTTCTCGAACATCGAGCGCGCCGGCGGCGAATCATGCGGCACCAGCACGTCGAGCTGCGATTCGACACTTTCCAGCGACACGACGGACCGCCGGCGCGGCATGCGCCATCGCGCCCAGCACCATTTCCTGGCCGTGCATCACATCCAGGCCCTCGTCGCGCGCCGTCAGCAGCGACAGGGCCATCAACTGCATCGGCTGGGGCAGCGCGGCCAGGCGGGAAAAGTCGGTGCAAGCAGCCAGTTGCCGGATGCGCGGCTGCAGCGCCGGATCATCCGGAAAACGTTGCCGGGCCGCTTGCACGGCATCGGCCAGGCGGCTTGCCACCGCCGCATCGAGCAGATCGATCTCGACCGCCAGCGTGTCGGTGGCCGCGATGGCCTTGGCCAGTGCCGGGCCGGGATAGGCCCAGGACCAGCGGCCGACATGCAGCGTGCCGTAGAGCCACGAGTGGCGGCCGTCCTTCGACAGGCGCCACAGGAAGCCGTGGTCGGCGGGCGTTTGCTGGGCGAGCTGGCGCTGCGCCGGCGTCGGCGGCGCCGGCGGCGACGCGCAGCCCGGCGGTGCGCCCTGCGCCGCCAGCGGCGCAACCAGCAGTGCGCACACGATGGCCAATGCCCGGGCCGGCCAAACACGGGCGAAGATCTGGCGCACGGACGTCATCGGCCCGAGCCGGCCATGTCGATGACCAGTTCGCCGCCCGCGTGGCGCCAGTTCAGCTTGCCGAGCACGTCCATGCCCAGCAGCGGCGAGGCCAGCGCCGGCAGCGCGACGATGCGCATGCGCTCGATGCGCACGCCGCCTTGCAGTTCGAGGTCGGCGCGCACGATGGTGCCGCTGACGGCACCGCCGGCGGTTTGCGAGGCGACTCGCCCCTCGGCCGGCAGGTCGAGCCGCTGTGCCAGCGCGGCCGGCAGGGCGCTGGTGGTGGCGCCGGTGTCGATCAGGAAATCGATCGCGTGGCCGTTGATGCGCGCCGGCCAGTGGTAGTGGCCATCGGCGGCGCGTGCGATGCGAAGTTGGGTGCCGTCGACCTCGAAACGGGCGCGCTGCTGCTGGGCCTGGAACGTCTGCACGGCCAGAAACAGGCCGACGCCGAGCAGCAGCCACACGGTGACGATCTTCAGGCCACGCGGCAGATCGTTCACCGGCCGACCGACACTTTCATCGGCGCCGCCCGGTGCCTTGCGCGGCGGTGCGAACCAGCATGGCGGAATGTCATGTGGCGGCGTGCCGTGCAGTCCAGGCGCGCATGATCTCGCGGTGGTGAGGCACCAGGTTCAGGAAACCATGGCGCGCACGCGCCTCGCCGAGTCGATCGGCCAGCGCCTGCAACTCGCCGTGCGCGCGCTCCAGCACATCGCAGGCCCGCACATCGTCGATCGCCGCCAGCACCGCATAGCAGGTCAACGGGATGCGCAGCGGCTCTTCGGTGCCGTCGAGGCTGCCGCCGCCGGCGAGGTGCTCGAGTACCGCCTCGACGCAGACCAGCGCCTCGTCCAGGCGCCCTTGTGCCAGCAGCACCCGCGCCAGCCCCGATAGCGGATCGAGCAGCTGCTGCGGCCGCATGTTCAGCGGCTCGAGCAATTCGCGCGAGCGCTGGTAGGCGTCGCGCGCGGCGTCGAAGCGCCCCAGCCCGAGTTCGGCATGGCCGGCCACCAGCCGCGCGAAGGCCTGCACGTCGGGCTGCGCGATGGCCGCCGCGCCATCGTGGGCGGCGTTGGCAAAGGCCAGCGCACTGGCGTCGTCGCCCTGCAGGTGCGCCACCGAGGCGAGGTTGACGAGCACGATGGCCTCGGTGTCGCGCCGGCCGATGCTGCGGGCCAGCTTCAGGCCGTCGTCGAGGTGCGCGCGCGCCTTGGCGTAGTCGCCCAGGCGCGGGTAGACCGAGCCCAGGTTGTTCAGCAGCAGGCCCTCGCGCGCGCGGTTGCCGAACTCGCGTTCGACCAGCAGGCTGCGCTCGAACAGTGCGGCGGCGCGCAACAGGTCGCCCTGCTCCATCGCAATCAGGCCGAGGATGTTGTTCAGGGTGTTCTCGCCCTGCCTGTCGCCCTGCGCACGAGCAATGTCCAGCGCCGCTTCGGCGGCCTGCAAGGCGTCGGCGTAGCGCCCCTCGGCGATCAGCGCTGCGCACAGCTGGCTGTACAGCGGCTCGAACATGCGGCGGTGGTCGACGCGGCGCGCCAGCGCCAGCCCGCGTTCGGCGGCAGCCACCGCCGCGGCGTGGTCGCCGGCGCTGTTGGCCGCCGCAGCACGGCGGTGCTCGACCTCGACCCGCCGCCCTTCGTCGCCGAGCGCTGCGGCGAGATCGGCCAGTTCGTCGAGGGCGGCGGCATGCGCCTGGCGATCCTCCTGGTACAGCAGACACGTTTCACGCAGCAGGATCAGCCGCCAGCGCGTGGCCCCATCGCCTTCGGCCAGCAGCGGCAAGGCGCGGCTCACGTAGCCCAGCATGGCCTCGTTGGCATGGCGGGCGGCGGCGTTCTCGGCGGCGCGCGCGTAGAAGCTGCAGGCATTGGCGGTGTCGCCGGCGCGTTCGTAGTGTTCGGCGGTGGGCCCCAGGGTTTCGCCGGGGCGGTCGCCACCGAAATGCGCCATCCAGTCGGCCACGCGGGCATGGAAATCGAGGCGCTGGCGCTTGAGCAGGCTGTCGTAGGTGACCTGGTGCAGGATCTGGTGCTTGAAGGCGTATTCGGTCAGGCCGTCGAGCGCGGTGTGTTCGCGCGGCACCACCAGCCCGCGCCGAACCAGCGAATCGATGGCCTGCAGCGAGCGTGCATCCAGCGCCGCCAGCGTCTGATCCCAGAACACGAAGCCGATGGCCGCGGCCTGCTGCAGCGCCAGCTTTTCGGCCGCCGGCAGGCTGTCCAGGCGCGCCTGCAGCACGCCGGTGAGGGTGGGCGGGACATGCGCAGCGAGCAGCTTGTGCTCGACCAGCTGCCAGTGCTGCTCGCCGGTGACGATGGCGCCGTCGTCGATGAGCATGCGCACCAGCTCTTCCATGTAGAACGGGTTGCCCTCGGCGCCGCCGATGACCAGTTCGCGCAGCGCCGCCGGCACCACGTCCAGGCGCTGCAGCAGCTCGTTGGCCAGCGCCCGGCTGGCGTGTTTGTCCAGCGGGGCCAGGTCGATGCGGCTGTACACCGATTCGACGCTGGCCCAGTGCGGCCGGCGCTCGTACAGCGTGGGCCGTGTCAGGCCGATCATCAAGGTGGGCACGTCGCGGTTGACCTGCACCAGGTAGTTGATGAAATCGAGCGAGCCGTCGTCGGCCCAGTGCAGTTCGTCGAGCAGCAGCAGCACCGGCACGCCTTCGTGCAGCGCCGTCAAGCGCAGCATCTGCGCGGCGGCATGGAAGGCGCGGTTGCGGATCTGCTTGCCGTCGTCGAGGATGCCGCGCACATGCCGGCTGGCGGAGAAGTCCAGGCCGATGAGCTGGCCGAGCAGATGCGCATGCGCCTGGCCGTCCTCGGCGAACAGCGGCGCGATGCCCTGGACCAGCTTGTCGCGTGCGGTGTCGCCGTCGTCGCTGTCGAGGATGTGCAGCCGCCAGGCGAGCAGGTCGCGCAGCAGGCCGTAGGGCTGCGTCTGCGTCGGCGGCTGTGCGCGGCCGCGAAAGGTGGCGAAGCTCTCGGCGCGCGCATCGGCCCAGTTCTCGAACTCGTACATCAGCCGGCTCTTGCCGACACCGGCGTCGGCCACCACCGTGACCGCATGGAAACGCGGCGTGCGGTACAGCGCCTGGAAGGCCTGCTGAAGCTGTTCGAGCTCGGCATCGCGGCCGACCATGCGCGTTTCGAGCCCCTCGATGCCGCGCGTGACGATGCGAAAGGCACGCGGCCTGGCGTGTTGCACCAGGTAGGTCTGCAGCGGCGCGTCGCGGCCCTTGACCGTCAGCGGCGGCTCTTCGGTGACCTTGAACAGCCCGCGCACATGGCGGTAGGTGTCGTGGCTGATGCGCAGCGTGCCCGGGGGTGCGGTCTGCTCCATGCGCGCGGCGATGTTCACCGTGCTGCCGCGGATCGAGCCTTCGGCATCGACACCGCCGCCGACCAGCACCGAGCCGGTGTTGATGCCCGCGCGCACGTTGAAGCCGGCCACGCCATGGCTGGCCACCGCCCGCGCCGATGCCTGCTTGGCCTCTTCGAGGATGTCGAGCGCGGCGCGGATGGCCAGCTCGGGGTCGTTCTCGTGGCCCTCGTCGGCCCCGAACGCGGCCAGCATGCCGTCGCCGGTGTACTGCAGCACGCGGCCCTTGTGCCTGTCGATGATCTGGGTGAAGCGCTCGAGCGCGCCATCCATGATGGTCTGGATGTCCTCGGGCTCCAGCGTGTCGCCCATCGCGGTCGAGCCGACCACGTCGATGAACAGCACCGTGGCCTGCTTCAGCTGCTGGGCGGGCAGGCTTTCGTGCCGTGCATCGGCCGGCTGCAGCGCCAGCAGCTTCGCGCGCAGCGGCGTCAAAGCCAGCTCGACCACCGCGTCGCCGAGCAAGCCGCGCTGCGCCTCGAGTGCGGCGATGCCGGCCTCGATTTGCTGCTGTTCGTCCATGGGTCGAATTGTCGGTGCAGGCATCGGGCGCCGCGTCCTGTCGTGCGCACCCCTTGAACGAGGGGTTTTCCATCGCGCCTCGGCCGGGCGCTTGTTACAAGGTGCGCGCGCATACTTTGTGCCCCGGCGCACCGATTGGTTCGCTGCCTGCCGCCACGGCGGCTGCTCGATCCCCTGGGAGTCGCGATGAAACTGAAATCGACGTTTGCCGCCCTGTGCCTGGCGCTGTGCGCTGCCAGCGGCCTTGCCGCCACGCGCATCGCCACCTTCGAGCCGATCGCGCCCGGGTCCAACCGTTACACACTCAACGGCTTCGGCCGCGCCGTCAATGCCGCCCCGGCGCCGGCCAGCACCTTCCTGCAGCGCAGCGCCCTCGACGCCGCCACGCTGGCCAGCGGCGCCAGCTTCTTCCACGACCGCTACCAGCTGGTCGGCCTGCCGCCTGGGGAGTTCGCGCTCGACAGCACGACACCGGTGACCTGGAGCGGCGGCATCGAGATCTTCGCCGTCACGATCAGCTGGCTGAACGGGTCGTCCACGGTGCCGTTCATCGATTTCGAGGTCGATGCGGCGGCCAAGACGGCCACCGGCGCGGGCAATTTCCTTGCCGCTTGTGACAGCTGCGTGTTCCTCGATGTGTACGGCACCGAGGATCTGTCGATGCCGGGCCAGTACGGCTCGACGTTCGAAGTCGTCCAGGTTCCCGAGGCACAGTCCTACGCGCTGATGCTGGCCGGCCTGGGTGCGCTGGCGCTTTGGATGCGTCGGCGCGGCCGCGGCGCCTGAGCGTCCCGGCGGCGCCCGCGCGCCGCCTTCGCCGCGCGTTGCCGGGGCTCGTTGCCGGGGTGCTGGTGCTGCACGCGTGGGTGCTCGATGCGCTGGTGCCGCGAGCCCCCGCCGATCGACATCGACCGATGGTCCGAGGCCGCGCCACCCGCGCCACCCGCGCCAAGCCTGCGTCGCGTCGTGTCGGTGGTGACGCCAGCCCCGCCGGCGGTGGCGATCCAGCCGGTGCGCGACGTGGGCCCGGCCGCGCCGATGAACCTGTCCGCCACGTTGTCGCGCCCGCTGCGGTTGCAGCCGAGTGTGCCGAGCGTGCGGCCGCCGCGCCCGGTCGTCGCGGTGGCGGCTGTGCCCGCCGTGGCCGCTGTCGGCGCTGCTTCCGCGGCCGCCCCGCCGGACACCCGCGAGAGCGAGGGCGCCGCGCCGCCGACCCAGCCCGTCCCGCTGTACGCCACGCGGCTGCCTGCGCCGACCGAGCTGCACTACGTGGCGCAGCGCGGCACCGCCATCGGCACAGCCCGGCTGCAATGGCGGGTCGATGGCGACGGTTACGAACTCACGCTCGACGCCGAGGTGCCGGGGCAGCCGCTGCTCGGTTCGTCCAGCCGCGGCCGGCTGGACGTCGACGGCATGGCCCCGTCGCGTCATGTCGAGCGCCGCAAACTGCGCGAGGTGCGGGCCGTCAATTTCCAGCGCGAGGCCGGACTGATCAGTTTTTCCGGGCCGAGCGAGGTCGTGCCGTTGTCTGCCGGTGCGCAGGACCGGCTCAGCTGGATGATCCAGCTGCCTGCGATCGTGCAGGCCAATCCGGCGCTGGCCGCTGCCGGTGAGACGGTCACGTTGTTCGTCGTCGGCACCCGCGGCGACGCGCAGGCCTGGCGGTTCGAAGCCCGCGGCCGCGAGTCGATCGAACTGCCGGACGGCCCGGCTGCCGAGCTGCCCCATTTCGTGCGCCAGCCGGTGCGGCCCTTCGACACCCGCGTCGAGGTCTGGCTGGATCCGCAACGCGAGCACCTGCCGGTGCGTGCTCGGCTGACGACGGTGCCGGGCGGCCCGTCGCTCGAACTGCGGCTGGCGCCGACCGCCGCGGTGGCGACGGGCTTGAATTGAGCGTGGCCGCACCCAGATGCAGGACAGGAGGATTCGTCCATGCAACTGCTCTACAACTCCGACAGTTTCACGGTCTTGCAGATCGACGTGCCGGCCGGCGACGACAGCGGCGGCGGTACCGGCCGTGGTGGCTACGAAATCGTCAACAAGTTCCTGCGCAAGGGCATCTACATCGAAGGCGCGGTGGCGCAGAGTTTCAAGGATGGCGTGCAGGCACTGATCGACAGCAGCCCGACCGAAGAGGCGCTGGACGAATACATCGGCGGTTATGCCACGCTGGCCCAGCAACCGGTGCTGATGCACTGACGCACGCTGCCGGCCGACTGCCGGCAGCTTCATACAATCGCGGCATGAGCCCAGCCGCCGTCCGTTACACCCGCGCCGCGCAGTTGCCCGAACTGCTGCGCGAGCGCATCCTGGTCATCGACGGCGCCATGGGCACGATGATCCAGCGCTACAAGCTCAATGAGGCCGACTACCGCGGCGAGCGCTTCAAGGATCACGGCAAGGACCTGAAGGGCAACAACGAGCTGCTGCAGTTCTCGCGGCCCGATGTCATCCTGCAGATCCACGAGCAG
The DNA here is from genome assembly GCA_963756415.1 of uncultured beta proteobacterium. Lineage (GTDB taxonomy): Bacteria > Pseudomonadota > Gammaproteobacteria > Burkholderiales > Burkholderiaceae_C > Rubrivivax. Next base: position 348,548 of record CAVWNT010000015.1, read on the forward strand.
TACCTGGCGGCCGGCGCCGACATGGTCGAGACCAACACCTTCGGCGCCACCAGCATCGCCCAGGACGACTACGGCCTGGGTGCGCACGCGCGCGAGATGAACGTCGCCGCGGCGCGGCTGGCGCGCGCGGCCTGCGACCGCTACACCAGCGCCGACAAGCCGCGCTTCGTGGCCGGAGCCCTCGGCCCGACGCCGCGCACCGCCAGCATCAGCCCCGATGTCAACGACCCGGCGGCGCGCAACGTCAGCTTCGACCAGCTGCGGGCTGCCTACCTCGAGCAGGCCAGCGGCTTGCTCGAAGGCGGCTGCGACCTGTTCCTGGTCGAAACCATCTTCGACACGCTGAACGCGAAGGCGGCGCTGTTTGCGCTCGACGAACTGATGGAAGACAGCGGCGAACGGCTGCCGGTGATCATCTCCGGCACCGTCACCGACGCGTCGGGGCGCATCCTGTCGGGGCAGACGGTGGCCGCCTTCTGGCATTCGATCCGCCACGCGCGGCCGCTGGCGGTGGGGCTGAACTGCGCGCTGGGTGCTGCGCTGATGCGCCCCTACATCGAAGAGCTGGCCAAGGTGGCCGGCGACACGTTCATCAGCTGCTATCCGAATGCCGGCCTGCCCAATCCGATGAGCGATACCGGGTTCGACGAGACGCCCGATGTCACCGGCACGCTGATGGAAGGCTTTGCGCAAAGCGGCTTCCTGAACATCGTCGGCGGCTGCTGCGGCACCACGCCCGAGCACATCGCGCAGATCGCCCGGCGCGTGGCTGCCTACCGGCCGCGCGGCCTGCGTGATCCGCTGTTCGGCGAGCTGCTGGCCGCCTGACAAAGCGCCCCGACGGGGCCTCGATACAATCGGCGTGCCGCCCGAGGGGCGCTGCGACAGCCCGCCTTCGATGGCGCCGCTGCCAGGCTTGGGCGCTTCGATGTTCAACGGCGCTCACCCGACCTGAAGGCCGCGGTGGGTGTGCAGCCAGCCGCGCGAACGCCCCGCCATGAACATCGAATCCTCGACTCCGCCGCCCGTCGCGCCGATGCGCCTGTCCGGCCTGGAGCCGGTGCACATCGACGCCGACTCGCTGTTCGTCAACATCGGCGAGCGCACCAACGTCACCGGCTCGAAGGCCTTCGCGCGCATGATCCTCAACGGCGACTTCGAGCAGGCGCTGAGCGTGGCGCGCCAGCAGGTGGAAAACGGCGCGCAGATCATCGACATCAACATGGACGAGGCCATGTTGGATTCGAAGGCCGCGATGGTGCGCTTCCTGAACCTGATCGCCGGCGAGCCCGAGATCGCACGTGTGCCGATCATGATCGACAGCTCGAAATGGGAGGTCATCGAGGCCGGGCTGAAGTGCATCCAGGGCAAGGGCATCGTCAATTCGATCTCGATGAAAGAAGGCGAGGATGCCTTCCGCCACCAGGCCAAGCTGGTGCGCCGCTACGGCGCGGCCGCGGTGGTGATGGCCTTCGACGAGAAGGGGCAGGCGGACACCTTCCAGCGCAAGATCGAGATCTGCGAGCGCGCCTACCGCATCCTCGTCGACGAGATCGGTTTCCCGCCCGAAGACATCATCTTCGACCCGAACATCTTCGCCATCGCCACCGGCATCGAGGAACACGACAACTACGCGGTCGATTTCATCGAAGCCACGCGCCTGGATCAAGGCCCACCTGCCGGGTGCGAAGGTGTCGGGTGGCGTGTCCAACGTCTCGTTCAGCTTCCGCGGCAACGACCCGGTGCGCGAGGCGATCCACACCGTGTTCCTGTTCCACGCCATCAAGGCGGGCATGGACATGGGCATCGTCAATGCCGGCATGGTCGGTGTCTACGACGACCTCGAAGCCGAACTGCGAGAGCGTGTCGAGGACGTGGTGCTGAATCGGCGCCCGGATGCCGGCGAGCGGCTGGTGGAGGTCGCCGAAAGCGCCAAGGGTGCGGCGAAGGACGATTCGGCGCGGCTGGCGTGGCGGGCCGGCAGCGTCGCCGAGCGCCTGAGCCACGCGCTCGTGCACGGCATCACCGATTTCATCGTCGAGGACACCGAGACCTGCTGGCAGGGCATCCAGGCCACCGGCGGGCGCCCGCTGCATGTCATCGAAGGCCCGCTGATGGACGGCATGAACATCGTCGGCGACCTGTTCGGCCAGGGCAAGATGTTCCTGCCGCAGGTGGTCAAGAGCGCGCGTGTGATGAAGCAGGCGGTGGCCCACCTGCTGCCCTACATCGAGGCCGAGAAGAAGGCGCTGGTCGACGGCGGCGGGCAGGCCAAAGCCAAGGGCAAGATCGTCATCGCCACGGTCAAGGGCGACGTGCACGACATCGGCAAGAACATCGTCACCGTCGTGCTCCAGTGCAACAACTTCGAAGTCGTCAACATGGGCGTGATGGTGCCGTGCCAGGACATCCTGGCCAAGGCGCGGGTCGAAGGCGCCGACCTGATCGGGCTGTCCGGCCTCATCACGCCCAGCCTGGAAGAGATGCAGCATGTCGCGGCCGAGATGCAGCGCGATGACTATTTCCGGCTGAAGAAGATTCCGCTGCTGATCGGTGGCGCGACCACCAGCCGCGTGCACACCGCGGTGAAGATCGCGCAGCACTACGACGGGCCGGTGGTGTACGTGCCCGATGCGTCGCGCAGCGTCAGCGTGTGCAGCGAACTGCTGTCCGATGAACGCGCCGCGCGCTATGTCGCCGAGCTGAACGCCGACTACGACAGGGTGCGCCAGCAGCACGCGAACAAGAAGGTCACGCCGCTGGTGACGCTGGCGCAGGCACGGGCCAACAAGACGCCGATCGATTGGCAGGCCTACACGCCGCCGCGGCCTGGCTTCATCGGCCGGCGCGAGTTCCGCAACTACGACCTGGCCGAACTGGCGCGCTGCATCGACTGGGGCCCGTTCTTCCAGACCTGGGACCTGGCCGGGCGCTTCCCGCAGATTCTTCGCGACGAGGTCGTCGGCGTCGAGGCCACGCGCGTGTTCAGCGACGGCAAGCGCCTGCTGCACCGGATGATCGAAGGCCGCTGGCTCAGTGCCAACGGCGTGATCGCGCTGTTGCCGGCCAACACCGTCGACGACGACTGCATCGAGATCTACAGCGACGCATCGCGCACGCAGGTGGCGATGCGCTGGGCGCCGTTGCGCATGCAAAGCGAGCGTCCGGTCATCGACGGCGTGCGCCGGCCCAACCGTTGCCTGGCCGATTTCATCGCGCCGAAGGGTGTGCACGACGACTACATCGGGCTGTTCGCCGTGACCGCCGGCATCGGCATCGAGAAGAAGGAAAAGCAGTTCGTCGACGACCTGGACGACTACTCCGCGATCATGTGCAAGGCCATCGCCGACCGGCTTGCCGAAGCCTTCGCCGAGCGGCTGCACCAGCGCGTGCGCACCGAGCTGTGGGGTTATGCGAGCGACGAACAGCTGAGCACCGAAGAACTGATCGCCGAAGCCTATCGCGGCATCCGCCCCGCACCCGGCTACCCGGCCTGCCCCGACCACAGTGTCAAGCGCGCGATGTTCGAGGTGCTGCGCGCGCACGACATCGGCATGAGCCTGACCGACAGCCTGGCGATGGCGCCCGCGGCCAGCGTCAGCGGCTTCTTTCTGGCACATCCGCAGGCGAGCTACTTCAATGTCGGGCGCATCGGCGACGACCAGGCCAGCGCCTGGGCGGCGCTGCAGGGCGTCGACATCGGCCAGGCCCGCCGCCACCTGATGCCGGCGCTGTAGGGTCGGCCCGCGGCGACTGCAGCCGCCGGTGTCAAGAGGCTTCGCCGTGTAACCACCACGCGTCATTTGCCGTCGCCGCATACACACGCCGGCATTTGTGCCGAAAACATTCCCACGGACCCGCCAGGCGGCGGGCCATCCAGCGCCACCGGCGTCATGTGGGAGTCGAAGTGCAACGTCTGCGTTCAGTTCCTGGGAGCCTGGTCACCGGCCTGGTGCTGTGTGCCAGCCTGCTGTTGCTGCAGGCCTGCGGTGGTGGCGGCGGCGACGTCACCGCGGGCGGCGAGGATTCGTCGGGCAGCAGCGCGAGCAGCCTGCAACCGGCCGAGAAGCCGGCCTCGCGTGACGCCGCCGCGCGTTTCTTGACGCAGGCCACCTTCGGCCCCACCGAGGCCGACATCGAGCATCTGATGTCGATCGGCTACGGCCCCTGGATCGACGAGCAGTTGCTGCGCCCGGCCAATTCGCATCGCGCCAACTGGGAGGCCGCCGACGCCCTCGCCAAGGCGGCCAACAGCAACGGCGGGGCGAACCAGAACGACGTGCTGCGCTCGTTCTGGAAACAGGCCCTCGGCGGCGAGGACCAACTGCGCCAGCGCATGGCCTACGCGCTGTCGCAGATCTTCGTCATCTCGACCAGCAGCGACAGCATCAACAACAGCCCGCGTGCGGTGGCCGCCTGGCTGGACATGCTCGGCGACAAGGGCCTGGGCAACTACCGCGACCTGCTCGAAAGCGTGTCGCGCCATCCGCTGATGGGCGCCTACCTGTCGCACATGCGCAACCAGAAGGCCGATGCCCGCAGCGGCCGCGTGCCCGACGAAAACTATGCGCGCGAGGTGATGCAGCTGTTCTCGATCGGCCTGGTCGAACTGAACGCCGACGGCAGCGTGCGCACGGCCGCGGGCAAGCCGGTCGAAACCTACGACGCCGATGACGTGGCCGGCCTGGCCAAGGTGTTCACCGGCTTCAGCTGGTCGTGCCCCGAGTGGCCGGACAACAACTGCTTCATGTGGGGCTCGGTGAACAGCCAGTCCGACCCCGACCGCAGCTTCAACGCCATGCTCGGCTATCCGCAATACCACTCGAGCGAGGAAAAGAGTTTCCTCGGCACCAGCGTGCCGGCCCAGTCGCGCGCCGACCCCGAAGCGAGCCTGAAGGCCGCGCTCGATGCCATCTTCAACCACCCCAACGTCGGCCCGTTCATCGGTCGCCAGCTGATCCAGCGCTTCGTCACCAGCAACCCGAGCCCGCAGTACGTGGCTGCCGTCAGCGCCGCCTTCAACGGCAGCGGCGGCGTGCGCGGCGACCTGCGCGCGGTGCTGACCGCGGTGTTGATGCACCCGGAAGCGCGACAGGTCAGCAACACCTCGGGCAAGGTGCGCGAGCCGGTGCTGCGACTGTCGGCCTTCCTGCGCGCCTTCGAGTTCGTCTCGGACAGCGGCGACTACCGCGTCGGCAACACCGACAGCAGCGGCGATTCGCTCGGGCAGACGCCCTTGCGCGCGCCGTCGGTGTTCAACTTCTACCGCCCGGGCTATGTCGCCCCGGGCACCGAGGCGGCGGCCTTCGGGCTGGTGACGCCGGAGATGCAGATCGCCCACGAGACCACCGCGGCGGGCTATGTCAACTACATGCGCGACAACGTCGCCTCCGGCACCGGCGAGTGGAACAACACGACACGGCGACGCGACCTGCAGGCCAGCTACACGGGCGAGCTGGCGCTGGCCGAACAGCCGCTGGAACTGGTCGAGCGCATCGACCACAAGCTGACCTACGGCGCCATGCCGGCTGAGCTCAAGGCCGAGATCGTGGCCGCCGTCGCAATCGATCCCCATTCCGGTCCTGAACAGCAAGGCCACCAACCAGAAGCAGATCGACGACGCGCGGCGCGCGCGTGTCAATGCGGCGCTGTTCCTGGCCGTGGTCTCGCCCGAGTTCCAGGTGCAGAAGTGAAGCCGCCCCAGCCCCAGCCCATGCCAAAAGCCATGACCAACCACGACGCTTCCCGCCGCTTCTTCCTGCGCCAGGCCGGCGCGATGGGTTCGCTGCTCGGGGCCGCCGCGACACCGCTGGCGCTGAATCTGGCGGCTGCGGGGTCGGCCGCCGCACAAGGTGCCGGCGACTACAAGGCGCTGGTGTGCGTGTTCCTGTTCGGCGGCAACGATGCGCTGAACATGGTGCTGCCGACCGATGCGCCCTCATGGTCGGCCTACAACGCGGTGCGCAACCAGGCACCCGACCCGATCGCCTTGCTGGGCGCCGGCACGCCGGTGAATGGCGGGGCGTCGCTGGCCTCGCTGGCCCGCCTGGGCGGGGTGCTGCCGCTGGCGCCACGCAACGCGCAGGGCCGCAGCTTTGCGCTGCACCCGTCGATGGCCGGTGTGCAGACGCTGTTCAACACCGATCGCCGGCTGGCCATCGTGCCCGGCATCGGCCCGCTGGTGATGCCCACCAGCAAGGCCCAGTACAAGGACAAGTCGCACCCCAAGCCGGCGAGCCTGTTCTCGCACAACGACCAGGCCAACACCTGGCAGGCGATGGCCCCCGAGGGCGCGACCAGTGGCTGGGGCGGGCGCATGGGCGACATGCTGGCGTCGATGAACGGCCTGCCGGTGTTCACGGCGGTCTCGGCATCGGGCAATGCGGTGTGGCTCGCCGGGCAGCAGGTGCAGCAATACCAGCTGGGCAACAACGGCGCGATCCGCATGGGCGGCGATGCCAACGGCCGCATCTATGGTTCCAGCGAGGTGACCGCAGCGATGCAGCGCATCGTGTCGCGCGCGCACGGGGCGCATGTCTTCGAACGCGACATGGCGGCGGTGGCCAAACGATCGCTGGATGCGGAAGTGGCCCTGCGTTCGGCGCTGAAGCCGGCCAGCGATGCCCTGTTCGGCACCGCGCCGGCCAATGGCAACTACAACGCCGGCGCTGATCCGAAGCTGCAGTTCGACAACCCGCAGACCGGTGCGCGCGACTTCAACTCGCTGGCCCAGCAACTGCAGGTGGTGGCCCGCATGATCGACGCCAGCGCGAGCAGTGGGGTGCAGGCGCGTCGCCAGGTGTTCTTCGTCAGCATGGGCGGCTTCGACACGCACGACACCCAGGTGCGCAGCCATGCCACGTTGATGGCCAAGCTGTCGCAGGCGCTGGCCTATTTCGACACCACGCTCGGAGCCATCGGCGCACGCAGCAAGGTCACCACCTTCACCGCCTCGGATTTCGGCCGCAGCTTCACCAGCAACGGCGACGGCACCGACCACGGCTGGGGCGCGCACCACTTCGTGATGGGCGGCGCGGTGCGCGGTGGTGATCTGTACGGCAACTTCCCGGTGCTGGGCACCAAGAACACCAACAACAACGGCTTCGACTCGAGCCCCAACCAGCTCGAGAACGGTGCCCTGCTGCCCGAGACCTCGGTCGATCAGCTGGCGGCCACGCTGGGAGGCTGGTTCGGCCTGAGCGGCAGCCAGCTGGCCGAGCTGTTTCCCAATCTGGCCAACTTCGACGCCGGCAAGCGCAACCTCGGCTTCATGATCTGAGGCCGTCGGCGCCGGCCGCCATCAGGGCCGGTGCAGCAGCGAACGCCGGTACTGCATCGCCTCGGCGACATGCGCGCTGCCGATCTGCTCGGCACCGGCCAGATCGGCGATGGTGCGCGCGACCTTCAAGCTGCGGTGCAGCCCCCGCCCCGACCAGCCCAGCCGCTGCGCCGCGGCGTGCAGGAAGCTGGCCGCGGCGGCATCGGTGCGGCACAGCGCGTCGATGCGGCCGACCTCGATGGCGGCATTGGGCATGCCCTGGCGCTGCACCTGCAGCTGCCGCGCGGCGGCCACACGAGCGGCCACGGTGGCCGAACTCTCGCCATCGGCTTGTGCCATCAGCGCGTGCACCGCGACCGCCGGCACTTCGACCTGCAGGTCGATGCGGTCGAGCAGCGGGCCCGACAGGCGCGACTGGTAGCGCGCCACCGCATCGGGTGTGCAGCGGCAGCTCTTGCCGGTGGCGGCGAAGGCACCGAGGTAGCCGCAGGGGCACGGGTTCATCGCCGCCACCAGCTGAAAGCGCGCTGGAAAGGTCGCCTGGTGCGCGGCCCGCGAGATCGTGATGCGGCCGCTTTCGAGCGGTTCGCGCAATGCTTCGAGCGCCGAGCGCGGAAACTCCGGCAGCTCGTCGAGGAACAGCACCCCGCCATGCGCCAGCGAGATCTCGCCCGGGCGCGGCGGCGAGCCGCCGCCGACCAGCGCCACCGCGCTGGCCGAATGGTGCGGGGCGCGAAAGGGCCGCCGGCCGAAGCCGTCGGCCGGTGACCCGGCGCCGGCTTCGAGCACCTGCGTGCCCAGGCCGAGCAAGGCGGCGCTGGCCAGCGCATCGTCCAGCGACATCGGGGGCAGCAGCCCGGCCATGCGGCTGGCCAGCATCGACTTGCCGGTGCCCGGCGAGCCGACGAAGAGCAGGCTGTGCGAGCCGGCGGCGGCGATTTCGAGGGCCCGTTTGGCGCCCGCCTGGCCCTTCACGTCGCGCAGGTCGCCGGTCGGTGCCGGCACCGCGTCGGGCCACGGCATGCGCCACCGGCAGCGCCACCGCTTCGTCCCCGGGCTGCAGCGAGCGCACCACCTGCAGCAGGTGTTCGGCGCCGCGGATATCGAGCCCGGCCACGCGCGCCGCCACGCGCGCGCTGGCCGCCGGCAGCACCAACGTCCTCGCGCTGCCGCCGCGGTGCGCCGCCCACGCCAGCGCCAGCGCGCCGTGCACCGGCCGCAACTCGCCGGCCAGCGACAGCTCGCCGGCGAATTCGAAGCGCGCCAGCGCGGTCGCGTCGATGCTGCCGGCGGCGGCGAGGATGCCCAGCGCGATCGGCAGATCGAAGCGTCCCGATTCCTTGGGCAGGTCGGCCGGCGCCAGGTTGACGGTGATGCGCTTGTTGTGCGGGAAGGCAAAGCCGCTTTGCAGCAGCGCCGCACGCACCCGCTCCCGCGATTCCTTGACCTCGGTGTCCGCCAGCCCCACCAGCGTGAAGCTGGGCAGCGCGTTGGCCAGGTGCACCTCGACCGTCACGCTTTGTGCGTCCAGGCCGTTGAGTGCGCGGCTGTGGACGACGGCGAAGCTCATGCGCGGATGATGCCAGCGCAATTGGTGCGCGCGCCGCCGCACAGCCGGCGCCGGTGGCGCACGCAATGGGTGCGTGACGCCTTGTTTTGGGGCTTCGGCCGCGGTGATGCTTCAAATCGGGCGCGTGTTCACCGAAGCGGCGCAATGGCACGGTTTCTGCGTATCGACTGCCGACCGATATTCAGCCGACAACACCCTTGCATCCCCTTGGAGAACCGAAGATGACACCTTGCCGAATGATCCTGGCTGCCGCATTGGCCACGAGCGCATTGCCCAGCCTGGCCCAAACCGTCGCAGCCGCGCCTGAACCCGAGTACAGCATCACCGGCAACCTGGGCCTGTTCTCCGACTACCGCTTCCGCGGCATCTCGCAGACGAACAAGAACGCAGCCATCCAGGGCGGCTTCGACTTCGCGATGAAGAACGGCTTCTACCTGGGCAACTGGAACTCCAACATCGACAGCGCCGGCTTTGCCGGCTCGAATATCGAGATGGACTTCTACGGCGGCTACAAGGCCACCTTCGGCGAGTTCGGCATCGACCTCGGCGCCATCTACTACTACTACCCGGGTTCGGATCCGACGGTGGACAACACCGAGATCTACATCGGGGGCAGCTGGGGCCCGATCGCGCTGAAGTACTACTACGCCGTCAGCGACTTCTTCAGCCTGCCCGATTCGAAGGGCTCCAACTACACGGTGCTCAGCGGTTCCTACGAACTCGGCGGCGGCTTCGGCATCAACGGCTCGATCGGCTACCAGTCGCTGAAGGGCGGCGCGGCCGTGACGCAGATCGACGGCAGCGTGGTCAGCGACATCACCGACTACAAGATCGGTGGCACCTACAACCTCGACGGCTGGATCTTCGGCCTGTCGTACATCACCACCAACCGCGACATCGCCGGGTTCACCAGCCCGCAGAAGAACATCAGCAACGGCACCGGCGTGGTGTCGGTCAGCAAGAGCTTCTGACAGCACTCACCGAGAAGGAACCAGACCATGAAGATGGTGACTGCCATCGTCAAGCCGTTCAAGCTTGATGAAGTCCGCGAAGCCCTCAGCGCCATCGGCGTGCAGGGCGTGACGGTGACCGAGGTCAAGGGCTTCGGGCGCCAGAAGGGCCACACCGAGCTGTACCGCGGCGCCGAGTACGTCGTCGACTTTCTGCCCAAGGTGAAGATCGAAGCCGCCATCGACGACGCCATCGTCGAACGGGTCATCGAGGCCATCGAGGCCGCGGCGCGCACCGGCAAGATCGGCGACGGCAAGATTTTTGTCACGTCGCTGGAGCAGGTGCTGCGCATCCGCACCGGCGAAACCGGCAAGGACGCGCTCTGACGTCCCCCAACAAAAGACAACCATGAAGAAACTCATCGTGATGCTTTCCCTCGGCCTTGCGGCCCTGGGCTTTTCGGGCGCGGCGTCGGCGCAGGACGCCGCTTCCGCGCCGGCCGGCATCGCCGCGGCCGCTTCGGCGGCGGCGGATGCCGCTTCGGCACCGGCTGATGCGGCTTCGGCCGCACCGACCGTGGACAAGGGCGACGTGGCGTGGATGATGATCTCCACGCTGCTGGTCGTGTTCATGGCCGTGCCGGGGCTGGCGCTGTTCTACGGCGGCCTGGTGCGCAGCAAGAACATGCTGTCGGTGCTGATGCAGGTGCTGGTGGTGTTCTCGCTGGTCGGCGTGTTGTGGGCCATCTACGGCTACAGCCTGACCTTCGGTGGCGAGGGATTGATCATCGCCGGCTTCGACAAGCTGTTCCTGGCGGGCGTGACCACCGATTCGTTGTCCGACACCTTCACCGCGACGTCGAAGATCCCCGAGTTCATCTTCATCGCCTTCCAGGCCACCTTCGCCGGCATCACCTGCGCGCTCATCGTCGGCTCCTTCGCCGAGCGCATGAAGTTCGCCGCGGTGCTGATGTTCATGGCGCTGTGGTTCACCTTCTGCTACATCCCGATCGCGCACATGGTGTGGGGCTCGGGCGGCTATCTGCTGGGCAAGGGTGCGCTCGACTTCGCCGGCGGCACGGTGGTGCACATCAATGCCGGTGTGGCCGGGCTGGTCGGGGCCTACCTGGTCGGCAAGCGGCTGGGCTACGGCAAGGAATCGATGGCGCCGCACAGCCTGGTGCTGACGATGGTCGGCGCGGCCATGCTGTGGGTCGGCTGGTTCGGCTTCAACGCCGGCTCCAACCTCGAAGCCAACGGCGGCGCCACGCTGGCCTTCCTCAACACGCTGTTCGCCACGGCAGCGGCGGTGCTGGCCTGGTCGGTGGGTGAGGCGATGACCAAGGGCAAGGCCTCGATGCTCGGTGCCGCGTCGGGTGCGGTCGCCGGCCTGGTGGCGATCACGCCGGCCTGCGGCTCGGTCGGCCCGATGGGCAGCCTGATCATCGGCCTGGCGGCCGGCTTCGTCTGCCTGTGGGGTGTCAACGGCCTGAAGCACATGCTCGGTGTCGATGATTCGCTCGACGTCTTCGGGGTGCACGGCGTCGGCGGCATCCTCGGCGCGTTGCTGACCGGTGTCTTCACCGCACCGGGCCTGGGCGGCACCGGCAAGGAAGACTTCTCGATCGGCTCGCAGGTGCTGATCCAGGCCGAAGGTGTGCTGATCACCGTGGTCTGGTCCGCGGTGGTGGCCTTCATCGCCTACAAGCTGGTGGACATGGTCATCGGCCTGCGTGTGTCGCAGGAAGCCGAACGCGAGGGACTGGACATCAGCTCGCACGGCGAGACCGCCTACAACGGCTGATTGTTCCAAGGGAGTTGGGCGAGTTTGGGGCTGCCCGCGGGCAGCCCCTTTTTCATGCACCGCGCCATCGCCTGCCAGGCCCTTCCGTGCCGACGACCTGGGGCTTGCCCCAAGGGGTCTAAAATCTGTACTCTTCAGTCTCCTCGCCAGGCCTTGCCATGGTTCCGCATCTGATCACATCGCTGACCGGCCCGATCAACGAGCTGGAACAGCGTGTGCTCGAATCGATGCCCGCCATCGAGCGCTGGTTTCGCCTCGAGTGGATGGAGCACACGCCGCCGTTCTATTCGTCGGTGGATCTGCGCAACGCCGGCTTCAAGCTCGCGCCGGTGGATACCAACCTGTTCCCGGCCGGCTTCAACAACCTCACCGCCGACATGCTGCCGCTGGCGGTGCAGGCGGCGATGGCCGCGATCGAGAAGATCTGCCCCGAGGCGAAGAACCTGCTGCTGATTCCCGATACGCACATCCGCAACACCTTCTACCTGGCCAACCTGCAGCGGCTGATGCTGATCTTTTCGCAGGCCGGGCTGAACGTGCGCCTGGGTGCGCTCGACCAGAGCATCACCGAGCCGACGCCGGTGGCGCTGGCCGACGGCAACCAGTTGATGCTCGAGCCGCTGCAGCGGCAGCGCGGCCGCCTCGGCCTGAAGAACTTCGACCCGTGCACGGTGCTGCTGAACACCGACCTGTCTTCGGGCGTGCCACAGATCCTGCAGGGCCTCTACGAGCAGTACCTGCTGCCGCCGCTGCATGCCGGCTGGACGGTGCGGCGCAAGACGCAGCATTTCCAGAGCTACGAAGAAGTGGCGAAGAAGTTCGCCAAGCTGCTGGGCATGGACCCGTGGCTGATCAACCCGATGTACGCGCAGTGCGGCGAGGTCGATCTGGCCGAGGCTGCCGGTCAGGAGTGTGTGCGCACGCATGTCGATGCGCTGCTGACCAAGATCCGTCGCAAGTACAAGGAATACGGCATCAACGAGCGGCCCTTCGTCGTCGTCAAGGCTGACAACGGCAACCGCGGCATGGGCCTGATGACCTTGCGCGACAGCAAGGACCTCGACGACCCGGCGCGGCGCGTGCCCTACAAGGGTCACCGCGTCGACGATGCGCCACCCAGCGGCGAGGTCATCATCCAGGAAGGGGTGCCGACCTACGAGCGCATGAACGATGCCGTGGCCGAGCCGGTGGTGTACATGATCGACCGCTATGTGGTCGGCGGCTTCTACCGGGTGCACGCCGAGCGCGGTGTCGACGAGAACCTCAGCGCGCCCGGATCGAGCTATGTGCCGCTGGCCTTCGCGCAGGGCTCGCACCTGCCGCGGCTGGGCGACAAGCCCGGTGCCAGCGCGCCCAACCGCTTCTACATGTACGGCGTGCTCGGCCGCCTGGCGATGGTCGCGGCGAGCTACGAGCTGGAAACCACCGACCCCGAGGCCGAGGTCTACGCCTGACCCTGTCGATGCGATGCACGCCATGTTGCGTTGCATCATTTTCGCTGACGGCGCAGGCACAATCAGTCGCTGGCTCGCGCGCATGCGGGGCCTGCGCCGATCTTGATTGCCGCCATACCCACCCGCCGCCCCGCCGCCACCGCCGCCCTGACGCTGGGCGCGCTCGGCGTGGTCTATGGCGACATCGGCACCAGCCCGCTGTATGCGCTGAAGGAGATCTTCGCCGAGGGTCGCGTGCTGCCGACCCACGACAACATCCTCGGTGTGCTGTCGCTGGTGTTCTGGACGCTGACGACGGTGGTGTCGCTGAAGTACGTGTTGCTGGTGCTGCGCGCCGACAACAACGGCGAAGGGGGCCTGATCGCGATGCTGGCGTTGGCGACGACTGCGGTGAAGGACCGCCCGGCGCTGCACCGCGTGCTGATGACGATGGGCCTGTTCGGCACGGCCGTGTTCTATGGCGACGGCGTCATCACGCCGGCGATCTCGGTGCTGTCGGCGGTCGAGGGGCTGGAGGTGGTGGCCCCGTCGCTGCACGACGCCGTGATCCCGCTGACGCTGCTCGTGCTGACGGTGCTGTTCGCGGTGCAGCGCTTCGGTACCGGCGGCATCGGCAAGGCCTTCGGTCCGGTGACGCTGCTGTGGTTCATCGTGCTGATCGCGCTGGGCGCGCCGCACATCGCCAGCAGCCGCAGGTGCTGCTGGCGCTGAACCCGTGGTACGCGGCGCAGTTCGTCGCCAACCAGCCGCTGGTGGCCTTCGTCGCGCTGGGTGCGCTGGTGCTGGTCGTCACCGGGGGCGAGGCGCTGTATGCCGACATGGGCCACTTCGGCAGGAGACCGATCCGCATCGCCTGGTACGGGCTGGTGATGCCGGCGCTGGTCATCAACTACTTCGGCCAGGGCGCGATGCTGCTCGATCAACCCGCCGCCGTGCTCAACCCGTTCTACCTGATGGCGCCCGGCTGGGCCGGCGTGCCGCTGATCGTGCTGGCCACCGCGGCCACCGTGATCGCTTCGCAGGCGCTGATCTCGGCAGCGTTCTCGGTCACCAAGCAGGCCATCCAGCTGGGCATCCTGCCGCGCATGCGCACCTTGCACACCTCCGTGCGCGACACCGGGCAGATCTACGTGCCCCTGATCAACTGGTCGCTGTACGCGTTCATCGTGCTGGCGGTGGTGCTGTTCGAAGAATCGTCGGCGCTGGCGTCGGCCTACGGCATCGCGGTGACGCTGGACATGAGCATCACCACCGTGATGACCTTCTTCGTCATCCGCTACGGCTGGAAATACCCGTTGTGGCTGTGCCTGCTGGCGACCGGCTTCTTCCTGCTCATCGATCTGGCCTTCTTCAGCTCGAACCTGCTCAAGCTGTTTTCCGGCGGCTGGTTCCCGATCGTCATCGGCATCGGGGTGTTCACGCTGATGTCGACCTGGATCAACGGGCGCCGGCTGCTGCGCCAGCGGCTGCGTGACGACGCCATCGAGCTCGACGGCTTCCTCGAGGCGGTGTTCGTCCACCCGCCCACGCGCGTCGAGGGCACGGCCATCTTCCTGTCTGCCGAGGACGGCCTGACGCCCAACGCGCTGATGCACAACATGAAGCACAACAAGGTGCTGCACGCCTACAACGTGTTCGTCAGCGTGCAGCATCACGAGGTGCCCTGGGTGGGCTTCGGCGACCGGGTGCAATGGCGCGCGCTGGGCCACGATTGCTGGCAGGTCAGCCTGCACTTCGGCTTCAAGAACGATCCCGACGTGCCGCGCGCGCTGCAGTCGCTGGCCGTGCGCGGCGTGCCGCTCGACGAGATGGAAACCAGCTACTTCCTGTCGCGCGACATCGTCATCCCGACCCTCGGCGGCGGCATGGCGATGTGGCGCGAGAAGCTGTTCGCCAGCATGCACCGCAACGCCTCGGCCGCTGCCGATTTCCTGAACCTGCCGGCCAACCGCATCGTCGAACTCGGCTCGAAGGTCGAGATCTGATGAACCGCACGACACGGCCCGACAGCGGGCAGCGGCGGCTGTGGCGCGACCTGTCGCTGTCGGCGGTGGTCGCCGGCTTCGTCGCGGTGCTGGTCGGTTTCACCAGTTCGGTGGCGATCGTCTTCGCCGCCGCCCAGGCGGTCGGCGCCGATGCCGCGCAGACCACCTCGTGGATCTGGGCGCTGGGGCTGGGCATGGGCCTGAGCAGCATCGGCCTGTCGCTGCACTACCGCCAGCCGGTGCTGACCGCCTGGTCCACACCCGGCGCGGCGTTGATCGCCGGCACACAAGGTGTCGCGCTGGCCGATGCCACCGGCGCCTTCGTCGTGTGCGCGCTGCTGATCATCGTGGCCGGCTTCAGCGGCGCCTTCGAGCGTGTGATGCAGCGCATCCCGCAGGCCGTGGCCGCCGCGTTGCTGGCCGGCGTGCTGGCCCGCTTCGCGCTGGATGCGGTGCCCGGCGTGCGCAGCGCGCCGCTGCTGGTGCTGGCGATGACGCTGGCCTACTTGGTCGCACGGCGGTGGCTGCCGCGCTACGCGGTGCCGCTGGTGCTGGTGGTGGCGTTGATCGGCGCGGCGCTGGGCGGCGACCTGCGCTGGCAACAGGTGCAATGGGAGTGGGCGCGGCCGGTGTGGGTCACGCCGGCCTTCAGCCTGGCCGCGCTGATCAGCGTGGCGCTGCCGCTGTTCATCGTCACGATGGCCTCGCAGAACCTGCCCGGCGTGGCAGCGCAGCGCGCCAGCGGCTATCACACGCCGGTCTCGCCGGTGCATCACCACCACCGGCGTGTTCAGTCTGCTGCTGGCGCCGTTCGGCGGCTATGCCTTCAACCTGGCCGCCATCACCGCCGCCATCTGCATGGGCCGCGAGGCGCACGACGATGCGGCGCGCCGCTACACCGCGGCGGTGGCGGCGGGCGTGTTCTACATCGCGCTCGGCCTGGCCGGCGGCGGCGGTCGTCGGCCTGTTCGCCGCGGTGCCCCGCGAAGCGGTGGTGGCGCTGGCCGCGCTGGCGCTGCTGGGCACCATTGCCGGTGCCTTGCACACCGCGCTGCGCGACGAGCGCCACCGCGATGCCGCACTGCTGACCTTCCTGGTCAGCCTGTCGGGGGTGGCGCTGCTGGGCCTCGGCTCGGCGTTCTGGGGTGTCGTGGCCGGCAGCGTGGCCCTGATGGTGCAACACTACCGCTCCCCCGATCGACCTGACGATCAAGCCAAACGAGCGCCACCGTGAAACTGCTCTTCGTCGCCGACCCGCTGCACACCTTCAAGCCCTACAAGGATTCGACCTTCGCGATGATGCGCGAGGCCTCGCGGCGCGGCCACACGCGTGTGCGGCCTGCGAGCCGGCCGATCTGCACTGGCAGCGAGGCCGGCGCGTGAGTGCGCGCGTGCGCGACATCGAGCTGACCGGCGCGCTCGACGACTGGTTCGTGCAGCGTGCCGTGGCCACCTGCGCGCTGGCCGATTTCGACGCCGTGCTGATGCGCAAGGACCCGCCCTTCGACAGCGAGTATTTCTACGCCACGCACCTGCTGCAGCGCGCGCAGGTCGAAGGCACACGTGTCTTCAACTCGCCGCAGGCGCTGCGCGATCATCCCGAAAAACTCGCCATCCTCGAGTTTGCGGAACTGATCCCGCCGACGCTGGTGACGCGCAGCGGCGACGACATCCGCGCCTTCCACGCCGAGTACCGCGACATCATCCTGAAGCCGCTGGACGGCATGGGCGGGGCCGGCATCTTCCGTGTCGGCGCCGATGGCATGAACCTGGGCAGCATCATCGAGACGCTGAACCGCGGTGGCGCGCAGACGGTGATGGCGCAGCGTTTCATCCCCGAGATCGCGCAGGGTGACAAGCGCATCCTCGTCATCGCCGGCGAGCCGGTGCCGTACACGCTGGCGCGCATCCCGCAGGGCGGCGAGGTGCGCGGCAACCTGGCGGCCGGCGGCAAGGGCGTGGCCCAGCCGCTGAGCGAGCGCGACCGCGAGATCGCGCTCGACGGTGGGTGCGGTGCTGGCCCCGCGCGGGCTTGATGCTGCTCGGGCTGGATGCGATCGGTGACTGGCTGACGGAGATCAACGTCACCAGCCCGACCTGCTTCCAGGAGATCGAGCAGCAGACCGGTTTCGGGGTCGCCGCGTGCTACCTCGATGCGCTCGAGGCGGCGCTGGGCTGACGCGCCTCCGGCGTGATTCAGGCGCCGCTGGTCCTTGCGCCGTGCCGCCGGCGCCGCGCGATCGCCCAGAGTGTGGCCAGGCCCGCCGCCCACAGCGCAAGGCTGTGCGGCTCGGGCACCGCCGGCAATGGCGGCAAGCCACCGATGATGCCGCCGCCGTTGCCGGGCCCGCCGCCACCGCCGCCGACGCCGGGCACGAGCACCCAGCTCACGCCGCCGCCATCGACCGGCGGCGCGAAGCCGATGCCGGTCGGCGCTTCCGCCGGCGGCACGGCGGCCGCGCTGGCGAATGACGGGGCGCTGCCGCCCGCTCCGGGTGGCTCGAAGGCGAGCGGCTCTGCCGGCGCCGCGGCGCTGGCCACCGGCGGTGCCGCCGGGGGCAGCGGTGCGCGGGTCACGCGGCTGACGTTGCGGCACACCGTCGGCACGATCACGCAGTGCTCGCCTTCGCAGTAGACCAAGCCACGTTCCTCGGCGCTGTCGCTCCAGTTGTCGCGGGTGATGGTGCGACAGACTTTCGAGGCGCCGAAGTGCATCTCGCGCATGTCCGAATACTGGCGCTTGCCGTCGATCGAGTCGCGTCGGATCGCGGCCACGTCGTCGTAGTCGTACGCCGCCATGCGCGCCTTCAGCCGCGCACGCGTCGCCGCCGGGATGTCGGTGTAGCGGTCCACTGCCGCCGGCACGTCTCCGGTGAAAACATTCCGCCCGGGTGCGTCCCACGAACACACCGGCGTGATGGCTGACGAGGCAGCCAACGCAGCAGCAAAGAACAACGACATCCAACGATTCTTGTAATGGGCGCGCGCTCGCGCCGGGTCAGGCAACGAGTGTAGGCACCGGCAGCCGGCAGCGGAAAGGCCTGCGACCCTGCCTTCGGGGGTTTTGCAACGGTGCAATGTCACGAAGGCGGGGTTTGCCGGCGGCAACGGGCCTTCAGTTCACATCCGGACACACATCGGGCTGTGCCACCGGCCGGGAACGCGCCGCGCCCAGCTGTCGATAATCGCCGCATGCCGCTGCTGTCGCTGTCCAACGCCCACCTCTCCTATGGCCACGTCGCCTTGCTCGACGGCGCCGCACTGTCGCTCGAGGCCGGGCGAACGCCTCGGCCTGATCGGCCGCAACGGCGCCGGCAAGTCGTCGATGCTGAAAGTGCGTCGCCGGCCTGGAGCCGCTCGACGACGGCCTGCGGCAGCAGACACAGGGGCTGCGCATCCGCTACGTGCCGCAGGAGCCGCTGTTCGATGCCACGCACAGCGTCTTCGATGTCGTCAGCGAGGGTGTCGCCGAAGCGCGCGAACTGCGCCAGCGCTACGAGGAGCATGCCGAGGGCATCGACCTGGATGCGCTGCAGACGCGCATCGAAACGCTCGACGGCTGGAACTGGGAGCAGCGCGTGCAGACCACGCTGGCGCAGCTGCAGCTCGATGGCGCCCGCACGCTCGGCGCGTTGTCGGGCGGCACGCGCAAGCGCGTGGCGCTGGCGCGCGCGCTGGTGGCGGTGCCCGATGTGCTGCTGCTCGACGAGCCGACCAACCACCTCGACCTGGCGTCGATGGCCTGGCTCGAGCAGCTGCTGATCGGCTTTGCCGGCAGCGTGATGCTGGTCACCCACGACCGCGCGTTCCTCGACAACGTGGCCACGCGCATCGTCGAGCTCGACCGCGGCGTGCTGCGCAGCTACCCGGGCAACTTCAGCGCCTTCGAGCGGCTGAAGGAAGAGCAGCTGTCCGCCGATGCGCTGGCCAACGCCCGCGCCGACAAGTTGCTCGCCGCCGAGGAGGTGTGGGTGCGCAAGGGTGTCGAGGGCCGGCGCACGCGCGCGGTGGCGCGTGTCGAGCGGCTGCAGCTGCTGCGCGAACAGCGCCGGGCGCGGCGCGATGCACTCGGCCAGGTGCGCCTGGAGATCGACGCCGGCATGCCCACCGGCAAGATCGTCGCCGAGCTGCGCGAGGTGTCGGTGCGCTTCGGCACGCAGGTGGTGGTGGACGACTTCAGCGCCACCATCCTGCGCGGCGACAAGGTCGGCCTGATCGGCCCCAACGGCGCCGGCAAGACCACGCTGCTGAAGCTGATCCTCGGCGAGCTGCAACCCGACAGCGGCAAGGTGCGCCAGGGCACGCGGCTGCAGGTGGCCTACTTCGACCAGCTGCGCAGCAAGCTCGACCTCGACGCGACGCTGGCCGACAGCATCAGCCCGGGCAGCGAGTGGGTCGAATTCAACGGCCAGCGCAAGCACGTGATGAGCTACCTGAACGATTTCCTGTTCTCGCCCGAGCGCGCCAACTCGCCGGTGCGCACCCTGTCGGGCGGTGAGCGCAACCGGGTGCTGCTGGCGCGGCTGTTCGCGCTGCCGGCCAACGTGCTGGTGCTCGACGAGCCCACCAACGACCTCGACATCGACACGCTGGAACTGCTCGAGGCGCTGCTGCAGTCGTACAGCGGCACCGTCTTCCTGGTCAGCCACGACCGGCGCTTTCTCGACAACGTCGTCACCAGCACCATCGCCTGGGAAGGCGAGGATGTCGCCGGGCCGCTGGCGCGAATACGAAGGCGGCTACGAAGACTGGCAGGTGCAGCGCCAGCGCAGCGCGAAGGCGACGGCGGCGCCGCGCACCGCGGCCCGGCCCGGCGCCCAAGGCCGCGGCAGCGCCGGTGCGCGCCGCGGCCAAGCTCAGCTTCAAGGAGCAGCGCGAGCTGCAGTCGCTGCCCGAGCTGATCGACCAGCTCGAAGCCGAACATGCCCGCATCACCGAGCGCCTGGCCAGCCCGGCGCTGTACACCGAGGCGCCGCACGAGGTGGCGCCGCTGCGCGAACGCTGTGCGCACATCGAAGCCGAGCTGCCGCGCGCCATGCGGCGCTGGGAAGAACTGGCCTCGCGCTGAGCCGCCCGACGCGGGCGTTATCTGCGGCTGCCGCTCCAGCCTTCGTTGGTGGCCGCCGGGTGGGTGCGGCTGACCATCAGCCCGGCCTGCAGATACAGCCCGTTGAGCAGGCGCATCGCGCGTTCGCGGTCGAAGCCGGCCCACTGCGACATGTCGCGCAGGTTGGTGGTGTCGCGCTGCAGCCGGTAGACGGCCGCGGCCATGGTGCCGCTGAGATCGAGCACGCGCAGGTTCAGCCCCGGCGAGATGCGGTAGGCGGCCTGGCCGGCGATCTCGGGCAGCAGATCGTCGCGCGGGCCGCGCAGCGCCAGCTCCCACAGCAGCGGGGCCAGCGCCACGTAGTGCTCGGCCTCGCCGACCAGCGTGCGCATCGCGTCGCCGGGGGGCCGCAACACCGCCGGCTCGACATGCAGCACATCCAGCTCGCCCAGCGGCAGCGCCAGGAACTGCGCCATCGACATCGGGCAGTGCACCAGGTGCTGCACCGGGTACACCGTCAGCGGCACCATGCGTTCGCCGGCCTGCAGATGCACCAGCACGCTGCGCGAATGGCGGATGCAGGCGGCGAGGATCTCGAGCACGCCACCCTGGCGGCCCTCTTGTTCGAAGCGCATCAGGTCCATCGCCAGCGACGGGCTCAGCGTCGACAGCCGCGAGGCGCCGGCATCCAGCTTCAGCGCTGCGCGACGACTCACCCAGATAGCGCTTGAACGCGCTGGCGCGCATCAAGTCGGGCTCGCCGAAGGGCAGGGTGGATTCGAACATCGTCAGGTCGGGGGATGCGCGTCAACGCCGATCATGCTACGGGGCCGACGGCAGCGGCAAGCCGCACCCCCTGATCCGCATGGCGCCCCGCTTCGCGCAGCCGGCGCCAGAAGGCGAGGTCCTGCGAGGTGGCGAAATTGACGCGCATCAGCGTGCTCGGCCGCGGCAGCGCGTGGAACAGGCTGCCCGGCGCGATCAACCAGCCGGCGTCGAGCATCGGCGCGGCGAGGCGGTCGGCGTCAGTGCCGGTGTCGACCCAGCCGAACAGCCCGCGCGGCTCGGCGGCGAAGGCAAAGCCCTGCTCCTTGGCGGCCGCCACGGTGCGGGTGCGCGCGGCGTCCAGCCGCTGCACGACACGTTCGGCATGGCGCCGCAGCAAGCCCTCTTCGAGGCAGTGCGCCAGCGCCAGCTCGGTCAGCGCCGGGGTGGTCAGCGTGCTCAGCAGCTTGGTGTCGACCAGGCGATCGACCAGCGCGGCCGGCGCGGCCAGGTAGCCCACGCGCCAGTTCGGCGCCAGGATCTTGGAGAAGCCCGACACGTAGATCGTGCGCTGCAGCCCGTCCAGCGCGCACAGCCGCGGCAGGTGCGGCGGCGCCAGGTGGGCGTAGGTGTCGTCCTCGATGATCTGCAGTTCGTGACGCTGCGCCAGCTGCAGCAACTGGTGCGCGCAGCGCAGCGACAGCGATGCGCCGGTCGGGTTGTGCAGCACCGACACCGTCACGTACAGCCGCGGCCGGTGCGTGTCGATCAACTGCTGCATCACCGCCAGGTCGGGGCCGTCGGCGCCGCGCGGCACCGGCAGCACGCGCATGCCCAGCGCCGCCAGCCGCGCGTATTCGACCGCCCAGCCGGGTTCGTCGACGAGCACGCTGTCGCCGCTGCGCAGCAAGGTGCGCGTGATCACGTCCAGCGCCTGCGTGGCGCCCAGCGTGGTCACGATCTGCGCCGGCGGCGCCTGCACGCCGATGTCGGCGAGCTTGTGCGACAGCGCCTGGCGCAGCCGCATCTCGCCGGCCGGGTCGCCGTAGCGCAGCGAGGCGTCGGCCAGCGCCGTGCCGCGGCTGACCTTGCGCAACGCGCCGGCCAGCAGCGGCAGGTCGAGCCAGTCGGCGGGCAGGCTGCCCAGTGCCGGCATCGGCCGGTCGCCGGGCGGCTGGAACATGCCGCGGATCAACGTCGTGGCGCTGATCGGCAGCGGCAGGCGCAGCGCAGCGCTGCCGCGCACCGCCTCGCGCGCCGCACCCGGCGGCGCGTCACGCACGAAGAAACCGCGCTGGCTGCGCGCCTCGACCAGACCGCTGGCCAGCAGGCGGTCGTAGGCGACGACGACGGTGCTCGGGCTGACCGCGTGGCGGCGCGCACATTCGCGCACCGACGGCAGCCGCGCGCCGGGCGGCAGCAGGCGCTGGCGGATGTGGTCGACGAAGCGCGCCGACAACTGCTCGGCCAGCGTGCGGCGTGTCGTCGCGCCGCAGCGCGGCAGTGTCGGCATTTGTCATCGATGGATGTGTGTGTGGACCCCACCAGCCATACAGAGGCCGCAGGGCGCGGCGCAAGTGTACTGATGCTGTACTGGTGCGGCTTCTACACTTGCCCGATGCACACCCCGCCCACGGCCGCTGCCGATGCCCACACGCTGCGCCAGGCCGAAACGCGCGGGCTGTGGCTCGGTGCGCTGGGCGTGACGATCTTCGCGCTGACCTTGCCGATGACGCGGCTGGCGGTCGGGCCCGGCGACCGACCCGCAACTGCCGCCGCTGTTCGTCACCGCCGGCCGTGCCGCGCTGGCCGCGGGTCTGGCCGCGCTGTACCTGCTGGCCACCGCGCGCGCGGCGGCCGCCGCGCGCGGTCTGGGCGGCGCTGGCGGTGTGCGCGGCCGGCACCGTGATCGGTTTCCCGCTGTTCCTGGCGCTGGCCTTGCGGCGCGTCGACGCGGTGCATGCCGCGGTCGTCATCGGGCCTGCTGCCGCTGGCCACCGCGGTGGTCGCGGCGCTGGTGCTTCAGGCAGCGGCCGTCGACCGGCTTCTGGCTCTGTGCCGTGCTCGGCTGCGCGCTGGTGCTGGCCTTTGCGGCGCAGTTCAGCCGCGGCGGCCTCGGGGTCGCCGACGCGCTGTTGCTCGCGGCGGTGCTCAGCGCCGCGATCGGCTACGTCGCCGGCGCGCGCGCATCGGCCGAGCTGCACGCGCAGCAGGTCATCAGCTGGGTGCTGGTGATCAGCCTGCCGCTGACGCTGCCGCTGACGCTGGGCCACCTGGCCCGAGCGCGCCGCCAGCGCGCAGCGCCTGGGCCGGCTTCGCCTACGTCACGCTGTTCTCGATGTGGCTGGGCTTCTTCGCCTGGTACCGCGCGCTGGCACTGGGTGGCACCGTGCGGGTCAGCCAGGTGCAGCTGCTGCAGCCGTTCCTGGCGCTGCTGTTCGCGGTGCCGCTGCTGGGCGAGACGCTGGAGCCGCTGACGATCGTGCTTTTTCGCTGGCGGTGATGGCCACCGTGTTCGTCGGCCGCCGCATGCCGGTGCATGCGGCCGCGCGCCGCCTGATCGCTGCACATGAACGCCACGCCCCCATCGACCCTGGCAGCTGGCGCGACGCGCCGACCGGTTGAACCCGTCGGTGATCCGCGAGATCCTGAAGATCACCGAACGCCCGGGCATCATTTCGCTCGCCGGCGGCCTGCCGGCGCCGGAAAGCTTTCCGGTGCAGGCGATGCGCGAGGCCTGCACGCGCGTGCTCGCCGACACCCCGCACGAGGCCTTGCAATACGCCGCCAGCGAAGGCTTCGCGCCGCTGCGCGAATGGGTCGCCGCCGAACTGGCGCGCGCAGGGCATGGCGCGTCGACGCCGGCGCAGGTGCTGATCACCACCGGCTCGCAGCAGGGGCTCGATCTGGTCGGCAAGGTGCTGATCGACGCCGGCAGCCGGGTCGCGGTCGAGGCGCCGACCTACCTCGGCGCGCTGCAGGCCTTCGCGCCCTACGAGCCCGAGTTCGTCGACCGTCGACTGCGACGACGAGGGCCCGCTGCCGATCGGCGCTGGCCGCAGGCGCAGGGCGCGCGCTTCCTGTATCTGCTGCCCAACTTCCAGAACCCGAGCGGGCGCAGCATCGGCGCGGCACGCCGCGCCGAACTGGTGCGCGCAGGCGCAGCGCCTGCGGCCTGCCGCTGGTCGAGGACAACCCGTACGGCGAGCTCTGGTACGACGCGCCGCCGCCGGCGCCGCTCAGCGCCGCCGCCGGCGACGGCGCGCATCTACCTCGGCTCGTTCTCGAAGGTGCTGGCGCCGGGCCTGCGGCTGGGCTATCTGGTGGCGCCGAAGGCGCTGTTCCGCAAGCTGCTGCAGGCCAAGCAGGCGGCCGACCTGCACACGCCCGGCTTCAACCAGCGCATCGCGCACGAGGTCATGCGCAGCGGCCTGCTCGCACAGCACCTGCCGCAGGTGCGCGCCCGCTACAAGGCGCGCCGCGACGCGATGGGCGTGGCGCTGGAACGCACCATGCCGCGCCGGCTGCCGCTGGAACGTGCCCGCCGGCGGCATGTTCTTCTGGGTCGAACTGCCGGCGCGCTCGACGCCGACCGCGCTGCTGCCGCAGGCTGTCGAGGCCGGCGTGGCCTACGTGCCGGGCGCCGCCGTTCTTCTGCGCACGGCGGGGCGCGCAACACGCTGCGGCTGAGCTTCGTCACCGTGCCGCCCGAGCGCGATCGAGGCCGGCATCGCCGCGCTGGCCGGCGTGCTCAGGCGCGCCATGCACGACACTGCCGCCACCGAAGGCCCGCCATGAAACGCCGCTTCCACCAGCTCGACGTCTTCAGCGCGCACGCCGCTGCGCGGCAACCCGCTGGCGGTGGTGCACGACGCGAGCGGCCTGGACGACGCACGGATGGCGGCCTTCGCGCGCTGGACGAACCTGTCGGAGACCACCTTCCTGCTGCCGCCCACCGATGCCGGCGCCGACTACCGCGT
Source organism: uncultured beta proteobacterium (assembly GCA_963756415.1). Lineage (GTDB taxonomy): Bacteria > Pseudomonadota > Gammaproteobacteria > Burkholderiales > Burkholderiaceae_C > Rubrivivax. Next base: position 373,382 of record CAVWNT010000015.1, read on the forward strand.
GCGCATCTTCACGCCGGGCGGCGAGCTGCCCTTCGCCGGCCACCCGACGCTGGGCAGCTGCCACGCCTGGCTGGCTGCCGGCGGCGTGCCGCGCGACGGACGGCGTGGTGGTGCAGCAGTGCGGCGTCGGCCTGGTGCGCGTGCGCCGCGACGGCGCGCGGCTGGCCTTCGCCGCGCCGCCGCTGCGCCGCAGCGGCCCGCTCGACGAGGCCGACGGTGGCGCAGCATCCGCGCGGCACTGGCGCTGCCGGCGCAGGCGCGTGCGCGCCGGCGCAGTGGGTCGACAACGGCCCCGGCTGGTGTGCGCTGCTGCTCGATTCGGCCGCACGCGTGCTGGCGGTGAAGCCCGACTGGCGCCGCGCTCGGCGACCTGAAGCTGGGCCTGGTCGGCGCCCATCCGGCGGGCGGCGACGCGCAGTTCGAGGTGCGCGCCTTGATCGGCGACGGCGGCTACGAAGACCCGGTCACCGGCAGCCTCAACGCCAGCATCGCGCAGTGGCTGATCGGCGCCGGCATCGCGCCGGCGCGCTACGTGGCGGCGCAGGGCGCGGCGCTGCAGCGCGCCGGGCGCGTGCACATCGAGTCGCGACGGCGACGACCGTCTGGGTCGGCGGCGACGTGGGTGTGTGCATCGAAGGCGAGGTCGAGCTGTGAGCCGCAGCCACATCGATCACCTGGTGATTGCCGCCGCGACGCTCGACGACGGCGTGCGCTGGTGCGAGACGCACGCTGGGGGTGACGCCCGGCCCGGGCGGCAAACATGTCGCTGATGGGCACGCACAACCGGCTGCTGTCGCTCGCCTCGCCGCAGTTCCCGCAGGCCTACCTGGAGATCATCGCCATCGATCGCGCAAGCGGCCGCACCGCCGCGGCCGCGCTGGTTCGGCCTCGACCAGCCGGCGCTGCGCGAGCAGCTGCGCGCAAGGGCCGCGGCTGCTGCATGCGGTGGCGCGCACGACGCGGCTCGACGCGCTGCTGGCGGCGCTGGCCGCGGCCGGCATCGACGCCGGCCAGCGCGGTGGCGGCCGAGCGCGCCAGCGCCGACGGCGTGCTGCGCTGGCGCATCGCCGGGCGCGCCGACGGCAACCTGCTGTTCGGCGGCGCGCTGCCCACGCTGATCGAATGGGACGGGGAGCATCCCGACCGAGCGCATGGCGGCCAGTGCGCTGTCGCTGCGCTCGGTCACGCTCGGCGGCCTGCCGGCGCCGCTGGCGCAGCTGCTGGATCTGGCGCAGGTGCAGTGGGCGGCGTCGCCGCCGGCGTTGAGCGTCACGCTCGACACGCCGCTGGGCATGGTCAACTTGCGCAGCGACGCTTGAACATGCAGCTGCTGAGCCGCGAAGACATCGACAGCGCCCGCGCCATCGTGCGCGACCACGTCGCTCCCACCGCCGACGCACCGCTGGCCGCTGCTCGATGCGCGGCTCGGTGCGTCGGTGTTCGTCAAGCACGAGAACCACACCGCGCTGGGTGCCTTCAAGCTGCGCGGCGGCGCGGTCTACCTGCACGAACTGGTGCGGCGTGAGCCGGCGGTGCGCGGTGTCGTCAGCGCCACGCGCGGCAACCACGGGCAGTCGATCGCGCGGGCCGCTGCGCACCACGGCCTGGCGGCCACCATCGTCGTGCCGCACGGCAATTCGCTGGAGAAGAATGCGGCGATGGCTGCACTCGGCGCCGAACTGATCGAGCACGGCGACGATTTCCAGGCCGCCGCCGAACACGCCGCCGCGCTGGCCGAACAGCGCGGCTTGCACTGCGTGCCCAGCTTCCACCGCGATCTGGTGCGCGGTGTGAGCCAGCTACTGGCTCGAATTCTTCGAGCAGGTGCAGCCCGACGTGGTGCTGGTGCCGATCGGCATGGGCTCGGGCATCGCAGGCTGTGCCAACGCGCGCGCGCACCTGGGCCTGGCCACGCGCATCGTCGGCGTGGTGTCGGCGCACGCCATGGCGACCAAGGATTCGTTCGTGCGCGCGACGCGTGATCGAAGCGCCGGTGAGCACGCTGCTCGCCGACGGCCTCGCCTGCCGCGTGCCGGACGGCCGAGGCGCTGCAACTGATGCTGCGCGAAGTCGATGACATCATCGCCGTCAGCGACGACGAAGTGGCCGAGGCGATGCGCATCTATTTCAGCGACACCCACAACGTGGCCGAAGGCGCGGGCGCCGCGCCGCTGGCGGCGGCACTGCAATGGCGCGAGCGGCTCGCCGGCCGGCGCATCGGCCTGCCGCTGACCGGCGGCAACGTCGATCGCGCGCTGTTCGCCCGGGTGCTGGCGGGCCGGAGCATGACCGAAGCGCTGTTCGTCGCCGATGCCACGCTGCGCGAGTGCAGCGCGCACATCACCGCCATCGACGAGGCGGGCGTGCAGCTCGACCGCACCGTGTTCTATCCGCAAGGCGGCGGCCAGGCCGGTGATGCCGGCACGCTGCGCCTGGCCGACGGCCGCACGCTGCCGGTGGTGGACACGCGCAAGGGCGCGCACGCCGGCGAGATCGTGCATGTGCTGGCCGATGGCACCGATCCGCGGGCGCTGGCAGCCGGCATGGCGCTCGTCGCCGAGGTGGACTGGGCACGACGCCAGGTGCACATGCGCTTCCACACCGCCACCCATTTGCTGTGCGCGCTGGTGCCGCACCCGGTGGACGGCTGTTCGATCACCGCGCGTTATGCGCGGCTCGATTTCCACATGAGCGAGCCGCTGGACAAGCAGGCGCTGAGCGACGGCATCGCGCGCCTGGTGGCCGGCGCGCACGCGGTGCGCCAGCGCTGGATCGACGAAGCCGAACTCGATGCCAACCCGACGCTGGTGCGCAGCATGAGTGTCAAGCCGCCGCGCAGCGCCGACGGGCGCGGGCGCGTGCGCCTGCTCGATATCGAAGGGGTCGATCTGCAACCCTGCGGCGGCACGCACGTGGGCAACACCGCCGAGATCGGCAACGTGATCGTCACCAAGGTGGAGAAGAAGTCAGCCATGACGCGCAGGGTCGATCCTCGGCTTTGCCGAGGCGGCCGAGGGCCGTGGCTGAAGTGCTTCGGCGCCGGGACCGCGGCTGATCGTGCGTGCGTCTCCGCGGCTTGGCCGTTTACTTGGCGCGGAAGTCGTCGTGGCAGGCCTTGCACGCCTGGCCGGTGGCGCCGAAGGCGGTCTTGATCTGCGCCTCGTTGCCGGTCTTCGCCGCCACGTTCAGATTGGCCATCGCGTCCTGCATCTTCTCGGCGGCGGCCTTGAACTTGGCCGGTTCGCTCCAGACTTCGGGCTTGGCCTTGGTATCGCCGCTGGACGTGCCTTCGACGAAGGCGGTGAAGGGCAGCGGCGACATCGTCGCGACGATCTCGGCGTTGCTGGCAGCCGCGGCGGCATCGAAGGGCGCCTTGCCCGAGGTCATCGCCCCGATGCGGGCGAAGCTGGTGCCCATCACCGTGAACGCCGCCTTGCGATACTTGATGGCGTCTTCGGGCTTCTGGAACTGCGCGGCCGCCGGCAGTGCCACCGTCGCCGCGGCCAGCGATCAGGGCCGCGAGAGAGAATCGATTCATGCCTGGTCTCCGATCGAATGGATGAGATGGAACTTCGACAGCCGAGCGGTGGGGCTTGCGCCGGTGCTGGCGCGGCAGTGTACTCAGCGGCGGACCTGTCTTGCCGATGCGATTTCGTGCAGCCTGGCCGCTCGATGAGCGCTGAGCCGGTGGCACCCGCTGAGGGCCGTGCGGGTGTGGGATCTGCCGACGCGGCTGTTCCACTGGTCACTGGCGCTGCTGGTGCCGGCCTCGCTGGCCACGCGCGCTGATCGGCGGCAATGCGATGGTCTGGCACTTCCGGTTCGGCTTCGCCATCTTCACGCTGCTGCTGTTCAGGCTGTTGTGGGGCTTCATGGGCGGACACTGGTCGCGCTTCGCCTCCTTCTTCTATGCGCCGCCGACGCTGCTGCGCTACCTGCGCGGCCAGGGGCGTGCCGATCGAGCACCTCGATGTCGGGCACAGCCCGCTGGGCAGCCTGTCGGTGTTTGCGTTGCTGGCGCTGCTGGCGGTGCAGGTCGGCAGCGGGCTGTTCGCCGACGACGAGATCAGCAACACCGGCCCGCTGAACCGCCTCGTCAGCGACGACCGCGCCGCCGTCCTGACCGGCTGGCACGCCGGACTTCGGCCCCTGGCTGATCGGTCGCGTTGGTGCGTGCTGCACATCGCCGCCATCGCCTACTACGCGCTGCTACCGCAAGCGCCGGCTGGTGCGGCGCGATGATCGGCGGCGACAAGCTGCTGCCGGCGGCCACGCCGGCCAGTGCCGACAACGGCGCCTCGCGGCTGTTCGCGCTGATCCTGCTGCTGATCTGTGGCGCGGTCGTGCGCTGGGTGGTGTCCTTCGGTGGCTAGGCCGGCACCGCGCAGGCTGCCAGCGCGATGAGCGACGAGGCGCAGATCCGCGTGCTGGTGGCCGAATCGGCCGCGCATTTCGAGGCCGCACGCGAGCTGTTCAGCGAGTACGCGGCCGATCTGCAGGTCGACCTGTGCTTCCAGAACTTCGCGGCCGAGCTGGCCGGGCTGCCCGGCGAGTACGCGCCGCCGGGCGGCGTGCTGCTGCTGGCCACGGTCGACGATCAGCTGGCCGGCTGCGGCGCCTTTCGCGGACTCACCGATGTCGATCACGCCAATGCCTGCGAGATGAAGCGGCTGTTCGTGCGCCGCGCGTTCCGCCGCTTCGGCCTGGGCCGGGTGCTGGCGCAGTCGCTGATCGACCGCGCCACCGGCGCCGGCTATTCGGCCATGTTGCTGGACACGCTGGACGAGATGGAATCGGCGCGCGGGCTGTACGTGACGCTCGGCTTCGAGGAGATCGCGCCCTATTACTTCAACCCGATCCCGGGCGCGCATTACCTGAAGGTCGATCTGCGCCGCGGCTGATGCCGGGGGTCGGCGCGGGCGATAGACTGGCCGCCCCCGTCGTGAGGAATGAGTGATGAACGCCTTTCGCCAGTTGTTGCAGTCGTCCGGCAACCAGCCGCCCATCGGCAGCTGGGTCAGCTCGGCCAGCCCGATCGTTGCCGAGGCGATGGGCCTGGCCGGTTTCGAGTGGGGCGTGCTCGACATGGAACACGCGCCGGTCGACGTCATGCAACTGGTGCATCTGCTGCAGGCGCTGGGCAACACCAAGATGGTGCCGGTGGTGCGCGTGCCGTGGAACGATGCGGTCACCGTCAAGCGCGTGCTCGATGCCGGCGCCACCACGGTGCTGTTTCCGTTCGTGCAGAACGCCGACGAAGCGCGCCGCGCGGTGGCCGCCACGCGCTACCCGCCGGCCGGCCAGCGCGGCATGTCGGGCATGAGCCGCGGCGCGCGCTTCGGCACCGTGCCCAACTACCTGCAGACGGCCGACGCCGGCATCGGCGTCATCGTGCAGCTGGAAACGCCGCAGGCGCTGGCGCAGCTGGAGGCGATCGCCGCGGTCGACGGCGTCGATGCGCTGTTCATGGGCCCGGCCGACCTGTCGGCCAGCATGGGCCATGTCGGCCAGTTCACGCACCCGGACGTGATGCGCACGATGGCCGATGCCGCGCGCCGCTGCAAGGCGGCGGGCAAGCCGCTGGGCACCGTCGGCGGCACGCCCGATGTGGTCACGCAGTACCGGGCCATGGGCTTCGACTATCTGGCGGTGGCCTCCGACATCGGGCTGCTGATGCAGGGTGCGGCGGCCTCACTGCGCGCCTTGCGCATGACGGGCGGCGAGACGCATGTGCATTCGCTGCAGAGCGGCACGCGCACCGAAGCCGCACCCGAATGACCGACACCTCGCTTCCCCGCCTTGCCCCGCGCGCCGCGCACCGGGCTTCACCTTGCAACGCGCCACGATGACCCACGAGCACGGATTCGAACTGCATGCCGGCGCGTTGCGTCTGGCGCTGCGCCCCGACCTGGGCGGCAGCATCGCCGGGCTGTGGCACCGTGACCAGCCGGTGCTGCGCAGCACCGAGCCGGCCGAACTGACGGTGCCGCGCGCTTCGGCCTGCTACCCGCTGCTGCCCTATTCGAACCGCCTCGCGTACCGGCGCTTCCGCTGGAAGGGCGCCGACTACAGCACCGCGCCGAACTTCGACGACAGCCCGCATTCGCTGCACGGCGTGGGCTGGCTGAAGCCGTGGCGGATCGTGTCGTCGAATGCGCTCGAGGTGGTGCTGGGCTACCAACACGTGCCGGACGAGAACTGGCCGTTCGAGTTCGAGGCGCGCCAGTATTTCAGCCTCGCGGCCGGCTCGATGCGTGTGCAGCTGGTGTTCGACAACACCGCGTCGCAGGCGCAGCCGGTGGGCCTGGGCTGGCACCCGTACTTCCCGCGGCGCTCGCGCAGCCGCCTGCACGTCGAACTCGATTCGCGCTGGGACAGCGACGCGACGCAGCTGCCGGTGCGCAAGGTCGCACAAAGCGGCATCGACAGCGATGTGCAGCACCTCGACTACGACAACTGCTTCGACGGCTGGCGCGGGCCCGCGCGCATCCGCGACGAGAGGTTCTCGCTGCAGCTGAGCTCGTCGCTCGACCGGCTGGTGGTGTACACGCCGCCGCAACGCGACTACTTCTGCGTCGAGCCGGTGAGCCACGTCTCGAACGCCATCCACATGGCCGAGCCGGCGGCGCACGGTTTGCGCAGCGTGGCGCCCGGTGCGTCGTTCGAAGCCTGGATGCAGCTCGACATCAGCGTGCTGTGAGCTTGCTGCGCGCCGTCGCGCCGTTCCCGCGCACGGGGTGCGCATGCTGAATCACGAGGCCTTCGACCGTCAGCGGCTGCTCGCGCAGTTGCGCGAGGCGCGTGAATGGGACCTGGTCGTCGTCGGCGGCGGCGCCACCGGGCTCGGCGTGGCGCTGGACGCGGTGGCGCGCGGCTTTTCGGTGGTGCTGCTGGAAAGCGAGGACTTCGCGCAGGGCACCTCGTCGCGCGCGACCAAGCTGGTGCACGGTGGCGTGCGCTACCTGGCGCAGGGCGATATCGGGCTGGTGCGCGAGGCGCTGCACGAACGCACCACCTTGCTCGCCAACGCACCGCATGTGGCGCAGCGGCTGGCCTTCGTCGTGCCGGGCTACAAGCTGTGGGACGCCCCGTTCTACGGCGCCGGCCTGAAGGTGTACGACGCGCTGGCCGGGCGCCAGAGCCTGGGCCGCACCGAGTGGCTGTCGGCGCGGGCGACGCAGCAGGTGTTGCCCACCGTGCGCACGCAGGGGCTGGTGGGCGGCATCAAGTACTGGGACGGGCAGTTCGACGATGCGCGGCTGGCGAGCCTGCTCGCGCGCACCGCGATCGCGCGCGGCGCCACGCTGCTGAACCACTGCGCGGTCACCGACCTGCTGCGCGAGCAGGGCCGCGTGTGCGGCGTGCGCGCCCGCGACGCCGAGAGCGGCGAGGACTTCACGCTGCGCGCGCGCTGCGTGATCAACGCCACCGGCGTGTGGGTCGACGCGCTGCGCGACATGGACCGTGACAGCGGCGCGCCGGCACCGCCGCCGCTGGTGGCGCCCAGCCAGGGCGTGCACCTGGTCGTCGACCGCTCGTTCATGCCCGGCTCGCACGCGTTGATGGTGCCCAAGACCGCCGACGGCCGGGTGCTGTTCGTGGTGCCGTGGCTGGGCAAGACCATCCTGGGCACCACCGACACGCCGCGCGACGACCTCGCGCGCGAGCCGGCGCCGTTCAAGGCCGAGGTCGACTTCATCCTCGGCGAAGCCGGCCGCTACCTGAACCGGCAGCCGACGCGCGACGACGTGCGCTCGGTGTGGGTCGGGCTGCGCCCGCTGGTGCGACCGGGCGGCAGACGATGGTGAGGACACCAAGGCGTTGTCGCGCGAGCACACCGTCGCCGTGGCGCGCTCCGGGCTGGTCACCGTCACCGGCGGCAAATGGACCACCTACCGCGCGATGGCCGAGGACGTGCTGGACGCAATGCATGTCGCGCGGGTTGCTCGAGCAGCGCGCCGCCGGCGTCACCGAACGCTTGCCGCTGCTCGGCGCCGCGCCGGGCCGGCCGCTGTACGAGGCGCCGGGCGAACACCTGTACGGCAGCGAGGCGGCGCTGCTGCGCAGCCTGCCCGGTGCCGACAACTGGCTGTGGCGCGACAGCGAAGCGCCGCAGGGCCGCAGCGGCCTCAGCGAGGCGATGGTGCGCTTCGCGCTGCGCTTCGAGATGGCGCGCACGCTGGCGGATGTGCTGGCGCGGCGTTCGCGGCTGCTGTTCCTGGACGCCGCACGCGCCGCGGCGCTGGCCGAGCCGGTGGCCGCGCTGATCGAACAGGAACTCGGCCGGCCGGTGAGCGCGCAGCAGCGCGAGGACTTCGCCGCGCTGGCGCGCCGCTATCTGACGCTGCCCTGAGGTGGTGTGCCGGCGTCGCGCCGCTGCAACCGCTGCGTGCCACCGATCGGCAGCACCGTGAACACATCGTCGGCCAGCCCGGCGGCGCTGCGCGCCGCGGCCAGTGCCCGCGGCGGCTCGTCGAGGGCTTCGTCGGTGAGCTCGAAAGTGCCCCAATGCACGCCGATCGAGCGCTTGGCGCGCAGATCGAGGTGCACCTGCACCGCCTCGGGCGGGTTGACATGCTGGTCGGTCATGAACCAGCGCGGTTCGTAGGCGCCGATCGCGATCAGCGCCAGATCGAAGCCGCCACCTTGCTGCGCACCCTGCCGCGAGGCGAACCGCGCGCCGATGTCGGCGAAGTCCTTCGAGTAGCCGGTGTCGCCGCTGAAGAAGACATGCAGCTCCGGGGCGAACAGCGCGTAGCCGCCCCACAGCGTTTCCATGCGGTCGCTCAACGAACGCCCCGACCAGTGCTGCACCGGTGTCAGCACGATCTCCAGCGCGCCCAGACGGTGCGATTTCCACCAGCCCAGTTCGATGACGTTGACGATGCCTTCGTCGTTGAGCAGCGCCTTCACCGCGAGCGGCACGATGAACAGCGGCGCGCCGCCGGGCTGTGCATTGAGCGCGAGCAGGCTCGGCAGATCGAGGTGGTCGTAGTGGTTGTGCGAGATCAGCACCGCATCGATGCGCGGCAGCGTCGCGGGCGTCAACGCCGGCGCTTGAGCCCGCTTCGGGCCGAAGAAGCTGACAGGCGACGCGCGCTCGGAGAAGACCGGATCGGTGAGCACGTTCAGGCCGGCCAGCTGAACCAGCACGCTGGCATGCCCGATCCACGTCACCGCGGGCTGCTGCTGCGCACCGGCGTTGGCAGCGATGAACGCCACATCGGCCGGCACCGTCGGGATCGGCGCACGCGGCGCTGGCGGCAGCCCTTCGAGCAGCGCATCGAAGCGCCATTGCAACAGCTTGGCCAGGCCCTTCGGTTCGAACTCGAGGTAGTTGTTCTGGAAGCGCTCGCCGCGCCGGGGCTGCGGATCGACCGCGTCGGTTCTTTGCTGGGGCGACTGCGCCGAAGCGCTGAGTGCCAGACAAAGGCAGGTCGCCGTCAGCAACGTGTGCAAGGGGTGGTCGGTGTGCATGGGCGTGCATCATCGCAGCGGCTGTGTTGCGGTGCCGGCCTGGGGGTAGCTGAGGCCACCGGGTTTTCTCTTATAATTTTCAGGCTTTGCTGAACACAGAAGAAGAATCGACTGCATGCCTGCACGGAAAGTCCCGACGAATTCCAGCGCAGACAGATGGCTCGATTGGGTCGATGAAGAGGACGACAAGCGGCCAGCGCCGCTGACCCGGCAACAGGCGCAGGCCTATTTGCAGCGGCACCCTCCGGTGTCGGTGTGGTGGGTCATCGTGGCCCAGGTCGCGTTGGGGCTGGTGGTGGCCGCCGCTGCGGTTTGGGTCGGTGGCGATGCGTCGGTGGGGGTGTCCGCGCTGTACGGCGCGGCCGTGGTGGTGGTGCCCGGTGCCTTGATGGCGCGTGGCGCGACCAGTCCCAACTCGAGGCGCTCGCCACTGGTCGGTGCCGTCACCTTCCTGATGTGGGCAGTGGTGAAGATCGGTTTTTCGGTGCTGATGCTGTTGTTGGCGCCGAGGATCGTGCAGCCCTTGAGCTGGCCGGCGCTGCTGGTTGCGATGGTGCTGTGCATGCAGACTTACTGGCTGGCGCTGTTGTGGCGCCGACGGACGTGACAACACAGCGCAGGGCGCGACGAAATCGAGTGGGAAATCGAAGACATGGCAGCTGAAGCGCACGCGCCCACCGCCGGCGAATACATCGTTCACCACCTGACGCACCTGGGCACCGGCAAGCCGGCCAGCCTGGTCGACTTTTCGGTGGTCAATTTCGATTCGGTGTTCTATGCCGCGCTGCTCGGCGCGCTCGGCTGCTTCCTGTTGTGGCGTGCGGCGCACAAGGCCACCTCGGGTGTGCCGGGGCGCTTCCAGGCTGCCGTCGAGATCCTCGTCGAGATGGTCGATGCGCAGGCCAAGGGCATCGTGCACAACGCGCACAGCCGCAAGCTGGTGGCCCCTTTGGCGCTGACGGTGTTCGTGTGGATCTTCCTGATGAACGCGATGGACCTGCTGCCGGTCGATCTGCTGCCCGAGATCTGGGCCGGCGCCTACAGCGCAGCGGGCCACGATGCCAGCCATGCCTACATGCGCGTGGTGCCCACCGCCGATCTGTCGATCACGATGGGCCTGTCGCTCGGCGTGTTGCTGCTGTGCCTGTACTACAACGTCAAGATCAAGGGTCTGGGCGGCTGGCTGCACGAGTTGTTCACGGCGCCGTTCGGCAACCATTTCCTGCTCTACCCGTTCAACTTCGCGATGCAGATCGTCGAGTTCATCGCCAAGACCATTTCGCACGGCATGCGACTGTTCGGCAACATGTATGCCGGCGAGCTGATCTTCCTGTTGATCGCGCTGATGGGCGGCGCCTTCACCTTGTCATTCACCGGCATCGCGCTGGCCGCTGGCCACATCATTGCCGGCACCGTATGGGCCATCTTCCACATCCTGATCATCACGCTGCAGGCGTTCGTGTTCATGATGCTGGCGCTGGTTTACATCGGTCAGGCGCACGATTCGCACTGATCACTTTCTCGTTCGTTCTTTTCCTTCCTTTCTCACTTTCTCGATAACAGGAGTCAACATGGAACTCATCGGTCTCGTCGCGGTTGCAGCGGGTGTCATCATCGGATTGGGCGCCATGGGTGCGTGCATCGGCATCGGCATCATGGGCAGCAAGTTTCTCGAATCGGCCGCGCGCCAACCCGAACTGATGGGCGAACTGCAGACCAAGATGTTCCTGCTCGTCGGCCTGATCGACGCGTCGTTCATCATCGGCACCGGTATCGCGCTGTGGTTCACCACCGCCAACCCGTTCCTCGCGCAGCTGGCCGCACTGCCCAAGTAAATAATTCGCCGCCGGGGCCGCGTGCTCCGGCATCGAATGTTCGCGATGAACCGACCCCCACGTCCGCTTCCGCTCGCTGTCCCCCCGGGGCGGGGCGCTGCGGGCGGGCCGGGCGCTATTGACATGAAGGCCGTGCCGTGAGCATCACCAGTACCCTGATCATTCAGATGATCGTGTTCCTGATCCTGGTCGGGTTCACGATGAAATACATCTGGCCGCCGATCACCGCCGCGCTCGACGAGCGCGCGAAGAAGATCGCCGACGGCCTGTCGGCTGCCGACAAGGCCAAGGCCGAGCTGGCCACCGCCAACAAGCGCGTCGAGGAGCAACTCGGCGAAGCCCGCACCGACGCCGCCAAGCGCCTGGCCGATGCCGAGCGCCTGGCGCAGCAGATGGTCGAGGAGGCCAAGGGCCGCGCCAGCGAAGAGGCGGCGAAGATCATCGCCGCGGCTCGCGCCGAGGCCGAGCAGGAAGCGACCAAGGCACGCGAGGTGCTGCGCGAGCAGGTCGCGTCGCTGGCCGTCAGGGGCGCCGAATCGATCCTGAAGAAAGAGGTCGACGCCCGCGTGCACGCCGAGCTGCTGGGCCGGCTGAAGGCCGAGCTTTGAGCGCGGCACGACACCATGGCTGAAATCGCAACCATCGCCCGGCCCTACGCCGAGGCACTGTTCAAGGCGAACGGTGTCGATCGTGCCGAACTGGCCAGCCAGGTTCAGGCGCTGGCCGACGTGTCCGGCAACACGCAGCTGCGCCAGTTCGCCGACAACCCGAAGGTCGAGGCCGTCCAGGTCTTCGATCTGATCAGCTCGGTGGTCAACACGCCGGTCGGCGACGCGGCGAAGAACCTGCTGCGCACGGTGATCGACAACGGCCGCCTGGCCGCGATGCCCGAGATCGCGACGCAGTTTCACGCACTCGTCAATGCCAGTTCGGGCGTGTCCGATGCGGTGATCCACAGCGCCTTCGAGATCGAGCCCGCACAACTGGGCGAGGTCGTCGCCTCGCTCGAAACGCGCTTCAAGCGCAAGCTGAACGCGAGCGTGGTCATCGAGCCCGAGCTGATCGGTGGCATCCGGGTGGTTGTCGGCGACGAGGTGCTCGACACCTCGGTCAAGGCCCGCCTCGAACAAATGCGCGTGGCGCTGACGGCCTGAGCCGCAGCGCCCGCTGTCCAACGGAGAAACCCCATGCAACTGAATCCCGCAGAAATTTCCGAGCTGATCAAGAGCCGCATCGAGGGTCTCGGCGTGTCGGCCGACATCCGCAACCAAGGCACGGTGGTGTCGGTGACCGACGGCATCTGCCGCATCCACGGCCTGTCCGACGCGATGCAGGGCGAGATGCTCGAGTTCCCGGCCGGCGCCGATGGCCAGCCGACCTACGGCCTGGCGCTGAACCTCGAGCGCGATTCGGTCGGCGCGGTGATTTTGGGCGAGTACGAGCACATCTCCGAAGGCGACACGGTCAAGTGCACCGGGCGCATCCTCGAAGTGCCGGTGGGCCCCGAACTGAAAGGCCGCGTGGTCAACGCGCTCGGTCAGCCGATCGACGGCAAGGGCCCGATCGACGCCAAGCTGTCGATGCCGATCGAGAAGATCGCACCGGGCGTGATCGCGCGCAAGTCGGTCGACCAGCCGATGCAGACCGGGCTGAAGTCGATCGACTCGATGGTGCCGATCGGCCGTGGCCAGCGCGAGCTGATCATCGGCGACCGCCAGACCGGCAAGACCGCGGTGGCGGTCGACGCGATCATCAACCAGAAGGGTCAGGACATGACCTGCATCTACGTCGCCATCGGCCAGAAGGCGTCGTCGGTGAAGAACGTGGTGCGTGCGCTGGAAGCCAACGGCGCGATGGAATACACCATCGTCGTCGCGGCCACCGCGGCGGAAAGCGCGGCGATGCAGTACGTGTCGGCCTACTCCGGCTGCACGATGGGCGAGTATTTCCGCGACCGCGGCGAAGACGCGCTGATCGTCTATGACGACCTGAGCAAGCAGGCGGTGGCCTACCGCCAGGTGTCGCTGCTGCTGCGCCGCCCGCCGGGCCGCGAGGCCTATCCCGGCGACGTGTTCTATCTGCACAGCCGCCTGCTCGAGCGTGCCGCGCGCGTCAACGCCGACTACGTCGAGGCCTTCACCGAAGGCAAGGTCAAGGGCAAGACCGGCTCGCTGACCGCGCTGCCGATCATCGAGACGCAGGCCGGCGACGTGTCGGCGTTCGTGCCGACCAACGTGATCTCGATCACCGACGGCCAGATCTTCCTCGAGACCTCGCTGTTCAACGCCGGCATCCGCCCGGCCATCAACGCCGGCATCTCGGTGTCGCGCGTCGGCTCGTCGGCGCAGACCAAGATCATCAAGGGCCAGTCGGGCGGCATCCGCACCGACCTGGCGCAGTACCGTGAGCTGGCCGCGTTCGCGCAGTTCGCGTCCGACCTGGACGAGGCCACGCGCAAGCAGCTCGACCGCGGTGCGCGCGTGACCGAACTGCTGAAGCAGAACCAGTATTCGCCGCAGCCGATCAGCCTGATGGGCGCGACGCTGTTCGCGGTCAACAAGGGCTTCATGGACGAAGTCGACGTGAAGAAGATCCTGGCCTTCGAAAGCGGCCTGCACACGCACCTGAAGACCAGCCACGCCGATCTGCTGAAGAAGATCGAGACGACGAAGGCGCTGGACAAGGAAGCCGAAGCCGAGCTGACCACCGCGATCACGGCGTTCAAGAAATCCTTCGCGTGAAGGGATAGGGGAGCCTCAGATGGCAGCAGGCAAAGAGATACGCGGCAAGATCAAGAGCTTCGAGAACACGAAGAAGATCACCAAGGCCATGGAGATGGTCTCGGTGGCGAAGATGCGCAAGGCGCAGGACCGCATGCGCGCCGCGCGCCCGTACGCCGACAAGATCCGCAACCTGGCGGCCAACCTGGCCACGGCCACGCCCGAATACAAGCACCCGTTCATGGTCGCGCACGACGAGGCGAAGACGGTCGGCTTCATCCTCGTCACCACCGACAAGGGCCTGTGCGGCGGCCTGAACACCAACGTGCTGCGGGCGGTCACCGCCAGGCTGCGCGAGGTCGAGGCCTCGGGCAAGAAGAGCGAGGCGGTGGCGATCGGCAACAAGGGGCTGGGCTTTTTGAACCGCATCGGCGCCAAGGTGGTGTCGCACGCCACGCACATGGGCGATCGCCCCGCGCTCGACAAGCTGATCGGCCCGGTCAAGGTGCTGCTGGATGCCTATGCCGCCGGCAGGCTGTCGGCGGTGTACCTGTGCTACACGCGCTTCATCAACACCATCAAGCAAGAGCCGGTGATCCACCAGCTGCTGCCGCTGTCGGCCGAGGACATGACCGCCGACAAGGGGCAGCACGGCTGGGATTACATCTACGAGCCGGACGCGCCGGCCGTCATCGACGAGCTGCTGGTGCGCTACACCGAGGCGCTGGTGTTCCAGGCGCTGGCCGAGAACATGGCCTCGGAGCACTCGGCGCGCATGGTGGCGATGAAGGCGGCGACCGACAACGCGGGCAACCTGATCGGCGAACTGAAGCTGATCTACAACCGCACGCGCCAGGCCGCGATCACCAAGGAATTGTCTGAAATCGTCGCAGGAGCGGCCGCCGTATAGGCGGACGGTTCTGACGCGATTCGGTGAAGGCTAACGTGAACGAAGTGAACGTTAAGCTCGCGAAAGCGAGCGGCCGAAACCAAATCGTCGCCGGTGCGGCGGCGGTCTGAGCGACTGAAACTACAAGATACGAGTCAAAGGAAACATCATGGCTGACGGCAAGATCGTTCAATGCATCGGCGCGGTGGTCGACGTGGAATTTCCGCGCGACCAGATGCCCAAGATCTATGACGCCCTGAAGATGGAAGGCGGCGAGCTGACGCTCGAAGTGCAGCAGCAGCTGGG
This sequence comes from uncultured beta proteobacterium, assembly GCA_963756415.1. GTDB lineage: Bacteria > Pseudomonadota > Gammaproteobacteria > Burkholderiales > Burkholderiaceae_C > Rubrivivax. The sequence continues at coordinate 388,609 of CAVWNT010000015.1, forward strand.
CGACGGCGTGGTGCGCACCATCGCGCTGGGCTCGTCGGACGGCCTGCGCCGCGGGCTGACGGTGTCGAACACCGGCGAGCCGATCTCGGTGCCGGTGGGCCGCGCCACGCTCGGTCGCATCATGGACGTGCTCGGCCGCCCGATCGACGAGCGCGGCCCGGTCGCGCAGGACCTGATGATGTCGATCCACCGCAAGCCGCCGGCCTACGACGAGCTGAGCCCGTCGCAAGACCTGCTGGAAACCGGCATCAAGGTCATCGACCTGGTGTGCCCGTTCGCCAAGGGCGGCAAGGTCGGTTTGTTCGGCGGTGCCGGCGTCGGCAAGACCGTGAACATGATGGAACTGATCAACAACATCGCCAAGGCGCACAGCGGCCTGTCGGTGTTTGCCGGTGTGGGCGAGCGCACGCGCGAGGGCAACGACTTCTATCACGAGATGTCGGACTCGGGCGTCGTCAACCTGGAGAACCTGCCGGAGAGCAAGGTCGCCATGGTCTACGGCCAGATGAACGAGCCGCCGGGCAACCGCCTGCGCGTGGCGCTGACCGGGCTGACGATCGCCGAATCGTTCCGCGACGAAGGCAAGGACGTGCTGTTCTTCGTCGACAACATCTACCGCTACACACTCGCCGGCACCGAAGTCTCGGCGCTGCTGGGCCGCATGCCGTCGGCGGTGGGCTACCAGCCGACACTGGCCGAAGAGATGGGCCGCCTGCAGGAGCGCATCACCTCGACCAAGGTGGGCTCGATCACCTCCATCCAGGCGGTGTACGTGCCGGCCGACGACCTGACCGACCCGTCGCCGGCGACCACCTTCGCGCACCTGGATTCGACCGTGGTGCTGTCGCGTGACATCGCCTCGCTGGGCATCTACCCGGCGGTCGACCCGCTCGATTCGACTTCGCCGCCAGCTCGACCCCAACGTCGTCGGCGAGGACCACTACTCGACCGCGCGCGCCGTGCAGGGCACCTTGCAGCGCTACAAGGAACTGCGCGACATCATCGCCGTGCTCGGCATGGACGAACTGTCGCCCGAGGACAAGCTGGCGGTGGCGCGGGCGCGCAAGATCCAGCGTTTCCTGAGCCAGCCTTTCCACGTCGCCGAGGTGTTCACCGGCACGCCGGGCAAGTACGTGCCGCTGAAGGAAACGATCCGCGGCTTCAAGATGATCGTCAACGGCGAGTGCGACGCGTTGCCCGAGCAGGCCTTCTACATGGTCGGCGGCATCGACGAGGCCATCGCCAAGGCCAAGACGATCCAATAAGAGACAGCAGGAGAACGCGCATGGCCACGCTCCAAGTCGATGTGGTGTCCGCCGAGGAGAGCATCTTCTCCGGCGAGGCGAAGTTCGTCGCGCTGCCCGGCGAGATGGGCGAGCTCGGCATCTACCCGCGCCACACGCCGCTGATCACGCGCATCAAGCCCGGCGCGGTGCGCATCATCCGCGCCGACAACGACGCCGAGGAATTTGTCTTCGTCGCCGGCGGCATCCTCGAGGTGCAGCCGGGCGCCGTGACGGTGCTGGCCGACACCGCCATCCGCGGCCACGACCTCGACGAGGCCAAGGCCGGCGAGGCCAAGAAGCAGGCCGAAGAGGCGATGAAGAACGCCAAGAGCGACATCGACTTCGCCAAGGCGCAGGGCGAGTTCGCGGCGATGGCGGCGCAGATCGCCGCGCTGCGCAAGTTCCGCAAGAAGTAGCACCACCCCGGCGCACAGCGGCACGGCGCAGCCGACACGGCCGCCAGGCTGCTGACACCACGCTGTCAGCAGCAGCGGCGCACCATCGAAGCCTTCACCACCGAGGAGCTTTCGATGTCAGTGCAGACCTTCAACCCCGCCGCGCTGTACCAGCCGGCGATGTATTCACAAGTTGCCATAGCCGCCGGCACGCGCACGGTCTTCGTCGCCGGGCAGGCGCCGTTCGACGCCAGCGGCCAGCTGATCGGCAGCAACGACCTGGCGGCGCAGACCGAGCAGGTCTTTCGCAACATCGCCGCGGCGCTGGCCGCGGCCGGTGCCAGCTTCCACGATGTCGGGCGCCTGGTCATCTATCTCGTCGGGCAGGACGCTTCGACACTGGCGCAGCTGGGCGCCGGCTATGCGCGCGCCATCGACGCCATCGGTGCGGATGTGGCGCCGCGGCCGGTGACGATGATCGGCGTCGCCGGCCTCGCCGTAGCGGGGCAACTGATCGAGATCGAGGCCACCGCCGTGCTCGCCTGAACGGCCCGGCGCCGCGCCCGATGCACCTGCGCCGAGGGCTAACATGGCCGGCAAATGCGCCGTGCCGATCGACTGTTCCAGCTTGTGCAACTGGTGCGCGGGCGGCGGCTGTCGACGGCGCAGTTCATCGCCGGCCGTCTCGAGGTTGCGGTGCGCACCGTGTACCGCGACATCGCCGACCTGCAGGCGCAGGGGGTGCCGATCGAAGGCGAGGCTGGCGTCGGCTATCGCATGCGCGCTGGCTTCGACCTGCCACCTCTGATGTTCACACGTGACGAGGCGCAGGCGCTGGTGGCGGCGGTGCGGCTGACCCGGCACTGGCTGGACGCGGCGCTGGCCGGTCACGCCGACAGCGCGCTGTCGAAGATTCTCGCGGTGCTGCCGATCACCTCGCGCGTCGCGGCCGAAAGCGTGGCCTTGCACGCGCCCTACGGTGGCGCCGACGAGGCCACGCGCACCACCCTCGAGGCGCTGCGGCTGGCCACCGAAGCGCGCCGCATGTTGCGGCTCAGCTACCGGGACCTGAAAGGCGCACCCAGCGAACGCATCGTGCGGCCGCTGGCCTGCCTGTACTGGGGCGACAGCTGGACGCTCGCAGCCTGGTGCGAGCAGCGTGCGGCCTTTCGCAACTTCCGCCTCGATCGCATCGCTGCACTGCAGGTGCTCGATCAACGCTTTCGCGACGAAGCGGGCAAGACGCTCGCCGATCTGGCGCGGCTCGAAGCGGGGCGCAACGCGGCGCTGTGACGCCGGCTTCGGCCGGCGGCGGGCGATACTGGTCGGTCTTGCCACGGCAACGGATGCACAACGCAATAGCAGGCAGCGCATGGGAAAAAAAGCGAAGAAGTCGCCCGACAAACTCGGCAAGTCCGACTACGAAGACCGCATCGAGCCGCTGCAGCTCGAACTCGGCCAGTTGTCGCGCTGGCTGCAGCACACCGGCAAGCGGCTGCTGGTGCTGATCGAGGGACGCGACACGGCCGGCAAGGGCGGTGTCATCCGCGCCATCAGCGAAACGCTGTCGCCGCGCCACTGCCGCAGCGTGGCGCTGGACAAGCCGACCGAGCGCGAGAGCGGCCAGTGGTACTTCCAGCGTTATGTCGCGCACCTGCCGGCGGCCGGCGAGATCGTGCTCTTCGATCGCAGCTGGTACAACCGCGCCGGCGTCGAGCAGGTGATGGGCTACTGCACGCAGCAGCAGACCGATGATTTCCTGCGCCAGGCGCCCGAGTTCGAGAAGCTGCTCGTCGATGACGGCATGCTGCTGTTCAAGTACTGGCTGACGGTGGACCAGGCACAGCAGGAGGAACGTTTTGCCGAGCGCCGCGACGACCCGCTCAAGCGCTGGAAGCTGTCGCCGGTGGATCTGAAGGCGCGCGCCAAGTACCGCGAGTACGGGCAGGCGCGAGACCGCATGCTGCGGGTCACGCACACCCCCTACGCGCCGTGGACGCTGGTCGACTTCAACGACCAGAAGCGCGGCCGGCTGACACTGATCCGCCACCTGCTCGACCATATCGGCGACGTGCATCTGCCGCAGCCCGACATCGACCTGCCGCCGCTGCCGGAGCCGCCGAAGCGCGAGCGCTTCCGCGGTCTGCTCGAACCGATCGCCACGGTCGAATGAGCCGTCCGCAGGACTGCGCTGCATGAGCGAGCCGAGCAAGCGCCTGGGCGTCGGCGGCTGGTTCAGGTTGTTGCCGATGCGCCGGCTGGCGCTGGTGGCGACGGCGCTGTTGCTGGCGGTGGGCTTCTTCGAGCTCGGCAGCGAGGTCAGCGAGGGCGAAACGCGCGTGTGGGACATGCGCCTGATGCATGCCGCGCAGGCGCTGCGCCAGGCGCACCCGTGGCTGCCCGACGTGATGCGCGACCTGAGCGCGCTCGGCAGCAAGGTGGTGCTGACGCTGATCACCGTCGCCGCGGCGGGTTACCTGTGGCTGTTGTCGGCGCGGCGCACGGCGCTGCTGGTGCTCGCCTCGGTGAGTGTCGGCGGCAGCCTGATCGGCGTGCTGAAGAGCAATTTCGACCGCATGCGCCCGAGCCCGGAGTTCGCGCAGATGGCGGTCGACGGGCTGGCCTTTCCCAGCGGCCACAGCAGCGCAGCGGCGATCGTGTTCCTCACCGTCGCGGCCCTGCTGGCCGACACCCGTTCGCGCGCTCGCGAGCGCATCTACGTGCTGGCGGTGGCCGTGGTGGTGGTGCTGCTGGTGGGCATCAGCCGCGTGGTGCTGGGCGTGCACTGGGCCACGGATGTCATCGGCGGCTGGGCGATGGGGGCCGGCTGGGCGCTGTTGTGGCTGCAGCTGTCGCATGCGCTCAGCGGCGAGCGCGGTCAGCCGCGTCGGCGTTGAAGCGGCGGCGGCGCGATCGGCCTGCGCCAGCGCGCCCCGCACCTTGGCGCGCCATCAACCCAGATGGGGCCGGTTCGGCAGTTCGTTGGGATTGGGCGCTTCGACGCCGACGGCGAAGTGCCGGTTCAGCAGCACCGAAACCGCATCGACGGTGAGCACCAGCCCCTGTTCGAAATCGCCGGCCTTGAACTGCGCTGCCATGCCCTGCAACAACTCGCGCCACTGTGCATCGCTGACATGGCGGCTGAGGCCGCGGTCGGCGACGATCTCGATCGCGTGTTCGGCCAGCAGCAGGTAGATCAGCACGCCGTTGTTGTGCTCGGTGTCCCACACGCGCAGCTTGCCGAACATCGTGACCGCGCGATCGCGCGGCGTGGCGTCGCGCCACAGGTAGCTCAGCGGCAGCCCGGCTTCGACGCAGATGCGGATCTCGCCGCGTGCGGCCGCTCGCTGGCGGCGACGCGGCGCTTCCAGCCGCTGCCAGCGCGGCGGCGTCGAGCGCGCGGCGCGCGTCGGTCTCGTCGAGCCAGCGGTGTCTGAGGATGCGCAGCCAGCCGGTTCATCTACCAGCTCCCCGAGGCGCCGCCGCCGCCGAAATCACCGCCGCCACCGGAGCCGAAACCACCGCCGCCGCCGAAGCCACCGCCGCCGCAGCCGCCACCGCCACCGCCGCCCCAGATGATCGGCCCGCCGCCGCGCGAACCGCGCGCCGCCACCGAGGCCGCGCGAGCCGCCGGCGCCGAGCAGCGCCGACCAGCACCAGCGCGACCAGCGCGGCGATGCCCGCCGATGCAGCAGGCTGGCGGTGACGACCAGCCGAGCGCGCCGGCGCCGCCGGCCGTGACCAGCGAGCCGAGCTTGCGGCCCATCATCGCCGCTCAGCATGCGCGCCGAGCACCGGCACGCCGACGAAGAAGAAGATCGCCAGTTCCTGCCAGTGCGAAGCCGCCGCCGGCGCTGCCGTCGGCGCCTGCGGCCTGCGGCGCGGGCAGCGCCTCGCCCTTGATGCGCGCGATCAGCTGGTCGACGCCGGCGCTGCAGGCCCGCCGGCGTAGTCGCCGGCGCGGAACGCCGGCGTGATGGCGTCGGTCGATGATCTGCCGCGCCGCCAGGTCGGGGATCGCGCCTTCCAGCGTCTTGGCCACCTCGATGCGCACGCGGCGGTCGTTCTTCGCGACGACCAGCAGCACGCCGTCGCCGACCTCGCTGCGGCCGATCTTCCAGCTGTCGGCCGACGCGCTGGGCGTAGCGCGGCGATGTCCTCGGGCTGCGTGGTCGGCACCATCAGCACGACGATCTGCGGGCCCGGCTTGGCCTCGAAGGCGGCCAGCTTGTCCTCGAGCGCGCTGCGCTGCTCGGCGTCGAGCGTGCCGGTCTGGTCGATGACGCGCGCCGTCAGCGCCGGCACCGGCAGCACGTCCTGCGCACATGGCCGCCAGGCAGCCCGCCGCCAGCCACAGCGCGAGCCAGAAGGTACGCCAGCGCGCGCATCGGCGCTGCTCAGGCGCGCGGCGGTTGCGTGGCTCACCGGGACGCCGGTGCGGCGGGTGCGTTGCCGAAGTCCACGCGTCGGCGGCGCGCTGATGGCGGCTTCGTTCTGCGACCGTGAAGCTGGGCTTGACGTCGTAGTTGAAGACCATCGCCGTCAGGTTGGTCGGGAAGCTGCGCGCCAGCACGTTGTAGTCGCTGCACCGTCTTGATGTAGCGGTTGCGCGCCACGGTGATGCGGTTCTCGGTGCCTTCGAGCTGCACGCGCAGGTCCTGGAAGCCCGGCGTTGGCCTTCAGGTCGGGGTAGCGCTCGACCGTCACCATCAGCCGGCTCAACGCGCTCGACAGCTCGCCCTGCGCGGCCTGGAATTTCTGGAACGCCGCCGGGTCGTTGATCAGTCTCGGGCGTGGCCTGGATGCTGGTCGCCTTGGCGCGCGCCTCGATCACCTTGGTCAGCGTCTCCTGCTCGAAGTTGGCCTCGCCCTTGACGGTGCGACGATGTTCGGGATCAGGTCGGCGCGGCGCTGGTACTGGTTCAGCACCTCGGCACCAGCCCGCCTTGACCTGTTCGTCGAGGCGCTGGAAATCGTTGTAGCCGCAGCCCGACAACAGCAGCGTCGCCAGCAGCACACACAACGAGGCGATCGAACGGGAGCTCTTCATGGGTGTTCTCATCGGATGCAGAGGGCCGCCATGCTAACCGCGCGCCACCGCAGCGCTGGCTACAGTAGCCGCCATGACCGCCCCACCGCCTGCGCCTGGCGCGGCCCCACTGCGGCCCAAGGCGCCCGCGTCGGCGTCCATGCTCATCGCCGGCGCCGGCGGCACGCTCGGCGCCGCGCTGCTGGCGCGCGCGCTCGGCAGCGGCCGTTTTGCGCAGGTGCAGGCGCTGGTGTCGCGGCCGCTGGCCAGCACGCTGCCCGGCTTCGAGCCGCTGCCGTTCGAGCAGCTCGGCGCGCGCGCCCACGCCGACACCGCTGCCATCGTCTTCGAGCGTGAGCGCCGCAACAACGGCCGCGACGAGGCCTATCGTGCAGCCGCGACCGGCGCAGTTGTGCGATCTGGCGCAGCGGCTGCTCGATGTCGGCGTGCGCCGGCTGCTGGTGGTGGTGCCGCACGCACCGGCGCTGTTGCCGCAGGCGCTTGAAGGCGGGCCTGGCCTCGCTCGACGAGGGCCGTGTCGCGGCGCTCGGTTTCGAGCAGCTGGTGTTTCTGCGCGCCGCGCAGTCGGCGCTTGGCGCGGCCGCAGCGCCCGGCACCGGCTGGGCGACCCGGGCCGCCGGCTGGTGGCTGTCGCAACTCACGCTGGATGGTGCCGCAGCAGCAGCTGCCGGTGCGCGCCGAGCGCGTTGCGGCGCTGGCCGTCGAGCTGGCCTGGCGTCTGCGCGACGCACCGGCGGGCACGCGCGTGCTGCCACCCGAGGTGCTGTGGCTGGCGGCACAGGCCGACGACGGCGGCGCGCTGCTCGACGACTGGCTGCACGGTCGCGCGCTGCCGGCGCCGCAGGCCACGCGGCGCCGCTGGTAAAAAGCGCCCCGCCATAATTGCCGTGATGACTCCACCGCTGCAAAACGACAACTTCCTGCGCGCCTGCCTGCGCCAACCGACCGATCACACGCCGGTGTGGCTGATGCGCCAGGCCGGGCGCTACCTGCCGGAATACAAGGCCACACGCGCACGTGCCGGCAGCTTCATGGGCCTGGCGACGAACCCGCAATACGCCACCGAGGTGACGCTGCAGCCGCTGCAGCGTTATCGCGCTGGACGCGGCGATCCTGTTCTCCGACATCCTGACCGTGCCCGACGCGATGGGCCTGGGCCTGTCCTTCGCCGAAGGCGAGGGCCCGCGTTTCGCGCACCCGCTGCGCGACGAGGCCGCGGTCGTGCGGCTGGCCGTGCCCGACCTGGACAAGCTGCGCTACGTCTTCGACGCGGTGGCCAGCATCCGCCGCGCGCTGCAGGGCCGGGTGCCGCTGATCGGCTTTTCGGGCAGCCCGTGGACGCTGGCCTGCTACATGGTCGAAGGCGCCGGCTCCGACGACTACCGTCGTGTGAAGACGATGCTGTACGCGCGCCCCGACCTGATGCACCGCATCCTCGACATCAACGCGCAGGCGGTGGCCGCCTACCTGAACGCGCAGATCGAGGCCGGCGCGCAGGCGGTGATGGTCTTCGATTCGTGGGGCGGCGTGCTCGCCGACGGCGCCTTCCAGCGTTTCAGCCTGCAGCTACACGCAGCAGGTGGTGGCGGCGCTGAAGCGCGAGCACGACGGCCGGCGCGTGCCGTGCATCGTCTTCACCAAGGGCGGCGGGCCGTGGCTGCGAGCAGATCGCCGACATCGGCGCCGATGTCGTCGGCCTGGACTGGACGGTCAACCTGGGCGCGGCGCGGCGCGCGCGTCGGCGACCAGGTGGCGCTGCAGGGCAACCTCGACCCGAACGTGCTGTTCGCGCCGCCCGAGGTGGTGCAGCGCGAGGCGATTGCCGTGCTCGACAGCTTCGGGGCGCCGCAGCGCGCCGACGGCGGCTGGGACGGCCACGTCTTCAACCTCGGCCATGGCATCAGCCAGCACACGCCGCCCGAACATGTCAGCGCGCTGGTCGACGCCGTGCACAGCCATTCGCGGCTGCAGCGCGCACAGCAACCGGCGGCATCGACCCGCGCTTTCGCGGTGTAACGGCCGCGCCGCGGCCGGCTGCCGACACAGCGAGGCATGCCGGTAAGTGAGCGCTCAGGAATTGACTTATCCCCAAATTTCATGCTGCGGCGCAGCGTCGTCGAGGCTGTGCTCCACGGCCCTGCGGAGCCTGCTCGTTCGTGCCAAGTCATTGATTTGGCTGAATATATTCAGCGCTGTCCAATCGGGTCGACAGCCGCCGCGGCGCGCGAGCCCCGCGACCAGACACCGGCGCAGCGCGAGGTTGCCCACAAAGTTATCCACAGGTATGTGGACATCGCAAAAAGTGCATGCCAATCATCAACTTAGGGGGGTTATCTGAGTTGATTCCGAGAATAGGTGGCAACTACGGCTTGATTCGGCGTGACAGCCCGGCGCGCTTCGTCCGCGGGTTAACCGCGCCCGACGCCGTGCGCACCCGCGCGCCATGAGCGCCGGCCAGCCCGGGCAGCGCATAGCCATCGCCGTCGACGCGCCGGCGCATGCCGGTCTGGCGACCACGCTGGACTATGTCTGTGAGCGGCCGCTCGCGCCGGGCACGCTGGTGCAGGTGCCGCTCGGGCGCCGCACCGTGTCGGGCATCGTCTGGCGCAGGCCCGCGGCCGACGGCGCCGAGGTGCCGGCCGCAGGCCTGCGCGCGGTGGCCGAGGTCATCGACGCGCTGCCGCCGCTGTCCGACGCCTGGATGCGGCTGGTCGAGTTCGCCGCCGGCTACTACCAGCGCAGCGTCGGCGAGATCGCGTTGTCGTCGCTGCCGCGCGAGTTGCGCAAGCTCGGCAACGCGCAGCTCGGCAAGCGGCTGCAGCGCCTGCACGCCCAGGCGGTGCCCTGCGCGGCGGCGGGCGCCCAGCCGGCGCTGAACGACGAGCAGGCCGCGCCGTCGACGCGCTCGCGGGCCAGGCTGCCGACGATGCGACGCCGACCTTGCTGCAGGGCGTCACCGGCAGCGGCAAGACCGAGGTCTATCTGCGCCGCGCCGCCGTGGCGCTGCAGGCCGGCCGCCAGGTGCTGGTGCTGGTGCCCGAGATCAACCTGACGCCGCAGCTCGAAGCGCGTTTCGCCGAGCGCTTCGCCGGCCACCTGCTGGTGTCGCTGCACAGCGCGCTGACACCGGCGCAGCGCCTGCGCCACTGGCTGGCGGCGCACAGCGGGCGCGCCGAGCTGGTGCTGGGCACGCGGCTGGCGGTGTTGGCGTCGCTGCCGCGGCTGGGGCTGATCGTCGTCGACGAGGAACACGACCCGTCGTTCAAGCAGCAGGAGGGCGCGCGCTACTCGGCGCGCGACCTGGCGGTGATGCGCGGCCACATCGAAGGCGTGCCGGTGCTGCTGGGCTCGGCGACGCCGTCGCTGGAAAGCTGGGCGCAGGCCGAGCGTGGCCGCTACCGGCGTCTGAGCCTGCACCGGCGCGTCGGCGACGGCGCGCTGCCGCGGGTGCGCATCCTCGACATGGGCAGCGTGCCGAAGCCGGTCGCCGGCGTGCCGCAGGCGCTGGCGCCGGCACTGCAGCAGGCCGATCGCCGAGCGCATCGCAGCGCGGCGAACAGAGCCTGTTGCTGCTCAACCGTCGCGGCTACGCGCCGGTGCTGCACTGCGGCGCCTGCGACTGGAAAAGCGGCTGCGCCGCACTGCAGCGCCTGGCGTGTGTTCCACAAGGCCGATCGCACCTTGCGCTGCCACCACTGCGGCTTCACCGAGCGCGTGCCGCGCGCCTGCCCCGAGTGCGGCAACCAGGACATCGCGCCGATCGGCCGCGGCACCGAGAAGCTGCAGGAGCAGATCGCGCTGGCGCTGCCGCACGCGCGCGTGGCACGCATCGATGCCGATTCCACGCGCGCCAAAGGCGCGCTGCAGGCGCAGCTGGCGCAGGTGCATGCGGGCGAGGTCGACGTGCTGGTGGGCACGCAGATGGTCGCCAAGGGCCATGACTTCCGCGGCATCACGCTGGTCGCGGCGGTCAACCCCGATACGGCCTTGTTCGCCAGCGACTTCCGCGCCGCCGAGCGGCTGTTCGCGCTGCTGATGCAGGCCGCCGGGCGCGCCGGGCGCGATGCGAGCGCAGGCCGCGCGGCCGCAGATGTGGGTGCAGACCTGGCATCCGCGCCACGCGCTGTATGCCGCGCTGCAGGCGCACGACTTCGATGCCTTCGCGCGCAGCCAGCTGGCCGAACGGCGCGCCGCCGGGCTGCCGCCGTTCACCAGCCTGGCGCTGCTGCGCGCCGAGGCGCGCAGCGCGCCGAGCCGCCGACGGCCTTCCTGCACGACGCCTCGGCTGCGCTGGCGGCATCGGTCAGCCGGGCGGCGGTGACGGTCTACCCGCCGGTGCCGACCGCCGGTGTCGCGGGTGGCCGATGTCGAGCGCATGCAGATGCTGGTCGAGTCGCCCTCGCGCGCGGCCCTGCAACGCGCGCTGGCGGCGTGGCTGCCGCAGCTGCAGGGGCTGCGCGCCAGCCACAAGGCGGTGCTGCGCTGGGCCGTGGATGTCGATCCGCTGGCCATCTGAGGCGCCGGTCGCGATGCGTGAAGGCGCGCCGCGGCTCAGGGCGCAGCTTGCACGCCGAAGGCCCAGGCCAGCAGGCTGAAGCTGGCGAAGGCCAGCACCGTGCTGGCCATGATGATGCGCGTGACGCGGCCGTTGTCGGCGCCGTAGCGCTCGGCCAGCATGGCCACGTTGCTGGCGCTGGGCAGGGCCGCGGTCAGCGTGATGGCGGTGATCTGCAGCGTGGTCAGCGGCAGCCCCAGTGCGCCGGCGGCCAGCGCCACGCGTGAACACCAGCAGCGGGTGCAGCACCAGCTTCAGCAGCACCAGCGGCATGTACAGCCGCGCCGGCGTGCGCGTGTGGGCGTGTTGGCCGGCGCGCCACAGCACCGCGCCGATGGTGAACAGCGCCACCGGCGACGCGGCATCGGCGAGCATGCGCACGACCACGTCGGGCGGGCCGGCGAGGCGGATGCCGGCGGCCGAGAACGCCGCGCCGAGCGCGATCGACCACGGCAGCGGGTTGGCGATGGCGCCGCGCAGGGCCCGCCGCAATGCCTGGCGCCAGCCGGCGCCGGCGGCATCGTGGGCCTGCGCCAACGCGATGCACAACGAGCTGGTGATGAACAGGTCGACCAGGATGGTGCTGATCATCGGCCCGGCCACCTGCGGGCCGATCAGCGCCACCAGCAGCGGCACGCCCATGAAACCGGTGTTCGGGAAGGCGGCCACCAGCGCGCCGAAGGCGGCATCCTTCAGGTGCACGCTGCCGGCCCAGCGTGAAGGCGATGGTGGCGAAGACCATCACCAGCGCACACAGCGTGTAGACCAGCAGCACCGACGGATTGAGCAGCTCGAACACCGGCGTGTTCATGCCGAAGCGGAACAGCAGGCACGGCAGCGCGAAGTACAGCACGAAGGCATTCAGACCCGGGATGGCGCGTCTCGGGCAGCACGTTGCGCCACGCCGCCAGCCAGCCGGCGACCACCAGCGCGAAGAACGGAATCGTGACGGCGAGGATGTCCTGCATGCGCGGCGCAGTATCTCAGCCCGTGCGCGCGTTCAGTCGGGGCGCGCCGCCGCCGCCAGCCGCCTTCAGCGGCGCGCGAACACCTGCAGGTCGAAGGCCGGCTGCTGGCCCGTCAGTTGCTGCGCCAGCAACTCGCCCAGGCAACTCGCGAACTTGAAGCCGTGCCCCGAGCAGGCGCTGGCGTACAGCACCTGCCCGTGCCCGGGGTGGCGGTCGATGAGGAAGTGCTCGTCGGGCGTGTTCGTGTACATGCACACCGTCGTCTCGCGCAGCGTGCCGTCGGCCTCGGGCAACAGGCGCCGGATGTGGCAGCGCAGCGCCGCCAGCTCGTCGTCGCCGACCTCGCGCCGCAGCGTGTCGGCCTCGGTGGTCTCGCCGCCGTGGTGCATCGCGATCTTCACGCCATCGCCGGTGTCGGGCAGGCTGTAGAAGAAGGCACCGTCGTCGAGCTGCCACAGGTTGATCGGGCAGGCCGCGGGCGTGAACAGCGCGGCATCGCGCGGCGTGAACCAGGCCATCACCTGCCGCTCGACGGTGAGCGGCAGTGCCAGTTCCGGCAGCAATGCCGGCAGCCAGGCGCCCGCACACAGCACCAGCTGCGCAGCCCGGTACTCGCCCCGCGCGGTGTGCAGCCGCACGCCGTCGCCATCGGCCTGCCAGCCGAGCAGCGGCTCGTCGAAGTGCAGCGCCGCGCCGTGCGCGCGGGCCTGTTGCAGATGGGCTTCGATGCAGGCCTGCGGGTCGAGCATGCCGGCATCGGCCTCCCACACCGCGACGTGGTGCGCGGGCACGCACAGCCCCGGAAAGCGCGCGCGCGATTCGCTGGCGCTGAGCAGCGCATGCGGCAACGCGTGTTCGCGGGCGCTGCGCAGCGTGCCTTCGATCAGCACGCTGTCGGGCCGGCCGATCATCAGCCCGCCGGTGGGTCGCAGCAGGCGGCGCTGCGACAGCTGTTCCAGCTCGCTCCACAGCTGTTGCGCACGGCGCACCAGCGGCACGTACAGCGGGTGCTCGAAATAGGCCTGGCGGATGATGCGCGAGCGGCCGTGCGACGAGCCGAAGGCGTGTGCGGCGCCGAAGCGCTCGAGCCCCAGCACACGCTGCCCGCGTCGTGCGAGATGGCAGGCGGTGGCACTGCCCAGCGCACCGAGGCCGATGATGGCGACGTCATGCACGGCCATGTGCATTCAGCGCGCCGCGCGCGGCGTGGCCTTGCGCCCGCCGCCGCCGTTGGTTGCGCTGGTGCTGGTGCTGGCAGTCGCACCGGCGCGGCGGCGCGGCGCCGCCTGCTGCGAGTCGCGCACCGCGGCATCGATCAGCGCGTCGGCCATCCACAGCGCGATGCGTTCGACCTCGCGATCGCCGAGCCCCCAGATGTCCTTCAGGATGATGTAGGGCTCGATGCCGTAGACCACCGACAGCGCATGGTGCAGGCGGTCGCGCACCGCCGGGCGCAGCGACGGTGCCAGCGGCTCGATGGCGTGCTGCAGGATGCGCACCCGGTGGCCGCGGCGGTAGGGTTCTTCTTCGAGCAGCCCGGCGCGTTCCAGCGCCCACTGTTCCAGCTGCAGCTGCGCGGCGGCGCGCAGCTGCGGCTCGAACTCCTTGAAGCGCGGGAAGGTCTGCACGAACAGCTCGTGCACCCGCTCGCGACCGTTCGGGTTGTCGGAAGCCAGCATGCGCACCGGGCCGAGCGAACTTTCGATGACCGCGGTGACCAGCGCGCTGCGGCTGGCGAAGTAGCGGTAGGCGGTGGCGCGCGAGACCTTCGAGCGCACCGCCACCTCGGCCACCGAAGGGATGTGCCCATCGTGGCGGATGAGGGCCATCGCGGTGTCCAGCAGCAGGCCGAAGGTGGCCGCCTTGACGCCGCGCACAGGGGGCGCCGGCGCCTCGGTGAGCTTGTGCTTCGGGCGGGCCATCGGGTTTTTCCGGGGTGTGGCGGGGGTGGCGTTGCTTGTGCGGCGGCAAGTCCGGCACGTATGATGCACCCATCCCGATTTGAGACGAAAGTCTCGAATTCCCGGATTCAAGGCTCGACGCACACGCTGCCCTCCCGGTCGCGGTGACGTCGGCACAACGCGGAGACACGATGCGCTTGGCCAGTTGGCGATGGGGTGGACGCGATCATGTCGGCATCCTCGATGCCGATGGGCGCGAAGCCACGCCGTTGGCGGTCGCCGACGCCACCCGTGGCGCGCTGGGCCTGATCCAGCAGCTGGCGCGCGGCGAAGCGCTGCCTGGCCCGGCCGGGCCGCGCCTGCCGCTCAGCGCGCTGAGTCTGCGGGCGCCGTTGCCGCGACCGCTGCGCAGCCTGTTCTGCGTCGGACGCAACTACCGCGCGCATGCCGCCGAACTGGCCGGCTCGGTGTTTCGCGAGCAGCGCGACGACGGCTGGCCGATGGTCTTCGCCAAGCTCGCCGAGTGCGTGATCGGACCGCACGACACGGTGCGGCTGCCCGGCAAGGCGGTGTCGGAGCAGATCGACTACGAAAGCGAGCTGGCGGTGGTCATCGGTCGCGGCGGGCGCGACATTCCGCGCTCGCGGGCGATGGACCATGTCTTCGGCTACACGCTGGTCAACGACGTCACCGCGCGCGACGTGCAGATGCGCCACCAGCAGTGGGATCTGGGCAAGAGCTTCGACACCTTCTGCCCGATGGGCCCGTGCATCGTCAGCGCCGACGAACTCGACGCGCGCGACGTGCGCATCCGCGGCTGGGTCAACGGCGAGCTGCGCCAGGACGCCCGCACCGCCGACCTGATCTTCGACATCCCGACGCTGATCGAGACCTGCTCGCGCGGCATCACGTTGTATCCGGGCGATGTCATCGCCACCGGCACGCCGGCCGGCGTCGGCATGGGCATGAGCCCGCCGCGCTGGCTCGTGCACGGCGACGTGGTGCGCATCGAGGTCGAGGGCCTGGGCGCCATCGAGAACCGGTTCGAGGAGGCCGCATGACGCTGCACCTGATCGAGCGCGTGGCGGTCGACGACGACGGTGACGGCGAGGTGGTCGTGTGCCTGCACGGCCTGGGCGGCAGCAGCAACACCTTCGCGCCGCTGATGCGGCGCGCTGTCGCGCCACCGCGTGCTGCGCATCGACCTGCCCGGCAGCGGCCGTTCGCAGGGCTGCGAGGGCGACATCTCGCTGCAGCGCTTCGTCGACACCGTGCAGAGCATCTGCGCGCGGCTGAACGTCACGCGCGCGCACTTCGTCGGCCATTCGATGGGCACCATCGTGTGCCAGCACCTGGCGGTGGCGGCGCCGAAGCTGGTGCGCAGCCTGGCACTGTTCGGCCCGCTGCTGGCGCCGCCGGACACGGCGCGCGCCAACCTGCGCGCACGCGGCGCCAAGGCGCGCGCCGAAGGCGCGATGGCGATGCAGGACATCGCTGCGTCGCTGCTGCAGGCCTCGGTGTCGGCCGACACGCGCGCGCGGCTGCCGGTGGCGGTGGCCTTCGTGCGCGAGAGCCTGCTGCGCCAGCGCGGCGAGTGCTACGGCCGCAACTGCGAGGCGCTGGCCGAGATGCCGGCCGCCGACGTGCAGCGCATCGACGTGCCGGTGCTGCTGGTCACCGGCGAGGACGACGGCGTCGCGCCGCCGCAGGCGGTGCGTGCGATGGCCGAGCGCTTCCATCATGCGCGCGGCATGCGCGTGG
The DNA here is from genome assembly GCA_963756415.1 of uncultured beta proteobacterium. GTDB lineage: Bacteria > Pseudomonadota > Gammaproteobacteria > Burkholderiales > Burkholderiaceae_C > Rubrivivax. The sequence continues at coordinate 404,525 of CAVWNT010000015.1, forward strand.
TGGTGCTGCCGCGCTGCGGCCACTGGACACCGATCGAACGGCCCGAAGAATGCGCGCGCGAGTTGCGCGACTTCCTGGCCGGCATACGCTGAAGGAGCCCGACATGGCCGACGTGCTGTTCACCAACGCCCGCATCTTCGACGGTGGCGGCGAGATGCCCTTCACCGGCGACGTGCTGGTGCAGGGCAACCGCATCTCGCGCGTCACGCGCAGCCAGCACGGCGCGCGCGCCGCGGCCGTGCAGGGCGCGCAGGTCATCGACACCGCCGGCGCCTTCCTGATGCCCGGCATGGTCGAGGCGCACACGCATTTTTCGTGGAACGACCAGCCCAGCCTCGATGCCATCCAGCGCATGCCGCCGGAAGAACACATCCTGTGGTGTGCCGAGGTGGCGAAGAAGTATCTCGACATGGGCTGGACCAGCTGTGTCGGCGCCGCCGCCGCCAAGCCGCGGCTCGACGTGGTGCTGCGCAACGCCATCAACGACGGCACCATCGTCGGCCCGCGCTACCTGGCGGCCAGCCAGGAGATCACCGTGCCCGGCGGCCTCGGCGACACCACGCTGCCGCACCTGCCGCAGCCCGAGTTCGCCTTCGGCGCGGTGGTCAGCGGCTGCGAGGAGATGCGCCGCTGCGTGCGCATGTTCGTCAAGTACGGCGTCGATTCGCTGAAGATCAACCTGTCGGGCGAATCGATCACCGGCATGCCGGGCGAGATGAGCCAGTTCACCGAAGAAGAGATCGCGGTGTGCGTGCAGGAGGCCAAGGCCTGGGGCAAGCGCGTGGCGGCGCACGCGCGCTCGGTGTGGTCGATCAAGCAGTGCGTGAAGCACGGCATCGAGGTCATCTACCACGCCAGCTTCACCGACGAGCGAAGCGCTCGACCTGCTCGAGGCGCACAAGATGCAGCACTTCGTCGCGCCCGGCCTGGCCTGGCTGATCAACACCAGCCACCACGCCAGCCAGTGGGGCCTGACGCCCGAGGTGACGAAGAAGATGGGCTACCACCGCGAACTCGACGCGGCCATCGAGAGCATGAAGGCGATGCGCAAGCGCGGCATCCGCATCCTGCCCGGCGGCGACTACGGCTTCGCCTGGACGCCGCACGGCACCAACGCGAAGGACCTCGAGTACTTCGTCAAGTACGTCGGCATGAGCACGATGGAAGCGCTGCTGTCGGCCACCGCCTGGGGCGCGCCGATGATGCGCCTCGATCGTGATGGTCAGAAGGTGCTGGGCTACATCCGCGAGGGCTATCTGGCCGACATCCTGCTCGTCGACGGCGACCCGCTGGCCGACATCACCGTGCTGCAGGACAAGGCCCGCATCCTGGCGGTGATGAAGGACGGCGAGTTCCACCGCGCGCCGCCGGTGCGCAGCGCCTACGGCGCGCAGCAGGGCAGCCCACGGGGCGCACAGCAGCCGACCCGCTGGGCGGCCTGACAGGACACCGAAAGGAGCACGACCATGGCCGACACGCTGTTCACCAACGTGCGCATCCTCGACGGCACCGGTGCCGAGCCCTACAGCCGGCAGCGTGCTGGTGCAAGGCAACCGCATCCGCCAGGTGGGGCGCGGCATCTCCAGCATCGCGCCGGTCGGCGCCACCGTCATCGACGGCGCCGGCGCCACGCTGATGCCGGGCATGTGCGAGGCGCACACGCACTTTTCCTGGAACGATTCGGCGACGCTGTCGGGCATCCAGAACATGCCGCTCGAAGAGCACGTGCTGTGGTGCGCCAAGGTGGCCAAGCAGTACCTGCAGGCCGGCTGGACGAGCTGCGTCGGCGCCGCCTGCGCCAAGCCGCGGCTCGACGTCGTCATCCGCAACGCCATCAACGCCGGGCAGATTCCGGGGCCGCGCTACCTGGCCGCCAGCCAGGAGATCACCGTGCCCGGCGCGCTCGGCGACGAGACGCTGCCGCACCTGCCGTTTCCCGAGTTCAGCTTCGGCGTCAACGTCAACGGCGCCGAGGACATGCGCAAGGCGGTGCGCATGTTCCTGAAGTACGGCGTCGACTCGATCAAGCTCAACCTGTCGGGCGACAACTTCACGCCCGATTCGCCGGCCGAGACGAGCTGGATGACCGACGCCGAAGTCGCCGCGGCGATGGAGGAGGTGCGCATGCGCGGCAAGCGCGGCACCGCGCACGCACGCTCGTCGGCCTCGGTGAAGCAGGCGCTGCGCCACGGCATCGACGTGATCTACCACGCCAGCTTCACCGACACCGAGACGCTGGACATGCTCGAGGCGGCGAAGGACCGTGTCTTCGTCGCCCCCGGCCTGGCGATCCTGTACGCGATGCTGCACGAGTCGGAGCCGTGGGGCATCACGCGCGCGAAGGCCGAGGCGATGGGCTACCAGATCGAATGGGACGCGGCCGTCGAGTCGCTGGCCAAGATGCACAAGCGCGGCGTGCGCGTGCTGCCCGGCGGCGACTACGGCTTCGCCTTCACGCCGCACGGGCAGAACGCGCGCGACCTCGAGTTCTTCGTCAAGTACCTGGGCATGACGCCGATGGAGGCGATCCGCTCGGCGACGCTGTACGGCGGCCAGATCATGATGAAGGGCAAGGAGCTCGGTGTGCTGAAGGACGGCTACCTCGCCGACATCCTGCTCGTCGACGGCGACCCGCTGGCCAACCTGGCGATCCTGCGCGACCCGAAACGCATCCTCGCAGTGATGAAGGATGGCGAGTTCGCCAAGTCACCGCAGATCCGCTCGCAGCGCGAGTACCGCGTCGCCGCATGAACGCCGCCCGGCCGCCCGAAGGGACTCGCACCGCAGTGCGAAGCACGAAGGTATCCACGTGACTGCACGACAGCGCCTCGCCCTGTGGCTGCTGATCGGCGGGCCGATCGCGGTGTTCTCGCTGTGGGCGCTGTTCGACAACACACGGCTGTACCTGGTCACGCTGCTCAACGGGCTGACCTTGGCGTCGCTGTACTTCATCGTCGCCAGTGGCTTCACCCTGGTCTTCGGGCTGATGCGCAACGTCAACCTCGCGCACGGCTCGCTGTATCTGCTGGGCGGCTATGTCGGCTATGTCGTCGTCGGCTGGACCGGCTGGTGGATCGTCGCGCTGGCGGCCGGCTTCCTGGCGGCGGCGCTGGCCGGCCTGCTGATGCAGTGGGGCATCCTGCGTCACATGCAGGGGCAGGAACTGCGCCAGACGATGGTCACCATCGGCCTGTCGATCGTCGTCGCCGACATCCTGCTGTGGGTCTTCACCGGCCAGGTGCACCAGATGGAAGCACCGGAGTTGCTGCAGGGGCCGCTGCGCGGCATTCCGTTGATCAATGCCTACGGCGCCTTCCGCTTGAGCCTGCTCGGCTTCGGGGTGGCGATCGGGCTGTTCCTGTGGTGGCTGCTGGCACACACCCGCGTGGGCATGATGATCCGCGCCGGTGTCGATGACCGCGCCATGCTCGCGGCGGCCGGCGTCAACGTCAACCTGGTCTTCGCCATCACCTTCGCGCTCGGCGCCGGGCTGGCCGGCTTCGGCGGCGTGATCGGTGCGGTCGAGCTGTCGATGGTGCCGGGCGAAGACATCCGGCTGCTGCTGGCATCGTTGATCGTGGTCATCGTCGGCGGCATGGGCAGCGTCATCGGCGCGGCCATCGGCGCGGTGATCCTGGGGCTGTCCGAAACCTACGGCCTGGCCTACGCGCCGACCTACAGCGTCGTCTTCACCTTCGTCATCCTGATCCTGGTGCTGGCCTTCAGACCCCGCGGCATCATGGGCCGCGCCACATGAGCGCGGCGCAGTGGCGGCGGGCGATGCACAGCGGGTCGACCGCGGCGCGGGCGCAGCCGACGGTGCCGGTCGTGGCGGCGATCGACGACCCCTACGCCGACAGCGACGCGCCGCGCTGGCTGAAGTACCTGTGGCGCACGCTGCAGCCGCGCCATGTCTTCACCTTCGCGCTGCTGCTGGTGTTCCCCTTCGTCGCCACCTCCTTCTTCACCTTCCAGGTCGCGTCGCAGTCGCTGATCCTGGGGCTGATCGCGCTGTCGCTGAGCTTCCTGGCCGGCTACGGCGGCATGGTCTCGCTGGCGCAGATGACGGTGGCCGGCATCGCCGGCTACGGCATCGCGGTGCTCGGCTTCAGCAGCAGCGCCGAGATCAGCCTGGGCTGGCCGTGGTGGGTGGCGATACCGGCGGCCATCGCGCTGGCGGTGCTGTGCTCGACGCTGATCGGCTGGCTGTCGGTGCGCACCGAAGGCATCTACACCATCATGATCACGCTGGCCATCGGCGTGGCCTTCTACTACCTGGTGCTGCAGAACTACAGCGTCTTCAACGGCTTCCAGGGCCTGCGCGAGCTGAAGCCGCCGGCCGTCTTCGGCGTCGACTGGCGCGCGCCGCTGCCCTTTTACTTTCTCTCGCTGGCCTGCGCGCTGGTCGGCTACTTCCTGGTGCGCTACATCGTGCAGGCCCCGTTCGGCGTCGCGCTGCAGGGCGTGCGCGACAACCCGCGGCGCATGGAGGCGCTGGGCTTCCATGTCGTCGCACACCGCGTCGCCGCCTATGCGCTGTCGGGCCTGCTGGCCGCGGTGGGCGGCGTGCTGCTGGCTTGGTACAACGCGATGATGACCCCCGGTTCGGTGGGCACCAGCTGGCTCATCAACATCCTGATCATCGCCGTGCTCGGCGGCGTCAAGCACCCGATCGGCGCCTTCCTCGGCGCACTGGTGTTCGTGCTGCTGCAGACCTTCGCCATCGACATCATCGACCGCGAGCGCTTCAACCTCGTGATCGGCGCCGTGTTCCTCGCCATCGTGCTGTTTTCCCCCGACGGCCTGCTCGGGTTGTGGGCGAAGCTGAAAGCCCGCTTCGGCCCGAACCAGGCCCTTACTTCAACCACCAGGAGACATTCGTGAAGTTGACAAAAAGACTGTGGGTTCGTACGGCCCTTGGCGCGGCAGCCGCTGCGTCGCTGGCAGGCAGCGCGTGGGCGCAGCAGGGACAGCCGGTGAAGATCGGCCTGCTGGCGACGCTGGAAGGGCCCTTTGCGGCTGGCGGTGCCGACGGCATGCGCGGCGCCGAGTTGGCCGTCATCGAGCGCGGCGGCACGGTCGCCGGCCGCAAGATCGAGGTCATCAAGGCCAGCTCCGATGCCAAGCCCGATGTCGCGGTGAACGCCACGCGCAAGCTGGTCGAGCAGGACAAGGTCGACATCATGGTCGGCCCGCTGTCGGGCGGCGAGGGCATCGCCGTCAAGGACTACAGCAAGACGCAGCCGCAGGTGACCTTCATCAACGGCGGCTCCGGTGCGCAGGCGACCACGCTGGTCAACCCGAGCCCGAACTTCTTCCGCTTCAACACCGAAGGCGGGCAGTGGATGGTCGGCCTGGGCAAGGCGGCGCTCGACAAGGGCTACAAGAAGGTGATGGTCATCGCCGAGGACTACGCGTTCCCGTATTCGCAGGTGCAGGGCTTCATGGCCGAATACTGCCGGCTCGGCGGCAAGGTGCCGGAGAAGGCCTGGGTGCCGCTGGGCGGCAAGGACTACAGCTCGGTCATCGCCAAGATCCCGAAGGACGTCGATGCGCTGCTGGTGGTGCTCGGCGGCGCCGACGCGGTGAACTTCCTGACGCAGTACGAAAACGCCGGCGGCGACAAGCCGCTGCTCGGCGGCAGCATCACCGTCAGCCAGGACGTGCTGAACTACAAGGGCAAGCGGCGCGATTCGCTGGTCGGCACCTTGTCGGCCGGCCCCTACGCCGACAGCTACGACGGTGCCGGCTGGAAGGCCTTCGTCGCCGACTACCAGAAGAACTTTCCGGTCTCGAAGGGCGGCTTCCCCAGCCCGAGCCTGTTCGCCTACGTCTACTACGTGAACATGAAGGCCGCGCTCGACGGTCTGGCCGCGGTCAACGGCGACCTGTCCGGCAACCAGGCCAAGTACCGCGAGGCGCTGTCGAAGATGACGCTGAAGACGCCCAACGGCGACGTCAAGCTCGACGCCAACCGTCAGGCCATCGGCACCACCTTCGTCACCGAAGTCGTCAAGGACAGCCAGGGCAACCTGACGACCAAGGTCGCGAGCAAGGTCGACAACGTCGAGCAGACGCTGGGCGTGCCGCCGGCGCAGTTCAAGGTCGGTTCGCGCGACGAACCGAACTGCCCCTGAACGCAGGCCGACACGGTGGTCTCGGTCACGCAACTGCGCCGCGGCGCGGCGGCCCCCCGCCGGGGGCCGGCCGCGCCGGGCCTCGCGCCGCTGGCGTCGAACGACGCGCTGCGGCTCGACAGCGTGACGCGCGCCTTCGGTGCGCTGCGCGCGGTCGACGAGGTCTCGCTGACGGTGGCTGCGGGCCAGAAATACGCCTTGCTCGGCTCCAACGGGGCCGGCAAGACGACGCTGTTCAACGCCATCACCGGCGATTTCCCGCCCACCGCCGGGCGCATCTATTTTTTCGGCGAGGACATCACCGAACTGCCGCCGCACGAACGCATCCGCAAGGGCCTGCGGCGCACCTATCAATCGTCGCTGCTGTTTCGCGAGCTGACCGTGCGCGACAACCTGTTCCTGGCGGTGCGCGGCGTGTCCAGCGGCCGCTTCGCCTTTCGCCGCGCCGGCGCCGGTCACGCCAGCAGCGTCGCCACGCAGGACCTGCTCGAGCGCGCGCGCCTGACGCATCTGGCCGACGAGTTCGTCGCCAACCTGGCGCACGGCCAGCAGCGCCAGCTCGAGATCGGCATGGCGCTGGCCGGTGCGCCGCGGCTGATCCTGTTCGACGAACCCGCCGCCGGCCTGTCGCCGGCCGAGCGGCGCGAACTGGTTGCGCTGCTGCGTTCGCTGCCCGCGCACATGAGCTTCGTGCTCATCGAGCACGACCTCGACATCGCACTGCGTGTGGTGCAGCAGGTCACCGTGATGCACAACGGCAAGGTGCTGCGCCACGGCACGCCCGAGCAGATCGAGAACGATGCGCAGGTGCAGGCGATCTACATGGGAGCCAAGCACTGATGTGGCCCAACCCGAGCCCGAGCGCGCCGCCAAGGGGTTCGGCGCCAAGGCCGAGTCCGGCCACGCCGCTCCGGTGCTGGTCATCGACGGCCTGGACGTGTTCTACGGCCATGCCCACGCGTTGCAGGGGGTCAGCCTGACGCTGCAGCGCGGCGTGCTGGGCGTGGTCGGCCGCAACGGCATGGGCAAGACCACGCTGTGCAATGCCATCACCGGGCTGGTGCCGGCCACCGGCAGCGTGCGCCTGCACGGCCAGGAACTGCTCGGGCTGCCGCCGAACCGCATCACGCGGCTGGGCGTGGCCTATGTGCCGCAGGGCCGCCGCGTTTGGCCGTCGTTGAGCGTCGATGAAACCTTGCGCCTGGTGGCGCCGAAGCGGCGCGATGTCGACCGGGTGTATGCGATGTTCCCGCGCCTGGCCGAGCGCAAGGGCAACGGCGGTGCGCAGTTGTCGGGCGGTGAGCAGCAGATGCTGGCCATCGGCCGCGCGCTGTTGCTGCAACCGAAGTTGCTGGTCATGGACGAGCCCACCGAGGGCCTGGCGCCGGTCATCGTCGAGCAGGTCGCGCAGGCGCTGCGCGAACTCGCAGCCGACGGCGAGATCGCGGTGCTGCTGATCGAGCAGAACCTGGGCGTGGCCATCAGCGTGGCCGACCGCATCGCGGTGATGGTCAACGGCCGCCTGGCGCACGAGATGCCGTCGGCGGCACTGGCGGCCGATCGCGAACTGCAGGAGCAACTGCTGGGCATCCGTTCCAGCGACAGCGACGACGAGGAGGAGCCCGCAACGGTGGTGTCCCCTGCCGCCGCGACGGCCGCGCCGATGCAGGTGCTGACGGTGCGGCGCGCGCACGGCGATGGCGCGCCGTCGCTCGACGATCTGCTGCCGCGCACGGTGCGCGGCTTCAACCGCTGGAACGACGGCGACGCCCTCGCGCCGGTCGACGATCTGGCGCGCCACCAGGCGCCACCACCGCCGCCCGCGCCAGCTGCGCCGTCGCCGTCGTCGGGGGCGGCTGCCGGCGCGCGTGTGTTCGACTTTCCGGTCGCCGGCAGCAGCGAGCGTGCGGCCTATGTCGCCGGCACCTTCGACACCAAATCGCGGGAGTTGTTCTACCTGCGCCAGTGTCTGGAAAAGCTCGGCCTGCGCGTGGTCACGGTGGATCTGTCGACCTCGGGCAAGACCTCCACCGCCAGCGTGCATCCGCGCGAGGTGGCGCGCCACCACCCGCAGGGCGAGAGCGGCGTGTTCACCGGCGAGCGCGGCAGCGCCGTCACTGGCATGGCGCTGGCGTTCGAGCAGTTCGTGCGCACGCGGCGCGATCTCGGCGGCCTCATTTCCGCCGGCGGCTCCGGCGGCACCACCTTGGCCACGCAGGGCATGCGCGCGCTGCCGGTGGGCGTGCCGAAGGTGATGGTGTCGACCATGGCCAGTGGCGACACGCGCCCCTACGTCGGCCCGAGCGACATCTGCATGATGTATTCGGTCACCGATGTGCAGGGCATCAACCGCATCAGCGAGCGGGTGCTGGCGAATGCCGCGCATGCGCTGGCCGGCATGCTCACGCACCCGGTGAGCACCAACCCGGTGGTCAAGCCGGCGGTGGGCCTGACGATGTTCGGCGTGACCACGACCTGTGTGCAAAGCGTGACCAAGCAGCTGCAGGAACAATTCGACTGCCTGGTCTTCCATGCCACCGGCGTCGGCGGCATGTCGATGGAAAAGCTCGCCGATTCGGCTTTGCTGACCGGCGTGATCGATGTTTCCACCACCGAGGTGGCCGACGAGATAGCCGGCGGCGTGCTGTCCGCCGGGCCCACGCGGCTGGATGTGTTCGCGCGCCATGCGCTGCCCTACGTGGGCTCGTGCGGGGCGCTGGACATGGTCAACTTCGGCCCCTTCGACAGCGTGCCCGAGCGGTTCAGGTCGCGCCGTCTGGTGCGCCACAACGCCACCGTGACCTTGATGCGCACCACCGCCGACGAGTGCCGCGCCATCGGCGAGTTCATCGTCGCCAAGCTCAATGCGATGAGCGGGCCGGTGCGCTTTCTGATCCCCGAAGGCGGCGTCTCGGCACTCGACAAGCCCGGCCAGGCCTTCCACGACCCGCAGGCCGACGCTGTGCTGTTCGATGCCATCGAACGCGGCTTCAGGCCGGGTGCCGACCGGCGATTGCAACGTCTGCCGCTGCACATCAACGACGAGGCCTTCGCCGACGCGCTGGTGGCCGCCTGGCGCGAGATTGCGGCCAGCGGCAGCGCACGCGAACGCCGCGCCTGAGATCTTTCCACCCGAGGAACCGCCAGATGCCCCGCATTGCCCGCCACACCCTGCTCGAGCGCTTTCGCGCCAAGCTCGCCCGCGGCGAGCCGCTGATCGGCGGTGGCGCCGGCACGGGGCTGTCGGCCAAGTGCGAGGAGGCCGGCGGCATCGACCTGATCGTGATCTACAACTCCGGGCGCTATCGCATGGCCGGGCGCGGCTCGCTGGCCGGACTGCTGGCCTACGGCAATGCCAACGAGATCGTCTGCGAGATGGCGCTCGAGGTGCTGCCGGTGGTCAAGCACACGCCGGTGCTGGCCGGCGTCAACGGCACCGATCCGTTCATGATCCCGCAGCAGTTCCTGAAGCGGCTCGTCGATCTGGGCTTCTCGGGCATCCAGAACTTCCCGACCGTCGGCCTGATCGACGGCACCTTCCGCGCCAACCTCGAAGAGACCGGCATGGGCTACGGGCTGGAGGTGGAGCTGGTGGCGATGGCGCACCAGATGGATCTGCTGACCACCCCGTATGTCTTCTGCGAGGACGACGCCCGCGCGATGACCGCCGCCGGCGCCGACATCGTGGTCTGCCACCTGGGGCTGACCAGCGGCGGTGCCATCGGTGCCGAAACGGGACTCAAGCTCGCCGACTGCGTGGCGCCGATCAAGGCCTGGGCGGCGGCGGCACGCGCGCAGCGCCCGGATGTGATCGTGCTGTGCCACGGCGGGCCGATCGCCACGCCCGACGACGCGCGTTTCATCCTCGAACAGACCGGCGTCGAGGGCTTCTACGGCGCCAGCTCGATGGAGCGCCTGCCCACCGAGGTGGCGCTGACCGAGACCACGCGCCGCTTCATCGCAGATCAAGACCATCGTTTAGGAGACCGCCATGACCGGCGCTGAATTCGGCAGTTTCATCCTCGGCCTGATCGTCGTCGCGATCGTCGTCGCGATCGCTGTGTGGCTGCTGCACTGGCTGTACCTGCGCAGCTCGAAGGAGCGCGCGTTCGTGCGCACCGGCCTGGGCGGGCAGAAGGTGGTGCTCGACGGCGGTGCCTTCGTGCTGCCGATCGTGCACGACGTGATCCCGGTGAACATGAACACCTTGCGCCTGGAGGTCAGCCGCGGCCGCGACAAGGCGCTGATCACCAAGGATCGCATGCGCGTGGACGTCATCGCCGAGTTCTATGTGCGCGTCGCCGCGCAGCCCGAGGCGGTGGCCGCCGCGGCGCAGACCCTCGGCCTGCGCACGATGGAACCCGAGCAGCTGAAGGAGCTGGTCGAGGGCAAGTTCGTCGACGCGCTGCGCACCGCGGCGGCCGAGATGACGATGGAAGAACTGCATGAGAAGCGCGGCGCCTACGTGAAGAAGGTGCGCGAGTCGGTGGCCGGCGACCTGACGATGAACGGCCTCGAACTCGAAGCCGCCTCGCTGACGCAGCTCGACCAGACGAGCATGGAGTACTTCAACCCGAGCAACGCCTTCGATGCCGAGGGCCTGACGCGGCTGACCGAGCAGATCGAGCGGCGCAAGAAGCAGCGCAACGATGTCGAGCAGGACACGCTGATCGCCATCCGCAACAAGAACCTCGAGGCCGAGAAGCTGTCGCTGGACATCGACAAGGAAGCCGAGACGGCACGGCTGATGCAGCAGCGCGAGGTGGAGATCGCGCGCGCCCGCCAGCGCGCCGAACTGGCCACCGAGCGGGCCCAGCGCGACCAGGAAGCCGAGGGCGCGCAGATCAGCGCCAAGCAGGCGATCGAGGCGGCACGCATCCGCTCCGATCAGACGCTGGAACACGAGCGCATCGTCAAGGAGCGCACCATCCAGGGCGCCGAGATCGAACGCCGCCAGGCGATGGAGCTGGCCGAGCAGCAGCGCGCCATCGCCGTCGCGCGCGAGAGCAAGGCACAGAGCATCGCGCAGGCCGAGGCCGAGACGGCCCGCGCCGATGCGGTGTCCGCCGAAGAGAAGGTGTTCACCGCGCGCGAAGTCGAGATGGCCCAGCGCAAGAAGTCGATCGAGCTGATCGGCGCGGCGCAGGCCGCCGAGCACGAGGCCCTGCGGCTGACGTCGGCGGCGGCGGCCGAGAAGAGCGCCAGCTTCGATCGCGGCGAGGCGGTGCGCGCGCAGGCCGAGGCCGACGCCGATGCCGACAAGATCAAGTCGATGGCGATGCGCGTGCGCGCGGAGATCGAGGCCGAGGGCCTGCGCCTGATGAACGAGGCGCACAACATGCTCAGCCCCGAGGCGCGCACCTCGGCGCTGCGCATGCGGCTGGTGGACAAGGCCGAGGCGCATCATCCGCGAATCGGTGCAAGCCGACTCGAACGCATCGAGGGCATCAAGATCCTGCAGGTCGATGGTTTCGGCGGTGGCGGCGGGGGTGGTGGCGGCCACGGCGAGGCGATGAACGGCAACTTCGCCGACGGCCTGGTCAACTCGGCGTTGCGCTTTCGCGCGCAGGCGCCGCTGGTCGATCAGCTGTTGCGCGAGATCGGCGTCGAAGGCAACGACATCCAGAAGCTGGTGGGCAATGTCAGCGGCGCCACCGCCGCGCTGCCGCCGGCGGCGCCGAAGGCCGGCCCGGCCAAGGAGTGAGCGGTGGCGCGCGTCTATGTTTCCAGTGTCATCGACAGCAGCGCGGCCAATGTCTGGGCGCGGGTGCGTGACTTCAACGCGTTGCCGCAATGGCACCCGGGCATCGCCGACAGCCGCATCGAAAACAGCGAGCCGGCCGATCGGGTCGGCTGCATCCGCCACTTCCACACCCGCGACGGCGGCATGATCCGCGAGCGGCTGCTGGGCTTGAGCGACTACGACTATGCCTGCTCGTACGAAATCCTCGAAAGCCCGATGGGCGTGGACAACTATGTCGCCACGCTGAAGCTGACGCCGGTGACCGATGGCGACCGCACCTTCGCCGAATGGAGCGCCGAGTTCGATTGCGACGCACAACGCGAACGCGAACTGGTGCGCCAGATCGGCGACGGCGTCTTTCTGGCCGGGCTGAACGCGCTGCGCAGCCACTTCTCGCGCCGCTAGGCCACAGGCAGACGCAGCTCGGCACGCAGATGCAGAAGGTCGTGCGCAGCACCATCATCGACGCGCCGATCGAGCGCGTGTGGCAGGTGCTGCGCGACTTCAACAGCCACGACCAGTGGCATGCGGTGGTCGAGCACAGCCGCATCGAGGCCGGCGAGCGCAGTGATCAGGTGGGCTGCATCCGCAGCTTCACGCTCGCCGACGGCAACCGCATCCGCGAGCAGCTGCTGAGCCTGGACGACCGCGAATACAAGAGCACCTACTGCATCGTCGAGGCCACCGTGCCGTTGCAGCGTTATGTGGCCAGCGTGACGCTCAAACCGGTGACCGATGGCAACCGCACCTTCTGGCACTGGCAATCCACGTTCGCCACGCCCCCCGGCCAGGAGGCCGAACTGCGCGAGATGGTGGCGCGCGGTGTCTACGAAGCCGGTTTCGCCAACCTGCGCCGCTTCCTGGCCGGGCACGACGTCGCACGTCGGTTCGCGCAGGCAGGCAGCGCGGTGTCGCTGCCGAGCCGGCGCAGCGTGCTCGAGCGGTACGGCGCCGCCGATGTGATGGGCACGCAGGACCACGCGGTGCCGCCGCCCGGGCCGGGCGAGGTGCGCATCGGCCAGCGGGCGGTGGGGGTCAACTACTTCGACATCTACCTGCGCCAGGGGCTGCTGCCCGCGATGCTGCCGTTGCCCGGTACGCCGGGCATGGAAGCCGCCGGCAGCGTGATCGATGTCGGCGCCGGCGTGTCCGATCTGCTGCCCGGCGACCGCGTGGCCTATCTCGGCCCGCTGCCGGGTGCCTATTGCAGCGTGCGCAACGTCAGCGCCGACTGGGTCGTGCGTCTGCCCGCCCAGATCGAGGACAGCACCGCCGCGGCCCTGCTGCTGAAAGGCTGCACCGCGCACCTGCTGCTGCACGACCTGGGGCATGTGCGCGAAGGCACCCGCGTGCTGGTGCATGCCGCGGCCGGCGGGCTCGGGCTGCTGGTGTGCGCGTGGGCACGCAGCCTCGGCGCCACCGTCATCGGCACCGTGTCGAGCCAGGCCAAGGCGCTCATCGCGCGCGAGCACGGCTGCCAGCACCTGATCGTCGGCGCCGACGCGCCTTTCGCCGACGCCGTGCAGCGCCTGGGCGGTGCGCAGTTGATCATCGACGGCATCGGCGCAGCCGCGGCCGAGCAGAACCTGCAGGCGCTCGCGCGCGGCGGGCACTGGATCAGCGTCGGCCAGGCCAGCGGCGCGCTGCCGGCGCTGTCGCCCGATGCGCTGCTGCACAAGTCGGCCACCTTCTCGCGCCCGGTGGTGTTCGATTTCGTCGCCTCCCGCGCCGAACTGGCGCGGCGCGCGCAGGCGGTGTGGGATGGCCTGGCCGACGGTCGCCTGAAGGCGCCGCCGATCGAGCGCTTCACGCTCGATGCCGCCGCCGCCGCCCACGCGCGGCTCGAATCGCGTGCCAGCGTCGGTGCGCTGGTGCTGCTTCCGTGAATTGAAAGGGACACGATGATCGTCGGCATGAACCATTTCACCGCCATCGCCGCGGACAGGGACAAGACCCTGGCCTTCTATGTCGATGTGCTCGGTCTGCGCGTGGGCGACCGCCCCGACCTGGGTTTCGACGGCGCCTGGCTGTATGCCGAAGCGGGCGCAGGCGGTGCTGCATCTGTACTTCGACCGGCCGGTGCCGAAGCCGCCGGCCGGCATCATCGACCACATGGCCTTCAGCGCGCGCGACCTGCGCACCGTCAAGGGCCGCTTCGACGAACGCGGCATCACCTATCAGCTGCGCCGACAGGCCGGTGCCGGCACCTGGCAGCTGTTCTGTCACGACCCGGATGGTGCCAAGGTGGAACTCGACTTCGACGCAGCCGAGTCGCTTTAGAGCGTGGGGCCGCGCCAGGCCCCTGTTGCCCGGCCCCACTCGAACGCCATCCGCGCTGCGAGATAAGGGAGCAAGTCCGCCGCCGGCGTGACGCCGTGCACGGCCGCCGCGCTTTGTGCGAAAGCTCCGGCCCGTGTCGGGGCGTTGCGAGGCCGATATAGCGGGCTGGTGTCCTGCGTCCCAGGCGAACGCGAACTTGGCGTGGCAATGGACTTGCGGACAGACGCATCGAATCCAACGCACCTTGTGAGCTCAAGCGACACCACCGACCTCAGGCATTGGCGAGAGCAGCTTCTTGGCGGCATCCTGCGCGCGGCGTTGATCGTTGGGGCGATACCTGCGGTGCTGTCGATGGCCCGTGCCAGTCAGAGCGGCGAGTGGCTGCATCCTGCGGTGGCGCTCACCGCGCTGGCCGGGCTGTTGGCGCTGGAGCGGCTGCGGCAGATCGAGTACGACGTGCGCGCCTGGTGCGCCCTGCTGGTGCTGTACGGTGTCGGCGCTTGGCTGCTCATTCGGGTGGGTGCGGTCACGCAGATCTACCTGCTGGCATGCCCCACCATGGCAACCTTGCTGCTGTCTCAGCGTGTTGCAATGATCTTCCTCGCGCTGTGCACGGCCACGCTGGTCGGCTTGGGGTTGGCGTTCGGTCCTGCGCATCCGGTTGCAGGGTTCGACATGATGTCGATCGGCACCTGGATCAACCTCGGCGCCAATTTTGCTTTCGTCGGTACGCTGATGACGTTGTCGTGCGCTTTCCTTCTGAAAGGACTGCAGCGCTCTTTGACGCGGCAGCGAGCAGCATCTTCGCTGTTGCGCAGCAGTGAAGACAGCCTGCGACAGATTGCCGCGCAAGTGCCCGGCATGGTGTTTCGCATGCACCTGGCTCCAGATCAGCGACAGCGTTTTGTCTATGCCAGCCCGGCTGTGGTCGACTTGTTCGAAATTGAACCCGAAGCGCTTGTCGCCGACAGCAACCACCTGACCCGGCTGTGGCATCCCGAGGATCGGGTTGTCATCGACGCAGCATTCCGGCGCGCGCTGGTTCAGGGCACGCCGCTGGCGCTGGAATGCCGTGTGCTGTTGCCTGGCGAGCGAGAGAAGTGGCTGCACATCAGTTCGACCGTTGTCTCTCACGACGCACAAGGTGCGGTGCACAACGGGATCATGCTCGACATCACCGAGCGCAAGGCTTCCGAGGTGCTGGTTTGGCAGCAGGCCAATTTCGATGCGCTGACCGGGTTGCCGAATCGGCGCATGCTGCACGACCGGCTGGAGCAGACGATCGCGCGCAGCCGTCGCGACGGCCAGCCGCTGGCCGTGATGTTGATCGATCTGGATCACTTCAAGGAAGTCAACGACACGCTCGGCCACGGCAGTGGCGATTTGTTGCTTGTCGAAGCGGCGCGGCGCATCCGTGCCTGCACGCGTGATTCGGACTGCGTGGCGCGCATGGGCGGCGACGAATTTGCGGTGGTGCTCGCCGGCGCGGCGCAGCCCAGCGGCATCGAGATGATCGCGCGCAACATCATCGCTTGCCTTGAGTGCGCAGTTCAAGCTGGGAGGTGAGCGTGCGTACGTGTCGGCCAGCATCGGGATCACGCTGTACCCCGGCGACGCCGAGCAGATCGAGGATCTGCTGAAGAACGCAGACCAGGCTCTGTACGTGGCCAAGGATGCAGGGCGCAACCGCTTCCGCTATTTCACGCCGGAACTTCAGGAACAGGCGCAACACCGCGTCAGCCTCGCCAACGCCCTGCGTCATGCGCTCGATCGGCAGCAGTTCCAGGTGGTCTATCAGCCCATCGTCGACCTGCGCGGTGGCCGCATCCACAAGGTCGAGGCGCTGCTGCGCTGGCAACACCCCGAGCGCGGCCCGATCAGCCCGGCAGTGTTCATCCCGATTGCCGAGTCGAGCGGGCTGATCGTCGAGATCGGCGACTGGGTGTTCCGCACCGCTGCCCGCCAGGCCGTCGAATGGCGCAAGACGCTGCATCCGCAGTTCCAGATCAGCATCAACCGCTCACCCGTGCAGTTCCGCAACGATGCAGCGGCTCGGCCCACCTGGGTCGATCACCTGAAGAGCGTCGGGTTGCCAGGGGACAGCGTGGTGGTCGAGATCACGGAAGGCTTGTTGCTCGATGCTGCCAACGGCGTGTCCGAGCAACTGCTGGCCTATCGTGACGCGGGCATTCCGGTCGCGTTGGATGATTTTGGAACCGGCTACAGCTCGATGTCGTATCTGCAGAAATTCGACATCGACTATCTGAAGATCGACCGCAGTTTCGTCAGCGGACTCGACCAGGGCGAGACCAGCCGCGCCATGTGCAAGGCGATCATCGTGATGGCGCACGAATTGGGCATGCAGGTGATAGCCGAAGGGGTGGAGACGGAGGAACAACGCGATTGGCTGCAACGGGCGGGCTGCGACTTTGCGCAGGGCTACTTGTTCGCCAAGCCGATGTCGGCCGCAGCGCTGGAGGCGCATGTGCGGTGTGGCGGGGGTCCTGCGCGCCAACTGTGGACCCAAAGCGCGCCCTCGGCGGCAGACGAAGCGCTGACGCCTTGACAAAGGTCCGGCGGAGTCCTTCAGGCTTCTTTGCTGTGGCTATCATGCCCAGCCCTGTTCCCCGCCCCGATGGCCGACTCCTTCCCTCAATCCCGCGCAGTTGCAGGCGGTGCACCACCTCGGCGGGCCTTGCCTGGTGCTGGCCGGCGCCGGCTCGGGCAAGACGCGCGTCATCGTGCACAAGATCGCGCGGCTGCTGCAATCGGGCATCGCGCCGAAGCACATCGCCGCGATCACCTTCACCAACAAGGCCGCCGCCGAGATGCGCGAGCGCGCCAAGGCGCTGATCGGCCCGCGCGCGGCCAAGGAACTGGCGGTCAGCACCTTCCACTCGCTGGGCGTGCGCATGCTGCGCGCCGACGGCGACGCGGTCGGGCCTGAAGCCGCAGTTCTCGATCCTCGACAGCGACGACGTGCTCGGCGTGCTGCGCGACGCCGGCGGCTGCAGCGACAACGCGCCAGGCGCGGCGCTGGCAGTGGGCGATCAGCCTGTGGAAGAACCAGGGCCTCGACAGCGACGGCGCCGGCACGCGCGGCGGCCGAGCGACGACGAGCAGGTCGCCGCGCGGGTGATGCGCGTCTATGAACAACGGCTGGCGGCTTTCCAGGCGGTGGATTTCGACGACCTGATCGGCCTGCCGCTGAAGCTGCTGCAGCGCGACGACGAGGCGCGCGCGAAGTGGCAGGAGCAGTTCCACCACGTGCTGGTCGACGAATACCAGGACACCAACGCCGTGCAGTACGAACTGCTGAAGGCGCTGGTGCAGCACGCCGACCGCGCCGCCACGGCTTGCTCACCGCGGTGGGCGACGACGACCAGAGCATCTACGGCTGGCGCGGCGCCACGCTCGACAACCTCAAGCGGCTGCCGCAGGACTTTCCGAAGCTCAAGGCTGATCGCGCTGGAGCAGAACTACCGCTCCACCGGCCACATCCTGCGCGCGGCCAACCATGTCATCGCCGCCAACCCGAAGCTGTTCGAGAAGAAGCTGTGGAGCGATCTGGGCGACGGCGAGCCGGTGCGGGTGCTCGAATGCGACGGCGAGGAGCACGAGGCCGAACGCGCGGTCGCGCGCATCCAGTCGCTGCGCGCGCAGGGCGGGCGAGTGCAAGTTCGCCGACTTCGCGGTGCTGTACCGCGCCAATCACCAGGCGCGCGTGTTCGAGCAGAAGCTGCGCGCCGCGCAGATCCCGTACAAGGTCTCGGGCGGGCAGAGCTTCTTCGACCGCGCCGAGATCAAGGACGTGTGCGCCTGGCTGCGGCTGCTGGTCAACGCCGACGACGACCCGGCGTTCCTGCGCGCGGTGACCTCGCCCAAGCGCGGCATCGGCGCGCAGACGCTGAGCGACCTGGGCGAATTTGCGTCGAAGTGGAAGGTGAGCCTGTTCGAGGCGCTGTTCTCGCCGTCGCTGGCGATGGCGCTGGGCAAGAAGGCGCTGGGCTCGCTGCACGAGTTCGGCCGCTACGTGAACGATCTCGAGCACCGCGCGCGCCAGACCAGCGGCGCCGAAGACGCCAAGGCGCTGCTGCTGGGCTGGCTGAAGGACATCGGCTTCGAACAGCATCTGCACGACGGCGAGGACAGCGAGAAGCTCGCGGCTGCGCGCTGGAGCAACGTGCTCGATTTCATCGACTGGGTGGCCAAGCGCTGCGGCGGCACGGTCGACGAGCAGGCCGGCCAGATCGAAAGCGAGCGCATCAGCGTGCTGCAGGTGGCGCAGACCATCAGCATCATCATCAGCATCGCCGAACGCGGCGACGACAGCGATTCGGTGACGCTGTCCACCCTGCACGCCGCCAAGGGCCTGGAATGGCCGCACGTGATGCTGGTGAGCGTCAATGAAGGCATGCTGCCGTTCAAGGTCGACGACGACCGGCTCGATGCCGCCGCGCTGGTGCAGCGCCTGGAGGAAGAGCGCCGCCTGATGTACGTCGGCATCACGCGCGCGCGCCGCACGCTGCTGGTGAGCACGCTGCGGCGACGCAAGCGCGGCCGCGACACCGTGGCCGGCGTGCCCAGCCGCTTCATCGCCGAGATGAAGCTCGACGAGCAGGTGGTCAAGGAAGACGCGCGCGAGCGATTGAAGCGGGTGCGCGCCGAGTTGGCCGCGAAGTCGGCGGCGGCTGACCTGGTGGCCGGTGAGGCCAATTAGAACGACGGACCGACCGGCTGCAAGTCAGCTGCGCCAACGGTGTCCCGGCCGACTTGTGGCCGCCCCGCCGGGGCGAGGGGAACCGGCAATGGCATCGCGAGCCCGGTGCCTCTAGACTTGGATCCATGCGCGCTGAACAGAACGACCGCATCACCCGCATCGGCCCCGGCACCCCGTGCGGCGATCTGCTGCGCCGCTACTGGCAACCGGCCGCGCTGCTCGACGAATTCGACCCGGCGCTCGACCCGGCGATGGCGCAGCGGCCGGTCAAGGCGGTGCGCCTGCTGGGGCAGGACCTGGTGCTGTTCCGCGATGCCAGCGGCAGCTTCGGCCTGCTCGACCGCGCTTGCCCGCACCGTGGCGCCGACCTGTCGTTCGGCCGCCACGAAGGCGACGGCCTGCGCTGCCCGTTCCACGGCTGGAAGTTCGCGACCGATGGCCGCTGCCTGGAAACGCCGGCCGAGCCGATGGGCAACGCCTTTTGCCAGCGCATCCGCCAGCGCAGCTATCCGGTGCGCGTGCGCTCGGGCGTGGTCTTCGCCTGGCTCGGCCCCGAAGGCGGCACGCCGCCCGAACTGCCTGCGTTCGATTGTTTTGCCGCGCCGGCATCGCACAGCTTCGCCTTCAAGGGGCTGTGGCATTGCAACTGGCTGCAGGCCTTCGAAGTCGGCATCGACCCGGCGCACCCGTCTTTCCTGCACCGCTATTTGCAGGACGAGTCGCTCGAGGCCACCTTCGGCCGCCAGTTTCGCGCCGCCAGCGTCGGTGACGTGCAGGGCGAGCGCTGGCCGATGACGCGTGTGATGCGCGAGTTCTGCACGCCGGAGATCCACCACGATCCGGTCATCGACGGCATCACGCGGCTGACGACCTTGCGGCTGATGACCGACAAGCTGACCCATGTGCGCGTGACGCACGCGATCTTTCCGCACACCTTCGTCATCCCGTTGTCGGAGACGGTGACGATCACGCAGATGCACGTGCCGGTGGACGACACGCACACCTACTGGTTCAGCTTCTTCACCAGCTTCGACGCGCCGCTGGACAAGGCGACGATGCGCGCGCAACGCCTGGCCGGCGTGACGCTGCCCGATTACGTGCCGATCCACGGCCGCCATGACAACTGGAACTTCAACCCCGAGGAACAGCGCACGCGCACCTTCCTCGGCATGGGCGAGGAAGACATCAACCTGCACGACCAGTGGGCGGTGGAAAGCATGGGCGCCATCCAGGACCGCACGCGCGAGCACCTGGGCACCAGCGACAAGGTCATCATGGCCAACCGGCGCCTGCTGCTGAAGGCGATCGACGCGGTCGAGCAGGGCGGCGATCCGCCGCTGATGCTGAATGCCGAACAGGCGGCAGCGCTGCACGGCCCCGACACGATGGACTGCATCGCGCCGGCCGACGACTGGCAGCGTTTCTGGCAGGACGCGGCCACCGCCAAGCGCCGGCGTGCGCCCTGGCTGAAGTCGGCCGACACGACACCGGCATGACCTCGCTGGCGCAGCGCTGCGGCGTGCACGATGCCGCGCGCGAGCAGGCCTGCGCGGCGCTGCTGGAAAGGCTGCATGAACTCGAGTTCGTGCGCATCGGCTGGTGCGACATGCACGGCCAGTTGCGCGGCAAGACGCTGTTGCCGGCGGCGGTGGCCGGTGCGCTGCACGACGGCATCGGCATGGTCGGCACGCTGATGCTGAAGGACACCTCGGACCGCACCACCTTCAAGGTCTTCGAGCCCGGCATCGCGGAGCAACTGCCCGGCTTCGAAGGCGCCGCCAACCTGCTGCTGCTGCCCGATCCGGCGAGCTTCGTGGCCTTGCCGTGGGCACCCGCACACCGGCTGGCTGCGCGCGCAGCCGTACTTCGGCGATGCGCGGCCGGTCGAGCTCGACACACGGCGCGTGCTGCAGCGCGCCCTGGCGCTGCTCGGCGACGCCGGCTTCGGCATGCGCTGCGGCCTGGAGGTCGAGTTCCACATCTACCGCATCGACGACGAGCGGCTCGACCCCGACCGCGCCGCCTGGCCGGGCGAGCCGCCGGCGGTGTCGATGGTGCACCCGGGCTACAACCTGCTGGCCGAAGCGTGTGCCGACATGGCGCACGAGCCGCTGCGCATCGTCGCGCAGACGGCGCAGGGCCTGGGCCTGCCGCTGCGCTCGCTGGAAATCGAACTCGGCCCGAGCCAGGTGGAAGCGGTGTTCGACGTCACCGATGCGCTCACCGCCGCCGACCAGATGGTGTTGTTCCGCAACGGCGTGAAGCAGGCGCTGCGGCGCGCCGGCTATCACGCCAGCTTCATGTGCCGGCCGCCGTTTGCCAATGTCATGGCCAGCGGCTGGCATCTGCATCAGTCGCTGGTCGATCTGCGCAGCGGCGCCAATGCCTTCTGCCGCGAGCGGCCGCTGCCGGCCAGCACGCCACGCGATGCGCAGCACACGCTGTCGACCACCGGCGCGCACTGGCTGGCCGGGCTGCTGGCGCACGCGCCGGGCATGACGGTGTTCGGCACCACCACCGTCAACGGCTTCGGCCGCTTCGCGACGCGTGCACTGGCGCCGCGCTCGGTGCTGTGGGGGCGCGACAACCGCGGTGCCATGCTGCGTGTCATCGGCGCCGCCGGCGATGCCGACACGCGCATCGAGAACCGCATCGGCGAGCCGGCCGCCAACCCCTACCTGTACATCGCCTCGCAGATCGTCGCCGGGCTCGACGGCGTGCAGCGACAACTGTTGCCGCCGCCCGCTACCGACGACCCCTACGCCAGCGGCGCGCCGATGCTGCCGAACACGCTCGGCGCGGCGCTCGATGCGCTGGCCGCCGACGGGCTGGCCGCGCAGGCCTGGGACGCGGGCTTCCTGAACAGCTTCGTCGCTGCCAAGCGCAGCGAGCTGGCGCGCCACGACGCGGCCGAGGACAAGCCCGAATGGCAGCGGCGTGAATACTTCGGCCGGCTTTGAGCCCGGCGTCACGGCGCTGCCGATGACAATGGCCTGTTCCACGCCGCTGACCGCGCGCCGCAACAGGGCTGTGCCTCGCCGATGAAAGTGCTCGCTGCCCTTGCCCGCCTTTGCGCCATCGCTGCCGGCGTGCTGCTGACCGTGATCACGCTGATGACCTGCGTCAGCCTGATCGGGCGCAACACCACCGGCTGGACCATCGTCGGTGATTTCGAACTCACCGCGTCGGCGGCCGGCGCGGCGATCGCGCTGTTCCTGCCGCTGTGCCAGCTCGAGCGCGGCAACATCATCGTCGACTTCTTCACCGCGCGGGTGTCGGCGCCGACGTCTGCGCGGCTCGACCGCTTCGGCGCGCTGATGCTGGCGCTGATGCTGGCGCTGCTCGCCTGGCGCAGTGCGGTCGGGGCGCTGAGCGCGTGGGACACCCAAAGCGGCTCGATGATGCTCGGCTTTCCCGAGTGGATCGTCTACTGCGGCATCGTGCCGCCGCTGGCGCTGACGGCGCTGATCGCCTTCGTGCAGGCGCTGCGCGGCTTCGACCGGCAGGACGCGCAGCGGGCCGAGCGCCGGGCCGCCTCCGAAGCCGGCTCGCGCAACCCCTCGGGGGATCGACCGACGTACCCGTCGGACGAGGGGCGCACGTGACCCCGATCGCGCTGACGGTGCTGATCTTCGCGCTGATGCTGGCGCTGATGGCGCTGCGCGTGCCGATCGCGGTGTCGATGTTCGCCGCCGGCAGCGTCGGCTACGTGCTCAAGGCCGGCTGGTCGCCGCTGGCCAGCTTCCTCAACACCGCAGGCCTTCGCGCGCTTCGCCAGCTACGACCTGTCGCGTGATCCCGCTGTTCATCCTGATGGGCAACTTCGCCACGCAGGGCGGCATCTCGAAGGCGCTGTTCGAGCTTCGCCAGCATCGTCATGGCGCGCTTTCGCGGCGGGCTGGCGATGGCCTCGGTGGTGGCCAGCGCGGCCTTCGGCGCCATCTGCGGCTCGTCGGTCGCCACCGCCGCCACCATCACGCAGGTGGCGCTGCCCGAGATGCGCCGCCACGGCTATTCGGGCCGCCTGGCCACCGGCACGCTGGCCGCCGGCGGCACGCTGGGCATCCTGCATCCCGCCGTCGGTGCCGCTCGTGATCTACGCCATCCTGGCCGAGCAGAACATCGCCAAGCTGTTCGCCGCGGCGATGATCCCGGGGCTGATCGCGATGTGCGGCTACATGGTCGCCATCGCGCTGTTCGTGCGCGCTGTTTCCGGGCCACGCGCCCGAGCGCGACGACGATGCGCCGCGCCTGACGCTTCGCGCGCTGTGGCGGCGTGCTGCCGATCGCGCTGATCTTCATGCTGGTGTTCGGCGGCATCTACGGCGGGCTGTTCACGCCCACCGAAGGCGCGGCGGTCGGCGCGGCGGCGACCTTCGTCGCCGCGCTGCTGCGCGGCGAGATGACCTGGGCCAAGTTCACGCAAGTGCTTCTACGCCACCGCGCAGGCCTCGGCGATGATCTTCATGATCTTCATCGGCGCCGACGTGATGAACGCCGCGCTGGCGCTGACGCAGGTGCCGGCGCAGCTGGCCGGCTGTCGTCGACGAGCTGGGCTGGTCGCCGCTGGCGGTGGTCGTCGGCGATCATGCTGTTCTACGTGGTGCTCGGGCTGCGTGATGGACGAGCTGTCGATGATGCTGCTGACGATCCCGATCTTCTTCCCGATGGTCATCGGCCTGGATTTCGGCATGCCGCAGCGAATCGGTCGCCATCTGGTTCGGCATCATGGTGCTGATGACCGTGGGCTTCGGCCTGCTCGCGCCGCCGGTGGGGCTGAACGTCTACGTCGTCAACGGCATGGCCAAGGACGTGCCGATCGGCGAAAGCTACCGCGGCGTGATGCCGTTCCTGATCAGCGACGTGGTGCGCACCTTGCTGCTGCTGTTCTTCCCGGCACTGTCGTTGTGGATCGTGCAGTACGTCGGTTGACAGCTGCGCAGTGAGGGAAAGTCTGGACCGCGCAGGCGCTGCCCGGCCGTTAAGTTCGGCCACACCCCATCTCGAGGAAGATCTTGCCATGAAACGTCGTTCCTTCATCCAGGGCAGCGCCGCCGCCGCCGTGCTCGGCGCCCCGCACCTGGCGGGCCTGGCGCAGCAGAGCCGTCACGCTCAAGTTCCACACCTTCATGGCGCCGCTGTCGAACGTGTGGCTGACGATGCACAAGCCGTGGATGGACAAGGTCGAGAAGGATTCGGGCGGGCGCATCAAGTTCGAGGGCTACCCGGCGATGCAGCTCGGCGGCACGCCGGTGCAGCTGTACGACCAGGCGCGCGACGGCGTCGTCGACATCGTCTGGACGCTGCCGGGCAACACCGCCGGGCGCTTCCCGCGCGTCGAGGTGTTCGAGCTGCCGTTCATGATGAACAACGCCGAGGCCACGTCGAAGGCCTACTGGGAGTACGTAGCAGACCAAGGCGCCCGACGAGTTCAAGGACACGCATGTGCTGGCGCTGCACGTGCACGGCCCCGGCATGTTCCACATCGGCGAACAAGCAGATCAAGACGCGCGGCCGACCTGAAGGGCATGAAGGTGCGCGGCCCGACGCGCCAGATCACCAAGATGCTCGGCTGCGGTCGGCGCCACGCCGGTGGGCATGCCGCTGCCGCGGCATTCCGGATGCGCTGTCGAAGGGCACCATCGACGGCTGCGTGATCCCCTGGGAAGTGGTGCCTTCGGTGAAGGTCGCACGAGCTGATGCAAGTACCACAGCGAGTTCGACAACTCGGCGGCCGGCGCTGTACACCACCACCTTCGTGATGACGATGAACAAGGCGAAGTACGAGTCGCTGCCGCCGGACCTGAAGAAGGTCATCGACGACAACTCCGGCCTCGCCACCTCGGGCTGGCTGGGCAAGATCGCAGCAGGGCAACGATCCGCTGGGGCGCAAGGAGGCCGAAGCCAAGGGCGGCATCATCCATGTCTTCAGCGCCGGCTGAACGGGCGCAGTTCATGCGGCTGTCGGCGGCGATCGACGAGGAGTGGGTCGCCGACATGACCAAGCGTGGCTTCAACGGCGCCGACCTGCTGGCCAGCGCGAAAGCGCTGATCGCGAAGAACGGCTGATCGCACCGGACCGCTTTGCCGGCCGGGCAGGGCCGCAGGGGGTTCAGGGCTTCTTCGGTTTCGCGGCTTGCTCGCGGTAGGCGTCGTAGGACAGCGCCGCGGCCTTTTCGCAGCGTGTGCGTTCCTCGCGGTCATCGATGCGCTGGCACTGCTGGCGCTGCGAACTGCTGCATGCCGTGGTACCAGGCCTGCGTGGTGCATGCGCCCAGCGCGGTGCACATCACCGCGCGCGACCGACACGGCTGCCGAGCAGGCGCCGCCCCGCGGCGACGGGCCCGGCTCGCGCTGGCGTGGTCGAGCGGCGCCATCGCGGTTCAGTCGCCGCGGCCCATCGACTGCAGCATCGAGCCCATCTTCTGGTGAATCAGGTTCACCGCCTTCAGCGGGCGCAGCATGACCTTGAAATCGACGATGCGACCGTCTTCGCGCCAGTGCAGCATGTCCACGCCGTTGATGGTGATGCCGTCGAGTTCGAGCTGGAACTCGAGCACCGCGTCGCGCGGCGCCACCACCTCGCGCAGGTAGCGAAAGGACGGGTTGTAGAACACCGCGAAGGCCGCCGACAGGTAGCGCAGCGTGATCGCCTTGCCGACCTGCGGCGTGTGCACCACCGGCGAATGGAACACCGCTTCATCGGCAAGCAACTGTTCCAGCGCGCTCACGTCGCGCGAGGCCAGCAGTGCGTGCCAGGCGGCCACGGTATCGATCGGGCGGGTGTCGATGTTCATCGGGTTTGTTCCAGTTAGGATCGTTGCGGCGCAGGTGTGGCGCGACCCGCTACATGCCCTTGAACAGGCTGCGCATAGCTGCGGCTGACTTCGAGCTTCTGCGGGTGCCCCTTGATGCTGACGATCTGGCGGCCGCGCAGGTCGCGGTGCACGCCGGCGATCGCCTTCACGTTGACCAGCGTCGAGCGGTGGATCTGCCAGAAGCGCTGCGGATCGAGCTGGTCCACCAGTTCCTTGATCGGCTTGCGGATCAGCGCCTCGACGGTGGGCGTCTGCACCCGCGTGTATTTCTCGTCGCTGACGAAGAACAGCACCTCGTCGACGGCGATCATCGTGATCGCGTTGCCGACGTTGGCCTGGATCCATTGCAGCGGCGGCGACGCATGGCCCGGATCGAGCTTCGCGCTCAGCGTGTGCAGCAACTGCTGCAGCGGCATCGACGGTGCCGCGTCGGCCTGGCGATCGCGGGTCGCGCCGGGCCGCCAGCCGCTGGCGCAGCCGCTGCGCGGTCAGCGCCAGCCGCTCGCGCTCGGCCGGCTTCAGCACGTAGTCGACGACACCCTGCTCGAAGGCCTGCACCGCGTATTCGTCGTAGGCGGTGATGAAGACGATCTCGGGCAGCATCGCGTCGTGCGGTCGGCGTCGTCGTCGTCCGGCAACTGCGCGATCTGCCGCGCGGCTTCGATGCCGGTCAAGCCCGGCATGCGGATGTCGAGGAAGACGATGTCGGGCCGGTGCGCCTGCACCAGCTGCACGGCCTCGAGGCCGTTGCGGGCCTCGGCGACGATGTCGAGCTCGGGCCACACCTCGTGCAGGCGGGCGCGCAGCTGTTCGCGCATCAGCCGCTCGTCGTCGGCGAGCACGGCGCGGGGGGCAGCGGCTGACGGGGCTCGTTCATCGGCGCGATCGTATCGGTGCGCGCGCGCCTGCGGCGCAGCAGCCACCACAGCAGCAGCGCCGCCAGCGACAGCGGCCACAGCAGCAGCGCCAGCAGCAGCCCGAGGGCCAGCAGCAGCGCCGCCAGCAGCGCGAACAGGCCCAGCCCGCCCAGCGCCAGCAGCAGGCCGATCGCCAGCGGCAGCGCGATCACCAGCAGCACGCCGGCCCACACGCCGCCGCCCGAGGCGACCCACCACTGCCAGGCCGGCAGTTGCTGCAGGTGCACCGGCTCGCCGTTGATGTGCAGGCTCATGCCGCCGTGCGCGACGCTGGCCAGCAGCCACAGCCCGAGCGCCGTGCTGGCCGCCGATGACCAGCCCCGCGACCAGCAAGGTCCACAGCAACACGCGCGTGGGCCGGTTCATGCGTCGGCCCGGCCCATGCTGCGATACGGCACCGTGATCGTCACGCGCGTGCCCCCGCCGGGGTTCTGCTCGACCTGCAGCTTGCCGCGCGTGCCGTAGAGCAATGCCAGTCGCTCGCGGATGTTGGTCAGGCCGACGCCGGTGCCGGCGGTGCTGGCCATGCCGAAGCCCAGGCCGGTGTCGGCCACGCTGACGGCGAGGTCGCCATGCACGATCTGTGCGCGCAGCGTCAGGCTGCCGCCCTCGGGCTTCGGTTCGAGCCCGTGCTTGATGGCGTTCTCGACCAGCCCCTGCAGCATCAACGGCGGGAACTCCGCCGACAGCAGGCCCTCGGGCACATCGAGCGTGGTGCTCAGGCGTTCTTCCATGCGCACCTTCAGGATCTCCAGATAGGGCTGCACCACGGCCAGTTCATGGCTCAGGTCGCGCACACCGCTGGCATTCGCCTCGCGCAAGGTCGGCATGCTGGCGCGCAGCAGCGCGATCAGGTTCTTCTGCATCTGCGAAGCACGCGCCGCATCGGTCTGGATCAGGTGATCGATCGAGGCCAGCGTGTTGAACAGGAAGTGCGGTTCCACCTGCGCCTGCATCGCCGCCATGCGCGCCTCCATCACCTGGCGCTTCAGCGACTTCCGACTCGGCCGTCTCGGTGGCCACGGCGGCCTTCGCCTCGGCCTGCACGCGGCCCTTGTAGCTGGCCTTGATGATGATCGAGCCGACCACCCAGAACAGCGCCAGATCGGTGAGGTCGAACCAGTGCACCCGCCGCGTGCGTTCGACCAGCCGCGTCGGCAGGTCGATGGCCACGTCCTGCGCTGCCTGCTGCACGTCGCGCCGTGCCTGCTCGACATCGCGCTGCGCCTGTTGCACGTCGCGCGCCGCCTCGGCCAGATCCGGACTGGTGCTCGTCGATCGCCTGCTGGATGCTGTCGCGCGCCTCGCGCATCGCTTCGCGCACCGCCTGCTGCACCTCGTTGCCGAGCCCCGGCGGCAGCTTGATCTCGATGCTCGGCCCCAGCGGCGCCGCGCTGGCCGCCGAAGCCGGCGCGGCAACCGACGACGCCGATGAAGCCGAAGCCGATGCCGCGTGGCGGGCGCCCTTGGCCGAAGGCGCCACACGCACGCCGTCCTCGTCGATGGTGATTTCCATGCTCACCGACCTGTCGCCGCCCTTGGGCGCGTCGGCGCTGGACTTTTCGACGCGGGCGCGCGGCTCGCGCACGGTTTCGGTGATGCGCCAGCTGAACGGCGGCAGCGACTGCAGGATCGCCGAGGCCACGATCAACAGCACCGCCAGCACCGCGAAGCGCTTCCAGCTGATGCTGACCAGCCAGTTGGCATAGCGGTGAAAGCCGCGCACCGACTGCTGTGACAGGCGGCGCCAGCCTTGCGACCAGCCGCTGGCGGCCGGGGCGACGGTGGAATCCATGGGTGAGGCAGTGGCCGCGACAGCGATCGCGGCAGGATCGAACAGAGGCCTCAATGTAGCCAAGACGCCGACGAACCGGCCAGCGCCGGGCGACAGGCTGCCGCTGGATGCGACGCAGCGCGGGGCGGGCCGACGGGCCGCCCCGCGGGCCGTCGGCTCAGACGGCCGTCAGGACAACAGGCCGCCGGCCAGCGCCAGCAGGCACACCGACAGCGCCGCGCACAGCACCAGGCGCATCAGCGACGACTCGTGGCGTTGCTGCGCCAGCAACTGCGCCACCGGATCCAGTGTCGGCAGGGCGGCGGGCATGCCGTCGAGGCTGGAGGGCGACCAGCCCTCTGCGGCGGGGGTCGGGCGGGCAAGGGTGGCATTCATCGGCGACTCGCTGAGCTACGGTCTGGGGTGTGGGTCGAAAGGGCCCCGGGGCGGCCCGGCAGCGCCTCGCTCGACGCCACGAATCGCCATCATCGGTGCAGTCGATGACACCTGCATGAAAAGATGAGCCGCCCGGCACCCGCGCGTGACGGATTGCCGTGGTGCACGACACGGATGGCGATGTCGTCGCCATGCCGCCCAGCCACCCCGTCGCGGCCCGCGCCGGCGAATGCCGCTACTGCTTGACGGCTTCGACCTGGACGATCAGCCTCACGTCGTCGGGGAAGCCGAAGTTCAGGCCGTAGTCGACGCCCCACAGGCTGCGCTTCAGGGTCGTTTCGAAGTCGCCGCCGCAGACCTCGCGCTTGAGCATCGGGTTCATGTAGCAGTTGAAGTTGGTGGCCTTCAGCGTCACCGGGTGTGTCTTGCCGCGCATCGTCAGCGTGCCGGCGACCTCGCTGACCTTGTCGCCGTTGAAGCTGAACTTGTCGCCGACGAACTTGGCGGTCGGGAACTCGGCGACGTTGAAAAAATCCTTGCTCAGCAGGTGTTTGTTCAGCGGCTCGACGCCGGTGTTCACGCCCGTCAGATCGAAGACTGATCTCGACCCTGCCGGTCTTGCCGGCCTTGTCCAGCGTGACGGAGCCTTCTTTCTTGTCGAAGCGGCCCCGGTTGGTCGAGGTGCCGAAGTGGCCGATCTCGTAGGTGGCGAAGGTGTGCGTGGGGTCGATGACATAGCTGGCGCTCTGGGCCTGCGCGCCGAGGGTGGTGACGGCGAACAGGGCCATCGCGATGGGGCTTTTCATGGGTCGATTCCTGTGGGTTGGCGAGCGGGGTCTGGGGCGCGACGAAGCGCAAAGTTTGCCAGCGCCGCCGGCGTCGAGCATTTTCACGGGACTTGTCGCGGGCGTTCTGAACCATTGAAGGCAAGCGCCTGCGGCGCGGCGGCGGGCCCCACGCGCACCGGGTCCAGGCAGCGGGCCAGTTCGATGCCCGCTGCGTCGGCAAGCAGGCGGTGGCGCTGCGCGAAGTCGAGCATCACCAATGCCGCGTCCACCGTCATCGCCGCACTGCTGGCCAGCGCGATCGCTTCGCCCACCGGCAACAGCCGGAAGCCGGCCACCTCGCCGTCCTGGTTGTGCGGCCGCCAGTCATGCGCCAGCGGCAGGTCGAAGACATGCAGGCGCTCGTGCTGCAGCCCTTCGGGAACATCGCGGTACAGCCGCAGCACGCCCCCCGCGCATGCGCGGGCCACCGCGGCCGGCTGCAGGCCGGCTTCCTCCCAGCCCTCGCGGCACAGCGCCTGCCACGGGGTCTGCCCATGCGGCACGCCGCCGCCGACGAGGTTGTCGAAGAGCCCGGGGTCGGTGGCCTTGTCCAGCGCGCGCTGCGCGATCCAGACCCTGCCCGGCCGGCCGTCGGCGCCGCAGCACGTAGCCGGTGGCGTGCGCACCGAGCGTCAGGGTGCCCCAGAAACGCGCCGCCGCGCGCTCGATGCGCGCCAGCGCACGTTGGCCCCCGCTGTCCCACAGCGCGATCCGTTCGTCGCGCCAGCCGGCAATCAGGCCCTGCCGCGCGCAAGCGGTCGTTGATCCGCGCGAGCGCGGGGTCACGGTGCGGGCCGGCGACGGCCAGCGCGACGCCATCGCTGGTCACGCGCAAGTCCGGTGCGAAGCCACGCAGCGCGGCCAGATGGGCGCGGGCGACGTGGCCGACGACATCGCCGTCGATGGTGAAGGCAACTCTTGCCGACGCGTCGTGCGCCAACGCACGATGCAACGCGGGCCAGCCCGGCACGCTGCCGGCCGGGTGCGCGTCGAGGGGGTCGGGTTGTGCGCCGGCCGTCATGCGGCCAGTGTGCCGCAGCCGACCCCTCAGCCGTGCAACGCGGGCGTGCGGCCGGCCTTGTGCGATGCGGCAGCGCTCGGCGCCGCATCCGTCCCGGCCTCGCCGGGAGGCAGCGGGCGCTGGCGCAAGGCGGCCAGCGATTCGACGCGGCGCAGCAACTCGCGGTCGTTCCAGGGCTTCTTGAAGATGCCGTACAGGCCGCCCAGGTCCTGCACCCGCGCCTGCATCTCATCGTGCCCGGTGACGGCGATGATCGGCAGATCGTCGGTGTCGAGGCTGCCCTGCACCGCGGCGATCAGTTCCAGGCCGTTCATGTTCGGCATTTCCAGGTCGGTGACCATCACCGAGAAGAATTCCCGGGCCAGCGCCTCCTGGGCCTGCAGCCCGTCCTCGGCGACCACCGCGTGATAGCCGGCGCTGCGGAACAGGCGCAGCAGCTTGGCGCGCGCCACCGCCGAATCGTCGACCAGCAGGATCGACGGCCCCGGCGCTGCGGCGGGCACGACTGTCGGCGCGGGCAACGGTTCGGCCGAGTGGAAGGTGAACAGCACGACCAGCAGCACGCCGAGCGCGGCCATGATCAGAACCGGCACTGCGTGCGTGTGCAGCAGCGCCAGCGCCTGGTCGGCCGTCCAGGCCAACGCTGACAGGGGGTGGGGGTTGGCGATCGACATGCCCTCACTATCGACCGCCCGCACGCGTTATTGGTGACGGCGCGGCCGGTGTCTTCGGCGCCGCGCCGGATTGCGTGCAATTCGTCGCGCTTCGCGGGTGCTGTGCGCGCGATGCGGCTCAGGCCGCGCGCCGCGTGCCGCTGTCGCCGGTGCGCCAGCGCGCCATCAGCTCGGCCCACTTCAGGCGGGCCGCCTTCAGGTGCCGATCCTTGACATGGCCGTAGCCGCGGATCTCCTCCGGAATGCGCGCCACCTCGGCGGCCAGCGCCAGGTTGCCTTCGTGCAGGCCGCCGAGCAGTTCGTCGATGCAGGCGCGGTACTCGTCGATCAGCGCGCGTTCGACCTTGCGTTCGCTGCTGCGCGCGAACACGTCGAAGGCACCGCCGCGCAGCCCTTTGAGCCGCGCCAGCACCGCGAAGGCCTTGCGCATCCAGGGCCCGAACGGCTGCTTGACCAGTTCGCCCCTGTCGTTCTTCTTCGCCGTCAGCGGCGGCGCCAGGTGGTGCACGATGCGGTAGTCGCCCTCGAACATCGATTCAATCTTTTCGACGAAGGCGGGGTCGGTGTGCAGGCGTGCCACCTCGTACTCGTCCTTGTAGGCCATCAGCTTGAACAGATAGCGGGCCACCGCCTCGCTGAGCTGCCGGCCGGTGCCCAGCGCCGACTCGGCGGCCACCACCTTGTCGACGAAGGCCCTGTAGCTCGCCGCATAGGCGGCGTCCTGGTAGCCGGTGAGGAACTGCACGCGCTTGTCGACGATCGCGTCGAGCGACGGCTTCTTCACGAACTGGATGACCTGTGCGCTGTGCAGACCCGCCTGCACCGCCGCCGGGTCATGCGCGCAGCGGCGGCCCCATTCGAAGGCGAGCTTGTTGTTGTCGACCTGCACCGCGTTCAGTTCGATGGCGCGCATCAACGCCGCATGCGACAGCGGCACACGCCCTTGCTGCCACGCATACCCCAGCAGCAACGGGTTGGCGTAGATCGAGTCGCCGATGCGCTGCACCGCCACCTGTTCGGCATCGAAGGCGCCGACCAGTGCATCGCCGACGCTGATGCGGATGGCGGCCTCGCAGTTGCCGCCGGGCGATTGCCAGTCGGGGTTGCCGACGAACGCGGCGGTGGGGGTGCCGTGTGTGTTCAGCGCCACGAAGGTGCGGCCCTGCTGCATCACCGTCATCGTGTACGGCATCGCGCCGACGATGCTGTCGCAGGCGATCACCAGGTCGGCCTTGGCGGTGTCGACCTTGGTGGTGTGGATGGCGTCGGGCCGGTTGGCGATCTGGATGTGGCTCCAGGTGGCGCCGCCCTTCTGCGCCAGCCCGCCGGCGTCCTGCGTGACCACGCCCTTGCCTTCCAGGTGCGCGGCCATGCCGAGCAGCTGGCCGATGGTGATGACGCCGGTGCCACCGACCCCGCCGACGACGATGCCGAAGGCCTGCTCGGCCGCCGGCAGCACCGGCTCGGGCACCGGCGGCAGCGCTGCCGCATCCTTCGGCGCCTGCTTCTTCGGCTTCTTCAGCTGGCCGCCTTCGATGGTGACGAAGCTGGGGCAGAAGCCCTTGACGCAGGAATAGTCCTTGTTGCAGCTGTTCTGGTTGATGCGCCGCTTGCGCCCGAACTCGGTTTCCACCGGCTCCACGCTCAGGCAGTTGCTCTGCACGCTGCAATCGCCGCAGCCTTCGCACACCGCCTCGTTGATGACCACGCGCTTGTCCGGGTCGACCATCTTGCCGCGCTTGCGGCGGCGGCGCTTTTCGGTGGCGCAGGTCTGGTCGTAGATGATCACCGTGGTGCCCTGCAGCTCGCGCAATTCGCGCTGGATGCGGTCGAGCTCGTCGCGGTGGTGAACGGTGACACCGCCGGCCAGCGCCACGCCCTGGTACTTGGCCGGATCGTCGGTGACGATGACCAGCTTCGACGCACCCTCGGCGAGCACGCTGTTCATGATCTGCGTCACCGAATGGCCCTCGGGGCGTTCGCCGACCGGCTGCCCGCCGGTCATCGCCACCGCGTCGTTGTAGAGGATCTTGTAGGTGATGTTGACGCCCGCGGCGATGCTCTGGCGGATCGCCAGCAGCCCGCTGTGGAAGTAGGTGCCGTCACCCAGGTTGGCGAAGATGTGCTTCTCGTTCGTGAACGGCGCCTGGCCGACCCACGGCACGCCTTCGCCGCCCATCTGCGTGAAGGTGCTGGTGCTGCGGTCCATCCACACCGACATGTAGTGGCAGCCGATGCCGGCCACCGCACGGCTGCCCTCGGGCACGCGCGTGCTGGTGTTGTGCGGGCAGCCGGAGCAGAACCACGGCGTGCGTGCGCCGGTGTCGAGATCGATCGCCGCCATCTGCCGTTCGCGCTCGGCGACCACCGCCAGCCGCTGGTCCATGCGCGCGACGATGTCGTCGCCGACGCCGAGCTTCTTCAGCCGCTTCGCGATGGCGCGCGCGATGATCGCCGGCGTCAGGTCGGCCTTGGCGCGCAGCAGCCAGTTCTCGCTCGGGTTGGGCATGCTCCATTCGCCCCCGGCAGACCCTTCGGCGTCGTCGAACTTGCCCAGCACATTCGGCCGCACGTCGGTGCGCCAGTTGTAGAGCTCTTCCTTCAGCTGGTATTCGATGACCTGGCGCTTCTCCTCGACGACCAGGATCTCCTGCAGCCCCTGCGCGAACTCGCGCGTGATGGTCGCTTCCAGCGGCCACACCACGTTGACCTTGTGCACGCGGATGCCCAGCGTGCGGCAGGTGTCGTCGTCCAGGCCGAGATCGGCCAGTGCCTGGCGGGTGTCGTTGAAGGCCTTGCCGCTGGCGATGATGCCGAAGCGGTCGTGGGTCGATTCGACGACGTTGTGGTTCAGCTTGTTGGCGCGCACGTAGGCCAGTGCGGCGTACCACTTGTAGTCGAACAGGCGCGCTTCCTGCTCGAGCGCGCCGTCCGGCCAGCGCATGTGCAGGCCGCCCGGCGGCATCACGAAGTCCTCGGGCAGGATGATCTTCACGCGGTCGGCGTCGACACGCACCGACGACGACGATTCGACCACCTCCTGGATCGTCTTCATGCCCGACCACAGGCCCGAGAAGCGGCTCATCGCGAAGGCGTGCAGCCCCATGTCGAGGATGTCCTGCACATTGCTGGGAAAGAACACCGGCAGCCCGCAGGCCTTGAAGATGTGGTCGCTCTGGTGCGCCGCGGTGCTGCTCTTGGCGACATGGTCGTCGGCGGCGATGGCGATGACGCCGCCGTGCTTCGAGGTGCCGGCCATGTTGGCGTGCTTGAAGACATCGCTGCAGCGGTCGACCCCCGGCCCCTTGCCGTACCAGATGCCGAACACGCCGTCGTACTTGGCCTCCTTCGGGTACAGGTCGAGCATCTGCGTGCCCCATACCGCGGTGGCGCCGAGTTCTTCGTTGACACCCGGCTGGAACACGATGTGGTGCTCGGCGAGGTGCTTCTTCGCGGCCCACAGCGACTGGTCGTAGGCGCCCAGCGGCGAGCCGCGGTAGCCGCTGATGAAGCCGGCCGTGTTCAGCCCGGCGCGCACATCGCGCTGGCGCTGCAACATCGGCAGGCGCACCAGCGCCTGCACGCCGCTCATGAAGGCACGGCCGGATTCGAGGCTGTACTTGTCGTCCAGCGAAGCCGATTCGAGGGCCTTGCGGATGGATTCGGGCAGGGGAGCGTTCATGCGACTTCGGTCTCCAGGTGGCGCGACGTGTGGCGACAGTCTGCCGCGTTGCGCGCAATCGTGTGTGTCTTGTCCCGGGCAGTGGTCCAGGCTGGCGAAGAGTGTAAAAGCTTGTCTGCCGCAAGTCCTTTCTTTGTATGCCCGATCGGCGGTGATCGCGGCAAGTTCATTGCGCCGACATGTCTATTCGCGAAAGAAAAGCGCCCAGCCGCGGTGGCGCCTCAGAAATCCCGCGCGGCGACGGCCGAGCGCCACGCGCCGCCAGCCGAGCCCGACAAGCCGGGCACCGCGCTAGACCGCTACGACATCGCCATCCTGGGCGAACTGCAGCGCGATGCACGGCTGTCCAACGCCGAGCTGGCCTCGCGCATCGGGCTGTCGGCCGCGCCCACCTGGCGCCGTGTGAAGTGGCTGGAGGCACAGCGCTACATCACCGGCTACCGCGCCGAGATCGACCGGCGTCGCATCGGCCTGGGCGTGCTGGCGTTCGTGCGTGTCGATGCCGAACGCAACAACGCCGAAGGCACCGCGGCGCTGGAAGCGGCGATTCGTGCATTGCCCGAGGTCATCGCCTGCCACTACATCAGCGGCGCCGGCACCTTCGAGCTGCAGGTCATGTGCACCGATCTCGATGCCTATTCGCGCTGGTCGATGGACACGCTGTTCAAGCTGCCCAA
Source organism: uncultured beta proteobacterium (assembly GCA_963756415.1). Taxonomy (GTDB): domain Bacteria; phylum Pseudomonadota; class Gammaproteobacteria; order Burkholderiales; family Burkholderiaceae_C; genus Rubrivivax. The sequence goes on from CAVWNT010000015.1 coordinate 440,191, forward strand.
CGTCAAGGACGTGCACACCAGCTTCTCGCTCGGCGAAGTCAAGGCCGGCGCGGTGCTGCCGCTGGGGCATTTGCGTTGAACGCCGCCGGCTTGTGCCAGCATCGCTGCATGAGACGCATGACGGTGCTGCTGGCCACCACCTTGTTCGCCGGCCTGGCGCAGGCGGCACCGCCGCTGCAGAACCTGGTCGTCGAGATGCGGGTCAGCGAGCAGCAGACCGACCAACAGCACGAAGCCCGCGGCGCGGTTGTCGTCGGCAGCCGCGGCGCTCGCCCGGGCGGCGGCGCGTCGGTGTCGGTGCAGGCCGGCAGCTCGCAGCAGGCGCAGCAGACGAGCCAGCGCGTGCTGGTGCTGAACGGCGGGCGCGCGACGCTGTCCACGGCGCAGGGCCTGCTGGTCGATGACACCGAAGTCTGGTGGTCGCCGTGGGGTGCAGGCGCAGCGGTGCGCAGCCAGTGGATCGAGCTGGTGAACGGCATCGAGACCCGGCCCTCGTGGCCGGGCGGCGCCGCGCCGGTCACCGTCGAGGTCGCCGCGCAGCGCAGCATGCCGGGCGGCACGACGCCACCGGCGCAATGGACGCTGGTGACCACGGTGCAGGCGCCGCTGGGCGAATGGGTCACCGTCGCGCAGGTCGCGGGCCGGCAGGCGGCTGCGGTGTCGGGTGGTTTCGGTGCCTCGACATCGTCGCGGCAGCGCAGCCTGCAGCTGCGCGTCAGCCTGCCGTAGCGCGACTCAGGCCGGGCGGCAGCGGCACCGTCTTCGGCCACAACACCCACAGCCGCAGCGGCTGCTTCATGCGCCCGGCCAGCGCCTCGGCGTTGCCATCCCAACCCCAGAAATAGTCGGCGCGCACCGCACCGGTGATCGCGCTGCCGGTGTCCTGGGCCATCACCAGCCGCTGCAGCGGCGTGTTCGACAGCGGCTCGGTGGTGTCCAGCCACACCGGCGTGCCGTACGGGATGCTGCGCGGGTCGACGGCGATCGAACGCCCCGGCGTCAGCGGCACCCCCTGCGCACCGCGCGGGCCGATCTGGGGGTCGTTCAGGCTTTCCTCGCGGAAGAACACCACCCGCGGGTTGGCCCACAGCATGGCCTGCACACGCTGCGGGTTGTTGCGTGCCCACTGGCGGATGCCGGGCCACGACGCCTGGTCGAGCTTCAGCTCACCCTGGTCGACGAGCCAGCGGCCGACCGATGCATAGGGCTGGCCGTTGTGCCCGGCATAGGCCACGCGCACGGTCTCGACCCGGCCGCTCGGCGAGCGCAGCACCAGCCGCCCCGAACCCTGGATCTGCAGCATCAGCACATCCAGCGGGTCGGCGAGATAGGCGATCTCGTGGCCGCGCAGGGCCGATCGCGCCGCCGGCAGCGTGTCGAGCTGGCGCCGCGTCCAGTACGGGCTGCGCGTGGCCAGATCGTCGGGCGGCGCATGCAGCGCCGTGCGGTAGGCGCCGCCGGCGCTGCGTCGCGCTTCGACCCGCGGCTCGAAGTAGCCGGTGATGAGGCCGTCGGCATTGCCGTCGAGCGCTTCGACCCGGTAGGGCTGCAGGCGCTGCATCAGCCACTGCCGCGCCGCTGCGTCGTCGGCCGGCAACGCCTGCCGGGCCTCGGCACACAACGCCGTCCACGGCAGCGCGGGCCGCTGGCAACCCTGCAGCAGCGCCGGCCACAGCTGCGCGCTGCGGTCGACCGACCAGCCGGGCAGCGCGTCGAAGCCCACCGCGACCCAGCGGCTGGCGGGGCGCAGGTGCGCGGCGGTCGGGGCCGGGGCCGGCGGTGGCGCCGCTGTCGAGGCACCCGCGGCGCCGGGCTGCGCGGCTTTGCCGGGCGCCGGCGTGGTCTTGTGAGGGTGTCGGCGCGGGCGGGCCCTCGAGCTCGGCCGTCGTCGTGCAGCCGACCAGCAGACCTAGAATCGTGATGCCCCTGAGCCCACGCAGCAGCCACCGATCCGACCCAGCACCGATGTGGATCTTCATCGTCGAAGCCCTGGCCGCCCTCGGCCTGCTGGTGTTCATCGTGTGGTGGACGATGTTCGCGGGCCGGCGCAAGGGCGAACGGCTTCAGCGCGACGACGAGCCGCCCGCTCCGCCCGCCTGAGGCTCAATGCAGCGCGCCGGCCTTGGCCAGGGTGAAGGGCTCGATCGGCGCTTCGAACGGGTGCGCGTCCTCGGTCATGCAGAAGAAGGTGCCCTGCATGGTGCCGTGCGGCGTCGCCAGCCGCGTCCAGCTGGTGTACTCGAAGCTCTCGCCGGGTTTGAGCAGCGGCTGGTGGCCGACCACCGCCAGGCCGCGCACTTCTTCGACGTGACCGGTGGCGTCGGTGATGCGCCAGTGGCGCGCCACCAGTTGGCCGGCGATGTCACCGGCGTTGTTGATCGTCACCGTGTACGCGAAGGCGAAGGGGCCGTCGGGCAACTGCGATTGTTCGCTCAGGAACTGTGTCTTGACGCTGCAGGTGAAGCTGGGGCTGGCCATGGGCGCTCATTGTAGGCAGCGCCTTATGATGCCCCGACGATGAGCCATCGCATTGCCCCCAGCATCCTGTCGGCCGACTTCGCCCGCCTCGGCGAGGAGGTGCGCGACGTCATCGCCGCCGGCGCCGACTGGATCCACTTCGACGTGATGGACAACCATTACGTGCCCAACCTGACCTTCGGCGCCGATGGTGTGCCAGGCGCTGCGCAAGCATGCGGTGAAAGCCGATGGCGCGCAGGTGCCGATCGACGTGCACCTGATGGTGCAGCCGGTGGATGCGCTGGCGCAGGCCTTCGCCGAAGCCGGCGCCGACTTCGATCAGCTTTCACCCCGACGCCAGCATCCATGTCGACCGCACGCGTGCAGCTGATCCACGCCGCCGGCTGCCAGGCCGGGCTGGTGTTCAACCCGGCGGCGTCGCTCGATGCGCTGGACTGGATGCTCGACAAGATCGATCTGGTGCTGATCATGAGCGTCAACCCCGGCTTCGGCGGGCAGAGCTTCATCGATTCGGCGCTGCGCAAGATCGAGCGCGTGCGCAAGCTGCATCGATGCCAGCGGCCGCGACATCCGGCTCGAAGTCGACGGCGGCATCAAGGTCGACAACATCCGCCGCGTCGCCGATGCCGGCGCCGACACCTTCGTCGCCGGCAGCGCGATCTTCGGCCAGCCGGACTACCGGCAGGTCATCGACGCGATGCGCGCGCAGCTCGCCGCCGGCGCGGGCCGAGCGCCGCGTTAGGCCCGGCGGCGCTGTTCGCCGCTGTCCAGATCCTGGAACTGGGAGACACGGCGATCCGGCCCGATGAAGGGCACCACCTGGCCACGGCGATCGAGCGTCTGCGTCAGCCGCAGGTGGCGGGGCTTGACGACGCTCCAGTCGGGCTTGCGTGACACCGCGAGCAGCGCTTCGACCACGGCGGCGAGCAACATCAGGCCGACACCGGCGAGCGCCAGCAGGTACAGAGTGGACAAGATCGTTCCTCTTTCGATTGAGGGCCTTCGCGGGGGCCCGATGGGGGGATCTGATGATCCAGAGGCCAAGGCATCGGCGAGCAGCTTGCGGCGTTGAGTTGCGCGCGCTCGCCATTGCCCGTGCGTGCGGCAGATGCACGATCTGCGCCCGTGCGCCGACGACTCCGGCATCGACGCCGCATCGCCGACGCCGCCGGCCTTGTCGCGCGATGCCTGCAGGCCTGCAACCTGCGGCCCACCGCGCTGTGTGCACGCGCGCGGGTGGCACTGCACGAAGCCGTCATCGGCGTGCGGTACATTTTTCTTGTGTCGTCGATCGAATTGCAGGGGGTGGCCAAACACTGGGGCGCGGTTGCCGCGCTGCGCGCGGTGGATCTGCGCATCGCCGCAGGCACCTTCTGCGTGCTGCTGGGGCCGTCGGGCTGTGGCAAATCGACCACCTTGCGCATCATTGCCGGGCTCGACTCGGCGAGCAGCGGTCGGGTGCTGATCGATGGCCGTGACGTGACGCAGCTGCCGCCGGCACAGCGCGGCATCGCGATGGTGTTCCAGAACTACGCGCTGTTCCCGCACCTGAACGTGGCGCAGAACATCGGCTTCGGCCTGTCGGTGCGCAAGGTGCCGGCCGCCGAACACCGGCAGCGGCTGGCGCAGGTGGCCGAGCTGCTGGGCTTGAGCGCGCTGCTGCAGCGCAAGCCCTCGCAACTGTCCGGTGGCCAGCAGCAGCGTGTGGCGCTCGGCCGCGCGCTGGTGGCGCAGGCCAAGGTGTGCCTGATGGACGAGCCGCTGTCGAACCTGGATGCGCAATTGCGTCAGGACATGCGGCGCGAACTGCGCGATCTGCAGCGCCAGCTCGGGCTGACCGTGATCTATGTCACCCACGACCAGACCGAGGCCATGAGCATGGCCGACCAGGTGGTGCTGCTGAACAAGGGTGCGGTCGAACAGGCCGGCAGCGCACGCGATCTGTACACGCGCCCGGCCAGCACCTTCGTGGCGCGTTTCGTCGGCACGCCGCCGATGAACCTGCTGCAACTCGAAGGCGGGCGCATCGCCGGCAGCGCGGTCGATGCCGGTGTGCAGGCCGCGCAGCTGGGGCTGCGGCCGGAGAACATCGTGCTCGATGGCGACGGCATCGCCGCCACGGTGCAGGGCAGCGAATATCTGGGCGCCGACCTGGTGCTGCGCTGCGCGATCGGCAGCCAGAGCCTGCTGGTGCGCGCCGACGGCCAGTCGGACATCCGGCCCGGCCAACCCATCAAGCTGCGCTGGTTGCCCGGCGACGCGCACGGTTTCGACGGCGAAGGCCGGCGGATCAACTGAACAAGTTCATCAAAGGAGACACCACATGCCCCAGGATCTGACCCGCAAGACCTTCCTCCAGCGTGCCGTGATCGGCCTCGGCAGCGTGCTGCTGGCCAGTGCCGTGCACGCCCAGGCGCCGGTGGAGCTGCAGTTCTACTACCCGGTGGCCGTGGGTGGTGCCATCGCCAAGACCATGGACGGTTTCGCTGAAGGGTTCATGAAGGACAACCCCGGCATCAAGGTCACGCCGATCTATGCCGGCACCTATCAGGAGACGATCGTCAAGGCGCTGACGGCGCACAAGTCGGGCACCCCGCCGGTGACCTCGGTGCTGCTGTCGACCGACATGTTCACGTTGATCGACGAGGACGCGATCATCCCCTTCGACGACTTCGCCAAGAGCGCCGACGACAAGGCCTGGATGGGCAGTTTCCACCAGGCCTTCATGCTCAACAGCCAGACCCAGGGCAAGACCTGGGGCATCCCGTTCCAGCGCTCAACCGTGGTGATGTACTACAACAAGGAGCTGTTCAAGGAAGCTGGCCTCGACCCGAACAAGCCGCCCACCAGCTGGGCCGAACTGAAGGACATGGCGACCAAGCTGACGAAGAAGGACGCCAGCGGCAAGGTCACGCAATACGGCGTGCAGATCCCGTCCAGCGGTTTCCCGTACTGGCTGTTCCAGACCTTGAGCACCACCAACGACGCGATCCTGGCCAACGACACCGGCACCGCGGTGAAGTTCGACGACCCGAAGGTCATCGAAGCGCTGCAGTACTGGGTCGACCTGGGCAAGGCCGGCATCCACCCGCCGGGCGTGGTCGAGTGGGGCACGACGCCGAAGGACTTCTTCGAGAAGAAGGCGGCGATGATCTACACCACCACCGGCAACCTGACGAACATCCGCAACAACGCCAAGTTCGATTTCGGCGTGGCGATGATCCCGGGCAACAAGCGCAAGGGCTCGCCCACCGGCGGCGGCAACTTCTACATCTTCAAGAAGTCCACGCCGGCGCAGCAGGAAGCGGCGTTCAAGTTCGTCAAGTGGATCACCCAGCCCGAGCGCGCGGCGCAGTGGAGCATCGACACCGGCTACGTGGCGGTGTCGCCGGCGGCCTACGACACGCCGGCGCTGAAGAAGTACGGTGCCGACTTCCCGCCGGCCCTGGTGGCGCGTGACCAGCTGCCGTTCTCGGTGGCCGAGTTCTCGACGCACGACAACCAGCGCGTGACCAAGGCGCTGAACGACGGCCTGCAAGCGGCACTCACCGGCACGAAGACGCCGGCGCAGGCGATGCAGGACGCGCAGCGCGAAGCCGATCGCCTGCTGCGCGGCTACAAATAGGCCGGCGGGCCGCCGCGCTGTGCGCAGCAACCCCAGCGCATCCGCGTCGCATGGCGCCGGGCAGGGCTGGCTGCTGCTGTTGCCGGCGCTGCTGCTGCTGATCGGCTTCACGCACTACCCGGCGGTCTCGACGCTGATCGACAGCTTTTTCTCCACGCCGAAGGGCAGCCGCCCAAGCGTGTGGGTGGGGCTGGAGAACTACCAGGTGATGGTCGAGGACCCGGTGTTCTGGAAGGCGGTGCGCAACAACCTGTGGTTCGCCGGTGCGACCATTCCGCTGTCGATCGGCCTGGCGCTGGTGATGGCGCTGTGGGTCAACGAACGCATCGCCGGGCGCGCGTTCCTGCGCATGGCCTACTTCACGCCGACCGTGCTGCCGATGATCGCGGTGGCCAACATCTGGCTGTTCTTCTACACCCCGCAGTACGGGCTGCTGGAGCAGGTCACCGCGCTGTTCGGCCTGCCCGCGCACAACTGGCTGGGCAGCCCGTCGACCGCACTGGGGGCGGTGACCGTGGTGGCGGTGTGGAAGGAGGCCGGCTTCTTCATGATCTTCTACCTGGCCGCGCTGCAGACGCTGAACCCGAGCCTGCGCGAAGCGGCGGCCATCGAAGGCGCTTCGCGCTGGACCTTCTTTCGCCGCGTGCAATGGCCGCTGCTGATGCCGACCACCTTGTTCGTGCTGATCAACGCGGTCATCAACGCCTTTCGCATGGTCGACCACCTGTTCGTGTTGACGCGCGGCGGGCCCGACAACGCGTCGACCTTGCTGCTGTACCGGCTGTACGAGGTCGGCTTCCAGTTCTGGGACACCGGTTATGCGGCGGCGATGACGATCGTGCTGGTGGTGGTGCTGGCGTCGGTGGCGCTGTTCCAGTTCTTCGTGCTCGACAAGCGGGTGCACTACAAGTGAGTGCCGAATGAGCGCATCTGCCACGCGTCTGGCCTACAACGAGCCCGGCTGGCTCGATACGCTTGCCGCCTGGTTGCTGGCGCTGCTGTGGATCCTGCCGCTGTTGTTCGCGGCCTGGACCGCGTTCCACCCGAGCCGAGTTTTCCGGCCACCTGGCGCTGGGCGCGCCGCTGACGCTGGACAACTTCCGCCGCGCCTGGATCGCCGCGCCCTTTGCTCGCTACTTCCTCAACACCACCTTGCTGGTGTTGATGATCCTGGGTGTGCAGCTGGTGCTGGCCACCTTGGCGGCTTACGCATTCGCGCGTTTCGAATTCCGCGGCAAGCAGGTCGCCTTCGCGCTGGTGCTGGTGCAGCTGATGGTGATGCCCGACATCCTGATCGTCGAGAACTACAAGACCATGGCCACGCTCGGCCTGGTCGACACCCTGCTGGCGATCGGATTGCCGTACTTCGCCTCGGCCTTCGCCATCTTCCTGCTGCGCCAGACCTTCATGGGCATCCCGAAGGAGCTGGACGACGCCGCGCGTGTCGAAGGCGCCAGCGCGATGCAAACGCTGTGGCGGGTCTACGTGCCGCTGGCGCGGCCGGTGTACACCGCGTTCGCGCTGGTGTCGATCAGCTTTCACTGGAACAACTTCCTGTGGCCGCTGGTGGTCACCAACAGCGTCGAGGCGCGGCCGTTGACGGTGGGGCTGCAGGTGTTCTCGTCGGTCGACCAGGGCATCGACTGGTCGATCATCACCGCGGCGACCTTGATGACCTCGGCGCCGCTGCTGATCGCCTTCCTGCTGTTCCAGCGGCAGTTCGTGCAGAGTTTCATGCGCGCGGGCATCAAATGAAGCTGGTCACCTGGAACACCCAATGGTGCTGCGGCATGGACGGTGTCGTCAGCCCGCAGCGCATCGTCGACGGCGCGCGCAAGCTGGCGGACTTCGACGTGCTGTGCCTGCAGGAAATCGCGCAGGGCTATCCCGGCATGCCCGGTGCGCCGGGTGACCAACCGGCGCAGCTGGCGGCGCTGCTGCCGGGCTACCAGCTGTTCTTCGGCGCTGCGGTGGACGAATTCGGTCTGCACGGCGGCCGCCAGCGTTTTGGCAACCTGATCGCCACGCGCCTGCCGGTGCTGCAGGTGCAGCACCATGCGCTGCCCTGGCCTGCCGATGCCGGTGTGCGCAGCATGCCGCGCATGTGCACGGTGCTCACCGTGCGTGACCCCCAGCTCGGCGCGCTGCGCATCATGACCACGCACCTGGAGTACTACTCGGCCGTGCAGCGCATGGCGCAGGCGCACGCGTTGTGCGAACTGCACGCGCAGGCCTGCGACCACGTCGCCGCACCGCCGGCCCGCGACGACTCGAACTCGGCCTTTCAGAGCAAGACACACACGCCCCACGCCATCCTGTGCGGTGACTTCAACCTGGGGGTCGGCGAGCCGGAGTACGCACTGATCACCGGCAGCGGTTGGCACGATGCGTGGCCGCTGGTGCATGGCGCGCAGGCACACGCACCGACCTTCAGGCTGTTCGACCGCACCTACGGGCCCGAACCCATCGCCTGCGACTTCGTCTTCGTCAGCGACAGCCTGCGCGCGCGGGTCAAGGCGATCGACGTGGATGCCCACACGCTCGATTCCGATCACCAGCCGGTGGCCGTGCAGATCGGCTGAGGGCGCGATCCGCCCCGATCACTTGCGCGACATCTCCAGCGCCAGCAGGTACAGCCCGCTGAGCACCACGACGGCGGCGCCGCCGACCACCAGCGCGCCCGGCACCTGGCCGAAGATCAGCCAGCCCCACAGGGTCATGTAGATGATCTGCTGGTACAAAAAGGGCCCCAGCGTGGCGGCGGATGCGTAGCGGTGCGCCTGCGCCACCATGAAGTGGCCCAAGCCGCCGCACAGCCCGCACACGCCGATCACGACCCAGGCCCACCATCCGTCCGGCGCCTGCCACGTGGCCAGCGCCCACGGCGCCAGCAGCACGGTCGCACCGAGCGCCGACATCAGCTGCATCGATGCTGCCGATTCGGTGGCCACCATGCGCCGGGTCAGGATGTTGAAGCCGGCATACAGCAGCGCATTCATCACCGACAGCAAAATGGCCGGATGGAAGGCCTGGCTGCCGGGGCGAATCACCAGCAGCACGCCGACGAAGCCGAGGAGGATCGCCAGCCAGCGCCGCGCGTCGAGATGTTCGCCCAGCCACCAGGCGCTGAGCAGCGCGATCAGCAGCGGCACCGCGAACTGGATGGCGCCGGTTTCGGCCAGCTGCAGGTATTGCAGCGCCCAGAAGTTCAGCGCTGTCATGCAACCCATCATCAGCGCGCGCAGCGCCTGCAGCTTCCAGTTGCGAACGCGCACCAGTTCCATGCCGTAGCGCGGCGCCAGCAGCGCCGAGGCCAGCAGCACATGGAACAGGAAGCGCAGCCACACCACCTGCAGCACCGGCAGGTCCTGCACCAGCCACTTGGCACATGCGTCGAGCGTGGCGAAACACAGCGTCGTCAGCGTGACCAGCCAGATGCCGGTGCGGCGGTTGTGTGCGGTGTCGAGGTGCAGCAAGCGGTGGGATCAGGGGCTGGCGCGACGCGAATTGTAGAAGTCGCGGCCGCCCACAGGCCGCGGCAGCGCGGCCCACGCCGGGAGGCGCCGGCCGCAGCAGGCAAGCCGGCGCCGGATCGCTTCACGGCGCGCTGGGGCGGTCTGCTTTCGCAGTCTGCTTCAGGTACTGCTCGAGCTGCTCCGAGCCGCCGATCAAGGTGCCGTCGATGAACACCTGCGGCACCGTGCCGGCGTTGGCGATCGCCCCCAGCGCCTTGCTGCGCACGGTGCTGCTCAGCGGTATGTCGGCATAGTCGTAGCCCGCCTCGTTCAGCATGTGCTTGGCGCGCGCGCAGGACGGGCACCCCTCGCGACTGAGGATGGCCACGCGTGGCGGCAACCGCGCCTGCGGATCGATGTAGTTCAGCATCGTGTCGGCGTCCGAGACCTCGAACGGATCGCCCGGCTTGTCGGGCTCGATGAACATCTTCTCGATCCTGCGGTCGCGCACCAGCATCGAATAGCGCCACGAGCGCTTGCCGAAGTCCAGATCGCTCTTGTCGACGAGCATGCCCATCTGCTGCGTGAAGGCGGCGTTGCCGTCGGGCAGCAGCAGCAGGTTGTTGGCCTCCTGGTCCTTGCCCCACTGCGACATCACGAACGGGTCGTTGACCGAGATGCACACGATGCTGTCGATGCCCGCCTTGCGGAACAACGGCGCCAGTTCGTTGTAGCGCGGCAGGTGGGTGGAAGAGCAGGTGGGCGTGTAGGCCCCGGGCAGCGAGAACAGCACCACGTTCTTGCCCTTGAACAACTGCTCGGTCGAGGTGTTCACCCACGCGTCGTCGACCAGCATGCGCATGTCCAGTTCGGGCACGTGGCTGCCCTCTGCGCGAGGTGAAAGCGATGGGTTGGCCATGGTCGGTATTCCGTAGCAGAACAAAGGGATGCGCGGGCCAGCGGGCATCGCCGCTGAGCCGCAATCGATCGTCGGACGGTGAGGCGAGGGCGTCGAGCGATCAGAAAACGGCACTGCGCCGCAGTGCCGTTTCCAACAGCAGGAAGTCGACGCTCAGGCGGCCGTGGTGCGCCGCCGCCGCAGCCAGCCCAGCAGGCCGACGCCCGCCGCCATCATTCCCCAGGTGCCCGGCTCGGGCACGGCGGTGACCTGTTCCCAGGCGATGCTCTGCAACGCGTAGGCTTCGCTGGCGCTGAAGCCGAGCTCCACCGCGGCACTTTCCTGGCCGCCCAGCGTGCGCGGATCGATGCCGGTGGTGGTGCCGAACACCGTCAGCGCGTGCAGGTAGTAACCGTAGTTGCTGGCGTGATAGCTGTCGCTGGCCCACAGGTTGATCTGGCCCGGTGTGATGCCGTCGTACGGATTCGTGTCGGCGACGCCGGCATCGAAGGCACGGTTCCAGGCCAGTCCCAACGGTGTGACGTGGTCGACAACGGTCGGGTTGTTGGCCGCGGCCACGTCGTAACCCTTCTGCAGGTCGATGCCCATCGCGGTGATCGGCATGCCCAGCCACGGGCTCGGGGTCTGGTAGGTCAGGTCGGCGCGCGACCAGGTGGCGGTCAGGCCGATGTTGACGTTCGGGTTCTGCGCCTGGAACACGGAGCCCAGCAGGCCGGTGTAGGTGCTGATCTTCGTCGGGTCGTTGGGCGCGTTGAAGTCTAGATTGCTCTGGCCGTGCATCGAGACGTAGTCCCAGGCCCGGTTGATCAACGGCAGCTGGTTGTCGTAGTGGTAGTCGAGGTTGCTGCCGGGCTGGGTTTCCAGATAGACGTCGTAGTCCAGCCCGGCTTGTTGCGTGAAGGCCTTGAACAACGCCGGCACGCCGCCGATGTTGGTGCCGCGAAGATCGGTCACCGTGCCGGTGCGGAAGTTCTGCACCGACGCCAGCGCACCGTAGGTGAAGCTGTTGCCGATGAACAGGATGCTTTGTGCGGCGTGTGCCGAACTGAACTGCACGCTGGCGAACAGCACGACTGCCGCGCCCGCGACCGGGCGGTACGCCGGCCGCCATGGCCGGACTGCTTGATCTGATTTCATTCGATGGGCCTCCGAGGTTTGTTGTGCAAGGGCATCAAGGCCCAGGGCGCTGACCGAGTGGCGCAGCGCAAAACCATTCTGCGCGGCCCACGCACCGGTGAGGGTGAGTCCCTTCTGCGCTCGGGGTCGGAAACCTGAAGCGGTGAGCCCGCGCCCGACGGCTGCGTTCACCCCACGACGCGCGCGCTGCCGTGGCTCAGCACCACCACGTCGCGCTCGACGACCCGGGTGCGGAACTGCACCGCTTCGCCGCGTTGCCACATCTCCACGCGCAGCGTCTCGCCGGGATAGACCGGTGAGGAAAAACGCGCGCCGATCTCCTTCAGCCGCGAGGCATCCCAGCCGCACAAGGTGCGCAACAAGGCATGGCCGCTGACACCGAAGCTGCACAGGCCGTGCAGGATCGGCCGCTCGAAACCGGCCGCACGCGCCACCGCCGGGTCGGCATGCACCGGGTTGTAGTCGCCCGACAGGCGGTAGATCAGCGCGCTGTCGGGGCGGGTCGACAGCTCGCACACATGGTCGGGCGGTGTCTCGGGGGTCGCGGCGCGCGGTGCGGGCGCGGTGTCCGATACCTGGCCGCGCTGGCTGAAGCCGCCGTCGCCGCGCATGAAGGTCACGCTGCGGCTGATCGCCAGGCGCTGTTCGCCGCTGGCATCGAGGATGTCGCGCTCGGAATACATCAACGCGCCCTTGCCCTCGCCCTTGTCGACCAGCGCGGTGACGCGGGTCTTGCCGATCACCGTGCCGGCTGCGGGCAGCGGCGCGAACAGCTCCAGGCTCTGTTCGCCGTGCAGCACACGCACCCAGTCGATGCCGGTGCCCGGCTCCTTGGCCCAGAAGCCCGGTGAACCGAGCACCACGGCCATCGTCGGCAGGGCCACCAGGCCGTCTTCGTAGGTGTAGCGCAGCGCGTCGCGGTCGAGCGGGTCGGCGCCCAGGCCCACGCCCAGCGCATACAGCAGGGTGTCGCGCTCGCTGTAGCGGTGCGTGATCGGCTCGAAGGGCCAGGCCTTCAGGTGGTTGGCGTCGATGGGCATGGTGTTGCTCCGTTCAAAGGGCCAGATCGTCGGGCACCGGCACGTCCATCGCCAGCAGCACCTGCGCATAACACTTGGCCAGGTTGTCGGTGCGCAGCGATGCCATGCCGCCGCCGCCCAGCACATCGTGCAGCAAGAAGTTCATCGCCATGCAGCCGGGCAGGTCGAAGCGTTCGACACGGCTCGGCGCGTTGTGCGCGAAGTGCGCGGCCACGCGCTCGGGCGTGAGCCATTGGTTCAGCAGCGGCAGGTACTCGGGCTTGCGCGCCAGCACGCCGATGTTGGCCTTGTCGCCCTTGTCACCCGAGCGGGCATGCGCCAGCCGGATCAGCGGCACCAGGCTGAAACCGGGGTTCGCCGGCGCGCCTCGGTGGCGCCGGGCCGCGCCGATATCGGCCTCGTCGAAGCCACCGTCGACGGGCAGCTCGACGGGCGTGCTGTGTTCGCCGATCAACACGCTCGGCGCCAGCTCGCGCTTGGGCACCAGGAACGAGAACAGCCGGATCACCGGCGCCGGGCTCGGTCGCCCGCCGACCAAGCCGGTGGTGCCGGGCGACATCGAGGTGCCGGCGGCGGCGAATTCGCGGCCGAACAATTCCAGCGCTGCCTTCGAAGGCGACTTCGCGGCCATCTTCAGCACCACTTCGCGCGAGGTGGGTCGCGCGTGCGCGCCGTACATGTCCTCGGCGCCGATGACCTCGATGCGCGTTTCGCTGAACGGCGGCAGCTGCTGCTCGGCCAGCATGCGTGCGATGCGCTTGAACAGCGCCTCACCGGTGCGCCGCGCCTTGGCGGCGGCCTGCTCGCCGGCGATGGTCAGGAACGCGGTGTTGCGGAAGCCGTCCATGAAGGTCGCGCTGACCTTGTAGCTGTCGGTGGGCGGGCGGCCCCGCGCGCCGCTGACCCGCACGCGATCGGGGCCGTCGGCTGCGAAGCGCACGTCGGTGAAGTCGCAGGCCACGTCGGGCACGTGGTAGGCGCGCGGGTCGCCGATTTCATAGAGCATCTGCTCCGCCACCGTGGCCGGCGTCAGCAGCCCGCCGCTGCCGGCGATCTTGGTGATGACGAAGCCGCCATCGGCGTGCGCCTCGACGATCGGAAAACCGATCACGTCCCAGTCGGGCACCTCCTGCCAATCGGTGAACAGGCCGCCGGTGCACTGCGCGCCGCATTCCACCAGGTGCCCGGCCAGGGTGCCTTGGGCCAGCTTGTCGTGCTCGTGCGGCTGCCAGCCGAATGCGTGCACCAGCACGCCCAGGGTCACCGCCGAATCGACACAACGCCCGGTGATGACCACGTCGCAGCCCTGGTCGAGCGCGCGCGCGATCGGCAACGCGCCGAGGTAGGCGTTGATGCTGGCCAGCCGCTGCGGGAACGGCGCGCCGCTGAACATCTCGGTGATGCCCCGCTCGCGCAACTGCGTCGGCGCGCGCCGACAGGTCGTCGCCCACCACCACGCCGATCTTCAGCGGCACGCCCAGCTCGGCCGCCACCTTGGCCAGCGCATCGCGGCAGGCCACCGGGTTGACGCCGCCGGCATTGGCGACGACGCGGATGCCGCGCGCGTGCAACTGCGGCAGCAGCGACTTCATCGTGATGTGCACGAAGTCGGTGGCGTAGCCGGCCGCTGCGTCCTTGGCCTTCTGCGCCGCCAGGATCGACATCGTCACCTCGGCGAGGTAGTCGAAGACCAGGTAATCGATGTCGCCGCCGTGCACCAGCGCCGGCGCAGCCGACGCGGTGTCGCCCCAGAAACCCGAGGCACTGCCGATGCGCACCGTCTTCGGCACTGTCTTTCATTTCGCCGCTCCCTTGTCCTTTTGCCTTTGCACCGGCCGCGCACGGGCAGGTGGCGCGACGCCCTGGCCTTGCAGATGCCCTTCGAGCCGCGCGACGCGCAGCTCCAGGCCCTGCCAGGCGGGCGCCGCCGTCTTGGCGGCCGGCTCGGCCGCCGCCCAGCCGCCCAGCAGCATGCGCACGATCTCGCGTGCACCGTGCGCCGGGTCGGCGGGCTTGCCACGCCCGACCGTGCTGCGCACCCAGTGCTCGAGCCCGCCGAACAGGAAATCGCGCGCCAGCGGCAGGTCCAGGTCGGCACGCAGTTCGCCGCGTGCCACGCCCTCGACCAGCGTGCGCGTCAGGAACTGCGCGTAGCGCCGGTTCAGCGCGTGCAGCGTCGAGCCGAAGTAGCTCTCGTCGCCGCGCGCCTCGCGCGCCAGCACCTTCAGCCACGAGGCATCGTCGATGGTGATCTGCAGGTGCCGCGCGACCAGGAAACGCAGGCGGTCGGCGGTGCCTTCGATGACCGCGAAGCGCGGCTCGATGTCGGCGATCAGTTCATCGTAGAAATCGGCCAGCACGGCGTCGAACAACGCGCGCTTGTGCTCGAAGTAGCCGTAGATGGTGCCGACGACGCAGCCGGCCCGCTCGGCGATCTGGGTGATCGACGCCTGCTCGTAGGGCAGCGCCAGGAACACCTCGCGCGCCGCCGCCAGGATCTCGGCGCGGCGCACCGATTTGCGGCGCTTGGGCAGGGCGGTCATGGAGGGCGAGGCCGGAATTGTTGAGCGTGATTCATTATTCGACTCCACCCCGGTCGGCGTCAAGCAGGTGGCAAGCGCACTGGAGTCGGACCCGGCGGGCACGTCCCCCTGGCCTGAACCGATTGACAAACATTGCCGCCTGGGCCAACATTTTGAAGACCCGTTCATTAACGCGTCCACACGTGCCCGCCCTCAGCTCCCGCATCCTCACCTCGGGCGACGCCTTTGCCGCCCAACGCACGGCCATGCTGCAGCTGGTGGCGCGCTTGCGCGAACTCGAAGCGCGCGCCGCGGCCACGTCGGCGCGGGCCAAGCCGCTGTTCGACAAGCGCGGCCAGCTGCTGCCGCGCGAGCGCCTGGCGCGGCTGCTCGATGCCGGCGCGCCGTGGCTCGAGCTGTCGTCGCTGGCCGGCTGGCTGGTCGACAGCGACGACCCTGAAGCCTCGGTGCCCGGCGGCGGGGTCATCGCCGGCATCGGCGTCATCGGCGGCAGCCGCTGCATGGTGGTGGCCAACGATTCGGGCATCAACGCCGGCGCCATCCAGCGCCTGGGCGGCGACAAGCTGCTGCGCGCACAGACCATCGCGCTGGAGAACAAGCTGCCGTTCGTGCAGCTGATCGAATCGGCCGGCGCCAACCTGCTGCAATACAAGGTCGAAGGTTTCATCAACGGCGGGCGGCTGTTCTACAACCTGGCCCGGCTGTCGGCGGCGGGCATCCCGGTGCTCGGCCTGGTGCACGGTTCGTCGACCGCCGGCGGCGCCTACCTGCCGGGGCTGTCCGATTACGTGATCATGGTGCGCGGGCGCGCCAAGGCCTTCCTCGCCGGCCCGCCGCTGCTGAAGGCCGCCACCGGCGAGATCGCCGGCGACGAGGAACTGGGCGGTGCGCAGATGCACGCCAGCGTGTCGGGCCTCGGCGACTATCTGGCCGAGGACGACGCCGACGCGCTGCGCATCGCGCGCGAGTTGATGGCGCGGCTGCAATGGAGCGCCGGCGGCCCGCCCAGTGGCATCGACGGCGACACCGGCCTCGAGCCGCGTTACCCCGCCGACGAACTGGCCGGCGTGGTGCCGCTCGACTTTCGCTTGCCGATCGACATGCGCGAGGTCATCGCGCGCATCGTCGACCGCTCGGAGTTCACCGAATTCGGGGCCGACTACGGCGCGGCCACCTTGTGCGGCCACGCGGCGCTGTACGGCCAGCCCATCGGCATCATCAGCAACAACGGTCCCATCGATCCGGCCGGCGCCAACAAGGCCACGCACTTCATCCACAGCTGCTGTCAGTCGGGCATCGCGCTGCTGTACCTGCAGAACACCACCGGCTACATCGTCGGCAAGGCCAGTGAACAGGCCGGCATGATCAAGCACGGCTCGAAGATGATCCAGGCGGTGAGCAACGCCACGGTGCCGAGCATCACGTTGATGTGCGGCGCCAGCTTCGGCGCCGGCAACTACGGCATGTGCGGCCGCGCCTACGGGCCGCGCTTCGTGTTCAGCTGGCCCAACGCGCGCACCGCGGTGATGGGTGGCGAGCAGGCGGCGCTGACGATGCGCATCGTCGCCGAGGGCGGGGCCAGGCGCAAAGGCGTGCCGGTGGACGAAGGCCAGCTGCAATCGCTCGAAGCGGCCATCGTGAAGAACTTCGACAGCCAGTCCGACGCCTTCTACACCAGCGGAAGGCTGCTCGACGACGGTGTCATCGATCCGCGTGATTCGCGCCGGGTGCTCGGCCTGGCCTTCGACATCTGCCGCCAGGCCGACGCACGAACCCTGCGGCCCATGCAATTCGGCGTCGCTCGCCCTTGAGGAACACCATGCAACACCTGCTCTACACCGAAGACCACATCGCACTGCAGGACTCGCTGAAGAAGTTCTGCGAAGCCGAGATCAACCCGCACGTCGACGAATGGGAGAAGGCGGAGATCTTCCCGGCCAAGGAGCTGTTCCGCAAGATGGGCAAGCTCGGCTTCCTGGGCGTCAACAAGCCCGAGGCCTATGGCGGGCAGGGGCTGGACTACAGCTTCGCCGCGGCCTTCGCCGAAGGCCTGAGCGCGATCAAGTGCGGCGGTGTGCCGATGGCCATCGGCGTGCAGACCGACATGGCCACGCCGGCGCTGGCGCGCTTCGGCTCCGACGAGGTGAAGACCGAATTCCTGGCGCCGTCGATCAGCGGCGAGTACGTCGCGTGCCTCGGTGTCTCGGAGGTCGGTGCGGGTTCGGACGTGGCGTCGATCAAGACCCATGCGCGCAAGGACGGCGACGACTACGTCATCAACGGCGGCAAGATGTGGACCACCAGCGGCACCCAGGCCGACTGGTGCTGCGTGCTCGCCAACACCTCGGAAGGCGTCTCGGCGCACCGCAACAAGACGCTGATCTGCGTGCCGATGAAGACCAAGGGCGTCGAAGTCGCGCGCAAGCTGAAGAAGGCGGGCATGAATTCGTCCGACACCGCGCAGCTGCACTTCGACAACGTGCGCGTGCCGCAGCGCTGGCGCATCGGCGAGGAGGGCATGGGCTTCACCTACCAGATGCAGCAGTTCCAGGAAGAACGGCTGTGGGCGGCCGCCGGCTGGCGCAAGAGCAGCGAGATCATCCAGGAGACGATCGCCTACCTGCGCGAGCGCCAGGCCTTCGGCAAGCCGCTGCTGGACAACCAGTACATCTACTTCAAGCTCGCCGAACTGCAGACCGAGGTGGAAGCGCTGGGCGCACTGTTCCACAAGGCCGTGGCGCTGTATGTGGCCGGCAACGACGTCACGCAGCTGGCCTCGATGTGCAAGCTGAAGTGCGCCCGCGTGGCGCGCGAAGTGAGCGACTGGTGCGTGCAGTTCTGGGGCGGCATGGGCTACATCGAGGAAACGCGCGTCAACCGCGCCTGGCGCGATTCGCGGCTGGGCTCGATCGGCGGCGGCGCCGACGAGGTGATGATGGGCATCATCGCCAAGACGATGGGCATCATGCCCAGGCACGGGTGAGGGCGTGGGTGAGGGTGCGTCGCGAATGCAGCGCCTGATGTTCGACACCGTGCGGGTCGCCGCGGGCAACGATGTTTGATACCTTGCTCATCGCCAACCGCGGCGAAAACTGCTGCGCAGCGGCAGTTTCGGCGCAGCCAAATTGCCTGCTGCGCGAAGCGCAGACAGGCGGTCTCGCCGCGAACGACGATGTTTGATACCTTGCTCATCGCCAACCGCGGCGAGATCGCCTGCCGCGTGATGCGCACCGCGCGTGCGATGGGCCTGCGCACGGTGGCGGTGTATTCCGAGGCCGACCGCGACGCGCTGCACGTGCATGAGCGCCGACGCCGCCGTGTGCATCGGCGCCGCGGCGGCGAGCGACAGCTACCTCGACATCGACGCCGTGCTGCAGGCCTGCCGCACCAGCGGTGCCGGCGCCGTGCACCCGGGCTACGGCTTCCTGTCCGAGAACGCCGACTTCGCGCGCGCCTGCCGCGATGCCGGCATCGTCTTTGTCGGGCCCACCCCCGAGGCCATCGACGCGCTGGGCAACAAGTCGGCGGCCAAGCAACTGGCGCTGCGCATCGGCGTGCCCTGCCTGCCGGGTTATTCGGGGCCGGCGCAGGACGACGAGACCTTGCTCGCCGAGGCCCGGCGCATCGGCGCGCCGTTGATGATCAAGGCGGCTGCCGGTGGCGGCGGGCGTGGCATGCGGCGCTGTGACGACGTCGGCGATGGCGGCCAGGTGATCGCGTTGTTGCAGGCGGCGCGCGCCGAGGCGCTGTCGTCGTTCGGCAACGGCCAGCTGCTGCTGGAGCGGCGGCTCGAACAGGCGCGCCATGTCGAGGTGCAGGTGTTCGGCGACAGCCACGGCAATGCCGTGCACCTGGGCGAACGCGATTGTTCGACGCAGCGGCGCAACCAGAAGATCCTCGAAGAAGCACCGGCGCCGGGCGTGTCGGCCGAGCTGCGCGAGCAGCTCGGTGCGGCGGCGGTCAAGCTGGTGCGCGAGGTCGGCTACATCGGCGCCGGCACGGTCGAGTTCCTGCTCGCGCCCGACGGGCAGTTCCACTTCCTCGAGATGAACACGCGTCTGCAGGTGGAACACCCGGTCACCGAGGCCATCACCGGGCTCGACCTGGTCGAATGGCAGCTGCGCATCGCGCGCGGCGAGCGCATGCCGCTGCAGCAATCACAGGTGCGCTGGCAGGGGCACGCGATCGAGGCGCGGCTGTGTGCCGAGGATGCCTTCGCCGGCTTCGTGCCGCAGTCGGGCCTGATCCAGCACTGGCAGGTGCCGCACGGCGCCGGCATCCGCATCGACCACGGGCTGGTCGCGTCGCCGCTGATTTCACCGCACTACGACTCGCTGATCGCCAAGGTCATCGCCTGCGGGGCCGATCGCGAAGAAGCGCGCCGCCGGCTGCTGGGCGCGCTGGCCGGCAGCAGCGTGCTGGGCCTGCGCACCAACCGCGAGTACCTGCTGCAGGCGCTCGCGGCGCCGGCCTTCGCAACGCCCGAGCTGTCGACACGGTGGCTGGAGCGCGACAGCGCCGCATGGTCGCCGGCTGCCGTCGATGCCCGCTGGGTGGCCATCGCGGCGGTGTTGACCTTGCATCGGCGCGCCCGGGTGCACGGCCCGCTGGCGCTGTTCAGCTCCAGCGGCGAGCGCGAGACGCCGCTGCGCATCGCGGTGGCCGATCGCGCCTTCGAGGTGCGCCTCGTCTATGGCACTGGCGCTGTCGTGCAGGCGCGCGTCGGTGATGATCGTTTTTCGGTGCAGGTGCTGCACGACGATCTTGCGCACGCACGCATCGAGATCGATGGCCAGCAAGCTGCCGTGCGATGCACCCCCGACGGCTGGCTCGATGCACTCGGCCGCTGCGATGTTGTCGTCGACACCACCGACGAACCGCCCCGTCGCGACGACCCGCTCAGCCACGGGCTCATCACCAGCCGCATGCACGGCCAGCTGCTGCGGCTGCAGGCGGCCAGCGGCCAGCGGGTGCGCAAGGGCGAATTCCTGCTGGCGATCGAGGCGATGAAGATGGAACATCGCATCGAAGCGCCGATCGACGGCACCGTGGTCGAAGTCGGCGCTGCCGTCGGCAGCCAGGTGGTGCCGGGGCAACTGCTGCTGCGCATCGAAGCCGATGCATCAACCTGAGGAGAACCGCCGATGTCCGAAGCCGCCGTCCTGTACACCGCCGAAGCGGGTGTGGCCACGCTCACGCTGAACCGGCCCGGGGTGCTGAATGCACTCAACGACGATCTGCTGGCCGGCCTGCGCGACGCCTTGTCGCGCGCCAAGGCCGATGCCTCGGTGCGCGCCGTGCTGCTCACCGGCGCCGGCCGGGGCTTCTGTGCCGGCGCCGACCTGGCTGCCGGCGCGATGCGCAACGAGTCTGGCGAACGCCCGCACGACGTGGCGCAGGGCCTGCGCGAGCGCTACCACCCGATCGTGCTGGCGATGCGGCAGTTCCCAAAGCCGATCGTCGGCGCCATCAACGGCGTGGCGGCCGGCGCCGGCATGAGCCTGGCGTTGGCCTGCGACATCGTGCTGGCCGGCGAATCGGCCTCGTTCCTGCAGGCCTTCACGCGCATCGGGCTGGTGCCCGATTGCGGCAGCACCTGGTTCCTGCCGCGGCTGGTCGGTGATGTGCGCGCGCGTGCGTTGGTGATGCTGGCCGACAAGATCGACTCGGCCGATGCGCTGCGCTACGGCCTGGTGTGGCAGGTGCATGCCGACGACCGGCTGATGGCCGAGGCGATGGCCACCGCGCAGCGCATGGCGGCGATGCCCACCCGCGCCTACGATCTGATCAAGCAGGGGCTGGCGGTGAGCTCGGGCAACGGCTTCGGTGAACAGCTCGAGGTCGAGGCGCACCTGCAGGCGCAGGCCTTCCAGACCGCCGACCACAAGGAAGGCGTGCAGGCCTTCCTCGAAAAGCGACCGGCCCGGTTCATCGGCCGCTGAAACCCGGCCCCGCGTGAAGGCACTCCATGACTGAAGAACTGAAGATCGAAAAACGCGGCCACGCGCTGTGGCTGACCATCGACCGGCCGGCCCAGCGCAATGCGATGAACAGCGCGGTGCTGCAGGGCATCCGCGCCGGGCTGACGCAGGCGCAGGATGACGCCGACATCCGCGTGGTGGTGCTCACCGGCGCCGGCGACAAGGCCTTCTGTGCCGGCGCCGATTTGGGCAAGGGCGCCGGCTCGTTCCAGTTCGACCCGTCGCTGCCGCATGCCGAGTTCGCCGACCTGCTGCGCTTCGCCTGGACCACGACGATGCCGATGATCGCGCGCGTCAACGGCCATTGCCTGGCCGGCGGCATGGGCCTGTTCGCGATGTGCGACATGGCGGTGGCGGCCGAGCACGCCAGCTTCGGCCTGCCCGAGGTGAAGATCGGCATGTTCCCGGCGCAGGTGCTGTCGGTGCTGCAGCACCTGAGCGCGCCGCGCCACATCGCCGAGATGTGCATCACCGGCGAGCCGATCGACGCGCAGCGCGCGGCCCAGATCGGCTTGGTGAATCATGTCGCGCCGTCGGGGGAACTCGACACGAAGACCGACTGGCTGGTGCAGCGCGTGGTGGGCAAGAGCCCGACCGCCATCCGCCGCGGCAAGGCGATGATGCGCGCCGCCTTCGACATGAGCTTCGAACAATCGATCAGCTTCCTCGAAACCCAGATCATGACCTTGGCGCTGACCGAGGATTCGAAGGAAGGCCGCGCCTCGTTCGTCGAGAAGCGCACGCCGCGCTGGACCGGGCGCTGACCGGGCGGCTCAATCCAGCGCCTGCGGCGCGCGCTTCTCGTACCAGTGCGTGATGCGCTGCCCGTCCCAGTGCAGCGCGATGTGCGCCGCCTCGCGCACCGCTTTCAACGCGCGTGGCCTGAACACGCCGGCGCACAAGCCGCCAGCGTGGCGCACGCTGTGATAGACCACGCCCCAGCTGGCCGCTTCACGCAATTGCCGGCCCAGTGACTGCGGCGCGCCGTAGTGCAGCGGGTCGTACAGCTGCGGCGCGCTCTTGCGCAGGGGGCACAGGTCGTGCAGCGGCGCCGCCAGCGTCGCGGTGATCAAGCGCAGGTCGATGTCGATCGCGGCTTCGGCCGTGCGCGACAGGAACAGCGCGCGGTGGTGGCTGACCTCGGCGATCGCCGTTTCCAGGTTGTTCGACGCGTAGTACACGCCGAAGCTGCCGTCCGAGAAGCGCGAGCCTTCCGGGTTGAGATGCGTGAAGGCGGCCATCACCGGCGTGCTGCCGGCGCCGCTGATCCGTTCTTCGGGCGGCACCAGCTGCAGCTGCCCGAGTTCGTCGCGCAGCCGCGGATTGGTCAGTGCCTCGATCGCGAACACCGCATCCAGGTCGGCCGGGTCGGCGATGGCGTCGTACAGGCTCACCGTCGGGTAGCGCGATGCGATCAGGCGGTGGCTGGTTTTCCACTCGACGACGCGGGTGCGGATGCGTGCGGCATCGACCACGCTTCAGGCCTTGCCGCCGCGCTGCGCGTCCAGGTACTGGCGCACGACGAACAGATCGGCCACCTGGCCGCCCAGCATGCGTTGCAACGCCGGCTGGCCCCCGAACAGCGGCGCTGAGTTCGGCTTGCGCAGCCACGCATCCGCGCGCTCCTGCTCGGGCAGCAGCACCTGCAGCGCGGCATAGATGCCGAACAGGTACGACAGGCGCTCCAGCACGTGGCGGTCGAGCGGCGCCGACCTTGCCCTGCTTCCACTGGTACAGCGCGCTGCGGCCCACGCCGAGCAGCGTGATCTGCTCGTTCACGCTGAGCTTCCAGGCCTCGGCCAGGCGCCAGAAGGTGCGCAGCGCAGCGGCCGCCGACGCCGCCGATGTCGGATCGGCGGCGGCTGTTTCCTGGCGTGCCAGCGCGCTCATGCGAATCCGGGCGGGGAGGATCGGGTGTGGCGCATGCCGGCAGCTTAATCCAGTAATGGATATATTACAAACATTTGTCCATCAACGGAAGTGCACGACATCGTCGACGGCCGCGCCTGCCGCGCCCACCTTGCACGCGGTGTCTGCGTATAGTTCGCCCCGCCAAGGGTGGCTGTACGCCAGGAGCAGTTGCATGTCGTCGGTAGTGGGTGCGGTTGTCCGCGGGGGTGGATGGGGCTGGTTGTGGGTGCTCGCGGGGCTGTTCACCAGCGCCTCCGCAGTGCTCGGCGCCGAGCCGGCAAGCGCCCCGGAGACGCCGGCTGCGGCGGTCGCCGGGCCGCCGCAGGGCACGCCGGTCAAGGCGCTGAACCGCGAGCTGGTCAGGTTGCGCGGCAGCTTCAACGGCTGGCCGCCGCAGGTGCGCGCCGCCGCAGCGCAGCAGCGCATCAAGGACATGCTCGAAAGCGACGGGCCGCAGAAGGTGTCGCTGCAGCAGCGGCCCGAGGGCGTCATGGTGTTGGTCGATGACCAGCTGATGTTCGGCGTCGCGGTCGACGACACGATCGAACGCACCGTGGCTGCGGCCACCGCGGACGCGCAGCAGGCGGCGGCGACGCTCGAGCTGGCCATCCGCGAATCACGCGAGGGACGCGACCTGGAGGGCAATCTGATTGCGGCGGCCGTGGTGGCGGTGGCCACGGCCACGT
Source organism: uncultured beta proteobacterium (assembly GCA_963756415.1). GTDB lineage: Bacteria > Pseudomonadota > Gammaproteobacteria > Burkholderiales > Burkholderiaceae_C > Rubrivivax. The sequence continues at coordinate 463,966 of CAVWNT010000015.1, forward strand.
TGCTGCTGCTGCTGTGGCTGCTGCGGCGGCTGCGCTTTCGCCTGCAGAACTGGCTGCAGACGAAGACGCTGCGACACGCCGATGTGATGCGTGTCGGCGGCCTGCAGCTCGTCGGCGGCGAGCGGCTGGTGGCGCTCGAACGGGGGCTGCTGAAGCTGCTGCACGTGCTGCTGGCGGCGGTGCTGATCTACGAGTGGCTGGGCATCACGCTGGCGCAGTTTCCGTACACCCGCGTGTGGGGTGAGCAGCTCAATGCCTACTTCTGGGGCGTGATGCACAGCTTTCTGCTGGCCATCGTGCATGCCGTGCCCGATCTGTTCGCCGCCGTGCTGATCTTCGTCATCGCCTACTACACGACCCGGCTGTTGAAGCGCTTCTTCACCAGCGTGCAGCGAGGGCAGGTCGAATTGAGCTGGATCGCGCCCGAGGTGGCGCTGACCACGTCGCGGCTGTGCGTGGTCGCGGTGTGGCTGTTCGCACTGGCGATGGCTTTCCCCTATCTGCCGGGGTCGAACACCGATGCCTTCAAGGGCGTGTCGGTGCTGCTCGGGCTGATGATCTCGCTGGGCGCCTCGAACCTCGTCGGCCAGGGCGCCAGCGGCCTGATCCTGACCTACACGCGCATCTTCCGCGCCGGCGAATACGTGCGCGTGGGCGACCACGAGGGCACCGTCGTCAGCCTGGGCGCCTTCACCACCCGCATGCGCACCGGCCTGGGCGAGGAGCTGACCTTGTCGAACTCGCTGGTGCTCGGCGCGGTGACGAAGAACTACTCGCGCGCGGTCAAGGGTGTCGGCTTCGTCGTCGATACCAGCGTGACGATCGGCTACGACACGCCGTGGCGCCAGGTCAACGAATTGCTGATCCAGGCCGCGCTGCGCACGCCGGGGGTGCTGGCCGATCCGCCGCCGCAGGTGTTCCAGACCGCGCTGTCGGATTACTACCCGGAGTACCGGCTCGTGTGCCAGGCGGTGCCGTCGCAGCCGCGCCCGCGCGCCGAGGTGATGAGCGCCTTGCACGCCAACATCCAGGACCTGTTCAACGAGCACGGGGTGCAGATCATGTCGCCGCACTACCGCGGCGACCCGGAAATTCCCAAGCTGGTGCAGCCCGAGCAGTGGTATGCACCACCGGCCCGGCGGCCCGAAGGTTGATGCCGCAATGAGCCGCTGCACCTGGCCGCGCAGCCTTTTCCACAGAGCGGCCCGCCCTGCGCTGGGCCACCCGATCTTCCAAGGAGAGATTGAATGAGTCATCGAACGTTGCTGGCGGCTTTGGTCATGTTGGTGGCGGCAGCGCCCGGCACGCCGTGGGCCCAGGGGCTGGAACGCGAAACCGTCGCGATTCGGCTGGGCGCCTATGTCGCGCGCACCAGCACCGACATCGTCGCCAACGCCGCCGGCAGCCCGGGCAGCGCCGTCAGCTTCGAAGACGATCTGGGCATGGCCAGCAGCAGCACCGACCCGATCTTCGGCGCCAGCTGGCGCTTCGCGCAGCGGCACCGCCTCGAGCTGGTGTACTTTTCGCTGTCGCGCTCGGCCAGCCACGAGATCGACCGCGAACTGATCATCGACGGCACGGTGTACCCGGTCGACACGGTGGTCAGCTCCACCTTCAAGAGCGACGTGGCGGCGCTGACCTACTACTACTCGCTGTGGCAGTCGCCCGAGTACGAACTCGCTCTCGGCATCGGCGTGCACAACACCACCTTCAAGCCCAGCCTGTCGGCCAGCGCGCAAGGGCTGTCGACGTCGTTGAGCACCGATGTGCCGCTGCCGGTGCTGGCGCTGCGCGGTGACATGCGCTTCAACGAACATTGGCAAGGTTCGGTCGCCGCCAAGTGGTTCGGGCTGAACTACGGCGACTACGACGGCGGCCTGAGCACCTTCGACGTGTCGGTGACCTACCTGTTCACGAAGAACTGGGGTCTGCAGGCGGCCTACGCCTTCAACCGCTACAAGTTCGACGTCGCCAAGACCGACTGGAACGGCAGCTTCAACTACAAGTTCAGCGGCCCGGTGTTGGCGCTGGTGGCGCAGTTCTGATCCGTTTCGTGGCTCAATCCGGCACCACCGCCGTGACCTCGATCTCGACCTTGGCGCGGTCTTCGATCAGCGCACTGACCTCGACCGCCGTCATCGCCACCGCGAAGTCGCCGATCAGTTCGCGATAGGCGGCACCGATCTCGCGCGACGCGCGCCAGGTACTCGCGCTTGTCGGTGACGTACCAGGTCATGCGCACGATGTGCTCGCGGCTTCGGCGCCGGCCTCGGCCAGCACCGCCACCACGTTGGCCAGCGCCTGGCGCGCCTGCTCGGCGAGGTCGTCGCTGTGGAACACGCTGTCGCCGTCCCAGCCGATCATGCCGGCGACGAACACCGGCGTGCCGCTGGGCGGCCACGCCGTTGGCATAGCCCTTGGGCCGCTGCCAGCCTGCCGGTTGCAGGGTCTGCTTCATCGTCGTCGTCCTTGTTCATGGCTGGCGCAGGCGGAAGCGCTGCAGCTTGCCGGTCTCGGTGCGCGGCAGGCGTCGACGAACTCGATCGCGCGCGGGTACTTGTACGGCGCGATGGTCTGCCTTGACGTAGTCCTGCAGCGCCTTGGCCAGCGCATCGTCGCGCGCGCATGCCGGCTTCAGCACGACGAAGGCCTTGACGATCTGGCCGCGCTCGTTCGTCGGGCACGCCGATCACGCCGCACTCGGCCACGGCGGGGTGGCGCAGCAGCGCATCCTCGACCTCGGGCCCGGCGATGTTGTAGCCGGCCGAGATGATCATGTCGTCGGTGCGCGACTGGTAGAAGAAGTAGCCGTCGCTCGTCCATGCAGATAGGCGTCGCCGGTGTGGTTCCAGCCGTTCTTCACGTAGCTGGCCTGGCGCGCGTCGTCGAGGTAGCGGCAGCCGGTCGGGCCCTTCACCGCCAGCTTGCCGACCTCGCCGCGGCGGCAGCGGCTGGCCGTCGTCGTCGACCACGCAGGCCGCGATAGCCCGGCACCACCTTGCCGGTGGCGCCGCGGCCGCGCCTCGTGCTCGTCGGCCGAGATGAAGATGTGCAGCATCTCGGTCGAGCCGATGCCGTCGATGCATCTCGCATGCCGGTGGCCTCCAACCACAGCTCGCGCGTCGCCGCCGGCAGCGCCTCGCCGGCCGACACGCACTTGCGCAGGCGGCGCCGGCCACGGCTGGCCCTGCGCGACATGGCGCCATCGCGCGGTACGAGGTGGGCGCGGTGAACAGCACCGTGGCGCCGAACTTCACGGATCGCCGTCGAGCAGGTCGGCGGGCGCGACCTTCTCGACCAGCACCGTCGATGCGCCGACGCTCATCGGGAACAGCAGCAGGCCGCCCAGGCCGAAGGTGAAGGCCAGCGGCGGGCTGCCGATGAACACGTCGTCGGCTGCGGCGCGCAGCACGTGCGGCGGCCAGCAGGCGCAGGCGGCCATCACGTCGCGGTGGAAGTGCACCGTGGCCTTGGGCGTGCCGGTGGTGCCGGAGGTGAAGGCCATCAGGCAGGTGTCGTCGGCAGCGGTGTCGACGTTGTCGAAGCCGGCCGCTTGCCCGGCCATCGCCGCCTCCAGGCCGTCCGCGCTGCTGTCGTTGAAGAAGCGCAGTTCGCGCAGCACCGGGCACGCTGCGGCGCGCCGCCTTCATCTCGTCGGCCAGCCGCAGGTCGCACAGCGCATGGCTGATCTGCGCCTTGTCGATGATCTGCTTCAGCTCCTTGGCGCGCAGCAGCGGCATGCTGCCGACCGCGATGCCGCCGGCCTTGACCACGCCGAACCAGCAGGCGGCCAGCATCGGGTTGTTCGGCGCGCGCAGCAGCACGCGGTTGCCGGGCTACGCAGGCCCATGTCGTGCACCAGCACGTGGGCGATGCGGTTGGCCTGCGCTGCAGCTCGGCGTAGGTCCAGCGCACGCCCGGGGCCTGGATGCACAGCCGCTCGCCACGGCCCTCGGCGACATGGCGGTCGAGCAGCTCGCTGGCGCAGTTCAGCTGCTCGGGAAACTGCAGCTCCGGCAGGTCGAACAGGTACTCGGGCTGCTGCTCGGGCGGCGGCAGGTGGTCGCGCGCGAAGGTGTCGGTGTGCGCGCTGCGTCATGGCCAGGTCCTTCAGCAGCTCGCGCGCGATGATCAGCTGCTGCACCTCGGTGGCGCCTTCGTAGATGCGCAGCGCGCGGATCTCGCGGTACAGCCGCTCGACCGGCTGCTCGCTGACCACGCCGAGCCCGCCGAACATCTGCACCGCCGCGTCGATGACCTGCTGCGCGCCTTCGGTGGCGGCCATCTTGGCCATCGCCGCTTCCTTGGTCGACGTTGCGCCCCTGGTCGCGCTGCCAGGCGGCGCGGTAGGTCAGCAGCGCGGCGCTGTCGATGGTGGTGGCCATCTGCGCCAGCTTGGCCTGCGTGAGCTGGAAGTCGGCCAGCCGCTGCTCGAACATCTGCCGCGCGGTGGCGCGCTGCAGGGCCTCGTCGAGCGCGCGGCGCGCCATGCCGAGTGCCGCCGCCGCCACCGAGGTGCGGAACACGTCGAGCGTGCGCATCGCCACCTTGAAGCCCTCGCCCGGCGCGCCGATGCGCTGGCTCAACGGGATGCGGCAGTCGGTGAAGCGCAGCCGCGCCAGCGGGTGCGGCGCGATCACCTCGATGCGCTCGGCGATCTCGAAGCCCGGGCGTGTCGGCATCGACGATGAAGGCCGAGATGCCGCGCGCGCCGGGCGCTTCGCCGCTGCGCACGAACACCACGTAGAAGTCGGCGATGCCGCCGTTGGAGATCCACGTCTTCTCGCCGTCCAGCACCGCGTGGTCGCCGTCGATGCGTGCCGCGCACTGCATCGCCGCCGACGTCGGAGCCGGCCTCGGGCTCCGACAGCGCGAAGGCGCTGATCGCCTCGCCGCGGGCCACGCGCGGCAGGTAGCGCTGCTTCTGTTCGGGGGTGCCCTGCAAGGAGATGGCGCCCGAGCCCAGGCCCTGCATCGCGAAGGCGAAGTCGGCCAGCCCGGAATGCCGCGCCAGCGTCTCGCGGACCAGGCACAGCGTGCGGGTGTCGAGCGTCTCGCCGGCGCCACCGTATTCGCCGCCGGCCACCGCATGGCGCAGCCAGCCGCCGCTGCCCAGGGCTTGCACCAGCCTGCGGCATTCGGCATCGACGTCGTGGTGTGCGTCTTGCGAGATGTTCGTGCGCCGCCCAGCCATCGAGTTCGCGCTGCAGCTCGCGCATGGCGCGGCTCGAAGAAGGGCCAGTCGAGGTAGTGGGTGTCGCTCATGTCGAAGCTCCTGTGCGTGGCCCGCACCCGTGCGCCGCTGCGGCAGGTCGCCGGCGGCGCCCGCGTTCTCCGGCCCACGCTCGCGGGGGATCGCGGCGGCGCGTCACCGGCCGTGGCCTGAACGCCAACCAGGCGTACAGCCGGCAAGCGTGCCGCGAATGGGGCCTGCGCCCGCGGACGCCACCGCCGCCCTGCAACATGCCGCCGTTGTCGCCCACGCCCAGCGCCTCGGCGGTGACAGGGCAGGCGGTTCGGGTGCGCGGGCGCAGGCCCCATTCGCGGACCGCTTGCCGGCCGCGCGCCTGGTAGGTGTTCATGAGGCAACGTCCACGAGCACAAGTCGTTGCTCCGCGAGCGTGGGCCGGAGAACGCGTGCACGGGCCGACTGTCACGCTGGAAGCAGCACTGCCGAAAGCGAACAGCCCGTGCACCGCAACAGCAGCCACTTCAGTTCCCCTCGAACACCGGTTTCTGCTTCGCTGCAAATGCTCGATAGGCACGCCCGAAGTCCTCGGTCAGCATGCACAGCGCCTGCGCCTGCGCTTCGGCCTCGATGGCGCTGTCGATGTCCATCGCCCATTCGTGGTGCAGCATGCTCTTGGTGATGCCGTTGGCGAAGGTCGGGCCGGCGGCCAGTTCCTGCGCCAGCGCCTGCGCCTCGTCGAGAACCGTCTCGGGGCTGCACAGCCGGTTGAAGAAGCCCCACTGCTGCGCTTCTTCGCCACCCAGCGCACGGCCGGTGTACAGCAACTCCGACGCGCGCCCATGGCCGACGATGCGCGGCAGCATGTTGCACGCGCCCATGTCGCAGCCGGCGAGGCCGACGCGGTTGAACAGGAATGCCGTCTTGCTGCGCGCGGTGCCGTAGCGCAGATCGCTGGCCATCGCGATGATCGCGCCGGCACCGGCACACACGCCGTCGATGGCGGCGACGATCGGCTGCGGGCAGTGGCGCATGGCCTTGACCAGATCGCCGGTCATGCGCGTGAACATCAGCAGCTCGGGCGCCTTCAGCTCGATCAGCGGGCCGATGATCTCGTGCACGTCGCCGCCGGAGCAGAAGTTGCCGCCGGCGCCGTGGATCAGCACCACGGTGCACGTCGTCGGCATGGCGCAGGCGCTGGAACAGGTCGCGCAGCTCGGCATAGCTGTCGAAGGTGAGCGGGTTCTTGCGCTCGGGCCGGTTCAGCGTGATGCGGCCGACGCCGTCCTGCACCTGCCACAGGAAGTGCTCGGCGCGGTAGTCGGCCAGGGGGCGGCGGTTGCCGGCGAGCAAGCTGGGGTCGGTGCTCATGGGGTGCCTTCGGTTTGCGGTTTCCTGCCGTGCCGACAGCTGCACGCGCAGCCGGCCCAGCAGGTCGTGCAGTTGGTGCCTGGCGCGTTCGTCGATGCCGGCGAACAGTTCGACCACCCAGCGCTTCGTGCTCGCGCGCGATCTTCTCGAAACCCTTGCGGCCCTTGGCGGTGAGTGCGATGCGCGTCGAGCGCCGGTCGCCCGGTTCGGCATCGCGCTGCACCAGGCCGTCCTTTTCCAGCTCGTCGGTCAGGCCGGTGACGTTGCCGCCGGTGACCATCAGGAAGCGCGACAGCTCGCTCATGCGCAGCCCGTCCGGATGGCGGTGCAATTGCGCCAGGTAGTCGAAGCGCGCCAAGGTCATGCCGAACTGCGTGCGCAGCCGTTTGCGGATCTCGGTCTCGATGTCGGTGCTGCAGGCCAGCAGGCGCAGCCACAGGCGCAGCGAATGGTGGTCGTCGCTGGACATGCGCGCTTCCAGGCCGATGCTCTGGTCGTCGAGCAGCGGGGTGATCTCCTGGCGGACGGCGCGCTTCATCAGATCGGCTCCTTGACCGCCGGCGTGGTGTTCAGCGCCTTCTCGCGCGCGAACAGCGTTTCCATCTGCGTCTTGCCGCTGACGTACTGCTTCGGCCATTCGATCGGCGTGTAGCCGATCTTCGCCGCTTCGCTCAGCGTCCAGGCCGGGTTGGCCAGGTGCGGCCGCGCGACGGCGCACAGGTCGGCGCGGCCGGCGGCGATGATGCTGTTGACATGGTCGGCCTCGCTGATCGCGCCCACCGCGATGGTCGGGATGCCGACCTCGTTGCGGATGCGGTCGGCAAACGGCGTCTGGTACATGCGGCCGTACACCGGCTGCTGCTCGGCGCTGACCTGGCCCGACGAACAATCGATCATGTCGGCGCCGGCGGCCTTGAAGGCGCGGGCGATCTCCACCGCGTCGTCGGGCGTGATGCCGCCGTCGACCCAGTCGTGCGCCGAGATGCGCACCGACATCGGCCGCTCGGCGGGCCACACCGCGCGCACCGCGGCGAACACTTCGAGCGGGAAGCGCAGCCGGTTGGCCAGGCTGCCGCCGTAGTCGTCGTCGCGCTGGTTGGTCAGCGGCGAGATGAAGGCCGACAGCAGGTAGCCGTGCGCGCAGTGCAGTTCGAGCCAGTCGAAGCCGGCCTCGGCCGCGTACGCGGCGCTGCGCACGAACTGCGCGCCCACCTCGATCATGTCGGCGCGGCTCATCGCCTTCGCGGTCTGGCTGACGCCGGCCAGGTACTGCTGCGGCGACGCGGCCATGATCGGCCAGTTGCCTTCGGCCAGCGGTTCGTCGCCGCCTTCCCAGGCCACCCGCGTCGAACCCTTGGCGCCGGCATGGCCGATCTGCATGCCGATCTTCGCGTCGCTGTTGGCGTGCACCCAATCGACGATGCGCTTCCAGGCCAGCCCTTGCTCGGCGCTGTACAGGCCCGGGCAGCCGGGCGTGATGCGGCCCTCGGCGCTGACGCAGGTCATCTCGGCGAACACCAGGCCGGCGCCGCCGAGCGCGCGCGCGCCCAGGTGCACCAGGTGGAAGTCGCCGGGCATGCCATCGACCGCCGAGTACTGCGCCATCGGCGAGACGATCGACGCGGTTCTTCAGCGTGATGCCGCGCACCGTGTAGGGCGTGAACATCGGCGGCGGCGGCTTCGCGTCGTCGGCCACGGCCAGACCGGCCTGGCGCGCGAACCAGCGCTCGTAACCTTCGAGCCAGCTTCGCGTCGCGCAGGCGCAGGTTCTCGTGGCTGATGCGCTGCGAGCGGGTCAGCATCGAGTACATGAACTGTTCGGGCGGCAGCGTGTCGGCATAACGCTGGCCGACCGCCTCGAACCACTCCATCGCATTCCACGCGGCGTTCTGCAGGCGCAGCACGTCGATGGCGCGGATCGCCTGGTAGCGCTGCAGCACCTCGCCGATGCTGCGCAGGCTCGTCACCCAGTTCCTTGAACTGGCGTGCCAGTTCGATCGCGTCCTCGATCGCCAGCTTGGTGCCCGAGCCGATCGCGAAGTGCGCGGTGTGCACCGCATCGCCCATCAGCACCACGTGCGCGCGGCCGTTGAACAGCGACCACTGCTCGCACTTGATGCGCTGGAAGTTCAGCCACGGCGAGCCGCGCAGGTGGCGCGCGTTGCTCATCAGCCGGTGGCCCTGCAGGTGATCGGCAAACAGCTTCTCGCAAAAGGCCACCGACTGATCGACGTCGAGCTTGTCCAGCCCGTGCGCCAGCCACACGGATTCGGGCGTCTCGACGATGAAGGTGGTGGTCTTGTCGTCGAACTTGTAGACGTGCGCCTGGAACCAGCCGTGTTCGGTCTTCACGAAGGTGAAGTTGAAGGCGTCGTACAGCTTGGTGGTGCCCAGCCAGACGAAGCGGTTCGGGCGCTTGACGATGTCGGGCTTGAAGACCTCGGCGTACTTGTGGCGGATCTTCGAGTTGGCGCCGTCGCTGGCGATGATCAGGTCGGCATCGGGGAAGTCGGCATCCGAATCGACCTCCTGCTCGAACACCAGCTTCGACGCCGAGTTCCTCGCAACGCGCCTGCAGGATGTTGAGCAGCTTCTTGCGGCCGATGCCGACGAAGCCGTGGCCGCCGCTGCGGATGGTGCGGCCCTTGAACTCGAGCTCGATGTCGTCCCAGTGGTTGAAGGCCTGCTGGATCGACGCCGCGGTGGGCTCGTCCCACTGGCGCATGTTGTCCATCGTGGCGTCGGAGAACACCACGCCCCAGCCGAAGGTGTCGTAGGGCTTGTTGCGCTCGACGACGGTGACGTCGTGCGCCGGCTGCATGGCCTTCATCAGCAGCGCGAAGTACAGGCCGGACGGCCCGCCGCCGATGCACACGATCTTCATCCACCGCCTTCGCTGAAGTGTCCGGGCGTTTAGTTTGGAGATGAACAGTTCAGGTGTCAAGTATTGTCGTGGGCGATCCGGGCCGGTGCGATGCACAGCCCGCGCGGCAGGCCTAAACTGGGCGGCCGACCGCCACCGAGGACCGCCGATGAATGCCCGTGATCCCCACCTGCCGTTGCAAGCCGACGAAGCCAGCGCGCTCGGCGCCTACGCCGATCGCCAGTGGGACGAGCAGATCGTGCCGGCGCTGAACCACTACATCGGCATCCCGGCGAAGAGCCCGATGTTCGACGCCGACTGGCACGCGCACGGCCACCTCGACCGCGTCGTGCGCGAGGCTGCCGCCTGGGTCGAATCGCGCAAGGTGCCGGGTCTGAAGCTGGAGCTGATCCGCCTGGAAGGCCGCACGCCGCTGATCTTCTTCGAGGTCGCCGCCACACGGTCGGAATCGACCGACACGGTGGTCTTCTACGGCCACCTCGACAAGCAGCCCGAGTTCAACGGCTGGCGCAACGACCTGGGGCCGTGGACACCGAAGTATGAAAACGGCAAGCTCTACGGCCGCGGCGGCGCCGACGACGGCTACGCGGTGTACGCGGCGATCACCGCCCTCGAGTCATTGCAGCAGCAGGGCATCGGCCACCCGCGCTGCGTCGGCATCATCGAAAGCGGCGAAGAAAGCGGCTCACCCGATCTGCCCGCCTACCTGGACGTGCTGAAGGCGCGGCTCGGCGAGGTCAGCCTGGTGGTGTGCCTGGACAGCGGCGCCGGCAGCTACGACCAGCTGTGGCTGACCACCAGCCTGCGCGGCATGGTCAGCGGTGTGCTGAAGGTCGAGGTGCTGAGCGAGGGCATCCACAGCGGCGATGCCAGCGGGCTGGTGCCGTCGAGCTTTCGCATCCTGCGCCACCTGCTCGACCGGCTCGAGGATTCGGCCACCGGCCGGCTGCTGCCGCAGAGTTTTCATTGCGAGATCCCCGGCACCCGCATCGGCCAGGCGCAGGCGACTGCGGCGATCCTGAAGGACGAGGTCTACCGCCGCTTTCCGTGGGCCTGCGGCGCCGACGGCGGCCCGGTGCTGCCGATGACCACCGATCCGGTGCAGGTGCTGTTGAACCGCACCTGGCGGCCGACCCTGAGCGTCACCGGTGTCGAAGGCTTTCCCGACCTCGGCAACGCCGGCAACGTGCTGCGCCCGCACACCGCGTTCAAGTTGAGCCTGCGGCTGCCGCCGCTGATCGATGGCCACGAAGCGTCGCTGCACCTGAAGACGCTGCTCGAAACCGACGCGCCGTACAACGCGAAGGTCAGTTTCCATCCCGACGGCCGCGCCGGGCAGCTCGGTGCCACCGGCTGGAATGCCCCCGAGCTGGCACCGTGGCTCGAACGCACGCTGAACGACGCCTCGAACGCGCATTTCGGCGCGCCGCTGGGCTACATCGGCCAGGGCGGCACGATCCCGCTGATGAGCATGCTGCAAAAGGGCTTTCCGAAGTCGCAGATGATGGTCTGCGGCGTGCTCGGCCCGAAGAGCAACGCCCACGGGCCCAACGAATTCCTGCACGTGCCGTACGCCAAGAGGTTGACCGCGGCGGTGGCGCAGGTGGTGGCCGGTTGCCCTTAGGCCGCTGCAACATCGGGCCGGCCGGCGCCGGCCGGCGCCAGCCGCGACTGTTGCGTCCCGCGGGTCAGCGCGCCTTGCGCTGGCGGCTCACCGCACCCAGCAGCGCCAGTCCGGCCAGCGTCAGCGCCAACGCGCTCGGCTCGGGGATCGGCGTGGTGACGATGTTGACGCTGGTCAGGATCGCGCCGACGTTGTCACCGCCGGCATTGGCCAGCGACAGCGTGTAGAGCCCGGCACTCGACGGCGTGAAGCCGATGCTGTACGGCGTCAGCGCGGCGTTCGATGCAAAGCTCTGCACGAACGACGAGGAGCCGAAGTTGACGGTGACCGTCGTTGCTGTCGCCGCGTGCGCTGCCGCCGAGCACCAGCGTGGCGATGTAGTCGACGCCGGCATCGAGGTTGAACATTCTCGACAGCACACCGGCGTTGCCGGTCGAGCCGTCGAGGTCGATGTAGGCGCCGTTGCCGGGATAGAAATCGAAGTAGCCGTTGCCGATGATGTCCACCGTGCCGTCGCTGACCGTCCAGCCGGCGGGCACCTTGTTCAGACCGGCGGTGTTGGTGTCGAAGTCGTCGCTGAAGATCGGCCCGGCGTGGGCGGCGGCCCCGATCAACGATGCACACAGCGACAAGACGATTTTTGAGTTCATGTGATGTTTCCCTTGGTGACGACGCAGTCTAGGCGCCGCTGTCGCAGCGTGAGGCCCCGCGAGCACGGGGGCGCAGCGTGAGAAATTGGCAGCAGTGCGCGCGGCGTCGCGCGCCAACCCGCTTTCAGCGCATCGTGAACGCGGTTGTCGCCTGCAGGCCGCTCATCGGCTCGAGCAGCGACAGCAGCGGCCGCAGCGGCGCATAGCGCGACGCGACCTTGCTCGCGTAGGCAAAAAAGCGCGGCAGGTCGGCCACGTAGTGCGCCTTGCCGTCGCGGTGCTTGAGGCGGCAGAAGATGCCCAGCACCTTCAGGTGGCGCTGCAGGCCCATCCATTCCAGCGCGCGCCAGAACTCGCCGAAGTCGGCGCCGAGCGCATCGCCCAGCGGCACGCCGGCGCGCCGCGCCTCGCTCCAGTAACGCGCCGCCCAGTCGATCTCGCGCTCCTCGTCCCACGAGATGAAGGCATCGCGCAGCAGCGAGGCCATGTCGTAGCTGATGGGGCCGCAGGCCGCGTCCTGAAAATCGAGGATGCCCGGATTCGGCGTGCCCACCATCAGGTTGCGCGGCATCCAGTCGCGGTGCACCGCCACCCGCGGCTGCGCCAGCGCGCTGTCGATCAGCAAGCGGCACACGCCCTGCCAGCGCTGCGTCTCGGCCGCGTTCCAGTCGCGGCCGAACTCGCGCTGCACGCACCACTCGGGGAACAGCGCGAGTTCGCGTGCCAGCAGCGCCTCGTCGTAGGCCGGCAGCCCGCTGCACGGCACCTTCTGCTGCCACTGCACCAGCGCGCCGATGGCGTCGCGCATCAGGCCGTCGGCGGTGCGTGCGTCGGCGCTGCGCAGCGCATCGAGGTACAGCGTGGTGCCCAGATCGGTGAGCAGCACGAAGCCCAGATCGGCATCGGCGGCGAGCACGCGCGGCCCGTTCAGGCCGGCGTCTTCGATGCGCTGCGCGACGTCGATGAACGGGCCGCACGTCTTCGAGCGGCGGCGGCGCATCCATCACGATGCAGCTGCCGCCCGCGCAGTCGAGTCGGAAGTAGCGGCGAAAGCTGGCGTCGGCCGAGGCGGCATGCAGCGTCTCGAGTTGCAGGCCGTGGGCGCCGGCGAGTGCCGTCAGCCAGGCCTGGAAAGCCTCGCGGCGCGCCGCATCGGCCCAGACGATGGCGGCGGGGGGGCTGGCGGAAGGTGGGCTCATGGTCGGCGGTGGCGATGACGGGATGGCGGACGCGGGTGCGCGCATCGGTGGTGCGCGCCCGCGCTGTGCGGTGAACGATCGTCGGCAAAAGCGCGTTGGATAATGAATTCTACGAAGCCTCCTTCTGCTGCCAGCGCCGTTGCGCGCAGCCGCACGCCGCCGCCTGTGCCTCCGACCTCCGCCGCGAGAGAACTCGCCGATGCACGACCCACGTCAGGTGCGCGACGTCGTCGGTGCGTCGCGCAGGCCGCTGGCGCTGCCGCGTCTGCCGTGTGCATCGCCGCATCGGCGCAGACCGTGCCGTCGGCAATGGGCTTTCCGGCGCTGCAAAGTGTGCCGCGCCTGCAGCCCGCGCCGAGCGGCGACACTGCGCGACAACGTGCGCCGATGTACCTCGAGGCGCAGACGCTCAGCGGCCAGGCCAACATCCAGGTGCAGGCCGAAGGCGCGGTGCAGCTGCGGCATGCCGGCGTGGTGATTCGTGCCGACCAGCTGCGCTACGACCAGGCCGAGGACCTGGCGGTGGCCGAAGGCAAGGTGCGCATCAGCTTCAACGGCTCGGTCTTCAGCGGGCCCGAGGTGCAGGTCAAGGTGCAGCGCCTGCAAGGCTTCGTGCTGCAGCCCGAATACGACCTGGCCATCACCGGCGCCGGCGGTCATGCGCAGCGCATCGACTTCCACGACGCCTCGCGCTCGACCGTGATCGGCGCGACCTACACCAGCTGCCCGCGCAACGGCCCCGACCGGCCCGACTGGGTGCTCAGCGCCGACCGGCTCGACATCGATGTGGACACCGGTGTGGGCACGGCCGAAGGCGGCGTGCTGCGCTTTTTCGACGTGCCGATCCTGGCGTTTCCTTCGATGAGCTTTCCGCTCACCGATCAGCGCAAGTCGGGCTGGCTGCCGCCGAACCTGGAAATCACCACCGGCAGCGGTGTCGAACTGGGTGTGCCGTACTACTGGAACATCGCGCCGAACCGCGACGCGACGCTGGTGCCGCGCTACTCGACGCGGCGCGGCTTCGCCGTCGATGGCGAGTTCCGTTATCTCGACAGCAACTACGCCGGCCAGGTCAACCTCGATCTGCTGCCCCACGACAATGTCGCCGACCGCAGCCGCTACTGGGCCACGCTGGAGCACCTGGGCAGCTTCACGCCGAGCACGCTGTACTCGGTGGTCGGCGAACGGGTGTCGGACGATTTCTGGTGGAACGACTTTCCGCGCGCGCACAAGGCCTTGACACCGCGGCTGCTGCCGCTGGTGGCGCAGATCGAACAATCGCTGGGCGATGCGCGGCTCGGTGCCGAGCTGTACGCGCGCACGCAGCGCTGGCAGGTGTTGCAGTACCCGAACATCCTCGACGCGCCCTTCGATCGCGCCGCGCAGATCGGCGCGCGCAGCGCCGGGGAGCTCGGCGCGGGGCTGACGTACAGCGTCGAGACCGAGTTCAACCGTTTCGAGCTGCCCGACAACCCGGGCTACACGCCGGCGACCCTGCCGTCGGACGGCTCGCGCGTGCACGCGCAGGGCTGGGTCAGCCGGCCCTGGCGCGAACCGGGCTGGTGGTTCACGCCGAGCCTGCTGTTCAACGCCGCCGGCTACCGCACCGACGAACCGATGCCCGACGGCCAACGCGATGCCTCGCGCATCATCCCCACCGTCAGCGTGGGCGGCGGTGCCGAGTTCGAGAAGAGCACGCAGTGGTTCGGACGTGATCTGCGCCAGACCCTGGTGCCGCGCCTGCTGTATGTCAACACGCCGTATGTCGACCAGTCGAGCCTGCCGAACTTCGACTCGGCGGTGAAGGACTACAGCTTCGCATCGATCTACTCCGAGAACGTGTTCTCCGGCATCGACCGGGTCTCCGACACGAACGCGTTGACCGCGGGCCTGACGACGCGCCTGCTCGATGCGGCCAGCGGTGTCGAGCTGTTGCAGCTCGGCGTGGTGCAGCGATACCTGTTCAGCGACCAGGTGATCACCGAAAACGGCATTACCGAGAAACGCGGCTTCTCCGATGTGCTGCTGCGCGGCTCGACCAGCGTGCTGCAGCCGTTCAACCTGGAGGCGTACCTGCGCTACAGCCCCAGCGTCGATCGGGTGGTGCGCACGGTCGTCGGCGCGCAATACGCGCCGGGGCCGTTTCGCACCATCAACGTCGGCTACCGCTATGCACGCGATATCAGTGCGCAGGTCGAACTGGCCTGGCAATGGCCGCTGTACATCGGGGCCGGCGGCATCGGCAGCAGCAACGGTGCCGCGCGCGCGCAAAGCGGCGGCAGCTGCACCGGCTCGTGGTACAGCGTCGGTCGGCTGAACTACAACACCACCGACAGCCGCCTGACCGATTCGATCATCGGCGTCGAATACGACGCGGGCTGCTGGATCGCGCGCATGGTGGTCAGCCGCTGGTCGACCGGTGTCAGCGAGGCCTCCACGCAGCTGCTGTTCCAGCTCGAACTGGTGGGGCTGTCGCGCCTGGGTTCGAATGCGATCGGTGTCTTGAAGGACAATATCCCCGGCTACCGGTTGTTGCGTGATGGACGCAGCGCGTCGCCGGGTTCGGCCTACTACGATTGATGAGCGAGTTGATTCCTGTCCTTCGCGCCGTGCTGTGCGCAGCTGCCGTGTCGGTCTGCGTGGGCCATGGCCCGGCTGCCGCCCAGGTGCAGGCACGCACCGACGCCTTCAGCGGCGATTACATCGCCGCGGTGGTCAACAGCGACCTGGTCACCGCCGGCGAGATCGAGCAGCGCCTCGAGCGTGCGCAGCTGGCCGCCCAGCGCGCCGGCCAGCGGCTGCCGCCGCCACAGGTGTTGCGCCAGCAGGTACTCGATTCGTTGATCGAGGAACGCGTGCTGATCACCACCGCGCGCCAAAGCGGGGCACGTGTCGAGGACAGCGAGCTCGATCGTGCCGCGCAGGCGGTGGCGGCGCAGAACAAGTGGACGCTGGAGCAACTGCGCGAGCGGCTGCAGCTCGAAGGCATCGACTACACGCGCTTTCGCGCCAACCTGCGTGATCAGATGCTGGTCGAGCGCGTGCGCGAACGCGAGGTGGGCCAGCGCACGCAGGTCAGTGAACTCGAGATCGACGACTATCTTGCCGCGCAGAACGCCAGCAAGGCGAACACCGCCGAGCTGAACATCGCCCAGATCCTGATCAGCGTGCCCGAGGGTGCCGACGTGCAGACCGCGGCGCAGCGCAAGGCGCGCGCCGACGAGGCGCTCGCCCGCGCCCTCGCCGGCGAGGATTTTGCGGCGTTGGCGCGAGAACTCTCCGACGACCCGGGCAAGGCACAGGGTGGCGAGTTGGGTCTGCGCGTCGCCTCGCGGCTGCCCGATGCCTTCGTCGCCGAAGTCGGGGGGCTCGATGTCGGCCGCGTTGCGCCCAAGCTGCTGCGCACCGGCGCGGGGTGGCACGTGCTCAAGCTGGTCAACCGGCAGGAGACAACCGGCTTCAAGGTCACGCAGACGCAGGTGCGGCACATCCTGCTGCGCCCGTCGGCGCAATTGAGCACCGAGGCGGCGGCGCAGCGGATGATCGACTACCGCAGCCAGATCGTCAGCGGAGCAACGACCTTCGAGGCCATGGCCAAGCAGTATTCGGAAGACGGTTCGGCGGCACAAGGCGGTGAGCTGGGCTGGGTCTCGCCCGGCAACCTGGTGCCGGAGTTCGAAGAAGCCATGAATCAGCTCAGCATCGATGGCATTTCGCAGCCGGTGGTGTCGCGTTTCGGCGTGCACCTGATCAAGGTCGAGGGGCGCCGCGAAAACACGGTCGATGCCAAGCAGGTCAGGGCGCAGGCCCGCAACGTCCTGCGCGAGCGCAAGTTCGAGGAGGCCTACAACGAGTGGGTCAAGGAACTGCGCGCGCAGGCCTACGTCGAGATGCGCGAGCCGCCGCAGTGACGCGGCGGCCACCGGCGCATGCCTGAGGCGGTTTCGGCGCGCGCATGAAACATCAGGCGCGCAAGCGCTTCGGCCAGCATTTCCTCGCCGATGCCTTCGTCGTCGAGAAGATCGTCGACCTCGTCGACCCGGCCCCCGGTCAGGCGCTGGTCGAGATCGGCCCCGGCCTCGGGGCGCTGACCGAACCGCTGCTGCGGCGTTGCCAGCAACTGACGGTGATCGAGCTGGACCGCGACCTGGCTGCGCGGCTGCGCTCGAACCCGGCGCTGACGGTGATCGAAGCCGATGTGCTGAACGTCGATGTCGCCGAGCTGCCGCGCAACCCGGGGCAGTTGCTGCGGCTGGTCGGCAACCTGCCCTACAACATCTCCACACCGATCCTGTTTCATCTGCTCGCGGCCGCCGAGCACGTGGTCGATCAGCACTTCATGCTGCAGCGCGAAGTCGCCCAGCGCATGGTGGCCACGCCCGGCCACAAGGCCTACGGGCGCCTGTCGGTGATGCTGCAGTGGCGGTACCACATCGAATGTGTGCTCGAGGTGCGCGCCCGAATCCTTCGACCCGCCGCCTGAAGTGCATTCGACGGTGGTGCGCATGTTGCCGCTGGCCACGGCTGCGCAACCGGGGGAGTTGTTGTCGGAGCTGGTTCGGGCGGCCTTTTCGCAGCGCCGCAAGCTGCTGCGCCACACCCTGGGTCGCTGGCTGGAAGCACGGGGTGTCGACACGCCGTTCGATCTGCAGCGAAGGGCCGAGGAGGTGCCGGTCGCGCAATATGTCGAACTGGCGCAGCACGTCGAGCGCAGCCCGCAATGAAAGCGGCCCCGAAGGGCCGCGATGCAACGAACAGGCTGTGCCGAACGGCGCCGTGAGGCGCCGAGGCTTCAGCCGATCAAGCTGCGTTGAGCCACATCGCCGTGTCGAAGGCGCTGCTCATCAACGGCATGTTCATGCCGAAGTTTGGATTGGTGCCGTTCTTCGGTGCCGCCACTTTGTGGACCGGCTTTTCCGCGACAACCTGGGCCGTTTCCGCCCGCTCCCATGACCCGATTTCGAGGGAGCGGGCTACTGAAAAGAATAGAAACACCTGAACGGTATTCGTCGCTCCGCCCAGAAATCGGCGGTGTCGCGGAACACGTCGAGCAGTTGTTCGCGCGCCTCGCGATCGAAGCGCGGGTTGTCGGGCAGCTGTTCCAGCACGACGACGAAGCCCGGCTGCGCGCCCGCCTTGTGCACCAGGTCGGTCATGCAATCGAACAACGCGTCGAGGTTCTTGCCGAAGTGCTGCGGGAAGGTGAACGACTCGGCGATCTTGTCCAGCACATCCTGCTTGGTCTGCGCCGAGGCCAGATTGGCATACAGGAAATGCTGGCCGACGCCACTGGCGGCCTGCATCAAGTCCTCAACCCGGTAGGCCCTGATGGCCTGCACGATGTTGGGACGGACTGTTTGCAAAAGCATGGTCACGCTCCTCCTTCGATGAACAAGTATTCGAATCTGCGGTCACTGCACGATGCGCGAGAAGCTCGTGTAGTGATCGGCCGTGTAGTAACAACTCTCGGGACGCTTGGGCTCCACGCCGCCGCAGACGATCCGGCGCGCCCCGCGGTCGCTGGCGCCCGGCGTGGGCACGGTGTATTCGCGGTAGAAGCCTCGTGATTTGCCGGGAAGCTGACGTTCGCGGTTGCCGAACACCGATCCGTCCTTGTCATACAGGAACGGGCCACCCGAGCGGATGCGGCTTTCGATGTTCTGGGCCTCGACCGGCAGCGCATTCAAGGCAACCGTCTTCTCGACTGTGGCCTTGCTGAAAGCATGCCCCGGGACCAGAAGACTGCCCATCAACGTGATTGCCAGCGCCAGATTCTTTGAATACTGCCTCGGCGAAGGCAAACGCGAGCGAACCACGGGAAAACCCTTGAAATTTGAGCCCCTAGTTTATAGGATCGCCCAAAAAAGCTCAAGCGCCGGCATCGGAATGGTGCATAAGCGGGCATGGTTTAGTGTGCGCACACATCATCTGCGAGGCTGTCAACAGGGCGCTTGATGCCGGGCTTGCGCGGTGTCGGTTTGCTGGAGAGCGATCACTGATCGGAAAAGTAGTCTCGGGCGTCACGACCCGTGCAAATCAGGGCCGGGTCATGCCGATCACTCCAGGCACCACATTGCTTTGCCCTGTTGCGCAGCAGGCGCGCACCAGCGCCACGCCGAATAACCACCGGCCGGTGGGCGGTCTCGCAACACCAATACCTATGCCGTGCCGGTCGTCACCTGCCAGCGCCGACCAAGGGCGGTGCGCCCCCAACGCGCGACCCCCTCATCGGCGGCCGCGCTGCACGAAGGTCCCGAAAATTCCTGTGCCGCTTACATTGTGTTGCACCGCGTTTCGCAGTGACGCTTAAGCTGGGCGGATGTTCGGATCGCGCAAAGCCATCGTTTTCGACCCCTACCGCGGCCGACGCCGCCGCAAAGTGCCGACCTGGCTGTTGTTGTTGGTGCTGGGCGTCGGGCTCGGCATCGCAGCGGTGATCGCGGTGCAGCAAAAGCTGCTGCCGCCGCGGCTGAGCGCGGCCGAGTCGCATGCCCTGCGCGAATCGTCCGCCAAAGCGAATGCCGAAAATGAGCGACTGCTGCGCGAGCGCGACAGCTTGCAGCAGCAACTCGACAAGGCCAGCGCCGAGGCGCGCCAACGCGACACCGCGCTGGCCGCCGCGCAAGACACGGCCGAACGCGCGCGCGCCGATCTGGCAACGCTGCTCGCCACCTTGCCACCCGACCCGCGTGCGGCGCAGAACACCGTTCAGGTGCGCGCCGCACGCTTCACGGCGCGCCGCGGGGGGCTGGACTATCAGGTGGTGCTGACGCGGCGCAAAGCGAGCAAGCCGCTGGCCGGCGTGATGCAGATGGTCGTTGCCGGGGCTTCGGCCGGCGGCAAGCCGACGACATTGACGATGGACCCGGTGGTCTTGTCGGTCGAAGGCCACGAAATCGTCAGTGGCTCGATGCCGCTGCCCGACGACTTCACGCCGCGCCAGACGACGGTGCAGGTGCTCGACGCTCCGGCAGGGCGTTCGCTGGGCATGCGGGTGCTGAACGTGGAAAGCCCGAAGGCCTGAGCCGGCGTTCCAGCGCCGCGCGCTGCGGCGAGCAAGCTACTTGCGAGCCCGCTTTCGTGGCGAACTTCCACTTGCGTGGCGCGGCGAGGTTTCCGCCTTCGGCTTGCGGGCTGCCGGTGCTTGCGCAGCGAGCGATGCGTTGAGGGCGACCGCCAGGGCAGCTTCGCCGCTCAGCAGATCACGCCATTGCAACTCGGCTTCGGGCTTGCGCTTGCCTTTGCCCGTCAGCCGAATGCCTTCGGGGCCGATGACAACCATGTAGTGCGCGCCGTCGACGGTGACTTGCCGCTTGAGCTCCTTGTCGAGGACGGTCGCCATGTCAGGTGCTGCTCCGCTGGGCCGGGGATCCGCTGGATTCTGCGATGGATCGGCGGCGACGAACGGTTGCACGTTCGGGCTCGGTGGTGCAGATTCGCGCATGGCGGGAGCCGTCCGCTGCAAGGGGAAGCCTGTGAACTGCACCGAGGGGCGTGCCGCAACGCTTTCCCCCGGTACTCAGCGAATGCGACGGCCGGGTGGCGAAGGCCGCCGCCACCGCGGTGGGCAAGAAGGCGGTCGACTTCATCCCGGTGCTCGGCCCGATCCTGAGCGGATCGGTCGATGGGTACGAAGTTGCCAACAAACGCGAGGCCGACCGTCAAACGGCCAGCGACGAGCTGACGAGGATGGACGAGTACTCCAAGGCGCTCGAGCTGCTGTCGCTGACCTTCGAGGCGTTGCTGGCGGTGCCGGACGAGTTGAGCACCGAGGCGTTGATCGAGCGGGTAACGAAGCGCAAGGCCCGGCTGCTGGCGACGCAGACCTGACTGCTGAGCGTCAGAGACACGACTTGCCAACGAGGTGTCCATGACGAAATAAAGGCGGTGCACCGGCCCGACATCTCGCTGCAGACGCACATCGACGACGTGCTCGGCCTGGTCGGCCACAGCTGCGGCGCGTGGCAATCACTGGCGCTGCCGCGTCGCTGCCCTAACGCGACCCAGCCAGCCTGAACAAACGCAGCGCTACTTCTTCGTCAACAGCAGCTGCCCCGCTTTGTGCAGCCGGTCCTTGAGCTTGTTGGCGAGCACGCCCAGCACGCCGGGCAGCTCGATCTGCATCGTCACCACGGCGTCGAAAACGGTGATGACACCGCTGACGCTCTGGCCGAGCGCTGCGGCGCTGAAGGTCAACTGGTCGCCGTCCCACCGTTCGCTGCACGCGCCGGTCTTGCCGGGCAGCAGGTTGACGAGTTTCGCGAAACCGGCCTCGATGCGGCGATGCGCCTCGACGCGCCCGAGCTGGTGAGGGATGTTGATGGTGATTGGTGCTGGCATGCGCCGAAGCGTGCCGCGACGGGCGGCGCAATGCAAGCTTCGAAAGCACTTCGCGGCGTAGGACGAATCCGCCGTTGAACTTCAGGCGGCGTGGCGTTTCGGCCGGTCGCTATGGATGGAAGACGGGTCGTCGAAACTTCTCGGGCCACGGCAGCCGCTACAACGCCGAAGGCGCGCGAGTGCGGTCAGCGGGAGCGGCTTGCAATGTGGACACCAGCGCGCCACTCAGCAGCACCAGCGGCAGCCCGAGCGCGAAGCTCCAGCGGATGCCCCAGTGCTCGGCCACGATGCCCAGCAGCGGCGGCGCGAGCATGAAGCTGACGAACGAGATCTGTGCGAGCGCGGCGACGTTGGTCGATGCCGGGCGATCGGTGCGCTGCGCCGCCGCCGACATCGCCAGCGGAAACATCACGCTGGTGCCGATGCCGATCAGCGCGAAGCCCGCCAGCGCCAGCGGCGCCGCCGGCGCCAGGCTGACGAGCAGCGTGCCCAGGCCCAACACGCCGAGCAGCAGGCGCGCGATCGTGCGCGGGCTGTGGCGCTCGACGTAGTGGTCGGCGACATAGCGCGCGCTGCCCTGCGCCAGCGCCACGCAAGTGACGGCCAGCGCACCGAAGAACGGCGCGGCGCCGAACACGTCGCGCATGTAGATCGCCGACCAGTCGACGCCGGCGCCTTCGAGCACCAGGCCAGACAGCGAGAACAGCACCAGACCCATGATCGCGATCGTCGGCCGCGCGAAACGGTGCGCCGCCTCCACGCTACCGCCGCTGCGTCGCGGTGCGCCGTCGAAACGACCCAGCAGCAGCAACACGAGCAGCGCAGTCAGCGGCACCACGGCGGCCAGGTGCCACTGCGGCGGCACCGCCAGCCGCGCGGCCGCTGCGCCCAGCAGCCCGGCGCCGAAGAAGCCGAAGCTCCAGAACGCGTGTGCCCGGTTCATGATGCGCCGGCGGCTTTGATGCTCGACACGGTCGGCTTCGAGGTTGACGACGAGCTCGATCGCGCCGATGCACAAGCCAGCCGGCAGCAGGCACAGGAACAGCGCGAGCGGCCCGCGCATCTGCGCAGCCAGCACGTAGAACACCGGCAGCAGCGGGATCAGCACCAGCAGCGTGCGGCGGTGGCCGATGCGTTCAATCGGACGCCCGGCGAAGCTCAGCGAGGCCAGCGTGCCGCAGGCCGCGCCGATGAGGCCCAGACCGAGCTCGCCCTCGGTCACGCCCATCGTGCGCTGCAGCTCCGCCAGGCGCGGAAAGAAGCCACCGAACGAGAAGGCGTACACGAAGAAGGCCGCGAAGACCTGACGGTGCGCAGGCAGGCGCAGGCCGAAGTGGCGGGGATCGATCAGGCGGCTCATCGGGTCGTGGGCAATCGTTGGCGGTGGCGAGGGCGCCTCGGCCTCGGGGCGAGGTGAGGGTCAACGCCCGACCTTAGGCAGTGGACAGGACCTTGCGTGGCAAACATTGACGCACCGGCCTGCGCCTGTGCTTGGCCGGGTGACTGCCAACGTAGCTTGCCCCGGTTGGAGGGCCGGGTCTGCAGCATGCAACGCCGTCTGCCTGAACGTGGTCGGGCCGACCGCCGTTGACACCTCAGGATCCATCCATTTCCCGTGCCCGGCGGAAGGTCGGGCAAAGCCGCCAAGACAAGAATAGCCCCGAGTTGTTGTAACTCAGGGCAATTGTTGGCGTTGTGGACTGCCTCTTGGGAAGGCCTGGGACGTGGGGTGTGGTGGCCTGGGGCGGAATCGAACCACCGACACGCGGA